>NZ_CAXXXH010000001.1:0-5292597 GCF_963664155.2 uncultured Desulfosarcina sp.
TCATACGTCCCCGACTCCATATAGGTTGATCAAAGCAGATACCATCTAAAAAGTTAACAATTAGGAGGCGACCCTGTTGTCTTCAATCACCCAACAGATGGTTTCCGAGCCAGTCGGCAATGGTTGATAGCACTTGTTCAGGCAACTGGTTGGTATGCTGCAACAATTTTGCGTAGCCGCTCCTGTTTCCATTTGGATCTTCAAGAAATAGATGATTATGATTTCTGAAAATGACGACCGTCACGTCTTCATTTCCGCTTGTGCGCATCGTTTTTGCCAATAAATCCGCGTGGTCGACCGGGACCTGGGCATCCTTGTCCCCGTGAAGTATCAATGCCGGGCAGGAGACATGTTCGGCTGTCGGCAGCGGCATATACTCAATGAATGATCTGAACCAAAGCCCGCCTTCTCCTCTGGCAAGTGCGCGCCTCAGTCCACGCATCGATTTTGCAAACTCTTGCTCTTTCTCGGTTTCGGACAAATCAGATCGTTCGTCAATCTTGCGCCTTTGCTGGTATTCAATGATCTTATAGCCGTTTGTAGCCGTTGCGGCCATCATGACCACAGCCCGGATGGACGGGTCGGAGGCGGCAATCAAAGGCGCAATGTTCGCGCCTTCGCTAAGACCCAGCAATGCGATCCATTCTCCATCGATTTCTTTTCTATTCTTGAGGTATGCGACCCCTGCCCTGCTATCATCCGCCCTTTCCTGAATTGTCACATTTTCTAATGCATTACCTCCTGAACATCCGGTTCCCTGGTCATCCATGCGCAGGACAGCAATACCTTCCATGGATATTGCGTCTGCTATCTGGCGGAAAGGTCGATACAGACTCATCGGCTTATGTCTGTCCTGCATGTGATCGCGTTCCTGGGGACTTGAACCTGTTATTAAAAGGACTGCCGGGCAGGAAGAAGCATCAACAGACGGTAACGTGAGGGTTCCCGCTAAAGCGTACCCTTTTGAAGTTGGGATCCGTACTTCTTCAGCAATGTAAGGGGCGCCAGGTTCCGATTCGTAGTGTTCAGGCGGGTAACAGGGGATTTTTTTATCGCATCCTGTCGCTATGATAAAGATTAGAAAGCATAGTACAAAAAACTTGTCATGTCTCATTACAGATCTCCGATACCTTATCCAACTGGTTTTAAGATCTGAAAAAATTATATTAGTGACTTTCCCAGCTAAATTCCCCCGGAACGCTTACATAGTTTTTTATGATTTAATGAAATGTCCCGCAGCCCCTTTCCATTGGCGGTGAGATTGCTTCATTACCAAAGATCTCGTAGCAAGTTTCGATGTTATTCGGAGTTGAAATCTTTGCAGCAGTCATGAAGGTATATCCAAATACAAGGAAGAAGGATGGTTGTTTATAAATTGATGGACGTCCCGCCTGTCCCCGCACCCTATTCGTGTTAGATTTCCAGGGAGTCATATGCCTCCAGCTTTGCCGGCAGTATATTACTGGCGCCCCTACTATCCGCTGGATTCACATGACTCCCGCTATTCGGTTCGCAGAACGTAGGCCGCGATTTCCGCCGTAGATCCAAGCCGGGACGGCGGCCCCCAGCACCCGACGCCGGAGTTGACGTAGATCGACGTGGACCGAAACCGGTGCATGCCGGACACAAAAGGCTGGGCGATTGCCATCATGATCTGGCCCGGAAAAAACTGCCCGCCGTGGGTGTGCCCGGAAAACTGAAAGTCGAAGCCCGCCTCGGCGGCCTCAAATACGCTTTTGGGTTGGTGGGCCATCAGAATCCGGACATCGGCAGGGGCCGCATCCCGGATCGCTGCGGCGGGACTGGAGGCATGTCCGGGAAAATTATTTCCCTCCGAGTAATCGGTGACGCCTCCAAGCAAAACGGTTCCGGCACCTCGAGTCAGCAACCGGTGGCTGTTGAGCAGCACGTGAAATCCGAGATGTTCCAGGTGTGAAATCCAGTTTTCGACCCCCTGGGCCGCCATGTAATATTCGTGGTTGCCGGTAACGAAATAGCGGCCGAAGGGTGCCGAAAGGTCCGCTAGTGGTCGGACAATGCCGGCCATTCGTTTGACCGGACCGTCAGCGAGGTCCCCGGTAATGGCGACCACATGCGGGACCAGGGAGTTGGCGATGCGAACGATGGCCTCCACCCAGTCCCGGCTGGTAAAGGGATCGGCGTGAATGTCCGTCAGATGAACAATGCGAAAGCCGTCAAGATCCTTCGGCAGCCCCTTGACGGGTACCGGGATGACCCTGGCCACCGGCAATTCTGCGGCATGCAGACTCGCGCTTCGGGCCAGGCCGGCGGAAAGAAGAATGAGCCCCCCCTGGACGGCTTGGTTGATAAATTGCCGGCGAGCAGGGTCTGCCTCAGAGGCGTCCGACTTTGTGAAGAATTTGAATTTGCGGAGGAGAAAGAGGAAAACGGCGACAATGCTCTCATATACGCTTAAAAGGAAAAGGAACATAAAAACAAAGACCAGGCCCGTCCATCCGGCACCCGCGAGACCGGCCCACAGTTCCCCGCCGGTCCTTGCGGAGTATGCGGCAAGTAATACGACCAAACTGCCGGAAAAAGCGGCGAACAGCACCCAGAAGAAAATGATGCGGATTTTTAGCTGAAGTTGGTTTTCCTGCCTAATGGGATAAGCTTTTTCCAGTGGTCCTCTCAAGTGTGTCAGGAAATTGAATGGATTTAGCATTTCGCTATTTCAGATTATCTCGCGGTAGGAACGCCGGTTATCCAGCACCTCCCGCACAAACCCGGACGTGCGGTTTTCCCGCATCCGGTTCTTCGGTTGTCCCTGCCTCCCCCCGGATTGTCCTGTGAGAAGTCGCTGGTTATAATTTTTTCTGCTATTCATACACTTACAGTTCAACTTTTCTCATCTTCAATGGACGCAGACAGAGCTCCAATAATCCCTTTTGTTCGGTTCACGACATTGGTTAAATCCGCATCGTTCGGGCGGCCTAAAATATTACCAAGTCGCCCTTGAGTATTCATATGGGTCTCCTTGTGGAATTGACCAACGATATGCCATTGATCCAGAACCGCATATCCAAGATGTTCTAAAAACGAGCTAAGCCACATAGTCATGGGAAGTGCCTCGTTTTTACCAATATGCGGTCCAGCATATGTACAGAAACATATGCCATACTTTCCGGGTATTATGGGAGAGGATGGTACGATTTTCCCGTGGTCGCTATATGATTGGAGCTTCTTTTTCAAAAATTCCATCATCCGTTTTGTTGGCAACCAGTCGATGACAGGTGATCCCAAAAAAACCAGATCGTAATCAAAAATTTCAATATCAACCTCAGGTGTAAATTTTACTAGGTCAACGATACTGATTGCATCTCTAAGCGTATCGAATATGTGCTGGGCTGCTTTTTCAGTATTTCCGCCGATAGAATCATATAAAATTACGCTTTTCATTATTCAGCCCTTTTTGAAATTGAAGAGTAGTTAATGTATCGATAGTTTCATTGATGAGGGCCATCCGAGCTCCTGCTACATCCCTGCTTATGAGCACACAATTCTGCTATTTGTATAATTTGTAAGGAACGTCTCCGAATCCCACAGGATATCGATAATTTGTCAAATGTTGAGACCTGACCCTTTTGCCATTTTGACAAAATGGAGATGGTTACCATCGCCAAGTTCTCTGCACTCAGAGTTAAAAATATTGCTTTGAAAAGGCATAACGCTATATCCTGAATGCCTAAAATTTCACGGTTACTGCAGCCCAACGGGATTTTCTCAGGCGCCCGCTGTTTGGCGTCCTGTGCAAAAAAATTATGTCATTTCTTATCTTACCAACAAATGGTATCCGTACCTAAATAAGTCCTGAGCTATTTACCACTATATAAACAATAGCCACTTGCAACGTGCATTTATTGGCTAATCCCTAAAATTTCAAAAAAATTCCAGTAACGATTAAGGACAGGAAGAACGGCTTTTATAATAAACCAATATGTCGATACTGTAAGTGAAATAACAATGCCAATTGTGAAAACTGATTTTATTCTATTTAACCCGTCGTGTTCGATGAGCATCCGAAACCATCTGCGAGTCCATAGGAATATAATAAAAACGAAAATTATTAACATTGGAATCGAAACATAATTCCGTGTTCTCGAAATAATAAAAGGAAAATAGAGCATAATAAGAATAAAAAGAGAGAATGCATATGTTCCAAGTACATATCCAGCGATTGAGAGATTTGTGTCGAATGAAATTTCCCCCCCTAAAACTTGGCATATCAGCCATTGTAAAGCTGCCACTAAAACAATCGTGATCAAGATTGGTGAAATCGCGAGAAGAAATTTAGCAGGATTACCTGACATGATTCCATCAGCCAGGATAAGCATTGTAGCTTCAAATAAAGAGTCGGGTGATTTTGGGTTCCCAAAGGACATGATAAAGATACCAGAAAGATTTAGTATCCAAGAAAATACTGCGAATGTAAAGGGGCCGATTATAATAGCAGCTGAAGACGTATCTGATTCACTCGAAAAAGGAAATCTTCTTCGAATTAACAAATACCGATAGAGTGTGTAGAACATTCGTAAACAAAAAAATATTGCGCCGCGTAAAAGTGATTCGACTGCACGCGCGATTTCGAGAGGGGGACGAATCAGGACTTCTTTATCGGTATTTTCCATTCCATCGCTATCCAATCTCTGATAGATTTCCGGACGTCATAAACAACAAAAAGAGAACGCCGCTAATCAGCCGCGCGGCTTTTTGCGTCGGCTGAATTAGCATGGTTATATATTTTTATAAATTTAAGAGTTTTTTTGCAATATCCTACAAGACGTAATTCGGATATTGCGATACTTTCATGGAAATTTTTCCTATGGAGTGAGCTATGCAACGCAATGGCGATATAAAAGCCTATATATTTCTTTCATTTTCCGTCCTTTTCTGGGGTACCTCTTATGTTGGAACCAAAATTGCGCTAACAAATTTCCCGCCCCTAACCCTTGCTTTTTTACGTTTTTTTATTGCTTCAATCGTTTTTTTGGCCTTTCTAACCCTTCGGGGATGGCCAAAGTTGCCGGATAATTTTCATAAAAAAATGATGCTAATTTCGTTATTTCTGCCCGGTCTTTACTTCATTTGTGAAAATTACGGGGTTAAGTATACCACTGCAACAAAAGCATCATTAATCGCGGCGACTATTCCTGTGGCTGTGCTGTTACTTTCCATCTTTTTTCTCAAAGAGCGGATTTCAGTTAAACGCATTTTAAGTTTATTCCTTTCTCTTGTTGGCGTAACTTTGTTAATTTGCATTGAACAAGACCAATCCACTCTTTTTTCCGTTTCAAAAGGAGATGTTCTAATGTTAGGAGCTGTTTTTGCAGCAGCTGGATATATGATTTTAGCTCGACATTTCAGCAATGAAATTGATCCAGTACTGATTACGGCATTCCAAATGCTTTATGGCGCACTGTTTTTTTTCCCTTTTTTTCTTCTTCAAGTCACTGAAGTGCATTGGGTAGCTGTGGAGTCTTCATCCTGGATAGCCTTATTCGTATTGGCGATGTTCTCATCCGTTGGTGCTTTTGTTACCTACAATTCTGCACTGTGCTATATTCCAGCAAGCAGGGCATCTATTTTTATAAATATTGTTCCCTTTATTACCATTTTTGCGGCATGGTGGCTGTTAGATGAGAGGCTGCGTATAATACAGTTCGCTGGTGGCATGATTGTCATTTTCGCTGCATATTTGGCTCAAATTAGCGGGAAAGACTCAATGCAGATAGCGTCCAGGAGTCACTCCGATTAGCCGTTTAAAGCGTCTTGTAAAATGACTTTGATCTGTAAATCCCAATGATAATGCAACTTCAGCCAGCGATAATCCTTTATCCAGCAACCGCTGAGCTTCACTAATTCGTAAGCATTCAAAAAAAGCATATGGAGACATCCCAGTAACACGATTAAATTCCCGTATTAAACGGAATTGATCGATGCCCAGGTTTTCAGCAACTTCTTTCAGGTTTGGTTTTACCAAGAGATTGGCAAGAATGTATTCCTTCGCTCTTCCTATTACCCAATTTTCAGGACAAGCTGGATATTTCTTGCCCTTATGATGAGCATATCGGTCTAAAAGAAGTGACATAAACTGGATCGCAACGCATTCCTTCTCAAGCACGGAGTTTTTTAAATTTATGGGATCATGTAGCTGGTTAAATAATCGAAGTAATTGATGATCATCCACTCTAACCTGTCTCAGAACAGATTGCTCTTTCAGGTGAATTTCGAGGGAATCCGCGATCTGTTCAACCTGTGAACAACTAAAGTACACTGCACGCCAGCGAAATCCATCCTTGTCTGCTGGTTTTCCGGTATGATCGTCGCCTGGATTTAAAAGAATCATTCCATTAGGAGGCGTAAAGTATTCTTCTTTTTTGTGACAAAAGAGTTGCTTTCCTTCTGTAATGGCGCCTACGACATAGTAGTCATGAGCATGTTTTGGAAAAATGTGACTATAGAAGAAGGCATCACAAAACTTGAGGTTTGTTGCCTTATCTTTCCAAATTCGAACTTTGTCGACAGCTGCTTTCACTTGGCCTCACGATTCCCTTTAAACCATTCTGAACAGATATAACGCTGCTTTTCAGCGGCCGCGCGCTTTTTGCGCTCCGCTGAAAAAGCTTGGTTATCTGAATAATTTGACATGTGATATCGTTTCTCTTAATACTTCAATGAACCCATCAATTTCAGTTTTTGTAATTGTAAGCGGTGGATCAATCCTGAGCGATGAACCTCGATTCCCCACTATATATCCCTTTTTAATTAGTTCGCTGTAAATGGAATTTGTTAGGCCTTCGTTCTTGATATCAACAGCAAACATCAAACCTCTTCCACGAACTTCAAGAATAATTTCTTTATCAACAATTGATTCAAGATGTTTTTGAAGTAATGCGCCGTTTTTCTGCGCTTCCGATATCAAATCGTTATTTTCAATATACTGAATAACCCCTTTTACTATCGAGGCTCCCAAAGGATCATTTTGATGGGATTGAGAATAATGAAACGGTTTCAGTTCCAACTGCCTTGCCGTATATTCGTTGATAAGAGCGATACTCACAGGATATCCGTTTCCAACTCCTTTCCCAACAGCTATAAAATCGGGATTAATGTCATAATGTTGATATCCAAACCACTTGCCAGTCCGTCCGATACCGGTTGTTACTTCGTTAGCAACGATTTTTCCATTATTGTCTCGAACAATCTTAACGATATTCTTTATCATCGCCTTTGGTGGGAACCTCACAAAACCAGAGGAACTGCCTGGTTCAAAAATAAACTCAGACACGTATTTTGGTATTTTTTTAAGCACCTCACATGACAAATCGCATTTATCTTTATCAGAGCATATTTTGCATTGCTCCCAATTTAATAAATGCCAATTTCTGGATTTGTCGGTTATTGAAGAGTATGCGCCAAGATATGAATCATGGAGTGTCAACGAAACGCTTTCCGCAGTTAGATGTTTGGCCATCTGACTTGATATCTCAATTGCTTCGCTACCAGAACAAAGAAACACACTTTTTCCATGATTAAATCCAGCAGCCTTAAGGATTGATTGTGCCGATTCTTCAAGTATTTCATTTGAATAGCAAAAGCCAGCATGCATCAATGAATTTATTTGGTTCTTGATTATCCCGTTGATCCCCTCAATATTGTGTCCTATAGATGTACACCAAACTCCTGACTCTAAATCCATGTAGCTTTTACCTTGTTTGTCATATAGGTAAAGGCCTTCACTTTTCACAATATTTGGAATTTTGAGTTCGTGACCAGTACAAAAGAATACATGTTCCATCTCTTATTATCTTCCTCTCAATATTCACATAACGTTGCGCTTAACCGGGCGCGGCTTTTTGCGCTCCGAGTTAAAGCGTGTGTTAGCTTGTCCATTTTGCCGGTAAATAGCTGTTATTAATAATTTCTGATTTAGTATTAGTATTCCCTGAGTCTGGGTAATCTTGCCACGCTGAGTTAAATGATGACTGTGTTATTATTGCATGTAAACGAATAGCGTGAAGGTAATTTTCCCACTTCTCATATGTTGGGTTTCTATGGAGCTCCATTATTGATTTCCTGGCTATCATCCAGCCATCTAATTCCCCACTAAACAATTTGAGCAAATAGATATGTCTCGCGGTAGCCTTTTTACCACCATAAATAGATCCGCCGACCTTATTCCAACGCGGTTTTTTACCTTTTGCCTTACGATGAGCTTCAATAAGAAGACCCTCTGTGCTTACGATTGCTTCATGACCTGCCTTTATAAGTTCACCATACTGACTCTCCATCTCATCCTTTGACAAATCAAATCTAATGTTAAACTGAATTTTCCCCAAAAAAGTAGACACGGTTAAAAGCAAACTGCTGATTTCATGACCCGTTCAAATTGATCGGGGGTTTTGTAACCCAATGTCGAATGTTTGCGTTTTCGATTGTAAAAGACCTCGATGTACTCGAATATTGCCTTCAGGGTGTCCTGAGGGCCCTTGAAACGCTCGTGGTGGATCAGCTCCGATTTGATGATGCCGAAAAAGGATTCGGCCACGGCATTGTCCCAGCAGTCACCTTTTCGGCTCATGCTCTGGATGAAACGATGCTTTTTAAGAACCTTTCGAAAATCCTTGCAGGCATACTGAACGCCGCGATCCGAGTGAATGATCAGCCCGGAACCGGGGCGACGGTTGCGGATGCCGCGGGCAAGGGCCGTTATAACCATTTCAGCGCTCAACGAACTGCTCAGCGCCCATCCGACCACCCTTCGAGAGAACAAGTCGATAAAGACCGTCAGGTAAAGCCAACCGCGCGCTGTGGCGACGTACGTGATGTCCGACACCCACACCTTGTCCGGCCCATCGGTCGTAAAATCGCGCTGCAAAAGGTTATCCGCGACCGGATGGGAATGCTTCGAATCGGTGGTCGCCCGATACTTGCGCCGGACGATCGAGCGCAGACCGGCGGCTTTCATCCTGCGGGCAACCCTGTTTTTACTGACAGGAAAACCCATATCATTGAGTTCATCCGTGATCTTCGGGCTGCCATAACGCCTTTTAGATTTCATGAAAATCGCCTTGATATGGGCATCCAGACGCCTGTTCTCGATCGTCCGGCGGCTTTCTGGACGACCGCGCCAACGGTAATAGCCACTACGAGACACCGAAAGGACTCGGCACATCTCCTCAACACTCCACTGAGTGCGGTGTTCGTCTATGAATCCGAATACCTGTGCGGATCCTCCGAGAAGATGGCCACGGCTTTTTTTAAGATATCACGCTCCCTGCGAAGCCGTTCATTTTCACGCTTGAGACGCTGCATGGCATCGTCATCGGGTTTAAGGCGGCCTTTGCCGGGAAAGGCCTGGTCGCCGTCTTTAAATAACTCGCGTTTCCAGCGGCTGATAATCCCCTGGCTGATGCCAAGATCGCGTTCTATTCCGGCCTGCGTGTTACCCGGTTCCGACGCCAGTCGTACAGCTTCAATTTTGAATTCTTGGTCGATGTGTCTTTTTCCCATGGTGGAACACCTCCTGTAGCCTCATACAACTTGGCTGTTCGGTGTGTCCACTCTTTTGGGGAGAGTCAGGAGCAGGGCTATTACAAACGGCATAATCACCCATACAGCCTCGTTGAAAAAGATAAGTGGTGCGCAACTTAACATTAAAATTGAAAACAAAAAGAACGATACATTCATTCTATTTGCGATTAAAACTTGCTTTAATCTCATGAATTAGAGCCAATTCAATCTGTGATTTTTTATAAACACACAACATAGTTTATTCATCGGAATACGATGAATAAACGGGTTGTTTGAAATCAAGTTTACGCGTGTCAGTTTGAAAACCGTCGGTTTTTTGGACAGCTGGCTCTTTTCCCTACCATATCCCTCTGATAAATCAAGAAAATTAAACCCTTTCCTTTTTTGTCTGGCTTTTTTTGGCAACGCCGTTAAAATTTAAAACAGACGGATTTTATGCCGATTTTGGTGCTCATCCGTATTTACGGATAATTTTTCAACACGACAAGGAGGTGAAAATGATTCAGGAATTCAAAGCGTATTTATCGTCCAGGAAAGTAGTCTCAAAAAAAAATTCATTTTTTGGCCAAGTGGGTAGACCAACTATATCAATATTATAAAAAACCCCCCGAATCCGGTTTGACCCGGAGGTGGACCCCATCGGCTGGACAGCCTGAGGGGTAGAATAAGCTATGAGCCGAGAGCTTTTTAAAAGATAAAAAGGCATCAGGCAGCCTCGGCGAAAGGATGGGGCAGACCGTAATAAACCTCATCCGGGGTTCTGTCGTCAAGAGCCGAATGGCCCCGTTCGTGATTGTAATAATCGAGCCACCGGCCCAGACCCTGCCGCAGCGCCTTACCGGTGTCGAATGCGTGCAAGTAAATGTATTGGTGTTTGAGGGTCCACCACAGCCGCTCGACGAATATATTGTCCTGGCAACGACCCCGACCATCCATACTGATGGCGACCTTGTTATCGATGAGAACCTTGGTGAACGCGTTGCTGGTAAATTGAGCCCCTTGGTCGGTATTGAAGATTTCCGGTGGCTCATAGCGGCTCAACGCCTCTTTAAGGGCATCGATACAAAAGGCGCTGTCCAGGGTGTTGGATATCCGCCAGGCGAGCACCTTGCGGCTGTGCCAGTCCATGATCGCCACCAGATACATGTACCCACTGGCCATGGGGATGAAAGTGATGTCGCTGGCCCAAACCTGATTGGTGCGACTGATGGTCATACCCCTTAGCAGATAAGGATATACCTTATGCTGGGGATGGGGGCGGCTGGTCCGCGGTTTGGGATACACCGCCTCGATACCCATTAATCGCATCAGCCGCTGAACCCGTTTGCGATTGGCTGTTATGCCCTGACGATCCAGCTGGCGGCTGATCGTTCGGCTGCCCGAGGATGGATTGGTAAGATACAGTTCGTCGATCTTGCGCATCAGTTCCAGCTCTTCTTGGCTTATGGGTATGGGTTGGTAGTAATAGGATGACCGGCTAAGATCGATTAGTTCACACTGCCGGGAAACGCTCAGCTGCCGATCCAACGGATCGATCATGGATTTACGCTGTTTGCGATTCAGCTGCTGAGCTTGCGTGCTAAAAAATCGTTTTCCACCTTGAGTTGACCGATCTGGCGGTACAGTTCGGCGGTTTGGGCATCGGCCTGTTTTCTGGATCGGTGGCTTTTATCGAAGATATCGGCTGCACCGTCGAGCATCTGCCGCTTCCAGGTGGAAATCATGGTGGGGTGAACACCGAATCGACTGGCCAACTGTGCTGCGGTTTCTTCGTTCTGAATGGCAGCCAGAGCGACCTTGGCTTTGAACTGTGGACTGTGTGATTTGCGCTTGTTACCCATCGTCAGATCCTCCTCATTTTTGGTCTGACTCATAGCTTAGCACATTGTCCAGTTTTTGGGGTCCACCGCCTCTTTCACTTCGTGATCCTTTGACTGGTATAGGTAATAGGCGTCAGTTTGATTTGGATATCCAGCAAGAGATATTACGATCAAAGCGATTAAATAGCGGCGTTGGTTTGATATTTTTTGATTTAGACGGATTTAAAGAGATCAATGATAAATACGGTCATAAAGAAGGTGATAATGTTCTTATCAAATTTGCACAAAAACTCTCTAGTTTTTCAAGAAAAGGAACAGATTATTGCTATCGATTTGGGGGTGACGAGTTCGCTGTTTTATTAACAAATATAGACGATGATGAAACCATTAATATTTCCAACAAAATTGAAGATCGTCTCGAAAGAATCGTTTATAGCAAATTACCCAATGGTGTGTCTGCATCTAAAGGGGTTGTTTTTTTAAATAAAGATGAAACTCATCATCAGTTTTTAATAAGAGCAGATGCTGCAATGTACAAAGCCAAACGCGCAAAATGTTCTATTGCAGAGAAATTATAACCAATCGCTGTGTAACCTTTCACGAGGTGTGGTCTTTTACCCGGCTTGAAACCGCGCAAATGATTACAAATGGCCCTTCAAATTCATATTTATCGGGGCTCAAATTGAATGAAACAATTTCTCCGCGATGTTGAGTTTTAAGTTGAATTCGGTCATCAGTTCCTTAACATCCGTTTCGGACACACCTAAACGTCCGAAAATTTCATCATATACCCTGTACGCCAGACAATCTGCGCCGACTCCAGCATGCGCCATCCTTGAAACAGTATCGACGACGTAAATTCCCATGCGAGTTGACAGTATGCTTAACCGGAATTTAATCGCTGATCCGTTGAGTGCCATTCTCCAAAAACCATAAAACGATCAATTCGTTGCACTATTGAAATGATTTTTCGTAAGCATTCACGGGGTACTTTGAGGATCCAACTGGTCTCGCAACCCCCCGAAATCAAAGCACAAAAAATAGATCATAACTAACCGAAATAATACAAAATAAATCTAGATTTTTCTTTTTGACTATGGTAGAGTGCTTTTCATGGCACTCAAAAGACCCTTTTCGGAACTCGATTGGCAACTGACACCAGAGCCGGTGCGACAGTATATCATGGCTCTGGAACGGATGCTTTTCGATATGGAACAGCGGATTGTAGCCCACGAAAAGCGGCTGGAGAAGCTTGAGGTTCGGTCCAGCAAAAATTCTCATAACTCCAGTAAGCCGCCGTCATCCGATCCGCCCTTTAGCAGGCAAAAGAGAAAACAGAAAAAGAGTACACGTGCAAAAGGCGGTCAGAAAGGCCACAAGCCGCATCAGCGGCAGATGCTGGATCCGACCGAGAGCCATTGGTTGATGCCGACGCGCTGCGCATGCGGGCATGCGCAGTTCGATCCGCAAAAGATGCAGCCGTTTTATGCGCATCAGCATATCGAGCTACCCGAAATCGAAATGCAAATCAGCCACTATATTCTCCAGCAATGTGACTGTCCCAACTGCGGCAGGACGGTCAAGGCCGCGCTACCTTCTGACGTATCCACCGGTTATGGGCCGCGCTTTACCGCGCTTATCGGAGAATTGAGTGGGATCAAGGCCATGAGCCGCAACGACGTCAAGCAGTTGTGTGAGTCGGTTCTGGGCATCGGGATTGCCACCGGAACCATCCAGAAGCTTGTCGACCGCACGTCAAATGCGCTATTGCCGGCCTACGAACGCATCGGCCGGGTCGCCCGACGCTTTTGGTGCAACTACATCGACGAAACTTCCTGGTTTAAGGAAAACGACCTGCACTGGTTGTGGGCCATGGCCAACGAACGGGTGGCGTTTTATCGCATCGACCCGCATCGCTCCAAGGAAGCTTTCGAAAAACTGGTCCGGGATTGGGACGGGATTCTGGTCAGCGATGGTTACGGCCTATATCGAAAATGGGTTAACCGCCAAACCTGCCTGGCCCATCTGATCCGCAAAGCCGATGCCCTGGCGGAACGAAAGAAAACCGATCTTTGCCGCTTCGGAGAAATCGTCGCCGCCTGGCTGAGGCAACTGGTATCGTTTGCCAAAGAACCTCCCGACCCGGAAATGTGGTCGGATTTTTATACGTTCTTTTTGTTTACCGTCTCCGTTTGGGAGAAGGACAAGACCGACGCCGGAAAACTCGCCCGGCAGATTGTTCGCGAAATGGACAGTCTGTGGACCTTTCTCGATCACCATGGCATTGAACCGACCAACAACCGTGCCGAACGGGCACTGCGCTTTGGGGTGCTATGGCGAAAGCGCAGCCTGGGCACCCAAAGCGAAAAGGGAAACCGGTGGGTCGAAAGGATATTATCCCTGAAAGAAACCTGCCGTCTAAATGCAAAACCGACGTTCCCGTTCCTCGTGGAATGTATTACTTCCTATTTTCGAAGGTCGACGCCCAATCTCTCCTGGATTTAATTCAAACTGGAATATCCCGTGAACGCGTACGATTTTTCTTGAATATCGGATCGAATGGAAAAATCTAAAGATGAAATTCATCGACTGGGAGGAAATTTCACACTATAACACCACGAGGTTTACAACCACATTTTTATGGCAAGTTTACACTATTGTTCACTGTAATTTTTACTTCAGCCGGTGACAAGGCAGGTGAAAGTTGGACTATATTTTCAGGCTCAATTACACGGTTTCAAACCACCCGTTAAATGGTTTCAAACCAATTGTCAGGTTACAAAAACGTCCATTTTTCCATTTGATTTCTTAAAATTCCCTCCACCCCCTTTTCGGATAAGGTTTTGTGGACGGTGCTCTGACTGGTGGGAATCAGGAAAAACCGTTTGAGAACGTCGGCGATGCACCGGGCGCCGTACTCCGGATGCGACTTCTTGACGGCGATCGCCCGTTCCCGGATCTCTGGCGTTACGGAAGGCCTGCCGCCCGGCCGAGGCTTCGGCGTCAGCCCTTCGACACCGCCTCGCCGGTAAGCTCGAACCCAGCGCCGGATGGAGTGCTGGCTGATGCCAAACTCCTCGTTGATCAGTGACGCGCTGTAGCCTTCCTCCAGGAAGAGCTTGACGATCCGGAGGCGAAACTCGACCGGGTAGGCCAACGTCCGGGAAGAACGTTTCCTATCCCCTCCGGCTTTCCGTTTTTTCTTTTTCATTGGGTGATCTCTTTTCTGTGTAATTGGTTTTTACACTCAGGAGTGTCACCCCATTTTTTCAATTTCGGTGTGCCATTAACTGACGATTAGGACATATCGTTCAAGGAAACCTGCCGGCTGAAATCGAAAGCCACATCCCCTGCTCTTGTGAATTGCGTGGAATCCTATTTTCAAAATTCTCAACCCGACCTATCCTGGATTTAGATCAACCCGCGGCTACGCCCGTGAACACGTATGATTGTAGAGTGGTTTATTAATTAATATTAGATTTATTATTCTTTATATAAAGTATTAAACAACCCCCAAACAACGATAGTAAGATACCCCAAAGGGAAGATTGATAAGTAATAATTAGATACCCACCAATGAACATACAAATGATGCCAACAATATTAGTAAGTAAAAATACTTTATTAATAAACGGCAAAATTATTAACCCTCAACCTTGTATTTTCATCATATTATTCTTCGCATTATCTGCAGATTAAAGAAAATATCTGCAGATAATTATTTTTTTGCGCTTCATACCATGCTGCTGTGGGTGCGCGGCTGTTTGCGCTTCCCTACCAGCAGATGGTTATGTCTGTATTTTATTTCTATTGCTCTGTCATGGCCAGTTTGACACCAAGGACAGCAAAAATAGCAGCAAACGATTTTTGCAAATAAGTGGAAACTTTTTTAGAGCTCACAATATATTTGCTGACATAATTGGCCGAAAGGCCGTATAAAATAAATACAATCAAAGTCATTGCCATAAATACAGCACTTAGAATTAACATTTGAAACAAGGGTGACGATATGTTTGGAGATACAAAAAGCGGTAAAAAGGCCAAGAAAAATATTGATAGTTTTGGGTTAAGAATATTGATTAAGAACCCTTTTACCACTATTTCCAACAGGCTTTTTTTTGAATCAGGAGAGTTAACTTGTAACAAACCGGTTTCACGCCACATTGACCATGATAGGTACATAAGATAGAAAACACCTGCACATTTAACAACTTGGAAGGCGATAGCGCTCATGTGAAGAATGGCAGATAATCCCAAAACGCTTGCTGTTAAATGAGGAATGATACCCATAGTGCAGCCAAATGCGGCAGCAATGCTCGCACGCCAGCCGATAAAAAGGCCTGTTGAAACCGTATAAATAACACCTGTACCTGGTATTAGAACGACCACCAGTGAAGTAAGGAAAAACTCCGTGCTAAACATTTTCTTTTATCCTTCTATTGTATCCCCGCTATTTCATTCTTTGACACAACATAATTTATTCATCGCAATACGATGAATAAACGGTTGGTTTGAAATCAAGTTTACGCGTGTCTGGTAGAAAAACGCTGGTTTTTTAAACTTGATCCCTTTTTCCCTACCATATCCCTCTGATAAATCAAGAATATTAAATCCTTCACCCTTTTGGTTGACTTTTTTGATAACGACCTAAAAATTCAAAACAGACGGATTTCATGCCGATTGGTGATACGCTGGCTTACTATAACTTCCCAAATGCTCATTGGCAGCGCATCCGCACCAATAACCCCGTTGAGCGTATCCTTCGGGAGATCAGGCGCAGGACCTGAGTGGTTGGTGCTTTCCCCGATGGGAACTCCGCCCTTATGCTGGTAGCTGCCAGGCTTCGCCACATTGCCGGTAAACGCTGGGGAACCCGTCGCCACCTGAACATGGAATTACTCAAGGAATTCGTATTCCTCGTACTTTCTTGAAAATTCAACTATTTTTTCAAGGACATCAAACTATTGAAAAATAAAAAATGAAATAAAGCAGACAATTATAATTATGACAACATCCCGAATTATTTCGGTCTTTTTCAACGAGAATCTCCTTGGGAAATTGTCGTCAGCTTTCCATTATTGGGCATAAATTATTAATTCTTGAGCCATTTATTGATTGATCGAATGCCATCGTATTTATGAATAGGTGTTCTAAACGATGTGAATGGAAATCAGTCGGATCTGATTTTCTGGTCAACAGCATCATGGTATATGGACAATGTGCGTTCAAAAACACGCGACCAGGTATAATCGGAAGCAATTTTTGTGGCTTGGGAATCGTCGATATCCGGAGATTTCTTTACAGTAGAAATCATGTTGAGAATGCTTTTGCACAATGCATTTTCCAATCGAGCCTCATCTTTTTGATACGGTCGGTCAATGGTTTCAAGGGGCGGTAATTGAATCAGGTCGATCGTATCTTTATTTGCTCTTCCAAAGATTTCATTGAAACCTGACAAATTGGTGCTGATGATCCGGCATCCGGAGGCCAAGCCCTCAAAGAGCACGAGGGGCAGTCCTTCAAAAAATGAGGGCAGCACCTGGACATGGGCATTTTTCATCAACTCCGACAATCGGCGGTGGGTAACGAAGCCATGGTTGGTAACCTTGTTGCCCAATTTTTCTGCGAGGTCAATGCATTCGCTAAATTCCGGTCCATTACCACCCCCTGCCATATGAAGGTGCCAGTCATGGTGTTTGATTTTCATCAGGGACCTTAGCAGCCAAGGGACGCCTTTGCTCCGATTCAATTTTCCGGCATACAGAAGTTGAATCGTCCCAGCGGTGCGTCGCGGACCACGGGTAAAAAGGCTGTCATCATAGCCGCCGCCGATCACCGCAATGGCATCTGCAGGGATGTCCAACACCCGTTGGATGTCGGCCTTCTGATCGGCACTCAGGGCGATGATTCTGTCGATACGCCGGCAATAGCGCCGTGCGAACCGTCTCAGATGGGGGCACAGTTCAACTTGTCTCAGATCGGTGCCATGGCAGGTGGTTACCATAGGCAATGATGGGAAGCGTTTTCTGACCAGGGCCGACAGCAGGAAAAGGTGGTTGGTGTGAAGAATATCCGGCCTGAATCGGTTTACCGCTGTTTCCAGCACGCGGGAGAATTCCGCTTTGTAGGCCGTAAGACGTCGTCCTTTCAACTCGCTGAACAGCGAACTGGGATAGGGCATCACATCGGACATCCCGACAACTGCAAAATCGAGCGTTTCCGATTCAAAAAAAACATAATCGGAGTCGACTGAAGGCCGAACTGTCGAGGCGTCCAGGCTGCCTTCAGGCACGCCGGCAATCCGATGGCAGGTGATTCCGTGTTTTCGCGATTCCCGGATCAAAGCCTCGAGATAGATCCCGCTGCCGGTCATTTCCGGACGTTGTCCGAGTACATGCAGTACGCGCAAATCGGTCATCGGCAGTCATGTTCTCCTTTGTGTTTTTTCTTCATCTGCGACGCTGCGGCGGCGTATGCCAGACGCCGGGTTTTGGATTGTCTGCTTTTGCGGGTGGGCCACTGAAAGCCGAAATGACCGCACAACGGGCAAGAAGCCGCCATCTGGTCGGTAAAATCATTGGAGTGATCAGGCAGGTCCGGCCGGCCCAGGCGATAACCGAATGTCCGGTCGATACCGCCGGCGACGGCACACATGTAATACCCGGTGGGCATCAGTCCCAATCCGCACTCTTCAATGATGCGGCAGCCGCAGTGGTAATCTGAAAACCGGTTGTAACGGGTATCCACGGACGCCACGTTGAAGGGCCGGAAGAGGTTTTTTCCCGACGTCTTGAGCGAACTCTTGATGGCGATGGAAGGGGGAAGTTGTTCCAATGCCCGGCGAACCCGGCGGCCATAGAAATTGGTCCCGACGACCAACCGCACCGATGGATCCTGGCCCCTTCCATAGTCCATCAGACGGTCGACGATATCGAAAAATAGGCTGTGAAGGGTAGGTTCGCCCCCCAGAATCCGGATGCGCTTCCAGGGGATCTTCCGAGCGATGAAGGTCTCGATGGTCGGGACGGGCATTTCCAGCTCGCTGGGAGCCTGGGTGCAGGAACGGTTGCAATTGATGCATTTCAGGTTGCATTTGTAGGTGATGTCGATTTCGACATATTCGCGGCTGGGTTGATAGGGGTAACCGAGGCGATGGCAGAACCATGACTGGCAGCGAAGGAATCGGAAAACATCCAACAGAAGGCGTTTCACCGTGATGTTGCGGTGTCGGAGGGGCGGTTTCAATGACAAATCTCCTCATCGCGGCGGGCTGCTTGGGGAAACCTCCTCCGGTCGACGGCATACGACGTCCCGCCCCGCAGGGGATCCAAAATAATAGGCTTAACCTACCATAAGACCCATTTGCCTTTCCCATTGCAAGTTTTCCGCGGGTGAATATCTTCGTCGAGGAGATGACGAATCGGTGATCAGCCTCGGTTCGTAATGGCAATGGAGAGGTCGAATGCATACCCGCTTCAGCAGTGTTGGATGGATCTACAGTATCACAATGTTGGTTTTTTTACTAAAGGAATAAAAAGGAGATAAAAAATGGACAACCGCATCGATAAACTGCTCAAGCATGTGGAAGAAAAATACGGCGGCATCATACAGCGCGGCGCACGCCACTACCTGGAAGTGAACCTTGCTGAACAGGCCCGCAAACTGGGGTTTGCGGATCTGGGGGAAAAGTACAAGACCGCTTGTGCGATCATTCCTCTCAAGGCGCCCCAACGCGGGATGAAAGTCCGCATTGACGGGCGCACCTTCGTCAACTATGTCGAGTATGATTCCGGCATGGCCGTTCCGGGATACCTCGCCAAAGCCTCCGGCCGGACATTCCGGACCTTTGTGCCCAGCGACAGCATGATCTGTAACTTTTTCTGATCCAGACGGTGGCCACGTCGGATATGACCGGCAATGTCACTGATTGGCCCGGTTTTCAAGGCAGTGCGCAGCTGCCGGCAATACGCGGTGTAAAACGTCGCGGTTTTCCGCAGATGGGTTTTTGAGTAGCCCGGACCATGGCTTTGGCCATGCCGAAAAAAATGATCTCGTGCAAGGGGTAAAGACTGTACCAGTATATAATGCCAGCCATCCCCTTGGGGAGAAAACGGGAAAGCAGAGTCAATTGAGTGGTTCCGTCCGGGAACGGATCAATTTCGAAAGTCAGCGTGGCCTCTCCCGGAATCTTCATCTCCGCCAGCAAAACCAACTTTTCCCCCTCTTTCACGTCCAGGACGCGCCAGAAATCAATCACGTCTCCCACGCCGATCTCCTCGGGGTGGCGTCGGCCACGCCGCAGCCCAACCCCCCCGGCCAGGCGATCAAGAAAACCACGCAGCCACCAAAGCGATTGGGCATAGAACCACCCCCGGCTGCCGCCGACACTACGCACGACTTTCCATACGGATTTGGGATCGGCCTTTACCCGTACCCGGTACCCGCAAGTCATCAACGTGCCGCCGGACCAATCCGCATCGCCGCAGGCCGCCCAGGCTGGCGGTAGCAGTTCGCCCGCATCATGCCAGCAGGTGTCCACCTGATGGGTCAATATTTTTTCCAAAGCGATCCGGATAGCCATGCGTAAGGGGGTTCGCTTTATCGGCACCAGATCGAGAATGCGATCTTCCCGACAAACGACGGGGATGGCCAGCCCTTCGGCTAGCGGCTGGGCGATGGAAGCCGGGACCGGAGTGACCAGATGAATCCATTTGGCGCTCAAATACGGAGTGAGTACGGGAACGGAAATCACCATGCGTGGCGGAAGTCCGGCCTCTTCGGCATAGATGCGGATCAAGTCACGATAGGTGACCACATCCGGGCCGCCAATATCCAGGGTTTCACCTGCGGTGTGTTCATTTTCCAGGCAACCCGCGAGATACGTAAGAACATCGCCGATGGCAATAGGTTGGCAGGGCGTGTTGACCCAGCGAGGCGGCGTCATTACGGGAAGACGGTCAACCAGATAGCGAAGCATCTCAAAACTGGCGCTGCCCGAGCCCAGGATCATGGCGGCCCTCAGGTTGGTTACCGGCACCGGCCCGCTGGCAAGAATAATTTCGACTTCGTGCCGGGAGCGCAGGTGAGAGCTGAGCCGCCGGTCATCCCTGTCGCCCAGTCCGCCCAGATAAATGATCCGCTCAAGGCCGCAAGCAGCGGCCACGGCGGCCATGTTTAGCGCCCCTTCCCGATCCGCCTGCGCATATCCCTTTTTATCTGCAATCATCGAGTGAACCAGGTAAAAGGCCGCACGGCACCCTTGGGCGGCACAAACAAATGATTGCACATCCCGTACATCGGCCTGCACCGTTTCGACCTGGGCAAGGCGCGCCCACGGGCGACAATTGAGCTTCTGCAGGGACCGGCCCATGGCACGAATCTGGTATCCGCGGGATGCCAGCAGGGGCACCAAACGTCCGCCCACATATCCTGTCGCGCCGACCACAAGCACGGGACGTTCGGATCGATCCTTGGTCATGGTTTCACCTTGTCGGCGCTGTTGCTTTGGGTCTCTTCCGGACTGAATGTCCCGGGTTCATCGGCAAGCGTAACGATACCCAGATATCCGTCCACCGTAATCTGTTGGCCGGTTCGGATTCGCCGGGTGGCGTCGGCTACACCGGTGACGCATGGCAATCCATACTCCCGGGCGATGATGGCGCCGTGGATCAGCATACCGCCGCGCCGTTCGACGATGCCGGCGACCAGGGGCATAACAAAGGTCATATTGGGATCCACACCGTCGCAGACGATGATTTCACCGCGCTTGAATCGGGCAATGTCCGTGTGCCGGTGAATCACTCGGGCTCGCCCCCGGGCCAGGCCAGGTCCTGCAGGCTGCCCGGTAATTTGTCGATCACGCACGACCGGCGGCCGTGATGCATGTGCTGCGATGATCGTTTCATCCCCGTGATCGAGGCCCAGTTTCGCCATGACATCGGCAAGTTCGGCGCTGCCGGCAGCGATTCGGCGCCGACCTTCATGGGCAGCTGCAATCAACTGGGCCTCGATAGCACCCAATAGAATGTTGTCATCGTCCCTGAGGCGGTAACTGGACCGCCCAAGGGAGAGCAGTTGACGGCAGTCCGCCGCCATGGAAGGCGAACAGGCGTCAAAGAATCGCGACTCCAGATCAAGGGAGGACTCATTTTCTTGGTCATTTTCAGAAGTCTCCGGCAGCTTGGCCATTTCGAGGAGCATGTTGGCCAGCGTACCGGCATCCGGAGCGCAGTCGACGGCACCGGTGACCGTACAGCTCAGATCACCGTAGCGCCGAACGAAACTTTCCAGTGCAGTTCGAAAATCCGCGTCCAGGGCATCCAGGTCATTATCGCCAAGCGCCTGTGCCCGTCGGGGCTGACGGCGAACTCCGGATGCCAGTTCGGACAGCGCCCGGTTTCTTTTGATGCTGATCAGGTTCTGGTTTTTTAACAAGGTCATGAATGCGTATGGGTCATCTGGCGTCATCACCTGATTGTAGACCTGACCAAAAAGGCGCATACCGTGGGCATAGGGAATGAAATCATCCCAGTAGACGGAAGTCCAGTAACGGTTGATCTTCCAACGGCGCTGGATTTCGGCGGCCAACGCGGCGTCGCTCAAGCCCCCAAGCGGCTCGCGCGCCAGTGCCTCCGCTGTCGCCTGCATTTGGGGAATCAGGTTGTCTTCGATTTTTCGTTGAAGCTGCAAGAGGTTGTCCAAACTTCGATGCAGACTCAGGTACCAGGAGCGTTGGTCTCCGTCCGCCGGTTGCGTCAATGCGGTGATGGGCCGGGCTTGAAGCACCACCAGATCGTCGTCGCGAAACGTCCACTCGATGTCCCGTGGGCTGCCTGCCATCCCGGCGATCTTTTCACCGGCCGTCCACAGGATAGCGATGCTGTCCGTGGATAACGGCGCCTGGTGTTTCAGTCGTTCGGGAAGCGGAACCAACTCACCATCGGTGCCGTCCGGCGGCTGCCACTGGGCTCTCGACTCCGGGGAAACGTGGTCGATGACCAGGCCGGTGTCGGCCTCCAGCACCCAGCGATCCGGCGAAATTTTACCATCCACCAAGGGCGGGTTCATCCCGTGGATCGATTCAACCATGGCACGATCCGATCGGGTGGGATCCTGGGTAAAAAGAATACCCGACACGCGACCAGGGATCATCTCCTGGATCAGCACCGCCATGGAGCTGGTAAGGATGTCCAATCCCAATTCCTGACGATACAGCAGGGCCGCGTCTGACCAAAGCGACGCCCACACGAGCCGCAAGTGGCGAATCACCTCGTCCGTCGCGTGCAGGTGGGTGTAGGAAGCATGTAGTCCGGCAAAACTGTGCCCACTGCCGTCCTCGTCCGGTGCCGACGATCGTACCACCGTTGTCGCGTCTTTGAAGGTACGGGAGATGGATTGCTCCAATTCCAACTGCAAGGCTGCCGGCATGGGTGCACGTAAAAACAACAGGCGTATCCGCTGTGAGGCATCCCACACCTCTTCCCAGCGCATCTGGGAAAAGACTTTGCGATTGAGTTCAAGGTTAATTTTCTCCCTGAGCCCCGAATCATCAACGAAATCCTTGTACGCTTGGGTGGTCACGCACAGGGTCCGGGGGATTCGCAGGCCTTGGTCCGAAAGCTGCCGAAGTGCATTGCCCTTGCCCCCAATCAGGTGCCCGCTGCCGGTCGGCACTGTCTCAATGGGTAGAATCCAGTTCATCTTCGATCCGGTATTCGGTGACGTTTTGAAAACGTTCCACCAGGATGTAACGTTCCACCCGAATGGCCACGAACGCACAGCTTGGCGAGTAGGCGAATTCTTTCAGGTACGGGTGTTTGGCCAGGTAGTGATCGCGCACGGACTCCAGCTCCGGCGGAACGATTGTTAAAGCGCGACCAACCGCCGTGACCGCCGCAGCCTGATGAAAATCTTCAGGGCGATTGATGCTGTTATTGACCAGCAGGGCAACCCGGGCGTCTGCCGTGATATTGGCGAATTTACGGGTGGTCCGGGGCGTGACAAAAAAAAGACGTCGATCGTCATCCGAAATTGAAAAGGCCACCAAACTGGCATAGGGGCCCTTCTCACCGGCGGTGGAGAGAACGCCAAGCTGTTGGCCACGTATGAGCTGATGGACGGCATTCCGGGTCAATTCCTCGCGAATCATGTCGGCAAACCTCCTTTTCAAGTTGGTTCGGCTGTCTATAAATTGGATGGAGGAAGGACGATATTCATTTATAATCAAAAAGCAGCTGATGATCAACGCAAGCTTTTGGACGCCTTGAAGCTATCGCTTCAGGTCGTTGCCCCATTTCTATACCGCCAGTTCCTTGGCCTTGGCCTCCACATCCACGGTAATATCAAGGGCACGCCAGGTCTTGGGAAAATCCATCTCATCAATGGTGTCAGCGTGCCGCCGATCCATCGTTTCAGAAAAACGGTAAAGCGGTGATGAGGCATGAAACAGGAACTCCCGATTCCATGTTTCCAGCGCCTCGTGCGTCTCTGCTTCAATACTGAGCATATCCGGCAGACAACGATGATGGTGGACGTCATAGACAAGCGGTATGCCGACATTTTGGCATACGGCAGCAAATCCTCCGGGCGTATTGTCCTGCCGTCGTTTTATAATGTTCGCCGGGATGCTATGCTGGTCGGCAGAGATTGAATGCCCCCAGCCAGGCGTTAGATTACCCGATTTGTCGCCGTATGCGCCCCGGCGTGAAAATTTACCGGGGGATCTCTTTCTTGTCCTTATTTTTTTCGTGGTTCAATTAACTCACAAAAATTGGCAAAATGCTCTCATTTTTTGTCCAAATTTTAGGTGAGAATAGAATCCTATCTTAAATAATAGTCTAAAATTAAACTGTGTTTACAGAATGTTACTCTTAAATTTGTGATTTAATAGGATCTTAAAGGATATTACTGCACAGATTTTGCTTGTTTAATGCAAATGTTAGAATTTGATGGTCGAAAAGTCGGTTTCTATGATTTGCCGGCATGGACAGCTACTGGAATGATGTCGATGGTAACAATCATGTTCAGAATCAGGTCAAAATCGCTTCTTCCGGCAATTTCGGTACATGCTGGCTACAACCTTATTTTAGCGATCGCATTATTTCTCGGGTCGGCGGTGGACCCCAAAAACTGGACAATGTGCTAAGCTATGAGTCAGACCAAAAATGAGGAGGATCTGACGATGGGTAACAAGCGCAAATCACACAGTCCACAGTTCAAAGCCAAGGTCGCTCTGGCTGCCATTCAGAACGAAGAAACCGCAGCACAGTTGGCCAGTCGATTTGGTGTTCACCCCACCATGATTTCCACCTGGAAGCGGCAGATGCTCGACGGTGCAGCCGATATCTTCGATAAAAGCCACCGATCCAGAAAACAGGCCGATGCCCAAACCGCCGAACTGTACCGCCAGATCGGTCAACTCAAGGTGGAAAACGATTTTTTAGCACGCAAGCTCAGCAGCTGAATCGCAAACAGCGTAAATCCATGATCGATCCGTTGGATCGGCAGCTGAGCGTTTCCCGGCAGTGTGAACTAATCGATCTTAGCCGGTCATCCTATTACTACCAACCCATACCCATAAGCCAAGAAGAGCTGGAACTGATGCGCAAGATCGACGAACTGTATCTTACCAATCCATCCTCGGGCAGCCGAACGATCAGCCGCCAGCTGGATCGTCAGGGCATAACAGCCAATCGCAAACGGGTTCAGCGGCTGATGCGATTAATGGGTATCGAGGCGGTGTATCCCAAACCGCGGACCAGCCGCCCCCATCCCCAGCATAAGGTATATCCTTATCTGCTAAGGGGTATGACCATCAGTCGCACCAATCAGGTTTGGGCCAGCGACATCACTTTCATCCCCATGGCCAGTGGGTACATGTATCTGGTGGCGATCATGGACTGGCACAGCCGCAAGGTGCTCGCCTGGCGGATATCCAACACCCTGGACAGCGCCTTTTGTATCGATGCCCTTAAAGAGGCGTTGAGCCGCTATGAGCCACCGGAAATCTTCAATACCGACCAAGGGGCTCAATTTACCAGCAACGCGTTCACCAAGGTTCTCATCGATAACAAGGTCGCCATCAGTATGGATGGTCGGGGTCGTTGCCAGGACAATATATTCGTCGAGCGGCTGTGGTGGACCCTCAAACACCAATACATTTACTTGCACGCATTCGACACCGGTAAGGCGCTGCGGCAGGGTCTGGGCCGGTGGCTCGATTATTACAATCACGAACGGGGCCATTCGGCCCTTGACGACAGAACCCCGGATGAGGTTTATTACGGTCTGCCCCATCCTTTCGCCGAGGCTGCCTGATGCCTTTTTATCTTTTAAAAAGCTCTCGGCTCATAGCTTATTCTACCCCTCAGGCTGTCCAGCCGATGGGGTCCACCTCCGTCTTTTTACACTTCATAGGCGTTTAAGGCAACTGTGTGTCCGAAAATGGTTCAAGGTTAGGGAAAAAAATGAAGTAAAATCATGATAAAAAATAAGTCCTGAAAAGGAAAAAAAATGCAATGGTGTTTAGAGGCTGTTACTGACGCAGATAGCAAATGGCTTGTCAATATCAAGTCAGTTCCTCTTGTTATTGGTCGGGCTGACGACTGTGATCTTAAATTGAGTAATGGGCTTATCTCCAGACATCATAGTGAAATTCGCATAAGCAGTGATTTAATGTGGATTCGGGACCTTAAGAGCACTAACGGTACATATGTCAACCAAAATAAGGTCAAAAACGCGCAACTTCTCGAACCAAACGATACAATATCAATAGGGAACTACAAATTTAAGGTAAAGACAATTTCGTCTTCAATATCTACCAAAGAACCAGAGACGATTCCCGCAACATATTCTAAAGATTTCATAAATTTTGACTTATCTTCTTTTGAACCAAAGTTGCGGATGCTAATTCACGATCGGAATGTAATACCGCATTTTCAACCAATATTAAAATTCCCTGATATGGCTGAAGTTGGATACGAGATTCTTGGACGGGTTGGCAATGAAGGCTTGCCTTCGAACCCGGCTGAATTATTGGAATTGGCAGAGTGTTTGGGATGTGGCTCTGAATTGAGTTCTCTTTTCCGTGAAACAGGGGTAGAATTGGGTAAGCATATACATGGTTCCCCCTTGCTATTCGTCAATTCCTGCGAGTTCGAAATCAACGGAATTGACGACCTACTGGCATCCATGCAAAGGATACGTGACATAGCTCCATCGAACAAAATTGTGTTGGAAATAAATGAGAAGACGGCTGCAGAAACAAATAATCTCATTCTGCTACGGGATGCCTTGGAAAAGATGGACATGGGGTTGGCTTTCGATGATTTTGGTGTCGGCCAAACACGTTTGGTGGAGCTTTCAAACACACCTCCGGATTACCTCAAATTTGATATTTCCCTAATTCGTAAAATTCACCTCGCACCAAAGCGACTACATCAAATGGTTTCAACTTTTATCAATGCATCTCATGATCTTGGTATACTTACTCTCGCAGAAGGTATAGAATGCTCCGAAGAAGCTAAGGTATGCCAAGAGCTTGGTTTTGATTTGGGGCAAGGTTATTTTTTCGGAAGGCCCGCCCCTATCGATGCGTTAAAAATAAATATTGAATGACGTTTTACAGTTCCGATCACACGATTTCAAACCAGATGTTAAATGGTTTCAAACCTACCGTCAAATTACATCATCGCCCTGCGATCACTTAACCGTTAAATGGGAAGCACCTATTTTGTTAGGGTCGCTCGTAATTTTGCAGTCAGATTATAAACTGTAAAAGGTTTTTGGATAAATTGCAGACCTTCATCAAGCACACCATGGTGGGAGATAACGTTTTCTGTATATCCAGACATATAGACGACCTTCATGTTTGGATGTTTTTTTCTTAAAATGGAAAATAACTCCTTGCCGTTCATCTCCGGCATAACCACATCGGTGAGTAACAGATCAATCGAGTCTTCATTTAATTCGCAGACCTTCAGCGCATCTTTCCCATTTTGAGCCTGGAATACCTTATATCCATTTTTTATTAGGATTTCGTGGGCAAGATCGCGCACCTGTTTATCGTCTTCTACCAGTAAAATAGTTTCATGACCTTTTAAATTAGAATTTACCTTTTTTCCAATTGATGCGTCAGCAGGTAATTTTTCAGTAATTGGCAAGTAAACCTTAAATATCGTTCCTTTACCGAGTTCGCTATAGACCCAGATGTTGCCTTTATGTTGTTTGACGATACCGTAAACGGTTGCAAGCCCTAAACCCGTCCCTTGTTTACCCTTGGTTGAAAAAAATGGTTCGAAAATTTTTAAACGGGTTCCTTCATCCATTCCGTGTCCTGTATCACTAAAACTCAGCATAACGTATTCGCCTGGATTGACAACAGGATGAGTTGAGGCATAATTTTCATCCAGTTCAGCTATTGCTGTTTCAATCGTTAATTTTCCTCCCCCTGGCATGGCGTCTGAAGCGTTAACCGATAGGTTCATAATCACTTGCTCTACCTGCCCAATATCGGCCATTATGGGCTTCATTAAAGGTGATAGGCAAATACTAAGCTTAATGTCCTCCCGAATGGTACGCTGAAGAAGTTTTCCAAAATCAGTAAGGACATTGTTGATGTTTAATGGCTTGAATTCCAAGGTTTGTCTACGACTAAAAGCCAACAGTTGGCGAACTAAATCCCGAGCTCTACTTCCAGCTTTGTTAATCTGCTCTATCTTCTCTTTACGTTGATCATTTGCTGCAAAATCATCTAAAAGCAGCTCACTGTATCCAAGTATCGGTGAAAGCAGGTTGTTCAAATCGTGGGCGACTCCTCCGGAAAGACGGCCTAACGCTTCAAATTTCTGTGCTTGCATAAGTTGTTTTTCCAGCGCTTCTTTTTCTTTCTCGGCCTGAATGCGATCGGAGATATCACGCGTGCCGAAGATGGCTCCCTTCGAAAAGCCATGTTCATCGTAGAGAAGGCGTGTTGAAGATTCTACCCACACAAAAGTACCATTTGCATGTCGCCATCGGTATTGCAATAGAACCGAAAGAGCATGATTTTGCCTGGCTTCTGTCGCTTCCTTGAGAACTCGTTCGATATCATCTGGATGTATGAAATCAATGGCAGGCTTCCCGATCATCTCACACGACCGATACCCAAGAACTCGCTCTAAAGAAGGACTGCCAAAAACAACTTTGATCTGCGCATCTGTCTGGGTGATTACATCGTCCATATTATCCGTAATTAAACGTAAACGTTCCTCACTTTCCTTCAGGGATTTTTCTGCCTGTTTGCGCTCAGTAACATCCTTAGTTATGGATTGAATGACATCTTCATCGTTAATATGAAGGATGCGGGCAGACATATGGCCGATGCCGATGTCTCCATTTTTCCTTACGAATTGAGCCTCGAGTTTTTTAACATGGCCTGTTCTCATCAGTCCATCTATCAATCTTTTCCTGTCATCCGGGTCTTTCCATATATTGATATCAATTGATTTTTTTCCGATGACCTCCTTGCGTGAATAACCCGTAAGATCGGTAAATCCATCATTGATATCAATAAACACCCCATCGGAAAGTCTGTTTAAATTGATAGCGTCCGGAAGAGTTCGAAATGCCAACCGAAATCGTTCTTCACTTTCTTTTAGAGCTTGGTTTGCAGTTTTCAATTCAGTTATATCACGAGTTATTCCCTCAACACCCAGTATTTTTCCGTTTTTATCTCTGTAGAAATGCGCACTTGCAGATGCCCACCAGACTGACCCATCTTTTTTTTTAATTGAGCATCAAAATTAACCACTTCCCCTTTGCTTTGAAGCTCTTCTAATAAAAACTTCCGTTCATCCGGAATCAGGTATATTTCTTCAGCCAAATTTATTCCAATAGCTTCTTCAACGGTATAACCCGTTAGTTTATATACCGAAGGAGAGATATAGGATATTTTACCATCGAGACTTGTTCGATAAAAAAGATCTGAACTTTTTTCCACTAAAGGGCGAAAAATCCCTAAGCTTTTTTCGAGGTCTATGACCTTTTGATGGAGTTCTTCATAGGAGGGTTTATCAGACATCTTTTAGACCTCTTAAACCTTAAGATAAATGGACAACTTTTTAGTCAATAATAAAATATAATGAATCAGAATTCTTTAGGCTAAAGGGCTTGTTCACGGCGCCTCCTTGTGCGTTGCGATCAACTTGTGATATTGCCCCGTTGCTTGTCATGAACAGTGGTGGGCTGCTGCGGTTTCATGGATAAATGCGTCCACCCATGCGGCCACGTCCAGGACTGCCACCTGATCCTTCGCCTCCAGCAGGACGGGAAAGGCGGCGGGATTGCCGAACTCACGATTGCTTCTGAATGTATCCCGGAAGTTGAGGCCGTCTCGGTCGCTTTGGAATTTTAGAAAGCATCCTTTAATCCTTTGTACCGCTCCCGATGGTAGTTAAAACACGATTCGAATAAAAATCGCCCATCTTGTGCACAGCGGGGAAAATATCGTGTTTGATCCTGCTTGAATATTGCTTCACTGACCAGTGTGGAAAAATAGGCCATCACATTGTCGTTAAAGACATCATTGTGATCTTTGATAAAAGACTCGGTTGTATAGATAAAAGAGACGGCTTCATTGTCTTCACACGGAAAATATTCGGTCTGGCCGGCTTCCGAAACCTGAGGGTTAGAACAATAACTGTGGATAATCCACTGACCCAACGTCGGCATGGCCTTTCTGTCTAAAACCACCTTGAATTTTTTAAAAAGCTTCTGCGACTCCGGTTCACGTATGCCTTCGAGATCCAGCAAAGCGGCTGTGTGGAAGGGAATGTAGTTGCCCACCGTGGTCGTATCCAAGTCATATTCAGATAGAAGGTAATTCTTACTCTTGTATTTCCGTTGAAGATTGTGCTGATTCCAAGTCAGCCCAACGCCAAGCGCCTGGCCGATCGGGAATACAGTGTGGGTGGCGGAGTCTCCCTTCGAGCTCAAGACATGCAATAAATTGGGCTGATATGGATCGGCGCCGCCTAAAGCCATGCTCGACTCTTTTAGCTGCAGAATCTGATTGGCTTCAATTGCGGGGTTTATGATAACCGTTCCTTCTCCGAAGGCCCTAAGGGGCACATCTGCGTTGCCATGGGCAGTTTTCAACCGTTCTAAAAAGATTTCATTCAACGCCGACAGCGTAATGGCACCCCCAAAACTATGCCCGACGATAAAAAGGTAATTTCTGGAATTGGAACGATCAATCTTCTCCAACTCGATAAACACCTCTGAAACACCGCCCTTTCCTACCTCTTGGGCCACTGCTTTTCTGTCCCAGTAGGATAGATTTTCTGACCCCAGGCCATGCACCGACAATCCCCGCCACCCGATATATACCCCCACCAGCTGGCGAGGTCCGAGGACGCCGCTTTCGCCAAGATTCTTCAGAGCATGTCTGAAGCTAATGACATTTCCATCTTTGGTATTGGCGTTGTGCTTCCATCCATGTACGAACACCATAATGGCAAGCGGCTGAGGCTTTTTGCTGAGATCCCACAATCGATCATAGACGGTCTGTGCGTGCTCATTTGAAAAAACATTGCCCCGTTCGGTGAACTCGATGAAAGCCAACTTGTATCCTGTGTGCCGCTCCCATATAGCCGTCGCACATGCATCGGGGTTGTCATCACAATCCTGCGGTGCGGTCGTGGTCCGCCATGGCTCGTTGCGGGCGCATCCCGCAATCAATATTGAAATAAAACACGCGGCAAGGACTGACAGACGAATCTTTTTCATAGCCACCTCCTTATGGGCAAAAAAGAAGTCCGATAACACGTCGTACGATTTATCGTTCCTGCATGGGGAGGATCCGCAAACAGGATCAGGGCAAAGAAGGTTTCGCAAGGAGGCGCAAGATGGCGAAAAAAAGATATACGCAAATGGTCAGGCCGATCCGGAGGTGGCCATAAATGGTGCATGGGACAGTTACCCCACAACCTGTCCGTATGGTACTGATAGCAGCTTCATTTATAAAAGGAACACCTTCTAAGATATCTTGGATAGTATCCAGGTATTTACCGATAAAGCAACCATATTCGAACGATCCGGGTTTTCCTCAGATAGTCAGATTCGGCTGCTTGCGGTAATCGTCGCAACCACAAAGTCGTCATAACATTTTGGCCAGCTGGCATGTGGCACACACCGAAAAATATCGAACCGTTCCGGCACCAGATGGATTTGCCAGACAAATCCGGCGTTACGAAGATGACTCTGTCCCGCGTAATCAATTTCAAAATGACATCCAAACGCCTGATGCGGGCAATCGCCGATGAACTGGGCAGGGGCCCGAAGGTCGTATTTGCCAGGTATTACAAATCGCCCAAACGCCGCCCGAGGCGCAACACCCGGAGATCAACTGGAAGATCTCAATATCAGGAGGTGCTTTCCGATATCCCATAAATAGCTAAAGAAGGAATTGAGTGTGCCGATACAGATATTGCAAGTGAACCACTATTAAAAGCACCCGTATAAATATCAAACCGACCGGATCGGCAGGTTGAACCTAAAGCGCATCGCTATCTCAGGCGATAAATATACTATTTGAATTTCGGCTTTCGGAAGGAATTGGAATCGTGACACCTGAAGACTTGAAAACAGGGAAATACGGTAAAATCATCGGTCTTCTGATCGACGTCGGGACGCTTACCGATGCGCAGGTCGAGTATGCACAGCGCGTCAGATCCAAGATCAAAACCGAAAAGCCTTTGCTTGAGATTATCAAAGAGCTCAACTACCTGAGCGAAACACAGATCCGGCAGACTTTGCGGGAAAACTCACCTTGCCTGAGAATCGGTGACTTTCTGGTGGAACTGGGCCTGATCAGCAAGCAGGATCTCGAACTGGCCCTCAAGCTGCAAGCGGAGGAGGAACCCAAGCGCAAGCTTGGAGAAGTGCTGGTAGCCCACAATCTTATCGAGGAACGCAAGCTGATCAGCGTGCTTTCCATCCAGTTGGGCTTTCCATTCATCGAACCGGATTTCCTGAAAACCAACCCGGAGCTGTTCAACCGGGGATCCGTCGTCCAGTACCTGGAACACAATTTCATTCCCGTACGCCTGGAAGGCGACAAAGTACTGGTAGCTTTCGCCGATCCCATGGACCCGCGGGATGTGGATGCGGCCACTAAGGCCATGCACCAGCCGGTCATTCCCGCCATATCCACCAAACCGTCCATCAAAGCCGCCATCAATCACCTGCGATCCGACAAAAAATTCGGGGAATATATCTCTTCCGAAACAGGCGAATCCGTGGTGGATATTGTCAATGCCATCATCGTCGACGCCATCGATGCTGCCGATGTGAGCGATATCCATATCGATCCGCTGGCTGACCGGCTGCGCGTGCGGTACCGGCTGGACGGTGTTCTGGTTCAGCACCAGGAATACCCCATGAGTATCGCCCAGGCGTTGAGTACGCGTATCAAGGTGCTGTGCAAGGCGGATATCGCTGAAAAAAGACGCCACCAGGGTGGCCGCATCATGTTCGATCACGGTGGGTACCAGATGGATATCCGGGTCTCCTTCTACGCCACGGTAAAAGGAGAAAAGATCGTCCTGCGGCTGTTGAACCGTCAGACAGAACTGCTCGACATTGACCAGATTGGCATGGCCAGACGGGTAATGCACCGTTTTCGGGAAGACGCCCTGGACCGTCCCAGCGGCGTCATATTGATCACCGGCCCCACCGGTTCCGGAAAGACCACGACCGTCTATAGCTGCATCAATCAACTCAACACGATGGAGGCCAGCATCATCACCGCCGAGGATCCGGTCGAATATGTCATCGACGGCATCGGCCAATGCTCCATCGATCCCAAAATCAATCTTACTTTCGAAGATTCGCTGAAGCACATCGTGCGCCAGGACCCCGATGTAATCGTGATCGGTGAAATACGGGATACCTTCTCGGCAGAAATCGCGGTCCAGGCTGCGTTGACCGGTCACAAGGTTCTTACGACCTTCCATACCGAAGACAGCATCGGGGGGTTGCTGCGGCTGCTGAATATGGACATCGACGCATTTCTCATCTCCTCTACCGTGGTGTGCGTGGTGGCCCAACGGCTGCTGCGCCGCATATGCAGCCATTGCGCCCAGCCCTACCAACTCACCCCGATGGACCTGCTGCGCATCGGTTGCGAACCTCGCCACCTGGAAGGAGCAACCTTCAGGAAAGGGCGTGGATGTGACCACTGCCGCTACACCGGCTACCGCAAACGCGTGGCCGCCTTCGAACTGCTGGTGCTTAACGATGAGGTCAGGGACGGCCTGATCCAGCGAAAAACCAGCCACCAGATCCGACACATCTGCACACAAACCACCGGCCTGGTAACCCTTTTTGAAGATGGCCTATACAAGGCGGCTCAGGGAGTTACCACCATTGAAGAAATTATGCGCTGCCTGCCACGCTTCCAGAAACCTAGGCCACTCGGGGAACTGGAACGATTGCTTGGAAAGTAATGCAATTATGGATCAACAACAGTCTTTTTTGGGAATCATCAAGGCCTATCTGACCAGCAGGAAGGCCGTTCTGCCAGTATTCAACGCCACCGGCCTGAAAATTCAGCACGAGGCCTCCAAACCGGAACCTGATATGGCTGTTATCGAGAAGATGATTACCTGCGATCCGTCGCTGACCAGCCAGGTGCTTCGCATTGCCAATTCTGCCTTTTATAAGGGAATGCAAAAAGTATCCACGGTACATACCGCCATGGTCCGCCTGGGCAGCCGGGAAATCGCCAACATCGCCATACTGGTATCGCAGAAGCGGCAGTTCCATTCCAAAGATCCGTTCATCAGCGGTCTGATGCAGAAACTGTGGCAACATTCCGTGGGAACTGCCATCAGTGCCCAATGGATTGCAAACCGATGCGGGTTGAGGAAAAAAGCTCAGGAAGCCTTCACTGCCGGGCTGATCCACGACATGGGGAAACTACTTATTCTGACTGTCACCGATGCGGTAAGGCGGACCGGCACCCTAAACCGGATGCCTTCGGATATTCTGCTCAACGAGGTGATGGACAATTTCCACAGTGTCTACGGCTATGCCCTCCTGCGCCACTGGAACCTGCCTGACCACTACTGCCGCATCGCCCGCGATCACCATAAGACCGATCTGGAAAAAGAAAACGATTTAATGATGATGGTCCGGCTTGCGGACAAAACCACCAACAGCCTGGGTATCGGTATGCGGGGCGTTGAATCCTGCGTTCTGGCCGCCACACCGGAAGCTGATTTTTTCGGGCTCTCAGAAATCACCATCGCCGAACTTGAGATCAAGCTGGAGGATGCCAGGGTCTTTTCCTGACGGATGATATCGGTTTTGCCATTCAGCCCGCAAGGTTGGAATCTGACACGTGGTTTGAAACCAGGCGGGATATCGTGGGATAGTGCAGTATGGTGGCGCAGGGGGGCAAAGCCTACCAACGCAAAATCCCAAGCGGGTTCCCCAGTGTCGTCTTGCATGGTGTTGTAAGACAAAGTGGCAATAAAGTCCCGAATCAACCTTCCAATCCAGTTCCCGGAAATAGCGGCATATTGTTTCAATTGGAGTCCCTATTTTATCAGTTTTTTCTTGATCCAGGCCAAGGCTGGGAGGGCACAGGACGAATCGTCCAAGGGCAACCGGGTGATTCTTCTCATACCGTTGCGTTCCATTTCTTGATCAACGGTCCATCTTGCCGCCACACCCAGCAAGTATTTTTTACCCTTGTAATCGGACTTTCAATACGCGGGATGATTCCTTCAGAGCGATGGAACAATTGAGCAATATTCTTCGCCAGTCAGATTGTCAAGAAATACCAAACCCTTGACAAGGATCGGATTTTTTGCCAACGTGGTTTTATCCTTCCTCTCATTTCCATTATTTACGAAACGGAGATCGCACACATGGCCCTGACGAAGAAAGACATCGCAGAAAAAATCCAGAATGAACTCGGCTTTCTCAGAAAACAATCCGTCGAGATCGTCGAGACGCTTCTTGAACTTATCAAATCCACCCTGGGATCTGGCGATGATGTCCTGGTGTCCGGTTTTGGCAAATTCTGCGTGAGGGAAAAAAACGAACGGAAAGGACGGAATCCGGCCACTGGTGAAGATGCAATCCTGCCGGCGAGACGGGTGGTGACATTCAAGTGCTCGGGGAATTTACGGGAAAAGGTGAATGGGAAATGACCACAAAATCGGATCTGCGCCGTTATCCTCGCCACACCGCCCTGTACAGTGCGAAATACACCGTCAAGTCCGGAACGTATCGAGATCTGATCGGCAACGTAAGTGCGGGCGGCATATACATATACACCCGGCGGAGGATAAAAAATGGACAAAAAATCAGCCTTCGATTCCCGATTGTTGCCTTCGACACAAGGACCAGCATAATAGGTACTGTCGTGCGATCCCAAGACAGGGGGTTTGCAGTGATGTTTGACAATCCGATTGAAGAGAGGATTCCCAAGGTCGCTCGATATAATAGGAGCTAAACGGCTGCCAACTATCCCTTTTCAATAGAGGAGGGTATAAATTATGACAATAAAACATGATATTCTGGTATTCTTGCTCACCAACCTGAATATACAACAACTTAATTTCGAATTCTTGCGTTATAAAATATTCCCGAAAGACTATAGCAGTTCTTTGTATTTGGCTCTTCAATCCGACAATATTTTAATACGAACAAAGGGAGCTGCCGGTCCTTCAGCTGGAGCTTCCTATGACCCCAGTTACGACAGCTTTGAACTCAGACCCAATTTTTCTATTTCCAATTGGCGTGACCAAGGTTTTTTCATACACGAGTCCACCCATGCGATTGTGGATATGAGAAATATCGGCCCCCACTCAGGGCATGAGGACGAGGCAGTTGCCTATTTAGCCGAAGCAATTTTCCTTGAGTCATCAAAAAAAAGCCCGCTTGGGAATCAGTCCATCCGAATGATTAGCCACAACATCGCCAAAGGTATTTTGTCGAGTCGTCAGATAAAGGTATCCGATGCCGATGCCAAAAAACTGGTCAGCGAGGTGGCTCAGCACCCAATGTATCAATCCACTGCGTTATACAATTCCAATCGTTTTAAACGAAACCTGATTCATAGACTTCTGAGGTAGTCATTACTATCGTGGTTGATCCGCCCAAAACACTTTACGCAGACAAATTACCCGGACTCCTAATGCCGTCCGCTTCACTGGATCGAATCCGATATGGCTCCGGTCAGGATGGTGATTGCTGACATCGGTTTCCAGACTGCACGACGTGGCCAGGGTTGCAGATAAAACGGCTATTAAACGTGTCAGTTCTTTTTACAGCTTGTAAAAAATGCCGCCCTCACCATCAGACGCTGCAGCGTGCGTCGGCAAGGGTAATTGACGCTTGCAACGCTCGTCGATCCTTGCCAAAATCATTTTCCCTGGATTCTTTTTTGGGTTGTCTGCACTTAAATGCCCGTCTGCAGGGACATGAAGGGTGGTAACAGCCGCAGAGGGTTCTCAGCTGTGTCGGCATCCGCCCGGCGGTCGTGACCGATCAGGGCCCATGAATTTTTGGTTTTGGGTTTGCATGGTTGTTTTTTAATGGGAGGGGGATCAATTAACATGGGAAAGCCATTAAAGTTGTGGACGGTAAACGTCATTTCCTTTGTCCTTTTTTCGCTGCTGGCCGTAACCGGGCTGGTCAACTGGCTGGTGCTGCCTCACGGTAGCGGCCACAGGGAGGGATTATTGATCGGGACCCGCCATCTGTTGATGGAGGTGCATGCCTGGCTGGCAATACTTTTTCTGGTGGCGATCGCCATCCATCTGGGGTTGCACGGGTCGTATATCAAGGCCAATCTGAAAAAATCCGGCCTTTTGAAAAAATAGCCTATGGAAAAGAACCACCAGGCCGAGATTCTTGAGACCATGATGCAGGCGAGCTTTTACCCGCATCCGGTGGAAACTGTCCAACGGCGTGAAACCCACATCTCGACGGTCTTTTTAACCGGCCCGTTTGTCTACAAAATCAAAAAGCCGGTGGATCTGGGGTTCCTGGATTTTACGAGTCTTGAAAAGCGACGGCATTTCTGTCTGGAGGAAATCGTGCTGAACCGTCGCCTGTCCCATGGTGTATACATCGACGCGGTTCCCATCACCCGGCATGACCGCACGTATCGGCTGGGTGGTTCAGGCCCAACGGTGGAGTTTGCCGTAAAGATGCATCAGCTTGCCGACACCGATTCCATGCAACAGCGCCTGCAGCGTGGCACGCTGGATGACACAGAAATCGAATCGCTGGCCCGCCTGCTGGTCGGCTTTTACGAACAGACCGCCACAGTTTGCAACGCGGCCCCGACTGCCCCCCTTGCCTGGGAGGAGAATCTGCAACTGGCCGAGGCATTCGCCGGTGTGTGGATCGACCGGCAGGAATTCGAGTTCGTCCGGTCCGCCGCCCGCTCTTTTTATCGCCGGCATCAACGCCTTTTTCACCGCCGCCGCATGGAGGGCAAAATAAAGGATGGCCACGGAGATTTAAGAACCGACCACATTTACTTTACGAAAACCGGCATCCAGATCATCGACTGCATCGAATTCAATGACCAACTGCGCATTCTGGATATCATCAGCGACCTGGCTTTTCTGATCATGGATCTTGAGTACATCCATTTTTCGGAAACTGCCAAATCCCTGATCCGGTGGTACGTCAACCTGACCGATGATGTCGGCTCCCTGCCGCTGCTGCCTTTTTTCTGCTGCTACCGGGCCATGGTGCGCTGCAAAGTGAATTGTTTTCATCTCCTGGAACGCAGCAACCCAAGTGCAGACAGTAACATCCTGAAGTCGGCCGCCGGGCGATGTCTGGCCATGGCTCATGGTTATGCCGCCGCCTTCAACCGACCGATCCTGTGGATAGTCTGCGGCCTGCCCGCCTCGGGGAAAAGCACCATCGCCAGCGCGCTGGCAGCAGTCCTCGACCTCAACGTGATTCGCTCGGATATGATACGCAAAGAACTGTTTTCCGGTTCACCCGCCCCTTCCGATCCAGACACATATGGCACGGGAATGTACTCCGCCCTTGCCAGCGAGGCTACCTACAAACGGCTGTTCGTCCTGGCCCAGGAGGACCTCAAGAAAGGGAAAAGCGTCATCATCGATGCCACCTTCAGCCGGGCATCTCGACTGGCCCAAGCCCTGCGGTTGGCGACCGGTCGACAGGCAACGCCTGTCTTGGTGGAATGCAGGGCCGCCGAAGCCACCCTGGCTGCTCGGCTGCTGAAACGGGAAACCGAACCGTCGGTGTCCGATGCCCGTCTGATCCACCTGGAGGCCTTCAAAAAACGCTTCGAAACCATCGCCCCGGTCGGCAATACCATCCATATTTTCGTGGACACCGAAAACCCGCCGGCGGTCTGTCTTCGGCAAATACTGCTGACCGATTCCTTGTTAGGTTTCACCCGGATAGGAGGCAATCATGTTTAATCGAATCGTGGCCGCCACGGATATCGTCACTACCACCGATGCACCGGTGATTTCTGCAGTCCGGCTGGCCAAGCAGCAGAATGCCCGTCTTTATCTGCTGCATACGATGGAATCCGCCTCGACGGAAAACCGCCGCTTGATCCGTCATTTCGAGACCGGCGCGGAAATGATCGCCGATGCCGAGTATGAACAGGCCATCCATCAGACATTGGAAAAGACCTACAGGGAAGAGCTGTCGGACATCCCCCATGAGATAAGGATCACCGCCGGCTACCCGTGGGAAGAGATCCTGCGGTGGGCCAAAGCGATCGATACGGATCTGATCGTGCTGGGTCCCCATTCGACCCGGGCGGAAGAAAAAGGGGTGGTGAGGATTGCCGGTCGGGTCGGGTCGACGGTCGAGAACGTCGTCACCCGGGAGACCTGTCCGGTGATGGTGGTCAACCGACCCGCGCAAAAGGACCAGCTGCAGTTTCAACGGGTGCTGGTCGCGGTCGATTTCTCCAGATCCTGTGAGTGCGCGGTCTGTTTTGCGGCAGGGCTGGCCAAACACCACCGCAGCCGGTTGTTTGTGTTTCATATGATCCCGGTTCCCCCGTTCCCCAAATACACCCGGATCGACTACACAGCCGATGTGGCCCATGCAAAAAAGCGGCTTGAGTCTTTTTATGAGGCTTACCTGGACGGTATCGACCACCAGTACCTGATCAGGGCCGGTGCCATGCCCCACCTGGAGATACTCACCGGTGCCGGGGATAATGCCGCCGATTTGATCGTCATGGGGTCCCACACCAAAGAAAAACCGGGCAAATGGTATCCGGGCAGCGCCGTGGAGCGGGTCGCCTACCGGGCGGACTGCCCGGCGATGGTGGTCACCGACCCCAGGGCGCTGACCCACTGGGACCTTTCCGTCACCGCCGATGACGGGGAAGGCAAAGACCGGTTGATCCGCGTGTTCAGTGGAACATAAACCGGGAAACACCCAAGCGAAAGGAGAACTGTCATGACAACCCAATCTCAAGTATTCAAATGCAACGCCTGCGGTGCCATTGTCGCCGTAATCACCGGGGGCAAAGGGGAACTGACCTGTTGCGACCAGAAGATGGTAGAGGTAACGCCGGACAAGGCCAAAAAACTGATCTACGGTATGAGTCGCCCCGGTTCCCCCTGAATGGGCTTCAGTGCCTGTAAATTCGGTCTACCCAATCCTTGAACCACTTCGGTTTCTGGAACAGCACCATAATCAGCACCATAGCCGTGATAGGAATGGGAACGACGGTATCGATGATGGCGAGTACGATAAGGTTGATCAGGATCTGCGTTTTTAGTGACACATTCATTGTCCTTTGGCTGAAGGGGGGGGTTAAGGCGTGTGGTTGCATAATTTTCAAAGTCATATCGTCCGGGGAGAAGCAATCAGTATACGCCACTCGTTCGAATATTTCCATCAGCAATCATCTCAGTGGGGGCTTCGACGGATAAACGCATTCACCCGGTCGGGAGGACCAGCCAATGCAAAAAAATATGGGAATATGGATTGACCATAAAAAGGCGGTGATTGTTACCCTGAATGAGACTGGAGATACGAAATCAATCCGTGAAATTCAATCCGATCTGGAGCGCCATGTCCGCTTGTCCGGCGGATCGCGGACCAAACGAACGCCGTGGGGCCCCCAACAGATCGCCTCCGACAGCAAGATGGAGGCGAGACATCGGCAGCAATTGAGCCGCTTCTACCAGAAGATCGTCGAAGCGGTCGCCGACGCCTATAAAATTTTCCTCATGGGACCCGGTGAGGCAAAGGTGGAATTGAAAAAGGAAATGGACAAGTCCAAAGCGATATCGGAAAGCCTCGTCTTCATGGGTCCCTGCGACAAAATGACCCAGCGGCAGGTCGCCGCACGCGTCAGAGACTTTTTTGCTCCGGTACCTTAAGGACGGCGGAGGTTAATAGTCACTGGCCGCGAATAAGGGTTGCCAGCGAACGGGCAAATGGCTTAGATGATAGGAAGATACCATTATCCGGCTACCGGATCGGTCGGTTTTTTGTGATTTTCCTCAATGCATGGTGAATGCTGTGGTGACGGATCGGAAAACCGGGGGGCCGTCCTCCCGCGGACTGCCCAAGTGGATCTTGTTATTCTTCATTGTGACGGCGGCGGGTTGGGCCTTCTGGCATTTTACGCGGCCTGATCCTTTAGGCGTGTCGGTCAAGCCGGTCACCCGGGGCACGGTCGAACGCACGGTGGCCAATACCCGTGCCGGGACGGTGAAGGCCTGCCGGCGTGCCAAGCTGTCTCCCAGCATCGGCGGGCAGATCGCCCGGTTGCCGATCAAGGAGGGGGACCGCGTCAAGGAAGGCGCCCTGCTGTTGGAGTTGTGGAACAACGATCTGGCCGCACAGGTCCTCCTGGCCGAACGGGAAGTAACCGCCACCCGGTCCAGGACGCTGTCCGCCTGTTCGCGGGCCGAGGTGGCCGCTAAAAACGCAGACCGGTTGCTGACCCTGCTCAAATCCAACGTGGGAACCCAGGAGCGCACGGAAAACGCCGTTGCCGAGGCCGATGCCCTCAACGCGGAGTGCGAAGGCGCCCGCAGCGAAGTGCAGGTCCGTGAAGCCCAGCTGGCCGTAGCCAGGGCCAATCTTCAGCGCACCCGTCTGCTGGCGCCTTTTGATGGGGTAATCGGCGAAATCAACGGCGAGCGTTACGAGTACGTCACGCCCTCCCCGCTGGGTGTTCCCACACCGCCTGTGGTGGATATTATCGAATCCGGCTGCTTTTACGTCATCGCCCCCATCGATGAGGTGGATGTGGCCGGCATCCGGGTGGGCATGCCGGCCCGCATCACCATGGATGCTTATGGCAGCCGGATTTTCCAGGGCAAGGTGCGCCGGGTGTCCGATTACGTCCTGGACGTGGAGAAGCAGGCCCGCACCGTCGATGTGGAGGTCGGCTTCACCCATCCCGAGGATTTCTCTCTTCTCCTGGCCGGCTACAGCGCCGACATCGAAGTGATCCTGGACGGCCGCCCCGATGTGGTACGGGTTCCCACCGAGGCCGTCACGGCGGATCATCACGTTTACGTGTTTAATCCCGGCCATAGAAAAATCGAACGACGCCAAATCCGCAGCGGCCTTTCCAACTGGGATCATACCGAGGTGATCGACGGAGTGAAGCCGCAAGAGCAGGTGGTGGTCAACATCGATGCACCGGGCCTGAAAGACGGAGCGCCTGCTGTTCAAATCGAGGACGCCCCGTGATTCGCCTGGAGAATGTGAGCCGGGTGTTTCAGGTGGGGGGTGAATCCGTGCATGCCCTGGACCGGGCGAGCCTGGTCGTGGAAAAGGGCGAGTATGTGTCCATCATGGGACCGTCCGGATCGGGAAAATCCACCCTGCTGAACATCCTCGGCCTGCTGGATCGCCCGGACGAAGGCACCTATTGCATCGACGGCAGGGACACCACCGCGTTGACCGATGACCAGCAGGCAACCGTCCGGCGCTTTAAAATCGGATTTATCTTCCAGTTCTTTCATCTGGTCCCCCGGCTCACGGCCGCAGACAATGTTGGCCTGCCGCTGGTCCTTGCCGGCGTCGCCCCCCATGAACGACGGCATCGTATAGCTGAGGCCATGGACCGTTTCGGTCTGTCCAGCCGGGCCGGCCACCGTCCGGATCAACTCTCCGGCGGACAACGCCAGCGGGTAGCCATCGCCCGGGCCGTGATCATGAATCCCGCGGTCATCCTTGCCGACGAACCCACCGGTAACCTGGACCGGACCTCCGGCGACGAAATCATTCGAGCGATCGAATCCCTCAGGGAACAGGGCATGACCGTCCTTATCGTTACCCACGACCCGCATATCGGGGGCCGCGCCGCCCGCGCCATCCGGATGGTGGACGGTCGTATCGTCTCTGACCTTAAGGGGCAGGCATGAGAGCCGCGGATGTCATCGGCTTCTGCCGCCGGGCCGTTTCCGGATATCCCCTGCGCTCAAGCCTGATGCTGCTGGCAATGGCCATCGGTGTGGCCTCGGTGGTACTGCTGTCCACCCTGGGAGAGGGAACCCGTCGATATGTGGCCGGGCAGTTCAGTTCCCTGGGCACCCACCTGCTGATCGTCCTGCCGGGCCGAAGCGAAACCACCGGCGGGCCGCCGCCGATGATGGGCCAGACGCCCCGGGACCTGACCGTCCAGGATGCGGTGGCCCTGACGCGCAGCACCGCCGTGCGTCGGGTGGCACCCATTGTGGTCGGTTCCGCACCCGTATCCGTCGGCAGCCGGCAACGTGAAATCACCATCCTCGGCTCCACGGCCGAGCTTCTGCCGATTCGCAACCTGGCCTTGTCCCTGGGGCGATTCATTCCAACCGGGGATGTATCCCGGGCCGAAGCGGTTTGTGTATTGGGGCACAAGGCCAGAAACGAACTCTTCGGGAACCGGTCGCCGCTGGGCCGGTTTGTGCGCATCGGCGAGCGCCGGTTTCGGGTGATCGGTGTACTGACCCGGAAAGGTCAGTCCCTGGGAGTGGACATCAGTGATGTGGCCATTATCCCCGTTGCCTCGGCCACGGCGCTGTTCAACACCGAATCCCTGTTCCGGATTCTGGTGCAGGCCAGAAACCGGGATGCCATATCCCGGGCCAAGAGGAACCTGCAGGAAATCATCCGGGATCGGCACGATGGTGAAGACGATGTGACCGTGATTACCCAGGACGCCCTTCTGGCCACCTTCGACCGGATCCTGCGCACCCTGACCCTGGCTGTCGCCGGCATTGCCGCCATCAGCCTGGCCGTAGCAGGCATCCTGATCATGAATGTAATGCTCATCGCCATCTCCCAGCGAACGGCGGAAATCGGTCTTCTCAAGGCTGTCGGCGCCACCCGGGGGCAGGTGCTGATCCTCTTTCTGGTGGAGTCGACCCTCCTTTCCTTATTGGGAACAGCCGTCGGGCTGATGGTTTCCACAGCCGGTCTGCTGGTACTGCGGCAGATGTTCCCCGAGTTCCCCCTGGCAGTGCCCTGGTGGTCTCCGGCGGCGGCCGCCGCCACCGCAGTGGCCACCGGTACCCTCTTCGGCATGCTGCCGGCGCGCCGGGCGGCGCAATTGGACCCCGTGACGGCGCTGGCTGAAAAATGAAAAATTTAGGGGATTGAGGAACAAATCTCATGCGGACATACCGGAACCAATCCTATGATTTTTCGTGACGCGCTGAAATGGGCCCTGCAGTCGCTTGCCGGCCAGCGCCTGCGCAGCTTTCTGACCATCCTGGGCATTGCCGTTGGAATTGCCGCAGTGGTTCTGCTCACCTCCCTGGGCGAAGGCGTTCACCGTTTTGTGTTGGGGGAATTCACCCAGTTCGGTACGAACCTCATCGGGATCACCCCTGGAAAAGCCTCCACCACGGGCGTTTCCGGTGCGGTGATCAGCAATGTCCGGCCCCTTTCCATCGACGATGCCGTGGCCCTGTCCCGGATTCCACAAATTATGTCCACCGTGCCGGTGGTCCAGGGCAACGCGGCCGTAGAATACGGTCCACGCAGCCGACGGACGTATGTTTTTGGTGTCGGCGCGGCCGTACCGCAGGTCTGGCAAATGACCGTGGCCCAGGGCCGATTCCTCCCCGACGACCATACTGCCGGCACACGGGCGCTGGCGGTTTTGGGAAGCCGGGTCAGCCGTGAACTTTTCGGCGGGTCGAACCCTTTGGGACGGCGCATTCGCATCGGCGGGGAACGCTATCGCACCATCGGCGTCATGGCCACCAAGGGGCAGATGCTGGGATTCGATCTGGACGATGCGGTCTATATCCCGGCCTCCCGCGCCCTGGCCATGTTCAACCGGGAAAGCCTGATGGAAATCGATGTGCTCTTTACTGCCGGCAGCAATGCGGATAAAATTGCAGACCGAATCAAAGCGCTGTTGCTGTCCCGCCACGGCAGCGAGGATTTCACCATCGTCACCCAGACCCAGATGCTTGAGGTATTGGGATCGGTGCTGGGTGTACTGACCCTGGCCGTGGGGGCCATCGGCGGCATTTCCCTGCTGGTAGGCGGGGTTGGCATTACGACCATCATGACCATCGCTGTGCGCCAGCGCCGGGCGGAAATCGGCCTGCTGCGCGCCCTGGGAACCGGTCAACGTTGGATCATGGGCCTGTTTGCCATCGAAGCCACCCTGTTGGGAGGTATCGGCGGAATCGCGGGAGTCATCCTGGGAACCGGCGGCGCATGGCTCCTGGAAACCCTCGTGCCGAAACTGCCTACGCATACGCCTCTTTCCTATGTGGTTCTTGCAGAAGGCCTGGCGGCGGCCATCGGCCTGCTGTCCGGTATCCTTCCGGCACGTCAGGCGGCCCGGCTGGACCCCATCGAGGCGTTGCGCGCAGAGTAGAAAAGGCCCTCGGATCGAAGCACCATATGACGGGTTCCTCGACGACTGTTGGTACGTGCAACCCACCGGCATCGAAGAAACGGGTAGTGGTTGCGACTGCCGGAAACTTGGGTTGCATCTCTGTTGCCGACGCCTGTGGATATGCTTATTTTTCGTTAAAACTGTGGATATGCTTATTTTTCGTTAAAATAGTAGCATCGTAGCCGACCAACCGGAGAAGGGAAGGTGTGAGATGAAATCTTACCAAGTAAAAGACCTGATGGTGCCGCTTGCCGAATATGCCACGGTTTTCGAAGGCGCAACGCTCCTGGAGGCCGTCAGGGCATTGGAGACCGCACAATCCGCTTTTGACCAGAAGCGCTATCGACATCGGGCCATTCTGGTGATTGACAAAAACAACCATTTTGTCGGCAAAGTGAGCCAGCATGACGTCATTGAAGCCCTCGAACCCAACTACAAGGAAATGAGGAGTTCCATGAATCATGGATCCATGCATCGCCTCGGTTTCAGTGACGACTTCTTCAAATCAACCCTGGAGCAATACCACCTGTGGGAAAAAGCGCTCGAAAACCTGTGCGAAAAAGCGGTTCACCTCAAAGTCAAAAACATCATGTATACACCCGGCAAGGGCGAGTTCATCAATGAGCACGCCAGTTTGGATGAAGCCATCCACCGGCTGATCATCGGGCATCACCACTCCCTGCTGGTGACTGCAGACCGTGACGTGCGTGAGATTGTCGGGGTGCTCAGACTCACGGATGTCTTCGAGTTCGTAAGCAACGCGATGCATGAATGTATGCTCAAGTGAGACCCTTCCGCGCATGCCTTCACTTTTTTACGATACGAATCCGCGGGCGTCCGAGAAACGGTTGACGGTTTCCTTCCTGATCATTTTCTGTCCGCTGATGATCAGCTATGAACCGTAAAGGGCCTGGCGCCGGGATTTCATCTCGTCCACTTTCTGGTTGTAAAAGGAGATCACCTCGCGTCTGTTGAGCATGCCCAGCAGAATCCCGTGATCCTCAGTCCTCACCACCGGCAGGCTGTCGATATTTCGGGTGGTGAATTTTTTAAGTACGGCATTGAGATCCTCGTCCGGCGTGGTGACAATGATGTCTGAAGTTCCCACGTCCTTCATCACCACCAGCTGCTCAATCTCGGGGGAGAAGAGAACACCCCGGATATCGTTGACGGAAAAGATTCCCACCAGGCGTTTCTCCTCATCCACCACCGGAAAGTAGTGCTGTTTGGTCTCGGAAAAGGTGCGTTTAAATTCCAGAAACGGCATATTCTGCGGAATCAGGGTCACTTTTTTCACCAGGGGCATGAGGTCGTTGACCGGTATGGCCTGAAGGATGTCCACGAAAAAGTCGCCGGCGTGAGCCTGTGAATCCACTTTGCTCTGCACCTGCTGACTGTAAATGCTCCAACGCCGCGATGCCATATAGGCCACCGAACAAACCAGCAGGCTGGGCAGCAGCAGGTGGTAGGAATTGGTCATCTCGCTGACGAAAATGATCGTAGAGATGGGGGTGTTGGAAACCGCCGTGAAGAAGCCGGCCATTCCCACCACCACGAAGGCACCGGGTTCGGTGACGACGGAAGGCATGATATCGTGAAAGATTTTGCCCACGCATCCGCCCATGGCGCCGCCGATAACGATGGAAGGCCCGAAAACGCCGCCGCTGCCCCCGGAACCGATGGAAAAAGAGGTGGTCAGCACCTTGCCCAGGGCCAGTGAAAGTAAAAACGGAATAGCCAGTTCGTTATTTATCGCCTTCTGGGCGAACCCATAGCCAAAGGCCAGGGTGTGAGGCAGGAAAAATCCGATGATACCGGTCAACAGGCCGCCGATGGCCGGTTTGATGTGGTTGGGAATTTTCTTGATCGATGCGAAGATATGAACCGTGCCGTAAAAGGCCTTGATGTAAAAGACCCCGGTGGCCACCAACACCAGGGAAAGCACCAGGTAGGGACCCAACTCCAGGGGGTTTCTAAAATTAAACGGCGGCGAATCGAACAACGAGCCCCAGCCGAACACCAGGCAGAAGACACAGTATGCCACCACCGATGAGATGCCTGCCGGAATGATCACCTCCGATTCAAAGTCAGGATCCCGATAAAGGACCTCCGCCGCAAACAAGGCACCGGCCAGCGGAGCACGAAAGATGCTTCCCACGCCAGCACCGATGCCGGCGGCCATCATGATCCGGCGTTCACGGTCGGAAAGCTTGAGGGTGGTGGCCAGAAAGGAGCCGAAACCGGCACCGATCTGGGCAATGGGCCCCTCCCTGCCCCCGGATCCCCCGGTGGTCAGGGTAATGGCTGACGCGATAGTTTTAATAATGGGCACCCGGCCGCGAATGAATCCGCCTTTGTTGTGGTAGGCATTTATCGCGGCATCGGTGCCGTGACCTTCCGCTTCCGGAGCAAATGTGTAGACCAGCCATCCGCTCAGGACCCCCCCCATGGCCGGCAGGAACAGCAGCATCAACCGGTTGAGCGAAACCGATGTGGGTGGCAGCAGGTGGTGTTCGCCCGCCGGCGCCGGGGGGCGGTAACCGGCAAGCATATCCAGAAAGTAATGGAGCCCCAACTGGCACAGGTAATGAAAAACGACGGAGCCGAGGCCGGCAATCAGGCCGATTGCAATGAAATAAAACGACCAGCGGGTGGCCTGGGCAATATTCAGGCTTTTCAGCTTTCCATTGATTCGCCGGTACGTACTTGGTTTCGTTTCCGTTTGCGGCATGATCTACTGACTTTTTTCCAGGTCTTTGACTCCTTGAAAGATGGTATCGAACAGTTTTTCCACATCGGCTTCTTCCATACACGAAAAAGCGACACGAAGGTTCGATTCCCCCAGTGATATCAATCCGACGCCATAGCGATCCAACAGATGAACACGCAGGGTTTCGGCATCCACGGTTTTAAGCCGGATGCACATGAAATAGCCGGAGTTGAAGGGGTAAACCTCCCACGCCGCGGCGTACTTGGAATCATTAGAGACCGTCTTGACCCGTTTTGCACGGGCCATGAGGATGTTGAACTTTGATTTCTTTTCGGCCGCGTTCTTCTCGTTCTGCATGGAATTGAGCAATATGGTCTGGCTCAAATGCGAGGCGTTGGAAATAGTGCCCCGGATGCACCCGGCCGTCTTACGTTCCAGGGCATCGAAAAGGGGCGCCGTGTCGCCCTTGAAGGTGCCCCCGTAGGTAATGAAACCCACCCGCAGTCCCCACACATAATTTTCCTTGGTGGCCCCGTCGAGCTTAACCGCCAGGATACCGGGATGCGCCCCGCACAGCCGTGCAAAGAGAGATTCCTTGAGTGTTTCCGGTTCATAAAAAAGACCGAAATAGGCGTCGTCGGTGACCGCCAGAACATAGGTGCCGGCGGCGGCCGTATCCGTAAGGATGCGGACGATACCGTCCGCTTCTCTTTCGGAAACGGTATATCCCGACGGATTCTGGGGAAAATTGAGCACTACCGTAATCTTGCGGTGGTCGGCCGCCTCTTGGCGGACCGCCTGTTCGAAGGCACCGAGGTTGAATTCGCCTTCCGCGGTAAACAGCTCGTAGTGGCGGATGCGGGCATCTTTACGCACGGAGAAGATCATGCTGTAGTTGCCCCACATCATCTCGGGCAAAATAATCACATCCCCCGGACTGGTCCATACATCGGCAAAGGTGGCGATACCATGAGTAATTCCGCAGGACACCACCGGCAGGCTTACCGTTTTTCCCGCCAGGGACGGATTCTTTTCAAACATCTCAGTCTGCCACTGCTTGCGCAGGGCGGGAATGCCGAATGAGGGGGCGTAGGTCAGCGACTGGCTGGGCCGGATATTGTTGAGCGAGGCCATAACACTGTCAAACCGCATGGTCCGGCCGTCCTCGGTGGCGATGCCGATAGTGGCATTAATGGCATGGGCCTTTTCCTTGGCTTCGGCACTCTGGCTCAGGATGCCTTTGGGAAAAAATAGTTTTTTGCCCACATCGGACAGCATGTCGTAAACATGAGGGGCCGCGGATTTAATGATCTGATTCAGTTGTTCGGCTAAAGGATTCATGGGCATCCATCCTCAATGGGTTTCATCCAGACACGGAACCGGTAACAGGGATAGGGTGACTGCACGATGCCAGTTTTTTTCTGTCTATTGCGGGAACAGAAGATTCAAAGGGCCCGACAACAGTCTTCAGAACCGATACGACAACATACGGACAAATATGATAAAGGGGATATTTACTTCCTGAACGTAAAAAATGTCAAGGGAAAAGTGCTTTAAAAATCAGGAGGATGCGTACGGGATCGCTTTCGATCCCATGCCGGGCATACCAGCGACCGCGACGTAACGCAAAAAACCCCGCCACATCGGACCGATGGCGGGGTTTTCGACTAATCGGTTGGATTGTCGGCTGATGAACTACTTCCTTGAGCGCTTGGAAGCCTTCAACGGGTTGATCTTCTGAGCCGTTTCAACCATACTCGAGCTGACATGCGTGGCCAGGTTGCAATTTCCGTTTTTCCACTTGGTCATGGGATCAGGGCAGGCAGCGCAATACCATCCCGAAGCGATCTCCAGGGTACGGCTGCATCCTTTGCACTGTTCTACAATTTCAAGGCAGACGCCACCGTTGTATCCACAGCCTTTGGCTGTCATGAAGGCACATTCCATGCCTTTGCGAACCGTTGTACATTTCATTGAAAACACCTCCCGTAATAGTCTGAACAATTAAAAAGGCCAAAGAAGAAGGTTCCTTCGGCCTTTTCAAAATTGGGCGATATATAATCAGGTCAAATGGGCTTGTCAAGCACTTTTTTCCTGCGCCTCGGCACCATGCTGATAAAGGTGAACGTCGCGCTGGGGGAACGGGATGGAGACACCGTTGGCGTCGAAGGCTTTTTTGATCTTTTCGGTCAGATCGAAATGAACCCCCCAGTAGTCTTCCACCTTGACCCAGGGACGAACCACGAAATTCACACTGCTGTCCGCCAGTTCGGAGACGGAAATCTGGGGTTCGGGCGTCTTTAAGATCCGACTGTCTTCGGCGATGATATCGGCCATAAGGGATCGGGCCTTGTCGATATCGTCATCGTATCCGATGCCGAACACCATGTCCACACGACGGGTTCCCTTGACCGTCCAGTTGACGATGTTATCGTCGGTAAGCTTGGCATTGGGAACGATGACGGTCTTGTTGTCGGCGGTTTTCAATTGGGTGGTGAAGATCTGGATGGCCTCCACCACACCGAATACGCCGGCCGCTTCAATGAGGTCACCCACTTTGAAGGGCCGGAAGATGATCAGCAGAAAACCGGCGGCAAAATTGGACAAGGACCCCTGAAGGGCCAGGCCGACGGCCAGACCGGCAGCACCGAGAATGGCAATAAAAGAGGTCGTCTGGATACCCAGCTGTCCCAGGGCGGCAATGACAATAAAAACCAGCAGACCGATGTAGGCCATATTGGATGTGAAGGTAATCAATGTGTGGTCGACCTTTCCCTTGGTCATGATGCGCTCCACCAGTTTTCGCACGCCTCTGGCCACCCATCGCCCGATGATAAAAATCGCCAGGGCGGCCAGGACCTTCAATCCGTAAACCGTCAACAGTTGATAAATTTTGTCGAGCATCGCTTCCATTTTAAAGATTCCTTTCCTCTTGTTACCGGTTCCGACAAAGGCGCTTCATCGGACCATCCCGTGGTTTTTATTGGACCTGTAATCCTGAATGGATTGAATACGGCCTACATGGTTTTCACAAATGCATCGGCCTCTTTGATGGAGCGATTCATATCCGCAATCAGGGAAGAAACGTCCGCTTCGATGTCCGTTACCTCTTTTCTCAGGGAACTGACCGCCTGGGCGTTGAGGTTGTGTTTGAGATAGAGCACATAATCCTGCAGGTTGGTAAGTACCGGGTCCATGGACGCTTCCGCACGGGCCATGGAGCGCTGCAGCCGGGCAAACCGGTTGCGGGTGTCCTGCAGGGACGCCCGGCTTTTGGATTTAAACTTTACATTTTCGATGGCGGCGATTTCCGCCTCCCACTCTTTGAACAGGTCAGCAGCGATGCGCTCGACCTTGTCGATGCGGTCACGCACGGCATCGGCCCGTTCTTCACAGGCCCGGTAGTCTTCACTGAGCTTTTCGTAGACATCTTCCAGCTCTCCGCCCTCAAAGCCATACATGGCCTTGATGCGGTCCACGACGCTGGCGAACTGTTCAGACGCCTCGGCCTGGTCTTCGCGGACCTTTTCAACATTGTCTTTCAGCAGGTGACGCTTCTCCTTGCCCATCTTCTCCCAGACGGCGTAGTAGGTGGTCTGGCAGCCGGCGGCAAAAAGAAGAGCCGCCGTCATCAGCACAGCGACACGCATGGCCCCACTGCATTTGAATGACGCGGACGGATTTTTGGGTCGACTGTCTCTGTCAGTCATTCGTCATTACTCCACGAAAGTTGGGTTTATGGCTGCCCCGCGACCCGGGAAAAGGATCTCCGGGCCGCAGATGGCAGCCGTTTATAAAGGTGAAGGGATCAGTCGATTTTGGTGAACTGAACCCGACGGTTCTTGGAACGGCCCAGCTTGGTCGCGTTGTCGGCGATGGGGCGATCCGGCCCGTATCCCTCGGCCGAAAGCCGGGACGGGGAAACGCCTTTGCCCACCAGATAATCCACGACGGCCTGGGCACGTCGCTTGGACAGATCCATATTGAAGGCGTGGGCGCCGGAGCTGTCGGTGTGGCCTTCGACCACGACCTTCAACTGGGGATTGGCACCCAGCGCGGCGGCAATTTCATCAAGAATTCCATAGGAAGAGGGTTTGATATCCGCCTTGGAGACTTCAAAGTTGATCTCATTGAATGTCCATGAAACCGCACCCGATTGCAGCACGGTCAGGGGGCAACCGGAGGCATCGACCTTCACGCCGGCAGGCGTTCCGGGACATTTGTCCAACGAATCCGGCACACCGTCACCATCACTGTCCAGCGGACAGCCGGTGGAATCCACTTTCACACCGACAGGCGTCCCCGGGCATTTGTCCAGATAATCCGGCACGCCGTCCTTATCGCTATCCAGCGGGCAACCCACCGCATCGACCTTCACGCCGGCAGGGGTCCCCGGGCATTTGTCCATGGCATCGGCCACACCGTCGCCGTCGCTGTCCATCATCTCGCCGATAAAAATCTTGCGCACATAATCGGCCATCTGCTGACCGCTGGCCAGGCCGTCGGCAGTGGTGGCAAATCCGCAACCGCCGATACGGGCGAGTTCGTCCATCAGTTTCTTCCCATTGGCGTCGTCGCCGATCAGGATGGGATAGACGCAGAGCGAATCACCGAATTTCTCTTTTAAAGCCATTGCCGATGCCGGCGGTTGGGTACCCATACCCGCAGCGTCGGTAACGATGATCAAGGCCGTTTTCCCCTCGATTCCTTCCAGGTCCATGGCTACGGCGGAGATCGCCTTATCTAAAGGACTCGGGCCGCCGGCCTTGGAAACCGTCGAGAGCCCCTTGGCAAAGGCGGCCTTGTCAAAGTCGCCCATATCAACGATCATCGTTGAGCTTTTCCGGGTCAGATCGGGATCGCCCCCGAAGATGCGCAGTCCGCTTTTAATCCCCATATCCGCCGGAAGGGTTCGGGCCATGTTGCCGACCACGGATGCGGCGATATCGAGCTTCTTCCACTGTTGATAGCTTTGATCCATGGATGAAGAAGCATCCAGAATGACCATCATATTCTGCGTCTTAAGGGCATGTCCACCCGCATCGACACCCACCGGGGTAATCGGGGGTACCGGCTCGTAGGACGTGGCACAAGCACTCATCAACATCGCAACCGTCAACATAAAGGCAAACTTGAAAACAGGGTGTTTCATGACTCTTCCTTTCCATGCGCTGGGATTTTTTGGGGATAGGTCTCATTTTTAGGGTTTTGATTTAAATACAGTGGAACGGAATAATGGGAAATTCTGCTTCAGGAACCAAAATTTTAGTCGCTGATATGGAACTGGGCAAGGGAAGTTTTCCTCAGACTACAAAAACACCCGATTGAAATCAACAACATTATACTTGCGCCGGACAGGTAGCAAAATAATCGCCTTCCGAAAAAAATCCAGCGCGCGATCAAAATAAATTAAAACTGTTGCATTACGTTCACCATGGGTCGACCCGATATCATCCACAATCCGCCGGCCATTCGATCCGGCGGTTGATATGAATCATATAGAACCCATACCCTGTCCGCTGCCACGAGATTAATTGACTTTTCAGGCAAATGGGCTATTGTTGGTCAACATAAAATCCATTTACAGAGGGCTGCCAATCCAGCTCGCCAAAGCGTCGGACGCACCCATCAAGTCAACCGTCGCAATCATCAAACAGGAATTTTGAGTAATGATCTTAGATGAAGCACGCCAGGTTCTGCAGATTGAAGCAAACGGCATTTTAAAGCTGATCGACCGTCTCGACCACCGCTTCGAGCAGATGGTGGAAGTCATCCTTAACGCAACCGGCCGGCTCATCGTCAGCGGCATTGGAAAATCCGGCATCATCGGCCGAAAAATCGCCGCCACCCTGAACAGCACCGGTACGCGATCGCTATTTCTGCACCCGGTGGAGGCCATGCACGGCGATCTGGGAATTGTCGGCCCGGAAGACGTCTTTCTGGCCATGTCCTATAGTGGGGAGACCGATGAACTGAACATACTGATGCCCAGCATCCGCGATATCGGGTGCACCGTCATCTCCATGACGGGAAACCCCGCGTCCACCCTGGCCAAACACAGTGACATCATCATCGATGTGGGTGTGGAAAAAGAGGCCTGCCCCCTGGGTCTGGCACCGACGGCCAGTACCACGGCCCTGCTGGCCATGGGGGATGCGCTGGCCGTGGTGCTGATCAACAAGAAGCAATTCAAGACAAGCGATTTCAAGCGATTTCATCCCGGCGGGGCGCTGGGCCAGCGACTGTTCAGCCAAGTGAAGGACATCATGTTCACCGGCAAGTCAGTTCCCACCGCTACGACATCGGTATCCATGCAGCAAGCCGTGGAAGAGATGGACCGGCACGGGTTGGGTGCCCTGATCATCGTCGGCGAAGATCAGCGACTGGCGGGGATTCTCACCGACGGCGATCTCCGGCGGATGATTGCTCAGAAGAAAACGGTTTTCGAACAATCGCTGACTGAAGAGATGACCCCCTCGCCCCTGCATGCATTTTCCCAGACACCTGCCTATGATGCCCTCACTATTATGGAGCAGCATGAAATCACCGTTCTGCCCATCATCGACAACGATCGCCGGGTGCTGGGCATCCTGCACCTGCATGACATTTTAGGCAAAGGTGAATTCAAGTTTAACGGGCTCGTACCCGAAAAAAAGGGCATCATCTGAATGGATACCCTGCAAGGAACCTTCATGAATCAAGAAACCATCGAAACCAGCATTCGGACACTGGGTGAGGCCAAGATTCCATCGCCGATGTTGAAGGAAGAGCATGGCGGGATTCACCACCTGTTCGTTTCCGATGAAGATCAGGTGATGATCAATATCAAGCGGGCGAATATCGAAGCAATGTTTGCCAAAGGCATGTCCCCACCGGCCTTTGAAGTGGCCGGTCCGAGGCGGAAAGTCTATTTCGACGCTTCCAAACTCAGGTGCGCCATTGCCACCTGCGGGGGTCTGTGTCCGGGGCTGAACGACATCATCCGCGCCATTGTGCTCGAACTGCACTACCGCTACGGCGTAAAAATCATCTACGGCGTACGCCACGGCCTGGAGGGCTTTATTCCTGAGTACAACCGCGATTTTCTGGACCTGACACCGACCCGGGTGACCACCATTATGAACATGGGCGGTTCCATTCTCGGATCGTCGCGGGGAGCACAGGACATCGATCGGGTGGTGGACTGCCTGGAGGTGAACAATATCGGCATCCTGTTCATGGTAGGTGGCGACGGCACCCTCATGGCCGCATCCAAGATTGCGGATACCATCTCTCAACGGAGGCTGAAAATCAGCGTGGTGGGCATCCCTAAAACCATTGACAACGATATTCACATGGTCTCCCGCTCCTTCGGATTTGACACGGCGGTGGATGTCGCCCGCATGGCCATTCAGAGCGCACATAACGAGGCCATCGCCTACCCCAACGGCGTGGGTCTCATTAAACTCATGGGGCGGCATTCCGGTTTTATTGCCGCCACAGCCGCCCTGGCCCAGCAGGATGCCAATTTCGTTTTGATTCCTGAAGTTGATTTCGACCTTGAGGGACCCAAGGGATTGATGGCCGCGTTAGAGGCCAGGGTGACCAGCCGGGGTCATGCGGTTATTGTGGCGGCCGAAGGAGCCGGGCAGAAATTTTTCCAAAATGTGGATGAGCGTCGGGATCCATCCGGTAACATCCGGCTCAATGACATCGGTCCCTTTCTCAAGGAAGCCATCAAGGCTCACTTTGCCCAAAAAAATATTCCGTTAAATATCAAATATATCGATCCCAGCTACATGATTCGCAGCCTTCCTGCCAATGCCAATGACAGTGTGTTCTGCGGTTTTCTGGGCAGGGATGCGGTGCATGCGGGGATGGCGGGAAAAACCAAGCTGGTCATCGGCCATTGGAACAACCATTTTGTGCATTTGCCCATGGAGGCCACGGCAGGCAGGAGAAAACAGGTTCGGCCCAACGGAAAACTGTGGACAACAGTACTGGAATCCACCGGTCAACCCTCGCTGAAAAATGACCCATCCTGACCGCTGACCGGTGGCACGGGCAATAACTCCCTGACCACCTGCGCGTGACGGCGGGCGGCCCCCTGGTTGGAGAGCACCGCCCTTTTCGCCAAACGGCCCATTCGGCGGGCCACGTCGGGATGCTTCAGCAAATGGATGGCCCGGTCAGCCAGTTCCCTTCCGTCTTTCACACAGATACCGCCGCCGAAGGTCTCGAGCAGGGTTCTGGCCTCTTCAAAATCCTCCATGGAGGGACCGAACAGTACCGGCTTTCCCCACACTGCGGCCTCCAAAACATTCTGCCCGCCAAGCGGTACAAGGCTTGCCCCGCAAAATACCACCGAAGCAATGCTGTAGACATTGCGCAATTCACCGATTGTGTCCAGAATCACCACCGGTGCAGACCGTCCGGCCCCTGTTTTTTCCAGTTCGGTCCGATATTGGCATTCAATCCCTTTTGCACGCGCAGTCTCCGCGATCCTGGAAGACTTGTTTATGTGTCGCGGCGCAAGGATGAAGACCAGCCCCGGAATCTGTATTCTCAACCGGTAATAAACATCCATCAAAATATCCGCTTCTCCCCCGCGAATGCTTCCCGCGATGAACACCGGAGTGGTTTCATCCACTGCGTAAAGCCGCTTTAAACCTTGAATCACGGCGTCATCCCAATCAACATCCGGGGCGTCCATCTTCGCATTGCCGTTAATGTGGACCCGATGGGCCGGTGCGCCCAGGGAGACGATCCGCCGGGCATCCGCTTCGGATATCATGCTGAAGGCATCCACCTTCTCCAGCACAGGCTTCATCAGCCTCCGAATCTTCCTGTACGAACGAATCGACCGGTCGGAAATACGGCCATTGATAAACACCGTTTTAATCCCGGCCCCATGGGCTTTAAGGATCCAGTTGGGCCAGATTTCCGTCTCCATGCAAATCAGCAGATCCGGGCGGTAAGCGGAAAAAAACCGTCCAATGGGCCGCCATAGATCCACCGGTGCGTATCGCACGGTGGCCCGTCCGTCAAACTGCCTGCAGGCATATCGCTGGCCGGTCATCGTGGTGGTGGTAATGAGAATTGACGCCTGGGTGCAGGAGATCTCCAGGGCGCTGACGATGGCTTCGGCCGCCTTCACTTCGCCCACAGAAACGGCATGAATCCAGATTCGCGGGCGTACGGACATGGCCGGGTCCCGGTGAGGCAACCCGTATCCCATCCGCTGGGCGAGTGCCGCCTTTCGTTCCGGGTCTTTCTTCTCATGGCACCAGATCGCAGGAAGGACGACCAGGGAAAGCCCGGATGCTAAAAAATTATAAGCGAAGTGAAAAATATTCATGGCCGCAGGCGGAACCAGGCTTACTGACTTTCATTGGCGGGTTCTGGATCATGGGTTGGCGTGGCCTCTACAAAACGCCCCCGATTAATTCGAAGCATGTGCAGGGTTTTCTCCACCTCACCGTTTTGCGCGAAGCCGGTCCGGCCGGAAACGCCTTTGAAATCATTGATCTGCAGCAGGGCCTGTTTCAAGTCTCGCCGTGAGTCGGTGGCGGTTTGCCGCATCGTCTGAAAAGCCATCATGGCGGTATCGTAGGCGACTGCCTCGATGATGCCCGGGACCCTGCCGTATGCACTCTGGAAAGCCGCCACAAATTTTTGGACCGTTTCAGACTGGCTTTCGGCAAAAAAGCCGTCGGCGATCAGCGTATCCTTCATGTATTCGCCGGACATTTCCAAAAGTGTTCTGGAGTTCCACAGATTGGTGCCAAGCAGATACACATCGCGGACATCGTAATAGACCAGTTGCGGTATGATCAACCCCGCTTTTTTGGGCGCATCGGGAATAAATACCGCATCAAAATCGACAAGGGGATGCCATTGATCATCCTTGTCCGGATTGCGCCGGCCGAGATCCTCAATGGCCTTCCGATCCAGAGGAATGCCGCTGATCCGCTCCACTGGGTCAGCAATCACATCTCTTCCGGATCGCTCGGAATCCTCCATGAGGGGTAGCCGCGACGTCTGAATCCGGGGCAGGCCGGTTACCGCTAAATCGTTGGGGACATCATAAAAAATACCAGCCAATTTTTTAATGGGTTTGGCAAAATCCGTGCCTTCGGGGTCATACATCTCAACCGCGTTGACCACGCCCCCATATTCAATCACCTGGTCCCAGAACAGGTTCATGTAGCGCCGACCGTAATTTTCATCGGGGTATAACACGGCAAACCGTTTGGCACCCAGTTCGTCCATGGCAAATGATACCAGCGACCGCACCTGCATCTGCGGGGTGATGAAATTCCTGAATACGTATGTGCCGATATCCGGAATCCCATCCCGCTGGGTAAAAACGAGAATCGGGATCCCCCGGGCCTGTGCGCTTTCGGCGGCGGCTTCGGCGGTGGACATGGGCCCCAGGATGACCCCGACCTTTTGTTGATCGAGTTGATCCACCGCCTTCACGGCCACACCGGGATCGGACCGGGAATCCTTGACAATGATGTTGAATGGAATTCCTCCGCCCATCTCACCGGACTGGCTCAACGCCAGTTCGATGCCGTTTAAGGCCCGTTGGCCGAATATGGCATAGGAACCGGAAAGGGGCAGCAGGCAGCCGACGGTAAAGGGGGTAAAACGGGCGCGTTCCGTCAGGGAATGGATCATATCTGACGCATCCTGGTAGTCCGGGTGCTCGGGAAACCGTGCCACAAAGGCCTGGAAAACATCCAGGGCCTCGTCATAATTTTCATCCAGAATGAAAGCCATGCCGAGGCGGTAGAGCAGCAGGCCCATGAGGCGTCGATCCGTGACCTGAGAGATCAACTGCTGGAGGTCGTCTGCACTGAGCTGTTCGGCTGTCTTTTTTAATTGGGTCCAAGCGATTTCCACATCCGCACCGGAGGCCGTGTTCCACGCCCGATAGTAGGATCGGGCAGCCTCCAGATGCGAACCCATTGCCTCATAAGCCTTTGCAACAATCATAAAAAACGGCATCCGTCGAAGTGTGGGATCGGTCCGCTCGATAAAGGCAAGACCGCGGGTGATAACCGATTCAAAATTGCCGCCGTCGAATAGGATATTCAAGATTTCCATCACGGCGCCCGAAACCAGCGCACTTTCCGGGAATTCACGGTTCAGCCGCGAGAACACATCCATGGCATCTTCATCGCGGCCGGCAAGCCGGTATATCTTTCCTATTTTGAACAGGGCATCATCAGCGAAAGGGTCATCATAGGCCTCACGCAAAAACGTGTTATAACCATCCAGGGCCTCGGTGTATAGACCCTTTTCAAAGGCTCGCTCGGCGTTCTGAAAATCGGCATTGCCCGGCATTGCAGGAACCGGTCTGGGGGTGGCTATCGGCAGTGGTTTAGGCGCACAACCCGAATTGACAACGACTAAAAACAGAATCATCGTTCGAATGATCCAAGTCATTTTGTAATCTTTCTGTGAAGTTCTCCGCTGAAGGAATCCGTACATAGCGGTTCCTGATAAACCTGAGGCCGCAGTGCGGCATCGCTCAATCTACACAAGCCGATTTCATTGTCAAACAATAGTTCATCCCGCATCGGATTGTCCATGGATTGTTTTTGCCGCCGCGGTCGGCGCTTGACATCTCCCCGCCAACGACATTATAGTTGGTCATTCAGATGGTTACCATTCACCGTGGATATGTTTCACCTTCATCTCACAACAAAGGTCCTTTCCATGAAAAATCCAATTTTGGCATTTCTTCTGATCACCGCCCTGTTACTCGCAGCACCGGTGTACGCTGAAATCTACAAATACATCGATGAAAATGGTCAAAAACGCTGGACGGACGATATGAGCCAGGTTCCCAAGCAACAGCGACCCTCGGCCCAACGTATTGAGACTGAAAAAGAAAAGCCGGCCGACGCAATCGCCGCAGAATCGGAAAAAGCCCAGCCGGCGTCCACACCCGAAACCGAAGACGCGATTCCAAATACTGCTGAAGCCGGCCAAGCCGCTGAACTGGATCGGGATGCACTTGAAAGGGAAAAAGCAGACATAGACACCCAATACCAGCAACTGATAGAGGAACGAAAACAGCTGGAACAAATGCAGGCCGAGGATCTTAGTGCCGCTGCCCGGGCAGACCTGAATGAACGAATCTCCGCATACAACAGTAAGATGGACCAGTACGATAAACAGTTGAATACATTTAACGAAAAAGCAAGCGCCTATAATCAGAAAATAATTTCACAGAAGCAGCCAGCGCCGAGCGAATAGGCGACCGTAACCGTTACCGACACGTCGCCGCGACACAAAAAGGGAGCCCGTGACTGAATTCTATTGGTTTGGGGCTCTTGATTCCGTCAGTAAATGCTGACCCTAATCTCACTGCAAATTATTTACCACCAATCATAACCATCGCTATCACGACGAATGCGCGTGAGGAGGAAAAACATGACAACATCATCCAGTGAATTGGTAAAAGCGATTTCAGTGGGCCGTCCCCCCAATATCCAGAAACGGTTTCCCAATTCAAAGGCGCTGCTGGTCAGTGGAAAATTCATCGACCTGGGAATGATCAAAAAGAAAAACGCCATTTGCATGGCAGCCAACGGCAGGAATGCCTTTGTAATCAGAGGTGCGCTAAAAGCCGCCCAACGGGCAAATTCGGCACTGATCATAGAGATTGCCCGTTCCGAGGGGGGCGCCAGCGCCTATTGCGCGGTCAACTACTGGAATATGGCCCGAATTGTGGATGCCACGTGCAATGAACTGGGTATTACCGTTCCTGTGGCCCTGCATGCCGATCACTACGGCATTAAGAGCAAGGACGATATCCCGGATGCCAAGATCGAAATCCCCACGATGTTCGAAGCCGGCATCACCTCCATTGCCATTGACGCCTCCCACCTCCCGGACGACCAGAACCTGTTGGCCAATCTGGAGTTGAAGCCGTTTATTCCCGACTGGTCCGGATTGGAGACCGAGATTGGTGAAATCAAGGGGAAATTAGGACTGTCAACCCGGGCAGAGGCCCTTTTCCTGATTCAGGGACTCAACGCACACGGCATATTCCCCAACTGGATCGCTTTGAACAACGGAACCGTCCACGGCATCGAAGCCAGCGGCCAGGGAATCCAGGTGGCTCTCACCCAGGAGATCCACGATGCGCTGGCGGTTTACCATGTATCGGGTGCACAACACGGCACTTCCGGTAACAGTTCACAGCGGCTCAGGGAAATCGCCAATCGCACCAACACCACCAAAGCCAACGTCGCCACAGCCCTGCAAATGATCTCATGGGGACTTGAGGTCAATGATGACGGCAATGCCGCATTGGATGACAATGGCAATTTTATCAAGGTTGTCGATCAAGGTGTCTCCGAAGCCATGTGGGCAAAGATGGTGGCCTATGCAAATGAAAAGGGATGGAAGGGCGGCAACTATAAAAAGCTGAACCTGCCTTTTGAAAACAAGTTGCTGGGACTTCCCCGGGAAATCCGGGAAAGAATGGAACAACGGGTGGAATCGTTCGTTTTCAACATGCTCGTCAACGTATTCAATGCCCGCGACACGGCCGATTTGACCATTGAAGCGATTCTCGAAGCCAACAACTTCGATCCGGGACCCAAAGCGAAGCGGATTGAATCTCCGGAAGAATGGACAACGGAAAAAATCATCCGGAAGGCCGCTTTAATTGAAAGCAGCCAAGGTCCCGAAGGGGAGTTTGACGACTGATTGAGGTTGTGCACAGCTATTGTGCCGCGGAATAATGACCCCATTCAACAAACCACTGACACGTGTGTTGCCGGCGTCAGTGGTTTGTTTGTTTCAGCCTCACCCGCCCGTCAATAAATGCCGTGATCAAATGGAAAAAGAAACCCAAAAATACTGCCATTTTTGTGCATTGCCCCTTGAAAGCCGAAATATTGATGGAAGGATGCGCTTATACTGCCCCGGGTGCCGAAGGCCCATCTATGAGAACCCGGTACCGGCAGCCTGCGTGGTGCTTGTCGATGACCACAAGCGGCTCCTGCTCGTAAAACGGAGTGTGGCCCCCAAAAAGGGCATGTGGTGTCTGCCCGGCGGATTTGTGGAGTGCGGTGAAACCCCGGAACGGGCGGCCATTCGTGAACTCCATGAAGAAACCGGCCTGACGGGCCGGATAAACACCCTAATCGGCGTCACGACGAGTCCCGGCACCCTCTATACATCCATCCTGCTGATCGGATACCTGGTGACCTGTTTTTCAGGCTCACCGATGGCCGGTGACGATGCATCCGATGTCAATTTCTTTGATAACGACAAGTTGCCCGAAATCGCATTTGAAAGTCACCAATCATTTATTCGTCTTTATTATTCGTTACTTACCTCGTAATCCAAACCGCATCGCATTTTTCTGACCGAAACCGGAAAAACTTTTTTATTTTTTCCTAAAGGTTTTTTCAGGACCTGCCGATAAGGTTATCGGAGGAACCCTTATGTATATTCAAAGCTATCAAATCCATAACGTCTTGAATGTCTACCGAAGGCAGCTTAGTCAGGTGAAATCGGATCACCTGCAGCAGGTAGGCACCCACGACGCCAAATCTGACGCGGTGACGATTTCAAAAGAAGGAAAAAACCAGACGATAATGGAAAAAGTGGCCGCCAGCGTGCTCAAGAAGATTACCAATGTTGACCCCGGTTCAGATTTTGGCCAGGAGATGATCAAGCAGATTCAAAACACTGAAAAAGATCTGCATGGGGCCCAAAAGGATAATGCGTTTGTTTTTAACACCATCGTTGGCGACAATCAAAAGGAAACCCGATCCATCGCCATCGACAACTCGCAGGGGTTGATGAACCAGCTCGATGAACTGGCCAAAGCGGCGATTCACCGTAAAGCTGAATAAACCGGGTAAAAGGACCGGCCGGATACTGGTGTTGCGGAAAGGGCAAAATCACCGGAAACGGCAAACACATTTGTAGAAAACAAAGGGGGTGTTGCCATGTTAGATACAATTGGCGAATCAGCCGTCAGAACGACGACGCGTACGGAAAACAATCTGGTTGTGGAAAATAGGGATATCGCTCTTAAAAAGGTCGAAAAGGCCGTGGAAGAGAGACCCATCGAGAGCGCTCAAGAAAGTGCGAAACCTGAATCCGATGCGGAGAAAAAAACCGGTGGTTACAATGCGGATGATGAAGGCGTTTATTTTGAAAAATACGATAAACACGGGAATGTTGTATTTAGAACGCCGCCGGAACAAAAACCTATAGACGAACGCGTTTAACGGGTAAATTCCACGATGTCTGAAAGCCGGCTGCATAGCCGGCTTTTCGTGCTGTCAATAGCGTGGTCTGCCTGCAGACAATGGAAATATCGGCGTGGCCATCAGCCCACTTTATTTTTGGCCTCATCCCAGAGATTGTGCATTTCCCGCAAGGGAAGGCTGTCGATGTCCAGACCCGCTTCGATGGCCTTTTCTTCCATATAATGGAAGCGTTTTTCAAATTTATGAATAGATCGAATCAATGCGGTTTCCGGATGAATACGGGCAAACCGGGCGACATTGACCATTGAAAACAGGATGTCCCCGAATTCCATAGCCGCTCTGTCGCTTCCGGATTCCCCTTCAGGATGATTGACCTCCGTCGAAAACTCTCCCCACTCTTCCATGGTTTTGGCCATCACACCTGAAATGTCATCCCAGTCAAAACCAGTTTTGGCCGCCCGTTCGGAAACCATCGAGGCCCTAAGCAGGGCGGGCAGGCTCTGGGGGATCGAACTGAGGACCGAATGCCGCCCCGCGCCGCCCTTTTCTTCAAGCTTGATCTTATCCCAGTTCTGACTGACCTTTTCAGGGGTTTTTGCGGTAACATCCCCAAAAACATGGGGGTGTCGGCGAATCATCTTTTCTACATTTTTTTCAACTACGTCCATAAGGCCAAACGTCCCCGATTCGCTAAACAGATTGATGACAAAAAGAAGCTGGAAAAGCACATCTCCAGCCTCTTCGCAAACTGCATCCGCGTCTTTTGAAATTATGGCATCCACCAGTTCATAAACCTCTTCGACCAGGTAGCGTGCCATGGTTTCCGGTGTCTGTTTTTTATCCCACGGGCAGCCATTTTCACCTCTCAGGGTTTCAATCAACGCCTCGAGGCGCTCGATGGACCTTGAAGGGCCTGTTTTTACCGGGTCTGCCAAGATTTCTTCAATTCCTTTAATTTTATTATGAAATTTTCTTTCATTTCCTTTGAAATCACCGTTGCCATCACTTCAGAAACGGTTGACACATGCGGAGACAGCGTCGCATTTTTAATAATTCTCGCACCTTTGGGTAAAAAGGCGGTCAGGACAATAAATATCACGCAGATGACCAGTCCGCCTTTAAGCAACCCGAACAGGGCACCGCAGACCCGGTCCACCCATCCCAGGTAGGCGATATTGAGTAGATACTTAATGACAACGGCAAGAATTCCCACAAGAATCACCACAACTGAGAAAACGGCCATGTAGCTTACAATATTAAGATAAGCGGCATCGGAGATCCACGGCGAAATCAATTTGGCCACAGGAGGATAATAGGTATACGCGGCATAGAATCCACCCAGAACGCCGACGATTGAAGAGACCTCTCTGACCAGACCACGAAAAATACCACGAATCAACCCATAGGTCAGAATCGTGATAATCAAAATATCAAAAGGATTCATGAGTGTCCCTTAAATGCAGCCACACTGTTGCCCGGAGATAGCACCTGCCTTTGGGGTAAAAAGAATCGATTCGCATCGCAGGCATCCTCCGAAATAAGTAAAAATATCAATAAAAACAGATATTTTATAATTTTTTTAAATTGGTAACGTTAACAGAGCGGAATTTCCCAGTCAAGCACTTTCACCGGGGTAATTCAGGGGAATTTGGCGTTTGCATTCCCCTGAAAAGTCGGATATTTCAATGCCGACAAGGTTAGTAACTAAACCGGCCCGGCCAACAGTTTGACAAATGAACGGGGTCGATTCATACTGATCGGCGTCGAATCTCACCAACGATAGGGGAAACATCACAAACTTTATGGATGACTGCACACAGAGTAAACAAACCCGCCTGACCTTTTCCGATATTGAACTGGCTCGGCAGTTATTTGGTGAGCAGGATGGTCATCTCAAGCGCCTTGCGGATCTGTTAGCCGTTCATATTCATGCCCGAGGCAACACGGTGCATCTTAAAGGCGACGATGTAGCCGTCGATCTTTCGCGGCGGGTGTTGGAGCAACTTTATGGACTGCTGAAGGAAAAGTACCCGGTCTATCCCAATGATATTGACTATGCCTTACGCATATTGAAAGAAAACCACACCGCAGACCTGAAAAAGATATTTCTGGACACCGTTTACATCACCTCCAAAAAACGGGCTATTACCCCCAGAAACCAGAACCAGAAGGCCTACATTGAAGCGATCCGCAACTATGATATCGTCCTTGGTATCGGCCCTGCCGGTACGGGAAAAACTTACCTGGCCATGGCCATGGCCGTATCCGCACTCTCCAAAGGCACGGTCAGCCGGATCATCCTGACCCGGCCGGCTGTGGAAGCCGGCGAATCGTTGGGCTTCCTGCCGGGAGACCTGACCGACAAGGTCGATCCCTATCTCAGGCCGCTGTATGATGCGCTTCATGACATGATGCGATTTGAAAAAGTGGCCGCACTGATGCAAAACGGGGTGATCGAAGTCGCGCCTCTGGCCTTTATGAGGGGAAGAACGCTCAACGAAGCGTTTATCATCCTGGATGAAGCCCAAAACACCACCACAGAACAGATGAAAATGTTCCTAACCCGGATCGGTTTTAATTCCAAGGCTGTGGTTACGGGAGATATCACCCAGATCGACCTCCCTGCCGGCAAGTCTTCAGGGCTTGTTGAGGCCAAAGCGATTTTAACACCCATAACCGGCATACAGTTTATCCACTTTTCCAAGCAGGATGTCGTTCGTCACCGGTTGGTCCAGGATATCATCAACGCCTATGAGATACTGGAAGCCAGCCGCATAAAAAAATAAGCGTAGCGATCGATCCAATCGATGGTTCCGTCGGCAAATGGGTTAACCGACAGCACCAAGTGACCAGAAAATGATTCGTGACCGGAAAAAAAAATCCGTCGACCGTTTTTTCAACCTGAACCCCCATATCCGTTGGGCATTGCTGGTGCTCATCGTTGTCGTCTTCACAACCGGTTTGTACCCCAGCCTTGTTATCAAAAAACGTCACTATAATATCGGTGACGTCGTTAAAACCGATATCAAGGCCACCGAAGATTTTATTATTGAAGACCATGCCGCCACCGAAGCCCTTCGCCGCCAGGCAGTAGACAATGTGGTCCCCGTCTATGACCTCAATCCGAAGATCCTTAAAGGCACGGTTACCCGCCTGAACGATGCCTTCGAGCAACTGCGGTTGATATACGAGCAGGAAACCAAAAAACTGGAAACGGAATCGCGGACCTCGCCCGTCCTTCCGTCGACGCCAGCCGAGGCGCCGGTTAAACCCGCCGATGTCCCGGACCTTCCGCAGGTATCGCTTGCAGAGCGAATGCTGGCCAAGAAAAATCTACTGGAAAAAGCAATCGGCATCGAAATCAGCAGCGGGGCGTTTTCCATCCTCACCGAAAATGGGTTCGCAAAAGACATCCCCAGACTCTTGACCACCATTATTACCCAGGTCCTCTCCACCGGTGTGGCCGCGAACAAAGAGATCCTGCTGAAGGAATCGGACAGGGGTATCACTCTGCGCAATGTGGAGACCTTGACAGAAACCCATGTATTGAACCTGAAGCAGTTTTACGGCCCGGATCAGGCCAAAACCATGGTCCGGGTTGTCGCGGACCCGCTGCTTAAAGGGATGAACTATGCCCTGTTAAATCTCATGGTGGATTTTTCCCAACAATTGATCCAGCCCAATGTCACCTTGAACAGCCACGAAACGGAAGCTCGCAAAGAAGTCGCCGCCCAGCAGATCAAACCGGTCCTTTACATGATTAAAAAAGGGGAAATGCTGCTTCGGGAAGGTGAGCGGGTCACCCCCCTGCAGCTTCGCAAACTCGTGGCAATGGAAGCTCAGGCCGATGCCCACCAGGTACCTCTTGCCGGGTCCGGCGCCGTGGCTCTGCTGACCGCTATATTGATCATTCAATACCACGTCCGGCTCAAACGGCGGATGGAATTTGCCAACACCGGCAACAAGGACCTGCTCTTTCTCTCGTGCATCATGGTGTCATTTATCATCGTGGTGAAAATTTCCACCACCCTTCCTGATGCATGGTTTCTCGGCCTGCCCCTATCCCGCCCGGCATCTGCAGTGGGCTTCGGCATCCCCCTTGCCGCCGGCGCCATGATCGTCTGTCTGTTCATGGGCCGGGAAACCGCTCTGATCTTTGCCCTGGCCCTGGCGCTATGCACATCCATGCTGCTTCAAGGAGGCCTGGAGACGTTCATCTATTTCATCTTGAGCTGCACCATGGCATCCTGGTGGCTTCAGGATTGCCGGGAGAGAAAAATCATCATCAAGACCGGCGCCAAACTGGGACTACTCAATGCCTTTCTGGCTGTTGTCATTGATGTTTACCTGGGTACCGCCTCATGGGCTGTGCTGCCCTTTGACGTGACCGTGGCCTTTTTAGGAGGAATCGGTGCCGGAATCATCACCGCGGGCATGGCACCGGTGGTGGAAATGGTGTTTCACTACACCACCGACATCACCCTGCTGGAACTGGCTAACCTGGACCGGCCCATCCTGCGCCGGCTGATGCTGGAGGCGCCGGGTACCTACCACCACTCCATGATTGTCGGATCGCTGGTGGAAGCAGCCGCCGCCGAAATTGGTGCCAACCCCATCCTTGCCAAAGTGTGCGGGTACTATCATGACATCGGCAAGTTGAAACAGCCCCTTTATTTCATTGAAAATCAATCGGACGGCAGGAACAAACACGACAAGCTGGCCCCGTCCATGTCTGCCCTGATCCTGATCGCCCACGTAAAAAACGGTGTTGAAATCGCCCGTGAGCACAAACTGGGGCAAGTGATTATCGACACCACCCAGCAGCACCACGGTACCAGCCTGATCAGTTATTTTTATGAAAAAGCGAAATCCGTTAAAGGAGAGGATGCGGTCAACATCGACGATTTCAGATATCCAGGACCACGTCCCCAGACCCGTGAGGCCGGCCTGGTCATGCTGGCGGATGTCGTGGAAGCGGCTTCACGCACCCTTGAAAACCCGACCCCGTCACGAATTCAGGGACTGGTGCAGAACCTGATCAACAAAATTTTTTCCGATGGCCAATTGGACTATTGTGAACTGACTTTAAAGGACCTTCACCGGATCGCCAGAAGCTTCAACAAGATCTTGAATGGCATCCACCACCACCGGGTAGAATACCAGGACAGCGCCTATATGACTTCCGGAAAGGCAAAAAATGGAAGTGCTGATCGAAAACCGGCAAAACCGCCACAGGCTGCCAAAGCAAAAGATTCAGAGGACAGCCAGGCGCATTTTAAACGCCTTGGGCTATCCTGATGCCCAACTGTCCATTCTGATCGTTGATGACGATCAAATTGCGGAATTAAACGCGGCCTATTTGGATCACCCAGGCCCAACCAACGTCATCTCCTTTCCCATGCAGGAGGGCCCGTTCTCCGGCATTACCCCGGACCTTCTGGGCGATGTGGTGATTTCTGCGGACACGGCCCATTTGGAAGCCATTGAAGCCGGCATGGAAATGGCGGAGCGTTTCAACCAACTATTGATTCATGGAATTCTTCATCTGACAGGCTACGATCACGTCAATTCGGAGGAAGAGGCGGCAATGATGGAACAGAAGAGCAACGAACTCATTGAACTGATTCGCAAGGAGGATTGAACATGGCCGGTCTGGCAGTGAATATCGATCATATCGCCACGTTGAGGGAAGCCAGAAAAACGAACTATCCGGATCCGATTGCAGCCGCCGTAATAGCTGAACTGGCTGGAGCCGACGGCATCGTCTGCCATTTGCGGGAAGACCGGCGGCATGTTCAGGACCGCGATGTCCGGCTGCTTCGCAAGGTGGTCCAATCCAAGCTGATCCTGGAGATGGCAGCCACCTCGGAGATGGTGGGTATTGCCCTGGATGTGCGGCCCGATTTAGTTACCCTGGTTCCCGAAACCCGCGAGGAGGTCACCACCGAAGGCGGGATGGACCTGATTGTTCACAACAACATTGGCGAGACCATTGGCGCCCTGCAGAATAATGGTATCCCCGTGAGCATCTTCATCGATCCGGAGCCGGAGCAGATCAAGCTGGCTCACCAGGCCGGTGCAAACATGATCGAAATCCATACCGGGGTATTCTGTGAAGCCACCGGCAGCGCCAAACGCAGGCAGGCCTTCGCGAAGATCGTGGATGCCGCCAAACTGGCCAAAAAGCTCAAACTGGGCGTCAATGCCGGTCATGGCCTATGCTACCAGACCATCAAGGTCTTTACAGGGTTGTCGGAAATCGATGAGTACAGCATTGGCCACAGCATTGTTTCACGAGCCGCCCTGGTAGGAATGGACCGGGCGGTAAGGGAAATGCGCGAAATGATCAACCACCTTTAGAAGCTTCGCAGAAGCATCAGGGAGAAAAAATGTATCTGGTCACTGCAGATGAAATGCAGCGGATGGATCGAGCAACCATCGAATCGTTCGGTATTCCGGGCCGCGTATTGATGGAAAATGCCGGCCGGGGGGCGACGGATTTTTTTCTGGAAGCGGTTTACCGAGACCATCCCGGCAACGTGGGCATTGCCGCCGGTCGCGGTAACAACGGCGGCGACGGATTTGTCATGGCTCGGTATCTTCGCCAGAAAGGCATCCCGGCAACCGTGTTCCTGCTTTCGGAAAGGGACCGGATCAAAGGGGATGCCGCTGCCAACCTGAAACTGCTGGACGCCATGGGCGTGCCGGTGGTGGAATTGGTCGAGACTGCGGCATTGGAATCCCGACAGTCGCTGATGCGCCACCAACACACATGGATCGATGCAATCCTGGGGACGGGTCTCACATCGGAGGTAAGGGGATTTTTCAGAACGGCAATCGATTTCATTAACCAGCAGCGCCGACCTGTTTTTGCCGTGGATATCGCCTCGGGTCTCAACGCAGACACCGGGCAGGTCTGCGGCGTCTGTATCGAGGCCGCCGCCACCGCCACCTTTGGTTTTCCCAAGATCGGCCACCTGTGCTATCCGGGAAGAATCCTCACCGGTCGGTTGAACATCATCGATATCGGCATCCCCCCGCACGTTGCCGCGACGATAAGCTGCCGGCAGCGGCTCATCACGCCGGGCACATTGAAAAAAGAAATACCTCAACGGTCGGCAGCGGCCCACAAAGGTCACACCGGCCATCTGTTGATCCTTGCCGGTTCTCCCGGAAAAACAGGGGCCGCCGCCATGACCGCCATGGCAGCCATGCGCGCGGGCGCGGGATTGGTGACGCTGGGGATACCAAAATCGCTGAACCCGGTGCTGGAAACCATGGTCACGGAAGCCATGACCGTCGGAATGCCTGAAACAGCGGAAGGTGCCCTGAATGAATCGGCCCACGAAGCCGTCATCTCTCTGATTAAGGGAAAGCACTGCCTGGCCATAGGACCGGGGTTAGGGATCCACGGATCGACGGGCCGGTTGGTGAAGCGATTGATCCAGGAAAGCCCGGTTCCCATGGTTATCGACGCGGACGGCCTTAACCTGATCGCCGAAGATCCAACCGTGCTTTCCAAACGACGGTCTCCCATCGTACTCACACCCCACCCCGGAGAGATGGCCCGGCTCAGCGGCCATTCACCCGCTGACATCCAAAAAGACCGTGTCGGCCACGCACGATCCTTTGCCGAACGCCATCAGGTACACATCGCGCTCAAGGGGGCGGCCACGGTGGTCGCCCGGCCAGACGGAACCGTATTCGTCAATTCCACCGGCAACCCGGGTATGGCCGCCGGCGGGATGGGAGATGTACTCACCGGTCTGATTGCCGGTCTGATTACCCAGGGGATGGAAGCCGGCGCTGCCGCCCAAACCGGGGTGTATCTCCATGGATTGGCTGCAGACCGGCTGGCCCAAAATAAGGCGCCGGTTGGCTATTTGGCCAGTGAAGTAATGAATGCCCTTCCTGAGGCGATGGACGAACTTCTCACCGGTGGAGACAACCTTCACTGGCCCAAATGGGATCACCTGTTCAACCCGACAGACCCTATCAGGAAATGATGGTGACCCCCGCAAGCCAAACTGACGGGAACGTCCGAAAGGTTGAAACCCAGGCACGCGACGAAACCGTCGCTCTGGGCCACACGCTGGGCCGACGATTGAATCACGGTCTTGTCATTTTATTGTTCGGTGATCTGGGCAGCGGAAAAACGGCTTTTGCCCAGGGTCTTGCCCGAGGGCTGGAGGTTCCCGCATCCTTCGTCGTTACCAGCCCCACATATACCCTGGTCAACGAATACCCCGGCAGGCTGCCTTTTTATCATGTGGACCTCTACCGCTTGCCGGAACCTGCGGACCCGGATGAAATCGGGCTTCTCGATCTTTTCGGCGAAGACGGCATCGTCGCGGTCGAATGGGCCCAGCGGCTTCACCCGGCAGACCGGCCGACCTGCCGTCTGGAGCTGTTCTTTACCGTCACCGGCGATACCGTCCGGTCAATCCGTATAATTGCATATGGACTTGACCCATCGGATCTGCTAAAGGACATCGACATTTGCTCATTCCCTCCATAGAGACTTGATATTGATACCGATTGTTAACCGGTGAAGGTGAAAAATTATGGCATTGATCGTTCAGAAATTCGGCGGCACGTCGGTAGCCGACACCCAGAGAATCCGCAACGTCGCCAATCGTGTGGTAAAAACCCATGATCAGGGAAACGATGTGGTGGTAATCCTGTCCGCCATGGCCGGAGTAACCGATCGCCTTATCGGTCTGGCCAACGAAGCGACGGAAATACCGGACCGGCGTGAGCTGGATGTGCTGCTGGCCACCGGCGAGCAGACAACCGCTGCGCTGCTGGCCATGATGCTTAAAGGCATGGGCTACCCGGCACAGTCACTTCTGGGGCACCAGGCCGAAGTGGTCACTGACTGCGAATACGGTAACGCCCGCATCCTTGAAATCGGGACCAACCGGATCAAGCGCCTGCTGGCGGACAGGAACATCGTCGTTGTGGCCGGCTTCCAAGGGACCGACATCAAGGGCAACATCACCACGCTGGGCCGCGGCGGGTCGGATACGTCGGCGGTGGCCATCGCTGCCGCATTGAACGCCGATGTTTGTGAGATTTATACGGATGTGGACGGCATTTACACGGCGGATCCGAATATCTGCCCGCGGGCGAGGAAAATAAAAGAGATCTCATACGATGAGATGCTGAACATGGCCAGCCTCGGTGCAAAAGTTCTGCAGATCCGCTCGGTGGGATTTGCCAAGAAGTACAATATCCCTGTGCATGTCCGATCATCATTTTCAGAGGAGGAAGGCACCATGGTTGTACAGGAAGATTCCGTCATGGAGCAGCTGGTTGTTTCCGGAGTAACCCATGATCTTAGCCAGGCCCGCATTACCCTGAAAAAGGTTCCGGACCAGCCTGGAATCGCGGCAAAGATATTCTCACCCATCGCCGAAGCCGGCATTCTGGTGGACATGATCATCCAGAACACCCGTGCCGCCGGTCAGACGGACCTGACCTTCACCGTACCCAAGGCGGATTATAAACGGGCCTTGGAGATGCAGCAGCGATTGGCGGAAAAAATCGGGACGGAGGATGTGCTTGGCGATCCCAACATTGCCAAGGTATCCGTCATCGGTGTGGGCATGAAAAACCATTCCGGTGTGGCCTCGCTGATGTTCAATGCCCTGGCCCGGGAGAACATCAACATCATCATGATCAGCACCTCCGAGATCCGCATCTCCTGCGTCATCGAAGAGAAGTACGCCGAACTGGCGGTCAGGGTCCTGCATACGGCCTTCGGACTGGACAGAGAAGATTAGCAGCCAACACGCAACCGGAACAACAGCGACTGAATGAAGCGCTTCTCACCCGATCAGATCCGTTTTGTTATCGTGGCCTGCACCGTGGTGCTGGCTATTGCCTTGTGGCGGTATTCAGCTGTTTAGGCAGAAGGCCGTTTTCCCGAATGGTCAGTTACGCCCGTAGTGCAACCTGGCCGACAGACTATATTTGGACGCACACCCACGACTGTTCATTCAGAAATGTTGGCTTGTGGCCCAGATCGAGGCCGCAGGTTTTTAGAAACCGCAGGCGTAGCAGCGCTACGTCGAGGATTTCCAAAATACGAGAACACAGAGCCGGGCTGCAAAATGACATTTATGGGTGGACAGTCAATGCCTCCTGAATCTCCGCAGCTATGGCCCGTGCAGCTGCCCGGGGATCAGCAGCATCCCGTATAGGCCTGCCGATAACCAGATAATCGGAACCCCGGAGAATGGCCATGGCCGGCGTGACGATTCGTGACTGGTCGTCAGCTATGACCCCACCGTCAACCGGGCGGATGCCGGGCGTCACCGCCTGGAAGCCATCGCCAAAAACCGCCTTGATGCCTTGGACTTCCCGGCCGGAGCAGACAATTCCGCCGCAGCCGGCGTCCCTGGCCATAGCCGCCTTTTTCATCACCAACTGCTGAAGATCCTTTGAATACGGCTCCCGGTAGCCTGCCTCGGCCACATCGGCCGGAGAAACGCTGGTCAGCACGGTGACCCCGAGCACATTGACGCGTCCTCCGGCCCCTTCCACGGCGGCCTCGAGCATCGCCCGGCTCTCCCCGCAGTGGACCGTAGCGAAAAAAACACCCAACTCGGCCACCTGGGCCATGGCCCGCTTGACGGTAATCGGGATATCGTGAAGCTTCAAGTCCAGAAACACCTTTGCGCTGCCCGTCTGCAGAATCCAGCGGACCAGTTCCGGTCCCGATCGGATGAACAGTTCAAGGCCGACCTTGAACATGCCCACATCGTCTGCAAGACAGGAAACCAGCGTCTTGGCCGCCTCGGGACTGGGTACATCGAGGGGAAAAACAATATAATCTTTGGCTGCTTTCATACTTTTTCCTTAGGCCCGCCCCCGTTGCAGGATTATGGCTGGGGATGGTGCCCGCGCCACCTTAACGATCAACCCGCCTGCACCATCTTCACCGCAGCTCATTTATTAGTCGCCTGACGAGTTTTTAAAATTCGGCAGGTGATCATCTGATTCCCAGACAATTAATGTATTTTTGGTTAGTGTTCATTACCTGAAAATCGCCAAACGTTAAAGGCTTTGTTGCCCAATCCGGCAAAAGCTGTCCATGCACAGCGAACGACCAGCCGTGGAGAGATTGTCATCCTCTTCCCGGGCAGCCCCACCTCTCCAGCTTTTTCCGGGTTCATGTGGCGTTGACACGCGGCCGTGAACTATGCCATTTTCATCGCCAGCTTTTTGACGAATCGTCGAAAACGAGCCGGTGAAAAAAATAGCCGTTTGCGGCCGTGGAGTCGGCTTTCGTATCATCGAGGAACGGAATGGATAATATCAGCATTGTTCTCGTGGAACCCCAGGGGCCGATCAATGTGGGGTCGGTGTGCCGCTGCATGATGAATTTCGGCTGCTCAGACCTTCGTCTGGTAACCCCCTGCTGCGCATACCGGTCACTGGAGGCCCGGCGGATGGCACTTAAGGCGGAATCGATGTTAAGCCGTGCGCCGGTTTTCCCGAACCTGCAACGGGCTCTGGCCGACTGCCACCTGGCCTTCGGCACCACCCGCCGGTTCGGAAAATATCGTGAGGATTTTTTAACCCCGGAACAGGGGGCCGCTCATGCGCTGTCTCAATCGCCAAACAGCCGGGTAGCCTTCGTATTCGGTCGGGAAGATCGGGGCCTTCACACCAGCGAACTGGACCTGTGCCAGTTTTTCGTGACCATTCCCACCGACAACGCCTATCCCTCCATGAATCTGTCGCATGCGGTCTCTCTGTTGCTTTACGAACTTCGCAAAGGGACAATGGATGTCGCCAGGGTTTCCAATGACGACCAGATACCGGCACAGGCCGTCGATGTGGAGAATATGTTTCAGCACATGCGCCGGACACTGCTGGCGGCCGAGTACCTGGACCCCCAGAACCCGGACCATGTCCTGCGGACGTTTCGGCGGCTGTTCGGCCGAACCGGCCTCAATGACCGGGAGGTACGCATCCTGCAAGGGCTATGGAGCCGGATTGACTGGATCGAAGGGGAACGGAAGCGGCTGTCAGGAAGAACGTAAAAATGGTATCGATCATGCCAGTTTGAAGGCCACCACCACCAGACCCACAACGATACTGATGATAAAGAAAAAGGTTTCATTGTTGCGCATGGCGTCCACCAGGGTTCCCCCGGTGCGTTTCACTTCAGAGTATGCAGACAAAAAGGCCAGGCCCATGATCAGCCAGAAAACCAGAACGGTCAGTATCAGCGTCTGTGTGTTCATCCCTTCGACCTCCTGAAACGGTTTGGATATCAAAAGCCCCATTTAAAAGGAAAGTCGGCCGATTGTCAAAATGAAAAGGGACCCCCGCAATGAAGGGATGAAAGAAGGGAAAACCATGGTTCCGAAACGAAGATCCAACGAATAGAGCGGGACAAAAGCCATTCTTCAGGTGTTCACATGCAAAGCCCCACGTCCTCCAAAATAAACCTGCTCAAACGCATCGCCGAAGACCTGCGCCTGCTGGCGATGCTTATCCGTGATTACGGAAGGGGGCGCTACCGCAACGTTTCCCCGGTTTCAGGCATCATCTTTTTCCTGGCAGTGGCCTACCTGCTGATTCCCGTCGATCTGATCAGCGATTTCATCCCCGGTCTGGGGCAGTTGGACGATGCGGCATTTCTCCTGGCCTGCCTTTATTTTCTTGAAAAGGATCTCTACCGCTATAAGGAGTGGAAGGACAGGCTCCCCCGCGATGAAGGGCATTCGGATTGACCGCCACCCTATTCGTAAAGGGTATCAGTTGAGTTTTTCGATGGCTTCCAAGGCCGCCGATCGAACTTCTTCGTCGTAGTCACCTGCAGCCACGGTCGATAAAAACGGCAGTGCCGCCTTGTTTCCCGACTCTCCCATCACATGAATCAGATCCCCTTTGACCATGTCATCCGCATCCGCAAAAAGCGCCATCAACGGTTCGACAACCCCGACGGCCAGGCCCGGAGCAAGCCCTGCCAGGGTTTCGAATGACACCATGGCCCCCAATCGCACGGACCATCGCGGGTGGACCAGCAGGTCGACAAAGGAGGGGAAAATCTTTCCGCGTTCGGCCATCATCCTGGCCACGCCCTCGGCATCGCCGGCTTCGATCATGCTTCTCAGGGCCTCGGCACCCAGGCCGACCGGATCCCGGTCCAGCATCAGGGTGACCAACTCACCGGCATCCACAGATCCGGTCCAACGGAACTGGTCGTCCAGGATCACCGTGGGTGCGGCAGTGACGCGGTCCTTTTGGGCTGCGTCAGGGAACAGTTCGCCGTCGATGACGGTTACCCGGACTCGGTCGCTGCAACCGGCAAGGCCCAGCAGGATGGATACGGCCGTCGGACAGAAGGGGCAGTGGGGGGTGGTATAAATCTTGACCAAGGCCGGGGCTCGCAGCTGCGCCAGCCGCTGCCGTACGTCCGGGGCGATGCGATCCGCGAACGCGCTGTCATCGCCCAATACGGCCAGAAACGGCTCCAGTTCCCGGTCCAACGGCAGGGCCTGATAGCCCACATGGCTGCCAATGAACAGGGTAGGCAGGGAAACCATCGCATCGCCGTCTTTTTTCGTCCGGACACGGGGTACCAGATCGCCCACCTGGTCGAGAAAAGATTGGAATCTGTCATCCATCGAATGACCGGTTGTCGCATATCGGAGTGTGATGTCGCCATCACCTTCCCTGCCCCATTGCCGTATCCGTTCTTTGTCGTTGTCAGTAATGGCTGTCATCATACCTGTTTTCCAAAATTGAATTTTTCCGCAAGCAGGCGGCGGGTGGCAGGATTCACCGGCAACCGCCCCAACTCCGACTCTTTTATCCACCGGGCATCAGCGGCATCGTCTCCTGCCCGGGGCACACCGCTCACATAGTCGGCAGCCAGATCCACGATCACATAATGAAACCTCACCGCGCCGTGGCTGTCGCGTTCAATGGCATCAAAGACAAGAATCGGATCTCCGGCCCGGATCATCACGCCGGTCTCCTCGAGAATCTCCCGTTCGGCCGCCGCCTGAAGTGTTTCCCCCAGACGCACACTACCGCCGGGGATAGCCCACGTGCCCCGGGAGGGAGAATGGCCTCGCAGAACCAGCAGCACGGCATCGTCCTTGAAAACCACCGCTCCCACGGCCGGTCGGGGCGCGTCAGGATATTTTCGGGATCTCGCAGGCTGATTTTTCATGATCTCTCTGCCGGTGAATGCCATTACGTAAAACCGGTGGTATCACCATTTGCCGGTTCCTTCAATTTGAAATTGGGCTGCCGGACGATGGGGGGTCATTGACGCACCCGGCAAATTCTGATAGCTGCAACAGCGTCCATCAACCCAAGGGTTGTCAACCAGGATCAGACATCTTATGGAAATGCTGCTGGAAGAAAAACATCGCACCCTTCGGCAGTCAGTACGCCGGTTCTGCGATCGGGAGCTTCGACCGATTGCCGCGCAGATCGATCAGGAGGCCCGCTTCCCCTGGGAAGTGATCCAAAAAATGGGTGCGCTGGGCTATTTCGGCATCCAGGTCCCAAAAACGCTGGGCGGCGCCGGCCTGGACGCCGTCAGCTATGCCATCGCCATCGAAGAAATTTCGAGGGTCAGCGCCGCCATCGGCTTGTGCCTCTCCGTCCACAACAGCGTAGCCGTCTACCCCATCATGGCCTTCGGCAGCCAGGCGCAGATCGACCAATGGGTTCCTCCCCTGGCCCGGGGAGAAAAAATCGGTGCTTTCTGCCTCACCGAGCCCAATGCCGGCTCCGATGCCGGCGGAATCGAAGCCACGGCTCGGTCCGATGGGGATACTTACGTGGTCAACGCCAATAAAGTTTTTGTGACCAACGGCGGCATCGCCGACGTCTGCCTGATTTTCTGCCGAACGGATCCGGCGGCAGGACGACGGGGCATCAGCGTGGTGGTGGCCGAGCGGGGTACAGACGGTTTTGTGGTGGGAGACCTGGAAGACCTTTGCGGCATGCGGGCCAACCCGGTTTGCTCCATCCGCCTGAACGACTGCCGGGTGCCCAGAGCAAACCTGCTGGCCAGGGAAGGCATGGGCCTCAAAATAGGCCTGGCCGCGCTGGACACCGGGCGCATGGGCATCGGCGCACAGGCGGTGGGAATTGCCCAGGCGGCTCTGGAAGAAGCGGTACGCTATGCCCGGCAGCGGCAGCAGTTCGGAGTGCCCATCGAACGTCACCAGGCGATCCAGACCATGATCGCCGACATGGCCACCGGGGTGGATGCCGCCCGGCTCATGGTTTATCGGGCTGCAGCACGTAAAGACAGGCGTCTGCCCTTTTCCAGGGAGTCGGCCATGGCCAAGCTGTTCGCCTCCGAAACGGCCACCCGCGTAACGGATATGGCAGTCCAGATCCACGGCGGCTATGGATACAGCAAATCCTACCCCGTAGAGCGCTACTACCGGGATGCACGGGTCACCCGTATCTATGAAGGCACATCAGAGATTCATCGCATGGTCATTGCCAAAAGCGTATTGGATGGCGTTTAACGGGAAAAACCATGACGGAAGCTGAATGGTCCCGTTAAAATGCCAGGCGAGGGATGAAAACAGGCCCTCAATCCAAAGAACTAGCAATTCCGGGATAATCGCTTGTCATCCAGGCGCTACGCATAGGAGAATCCCGTTGCACATCATCGTCTGCATCAAATCCGTGGTTACCGACGCACCCCGGGGGAAAATTGTCCGCAGGGCGGATAAATGTGCCCTCAATCCCTTTGACCGGCCGGCACTGGAGGTGGCCCTTCAATTGAAGGAAAAGCATGGCGGTTCGGTAACCGTTCTGACCATGGGACCGCCCAGCGCCAACGCAACCCTGCGGGAAGCATTGGCCATCGGGGCGCATCGCGCCGTGCTGCTGTGTGATCCGGCCCTGGCCGGATCAGACACCCTGGCGACATCGACGGCGTTAAGCGCCGCAGTGAACTATTTGGCGCCTTTTGACCTGATCCTGTTCGGATCACGGACCCTGGACAGCGACACCGGCCAGGTCGGCCCCCAGACCGCCGTGCGCTTAGATATCCCAATGGTGACCGGCGCTGTCAAGATCGACGGGTTCCCCGGATATCTAACCGTGGAGCGCAAGGTGGACGGGTTCCTGGAAACCTACGAGCTGGACCTGCCCGCGGGACTCACCACCCACCCGGCATCAGCCGCACTACGCGACCCGGCGCTGGGAGGCATTGCCGCGGCTTTCGATGAAATGCCCATTGAGACTCTCTCCATCAGGCAAGTGGGCCTCGATCCGAATCAGGTGGGGGATGCCGGTTCGCCCACGCGAGTGCTTTCCATGAAACCGGTCAAAAAAAACAGGACCTGCCAGTGGATCGAAGGGACGCCGGCAACGCAGGCCGATGCCCTGGTCAGACAGCTGGTAAATGCGGGTTTGATTGGTTGATCCACCCCGGGAACAGGATCAGGCCGTCTGTACAGCGATTACAATCACAATTTTCCTCAAACGGTGAAAGCACAGCATACAAGCAACGATCATGGTCGAGACGACAACCAACGATATCTGGGTATTCGGCGATCTTCGGAACCGCCATCTGCTGGACTTGAGCCTCAAGGTGGTGGCCAAGGCGGCGGGACTGGCCCGCAAAACGGGAGATCGGGTCGTCATGTTCTCGCTGACACCGGCGGAAACCAACCTGTTGACCGGTTCAGAAGACGAGGCGTGTGCGATCCAGGAAACCTTGGAAAAAGAGGCCATCGCCTGGGGAGCGAATGTCATCTATCTGTTAGAAAACGACCGTTTTTCAACGCCGACCCCCCATTTATTTGCCGCTGCCCTGGCCCCGGTATTCAAGGAACAATGCCCCCGGCTGGTGCTGTTTCCCCTCACCGATTTCGGCAGGGACCTGGCCGCCCGGACCGCAGCATCCGCGCGGGCGGGACTGATGGCGGACTGTGTGGACCTTAAACCGGGAGAAGCCGGCACCGTCGTTGGCCTCTGTCCGGCCTGGGGCGGGGAGATCCTGGCCGAAATCACCTATGCTGCCGGACGCGGAACCGGTTTTGCCACCGTTCAACCCCACGGAGAACCCGGTGAAAAGGATACGACGCGCAGCGGCCGGATCGAACGCGTGGCCCTGACGGACGTTCCTGAAGCAAAAGGAGTCCGGATGATTTCCAGCCGACCGGCGCCGAAGACCGGTAACGATGTCGAAAGCGCCCAGACTGTTGTAGTGGGTGGTGCCGGACTGGGAAGCATGGAGAACTTCGGACAGGTTAGGCAATTGGCTGCCGCCTTAGCCGGACAGGCAGCCGCCACACGGCCACCGGTTCTCAACCACTGGATCGCAGAGGATCGACTCATCGGCCAGACGGGAAAAACCGTAAGCCCAAACCTGCTGTTTTCCGTCGGCACCTCGGGGGCAATCCAGTATACCGCCGGCATCATGGGGTCGGGAACCATCGTAGCCATCAATCGGGATCCTGCCGCACCCATCTTTCGGCTGGCGGACATCGGTGTGGTTGCCGACGCTCCGACTTTTCTGCCCATGCTGATCTCGCGAATACGGCAAACGGTCATGCGCCGATTGGCCGACGACATCTGCACGGACATGCCGGTGCAGTTGAAAAAAAGCAGCTTTGGAGAAAAGATCAGGACCCTTCGCGAGGCGCAGGGCTGGTCGCAGGAACAGCTGGCTGAGACGACCGGCCAGACGCCGGAGTTCATTGCCGGTGTGGAGTCCGGTGAAATCTCTCCGCCGGTGGCATTTTTCCTGCGCCTGTCCGGCGCTTACGGCGTGGATCCGGGAACATTTCTGCGAGAGGAAGAAAAAGAGCGGTTCCGGGATCAACGGACCCAGGCCTATGTCAACCGCACCCGCAACTACTCCTATGAGACCCTTACATCCGGTGCAGAACATGACCACTTGAGGGCCTTCATGGTAACCATCGAGCCCCACCACGATCACAAGCCGGTAGCCTACAAGCATGAAGGCGAAGAGTTCATCTTCGTCATGGAAGGCGAATTGGAATTCACCTTAGGCAATCGTGTGCATTCCCTGAAAGAAGGGGAATCCATCCATTTCAATTCCAATATCCCCCACAAGCTAAAAAGCCTGTCCGCGGAAATGACACGATGTCTGGTAATTCTGTACACGATATGAAAACCGGCGTTGGAAACCAGAAACGGCGATCCGAAGATCGCTTTCAACCATACGCAGATCGACGGATGCTATGACTGAGAAAAAAAGACCCTATATCGGAGTGGCCGTCATCGTTGTCCGGGATGGACGGGTGCTGCTGGGCAAACGCAAAAATGCCCACGGTGCCGGCACCTGGCAGTTCCCCGGCGGCCATCTCGAATATGGTGAATCCATAGACGCCTGTGCCCGGCGGGAACTTTTTGAAGAAACGGGTCTGTCCATCGTGAACCTGCGGTTGGGGCCATTCACCAACGACGTCTTTGAGCAGGAGAAAAAACACTACGTAACCCTGTTTGTCATTGCCGATCCAACGCCTGGCGATGCCCGGGTCAACGAGCCGGACAAATGCGAACGCTGGGACTGGTTCCGATGGTCCGAAATGCCTGACCCCCTTTTCCTCCCCATCGTCAATCTGCTCCGGCAACATTTCACGATTACCGGCGGATAGCGCGAACCCTGTTGCGCTATGCCATCGACCGGTTCCCCAAAACGCGTCGATGGTCGATTTTAAATAGCATTTTAGACATCCGATTAGCAAACCACCGAAAGGAGATAAACCGATGAACGTCCCGAATCCGGTGTCGGTTCACGGAGGACACAGCGGCCAGTTCTGCGGCCATGCCAAAGATTCTCTCGAAGAGATTGTCAAGGCATATATCGATCACGGGTTCCTCTGGGTGGGCATCACCGAACACATGCCACCGGTGTCGGATGCCTTTGTATATCCTGAAGAGAAAAGTGCCGGACTGGACGCCAACGCGATCAAGAAACGGTTTGCCGGCTACATGATTACCTGCCGACACCTTCAGGCAAAATATGCCGACGACATTCGGATCTATGTCGGGTTCGAAACGGAATTTTACAGTGGAAGCCTCGACTTTGCCAAAACGTTGATCAACACCTTTTCACCCGACTACGTGGTGGGTTCCGTTCATCATGTCAAAGACATCCCCTTTGACTACAGCCAACGCTGCTATGACGAGGCGGCCGATTGCTGCGGCGGACTGGACGGGCTTTATGCCGCCTATTTCGATCAGCAGTACGAAATGATTCGGGAGTTGAAGCCACGCGTAGTGGGCCACCTGGATATCATTCGCATATACGATCCCGGCTACCGGTCACAACTGGTCAAACCGGTGATCTGGGAAAAAATCGTCAGGAATCTCAAATTGGTCAGGCAGTTGAACCTGATCCTGGATTTTAATCTGCGCCCGCTGTCAAGAGGTGAAACCGAGCCCTATCTGTCGGCGCCAATCCTGCAAAAGGCGAATGAAATGGGCATCGACATCGTTCCGGGCGATGATTCCCACGGAGTGGATACGATCGGGGCATACATGTTCAACGCAATCGACATGCTGAAAGCAGCCGGAGTCTGCACGACCTGGCGAAAACCCGCCGATGAACCTCAGTAGCAAGTGACCGTCCACAAATGGCGGGCTGCAGGGAGACCCGAAAAGCAGGTCATCCGCCCTCTGAAACATCCTTTTCAGTAGCCGCTTCCCGAGGCGCGGAAAACCCTTTTTCATCAAATGAAAAGGGGGCGTCCGTCATTTCAGGCCTGCTTGTCGGGAATTTGATTTCGGGAAACAGTTTTCGGGTTTCCTCTGTACCATTCAACTCAAAGGGCTCCAGAAAAGATCGATTGCCAATCGTCCGTCTGTCCCTGCTTCGCCGTCGTTCCGGCTGATGATTGGCGGAGGGGATCCAACGCCGGTCGATTCCGGTTCTGCGGGAGATTGTGGTGCTGGGGGTATTGGGTTTATCCTTTTTCATGATCTGTCCTGTTCGTGCGTTGGATCATCCATGCCGCTGTCAATCTGTTTTAATTGCCACACACCGTTCCCCGGCTTTCGGTGGGGATCGAATGAATGGTCACAGACTGCTCATCATATCTTATCGGCTGAATTGACCCGAACTTTATTTCCTCGCAAATGGATCAGACATCAGGCTTCCCACCGGGCAGCGTGGATGGCACCCGCTTTCGTACAACCCACTTGACAGGCAAATTGTTTTTTCCTAAACTTTTTATGCGTTATTACCCTACTGCCGATTGAACCGTCAAAATAAAAAAATCGCGATAGACCGTTTCCCGGAGGGACTGGATGAAACCATCACTTGCCGGAAATATTCAAAAAGCAGACTTTTATAAACGCAGAGGATCTTGAGGATGAGCGACATCTCCTCTTTTTGTACCCACCGCAGGACTTTTTTAAAAATGGGTGTGTCAGCGTTCCTGACAACCGTCTTCGCACACCCGGTGCTCGCCGCTGCAAATTCCAAAAGCCGGAATCACCACGTATTGTCCTTTTATAATATTCACACCGGGGAGACCTTAACAACCTGCTACCGGTCAGGCGGGAAATTAATCCACCGTGCAGTAAATCGGATCAGTCATATCATGCGCGACCACCGCACCGGAGAGATCAAGCCGGTGGACTCCAACCTTTTGGATCTGCTCCATCGCATCGTGATGGAGGGGAAACCCCGCTCTCCCCTCAGCATCATTTCCGGCTTCCGGTCCCCGAGCACGAATGCAGCGCTGAGAAAAGTCACTACAGGCGTTGCCCCAAATAGCCTGCACATGGAAGGCCGTGCCATCGACATCCGTATCCCCGGATACCAGACCACCGCACTTCGCCAACTGGCTGTAAATCTCCACTGCGGCGGTGTCGGCTACTATCCCGAATCGGATTTCGTTCATCTGGATACCGGACCCGTGAAGGTCTGGTAGCACCGATTCCCTGCCTGCCATGTTGTAAACCGTATTATCCATCCGCTGTAAAGGAGTGTTGTTCTCATTCAAGAATCGCCGTGCCAACCCCTATGCCGATCATTTTTTAGTGATATTCTGGGAGCTTGACATTTGACAACCGATCCATTATGGTTATTCTCATGGTGCGTTGCAGCGCCTGCACCTCCTGTTCTCGGAGATACCTTCGGGAGGCTTTTGATTCACCCGCGATTATTCTCAGTTCGGCAACGCCGCAAGGGCCGGGGATCAACCGGCATTTAGGCTATCGGAAACAAGGAAAATCAACCGAGCTGCTGCTCACGTGATTCGTTGAGTTGTTTGCCTGCAGAGCAGTGACTCGTACTTTCTCAATATAAATCGTTGTAGGAGGAAAGTGATTGTACACCCCTTTACATGGAGGACTCCGGCTATGAAAAAATTTTCCAAAGATCTAAAAACCGTCGCCAGACAGTTAAATACGTTAGCTAAGAAAACCGAAACCATGGCAAAGGCGTTTGAAAAAACACCGACTGCCCCTGCCCCGAAGAAAAAAGCGGTACCGGCCGCGAAAAAAAAGGCAGCGCCAAAGGGAAAAGCCCTCACCCCCACGGATCAGGTGCTCACCATCATGAAACGATTTAAAAAAGGTATCTCAGTGGAGGCATTGAGAGGCAAATCCGGTTTTACCGAAAAACAGATCAGCAATATTGTCCATCGCGCCTGTAAAAAAGGTAAAATGAAACGGGCGGGACGGGGAATTTACTCGGTATACGATCTGTAATTCAAGGGTTGTAGGTATAAGTCAGTCTGATTGGACCGGCATTCAAGCCTTGGTTCATTGGGTTGTCATGCGTGTATTCCAGGCATCTCACCGGTGACGCTTGATTCAACATGTTTACTTTTTAAGGAGGCTGCAGAAATGGCAAACGGTGTGGTAAAATGGTTCAGTGACAAAAAAGGGTTTGGTTTCATCGAACAGGAAGAAGGTCAGGGCGATATCTTCGTTCATTTTTCTTCTATTCAGGCCGAGGGGTTCAAAACCCTTGCAGAAGGAGATCGGGTAACCTTCGACGTAGAGCAAACCAACCGTGGCCCCGCTGCCGCCAATGTAATAAAAATTTAGCCAACAGAGAGAACCATCAAGTGATAAACGGCGTCCTGAAACACAGGGTGCCGTTTTTTTGTAGAATGAAAATGGCAGGATCACCACTCCCGGTGGGGTATCCGTTCGTGATCCTTTCTCACTGCTTAACGGTCCTTTGAGATGAATGAGGGTAACGCGTCAGTTTAATGTGAATACCATGTATTTGATGCTCGCCCCCCGGGAACGTGCAGCTGCTTCGTAAGCGGAGACCACCCCCTGGGGATTTATCGAGCCGGAATCGGTCCGATGAATATTATCCGACGCCGCAACCACCCGCCCGCCCCATCGGTCAACAGATTCACAGGTGTAATGGTAGAGCAGATCACTGTCAGTTTTCAGATGCACGGTGCCGCCGGGCAGGAGCAGGTTTGCGTATGCGTCTAAAAAAGGGGAGGCGGACAGCCGACACTTAATCGCCCGAGTTTTTAGGTGCGGGTCAGGAAAGGTCAGCCAGATCTCTCGTATCGAGTCTTTTACAAAAAACTCCCTGATGCGCTCAACCCGCGCACGCAGGAAGTGAACATTCTCAAGGCCATCGGCAATCGCCTTCTCTGCGCCGACACACAAGCGATGACTCTTGCAGTCGATCCCCACATAAAATTGGTGAGGATTGGCGACGGCGAATGCAAGACTATGCTCTCCTTTGCCGCAGCCCAGTTCGAGAACCTTTTCCATGCTCTCAAAACGCTCCTCGTACCAGGGATATGATATAGGCGGAAGCGATTTACCGAACACGGAAAATGTCACATTGGGCAAATGCTTGACCCGTTCGTACTTTTGAAGTTTATTCTTGGGCATGGTGACAATATTCACCTTGCAATTGAAGCGGCAAGGGCCGATCTTTCCTTCGTCTACGATGGTCAACCTATCGAAATGCGCTCTGGGGGAATCCGGTGAACCGCCAACGGCGCGACTGCCCTGGCAGTCGCGCCGTTGTTTTTGGAAGGGATGGCCAGGGGTAAGTCCTACACCACACCCTGGTCGATCATGGCGTCCACTACCTTGACGAAGCCGGCGATGTTGGCCCCGTTCATGTAGTTGCCCGGGGTGCCATATTGCTCGGCCGCATTCAAACAGGTCTGGTGGATGCTCTTCATGATCATCTGCAGCCGGTTGTCCACCTCTTCGCGGGTCCAGGAGAGGCGCATGCTGTTCTGGGTCATCTCCAGGCCCGACACCGATACCCCGCCTGCATTGGCCGCCTTGCCCGGACCGTAGAGCAGTTTGTTCTCGATGAAGATATCTATGCCCTCGGGCACCGTTGGCATGTTGGCCCCCTCGCACACCACCGCAATGCCGTTGCCCACCAGATGCTTCGCATCGGCGGCGTTGATCTCGTTCTGGGTGGCCGACGGAAAGGCGCAGTCGGCCTTGTGGTTCCACAGCGGGTTGAAGGCCTGGTCCGGCGTCACCTCGGTATACACGGCTGACGGATATTTTTCCGTATACGCCTTCACCCGGCCCCGGCGCACGTTCTTCAGGTTCATCAGAAAGGCCAGCTTCTCCCGATCGATGCCTGCCTCGTCATAGATGTATCCCGACGAATCCGAGCAGGTCACCGGTTTGGCCTCAAGGTCCAGCAGCTTCTCGATGGTGTACTGGGCCACGTTGCCCGAGCCGGATACCAGGCAGGTCTTGCCCGCCAGCGTCTCCCCACGCGTGGCCAGCATCTCGGCGGCAAAGTAGACCGAGCCGTAACCCGTGGCCTCGGGCCGGATAAGGCTGCCGCCCCAGTTGAGGCTCTTGCCAGTGAGCACGCCGGTGAACTCGTTTCTCAGTTTCTTGTACATGCCGAACAGGTAACCGATCTCCCGGGCGCCTACGCCGATATCGCCCGCCGGTACATCCGTGTCGGGACCGATATGGCGGAACAGCTCGGCCATGAAGCTCTGGCAGAAACGCATCACCTCGAGATCCGACTTGCCCTTGGGGTTGAAGTCGGACCCACCCTTGCCGCCGCCCATGGGCAACGTGGTCAGGGCGTTCTTGAAGACCTGCTCGAAAGCCAGAAACTTGAGGATGCCGAGATTCACCGAGGGGTGAAAGCGCAGCCCGCCCTTGTAGGGGCCGATGGCGCTGTTCATCTCGATGCGAAATCCCCGGTTGACCTGCACCTCGCCCTGGTCATCCACCCAGGGCACCCGGAACAGGATCACCCGCTCGGGTTCCACCAGGCGCTCTAAAATCTTGGCCGCCCGGTATTCGGGGTTGCGGTCCATCACCGGCTTGATGGAGGCCATCACCTCCATGACCGCCTGGTGGAACTCGCGCTGTCCGGGGTCCTTGTCTTTTACCAGTTGAAGAATATCCGACATGTTTCACTCCTCCCTAATAGATTTATTTGACGCCCCTGCGTGGAACGGAGACGCCTTCCAATTAATGTGTACCGATGTCGTTGCCTTTTAGAATCACACACTGGGATCGCCGGCCGTCAACCTTAAGCGTCACCGGCGCCTGAAGCCGCGCATGGGCAACAAAGGTGGCATCGTTCAACCGCGGCAGTGCGGTCAACCAGTCCCAGTCTATCCTGCCGCCGTCAGCGCTGGCAACGGTAATGTAGTTGATTCCCAACGTAGTGATGTTGTGGAAAAAATGCGACCCCTGCGACGGTTCGGCAACCAGTTTATCTGATTCCGTCTCGATCATGGCACCGACTCCCGAAATGTCGGCCCATGAAACGGGAATGCCCAGCCACCGGTCTGCCGATCCCCATCGTCCCGGACCGATAAGCAGGTATTTCCGGTCCTCTTTGACCAAGCCGGCGTTGATCCTGGCAATCTCCATGGCAATCTCCCTGGTCTTACCCGGGTCGAAGGCCTCCGGCTTTACCATAATAATGTCGGCCATGTCCTGCTTCATGGCATTGCCCAATGCCTTGCCGGAAAAACAGAAAGCGTTCTCGATTTCTTCCGGCGATATAGTCACCTGTTCCAGTTCGGCCCGGGCCGTCATGGGCCGGAGTTGAAGAAAGGCGAATTGTGGCAGATGGTGGCCTTCGGCGGTCAGGTTGACGGAGAACTCCATCTCCACCGGGCAACCCATCCCCTGCTCTCCCAGTTCGAGCATATCCTTGAGAATATCGGCCAGGGGAAACTCCCGGTATTTGAGGATGTGGGCAAAAGTAAGGACCCGCTGACCCGGGATATGAACGGTATCGCGAATGCGATGCTCATCCGGTACGTATGTGCTGGCAAGAAACTGCATGGGCAGTTCGTTTTCGGCCTCGGTCACCTCACGGTGCCACAGGTTCGCACCATCATTGGTTCCCAGGTAATGGCAGGATCTTTCCATTTTCAGCGCATAAAAATGGCGTTGGGCGTTTTCAAGGATATCTTCCACCGTCGAGCGCTGGGGAAGCAGCTGGGGGTGGGCCGGTGAAAACCGGAGCGTTTTTTCGCCTTCGACCACGGTTTTCCCCAATCCCATGGCAATGGTGACGATGCCCTCTTCGGGTTTCATCCGGGCGAATGGATAGTAATTGTGGGACTGGGCAACCCCGGAGATAGCGGGGTAAAAGCTGTCACCATACTGTGATCCCACCAGTTTTTGGATGATCACGGCCATCTGTTCTTCTTCCGTCCGGTGGCCCACCCGTTTTGAAAATGCCTTGGGGCCTTTGTAGTAGGTCGAGGCATAAACCAGCTTGATGGCATGAATCAGATGCTTTAAACGCAGTTCCAGATCAGGACAGTCATTGGTGATCATGTAGGTGCGGTAAAGTCCGGCATAGGCTCTGAACTGGGCGTCCTCCAGCAGGCTGGAGGACCGGACGGCCAGTGGATAGGTTACCTGGCTCAGGTAGTCCCGCAGTTTCTCTTCGATCCAGCCGGGGAATCGACTGGTGAGGAAAAGGTCGGCGATCTTCTCATCCGGCAGGTCGGTTTTGGACAGGTAGCGCAGTTGGTTGTCCTCTACAAAAGACTCGAACCCGTCGGTGGTGATCACCAGGGTCTGGGGAACGATAATATCCACCCCCTTGTAGGTGACACAGAAATCCGGGTTCTGACGAAGCAGGGTGGCGACGAACGCCAAGCCCCGTGCTTTTCCCCCCAAAGAACCTTTGCCTATTTTGAAAAATTCGGTATCGAAATCCGCGTCCGCCGGATCGAAATCGGCAACAACCCCCTTCTGGCGGCGTTTACGCCGGTCGGCAATGATTTCCACCAGGTGGCGACGGTGGCTCTCCACATCCGAAAAGTCATCGTCGCTGATGGGGCGGACTTCTGCGGCCAAGGCCATCTCGGTGCGAGCGAACAGCCAGCGGGAAAAGTCGTTGCGGTTGCAATGGTACCTGAAGGACGCCTCCGGAATGGAAAGCATATGGCTTTCCAGCGCCTTCAGGTTGGAGGCACGACCGATTTCCGTTCCGTCGGGCAACCGAAAAACGAAATCACCGAATCCCAGTCGTTCCTTGAAAAACCGGCGCACATCCTGGTGCAGCGTGTCTGAATTCTTGTCCACAAAGGCGGCGGGAATGGAAGCCGCCTTCAGGGCATTGGCCGGTTCTGAGCTGGTAAGCAGCAGCGGAATATCGAACCGCCGCTCCCGTACGTGCTTGAGAAAATCCACCCCGGCATTTCCGTTCAAAATGCCGTTTCGGGAAAAGCGCACATCGGAGATAACCCCGAGCACGTTGGCTTCGAAGCGCTCGTAAAGGGCCAGGGCTTCCTCGTAGTTTCCGGCAACCAGAATTTTCGGGCGTGCCCGCATGGTTACCAGCCGGTGCTCTTCGTTAAGGGTTCCTTCCATCACTGCCTGGGTCTGGCCGACCAGTTCCCGGTAAAGAATAGGCAGCAGCGAAGACAGATAATAGGGCGAATCCTCTACAAACAGAATCACCCGGATGCCCGCCGACTCGGTATCCTTCTCCACATTCATCCGGTCTTCGGTACTTTTGGTCAACGCCACCAGGATATCTGTATTACCGGACCAGACAAAGGTTCGGTCGATACCCGGGGCATTGTCCGGCTCCTTGATTTCCGGTGAAGGGATCGTGTCGTGGGTAAGCAGGATAACCGGCAGGTCGGGTGCCTTTTTCTTTATTTTATGGCCCAACGCGGCCGCACCCATGTCAGACAACCGCGGCATGGTGATAACCATGTCGAACGGTTTGTTATCGAGGGCGGCAAGGGCCTGTTCGGCAGAAGAGACCCATGTCAGACGCGGCGGCTGGCTTAGGTTGAGGCCTCGATACTCGTTGACGATACGCTCCGAAAGCCGGCAGTCCTCTTCCATGATCCAAGCGTCATAGGGGGTGGATACCAGCAGAATATTGCGCACCTTGCGGGCCATCAGTTCGTGGAAAAGCTTGAACCGGGAATCGGACTCGTTGAAAAAGGGTCGGGTGTTCAATGCCATGGATCATTTACCTTCCACGCGGAATCAGGGTCCGCAGGTGGAGTCCGCTTGACCTGTTCCGGTCATGCAACAACTGCCGGCTGGAGGTGAAGGCACGCTGCGATGTCAAGACTCTTATCATCGTCATCTCATACCGGAAATCAAGGCAAAAGAAAACCGTCGGATCGTTTTGAAAATCACAATAGCGATTGTTTGCGCACCACCGGTCTGACAAACTATCCGATATGCTGCAAAAATAATGGTAATGATCTCCCCTCATGATCGCTTCGTGTAAAAATCGAAGATGCATATTCCGGCGGTGGATCAAGCCCAGTCTACTTCCGGACGGGGTCGTGTTCATTGCACCGGGAAAGCAGATCTTGCACAAAGCAGATGTCTCTTGATATTATCCGGACAAGCATTTACCCGGCCCTCCCCTTTCATGCCGCCGCCGGGCTTTACATCTATTCAGGCATACTTAAGTTTCAGACACTGAAGGGGTCGGGAAGCAACGCAACCAATCCAGGCAACGGATGGGGCTGGTGGTTCAGACGGACGTCGCCGCAGAACAGATGGCAAACATCATCCTTTAATTTCTCCCGTATGACACGGCCCGTACTTACGCAACCGTATTAGGGGAAATGCAGATAAACGCCTGACGAACACAACCCAGATCCAGGTCAATAAAGAGGAGGCTCGACATGAACAAAGCCGTGAAATGGATGCTTGTTATTGCCGGTTCACTGGTGGCGCTGATCGTCATCGCAGTAGCCGTTCTGCCAATGGTTATCGACGTCGAAAAATACAAACCCCAGATCGAGCAGCAGGTCATCAAGGCCACCGGTCGACCTTTTAAGCTGGGCGGCGATCTGAAACCATCCTTTTTTCCCTGGATCGGTGTCCGGCTGTCTGACCTGCACCTGGGAAACCCTTCCGGTTTCAAGGAAAAAGATTTTGTTTCTGTGGAATCTTTTGAAGTCCGCGTCAAACTTCTGCCCCTGCTGTCACGCAACATAGAAGTCAAACGTTTCGTGATGAACAAACCGGTAATTGTGTTGGAGAAACGAAAGGACGGCAAAGGCGGCTGGGAAGACCTGGGGCAGCCCGCGGGAAAATCACCGGGGCAGGCTAAAGAAAAGCCGGCACCCGCATCAACCGGAGAGCTGCCCATCAAAGGGCTGCTGGTGGGAGAATTTTCCATTACCAACGGAATGATCGTATGGATAGACGAGGCTGGCGGCGTACGCAAAGAGGTCAAGGATATCGATCTGGTCATGACGGACGTCTCTTTTGACAAACCTATCGGGGTTGCGTTCTCGGCGCTGGCGGATCAAAAGCCAGTTAAACTTAACGGCTCAATCGGGCCGCTGGGTGCTCAGCCAGGCAAAATACCGGTGCCCCTGGAACTGGCCATTCGACTTTTCAATGAACTGGATGTCAAGCTGACCGGCCGTATCGACCCATCCGTGACCCCGGCGAAATTTGATCTGGCCGTGAATGTGGCCGAATTTTCTCCTCGTAAGATAATGGACCAGCTGGGCCGGAAACTGCCCCTTGAAACAGCAGACGACAAGGTGCTTGACGCCGTCGCCGTGTCACTCAAACTCAAGGGCACCCCGGAAAACGTGGTCGTGTCCGAAGGCAAATTGAAACTGGACGACTCCCAGGCCACTTTTTCCGTCCAGGCCAGTGAGTTCGACAAACCCAATCTCAAGGTTGACCTGACGCTGGATCGTATCGATCTGGACCGCTACCTGCCGCCTCCTGCCAAAGACAAGGCCGGTGCTGACACCTCAAAGCAAACACCGACAGATGCGGCTTCGCAAAAAACCGATTACACCCCCCTTCGCCGTCTGGTGATGGATGCACGCTTCAAGGCCGGTGAATTGAAAGTCAAAAAAGCCAGCATGCAGAACCTTGAGGTCAGGGTCAGGGCCCGCAACGGTATCATCCAGATGGATCCCCTGAAAGTGGACCTGTACAAGGGAAATATTGCCGGCACCGGGACGGTCAATGTTCAGAAGGACAAACCCGCAACGGCCATGGAGGTGGCGATTAACGGCATTCAGGCCGGCCAGTTGATCAAGGATGTGATGGCCAAAGAACTGATCGAAGGCGCTCTGGCCGCCGAAATCGGCCTGAATTTTACCGGCGACGCCCCCGATCTGATTCGTCATACCCTCAGTGGCAAGGGCGATCTGCGGTTCAACGATGGTGCCATTGTCGGCATTGACCTGGCGTCCATGGTGCGCAATGTGCAAACTGCCTTTGGCCTGGCCCAAACCCCCTCGGAAAAACCGCGGACCGACTTCGCGGAACTGCAGGTACCGTTTACGATCACCAGCGGGCTGTTTAAAACCGATGCCTCCAGACTGGCCTCACCCCTGATTCGTGTGCTGGCAACCGGCAGCGCCGACCTGGCCAAAGAGACTCTTAATTTTCGCGTTGAACCCAAATTTGTGGCCACGATCCAGGGACAGGGCGACACCACGGCCCAGCGCTCGGGGATCATCGTACCGGTGATGGTGTCGGGCAGCTTTGCATCGCCGACATTCAAGCCGGATCTTCAAAGCATACTGGGGCAGCAGCTTGACCAGCCCTTGCCGGACAAAGAGACCCTGAAAAAAATGGTGCCTTCAAAAGAAGAAACAAATAAATTGTTGCAGGATGGCGTGAAAGGCCTCCTGAAGGGGTTGGGAAACCAGTAACCTTAGAAAGGGTGTTGAAAAACGTCATGAACGCAGGCCAGACAAGGCAAAATTCGGCGAAAAAGAGGAATTTATGGGTGATAAATGAGCATTTTGAACCGAATTTTAACGCCGTAGGGCCAAGCGCAATAGTTTTTCAACATCCTGTTAGGTGATCAAGGAGAACAAGATCAACGGCAGGGCGTTGTAGTTGATCTTCAGGAAGGTCATCCCGGCAACGAAATAGAATGCCTTTCTCAAATGTCTGTCGTTGATCCGTTGCCAGATTTGCTCAGCGGCTTTGCGGGTACGGAAGCGGATCACACTTTTTCCGAAACGGATATTTTTTTCCACCATGTCGGGATAGTTGTTGATACTGTTTTTCAGTTTGGCGCCATTGGACTGGATTTTTTTCAACAGTTTCGATTCGGTCCCCATCACCTTGGCCTCTTTGCGGTTCACGGCATCCAAAAAGGCTTTTCGGCTGCGACCACAAGCGGCATAGGTCACCACACTGCCCATTTCCTGAAGGCTGTGTCCATCGCTGCCGCCGGTAATGGCACGGTTCAGGTTAAAGCCCAGCAGGGCACTTTTCAGGTTCCAGCGCTTCAGGTTTTCTGAATTGATCACTTCCACCCCATCGGCCATCCGGAGCAGTCGGTCCAGCTGTACATCCGAAAAACTGTGGTTACAGATGCCGGTGAAGGCGGCCGAGTAAGGATGCGGAAAAATAACGACACTGTTGTATTTCCTGGCACGCCGAACGATGGATTCCACATCCAGGTCGATCGATGACATCACAGTCGGTCCCCTATGGGGTTTGACATCGTCGGCGAAAAAAGCCTTGAGGTCATCGATCCGATAAAAATAGACCAGTACGTGGGTCCCTTCCCGGGAGGTAACTTCGATGCCGGGAATGCTGAACACATCGCCGTGGCCGTCGAGTTCCACGGCCCCGTCAATGGCGTTGTGGTCGGTGATGGCAATACCGATCCCCAACTGGCGGGCCCGTTGGGCAATGTCAGTCACCGTATCGGCACCGTCTGAAAAACGGGAATGGAAATGAAGATCAACCACTGTATTGCAACGGGTCAACGCAGTCAGATTGGGAGCTTCAAATTGGATTCGATTAAAATTGTCCATATATCCTGTTCGACCACCGGGTTCTATTTACAAGTGAAAGATCCAACTGATAAAATTAATCTAACTAAATCCTGTGTCAACAATTATTTTCAGTTTGGCCTGTCAGCAGCATTTTACCCGGCGCCTGCTGAAACATCCGCCAACCTTTATTATCGGCAGTTGATCAGAGTTCTAAAGCCCCTTTTACAGACTGCCTCCATCCATAAATTACTTTTTTACGTGACTTCAAGGTGGGCCGCCATGATTTAAGGCTTCACCATCACCGGCTATTTCTGCGGTTCACACCTGTCATCCGCTTTGAACCCACCCAGATTCATTCATCTGCAGACGGGATACCCGTAGGCAACGATTTTTCTGTAGACCGTTTCCCCTTGGATAAACTTGAATTTTCAGGACCAGGTGCTTATTATCACGCAGTGATAGAGACGACTTGGTAAAATGCCCAACGTATAAGGTTGTTCGGCATGCATAACCGCTGTGACGGTCGATACCTACGCCTCACTGCTTGGACATGGTAAGCCTTGACGTTAAAGTTCTTTCAAAGCCGTCAAAACGTAAACCAATTTACGAGTGTATCATGAGCGAATACAGCGAAAAAATTCCCGACCCCAAAGAATTAGAGAAAGAACTCAGTGATTTTCTGGCCAAAAAATTCGGTAGCAGCGTGAAACTGGCAACCCCCATTGTCATGCCCCAGACCGCTAAAAGCGATGAGGTTGAGGCGCCACCGAAAAACCGGAAAACGATTAATTTTGATCTAAAGCCCCAGGATCTGGTTGCCTATCTGGATCAGTATATTGTCAAGCAGACGGCAGCCAAAGACACGCTGGCCACAAAAATTTGTACCCATTTCAACCGGATCAAGCATGTTCAAAGCGCCCCCGACGACTTTGTGGACATGGTCGGTATTATCAAGAACAACGTGCTGATGCTTGGCTCTACCGGTGTGGGAAAAACCTATATGGTGCGGCTCATCGCCAAAAAAATAGGCGTTCCCTTTGTCAAAGGAGATGCTACCAAATTCAGTGAGACGGGATATGTCGGCGGTGATGTGGAGGATCTGGTTCGCGACCTGGTTAAAGAGGCTGACGGAGATATCGAACTGGCCCAATATGGCATTGTCTATATCGATGAAATCGACAAAATTGCCTCCAGCCACAATTTGATCGGCGCGGACGTTTCCCGAACCGGTGTCCAGCGGGCGCTTCTTAAACCCATGGAAGAGACCGAAGTGGATCTTAAAGTCCCCCACGATCCGGTATCCATGCTGCAGGAGATCGACCGGTTCAGAAAAACCGGCAAAAAAGAAAAAAGCAGTATCAACACCAAGCACATTTTGTTTATCATGAGCGGCGCCTTTTCCGGCCTGGACAAAATTATTTCCCGGCGCATCGCCGACCAGAAAATCGGTTTCGGAGCCTCGATTTCCGACCCGTCCAAGGATGGGGACATTTTGACCAAGTTAAAATCAGAGGATCTCGTCGAATACGGATTTGAATCCGAGTTTGTCGGTCGACTACCCGTTCGCACCATATTCGAACGACTGACCGAGTCGGATCTCTGCGACATCCTAAAAAATCCCAACAACCCCATCATTCTGGGCAAAAAACTGGATTTTGCCGCTTACGGCATCGATGTCAAGTTTCAGGCCGAAGCCCTGGAAGAACTGGCCCGGCGGGCCTATGACGAAAACACCGGCGCACGCGGATTGGTCAGCGCCGTAGAGAGCGCCTTGTTGCCTTTTGAAAAAACCCTGCCCTCAACCACCATCACCCGGTTTGCCGCCACCCGCCAAGTGATTGATCGACCGCACGAAAGCCTGGACGACCTGCTTGAGCGGCCCGAAGACGAGACATTCACACAGGCATTCAACCAACTGGCGGGAGAAGAGATTCAACGCATCGTAGAATATGTGACGGCGAACCGGAAAACCTTTGGTGACAAATACGGTATCCAACTGACCGATTCACGCATTGAACTGGCCGCCAACGCCTACTGCCGCCTAGTGACCGACATTGAAAAAGTGCTTAAAAAAATTAAATCTTATTATGAAGAAACCAAAAGCATAGAGCTTTACTTTATCAAAAATCATGGTATTAACATTGTCTTGGAAGAAGAGGCCATCGATCACATCATCGGGCAATGCTTCAGCGCCCGAGGCACCCCGGAAAATTATTACCGGAAGTTGACCGCTGATTTCGAACATGGTCTGAAGCTGGTTCGTGAGAAGACAGGACGAACCCGCTTTTTTATCACCCGGGAAGCGCTGGAAAAACCGGACGACTACATCGCTGACCTTCTCCGGAAAACCGGCGACGATCACCTCCACCTCTCCCCGAAACCCGAAAATCTGCTGAGAGACTGACCCCCTATGATCGGAATATCCAAGCTTTACTGCGGAACCGTTGAGCCCTCCGATGCCCTGCGTTATGGGCGTCATTCATCCAGCCTGCCCTCTCACCTGCTGCAGTTCTCCAAGGATAAACGGCCGGTGGTGGTCTGGAATGTGACCCGGAAATGCAACCTGAAGTGTGTTCACTGCTATGCCCAGGCCACGGAAGAATCCGTTGCCAACGAGCTTTCCACGGACGAAGGCAAGGCGCTGATCGATGATTTGGCCCGGTTCGGCGCCCCGGTCATGCTGTTCTCCGGTGGTGAGCCTATGGTCAGAAAAGATCTTCCCGAACTGGCCGCCTATGCCGTCGAAAAAGGCATGCGCGCGGTAATTTCCACCAACGGCACCCTGATCACCGCCGGCCTGGCCAAAACACTCAAATCCATCGGTCTCTCCTACGTAGGCATCAGTCTGGACGGTATGCAGGGGATCAACGATAAGTTCAGGGGTGTCCCCGGCGCCTATGACAAGGCCCTGGAGGGCATCCGCAACTGCCAGGAAGCGGGCATCAAAGTGGGATTGCGCTTCACCATCAATAAATTCAATGTGGGTGACATCCCGGCCATTTTCGATCTGCTCGAGGAGATGGATATCCCCCGGATCTGCTTTTACCACCTGGTCTACGCCGGCCGGGGATCCAAGATGGTGGAAGAAGACCTCAGCCTGGAAGGCACCCGCAAGGCAGTGGACCTGATCATCGATCGCACCAAGGCGCTCCACGCCAAAGGCATCGCCAAGGAAGTGCTTACGGTGGACAACCACGCCGACGGGCCCTATCTCTACCTGCGACTGCTCAAGGAAGACCCCGAAAGGGCCGCTGAAGTTCTTGAACTGCTTAAAATGAACGAGGGCAACAACTCGGGCCGGGGCATCGGCTGCGTCAGCTGGGACGGCGAGGTGTATGCCGACCAGTTCTGGCGCCACCACAGCTTCGGCAACGTGCGCCAGCGCCCATTTTCCCAGATCTGGACCCAGCCGGAAGACGACCTTCTGCTAAAGCTCAAGGAAAAAAAGATCCACGTGAAGGGCCGCTGTTCCACGTGCGCGTGGCTGGATGTCTGCGGCGGCAATTTCCGGGTGCGCGCAGAGGCGATCCACGACGATGTGTGGGCTCCGGATCCGGCCTGCTATCTCACCGATGAGGAGATTGCCCAAACCATATAACCACCTACCGCAATAGAGACAATATGTGTTGATCCGCAACCGCACGCGCGGCCGCCCGGATTCATTTCACCTTACCCGACCACCACCAGGAGCTGACATGCTGTTTCCTGATTACCGTCCTCGTAGAATGCGCCAGAATGAAGCGTTTCGCAAAATGGTCCGCGAAACGGCCCTTTCCGTCAACGATCTGATATTGCCGCTGTTCGCCATTGACGGGAAAGGGGTGAAAAACCCCATAGAGTCAATGCCCGGACACCACCAGCTCTCCATCGACAACCTGGTCAAGGTGGCCAGGCAGGCCTTCGACCTGGGTATCCCGGCAATCATTCTTTTCGGCATTCCGTCGAAAAAGGACCCGCTGGGCACTCAGGCCTACGCCAAGGACGGTATCATTCAGCGAACCGTCAAGGCCGTGAAAAACAAGGTTCCTGAACTGGTGGTCATCACCGATGTCTGCCTGTGTGAATACACGGATCACGGCCACTGCGGGTTTGTGGATGGCCATACTGTGGATAACGATGCCTCATTGGACCTTCTGGCCAGGACCGCCCTGTCTCATGCCAAGGCGGGCGCCGACATGGTGGCCCCTTCTGACATGATGGACGGCCGGGTGGCTGAAATCCGGTCCATCCTGGATGAAAACGATTTTTCTCAAATTCCAATCATGTCCTATGCAGCCAAATACTGTTCTGCCTTTTACGGCCCCTTCCGCCAGGCGGCACAGAGTGCACCGACGTTCGGTGACCGCCGCACCTACCAGATGGATCCGGCCAATGCCAGGGAGGCCATCCGCGAAGCTACCATGGACGTGGAGGAAGGGGCCGATATCATCATGGTAAAACCGGCCTTGCCTTACCTGGACATCATTTGCCGGCTCCGTGACGAAGTGGATCTGCCAATGGCGGCATACAATGTCAGCGGCGAGTATGCCATGATCAAGGCTGCCGAAAAAATGGGCTGGATCGATGGCCAGAAGGTCATGATGGAATCTCTTACCGCCATCAAGCGGGCCGGTGCCGACATGATCCTGACCTACTTTGCCATGGAGGCCGCCGCCCTGATCAACGGGTAACGGTGATTTTTTGCCATCACCCTTGTTAAACAGTGCCGTCAAAGGATAGATGCGACTGATGAATCCTCATCCCCACACCGAAAAAGGAAATCCGCCCCACGGTCACGGCAAGGGTAGCACGCTTCGCCTAGTGGCCTGGGAGACGACCCGGAACTGCAACCTCTCGTGCGTTCACTGCCGTGCCGCCGCCACTAAAGGCCCCTACGAGGGAGAGTTGAATACCGACCAGGGGTTCAAATTACTGGATGAAATCGCTGAAGCGGGAAAGCCTATCATCATCCTTACCGGCGGTGAACCCCTGCTCCGGGATGACATCTTCGACCTCGCCAAGCATGGAGACCATCTGGGGTTGAGGATGGTGATGGCCCCCAACGGGACCCTGATCACTCCGGCGGTAGCCGAAAAAATGGCGGCCTCCGGCATTCGGCGGATCAGCGCCAGCATTGACGGCGCCACCAAAGCGTTCCATGACAAATTCCGTGGCGTTGACGGGGCCTTCAATGCCGCCATCCGCGGCATCGAATATGTTAAGGCCGCGGGAATCGAATTTCAGATCAACACCACCATTACCAAAAGCAACCTGGATCAGATTCCCCGGATTCTCGAACTGGCCGAACGGCTGGGCGCGGCAGCCCATCATATTTTTCTCCTGGTACCCACCGGCAGGGGAAAATATATCGTGGATCAGGCCATCGACGCTAAAGAATACGAAACCACTCTGAACTGGTTTTATGACCAACGCGAAAAAACACCACTGCAACTCAAAGCCACCTGTGCGCCCCACTACTACCGGATATTGCGTCAGCGGGCGAAAGCAGAGGGAAAAACCATCTCCTTTGAAACCCATGGACTCGATGCCGTAACCCGGGGCTGCCTGGCCGGCACGGGGTTCTGTTTCATTTCCCACACCGGTATCGTGCAACCCTGCGGCTATACGGATGTCAAATGTGGAGACATCACCAAATCCACCTTCGGCGAGGTCTGGAACCAGTCACCGGTGTTTCTGAAACTTCGGGACTTCAAACAACTGGAAGGGAAATGCGGTGTCTGTGAATACCGGGCGGTCTGCGGTGGATGCCGGGCCAGGGCTTTTGAAGCCACCGGCAACTACATGGCTGAGGAGCCGTTGTGCGCCTTTCAGCCGGAGAAAGCTTCTCCTCCTCCTGATTAAGCGGATCATCTTCTTTTTCGACCCGGTCACTCCACGAGCGTCAACATTGATTGGGAAGCCCCACCACGGGCCTTGACATCAAGCTGTTTTTCTTCTAATTTTTTCAGACAAAAGTCCGCCCGACAAACCGTTTTTAAACCTGACCGGGAAAGCATCCGATCTCGACCACCCTGCAGCATAACGATGACTGAGTTCAAAAAAGGAGCTGTGCTGAAAGCGACGCCGCTACTGATCATGATCCTTTCCATGCTCTTTGCGCCTACCCTGCGGGCGGAAGCAACGGTTATCAAGGACCTACGCTTTGGCGACAATAAAGGGTACGTGCGCATGGTGCTGGAATTTAACCGGCCCCTGATCTTGCCCCCGTCGTTTTCCATCAACCGCGACACCCTGCAGGTCGTCCTGACAGGGGTCGTCAACGACCCGTCCGCCCTTCAAAACGGAGAACACCTCGGCAACATCGTCAGCGTCGAGGTTTCCAAAACGTTGGACGCCACACGTATTGATGTACGCTTTTCCTTCGTGCCGGCAGATGTCAAAACCTTCTCACTCACCGGTCCTCACCGGTTCATCATCGATGCTTACCGTCCCCTTTCTCCGGCCGGCGCCGAACTGCCCGTTGGAAAAGCGCGCCAGATTGGATTGATTGATGAAGCCATGTCTTCACCGGAACCTTGCAGCAAACCGGAAAAACCGATATCGGATGGAAAGTCGCCGGCCATCGACAATGCATCCATCAAGGACTACGACTCCGCTTCTCCACATTACGGCAACGCGGGTGATTCTCACCGGAACCGGTTCCAGCAGCAATTGATCGCCGCCCTGATCGGGGTTACGTCAATCATCGTTGTCCTGCTTTTTTTTCTGCTGTGGATGGGTAGCCGCCGAAAAAAACCGATAACGCCATCCTGGACAGGCGAGCTTCCATCAACAAAGGATCGGAATATCGAAAACATTGATTCGATGATCGTCAACCATCTGAAAAGCCATGACTACCGATGAAAAAGCAGACCAGGTACACCATGTCACAAGAGAAAGGCGATACGTTCACGGTCGGCCTGTCGGAGGCCGAAAAGAATGACCTTGAAAAAATGATCGGCGAATTCCGCCGGTTCCGTCCGAATGATGCCCGCCGGGAGGCCGAAGAGCCAATCCAGGGCCAGGTGGACAGCCTCGCCCGGAAACTGGCCGATTTGACCGAAATGGTTTTAACGGCCGACCGTCAGATGGCAACCCTGATGGAGGTCATCCGACTGTCACACCAAAAAAGCGAATTGCTGAACCAACGCCTGGACGCTGTCATTGCGGCACTTAAAAAAGGACGATGCTCTGACAATGAATGGAACCAAACAGTACACGAACCCGGACCAGGAAAGTATCATCGAACAGATCCTCGATGACCAAATCGATATCAATTCGGAGGAGGAGTTTGAAAACCTTCTTGAAGTCTTTCCCGACAATCCGGATCTGTATCGCAAGTTTGCAGACCTGTTGGCCGGAAGAAAGCATTTGGATGCGGCGCTGTTGGCTTACCACAAAGCGGCCACGCTCTACCTGGACGCCGGTATGGTGCTCCAGTCCATTGTGGCTAAGATTCTAGAGTGGAGTATCGTCAAGCCTTCCCATCGCGAAGGACTCGAGTTCCACGCCATGGTCCGACGCAAGGGAGGCGGCGATATGCCGTCACAGGTCCTTTTTTCCCAACTAAACTACGAGGAGGTGGTGGCCCTGATGCTTCGCCTGACCCGTGTTCGTCTGTCACCTGGCGAGGCGGTATACGACACCGGTCAGGTGTCTACGGGCATATATTTCATTGTATCGGGTGAATTGACCGAAACACTGCCGCAAGCAAACGGCGCTGAACCACCCTCCGCCATTACGCTGGCGGAAAACGACATCTTCGGGGACATTTTCCCCCTGGAAGAGGAATCGCGCTGCCTCGCACGCATCACGGCAACCACCGCCGTGGAACTGGTTAAGATTTCAAAGCCTGTGCTCAAGGCCACCTGCTACCGCTATCCGCGAATCCGCGAACTCCTCGAACGATTGAGCCGGATCCGAAAGCCCCAGGGCAGCGACCGAGTCTGGCAGACGGTTCGCAGATCCTGTCGGTACTGCCTGCCTGCGGACGTCAGAATCGAATTTACCCCGGAGGATACTATCCATAAGCGGGAGGTTTACGGCACTACCAGAGACCTTTCAACCGGCGGTATTGGTGTTGTCCTGAAAAATGATACCGCCCGCTCCGATATTGAAGCGTTGCTCAAACAAAAAACGACCCTAACCATCCTTGAAGGGAATCGAGCGGTGCTCGACGGGTTGAACGGCATGGTGACCTGGCAGAAAACGGTCGGCAGGACAAACCACCCGACACACATTGTCGGCATCCGGTTCGATGCGATGGCTGAAGAAACGGTAATGGCCCTGAATGCATTTTGTACCATATCCAACGACGAACAGGACATGATCTGGAATCTGTGGAATCATCTGGTGCGACACTGACTTTTAAGGGATAAAAAAACAGATGCAAAAACAGCACACTGAAAAAGAGCGGGGCCAATCACCGCAAATCTGGGCGGTCGGTGGCGGTAAAGGGGGCATTGGCAAGAGCGTTCTCAGCATTTTGATTTCCATGGCACTGGCCGAAAAAGGCAAAGATACAGTGGTCATCGACGGAGATTTGGGCGGAGCCAATCTTCACACCTTCATGGGCATCCGTACACCCAGCAGAACCTTGAATGATTTCATCAGCCGCCACTATGCGACATTGGATGACGTCTGCATGGGCACAGAGCAAAAGGGTCTTCGAATCATCTGCGGCGCCAGCGAGGTGCTGACCCTTGCCAATCTTCAATTTGCCCAGAAAACGAAAATCCTTCAGGCCATCTCCAAAATCGATGCCGACCATGTCATCCTGGACCTGGGAGCCGGCACCGGATTCAATACCCTTGACTTTTTCCTATCCGCCCACCGTCAGATTGTGGTGATGACTCCCCAGCCCGTAGCGATTCAAAATGCGTATGCCTTCATCAGAAACGCTGTTTATCGCACCTTGAGCCGGCTGACGAGCCGCCGCCCCTCTCTGGGAGGTCTGGTAAAAGCCGCCATGGACCCCAGAAACGACATGCGGGTAAGAACAGTGAGGACTCTGCTCGACCGGGTAGCCGCAAACGGGGAGCCGGCGGATGCAACCGAAATGGAAACCCACCTGAAGCGGATTCGCCCCACGCTGATCACCAATATGGCCAGGGAACCGCGGGATAAAAATGCCGGGCGAATTATCCAGATGGTGTCGCAAAAGCATCTGATGATTCAAGCATACAACGGGGGCGGCATCTATTTCGATCCTCAGATCAATGCCATGGTTTCGGCCATGGAACCGCTCACGCGGGTAGACCGCGAATGCAATGCCATCCAGTCCGCGTTGGCCATCGTGTCGCATCTGGAAAGCTCCGGGAAAGGTAATGATGAGGAAGAGGAATCCGGCAAATGGGGATAAACCGTCTTCCGGGGGCAAGGGTCAACGAAGGGGCAAGGTGTCACGGAAGGTTTCGAAACAGTTTTTTATGGCCTCAAAATTTCTGGGAACAAGATCTACAAAATGACATCCCACGCCCCGTTTATTGACATTGGCGATTTTCGCCTTCAGAAGGACCGCTTTTTCCTCGGTGGGAAACTTAATCGCAAGGCTGACCAGGCGCCCCGGATCAAGGCCTGATTTGTCCGCCACCTCCACAAACAGGCCACTCAGGCTCAAATCGGTTACCTTGAGCACATCCTTCAGGTGACCGAAAAGAGCCGTACAGCGAAATTCCAGTCTGGGATGTTGCCGCCGTTCCCGACTGACTTCGAGGTGCTGGCTTCGAACATCAATCATTTCCAGTTAAACTCCTTTGTTAACCCACTCCGCAGATTCACCATAGATAATATAGCACGGTGAGATCCAATTTCAATGGCCCATCTTCAGGAAAAACGGATAAAGTCGACCCCAAGCATCCGTTCCGTCAGGCGGGTGGTACTCGATTCGATGACACCCGGGAAAAAATTTTCAGTCTATAGGAAATCGCGAGCTGACCTGACGATGGAGACGGTCAATCATATTCTTCATGATTTCTATCTGATAACTGGTCAGGGATTCGTATTTGATTCCGATGCCACCATGCTCCAAGCGGACAACACGGCCTTTGAGTTTGAGGGCCAGTTGGTTATTGACCACTGAAAAGCAGATAGAGACGAGCTGATTCATGGTAAAGGGCTCACAGCTTTCCACAAACATCCCACCGGCACTGATATCCATGGCGGAACAGTTGATGGCACGCCCATCAGCGGCCAGATCCAGGGTAATATTGCAAGGAACCCGAGGAAATTCCCGAAGCATTGAAAACCGTTTTTGCTCATACCGGTTCATGAACTTCAGCAGATCCGCTTCGGACAATTGATTGATCAGCAGAAAAAACCGCGCGATGAGCAGCTGCCTGTCTCTGGCAGCGACAACGCCGTCTGAATGGGACTTCGGCATCTCCAGAAGTTTATCGTTATCCTTGAGTTTCAAGTCTTTGAACAGATGCAACAGGGAGATCAGTTGTTCGTCGGTCATTTTGTATATGGCAATGGAAAGACGGGTCAGAATTTTCTTTTTTTCCGCTTGCCAGATGGAATCTTGCATCGGTGTCGTCTCCTGCGTGTGTCGACCACAGATCGCTCCGGGTTCCTACAAGCATGGAAAAATTTTCCCTCAGGGTTGTCCCGATCGACGTATAGGTGTACCCAAGCATACTCAGGACGTGGTGGTATCAAGCCACGGCAAACAAAACGACACCCTGAGGTGGTACTTGGCGAGAATCGTCAGCGATACTGTATCTCTTTTTCAAGTGAAAAATCAAGTCTCTATTCATGGCAATAATGTCGAATCACCAACAGTTACAGGATATTAGCAAAATAGTGGACAAAACGGATATTGAGGCGCCCCCGTCCGGCAGAAAAGTGGGGGTATGGCCTGTATGGGTATGCGGCAATCCAGCGGAAAAAGGCCATACGAAAAAAAGGTACTTAAAATCATAGAAAAAACTTGAAAACTCAAAGCAAAAAAGGGTATTAGACGCACTTGAATCGGTAAACTCGTTTCCGAATGATCGAACCTGCGGCTGCCACTAAAGCGAATCTTTCTGCATCCGCTCTACGGGCAGCGGAATCGCCACCGCAGCGGTGAACTATTGTTTAATTTCCCGCACCCTTTCGGTTCGGGAGTTTTCAAAATGGCTGACAGCCTGGGAAAGCGCTGATTTATCAAGGAGGAAGAGACATTGTCTTATATCCTGGATCAAGAACAACTGGACGGTTTGGAAGAAGCGTTGACGACTGACCTGATGACGCTGGGCATACAATCCGTGATCCTCATCGACATGGCCGGTAATGTCATCGTCAACCTCGATGACGGAAAAGTTCGCCACGATGTCTATTCTCTGGCAGCCTTGGCCGCCGGGAATTTCGGGGCGGTGAGCGCGATGGCCTCCATCATCGGTGAAGAGGAGTTTTCGCTGCTGTTCCACAAAGGCAAGAGCGAGAACATCAATTTCACCAAAATCATGGATGATTTTCTGCTGGTGTCCATTTTCGGAAACGACGTATCACTGGGCTACCTCAGGCTGAAGATCGACGAGGTAATCAAAAAAATCAAAGTGCTGATTGAACAGACGCGATCGACGTAGACAGTCGGCCTGCGCTTTAACGGTCTGGTCCACCCGAACTTATCGACAAGTGAAACGGTAGCATGGCCTTTATCAATACCAAAACCAAAGAAGTTCAGGTCAAACTTGTTTTTGTCGGCCCCGGCAGAGGCGGGAAAACGACCAATCTGGAATATATCTTCAGCCGAATCCGGCACCGTATCGAATCCGACATGGTCAGCATCAAAACCCAGGGCGATCGGACCCTGTTTTTCGATTTTCTGCCGTTCGAACTGGGGGCGATAAAGGGATACAATGTTAAAACCCAACTTTACACGGTTCCCGGCCAGGTCAAATATAACGCCACCCGCAAGCTGGTGCTCAAAGGTGTGGATGGAATTGTCTTTGTCGCTGACTCCATGGTCGACCGAAGGGAAAACAATATTAGTGCGTTGAACAATCTCACGGAAAATCTTAAATTTTACGATATTGACATAGCCGACATCCCCCTTGTGTTCCAATACAATAAGCGGGACCTGGCAACCGAGGGAATTCCCATTCTCGACGTTGAAAGCATGGAAAAAGATCTCAACGCACAGCTCAAGGCCCCCAGTTTCACAGCCAGTGCGCTAAAGGGAGATAATGTGATCCCCACCGTTAAAAAGGCCATTTCGATAACGCTTGTGGGTATTCGAGATAAGCTTCTATAGGAGGTGCCGCCGTGGACAAGAAAGCGAATGATACGTTCGCCTTTGATTTGGAAAACCGTCTCGATGATTTTTTCAGTGATTCATTGCCTCCCCAAAATGAACCGCCTGCGGATGGGCCTCAGACATCAAAACCCGACCTTCCGTTAAAAGATTTGAAATCCACAATCCTGGCCATTGACTGGGAAATCACCGACGATGTCCTCGAAACCTTAATTGGCCAACTTAACGGACTCCTGGAGCGATTTCAAGACGACAAGGTGATCCACACCCTGCTCAAGCTCTTAAAATCACTGGGCAAATATGTCCGTATGCACAAGTCCAATGCCCATCCGGATACCATCAAGCGAATCATGGCGGTCTACTCGGCTTTGGAGGAGGCAGTCACCAACCAGGAAATGGGCCGGGACGTAAAAGAAAAAATGGTAATGGAAGAGGTCAGGCAGTTCCAGCGTTTGAAGGCAAAAATAGTGGCATCCACTCCCCCCTACCTGCCCGGCGCCTTGCAGAAACCGATAAAATCAGGTGAAATGTCCGGCATTGATGCAGTTATCAGCGCCATTGATGAACTGAAATTAATGATGGCGAGGGAACTTGGCGCCATTCGGGAAGAACTTGGGAAGCTGCGCAGGAAGTAGGACTGCGGTCCCGGCTACCGGGTCATAATAAAACCACAATCGTCAAGCCTCCGTGGGGTTCCCGCGGGGGCTTTTCATTTGCTCAAGACGATGCTGTCCAGGTCGTCGATGCCGTCAACGGACGCAGCCAAAGCAAAACGGTCGTCCACCAGACCAGTGATGTCGGCCTGTCGAGCCAGATTATAACGGACCATGAGATCTGCCAGGGTCTGGATTTCCGCTGTCTTCGGAATAAATCGATCATAGACCACCCGCCCCTTTGGGGTTGTCAGGGCGTAGCGAACCAATTCAACGGACTGGTTCCAGTAACCGGAAACGATCCGGGCTGCCTCATCGGGATGGCGTCCGGCCCAGAGTCCGGAACGGGCGGCCATTTCTGCCAGTTTTCGTGCAACGGACGGATCGGCATCAATCCAGCTGTTTTTCACCAGCACGAGATTACAAATAAAGTTGGGCCACAGTGACTCCACATAAGCCACCACGTCGGCATCATCGCTCAGCACGGTCTGGGCGGCAAACGGTTCACCGACAAAATAGGCATCCAGTGCACCCGAGGTCAGCGCCGACGCCATGTCCGGTGGGTTCATCTCGACCACGCGTATTTTTCCGCCAAGGCCCTTTTCCTCGATCATCTTCAGCAGACAGAGGTTGTGGCCGGAATATCGCATGGGTACTGCGATGGTGCGGCCGGATAGATCTTCAAGCCTTTTCGCATTCAGGGTTTTTCTCGCCACCAGGGTACTTTCATGCCTGCTGCCGATCAGTACCACCTTCACGTCGACCCCTTGCTGACGCAGTACCACCGCCAGCGGTGCAATGATGAACGCCGCCTGAATACTGTCGTTTCTCAAGGCTTCGGCCATTTCAGCAAATGAAGAAAACTTCACGGCTTCGAAATGGACACCGGCGCCATGGCGGGTAACGTAGTCCAAAAGCGGTGCCGCCACGTTTGTCACCACCGGCATATATCCCATGCGGACGACCTTCTGGCTCACCTGCCGGTAGTTCAACCGGTAATGAAGCCACGAGATCAACACCAGCCAGAAAAGGAAAAAAAGTCCCAGTTTCATGCGCAGCGTCAAGGGACGGGAACCGGCCAGTGGTTTTAGGCTAAACCGCATAATTGACCCCCATCATCAGGAACAACTCACTTCTCAACAAACTCAATTCAGGGGATTTCTCAAAATCGCGGGGTCGGGGAAAGTCCAGTGTTCGATCCATGATCACCCGGGTCGGACTGTCCCCTAAAATAACGATCCGGTCACCCATGATCAATGCGTCATCGATGTTATGGGTCACCAGCAGGATCGTCTTTTGAATGAAGGCATGCATATTGACCACTTCTTCACGCATCTTCATATGCGTGAGAAAGTCAAGCCCGCTGAAAGGCTCATCCATGATCATGATATCCGGATTCACGGCAAGGGCGCGGGCCAGTTCCGCCCGGCGCTGCATCCCGCCGGACAGCTGCCGGGGATAGTGCTGCTCAAAGCCATCCAGTTCAACCATCTCGATAAATTCCGATACATGCTCCTGCCTGTCCCGGCGGTTTTTCAGATGACGGAGTCCCAGGCCGACATTCTCGGCAACGGTCATCCATGGGAACAGGCCGCTGTGCTGAAACACGAAAATGTGGTCGGCCGAAGGCCCCCTGACCGTTTTCCCGTTAATCTGCACACGGCCATCGGAAGGCGCCTCGAACCCGGCAATGATTCTGAGCAGCGTTGATTTACCGCAGCCTGACGGCCCCAGAAAACACACCATTTCACCATCCATGATATTCAGATTGATATCAAAAAGGACGGTCACCCGGTCCCCTTGGCGCAGCAACGGGTCATCATCGCTGCGGGGATCCTTGCGGCGATTGGCGTAGGTTTTGTTAAGTCTTTCGATGGCAATGCGGCCCACCGCGCTACTCCTTAATGAGTCATTTTGCGCCAACTGGCGGCTTCCAGGGCGCCCAGTTGGCGCATCAGGTAATCCAGGATCAGTCCTACCAGGCCAATGGCGATCATTCCATCCATGACGTAATCCATGCGAAGGGCATTTCTCGAATCCAAGATCAAAAACCCCAGGCCGGATTGCACCGCAATCATCTCGGCAGCCACAACGACCAGCCAGGAAATGGTCACCGTCATCCGCAAGGCCGTCACGACCTCCGGGATAATGGCGGGGATCACCAGTCGGGTAATGATCTCGGTCCGGGAGAAATTGAAGTTGGCCGCCACATGAAAATAAGTGGGATTTATACCATCAACGGCAATGGTGGTGGAAACCACTAAGGAGAAGAAACTGGACAGAAAAATAAGGAAGATGGCCGGCGGATCGCCGATGCCGAACCAAAGCATGGCCAGGGGGATCCAGGCCAACGGCGATATGGGCCGCAAAAATTGAATCAGCGGATTGACCAGGGCCCTGGTGGCCTTCATCATACCCAGGGCGATGCCCAGGGGGATACCCAAAGCGGCGGCCAGGTAAAACCCCACGGTAACCCTGAACAGGCTGGCCACGGTATGCCTGATAAGGGTGCCGTCGGCCATCAGTTCCCCCATGCTCACCAGCACCACCACAGGACCCGGAAACACCTCCCGGCTCCAGCCGCTGAAACGGGCCAATACGTCCCAAACCAGCAGCAGGGCGAAAAAGCCCAGAAACGGCATCAGGTAGGCATAGGGTTGTTTCTCCCCTTTTTTCCGAACCGTTGTGCTCAAGCCAGGTCACAATCCTTGGGATTAATAGCTGTTGTAGATCAAATGAATGCCGATGAGCGTAAGCAGGAATATAAAAACCTCTTTGAGCATTCTTTCATTGATCTTCTCGGTAAACCACGGGCCGATCTGTCCCCCGATGATAACGCCGGGCACGGCCCAGGCCAGGGCCATCAGATCGGCCGATGACCCTAATATCACATGGAACGCAGAACCGGCAACACAGGTACCGAAAATGGTGACAATACTGGTAGCGACGGCGACACGCATTCGCAACTTCAGCTGACTGCGCATGAGAGGAACCAGCCACTCGCCGATGCTCACGCTGAGCATACCGCTGGCCACGGCCATTACCGACACGATCCACCCATAACGACGGGCTTGTTTTACCGGCACTCGGTCCTGGCCCGTATCGGTGTATTTCTGGGTCGCCGACACGAAAATAAAGGCCGTGGTCAGCGTCAGTACCCCCAAGGCCAACTCCAGGTTGGCCGATGACAGCAACCGGGTTAGCAGCGCGCCCAGGCCGAGTCCGGGAAGAGCCAGCAGCAGGAAAAAGCCGGATAGGCGAAGGTCCGTCGCTTTCTTTTTGATGTAAGCGCTGCTGCCCGATCCCATGCCTGCCGTTTGCACCAGCAACGAGGTGACCACCGCCGTCTCCGGCGGAAGCTTTAAAAAAATAATAAAAAAGGGCATCCACAGAATGCCGCCGCCGATGCCGACCGCCGATGCCAGCGAAGCGATGATCACCCCTGCCGGGAAAGCCAGAAGATTCAGCCCGGCCATGGCTGGTTTTCCACCGAATAGAGTTTGAAAAAATCAATGACCTGGCCAAGCATGGTCAGTTCGGATTCAAGGCGGGCGAGCTGCTGTTCCATTGCATCCGACTTTCCATGATCCAACTGCTCATCTTTCATCAACCCCATGGTGTTGGTGGTCACTCGATTGGCAGAGTCGCATACCGACCGGGAAAGCATGATGATCTCCTGCAAGTTGGTGGACATGTCGTCGATGGCGGCGGATAACTGGGAAAGTTCGTTTTTGGACTCTACCCCCGTTGTCTGGCTCAGGTCTCCGGCGGATATGGCTTTGGACACCTCCACCATATGCTGCAGGGGTTCAGTGATGGTTTTGATGAACATCGTCAGCACGATGACCACCACCGCCAGGATCACCCCCACCATCATCATGGCCTTGTTGCGGATTTTCACCAGGGGCTCGTAAACCTGATCCTCAGCCAGTTCCCCGCTGGCATACTGTTGGAAATTTCGTGTCAGCTCCAGTTTCAGCGCGGTTGAATGAGTATCCAACACAAACTCGGAAGCCACCAGCAGGGCGGCAAACCCGATTAAAAGAATATAAATAATCATGGTACGCTGGAGCGAATAGCTGTTGGGGGGTGTCATGGCGCTGACGGCACCGAATCATCCAGGTTTGAAATGATCTCCTTGGCCAGTTCAAGATACTGGGTGCCGGCCACACTTTTCTGGCTGTAATGGATGGCCGGCATACTCAGAATCTGGGCATCTTTAAGGGCTCCATCCATCTCAATGACCGTATGGAAGGTCTGACCCTGGTAAAGATCTTTGATTTTGGAAAGTATCAGCTGGGATGAACGGCTGGCCCGATCCATCATGGTGAACAGGATGCGGGACTGAATGTGGGAATTGGAGTTTTTGCGAATCAGCGAAATCAACCGCATCACCTGGTCCACCCCATGGGTGGACAAGTAATCGCACTGGCAGGGAATCAGCACCCGGTTCGACGCGGTAAGGGCATTTAACGTATAAAATTCGATGGAAGGAGGGGTGTCGATCAGAATAAAATCAAATTGATCTTTGACGCTTTTAAGCCGGTCCTTGAGCATGTATTCGAAATGCTGTGCCCCGAAATACAATTTGTTGAGTAGAACCATGTTCCGGCCGGAGGGCAGTAGCCAGAGATTGGGATATTGGGTCGCGATGATGAAATCGTCCAGCGGTTTGCCGAATGCTTTCTGGGCATCATAAAACGTGGGCAGCTGCTTTTGCCCCAAAGAAAGGGTCAGATTGGCCTGGGCATCGAAGTCCACAAGCAATACCTTCTTATCGTGCAGGGCCAGGGAAACCCCAAGGTTCAGGCAAGTGGTGGTTTTGGCGACCCCGCCTTTCCGGTTGCTGATGGTCATTACATGATCGCTGGCGTCATCCCGCCGGGTCTTTTCAAGATCGAGAAACGTGATTTCCTGGACACGGTTAGGTTTGTATGCGGAAAAGAGATGACCGCAAACCGTGCAGCGCGCCACGAAGGATGATTTGTCGGTCGCATCGTCATCGAGATGAAAGCGGGTTCTGCATTTCTGACATACAATGATCATTATTTATTTTCCTCGGGCAAATAGCCATAGAAGGCAGCTTGCCGGCCTGCAGCGCGGCAGCATACCGGGTCAAGGTTTCAGGTCAAACCCGTTTAAAACCGTTTTTATGAGGTCGGCGGGGTTCACCTCTTCATCGCCCAGACCGGCCTCAATCACCTGATCGAGGGGCTCGGCAACCATGCCGGCTGACCGCGTTCGAAGAATAATCCGCCCCCCGTTTTCATGCACGGCCCTTAACCCCGATTGTTCCCCCGTGTTGGCACCGGACAGCAAAACAACCGCCAAGCGTTGCCTGAAAACCGATGCGGCGGTTAACAGGAGCCTGTCCACATGGAGCCCCCCATTTTCAGGGATGTCGGGTGCGATGACCGGTTGTTGGCCATTCAATTTCACCGTGAGGGGACAACCGTGAATGCCCACATAACAGTGCCCTGCAGAAAGCGACATCTCCTGATCGATGGGCGACGCCTGGCATCCGCACCGTTCGAACAGATACCGGGCAAAGGCCTCGCTAAAAGATGGCGGAAGACTCTGAAGGGCCACAACAGCACCATCTCCGTCGGCCATGGCCGGCACCAAACCGGACAGCAGGCTCATCTGCTCCGGGTGTCCACCGGGACCGGAGATCACAATGACCAGACGGCGACACGCACTGTCTTTCAGGCTGCTGGCCGGGTTGACTGCTTTTACCTTAGGGATCCGTGCAATCCTGAAATTGCCGACCTTTGCCGTGGCGGCTATCCTTATCCGTTCGATAATTTTCTGCTGTTGAACAAGGATATCCTGGTTCTTGGTGGGCTTGCTCATAAAATCAACAGCGCCCAGTTCGAGAAAATTGAAAATCGCTTTCGGGGATCCGTCACCGGGGTTGGACGTGATCACCACCGGGCAAGGCTTTTTGATCATGATGTGCTTGATGGTACTGGTGCCGTCCATCACCGGCATATTCACATCCAGCGTCACCAAGTCCGGAGAGAGGTCGTCGATCAGGGAGATCGCCTCTTCGCCGTTGCTGGCCATGCCCACCACCTTGACCCGGTTGCTGGTGGTCAACATGCTGGATAGAATTTTACGCATCATGGGTGAATCATCGACGATGAGCACCCGCAGTCGGTCATCGGCTGCATCTTCGGATTGGCGATGCTCGCTTTCATATTGCTCCGATTCGATTTCGGCTTTCTCATCGACACGCCGGGCCGCCTCCATAATCAGATAATGGTAGTTATTCTGGATGGTCCGTTGCGGAACCGTCGACACTTCGATGGACTCAAAATGGACTCAAAACTACCGGTCTGCCAGCCCAAAATCCGATAAAACGCCTCCTCTCCCACGATGTCCTCGCAGGCGGCATGAACGATCTCGCCGTCAACGATAAAGATCGTACCTATACGCTCGTCCTTGGTCACCCGCATACAGATACTGGAAGCCGACAGACAGCACATCTGAATCAGGTCGTTGAGCTGGATGTTCTTCAGCGTCCCGGCAAATCCACAATCCGCTTCCGGAGGATGATTTAAGGAAGAAGGGTCTTTGGTTCCCATGTTCCGCGTGTCAGTCCATTTCTAATCACAGTTCGCATCCAAACTCGAGATCGTTGCCGTCAATGCCGTGGGATTCGCCTTACCGCTCGGTATCATGTTGAATACGAAATGAAATTAATTTTCGTTGAGCGATCACAGCACGGCAGCGGCCAGTCTTCTTTCGGATTCCCGGTCCTTGGCCATAACCACCAGTTCATCCACATTGAGGATCAGTGAAATACTTCCGTCACCCAAAATGGTCGCCCCGGAAAATCCGCTGTTTTCCTGCAGGTAATCCTCCAGGGGTTTGATCACCACCTCCTGCCGTCCAAGCAGCTTATCCACAATAAAGCCAATTCGACCGTTAGCGGCTTTGACCACCACTACGAAAAACCGGCCATCCGATTTGGCCGGTGTCTGGGCCGGCATGTTCAGCAGGTCGGTCAGCCTGACCAGCGACAGGGGCTCATCATGCAGATGCATCATCTCGCTGCCGTCCACGGTAAAAATCTCTCCCCGGTCCAGCCGAAAGGTCTCCTGTACAGCGCTCAGGGGCACCGTGATGTGACTGCCGCCGCATTGAATCATCAGGGCCGGTATGATAGCCAGGGTCAGCGGGATTTTAATCCTGATGCGGGTGCCTACATCCTGTCGGGTATCGACAATCAGGGTCCCATTGATCTTTTCGATGTTGCGTTTGACGACATCCATGCCGACCCCGCGTCCGGAGGTATGGGTTACCTGATCGGTGGTGGAGAAACCGGGTAGCATGATCATGTCGATCAGCGCCTGCTGATCCATCCGCTCCAGGGTCTCCCGGTCGGCCAGCTGTTTTTCGACGGCTTTTTGGCGGATACGTGAAAGATCAATGCCTTTCCCGTCATCGGTCACCTCGATGATTACGTTGCTGCCTTCATGGTAAGCCTCCAGCAGAAGCACACCACTTTCCGGTTTTCCTTTTCGCTTTCTGTCGTCACGGGATTCGATGCCGTGATCCACGGCGTTTCGAATGATATGGATCATGGGATCGGCCAGCTGTTCGATAACCATCCGATCCAGCTCGGTTTCCTCACCACGAAATTGAAGCTGGATCTTTTTGTCCGACTCCCTGAGCAGGTCATGGACTAGTCGCGGATAACGGTTGAAGAGCCTCGATATCGGCAACATCCGAACCTTCATGACCTGTTCCTGGAGCTCACTGGATACTCGCCCCAACACCGCCGTGGCATCGTTGAGCCGTGCGCTGAAGCCGGAAACCAACCGCTGATCGGCTTTGTCCATGGGAAATCGATGGTTGAGGTAGTGGGTCAATTCGCGCATTTCAGAAAACAGTTGAGCAAATGAAGAGCGGTTGACCACCAGTTCTCCCACCTGGTTCATCAAGTCGTCAACCTTGTCCGCATCCACGCGGATACTCTTCCTGATGGTGCTCCGAGCGCTGAAGACTTCGGGTTCCGGCTCGTCAGCAGTTGTCGGCTGAGGTGCGGTCGGGGTCGAAAAATCAATGACCCGTGCTGGTGTTTCGGGATCTATTACCGGCATTTGGGGTTCCGGCATGGATATTGTTGTGGCCTCGGGCCACAAATCACCATCACCCTCACCTTCACTACCGGCAGGCAACCAGACCGGGGATTCGCCGGCATCGTTTCGATCTACACCAAAGTCGTCAAGGATGGCCAACGCCTCGTCCCGGTCGCCTTTCATCTCAGAGGACGATAGCTTGAAATCAGCTCCATCCGCTTCCGATGAAAACTGCATGGCAATGGGATCCCCGTCGGTCTGTGCATCACCTGAGTCATCGGCATCGCAGTTTCGCATGGATGAGAAGGTTTCATCAAGTGTTTTTGAAAGCAGGGATTCCCGCTCATCCTCGGCGATCGCAGGCAGGCCAGCCAGGAGGTCGGCAATATCCGAAGAAGGGGACGAGCCCGGTTCTGACATTTGATCTGCTGGAACGCAGCCAGCAGGGGCGGCCGCCAAAACAGTCAGGTCAATAGCTGCAATCGATTCGGCATGAGGGAAAAGGTCCTGAATCCGGTTGACGCCGGAGACGACAGCCGATTGCAGCAAGGCATCAATGTCGTCCGCCTCGGCGGTTTCCGTTCGGGAAGCAAACGCCTCCAGTACGGCCAGCATGTCGTCATATACCGCCGACAGAGCATCGTAGCCCATATAATTGGCCGTTGCCGCCAGTCGGTCCACCTGATCGGTCAACTCCCCGACAGCTTCAACGACAGCCTCTCCCCGGGCCATCCGCACGGCGGTTTCCATCAACTGGCCGATCCCCGCGGCCAGCTGTTCCATGAAAATGTCGAACAATTCCGTATCCGCCTCGCCGTCATAAACCGTTGCCGATGCCGCTTCCCCGCCGGCCGGTGCCGGACCCGAGGCAACGGCATCCACCCGCTCCAGCAGATCGTCGATTTCCGCGGACTCCTGGCCCGAATCCTCGACCTGTGCTATCAGATCGCCGATCCGATCCCTGGCGTCGATCAGCAGGTCCACCGCCACCTTGTCAGCCCGCAGGCTGCCGTCACGAAAAAGATCCAGAAGATTCTCCAGACGATGGGTCAATCGGGCAATCCGCTCGAAACCCAAGTACTCCGACGCCCCCTTGATCGTATGCATCGACCGAAAGATGGTATTCAACAGCTCCCGGTCTGCCGGATCAGTCTCCAGGCGCAGCAGGCTGCTCTCCAACTCCTCCAAATGTTCCCGGGTCTCATCCGCAAAATCCTCAAGCAGAGAATTGTCTGCCTCCTGCAGGATTGGTCTTCCCGGTAATGCCTCTTCCGGTTCCAGATCCAGGTCATTTTCCATTTCCAGCGAAAGATGCGCGTCCGCTTCCATGGCTTCGGTCAACGCTCCATCCGGATGGTTTTCTTCATCGAGCCTCAGGTCATTATTTTCGTGTGACGCCGGTTCACCATCCGGTATTTCAACGGCAATCCGGGTGTCGATCGTTTTTAGCGATCGGGCATGAGGGAAAAGGTCCTGAATCCGGTTGACGCCGGAGACGACAGCCGATTGCAGCAAGGCATCAATGTCGTCCGCCCCGGCGGTTTCCGTTCGGGAAGCAAACGCCTCCAGTACGGCCAGCATGTCGTCATATACCGCCGACAAAGCATCGTAGCCCATATAATTGGCCGTTGCCGCCAGTCGGTCCACCTGATCGGTCAACTCCCCGACAGCTTCAACGACAGCCTCTCCCCGGGCCATCCGCACGGCGGTTTCCATCAACTGGCCGATCCCCGCGGCCAGCTGTTCCATGAAAATGTCGAACAATTCCGTATCCGCCTCGCCGTCATAAACCGTTGCCGATGCCGCTTCCCCGCCGGCCGGTGCCGGACCCGAGGCAACGGCATCCACCCGCTCCAGCAGATCGTCGATTTCCGCGGACTCCTGGCCCGAATCCTCGACCTGTGCTATCAGATCGCCGATCCGATCCCTGGCGTCGATCAGCAGGTCCACCGCCACCTTGTCAGCCCGCAGGCTGCCGTCACGAAAAAGATCCAGAAGATTCTCCAGACGATGGGTCAATCGGGCAATCCGCTCGAAACCCAAGTACTCCGACGCCCCCTTGATCGTATGCATCGACCGAAAGATGGTATTCAACAGCTCCCGGTCTGCCGGATCAGTCTCCAGGCGCAGCAGGCTGCTCTCCAACTCCTCCAAATGTTCCCGGGTCTCATCCGCAAAATCCTCAAGCAGAGAATTGTCTGTCATGAAATGCTCCTTCTCTCCATCGGTGGATCATCGTGCATTATTCACATATTCCAGCACAGAGAGGCTTACAGCCGATCGATCAACTCCAGAATCTCGGCGGTTTTATGCTTATTGACGTACCCTTTTGCCCCTATTTGAACGGCCTCTTTACTGAACTTGTCTTCATCCAGGTTGGACAGCATGATGATTCTGGCACCGGCGTCAAATTCCAGGATCGCTTTGGCAGCCGCGATTCCATCCATGCCGCGCATGGTGATATCCATGGTGACCAGTTCCGGATTCAATTTCTGGTACAGAACGACTGCATCATCGCCGCTCTTGGCTTCACCGACGACGGTGTGGCCGGCTCCGATCAGGGTCTGTTTGATCATTTTTCGCATAATGGACGAATCGTCCACCACCAGAATCGTCTTTCCCATCCACCATTTTCCTTTTCACATGATACGGAATGAAACGCGTTCATGCCGCCGGACCGGATTAAATGCTTGCCGGCACTTTTGATCGTTTCATGGATTTTAATTTCTTGATTTCGTCAACCATAAGAATTCGGCTGAATTCGAGAAGAATTAAAAGCCGCTGATCCAACTTGCAAACGCCCTGGATGTACTGACTTTTCAAACCGGCCACCACGATGTCGGGCGGCGGTTTGATGCTGTTTTCGGGGACATTCAACACCTTGGTGACCCGATCCACGACAAACCCGGTAACACGACCTTCAACAGTGAGAATAATTATCCAAACGTCCGGGTCGAGATGGACCGGCTGGACAAGCTTCAATCGTTTTCGAAGATCAATCACCGGAATGATACTGCCCCTTAGGTTGATCACCCCTTCAAGAAAGTCGGGGGCATCCGGAATCGGAGTAATGGGCGTATCCCTGATAATCTCCTGAACGGTGAGAATATCCACGCCGAACAGCTCTTCCCCAATGAAAAAGCCCACAAGCTGCTTGGTTGCTATTGTTTCTGTTGACTCTAGATTGGTTTGCGCAAACGGTTCATTCATCAGCGCTCTCTCCTTTTAGTAGCTGGTGTCCAGACAGTGCGTCTGGATTGCTTCGGCCATGGTGACCCCGGGAAGCACCACAGACAGATCATACTGCTTAGCGGTCATGGCAGTGGTGTCATTGCACAGACAGGTTCTCGGGTCCTGAATGATGGCGTGTCCGCCCCCTTTGAGAATTGCGCCAATACCCGCGACGCCATCTTCGCCGATGCCGGAAAGAAGGATTCCCGACGCACGCGCTTTCAGGGTGTCCGACAGGGACGTCATTAGCGTGTCGCAAGCGTGCCCTGGGGTGTCACCATTTTTTTTCGGTTGCAATTGTATCGACAGCTTCCCCGATTCATTTTTAACCGTTACCTGCTCTAAAGCCGACGCCAGGTAGCAGGTGCCGGATTGCAGCGGGTCTCCATCGACAGCGCGACGCACGGCTATCCGACTGTGTCGGTCCAGGTAGCTGGCAAAAGCGTCGACATGAGGTGCCGACGCATAGAGTACGGATAAGAAAGCTGCCGGCAGTTGCGGCTTGATTTCAGGTATCAATCCAAGCAGCGATCCATATCCTCCGTATGAGCTTCCAATGGCAAAAACCCGCTGGCATTCCTGCATGCCGATGTCTTTTTTATCTTGAGCTACTTGGGCCGGACGCAGGTAGCGGATGGTGTCGATTCCAGCCCGGGCGGCATTTTTCACCCGGCTGATAATCAGTTCGTGCTGGCTTTTCAGGTCTTCTTTTAGCAGGCTGGACGGTTTCTGCAGAAAGTCAACGGCCCCGTAACGCAACGATTCAAAGGTTTCCAATGAACCCTGGCCGGTGAGTGTGCTGAACATGACCACCGGTGTGGGGCATTTAATCATGATATGCTTGATGGTGGTCAGGCCATCCATTACCGGCATGTTCACATCAAGCGTCACCACATCGGGTTTGAGTTCGGGGATCAGTTCCAGCGCCTTCAGACCGTGTTCCGCTTCTCCCACCACCTGCAATTGGTCGTCAGTGGAAAACATCTCCTTGATAATCTTGCGAAGCAGGGTCGAGTCGTCCACGATCATGACAGAAATCGGTTTTCCCGACAGTTCCTGCGACCCGCATTCAAACGCCATTTTGGCAAACGCATTGAGCCCGCCTTCTCCCATGGACGGTTTTGAAACCATCAGCAGTTCGCAGCACTCGGTGCATTTAAATGTATGCAAATGTTCGCCAAGGTTTTCCGAACTCAGATCGTTCCTGGCGCCGCATTCTTCACAGAATATGATCATCTCTTCATTCTTCTCCAACATTGGCTCAAAAGGCCGCAGGGTGTTTTGCTTTTGTGTGCGTCAGCTCCCCGATCCGGCAGTTATAAGGGATACGGTTTGCGCGTCTCCGTATCGTTCTTGTCGATGGCCAACCGCATCCCTTTTGCATCGATACCGCACCGGAATCTGCCCAATAGTTATACCTTTTCCTCGTCGATCCGGAACATGGCAATCTGTCGGGTCAGGCTCGATGACAGCTGTCTTAATTCTTCGGTGATGCCCACAACTTCGGTGGCACCAGCCACCGTCTGGGTAGCTCGGGTCGCCGATGCCGTGGCGATTTCGATAAGGCTCTTGGACCGCTGGGACTGAAGATCGGTAAGGCCTCTCATTTCCTCGCTTCGTTCCACCACGCTGCGCATCTCCGTCCCCACATCTTCAGCGCTCTTTTCAGCCTTCTTCACCAGTTCCGAAATCGCCTTTGATTTGGTGGTCAGGGCTTCCAGAGCAGCCTGGGCGGCCTCACGGCGCTTACCCTGCCGGCCGGCCATACCACCGATTTCCACGGCAAGGGCATTGAGACCTTCCATCAGGGCAGTCACGTCCCGCGTCTGCTGGTTCAAGGTCTGGGTCATCTCGGAAATATTGTCGATTGCCTCCCGGTTGATCTCACCGCCTTTGGCGATTTTTTCCAGGGACTGTTCAGATCGTTCGGTCAGGCGGGTTCCTTCCTGAACGCGGTTGGTTGACTCTTTAATGAGTTGGCCGATCTCTTTGGCTGCTTCCGATGATCGTTGGGCCAGCTTACCGACTTCATCGGCAACCACGGCAAAACCCTTTCCATGAACACCGGCACGGGCGGCTTCGATGGCTGCATTGAGCGCCAGGAGGTTGGTCTGTTCGGCGATATCGGTGATCACCGAGATAATATCGGATATTTTCTCGGAGGACTCGGCAATGGCCTGCATACCCAAAACGGTCTCCTTAACGGATCGAGCACCTTCCTGGGCCGCAGTCAAAACCTCCTGTCCGTGTTCGGTGGCCCGACTGGAAGCACGCGTCATCTCTGTCACAATGCTATCAATCTGCTTAACGGAATCGGTGACCTTGCTCACCTGCTCGCCCTGCTTGCCGGCGATGGCCACAACCATCGAACCGGTTTCACCCATAACCGTCACACGTTCACTCGCAATATTGGCCTCTTGGATCTGCTCACCGGAAGCCTGCCCCATCTGGCGCATATTCTCAATAAGATTCTCCACCCGACGGTAGGACAGGTTGGCTGCGTCACGCTGAGAGTGGGAGAACTGAGCCACTTCACCGGCGGTGGCGCCCATCTGGTTCACCGTCTCTTGGATAACGCCCATCTGGCGCTCTTCCTCGGTGGCACGCTCCTTGTTTGCCGTTGCCCGTTTGGACACCTCGCCGGAGAATGAATCCACCTCCGTGGCCGCGATATCGGCGACCTTCAGTGACTCTCTCAGCGCCCCGGTCATGTTGTTGAACGCCTTGGCCATCAACCCGACCTCGTCACCTGTCTTGACCGGTGCTTGAAGCGTGAGGTCACGATCGGTGGCCACCTTGTTGACCACGCCGGCAATCTCGACGACCGGACGGGATATTCCGCCGGAAACCAGGTAGACGACCCCCAGCAGCAGCAGCATCGCCACATTTCCAATAATCAGTGTGGTATAGAACAACTTTTGAGGTTGCTCAAGCACCTTGTCGATCGGGATGTTGACGGCAAGGCTCCATTTCTTCTTCGCCGATCCAACGGCAATGGGGGCCAAAACATAGTAGGTTTTCTTGCCGGTGGTCTTGGACACCTTGTACTGGCTGGTTTCTCGACCGGCCTTTACGGCCTGGATGACGTTCGGATCAAACTCAAAAAACTCCATGTGCTTGCCCACATTGGCCTGCTTGGTGGGGTGGGCCGCAAAGATGCCGTTGTTGGCAATGAGAAATCCATAGCCGGTCTCAAAGAGCTTGATCTGCTTCACTACGGGTGTGAAAGCGGCTAACGGAATATCAATACCGACCACACCAACGGTTTTTTCTTTGAACCGGACCGGAACCGTAACGATCGTTTTAAGCTGTGTCGTTTCGCTCACCGTGTAGGGCATGGGGTCGAACACCACCTCCTGCCCGGAATTCAAGGATTCAAAATAGTAGGCCCCCTTTTCCGGATCCGTGTAATCAGCCAGCGGTTCAATATCGATCTCGCCGGGCAGCCGGTTCCAGTATGGAACATACCGGCCGGTTTCATCGTGGCCGAAAGCATCGATGAAGTCAGAGTCCTTTCCATCCAGGGCGTTGGGCTCCCAGCAGGTCCAGACGGCCAGAAAATCGGGGTTTTCCTCCAGAACCCGTTTGAGAATACCGTCCATCATGTCGCGTGGCGGCACGCCCTGCTGTTTCATGCCTTCAAAGGAGCGGGCAAGGGCTTTGGCAACATCCATGGGTCGCCCCAAGTCGGCCCTCACCTGGTTGGCGTAGCGATAGGCGATTTCACGGGCCTTGTCCAAAGCTTCTGTTTCGGCATTGTTCCTGGCATTGAATCCAATGTAGGTGATGGTCACCGTAAAGGCGAGCCAAGCCACCGAACAAATGGAAACCAGCAATTTTGTTCTCAGTTTAAGGTTACGGAATTTTTGCAACATGGTTTTGGCCTCCTCGAAGGATTAACAAAAATAATAAGCCGGTAACGGCGAAGTTCTATTGAATCACAACCCGATCTTTCGTAAAAGCGTGTTCATAGCGACAGAGTATACCAGTGAAACCTATTTTGCGTTTTCAATAATTCTCAGGCATTCGGTCACAGCTGCATAATTTCCCGGATAGGTCCATTTATAGACTTTGGCTGCATCCAACGCCTCGTGTTTATTTGGCAAAAGCATCAGCACTTTTGTCACCTTCCGGCGAAGATCTCGATCCGCCGGTTGGCAGGCGACAAAGGGCCACTCCGGGTAAAGCCTTGTGGAGTGCACAAAGGCAAAGGAGTCCTCTATCTTATTAATTATTTTGAAGTCGTCCATTTGGATTTTTCCCTCTGCCTGCATTCTCTCAAGTGTGTCGGATCGGACGGTACCCACATCGGCATCACCTTTTTTTACCGCCATCACCACATTGTCGTGAGTTCCCCCTTCCAGAAAAGCGGAACAGTCGGTCTTCGGGTTGATCCCTCTATCCAGCAGCAGGCGCCACGCCATCTGCCCGCCTCCAAAGGATGAATATTTCACGCACATCAATCGCTTCCCCCGGATATCTTTAATCGAATTTATCCGGCTGTCCCGACGAACGAAAAGCACACCCCCGAATTCTTGCAGCGCAACATCCTGCCTGCGGTTGACCATGGTCGTCAGAGCTTTTAGATTGTATTTTTCCTCCATCGAAGAAAAAAAACCTGAGTTGGCGATCAAGAAATGGATCTGATTGTTTTTCAGCGCCGGTTCGATATCAACAAATTTAAGGGGAACGATTATAAATTTTTCAGATAACTTCTCAGATAGAATAGCAGCCGTGGGATTCCATTGTTGATAAGCTTTTTCGGTTCCCCGTTTGGCGAGGACACCGATCTTTATTTCCGACTGGGCATAGGCCATGGCTGATCCGCACAGCCCGATAATTAGGGTCAACACGACAAGCAGCTTCCAATGCGCTATCTTCATGCTACCATCTCCTTCTTACTGACATGTTATAATTCCATATCGATACGGGATCATCAGCGAGTAAAACTCACTATCACCAATCAAAAAACCCGTTAAGCCGAATTGCATCAATGATCGCTCTTTAACCATTCCAATCTACCGACTCCTTTTTTCAATTCTGATGGGGTGTTCCCATCCAATAGCAACTCCTTTTAGTGTATCGACCGCTCGGCAATAAACTTTAGCAGGCATTATAATCCCCGGCGGTCGGTAGAACGTTTTTAAGAATTGGATCAGCGCATGTATGGACGCCACCTCCGTCTGCCTTCTTGCAAGTGTGATGCCATCGAACCTGCATCAAATGAGAAACAGTTTGCCCCCATAAATCACTTAATCGTAAATTTATTTGTCGTCGCAAGCGACGGGTTTTACCCGACGCTACGCAATAAATTGGCTTGCGCGGGACAAAAATTGTCATCCATTAATGTCCACCGGGATGGCATAACGCTTCACCACAGCCAATGGGGCCGAGGGACTCGAAAGTCAGTTCTGATTTTTTGTTGGATTGGACCGGAAGATTAATGAGGTCGTCATCAACAATGACGATAACGGTGGGATTCAAAATCACAGCGGCTGTTTTTAATTTTAAATATTTATTATTTTTTTAAAAATTACAGTTTTTTATGAATATTTTTATTTCTTTAATATTTTATTAGCGCGACCGAGCATGAAAGGCGGTTTATTTTGCCTCACAACCCTGCTATGAGTGTCCGGACAAAAACCTCACAGGCAACTTGCCTATCGGTCATTTGAAAAAAACATCGGTTAAGGAACACTCATGTCGTTTACGCATGCCATTACCAGGCGGCCTGGCAAAGAAATGGCCGCCGGCATTACCACATCCACCCTGGGTTCCCCGGACTACGCAAAAGCGCTGGACCAGTTTAATGCCTACGTCAAGGCATTGAACCAGTGCGGGCTTTCGGTAACCGTGCTCGATCCGCTGGACGGGTATCCCGATGCCCATTTTGTAGAAGATGCGGCCGTGGTGACTCCGGATTTAGCGGTGATCACCAATCCGGGCGCCGCATCGCGTAAGGGGGAAGTACCGTCAATCGCGGCCGCCCTGCAGCCTTTTCGCAAAATCGTGTGGGTCAAGCCGCCGGGAACCATTGATGGCGGTGATGTGCTGATGATCGGTCGCCATTTTTTTATCGGCCTTTCAGACCGGACCAACGAACAAGGTGCCCGACAATTGGGCGACGCCGTATCCGGATTTGGCTGCACCTGGACACCGGTACCCGTTGCCGCCGGGCTGCATTTTAAATCCAGTGTCAATGCGGTAAGCACTGACACCCTGCTGACCACCCAATCTTTTGTCGATCATCCTTCCCTGGCCGGCTTTCATCGGATCGTGGTTTCACCGCAGGAAGAATATGCAGGCAACACCCTGTTGGTTAACAGCCATCTGATCATGCCCGCGGGATTTCCCGACACTCGGAAAAAACTAGAGACGCTGGGCAGGCCGATCATCGAACTGGACACCAGCGAATTCAGAAAAATGGACGGGGGCCTGACCTGCCTGTCTTTGAGGTTCTGATCCGATGTCGGAAGACACCGGCCGATCCGACGATAGCCGTCAGACCGGGGGGCAACCCGGCCGTTGGTGGTGGCTCGGGCAATTGCTGCTCACCGGCATCGCCTGTTTTTTTGTTTTTTTCGGAATTTCCCTGCTGGCGGCATCCTACAGGCTCGGGGACCCGTTTTCCTTCATTATGACCTTTTTTGCGGCCAGCCTGATCATTCTGATCAGTGTGGCGATGGTCTTGGGGTTCGTAGTTCGGATGAGGCGGGTACTGCTGATCGACCGCCCCATGACCGATCATGAGGGGAAATAGACCGCATATCAAAGATAAGGATCCGGTTTCGGGGCGAGGATTGCGGCGGCGAAAAAGCGGTCCCGGTCGATGCTGAGCCGGATGGGTCGTTTTATAGCGGCGCCATGGGCACTTACACTATTATTTGATATATACGAATAATCAGCGGTCCGATCTTCAAGCGTCTTTTTTCCCCCCGGCCCGGTACAACCGCACGTGGGCTTTCTCCACCGTGACGATTCCTTCGGTAATGGTATGATCGATGGTCTGAAGAAAGGATTCGATCTTCTCTTTGGTGTCGATAATCTCCACCACCACCGGCAGGTCTTCGGACAACCGCAAAATTTTGGTGGTATGAATCAGGCTGTTGGCCCCAAAGCCCTGGATCCCCCGCAGCACCGTGGCTCCGGCCATGCCCTGGGAACGGGCCTGCTGAACGATCCATTCATAAAGGGGCATACGCTTATATTTATTTGTTTCCCCGATAAATATCCGCAGCAGCTGTCCTGCTTCTTTGAATACAGTCATCCCCTCCCCCTGTTCATGAATGGCTTCGACCTTTCCAGCAAAGCGTTTAAAGCAGCCTGGATAACATATGACCGGCCAGAACCGCCGCCAGTCCCAGGATCAGGCTGACTCCCACATTCCCGAAGGAAGCCAGCCATTGCCCCTCTTTGGCCAGGTTGAAGGTTTCCAGGCCAAATGTGGAAAAAGTAGTAAAACTTCCAAGGATGCCCACAAAAAAGAACGCCCGCCATTCCGGAGAAAAAAGCTGACGGTTCTCCATGAGGCCGCCGCCGATACCGATCATCAGACAACCGGCAACATTGACCGCCATGGTCCCCACGGGGAAAGAGGCAGTTTTGGCCAGCGTGTGTACTCCGCCGGCCACGAGGTATCGGAGGATGGCGCCGAGGCACCCGCCCAAGCCGATAATGGCAATTTTCAGCATCACAGACTCCTGCGGCAGACATGAAAGGGACGAATTTCACAGCCAGGGATTCGCTTGAACAGCCGGGTAAAAATCTTTTCCCTGAATAGATAAAAAGAGGGAAGACTTCAATCTTTTTCTCCGGCAACCGGAAATGATGGAATTATACTCTCCCAGGATTTTCAGAATTATATTCTTGACAACATTTAATTATAAGAATATTTTAACTAAAAAAAGGATTTTATACGAATGATTGACGATGTAAGTCTTAAAATACTTAAGATCCTTCAAAAAAAAGCACGAATTCCCAACGTGGAGGTGGCCCGCCAGGTGAGCATGGCACCTTCGGCAGTTCTGGAGCGCATCCGCAAACTGGAAAAAACGGGCCTCATCGATGGTTATGAAGTCCGCCTGAACCCCGAACGTTTTGGAAAAAGCCAGGTGGCCTTCATCAAGGTCCGCACCAGCGGGAAAGGAGATGAGCATGGTCTGGTGGAAACCCTGGCAGCCATTGCCCAGGTTCAGGAAATCCATTATGTGGCCGGCGCGGACAGTTATCTCCTAAAAGTCCGTGAAACCGACACAAAGGCGCTGGGACGTCTGGTGAGAGAGCGGATTGCACCATTGAAGGGAGTGGTCTCCACCAGCACCACCATTGTCATGAACACATTTAAAGAAACGGCCAGGATCCCCATCGACGATCAGGATTTGATTCGGTGATCCATCCACACGTATCGCAAAAACCCAACGAGGTCCTTCATGATTCGCATCAATGACAATTACCTGAAACTGAAGGCGTCCTATCTGTTTTCCGACATCGCCAAACGAGTAACCGCCCATCAGCAGCGTCAGCCTGAACCGGCCGTCATCCGACTGGGAATCGGCGATGTGACCCGCGCCTTGCCCGAAGCCTGTATCGCCGCCTTTCACAAGGCCGTTGATGAAATGGCCGCCGACGTCAGTTTCCGCGGATACGGCCCCGAACAGGGCTATGGTTTCTTGAGGGAAGCCATCGCCGCCAACGACTTTAAAGCCCGCGGGGCTGATATCCACGCCGATGAGATCTTCGTCAGCGACGGCGCCAAATGCGACACCGGCAACATCCAGGAAATCTTTGACAACGCTGCCCGAATCGCCATTCCCGACCCGGTCTACCCGGTTTATCTGGACACCAATGTGATGGCCGGCCGAACGGGGCCTTACCGCAACGGGCGCTACGACGGTATCGTCTATCTGGACGGCCACGCAGAAAATGGGTTCATCCCCGATCTGCCCCGTGAACCGGTGGACCTGATCTATCTGTGCTTTCCCAACAACCCCACCGGTGCCACCATTACGGCGGATCGACTCAAGACATGGGTGGACTACGCGGCAGCCAACAAAGCCATCATCCTCTACGATGCCGCTTACGAGGCCTTTATCCGGGACGACTCCCTGCCCCACTCCATCTACGAAATCGAGGGGGCTCGGGAGGTGGCCATCGAATTTAGAAGTTTTTCCAAGACGGCCGGTTTCACCGGCACCCGATGCGCCTATACGGTAGTACCCACCTCCCTGATGGCATTTACCGCCTCCGGCGACGTCCAATCGGTTCACAACCTGTGGAGCCGGCGCCACAGCACCAAATTCAACGGGGTTTCCTACCCGGTCCAGCGAGCCGCGGAAGCGGTTTACAGCGATGCCGGGAAAAGTCAGGTGGCCGACCTGGCAAGCTATTACATGGCCAATGCCGATCTGATCCGAAAAGAAATGCAAGCATTAGGCTACCCATGCATCGGCGGCGAAAATTCACCCTACATCTGGGTATCGACGGGAAAAGAGTCCTGGGCCTTTTTCGACATGCTGCTGGAAAAAGCGGGGGTGGTTTGTACGCCGGGTGCCGGTTTCGGCACCTGTGGTGAAGGCTACATCCGGATCAGTGCTTTCAACAGCCATGAAAATGTGACCACCGCTATGACCCGTATCCGTTGTGCCCTGAAATCCTAAGGAACTGTCCCATGCCCATGTCCAACGCATTCGAGAATCGACTGTATCCCCTGTTGGAAAGCATTGTCGCCCATTTCGGCACACCCTTTCACATCTACGATGAAGTCGGTATCCGGGAAACCGGCGACCGGCTTAAAAATTGTTTTTTCGGGATTCCCGGCTTCAGGGAGTACTATGCGGTAAAGGCCCTGCCCAACCCCGCCATACTTGCCATCATGAGTGACATGGGCTTCGGTTTCGACTGCAGTTCGATCGCCGAACTGGTTCTGAGCCGCCGGGTAGGCGGCAGCGGCGAAGACCTGATGTTCACCTCCAACAACACGACCCGTCAGGAGTTTGCCGCGGCCATGGCAGACGGCGGCAGCATTATCAATCTGGATGACATCTCGCTGGTCGACAAGCTTCCCGCCATACCGGATCTGATCTGTTTCCGCTATAACCCCGGCGAACGGCGGTCGGGAAATGCCATCATCGGCACACCGGTGGAAGCCAAATACGGGGTCAGCCACGAGCAGTTGATCCACGCATACCAAACCGCGCGGAACCTTGGAGTCAGGCGATTCGGGTTGCATACGATGCTGGCTTCGAACGAACGGGACTACACCTACATGGTGCAGACGACAGACATGCTCCTTGAGCAGGTTGAACGGATCAGCTCGGCGCTGGACATCCGGTTTGAGTTCATCAACATCGGTGGCGGCCTGGGAATCCCTTACCGGCCTGCCGATTCCCCCCTGGATTTGAATGCCATGGCAGGGGCCATCACCGCCGCGTTCAACGCCTTTTCCCGGCGAAACGGATACATGCCGAGGCTTTACATGGAAAGTGGCCGCTTTATGACCGGCCCCCACGGGGCACTGGTGGCCACCGCCATCAACCGCAAGGAAATCTACCGCACTTATGTGGGGGTGGACGCCAGCATGTCAGCCCTCATGCGTCCGGGCATGTACAATGCCTATCACCACATTACCGTACCCGGCAAGATTGCCGAACCAACGCAGATTGTCGATGTGGTGGGATCCCTTTGCGAAAATAACGACAAATTTGCCATCCAACGGCCGTTGCCGCCGATCGCTGAAGGGGACCGCGTGGTGATTCACGATACCGGGGCCCATGGCCACGCCATGGGTTTTAACTACAACGGAAAGCTGCGGCCCAAAGAATTGTTGCTGAAATTGGACGGCACCATTGAGCTGATCCGGCGGGAAGAACGCTTGGAAGATTATTTTGCCTCCCTTTCGTTCACTCCGGAGACCCTGTCCGCCGCCCCGTTAAAGATAACCAGTCACCTGGCCAATTGACGGCGATCTTTTTATGAACCAGGAATTGAGGTTGCCACACGGCACCCGGTTTTTTCTTTTTTTCCGTTCCACGTGCATATGTGAAACCCGTCTCACCCTATAACCGGCAGTCATCGGAAATTTCAGGATCAGGCTAAAGTCGCTCACCGGGCCGGCCGATAAGTCTGGATAGAAACACGCCCGATCTTTACTTAACCGTGTTTTCCATATACTGTCCTGCAATGGTAAGGCCTGTGTCGCCCCGCTTTCGGTAAAATGAGTGGGGGCAATTCCAATTTGCATTCAATATGATATTTATATGCGGGCGCAATCGTGTTTTTAACCGTTCCGCTAAAACTTCGTTGACTAATTTTAACAGGGCTGGTTTATATCTGACAGCATAACAAAGGAGAACCCATGGATGACTTTTTGCACAATCTGAGAAGTGGGAAGCTGAAGCAGCCGGACCGGGGCAGGCGTGATTACACGGACTACAAAGGTCCCCAGCGTCGCGCGGGAAACGAGCGCCGGAAACCGGATTACTACGCCAAAGTGACCAGTGAGAATTTTGCTTTGGTCAAGGACAGCCTGGACGTTCTGGCAGACCAGCAGAAGCGCATTGCCGAAGCGATGGCGGCCAGGAAGAAGACAGATGCCCGCATCGCCGATGCGCTGGAAACCATCGCCGCCATGATGGGGCGCCACTTAGGATACGAAAACGATCTGCCCCGCCACAGTGAAGCGATGGAGGGGGAACCGTATGGGGATGCAGGGGACATCCTCGTCCCGGATCAGGTCGTAGACCAATTTGCGGACATCGGCACAGGCAATCAAAAGATCAGCGATGAAGACAAACCCAAACTGTTGAATATCATTGCTGCCATGCGGGACGAAGGCGACAGTTGGGAAAAAATCGCCCGCCATATGGACGACCAGAACATTCCTACCGTGTCAGGCAAAGGGAAATGGCGCGGGCCGGCCATAAAAAAGTTCTGGAATGCCAACGCCGAAGCCACCGGCTCCTGAACCCCGTTTACACTCACCACGTTCTCTTTTCAACGGATTGCATCCAATTGGACAAAATCCTGAACGTTGGCGCCCCTATGGGTGTCAATCGTCCGACGCGTCTGTCATGAAGGGGCCCGATACCAGGCCAGCGTATCGATCAACCCCTGGCGAAGCACAACCCGGGGCTTGAAACCCAGGGATTGTCGAATCCGACCGATATCGGAGATAGACTCCCGGATATCACCTGCTCTAGGCGGACCGAAAACCGGATCGATCTTTACGTTGGATAGTTCGCCAATCAGTTCCCACAGGTCACGAATGCGGATAGACGTACCGGTGCCCACGTTAAGTACCTGCCCGGCAGCCGGCGCTTCGGTGGCGGCCAGCACATTGGCACGAACCACATCCTTGACATAAATAAAATCCCGGGACTGGCCGCCGTCACCATATATTGTAGGCGCTTCGCCTGCTGAGGCCTTTTTCAAAAAAATGGAAATCACTCCGGAATAAGGAGACGACGGATCCTGTCGGGGGCCGAACACATTGAAATATCTAAGGCAAACGGTTTCCAACCCATACAGCCCCCCGAAAACCGAGGCATAAAACTCTCCGGTGAGCTTTTGCACCGCATAGGGGCTCAGAGGCATAGGGGCCATATCTTCGGTTTTGGGCATACGGGGATCGTCACCGTAAACCGCGCTGGAACTGGCCATCACCACTCGCCGTACGCCGTTTCGCCGGGAGGCATCCAGTACCCGGACCGTTCCCAGGTCGTTGATTTCGCAAGCGTGGGAAGGATCCTGGACCGACTGGGAGACCGACACCACCGCCGCCTGGTGAAACACCACCTCACACCCCTTGACCACCTTGTTCAGCAATCCCTCGTCCCGGATATCTCCCTCGACGAAATCGATCCGATCTCCTAAATGGTCGATATTGTGGCGGTGGCCGGTGGACAGGTTGTCCAGCACCGTCACCCGGCATCCCCCGGCCACCAGTTCATCGACCAGGTGAGAGCCAATGAACCCCGCACCACCGGTCACCAGTGCATGACTAATTCTTTCCATTTAAAGCGATCCTTTCATTGGTACCCGTTTACCGGGAAAAAGGGGCTTGCCATGCTCACGGCCCGTGGGCTAAAAAACAACCATTCACTCGAGAACCCATTGCCATGAAACCACAAAAGCCCATCGTCTGCCGGAAATGCATATTTTATTACATCACCTGGGACACCCGCCGGCCCCACGGATGCCGGGCCATGAATTTTAAAAGTCGCCGTCCGCCCAGTCTCGTCGTCCGTCAGAGCTCGGGGCAGGACTGCCTGCACTATACCCTCAAAGATGAGACAGGCGACAGAGATCTGTGACCCGGGTCACCCTAAACTCAACCAGAAAGAAAAAGTGACTGCGGAGAACAGGGTCGTCGCTGAGATGGCGGCCACTGCAAACTCCGAATCCGCACCCATCTCCCGGGCCATGACATAGGCAATGGTCGCCGTAGGGGAAGCCAGCAGGATTACAGCCGGCAGATAGTCCTCGAGATTCTGTCCGGCAATGCGAAACAATGCAACCCCTAAAGCCGGGAGTATCAGCAATTTCAGCAAGCAGGCCCCCAATATGGCAGCCAGGCGTGACTGCATCAATTGCAGGGAGAGCGAGCCACCGATGATGAGCAGGGCCATGGGCAGCGCCAGACCGCTCAGGATCTGCAGACTGCGATCGATCACCAGAGGCAGGGTAATGCCGGCTATGGAAAACAAAAGGCCAACGGTCGCCGAAACGATCACAGGATTGGCTGCGATCTTGCCAGCCACCGCGCTGAGGCGGTTTCCCGCGGCATCGCTCTGCCGGTGGGATTGGAGCACCGCCACCGCCAGAAAATTTTGGATGATCATAACAAAGGCGGCGATAATGCTGGCCCGGGCCAGTCCGTCGGCACCCAGGTGATAGAAAGCCACCGCCAGACCGATATACCCCAGATTCCCGTGGAAGGAGCACTGAATAAAGGCCCCCTGGACTGAAGGGGGCAGCATCAACAATCGACTGCCTGCCCAGCAGATAAAAAACAGCACCACCAGGGCGACAAGAGTAAGCCAGATGACCGTCGGGTTGAACTGACGGGTCAAGGAGGCGTTGGCAATCGCCCTGAAAATCATTGCCGGGATGGCCAGATAGTAAACCAGCCGATTCGCCGGCCCCAGGAACTCGGGGGGCAAAAATCCTTTGGACCTGGCAATGGTGCCAAGAATCACGAGACTGAAAATCGGAATGATCGTGGTTACAATGTGGCCCATAAAAACGAATCTTTTCATGCGGCTGACATGAAAGCGGAAAACCGCAACCGTCGCTGCGTGCGTCTAAAGTTGGGCGATGATGCCACAGGACGATTCCAAAAGCAACGGGCGCCGCACTATCGATGTCCACTTTGCTTGACTTGACGAAGCCTTTGTATTGTCTTAAATTTTGTGAGGTTATATTTTTTACCAATCACTCACCATGGAAAAGTGATCCCATGACGCCATCGCATATTCAACTTAAGCTGTTCGCCTCCCTGGCCCCCCTGTCTCCTGGAAATTCCGACCGGGTTCCCATCGAGTCTGGCATTTCCGTCAGAGAATTATTGGACCTCCTGAACATCCCCATCGTCAAAGCCCATTTGATCTTCATCAATGGAATCAAACGACCCCTTGATACCCGATTGAACGGCGGAGAGCGTGTGGGCATCTTTCCGCCGGTGGCGGGCGGTTAATCCATGGAAAATACGCTTACTCACCGTCTCGACACCCTGGCCGTGGACGCGTCTCTCGCCGATGACACCCCTTGCCGGACGATTGACGCAGCAGAAGTGATCCGCCTGGCAGACGAATCCGGCTGCACCGGACGGACGGTGGAACTGGCGGCGTTAAGGCAGCACATCCTTCCGGATCGTTACCTTCGCAACAGAAAAACCCTTTCCGAAGCCGATCAGATCCGTCTGCTCGAATCGACTGTCTGTATCGTGGGATTGGGAGGCTTAGGGGGCATGGTAGCGGAAACATTGGCCCGCATGGGCATCGGGCGGTTTCGCCTGGTCGACGGCGACGTCTTTGAAGCCCACAACCTCAACCGCCAGCTGCTCAGCAGCACTGACCGCATCGGCATGCCGAAAGCGAATGCAGCGGTCATGCGCATAAAAACGATCAACCCCGGCCTCGAGACCGTTGCCACCACCGCCTATCTGACTCCCGAAAATGCAGACAGCGTGGTGGATTCATGCGACCTCGTGGTGGACTGCCTGGACAACATCCAATCCCGGTTCACTCTCGAGGCGGCAGCCAAACGGGCCGGCATCCCCATGGTTTCCGCTGCCGTCGCCGGGATCTCCGGACACGTGACCACCATCTTCCCCGGGGACCAGGGGCTCGAAAACATCTACGGACCCGAAGATCAGATGAAACTGGCCAAGGGGGCGGAAACCCAACTGGGCTGTCTGGCACCGGGTGTCAATCTCATCGCTTCACTCGAATGCGCCGAGGTGCTCAAGGTGCTGCTTGAAAAAGACAACACCCTTAAAGACAGATTACTGGTGGTCGATCTGGCCGACTACACGTTTGAAACCCTCCAGCTCGCCTGAAAAAAGCCCCATCGAAAGGCATCTTTGCCATGAATCGCAATTGTTCCATTTTTTGATCCTTTATTCCCCTGTCCGTTTCTCATCCAACATCCGCTATTACATTCCAGCCGATCGCACCGATTCGTCTAAAACCAATTATTTTTTGATAAATGCAATTCATTGTTTAAGTTTTGTTTTTTCCAGCCGAGAAAGCAACCAGGAACAACCAAAATGAACGAATGGATCTTTTCTGAAAATTGAAAGGGTCAAAAAAAAGGGACTGTAGGAAGTGTTCGCCATATTTACGGGTGTAATTCCTTTTCTCCTGAGATCCTTCTGAAACGTCCGGATAGTCAATGAATTGGTAATGAAGGAGGCCGCCAATGGGTATCAGCAAAAAAATCATCCTCGTCTCTCTATCGGGAATCATTCTGCTGGGAATCGTCGCCTTGATTCTCTCTGTAAACTCGCTCCAGAAACGGGGCGCCGCAGAGGTGGCCTTTGCCCGGTCCACAATGATGGACGAAAAGAAAGGCAAGCTCCAGGACCTGATCAAGAGTACCTATGCCGTCATCCAGGCTCACTATGACTATGCAAACGACCCCGAAAAGGTCGCCGTCACCTACCGCGGACAACTCAAGAGCATCGTGGATGTCGCTTACAAAACCGTCGAACAGGTTTACTCCCGCAACGACCTCAATGATGCCGAGAAAATGCGCTTGGCCGCCGACCTGGTCGGCGCCATGCGCTACAACGAAACCGACTACCTGTGGATCAACGACATGGGGCCGACGATGGTCATGCATCCGATCAAACCGGCTCTGAACGGCAAGGATCTTTCCGATTTCAAGGACCCCGACGGCAAAAAACTCTTCGTCGAATTTGTCAATGTCTGCCGCCAGGCTGGCGAAGGCACGGTGGACTATCTCTGGCCCAAACCCGGCCATGACAAACCCGTTGCCAAACTCTCCTACGTCAAACTGTTCAAGCCATGGAACTGGGTCATCGGTACGGGTGTCTACCTGGAAGCAGCCGAACAGCGCTTCATGGAAGATGCAAAAAAAGCCATCGCCCAATTGCGCTATGGTCCCAAGGGTCAGGACTATTTCTGGATCAACGACATGGGGCCGACGATGATCATGCACCCCGTCAAGCCGGAGCTGGACGGACAGGACCTTTCCGGCAGCAAAGATCCCAACGGGAAGATGCTGTTCGTCGAAATGGTCAATGTCTGCAAGGAAAAGGGGGAGGGATTCGTCGACTACATGTGGCCCATGCCCGGTCACGAAAACCCGGTTCCCAAGCTCTCCTACGTCAAGCTATTCGAACCCTGGGGCTGGATCGTCGGCACGGGCATTTATCTTGACGATGTCGACCTGGCCGTCAAATCCAAGGAAGCGGAGATCAAGGCGGCTGTTTCATCCCAGAGGAACGGCCTGATCGGGACTATCCTGGCGCTTCTCGCGGTGACCGCTACCGGAGTCGTCTTCATCAGTAGACGGATCACGCATCCCATCGTAACAGCCAGCGAAATGCTCAAGGATATCGCCCAGGGCGAGGGAGATCTCACCCGTCGACTGGAAGTAGCAAGCAGCGATGAAGTGGGCGAAATGGCCAAATGGTTCAATGTGTTCGTCGAAAATGTGCAGCGCATCATTGGATCGGTGGCCGACAATGCGCGAAAGGTGAATGACGCCTCCGCCGAATTGAATGCCATCTCGGACCAGATGTCCGCAGGAGCCGGGCAGACGTCGGACAAAGCCAATACGGTGGCCGCCGCCTCCGAAGAGATGAGCACCAACATGAACAGCGTAGCCGCCGCCATGGAAGAGGCCGCCACCAATGTAGGCATGGTGGCCTCGGCCGCCGAAGAGATGACCGCCACCATCAAAGAGATTGCCCAGAACACGGAAAAGGCCCGCGGGATCACCGGTGACGCCGTCAGTCAGGCCGGCAATGCCTCCTCACAGGTGGCCGAACTGGGAACGGCCGCCCAGGAAATCGGCAAGGTCGTTGAAACCATCACCGAAATTTCCGAACAGGTAAACCTGCTGGCCTTGAACGCCACCATCGAGGCGGCTCGGGCCGGCGAAGCGGGCAAAGGTTTTGCCGTGGTGGCCAATGAGATCAAGGAACTGGCCCGTCAAACGGCAGCCGCCACCGGCGAAATCAAATCCAGGGTTGAAGGTATCCAGAATTCAACGGATGGCACCGTCACGGAAATCGGCAACATCACCCGGGTGGTCAATGAAGTCAACGAGATCGTCTCCACCATCGCGACTGCCGTGGAAGAGCAAAGCGTCACCACCAACGAAATCGCCGGCAATGTCGCCCAGGCAGCTCAGGGCATCGACGAGGTCAATGAAAACGTCGCTCAAAGTTCAACAGTCTCATCTGAAATTTCCCGGGACATTGCAGAAGTCACCCAGGCCGCCGGCGAAATTTCCAACAGCAGCGCCCAGATCAGCATGAGCGCAGAATCGCTCAATCAGCTGGCCAAGCAGCTCAATGAAATGGTGGGTCGGTTCAAGGTGTAACTTCCTAAAAATATTAAGATAACAATCAATACCAGGCCGGACTGTCGTTCCGGCCTGTTGTTTTTGGTTAGACAAATCCATCCAAGGGCCTGCTGACGCCTACCGAAAAGCCCCAAAGAGGTCTCAGGACGCCTCAGTATTGATCACATTAAGGCGTGTTTTGAGTCGCGTTTACACGGTTTCTAAATGTAATCTTTCACCCGGTTTGAAACCATGTAAACGAGCCCTTTTAACCTCATTTAACGTTACGGCATTGCGGCGAGCGAAGCGAAGTCCGCCAACAGCCGCATGTTGGGCTTGCCTTATCTTTAATGAACAGCTGTGCTCTTAGGAGCGACAGGATTGATTAAATTCAGTTGATCGGCTTCGGCTTGTTGCGCAAAATAAAGATCCCACCTTAGTTGTAGATTCAGCCAAAAGTCAGGAGAAACTCCAAAATACTTAGATAACCTTAATGCGGTGCTTGGGGTGACCCCACGACGCCCGTTAACGATTTCATTAATTCTCTGATATGGAACATTTATGGAATTTGCTAATTGGCGCTGTGTGAGACCCATTGGCTTCAAAAATTCTTCAGAAAGCATTTCACCGGGATGGGTTGGTGCTCTATGTGTTGGTATCCTAATCATAATGATCTCCTAATTTTTTTTAATGATAATCCGTAACTTCAATCTCACCCGGTCCCGATTCGATCCATTTGAAACAGATCCTATATTGGTCATTAATTCGGATACTGTGTTGATCTTTACGATTTCCCTTTAATGCCTCCAAGTGATTGCCAGGTGGTACACGAAGTTCGTTAAGAGAGGCAACAGAATCGAGTTGATCGAGTTTGCGAGACACAATATTCCATAAATTTCTGGGAATTAGCTTTAAGGCAGCCTTTGTGGCTACGCCGTTAAACAAATCCTCAGTTGTTTGGTTCTTGAATGACTGTATCATGGAATCACAATAACACGGTTATCATGCTATTTCAAGCCTTGGTGTATGTATTAAGTCCCAACGTGCGCTTCACACGCCGGGTGGCGGTCTGTGACGGCATTTTAAAAGAGCAATATATTTTGCTTCACATGAGCGAGTTTAAAATCGGGCCGCTGTAGCCCGGTCTGTTGTGGAAGCGGTTGTTATTTTGCTTAATAATAAGGCGGATCGCAATAAAAAAGGGTCCCGGGTTTGTCATACCTTTTACTAACGTCGTCCCAAAGCAGATGCTCGATGCTGACTCCAACCAGGCGCAGGTAGACCGCAGAAAGCCCCTCCTCCAGGCGGACGAGGTTGATTCGTGGGCTGTGCATTGGATAACCGATGGTTGGTTATAATCGCTGTCCTTTTAGCGCCGGCACGTACTGACGGTCAACACCCTTGATGTGGTTGACCAGCCAGTCGCTCAGAAAATTCATCACATCCATGGTCACCGTGGCGCTGCCCGATTCGAACTGGTTTTTAAAATCCATGACCTGCCCCACCAGCTTTTCATGGAGATGTTTATGGCCCGCCAGTTCTGCAAAACCCGCCTTGGCCATCAACTGTTCCTCTTCCTTGAAATGCCGCACGGTGTACTCGGCCAACGCTTCCAGGATGGGTCCCATCACCTTTTTCCCGGCACGCATGCGCATGGCGCCGTGAAGGTTATTGATCAGATCGACCAACCGGTGATGCTGCCGGTCGATGGTATCGATCCCGAACTGGATGCTGGCATCCCAAACGACCAGATCCGACGCGTCGGCCGAAATGGCTGCACCGGCATCATCGGACCGTTCCACCTTGAATTCACCGATCATGACCTTCAGATCTTCAGCCAGGCGGGTGAGGTCCCCGGCATTGGTGTTCACCGTTGAGCTGTTATCGGCAAGAATACCGGCAATTCGATTGACCTTGGCGATATCCGAGGCAATTTCCCTCGAAAAGGCGCTGCTCTGGGCCACATTCCGATTGACATCCATGATGCCGGCAGAAGCCTGCGTCACGTTCTCGACGATCTCTGCCGCAGCGGTGGTCTGCGCTTCCACTGCCGACGCAATGGTGGACACGATGTCGTCGACTTCGCCGATCACATCGGCGACGCGGCTGATATCCGACACCGTTTCGGCGGTGGAGGATTGGATGCCTTCGATTTCCAGTTTGATATCCTTGGTGGCCTCGGCCGTCTGCCGGGCCAGGTCCTTGATCTCGTTGGCCACCACGGCAAATCCCTTGCCGGCTTCTCCGGCGCGGGCCGCCTCGATGGTGGCGTTGAGCGCCAGCAGGTTGGTCTGATCGGAAATGTCCGTGATGACCTGGGTCACCTTGCCGATTTGGGCAGCGGCATGACCCAGGGTGTCCACCTTTGACGATGCCTGCCGGGCTTCCGCCACTGCCCGGCAGGTAACGGTCCGTGCCTTCTCGGAACTCTTGCCGATGTCTGAAACCGTCTGATTCATGTTGTCCATCGCCGACGCCACCAAACCGACATTGGTCGATGCCTGTTCACTGGCGGCGGCAACCGAGTTCATGTTCTGGCTCATTTCATCGGCAGCCCTGGCAACGGCAGCGGACTTGTCGCCCATGTCGCGGACGCCGGCGTCCATCTGCCGGGAAATGACCTGCAGCTGGTTGGCCGAGGCACTCACCGTTTCAAAATATTCTGAGATGTTCCTGACAATATCATGCAGTTTGGAAATAAAGGCGTTGAACCATCCGGCCATCTGGCCGATCTCATCCCTGCTGTCTACGGCAAGCCGTCGGGTGAGGTCGCCTTCACCATGGGCGATGTCCTTGAGCATATCGGCCGTCCGCCGCACCGGGCGCACGACGACAACGGCGCAGGCAACGGCGCAGAGAATGCCCACGGCGATGGCCACCAGCGTTCCGACCAGCATGAAGAGATTGGACCTGGCAATCTGGTTGTCCACCTTGGCTTGCTGCTCCGCCCTGGCCGCCGTGCACACCTGCCCCACCTCCCGGGCAGCGCTGGCCATCCGGCTTTCAGCCTGGCGCTGGCTGTTCATCAGATCCACGGTCTCATTGAAGGCAGCCTCATATTCAGCCGCAGCGGCAATGATCGGCGCAATCTGCCCGTGAATGTCTTCGTTTTCAACCTGCGCTTTCAGCGATTCTCCGGCAGCATAAATCCCTTTCATTTTTTCGGTCACGTCAGAAGCGATTGCGGTATCCCGTTCGGCAACGATCTCTTTTTCCAGCAGTCGTGCGTTCATCAGCAGGTTGGCCATGGCATTGACGCTATGGGTTACGGCCAGTTTTTCATCGATCAGAATCTGGGTGTCTTCACGAAAAAAATCCAGCTGCTGCCGCAGTTCGAACTGAAGGGACGTGATGGACCACGTGTAATCTTTCACCGATTTGATCATGCGGTTGAGATCTTCATACTGCAGGGTCCGCAGGTAGCCCAGCACAGCGTCGATGTAAATCTTCTGCAACTCCAGAATTCGATCGGCAAGTTTTACATTTTCGGGTGTTTTGAGCTCGGATCGGAGTTGAACCACCTCCCCTTCGAGCTTCTGGTTGGCACCTTTCCACTGTGCCATGGTGCTCAGCTCGTTGTTGTTCATGAGAGAGACCCGGCTTACCCTGGCTTCCAGCGCTGTATTGTATACTTGCGCGGCAGCATCGACCCATGCCGTTTTCCGGGCGATGACCGTCTGGCTGTTCTGGCGGATGGTTTCCAGTTGGGTTTGTTCCTGGTTCCGAATCCGTGAGGTCAGGTCAAGGGCGGATCGGGCCTTTTCGCTCATTCGGGTGGCCTTTTCCGATTGTGCAACGACCAATACGACAAATGCGTCAAACGCCTGTTCATAGTCGGCCATACGTGATCGAATCGCAGACAGCCGCGTTCGGAAGGCCTCATCCGGATAAGCGGACTCGGCCCGGGCGATTTCGTCCTTCATCTCCTCCAGGGCCAAGCGAACATTTTTAACCCCTTCAGCGTGGCGGCTGATAATGAACCCCTGTTCGTATAGCCGCGCACGGGTCAGGTGGGCGCCAATGGCACTTACCGAATCCGAGACCCGCGTGTGTTCAACAACGCCCGAAAGGCCCCGGTAGCCCACAATCGCCAGAGCAACCAGCAGAATCAGGATCAATGCAAATCCGATAACAAACTTTTTTATCAGGCTTAATTGATTCAGCAAAACGATCTCCTTAAAAAAGACAGACTCACGGTCTGGCTTAACGCATGCAAAATAGAGTCAATCATACGGTACTTCTGATTCTTTTCAGATCGACCGTTCTATGGAATTCTTTAATGCTAAACCGGGATTGAAATCGAAAAGAATGGCGCTGCCGATTACGGTCCCATGATCCGGCAGTTCGGCCCCGACAGTTTTCATCGCGTGCCCATACGCCGTCATCGGGGCCAGGGCAACCCCCTTCACGACAGCTGAAAAACAGCGACATTTTAGCTAAACCGGCTTGACCCCTTCCGGCCCGAATGTTAAGAGAAACCATCCGGATACCTTCGAAATAACCGAAATCCAGTAATTTGAAAGGGACGGGCACTCATCGTGGCAGACGATAAAAAAAACCAGATGGCCGAAGCGCCGCCCAGCCTACCGCCCACAAAAGTAAAGTTCGAAATATACGGGGAAGAGATGATCGAAAAGCTGGTAAAATCCAGTGGGAACAGCGGCCGGGTATATTTGCCGCCGGACTGGGTGGGCCGTCATGTGAAGATCATCCGAGTCGATTAACCCAATCACGCAATTGAAACAAAAGGACCGTTTACGTGGAAAATATTCGGATCAGAGAACTTGAAGCATCAGATACGGATGACATCGCCGACATCTACGCATCCATTGTCCGCAAGCCGGTGGATCCTGACTTTAAAGCCTTGATCGAAAAGCATGCCCGGACCGAAAACGATATCTGCTATGTGGCCGAGCTGGACGGCCGCGTCATCGGATTCATGATCAGCTATATCCTCACATTTGGTTTCGGCATCGAAAAGAGCGCCTGGATCGCCACCCTTGGCGTGGATCCGGAATTCATGGGCCAGGGAATCGGCGACCGGCTGGCCCGTGAGATTTTCAAGCTCTACAAGCGCATGGGAATCAGCCGCGTTTACACCTCTGTCCGCTGGGACTCGACCGATTTACTCTCATTTTTCAAGACCCTGGGATTCGACCGCAGCAAATTCATCAATCTGAAAAAGGAACTCTAGCCGCTCGGTGCGTGGCCATCCGGTGTCTTTAACACCGATCGTCAAAATTGTATTCCCCCAGCCGGATCAAATGCTTCGTTCCAGGTTGATGGTTTTGGAGGGGTTAAAGTGGTTCGCGCTGAAGAATTGGATCAGTTTGGAATCATTCCAGTCGACCAGGGTATTTACTTTTCGAACGCCGAGTTTCCTTAAATGATCCATGAATTCATTTATTAACTGTTCACCGATACCCTTATGCTGGCAACCAGGATCCACGCCGATGGTGTCCAGGCTTGCCTCTTCCTTGAAAATGCCATATTCCCCCACATAGAGCACCCCCATGACAAACCCCACCACCGTTCCAACCGCATCCTCTGCCACCAGCGACGTAGGGAGATAGTCCTGCGATTTAAAAAGTTTTTCAAATTTCATTTCATAATATTCCGGGCGTGATGTCTTGAGGACTTTCTCGTCAATCCCGACCACCGCGTCAAAATCGTCAGCCTTCATGAGTCTGATTTTAATGGTGCTCTCGTTCATGGGGCCTCATTTCTCTTTCGGGTCCTATTTGATGATTCAACAAAAATGTTGAAACGGTTACCGCTGTTGATCAAAGGATCGTTGCTAAAAAACAAATTTTTCTTATTCAGAAAGGTGGGGCGGAACAGGCTCGCCGGTAATCTTTTCCACCGCGCCAAAGCGAGGGGGGCAGGCCTCAAAACAAGTTCCGCATTTGATGCATTTGTCCTGGTCAATGACATGGACCTGTTTTTTACCGCCGACAATCGCCTCCACCGGACATTTCCGGAGGCAAATCATACAGGCCTGGCACTTTTGCGGATCAATATGGTACGAAACGACTTCGCGAAACAGCCGATCGACCTCGTCGCCGGTGAAATATCCGTCATACGCTGCTTCGGTTTCAAGACGTGCCGCCAGTTTCTCCCGCTTGACGATCTTGATGTAAGGGATCAGCCGGGTAACGGCTTCAAGTTTGGACGCCAGTTCATCTTTTCCCATGCCTTCGGCTTTTCCAAGCGGTCCTATGGCCTTCACCTTCTGAACAAAATCGTCTACGACGTCGGTAAAACGGATCCCTTCGCCGCCGGACATAAACGAGATACTCAAACGTTCGGGGTTTATCCCGATATGTGCCAATATTTTTTTACATAAAAGCACCAGGTTCAGTGCATGGTAATTACCATGGGTGATGTAATTGCATTCGTTCAATCGGCAGCCGCCAACAAACACCCCATCGACGCCATTGGAGAAGGCCCGGAGGATAAATCCCAGGTCGACTCTGCCGGAACACATGACCCGAACAAGCCTGATATCGGTTGCATATTGTAGTCTGGAAACTCCAGCCAGGTCAGCAGCGCCGTATGCTCACCAATGGCATACAAAACCGATTATTCTGGGTTTGAATAGGGGTCCGGTACTCATTCGTCGTCATCTCCTCTGCCGGCAGTCCCGGCGTAGTTGTCAATGCGCTTCTGCAGGTTCTTCAACCGCCGCATCAATTTGGCTCAAGAGCGCTTCATCGGTGAAATGCTTCAGAATAATCGCCCCTGTCGGGCACACGGCGTTACAAAGGCCATCACCTTTGCAGATCACCGGATTGACCACAGCCTTTTTGCCTTGCCGTGTCTCACGAAACTCGATGGCACCGTAGGTACATACCGAGATACAGGCCCCACAGCCCATACACTTCTTCTCAGTCACCTCGCAAACCGAGCCAGAAACGGTGACGATGTCATGGGAAAGCAGGGTCAGCACCCGACCTGCCGCGCCATAGGCCTGGTTGATCGCTTCCGGGATATGCTTGGGATAGTGCGCCATTCCGCAAAGAAAAACGCCGTCTGCAGCAAACTCGACCGGTCTTAACTTGACATGGGCTTCCTGGAAGAAGCCATCCGGACCCACAGGCACTTTGAAGAATCGGGATATTTCCTGGGCGCCGACCGAGGGAATGACCGCGGCCGCCAGTGCCAGCAAATCGGCGTCAATAGCAATCTCCCGGCCCAAAATAGGATCGGTCACGATAACTCTTAAAACGTCACGGCCATCGGCTTTCACGGCTTCGACCCGGGGTTTGTCATCCGGCTCCCATCGGATGAAACGGACGCCATTGTTCGACGCTTCCCGGTAATAATCCTCATTGAAGCCATAGGTCCGCATGTCCCTGAAGAGAATGCTGACGTCCATATCGGGGTTGATCGCTTTCAGTTTCAAGGCGTTTTTTACCGCATGGCTGCAACAGACCCGGGAGCAGTAATTTCTGTCTTCATTCCTGCAGCCGACGCACTGGATCATCGCGATGCCGGTCGCCTGAATCACCTTTTCGTCGGCTCGGGCGATCCGCTCTCCCAGCTCAAGGTGGGTCACGACCCGATCATCTTCTCCATAAAGGTATTCGGCGGGCCGGTATTCATCCGCACCGACTGCAATGACGGCTGCCCCATGCGTTATCGGTGTACGCCCTCTCTCGGACGCCACCGTGGTTACGAAATTCCCGACATACCCGGTCGCTTCAATGATGGTTGCATCGGTATATACATGGATTAAGGGGTGCTGATACACCTTGCGCACAAGGCTGCGCAAATAGGCCTGAATATCCTGCCCGTCCAGCGTAAAATGGATTCTTCTGGCCATTCCGCCCAGGTCCGCATCCTTTTCCAGAAGATAGACCTCATGTCCCTGGTCGGCGATGGACAGTGCACAGGTCATGCCCGCCACTCCGCCGCCGACCACCAGGGCCGCCTTGTTGACCGGCAGGTCGAACTCCTGCAGGGGCTCCAAAGCCACCGTCCGGGCGACCGACATCCGGGTGATGTCCTTCGCCTTGCGGGTGGCCGCCTCCTTTTCCTTAGAATGGCACCAGGAGCAGTGTTCCCTGATATTGGCCATGTCATAGAAGTATTGATTAATTCCCCCTTCCCGAAGGGTCTCCCGGAACAGCGGCTCGAGGGTCCTGGGGCTGCATGCAGCGACAACCACACGATTGAGCCCCTTTTCCTTGATCATGTCGGTTATTTCTTTGGCCGAATTGGTGGCGCACGAAAACAGCTGTTCCTGCGCGTGGACGACATGGGGCAAGGTCAGGGCATATTCAACGGTGGAAGGCACATCCACGACCCTTCCGATATTGGTGCCGCAGTGACACACAAAGACGCCGATGCGTGGCTCCTCCGTGGAGACATCCCTTTCGGGGGGGTATTTCTTTGCCCGGGTGAGTTTCCCGCGTCTGTGGTCAAGGCGTTCGCCGCATTGGGCGCCGGCTGCGCTGGCAGTATAAACCGACTCGGGAATATCCATCGGCCCCTGAAAAGCACCGCTGACAAAAATCCCCGGCCGAGTGGTTTCCATGGGATTGGAAGGACGCGTTTTACAGAATCCGTGGGCGGTAAGCTCGATGCCGAACTTCTTTTCCAGCTCTTTGGCATCAGCAGGCGGGTTCAGTCCGACCGATAATACCACCAGGTCGAATTCTTCCTCTTTTACGCCATCATCGGTAGTCGCATATTTTACGATTACATTCCCGCTTTCCGGATCCTCCCTTACGATTGAGGCGAAGCTTCTTATAAACCGGATCCCGGGAAGTTTCTCGGCCCTTTGGAAGAAAGGTTCGAAGCCTTTGCCATAGGAACGAATATCGTTGTGGAATATCGTGCAGGCTGCCGCTTCGTCATGATCTTTGGTCAAGATCACCTGTTTCTGGGTGTAGGTGCAGCATACGGATGAACAATAACTGTTGTTGCCCGGGGTAACGCGCCTGGAACCGGCGCATTGAATCCAGGCGATGTTGTGGGGGTGACGCTTGTCGGAAGCACGCCGGATCTCACCTTCGTATGGCCCGGTGGCACATAGCAGCCGTTCATAGTCCATACTGGTTACCACGTTCTGCATCTTTCCGTAGCCGTACTCGCCCCTGATTTTGGGGTCAAACACTTCAAATCCGGGAGACAGAAGGATCGCCGCGACGTTCAGGTTAACCTTCTGCGGGGTTTGATGGAGATCAATGGCGTCATTTTTACAGACGCCTTCACAAATGCGACATTTCTTCTCTTTAAGGTAAAGGCAGCTGTTGTCAATATAGGCAATCAGCGGAATGGCCTGCGCGAAGTATATATGAACGGCTTTGTTGCTCGATATATCCTGGTTGAATTGATCGGGATACTCGACCGGGCAGTATTCCACGCAGGTCGTACAACCCGTGCATTTGCCCTCGACAACGTATCTGGGCTTCTTGATCAGGGTTACCGAAAAGTCTCCCGCCTCCCCTTCTATACTGTCGACTTCAGTATAGCTCAGGACCTCGATATTTGGATGCCGGCCGACCTCGACCAGTTTGGGAGAAAGTATTCACATGGAGCAGTCATTAGTGGGATAGGTCTTGTCAAGCTGGGCCATATGGCCGCCAATGGCAGGCGATTTTTCCACCAGGTAGACCTTGAACCCCGCCGTGGCCAGATCAAGCGAGGCTTGAATGCCGCTGATCCCACCGCCGACCACCATGACGTCTCCAAAATTACTACCTTCCAGATGACTGCAAAGCTGATCAATCTGTTCTTTTTCCACGTTTTTAATTCCTTATCGGATTTTTTCCTCTGCCTAAATCACTTCCCGGACAATCTCGGTAATGTCCTTGATCTCCAGGGTCACATCATTCTTCAGGGCCAATCGGCTGTCCTCGAAATTGGCGATGCAATAGGGGCAGGAGGTGACCAGCACCTCAGCGCCGACCGCGATGGCCTGCTCTACCCTGATGTCGGAAAAGCGTTCACCCTTGGGGGTTTCCATCCAGATCCGGCCCCCTCCCCCGCCGCAACAGAGACTGTTTGACCGCGAGTCAGGCATCTCAACCAATTCCAGGCCGGGTATCCGGGTCAAGGCCTGCCGGGGTTCGTCATATAAGCCGTTATGCCGACCCAGGTAACAGGGGTCATGATAAGTCACTTTTTTTCCATATTCCTTGGTGACTTCGAGCCGGCCTGAATTGATCAGCTCGCACAGATACTGGGAGATATGAACCACCTCAAAGTTCACCATGAATTCGGGATATTCATTTTTAAAGGTGTGGTAGCAATGGGGCGAAGACACCAGGATTTTCTTCACACCATGGTCGACAAACGTTTTGATGTTTTCCCGGGCCAGTCGTTTAAACAGTTCCTCGTTGCCCGTCTTGCGGATGCTTTCGCCGCAGCAGTTCTCCTGGGCACCCAGGATGCCATAATCGATTCCCGCCTTATTAAGGATCTTGGCAGTGGCGACAGCCACCTTTTTCAAGCGGGGGTCATAGCTGAAATAGCAGCCGGGAAAATATAAAAGATCCATCTCTTCGGTGAATGGTTTTACAGAAAGGCCCTTCGCCCAATCGGCCCTGGTCTTTCGTTCTTCACCCAGGGGATTGCCTGCACCGGTAAGGCTTGCGCTTACGGTGCGCAGCGGCTTGACGGCATTGGGGAAAATTCCATATTCCGTGGCCAGCCTGCGCAGGGAGACCACGGATTCGATCTGTCTGACGTCCCTGGGGCACTGCTGCGGGCAACTGCCGCAGGTGGTGCAACGCCAGATATCCTCACTTTCAATATCCGTCATACCGAAGGTGGCCTCGCGGACGATCTTGCGCATGCTAAAGGAAATAACCCGATTCCACGGGCAGACCGCATCGCACAAGCCGCATTGAAAACATAATTTAAATGCGTCTCCACCTTTTGCGTTGATTTCGTCGACGATCTCTTTGTAATCGGCTACCGTCTCCACTGGTTTGTTTTATCCTCTTCTATCCCTTTTTGGCCAGCGACATCCTGGCAACGGTATCTAAAATTTTCTGCAATCCATGTTTGTTGGCCAGCGACGCCAAACCGATCTCCAACTCCTCACGCTCCTCCACGTCTTCAACGTCCTCTTCCCTTTCCTCTAAAATCAGGGCATCGTTGATGCACCACTTGACGCACAAGGGTTCGTCTTCCCCTTCACACATGTCGCATTTCAGGGGCAGGCCGGAATCGGGTTCCTTGAAAATATCCCGGGACGGACAAGACGACCTGCAGAAGGCGCACTCGTCGTATTCCTTTCCGTCAATCACATATTTGTCCCTGCCCATACATTCTGCCGGCGCATACTCACCCGCATATACCGGAACATATATATCTTTCAGGGGATGACGAATCACCCGGATACGCGATCGCTCCGGATTGTTGCTGCTGTATTTCGGCGCCGCGTGAAAGGCGGAGCAAATGACCTCACAGGCCCGGCAGCCATTGCATTTGTCAGCATCAATTTTTATGGTTTTAATGATCTTCTTTTTCTTCTCACCCGTCACGGCTGCACCTCCTTGTCTTTCTCCGTTAGGGTCGTTTTGGACGGTGGATCTCCGGTTTCTGAATAAACCCCTCTTTTTTCGAATTCTTCAAATACGTAATCCAACCCCAATTCATGCAAAGACGCCTGGGTGGGAATGCCCTGGTCATTCCAGCCCTTGAATCGGTAATAGGTATCCAGGAGCTTTTCTTCAAGCTCGGGAAATCGTTTCTTCCAATGGTTCTCCGGCGGCTTCTCGTCTTTTCTGCGCATGCCTCTTCGTATGTTGTTGGCCCTGACTAAGGTCCGGTAGCGCTTGGCGGCCTGCGTGAGCGTGGCTTCATCCATATCGATCCCGGCGCCGGATGCGATAAATTTGGGGTAGTTGTGTATATGATACGGAGGTTTCAGAGGAAATGAGGACAAACCGGCGCACATCCCGAGGGCATCATCGATGTAATGCATCCGCTCCTGCCAGTCGACAATATCGCAGCACATCTCGGGCGTCGGGTAATAAGGGATCGATTTTTCTCCGCGGGGTTCCCAGTCCAGAAAATATTGTTTGAACTTTTCATCCGGAACATGGAACCAATCCTTTACAAACGCCTCTCTCTGCTCAAGCTTTGGAAAAGGTGCCTGGGGGAACTGCCCTTCTATCTGGGTAATGTTCATTTTCTCCCCGGTCGCATACATGAGGAAGTAAATCGGATTCAGCATGGACAGCTTGAGCGGCAGCTGCTCATGCTTTTTAATGTTGTTGTGGGCATAAGCGTCTGCACCCTTGCCGATCTGTCTGGCCGCCCAGTAGGTCCCATTGGCCAGAACATCGCCGATCCCTTCACGCCGTACGATTTTGTCGAGCAGCCAGTAAAATCTCCCTTCATTATCGGAGGGCATGCCGGGGAAATCATCGTCAGTCAATATGCCGTTTTCGTAAAGCTCGAGGGCAAAAGCCATCACCTGCGGGGCCGAGAACCCATCCACGCCGTACTCGGTGGCGCTTTGGGCGATACCCAGACCGAATTCCAGATCGGAAAAGGCCGCCATGGTATAGGTCAGCTTTGAGAAGCATTTCATCATGTAGGTGGGCAGTCCCGGAGGAGAAATGGTTGCCCCGCATGTCATCGGGCAGTTATAGCAACTGATCAGCCGTGTACGCATCGTGTCCAGCGTCTTGGTCCAAGCGTTAGCGACGTCTTCGTCCCAAAAATCTTTTCTGCGGACACGGGAATTTCCCCACATGAAATTTTCGGTGTGCCACTTTTCATCATGGACTTTCATCTCCTGCGGTGAGCCTAATCCGGCTAAAATGGGCATGACCCCCGGAATCGGATTTTCATTGCGGAATTTGATATACTGCATGACGTCGTTGCACAGCCCCATGAATTCGGCCGGTCGGGCGACATTGACGTCCTTGGTCCCACGAACCACAATCGCCTTTACGCCTTTGTCTCCCATCACGGCCCCGATGCCGCCCCGGCTGGCACTGGACCGTCCCTGCTCGATGGAGGCAAAATAGACCCTGTTTTCACCGGCAAGGCCAATCGCCGCCACCTGCGCTTTGGGTTCCTTCAGCTCCTGTCGGATAAGCTCTGCCGTTTCAACAGCGCCTTTTCCCTTCAGATGCACGGCATCCCGTATTTCGACCTGGTCATCCTTGATCCACAAATAAACCAAATCAGGGGACTTGCCGCGAAGAATGACTTTATCGTACCCGGCATATTTCAATTCGGGCGCCCAAAATCCCCCCATCATTGAAAATGCCATCAACTCGGTCTGCGGAGAAATGGTGGAAACAATGGTTCGGTTGCAACCGATGGCGGGTGTACCGCATAACAGGCCGGTGGCGAATATCAGCAGATTGTCAGGAGAAAAGGGCTCAACCTCGGGAGGAACCCGATCCCATAAAATCTTGGCGTTAGTACCCAGCCCCCCCAGATAAAGCTCGGTGTCTCTTGGGTCGGTCTCCACCCGTTCAATGTTGCCCCGGGTCAGATCGACTTCCAGATTATAACCTGTTTCTGCGTACCGCATTTCTTTTCCCCTTCTATCTTATCTGAATCCCTTGCATGCTTTCGAATCAATCGAGGGTTGCCCCTCTATTGGAATAATCAATTTCAAGATTATCTCCCTGTCAATTCACGCGAATAATTTTGACGAGCCTGCCCACCCAATCTCCTGGAAGGTATACCCGACCCGTTTTTCCGCTCGTTTTGACTTCCTTTTCGATCATCTCTTCCCCGAGGACCCTGAACTCGGTCTTGGGGGACGTGGCAGGGTTTTCCGGTCCCCCGCCGATCGTTTTAGGAATCTTTCCATTATTCTGGGCAACCATATTTTCCCTCTTCGGGGTATTCCGTATATTTCTCTGGGGCCGCATCCACCGGAATTCAAAGTTCGCACCGGCCGAAGGTACTATGACGGCGAATGGCTCGTCGGAAAGACCGAATAAGCATATGCTTTCCCCGACGATCCGGGCCGGTTCGGCGGGCAGGCTATAAAATGGTTACATAATAGCTATAAAATAGTTATGAAGTTGCCCGGAATTTGTCAAGAAAAAACTCATCGGTCTATTGCCGCGGCGTTCAAGGATCGATGGCGCACTTTTTAGATCTCGGCCCGGAATCCTTTAGAATGCCGGGTCGAACCCCGATCACGCCGATCTTTAGTGCCCCTGTTCCTGATTTTTTTTCTTAATAATTAGGAAAAATAATTCTCAATTTTACGATGGGTCCGGATATAAAAAACAAGGCTGCCCCTTTCTAAGATATTTAAATATTTACATATATAATATTTTTCAACCCAATCGGCAAACTGGTCCGGATTTTGATCTACTTGGCAATGAGGCAATCCGGTAAACAATGATGCTGCGGACCGGAATGGATCGGCCATTCGACCCGCAAGTTGCCGGAAAACCGTCATCGCCGGAAAATAGCGGCTGATGCCCGGCCGCGACCCGATTCATTGTGTCCCGGATGTAAATGAATTCGGCGTCAGTGAAAAGATAACAGTTACCCGTACCTGACCGATGGACAACCGATGAAGCCCCCGCTTTACCTGACGATACTGTTAACAGTGACCGCTATCTTTCTATCACCTATGAGCGTGGCGGGGGAAGCGCCGGAACAACAGGGAAGCAGTGAACTGAAATCGGAGTTGGCATCGGCAGCCCGCGGGAATGACACCCCTACGAACATGGCCGGAGCCAATCCCTTGATCCCCGTGGCACGATTTTATCAAACGGTCGGCCACTATCCGGTCTGGGTCGATGCCTACGGTCTGCGCCCGCAGGGAGAGTCCCTGTTTGCCGCCATTGGGAAATCCGACGATGACGGCCTTGAGTCGGACCACTATCTTCTGCCAGTCTTGCAGGAAGCGTTAAGAGATTCGGTGGCCTTTTCAGATACGATCCCGCCTAACGGCCCGAAACGATATCTCCAGTTTGATGTGGCGCTGACCAATGGGGTGCTGCGCTATGCGCAACACCTGTCGCAGGGAAGGGTGACGCCGGAGTCGCTTTCCCCGCAGTGGCTTGCCCGCCGAAGAGTATCGACCAGAGACCTCCCTGCCGAACTGGCCCAGGCCTTAAATGAAGACCGGTTGAAGGCCTATTTTGAATCGCTTCACCCCAACGGGCAGGCCTACCGAGGATTGAGAAAGGCCTTGCAGCAATATTTGAAGATCAAGCAGTCCGGCGGCTGGCCGGCCATCGCGCCGGGTCCCACATTGCAGAGAGGAGACAGGGGTTTCCGTGTCGAGGCGTTAACGCACCGTCTGAAAATAACGGACGATTGGTCCTCGGACATGCCGGAGTATCCTACCGAATACGATGAAATCGTCGAAGCGGCAGTAAAACGGTTCCAGCGGCGTCACGGCTTACGGGCAGATGGTCGCGTCGGCAAACGCACCCGGACCGAACTGAACATCTCCGTCAAACAAAGAATCACCCAGTTGCAGCTCAACATGGAGCGCTGGCGCTGGTTTCCGGACAGCCTCGGCGACCGCTATCTGATGGTCAACATCCCCGCATTTGAATTAAGCGTCGTTGAAGCCGACACACGAATCGACAGCATACGCGCCATTATTGGCAGGAAACGCCGACAGACACCCATCCTGTCCGGCCGGATGACCTACCTAGAATTGAACCCCTTTTGGAACATCCCCCGAAAAATTGCCCGCAGGGATATTCTGCCAAAGGCAGTCAGCGATCCGACGTACCTGGCCAGGCAGGGCATCAGAGTCTTTGACAGCTGGGACGACCAGGCCCGGGAGCTTGATCCGACAGGCATCACCTGGGAAAACCTGTCTGCCAGCTATTTCCCCTACCGTCTGAGGCAGGATCCCTCGGAGGTGAATGCACTGGGGCGGGTCAAGTTCATGTTTCCCAACCCTCTGAGCGTCTACATCCACGACACCCCCGTCAAATCCCTCTTCAACCGGCAGCAGCGAAGTTTTTCCTCCGGATGTGTCCGGCTGGAAACGCCGCTGGTTCTGGCGCAATACCTGTTAAGCGAACAGGGGTGGGATCGCACCCGGCTGGAAGCCGCCATTGCGAATGGGCAGCGGCAAACCGTGGTTCTTGACAACCCTATCCCGGTGCACCTCGTTTATTTTACCGCCTGGGTGGATGCGGATGGGAAAGTGAATTTCAGGGAGGATATTTATGAGCGGGATCGACAGCTGGAGTTCGCCCTGAGAACCCGCGAGTCAAATCTTGTGTTTTGCAGCAACAACAATGCTCAGAAGGGGGATCTGCTGGCGCGTTGCACCACGCCGAGAATAAACGTCCTCTCAATCGCTGACGATTCGGGGCGTGTCGACGCAGCCACCATCGAGCCGACCGGCGAAGTGACAGGCAACCCAATGACCGGACTCTGATGAGCCAAATGGCACCAGGGCCGGTGTTTCTTTCCGGCAGCGGCTGCAGGCGTATGGGCAGCGGGGATGGAAATGGCATCCGGGCGGCGGGTTGATGGGGGACGGCACGTCGCCGGACAGCATCGGCGGCGACGTTTTTTTCTTCTCCGGGTCCGGATCGGGGATCGCAGCGATCAGCGCCTGGGTATAAGGGTGAAGGGGTTTCCGATAAAGCTCCCCCGAAGCGGCGTATTCCACGATCCGGCCCAGGTACATCACCGCAATCCTGTCTGACACATGCTTGACCACGGCTAGGTCGTGGGCGATAAACAGGTAACTGAGTCCCAGATCCTTTTGCAGCGCCAGCAGCAGGTTGAGAATCTGGGACTGAATCGAGACATCCAGGGCCGATACCGGCTCGTCGCAGACCACCAGCTTGGGGTTGAGGGCGATGGCACGGGCGATGCCGATGCGCTGGCGCTGGCCGCCGGAAAATTCGTGGGGAAAACGGCTGGCTGCGTCGGCTGCCAACCCCACCCGCTCAAGCAGGCCGGCCACCGCGCGCATTCGGCTTGTGGGGCTTCCAACCCGGTGGATGATGAATGGTTCGGCGACAATATCGCCCACGGTATGGCGGGAATTGAGGGATTCGAAAGGGTCCTGGAAAATCATTTGAAGCTGCCGGCGGGCCGTCCGAAGGGTTTTCGAATCGGCTTTCAGCAGATCCGTTCCGTCAAAGATCACCCGCCCTTGCGTGGGCTGGTAGAGCCTGAGGATGCACCGGCCCACGGTGGTCTTGCCGCAGCCGGATTCGCCCACCAGCCCCAGCGTTTCACCGCACCCCACGGTCAGGGAGACGCCGTCTACGGCGTGAACATATCCTATCCGTTTGCGCAGCACGCCGCCGCGAACGGGAAAATACATCTTCAGGTTGTCCACCCGAAGCAGATCGTCGTTTTCAGGAACCGTCACCGGCATAGACTCCACGATTAACCTTCAAGTAAAAAACAACGGGCCCAGTGATCGTCATCCACAGCCACCGGGCCGGGCGTCTCTTTACCGCATCGATCCATCACATGGGGACAACGATTCTGAAACCGGCACCCGGGGGGCAATTGATGCAGGCTGGGCACGGTGCCCCGGATAATGGGCAGGACGCTTTTGTTCTCCGATGACAACCTGGGCATGGAAGCCAGCAGACCCTGCGTATAAGGATGCAGGGGCTTTTTGAAAAGGGCCGCCGCCGGTGCGGATTCGACAATCCATCCGGCGTACATCACCGCCACTTCCTGGCAGATCTGGGCGATGACCCCCAAGGCATGCGTGATGAAAAGGACGGCCATGCCCGTCTCCTTCTGCAGGTCGAGAATCAATTCCAGGATCTGCGCCTGAATGGTGACATCCAGCGCCGTGGTGGGTTCATCAGCGATGAGTACATCCGGTTTTCCGGCCAGAGCCATGGCAATCATCACCCGCTGACGCATGCCCCCTGAAATCTGGTGAGGATACTCGTCCATCCGGGCCCTGGCCTCGGGAATGCCCACCCGGGACAGCAGGGCCACGGCCGCCTGATACCGTTGAACGGCGTCCAAATCCGGGCGATGCAAGTCGAAGACCTCCACCAGTTGTTGACCGATGCGATGAACCGGGTTCAGTGCCGTCATGGGTTCCTGGAAAATCATCCCGATCCGCCGTCCCCGGATCCGATGCATCTCATCCGGGGCCAATTGCACCAGATCCACACCGTTGAGCCGGATGGCACCACTTTCGATGACCCCGGCGGGTCGCGGCAGCAGCCTCATGATCGACAGTGCCGTAACGCTTTTACCGCAGCCGGATTCTCCCACCAGCCCTAAAATGGTGCCGGCTTTCAGCGAAAAACTCACTTGATCCACCGCCCGCACCCGTCCGGCGTCGGTGTCAAAGGTCGCCACCAGGTGGTCAACGGTTAAAATGGGCTGTCCATTGTTCATCTTCGCCATCCATTCCGGTCAGGGCTTATAGGTCCGGTCCACCACGGTGACCGGTTCAAATGAACGACCATCGGCCATGGCCTCCCGGGTCTGATCGAAAAGCGTTTGATCGAACCAGAACAGCCCCCCGCTGCCACTGCTGAAAGCATCGAACAGGCTCCCCGAGGTACGCGTGGCAGGCGGCCGGGGAAGGCGCCACCATCGCCAGTAGACCTCTCGGAAATAAGGGACCATGAACGTGGGAACAAAGGCACCGATCTCATGGACCCTGACCTGGATCCGTTTGGCCAGATCGATGCGTTCCGCCTCCTCCAGAGAGTTGCGGTAGGCATCGATCAGACGATCCATTTCCGGGTCATCGGTGTTGGTGATATTATTGGTCTGTCCCTTGTGCGCGTTGGCCGAGTGCCAGAACTCCCAGAAATGGGGCCGCAGCCCCGTGCTCCACCCGAGCCAGGCCACGTCATGCCGCTTTTCCAGAATTTTCTTGAAGGCCGTGGATGGATCCAGTTTGAGCAGTTGCAGTTCGATGCCCGCTTTTTTGGCCTCTTCCTTGAGCACCACCAGGCGCTGCGTGTGGTCGTCACGGTAGTAGACCACCTCCACGCTGTAGCGTCGGCCGTTTTTGGCCCAGATACCGTCGGGTCCCCGCAGCCAGCCGGACTGGGTCATGTACGCCTCCACCTTGCCGATATCGTAGCGCCGCGCCTTGATGGTCGAATTGGTGTACGGGCCGTAGCCGACATAGGCGCTTTCCAGGCGGAAGTAATCATTGCGCAATACGTCGGTGATCACCTTCTCCACGTTCATGGCATGGGCAAAGGCATACCGCAGGTTGATATCCTTGAAAATCTCCCGGTCCAGGTTCATCCACAGTCCCATGGCCGATTGGGGGGTGTCGTTGAAAAACCACATTTTATGCACATACCCCTTTTCCACCACGGGCGTCCGGGTCTTGATATGCCAGTATTGAGGAACTGTCGCCGGGTAGACATCCAACTTGCCTTTTTTGAAATACTCCCATTGAAGATTGGGGTCCCGGATCACCTTGAACAGCACCGTGTCCACATTGAAGCGGTGCTTGAAATAGGGCAGGTCATCGCCCCACCAGTTTTTCTTGCGCGCAAAGCGCACATAGCGCCCCTTTTTAAAGCGATCGATCTGATAGGGGCCGGTGTTCGGGACAATCGACCAGTTGGTCTTACGGATAAAATCCTCCGTCAAGGGTTCAAAGAAGTGGCGCGGCGTGGGTCCGATGCTGATCTTCAGGTGCAGATCCGGCTGGGCCTTGGTGCTGACCACCGCCAGGGTGTAGTCGTCATAGACGATAACACGGTCGATCTCGCTCGTATAATAATCGTTGTACCAGGGGGCCACGATATAGGGCGAACGCATGAAATCCAGGGTATAGGCAAAGTCGTCGGCGGTGACCGGCACCCCGTCGGACCAGCGGGCTTTCGGGTTGAGCTTGAAATACATGGTCTTCTTGTCACTGCCGTAAGCCCAGTGGGTGGCCAGTTCCGGAACGATGTTCAGCGTGTTCGGATGGATGCCGGTGAGCCCCAGCTGGTTGTTCAGAATGGCGCTCCGGAAGCTGGTGTTGGAATCGGGTCCCACCACCCGGAAGGTCAACGGGAATGACTCCAGGGCCTGGTGCAGGGTACCTCCCCGGCGCGCATCCGGAGAGGCAAATGGTGGATCGGTGTCGTTGGTGAGCCACATGATGCCGTCGGGCAGTGGTTCACGCGGAACTTTTGGTGCCGGACGGGTCGTGCTTCCCTTTTCAGCAGTTGAGACAGTCCCGTCCGACGGCTGTCTATCCGGGGAACAACCGCCGAACAGAAGAAGCAGGCCCGCGGTCAGGCAAAGCCAAAGAACCGTTCGCCGGCTGATACCGGTGGCCGGTTTGCCTAAAGGGCTACGCCGATGGGCCGGAGCAGGCTGGTTGAGGCCGGTTGTCGCCATCACTCATATACCGTATGCATTTTTGGATCAAAGGCCTCCCGAACCGCTTCCCCCACAAAGGTGACCGCCACCAGGGTTACTACCATAGCCGCAATTACCGAGAACCCCAGCCACCAGGCACTGAAGTTGGCCCAGGCCTGCTGGAGCAGTTCGCCCCAGCTCGGCGTCGGTGGCGGCAGTCCGAATCCCAGATAGTCCAGAGAGGTGAGGGCCACGATTCCTCCCGAGATGGAAAAAGGGATGTAGGTAACGATGATCGAGACGGTATTGGGCAGGATGTGCCGGAAGATGATCCGCAGGTCCGAAGCCCCCAGGGCCTTGGCGGCCAGCACATAATCGCGCGCCTTTTCCTTGTAGGTCACCGTTCGAATCGTCCAGGTCACGCCCATCCAGCCGAATATGACCATAATGGCGATAAGCCACCAGAAGTTGGGCACCACAATGGACGAAATAATAATCACGACATATAAAAAAGGCACCGTTGACCAGATTTCGATAATGCGCTGCAAAAGAATGTCGAACCAACCGCCGAAATAGCCCATGGCGCAGCCGATGCTGATACCCACCGCATAAGTGGTCACCAGCAGGCCCAATGAAAATAAAATGGCGATACGAAAGCCATATACCAGGCGGGCCAGCACGTCCCGGCCGGAGGTGTCAGTTCCCAGATAATGGCGGCGCTGGAACGTCGGTGGTTCCGGTGGCAGGATGTCGGGCTGCAGGTCGTTCTCAAAGGCGCTGTAGGGCACCGGTGGCAGCAGGACCCAGTTTCCGGTCTTCTGCCTCTGGAAATGGTCGGCCAGATCCCGATAGTTCGTTTCGTAGTCGTATGCCAGCCCGAAGGTTTTGCCCGGGATGATGTCCCCATATGTGGGGAAATACCAATGGTCCTGATAACAGACGATCAGGGCACGATTGCTGACCAGCAGTTCAGCCCCCAGGCACCCCAGGATCATAGCCACCAGCAGCACAAAGGCGTAGTATCCGCGTTTGATGGCGTGAAACCGCTTGAGCTTTTTTATCGTCAGGGGGCTGATGGACATATTCGTTTCACTATTCGAATTTTACCCGCGGATCCACGGCGGCCACGCACATGTCGGACAGAATATTGCCCACGAGAAACAATATGCTGGAGATTGCCAGTACACCCATCACCACCGGGTAGTCGCGTTCAACCACCGATTCATAGCCCAACAAGCCCATGCCGTCGATGTTGAACACTTTTTCCACCAGAAAAGAACCGGACAGAATCACGCTGATATTGTTGCCGAATGTGGTGGCAATGGGGATCAGGCTGTTTCTCAGTGCATGGCCGAATACGGCCCGTCGAAAGGTGAGTCCCTTGGCCATGGCCGTTCTCACATAGTCGGCCGCCAGGTTGTCCATAAGCGTGTTTTTCATAAGAAACGTCATAAAGCTGAAGGCCCCGATCAGATAGGCTGTCAAGGGCAGCAGGGAGTGCCAGGCCAAGTCCAGCGCCTTTTCCCAGACGGACATGGCATCGAAGTTCTCACCCACCAGTTCACCCAGCGGGAACACTTCCCAATGGGAGGCGAACACTAGGATCATCAGGATCCCCGCCACCCAACCGGGAATGGCATAACCCACAAAAACGAGGACCGAAGAGGCGTCGTCAAACATGCTCTTATGGCGGATGGCCTTGGCGATACCCAGGGGAATACAGACTCCATAGGTAGCGATCAGGGTCAACAGGCCAAAATACAGGGAAATGGGAATCCGTTCCCGGATCATCTCCCACACCGGATCATAGTAGCGGGTGGAGATGCCCAGGTCGCCGCGGACCAGCTTGCCCAGCCAGCTGACATAGCTGACAAGCACCGGTTTGTCGAACCCATAGTACTTTTTCAGCAGCTCAATCTGATCGTCGGACAGCGGCTGGCGCTGCACCGTTTCGGAAACGGCCGCTGACCCGCCTTCAAGGGCCTGCTGCTGGGCCTGGGCGATGATCCGTTCGATGGGGCCGCCGGGAACAAACCGGGTAATCACAAAAATCAGTATGGTGATACCGAGGAATGTAGGAACGATCAGCAGAAATCGGCGGATGAAATAAGCGGTCATGGCAATGTTCTTTAGGGTCGTCGTCCATTTTTATCAGGAACGAAGCATCATGACAGGGTCACATGAACTGGAATAATTATCTTACATCAACACCGCTTCATTATCAAGAATCGAGGTCCTGTATCCGATGAGAAAATATGCCGGACCGCTGCAAGGTGGAGAAAGATGATTTATGCCATTCTACCTGAGCGCTTGACTTTATTCTGGGTTACACCCTATTTTTAGGGGTATTTTCCGTTTGCTCCGCTTGCGCATGCCTTCCCGAATGTCAAGAAAGGATGTCTCAGCCCATGATCGATCAGGGATTTTCCACACCGAAAACTGAAATCGATGACCGCATCGAAAAACTCCAGCGTCGGCTGCTGCAGGAGGGCATCGACGGCGCTTTGATTCTGCAGAACACGGATCTTTTTTATTTCTCGGGGACTATCCAGCAATCGCACCTCTACATACCTAGCCGGGGCGCACCGCTGTTGATGGTTCGCAAAAGTTTGCAACGGGCCACAGCGGAGTCTCCCCTTTCAACCATCCTCTCTTTGAACAGCCCCAAACAGCTGATCGCCCGGATTCGGGAAAATGGTCTGAAACCGCCGACGGTCATGGGTATGGAACTGGATGTGCTGCCGACCAACCTCTATTTTACCTATAAACGGCTGTTTCCAGAGGTGGACATTCGGGATATTTCCATACCGATCCGCATGGTTCGGACAGTCAAGTCCGCTTACGAACTCAATTTGATTCGGCAGGCGGCGGCCTTTTCCGACCAGGTGGCTGAAACGGTCCCCAATCTGTTGAGAACGGGAATGACGGAAATCGAGTTGGCCGGCATGGTGGAAGCGCAGGCCCGCCGGCTAGGCCACCAGGGCATCGTACGCATGCGCCTGTGGGGGGCGGAAATGTTCTATGGACACCTCATGTCCGGTCCCACCGCCGCGGTGCCCAGCTACCTAGCTTCTCCCACCGGCGGTGCATCGGTCAGTGCGGCGGTGGCCCAGGGGCCGAGTTTCAGGAAAATCCGGCGGAACGAACCGATTTTATTTGATTATGTGTTTGCCTGGAACGGTTACATCAGCGACCATACCCGGATCTATTCCATCGGGCGCCCACCGCAGAGGTTGGTGGAAGCCCATGCCCACATGCTGGATCTGCAGGAACAGATTAAATCCATGGCTACACCCGGCACCGTCGCCGGCGATCTCTATACGGCGGCGATAGAGATTGCTGCACGAAAAGGGGTGGGTGAAAATTTCATGGGTGCCGGCGCCGACCGTATACGGTTTATCGGTCACGGCGTAGGTCTGGAACTGGATGAATTTCCTTTTCTGGCCGATGGCCAGAGAACTGAATTGAAAGAAAACATGGTGATCGCACTGGAGCCGAAACTGATCTTTCCGGGCAAAGGGGTCGTCGGGATCGAAAACACCCACGTGGTCACCCCAAATGGTCTCGAGCAGTTGACCCATGCCGAGCAGCAGATTGTATCGGTTTAACCGGATGTTTAAAAGAAATAGTTGGCTTGACCATTGGGGGGTCGTTCAATTCGTCCCAACGCAAAAAGGGAGCAGAATACATTCCGCTCCCTTTTGAAAATATAGAATTGGGAATATTAGCGTTTTGAGAACTGGAACCGGGCCCGGGCACCCTTCTGCCCATATTTTTTTCTCTCTTTTTCTCTCGGGTCCCGCTTGATGAAGCCGGCCCGTTTCAGAGACGGTCTTAATTCCGGGTCGAAAAGGATCAGGGCCTTGGTGATGCCATGGCGCACCGCGCCCGCCTGCCCGGAGATACCGCCTCCGTGAACTTTAATAGTAATGTCGAAGGCATCCAGATTATTGGTCAGGGCCAGCGGCTGCCGCAGGATGGTCTGTGCCGTGCTTACCGCAAAATACTCATCCACAGGTCGATCGTTAACAGTAATGACACCGGTGCCGGGCTTGATCCATGTCCTTGCGATGGCACTCTTTCTTTTTCCGGTAGCGTAATTTGTTTTTTCTGTTGCCATGAAGTTCCCCAGTAATGGACTTTATTCTTTGGTTTCCCCTAACCTAATCAAATACTCATCGTTTCCGGCTGCTGGGCCTCGTGGGGATGCTGGTCCCCGGCGTAAACCTTGAGTTTCTTAAACAGTCTGCGCCCCAAACTGTTTTTGGGCAGCATCCCTTTAACGGCGAAACGGACCACATCTTCAGGTCGTTTCTCAATCAGTTTTTTGGCGGTAATGGTCTTCAACCCGCCGATGTAGCCACTGTGACGGTAGTAGTTTTTCTGCTCCATTTTTCTGCCGGTCAGCACGATCTTTTCGGCATTGATCACGACCACCGAATCACCCAGATCCGCATGGGGGGTATAGAGCGGATTGTTTTTGCCGCGAAGTGCAGCGGCAACCTGGGATGCCAGCCGGCCAAGGATGGCACCATCGGCATCAACCACCCACCATTTGTTCTGATTATCAGAGTCTTTTGCGCTGTAGGTATATTTTTTCACCGTTTTTACTCCTGTTCGTTTCTTAGAATCAGGGACTATTAATAGATAATCCCACCGGTGTCAAGGAAAAAGTAGGCTGGGCAAGGGATTGAATATGCCATTTTCATTCGCCTGGGCATCTATTGTTTTGACAACAGTTTCTATTTCTGTAATTTATCGATTACCATGGAACATCTTGAAATCGAATTGAAATTTCACATTTCAAATTTTGCCGCCCTTCGGCGCCGCCTCCAGGAACTCGGCGCAGCATGCATCTGCCAACGCACTTTCGAGCACAATGCCCGCTACGAAACGGAAGATGGCCGGCTGCAGAAAAATAAATGCCTGCTTCGATTGAGGAAAGATCAAGGCACCACGCTCACCTTCAAGTCTCCGCCGCCAGAGGTCGACACCCGCTTTAAGATCTATCGGGAACTGGAGGTGAGCGTCAACGATTTCGACACTATGAACGCCATCTTGAATGCCCTGGGCTACTTTCGCTGCCAGGTCTACGAAAAATGGCGGGAAACATGGCAGTTGAAAGACACTACCCTATGCATGGACACCCTGCCCTTTGCCGGATTTCTGGAGATCGAAGGTTCACCGGGACCGATTATGCGGATTATCCGCGACCTGAGATTGCGCTGGGAGCATCGAATCCTTTCCAGCTATCTGGGCATTTTCGAGACCCTGCGCAAAAAGGAAAGCCTGCCGTTTTCCGACGTCACCTTCGACAATTTTAAAAGCGTCGGCATCCCTTTTGACCGATACGCCCACCTGTTCGAATCAGAAAATCCCGGCGGCCGATAACTTCGCAGACAGACCCAATTACTTTTTTCCCTGAACCGGCCCTTTGCAAGTCACCCGTGCATCCAGCCGGCCTCCGGCCTCTACGACCAGGTCCCCGCAAAAAATCTCACCGGTGCATTTTCCCGTGGCAAGAATCACCAACTGCCCCGATGTTTCCACACGGCCTTCAAAGCTGCCGCCGACGGTCATGGTTTCAGCTTTGGTATCTGCCGCGATGTGACCCTCTTCGCTGATGACTACGCTTTCGCCGGTAAGGGTCCCTTTGACCGACCCCTTGACCACCAGATTGCCCCTGCCCACCAGGGAGCCGTCTACGGTCATGCCCTTGTCGATGATGGAAAACTTATTGCCATTATCCTTCACATCCGCTCTCCTGATAACTGGGTCGCTTGCATGTTAAACGGGTCTGAAAAATCACGCTTTCCCAGTTTAAAACCGGGAACGGGCGTCTTCTCTCTTGACCGGTTCAACGCCTTCGGTCAGCGATGGATCATCCCCCGGTACTCCTGCCGGAACCGGCGGCGACGCGGCCCCGGTATCGCTTTCCGGGGGAGGTACCATCGGCAGATTTCCAACCCACTTACCTGAATCCTCATCAGGCGCCTGTTGCTTGACCGGCATAATGGATGGCGGCGATGCCTCCGGTACCGCCGGAGCAATGGTTGCCTTGGACGCGTTGGCAGGTTGGGCCGCGGGGGTGAGAACCGGTTCCGGGGCCGGCTTGGGAACAGGAAGGTCGATGGGGAAATCTTTTTCCAGAGTTTTTTTCCCGTCGGTATCAAACACATAAACGGTGGCAGTTTTGAAGGACGACGGGTCCGTCTGTCCCATGGCCTTTATCTCCATGTCTCTAAATCGGGAGATTTTGAATGCCTGCCCCCGCTCCCCGTCAGGCTTACCGTTCAGGAGGGTAACCCCCGGCATGGCCAGCCATGTCCCGGGTGCCATCTGGTCGTTTTTAAGCACCACCACACACCGGCCCGCAACCGGCGAAGACCGGGGGCCGGTATTTTTTACGCGGAATCGTGCCAGGAGGATCTTTTTTCCAGCGTCGTGTTTGATTTCCAGGTCCTCAATGGCAACTGCCGGTTGCTCAGGTTCTGCGGTTGCTTCAGCCGGGGCTGCTTTAGGGAGGGCCTCCTCGGCTGCACTGTCCGTCGGTGTGGCTGCCGAAGGGATGGATGGCTGAATTTCGGCCGTCGGACTGGCCGGGGCTACAGATCCCCTTTCTTTTTGGCCGTCATCGACTTTTGGTGCGGTAGCCGGTTTGGCATCAACTGTTTTCACTGGTGTTTGTTGGGCAATCCGCTCCTGTCGCCGCGGTATCTGCAAGCCGGCTTTTTCCATGCGTGCTTCGGCCAACACCAGTTCTGCAGTTATCAATTCATGTTCGCTTTTGTAGTGGACCACCTGCCGGTTGGCATCCGCGAGCTGCGCCAGTGTCCGCCGATGCCTGACTTTTTCCGCAGTCAGCTGCCAACCCAGACCGGCGCATGCCAGACCCAGAACCACCATCAGTATCGCCAGCGTCACGGCGATTCCCTTGATTCTCTTGAAAGGTATGATTCGCCCGTCGTCAGCCACCAGTAAAAGCTGCCAGCGCTTTTCGGGTTTTGCCATGGGTCAGGCTTTCCTCACGTGTCCTATGGCACGGTGTGTGCCGTTTCTTGTTTATGGTTCAGGTCAAACGATCCCGAACTTTCTCCTTTTTTCCAGCGTCCAGAATCCTTGAATTAAAAGAGTTTCTGTTGGACGGGCACGCCCAAATGGCGGTAGGCCGCATCTGAGGTCCGTCGACCCGATGAGGTACGTATCACCATTCCGATCTTCAACAGGTAAGGCTCCACCACATCCACCAAGGTATCGGTCTCTTCCTGAAGGGTCGCGGAGATGGCTTCGATACCCACGGGTCCACCGCCGTAATAATCGATGATGGTTTTCAGGTAGCGGTGGTCCAGCCGGGTGAGTCCTCGACTATCCACCCCCTCCAGCGTCAAAGCCGCTTCCACGGTGGGTTTGGAAATGGCACCGTCGCCGCGGACCTGGGCATAATCCCTAACCCGCTTGAGCAGCCGGTTGACGATTCGCGGCGTGCCCCGGGAGCGTTTGGCCAGTTCCAGAGCACCGGGCTCGTCGATGGCCACATCCAGCAGGGCTGCCGACCGGGTAGTGATGCGCACCAGGTCATCGAGCCCGTAAAAATCGAGACTTCGGAAAATACCGAAGCGATCCCGCAACGGTGCGGAGAGCAGACCGACCCGCGTGGTGGCCCCAACCAGCGTAAAGCATTTCAACCGGTAGCGGTGACTGCGGGCGTGAATGCCCTTGTCGAAGACAAAGTCAACGGCAAAGTCTTCCATGGCCGGGTAGAGAAATTCTTCCACCGTCTTGGGCGTCCGGTGAATTTCATCCACAAAGAGTACGTCCCCTTCTCCTAAATGGGTGAGAATCCCGATCAGGTCTCCCCCCTTTTCCAGAGCCGGCCCCGATGTCACGGTCAGCGTCCCGCCCATTTCATTGGCAATGATGTGGGCCAGGGTGGTCTTTCCCAGGCCGGGCGGACCATGAAACAGAACGTGCTCCAGGGGTTCAGCCCTGAGCTTGGCCGCTTCAATGGCGATCTTCAGGGTCTCTACCACCTCGGCTTGACCCACGTATTCATGCAGACGTTCGGGACGCAGGGATAAAATATCCGGATCCCTGTCATCCGCCTGAAGGGCGCCATCGACAACGGCGGTGTCATCTGAATGGTGCGTTAGGATTCGATCGGGCATCAATGGGTCCGTGGTTTGGTGTCAATCATCGTCCATCAACCATTTTAATTGAGCGGGCCCGGCTGTTTATCGCCGCTGCCCCCGGTAGATTTCATCAAACAACAGCTCCGCCGTGGTAATGGCGTTGTTTCGCTTCATGGCATCAGCAACCAACTGCCGGGCATCAGTAGTTTTATAGCCCAGCTGCGACACCAGCACATCCATCACCATTTGGATGAAATCCTCATCCGCCAGAACGGGAACGCCGTCCTTTTCATGTCTTATCAGGGCGAATTTGTTCATCTTGCCCTGCAGCGAGGCAACGATTTTATGGGCCGTGCGATCACCGATCCCGCTCAGCTGCTTCAGCGTCTTGACATCACCGCTTTCGATGGCATGGGCGATATCCCCCACCGAGATGTTCAATGCCTTGACGGCCTTCAGCGGACCGATGGCCTCCACAGAAATAAAGTACTGAAAAAATTCCTTTTCCGCCTCCAGGTTGAATCCGATAAGCACCGGTTTGGGTTGTCTTTCAGTCTGGTAGTAATAAATATACAGGGAAACCTCGTCACCGACGGCCTTTTTGGACAGGGTTTCCATCACCACCACCGGGACAAGAACTTCGTATCCCACCTGGTTCACCAGGAGTAGAATCCGGTCCTTATCCTTTTTCATCAATCGGCCTTCAAGGTATCCGATCATCTCTTCTCAACTCGACGAGGTTGCATCACGGACGGCCATGGACATTCGGTGATCCCTTTCGATGCAACCTTCGCCCGGCCATTATATCGGGTAATGGCGGAACAGGCCAATCAAAGCCAACCCCAATGCATCCGATGCATGAAAGGGACGGATAGGCATCGGGGCGCAAAGGGTGCTTCGCACCGACCGTTCCAACTGCAACTTTGAGGCCTTTCCGTTGCCGGTAAGAATCTGCTTGGCCTGCCGCACCGGCACTTCAATCAAGGGCACACCGGACTGGGTGCCTGCCAGCAACACAACACCGCATACCTTACCTAAAACGATACCCGACTTGGGATATTTTTCAAGGGAAAAGACGTCCTCCAGCACCATGAGGTCCGGTTTCTCATCTGCAAGCACCCGGCTGATCTTCGTATAGATATGCTCCAGTCGGCAGGCCGTGGGCTCCTCCTTGGATGTGGAGATAGTGCCGTAGGCATAGCCGTGAACCTTCAGGCCGATACCGCGGACAATGCCGATCCCGGTATCAGCCAGGCCGGGATCAATGCCGATCACTTTGATCATGGTCGATTATCGCATCCTGCAATGGGCCGGCATGCACCTCCCGGACAGCTAATAATCTCATGAAAGATCAGATGTCCGCCGGCGAAATAAGGATCAGAGGGATTCCAATTTCTGCTTGGCGATGCTGGCTTCATTGGTGCCCGGATGCTTGGCGACCAATTCTTTTAGAACCAGGCGGGCGTTGTTGGTTTCTCCGATATTCAAAAAGGATAACCCTTGCTTCAGCAACGCAGCGGGCACCTTGTTGCCGGAAGGGTATTTCTCTATCACTTTCTGGTATTCAAGAATGGCTTTCTCATACCACTTTTCCCGGTAATAGGTTTCACCAATCCAGAACTGGGAGTTGTCCGCCTCCTGGGACTTGGGAAATTCGGTAATCAGCTGTTCAAAGCCTTTCCGGGCCGCTTCAAGGTTCCCATCGTCGAATGCTCGCTTTGCCTCAAGGTAAAGGGCCTGGTCCGATGCCGGCGTGGCAGCGACAGCTGAGGAGACGGGTGGTTTTGCCACTTTTTGCGCCTGGGCGGCCTCTAGGTTCAGGTATTGGTCGATAATATCGATGCGCTTCTGGACGGCGGCTGTATCGGCTGCCAGCCGGTCCATTCGCTCCCGGTTCTTCAACTGATTGTCTTCAAACCCCTCGAGTTTCTGCTTAAGCAGATATTCCATCTCTTCGAGCCGGCCGGAAAGCATCTGGGACGATTCCTGAACAGCCTGTACCTGGGCAACCAACCCGGCATACTGCCCACGGAGTTCTATTTCATCATCCCGACGGGTCTGGTCCAGTCCTTCGACCCGGCTGGATATCTTCTCTTTGGCCTGGAGCAAATCCTGGTTGAGTTTTTCAAGTTCGCGATTCTGCTTTTCCAGGTCAAGATTTCGCCGCTCCAGAGCGGAAAGGCGGTGGTCCAGTGTGTAGACATCCTCCTGAAGCGCGCAACCGCAGAGCAAAACTGCCGCGACAAGGCCAATCCATACGGTTTTGTTTTGCATAGTCACCTTCCCATGGTATCGCCGGGCCACGCAAGACCCGCTAAAAGGACGGTGGATGATGCCGTCCCATATAGAATATGCAGCAACGGCTGACTTCCTGGCCGATTGCTGCATATTCGGTGAGTTACATATGGATTTGATTACGTTGCCGCTCCCGTTATCCGTTTCGGTAAACCGAAACGGAACCGGCACATTTTTCCAGTGGGAAGTCGGCAGGATGACGTGGAACGCCAACGGCACATATTTGGAGAATTACTCCAGTGCAAAGGCGTCGCGGCGGTTTTTCGCCCACGCTTCTTCGTTGTGTCCCAAGTCAAGGGGCTTCTCCTCGCCATAGCTGATGGTGGTCAACCGCGCACCGGAAATCCCCAGATTCACGAGAAACGCTTTGGCGCTTTCGGCACGGCGTTCACCCAGCGCCAAGTTGTAGGCGTTGGTACCCCTTTCATCGCAATGTCCTTCGATGACAACTTTGGCATCGGGAAAGTCCCTCAACCACATGGCCTTTTGCTTCAGCAGTTCCTGGGCCTGGGAATCCAAAATGGCGCTGTCGAAAGCGAAATGGACATTTTCGCTGAGGAAACGGTTCTTGGACATCATCATGTCCCGTTGCATGGCTTCAGCCTTAAGCTTCTCTGCGCGTTCGGCAGCCAAACGCTCCTCTTCCAGTTGTTTCTGGCGTTCCATCGCTTTCTGCTTTTCCAGTTCCGCCTGACGGGCAGCATCATCGGTAGCCGACGTATCCGTCGTGGACGGTTCTGTCATAACGGCCTTTTTGGCACATGAAACGGTAAACAACATGGCGGGAATAACAAATAACATGGCTAGAATGATCCACTTTCTTTTCATCATCTACTCCTCCTTTTTCGGGTACACGTACGATTCATGGGTTTAAGATATTCGGAGACCACTTTGGGTTGGACTGCTCACCGGGCAAGGTGAGCAGACGTCTCTGGTCGGTTCCGTAAGCGGTCATCACGTAAAGCCTGCTTTTACCCTCCCGCGTCGAGCTGAAGGCAATAAGGCTGCCGTCAGGCGCCCATGTCGGCGCCTCATTGCTGCCTTGATTCTCCGTGAGCTGAAGGGGCTCGCCACCTTCGGGGTTGATGGTAAAGATATCGATGACGCCATTGTTCATGGCAGAGTAAGCTATTCTGTCTCCTTTGGGAGACCAGTTGGGCTGGGTGTTGTAGCGCCCTTCAAAGGTCAGCCGCTGAACCCGGTTAGAAACGGTGTCGTAAATGTAAAGCTGGGGATTGCCCGATCGATTGGATACAAACACCATGCGTTTGCCATCCGGAGACCACGACGGTTCAACGTCAATCCCCATGCTGCTTGTCAATCTTTTAATCATTTTCCCATTTCCGGTCAACAGATAAATTTCCTGATCACCGGAAAAGGAAAGGCTGGCTGCCAGTTCAAACTTACCGGGAACCCATGCCGGAGCGGCCTGCAGGCCAGGCTTGTCGATTCTTGCAGTCCGGTTTTCCCTCACATTCTGAATACGGATCCGCGGCGATTTGTCCGCATAGGTGGTATACGCAATCCATCGTCCATCCGAAGACCAGTCGGGAAAAAGCGAGATACTGTTATGGTGAGTAAACTGGCTGATGTTGCTGCCGTCAAACTCGCACAGGAATATTTCCTTGTGGCCGGAACCGTTGGAAACAAAGGCAATTTTCGAATCGAAAAAACCGCGGCTCCCGGTAATGGCAAACAGCACTTCGCTGCAGAATCGTCGCGCCACCTGACGATCATCTTCAGGGCTGCCCCGATACCGTTTCCCCACCAGCATTTTTTCTTTTACCGTGTCAAACAGTCGAAGCTCGAATTCAGTATTTCCATCCCGGATCGCCACACCGCCGGTCACCAGAAGTTCGGCGCCGATGGCCGTCCAGTTGTGGTAACGAATACCGGATCCCGCAATATCCATTTTCTGCGGATCTTCAAGGAAGGCCGTCGGGTCGCTGAAGGTAAAATAGCCGGTAAAGTCCAAATAAAACTTCAACAGCTCCGATGCAGATTTGGCTGCCGCCATGGCTGACGGGCTCTGGGCATCAGCTTTAAATATCGGGACGGCAATGGGAGTTTTTCGAAGAAAGGGATTGGAAATATCAATATAGTTGTACTGCTCGGCGGCAACCGGCCAAGGCAGCAGCATACATAGTAGCAAAGGAATAACACACATCAATTGGCGTTGAATCATATGAATAGGGTATCCTTGGTTTTGGTTAACGGCCGTTAGAACCCGACAGGGAAAGACAGCTCGCGTGGCAACGGTTACCGGATGCCCTGGGGGGTGAACCGGATGGCCATGACCACATAGGGTTGAGCGAGCCCATCGGGGTGTCTGTCCACCGGATTGGATTTCACAATGGCCTTGTAGGCCGACTCGTCCAGATAAGTATTGCCGGAGCGGTCCGTAAAAAAAATATCCCGAATTTCGCCATCGGGCATCACCTTGAAAACGATAGCCGCCACCAGGGACTGGTCACCACCGGCCATTTGCTCGTTAAACGCCCAGTTTTTCTGGATCTGGTAAGCAATCTCGATGCGGTACAGATCGATCAACTCGGCCGTTTTCTTTCCGTTCTCATTGAACTTTCCAAGTTTTCCGCCTGCTTTCCCTGCTGACGGGTCAGCGCTTTTCCCGGATGGCGTCGACCGATTGGCCTCAGCCTTGCCCACCTCTTGCCGCAGCCTTTCCAATGCGGATTTCAAGGGTTCCGGCTCAGGCGCGTCCGCCTTCTCGTCCGTTTTGACATCCGCCTGTTTTTCCAGCTGTTCGATGGCGCGTTTAACCACCTGGGTGGATTTAAAGGTCTTTTTTTTCAGCGATGTCTTGGGTTTCGGCGGCGTCGTGTCCGCCACTGTGGCCGCTTTTTTAACCGGCGGAGTAATGCTCGGCTTTTTCACCACCTCGGGCTTTTCAATTTTGGGGGCCTTGTTTTCCACCGCAGGTTTTTCGGAGGCCTCCGTGGCGGGATTTTTTAAGGACACCATGCTGACATTGATCACGGACTGGGTTTGAAATTTTTCGGATCGCAGACTGGGGGTGATCACGAAAAGCAATAGAAAGACCACGTGACTGACCAATGAGAGGGCCACGGGATAAAACAACGGCGTCTGCCCATCGCCCCGGAGGTCCTGGCTGGAAGACACCGGAACGCGGATGTTTTTTTTCATCAGCCTTTTTTACCGGAGGATTTGCCGATGGTCCGATCGTCGAAGGGATCGGTCACCATACCCAGTTTTTCTACACCGGCAGCCTTGATTTCCGCCATCACACTGACAACAACGCCATAGGAGACGTCTTTATCCGCTCGAAAAAAAACCTCCCGATCCGTTTTTGCCGCAAGAATCTTTTCCAGCTTGTCTTTTAGGAAATCCATCCGCACCTGAAAATCGTTGATATAAATGTTGGCATCCCGGTCGATGGTCACGGTGAGATTTTCCTTTTCGGTCACCATGGGTGTTGCGCTCACCTCGGGAAGCGCCACGTCGACCCCTTGAACCATCATGGGTGCCGTCACCATGAATATAATAAGCAGTACCAGCATGACGTCTACAAAGGGGGTCACGTTGATGTCCGACATGAGCCGGTCACTGCCGCTGCCGATTGCCATATCGCCTCCTGTTATCGTAGAATATCCCGGTCGAGGATATTGAGAAAATCAGCCGAAAAACTGTGCAATTCCGTTTCAATCACACGAATCTTCTGCATGAAATGGTTGAACGCGATGACGGCGGGAATGGCTACTGCCAGACCGGCAGCCGTGGCCACCAGGGCTTCTGAAATACCCGGTGCCACCACGGCAAGACTGGCCGATCCTCGCTGCCCAATGCCATGAAAGGAGTTCATGATTCCCCACACCGTGCCGAACAACCCGATAAACGGGGTTGTGTTGCCGGTGGTGGCCAGAAACGGAACCATCTGATTGATGCGGGTCATTTCTGTGTTGATGGCCCGCCGAAGCGCCCGCTTCACGTTGTCTGTGCCAGAAAACCCATGACGCAGGGAGGGGCTGCTCTCATCGGGAATGAGGTCGTCGCCGGGTTTGCCGCTGGGGTTGAGTTTGCGCAGTTCGGCATAGCCGATTCTGAAGATGCGGGCCACCGGGCTGCCGCTCAACTGCTTGGCCTTGGTAAAGGCTCCGGCCAGATCCCGGCTTTTCCAGAAATAATCGATGAAAATATCCGATTCCTTAAACGCCTTGCGGATATACCGGATCTTGATAATGATAATTGACCAGGACATCACGGAAAAGAAAAGCAGCAACAGCAGGACAAATTTCACCATCAGGCTGGCGTTGCTGATGATGTGAATATAATCCATCTGGGTAGGCACCATATCCGTCTCTCCACTGTATAATGAATAAAGCGTGCGAGGGGTTTGCGCTGCCGGTGCGTCCACGGGTAACCGGTACGGTATAATCGTCGATGTGCGCAACCCCTTGAAAAAGGTTTCGTATAACTATACAAGCCACCAGATCGTGTCAAGCAGTTTGACGTTTGAAGTGCCGCGGTTCAAGGCTTTGCGGCAAGCGGTCAGGCCGCTGCCGCGCGATGCATGCAATTGAACCTCCGATGCGGAACGGGCTGCTATCCAGTGACCACAAAAATCAATACACACAAGGGAGAGAGGATGGATCGAATCGCCGAATTCTTGTTTGAAACCATGCTGTTAAAACGGGTCCGCCGCACCGGTTATCAGTTCCTCGGACCGGGAAAAGAATCCGTCGCCGAACACACCTTCGGCGTCATGTGCATCGCCTGGACCCTGGCCCGGCTGACACCGGAAGCGGATGAGGGCCGTTTGCTGGCCATGTGTCTGGTTCACGATCTCCCCGAAGCCAGGATGGGCGACCTGAATTATGTTCAGAAAAAATATGTAACGGCCGATGAAAAAATGGCTGTGGCCCACATGACCCGCGGCCTCCCTTTCGGACCGGACATTCAGGTACTGCTTGACGAGTTTAATGCCCGCGAAAGCGTGGAAGCCCAGCTGGCCCATGACGCGGATCAACTGGCCTTCCTGCTGGATCTGAAATCCCTGTCGGACATGGGTTATGCCGCCCCCGATAAATGGGCCGACCATGTAAAAAACCGACTTCAGACGGCTGCCGGCATCAAACTATCGGAAAGCATAGCGAAAACCGAATGGGATTCATGGTGGTTAAAATTATTTATTGACAGCGATGGGAAAGAAAAATAGTTTAGATCCCTTATTCAAAAATTCTGGCAATCACTTCAAACGGGAGGCAAAGATGAACTGGATTACCGGCACACTGGGGTCATCCATCGGGAAAAAACTGATGATGGCCATCACGGGGTTTAGTTTTTGCGGTTTTCTGGCAGCCCATCTGGCAGGAAACCTTACCATCTATGGGGGCAAGGATGCCTTCAACGGCTACGCCGCCCATCTTCACGCGCTGGGGCCGTTGCTGACGGTGGCTGAACTGGGCCTGCTGACCTTCGCCCTGGTTCATGTGATCACCGGTCTGGCCCTGTTTCTTGGGAATCTCAAAGCCCGGCCGGTGCGTTATGCGGTAAACAAATCCGCCGGCGGCCGAACGGTCGGATCCGCCACCATGCCTTACACCGGTGTCGTTTTATTGGCCTTCATTATTTTCCACCTGATGAATTTTCACTTCGTGGATAAAACGAACACCACCATATTTAACATCGTTGCCAACGCCTTTTCCAATACCGGCTATGTGCTGGTCTACATTGTGGCCATGGTGGCCGCCGCCATCCATGTGAGCCACGGATTCTGGAGCGCCTTTCAGACTGTCGGCGCCAACCATCCCAAGTACATGCCCCTGTTTCGTACGGTGAGCATCGCCTTTGCCGTGGTGGTGGGCATTGGGTTCGGCTTTCTGCCCATTTACATTTTCCTGCTGGCCTGATGGGCCAATTGGCACGACGCCCAAGCTTCGGCCGCCTTTAAAACACATTACGGGGTTGCCCACCCCCAACCTGTCCAGAAAGGAAATACCATGGCACTTGACGCGAAAATACCCGGAGGACCGATTGCCGAGAAATGGGACCGGCACCGTTTTGAACTGAAGCTGGTCAATCCGGCCAACAAACGTAAATTCAACGTCATCGTTGTCGGCACCGGCCTCGCCGGCGGCTCTGCGTCGGCCACCCTGGCCGAGCTGGGTTACAACGTGAAGTCCTTCTGCATTCAGGATAGTCCACGGCGGGCGCACAGCATCGCGGCCCAGGGCGGCATCAACGCCGCCAAAAACTATCCCAACGACGGCGACAGCATCTGGCGGCTGTTCTACGATACGGTCAAAGGAGGCGATTTTCGAGCCAGGGAGGCCAACGTCTACCGTCTGGCCCAGGTGAGCAACGACATCATCGACCAGTGCGTGGCCCAGGGCATCCCCTTTGCCCGGGATTACGGAGGCCTGCTGGACAACCGATCCTTCGGCGGCGCCCAGGTGTCACGAACCTTCTATGCGCGGGGGCAGACCGGCCAGCAGCTGCTGCTGGGTGCCTACAGCGCCCTGATGCGCCAGGTGGGTGCCGGTAAAGTTGAAATGTTCCCCCGGCGCGAGATGCTGGATGTGGTGCTGGTAGACGGTCACGCCAAGGGCATCGTCGTTCGTAACATGATCAACGGGCAGGTGGAGCGCCATGCCGCCGACGCCGTGGTTCTTTGCACCGGCGGCTACGGGAATGTGTTCTTCCTCTCCACCAACGCCATGGCCTCCAACGTTACCGCCGCGTTCAGGGCCTATAAAAAAGGTGCCTTTTTCGCCAATCCCTGCTTCACTCAGATCCACCCCACTTGCATCCCGGTGCATGGCACCTTCCAGAGCAAACTGACCCTCATGAGCGAAAGCCTGCGCAACGACGGACGGGTGTGGGTGCCTAAAAAGCCTGGCGACACCCGCAAACCGGATCAGATTCCCGAGTCGGAGCGGGACTACTATCTGGAAAACAAATACCCCAGTTTCGGCAACCTGGTCCCCCGGGATGTCGCTTCCCGCAACGCCAAGGAGCAGTGTGACATGGGCAAGGGCGTCGGCGAAACCGGCCAGGCCGTCTATCTCGATTTTGCCGATGCCCTCAGCCGCGACGGCAGGGATGTCATCGCCAAAAAATACGGCAACCTGTTTCAAATGTACGAAAAGATCACGGCGGACGACCCGTACGAAACACCTATGATGATCTACCCGGCCATTCACTACACCATGGGCGGTCTATGGGTGGATTACAACCTGATGAGCACCGTCCCCGGGCTCTTTGTCCTCGGCGAAGCCAACTTTTCCGACCACGGCGCCAACCGGCTGGGGGCCAGCGCGCTGATGCAGGGCCTGGCGGACGGCTATTTCGTGTTGCCCTACACCATCGGCGGCTACCTGGCCGGCACCGCCAAGGCGGACGTCACCACCGGCCATAAGGCCTTCGATGAATCGGAAAAGGAGGTCACCGGCCGCATCGATCGGCTAATGTCCATCAACGGTAAACGGACGGTGGACGATTTTCACAAAACCCTGGGACGCATCATGTGGGAATACTGCGGTATGGCCAGAAACAACGAAGGTCTCGCAATGGCCCGCGGGATGATCCAGGAACTTCGCGCCGAATTCTGGGAAAATGTCCGGGTGCCCGGGACTGCGGCCGACTTCAACCAAAGCCTGGAGCGTGCCGGACGGGTGGCCGATTTTCTCGAATTCGGTGAATTGATGATCATTGATGCGCTGGCGCGTCAGGAGTCGTGCGGCGGACATTTCAATGAAAAATTCGAAACCGAGGAGCACGAGGCCCTCAGAGATGATGACAATTTCTGTCATGCGGCGGCATGGGAACATACGGGGGACGGTCAGGAACCTGTACTTCACAAAGAACCCCTGGTATTTGAAAACGTCAAACTTACGCAAAGGAGCTACAAGTGACAAAGACGATTAATTTGACACTGAAAGTGTGGCGCCAGAAGGGATCCAAAGACAAGGGACGATTCGATACCTATCATGCCGAGAACATATCCACCGACATGTCCTTTCTGGAAATGCTGGATGTGGTCAACGACCAGTTGACGATCGACGGCAAGGAACCCATTGCCTTCGATCATGATTGCCGGGAAGGCATCTGCGGCATGTGCGGTTGTGTAGTGAACGGACGGGCCCATGGCGCGGAAAAGGGAACGACCCTGTGCCAGCTGCACATGCGCCATTTTAATAATGGCGACACCATCGCCATCGAGCCCTTCCGGGCCAGGGCCTTTAAGGTGATCAAGGATCTCGCCGTGGACCGCAGCGCCCTGGACAAGATCATCCAGGCCGGCGGTTATGTTTCGGTCAACACCGGCGGCGCCCAGGATGCCAATGCCATCCTGGTTCCCCAGGAGGTGGCCGATCTGGCCATGGATGCGGCCCAGTGCATCGGCTGCGGTGCCTGTGTGGCATCTTGCCCCAATGCCTCGGCCATGCTCTTTACCAGCGCCAAAATCTCGCAGCTGGCACTGCTGCCCCAGGGAAAACCCGAGGCGGCCAAACGGGCGCGCAACATGGTCCGGACCATGGATGAGCTGGGTTTTGGCAACTGCACCAACGAAAGGGAATGCGAAGCCGAATGCCCCAAAGAGATCTCCATCACCAATATCGCCCGGCTGAACCGTGAATATTTCAAAGCCGGGTTCTTCTCCAGATCGATGTAGCCAGCGTCGAATCGCAATGGATTGAAGTCCAAGGTTCTGCCGGGTTGGCGGCCCGTCGGCCGCCAACCCGGCAGAACCCATTCTTTTCCCCAAAGCCTGCCCCGAATTGACCTGCCTTTCCTGTTTGTCTTTTGAAACGCTCAATTCTCGCGAATTCATCAGGCATCCCACCGAAGTTGTATTTTCTTAATTTTGGATATCTTAAAAACACCTAAAGTTTTTCACGGGGTTGCGGATATAAGTTCATAGAAAATGCTCGGTGGTTTCTCATGAACGCAAAATGATCGAAATTGAAGGATCATTTAATCGTTGGTAACGCCGGTCACAAACCGGATTTCAACTGGTTGGGGGCATCCGCCCTGGGCCTGTGTTAGGAAATAATAACTTGAAATAAAAAGATAAAATTATTCACAGGCAGGTTTTCGGACAAGACGCTATCATTTTTTGGTAAAAGGAGCATACCATGACCATTCAGGACGACGAAACTTTACAGATGTATCTGGAGGAATCCATCGAGCATCTGGCGGATATCGAAACCGATCTGCTGGCCATCGAGGAGGCCGGCGCCGACATCGATGAAGATCTCGTCAACAAAGTATACCGGGCCGCCCACTCCATCAAGGGAGGCGCCGGATTCATGGGTTTGACCACCATCAAGGACCTCACCCACGAGATGGAAAATATCCTCGGCAAAATCAGAAGTCGGGAGATGGTTCCCACGCCTGAAATCGTCAATGTGCTGCTCATGGCCTCCGATACCCTCAAAGCCCTGATGAACGATGTGTTCACCAGCAACGATGTGGACATCTCGCAGCATATCGATGCTCTCCAGGCAATCGCCGAAGGCAAACCGCTACCGTCGGCACCCGCCGCGTTGCCGCCGGATGCGCCACCTGTCCCGGAATCGACGGCGGATGTGGAGGCCGGACGGATTTCTGAGAAGGAACCGGAAAGCAAGATAGAAATGGTGACCGTCGCCTCCGCTGATAACCGCGTTGCCATCGATGCGGACCGCACCATGATAGAAGGCCTGATGAACGAAGGCAAATTTGTCTACCTGGCAAACATCGACCTGATAGCCGATGTGATAGACAAAGGTAAAAAACCCAGTGCAACCATCGAAGAGATGGAACAAACCGGCACCCTTATCGCCTGCAGCACGTCCCCTGACAGGGTCCGGTCCATGAAGCTGAAAAAAGGACAGGCCGCGGATCCGCTCATTGTTCTGTTTGCTACGATCTTAAAACCTGAAGATATCAATGTCCTGTTTGAAATTCCGGACCATCAGATCCATCAGGTCATGCCGGATTTGGCCGTCCAGTGCCTTGGGCAAAAATTAGCGGCCGATGTGACGGCAGACGACACACCTGAAGCGGTGAGTGCCGTCAAATCGGATCCGATGCCCGCAGCCGAACCGGAACCGACCGCATCCCTTGCGCCGGTGGAGATTCCTGCGCAGGTGCAGCCGAAAACGACCGGCAAGAAATCAGAAACAGAAACCAGCCTGCGCGTCCATGTGAGTCTGCTGGACCAGTTGATGACCCTGGCGGGCGAATTGGTGCTCAGCCGCAATCAGCTGCTCCAGTCCATGAGTTCAGAAGATCACCGGGGGTCTGAAATTGCCGGTCAACGTATTGACCTGATCACATCCGAGCTTCAAGAAGCAATCATGCTCACCCGGATGCAGTCCATCGGCAACGTATTCAATAAATTCCCGAGGGTAGTCCGTGATCTCTCCCAGACACTTGGGAAAAACGTGGACCTGCACCTGGAGGGCAAAGACGTCGAGCTGGATAAAACCATCATCGAAGCCATCGGTGACCCGCTGACCCACCTGGTGCGAAATGCCGTTGACCACGGCATCGAGATGCCGAACGTCCGCAGAGGTGCAGGGAAGAATCCGGTGGGAAAAATTTTCCTGAAAGCCTACCATGAAGCCGGCCAGGTAAACATCGAGATTTCCGATGACGGCAAGGGATTGGACGGCCAGGTGTTGACCCAGAAAGCCTTGGAAAAAGGATTGATCAGCGAAGATCAGGCCAAGGTCATGTCCGAAAAGGAAAGGACCAATCTCATCTTTCTGCCCGGTTTTTCCACGGCCGAAAAGGTCACCGATGTATCCGGCCGGGGCGTGGGCATGGATGTAGTCAAAACCAACCTGGACAAGCTCGGCGGCATCATCGACATCGACTCGGAACTGGGCAAAGGGGCTACGATCCGAATCAAACTGCCCCTCACCCTGGCCATCATCCCCTGCCAGATTGTCATGACCGGTCAGGAGCGCTATGCCATTCCCCAGGTCAACCTGGAGGAGCTGCTTCGAATTCCCGCGGACCAGGTGAAAGACCGGATTGAACGGGTGGGCGATGCGGAAGTGGTCCGTCTCAGGGGAAATCTGCTGCCGTTGATCAAACTGGCCAATGTGATCGACACCGATGCCATCTACGTCGATCCGAAAACCGGCAAGAAGCGATTGGATCGACGAAAATCCATATCAGACAGGCGGTCCAAAGAGAGTCCCCTTATCGCCTCAGCAGAGCAATACACCCAAGAGAGGTCCCCTGGAGAAAACGGTAGCCAGGAAACCGATACCCGGCAACCGGAAGATCGTCGGTATCATGCCGCCAGCGCCCTGAATATCGTAGTCGTGTCTACCGGTGCCATGAAATACGGCCTGGTGGTGGATGAGCTGCACGACTCGGAAGAAATTGTCGTCAAGCCATTAGGCAGAGATCTTAAAAAGTGCAAGGGTTACGCCGGTGCCACCATCATGGGAGACGGCCGCGTCGCTCTGATTCTGGATGTGGCCAACCTGGCCCAGATGGCCGGCCTGACCTCCATCGAAGGTTCTTCTCGAGCAGCGGAAGTGATACAGGAGAACCTGCGTTCCATCCGCGAACAGAAGGATCGCCAGTCCCTGCTGGTTTTCCGTAGCGCAGAAAACGAGCAGTTCGCGACACCGCTTAACATGGTGGAACGAATAGAAAAAATAAAGGCTACCGATATTGAATCCGTAGGAGGCAAGCGCGTCATCCGTTACCGCGGCAGCAGCCTGCCACTGTTTTCGGTTGACGAAGTCGCCATGGTCCAGCCCCTGGCCGACGTTGAAGACCTGCTGGTCATCGTCTTCATCATCAACGGCAAGGAGATCGGTCTGCTGGCCATCGGTCCGGTGGATGCCATTGAGTTTTCGCTGGATGTAGACGGCCGGACCTTGAAGCAGGCCGGCATCATGGGCTCAGCCATCATCAACGACCACACGACCTTAATGGTGGACGTGTACGAGATCGTTCAGACCTTGAATCCACAATGGTTTGAAAACATGGAAGCGGCAACCAATGACAAAGGCGAGGCCGCCAAAATTCTTTTCGCCGAAGATTCGAATTTTTTCCGCAACCAGGTAAAAAGCTACATGGAGGACGAAGGATACGCGGTGATCGAGGCAGAGGACGGAGCCATCGCCTGGGACCTGTTGCAGAAACATGCCGATGAGATCTCGCTGGTGGTGACCGATATCGAAATGCCGAATATGAACGGATTCGAACTGACCCGGCGTATCAAAGCAAACAATGCCTACTCCCATCTCCCCGTCATCGCACTGACCACATTGGCCGGTGAAGAGGATATCGAGAAAGGACGTCAAGTGGGAATAAGCGACTATCAGATCAAGCTTGACCGGGAGAAATTGGTCCGCAGTATCTACGGATTTCTAACCAGCATGTAAGCAATAGGGGCATAACCAATCCCGCTTGCCGGTTGCCGACCGCTACGACGCACCGGCAACCGACGCGACCGTTGATTGGACAAGGAGACGTGTGATGGAAAGACCGGAAGGAAAAAAAATGGCAAGTCGAACCGTTGAAATGGCCACTTTCTATGTAGGCAAAGCCCTTTGCGGCATGGACATTCTCAATGTACAGGAAATCAACAAACTGATGGACATGACAACCGTTCCCCAGGCACCGGAATATGTGATGGGGATCCTGAATCTGCGGGGACAGATCGTTACCATCATCGATTTGGGTAAGAAGCTCAATCTGGGGGAAACCGAGATGGGCGACACGAGCAGGAATATCATTGTCAACTCTAAAGACGAGTATATCGGCCTGCTCGTCAGTCGCATCAGCGATGTGGTGGAAGCGGATTGGGACAAGGTGGAACCGCCGCCGGCTAACATCGGTGGTGTCCAGGGTAAGTTTTTCAAAGGGGTATTCAAAACCAAAGAACGCCTTATCGGCATTTTGGATGTGGAAAAGGTGCTGGATAATGAAAAATAGACAAACTGTCGTCAATCCTTTTGGATTTTCCTCCTCAGGGGATATCCAGTCTTCAATGAGGACAGCGCGCCGATGATGAATCGCAAACCGCTGCGGGTCATGGTGGTGGATGACACCGTCCTGTACCGCAAAATAGTCAGTGATACGCTGGCCACACTTCCCGGCGTGGAAGTGGTAGGCAGCGCCCACAATGGGAAAGCCGCAATAGCCAAACTGGCCACCCTGAAGCCCGACCTGCTCACCCTCGACATCGAAATGCCGGAGATGAACGGCATCGAAGTGCTGGATCACATCCACCGGCATGCCCCGCATATCGGGGCCATCATGCTCAGCACGTTGACCCATGAGGGCGGCGCAATGACCATGAAAGCCTTGGAACTGGGGGCATTTGACTTTATTCCGAAGCCCCAGACCGGCACCATGGCCGAAAACCGGGAAAAGATCGAATCCGCCATCGCCCCCATGATCCGTGCCTTCCAGAGAAGTGCCCGAATCCCCGGAATATTGAAAACCGCTTCACGACCGGGCAAAACAGCCATCACCCCGGCGTTCGAAAAATCGTCGGCATCGGCATTGAACACGCTGCGTACGCCGTTCAAGCATTCCAAGTCGGAAATCATCGCCATCGGAATTTCCACGGGCGGCCCCAATGCATTGGCCAAAATGCTGCCCATGATTCCCGGGGACATAGGGGTACCCCTTCTGATTGTTCAGCATATGCCGCCGATGTTTACGCAATCACTGGCCAACAGCCTGGCGTCCAAATGCGCAATTGCCGTGAGAGAGGCCAAACAGGGAGACCCCCTGCTGCCCAACACCGCTTTCATCGCACCGGGTGGCAAGCAGATGAAGATCGTCGCCGGGGCAGATGGAAAAAACCGTATCATCAAAATCACCGACGACCCGCCGGAAAACAGCTGTAAACCCAGCGTAGACTATCTCTTTCGATCCGTGGCTCACCACTATGTGGGCCGGTCCACCGGCGTGATCATGACCGGCATGGGATCGGACGGGACCCAAGGTCTAAAACTGTTGAAAAAAAACGGGGCTACGATCATCGCCCAGAACGAGGCGACCTGTGTGGTGTTCGGCATGCCGAAAGAGGCGGTGGAAACCGGTCTGGCGGATACGGTTCTGCCGCTGAATCAGATTGCCGACATGATCGTAAAAACCGTACGCGTGGGTTAATCCGCACTATCTGAAGGAATAGGGCCGCCGCCGGCCATTGCGGCAGGAAAGAACATGGTAAAAATCAAACCGGAAGAAATTAAGGTTCTCTCCAACTACATTTATAATGTATCGGGCATCACCATTGATGCGTCTAAAGCCTATTTGCTGGAGACCCGGTTTGGCAAACTCCTGGATGAGGAGGGCTGCAAATCCTACAGTGAGTTTTACCACAAAGCTAAATCAGACACCCGAAGAATGCTGGAAAAAAAGATCATCAATGCCATCACCACCAACGAAACGCTATTTTTTCGCGACACCAGCCCATTTGACCTCTTAAAACATAAAATCCTGCCGGATCTGATCGATGTCCGTTCCGGCAAAGGAACCCGTCCGGGAATCACCAATCTGAAAATCTGGAGCAGTGCCTGCTCCACCGGCCAGGAATTATACAGTATCGCCATCGTCATCAAAGAACTCCTTGGCAATAATGGCACCCATAAAACGACCCTGATGGGCACGGACCTTTCCGACGCCGCCGTTGCCCAGGCCAGTGCCGGCACCTACAACAAGTTTGAAATCGAACGGGGACTTCCCCAAGAAAAACTTCAGCGTTATTTCACCCCGGCAGGTGGAAACTGGAAAATAAAGGATGAGATCCGCGCCATGGCCTCCTTCCGGCACATGAACCTGATGCAGCCGTTTGTGGGATTAGGCAAATTTGACATCATTTTTTGCCGGAATGTGGCGATTTACTTCACCCTTCAGGATCGCAAAAAACTGTTCGACAAAATTGCCGACGTACTGGAGCCCGACGGGTATCTGCTTATCGGCTCCACCGAATCGCTGACCGGGATCTGTCCGCGATTCATCCCCAAGCGTCACTTGCGATCGGTTTACTATCAGTTGCAGTGATAGCAGGATGAATGGTGGAGGCACCGACCCTATTGTCTGGACGGCTTAACCAGGGAGAATGATCAATGACATTTCTTAAGATTCTTGTAGTCGATGACGATCCGGTTACCCGGACCCTGTTAACCAAACGGTTGATCCATGAGGGGTACACCATAGATACCGCCGAGGATGGTCGGGTTGCCATCGAAAAACTCGCCCGGCAGTTTTACGATGTGGTGCTCACCGACCTGATGATGCCGGGCGGGGTGGATGGCATCGGGGTATTGGAAGCAGCCAAACGGATCAACATCAAGACCGAAGTCGTCCTGATCACGGCCCATGCCTCGGTGGACAACGCCATTGAAGCCATGAAAAAGGGTGCGGTGGACTACCTGCAAAAACCCATCAATTTCGACGAACTGTTCCTGCGGCTGGATAAAATCCGCAATCTGAAAATGCTGGTCAAAAATGCCAGCGATCTTCGCGAAGCCATGGATGTCACTGAAAAGACCTCCGCCGAGACCATCCAGGATCTGGAGATCCTGGTGACCGAGTTAAACGGACGATTGTCTGCCATCAGGAGCACCCTGCTTCAGTCGGACATGGCCCCGGAATCCAGGATTCGCCAGGTCCTTGATGGCCTGGATGAAAAATAGTATATCGGTGCCGGTCCAAAGCCTGATGGCCGGATCCGGATAATCCATCATCCCCACAGCGAATCCCGCCGGCCATGCCCGAGACTTCTCCTGCGATCGTCTATAGCCCGATATCGCACCGGCTTCCCACTCCTGATGATGGCACTCCATACCCTACCGTCATGGTATGCCTGCCACGAGATTCCGAATGCATGCAGGTCCGGTTTAATCTTGACGACAGGTCTTTTCCCATTAACAATCGGACTAAAAAATGATAGGGATCCCCAGCAGTCGACCGACGGTCTCCCCTCTTCCAAAGGTTACCCATGGACACCATCACTATCTATATCGATCGGGTCATTTCGTTTTTCGGCACCGAGGCGTCCCTGTCGAAAAGTTGGGCAAACGCTCTCTTAACCCTGCTTGCCGCCTTGATTTTGTGGCTGGTCATCAAACGAATCCTTGCCACTTTGGGAAATAAGGTCGGTCATTTCAAGCTCATTCAAGTGCGCAAAGAATTGTTCGTCATCCTGCAGAAATCGACCGGTCTTCTGCTGATATGGCTGGTGGGGGTGATGTGGATCCGGCTGTTTCATTTGAGCGTGGTCGAAAAGATGTTCCACGCTGTCTTCATCATCGTTGCCGCGACACCTGTCAAATCGCTTCTTCTTATTCTTTTGGAATACCTGGAACGCAACCTGGCCAAACGCACGGAAACCGCTATAGACAACATCGTTATCGATCTGCTCAATAAGTTTTCCGGCGCCATTGTTTATGCCACGGCAGCGGTCATCGCCCTTGATGTGCTTGGCGTAAACGTGATGCCCTTTATCGCCGGTGCCGGTGTTATGGGGGTTGCCGTAGGTTTTGCCGCCAAAGACACCCTGTCTAACCTCATCGCCGGAATCCTGCTCATCATCGACCGGCCCTTCGAAATCGGGGATCGCATCGAAGTGTGGAGCGCGCCGGCCGGCAGCGCTTCGTGGGGAGATGTCATCGATATCGGATTGAGGGCCACCCGCATCAAAACAACGGACAATATCGTGGTGATCATCCCCAACAACGAAATCATGACCCGGGATATCGTCAACTACACGATCATCTCTTCATCCATCCGGGTGCGCGTCAATATCGGTATCGCCTATGATGCAGACATGGTCAAAGCCAAGGCGTTGATCGTTCAAGCGGCTCAGTCGGCCGACTGGATTCTGCCCGAACCGGCACCCAAGGTGGTGGTGCGGGATTTTGGAGAGTCATCGGTAAGCCTTCAGCTCAGAGTATGGATCAAGGATGCCCGCAAACGCATGGATACGATCTCCTATATCACCGACACGGTGAAAACCCTGTTTGACGAAAACGGCATCGAAATCCCCTTTCCCAAGCGGGACATCACCATAGTCGACCGTCACGCCGGTAAACCCTTTAGACAGAAAAAAGAGGACGAAGCCCCTTGATTATTCCACAATATCAGCGTATTTTTTTTGTTTTTAGATTTTTCAGGAAGTCTTTGATCGGAATGCAGCCATGAAACTACCTATAAAAACGGCGGCCGAGGCACTTAATCTTCCCGTGTCTACGATTGAACGATGGATCCGCCAGGGAAGAATCCCGATCCAACGCAGCGGCACCGATGTGGTCTTTTCACACGCGGCATTGGAAAAATGGGCTGCAACGCATAATCTGCCCTTTTCACCAAACGGTGATCCGGCCGATGATCACTTACCGGAAGCCCTCGAATCCCTGGTTTTAGCAATGCAACGGGGAAAGGTCTGTCATCGGGTTGCCGGAGATGATGCCGCTGCTGCATTGAGATCGGCAGTCGACTGCATCGACTTTCTCGCCGAAGATATCCGGGAGGAACTTTTGGTAAAACTGATGGAGCGCGAACGGTTGGCGTCCACCGGTATTGGCAATGGTATCGCTATCCCCCACCCCCGGGATCCGCTTTCTCGGCCACCCGAAACGCCGGTCATCACCACCTGTTTTCTGGAAATGCCGGTAAAATTCAACGCTATTGACGACCAGCCGGTGTTTGTCTTCTTTTTACTGATCAGTCCGACGGTCAAACATCACCTGCACCTGCTTTCCAGACTTTCCTATTGCATCCGGGACAGGGCATTTGTGAGCTTTTTAAACCAGCGCCCCGACGCAGTGGCGCTCTATTCGCGTATTGCCGAGTTTGAAAAACAGCTCGACGCCCTTTGATTACCGTGATTTTGAATAATCCATACCCCGGGATAAGCAACACCTCCCGGACCGACTTGATTTTCTATCCGGATCGGCGCCCTTCGCCACCGAAGAATCCTCCTGAGAACAGAACCAGCGACGCCCCATGACACGCCTTTTTAAAAAATTAAAATACCCGGGCAGTTGGTCCCTGTTCAGGTCCGATGACCGTCTGCTGCTCATACTCTTCGCCATTGTCGTCGGCATCTGCAGCGGTCTGGCAGCCCTGATTTTAAACCGCAGCCTGGAAACCATGCTGGAGTGGCTGCAACACTATCGGACTTACTGGTGGGCCATTTTCCTGCCGGCAGCCGGAGCGGCCCTCTCCTCCTTGTTTCTGGAAAAAATCGTTAACGAAGGCGCCGGCCACGGTGTCCCCGAAGTCATCTACGCCGTCTCCCGATATGGGGGGCTGATGCGCCTGCGATCCAGTTTTTCGCGATTGATCTCAAGTTGTCTGACCATCGGCAGCGGCGGATCCGCCGGACCTGAAGCCCCGGTGGTGATGAGCGGAGCAGCCATTGGGTCAAACATCGCCCAAGCCTTTTCACTCAACGACCGCCAGCGGGTGGCACTGGTGGGATGCGGTGCGGCAGGCGCAATCGCCGCCATCTTCAACGCACCCATATCAGGAATGGTGTTCGCCATCGAGGTCATTCTCGGCGAGTGGAGCACCATGAACATCATCCCCATCGCCATTGCCGCAGTGGCTGGTACCGAGGTGAGCCGTCTGCTCAAAGGAAACCAGATCGCCTTTGCACACAGGGATTTCAACATCCACTTCAACGATATTCTGGCCTGTGTGGGACTGGCCATATGTTGTGCGCTGGCCTCCATCCTGTTGACCCGGGCGCTGCGGTCTATCCATCACGTGTCCAAGGATGTTGCCCTGCCCAAGTGGGTCCGTGCCGCCATTGGCGGCAGCATGGTCGGCGCTATCGGTTATTTTCTGCCGTATGCTCTCGGCGAAGGCTATCATGCCATCCGCACCGCCATCGAAGGGAGTTTCTCGGGCGGACTGCTCCTGGTGACACTAATCGCCCTGGTCAAGATTCTGGCAACTTCGCTGACCTTGGGATCGGGCGGTTCCGGGGGTATCTTTGCCCCCTGTCTGGTCATCGGCGCATTCGTAGGGCTGAGTTTTCATCGGTTCCTGGCAGCAGTTTGGTCCTCCGCACTTTGGGTCAACGAGGGCTGTTTTGCCCTGCTGGGTATGGCCGGCCTGATCAGCGGTATCCTTCAGGCACCCCTCACGGGCATTTTCCTGATCATTGAGATAACCGGCGGTTACGGCGTCATCCTCCCCTTGATCGTCGTCTCAGCAATTTCCACCACGCTCTGTCACTATCTGGAGCCGGCTTCCTTTTACTTGAAGGACCTGGTGGAGCAGGGCCAATTGCTCCGTCCGGGCACCGATGCCCGGGTGCTGACCGACCTGAGCATACAGGAGCTTTTGGAAACCGACTGTATCTGCGTTCACCCCAATATGCGTCTGGCGGACTTCATTGGCATTGTCAAATCCTCCCACCGCAACTATTTCCCCGTGGAAGATCAGCAAAATCAACAATTTGTGGGAATGATTCACCTGGATGACATCCGGCCCTACCTGTTCGATCCAGCCATGCACCACGCCGTGCTGACCGGCCAGCTGATGAACACTCATGTAAAAACCGTATCCCTGCATGATGACCTGTCCGAAGTCCTGCAGAAAATGGATGAAGGACGCATTTTCAGCATGCCGGTGGTTTCGGACAACCGCTTTCTGGGCATGATATCCAAAGCCACCCTGCTGGACCAGTACCGAAAAGAACTGATGGTGCAGACCGGCCGATTTTGAGAGGGAAACACGTGTCGGACCCGGATAAGGACCGAGGAAAGAAAAAAGGAGAAACAGGCATGGCACAAAAATTACTTCATATATTCAGAAATACGCCGCTGGGCAGAGAGACCCTGCTCCAGTCCATCTATTTCTGCCAAAAGATGGGCGTGCTGCCAACCATTTATATTCCAGAATTTACAAAATTTTTAATGTATTTCGAAAATGAGGTGGTTCAGGTGGATCTGGATCCATCGTACCTCAACGATCCGGACACCGCCGCCACGCACGCGGAGCAGCTGCTGCAGAAGGCAAAGATCAAGCCCGAGCTGCTCACGCCGAAGAACTATACCGCCTCCACCTTGCCTGACATTCCCACCAGTTTCGAGTTCATGTGCTGTCCGCGAAGCATCAGCGATCTTTCCTCGAAGATCGGCCTGGGCTATATCGGCCCGCGGGTTCGCCGCATCATCCAGGCGGCCCGGTTCCCGGTGCTCATTACCAGCCCGGTATACAAACCCTGGCAGAATGTCGCCGTCTTTTTCGGTGGATCCGCCAACGCGGTCAATGCCCTCCGCCTGGGGATCCGGATCGCCAAAGCGACAGGCATGCGCCTCGACATCTACACCCAGGTGGGAGGGAAAAAACCCTCGGAATACCGGGCCGTTGTCCAGGAAAAAGGCCTGGAAAAGCCGCTGGAAAGTATTCTGGGTCAATGGAAGTTCTTCGAAAAGGGCCGCTTCGAGGACAATTTGTACGAAGTTCCCCACGACGCCCTGGTCGTTCTGGGGGCATACGGCCATGGGATTATCAGAGATATCATGTTCGGCAGCATGATGGAAAAGATTCAGTCCACCATCTCCAATAATCTGCTCATCGCCGGTCCCAGATACACGATAATCGGATGAAGACCGGCGTTTCATCTGGGCTGCGCGCACTTAAAAAACAAATAAACCTCCCGACGGCCATCGTAGCCGTCGGGAGGTTTATTTTTTTAACATTCGGATGGTGAACCGACCGCGTTTTACATCAATACTTCATGTACTCCTGCGGTGTGTTTTCAGCAATGAACTTGGTCGCATTGTAAAGGCAGGTCCGGATGGCTTTTTCCATGGGCGTTTTTGCGTATCCGCCCAAACCGCCACCCATACCGCCGCTGCCACCAAAGCCGGCCAGCGCCGCCCCGAGGTTCACATCCTTGGCCACGCCTTCCACGCGAGTGGCCGCCAGGACCTCAGAGGTATGGGTATCGACGATACGGATATCCATGGCCATTGAAGATTTGCTGTAAGCCCCTCTAACGGCGCCAAACAGCGCCGAGGCCTGGCCCAGCATTCCGCCGCCCCCAAGGCCGCCACCGCCGCCGGATGTGCCCGGTTCCCATCCGGTGACCGCACCCATCACCAGAAGATCCGCCCCCTTGACGCCGCCTTTGGTAACACCGGTCTTGTCAGTATATCCCGATCCGGAAAGCGCCATTTCGCTTTTCAAAGAATCCAAATTCTGGCGCTCCAGCACCCGGTACCGTTTGGTCTGAACCATGGCCGTGGTAAGCATGTCCCGCAGGCCGGTGGAATATCCGGAGCTTTCGGAGGAGGAGATGGTCATGGTCTGGCCGCCAAAACCGATTTTGGTGGTGCTGCCGCTCTCATCGACCTTCCATTCAAAATCCGCCACGGCTACCCGGGCACGCGGGCCACTGTATGGGGGGAGTCCCATTTCTTCACCCGTATCGGTTTTTGCCTCGGGTTTGACCATGCTCTCCATGCACCCGCAAAAGGTGAGCAGAACCAAAAGGGAAAGCAGAATTCTCAACATCGCCTTCTTGTCCATCGCATGTCCTCCATGGGTTTTTACAACTGTTTGTTTTGCCATAAAAAAAACCGTAATCAGGCATTGTTTACATTTTGTTGCATAATTCTTCCAAGGTGTCAAGGCGACGTTTGGACAATAGGGAAAAGGTCTTGCATATCCCCATCGATTGTGCTCCATTTACTGGCAACACTATCCAAAAATAGCTGTCTGTCAGGAGAAAATCATGAATCGCGATTCAGCGACACCGGCCATGAGCCAGAAAATATTTTCCATGAAGCTTGGTGTTGAAACGGTGTCTCTCTACCTGTTGTGCTGCGCGGTGGCCGATGCGGGAGCAACGATCACCCGATCAACGCTGCAGGAGAAATGGAACGGCAACCGGACCGCCCTTGAACAGGAACTGCGCCGGCTTGAGGGCAGAAATATCTTAAGCAGCCATGACGAAGAGGCGCAAGAGGAAACGGTGTATCGAATGGTGGATGAGAATAGATGGCGTTGACAACTTCGGTGCCCTTCCCGTTTTTGACTCCGATCTACCGATCATTTTATCAGGGGGGTCATGAGTCAAGGGCTTTTTTCACACATTCGAGAATTTTTTGATCCGGTGCGTCAGCATCCATTCCCGGGCAGGATGACGCCATGGCCTTCCAGTTGTCCACATCTATTAGAATGCTGCGGATAAAGGGCCACTGCCGGCACATTTTCGGCTTTACCGGATGGATGGTGCACACCTTGTCCCAAAAGATACAGTAGCCGTTATCCCCCTGCGCGATCAGTCGTCTACCGCCTGACTGGCGGGTATAGTGCGCCACAAACCAATCCGCCGAAACCCCCAGATAACACGAAATCGTATCGATGTCCGTTCCTGACAGGTAAGTCCCGCCATATCCCTTGCAGCATTCGCCGCACTGGGTGCAGACAAACAGCGCTTCGCAGGTCCCGTCATCATATCCCATGGCGGCTCTCCATCGCACGCTTCAGCGTTACCTGGTCCACATATTTTAAATCTCCACCCATGGGCACCCCCGATGCGATACGGGTCACTTTGACCGGCATAGGGGCCAGAATCCCGGCAATGTATGCAGCCGTCGATTCCCCTTCCACATTGGTTCCGGTAGCCAAAATGATTTCCCGTAAATCTTCTTTTTCCACACGGGCCACCAGTTCTGCAATTTTAATATCATCGGGCCCGATCCCATCCATGGGCGAGAGCCCCCCCCCCAAGATATGGTAGCGTCCCCTAAAAGCACCGGACTTTTCGATGGATGCCATGTCGGCCGGCTGTTCCACGACACAGATCAGGCCGCTTTCACGGGAGGGGTCATTACATATCCGGCAAAGGACATCGTCACTGAGGGAATAGCACCGGGAGCACAGTCGCAGCCTTTTTTTCAGTTCCACAATGCTTCTGGCAAGTTGATGGGCAACTTCGTCAGGTTGTTGAAGAATATGCATTGCCAACCGCTCGGCGGTTTTCTGGCCAATGCCGGGCAGTCGGGCCAGGCTTCTGATCAGTGTTTTGATTGAGCCAGGGTAGTAGTCCATCACATCAGGCCCGGAATTTTCATTCCGCCGGTGAGTTTCCCCATCTCTCCTGAAACCATCTCCTGGGATTTTACCAGTGCATCATTAACTGCGGCAAGAACCAGGTCCTGGAGCATCTCCACATCATCGGGATCCACGACTTCCTTTTCAATCTTAATCGAAACGATCTGCTGAGCTCCGTTGGCCACCACCTTGATCATACCGCCGCCGGCTGAGGTCTCAATGGTTTTAATAGCCAATTCTTCCTGCATGCGCAGCATCTTGGATTGAAGTTTCTGGGCCTGCTTCATCATATTTCCCATGCCCTTCATAGGCTTTCCTCCTTTCTGATTTTTATTTCTTCTATTTTCCCGCTGAAAATCTCTACCGCATCCGCCACCAACGGATGATTGAGCAGTTGCTGTCTGATGTCATCCGCCTTCCGTTTCGCCGATGTCGCATGCTTCTCATCCGTGTCGCCGCTGGAAAAGTCGACATGGACCCCCTTGCCGGCAAGTTCGCGGCAGGCAGCGTCGATCACGGGCAGATTCTTTTTAACCAGGTTCATCGAGTAGTCGTTGTCACGTATCCTCACCGTAAAAGCCTGTTCCGACACGGATATCAATTGAGACCGGGAAAGCGCCGCGGCAATGGACGGTTTGGTTTTCTCGATATGGGCAATAACCGAAAGCCACTCTTCTTGGCCAGGGTCATGAACATCCGGCCGACCCCCATCTGGATTACCGGGGGGTTCATTGCCTGCGGATTCCGGTCCAACGGCAGTGTCATTTGCCATTGGCATGCGGTGTCGTTCGGCCGGGGGAGGGATGGCGGCGCCCCCATAGCCGGACTGAGCCTCGACGATACCAGACACCGGCTTCAGGCTCGGACCGTGCAAAAGACTGTCCAGCCGTTCAATCAACCGATCAATGGGCAAGGCCGGTGTGATTTGTTGAATCTTGAAAAAGGCCATCTCGATAGCCAGCCTGGGCTGGGCGGCATACCGAACGCTGGATTCGGCGTTAAACAGCAGGGTGAACACCTGATCGATAAAAGTTATTGGAACCCCTTCCACCTGAATGGCCAGGGTTTCAATTTCGCTGGGGGAAAGATCCACCAGCATGTCGGGGCGGGCATTCATTTTTATCAGCATCAGATGGCGAAAATGCATCAACAGGTCTGCATAGAAGCGCTTCAAATCCTGCCCGTTTTTATAAACGGTGTCGATGGCGGCCAATGTTCGAGAGATATCTCTGGAAAAGGTTGCATCGGAAAGATCGAAAAGCACCTGACGATCCATCCCCCCCAGCAGATTCAACACATACTCATCGTCCACCTGACCGTCTCGGCAGGCCAAAATCTGGTCCAGCAGGCTCAGGGCATCTCGCATGCTGCCGCCTGATTCACGGGCAATGGTCCACAGATTATCCGGAGAAATGGACACCGCTTCGTGGCGACAAAGCGCTTCCATTTGCTGCGAAATGGCGGCAATATCGATTCTCCTCAGGTCATGGCGCTGACAGCGCGAAAGAATCGTAATGGGGATTTTGTGGGCCTCGGTGGTGGCGAAGAAAAACAATACATGGGCCGGCGGCTCTTCGAGGGTCTTGAGCAGGGCGTTGAAGGCAGCAATGCTTAACATGTGGACTTCATCGATAATGTAAATCTTATAGCGGCTGTGAGCCGGCATGTATCGACTGTTGTCCCGGAGTTCCCTGACCTGGTCCACACTGTTGTTGGAGGCGCCGTCGATCTCGAACACATCCACACCACGGCCGGCCGTAATGTCCTTGCAGGAGCGGCAGGTATTGCACGGTATCGGTGTCGGTCCGGATTCACAGTTCACGGCCTTGGCCAGTATCCGGGCAATGGTTGTTTTTCCGGTCCCCCGGGGTCCGGAAAACAGCATGGCGTGTGCCACCCGGCCGCCACTGATGGCATTTTTAAGGGTCCGGGTGACGTGTTCCTGTCCGACCACCTCCTCAAATGTCTGTGGCCGGTATTTTCGTGCTAAAACCAGATAAGCCATTTTACACAGTTCCTTGAACGCTGTTTTGCTGCCTTAAGTGTATCCCATGCGTCGTCGGGTGGCAACCCACCACCTCCCGGGCACCGTCTGTCAGGGGTCGGGAAAAGCAGTCTGAAAAAACGGATATCTGTGAAGTGGGGTGGGACAGGTCAACAAGGTTGTGGCGGAGAGAGAGGGATTCGAACCCTCGGTGCCGCTATAAACGACACACACGATTTCCAGTCGTGCTCCTTCAGCCAACTCGGACATCTCTCCGCATAGGGCAGACAAAACTGAACGCTGCTGGTACGGGGCCCTCTCTCAATAAGGCGGGCGCCTGGAGCGCTCTCCCCGAACCGTGAAGAGAACCGGCAATGGCGGAGAGGGTGGGAGTCCACCTGAACCCCACTTTCCAGATCCCCGTCAGCTCCCGACTATCAATGATCGGGCTCTTACCAGCACTCCAAAAACTCCACAAAAAGTACACTTGTTTACCTACAGTGTAGTTTTGAAGTGGACTTATGTAACTGATCATGGGTTTGGTGTCAAGCTCAGAAAAAAACAGAGCCCCTATTTTCCTAAACAGGAGTCCTGCCTTCTCCAGACTTGATCTGGTATCATTTTCGGGGTGTGTGCGCCTCTAACCTAGTAAGGTCTTGCCCATCCTGCCCATCACTGAATTTCCCCCGAAACAGTGGACACCGAGTTAAGCCGCAAGCGGAAAAGTTTCGTATTGCTGCGGCGTTGCATAATCAAGCACGGAGTGACGTCTTTTTCGGTTGTAGAAGATTTCAATATAGTAAAACAGGCTGCTGACAGCTTCGGACCGGCTAAGGTACCGGTGATGATTCACCCATTCGGTCTTAAGCAGATGAAAGAAGCTCTCAGCGACAGCGTTATCGTAACAGTTTCCTTTGCGGCTCATGCTGCAAATCATGCCATGCTTGGAAAGCAGTTTCTGGTAATCACCGGAAGCGTACTGGCAGCCTTGATCCGAATGATGCATCAACCCCGGTGCTGGGGCTTGTTGGTCCAGTGCCATCTCAAGTGCATGTAATGCAAGCTGACGGTTCAGCCGGGATGAGGTGGCCCAGCCGACAATTTTGCGGTTAAACAGATCGAGCAGAACGGCCAGGTACAGCCAACCCTGTTGGGTGTGGATGTAGGTGATATCACCAACCCAGGTACGATCCGGAGCATCCACGGTGAACTCCTGGTTCAACAGGTTTGGTGCTACCGGCAGGTTGTGCCGGGAGTTGGTTGTGGCTTTGAATTTCTTTTTGATACGAGACCGGATACCGGCTTCACGCATGATCCGGGCGACACGGTTTTTACCACAGCGAACGCCATCATCGGTAAGATCCCGGTGTATCTTGGGTGAACCGTAGATGCCATGGCTGGCAGCATGCAGGACACGGATCTTGTCCTCTAAAGCCCGGTTTTCAATGCTTCGACGGCTCTCCGGACGTCTGAGCCATGTATAAAAACCAGAGCGGGAGACCTTGAGCAACGCGCACATGCGGCCTACCTTGAACGTCTCCCGGTGGGCAGAAATGAATCGAAATTTCATTTCTGATCCTCCGCAAAGTAGGCCAGCGCTTTTTTTAAGATATCACGCTCTTCTTTAACCCGGTCCAGTTCACGTTGAAGATCTTTGAACGCCTGGTCTTCAGGATTTCGCTTCCCTTTTCCGGGGAAGGCGTTTTGAGGATCATCGGCCAACTGCATTTTCCAGCGACGTAGGACACTGTATTCGATACCCAGATTTCTGGATGCTTCGGCGATACCGTATCCCTTTTCAGTGATCAGCGCTACGGCCTCCTTTTTAAATTCTCGGCTGTAGCTCCTTCTTTTTTTCTTTGACATTGGAACACCTCCTGTTGCCCATATACATTGGGCTTTTTGAGGTGTCCACTAAATTGGGGTAAATGCACACCTCCCCTGCCCTCTAAGCCAACTTCCAGAGCTCATCCTGAACTGTGGCTTGTGAGTCAGTCCGCTCAAGGAATCACCAGATCGGGCAATAGATCACAGACAGCGAACTTCCTGAAACTGCGGACGTTGAAAATTGGTATGTATGACTGGTGATGAGTTGGAGTTATCGCAACTTATTGACATCATAACATTTTATAGATAACCATTTACAAATCTGGATTTTGACTTGGGCATTGGCAGGCAGGCTTAAAACCATCTATTTACAACATTTGACAATATGTGGTGACGGGAAATAAAATCAATGTATCTTCATTGACGTTGAGAATCAGGCGTTTTATGGGCAGCGATTCTGTCGATATTTTCCAGATTTCAATATCCAGACGTAGTACTATTGACAACATCAAAACGAGAGGAGGAATCCATGGTTATGTTTGTTGTAAAATGGGACGTTCTACCTCAATCGGTTGATAGTTACGCTGAATGGGCTAAATCATCAATACCTAAGGAACTCTCTATCCCCGGAGTCACTGAGTTTAGAGCATATCGCCCGGCCACAGGATCATCTCAAGTTGTAGCAACTTATGAATTTAAGGATATGGAATCTTGGGCTTCATGGTATTCCAGCGATGATATTCAAAAGATTTTTGATGAGCTGAGACAATACACAACCAATGTGTTCACTGAATTATGGGGTCCTTCACCAGTTGTTCCTGAACCCATCAGGCCCTATAAATACAAGTTTTAAAGATTTAGTGATTGCCACTAAACGGCGAATAGATTGCTGGCTCCGTTTATTCTCGAGATAAGTATTTCAGCCAAGTATGAGTGTATGGTCATGTTTTTTCATTTTGGGGATCTATGCCCTGCGGAATAGAGTTTTTCCTATCCCAATGAAGGAGCGCTATAAATGATACTATTTCCTTGTAGAGGTGAAATAAAAGAACTTGGGGATGATGCAAGAACGAATGCATCTGGTTCATTTTCTCGGCTATCTAAAGGTCTGACGCACTATAAATTGTCCGGCCCTTCAGATGGTAAAGTTGTGGTCCTAATACATGGAATTGGTGGTCCTTTCGGCATATGGTCAAAAATTGTAGATTCATTAACCAGCCATGGATTTAGAGTTTTACAATATGACTTATACGGGCGAGGTTATTCTGATCGTCCTGATTTGAATCACGATATCGATCTGTATATCAACCAGCTTGATGATATTATTAAAGAGCTTTCGATAAAAATTCCGGTTACACTCGTTGGTTGGTCACTCGGCGGTATGATAGCCATCAACTATGCAGCAAAGTTTCCCAAAAAAACTGATCAACTCGCACTAATCGCACCGGCAGGTATCGCGGTATCAAAACCCATGATCGCTAATATTCTTACAATCCCGCTGTTGGGCGAAATATTGATGTCTCTTTTTGGACAATCGTTCGTTATAAAATCTCTTCTTAAAGGATTGTACAGAAAGGAACTTGAGGATGATTATCGTATCCTTTTAAGCGAACAAATGCGATATAAAGGGTATCTTCGATCATTCCTTTCTACCCTCCGACACTGTGTTTTTAAAGATGCAACAGAGCAATATCAAATCGTAGGAAATTTAGAGATTCCTGTCTTGCTTATTTCCGGGTCTGAGGATTCTTTTATAACACAGCATTCACGTAGCAGAATCCGTGAGCTTATTCCTACTTCAAAATTCAGCGAAATCTCAGGCAGCGGGCACTTGCCAGTCTTTGAGAAACCAGAGGAAGTTAGCCATATCTTGATAAATTTGATCTCCTCTTCCTAACGATGATTACAAGCATCAAGGACCAAGTTCATAAGTACCTGATTTAGCCACATACGTTAAAACCGAAATAGGTCTCAGAACCGGTACAGATACATTGGGATTATCTTTATTTCGCTAAATTTGTCCATACCGGTGATTCGTTGCAGTTATCGCAACTTATTGACATCCTATCATTTTACAGATACCCATTTTCTTATCTGTATCCGTACCAAATTATCGGTGACCGGACAGAAGCCCAGCTATCAAAATGTTTGACAGGGCTGACCAACACAAACTATTCTCAATGAATCACAGATTTTTTCACGAGGAGTGATTGCCCGTCATTGGTTTCAGCCAGGATATTCTCGAAAGGTGGCTCCAGGTGACAGATCCATCCGGTACGAATAAAAAACTTATCGAAGAGAACGCCTTTTTAAAGATGAAACTCCAGGAACTGGAGCAAGGGGAATCTGAGCGCAAGCAGATGAAAGAGGCGCTGAGGGAGAGCGAAGAAAATTATCAAACATTAATTCAAAAGATTCAGACAGCTGTAGTTGTTCATGGACCGAATACGCGAATATTGACCTGCAATCCCATAGCACAAGAGTTACTGGGACTGACCGAAGCTCAGCTGCTTGGGAAAACAGCGATTGACAAAGACTGGCATTTCTTCAACGCGGATGGAACCGTAATGGATGTTGAAGAATATCCGGTCAACCAAGTTATTGCAACGCGCCAGCCGCTAGGGAACTTGGTTGCTGGAGTGCACCGTCCTAATAAAGGGCTGGAAAATGATGTGTGGGTTTTGATTAATGCAAACCCAGTGATTGTTAATGGTCAAATAGTTCAAGTAATCGTGACATTCGTCGACATCACCGAGCGCAAGCGCGCGGAGGAGGCGCTGCGTGAGAGCGAACGGAAGTATCGCAATCTTTATCATTACGCTCATGTCGGTCTCTTCGAGACAGGCATGTTAGATGCGAAGATCATCGCCTGCAATCAGCGATATTGTGACTTGGCCGGATTCCCTACCGTCGATAGCGCGATCGGTATGGATACTATACACCTTTATACCAATCCTTCAGACCGTGAGGAATTAAAAAAACTCTTGCGAGAACAAGGATATATAGCAGATCATGTGTTACAGTTAAAAAATCGTCTGACCGGTGAGACCTTTTGGGCAGAGTTCAGCGCCCGGACAAATCCATCCAGTGATGTCATCGAGGGAACAATCATTGACATCAGCGAGCGTAAGCAGGCCGAGGAGGAAAGGTTAAGGCTACAGGAGCGACTGAGTCGCGCCGAGAAGATGGAGTCCTTGGGAATTCTGGCAGGTGGTGTAGCCCACGATCTCAACAATATCCTCGGCATAGTCCTTGGCTATGCTGAATTGCTCCTGCTTAAAGAAAATAAGATGAGCGCAATCAGGGCAGAACTTGAGGCGATTATGAAAGGAGGCAAGAAGGCAGCGGCGATCGTCGACGATCTGCTTACCCTTGCCAGGCGCGGGGTTCCCGGAAGGGAGGTTCTGAATCTTAACAAGGTCGTCTCCGATTTTAAACAGTCACCTGAGTTTACGAAGTTATCCTTTAACCATCCCTTGGTAAAGATCAAAACCGATCTTGAGCCTGACCTGCTGAACGTCTCCGGCTCTTCCTTACATCTCAGCAAGTCTGTATACAATCTGGTTTCTAATGCAAGCGAAGCAATGCCGAAAGGCGGTCTCGTCACCATCAAGACGACTAATCAGTATCTGGACATGCCGATTCACGGCTATGACAAGATTTCTGAGGGAGACTATGTTGTCCTTTCTGTGTCCGATGAAGGGGAAGGTATCCATGCAACTGATATAAAACGGATCTTTGAGCCATTTTATACGAAAAAAATCATGGGGAGAAGCGGAACGGGATTGGGGTTGGCGGTTGTCTGGGGTACGGTGAAAGATCATGATGGCTACATCAACGTACAGAGCAAAGAGGGAAAAGGAAGTACATTTAAAATTTATCTCCCTGTGGCGAGGGAAGAATTATCCGCCGAACATGTTGCCGTAGCAATTTCTGAATACATGGGGAAAGGCGAATCTATCCTTGTCGTGGATGATGTCAAGGGACAGCGGAGAATTGCAACTCTGATCCTTGAAAAATTAAATACGGTTCTCTATGAAGCTCCAGTTGTCAGGAAATACTCAGAGATGGGGTCCACATCCCACGGAATCTCTGGCCAGGATATCCGGGGCGTCTTCAGCACCTGTTGAACGATACGCATGAACTTTTTGCCAATGCTCTTCGATTTGCGGCGATTGAAGCGAAACACATACTCGTCAAGATAGTTTTGGAGGTATTTCGGTTCGAATCGTCCCTGGTAGGTTCCTCTGATCAGTCGTTTGATCAAGGTCGTTACCAAATGGACACCATATAGTTTTTCGTAATCCTTGCTTTTGCTTTGGTTCGTTATCTCGCGTCGATACTGATCTTTATCAATGATATTATAGCTTTGCCAATCGTCCGTAGCGATGGTCGAACCGGGCTCGATATTGTCGAGGATGAAGGTTTCCAATGAATATCCTGAGCAATCCAGGGCGACATGCAAACGAATGCGACCCATTCGTTTTTCGATGTCTCACCGTTCCACGGCAATCGCAACAATGGATTTGCCTTCAGCCCCCCGGCCCCGTTTGCCTGGGCTTTGCCCCCCGATGAAAAACTCATCGACCTCGACGCGGCCGGAAAGCTTTTCGCGCTCGTGGCGAATGGTACAGCGACGAAGCTTTTGAAGCCAGGTCCAGGCGGTTTGATAACTGCCAAAGCCCAGCAGTTCCTTCAGGTTCACCGCATTGATGCCGGATTTGCGAGTCGTGAACCACCACATGGCTTTAAACCAGTAGGTGATCGGTTTTTTGGAACTGTCCATGATCGTTCCGGCCGTCAACGAATGTTGATGTTCGCATTGGGTGCAAATATACAGGTTTCTTGAACTCAACCAGTACCGTGTGTGGCCACATTTTTTGCACACAAAGCCATCGGGCCATTTTTGTTGGAACAGATAATCGAAACAGGCATCCGGTTGTGAAAAACGTTGATCGAATTCGATTTCGGATTTCGGGAAATCCTCGGCAATGGTAAAATCGGTCATGGTGGCGGCCTCCTGTTTTGGGTTATGAGGCCACATTACCGCGGGGCTGTGACAGATACGGTCACAACCAATCAAACTGGAGCTTCATAGAGAACCGTAAAATTAAATTACAGCGTCTCGAGTGTACAAAGTGGTGAAGAGGCAGTGGATTTTTTGAAAGCGCACAAGGTTGACTTGATAGTTCTGGATATGATCATGGACCCCGGCATGGATGGACTGGACACATATAAGAGTGTGCTTGAAATAAATCCGCAACAAAAGGCGATTGTCGTCAGCGGTTTTTCTGAGTCTGATCGAGTAAATGCCAGCGGCGTTCTAAAACTGTTTTCTTCCTGGCGGTTTGAAATAGTCCAGGTCCTTCCCCGTCCATTTTCTTCCATAATGTAAATTTTAAACGATCTTCTTCTCTTTTTCTTCTATCATTTTCTTGCCGCACCCGATTATTCAAATCGATCTCAATTCCTGTATCATTGGTACGCAGGAGGGCTGCGACCGATGCCAGGGATTAAGCGTAAAAAATGTTGTCATTGCCATATCTTATTCGTTCCCGATCCTCGAAATAGAGATAGACAACGCTACTGCCGCCAACCTGAATGCCGCAAGGCCAGCAAGGCTGCCAGTCAGAGGCGATGGCTCCAAAAACCAGACAACCGCGATTACTTTAGCGGGCCGGAGAATGTGCAACGGGTCCAACGCTGGCGAGACGACAACCCTGGCTACTGGCTCCGAAAACCAAAAATCACCTCCGATGCGTTACAAGATCCCTTGATCCAACAAACTCTTGAAACAATTGATAATAATACCGATTTTGCAGACAATGCGTTACAAGATCTCTTAACGCGACAACCTTCCGTATTAATTGGCATTATTGCCCAATTAACCGGGTATGCGTTACAAGATGACATCGTCATGGCCGCCCGTCGCATGCAACAATTCGGCAACGATATCCTTAACCCCCAATGTGAAGGAGGCCGCCATGGTAGCCAAACAACCCATTTGCCCCGACCGTATCCGTAGAACACCCAAACGGTTCAGTTGGCTCGATCACCGCCTGGTCAGCGACCACTATATTGATCGCTGTACCCATGCTGCTGCGGCGCTGTACCTGTTTCTGGTCACCGTAGCCGATGCCAGGGGGATGAGCTATTACTCTGCCCGAACCCTGGCCCAGCGTCTGGCCATGGATGAGCACACCTCGGTCCGGACCCGGGACGAACTGGTCGACATCGGCCTGATTGCCTATCGAAATCCGTTGTATCAGGTCCTGGCCATCGATGCCGAACCAATCAGGCAGACCGGCACCCTCCAATCCGTTGAACAGATTTTCAAGCACCTCGGGGAGGGCAGACAATGATCGATTACGCCCTTTTCAGCAAAATCAGGCATCTGAACCAACACGACGGGTTGACCGCCCGACAGATCGCCCGGGAACTGGCCATGGACGTGAGAACAGTCAAAAAATGGCTCGACCAAACGCGGTTCAGACCCAGACAAAGTTCCCCGCGAGCCAGTAAGCTCGATCCTTTCAAAAGCGATATTGTCCGTCTGCTCCAAGCCCATCCCTACACGGCAATCCAGCTTCTTCAACGCCTGCGTGAGCAGGGCTTTAAGGGCGGGTATTCCATCGTCAAGGAGTATGTCCGCAAGGTCAGACCGCCGAAGACCCGCGCCTTTCTCACCTTGTCGTTTGCTCCGGGGGAGTGTGCCCAGGTGGACTGGGGTTCCTTTGGTGCGGTTAATGTCGGTTCCACCCGCAGACGACTGAGCTTTTTTGTCATGGTCCTTTGCTACAGCCGTATGATGTATGTCGAGTTTACCGTCTCCCAAACCATGGAGCATTTTTTGGGATGTCATCAAAACGCCTTTGAGTTCTTCGGCAGGGTTCCCCAACGAATCATGGTCGACAATCTTAAAAGTGCCGTGCTCAAGCGCATTGTGGGAACGGCGCCGGTGTTCAACCCCAAATACCTGGACTTTGCCAATCATTACGGTTTTACCATCGCGGCCTGCAATGTGGGCAAGGGCAATGAAAAAGGGCGTGTGGAAAACGGTGTCGGCTATGTAAAAAAGAACCTGTTGGCCGGATTGGATATCTCCGATTTTACCGCGATTCATCCGGCAGCCCGGCACTGGCTCGACACGGTGGCCAACGTGCGCATCCACGGCGAGACCCGCGAGCAGCCGATTGTGCGTTTCGAAAATGAGCGGGCCTATCTCAATCCGTTGCCCCATCACCGGTTCGACATCGCCACCGTCTCCCAGGTCCGGGCATCGAGCCAGTTCCGCGTGGCACTCGATGCCAACCGCTACTCGGTGCCGGCCGAGTATGCCGGCCGACAACTGACGTTGAAAACCTATCCCGATCGGATTTGCCTTTATTATGACAACAAGCTGATTGCCCGCCACGCTCGCAGCTATGACCGCCATCTGGACATCGAAGATCCGGATCACCCCAAACAGCTTTTGCTCTGGCGCAAGAAGGCCCGTGAACAGAAAATCGTGATGCGCTTTCTCTCCTTGTCGCCCCAATCCGCGCTATACTATCAAAAGCTCGAACAGCGTCGCATGAACCCCTATCATCATGTGCAGAAAATCGTCGCCCTAAGCGAAATCTACAGCCCAGAAGCCGTCGCCAGAGCGTTGGAAGACGCTTTTACCTTCCAGGCGTTCTCCTGTGAGTATATTGCCAACCTGCTCGAACAGCACACACGTTGTCTGCCAAAACCCGGCGCTTTGCATCTGACCCGCCGTGAAGATCTGTTGGACTTGACGGTGGAATCGCCCGATTTGAGCATCTACCAAAAGGAGAGACCATGACTGACACGCAACTGCCGGACCCTCCCCTTGAACTCAACCTCAAATACCTGAAATTGCCGTTTATGCGTGAGCACCATCATCCGCTGGCCCAAAAAGCCGCCAAAAACAGTTGGTCGCACGAAGACTATCTGGAGAAACTGGCCGACGGCGAAGCGGCGTTGCGAAAAGATCGTTCCACCAAACGTCGCATCAACCAGGCACGCTTTCCGGTGATTAAAACGCTGGATCAGTTCAATTGGACATGGCCAAAAAAAATCAACCGCCTTCAGGTTCAGCAACTGTTCCGGTTGCAGTTTGTCAAGCAGTCGGCCAATGTCATTTTCTTGGGTGGCGTGGGACTCGGCAAAACCCATTTGGCGTCCGCCTTGGGCTACGAGGCCTGCCTCAAAGGATATACGGTGCTGTTTGCCACCGCCATCGATGTGATCAACACGCTTTCCGCGGCCCAGGCGGCGGGAAGAATGAAACAGGAACTGAAAAAATATACTCGCCCATCACTGTTGATCCTCGACGAACTGGGCTTTTTACCCATCGACAAGGCCGGAGCCGACCTTTTGTTCCAGGTTATCAGTCAGCGCTATGAACAGGGCGCCTTAGTAATCACGTCCAACCGCGCCTACAAGGACTGGCCGGAAATCTTCAACAACGACAGCACGCTTACGTCGGCCATTCTCGACAGATTGCTGCACCATGCCGAAACCGTTCTCATCCAAGGAAAAAGCTTCCGGATGAAGGAACAAATCGAATTATGATGGTTGTGTAAAAACGTAGCCGGGCTCACTCGAAATGGGTTCCGGCAACTGAAATCCTCATTGGTTGGATCATGCAATTTGAAATCGCCAAAAATAGAACATTTTCAGACCGCCGCTAACAAGTAAAGGCTGTCCAGTCACTCGGTGCAGGTGCCTATGTAAAAAAGCCCTATGTAATCGAGAAACTGGGACTGGCTGTAAAGAAAGAACTTGATCGGATCACATGAACACAGAGTGGGAAGAAAAAATGACAGATTTATTATTTTGCATCCCCCAGCTAACCATGAGCCATCACTGTAGGATCTTTGAGCTACCTGACCAGCCCACAGCAGCGGGGGGGGGAATGCTGGCCGATGAATTGTTTTAACTTGGCCTTGTCAGAGGTATCATAACCAAGCCAACTGAGAGCCCCATCAACCTCATCCGAAAAAACTTTCACCTTCAGATTGATTGTAGCTATTATCCGAGCAAACACTTCAGCGAACTGACCCAGTAAATCTGTGTTAACCAGAATTGCCAGCAGGAAGTCTCTATCTTTAGACCTATCCCTTTCAAGCGCAGCCATACGGATAAGCCCATTAACTGTTATGCTATCGGCGTTTCGGGTATGCCGAAAATCCAGCAACTCCCTAACATGATTCAGCTTTTTTGTTTCAACTTGAAAGGCCAGAATGTGGACAAGGTAATCATTATCATCAATGGTACCAGCAGCTTGAGAAAGGACAAAGTTGAGCTTTTCGTGTATGTGTCGTGTGAAGGACATTGTATTTCCATTTTGTTGCTGAGGGCTTAGAGGATGGAGCTATTTTAGCACCCTGAAACAGCGTTTTCAATCATATGGTTGTTTACTGATTACCGGCCTATAGTTGAACTGTTCACCACGCTCCATCTTCGATAGCATAACAAAAGCCACTTTCATCCATCACCATTGGTCTCTGAGCGCCACCTCCATCTTCAACAACGCCTGGGACGATCTCAAGGGCGAGGAAGTCGAATGTCCGAACTATCAAATCCACATTGGTTTGCCGGCGGGACTCGCCGCGGCATGAAATTGGATAAGAGCCATGTTCCGACCGCCTTTTATGAAGACCGGAAACAGGCAGAGGATGAACTATTTAGGCTTTCCGAGAAAGGTGAAGGATTCGCGCTGTTCGAATTGGCCGGCTATGTGGTTGAATCCCAGGTAACCGTTAGGGCCTGCCATATTGAACGACCTGATGATATACCATTTTAACGCGACGTAACCCAAGGGAGCAGGAACCTTATTCTGCCAGTATTTGACAGTGCCTTTTTTCTTGGATATTCTCAATATATCATCACTATTTATTTCCGAAAATTTCTTTGTTAAACTATTAAATAGGGGTGGTTAAAATGAAGCTTGTTATAGAGCCCAATAAAATAGAATGGTGGTTGTGGACTATTACATTGGCTTTAATCATTGCTGCCTTGTTAGGATGGCACCAAGGGTACTATTTGGTTATGATTATTAGTGCCGCACAGGTTTTATTCTTTTGGAATCGATTCAAAAGTTTTCTCGCTTTTGATACACAAGTAAGAATTGCGTATTTCGTATTTACCCTTATAGGTTTAATAAAAACAATTCGGTTTCCATTATACATCCTTCTGTTTATAGGCACCTTTATGGTTGTAGCCTTTAACCGTTGTGGAATTGCGATTGTTCTAAAAAAAATGCCATGGAATGAACGATAAATAGTTGATATCCAAGACGGTCAATTCTGACAAATTAAAAAAAATATTTCTATTGTGCACTAAAACTTACCGTGGGGAGTGCTACTACATTGAAAAGTTTCGGATTTGAATGGGTCTGCGATTCGGAAAAATAATCACAGCAGACCAAATCGTTGTGCTGCATCGCTAATTATGACAATATTTCGGCAAAAAATGGGGTAACACTTTTTCCGGTTTGCGGATGACGATCATCCGGTTTCTCTCCATCCATTTTCTGGCAGCCACGCGCCATGCGGTCGGATCGATTCCATTCTTGCCGGCGCGTGCAGAGATGTCAACGGCCAGATCGAAAATCCAGTCATAGGCCTCCTTTCGCTGACGTTTGGTGCGGCGCAATCGTGAAGAAGAAAAATAGGCACGGCAGGCATTCTTGCCGGACAGGCTGCGCCGGGGACGATGATTCCATGCATGGGCCGCGTTGTCCACTTGCAGTTCCAATTCCCGATCGGAGTCGGCCGCATGTTTCCATGTGCACAGCCAGGTTTTCAGTTCCCCCTGGCTGTGTTCGATAGCCCCGTTATAACTGGGGGTGTAATAGGGGCTGTTGATGGGGATGACCATGTGTTCCTCAAGAACGTCGTTGACCGAAGCGTGATTCAGGTTGCCGGCGTTGTCCCGCTTGATAAACAGCGGCGGACCGAACCGGCCGAAGTGCCGAGACAGGTGGCCGGCGATTTCCTCCCCGCAGGGCTCATAGGCGCTGGTCAGGGGAGCGAACTTATACCGGGAACACAGGTCCTGGACGTTCTGAACGTAACAATCCCGGTATTCCAGGCCGTCCATGGCCCAGGCCAGATCCGGCCGCAGCCACTTAGCCTGGCACTGGCAGGCGGCTTTATCCTTGTTTGTATCTGTGCGAACCGCTTTCACCATGGCGTTGAACTCCCGGCGCGAGATCCCATGCCGGCAGGCCTCGTACAAGTTGCCAGTGCCGGCCGTGCGCTTGCGGCCATGGGGCAAATCTTCAATCTGCTGTCTCAACGCACCCAGGTCGATGGGCTGGATTTTTTTAGCGCCCGGCTTTTGCACCGGCTTCCTGCCATCATGGATGCGCCGCTTCCAGCGCATGTAGCTGGGCAGGCTCACACGGGTCATGGGCACCAGCCGGGCTACCGGCACGCCGTATTCGGATTTTAAGGTTTCTATTTGGGCCACCATGTTTTTGATCTGCTCATTTTTTTTTCTTCCGGTCTTTGGACCGGATGCGAAGGTCGAAGGCGATGTCCTTTAAAATCAATTTCTGTTCGAGCAGTTCCTTCTCCCGGCGAAGGCTGGCCATCTGTTTTTCGAACATCGCCCGGGCCGGGGCTTCCTCCTTCTCCGGCCGGCCCGGCACCTGGTCGGACAGACCGTCGAGCAGCGCGGACAGCCCCCGCTGCTCCCATTTGTAATAGGTCTTACGGGACGCCCCCAGCTGCCTGGCCGCCGCGGCGGCCGTCATCAGACCGCAGCGCACCTTCATGATCAGTTGCGCCCGCAACCGGGCCTGGTCCTGCGGTTTTCTTTCCATAGGCTAATTGGCCTTGCTCTGGATGGTTTTCAGACGCTTTTCCAGTTTGACCAGGTTGCCGCCCGACAGCTTCCTGTCGATCAGTTTCTGCAGCCGGGGAGGCAGTTCCCGGGTCGTCTGGGGCCGTTTGGGAGACAAGGCGGCGAGCATCCCCTCCATGGCCTGGTTCTGCCATTGATCCAACAGCGCCCAGCTGACCGACATCTCCCGGCAGACCTGGGTCATTTTCTTGGTTTCCGTCCAGACGGACAGTACGGCGGTGATTTTCTCTTTCGGGTCGAATACCCGGCGGGTTCGCGTTTTCATGAGGGGAGTCCTTTCCGGCATCGTAGACCAGTTCTTTTTCATCGTCCACCAGCATCTTGACCTTGCCCTTTTCGGCGCGGATCACCACGCTCTGGTCCCCCAGGCGGCCCACCATGTAAAACGGGTCGCGGGGTTTGCCCCTAAGGGCCAGTTCCAGGGCGTTCTCCTCCACGCCTTGTTCCAGGGTTTGCTTCAGGGCCGTATCGATCTCGAAGAACCGGTCGGCCGGACATAGGCCGCCGATGCCCTGATGCGGGCGCTTGTAGTTGTAATACTTGACCCAGAAGGCGATCCGGCCGGCGGCATCTTCGTAGCTGGTGAACTGGGCCCGCTGCAAAAACTCGCTCAGGATGCTTTTCCAGAAGCGTTCGATCTTGCCCAGCGTCATGGGATGGTGCGGACGGGACCGGATGTGCTTGACCCGATCCTTGGCAAGCTCCTTTTCGAAGCGGGTGGTGCCCCGCCAATTGGTGTATTGTCGGCCGTTGTCGGTGAGCATCTCCTTGGGCACGCCGTATTCGCCTACGGCCCGGCGATAGGTCTCGATGACATTCTCCGCGGTCTGGCTGCGGTAAAATCCCAGGCCGATGATATACCTGCTGTAGTCATCCAGATACCCGATCAGGTAGGCGTTTTTACCCGCCAGGCGAAAGGTCAGGATATCGCTCTGCCACATCTGGTTGGGCCGGGCCCGTTCGAAGAAGCGGGGCTTGGCCGGATTCTTTTTGGGCTTTGTTTTGACCGGGGTGGCAAGCCCCTGGTCCCGCAGGGTGCGCTGCACCGTACTGGGGCTGGTCCGGACCAGGAAAAACCGCTTGAGAGTATCGGCAATGCGCCGGATCCCGTAACCCGGATGTTCCTTCTTCAGATCGACGATGCTCTGGGTGACGGCGGCCGGCAGCTTCGATCCGGATGGTTTGTGAACCTTGTTCAACAGGCCCTGTTCCCCGTGCTGCCGATACCGCTTACACCATTTGTAAACGCTGTAATCGCTGATGCCGAACTGCTCGGCAATCAGGGGCGCCGGGTATCCGTCCTCCAGGTACAACTTCACCACTTTGAGGCGTAGTTCGAAAGGGTATGGTGCCGCGGATCGCCCCCGCTTGCCCCTTTTCTGCGGTTTTCTTTTGCGGTGAGTTCCCATGAATAACACTCCTTTCTCCTTGTTTTCTAGTTACCGGAGTGTTACCCATTTTTTGCGAAATCAGATTGTCAGAAATTGGAAATTAGGACAGGAGTTATCAGCAAATTGTGTTGTCTAATGTAACTTGGAAAACACCCTAAGTAGGCCGCAACGCTTCATCAATTATAAGGCAGAATCAGAAATGAGTCTGCCTTTTTTGATTACCGCCAAATTCCTGCATTTTGGGTGCCTATTACGTGTGATCTCCGAATGTAACCATAAGCTACTGTAGAATTTTAGGATGTTGGGATTATTGATAGGTTTCCCATGTCTCGCCTGACTTGGGATTAGTAAATGGATACATTGCATTTCGACAGGGTCCGAAAACGTGTATTTTTGTCTATCGGACAATAATGAGTGTGATCTATGCAGGTGACCTGCAATTTACATCGAAGAATAGATATAGGAATCCATTGCATTCGGATAAATAAAGAAGGGCCATTTCTGGCCCTGTCTTCATGTGGTAAGCATTCTTAATTATTTACTATGATACATAAAAAATTGATCAGAATTACTTTAGAATTGCCTCTAATTGATGTCCATCGGTCTGATAGGGTATTCCTTGCTGCTCAGCTATGACTTCAAATGATTCGAGTTGACTGCCTTGCAATATAGAACCAACCCCATTCAGCAATTGCAGATCACCATTATAGAATAACATCAATGCAAAGCCCGCCAATGCTTCGTCGACGGTAAACTGACAATGTCCATAACGATTGATGGTTATGTTGATATGCTCCGATAAAAGTGATCCATTGTTCAACGACTTTAAATTGTATAGGAATTCATGGAAGTATGGCACCTGCTGGTCTTTTGTCGTATGCATTGTGATCAGCGGTATTTCTAAATAACCGCTTGTATTATAAGAGTCTTCCATTTCATTTAGTGCTTCCGTGTCCGCTTTGAAACGTTTCACACGCCAGTTCAGTCTGAAATCATTTGCAGATCCGGAATACCATTTCAGGTGATTATCAAACGGCCAACCGCCAAGATGTTCTTCGGCATCCTGTAAGTTGAGTATCGCATATCTCAGGACGTCTTTTGCTGAATTCAGCATCGTGTCCATCGGATCGGCGGTGTCATAGGGTAATCTGGCAACTCTAATCCATTGTAATGATTTATTTGTGTCGACCAATAACAATGGTACTATTTTATCATCGAAATAGTCATCCCACTCATCCGGCTCAATTATTCCATAAACACCATCTTCATACACATTATTGAATCTTCCGTACCCGGGAATCTGATTCGGGAAAAAATACTCGAATGTCACTCTGGCATCGCCAAGATAGTTGATCTGATACGGGAAATCTCCAACCGGACCGCATAGAGCACATCCGGCGTCAAAAACATCCGGATAATTCTCGGCTAAAAGCGCTGTGATCAAGCCACCTTCTGAAGCACCGACAATATATACCTGTTCCGTCGGATCTTCATCCTCCATAACATCAGCGATATAGTCATTAAACTTTTCGACAAGGTCAAGAATGTCCGCCACCCCCTCTGGAACCGCAAGTCCTGTTCGGCTATAACTGTTTGTGGCAAAAGCAAACCCCATTCCTGTCAATAAATCTGGGATGCAGACACCGTCAAAACACAGTTGATCCAAAGGAATCCCGACATCAGTACCGGCATCCTGAAATCCATGTGCCCAAATCACCAATCTTTCATTCCACGGCACCCCTTGAGGGGGCATTACAATGCAATATTCTCCAAGGCCTTGTTTGCCAGATACTGTGCAATTAAGTGTGTACTCGCCATATGCTGTCCCATACAGCGATACAAGAATGGTCACTGAAAATAAAAACCAACGCATTGAAATTCTTAATGGTTTCATAGTCCCTCCCTTTGTGGTTTGTTATTTTTTGTTGTAATAATTTTTTTCTGGAAAAGGATTCATCATCCTTAAGCAATTGTTACTTAAATAAGGTGGGGTTATTGCCAAATTGAGATCAAAAGAAATACCATGGAGAGGGATTGCCGATATCAGAACAAATCAGGTTTTATCAGTAGCCGATCAACTCAATTTTAGTGGTGTCCCCATTGATTTTTCACCTGATCCACAGGTCAAACTTCAAGGAAAACCAGTCTTATTTTTTCAGCAGGATAGAAAAATTTGAGCCTGAGCTATCAATAGGAAACTTCAGATAAGCGCAATTTCATATAGGATCAAGCCGGAGTTGAGATTTAAATGCCACAGGCGGAAGAGCCTGATTTAAAAAATTACCAAATGCAGAAGGTTGTGTCAAATATTAATCTGTAAAAACGATCAGTTGCATACCACAAAGTGGCAATTTATAGCTTGGCGGTAGGGACAATTTTAATGGGTAGCCAATGTGATGATAGATTGAGTCCCTTACCTAAAAGCACCCATCGTCAAATGTTGCAAATAGATGGTTCTGGCAGGTCAGTCGGAATTCCGGTCAAAATAAAGATACGTAAATGGGTATCTGTAAAATAATAGGATGTCAATAAGTTGCGATTACTCCAACTCATCACCAACCATACATACCAAATTTCAACATCCGCAGTTACCGCAAATACGTTACTTGTTGAGATCCGCTGAGAGACTATTTCCCCCCTACCGCCATCCGACTAATCAACCCATCTTTTCGCGCGCTGCCCCGGGTAGTCCCATGATAATAAGCCGCAGCCGTGACGGTCATCGTCCCCAGCGAGCCGACCAGTGAATATACGATGGCCTTTTTGGCCTCCGGCAGGGGAGTCCCGAACACAGAGGCGATGCCCGGGGCCACGGCCCGCACCAATTGTTTCCAGTCGAATGCCATCGGTCGTCTCTCCTTGATTAAAAATGCTCATAAATGGTTAGATGAGCCAGATTGATTCCGATCATCTCCGCCATGAATGCCTTGAACGTGTCCCCCGAATTAAGGACCGCCCTGAAGAGGCCTACAACCAGCTGCGCCTTAACGCCATGGTCAATGGTCGGAGCCATTTTCTCGAATGGTTCGAAACGTACAACGACGAATGGGTGGAATTCTTCGACGAAATGGCTTGCGATGGTCCTACGGGTTTGGTCGACATCATCGTGAATCTCCACGACCTGCTGAAAACGTCCATGGAATTCGCTGAATCCGTTGGTTTCATCGATCAATGGATTGAAACTGGATCCGGCCGGCTGGACGATTATCTCAATTGGCTGGCCACCTACAATATCAGCGATGAAGTGGAACCGGAAAACAAGGGCCTGCAGATCATGACCATCCACGCGGCCAAGGGGCTCGAATTCCCATCGGTGATCATTGCCGGCTGCAACGAGGGCATCTTGCCGAGCCCTCACGCAATCAAGGCCGGCAATTTCGAGGATGAACGGCGCTTAATGTATGTGGCCATCACCCGGGCCCGTGACAATCTCATGCTGACGATCCGGCCCGAGGCAAAGGAATACCATGGAAAAGTCATGGTCAACCCTGAAAGCCGGTTTGTTAATGAGGCTTTAAGGGATTAGCGAGGCAATCACGAATTGACACTTTCGGCAGCCATACAGTATTCTTTCGGGTTAAACCTACCTGGGGGGATATATCTCATGCCGACGCTATGGGGAAGCGTATCGTTTAACCGGCAGCAAGGGGCATGGTGCCTGCGCGGAACATGGCAGGGGCAGCGCCTTTATTATTCCGAGTATTACACAGCCATCGGTCCAAAAACGTGCGAGACTGAGCATGAGGCCAAGTTGCTGCAGTCCTTCATATCCAATGAAATTGCCAACGGCACGTTTGACCCGCGGCGATACAAAAAAACCAAACCCATCCACCTGAAAAAGTATGCCGATGCCTGGCTTGAACGGATAAGGCCAACCATCGAAAAGGGTACCTATGATCCCTACCGGGCAGCCATAAAATGGATAAAAGAAATCCTTGGCGATGTGTTCCTTTCTGATCTGAACTACAACCATTATATAAAGCTGTGGACCGAGATAAAACTTTCCAAAAAATACCGCAAAAACATCCTGACCACCATGTACGCTATGATGGAGGATGCACGCCGGTCCGGTGATGTGAAACAGGTCCCTGAAAAGATAGTCTTCAAGGGCAAATTCTCTATACCCAAAAAACTCAAGGAGGGTGTCGACCGTTCCACTCAGGAGAAAATCATCGACCAGATACCGGCCAGGCACCGGCCCATATTCCAATTTTTGGCCATCACAGGCGTTAGGCCATCGGAAGCCAGGGCTTTAAGGAAAAAGGACATTTACCGCGAACGGGGAATTATCAAGATCAAAGTCGCGTTTGGCAGGGATGGCAAGGTCAAAGAAGTCAAGCAGAAAGAGGAACGGGAAATCCCCTTCTATGAAGCCCTGATTGATGTATTCTCAGCGGCTCAGCTATCCATATCTGAATTCGTATTCATCAACCCCGATACCGGCAAGCCCTACTCCAAAAACATCAACCGCGATATTTTCAATCCAGCTGCAAAACGGGCAGGCGTGAGCATCAAACTGAACAACTTCGGCCGGCACAGTTGGGGCCAACAAATGCCCGACAAAGGCATCGATTTCAACATCATTTCGAAAGGCCTCGGTCACTCATCCGTTGAAACCACCAAGTCTCACTATGCGGATCCAAGCATGCAAGTTTTGAAGAGTGCTGTTGATGGTGACAGGGTGGTTAAAATCGATCGGGCGAAAGGCGAGTAGTGTTGCTATTCATTTGCAGATCATTACCACTTTTTTCAGACATTAACCTACCGAATTTATTGGGAATGAGTGGCGGAGAGGGTGGGATTCGAACCCACGATCCCGCTTTTGGCAGGATACCGCTTTTCGAGAGCGGGGCCTTCAGCCGCTCGGCCACCTCTCCTTTCCCCTCACTGGCACCAGCATAAAGAAGCAACCGATATCCTTTTTGCGCTTTGTTTGTCAACCCTCAAGTTTCTCTTTGGCAAAGATTGGCAGGCCACCCAAAAAAACACACCAAGGATTATTCTTGAACTGATAAGGTTACTTATAGTATTGAATTCGATTCGGCATCCGACTTGTCTAAAAAAGAAAGGATATGCTTAGCAATGGCTACCGTTAAGCCCTTCAGGGGCGTTCTCTATAATCCGGAAAAAATTCCGGACAGTGCAACTGTCACGACACCGCCTTATGATGTAATTTCACCAGACGAGCAGGCGTCCTTTTATGAAAGGCACCCCAACAATGTCATCCGCCTGATTCTGGGGCGGGCCAAAACGAGTGACAGCGCCAAGGACAATCCCCACACCCGGTCGGCAGGCTTTTACCGGCAATGGATTTCGGAAGGCATCCTCAGACAGGATGACCAGCCGGCCCTGTATCTCAAGTCCATTACCTACGTCCACGAAGAAAAAACCATTACCCGCTATGGTTTGATTGCGCTGGTCGGCCTCGAACCATTCGAAAAACGCATCATTCTCCCTCATGAGAAAACTTTTTCGAAAGTCCGGTCCGAAAGACTCGAGTTGATGAAGGCCACCCATTGCAACTATTGCCCGATCTTCTCATTGTACCCGGATGACGGCGGCCTTTTGAGCTCTCTCGAACAGGCCGTTGACAAATCCGCACCCCTCATTGATTTTAGGGACGATCAGGGCCACAGGCACCAGTTGTGGCGAATCCTCGATCCGAAGATTCACCGCCGGGTAGCCACGGCGATGCAAGACAAGCGGCTGTTTATCGCCGACGGCCACCACCGCTACGAAACCGCCTTGAACTTCAGAAAATATCTTAAGGAAACGGATCCCTCCTTCAGCGACCGGCATCCGGCCAACACCGTCCTGATGTACCTGTGCAGCATGAGCGATCCGGGATTGATCATTCTTCCCGCCCACCGCCTCCTTAAGGCGGTCAGCGCTGAGGACCTGCAAAAGGCGATGGCAAAATTCCGGACTTACTTCGAGGTTACCGAACACCCCTTTGCGCCTGGCGATCGCCAACGGGTTGAACGAGAATTTCTGGTTGCCCTCAACGATGCGGAAAACCGGCAGTGTATGGGGATCTATGCCCACCAATCGCCGATTTTCTATTTGCTGACCCTCAAGTCCGGCGTCATGGACCAACTGTTTGCTGATGAATTGGATGCATCGCTGCGGCTGCTGGATGTAACCGTGCTGACCCGCCTGGTGTTTATGAAAATTCTGGGATTTGACCAGATGCGACTGGACAACGAACAGCTTATCGGTTACGCCAGCACGGCGGATAAGGCGCTGCAGTCAATCGATAACGGCACCTATGATGTGGCATTTATCCTCAATCCCACCCGGATCGAACAAGTTCAAGAGGTCGCCCAGAAAGGATTGATCATGCCCCGAAAATCTACATACTTCTATCCAAAAGTGAAATCGGGGCTGGTAATGCACACACTAATGGAATAGGCAATCTTCCAGGCTATCCCGTCCGGCACCTCCCATGCCGCAATTCGGGTCGCTCAAGCGGAGAACATTGTTTCAACGGCGCGGGTATATGTACCATCCTCATGGTAAAGGAAAAGCGGCGGGCCGGCTTCAAGCCCCGGTCGCCCGCCCTTGATCCCGGAAACCGCAACCAACCGGGCCGGCGACGTCGATTTGGAGTGGATCATCGTCAAATTTTTGGGCTCAATACCCGACGACCGCATGGCCGCCACAAGATCCACGGCTCGAACGGATGGGTAAATAATGGAAAACCGTCCGGACCTTCGCAGCATTCGCCGGGCAGTCAGCAATACCGTTTCCAGGTCGACCTTCAATTCATGCCGCGCCACGGCCTTCTGACTGTCGGCATTAATCCTGCCGCTGTCCAGTTTTCGGTAGGGCGGGTTGGTCACTACCAGGTCAACCGGTCCACCGATATCCGCCAGTGACAAATGTCCAATATCCTTGTCCACAATACCGACCCGGTCGGCTACGCGGTTGTCCGCCACATTCTGTCGGGCCAGTCGGGATAGAGAGGGTTGGATCTCTACGCCAATCACTCGGATTTCCGGATGCCGGAACGCCAGCATAATGGGAATCACACCGCAACCGGTTCCCAGGTCCAGTACGGTCTCACCGGGCGCCGGACAGACCAGATGGGAAAGGATCACCGCATCAATAGAGAACCGGTAGCCTGAGCCTGGTTGATTCAGGACGATGGTGCCATTAAAAAAATGATCGCGGGTCAGCAGTTCCATGGTACGAATTATCTCCCCTGGCTCAATGAGTTTGCAGCAGGCAACGTAAAGTATGTTCACAACGGCGCACATCAGGCGACAAAGGGGCAGCCGGCAAGCCGGTGCCCGGTTCGGGGGAGTGTTACATCAGACCGACTTTGAATTTAATATCCTCGATCCGTTCGCTTTGAAGGCCGTGGTTCAGCTTTCCCAGGAGTTCTGCTTTCAAAAACTGCAGCTGATGGAGCCACGCGGAACTGGACACATGCACCAACAGAAGCGATCCCTTGACGGCAAAGGGTTTTGCATTGTCTGAAATCGGCGGCCCCACCACTTTTTCCCACACATGGACCAGTTGCAGTATACCTCCACCGCTGTCGGACCGGCATTGATCGAGAATGGATTCCAGCACTCGGCCAATGGGTGTGAACGTGCTGTTCGGCGGACGTTTTTTCTCCATGCCGGATCGATCTCCTCTACAACTACGGTAAAACAGCATTGCACAATGATTGGGCCATATAATTTGGTATAGAAACAGTCCTCCCGGAAGTCAACACAAACCCACAGCATTCGGTTCGAAGTGAACCAGATGGGTGCTGGCCTTTGATTTCCCTTGACTTAGCAGGATGTCAATCTTAAATTACCTTACATTTGAAAATCGTCTAGGGCCAGCTATAATTCATCTTTCCGCCAACCGTCAAATTCCACCCGGCATAGATGGGCGTTACTTTTCGACACAATAAGGCGATGAGTAAGCCCATCGATCCTGAAAGCGGCGGCAAGAACCATGTTAGCATCACCACTACACAAGGATAAAAAATGGCTTGGGATTGGGAAAAGTTAAACCGCCAGCACCAACAACAACCTGGCGGCGTTCCTCCGCAAATGGATGATATCATTAATCAGTTGAAAAAAATCAGGCCTCCGGGCGGTTCGATGCTGATTATTGTTGTCATCGCCGTACTGATGATCGGTTACTCTGTCTTTTTTACCATCGAGTCCGGTTCGGTTGGGGTTGTTCAGCGATTCGGCAAGTTTGTCCGGATCGCCGAACCGGGTCCTAACTTCAAAATGCCCTTCGGCATCGAGAAAGTTACCAAGGTTCGCCAGGACCGCGTCTACAAGGAAGAGTTCGGCTTCCAGTCCGATCGTAACGAAAATGATGGCGGGTATGTTTCGGCCTCGGACACGGCCAACATTTCCCTGATGCTCACCGGCGACCTGAACGTGGCGGTCGTGCCGTGGATCGTTCAATACAAAATCAAGGATCCATACAACTACCTGTTCAAGGTAAAAGATGCCAACGGCCTGCTGCGCGACCTTTCTGAATCCAGCATGCGACTGGTGGTCGGGGATAGAAGCATCAACGAGGTGATCACTAAACGCGATGAAATCGCCGTAGAGGCGCAGCGGGTCCTTCAGGAGGAACTGGACCAATGGGAGACGGGGATCAACGTGGTCACCGTTGAGATGAAAAAAACCAATGTGCCCACACCGGTGCAAGCCTCTTTCAATGAAGTCAACCAGGCCACGCAGGAAAAAGAGAAGATGATTTACCAGGCCCGCGAAGACTACAACAAAGCTATTCCGGCTGCCAAGGGTGAGGCGGAACGCACCATCAAAGCCGCCGAAGGCTATTCGCTGGACCGGGTCAACCGGGCCCAGGGTGATGCGGCCCGGTTCAAGGACCTCTATAAGGAATATGCCAAGGCCAAAGACGTGACCAAGCGGAGGCTGTATCTGGAGTCGCTGAAGGAACTGCTGCCCAAGATCAGCCGGAAATTCATCGTGGATGCCGACCAGAAGAACGTTCTGCCTCTCTTGAACCTCGGAAACAGCGGTGGTGAAACAAAATGAAAGCAAAAATATTGCTGGCTATCGCCGGTGCGCTGGTATTGATACTGTTTATCTGTGCTTATACCGTGGATGAAACCGAACAGGTCGTGGTCACCCGTTTCGACAAAGTCCAACGAACGGTGACAACACCGGGACTCAATTTCAAACTTCCGGTTATCGAAAAAGCGCTGGTTTTTCCTAACAACCTTCAGGAATGGGATGGGGACCCTGGGCAGATCCCCACCAAGGACAAAACCTACATCTGGGTGAACACCTTTGCCCGCTGGAAGATCGTTGACCCCGTCCTTTTTTTCAAGACGGTGGGATACGTAAGCCGCGCTCAGCAGCGGCTGGACGAAATCATCGACCCCACGGTTAGAAACTTCATCACCTCCAACCGCCTTATCGAAGCGGTTCGAAACAGCAACCGCGAATTGGACACCTTCGAGGATCTGGGCGATGGGACAGATCAGGAAACGGAGAAAGACAAACCAGTCAGATTTTCTCAGGTGTTTGTCGGCCGCGACAAGATCGACACCGGCATCCTGAATCAGGCCAAGCCCAAACTGTCCAATTTCGGCATCGAACTGGTCGATGTCAAGATCAAACGGGTCAACTATGTCGAAGAAGTCAGGAAATCCGTCTACGACCGGATGATTGCCGAGAGAAAACAGATTGCCCAAAAATTCAGGTCCGAAGGAAAAGGAGAAGCCCAGAAAATCCTGGGTGAAAAGGAGCGGGAATTGAAGCGCATCGAGTCGGAAGCCTACCGAACCGCCCAGGAGGTTAAGGGTAAGGCAGATGCGGAATCGACGAAGCTCTATGCGGAAGCATACGGGCTGGATCCTGAATTTTATTCCTTCGTGAAAACGCTGGAAGTCTACAACGAGGCGCTCTCCGAAAACAGCTCGATTATTCTGTCAACGGACTCTGAGATCTTCAAATACATGAAGGGTTACGAGGGGAATACGGTGGGAAGGCCTTAGCGACATTTTAATCAAAAGGAAACAAAAGCACCGACGCGCGTGGTGTCGGTGCTTTTTATTGGTGTCCATCACAGAAGGCCGAAGGTATCATTATTTACCCTTTCTTCTCTGATGCCGCGTGCGGGCCAACAGCTTTCGGTGCTTATGCTTGCGCATCTTTTTTCTTCTTTTCTTGATCACGCTGCCCAACTGATCACCCCCATTCATATTAGAGTATCTGGATAAACCCGTTCTTTTATACCATCGCACTTTTGTTGTCCATATTTTTTTGATTTCCATCGACGATCAGCCCCCATAGGAGGAGACAGGAAGTTCGACGTCTCAAAATCATGAACGAAACGGTCTTTTTCTGTCACCGCCCCGCCTGATTAAGCCATTGATCCTTGAAAAGGGGTATGCTACAGGAATTTCATGAAAAAAAAGACTGTCATCTCCACATTCAGGGACGATGAATTGACGATTGTCAACAATGCCGTGGCCATGGCCGAGGAGTTGGTCAGCAACCATTATAAAATGTCGTCAACCCAGTGGCTGCGCCCTAAATTCGATGTCAAAACCCTTGCCGACCTGGCCGAGGATGAAATCGTCAACGGCCCCTTTGCCCAAATCATTCGATACGAAGGCAAACTGAAAAATGGGGTGTTGGGATCCAGCACATATGACTTCTATAAAATCTGCATTCAGGATCATGCGATCCTTGAAATCCTCAGGAAGCGTCCGGAAATCGCACTTTCCCCGTTCGCCCTGTATGTGGTCACCCATGAGTTGGTCCATATCGTTCGTTTCAGCCGTTTTCTCCAAAATTTTAATGCCAGCGATATGGAAAAACTCATCGAAGAGCGTCGGGTACACGGGATCACCCACGACATTCTCGATCCTGTGAAGGCCCATGGACTAGGTGCTGTGCTTGATTATTACCGCACTTGGCGCACCCCCTTCGACGGTTTAAAAACCATCCCCTGATTTTCGTCTGCATTTTCTTGACAAGCACGAAAAGTGACATATATTAGTGCAGTCAATTCGACTGAATATCCAATTTTATTTAATTTTTGCACTATGTTACAGGGGAGATAGAACCATGCCGCTCTACGAATACCAATGCACGGAGTGCGGAGAAATCGAAGAGGCGATCCAGAAATTTTCAGACGCCCCGTTAACCACTTGCAGGCATTGCTCGGGAAAGCTGAACAAACTGATTTCCCAGAGTAGCTTTCACCTTAAAGGAACCGGTTGGTATGTAACGGATTATTCCAAGAAAACAGCGGCTGCAGCCGACAGCAAAAATCCTGAATCAACAACGGTCGCCGATAAGAAAAGCAGCACCGGCGGTTCGGACGCCAAAACAACGAAGGCCGATGATTGATTGCCCGGCTCCGAATGACAAGCGCTCGGTATCATCCAATGGCATCGATGATTAAAGCGGCAGTGGAAAAAAAGAGACTCGTGGTTCCCCCATATAAAAAATAACATCCACTCTTTACAAATCATGACGTGTGATTAGATTATTGAATCTTTCGTTTTCCTGAAAAAAATCAGCATATGCGATGACATTTGTTAAACGTCAGGTTACGTGGACCGACCTATTTTAAATAGTTGTGAGGCTTTGCTTTTTTTAGGTGTTCAACACAAGTTCAAAACAAAAAAAGGAGAGAAGGAAAAATGAAACTCAGACCATTGCAGGATCGAATTCTGGTGCAGCGCGTCGAAGAAGAGACCACAACCAAAGGTGGCATTATCATCCCGGACACCGCCAAGGAAAAACCGGCTGAGGGGAAAGTTATGGCTGTAGGAAATGGCAAAGTGGGTGATGACGGCAAGCGTGTGGCACTGGAGATCAAGGTCGGCAACCGGATTCTTTTCGGAAAGTACTCCGGCACTGAAGTAAAAATCGACGGTGAAGAGTATCTCATTATGCGTGAAGACGACGTGCTCGGCGTCATTGAGTAACAAATATTCCACTAACGTTAGACAGGGAGGTTATGAAACATGGCTGGTAAAGTAATTAAATATGATATGAAAGCCCGCGAAGCAATGCTCAACGGCGTCAAGGCGCTTGCCGATGCAGTGGTTGTCACCTTAGGCCCCAAGGGCAGAAACGTCGTTATCGATAAATCATGGGGATCGCCCACCGTGACCAAAGACGGCGTCACCGTAGCCAAGGAGATCGAACTGGAAGACAAGTTCGAAAACATGGGCGCCCAGATGGTCAAGGAAGTGGCCAGTAAAACCAGTGATATGGCTGGAGACGGAACCACCACCGCAACCGTTCTCGCCCGTGCCATCTATGAAGAAGGCCAGAAGCTCGTCGCTGCAGGTAACAACCCCATGGCCATCAAACGCGGCATCGACAAGGCTGTTGAAGTAGCCGTCAAAGAGCTTCACAAGATGAGCAAACCGACCAAGGATCAGCGTGAGATTGCTCAGGTGGGAACCATTTCCGCCAACAATGACGAAACGATCGGCAACATCATCGCCGAGGCCATGAACAAAGTCGGCAAAGAAGGTGTCATCACCGTTGAAGAAGCCAAGGGCATGGAAACCACCTTGGACGTGGTTGAAGGTATGCAGTTCGACCGCGGCTACCTCTCCCCCTATTTCGTAACCGATCCCGAGAAGATGGTAGCGTCTCTGGAAGATCCCTTCATTCTGATCAATGAGAAAAAAGTCAGCAACATGAAAGATCTGCTGCCGGTACTCGAGCAGGTGGCCAAGATGGGCAAGCCGCTGATTATCATCGCCGAAGATGTTGACGGCGAAGCGCTGGCGACCCTGGTCGTTAACAAGTTGCGCGGCACCCTTCAGGTGGCTGCCGTCAAAGCCCCCGGGTTCGGTGACCGAAGAAAAGCCATGCTGGAAGACATTGCCATTCTCACCGGCGGTCAGGTGGTTTCCGAAGACCTTGGAATCAAGCTGGAGAGCCTGACCCTGGCAGATTTGGGAAAGGCCAAACGCATCTCAATCGATAAAGACAACACCACCATCGTTGATGGTGCCGGAGCGCGTTCCGCACTGGAGGGTCGTGTCAAACAGATCCGTGCGCAGATCGAGGAGACCACCTCCGACTATGACCGGGAAAAATTGCAGGAGCGTTTGGCCAAATTGATCGGTGGTGTGGCCGTGATCAATGTCGGGGCAGCCACCGAAACCGAAATGAAAGAGAAAAAAGCCCGCGTTGAAGACGCACTCAATGCGACCCGCGCTGCGGTCGAAGAGGGCATCGTCCCCGGCGGTGGCGTTGCCTTGGTCCGCACGCTTCCCGCACTGGACAAAATAAAAATCAAAGCCGACCAGAAATTGGGTGTCAAGGTGGTCATGCGGGCCATTGAAGAGCCGCTGCGCCGCATCGCCTCCAACGCCGGCTACGAAGGCAGTGTCGTTATCGATAAGGTGAAAAACGCCGAAGGTGCGATGGGCTACAATGCGGATACCAACACCTATGAAGATCTCATCGCAGCCGGTGTTATCGACCCCACCAAAGTGGTTCGCTTCGCGCTTCAGAACGCAGGCAGCGTGGCGTCGTTGATGCTGACTACCGAAGCCATGATTGCTGACAAGCCCGACGACAAATCAGCTGACCCGATGGCTGGCGCCGGCGCCGGCGGCATGGGCGGAATGGGCGGAATGGGCGGAATGGGCGGAATGATGTAGCCAATCTCCCTGCGCCACCCCTCGAACAAACGGAAAAGCCTCCGCATGGTTGATCATGCGGGGGCTTTTGTTTTCCTCCACTGCCATGTAAACTCTTGACAACACGCCATTAATCAGGTTACTGAAATCAAAATAAAAGTTGCAATAGATACATCTATGACACCCAAAAGATGAGGTATCTGATGAATTGCAGAATGAATTCAACCGTTCTTTTTTCCGTTTTTCTGCTCCTGTCCCTGCTCTTTTCAGTGCCGTCAACGGCAGCGGACAAAATTGATGTGGTCGAAAGCGAGACGGGGTTTTATTACACCATCCAGAAAGGTGATACCCTCTGGGATCTGTCAAAACACTTTAACGATTCTCCCTGGCTGTGGCCGGAACTGTGGGAAGGAAACGATCAGATTACCAATCCTCACTGGATCTTCCCCGGCGAACGGATCCGCCTTTACAAAAAATCAGGTTCTCAGGCCATTACGCAAACCGATGTTGTCCAGCCGGTAGCCGTTGCGCCTGTAAAACCCGTAAAGGGGGAAAAAACAGCTGCACCGTTTTTCATGTACACGTCCATGGACCGTGTCGGATTTATCAGGAATCCCCCCGTATCTCCCTCGGGTACTATTTTTGAAGTCGAAGGAAGAAAAACCCTGATCAGCGAGGGGGATACGGTTTATATTCATCCTGCAGACCGTGCCGCAGAAGGAATTCTCATTCCCGGAAGCCGGCATACTGTTTTCAGGTATATGAAACCGACGGAGGAACGCGATTCAACCGAAACCATTGGAACCCAGCATTATATTCTGGGCATCGTGGAAGTGACAAAAAAAGAGCCGGATATGGTCCTTGCAAAGGTTCTGAAGTCCTTTCGACCCATTCGGGTGGACGATCTGCTGATGCCGTTCAGCCAGCGGAATTCCAAAATTGATCTGAAACCGAGCGTCCCCGGTATCGATGGACAAATTATCATCTCTGAAGATCATACAGATTTAACCGGTGACTATATGCTGGCTTTTATCGATAAGGGGCGCACGGACAACATCCAAGTCGGCCAGCAATACAGCATTTACAGTAAAAAGAAAATAGTCCTGGAAAAGAATGGGATCAACGCAAAAAACCTGCCTCCTGTTGACTTTGGCACCCTTCTCGTCCTGCATACAGAGCAGACCACCTCTACGGTAATTATTACCAGTGCTGCAAAAGCCATCGTCCCGGGAGAACGATTCAGAACGCCGATCAATTAAAAACAGCCAACCTGAAATAATGCCGGAAGATAACGCCTGCCCCTCCGGGGCAGGCGTTTTTTTTTATGCGTCTAAGGGGAAACAGCTTAATCATCACCCAAAATCGCTGCTGGAGGTGACGCGAAGTACTTCCTGATAGGTGGTGATGCCCTCCATCAGTTTCTCAATGGCGCTCTCGCGCAGGGAGGACATACCCTCCGCCCGTGCCGTTTCCGTCAGGGCAGCCAGATCAGCGTCCGGTACGGTCTGGGCTTTGACGGCATCGGAATACGGAAGCACCTCATGGATGGTGGTTCTTCCCTGATAACCGGTGCCTCTGCATTTCTGGCACCCTTTGCCATGGAACAGAGAGAGGATACCCGATTTTCCGGTTTCCAGCCCCAATGCCTGGAGTTTGGCCGCGTCTATTTCAATGGGCGCCTTGCAGGCATTGCATATTTTTCGAACCAGCCGCTGAGAAAGAATACCCCTGAGCGTCGCCTGGATCAGAAAGGACGGAACCCCCAGATCCATCATCCGGACAATCGATGACGGGGCATCGTTGGTGTGCAGGGTCGACATCACCAGATGCCCGGTAAGCGCCGCCTGGATGGCGTTTTCCGCCGTTTCCAGGTCCCTGAGTTCTCCAATCATGATAATATCGGGATCCTGCCTGAGAATGTTGCGCATAATCGACCCGAAGGTAATTCCCACCTGGGGCCTGACGGCAATCTGATTGAAATCTTCATGCACCATTTCTATGGGATCTTCAACAGTGGTGACATTGACCTTCGTGGTGCTGATTTTCCTGAGTGTGGAGTACAGCGTGGTGGATTTCCCGCTGCCCGTGGGACCGCAAACCAGAACCAGGCCGTGGGGATGGGAAATGATCTGGTTGTACTTTTGCATATCCACCGATGAAAAACCCAGACACTCGAGATCCTGGAACAATACATCCGGATCCATAATCCGCATGACCACCTTCTCACCGAAGGCCACGGGAACGGTGGAGACGCGAATCTCCACTTCCACGTCTTTCTTGCCGGTCTTGATGCGCCCATCCTGGGGCCGTCGCTTCTCGGCCATGTCCAACCCGGCCAGGTTCTTGATCCGACTGATAATTGCCGAGTGGACATTTTTGGGCAGCTTATAGACCGTGTGCAAAACCCCGTCAATCCGCATTCTGACCAGGCTGACTTCCCGCTTGGGTTCGATATGAATGTCACTGGCCTTCTGGTCGAATGCATAAATAAACAGGTGATTGACGGCATTGACCACGTGATGGTCGGTGGGCGGCAGCTCGTCTGCGGTCTTAAGTTGGGTATACCGCTCCAGATTGCCCAGGTCCACAACGGGCCCGGAAAACTGATGTTCGGCCGCCGCAATGGATCGTTTAAAGCCAAAAAACTCTTCGATCAGCTTGATGATGTCCGAGCGGGGGCTCACTACGACGTTGACCTGCATCTGGCAGGCGCGGGTGATATCCTCGAACACTTCGAGGTTAAACGGATTCGGTGTGGCTACGGTAAGTTTTCCCTGGCTGACCCCCACAGGCAAAACCAGGTGGTTTTTAGCAAATGAGATGGGGATGGTCGTGGTGACGACATTCAGGTCAAGCTTCAGGGGATCGACCTTGACAAAGGGAATTCCCCAGCCTTCCGCAAGGGTATGGAAAATGGTGTCTTCATCCAGAATTTTGGACGGGTCATCTTTGCGCTTCAGGTTCAGGGCCACGATGGCATCGATAAAAATAAACGGCTTGTCCCGATTCTCATTGACTGTGGCCTCGCCTTGGTTGACGCGGCGCCGCTCGAACTGTTTGATCAGTTCAAAACGGTTGCCGTAAAGGTCCCGTGCCTGCTGGAACGATATCAAGCCCTTTTTCTCAAGTGCAGAAAGGAGGTGTTTCTCCGACAGTTGATCGCTCACGTGAATATCCCCCCGCACTTAAACTGAATCCCAGTTGGCGGTGGTGATGCTCCGGATAACATTTTCGATCCACTCCATGGTTCGGACCACGGATCGTTGGTTTTCCTGAGTACCGCTGAATTCGGACAACTGAAAGCCATACTCGCTAATTTGCCTGAGCAGGCCGACATCATCGCGCGTCCCTACCCGTCCAACACCCCGGACAATAATTTTCAGGTGCTGCAGAAATACCGGCAGGTAGGTTGCCGCTTTAAGGTTCCGATAAATTCCCGCTTTCGGATCGCCATATTCGTTCAATGCCGAGATCAGGATCAGGTGTGCCGTTTTGCCCGACAGCAGGGAAAGAAAAATGAAAATCTCTCGTTCGAGAAACAGCAGGTGGCGGACGGAAGGGGTCTGTTTGCCGGGTGTGGTTGCGTTTAGAAGCGCAACCATTTTTTCATGGATCGTAACCACCTTGCTGGAGAACCGGTACTCCACCGAATCAATCCGAAACTGGGCATAATGCACCACGTCCCTTTCCAACCCATTGCGGACATTTAGGACCTCCTCCGGCGTCATTTCGATATCGACATCAAGCTCCTTGTTGTATGTCCTGAGCAGGATGTTGGCCAGCATGATTGCATTCCGGTCCGAGGGTTCCACCCTGTCGGGATGCCGGCAGAAATCGGCCAGCAAAAAACGCAGGGCGTGTTTGGGCCGCTTGATGCGGCTGATCAGATGCTGCAGGGCATTGAGGAAGGAAACCCGATTGGCCCGGCCTTTCAGCGCCTTGAAATAACACCATAACAATTCGAAGGCATGGTTACCGTGCCTCGCCAATTCATCGATCATCGGCTCGAATGTCTTTCGGATGAAGTTTCCCTTCCCATCAAACAGCTTTTGGATCAACAGGGTTATTTTTTCTGTATCATGGAGAGGAATCTTAAAGGCATGGGAGACTGCCTGAAGGTTTTCATCATTGCGGCGTTTGACCAGCCGATCGATAACCATCAACTGCCGTTCCGTTTCACGGCTCTCTTTCCCCAGAGACAAAATCGTCAGAAGTTCACTATTTACGGTGCCGATCATGGTTGACTTGCCATCGACATGCACCTGTATGGCATCCCGTCGCACGGTAACGGCGTCCAGGGCCTCGCCATCAACCTTGTAAATCCCTGCCCGAAAAATATTCGCCAGAAGATTCACCATCTTGTGGAAGGCAACCTTATTTTTCAGGGCATTCAGGATCAAGCTGTAGGTATGCAGCTGTTTCAAAAAGGGTTCTGCCCCCATACCGTCGAAGTCGTTCAGAATGGCGACTTTCGCATCATCGTGTAGTTTCCGATCCTCGGTCAACTCCTGATGAATCAGCTGGAGTGCCTGTTCCTTCAGGTTGTTTACATTGGTGTCTCTGGCAGGATCGATGTCAGCGGATAAGAATCTGCTGTCCTTCATTCTTTATCTCCATCTGATTTAAGTCGCCAATGCTTATAAATACCTGCACACATTGGCCATACGACCGAATGGCTTCCTTATGGTCCTGAAAGGTAAAACAAACTCGATTAAAACAGCAACAAAAATATTTCCATGAATGCCCGGCCGGAAAGGTGGATGCCGATCCAAGAGCATGGGGCCATTTGTTTCTCGACAAAAGGATCATACCCTATCTGCCGCGCCTCTCTGTCGAAGGTAGACAAGGAAGAGGATTAGGGTTGTCTGTGAGGCGGAAACTGAAAAAGGATCTTGTCTACGGTTTTTTGGGCTGCCGTGGCAGCGTCCTCGGGAGTCTTATAATTTCTCAGCCGGTAGGTACCCACCCCCCGCCATACCAGATCGCCGGTATCCGCAGAATGGATGTCGATGGTCAGACGGCTCTCGTCAAATTGCCGGATGCACGTTTCTGTACCGACACCCCCATACCAAGGGTGATAGAAGCTTCCCACGCCCACTGTCGAGTAATAGGTGTCGCTTTGAATTTTCTGCTCGATGCTCAGATGATAGGTCAGATAAAAATCGGGCTTCCCCGGAGAAGGATTGAGGTTTCGACTTGCCAGATGATTTTCGACGGCATGGCGAATACGTTTATCCAACAGGGGGTTGTCGACGCGGATATCTCCGGTAGCCGCCTGCACCGGATCCCGCCATTGCCAGGTGCCGTATCGCGACAGATCTGCATGCGGATCATAATCCTGGCTCACCTGAACAGTGGTGCAGCCGGTCATGGCCAAGACGACCACCAGCAAGGTATTGAGTATCAGCGGTCTCATAGAATCCTCCATTGTTCATAGAGCGGCCATCCCCAAACGCATGTCGGCTCAGTCGAATTGCCGATTCCTCAGCTCACGCTCCCGCCAGTTGTAGAGTTGGCTGTTGGTCTAAACACGAATCGGTCACGATTTTGAGCCGAGTCCATTTATGGGCATGGTTGTGACGATTATTGTAGTGATATAATCAAATTTGTGCCCATCGGCAAGGTCACTGTCGTGACGATGGACCGATTGACAGCATCATGGTCAAGAGGTAATATTTTTTCAGCCCTCCGTATGGGAGCGCTACCATTACGGTGATCGGCCTACCCGTGCAAAAGGGGATGGAAAAGAGGAAAACCCGGTCATCATGGATTTTTTCCTAAACCCCTGGCAAGGATCTATTCGGTCTTAAACGATGAGAGATGAGGAACGTGCCATGAAATCCCTTCATGTCAATTTCAATGAAGCGACCCAGGCCATTGATCCCCTTGACGATGTATCCCCGGAACCTTGGGATGGGGTATGCGAAAGGTTCGATAACGATGTTCGGCGAATCAAGTCCGTGTCAGACTCAAAGGGCTATAGCGCTCTTTATGCGTGTTATGATGAAAACAATCAGCCCGTTTACTATTTGGTGGAAGAAGGCGATGAACTGACAAAATTGCGGCAACGAACATTTCTCGGCAAACTTGGACGGCCGCAGACGGCAGGGCCGTTGGAAAAATAAACTGGCACCTAAGTGCCCCTGTTCGTAAATACGATGACGCATCGAGGTGAGCCGGAGGCAACCGTCTGCCAGGCAGAAGTAGATGTCGTTTTTGGTGAAAATCCGGTATGTGGGCCCTCCGGGAGGGGTTAACCCCGGTGGCTAAAATCAGTTGCCATTGATTTTGCTTCGCAGTTTTCCCGAGCATTTGAAGGTGACCACCTTGCGCTCACGCAGAGTCAGGTCCGAACCGGTGGCCGGATTTCTGCCCCGGCGCTTCTTTTTTTCCTTCACGCAAAATTTTCCAAAACCGGACACCAGTACATCGTCTCCATCTTCAAGAGTACCCTTGACGATCTCGAGGAGCGATTCAACGGTTTCAATGGACTTTTTTTTCGTAAAACCCAGGTTGTTCACCTTTGCGACAATGTCGTTTTTGGTCAATGCCATAGCACCTCCTGAGGGAAATGGTTGCCGGGTACGGATGTCCGAACTGAATCGGATCACGGAGCACGATCCGGAAACTCCCGGCCGTTGGTTTCTTTTGTATCTCCAGGGATCATCCGGGCCACCTTGTCCATAATCGTATCCACCTTGCTCATTATCTCCTCAATTTCGGCTTTAAGCGCTTCATCATCTCTTTCGGTCATTTAAGAATTCCTTTTTTTGGAGGACAATCCGCGTTGAAACAAAAAAAGTCCCAGTTCAATTCACGAATCGGAACCTGGCTACTGTTTAGGAATACCTTTGGGGTCAGCGCGGGTAGTTGCCGTGGGCATAAAGATAGTCATAACAATATGCCTGGTATTCGAGATCGCGGGCAGCACCCGCCTCCTGGTCGAAATCGACGGTTTTCTCCAGACGCGCCAGCCATCTCGTTTTTGCATAATCATAAAGGACTTCCCGGATCAGTTCCGGTGTTTCGCTGACCTCCGGGTTGTTTTTGACGAACAGGATTACGGTATCGATCACCGCCTTGACATTGCGGATATATTCACTGTCGTCGAGACGATACTCGGTGGAAACATCCTGGAACTTTCCCAGCAGCGCCTTGGCCATGCCTTCTACGGCATCGATACAATTCATTGGTTCCCGATCCTGTGCCCCCTGACCCGGGTCAGGGTATCCTTGGAATATTATTCAACATTGAATTGCAGCTTTGTTCAATAATATCATACAGCTATTAGAAATATACGCAAGATCGGAGGATGTCAAGTTCATATGATGCAATACCCCCGGATCCGAAATCAACGAACGGGCAGTAAATAATCAGATAGCGGTCGCCATGTTCGGCAGCCACCGTAAAAGAGAAGACGCGGCTACCGATCAGCCAACACCGTATCGATCTCGTCCAGAAAACGGCTGCGGGGGTTGAACTGGCCTTTGCGGTAACTGGCGGACGTGATAAAAAGACAGCGCTCCGCCCGGGTCACCGCCACGTACATGAGTCGACGCTCCTCCTCCAGATCTTCGGCACTGTCCATGGATCGCCAGTGGGGGAACAACTGCTCTTCGCACCCGATCACGAACACCGTGTGAAACTCCAGACCCTTGGCTCCATGCACGGTTGAAAGGTTGACACCGGCGGACTCCTCTTCATCATCCTTGTCCTCGCGGACCAGGGCAGCTTCTTCCAGGTAGTCCACAATCGTCTCTTTCTGTGAGGCGGCATGGATCAATTGATCGATGTTTTCCTGGCGGGCGGTGAAATCCATGGAATTGGATCGGGTGTAATTTTCCAGATGGTCCATGTACCCGGTGCGGGCAATCGTCAGGCGGATGGCTTCATCGGGCCGCAGATCACGGATTTCATCCAGCAGCGCCAGCAGATCTTTCAGGGAATGGTAGAGTTTGGGGGTAAGCACGCGTTGGGCCACCGCCAGCCGGGCGGCCTCCTTCAGGCTCATGAGTCCGCTGCGCATCTGGGATATCTTTTTGATGGTCCCCGGTCCGATGCCCCGTTTGGGGGTGTTGAGGACCCTTTCGAAGGCGGTATCGTCCTTGTCAAACACCGCGGCGGTGATGTAGCAATTCAGGTCAAGGATCTCCACCCGGTCGAAAAAACCCTTGCCGCCCATCATGTGGTAGGGAATGTGCGCCCGGCGAAACGCCTGTTCGAAGGGCAGGGAGCAGAACTTGGTGCGATAGAGCACGGCCATCTTCTCATAGGGAATACTCATCCGGACCATACTGCGAATCTTGTCCGCCACCCAGCGGGCCTCCTCCTGGTCGGTATAGAACTCATGGGTCTCCACCACCCCGCCCTCCTTGTCCGAGAAGCAGGCCTTTTCCATACGGTTTTCATTATGGCCGATAACCCGGTTGCCCAGCTGCACGATTTCGTCGGCCGAGCGGTAGTTCTGTTCCAATCGGAAGATCCGCGCGCCTTTGTACTTGCTTTCAAAAGAGAGAAAATGGCTGACGTTGCTCATCCGGAACGAGTAAATGGACTGCCAGTCGTCGCCAACGGCAAAAAGGTTCCCGTTCTTAAGCAGCAAAGCGGTGATCTCCTCGTTCAGGTCGTTGGTATCCTGGTACTCGTCGCACAAAATGTACTGAAATTGGGTCTGGTAGCGCTGCCGGATATCCACATGGTCGCGCAACAGGTTGCGGGTCAGGAGCAGGATGTTGTCAAAATCCACTGCATTGGCTGCTTTCAGTCTCCCTTCGTACCGCTCGTACACATCGACCAGACGGATGTTGCCCTGCCGGGGGTGACTGTCGAAATAGGCACCGGGGTGGCCGCTGTTTTTGGCATTGGAAATCTGCCCGAGCACGGACAGGGCATGCTTTTTATCATAATTAAGGCCCAGCAGTACTTCTTTCACCGTCTTTTGCTGATGGTATGACGTAAACACCTGGAGGGGCGGATGAAAATCCAGGAGGTGGCTGTGTTCCTTGAGAATCTGAAAGCAGGCGGAATGGTAGGTCCGCACCCAGGGAAAGCGCAGGACGCCCATGCCGGTCATACGAATCAGGCGGCCCTTCATTTCGTCGGCCGCCTTGTTGGTGAAGGTGATAGCCAGAATCTGTTCCGGAGGCATGCCCGACTTCACCAGATAGGCGAACTTGGCGGTCAGGGTTCGGGTCTTTCCCGATCCGGCACCGGCCACCACAAGTGCTGGGGAGTCGGTGTGTTCGACAGCGGCTTGCTGCTGAGGTGAAAGCTGCATGGATCATATCTCCTGCCACTGCTGGGGTTGCGAAACAACCGACACCGCGGCAATGGTTAAAATGAACGAGGATCGCAAACGGCGGTTGCAAAAGCGATGCGGGTTGCGCTAATAAGGCGCCCATCGGCGGGCTTCCGCTGCACCGGATACCATCCCGTGCCGGATTTAAAAAAAACGGGTTCCCGCAAGGCAGATGAGGGAACCCGGAACTGGCATTGGAGCCACCGCGCGGAGTCGAACCGCGGACCTACGCATTACGAGTGCGTTGCTCTACCAACTGAGCTACGGTGGCGTGTAACTGTCCCGCTGATGTTGAATTAAGCATTATAACAAACAATCTAATATGCTTATACAATATCAGCTGCATTACCAGCTGAGTTACGCCGGCTGAAAAATAGAAAGATCACCTATAGCGTTTATGGATCAAAATCAAGAAAAAAGTGCATCGGATATGCTGATCCGGACCATTGCCGAGCGCACCGGTTCCCTTGTGATTTCCGGTATAAGCAGCAGCGCCGGTGCCCGTCTGGCGGCCGGCGTCAGACGGGCACTCAAGTCGCCCGTGCTGGTGGTGGCCGCGTCAAGCAAAGCCGCCGAACAACGGCAGGCGGAAATCGATTTCTTTTCCGGGGAAACGGATTCCTCCACGGTTCTATTTCCCGCCTATAATATTTCCCCGTTCAAATTCATGTCCTACCATAACGAAACAGCCGCCCGTCGCATCCGGGCGCTCTATGCCATGATCGAAGACCATCGGCCGCGGACCATGGTCACCACAGCCGCGGCCCTTCGCCAGCGACTGATTCCAAAGTCCGTGCTATCGGACTTTGCGGAATTGATCATCGCCGAAGAGGAGATCGAACCGGATCGCCTGGTGGCCAAACTCGCAGCCGGCGGGTATACCCGCAGCGTGGTCGTAGAGGAACCCGGGGATTTTTGCGTCCGCGGCGGTATCATTGACATTTTTTCGCCCCTTTATGACAACCCGCTTCGCATCGAATTGTTCGGCGACTTTGCAGAAACCATTCGTTTTTTTTCCCCCGCCAGCCAGCGCAGTCTGGAACACGTTCATGAAGCGGTAATTCTGCCAGCCAGGGAAGTGACCCTGGAAAAGGCCCGGCTGGATGTTATCCTCGGCCGGTTCCGGGCACGGGCGCTGGAACAGGAACTGCCGCACACCACGATCCGGGACATCGTTCAACGCATCAAGGAGCAGGGAGTGTTTCCCGGCATCGAAAACCTCACCCCGCTGATCTACGACCGCATGGACACACTGTTCGACTACCTGCCGGGAAACACGGTCATCATCGCCGAGAATAAGTCCGATCTGGCCCAGGCCGCTGAAAAAAGTGCGCAGCTTGCGCAGGTAAACTATGAGAAAGCATGCAGCGAAAAACAGCTATGCGTAGAGCCGACAGACCTGTTTTTAAGCTGGGAAGAAATCAGTGCCGAACTGACCCGTCGCGAGGCCGTCTTCCTGGCGCCGATACCGGTGACCGGCACCGGTGATCGCCCGGCCGTCCACGCCGATATTACCGACAACAGCGACCTGGTGCTCGCCATGGAGCAAGGGAGAAAAACCGACCAGCCGGCCTCCCCCCTGCTTCGGTGGATTGCGGAGCAGCGGGATGCGGGCCGCACCATGGTAATGGTCTGTGAAACCGATCGCCAGGCTGGCCGCCTCGCCTCAATTCTGGCTCCTCATGGCATCGAAGCGGCCACCGGCCAGCCGTTCCCGCAAAACCTTCGTCCGGGTCGACTGTTCATCTGCCGGGGCAGCCTGTCTGGAGGATTTATCTGGCCGACAGACGGCCTGGCGGTGGCTACGGAAGCAGAAGTTTTCGGCCCCCGGGCCAAGCGCCCCAGACGCAGCGCGACAACCGTACGAAACGAGCTGCTGGCTTTCTCCGACTTGAAGCAGGGAGACCTGGTGGTCCACGACGAGCACGGCATCGGTCAGTACGAAGGACTGGTTAAACTGAGCCTGGAAGGCACCGTCAACGACTTCCTGCTCATAGTCTACCGGGATGATGACCGCCTCTACCTGCCCGTAGACCGCATGGGCCTGATCCAGAAGTACATGGGGGTGGAGGGCATGATGCCGGCCCTGGACAAAATGGGCGGCCGGTCCTGGGAACGGGCCAAGGAGAAAGTACGCCGGTCAGCCGAGAAAATCGCCGGGGAACTGCTTAAGATCTACGCCCAACGCAAGGTCAACGAAGGACACGGGTACGGTGCAGCCGACAGCCATTTTGCCAATTTCGAAGCGGACTTTCCCTACGAGGAGACGCCGGACCAGCTCAAAGCCATCGAAGATGTACTCGAGGACATGCACAACTCCACCCCTATGGACCGGCTGGTATGCGGAGACGTAGGGTATGGAAAAACCGAGGTGGCTCTGAGGGCCTCCTTTCTGGCCGTCAGCGAGGCCAAACAGGTGGCCATGCTGGTGCCCACCACGGTGCTGGCCGAACAGCATTACGCCACTTTTGTCCAGCGCTTTGAGGCCTACCCGGTGAAGGTGGCCTGTCTGAGCCGCTTCCGGTCACGGCCCGAGCAGCGCCGGATCGTAGAAGAGATAAAAAAGGGAACCGTCGACATCGTCATCGGCACCCACCGGCTGCTCCAAAAGGATGTCACCTTTGCAGACCTGGGGTTGTTTATCCTCGACGAGGAGCAGCGCTTCGGTGTCCGCCACAAGGAAAAGCTCAAACGGCTGCGAACCACCGTGGACGTGCTGGCTCTCACCGCCACCCCCATCCCCCGGACGCTTCATCTCTCCATGATGGGCATCCGGGATATCAGCGTCATCTCCACACCACCCGAGCAACGCCATGCCATCATCACCTATGTGTGCGAGTTCGACGACACCGTGGTCAGCGAGGCCATCCGCAATGAACTGGCTCGGGGCGGCCAAATTTTTTTCGTACATAACAACGTCAACACCATCGATCGCATGGCCGCCTATCTTAATGAAAGCGTACCCGAGGTCCGCCTGGCCGTAGCCCACGGGCAGATGGCCGAGGAGGATCTGGAGGCGGTGATGATGCGCTTCATGGACCGGAAAATCGACATGCTGGTGTGCACCACCATCATCGAATCCGGCATCGATGTGGCCACGGCCAACACTATCCTGGTCAACCGGGCCGACCGTTTCGGCCTGGCCCAGATCTACCAACTGAGGGGCCGGGTGGGCCGGTCGGACGAGCAGGCCTATGCCTACCTGTTTATTCCCGAAGAAAGCCGGTTGGGAAAAGATGCCCAAAAACGCCTCAAAGTACTCATGGAACACAGCGATCTGGGGTCCGGTTTCCAGATTGCCATGAACGATCTGAAAATCCGGGGCGGAGGGGCGATTCTGGGCGCATCCCAATCCGGCCACATTGCCGCCGTGGGGTATGACATGTTCCTTAAACTCATGGAAGAGGCCGTCGCCCAGATGAAAGGAGAGCCTGTAACCGAAGGACTGGAACCGGAGATCAACCTGCCCATGTCCGCCTACGTGGCCGAGGACTATGTGCCCGATATCGATCAGCGGCTGTCCATCTACCGCCGGCTGGCTAAAATGAACGAGCTCAAGGAGATCACCGCCATGAAGGCTGAACTGGCGGATCGTTTCGGGCTTCTTCCCGAAGAGACGGAAAACCTGCTGCTCAAGATCATGTTGCGGGTATTGTCCGTCCGCGCCGGGGTCAAGCGCCTGGACCTTTACGGCCAACAGTTGTGCCTGGCATTCAGCGAAACCCACCAGCTTCGGCCGTTAGGGATTGTCCAGATGCTCACCACAGGCAAACAACCCTTCCAATTTACTCCGGACCACCAGTTTAAAGCTACTCTGGCCAAAGGGACTGCCCGGGCCATGCTGGCCCAGACGAAAAACATCTTGATCGAAATAGCGCAACATGTTAATTCCTAAAGGCTTATGAGAACCATATTTGGAAAATTTGCAATAAGTTATACTCATGACGGAAAATCGGCGAAGCGATGCTCGCCACCGGCCGCGAGCCATGTGTGGGGCATCGTCTGCTGCGCAACGATGATGGCGATTGCAGGGGCGGGGTGTTCCGGACCGGACAGCCCATCGCCGCAGGATGCCGTGCTGATCCGCACCGACCAGGAAACCGTCACCCAGGCCCAGTTCGAACGCGCCTTCGAGGCCGCCCGGATAGCTTACAGTGACGACCGTTCGGTGGATCCCCAGATAATTGAAGATGCACGCCTGCGCCTGCTGAATCAGATGACTGAAGAGGTGATCATCGACCGGCGGGCCAAGGAGTTGGGCATTTCCCTGGATGACAACGAACTGGAGGCCGCGATCCAGGCGATTAAAAAGGACTATCCGGAAGACGAATTCGAGCAGATGCTGCTGGAAAGCGCCATCCCCTACTCCTTGTGGAAGGATCGGCTTCGGGTGCGCCTGCTCATGGAAAAAGTGGTAAACCGGGAACTGGTTCAGCCGGTAAATATAACCGTAGAGGACATTGAAGCATATTATAAAGCCCACGAAAACGACTATGCCGTTAATGATGAAAACCCGCCGGAGATGGAAGAATTGAAACGCCGCATCGTTGAACAACTCCGGCTCGAAAAGGTGGAAGCGGCCTACCCGCAATGGATGGACGGGCTTCGAGCGCGTTATGGGGTCGAGATCAACTGGGAGTTGTGGGAACAGTCCCGACACCCTGACGCCGAATCCAACGGTCAGGAAAAGGAATAGCGGCCTTGAAGCGAAATTTGTCTTTGGGAATTCTGATAGGGATGTGGGTACTGGTTTTCGCAACCTCGGCCACGGCTTCGGCAGCGTCTGAAGTGCTGGACCGGATCGTGGCGGTGGTCAATGAAGACATCATTTTGCTGTCTGAGCTCAGGGAGCGAATGGAACCCTATGCCCAGCGCATCCGCCAACAGGGATTCGACCTGGACAAAGAGCGGCAGATGATCTTCAAGGTTCGCGAGGAGATGCTCAACCGCCTGGTGGATGAAAAGCTCACCGATCAGGAGATCAAACGAAACGATATCCAGGTGGATGACGCCGAAATCGACAGCACCATCGAACGCATCAAAGCGGCCAATACCTTTACCGATGAAGACCTGCGCCGCTTTCTGGAACAGGATCAGATGACCATGGAGCAGTATCGGGAAAAAATCAGAGAGCAGGTCCTGCGCACCCGACTGGTCAATTACCAGGTCAAATCCAAGATTGTCATCACCGAAGAAGAGATCCGAGCTTACTACGACAGCCATCCCGAGGTTTACGGCGGAAAGCTTCGCTACCATTTGAGAAACATCCTGATGCGGGTGCCGGATTTTTCTACCGATGCCGAAAAGCAGGCCCTAAGGGAACAGATGCAGCAGATTCAATCACAGATTGAGGCTGGAAAATCCTTTGCCGATCTTGCCCGGACATACAGCCAGAGCCCGGCTGCTGCCGACGGGGGTGATATTGGCGAGTTTGCCAAAGAAACGCTTTCTCCCCAGATCCAGGCAGCGCTCGATGGGTTGGCCCCGGGAAAGGCCACAGCCATTCTGGACACGGACCAGGGGTTTCAGCTCTTTTATGTGGAGGCGGTCAACCGGACCGAAGGGAAATCCCTGGAAAACGTAAGGGAAGAGATCCACCAGAAGTTGTATGCCGAAGTGGTGGATAAAAAATTCCTCACATGGCTGGAGGATCTGCGCAGTCGCTCAAGCATCAAAATCATCAATTAGCATCGGAAACGTAAGGATAAAATTCAGGATCCTTGGATATAGCGGTTCTTCTATATGGAATCGGAAACAAATCAGGATTCATTCGGCGGCTATCTGAAAGGCTTCCGGGTGAAACAGGAATTGGCGATCCAAACGGTCGCCGAAAAAACAAAGATCGCCGTCCACTGCCTCAAGGCCATTGAAGAAAATGCCCATGACCGGCTTCCTCCGCAGGCCTACGTCAAGAGCTTCATTCGGACATACGCCCATGCCGTGGGGGCCAATGCCGACGTCGCAGTCGGTCTCTACCTGTCGGAAGTGGAGCAACAGGAACATGCCAAGCAGCAGAGCCTGAGACGGCGGAAAAAACTGGGGGCGGTCCGCCGGGCAATAATGGCTGTGGGTGTAATCATCAGCATTCTGCTGCTGCTGCGATACAGCGATTTTTTTATGGATCCGGTACCCACGCCAAGCACCGCGGCGCCGAAACCCAACGCCCTTCCCGAGCCTTCTGCCACCGGGGTCGAGACAGCCGACGGGAGCCTCCCGTCTGTTGCAAGGACGAAGGACAAGCTCAAACTCAAGGTTATCGCCGTGAAACAAACCTGGTTGAAGGTCATTGTGGACGGACAGAATGCCCGGTCCTACAATCTTAAGCCCGAGGACCGCCTGGAATTGGAAGGGACCCACAACTTCAACCTGATGATTGGCAATGCCACCGGACTCCAGATTTTTCTGAATGAGCAGCCGGTGAAGATCTTCGGGAGCAGCGATCAGGTAGTAAGCCTGAAAATTCCCTGACCCGGGATAAATTCCAACCGATTAACCGCAAAAACCCAGTTGACGTAATCCTTTGAGGTAAATCGTTGCGGAGTTTATTTTTATCTCCCTACTTTAATATAGAAAATTCCCCATGCAGCAGGATCGACAAAAAATTCTGACCATCAGCGTCAAACGGCTGTTGCGGCGGGGCGCCACCAGCCGGCTGCACAAAATTGTCAACAAAACCCATGGCGCGGATCTTTCCATTCTGTTTCGGAGCCTGTCGCTGCAGGATCAGCGACTGCTATTCGACATGATCGACGATGTAGAGCAAAAGGGGATCCTCTTCAGCGAACTGGATGAGGACATCTTCGTTGAACTTATCGACGGCATGGATCCCGATGAAGTCGCGGCCATTTTGGAAGCCATGCCCAACGATGACGTCGCCGACCTGCTGAATCAGCTCCCCGATGAGACCGCCAGCAGCCTGCTCAAACGCATGAAGAAAGAGGGATCCGACGAGGTCGAGGACCTCATGCGCTTCGAAGACGATACCGCCGGGGGTATCATGAACCCCGACTTTATCGCCCTGAACCAGGAGATCACCGCAAAAGAGGCCATAGAACGTATCCAAAAAGAGTTTGCCGATGTCGAGATGCCCTTTTATCTCTACGCGGTGGACGAATACGGCAATCTGGTAGGGGTCTGCTCCCTGCGGCAGCTGGTGGTCGTCAAACCCCAGACGCCCCTGAAATCCTTCATGACTACCGAGGTCCTTTCCGTGCAGACCCACATGGACCAGGAGGAAGTGGCCAAGCTGGTGGCCCGCTATGACATTCTGGCCGTACCGGTGGTGGACGAAAGCAATCGGCTGGTGGGTATAGTTACCGTGGACGATGTCATCGATATTTTCCGCGAAGAAGCCACCGAGGACATCCTTAAGATGGCCGGTGTAGGCGAGGAGTTCATTGAGACCCAGAGCATCTTCAAAAGTTCCCGCATCCGCCTTCCCTGGCTCTTTGCCAGCTGCCTGGGCGGGATATTCGCTTTTTACGTGATCGGCCAATTCGAGGACAGCTTGAGCAGGATCACCTACCTAGCCGCCTTCATCCCGGTGATCATGGGCATGGGCGGTAATATCGGCACCCAGTCCTCCACCATCGTGGTGCGCGGACTGGCCACCGGGCGGCTCAATATTCGCGACGTCTGGTCGGTGGTGGGCAAAGAGCTGAGCGTAGGCTCTATCCTTGGACTGGTCTATGGCCTGATCATCGGATCGGTGGCCCAATTGCAGTACAGTACCTTCATGCTGGCACTGGCGGTCTGCCTGGCGGTCGTCTGTTCGATGTCCGTCGCCGCCTTGGTGGGATCATGCGTGCCCATGCTGCTGGCCCGGATCAATATCGATCCGGCGGTTGCCACCGGGCCCTTCGTGACCACCGCCGTCGATATCATCAGCGTCTACTTTTACTTTACCATCGCCACCGGATTTCTCGGCGTCTGAAACCATGACCAGCCTGAGCACACCCGCCATCCTGCTGCGCCGGATCGAGTTTGGGGACTACGATCTCATTGTCACCCTGTTCACCCTGGCACAGGGAAAAACTAGTGCCATTGCCAAATCCGCCAAAAAGAGCGTCAAGCGCTTTCCCGGGGTGCTGGAGCCCTTTTCCCTTCTCAACGTGGTGCTGGCCCGAGGCAGGGGAAAAGGCATGCCGGTGCTCCAGGAGGCATCTCTCGAAGATCCGTTTTTCAAGATCCGTGAAAATATCATCAAAACCGCCTACGCCAGCTATTGGTTGGAGTTGATCTATCTGTGGATGGCCGAGGAAGAACCCCAGGAATCCCTTTACCGGCTGACGTCGCATGTGCTGGCCGAACTCAACCGGGGAGAAACGCCCGTTGAGGTGCTCAGCATCCTGTTTCAGATGCGCTTTTTATCACTGGCGGGATTTCGCCCCAATTTTGACCACTGCCATGCCTGCAAAACCTGCCTGGACCAGATCCGGCATGCATCGGTGGTTTCGGATCCATCCAAAGGGGGAATTGCCTGTCCGACCTGCGGGATTCCCGCCAACGGCCGGTTGAAGATTTCCAAAGGCACGCTGAAACAGCTCATGTGGACCGACACCGGCAATCTGGAACGGGCCGCCCGCATCCGGTTTGCGCCGACGGCCATCTCCGAAGGACTGAAATTTCTGGAAGCCTTCGTTCCCTTTCACATCGGCAAATCCCCGAAAAGCCTGAAAGTGCTTCGGGCCGTGAGGCATTCAATCAATGGCAGGAAAAACCATGACACCGCAAACAAACGACCTGCATCTGGGTAATATCGGGCCGCTGCTGGAAAGCCGCCCCATCGACGCATCGGCGCCCTGCCGCATCGATTTCGGGGGAACCCTGGACATCAGCAGCTTCCACTATCCGTTGAGGCACCTGGCGCCATCCACGGTTAACATCGCCTTGGACCAACGCACCACCGTCAACCTGCGCCCGACCCTTAGCGATCGGATATACGTCTCATCAGCGGGCGTCGCCGACGCGGCATTCAACCCGTCTGAGGCTCCCTACGATCATCCCCTGGGGCTCATGTTTGCCGTGGCGGACTATTTCGGCGCCAGGGGGGTCCACATTCACATCCAGTCCACCTCGCCGCCCAGAAGCGGACTGGGGGGATCGTCGGTAGCTGCCGTGGCCCTGATTGCCGCTTTTTCCAAAGCGCTGGAAGGCATCGGCAAAAAGGGCATCTCCCGGGACCGGATAGTGCTTCTGGCCCACGCCATCGAACAGGGCGTGGCCGGTGTGCCCTGCGGCCTCCAGGATCAGTTAGCCGCCGCTTTCGGCGGGGCCAACGCCTGGACCTGGCCTGCGGATCCCGGCCTGCCGCCTTTCGCCCGAACCCCTCTGTTGGAGGAGGCAGCGCTTCGGCACCTGGACCGCCAGCTGCTGGTGGCGTACCTGGGCGTCACCCATGTATCCAAGGATGTCAACCGGTCATGGGTCAGACAGTTTATCAGCGGAAACTGCCGTGAAAAGTGGCGCGAAATCATCCGATTGACCCGGGATTTTGCCGCAGCGATCGCCCGCGGGGAGATGCAGGCGGCCGCCGACGCCATGAACCGGGAAACGGCCATTCGGAAGGCCATGACCCCCCAGGTGCTTGACGACATGGGCGACCGGTTGGCGGAAGCCGCCATCGACGCCGGTTGCGGCGCCCGGTTCACCGGCGCCGGGGGTGGCGGCTGCATGTGGGCCATCGGTGCAGCCGATGCCGTAGCCGCCCTGAAGCCGGTATGGGCAAAGATTCTGACGGGGCGGCCCACGGCCGGATTGCTGGCTTGCCGTGTGGACACCCGCGGGGTCATGGTGACACCCCTTTAGATGCCAACGGTCAGAAAAAGGGGCCTGCGCCCGGGACAACGTGGGGCTTGTTAAACCCTACCGATAATGGTACGAAAGGCCCTTATAAAAAACAGTATCAAGTCTGGAAATCCCGATGGATCGTAAATTTTATCAACCGTTTGGCTATCGATACGGACAGTCGAGGAAACACGCATGAATTTTCAGGATGTAATTCTCACGTTGAACAGATTCTGGGGGCGCAAGGGCTGCGTGGTGGTTCAGCCGTATGATCTGGAAGTGGGCGCCGGCACCTTTCACCACCATACCACCTTAAAAGCCTTAGGTCCGGAGCCTTGGGATGTGGCTTACGTCCAGCCCTCCCGGCGACCCACCGACGGCCGCTACGGAGACAACCCCAACCGTCTCCAGCATTACTACCAGTATCAGGTGCTGCTCAAGCCATCTCCCACCAACGTTCAGCAACTCTATCTGCAGAGTATGAAGGCCCTGGGCGTGGACCCGCTGGAGCACGACATCCGTTTCGTGGAAGACGACTGGGAGTCGCCAACCCTGGGCGCTTCCGGCCTTGGCTGGGAAGTGTGGCTGGACGGCATGGAGTGCACCCAGTTCACTTATTTTCAGCAGGCCTGCAGCATGGAGCTGTCGCCCATATCCGTTGAACTGACCTATGGTCTGGAGCGCATCGCCATGTACCTTCAGGGCATCGACAACGTCTACGACCTGAAATGGAACGACACGGTCACCTACGGTCAGGTCCACCACCAGCAGGAGGTGGAACAATCCACCTACAACTTCGAGAAGGCCGACGTGAGCATGCTGCTGGATCTGTTCAACCGGTATGAAGCCGAGGCCAAGCGAATCATCCAAGAGGATTTGGTGCTTCCGGCCTATGAATTCACCCTTAAGTGCAGCCACACCTTCAATCTGCTGGACGCCCGCGGTGCCATCAGTGTCACCGAACGGACCGGATACATCGCGCGGATCCGCAACCTGGCCAGGGCATGCGGCATGGGCTACCTGAAGCAGCGCGAGGCCATGGGGTTTCCGCTCTTGAAGCAGAAGGGATGATCGAAGGCTGTCTGGACGGATTGAATCAACATTGAACGCGAACGCGTGATCGAGGTGAATATGGATACCCTACTGCTTGAAATCGGCGCCGAAGAAATTCCGGCGGGATATATCCGGCCGGCGCTGGATGCCATGGCCCAGAACCTGCTCAAACGGCTGGATGATGCCAACATCGGCCACGGCCAGGCCTACACCTGCGGAACGCCCCGGCGACTCACCCTAATCGTGGAACAGGTGGCCCCCAAACAGGAGACAGTGACCGAAGATCTCCTGGGACCACCGGAAAAAATCGCTTTCGACGGTCAGGGCAACCCCAGCATGGCGGCGGTAAAATTCGCCGAAAAGACCGGCGTTGCAGTCAATCGGCTCAAGGTGGTCACCACAGACAAAGGCCGCTACCTGAGCGCACGCAAAACCAACCGCGGGCAGTCCACCGTCAAACTCCTTAAAACCATCCTGCCGGAAGTAATCCTGGCCACTCCCTTTCCTAAGAGCATGCGCTGGGCCGATCTCTCCATCCAATTCGCCCGGCCCATCCAGAGCATCGTGGCGCTTTACGGCACCCGCGTGGTTTCCTTCAGCCTGGGCGGCCGGATTAAAAGCGGCAGACAGTCGCTGGGCCACATGTTCATGAGTCCGGGAAAGGTGACCATCCCCTCCCCTGAAGCCTACGTGCAGACCATGGCCTCAGTCAACGTGGTGGTGAATATCGCCGAACGCCGACAGATGACATCAGCGGTCGTAACGGCTGCGGCGGCCACCATGGGCGGTCGGGTGCTGCCGGACGAAGAGCTGCTGGACATTGTCACCAATCTGGTAGAAATCCCCATCGCCACAGCCGGTCGGTTTGACGACATCTTCCTTGAAGTCCCCAAAGAGATTCTCATCACGGCCATGCGCGAACACCAGAAATACTTCGCTGTGATCGACATGGAGAACAGGCTTTTACCCGGTTTTATCGCCGTAAACAATACCCGCACCCGAGACATGGACCTGGTGGCCACCGGGCACCAGCGCGTGCTGCGGGCCCGGCTCTCCGATGCCCGCTATTTTTATACCGCCGATGTCAAAGTGCCGATGGAGCGCTGGGTGGAAAAGCTCAAAGGCGTGCTTTTCCAGGCCAAGCTGGGCAGTATGTTCGACAAGGTGATGCGCGTACAAGCGCTGGCCGGCTGGTTGGCCGATGCCGTCAACCCGGCCGAGAAGGAGAAGGTGACCCGCGCGGCATACCTGTGCAAAGCCGACCTGGTGAGCCAGGTGGTGGGCGAATTTGCCAAACTCCAGGGGATTATGGGACGAATTTACGCCCAGGCGGCCGGTGAGGCACCGGATGTGGCAGTGGCCATCGAAGAGCATTACCGGCCCACCCATAGCGGCGGGCAGTTGCCGGAGACGGAAACCGGCGCCCTGCTGTCCATCGCCGAAAAAATCGACTCCATCTGCGGATGCTTCTCCGTCGGCCTGATTCCCACCGGCGCGGCGGATCCCTATGCCCTTCGGCGTCAGGGCATCGGCATCCTGCAGATCATGCGCAGCCGCAAAATCAACATTTCTCTTAGCGAACTGGTGGAAAAAGGAGTTTCCCTTTTTGCCGACAAGAGCACCGAACCACCCGCCCATACCACCACCGCCGTGTTGACTTTCCTTAAAAACCGTCTCTCGCGGCTGCTGGCCGACGAAGGCTTGTCCAAGGACATCATTGCCGCGGTAACCAGCGTTTCGGCGGATCGCATCCCCGATGTGGAACGCCGGGTGGGTGCCCTGGAAAAACTCAAAGGCAAACCCGGCTTCGAACCTCTGGCCGCCGCCTTCAAGCGGGTGGAGAACATCCTCAAAAAAACAACAGAAACCACCACGGCAACCGTTAATCCGGCCCTTTTTGCCCATGCGTCGGAAGGCACTCTGCATTCGGCCTGTCAGTCGATAACCACCCAGGTGGACCACCTCATTGATCAGGGAGATCTGGACAGCGCCCTGGGCGCCATCGCCACCCTGCGTGATCCGGTGGACGCCTTTTTCGACGGTGTCATGGTCATGGCCGAAGACGATGCCGTCCGCCGCAACCGGCTGGCCCTGTTGGCCTCCATATCGGCCGTATTTGAACAAATAGCTGATTTTTCACAGATTTCCACGTGACCCGGACTCGCCGGGTCAATTGAGGAATAGGGAATTTGGGAATTGGGGGATTGAAAAAGGATCGAAACGGTTTCAATTCCTCAATTCCAGCATCCCTCAATCCCACAATTCTATTTTCAGGAGGAACCGATGCCCTTTGATCCAAGCAAAGACAAGGTGCTTAAAAAATGGAAGTGCCCGGAGACCGGGCTGTTGATTACCATCAACCGCTATGACCAGGGAGAGGCCAAGGTGCAGATCGGCCCCCGCATTCTCAAGAAACAGGACGGCAGCGACCGCGCGCCGGTGAAGGCCGGCCGTCTGACCACGGAAGACATCCTCTGGCTATATGACATCATGGATGAGATCAAGGACGAACTGACGGACCTGCAGCGGCCGACCTGATGCGCTGACCTGCCACGACAACTGCCATCGAGCGGCCGCCGGGCAGTCTGGATGCCGCCGCCCGATCCTTCACCTGCATAGAAAGCCGAATGCCTGACCGCCGTGCCATCGTAAACCCCGTGAAAGGGAAAAAGCCGCCCGAAACCGGCCGCTTTGCCATTATTGCGGCCACTGAGACGGACCTGCGCCTGCTGGCCCGCCTGGCGGAGCCACCGGTGGTTGAACAACGCAAGCTCTACATGAGCAGCCTTCAGGTACATGCGAACGACCAGCAGCGATTCACGCTGGTAGGACCGCTGGTCGGCGCCCCCTATGCCGCCATGATCGTAGAATCCCTGGGTGTCTGGGGAGTTCAAAAGATCCTCTTTGTCGGCTGGTGCGGTGCCGTTTCCCGTCGGGTAAAGGCCGGCGACATCATCGTGCCGGACAGCGCCATGGTCGACGAGGGGACCTCGGGTCACTATTGCGACCCCTCATGCCGGGTGGCGTTGCCCTCCCGACCCCTGGTGCACCAGGCCCGGAAGGCCCTGCAACACCATGGGGCCGAGTTTCACGACGGTGCAGTCTGGACCACCGATGCTATTTTCCGCGAGACCGTGGAAAAAGTGAAGCACTATCAGGCCAAAGGCGCCCTGGCCGTCGAGATGGAGCTTTCAGCCATCCTCACGGTTGCCGGGTTCCGGGAAATGGAGGCAGCGGGAATTCTGGTCGTATCCGATGATCTCTCCGACTACCAGTGGCGTCCCGGTTTCAAGACCCCCGCCTTTAAATCGGCCCGAGAGAGCGCCTGCCAGGCGGCGCTGACGATGATCAGGTGTTGAGGAGGTCAGTCTGAAGGTTGACATGAGCGGCGATTACGCCACGCTTTTTTACCCACAATCGCAAACATTCCCTTGAAGATGAGCCAAGAAACCATAGACGAACTGGTCGACTTGCTGAATGCTTACAACCAGGCTTATCGCCGGGGTGTCCCCATCGTCAGTGACGCCGAATACGACACGCTGGTGGAGCAACTGCGCGCAATCGCACCGGACCATCCGTTTTTGCAGGTTGTGGAACCGGAGCAGTTCACCGGACGGCAGGAGGTACGCCATCCCACGCCTATGCTCTCCATTGAAAAAGCCTACACGCGGGAGCAGTTGGAACGCTTCGTGGCCCGGGTACAAAAGGAAGCCGACGCCCTGAGCGTGGATTCGGTGAACTTCAGGCTGACCCCCAAACTGGACGGCCTGGCCGGCCGGGATGACGGCATCGTCTTCGCCACACGGGGAAACGGAGAAGTGGGGTACGAAATCTCCAATGCCTTTGCCAAAGGGGTAGTCCCCATCGGCGGCCGCGGCCAGGGAATGGGAGAGATTGTGGTGGTGAAAAGCTATTTCGATGAACGCATGGCCGAATTTTTCGAACACCCGCGCAATATGGTGGTGGGCATCATCTCTTCGGATACGCTCAATGAAAACGCCGCAAGCGCCTTGGAGGCCCGGATGGTCCACTTCGTCCCCTATACTCAGACCGCTTCCCTAGTTGTTGACGGTCGCCGGCTGGTGGAAGAGACCCGGCTCCTGGTCCGTGACCTGCTGAAAGATGTGGACTATCCCACCGACGGCGTTGTGGCCGAAGTGACGGATGACCGGCTAAAGGAGCGGATGGGAGCCACCGCCCACCACTACCGCTGGCAGATCGCCATTAAAACCAAAGGTGAGACGGCGCAGACGACGGTAACCGGCATCCAGTGGCAGGTAGGCCGCACCGGCAAGGTCACACCGGTGCTGGAAGTCGATCCGGTATCGTTGTCGGGTGCCACCATCCGCCGGGTGTCCGCCCATCACGCCGGAAATATCCGCAATTCCGGTATTGGCATCGGCACTCGCATCGAGGTCATCCGCAGCGGTGAAGTCATCCCCAAACTGGAAGCCGTTCTGGAAGTCCGGGGAGAAGTAGAGCGGCCCAAAACTTGCCCCTCGTGCAATACACCGCTGGTGTGGCAGAACGATTTTCTCAAGTGCACCAACAGCGCCTGCCGGGCACAAATCGAGCAGCGCATCAGCCACTGGTTCCGAATTCTGGGCAATGCCGACTGGTTCGGCATCAAGACCATCCGCAGGCTTGTCGACAACGGCCATGACAGTCTGGAGGCGGTCTACCGGCTCTCCGAGTCGGATTTCGCAGACATGGGGTTCGGACCGGTTCAGTCAAAAAACCTGGCCGAAGCCATCACCCTCAGCCGCACCAAACCGGTTGAGGACTGGCGATTTTTGGCCGCTTTCGGCATCGCAGACCTGGGTACCGGAGACAGCCGCAAGCTGCTGGCACACATACCGCTGGAAAATGTCGTGAAGATGGATCGGGCGGCCATCGCCCGGATCAAGGGCTTCGGCGACAAGACCAGCCAGAGCATCGTGGAAAGTATCGACACCCTGGCCGGAACCTTTCGCCACATGCTTGATCTGGGCTTCAATCTCCAGCGTACGCCCCTATCGTCGGAGCAGGAGGCCATAGTCAGTCCCATTGCGGGAAAAGGTATCGTTTTCACCGGAAAAATGATTCACGGCTCCCGGGAAGCGATGCAGGCGGGAGCCCGGGCGCTGGGCGGCAAGGTGCAGACCGCCGTCAGCGGCAGCACCGACTATCTGGTTTGCGGTGAGCGCGTCGGAGCGTCGAAGATAAACAAAGCCAACCGGCTGGGAGTGACCATTCTAACCGAGAGCCAGTACATGACCCTGGTCACCGGGAAGTGAACGGCCACAAACAGAAGATGGCTTCCATGACCCGTCGGCGTAAACGATCCGCCATCATCCTTGCCGCCGGCTACTCCCGGCGCATGCAGCGATTCAAGCCCTTGTTGCCCCTGGGCGGGCAAACGGTGCTGGAAAGGGTCGTCTCCCTCCATCGCAGCATCGGCGTGACGGACATCCGCGTGGTGACCGGCTTTCGTTCAGAAGCCATCCGGTCTGCGCTGACCTCCCTGCCGGTAATCGTGATCCACAACCCGGTGCATGATACCGGCATGTTTTCCTCGGTGCGGGCCGGCGTCGGCACACTTCCGGAAGATATTTCATCCTTCTTCGTTCATCCGGTGGATATCCCCCTGGTTCGCCCGCACACCCTGGCGGCACTGATGGATGCTTTCGACGAGAACCCGTCACCAGTGGTCTATCCGGTGTTTGATGATACACGGGGGCATCCCCCGCTGATCCATGGGGAGATGAAGACAGCGATTCTTTCCCATAGCGGCAACGGTGGGCTCCGCAATCTGCTCAGTCGCTTCGATTCGTCGGCGCGGGAAGTCCAGGTGGCCGATGAAGGGGTGCTGCTGGACCTCGACACCCCGGACGATTTTCAGCGCCTGTCAACCCGGTTGGAAGACTCTGCTATTCTCAACCCCGCCGAGTGCCGGGTGCTCATGAAAAAAGTGTGCATGCTTCCCGAAACGGTAATCGACCACTGCCGGCAGGTGGCGCGCGTGGCCGAAGTGCTGGCAAGGGCCGTCAACGGCAGCGGCAGAGCCATTGATGCATCCCTGGTACAATCCGCCGCCCAGGTTCACGATTTAGCCAGGCTGGAGCGTAACCATGCCGCCGTCGGAGCCGATCTGCTGGATGCCATGGGATATCCCGCCATGTCGGCCATCGTGGCGGTCCATATGGATATCGACGTTTCAGCGGATTCCCCGATAGATGAAGCCCAGATCGTTCACCTGGCAGACAAGCTGGTTGCCGGCAATACGGTAGTGAACCTGCTTTTGCGGTTCGAGGCGAAAGAGAAAAAATATGGCCGCGACCCGAAGGCGTTGGCGAAAATCAGACAGCTGCGGCGTTCGGCCTTTTGTATCCAGAAGAAAATCGAGCAGGCATTGGGGAACACGATACCGATCATTTTAACGGAGGCCGGAATCATCGATGGGAGTCGACCATGCAAAACACCCTGAAGCGCTGGCTCGATAAAGGTGATGGGAAAAAAATTCTTCTGCTTCGCCACGGAGAGGTTCAGATCGACGGTAATAATGCCAAACGCTTCATTGGACAGGTCGATTTGCCGCTCAGCGACAGGGGACGCCGCCAGGCCAAATACTGGCATGAACAGCTCTCCGATATCCCGCTGGCACAAATCATCTCCAGCGATCTGTCCCGCTGCATGGAAACCGCCGGCATCATTGCCGGCCATCGGTCACCAGGCGTTGCTCCGCAGGCCGGGCTCAGAGAAATTCAATTGGGCCAATGGGACGGATTGACCTTTCGCCAGGTCAGGGAGCGCTGGCCCGATGCCTTTAGGCAACGCGGTATGCAAATTGCCGGTTTCCGACCGCCGGGGGGAGAAAGCTTCCTGGACTTGCAGCAACGGGTGGTCCCGGTGTTTGAAAAAGCGGTGGATCATGCCGGCATGAACATCTTGATCGTGGCTCACGCCGGTGTCAACCGCATGATTCTGTGCCATCTGCTGGACATGCCGCCGGGAAATCTTTTCCGCCTAGCCCAGGACTGGGGTGCCATGAACCTGATTGAGCGGCAGCCGGCCAACGGGTTTAGGATTCAGTCGATAAACCTGCTGCCCGGTTAACGCCATGCCGGCTCCTTAAAACGACGGGCTCGGGAGGCAACATCGATTTTAATCGTGCGCGGACGGTTTGACCATTCCTTGTTCCTGCCTTAGTTTAATTTTTATGTCAGTTTAGCGCCTTGGCAGTTCCAATGCCACGGAAAGCCCTTCCTGGCCGGGCAGGCTTACGGCAATAAATAAGCGCGCAAAATAGGGTTGGATGGATTATTATTTTCTTGCCGCCGCCTTGATTGTCGCCCCGATAAATGAGGACCGATGAAATCCTTCAAGCTGATACAGCCCTACCTGATCGCCAACCGTACCAGCATCCTGTTCGGCCTGTTGTGCCTGATCGTGGTGGATCTTCTCCAGCTTTTCATCCCCCGCGTCATCAAGCGGGCGGTGGACGACCTCACCTTCATGCAGGTGGATCGCAGCACCCTGTTGGATTATGCCCTGATCATCCTGAGTCTGGGGATGTGTATCGGTTTTTTCCGGTTTTTCTGGCGCCGCTGCCTTCTGGGCACCGCCCGCAAGACCGAAGAATTGCTGCGCAACCGGCTTTTCTCCCATATCCAGACCCTGTCGCCGGCCTACTTCGACCGGATGCGCACCGGCGACCTCATGGCCCACGCCACCAACGACATCCAGCAGGTGCGCATGGCCTCCGGAATGGGACTGGTGGCCCTGAATGACGCCTTGTTTTTAGGATCGGCGGCCATCGGCTTCATGATTTACATCAATCTGGAACTGACCCTGTACGTGCTGATTCCCATGCCCCTGATCGTTTTGGGCACCCGTTATTTCAGCCGGCGCATGCACCGCCGCTACCAGCGCGTACAGGGTGCCTTCAGCGAACTCACCGAAGCGGTCCGGGAACGCTTTGCCGGTATCCGCGTCGTCATGGCCCATAACGCCCAGGCTGCCCAAACCAGAGAAATAACCCGGATCTCTATGAGGTATGTTCGGGAAAACATCGACCTGGTGAAGGTCACCGCCGCATTTTTCCCGCTGATGATGCTGCTCACCAACCTGAGCCTGGCCATCGTCCTGTTTCAGGGCGGCCGCCAGACCATTTTCGCCCGAATCACCCCCGGCGATTTTGTGGCATTCATCAGCTACCTGGGCCTGCTCACCTGGCCCATGATGGCCCTGGGCTGGGTGACCAATCTTATCCAGCGCGGCCGGGCCTCCCTGGACCGGCTGGACGGCATTTTCAGCACCCGGCCCGAACTGGCCGACCCTCAGGACCCCATTTCCATTTCCGGGTTTGATCGAAAGCTGACCTTCGAAAACGTCTGTTTTTCTTATGACCCGAGTCGGGGCAAAGTTCTCGACCGCATCGATCTGGAACTTAAAAAGGGTCAGACGGTGGGCGTGGTGGGACCGCCGGGTGCCGGAAAAACCACGATGATGCTTTTATTGATGCGCCTTTACGATGTGCGCTCAGGCAGCATTCGCATCGACGGAACAGACATCCGGAAATTGAAGATCAATACGCTGCGATCACTCCTGTCCATTTCTCCCCAGGAACCCTTTCTGTTCGCCGGCACCGTTCGGGAGAATATCATTTTCGGCGGCAAAGGGATAACGGAGGCGGACCTGCAACGGGCAACGACCCTGGCAGCGCTGGACAGCACCATCGAAGAATTGCCCCACGGGTTTGACACGGTGGTCGGGGAAAAGGGCGTAATTTTATCCGGCGGACAGAAACAGCGCGTAGCCCTGGCAAGGGCACTACTCAATGACGCCCCCATCCTGGTTCTCGACGACCCGGTGAGCCAGGTGGACACGCACACCGCCGCCCGCATCGTAAACACGCTGCGGACAATGGCCGGAGAGAAAACCCTGATCATCATTTCCCACCGGCTGTCGGCTGTACGTCATACGGATCAAATCATTGTAATGGAAAGGGGGCGGATCATCACCGCAGGCAGCCACGCGCAATTGTTGGCCGCCGGCGGATATTATGCCCGGGCCTGGGGGCTCCAGGAACTCGAAGATGCGATTTGACTACGGCTACGACGAAGAGCAGCGACTGGGGAAGCCCTATGACTTGAAACTGCTTCGCCGCGTCCTTCCCTATGCGGCCTCCCACCGGGTCAAGCTGGCTGTTTCCGTAACGTTGGTGGTGGCCATTACGCTCCTGGAGTTGTCGGTCCCTTACATCACCAAGGAGATCATCGACCGCCATATCGTTCCCCGGCACCGCATCACCGGCGATGCAGGCAGTGCTAAAAATAACGGTGGGCAGTCGCTGTCAGTTGACCTGAATGATCCTGTCGCTGCCGAGGTGGTTGACCGGCAAAAAAAATGGTTTCAAATCCGGGGAGACCATGCGGAAATCCGGATGACAGACCTCGACCGTCTCGACCGGTCCAGCTTGAGCCGGTTGCGCCACACGGATCTTTCGGGCCTGCTGCGCTTCTCCGGTCTCTTCATGGGGGTGGTGGTGGCCATTTTCATTTTCACCTTTATCCAGAACCTGATCATGGAAATTGCCGGCCACCGCATTATGCACGATCTGCGTATTGACCTTTATCGCCACATCCAGGACATGCCCCTGCGCTTTTTCACCCGCAACCCCGTGGCCCGGCTGGTGACCCGGGTGACCAACGACATCCAGAACATGGACGATCTGTTCACCTCTTTTATCTCCATGGTGTTCAAGGATATGTTTCTGCTGGCGGGCATCGCCATCGTGCTGCTTGCCATGGATTGGCGCCTGGCGTTGCTGACCTTTGTCGTCCTGCCCCTGGTGGCGGCAACGGCATTCGTATTTTCCCGTAAGGTTAGAGACGTATTTCGGGAGTTGCGCATCCAGGTGGCCCAAATCAACACCCGTTTTTCCGAAACCATCGCCGGCATCAAGGTGATCCAGACGTTTCGCCGGGAACGGGAGAACTTCGATGCATTTGCCCGGCTGAATCACGACAACTACCTGGCAGGCATGCGCCAGATCAACATCTTCGCCGTGTTTATGCCCATCATCGAAATGCTGGGCGTTACCGCCATCGCCATCGTGATCTATTTCGGAGGCGCACATGCACTGGACCAGCGTGTGAGCATCGGGGTGCTGGCAGCCTTCATCGCCTATATGAAAATGTTTTTCCGTCCCATACGGGACCTGGCGGAAAAGTACAACATCCTGCAAAATGCCATGGCTTCCGCAGAACGGATTTTTCTGCTCATGGACACCCGGACCAACCCTTTATCCGAGCCACCCGATGTTCAAATTCCCGGGCCGCTGGAACGCATCCGTTTTGCGTCAGTATCCCTGGCCTACAACGAAGGCGAATCCGTTCTAAAGGACATCAATCTGACGATCAATGCCGGGGAAACAATCGCCATTGTCGGTGCCACCGGCTCAGGCAAGACATCGCTGGTGAACCTGCTAGTGCGCTTTTATGAGCCCTCCGCAGGATTCGTATCCTTTAACGGCATCGACTGCAGGCTGATACGGCCGGATGTGCTGAGAAAACGAATTGCCCTGGTCATGCAGGACCCGTTCCTGTTCACCGGCACCTTGCAGGCGAATATCTTCTTTGCGGCCAACGGCCTTTCCCCCCAGCAGCAGGCGAATATCATTGATGCATCCCGCTGCCGGGATCTGGTCGCCCGCTTCCCGGACGGACTGGATACCCTTATCTCGGAAGGCGGCGCATCCCTGTCCAGCGGCGAACGCCAGCTTATTTCGGTTGCCCGCGCCTTTTCAGCAGATCCGGAGTTGATCATTCTCGATGAAGCTACCTCCTATGTGGACTCTCAGACAGAAATGCACCTGCAGGAGGCCATCGCCAACCTCATGCGCGGCCGCACCTGCGTGGTGGTGGCCCACCGCCTCACCACCGCCCGCACCGCCGACCGGATTGTGGTGCTCAACAACGGCGTGATGGTGGAAACTGGTGATCATGCGTCTCTGATGGCACGGCAGGGTTTTTATTACCGGCTCTATCATCTTCAGGACAGCGGATCCTGAGGGGCTTCGACATCGGCTTCAAGGCTTCGTATTATATAAATTTTTCAATATGTTAATCGTCTTTTTAATGTGGCTTCCAGCGGCCACATAAGTCTTGCCAAAATCGGTTAGGCATGTTAGGTTAAGCGCGTTTTTCTGGTTCCCGGAAAAATGTCGAGGATTCAACTCTTACATCAATTCGATTGTTTTTTATCATATGACCCAACAGTGCAGCGGCATCTGGTAATGGATCATCAGTGCCCCCCATCGTTAATCATTAACTAAAAGGAGGATTGGATAGATGGCTTACGATGCGGTTAATATGGCGGACTGGCAGATATCTGAAGCAGCTGAAGAAAATATGCCGACGCCGGAACAATGGCAGGAGAAGCTGGGGCTCCAGAAAGATGAAATGCTTCCCATGGGGCGTCTGGCAAAAATCGACTTCCTGAAAGTAATCGACCGACTGAAAGACAGACCCGACGGGAAATACATCGAAGTCACCGCCATCACCCCCACCCCGCTGGGTGAAGGCAAAAGCACCACCTCCTGCGGACTGATGGAAGGCCTTGGGAAACGTGGCGTCAACGTGGGCGGCGCACTGCGTCAGCCCTCCGGCGGCCCCACCATGAACGTCAAGGGAACCGCGGCCGGCGGCGGCAACTCCCTGCTGATCCCCATGACCGAGTTCTCCCTGGGCCTCACCGGCGACATCAACGACATCATGAATGCCCACAACCTGGCCATGGTGGCCATGACGGCCCGCATGCAGCATGAGCGCAACTACAACGACGAACAGTTGGCCCGCCTCACCGGCATGCGCCGCCTGGACATCGATCCTACCCGCGTGGAAATGGGCTGGATCATCGACTTCTGCGCCCAGGCCCTGCGCAACATTGTCATCGGCCTGGGTGGTCGCCTTGACGGCTATACCATGCAGTCCAAGTTCGGCATCGCTGTGGGCTCCGAGTTGATGGCCATCCTGGCCGTGGCCACCGACCTGGCCGACCTGAAAGAACGCATCAACAATATCACCGTGGCCTTCGACAAGAGCGGCAAGCCGGTCACCTGCCGCGACCTGGAAGTGGGCAACGCCATGGCCGCCTTCATGCGAAACACCATCAACCCGACCCTCATGTGCACCGCCGAGTACAACCCCTGCTTCGTGCATGCCGGCCCCTTCGCCAACATCGCCGTGGGCCAGAGTTCCATCATCGCCGACCGCGTCGGCCTGAAGCTGTTTGACTACCATGTCACCGAGTCCGGTTTTGCCGCCGATATCGGTTTCGAGAAGTTCTGGAACGTGAAATGCCGCTTCTCCGGCCTGAAACCTCACGTTTCCGTCCTGACCTCCACGATCCGCGCCCTGAAAATGCATGGCGGTGGCCCCAAGGTCGTTGCCGGCAAAGCCCTCGACGATGCCTACACCAAGGAGAACCTCAAGCTGGTGGAACAGGGATGCGAGAACATGGTCCACATGATCGGCGTGATCCGCAAAGCAGGCATCAACCCGGTGGTCTGCATCAACCGCTTCTACACCGATACCGATGCCGAATGCGCCATCGTTCGCAAGGCTGCCGAGGCCGCCGGTGCCCGCTGCGCTGAGTCAAAACACTGGGAAAAAGGTGGCGACGGCGCTCTGGAATTCGCCGACACCGTTATCGAGGCCTGCGAAGCGGGCAACAACTTCGACTTCCTCTACCCGTTGGAGATGAAGCTGCGCGACCGCGTGGCGACCATCGCCAAGGAAGTCTACGGCGCCGATGGTGTGGATTGGGCACCGGAAGCCAATGCGAAGGCCGAAATGCTGGAAAACGATCCCAAGTATGCCGATTTCGCCACCATGATGGTCAAAACCCACCTCTCCCTGAGCCACGACCCGGTCAAAAAAGGTGTGCCCAAGGACTGGCGGCTGCCCATCCGCGACGTGCTGATTTACTCCGGCGCCAAGTTCCTCTGCCCCTGCGCAGGCACCATCAGCCTGATGCCGGGAACCAGTTCGAACCCCGCCTTCCGCCGCATCGACGTCGATCCGGCAACGGGAAAGGTGACCGGTCTGTTTTAAACCGCACCGACAGCTTAAACAAGTATCGGCCCGGGCGTTTCGCCCGGGCCTTTTTTATTGTAAATCATTGACAAAAATCGAAAAACACACTTAAGATGGGGCAAATAAAAACCGATATGCCCACGGGGAACCGATGGAAAAAATCACCGACGACACCATACGCCATACAATCGGGTCCACGCTCATCGAAACCTTCGACGCCATGATGTCCATGGCCTTGGAAATGGAAGGCGATGGCGTGCCCGCCGGCCTCGACAAGGACCGGATGGTGGGAACCATCCATTTCGGCGGTGAAGTGGTAGGGGTGATGAGTTTCAATCTATCCGAGGCATTCGCCCGAAGCGTCACTGCCGCCATGCTGGGAATCGAAGCCAATGAGATAAAAAGTAATGAGGAAATTAATGACGTCATCGGAGAGTTGGCCAACATCATGGCCGGGAATCTGAAGACGGAATTTCTCGACGCCGATCTCGCCTGCGTCATATCAACGCCGTCTATTACGTTCGGAAGCGATTTCAAAATCGACCCGGTAGATATCGCCCCACCTTTAAATTTAACGTTCCGGCACCAGGATGAATATGTACTGGTAGAATTATGCGCCAGGGAGGAAATCGGCGCCAAAGAAGATATTATGAGCGATCTGTCCAGCGATGTCATCATGGAGCGGGTCGCCGGGGTGGACATCAAGACAGCCATCGTCAACTCCGTTATCGACGTCTTCTACACCATGCTGGACATGGAAGTCGAGGCCATTCAGCAGGTCCCCGACTCCTTTACCGAAGAGATGCGAACCGTAGGATCGGTTACCTTCGCCGGCGAGGTTGACGGCATGTTCAATATCCAGGTCAATGATAGTTTCGGCAAGGAGATGACAGCAGCTATGCTGGGCATGGAGGCCGAGGAGGTCGAAAGCAAGGAAGAGGTCTACGATGTCATCCGCGAAGTGAGCAATATCATCGGCGGGAACCTCAAGTCCAAATTTGTGGATGCAGGGCTTTCCTGCGTGTTATCCACCCCCTCCATCACCAACGGTCGCGACTTCAAAGTGAGCCCCACCAACGTCATTACGCCTGCCCGATTTCTCTTTTCCCATAAAGATAGCATCATCATCGTTGAAGCCGGTGTCAAACGGGAAAAAGCGGCTGCCGTTGAAAAAGAAGATGCAACCGCAGAAGAAAGCGCACAGACGAAAAAGATCCAAACCGTTTTATCGGCCGACACCGGCAGCGAAATGGATCAGTTCAAAAACCTCGGTCTCGTCATGGATATTCCCCTTCAGGTCACCGTTGAACTCGGACGTTCCCGAAAACGGATAAATGATGTACTCAAAATGGGAGCAGGCTCAGTGGTGGAGCTGGAACAGATGGAAGGAGAACCGGTTGACATCCTGATCAACCAGACATTGATCGCCAAGGGTTTTGTGGTGGTGGAAAAAGAGAAGTACGGTATACGTATCAGTGAAATTGTCAGTCGTAAGGAGCGGATGAAGAGCATTCGCTGAACCGCGAAAGCAAACTTATTCCCCGTCGCTTGCGGCTTGCCGCAGGGAAAATTCAATTAGGTTCGGACAAAACGGCCTGTACCGGATCAATTCATCTTCGTGGGAGACACCGCCCCTTCATAAATGACCAGATCCATTAACCCCATCTCCTCAGCAGGGATCCGTTCTTCCAGAAGTTCAAGCAATCGTCCCTTTCTGATTTCGAAATCGGGCATCAACGATACCCCGTCAATCGACAGATCAACCGTTGAATAACTATCCATAGGGTTTTCTGTGCGGTTGAGCATGTTGATGGCGGAATCCCAATCGTTGAGCCGAAGTGCTGTTTTGACGATCTCTTGGAGCTCTTTCACATTTCCCGGCCACCGGTGCGTCTTCATCATTGCCATGTGCGCAGCCGAGGGATAGGTAAATCCATCCTGGTGTTCACTCCGAGCAAAACGGTTCAAAAAATAGTCAACCAACGGCGAAATGCGCTCCGGGCTATGGTGAAGCGGTGGGATATGAATGGACAAACCACTCAACAATTCACAAAGTTTTGGATTAAAGGTTCCGGCCGCCACGCAGTCCTCCAACGGTCGAGTGGAGGTAGAAAAAATCAGCAGCCCTCCCTTTGTCCTGCTTGATGAAAAGGGGGATGATTGAAACTTCCGATTGACCAGCGCCAACAGGCTGCCCTGCAATGCCATGTCCATCTCATCGACGGAATGCAGGTACAGCACGCCTTGGTAGAAAAGCCTGAACAAATTGAAGCTGCTGACGTTCTTACGGGGAGCAACCTGGTTGAAGCAGGGGGTGTTACCGTTCCCGTCGGGGACGGAAAGCATGGGACAGTTCACTTTAATGAAGGGGGTCCCGCGGTGGGGAGAGCGGTCATACAGCAGCCTGACCATGGCCTCCTTGCCCAGCCCCTTCTCCCCGGATAAATGCAACCCCAAGCTGGCATTGCCCATCGTTTCGATGATCGTGTAAAAAATGCCTGCATTATCGGTATTAAAAATTGGCAGTATCACCTTTGGATCTCTTTCCCGCAATGAACGTTGGGCTAAATAAGTTTTACAAGGCCTTTTCCCGGCCAGCGGACCGGTCCCGACGTCTGCCGGGTGCTTGAGAAAACAGGGATTGTATTTCAAAGTACTTCCGACCAGCGGGTGGTCTCACCACGGTTGCTAAAATGACGGGATTCCGATTAAAAAGCAACCCTCATTTTACATTTATAAAATACGTATTTATTTACGTACTGAGAGAATCTTCAATTGATCAAAGAAACTTCCTTGATCACCTGACCACTGCTGTAAAAAGGCCCTGTCAGCGGAGAACGCTGGAAGGGAGAAACCCACCGATGAGGTGCCTCGGAAAAAATGTGGGTGGATTCGGTTCGATGAAACCCACCGGATGACTGTTTTCTTGACAGATGATGCCAAACGTGTTTTTGACGGTTTCGCAATAACTGGCTGTTTCGCGCTCACCGGATAGGCAATGCCGATATTTTTTTAGCGCGCCGGCTATAATCCAAATTCAGGCATGGAACCCTGTCGTTCATCATGCCATCGCGACAAAAAAGGAGAGATAAATGAAAATCCTGGTCGGTTATGACGGGTCCAATTCGGCCAAAGATGCCTTGGCTCTGGCAAAAAAGCACGCTACCGCATTCGATGCAAAAGTAATCATCGTTTCATCGCTGACCGGCGGAAGCGTCACTCACGCCGTAGAAGTTGAACATGCCACCGAAAATCTGGAATCGGCAAAAAAAATGGTTGACGATGACGGCATCGCGTGTGAGACCAAACTTCTGGTGCGCGGTATGACCCCTGGAGAGGATCTCGTCGATTATGCCAAGGAAAAGGCGATTGATGAAATCATCATCGGCATCAAACGCCGTTCCAAGGTGGGCAAGCTGCTCTTCGGATCCAACGCCCAATATGTAATCATTAAAGCCCATTGCCCCGTTGTCACCGTTAAATAATTATGATCGGGGCGGAGTTTCTCTCCGCCCCGATCCAATGATATTCGCCAGTTGTATTTAAAAGGACGCCCCGTGATCATCGCCGGCCTCACCGGAGGCATTGCCACCGGTAAATCGACGGTCTCCAGATTCCTTTCCGAAGCTGGTGCCCTGATCATCGACGCCGATAAAATTTCCAGGGAAGTCGTCAGTCAGGGTACCGCCGGCTACAATGAGATTCTCTCATTTTTCGGACGGACGATTCTTCTTCCCGACGGGGAAATTGACCGCAAACGCTTGGGTGAGATAATTTTCAATGACCCGGAGAAAAAAGCGCACCTGGATGCCATCGTTCACCCGCGGGTCTTTGAACGGTCAGCGGAAATGATCGCTCAAATTTCCACCCAGACACCCGACGCGGTGGTAATCTTGGATATCCCGCTGCTTCTGGAGGCGGACATGGGAAACGATCTTGCAGAACTCATTGTTGTTTATGTCCCCGAAATCCTTCAGTTGAAACGACTCATGAAGCGTGACGGTATCGATGAGCAAGCCGCCATGGCACGGATTCGTTCCCAGATGCCCATCGAGGAAAAGCGTAAACGAGCCACTGTTGTCATTGACAATAGCCGCACCCTGTCCGATAGCCGGAGGCAGGCGCTGGCGGTTTTTAACCGCCTGAAGCAAAGGTCGAAAAATGGCACGGAATGAGACACATGGCCGTTGCAACCTTTTTCAAAACCGATCAACCCGTTTACCTCGTGGTTGTTATCATCCACGGCCCGGTTTAACCGACCGTTTTCGTTTGACACTTTTTCTGTCCTGCCTTATATTGGTTTCCGTTTGAGAGGCTAATTCAGATTGACACCTGAACACGACCCCGCCTGAGGCGAGATGACGCGTTTTAAGCCGCCCGATGGTCGTTCCATCTTGCCTTATTTATGAATCCTCGTTTCGGCAAATTGGAAACAATGCCCAAGGCATAAGCAATAAATTGGTTGGTTCCGCCCGCACACTGGTTAACCCGGAGGCAGTCTGGCATCCATGCGACACAATTTGACGAGCCGGAAACGGCTTTATGAACAGCACCTGCACACATTGAATGAAATATCCCAGGCCCTCGGTGAAAAGGACGGATATACCCAGGCCCACGGCCACCGGGTTGCCCTTTATGCCATGCGTTTAGCCCGGCGGTTGGGGTTTTCCCCGCAAGATATCCGCAACATCGGCATCGGCGGTTTATTTCATGATGTGGGCAAATTGGCCTTGAGCGATCGAATTTTCACCAATCGGGAGACCCAACTGCCCAGTGATCTCCAGCAGGAAGTCCGCTGCCACCCGCTGATCGGTGCCGCCTTTCTCAAGAACATCGACTTTCTGAAACCGGCTGTTGATTTTGTGCTGTTTCACCACGAGCGGGAGGACGGCAATGGATATCCCTTTGGCCTCAAGGCTGGAGAAATTCCGCCAGGCGCAAAAATTGTCAGTATTGCGGACTGCTTTGATGCGGTTACCACGGACCGGCCCTATCAGAAAGGGCAATCGATTGCATCCGCCTATGAAATCCTTCGTGAAGGTTGCCGCCGCTATTTCTGTGAAGAGTACGTAGAGACATTTATCGAAGAGATTGAAGAGAACGGAATCATTCCGGACACCGGCCCCGATCCGCAACTTGCTGACAAACTGGTTCGGTCGGCCGCCAGCTGCAGCGTTAGGCAAGCCAACACCTAACCCACTATTATTTTAATTCAGTTCGATAACGGACCGCGTGCGGTCTATTTTTTTTGGTTAAACGAGCAAAGACGAAACGCATATGGATCGACATTTTTTGGAAGAACTCGGAAAACGGCGGACCTTCGGCATCATCAGCCACCCGGATGCGGGGAAGACCACATTGACGGAAAAGCTGCTCATGTTCGGCGGCGCTATCCAGATGGCCGGTGCCGTGAAGGCCAAACGGGCTGGACGCTACGCCACCAGCGACTGGATGGCTATCGAAAAAGAGCGCGGCATCTCAGTGACCACATCGGTCATGAAATTTAATTACAGCGGTTTCGAAGTGAATCTGTTGGACACACCCGGCCACCAGGATTTTTCCGAAGATACCTACCGTGTGCTCACCGCCGTGGACAGCGCCCTCATGGTAATTGACAGCGCCAAGGGTGTGGAGCCCCAGACTGAAAAACTCATGGAGGTGTGCCGCATGCGCAACACCCCCATCATGACCTTCATCAACAAACTGGACCGTGACGGGTTGTCTCCTCTGGATATCCTTTCGGATATTGAAGAAAAACTCCAAATCGAATGCGCACCTCTCTCCTGGCCCATCGGTATGGGTAAGCGTTTTCGAGGGGTTTACAATCTGTACCACCGGCAGCTTCACCTGTTCAGCCCCGGCGGGCAGACCCGCCACCAGAATGGAATCCTGATTACCAACCTGGCCGACCCCCGCCTGGATGAAATGCTGGGCAGCCAGGCCGGGGAATTGCGCAACGATGTGGAACTGTTGGAGGGAGCTGCCAATCCCTTCGAACTGGACCAGTACCTCAAGGGCAGTCAGACGCCGGTATTCTTCGGCAGTGCCATCAACAACTTCGGTGTGCGGGAACTATTGGATGCCTTTGTGGAAATGGCCCCGTCTCCCAGGGCTCGGCCGACCACGACCCGCGAGGTCTTGCCCGAAGAGGATGCCTTCTCCGGCTTCGCATTTAAAATACAGGCCAACATGGACCCCGCCCATCGGGACCGCATCGCCTTCGTGCGTATCTGTTCAGGCAAGTTCACCCGCGGGATGAAGGTGTTTCAGACGCGCATCGGCAAGCAGGTCACCTTGGCCAATGCCACCATTTTCATGGCTCAGGACCGCGCCCATGTCGATGAGGCCTACCCCGGTGATATTATTGGTGTCCACAACCATGGCACCATCAGCATCGGGGATACCTTCTACGAAAAAGAGCCGCTCAGTTTCACCGGCATTCCCAACTTCGCACCGGACCACTTCCGCCGGGTCCGCCTGAAAAACCCCCTCAAAGCCAAGCAGCTCCTTAAAGGGCTGACGCAATTGGCCGAGGAGGGCGCTGTCCAATTCTTCCGTCCATTGCTGGGGAACAATTATATCCTGGGTGCCGTCGGCATTCTTCAGTTCGACGTGACCATGGCCCGGCTAAAAACCGAGTACACCGTCGATGCCGACTACGAACCGGTGACCTTTGCCGCCGCCCGGTGGGTGACCAGCAACGACAAAAAAAAACTGGCTGCTTTTGAAAAAGAAAAGTATGCGAGCCTGGCCCATGATTCCCAGGGGAAACTGACCTACCTGGCTGCCAGTTTGTGGCGCCTTGAAAATGCTATTGAGGAGTGGCCGACGATCAGTTTCCATAAAACCCGCGACCTGGCAACTTGAAACTGCCGTCAGCCTGGCTGGGATGGCAATCCCAGGATTGCGAAAAAAAATAATTGCACAAGGCTAACGAATCCGGTCGCTGCCGCCGGAGATAGTGTCGGAACCATCAATGGAGAGGAGGTATGATCTGAGGTTGGACCGCTTTTTCTTGATACCCAATTTCCTTCGAATGGTATAGCGGACCGCCTCGATGGTTCGGGCGGACAGCCCCAGGATCAACGCGACGTCCTTGGTGGTCTTTCCCTGTTTGACCAGGTTGGCCACCTGGATTTCAGAGGGCGTGAAATTCAGGAAATGCCTGGACATGCTCCGGGACAAGGGAGAGATGATTTCGTTGAGATTGGACTCCACCAGGTCGAGATAGACCCGCTGGTACTCATCCATCCGACTGGCCTTGAGCTTTTCCAGGTATGGCAGGATCAGGCTCTTGGCGTTGGTCAGCATTTTCTCTTCCATTTCCATGCGATCGACTTCACGCTTTTGCAGAAGCACCTCTAGGGCTGTATTGACTTCGGACAGGCTTTCGGTTTTCTCCTTCAACTCCTTTTCCCTGGCTTTCAGCGCCGCAGTGGCTTCCATCTCCTTGGTGATGTCCAGAATTATACCGTTGAAAAACAAGCTATTTTCGGTTTCGTCGGATACAGCGACGGAAATGATGTGCAGCCACCGCCACCTCTTTCCCGTGTCGTCGTGAATCCGAACCGTTTCATCCAGCCTGTGGGTGTCGAGCATCTTGAGTCCGGCGGCCAGCAGGCGTTCCCGGTCATCCGGACGGAGCATCTTGAGCCAGGATTGAAAATCAGGCACCTGGGTCGGGTCGACAATTTCCGCAATGGAAGGGCTGATAAAAACCCGCCAGGGCTGGTATGGGGTGTCTGGCCGGTGGCGCAGGCGGAACAACACGAAGTTGGAGGCGCTTTCCATGAAGGAACGCAGGTGGCGTTCGCTTTCTCTAAGCGCCGTTTCCGCCGCCACCTGAGCATCGATATCCCGCAGCACGGTTACCCGGACCTCGCTTCCGTCGATCCGGATCATTTTCCCCTGAATCATCACATGAAACCGGGTGCCGTCCTTTTTCACGGCCACGGCGTGGTAAGGGGCTTCGTAACCGGAAAGCATGTGTTCCCTGACCCGTGCCTGATAGTCCGGTGCGATGACATCCGTACCGAAAATGCCGATCAACTCTTCGCGGGGCGTGTCAAACATGATGGATGCGGTGCGATTGGCGTCGATGCAAACCCCCTTACTGGAAATGAACACCGCTTCAAAGGTGGCATCGGACAGGGCACGGTACCGCTGCCGGTTCTCTTCCAATTCGGTTTCTGTATTCATCAGCCTGCTGATTTCCTGGATCTGGACAAGGAAACAACAGGAGGCCCCTTCCTTATCGGCAACAATAGAGAGATTCAACAGCCCTCGGATGGCTTTTCCAGCCTGGTGGCGGCATACGAGAGAGATCTGGGCGTGGCCTTGTTTGCCGGTCAAAATATCTTGATATAATTCAGAAAGCCGGCACCACTGGTCCGGAGCCATGATGTTTTCCAGACGACGGTCCAGAAGATCATTTTCCGAATAACCGAGCAGGGTGCAAAAGGCTGAATTGACCTTGATGAAACGACCGTCGAGAAAGGTGACGGCTATTCCCGTGCCCGCCTGATGAAATAGGGCACGAAACAGCGGGTCTTCATTCTGAAACGGGTCGTCCGGGAAAAGTTTCGGCAGGTCAGGCCGGGGATATCTTTTCATTTTCCCCTGTTTCTACAGGTTGGTTTCAGAAATGGTTGTCGTGGGTGAACCCATGGGGTTCACGGCGTTTGGGGGCGTTCCCCACTTTTGCGGGATACCCCAATGGAATCAGGGTGACCAGCTCAAATCCATCCGGAACGTTGATCACCACCTTGGCCCGGTCATGGTCGAACAGGCCGACGATGACTGTCCCCAATCCCAGATCATGGGCCATGAGGCAAAGGTTCTGTGTGGCCAGACCCAGGTCATACATCATCCACTCACCAAACTTGGTGGTCTTGAGTCCCTTGTAATAGCCCGAGATTCCGGTTTTGGCACACAGGGCAAGCAGCACCGGAGCCTGAACAATGGCATTGGCGGCCGGATTTCCTTTCGGTGGAAGGGTTGCCTGGAGCTGCGCCTTGATGGCCGGATCCCGGATCACCACCACTTCCCAGCACTGGCAGTTGGTCCATGACGGGGCCCACCGGAGGGCTTCTATTATCTGATTCACCATCGCCTCGGAAACGTCGCGGGCATCGTATTTGCGGATGCTTCGCCTGCCTCTAATAATCTCTAATAAATCAGCCACCCTTTTGGCTCCTTAATAAAAACCCGCCTTTTTCCCGATGGTTCTACAGTTCCGGGACTCCGATCAACCGATATTGAATTGACCCGACTCGATATAGGGCACATCTTCAACATCGATGGCGTGGACGATGGCTTGATTCAGCCTTTTTTTCATCTCCGCCACCACTGGACGTCTTTTGTTGATGGCCATGGCGAAGGCCATGGTTTCCTCCATCAGGGTATCGATGGTGCAGGCCTTTTGAACAATATGATGGTCCACGCATTGGTCTGCAGTCAGTCTGACACCGGTGTACTCCATGTACTCCACCATGTACATGGGCATGGCTTTTTTCAGCAGTTCGTTCATCCCCGGCAGAAAAGGAATACCCAGATCCACTTCGGGGAAGCAGAAAAAGCCGCGATCCGATCGCATAAAACGGAAATCAAAGGCACAGCACATGATGGCACCGCCGGCGAAGGCGTGACCGGAGATTCCGGCCACAGTCACCAGGGGATAGGTGACGAGGCGTTTAAACATGCGGTTGAGCAGGTAAAAGTATTCTTTGGCCAGGGGGATGTCTTTTTTTTGAATAACCGGGACCAGCCATTCCAGGTCGATTCCGTTGGAGAATATCTTTTCATGGGCGGAAGTCACCACCAGGGTGGTCGCATCGGTGGCACTCTCGATTTCATCGAGGACGCCTAAATAGCGGTTGAGAAAATCCGGATTGAACCGATTCTCTCCGTCGTTCAGGGTAATCGTGGCCACATGCTCATTTACCGCGTACTCCACCAGTGTCATGGTCTGCTCCTTGGGATGCGTCGAACGTTGGTCATGGATGGGAATCTATTTCCGGCAACCGCAATATCTGCCTGGCGGCGCTGAAGTTTATCTCCTCGGATTGGCGTTCAGTGCGTTATAGCAAGACAGCGTCGGAGCTGCAAGGAAAAGAATGCGGCTGATGGGCACATTCAAGCGGGTCTTCAAGGATTGGGGGTGAAAGGAATGGATAACGGCTTGGCGGGAAACAAAAAAAAGGCGACCGGTAGCGGGTCGCCTTTCAGTTAAAATAGGTCCGGTTCAATCAGGAGCAACAAGAACCTTTGGTACCGCAGCTGGTACAGCCGGCGCCGAAGTCAATTCCGCACTCCAGCTTGAAGCCGTACTGATGAAAATCCACCTTGATGGGCTGGGCTTTCTCCAGAAATTCCGTGTTCACGATAAATTTAAAACCGTCAATGTCAAACGCCTTGTCCGTATCGGCTAGCTCATCCAGAGCCATGGCCAGGCCGGGGCCCCCTCAGCCGCCTTCGTTGAGGAAAATCCGGATCGGTTTGACATCTTTCCCCTTGAAATACTCGGCAATCTGCTGAACTGCCGGCTGTGTGACTTCAAGCATGATACCCTCCTTGAAAATAAAAAATCGGTCCGAACGGTTTCAGGACCGGAAACCCCCTATTGGTTTCAGGTGTGAAACTTAACCATGTCCATCGGGTTTGTCAATCCCAATTCCGACCGGTATCGACAAGGGATATACGAACGCCGGGTCCATTGCTTTCCGGAAGAACGGAATTTTCATAGAATCCTCGTCTCCTTTGCATTTGGCGACAGGGACACTATCCTAACCGGTCGGATAGATAACGGGTGTAGATGTCAAAATCCGCTGCCGAAAAGAGCGTGAAGATCACTTTCTCGGGCACATCATGGGTATCTATAAAGGTTGCGCAGACATCCACGGCAATTTTACTGGCGTCGGCAATGGGATAACCATAGACCCCGCAACTGATGGCCGGAAAGGCCAGGGTTCGGATCCCGTGATTCATGGCCAACGCCAGGCTGTTGAGGTAACAGCCGGAGAGCAGCCTGCTGTCCTCAGGCCGGCCCCGGTATATCGGCCCCACGGTGTGAATCACATATCGGGCCGGCAGTCGGTAGCCCTTGGTTAAACGGGCTTCACCGGTGGGACACCCGCCGATGGTACGGCATTCGTCAAGCAGTTCGGGTCCAGCGGCACGATGAATGGCCCCATCCACACCGCCGCCACCCAACAGCGACCTGTTGGCCGCATTGACGATGGCATCCACAGCCAATTGCGTAATGTCGCCCTGCCATACTTCCAGTCGGTCTTTCAGGGACATGCGTCGGCCTCCGACAGTAGAATGAAAAAAACCTCGGTTAAAGGTCGTAAAGGGTTTCATCCCGCAGGGGAACCCGTCTGGCGGCTGAAGCTCCCTTCCCCTTTTTTCCCGGAATCACAAACGGGTCTTCACCTTCAAGCAGGTCACCCATCTCTGCCTCGAGTTGCTCCGGGTCTTCGCCGCGCTCCATGCGCCGCAAGGCTTCTTCCATGCCCGCACCCAGTTCCATACCGGTCATGTCGGTAAGTTTTCGCATGAGATCGGCGGCCTGACGCGGATCGTCTTCGTTGATCCGGTCCGCTTCGCTGGCCAGCATCTGCATGGCCTTTTCCATCTTGCCCTCGTCAAAGGCCATCTCTTCACCCTCACCGGTCTCGCTGGCCTTCCCGGTAAAGGCAAAGGCGGACATCTGCCGCTCCAACGTACAGGTTCTGCATCTTGGACATTTCGGTTTTTTGGAGGTATTGATGGTTCTGGAAAAGAAATTGAAAAGAGTATTGCAGTCCGGACAGTAAAATTCATAGATCGGCATAGTTTCTCCGCATTCCGCCTGTTGTTGCATGCTAATAGCTTGTTTATGCAATAAAAGAATCAAAATGGAGCGATCAGAATAATAGAACGCCAATCCGATGATGTCAACGGGTTCAACGGCTATGACAAACAGTTAATGCTTGGATTTAATATAAATATATCGGACTGTTGACATATATCAAATAGATATTCCCCACCGGTGTAACCGGTTGACTTGGTACCGGCCTTCTGTTATGGCAGCCTCGAACAAAAAAACCGATGAAAGGAAACCCAATATGGAAAGAACCTTGTCAATCGTAAAACCCGACGGCGTGGCCCGGGGCGTTATCGGCGAAGTGGTCAAACGGCTGGAAGCCAAGGACCTGAATATCATCGCTATGAAAATGATCCACATGACCAAGGCCCAGGCCGAGGGATTTTACGCCGTGCATCGTGAGCGGCCCTTTTTTGGCAGCCTCACCGATTTCATGTCTTCCGGTCCGGCAGTGGTCATGGTACTCGAGGGAGAAAATGCCATTGCCCGCTATCGTGAACTCATGGGCGCGACCAATTACAAGGACGCGGCCGAAGGCACCATCCGTCGCGATTTTGCCACCGATATCGAAAAAAACGTAGTCCACGGCTCCGACGCCCCGGAAACCGCAGCGTTTGAAATCGGCTATTTTTTCAATGCCTTTGAAATCAACGCCCGATGACAGTCGGCGTCACCCGTGACAACATTACCATCGTCCTGCAGCGACCCCGATATCCCGAGAATATCGGGTCCGCAGCAAGGGCCATGTGCAACATGGGGTTTAGCCGCCTGATCGTAGTGGAACCCGACATCTGGGACGAAGCGCGCATTCGGCGGCTGGCCACCCACGCAGCCGCATCCGTGGTAGACACGGCCCAGCGATTTGATTCACTGGTTAAAGCCCTGGCGCCATTCGGTCATGTGGTCGGCACCACCGCCCGGTTGGGAGGCCTGCGCCCGGTAATCAAGTCCCCTGAATTCCTGGCACGAAACCTCATTTCCATTTCGAAAATCAATCCGGTGGCCCTTCTCTTCGGTCCCGAAGATCGCGGTCTCACCAACGACGACCTGAAACACTGCCACCAACTGGTCAACATCCCCACCGTGGACTTCACCTCCCTGAACCTGGCCCAGGCCGTCATGGTGGTTTGCTACTGCCTGTCCACTGCTGGTCGGACCAGCCTCCCCGCCCATACCCCCCGCCTGGCCAAGCGTATTGAACTGGACCAGATGTACGAGGAACTGACCGCGTCACTGGTTCAAATCGGATACATTAACCCGGAAAACCCCGACTACTGGATGGCCCGTATCCGCCGGTTCTTCTCCCGATTGTCGCTGCGTGCCGGTGAGACCAGCATCATCCGCGGCGTCTGCCGCCAGATTCACCGATACGGGGACAAGCGCTATACCGACGGTTTGGAAAACGGCGGCAACACCCACGCCTGACGATCAGTCGTCCCCAAGGGTCCACTGCGCATGACGATTCCACGGTCCAAAATTAATCGATGGGTAATGCAGGCCGGAATTTCTTTTTCATGATGGGAGACAACGATCAGTCCGGTTGTACCACCGTGGCCGATCCGCTCCAGCAGGCTCAGGACCGTGCGGCGGTTTTCCGGATCCAGACCGGCGCATGGTTCATCCAGAATCAACAGCTTCGGTGATTTCACCATGGACCGGGCGATAAGGATCATCTGCCGCTGACCCTGGGAAAGCCGGTTGAACGGGGTTTGGGAAAGCGCTGAGAGATCCATCTGGGCCAACCGCTGTCGGGCAGTTTTTATCTGTTCGGCATTACAGTGACGATACAGGCCCACCGAGTCGAAGAAGCCTGAGCAGACCACATCCAAGGCAGACATCCGCTTCTGGTATCCGCTGGCCAGATCGTGGCTGACCACGCCCAACCGTTCCCGGATCTCCCACAGGGTTTGTGCGGTCCCCCGATCCTTGCCGAACAGGCGGATCCGGTTGGCATACACCTGCAGGCAGTCGCCGGTGATCAACTTGAGGATCGTCGATTTACCGGCGCCGTTGGGGCCGGTGACGGCCCAGTGCTCGCCATCGTTCACCGACCACGTGAACCGGTCCAACACAATGGTGTCGCCATAACGAACCGTTACCGCCTTCATGTCTATCAGTGGTTCTGACGAAAAGGACCGGCTGGCTTGGCGATCCACAGAACGACGGTTGGTGCGGCGAATGTTTGTCTTTTCACACGCGAATGCCGACTCGGTATTAAACGAGAAAGAAGGCTTGTCGACGGCACCGGCAACTGCGATCCGCCCCCTATCAATGGTGAGTACATGGGTCGTGGTGGAAAGCATCTCCTCGGGACGGTGGGTGATCAGCATAATAGGCAGGCCTGATGCCGCCAGCCGATCAAACATACCCATCAAACCCTGCCGACCCGAACGGTCTAGGCCTTCGAAAGGCTCATCCAGGATCAGCATCATAGGGCGACGGATCAGTTCGAGGGCTACCAGCACCCGGCTCATCTCTCCGGTGGAAACGGCCGAGGCCGGCTTATCCAGCAGGAATTCAAGATTGAGGCGTTCGGCAATATCCGCCAGGCGGATATTCATGTCGGATGGCGGCAGAAGGCCGGCAAGTCGGCGACAGATCAGTCCTCGGACAGTTGTGGCGTCATTGAAACGGCCGGCAAAGCCTCTTGCGTGGTCCAGATCTCTTTCCCGGCGCCAGAAATCGCGCCGGGAATCACTGGCGACGTAGGCAATTGCATCGATGGGCGAAAGGCCGCCAAAGGCATGATAATGGATTTTTCCCTGGACAACCGGCAAACGTCCGGCGATGGCCTTGGCCAGCGTGGTCTTGCCCGCCCCGTTGGGGCCGACCACCGCCCACTGCTCGCCGGTGTTGATCCGCCATGACGATCCGTTGAGCAGCCAACGGTCCCGCAGCCTGACGGCGATATCATCCACGGTGATCAGGGGCGTGGTCATAACCAAAATGCCGCTAAGAATCGACGACGGCTTATTGGCCGTCGTTAAGGTGACGGGCGACGGCATCACCCATTTCCCGGGTGCTCACCGCACTGCCGCCGGCGGCGATGTCGGGTGTCCGGAAGCCCGCTTCCAGCACATGCGCCACAGCGGTTTCCACAGCGTCGGCAGCATCGGACAGATTCAGGCTGTAACGCAGCATCAAGGCGGCGGAGAGAATCTGGGCAATGGGGTTGGCAATGCCCTGCCCGGCAATGTCCGGGGCGCTTCCGCCGGCCGGCTCGTAGAGACCGAACCCGCTTTCGCCGATACTGGCCGACGGCAACAGGCCCATGGAGCCGGTGATCATGGCGCATTCGTCGGAAATGATGTCCCCGAACATATTGCCGCACAGCAGCACATCGAACTGGTGGGGGTCTTTCACCAGCTGCATGGCGGCATTGTCTACATAGATGTGGCTCAGGGTCACATCCGGGTATGCCCGGGCCGTCTCGCTGACCACCTCCCGCCACAGCACCATGGTGGTGAGCACATTGGCCTTGTCCACCGATGCCACCCGCCGGCTTCTCATCCGGGCGGAATCAAAGGCGGCCCTGGCAATGCGCTCGATTTCCAGGCGGGTGTAAACCATGGTATCGAAGGCGCGCTCGTTTGGTCCGCTGCCTTCCCGGCCTTTGGGCTGGCCGAAATAAATGTCGCCGGTCAGTTCCCGGACACACAGGATGTCGAACCCGTCCCTGACGATTTTTGGATGAAGGGGGCTGGCGCCGGCCAAGGCGGGAAAAACCTTTGCCGGGCGAAGGTTGCAAAACAGGTTGAAGTGCTTGCGCAGGGGCAGCAGGGCGCCCCGCTCGGGCTGCTGTGCCGGGGGCAGCGTTTCCCACTTGGGCCCGCCCACGGATCCGAAAAGAATGGCATCGCTGTCCTCGCAAAGACGCAGGGTATCTTCGGGCAGGGCTCTACCGTGCCGATCGATGGCAATACCACCGACATCGGCCGGGGTATAAGCCAGTTGAAAAGCGAATTTTTCCTGAGCGGCGTCAAGCACCTTGAGCGCTTCCTCCATCACTTCGGGACCAATGCCATCTCCAGGTAAAACGGCAATCTTGAACATTTGCAACCATCCAGATTCATTTAAAATGTTAGTGACCGGCGGCGATCATAAAAGGTTGCCCCCAGTTTGTCAACCATCGAAGAACCTACCGTGGATAGACTTAAGGCGATCATGACGGGGGGAGGATATCGGTGTTATTCTGCCCCAATAACCCCCAACCCTTCAATCAACTCATTCCCTATGGGTTGAGTTCCTGGCTGCGTTTTTTTAACAGCCAGTCGATGGCATCGGCCGGGTCGGGCGGTTCCGATGGAGGCGTCGCCACCGCGGCGGCAGGCGGCACGGATGTTGGGGCGGTCTTCGCGGCTGGCGTTGGGCGGGTAGGGCCGTCGACGGTTTCCGGGAATCTGAGGTCCGGGGGCCGACCGGGCATGCGCAACCGGGGTTCGACGGCCAGGGGCGTTTTCTCCGTCTCGGGAAAGGGGTGGCGATCAACCGTTGCCATGCCTGGATCGGCCGTCTGGGAGGCATCGACAACCGGCTGTTCCGATCCGGACGGCTCGCCGGTAATGGGGAAATAGGTTCGATAGGTTTCACGGACCCACTGCCTGGCACGGTCTTTCACCAGATCCGGCGTAAAATAAACGACGCCGCCCAGCACCAGCAATACCACAGCGACGCTGAACACGCGCGCTGCGGTAAACCACGGCCAGCGCTCTTTTTGTATGGGCCGATACCGGGTCTTAGGCGCCGGGGCCCGGATATTGTTTTCCGTTTCCGCTGGCGATTCATCCACGGTAAACGATATTCGCTCACGGCATTGGTTGACAATCTTCCGGTTGATGGTCCGCTTAGCCACCTGGGAGGAAAAAAACATGGCCAGGTCGCAGATGATATTGATCTGCCGGGGAAACCCTTTGGAAAACTCGAAGACCTCTTCCATGGCCGCGCTGGAGAAAATTTCATAGGCGGCGCCGGCGGTTTTCAGGCGGTGGCGGATGTACTCGCAGGTTTCGGCCCGATCCAACGGATCGATGTTGTAGGTAATGGTAATCCGGCGCATCAGCGCCCTGTTTTCCGGCTGGAGCAGGATGCTGTTGAATTCGTTCTGCCCCACGAAAAAGATATTAAGCAGTTTGACGTCCTGCCGCTCGAGATTGGACAGCAGGCGGATCTCCTCCATGAGGTCGTGCTTGAGCCGTTGGGCTTCATCGATGAGTAGCAGGACCGATTTTCTTTCTTCATGGGCATCGTTGAGAAACCGGCTGAAGGGCTCTAAAAAGTCGCTCTTGGTTCGTACTTCGATGGGGAGCCCGAAATATCGGGAAACCATGCGGTAAAAATCGTACTTGCTGAGCCCCGGATCGGGAATTTTAGCGGTGTAGGCCTTGCCGTGGATGTCCTCCACCAGCCGGTTGATCAATGTGGTCTTGCCAGTGCCGACATCGCCGGTCAACAGTAAAAAACCCTTATTGTCCATTACACCGTATTTGAGTGTGGAGAGGGCCTCGCGGTGCTTTTTACCCATCCACAGAAAACTGGGATCCGTGGTGATCTGAAAGGGCTTTTTATTCAGGCCAAAAAAGGATTCATACATGGTCGTTTCCGTTTCGGCGGGTCAGGGGCGAAAGACCGCCTCGATGGCATCGGCCACCGGGTTGGGCTTCCGGACAGGCGATGATTCGGTTTCTGCTTCGATGGTGGCAGGCGTGTAATTTTTCACGCAGGTATACTGTTCCCACCCATTCACCGGTTCGTTCAGATCCACCGAATTCCATTTGGGATGGCCGTTGAATCGAAGCCAGTCCAGGTTTTCCGAGATCAACCGGGCGACATTCCCGATGGTGTCGCAATGGTGGTTGCGGAAATCGTAAGCCACCAGAACAGCCTTGACCGACACGGTATCCACATCGGCCACCTGCCAGGGGTAGGTGCCCGCGGGAATCCGGGATGTCGGGTAGAAGGCACGTATTTTGTCATCGGTGATAGGAACCAGGTGAAGCGCGTCTGAAACGGAAACCTCCAGCGCCAGACGTTCCACAGGAAATCCGTCTACGGTTATCATGGCATCGAGGCTGCCCGCTTTAAGCGCCTCCAGAGCCAGGGAATTACCGATGGCCATCATCTGCCGGGGCCGGACACCCGAAATCTCAAAAAGCAGCCGGCTGGTCAGATAGCTGCCGCTCTCTAAGTTGCCGATGGCCACCCGCTTGCCGTCAAGATCGGTAAAGCTGTGGATCTCCTCTTTGCCAAGGAGGTGAATCTCCTGGTTGTACAAAGGAAAGACCCATTTGATTTTTTCTGCAATAAACTTGAGCCGTGGGTCGCTTTTTACCTTGGCCACAAAGGCCAGCACGTCGGACTGCACCAGCCCCAAATGATTGCCGGGGCGCTGGTAAACGGCGTAGATGTTTTCGACAGACCCGTTCGAATTGAATACCGCCAGATGAATGTTGTTAAGCTTGACCAGCGTTTTTATATCCATGCCGATCTGATGTGCGGTGCTTTTCACGTCCCCGGTGATGATACCCAGAAAGTCCTGTTCATCCTCGGCCGCCTTGGCAGGCAGGGAGCCAATCAGGACCATCACCATCAACCACGCCATCACGATTACGCGTTTGTCCATGGACCATGCCTCTTTGCCGGAATCGCTTTACCGGCGGAAGGATCGCTCATCATTTCAGATTCGGGATCGAAAGTGCCGCCAACGCCGGCATGTCGTTGTGCTGGATATTGAGTGGTTGATGATAGAAGAGTCAAAATCCGGAGTCAATATTAAAACCAGCATTAAACCCAGCTCTCCGGTTGCATTAAATAGCAGACGGATGGTTGAAGCGGCTTAACGATCTTTTTGGGCCGGGGCGGCGTCATGCGCGCTGCCGGCCGCCGGTTGGCTGCATGAATCGGAGATACTGCAGCAGGTGCAGCCGCAGTTACAACCGTCCTTTTGCCTGAATCCTTTATAAAAGATCCGTCCTACATAGACGGCAGCAGCAGCGACAATCACAATGACAATCAATGTTTCCATCATTTTATACCTTTGTATTGCTTGGCGTTGGGGCCGATGCCAGTAATCGGTGCGAAGGCATCAGTATCCGAGGGCAGTACCTGCCTGGTAGACCGCCACGGCCAGAAAAAAGGCCAGGGATGTGTTGAAAACCATGGAAAATGCGCCCCATTTCCACGAGGATTCCCGGGCAATACAGACCACCGTGACAAAACAGGGGGCGTAAAACATCACGAAGATAATCAGGCTCCAGGCGGTAAGAATGCGCCACCCCGGTTCGGCGGCCAGCTTGGCAGCCAGGGAATCCGTGGCTTCGACGTCCACCGTACCCAGTGAATAGGCGGTGCCCAGGGTGGAGACGATCACCTCCTTGGCTGCAAAACCACCTATCAGGGCAATGTTGGTGCGCCAGTCGAAGCCGGCCCAGCGGGTGACGGATTCGATGCCGGTGCCAATGCGGCCGGCCAGCGAGTGGCGCAGGGCGGAACCCGCCTGCCGGGCATTCACGGCAAGCAGGTCAGCCTTCAATTCAACGGCGGCAGCCGAGTGGGGCGCCCCCCCCGTTGCTGTCTCCAGTTCATCAACCGCCTGAGGTGACGCCGCCGACACGATCTCGCTGCGCTGGGCGTCATAGGTTTCAATCTGCGCATCCGGCAGGCGCGGAAAGGTCATGGCTGCCCAAAGCAGCACAGAGATTCCCAGAATCACCGTCCCGGCCTTTTTCGCATACTGCCAGGTCCGTTCCCAGGTATGAATCATCAGCCCCCGGAAGGTCGGCAGGCGGTAAGGCGGCAATTCCATGACAAAGGGCGTGGACGCACCTTTGACCACGGTCATCCGCAGAAACTTGGCCGCCAGCAGGGCGCCGCCCCAGGAGATCAGGGTGAGCGTAAACATCATCCATGCCCGGCTGTGGGGAAAAAAGGCGGCGATGAGCAGGGCAAATACGGGCAGCTTGGCGCCGCAGTTCATGAACGGCGCCGTAAGCAAAGTGGCGATCCGCTCTTTGGGGGACCTCAGGGTCCGGGTGGCCATCACGCCGGGGACTGCACAGCCGCCGGCAATCCCGCCGGAAACAATGTAGGCCATCACCGAACTGCCATGCAGCCCGAAAATCTGAAACACCCGATCCAGCATGAAGGCCACCCGCGCCAGGTATCCCGAATCTTCAAGCACGGCAATGCCGAAGAACATGAACATAATCAACGGTACGAAACCGAGCACACCGCCCACCCCGTCGATAACGCCGGAGACGATTAGTGACCTGAGCAGGCCGTCGGGCAGCGTCGCGGACACCAGATCGGAAAGCCATTCAAAGGCCTTCTCGCACCAGGCGACGGGCAGTTCGCTGTAAGTGAAAACAAATTGGTACAAGCCCATGAGTACCAAGAGCATGATGATGGGTCCGGCAAAACGGTTTACCAGGACTTTGTCGATGCGGTCGGAGAGAAATAGCCGGTTCCGATCATGGAGTTCCTTGATCACTCCCTGCTTGAGCATGGAACTGATGAAGCCGTACCGGTGATCGGCGATCATGGCTTCCGGATAGGTTTCCAGGGTCTCTTCGATGTGCGCGCCCACCTTTCGGGTGACGGTCTCCAACTGGTCGGCGATCTGCGGGTCTGTTCCCCTTCCCTTTTCAAGAATCTGTTCGTCGTTTTCCAGATACTTGATGGCAATCCAGCGCGACGGGTACAGGTCCGTAAGAAAATTCCCCCCGGTGATCACCTTTTCCATCTCCTGGATGGCGGTTTCCAGATCGGAGCCATAGGAAACCCGCAGGGGTTGAGGACCAGGCGCGTCGGCAACCGTTTCCACGGCATCCATCAGGGTCTTTTTCCCAAAACCGGAACGGGCTACAATGGGGACGACCGGCACCCCGAGCAGGCGGGAGAGTTTCTTATGGTCGATCTCAATGCCCCGCCCCCTGGCCACGTCGATCATGTTCAAGGCCACGCAGGTGGGAATACCCAGTTCCAGGAACTGGATGGTCAGGTAAAGGTTGCGTTCCAGATTGGATGCGTCGACGATGTTGATCGTCACCCGGGGGCGTTCGTTGACCAAAAAATCACGGGCCACCACCTCTTCGACGCTGTAGGCGGTGAGTGAATAGGTGCCGGGAAGATCCACGATATGCATATCGTGGCCGTTTTGCACATAGCGACCTTCCTTGCGGTCCACCGTAACACCGGGATAGTTGCCCACATGCTGCCGGGAGCCGGTAAGGGCATTAAAAAGGGTGGTCTTCCCGGCGTTGGGATTGCCACCCAGTGCAACGCAAAAAGTCATTGTTATCCGTTTACCTCGACGTCGATGAGATCAGCTTCATTATTTCGAAGGGTAAGGGTAAAGCCCTTGAGCCGCAATGCCACCGGATCGTAAAGCGGTGCCCGGCCCTGAATCTTGATTGCGGTACCCGGCACCAGGCCCATATCCCGGAGCCGACGCCCCAGTTCACCGCCGACCTTGACGCTGGCGATGGTTCCTTCCTGGTTAACCCGCATGTTACGAATGTTGATCGTTGGCATTGGAGCTCCAAAATACATAAAAAATTATAACCTTCGTAAAAAGTTAGGTAGTCCAAACTTTCAAAGGTGTCAATAGAAAAATACGGGACTCAAATGCCTGAAGTCGGAAACTGGATCCGGCGTTGGATGTCCCCACCGTTCGCCGACTTCAGTCCTCTGTTCTCTGTTAACTGGCCCCACGGGTCAATGACTGCACCCTCAGGTGCTGCCGGCACAGGGTTCCGGTGCATCGATGGCCGGGGTCCCTGTTGCCGACGCGTCGCCGGTCGATCCCGGTCTTAAAATGCGGTCGCGCATAAACCGCCACACCGGCTTCACCGACAAAACCAGGATGAGGATGGCACCGGTCAGTTCAACCGCATGCGGTATGGCTTCTCCGGCCTGTCCCACCATGGACCGCGCCGAGACGCCCATGGCGGCATAAATCCAGTCCACCAGCAGACCGAAGCCCACGGCGCAAATCGCAATGGCTGCCAGATAGATGCCCGTGGCCCGTTTTCCCAACATCCGGACCAGCACGGTCAGGGAGGCGGCATTCGTGGCCGGCCCGGTCATCAGGAATACCAAGGCGGCACCGGGGCTGACACCCTGCAGGATCAGGGTTGCGGCAATGGGTGTCGACGCCGTGGCACAGATATAGATGGGAATACCTGCCCCCAGCATGATCAACATGGCGCCGAAACCGCCGCCCATGTACCGGCTGAAGAGCGATTCAGGGATCAGTACGGTTATGATTCCGGACAGCAGCAGGCCGAACAGAAACCACACGGCCAAATCCCCCCACACATCGGTAAAGGCGAAACGGAAACCGGCCGATATTTTTTCATCAAAACGGTGGTGGTTGCGATGGACTTCCGGTGAGCAGTTTTTTCCATCGCAGCAGCCGTCCACCGGGCAGGAAAGGTCCGGCACGATGGAGCGGGCCGGTTCTGGATTTCCCAGCAGGTTCTCGGTGATGCCGGCGGCAAAGGCAGTGAAAAAGGCGGCCACCGGCCGCACCACGGTCATGATGGGGTCCATCAAGGCATAGGTGATGGCAATGGAATCCACGCCGGATTCCGGCGTTGAAATCAGAAACGAGGTCACGGCGCCGTTGCTGGCCCCCTGCTTCTTCAAAGCGGCCGCTGCCGGCAGCACGCCACAGGAGCATAGCGGGATGGGGATACCCAGGAGCGAGGCCTTGAATACCGACTTGAAGCGGCCCCGACCCAGATGCCGGGAAACTGAACCCGGGTTGAGAAAGACCCGCAGCAGACCGCTGACGAGAAGCCCGAAAAGGATGAATACCGACGATTCGAGCAAGAGGTTCCAGGATTGGAGTAGAATGTTGAGCAGCAGGTTCATTGTTTATCGTCCCTATTAGATAGCCATTGGAAAGCCGACCACATCTGGAACCCGCTCCACTCCTTTTCCAATGCCGTAATCCCTTAATTCCCAACTTTGTTATCTGTTTTGAAGGGCCGGAAAGCATGCGAGTGATGACGGCTTGTCAGGCCTTAACACTTACGATTCCCCGATGTGGGTCAATCCCACGGTAACCAGATCCAGCACATGGGCGTCGTCCAGAGAGTAGTAAAGGATCTGCCCGTCACGGCGGGAACTGACCAGGGATAGTTCCCGCAGGCGCCTGAGCTGATGGGAGACGGCTGATTCGCTCAGGCCCACGAAAGCGGCGATGTCGCAGACGCACATCTCCCCGCCCCGCAGGGCCAGAATGATCCTGAGCCGCGTGGGGTCGCCCATGATCTTGTAGGTCAGGGCCAGCCGCTCCAGGTCCTTTTCCGCGATGGTCTCGGCCCTTGCACGGGCCACCCGCTCCAAATGCACCACGCGCACATCGCAGGTTTCATTCTGGCACGGGACAATCGCCTTATTTTTAACCATTCGATCTCCTGTCGGATATTTATATGTATATATGCTCATATATAAAATCTATTGCGGGTTTGTCAAGCATCTGATGGCGATGTATCAGTGCGGGTAACCGTCAAAACGGCAGTGAGGTTCTTGCAAGTCATGCCCGTTAAGTGGGAGGTGTTCAAAAAGTTCGACTAACCATTGATTAAAGACGGGGAATCAAACCCTTTTTTAGGGCCATATGAACCATCGAATAGGCGCTTCATTTGAGATGACTGACGGGAAAGGAATTCTCTTTTGCCGTTCATGCAACATCGACGTCTTGCGGTGCAATCACAGCACCGGTGCTTTATTTGCCCTTGTACACCGGTTCCCGTCTCTCCTTGAAAGCCCGGGGGCCTTCCTGGGCGTCCTGGCTTAAGAAGACCGGGATGGAAAGCTCCATCTCCCGGGCTAGGGCGGCAGGCACATCCTTTCCCGAGTTTTCCAGGACCGCTTGCTTTACCGCGGCCACGGCCAGGGGCCCGTTTTTGGCGATGATGGCGGCATAGCGTTCAGCCGCTGCCATCACCTGATCCCGAGGCACCACCTGGTTGATGAAACCATATTCCATGGCCTGCCGCGCATCGATCAGTTCGCCGGTGAGCAACATCTCCATGGCCCGGGCATAGGGCATCTGGCGCGCCAGGTGCACGGTGGAGCCGCCGGCCGGCACAATGGACCACTTGACCTCCTGAAGGCCGAACCGGGCATTTTCCGCGGCGATCCGGATATCGGTGTTGTAGAGAATCTCGAACCCGCCGGCGATGGCATTGCCGTTGATGGCGGCGATCACCGGTTTGGTCAGCGGGAAATCCCGCAACAGCGCCTGCTGGGCCAACAGGGGGTTGGCCTGAACCTTTTGATCGGCATCGGTTATCGCCTGGCGGGCTCCGGTCCACAAGGGAATCAGTTTGCCCAGGTCCGCTCCGGCGCAGAAACTCTGTTCGCCGGCCCCGGTGAGAATGGCGCAGCGCAGTTCCCGGTCCTGGCTGAAATCCTGCCAGGCGTCCACCAGTTCGACCACCGTCTCCGGATCGATGGCGTTGTGGGACTGGGGGCGGTTGAGGGTGATGTAAGCAATATGATTTCTCTTCTCATAAATCAGTGCCATGGGGGTCTCCCGTGCTTGTTGGGTTTATTGGATTTGTTGAGTTCAAAGTTTCACCATTCACCGTCCTCAGTGTCCTACGAAATGATCCATGCCCCGGTTGACGCCGGTCAGGGCCACCAGCCGGTCGACCCAGGATGCGGGCAGCACCTTGAACATAGGCAGCAGCTTCACCATAAAGGGCATTTTCAGGTAGTCCTTTTCCCGTTTCACCGCCTCGATGATCGTGCGGGCGACGTCGCGCGGCTGCAGCAGCGGATTGAACAGCGGCGGTGTGAATCCGGCAAACATGCCGGTGTCGATCACCGACGGGCAGATGCAGGAAACCTTTACGCCGGAGCAGCCGAATTTTTTCATCTCCATGCGCAGGGCGTCGGAATAGCCTACCACGGCAAACTTGGTGGCGCTGTAATCGGCAAGCAGAGGCACGGCCAGCAATCCCCCGGCCGAGGCGAGGTTGACGATGTGTCCGCTGTTTCGGGCCATCATATCGCCGAGGAACTGGCGGGTCATCCACATCACCCCCAGCAGGTTGATGTCCACGATGCGGCGCAGTTCCGCGTAGGAGACTTCGGCCGCGGGTTTGCCCACCACGATGCCGGCGTTGTTGACCAGGATATCGATGGTCGAAAAATCCTCGCCAATCCGGGCGGCCACCTGCTCGACCATGCGGGGATCGGCGACATCGCATTGGTACCCCCGGATATGGAGGCCTTCGGTTGACAGCGGGTCCACAACCGCCTTCAACGTCTCGCCGTTGAGATCGAGAATCGCCAGGTTAGCCTTTTCACGGGCAAACCCAATGGCCATCTCCCGCCCGATGCCGGCGCCGCCGCCGGTGATTACCACGTTCTTGCCTGCGAGCGATTTCATCGTTCAGGGCTCCCCAAATGAGGCGTAAAAGAGCCGCGCGGCTTCCACCGGAGAGAATCCCATGGCAAGGAGAGCGTCAGATGGAAGCCGCGCGGTACAACCGTCTTGAGCAATGGGCTCAGCCGATCTCTATGGACATTTTCAATGTATAGCGGGCAAAAATCTCCGCGATCTTCTCCTGGATCTCTTTTTCCGACGCCCCGGCGGCAGGCGTCACCCGGATGGCCACCCGGGTACCGTAAAGCTTGTCTTCGCCTGCGGAGACGGACACGTCCTCGGCCATCCCACCCAGGGCCGTCAGTTCTTTTTGATAGATCTTTTCGATCACATTCCAGCGCAGGGCCGGCTTGAAAATCTTGCCCACCGGCGTCAGGGGTAAGGTTTCGATGATATAAATGGCTTTGGGCACGGCGGCTCGCTCCCCGATATTCTTTCTCGCGTAGTCAAGGAGCTGCGCCTCGGTCATCGTACTGCCGGCCGCCAGTTGCACGTAGGCCACGGGCACCTCGCCGGCATGGGGATCGGGTTGGGGAACGGCTGCCGCCACCTGGACATCGGGCAGCCGGTACAACACCTCTTCGATGCTCGCCGGATCGATGTTGTGACCGCCGCGAATAATCAGTTCCTTTTTGCGGCCGGTCAGCCAGAAGTAGCCATCCGCATCCATACGCCCCAGGTCGCCGGTATTGAACCAGCCATCCTGGACCCAGATGCCGTGGTTATGTGTTTTCTCAACATAGCCCTTGAACACGTTGGGACCGGCGATGGCGATGGCACCGATCTCACCCACCGCTGCATCCCGCACATAACCGCCATTCTCGTCAACGATGACGACCTTCATCTGCTGGTAGGGCATGCGGATGCCGATGCTGCCCACTTTGCGCTCTCCCTCCCGGGGGTTGATGGACGAGGCGCATGCCCCTTCGGTGAGCCCGTATCCTTCAAGCACTTTCATCCCCGTGTGGGACTCGAACCGTTTGAACATCTCCACGCTCAACGGTGCCGCCCCGCAGATGGCATACTGCAGGGAAGCGATGTCGGCATCGCCCACCGGAATATCCATGAGCGTAGCCAGCACCGTGGGAACGGCCGAAAAGAAGTTAGCCCGGTAACGTTCCACGATCTTGTAAAAGTTTTTAATGATCGACGGGTCCCGGTATCCTTTGGGTGAAAGCATGACCACGTGGGCACCCAGTGAAAATGGGGATATGCCGGTAACCGTGGTACCATTGACATGAAACAAGGGCAGACCGCAAAGCACCGTCGTGTGGCTGCCCATGCCGCCCATGGTCCGGATCATCCACCCCATGACCACTTCGTTGAAATGGGTTCGGCGGGCCAGCTTGGGCGTTCCGGTGGTACCGCCGGTGTGATACAGGGACGAGACATCGTCAGAGGCAATGGTTCTGACAAAGGCCAGGCGATCGCCGGGATACTTCTCTATCAGCTGATCGAAGCGGTGGACGCGGTTGCCGTCGCCCGGCCCCATGACACAGATCACATGCTCGAGTGTGGGAATGTCGTCCTTGATGGCGACGACCTTCTGCCAGATGTCGCTCCCCGGAAGTTCCCCCAGAGCCACCAGCACCCGCGTACCGGCCGCCCGGCAGATATCCCGGATCGTGGACGGCTCCAGCAGGGGATTGATGGGATTGACGATGCCGGCTGCTTCCGCACCCCAGAGCACATAATGCGTCTGGGGGAGGTTGGGCAACAGATAAGTCACCACGTCCTGCGGTCCGATGCCCAGATCGTGGAACATGTTGGCGCATCGGCGAATGTTGCGGATCAGGTTTCCGTAAGTGATCCGCATGGGTTGGTCCCAGGTGTCGCCGCTCATCAGAAAGCTGATGGCCACCGCTTCGGGATTGATGGCGGCCCCTTTTTCTAAAACGGCATAGGTGTTGGATTCCGCCACCCGGTCCTGAAACGGGACCGTTTCAATGGCCTCGATATCCTTCATTCCTGCAACGGCAAACGTTTCCGCCATAGTGTCCTCGTGGGGGATAGAGTTGTTGGGTTTGTTGGGTTCCACCGTTAATCATCGCTTGATTTTGAATCAAGTTATAATCCTGAATAAGCTTCAATTGATTGTTGACTTTTATTAGATAATCCCCTAAAGGAAGTCAAGTTGTTTTTGAACTTAATTATAATTTCGAACATACTTCATTCTTTGAACTTTCATTGCGCAGATTTGAGCGATTGGCGAGGGATTATGCGTAACGCAGAATCGGGCGTTTTTCGGCACCGAATGCCATAACCCCTTCGTGGGAAGGGCGATACAAGGGAGCTGCCATGGAAAAGACCATCAATCACGTCTTTCGAAATCGAACCCGAACGTACCAAAACCGCCTGGCTGTGGAAAAAAAGCGCAACGGCCGCTGGGACAGGGCTTCCTGGATCGAGTATTATGATCGCTCCCGTGCGGTGGGACTGGGTCTGGCCGCCCTTGGGGTTGAAAAGGGTGACCGGGTGGCCCTGCTCTCCGAGAACCGCCTGGAGTGGCTCTACACGGATATGGGCGCCCTGGGCATCGGTGCCTGCCTGGTACCCATCTACACCACCCTCACCGATGAAGAGGTCGCCTACATCGTCGATAACGCCGGGGTCAGGGTGCTGGTGGTGGAAAACCCGCTGCAGGTGGAGAAAGCCCTTTACGCGGCAGACAAATGCCCGTCCCTGGAAACGATCGTGGTCATGGATCCCGACACGCCCAGCCTTTCAAACCTGATTGCTTTCGCTGAATTGATGCAGACCGGCAGGGACGCTCACCAGGCTGACGCGAAAGCCTTCGAAACCATGGCCGACCGCGTGTCGCCGGAGGATCTGGCGACCATCGTCTACACCTCGGGAACCACCGGTGTACCCAAAGGTGCCATGATCACCCATAAAAATGTCATGGCCGTCATCGGTGCCCTGGATCGGATCAGACCCGAATTTGCCAACGATACGGACCAGGCAGTGCCCTTTCTGCCCTTGAGCCACGTGTTCGAACGGGCCGCCGGTCATTTTTACGGCATGTATAAAGGAATCACCTCCTCGTATGCCGAAAGCGTCAACAGCGTGCTTGACGATTTTGGTGAGAAACGCCCAACGATTATTCTTGCCGTTCCACGGGTATGCGAGAAAGTATATCAGAAGATCCTCATGCAGGTGGAACAGCAACCCCCCTGGCGCCGGAAGATCTTTGACTGGGGGCATGCCATCGGCGCGCGCATCTCGACGCTGCGGGAAGAGAAAAAGCCCGTGCCGACGCTGCTGAAGCTGAAGTACAAACTGGCTTTCGCCCTGATTTTCAAGAAGCTGCGCCAGGCGCTGGGAGGACGGGTGCGATGGATGACCGCTTCCGGTGCACCCACCGCCCGGGACATCGTACTCTTCTTTAACGCCGCCGGAATCCAGGTGGTGGAAGGCTATGGCATGACCGAATGTTTTGCTCCGGCCACCATGAGCAACCTGGCCGATTATCGTATCGGCACAGTGGGAAAAGCGCTGCCGGGGGTCGAGATCAAGCTTGCCGACGATGGCGAAATCCTCATCCGCGGGGACAATGTATTTAAAGGCTATTGGAAGATGCCGCAGGAAACCGCCGAGGCATTTACCGACGACGGATTTCTGAAAAGCGGAGATATCGGGGCATTTGATGATGCCGGTTTTCTGACCATCACCGACCGTAAGAAAAACCTGATTATTACCTCCGGCGGCAAAAACATCGCTCCCCAGAAAATCGAGAATCTGTTTTTAAGCGATCCGCTGTTCACCCACTTTATCGTTATTGGCGAACGGCGAAAATTTTTAAGCGCCCTGCTGACCATCAACCTGGATCAGGCCCAGCTTCTGGCCGAAAGGCAGGGCATCGCCGTCGACGCGCCCACCGACCTTCTGGACCATCCGGAATTTCTCCAAATTATCGAGACTCACGTGGCCGAACGAAACAGCCACCTGGCCCGGTTTGAAACCATCAAGCGTTACCGGATCATCAAAAAGGAGTTCTCCCAGGAAACGGGAGAACTGACCCCATCCATGAAAATCAAGCGCAACGTGATCCATGAACAGCACGCCGATCTGATCGCGTCCATGTATGCGGATGCATGATTTCAAGGAGACTGTCGGATGAATAATTCACTGAAACACATCGAACCCATGGTCCACCACAGCCAGATCAGCGTACCCTACACCTGGTGGGCAGGCGACACAGCCGGGCGCTTTCTCAAAACCCTGCGCGACGAGCAGACAATCATGGGGACCCGTTGTGAACACTGCGCCCGCGTCACTGTGCCGCCGCGAAAAACCTGCCCGGCCTGTTTTACGGAAAACCAAACCTGGACCGCCGTTTCCGACCAGGGCACCGTGGTCGCTTTCAGCGTGGCCAGACGGCAGCTGGCGGCCCTTGTCAAAAAGGTTCCGGTGATCTTCGCCCTGATCCGGCTGGACGGTGCGGACACGGCGCTGCTGCACACCATCGACCGGGTCGATCCCGCGGCGGTCACCATCGGCATGCGCGTCCGGGCCTGTTTTTCCTGGGACGCGGGGGCGACAATCATGGCCATTTCCCACTTTGTGCCGACAAACTAACTTCTACCCATGACCTTGAATTAATGAGGACCCCTATGGATAGCGCAGCAATTGTAGGCGTAGGTATGACCGCCATCGAAAAAAACAAGATTCGCGACGGATTTGCCGACATGGTCTGGGAGGCGGTCAATCTGGCCCTGGCCGACGCAGGCATGACCATCGACGACATCGACAACGTGGTCACTACCTCCAACGACTTCTGGGACGGGCGAACCATCAGCTGCATGGCGGTGAGCGATGCCAGCGGCGCCCGGGAAAAAAATGTCTCCTGCGTGGAAGGAGACGGCACCTTCGGCGCGTTTTACGGGCTGGCCCGAATCCTTTCCGGTTCCTACGGCACCACCCTGGTAACAGCTCACAGCAAGGGCTCGGAAAGCGTCTCCAGCCTCATCACCAATGCAGCCTTCGACCCGATCTACCAGCGGGCCATCGGCATGGACATGGTCAGCGCCTGCGCCATGCAGGCCAATGCCTACATGCACCGCACCGGCACCACGCCCGAACAGCTGGCTCGGGTGTCGGTAAAAAACCACGGCAATGCCCGCCACAACCCCAAGGCCCAGCTGCCCATGGCAATAACCGTGGAAGAGGTGCTGGCTTCGGAGATGATCTGCGACCCGCTCCACAAGCTGGACTGCTCACCGGTCTCCGATGGCTGCTGCGCCATGATCATCGCCGCCAAAGACCGCGTGGGCACAGCGTCCAAGCCACCCGTGTGGATCAAGGGGGCGGCATTTTGCACAGATGCCTTTCACCTGGGAGACCGCGACCTGTCCCGGGCAGCCGCCCTGACCCGGGCCGCCAAAAAAGCCTTTGACATGGCCGGCATCACCGATCCGGCCACCCAGGTCCATGTAGCCGAGCTTTACGACGCCTTCACGTATCAGGAACTGATGTGGCTGGAGGCCATGGGATTGTGCGCCGATAACCAGGCGGGACATCTTTTGGAAGCCGGTGTGTTTGATATCGACGGAACGCTGCCGGTCAACGCCTCGGGCGGCCTGATGAGCGGCCACCCGGTGATCGCCGCCGGTCTGATCCGCATGGCCGAGGTGGTCCGCCAGCTGCGCGGGGAGGCCGGTGGCGCCCAGGCAAAGGATCCCACCGTGGGCGTGGCCCAGGGCGTCAACGGATTGTGCGGCCAGTCGCACTGTGTGTGGGTATTGAGTGCCGAGTCCTGAGGACGCGAGACAGAATTCCATATTGAAAAATGAAAGAATCTGGAATTGAGGCATTGCACGTAGCCGCTTGAAAAGAGGAGAAACCATGGGCAAACAACGCGTAGCCGTCGTGGGCACCGGACAGACCTTTCACAAAAGCCATCGCCCCGATGTCAACGGCCAGGAACTGATCAACGAGGCGGTTGGGCGGGCGCTGGTAGATGCAGACCTGACGATCCGCGATATCGATGCCATCGTCATCGGCAACATGGACCACTTCGAAGGAATCAACTATGTGGACTGCTGGAGCGTGGACGGCTCCGGCGGATTCATGAAACCGGTGATCAAGCTCACCACCGGCGGCACTACCGGCAGCACCCTGGCCATCGGCGGCTATCACATGGTCGCTTCAGGCCTGTTTGACCGGGTGCTGGTCATCGGCTGGGAGAAGAATTCGGAGTCGGACACCACCGGCGCCATCACCACGGCCTTCGATCCGGTCTGGGACCGCCTGGTCTTCGCCGGGGCCATCTCGGGGCTGGCTGCCGAAGCCCAGGCCTACATGGCCAGATACAGTGCAACGGATCGGGACGGGGCCCGCGTGTCGGTGCGGGACAGAAAACACGCCTGCAACAATCCCTATACCCAGCTGCGCAAGGAGGTGACCGTCGACGAGGTACTGGCCTCGCCCATGCTGGCCGACCCTATTCATCTGCTGGATGTCTGTCCGCGCTCCGACGGCGCCTGCGCCGTGATCATGGCCGGCGAGCACATCGCCGAAAAAATCACCGCCACGCCGGACTGGATCTGGGCCACGGCCAACCGCCACACTTACACCTACCTGGGAGACGCCAACTTCGGCCGATTGGACTCCCTGGCCGCCGCCTCCCGGGAAATCTATGCCAAAGCGGGCATCCGCGAGCCGGCCAAGGAGATCGGGGTTATCGAATTGTACCAGCCCTACTCCTTTGCCGGTATCATGTGGATCGAGGACCTGGGGCTGACGGGATATGGCCAGGGAGCCGAGCTCGTCTGGAGCGGGGCTACGGACATGGACGGCGAGATCCCCATCAACCCCTCCGGCGGGGTGATTGCCTGCAACCCCATCGGCGCCACGGGCCTGATCCGCTGCGCCGAGGCGGCGTTGCAGATAATGGGCAAAGCCGAAGGCCACCAGGTGCCGGATGTGGACCTGGCACTGAGCACCGGCTTCGGAGGATGTTTCTGGTCGGACATCCTGCTCCACGGCCGCAGGAAACCGGATTTCTGAAAACAGGACTCCATATAAAGGGATTCAGGAGTGGGGGGATCAACCGACCGGCCCAACTCCATTCAGCCAAGCAGACCAACAACCGTTCCCAACGATTTTAACGTTCAGCACCCCATGGAGAAAATCATGTCGGATACGGAACATGTCATCATCGAATCAGGTGCGGCCCGCCAGCCTTTCAATTATGCCGTCGGTCTTCACGGAAGCCGATTCCTGCAGGAACTGAGAGACCACCGGCGGTTCATGGCCGTCAAATGTCCCCGGTGCGGGAAGGTGTACATCCCCCCACGGCGGGTGTGCGGTGCCTGCTTCGTGGAGATGGATGAATTTGTGGAGGTGGGGTCGCAGGGAACCATCGGAACATTCACCATCCTGCGCTATGCCTTCATCGACCCGGAAACCGGCGTGCAGAAACCGGTACCCTATGGCTATGGTTTTATCCGGCTGGATGGCGCCGACACCCTCTTTCAGCATTATATCGACATCCAGGATGAATCCAGGGTGAAAATCGGCGCCCGGGTGGAACCGGTCTTTGCCGATGAACGCAAAGGGACCGTCAAGGATATTCGCTGCTTTCGAATCATCGATTAGAAGCCATCATGCTCAACCCCTTCAGACGGTCCTTCATGCTGCCCGGAAAACTGGGCGCCTGCCTGGTCACCGGAACGGAGAAAATTCGTTGCGGATACGGCAACGGCGACTGCCTGCTGCTGGATTTGCGTCATGGAATCTTTGCCGTGGCCGATACTTCCGAACGATTCCCCCAGGCATCCCGGCTGCTGCTCGAAGGGCTGGCCGCAACGGTTTGCCAAAAGGGCCCGCCGGAGGATGAAAACGAATTCAACAGCCTGCTCAGCCAAGTCTGGTCCAACCAGCAATTTATCCACAAAACCACACTGAGTTGCGTAGTTCTGCTGGAAAACGGCGCCGGTCCAACGGCCATGGTCAGCAACAACGGCGATTCATCAGTAACGATCCTGGCATCCGACAGCGGTGCGGTGCGCTACAGGACAGTGGCGGACATGAATTTTGCCGGCCGCAGCACGCGGCCCAACCCGGCGGTGACCCATTCCCTGAAAGGCACCCCTACCGCCATCGTGCTGGCCACCGACGGAATAACGGATCTCGGGAAGATACCCCTAAATGGATTGTCCGATCCACCCCATCGCATAGGGGACCGGATCGCCGGCCGGCTCCACCGCGGTAAGGCCAGGAGGGAAATCGACGATATTGGTGCCGTCGCCCTCACGCCGGACATCATGAACGATGCCACGGGAGACATCATCATCATGGGGGGAACCCTGCCGGGCGTGGAAACGACCTTCGCCCAACGCAATGGCTGGAGAACGGCGGCGGATCGCTGGGCCACGACCATGGCCTGGAAACCCTACCCCGAACTGCTGGCGATGGCCGGAATACAGATCAGGCAACCCGGACGCTGCTGACCGGTCCTGCCCACCTGACCGGCAAGGCAATTGAAATCCTCGCCGCCGGATCGATACCGCCACGGGCGTCCACGCCCATCCTGGCTCAAACACGAAATACCCTCGCCTGAACGCTGCAGCCGAAAACAAACCCGTTTCCCTTAAATGCACGGACTGCATAATGGCTCAGCCGCCGCGCCATCACAAAAACAGAGCCACGGAGCCGGTGCTGAGCAGTCAACGCAAGCCTTCTGGATTTCGATTTTTTCAAGTTATTTCCACAGGTGCCGATATAATCTTCGATTTATTATACCCTGAGGAAAAAATGGAAACTGCCCACATCTACCATCGACTGCTCGATTCGTCGCTTTTGGCCAAATTTTATAAAAACAGCGCCACGGCCGAGGATCGCTTCCTGCGTCTCGTGTTCACCCTTTTTTTGCTGCCGGGCATACTTCTCCTGACCCTGTTTGGCTGTCTTAACGCCCTGAACGGCGCCACCGTGGAAAGCGGCCTCAACTTCGGCGCCGCCCTGTTTTTTTCCGGCCTGCTCTATTCCCAGCGATACGTCCAGCGCGCCGTCCACCTGTGCCGGATCAGCCTTCTGGCGCTGGCTGTGCTGTTTTACTACATATCCATGGTGGGCGGAGCATCCGGCTTCAAGGTCCTGTGGATATATCTGTTCCCCCTGGCCGTATTTTTCATACTGGGAAACCGGGAAGGACTGGCATGGTCCCTGTCCTTTTTCGCGGGGTTGGTTTTCCTGTTGTCCGATCTGAATACCCAGATCCCGGCGTACCGGTATCCCGATGATTTTCGTCTGCGCATCCACTGGGTGTACCTGACCATCGTCGTCATGATGTTCATGTACGAGAATGTACGGCGGTTTTATCAGGAAGGCCTGCATCAAAAACAGCGCCAGCTGATCGATGAGAAGCAAAAGCTGGCGGAAGCCAATGCCACCATCATGGCGACAACCCATCACATCCGCGAACGCGAGGCCACGCTCAACAGCATTTTCCGGGCTGCTCCGGCAGGCATCTGCCTGGTTAAAAACGGGGTTATCGAAAAGGTGAACGCCCAATTGTCCCGTATGCTCGGATATCGGGAAGAAGCGATGGTATCCCGGTCCATGGCAACCCTGTTTACGGATGCCGATGCACATGCCCGGTTCGAGCGAGACCTGCATCCAATGGACCACCGAAGCGGAATCGCGCGCATCGAATGCGCCTGGCAGCACAGCAGCGGCAAGGCGCTGACCGTTCTTGCCTGCGCCACGCGGGTGGATGCCTCCCGACCGGAAGACGGGATGATCATCGTTTCCCTGGATATGACGGAACGTAAAAATGCGGAACGGGAATTGCGCCGGTCCGAAGAAAAATACCGTCTGCTGGTAGACAATGCCCACGACGGCATCTTCATTGTCCAGGATGAACAGATCCGTTTTGCCAACCCCAGGGCGCAAACCTATTTTGGCTTCGACGACAATGCATCCCTCAACGCACCGCTCATCGATTTCATCCACCCCCAGGATCGTGACATGGTCATGACCCGCCACCGAAAACGGATTGCCGGTCAGGACGCCCCAAACCAGTATGCCTTCAGGATCGTCAATACCCACGCCCAAACCCTCTGGCTGGAACTGAATGCGGTCCACATCGACTGGAACGACCGGCCGGCCGTCATCTGCTTCTGCCACGACCTCACCCAGACCAAAAGCCTGGAAAACCAGCTGATGCAGGCGCAGAAAATGCAAGCCATCGGCACCCTGGCCGGCGGGATCGCCCACGACTTCAACAATATGTTGCAGGCGATTATCGGCTATACGGAGATCTCCATGAAAGCCGCACCGGACGATGAGATGCTCTGCCGTCGACTCAGCCGGGTACTGGAAGCCGGCAACCGTGCACGCGAACTCATCGGTCAGATTCTGACCTTCAGCCGACAGCAGAAAGAAGAACAGCGGCCGGTGACCATCAGTTCCATCGTCAAAGAGGTGCTGAAACTGATACGGGTTTCCACCCCATCTACCATTGTGTTCGTCGAGGCCATCGACGATGATGCCGGAACCGTAATGGCGGACCCCACCCGGATCCACCAGTTGGTAATGAACCTGTGCACCAACGCCGCCCAGGCGATGAAAGCCACCGGCGGCAAGCTGGCCGTAACCTTGAAGCCCTTCCAGGTGGACGATTCGTTGAAACGAAAAGATATCGATCTTCTGCCGGGGGCCTACGTGCAATTGAAGATCAGCGATACCGGCTGTGGTATGGACTCCCGGACAGTAGCGCGGATCTTCGAACCCTATTTCAGCACCAAGAAACGCGGAGAGGGTACCGGTCTCGGGTTGGCTGTGGTACACGGCATCGTCAAGAATCTGAACGGCTCCATCGTGGTCTATAGCGAGCCGAATGAAGGATCCACGTTCAATGTGTTCATCCCCCGTGTCGATGCCGGGACCGTTGACATGCTTTCGCAGGCCACGGCATGCCCCGGTGGTTCCGAAACCATCCTGCTGGTGGATGATGAGGAAATCGTCATGGATATCAGTCGGGAGATTCTGGAAAGCCTGGGTTATACGGTCGTTGGGCGGGTCAGCAGCATTGAGGCCTATAACGCCTTTTGCGCATCTCCTGAAAGGTTCGACGCGGTGGTGACCGATTACACCATGCCGGAGATGACAGGTGTGGCGCTGGCGAAAGCAATCAATGCGCTGCGCAGCGACATTCCCATTGTAATGTGTACGGGGTTCAGTGCAGCATTGACCGGATCGAAGCTCCAGGGTGCCGGTATAGACACCCTGCTCAACAAGCCGGTCCTGACGCATGAACTGGCCGCGGCCCTGAGATCGCTTCTGGATCGTCAGAAAGAATGGTCTTTTTAACCCTTCCTGCATTGCCGAGGAAGTCAAAAACAGAGCAACCCCTTGACAAGAATAGGAATCTCTGCAAACGTGTAAAAGTCTTAGCGTCCACCCAATCCCCCAGCGACCAGAGGAGTCAGCAACCATGAAAGTGATCGTCTATCTGCTTGGCTTCGGGCATATCGCCATCTGTTCTTTCTTGATCCTCTATACCCGGGAAACCGTCGATGCGATCAAAGGCTGGTTTCATACTTACCCACTAAAATACCTGTCAGCACTCCCGGCAGTGTTTGGGATCCTGTTCCTGATATCTGCATCTGCAACCACTCATCCCTGGGTATTCCGGATAATCGCCCTGCTTGCCCTTGGCGAAGCCGTCGTGGCCTTCACCGACCCGCAAAAAGTCTATAGCCGGCTGCTGGACTGGTATTTTGGGAACGTATCGGATCAGACGAACCGACTGTTCGGAATCATCGGCATCGTCTTTGGAACCGTAATTCTGACGTGGATATAACCGAATGGAGATCAATTCATGGCACTGACAAAAAAAGACATCGTAGATCGGATGCAGGCCGAACTCGGCTTTCTCAGGAACAAATCCGTCGAAATCACAGAATCCCTTCTTGAACTCATCAAGGCCTCCCTGGAATCCGGTGATGATGTCCTTGTTTCAGGCTTCGGAAAATTCTGCGTGAAAGAAAAAAAAGAGCGGAAAGGTCGGAATCCGGCCACCGGTGAAGATCTGATGCTGAAACCAAGGCGGGTGGTGACCTTCAAGTGGTCGGGAAAGTTGCGGGAAAAGGTGGACGGGAAATGAATACCGTACCCAATAACCGTCGATATCCCCGCCACATGGCTCTATTCAGCTCCAAATATACAGTTAAAGAAGGAACATTTCGGGATTTGATCAAAGATATTGGTGCCGGCGGTGTCTTTGTCAGCACCAGGCGGAAGATCAATCAGGGACGGCCCATTAACCTGCAATTCCCGATTTTTGCGTTCAAAAAAAGGTTCAGCCTGATGGGTAAAGTGGTGCGCTGCAATACTACGGGCTTTGCGGTGATGTTCAATGAACCCATTGACGAGAAGCTTTTCAACAAAGATGACCGGGGGCCGAAATGTGCGGAAGATTCGTTGGTTTCCGAAGACTTGAAGAATTGATTAAATACTTCCCCATCGACGTGGCCAACGTCGATGTTACGCCCAACTACAACGTCGCTCCCACCCAAGAAATCCTTGCCATGACCCGGCATGACGAACAGAACCACCTGGAGAAACTTCATTGGGGCCTGGTCCCGTTCTGGGCCAACGATGCGACCCATGGCAGCAGGATGATTAACGCACGGTCTGAAACCCTGTCAACCAAACCCAGCTTTCGCACGGCATTCAAGTGGCGAAGGTGCTTGATCCTCGCCGATGGCTTTTACGAGTGGAAGAGGGAAAAGGGACAAAATCAGCCAATGTTCCTTTCGTTGCCCGATGGTCGCCCATTCGCATTTGCAGGCCTGTGGGAAACCTGGAATGACAGGGGAAAAGAGACAACCCCCTATCGCTCCGGCACGATCCTTACCCGAGAAGCCAGTAGATCTGTCATGCCGATACACAACCGGATGCCGGTCATCCTCAAACCGGAAGCCTTCGGTCCTTGGCTCGATCGGAACAACCAGGATATCCGGTTACTCCAGGATATCATCAAGAACCGAGTCTATACCAAACTCAAAAGCGTTCCCGTGTCCAAACAGGTCAATTCGATAAAAAACAATAGACCAGGCAACATACGGCCCTTGGAACCAGGCGCCAAAGCATAGGATGGTTTATCGCAACATTGGGGTTCGGCCCCTTTTATCTCAATGCCGACGATTTGACTTGAGTTATTCGCTTACGGGCTGCATTCGCATCTGCATTGGGCAATCGCCGAAGTGCCCCTGTTCGTAAATACGGTGACGCACCGAGATTGCCGAGACGCCCGGATCGCAGGGCGAAAGAAGCGACAATAGCTGAAAACAGGTGGCCGATATGACAGGCATTATTATACGATATCTGATCTTTGTTCCTATCCTGTTGTTCTACGGGGAGCAGGTCTGACCCGTCCATAAGGGCCTCGGGAATCTAAAGGTCCTTTGCCTGATGAGTGTCGCCATGGCGATCACCCTGCCATTTCGAATTTATCTGTTTCGCCGACATTGCCGGTCATTAAGAACCTCCTCTGCCAATACCGAAAGCAGCGTCCTTTCGATTCCGCTTTACGAATTTTATTCCGATGTCGCCATTTGGGCTGTCAACACAACCATCGTGCTGAGCTATCTTGGATATAAGGCCGTCAACTTTCAAATCCATTTGGTAGACGCCCTGAAATATGGTTTCGCTGTTTTTTTTGGATTCATGGTAACGGGTCTGATTGTCGGAATGATCAGCTTTCTGGAAATGGAAAAAGAGTTGATCGAATTACTCGTCCGACAACCGATGCCCATCAAAAAACAGCCGGCTCAAGGCTCATCGATGTTTAAAAAATTCAATCTCCTGCTTATTTCGATCATTGTGATCTTGTCGGTAGTCACCGCCTATGTACTGTTTAATAACCTGGTCGCTTTAACAGAAAAGAATCGTCCATTTTCCTTGACCGATATCTACTATCTGTTCTCAAAAATGCTGGCCATCAGCATCGTTCTCCTGGGGTCCGGGGTCTCGATCGTCAATCGTATCGCCCGAAACACCAAACTGCTTTTTAATCTTCAACTCAATGTCCTCAAGAAAGTGCAGCATGGCGACTATGCCTCGCGAATTCCCATCGTGAGCAGCGATGAATTCAGCGTTATTGCCTACCAGACCAATCAAATGATCGAAGGTTTAAAGGAACGGGAATTCATTCGTGATACGTTCGGACGATATGTAACCGAGGAAGTCAGAGATCTGATTTTGTCTCGAAAAATCCCCTTAAACGGTGAAGTGAGGACCGTCACCATTTTGTTTAGCGATATTCGCAACTTTTCGACCTATTCGGAATCCAGACACCCTCGGGAGGTGATCGCTAAAATCAACGCGTACTTTGCAGAAATGACCGAAGTCATTCATAAAAACGGTGGCATTGTGCTCGAATACCTCGGTGATGGGATTGAAGCCGTATTTGGTGCCCCATCAACGGTCCAGAATCATAGTGAACGTGCCATTCAATCCGCTTTGGAAATGAGAATCAAATTAATGTCGTTAAATCAATATTGGGAAGAAAAAAACGATACCCCCTTGAAGCACGGAATCGGAATCCATACCGGAGAGGTGGTTGCAGGCATTGTCGGCCCGCCGTCGAGGCTCTCCTATAAAATGATTGGGGATACGGTCAATCTTGCCGCAAGAATACAGGAATTAACCAAAACATTTGACTCAGACATACTAATCAGCGGAAATACATATCAATCGCTGAACAATCAGTTTAATACCCGATGTTTCGGAACGGTAACCGTCAGAGGGAAGAAGATTGAAACAGATATCTATGGGGTCTTGTAGAAAAACCGTTTTATCATTCCATCTATACCCTTATCCGTCCTGACCTATGCTTGACAATATGGTATCATCACCTTTCAGAATCCTGCCATATTTTTGATGAGTTGTAGCATCAACGGAACCTGTGCAACCTTTTTCCGTGTGATAGCAAATTGAAAGTCAATAAATCCTCGAAAAAGGCCAACCACCCGATATAGTGGTCGGCCATTATTTTTGCCCATGCGGTATATAATAGCAGCTATTCCAAGTTTGAATGTTTGTGGGATCTCCCATATGTCAAAAAAAAACCGACCGTGACATAGTAAAAACCTATTCCTTGAAGCAGACCGTGGCCAAGCTGCGACGCTTGGCCAGTTGCCTGGAGCCGGACAAACCGTTTACGATCCAGGTGGCCGGCGAACGGATTCGCGCACCGCCCAAGGCGGTCTTCAATGTCGAGCACGAACGGGAAGGTCGGGAAGAAGAACTCGAGTTTCAGTCCAAATGGACCAACTGACCTCCAGCACGAATCATTGTGTGAACGCTGACCCCGGACGATTACGCATCGAGCCAACCGTCCCCATGGCATTCAAACACAACGTAGGTTGACTACCCTAATAATCGAGGGGCGATTTTGGGGCTCCCGAAATAGGGAATCGTCGACACGCCGTTATCCCAAGCAGGTTGGGACAAGAGAAGATGCGCCCCCAGATAGCAGGTCTTCATGTAGACTTTCAAACCATGTTTTTGGCAAGGCCAGAGGGAGGAATCTGTATGATCCATACCGCGACGACCGATAACGCAGTCCAAAATCATTGTCTGGAAGTCTACAATACTTTGCGGATGCCCCTCACCGCTTGATTGATGCGCATATTGTTTTCGATAAGGGCGAAACGAACAAAATCGTCACCGTATTCACCGAAGCCAAGACCCGGAGACACGGCCACCTGGGCCTCGCGGATCAGAAACTTGGAAAACTCAACGGATCCCATCTTGCGGTACTGCTCGGGGATCCTGGCCCAGACGAACATGGTGCCCTTGGGGCTTTCTATCTCCCAACCGACCCGGGACAGGCCCGATATCAGGGCGTCGCGTCGGGATTGATAGGTATCGCGAATTTCGGCCACGCAGTCCTGCGGGCCATTTAGGGCAATGATGGATGCAATCTGGATAGGCTGAAAAATACCGTAATCCAGGTAGCTCTTGATCCGTTTCAATGCGAAGATGGTTTCTGGGTTTCCCACGCAAAAGCCCACCCGCCATCCGGCCATGGAGTAGCTTTTGGACATGGAAAAAAATTCCACGCCCACATCCTTGGCTCCCTTGGCCTGAAGAAAACTGGGGGCCTGGTATCCGTCATAGGTCAGATCGGCATATGCAAAATCATGGATTACCATGATGTCGTTGGCCTTGGCGAAATCCACCACCCGCTGGAAGAAATCCAGGTCCACCACCTCGGTGGTGGGGTTGTGGGGATAGCTGAGCACCAGCACCTTGGGCCGGGGCCAGGTCTGCTTGGTGGCCTGGATCAGGTTTTCAAAAAAATCCTGATCGGGCCCTGCCGGGATTCCCCGAACGTCGCCGCCGGAGATAATGGAAGAGTAGGGATGGATGGGATAGGTGGGGTTAGGGGCAAACACCACATCGCCAGGCCGGATGGTCACCAGGATCAGGTGGGACATCCCCTCCTTCACACCGATGGTGACAATAGCCTCATTATCCGGATCGATGTCCACATCATAGCGGCGCTTGTACCAGTCGCTGATGGCCATGCGCAGCTTGGTAATGCCCATGGATGCCGAATAACGATGGTTCCGGGGATTCTGGGACGCTTCGGTGAGTTTGTCCACAATGTGCTGAGGCGTACCGATATCCGGATTGCCCATGCCCAGGTCGATGATGTCTTCTCCGGCGCGCCGAGCTTCCATCTTGATCTGGTTGACGGTGGCAAACACATAGGGTGGCAAACGGTCCAACCGGGCAAATCGGGTCATGATTCATTCCTTTTTTTTCAACTGCCTGTTAGAAAGTACCTGAATTTAGAGGATAAGTATAATAGTCGGCCGAAATTGTCAAAAAATTATTGGCGGTATCGGCAGGGGTTCGGCAGAGAAGGCCATGCGCCTTTCGCACCCTAATGGACCTGGAACCCGTTGTGCCGGTTTCCAGGGACTTTACCCCGTTGGCATCTTCTGATTGGGTTTGACTTTTCGGCGGGTTCAGATTAGCTTTACGGGTGTTTTTCAACCAGCCGAATATACGCCAGGAGTGCTTGAATGAAGAAAAAGCTGACCTACGCCGATGCCGGCGTCGACATCGACAAGGCGGACCGCCTCGTCGATACGATAAAAAAAATTGCCAGGAAAACCCGAAGAACCGGTGTCATGGGTGAGATCGGCGGATTCGGCGGTTTGTTCTCTCTGAATACCGCCAACATGGAAAACCCCGTACTGGTCAGTTCCACGGACGGGGTGGGCACCAAACTGAAGATCGCATTCCTCATGAACCGCCACGACACAGTGGGCATCGACCTGGTGGCCATGTGCGTGAACGATATTGCTGTGCAGGGTGCAAGACCCCTGTTTTTCCTGGACTACCTGGCCACGGGAAAGCTGAAGACCGGGACAGTCACCGACATTATCAAGGGCGTCGGCGAGGGTTGCATCCAGGCCAATTGCGCACTCATCGGCGGAGAAACCGCCGAAATGCCTGGTTTTTACCAAGACAACGAATACGATCTGGCCGGTTTTGCGGTAGGTATCGTAGACAACAGCAAAATCGTCGACGGCTCTGAAATCCGACCCGGCCACCAGATCGTCGGCATCGCCTCAAACGGGCTGCACAGCAATGGCTATTCGCTGGTACGCAAAATCTGCTTCGACGTGCTGGGACTGAAGGTGGACAGCCATGTTCCGGAACTGGGTGAAACCTTGGGAGAAGCGTTGATCACCCCGACCCGGATTTACTCGGAAACCATCCAGTCGCTGGTCAGGGATCTGCCCATCCAGGGGCTGGCGCACATCACCGGCGGCGGTATCATGGACAATATCATCCGGGTCATTCCCCAGGCCTGCGGCATCGCCATAAAAAAAGGCTCCTGGGACATCCCGCCCATCTTTCCGTTTTTGCAGGAAGCGGGCAATGTGGATGAAAAGGAGATGATGCGCACCTTCAATAACGGGGTCGGGCTGGTAGCGGTGGTTCCCGAAGAAAACGTTCAGGAGGTTCTCAACCGCCTGACCGGCAGCGGTGAAACAGCCTGGGCCATCGGCGAAGTGACCAAAACCCGTAAGAACGCCCGGACCCGGGTGCAGTTGGTATAAAGCCCGAGGACGGAAGCCGGAAATCGGGTTTCCGACATCAGACCGCATTTGATGGGAGTATCCATGTTAAAAAAAATCATAGCGTCCATCTCCCGTCTGTTCGAATGGATCGCCGAGGGCCAGAAAAAGCATCCGGTCTGCAATACCTGAGCACCCGGCGCGCGACGCTCCGGTTCGGAGCAATACAGGCGGAAGAAAGATCAGCGATAGCCCATCAACGACTGACATAACCGCTTAAGCCGGAACAGCCGGTCCAGATGGCCGCCGTTTCGGTTTTTTTATTGAAAGCCGGCTATCGGCAACGATGAATCGATCAGGAAAACGACCATGATTGTGCTTGGCATAGAATCATCCTGCGACGAAACGGCAGCCGCCCTAGTGCGCGACGGACACCAGGTACTCTCTTCGGTTGTTGCCTCCCAGGTGGCCGTCCACCACCCATACGGCGGCGTGGTGCCGGAATTGGCCTCCCGAAAACACATCGAAGCCATCGTTCCCGTTGTCACCGGCGCCGTTGCCAAGGCAGGCCTCACGGCAGACCAAATCGACGGCGTGGCTGTCACCCAGGGCCCCGGTCTGGTCGGGTCGCTGCTGGTCGGTTTCTCCTTTGCCAAGGGCTTTGCCTACGGACATGGAATCCCATGGATCGGCGTAGATCATCTGGAGGGACATATCAATTCCGTGTTCCTTGAACCGGAGCCGCCCCCCTTCCCCTTCGTGGCGCTGCTGGTCTCCGGGGGTCACACCAGCATCTACCATGTCACCTCCCACCGAAAGTTTCACCCCATGGGGCAGACCCGGGATGACGCGGCCGGTGAAGCCTACGACAAAGTGGCCAAGATGCTGGAATTGGGCTATCCCGGGGGGGGGGTGATCGATCGACTGGCAGCCCAGGGCGATCCGGACAAGGTTTTTTTCACCCGGCCGTTTCTCGACAAAGACCGGTTCGATTTTTCCTTCAGTGGCATCAAGTCTGCGGTCAGCCGGTATATCCAGACCCACCCGGAAACTTACCGGGATGATCAGGCCCACATCGCCGCGGGCTTTCAGGCCGCAGTGGTCGAGGTGCTGTCATACAAGATCATCCAGGCGGCAAGGGAAAAAGGCTGCCGCCATCTGGCCGTGGTGGGAGGTGTGGCGGCCAACCGGGGGCTGCGGCAAACCGTCACCCGGGATGCGGACGAAGCCGGCATGACCGTTCACATCCCGTCCATCGACCTGTGCGGCGACAACGCCGCCATGGTCGCTGCGGTAGGCTATTACCGGCTTAATGCCGGCGAACGTTCCGTCATGGAGGACGATGTCTACTCGCGGGCGAAATTCAGACCGATCAGCGGATAGAGGAAAATGTTGAATTCGTTGAACCTGTCGACCATCGGTATCTACTAAAAAAATCCTCTGTCCGGCTTCAGGCATCCGTCCCTTGTCTTCGAGCCTCGACATCCCGATCCCCTACCCTTAAAATATCGACTCCCAGGCCCCGCTCAGGTATCCCCGTTTCAACCGCAGAATCCGTTCCACCGACTGCCGTCCCCTCTGCCGGAGATCCTTGTTGTCGGTGAGGGACTTGCGAATTTTCTCGCAGGCCGTTTGGATATCCGGGCCTTTGTGGCAGATCAGGGCGATGTCAACATCGGCGCTCAGGATCTGGCTGATGGCGGTGTCGATATCGTGGCTGGGTTTAATGGCTCCCATGTCCAGGTCATCGGTCATCACGACCCCGTTGTATCCCATCTTTCGCCGCAGCAGGTCTGCCGTAATGGCCGGGCTCAGGCTGGCCGGCCACACCGGATCGATGCCGGTGTAACGGATATGCGAGAGCATAATGCCGGCTACGTTTCCCCGGATGGCGGATTCGAAAGGGATCAGATCGAAATCGGTCAGCATCTTTGGATCGATCTCAAGGTCCGGCAGGGCCAGGTGACTGTCCAGGACGGTGCGTCCGATGCCGGGAAAATGCTTGGCCACCGCCATGATCCCGCGCCGTTGGAGATGGTCGATCACCGTCATTCCCATTTTTGCGACCCAATCCGGATCACCGCCGAAGACGCGGCCGGCCATGATGCTGTTGCCCCCTTCCGGGGCGACGTCCAATACCGGCGCCATATTCATGTTGATCCCCAAAGGTTTGAGTTCCATGGCCGTTATCCGGGCAAAGTGGGCCGCGTCCTCGGGATGCCGCATGGCCGGATTTCCCGGAAACTGGGTAAAGGGCGGTTTGAGCCGGGCCACCGCCCCCCCCTCCTGATCGATGGCAATGAACAGCGGCGGCAATCCATACCTGCCGGCGCATTCCTGGCAGTCACGGCACAACTGTCGGATCTGCTCCGGGGTGTCCAGGTTGCGGGAAAAAAGAATCAGGCCTCCCACCTTCAGGGTACCAATGAGGACTTCCAAGTCATCGTTAAAGTCGGTTCCGTCGAAGCCCACCATCAGGCGCTGGCCGGCCATAAATTCATTTTCGGATGGATGCATGGTTCTCTTTTCCAGAATCCTTGGCTTCTTTAAAAAAGCCAGTAATAAACCACCCCGACCACCACCAGGCTGACTACACGCAGCCCCTGGCCGAGAAGCAGCAGCTGGAAACCCATGGCCGGTGAGAAGATTCCCATGTACCGGGGCAGCTGGTGGCGCAACGCGCGGATGGGAAAAGCCACGATGTTTCCCGCCAGCAGGGCGATCACGGTTTGCTTGATGGTCAATACACCGGCTTCCATCAGGGCACCGGCAGCAGCGAAACCGGAAGTGAATTCAGCGGCAAAGCTTAAGATAATCACCGACAGCGATTCCACCGGCAGCACGCGGGTGACCACGAAACGGGCTATCCACTGCCGGGCCGCATCAAACCCACCCATAGCGTTGATCATGAAAACCAGGGTATAGATAGGCACTACATATACGGCGATACGGACTATCCGTCCGGGCAGACGTTTTTTTATCACCTGAAAAACATCCTTTTCCGCCCGCCCCGTTTCCAGTGGTTTGTGCGTCCGGCTACCCGTATCTTGCGAGACGCTATCCGATTGGCAGAACGAGCGTCCGTATAGCATCACCAGCACAGTCCTGACCACCAGGGCGATAAAGGTAAGTAAAAAGTAAAGCGCCCCGGCCCACCCGGTAAGGGGAATGACAATAAAAAAGGTAGTCGGCAGGTGGAGGAAATAGGCCGGAATTTGGTTCATGAGGTTGCCCAAAAACAATTGCCGGCGGGTAATCCTCTCATCCTTGAAAAACTCCCACAGCATGGCGTTGGCAGCCACACCGGAAAAGAAAGATGTCGTGAAAGCAGCCGAACAGCGATCCCCCAGATTGCTGAAACGGAACAGCGGAGCCGCCACCACGGCCAGTTTCCGGGTCCACCCGGTGGCCTCGATGGTCTGCCCCACCACCAGCCCCAGGGTAATAAAAACGAGCAGGCGCCCCAGGGGCCATAGCAACCGTACAGCCAGCCGCCCGATGGTCAGCGTCTCCAGGTTCAGCCATCCCCAGCCGACGACCAGAATGGATAGAGCCGCGGAAACTGCCAGGGCCTTATAGGGCAGCCGGGACTCATTATTCTTCATGGTCGTGGTTTTTCTTGGCAAGGATCAGGGTCCAGTATCCCGGCTTGCGCTGCTTCAATGTTTTGATATCTTCAATCACTTCTTCGTTGGTCAGGCAGCAGTTGGCCACCGCCACACTGTTTTCAAGCATGTGCTTTTCTTCCAGAGCATCCGTGATATCTCCGGCGTTGCGATAGGCCTTCATAAAAACCACGTTATCCACAATTTCAGAGAACTGGCGCAGGCGTTGCCCTCCCTCCACGCCGGACAACACCAGCAGAGACTCCTCACCCTCCACCAGGGGGCGGTTCACCCGGGCGGCGGCAGCCTGATAGGCAGTAATGCCGGGAACGGTGACCACCGGCGCTCCGGGCGCCAGTGCCATCACATGCTTCAGCACATATCCGTAAGTGGCGTAGGTCAGCGAGTCTCCCAAGGTGAGAAACGCCACATCGCGGCCCCTTTCCAGTTCGTTGATGATGGTACGCGCATGAGCTTGCCAGCAGGCCTCTTTTTCGGCCTGATCCTTGGTCATGGGAAAGGGCAGCAAACGAACGTCGCTGTTTTCGGGGAGATGCGGAGCGGCAATCGTGACCGCCTGGCTGTGGGCATTTTTCGTGGAGGATGCCGCGAAGACTACATCAACCCGCTTGAGGATCTTGACTGATTTGAGGGGGATCAGATCCGGATCACCGGGCCCCACGCCGATGCCGTAAAGCGTTCCGTATGTCAACGTATTCATGGTGTCGCCTGTTCTAAAAAGGTTGTCAGACTGAAGTCGTTCAGCGCTGGTATGGGGTGCAATGGCTGCATCGCCGGTTTGAGAAAACCAGTTCCGGCCTATTGCTCCTCACCGGCCAGGACGATCAGCGCATTGACCACGGCTGCAGCCACATTGGAGCCGCCTTTGCGACCCACATTGGTAATATAGGGAACATCGCAATCCAGCAGCAGGGCTTTGGATTCGGCGGCATTGACGAACCCCACCGGCAGCCCCACCACCAGGGCTGGCCGCACCTTACCCTGGTCCATGAGCTCGATCAGCCGCAGCAGGGCCGTGGGAGCGTTGCCCACCACGCAGATGCCGCCGTCAAGATCCGGTGCGGCTATGTCTACGGCCGTCCTGGCCCTTGTCATTCCTTTCCTCTCGGCCATCTCGGCCACCCGTTCATCAGTCATATAGCAAGCGACCGTGGCGCCGAACGGCGTCAGGTCCCGCTGGCGGATACCTGCCCGCGCCATATTGGTATCGGTGATGATAGGGCATCCTTGACGAATCGCAGCCACGCCGGAGGAAATGGCCTGCGGATGCAGGCGGATCATCTCCTGCCATTCAAAATCAGCGCTGGTATGGATCACCCGGCGTACCACCGACCACTGATCGGGTGAGAAGTCGTGGACGCCGGCTTCGCTGTCGATGATCTGAAAACTCAATCGTTCGATCTCATGCGGTTTCATGAACGGTTCCTTTATCTTTTTTTATTTTCGGCAGCCCACCGGCCGCATGCGAACACGAAATGCCTGGCTGCTTGCGGGCAGCTTCCGAAATGCAGGTGTACATAACTGCCTAGGGTCTGGTGGGCCACAAAACCTTCGGCTGCCTTGTCCATACCGGCCCGGTCAGTCATCCGATAGGCCCCGGTCCCATCCACAGTTCCACCGGTGATGGTGGAATAGTGAAATTCATGTCCCCGCATGATCTGTCCGACCGGTCCCAGCACCGTTGCCTGCGTCTGAGCGATTTCCCGGTATCCCAAGGCCTTGAGCCGACCGAGCATACGGGTGGCAAAGGGCAGGCAACCGGTCATGGAAAAGGCGTTGCCCGCGGTGTCACCCATCTCCCGGCACAGGTACATGAATCCGCCACACTCGCCGTATATGGGCATATTCATCCGGCTCAAGTGCCGGATTTCCTGCCGCAACGAACGGTTATCGGCCAGGGTTCCTGCGTGCAGCTCCGGATAACCTCCGCCGAAATAAAGCCCATCCAGGCCTTCCGGCAGCCGGCTGTCCGACAGGGGTGAAAAATAAACCAGACGGGCACCATTCGCTTCCATCAACTCGAGGTTGTCCGGATAATAGAAGCAGAAGGCGGCATCCCGGGCCACGCCGATGCGCACATCAGTCAATTTCACCGCGTTTGAGGGTATAGCCGCCCTCCCCTGACAATCAATCTCCGGGAGTATCCGAATCAATTGATCGAGATTTATCTGACTCTCAATCACCCCGGCCAGACGACTGCGAGGTTCATCAGAAAGATCGTGATCCTCACGGGTTACCAGCCCCAAATGCCGCTCGGGAATGGCGATGGCCGCATCGCGCATCAGGCCGCCCAGCACCGGCATGCGCACGTGGCCGTCCATGGCCTCTTTCAGGTAACCCAGATGGCGGTCGCTGCCCAGGTGATTGAACATCACTCCGGCAAAGGACAGCGCATCATCAAAGCCTTCAAATCCCTGCACCAGGGCGGCGGCGCTGCGGGCCATGGAACGCGCGCCCACCACCAGCACCACCGGCAGGCCCAGCCATTTGGCCATCTGGGCGGTGGATCCGGCTTCGCTGCGCCCGTCGTAGCCGTCATACAGACCCATCACTCCCTCCACCACGGCGATATCGGCGTCGAGGGTGTGCCTGGCAAAGGTCTCCAGGTTGTAGGCCTTGGAGAGCATCCAGCCGTCCAGATTGCGACTGACCCGTCCGGCAACCCGGCTGTGGTGACCGGGATCGATGAAATCCGGCCCCACCTTGAAAGGCGCAACGGTGTATCCCCTGGCGGCGAGCGCAGCCATCAAACCGAGGGTAATGGTGGTTTTGCCTGACCCGCTGTGGGTACCGGCGATGACGATACCTTTAATAACAGCCTCCCTTTCGATCCTCATTAATAGGCTTCAGCCGCCCATGCCGGCAGAGGCCAGTATGTTCCGCCCCGCCGAACAATATACACCCGGATAGAGCAGACAGCCGATTCGGTAAATCCCTTTCAACAGTCCCAGGGTAGGGCGAGAAACGATCATTTCGTCCACCTGGAACACCTGCCCTGTTTTGATGGCCTTGATGGCGCCAAATCCCGGCTCAGCCATAATGGTCTCCACGGAGGTCTGGTTCATGGCACCTTGCTGGGAGAGGAAAACATCAATATCGGCGGCATGGGAGAGCAGCCGCTCCTTTCCATATACGGCAATGTTGTTGTTTGTCCGCACCGGCGCGTCGGCGGCCACATTGATGCCGCCCGCGGTTTCCAGGGCAAAAATGGCCATGGCCCGGGGCGTAAACGTTTTCATTTTGCGGTGGATGGCCTCGAAGTAGACCCGCTGGTGGTTTTCCACCTGCGCGGACAACCGTTTGAAGTCAAGCACCGCCATCTTAAAAGAACGATGCATGCCGTCGGCTTGCGCTTCTCTTCCGCTGAGCTGTCCCAACAGGCGCCAGTAATCTTCCAGCTGTTCCACGGTGGTGGGCTGCACAGACACCACCTGTATCCCGCTTTGCTTCAGACGTTCCACCAACCGAGGGTACCCGCGGTCGATCATGGGACGGATCAGCACCAGGTCCGGACGGGCAGCCAGAAACCGCTCCGGGTCGTCATGATAGGAAAAAATCGGCTTTCCCTCGGCTCCGGGCAGGTGGGCCGACTGACCATCGATGCCAAGAAGCTGGGCGGCCGCACCCATCGCCAGCAAGTTTTCCGTATGCGCACCGTAAAGGGAAATGATGCGCCCATAGGGGGCGTTTTGCCGCACGTCTTCATCCATCTGGAAATCAGCGGCAAGGCCTGCGCTCCCCCAAAACAGGCATGCGATCAACACGCTGCAAATGAAGGTTTTCCCTTTCAATGCTTCCATTCCTAAATCCATGAAATCCCCAATCAGAATCTTTTATATCGGACTTGCAGCCGTCCGGTAAAATCGTCAACCGCCACCCGGGCATGAACGTCAAATACCTCTTTCAGATTCTGCGGGGTAAACACCTCTGCCGTAGGGCCGGCAGCCACCACCCGGCCCGCTTTAACCATGACGATGTCCTGGCTGTAGGCCGATGCCAGATTCAGATCCTGAAACACGGCAATCACCGTCCGCTGTTCCATCTGGACCAGACCGGCCACATGATCCAGCAGCGTCAGGGTATGGCGGACGTCCAGGTTGGCCGTAGCTTCGTCCAGGACCAGCACCGGGGTATCCTGGGCCAGTGCCCGGGCAAAAATCACCCGCTGGCGCTCGCCCCCGCTCAGCGACGTGATAGGGCGATCTTTTAATGAAACCACATCGCAATCAGCCATGGTCCGGGCCACCCGATCCACATCTTCCGAGGAGGGCGAGCCGAATCGGGACGTATGGGGGTATCGCCCCATAAAAACCACCTCTTCGACGGTAAAGGGGAAATTGATGCCGTAATCCTGGGGCACCAGCGCGATCTGCCTGGCCAGTGCCCGTTTGCCGTATTCGTCCAGAGGCCTGTCCGCATATTGGATGTAGCCTTGATGGGGCTTGATATGCCGGCAGATCAGGTCCAGCAGTGTGGTCTTGCCGCAGCCGTTGGGGCCGATGATTCCGGTGAAACGGCTGGTAGGCAGGTCCAGGTCCAAACCCTCGAAAATGATTTTGCCCGGATGGGCGAAACCGATGCCGCAAAGTGAAAACCCCACGGTTAGAACCCCTTTCCACCGGTCTGGCGTTTGCGAAACAGGTAGCAGAAAAAGGGACCGCCGATCAGCGCCGTAAGCACGCCGATGGGTATTTCATGGGGCAGTACGGCCCGGGTTACCGTATCGGCGCACAGGAGCAGGATCGCCCCACTGAAAAGGGACAGGGGCAGCAGGCGACGGTTGTCCGGCCCGACCAGGGCACGCATCATGTGAGGAACCAGCAGCCCCACAAAACCGATGATTCCCGAAACGGACACGCAGGCCGCCGCCACCAGCGAGGCCGTAACGAGCAGGATCCATGGGACCCGGCGGGCGTCCACACCCAGCGATGCGGCCGCCCGTCGCCCCAGACACAACAGGTTCAGATCGCGGGCGTAAAAGACGAAAACCAATAGTCCGATAAAAAGAAAGGCGCTGGACAGGCCCGCATCGGTCCAGGTTTTCGAAGCAAAACTACCCATGAGCCAGAAGATGATCACCGACACCTGTTCATCGGCCACGAATTTCAGGAAGCTGATGCCGGCGGAAAGGATGGCCGCCACGATGATGCCCGAAAGGATCAGGTTGTTGGCATTGGCGCCGCCTGCAGACGAGGAGAGGTAGACGACCAGCATCAACGTGGTGGTCGCACCGATAAACGCGCACACCGGCACACTGTAGATACCTGCCGCGGTCACGTTCAGCAGCAGGGCCAGGGCGGCACCAAAGGCGGCACCGGCAGAGACCCCTAAAGTGTATGGATCTGCCAGGGGATTGAGCAGGATGCCCTGAAAAACCACGCCGCACATGGCCAGCCCGCCGCCTACGGCGGCGGCAGTGAGGATGCGCGGCAGACGAACCTCCATGACAATGACCCGGGTCAATTCGTCCACGTCGGCGATCAGTCCCGCGTTTCCCGTCAGGCTGCCGCTCACCACCCGCAGCACATCCGCCCAGGCGATCTTCATATATCCCATACCGGCCGACAGGCTGACGGTCATCAGCAATGCCAGGACCAACAAGCCGGCAATGAGAAAGCTGTGGTCCTGCAAGCGATGGGGAGAAGTATTGGACGAGACAGTAAACATGGTCGTTTTAGCTTTTATCGGATTCTTTCCCCCAGCGCCCGGTTCATAGAACGCAATGGGATGGTCTTTTTTTTACATTGGTCCTATTTCAACGCGATGCCGGCATCACTGGCCGCATCCTTGATATGGGACACGAAGATGTCCGCAAAGGCATCGTTGGATCCTAATCCTTCGAGCACCGGCATCACTTCGAAACCCGCCTGGGCGAGCACACTTTTCCAGGAGTCCGCCTCATTGCCAGCCATATCGTTCATGGCATGGTCGCCGGCGACAATCATAAAGGGCTTAAGGACCACTTTCCCCTTTTTGAAAGCATTCAGGCAGACGGACACCTGATCGACCCCCGGGAATCCCTCCACCACACCCACACAGGTGACGACATCCGGATACATCTGTTGCATCTGATGGGCGAATTCTGCATAGATGCCCGTGGACCAATGTTCATTGCCGTGGCCCATGTAGACCAGCATGGCGCCTTCCTCTCGCGCCAGACGCACGTCACCCTCCAGAAGGGTAACGGCTTTTTCCAGATCGCGATGATAATCGTAATCGGCCCCCGGCCGCCCCAGGGCCGGACGTCCCATCACCAGTCTGCCGAAAGGCTGCCACTTGGCCTTCATGGTGCGGATGCCGCTCAACGCATTGACATACTGTTCTAAATCATAGGACTGTTCCATGTAAAACATATGGGTGGGCTGGACGATGATGTCCTTATAGCCCGACTCCAGGAGGTCGCCGATGGTGGCGACGACGTTTTTCACATAAAGCACCTCTTTGGGGATGCCCTGCTCCAGCCATTTTTGCGCGTCCACCTGTCGTTTCTGCCACACCGAACGGATAATGTTGGAGGTAAAGGTTATTTTTACAGGCGTGTCGGGAAAGGCATGTTCCACCCGTTTTTTAATATTGATGATCGATCCGACAGCCTCGGGTACGGTGGTCCCGAAACTGGCCAGGACAATGGCCGCACCCTCCCGGGCAGCGGCGCCACCGCCACCGGCCCAAACCGGAAAGGGCGCCCAGTGGACAGCCAGCATATTGATCAGCACAACGAAGACAACACGCTTGAACATTATCTTTCTCCTTTCAACCCTTTATCTTTCATGACGGTCCAACCAAGGGTCCGCTGCCTGTGAGCTGAACGTGCGCTACCTGCCGGCCTACAGGCAACCGCCGGCCAAATCGAGTTCCAAAACAAAAACCCTTCAAACCTGTCCGTCGGTTTGAAGGGTTGCACCCAGTTTACTTGGCCCTCAATATGTGAATGGCCGAGAACGCTTTTCCAAGAAGAGTTCTCCGGCACCCGTGCAAGGCAGGTCTTCTGGCTTCCCTGATCCGTTGAGCGCCTTCCCACACCGGGGTCCCGGAACAGTGGCTTATGGCTCAGCAGACTCCCTTCGATCAGTTGAAAGGGACAGGGGTTACAGCGGCGGGACCGCTCCCGGTTTTCACGGGATTCCCTATTAAGCGAAACGCACCTTTACCTCCGCTTGTAGGTTAAATGCTTTGCCCTGTCAATGCCCAAAACCTTCACCATCAAAAGGCCCCTTTGCTGCAAAGCAATGCGGCATGCCCGGCCAGGGTTGCCCGTGGATCGGATTGCGTGGAGGCCGAGTTGGAAAAAGGTCATCCCGTGGTTGAAAACAGCACAATAATAATGGTATGTCTTACGGTTAGAAATTCAGTCAAACGGAAGGTACCCCTGAATGGGAATTTTAAAAAAAAATCATGTGGCCTCCGGCTCTTTCAAGGTCGGCAACACGCAGCTTCAGCTGCTTCAGGCGTTTTTAGGTACCTGCGTCGGTGTGGCCGTGTTCGATGCGAATGCCGGTGTCGGGGGACTGATCCACCTGCTGCTGCCGGAACCGGTCAGTTCCTGGAGCGTGGATCAGCCTGAAAAATATGCCACCACCAGTATGCCCTTGTTTTTGAAGCAGTTGTTCGATCAGGGCGCCACCCGTGAGAACATGCAGGCGGTTATTGCCGGCGGCGCCCTGGTGGGCCCATTGACCCCCCGGGACATGAGCCTGGATATCGGTGGCAGAACCGCGGAGAAAGCGTTGGAGGCACTGGAGGCAGAGGGCATTGCCGTGGTGCGGTCGGAAACCGGCGGTTTTTTTACCTGCTGCATTGAACTGGACATGCAGCGCTGGCAATGCCGCATCCGGCCGGCAGGATTCGACGCGGCAGATAGGAATGCCGACGAATCACCACCGGCACGTCCAGACGTCCAACAAGCCATCGAATCCATACGGCCCATTCCCCAGGTGGCCCTGAAGGTACTGCGGATCATTAAGGACGGATCTTACCCTATCGATAAATTGGCCGAAGAGGTGAAAAAAGACCAGGTCATCAGCGCCAGGACCCTTCAGTTGTGCAATTCGGCAATGTTCACTAAACGCCGCGACGTGGTATCCCTGGATCATGCGCTGGTGTTCCTCGGCCAGGAACTGTTCATCAGGCTGGTCATCTCCGCAGCCGTGCAAAGCTACTACAGCCAGAGCGGCAATGGTTATAGCCTGTGCAAGGGAGGCCTGTACCACCATGCCATCGGGACGGCCATGATCGCGGAAAAGATTGCCGGCATGACGAACAAGGCCATCCCAGGCGTCGCATACACGGCGGGGCTTCTTCACGATATCGGCAAGGTGGTGCTGGACCAGTATATCGCCGGTGTCTACCCGATGCTCTATCGCGAATTTCAGGACCGTCAGTCCGAAATCATCGAGGTGGAGACCCGGGTTCTGGGCATGGATCACACCCGTGCTGGCGAATTACTGGCAAGAAAATGGTCACTGCCCGCCCCCCTTACCGATGCGATCCGATTCCACCACCGGCCAGAGGAGAGCAGAAACAACAACCCCCTGACCACCATCGTCTATCTGGCGGATCTACTCATGTCCAGATTCCACCCGGGCCTCGAACTGGAACGCATGGGCACAGACCACCTGACCGACCAAATGGCGAAATTAGATCTGTCCCCCGGTCAGTTCTGTGATCTCGTAGACCTGATTCCGGGAAAAGTCTTCGAACCGGCCATGGAAACGACGGAAACCCCTATCGATGGATGAAACCAAACAGGCCCAGTTGAAACAGCTCCCCGGCGTTGACCGCATTCTCGAATATGGAGCGGAGGGAGGGCATTTCGACCCGATCCCCAAATCGGTATTGATTCCGGCCATCCGCGCTTCCATCGATGCCCTGCGGACCCAGATTCTAAAATCGGAAATTCCGCCGGACAGCAGTTGTTTTTCACGCAGCGTCCTAGTACGAGAGGTAAAGATGCGGGCCGGTCGTATCATGGCCCTGAAGTTGAAACGCACCGTCAACGCCACCGGCGTCGTGGTTCACACCAACCTGGGCCGCTCCCTGCTTTCCCCGGCGGTGATGGCGCACTTGACCGCCATCTCCAGTCGCTATTCCAATTTGGAATTTGACCTCGAAGCCGGGCGACGCGGCTCCCGCTACAGCGCCGTGGAAGATATCCTCTGCGAGTTGAGCGGAGCCCGCGCAGCCATGGTCGTTAACAACAATGCCGCAGCCGTTCTCTTATGCCTGGATACCCTGGCCACCGGCCGCGAAGTGATTGTTTCCCGCGGAGAACTGGTGGAAATCGGCGGGGCATTCCGAATTCCGGAGGTCATGGCCAAAAGCGGCGCCATTTTAAAAGAGGTCGGGGCTACCAACCGAACCCATCCCCGGGACTACGAGAACGCCATCGGCGAACAGACGGGTTTGCTGCTCAAGGCCCACACCAGCAACTATAGCATCGTGGGATTCACTGCCGCCGTCTCCCTGCCCGACCTGGTGTCGATCGGTAGACGCCATGGTATCCCTGTCATGGAAGACCTGGGAAGCGGCACCTTGGTGGACCTTTCCAAATACGGCCTGACCAGGGAACCCACCGTCCAGGAATCCCTGGCCGCCGGTGTGGATGTAGTCACCTTCAGCGGGGATAAGCTGCTGGGCGGCCCCCAGGCAGGTGTCATCCTGGGCGGCAAGCCGCACATCGATCGGATCAAAGCCAACCCGCTGACCCGGGCCTTGCGCATCGACAAAATGACCCTCGCCGCGCTTGAAGCCACCTTGCAGCTCTATCGCGACGAGCAGCAGGCAGTCCACCAGATCCCCACCCTGAGAATGCTCACCTTGCCGCTGACCGTCATCCAGGGACGGGCTGCAGAATTAAAATCCCGTCTTGAGCGGGTGTCCGACGCACGGCTCACGGTGGAACTGCTTGATTTTTCCTCAAAGGCCGGAGGCGGTTCGCTGCCGATGCTGGACCTGCCCAGTCGCTGCCTGGGTATTGCCGTAGACGGAATTTCCGCCAATGCCATTGAACGGTGGATGCGCAACAGCCATCCACCCATTATCGGCAGAATCGAAAATGGCCGGTTCATCATGGACCCTCGGACCCTGCAGGAAGAAGAGCTGGATATTATTGAAAAGGCATTTGCAGACATGCTGGCCGACGGCACCCAGGGAAGGTGAATGGATGGCAAGACACTCCTCGGATCTGTTTAAAAATAGAAGCACGACACAAGAATTCCTCTTTTCCCCTTCCGATGGCATCATTGATGTCGGCGATACACAAAATGCATTGACCAGCCGCGACAACGCCGCTGCCCCCCACCCCAATGCCCACTTTTCCGACATGCTGGACCGGCAGGGGTTGATTCATGCCATCGATACCCACATGGCATCCGCTTCCTCGCTGTGCGCTATCGCCGTCAGAATTGACTGGGCGGCCGGGGTAAAAGTGGACAACGCAAAAGAAACAGGCATTCCGGAAGATGGAGTGATATCCATTGCCACACTCTGCCGGGCGCATAAGGGAACCTGGGCAAGGATCGCTTCTGATCGATTCACCTGCGTGTTTCCTCATCACACGGCTGGTGACGGTCAAGTGATGGCCCGAGAGCTGTTAGACGCTTTCCCCGACGCGAAAATCCCGCCATTTACCATCGGCGTCGCCGCTTACCCAACCCTGAACTACACTCGCACTCAAATTGTCGAAAATGCGGAAAAAGCACTCGAACATGCCGGTTTTTTCGGCCCCGGCACCATTACCGTCTTCGATGCGGTGAGCCTGAACATCAGCGGGGACCGCCACTATCAGGCAGGAGACATCGCCGGTGCCATGGAAGAATACAAAAACGGATTGCTGCTCGATCCGGCAGACGTTAACCTGCATAACAGCCTGGGGGTATGCCATGGCGTATTAAAGGACTACAACCATGCCTTGTCCGCTTTTGAATATGCGATATGGCTGGCCCCGGAAGAAGTGATGCCCATCTACAACAAAGGCTATATCCTTCTGCTCACAGGAAAACGGAAAGAGGCGCTGACATGCTTCATAGAAGCCGATGCCTGCGAGCCCAACGTTTTCGAAGTGATCTTTCACATCGGTCAGACATATATTGAAATGGGTGCAACCGATAAAGCCAGACCTTACCTGGAGGCCGCCACCCTTGCCAACAGCCGATCCGGCCCTGCATTTAAAAGCCTCGGGGCCTGTCTGGACAAACTGGGGTTGACCAAAGAAGCCATCCAGGCATACAAAAGCGCTGTAAAAATTAACCCGGGCGATGCGGAATCGCTCTCGCTTCTGGGTCGGCTCTATACCGAGCGGCGGGAAAGCCTGGATGTGGCTTCGGTGCTGTGCGAACAAAGTGTCCGACTATCCCCGGACAACGGGCTATTCAGGCACCGTCTGGGCCACATTTATTTGAACCAGGGAAGGTTGGACCATGCGCTGGCCGAGTTTGAACTGGCCGCAGCCTTAGGCCATGAGAGCCAGCCGCAGATCGAAGAGACCCAGGACCGCATGATGGCATCCAAGGCCTCCTGAGAGGATCGTCGAAACACCGCCTCTGCGGAATGCCTGATGATTTTATCAAACTTGACTGCTGGCGGTTGTTAAGGGAACTTCTATGCTTATTTTAAATGGTCTTCAGGATCAACGGGATGCAATAGCAGGCGCATTGCCCGCTACCCGAAATTGAGAAAAGCGTATGGGCAAGCCAAGCCATGCGGTTCAATCAAAGCGCTTACGATCCTAAGCGCTTTACGGGTAGGATTAACCGTGGTTTTTTGCCGATAGACTTCAATGAAAATTCTTCACAATCATGAACAAGGAGTAAACGTTCCATGCCCATCTATGAGTACCACTGCAACGGATGCGGTCACAATTTCGAGTACCTGGTGCTGGGCGGCAGTGAGCCGGACCGGTGCCCCGCCTGTAATACCGGCGAGGTCTGCCGCCTCATGTCCACCTGCGGATTCGTCAGCAAAGGCAGCGGCGGCCAGACCGTGAGCACGTCGGCCTCATCCTCGTCATGCACCGGGTGCAGCGCATCCAGCTGTGCCGGCTGCGGCCACTGATGGCCGGCAGCACCATCGTCATCGGCACCCGGGGCAGCCAGTTGGCCCTGTGGCAGGCCAACTGGGTCAAAGATGCCATCCGCAGCTGCCAGCCGGATCTCACCGTCGAACTGACCGTCATCAAAACCAAGGGAGACAAAATCCTCGACGTCCCGTTGGCAAAAGTGGGCGGGAAGGGATTGTTCGTCAAGGAAATTGAAGAGGCCCTGCTGGAGGGGCGCATCGATCTGGCGGTACACAGCATGAAAGACATGCCCGCCGATATCCCCGACGGTCTGTGTATCGGTGCGATCCCCCAGCGGGAAGAACCCCGCGACGTCCTGATCACCCGAAACCGGTTGCCCCTGGAACAGCTGAAGCTCGGAGCCCGGGTGGGTACCAGCAGCCTGCGCCGTTCCGCCCAGTTGCTTCACGCGCGCCCAGACATTTCCATCGTGCCCTTACGGGGAAACCTGGATACCCGCCTGAAAAAGCTGGAAAGCGAGTCGCTGGATGCCATCGTGCTGGCGGCTGCCGGTGTTCGCCGTCTGGGACTGGCCGATCGTATCACCCAGATCCTGGATGAATCGGTCATGCTGCCCGCAGTCGGCCAGGGGGCCCTGTGCATCGAGATCAGGAAAAATGACTCGCGCATTGCACCGGTGGTGGCGCTCCTGGACGATGTGCCTACCCGTCAGGTGGTAATGGGTGAGCGGGCGTTTTTAAAGCGGCTGGAAGGTGGCTGCCAGGTTCCCATCGCCGGCCACGGACATATCGACGAAAAAGGATACACCCTCACCGGCCTGGTCTGCGATGTGGATGGATCCCATCAAATTAAACAGTCACGAACCGGCCCCGAAAACCGAAGCGAACAGATCGGCCTGGAGCTGGCCGGAACGCTGCTGGCTATGGGTGCCGGAGAAATTCTGGAAAGACTGAACGCCGATGCGCAGTAATAACAAAACCGGAAAAGTGTTTCTGGTGGGGGCAGGCCCCGGCGACCCGGGTTTGATCACGGTCAAGGGGGTCAATTGCATTGCCAAGGCAAATGTGGTGGTCTACGACTATCTGGCATCGCCGGCCCTGCTGGCCCATGCCAACCCCGATGCGGAAATGATCTACGTGGGGAAAAAAGGAGGCGATCACACCCTGCCCCAGGATGGCATCAACGCCCTGATCGTGGAGAAGGCCAAACAGGGAAGCGTGGTAGCCCGACTCAAAGGGGGTGACCCTTTTATTTTCGGCCGTGGCGGTGAAGAGGTGGAAGTCCTCATCGCCGCAGGCATCCCGTTTGAGGTCGTTCCGGGCGTCACGGCCGCCATCGGCGCATCAGCCTATGCAGGCATTCCGCTGACCCACCGGGACTACACATCCGATGTGGCTTTCGTCACCGGCCACGAGGACCCCACCAAAGCCGAATCCAGTGTCGACTGGAAGGCGCTGGCCACCGGCATCGGCACGCTGGTTTTCTTCATGGGAGTCAAAAACCTGCCGACCATCGCCGCCAAGCTGATGGGCAACGGCCGATCGGTAGACACGCCGGTGGCGGTAATCCGCTGGGGGACCACACCCAAACAGAAAACCGTTACCGGAACCTTGGGCACGATCGTGGATGAGACCCAAAAAGCCGGCATCAAAGCCCCGGCCATCATCATCGTCGGCGGTGTGGTTAACCTGCGAAAAACCATGCAATGGTTTGAAAACCGACCGCTGATGGGCCGACGCATCGTGGTCACCCGAGCCCGGGAGCAAGCCAGCGAACTGGTTCACCAGTTGACGGAATATGGTGCCGAATGCATCCAGTGCCCAACCATTCAGGTGGTGCCACCACCGGAATGGGCAGAGATGGACAGGGCTATCGAAACGTTAGGCCGGTATAACTGGATTGTATTCACCAGCGTCAACGGTGTGGATTATTTTTTCCGGCGCCTGTTTGAAAATGGGCTGGACGTGCGGGCCCTGGGACACATTAAAACTGCCACCATCGGCCCTGCCACGGCGGACCGGCTCAGAACCTGGGGATTGAATAGCGACATCATCCCGGAAAGCTACCGTGCCGAATCCGTAGTGGAGGCATTTTCCGCAACGCCGATAACGGGCAGCACGATTCTGCTGCCACGTGCCAGGGAAGCGCGCAGCGTACTTCCCGTGGAGTTGCGCCGCATGGGCGCAACGGTGGATGAAGTGACGGCCTATGAAACCATACACGTGGAAAACGGCGCAACCGAATTGATCGCCCGCCTGGAGGCCGGAACCATCGACATGGTTACCTTTACCAGTTCGTCTACCGTGAAGAACTTCTGCCGGTTGCTGCCATCGGACCAAGCCCGCCGGCTGATGGCGGATGTCACGGTGGCCAGCATCGGTCCCATCACCTCCCAGACGGCCCGGGATATGGGTCTTTCGGTAAACCTGGAAGCGACAATGTACACGATTGACGGCCTGATACAGGCCATTTTGGAAAACTATTGATTGTGCACTGCGCGCCCCCCGGCCGGCAGCCAGTGGGGTCGGAAAACGGTAACGGGAAATAACATGGATAAATGCATACCCCTTGTCGACGAGCTGGTCGATCGTGAAAAACGCCATTTGAACTACCTTCGGATTTCCATCACCGACCGTTGCAACCTCAGGTGCCTGTACTGTGTGCCTGAGGGCCGCATCCCCAAATTGGGCCATGAGGACATTCTCAGCTATGAAGAAATCCTGCGTCTGGTAAGGATCGGCATCAAACTCGGTATCCGCAAAGTGCGTATCACCGGGGGAGAGCCCCTGGTCAGAAAAGGAGTGCTTGATTTATTGGGCGAGCTGACCCGCATCAGGGAATTAGAAGATGTTTCGATGACCACCAACGGAGTTCTCTTGGCAGCCAACGCCCAGCGCATATTCGATGCCGGCATTCACCGCATCAACGTCAGCCTGGATTCACTGAATCCGGAAAAGTATGCCCAGATCACCGGCTACCACCAGTTCGATCGGGTCTGGGAGGCAATCCAGCTGGTCCGGGAAATTGGATTTTCCCCCATCAAGATCAATGTTGTGGCCATGCGGGGCATCAATGATGACGAAATCCTCGACTTTGGAAGACTTTCTCTGGACTATCCGTTCCACATCCGGTTTATCGAATACATGCCCATCGGCAACAGCCGGACCAGTAGCCGGGAACAGATTATGACACCGGAAATTCAGGAAACCATTACCGCGCTGGGAACGCTGATCCCCGTGGACAGCGGCAACAATGATGGACCTGCCCGGCGCTACCGCATAGCGGGAGCACAGGGAGAAATCGGATTCATCAGCGCCCTGAGCCACCATTTCTGTAGCCGCTGCAACCGCCTGCGGCTCACGGCTGACGGGAAGCTCCGCGCCTGCCTGCTGTCCGATCGCCACGAATCCCTCAAGGATCTGTTAAGAATGGGTGGATCGGATAAGCAGCTGGCTGAAATTTTCCGGACCGCGGTACGACATAAAGCGGCAAAACACCAGCTTTGCCCGAATGGTGTAACAACCGTCAAAGGCCAGATGCAGGGTATCGGTGGCTGACCGGCCACAACCCCTTGATGGTTTCCCACTCTTTTTCATTCCCTCGTCCACCTAACGCCAATCCCTATATAACCCCTTGCATCAAAAGGGAATTTATGATAGTCGTTTCTGTGGATGAGTGCAGGAAAATGCAACCTGCCCACCCAGGCACCTTGGTTCTGAACAGTAATTCATCTGTTTTTCTTGCACTGATCTGGTACGTCGATACTGAGGCTCAACCATGGAACGGGCAAAACTTCACACGGATGTTGAACAAACAGACACAGCAGTCAGTTCCAACGAAAAACGCCTCATATCAGCCAACCCCGCCCCAACGCCTAAGGAAGAAGCCGTTTGCTCGTCCAAAAAGATCAGCATGGGCCACCTGATCAACAAGCTGAACTATCTAAACTTTCTCGACAAACCCCTTTACGTTAATTATCGCCACAAGCACTACCACCGAATCCTGTCCATCAAGGCCAAACCGCAACCCTGCCAGGACAACCGGCTGACCTGCCTGTGGCAGCAGGAGGCCGGAACCATTGTCGACCAACCGGATTGTTTTTGTTTCCAAAACATTCTCATACCCGACGGCAATCGGTTTCTGGTGGCTGAACCGGACGTAGTGGAAATAAACAGACAAGCCATCCGTTTCATTTTGCCGGAAACCTGTAGCGCTGAAGATGCCAGAAGCACCAGGCGCCATTCGTGCCGAAGCATTAACGTATACGTGACCCAGAACGGAGCCCTGTTTTACGGATCGATGATCGATTTTTCCGCCTTCTCCTTCCGCGTCAAGGTCCAGACCACATCCCCTCAGACCTTCGACTGGATGAATACCGACATGGCCGTGAATGTCATCATCTTCGACGGCAGCAAAACACTCTATTCCGGGGAATGCCGAATCGGCAAACAAACCCACGGCCATAAAAATCAAGACTGGATCTTAACACCAGTTAGAAGGCATATCCGGCGATTTAGGCCAAAGGAGTTTAGAAGCACCCGTCAGCAAATGGTCCCCCTACCCACAATCAGTTTCGTTCATCCCTTCTCTAAAAAACGCGTCCAACTGGAGGTGCGTGATCTGTCCGGATCAGGCCTGGCTGTCCGGGAAGAAGTAAAGCATGCGGTGTTGCTGCCGGGGTTGATCATCCCGAACCTTCAAATTTGCTTTGGTGACGGAGCCCATGTGACTTGCGCCGCCCAGGTGGTTTATAGCCAACAGATTGAAGATAGGGGAGAAACAGGGCTGCTTCGCTGTGGGATTGCCATTCTAGATATGCCCGCAGATGAGCATATCAAAGTGCTTTCTCTCATTCAACAGACCAGTGACAAGAATGCCTACATCTGCCGTAGAGTCAACCTGGATGACCTGTGGAATTTTTTCTTTGAAACCGGATTCATTTACCCCCAAAAATATGAATTTATCGAGAAAAACAAAGCCCGTATCAAAGAAACCTATAAAAAGCTGTACACTGAAAGTCCAAATATCGCCAGGCACTTCATCCATCAGCGCAACGGATTGATTTTAGCACACATGTCCATGGTTCGCTTTTACGAAAAATCGTGGCTGATGCATCACCTCGCAGCCATTCGATCATCAAACCACCGCGGTGGCCTGGCAGTATTTAACCAAATCGGCAGTTTCATCAATGACTCACACCGGCTCAACTCCATAAAAATGAGTTATGCATTCTGCTACTACCGGCCGGAAAACAAATTTCCTAATCATGTGTTTGGTGGTGCGGCAAAAAACATTCTGAATCCAAAAAAATGCTCCATTGACCAATTTGCCTACTTCCATTTTCGGAGAAATGGACAAGGTGACTGCCCGTTGCCCGGAGGTTGGCACATCGAATCCGCTACAGACAACGACCTTCGTGATCTTGAGTGCCATTATGAGGAACAATCCGGTGGCTTGATGATTGATGCCTTGGACTTAGGTGCCAACAATCATGATATGACGGCAACGGAAGCAGAGTTTTCGAAAATCGGGCTGCTCCGATCCCGCCACCTTTTTTCGCTCAAAATGTTAGACGAGCTAAAGGCATTGATAATAATCAACATTGCAGATATCGGTCTGAATATGTCCGATCTAACCAACTCCGTAAAAATCATCATCCTGAAACACGAGAACCTGAAATATCAAATCATTCGGTCCAGTTTGTTAAATCTATTCGGCGGACTTCAGATAGACGAAATGCCAGTCCTTATTTACCCTGAGCAAAGTGCAGCGGCAATGGAAATCCCCACTGAAAAGAAATACAATCTGTGGATTTTTGACCTCAATCATACAGATGATTATTTCAGATATTTAAAACGTTTATTGAAATTTTATAAGCATTAAAGGGTGAATATGCGATCATCGCCGAACCCCAATAAAGCAAATTTCACTGAAGATAGCGCCTTGTATAACAGCAGGGGACTTAATGTCTGGATAAGGCTGTTGAAGGAGAAATATAGCTATGTGAATACCGACGAGGTATTGCAGTATGCAGGAATGGAACCGTACGAAATTGCCGACCAAGGTCACTGGTTTACGCAGTCTCAGATTGATCGTTTTTATGAAAAGGTAGCACAACTTACCGGAAATAAAAATATTGCAAGAGAAGCAGGTCGGTTTGCGGCATCGCCCTCATTAGTCCCGGCACTAGGTCAATTTATTTTTGGTCAATTAGGACCGGGAAAAGTCTACCAGATCATCGGCCATGCATCAGAAAATTATGCGAGATCATCTAATTATCAAACGACAAGTATTTCATCCAATAAGGTAGAAATAACGGTAACGCCAAAACCAGGGGTAACCGAAAAACCATATCAATGTGAGAATAGGACGGGTCTATTCGAAGCAATTGCAATGGGTTTTACCAATAAACTTCCTAAAATTGAACATCCCCAATGCATTTTTAAAGGCGATTCCGCTTGTAAATATATAATATCATGGGAGATGTCCAGATCCGAAGTCTTCCGGGCCTTTCGGAATTACCTCACCTTGTTTCTGATTTCTGTTTGCATTCTATTGGCTTTTTTCAAACCTGAGGAGACCATTTCCTTTTTTCTTCCCTTTTCCCTATTTACAATTTTGATTTTAGGAAGCGTCCACCTGCTGATTGAGAAAAGAGAGCTTAAAACAAGTTTAAACATCCTCAGCGATTCAGCCGACCGGCTAATTGAGGAAACACAAATCAACTACAATAACACTCTATTAACCAACGAAATTGGACAGATCATTAGTAAATATACCAACATCAAAGATGTGATGGAAACAGTAGTCCGTCTGTTTGAAAAGCGCTTGGACTATGACCGTGGATTCATTCTGCTTGCCAATGAGAACAAGTCACTCTTAGAATTTCGTGCGGGATTCGGATATGACCAAAAAAAACTTGATTTCATAAAAAAATCCGCATTCCATTTGAATAAAGCGGGATCAAAAGGTGTTTTTGTCGTTTCTTTTCACGAGCAAAAACCCTTTCTAATTAACGATATCGAAGAAATCAGCCCGAACCTCTCTAGAAGAAGTCTGGCGTTTGCCCATCAGATGGGCACCCAATCTTTTATCTGTTGCCCCATTATCTGCGATGGGCAGTCTATCGGCATACTTGCCGTGGACAATTTGCGGACCAAACGGCCGCTTGTTCAAAGCGATCTAAGCCTTCTCATGGGCATTGCGTCAGTGATCGGCATCAGCATACGCAACGCGGATCTGTTGGAAGCCCGACAACGACAGTTTGGTTCCATTCTCCAGGTGCTGGCGGCAAGCATCGACGCCCGAGATCCCCTAACCGCCGGCCATTCAGCCAAGGTCACCGAATATGCGCTGGGGATTTGTGACGAACTGAACTTATCAAACAATTACAGAGAGATGATACGTGTTGCGTCCCTCCTTCATGATTACGGTAAAATCGGCGTCCCCGATTCAATATTGAAAAAACCGGGGCGTCTGACCAAAGAAGAGTACGAAAAGGTAAAGACGCACGCCCAGAAAACGCAAAGCATATTAGAGCAAATCAACTTCGAAGGCATATTCAGTCAGGTTCCGGAAATTGCCGGCTCCCATCATGAGAAGATGGACGGAAGTGGGTATCCCAATGGCCTTATCGGAGAAGAAATTCCACTGGGGGCGAGAATCATTGCCGTAGCAGATTTTTTCGAGGCTGTCACCGCTAAACGCCATTACCGGGATCCGCTTCCCATGAGCTATGCGTTTCGCTTATTGGAAAAGGGACGCGGCGTTCACTTCGACGAAAAGGTCGTCGATGCCTTTGTCCAGTACTATGAGAGGGAAGTACTTCAAACCGAATCAATTGAGGATGGAAAAATAATTCGAATGAAATGGGTTTCCTGAAACGACGTTCATATCCAATCAGAACCTATCTGCGTTAAGCTGCGAAGAAAATTATCACGGCAATGATGTTATCAATTTAAAACCGGGTTTCGACCCCATCCGCAAGCAGCAGGAAGTACACTCACCGTTAGCCATCACACAGTTCGAACACCTCGACAGCAGATTACCGGTGTATAGATGAACCTTCGCGGATCGGCAAATGACGATTTAAATTCTGCATAGAATCCGTCATACCCATCTTCGTATTCTTCAAATCCATACCCGCAATTTTTGGCAGCCACTTCCACCTTCTTTGTCCAATCGTAATCCTGAACATGATCCAATTCACCAAATATAAGGTGGTGTGCATTCATAGTGACGTCGATGAATTGATAATCCAGGTCGTAAAGCATGGAGTAAAGCTTGATACCCATATGGGGATCAAAATCAGCATCACTTCCCAGTTTGGCCATGATCGAATTAATGACCTTTTTTAATCTGGATGGAATGCCATATTGATTCAAGCAGTTATGGTCTAAATCAATCAGGCACAGGATACCCCCGGGTTTGACGATGCGGGTTATATTGCTGACGATATCGAATGACCGCGACCGATAATATTCGAGAACAAAACGAATCAGAACAAAATCAAATGTACCAAGGTCATCCAGTGGATCCAAAATATTCCTGCATTTAAAGGATATACCTGAACCACCATAATGATCTGCGGCATGTTGAATACGATCTGAAGAGTTATCGATGCCCACAACGGTTCCGTTCGGGCTAGCCATACGATGGAGCAGCGCCGTGATCATCCCGGGGCCACATCCCACATCCGCTACCCGCATACCAGGCTTTATACCGGCCCAACGAGCCTGAGCGGTTATGCTGTCAGGATCTGTCTTCATCTCAAGGCGATGGGTTTCATCACCATTTTCCATGAGATATTTGAATACATTATCACCGCTTCCCACATTTCCTGTCGAATCCATGGCGACTTTTATTCCCGAGAAAGAATCGAAACCGAAAAAAAGGCAATTTGAAATGCCAAATCGATGCGATTTCATGCATTACAAAGTGTTAAGAGCAATTAACCCCACCCCCACAGCAAGCTATGGCGGAACTTTTCTGAAAGGATCTTATTAATCAACGATTGACTCATTGCAGCCACCTCATGCAACGGTGAATAGGCTCACTGTCGCGGTTCATCTAACACCACCCTATAAAATAGTCAACGTGGCGATGGTTCGGCAAATTCGCTGTTTCATTGAAACCTTTTCAGGATCGCAACGTTGCCGTCAGCCGTAAGGGATGCATCAGTAATTCAAGTGCAGAAACGATATCCGCACAGACGATGTCTGCCGCATTCAGACTTGCCATGGAAGCCCCTTCCCCTAAAATAACGGCGATACCCAGGGCGGATGCCGCCAGCATCAGCGCATCGTTGCGGCCGTTGCCGATGCTGGCCGTCCGATCCCCCCCCAACCGGTTGACGAAGTTGGCTTTGGCCTGGTCCTGACGCCCGGCTTCCAACACGGTCAGACGGCAGTTGACACCGTCAAGACCGTCGGCTGCCTTGCCGAAGGTATCGGCAGTGACCACATGAATCACCAACTCCGCGGCAAGGGCATTGAGAGCACTTTTGACACCGGGAAGCAGCAGACCGTCCACGGCCAGGGTGCCGTTATAGTCCAACACCAGATGATCGAGGGTCAGTGTTCCAAAACCGGGAATCTGTGTGGATAGCATGTCGTTCTCCTATTTTTAACAGGGTCATCGCAATTGCCTGAAAAGGCCTGTCGGCCTATTTGATAAAATATGGCTGACCGGCATCGAAAATCGCTTTTGATTGATGATCATTGGTTAACCCATCTTTATTGAAGCCTTCCTGCGGCAGGCGGGGGGAAATGTGATCGCTGTCGCGGTTCAAGGCCGCACCTGTGATTTGGACAAGTGCAAACCCGAAACCGGAAGGTGGTTCAAGGTGACGCCGGCGATCACCAGGATGGCACCCACCAGAAGCGAGACTGTCAACGGCTCCTTTAGGATAATGTGGGCCAGACATATGGCGCTGATGGGCACAAAATTGATAAACAGGCTGGCCCGGGACGGTCCGATCACCCGGATACCCTCATAGTACCAAACAAACCCCAGCACCGTGCCAAACAATCCGAGATAGGCCAAATTGCCCCAATCCGCCAGGGAATAGCCCGGCGCCGCCGCAGGCATTCCTTCCATGCAGGCTGGAATCAGCAGCGCCAGCACCCCAACAGCCGCTGAATGCGATACCGATGCTAAAGGGGAGAGGTCTCGCATCACACGCTTTCCAATCAGCGAATAGGCCGACCAACTGAGCACGCACCCAAAAATAAGCAGGTCTCCTATCCCGATTCCGCCTGCAAACAGAGCCAACGGGTATCCGCCGGAGATGGCGACAACTGCCCCGGTAATGGAAATCAGAATACCGAGAACCTTGATCGGGGAAAGGTGTTCTCTAAAAAAAAGGGCCGCGAAAACAGAAATAATAATCGGGTTGTTGGCAATAATGATGGATGCCCGACCGGCGGTTATAAATTTCAATCCATTGAAGAAAAGAACATTATAGGCAAACACGCCGGTCAATCCCAGCAGCGCCACGGGCAGAATCTGTTGCCTTTCCAGCCTGGGGATTTTTCCTTCCCGGCGCACAACAAGGACATAGAGACACACTGCAGCAAAAAGAAATCGAAAAAAGGCGGCGGAAAATGGAGGTACGGAATCGGCCAGCATTCTGCCTGAAATAAAGGTTCCCCCCCAGAAAATGGCAGTCAACAGCAATTTAAAGTAGGTCATCAACATCCGGTTTGGGCTCATATTTTTCAAGACTTGACATTCAGGCTGAAAAAGGGTTTTGAATTCTTGGACTAAAGTCCCCATTTTCAGGTGCCGATAGAAATTTTACCAAGAGATTGTTGTATCTGTTTTCAGGTCAAATCACCAGAAATTTGTGCCCTCACAGCTGATGTTTCATGAGATGCTGGGGTGAAATCAGACGACCGATAGGAAAAAGATGATGAGCGAAAAACCATTGGAACCGAACGGGTCGGACAAAGACGAGGACCTGGTTGATTTTATCCTCAACCTGCCGCTATTTGAATTCCTGGAAAGAGAAGAACTCCATGAGGTAGCTGCACGGATGGATTTTAAGGACCTTGATCCCGGGGAAGTCCTGTTCAATGAATGGGACAAAGCGGATTTCGTCTGTTTCGTAGAAAGCGGCGAACTGGATGTGACCAAAAAAACCGGCCCCCACAGCAGCGACGTGATGGCCACGCTGAGACGTGGCCGATCCATCGGGGAGATGTCCATCATTAACAATTTTCCGAGGTCGTCGACAGTTATCGCCCGATCAAAGGTCAGGCTGGCGGTTTTTCAACGTGCTGCCTTCGACGATATTTTGTCGAAAAAGGTAAATCTTGGCGTCAACATTTTAAAAGGGCTGGCAAACCTGCTCAGCATCAACCTGAAGAAAGCCTCCAGCCGTTTGGCTGACAACATGCTTCCCATGGGATGAAAACGGCCCTTCTCACCGGCGTTCGTCGATGAGAAGGGCCGCTAAAGGGTTTCGCGGAGATTAGTTACCCGATGCCATTTCCGCCTTGTCTTCCAGCATGCGTATCTTGCTCGCGGGGACAATCCCCTTTTCCACCAGGATATCGCCGATCCCGGCCCAGCGCAGCTCATCCACTTTTAAAATCGTCTCCGGTCGTTTGCTCATCAGGCTGTAAAAAGTGTATTTAAGAGTCAGTTCCTCCTTGGGCAGAATAGAAAAGGTTTTCTCATAATAAATGAAGTGATGTGCCAGCACATAGTATCCGGCGGCGGCAATAAGACCGATGATGATGTATTTTTTAATCTGTCCCCACATAAACAGACCTCCTGAAGATTGCGTTTTTTATTAGTCGGCTGTCGTCAGCAAAAGAGGGTAAACCTGACAAGAAAAAATCATGGTGGCCCTTAAAAAAACGGCGACCCGTTGAACACCGGTCGCCGTTTCTATACTGATTGGTGCCGGAGGACGGAATCGAACCGTCACGACCTTGCGATCGGTGGATTTTGAGTCCACTTTGTCCCCGATTTTTATGGCTGAATTTTCAAGCACTTAGCAAAACCCCATTGGCCATTTCTGTCTTTTTTCTGCCATCGGGCTTCGGTATTCGGTTCAAAATTTCGCGTTTCCGGTCCGAATCGGCGCTGTCCGCATACCACATGGGCATGCTGTAATCCTTCCAGTTTCCCAGGACCCGGAGCGTTTCGACATCCCCGCCATTTTGAAGGAACATGCTGGCCCAGGTTCGCCGCAGGATGTGCCATGCTTTTCGTGGCGGCAACGCTATCCCTGCTTTCTCGGCGGCATTTTTGAAAACGGCCGGAATGCCGGTTTTGTAAGGCTTGCCGTTTTTATGGCTGAAAACGAACGGGCAGTTCCTGTCCTGCTTCAGGATCAACTCAATCGCCCGGTCGCTCAGTTCGATATCGACGGTATTACCATTTTTCGGATCAACAATCCACGCTTTTCCTTCCTCTGGCTTGACATCATCCCACTGGAGGCCGGTTATCTCGGATATGCGCCAGCCGGTGTTATAGCAGAATTCGACCATGTCGCGTTTCACAGAATGGGGGATCTGCTCCATGATCGCATGGACCTGGCCAGGTGACAGCGATCCGGGCTTCTTGCCTTTTTTCACCCTGAACCGGTCCACCTTCAAAAAAGGGTTCTCTCCGTTATATTTTTTCCATGCCCTGGCTTTTTCAAAGACCTGGCTGCCAAGGCTCAACCATTTATCAACGGTATTTTTTGACCGATCCTTGGCCATCTGCCGCTTGAACTTTTCCACAAGAAAGGGCGTGATATCGGACATCAACCGGCCCTTAAAAAAATCTTTCAGCCTTACGGATCGGAACCGGTCTGTTCTTGAGTCCTTGTTATCGGCTGACCAGTTTTTCAGGTATAGATCGACCATGTCATTAAAAAGAATTGCGGCCCCTCTGCTCCGGATGCCGTAGGCCTTGTTAATGGCGCCCCTGGCGGCATCGGCAAGCTCGATGCTGCGCTTTTCAAAAGCATCGGCTTCATTGGTGCAACCCTTTAGTATTTTCCTGATCCGCTGGCCGGTCTGGGGATGCACATAGTCTATGCCGTAAGAAATGCCATTTTTTCCTTTAACCGTAAAAATTCCGTTATATTTTTTCCGCTTTGCCATTACACCTCCTTATGCATTACTTCTAAGGTTCGAACTCATTGTAGCTGCGTTGCCTGTTGAAAATCTGCGGTGGTACTGAATATCGTTCATCGCCAAGACGACTCGAATAATTATCCGTAAATACGGATAAGCACCAAAATCGGTGTCAAACCCGGCTCTTTTTGGCATTCTGCAAAAGCATCAATCCGCACCCTTAAACAGAGGAAATCTAAATAAGCGTTGATTAATCAGTGAGATATGGTAGAAAAATCAATTAGGCTATGAAACACTGTCTTGTTTTATACAATCACTTCAAAAACCATTCCGTTTATTCATCGTATTACGATGAATAAACTAGGTTCGGCTATCCTTTATTTTGTGGAAATCTATGCCAGTAGTATGGACACATAACAAAGATAATTTTTTCTTAGAAAGACCAGATCTTGCTACCCCACTTTGGCGATACATGAGTATTTCAAAATTCCTAGCAATGCTTGTGAATAGCGGAATATATATGTCCAGATTGGACCGACTCGGTGATAAATATGAAGGTTGGGTACCAAATTTGTCATATAAAGGCGGTTTTTTTAAAAAACATTTCGAAGACCGTGATCAAGAACTTAGGAAGATAAGCCCCAAAGAAAGAAAGTGCTACTATGTAAGTTGCTGGCATTCAAACGAAGAACAATCAGACGCTATGTGGAAACTATACACAAATGGAAATGAGGGTGTGGCAATTAGGACAACTACCAAAAGCCTTCATAATTCTTTAAAAGATACACCTAAAAAGTTAGCGCATTACAAAGTTATCTACTCAAACTCAGATAGGGAACCAACACATGGCGGTTCAATGTTACGTGCATGCTTGACAAAAAGGTTGCCTTTTGAACATGAAAAGGAAACAAGAATTGTTTGGTATAATGATAAAAAGACTTCGAATTCACGACGAAATATAAGCATGAAAACAGAAGGCTTCTACGTTAAATGCGATTTGGAAATCCTTATTGAACAGGTATTCATCGCACCAACTGAAAAACCATGGCTAGCACCATTAGTCGAGGATTTACTTAATAAATACAGTATCAAAGCAGAGGTTATTCAATCTGGTTTAAGCATTGAGCCACCAGCTTGAGCTATATGAATATACTACAATCAAACAATTACGCCGAACAAACGCATTAAGTCGGATTTGGCAAAAAGCTCGCCAAACCGCTTATGCAGGCCGTTACCACCACAAATTTTCAAAGAGCAATGAAGACGAATTAAAACTCGGCTTTTTTCATTTTAACAGGTTACAAACTACCCAGGAGTAAACACTTGTTGAATAGACGGCCCAGGCAAACCACCTAGGCCGCCCCATTCTTTTAAATTGAACAAGTTTTATTCGCCCAGCTTTTCCGAATCTTTAAGAACACCTTCCTCACGTGCAAAGGCTTCGATATCGTCAACGGTCTGTACAAGGTTTCCCTGGTTATTCGTAATCAAATATTCGCCCATATTTTCCATATATGGACCCTTTGGATTCTTTTTAATCAAAAGGCCTTGCTCTTCCAACTTTCTTTTAATTCTTTTTACCAATGCGTTTTCCGAAACAAGTTTTTTCATTCTTTAATCTCCTTTTTTCCATTAATATAATGACTCGCTCTAACTGTTCTATGGACTACAAAGTTATGAAAGTTTCATGCATCATGGATAATTTTCGGAATCACATATTTTCCGTCTTTTTTCTTTATCAAACCTGATTCAGCAAAATAATCCATGAGGCTATGCAAAAGTTCTTCATCACTTTGACAATCATCAGGATTGTTTTCCCGATATGTATCAAGCATGTCTTTTAACATTGCCGCCCAATGCTCCTTCGATTCATGATCCTTCATTTTCTTTTTCATTTTTCCCTCAACAGTTATCTGGTTAATTATTGTTTATCGTCCGCTCTTTCCGGCACTGGAAACTCTTCCTCGTCGTATCGTTTCAAAGCCAAATTAAGAGGCAATAGCAGTGCAGCAAATTCACCATAAAGTTTTTTTTCAGTAGCAAAATTTGAATCTTCCCCTTCAGAAGCGGTTAGCAGAACAAAATAAAGCCCTTCAGAATATCCTTTCATATTCGCTATTTTTATGCTGGCATCGGCACTATTATCCCACATAATCGCACCTCCTTTGTCGTCCAGCTATCGTCCTTTTCCCTTTGAATTGAATAACGCTGTTCGAAAAAGCAGTGTCGGCCTGTCTCAATAGTTCACCGACCTGGACGACAATCTCCGAAACTGGTTTCTCAGGCCGGTTTTTTTCATGCCGGGTGAGAAGGCTTGCCACCGTCCCCTTGAACCGTTCGGAATACCCACGTTCCAACTCGACATAAACCCTGTTAAGCGTTTCTGCCTCCACCGGGCAGCTGGTGAAAGCGGACAACGTCCCCACGATGTCCATGGCCTCCAGGAAGCCCAGGGCGCGACCATTGCGGCTGATCGTTTTCACATTCTCGGTAAACGGATCGATGGGACGGGAAAATAAGGCGTGATTGTTGTGCATGACGAACCTCCTGTTGATGTAAGGTGATCCGCCCTTTTCGCTGCCAAACAAAAAAGGCGGCACATACGCGGTTGGCAGACCGGTCCAACAGGAAACCGGCGGACCTTGCGGTCCCCGCGCATGCACCGCCAATTGATTCATAGTACGGAAACAGAAAAAGCGCCATACTATGAAATTGGGCGCTCATGCGCCTGCTGGTATTTCCGGCTGCCAAACCGGGTAACGGAATTTACCGTTACGAATATCAGCATAAAATATGCAAAATTGTCTGTCAAGCAACAGTTCACGCCTCAACACCTCTTTAGCTGCCTAACACTAATCACACGAGGGGGATCCGAAGCATGGCAAACTATATGTATGCGGTGACAATGATCGACGGTCTGAACGCCTCTGGAGCGTATTAAATGTCATATTTGGCTTACCGGTTTAACCTTCAGCCGGGCCTTCCGGTCTTTTTTTGTTGACCGCTCTGCCGATACCAAGCTTGTGATAGGCCTCAATTTCAAGTGGCAAAGAAGAATCAAGGTTAAATCCTCGGGGATTGCATGGCTGGTTGCAGAGATTTTGAACGTACAGCCACCACTTGAAAAAAATTTCCCGGATATCGCAATCAATCTGGCCATTATGCATCTGAAAGAATTCAGGCTTGTTCAGCTTGGCCAGCTTTGACTTGATATTTTCAACCTCGGTTGTGATGGCAGAAAGCTGTTTTTCGCGTTCTTCGTCGGAAATACCGTCTTCAAGGCCTTCGAGGTCGTTTAAAGCATCCTCGATATCATCCCAGGTAACCGGGGCCAGGACCCTTTGCATAATTGGATTTGAACCGGTTTCCAGCCTGGCAAAAGGATTTTTGCTCCGTTCAGTAGCGCGAAGAAAACGTTGTAAATGGTTTTTACGCCTGGCCCGGTAATCGTCGAAGCTTTTTTTCAGGCGAGCCCTGAAAGCTTCTTTGTTTGAATGGGTCTGCCTCAGCTGTTTTTGGGCCTCTCCCAGCTGCTTGAATTGTTTGTGAAGGCTTTGACACTTGAGAAAATCATCGACCCATTTATAATCTTTCAACTCACTATAAAAGGGAATCATTTGCTTCGAAAACGGGTCCATTTGATAATGACTTGATTTCATTTTTAAAAACCTATCCGTTTGAAAGAAAATAATATTTATGAAAAACTATCTCCTGCCGCTGTTCGCCTCTTCGATGTACTTGCGATGGGCCTCCGGATATTTTTTCATGATCTGTTGTATTGCCTCGGTTTTCGTGCATTTGAAATGGTGTTGATAATCATCCACCAGGGCCAAAAAATCATTCTGGTTGTTTTCCATTTGAGTTTCTCCTGTTTTTTTTATGGCCAAAAAGACCGGTTTTAACTGGTTGACGCTGCTTTCGGTTCTGATGGTTTCTTGTTCACTGATTTTGCCTGTGCTCGCCAATTCTACGGCAGCACCAAGGTCACCGACATAATCTGCAAGGCCAGCGTCAACAGCCTGTTTGCCGATGAAAATTTGAGCGTCCCCCATTTTGCTTTCGACTGTCTGTTTTATCACCCCCCGGTTTCTGGAAATGTCCGTCAGCATCACATCGTGAATGTACGCCAATTGGGACTTGATTATATTTCTGGCCTCTCGTGAAAGCGGCTCTGCGCTGTTTCCGACCGTTTTGTATTTCCCGGCTGCAATAAAGGTCCTTTTAAGGCCAGCCTTTTCGTCAGCTTTTGACCAATCATGGTGGACCATCAAAACACCGATTCCCCCCACCTGTGCCGTTCTCTCTACAACAATCTTGTCTGCCGCGCTGCCGATCCAGTACGCCGCCGATGCCATCGATCCGTTCCCGAAGGCGATTACCGGTTTTTTTTGCCGTGCCTGGAAAATTCTTTTGGAAAGCGAGTCAATCCCTGAAACCGTTCCCCCTGGAGAGTCGATGTCCAATACGATGGCCTTGACCTCGGATGAATTGATGGCCTCTGAAAAGTTTTTTTCCAGATCGATGATGGACGCTCCACCAAACAGGATGGAAAGAAAGCTGGTCTGCTTTGACAACGGCCCGTAAACCGGAATAATGGCGATCTTATTTTTGATTTGAGGCGGGTTGTTCTTGGTTGAAATTTCAGAGGAGGCCAGCGCTTTTGCAGTTTTTAAATCGGGAAGGTAAGAAAATAGCGACTCCAGGTAGGTTTGAGAAACTCCCCACATGGCGCCGGTGGTGAAATCGGAATAATCCATGTCAACATTCTCCGTTTAAGGTGTGCCCGGCCAGAGTGAAAGGAGTAAAGACCCTGGCCGGGCTTTTCCCGATCCGTCCGCCCAAAAACGGATCGAACACGTCTTGCACATCCAAAATACGAGAATGACGGCAACATGAAAAGTAAACCTGACATCACCTGGCACAACCTGACGCAGTTTTTAGGCATGATCTGAATTATAATTATATGTTCCGTGGGACAGGTCGTATTTCTCGATTTCCAGCCGGATCAGCAAATCAACGCTTGTTACGGTAACTCGCTTGCACCCCCGGATCTTGACCGCCTCAAGTTCCCGATTCTCGATTAAACGATGAACTGTCCGGACAGAGCAGTTCAGGGCCTCGGCGGTTTCTCCGATGGTGAGTAATTTCTTCATTTAGAATTCCAAAGGAATCACGGTTTCACTCGCATACACACGTGGGGCGCGGCATTTCCGGCCAGGAAGTGGGCCTTACAACTGTTTTTCCATTTTTCTAAAAATAATTTGAGAATTCCGGCCAAATGTCTCAAATTATTTAGCAAAAATCTCTGAACGGAATGAAAATTCCGTTTTTCCTTCCAAATGAAAATTTTAAGTGGACGGGCCGACTGAGCCTTTTTGCACCGTATTAGGAAAAGGCCCAGGAAGGACCCGCGACGCCTGAAAAACCTCAATCCATCTCAACCAGCTCATAGTCGCGGCCCAATCCATGCGGACAATGTGCAACACGATGTCCTAAATAATCCAGTGGGTTATCCACGATTCGACCGGCTCCATGAATATGGCGCTTGCCACACCAAGGACAGCGTGGAACGATCCACTGCCTTATGGTTCTGGACTCCTTGAGGTAGCAATAGGCAGTCCTGACATTCCGTTCTGTTTCCGCTTTCATTTTGCACCTATCTGTTTGTAATTATTATAGATGTCCAGCACGTCCACTTTGAGTTTGCAGTCTGTCAGCTGTAACCATCCGTATTTATTACAGATGTCCAGCACGTCCAGATGTCCAGAGGTTTTTTGAAAATTCTTTATAAAGCTTGTAATCCATTTTTTGATCTCTCCCCGTGTGTTATTATAATATATGAATATTTCTAGTGGACATGTGGACTTGTGGACATATAACGTAAAATCAACATCTTATGTTGTGTCAAAAGTGGACCCAAGCTGGACGCAAAGTGGACGCAAATCCCAGCTTAAAAAGGCACCTGATCATCATCGTCCCAATTAATTTTGTATTTCAGTTTTGCTTCGAATTGCTCACGGCAGGTCGTCAGCGGTGGCAGCCGCCAGGTTCGAAACCGCTTTCCTCCAAAGGCAAAGGCTTTCCTTGGCCCTCCATAGACATCAACCATTTCCTGCAAGCGCCGCTGTAACTGCGCGTGTGAGAGTCTGCGATTGCGCACGTTGATTTTATCGCAAAATCTTTCATAAAGAAGATAGAGCCCATCACGGGATATTAAATTTGGCCAGCCCTCGGAAGGCCTTTCTTCCGAAGGGTCCGGTAAATCTCCCTCCTGTAAACAATGAAACCAGAACTGTTGTTCCGGCTGCATAGTTTCGAGGACTTGATTTAAATATTCTAAAGTTCTAGGGGCAAATCGCAAATTGCTTGTAACCTTGCGAGCCAGAAGAAATTTGGCCAAATCTGCCACGCCACCGTTTTCCATCTCGTGGTAAAGCTTTTTCCAATACTTGGTGTCGCCAACACGTTTATCGGATACCAAGGAGACCGTGAATCGGCGCTCTTCAAATCCGGCAGGAATTATCCAAATATTGTTACTGGCAAATATAAAATTGCAGTGGTTTCGGATCTCGAAAGGATCAACGAACTTGTTTTCAACTAAAATTGTATCTTCGGTTACAAACCCTTTTAATATACCCTCAGCTTTTTTATCGCCGCCGTAGACAGCTTCATCAATAAAAACCAAAATGCCATATTTTAAGTGGCCGTTAAATCGACCGGTAATCTGATTTTGATGAACAATGTGGATAAAATGAATTCCAAATAATTCTCCTAAAAATTTAACAAGCGTGCCTTTCCCGCAACCTTGAACCCCGCGCATTACAAAAGCTGTCCCTGGGCGTCTTCTCCCCTTGTGCTGATAGAGCCAGGCCACCCAATCGATAAGCCATTCGTAAATCTCCTCATTTCCGCTGCAAATAACGTCCTTTATAAATTCAAGAAAAAGCTCGCAGGTTCCAGGGCCGAAAGTTAATGTGGCTGGCTTGTACATGTTGAAGAGCCTGCTTGTCTTATTTGCAGGATCGAATGTGATCCCATCGTATTCGCGACGCCAGGGAGATTTTAACCATATATCCGCCAAGGTGGCGAATGTAGGCTTTCCTTTCGTATAACCAACAATGATACTCTTATTCTCATAACGAAAACGGAAGTCTTGTCTATTCAGGAGTGAGAAGTCCGGCCTCTCCGTAATAGGGTTTTTATGTTCGAATATTACTTGAAACTTGCCCCCCACCATACATGTCCCGTGGTCCCTATTCAGCGTGCGAACGACCGCCGCCCGTGCCGCGCGGATCTGTTCTTGATCCGGTTCATCGATCTTACGGTAATCCTTGAGCAGTTGTTCATCAGAGATAGGCTTTTCGGTTTCCAGTTCATTGGGACGATTCGTCATAGCAGGCGTGTAAACTTCATTGCATTGGGAAATGGCGCGTTCAATGGTGGCCTGGCCATAGGTGCGACCATCGCTGTGGTGTTTTCGGTCCCATTTCTCCCGATACAAGCCGGATGATTTGAAAACGGCGTCCATGAGACCGGCATTCCTGCCGTACCAAAAAGCCAAATATCCGCATAAGGCCTGATCGGCTTCGGATTGTGAAGGATAACCGGAATAGTCACCGCTGAGGAGTCTTTGAATCTTGCCACCACTGGCCGATTGCAGCATGTGTTGCATGATTTGGCTATCATCGGAAAAGGATAGGCTCCGGGCTTTGGTGGGTTTAGGCTGAACAGTCGCTTTGCCAAATACGCTTGCATGCGCTTCGGTGAGCTGCTGCTGTCTGGATTGAATGTTTTTTGGAGTGCCTTCGAGGTGGTGCCCAGTTATCGTCAGAAACCGCCCGGATTCATAAAATTCAAACGGTCCCTTTTTGCGGCCAGATTTAGGAAGGCTGCCTAAAACGAACAACCTTAGACCTGTGCCGCTGGGACTTATTTCGGTGTAGGTATTTAGCGAACAAACAATATCTTTGACTTTTTTAGGTAACTTCTCAAGCTCTAACTTCTCACCCGGCTTTATTACTTCATCAATATCAATTCCGGCAATTGGATCTTTTTCAGTTAAGACAAATCCAATCCCGTCAAAGTTGCCCTTCGATTCTTGATAAGCTCGGAAAGCCGTTTCAAAATCAGTCCAGTCATGAGGATTGTTCACACGGGCTTTTCGGCCTGAACTGGCGACATATGGGACCTTGGTCCATTTCTCTTCCCTTAATACTGCTTTCCAGGCAACCAATTGAATATAGCTCTTCAAATCGCCAGGAATATTTTCCGGAATAACCTGAAGAAAATTGGGTGTTTTCAAACAGTAGAGTCCTTCCCAGGTAAAGAATCAAACCAGCGGTAAACCCTTTCAAGATCGAAGAAAAGCCGCTTGCCTACTTTCTTGTATGGCAACGGGTAATCACGCCTCCTAATCAGTTTTCGAATTTGGTTTTCACTGAAAGGAAAATGCGGATTTTCAACCAATCCTCGGATGTCTACGATCTGCCTTGCCATCTATTCGCACCTCAAAACAGCTATCTCGTCGCCAGATCGCGAGCAACGTCGTAAATCCGCCATCGAGGTCTGCCACCTCCTCCGATTGGCGGAAGGGTAAAACGGCTTGAGGACTTGTTGTAGATACTTGTTGTCGCGATATCGTAAACGGTTCCGATATCCTCGGGAGAAAGCAAAATTTTATCGGGGAATTTTTCCTTTAACGTGTCCAAGATCTCCTGGTAAAGATTTTCGTTCATAGAAACACCTCTTAGAAAATGTTGTGATTTGGTTATTGAAAAAGAATTAGGTCGAAACTCTGTAGGTATATTACGTGTGGTTTCCGAAGATTTTGGTTAAACGGGGTATAAATTAGGGATTAACAAGGGGGGAAATGGGGTATTAAAGGGGCTTGACAGCTTTTTTTAACAATCGAGGATTATAGCGCCCCATCGTGTGAAAATATGCCCGAAAATTTCTGCCTTTTTTCTGCCATTGGAGTGGCAAAAAACGGCAAATTATGGCCAAAAACGGCCAAAATGAGGGTAAAAAAAAGGGACCCGCCGATTAAGCTAAGTCCCTGATTTCTTTATGGTGCCGGAGGACGGAATCGAACCGTCACGACCTTGCGATCGGTGGATTTTGAGTCCACTGCGTCTACCAATTTCACCACTCCGGCATGGGTTCGGTTATATAGGGAAAACCCAGAAGATTGTCAATCAAATTGCGCTATCCCTTTCTCAGAACGTCATCGATCGCCCGCCGGGGCACCACCCCTTCCCGGACTACCTCGACAGGCCAACAGGTCACGTCCACAATGGTAGAACCGGAACCGCCGGCAAGAGGGCCGGCATCCAAAACCATGTCCACCTGACGACGGATTTCAGGGTCAAGGTCCGTCACACTAGCCACAGCCGGCAAGCCAGACAGGTTGGCGCTGGTCCCGGTGATGGGACCGCCGAAACCCTCCACAAGCGCCTTGGCCACCGGATGGGCCGGCATGCGTACGCCTATTTTTCCCGTTCCGCCGGTAAGGTGCCCCGGCACCCGGTCCCCGGCCTTAAAAATGAATGTGATTCCGCCAGGCCACAATCCCAACAAAAGGTCGGCATAATCGGGAACCGTTCCCACCACTTTAGCCATATCGTGAATGCCGGACAACAGCAACAGCAACGGTTTGTGGGCCGGCCGGCGCTTGATGGCAAACACCCGGCGGACGGCCTCGGAACAGAACGCGTCGGCTCCGAGGCCGTAAAGCCCGGAGGTGGGAAATACCAGTACCCCCTTTTGTCCAAGAATGTCCGTCGCCGTCCGGATATCATTCGGATCGGGATCGACTGAATCGATGAGGACGACGTTAGCGGTATTCCCTAAGTGTCTCAGCCTTTTTTTCAACCTGGTCGGCCATTTCCTTTTTAAATTCCTCCAATTGGGCAGCCAGCAAATCATCGGATGCCGCCATAATCTGAACAGCCAGTATGGCCGCGTTTTTCGCCCCCGGCTTTCCGATGGACACAGTGGCCACAGGGATTCCCGGTGGCATCTGCACCGTGGAAAGCAACGCGTCAATCCCCTGGAGGCAGGAAGAGTCGATGGGGACACCGATCACCGGAAGGGTGGTGTGAGCCGCCAGCACACCGGCCAGATGGGCGGCATGGCCGGCACCTGCGATGATGGCTTTTAACCCCCGCTGCCTGGCAGAAGCAGCATAGGCAGCAGCCCGCTGTGGGCTGCGGTGAGCCGAAGCCACGGTCATCTCGATGGGAATTTGGAATCTTTTGAATATCCCCAGGGCCGATTCCATCACCTTAAGATCCGAATCACTGCCCATGACGATGCCCACACGGGGTACCGCCTGCATCCGCACCAACGCCTTTTTACCAATGTCAGAGCGGTAGTGGACATCCTTCCAGTTGACCTTGGCTACTGCCTGGTAGGCTTTTTTAATGGCCAGTTCCACCGTATCGCCCAGGGCCGTAACCCCCAGCACACGACCACCATCGGAGAGGATCTTCTTTCCGTCCAAACGGGTCCCCGCATGAAAGACCACCACGTCCCGCATGCGATTGGCGGCGTCGATGCCGGTGATCTCTAGCCCCTTCTTGTATTTTCCCGGATAATTCCCGGAAGCCATGACCACGCAGACCGATGCCCGGGGGTCGATCTCCAGGCGGCAGGTATCCAGCCGCTCGTCGATGATGGCCTCGATTACCGGAATGATGTCGTTTTGCAAACGGACCAGCAGGGGCTGGGCCTCCGGATCGCCGAACCGGCCATTGAATTCCAGCACTTTGATCGTGTCCCGGTCGATCATCAGGCCGGCATACAAAACGCCTTTGTAAGGGCAGCCCTCGGCAGCCATGCCCTTGACCATGGGGATCATCACTTCGTTCATGATTCGCCGGTGAAGATACCCATCCACCACCGGTGCGGGCGAATAGGCCCCCATGCCGCCGGTATTGAGCCCCTTATCATCATCGAAAACAGGCTTGTGATCCTGCGAAGACGGCAGCGGCAACACGGTTTTTCCGTCGGTGAATGCCAAGAAAGAGGCCTCTTCACCAACCAGGCACTCTTCCACCACCACTTGGTCACCGGCTTTGCCGAATTCACGGTCCACCATAATCTGTTTCAGGGCATCCATGGCCATTTTTTCGGTGTTGCAGACAATAACTCCTTTTCCGGCGGCCAGGCCGTCCGCTTTGACTACCAGAGGCGCCCCCATCTTTTTCACGTAGGCCTGCGCCGGAGCGAAGCGGGAAAAGGTCTGCCCTTTGGCTGTCGGGATGCCGTATTTTTCCATGATTGCCTTGGCAAAGGACTTGCTGGATTCAATCCGGGCCGCTTTCTGGCTGGCTCCGAAAATTCGCATCCCCGCCTCTTCGAACTGGTCGACGATGCCTTTGGACAGGGGATCTTCCGGACCGACAACGGTGAGATCGATCTTCTCATCCCGGGCAAACGCCAACAGTTTGTCGATTTCGGCAGCACCGATGGGGACACAACTGGCCAGTTTATCAATACCTGCATTTCCGGGGGCACAATAAATCTTTTTCACAAGTGGACTCTGGGCAATTTTCCAAACCAGGGCGTGCTCTCTTCCGCCGCCGCCGACAACCAACACGTTCATAAGATTCCTCCCTCTTTTCTGGGCCAGCGGAAATGCCGCGGACGCTTGTGATGAAGCTTGGCTACCCCCGTGTCGTCTGACGACGCCGGACCTCGATTCCCAGTTCGATGAGGCGGTCAAGCAGTTGACCGAAAGACAGACCGGCGGCTTGCGCCGACTGCGGGAAAAGGCTGGTGGCGGTCATTCCGGGGATGGTGTTTGTTTCCAAAACAAAGCAGGTACCGTCTTTTAGAATCATATCGGTTCGGCTGTAGCCTTGGCAGTATAGGGCCGTGTGGGCGGATAGGGCACATGCCTGCGCCTTTTGGGTCAGTTGCGCGTCAATGCGCGCCGGGCAAATCTCCTGGGTGGCGCCGGGCTGATATTTGGCCTCGTAATCAAAAAATTCGTGGTCTTTCCCCGGAATAATCTCGATGAGCGGCAGCGCTTCAAGATCCTGGTTGCCCAACACCCCGCAAGTGATCTCCGTGCCGGTGATATAGGCTTCGATCATGGCAGTGGTGCCAAATTCCAATGCTTTTTCCACCGCAGCGGCCAGCGTTGCTTCGGCACGGACGATGGACATTCCCACGCTGGATCCGGTTTCCACCGGCTTGACCACCAGCGGGAGTCCCAGTTGGGAAACGATACGGCTCCCGTCAATTGATTCTCCTCGCCGCACGACTACATAAGGCGGGACGGCCAAACCGGCTCTCTCGTATAGATGCTTGGACAGCAGCTTGTTCATGGAGACTGCGCTGCCCAGTACACCGGCTCCCTGATAAGGAATATCCAACAGATCCAGCAATCCCTGAACCGTCCCGTCCTCGCCATAGGGCCCGTGCAGGATGATCAGCGCGCAGTCAATTCTTCCGGCATCAGACACCAGCCGAGGGATGTCCGTTTTGGGATCGTAAGTCAGAATGTCGTACCTGGTCTTGTCCAGGGCATCATATACCTGTTTGCCGCTGTTGAGGGATACTTCTCTCTCCGACGAGATGCCACCGGAGATCAAGGCGATGGTTTTCTTTTTCATAATAACGCGTCTCTTTTGCGATTTAAAGATTGAGAACCGGTATGCCGCCAATGCGTCCCTGACGGGAAGCCCAGTTGCCTGCAACCTCCTTCAGGTCCTTAAAACGGCGGCTTCAACGGTTTAAGATGCGGCGTTGGTCGGCAGGCATGGTTAACCGTTCAACAGTTGTCGTTTGGCCTTGTTGAACTCGTCGACAGTAATAAGATCTTTTTCAAGCAGACGTGCCAGTTCCGAAAGTTCCGTTACGCCCCGCCTGCGGGAGGCATCCGGGTCTTCCAGGCGAGGAATGTCGATGGCTGCATTCTGCCCTATAGCCGGCGATGGTGACGACTGGCCCAGTTTGACGGTGGCCATTCCGCCCAGAAGGCTCACCTCCACGGATCGCCCGTTGAACATGGGATTTCTTAACATCTCACCCAGGGATCTGCCTTCGGCCCGCATCCGCCTGATAAAATAAAATCCGGAAAAGCCGATCAGTGCAATTCCACCGAGAAAAATCCAGAGCATATAGTTGACCACGCCCCGGAAAAAAAGAACCAGGATCGCCACGCCGGCGATAAGGAGCACATGAAGTGCCAGAATGAAGTAGGCGAGCAGCACACTCCTGACCAGGCCGTCGTCCTCTTTTTTTTTACCGAACATGATTGCACCCGATCATACTTTATCGGCGCCGAGGCGTTCAACCACCTCGCCGTAATAGCGCTGGGGGATGTCGAAAGCCGCGTTGCCGTCTCTCAAGGCATTCAGTTTCAGGATCAGGAAATTGAGTTTTTTAAGGGTTCGATACTTTTGCACCGTGTCGGTCATGCCAGCCAGCAGATCTTCGGTTGTGCGGATTTCTTTGCGCAATTGCACCTCCGGTGGCAAACAGTCTGCATTTTTCAGAACCTTGTAGGCCATACGCAGATCCTCGGGGATATGCCGGTCATCCTCAAGGGGAAGGGGTTGGCCGGTACCAGGAAGATTCTCGAAAGCACCTTCTTGCTGGGCCTTTTTTATTCTGGACTCAATCAGTTTTTCGAAGCCGGGAAACATCCGATCGATCTCACAGGGCGCTGTGGCCGGGTTAACCATCCCGTCATGGGACAGGGCAGTAATGACTATATTATACCGCCCCGTTCGATTTCAAGGACTAATCTGCCCAGAGACAGGACTATTGCGTTAAATTGGCGGTGGGGATCACGAACTGAGCAGACTGCCGGTCAGGCTTTCGACGTACTGGCGCGCCTTTGCGGTCGCAGCGTCCAAGGTGTCCGGGGTCAGGGCCACCAGGGACCGGCTGTTTTCATCCAGTTCCTGGCAGGAAGCCATACCGCCTCCCCCCACCCCTGCCTGGATGGTAAAATAGTCCGCCAGATGCACGATATGGGATAGCTGGTGGTCGCCTGCAGACGAAGGCTGGTGGTGGTGTCGAATACCAAAGGATATGGATCGCGGCAGACTCCAGTTCTCACAAAGGATGGCCGCAATGACGGCATGATCAAACCCCAAGATATCGCGTTCCGCATCCTGAACGGTCTTTTCCGGTTGAGTGGCGAAGTAGTGGTCGAACAAAACTTTCCGCTCGCGGACATAAGGGTCAAGGATGATTTTCCCCACATCGTGAAGCAGCCCTGCCATATATGCGCTGTCGGGAGCGTCGGACCCTATAGCGGCGGCAATTTCACCGGCCGTGCAGGCCACCGCAATGGAATGGCGCCACATGTCGCCGGCATTGAGCCCATATCCATCCATGGCTTTTCCCAACACCCCACCCGCGCTCATGGCTGTAATCAATTCAGCCAACCGCCTGGTCCCGAACAGGGCAGAGGCGTGCTGGATGGTGGCGACTTTCCCTCGAAATCCGTAGTAAGCGGAATTGGCCACCTTGAGAATGCCGGTCACCATGGCGGGATCGATTTCGATTATTTTTGACAGTTGGGCGGGACTGGTTCCCGGGTGTTTGATCATCTGCTGGACTTTGAGCATCACCTCCGGCATGGCCGGCAGGGACGAGGTATTGGAGATGATCTTGCGGATCAGTTCCCGGCCGGAGATAAACACCGGTGCAGGAGAATCATTAACAGACGGGCCAACCGACGTTCCCATTGATTTGAATAGTTCAGGGGACCCTGTGTTCATCGCGGCATTGAGCCGGGCCATCTCTTTGTTGGCCGCATCCAATCGGGCCACCATCTTCTCGATGATTTTGTCCTTGAACTTCTCTCGGATCTCCGGAGAGAGCTGTTCGAACAGCACCCGATCCAGCTTCAGAGCAATTACTGATTCTCTGGCGACAACATTGGCAGTGCGCCGGGTGTCGGTTAAAAAGGCCATCTCCCCGAAGATATCCCCGGCCTTTAGAACGGCTAAAATGGTTCCGCCGGCACCTTCCGTGATGTTGACCGTGCCGGTCAGAATGATAAACAGGCTCTGGTCGCTGCGGCCTTGGCGGATGAGCATTTCTCCTGGATGGTATACCCTGAAATGGGCATCGTCCGACACCATCTGCCGCTTCTCTTCAGCGGTGAACGAGTTAAAAAATCCGAGCCGATTGACTATCGGCAGTATTTCTACAGGCGTGCCCACAATAGGTTCCTTTGCCCCGGAGAGCAACCAGCGGTTTTTTCCAATTGATTCACCGCATCGTTTTTCATTTCAACACACACTTTTTCAATGCCGTCCGTATTACCGTATTATCGGCCGGTTACTGGATTTCATAAGCCCCATTCGCAAATCCGGTTCCAGCATCCGGTTGCCGCCTTCGCGACAACCGATAGAAGCATCTTTTTATACGAATATTCAGGATAAATTACCAACCGCCCTCCCTGCCGCCCATGCACCATATTCAGCAAAAGGAAAAGGCCGCTTGATCCTATGCAAGGAATATGTCATTGAACATCATCCTTATGGATCGACCACTAAAAATAGGGACAACGGGAGGAAGGTATGGATCAGGTTTTGGGGAACAGGAAGAAACGCCGATTTGCCGTCAAGAATCTGACCCTATCCATTAACGGAAAAACCTACCGCATATTCAATATCAACGAATACGGAGTGGGTTTTTTAATCGACTCGCCGGAAGAGATTGAAATCGGTACCGAAATCAAACCCATGACCGTAAATGGCAATATACCTGTGCAGGTAGCCGGTATCCCCCGGCACATTTCCCAGTTCAACCCGCCCGGCAAGCGTCTCTTCTTCAAATCAGGGTGGGTCTGCGGAACGGAATTCACCACCCGGCATGATCTTGGCGGTTCAAAACTGTTCCAGGATTTCATCGCTGAGAATATTGACAACGAAGTCGATGAAACGGAAAAATAATCCGAATCATGCCCGGGTCGCAGTAACCGCAGCGGCGATGTGATCCATGATCGGATCCGTTTACGCTCAGTCTCTTCCAAAAAACCCCACCCCCTTTCAGTGTCGGTCGCCAAAACAGAAGCCAAGGGCCTGATTCAGGACGACGATGGGAGACAGACAACTTCACCGGCTCTGACCTGCTCATTATTTCCTTGCAGCGCAAACAGATGGTAAAAGATTACCGACACAAACGCAAAAGAGGCCCGGAACCCTTATTTGTACCCCAATGCTACAAGCCCCCAGTTCAGAAACCCAAAAATCAGCATCAAAAAGGAGAGCCCTCCCATCAGCCATGCCAGCGTTTCGATATCCGGCTTGCCTTTCTTTCGGCCCCAGCTAAACAGTGCATACCAGCCAAAAAAATACAAGCCGATCGCAATTGCTTTCCACATATCGTATCTCCTTTTGGAAGGTCCGTTTGTTCAAAGCCATACTGACTCGACGTTGCATCACAGCCCGCCATAAGAGCAGGCTATCAGAGACCCCTTCCCTGTGCAAACAGCGAAGGCATCCTCAATTGGTATAAGGAATGGGTGCAAGACAAGCGATATTCACCTTCAGGAACACCATAAAAAAACCCATTGATTGTGACATCAATGGGTTAGGTGCATGTTGGTGGCGATGCAGGGACTTGAACCCCGGACTCTGCGGATATGAGCCGCATGCTCTAACCAGCTGAGCTACATCGCCAGTATTCTTTTTCGTACCCAAAAAAGAACAGCGGACTATTAACAGCTCAAAAACGGTTAGTCAAGCCGAAAACCGAACGGGTTACTTGAGGGAAGTCGATCCGGTCACCTCGATGGTAAATTCCTCAAGATCTTCGGGAAGGCCTGAAAATACGACCATGAAGGGAATGGATTGTCCCGGTTCAATCTTCACGTTGCTACGGTTGTCGCCTAATCGATTGACGAGTCTCTCCTTGATTTTATCCCACTCCAGGTTGGCCAGTTCAAGGTCGGACATGACATTGCCGCAGTAGACCTTCTCCGTATTAACCGGGACTTTACCGGTAGAAAAGATCTTGCCCTCCAGGGTGATCATGCCGCGGTTTTCCGCATAGCCGTTTTTCACCTTACCTGAAACCACAAAGAGTTTTCCGACACTGGCATTGTCGATAAACTTGCTGTTGATGTCGTAGGTGGTCAATTTCAGGTTGCCCGGGTCTTGAACCTTCGGTTTCAGATAGTCGCTGAGGAAGGGAATATCGATCCCGTTCTGGTTCAGCAGATAATAGGTTCCGTAACCGCCACCGCCGAGAATCGCAAGAATCAGCAGGAACACCAGGGATTTGCTCATCCCCTTTTTTGCCGGTTTGGGCCTGCTGGCCGGCGCTGCGGTTTCAGCGGGTTGGGGTTTTACCGCTCTGGCTTTTTCAGCCGATGGCGGCACCGGGAGGGCGACGGTTTCTTCCAGGCCCTCATCTTCCAAGGTCTGTTCCGCCTTGCTGCCCTCTTCGACTTCGAATTCCAGATCCATGTCCAAAGATTCGCGGAGTCGGTGAGCCGTATCACCAGCAGATTCTGGCGGGCCACTATCCTCAAAATCAGACAGATCGAAATCCAGGTCGTTATCGATGGCCACGGTTTCGGTCGGTTTCCCCAGCGCCTCACCTTCGCCTAAATCCAGGTCCAGTTCCTGATCTTCCAGCGTGTCATCGACCGCATCGGTGTCGACATCGTCAATAACCTGCTCGAGATCGGACAGATCAAGGTCGTCATCCATCACCACCTGGTCGTCATCGCCGGATTCGGACATCCACTTTTCCGTCTCGAGGCTCGCTTCGATGTCCAGATCAAGATCCTGCTCCGGCATACTGCTGAATTTGGCATCTTTTGGTTCTGGTTCTTCAAGCATCTTCTCGATTTCTGACAGGTCAATCTCCTGATCGCCATCATCGATGTCAAGGGTCTCAACCTTGCCGTCACCATCCAGATTAAATTCCAAATCTTCCAGGGTTTCGGCGCCCGGCGCATCGGTGGCATCTGCCGCACCCATGGGCGCGTCCTCATCCATATCGAGGGCCAGTTCTTGTTCCTCACCTTCATCGACAACCATGGTGACAGAATCGGCCTTGCTCGCCTCGTCGTCCTTAAGCAGGCCCTCGAGGCTGGAAAGGTCCAAATCATCTTCAAGCGCTGGCGATTCTTCAGCCGGCTCCATTTCCCCGGTGCCCACGTCGTCCAGATCCAAAGTCAGATCAAGATCGTCATCCACATCAGCAATGTCTGTCTGCGCCGCTGACGAAGCTTTGGCCATGTCGGCATCTGTTTCCAGATCAAAATCCAGGGAGAGCTCATCCAGCGGCGGTTCGCCCGATTTCGGAGCGACTGCATCAGCCTGAGGCGCATGGACATCCGGTTCCATATCCAGGGTAAGATTCAGGTCATCAAGATCGTCCAACGTTTCTGGCATCCCATCGTCTGCTGAAGCTGCCGATTTTGCGGCCTCATCCAGTTCCAAAGAAAAATCGCTATCCAGATCCAGCGAGTCGTCATCCAGGTTGGCGATCACGGTGGCGGTACCTTCCGAATCACCGTCGGTCTCGGTCAAAAGGTCCAGATCCAAATCATCCTTGTCCAGATCGGCGATGACCGTCTCCTCCACCTCAGGCAGTCCGTCAAGGGATAGGTTCAAATCATCATCCAGGTCGGCAATAACGGTGGCCGCACCGTCTTCATCGGTATGATCAGGAGAAAAGTCCATATCCAAATCGTCATCGTCCAGACTGGCGATGATGGTTGCGCCACTCTCATCGGCAATATCGGATTCAAGTGCCAGATCCGGCTCAGAGTCAGATTCAAAGGAAATATCCGCCAGGTCATCATCCAGGGCACCACTTACCGCATCTTCAATTTCGGTGACCGACTCTCCGTCTTCCGTTTCGTCATCCAGGGCGAAATCAAGGTCGGCGCCTTCGGCAAAGAGCGCACCGGTTTCCTCGTCAAGAACATCCGTCTCGGGCGTATGCGAATCGACGGTATCCGCGGCAGCCGGGGTGTCGATTCCGGCCGATGCCATGGCGGAAGCTGCCCCCAGACCGGGTTCGAGGCCTGCTTGGGTTTCCGGTGAAGCATCGGGTTCAACGTATTCGGCTGGCGGTTCGGGGGTTGGTGCCTGCTGCGGAAAGGCGGTGAACACTTTGGAGCAGACCGAACACCTGACCTTTGAACCAGTGGCTTTGAGCATCTTGCCATCAAGATTGAAACTGGTGTTGCACGCTTCACAGGTGATAATCATAGCACCCCTCACTGACTAAAGTTTCATATGGTATATTTCTGGCAGATTTCTGTAATCTTCTGCATAGTCCAAGCCATACCCCACGAGAAAGCCATTTTCCACGGTTGTGCACGCGTAGTCGACCTTAATCGCCGCCTTTCGCCGCTCGCTTTTATCGATCATGGCGCAAACCTTGATGCTGCGGGGACCATAACGTTTAAGGTGGTTAATGAGATAGGCCAGCGTCAGGCCGGTATCGACGATGTCTTCAACCACTAGCACATCTTTGCCGCGGATATCAACGTCAATGTCTTTCTTCATCACGATGTTCTCCGATGATACTGTATCGGCACCGTAGCTGGAAGCTTGAAGAAAATCGATTTTAACCTTTTCCAGTTTCAACTCGCGGGCCAGATCGGCTAGAAAAAGGAACGCCCCCTTGAGCACGCCAATCAGCACTAATTCCCGGCCCTGATAGTCTGTGGTAATGGTTTCTGCAATTCTGAGTATCTGGCGCTGGATCTCATGTTTTTTGATAACAGGAATAAATTCAGGCATATCGGGTCTTTACTGCTCGTCAGGCAACTGGCAGACATTAAGAAATTTAAAAACAGAAAAAACATGGGCCATGGGAGCTATTGGTTTGATGCGGATGTTGCCAATGAAGGTTGAGAAAATAAAAATATCCGTTTATCGGCAACCATGAAACACCAATTCCATGCCGCCAGTTCAGCGAAAAAGTAACCTAATGGGGGTTAGTTGTCAATGAATTTAATTTGTTACATGCCGGTGGCGGCCAGCTTTTTGACGAGTTTTTTCTGTTCGGGAGTCAGTTCTTTGGCAATATCCACCGAAACGGTGACATACAGGTCGCCCTTTGAACTTCCCGTCATCTTGGGAAGCCCGTGCCCGGCCAGGCGCATCCGGGTTTTATGACGGGTTCCCGGAGGAATTTTAAGGCTCAATTCTCCCCCTTCGAGGGTGGGTATCCCCACCTGGGTACCCAGAAGGGACTCACTGAGCCGAATGGTAATGGTGGTATGGAGGTCATATTCTTCGGCCGTGAACAGCGGGTCTGCGGTAACACGGGATTTGATAAACAGGTCACCGGAAGGACCGCCGTATCCGCTTTGCTCGCCCTTTCCCGCCAACCTAAGTTTTTTGCCGGTGATCATTCCCGGAGGTATCTTGACAGTGATATTTTCGCTGCGGCCCTGATGCTGAAAGGTTACCGCCTTGCTGGTTCCACTGGCCACCTCCTGCAGCGTCAGGGGCAATTCGTAAACCAGATCCGCCCCCTTGATCGGCGCCTGGCGCCGCTGGTGTCCGCCGAACGGGCCGCCGCCGCCAAAAGAAAACCGCCTCCCCTGCCCCCCAAAACCGAATTCTTTGAGAATATCTCCCAGATCCACATTTCTGAAAATATCCTCCTGAGAATAGCGCTGGTGAAAGCCGGTGGAACCAAAAGTATCGTACTGCTGGCGCTTTTCCTTGTCGCTGAGCACCGCGTAAGCCTCGCTGACCTCCTTGAACATCTCTTCAGCGCGCTTGTCGCCTTTGGAATGGTCCGGATGGTATTTCATAGCCAGCTTGCGGTAGGCCTTTTTGATCTCGGCATCCGTGGCGGTTTTGGAAACGCCCAACACCTGGTAGTAATCCTTTTCGGCCATAATTGATCTTGCTCCCTGCGATGGTTTGCATGAGCGCGTTACCTTATTATGGAGTTGCACTCACTTTATTAAATTGAAAAAATAAGGTGTAAGTATTTTAATGTCAATCCGTTGAGTCCATTATTGCCCGGATGTTTTGAGTCGATCCAGCCGTAGCCGGTGCCGGTCGTCGAAAAGCCGGCTCGAACCGGTCCAGACCGCGATCAGCGCCCCGAAACCGGTTCCGGCGGAGATGATGAACATGATCAGGATCTGATACTTGACCGCTTCAAACGGCGGGTTTCCTGCCAAAATCTGGCCGGTCATCATGCCGGGTAGGCTCACCAGGCCGGCAGCAGCCATTGAATTAATGGTAGGGATCATGGCGCTGCGGGCACTGGCCCGGCGGATCTCGCCGATCGCCTCGGACCAGGTACAGCCCAACATCAGCCGCCCTTCGATGGTGCTGCGCCGCTCCCAGGCCGACTCCGTCAATCGGTCAAGACCCAGGGCGATACCGGTCATGGTGTTTCCCAGCATCATTCCCAGCAGCGGGATGGCATACTGCGGTGTATACCAAGGGTCGACATTAATAATCGCCACCAGGGCAAAGGTGGTGATGGCAAAAGAGGAAACGAACATGGATACCGCCCCCATGCCGAACCCCCACCAACCGACAAAACGACGCTTCTGGCGGGCCATCACCTCACGGGCGGCGGCCACCAGCATCACCGCGGCCATGGATGCCATCAAAAGCGGATGAATCGATGCAAAAACCACCTTCAGGACCAATCCCACCAGACACAGTTGCACGGTGGTTCGAAGGGCGGCCACAATGATCTGGCCGGCCAAACCCAGTCCCATGCGACGGCTGACCAGGGCCAGGGCGATTACCAGCAGAGCGGCAAGGGAAAGATCCGTCGGGGTCAGAAAGATGGTCTCCGGTGTCACGGCAACCCTCCAGCCACACTGAGGCGGCCGCCCTTCATCGCATAAAACCGGTTGGCCACCCGATACAACTGTGCTCTCTGATGGCCGACCCACACAACCGCGGCACCCGTCTCCTCGCGGTAAGATCGAATCAGTTCCTCGACTTTTGTGGAATTTTCTTCATCCAGGTTGGCCGTGGGTTCGTCCAGCAGCAGCAACCGAGGTCGATTTTCCAGAAGACGCAGCAGGGCCAGGCGCTGGCGCTCCCCGCTGGAAAGCCGTGAGACCGGCCAGGTCAGAATGCATCTATCAAACCCGAGTGTGCCAAGTCTGAGTGCATCGGTCTGCGAAAAATGTTCGCCTACCGTATCGGACCACCACGCACTTTCAGCCGGCAGGAGGGCCACCTGCCGCCGCCAGGCAGGTGCGGAAATCAGCGCCTGCTCCGTGCCATCAAGAGATATCGTTCCGCGGTGGGGCTCCATGTCGGCGATGGCCCGCAAAAAAAGACTTTTACCCGAACCCGATGGACCGGAAAGGCCCACACATTCGCCGCTTTCGATATCAAGGCGGATTGGACCGACATCGTGAATCAAAAGATTCTCCACCTGCAATCGGGGGACTAACGGCTTTTCCATAGGCGTAGATGTACCATGAGGACGGAAATGGCAGCGGGAGTCATGCCCTCGATGCGGGAGGCCTGCCCCAGGGACGCCGGGCGGACCGCAGCCAGTTTTTCCTTGAGTTCGCTGGAAAGGCCGTGAACGGTATTAAAATCCAGCCCTTCGGGAAGTTTAATCTGCTCCAGATGTCTGAACTTGTCGATCTCCTGAAGCTGACGCTGGATGTACCCCTCGTATTTGATCTCGATCTCCACCTGCCGGGTCACTCGCTCTGCCGGAGATGTTTCGGCCGGAGACAGGGTGGCAACCGCGTCGTAATCCAGTTCGGCTCGCTTCAACAACTGAACCAGATGGATGCCGTTGTCGATGGGGGGTGTGCCCCGCTGCTCCAGGTAGGCATTGACCGCCGGCAGCGGTTTGATCACCGTCTGTTTGATGCGTTGAATTTCCGCCTGAATCTGGGCTTTTCGCTCACGATTGGCTTTCACCGTATCGGCACTCAGCAATCCGAGTTCGTGACCGATCTCCGTCAGCCGCAGATCGGCGTTGTCCTCCCTGAGCATGAGCCGGTATTCGGCCCTCGACGTAAACATGCGGTAAGGCTCGCGCGTGCCCCGCGTAACCAGATCGTCTACCATCACAGCGATGTATGCCTGGCTGCGATCCAGGATAAACGGCGGTCGTTTCTGCACCCTGCAGGCGGCGTTGATGCCGGCCCACATGCCCTGGGCCGCCGCCTCTTCGTACCCCGAGGTGCCGTTGATCTGGCCGGCCAGATACAGGCCTTTGACCCGTTTGGTCTCCAGGGTGGAACGCAACTGAATCGGATTGATGAAGTCGTACTCGATGGCGTAGGCCGGACGCATGATTTCCGCCTCTGCCAAGCCGGGGACGCGTCTGACCACCTGGACCTGGACGTCTATGGGCAGGCTGTTGCCCAGGCCAGAGGCGTATATCTCCCGGGTATCCAGTCCCTCGGGCTCGAGGATGATCTGGTGGCGGTCCCGCTCCGGAAAACGAACGATCTTGTCTTCAAAGGAAGGACAATAGCGCGCCGGCACGCCTTTGATGATGCCGCTGTGCAGAGCCGAAAGGTGCAGGTTTTCACGTACCAGTTGGTGGACCTGCTGGTTGGTGTGCCCGATATAGCTTGGAATCTGGGGCAGCCGCTCCGGCTGGCCCGAAAAAGAGAAGAGGCGGGCGGGATCCTCAAGCGGCTGCTCCTCGAACTGGGAAAAATCGATGCTGGCCCTGTCCAGCCGTGGGGGGGTGCCGGTTTTCATGCGACCCAGGGAAAAACCCAGTTCCTTGAGGTGATTGGGCAGGCTGTAGGCGGCAAATTCCCCGGCCCGGCCAGCCTGCATGGTTTTGAAGCCGATGTGCACCAGCCCGGAAAGAAAAGTGCCGGTGGCCAGCACCACGCACGGTGCTTGAAAACCAAAGCCGGTATGGTCTTCCACCCCGCAGACCCGGTCTCCCTCGACAATCAGGCGCTCCACCAGGGCCTGCTTCAGGTCCAGGTGGGTCTGTCCTTCAAGCACCGCCTTCATGGCCGTATGGTAGCGGCCCTTATCGTTCTGGGTCCGGGTGGACTGCACCGCCGGTCCCTTTTTGGTATTCAGGGTCTTGTACTGGATCGCCGTTTGATCGGCAATTTTGGCCATCTCTCCGCCCAGCGCATCGATCTCTTTGACCAGTTGCCCCTTGGCCATGCCGCCGATAGAGGGGCTGCACGGCATGGCGGCAATCTTGTCCAGGTCGAGGGCCAGCAGCAATACGCGGCAACCCATGCGGGCGGCCGCCAGGGCACCCTCGCAGCCGGCATGTCCGCCGCCCACAATGATCACATCGTATTGTTTCTGATAGATCGGCATCTGTTTTCACTGCCTGAAAAAATAATAACCCACGGATTGCCAGTGCCCATCCGAAAATGGTAGATTTTGGCTCAGGCCAAAGCGACAGCGAAATTGATGGCGCAACCGTCCTGGCGACAGCCTGGGGTGCAGCGCTGCGTGGGAGATAGCGCTGAAGCTTCACTACGTGCTCAATACAGCGAGAACGCAGGCCCGGGCCAAAAGAGGCCGTTTCCGGATGGGCACTATATAATTGCCGTGATAATTAGGTCAAGGACAGGATCAGCATGCACAAGAAACCATACCGGGACCTGAACACCTATTTTCGATCCCTGTTTGGCTGCCGGGTCCATAAGGTCACCGTCGATGCCGGGTTGAACTGCCCCAATCGCGACGGCACCCTTTCAACCGGCGGATGCATCTATTGCAATGCCAGGGGATCCGGAACCGGTGCGCATCGGCAGGGGGTATCGATCACCCGGCAGATCGAACGCAGCAAGGAAAGAATCGCCCGCCGTTTCAAAACAGACAAAATTATAGCCTATTTCCAGTCCTTCACCAACACTTACGCCCCCGCAGCGCGTTTGAAAGCGCTCTACGATGAAGCCTTGGCGGTAGACGGGGTGGTGGGCCTGGCCATCGGCACCCGACCGGACTGCGTGGACGCCGCGGTGTTGAACCTGTTGGAAAACTACGCGAAAGACCATCTCATCTGGGTCGAATATGGCCTGCAGAGCGCCCATGACCGGACCCTTTCCCTGATCAATCGGGGCCACGATTTTGCCTGTTTCCAGAACGCAGTAGTCGCGACCCGCAACCGCGGCATCAACATCTGCGCCCATGTGATCCTGGGGCTTCCCGGCGAATCGCGGCAGGATATGCTGGCAACCGCCGACGCCGTCGCCGCCTTGGGCATAGAGGGGGTCAAACTCCACCTGCTCTATGTGGTGCAGGGAACCGCCATGGAAACTCTTTACCGGTGTGGGGGTTACCGCTGTCTGGAGCAGCGGGAGTATGCCGAACGGGTTTGCGAATTCATTGAAAGGCTTCCGGAGACGACGATCATCCAGCGCCTCACCGGCGACCCGCACCCCACAGAACTGGTGGCACCGGCCTGGTCCCTGAAAAAAAAAGAGACCCTGGACCTGATCCACCGCATCTTCGCTGAAACGAATACCTGGCAGGGCAAATTGTTCAACCCACCGGCTGCCGACTGACGCATTCCTGTGCGTCGTTTTTCAACGGCAACAACCTCGGTTTAGATCTTATCCACCGCCATTGATTTTTTTCTTGACAGAATTAAACGTTTGTTTTAATCAATTGTTTAATTCGTTTGTTTTTATTTTCTGAACCACCGTAATACAACCCGTTATTCCAGAAAGTCGACTGTCCGCCATGGCCAACTTGCCCCTTGAAAAGCCAGTAAAAGAAAAGATCCTCGACGCCGCCGGCGATGTCTTCGGCCGGATGGGCTACAAGGCGGCCACGATCCGGGAAATCTGCCGGGCAGCCGGCGTGAACGTGGCATCCATCAACTACTACTTCGGCGGAAAGGAAGAACTTTACCGGACCGCGGTCACGGATCTGATTTCACAGAGCTTTGCGCGCTACCCCGTCGACGAAAAGGTTAACGCCCGATCTTCTCCGCGGGACCGGCTGCAGGCCTTTGTCCGCGGAGTTTTAAGGCGCCTGCTGTCACCCGGCGGGCTTTCCGGTTACCCGGGCAAGGGCCAGCTGGTCGCCCGGGAACTGGCCGACCCTTCTCCTTTTATGGACGACATGGTGGACGAATTCATCCGGCCCACCGCCGCCGTTCTCGGCGTCATCGTTTCGGAATTGCTGGGGCCGCGGGCAACTGGTCAGGATATCATGCGCTGCCAGATCAGCATTATCGGCCAGTGTTTTCACTACGCCATGGCCCGCCCCATCGTCAACCGGTTATTCGTCATGGATTTTTCAGACGATTCCACCATCGATGAATTGGCCGATCATATCGCGCGCTTTTCTCTGGCCGGTATTTTATCGGTCCGCAATCGCAACCTGAATCAAAACGATCAAAATCTCAATTCCATGCCGATGGAAGGAGAAGACCCATGAAAAAACGGCTGCGCATCCTCGTACCGGTAGCGGCGGTTGTCCTGGCCATCATCCTGTGGAAAACGTTTTTTAAAGAAAACGGCAACGATGGCAAAATCCTTTTATCCGGCAACATCGACGTCACCCAGGTGGATCTGGCCTTCAAGATTCCCGGCCGCCTCAGCCTGAGGCTGGTGGACGAGGGCGATCGGGTCACCGACAAACAGCGCCTGGCGGTTCTGGATGACACGGACCAGCAGCTTCAGCTTAAAAAGGCCACCGCCGAAGCCGACTTCGCATCCTCAGTTTTGGCCGAACTGCTGGCCGGCAGCCGCCCCGAAGAAATCGAGCGCGCCCGCGCCCGCGTCCGCCAGGCCCGCTTTGTCCTCAACGAACTGAAAAACGGCAGCCGGGTGCAGGAGATCGCCGAGACCGAAGCGGAGCTTTCTCGGGCCATGGCAGACGAACGTACCGCCAACAGCCAATTGGAGCTGGCTCGGGCCGACTTTGACCGCTACGAAGCCGTATTCCGGGAAGGCGGCATCAGCCGTCAGACTTACGACACCACTCGGACGCGTCTGGTTTCGGCCCAAAACGCCGCCGACGCTGCCGCATCCCAGCGACAGGTTGCCATGCAGCGGTTAAGCCTGCGGCGCGAGGGCAGCCGACGGGAGCAAATCAGTCAGGCCCGTTCGGCCCTGGCCCAGGCCGAGGCCGACTATGCCTTGATCAAGGCCGGCCCTCGTCAGGAAGCCATCGACCAGGCGCGGGCGAAAGAATCTGCGGCCCAGGCCGGACTGGCCGTTGCCCGTCAGCAACTGGCCGAGACCGGACTCTTCTCCCCCTTCGACGGCGTTGTGCTCAGCACCTCGGCCGAACCCGGCACTTACCTGAACCCCGGCAGCGCCGTTCTGACCGTCGGCAACATCCAGGGCGTTTGGCTGCGCGCCTTCGTATCCGAAAACGACCTCGGACAAATCAGGCTGGAACAGTCGGCCGAAATTTCCGTGGATGCATACCCAAAACGTCGCTGGAAGGGTCGGGTCAGCTACATAAGCAGCGCCGCGGAATTCACCCCCCGGTCGGTCCAGACCGCCGATGAGCGGACCAACCTGGTCTACCGCCTCAAAATCCAACTTGACAATCCGGACGGCGTCCTCAAACCGGGCATGCCCGCCGATGCTGTCATCGAGGCCGCCCCGTGAATGCTTGCACCGGAGAAACCGCCATCCTGGCAGAGGACCTGACCCGGTCCTTCGGCGGCCTGTCTGCCGTGGACGGCCTGTCGCTTTGCGTGAACAAGGGCGAAATTTACGGTTTGGTTGGGCCGGACGGTGCCGGTAAAACCACAACTTTACGCATGCTGGCCGGACTCCTGGACCCTTCCGGCGGACGGATCCGGGTGGCCGGATGCGACCTGCCGGGTCAAAGCGGCAAGGTCAAAACGCACCTGGCCTACATGAGCCAGCGCTTCGGCCTGTACCCGGACCTGACGGTGGATGAAAACATTCATTTTTATGCGGATTTGTATGGAATGGCCCGTCAGGCGCGCGAAGCGCGCCTGGAAGAACTCCTCGATTTTTCCAACATGCGGCCCTTCCGTAAACGGCAGGCCAGCAAACTCTCCGGGGGCATGAAGCAAAAGCTGCAACTGACCTGCGCCCTGATTCATACCCCCGAGGTGCTCTTGCTGGACGAACCCACCAACGGCGTGGACCCGGTCAGCCGCCGGGATTTTTGGCGTATTCTCTACCGCATGCTCAAAGGCGGGGTGGCCATTTTGGTCACCACGGCCTATCTGGACGAAGCCGAACGCTGCAACCGCATCGGATTGATGGACCAGGGACGGCTGTTGATCCAAGGCAGTCCCGAAACCGTTCGGCAGTCCCTTCCAATGAATATCCTGGCCGTGCGCTGCGGCCAGTCCCGGCTGGCCAGCCGGATGCTGCGCCGGAATTTGACCGGCGCCGTCAGCGTGAACCTTTTCGGCGACAGCGTCCACATCGTTTGCCGGGACCCGGACAAATTTATCCAGGATACACGCCGCGTATTGAGCGATGCCAATATTTCGGTTCAGGAAATCAGCCGGATTCCTCCCAGTCTTGAAGACGTTTTCGTCAACACGATTACGGCCACCCAGCCACGCGACACCCCGCCGCCAGAGGAAACCACGGCCCCCCATTCGCCCGAAGCGACCCCCGGCGCCCAGGCGGTTCAGGTTCAGGATCTGACCCGCCGGTTTGGCGATTTCATCGCCGTTGACCACATCAACCTCACCGTAGCGACCGGTGAAATATTTGGGTTTCTGGGCCCCAACGGCGCCGGTAAAAGCACCACCATCCGCATGCTCTGCGGCCTGCTCAGCCCTTCCGACGGGGGCGGGCAGGTGGCCGGATGCGACCTTGTCGGCCAGGCGGAAGCCATCAAGCAGCGCATCGGCTACATGAGCCAAAAGTTCTCTCTTTACGATGACCTCACCGTTGCCGAAAATATCAATTTTTACGGCGGGATATATGGTTTGTCCGGCCGGCGCATGGCCGAGCGCCGCGCCTGGGCGGTCCGCATGGCCGGTCTGGAAGGGCGCGAAACTCAGGCCACCCGGCTGCTGGCCGGCGGGTGGAAGCAGCGTCTGGCCCTGGCCTGTGCAATCCTGCACCGGCCGCCCATCGTTTTCCTCGACGAACCCACCAGCGGCGTGGACCCCTTGAGCCGACGCCGGTTCTGGGACCTGATTTACGACATGGCCGCCCGGGGCAGAACCGTTTTCATCACCACCCACTACATGGAAGAGGCCGAATACTGCGACCGGGTGGCCATGATCTACCGAGGGCGGATGATTGCCCTGGGCACCCCCCGGGAATTAAAAAACCGCCTGGTCGAGGAAACCATCCTCGATCTCCGCTGCCCGGAACCCCAGGACCTCATGGATGCGCTGTCGGCCATAGACGGCATCCAGGATGTAGCCCTGTTCGGCGCCGGGCTGCACCTGAAGGTGGACAACGCCGACATCGCCCAGCAGCGCATCCGCCGGCTGACCGACAGACTCGGCCTGTCGAACGTGACGATGGCGCGCATCGACCCCAACATGGAAGATGTCTTTGTCTCCCTCATCGAGAAAGAGAATCGCGACCATGCAAAAGAAAAGTGACCTCAAAACCGGGCCTACGGGCAGCCGCCGAAGGCAGTGCCGATGAAGCTGCAGCGTTTCATCGCCGTGGCCCGCAAGGAATTCATCCACGTGGTTCGCGACTGGCGCAGCCTGGTACTGGCCATTGCCATTCCCATGCTCCTCATCGCCCTGTTCGGATATGCTCTGACCATGGACCTCAAGCATGTTCCCACCGCTCTCTGGGATCAATCCCGAACGGCCCAGAGCCGAGAGCTGATCAGCCTGTTCGACGGTTCGGCCTATTTCTCCGTCGACCACTACACACAGGGCTACGGGGATCTGGCCGACATGCTCGATGCCGGCACGGTCATGGTCGCTCTGGTGATCCCGGCCGATTTCGCCGCCCGCACCCGGGCCGGCCAACCGGTAGAAATACAGGCCCTGATCGACGGTTCCGATGCCAACAACGCGACCCTGGCCGTGGGCTATATCACCGCCATCGGCCAAATTTACAACAGCCGGCTGCAGGTCGCAGCAGGTGTCCATCCGGGCGTTGCAGGACAAGTGACCCTGGAACCGCGGGTATGGTACAACGCGGATATGGAAAGCCGCAACGTCATCATCCCCGGCATCATCGCCCTGGTGATGGTGGTCATCGCCGCCATGCTCACCAGCGTCACCATGGCCCGCGAGTGGGAAACCGGCACCATGGAACAACTCATCAGCACCCCCATCCGGGTTCCCGAACTGGTCCTTGGCAAGGTGGTGCCCTATTTTGTGATCGGTCTGGCCGACGTGGCCATCGCCGTGGCCATGGGCCGCTGGATCTTCGACGTGCCTCTGCGGGGCAGCGCAGGCCTGCTGTTTCTGTCCGCATCTATTTTTCTCACCGGCGCCCTGTTCCTAGGCCTGCTGCTCAGCATCGTTCTCAAGACCCAGGTGCTGGCCAATCAGATCGCCCTGTTTACCGGATACCTGCCCACACTGCTCCTTTCCGGATTCGTTTTCGGCATCTACAACATGCCGGCGGCCATTCAGGCCATCACCTTCATCGTTCCGGCGCGCTATTTCATCGCCTTGCTGCGCGGCATTTTTTTAAAGGGCATCGGCCTGGAGGTCCTCGGCCTCAACGCCGCCCTGCTGACGGTCTATGCCGCGGTGATGGTATTTCTCGCCCATCGCAAGATGAGACTGAAACTGGAAGGATAAAGCATGATTTTGCGCATTCGACAGATGCTCTACAAGGAATTTTTGCAGATGTTCCGGGATGTGCGCATGCGCCTGGTGGTGCTGGTCATGCCCCTGGTCCAGATGACGGTGCTGGCGTTTGCCCTGACCACGGACGTGAAAGACATCCGCACGGCGGTGGTAGACCCGGACAACAGCCCGCAAAGTCGTCAGTTGGTGGCCGAGTTCGCCGGCGGCAATTATTTCGAGATCACCCGCCGCCTGGCCACCGATACGCTCGTTCAAAGGTTGCTTGACAGCGGCCGGGTGCGGGCGGTTATCCGCATTCCGCAACATTTTTCGGGTGATGTCCGGTCGGGTAAAGCTGCAACCGTGCAACTGCTGGTAGACGGAACCATGAGCAACGATGCAGCCGTAACCCTCAATTACGCCAGTCAGGCTGTGGCCCATTTCAACCAGCGGATGTTCGAGGAACGGGCCGGCGGTGCCGCTGCGCTGTCCAGCCCCGTTGGTATCCGCACACGTGCCTGGTACAATCCCAACCTGGAAAGCAAGTACTACTTCGTCCCCGGCCTGATCGCCGTCATGCTGATCCTGATCGGACTGGTGCTGGCCTCCATGGCCATCGTCCGGGAAAAAGAGATCGGCACCATCGAGCAGGTGATGGTTACGCCGATCCACCGGGTGGAGTTCATCCTGGGGAAAACCCTGCCATTTCTGGCAACCGGCATGGTCACCATGACCCTGATGTTCCTGATTGCCCGCGCGGTCTTCGGCATCCGCATCCAGGGAAGCGTGCCCTTGCTCTACGCGGCGGCCACGATATACATCCTGGGAAATCTGGGCCTGGCCCTGCTGGTGAGCGTCACCGCCCGAACCCAGCAGCAGGCCCTGCTCACGGCTTTTTTCATCCTTGTGCCCGCCATTCTGCTGAGCGGATTCATTTTCCCCATCCGTAACATGCCGGAAATCATCCAGTGGTTCACCGTGTTCAATCCCATGCGCTGGTTCCTGCAGATCCTTCACGGCATCGTGATCAAAGGGGTGGGGGTCCGCATCCTGTGGCTGCCCATCGGAGCCCTGGCGGCCCTGGCGGCCTGTTTTCTCACACTGGCCGTGGCGCGATTCAGAAAAACATTGGAATAATGTCCCATTTCAGGAGAAAACAATGCAACGGTTAGCGATCATCATCTATATGGTACTGGTCAGCGTCAACCTCTGCGCTGCCGCGCCGCTGACCATCGACGCCGCCGTCCAGGAAGCGCTGGTGAAAAACCCTTTGATCCATCAGGGGCAGGCCTATCGGCAGGCGGCAGACTTCGCCGAACGGGAGGCCCGTGCGAATTATCTTCCCCGGTTCTCGGCGGCATACAATTATCAGAGCCTGGCCGAAGCGCCATTTGTCAACATCAACGGAAACCAGGCGATCACCAACAGCCGCGACCAGCACCACTGGGAGGTGGCCCTGACCCAGCCCCTTTTCTCCGGCTTCGCTATCAGCGCCCGTCATCGTCTGGCCGAGCTGGGGCTGGAGACACGGGAACTGGAGCTGCAGCAGACGCGACAGGCCGTCATCCTCCAGGTCAAGCAGTGCTGTTTCGATCTGCTCATGGCGGAAAAGCGCCTCGCGGTGGCCGAAAGCAGCGCGGCAGCATTGGCGGCCCATGCGGCCGATGTGCAAAAATTCCATGAAAACGGGCTGGTGCCTTTTAATGATCTGCTCAAATCACGGGTGGCCCGGGCCGATGCCGACCAGCAGCAGCACCGGGCGCAGGCCAGCGTTAAACAGGTTCGCACAGCCCTGTGCCTGCTGATCGGCAGAAAATACAACAGCGACATCGAGATCGAAGACATGGACCCGTCGCCCCCCGTCACCGACGATTTGGATGCCCAGGTTGATCAAGCCTTGCGAGCCAGGCCTGAAATTGCCGTAATCGAGCAGTCCCTTCAGTTGAAGGAAAACGAACGCCTTCTGGCCAAAAGCGACTATTACCCGCGTATCGACCTTATGGGCAAATACCAGCAAGACGGGGACGATCTGGGGGCCACATCCAATGACTATTCCAACCAATACAATGCCAGCCTGGGCGTTCAGGCCCGCTGGACCTTTTTCGAATTCGGAAAAACGCGCGCCGCTTCCGCCAGAGTCAATGCCGAGCAGCGAGCGCTGGCGCAAGCGCTGGAAAAAATCCGGGACGATATTAGGCTCCAGGTGGTTCAGGCCCGCCTCGATCTGGATGTGGCCGCTCAAAATATAAATACCGCGCAAACCGCCTTGAACCAGGCCCGGGAGCATTGGCGCATCACCAACCTGCTCTACCTCCAGCAGTTAGCCACCTCCACCGAGGTGCTCGATGCCCGCAGTTACCTCAACGGTGCGGAAAGCGCCTATCTGGAGGCACGCTATGGGTACGAAACCGCCCTGGCGCAATTGGAATGGGCCATGGGCAAACCGAAGCCGGAGGTCTGAAGTCGGCGGACAGCGCCGCAGCCGACCCTACCCGCGTGCGATCAAAAAAGGAACTCGTTTCCGCTCCCGTCCTGACCTTCACCCGTCGATTCGTCATGATGGCTTGGATCGTTTGAAAACAGAACCGCAGATGGTCCAATGTCCGATATCGAAGGAAGGGATCACTTCGTGATGGCTATATTAAAAATAGCCAGACCTCGAGCCCGAAACCAGAATCCAACGAGCAGCGGGTATTGACGCAAGGGTCCGGGGGGTAGTAATGTCGAGCCCTTCAAACCAACGGTGAATCAGCGAAAGCGAATGGATATGAAAGATTTTCTCTACTGGTGGCAGCATCTGCCGGAACACATGGATCCGGTGATTTTCCAGATCGGCAGTTTTCGGCTGCAGTATTACGGGCTCATGTACATCGTGGCCTTTGCCACCACGTACCTGCTGGCCAGCTATCGAATCCGGCGGGAAGACCGATTCAAGATCGACAACGAACAACTCCAGAGCCTCTTGACGGCCATGATTATAGGATTGATCGTCGGTGCCCGTCTGGGATATGTGCTTTTCTACAACTTCTCTTACTATCTGCAGCGCCCCCTTGAAATTATCCTGCCTTTCGAATTCTCCGGCGGTATTCACTTTACCGGCATCACCGGCATGTCCTATCACGGCGGGCTGATCGGTGTGGTTGTGGCGGCGGTAATTTTCGTGCGCAAAAACCACATGGAATTTTTACGCATGGCCGATCTTATCGTACCCTGCATTCCGCTGGGTTATACCTTCGGCCGGCTGGGCAACTTCATCAATGGCGAGCTTTACGGGCGGGTGACCACACTTCCCATCGGCATGTTTTTCCCCATCGCTCCGGGTCCCGGACGACGGCACCCCTCCCAGTTGTATGAGGCCTTTTTCGAAGGCATCGTCCTGTTTTTGGTCTTGTGGTCGATCAAAGGCCGGATCCGCACCCCGGGGGTCATGCTGGGCCTCTACCTCATCGGGTACGGACTGGTAAGGTTCTTTATCGAATATGCGCGCCAGCCCGATGCCCAACTCGGTTTTGTCTTTATGTCCTTTTCCATGGGCCAGATGCTCTGCGCGGCCATGATGCTGGCGGGCGGGATGCTGATTGTGGTTCTGAAAACCACGTTGAAAAAATAAATCGGTATCGCCAACTATGGCAAAGTAACCTCAAGGACCCGGCCCCGGGACGTAAAGGAAATCCCCTGCTGGGTTTTGGTGCTGATCATCACCGACTCGATCAGCGGCTCCGCCACCGGTTGGTCCGACTGCCAGCGGACGATGAATTTTGCCCCCGATCCCCCGCTTTTATCCGATTCGGGCACCACGTAGCGCCGCGTGGCCATGGCGTTGAGGGTCAGGGTCGTGTCCTGATAGTGCTTCAGAAACGCTCCTTCGGAATCGTAATAATCCACAGCTGTTAATTTGATTTCATGCTTCAGGTCCGTGTTGCGGATGCTCAGGGTGGCAGCCAGGTAAAACGGCTGCTCCCGGTCACCGCTGTAAATGTGTGAATAGACCGGTACATAAACGGTCTGCCCCTTGAAAAGCCGCATATCCGCACCCGCCGGAACAATCGTGAAACAGACGCCGGCGGTCAGCAGGGTTAACACGGTCAACATGCGGGTAATGCTATCGAATTTGGACATCGAACGCCCTCCTTTCAATATGGATAGGCAAGTTGTGCGGGATGGGGTTTAAACGTTCTGTTTCTCCGTATGGTCCAACAACCATGGGGCAAATCAATTGGGCATCGGCGATGACCGATGAAAGCATACTTTCAAACCCTCGATCCCAGCATTCCCGATCCGCCCATTCATCTCATTTTTTCGTCTTTTCCTTCAATGCCCGCCAGTTCGCCAGCCGAACGGCAATCATCTTCTCATACCCCCGTTCCGTCGGAAAATAAAACCGCTCGCCGGCAATGGCATCAGGCAGGTAGTCCTGTACAACGTAACCGTCTTTAAAATCATGGGCATAGCGGTACCCGTTGCCATAGCCCAAATCCTTCATTAAGCCGGTAGGTGCATTGCGGATATGCAGGGGAACAGGCAGCGCGCCTTTTGCCCTGACCGTCTGCTTCGCCGCGTTCCAGGCCTTGTAGACACTGTTGCTCTTTGGCGCCGTGGCCAGATAGACGGCAGCCTGGGCCAGCGCCAGATCCCCTTCCGGGTGCCCCAGAAAGCGAAAGGAGTCCATGGCCCCCAAGGCCAGGCGCAGGGCAAACGGATCGGCATTGCCGACATCCTCGGAGGCGAATCGCACCATACGTCGGGCCACATACAGGGCGTCTTCCCCGGCCTCCAGCATGCGGGCGAGCCAATACAGGGCCGCATCGGGATCGCTGCCCCGCAAGCTCTTGTGAAAGGCGGAGATGAGGTTGTAATGCTCATCACCGCCTTTGTCGTATAGTAAGGCCTTTTTCTGCAGCGCGCTTTCCACCTGCGGCAAGCCGATCGCCCGTCGGCTGCCCCTTTCGGGCGGGGATTCGGCCAAAATCAAAGTGCTGGCCACCTCCAGACTGTTAAGGGCGTTGCGCGCATCCCCCGAAGCGATCTGAATCAAGTACGCCCGGGCATCGTCGGTCAGGATTAGATCCAGATTGCCCAGCCCGTCCGTCTTATCTTTCATGGCCCGATCAAGCACGCGGCCAATGGCCTCTTCATCCAGCAAACTGAGGGTAACGACCCGGCAGCGGGACAACAGCGGCGAAATCACCTCGAAGGACGGATTCTCCGTGGTGGCGCCGATGAGGGTGATCAGCCCGGATTCCACATGGTGGAGGAAGGCATCCTGCTGGGCCTTGTTAAACCGATGGATTTCATCCACGAACAGGATGGTTCGCTTTCGCCGGAACTGCCGTTGTTTGTTGGCCTCGTCGATGACTTCACGGATCTGTTTGACACCGGCAAGCACCGCCGAAAAATGAATGAAATGCGATTGGGTTTCGCCTGCAATGATCCGAGCCAGGGTGGTTTTCCCGCAACCGGGCGGCCCCCACAGGATCATGGAAAAAATCCGGTCGTTTTCGATGGCATGGCGGATCAATGAGCCCGGCCCCGTAACCGCATCCTGGCCGAACAAGTCTGCCAGGCGGCGCGGACGCATACGCTCGGCCAGGGGCCGCTGAAAATCGGTGGATTCTGCAGACTGATAATCGAAAAGGTCCATCTTTATCGTTTAGTCAGGCGCTTGCTGGACTTTTTTTTTCGTTTGAGGGGTGTGGACTTCTTGTTTAAAAAAGCCGGATTCTTTCCGGTGCGCTGTTTCAACAGCAGGCGAACCGGCGTCTTGTCCAGGGAGAACACCTCTCTGATCTGGTTCACCAGGTAGCGCTGGTAAGAAAAATGCACCCCGTCCGGGAAATTCACAAAACTGACAAAAGTGGGCGGTCGGGTTGACACCTGGGTGGCATAGTAGAATTTGAGCCGCGTATTTTTGTGCATCGGGGGTTGGGTGCGTGTCAGGGCCTGGTCCATGGCCTTGTTCAACCTCCCGGTAGTGATCCGGGCAGAATACTGGGCGTAAACCTCATCCACAAGCGGAAAGATTCGTTGAACCCGCTGCCCGGTTTTAGCCGAAACCGTCGTCACCGGTGCAAAATTCAGGAACTTGGCGTCCATGCGCAGATTTTCCGTTAACCGTTTCAGGGCATTGCCGTCCCGGTTGTCCACCCGGTCCCATTTGTTCAGCAGAAAAATCGCCCCGCATCCGCGGTCGTAGGCGTAGCCGGCCACATGGACATCCTGATCGGAGATGCCCTGCTCGGCATCGATAACAATCAGGGCCACATCGCACCGTTCCAGACTGCGCAGGGCCTTGATGATCGAAAATTTTTCCAGACGCAAGGACACCTTTCCCTTTCTGCGAATTCCCGCGGTGTCCACCAGCACGTAATTCTGATTTCCCCGGGTAAAGACGGAGTCGATGGAATCCCGGGTGGTGCCGGCGACCTCGCTGACGACCAGCCGATCCTCACCTAAAATGGCGTTGATCAGGGAGGATTTGCCGGCATTGGGTTTTCCTACCACCCCAATACGGATGGAATCGAACCGTTCTTCCTCATCCGTCATTTCGGCAAACCCGGCCGTCAATTCATCCATGAAATCAGCGACCCCGTATCCGTGCTCGGCCGATACCGGGAACAGGGTATCGATGCCCAGGCTGTAAAAATCGGACAGGGCTTTTTCCTGCCCTTCACCGTCGATCTTGTTGACCACATAGAACACGGGTTTGTCTGCGGTTCGCAGGATGTTGATCAGGTCGAAATCAAAGGGAGAAAGCCCCCCTTTTCCATCAAGTATGAGGACAATGACATCGGCGTCAGCGATGGCCTGTTCCACCTGCTGGCGGATGTGCGGAGCAAATGCATCGTCATCCCCTTCGGCAAATCCGCCGGTGTCCACTAGGGTAAAGGCTTTATCGTTCCAGCGGGCATCACCGAAATTCCGGTCCCGGGTCACGCCGGGAAGATTATCCACAATGGCATCCCGGGAGCGGGTGATCCGGTTGAAAAAAGTGGATTTACCCACATTGGGTCTGCCGACAAGGGCAACGATGGGTTTCATGGATATTATCCGATCCGAATATCTGGGTTGTGTCCGTTAGTTTATCATACAGGATCAGCCTTGGGGCAGCTTTGGAAGCGGTATATCCCAGGAGGGAATCCTGTGTCAAACGTCCAATCACCAATACCGTCAAGTACCCTGGAATTTAAAGCCAAAGTGGTTTCAACGCATATAAATTTAGTGTATGGTCAACCTCGTTTGATCATTCTCGATCAGCGACCGGACACTACACCGAAAGAAATATCAAGCGCTTCGAAAGGAGGCTCGTATGCCGGACCTGGCCTATGTTAACGGAGAAATCATGCCCATTGAAAAAGCGGTCGTGCCCATCGAAGACCGGGGCTACCAGTTCGGCGACGGGGTCTATGAGTTTATCGCCAGCTATGATGGACACCTGTTCATGCTGGAGGAACATCTGGATCGGCTGGAGCGATCCATGCGGGAAATAGCCTTCGATCCGATCTCCCGCGCCGACATCAGAAAAGCCATCCTGGATCTGTTCAACCGTTCCGGCTACCAGCGGGCGGGCATCTACATTCAGATTTCAAGAGGCGTCGCTCCCCGCAACCATGCCATCACCCCGGATATGCCCCCCCAGATCATCATGACCATCCGTCCGGTCAAGGAAATACCGGAAGAAAAACGGAAAAAGGGAGCGACCGTTATCACCGTTCAAGATATCCGCTGGGGCCGGTGCGACATCAAAACCGTGCAACTGCTGGCCAACAGCCTGGCCAAACAGAAATCGCTGGATGCAGGCTGCGACGATGCCATCTTCGTCTCGGACCAGGGAATCGTCCGCGAAGGAACCAGTTCAAATCTGTTCATCGTATCCGGCGGCCGGCTGGCCACCCATCCTCTGACAGACAACATCCTTCCGGGCATTACCCGCATGGTGGTAATTAATGTCTCCAGGAACGCGGGCCTGGATGTTGAGGAATCGTTTTTCGGAACCGACGCGTTATATGGAGCCGATGAGGTTTTTCTGACCGGAACCGTCACCGAGTTGCTCCCGGTTGTGCGGATCGACGGAAAATCCATTGGCGACGGCAAGGTGGGGAAGACAACCCGCCAACTCTACGATCTTTTGCGGAAACAGGCCCAGACCGGCGGCGCTGCATAAAATAGCAGCCATTCTTTATTCAAGAGTATTCAGGCCAGCATGCGCCCGTTCCAGGTGGCCGTCCGCCCCCAGCTGTTCAAACAGGGCAATGCTCTGTTTGAACAGCGGCACGGCCAGACGGTTTCTTTTTTTGGCCAGATAGAGCCGTCCCAGATCGAGAGAAGCCTGGCCTTTGATCCCTAATGCATTGATCTGTTCTGCGATCCTTATGGCCACTTTGAAATGGTGTTCCGCATGCTTTGCCGCCCGTGGAAGATGAACCACGAAAAACGGCAGATTATTTACCACCGTTGAAAAGTCCAAATCGCCTTCGCGCAAGGCAATCCGCAGGTAGATGCTGCCCAGTAGGTAATGGAATGTCTGGGCGTGGTAAAATTTTCCGTCGGCCATGTACTGCTTGGCGTGCCGGTTGATGGCCTTCACCCCGAAACCGATATTCCCCTTGGCCACGGCAACGACGCTGGACAGGGCATCTGCCGATGTTCCGATGTACTCATATCCTGATGCCTTGCAAAACGTAATGATCGCATTAAGATTTTCCTCCGCCGGGGAGACCTCACCCAGGGAAAGATGAGAATATGCCATTAGAAACCGGGCATTGAAAGCGTAAAGAGGGTCCGCCGAACTGTCGATGGCAAGGGTGCATTTTTCGATGGCGCCCCGGTAATCCCCGGCCGCAAAGCATCCCATGCCGTGGGCCAGGTACCCTTCGGAGATGCTGTTTACATCCCCGGCGTTTTCCCCGTAAAACAGCAGGCGATCTCCCAGTTTATGACATTGACGGCAATCCCCCTTGAACCATTGGGCAATGGCCGTTCCGGTGAGAACGAACCGGACCAGGTCCTGGTCCATCTCAAAAGACCATGAGGGATCTTCGGATTCGAAAAAATGAGATGCCTCTTCGGCTTTGGCGGAGAAAACCAAGGCCTCGTCAAGACGGCCGAGGTCGGTGCAGGTCCATATCAAACATGCGCAAGAGTATGCGATCACCTTGTAATTTCTTATCTGTTCGCCGATGGACAAGGATTCCATCAGACAGTCCCTGGAAAGAGTGAGATGTTCACGCCGTTGATAAGCCCAGCCCAGACAGGCGAGGTACATCCCCTTTAAATGAAGATCAGGGCTGTTCATCGCCGCCGATTCATGCCGCTTCATCAAATTCAACGCATCTTCGAAGCGCCCGCGCAGGTTAAAGACAAAAAACCATTCCAGCAGCAGTTCCACTGTACGGCGGGACGCATCCTCGGCCAATCGGTCCCCGTCCAACAGCATGTGGTACGCCTTTTCAAAGTAATTATGGGATTCGGTCACGGCATATTTTTTCAATCCCTTACGTCCCGACTGCTTCAGATAGGTCACGGCCTTGTGAAAGGAATGTCCGTTGCTGAAATGGTACGCCAGGATTTCGCACAGGGCATCGATGCGTTCCGGGTTCTGGCTTTCCAGAACCTGGGCGATCTTCTCATGCAGATCCCTTCGCTGTCGCTTCAGCAGACTTTTGTAGGCTACTTCCTGAACCAGCGAGTGTTTGAATTGGCATAACCGTTCACCGGGATCTTCGCTTTCCAGGATCAGACCCATTGATTTAAGGATGGCGAGATTTTTATCGACGCGTTCGGGGTCGGAAGAAATCTGTTTCAATACAGCCGGGGCAAACCGTCTGCCAATGACTGAAGCCTCCTGCACGATCCGCTTGGCGGCATCACCCAACCGATCCAGCCTGGCGGCTATTACCGCAGCGACACTGGACGAGAAAACCGCTTCTCCGATAGCACCGGAAACCTCCCAGGTTGCACCTCTTTTTTTCAAAGTTCCCGTGTCGACCAGCGAATTGATAACCTCTTCGAGAAAAAATGGATTTCCTCCCAGCTGGTCGGAGATGAATGCTGACAGCAGGGGTGGCACATGCTCGGACTGAAGCAGGGATTTGGCTAGTTCTTTGCTCTTTTCAGGTGGAAGGTCTTTGAGCTGAATACACCGGCTCTGATAATAGGGGTTGATAATCTGGCGATGGTTGAAGGCCAGTTGACCAGGGCGGTAGCTGATCAGAAAAAAAACGGGAAGATCCGCCTCGTTTAGCAGGTTTCGTAACAGATCCACCGTAGATGGATCCGCCCAATGCAAGTCTTCGATGCAGATAACCGTCAGCCCGGTCCGGGACTGGCTGCGGATCATGGCTACCAGCACCTGCTTCAGCTTAATTTTCCAGGATTCCGGCGAAATTTGCAGGGACTTGTCATTGGACAGGGTGAATAGCCGCTCGATGATCTGATAAATCGCTTTGTCATCATCACGAGTGGTCCTGAGTTCAATGGCCAGCTTTTTCCGAACCACTTCCTGTGAATCGTCGTCACGCAGATCGACCGCACGACCCAATAAGTCGATGAGGGGAAAATAGGGAATCCCCTGCGTGTAGGCATAGGCGTTTCCCTGAAGCCATTGGTGGTGGCGCCGGGCCAACGTTTTTTTAAATTCCGAGATTAAGCGGCTTTTCCCGGTCCCGGCATCACCCTCTAAAAAGACACAGGTTCCCCTTCCCTCTGCCACCACTGACAGGCAAGCATGCAGGTCTTTCATTTGGGTCCTGCGTCCGATGAGCCTGGCCCGCAAGCCCTGGACCCGCCTGATCTTGTCTGGCTTCTTCACCGTGCTGAGGACGCGATAGGCATCAATGGTTTCCGTCCTGTGCCGACCTGTCTTGTATTTGCATTTCTCGAAGAAAAAGAAACCTGACGTGGAAGGCATGGTGCACATTCCCACGAGAATTTCTCCGGAAATCGCCAGGTTGGTCAGCAACGATGCCCGGTTCACCGGTTCGCCGGTGATGCCGTGCCGTCCGGTCCTCAGATCGGTTTTCCCTGTCACCACCAAGCCCGTGGCAATTCCCGAATGCATCGCCAGGGGCCCTTCCAACCGCCCTCGGAATCGACCGGTCATCCTTGCCACGGTGTCATGAATATCGACAGCTGCGCGAATCGCCCGTACCGGATCATCCTCATGGGTGCGCGGTATCCCGAAAACAGCCAACACTTCATCCCCGATAATCCGGTCAATGTAACCTTCATATCGGATAATGATGCCGACGATTTCCTTGAATACGAGGTTCATCATCTCGCGAACATCTTCAGGGTCCAGGCGTTCACACAGGGCAGAGTATCCGGAAAGGTCCGAAAAAAGCACCGTCACCAGTTTTCGTTCGCTGCTGTTCCCGTATTCCTCTTGCCCGGCGGCAGGCGGGTGGGAAATGGGGTGGGCCGGATCTGCTGAAAAGCCTGAAGGAAACGGAGATGTTGGGATTGACGCCAAAGGATGCCCGCACGCGGTGCAAAATTTGCTGAAAGGCCGGTTAACCATCCGGCAGGTGCCACAGCGTCGGTCAAGCGGACAACCGCATACGGGGCAGCTGACGGCATCGATAGCGACTTTATTCTGGCATTCAGGGCACTTCATGGGAGGCAGCCACAATTATGAGAATAGAAATCGACATGCAACAGCAGACTCAACTCTCCCTATCCGCAGACGGCAACGCTGTTAATCGGCGCCGATAGGGCAATGATCGTCAACAACCACTCGCTGAACCCTCCGGGAGACGCCGCAGGTCATTTCATAGGGAATCGATCCAATGGCTTCGGCCACATCAAGGACCTGTATCCGGCCGTTTTCAGCGTCTCCCCAGATTAGGACATCGTCGCCCACCGTTACTGGGTCGTCACCCACATCCACCATGATCTGGTCCATGGTAATGGTCCCCACCACCGGGTAATACCGGCCGCCGATCATCACCTGGAATCTGCCGGTCAGATGGCGCCGAACCCCGTCTGCATAGCCAACCGGAAGCACGGCAATGGTGGTTTCCCGTTCGGTTTTCCAGCGCCTTCCGTAGCTCACATTATGGCCGGCAGGCAGTCGCCGTAAATGGGTGACAGCCGTCTTGAACGTCATGACCTGTCTCAGGGGGATCGATCGCGAGGTTTCCGATGACGGGTAATGACCGTAAAGCATGATCCCGGAACGACAGGCGGTAAAGTAGCTGTCCGGCATGTCCAGTACTGCCCCGCTGTTGGCCATGTGAATCATGGGCGGAAGTGCGCCTTTGTTTTCCAACCGTTTGATCAGAACATTAAAACGATTCAATTGTTCCCGGGCATAGGTTTTATCCGTCTCGTCGGAGGTGGCGAAATGGCTGTACAAACCCTCCCAGACGCAGCACCGCGAGCGTCGCAGATGGTCGAAGAATTCCGGTTCCTGCTCTGGCAGCACCCCCACCCGCCCCATGCCGGTTTCCACGTTGACATGCACGTGGACCGGTTGGTTTCCTGTCACCCGTTCTATCCAGTTGATGTCTTCCACCCCGAAAAGGGTAATCCGAAAACCCGCCCGGAGGGCCTCAGGAATCTGGTCAGGGAAAAGTCGGCCGAAAATGAGAATAGGAACATGGATGCCACTATCACGAAGCTCCATGGCTTCCCGGTACTGGGCTACGGCAAGGAAATCCGCCCCTTCATCGACCAGGCATCGCGATACGGAAATGGCGCCGTGGCCGTATGCGTCGGCCTTGACCACGGGAATCAGTCGGGCCGGAGCTATTTTTTTTCTAATTTCACAAAAGTTGAATCGCAGGCGATCTAAATGGATCCGGGCGCAGGTTAGCGGGTTCATGGCCATTTCCCGAGAAGGCGATTGGTGGTGTCGGCGGTTCAATGCAGAATCTGGCTTAAAAACAGCTTGGTACGATCATTCTGGGGATTGTCGAAGAACTCCGTGGGCGTATTCTGTTCGACGATCTTACCGTAGTCCATGAACAACACCCGGTGGGCAACACTCTTGGCAAATCCCATCTCGTGGGTCACCACCAGCATGGTCATGCCTTCCCGTGCCAGTTCGATCATAACGTCCAGGACCTCTTTGATCATCTCCGGATCCAGGGCCGAGGTGGGCTCATCGAAGAGCATGACGTTGGGTTTCATGCATAGACTGCGCGCAATGGCAACGCGCTGCTGCTGCCCGCCGGAGAGCTGCCCTGGATATTTTTTGGCCTGCTCGGCAATATGCACTTTTTCCAGGTATGCCATCGCATCCTCTTCAGCCTCTTTTTTAGGTGTCTTGCGCACCCAGATCGGACCCAGGGTAAGATTTTCCAAAATGGTAAGATGGGGAAAGAGGTTGAAATGCTGAAACACCATGCCCACCTCGGCCCGGATCTTCTCGACGTTCTTGATATCGTTGGTCAACTCGATGCCGTCGACGATGATCCGACCACGCTGATGCTCCTCCAACCGGTTGATGCAGCGGATGAGGGTCGATTTTCCCGATCCGGAAGGACCGCAGATAACGATCCGCTCTTTCTTTTGCACGGTCAGGTTGATGTCCTGCAGGACATGGAATTCGCCGAACCATTTGTGCATCTCTTTGATCTCGATAATGGCTTCGCCGGTCGGCTGCAGATGGTTGTCAGGTTTCTCTTCGCTCATGGAAATCTCTTCAGGTTTTGTTGTGCGCATTTTTTGAACCTGTTGTTCAATCGGGACATGATCCGCGCTGAATCCAGCACCAACGCGCCATCGGTTAAAACCCCCTATCCAGCTCTTTTTCCAGGCGTCTGCTGTAGCTGGACATGAAATAACAGCAGCCAAAATAGATCAAGGCCACAAAAATGTAGGCCTCGGAAGAAAAGGCCATCCAGGTGGGATTCGACAGGACGGACTGCGTCGTCTTGAGCAGATCGTACAGGGCGATGATCACCACCAGGGAGGTATCTTTCAAAGCCGAGATAAGCTGGCTGACCGTCGGTGGGATCACGATTTTCAGGGCCTGGGGCAGAATCACCAGCCGCATGGTCTGGTAATAGTTGAGCCCCAGTGATTCGGCAGCCTCATACTGGCCCTTGGCCATCCCCTGCAACCCGCCCCGCACGACTTCCGCAATATAAGCGGCGGTAAACATTATGATGGCCACCTGCGCCCGTAGTATTACGTTAACGGTAACGCCCTCGGGCAAAAACAGCGGGAAAACGATGGACGACATAAATAGCAGGGTAATCAGCGGTACACCCCGGATCATTTCGATATAAACGATGCACAGGACTTTTATCGCCTTCATGCGCGAGGCGCGCCCCAGCGCCAGGACAACGCCCAGCGGATAGGCGGCCGCCAGCCCGAAGACCGACAGCAGCAGGGTCAACGGGAGCCCACCCCACTGCGTACTTTCAACCGCAGCCAACCCCAAAATCCCGCCCTTCATAAGAAGGCCCATGATTATAAGGCCGGCGCCCCAGGCATAGGCCAATGATTTTTTCCAATGGTCCCTGTTCCGGCTGTAAAACAGCAGGCCGATCAGAAGAACCATGGCCACCAGAGGCCGCCACTGCGATTCGTAGGGGAAAAAACCGAAAATAATGAATCGAATGTTGGCTGGAATGATCGACCAGCAGGCGCCGTCAGCACCCTTGCAGGCTTCACCGCTTGAAAGCCACTGGCTGTCGATAAAGGCCCAGCGGATAAAAGCGGGAACGATCTTGCTCAACGTGTAAAGGGTGAACAACGTCAGAACCGAGTTAAACCAGTTGTTGAACAGGTTGGCCCGCATCCATCCAAGGGCCCCCACGCTCGTGGCCGGCGGTTTGATCACTTCTTTGATCGGCTTGATATTTGTTCCAGCCATGGGTTTAAAAATACTGTCCCCTGATAAGGCGAGGGGTTGAAGCCGTCCCTATCGATTGTCGGTTCAAATTAAAATAAAGGCCGCTTTCCATACCATATACAAGGAAATTTCACCTTTCCACCAAGGCCATTTTTTTGTTGTACCAGTTCATGAAGGCCGATGTCAGTAGACTCAACGTAAGATAGACGATCATCATCAGGGCCACGCCTTCGATAGCCTGACCGGTCTGATTGATTGTGGTACCGGCTACGGACACGAAGTCCGGGTAACCGATCGCAACCGCCAGTGAGCTGTTCTTGGTCAGGTTCAACATCTGACTGGTCATGGGAGGTATGATGACGCGCAGGGCTTGCGGTAAAATAACCAGATTCAGTACCTGGCTCGGTCGGAGGCCGAGCGACTTAGCCGCTTCGGTCTGCCCTTTGCTGACCGACTGAATGCCGGCACGGACGACTTCGGCCACAAAGGCCGCTGTATAAAAAATCAACCCCAGCAACAGGGCCGTAAATTCGGGACTGATATTGGCTCCCCCTATAAAATTGAAGCCTCTCAGAACAGGCACATTCATGGCGGTCGGGGCACCGCCGGCGACCCAAGTCGCCAGGGGCAGCCCGATCACAAGCGCCAGGGATGCGCGAAAGACCGGAAAAGGCTGGCCCGTGCGCGCCTGTCTCTGTCTTGCCCACCGCCGCAGGAAATAGACAACGACACAGGCAACAATTACCGAGATGCCCATATATTTGTATACCGGATGCGTCTCCGGCACGGCAAACACCAGGCCGCGATTACTCAAGAATACTCCCATGATCGGATGCATGGCCTGCCGGGGTGATGGCAGGACATTGTAGAAAAACGCATACCAGAAAAAAAGCTGTAAAAGTACCGGTATGTCCTGAAACACTTCGATATAGGCGGCCGCCAGCTTCGAAACCAGCCAGTTGGAAGAGAGTCGGGCGATCCCGATCAAGGTGCCGAGTATGACCGTAATGATGATCCCGACAAACGAGACGATCAGCGTATTTAAAAAGCCGACCACCAGGGCACGGCCATAGGTGTCGGCTGCAGAATAGCTGAGGGCCGATTCACCGATTTCAAAGGCTGCTTCTTTCTCCAAAAATCCGAAACCGGTAGCGATCGACTGTTTTTCAACATTGGTCAGCGTATTGGAAATCAGATAATAGGCCACCAGTCCGACCATCAGAAGCGTTACAATCTGAAACAGGAGTGAGCGCTTTTTAGGGTCGTTGTAAAAGGGGACCGCTGCCGGTGGGGCGATCCTCTGAATCTTGTCTTGTTTTGGCTGCATAGGGCTGTTGCACAGGAAAGACGTCTGTCAGGCCGATGAATGGAAGGTCGGGCGACCCGACAGACGCTTGATTAGGTGTCCCAATGAATCAAGCCGCCCGCCGGCTGACAAGATGACGCAACGGGCGACGCGTCCGGTCCGTACTTACTTGAACGGTGGCGAATACATCAACCCACCATTGGTCCATAACGCGTTCAAGCCGCGTTCGATGCCCAGCGGTGTGTTGACGCCCACATTTCTTTCAAAGACTTCACCGTAATTGCCGACCTGCTTGACGATGTTGTAGGCCCATTTTTCATCCAGGCCGAGGGCCTTTCCGTTGCCTTCGGTCACACCCAGAAATCGCATGATCTTAGGATCTTCGCTTTTGAGCATGTCATCAACATTTTTAGAGGTAATACCGAGTTCCTCGGCCTCGATCATGGCCAACACACTCCAGTTGACAATATCCTTCCATTGGTTGTCACCGTGCCGCACGGCCGGTGCCAGGGGTTCCTTGGAGATGATTTCCGGCAAAATGATATAATCCTGGGGATTGGGAGCGACTGCGCGCGTACCGGCCAATTGGGAAGCATCCGAGGTCAGGCAGTCACATCGACCGGCAAAAAAAGTCTTGGCCAGTTCCGCCGTATTTTCGATGACCACGGGTTTCATTTTCATGCCATTGGCCCGAAAGTAATCAGCCACATTGAGTTCGGTGGTGGTACCCGGCAAAACGCAAACCGATGCGCCGTCAAGCTGTTTGGCGCTTTTGAGACCCAGCTTCTTGGGAACCAGAAAGCCTTGGCCGTCGTAGTAGTTGACTTGCGCGAAATCAAGGCCCAGATCGGTGTCGCGACTCAGGGTCACGGTGCAGTTGCGGGTCAACACATCAATTTCACCGGATTGCAGCGCCGTGAAGCGGGTTTTTGCTGTCAAGGGCGTATATTTAACCTTTTCGGCATCACCGAAAACCGCGGCCGCAATAGCCCTGGCCGTATCTACATCCAGACCTTGCCAAACACCCTTTTCATCCGGTTTTCCGAAACCGAAAAGATCTCCGTTAACCCCCGCTTGAATATAGCCCTTGGCAAGGACGTTTTCCAACGTCTTGCCAATCGGCGCAGCAGCTTTTTCAAGCTCGGCCACTTTCTTTTCAAGTTCTGAAACTTTGCTTTCAGCATCAGCTGCTTTTTTTTCCATTTCGCTGACTTTGCCAGAATCACCACATGCCATGAAACAAACGAAGCAAACCAGCGAGAGAACAACAAAAAGCCTTAAATTTTTCATTTTCCGCACCCTCCACACAGTTAGAGTTAATCTTGACATAGATCTGATACAATCCATCGAAATTTAGTATTAAGCGTTGCCAAGGTAGTGACAACGCATAGAAGCAAGTAGAATATCAGGGCAAGATTGGACATGGATACCATGGAAGCTCATGTTTTGGCAAGCGTATTAACCGGTTACGTTAACGATAAAAACGATATTGTTTTCAAATAAGTCCTCGGTATACGATGACCTGCATTGACAAAGATCTTAACGTCATGTAGGCAACAGGTACGTTTTCTTCCAAATTTCAGGTTTTCATAAGGAGGGGGCATGGTTCTAAAGAGGGTGAAGGTGGGTTTTAAAGTGACGATTCTTTTGCTGGTGGCCACGTTAAGTTGTTCATGTGCCAAAAAATCCTATATTGATGTGGACTATCGCCTGCCTTCCGCTGCAGACACTTTGGCGGGACGAACCGTTTTTGTTGAAACCCGTGACCTTCGAAGTGACACAGAGATTTTCAACAAAAGCGCCAAAGAAAAATTCAAGGACTTTACCGGACTGTTTTCCCTTTCATTGGAAATGCCGGGCGACCAGCAGAAAATATTGGGGGCCTACCCGCTGCCGAGGCTGTTCGAGACAGCGCTTAAGCAGCGGCTGCAAAAGATAGGTGTGGGAGTGACCGGTGAGCCTTCATCAGGTGTGCCGGTGTTTCAGATAAACATCAATCAGTTCCACATTGATCTGGTCGGCCAGAAATGGATGGCAGACATCAGCTATGAAGCCAGCCTGACTCAGGACACGCAGCTGGTGGCGCGGGAGGTGGTTACCGGGAGTGCGGAACGGCTGAAAGTGATGGGCAGTGGTGGTGCAGAAAAAGTGATCGGCGAGATATTCACGGAAATGATCAACCGGCTGAATATCGAAAGGTTATTTCAGCAGGCCAAACTATAGCCGATCGTCAGTCGATGCCGTAAAGTTTCATCTTACTCAACAGAGAGGGGTGGCTGATCTCAAGCATATTGGCCGCATGAGTACGATTTCCGCCGGTTGCGGCAAGCGCCTTGCGGATCATTTTGTCTTCCAACTCTGATTTGGCGGCTTTCAAAGAGAACCCCTCATAGCTGCTACCCTGTAAATCTGGATTCGTCGTCCCTGCCTTTCCAAAAACAAAATTTTCAAATTCCAATGTGGTTCCATCTGCAAGGACGATGGCCCGCTCGATCGCATTTTCCAATTCGCGTATGTTCCCGGGCCAGTCGTGTCGCATCAACGCAGCCATGGCAGCGGAAGAGATATTTTTGATACCGCTGCCAAGGGTTTCGTTAAAGCGGGTAATGAAGAACTGGCACAGCAAGGGAATGTCTTCCGGCCTGTGGCGAAGAGGCGGCAAGGCAATGGGGACCACATTGAGACGATAAAACAGATCTTCCCTGAAATGTCCCGACGCCATTTCCCTTTCAAGGTCCTTTGATGTAGCCGCAACCACGCGTACATTAACGGCCTTGGACTTGCCCCCGCCAACCGGTCGGATTTCGCTCTCCTGAAGCACCCGGAGGAGTTTGGGTTGCAGGGAAACCGGTATATCGCCAATCTCATCAAGAAACAGGGTTCCCTCTTCCGCAACTTCGAAAAGTCCTTTCTTATCCCTATCTGCACCGGTAAACGCACCTTTGACATGCCCGAACAGCTCGCTTTCCAGGAGGTTCTCGGGTATGGATGCACAGTTTACCGGAACCATGGGACCGGACCGTCGGTCGCTCTCCCGATGAATTCCCTGGGCAACCAGTTCTTTGCCGGTACCGCTCTCACCGGTGATCAGCACCGTGCTGTCAAATCGGGCCACTTTCAAAGCCATCGAAAAAACGGCTTGGATGGCTGGGCTCCTGCCTACCATATTTCCGAATGAGAGACTGCCGCCGACTCGTCGGATTCGTTCTTTGAGTTCAATGTTTTCTTTTTTTAGTCGCTCCCGTTCTTCCGCTTTTTTGATGGTCAGGCGAATTTCTTCATTTTTGAACGGCTTTGAAATAAAATCGTAAGCACCCAGTTTCATGGCCTCAATAGCCATGTCGATGCTGCCATAGGCTGACATCATGATTACGGTAGCTGAAAGCAGACGTTCGCGCCCTGCCTTTAGAAATTCCATGCCGTTCATTTGCGGCATTTTCACATCGCAAAGTATGAAATCAAATTGTTGGCTGGTGATTGCGGCAAGTCCTTCGGCGCCATCTTTAGCCGTGCAAATTGCATAACCGTAGCGGGTTAGCATGGTTTTCAGCATATGGCGCATGTTTTCTTCATCATCGATGATCAGGATTTTTTTTTGTTTTTCACTGTTTTCCATGACAACCTATATATCTATTAAGACTGCTTCATTCACATGGCTTTGCCAACGGTAATATCACCTCAAAGGAAGCACCCATCTCTTCTCTGTTGGAGACAGTTATATGGCCGCCAAGTTTTTCAACGATCATGAATGAGACACTGAGGCCTAACCCCGTCCCTTTCCCGGGTGGCTTGGTGGTAAAAAAAGGATCAAAAACATGGGGCAAATTTTCGGGAGGGATACCGGGTCCGTTATCTTGGATGGTCACAGTGATAAAATTTCCTTCAGGGACACCGGGCAGGTCGGAATCACCGATGGTGGGTTCGGTAATAATCTTAACCCTTGAATTGCTGGAAAGGCCTGAATTGACGGCATCGACAGCATTAAGCAGAATATTTAAAAACACCTGTCGGAGCCGATCAGGATCTGCAAAAACAAGATCATCAGTGGCGTCCAGATTTGATTCAAACACAATAGCATTGGCTGCCGGTTGATAGTTAAACACCAAAATCAAGTCTTGAAGCAGCTGATGAATAGACACCGGCTTTGATTCACCGGCGGAAGATCTGGACATATCAAGCAACTGCCGGATGATATTGTTGATACGCGTGATTTCCTTTTCGGATCTGACGATAAAATCATTTCGCTCGGCTGATGTCAAATCTGCCTGCTTCAGTAAATCCAGATAACCCAGGACAATTCCGATGGGATTCCCGATTTCGTGGGCAATGCCAGAAGTCAGGCGTCCCACCGTCGCCAACTTTTCGGCTCGAATGACATCATTCTGCGCCTTTTTGAGTTCAAGATTGGCAGCTTTGAGAGACCCGATGGTTTCCTTCAGCACAAGCTTGTCGTCGGAAATGCGATGCAACATTTTATTCAGAGAAGAAGAAAGGACAGAGAACTCGTTGTCCTCCTTTCGAACCGAAAAGAACAAGGTGTCTTCATCCTGATATGTTTCTGCGCGTTTGGCCAGCCTTTTCAGCGGTCTGAAATAAATCCTGGTAAGCTGCCGGTTGCCGAACAAAGCAAAAAAGAAGCTGTTGATAAACACAAAAATGAAAGCGATTTTCTGTATCCTGCGAAAGTCCTGATAAATACTTGCCAGAGAACTTTTTAATCCTCCTGCAGCAACGGTTTTGCCCTCCGCTTGGACTGGATAGGTAATGATTACCGATTCATGCTGCAAAAAAAGCAAGCCAATAGTTACTCCTGTTTTTTGGGTGGTCGCCAAACCTGTTTTAAGGGTCTGGTAAACCGCTGCATCGAGCGTGTTGGCCGGGTCGTACGGATAGTCGTTCAGATCTGCCCCGGACGCCTTAACAAAAAGGAAACGGTCGCCCTTGTCAAATAAGATGTTCTCTATCCCCGGGCTTGAATTATTATGGGTGTAAGGAACCATCCGTTTGTTTTCACAAGCAATAATCAAAGATGATCTTTTTTGTTCAATAGACCTTGAAATGGTCCTCTCAAGGAAAATGAATAGTACCAAGACATCGATAAATAACATGGATAAGAAAAACAATATCCAGAATTGGATGAAAACCCGATTTTTAATACCCCGGAAACCCATATTGAGCCATAGACTTGAAAGGATTCATTTTTTTCAATGGATCGGTCAATAAATGGTAGAGGGATATTAACACAGAACAAATAAATGCGGAAGATCTTAAAATTTTCAGGGGGGTTACAACGACACAGCCCGCTCCCATAAGGCTCTGGGAGCGGGCTGGTATGAAGAAGGTTTTCGGCGGCGTCCTACTCTCCCACACAGCTTCCCGTGCAGTACCATCGGCGCTGAAGAGCTTAACTTCCGTGTTCGGGATGGGAACGGGTGTTGCCTCTTCGCCATCGCCACCGAAAAATCGTTTATGCAAACGTCGGCGCAATTTGGAATGTCGAATTCGTTCTTAATTATTTATGTCAGTTATTTTGTGGCCAAGCCTCACGACCGATTAGTACCAGTAAGCTTAGCACATTACTGCGCTTACACACCTGGCCTATCAACCTCGTAGTCTTCGAGGAGTCTTCAGTTAAGCATGTTTCCATGCTTAAGGGATATCTAATCTTGAGGTGGGCTTCCCGCTTAGATGCTTTCAGCGGTTATCCTTTCCGAACTTAGCTACCCAGCCATGCCGCTGGCGCGACAACTGGAACACCATTGGTTCGTCCATTCCGGTCCTCTCGTACTAGGAACAGATCCTCTCAAATATCCTGCGCCCACGAAAGATAGGGACCAAACTGTCTCACGACGTTTTAAACCCAGCTCACGTACCACTTTAATCGGCGAACAGCCGAACCCTTGGGACCTGCTCCAGCCCCAGGATGTGATGAGCCGACATCGAGGTGCCAAACCGCATCGTCGATGTGAACTCTTGGATGCGATAAGCCTGTTATCCCCGGCGTACCTTTTATCCGTTGAGCGACGGCCCTTCCATTCGGGACCGCCGGATCACTAAGACCTACTTTCGTACCTGCTCGAAATGTCTCTCTCGCAGTCAAGCTCCCTTATGCCTTTACACTCCACGGCTGGTTTCCAATCAGCCTGAGGGAACCTTCGCGCGCCTCCGTTACTCTTTGGGAGGCGACCGCCCCAGTCAAACTACCCACCAGACACTGTCCTTCGCCCGGATAACGGGTCGAGGTTAGAACTCTAAAATAGCAAGGGTGGTATTTCAAGGGTGGCTCCACCGAAACTGGCGTTCCGGTTTCAAAGCCTCCCACCTATCCTACACATACTATTCCAAAATTCAATGTCAAGCTGTAGTAAAGGTGCCGGGGTCTTTCCGTCTTTTCGCGGGTAGACGGCATCTTCACCGCCAATACAATTTCACTGAGTCCCTGGTTGAGACAGTGCGGAAGTCGTTACGCCATTCGTGCAGGTCGGAACTTACCCGACAAGGAATTTCGCTACCTTAGGACCGTTATAGTTACGGCCGCCGTTTACTGGGGCTTCGGTTCAAAGCTTCGGGTTACCCCTAACAAATCCCCTTAACCTTCCAGCACCGGGCAGGCGTCAGACCCTATACATCGTCTTGCGACTTAGCAGAGTCCTATGTTTTTAGTAAACAGTCGCTACCGCCATTTCTCTGCGGCCCCCGTCGGCTCCGCATGTAAAACGCTTCACCTAATGAGGGCACACCTTCTCCCGAAGTTACGGTGTTATTTTGCCGAGTTCCTTAACCAGGGTTCTCTCAAGCGCCTTGGGATTTTCTCCCCACCTACCTGTGTCGGTTTGCGGTACGATCACCTGCTTGTCTCGCTAGAGGCTTTTCTTGGCAGCATGGGATCAATCACTTTATGAGGCAAAGCCTCTCGTCATCACCTCTCGGCATTTAAATAAAAGGACGGATTTGCCTGCCCTTTCAGCCTACTGGCTTAAACCACCACTTCCAATCGGTGGATGACCTACCCTTCTGCGTCCCCCCATCACTCAAACGACAAACTGGTGGTACAGGAATATTAACCTGTTTTCCATTACCTACGCCTTTCGGCCTCGGCTTAGGGATCGACTAACCCTGAGCAGATTAGCTTTACTCAGGAAACCTTAGGTTTTCGGCGAGCGGGTTTTTCACCCGCTTTATCGTTACTCATGTCAGCATGGTCTCTTGTGTACAGTCCAGCCGTCCTTACGGTCGACCTTCAACCCGTACACAATGCTCCCCTACCGATGATTCGAAGAATCATCCCGCAGCTTCGGTAAAATGCTTGAGCCCCGTTACATTTTCGGCGCAGACTCACTCGACCAGTGAGCTATTACGCTTTCTTTAAAGGATGGCTGCTTCTAAGCCAACCTCCTGGTTGTCTGTGCATTTCCACATCCTTTCCCACTTAGCACTTATTTAGGGACCTTAGCTGGCGATCTGGGCTGTTTCCCTCTCGACCACGGAACTTAGCTCCCGTAGTCTGACTCCTGCGATAGCAGTTAACGGTATTCGGAGTTTGGTTAGGTTTGGTAATCTGGTAGGACCCCTAGCCCATCCAGTGCTCTACCCCCGTTACTGATTGACGCAAGGCTATACCTAAATATATTTCGGGGAGAACCAGCTATTTCCAAGTTTGTTTGGCCTTTCACCCCTATCCACAGCTCATCCGAGCATTTTTCAACATACAACGGTTCGGGCCTTCACGAGATTTTACTCTCGCTTCACCCTGGCCATGGATAGATCACTTGGTTTCGGGTCTACTCCACGCAACTCAATCGCCCTGTTAAGACTCGCTTTCGCTACGGCTACACCTATCGGCTTAACCTTGCTACGTAAAGTAACTCGCTGACTCATTATGCAAAAGGCACGCAGTCACACGGAACAAGGCACAAGACCATGTTCATCGTGCTCCCACTGCTTGTAGGCAAACGGTTTCAGGTACTATTTCACTCCCCTCACCGGGGTACTTTTCACCTTTCCCTCACGGTACTGGTTCACTATCGGTCGTCAAGTAGTATTTAGCCTTGGGAGATGGTCCTCCCGGATTCCCACAGGGTTTCTCGTGTCCCGTGGTACTCAGGTGCCGTCTGTGCCACTTTCGATTTCGGATACGGGGCTATCACCCTCTATGGCCAGGTTTTCCAACCTGCTCTCCTATCTAATCATGGATCACGTGATGACGGTCCTACAACCCCACACGCCCCGAAGGGTGCGTGGTTTGGGCTGGTTCCCGTTCGCTCGCCGCTACTTAGGAAATCACTATTGTTTTCTCTTCCTAGGGTTACTAAGATGTTTCAGTTCACCCCGTTAGCCTCAACAGCCTATGTATTCAGCTGAAGATGTCGCGACACTACCCGCGACAGGTTTCCCCATTCAGAAATCTCCGGATCAAAACTTGTTTAGCAGCTCCCCGAAGCTTATCGCAGCTTTCCACGTCTTTCATCGCCTCTTGACGCCTAGGCATCCACCGTTTGCCCTTAATAGCTTGGCCACAAAATATCTGACACAAATATTAAGAACCTAATTTTTTAATTCGACATCCAAATTGTCAAAGAACAAAAAAAACCAATCATGCAGCGCTTTTCTGGTGGAGGTGAACGGGTTCGAACCGATGACCTCCTGCGTGCAAGGCAGGCGCTCTCCCAGCTGAGCTACACCCCCGAAAAAGCGGCCCTCAAAATGGTGGGCCTGGATGGATTTGAACCATCGACCTCACGCTTATCAGGCGTGCGCTCTAACCAAGCTGAGCTACAGGCCCTCGCACAATCCTTCGAGCCTATCTGCATTTCTGGTAAATTAAAAGAGCACATCTTGATCTCTCAAAACTAAATAGTGACCGGCAAAGTTGGACCTTGTTGTATCTTTCTAAAAGATAGGTCATCCTTAGAAAGGAGGTGATCCAGCCGCTGGTTCCCCAACGGCTACCTTGTTACGACTTCACCCTAATTATCAGCCATACCTTAGGCGCCTGCATCCCCGAAAGGTTAGCCCGACGACTTCTGGTACAACCAACTCTCATGGTGTGACGGGCGGTGTGTACAAGGCCCGGGAACGTATTCACCGCGGCATGCTGATCCGCGATTACTAGCGATTCCAGCTTCATGGAGTCGAGTTGCAGACTCCAATCCGAACTTGGGACTGCTTTTTGGGATTGGCTTACCCTCGCGGGTTCGCGACCCTTTGTACAGCCCATTGTAGCACGTGTGTAGCCCTGGACATAAAGGCCATGAGGACTTGACGTCATCCCCACCTTCCTCCCCGTTGACCGGGGCAGTATCTTTAGAGTCCCCAACTGAATGATGGTAACTAAAGACAAGGGTTGCGCTCGTTGCGGGACTTAACCCAACATCTCACGACACGAGCTGACGACAGCCATGCAGCACCTGTCTCCGGGCTCCCCGAAGGGCACTCCAGTCTTTCGATAGGATTCCCGGGATGTCAAATCCAGGTAAGGTTCTTCGCGTTGCGTCGAATTAAACCACATGCTCCACCGCTTGTGCGGGCCCCCGTCAATTCCTTTGAGTTTTAACCTTGCGGCCGTACTCCCCAGGCGGTTCACTTAATGCGTTAACTGCGGCACAGCAGGGGTCAATACCCGCTACACCTAGTGAACAACGTTTACTGCGTGGACTACCAGGGTATCTAATCCTGTTTGCTACCCACGCCTTCGCACCTCAGCGTCAGTATTGGTCCAGGAAGTCGCCTTCGCCACCGGTGTTCCTCCTGATATCTACGAATTTCACCTCTACACCAGGAATTCCACTTCCCTCTCCCATACTCAAGCCTGGCAGTATCAAATGCACTTCCGGGGTTAAGCCCCGGGCTTTCACATCTGACTTACCAGGCCGCCTACGTGCTCTTTACGCCCAATGATTCCGAATAACGCTTGCACCCCCCGTATTACCGCGGCTGCTGGCACGGAGTTAGCCGGTGCTTCCTTCAGTGGTACCGTCAGTGCAATATGGTATTGGCATACTGCAGGTTCTTCCCACTTGACAGAGCTTTACGACCCGAAAGCCTTCATCACTCACGCGGCGTTGCTGCGTCAGGGTTTCCCCCATTGCGCAAAATTCCTCACTGCTGCCTCCCGTAGGAGTCTGGACCGTGTGTCAGTTCCAGTGTGGCTGATCATCCTCTCAGACCAGCTAACCATCGAAGCCTTGGTAGGCCTTTACCCCACCAACAAGCTAATGGTACGCGGGCTCATCTTCAAACAGTAGCTTACATGTAGAGGCCACCCTTGATCCAAAAACCCGAAGATTAATGGATGTTATTCGGTATTAGCGTCGCTTTCGCAACGTTATCCCCAATTCGAAGGTAGATTACCCACGCGTTACTCACCCGTGCGCCACTTTACTTACCCTAGCAAGCTAGGGTGTTCTCGTACGACTTGCATGTGTTAAGCACGCCGCCAGCGTTCATTCTGAGCCAGGATCAAACTCTCCAATTAAACTATTTAACGTTACTTGCGTAACAAATTGACTTAAAGAGACCCAACTCTTAAAACCTGTCACTATTTAGTTTTCAAAGATCAAAAATGTCGCCTTTCATCGGCTGACGAAAAGCTTAAATATACCATCCAAACACTCGCTGTCAACAATTAAAATTTAATTTCGAGTTGACGGAAAACGTGGATTGAATTGGCATTGCCACCTTCTTCGCTGTTAACGACACAGCCCGCTCCCATAAGGCTCTGGGAGCGGGCTGGTATGAAGAAGGTTTTCGGCGGCGTCCTACTCTCCCACACAGCTTCCCGTGCAGTACCATCGGCGCTGAAGAGCTTAACTTCCGTGTTCGGGATGGGAACGGGTGTTGCCTCTTCGCCATCGCCACCGAAAAATCGTTTATGCAAACGTCGGCGCAATTTGGAATGTCGAATTCGTTCTTAATTATTTATGTCAGTTATTTTGTGGCCAAGCCTCACGACCGATTAGTACCAGTAAGCTTAGCACATTACTGCGCTTACACACCTGGCCTATCAACCTCGTAGTCTTCGAGGAGTCTTCAGTTAAGCATGTTTCCATGCTTAAGGGATATCTAATCTTGAGGTGGGCTTCCCGCTTAGATGCTTTCAGCGGTTATCCTTTCCGAACTTAGCTACCCAGCCATGCCGCTGGCGCGACAACTGGAACACCATTGGTTCGTCCATTCCGGTCCTCTCGTACTAGGAACAGATCCTCTCAAATATCCTGCGCCCACGAAAGATAGGGACCAAACTGTCTCACGACGTTTTAAACCCAGCTCACGTACCACTTTAATCGGCGAACAGCCGAACCCTTGGGACCTGCTCCAGCCCCAGGATGTGATGAGCCGACATCGAGGTGCCAAACCGCATCGTCGATGTGAACTCTTGGATGCGATAAGCCTGTTATCCCCGGCGTACCTTTTATCCGTTGAGCGACGGCCCTTCCATTCGGGACCGCCGGATCACTAAGACCTACTTTCGTACCTGCTCGAAATGTCTCTCTCGCAGTCAAGCTCCCTTATGCCTTTACACTCCACGGCTGGTTTCCAATCAGCCTGAGGGAACCTTCGCGCGCCTCCGTTACTCTTTGGGAGGCGACCGCCCCAGTCAAACTACCCACCAGACACTGTCCTTCGCCCGGATAACGGGTCGAGGTTAGAACTCTAAAATAGCAAGGGTGGTATTTCAAGGGTGGCTCCACCGAAACTGGCGTTCCGGTTTCAAAGCCTCCCACCTATCCTACACATACTATTCCAAAATTCAATGTCAAGCTGTAGTAAAGGTGCCGGGGTCTTTCCGTCTTTTCGCGGGTAGACGGCATCTTCACCGCCAATACAATTTCACTGAGTCCCTGGTTGAGACAGTGCGGAAGTCGTTACGCCATTCGTGCAGGTCGGAACTTACCCGACAAGGAATTTCGCTACCTTAGGACCGTTATAGTTACGGCCGCCGTTTACTGGGGCTTCGGTTCAAAGCTTCGGGTTACCCCTAACAAATCCCCTTAACCTTCCAGCACCGGGCAGGCGTCAGACCCTATACATCGTCTTGCGACTTAGCAGAGTCCTATGTTTTTAGTAAACAGTCGCTACCGCCATTTCTCTGCGGCCCCCGTCGGCTCCGCATGTAAAACGCTTCACCTAATGAGGGCACACCTTCTCCCGAAGTTACGGTGTTATTTTGCCGAGTTCCTTAACCAGGGTTCTCTCAAGCGCCTTGGGATTTTCTCCCCACCTACCTGTGTCGGTTTGCGGTACGATCACCTGCTTGTCTCGCTAGAGGCTTTTCTTGGCAGCATGGGATCAATCACTTTATGAGGCAAAGCCTCTCGTCATCACCTCTCGGCATTTAAATAAAAGGACGGATTTGCCTGCCCTTTCAGCCTACTGGCTTAAACCACCACTTCCAATCGGTGGATGACCTACCCTTCTGCGTCCCCCCATCACTCAAACGACAAACTGGTGGTACAGGAATATTAACCTGTTTTCCATTACCTACGCCTTTCGGCCTCGGCTTAGGGATCGACTAACCCTGAGCAGATTAGCTTTACTCAGGAAACCTTAGGTTTTCGGCGAGCGGGTTTTTCACCCGCTTTATCGTTACTCATGTCAGCATGGTCTCTTGTGTACAGTCCAGCCGTCCTTACGGTCGACCTTCAACCCGTACACAATGCTCCCCTACCGATGATTCGAAGAATCATCCCGCAGCTTCGGTAAAATGCTTGAGCCCCGTTACATTTTCGGCGCAGACTCACTCGACCAGTGAGCTATTACGCTTTCTTTAAAGGATGGCTGCTTCTAAGCCAACCTCCTGGTTGTCTGTGCATTTCCACATCCTTTCCCACTTAGCACTTATTTAGGGACCTTAGCTGGCGATCTGGGCTGTTTCCCTCTCGACCACGGAACTTAGCTCCCGTAGTCTGACTCCTGCGATAGCAGTTAACGGTATTCGGAGTTTGGTTAGGTTTGGTAATCTGGTAGGACCCCTAGCCCATCCAGTGCTCTACCCCCGTTACTGATTGACGCAAGGCTATACCTAAATATATTTCGGGGAGAACCAGCTATTTCCAAGTTTGTTTGGCCTTTCACCCCTATCCACAGCTCATCCGAGCATTTTTCAACATACAACGGTTCGGGCCTTCACGAGATTTTACTCTCGCTTCACCCTGGCCATGGATAGATCACTTGGTTTCGGGTCTACTCCACGCAACTCAATCGCCCTGTTAAGACTCGCTTTCGCTACGGCTACACCTATCGGCTTAACCTTGCTACGTAAAGTAACTCGCTGACTCATTATGCAAAAGGCACGCAGTCACACGGAACAAGGCACAAGACCATGTTCATCGTGCTCCCACTGCTTGTAGGCAAACGGTTTCAGGTACTATTTCACTCCCCTCACCGGGGTACTTTTCACCTTTCCCTCACGGTACTGGTTCACTATCGGTCGTCAAGTAGTATTTAGCCTTGGGAGATGGTCCTCCCGGATTCCCACAGGGTTTCTCGTGTCCCGTGGTACTCAGGTGCCGTCTGTGCCACTTTCGATTTCGGATACGGGGCTATCACCCTCTATGGCCAGGTTTTCCAACCTGCTCTCCTATCTAATCATGGATCACGTGATGACGGTCCTACAACCCCACACGCCCCGAAGGGTGCGTGGTTTGGGCTGGTTCCCGTTCGCTCGCCGCTACTTAGGAAATCACTATTGTTTTCTCTTCCTAGGGTTACTAAGATGTTTCAGTTCACCCCGTTAGCCTCAACAGCCTATGTATTCAGCTGAAGATGTCGCGACACTACCCGCGACAGGTTTCCCCATTCAGAAATCTCCGGATCAAAACTTGTTTAGCAGCTCCCCGAAGCTTATCGCAGCTTTCCACGTCTTTCATCGCCTCTTGACGCCTAGGCATCCACCGTTTGCCCTTAATAGCTTGGCCACAAAATATCTGACACAAATATTAAGAACCTAATTTTTTAATTCGACATCCAAATTGTCAAAGAACAAAAAAAACCAATCATGCAGCGCTTTTCTGGTGGAGGTGAACGGGTTCGAACCGATGACCTCCTGCGTGCAAGGCAGGCGCTCTCCCAGCTGAGCTACACCCCCGAAAAAGCGGCCCTCAAAATGGTGGGCCTGGATGGATTTGAACCATCGACCTCACGCTTATCAGGCGTGCGCTCTAACCAAGCTGAGCTACAGGCCCTCGCACAATCCTTCGAGCCTATCTGCATTTCTGGTAAATTAAAAGAGCACATCTTGATCTCTCAAAACTAAATAGTGACCGGCAAAGTTGGACCTTGTTGTATCTTTCTAAAAGATAGGTCATCCTTAGAAAGGAGGTGATCCAGCCGCTGGTTCCCCAACGGCTACCTTGTTACGACTTCACCCTAATTATCAGCCATACCTTAGGCGCCTGCATCCCCGAAAGGTTAGCCCGACGACTTCTGGTACAACCAACTCTCATGGTGTGACGGGCGGTGTGTACAAGGCCCGGGAACGTATTCACCGCGGCATGCTGATCCGCGATTACTAGCGATTCCAGCTTCATGGAGTCGAGTTGCAGACTCCAATCCGAACTTGGGACTGCTTTTTGGGATTGGCTTACCCTCGCGGGTTCGCGACCCTTTGTACAGCCCATTGTAGCACGTGTGTAGCCCTGGACATAAAGGCCATGAGGACTTGACGTCATCCCCACCTTCCTCCCCGTTGACCGGGGCAGTATCTTTAGAGTCCCCAACTGAATGATGGTAACTAAAGACAAGGGTTGCGCTCGTTGCGGGACTTAACCCAACATCTCACGACACGAGCTGACGACAGCCATGCAGCACCTGTCTCCGGGCTCCCCGAAGGGCACTCCAGTCTTTCGATAGGATTCCCGGGATGTCAAATCCAGGTAAGGTTCTTCGCGTTGCGTCGAATTAAACCACATGCTCCACCGCTTGTGCGGGCCCCCGTCAATTCCTTTGAGTTTTAACCTTGCGGCCGTACTCCCCAGGCGGTTCACTTAATGCGTTAACTGCGGCACAGCAGGGGTCAATACCCGCTACACCTAGTGAACAACGTTTACTGCGTGGACTACCAGGGTATCTAATCCTGTTTGCTACCCACGCCTTCGCACCTCAGCGTCAGTATTGGTCCAGGAAGTCGCCTTCGCCACCGGTGTTCCTCCTGATATCTACGAATTTCACCTCTACACCAGGAATTCCACTTCCCTCTCCCATACTCAAGCCTGGCAGTATCAAATGCACTTCCGGGGTTAAGCCCCGGGCTTTCACATCTGACTTACCAGGCCGCCTACGTGCTCTTTACGCCCAATGATTCCGAATAACGCTTGCACCCCCCGTATTACCGCGGCTGCTGGCACGGAGTTAGCCGGTGCTTCCTTCAGTGGTACCGTCAGTGCAATATGGTATTGGCATACTGCAGGTTCTTCCCACTTGACAGAGCTTTACGACCCGAAAGCCTTCATCACTCACGCGGCGTTGCTGCGTCAGGGTTTCCCCCATTGCGCAAAATTCCTCACTGCTGCCTCCCGTAGGAGTCTGGACCGTGTGTCAGTTCCAGTGTGGCTGATCATCCTCTCAGACCAGCTAACCATCGAAGCCTTGGTAGGCCTTTACCCCACCAACAAGCTAATGGTACGCGGGCTCATCTTCAAACAGTAGCTTACATGTAGAGGCCACCCTTGATCCAAAAACCCGAAGATTAATGGATGTTATTCGGTATTAGCGTCGCTTTCGCAACGTTATCCCCAATTCGAAGGTAGATTACCCACGCGTTACTCACCCGTGCGCCACTTTACTTACCCTAGCAAGCTAGGGTGTTCTCGTACGACTTGCATGTGTTAAGCACGCCGCCAGCGTTCATTCTGAGCCAGGATCAAACTCTCCAATTAAACTATTTAACGTTACTTGCGTAACAAATTGACTTAAAGAGACCCAACTCTTAAAACCTGTCACTATTTAGTTTTCAAAGATCAAAAATGTCGCCTTTCATCGGCTGACGAAAAGCTTAAATATACCATCCAAACACTCGCTGTCAACAATTAAAATTTAATTTCGAGTTGACGGATCACATTTTTGAAGCTGTCTGAAAAAGTTTCCTAAGACGTCCGTCATGGGCGCTGCCGGAGCCTGTTCAAACGGCATATTTTTAGAGATCGCTAAAGGATGGTATCACTTCCTAAATCGTGAAAAACGAAGCGCTATCTACACGGCCCTGATTCTGTTGTCAACGCTTATTTTAACTTTTAATTCGGATCTTGAAGAAATGCTTTTTCCCGGCCCTCAACATTATTTGCATGTCATTGATATCGTTACGGGTTACCATTTCATCAAAGCGTTCTATGCGTCGACCATTCACGTAACCGCCGCCCTGCTGAATCAACCGTCTGGCCGCTCCGGAAGAGTCGGTCAAGCCAACGCTGTGGAACAACTTGAAACAGGGAATGCCCCCTTTAAATTCATCCAGCCGCATCTCTATTTGGGGAACCGTTTCGTCATCTGACGGGTCATGGTCCCTCGGAATGGTACTGGACGGCAACAGGGCATCGGAAAACCGTCTTTCACCGAACATCGACGTGGCAGATTGGTATGCCTTCAACGCTTCTTCGTCGCCATGGGCCAACCGGGTCGCCTCATAGGCGAGGATCGATTTGGCTGCATTCAGATCCACCCCCTCAAGGGTGGCAACAGACCGAATTTCTTCCATGGGTAGAAAGGTGAACAGGGCCAAGAAACGCTCCACATCCCGATCATCCGTATTCACCCAGAACTGGAAATAATCGTAAGGGGAAGTTCGTTCGGGATCGAGCCAGACAGCCCCCGCTGCAGTCTTGCCCATCTTGGCGCCACCGGCAGTGGTGATCAATGGGAAGGTGATACCAAAAGCACTTTTTCCCTCTACACGGCGAATCAGATCAATGCCGGCTACGATGTTTCCCCACTGATCGCTTCCCCCCATCTGCAGACAGCAATCATAACCCTTTCGCAGTTCTAGGAAATCGTAGGCCTGAAGAACCATGTAGTTAAACTCTATGAAACTCAGTCCCTCGTCTGAATCCAGACGCATCTTATAACTTTCCGCCTTAATCATGCGATTGACGGAAAAATGCCGGCCGATATCCCTTAAGAAAGGGATATATTCCAGTTTGGTCAGCCAGTCCGCATTGTTGACCATAATGGCCTTGTTGCCTGAAAAATCTATAAACCGGGACAGTTGTTTTTTAAGACCACCAACATTGTCCTCTACATCTTTTACCGTGAGGAGTTTCCGCATCTCGGTTTTGCCGCTGGGATCTCCCACAAGACCGGTGCCACCGCCGACCAAGGCGATAGGCCGGTGTCCATTTCGCTGCATATGGGCCAAAGACATGATAGGAACCAAACTCCCCACGTGAAGGCTTGATGCCGTCGGGTCAAAACCGATGTAACAGGTCACCTGCTTCAAACTAAGATAGTCGCGCAATTCATCATCGTGAGTTGTCTGTTCGATAAATCCGCGCGCACTAAGTATATCCAGAACGTTTTCCATTTCACAGCACCCTTTGTCTATTAGCGCATACAGGGCCAAACGCCGTTCTATTTGTTGGCGTATTCAACCGAACGCGTCTCCCGGATGACCGTCACCTTGATTTGTCCGGGGAAGGTCAGCGATTCTTCTATTTTTTTGGCAATATCACGACTCAACAACACTGATTCTTCATCCGACACTTTATCACTTTTAACAATCACACGAATCTCCCGACCCGCCTGGATAGCATAGGTGTTTGCGACCCCCTGGAACCCATTGGCAATGCCTTCAAGATCCTCGATCCGTCTGATATAATTTTCAAGCAATTCCTTTCTGGCACCGGGCCGAGCACCGGAAAGTCCGTCTGCCGCCTGAACTAATAATGCGTAAACAGATGATGGGGGGATATCTTCGTGGTGGGCACCGATGGCATGTACGACACCAGGTGTTTCACCAAATTTTTTGGCCAGCTTCGATCCGATCACCGCATGGGGGCCCTCAACTTCATGGTCGATGGCCTTACCGATGTCGTGAAGCAGCCCCATGCGCCGGGCAACTTTCTCTTTTAGCCCCAGTTCAGCAGCCATAATACCACACATCACTCCCACCTCTACCGAATGTTGAAGCACATTCTGGGCGTAGCTGGTGCGGTATTTCAAACGTCCCAGGTATTTAATCAGTTCGGGATGAATACCGTGGACGCCCAGATCAAAAGCGGCCTGTTCGCCGGCTTCCTTAATCGCTGTATCAACCTCTTGACCCGCCTTTTTTACCACATCTTCAATTCGGGCAGGGTGAATTCGACCGTCTGAAATCAGCTTGATCAGAGATAAACGGGCAATTTCCCGACGGACCGGATTGAATCCGGAGAGGATAACCGCCTCCGGTGTATCGTCAATGATCAGATCAATGCCCGTAGCGGCTTCGATGGCTCGAATATTCCTGCCTTCACGACCGATGATTCGCCCTTTCATTTCATCACCGGGCAACTGAACCACCGATACGGTCCGTTCGGCAACAAAATCGCCGGCATAACGCTGGATGGCTGTAGCAATTATTTTTTTGGCCTTTTTGTCCGCCTCCTCCTTGGCTTCATTTTCGATCCGTTTGATCAGTTTGGCGCCTTCGTAGCGTGCTTCATTTTCCATGGCACGAATAAGGAGTTCTTTGGCCTGATCAGCGGTCAATGTCGAAATCTTTTCCAATTGCAATTTCTGCTCTGTTAACAGTGCATTGTATTTTTCTTCCTTGAGACCAAGGGCTTTATCTCGTTCAGAAAGGATCTGTTCATTTTCGGCTATTTCTTTCTCCCGCTGTTCAAAAAGTTCAGTCTTGCGGTCAATATTTTCTTCTTTTTGAATCAAGCGATGCTCTGCCTTTTTTAATTCTGAACGGGTTTCCTTTGCTTCGGATTCGAAATCACTTTTCATTTTGAAAAGGAGGTCTTTGGCTTCAATGCCCGCCTCCTTGATCAAGCTGTCGGCTGTGCTTTTGGCAGATATGACGATTTTTTCTGCTTCGTTTTCTGCATCTTTTAGTTTTTTTGATCCCAGCGCGCCTTTGAGCAGGAGTGCCGCCACACAGCCGATAACCGCCGATCCTGCAGCAATAATAATGGTATATATGTCCATGCGAATCTCCGAGTGCTAAACAGTATATATATGTAAAGGCTCATCACCTGACAACCAGTTGATGCCCATGTTACCCTCAAAGGATAGGATACGAAATATGCAGGCAAGCCACGCCAATGCGGAAGGGAGGAAAGGAAGGCGAAAAGCGGAAGTGGAACCCCCACCATTGTGCCGTGTTGGCAGGTCTTTGATCCAATGGATCAGGTGGGTACCTTGTAGTTTCTTTAGGCTTTTCTGTACATGCAGAACTTGCTCACCAAAACTAGTAAAGGTTCCCGATTAGTGAGTGTTGGGTCAAAGTTCACTTTCCAATCACGAACACGGCAGGGGTTGATTCAATACGCCTTTTTCTATCACGGTTACAGAAAAAGTGCTTAACGTCAGTCATCGTTTTTGTATTTACAAGGGATCACTTCAATTTCAATCCCCGATTTAGAACGTTAAGAAATCGCTTTTTCCAGTTCACTGAGAACCACTGCAGATTTTTTGGTCATACGGGTAAAAAATTGGTGGTAAAGTTCTTCGCGTTTATAATGTTCGCTGGCGATATTCAGCCCCGTTAGGACTAAAATCGTTTCTCTATCGACATTAACCGGCTTGCCGTCAAACTGAGACTGAACCTTCTGGACGGCATCCTCAAAGAGTGCTGCAACCTTTTTTGCATCGGGCACACCGGATTCTGTCTGAAAGGTAAATTTTCGACCAAATATTTGCAGTGTAACCGTCTTTTCCAATTAGCGTCCGTTCCTAGTAAATCCCACAGGTCGGCTTTCTATTCCTCTGCAATCCCTTCTAATCTTCCTATTAAGCTGTCAATTTTTCTTCTGACAAGGGCCGTCAATTCCTCATGTTTTTTTTCGGCCTCGGCTTTTTCCTGTATCAAATTTTCAAGTTGTCCAAGTCGGTTGTTCAGATCTTCATTTTCTTTCTGAAGCTGCTTTCGAGCCTGAACGACATGTTCTACTTTTTGTTCAATAAGTTCGAATTGTTGAAGTATTGCTTCTATATCCAACATATTAGTTTCATCCTTTTGTATTTCAATATAACCAGCCAACGGTTTTTAAGTCAAGTGAATTCGCCCGGCTCAAATCCTGCCGAGAGGGATTGAATGGGACGATATGTGCTATTTGAAAATTATTTTTTGCATGGGAAATCAGGTTTTCAACCTGACGGAAAAGGGGTAAACCGAATCCGGTTTACCCCTTTTTTCTTTTAAACCTGCCACTAATTTTGCCCGCAACGCATCGACCCAATGATTCCCGGTCGCTACAAAGGTGTCAGCGTGTCTGGGCGAGTTGGATCCGACTGATGGCACGCAATAGCGCTCCCTTGGCGCGGAGAAAATCGATATCTTTTTCTCTGGCCTGGGCCTGGAGGCGCTTTTCAGCACGCTCCATTGCCGCCTTTGCCCTTTCGATGTCGATATCCTTGCGTCGTTCAGCTGATTCGGCAAGGACCGTCACCCGGTCCGGTAAGGCCTCAGCAAACCCGCTACTGATAAATACAAACCGCTCTCGGCCACTTTCGTCCTTATATTTCAAGGCGCCGGTTTTCAGTGTCGTCAGAAAGGGGGTATGACCGGTAAGCACACCAAACTCGCCCAACGAACCGGGAGCCATAACAATTTGTGCACCTTCACTGACAACAGACTTTTCTGGAGTAACCACTTCGAGTCTTATGTTTTCAGCCATTTATTACCTCTTTCTCTCCATTAAGCCTCGGCCATTTCCTTAGCCGCTTCAAGGACTTCTTCGATACCGCCTTTCATGTAAAAGGCCTGCTCGGGAATGCTGTCGTGCACACCTTCACAGATCTCTTTAAACGCACGGACCGTGTCTTCGACCTTGACATATTTACCGGCTTTGCCGGTAAAGGTTTCAGCAACATGGAACGGCTGGGAGAGGAAACGCTGGATCTTGCGGGCACGCTGTACGGTAAGTTTGTCTTCATCGGAGAGCTCTTCCATGCCAAGGATGGCAATGATGTCCTGCAGTTCCTTGTATTTCTGCAACATGTTCTGCACTTGACGGGACACCAGATAATGATCTTCACCGATGACCATGGGGTCAAGGATTCTCGAAGTCGAGTCCAGGGGATCCACCGCAGGATAAATACCCAATTCGGCGATCTGACGTGACAGCACCACGGTTCCGTCGAGGTGGGCAAAAGTGGTGGCAGGCGCCGGGTCAGTCAAGTCATCAGCAGGCACGTAAACGCACTGCACGGCGGTAATCGAGCCTTTGTCCGTGGAGGTGATGCGCTCCTGCAGGCCACCAAGGTCGACGGCCAGCGTGGGTTGATAACCCACCGCGGAGGGCATACGACCCAGAAGCGCCGACACCTCGGAACCCGCCTGGGTGAAACGGAAGATATTGTCGATGAAGATCAGCACGTCCTGGCCTTCCTTGTCCCGAAAGTATTCCGCGCAGGTCAAGGCAGAAAGGGCAACTCGGGCACGGGCTCCAGGCGGTTCGGTCATCTGGCCGTATACCAGCGCCGCTTTGGGAAGAACCCCGGACTCCTTCATTTCATGGTACAGGTCGTTGCCTTCACGGGTGCGCTCACCCACGCCGGCAAATACGGAAATACCACCATGCTGCATGGCGATATTGTTGACCATCTCCATCATAATAACGGTCTTGCCGACACCAGCCCCGCCAAACATTCCCATTTTCCCCCCACGGGGAAAGGGAACCAACAGGTCGATGACCTTGACGCCGGTTTCAAGTACGCGTACTTCTGTATCCTGCTCGGTGAAAAGCGGTGCCGGGCGGTGGATCGGCATCATCTTTTCCTGGCTGACCGGTCCCAGGCCATCCACCGGGCGTCCGACGACGTTGAGCACACGACCCAGGCTGGCTTCGCCCACGGGCATCATAATGGGAGCACCGGTATCTTTTACCGCCATACCACGCACCAGACCATCGGTAACGTCCATGGCGATGGTGCGCACTACGTTGTCGCCGAGATGCTGGGCAACCTCGACAACCAGGTTGTCTTCTTCGTCATTAATGGTTGGGTTGGTGATCAACAGCGCAGTGAGGATATTCGGCAACTGCCCCTGTTCGAACTCAACGTCTACGACAGGTCCCATAACCTGTGTGATTTTGCCTATATTCTGTGCCATTTACAGCCTCCTAAAATGTGTTTTACCCCTTGAGGGCCTCGGCGCCGCCGACAATATCCATCAGATCCGCAGTAATGCTTGCCTGTCGGGCTTTGTTGTAAGCGAGGGTCAAATTGTCGATCATATCGTTGCACGCCTTGGTGGCGTTATCCATGGCGGTCATCCGGGCGGCGTGTTCGCTGGTGGATGTTTCCAGCAACGCCCGGAAAATTTGAACATATACGTTGCGCGGCAGCAGATCGCCGAGAAGTTCTTCCGGCGAGGGTTCGCAGATGTGTTCCGCCTGGTATTCCGCAGGCTTGTCTTCTTTCGTATCATCTTTTTCGATGGGCGGAATGGGCAGCAATTTCTGAATCACCGGCAGTTGCTTGGCCATACTCACGAATTCTGAATAAATGATATAGACTTCGTCGTATTGACCGTCCAGAAAACCGTCCACCAGTTTTTTACCGGCGGTCGAGGCAAGGTTGAATCCAAATTTGCTGCCGACGACACCCAGATGCGCATCGACGATTTTATTGCCGTTTTTGCGGCACCAATCCCGTCCCTTCTTGCCGAAGCAGGTGAAGGAATAGTCGGCATTATTAATTGGATTGTCTTTGATGTGTCTTTTAGCTCGATCAGTGAGGTTGATGTTAAAACCGCCGCATAATCCCCGGTCCGACGTGCACAAGACCACATGGATCTTTTTGACGTTTTCTTTGGGAATCAGCAGCGGGCTGGCTTCATCACCGGCCTTTTCCGCCAGGCTGCCAAGGACTTCAGAAAATTTTTCAGCATAGGGACGAAATCCGTCCATCGCCCCCTGCGCACCGCGCAACCGCGAGGTTGCTACCATGTTCATGGCCTTGGTGATCTGCTTGGTCTTCTTGACACCCTGGATTTTTAACTGGACTTCCTTTAACGTTGGCATAAAGTTTACGTCCTTATCGCATGTGGGCTGAGTTCAGCAGTTTTTCCAAAAGCCTTATTTAATGGTGTCTTTGAATTCTTCGTTATATGCCTCGAGGGCGGTCTTGAGCAGCCCTTCGATCTCTTCGGTGATATCCTGGGCCTCTTCCAGTTTGGAAAAAATCTGAGGATAGCGCTCTTCGACGAAAGGATAGAGACCGGCTTCATACTTGGCAACGACGTCGGTGGGGAACTTGTCCAAGTACCCGCGTGTCGCCGCGTATAGGATGGTTACCTGCTTTTCGTGTGAGAGGGGCTTGTACTGGGGCTGTTTAAGCACCTGTATCAGACGCGCCCCACGGGTAAGCTGCCGCTGCGTGGCGGCATCCAGGTCGCTGCCGAAGGCGGCAAAGGCCTCCAGTTCACGGAACTGGGCCATATCCAGGCGCAGGGTACCGGCCACTTTCTTCATGGCCTTGGTCTGGGCGGCACCACCGACACGGGAAACCGACAGACCGACGTTGATGGCCGGACGAACACCGGCGAAAAACAGCGCCGGTTCCAGGTATATCTGACCATCGGTAATGGAAATTACGTTGGTCGGAATATAGGCGGAAACGTCGCCGGCCTGGGTTTCGATGATCGGCAGGGCCGTCAGGGAACCGGCACCAAGTTCGTCGCTGAGTTTGGCGGAACGTTCCAACAGTCTGGAGTGGTTGTAAAAAATATCTCCGGGATAGGCTTCCCGTCCCGGTGGCCGTCTGAGCAGCAGGGAGACCTGCCGGTAAGCAGCAGCCTGCTTGGAGAGGTCGTCGTAAATGATCAGGGCATGCTGGCCTTTATCCCGAAAATATTCACCCATGGCACATCCGGCGTATGGCGCCAGGTACTGCAGGGTCGCCGGGTCGGAGGCGCAGGCGGCGACGATGGTGGTGTACTCCATGGCCCCTTCTCTTTCGAGAACAGCGGCCACCTGGGCAACAGTTGACTTTTTCTGGCCGCAGGCCACGTAAATACAGAATACATCTGTATTTTTTTGGGCCAAAATGGCATCGACAGCCACAGCGGTCTTGCCGATCTGGCGGTCGCCGATAATCAACTCACGCTGCCCCTTGCCCACCGGAGTCATGGCGTCAACCGCCTTGAGGCCGGTGTAGCATGGTTCGTGAACCGATTTTCTGGCGATAACACCGGGGGCCACCATTTCCACGCGGCGATAATCCGGTGTGTCGATGGCGCCCTTGCCGTCGATGGGTTCGCCCACGCCGGACACCACGCGGCCGAGCACCGCTTCACCCACGGGCACCTGGGCGATTTTGCCGGTCCGTTTGACCATGTCACCCTCTTTGATGCCGGTGTCCTCGCCCATGATGGCGATACCGACATTGTCCTCTTCCAGGTTGAGCACCAGACCGAGAATGCCGCCGGGGAACTCCACCAATTCGAGTGCCATGACTTTTTCCAGGCCGTATACCCGGGCAATGCCATCGCCCACCGAAAGAACGACACCGGTTTCGCTCAGTTCGATCTTCTTGTCATAATCCGTAATCTGCTCTTTGATAATCTGACTTATTTCTTCAGCTCTTAGTTCCATTAGACACTCTCACCCCTTTTTAAAGATTCTCTCATATTGAGCAATTGAGTCCTCACACTGCCATCCAAGACCAGATCGCCGATGCGGGTCACAATGCCGCCGATCAGTTCAGGATCCTGCTCAACCTCCAGAATGATATCCTTACCCGTCCGTTTGGACAGGGCTGACCGAATTTTATCAACGGTTTCGGATGAAAGCTCCGTGGCCGAAACCAGGCTGGCCCGGGCGACGCCTTTGAGTTCATCGGCAAACTTTTGAAAAAAGTCATTGATGTTGCTCAAAAACCCGATCCGCCCCTTGTCGAATAGAAAAAGGAGAAATGTGGTCATGGCCCGGGAGAGGTTCAGATTATCCATGACACTCGTCAGGACCTTTTTGCGACCGTCCGCATTGTAGAGCGGATTAACCAGCACCTGCTGAAGGCTCTTTTCCTGCTCGATCAGATTTGCGAAAGCGCCCAGTTCTTCCCGGTACGTGTCGGTTTTCCCATCCTCTTTACCGATCAGCAGGAGCGCTTTAGCGTATCGCCTTGCAATCGCCAGATTCTTCACTATGCCACCACCTTCGCTAAATATTCATCCACCAGTTTTTCCTGATCGTCCGAATTGATCTTTTCCTTGATGATCGCCTCGGCCTTTGCCAGGGCCTTTTCCACGATTACCGCCTTGAGTTCAGCCTTGGCCTGCAAGAATTCGTGCTCAATATTCTTGGTGGCCTGTTCTTTCAGCTTCTCGGCGGCGCTTTCGGCTTCCTTCAGAATTCTGGCCTTGGCGTCTTCACCCTGCTTCACGTATTCGGCAAGCATGGTTTCGGCTTCTTTGTCCAGTTCAGCCATTTTGGCATCGTATTCGGCCAGTTTGGCTTCCGCCGCCTTTTTCTTCCCCTCAAGTTCCGCCAGTTGCTCTTTGATGCCCTGAATGCGTCCACCCAATGCCTGGGAGACCGGCTTTTTGAGAACCAGGAAGAGGCCGATTGCCAGCACTGCAAAATTCATCACCCGATAGGTATCTGTTGCCACCCATCCCTTGGCGCCCTCTCCACTGTGTTCGCCACCAGTTGTCGCAAAAGCAACGGCGCTTCCAAACAAAAGAAGCGCGGCCACGGCCAGTGGAAACATCCACTGAGCGCTGCGGCAACGCTTCTTTCTAAAAATTGGAACTTTCATTAAGCAGCCCTCCCCAGTATTTTTTGTCCGATCGCATCCGCAAATGCGTCAATTTCTTGTTCAAGCGCGGCCTTGACGGTGCCCATCTCCTGAGTGATTTTTTCCTTGACGGTCTTGAGTTCGGCCTGGGCGGATTCGTTGATCTTGCCAATAATCACTTTTTCCTCTTCCGCGGCAGCCTCCATCAGCGCTTCCTTTTCCTTCTGGCCGGCGGCCCGAGCCTGACGGATACCATCGACATATGCGTCTTCTTTTGATTTGACCTGCTGGGCGGAGCCGTCAATATCGGCCTGCATACCGACCATTTTTTCTTTTCGCTCCAACAGGATTTTTCGAATCGGTTTGTATAGCACCATGTTCAAAATCCAAATCAACAGTAAAAAATTCGCAATCTGCAAGACTATGGATCCATCGACGCTTACCATCTAAGAGCCTCCATTGAAGTAGGATTAAATATTCCTAAAAAACAATATATTGTCTATAAATGATGTGACTTACGAAAGGTGCGAACTCCGGCGGTCTATACCATCAGCATCGCTGAAATGTCAAAGGTTTTTTAAAAATTAATCTGTCATCCGGATTTCTTTTCCTCCCGTGTTGTTTCCATTGTTTTTTTTTCAACCGGCAGGGGTTCAGGTTTGGCCATGCTGCAGTTTCCGTTAAAAAAGACACCCGTTTCAATAGAAATCACCGGAGCCTGGATATCCCCGGTAATTTTAGCCGGCGGATAGACGTCGATACGCTCGGAAGCCTGGATATGCCCGTTGACGGTTCCTTTGACAATGGCTGTTCCCACCCGTATCTGGGCCTCCACCACCGCGCGTTCGCCAATGATCAATGTACCCTTTTCCGAAAAGATTTTTCCATTGACCGCGCCATCCAGTCGGATCGTATCTTTAAATGCCAGGCTCCCCTCAATGGTAGTCCCGATACCCAGCAGTGTAGAGATATGATCGGCATTCTCTTTTTTTTTCATCGCCTCCCCCTGTCTACGATTGAATAACACTGTTTTCCATCCCCCGACCCAGTAAAGCGCCTGTTGCGGCTATTCAAATTTGAACCGGCGCATGCTCACATTCATGAGCAGGCCGATGCCCATCATCATGGTGATGATCGACGAACCGCCATAGCTCACAAAAGGCAGTGTCACTCCCACCACCGGCATGAGTCCCATGACCATCCCGATGTTGATGATTACCTGCCAGGCAATCATAGTTGTCACCCCAACGGACAGGATCGTTCCGAAGGGATCCCGGCAACGGCCGGCAATGCTCAGCCCCCAGGCTATGATAATCAAAAACAGAATGACCACGGACAAGGAACCCATCAAACCCCACTCTTCGGCCAGGACCGAAAAAATGAAATCGGTGTGCTGTTCCGGAAGGAAGGATAGCGCGTTTTGGGTCCCCTTCAAAAAGCCTTTGCCGGTAAGCATCCCCGATCCGATGGCAATTTTCGATTGGATGATATGATAGCCGGCCCCCAGCGGATCCCGGTCAGGATTCAAAAATGTCAAAATTCGCTGCTTCTGGTAGCCGCGCAAAAAAAACCAGACCAGCGGGACAAGCAGGGTGAAGGTGGCGACCAACCAACTGAACGTCCTTCGCTCGATTTTTGCAAAAAGGGTCATGGCACCGGCAATGAGCGCAATCACCATGGCCGTGCCCAGATCCGGCTGGCGGACGATCAGGGCAAAGGGAACCGCCGTGAGAAAAGCCGGAACCATCAGGTCACGCAGGGTGAGTCCGTCGGTGTTGATAAGCTTGGCAAAGTAGCGGGCCAGGACGATGATAACGGCGACCTTGGCCATTTCGGAGGGCTGGATGGAAAAGGGTCCTATGGAAAGCCAGCGCCGGGACCCGCCCACGTATTTGCCGAAAAACAGTACTGCCGCCAAGGAGCCAACGGATGCCAGGTAGATCAAGTTGGCAAACCGCTCGAACTGCTTGTAGTCAAACAAAAAACAGAAAACCATGACCCCTATGCCGCCCCCGTACCAGATCAACTGCTTTCTAAACAACAGGAAATCCGGCTCAATGGCCCCGGCGGATACGGCGCTGTAAAGCACCACCAGCCCCATGGCCCCGATGGAAAGGGTGAGCACCAGCAACCCCCAGTCAAAGCATTGCAGCAATCGTCTATCGAACATGGTTCAATCTCCTTCGGCGGATGATGCCGGTGCGACAGCCAATGGCGCATCGGATTTAGGCTGTCCCCCGGAGAGATAAAACCGGATCATTTCGGCAGCCACCGGCGCAGCCGCACTGGATCCATGCTCTCCGTGCTCGACGATCACCGCCACGGCAATCCTCGGGGCCTCCCGGGGTGCATAGGCCACAAACCAGGCATGGTCCTTGATCGGCTCGCCTTCACCTCCGCCATCACCTTCATCCTCCCGCCGTCCCACGACCTGGGCGGTCCCGGTCTTTCCGCACATGGCCACACCGTCCAACCGACTGCCCCAGGCCGTCCCGTGCCGATCGTTGACGGCTTTGAACAGTCCCTCTCTCACCAGCCGCAAATTTTTTTCGCTGACCGGCAACCGCCCGACGACCTCTGGGATGCTCTCGTAAACCGTCTGTCCATCCGCGGTCCGGATGGTTTTGACAATCTTGGGGCGATAGCGTGTCCCCCCGTTGCCGACGGCAGCAGCTACCAAAGCCATCTGCAGGGGGGTAACCAGGTTGAATCCCTGTCCGATCGCCACCGACAGCGTCTCTCCCTTCTGCCATGAAACGCCCAACCGGTTTTTCTTCCACTGGGCGGTGGGAATCAGGCCGCCTGATTCGTGATCCAGATCCACGCCGGTGGGCTCTCCCAAACCAAAAGCCCTAGCGTACCATGCCAGGCGGTCTACGCCTAGCTCCAGTCCCACCTGATAAAAAAAGACATCGCAGGATTCGGTCAAACCTTTCAAGATATCCACTTCCCCATGTCCCCACTTCTTCCAGCACCGATAGGTACGGTTGCCGAACTTGAGAAACCCGGGACAGAAAAACGAGGTATTCACGTCGATAACGCCCTCTTCGAGTCCGGCGGCGGCGACGATGATCTTGTAGGTGGACGCCGGGGGATATTCAGCCTGGATGGCCTTGTTTTCCAGGGGATGTGAGGGATCCGATATCAACGCGTTCCAGGTGTCATGAGACATACCGGAAATGAAGGCATTCTGGTCGAATGAGGGGCTGGAGGCCATGGCCAGTATCTGGCCGGTGGACGGATCCACCGCCACGGCCGCTCCCGCCTTGTCGGTTAGCAACTGTTCCGCCGTCAGCTGCAGGGACTGGTCGATGGACAAAACGATATTGTGCCCAGGGATGGCATCCACGGTGCTGAGCACCCGAACCACCTGACCGGTGGCGTTGACCTCCACCTGCTGGCCGCCACGCTTGCCGCGAAGCCAGTGTTCCCTGGCCCGTTCGATGCCATATTTGCCTATGAAATCTCCGCTTTTACAGTCGCTGTAAATCTTGTTCTTCAGTTCCTCGACACTGATCTCGCCCATATATCCCAGGAGATGAGCCGAACTGGGGCTGAAGACATAATCCCTTCGTGGAGAAACGTTGACCAGGATGCCGGGCAAGTCCCAGCGGTTCACCTCGATGGCGGCCAGTGCTTCCCGACCGATATCGGGCTTGAGCAACACGGGTTTATAGGCACGTGTCCCCTTGGCTTTTTCCAGGTTCTCCCACAACTGCGCTTCGTCGATGTTCGCGTATCGGGATAACTTTTCGATGGTCCGCTCCAGCGGATTGGCGTCTTTGACGATGATGCTCAAATCATAGGCAGGCCGGTTATCCGCCATCAGGCGGTTATGGGTATCGTAAATCAGCCCACGGGGGGCATCGACGCTTTTCAACCGAATGCTGTTGATTTCCGACAACCGCCGAAGCTCTCCGCCTTCGATCACCTGAAGGTACAACAGCCGGGCAATCAGCACCACAAATACGGCGATGACCACGGTCAGGGCTGCGCTGAGTCGCTTACTGAACCAGTCGCTATCCACATTGTCCAGATAGTTGGTCAAGGCGTCCTCGAGGGTCCTCTTTCCGCATAAAAGGATTTTCTTGCCCGATCGACGGCTCTTTGTCCACGCATGAAAAACAGCATCAGAAAAGGACCGGTCACCGCCCCCCACAGTACCTGCTTGGAAACAACGGGAAACATCGATTCCACCGGCCAGGACGCCGACGCCAAAACCACCGCGGAGAAGGCCACCACCAAGCTCTCGAAAACAACACCCCCGGTGACCAGGAGCGGCAGCAGAATCACGTTGCCCACTTGCAGGTACTGGATGGCCCAGCGCACGCCCACGTACATCCACAGATAGGCGGACAGGTAAACGCCAAACACACCGCCGGAGATGCCGTCCATGCCCAGTCCGCCGAGCACGAGGATAGGGATAGCCGCCCGCGGCGGGTGGTGAACGCCCAGATAGACCACAAACGGAGCCAGCAGGTCATATAAGTGCATTGGGCCGCCGCCAGCCAGCAGGGTGGTCTGAAAAATGATCAAAAACAGACAGACGATCAGATGATAGCCGTATATCATGATTCCCCGGGAAGACCTTCGTCAGCGGGTTCGGAAATGACGAACACTTCTTCGAGAATATCGAAATCCACGTATGGGGTTACCGACACTTTCTGGAAGATCCCGGCGTTCTGGCGAACGATTTCGGAAATGCGTCCCACCCGCAACCCCTTGGGGAACACCCCGTCCAGTCCGGAAGAAACCACGATGTCCCCCACACTGATCTCATGCTTTCGCAGGACATAGTCGAACAAGCAGTAATCGGCACCCCCGCCCTTTACAATGCCCCTCGCCCGGGTGTGCTGCACCAGGGCATCGACGGCACTGTTGGGATCGGTCAGCAGAAGCACTTTGGCATACCGTCCCGACGCCTCGACAACCACGCCAACAATCCCCTCGGGGATCACCACCGGCGCACCCTGGCGGACGCCGCCTGCGGTCCCCTTGTCCACGATGATGGTCTTTGACCAGTCAGACGGGTCCTTGCCCACAACCTGGGCGGCGATCATCGGCCGGGGGATCTCTTCTTCAAAACCTAACAGGTGGCGAAGCCGGTCATTGGCCAGTTCGGTTTCCCTGTACCGGTTGAGCTGCTGCAGGCTCTGCCCCAGGGCTTTTTTCAGGCTCTGGTTCTCCTTGGCGCTGGAAACCAGAAAAAAGTATTGGTTCCAGATGTCCTTGACGGAATGAAAAAAAGCGGAGAACTGCTTCTGGAAGGGAGCGACAATGACGAGCACGCCCCGGCCGAGACCGGACGGAGCCTGGGAGTGTTTGCCGGTTATGGTTAAAAGGATGACGTTCACCGCGACCAGAACGATCACCACGGCAACCAGAATCATCCTTTTGGAAAACATGGGACCCGTTAAACGATGACGATCTGTTTAAGGATTTCTAGGCTGTCCAGCATTTTGCCGGACCCTAAAGCCACAGTAGACAGCGGATCTTCAGTAACCGTAATGGGGAGCCCGCTCTCCTCTCTGAGCAGCTTGTCCAGGTTCTTGAGCAACGCACCACCGCCGGTGAGCACAATGCCCCGGTCCACGATATCGGCGGCCAGCTCCGGCGGGGTCTGTTCGAGGGCGATTTTCACCGTTTCCACGATGGCTTCAATCTGTTCGGAAATGGCTTCCCGGATCTCTTCGGAATCAATGGCCAGAATCTTGGGAATGCCGGTAACCAGGTCGCGCCCTTTGACCTCGATGGTCTCAAGCTTGTTGGGATCCGGGTAGGCGTTGCCGATGGTGGTTTTAATGATCTCGGCCGTTCGTTCGCCGATGAGCAGGTTGTACTTACGTTTGACGTACTGGATGATGGCCTCATCCATCTTGTCCCCGGCCACCCGCAGCGAGCGGCTGTAAACGATGCCTGCCAGTGATATGACCGCCACTTCGGTGGTACCGCCGCCGATATCCACCACCATGTTGCAGGTGGGCTCGGTGATGGGCAGGCCGGCACCGATGGCAGCCGCCATGGGCTCTTCGATGAGAAACACCTCGCGGGCTCCGGCAGACTCCGCCGACTCCCGTACGGCGCGCTTTTCCACCTGGGTGATACCCGAAGGCACGGCAATGATGATGCGTGGCCGGACAAAGGTCCGCCGGTTGTGAACCTTGTGAATGAAGTGGCGCAGCATCGCCTCGGTCACTTCGAAATCGGCAATCACGCCATCGCGCATGGGTCGGATGGCCACGATATTCCCCGGAGTACGGCCAAGCATATTCTTGGCTTCCATACCCACTGCCAGAACCCGGTTTTTGGTGCGATTGTCCGTTCGAACAGCCACCACGGAGGGCTCGCTGAGGACAATGCCCTTGCCCTTGACGTATACCAGCGTATTGGCCGTACCCAGGTCGATGGCCAAGTCGCTGGAAAAGACACCCAAAATGGAATCGATGAAGTTCATGCCGCCTCTTTTTCGGTTTAAATCAAAAACGCCGCCAGACATGTATTGCACAGGGAGCGACGGCAACCGGGCCGGCACTTCTGCACAGTGGACGAGTTCACCGAACCGCTACCAGAAATGGTCCGTGATTTCAAGACTTGATTTCTTGAAATCAGCTTTAATCCAAATAAATTTCAAAATGTTCCATGATCCGGTCGTGAATATGGGGACGAAATTGACCCAGCCGGGTATTCCAGCGAAAGGGATGCACGCGGTTGGTTAACAAAACAATGCAAATTTCTTTATCCAGATCCATCCAGAAGGAAACCCCGGTAAAGCCCAGGTGCCCGATGGTATTGGCCGAAAAATAACGGCCGGCGCTGGAGTTTTCCACTGATGGGCGGTCAAAGCCCAGCGGCAACGGATTTTTCCCTGCCCCGTGGAAAATGTCGCAAAGGATTGGCTCCGAGAAAATAGGTGCCGACGAACGACCGCGCCAATCCGCAACCAGAAGGCGAAGAAGCTGAAAAACGGCCTCGGCCGTGCCGAACAGGCCGGCGTGCCCATCGATGCCGCCGGCAAACCAGGCATTATCGTCATGCACTTCGCCGACCAGCAGTCGGTTTCGAACCGGACAAAGTTCTGTGGCAGCATATGGTCGACGGGGCCGCCGGCTGCCGGTGAGGTCGACGAAAAACAGATCGTCCAATCCCATCGGTTCGTAGACGCCTTCTTTTAAAAAACGGTTCATGGGACAACCGCCCACCGCTTCTACCAGCCGGCACAGCAGCATGAAACCCAGATCGCTGTATAGCGTCCTTTCTCCCGGTTGGTATTCCAGCGGCGTGTGCTTCAGGAGATTCAGAACCGCCGCCTTGCGCTCCCGCGGCAAAAGGGATTTGAGCGTCATATATAAAAGGCGATGGGCGGGGAAACCGCCCTGATGGCAAAGCAGTTGCCGGATCGTGATGGCCGCCTTGTCGCTGCCGGCCAGTGCGGGCAGCCATGTTCCCACCGGCTGGTACAAATGGATCCGACCCTGGTCTGCCAGCCTGGCCACAGCCAGGGTGGTGGCCAGGGGCTTGGTCAAGGAGGCGAGGTCAAACACGGTTTCCCGGGTCATGGGCTGGTTCGAGAACAGGTTCGCCTTGCCGTAAGCCTCGAAAAAAAGTACGGCATCACCCTTTCCCACCAGAAGCACCGCTCCCGGAAAGACATTTTCCCGGAGGCCCTGTTGCATCAGATCGTGAATGGGATCGCTCTTCATCGCTGGCCACCCTCACCGCACGGCGGGTTCTGCAAAAGTCAATGATCCGGAGCGGGTGTCCAACTTTGCGGGCAGGCCCACCGGCAGCGTCATGTTGACCGTTGCGTGCCCCACGTCAAATCCGGCCAGAATGGGGATATCCAGACCGCCCAACCGGTCGGCAACGATGCGGTGGACGGCTTCGGCCGAACCGCAGTCGGTAAACGACCCCAGCGCCAACCCGGCAAGACCGTCGAAGCAGCCGGCCAGCATCATCTGGGTCAGCATGCGGTCGATACGGTAAGGCTCTTCCCCTCGATCTTCGATCAGCAAAATGCCCCCGCTGAAATCCGGCTGGAACGGGGTGCCCGTCAGATGACAGAGCAGGGTCAGGTTGCCACAGAAAAACCGCCCTGTTGCGCTGCCCGATCGAATTACCTGGTTCGACGGGGCAGAAAGTGACAGGGACGCGGGCTTTGACAACGCCAATTGAAGACGATCCCGGGTTGACGAATCCGCACTGCTCAGGGTGGTGACCGTGGGACCGTGAAAGGCCACCATGCCGCAGCGCTCCACCAGAAAACCCAACAGTACCGTGATGTCGCTGAATCCGACAAACACCTTGGGATGGCGGGAAATGGCATCCACGTCCAGCAGCGGCAGGATGCGCATGGCGCCGTATCCCCCGCGGGCGCAGATGATGCCGTCAATGCGAGGGTCGGCAAACAGCCGGCTCAGCAGGTCCGCCCGGTGCTGGTCGGCACCGGCCAGGTATCCGTTTTGATCGAAAAAGCCCTCCGGAATGGCGATGTTGAAATTCATGGATTCCAGGACCTGGATGCCGGCATCAAACGACTGCCGGTCAAAGGAGCTGGCCGGTGCGGCAATGCCAAGGGTGTCGCCGGGTTTGAGCGCCCGCGGCAGCACCGGCTCGGATGGGTTCCGGGAGTTCACTTTTTTGCCTTTGCCTCCTTGACACCGGTTGATGATGATGCTAAAGGTCTGCCTTCTCGTCGGGGCGTAGCGCAGACTGGTAGCGCACTTGAATGGGGTTCAAGGGGTCGGAGGTTCAAATCCTCTCGCCCCGACCAGATTTTAAAAAAGAAACAAAGGGGTTGCAGAACGACTGCAACCCCTTTTTTCTTGGTTTTTGCCTTGGGGTGCACTCACCGCGAACTACGTCTTGGATAATAGGGGGTTGCGGACATCTCTGCAACAAAAAAAGGTGCCGAATATCAACACTTTCTCTCTTCAGATCGATCACCGGTTCAATTCAAACCAAACCTTCCCAAAAACTGATCCGGGTCAAGACCCAGTTCCTCGCAGCATGAGTCCAAAGATAGAAAATAATCCGACCGGTCTGCCACCCAACTCAACCCACTTTCAAAATCCGTCTGGATATTTTCATTCTGGTGTTTGATGCAGGCGTTGACCTTTTTCCCCTGCCGCTTTTCCCACCGCCGATAACGTTACAGATCCCTGACGAATGTCGATTGCATCGAAAAACACATCAGTTTGAACTGGGTGCCGAATGAATCATATGGCTGATGGGGTTGTAACCCTTCAGTCGACTGCATGGCGGAGATGTGTTTGCGTTGGATGACCGGGTCGCGTTGCATGGATCATCTCCCATGGTCGGTAGGCATTGTAACTACCGATGTTGTTATTGATGTCAAATTCCCTTGATTCTCGCTGAAAAATTGTGTTGGCTTAATCAGATGTAATGTTTTGCATGGCCATCGAATGGTTTTTACCGATTTTCCCTTCGTTATAAAATTGCCGGGAAAAATTGACCTGACAACAAATGGGACTGGGCATATAAGGATAGCCGTTATGCTATTTTCGGTGCGGGCAGAAACGCTTCTTCGGGAACTGGGAATTCCCTCCGTGATGTTGGCTGCACGGGGCCTTCGGGAGCAATTGGAGGCCAAGGAACTTGAGATTGCTGAGATTGGGTCTGAAGGGCAACAACACCTTTTGGAGCCAATGGCTGCCGAGGCATGGGGTCTTCTTAAAAAAAGTGCATCGGAGGCTGGTGTTTCGCTATTCGTGGTATCCGCGTTCCGAAGTATTGAGCGGCAATCTGAAATCGTTAAACGGAAGTTCGCCGCCGGTGAGTCCATCTCACAAATTCTTGCTGTCTTGGCACCGCCTTGTTTTAGTGAGCACCATACCGGCCGGGCCGTCGATATTGGAACGCCAAGCTGTCAGCCCCTGGAAGTGGAGTTTAAGGGTACAGAAGCCTTTCGGTGGTTGCAGCAACACGCAGGGCGCTTTGGATTCTTGATGTCCTATCCTGATGGTAATGACAGCGGCTACCAGTATGAACCCTGGCATTGGTGCCATCAATAAATGCCCAACTATGCATTTCCGCCGGCAGTTGTTCGATTGGCTGAGCGGCAACGTTACCAACACAATTTTTCAAAGAACGATTGCGAAGTTAATTTACCATCCGCATTTTTATCAGCAGGTTTCGAACTCCTATGCATTACCTACCATCAAACCGGTCATCTGCATTTCCGGTTCCGATAATCAGCCCCCACCCGGTGTCGGATCACCCTCGCCTTATGGACCTTCCGCGCACGAGGGTTTTTCGTTCCTCTTTCGATCCCGAGTCGACTATCCCAGAACGGGTCACCCATGGAGGGTCATCGGTGTTGGGTTGATAGTTTCCCAGCTCGATTTCCGACCACCTCATCGGCAACGGCATCACCCAGCGCTGCGTCGGTGAAAGATGGTATCCATTGACAGCCCATTTGAGCTCTGCCATATTTTTTTTAAGAACAAGCGATTTTCTACTCATCGTTCTTCACTGCCGATCCCAACACCGCATTCTTTATCAGACAGTACCGGGGGAGATGCAAAGTTGATCTGGAAGCCCATTCAGAAAGACCCGAAATCCTTTTCAAAACGTCCGAATCTGCTGGATTACGCCAAAACCGCTGCGGCCTTTTCGTGGGAGACCGTACGCAGCGAGTTGGATGGGTTGCCGGGGGGCGGGGGGCTCAACATCGCCCACGAGGCGGTCGACCGTCATGCGGACGGAGGACTTCGGAACCATGTGGCCCTGCAATGGCTGCGCAGCGACGGCACCTCCCGTGCTTTTACTTACGGCGATCTGAAAACGCATACCAGCCGCTTCGCCAATGTCCTCGACAGCCTGGGCATCGGCAAGGGCGATACGGTCTGCGCGCTGGCCGGCCGGATCCCCGAGTTGTATATCGCAGCCCTGGGGACCCTCAAAAACAAGAGCGTCTTCTGTCCCCTCTTCTCCGCCTTCGGTCCGGAGCCGATCTGTCAGCGGCTGAGCAAGGGCGACGCCAAAATTTTGCTGACCACCCACGGGTATTACCGCCGGAAGGTCGAGCAACTGAAGGATCGGCTGCCCCTGCTCAAGCATGTGCTCCTGGTGGATGTCGCGGATCATCCGGGCAACGGACTCCTGTCGCTCCCCAAACTCATGGCCGCCGCTTCCGACACCTATATTATCCCGCCCACCGACCCGGAGGATATCGCACTGCTTCACTTCACCAGCGGCACCACCGGCATGCCCAAGGGCGCGCTGCACGCCCACGACGCCGGACTCACCCACTACATGACCGGCAAATACGTCATGGATTTTCACCCCGACGATGTCTTCTGGTGCACGGCCGACCCCGGATGGGTGACCGGCACCTCATACGGCATCATATCGCCGCTGCTGCATGGGATCACCAATGTCGTGGACGAAGCCGATTTCGACGCCGGGCGCTGGTGCGACATCCTGGCCGACCGGAAGGTCAGCGTCTGGTACACGGCCCCAACGGCCATCCGCCGGTTCATGCGCATGGGCATCGAACCCGCCCGGGCATACGATCTGCGCCATCTGCGCGTCATTCACAGCGTCGGCGAACCGCTCAACCCCGAGGCCGTGGTCTGGGGGGTAAAAGCCATGGGAATGCCGATTCACGACAACTGGTGGCAGACGGAAACCGGCGGCGTCATGATCGCCAATTTCCCGGCCATGGAGATCAGACCCGGCTCCATGGGGCGCCCGATTCCCGGCATCGATGCGGCCATCGTCCAGCGCGTCGACAAAGATACCGTCAAGGTAATCGAGGCACCTGACGTTCAGGGAAATCTGGCCCTTCAGCCGGGCTGGCCGTCCATGTTCCGGGGCTACCTGCACGACAAGGCGCGTTACCGCAAGTGCTTCGTCGGCGGCTGGTATCTGACGGGTGATCTGGCCAAACGGGACGCGGACGGATATTTCTGGTTCGTGGGCCGCGCCGATGACATCATCAAAACCGCCGGCCACATGGTGGGCCCCTTCGAAGTGGAAAGCACCCTCATGGAGCACCCCGGCGTTGCCGAAGCCGGGGTCATCGGAAAGCCGGATCCGCTCATCGGTGAACGCGTCAAGGCGTTCGTCACCCTCAAACCGGGCTTCGCCCCCGGCGACGCGTTGCGCCTGGAAATCATCGGGTTCGCCCGCAAAAAACTCGGTTCGGCCGTGGCGCCCAAAGAGATCGAATTCAAGCCCGACCTTCCCAAAAACAAGGCCGGTAAAATCATGCGCCGGCTGCTCAAGGCCCGTGAATTGGGCCTGCCCGAAGGCGATCTGTCGACCCTGGAGGACTCCCGGTGAACAGTCCGCCCACCGGAAAAACGGCGGCGAGCGTGGTGGGCTGCGGCCAGGCCCTGCACCTGCTGCACGCCATAATCCGCATCCGCTGCCTGGATGGCTGATCGAAAGAAACCTCCATCTCAAACTCCCCGGTTTTTACTACCCTGCCTGTCGCGGGTCCCCGGTGTCCCCTGAATACCTCCGAAAGCAGCAGTTTTGGCAAGTTCCCCTTGATTTTAAGTCCTGCTTAATTTAGCTACAAAAAGTTTATCTGAAATAACGCCCACGCCCGCGACAACCGATCGCCAACCAATCTGCCAGGAGGAAAAATGCCCAGACGCGAGGACATCCATAAAATTCTGATCATCGGTTCCGGCCCCATCGTCATCGGGCAGGCTTGTGAATTCGACTATTCCGGAACCCAGGCCTGCAAGGCTCTGCGATCCCTGGGCTACGAGATCGTGCTGGTCAATTCGAACCCGGCTACGATCATGACCGATCCCGGTCTCGCGGATGTGACCTACATCGAACCCCTCAACGTCAAGGTGCTGACCGAAATCATCGCCGCCGAGCGGCCCGACGCCGTGCTGCCCAACCTGGGTGGGCAGTCCGCCCTGAACCTCACCGCCGATCTGCACCGTCAGGGGGTACTGGAGGCCTACGGGATACAGGTCCATCGGCGTCAGCCCGGAGGCCATCGAGCGCGGCGAAGACCGCACCGCCTTCAAGAAAACCATGAACAGCCTGGGCATCGACATGCCGCGCAGCCAGGCCGTGCAGAGCGTGGCGGAGGCCGAACAGGTCGCCCGGGAGCTGGGCTATCCGGTGGTGATCCGCCCGGCGTACACCATGGGCGGCACCGGCGGCGGCCTGGTGTTCAATGTCGAAGAGCTGCAGATCATTGCGGCCCGGGGGATTGCCGCCAGCCTGATCGGCCAGGTGCTGGTGGAAGAATCGGTGCTGGGCTGGGAAGAGCTGGAACTGGAAGTGGTCCGGGATGCCAAAAACCAGATGATCACGGTGTGCTTTATCGAAAACGTCGACGCCATGGGGGTTCACACGGGCGACAGCTACTGCACGGCGCCCATGCTGACCATCGCTCCCGCCCTCCAGCAGCGCCTCCAGGAATATTCCTACGCCATTGTCGAGGCCATCGAGGTCATCGGCGGAACCAATGTCCAGTTCGCCCACGATCCCAAAACCGGCCGGGTGGTGGTCATCGAAATCAACCCGCGCACCTCACGCTCCTCCGCCCTGGCCTCCAAGGCCACCGGATTTCCCATCGCCCGCGTCTCCTCGCTGCTGGCCGGAGGGATGACCATGGATGAAATTCCCTACTGGCGAGACGGTACCCTGGAAAAATACACGCCATCGGGCGATTACGTGGTGGTGAAGTTTCCGCGCTGGGCTTTCGAGAAATTCGAGGGCATCGAGGACCGGCTCGGCACCCAGATGCGGGCCGTGGGCGAGGTGATGAGCATCGGCAAAACTTACAAGGAAGCCTTCCAGAAGGCCATCCGCAGCCTGGAAATCAACCGCTACGGCCTGGGTTTCGCCAGGGACTTTAATACCCTTTCGCTGGAGACCCTGATGCAGCGGCTGACCGTAGCCACCAGCGAGCGTCAGTTCATGATGTACGAGGCGCTGCGCAAGGGCGCTACGATCGACGACCTTCACGCCGTGACCCATATCAAACCCTGGTTTATCGAGCAGATGCAGGAACTGGTGGCGCTGGAAGAGGAGATTCTGGCCTACCGGGGCGGTCCGCTGCCTGAAGATCTGCTCAAGCGCGCCAAACAGGACGGGTTTGCCGACAGGTACCTGGCACGGCTGCTGGCGGTGCCGGAAAAAACCATTCGGGAGCAGCGCACGGCCATCGGCATCGTCGAGGCCTGGGAACCGGTACCGGTGAGCGGAGTCGAAGACGCCGCCTACTATTTCTCCACCTACAACGCACCGGACCGGGTCACGGTCAGCGAGCGGCCCAAAATCATGGTCCTGGGCGGCGGACCCAACCGCATCGGCCAGGGCATCGAATTCGACTACTGCTGCGTCCACACCGCCATGGCGATCCGTGACGCCGGTTACGAGTCCATCATGGTCAACTGCAATCCGGAAACGGTTTCCACCGATTACGACACCTCGGACAAACTCTATTTCGAGCCCCTGACGGTGGAAGACGTGTTGAGCATCACCGCCAAGGAGAAACCCGAGGGGGTCATCGTCCAGTTCGGCGGGCAGACCCCGCTCAACATCGCCCGCGAACTGGCCGATGCCGGCGTTCCCATCCTGGGCACCTCGCCGGATACCATCGATCTGGCCGAGGACCGCGACCGCTTCCGGAAGATCATGGAGGAACTGAGCATCCCCCAGCCCGAATCGGGCATGGCGGCCAGTCTCGAAGAGGCACGGGCGATCGCCGCGCGCATCGGCTACCCGCTGATGGTCCGCCCTTCTTATGTCCTGGGCGGCCGGGGCATGGAAATCGTTCACGATGACGGGATGCTGGCGCGCTACGTCAACGCGGCGGTGGAGCTTTCGCCCGAGCGCCCCATCCTGATCGACAAATTCCTGGACAACGCCATCGAAGCGGAAGCCGACGCCATTGCCGATGGCCGCAATGCTTTCGTGCCGGCCGTGATGGAGCATATCGAACTGGCCGGCATCCACTCCGGCGATTCGGCCTGCGTCATTCCGCCCATCAGTCTGGGGCCCAAGCACATCGACACGATCCGGGAGTACACGCGCCGGATTGCTACGACCCTCAACGTGGTCGGGTTGATGAATATCCAGTACGCCATCTACGACAACACGGTCTATGTGCTGGAAGCCAATCCCCGGGCCTCGCGCACCGTGCCGATCGTCTCCAAGGTCTGCGGACTCTCCATGGCCCGCGTGGCCACCCAGGTCGTGCTGGGGCGCACCCTCGACGAACTGCAGCTCAAAGACCGCCGGATACCCCATTACGGGGTCAAGGAGGCGGTGTTTCCGTTCAACATGTTCCCCGAGGTGGACCCGGTGCTCGGGCCGGAGATGCGCTCGACCGGCGAGGTTCTGGGGCTTTCGCACTCCTTCGGGCGGGCTTTCTTCAAGGCCCAGGAGGCCACCCAGACCGCACTGCCGCTGGAGGGAACCGTGCTCTTCACCATAGCCGACCGGGACAAGACCGCCGCCATCGAACCCGTGCGCCGGTTCCGGGAGCTGGGCTTCCGGATCATGGCCACCGAAGGCACCCACCGCTTTCTCAAGGAGCGCGGCATCGACACCGAGGCCGTCTCCAAGCTCGACCTGGGGCGGCCCAACCTGGTGGATGCCATCAAGTGCGGCGACATTCAGCTGCTCGTCAACACCCCCAGCGGCAGCAAAAGCGCCCAGGACAGCTCGAACATCCGCAGGGCGGCCATCAAGTATAAGATTCCTTATATCACCACCACCGCGGCAGCCATCGCGGCGGCCAAAGGCATCGCCGCCCGGCGGGAAGGCGCCCCCAAGGTACGCTCCCTGCAGGACTACCATGCCCGGATCGATTGAAAGATCATTGGCACCCAGGAACATCATCATCAGGGGCTCGCTTGAAATTCAGCATGAACTGTGCCGGACAGGCGCCAATATCGGATTGCCTTGCTTCCCGATATTCTCATGAAGGGAGGTCAGTCATCAACTCGCGGAGCAAAGGATGGGTAAGGGAAACCCCACTTTTCGAACAGCTTCTTCAATTCCCCCGTTTCGATCAATGACGGCATTATTGAATCGTAGCGTTCGATAAGTTGTCTGGATCGCGGGGTATCCGCGAATCTCAGGTAAAGGGCTTTTTGAACGACGATATGGATATCGTACTGGTCCCTGTCGATGGTCTTCGCCCGGATGTATCGGTTCAGGAAGTTCAGATTGTCCATGTAAAAGTCAACCCTGCCGATATCCACCAGTTTCCATCCCTGATACTCATGGTCGATCTCCCACCATCTAACCTGAACATCCAGAAATTTATGGAAATTGTAGTCTCGTATCCATACGATTCGCTTTCCGGCGATGCTTTGCTGGCCTTTCCACTCGCTGATTTTGCCTTTTTTCGAGAGGACACACAATGTCTCGCCGCCAATGGGATATCGGGGGAAAATATCGCTCGCCTGGTCCTTGGGCACAAAATAGCCCCCCGGCAGCGCATCCGCTTCACGATGTTCGAGCATCAACATCGCGCGTTTCCAGGGAACGATTTTGTAAGCGATGGTGATTTGCAAAGGATCGTAGACCTTGTGCAGAATATCGAAATAGAGCCCGGTGCCGTCTTTTTTGGTGACATTTTCCCACGATGGGGTGGCAATCCGAATGCTGTTGATTTCGCTTTGGGGCTGAGGGCATGCAATCGAAACCCAACAAAGATGGACGAAAACGGATAGAAGGAATATGCCCCGCGTCGATATATGTTTTCCCCCGCCGTCTCTCATAAGGTCTTCACATCGCTGAAATACTTTTCCAGAATATCCACTTCGAGGGCATTGTTCAGCAGGTTCCCTAGTATTATCCTTACGCACCGCCACACACCGGCGTCTACCGGGTTCAGGTCAGGCGCGACGATCCCCACATCGTCAACCGATCCACCGACTGAATCCCTATATGCCGATCATCAATCGGCCGGGTGCAGACGAAGGTAGCGCGGCGTAATCTTCTCCAGCGTAAAGCGCCGATCAGCGATCATGAAACCAAGCCGGGCCTCGGCGACATCGAAATCCTGGGCATAGGTGACGCCGGCGTCCAATCCCTGAATTACAATATCCAGACGAAAATTACCGTTGTCCGTCATGCCCCGGTAGGTGAGCTTCAGCCCCTGGGACAGCAACGGCTGGTCCAACGGGAGCAGCAAGCCGTTGGCAATTTCCCTAGCCGGCCAGGGAAACGGTTGTTCCCCCAGCCTGCCGGCATTCTGCATGGCGGTCTCGTAATCGAAACTCCACCCCCAGTTGTACCCGGGTGAGGCGCTGCGGTATTCAGTGGGAACCGCATCCGACAGGAGGATCGCCCACACGAAAAGCCCCGCCCCGACCAGCAGTATGCCGACAATAGCCGCTATTTCAATCGGACGATGGTTTTCCATGTCAATGCCTTGGGTTTGTGGTTCAGGGCCGGTCACTGAGCGCCTCGAAGCCGGAGATAATATCCAGCAGTTCATTGGTGATGCCGGCCTGCCGCTGTTCCCTGAAGCGGGCCTGCAGGTCGTCCAGAAGGTCCATGATGTTTTTCTCAGCCGCCTGCATGGCCATGAGCCGGGCCGCGTTCTCGGCGGCCAATGACTGGGCAAAGGCCCGGTAGAACGAAATGAATAGATACTGCCTGAAGAGGTGGGTGAACACGGTTTCCCGCGAAGCCCCCAGCATGGGCAGGCAGCGGTTGGGCCAGGGGGTGGATCGCCGCTTGTCGGCCCAGGACGCATCCAAGGGCAGGACGCGCTGAAATACCGGTACATACCCCCCGTGCTCTCCGAGCACGTGATGGCAGATGCCGAACTGCTCCAGTTTTTTTGCCGACCGCCATTGTTCGATCTTGCCAATCACCGCCTGGATCTGCTCGTTGACGGCGTTCAGCCCTGCCGGTGCCGGAAAATGGACATCCGCGGGAACCCCCGCATCGGCCAGAATGCCGTGAATCTTTTCTCCCACGCTCCAGAAAACCCAACTCTGTCCGCCGGTCGCTTGTGCATTGGCATGCTCATGAGCAAATGGCCAGAGCGATTCATTGAACGGGCCGCACATGCCCTGGTCGGATCCCACCACCAGGCAAATGCGCCCCAGGTTGCGGGACGGGGTATCCATCGGACGGCCCATGCGCAGGAAGACCGTCCATCCCATGTCCACCACCAAACGGTATTGCTCCAGCGACGCCACCGCCCGCTCGAACTGACGGATATTGACGGCGGCCAAACTTTTCATCGTCCTGACCACGCCCAACAGATCATGGGCGGTCTTGATCTTGCGGTTCAGGGATTCCAGTGTCGCCATGTTCCTCCTTGAGCGGCAGTAGCGCCGCCGTAATCAGGCCGGTCAACCGGTTCCATATCGGGTCGTCGTTTTCAGCCGCAGACAGGGTGTGATCGTAATCGGGAATCCCGATTTTTACCGCTTCAAGGATCATGGTTTCGGCCTGCCTCATCTTATCTTCGGGAATGTCGTCCATCAAGCCCTGGGCAACGGCGAACAGCACGGCAATCTGCTCACCGGCGCTCATGGTGAGCAGCTCCTGCTGCTTCAGCACCTCCCGCACCCGCCGGCCATGTCCCAGGGTTTGCTTGGTTCGCTCATCCAGGCGGGTGCCGAAACGGGCAAAGGATTCCAGTTCCTGGAATTGGGTGTAAGATAGCCGAAGATCCCCGGCCACCTGTCGGTAGGCGGGCGGCTGGGCCTTTCCGCCTACCCGGGACACGGATTTACCCACGTCCACCGCCGGCAGAACGCCTTTTTGAAAAAGATCTGGCGACAGGTAGATCTGGCCGTCGGTGATTGAAATCAGGTTCGTGGGGATATAGGCCGAGATGTTCTGGGCCTCGGTTTCCGCAATCGGCAGGGCCGTGAGGGACCCTCCGCCCAGCTCCTGCCTGAGATGGGTGGACCGTTCCAACAACCTGGAGTGCACATAAAAAAATATCTCCGGGAAAGGCTTCGCGTCCCGGCGGACGCCGCAGCAGAAGACTGAGTTGGCGATAGGCCACGGCATGGCGGGTCAGGTCATCGTAGACCACGAGCACATCCCGTCCCTGCTCCATGAAATACTCGCCCAGGGTGGTGGCCGCATACGGGGCGATGTATTGAAGCCCGGGGGGTGCATCCCCCTCCACCACGACCACCACGCTGTATTCCATGGCTCCTTCACGATCGAGGATACCGGCCATCTTGGCGATCCCCGCGCTGCGCTGACCGATGGCGCAATAAATACAGATGACATCCTTGTCTTTCTGGTTGATGATGGCATCCAGGGCCACCGCGGTCTTGCCTGTCTGGCGGTCCCCCAGGATCAGTTCCCGCTGCCCCCGGCCGATGGGGATCAGGGCATCCACCACCTTCAGGCCGGTCTGAAGCGGCTTGACCACCGGGGCCCGATCCATGATCGGCGGCGCTTCGCCAAGCACCGTGCGGCGCTGCCCGGTCTCGGCAGGGCCCCTGCCGTCCAGCGGTCGCCCCAGGGGGTCCACCACTCGGCCGATCAGCCCGTCACCCACGGGTACATCGAGCACGCGGCCGCTGCGGCGCACCTCGTCCCCGGCACCGACCGCTTCACTGGGACCGAAGAGGATAATCCCCACCCGGTCGGGCAGGAGGTCCAGCACCATTCCGGCAATATCGGGGCCCACAGTCACGCGTTCCTCGGCCCCGACCTGCCCCAGGCCATCGGCCCAGACGATCCCCTGCCCCACGGATTTCACGCGGCCCACCTCCGCGGCCTTCAGATCGGGCGCGAAATGTTGTACCCCCTTCTCGACGGCCTTGTCGATGGACACCAGAACATCATCCAACCCGCTTTGCTGAATGCTGTGTTCGTTTTCGTTCATGGCTTCACCCGAGGGTCCTTGAACAGGTTCTCCATGATCTCGGTCTCCAGATCCCCCAGGTAGTCGGCCAGATGCCAGGCGACCTGGCGGTCGCCGACCACCAATTGGATGCCCAGCCCCAGATCCGGGGAAGATTCAAACCGGATCCCGGAGCAATCCGGAAACCATTGGCCGAGCTGCGCCCGAATCGTCCGGGTGTCATCATCGTCCAGGGGAATCCCGGATTGAACAATGATCTCCCGTTTCAGGGCCTGATGACTCAACGCCATCTTGCGGGAAGCCAGTCTTTCCAAAAAAACCCGGAGCACCTGCCGATTCAACCGCTGATCGGCCAGATCCCGGAGTACCTTCTCGCCAATGCGCATCACCTGCCACACCAGGTGCCGTTTGAGTTTTTCCAGAAAGGCCCGCCGGTCGCGGGTCATGTTGGCCAGAAAGGTCTGCCGAAGGGTTTCCACCTCTTCCCGAATGGCCGCGATGGTTTCCTCGCGCCACCTGGACACCTGGTCCTGGGCCTCGGTCATGAGGCGCTCCCGGGCATTTTCCAGAGTGTTTTTTTCTTCTTCAAGCTCCAGCGCCCTGATTTGGGCTTGCTTTTCCGCCTGTTCAGCCCGGTTCAAGGCATCGGCCATGGATTTCTCCCGTTGATCCAAGGCACTGCGGATCGGCTTGAACAGAAACCGATTCATGAGCCAGATCAGAATGAGGAAATTGACGATCTGGGCCATTACCGTAAACCAGTCGATGAGCACGATCTATCCTCCTGCCTTGGACAGAAAGTACTTCCAGAACGGGTTGGCGAAAATGAGGATCATGGTCACCACAAAGCAGTAGATGCCTGTCGATTCCACCATGGCCATGCCCACGAAGAGCGTCCGGGTGATGGTACTGGTTTCGTCCGGCTGCTGGGCGATGGAACTTAATGCCTGGGCCAGGGCGCGCCCTTCCCCGAGGGCCGGCCCGATCGCACCGATCCCCATGCAGATGCCCGCCGCCAGGATTGAAGCCAATGCAACCCAACCAAGTGCGTCCATATCATTTTCTCCTTTCTCAGGCTGTTGTTGCCACCTCCATGCCAGCGCTGATGTACACCGCTGCTAAAATGGCGAATATGTAAGCCTGCACCAGTCCCGTCAACAGCCCCAGAATCTGCATGGGGATGGGAACGATCAGCGGTGCAATCAACAGCAGGATGGCTCCGATCATGGTACCGCTCATTACATTGCCGAACAGGCGCACGGACAACGCCAGGGTCCGGCTGAGTTCGCCCATGATATTAAATGGCAGCATAAACGGGGTGGGTTGAAGGTAGTTTGCGACATAGCGTCTCAGTCCGATCGCCCCGATACCATAAATGGGGACGGCAACAAATACGCAGATGGAAAGACCGGCCGTAGTGGACAACGACCCGGTGGGAGGTTCAAAGCCGGGAATAATGGAAAGAAAATTGCAGACGGCGACGAAAAGGAACAACGTCCCCAGAAAAGCCAGCAGTCCCCTGGGATGGCGTGGCGAAATATCGTCCAGCTGCTTTTCGATCAGGTGAACAACGACCTCCAACACATGCTGATTCGACGAGATGGGTACGCCGGTTCGTAAACGGCGGGTGGCCAGCCATGCGATCACGGTTAACAGAACCATGACCCCCCAGGTGAACAACATGGTGCTGTTGACCTTTAGAAGGCCCAACTGCCACCAGATCCGATCGTCAGGAGTGAGCTGCATGATGCCGCCCCCCGCTTTTACTTTCAATCATACGGGTCAGAACGATTCTGACCAGGAAAAAACCCCCAACGGTAAAAAAGAACGCTCCCGCATCGGTTCGCACCGCGGCCCAGAAACCGGTCAGGGCCACCGTCAGACGGACAAGCAAACTGACCCCCAGCCATCGCTGCGGCCAACGCTTTTCCAGTATCTTCTTCAGGGTCAACCACAACCCGCCAAAATAGCAAAACCCCAACAATCCGCCCCACAGAAAGGCCATTGTCCACCGCGTCGCATCAACGTCCATGGTCGTTCCTCTCCCTTTCGATCGTCCTTCGCTGCCGGTTTATCCAGAACCAGGCGTTGATACACCCCAGAACCAGCCCGATCACCAAGAGCATAAGCGTCCAGGAGTAGGGACCGGGCCATCGCAGATCGATCCACACGCCCAAAAAGATGCCCAGCACCGTGGGAATCGCCACGGCCCACCCCACCATGCCGAACGTGCCCAAGCCGAACCAGATCGGGTCTTTCCTTTTCTCCCGAGCCCGCAGCTTGCGTTTCTCGCCGGTCTTCACCGCAGCGAAGAAACGCTTGTCATGCTCTGGCAAACGATCAGGCATTTTTCCCGAACTCCACAAACCGGCGGATGAAGTCGGCTTCCAGACGGGCCACGACCACACGGGTTTGCCGTTCGCGTTCATCCGCATCGGTGATAAAGCGGCTGACCGTTGAATGCAGGTCCCCCAAGGTCCCTGAAACAGCCATCCGCGTAGCCACCTGCACCCGCTCTGCCTGCTTGATCAGGATACCGCCGTTGACGGCCATGAAATGCTCACCGCCCGTCGGGGTCCAGTAACTCAGGATGCCGGGAACCAGCGCCGCCGCCAGGTCCAGATGGCGGGGACGAATGCCGAAGGCCCCTTCCGGCCCCTGGGCCACCACCTTGTCCACGGTCTCGTCGAGAAACACCGCGGCCGGTTGAAACACCGTGAGTCTCACCGCTTGGCCTCCCCGATGTCGCCAATCATGTATACGGCGCTCTCCGGATGCTCCGAGAATTCGTCGTTCAGAATTCGTTCGCATCCGTCAAGGGTGTCCGCAATATCCACCAGTTTGCCCTCCAGTCCCGTGAACTGGGTGGTGGTAAAAAAAGGCTGGGTCAAAAAGCGTTCCAGGCGCCTTGCCCGGTAGACGGTCTTGCGGTCCTGCCGGGAAAGTTCCTCGATGCCCAGCATGGCGATAATGTCTTTCAACTCCTCGTAGGTCGCCAGGGTCCTGCGCACCTCGCGGGCCACCTGGTAATGGCGCTCCCCCAGAATGCGCGGCTGCAGCATGATGGACCGCGATTGCAACAGGTCGATGGCCGGATAGAATCCCTCGCTGGCGCGGCGTCGGGAGAGGACGATGGACGCGGAAAGATGGCTGAAGGTATGCACCGCCGACGGGTCGGTGAGATCGTCGGCCGGCACGTAGACCGCCTGAATGGAGGTAATGGCCGCCTGGCTGGTGCTGGCGATGCGTTCCTCCAGTTCGGCCAGTTCCGTGGCCATGGTGGGCTGATAGCCCATGCGCGAGGGCAGCCGGCCCAGCAGCCCGGACAGTTCCGACCCCGCCTGGATGAACCGGAAAATGTTGTCGATGAGCAGAAGCACGTCGCGCTTGAGATCATCGCGAAAATACTCGGCCATGGTCAGCGCCGTGTGCCCCACCCGGAACCGGGCTCCCGGGGGTTCGTTCATCTGACCGAAGACCATGACCGTGTTGGGTAGCACATCGGCGGCCTTCATCTCCCGGTGCAGTTCCTCGCCCTCGCGGCAGCGTTCGCCGATACCGCAGAAAATGCTCATTCCCTTGTGTTTGCCCACCATGTTGTGAATCAGTTCGGTGATCACCACGGTCTTGCCCACGCCGGCGCCGCCGAAAAGCCCGGCTTTTCCGCCCCGCTCCAACGGCACCAGCAGGTCAATGGCTTTGATGCCCGTAAAAAACACCGCTTCCGAGGTCACCCGGCGGGACAGTTCGATGGGCGGCTGATGAATGGACCGGAACGCCATCCCCGATGGCGGCGGTCCCCCATCGATGGCATCGCCAAAAAGGTTGAACATGCGCCCCAGAAGCGCCTTGCCCACCGGTGCCTTGAGTGGCTCGCCGGTGGTCCAGGCCGGCTCGCCGCGGTATAGCCCGGCGGTGGCGTTCAGGGCAATGCCGCGCACCCTTTGTTCGTCCAGATGGACGGTGGTTTCGATGAGCACCCGTCCCTCGGGACCCGAATGGATCAGCGCATGAATGGGGGGCAGGGTTTCCGTAAATTCAAGGTCCACCACATTGCCGCGTACGCTGACGATCCGTCCTGGAATGCGTTGTTTGCCATTAGCATGGAATGAATGCGTATCCATTTCATGTCCCTCGATGCCCGATCCGGTTGTTTGCATCGCTATGTGCGGGCTTTATTTATCCGAGCCTGCGTTTTCCTTTTCCAACGTGTAAACATCGCTGACAGGTGATTCGCCGATTCCGCCATGATCATCCCTGCTTGGGCCCATCGACACGAAGGGTGGCCCGGCTGTCTATATCGCTATTGTTAAGGCACCATCCGCACGCCCGGGCTGCCAAACGGACGGCCGACGGATGCAGTTAACCAATTGTCATGCAAAATAGATGCAGAAGATGGTTGCCTCATGCATCACAGTGGTTATATCGCCAGTAAAAAAGCCCGCTCCATGATTGGAGCGGGCTACTGAATGCAGTTCCTAATTGTGCATGGTGGTCTACGGTAAGGATAGAAAACGGTGCGTTTGCGGTTTCCTTCAGGTCGGTCTCCGGACCGGTTAATCTTACGGGGTCCTGTCGAACCCGGTTCGAACCAACGCCAGCAACCGTATCGCTAGTTTTTGCGATAGGCTTCAGCGATCATCGGCTCATATACCTTGAGCACCTCGCGGCGCTTGAGCTTGAAAGTCTGGGTGAGCATACCGTTTTCAATGGAAAAACCCTCGCTGAGAATGATGAACTTTTTGGGAATTTCGTAAGTTCCGAATTTGCCTTTCAAATGGCTGAGGATCTGATTTTCGATGGTGGACTTGACGGCCGGGTGGGCTATCATGGCAGCCGGTTCCGTGGGCCATCCATTTTGTATAGCCAACTTGTCCATGACGATGAAATCAGGAAATACGAGACAGACCGTAAACGGCCGGTTGAGTCCGTAGATCATGGTATGCTCCACGCAGGGCAGCAGCTTGATTTCCTCTTCCAGGGTCGCCGGAGAGACGAACTTGCCGTTTTCCAGTTTGAACTGCTCCTTAATTCGGCCGGTGATGTGCAGATATCCGTCATCGTCGATATAAGCCCGGTCTCCGGTTCGGAGTCCGCCGTCCTCGGTCATGGTCGCCCGGGTCTCCTCGGGTTTGTTGTGATACCCCTTCATGACATTCGGACCGTATACGATCAGTTCACCCTCTTCCGGGTTGTCGCTGTCGAAGGTCTTGTCGATCACCAGGCGCACCTTATCGATCGGTCTGCCGGCGCTGCCCAGCCGGTTGTGCTGCGGACTGTTGACGGTGCCGGCCGGCGACAATTCGGTCATTCCCCACGCTTCATACACAGGGATGCCCACATCTTCGAAGAATTCGGCGATATGGGGGCTCAGCGCCGCACTGGAACTCAACGAATACATGAGCCGGCCGCCGAACTTCTCACGGATTTTTTTGAACACGACGGCATCGGCAATTTTCAACTTCAGATTGTTGACAACACTGTTTCGGCCCTCTTTTTTGAGGCGACGCCGCTCAATCCCTGCATTGACGCCCATGTCGAATAATTTTTTGGCCAACCCGCCCTGTTCGTTCATCTTGGCGTTCAGACCGTCGTAAACGCGATTGAAGACGCGGGGCACAGCCACGAGAAATGTCGGTTTCACCAGTGCCAGGTCGTCTACGATGGTCTGGGGGCTCTCCGCAAATCCGGTGGATCCTCCCAGCCGCATGAGCAGATGCAGTTCGGCGGTTTGCCCGTATGAATGCGCCCAGGGCAAGAATGAGAGGGTTCGCAGGTTTTCATCCAGCTGTGGATAGGCTTTGGTAGACGCATGTACATTGCTGGTGAGATTGCCGTGGGAGAGCAGCACCCCTTTTGGGGCACCAGTCGTACCCGAGGTATAAATGAGTCCGGCAATGTCATCGGCAGCCGGATAAACGGCGGTCACGGGGTTGTCCCTGCCGAGACGCTCCAATGCCGCCATGCTTCCCTCGCCTTCACCGTCGATGAGGACGACGTGGTCGAGCGTCTCGATTTCATCCGGCCACCCTTTCACCTTGGCCAGGATCTCCGGTTTGGAAACAAAAAGCACCCGAACCGCCGCATCCTCGATAATATAGCGCCAAGTTTTCTCGAGTTCCGCTTCATACATGGGCACATAGCGGCCAGCCAAGCTGTAGGTGGCATAACAGGCCGCCGCCCACGCCACGCGATTATTGGCGATGATGCCGACGGCATCGCCTTTCTGGATGCCCAGGTGGGCCAGGCCGCCGCGAAGGTTGGCAATCCGCTGGGCCACCTGATCGTAGGTCACCCAGTTATAGCTGTCCCTGGTTTTGTTTTTCGTCCCCATCCAAAGATTACTGCCGAATCTGGCCACACTTTCCTCAAACATCTCAACCAGATTGTCCGGCTTATCCAACGTGACCATGGCGCCTCCCTTGTCATCCGTGGGGGTTCTTATCGTCCCTTCACCCGCACGTAAAGCGGTTATCCCGCACGCCTGCCGGTTCCACCACGGCAGCCCGATGAAACCGAGCGACAATGAACTCCGTTTATTATTTCTGTTTTTAATTATTTACAATGTAAATTCAAAGAAACGGAGTTTACTTACACATTGGAGGACTCTATTGCAAGGGAATTCATAGGCTTCAGGGAGTTTCCGTCATAAACAACGGACCGATGTTTTCAAGCGGAATCGAGTTGTATTCCCTAACGGAAAAACGACAGCCTTATTTTCCGTGAAAAACCGGCTCACGCTTTTCCATGAATGCGGTGACGGCTTCCATTAAATCCTCGGAAGGCAGGCTTGCGGCATTTTTCTGGGCCACGTAGGACAGCCCGGGATAGACCCCGTTGTCCCGGCTGTAGTTAATCACTTCCTTGACGCCCTGAACGGTGAGCGGCGCCATGGCGGCAATCGATTTCGCCAGATCATCGGCGGCCTTGATCAGCGCCTCCCGGTTCTCGCATACCCGGGTAACAAACCCCATCTGAAGGGCCTCACCGGCAGTGAAGTCCCTGCCGGTGAGAGCCAACTCCCTGAACCATCCCTGGCCGATAATGTGGGGCAACCGCTGCAGGGTTCCCAAATCGGCAATAATGGCGATGCGTGTTTCCCGAATGCTGAACAGCGCATCTGCTGAAGCCAGCCGGATGTCGCAGGCGGACAACAGGTCCACGCCGCCGCCGATGCAGTGGCCATGAACCGCAGCGATAACCGGTTTTCTGCAGCGCTCGATGGCGTTGTTGCTCTCCTGAAGGTCCAGAATTTTTTTCCTCAGACGTTCCCGATCGTCAGCACCTTTGCCGGTCAGCATGGCCCCGGCCTCCATGAGGTCCAAACCGGCGGTAAAGCTTTTCCCGGTGGCACGGATGACAACCGCCCGCACGGCAGGGTCTTCGTCAAAACGACGGAAATGATCGGTCAGTTCCTTAAAAAACGCCATGCCCATGGCGTTTCGCCGTTCCGGTCGACATAGGGTCAGCCAGGCGACATGCCCGTCTGCTTCCACGTCCATCGATTGGTTTTCACTCATCGGGTAATCCTTATTATTTATTCGGGAGCCAACGCTCTGGATTCCCACCATTCTTTTCCGTAATTGACGAAAAGCTGTCTGCCGGCAGCTACGGCTTTGATGGTGTGAAACACAATCAGATCCCGGTCGGTATCGTGCCAGTATTCGGTATTGTGATCATAGGAGTGATTGAACAGGCTTCCCCATCCAAGCACCAGGGAGTAATAATCCGACTCACCGTTTTCATCCGCTGATTCCAGATTGAACAGATAGTCATCGAGGGAAGCGCCGCATTCGCCGGCTTTGATCCGAAGATAAGGACACTCTTCAAGCGTCGTGTCCGCGGGGATAAATGTCGTCGTAAAAATCCCATGGCCAAATTCGCATGGAGAAATGACAATCTTCGGATGTCTGAAAAGGGGCTTTCGCTTATTTTTCATCGCTCGTAGCCAATCGAATTCCTATCAGTCCAGTCAGGGGTGTACCAATCGGTATGGACAAAGTCAATCCGCGGGTTATCCATAGGGTCGGTCGAATTAAAATGGAAAGTCCCGGATGCATGTGGCTTTGGAGGTAGGTTGTTGTATCTATTGCACAGTCGGCACACAGAAAAGCTGCCTGTAAAATTGAATCGATCGACCGGCCCCAGGAGGATGGTTGTGTCGCAGATGCCATTTTGGCGCCACCGGTCAATCCGCTCTTCGTGGGAGCGGCTTGAGGAAACGAGGGTGGGGTCTCTTTTCTATGCTGTTAATGTAATCCAGCACGTGGGTATAGTCGTGCCGCGGGCTGAGTAATACCATTTCCGCATCCTTGCCCACTTTTACCGGGTGGCCAAAAAAAGCGGCAGTGCTTCAAAAACCTCGCTTCAGCAGCGTATTGATCTCCTCCGGATAGGCCATGCACAGCGTTTCGTTGAACAGGTTGCGCAGGGCGCCGATGTCCGGCGTTCCCAGTTTCTGGTTAAAGAAGGTTCGAGGTGAGAAAAGCAGATGAAAGCGAAAGTGGTCGTCGCCTCGGGCGCCGGTAAAAAAATTCATGTTGAAGCTGTAGACCCCCATTTTGTCGTATTCGACCATCAGTCGAGCCAAACCGGTGGATAGGTCCTTCAGGTCTTCACCGGTGAGGTCCAGCGTGCAGCGGGCATCTTCCACAATTGCCAGGACATCGCCGGCAACCCCCATGGGAGCAAAAGCGCTCAGCCAGTGGGTGCGGCCGACCTGCCCAAGGTAGCGCTTGTCGGAATCCTTTTCCGATGCCACCAGATCATCCCAGTAAGTGGATCCATGGGTGTCCTTGTAGTTCCGGGAAGCGTCGATTTCCTGGCGCATGAGGTTCGGGGCGGAGGAGGTGGAGAACACCTGCAGGTGCGGGTGGATCAGCGAACTTCCCGCCGGCGGCATATAGTTCCAGTTGACGATGTGGTAGACGGACTCAGGATGCCCGGAAGCGTCCACACGTCGGAAAAAATCGAGGGCGAAGCCGAATGCAGCCGCCATGTGGGCCGGCGTGAACGCCGTCATGGGAATGTAATGCCGGGATCCGAAGGTGGCCACGGCGCCGATGCTGTCGTAGGGGGCGATATTGGGAAAGATGACCATGTCGTCTTTTTGCATGCGACCCTCAGCGATAAGTTCCTTGGGGAAGCAGGGGGTTACCTCGATCACCTTGTCCCCGCAGAAGGGACACCAGGCTTCGGTGCCGGCCACGAGGGCATCGAAATCCGGCTTTCCCCAATGCAGTTCCATGAAATGGCAGATCCGGGCGGTACGGCCGGTCAGCGGGTCGATGCGGATCTCGCTGGGAACTCGCTTTTCTGCCATCTCCTTTTGCGGATTGCGCATGACGGTCTCTTTCCTGGTGGCCTCGAATTTCATGGCGACTCCTTTGAAACCGCTTCACGGCAGGCCGTGAGGGATCTTCGGTGCAACGTTGATGGGATGAATGAGTGCTGCTGATGGCTGCAGGGAACATGGATGGGTCAATCGCTTGACAGCACACATCCATGTACGAAAAAATTAAATACCGCAGGATGAACACAATTTTATTTCAATGTCAATGTGTTGCATTTAAACATCTTCATCACTGCCATGCCGGGCTGGCAACGTTCACCGGATCGGCATGATCCGCACCGCGATCTCCGCAATCGTCCAGGAGAGCCATCGGGGTGGCAGTTTTACCCTATCAATGGCCACCAATTCTAATCGCATTGAAAAACCGTTGTCCACTGACAATGTTAATTGTCAATGGCGGCGGAAGACGTGGCCAAATGCCCGCTTGGATGGTGAGGTGATCGAATGGCGAATGACAGCTTGAAGATAAAGTGGAATAGATATGTATTGATATTGACTCTGATGATTGCGCACCCGGCAGGAGCCACCGAAGTTGAAAACGTCGTTTTCGACAAACAGGTGGTGGTTGGCCAACAGGCATTGGAAATCAAAGGTGCCGGGGTGCTGCGTTATCTGCGTTTCATCAGGGCCTACGCAGGGGCCTTATACACCCTGCCCGGCGTGGAACCCGCAACCATCCTTTCCGACACCCCCAAGCGGCTGGAAGTCGAATACTTTCACGCCTTGAAAGGCGAGGACTTCGGGCCGGCCACCTACAAGGGATTATCAAAGAACCTGGATGCAGTGGAGATCGAAAGGCTGCGGCCACGCATCGACTACCACAACAGCCTATACGTGGATGTCCAGCCAGGTGACCGCTACGCCCTAACCTACCTTCCCGGCGTAGGCACGGAACTATCCTTCAACGGTCGGCCCATGGGGGTCATCGAGGGGGCGGATTTTGCAGGGGCTATTTTCTCCCTTTGGCTGGGGGAAAACCCATATGATCCGCAATTCAAGAACGCCCTGCTGGGAATAGACGGTTAACCCCCATGCAAACCGCATCCTTTAAAACGCGTTTGGCTTATGCCTTGCCGGCCTTCGCCCTGGCGATTATCGGTATACCGGTGTACGTGTATATTCCCAAGTTCTACACCGATGTGGTGGGGATTGACATTGCCACGGCGGGCGCCCTGCTCTTCGGCGTGCGCCTTTTCGATGCTGTCACCGACCCGCTCATGGGCACCCTGTCCGACCGGACCCGTTCCCGTTTCGGTCGCCGCAGGCCCTATATCGTGGTCGGTTCCATCCTCATCGCCGTAGCCCTGATTTTTCTTTTCAACCCCCCGGCGGCATCGATCGCCCGGAATACTGCCTGGTTTGCCTTCTGGATCTACGCCCTGTTTCTCTTTTGGACCTTGGTCACAGTTCCCTATGAGTCATTGGGTCCGGAGATCACCTATGACACCGACGCAAGAACGGCCTTGTTTGCCTGGCGGGATGGTTTCCTGATCGCCGGCACCCTGGCTGCGGCAGCTTCTCCGGCCCTGGTGCAGGCCATCTTCCAGACCGGTAACGATGCAGCCGGCCAACACAGCCAATTTTTCTGGATTTCCGTGATCTATGCCCCTTTGGTTGTGGGAATGTGCGGATGGTGCGTCAGGGTCATCCGCGAACGGGACGATGTGCCTTCGGTCGCCGCAGCCGTAGGCTGGCGGGATCTTCGAACGGTCTTTGCCAACCGACCGTTCATGATTCTTCTGGCGGCCTATACCATCAGCGCCATCGGCAGCAACCTGCCGGCCACATTGATTCTCTATTATGTGCAATACGTGCTCGGTTCAAGCCAGGCTAACCTGTTTCTTCTTCTCTACTTCGTGACCGGTATCCTCCTCCTTCCGGTCTGGGTCCGCCTGGCCCATCGCTTCGGCAGAAAAGAGACCTGGATTGCCTCCATGGCGGTCAACACCGGGGCCTTCATGGGCGTATTTTTTCTGGGTCCGGGCGACGCCGCCATCTACGCGGTCTTGGTGGTGGTGTCCGGCATTGGATTTGGTGCCACCCTGGCCCTGCCCTCGGCCATCCAGGCGGATGTGATCGATTACGACGAACTGAAAACCGGCCGCCGCCGGGAAGGCCAGTATATCGGCCTGTGGTCCATCTCCAAGAAGCTTGCGGCCGCCGTAGGCGTAGGCTTGGGCCTGGCCGTTCTCGGCGCAACCGGATACACGCCCAATGTTCCTCAGGCCGACACGGTTCGCCTTGCCCTGCGGGTCCTTTACGCATTGGTGCCTTCGATTTGCAACCTGCTGGCCATTGCCATCGCGCTGTATTATCCCATCAGCGGTGACACCCATGGCCGCATCCGGGCGGCCATCGACCGGCGACAGGCGGGGCATCGGGTTGCGGACCCGCTGAAACCCTCTGAAATGATCGGATAGGAAAAATGACCATGGAAAACTGGACGACCATACCGCTGATCAACCTGGCCACCGTCGCCGCGATGATGACCATGGGCTGGATTTTCAGTGTATTGCGGCGCAACGTCACCATTGTAGACAGCCTGTGGGGCTTGGGGTTCGTGCTGGTGTCCGGCGTCACCTTTTGGACGGGAAACGGATTTGCCGGCCGAAGCCTGCTGATCCTGATCCTGACCGCCGCCTGGGGATTGCGCCTTGCCGGATATCTGACCTGGCGCAACTGGGGCAAACCGGAAGACCACCGCTACGGCCAGTGGCGTGAAAATAGCGGCCAACCATTCTGGATTGTCAGCCTCTTCAAAGTATTCTGGCTGCAGGCGGTCTTTCTTTGGGTCATCTCCCTGGTACTGCAGAAGGCCCAGCTGTCGTCAGCCCCATCCCGGTTCACGGCACTGGACGTCATGGGAACGCTGGTGTGGGTGTTCGGCTTTGTTTTCGAAGCGGTTGGCGACTGGCAACTGGCCCGATTCAAGGCCGATCCGGCTAACCGCGGTCTCGTTATGAACCGGGGCTTGTGGGCCTGGAGCCGCCATCCCAACTATTTCGGAGAATTTCTGATCTGGTGGGGTTTTTTCATGGTGGCTCTGGCAACGCCGGGCGGGTGGTGGACGATGATCAGTCCAATTATCATTTCCATTGTACTGCTGAAAATGACCGGCGTGCCGCTGACCGAATCGGCTCTCAAGACCCGGCGTCCCGGCTACGCCGAATACATTGGCCGCACCAGCACCTTCTTTCCGCGGCCCCCTCGGAGGAAAAACCGATGAAAGGGCTCATCGATCTGGCCGAACGGGCCTGGCTTCCAGACCCGTTGGTAAGGCTTGGCATCCGCCGCCTGAACCGCATGCGGCTCAGGGCGGAAGCCGGACGGCATGGCCGTAACCGTGGGCAGGCGATTGCCGAACTCGTGAAAACCATGGCCCAAAGTCCCGTGGCTCTTGCCACGGACAAGGCCAACGATCAGCACTACGAGGTTCCGGCCGCCTTTTTCGAACGGGTGATGGGAGAACATCTGAAATACAGCAGCGGTTTCTGGAATCCCGGTGTAACATCCTTGGACCAAGCCGAAGCGGATATGCTGGCGATCACCGCCGAACGTGCCGGGCTGGCCGACGGCATGGACGTGCTGGAGCTTGGATGCGGCTGGGGGTCCCTGACTCTGTGGAATGCCGCTCACTACCCCAACAGCCGCATCACGGCGGTTTCCAATTCAATTTCCCAGCGCCGCTTCATCGAAAATCGCTGCCGGGAACGAGGACTCGACAACGTTCAGGTGATCACCGCCGATATGAACCATTTTTCGACCGATCGACGTTTCGATCGCATCGTCTCGGTGGAGATGTTCGAACACATGCGCAACTGGCAGTCGCTCCTGGCAAGAATCGACGCCTGGCTGAAGGATCGCGGACGCCTCTTCATTCATATCTTCAGCCACCGCCAATTTGCCTATCCTTTCGAGACCGGCGGTGATGACAACTGGATGGGACGATTCTTTTTCACCGGCGGAATGATGCCCAGCGATGACCTGATTTACCGTTTTCAGCAACACCTCATGGTGGAAAAGCACTGGCGGGTCAACGGCAACCATTACCGCAAAACCGCCGATGCCTGGCTGGCCAATATGGACGCCCGGAAAGATTCAATCATTCCGATCATGGCAGATGTTTATGGAGAAACGGATGCCGCATTGTGGTTTCAGCGCTGGCGGATCTTTTTCATGGCCTGCAGCGAACTGTGGGGATATGCCGATGGACAGGAATGGATGGTATCTCACTACCGGTTGAAAAAAGTGGCGGTGGGTGAAGGACAGCATAGCTGACTTGAATCGAAGCAGATTACCAAATTTAAATTGTATATCTTCTTTCCATTTTTTCGGTTGGGGCTGTGGCTATCTGCCGTCTGATACAGGGTGATAGGTGCATTTTCGGTAAAGTAACCTGCACGGTTCTTTTTGGGAAGCAAATGGTCAAACTCCTGACACCAACTCTTCATTTCTTCGAAATCTCCGTCCCATTTGCCCTCCTTTGTTCTGCACCGAGGCAGGCCCAATGAACCCACCCCGGTGTGCCTCTTTTGCGGTTCTCTATCAGCACATTTCGTTACTCATTCCACCACATGGTGGTATAGGCGGTTCCTTTTTTCTCAGGATTTTCAGCGATCGTCACCTCAGTGGTCAGCATCAGCCCGGATACTGAGGCGGCGTTTTAAATGGCGGACCGCACTACCTTGGTGAGGCCGATGACACCAGCCGCCAAGAGGTTCGTCCAACCGTCGCTCAGGGTCAATCAACATCCCTGGGACGAAATTGCACTGTAAAATAAAGGTTTCTTATGCCAAACCGATCAAGTGGGATAATTACAGAGTGGTCTTTCATCAAACCTTGAGGGAATACGACAGATAGTGGTACTTCACCTGAAATAGTACCCTCACCTGCACATCGATGGCACTCATAGTAACCGATGTGTCCATATCCTCGGCACGTCCGACAAACCGTTTGAGCTGGAACCCTTATGGTTACGGTACCCCCTCGTGTCGCCTGCTCCCTGGTGATTGGGACCTCAAGCGTCAGATTTTGGACCCTACTGGATTTTATAGGATTAACGCTTGAGAAATTGTCCCATAACCAATCAAATATCTCGTCAAAGGAGGGTGAAAACGTTTCAAAGGAGTGAATGGGTGAAATCTTTCCCAAATCAACAGGGCCACTCCCAGGAATCAGCGGTTCTGGTTCCGAAGTTGGCGTGATGCCTGGAACACTTCTAACCCGTTGGTCCGGTAGAGACCTTTCATAAGCTTTTCGCTTAACGGGATTTCCTAATACTGAATAGGCTTCATGGATTTGCTGAAAAGGCTCACTGTCACCCCCATAGTGATCCGGGTGGAAAGCCTTGGCCAATCGGCGATACGCCGAATGAACTTCATCAGATGTTGCATCGGATGTGACCTCGAGAATAGCAAAGTAACTTTTTGCCATAAGTGCCTCCCTTGTCGATTTATGCAATCATACAAAAGCTCTTTATTTTGGGTATTTACATTTTCAATGGGCTTTGTGAGCAAATGAAATTTAACATCCGCTCCCCCCCCCCCCCCCCCCGGCAAACCGAATTAATTTTGGGTGGTCAAATTGATGTTGTAAACAGTTTAAGCTTTGGCAAATCATTGTCAGCTTATTTTCCACAGGGTTGCGCTTGTTGTTCACCGTCCTCAATTATCCCTTTTAATAAATTCAATCGGGAGAATATAGATTCGTTTGCCATGATCGACAAGTGTTTCGATTTCGGCAAAGGTTTTTGCAAATGATAACGTTACCGATTGGAATGATCGGAAGCGCGAATCATCCTCTCCCACCAGTTGCCTGATTTCATCCATTAGCGGTTTCCCCTGGATTAAATGTTCCTTGATTTTAGCAAAAGCCCTCTCACGATTGTTTTGTCGCCTGTGCTCCTTTTTGAAAACTGGCAACAGACGCTGTATCGACAGTTCAACGATGTCGTCTCGAGATGCGGAAACTTGTTCAGCCAATGCCTACAGCGTAGACAGGGACTTTTGGCTTACGACAAATGTTTTCGAATTTGTTTATCCTTGTCAAGGCGATCGGGTGTCAACGATCTGGCAATCGCATGCAGTGCTTTCACATCTTCCATCAAAAACCGAAGGACGATCTCTGCTTTATACCCAATTGAGTGGATAGGATGCTGAGAACCGAAATCACCTCTAGGCGCAGCCTGAATGTAGCCTTTACTGATTTTTTCCCAGCAGATCCGAAAAATTGTCTAATTGTAACGGCGCCTCGTTTTGAATTTCACTTCGTTGGTCAGATCCACTCCTGTCCTACATTACATATATTTATTATATTTTATTAGTAATATACATTATTAATTATAAATTTTGTAATTTCAAGACTGGAAGGTTACAAAAAATAATTAAAACTATTGAATCTATTAAATAAATCATAATTTATTTTCATGTATTGTAGCCTTCTGCATATCCCAGAGGGGGCATCACAGATTTTGGGTTCTATTTTAACTTTGGATTTCAAACCATATTTTGTTTTAACCATTCTATATTATTATGTTAAAAAATTTTAACGAAATGGTCGCATACGCCTTGACAGTATATAAATCTACATTACTTTTTTAATATATTTTTATTAGTAATCGTCTTTGAAAGGAGGTGGAACATGAATATGAAAAAATGGATACCGTGGAACTGGTTCAAAAAAGAGGAAGAGGATGCCGGCCACGCAGTGCCAATTCAGCGGTCGTTGGCTCCAGCTCAGCACCATGATCTGGGCAGGTCATTAGCCCGTTTTCACCAAGACATCGACCGTCTTTTCGATCAGGCTTTTCGTGGGTTCGACATTGCACCATCCGGGTTCAATCGGTCTCTGCTGTCACGCCTGAACGATGGGATTATCAAACCAACTTTAGACCTGAGTGCCACCGACAAAGCATATACCATTGCAGTGGAGGTACCCGGTGTGGATAAAAAAGATGTCAAAGTAGAGATCGTAAACGACACCCTTACCATCCGGGGCGAAAAGAAGCACGAAAAGGAAGAGAATGAAAAAAATTACTATCGTATGGAACGCAGCTACGGGGCTTTTCAGCGGGTGCTTTCGCTTCCGGAAGATGCCGATCAAGCGGGTGTAGCGGCAACTTTCAAAAATGGGGTATTGACGGTCACCATGCCCAGAATGGCTACACAGCAGGCCAATGTGAGGCAGATCGAAGTGAAAAGCGCATGATTAGCATTATTGAATTCTTCAAGAGGCACGTTACCATTATTTGAACCAAAATTTAAGGAGGAATGAGCCATGTTTGCAAGAAGACTTTTCGATTTTCCGTCAGTAGGCTGGCAACATCAGTTTGCCGATCTTGAACGCATGTCCCGCCAGATGGATCGACTGACTCAAGCCGTAACGGGTAGACCGGGGATGAATTGGCTGTCTGCCAGGGTATTTCCGGCTGTCAATCTCACCGAAGACAAGGACAAGTACTATGTCCGCGCCGAGCTTCCCGGGATCAAGGCGGACGCTCTGAATATTCAGATCGTCGGCAGAAACCTGACCATTACTGGCGAACGCACGATCCCGTCCGAAGGCGAAAACATCCGGTACCACCGGAAGGAGCGTGAGGCCGGTAAGTTTTCGCGTGTGATTGGTATGCCCGGGGATATTGATGCGGACCAAGTTAATGCGCAGATGGTCAATGGCATGTTGACGGTGGCCATTGCCAAATCAGAAGCATCCAAACCAAAACAGATAACAGTCAGTTGATAACCGCTTGTGTAAAGGAGGCATAAAAAATGGCTGAATCCAAAGAACTTCAGGTAAAGGATAAACAAGAGGTGGCCAGCCCTGCCGAGCAAACCAGACCGGGTATAGTATTCACGCCCGAAGTTGATATATTCGAGAACGAACAGCAACTCAAGCTGTTGGCAGATATGCCGGGTGTGGCCCCCAACGATGTCAAAATCGATTTAAATGATAGCGTGTTGAGTATCTCTGGAGAGGTGAAACCGTTTGAAGGTAAAGATGAATCGGATGTGCTCATCGAGTTTGAAATCGGAAGATATTACCGACAGTTTACTCTCTCCGAGGGGGTAGATCAGAGCAAGATCGAAGCCAAGCTTGAGGACGGAGTCCTGCGCCTGACCTTGCCCAAGGCCGAAAAGGCGATCCCCCGCCAGATTGTGGTAACCGCCAGATAATTTCTAACGACCTGGAGACCCGAGCTGACGGGCATCGGGTCTCCTATTGGTTATTATGTATCAGGCAAGTGGATGGATTATCTGAAAAAGAAAACGGCCAAGACATCTTTGTCTTTAGTTGGCATCAAGGGGGGGCGTTCAGGTCGTCCCTACGAGAAAGAATCGGTAATTACCACCTCATAATTGAAACCAGCTTCAAATTAACTCAATTCAAAGGGAAGAAGAACCGGATTCTCACACTCAACTTAGCCAGATCATATCATACGAAATGCAAAGCTTTAGGTTTCCGCGATCTATCTTGGCGCTGGATATTTCAATCAAGGTTGTATTTATAGATATCAAAATGGTTTATACCAGTTGATGCTCACCCTTGATCACCAAAATCAATGTTTTCCCTTCCAAACGAAAAATCATTTAACTTCGGCATTCACTAATGTGAAAATAAAAGGGGATATGCGCATTGCATCACGCATACCCCCTTTTTGAATTTTGGGTCGGGCCGATACTTTAGACGACCGTTACGTTGGCTGCCGACGGTCCTTTGGGACCCTGGACAATCTCAAAAGTGACCCGGTCGCCTTCGTTGAGAGACCGGAAACCGCTTGAATTGATACCTGAATGATGGACAAACACATCCGGCCCATCTTCCTGCTCAATGAAGCCGTAGCCTTTGCTGCTGTTGAACCACTTCACTACGCCGTTAATCATGCTGGCACCCTCCTTTCAATAAAATTCTCTTGCTTCATACATAAAGGGTGCCACTGGACGAACATGACCACCACCTTCATTACGAAACCGGTCCGCCAAGCTGAAACGGACCTTCGATTAACGTGAATAATAACACGGTTATGGGGGAAATCAAGAAAATTGTGTGTCTCTTACCGAAAATTCAATTCATTCGGCAGCATCGGCGTAACAATTTGATAATAAAATCATAAACTCTTTTTCAGGCCAATTTCCGCCAGAATGGGTGCCCGGGTGTTATGGGGTTTGGCAAAAACCATCTGAACGTTGCCAATATAGCGTTCCATAAATCCCCCTTCGCAGTAGCTCAGATAGTAGTCCCACATGCGGATGAACGCATCTTCGAAGCCCAGTTCCCGGACCTGGTCGATGTTGTCGAAAAACCGCTCCCGCCACACCCGCAGGGTGGCGGCGTAGTGGGGAGTGATGTCCTCCAAATGAAACAGGCGCAGATCGCTTGACCTGGACATGGCTGCCAGCAGGGCCGCTATCGAAGGAATGCAGCTTCCCGGGAAAATGTAGCGTTTGATGAAATCAACCGATTTTTTATGCTGTTCGAAGGCGTGGTCGGCGATGGTGATGGCCTGGATGGCCATGAGGCCGTTGTCCTTCAGGTGTCGGTCGCAGACCCGGAAAAAGGTATCGTAGTACTGGTGGCCCACGGCTTCGATCATCTCGATGGAGACCAGTTTGTCATATTGACCGGTCAGTTCCCGGTAGTCGGATCTCAGCAAATGGATGCGGCGGGACAACCCTGCCGCTTCGATCTCCCCCTTGGCGTAGTCGTACTGCTGCCGGGATATGGTGGTGGTGGTAACCTCGCATCCGTATTTCTTTGCCGCGTGGAGGGCAAATCCGCCCCAGCCGGTCCCGATCTCCAGTACGTGATCGTCCGGACCGAGATCCAGCTTGCGGCACAGCCGGTCATACTTGGCGATCGATGCCGCCTTCAGTGTACTCTCCGGTGTCTCGAAGATGCCGCTGGAATATGTCATGGTTTCGTCCAGAAAGAGTCGGTAGAAGTCGTTTCCCAGGTCGTAATGGGCCATGATGTTCTCCCGGCTGCCGGTGGGCGTGTTCCTACGCATCAGGTGGAAGATCTGATTGACGGGACGGGAGAGCATGGTCCAACCCTGGTCCATCTCCCCGAACACCTGCTGATTACGGACGATGATGCGCATCACGGCAGTGAGGTCCTCGGTGGTCCAGTAGCCGAGCATGAACGCCTCGCCCGCCCCGATGCTGCCGCCGAAGGCGCAGAAACGGTAAAAGTCCTCGCGGTGAACCCGGATGGTGGCCGATATTGTAAATTCGGTGGTCTCACGGCCGAAGGTCTTCTCCATCCGGCCGTCCCTTAGGGTCAGCCGGCCATATTGAAGCTTTTCCAGCATCGCCATTACCAGACGGCGCCCTGCGCCATTGAGGGAACGGACTGGGCCGGAAACCGAGACGGTTTCTTTTTTGGGTATAATGGTTGTGGGGGTCATGGTGATACCTCCTTCTTTAAATCACATGCATCTTCTCACCTGGGTGGTCATAAAACGGGGTCTGCTTTAGTTTCAGTTTGAGTGCCTGCCAGTAGATCATAGTGATAACCTTGACGGTCATGGCCGGGTAGAGAAGCAGCATCCGGGTCAGGTTGCGCCGGTTGATCGGTGTCCTGGAAAGATTCAGGGTGGCGTCGAAAACCCGCTGCCCGTCCTTGAAATTCATCAGATGCACATTGAGGCGGTCTCCGGGAACCGAAAACCGCCAATCGTAATCGATGTCCATGGGCATATAGGGCGAAATGTGAAATTCCTTCGAAAACCTGAACCGGCGCCACTGTCGATCCGGATGGATGTTGCCGGCATCATCCAGAACATACAGGTGCCGCTCCCCCCAGGGGGTGTTGGCAATCTCGGCCACGATGGTCTCCAGGTAAACATCCCTGTCGTCGTTCAGGTAGTAGAACGTCACCGGGTTGAAGCAGTGACCGAAGTAGCGCAGGTGGGTAAGCATGCGAATCGGGCCAGTGGGCCGCCGCCCGGTTTTGGATTCCACGTAGGCCCGCAGTGCCCGATCCAGCGGGACCCGAACATCGCCGAAATGATCCCGGCGGCGGAAATAGGCCAGATTCACCCTATCCGCCGACCACAAGGGGTGAACGTTCAAGGCCCCCGGCAATTCGGCCAGATCCAGAAACATAAAGAACAGGCGGTATCGGAATTCATTCCCTATCGGGGTAAAACGGCGGTGGCGGATGGTTCCACGGTAGATGGCGCTGTTCATGGCAACCCCTTCCCGAAGGGGCGGCACACGGCCATGGCGCTGTTGACGCCGTCTTCGTGAAACCCGTACCCCCAGTAGGCCCCGCAGAAGGAGGTCCGATTCACTCCGCTGATTTCCGCGTGCCGGCGGCGGGCCAGAAGACTCTCCGGCGTATAGACCGGATGGTGGTAGACGAATTGGCGGATGATTTTCTCCGGATCGATGCGGTCGCCGATGTTCAGGGAGACGCAAATGGTTTCCGGGGCATCCAGGCCCTGGAGCATGTTCATGTTGTAAGTCAGGGCCACCCGGTCCGAGGCTCGTTCGGGGGTCAGATAATTCCAACTGGCCCAGGCCGCCCTTTTGGAAGGCAGCACGGATGTGTCGGTGTGCAGCACCACCTGGTTTTCCTGGTAGCCGATAGGACCCAGGACCGCGCGTTCGGTTGCCGACGGGTCGGCCAGCATGGCCAGGGCCTGATCGGAGTGGGTGGCGATCACCACGTGGTCATAGTTGTCGGCACGACCGTCGGCGGTCTTTACCACCACCTTGTCCGGTGAACGGGTGATGGCCACCACCGGGCGGTTCAGGCGGATGCGGGCGGAAAAAGGTCGGGTGATGGGGCCGATGTAATTCCGGGAACCCCCTTTGATAACCCGCCATTGAGGCTGATCGGATATGTTCAGAAAACCGTGGTTTTCAAAAAATTCGACAAAATAGCGCGCCGGAAATTGACGAAACGTGCGCGGACCCGCCGACCAGATGGCCGCACCCATGGGGATCAGAAAGTGGTTGATGAAAAAGGCACTGTAGTGGTGGGTGGCAAGGTAGGTTTCCAGGGTTGTCCGATCATCGCCTGAATCGAGAAGCTTGCGGGCCTCACGCCGAAAGCGCATCGCATCGACCAGCATACGATAAAAAGCCGGGCGCAAAAGATTTCTGCGCTGGATGAACAATGAATTGAAACTGCTGGGGCAAAACTCCAATCCGCTTTGGAAATCCTGGAGGCTGAAGCTCATCACCGAAGGCTGAGAAGCAACGCCCAGATGGTCCATCAATCGCGTGAAATGGGGATAGGTTTTATGGTTGAAGACGATGAAACCGGTGTCCACCGGCCAGGTGCGACCATTTAACGGGACATCCACGGTGGCGGTATGGCCGCCGATCGTGCTGTTGGCTTCATAGGCCGTCACCTCGTGATCTTCACTCAGCAGGTAACCCGATGTCATCCCGGAAATGCCGGTGCCGATGATGGCGATGCGCATTAACCTTCCTCCCTGTCTGAAGCGGACTGGAAATAACCTGCCGGAGACATGCTATCCTGATCGGAGTCTTTCAGGCACCGGCCGCAGGTCCCGGACGATGCCGGCCCTTTCCATGAGGTTCAACAGTATGTAGGTGATATCGATTTCCCACCAGCGAAAGCCCTGGCGGGCCGATACTGCGAAGTAGTGATGGTTGTTGTGCCACCCCTCGCCCAGGGTGATCAGGGCCAGCAGTGCGTTGTTCCGGCTGGTATCCGGCGTATCAAACCGACGGGTACCGACCATGTGGTCCAGACTATTGATGGTGCACGTGGCGTGAAAGAGCACCACCGTGGAGATGAAAAACCCCCATACGACCATCTGGCCGCCACTGGTTCCCAGTTCGGGTGCGGCCCGTTTCAGCAGGGCACCGAAAACGTAGAGAGCCGTTGCCAGCAGGATGGGAACTGCCGTATCGAAGCGGTTAAGCCAGACGAGTTCGGGAAAACGGGTCCACTCTTGGACATACCGGTAAGGGGTCACAAAGTTGGCCCGTGAGGTAAGCCACCCCATGTGGCTCCACCAGAAACCGTGCTGTGAGGGGCTGTGGACATCTTTTTCCGTATCGACGAATCGATGGTGATGGCGATGATGCCCTGCCCACCACAAGGGGCCCCGCTGTGCCGAGGCATTGCCTATGACGGCAAAGGCAAACTGCCAGCCGCGTCCGGTCTTGAATGCCTTGTGGGAAAAATAGCGGTGATAAAAACCGGTGATGGCAAACATGCGCAGCAGGTAGAGGACAACGGCCGTCCACACCGCCACCGGACTCCACCCCACCCAAATCACGCCCAGACATGCCAAGTGAAGCAGAACAAACGGAAGGATTCTCGGCCAATCGACCGTCTTTTCGAAACCGCCTGATTGAAGGTTCTCCATCCCCGCTTCTGAATCAATCCATCTCAAGAAGGCATATATGTAGTTATTGACCATTCATCTATTTCTCGTTCGGTGGTTGGACTTTCTGATTGTGCAACGCTCGGATCGAAAGGAGAAGATGTTCAGTTCACACCCTACTTCCATTTTAAAATGACCCAGCCGTCAAGTCAATTCTAAGGAATGTATCTGCGAAAACAATGGGGAGCCATCGACGGCACTCTGGTAGGTAGAAACTATCGATGCAAACAGATCGGAAAGGTGCCACGGGCAGCATCCCGGCAGTCGATTGACAAAATCCATGGGGTCGATTAAGACCGTGGACAGAGTATTGTCCATGGTCCTTTTACCGAATCCACAAGGCTACGGAACATCACGTTGACCCTCAGCACGTTCACCTGCCACTGTTTCGGCGACACCCTGGATGGCCTTCGCGACGGGTTGTCCCACTTCTCCGGCCCCAGCCGGGCGGCTATTGTTTTTGCCCTTGGAGCCGATGATCCCATGTTCATCTTCGATCCGCAGAATCTTCTATCCGGTCACGAACCCCGCCTGAAGGAATTGTATATCGAAAACCAGGAGTGGCGAAACCACCTTCCCATCCACCGCGGCAGCCTGAAATACAGCCACATCAAACCGGAAAAGAATCTTCAAATGACCGGCCTGATCTCCTACGGCGGCCGATCCGGCTCCGTTTACTACCAGATGTGGTTTACCGAGCATCACCCGGACATGTGCAGCACCGGCCCCACCGAACGCTGGTTGGAGCACGCCGCTTGGCGCTTCTCCCACGACATGGCCAGCGAGAGTGTTTTCTACACCGGTATTTCGGGCGGTTTTTTGCGGGAATACGCCACCCATGCCGTCCGCGATGATGTGGTGGACCGCATGAACGTGCTGCTGGGCTGGGACACCCGGCTGCGCATTTATCCCATCCTGGATGCGATCCTGGAACTGTCACGGACACGGGAAGAGGGTGCCTGGCCCCGGGGGGAGCTGGTTTTCGTAGAACCCCAGACAGTGGCCCGCATGCCTTTCCTGGCCCAGTTCTCACCGTCTGAACAGCCTACCATGGAAAACATCAAGCATGTGCGCAAATTGTTGGCCGCCGTTGAGCAGTCAACCCGGAAACTGATTTCCGACGGCCGCAGCGTGGTTGGAATTGGCGCAGACAGCCTGCCCGATTTTACCATTACCGCCGATTTCAGGGGAGGCCACGGTTTTCTGAAGGTTGTTGACGACACGGTGTGCAGTTTTGCCGACGGTACCTATCAGTCCACCACCCGGCGGGCCAACCTGGTCCATCTGGAAGAGGCACTGCTGGAGTCGGACCTCGATCCGGAAACCGGCAACACCGTTTTTAAAATCATTGTTGAACTAGTTCACCAGGCTGAAGACCAAAAGCACGGTGCCACCCTGGTTCTGGACATGAATCCCTCGCCGGTGGTCATTTCCGGCCAGCGCTTCGACCGTCCCCTGGACTTGCGTGAACCGGCGATCCTCGCGCTGGCCAAATCCCTGCTGCGGGTGGACGGTGCCCTGCATATCGGTGCCGACATTCACCTTCACGGGTTTGCCTGCCTGCTGGACGGACGGGCCATCGAAGTCGAAAACCGGGCCCGCGGGGCTCGCTACAATTCGGCCTTGCGGTTCACCGCCGAGCATGCGAACATAATCATCGTAGTGGTCTCGTCGGACCGACCGGTATCCATCATTCAATCCGGAGTCGAAATCAGCGCCGCCTGCCAATGGAAGCCCATATCATGCCGAATTGTTCAGCCGATCCCCCTGGACCGGTGGGTGGGTCGCAACAGTGAATAGAGATAGTTACGGAGAGGTTCCTTATGAATCGAATCACAAAGGTCTTTGTATGCCTTCTGATCTTGCTGTCTCCTCTGCCGATATCAGCCTTCGAATCGACAAAACGGCCGATTCTCTACCCCAATGCCCATTTTGAAATCATGGGCAGCGAGAAGGCCCAGGCGGATATTGACGACTGTTGGTTGATAGCTCAAAAGGCCGGCGCCAGTGAAGATAGCTCGGCGCAGGTATCCGAGGAAGCGGCGGCTGACGCTGCCGCCCTGGCCGCCGCCGGCGCTGCCGCGTCAGCTGTTCTCGGGGGTGACCCCGGCCGGGGAGCCGTTGCCGGAGCCGTGGGAGGCGGCGTCGCATCCATGACTGCGGGCATGATGGCCCAGGACAATCCCCCCCGGGTGTTCAGAAGGATCGTCGAACGCTGCCTTTTCGAAAAAGGATACGAGGTGGTCGGCTGGGAATAACCGCCGGCCCACCCGTCGAACGACCTGATGGGCTGAACCGATTATCATTTGCGGAAACGTAGAGGAAAAAAATGAAACGAGTTAAACGGGACCTGCTGCTGTTGCTGGTTCTTGCTTTTGCCACAGCGTGTGCCCATATGAACAGCGGTACCATGAATTCCTCAGACCTGGACCGAATTGCCCAAAGAGGGGTCCTGCGCGTGGGCACGGCCGCCAATATGCCGCCGCTGAACATGCTGGACAAATCCGGCGTTCCCATGGGACTGGATGTGGATCTGGCCGGTTATATGGCCGGCGCCATGGGCGTTAAACTGAGTCTGGTGATCAAACCCTTTCCCGAGCTCCTGCCGGCATTGGAGGCCGGTGAAGTCGACATGGTTATTTCCGGCATGACCATCACCCCCGAACGAAACATGAAGGTAGCTTTTGTCGGCCCCTATCACCTCTCCGGCAAAGCCCTGTTGACCAAGTTCAAGTCCCTGGTGACCTCCGAAGACACCTCGAAACTCAATTCCGAAGCGTTTGCCTTCACAGCCCTGGAAGGTTCGACATCTGCCAGTCTGGTCGAAACCATGATGCCGAAAGCCCGTCTGATCACTGCCAGGAATTACGATGCGGCCGTCGAAATGGTTCTCACCAACCAGGTGGACGCCCTGGTGGCCGACTACCACGTCTGCGTGCTGTCGCTGCTGCGTCACCCCGCCGAAGGTCTGGTCTCGCTGATCACCCCGTTTACCTATGAACCGCTGGGCATCGCCATGCCGGCCGGAGATGCCCAGATGATCAACTGGACCACCAACTTTCTCAATACCATGCGGGAATCCGACGAGCTGATCAAGCTTAAGGTCAAATGGTTTGAAGATCCGTCCTGGCTGTCGAATCTCAAGTAGCGTCATGACGTTTTGCGGCAAGTACGGGGAAACCGCAAGCCTGTCGGGACACCCGTCCATCTCCATGCGCATCTAAACACGTTGACCCGCTTTGAGAAAAAACCCCGCTGGCCAACGATCACGTTTCCCTCCGGCTCGTTTACACCTGTTCAACCCATCCCCGGATATGGTATAAAACAGCCATCCGTTTCCCCCCGATAGGAAGTGGATAAAGGAGGTCCTGTGAGGGAGTTCACCAAAGCCCAGAAAGCCCGGCATGCCATTCGTGAGTTCAAGACCCTGACCGACGCATCGGCCATTCGCGGATTCTATCGCCCCTGCGGAAAAATGGGCAAAGCGTTGGAGCAGTGCCTGCGGAACCTGAGCCCGGAAATTTACGGCAGCATGAACGACCCCCGCATCGTGGAACTCAAGGGGCTTGAATACGTCATCGACCGGCTGCCCAAAGGCATCGAAGAGTGCAATCGCATCATCCTCACCGAGGAGGACCCGTTTAAAAACGACACGCTGCAGCCGACCCTCCCCTTGAAACGTCGGCGGACCTGCTACCGCGTGGGACAAAACGAAATGTGTTTCGTGATCACCCGGGGCCTGAGCGAGATATACGACATCCTCACCCATATGACCTTCCTGGTGGTGGAAGCCCGCAAGATCCACAGCCGCATGACCGACGATTCCGGCAGCCTCACCATCGAATGGAGCGAACTGGAAAAAACCGTTCGTCATCGGGACCCGTTCTCCGATGCCGTTTTGGACCAGGCCCTGTGGAGCCTGAGCATCATCTTAGGCCGCCCCTACCGGGAAACCCGGGACACGTTTCACTACCTTGAGGCCAACAAAAAACAATTCGGCAGCAACAACGGGCTGTTCCACCTGATCCACAGCCTGGGCCAGCGCATCGAGGCCGAACACAACAACCGCAATGACGCCATCATCATCTACCTGACCCCGTCGCTCATGCGGATCATCGGGCAGCAGGAGTATGAAAAAAAGTGGGCCTCGGATATCAAGGAGAAGTTGATTCGACAGAACCTTCACCAGCGGCCGATCCACATTATCAGCGCCAACCTCCACAGCGTGTTGAATGTCCTTTACGGGTTTGCGGCACTGCAGACCGACGGGCGGACAACCCAGGGCAACCGGTATGATTTTTTCCATGACCTGCGCCAACATCAGGACGAGATCGAAACGTTTGCCGCGGCGCATGGATTTTTCGCACTGCCGGACCGTTCCGGCGCCCACATTGACTGCCAGTTCATCGACACCTCGCACCTGAAGGGACTGGCGTTGCACCCGGATCTCGACATCACGATCCCAGAATCGGCCGAAACCGCTCCGGTCATCCTCGTGATCGACTATGCCTTCGGCGCACAGGCATTTGAAATAATGGAAAATCTGCTGGATACCTATGTCAAGGACGGCCGCACCGTCACCTTTGACTACAGTTCCATTTCCATTATGGGCAAGGCGGGCATCCTGACCGGGGACAAGGGGGACATCATGCTGGCCACGGCCCACGTTTTCGAAGGCACCTCGGACAACTACCGGGTCGACAACGACCTTTCGCCGTCGGATTTCCCGGACACGGAGAAGGTTTACGTGGGACCTCTGGTCACTGTCCTGGGCACCTCGCTGCAGAACAGGGACATGCTGGAAAAATTTCAGACGGACTGGAAGACCATCGGACTGGAGATGGAGGGCGGCCATTTCCAGCGGGCCATCAGCGCGGCCATCATCAAGGGCAACGCCCGCGAAGATATGCCGGTGCGCTATGCCTACTATGCCTCGGACAACCCCATCAAGACGGGAAGGACCCTGGCCGCCGGAGCCATGGGTAAGGAGGGGGTCAAACCCACCTACCTGATCACCAGGGTCATTCTCGAAAAGATCCTGAGGACCGGTAAACCGGAAAGACCGATGCCATGAAACCGAAAAACCCGCCGCGTAACGACTTTGTCCGGATGCTCGGCCTGTTGGCTCCGATCATCCGGTTCCCCTTTTTCAAAGGAAAATAAATGCGCCGCACCCGGAAGCTTCTCATGGTCAGTCTGGCGTGCGCCGGCATGGTCATGGTCCTGCTGCTGACCGCTGTCCTGACCACCCACCTGCTGGCCAACCGCGACATGGTGAAATCGTTCATTGTCACCAAAACCGCCCAGGCTACCGGCGGCGTATTGGTTTATGACCGCCTGGACATCAGCTTTCTTCCCATGCCCCACTTGAAGGCCCGGGACATTCATCTGCGTCGGCGGGACGCCTTCGATGTCACTGCGCGGGAACTGTCGGTCTACCCCGGGATCCTGCCCCTCCTGAAAGGCCGGGTGAGCATCCGCCGGCTGGCCCTGATTACCCCCGAAGCCAAGGTCTTCATGGATTCGGACCCGATGAAGAAGCCGGACATGCCGGTGGAGAAGACCAGCCGTTCTCTCGAGGATGGAATCAGGACGGCCATCGGCGGTCTTTTTGGCGCACTGGCCGCCATCGACCCGGGAACGGAACTGAAGATCGAGGGGGGAACGGTGACCCTGATGTTTACCGATGCGCCGGATATTCGGATTGACGCGATCAATGCATCTGCAGTCAATGATGACGGCGACCTGTCGCTGAATCTGCGCTGCCGATCAGATATTACCGGCCGGCTGGCCCTCAGTGCCGCCGCCGACATTCAAACCCGGCAGGCCAGCGGGAAAATCACCCTGACCGACATCAACCTGCGCCCCCTGCTGTTCCATGCATCCCTTCCCGGCGGCATCACCACCGAAGATACCCACGCGACGGTCAACGCCACCTTCACCCTCAACGGGCCTGAAGCGGTAAACGGACGGTTTGACATTCATTTTCCCTTCCTGACGGTCATGCGCAAGGGCCTGAGCCTGAAGCTGGACACGGTCGCCGTTTCAGGTGCCGTTGACTGCGCCGGCAAAGACCTGTCGATAACCATCGATTCCCTTAAATCGGCTCAACCGGCACTGGAACTTTCTACCGCCGCCAGCTTCACGCACACGAGTGATACGGACCGATCCGTCGTCGAAATACGTGCCACCGCCGAAGGGCTGGATGTGGCCGTCGCCGGTGCGGCCACCCGTGCCATCGCCGGCGACCTGGACGAGATCCGCACCGCCTTTTCCGTTGCCAAAGAGGGACGCTTGACCGATGCCTCCTATTCTGCCGGATTCGATGTCGACGAAACCGGATGGCATATGAAAAAAATGAAAGCGGCGGGCCACCTGTCCCGGGGTCTGGTTACTCTCCCGGGCATCGAGGCCGATCTTGAGCGCATGGATGGCAACGTGATCTACGAAGACCGGCACGTGGCGTTTAAGAATGTCAGCGGCCATTTCAAAGGGGCCACCTTCAAGGAACTGGATGCCGCCATCGACTGGGAAAAAGAAGCGACCCTGTCGATATCGAGCCCTTCGGTGGCGGTCGATATAGCACCGCTGCATGACTGGCTCACTGCGTTCAAGGATCTTTCAGGAATCAAGAACTATATCGAATCGGTGACCGGCGGTGCGCGCCTATCTAAAGTGCATATTAACGGTCCGCTCACCGAACCGGGAAACTGGGCGTTCGAAATATCCGGAACACCGGAGAATATGCGCCTCACCAGCCCCGTCGTGCCGTTTGCGGTCAGCCTCTCGGGCGGTGAGATCACCTACATGCCCGGGAAGGAGCGGGCAACCAACGTAAAGATAGCGTTCCTGGACGGGTCCTTTGTTTCGTCATACCAATCCAACGGCATCATCGATCCTGAATCGGTAGCGTGTCGGATCGACGGATCCATGGGACCGGAAGCGCTCGCGTGGGTGATCGCGAAGCTACACATCCCCGGACACCTGCAGATGAAACCGCCGGTGAATCTTTCCAATATCAGCATCGATTGGTCCAAAACGAAAACCCTCTCCTTCATGGGGGGGATGAAGACGGCCGGCGGCGTCGACCTGTTTGCGGATTTTACCGTATCCCCGCAGGACTGGCAGATCCGACGGATTCAGTTTGCCGACGGCAGTTCACGGGCAACCGCCGCCGCCCGCAAACGCGCCGATGGAATCGAGGTCAGCTTCTCCGGCAACGTGGGGAAGACCACGGCCGACCGCCTTCTCGAACACAACCCGATTTTGTCCGGCCGGATCGAGGGCGATTTTAGCGCCGTACTCGACACCCGTTCACCGCTTAAGTCTTCATTTACCGGAAAACTGGCGGGAGAAGGGTTGCATTTTCTCGGTCTGGTCCCGGACCCCATCGACGTGAGGCAATTTTCCATCGACGGCTACGGTGGAAAACTGAAGATCGAACCCTCGGAAATATACGTGTGCAATAGCCTGTTGAAGGTCGATGGGATGTTGGACAGCAGCGACGGCAGCCTGACCGTTGATCTCAACGTAGACGCCGACCGCCTGGACGAGGAGTTGATCCGAACCCTCCACCCCATCGACAGGGAGAAAGCGGACACGCCAAGGCAAACCGCGGCCGCATCGGCAATGACGCCGCGGGGAGCGGTCCACCTCAAGGCGAACGACTTCACCTACGGCGGGTTTACCTGGTCCCAGGTGCGGGCCGATGTCCGCCTGGACGGCGAGAACACCCAGGTTCAGATCAACCAGGCGGATTTGTGCGGCATTTCCACCACCGGGAAGCTGGGATTCTCGCCCCGGGGGATGAGTCTGCACATCACCCCGACGGCCACGGGCGCATCGCTTCAGGAGACGGCCAACTGCCTCTGGCAAAAACCGGTAAAAGCGCAGGCGCGATATGACCTTACCGGTGAAATCAACCTGCCGCCGACTCCGGAAAACCCGACCCGATCCATGTCCGGGCATATGGAATTTTCATCGGACAACGGAAAAATCGAGTATTCCAACGTGCTCATGAAGATCTTTTCCGTTCTCAACATCACCGAAATGTTCACCGGAGGACAATCCGATCTCACGGAAGCCGGATACGGTTACGCCAAAGCTTATGCCAAGGCCGATATCGGGGAAGGAAAACTGCAGTTCAGCGAGATCCTGCTGGACGGAAACTCCCTGAAGATCACCGGCCAGGGAACCATCGCGCTCGATACCCGCGAAACGGACTTCTCGCTGCTGGCGGCCCCATTGAAGACCATTGACCGGATCGTCAACAAAATCCCCATCGTCAACTACATCGCCGGCGGCTCCCTGATTTCAATCCCCCTGCATGTCACCGGACCGCTGGCCGACATCAAGGTCACGCCCATGTCGCCACTGGCCGTTGGAGAAGGGCTTCTCAACCTCATGGGAAGAACATTGAAGGCCCCCTTCAAACTGGTCCAAAGCGCTTCGGAATTCGCCGTGGAGGAATCATCCAAATTGATCGCCCCATCAACCGCCGAGTCTCCCCCAGGCACCCCTTGAAAGGCGAGGACATGCAAGATGAAAAGAATCAAAAAAAATAGTATTTTTCTCCTGCTCTGTCTGTTGCTGAGCCCTCTTTCAGCGCAGGCAGCGGAATCCGTTGTGCGGGTCAACGGCGATCGGCTGACCCTGAACGCACAGAATGAGGAACTTTCAAAGATTCTGGGATCGCTGTCGGAACAGGGCATCCGCATCCGCATCGATCCGCGTATCAATCCGAAAATCACGGCAGCGTTCAATAATCGGCCTATCGGCGCCGCCATGGCCGGCATCCTGAGATCGGTGGACTACGCCCTCATCTGGAAAAAGGACAAGTCCTCCACAGCCAATGAACCCCGGCTCCGGGAAATCCGCATCTTTTACAAAGGCCAGGAAGCGCTCGTCCGGCCCTTAAAAAAAGGCGCAAACCTGACCGTGGTCAACAATGGCGACGGCACCTATTTCGTGAAGGATATCCTGCTGCTCCGGCTGGCTCCCACTATCACGGAAGAAACCCTTGCTGCGCTGCTGGATCAGTTGGGCGCTGCCATCATCGACGCCTATGCCCCTTTGGGCATCGTCCGTCTGCGCCTGCCCCACGGCAGTGATGTACAGGCGATCACCGAAACGATCGCCAGCACCCCGGGGGTCCAAACCGCCGAACCGGACTACGCCTATCCCCTGGAAGGCGGCAGCCCCGCAATCGGCGGGACAGGAGCGTCATTGCCTCCGCCCGTGGATTCCCCGAAAAACGGCAACACGATCATAGCGGTGCTGGACAGCGGCCTGCTTTCCGATTATAAAGCCAGCCCCTTTGTCCAGTCAGCCTACGATGCCGTCTCGCCAGGCGCCGAGGTCGGTGACGAATTAGGCCACGGCACCCAGATGACGCTGATTGCCGCGGGCGCGGTCAACCCCCTGGGAGCCGGATCGATCACGCCCGCCGGCAGCCCGGTGGTCGCCATCCGTGCCTTTGACGACAACGGATTTACTTCCACCTACACGCTGATGCGCGGCATCGACTACGCCATCGAAAACGGTTCCCGGGTCCTGAGCTTAAGTTGGGGATCGGAAACGTCCAGCACGTTGCTGGCGTCTGCCGTTCGCTATGCCGCTGCCAAGGGGTTGATCCTGGTCGCGGCCGCGGGCAACGCCCCCACGGGGAACCCGGTCTATCCGGCCGCCTATGACAACGTGATCGGCGTGGGGGCGCTGGACCCCAACGGCGATACATGGGACCAGTCCAACTATGGGGATTTCGTGGCCGTATCCGCACCAGGCATGGCCGATCTGCCGGTGGGATACAAGGGCGATCCGGGCACCTATGCCGGCACCTCCATCGCCACCGCCTACATCGCCCGCCGGGTAGCGGCCATTTTAAACCAGAACCCCGATGCCGATCGGGCGACCATTTTGAGGATTCTCGGTAAAGGAAAGTGAGCCGAATAAAATGGAGGGGGGATAACGGCAGCATAACGACCATTTCAATTGATCGGCTTCCGCTTTGGATAGGCCATTGGCTTCAACGCGGTGATGCCGGCCACCAGGCTATTCCCGGATGCCAGGGTGATCAACGATATCACCCCCCAGGAACCAGAACCTTTTTTCAGGAGATCAACGCCCAACCGTCGGAACTGATCGACGGCCTGATCGATACGATCATCGGACGCATTGCCGATTGCGGCCGCAACAACCCAATCGCACCTGACACGAACCTGAATCGATTGTCGAGCCTGCCACAGACACAAGGAAGAAGGCGCAATGGGCGGTCCATATTTCATTAAAACACTAATCAACAAGACATTTTCTCAGAGGTTCTTCTGGTCCAGGCTTTCACGATATCCCGTCCTCGGCCGTCTCATCGAGTATTTGTTTTTTGAAGATGACGATATCATCTACCTGCCCAAGGACAAGGCGATTTCCATTCCGGTGAACGCGCCCCTAAATTCCAGGGAGGATACGGTGCTGCCCTCTCAGGTCCTGGAGCATTTTATCCGTCAGGCCAGCTATCACTGGATCATGAACTTCTGTATCTGCCGGGACTCAACCCAGTGTGAAGATTACCCCGTCGATCTCGGCTGTATCTTTTTAGGGGAGGCCGCCATGGGCATCAATCCCAAGTTCGGCCGCAAGGCGACCGTCGAAGAAACGCTCGAACACGCCGCCCGATGCCGTGAAGCCGGCCTGGTGCATCTGATCGGACGCAACAAGCTGGATACGGTCTGGCTGAATGTCGGACCCGGGAAAAAGCTGCTAACCGTCTGCAACTGCTGCCCCTGCTGCTGTCTCTGGAAAATGCTCCCGGAGATCAACACCCGCATCGGTTCGAAGGTAAATCGCATGCCGGGTGTAGCCGTAACCGTGACCGACGCTTGCATCGGATGCGGCACCTGTACAAAAAATGTCTGTTTTGTGAACGCCATCCGTCTGAATGGCAAACAGGCGGTAATCAGCGACGACTGCCGAGGATGCGGCCGTTGCGTGGCGGTTTGTCCAAAAAACGCCATCGAACTCAAAATCGATAACCCCAATCGCATTTCATCGGCAATCGATATGATTGAAAATCTGGTGGATGTAACTTGAAGCGATCCGTGTCGAAGCGGCCATGCGGAATATTTTAGGGGTTTAGGAAGGAACTCGGTGTAAAAGCGCATGTGGGGACCCTTGTGGAGGCAGATATCGCAGCTTCCAAAAGGAAATGGGAAAATGCGCCTTGGCGTTCTCACAACCCCTTGCTGAAGAGACACAATCAAATGGAAGACCATGAAAAAGGTAGGAATGTATTTCGGTTATGAATAAAATGGGAGCCCCCCGCCCTGGGTTTGAACCGATTATAACTCTCGAGGGAATGACACGCCAGTATGGCAGGTGACGCCCGGATTGAGTCTTCTTGCCTGCGACTCAATAATCAGGAGGCGGCCTCGAGGGCCAGCATCCTCTCCTTAAGGGGGGTTCCGCCGCCAAATCCACCGGAGGTCCCGTCGCTTCTGATCACCCGATGGCAGGGGATGAAAACCGGGTAGGGATTGTTGGCCATGGTGGTGCCCACGAACCGGGCGGCTCGGGGAAGCCCGGCCATCCTCGCCACCTGGCCGTAGGATGCCGTCCGGCCGTAGGGGATCTTGGCCACCGTACGATAGACGGCCTGTTGGGCGGAAGTGAAACGGGAAAGATCCATCACCGGCCAGGGGATGTCGATTTTTTCCCCGTTGAAATATTGAACCAGGATAGAACCAATTTCGAATGCTTTCGGGTGGTTGTTGTCGATTCCCCAATATGCTTCGTCAAATGGCCGGCACAGTTCGTCGAAACCGGACGTGGGAAGTCTGATCTCAACCAATTTGAACGGCTCGACGGAAAAGGCCACGGCGCTGTAGCCAAATGCGGTTTCGACGATCCGATAGCGGTTCATGACAGATTCCCGGCCATGCTGATGAATGGGGTGTTCGGATGCAAGGGGGATAAAAAACCCCTGAAGGATGAATCCGTCAGGGGTTGGAACGTCGTTGACACCGTCACTGATTAGGTTTCTTCGACGGTGATGGCGCTCTCTTCGCACACTTCCACGCAGCTTTCGCAGCCGAGGCACTCTTCCGCGTTCACGGGAACGGATTTTTCGTCCTGCATCTCAAATACTTCCACAGGACAAACATCGACGCATTCTTCGCAGCCAACGCATTTGGTCTCATCAACGGTCGGGGTAAAAGCCATTTTAAAAGCCTCCTTTCAATAGGTTCTAATCGTGTTGATCCAATTATCAACAGTTTTTCTCTTTGTGATGGAAAAGGGCTTATACCAAATAAAACACCCAGTCAAGCGTTGAAGCCGTTTTTTTCAGCGCCCCGCCGAAAGGCCCCCAATTCCCCGCCAGTAGGGCATTTCCTCAATGTCAAAATCAACTTTCCACCAGGACAAACAGGGTATGGCAAACCGATTCCGGTTTTTCATTTTCACCCGACCCTCCGGCGGTTGCAGGGGCCAGACGCCGGACGACGCTTGAGGGTGTCCGATTCGCGGCAGCAAAAAGGGTGACTGTCGCGGCCGGCTCGGATTCCATACCCGCAGCCATCGATACGAAGGGAGAAAGGGCAGCCGATGGTGAGGATTCCCGGGCAGCCAGATCGGCCAGCACACGGCCTAATACCATAGCTGTGCCGGCCGATGGGATGGGCAGTCGAATGTCGGCCAGCCGTTCGAGACACAGCACGTCGCCATGGATTTCCAGCAGGGTGTCGATCACCGCACGGCTGGTGGTGATCAACAGTTCCGGCAGCGCATCATCGGCAGCGGCCAGGGTCGCCCAGGCACGAATCCGCTGCATGGTCAGCTTTGCACCTGGATCGTCCCGCCAGATCTCCGCACCGAACGCCTGACGGCTGAAACCCACCTCGTCGGCATCCGTCAGGGTGTCCAGAAAATCCTTTTCCAGCGTTTTGAACCGATGAAGATCATCTTCAAGGCGGTCGGTGGCCAGATCGTTCTCCTGGGCCAGCGCCAGGAACAGTCGGGCGCTGAATTCGGCCTCCGTTTTTTCCGCCTCATGATCCGCCGGATGATCGGTCTGACGATACCGTTTAATGTCGGAGCGGATCCGGTTGACGGCGGTTTCGTCGAAAAAAGGAATGTCCCCCTGCCGCTGGCTGAAAAACCCGGCACCCGGGGTGGTTTTCCCCGGATTCATCCGTGCCCAGTCGGTGAATTCCGCTAAAGCGGCACGCAGCCGGTCGTCATCCCGGATTATCGGTATGCGGATCTCAACGAGATCCAGCGATGCCAATGCACCCAGACTTTCGGGGACGTTCGTTTTCAAGGGCTGGTAAATCACCACCGGTCCCACAAGAGCGGTCAGCATGCGGGCCGTGGATTCAGACAGATAGGTAAACGGCAGGTATGCGGGAGTCATGTTTTTCTCCAATAATTTATCAAGATGTGAAAACACGGATCCGGGCCGCAAGATGCCATTCATGGACGGACACGACCATCTCTAGGGACCACCCCCATCTCCAGCAGTTGGTCGCGCAGCCGGTCCGCAAGGACCCAGTCCTTGGCCTGCCGGGCGCGCGTCCGTTCGTCCATCAATTGCTGTACGGCCGGGTTTTCAGTTTCGTCTTCAAAATCGATAATGTTCATCACTGTATTGATGCGGGCCAGCGTTTCCATCACTTTTTCAGCCCCGGCGGTATCGATATGCCTTTCCAGAATCAGGGTGTTGATGCGCTTGACCACGGTGAAGAGGGAAGCCAGGGCGGCGGAGATGTTCAGGTCGTCGTCCATGGCGGTGGTAAAGCCATTTTTGATGTCGTAGCAGAGCTGGTCCAGTTCCCCGAAGGAATCTCCGCGGCGGACGTTCTTCAAGGCCCGGATACAGGCATCCAGGCGCTTTAAGGTTTTGCGCACCCGGTTCAGGCGCGCCACGGAAAACAGGACCGGTTTGCGATAGTTGACCGAGATCAGCCAGTAGCGGATCTCCCGCCCCGTGTACCCCATGTCCAGCAGGCCCTGAATGGTCAGGGCATCTCCCTTTTCGTCAACCTTTTTGCCGTCAACCAGTACGCGGTCGCAGTGAACCCAGTATTTGGCCAGAGTCTTGCCGGTCAGGGCACCGGCAATGGCGATCTCGTTCTCGTGGTGGGGGAAGACCAGTTCTCGGCCGGCGCAGTGGATATCGTAAAAATCCCCCAGGTACCGCATGGACATGGCTGCGCACTGCAGGTGCCATGAGGGGCGCATGTTGCCCCAGTCGGTCGGCGTGTAAATGCCCCGCTTGAGTTCCGACAGCCGGGTGCGTTTGAGAAGGGTGAAATCTCGGGGGTTGTCCTTTTCGTATTCGTCCAGGTCCACGGTGGCGCCGATGCGGATCTTGTTGAGGTCGATTCCCGATAACTGGCCGTATGCCTTGAATCGCGAAATGTCGAAATAGATGGAACGCAGCTTCTCGTAGGCATAGCCTTTCTTGACCAGCCGGTCGGCCAGGTTGACCATATCGTCGGCGTGTTCGCTGGCCTTGGGGTAGTGATTGGCCGGTTGGATACCCAAACATTTTAGATCCTTATGAAAGGATTCGATGTGCATGCCGGTGAAGTCTTTCAGGGACATGCCGGCCTGCTCGGACCCCTCGATGGTCTTGTCGTCCAGGTCGGTGATGTTCATCACCTGTTTGACCGCATATCCCCGGTAAGCCAGGTAGCGCGCCAGCAGGTCGGAGAAGACAAAGCGGCGACCCTCCCCCACGTGCATGCGGGCGTGGGCCGTGGGGCCGCAGGCATACATGGACACCTTCCCCGGATTCACCGGCAAAAAAGGCTCTTTTTTATGCGTCATGGTATTGAATAGCTTGAGGTCTATCTTCTCCTGAACGGCAAAGAGCGGGGTGGAAAGGTAGCGCTCACCGCCGTCGGGAAAGATCACCACCAGCGTCCCCTGCTCCAAGGAGGCGGCGACCCCGGCGGCCACCACCATGGCTGCGCCGCTGCTCATACCCACCATGAGGCCCTCTTCCCGGGCAAGGCGCCGGGTCATCTCGAAAGCCGGCTCATCCTCGACGTTGACCTTTTCATCCAACAGACGCTTCTCGAATATTTCCGGCTGGTAGGCCTCCTTCATGTTTTTCAGCCCTTGCAGCCGGTGTCCCAGATAAGGCTCCACGCCGATGATCCGGATCTCGGGATTGAACTCCTTGAGCCGCCGGGACAGCCCCATCAGGGTTCCCGAGGTGCCCATCGTGGCTATCATGTGGGTCAGCTTTCCGCCGGTCTGATCCCATATCTCGACGGCGGTGCCATTGTAATGGGCCTTCCAGTTGGCCGGGTTGTTGTACTGGTCGGTCATGAAATAGGCGTCGGGATTCTCCCGCGCGAGGCGGTACACCTCCTCGATGGCACCGTCGGTGCCCAGATGACCCGGCGTGAGCAGAATCTCCGCACCACGCGCCCTGAGGATCTGCTGCCGCTCCACACTGGCCGCTTCACTCATGGCCAGCAGCAGTCGGTAGCCCTTGACCGAGCAGACCATGGCCAGGCCTATCCCCGTGTTGCCGCTGGTGGCCTCGATCACCGTCTTTCCCGGTTTCAGTTCACCCGACCGTTCTCCTTCCTCGATCATGGACAGCGCCGGGCGGTCTTTGATCGAACCGCCGGGGTTGAGGTACTCCAGCTTGGCCAGCACCCGGACAGATGGGTTGGGGTTCAGCCGCCGGATCTCCACCAGCGGGGTATTGCCGATATGATTCAGGATGCTGTCGTTCATGGCAAAAGGTCCCGTTTGCAATGGCAAAAAAAACGGATCATCGCCCCCCATTCAACATAAAAAATAAATCCATTTCGATCGGATATTGACCGGATACCCCACTTCATCCGGCATTGCCTTTGAAATGTGCCTTGAGTGCCGCTTCAATCTGCTCACGCACCGCCTGCTCGTCGACCGCGGCGTCGATGATGACAAATCGCCCAGGTTCCTGCCTGGCCAGATCCAGGTATCCCGCCCTCACCCGCCGATGGAAGGCCAGGCGCTCTTTTTCGAACCGGGATTCCTTCGCATGGGCGGCATCGGCGTCAATCCGTTGCCAGGCGCGCGCCAGCCCGGCTTCGGGATCCAGATCCAGCAGCAGGGTCAGGTCGGGTGTCAGACCGTTGCAGGCCAGCTGGTGGAGCTGGCGGATCATCCCCCTGTCCAGTCCCCGGGCATAGCCCTGATAGACGAGAGTGGCATCGAAATAGCGGTCGCAAACCACCACCCTGCCGGCAGCCAGGGCCGGACGGACGACCGTTTCCAAGTGCTGGACCCGGTCCGCCACGTAAAGGAGCAGTTCTGCCGCAGGGGCCAGATCGCTGTTTTCCGGGTGGAGCAGGACGGAACGAATCTGACCGCCAATGGGCGTACCGCCGGGCTCCCGGGTGGTCAGGCAGTCACGGCCGGTCGTCTTCAGCCAATCGGCGATAATCTGAATCTGGGTGGTTTTCCCGGACCCTTCAATGCCTTCTAAAGTAATAAACATAATCGGTCATCCCGCATCCGAACTGCCCGGCCCTTTATAAAAATGTCGCTCCAACAGCCGGTGATATGGCGTCCAGGACCCGTCCGACGTGTCCTGGGCCACATATTCGCGGATACTGTTCACCCGGGAATCCATCTCGTCAATATAATTGAGCAGGACCGCTTCGATAGTTTTGGGCGGTTCGGGGGAACCGAAAGCCCGCTCACCGTGGTGGCTGACGATCATGTGCTTGAGCAGTTGGGCCTGGACGTCCGGAAAATCCGGCACCTGCTTCAGTTTTTCATCCAGCATGGACAGACCGATGATAATGTGGCTGAGCAGCCGGCCTTCATCCGTATAATCGATGCGGCGGGTATATTCCAATTCTCTGGTCTTACCCACATCGTGAAGGATCACCCCGGCCAGCAGCATATCCCTGTCCACGCCGCTGTAATGACCGGCAATCAATTCCGACAAAATGGCCATGGACAGGGTGTGTTCCAGGAGGCCGCCGATATAGGCGTGGTGCATGAGCTTGGCCGCCGGCGCCCGGATATAGTCGGCCACAAACGCCGCATCGGCCCAGAATGCCTCAAACAGTGCCTTCAAATGCGGGGTCTGCATCCGGGCAGTCATCTCCTTGATCCGGCCGAACATCTTGCCCACGTCGCGGGTAGTGGCCGCCAGAAAATCCCCTGCATCCACCTGGTCCGCCGGCACCCGGGCCATGTCCTTGACCACCAGCTGGAGGCTGCCCCGATACTCGCCCACCTGCGCCCGGACATGCACGAAATCACCTTCGGCGACCGCGGCAGCGATGCGTTCCACCTGGTCCCATACCACCCCCTTTACCTGACCGGTGCGATCCGACAGGGTCACGTTCAAAAAGGGGTTCCCGTCTTTCTTATGGGCCATGGCGCGCTCGGCCAGCAGAAACACCTCGTCAATGGCGCTGCCCGCGATAAGTTCAGAGACAAAACGTTTGGTCATCGGTGTCACCGTCTCACGGCCTTCCAAAAAAAAACGGCCGTTTGCTAAGGGGTCAGGGGAACATCCCGCCGGGCCAGTTCCCGCAGGGTATCGTAATCGGTCATGTCGCATTTGATGGGGGTAATGGAAATATACCGCTCACCCAGGGCGGCCCCGTCAATATCCGATTGGTCGTAGGCCGCCTGGCCGTCACATCCTTGCCAGTAATAGACCCGGTCCCTCGGATCCCGCCGTTTTTCGAAGTGCTGGGCAAAAACCCCGGTTCCTTGACGGCTCCAGCGCACACCGCGAATCTCGTCTATCGGCAGATCGGGAAAATTGACGTTGAGGAATGTCCCCCGCGGGAGCCCCCATCCCTTCACCTGCAGTGACAGCGATTCGGCAAAACGGGCTGCGGCATCGACATGCCGGTCACCGGGGGCATTGATGGATATGGCTATGGCGGGGATGCCGGCCATGGCGGCCTCTTTGGCGGCGGCCACGGTTCCCGAATAGTTGACATTGATGCCCACGTTGGCGCCCGGATTGATACCGGAGACAACCAACTCGGGGGGGGCGTCCAACAGCTCGGCCAATCCCAGTTTCACACAGTCCGCCGGGGTGCCGTTGACGGCAAAACCGCTCAGGCTGCCGTTGACCCGGGTATTTTCGAAACGGATGGGCTGGTGCAGGGTAATCCCGTGGCCCACTGCGCTGCGTTCACGATCCGGAGCTACTACGGTCACGTGGTGCCGGGCCGAAAAGGCACGGTGCAACGCCCACAATCCCGGTGCATGGATGCCGTCGTCATTGGTCAGCAGTACGTGCATGAAGACTCTTTTTTATCTGAAACATCGCCGCCCGAACCGGCCTTGCCCCGGTCGACAACCGATGTTTAAAACTGTTGTTGCAATTTATATTCGGATAGCTTTATATTGAATTTTTCATTTATGTGCAAGCGGTTATCCTGCATCCGCCCCCGCAGGATCCACGCTGAAACCACCTCTTTTCCCATAACCTCTATGCCCTTATTCAATTGATGCGACCTTCCATGTTCAGACCATCATCTCCCGAAATAAGCTATCCGGCGGTGATCCTGACCATCCTTTGCTGGACGCTCTGGTTCTTAGCGACGGGGGCGCCTGTTGCCGCCCACGCCGAGTCCATAACGGACCGACTCACCGGCAGTCCGAAGGTACCCTGGCAGATCAGTGCAGATACGGTCGACTACGACGCCGAAACCACCACTTATCATGCCAGGGGCAATGTAATCATCGAAAAGCAGGCCGCCCGACTGGCGGCCGATGCGGTTGCCTTCAACCACAAAGCCATGACCGCCGTGGCCGACGGCCACGTGGTGATGACCGTAGGCGACGATATTCTAACGGGGGAACGTGTGGAGTTGAACCTGGATCAGGAAACCGGCGTGGTGCACGGCGGCACCGTGTTCCTGAAGGAGAATCATTTTTACATCCACGGCGAGCGCATCGAAAAAACCGGCAAGAATTCCTACCGGATGGAAAAGGGCTCCATCACCAGCTGTGACGGCGACCGGCCGGACTGGATCATCACCGGTCGATCGGTCAAGGTCACCATCGAGGGCTACGGCTCCGCCACCCACGCCGTACTTAAAGCCCGGGATGTACCGATACTGTATACCCCCTACCTCCTGTTCCCGGCAAAAACCAAGCGCCAGACCGGCCTGCTGATTCCGGAGGCCGGCTATTCGGACCGCTGGGGCTTTTCCTGGAATCAACCGCTCTTCTGGGCCATCAACGACAGCACCGATGCAACCGCGTATACCCACTACATGGAAGAAAGAGGCACCAAAGTCGGCCTGGAATACCGCTATGCCCTGACCCACGTTTCATATGGGACCCTCATGGCCGACGGTCTGCAGGACCGTAAAACCGATGACGGCACCCCCGAGGCCACCCGGAAATGGGGCTATACCGGCGATGCCTATGACAGACCCAACACGGACCGCTACTGGCTGCGGGCCAAACAAGACCAGGAACTGCCCTGGGGGGCCATGGCGCGACTGGATCTGGATATCGTCAGCGATCAGGACTACCTCAACGAGTTCAAGGACGGACGCAGTGGATTCAACGAAACCCGGGATTCCTTTCTGAAGTCATTCGGTCGGGACCTGGACACTTACGATGAAACCATCCGTACCAATCGGCTCAACATCAATCGAACCTGGTCGCGCTATTCCCTGAACGGCGACCTGCTGTGGAACGACAATGTGACCAACCGGCGCTGGGAATCGTCCGACGATACGCTTCAACAGCTTCCGACCATCCAATTCAACGGCACCAAACAGCAGGCTTTCGGTACCGGCGTTTACTGGGATCTGGATTCCGAATATTCCTATTTCTACCGGGAAGACGGCGAGCGAGGGCATCGGTCAGATATTTATCCCAGGGCCTATCTCCCGCTCAGGTGGAAAAACTACCTGTCGGTGGAACCGTCGGTTGGCTGGCGCCAGACAGCTTGGGTAATGGACCGCTGGGAAAACAACAGTTTGGATCACTCCAGCTATCGTCAGATCTACGACGCCCGTCTGGACCTGTCCACGGAGTTTTCCAAAATTATGGGGTCTCCCATAGCTGCCGTGGACCGTATCCGCCACAGCGCCAAACCGCGGGTGGTTTACGAATACATCCCGGATCAGGACCAATCGGACCTGCCTTATTTTTCCGATCTGGATCGTATAGATGAAAAAAACAGGGTGACCTACTCCCTGACCAACACTTTTACGGCACGAACGACGAAGCCTGTCCAATCCGCCACCACAAACGGCGGTTTTTCCCTGTCTGAAAAAGAAACCGGCCTGAAAAACAAGAGGCGGGGTGATCCGCCAACCCCGACTCCTTTCGACTACAATCGATTTTGCCGATTTTATCTGGAGCAGAGCTATGACCTCGCAGCGACCAAGGATGATCGGCCCGAACCCTTTTCAGACATCTATGGTGAACTGGAATTTAATTTCGGGCGTTATCTAACTGTCGACGCCGACGCCAGTTACAACACCTACGACACCCATTTTTCATCCCATAATGTAGGCGCCGGCGTCGCCGACCACCGCGGGGACCGGCTGTGGGTGGAGCACCGATACGAAAAAGACGACTACGAATCCATTCGCAGTACCCTGTCCGTCAACCTGACCGATCACCTCACCGCCAGGGGTGAATACGAACGAAACCTGAAGGACGAAACGGACATCATCAAGGGAGCCGGTTTCCTATACACCGCCCAATGCTGGTCCGTCGATTTTTTCTATGCCATGGAAGGCGAGGACAATAAATTTTTATTTTCAATCAACCTGATGGGCATCAGCGGGTTCGGCGATTAACCGATGCGAATGCCAATTGCCTTTTGGCCACAGGGATGATACACGAATCCCCCTCTGATCCCCCATCGGATGAACTGGCGGGACGTGTTCAGATCAGTTGCTTCATTTTTAACATACGGAACCACGCCCCATGGCTGGAGACAAACTGACGCGCGCCTGGTATGCGCTTCACACAAAAAGCCGTTTCGAGAATGTGGTCAACGACGGACTGGCCAAAAAGACGCTGGATGTCTTCCTGCCCAAGATTACCGTGAAAAGCAGGCGGAGGGACCGGCACAAGATGATCCGTGTACCCCTCTTCCCCGGTTACCTCTTTGTCAGGACCGATCTGAATCCATATGAACACATCGAGATATTGAAAACCACGGGGGCGGTGCGGCTCATCGGCAGTACCCGGGGACCGGTACCTATTGCCGATGCAACGATTGAATCCCTTAAAATCATGGTTTCCACGGAAGGCGAAGTGGTCACCGGTACCCGGTTTAAGAAAGGGAATCGGGTAATGGTGGTCAACGGGCCCTTTGCCGGTGTGACGGGTATTTTTTCAAGCTACCGCGGTGATGGTCGGGTGATCGTCAACATCGAAGCCCTGGGCCAGTTCGCCGCCGTCAACGTCGATGCCGCCGATGTGGAGAAACTGCCGGAAATATTATCATAACTACTTGACTTTCTATTAAGTTTTATTTTATAGAGTCACTTTCAATCCCGTATACACTACCGATTGTTGAAGGAGGGTACATGAACAAACTGGAACTCATCTCCGCTTTGAAGACTAAGGCCGACATATCCAAATCCGAAGCGGCAAAAGTGGTCCAGATCTTTTTTGACAGCATGGCCGAGGCCATGGCCGATGGAGAACGAGTTGAAATTCGCGGTCTGTGCAGCTTCTTCGTGAAAGAGTACAAAAGCTATACGGGAAGAAACCCCAAAACCGGCGAGAAGGTCACCATCAAACCCAAAAAGCTACCTTTTTTCAAAGCCGGAAAAGAGCTCAAGGAACGGGTGGATCAATAGTCGGCATGCCAACCCAGCGTCGAACGGACGGGACCCTTGGCAACGGGTCCCGGACCCAAAAGGGGCGGGTCCGATTCAACCTTCCGGGATCCATAGAAAATGACGACGGCAACCGTATTTAACGCCATCGTTGGCCAACAGCACGCCATCAGGTTGCTCAAGACGTTTATCCGCAACGGTACACTGCCTCATGCGTTGCTCTTTACCGGTAATGATGGTGTAGGGAAAAAAATAACGGCCACGGCATTTGCCATGGCCTGCAACTGCCTGACGTTGCAATCGGCGATTCCCCACCGCCCCCATCTCGATGCCATTGATGCCTGCGGAGATTGCGGGCCTTGCAGAAAGATTGCCGGGGACCATCACCCAGATATCATCCGTGTCGCCCCCCTATCGTCGGTTATCAGAATCGCCCAGATCAGGAAACTGCTTCAGACACTGACGTTGAAGCCCAATGAGGCAAACCGACGGGTGGTCATTCTGGCCGATGCGCAGGCCTTGAATCCGGAAGCGGGCAATGCGCTGTTAAAGGTCCTGGAAGAGCCCCCGGACCGAACCTTGCTGGTGCTGACGGCGCGCCAGACATCCGACCTATTGCCCACCATCGTCTCGCGGTGCCAGCACCTCCGTTTTTCGCCCCTTCGCGAGGCAGATATTAAACACCTGCTGACTGAGGCGGGCGGAATTAAACCGGAAACCGTAGAAACGGTTGCCGCCCTCTGCGGCGGCAGTTTCACCCGTGCACAAAAATTGATCGACAGCCGATGGTTGAACCGACGGGACTGGATCATCCAGGCCATGGGAAGCCAAATGGCCAATACCGGAACATCGGGAATTCGGGCGTGGCTGGCATGGTCTGAAATGTTGGCAAAGAAAAAGGATCTTATTGAAGATTCCCTGGAAATCATTACTTTGTGGTTGCGGGACATCCTGGTCTTCAGGACAAACCCGGAGCGGGTCTTGAATCAGGATCGGTTGGAAGCGCTTTCAGCAGCGGCAAAACACGTCAGCCCGAAGCAGTTGCTCGAACAGATCGACGCGGTGGACTTCGCATTGACGGCACTGAGATCCAATACGAACGCAAGATTGACACTGGACGCCATGGTTCTGCGAATGGCAGGGGCCTGAAGCTTCGGTAAAAATAAATTAAACTGATACTGTGCCGGGTTTGGGTTCGGGCACAAGAGAAACCATGAAAAAAAAAGTGGGAATCCGGTTTAAAACCGGTGGCAAGATTTACGATTTCAACTGCGGTGCCTTTGTCCTCAACGTAGGCGACCAGGTGATCGTGGAATCGGAAAAAGGTCTGGGATTCGGAACCGTCGAGACGCCGCCCGAACTGGTGGAAGAGACGGACAAACCCGGCAAGGCGCTGAAAAATATATTTCGCAAAGCCAATGAGAAGGACTTGAGCCAAGTCACGCACAACATGTCCCTGGAGCGCGAAGCCCATGCTTTCTGCATGAAAAGCATCAAGGAACTCGGGCTCAAGATGAACCTGTTCTCTGTGGAAAGCACCTTCGACGCCAGCCGACTCACCTTCTTCTTCACTGCCGATGGCCGGGTGGACTTCAGGCAACTGGTAAAAATCCTGGTCAATCAGTTCAAGGTCCGCATCGAGATGCGACAGGTGGGCATTCGCAATCAAGCCAAGATGTGCGGGGGCCTTGGACGCTGTGGACGAATCTTCTGCTGCTCATCGTTCATGGAAAAGTTCGAGCCGGTATCCATCCGCATGGCCAAAATGCAGGGGCTCTCTCTGAACCCTACCAAAATTTCGGGCCAGTGCGGCAGGCTCATGTGCTGCCTGACCTTTGAAAATGAGACATACCGCAAACTGAAACAAGGCTTTCCCAAAATTGGCAAGATCGTAACCACCAAGAACGGCCCGGGAAAGGTAACCCGCCACAACGTTATCTGCAACCGCCTGACAGTGCGGATGGAAGAAGGCGGTGAAGCGGAGATCAGCCTTGACGACATTGTCAACGACAGGAGATGAACCATGGCCTCGCCGTTTTATATCACCACGCCCATATACTATGTGAACGCCCGACCCCACCTGGGCCATGCCTATACCACCATTGCAGCGGATGTGGTCAGGCGGTTTCACGCCATGTCAAGCGACCAGACCTATTTTCTCACCGGCACGGACGAACATGGGGACAAAATCGTCCGCGCCGCCAAAAAGGAAAATCGGACCCCACGGGAGTACGTGGATCAGATCAGCGGCCTTTTCAGGAAGCTGTGGCCGGAGCTCAACATCTCCAACGATTACTTCATCCGTACCACGGACCCGGCCCATATGGCCGTGGTGGAGACCATCCTGCAGCGCATCTACGATGCCGGTGACATCTATTTCAGCGAATACGAAGGTCTTTACTGCTTCGGATGCGAACGGTTCTACACCGAGCGGGAACTCGTCGACGGCTGTTGTCCGGACCACCAGACCCCTCCGGAAACTATTAAGGAGTCCAACTATTTTTTCAAGATGAGCCGGTATCAGCAATGGCTGATCGACCACATCAATCAGAATCCCGACTTTATCCGTCCCGAACGCTACCGGAACGAAGTCCTGGCATTTTTGCGCGACCCCTTGGATGACCTGTGCATCTCGCGGCCCAAATCCCGCATAAAATGGGGGATCAACCTGCCGTTTGACGCCGACTATGTAACCTACGTGTGGTTCGATGCCCTGCTCAACTATGTGTCGGCGCTGGGTTACCCGGATGGAGAATTGTACAAGACCTATTGGCCCGTGGCCCAGCACATCGTGGCCAAGGACATCCTCAAACCCCACGGAATCTATTGGCCAATCATGCTCAAAGCGGCCGGAATACCCGTTTACCAGCACCTGAATGTTCACGGCTACTGGAACGTAGACCAGAGCAAGATGTCCAAAAGCATCGGCAATGTGGTGGAGCCCCTTGAGATGAAAGATGTTTATGGTCTGGACGCGTTCCGTTTTTTTCTCATGCGGGACATGGCTTTCGGTCTGGACTCCAACTTCAGTGAAGAGGCCCTGGTCCAACGCATCAATGCGGACCTGGCTAATGACCTGGGCAATCTCTTTTCCCGGGTGCTCTCCATGGCCCATAAGTATTTCGGCGGCGCGGTTCCCGAGCCGGACCCCGATGTGGAAAAGGAAATGGATCTGGGACTGGAAAACAATTCCCGGGCCGCCATCGATGCCTACACGGCCAGCATGGGAGAGTTTGCCTTTCACAAGGGCCTGGCAGCGGTGTGGGAGTTCATCACCCACATGAACAAGTATGTGGATGTAACCGCCCCGTGGGTGCTGGCCAAGAACAAGGCCACCCGCAGACAGTTGGAAACGGTAATTTACAACCTGCTGGAAGGGCTTCGCATCATCTCCGGCCTGATCTATCCGGTGATGCCCGATACGGCAGCCAAGATGCAAAAACACCTGGGATTTACCGGCGATGACGGTTTTTACAAAATGGACCGTCTCACCACATGGAGAGGGATGAAGCCGGGGGTGAAACTGAGAAAATCCATATCCCTGTTTCCCCGCATCGACCTGGACAAGAAACAGCAACCCGTGGAAAAGGCCGCCTTCCCGATCATGGAAAAACCCATCAAACCGGAAATCACCATCGACGATTTTGCCAAGATAGACCTGCGTGTGGCCACCGTCGTATCCGCCCAGGCAGTCCCCCGCGCCAAAAAACTGCTTCAGCTGGAGGTGGACCTGGGTGAAACGCGAACCATCGTCTCCGGTATCGCCGGCAGCTACGCCCCAGAAGATCTGGTGGGTAAACAGGTCATCGTTGTGGCCAACCTCAAACCCGCCAAACTCATGGGCGTGTTGTCCAAGGGCATGCTCATTGCGGCAACGGACGAAGACGGCGTCACGGTGGCGACACTGGATCATTCGGTCACGCCCGGTACGCCGTTAAGCTGACCATCCCCGGGGGTATAATTTTCGGAAATGACCCGTTTTTTTAAACGTGATACGCATTCGTCACCCCAGCCCAACTGGAGAACCTACCAGGAAAGCCTCAGGCGTCAGTACTTCCCGTCCAGACGAACTCGGCTGGACCGCGGCAGACCGTGGCTGGTTGCGGGGCTGTTGATTCTGGTACTTGCAGGGATCGGATGGGTTTTCACCGCAGGCATCAATAAGGAAACGGGTGCGGCAGTTGCAGAGTCAGTCCCGCCGCAGAAGACGGTAAAGGCCCCGGGCCTGATTGAAAAAGCGGATGTCCATATCCTTTTGGGCAAAACCCGGCTGATCAACCTGGAGGCGAATCCGATAAAGGTCGACTTCGACGGCCGCCCCTACCAGGTAAGCACCAGTTTGGATCTGGGACTTCAGCAGTATCTGCTCAAACGCATGGACCGTGAAAATTCCCGCTATATCGGCATCGTGGCCATGGCGCCGGAAACGGGCCGTATTCTGGCCATGGCGGGATTCAACAAGATCGATCCCGACCGGGATCCGTGCCTGATGGCCGAATACCCGGCAGCCAGCCTCTTCAAGATCGTAACGGCAGCGGCGGCGGTTGAAGAAAAAGGCTATACCGCCGGCTCCCGGTTCAATTTCAACGGCTACAAACACACCCTTTACAAACGCCAGTTGACGGACAAGACCAACCGCTACACCAATTCCATCTCCCTGCGGGATTCCTTTGCCCAGTCCGTCAATCCGGTGTTTGGCAAAATCGGGGCACTGGTCCTCAACCGGGAAACCCTGGAGGCTTACGGGAATGCCTTTGCTTTCAACCGGCAGGTCGATTTCGAGCTCCACTGGCCCACCAGCCGGCTGGCCGTAGATGACGAATCCTACCACCGGGCGGAAATTGCCAGCGGGTTCAACCGCCACACGACACTTTCCCCCCTCCATGGGGCGGTGATCGTATCGACGGTGGTCAACGGCGGCAAGCCGGTGGAGCCTACCCTGGTGGACCGGATCATCGACGACAACGGCAACCCGGTTTATCGGACCGAGCCTCAATTTTTGACGGAAGCAATATCCCCTAAAACGGCCGATGTGTTGAACCAGCTCATGGTTGCCACCGTGGCCTCAGGCACTGCAAAAAAGATATTTCGCGGACATGGTCGCAGCAAGGTCTTGTCGCGCCTGACGCTGGGAGGCAAAACCGGCTCCATCTACAACCGGGCCCATGATGCCCGCTTCGACTGGTTCGTGGGATTTGCCACGGAAAAAAAAGGGTCCGAAAAAATAGTGGTCGCGGTAATGGTGGCCCATGAAGATTATATCGGCATCCGGGCCGGACAGTATGCCCGGATGGCCATCGAACACTATTTCAAGGACTATTTTGCCAAAAAAGAGCAGGCAGGGAATAATTCCCGCGGATAAGGAGGCAAGTATGCCCGGTTTTGAGATATTCGGCGAAGAAGAATGCGAACAGGTCAACGATGTGTTGGAAACTGGAGTCCTGTTCCGCTATGGCTTCGATGGGGCCCGCAAGGGGCACTGGAAAGCCAAAACGTTTGAGACGGAACTGGCCCGACGTTTAGGCCTGAAATACGCCCACCTTTGCGCCAGCGGCACGGCAGCCCTGTCCACGGCCTTGGCCGCCTGCGGCATTGGTGCCGGCGACGAGGTAATCGTTCCCCCCTTCACCTTCGTAGCCACCATCGAATCGGTACTCATGGCCGGGGCCGTGCCGGTGTTTGCCGATATCGACGAGACACTGTGCCTCTCGCCGGAAGGACTGGAAGCCGCCCTGACCCCGGCCACCAAAGCCGTCGTTCCCGTTCATATGTGCGGGGCCATGGCCCGCATTGACGAAATCAAGACCATTTGCGACCGGAAGGGGCTGATCCTGCTGGAAGACGCCTGTCAGAGCGTCGGAGCCAGCTACCAAGGCAAAGCCCTGGGCAGCTTCGGCAAAGCCGGCTGCTTCTCCTTCGACCCGGTAAAGACCATCACCTGCGGTGAAGGGGGTGCCGTGGTCACCAACGACAGGAATGTCTATATAGCCGCCGATGCCTATGCCGACCACGGCCACGACCACATCGGCAATGACCGGGGGGCCGAAGAGCACCTGATCCTCGGCGCCAACTTCCGGATCAGTGAACTCAACGCCGCCGTGGGTGTGGCCCAGTTGAGAAAGCTGGACTGGATCCTTGAAACCCAGCGTCGCAACAAATCGGCCATCAAATCGGCCATGGCAGCCATTCCCGGGATCGCTTTCCGTCAGCTGCCGGATCCCGAGGGAGACTCGGCAACCTTTCTCACGTTTTTCCTGCCCGACGTGGAGACCGCCCGGCAGGCCGTCAAGTCCCTGGCCGCGCAAGGCGTGGACGGCTGCTTTCACTGGTTTGACAACAAGTGGCACTACATCCGCAAATGGAATCATCTGCATGCCATGCAGGCCTCGGCACGATTGGCCGTTCAGACACTGGCCAATTGCCCGGACTACCGCACCCTCTCCATGCCCGGATCCGATGCCATCATGCAACGGGCCATCTCAATGCAGATCAAGCTGGGATGGACACAGGAGCAGCTGGATCAACGCACCCAAGCGACGGTGAAAGCGCTCAAGACCCTTATTTGAAAAAGGAAATCAATATGTTTCGCAATTTTAAAATGGTCTCGAAGGTGGTCTTCGGCCGAGGGTGCTTCTCGCAGCTGGGGGATATTCTCCAGGAAAAGCGGCTGGGCAGCGAATCGGTCATGGTGTTTCTGGTGGACGACGTATTCGAAAAGGGTGAACTGAAGAACCGCCTGCCCATGAATGCCGACGACATGCTGATCTGGGTCAACGTCGATGATGAGCCCAAAACCGTCTATGTGGATCAACTCACCATGCAGGTCAAAGAACACATGGCCGGCAAGAAGGACAGCCACCCCTCGGGAGTGATCGGCATCGGCGGTGGAAGTACCATGGATTTGGCCAAGGCCGTCTCCCTCATGCTTACCAACCGGGGATCGGCCGCCGACTACCAGGGATGGGACCTGATCAAAAAACCGGCTGTGTACCACGCTGCCGTGCCCACCTTGTCCGGTACCGGTGCCGAGGTCTCCCGCACCACGGTACTCACCGGCCCCCAGAAAAAACTGGGCATCAATTCCGACCATACCGTCTTCGACCAGATCATTCTGGACCCGGAGATGATCGCCAATGCCCCCAACCCACAGCGATTCTATACCGGCATGGATTGCTACATCCACTGCGTGGAATCCCTGGAGGGCACTTATCTCAACAGTTTCTCACAGGCCTATGGCGAAAAGTCCATGGACCTTTGCCGGGACGTGTTTCTGACCGACCCGGATGACGCCGACGACCGGCTGATGATGGCCTCCTACTGCGGCGGCATGAGCATCGCCTACTCGCAGGTAGGTATCTGCCACGCCCTCTCTTACGGGCTCGCCTTTGTGCTGGGACTGCATCACGGCCTGGGCAATTGTGTGGTTTTCGACACCCTTGAAGAGTATTACCCCGAAGGGGTCAGGGAATTCCGGCAGATGATGGCGCGACTGGGCATTGGTCTGCCGCGCCATCTGACCGCCGGCATTACCGAGACCCAGATGGAAAAAATGGTTGACGTGTCCCTGGTATTGGAGCCCTTATGGGAGAATGCATTGGGCAAGGACTGGAAAGCCGTCATGACCCGGGAAAAGATCAGGGCGCTCTACCTGAACATGTAACCGCCCATCCGGCTCCGCCGGAGTCCGCAATCAATAAAGGACCGTTATGAATCCTATCCATATCGCCACGGTGGCCAGTCATGCCGCGTGCATCGTCGAGCGCACGTCGCGCCTGATTCGCAACATTCGAAGTCGGTTTTTACGATCGCCTTCGATCTACTGGGGACGGCATACTGCGAATGTGGCCGGGCCGGCGGTGATCCTCTTCCCCTGCTCCGTTAACCGGCTTTGCTGCGGCCTGGCCGGCATCATTGCGGTCAAGAGCAAAGCGGATGGCCACATTAAGTTCGATCTTTCCTCCATGGCCGCACTCGTCGATACCGCCGCGACGGCCGGACTGGAAACCCGGTTCCCTGGGATGGATACCAGCGCCGACGGATACCTGGGTGGACAGGCAACGCTGGACACCCTGCTGGCAAACATCCGGACCCTCAAGCAAGAGACTGCGTTTCTCACTCTGTTCAAGGACCCCGCCGCTCAGAAAACGGTCGCCGATCTGTCCGGCAGACTATCGACGGTTCTGCAGCGTGAGCAGGCACTGCTGACCAGACAGGTGGGCAGCCTGGCCCCCCAGGTGGTCGATGTCGTCTCCACGCGTATCGAAGCCCTCAAAGACATGATCTGGTGCCTGGATGTGGAACTGGCCGGCAACATCGGACGCATCCGGTCGCTGATGTCCGGCAGCGCCGGACAGGGGCCCGACAGCCGCATTACCGTTTTGCGACAGATCAACGCCGTGCTCAACAGCATCGACCGGCTTGAAGTGCGGGGCCGGGATTCGGCAGGCATCTCCATTTTGTTCATCCTGCCGGCTGACGCGTATGAAACCCTCGCCGCCGAATTGGACCGCAAGGGACTCACCGCAGACTTCGAACGCCGCATGGATCGTGAGGTCCTGGAAAACACGAGCATCAGCATGAACCGGTCTGCCACCGACAACGGGCAGGCAATCGTGGCCCTGACGGTGGTCTATAAAATTGCCGCCGAAATCGGCAGCCTGGGGGATAATATCCGCTTCCTGCGCCGGCAGATTCAACAGGACGACATCCTGATGCAAATCGCCGCCGCCCCCCACACCTTTCACACCGTGTCGTCCCATACACGGTGGGCCTCGGTGGGCGCCATCACCGAACCCAACTGCCATCCGGTGGACAATACCCTCTCCGGCGCCACCTTGAAGGACCGTCCGATCATCCATGCCTGCCTCAACGGCGATATCGACAACTACCAGGAACTCAAAGCGGCGATGGAAGCCGCCGGTGAAACCATTCCCGAACCGATCACGACGGACACCAAAATCATTCCCCTGCAGATCGAGCACTACCTGAAAACCGGCGGCGGGGTGGCCGAGGCCTTCCGACTGGCGGTGAGCGATTTCCAGGGATCCCACGCCATCTCCATGCACACCGACCTGGCCCCGGGGAAATTCTTCCTGGCCCAGAAAGGCAGCGGCCAGGCCGTTTTTGTGGGACTGGCCGAAGACCACTATATGCCGGCTTCCGAAGTCTATGGATTCATCGAGGAGACATCCCGTTTCCTGAAGATGAACGGGGAAAAGGTGGTGGACGGGAAGAAGGGGCCGACCCAAGGCCAGATCTTCATACTGGATCAGCACTCCTCCGGAGGACTGGCCGGCATCACCGCCATGTACTACGACGGCACCCCTATCCAACTTTCCGATGACGATGTCAAGCACACGGAAATCACCTCGAGGGATATCGATAGGCAGGAACATCCCCACTACTTTCTGAAAGAGATTTCGGAAGCCCCCCAGTCGGTCGAACGCACCTTGCTCAATCGCTGGAAGATTACCGGCGACGGCCGGCATTACGTCATCCATCTCGATGAACACACCTTCCCCCGTTCACTGGAAGAGGCCTTCAGGGAAGATCGAATCCGGCGCGTTTTTTTCGTGGGGCAGGGAACGGCGGGGGTGGCCGCTCAGGCCTGTGCCGACATTCTGAAGTCCTATCTGGCCGATCCCGCCATTCAGCTGCGGGCACTCAAGGCCTCGGAACTCAGCGGATTCGAATTGAACGAAGGCGACGCCAACACCAGCATGGCCGACGCCCTGGTCGTTGCCATCAGCCAGTCCGGAACCACCACCGACACCAACCGCACCGTGGACATGGTCAAGGCCCGCGGCGCCCACACCCTGGCCATCGTCAACCGCCGGGATTCGGATATCACCTTCAAGGTCGACGGTGTATTATATACCTCCAGCGGCCGGGATATCGAAATGAGTGTGGCCTCCACCAAAGCCTTTTACTCACAGATCGTCGCCGGCGCCCTGCTGGGCCTGAAAGTGGCCGGGATCAAGGGACGCCGCTCCACCGAGTTTCTCTCGGACCAGATTGCCGAGCTGCTGAGCATCCCCGACCACATGCGCACCGTTTTAGCCCTGGGAAATCAAATCCAGGCGTCGGCCCGGCGCCTGGCGGCCACCAAGACTTACTGGGCGGCCGTGGGCAGCGGTCCCAACAAATCCTCCGCGGACGAGATCCGCATCAAGCTCAGCGAACTGTGCTACAAGACCATATCTTCGGATTTTGTGGAGGATAAGAAGCACATCGACCTCTCCTCCGAGCCGCTGATCATCGTCTGCGCCGCCGGGTCCAAAGGCACCGTCATCGGCGACATCATCAAAGACACGGCCATTTTCAAGGCCCACAAGGCCGCTCCGGTGGTTATCGCCGACGAGGGTGAGGAACGGTTCCAGCCGTATGCCGACGATGTCTTTCACGTTCCCCGGGTGAGCCCCCAGTTTGCACCCATTCTCAACACGCTGGTGGGTCACATCTGGGGCTACCACGCCGCACTGGCCATTCACGAAGGATCCCGGTTCCTCCACGGCGTCCGTGAATCCATCCACAATACCCTTGAGGATCTTGCCGGACAGGGCCTGGACATCTACGAGGTCGTTCTGGAAAAGAGTTTCCGGGAGAAGATCGCCGGTTTTTACCAGGCCTTTCGCGCCAGGCGCAAGGCCGAACAATTCCCCACGGCCATTACCCATGCATCGGATTTGACCCTGCTGTTCAAGTACCTGTCTGGCCGGCTGCCGCTGTCCGATTTCGAAATAGATTTCGGCCTCAAGGGCACGGCCAAAAATATACTCGATACCCTGTTCCGCGTGCTGGGAGAGTCCATCAACCTCATGTCCCGCCCGGTGGACGCCATTAAGCATCAGGCCAAAACCGTCACCGTGGGCACCAGCCGCATCAGCGAACGGGTGGAGGGCATCCTTTTCGAAACCCTTGCCGGCCACGAGTTGGACCTTTCGCAAGTGCTCAACCGCAATATCATCGTCATGAAAAACATCCAGGACGTTATTGATCACGTCAAAGGCAGCATCCTCTACCGCATCGATGGACTGGGCCTGCTGGGCGATCCCACGGATCAGACCACCATTGCCATCCTGAAAAAGACGGGCATCCTGGCCCGGCTGTCCTCCCGGGTGGAATCAGACCCGGTTTTGAAAGGCACAAAACGCATCATCGTCAGCGAAGGCAACGTCTATATCGGCAAGGGCAGAAAAGACGGACGAAGCATCGTGGTGATTCCGGCCACATCCAAGGATCCGGCGGACGGCAGCCGCATCCGGTATCTGCTGCTGCTGAACATCGGATTCAAGGAAACCATCCCGTTGAAGAAGAAAATCAAGGCCTTGGGTGGGAAATACGAGCACATCAAGAACATTGTCCAGGAAAACAGCGTCTCCTGGATCGACGATTACCTGAACGAGGTGGCCGTGGACGACCTGTTCGGCCAATCGGCGGAAAAGTTGGCCGAAGCGATGGTTGCACGGCATCGATAGCAAAACGGTCGGAAGCCTGAAGTCAGAGGTCAGAAATCCGATGACGGATAACAGCAATCAGGAAAAATTTGCCCCTGAATATAAGAACGGCCGGGAGGATTCCCCGGCCGTTGGCAATTTATTAATCGTCCGCGGGTGAAAGCCGCACCATCAATTCCTCATTACCCTATTCCGGCATTCCTCAATCCGATTCAAAGTTTATCGATCAGGTCGCACAGCAGCCGCACACCGAACCCCGTTCCGCCGGCCCCGCAGTAATCCGACGCCTTCTTCGCCCATGCCGGCCCGGCAATGTCGATGTGCGCCCAGCGCGTGTCACCGACAAATTCGGACAGGAACAGGGCTGCGGTGATAGCTCCACCCCAGCGGCCGCTGCTGACGTTGTTCATGTCGGCAAAATCGTTCTTCAGCAGTTCCTTGTAGTCCTCGGGCAAGGGCAGGCGCCAGCAGCGCTCGTGGGTCTTTTCCCCCGAAGCCACAATGCCGGCGGCCAGCTCCGGGTCTTTGGAGAAGACACCGGCGATTTTCTCGCCCAGGGCGACGACACAGGCACCGGTAAGCGTGGCCAGATCGATCAGGGTGTCCGGTTTATACTGTTTGACGGCCCAGGCCATGGCGTCGATGAGAATTAAGCGCCCTTCCGCGTCGGTATTGCCGATTTCTATGGTCTTTCCCGTATAGGATCGAATAATATCCCCCGGGCGGATGGCGGTTCCCGAGGGCATGTTCTCCACCAGCGGCATGACCCCCACCACCTTGATCCCCGGCTTGAGGCGGGCCACGGCCATCATGGTGCCGGCCACGGCGGCGGCTCCGGACATGTCCATTTTCATGGTTTCAATGCTGCCGGAGGGCTTCAAATTAATGCCGCCCGAATCGAAAGTGACCCCCTTGCCAACCAGGACAACCGTCTTGACGGCATCCTTGGGGGCGTATTCCATGGTTACTAACCGGGGTTTGGCGCTGCTGCCCTGAGCCACCGCCAGCATGGCGCCGAACTGCTGCTTTTCCAACCACCGGTCATCCATGATCCGGGTCTTCAGCCCCGCTGTGCTGGCGGCTTTCTGGATCAATTCGGCGAAGGCTTCCGGCCGCTTGTGGTTGGATGGCGTCGTCACCCATTCTCTGGCCATGACACTGGCGCCGCAAATGGCTGCCACGGACTTGGCCAAGCCGGAATAGGCCTTTTTCTGGGCTGCCGTACCCATGAGAACTAGGGTTTTAACCGGGGTCTTCTCCTTTTCCATCTTGTACCGGTCGAAGATATGGTTTCCCAGACAGGCCCCTTCCATCAGGGTTCCAAAAAGGGTCTCGGCATTGATTGTCAACTCGGCGGCAGACGGCGTGGCAAGGGTCATGGCGGAAAGACCGGCGTTGATGCAGGCCTTCACCGCCTTTCCGGCAAAGGCCCTGAAGGATTCGCCGGTTAAGGTTTCGGCTTTTCCCAACCCGAAAAAAAGGGCCCGGGTGATACGGGTTTCAGATGGTTCGAACAAGGTGATGACATCACCTTTTTTCCCCTTGAACTCGGAGAATGCTTTTGCAGCACCAATGAGTGATTTCACCGTGTTGTCGGTGTGAATCTCATGATCCTCGCACACGGGCACCACCAGGGTGTCCACCTTCACGCGTTTCAAGTTGACGACTTTGACTTCAAGCATGCACGGCCTCTTTCCGGCCGGCTCCGCCGATAAGGCGGAGCCGGCATTGAATTGCCCGGGTGGCGCGGCGGCGACTCCGGGACCATCGGCATTATCGCCGGATGGTAACCTTCTCCATGATCACCGGTTCTTTGGGTTTGTCCATGGGACCCGTTTTCACGGCCCCAATTTTCATCACGACGTCCAACCCGTCGGTCACCTTGCCGAATACCGAGTGACGGTTGTCCAGATGGGGTGTGGGGGCCAGCGTCACGAAAAACTGGCTGCCGTTGGTGCCCGGTCCGGCGTTGGCCATGGAGAGCACGCCGGCACCATCATGCCTGAGGTTAGCGTCAAATTCATCCTTGAATTGATAGCCCGGACCGCCGGTACCGTTGCCGAAGGGGCAACCGCCCTGGATAACGAATCCTTCGATGACCCGATGAAAGCCCAGGCCGTCATAATAATTGCCGCCCCTGGCGGTCTCCTGTCGACCTTCGGCCAGATTGATAAAATTCCAAACGGTCTCCGGGCACTCTTTGGCGTAAAGTTCGGCCTCGAAGGTACCCATGTTGGTCTGAAATACCGCCGTGGCCCGATCGATCTTTTCTTTGTAACTGTCCTTCTTGTTCGACATCGATTTCTCCTTGTTCATGGAACGAAAAACCACGCCGCGCAGGGGCGTGGATGGGTTGCTTCGATTTTTTACCAATATAGGGACATCCGTCCATGGTGTCAATGACAGGCGGAACTCGGGGACACGATGACGATGGTGGACAGTTGACCAATAGGCAAGCTTACCGTTGAGAACTTTTGGGTTTATCACATTCCAATCAGCGAGAAATTGAAGGAAGGAATACACCGCTCCGGAACTTGTGTTTATTGTGCTGCGGGAAAAGACAGGCAGCGTGCGCTTACCTGAAATGGCAGGCCACCCATCTTCCCGGGCTCACCTCTCTGAACTCCGGGAAATCGATCTTACATCTTTCCCGTGCCTCAGGGCATCGGGGATTAAAGGTGCAACCGTCGGGAGGATTGATGGGGCTTGGCACATCACCATGCAAGACAATTCGTCGGCGGTTGGCGCCTGGTTCAGGCTTGGGCGCGGCGGAGAGCAATGCCTGGGAATAGGGATGCAACGCCTGCCCATAAAATTCTTTTTTATCAGCCAGTTCTACGAGGCGGCCCAAGTACATTACAGCGACTCGATCACATATGTGCTCCACGACGCTGAGATCATGAGAAATAAAAAGGTAGGTCAAGCCAAAGCTTTTACGAAGCTCCAGCAGCAGGTTGATAACTTGGGCCTGGATAGAGACGTCCAAGGCACTCACCGGCTCGTCGGCCAGGATGAACTTTGGCTGTAAGGCCAGGGCCCGCGCAATAACGATGCGCTGGCGCTGACCACCACTGAATTCGTGGGGGTAGCGCCGTGCTTGGCTTGGCCGCAGCCCGACCACCTCCATCAACTCCTTAACCCGTTTCTGCCGTTGGACGACCGAACCTTGCCTGTGGATGGCCAGGGGTTCTGAGATGATGTCACCCACCTTATGGCGGGGGTTCAAAGCGGAATAGGGGTCCTGATAGATAATCTGGGCTTCACGACGGAAGCCCTTCAACTGCGTGCGGTTCAAGCTTGCCAGATCGCGTCCTTCGAAGCTCACGCGTCCGGAAGTTAACTCTTCAAGGCGCAAAATCAGGCGGCCCAGGGAAGATTTTCCGCAGCCGGACTCTCCCACCAAACCGAACACCTCTCCAGTTTTTATCGTCAGGGACACACCGTCCACAGCGCGCACAACGCCCTGACGTGATCCAAATCCATGGCGCTGCAATTTATAGTACTTGACCAGCTTGTGGGCCGTGAGGATTGCGGCGCTCATGAGTTGCCTCCAAAGGGCCGCCAACAGCGAGCCATATGTCCGCTGCGCACTTCCAGCCAGGGAGGCTCCTCAACGCACTTATCGTCGCGGATGCGGCAGCGGTCTTGGAAAGCACACCCCCGGGGCAGATTCATCAGGCTGGGTACTGTCCCCGGTATCGCTATGAGCGTTTGTTCTGCTCCATGCTTAGGCAGAGATTCAAAAAGGCCTTTAGTATAAGGATGGGCCGGTCTGGCAAAAAGATTATCCACCGGAGCGGTCTCCACAATCTTGCCTGTGTACATCACGGCAACCCGATGGCAGGTCTCGGCCACAACTCCAAGGTCGTGGGTGATCAGCATGAGCGCCATGCCGATTTCGGCCTGCAGGCGTTTCATCAGATCGAGGATTTGTGCCTGAATGGTCACGTCAAGTGCTGTTGTGGGTTCGTCGGCTATCATCAAGGCCGGATGGCATGCCAGGGCCATGGCGATCATCACCCGTTGACGCATGCCCCCGGAAAGCTGATGGGGGTAATCATCCACCCTCGAATCTGGTTCGGGAATCCCCACCAGATCCAAAAGGTTGATGGCTTCTTTCCGAGCCTGCGTCTTGCGCATGCCGCGATGCTTGCGCAAGGGTTCCATGATCTGGAAACCCGTGGTGTAGACCGGATTCAGGCTGGTCATGGGCTCTTGAAAGATCATGGAAATTTCATTGCCGCGGATGCGACTCATTTCAGCGGGTTTTGCCCGGACCAGATCGCGTCCCTTGAAGAATATTTCTCCATGGGCAATGCGTGCCAGGGGTTTGGGCAGGAGCTGCAAAATGGACAGGGCGGTGACGCTTTTGCCACAACCGGATTCACCAACCACACCCAGCGTCTCACCCGGATCCACCGACAAACTTACCCCATCGACGGCGGTAAGCAGGCCGCGCTTGGTTTTGAACTGAGTCTGAAGCCCCCTTATTTCCAGTACCGGCATCTTTATTGTGACCTCAAAGAAGGGTCCAGAACATCTCGCAGCCCATCACCAAAGAGGTTAAAACCCAAAACCAGTATCAGGATGGCCGCGCCCGGAAAGGCTGCCACATGAGGGGCTATCTGAATGTATTGGCGGCCTTCACTGAGCATGGCACCCCACTCCGGGGAAGGGGGTTGAGCGCCGAGCCCCAGAAAGCCCAACGCTGCGGCTTGCAGCACTGCCGTTCCCATGCCCAAGGTGGCATAAACGATAATCGGCGGCAGACAATTCGGCAGAATATGTTTCAGGAGAATGCGACAATGGCTGCCACCCAGATGGGCCACGGCCTGCACGAAGAGCTGTTCTTTCAATGACAGGACGCTGGAGCGCACGATACGGGCATAGTGGGGTATATAAACCAAACCCACCGCCATCATGGTGTTGGTGAGGTTCGGTTCCAATATGGCGGTAATGAAGATCGCCAGCAATATGGCCGGAAAGGCCAGCAGCATGTCCATGGTCCGCATGATGATGCTGTCGGTCCATCCGCCGAAATAACCGGATAAAAGTCCCAGCAAGGTGCCGGGGATCAACGAAATGCTCACCGATATGATGCCAATCATCAAGGAAATGCGCGCACCGTAGATAACCCGGCTGAAAATATCGCGGCCTAAACTATCCGTCCCAAAAACATGATCACTGTCCGGGCCTTTGAGACGCTGCAGAGGCGAAGGGATCAAGGGGTCGTGGGGAGCCAGGCGGGGGCCCAGCAAGGCCACCGCTAAAATCAGAATGATGAGCCCCAAACCGACGGCGGCACTCCAATTGCGGAACAGGTCTCTTATTGCCTCCCGCTTATTCATTGACACGAATCCTGGGATCGAGCATGACGTAAATAAAATCCACCACCAGGTTGATCATCGCCATCATGCCTGCAAAGATGAGGATGCAGCCCTGAACAGCGGCATAATCCCTGCCCATCAGGGAATCGACGACATATCGACCTAAACCCGGCCATGAAAAAATCGTCTCGGTAAGCACAGCTCCACCCATCAATACGCCTAAATTGAGTCCCAACACAGTCGCTATGGGTAAAAAGGCATTGCGCAGGCTATGGTGCATAATGACCACGGTCTCGCTCATGCCCTTGGCGCGGGCAGTGCGGACGTAGTCTTTGTTCAACACCTCCAGCATGGAGCTGCGCGTAATACGGGCAACGATGGCCATGGGGATGGTGGCGAGGGTGAATGCGGGCAGGATCAAATGCCGGCACGCACTGAGGAAGGCCTGGTAGTCGGCTGCGAGAAGCGAATCGAGCAATACCAATCCGGTTACCGAAGGGATATCCAGGCCAATGCTGATGCGGCCCATCATGGGCAGGATCGGATATTTGACAGCCAGGAGATAGATCAGCATGAGGCCCAGCCAAAAGATGGGCATGGATACCCCCACCAAGGCCAAAAACATGGAAAGATAGTCCCACAGGGAGTATTGGCGCACCGCCGAGAAGACCCCGGCGGCTACCCCGAACAGTGTGGCGATGGCCATGGCTGCTATGGATAATTCCAGCGTCGCCAGCAGTCGGCCCCAGATTTCCACGGCAACAGGGGCATTGGTCCGGATGGAGTTGCCGAGGTTGCCGTGCAGGATGTTTTTTAAGTAAATCCAATATTGAGTCAGGTGCGATTGATCGAGGCCCAGCTGGACCCTCAGCCGTTGCAGTTCCTCTGGACTGGCGAACTCCCCCAAAAGCAGACGGGCAGGGTCCCCGGGGATCAACCTGAGCATCAGGAAGACCAGCACAGAGACCCCGAACATGATCAGCAGCAGGTGAAGCAGCCGTTTAGATAGGTAACCCAGCGTCATCGCTAAACACTGTCTCTAATTTTTGCCCACCATCTGAAAGGAGTTCAGACCATTTGGCCTGAGGGGCACCCCCGTGAGCTTATTGCTGTAACAGCGCACGATGGTGGTGTGGACCAAGGGTATCCAAGGGGCCTCGTCGTGGGCAATCTCCTGAGCCTTCATATACAGCTTTGTGCGCTCGGCCTTGTCAAATATTTTTTGCGCTTTGATACAGAGATCAGTGAATTCGGCGTTTTTCCACAGGGCCACGTTGGATGCACCCGGGGTATTGGCGGTATCGGCCGAGAGGAGACCATAGAGAAAATTGTCCGGATCGGCATTGCCGCCCAGCCAACCCAGCATGCACAGGTCGTGTTCACCGTTTGATGTCTTTTCAAGATAAGCGCCCCAGTCCAGTCGCACAATCTTCGACTTGACGCCGACAGCCGAAAAATAGGCCTGCAACAGCTCTGCGGTTTTGGCCGCATCCGGCATGTAGGCGCGGCTTACCGGCATCGCCCATAGCTCCAACACGCGGTTGAAATCAAAGCCCGCCTCCTTCAGGAGTTTTTTAGCTTTGGCGGGATCATACGCATAAGGTTCGATCTCATCGTTGTAGCTCCAGATGGAAGGGGCAAAGGGATTTTTTGCCGGTATGGCCATGCCCTGGAAGATCGCCTCAATCAAAGTCGCCTTGTCGACGGCATGGCTCAGCGCGCGACGCACTCGAACGTCTTGAAGGTAAGGTTTTGCGGTGTTCAGGGCCAGGTAACCCACGTTGACACTGGGACGGGTGATGATGGACAGATTGGGGTTGGTCTTGACCAGTTTGATGCTGTCCGGATCCAGGTCGTCGGCAATATCCACCGTGCCGGACTGCAGCGCCATGAGGCGGGCCGAAGGCTCGGGAATGGATTTGAGCACAATCTTGGAGACTTTGGCTTTTTCACCCCAATAGTCGTCGTTGCGTTCCATGATGATCTCATCATCTTTGACCCATTTGACAAACTTGAACGGACCCGTACCCACGGGGTGTTGGCCGATCTGATCCTTGTACTCCGCCATCGCCTTGGGAGAAAGAATGGGACAGAGCCACAGGGCAAGGTTGTTCAGCAGCGGCGCATAGGGTTTTTTGGTAATCAGTTGAATGGTATAGTCATCCACAATCTTGATCGTGCTGACCTGACTGAGGGAAAGGCTCAGGTAACGCCACTTGCCGTAGCTGTTTAACGGATGCTTCTCGTCGATGATGCGGGCGAAGGACTCATAGACCGCTTTGGCGTTGAACGGCTCGCCATCGTGAAACCTGACCCCCTTGCGCAGGTTGAAGGTCCAGGTCAGCCCATCCTCGGAAACGCTCCAGGACTCGGCCAGCTGCGGCTCGACATCCATGCTGTCTTTACCGAAAATAACCAGATTTTCCAGCATCTGGATCCCGGCCTTGATGGACTCTCCATCGGTGGCCTGAGCCAGATCCAGGTTCACCGAATCGCCGCCACGGCCCCAGATCAGCGTATCATTGGAGCCCGCCCAGACGACCCCGGGCAACAAGCAACAGCATATCAACAGCATTTTAAATCGTTTGCCCATTTTTCCTCCTTGTTTGCCTGATCTTAAGTTTTTATTTTTCCCCGATGGATTGAGTGGTGAAGGCGTATCAGCCTTTACATCCGGACTTTCCGGTTTTAGTGAACCATAGGAAGGCGCTGTGACGATGGTTTCTATCTAAAGCGGCTTTGAATGGATTGTCAAGGGTTATATTAAATTAATTTAATACAACATATAAAAAGTTTTTAAGACGAAAAAAAATATGCTACATTGATTTTTTAGGTCCGCTTTGATCCGGATCAACCACCCTAAGCAAGTTTCCGGAATTGTCTGACACCAAGGGAAATGGGGATTAAGCGAAATGATCCCTCCTAAAAACTTGAAAAGCAGCGCCGGGTTTGTCTGCAAACTTGTCGCCGAGTCCAAAATGCCCCGCAATCAGGTCGCTGCGGCATCCGGACTCACCAACACGTATATTCGGGACCTCGAGCAGGGCAACATCGCCAACGTGGGCAGGGAGAAACTGATCCAGTTCGCGGTCGCTTTAAACCTTAATCTTGCCAGCATCGACGAATTATTGCGGGTTTTTGACCGGGCCAACCTTTCCGAGGACGATATCCCCCTTTTCCTTGAAGCGGGCATTAAGCGCAAAACCACCACGGCCATTTTCCCGTTGCGCGATTTCTATGCCTACGAGTTGGCTGTCTACTCACAGGAGTGCATCCCTGGTGACCAGGTGATGGTCAATGACCGGCCCACGGTCTGTTTACGCCAACCGGGCCACCGCACGTTCACGGAGAGAAGGCTGGTCGAAGCCCATCCGATATATGAAAAATTGCTGGAAACCATCGGAGCGGAGCGCCGAAAACGGCTGGAGGAGAATCTGGGTAAATTTCAGGTGACCCATTACATCTGCCGCCAGTGTTTAGAAGACTATGTTCTCAATAGTGGAAACGCTGAAGAGAATCGCTGGCGTAAGCGGCACGTCCGCAACCTGATTACCTGCATGGATCGCTACCCGAAGTTAACGGTTCATCTGACCGGGGTTTGCGCGTACACCCTATTTTCCATCAAAAAACCGCGGGACGGGTCGAAAGTGCAAGTCAATTTTTGTGCCAGACCGGGCCATTTCGTGGCGGGTGAAAGACCGGGGCGGTTGAGCGGCTTCTTCACCATCAACCCGATGATTCTGCAAACCTTCCAGGAAGAGCTGCGGTCCATCAAGGGGTGGGTGTTGGAGGAATATGCGGATCGCCGCGACCTGATGGAATACCTCGATAAACTGATCAGCGGGTAGAGCCCCCTGGGTTCGATCCCCGCCGTAACCAGACAAAGCGCACGCCGGCGGCCGATTCTTCTCGATGGAGCACGGCGGCGCAACCCCGTGCCATTCGCTCGAGCATGGTCCAGGCAACGACCTGGTGGGCGCGTGCGCAGCGTTCCAGCCAGGCGCCCTGTACGACTTCGTCCAAGACCTCGGTAATCACTTCACTTTTCACCAAGGGCCAGAAACGGTTCCCGAAATTGGTTTTGGCGATCCGTTGGGACGTCGGCTCGACAGCCATCGACCCGCACATGGCCGCAGTGAAGACGTCCGGCTCAAAAGCGGCGGCATAGCGATGGTAACGAGCATAAATCCGCTTGTTGCGCCGATCGATATCCGCCTGCCCGGCCATGGTTGTTAACAGGTCGTCTGCCAGCGCCTTGGATTCCCTGGCTCCGGGATGATCGACTGCCCCGTAAAAGGGCAGGATGGCATAGACAAAAGCCCGCGGAATCCAGTGGGCTCTGAAATGCGGGTTCAGATAGCCGGCAAAAGGTTGCTCCCACTCATGGCTGGGCACCCCATGCAAATCCAAAATATATTCAGGCAACCAACGGCGAAAGAGACGCGTCTTGACCCGGGCTTCGGGAAACGGCGTATTGTCGTCAAAGTAATGGGCATACCATTCCACGCCCAGCGCGTTGTAGCGGGCCGCATGCAGTTTATGATCAGGGGCCTCGGGTAAAAGCTCCTCCAAGGTGGCCACGCCGTCAGCGTTCTCCAGGGGAACGATCACAACGTTGACTTTCTTTAACATTTCATGGCCTTGAGAGGTAGCGGCGAGACGCCAGGCCAGGCTCAGGGCCGCGTTGCTGCCCGACACCTCATTGGCGTGATGCCGGGCGTTGACCAACAATGTCGGCTTCAGATGGCGTGCCTTGCCGACTGATGCGCTTGCGGGAATGCTCGCCTCCACGGCCAGGATGCCGCGCCCGTGCAAGGAGTTGCCCGCCCGCCAAACATGCAGGTGATCGAAACCGTCCAAATCCCGGGTCCACCGCCGTATTTGGTCCGCACTGGGGATCTTTTCCTGGTCCAGCGGTTCTGATGGCGGTGTCACCTTGCCCGGAGGGATGCGGCGGGCCGGGCGATCGCGAAATAAAAATTCTCCATCCGCAAGACGTTTTAAGTCCAACCCCCAAGCCTTCGCCACCTGGCAAAGCCTGGCGCCCGCTTCATCGCTCATTTCAGGGGAGCCGGCTTCCAAACGAACGCCGAGTTTTCCTTTGGACCAGGACAGGTGCTTTGAGACCGGAGGCTGTTTTATAGCGCCGGCATCCTCTTTGATCGGTCTGAGTCTCAGGCGAGCCCAAGGTTTTTCGGGACAGTGAGCGTGCATAACCGGTACAATTCGGCCTAGCTGCAACAATGACTGCGGGCAGTGTTTGAGACAAAATGCCTTCATGAAATCAAGCAGGCCGAAGTACAGGTCTTCATGCAGGGCCTCCATCGGCGACAATCGTTCCTCGTCCAGGCCCAAGCGTTCTTCAGTTTCAGAGATGGCCACTTCAATGCGGACTTCCTGCCAGAACGCGAGCTTTGATCCCTTCAGCATTTCGGGCAGCTGCTCTATCATCCTCCGTTCAATTTGCGGCAGCCAGCGATCCAGAAATCGACGCCAAAAAACTTCCCGGTCACTGGGCAAGTACGCCTCCCAGAATACTTGGCCGTCGCGGCTTAATTTCAAGCCGATGCAGGTTGGGTTCACCGTGCCGCCTTCCGGCGGCGCTGCGATATAGGAGAAACAGGAGGTCGGTGGTGTAAAATCCCGGGTGAAGACTTCCCGCCCTTGCCGGTCCCAAGCTGTCAAGCGGTAAGCGGCCTGCTGTTCGGGATCCATGCTCATTTCAACCCGCTCGACAGGCCAGCCTTTATTCAGGGCCAAAAGGTCCGGTGCCGGAAATATCTCTTGTGCCCAGCGGCTTTTCAATTCCAACTGGTTTGGATGTTTGCCTGCAAAGGGTTGGAAGGTTATCAGGACGCGGCAGGCGGTTTCAGGAAGACTCGGCGCGATCTCGTTAAGCAGCCAATCCACACCGGGCTTATATGCATTGTACACCTTTATTCCGGGATGGTACCCCTTGCCTGACAATAGCGCTTTCAAGCGATGGGCAAACGACCGGCGCTCATTTGCCGGTTTGCTCAAAAACGCGGTGCATTCAATCCGCCCCGTCCCGGACGGAACCGATTTTGCCTCGGCCAATAGGCGCTCGACTTCTCCGGGCCAGCGCAGCCGTCGGGTTTCTATCCTTGGGCGAGCCGTCTTGATGGGCGGTTCGATCCCGATCGCTTCGCAAGCCTTAATCAACTGGCGCGATCCCGCGGGCGCCACGGGTGGTAAACGACGTTGCGGATGGTTGGACAGGCGATGGGCCAACGAGCCCCGAGAGCCGATTCCATTGGCAATGCAAGCGGCCTCACCCACACGATCCAGCCATGACGATATGCTTTCGCTTCCCGGACCCTGATCTTCGAACCATAGCCTGCCGGTTTCCTCCAGGAGCCTGACCAGCCTTGAACCGTTCCCTATGGCTAATACCCGCGAATTGGGAAGTACCTTCAATTCGGCTGCCTTGGCATCGGGGTTTAGAACAACCTTCAGCATTATGCCGTCAAACGGTCGGTCCCCAACCCAAGCCAGGGGAAGCATCAAATCCGTGGCTTCAGCCGCTGAACGGGAAACGAGATTGGTCAAGGCGATACCAAGCCTGGCCGGGAGGCGTGACGGAAATTCCAGGCCAAGCAGCAGCCTGCTATCCCTGGGACGACCGGAAGGAGCGATCAGGATGGATTCTTTAAAATGCAGCAGATCGACCGAAGGTTCCATGCCCGAAGGATCTTGGGCCCGGCTGCTTATTGAGCACAGATTTACGAAAACTGGTGTGTCGGCGTCTCGGCCCGTCACCCGAGCGTGAGTATCCGATGCCTGGTTTAGAACGATGCGTTCAGGGTATTTTTCTGTCGGGTGTATGGCTGCCAGCGATAGACTCTCTAAAACCCGGGCCATCGCTTTGGCGCTGTTACCGCACAGGCGCCAACCGCAGGGGTTGCATGGCTCAATCGAGGCAGCCCGAGGGTGTTGTTTTCTTGGCCGCTCCACCACGATGCAAGTGGATGAGGCGGCCCTGGACAGACTGGCTATCGGGCCGGTTACCGAGGTTACATGCATGGTTAATCGCGCAGACAGGTTGCCTATGGCTGCCCACATATCGCCATCCTGCAGATTGGATGCGACGCAGAGCCGCACCTGCAATTGATCTGGATAGCCGTCTCCGTCGCAGTCCATCCAAAGCCGACCTTCAGGTGCCAAGTGGCCGAGATTTAAATCGATTAAACCTTTTTTTTGTTTAGGCGGCATTGACCTTTCCAACGTATATATCAGTCATGGGAAACGGATCTCAAAATCCGGAGTAGAAACGTCTTCTGGCATCCTTTCCCACAAATTGCCACAAAAACCAGGACGAATCAGGTAGCGCCTATGCAAAATATTCGACGGCAGGCGCCACCGCAACGAAGCCATCTATTCGATATTGTCGAATTCAGCACACCCGTCATCGGGTATCTTTTCGGAATCAGATCTAAACGCAAGAGGGCCTTCCATGTTTTCCGGAATCCTACTGGGAATAAGCTTGAATTCCGATTGCACCCCGATGGGGAAGGCGGTCATGCGAATAAAGCGCAACCTCACCCATTCCCCGGGACCATATACATCGTAATCGGTCACCAGGCCAATTAGCTTATTGTCATCCGACAGGCCCGTGCCCACACCTGAACTTTTTTCGTCCCAAAACCGCGAGGGTCCCACATCCACATGCACCGTTTTGCCATGATAATATCCGGTTCCGCCAAAGCCTATCGATCGCACGTATTCCCATACCCGTTTTGACGAAACCCCCTCCAATATGAAATCAGGGACCATGCCGTATTGATGCAGACTTGCCTTGGCCGCCAAGGCATCCCCCTAGCGCAGTCGGGTATTGTATTCTGGGGATCTGTATCCCGAGGTAATCGTGAGCACCGCACCCGGTGCCAATCGGTTTTCAAGGAAATCCAAAAATTCGATCAATCGCAATAAAAGGACCTGACGGGAGGATTGGTATGGCGCGCCGAAAACAGCCGATATTTCCCTGTAAGCGTCGGCATGATATTGACTGGACCTTTTACGATAGCTTCCCTTGAAGGCCTTACCGCTCTTATTGCTTGCCAAGTGAAGGTAACCGTCGCCACTGTAGAAGAACCGGTTCTTCGTCGGTTGGTCCGCGGGTGCAGTATTCACCATCAGCCCGAAAATCAGCGACGCCAAAACAATGATTTTAAGTATCATGGAAAGAAAATTTCATTTGTCATGGATGTTTAATGCTTGACCGGTTCAGCAACCTTCTGACTTCAGAAATATTGCTTTGGCAATCCGGCTTCAATCGTCCGTCTGTTGTCCTCAGTATTCCGTCTTCCGCCCTCTGTCAGCAATTCCAACTCCCGGTCGTAGCGGTCAATGACCGCCGGCCAGGCATACCGCGCCATCATGTCCGACAGCACCGGACGATGCGCGACATAGCGCTGGGGATTGCGCAACATGTCGGCCAGTTTACCCACCAGTTCATCATCGTCACGATACAAGAAAAGCTCGTGGAACTCGTTGGGAAGGATTTCCGGGTAGGAGAGCCGGCGAGGCAGCAGCGGCAGGCAACCGTGCCGCATGGCCTCAACCACGGCGATACCGAAGTTCTCCTGGATGGCCGTGCTTACGGCGACGAACCCCTCCTTGAGCCAGCCCGCATACGCTTTCCTCGATGGCGCAAAACCGTATTGGACGATCCTTTTGGCAAAACGGGATTTGGCTTCAATAAACACTTGGGGTTCGTTCCGATAGTTCTCACCCAAAATAGCCAGCCGGAAATCGATCCCCATCCGGTCCACCCGGTCGAGGGCGTCAAAGAAAGCCTCCGGATTCTTGTCGAATTCCCAGCGGTGGTTCCAGACGATCAACGGCGGCCCCGATGGCAGCGGCGATGGTTCAAACGAAGTTGCCTCAAAGCGGCATCCCGGGTGAAGAATGCCGGCTTTTCTCCGGATGGCATCGACGGCCCACCTGGGCTTGAACTCGGGCATCTGGCCGATAAAACCGGGAAGAATGGTAAAAAACCGATCAAAATGAAATCGGGAATTGAACAGGATCCGGTCTGCACAAAGGGCGGTGGTGATGTCTGTGAAACCGAATTGCAGGTCCATCTGCTCACCGGGAGCCAGTGGATAGGTAAGTTGGTTCTCGTGAAGGTAAACCAGCGTCGGCGGGCGGTCTTCCTCGCACAGCGCGGTGAAATCCGCCAGGCTCATCAGGCCGGTGGTGATAATCCCGTCAAAGGATGCCAGGTCCTTTATCGTTTGAACAAAGTGAAGGGCCGCCCCGCGCATGCGCCATTTCCAGAATCGAGCGGGCAGGGTCGCCAGATGGATATCATGGCGGGAATGGGCCGCAAGGCCCTCGGCAAAGTCTCGATGGGAGCCGCCGAAAAAGGGTTCCAGAAAGAGAAAACGCATCAGCTCAGGCCACTTATCCCATCTCCATGGCGTTCACCAGTCGATGGAGTTCATCGAAAGAGATCTCTTCCACGCGGGCGCTGCCCAACGCGTCGAGGAATACAAAATGAATTCCCCTTCCCTCCCGCTTTTTGTCCTTGCGCATCGCCGCAAGCATGGATGGGGCGTTCACCGGTGGCCGAAAGGGCAACCCGTAACTGTCGACGATCCGTTCAAGGCGCCTGGCCTCAAGAGGAGGCAGCATTTCTTTTTGCACGGACAATTTGGCGGCCATCACCATACCGATGCCCACGGCCTCGCCATGGGGAATGCCCGTAAGTTTTTCTATGGCGTGACCGAAAGTGTGCCCGAAGTTCAACTTGCGCCGCTCCCCATGCTCCCGCTCATCCCGGGTGACGACACCTGCTTTTATCTCAATTGACCGATATACCAGATGCTCGATGATGGCACTGTCCAGATCCAGGGCGGCATCCCGGTGATTCTCGAGAAAATCCAACATGCGGTAATCGGCGATGGCCCCGTGCTTGATGATCTCCGCAAAGCCGCACTGGATCTCCCTGAACGGCAGGGTTCCGAGCAGCATCGGGTCACAGACGACAAACTCGGGTTGATTGAACACCCCCACCATATTCTTATACCCACCGAAATTCACTCCATTTTTGCCGCCCACGCTGGCATCCACCTGCGACAGCAAGGTGGTAGAAACAAAACCAAAGGGTGTTCCCCGCATGTAGGTGGAGGCCACGAATCCGGCGATGTCGCAGACGATGCCGCCACCGACGCCGATAATAAGAGTGGATCGATCCGCCTCTAGTTCTACGAGTTGACTGAAAAGGGTCGTCACCGTCTCCATGGTTTTGATCTTCTCTCCCGAGCCGATGGAAATGACCGGGCAGGCGGGAAATTGTTTTTGGTAAAGCCCGGCGACCGTGGTGTCGGTAATGATCACCGGACGGCGCCCGTCAATATACTGCTTCAGATTGTCAATCGACTCCCCAACCATAATTTGGGAGGCTCCGGAGGCGCCTCGAACCAATAACTTTTTCATAAACTCACCACCATTGGATATCTTTGGGGTCGCGGGAAACCCGGTTTTGGATACGGGCAATGCGTTGCAATGAGTATCGTTTCTCTTACCACAGTCACATCAGATGGAAAAGCCAAACCGGCTCTTTTAAGGATGCTTTTTCTTCAGCTGCAGGCCTCCCCCTTCCCCGGCAATTTGCCTGATTTTTTCAAAGTGCACCGTTTTTACAGTCGACCAAGCGCCCGTTCACCCTCGTGGCTTGCCCCCTGCCCCGGTTTGGGTTATGCTGGTGTCAAACCGTTAACCATAGCAGCAACACCGACGCAATCAATCAGGTGCTTCGAGATCATCATGGATCCGGTAGTCGTTCCCATCGACGGAGTCCTTGACCTTCATACCTTCGCCCCCGGCGAACTCAAAGGGCTGATGCAGGACTATATCGACGCCTGTCTGGAATCCAACATCTATGACCTGCGGATCATTCACGGCAAAGGCAGCGGAACGATGCGTTCGAGGGTTCACGCATTGCTGGAAAAGGATTTTCGCGTTCAAAGGTTTAAAGGCGCTCCTGCAGATGCCGGGGGATGGGGGGCAACGCTGGTGAAGCTGAAAAGGACGTGATATGGCCGAGAAAGAAACCATCCTGGTAATAGACAACGAGTCCGATCAACTGGAAATGATGAAGGAGATCCTCGGGCGGATCGGCTTTGATGCAAAGACCACCGATAACCCCCAGCAAGCCCTGGAAATGGTGGAAAAGCAGGCGTTCAGCCTGATTTTCATTGATCTCATCATGTCCGAAATCGATGGAACGGACCTTTGCGAGCAGATCAAGCAGGTCCGGCCGGGCGTCTGCGTTTACGCCTTTTCCGGCCATGCGCACCTATACAGTCCCGAACGACTGGAGCGGGCCGGATTCGACGGAGCCATCGGCAAGCCCGCCACCATGGAGGAGATCAAGGCGGTCTTGAGCCGTGCCATGGACACCCAAATATAAAGGAAAACGCGACCATGTTGAAAAAGATTATTTCCGGTGGACAGACCGGCGTGGACCGAGCGGCCCTGGATGTGGCCATGCGGTTGGGAATCGCCCATGGCGGGTGGGTTCCCAAGGGACGCCTGACCGAAGACGGCGCCCTGCCTTCCCACTACCAGTTGCAGGAAATGCCCACGAACGATTATGAAGCCCGTACGGAAAAAAATGTGCTCGATTCAGACGGCACCCTGATCATCTCCCGCGGCCGCCCCACCGGCGGCACCGACTATACCCGGAGGATGGCGCTGAAGCACGGCAAGCAGCTGCTGCACATCGATCTTTCCCTTGGCCAACAGCCATCGGTTGCGGGCTCACTGGTCGCCTCCTGGATTGAAATGAACCGGATCGAAACCCTCAACGTGGCCGGGCCCCGCGCCAGCCATGACCCGGCCATTTACATGGACACCATCAACATCATGACCCACGCCCTGCAGTGAAACAGTGTTGAACCAATAGAAAAGGGGCCGCTGGAATAAGCGTGCCCCCTTCGTATTTTTTTGGTGGAGCTGAGGGGGATCGAACCCCTGACCTCATGACTGCCAGTCATGCGCTCTCCCAGCTGAGCTACAGCCCCGAAAATAAAAAGCTAACCTAACAAAATCGGTTTTCCCTGTCAACGCAATTTTTTATTTCAAGGGTCGGTTCCTGTTTGGTCGATGAGGGGTTGACCGGACTCGGAAAATCGCTGAGAACACCGCCGCTGATTTTCTAAATGGCCACCGGCAAGTGGTAAACTGTTGACAAAATGCGTGGCAGCATTTAATGTCAATCGTTTGAAAAGATGAGATATTTTAGTAGTGTCCGATGTAAATGACAAGGAAATGGGCCGCGATGGCTGTCATGGACAGCGTTTTTTTAACAGTTCCGGCGGCAGACCGGAAAAAAATGAAACAAAATTAAAATTTCAGGGATCAGCAAAATGATCCAAAGAAGAGGTCGTGAATGCTCAACGTGATGCGGAAACAAGCTGGTAGCTGGATGATTAAAGTAATTCTGTTTGCTATCGTAATCGTGTTCGTGTTCTGGGGCGTTGGCAGTTTCCGTTCCAGGGAGGCATCCAAAGTTGCCGTCGTCAACGACGAAATCATCTCGGTTGTTGATTACCGGCGCGCTTACAACAACCTGCTCGATCAATATCGTCAACGGTTCGGTTCCAGTCTGAATGATGGCATGATTGAAATGCTCCAGGTCAAAAACCAGGCACTGAATCAACTGATCGACCGCACCGTTTTACTGCAGGAGGCAAAGAAACTCGACCTGCGGGTTTCAGACGCCGAGGTGGCCGAATCGATCAAGCAAACGGCAGTCTTTCAGAACAACGGATCCTTTGACAATCGCCGTTATCGCAGCATCCTTGCCCAGGTCCATCTCTCCCCGGAAGAGTTTGAATCGGATCAGAAAAACGTTTTGCTGGGTCAAAAACTCACCCGGATCATCATGGGCGCCGCAAAAGTGTCCGAAGCGGAAGCACGCCAGTGGTATGACTGGCAGAACACTTCAGTAAACATCGACTACGTTCTGTTCGAGCCGGCCCGCTACACGGATATCAAACCTTCGGTGAAAGAGATTGCAGCCTATTTTGAGGCCAAAAAGGAAAACTACAAAACCGATCCCATGATCAAGGCCCGATATGTGGTATTCGACCCGGAGGCCTATAAAAATCAGGTTAAGGTTGATGAGGATGAAATCACGGACTACTATGACTCCAATATCAATGATTTCAAAACCGAGAAAACCGTTGAGGCACGCCATATTCTGATCAAACTGGATCCGGGCGCAAACGAAGAAGCCGATCTGGCGGCCAAAACCCGGGCGGAAGCAATCACAAAAATGGCCAAGGGAGGCCAGGACTTTGCCGAACTGGCAAAAACCTATTCGGAAGGCCCCACCAAAGACCGGGGTGGCTATCTGGGCAAGTTCCAACAATCGCAGATGGTCAAGTCCTTTGCCGACAAGGCCTTTTCCATGGCTCCGGGAGAAATCAGCGAACCGGTTAAAACCCAGTTCGGCTGGCATGTTATCAAGGTAGAATCCGTGGAGGAAGCTTCCACGAAAACGATTGAGCAAAGCAGAAAACAGATTATCGACACCCTAACCGATAGAAAAGCACGAAATCTGGCCTACGACAAAGCCGAAAAATTTTACGAGGGTTGTTTTGAAAAGGATGATCTGATCAAAAACGCGAAGATATTCGGGCTGGCCGTGATGGAAGCCGGTCCCTTCAACCGCCGGGGACCGGACATACTGGGCAAGGACAAAGGGGCATTCGCCACCGCCGCTTTTGCCCTCCAGACTGATGAAATCAGCGACATTCAGGATATCGGCGGTCGGTATTACCTCATTCAGCCTACGGAGACCATCGATGCCGTCATTCCTGAACTGGAGGCAGTAAAATCGCGTGTGGAAGCGGATCTGACCAAGAAAATGCAGGCCGACAAAGCCAGCGAAGATGCTGAGGCAATGTCGGCGGAGCTTCGTGCGGGAAAATCATTCGAAGACAGCGCCGCCGTTCATGGCGGGGAGATAAAGCATACCGGCCTGTTCACACGCAACGCGGCAATACCCGATATTGGTTCAGACCCCAAATTCACTGAAGCGGCCTTTCAGCTATCTTCGGCCCGCAATACCACCGAAGATCCGGTAAAGGGAACCGCAGGCTTTTACCTGCTGCGGATGTCAGAGAGAAAAGCGCCTGCAGCCGACGGTTTTGAAGCCGAGAAAGACAACATCAATAGCATGCTCCTTCGACAGACGCAAAAAACGGTGCTCCAGGATTGGATCGATGCACGGAAAGCCGACAGCCAGATTACCATTGAGAAAGCATATCTGGAATAGCGGGTCGTCCCTGAGTATTCACCTGCGTTAGAAAAAAACAAAATGGGTTTCCCATGAAAACACCACACGGATCGATCGATTCCGGCAAATCTTACGGGTATATTTCTAAAAAATGCCCGGAATGCATGGAATACATGCCCCTGAACGTGGAGGTCTGTCCGTTTTGCAAACTCCCCGTTGGGAAAATCAACAAAAACGGGATGGCTCTGCGCAAAACGGATTGGAAAGCATATGCGACGGCCATTGCGGCATGGTTATTCTTCTTCTTCTATATCTGGTGGGCATTTATCCGGGAACCTTGACGGAGGGTCTGACAGGCTCTTTACCCATAGCATTTTTTCATTGCTTCCGGTTGATTTTCGGCAGCAACGCGCCGCTTCCCACAAACTGGCTTTTGCCCCCCCTATTTCCATCTCGTTACCCTATCCCGAGCGTACAAAAAAACCGCCATTCGGGTTGTCTTTTTTACTGCTGGAAAAAATGACGCTTCCGGGAATCTGATTAAAAAGCAATCCTCACCTACGCCCGTGGAAGAAGAATTGCTCAAAACGAGGTAAAACAGGGTTGACAACAAAAGAGAAATATATTAGGGCTCAAAATAACTAGCTAAATTCTTAGCCAAAACCGCTTTAACAAGGAGGCTCAAGCTGATGAAAGATGTTCAAAAGGAACTAATAGCGATTTCCACTACACTGTCTTCTCTTGTTCAGCAGGTGGAGAAAATGGCTGAGGCCATTGAAAAAGGAAGTGGAAAGGCAGCACCGAGAAAAAAGGTGAAAACCGCCAGGAAAACAAAAACACCTGCCAAGAAGACCAACGCATCGGCTAAAACATCCAAAGCGGCCCGCCCAAAAAAAACAGCTAAAAAAAAGGCGGCTAAAAAATCAGCACCCGCCACAGCTCAAGCTACCCCCCCCGCTGCTGCGGGAGGGCCAACCATGCTCGACAACATCTTTGGGATGATCAGCAGAAGTCGAGGGGGAATTACCGTAGAACAGTTGAAAAAAAGAGCGGGACTTGAGGCCCGTCAAGTGAGCAACGCGCTGTATAAACTGACCCAAAAAGGTAAAATCGAAACCCTCTCCCGCGGCCTTTACGTTAAAAAGAAATAATTGTCATCGATCCAGAACGCTTCGAGCGCCAGGATCATCTTTTTTTTTGTAGAAAAAGCCTTCCGGTTGCACCATCTGACAGATGGGCTCAGAAGGCTTTTCTCTTCATGGACCATGGTGTCATAACATTGCCTTTATTCATTGCTGTATTAATATCTGAAAGTTATCGGCAGAGCAAATTCGTTAAATTGAAGCGACCAGAAAAAAAGGGATACTCATGATTGACCTCCGCACGGTTGGGACGAAAAGAAAAAGCGCCTTGCAGAACATCGCAACCGGGTTAGTGACACTGGTGCTGATGGGATGGCTGTGTCCGGTCCCGGACACCGCCCTGTCTGCATCAATACCGTCTCCGCCGTCTGCTGTTGCGGGTCCGTCGGAAAGCAATGAGCGACCCTATCCGCCATGGCCGCAAGAAGAAAGTGACCTGGCCCCGGATCCAGCGATTACCTTCGGTCGGCTTACCAACGGGTTTCAATATGTACTAATGGAGAATAAACGCCCGGAAGACCGGGTCAGCGTTCACCTTTACATCCGGGCCGGCAGCCTAAATGAGACGGAAGCACAGCGGGGTGTGGCTCATTTCCTCGAACACATGCTGTTCAACGGGTCGACCCATTTCCCACCGGGTGAACTGGTCCGCTATTTTCAAAGCATCGGCATGCAGTTCGGCAATGACGCCAACGCCCACACGGGGTTCGACGAAACCGTTTATGACATCATCCTGCCGGCAGGAAATGAGGAAAATCTTAAAAAGGGCCTGCTGGTGATGCACGATTATGCCTCGGGTGCACTGTTGCTGGAAAAGGAAGTCAAACGGGAAAGCGGCGTTATTCTCGCAGAAATGCGCTCCCGCGATTCAGCCGATTACCGGACATTCAAAGCCTCGCTTCAATTTGAACTTCCCGATCACCTGGTATCCAAACGGTTGCCTATCGGCAAGACAGAGGTTATCGAAAATGCGAGCCGGGCGCTACTCAAAAGTTTTTATGATGCGTGGTATCGGCCGGACAATATGGTCCTGGTCCTGGTGGGAGACTTTTCCGTCCCCTTGGCAGAGCAGTTGGTCAAGGCGCAGTTCAGTGGATTAACGCCTCGGGCAACGGCCGCCGCCCTGCCGGAGACAGGAACGGTCAACCACAAGGGATTGGAGATCTTTCACCATTTTGAACCTGAAGCAGGTGGAACGACAGCCAGTATAGAAGTCATCCGCTCCTACGATCCTGTTCCGGATTCACTGGCTCTTCGACGCCGGCAAATGGTGGAGGGATTGGCAGACCGAATCCTTCAGAATCGCCTGGATGCCCGACTGAAAGAACCGGGAGCGCCCTTTACTTCTGCTGCCGTTGGGTCCGGTATTTACCTGAATCGCATCCGTTATGCAGAAATTTCTGCGGACAGCGGTACTGAAAACTGGCAGCAGACGCTGGCAGTCCTGGAGCAGGAGTTGCGACGAGCCAGGCTCTATGGCTTTACGGAAGCCGAACTGTCGCGGGTCCGGAAAGACACGCTGAAGATGCTGGATAACGCGGTCAGGGAAGCGCCCACCCGAAACAGCACGACGCTGGCCAGAGCCATTATCCGAAATCTTGCCGGTGACCGGGTCTTCCAGTCCCCCGATCAGGAAAAAAACTATCTGGCGCCCATGGTGAAAGCCGTGACTCTGACAGAGATCCACCAGGCATTTAACGAGAATTGGCCCGACGACCACCGACTGGTCATGATTTCTGGCAACGCCGATTTGGAGCAATTATCGCCGAAATCCCCGGAATCGCTGATTCGGGATATCTATCTGTCATCGGCAAGCACCGTGGTCCATCGGCCCGAGGTCGAAGCCATTAGCTCCTTTCCCTATCTGCCGGAACCGGAAAAGACCGGCACTATCACCTCGCGGGAAGTCATCAAAGACTTGGGCATAACCCGTATTCGACTGGGCAACGGCATACAGGTTAATTTGAAACGCACCAATTACAAAACCAATGAGGTTCTGGCCAACCTGATTTTCGGCCATGGTACATCCGCAGAGCCAGAGACCCTTCCGGGCATCTCGCTGTTGGCCGAAGCGACGGTCAATGAAAGCGGCTTAGGCACCATGGACACCAATGAGATAGAGCGTGCGCTGGCCGGCAAAAGCACCTATATCGATTTCAGAATTACGGAAACCTATTTCAATTTGTTCGGAGAAACCGTCTCCGGGGAAGTGCCGCTGCTTTTTCAGTTGATTTACGCCCACATAATGGATCCCGGCTTCCGCGATGACGCCCTGACACTGGCCCGGGAAAGGTTGCGACAGGATTATCAGTCCTTTTCCCGCTCCATCGAAGGCATGATGAGAATCAAGGGACTGCGTTTTCTGGCCGGGGGCGATAGCCGCTTCGGCATGCCGCCGTATGAGAAAATCCAGGCCATTGGTCTGGATGACATCCGGGACTGGATCGCCCCCCAGTTGGACAGCGCCGCGTTGGAGCTGTCTATCGTCGGCGACTTTGACGAAGACGAAGTCATCGAACTGGCCCGGCGCTATTTGGGTTCCCTGCCCGATAGAACACGCAACCCGAAGAATCCCAGAGCCGATCTGCCCTATCTTCCCACGGGAACCGCCAAACAAATCGATGTGGAGACCCAAATCCCAAAGGCCATGGTCGTTGCCGCCTGGCAGACGGGAGACTTCTGGGACATCAGCCGGACCCGGCGGCTTTCCGTTCTTGCCGATGTCTTTTCCGACCGTCTCAGGCAACGGATCCGGGAAAAACTGGGAGCCTCCTACTCTCCATATGCGTTTAACCGTGCCAGCCGGGCTTACACAGGCTACGGTGTATTTCAGGCCTACATCAATGTGGCCCCTGATCAGACAGAGACGGTGCTGAAGGAAGTCAAAACCATTGCCGGCGATCTGGCTCGAAATCAAATTTCGGCCGATGAACTGGCGCGGGCGGTCGATCCGATTCTCACCTCGATCAAAGAGTTGCGGCAAACCAACGGATATTGGCTCAACAGTGTGATGACCGAATCCGATCGGCACGCCCAGCAATTCGAATGGGCAAGAAACTTCCAGGAAGACTATGCATCGGTGACCGCCGAAGAGCTTGCCACGCTGGCGGCCACCTACCTGACCGAACAACGGGCGGCGGCCATCATCATACAACCGGGAAAGCAGTCGGCGGAATGAGATGACGGCAATTGGGGATTGAGGGGCCCAGGGGTTTAGGAATTGATGCAACCCGCCGAGAGAGTCTTCCTAATAAAAGCAAACGGCCGAGAGAATCTCCCGACCGTTTGCTTTTTTTAAATTGCCCGCAGCTGATAGCCGTGACAGCCGCAGTATTAATTCCTCAATTCCCCAATCCCCGGCACGCCCCAAGCATCTCTTTCTTTTCTCGGTCCTCTGCCTCCATCAGGATGAACTGCCTGCTTGCTTTTTCACTTCTTCCAGCAGCGACTCCGGCTGGGTGATGAAGCTGTCAAACTGCCATTTCTTCACTGAAAATACCCACGGGCTCAACTCCTCGTTGAGTTGTCGGGCCGTTTTAGAGGCAGGCGGAGTCTTCTCCCCCGCAGGTGTTTTTCCGTCTACGGGTTGTGGCGCGGGTGCATCAGGGGATGGCGTTTCCGCTTTTGAATCTGCAACGGTTACCCGCAAGGTAGTGCTGTCCTTTATGCCGGCATCGGGAAATATGGAAATCTGCCGGCCGTCGTAAAGGTGGTAAACCAGGCGGGGTTGCTCGGATTCCTCCGTCGGGGGCTTCCCGTCGCCAGGCTGCACATCGTCCAGGGTCAAGGGTGCCAGGGCGTCTAAAACCTGGTCAATTTTTGCCGAATCGGCAGTTCTTCCAGGCGGAACAGGTGCCATCCGGGCCGCTTCCCCCTTCTCCGGTCGGGAAAGGGTGTAAACCGGGGCCGGTTGACCGCCTGAGTAACAGGCCACCGACGCCACATCCTCGGCTTTGATGTTCAGGATTTCTTTTTTCAGCCACTGGGCCGGCGCTGTTTTCAGGAAGCGGAAATTGTCGTCCACCAGAAATACGGTGTCGGAGTCAGCCTTTTTAAGGTATTGTCCACCGCTTTCGCCACTTTCGGTCTTCCGGCTCTGACCCACGATGACATCGGCAAGGATCTTTCCCGATGGGTCTTTCAAGGTAATTTGCTTGCCTCGGGTCGACGAATCCGGAGCGGAAGGGGGCATCAGCGAGAGGCGGGCCAGGCTCTCGGTTGAACCGGCAAAACTGCGACCGATCTTCAACCGGGAGAGTTTGATCACTAATTCCCTGAGTTCATCGAAATTGGCCGGATAACCGCTGCGCGCTTCTACCTGCCACACCTTGTCACCCTTGACCAGGGTTACGCTGTTTTCAGAATCGGAGATAGTGACACTGGCCACCGCGTTGACCGGCAGGTCGTCAAACAGCTTCCCCCCCATTTTCACCGCACCGGTCTGCTTGTCGTCTGCGAAGCGAAAAAACCAGAGGGAAACCAGAAGGCCGGTCGCCGCCAGCAATATCAGAAACGTCTTGCCCTTCATCGACTATGCCTTTCTTCTTCGAGTGATTGCGTAAATGATCCCACCAATGCCGATAAGCAGCGGAATAAGGAAGATATTGAAAAACTTGACCATGGTGCCCAGCTGTTCGATGTCGGCGCGCAGGTTGCGCCGCACGACCTTGAGTTCCTTGTTGATCTTGAGCTTTTCTTCCTGGAAACGGGCGATCTCTTTCTCCTGCTCTTCGCTGAGGATCGCACGCTGGGAGGCATCCTTTTGCTGCTCCAGCATACTCAGTTTTTGGTTGGTTTCCTCCACCTGGCGAACCAGCACCTGTTCCTGGTTCAGCCAGCGGTCCTGGGCTTTGCGCTCCAACTCCTGCACCCGTGTAAAAGGTCGGTCGAAAGTGCCCCGGGAACGAATGCTGATCAAGGCAGGATTGCCGGTCAGCATCTCGCTGGTATTGAGCATGAAATTCAGGTTGTCGTTGAAGATGTTCGAGATGGTATAGCCCAACAGGTTCTGCTGACTCAGGTAATAGCCGTCATACAGCAGGTCGCTGTCCGCCACCACCACGATGACCGCGGCAGCTTTCCCCTCTTTCAGGGGTTCTTCCGTATCCTTGGCGTCGGTCTTCGACGCCGGTTCACCGGCTTTGGGTTCAGCCTCCGGTTTCCCGTTGGGAAAAGCCGTCTTAAACGTGCCTGAAATGCGCACCGCCAGATTGCGCACCGTCTCCGACGATTTGAAATCCCGCCGCAGGGCCTCAACATCCATGCTGTGAGCGACAGCGTCCACCATCTCGTTGTTGGGGCTGGACTGAATCAGGGGTTCGACGGTGTAGGGGCTGTCCGGCAGCGTCTCGATGGCACCGGCAACCGGCAGCAACATGGATTCCAAGTTGGCGGTGATCAGGTTGTTCGCGTTGAATCCACCGGATTGAACGGAAAGCCACAGCGGATTGGTTTCCACCTGGTTGTTGCGATTCCTCAACCGTGTGGCGTAGGAATAGTCGGCAACGGCCTTTCCCGGTGCCATGGTGATGCCCCATGCCTTGAACAGGTTCGCGGGGATCGAATCACCGGCGCCCATACGCGGATCGTCCATCAGGGAAAGCGGATCTGCAAAGACAATGACGTTGCCGCCGCCCAGAACGTATTGATCCACCGCAAAGGCCATCGTATCGGACATATTTCTGGGGTGAAACAGCACCAGCAGATTTGCCTCCGGATCGATGCGGTCGGCATCAGGCTGCACGTTGATCAGATCGTAGGTTTTGCTTAGGTCCTGAATAAAAAACCACGATTCCGAGCCGGAACGGGGTCCGCCCATGCTCATGGAAGCATTTCCGAACACCGGCAGGCTGCTGAACACGGCAATCTTCATTCGCTTCGTGGTCTGTACCCGGGAGATGATACGGGTCAGGTCATACTCCAACCGCGTCTCCTGGGTGGGATCGATGAAGGGGATGGCCGCCTCCTGATCGGCGGATAGGGCCACCAGACCCAGATAGACCTGCTCTCCGGTCGGCAGACTGATGCCTTTCATGCCGTACTTGATGGCCCACTCCTCCTCCTCGGAATCGGGTTTGGGGTCGTATATTTCCACCGAGATGCGGCCTTTTCCGTACTGCTCGTACTCGGAAAGAAAATCGATCACCCGCTGGGCAAAAGTTTTGATATGGGAGGGGATGTTGACCACGTGTTTGCTGTAGAACACCTTGACAACCACATCCTGATTCAGGTCGGCAAGGATGGTCCGGGTTCCCTGGGACAAAGAGTAAAGATTGTCTTCGGTAGCGTCCCAGCGCAAGGTGGTGTGGGACATTAGAATGTTCACCAGCACCACGATGACAAGCACCAGCACGGCGCTGCCGGCCGAAAATGCGGTTTTTCCAATGCGTCTTTTTCCATCGCTCATGGATTCAGGCCTCCTTTATGCCGATTCCCGGTTTTGCAGGATAACGCCGTTGACGAAGATCATGAAGACCATCACCGACAGGTAGTAGAGCAGATCCCTCACGTCCAGCACGCCTCTGGCAATAGATGCAAAATGGGAGAGAACGCTGGCCGAAGAGACCAGATTTACCAGCCACACCGGTGCCCACCCGGACAGCACGGCCGTGACCGGTGCAAAACCGGCCAGTATAAGAAACAGGCAGGCCACCACGGCCAGGATGAAGCTGACCACCTGACTTCGAGTAAGCGCCGAAGTCATGCTGCCCACGCTCAAAAACGTGCCGGCCATGAGAAAAGAGCCCAGATAGCCACAAAAAATCACACCCAGATCCGGGTTGCCCAGATATATGACGGTAAGGACCAACGGGAAGGTAAGTGCCAGCGCGATGCCGATGAAGCACCAGGCGGCCAGAAATTTTCCCAGAACCACATCGGTAACGGTCACAGGCAGGGTCAACAGCAGTTCGATGGTCCCCAGCCGGCGCTCCTCGGCCCACAGCCGCATGGCAACGGCCGGCACCAGAAACATGAACAGCCATGGGTGCCACTGAAAAAATCCTTTCAGGTCCGCCTGCCCCGCTTCGAAAAAGTTGCTGATGTAAAAAGTGAAAAAACCGGTCAGAAGGAGAAAGATCACAATGAAAACATAGGCCACCGGAGAACCGAAGTATCCGGCAAGTTCGCGCTTCATGATGATCCATATGTTTCTCAAAAAATTACCGTTTTGCATGAGCCGCTCCATTGGATTTGGGTGTCTTGCTGCTTGGTAATGGTAAATCCGTAACGCGCCCAGTGTCTTCCGGGGGATAAAATTCACCAATAAATAAAGGTCATTTGCCGGTGGTGATCTCTCGAAACACATCTTCCAGCCGGCCCTGCTCAACGAACACCTCGTCAATGCCAACCCCGTCCCGGCTTACTGAAGCGATCACCCGATCGGCAACGGAAACCGCCGGATCGTCAGGAAAAATGCGCAAGGTCGTCCGATCGCCATCGGATTCCACAACCGACACCGAGGCGATCCCTTCCAGTTCCGCTATTCGCTTCCGCGCGCCATCAGTCGCCGCACCCGTGACGGTCAGGACAACGGACCCGTGAAAGGCGGACCGACGCCGGAGCCCGTCGGGGGTGTCGTCGGCCACCACCTTGCCGTCGGCAATAATGATGGCCCGGCTGCAGACAGCGTCGACCTCGTCCAAAATATGGGTGGAAAAGATAATGGCCTTAGTGGCACTCATCTCCCGGATCATCAGGCGCACTTCGTACTTCTGGTTGGGGTCCAGACCGTCGGTGGGTTCGTCGAGGATCAGGTACTCGGGGTCATGCAGGATGCTCTGGGCAAAGCAGACCCGTTGTTTGTATCCCTTGGACAGCGTGTTCACCATCTGATGACGGACACCGGAAAGGAAACATCGATCCAGGGTCTCGCCCACCCGCTGCGTCTTGGCGGTTCCCGAGAACCCGCGAATCTCGGCGCAAAAACCCAGATACCGACCGACCGTCATATCCGGATATACCGGTGCGTTTTCAGGCAGGTAACCGATCTTTCTGCGGGCGGCAACGGATTGGCTTAAAATGTCACTGCCGCCGATGATCACCGTGCCGCGGGTGGGCGGGAAAAACCCGGTGATCATCCGCATGGTGGTTGACTTTCCCGCACCGTTGGGACCTAAAAAACCCAGTATTTCCCCTTTTTGGGCGGTAAAGGAGATGTCGTCCACCGCCGGATGATTGCCGAACTGCTTGGTCAGATGCCTTACCTCAATCATGGATGTGCGGTCTCCTTGGCCTTCGAATGAACGGGTTCAAAAAGGCAGCACCCGGTCACTGCCGTTTCCGCCTCAGGCTCAAACGGCCGGCGGGGCTCGGCAGAATGACGGTGGGTGATGCATTGTAGGGTAAAGGCAGGTCGGAACATAGCGGGCACACTTTCCCGGTTTTAAAAGGCGGCCTGCAAAAGCTGGGAGATAATAATATTGGAAACTCGCATGTCAAGTCCGTTATTGCCGGATGCCCGTACCGATGCAGAAAGGACGATACCAGGTTCCCCGGTCGTTCCAGACCCCGCCGGCCAGGCGACGCACATACGGAGCAAATCGACTCCCCGCCCCTGTTTGCAGCAGACAGGGGAGTCCGGTCAACGGCCTGTTTTCAAGGATTTTTTCTTGACAAAACGGCCGGCTGCCGATAGTAAGTCGCAAGCTCTACCTCCCGTGTTTTTTTCACCCATGGGCGGGATTGCATCCCACCCGAAATTATAGATATGAAAACATTGGCAACAAAGTCGGCGTGTTCGCGAATAGGACCGCGTGGGCTGTCGATTGATGCGGCGACTGGCGCAGGGGTTTTAAGTTTAATCGAAAATGGTTTCACAACAGAAATCATCATACAGCGGTTGACGGAGAGTCCATGAGTACCTTAGACAAAAAGGCCAAAGAGGTGATGGATGATGACGCGGCACATGCCAGCGGAGGCGGGGACAACGGCGCCGGCGGATTTATCATCCTGTTCTTCATCATCGGTTTTGCAGCCAGCATGGTGTTGGGATGGGTGATCTTTCCCAAACTCCTCTACTCACAAAAGCAGCAGCCGTTCAGCTTCAACCACGCCCTGCATGTGGGTGAGGTGGATGAAGGCTGTGAAAGTTGCCATTTTTTCAGAGAAGACGGCAGCTTCTCCGGCATTCCCAAACTTGCCCAATGTACGGATTGCCATGAAGACCCCATGGGCGAGACCGAAGACGAAGCCATTTTCGTCGAACAATATGTTTCCAAGGAACGGGAAGTCCCCTGGTTGGCTTACTCCCGCCAGCCGGACAGTGTGTTCTTTTCCCATGCCGCCCATGTGATCGGCGCCGAAATGGATTGCGTCACCTGCCATGGCCACATCGGCGAATCGGAAAGCTCCCGCCCCTACGAATACAACCGTTTCACCGGCTACAGCCGGGACATCTGGGGCAAAAACATCGCCGGATTTAAGAGAAACAGCTGGGACCGCATGAAAATGGATGACTGCGCCCAATGCCACAAGGAAGCGGGAATCATTCACACCTCCAGTGTTCAGACCCAGCGCGATGCTTGTTTCGTCTGTCATAAATAACGGGTGACAAGAACTCACGACCGGGTAAACGATTGCAGCGTCTGTCTTGTATTCAAGGTGAGGGGAAAATAGATGAAAGTTGACAGAAGAAGTTTCTTATCGTTCGTCATCGGCGGAGCAGCGGGCACGGCCCTGTCGCCATTGCCGTGGAAACTGATGGATGACTCTTCCATCTGGTCACAGATGTGGCCCTGGACGCCGGTGCCGCCGGACGGAGAGGTGGTCTATGAAGACTCGACCTGCACCTTGTGTCCGGGTGGATGCGGCATCTCCGTGCGCAAGGTCGACAACCGGGCCGTAAAGATCGAAGGCAAACCTGGCCACCCCGTCAACGACGGCGGCATTTGCATTCTGGGGCTTTCCGGCCTGCAGCTGCTTTACGGCCCCACCCGCATCAAATCGCCCATGAAACGCATCGGCGAACGGGGCCAAGGCAAGTGGCAGAAAATTTCCTGGGACGAGGCCATGGCCATCCTGGCGGAAAAGCTCAGCGACATCCGCAACAAGGGAGAAGCCCATACCGTAGCCGCCATCGCCGGGACGAACGGCGGCACGGTGCCGGCGCTGCTCCAACGGTTCCTGGCCGCCTACGGATCCCCCAATTTCATCCACACGCCATCCCACCGGGATGCCGATGAACTGGCCGTAAAAACCCTTTTCGGGGCCAGCGGAAGAACCGGTTTCGATTTGGAAAACGCCGATTATATTCTCAGCTTTGGCAGCGGCATCGTGGACGGCTGGGGATCGCCGGTCCGCATGTTCAGGGCCAGCAGCCTCTGGAAAGAAAAGGACGTCACCGTGGTTCAGATAGAGCCGCGCCTGTCCAACAGTGCCGCCAAAGCCACCCGATGGATTCCGATCAACCCAGGCACCGAAGCCGATCTGGCGCTGGGAATCGCTGCCGTGATGGTTTCGAAGAACAGGGTGGATACCGGCACGGTCTCAGGAGCCGGCGGTTGGGAAAACCAGCTTTTGGCCAACTACGGAACGCAAAAGGTATCCCAGATCACAGGCGTTGATGCCAATGTAATCGTCGACCTGGCCAAGGGGTTTGCCAGCGCCAATCGGCCCCTGGCCCTGTGCGGCCGCGGCAAAGGTCTGGCGGCGGAAAGCCTGCGGGAAACCGCCGCGGTTTACGCCCTCAACGCCCTGGCCGGCAACATCAACCGGGAAGGCGGGATGTGGGCCCTCCCTGAAGCGGACTACATCCGGTGGCCCGAGGTGGCCAGTGACGAACTGGCAGCAGCCGGCCTTGCTCAGCCGCGCGTCGACGGCGCCGGCACCGGTCGCTACGCCAATGCCCGGCACCTGCTCAACCGGCTGGCCGACAGTGTCAACGGCGGCGGACCCTATCCATTGCAGGCCCTGCTGGTGGCCGGCGCCAACCCCTGCTACGACCTGCCTGACACCCGGAATGTACGGACGGCGTTGGGGCGCATTCCGTTCATTGTCAGCTTCTCGTCATTCAGCGACGAAACCGCCGCCATGGCCGACCTGTTGCTGCCGGACCACATTTATCTGGAGCGCTACACGGATGTCCCCGTGGACGCCGGCCTGGCCTGGCAGGTAATCGGGTTAAGCAAACCGGTGGTGTCCCCCCAGTTCAACACCCGCCACCTGGGCGAAACCCTGATCATGACAGCCAAGGCCATGGGCGGCTCCATGGCAGACGCGTTTCCCTGGGACGACTACGAAACCTGCCTGGAAGAGACGCTGGCGGAAAAGTGGGATGTCCTCATGGAAGAGGGTGTCTGGGTGGAAACCGATATCGTTCCCGTTGCTGACACGGTTCGCCTGGCCGGGATGGACGCACCGGCCGTTCAGGCCGAAGGCGATGGAAACAGCTTTCCGTTGATGCTGATTCCCTACGACTCCATTCGCCTCTCAAGTGGCTACATCGGTGATCCCCCCTTCATGATCAAAACCGTTGCCAACACCGTCATTAAAGGCAAGGACGGTTTCGTCGAAATCAATCCCCGGACTGCCGCCGCCGCCGGACTGTCCGAAGGGTCCATGGCAAAACTGACCACCCCCCGCGGAGAAGCCCGCGTGCGGATTCACCTGTTTGAAGGCATCCAACCCGGCGTAATAGCCATGGCCAGAGGGCTGGGGCATACCGCCTATGACGGCTACCTGGCCGGCAAGGGTGTCAACGTCAACGAACTCATCGGACCGGTCGAGGACCCGTCCTCCGGTCATGACGCCGCCTGGGGAATCCGGGCCAAGCTGGCCAAAGCCTAACCAACCTGACATGAGGTTCTGATGAAACACGAGCAGAAACACAACCCGCCCATGAGATACGGAATGGCTATCGATCTTGACAAGTGCACCGGCTGCGGCTCCTGCATGGTGGCCTGCATGTCCGAAAACAACGTGCCCTTCAAGGAAGATGAGTCCGACAAACTGACCAGCATCACCTGGATACGCGTCTACCAACTCACCAACGACAAGCCCTATCCGGATACCGAAATCTGCTATCTTCCGCGGCCCTGCCAGCACTGTGAAGGCCATGGGGGCCACAGTCCATGTGTGTCGGTTTGCCCGGCAACAGCCACCGACTACAGCCAGGAGACAGGCATCGTCAGCCAGATCTATACCCGCTGCTTCGGCTGCCGGTACTGCATGGCCGCCTGCCCTTACCACGCGCGGTACTTCAACTGGTGGGACCCGATCTGGCCCGACGGCATGGAAAAGTACCTGAGCCCCAATGTGTCACCGCGCATGCGCGGTGTGGTGGAAAAATGCAGTTTCTGCTTCCATCGCTATCAGCTGGCCAAAAACAAGGCTTATCTCGACGACGAGCAAAAGGTAGCCGAGGAAGCCTATCAGACCGCCTGCACCCAGGCCTGCCCGGCGGGCGCTATTGTTTTCGGCGATCTCAACAACCCCGATCACCGGGTACACCAAATCGTCAAGCCGGATCCCAAAAACGGCAACAAATCCAGAAACCCACGGGCATTCCGGCTGCTGGAACGGCTGGGCACCAACACCAAGGTCTACTACCTGTCCGATCGGGAATGGGTTCGGCGTGCCGGAGACCACTACCTCGCCCACGAAAAAACCGGGCAGGTCTCCAACCCGCATCATTAAAAGCGCCTTTGCGGTAAAGGCTTTTGCATAAGAACGGCAAACCGTACAGATCAAGGAGTACAAACCCTATGGATTCTGCTTTAATACCCAAAGGAGTCAAACGTTGCCCCATGTGGCAGTTCCTCCTGGGACTGGGCATCGTGGGCGCTGTCCTTGCGTGGGGCGTTTACGCCATGCTGCTGTGCTGGTTCAAGGGCCTGAACCAGACCAATATGAATGACAACTACGGATTCGCCCTGTGGATCTGGGCCGACCTGGCCGTAATTGCCCTGGGCGGCGGCGCCTTTTTCAGCGGGCTGCTCAGATACATCATCGGCAAGGATGAACTCAAGCATATCATCAATTATGCCGTGCTCATCGGTTTCATCTGCTACAGTTCGGCTCTTTTGATCCTGGCCATCGACATCGGCCAGCCGCTGCGCGGTTGGTTCATTTTCTGGCACGCCAATGTCCACTCCATGCTCACCGAGGTGGCCTTCTGCCTGTCGTGCTACTTTTCGGTGCTGACCATCGAGTACATCCCCTTAATCCTGGAAAACCGCCAGCTGGACAAGGTGCCCTTCTTTCACAACCTGAGCCACAATATGCATGAAACCATGGCTGTCTTCGCCGCTACCGGCGCCTTCCTCTCCTTTTTCCACCAGGGATCGCTGGGTGGTGTGGCCGGTGTGCTCTTCGGACGACCGTTTGCCTTCCGGGAAGGCCTGCTCATCTGGCCGTGGACATTCTTTTTGTTCACCTGGTCCGCCGCGGCCTACGGCCCGTGTTTCACCTTGCTGATCACCTGGATCACCGAAAAGGTGACCCGCAAGAAACTGGTCAAGGATAACGTGGTGGAACTGCTGGCCAAAATTTCCGGCTGGATGATTTTCACCTATACCATTGCCAAGACCTGCGATTTTACCCGATGGGCCAATGTCACCGCTCCCGGCCTGGGGCAGACCCTGACCGATTTTTACACCGGCAATGCCCTGTACGGCTACTGGATTATCTTTGCGGAAATTGTACTGGGCGGCCTGGTGCCGGCCGTTATCCTGATCAGCAGACCGCTGAGAAAGAACCCCACCTGGCGGGTGGTCGCCTTCTTTCTGGCCGTGATGGGGGTTTCCCTGAACCGTTGGGTGATGGTGCTCCAGGTCATGGCCATTCCGGTCATGCCCTTTGACAACTGGGCGCTGTACTATCCCAGCTGGCAGGAAATCGCCACCACCATTCTGCCCGTGGCCTACGGCATCATCCTGATCATGATTTCGTATCGCTACCTGCCGATCTTTCCCCAGGAGGCAGAGTTGAACCCCATTGAGGAAGAGACGTCCACGGCAGTGGAAGCCCACACAAAATCCGCACCGGATCTGGAACCGGCTAAAGCATAGCCGGTTATAAGGAGGAGAAAACATGTTTCCTTTCAGTTTTGAATGGCTCTGGGACGCCGGCCACATCGTATTTCACGGCGGCCTCTGGTATGCCTTGAATATCATCGGGCTGGGCATGACCTACTGCATTATCAAAGCCGTCATCGACATGTCCAAAGGAAAGGGCGGCCACAGCCACCATTGAAAATTTAAAACCCGGACCGATAGACAAAATCGATAAAAAGCGTTTCTTCCGGACTGCGGTCCTTGGGGGAAACGCTTTTTGTTTTCCACTTGCCACATCGCTCCTGCCCCGCCACGGGTTGGGTCGTTTGGCTGCAAATGGATACCCCTTCAGCCCCTGAAGGGGTTTGGCGTTTGATTGTTTTGTGATGATCATATCATCCCCATACGATAGGGTATTGGCAGTGCCACAGGGATGTGATACTTATTTGAAACGGCTCATGGCTATCTCCTTTAGCTGATGTTGTGGGGACGACTCAGCTTCGAGGGAGCAGTGAGCTGCTCAACTGCCAAAGCCTTTGAACTCCGACCCTGCCCTGCGGGCATGGATTTCTGCGACTCATGAAACATTCGACAAGACTAACTGAAAGAGTTGCCGGCAGCGGGTTTCAATTTATTCTTTATCAGCGGCAAGGAAACCAAACATGCCTGTTCTTGATCGTCAACCCATTGCAATCATCCTTGGGACACTGCTCTTGGTAATGGTGATCGGGAGCTGCTATCCCAAGCGGGTGGGACCTGCCGGCAGTAACGGAAAACAGCTGACCTGGCCTGAAATGAACCTCAACCAGCGCAAGGACCACATGAAAACCGTGGTTTTGCCCCGTGCGACGTTACTCTTCCAGACTTGGCGCCCCGAGCGCTTTGCCATGGTGGACTGCAGCCTATGTCACGGCCAGGGCCCCATGACTGGAAACTTCCAGATGCCCACCTCCCATCTTCCCCAGCTCAGCGGCGAATTGCTCCTGGGCCCCGAATTCGAAAAGTATCCGGATACCACCCGACTGAAACTGGACCGTCTGGTGCCCCTGATGGCCGATGCGCTGGGGAAAAAGTCATTCAGCATCATCACCCGCCGCGGATTCGGCTGCTACTCCTGCCACCTGGGGCCATCCGGCCCCATGTTCGGCAACTGATTGCCAAGCTGTTTGTAAAACTTTTGTCAACCAACCGCACCCTTCTTGTCACCACCCCGCATTTTATTTAAAAGTATCCTCCAATAATTTCTTTACCAGCCAGGATTGAAGGATTCATATGCATAAATCGTTGATTCATGGGATACGAGGCGTACTTTCGCTTATGCTTTATGCACTCAATACGGTAGTTTGCTGTATTCCCATTTTTATCGTGGCAGTGATCAGACTGCTGATTCCCATCAAACCGATCCAGACCGGTTCCCGCATGATCCTGACCGCCATTGCCAATGGCTGGATAGCGGTGAACAACCTGAACCAGAAGCTGTTTAACGGCGTCCGCTGGGATGTAAGCGGCCTGGACAATCTCAATCCAAAAGGCTGGTACATGGTGGTGGCCAACCACCAGTCCTGGGTGGATATTCTGGTGCTCCAGACCGTCTTTTACCGCAAGATTCCATTCCTAAAGTTTTTTCTGAAAAGAGAACTGTTCTGGTTCCCGTTCCTTGGGCAGGCATGGTGGGCCTTGGATTTTCCTTTCATGAAACGCTACTCCAGACAGTTTCTCAAAAAGAATCCCCACCTGATCGGCAAAGACCTGGAAATCACCAAAAAGGCCTGCGATAAATTCAGGAACATTCCCGTATCGGTGATGAACTTCGTCGAAGGGACCCGGTTTACCCCGGAAAAACACTCCCGCCAGCGGTCGCCGTACACCCATCTTCTGCGCACCAAAGCCGGCGGGATGGCTTTCGTACTGGCGGCCATGGGCGACAAGCTTCAGCACATCGTGGACGTGACCATCGCTTATCCCCAGGGTGCGGCCAGTTTCTGGGATTTCGTCTGCGGCCGTGTCAAAGAGATCAAAGTCAGGGTAAAAACCCTGCCCATCAACAGCGAAATGATGGGTGACTACCTTCAGGACCCACAGTTCAAACGGGATTTCCAGAACTGGCTCAACCGGTTGTGGCACCAAAAAGATCGTGATCTGGGCCGCCTGCTGGCCCGCTGAAGTCAGTTCCATGAAACGCCTTGACAATCTCCAATCCCACCCATTAAATTAATTTCCTTCTACCTTTTTCAGTCCAACGGTGATGAGGCTGTTTGTTTCAGCGCCTGGTTGACGCGTTACCCCACATCCCCCAAGCGGATAAGGAGATAAATGATGGTCGATTTCAAGTATGAAGAACTGCTGCCCCTGGGCAAAGACGACACCCCGTACCGGCTGCTCACCGCCGATCACGTTTCCACCGCCCGGTTCGAGGGACAGGAGGTGCTCAAGGTCGCACCTGAAGGGCTGGAACTGCTGGCCGAATCGGCATTTAAGGATGTCTCCCACCTGCTGCGGTCCGCCCACCTGGCTCAGCTGGAAAAGATCTTTAACGACCCGGAAAGCTCGAACAACGACCGCTATGTAGCCCTGGAAATGCTCAAAAATGCCGTCATCTCCGCCGAGATGGAATTTCCCATGTGCCAGGACACCGGCACCGCCATCGTCATGGGGAAGAAAGGTCAGCAGGTGTGGACCGGCTTCAGCGATGAAAAAGCATTGTCCAAAGGCGTGTTCAATGCTTACACCCAAACCAATCTGCGGTATTCCCAGAACGCACCGCTGACCATGTATGAAGAGAAGAACACCGGGTGCAACCTGCCGGCCCAGGTGGAAATCTATGCCACCCAGGGCGATGCCTACAAATTCCTGTTCATTGCCAAAGGCGGGGGATCGGCCAACAAAACCTACCTTTTCCAGGAAACCAAGGCCGTACTCAACCCGGGCACGCTGGTGGATTTTCTCACGGCCAAAATGAAGACCCTGGGCACCGCCGCCTGCCCGCCCTACCACCTGGCTTTCGTGGTGGGGGGAACCTCGGCGGAGTTCAATCTGAAGACCGTCAAACTGGCCTCAGCCGGCTACCTGGATGGTCTGCCGACCACCGGCAACGAAACCGGCCATGGCTTCCGTGACCTGAAACTGGAAAAAGAACTCCTGGAACGGGCGGGGGAATTGGGCATCGGCGCCCAGTTCGGCGGAAAGTACTTCTGCCACGACATTCGCGTGGTACGCCTGCCGCGCCATGGCGCCTCCTGCCCCATCGGCATCGGTGTCAGCTGCAGTGCGGATCGCAACATCAAGGCCAAAATCACCGCCGAGGGCATCTTTCTGGAGCAGCTGGAAACCGATCCCGCACGATTTCTTCCCGAACCTCAAGACTCCGACGATGTCGCCGTGGCCATCGACCTGAACCAGTCCATGGACGACATCCGGGCCATCCTAACCCGATATCCGGTAGCCACCCGTCTCAAACTGTCCGGCAAAATCATCGTGGGCCGCGATATCGCCCATGCCAAACTCAAGGACCGGCTGGACAACGGCCAGGGTCTGCCCCAGTATCTGAAGGATCACATCATCTACTACGCTGGTCCGGCCAAGACGCCTGAAGGCTATGCATCCGGTTCTTTCGGCCCCACCACGGCCGGCCGCATGGATTCCTACGTGCCAATTTTCCAGGCCCAGGGCGCCTCCATGGTGATGCTGGCCAAGGGCAATCGCTCCAAGGGAGTAACGGAGTCCTGCAAAAAATACGGCGGCTTTTACCTTGGCTCCATCGGTGGGCCGGCCGCGCTGCTGGGCAAGGAGTGTATCACCTCGGTGGAGGTGCTGGAATACCCGGAACTGGGTATGGAAGCAATTTATATGATCACCGTCAAGGATTTCCCGGCGTTCATTCTGGTGGACGACAAGGGCAATGATTTTTTCGCAAAACTTCTCTGAGGGCTCAATGTCAAAAGCCAAATGCAAAATGTCAAATGAAGGTACGCTGCCGATTCTCGATTTAGACCGTATTACCGTCCTTCATTTGGCATTTGGATTTGGACATTTTTCATTCTACTTCCCCTGCCCTTCGAAAAAATCGTAGACAAAATCGATATGCCGCTTCATGGCCCGGTAGGCGCCTTCAGGATTTCCTTCCCGGATTGCCCGAAAAATAGTCGTGTGCTGTTCAAGGATGGTATCGATATTGCCCGGTATCTTGTAGAGGCCCTCCAGGTTGACCTTGATACCGGTGAACAAAAAATCGTAGAAATTTTTCATGATGAAAACCTGGAGGGGATTGTTCGTAGCATAGGCAATGGCCATGTGGAACGCGGCATCGGCCTCCGTGCCCAGTCTCCCGGATTTGACTTCCTTCTGCATCTCCTCGATGCTTTTCTCCATGAACTGAAAATCCTTTTCGACCGCCCGGCTGGCCGCCATGGCTGCGGCATTGCACTCTAGTCCCATGCGGACTTCCAAAAGATCGGTAATTGAGGCGTCCTGACTTTCCACCATGGTGGCCAGGATACTTTTCCCCTTGGACTCCGGTGACCGGACAAAGGTGCCCTGGCCCTGCTTCTGGTCCAGCAGCCCCATGACCACCAACTTGTTGACAGCATCTCTCACCGAGGTACGGCTGACACCAAAGGCTTCGGCCAGTTCACGCTCGGTGAGGATCTTCTCACCGGCCTTGAATTCGCCGCGGAAAATCAGTTCTCTTAACTGGTCAAACACCTGGTCGGAGATGCGCTTCGGTTTGATAGGCTTGAGCTTGTGTGGCATGATCGAGTTACCGCTCCGTTTGAATTTTACGATGGCCGCCGTGAACGATGACGATTCCTCGATTTCTGGTACCGTGGAATAACCGGTTGCGGACAGGAAAACCCTTTCAGAAAGACACCGTGGTCCGCGAACATCAATGGTGGTTTCGATCCGCCACCCGTGCCCACGATATCGTTCTATCAGTGAGCGATAGTAACGGAATTGTCTGATTACTGCAAATTAAAACTTGCCAACAGACACCCACGCGGGCGCAAAGCCGATTTCCCGAACCGGTTTGTGGGGATGATCAATTGCGTTCTGGCAGGTGGTGTCAAACGTAACCCGCCCACCGGAATCGATGGGCGGATGTGCTGAATGCCATATCCTGAGTCGGGACGACCCGATTTTAAAAGCCCGGCGCCTGGTGGAGATTTATGGCCCGCTGGTCAACAGGAATTACCCGGATAAGCGGGCCGGGGTGTGGTGTTGACACGATCGGATGATCCGTACTGACATAGGCCTTGGCGGATCGGAAGCACAGTGGCGAATACTAATGGTGTCCACCCCCTGAAAAGACCTGAAGGTGGATCGGGTAATGCCACAGGCGTCAGGTAGGAAGTCATTTTTCCTTTTTCGAGCTAAAAATATTACAATAAACATCTGATATGTAAATAACTCCAATCGGTTTGTTTTGCTCCAGTACGGGAAGGCGACGATACTTGTTTTTAATCATCTGGTCCAAAATTACGATGATATGGTCATCGAACTTGGCGCTAACCACATTCGTGCTCATCACCTGCTTGACCTTCTTCCCCTTAAGTGCTTCCACAAACCGCTTCAACTGCCCCGTCCACACTAGGGTGTCTGCGTCCACGCTCAAATTCAGAAAGTCCGGTCGAAGATTATAAAGAATGTCATACATGCTGATCACTCCGGTCAACTGCCCATAATCATCAACGACCATGAGACTGATGGTCTTGTGGCCCGTCTTTCTTACCTTCCCGTCAAGAATCATATCGATGGCATTTTCAATGGGTGCATCCTGATTAATGGTATCAAATGATTTAACCATTACGTCTTTTGCATATATGGTCATAAACGTTCTCCCCTGTTTAATCCAAAGGTATATTCAAAGAAGTCGCTCAGCGGCCGTACCGACGCTTCAGGGTGTGGTGTGGTTTACGTTGGTGTGCCGAAAGAAGACGGGCTTTCCATGTCAGGTTAGTCGTAGGAATAGACTTTGTATTCAGTCGATGCGCCTAAAACGGCGTCGATCTTTCCTTCAACGGCCTCTCTTTCCTCGTTGGCAAACCACCGCTCCCAGTCTTCAACCGATTTCCATGTACTGATCACCAAGTAGTCATAGGGGTCGGCCACATTGCGCATTGTCTCTCCGGAAATATATCCGGGTTGACGAAAAGCCAGTTTTCTGGCTTCAACCAGCAATGGGCCTAACTGGGGCAACAGGTCGGCTTCCATCCCGCCATACAAACGGGGCATTTTCCTGAACATGAGCACGCGTATTGACATTTTCCCCTCCGATGAATTTATCCTGGGTCAAACCTACCTTCAACCAGATAAAAAGTGAACTAATTTCGGCGATTGGTAATTCCGGACCGTTATCCCGTCAGACGCGATCATACCACAAGATTCTTTAATGTCAGCAACACACCGGCTGCCACCGCTGATCCGATCACACCGGCAACGTTCGGTCCCATGGCGAACATCAACAACATATTTTCGGGGTCTTCCTCCATGCCCATTTTTTGACTGACGCGGGCAGCCATGGGTACTGCGGATACACCTGCAGAACCGATCAACGGATTTATTTTGTTACTTGAAAACTGGTTCATGAGCTTGGCCATCAAAATGCCGGATGCCGTTCCGATGCTAAAGGCAATGATGCCGAGAAGCAAGATTCCCAAGGTCTCCACACTCAAGAAGTTACCTGCGGACAGCCGAGAACCGACCCCCAACCCGAGAAAAATGGTGACGATGTTGATCAAGGCATTTTGAGTGGTTTTGGAAAGGCGCTCCACGACGCCGCACTCTCTCATCAGGTTGCCAAACATAAAAAAACCGATCAGTGGTGCAGCCGATGGCAAAAAAAGCATACACAACCCGAGAGGAATAAACGGAAAGACGATCTTCTCTACTTTGCCCACGTAGCGCAATTGGGTCATACGGATTTTGCGTTCATCAGAACTGGTCAACGCTCTCATGATGGGGGGCTGGATAATGGGAACCAGCGCCATGTAGGAATAGGCGGCCACGGCAATCGCCCCCAACAGGTCGGGGGATAGCTGGCTGGCCAGGAAGATAGCAGTAGGACCGTCTGCACCGCCGATAATGCCGATGGATGCCGCGTCAAAAAGATCGAAATTGATTCCGGGTACGATTTCCGTTAGCACCAGTGCGCCGATGAGCGTGCTAAAGATGCCAAACTGCGCGGCTGCCCCCAAAAGGGCGGTCTTGGGATTGGCGATCATCGGGCCGAAATCGGTCATGGCGCCGACCCCCATGAAGACCAGCAACGGAAAGGCACCCGTTTTGATGCCGATTTCATAGATGTAGTAGATAATTCCTCCCGGTTCCGTAATGCCTGCCAGAGGAATATTCGCCAGAATGCATCCAAAACCCATGGGCACCAGAAGCAAGGGTTCGAACTGTTTACCAATAGCCAGAAACAACATCAGCAGGCCGACCCCGACCATTAAACCACTGCCGATGCCCTCGGTCCATTTGCCGGACGCGGGGTAGAGGTATCCGAACAACCCCGTGGACTTGATGAACTCGGCAACCATGGTCCCCATGGGCGCCAATTCGTTTCGTGAGGCGGCTTCCCCCGATGAGGGGGTGCCAGCCAGTGCCATGGTGGAAATGATCAGAACCGAGACAACGAGGGCGAAACCGAAGATCAACTTTTTGTTTTGTATCATTGGGTCTCCTGGCCTAAGCAATCGTTGCGACCAGTTGTTCGGGTTTGACGACCTGGTTTTTTTCCACATCGATGGACACCACCTTGCCGTTGCAGGGGGCCACCACAGGGGTTTCCATTTTCATGGCTTCAAGAATCATCAGCGAATCGCCCCGTTTCACATGGTCGCCGGCAGCGACAAAAATTTCAGAAACGATGCCCTGCAATTTGGCCTTGACACTTATCGCATCGACCGGTTTGGTGGAAACCGCAGGTTCTACTGTTTTCACTTCGCCGGTGGACGCTTCGACGGTGACCTGATAGGCCTTGCCCTCAACGGTCACCGTGTAATCGGCCGCCCCGCTCATGGTCGGCGAAGCCACAGGTGCGGTGGTAACCACTGCCACAGCATCGCTTTTGTCAGTTACCTTGCGGACATTGATGGGCTTGCTGCCTTTCAAAAAATCGAGGCCCTTGTTGCCACCCGGGGTTTCCAGTGCGCCTACAATGAAGATGTTTTCATCGGTGACCGGCAGGCCATTTTCTTCAAGAAGCGCTTTGGCTTTGGGAATGCCGGGTTCAAGGTCGTCCAGCGGATCTCCTTTGAACACGGGTTTGCCTAACTGATCTTCGGCAAGCTGGACAATTTCCGGATCCGGAGCAACGGGTGTTCGACCGAAGTAACCAAGCACCATTTTCCCATAGCCATCCGTTATTTTTTTCCAAGGCCCCTGGGTCACATTGGCGTAGGCCTGCTGGAAATAAAACTGGGATACGGGGGTGACTGAGGTACCGAACCCGCCGCGTGCTACACATTCGGACATGGCCTCGATAACCTTGGGGTAGAGGTCAAGCGTTCCGGTGTCTCGCATCATCATGGTATTTGCCGTTAAAGCCCCTCCCGGCATGGGGGAAAGGATCACTTCAGACGACACTTTCTGCGCTTCAGGGGGGAAAAAGTAGTCCTGGAGGCATTCCTGGAGGACATGGTTGGCTTCCATAATTTTGATCACGTCGATATCCAACGAATAATCAGTTCCCTTCAGTGCATGCCACATGGAGAGCATATCCGGTTGGCAGGTGCCGCTGGACAAGGGGGAGCGGGCCAGATCCACACCGTCGCAACCGGCCTCGATGGCGGCTTTGTACTGGGTGATTCCCACACCGGCAGTTTCATGGGTATGGGCCCAAATCGTAGCATCCTTGCCCAGAAGTTTTCGTGCGGCCTTGATCGTCTCGTAAAACTTGTTGGGGTTAGACGTTCCGGAGGCATCCTTGAAGCAGATGGAATCGTAGGGTAGTCCGGAGTCCAATATTTCCTGAAGTGTTTTAATGTAAAATGGGGCATCGTGAGCTCCCGAGCAACCCGGCGGCAATTCCATCATTGTGACGGATACCTGGTGGTGCAGCCCGGCATCGGTAATGCACTGCCCCGAGTAAATCAGATTTCGAACGTCATTCAGCGCATCGAAATTGCGGATGTGTGTCATACCATGTTTTTTGAACATTTTGGCATGAAGATCGATCATATCTCTCGGTTGAGCCGAAAGCGCCACCACATTGATCCCCCTGGCAAGGGTCTGAAGGCTTGCAGATGGCCCCGCTGCCGCACGGAAACGGTCCATCATGTCAAAAGCAGATTCGCCGCAGTACATGAACAGCGCCTGAAAACGTGCCCCGCCTCCCGCCTCTATATGCTCAATGCCTGCATGAACGGCAGATTCCACGGCAGGGATGAAGTCATCGGTCAGTGCACGGGCACCGAAAACCGACTGGAATCCATCACGAAGAGAGGTGTCCATAAAACGAATTGTTTTCATGATCGCTCACTGTCTCCAATAATTTTAATAGTAATGGCAACAACGGTGTAAAAAGAGTAAATTTAAAACTACTTTTTCACCATGATTTTGTAGAAATAAGCAATTTTATCCCATATATTGTGGTCAGGAGGAACTTAACTGACTTTTTACGAGTTCCTCAAAATAAAGACCGTTTTATCTACCCGGCATGGTTCGGGCGCGATGGGCGGCAATAGCCGCGCTAATGACGGCAACCAACACTGTGTCTTCTGCTCTTAAAAAAGAACGCTTTTTTTTATTCAGTTCAGCAGCCTCCATTTCGGCTAATTCTCTGGCACTTCCTTGGGATAGAAATCGGAAGGAAAGTTTGACGAACAGGATCAATAGAAGGAGGAAAAAAAATACTACCGTCATACCCAGAAGGGTAAGCTTGATTCCAGCGACAATCATTTTCAGTCCTATAGGGTCATACCCGAAATAGTGACGCGGTATCACCTGATGCTGTCGAAATTAGAAGTTGAAACCCATCGGTGAAAAAACATTCCGTTCTAATAAAGTTATCAATGCCTTTGAAAATAGTCAATTCAGGAAACTTTGATTCTGTTGTACGAATTTTTCTTACAAAATCGAGCGGGTCGACCCTGATGTGATGCGCCGATGAAATGAAAGTTGGCATCCGGTCTCAACACCGCTATATCTTTGTGGCTGGTTTCCCCTTCAAAGGCCTAAACGTATGCATCGGTATGCCTTATTTCTATTTGCATATGAAACCGGAGGGGATCGTGAGATCGCAGGTCGTCAATCAGCTGTGTAATGGTCATACCAAAAGAGAATCATCAATCATATCCCTTTTGCCACCGGTTTTCAAGCCTGGCAGACCTGCGCGAAAAGCACCGATGGACTATTTTTTCTAATGGTTAAGCCTTTCGGGAAACCGTCAGACAATAGCACGCCAATGGCGATGGTTCTTTGGTCTTGACAGCCGAAGAAGCCATCTATATTAATGGTACAACCAATTTTATGGTTGGTTTTATCAAGAGACGAAACTCGGTCCTAAAAAAGGCCGCCCAAAATGATTGCCTGATGCCGGTCGGGGATGCAGTTCAATTTATTAGTTCCGAATGCCTAAGAAAAGCGGTATACTGGTAATAAAAGGTCCGATGTCGCTGTAAAGAGAGTTGCATCGCACCCCAAAAAAAAGGATAAACGCATCTTCAAACCAGTCGTTGTAATAAGGCGGCTGCCGGCTTAAACGCCGGTTGACAGACTTGGGATGCACGTGGGGTATGGAGATGGCGCGATCCTTTTTCATTTTGTCAGCAGATGAATCAGCCTTGGCGCAGCGGAAAAAATAAATTGTTCCCTTTTGCTTGTCTTTTTAACCGGCTACGGCGTTCCACCTATGACCCCACGCCAACAGCATAACACTATAGGCGCGTCTTTTATCCAAACCTAAATTCGGCGCTATCCCATACCAGTTTATTTTTAAGCGACCCTAACCAAACGAAAGCAGGTGAATACCCATGGAAGGTCTTGATGCATTATTCAACCCGTCATCCGTGGCGGTGATCGGTGCCTCCAGCAGTCCGGGAAAAGTCGGGCACGATATCTTTGTCAACATTTTGAGAGGAGGCTTTACCGGCACCCTTTACCCGGTAAACCCCAAAGCTAAATCCATCGCCAGTGTGCGCGCCTATCCGGATATTCAGAACATTCCGGACCCCATCGAACTGGCCATCATCATTCTTCCTCCGGTTCATGCGGAAATCGCCATCAAACACGCCATCGACAAAGGAGTCAAGGCCATTGTCATTGTTTCCGCAGGGTTCAAGGAGGTCGGCGGCGAAGGTCTTGCAATCGAACGACGAATTGTGGCCATGTGCCGCGAAGCCGGCGTAAGGGTGGTCGGCCCCAACTGCCTGGGGGTAATCAACCCCATGGCCGATGTGAAGCTCAATGCCAGTTTTTCGGCACGGATGCCGGCGGCCGGCAATATATCCTTCATCTCCCAGAGCGGTGCCCTGTGCACGGCGGTGCTGGATTTCGCTGCGGACAAGGATTTCGGATTTTCCAAATTCATCTCCATCGGCAACAAGGCAGATGTGGATGAACTGGATCTGCTGCGGTACTTTCACGCCGATCCGGAAACCGAAGTTATCATGCTCTACATCGAAGAGTTGCAGAGGGGGCCCGAGTTCATCGCGGCGGTAAAAGAGATTACCGGAGGGGACCGCCCCACGCCGGTGCTGGCCATCAAATCCGGCCGAACCAGCGCCGGAGCCCAGGCAGCCGCCTCCCACACCGGTTCGCTGGCGGGCAGCGAAGCGGTCTACGATGCTATTTTTGCCCAGAGCGGCATCATCCGGGTGGACTCGATCAATGAACTGTTCGATTTCGGGATCGCCTTTGCCTATAAAAATGAAAGTGCCCTGGGCAAGATGCGGCGCAAGGTGCCGCTGGGTAACCGGGTGGCCATTGTCACCAATGCCGGCGGCCCCGGCATCGTGGCCACGGATATGACCGTTTCATCCGGACTGGAGTTGGCCACATTCAGCGAGGACACCATCGAGGTGCTCAAGAGCCACCTGCCCCTGACCGCCAATGTGAACAATCCTGTGGACGTCATCGGCGATGCGGCCCAGGACCGCTATGAAAACGCCCTCAGCGCCGTGATCAAAGACGAAGGCGTGGACGGGGCACTGGTGATTCTGACCCCCCAAAGCATGACCAACGCCATCGGTACCGCCGAGGCCATCGTACGCATTGCCCGGCGCAGCTACAAGCCCATCCTGTGCTGCTTCATGGGAATCATTGACGTGTCTGCCGGCGTGAAATACCTGCAGGAGAACGGCGTTCCGGTGTATCGCTTCCCCGAAAGCGCAGCCAAGACATTCGGGGCGCTTTACCGCTATTCCCGCTGGCTCAATCGCCAGCAGCTGGCGCCTTTTCCGGTCAAGCACGACAAAAAGCGAGCGGGACAGATCATTGCCGAGGCATTGGACCAGCATAAAACCTACCTCGGCGAGATCGGCGGTACCGAACTGCTCAAATGCTATGGGTTTAACGTGCTGCCTACCGTGCTGGCCACCAGCGAGACCGAGGCCGGAGATTCCGCCGATCAGATGGGCTATCCCGTGGTGATGAAGATCGTGTCGCCCCAGATCATCCACAAGTCCGATGCCGGCGGGGTCATTGTCGGGCCGGACAGCCGGGAGGCGGTGACCGGCGCTTTTACCACCATTGTGGACAATGCCAGAAAATTCAACCCGGAGGCCGAAATCGCCGGGGTGCTGATTCAGCGGCTGGCTCCCAAAGGTCAGGAGGTAATTCTGGGCATGACCCGCTACCCCATTTTCGGCCCCCTGATCATGTTCGGTTTCGGCGGCATCTTCGTGGAGGTGTTTCAAGACGTCGCTTTTCGGCTGGCACCCCTGACCCGTAACGGCGCCCGTAACATGGTGCGCAGCATCAAGGGACACAAACTGCTTTCCGGATTTCGCGGAGCGCCGAAAACCGATATCGGCACCATCGAACGGATGCTGGTGGGACTGTCCGATCTCGTGTTGGACCATCCGGAAATCAAGGAACTGGACATCAATCCGCTGCTGGTTCACCCCGAAGGCGAAGGGGTCACCGTGGCGGACTGCCGATTCATTCTCGAAAAAACGGAATAGACAACGCAAAAATTTCGCAGGATTTCAGATCGCATTCAAGGTGCATGAACGGTAGCGTCAGGCCGGACATAGCACCCAAATGAAGAGGAGGCAGGTCATGGCACGGTCACTATACTGGGCTGATAGTTATGTGGAGAAACATCGAACGGCAGAGGAGGCCATTGCCATGATCCGCCCCGGCAAACGGGTGTTCATTGGCAGCGCCAGTGGCGAACCCCAGGCGCTGGTCCGGGCACTGTCGGCCGCCGCGGTCAGGATCAGCGGACTGGAAATCGTCCGGCTGATGAGCCGGGAGACCACTTCCCTGTCCGAAATTGCCGACAAGACCCGCGACCACAGCCTCAACATCCGGACCATCTATCTGGGTTCGGCGGATACGGAAGCCATCGCCCGCTACATGCGCTTCATCACGCCCATCAATATGTCCGAGGTACCCGGACTCTTCCTTTCCCGCAAACTGCCCATTCACGTGGCCCTGGTCCAGGTAACTCCGCCGGACGATTTCGGCTGGATGAGCCTGGGGGTTTCCGTAGACGTGACCCTGGCCGCCGCCCAGAGCGCCGACCTGGTGATCGCCCAGGTAAACCCGAAAATGCCCCGCACCATGGGGCAGAGTTTCATTCACGTCAACAACGTCCATGTGCTGGTGGAGCACGAAGAGCCCATCTTGTCCGTCAACCTGCGCAAGCGATCCGGGGCGGCCGAATGGATCGGCAAACACATTGCCCGATTCGTAGACGACGGCTCGACGCTGCAGATCGGCCTGGACGCCGCCTCCCAGGCCACGGTCAAAGCCCTGGCCGGTAAAAACGATCTGGGGTTTCACTCCCAGTACATCACCGACGATGTAATGCACCTGTATGCCTCGGGAGTGATTACCAACCGTAAAAAGGGACTCAATGAAGGCAAACTGGTGGCCTCTTGCGCCATCGGCAGCCAGAACCTGTACGAGTTTCTGCATGACAACCCGGGGATTGATTTCCGGCCCTCGGACTATGTCAACGACCCCTTCATCATCTCCCAGCACAACCGCATGATCTCCATGAACGTGGCCCACACCATCGACCTCACGGGGCAGGTGGCGGCCGAGGCCTCCGAGCACACGTTTTTCGCCGGCGTTTCCGGCATCCCCGATTTTGTCCGGGGTGCCAAGCGGTCCAAGGGGGGAAAGTCCATCCTCATGCTCTACTCCACCTCACAGGACGGCAAGCGCAGCAATATCGTTCCGGCCCTCGACGGTCCCGCCGTGGTCGTGCCCAGAGGCGATGTGCATTACGTGGTCACCGAATACGGTGCGGTGAACCTGTTTGGCAAAAGCCTTCAGGAGCGGGTGCTGGCCATGATCGGCATTGCCCATCCGGACCACCGTGACCGGCTGTTCGATGCCGCCAAGGAGGCGAGGCTCATCGGCAGTGAGCGCCAACTGGGAGAGGCCACCAAGGGCATCTATCCCATCCATCTGGAGGAGACCATCGTTCGGGACGGTGAAGAGATCACCATCCGACCGTCAAAGCCGGTGGATGAGCGCCGCATTCAGGAGCACTACTACAGCCTGGACAAAAAGGATGTGCAGTTGCGCTTTTTCCACGAGAAGCTCAGTTTTGACCGCAGCGATGTGGAAACGCGCTCCCAGATCGACTACATCAAAGACCTCACCCTGGTGGCGGTGGTGGGGGAATTCGGTTTCGGCAAGGTGGTGGGGGTCGGTGAATATCTGCTGCTCCTCGAAAGCAACACCGCGGAGGTGGCATTTTCCATCTCCAAGGAATATCAGGGTAAAGGGCTGGGCAAGCTGTTTATCCGGAAGCTGGCCCGGGCCGCCCGTGAAAACGGCATTTCAGGCCTGGTGGCATATACCTCACCCCAGAACAAAGCCATGGTGGGTCTGTTCAAAACCCTTCCCTACAAGGTGAAGACTTCTTTTGATGGGGATTCTCTGATACTCAAGTGCAGGTTCGATGAATTGGCGGAAAAACCGCAATAGGAGAAGCGCCTGCCGTGAAACGTTATCGGATTCTCCTTGCCGCCGTGGCGATGCAGATGTGCCTGGGGGCCACCTATGCCTGGTCGGTCTTTGTGCTGCCGCTCAAGCAGATCGCTGCCATCCTTCAAAGCACGGCTCAGTTGCCCTTTTCGCTGTTTTATTTTGCATTTCCCGCCACGATGATCGTCACCGGCACGCTGCTTCCCCGAATCGGCCCGCGTCGTTGCGCCGTGGTAGGTGGCCTGCTTTTCGGCGGCGGCTGGATGCTGGCGTCCATGGGGCGGGTTCATTTTGCATTCACGATTCTGGGAATCGGACTGATGGCAGGTATCGGCGTGGGGTTTGCCTACATCGTCCCCATCGCCACCTGCGTACGCTGGTTTCCCCTGCAAAAAGGGGTGGTCACCGGCGTAGCGGTGGCCGGTTTCGGCGGTGGTGCAGCTCTGGTCAGCTACGCGGCCGGCTCCCTCATGGAAACCGTCGGCATGAGCCCATTCGCCGCGTTCGGTCTCCTGGGAGTACTATTTCTGCTGCTGGTTGCCGTGGCCGGAGCGGTAATGGAAAATCCTCCGGACAGCAGTGGAATTGTCCTGCAGCGGTTGCCCGTGACCGGTGTGCTCAGGGACCGGGCGTTCGTTTTCCTTTACCTGGCCATGTTCGCCGGTCTGGCGGCGGGATTTGCCGTCAACGCCAATATGAAAGAACTCTATACCGGCACCGGCGTCCAGGCAGGGGTGAAGGCGGTGGCTGCCTTTGCCCTGGCCAATGCAGCCGGTCGTATCACCTGGGGCTGGATCTTCGACCGCGGTCGATCCGTTGTTATCCTTCAAACCAATCTGCTGTTTCAAGCGGCGCTGCTGCTGTTGCATGGATTCATCCTGCGTTCCGAAACCGGTCTGGCCGCGTTTGCCGCCCTGGCCGGCTTCAATTACGGCGGAATTCTTGTGCTTTATGCCTCGGCGGCAGCTGAACGTTGGGGAAGCGAGCGGCTCAGCCAGATTTACGGCTGGTTGTTTTCGGCAAATATCCCGGCCGCGGCGTCCCCGATCATTGCCGGTATTGCATTTGATCACCTGGGAAGCTTTTCCCCGGTCTTGTGGGGGATCGGCGGCCTGATGGTCTGCGGCGCCATCGCACTGGGCATGCAGGTGCCTTTGAAAAGTTTCAATAAATCAAATTTTAAATTAAATCCTGATGTTACTCATGACCCTGCCGGGGCCAATTAATCCTTGTCAAGTCGAATTCAATGTGATTTAAATATTCTCTTTTGCAATAGAAAAGACAGCAACCCCGAGGCGAAATCAAATTTTCGCACCTTACCCGCTTTGCTGTCGAGGACTGGTTTTCTGCGGCGGTTCCCCTGAGACCGGCTGCTGCAGAGTCAATTCCATATTTTTAACCCGTTACAAGGAGCAGTTATGGCAAAGAAAATGAAAACCATCGACGGGAACACCGCAGCCGCCCACGTGGCTTATGCCATGAGCGAGGTAGCCGCCATTTATCCCATCACCCCTTCTTCACCTATCGGTGAGATCTGCGATGAGTGGGCGGCCAACGGCCGCAAAAACGTCTTCGGCCAGACCCTGCTGGTGCGCCAGCTGCAAAGTGAAGCCGGTGCGGCAGCCGCCGTTCACGGCGCTCTCGCCGCCGGCGCGCTGACTTCAACCTACACCGCCTCCCAGGGCCTTTTGCTGATGGTCCCCAACATGTACAAGATGTCCGGTGAACTGCTGCCCGGCGTCCTTCATGTCACCGCACGGGCCATCGCCGCCCATGCGCTGTCCATCTTCGGGGATCACCAGGATGTCATGGCCGTCCGCCAAACCGGCTTTGCCATGCTGGCCTCCGCGTCGGTCCAGGAAGTGATGGATCTGGGTCTGGTGTCCCACCTGGCCGCCATCGATTCCAGTGTGCCCTTCCTGCACTTTTTCGACGGCTTCCGGACCTCCCACGAGATTCAGAAGATCGAAATGATTGATTACGAAGACATGGCCAAGCTGATCAACAGGGAAGCCCTGGATAACTTCCGCACCCGGGCGGTAAACCCGGAATCCCCCGAGCTGCGCGGCACCGCCCAGAACCCTGACATCTACTTCCAGGGACGGGAAGCGGTCAACATCTACTACCAGGAGGTGCCGGACACGGTTGCCGACTACATGAAAAAGGTATCCGCGCTCACCGGACGCAAGTACAACCTGTTCGACTACGTGGGTGATCCCAACGCCGATCGTGTCATCATCTCCATGGGATCTTCCTGTGAAACCATCGAGGAGGTGGTTGATCACCTCAGCGCCCGCGGCGAGTCCGTCGGCCTGGTCAAGGTTCGCCTGTTCCGTCCCTTCTCCGCCAAACACCTGCTGTCGGTCATTCCGGCTACCGCTGCCCGGATCACGGTTCTCGACCGCACCAAGGAGCCCGGCGCCCTGGGTGACCCGCTGTACCAGGATGTATGTACGGCCTTCATGGAACAGGGAGAAATGCCCTCCATCGTCAACGGCCGCTATGGGCTGGGATCCAAGGAGTTCACCCCCTCCATGGTCAAGGCGGTGTTTGACAATATGAACGGCATGGCTCCCAAGAACCACTTCACCGTAGGCATCACCGATGACGTCACTCACACCAGCCTGGACGTGGAGCCCGGATTGGACGTGGCGCCCGAAGGTACGGTCCAGTGCAAGTTCTGGGGCCTGGGGGCCGACGGCACCGTCGGCGCCAACAAGAGCGCTATCAAGATCATCGGCGACAATACCGACATGTATGCCCAGGCGTACTTCGCTTACGACTCCAAAAAGTCAGGCGGCGTCACCATTTCCCACCTGCGTTTCGGCAAGACACCCATCCGGTCCACGTACCTGATCGACAGTGCCGATTACATCGCCTGCCACAACCCGTCCTACGTCAACACCTACGATGTGCTGGAAGGCATCAAAGTCGGTGGAACGTTCATGCTCAACAGCCCCTGGAGCCTGGCAGACATGGAAGAGAAACTGCCGGTGGCCATGCGCCGGACCATCGCCCGCAAAAAACTGAAGTTCTACAACATCGACGCCGTGAAAATCGCCGGCGAGGTGGGTCTGGGCGGACGCATCAACATGATCATGCAGACGGCCTTCTTCAAGGCGGCCAACGTGATCCCCGTAGATGACGCCATCGCCTACCTCAAGGATCAGATTCATAAACTGTTCAGCAAGAAGGGCGACAAGATCGTCAACATGAACAACGAAGCCGTGGACAAAAGCCTGGATCACCTGGTGGAGGTGAAGGTTCCGGCGGCCTGGGCCGATGCCGGCCTGGTGGCTGCCGCCGCCGGCGACGAACCCGAATGGGTCACCGAAGTGATGAGGCCCATGCTGGCCCAGCAGGGCGACAAGCTGCCGGTGAGTGCGTTTTCCCCGGACGGCATTTTTCCCGTAGGCACCACCCAGTATGAAAAACGTGGCGTGGCCATCAACGTGCCTGAATGGATCATGGAAAACTGTATTCAGTGCAACCAGTGCGCCATGGTCTGTCCCCACGCGGCCATCCGTCCGGTGCTGGTCACCGAGGATGAATTGAAAACCGCCCCCGAGGGCTTCGAGGCCAAAAAGGCCCTGGGCAAGGAACTCAAGGAGTATAAGTTCCGCATGCAGGTCTTCACCGAAGACTGCCTGGGCTGCGGCAACTGCGCGGACATCTGCCCGGCCAAAAAGCCGGCCCTTGTCATGAAACCACTGGCCACCCAGATCGAACGGCAGGTGCCCAACCAGCGCTACGCCTCCAGCCTGCCGGTGCGAGAAGGCCTGGTGGCCCGCAATACGGTCAAGGGCAGCCAGTTCTACCAGCCCCTGCTGGAGTTCTCCGGCGCCTGTGCCGGATGCGGCGAAACGCCTTACGCCAAACTGCTCACCCAACTCTTCGGTGAGCGAATGGTCATCGGCAACGCCACGGGGTGTTCCTCCATCTGGGGCGGCAGCGCGCCGTCCATTCCCTATTGTGTCAACGAAGAAGGCTGCGGTCCCGCCTGGGGCAACTCCCTTTTCGAAGATCCGGCCGAATTCACCTACGGCATGTTTCTCGGTCAACTGCAGCAGCGCCAGGTGTTGGCCGACCTGGTCACCGAGGCCATGGATACAGACATCGATGCCAGCCTGAAGGCGGCCATGAAAAGCTGGCTGGAGAACATGAAAGATGCCGAAGGCTCCAAACGCTACGGCGATCAAATCCGGGAGATGCTCTTCGCTTATACCGGCAATCCCCTGCTGGATAGGATCGACCGACTGGGTGCATACTTCACCAAGCGGTCCTACTGGATCTTCGTGGGTGACGGGTCGGCCTACGATATTTCCTTCGGCGGCATCGACCACATCCTGGCCACCGGGGAAGACATCAACGTGATGGTCTACGATACCGAAGTGTACTCCAACACCGGTGGACAGAGTTCCAAGGCCACGCCCACAGGGTCCATCGCCAAGTTTGCCGCTTCCGGCAAGAAGACCGCCAAGAAAGATCTGGGCGGAATGGCTATGACCTACGGGTACGTTTACGTAGCCAATGTCGGCATGGGCGCCAACAAACAGCAGTTGGTCAAGGCGTTCACGGAAGCCGAGGGTTACGACGGACCGTCGCTGATCATGGCTTATGCCCCGTGCATCAATCACGGTATCAAAAAGGGCATGGGCAAGAGCCAGGAAGAGACCAACCTCGCCGTCAAGAGCGGATACTGGCCGTTGTATCGCTACAATCCCATGCTGGCGGCCGAAGGAAAAAATCCCTTTGTCCTGGATTCCAAAGCACCGGACGGCAGCCTGCAGACCTTTCTCGCCGGTGAGGTGCGTTATGCCGCCCTGCAGAAGATTTTCCCGGATGAGGCCAAGCGACTGCATACCCGGCTGGAAGCGGAGTTCGCCGATCGGTACGCCGCCCTCAAGCGTAAGGCCGAAGCCGAGTATGCACCGGCCGAACCGTCGGGAGAATTGGCTGCACCGGCTGAAGGCGAAGGCGACGCCTGCACCCTGGCCGGTACCGCCGAACACGCCGGCAGAGCCGGTGCGGATGATGCCTGTGACGACGGCAGAGCCGGGAAATAGCGCATAACCCGCAATCCCCGTAAATCAAAAGGGCCGTGTCACCCTCCGGGTGGCCGGCCCTTTTTTCGTCGGATGACCGTGCATACCCATTGGGAAAGGATAAATTCGTTGACAGGTAACGTTCAAGGCCGGTAGACGGGAAGGGTTGCCTCTTCCAGCGTCGTCGGGCTGTCTTATCTTTGGAAAAATGACAGCAGGTTAGCGTAAAATACAGGGCTGATAAAAAAGAATGTTCAATGTACACATAGGAACCGCTGAAATATGAATGCAGATGCGTTAAAAGAACTATTGGAAAACGTGAAGAACGGCCAGATGCCTGTGGACCGGGCACTGAGCACCCTGAAGGATCTTCCTTATACGGATTTGGGTTATGCCATGGTGGACCATCACCGGGCCCTTCGCAGCGGCCATCCGGAAACCATTTTCAGCCCGGGCAAGACGGTGACGCAGATCGTCGGCATCGCCCGGCGGCTGCTGGAAAAGGACGCCAACATCATGGCTACCCGGGCTGACCGGCAGGTTTATGAGGCGCTGAAAAGCATCTGCGACCCAGTAGAATACCACGCGGCGGCCCGCATCGTGGTGATGAACCGCAAACCGGTCACTCCCACGCAAACGACCATCCTGGTCATGTGTGCCGGCACCTCGGACATCCCGGTGGCCGAAGAAGCGGCCGTTACCGCCGAGGTGATGGGCAACCGGGTGGAACGGCTGACCGATGTGGGTGTGGCGGGTATTCACCGGCTGCTCTCCAACCGGGAAAAAATCGAGGCGGCCAGCGTGCTGGTGGTGGTGGCCGGCATGGACGGGGCCCTGCCCAGCGTGGCGGCCGGCCTTACCGACAAGCCGGTAATCGCCGTGCCCACCAGCATCGGCTACGGCGCCAGTTTCGGCGGCCTGGCGGCCCTGTTGACCATGCTGAACGCCTGTGCCAACGGCGTCACCGTGGTCAACATCGACAACGGCTACGGCGCCGGGTACGCCGCATCCACAATCAACCGCATCGCCAACCGGACGACCAAGGACCGCTAAACGAAAAAATCCCTGTCAGAAACAGAGGGTACACCCATGACCTACAACTTCGACCCGGACCGGTGGCTGGACAACGAACTGGCGGCTGTTGAATTTGCGTTCAAAGCCGGCCGGATAGATGCATCGGATCTCGAGAGGCGGAAAGACAGCCTCATGGATCGGTATGATGAAATGGTAGCCCGTTTGGATGGCACCTATCGGATTTTGCATGAATAACAATTCAACCGATATTTATTTAACGAATTCATCTCGGGCTATGTCTTTTTTGATTGAGCAAAAACAATGCGTTATTGGGTTTCCGAGAACCATTCTCCTATCCATCCTCATTATTTCAACCCTGCAGGGAACGATCAACGCCTGCCCGCTCGAATTGCCCACGGCATCCGTATCCATCAACGGGCACCCTCTGGTTGTGGAATTGGCCGCGACACCCCAATCGCGCACGTGTGGATTATCCCATCGTTCGGCCCTCGACGACAGTCGTGGCATGCTGTTCGTTTATCAACGGCCCGACCGGAGGACCTTCTGGATGAAAGATACGTGGTTCCCGCTGTCCATCGCGTTTCTGGACGACTCGGGAAACATAATCAACATCGAAATCATGTCGCCCGACCAGACCCAAACCAGATATCACTCCCGCCGACCGGCCTTATATGCCCTTGAAGTCAATCAAGGGTGGTTTCGATTGCATGGTATAAAAGCCGGAGACAAGGTGGAAATGGGAGCGGTTGGCATCATCGAAAGCGCCAACTGAACGAACAGTGGTTGGCGCTTCAATACAATTGCCCATGTAATGCCAGGTCTTTCAACCGTTTGACCTTTCGCTGAAGGCATTGAGGGGTTTTACGGCAATGAAGCCGAAACGGTTAACGATTTGCCTGACCCTCATATCGTGCTGCAATAAAATGGGTAGGGTATAACATTACATGCCTCCGAGTTTTGGCAGGACCGCCGCGGCAAAACTCAAAACGAAAAAAAAGCCGCACATGTCGGTGGCCGTTGTGAGCAGCGGGCTCGAAACCAGGGCCGGATCCAGTTTCAACCGCTTGAGCACAAGGGGCAGCACCCCGCCGAGAAGGACGGAAACCAGCGTATTGGCCGCCAATGCCCCGCCGACCACGATCCCGAGCCACGGGTTCCCCTTCCAGAAAAAGGCAACCCCGCCAAGCAGCAGGCCCAACACCAGACCGTTGATGATGCCGACCCGAACCTCTTTTGCCATAACCCAGAGCAGTTCGCCCGGCCGGACCAGGCCCAGGGAGAGCTCCCGCATGGAAACCGCCACGGCCTGGTTCCCCGAACAGCCGCTCATGTCGCTGACCATGGGCAGAAAAACCGCCAGGGTAATGGCGGCGGCAAGGGTATCCTGATACAGGGCGATAACGCTGGCGGCAACGATATTGAGGACGATATTCATGGTCAACCAGGAGAGACGGCGTCCGGAACGGGAAAGCAGCGGCATGGTCCGGAACTCCTCGCCGCCGATGATGCCGCTCAACCGCAGAAACGTTTTTGTCTTGCGCTTATTGACCGCTTCCTCGATGGCTTCCGGCAGCACCACGCCGACCAGCCGCCGCCCATCGTCCACAACCGGCACACCGAACAGGTGATGCTCCTCGAAAAATTCTTCCAACGCGCGAAGCGAAGCCTTGTCCGACACACTGAGCGGGGAAGGGATCATCACCTGGGTGAGCCGGGTCTCCCGGGCGGGAAAAAGCAGGTCGTGCATACGAAGCACACCGGCCAGCTTCCCTTCCCGGTCAACTACATAAAAATACTGAACGTGGTAATCGGCGTATTTACTCCGATTGGCCTGCAGGTCATCGAGCACATCCTGGATCGTATGGTCGGTTTTATAGGCAAGGAACTCGGAGATCATGAGTCCGCCGGCGCAATCCGGTGCATATTCCAGCAGCATTCGCGCTTCTTCAGCGTCTTTGCGGCCCATTTTCGCCAGAATCGCCCGGCTGGCATCCTCACCCATTTCACCCAGCACATCCACCAGATGATCGCTGGTCAGTTCCTCCATGATCGCCGCCGCCTGCGCCGATGGCATATCTTCCACCAGATCCGCGGCCTGGGCTTCCGGGATGTCCTCAATCACGTCGGCGGCATCCTCGGGGCTGAGAAGGGCGAACAAACGATGCTGTTCTTCCTCGGTCAGCCGGGAGATAGCCCTGGCCGTCTCCTGCGGGCTGAGGGTGTCAATAAATGCGGTCAGTTCAACGCTGTTTTTCGCAGCGATCAGTTGGCTGAGGGTTTCCCAGGGGGAAGCTGAATCCATTATGATATCCTCTTGAAAGGGTAACAATAAAAAGATCTATCGCCGCGGAGTGAAACGGAGGTATCCATCTGATACCGACTTAGCAGGAACGATTATCACCTTGTCATGAAACCCTGCCGCAATCAAGGAGATGCAAGCGGTGGCCTGCCGACATGGAGGCAACCTGCTGTATTGACCTATGGATTGACACGCCGGCGCCTTCTTGACATACTCGCATGCGAATAATCAGGAGGCCGACCTTTCGACAAAAAGACACCAAGGCAGCCCTGAGACAGCCGATATGTCAAACCGCCACCACGCTTGCTGCCCGATGGGAATTCGTCCGATCGATATACGATGGAATGCTTCGCAGTCACAATTCAGACCATGGAGGAAAAGGCCCGATGGAGACATTCAGGACGTACGATCCGGGTGATTATTACGATGAACTGATCGATGCCAACGGCAATCCCCGCCCCGGGTCCCAATTGCTGGTGGACAAAATCGAGTCGCTGCCCCCAGGGGATCTGGCCATGCGCCAGAGCGCAGCCGAAGCCATGCTGCTCAAAATGGGCATCACCTTCAATGTCTACGGCCGCGATGAAGGCACCGAAAAGATCATGCCATTCGACATCATCCCCCGCATCGTCTCCGGCAGCGACTGGCAGCAGATCGAAAGCGGGTTGAAGCAGCGCATCTTCGCCCTCAATGAATTTATTCAGGACGTATACAACGACAAGAAGATTCTCAAGGACAAGGTGGTTCCCGAAGACCTGGTCCTCACCAGCCGCACCTACCGCAGGGAGTGCGAGGGGTTCACTCCGCCCCGGGGAATCTGGTGCCATGTGACCGGCACCGACCTGGTGCGGGACCGCGACGGGCGCTTCTATGTGCTCGAAGACAATCTGCGCTGCCCCTCGGGCGTCTCCTATGTGCTGGAAAACCGCCAGGTGCTCAAGCGCACCTTTCCCCAGGTTTTCGAGGCATCCCGGGTGCGTCCGGTGGACGATTACCCCTCCAACCTGCTGAAGGTTCTTGAGCACCTGGCGCCGGATCACGTCCAATCGCCCACCATCGGCGTACTGACCCCCGGCATCTATAACAGCGCCTACTTCGAACACTCTTTCCTCTCTCAGCAGATGGGTGTGGAACTGGTGGAGGGCCGGGATCTGGTGGTGTCCGACGGATTCGTTCACATGCTCACCACCAAGGGCCTCAAGCGCGTGGACGTCCTCTACCGGCGTATCGACGACGATTTTATCGACCCGGAGGTGTTCCGTCCGGATTCCTTGCTGGGCGTCAAGGGGCTCATCGGCGTCTACAAGGCGGGGCGCATCGCCATGGCCAACGCACCGGGCACCGGCATCGCCGACGACAAGGTGATCTACGCCTATGTGCCCAAGATTATCAAATACTACACCGGCGAGGAGGCTGTCCTGCCCAACGTGCCCACCTACATCTGCCGGAACGACCAAGACCGGGCCTATGTACTGGGGCACCTGGATCAGCTGGTGGTCAAGGCCGCCAATGAATCCGGAGGATACGGCATGCTGGTGGGCCCCCATGCCTCTGAAGCGGAGCGGGCGGCCTTTGCCGGTAAAATAGCTGCCGAACCGCGCAACTACATGGCCCAACCCACCATTTCCCTGTCCCGGGTGCCCACCATCGTGGGCGACCGCATCGAGGGGCGCCATGTTGATCTGCGACCCTACGTACTCTTTGGCGAGGAAATCTACGTGCAGCCCGGCGGGCTGACCCGGGTGGCGTTGACCAGGGGCTCCCTGGTGGTCAACTCGTCCCAGGGAGGGGGCAGCAAGGACACCTGGGTACTATAGGAGGGAAACCCATGCTCAGCCGCGTAGCCAATTCAATCTACTGGATGTGCCGATATATCGAACGGGCCGAAAATGTGGCCCGTTTCATCAGCGTCAACCTCAACCTGCTGCTGGACATGCCGTCGGAAAAAGGCAAGCACTGGGAGCCGCTGGTAATGATCACCGGCGACCAGGACCGGTTCGAGAAAAGTAGCCCGGACTATAACCAGGAGGCGGTGATCCGGTTCCTGACCTTTGACCGGACATACCCCAATTCCATTCTTTCCTGCCTGGCGGCCGCTCGGGAAAACGGTCGGTCCATCCGCGAAATCATCTCTTCGGAAATGTGGGAGCATCTGAACAATTTCTACCTGGAACTGGCCGGCAACGGGAGCCTGACCATGGCCCTTGAGGACCCCCACAGCTTCTTCAAGATCATCCAGATGCGCAGCCACCTGTTCACCGGCCTGATGGACTCCACCATGAGCCACGGCGAGGCCTGGAACTTCGCCCGTATCGGCATGATGATGGAGCGGGCCGACAAAACGTCCCGGATACTGGACGTCAAATACTTCATGCTGCTGCCCCAGGCGGACCTGGTGAACACCCCCATCGACAACATCCAGTGGACGGCGGTGCTAAAATCCGCCAGTGCCTTCGAGATGTACCGCAAGGAACACCACCACATCACCCCCCGCAAGGTGGCCGGTTTTCTGATCTTTGACAGCGAATTCCCCCGTTCCATCCGCCATTGCATCGCCAAGGCCCAGACCTGCCTGCACCGCATCAGCGGCTCGCCGTCCGGATCGGCCAACAACCTTGCAGAAAAACGGCTGGGCCGCCTCAAGGCGGATCTGGAATACACCGACATCGATGAAGTGGTCGATCACGGCTTGCACGAGTACCTGGACGGCCTGCAGACCCGGCTCAATCAGGTGGACGGGGCTATCGGGACGACCTTCTTCAACCTCACGCCCCTGATCGAGACATCCACCAACGAGCAGTAGAAAGGACAGTCCGTGGGAATCCATGTTGCCCTGAACCACAAGACCTCGTACCGTTATGACCGGCGAATCTCCCTCTCACCCCACATCGTCAGGCTGCGGCCGGCCCCCCATTGCCGGACGCCGATTCTGAGCTACTCCATGACGGTGACCCCCAAAAACCATTTCATCAACTGGCAGCAGGACCCTTTCAGCAACTATCTGGGCCGCCTGGTGTTTCCGGAAAAAACGACCGAGTTGCAGGTGGAGGTGGATCTGGTGGCGGAGATGATCATCATCAACCCCTTCGATTTTTTCCTGGAACCCGATGCCGAAACCTTTCCCTTCTACTATGAGCCGACGCTTAAGGCGGAACTGGGACCCTATCTGGCCAAAGAACCGGCGGGCAAGGAACTCAAAGCCTACCTGGCCGGGATCGACCGCAGCGCCAGACCGACCAACAATTTTATGGTGGATCTGAACCAGCGGCTGAGCCGCGACATCCGCTATCTGATCCGCATGGAGCCCAACGTGCAGAGCTGCGAGCAGACCCTGGCCCTGGGCAGCGGGTCGTGTCGGGACTCGGCCTGGCTGCTGGTCAACATCCTGCGTCATCTGGGTCTGGCCGCCCGCTTCGCGTCCGGCTATCTGATCCAGCTTACCCAGGACGTCAAATCCCTGGACGGACCCTCCGGTCCGGAAGCCGACTTCACCGACCTGCATGCCTGGACCGAGGTCTATCTCCCCGGGGCCGGATGGGTGGGCATGGACCCCACGTCGGGACTCTTTGCCGGCGAAGGACATATTCCATTGGCCTGTTCACCGCAGCCCCGTAGCGCGGCCCCCATCACCGGCGCCCTGGACAAATGCGAGGTGGATTTCAGCCACAGCATGAGCGTTCAACGCATTTGCGAAGCACCCCGTTCCACAAAACCCTACCCGGAGGAGGTCTGGGCGGCCGTCGTTGAACTGGGGGACCGGGTGGATCGTGAGCTGACCGAGGCGGATGTGCGCCTGACCATGGGGGGAGAGCCCACCTTTGTTTCCATCGACGACATGGATGGCGACCAGTGGAACACCGGAGCCCTGGGGGAGGAGAAGCAGCAGCTGGCCGAGACCCTGCTCAAACGGCTGCGGCAGCAGTGGGCCCCCGGCGGGCTGCTGCACTATGGGCAGGGGAAATGGTACCCGGGCGAATCCCTGCCCCGCTGGGCCCTGGGCTGCTACTGGCGCCGGGACGGCCAGCCGGTGTGGTCCGACGACCGCTGGATCGCCGACGTGTCCAAAGACTATGGCTTCGGCATTGCCGAGGCCAAGGTCTTCATCGACACCCTGGCCGACACGCTGGCGGTGAGCCGGCGATACATCCGCGAAGGATACGAGGACGTCCTGTATTACCTGCACAAGGAGCAGCGGCTGCCGGTAAATGTGGATCCCACCGATCCCAGGCTGGATGATCCCGAGGCCCGCACGCGTATGGCGGGCGCCTTCCAGCGGGGGCTGGGGGCGGTGGTGGGTTACGTCCTGCCCCTGCAGCACGGCTCCTGGAAGAGCGGCCCCTGGCCGTTGCGGGGAGGGCACATGTTCCTGCTGCCCGGCGACTCCCCGGCCGGACTGCGCCTGCCTCTGGAATCTCTGCCCTGGGTTTCCAAGGCGGATTTCACCTATGACCACCCCCTGGATCCCATGGCCGACCGGGGACCGCTGCCCGAGCTTCACGAGGGCCAGCATGCTTTGCAAGGACATCCGCCGGAACGGGTGGGTGAAGGCGTGCGCACCCAGCCCAAGCCTTTTACCGAACCGGCCCCGGCGGTCGGCGAATCCGCCGCCTGGGTGGTCCGTACGGCCTTGTGCGTTCAACCCCGCGAGGGCCGCCTGTATGTGTTCATGCCGCCGATTGTCTCCCTGGAAGGGTACCTGGAGCTGTTGGCCGCCATTGAGGCCACGGCCGCAAAGACGGGATTGCCGGTGCTGATCGAAGGCTACACCCCGCCCTATGACCCGCGCCTGGACAGTTTCAAGATCACGCCCGACCCCGGGGTTATCGAGGTGAACATCCAGCCCATGCACAGCTGGCGGGAGATGGTCGACAGCACCACCGCACTTTACGAAACAGCCCGCCAGACCCGCCTGGGCAGCGAAAAGTTTTTGGTTGACGGCCGCCACACCGGAACCGGCGGCGGCAACCACATCGTCCTCGGCGGTGCGACCCCGGCGGACAGCCCCTTTCTGCGGCGGCCAGACCTGCTGCGCAGCTTCGTTTCCTTCTGGAACAACCACCCGTCCCTTTCGTTCCTTTTTTCCGGCCTTTTCATCGGCCCCACCAGCCAGCAGCCGCGTATCGACGAAGCCCGGAACGACAGCCTCTATGAACTGGAGATCGCCTTTGCCGAGCTGGACCGGCAAACGGGTCCGGACCGTCCATGTCCGCCGTGGCTGGTGGACCGTCTGTTCCGCCACCTGCTGGTGGACGTCACCGGCAACACCCACCGCGCCGAGTTCTGCATCGACAAGCTCTACTCCCCGGACAGCGCCGCCGGCAGGTTGGGGCTGCTGGAATTCCGTGCCTTCGAGATGCCGCCCCACGCCCGCATGAGCCTGGCCCAGCAGCTGCTCCTGCGGACGTTTGTGGCCTGGTTCTGGCAAACTCCTTACCGCCGGGAGCTGGTGCGCTGGGGCACGCGGCTCCACGACCGTTTCATGCTGCCCCAGCCGCTGAACGATGATTTCGCAGACGTGCTGAAGACGCTGAACCGGTCCGGCTTTCCGGTATCCATGGATTTTTTCCACCCCCATTTCGAGTTTCGCTTCCCGATCCACGGAAAAGTGGATTGCCAGGGCATGGAGATCGAGCTGCGCCAAGCCCTGGAGCCCTGGCATGTGCTGGGCGAGGAGCCCGGCGGCGGGGGGACCGCCCGCTACGTGGACTCGTCGGTCGAACGGCTTCAGGTCAAGGTTTCCGGCATGACCGGGAAACGCCATATCGTAGTCTGCAACGGGAGGCGGGTGCCCCTGCAGCCGACCCGCATGGAAGGCGTTTTCGTGGCCGGCATCCGTTATCGGGCCTGGCAGCCGCCGTCCTGCCTGCACCCTACTATCGGCGTGCACACCCCTTTGACCATCGATCTTTTCGACACCTGGTCCGGTCGGTCCATCGGCGGCTGCACCTACCATGTGGGCCATCCGGGAGGACGCCACTATGACGTGTTTCCGGTTAACGCTTACGAAGCCGAAGGACGGCGTAACGCACGCTTCGTTCCCGGCGGTCACAGTCCCGGCATACCTGCCGAGGTGCCGGTCGAGGAAGCCAATCCCTATTTCCCGTATACTCTTGATTTGCGTCGGTGAACGGAGTAAATCGGCTCCGGGCGGCCTATGGCGACGCCCGTGAACCGCAACACGAGGCATGAGTGGTATGATCAACCCGGAACTCAACCGCCCGGAGGCATCCCAGGCTGCACCGGCATCCCTGTTCGATACGATTGTATTTCCCGGCAATGCCCATTGTGAGGCGTTTTCCTCGCCGACACAACCCCGCGAACACTGGCAGCCGCTGATCACGGCGTTGGACGCCACGGGGGCCGAGATGCTCAACCTCAGGCAGGACCGGGTCAGGCGCATGCGCCATGAGGACGGGGCCACCTACAACCCCTTCGACGACCCCACCGGAAAGGGAACCCCCTGGTCCCTGGAAATGATCCCGCTGCCCATCACCGCAGGGGAATGGGCAGGACTGGAAGCCGGCCTGGCCCAGCGGGCGCGGCTGCTCGAAAAGATTTTGGCGGACATCTATGGTCCCCAGCGCCTGCTCAAGGAGGGATGGATTCCCTCCGAGCTGATTTTTGCCAACTCCAACTTCCTGCGGCCATGCCACGGCATTCAACCCGCCGGCAGCCGGTTCCTGACCTATTACGCAGCCGACCTCTACCGGGGAGCGGACGGTCGTTTCCGGGTGTTTCGGGATTACGGCGGCAACCCGGCCGGCCTGGGTTATGCCCTGGAAAACCGCATCGTCATCTCGCGGGTCTTTCCCGAGTTGTACCACCAGACCCAGATTCGGCGGTTGGCGCCTTTCTTCCACACCTTTCACCACAGCCTGATTCAGCGGGCCTCCCTCCGGCGCGATGATCCCGGCATCGTCCTGCTCTCTCCGGGGCCGGACAGCCGCATCTACTTCGAGCACGCCCTGCTTTCCCGTTACCTGGGCTACCCGCTGGTGGAGGGCCAGGATCTGACCGTGCGCAACGGCAAGGTGTTCCTCAAAAAACTGGCTGGACTGGAGCCGGTGGAGGCGATCATCCGGCTTACCTCGGACGACAGCAGCGATCCTTTCGCCCTGCGGCGGGAGACGGCGACCGGTGTGGCCGGACTCATCCAGGTCTCCCGGGAGCAGAATATCGACATCGTCAACCCCATCGGCAGCGGATTCGTGGACACGCCGGTCCTGTCGGTTTTCCTGCCCGAGCTCTGCCAACGGCTGACGGGAGAAAACCTGCTGTTGGAAAACCACCCGGCGTGGTGGTGCGGGACCGCCGATGGACGGGACTATGTGTTGGCCAATCTGGAATCATTGATCGTGGGCCCGGCCATGGACCGCTCGACGCCACCCCCTCTGCCGACCGAACGGATGGCGGCGATCCAGGCCTCGCCCTACACCTTCATGGCCCGGGAGCCGGTCCGCCCCTCGGTGGTCCCGGCCTGGGACCGCAGCAGCATCAATTCCCGCAACATGCTGTTGCGGGTCTTTGCCTGCGCCACCGACGAAGGGTTCACCGTCATGCCGGGCGGCCTGGCCATCACCGCTGCGGATGTGGATACCCTGATCGGCGGGAGTCCGGAACATCAGCAGAGCAAAGATATCTGGGTATTGTCCGACCAGCCGGTGGAACCCTTCAGCCTGATGGGCGGACTCCAGGCAGTGGCCGAGTTCCGGCGCAGCAGCGATCTGCCCAGCCGGGTGGCCGACCACCTGCTGTGGCTGGGGCGCTACCTGGAGCGGGCCGAGGGCCTGGTCCGGCTCCTGCGATCCGTCTTCCGCCGGCTTTCCGGTGAAGCCCGGCCGGGAGATATCCCCGAACTGCTGTTTCTGCTGAACCTGCTCAGGGCGGACCGCATTTTTCCCCCGGCTGCCGACGATGGTGTCGATATCCCGCGCTACCGGGAATTATCGGCCCACCTGAATGCCGCCCTTTACGATAAGGACCGGCCCGAAAGCGTGGTCGCCATCCTCAAGCGGGTGCAGGACGCCGCCCGCAATGTACGCGACCGGCTCTCCCTGGATTCCTGGCGGGTGATCAACCGGCTGGAAGACTTTGCCGACAATCCGGCCAGCGACCCGCTGGAACTGCTGGACGACACGCTGTTTACGCTGAGCGCCTTCAGCGGACTGGCCATGGAGAGCATGACCCGCGGGCTGGGGTGGCGCTTCATGGACATGGGACGGCGGGTGGAGCGTGCCATGAATCAGGCCGGCCTGATCCGTATCGGCCTGCCCCAGGTGTGCGGCGAATTTCGCAGCGCCCTGGAGGCGCTGCTGGAAGTGGCTGACAGCATCATGACCTACCGGGCACGCTACCGGTCGGCCTATCAGTTGCCGCCGGTGCTGGACCTGTTGATCGTGGACGAAAGCAACCCCAAATCCCTGGCCTTCCAGTTCAGCCAGCTGGTTGCCCACGTGGAGCACCTGCCCCGACAGAACGACCGCCGCTTCGCCAGCCCGGAAGAGCGTTTGGCGCTGGAGATGCTCACCGCCGTTCGGCTGCTGGATCTCACCGGCCTGCGCTGCAGCAAAGGGGTTGCCCAAACGGGCGCGTTGGCGGATTTTCTCGATCTCGTGGATGTCCGCCTCAAGGATTTTGCCCAGCAGATCAGCGCCCACTACTTGACCCGGGTTCAGGCAACGCCCCATTACTCCACGATCCCCGGCGATCGCCAGCCATGAGGTATTGCATCACCCACAAAACGGCCTACCGCTATTCGGAACCGGCCTCCCTGTCCCAGAACGAACTGTTCCTGCACCCTCGCGAGACCGTCTCCCAGCGGGTGATTCAAAGCCGATTGACCATCGTACCGGAGCCCCAATACCTGCACCAGCGAACGGATTACTTCGGCAACATCGCCCATGTATTCATGGTGCAGCAACCTCACGAGGAGTTGGCCATGAGCACCGTCAGCAGGGTGGAAACATCCCTGCCGGTCACGCCGGCAGCGGCAGGTACGCCCCCTTGGGAAACTGTGGCCCGGCGACTGGCCGCCCATGCATCGCCGGCAGAACTCGAGGCCAACCAGTTCGTCTTTGTCAGTCCGCTGATCGCGATCAGCCCCGCGGCGGCAGCCTATGCGCACCCATCCTTCCCCCCGGGCACACCCGTGCTGACCGGAGCCCTGGATCTGGTGCATCGGATCTTCACGGAGTTCACCTACGACAAGTCGGCCACCACCGTGGACACCACCGTGGACCAGGTACTGGCCGACCGTAAAGGAGTCTGCCAGGATTTCGCCCATGTGGCCATCAGTTGCCTGCGTGCCCTGGGGCTGGCGGCCCGCTACGTCAGCGGCTATCTGGAAACGAAACCGCCGCCGGGAAAACCCAGGCTGGTCGGCGCAGACGCCTCCCATGCCTGGATATCCCTGTTCGTTCCGGATGCGGGCTGGGTGGACCTGGACCCCACCAACAACCTGATTGCCGGTGAAAGCCACATCACCGTTGCCTGGGGGCGGGACTACGGCGACGTCACCCCGGTCAAAGGAGTGGTCATGGGCGGCGGCGTGCACATGCTGTCTGTGACGGTAGATGTAGAAGCGCAAGCATAACCGGCTGAAATACAAAAACCACGGAGGGCCTCATGCGACAAACCTATTCCCTTGTAATCGTAAGCCTGCTGCTTTTGCTTTGCCCCGAAACCGTCCTCGGCGACGCAGCACCCGTCAGCGATGCCACGCAGGAGTGTCTGGGTTGCCACGCCATCTATCATCCGGGCATCGTTGCGGACTGGCAGAAGAGCCGCCATGCGATGGTCACGCCCAAAACAGCCATGACCGTCGACGAGATACAGCGACGCATGTCCGGCAGCAAAGTGCCCGAGGCGCTCCTGGCAACCAGCGTGGGGTGTGCCGAGTGCCATACCCTGAGGAGTGGGTCCCATGCAGATACTTTCGAACACAACGGCTACGAAATCCATGTGGTGGTCAGCCCGGACGACTGCGCCACCTGTCACACCACCGAGCGCGAGCAGTATTCCAAAAACATCATGGCCATGGCCGAGAAGAACCTGTCTGAAAACAGGCTTTACAACGATCTGCAGCGCAGCATTTTAGGGGCAGCGGAAGTAAAACCGGATCGGGTTCATTTTACACCGGCCAATGACATGACCCGGGCGGATGCCTGTTACTACTGCCATGGCACCCGGTTGCAGGTGACCGGTACCGAGGCCCGCGACACCGATGCCGGAGAGCTGGAATTCCCCGTGATCGCCGGCTGGCCCAACCAGGGTGTGGGCCGCGTCAATTTAGACGGCAGCCGGGGCGCCTGCTCGGCCTGCCACACCCGCCATCGGTTTTCCATCGAAATGGCCCGAAAGCCTTATACCTGCAAGGAGTGCCATGTGGGTCCGGATGTACCGGCGTTTAAGGTCTATTCCGCCAGCAAGCACGGCAATATCTTCTCTTCCATGAATAACGGGTGGGACTTCAACAAGGTTCCGTGGGTCATCGGAGAAGACATCCAGGCACCCACCTGTGCGACCTGCCACATCAGCCTAACGGTGAATACCGACGGTGATGTGGTCAACCCGCGCACCCACCAGATGAGCGATCGGCTGGGCTGGCGGATCTTTGGCCTGGTTTTCGCCCACCCCCAGCCCAAATCGCCGGACACCACCATCATTCGAAACAAGGCCGGACTGCCCCTTCCCACCGACCTGGACGGCGGTTTTGCCGCCGATTACCTGATATCCGCAGACGAGGCCGCCGCCCGACGGGCAACCATGCGGCGCACCTGCCTGGCGTGTCACGACACCTCATGGGTGCAGGGCTATTTTCAACGCCTGGACAACACCATCGCCACATCCAACCAGGCCGTGCAGACGGCCACGCAGATGATGGCATCAATCTGGGGAAAAGACTACGCGCATGGTCTGGCAGCCAACGGCAGCATTTTCGATGAGTACATCGAACGCCGCTGGAGCGACATCTGGCTGCTCTACGCCAACAACATCCGGTTTGTGTCGGCCATGGCGGGCGGCGGGGATTACGGTGTATTTGAAGATGGCCGCTACCACCTGACCAAGGCCATCATGGAGATGAATGACTGGCAGCAGACCCGCGATCTGATCATGAAAAAACCATAGATTTAACCGGGTCTTTGCCCTGGAAACCAAGGGTAACCGTGGCAAGTCCCCTGGTCCTGAAGTGATTACCTTCCGCCGACCCTGCGGCTGAAAGCCGCAACCTTTTCAATGTAGGCGCGGATGTCGCATTTGCGTTCGAGACCGGATGCGGCCATGTAGCGCACCTTGCCGAAAATCCCACGCTCGAACCATGCCCGGTCGTGCAGGCCGAAGACCCAGCCCACGCCGGCGTATGAGTTCGGGTCCCGGCCATCGAGGAAGTATCGGTTGTTCAGCGCAAGTGAAGTTTCAAAAGCTTGCATCGGCGTCGGCGACCACTCGATGATCTTCTTTCCCCAGTACATGCGCATATAGCTGTGCATGAAACCGGTGTCGCGCATTTCCGCCATGGCGGCATTCCAGTAAGGATCGTGGGTGTTGGCCGCCTCCAGCGCTTGCCGGTCGTAAACGATCTCGCGCCGGTCGGCGGCGTGTTCCGCCAACGTTCTTTGCGCCCAGGCCGGCAGGCAGCGGTACTGGTCATAGTCCGACGTGTAGTGGACGAAATTGGCCGCCAGTTCCCGGCGTACGATCAACTCCTCCAGATAAGCGGCGCGGTCCGCTGGTGAGCCAGTGGGTGCATCGGCGATCTGCAAGGCCAGGAACACCGGCGAGATCTGCCCGAAGTGCAGGTAGGGGCTCATGTGGGAGATGTCGTCGGTCTGGGGCTGGTTACGATTGGCTTCATAATGGTGCAACCGCTGGGCGATAAATCGGCGCAGCCGCTTCTTGGCTTCCCCCGGGCCGCCCTTGAAAAAGGGCGTCACGGCCGGAACCGACCTGTCTATAGCGAGGCCTTCCAGGATCGGGTCGATGGCCCCAAGGTCCAGGCTTTCCATTCCGCTATCGATGGATGCGCGTTTAGGCCGGTACCGGGGACAGGGCACCAGGAACCGCTCCAGGTCCTTGTGGATCTTGGGGCGGATGGTGCGGGCCGCATACTCAGCCTTGGGGGATACCGTGGCCACCGGCACCACCACATCACCTTCCACGGCGATAGCCCGGCAAGGGGCGGATGCTGCCAACGCCTGGCGCCATCCGCGCTGATGGCGGGTGTAGCCCACATCGCAGACCAGCAGGGCCGACCGGTCCATCAGCGGGCCGATCGCCGTGGCGGGGTCGCCTTTGCGCACCACCATGCCGATGCGGCGTCCGGCCAACTGGCGACGGGTTTCAGCCAGCCCCTCCAGCATAAAGCGGTAATGGCGCAGGTTGGCCTCCGGGTAGCTGTCGGTCAGCGCAAAAGCCACCAGAACGGGCAGGTCCAGAAGGTTGGCCTGGGAGATGGCGTATTCCAGGGCCGGGTTGTAATGGGCCCGCTGGGACTGCTGCATCCAGTAGAGCACCCAATCTCCTTTTTGTACGGCATTCCGGTTGAGAATGCTGATGCGCTCCGGTTCAATGCCCATGGGTCTTGAATTCCTTTCCCGGCTCTGGTTTGGCGGGTAAAATGAGTGAATGCATTTGAAGGTTTCCGACCGGCATGCCTCCTGCTTTGCCGCGTTCATGGCCCCCCTTATGTGAATGGGTTTGACATGGGGGCTGAGCCCAAGGTAATCCTATGATATTCGGATCATTGATGAAACTACAAGGGAAATTCTGATATCGAACAACCCCCTAAGTTTTCCGGGACTCGAATGGAACGGTCCTTTGATTAAAAAATAGCCGGGAGATCCGGAGCGCAACCAGCTTCCGTCCACTCATCAGGGATTCAACGTGAGTTAAAGGCTGACAGCAGAGTTGAATCGCAGACGCATTACCGGTAGATTCAGTAATTGATCAGGAAAGCCTAACCATCCGAAGGATTCACCCATGCCAAAGGGATCTGACAGCACCGAACCGATCATATCTGAAATTGAATCATTGCGCCGAGAGGTCGCCAGATTGAAAGGCATTGAGCAACGCTGCAATCAGGCCGAGGCGGCACTCAAGGCCATTGAGGAAAGAAACCGGCTCCTGGGCGACAGCGCCCCGCTGGGGATATTCACCATCGATAACCAGGGCAGGATCACCGGTATCAACCGCAAAATGATAGACATGTTTTCCTGGACGATGGTCGACAACCCGGCATCGATCAATCTGTTCGACCGGCATACCTTGGCTGGATCAGGGATTGTTGCCGATATTCAGCGCTGCATCGCCCAACGGAAATCGGTTGTCGCCGAACATCCCTACATTGACCCCCAGGGGTCCTGCATCCATTTGCGCTACTATCTCAGCCCTATACCGGGAAACGATGTCGCCGCTAGCGGTGTGATGGCCATTGTTGAAGACAATACCGACCTGAAAAGGACGGAAGAGGCGCTCAGGGAAAGCGAGAAACGCTATCGCCAGTTGTTCCAATCGGCACCCTTCGCCCTGATCGAATGGGATGTCTCCCTTCTGAAGGTCTATCTTGAAGAACTGCGAACATCCGAGGTCACTGACTTCAGAGAATACCTGGGACAAAATCCCCAGCAGGTACACCATTGCTGGTCGTTGATAAAGACCGTTGACTATAATCAGGCCTTTTTAAAACTGATGGGTGTTGCCGACAGCGCCGGACCGATCGATGCTTTTATTCCAACGGACGCAAAGGGTTTTTTGAGGATGGCCCGGGAGATCATCCTGGTGGCTGCGGCAGGGAACACGGCGGAAGAACGGGAAGAGACCATCGTGACGACAACCGGCGAGCCCAAAATCGTTTTGGGAAAATCATTGGTTGTCTCCGGCCACGAGGATACCCTGGCACGGGTGGCGATTGCCATGGTGGACATCTCCCAGCGCAAAAAAGCGGAAGAGGCGTTGCGGAAGAGCGAGCAGCGATTCAGGGATCAGGCCTTTCGGGATGGCTTGACCGGTCTTTACAACCAGCGCTACCTATACCAGTCTCTCACCGAATGGATTGAACGTGCGCAAACCACCGACACTCCGATTTCAATAATATTCATGGACCTGGACCATTTCAAAAAGATCGTGGACACCCATGGCCACCTCAACGGCAGTCGGGCCATCCGGAAAGTAGCAGGTACCATCGGCAATTGCCTGGAAGAACCGGCTTTTGCCGTGGCCTATGCGGGGGACGAGTTTGTGGTGGTCCTGCCGGGGATGGATCAGCCCCAGGCGCTGCAAAAAGCTTCCGAGATCCGTGCCAGCGTGAAGAATACGGTCTATGTCCTGGACCAGGGCATCGAGGTCCGGCTGCGGGCCAGTTTCGGAATAGCAACCTTTCCGCAGCATGCCACGGACTTGAACGGTCTGATTGCCGCCGCCGACCATGCCCTGTTCGCCATCAAGGAGGCCGGCAAAGACGCCGTTGGCCAGTTTCATTGATAAATCTATAATATGTTGACATAAAGAAGATTCTCAACGAGCAAGAGGCATCTGTCGGACGCGGTTCCCTGGCCGCAGTTCCCAAGCGTCATTTGGAGGAAAAAAAATGGATCAGCCGGATCGTTACCAACGAGGCTGGGAAAAACTTAAAGAAGTTGACGGGGAAGCCGGCGAAAGGGTCGTCGACAGCCTGAAAGATATCGCACCGGACTTTGCCCGGTTGCTGATCGAGTTTCCTTTCGGGGATATCTATTCACGTCCCGGCCTCGATCTTAAATCTCGTGAAATCGCTGTTGTTGCCGCACTGACAGCCCTGGGCAATGCACTTCCTCAATTGAAGGTTCATATCCATGGGGCGCTGAACGTTGGCTGCACCCGGCAGGAGGTTATTGAGGTAATCATGCAAATGGCTGTCTATGCCGGGTTTCCTTCAGCGCTTAACGGGCTGTTTGCTGCAAAAGAAGTTTTTAAAGAACGTGACGATGCGGGTAAAAGTTAGCCGGGATATCAGGATCGAGCCCATGCAAGAGATAGATGAGAAGCACAGGCGCTTTTTTAAACCGCTATTGCTGGTTCTGGTCTTTGCACTTGTATTTTTAATCGGGTGGCTTCGCTTTTTGACAGGCCCCGAATATGCCTTTTCGTTTTTATATCTCCTGCCGATAATCACCGTCACCTGGCTGGTCGGGATACACTGGGGAATACTGACATCGGTTGTGAGCACCTTTTCCTGGCTTCTGGCCGACCTGTCCATGATCGATCGTTTTTCAATTTCCTTCATTCCCCTGGTCAATGAATCCTTCAGGCTCATGGTCTTTCTGTTTGTCGTCTTGATGATCGCCAGGCAAAAAAACATCCTGGAGACCCAGAAGGAACTGGCCATGATGGATCCGTTGACAGGCGTGGCCAACCGGCGGGCGTTTCTCCTATTGGCCAAACCGGAAATCGACCGATCACGCAGATACCAAGACCCTTTTTCGGTAATGGTCATCGACATCGACAATTTCAAACAGATAAACGATCATTTCGGGCACCACACGGGTGATCGCCTGCTGACTATGGTGGTCGAAACCATCAGACACCATCTGCGCGCCATCGATATCGTCGCTCGATTCGGAGGAGACGAATTTGTGGTCCTGCTGGTTAAATCAGATGAAAAATCCGCTGCCCTGGTTGCCCGGAAGCTTCAAAAACAGCTCCTGGGCATCATGCAAAAAAACCAGTGGGGAGTAACCTTCAGCATCGGTGTGGCGACCTATCACTCGGCGCCCGACAGCGTCGACGAGACCATCAAGGCCGCAGACGAATTGATGTATCACGTCAAGCACAATGGCAAAAACAATATCAGGCAGGCGGTGCTAAAAGCCTGAAACGGGAGACCCGGTTCGATGAAGATTTTCGAAAATAACCCACGCCGGTTCCACCTGTTGGATGCTCTATTTTGGGTGACCCTGCTTGTCAGTTGTCTGAATGCCGGTCAATCATGGTCTGAAGAGGCGCCTTTTAAAATCGGCGTGCTTGCCATCCGAGGGCCGCAACAGTGTTTAGCCAGCTGGTCGCCCACGGCCGACTATCTCACCCGGCAGGTTGCCGGCAGGCGATTTGTCATTGTACCGCTGGCCCATGACCAGATCTATCCCCGGGTGCAAGCGGGAGAGGTCGATTTTATCCTTGCCAATTCAGCCTTTTACGTGGGGCTGGAGTACTGGTACCGGGCCAATCGCATTGCAACGCTGAAGGAGCGGCGGGCCAACGGTGTGTATACGCGCTACGGCGGCGTTATTTTTTGCCGCAAGGATCGAAAAGAGATCCGTACCGTGGGCGATCTCAGAGGAAAGTCCTTCATGGCGGTTTCCGAATCCTCACTGGGCGGATGGCTTATGGCCTGGCGGGAATTTAAGGAAAATGGGATCGATCCTTACCGCGACTTCAAAGCACTCCGCTTCGACGAAACCCACGACCAGGTCGTGATGGCGGTCCGGGATCGGCTGATCGATGCGGGCACGGTGAGAACCAATACGCTGGAAGATCTCAGCGCTGAAGGCAAAATCGACCTGGACGATTTTTACGTGTTTCCCCGGCTTCATGAAGCGGATGGTCCCACGTCTTATCTGTGCACCACACGAGAATATCCCGATTGGCCCATGGCCAAAGTCCGGCACACCGCTGACGAGTTGGCCGAGAAAGTCGCCGTGGCCCTGCTGCAAATGCAGCCGGATTCGCCCGCGGCCACGGCGGCCGGGTGCGCAGGCTGGACCATTCCCTTGAATTATCAACCGGTGCACGACTGCTTAAAGGCCTTGAAGGTCGGCCCGTATAAAGATCTGGGCAAAATCACCTTTACCGATGTGCTGCACAGCTATGGACACTGGCTGGTTTTTACCGGCGCGGCCTTTTGCATCCTGGCCGCCTTCACCGGCGTCGTCCTGAAACTCAACCGCAAGATCCAAGCCTCGCATGTGCGCTTGAAGGTTGAAATGGATCTGCACAAGCAGAAGGACCGGGAATTAAAACAGGCCAAAGAACTGGCCGAAACCGCCACCCGGGCCAAGAGTGAGTTCCTGGCCAATATGAGCCATGAAATCCGTACGCCCATGAACGGCGTCATTGCCGCAACGGAACTGGCCCTTGGCGAAGCGGTGCCGCCAAAAATCGAACACTACCTGAATATCATTCACACGTCGGCATATTCGCTGCTGGGCATCATCAACGATATTCTGGATTTTTCCAAAATTGAAGCCGGCAAGTTCGAATTGAAAGATCGGGTTTTCAGGTTAAGCCAGGTGTTTGACCGGGTCATGGATCTTTTCGTCAACAAGGCAGCCGAAAAAGGCATCGAACTCCTGGTGGATATCGACGCAGACACTCCCAAGGTTATCACGGGCGACCCCCTGCGGCTGCAGCAGATTCTGACCAATCTGATCAGCAACGCCATTAAATTCACGGAATCGGGCGGCGTGATTCTGCTGAGTGTCAAGGCGGTGACTGAACCGGCGGCCGGAGCGGCGGCCGACGACGAGGTCATTCTCACCTTTTCCGTGAAGGATACGGGCACCGGCATCGCTCCGGAATACCTCGACCTGCTTTTCGAGCCCTTCAGCCAGGCCGATACCTCTTCAACTCGCAAATACGAAGGCACCGGCCTGGGATTGAGCATCTGCAAGCAGCTGGTAACGATGATGGGTGGCGACATCGCTGTGGAAACCGCGTTGGGCCATGGCAGCACCTTTTTCTTTACGGTACGGTTGCACCGGCCGCCTTCCAAAGCGGACACCAAGCTGGTGGTTCCCCCGGATATTCAAGGCTTGAACGTACTTGTGGTCGACGATCTGGCCGACAGCAGAACCATCATGCGCAAGATGTTGGCGTCTTTAGGTTTCAGGGTTGAAGCCCTGGCTTCCGGACCGGAAGCGCTGAGCCGGTTGCATAACCATTCGCTGCGCAACAACCCCATTGATCTGATCATGATGGACTGGAAGATGCCGTCCATGGACGGCATCGAAGCCTCCAAAAAGATTCGGCAGGAGTTGAAGCTGTCCATGCCCATCATCATGATGACCGCTTTCGGCAAGGAAGAGCAGCGCATCGAAGCCGAGAAAGCGGGAATCAATGGCTTTCTGACCAAGCCCATCTATCCGTCGACGCTGTTTGATGCCATCATGGACGGTTTCGGAAAATCGGGCGGTAAGGAAACCGGTCGGAAAAAACAGTTTACGACGAGAGCCTCAATCTACCGAAAGCCTCTGAAGGGGATTCGGATTCTGGTGGCCGAAGACAATCCCACCAACCAGCAGGTGGCCCAGGCCATCCTGGAGGGCGCCGGAATCGCCGTCACCATCGTCAACAATGGGGAGGAGGCCGTGCAGGCCATCCGTGATACCCCGTTCGACGCGGTGCTCATGGACATTCAAATGCCCAGGATGAACGGCTACGAAGCCACCCGGCAGATTCGTGAATTGCCGCAGGGGGGGGCGATTCCCATCGTTGCCATGACGGCCCACGCCATGAAAGGCGACGAAGAGAAGTGCCTGGAATCGGGCATGGACGGTTACATCTCCAAGCCGGTCAATCAGGATCGCCTGTTTCACACGCTCTGGCGGTTGCTGCGGACCCGCGGGCGTTTATCCGAAGGGATTGCACCGGAAGAAGATGAGGCCCCCGCCGGTCCGGAAACCGATGGTAGAGAATTTCCGGAAGACGAAGTTCTTATTGCATCCGGGAAATCCCCTGAAAATGGCGGGAGCCTTCCGGTGAGACTCCCGGGAATCGACATCGCGCAGACCCTTGCGGCACTGAATCTGGACGGCCCTACGTTCACCCGCATCCTGATCGGCTTTCACGCCGATAACCGGAAGACCGCACAACAATTAAGACAGGCATTTACCGTCAACGATCCGGAACAGCTGCTCCAGCTGGCCCACGGCCTCAAGGGAAGCGCCGCCAACATCGGAGCCGCTCGTCTGAAAAGGACCGCACACGCGCTGGAAGATGCCTGCCGCAGGGATTCTTCCGCGAATGTCGAACGTTCTCTCCTGGAGGGGTTGATCGCCAGCGTGGCGTCCGCCCTGGACCAGGTCCTCGAATCGATTCAATCGCTGGAGCAATCCGAAGCCGGGGATGCGGCCGAACCGATACCCGCCAAAACCGGTCTGCCGGTCGATGCGCTTTTGAAACAGCTGGCCGAAGCCATTGACCGGGCAGACCCGGAACCCATCATGGAAATCATGCCCGCCCTCAGGCAACAGGCTGACCGATGCGGAGATATCGATCCGTTCAGTCTAAAAACGCTCGAAGACCAGGTCAATCGCTACGACTATGACCAGGCATTGGAAACGATACGGAAAATCAGGATGGAAACCGAAAGCCAGTGAACGATCCTTTGCAAAAGTTGACAGGGAGCCCCATGAATACTTCGCGACCTTTGGTTCTGATCGTTGATGACAACGCCACCAACCTCGACCTGTTGGTAAACACCCTGAAAACGGAATACCGCCTGGGCATCGCCAAAAATGGTCCCAATGCCTTGGCATATGCGGCTAAACATAAGCCGGACCTGCTGCTGCTGGATATTATGATGCCGGAGATGGATGGCTACGAGGTGTGCACGCGGTTGAAAGCCAATCCGGGGACCGCGTCCATTCCGATTATTTTCATCACGGCCATGAGTGAAACCGTGAACAAAACCAGGGGCTTTGAATTGGGTGCGGTGGACTATATCACCAAACCCTTTCACGCCGCGGAAGTCAAAGCGAGGATTCGGACGCATTTATCGCTCAAGGAAATGAGGCTGCAACTCGAATCCCAGAACGTGCGTCTGGAGCATCAGGTTGCGCAGAAAACAGTCGAAATACGCGAAATGCTCAACGCCAGCATTCGCAGCATGGCCCTCATGGCGGAGATCAGGGATCCCTACACGGCCGGTCACCAGCAGCGGGTTGCCCAGCTGGCCTGCGCCATCGCAGAAAAAATGGGCCTTGACCCAAAAACCATCGAGGGTCTTCGCATTGCCGGAATCCTCCACGATGTAGGCAAGATCCGCATTCCCGTTTCCATCCTCAGCCGGTCCGGCAGTCTGCTGGACGCCGAGTTCGAAATGCTCAAAATTCATTCCCGGGTCGGTTTTGACATCCTGAAAAACATACCTTTCCCTTGGCCCGTCGCCCAGATCGTCCTTCAGCATCATGAACGTCTGGACGGCTCGGGCTACCCGCAGGGCCTGAAAGGAGAAGAGATTCTGCTGGAGGCGAGAATATTGGCGGTCGCCGACGTCACTGAAGCCAACAGCTCTTTTCGACCTTATCGTCCCGCCAACGGGATCGAGGCCGCCCTGACGAAAATAGCCCAAAAAAAAGGCAAGCAGTATGATGCCGATGCGGTCACGGCCTGCCAGGAACTGTTTGCCGGAGAAGGCTTCGAATTCGACACCGGCAGCGCGCATACCGACCCCTTGCTTTGAGCCCCTGTGGACTTCGGCGTTTCTTCTCGGTTGGTTTCAATCCCTGAAAAAAGATCGGGTAGGATCATCCCGGAACCTCCACAAAATCGGTTGCCGTGGAGATGCTTTTGTGCCTATTTATCGGACGATGTCAACTGGCAGTGAATCTGACGATAGCAATCATAATAACAGAACACCTCATCCGTGACGGCGATCAATCATTGCATGCGAAACTCTATCGAGGAAAATCAAATGACCGGTCAGGCGTATATCGAAATCGAAGGGGGAAAGCCCCTATCCGGCAGTGTTTGCGTTCAGGGGTCCAAAAATGCGATTCTGCCCATGCTGGCCGCATCCCTGCTGGCTGACAAAGGATGCAGTGTGATCCGTAATGTGCCGCCGCTGAACGACATTCTCGTGGCTTTTGAACTCATGCGCCATGTGGGCGCCACGGTGGACTATTTTGCCAAGGAAAAGGTGGTCTGTGTGGACGCCACCCACCTGACCCGGTCGGACCTTCCCGAATCGCTCACCTGCCGGCTGCGGGCATCGGTGCTCTTCATCCCGCCGCTGCTTCAACGCCTCGGCGAAGTCAGGCTGCCCAGTGTCGGCGGCTGCCCCCTGGGGGCCCGGAACCTGAACTACCATTACCGGGGATTCGCCCGGCTGGGGGCGCGGATCATCAGCGGCGAAGACTTTGTCATCAGCGGCGAAGACTTTACGGGCAATACCATGTACCTGGATTTTCCCAGCCATACCGGCACGGAGAACCTGATGATGGCGGCCTGTTTTTCAAAGGGCGTCTCTGTCATCGAGAATGCCGCATCCGATCCCGAAATCTATGATTTTGCCAATTTCCTGATCAAAATGGGCGGCAAAATCCACGGCCTGGGCACCCGGACCCTGACCGTAGAAGGCGTGCCGGCTTTGAATCCCATCGACCACTACGCCATGAACGACCGGCTGGATGCCGGCCTTTTCATGATGGCGGCGGGGATTGCCGGGGGAAAGATTTCCATTATCGGTGTGGCCCCTGGAGACTTGCGGATTCTCATCGAAAAGATGATGCAGATGGGAATCGACATCGGCATCAACGGCCATGTTCTGGACGTGTCTTCCCCGGGCAAACACCTGAAGCCGGTCAACATACTCACCTGCCCCTACCCCGGATTCGCCACGGATTTCCAGCCGGCCATCATGGCCCTGTCCTGCATTGCCGACGGGCAGAGCTATATCCGGGAGCGCATATTCGACAAGCGCTTCAGCCAGGTGGCCGAGCTGAGAAAACTGGGGGCGTCCATCGATCTTGATGAAGAGGACGGCCTGGCCATCGTCAACGGCCCGACCACGTTTAACGGAGCGGACACCAATCCGGACAACATTCGGGCGGCCTCGTGCATTCTGCTCGCCGGCCTGGCCTGCCCGGAAAAAACCATCATCCGGAACGTCTACCAGATCGGCCGGGGACATTTCGACATTGAAAGCCGATTTCAGCAGATCGGCGCCAGCGTCAAAGAAAAAGTGATTTAGCAAAAACCTTCCGATCGGATCTCAGCGGCATCCTGATAGGCGATGGCATTAAAGCGATCCGCTTTACTGCAACGGCCTCCCCTTACCCTGACTTCCTGCCGCATGATCATACAGGCAGTATTTCGAATTGCCCGTTCGGGCTTCCTCCACGCATCACCACTGGGGCAACTACCCCCTGCATCCCTGTCTGCTTTTTTTACAAGCTGTTAAATCCAACGATGGAAATCCACACCCCCTATCGTGACGGTCAGTCTTTCCTATTGAATTGTTTGTTAAAAATTACGCCCAAACGATGGCATAACAGTTGCTCACCTGAGTAATCACAAGGGATCGGTTATCGGCCCCGTCGGTTGGTCACCAATTGCCCTGTTCGTAACTACGGTGACGCACCGAGATTGCCGAGGCGCTCGGATCGCAAGGCGGGAGAAGCGAATTTAGCAGTGTTATTGGGGCGCCGAGCAACGCGGCGAGTCGGGCTGCATCGACGATCGAATGCCATCGTATTTATGAATAGGGGCACTAAGGCACCTTAACGGTAATCAATACAACTCGAGAAGGAGGAGCATGACAATGAAGCGTACAATTTATAAATGGTCAGGCATATGGGCAACAATATGGATGCTGCTGCCGAGCATGGTACAGGCCTCGGGAGACAAGGCCACCAACATTGTGGTGGTGGCGGACACCCGTCGGGTGACCGGTGTGATGCACTATTTCGCAAACCTGTACAACACGGATATTGTCATGTTCGCGGTCTGGACAGTGGTGCTGACGGCGGCCATGGGCTGCACGCTGGGCTTCCTGATGGATTTCATCATGTCGCGCACGGGCCTGGATCTTAAATCCCGTAAAATTGTCGAACATTAAATTAAGGAGGAACACGTTTATGGACGCTTCTTGGCTTTATATGTATATGCCCATTGCCGGCGTGGATATCTTCTGGCCGGGATTGGTTTTAATCGGTTTTTCGGTGGGTGTCATCGGCGGTTTTTTCGGCATGGGTGGCGCCTGGATGGTGACCCCCGGCCTGAACATATTAGGATTTCCCATGGCCTTTGCCATCGGCACGGATATCGCCCACATTGCCGGCAAGTCCATGATTTCCACCATCCGGCACTCCAAATTCGGTAACGTGGATTACAAACTGGGCTTTGTAATGCTCATCGGCACCATGACGGGCATCGAATGCGGCGCCCAGATGATCATGTGGCTGGAGCGCATCGGCCAGGTGGGCCCGGTGGTGCGATGGGTTTACGTCGGCTTTCTGCTGCTTATCGCCATCATGGTCTTCGCCGACTACGCCAAAGCAGTCAGCAAGAAAAAAATGGGCGTGGTGGACGGCGAAAAAGGCACCGAAGGGTTCACCTGGTACAAAACCCTGCATAAGATCAACATCCCCCCCATGGTGCACTTCAAAGTCTCTGGCATCTACTGCTCGGCCTGGCTGCCCATCATCGTCAGTTTCATCACCGGTGTGCTCGCGGGCTTTCTGGGAATCGGCGGCGGCCTGCTGCGCATGCCGGCCCTGATCTACTTTATCGGCACCCCCACCCACATCGCTGTCGGCACGGACCTGTTCGAGGTCATGATTTCCGGCCTTTACGGAGCCTTCACCTACACCCTGAAGGGCCGCATCGAGCTCGTGGCGGTGTTCGTCATGCTCACCGGCGCAGCCATCGGCGCCCAGATCGGCACCGTGGCCACCAAATATGCCAAAGGCTACGGCATCCGGCTGGCGTTCGGCACCGCCGTACTGTGCTGCATGATCTCCATCATCTTAAAGCAGTTCAAGTTCGAAACACCCGCCGCGGTGCTGATCCTGAGCACGATCGGCATCATCTGCATCTACATCATGTCGATCATGTTCAAGGGCGCCGCCCAGGAACTCAGGGAGAAGAAAAACCGCGAACAGGTCACCGTAAAGGTCTGAAAAAGGAGAGCATCCAATGAGAAAAACCAACCTTGCATCCTGCCTGATGGTCATCGGAATCGCCGTATGCCTGATTGCCGGCGCTGCCGTGGCCGCCGAGGTCAGTCAGGGAAAATGCATCCAGTTCGACCAGACATCCAAACAAATTACCATCGAAGCTTACGACATCCAGTTCAGCAGCCAGTTCCCCTACGGGCAGCCATCGGGAGAAAATGAAGTCTTCGATGTCTCCGGAGCAGCCATCGGCATTCATCCGGAACCGGGTGACATCCTGCGCCTGGCCTGGGTGAACAAGGACGGTGTCAAATCGGCCCTGAAGGTAATGAACGTCTCCAAGCAGGATTTGAGAAAGAAATAAGGCCCAAACCGACCGGCAGGCGCCACCCATAAAAAAGGCTCTGCCGGTCTCTCCCTTTACAACTTAAGGATATTATCTGCCATGTTCGAACCGCGACACATCTCCCAGGAAGACCGCCTCAACGGCAGACAGCGCACCGTCGTCGTGATGATGAACCTGATGCTGCTTGCCGAGTTGACCGTCTGCATGTACCTGGGCCAGCAGGATCCCGACAACCTGACGGTTTTTTTCCTCAAGACGTTCCTGCCGATGGCCGGGGCAACCCTGATTATTGCCCGCATCCTGATCAAACGATTGGCCGATTGCGCTCCCGGTCAGGTGGCACGATGATGAACCGGCTATGGCCGTTTCGCCGCCTGATTTCCCGTTGCGGCGCCGTTATCGGCATCATCTTCGTGGTGTCCGCCATGGATACCTTTGTTTCCGGCCATCTGGACCGGAAAAACATGATACGGGTCGTGACCGGCTCTCGCCAGCCGGTCAGCGGGGATCTGAACCAGCCGGTTCGCCGAATTTCCGACGTGCAATACCAGCTCGACATGCCCGGGTTTGAACTGACCGTGGTAGAAGTGAAGGGCCGTTTCTGGCGAGGCATGCTGACGGTCCCTCCCGATCTGCCCGAGGGTGTTTATACGCTCAAAGCCTCTGTCGGCAAAGGCTCCGATCCCTCAGAAGCAACCGTTTATCCAATCACCGTCTTCACATCGATCGGCGCCATGAACGCCAGTAGCCCGTCCCTGTTCCGCCGGACCCTCGGGATCGCTCCGTGGTGGATATCTGCGGCGGCGCTGCCGCTGCTGACTGTCAGCCTGGCCCTCTCGTTTCACCTGACCACCCGCCGGGAAAACCTGCTCATGGACCAGGGTCTGGCACCGATCATAAAAATGGCCCGCCGCAAGGATCATTGGGAACTGGCCGCAGCGCCGGCCCGAAAGCATCGGGTCGCGGCCGGCAATTGCCTTGAGGTGGTGGACGGGAACATGCAGGCGGTGGCGCAATTGATAGTAACCCGCATTGAAAATGAACAGATTCTCGGCCGGGTGGATTTGTCGGCACCCCTCACACCGGACGGATTCGTGCGTATTTCCCCCCTGTGCAATCCGGCTTAAGCCATTCAACGGGCGATGGTGTCGTCGGGTTGTTTTTCGTCAGGTGAAAGGTGATAGTTACCGTTTAGAAAACAGCGGGCCATCTCACTCACCAGGCCGTCGCTGTGCATGAGCATATCCATCTGGCGGGTAAAAATCAGCAGCCGCCCCAGCCAATCGAGTTTTTCCGCCAATACCGAGGCTCCCTGTTTGGCGATGCGGGCGGTAACGCGATCGGCCACCGTATTCACCAGAAACCCCAGTTCGATCAGCACGGTTTCGATCACCCTGGCCCGCCGGCTGCGCCGGACATCATCGGCGGCTCCCCCCTTGAACTGAAAATTGATGTAGTTTTTAGCAGTCGTTTTTCCTAAATAGCAGTCCAGAACGCTGTAGTGATAGCCCACACGGGAACTGAAATTCATGTAGCGGTCCGAAATGATGGCGTAACTTCGATCGCCGAACCGTTCGTTGGACCGGTTGGGGGGTTCCACCATCTGCCGGGCCATCACCGAAAAGAATCCGCCCAGATGAATCGGCCGCGGCTCCCTACTTTTCAGGTCATCGTTGAGCATTCCCTTGAGCAGCGCGGCAAAGGGAACCGAGGTGACCTGATCCGCGGTAATCCGATGCAGGCGGGTCGAATCCACGCTGAGGCCACCGCCCAGATCGATGACGTAAAGATCCAGAGGCAGCTGGGCATCCAGGCGGGCGGAAAGCCGTCCACGGTCGCTGACCAAGTCGCCCAACTGAAAAATCTCTTCATAAGCCTTCTCGTGGACGAATCGCATGATGTCATGGATGGTATTGCAGTAGGCCGGGGCGAACCCGGAGGATTTGGGGTCTTTGAGATTCAAAGGTACAATGGCATCGGCCCGCCGTCGCAGGTCGTGGTAGGCAGGCGTATTGACCATGGCGCCGGACGTTTTGAATTCCGTATCGATCAGCTCCGGGACGCGGCCGGCATAAACCCTGCCGTTGAATGCATCTACGGTGACTTCGGTACCCGGTGACAGGATGGATGTGATATTTTTCAGATTGAGGATGGTGGGAATCATGTATTCCCGGGTCAGCGAGGCCATGTGGCCGGTGATGTTCCCCGAATCGGTGAGGATCGCCCTGGCCTTGGACATGGCCATGACCAGCTGGGACGACGACTGGGTGCTGACCAGTACCGCGCCGTCGGGGAAGGCTGCCACATCGGCATCACCGCGCACCTGAAACACCGGCCCGCAGCCAACGCCGGCGCAGGCGATCTCTCCGCCTTCTGCCAGCACCATATGGCCGGGAATCGAACCGGCCCTGCGCCCGTGGGGGTTGGATTCTGCAGTTTGCAACCGCAATGGCCGTGCCTGAAGAATAACCAGGCGGCCCTGTCGGTCAAGGGCCCATTCGATATCCTGGGGTCCGCCGAAATAGGCTTCCAGGCGCATCCCGTAATCGGCCAGTCGCCGGGCCTGGTCCTCTGTCAGGCACGGCTGGTGCCGGTAATTTTCGGGTACCGGCGCATCTTTGACCTGTCCGTTGCCATCGGTGACCAGTTGCCTGTGTTTCGGGACCTGGACGGCTGAAAGCAATTGAGGCAACCGCTCTTTGGACAACGTATACGTGTCCGGGGGAACGATGCCGTCCACGGCATAGGGACCCAGGCCCCAGACCGCATCGATCAAAATCCGGTTTTCCAAGGGGTTAACGGGATTTTGGGTAACCATTACCCCGCTGGCCAACGCATCGATCATCTCCTGGCAGGCCACCGCCATCACCGCGTCCTCGAAGGTCATGGCCATGTGAAGCCGATAGGCAATGGCATGGGCGGAGAAGAGGCTGGCGATGATGCGTCTGTATTCGGACAGGATCCGGTCATGCCTCACATTGAGTACCGTCAGGTACTGGCCGGCAAAAGAGAGGGCGCTGTCTTCACCCAGAGCGCTGCTGCGCATGGAAACTTTCACCGGCCCACGATCTGGCCCGACCGCCTGAACGAGCTGATCATGGGCATTGAGGATGACTCGTGCCAGGTCGTCGGGAACATCTGCCGCCAGGATTTGCGCCTGAATCGCTTCACTGACCTCCACAATGGTTTCGGTTTCGATGAGGTCTGCCTTACGCTTCATCCGCAGTATAGATGCGCCCAGGTCATTGGCTTGAATAAAATGCCGGAAGGCTGCGGTGGTGATGGCGAATCCTCTGGGGGTGGGAATCTCCAGGACATTCGTGATTTCACCGATGTTGGCATTTTTGGCGCCCACCAGCTCCACCGCATCCCGACGCACAGCCCCGTATGGCAGGACCAGCGGTTGTTTTCCGGGTGCTGCCGGGGGTCTGTCCACGGTATCCGATGTGATTCGGTTAGAGATGTCGATCAACTTTTTTTCTAGTACCGGATAGGGTCGCCCCGACATATTCTCCAGACAACGCACCATGCGGGACGCATGAAAAAGGCTTCTCATGCTCAGCGCCTCGATATAAGACGGCCCGAACACGGTCTGTCCGTCCAGCTTCCGTTCGATATCGGCAATAATGGTGAGCAGTTCGGTATTGGAGGCCAGCAGGGTCTGAAAATTGGCATACTTGTCCTGAAAAGCGGCCATAAGCCGTTCTCGGGAAGGGCTGTCCGTTCCCGTTCTACCAAACCAATCTCGAATTTTCTTCAGAAGTGTCATTGGTCTCCCATCTGCAGTGTTGAAACAGCAACCCTATCCCGCTTTCAATCAGCAATTGACATGCCATTGCAAGAGAAATCCGCTTATCCTGCAGGCAGCCTTACCCATCGTCCACCGACCGCGTTTTTTCACCTGGGGAACAGGCAAAACCGCATTGAAACATGTCAGAAAAGTTTACCGGCTGTAAAACTTCGGTCGAAGGCCTTACTGTATGCTTGACTTTGCCGACATCACTCATTAAGGTGTCGGCATACACAGATGCTGGGGGTGCCCCACAATGGGGCTGAGATGGCGCAATGGCGCTGACCCTTCGAACCTGATGCAGATAATACTGCCGTAGGGAAGCACGACAAGAAAATGCGTTTTCGGATCTTTTTGTCAGGCTTGCCCTTCCGGGCAGGCCTTTTTTTATTTGTGAGGCGGGGAGACAACCATGGACATCCGGCTCAATGGGCAAAAGACAACGGTGCCGGCTGGCATCACCCTCGGCGATCTGATCCGGGAAAAAGGCCTGGACCCAATCACCATCGTGGTGGAGCATAATATGACGATCCTCACGGAGGCCGATTTCAACCAGACGCCCCTGAAGGAAAACGACGCCCTCGAGATCCTCAGGTTCGTGGGCGGAGGATGAAGCGATGAACCCAACCGATTCAAGGGATGCCCTGATCATCGGCGGGCATGAATTTGACTCGCGCCTGCTGGTCGGCACCGGCAAGTATGCTTCAGACGACATGATCCCGGAAATCATTGCGGCCTCGGGATCCCGGATCATCACCGTGGCCCTTCGCCGGGTGGATTTCGAGGCAGCCACCGACAACGTGATTCAGCACATCCCCGACGACATGCAGCTGCTGCCCAACACCTCGGGTGCGCGCACGGCCGAGGAGGCCGTGCGCATCGCCCGGCTGGCCCGAGCGGCCGGCTGCGGCAACTGGGTCAAGATCGAGGTCATCCCGGACAACAAGCACCTGCTGCCCGATGGCCACGAGACCGTCCGGGCCACAGAAATCCTGGTAAAGGAAGGGTTCGTGGCGCTGCCCTACATCAATGCGGACCCCATCGTCGCCCGCCAGCTGGAGGCTGCGGGGGCCGCCGCCGTCATGCCCCTGGCCGCACCCATCGGCACCAACCGCGGACTCACCACCCGGGAGATGCTGCAGATCATTATCGATGAAATCAAGGTTCCCGTGGTGGTGGATGCGGGCATCGGCAAGCCGTCGCAGGCCTGCGAAGCCATGGAAATGGGCGCCGACGCCTGCCTGGTAAACACGGCCATTGCCAGCGCCGCGGATCCGGTGGCCATGGCCCGGGCCTTTGCCGCGGCCATCCGGGCCGGCAGAGACGCGTGGAACGCCGGACCGGGAGCCATGCGGACACGCGCGGCCGCATCGTCCCCGTTGACCGGTTTTCTATATGAACAGGAATAAAGCGCAACCCATGGGCTTTTATGACCATTATGCCGCCTATCGCGACGGCGGCATTCCCCGCCAGGTTGAATCGGCCGCCGATTGCGATGTTCAACGGGTGCTGGGCAAGCGCACCCTCGCCCCCGAAGATTTCCTGTGCCTGCTCTCGCCGGCGGCCGAGCCGCACCTGGAGCAGATGGCCCAGAAGGCCCACGACCTGACGGTCGCCCAATTCGGCCGCACCATGGTGCTGTTTACGCCGCTCTACCTGTCCAACTTCTGCACGAACAGCTGTTTGTACTGCGGTTTCAATCAGAACAACCGCATCGTCCGCCGCCAGCTGACTTTAAAAGAAGTCGAGACCGAGGCCCGGGTCATCGCCGAAACCGGTCTCAAACACATCCTGATTCTCACCGGTGACGCGCCGGCCATCGCCAGCGTGGCGTACATAGAAAGTTGCTGCAAGTTGCTTGGCCGCTATTTTCCGGCCATCGGCATGGAAATCTATGCTCTGTCGCAGGTGGACTACCGGCGCCTGATCGAGGCCGGGGTCGACAGCCTGACCCTTTACCAGGAAACATACAACGAAGCGCTTTACAGCCGGCTGCACCCCAAAGGCCCCAAACGGGACTACCGCTTCCGCCTGGATGCACCGGAACGCGCCTGCCGGGCAGGCATGCGGGCGGTCAACGTGGGGGCCCTACTGGGTCTGGACGACTGGCGGCAGGACGCCTTTTTCACCGGGTTGCACGCCCACTACCTGCAGGACCGTTATCCGGAAACGGAGATCAGCGTCTCCCTGCCCCGCATACGGCCCCATGTGGGCGGTTACCAGCCTGGTTGCATCGTCGACGACCGCCATATCGTCCAGACGATGACCGCCCTGCGCCTGTTCATGCCCCGGGCGGGCATCACCATCTCCACCCGGGAGAGGGCCCGGTTCCGAGACCGGCTCCTGCCCCTGGGGGTTACCCGCATGTCGGCCGGCTCCTGCACGGCGGTGGGCGGCAGGACCGATAAGGCAGACAGCACCGCCCAGTTCGAAATTTCCGACGAACGCACAGCGCCGGAGATGGTGGACATGCTCCGCCGGGCCGGCTGGCAACCGGTATTCAAGGATTGGCAAGGGTTAGGCGTTTAGGCTGAATCGGTTTGGACTGGAAGCGAAGGGCTGGATTGCTTCCGGAATTGGAACAGAATTGATCCATGACGCATAATCCATTTCTCAGCGGCCTTCGGGACCATTTTACGAATGACCAGATCCGGCGTCTGGGATCGGTACGCGTGGGCATCGCCGGTGCCGGCGGCCTGGGCTCTAACGCTGCCGCCCATCTGGTCCGTTCCGGTATCTGCCGGCTGAAGGTTGCCGATTTCGACCGTGTGGCCCCGTCCAACCTGAACCGCCAGTTTTTCTTCATCGACCAGGTGGGCATGAAAAAAGTGACCGCTCTGGAAGCCAACCTGAAACGAATCAACCCGGACCTGGAGATGCAGGCATTGGATATCCGCCTGGATGCCGGCAATGTCGTCCATATGTTCGCGCACTGCCACATTATCATAGAAGCTCTGGATCGCGGCCGGGACAAAAAGATGATGGCGGACGCCTTCATTACCGATCCCCGCCTGCTGGTCTGCGCATCGGGAATCGGCGGATGGGGAGACAGCGACCGGATCCGGACCCGGTGGGTGCGTGAAACCTTTTACCTGGTTGGCGACGGATACTCGGAGGTATCCGCGGACCGGCCCCCCACCGCCGCCGTGGTCGGCATCGCCGCCGCCAAGCAGGCCGACGTGGTGATCGCGGCCATCTTAAGCAACCGTCCCTTGAACCCTTTCACATAAGGATAACCTCATGACCTACTCCACCCAGATGGACGCCGCCCGCCAGGGCATCGTCACGTCCCAAATGACTATCGTTGCCCAAAAGGAGAAGATGGCCCCGGAAACCCTGCGGCAACTGATCGCCGCCGGCAAGGTCATCATCCCGGCCAACAGGAACCATACGAACCTGGATCCGGAAGGCGTCGGCCAGGGACTCCGCACCAAAATCAACGTCAACCTGGGCATTTCCAAGGACTGCTGCAACCTCGATCTGGAAATGGACAAGGTTCGGCTGGCCCTGGCGCTGGAAACCGAAGCCATCATGGACCTGAGTTGCTACGGCAAAACCCGGGAGTTCCGGCGCAGGCTGGTGGATACGTCGCCGGCCATGATCGGTACCGTTCCCATCTATGACGCCGTGGGCTTTTACGACAAGAATCTCAAGGATCTGACTGTGGACGAGATTTTCGATGGGGTCGAGCGCCACTGCGAAGACGGGGTTGATTTTCTCACCATCCATGCCGGGCTCAACCGCCGTGCCGCGGAAAAAATCAAACGCCGGGAGCGCATCACCAATATCGTCTCCCGGGGCGGTTCCCTCATGTTCACCTGGATGCAGCTGAACGACCGGGAGAACCCCTTTTACGAATATTACGACCGCCTGCTGGAGATCTGCCTGGCGCATGACGTGAGCTTGAGCCTGGGGGACGGCTGCCGGCCGGGCTGCCTGCACGACGCCACCGACGCCAGTCAGGTGGAAGAACTGATCACTTTAGGGGAATTGACCAAACAGGCCTGGGAGAAGAACGTCCAGGTGATGATCGAGGGGCCGGGCCACATGGCCTTAAACGAAATTGCCGGCAACATGATGCTGGAAAAGCGGCTGTGCCACGGAGCCCCCTTTTATGTACTGGGGCCCATCGTCACCGACGTGGCGCCCGGCTACGACCACATCACCAGCGCCATCGGCGGTGCTGTGGCCGCCGCCAGCGGCGCCGATTTCCTGTGCTACGTCACCCCTGCCGAGCATCTGCGCCTGCCCGATCTGGAAGATATGAAAGAGGGAATCATCGCCACCCGTATCGCCGCCCACGCCGCCGATATCGCCAAGGGCATCCCCGGCGCCAGGAACTGGGACGATGCCATGGCTCAGGCACGGGCGGATCTGGACTGGAAGCAGATGCTCAATCTGGCCATGGATCCTGAGAAAGCCACCCGCTATCGGGAAAGCTCGCCACCCGAGCATGAAGAAAGCTGTACCATGTGCGGCAAGATGTGCGCTGTGCGCAATATGAACCGGGTGATGGCGGGCAAGGATATACAGCTCAACGATTAAACGAACAGTTCCGTGCTCAAATACCGCTCCCCCGTACTGGGCAAAATGGTAACAATGCGTTTGCCGGCATTTTCCGCCCGCGACGCGACCTTCATGGACGCCCATACCGCCGCGCCGGAGGAAATGCCGCACAGGATGCCTTCCCGGGCTGCCAGACGCCGCGCCGTTTCAAATGAGTCCTCGTTGGAAACGGTGACCACTTCGTCAATCAGGGACCGGTCCAGCACCCGGGGCACGAAGCCCGCACCGATGCCCTGGATTTTGTGCGGTCCCTTTTCGCCGCCGGAAAGCACGGGCGAGGCGGCCGGTTCCACGGCCACACACTGGAAACCGGGCTTCTTCTCCTTGAAAAATCCCCCCACGCCGGTAAGGGTGCCGCCGGTGCCCACGCCGGACACCAGAATGTCCACATCACCGGCCGTGTCCGCCCAGATCTCCACAGCCGTGGTCTCCCGGTGGATGCGCGGGTTGGCCGGATTTCCAAACTGGTCGGGCATGAAGGCCCCCGGATTTTCCGCGACGATGGCCTTGGCTTTTTCGATGGCCCCGCCCATACCCTGAGGACCCGGGGTGAGCACCAACTGCGCCCCCAGATGGCGGAGCAGTTTCTGGCGCTCGACGCTCATGGTTTCCGGCATGGTCAGGCAAATCCGGTATCCCCGGGCCGCACAGATAAAGGCCAGCCCGATGCCAGTGTTGCCGCTGGTGGGTTCCACGATCAGGGTGGCCGGCCCGATCAATCCTTTTTTTTCGGCATCGTCGATCATGGCGGCAGCGATGCGGTCCTTGACGCTGCCCAGCGGGTTGAAGAACTCCAGCTTGGCAACGATCTCGGCATGAAGTTCGCCGCCGGTGCGGTTCAGCCGGACCAGGGGCGTCTTTCCAATGGTGGTATGAATGGCTCGGTGAACGGTCATGATATCCTCCTTGCTGAAAGTCCTAACTGCCGGTCTTCCGGCGGGTCTCCTTAATAATCAGTCTGGGCATTTCCATCATCACGGTGGTATCGGGAGGGATGGATTCGGTCAGCCAGACGTTGCCACCCACCACCGAACGGGCGCCGATCACCGTATCCCCGCCTAAAACGGTGGCGCCGGAATAAATGATGACCTCATCTTCGATGGTGGGATGGCGCTTTTTGCCGCGCAATTTTTCTCCCGCATCCTTGGGCAGGGACAAGGCGCCCAGGGTCACCCCCTGATAGATGCGCACGTTGCTGCCGATCTCGGTGGTCTCACCGATCACCACACCGGTGCCGTGATCGATGACAAACCGGCCGCCGATGGTGGCTCCGGGATGGATATCGATGCCGGTAATGCTGTGGGCATGCTCGCTCATGATCCGGGGGAGCATAGGCACCCCCAGTTCGAACAACTTGTGGGCCACCCGGTAAACGCTGATGGCATAAAGACCCGGATAGCTGAAGATGATCTCGTCGTGACTCTTGGCTGCAGGATCCCCCTCGAAAGCGGCCCTGACATCCGAGGCCAGGATCTGCCGGATTTCAGGAATGGCGTCCATGACCTCGAGGGCGATGGTGTAGCCCTGCGATTCGCAGCCGCTGCAGGAAAGATGGTAGCGCAGGCAGTCGTGCCGGACATTGTGGGTGATCTGCTCTGAAAGCAGGTCGAACAGCTTCGACACGGTCTGGCCCAAGCTGTAGCGCATGTTTACCGGATCCAGTTTTTCGCGGGAAAAATAGCCGGGAAACAACACCTCCCGAAACAGATCGATGGTATTCGCCACGAATCCTTCCGAGGAAATGGGCTCGCTGTCGATGTGGGTGTAGCAGGGGCTGTTCTGGCAGTGATCGATAATCCGCTCAGCAATTTCAGGCAGCTTCAAACGCGCCTGCTCGTGGCATTCGACGTCGGACCGGCATGTGCCTTCATCGATGGGGTTTTTCTCTGTCATCAGGTTGCTCCTAAAGATGGCAAACCGGTGTCATCACCGTTGAATAGAAATAACTACAACAGTAACCACAAAGAAAAGGTTGTCAAAAGCCGGTTGGTTGGTGAAATGCCGCGACAAGATCCATCGCGGGCAATGGTTTGACAGGGTCAAACTTCTCCTATCAAACATTGCGCAGCCGGTTGCTACCCGCCTGAAAGAACGCCTCAATCGGCTTCAAGTTAAACTCGCATCATCAAATCCCACCTGTCATCGATTCCATTTTGTTTCTATCCGCCTTCTTGACTAATTAAATGCAGATATAAAACCAGATAATTATCATTAATTTATCATTAAAGTTTAGCCGACGGCGGACGACATTATCTAAATGAGCAGAATCAATTAACCTGAAATAGGTCGTTCGGAGGAAATGCAGGTCATGAAAAACATGCAAAAAATTAGTAAGCGAATCTTGCTGCCCGCAGTCAGTGCAACCCTGATTTTTTCAGTTGCTCTTTATTTTATTGCAGGCGCCACCGTCTCCCGCCTGGTGCAACGGAATCTCGATCGTATTGCCCGGTCCAAGGTGGCCGATATTTCCATCAGCGAAAATCGGATCGCGGAAGAGATGCTGACTCAGGCAGCTCTTTTCAGCCGGGCAAAGACCGTTCAGGATGCTTACGAAACGGCCTATAAAGGCAACCTGGAAGCTACCGATGACCCGCAGATGGAATCGGCCCGTCAGCAGCTTCGCGACCATTTTTCATCCATCGAGAAGGGCTACCGGGAAACCCATGACGGAAACTCCCTGCGCCTTCATTTTCATGTCCCGCCGGCGAGGAGCCTTCTTCGGCTGTGGAAGAAAGATCAACATAAGAGCGATGACCTGAGTTCATTCCGCGATACGATCTCGACCATCAGCAACGGCAACCATCGTCCGATCACCGGTATTGAAATCGGCCGGGGCGGGTTCGCCATTCGCGGAATAGCACCCGTCATCTCCGACAGTGGAAAGTTTCTGGGATCCGTGGAATCCCTTTCCACCTATGACCCCCTGGTAAAGTACAGCATCAGCAACGACAAGGAGTACATTGCCGTATATATGAACAAGGAGTTTCTGCCCATTGCCACCCGGTTGCAGGACGCTTCGAAAAACCCGGTCATGGGAGATAAATTTGTTTTCGTGTCTTCAACCGACAATAAAATCACCGACGCCATTTTAACACCTGGACTGCTTTCCAGCGGTCAGGAAGAATTGAAAACGGCTCGGCTCGGCGATTTTTTTGCGACCGTGTTACCCATAAAGGACTTCAGCGGCAAACAGATTGGCGTGATGGCATATATCTACAACGCCAATGACCTATATGCCACGATGCAGAAAATTCAATGGGGAATCGCAACGCTATGCATCGTCCTGCTGGCAGCCATCATCGTTCCGCTCCTTTTCAGTTCGAGGTCGGTCACCGTTCCCATCAATCGTACCGTGGCGATGCTGAAAGATATTGCCCAGGGAGAGGGAGATCTGACCAGGCGTTTGGAGATAATCAAAAAAGATGAAATCGGGGAACTGGCCGGATGGTTTAATACGTTCCTTGAAAAGCTACAGGTCATGATCAGGAAAATTGCGGAAAATTCAAACATGGTGGACCGTTCGTCCAGTGAGTTCACAGAAATCGCTGCAAAGCTGTCCAAGGGCGCCGGCGAAACATCCAGCCGGGCCAATAACGTGGCCACCGCCGCCGAAGAGATGACCGCCAATCTGAACAACGTGGCCGCCGCCATGGAACAATCTTCCACCAACACCTCCATGGTGGCCACCGCCGCCGAAGAGATGACCGCCACCATCAATGAGATCGCCCAGAATGCCGAAAAGGCCCGGGCCATATCCGATCAGGCCGTCCACAAGGCCGGGGAAACGTCCGGCCAGATGGAAGGGTTGGGACAGGCGGCTCAAGGCATCGGCAAGGTGGTCGAAACCATTACGGAAATTTCCGAACAGGTCAACCTGCTGGCTCTCAATGCCACCATCGAGGCCGCCCGGGCGGGAGAAGCGGGAAAGGGCTTTGCCGTGGTGGCCAATGAGATCAAGGAACTGGCCAAGCAGACCTCGGCGGCCACCCTCGAAATCAAGGAGAAGATCGCCAAGATTCAGGGCAGCACCGACGGAACCGTCAGGGGTATCAACGAGATTTCAGAGGTCATCAAAAATGTCAACGAGATTGTAGGGACCATCGCCACGGCCGTGGAAGAGCAGTCCGCTGCGACCAAAGAGATCGCCGGCAACATTGCCCAGGCATCCCAGGGGATCCAGGAAGTCAACGAGAACGTCAACCAGAGTTCCACGGTGGCTGCCGAGATCACCCGCGATATTGCCGTGGTCAATCAGAGTTCCAGCGAAATCGCCAGCGGCAGCGATCAGGTCATGCTCAGCGGCGAGAACCTAAAGCGGATGGCCAAGGATCTGAATACGATTGTGGGCAGTTTTAAAGTTTGATGAAATCGAAAAAAGCATCCGGATGTGTCAGTCCCGCTCAGGATTGTTTCCACAGATTACTGCTGTCTTACCCCCGGCGAAATTGACAAGACCGATCGAATTTGATTTGATGCGGCCGGTATGAATGACCGTTGCCCGCCGGGGCGCGGAAACGACCATAATCCTGCAGGAAAGACAAAGGTGTTGGCACATGACCGGTCTGGAAGATCTGAAGATCGCCGCCCTCAGCCCCGAGGATCTCGAAACCATTCGGGACCTGGAAAGAAAGCTGGGGCCGACCATTCGCCTGGTGGCCGTGGAAACCAAGGACGTACTCTATGCTCTGGAGGCCAAGATGGCGCCCAACCAGTGGCAGCGGGTGGATATGGCCTACCCGGAGATCCGGGATATCAAAGCGTACTACGCCGAACACGACGCCGCCAGGGAAGCCAAGGGATGGCTCAAGGGCTTTCTGATCAACAACAATCTCAACCCCAAACCCGTCAAACGCCCCATCCGTATCCGCCAGGTAGTCAATACCGAGTCAGCCAACTGAGGGTTTTGTTTAATATGCCACTCAAAGCAGAGGCACCATCGCCATCTTGTCCACCGGGGTGGAAAGCACGATGGCCGTTTTCGTCTGACCAAAAGGGCTTAACCGGGCCACCACCGCCTCTAAATCAGACACATCGTCTACCCGAACGAACAGGACGAACGAGGCATCTCCGCTGATGTGGTGACAGGCGCTGACCTGAGGCATCTCGGCAGCCAATGTCTTCACGGCCGGGTAGTGCCGTGCATCGGTGGTCAGGTGGATAAAAGCGGACACCGGCCGGCCCATGGCAGCCGGATCGATGCGGGCATGGTAGCCTTTGATCACACCCGCTTCCTCCAGTTTCTTCACCCGCTCGGCCACCGCCGGCGCCGACAATCCCACTTTTTCGCCGATGCGGCTCAAGGGTATCCTGGCATTTTCCTGCAGCGCGGCAAGGATCTTTCGTCCGATCCGGTCCAGCAATTTTTCAACCTGAAGGTCCATGGCCTGATTCTCCTTGTTTTATTAGGCAAACAACCCCGAAAAACATGGTTTCGCCATGGCAACGGCAACACCGGTGAGGTAAGGTGGCCGCCATGGACCTTTCATTTTTCATCAAGGGATTGATATTCGGATTCTCCATCGCCGCCCCGGTCGGCCCTATCGGCATCCTGTGCATCCGCCGCAGCCTGACCAGCGGCTGGACGGCCGGACTGCTCACCGGGATGGGCGCCGCCACGGCCGATGCCATCTACGGCTGTGTGGCCGGCTTCGGACTCGCCGGCATCACGGGGTTTGTGGTGGGCCAGCAAGCCTGGATCCAGCTTTCCGGCGGCCTGTTCCTCTGCTGGCTGGGCATCCGCATCTTTCTGTCCCGAACCGATGAGCGGCTGCCGGCCACCACACCCGGCAATGCCGCCATGGACTATCTTTCCGCCCTGTTTCTCACCCTGACCAACCCCATGACCATTCTCTCTTTTGCCGCGGTATTCGCCGGGATGGGCCTCAGCAGTGTCGATGCCGGCCATGCGGCTGCCGGATGGCTGGTGGCCGGCGTTTTCTCCGGGTCCATGGCCTGGTGGATCATCCTCTCATCGGCCAGCAGCCTGTTCAATACCCGCATGAATACGAAAACCATGCGCTGGATCAACAGGATCTGCGGGGCAGTAATCACCGCATTCGGGTTAGTCGTGGTGATCGGTTAGGTCTAACCGGCCGGCAACCCTTCCAAAAACCGATTACAGAGATGAGCTGAAAACCGGTGGTCATATACCGTACCGTCGGGATCGAGGCCCCGGATACCCCCGTCCCACAGAAATGCCGCCAGCAGTTTCAGGCCTACCTGCTGCCGGTCCAGGGAAGGATCCAGATGATTGTCCGCCGGCGCCGGCCGTGGAACCGGAACGCCGGCGGTCGCAAGGTGCTTCATGAAATTAAGGATCCTGCCCAGCCGCAGGAGGGTGACCGAATCGGTGCGCGTGGTACGTTGGTCGATGGGCAGTGCCGTGGCGCGCATGCCGTCATAGGATGACGGCAGCAGGCCCAAGACGCGACAGCGCTCGTAATCCGCGCTGCCCGGCGCCGGATAGAACACGGAAACCCCGGCCAGCACCTGGCGCCGGGCCAGAAACAGCAGGTCGTTCACCGACGAAAGGGGGTCCTGATCCGGTGCCCCGACGATGATGTATCCCACGGCAGAGAGACCTTCCCGCCGGGCATGATCCAGTACCCGGTCGAACGCACCGCGCACATCGGGACGGTTGAAACGCTTCAACTGTCCGGCGTCCGAACTTCCCAGAGAGAGGTTCAGGGCCTTGAATCCGGTGGTCTTCATGACCCTTACCACCGCTTCGGTAAGGGTGGGCGGGAACAGGCCGTTCATCGCCCGGAGCTCGGGGGGTGAATCGCCGAAAATGTCGCGAATCCCCGCCATCAGTTCAAGGAACCACCGACGGTCCATGGTGAGGTTCTCATCCTCGAAATCGACGAATCCGACTTGCCGCCCCGCGGAAGCGGCCCGAATTTCCCGCAGCACGGCAGCGACCGACCGTTTTCTGAACCCCATCCACGATCCGGCACCCGTAGCGCAGTAGCTGCAGGCCAGCGGGCAGCCCCTGCCGGCGGTGACCACGATGCTGTCCCGCCCATGCCGCTGATAGAATTTTCGCCGGATCAACCCGAAGGCGGGCGCGGGAAGTTGATCCGGATCCCGGCACAGGACCGGCTCGCCGATATGAAGGGAGCCGTCAGGGTTGCGGTACACGATACCCGGCACTCCGGCAAGATTCCGGCCCGACTTCAATGCCGTAGCCAGAGCCGGCAGACCGACCTCACCCTCTCCCCGGAGCACCAGGTCCACGGCCGTTTCCACCATGACCGCCGCCGGCAGGGTTGTAGGATGATGGCCGCCAAGAACCACGGTACAACCGGGCAGGCTGACCTTGGCCATCCGGGCCACAGCCAGGGCCATATCGCTGTAAGCCGTAAACAAAGAAGCGATGCCGACAAGAAAGGCCCCGGAGGCCTTTATCTGTCGGCCAATATATTCAAGGCTGTAGCCGTAGTGACGAAAATGGTGAAACAGGCTAAAGGGGCTCTGGTCCGCCCGGCCATAAAAGGCAGCAAGGCCATCCATCGCTTCAGGCAGGGTGATGACCCGTGATTTTCCGGTGGCCATGCCATCTAAAAGGCCCACCGAAAAGCCTTTTCGCTCGACTGCAGCGGCGATGGATGCCAGCCCGTAAGGAACGGTCCGCTTGGCGGTTAGGTAGAAGTCCGCCATCGGCGGCTGGATCAGAAGGATGTCGACCATGGCAATGTGGGGTCAGAAAATGAAAAGATCCTCAACCCATTTGCGAGATGGTACCGAAGGTGCGGATCTCCGCCGGCAGGTCCTCGGGGCCGATGGCATTTTCAACACCCATGGCAAATGCCCGCTCGATCACGTTCTGCAGTTGGATCAGGTTGCCCGGCCAGTGATACTGGAGCAGGATATTCATAGCCGACGGCGTGATGCCGTAAATCCGGGTTTTGGCCACCGGGCTGTCGGTGTAGAGAAAATGGTTGATCAGCAGCGGGATGTCCTCCTTGCGCTCCCGAAGCGGCGGCAGCTTGATGAACACCGCATTGAACAGATCCAGAAGATCCTTTTTCATGGCACCGCTGGCAATGACTTCATCCAGTTCCCTGCTGGTTCCGGCAATCAGTCGGGGCCGCTGGCCGGTCTTCGTTTCCGCATCGCCCAACAGCTCCAGCATCCGTTCGCGCACGGTCGATGAAAGCGACGAGACCTCGTCGAGATACAAGGTGCCCCCGCCCACGGATGCAAGCATGCCCGACAGATGAGCGGCGATTTCATCTTCTGTTTTCGTCTTTTTTTTCAGACTGTTGCAGTTTACCGGCACGAAGGGCAGCTCTTTGCGGTCGCTGTTGTCGTGAATGGTTCGTGCCGTCAACTCCTTGCCCGTCCCGCTCTCCCCATGGATCAGAACCATGGGATTCTCGATGCTGATCGTGTCGATCACCTCGTAGATTTCCCGCATCTTGGGGCACAAGCCGATCATCCTGCCATACTGGTGCCGCTCCCGGGAAATCTTGCGGATCAATTGAGCCTTGTCCTTGATTTTCTTCTCTTCGACAATCCGGTCGATGATCAGCCTGAGGTGATCCAGTTTGAAGGGTTTTTGCAGGTAGTCGTAGCTGCCGAATTTCATGGCCTGAATGGCCGACTCCATGGATCCGTAGCCGGTAACGATGATCACCTCGGTCTGGGGCCGGTATTTCTTGATGGCCACCAGAAGCTCCAGGCCATTGAATTCGGGCATCTTGTAATCGGTAAAGACAATGTCGATCTGTTTTTCCTTGACGATCCCAACGGCTTCGATACCGTTGTCCACGGTGGTCACATCGTATCCTTTGATCGTCAGGTACTGTTCGACCATGGCCAGGATGTCTCGGTCGTCGTCTACAAACAGGACTCGGGTGTCAGACATGGGATTCTCCGAAGGGTATGCAGGGAGAGGGGGAAACGCCCCTTGTTAAGTCCATGCATATAGTAAACCCCGGTAAAAAGATCAACCATTGGATGATAGTATTCGGGTATGATTGGCGGTCCCTTTATTATTAAACGGCTTCAGTATCCAACGCGGTCCAACCCCATGGATTGCCCGTTTCATTGACTTTGAGGTCTGCCGTCTCTATAGTGAAGTCAGTATAACCAACCGTGATGGAGGCATTTTGACATTTTCAGTACTCATGGTCTGCACGGGCAATATCTGCCGGAGCCCCATGGCAGAGGGTCTGTTGTTGGACCGGTTGCCGGAGACCTTGAAACCGGTGGTCTCGATTCGATCGGCAGGAACCCACGGGCTTTACGGCAACCGGGCGGAACCGTTTGCCGTCGAGGCAGCCGCTGCATACGGGGCGGACATCAGCCACCACCGGGCAAGGATACTGGATGGCGGCATGGTCAGAGCCGCCGACCTGGTGCTGGCCATGGAAAAATATCACATCGATAAGATCAACGACCTGCTTTTCTTCCGCTGCAAATACGCCCTGCTACTGGGCACCTTTGCAGCCAATCGGCAAAACCCGGAAATTGAAGACCCCTATGGCTCGCCCTTCGGGGCCTATGAAACCTGCGCCGGTGAAATCGCCGCCTGCCTGCCGGGGCTCATCGACCATATCCGGCGACAGGTGGATATGAAGGCATCTTGACTTCACCCATGGGAACCGTTCGCCGGCAGATCATCGACCTGTTGAGCCAGGAGGCCATGACGGCGCTGGATCTTTCACAGGCGGTTCGGACGTCGGAGAAGGAGGTCTACCGGCACCTGGCCCACATTCAAAAAACGGTGGCCGGCCAGGGACGGAAACTGGCAGTTACCCCCTGTACCTGCCTGGCATGCGGCTTCACTTTCACGGATCGGCGCCGACTCACCAAGCCCGGGCGCTGCCCCCGCTGCCGGGAAAGCCGCATCGACCACCCGGTGTTCAGGATAATGGAGTAGGATCCGAGAACCCTTCTTCCAAATACGCTGATGTCCCGACAGTCGACAGCCGGGTGCGTTGAACCGAAAGAGGAGATATTCCACCCATGGATGTGCCACCGCTTGAGCATCTTTTTCTCATCACCGGGACCACTCGGGGCATCGGCAGGGCCTTGGTGGCATCGGCATTGCGGCAGCCCAACAGCTTCGTGGTCAGCCTGTCGCGGGCGGCACCTTTTATCCGGGAAAACCATCAGAATATCCGCATCGACCTGAACGATACCGATCGCATCGCCGGGTCTTTCAACAGCATCCCTATCCAGCTGAAGCAGGCCAGCCGGCTGACCCGGACGGTGCTGATCAACAACGCCGGCGTCCTTGATCCCATAGCTCCCATCGGCGACTGCGATGACACGCTGCTGGCCCGAAATATCCAGGTCAACCTGACCGCGCCGCTGATCCTGACCCGGCATTTTTTCCATTTCAGCAAGCCGTTTCCCGGCCACAAATGGATCGTCAATATTACCTCCGGGGCCAGCCGGACGCCTTACTACGGATGGTCGGCCTACGGGGCCGCCAAGGCCGGGCTGGACATGGCCACCCGTGCCATGGCCTTGGAGTTCTCCCGCATCGATCCGGCATTCGGCATCTGCGCTGTGGCACCGGGGACCGTGGACACCGCCATGCAAGAGAAAATCCGCGGCTGCACCCCCGACCAGTTTGCCAAGGTGCGCAAATTCCTCGACCTCAAATCCAGCGGAGTCCTCGATTCACCGGCCCACGCGGCGTCAAAGCTGATTCGCCTGCTGATGCGAGACCGGTTCGAAAACGGCGGCCGGTACGACCTGAGAGAAATGGGGGAGCAATAACAATGGCCACCGGCGCCTGCGGCATCAACTGTGACGTATGTCAGCTCAATCTGCTGGGACAGTGTTCCTCTTGCGGTCCGGGCCGAAGCGACCTGGCCACCGGAAAAAGTGCCGCCCAGAAGCGCACATTCGGTCATCCCTGCTCCATTTTGGAATGCGCCCGGCTCAATCATATCGATTACTGCCCCAGGGACTGCCCGTCATTTCCCTGCGACAATTTCACCGGCTCGAACTACCCCTATGGCAAAGGCTTTCTGGATATGCAGCAGCGCCGGCGGAGCCAGGGGCCCCCGGCTGTCGATCCATCGGGCAGGCGTATCGAAATCGATGGCTCCTGGTGGGATGTCCTGGCTGATCGGGATATAGGCCAGGTGGCCAACTTCACCCTGACCGATATCGATTCCGGCTCGGGCCACCTGTGGTTCCGATTTCTCAACCGCGACATTCTCGTGGACACCCGCAGGCAATGTCTGATGGAAAGGCGGGCGCAGGGGTGGGAAAAGCTGGTGCTGCCGCTGCTGGAGTTGACGGTCCTCGACTATCTTTCCCGGGTAAACCATCTCCACCCCCTGGGCCGGGAGATGGTGGGTACGGAAGATCTGGCGGACGCCGCCTACTTTTCGGGCCGAAACCGGCTGAAGACGGCGGCGCTGCTGACGCGCTACAGCAATGACCCCAGCGGGTTTACCACCGCCGGCCGGCATATCGGCGGCCGGATTGAGCAGATGGGCGATGCGGCGATCAGGCTCACCCCGTTTCCGCGGATTCCTGTCTACTACCTGCTCTGGCAGGGAAACGAAGAATTCCCTCCCCGAATCTCGATCCTGTTCGACCGCTCCATCGAAAGCGTCCTCTCCTCACCGGCGATCTGGTGCCTGGTGACCCTGTGCTCCTACCATCTGCTCAGAGGAACAGCAGCATAACGGCCAATAGCTCGACTGAATTTCAGATGGTGAGGGTTTCCCCAACGCGGGGCACCACCGCGTCGAAGCCCTCGGTCTTCAGGAGATCGGCAAAAGCCAGGCTCTGGTCCTCTTCGCCGTGAACCACGGCTATCCGTTTGACCTTCAGGTTGGACTGCTTCAGAAACCGGAGCATCTCGTTGCGGTCCCCATGGGCGGAAAACCCGCCGATCTTGACCACCCGTGCCTTCAGCGGATACTCCTTGTTGAGGATCTTGACGATGGGGGGCTCCCCCTTCCGGCCCGATTCTTCGTAGGCCGTTCCCTGCTCGAGGATGCGCCTTCCCAATGTATGGTTGGCCATGTAACCCACAATAAGAATCGTGTTTTTGGGATGGTGGATCTTGTAGCGCAGATGGTGCAGGATGCGCCCGGCCTCGCACATGCCCGACGCGGAGATGACGATGTGGGGTTTTTCTTCGCGCATGAGCGCCATGGACGCCTCGACGCTTTCGGTAAACTGCACCTGCCGGAAGGCAAAGGGATTCTTGCCCTGCTGCAGGAAAGTCTCGTGGGTTTCCCTGTCGTAAACCTCCGGGTGTTCGCCGAACACTTTGGTGATGTTGGTAGCCAGGGGGCTGTCCACGTATACCGGCATCCTGGGCACTTCCCCGTCATCGTAAAGCTCGTGGATCACGTAGAGCAGTTCCTGGGTCCGGCCGTAGGCAAAGGAGGGGATGAGCACCGTACCGCCCTGATCGAAGGTCTCGTTGAGAACTTGTTTAAGCCGGGGGCGCAGATCGATCACCGGTTCGTGGTCCCGATTGCCGTAAGTGCTTTCCATGATCATGAGGTCCACGTCACTGCCGAGCCCGTCGAAATGACTGGCCGGATCCCGCAATATGGGCTTTCCGTAGCGGCCGATATCACCCGAAAAGCAGACAGTGCGGGAGTTGCCGTTGTCATCGTAACGGATTATGGAGATGGCGGAGCCTAGAATATGGCCGGCTTCGAAAAGGGTACAGGAAATCTTTTTGCCGATGGTCACCGGGCTGCGATAGGGAATGCCTTCGAAGGCCTTGAGGGCATGGTCCGCGTCGGCGGTGGTGTAAAGCGGTTCCACCCTTTCCAGATGGAAGCGTTTGATGTAATCGCCGATCACCTCAGCGTTGAGCCCGTGCTTTTCTTTTTTCAGCAGCCGCTTGATCTCTTGAAGATCCCGCTTGGATGTATGGCCGTCTTCGCCGGGCCGCATCTGGGACAAGGCGGAGCGTACCGTCTTGTAGTTCAGGTATTCGGCGTCGCTCTCCTGAATGTGGGCCGAATCTGGAAGCAGGTAGCCACAGGCATCGACCGTCGCCCGGGTACAGTAGATCCGTCCATTGAATCCATTTCGGGTAATCAGGGGGATACGACCGGAGTGATCGATGTGGGCGTGTGACAGCACCATGTTGGTAAGGAGGCCCGGATCGAAAGGCAGCACCCGGTTCTTTTCGGCAGCGGTTTTACGCCGCCCCTGATACATGCCGCAGTCCAGCAGAATACGATCATGGTCCGTACTCAACAGGTGCATTGACCCGGTCACTTCCCTTACCGCCCCGTAAAACGTGATGTGCATTCCAGCGCTCCTTTCATCGTTTTTCTCTTGATATCAGCCCGTTGAAAGCAGCGACCACTATTGACCATCCGGGGCAAAATTACAAGGAACAAAAAATTGACCTCAAATGCGCTCCCTTGACTTGACAGGGCACATTGTTTTACTTCCGTTTCGGCTGAATGATGAGCAAGTCGCCGTCATTGGTCAGGATCCCGAGCATGATGGCGCACACCAGACGATCGATATCGACGCAATAGTGCTGCCCGTCCGCCAGGGGATTCGGCAGAAACGGATCGGCCACCCAGGCGCGCCGGGTTTCCCGATTGTAGCCGGCCAGGACGACGAAGTGGCCGACGGATTCGCCGCGGACATCATCGTAAACCACCCTCCCGTCAAGATCGTATTCCCGGGCCGAGTTATAGAGGTAGGTGGCGCTCAGACCAGTCATTACCGGGATACCGCGTTTGAGATATTTCCGGATCAGTGCAACGGTCAACACCTCAAACGTCAGACGGCCGCCGAGCCGAAGATATTCCAGGTAAGCCTCCGTCACCTGTTCGAATCCCGGCAGACCCGATTTGATGGCACACTGCCGTCGGAGCTTCTCGGCGATGTCGCCTGGCGGGACAGTGGACCAGGTCGGATCGAAGATCTGCAGGTTGTAGGGGATAATGGTGGTCCGGTATCCGCGGCGCAGGGCATGGCTGGCCAGATAGACGGACAGGGTGCCGCCCCCTTCCAGCGTGGGGACTTCGTCAATGACCCGCGACAGGTCTATCGGGTCATCGAAATACCGGTAAACGGCATGCAAGCATGTGGGTCCGCAGGTGGTGTTGTCCGGTTGGGGGCGGATATCGAAGTGAAGGGCTGTCGTCATGGCTGCCGAGCAATTAGTTTGTTTTTAATCAAATGGCTTTTAGAGAGTAATAACACACGGCAGCGGTTTTATGAAGGTTTGTCTCAGGCTGTAGGTATAAGCACCCTGGGTAGGGATCATCAGAATATCGCCCGGCTGGATGTCCGAGCCAAAATAGGTGTAGCCCCATACGTCGTGCGGGGTGCACAGGGATCCGAGGATATGGCAGGGTTTTTCCACCGGCGACGGACGGGTCAGGTTCAGCACCGGGAAATAGTCGGTCTCGAACCGCTCCCATCCGATCGTGTTGGTCCCGGCATCGGTGATCACCAGGTCCGGCGCTTTTTTGTCGACCACCGAAAGCAGCAGCTGTACGGCATCGTTGCATATCCAGCGGCCGGGCTCCAGGCAGATCCGGCAGGAAACGGACGACAGCAGGTGGGTGCGAATCGCGTCACTGAGTGCCTCGGCAAATCCTTCGATGGGCGTCGACGGCAGATGGAAATGGGCGTCGACGCCTCCGGCCGGTAGATCCAGCGCATCGCGCAGCTTTCCCTCCGGCGTTCCGGCCGCCTGAAGCCATTCTCCCTGTTCCGGCCAGTATCCGCCGCCGATATCGATAAATTCAATCGACCCTCTCGCCTCCGCCGGCATGGCCGCCAGCATCTCCCCCAGCTCACGGATGAAGGCGATCTGAGGCGCCGGCGAAAGGTTCCAACTGGTGTGAAACTGGAGTCCTGAAAGGTGCACTCGGGGATATCGCCGGACGGCGTCCATAAAAGCCGGCAAATCAGTCATGGGAATGCCGAATTTGCGCCATAAACCGGTAGGGTTTACGGTCAACCGCACCCCGCAGCGAATCGTGGCGTCCACTTCGGCTGCCAGCGGCCCCAGTCGTTCCAGTTCGCCGAAGCTGTCTATCAGGATCACCACGCGGTCGGCATGAGACACCGCCAGACGCAATTCCTGGAGGGTCTTTCCCGGACCGCTGAATACAATGTCGGGAGCACCCAGAAAAAGAGCGGACTCCAGTTCCTGTCCACTGGAGACATCCAGGCCGAACCCCTCGTCGATCAGGACGCCGGCTACATGGGGATGGTTGTTGCTTTTTACCGCAAAATAAAACGCCACCTCGGGCAGCCGATGTTCGAAAGCCCGCTTCATCTGGGCGGCCCTGGCCCTTAATACCGAGGATTCCTGGAGATAAAGCGGTGCCGGGTGCGTCTTGAGAACGTCAAGATAGAGGTCGCGTCGGTCAAAATAATAGCTGACAAAGGCTTGCAGCTGTTTTGGAGCCAGCAACGGAGAGGTGCCGGCCATTTTCGCCTTTACCATCGGCAACCATTCAGATGGATCCATGCGCATCACCTCTCACGCAACTTTGATCGCCAGCTTATCGCAAAGGTCCCTGCACTGGTCGGGAACCTCATCATCGTCGGGTACAAAAATGATATGCCCCAGCAGCCAGGCATCGTAGTCTTCCGGGGGCCGTTTTATGCGATGGCCCGGTTGGCGGATCAGGTGGATCTCCTGCACACGGGAATCGCGTCTCAGCTCGCGGGCGTCAAGGCTCACCAGCGTACCCTCCCGAGCGGCATGCAGCCGCAGACCGACCATCGGCCGAGGGTTGGCCGGCAGATTCAATACCAGCGGTTTTCGTCGGGAGAAATCCTGAACCAGCTGCAGCACATCCACCTGGTAGCACTGGCGCACCAGGGACGGCAGGCAGTCGCCGCCGGGCCGGGGGGCCATCTCCAGCAATACCATCTTTCCGTTATGAACGATAAAGTCCAGCATGCAGACGGCCCGCTGAATTCCCAAAGCCCCGGCGCTCCGGACCAACGTCCGCTCCAGTTCGCCGGCATCGATTGCGTCGGGCCAGACGCCCGACAGGATGTAGGCTTTGGCCGTTCCGAAAGGATCCTGGGGAAAAAGGACCTTGCGGGTCAGACGGATCAGCGTCACACGATTGTTTTCCAGCACGAAATCACAACTGTATTCTTCACCGCCGACGTACGCCTCTGCCAAAATGTCGGCGCCGACCTCGGCGAAGGGTTGGTACAGGCGGTGATTCAGACGTTGCGTCAGCCCGTGGACGATCCGCCGGTAATACCGCTCGCAGTCCGCCTCGCTGTCGCACCTGAAAATAAGCTCACTGCCGCTGCCGCTGACAGGCTTCAACACGCAGGGTCCGCCCGTTTCCCGGAAAAATTGGATAGCGTCGCCCGCCGATTGGATCATTCTAGCGTCGGGGGTATCAAGGTGATGCTCCTTCCAGAGCATTCTGGAGCGGTACTTGTCGCGGCAGTTGTTGACTGCCTGCACGCTGGGGTAAGGCAGGCGGTATTCTTCGGCCAGACGGGCAGCAAGGGCCATCGATTCGCAATCGTAGCAGGCCACCCCTCCCAGCCCCATGCGCCGTTCATGCAGGTGGTGCGCCAGCACTTCAAAGACCCGGGGTTCATCGGCCAGGTCGCACAGGATCTCTTCATCCGGCGAGGGCGTCGGTTGATCCGCCTCACGCCGCACACCAGGATCGGTCAGGAAGAGTACCTGTCCCGGACGGCACGTCCGAATCCATTCGATATAGTCCGCGGTGGTGCCGACAACAAGGACCTTTGGGTCAGCCGGTGGCACAGATCAGGTCCGATGCATAAACCGGTGTCTGTGCACCCTCAATGGCAATAAACTTGGACATTTTATACAGCGGGCGGGGCGTCAGGTGGAACCGATTCTTCCAGTTGAATTCGCCGCAAAGGAAATCCACTGCACGCAGATGCTGCTGGCAGGCCCATTCCAGGTGGTGGAAATTGATCAGCTTGGCAACCCCGGGAAAATCGCCGCAGGTTCCTCCTGCCACCACCGTATAGGTGCCGTTCCAGACCGCACCGATATCCACCGCGGCCAGCTCGCCACCGACGAGCACTGCGGTAACGCGCAACAGGTTATGGCTGTGCAGCCATTTGACGAGGTCCTCGAATGCGCCCAGAAAACGTGGATCGCTGAAATAGGAATCTTCTCGAAAAATCTCCAGATTCAGGCTGAATAAATGGTCGACGTCTGCCAGGCAATCGTAGCGGTAAGATACGCCCCTCGCCTGAAGCCGGTCGATCTCACAGCGAATCTTTTTTCTCGATTTACCGGAAAATTGCTCCATATACATCTTGAAATCGTACCCATACAGGGGCGGCCGGAAAAGATAACCGATTTCGTCCATGGTGACCGATGCACCCTCCGGCAGATATCCATCCGGACGCAGATAACGAATCTGGGCCACATCGGGAACCGCCTCCCACAGGGCATCGAATGCTTGTTCATCCGCAACGAGGACCCGGTTCTGCTCCAGCCAGGTCTTGCCATGCCACAATTCTCCTGGGAAATGCCCGAAATACTGCTCCTCATCAATCCAACTGAGCGCCAGCAACCCGCAAAATGCCCCTTGCCTTTCGGCAACCAGAAAATGAGGGGTGTGCTGAAACCGTCTCTGGAAGCAGGCTCTCACCGGCCACAGATCGAATAGGCACGTTTGGGGCCAGTGCCGCTGCCACAACCGATGGATTTCTTCCAGATCGCTGCTGACGCTGACGTCAATCATGGAACGCACTCCTGTTGAAAAAGGTCGAATGGTCGGGGTGCCGGTTCAATCGTTAGCATCGGGCCAGACATCGTCTTTGCCCGTTTTCCGGCGATGGGAACGTTTGCTGGAACGCTTTTCCCTGAGTGCAGTCTCATTCTCATCCTCGTCGAACTCCCTGAACTTGGTCCGCTGGGGACGCCTGGGCGGCGTGTCTTTCCCGTTTTCATAGCGTTCGTCGTCTTCCTGCCTGGTCATTGCGACACCATTTCCTTCATCAGAGTTAGTCATCATTTTCAAAACCCGAACCGTTTTACGATCAGCACAGAGTGTGCCACAGCATCAATGTTATTTTAACTATATGTATTATTTATAAATTCACAATATTCAGCCGATTTCGGGATGATTTATTTTCCCTTTTTTCGGCATATTGGTTCTTTTTTATATATTTTCAGGTATAATTATTCTTTTTTTAACCCCATTCACGGGTACCGCCTTTCCCCACCGGTTAGTTCGGTATTTACAATTATTTTTTTTTAAATTAAATTAATTGATTATACAACATTATAGTTTCCTGCGATCCACTGGTTAAAACTTTTTTCGGTATTTTTTTGCTTTTTTTAAATGAACAAACCAATAATGGTGTTTCTCTCGAATAGACACCAAAATACCGTCATGATGGAGATCCAAGCATGCTTATCCGAGTAGGGTTAGCCATTAAGGACACCCGCCTGCAGAGCTATCTGGCAAAGAAACTGTCGGCCCCCGATGTGCGGGTCGAGGTTTTCGGCCCGCCCCGTTCGGTATGGCAGAATGCCTTGCACAGCGGGATAGATGTCATCGTCATCAGCGAAGCCTTCGTTCTTCGTCCGGTTGACAACGGAATCGCCATTCTCAACGAACTGCCGGAAAGTCCCACCACGATCATCATTCACGGCAGTCCCTCGTTGGAAGAGCATGCCCAGCTTGCCGCCGCCGGAGCTGATGTCGTGCTCTACTCGGGTTTGTCAAAAACCAGTATTTACGAGGCTATCGATTCGGCACTGGAATCCCGGCGCCAGTTCATCCAACGCAAACGCTTTGACCGACGGGGCATCGTTGAGCCGAAGCTTTCGGACTTTGTCATGGAAAGTCAGGCCATGCAGGTCTTTATCGAAGAGGTCAACCAGGTCATCCCCAGCGACTCCCCCATTCTGCTCACCGGTGAAACCGGTGTGGGCAAAGAACACCTGGCCAAAGCCATTCATGCGCAGAGCCCGAGGTCCATCGGCCCCTTTATTTCGATCAACATGGCGGCCATGCCCGAAAATCTTCTCGAAAGCGAACTGTTCGGCCACGAGCAGGGAGCCTTTACCGGTGCGGTCCGCTATCGCCGCGGAGCCTTTGAACTCGCCCACAGCGGAACCATCTTCCTGGATGAAATTGGTGAAATGCCGCTGCATCTTCAGACCAAGCTGCTTCGCGTACTGCAGGATTATGAAGTAAAGCCTTTGGGCGGAGAGAACATCATCGAACTGGATGTGCGGGTGATCGCGGCAACCAACAGGGACCTGGAAGCGGCTGCCGCTCAGGGAGCATTCAGGCAGGACCTTTACTACCGCCTGAGCGTTTTAATGCTGACGATACCGCCCCTTCGCCATCGCAAGGAAGATATCCCCACGATGGTGCGGCGGTTTACGACCCTGTTCCGCTACAAAATCGGTCGGGAAATCAGCGGCTTTTCAGAACGGGCCCTCAATGCCCTGTGCAGCTATGATTGGCCGGGCAACGTGCGTGAATTGATGAATGTCATCGAGCGGGCCATGCTGCTGTGCCGCAACCATGAGATCGGCATGACTGAACTGCCCAACGTCTTTCATGGCGATGCCGCCGATATTGGAAAGTTTTTACCGGAAAACCTGCTGGGAACAGATGGCCTCTTGAGCAAAACGCTTCCAGAAGTCCAACAGGAAGTCCTGGACCAGGTGGAACGCATGTACCTCGAACGCGCTCTGTCCAAAACCGGGGGCCGCGTCAACCAGGCAGCCCGAATCGCCGGGATCCACACCCGGGGCCTCTACAACAAAATGAAGCGCCTCGGCCTGCGAAAAGAGGATTTCAAACCATGACCGCCTGTTAAGGTTTCGGTACTGGGTTTTAGAAAATCAAAAGGAAGAAGCGAAACAGTTAAAATGATTTTTAAGCCGGATTTCAAACCTACACGCAGTCAGTCTGGCCCCGCTCTCTGGTTCATCTTCGACAATGGCTGTCTACTAACCAAAATCAATGCAGATCGGTTCAGTATCCCGGATGCAGCTGACCTGGAAGCCCTTCAAATCTCACTCTCCTATAAATTGTATCTGGGATCCCTGGACGGGCAGCCATGCTACGCAGGTGCGCTGGAAACGGGTAGTTCCTTTGATGCAAATTTCAAACTAACCCATTTGCGGACGCTTTTCGGATTAATTCCGGAACCATTAATCTGGATTGCGGGCCGGGGCAATCAGTTGTTGCATTGGCATCTTACTCACCGATATTGCGGAAAATGCGGTCAGGAAACTGAAGATAAAACGGACGAACGGGCAAAGATATGTCCCCGATGCCAACATATCAATTACCCTCGCCTATCCCCAGCTGTCATCGTAGCGATTCTTAAAGACAACCGGATTCTCCTATCCCGCAACCGACATTTTAAGGGGCCTTTTTACAGCGTTCTGGCAGGTTTTGTGGAACCCGGGGAATCATTGGAGGAATGCGTTAAAAGAGAAATTAAAGAAGAGGTCGGCATTACCGTCAAAAACGTTCGATACTTCGGCAGCCAGCCCTGGCCTTTTCCCGACTCTCTCATGATTGCATTCGTATCGGATTATGCTGCCGGGGAAATTGTAATTGATGGCTCGGAAATCATCGAAGCCGCATGGTTTTCAAAAGAGGAACTCCCCCAGATACCACCCAAAATTGATGGACCCGTAAAAACTCACGCCGCCATATTTCGATAACTATCGGCGGCCTGAGTCGGATTGAGAAAAACAGATCCAAGATCTTCTATAAATCGTTGGATTCGCTCTTTGACAGCATGGATAAAGGTATCCACATGGCCAATATAGGCACCATTGGCCGCCCAGGCCTTTCTTCTGGCCTTGCGGGCGGCTCCTGCGCGAAGGATGTTTAAGCCGGTGGCCTTCATTCTGGCGTAAAACCGCACGGCCGGCATCCCCCGGACCCTGAGTTTCTTTACTCCGGTTCGTCGATCGAACTCACTCATGGTTGCTTCCACGCCGGCCCGCCAGCGATAGTCATCAATGAACGCTGCACTGGCTTCCAGCGCTCGCCGTTTTGCCAGACGGTAGCGCTTTTCGCTGTAGCGAAGATACGCCTTCTTCTTGCCGGGCTTTACCGGACATTGGGGCAACATGGGGCAGGCCAGACAGCGTTGCAGGTCAAAACCGGCGCCGAAGTTGGATCGTTTCGTTTTTGGTGACGTATTCTCTGGACGATATCCGGCAGGGCATTGGGTAACCAGGCCTTTTTTGTTGAAACGAAATTGGCTCAACAGATCTTCTTTACTGCGGCCCTTATGCGTCGGGGCAACCAGTTCAACCGTTGCTACTTGGGCAATCCGATCATTGGTGTCACTGCCGTAAAGCGTGTCGGCCAGCAATTTCTTGGGGCCAACACCCCGCACCCGGGTGTCAGCGATGGCTGGGGCCAACGCGTGGGCGTCGTGCTCACAGGCCGTTTGTACATTCACGTGGGTGATCAGATTCAACCGCTGCTGCTTCTCGGCGTTGTCTTCACCGCGGTCAAAAGTCTCCATGACCTGAACCTGATATCCCTGCCCCTTGTGTCCACTGTAGGTAGCATCCGGGTCCGAGGGGTTCTGTAACGAATCAGCCGGTATATCGGCGGGCTTTTTGACGGTCACCTTGCTGCCGTCAGTATCGCTGCTCAGGCTACACTGCTCGGCCAGCACCCGTTGCATCAGTTTGTAGCTGTGCATGGAACAAACCTGTGGCTGATCCTTGAACTGCTCGATGAGATCGAACAAGTCGGTGCTGACGGTTTTCAGTGTCTTCTCGGATCCTGATGGCTTGATCATGGAAAAGGCGGCCAGGGCTTTTTTCCCCCAATAGCGCGCGATGACCTTCTCATCGATGGCATCGAAAAGCATCCGATGATGGCGTTTGAGGTTGACCAGAAATTTAAAGATCGTCTGGCTGAAAATACTGATCCGTCCGAGCCTGCGCATATTGGATTTGATGTGCACCGAATCGATGCGCTGGTCTTTGGTATCGACACCGAACACCACGGCCAGTTTGTCGGCGATGGCATCAAACATGGTCTCGTCAAGATGATTATCGATCATCACCTGGCGCATTGAGTAAAGGGTCTTTTCACTGATGGTTTTGGCATCATCGCTCTCTTCCGGGATGTTAAGGGCGTAATGCCACTGGATATTGAATGCAAGCTGTTCGATGGCGGCCTTGTCGGTCAGATCCATGGTCTGCTGGAGAAGAAGCACACCCAGCACGGTGTATAGTTCCTTGCTGGGTCTTCCGATGCCATCCGTAAAATGCGGCAGCATCTGATCGACGGGAAGTTCCTCCAGCAGATGTTCCCGAAAAAGACCTGGCCAGTCCTCCTCAAGCATTTTACGCCGTTTTGGACTTAAATGACGCCACGGATCGAACAGTTGTCGTTGTTTGTGGTTCTTAATACGAATCATGTCTTCTCCATGTTAACGTGCTGTAAATATGATACATTTCATATCATATCAGGTTGGAGAAGGCAATGTCTGTTTTTGTATTTTAACAATATTTTCAGTTGGATAGGTTGATAAGAGTTTTTACCGGTCCATCAAAATTAGTATTGCCAGGCAATTGATCGACTGGTTCTCTCAAATGTGAAGCCCAGAGATCCAAAGGATAGTTTTCGTTCCCTCTTATCAATAATGGATCCGTGTTTTGAAAACCGCAGATCACTCCCACGATCCTGCAAATATCAATACCATTGAAGGTGTTGTGATGCCATTATTTTTCAAACGAGGCTCTGACTCATTTCTGTCAATTCAGGTATCGGTCGGGTCAATTTATTTGATCGACGGTGTGATCAGATCGTCCGGCCGATCTCCTCGGCCTCGCTCTGGGCCAGCATCAGATTTCGCGGAGTCTTGGCATCTCCGATGACGTAGACATCGATATTCCGGCGATCCAGCATCGGCTTGGCGTCGCGCACCGGGGTCATGGCTTCGGCCACCACCACGGTATCGTAGCCTTCGAGGGTCACCGAATTGCCGGCGGAGGTAAACACCACACCATCGTCGGTGAATGTCTTGACCGCCGCCTGCTTGAACAGATGAACGGTGTCGCGTTTAAGCCGCTCTCTCAGGTAGAATCGATCATTGCTGGACATCTCCTCGGCAAAGTGGCGCTTTCGGTTGAGAACCGCCACCTCCCTGCCCTTCTCCGCCAGAAAATCCGCCGTCACCAGTCCGGCCTGACCGCCGCCGATGATGATCACCCGGTCGCCGGTGATCTTTCCCTCCAGCACTTCGGTCACCGTGCACAGGTCCATCCCGGTGGTGAACAATCCCTTGATGATGGGCATGTCCGGCAGGCTGCCAGAGGCCAGGATCACGGCCTCGGGCTTTACCTGGTCCAGCAGTGTCTCATCCAGCTTGGTGTTGAGCCGCAGGGCGACACCCAGTCGTTCAATTTCCCGGGTGAGAAAATCGACCACGTCCATGATCTCTCCCCGGCCGGGCGGAATGGCGGCCAGCCGTAAAAGTCCGCCGACGCTGCCCTTCTCCTCGGCAATGGTCACCCGGTGCCCGCGTATGGCTGCCATCCGGGCTGCGGCCAGTCCGGCGGGTCCGGCACCCACCACCAGCACCGACTTCGGCGAAGCGGTTTTTTCATCCCTATCCATTAAGTATTCTCGCCCCACATCGGGATTGACCACACATGAACCGGGTTCCAGGGCCAGCACCGCATGAATGCAGCCCAGGCAGCAGCCGATGCACGGACGAATGGCATTCAGATTCCCGGCGAGGGCTTTTTCCGGCAGCAGGGGATCGGCGATCAGGGCCCGGCCCATGGCCACCACATCCGCCCGCCCTTCTTTGAGGATGCGGTCGGCCAGCTCCGGGCTCTTGATCCGGCCCACCCCCACCACGGGAATGCGCACCACCCGCTTCACGGCTTCGGCCAGGTGAACGAAGCAGCCGTGTTCCACATACATGGAGGGAATGGTCAGCTGGGTGGAGCCATACACCCCGGCCGATACATGCAGATAGTCGGCGCCGTTCCCTTCCAGGATCGGCGCCAGGCGCAGGGCATCGTCTATGGTCCATCCGCCGTCGATGTAGTCTTCGCCGTTGATGCGCAGCCCCACGGGAAAATCGGCACCGGCCTTGGCTTTGATGTCAGCCAGCAGCTCCAGAAAGAAGCGGATGCGGTTGTCGAAACGGCCGCCGTATTGATCGTCACGATGATTGGAATTGGAAGCAAGAAACTGGTTGATCAGATATCCGTGGGCGCCATGGACTTCGACGAAATCAAACCCGGCATCGCGGCAACGCCGAGCCGCGTCGCCAAAGGACGACACCAATTCGGCAATCTCTTCGATGGTCAGTTCCTTGGGAATCCCCTTCACCACGGCCGGCGCAGGGATGGGCGACGGCGCCACCTTCCGGTCGTGGTAGGATTGCCGCCCTCCATGCATCAGTTGAACACCAAAGCAGGTATCGAATGGCTTGACCGCATCCACCATCTTTTTCAGGGCCGGGATGCAGGCGTCGTCCCACAGGGCGGGCAGGCCGGGAAGCTCCAGGCCCGTGGGATGTACACCGCCACCACCCACCAGGATCATGCCGGCGCCCCCTTTGGCCCGGGCTGCCAGGTAGCCGGTCAACTGGTCGGTGACATAGCCGTTTTCATCCACGCCGAAGTTAATGCTCATGGCCGACATGAGCAATCGGTTCTTGGCCGTCATGCGTCCGATCTGAATGGGGGAAAAAAGATGTTTCAGGATGGTCATGGAAGTCTCCGGAAAAGGGTCGGCCGTTTAAAAAATAAAACCGGTCGGTCTTATATATGGAATGGAGATATACAACTTTTGGATCGGCCCGTCAATCGGCCACCCATTCGGCGATAACGTCCGCCATGAGTGTCCGGTTTCCGGGCAGGCCCTCATTGGCGGTGAGAAGAGAGGTATGCATTGACCGCATCCCAATAAACCGGTGATGTTTCTATTGAATTATGCTCGGTCCCCTCCACCCTAACGGCGGTGGTCGGGCCGCCCCACGCCGATTCCAGGCTTTTGGCAAACCGGACCGGCACCACGTGGTCGTCGGAGGCAGTCAGAAAAAGGGCCGGTGTGGTGATGCCCGGTGCCAAGGCTGCAGAATCGAAGCGGTGTCTGAGCAGCAATCCCACCGGAAAGATCGGATAGTGTGCCCTGGCCACATTGACCAGAGTGTCGAACGGGGTGATCAGGATAATCCCGCCCACCTTGCGTTTGGCCGCCACGTGAACCGCAACCCCCGAACCCAGGCTGCGGCCCATGAGCACCACATGGGCCGGATCGATGCCTTCGGTTGCCAGCATGTGATCGAACACTAACACGGCATCGGCCAGCAACGCCGCTTCAGATGGTTTGCCGCCGCTGTCGCCGTACCCGCGATAGTTCATGAAAAGGAAGGAACGGTTCTGGAACCGCCCGAGGTCCGCGAAATTGAGGGTTACATCCTCGGCGTTTCCCCCATAGTAGATCACCAGCGGGCTGCCCGGACCGATTTCATTTTTAAAGAACCAGCCGGTAAGGATGACATTCCCGTGGTGCAGACGGATCTCGTTCCCGGCATATCGGGACAGATTTTCCGGTGCGGTCGGTTGGGGGAAAAAGATCATTCTGCCCTGGAAAAGGTAGAGCAGCAGGCATGCCCCAGCGAAAAAAACAACAAGGATTTTAACGGTTTCCAATATCATCTTAATCATTGCCGATCGACACCAACCCGTTGTGAGGGGTAGATCCAGCCAGTTCTATTCCATCTTAGAAATCCAATGCTCGTGACACAGGCGCACGCCGGCGTCGACTTTCTCCCGGGGGACCAGCAGTGAAATGCGAAAGGAGGTGGTGGTGATACCGGCAACCGCGATGTCATGACGGTCCAGCAAATCCAGGGCCTCGATCAGGGTGGCGTTGGTCCGGTTGAGCCCCTCCCCGATGAGTGACAATGCCCCCAGGTGCGTATCGAAACGGACGGCGTTGCCCAACTGCCGGGCCAGCCGCTTCCGGATCGCTTCCCAGCCGTAAACATTGGGTGAGGAGACTACAAAAGAAACCCGCGGTGGATCGGAATCGGCGGGAATGTCGGCGGCATGAATCTCCTTTACCGGCACCTGTTCCCGCTCCAGAAAGTCCAACGCCTTTTTGAATCCGGCCAGTGCCAGATCTCCGCTGATGCGGACCCGTGTGATCGCCGCCTCGCTGACCACCGCCTGAACACCGGCCACCTTCCCCGGTTGGAATTTCCTCACCACCGTTTCCCGTCGCCGATCAAAGGTGCTGCCCGCATAAATGGCGATCTGTTTTTCCTTGGCAAACTGGACCGCCTGGGCGTTGAGCACCTTTGCACCGGCGGCACTCATCTCCTGCATCACCGGATATGAGACTTCCGGCAAATGTCGGGCATCGGCCACCGAGGAAGGATCGGCGGAGTATACCCCGTCCACATCCGAGTATATTTCACAGTGTTCGGCGTCAAGGGCGGCGGCAAGGGCCACTGCCGTGGTGTCCGATCCTCCCCGCCCCAGGGTAGTAATATCCCGTTTATAGCTCACCCCCTGGAATCCGCCCACCACCACGACCTTGCCTTCGGCCATTTCATCCAGCACCCGAAAGGGGCGCACTTCGATCACCTGGGCATCATTGTGGCGGTGGTTGGTGATAATGCCGCACTGGGATCCGGTCAGAGAGACCGACTGGACACCCATTTCGTTCAGGGCCATGCACAGCAGAGACATGGTGATACGCTCGCCCGTACTCAGCAGCATGTCCATCTCCCGCCTCGGCGGCTTCGATGAAATGCTGCGGGCCATCTCCACCAGCTGGTTGGTGGTTTTGCCCATGGCCGAAACCACCGCGGCCACGTCCATACCCTGTTTTTTTGCCCGGGCGATCATGCCCGCCACCTTCATGATCTTTTCGACATCGGACAGACTGCTGCCGCCGAATTTTTGCACGATACAGGTCATGGCGAAGCCCTTAAAACAGGTATTTGATCAGCACAAAGCTGCCCACGAGCAATACGGTGAACGTGACGGCCAGCAGGTTGAAATAGCGGTCGATAAAGCGCTGGATGCGCGGACCGAATAGATAGATCAACCCACCCACGAGGAAAAACCGGGCCGATCGGGAAACCAAAGACGCCAGGACGAACACCGTGAAGTTGATTTTGAACATGCCGGCGGCGATGGTGAACACCTTATAGGGAATGGGGGTGAACCCGGCGATGCCAACCGCCCAGGCGTCGTAGGTGTTGTAGAGCGTTTCGATATAGGCCACCTTGTCTGTCAGGCCGTAAAAGTCGACAATGCGACTGCCCACCGAAGCCATGAACTGCCAGCCGATCAGGTATCCCAGGCATCCCCCGAATATGGATCCGATGGCGCAGACCAGGGCGTATTTGAGTGATTTGTCCGGCCGGGCCACACACAGGGCGATGAGCAGGACGTCGGGTGGAACGGGAAAGAAAGAGGATTCGGCGAAAGCCAGCAAAAACAGAGCCCAGGTGCCGTATGGAGTGGCGGCCCAGTGAAGTACCCAATCGTAGAGGCGCCTGAGCATTTACTGCTCTCTCCAGCCGTGTTCGCCAACGAGCTTGACAAAACGACAACCGCCCAGGTTGGACTGGTGGATGCCCTGTTCGTCACGAACCAGCTTGATAAGATCCTGGCTGTGGCGGTCCCCCACCGGAATCACCATGCGGCCGCCCATGGCCAACTGGTTGACCAGCACCGTGGGAATCTCCGGCGCACCGGCGGTGACGATGATGGCATCAAAAGGGCTATGCTCCTTCCAGCCCGTGGTACCGTCCGAATACCGGGTGACGATGTTGTGATAGCGCAACTGGTCGAACAGCTTTCGTGTTCGGGTATAAAGGGAGTAGATGCGCTCTATCGTATAGACCCGAAAAGCGATCTGGGCCAGGATGGCCGCCTGGTAGCCGGATCCGGTGCCGATCTCCAACACCCGGTCCTCCGGAGTCACTTGGAGCGATTGGGTCATTTCCGCGACAATGTAAGGTTGGGAAATGGTCTGCTGTTCACCGATGGGCAGGGGAAAATCGCCGTAGGCCTGATCCATCATGGCTTCGCTGACAAACAGATGGCGGGGGACGGTCCGCATCGCCGAAAGTACGCGGGGATCGCTGACCCCGCGGGCGATGATCTGTTTGGTGACCATTTCATTTCTCAGGCGCTGGTATTTCATCGGCAGTTTTCTCCCAGCAGGTCTCTATCAATTAAGGCGAGTCAGGTCAAGAAGTTAGAGGGTGTCTATCCATAAATGTCAGGTCGAAGGGCGTCCGGGTAAAGGAAACCCCGCCACTTTTGGATTTGCCGTCAGCTGAACAGACGGATCATTTGAAGGCTGCCGGTTTGAGAGGGGCGCTGGCGGTTTTCCATACACGATCAAGGGACCCGATATCGGCACCCCGATAGACAATTAACGCCTGATCCAAACACGAAAACGCCCCCGAAGGAGGCGTTTTCGATAATCTTTTCTATACGCGATCAGCTATGAACGATGAGCTAAATCTTATAGATCACCCGTTTTTCGGTGATAATGATATCCACATGCTTGTCGTGGGATTCCATGGGTACCTGGGGAACCAACTGTCCCTCGAACACCAGGCCCACCTTGCGGGTGGTCATGGGCAGGTCGGGGATAATCCGGTCGTAGTATCCGTGACCCGACCCGATCCGCCCACCTTTTTCATCCATGGCGATACCGGGTACAATGGCGATATCGATTGAATCCAGCGGAACCGGCTTGCATTTGGCGGGATTCGGTTCGAGAATCCCCCGCGGGCCGGAAATAAGGTCCTTGTTCGGATTGTCCACTTTCATCAGTTTCATTTTGGATTTAGCCGTATCAAAGGCGGGAAGCACCACGATTTTGTTGAATTCGTAGGCCCGTTTGATAATATTAGTCGTAGCGACTTCATTTTCGGTATTTACGTAAAGCATGACAATCTTGGATTCGAGAAAATTGGCAAACTCGAACAGTCGATTTTCGATAATGCGGGTGTTCGCTTCGAGCACGTCGCTTGCCAGCGAATTGAAGAAAGTCGATATCTCATTTCTGATTTCCTGCTTTTTTTCCCGGACTTCATCCATTGCCATCTCCATCTTTCATTTTTTGGTCTCTGGTCGCAAAACCGCGTCTTGCACCCTCTCCGTGAGAAAATACCGGGAAGGGGTCTTTTTTCGGAAAGATCGATTTACCGTTCGTTTCCACCCCCTGCCGCATACGGCGTGGGAGGTGCTCCCTGTTGCGGCTCAACCGGCAATCATCATTGACTAATTGGACCACTTGGGATAAGCTTCCGCTTGATTTTGCCTTCGGTGTTCGCCTTTCATCGGTATAGCCGTTCACCACCCCCTAAACGAACTGTCAACGCCACCTGAAATCCGATGTATGGCCCCGTTTAAACACGATTTTGGAATATAAGGACAGATATGCTGGAAATCAAGCTCGTCAGAGAAAATTTGGAACTGGTCAAAACAGCCATGCAGCACCGGGGGACCGCCTTCGATTGGGAGGCGTTTCAGAATCTTGACACACGGCGCAAAACCATCCTTTTCGAATTGGAAGAACTTCGCCGCCAGCGCAACAGCGTTTCCGATCAAGTCGCCCGGATGAAACGCAGCGGAGAAAATGCCGATGCCGTCATCGAAAAAATGCGTGACGTATCCACAACTATCAAACACCTGGAGAAAGATCTGGGCGAGGGGGAATCGGCCATCGGCGAGATGATCATGGCCATGCCCAACATCCCCCACCAAAGCGTTCCGGTAGGCAAAAGCGAAGCGGACAACCCCCTGGTTAAAACCGTGGGCGAACCCACCGTCTTCGCCTTCGCGCCCCTGCCCCACTGGACGATCGGGGAAAACCTGGGTATCCTGGATTTTGCCCGCGCCGCCAAAATCGCCGGCGCCCGATTCCCCCTCTACCTGGGCGTAGGAGCCCGACTGGAGCGTGCGCTGATCAACTTCATGCTGGACCTGCATACCTCGAAACACGGGTACAAAGAGGTGCTGCCGCCATTTATCGTCAACCGGAAGAGCATGACCGGCACGGGTCAATTGCCCAAGTTCGAAGCGGACCTCTTCAAGCTTGAGGGATTGGACTATTTTCTCATCCCCACAGCGGAAGTCCCGGTCACCAACATCTACCAGGAGGAAATCCTGGACGAATCGGAGCTGCCGATCTATTTCACGGCTTATACCCCCTGTTTCCGCTCCGAGGCCGGATCCTACGGCAAGGACACGCGCGGATTGATCCGGCAGCACCAGTTCAACAAGGTGGAACTGGTCAAATTCACCCGGCCTGAGGTCTCCTACGACGAGTTGGAGTCGCTCCTGGACAATGCGGAAACCGTACTTCGCCGCCTTGAGCTACCCTATCGGGTAATCACCCTGTGCACCGGAGACATCGGTTTTTCCGCCGCCAAAACCTATGACATCGAAGTGTGGATGCCCGCCCAGGGTGTTTATCGGGAGATTTCCTCATGCAGCAATTTTGAAGATTTTCAGGCCCGGCGGGCCAATATCCGGTTTAAGGAAAAGGGCAAAAAAGGCACCCGTCTGGTCCATACCTTGAACGGTAGCGGCCTGGCCGTGGGCAGAACCCTGGCGGCCCTGCTGGAGAACTGTCAACAGGAAGACGGCACCGTCGTCATCCCGGATGCGCTCAGACCGTACATGGGCGGAATGGAAAAGATTACTTCGTGAGACACGACCAATTCCCTGAAGAAATCCGGCCGCACCTGGTCCCCGAGCCCGGCGGAGAATTGATCTACCGGTGCCTGGGCTGCCGGGCCGAGCACGGCATCGAATCGCTGCTTTACACCTGCCCGGACTGCGGCAGCGTGCTGCTGATCCATGACCGACAATTCGATCGGCTGAAGGCTATCGACGGTGAGCTCTGGCAGCGGATTTTTGACTACCGGCGCATGCTCAAGCTCCCGGCCGTAAAAGGCATCTACCGCTACCACGAGTTCATCGGCCCCGTGATTCCCCTGGCATCGGCAGTTTACCTGGGAGAGGGGCACACCCCGGTGGTAGAAGCCAACGGTATCCTCCAGGCGAAGGCGGGTATCCGCTTTTTCTATAAGAACGACGGCCAGAACCCCAGCGCCTCTTTCAAGGACCGAGGCATGGCCAGCGCCCTGAGCTACATCAATTTTCTTATCGGGCAGGGACTGGTCGACCAGGTGCTCTCCATCTGTGCGTCCACCGGGGATACCAGCGCCGCCGCGGCCCTCTATGCATCCTATCTCAAGCCCCGCATCAAGTCGGCAGTCCTGCTGCCCCACAAGAAAGTAACCCCCCAGCAGCTCTCCCAGCCGCTGGGCAGCGGGGCGGATGTCTTCGAGATTCCCGGGGTGTTCGACGATTGCATGAAGGTTGTCGAAGCCCTTTCCGAGCAGTACAATGTGGCCCTGCTCAACTCCAAGAATGCCTGGCGCATCCTGGGGCAGGAGTCCTACTCCTATGAAATCGCTCAGGACTTCGACTATGCCATGGCCGACAAAGTAGTGGTGGTGCCTATCGGCAATGCGGGCAACATCACCGCCGTGATGAACGGATTTCTCAAGTTTCATGAGGTGGGTATCATCGACGCCCTGCCCAAAATCGTGGGCGTCCAGTCCGTCCACGCCAACCCCGTGTTCCGATACTACAGCGAACCGGAAGCCAAAAAACGCAAGTTCGTACCCATGACCGTCAAACCCAGTGTAGCTCAGGCCGCCATGATCGGCAACCCGGTTTCCATGCCCCGGGTAATCCACCTGGTGGACCGCTACAACCAGGTGGCCGGCCGCTCCCGCGTCTTTTTCGTGGAGGTGGCCGAACAGGACATCATGGACTGGCAGCTCACGGCCAACCGCAACGGCCACATCGCCTGCACCCATGGCGGCGAGTCGCTGGCCGGCCTGCAGGTGGCCCTCAACCAGGACTATGTCGCCTCCAGCGAAACGGCCATCGTGGATTCCACGGCCCATGCCCTCAAATTTTCCGGCTTCCAGGACATGTATTTCCAGAACAGCTTCCCGGACGAATTTGCCGTTTCACCGGACCCGGCACTGGTCAATCAGCCACGCTATATCCATCCGAAACACCTGAAGCAGGTACCGGCACCGGGCAAACCGCTGGATCCTGAGGCGATGACCACCTTCGTTAATGCCATCTCCAGGCAGATCGCCGCCGACCTCGGATTAAAGAAAAGGACCTGACACGGCCATGGCCATCAATCATCCAGATATTTTTCAACGCCCCCTTCTTCGCCGGATGCTTTTACCGTTGATCGCTTTTATCCTGCTGCTTCTGACGGTAGACACCCATGGCGCCATGCTTTATAAAAACTATGTGGTGCGCTACGACCGCGGCTGGGACATCCTCTGTGACCCCTACCAGGTTCAGCAGGGGGACTGGGTGCTCAAAATCTTCCGTCAAAAAGGTGAGCTTGCCCACGCCGATTTCCGGGAATTCCTGGGTATTTTCGAACGCCTCAACCCCCATGTGAAAGACATCGACAGGATCCGTCCCGGGCAGGTGGTTGACATTCCGCTTAAAAAACTGGCCCAGGGCGCCCTGCCGGGCCAAGCCTCCGGGGTGGTCACCATCCCCGTCGTCATGATCAGCAGCCCCAGGGAAATAATAGAAAAGCATACCCGGTCCTACACCATCCAGAGGGGCGACACCGTCTCCAAGCTGATTGCCAACCGGTTCGGCGGTCGATACGGAAACACCACCTATAGCCAGGGACTGGCGCTGTTCAAGGCCGCCAACCCGCACATCAAGGATGTCAATCGAATTTATGCCGGGCAGAAGATCTACATGCCCGATCCCTCCATCCGGGAACAAAGCTGGTATAGCGCCTTGTTCGATGAAGCCGGCAATCTGGTCGAAAAAATGGCGGATGGTGCTGAAACCGAATCCGGTGAACCTCAACCCCAGCCAACCGTCAGGGCCGGCTCGGAATTGGCCACGCCCCAACCGGAATCGGAAAAAACAGGCCCGGCTGCAGAGGCCGCATCGGCGATCGGGGGACGTCTGCTGGACAAGGGAACCTATTTTTTCCCCATGAAGCAGGGCAAGGATTTCGAGCTGGACCTTTCCCGCCACCCCATGATCGATCTTCTGAACGGATCCAAGGTGATTCTCACCACCCAGGACCGGGTAATGAATGTGGATCTGCCGCTGATTCAATCCTACTGGGAAAATGTCAAGGTGGTGAAGGTGCCCGACGAAGCCACATCCCAGGACATTCTGGAAGCCGTCTTTTCGGCGTTTTCGAGTGAAGCCTCCACCAATCGCCTGGCCTTTGACGATGGAGGGATAAATATCAGCATCAGCGCCAAATGGATCCGCACCGAACCGTCGGTTGATGGCCGCGTCCCCCGCCATTCCTGCATCACACCGATCACGTCCGACTCCGAGCGAACCCACGACGCCATTGTCCGTTACCTGGACCAGAACGACATTGTCATCAAGGAACTCCTGTCCGGAGCGCCCGAGGCAACGCGACCGCCGCTGCACATGGAAGTGACGAAACATATTGACGGTATCGACGGATCCAGCCAGAAAGCGCTTATCGAATCATTTGCCACATTGATGGGATTTAACTACTCACCCAACACTAGCATCAGCTTCCCCTACGCCGGGATTCAGGTCCAGGCCCTGTCAAACCTGCTCTCTTTCGGCAACGGGAGAGAAATTCTCATCGATTTTGGAAACCTTTACGGTGATGCGGTAAACGCCATCAGGGATACGGGCCTTGAAATCCTTCAAATCAATCTTGACGCCGAACCGCTGGAGATCATCCAGCGCCTGATGAAAACCGCAGGCATGGCCTATACCGCCTCTCCCGTTTTTTATGGAGCGAACCGATCTCCTGAATTCAATACCGCCATTTCGGTCAGCGGCATTCTCATTCCGATGGAAAACGGCGAGAACCGTTTGTTTACCGATAGAAAGATACCCGAATTGATTAGACTGTTTCTCCGTGACCGGGGCATCCGGCTGATCCGAATCGAAGGAACTGCCCGGGGATAGTCTTATTGAATGATCAACGGATTACATACATTAAATAGGAGAAAGGTCCATGGCACGTTGGCGACCGGAGATGATACTTTCTTTGCTTTTTGCCATGCTGCTGTTTTCAGCATGCGCCACCACAGAAACGTCCCTTCAGGATAAAAAAAAAGCTGCTGCAGCCGTCAATCTGGGGGAGGCCTATCTCAATGGCGGCAATTACACGGCGGCCCTGAGAGAACTGCTTAAAGCGGAAAAATTGAATGCAGACGACCCCATCCTGCATAACGATCTGGGTCTGGTATATATGGCCAAGGAGAAGACGGATCTGGCCGTGGTGCATTTTGAGAAAGCGGTCCAGCTGAAACCCGACTATTCCCTGGCCAAAAACAACCTGGGCAGTGCCTACATGGTTCAGAAAGAATGGGACAAGGCCATTGCCGTGCTGGAACCGGTCACCGGTGACATGCTCTACGCCACACCGCACTTTCCCTTGGCCAACCTGGGTTGGGCATACTACAACAAGGGGCAATATGACAAAGCCCAGAAATATTTGAAAAAGGCACTGGACGTGCAGCCGGACTTTTTCGTTGCCCAGTTGAATCTGGGCCGGACGTACCTGGCCACCGGCCGATTGCACGCCGCGCAATCCCTGTTCGAAAAAGTTGCGCAAACCAATCCTAAAAACCCGGCCCTGCTGCTGGAAATGGGCAGAACCTACCGCCTGCTGGGAGACTACAACAACGCCAGACTGGCCTTGAAGGGCGCCATTGAATATACTGAAGACTCGAATCTGGCCGTCGAGGCATCCGAGGAGTTGAACAAGATCTACCAGTAACCGCAACCTTCATGAGCATCATCTGAACGTTACCCGCCCGGGGTTGGATTGTTTACCGAGGGAAGCCTTATGACCAAAGACGACCGCCCGACTGAGCATGCCCTGCCCGAACGCCTGCAGCACCAGATCACGGAACAGACCCACCACCGGACCGAGCTGGAAGCGATCAACCAGGCCGTAACCAGCGAACGGGACGCACTCAAAAAAAAACTGACCGATTGCTCCCGACTGTTGCAGGCTACGACCACCGGCCTGATTTCGCTGGACAAGTCCGGTCTCATCGACGGCGTCAGCTCCCGCGCGGTCGAAATGCTCGGCGCAGACAAATCCTACCTGCTGAAAAAACCCATCAGCCTGTTCATCGCCACTGAAGACCAGTCCGTTTTTTTTATTAACCGCAGCCGGATTTTCGCCGGAACCCTGAAAGCGCCCTTTGAAATCAATCTCAAGAAAAAGGACGGAACCATATGGTCCGCACGGGTAAATGCCCAACCGGTCGAAACGCCCAGCCAGAAACTGCCCGGGATGCTGTTGGCCGTGGAAGACATCACTCCCTATCGGCAGGCCCTGGAAGCCCTGCAGCTCAAAGAGTACTTTGTCAACCTGCTGTTTTCGATCATTGACGACCTGTCCGTCTGGTCCCCGGCCGACATCGACGAAATCATTATCTACTCCCTGGAAAAAGTGGGATTGGTATCGGGGGCGGACCGGGTCTATGTCTGCCTGTTTCACGATCGGAAAACCCGGCTTTCCATCACTCACGAATGGCTCAGCGACGGAGTTGAAACCCCGGCCCCGGCTCTGCAAAACGCCAGTGTGGAAACATTTTCCAGGATCTTGAGCCAGGTGAAACAGAGCAGCACCGTCTCCGTTGCGGATATCGACACCCTGGCAGCGATAGAACACGCGGCCCATGAAGGGTTCCATGCCCCGGGAGTCAAATCGTTCCTGTTCACCCCCTTGTTCTACGGCCGATACCTGATAGGCATCATCGGCTGTGACGCCGTCAGGCAGCCGACAGACTGGTCCAGGGAAACGCAGAACCTGGTCAAATGCGTCGGCAGCACCATCGTCAATGCGCTCATCCGGAAACAGACCCAGAAGGCACCCGCCAAAGTTCGTGAAACCATCCTGCAGTTCGTTTCACCGGCTCCCCATACCAGTGATGATGACTCGTTAGAGTACGAGGGTCCCATCGAGGTCATTGACAGTGATGACAGCACCCCCGTTGAAGAAAAGGCCCATTGGCGCTTCGAAGAAGGGGAACCCGATGATCCGAACCTGGTCAATACGGCACTGCTCAAGGATGGGAAAACGGCCAATATCGCCTGCAAGCACTGCAACCACCAGAAGCTGCTGGACATTTCCGTAATCCGGAACATCGGCACCCGCCTGAAGGCCACCTGCACCTGCGGCAACGAGATGTACATCAAAATCGAACTTCGCCGGGAGCACCGCAAAATGGTCCATCTGGAAGGCGTGTACATCCGCGGCCGGGGCGACCGCATTGCCATGAAGTCGGACGACTGGGGAAGAATCCTGATCGAAAACCTCTCCCGCCATGGGATCGGTTTCAAAGTTTTCGGGAAACCGGATGTACGCGTCAACGACCGGTTCCGGGTCAAATTCACCCTGGACAACACGGCCAGTTCGGTGGTTCAAAAAGAGGTGGTCGTGCGTTCGGTGGCCGAAGAGGCCATCGGCTGCCAATTCGTGGGCAAAGACCCCTGTGATGTGACCATCGGCTTTTACATGATGACCACCTGACCGGCGGCGAGGGGCAGCGGTCGGAGGTATGAAAAAAGACCTATTTCGGTAGCCTCACCGCTCAATCGGTTGTCCGGCTGGAGGCGATCGGTTAAAAATCTTTTCTGCAGTCTTCCCGCCCCTGAACAAAGATGTTGCTACAAAAGCCAGGGTTATGGTTGCCCCGGTTTGGCCTGCGTCTCAGATTATATCTGTAGTTCAGGGGCATTATAGACGAAATAGTCCGTTGATGCCATGCCCATTTCAACGATTCTGATTGCCGCGATCTTTCTCATCTCCCTGGTGCTGACTATGGTCGGCCTGGGAGGCGGGCTCATATTTTCTCCGCTGTTTATCATCCTCGGGTTTGTCAAATCCGAGGCTGCCTCGGCTTCGTTGTTTTTGAACCTCATTGCTGCCGCATCAGCCGCATATACCTATTCAAGAAAGAAGATGGTGGATTTTTCACTCGCCATCCCCCTGATTATCTCTTCGAGCCTGGCTGCGCCGATCGGGTCGTATTTAAATGTGCGTATCGATGTAAAACCATTCCTTATGATCATGGCAGTCGTGCTTGCCTTGGCTGGGGCTCGAATGCTGCTGTCACCTGGTGGCGACGTAGAAGCCACTACTATGGGATCTTCAAAAAAAATAATCGGTGGGATCGGTATCGGTGCCTGTATTGGAGTTATAGCCGGATTGTTAGGGATCGGAGGAGGCGTTTTCATTGTGCCGCTTCTGATCTATGTAATGAAAACACCCACTAAGATTGCAGCTGCATCGTCGACTTTTATCGTATGCTTCTCGTCTTTGACAGGCTTTCTTGGATATGCGTCCATGGAAACGATTAACTGGCTGTTCATCCTGCCCGCGGCTATTGCCTCTTTTGCCGGAGGCCAGGCCGGGGCGAGGATCATGAGCGCCAAACTGAAGGGGAAGAGCATTCAGGTCATCTTCAGTATAATTCTGTTTGTCTTGTGCGCCAAGCTGCTTCATCAATCTATATTCGGCCCATAGCCTTAATGGACGGCAAACGCGTATCACACAATTCGTGAAACAGTTGATACCTGTCATTAAAGACAACTCCGGTAAAAAATTGCCGACCGCAACATCTTGTAACTGGCCTTATTTTGATGGTTAGTTGGCTTTCATTTTGTTATCAAAGGGAAAACCTGATTCGAAAAAACATCCCTGAAAATAGGCAGGATGGAGGCTCCCTGCCGCTTTATCTCATCATTCATAAAGCATTTATGGCGACTGGAAGTCGGTCCATCTTCGAACGCAGATGTTAGGTCAAAACGATAAAGGCTTGGAACTGATCAGGCGAGCGCCGCCTTCAACCCTCAGGTCTTTCTTTGCACACCCCGCAGATGCTGCATGTTGCCGGATCGGCGGGACAAGGGGCAGAGGTCCGGCCGGCCAGCGCCCGGCGGTATTCTTTCAACAGGTAGGATTTATCGAGGCCGTGATCGATGAAGTCCCAAGGAAACAGTTCATCGGGATTGCGTTCACGGTGAACGAAAAAGTGCGGGTTGATGGGGGACGCCTTGAAGGTCTGGGGCCAGTTGCCCCGGTTTTCATGGGCCAGCGACAGAATGCCTGCCACCCGCCGATCCCCCCGGGCGATCACTCCCTGCAGGAAGGCCCACCGGGGCACGTCCGCATGGACCCGCACATTGGCGGTTTTTTTCAATCCCGTCTTCACCATCTTGATCTTCGTCTTCAACGTTCTCACGTCATCCATGGATACCCATTGAAAGGGCGTAAACGGTTTAGGAACAAAGGAACTGAGACTCACGGTGATTTCACCGATGTGCCCCTTGCCCCGGCTGGTTCTGAGAAATCGGTGTTTGATCTGCTTGACCAACTCCACGATGGCGGCCACATCGGCCTGGGTTTCGGTGGGCAGGCCAATCATGAAATAGACCTTCAGGTTGGGGATGCCGGCGGCCACCAGGGTTTCGGCGGCGGCGACCACATGGTCTTTCGTGATCCCCTTGTTGATCACCCGGCGCATGCGTTCCGAACCGGCATCCGGGGCGATGGTGGCGGTCTTCACCCGGCTCTTTTTCAGCGCCTCGATCAACGGGCCGTCCAGCGCGTCGGCCCGCAGACTGCTGAATGAGAACCGGATCTCACGATCCCGATCCTTGTCGCACAACTCCCGAATGCCCGGCAGGTCGGACACGGCGGCCCCCACCAGGCCGATGCGGTCGGTCAGCGCACACCCATCGTCCACCTGACGGTCCAGCAGGTCAAAGGGGCGGAATCGTGGCGGCCGGTATACATATCCGGCGCTGCAGAAGCGGCACCCATGGGGACAGCCGCGGGAGACCTCGATAAGATAGGTGTCGTCAAAGGTTGTGTCCGGGGTCAAAATGGTGCTGGCCGTCGGCAGGTCCGAAAGGTCGGGAACGATCAATCGTCTGACGGAAGCAGGCACATCCGCCAGCAGGTTCACTTCAGCCAGGGTGCCGTCTTCATGATACCGGGGGCGGTAGAAGGCAGGAACATACAGGCCGGGAACCTGCCGGGCCAGGGAAAGCAGGCTTTCCTGCTTTTCGGCCGAGGGATCAAAAATTTGAAAAAACCCCGATATCAGAGCCTCGGCCTCTCCCAACAGGAAGGCATCGATAAACCGGGCCAAGGGTTCCGGGTTGAGAAAACAGAAGACTCCCCCTGCCAGCACAAGGGGGAGAGTAGCGCCACGCTGGGCGGCCGCCAGGGGGAGTCTTGCTGTTTCCAGGATGGTAAGCACGCCGGGCACATCGTTCTCATAAGAGATCGAAAAGGCAATGATGTCGAAGTCTTCGATGGGCGTCTGGGACTCGACCGTCAACACCCGACGAATTTTACCGCCATCCTGTTCCGGTAAAAAAGCACGTTCACAAACCACATGGTCAATATCGTTGATGAGCCGGTAAACGGTCTGGAACCCCAGGTTCGACATTCCCACCGGGTAAAGATTGGGGTAGACCAGCGCCACGCGAATACGGCCGGCGGCGGACTTACGGATAACGCCGCGCTCGGTCGCCGCATGTCCTCTGGAGTCCTGTGGGTATCCTGTTGCCATGATTTCCGCAGACCTTTATCCGGATCGCCGTTCAATCCCTATCCTTTCCGGATCAGCTCGGAACGGTCGGGACGGTTTCATCGGCCTTCACCATCATCGAGGAAATCCGGCTTTGCCGGCGACGGTCTTTTCCACTTCGGCGATCCACTCCGCTGCGTCGTTCGGGGATACAGCAGGCATATGAATATGCCCGCCGATCGCCACCCGACCGGCGGCCGCCGGTCAAATGGTCGCTGCATTGAGTATGCTGCATCATCGGTCCTCTGGTTCATCGGTTTAGCAGCTGATCCCTGTCGATCCGGTTCGTCCGGACAGGGGGTTAATCCGCCTTTCGTCTTAAGAACGTGGGAACGTCCAGGTCGTCGTTGTCGATAACGATCCCCTTGTACTCCCGGTATAGCTCACTGGCCGATCCTTCGTTGACGGCCTGCCGCCTGCGGATGAAAGTGGGTTCGTCCAGTTCCGAGGAACGGGCCAGATCCGCCGGGGTGATGTCACGCACCTTACCGCCGTAGGTAGGGTCCAGCGCTCTCGGGGCCGCCTCCTTCTCTTTGCCCTTCTCGCCGATGCCGGTGGCAATGACGGTAACGCTCATCTCATCACCCACGCTGTCGTCGATGACCGCTCCCCAGATGATCTCCGCATCTTCACCCACTTCGTTGTATATGCGTTCGGAGGCTTCGGTCATCTCCTCCATGGTGAGGTCGCTGTTGGAGGTGATGTTCATCAGCACGCCTTTGGCGCCGGAGATGTTGATGTCATCCAGCAGGGGGTGTGAGATGGCCCGTTCGGCCGCTTCCAGGGCCCGGTTTTCACCACTGGAGATGCCGATGCCCATGATGGCCATACCGGCCCGGGACATGGTGGTCTTCACATCGGCAAAGTCCAGGTTGACCAGGCCGGGCATCATGATCAGGTCGGTGATGCCTTTGACTGAATGCAGCAGAATTTCGTCAGCCTTCTTGAACATGTCCACCATCTTGGCATTCTTCGAGGCAAGTCCGCGCAACCGGTCATTGGGAATGGTGATCACCGTATCCGCCGCTTTTTTCAACTCGAGGATGCCTTCCTCAGCCTGTTTGGCCCGTTTCCTTCCCTCGAAGGAGAAAGGCCGGGTTACCACCGCCACGGTAAGGATGCCCATTTCCTTACACAGCCGCGCGATCACCGGCGCCGCACCGGTCCCGGTGCCGCCGCCGAAACCTGCTGTGATAAAAACCATGTGGGAATCGGCTAAGGCCTCCTTGATCATCTCGGCATTTTCCAGGGCCGCCTCCCGCCCCACCTGGGGATTGGCGCCGGCACCCAGACCTTCGGTAATTTTTGTCCCCAACTGAAAGCGCATCTCCGCCTGGGACACATCCAGAGCTTGGGCATCCGTGTTGGCGGAAATGAACCTGACGCCCTGCAGATTGCTCGCGATCATGTTGTTGATCGCGTTGCCTCCCGCCCCGCCAACGCCAATCACTTTAATTTTTGCCGATCGGTCACTCTCCATGTACGTAAACATACCAGTCATAGTCTCCCCCTTTGCTTGTGTTGCCCATAACGGCGCTTGCCTGTACGCCTTGGTTTCCAATTTTTCCACCATTGTCACTTTCCTGACCGACGTCCTTGATCCAACCTGAATCAGATGACATCCTTGAACCATTTTTTCATCCGGGAAATGAGACTGTTGAAGATGTTTCTGTCCCGGATTCGAAATTTCTTCTCCGGCTCCTTTCTGGCGCCGTAAATAACCAGCCCCACCCCGGTGGCATACATGGGATTGTTCACCACGTCGGTGAGGCCGCCGATGCCCCGCGGTCTGCCCAGACGCGTGGGGACGCCGAAGATGGCTTCGGCAATATCGGTGGTGCCCTCCAAAAGGGCCGTCCCCCCGCACAGGACCATGCCCGATGCGATCATGTTCTCCATTCCGGCACGGTAAATTTCCCGCTGAAGCAGCGTAAAAATCTCCTCCATGCGCGGTTCCAGGATTTCGCCTAAAATCTGGCGGGGAAGCTTGCGGGGTTGGCGGCCGCCCATCCCCGGCACCTCGATGGTTTCGTCCGGGTTGATCGCCGCCCCGTTGCAGGTGCCGTATTTGCGTTTGATCCGCTCGGCTTCGTTCAGAGGCGCCCTTACGCCAATGGCAATATCATTGGTGAGGTTGTCACCCCCCAAGGCGAGGACGAAGGTGTGTTTGATGTTCCTTCCCGAGAAGATGGCCAGGTCGCTGGTTCCGCCCCCCAGGTCGATCAGGCCGGTACCCAGCTGTTTCTCCTCTTCGGTCAGCACCGCCTCTCCTGAAGCCAGACTCTCCAGGACGATATCGCACACGTCCAGACCGGCCCGGTTGGCACACTTGACGATATTATGAGCCGACGTGACCGCACCGGTAACGATGTGGATTTTTGCCTCCAGACGGACACCGGCCATACCCACCGGATTCTGAATGCCGATCTGGTCGTCTACGATGTACTCCTGGGGCAGTACGTGGATCACCTCCCTGTCCATGGGAATTGCCACCGCCCGGGCCGCATCGATAACCCGGTCGACATCCTGCTGATTGATCTCCGACCCTTTGATGGCGACGATTCCCCGGCTGTTGAAACCAGTGATGTGGCCACCGGCAATCCCGGCGTATACCGAAGAAATCTCACAGCCGGCCATCAATTCAGCCTCTTCAACCGCCTTTTTGATAGACTCCACCGTGGATTCGATGTTGACCACGACGCCCTTGCGCAGCCCGATGGATGGATGGGTGCCGATGCCGATGATATTGATCTCGCGGCCCGTTACCTCGCCAACCACGGCACAGATCTTGGTGGTTCCGATATCCAGGCCGACGACGATATTGCCCTCTCTTGATCCCTGCAACCTACACCTCCTTATGATCCGAAGTGGACGAACCGGCCGTTGCCAGCGTGATGACCATTCGATTGACATCAAACAGATCGATAACCCGGTACCGGGCCAGCCGGCTGTCCCTGCTCAAACGTGACATCAGGCGTTCCAGCGCCTTGCACTTTTCACGATAGCGACCGAACCCCAGTTTCACCGCCCGGTTGTCTTCGCCGATATATAGGGTAGCGCCGATTTCACGATCCATCCGGATCCGGCGAATGCCGGAAAGGGGCAGCGGGCTATTCTTCTCCACGGCTATCCGGAACAGCGTCATCACCGCACGAAATGCCTCGCTGGCCGGCCGGCCCGGAACCGGCAGGTCTGCATGATCCAGCCCCTGCACCCGGGGCAGCGCGTCGCTGTCCGAATCATCCCGTCGTTTGAACACCTCGCCGTCCACGTTGATCAAAAAACCTTCATCGGAACCCATGTCCAAAAGGGCCAGCGGGGCTTCTTCCCGGATGTGGATATACAATCCCGATGGGATCTCCCGCCTGACCGTCGCATCGGCGACCCATGAATCGGCCAGAAGCCGCTGGCGGGTCATGGCCAGATTCACGGACAGGATGTTCGTCTGCATCCCGACGCCGGCGATCTCCATGACTTGCTGGCGGCTGAGCCGCTGTTGCCCGGTAATAACAATCCGGCGGGCCAGGAAGTGCCGGCTCTGGGTAAAATAATCATAGGCAAAAATAAACGCAGCGCTGGTCACCACCAGCATCACCGCCCCCAAAAGCGCCTTGAAGGCAAAGACGGCACGATCCCGAAACAAAACCCGACGGGCTTGCTTGTTTTTCCTGAATCGATTGGTTCGGGTCGGTTTCGGTTTCAATGTTTATTCTCTGGCTTTCGGGTTCCAGACAGCCGGCTTACAGTCCTCTGTCCTCTGTACTCAGACATCAGCCTTCAGACATCCGTTCCAACACCATCTCTCCCACGCGATAAACATCGCCGGCACCTAAGGTCAGCAGTAAATCTCCGGGAGCCAGTGTTTCCTCGAGATGATCGGCGCAGGCCTCGAGACTGTTCAGGCAGATCACGTTCCGGTGTCCGTGTGCGCGGATGCAATCACCCAGCGCCTGGCCGCTCACCCCCGCGATGGGTTTTTCACTAGCTGCATAGATGGGCAGCACCACCAGCACATCGCTGTTGTTGAAGGAGCGGGTGAAATCCTCCAGCAGCGCCCGGGTGCGGGTGTATCGATGGGGCTGGAAGACGACCACTTTCCGGCGGTCCGGCCAGTTGTCTTTGACGGCCTCGAGCGTCACCTGGATCTCGGTGGGATGGTGGCCGTAGTCGTCGACAACGATAATACCCTTGACGTCACCCTTGATCTCCATGCGGCGCTGCACCCCTTCGGCCGTCTCCAGAGATCGCTTGATGGAGGAGAGCGGGATGTCCAACTCCAGGCCTACGGCGATGGCGGCCAGCGCGTTGGTTACATTGTGCATCCCCGGCATGGCCAGAACAAACTCGCCCAGGTTTTCGTCCCGATGAACCACCGTAAACCGACTTTTCATTTCACCGAAGCTGATGTTCCTTGCCTGGTAATCGGCCTGGGTGCTCCGCCCGTAGGTGGTCAACCGTTTCTTGATACGGGGGAGGAGGCCCTGGAGCGGTTCGCTGTCCAGGCAGAGCACGGCCAGGCCGTAAAAGGGAATCCGATCGATAAAATTGAGGAAGACGGTTTTGATTGCCTCCAGGTCCGCATAAAAGTCCATGTGCTCCCGGTCGATGTTGGTGACCACGGCAATGGCCGGAGAGAATTTGAGAAAAGAGCCGTCGCTCTCGTCGGCCTCGGCCACGATAAAGTCGCCCTGACCCAGCACCGCGTTGTGGCCGAGGCTCTTGAGCTTGCCGCCGATGACCACGGTCGGATCCAATCCCCCGCCGGCCAGTACGTTGGCCACCAGGGAGGTGGTGGAGGTCTTGCCATGGGCGCCGGCAATGGCCACGCTGTATTTAAGGCGCATCAGTTCGGCCAGCATCTCGGCCCGGGGTATGACCGGAATTGTTGCCTGCCTGGCGGCTGCCACTTCCGGATTATTGGTGTCGATGGCCGAAGAGGCCACCACCACGTCGGCACCGGCAATCTGCTCGGCCCGGTGGCCGATATGGATGATGCCGCCCAGCCTCGCCAGGTTGGCCGTAATATCCGAACCCTTGACGTCGGATCCAGAAACCCGGTAGCCCAGGTTGAGAAGCAGTTCGGCGATGCCGCTCATACCGATGCCGCCAACACCGACAAAATGGATATGATATTTTTTCAGATACATGGCTCGTTTCCCACCAGTTGATAGCAGTCGTCCACGATGGTTCGGGCCGCACCGGGTTTCCCTAAAACTGTGGAGCGGGATGCCATGGCCGCCAGCAGATCTGGCGCGCCGGCCAATGCGTCCAGACGCCGGGCCAGTTCCGCACCGGTGAGGTCCCGTTCGAGCATCATCTGAGCCGCTCCCTGGTCAACCAGGACTCTGGCGTTGAGTTCCTGATGATTGTCCGCCGCAAAGGGAAAGGGAATGAACAGGGCCACCTTACCCAGCGCGGTCAGTTCGGCCACCGTGGTGGCACCGGCCCGGCATACCACCAGATCCGCCCGGCCGTATCGCGATGCCATGTCATGGAAAAACGCTTTCACCTCTGCATCGATACCTGCGTTCTCATATGCATCGGCGACCTGAGCCCGATCCGCTTCACCGGTCTGGTGAACGATATGGATCTTCCGGTGCTGTCGAAGGCGAGGCAAGGCATCCATGACCGCCAGGTTAATGGCATGGGCCCCCTGGCTGCCGCCGACGATCAGGATCGTAAACGGTTTATCCTCCACCCTTTCAACGGTCGCCGTATCCAGTATCTCCCGCCGTACCGGATTCCCGCTGATGCACTTCTTTGCCGGGTTTATCTTCCCCCGGGTATTTTCAAAACTGACATAAATCCGTTTGGCTATCGGAAAGAGCATCCGATTGGTGATGCCGGGCACGGTATTCTGCTCGCACAGGACCACCGGAATGCTTTTTAACCAGGCGGCCAGGGCCACCGGTCCGGCGGCGTATCCGCCCACCCCGACAACCAGGTCTGCCTGCGCCTCGGCCAGGATGCCGGCCGAGCAGAACACGGCCCCGGGAATTTTCATGGCCGCCCGGGTCCTGGCCCACAATCCTCTGCCCTTGATCCCCTCGATGACGATGGTTCGATGGGGAAAGCCGGCCCGGGCAAGCGCGTCCCTTTCGAAGGGCCGACCGGCACCCACGAAGAGAATTCGGCTTTGCGGATTTCTCATGGCAAACTCGCTTGCCACGGCGATGCCGGGAAACAGGTGTCCTCCGGTGCCACCGCCGGCAACGACCACCTTGAGTGGCCGCCAGACGTTTTGGGGGTCAACAGCGTACATCCCGCGCTCCGATATTCATCATGATTCCCACCGCGGCCATGTTGATCAGCAGGCTCGTCCCGCCGTAACTGAGAAACGGAAGGGTCAATCCCTTGGTGGGCAGCAGTCCCAGGGCCACCCCCATGTTGATGCAGACCTGAAGGCCCAGGGTCACCGTGATGCCCATGGCCAGCAGGGAACCAAATCGGTCCTGGGCATGGCGGGCGATGCGGATACCCCGCATGAGCATGATACCGTAAAGCAGAATCACGATCATGACTCCGATGAGCCCCAGCTCTTCGCCCACTACGGAAAAGATGAAGTCCGTATGGGGTTCGGGAAGATAAAACAGTTTTTGGTACCCCTTGCCGATTCCCGCCCCGGTGATTCCTCCGGTGCCGAAAGCCATGAGCGAATGGACGATCTGGTATCCTTCGTCCGCCGGATATTGCCAGGGATCCAGAAAACTCATCAGCCGCTTGACCCGGTATTCGGCATGGGTCATGAACAGCCAGGCCATGGGCGCCAGCACCAAAACGACCGACAGCAGGTGGGTAATGCGGCACCCGCCGACAAAAAGCATGATCCAGGTCAAGGCGGCAAAAATCACTACCGATCCAAAATCGGGCTGAACCAGCAGCAACGCCGTGAAGAGGCCCAGAACCAGAAAATGGGGCAAAAAACCCACGTAAAAATCCCGCAGAAACTCATCCTTCTTGCTCATGGAGTATGCCATGTAAATGATCAGGGCCAGTCGGGCCAGTTCCGACGGCTGAAACCGAACCGATCCGAGTTGCAGCCATCGGGCGGATCCGCCGGCCGTCACGCCCAAGCCGGTAAAGGCCACCGCCACCAGCATCATGATGGCGACCGCCAGGATGGGGTAGACGAGCATCCGATACAGGCGGAACGGGATGTAACTGAAGGCCACCAGCACCACGATGCCGATCAGGGAGAACATGGCCTGTTTTTTTAAAAAGAAATAGCCGCTGCCAAATTTCTTGAGGGCCAGGGCGGAGCTGGCGCTGTAAACCATAACGATGCCCATGCCCACGAGCAGCAAAACGGGAAACAGCAGTCCCAGATCATAGACCACCGGTTGAACCCCGTTTCGTTTGACAGTCGTGCTCATCCCAGCCTTTCCACGATTTCCCGGAACCGGTTGCCCCGCTGCGCGTAGTTGGCGAACATGTCGAAACTGGCACAGGCCGGAGAGAGCAGTACGATCTCCCCCTCCATAGCCGCGCCGAATGCCTTTTCCACCGCCTCTTCCATGGATCCGGCCTCTATAATGCCCTTTTCGGGGTCTCCGGCCAGAGCGGTGACGATCTCGTCTTTGGCTTCCCCCATGGCCACCAGGGTCTTGACCCGACGGCGAACCTGGGATTTGAGTTGAGTGAAGTCACCCTTTTTGTTCTGCCCGCCCATGATCAGGATCACCGGATTGTCGAAGCACTCCAGCGCCCGGTTCACCGCATCCACATTGGTGGCCTTGGAGTCGTTGACAAAGCGCACTCCACGCACCCGCCCCACCGTTTCCAGACGGTGGGGGAGTCCCTGGAATTCGTCGATGGCCTGCTGGATACCCGCGTCCGAGGCTCCCTGCTCGCGGGCGGCCAGGCAGGCAGCAGCGGTATTTTCCCGGTTATGGGGACCGATGAGACCGGACTCGGACAGGGAAAAACTGCCGGTATGCCGGCCCGCTTCGATCAGCAGGATCCTATCCTTTAATATCTGGGCACCTTTTTCGATGACTCCATCCGAAAAGAGTTCCCGGCGGGCCCGGGGGGGGCGGTTTTTGATCAAGGCAGCCACGGTGGCATCCATGGCGTTGAGAACCGCCACATCGGTGGGCCTCTGGTTTTCGAATATTCGCCATTTGGAATCCGCATAAGCGCTAAACGTCGGATATCGGTCCAAATGGTCGTCGGTGATGTTGAGCATCACGGCGATATCCGGCCTGAAATCGATGGCGGTATCCAGTTGGAAACTGCTGATTTCGGCTACCACCACATCGACCCGAGCATGGGAGCGGTCCGCATACGCAATTAGCGGGGTGCCGATATTTCCTCCCACAAACACATTTTTACCGCTTTTTCTAAGCATGTTTCCCACCAGTTCGGTTGTCGTGGTTTTTCCATTGGTGCCGGTCACCGCCAGGATCGGTTCGGTAATATACCCGCATGCCAGTTCCACTTCCCCGATAACCGGAGTCCCTTTGGCCCAGGCCGATTCCAGCATCGGCAGGGTATGGGGCACACCGGGGCTGAGCACCACCAGATCGGCGGTTTCAAAATCTGTCGTATCATGCCCACCGAGCTTCAGTTCGACACCCAACCCGTCGAGGGCGGTAGCCGCGGTTTTCAGGGTTTCGGCCGGAGCACGGTCCGTCACCGTCACCCGGGCACCCCGGGCAGCGAGGAACCGGGCCGTTGCCACCCCGGACCGTCCCAGTCCCACCACCACGATACGTTTGTTTCGAACCCCCATGGGATGCATCCGTCTCCGCCGTTAACGCAGTTTCAAAGTGCTCATGGAAATAAGGGCCAGGGCGATGGCGATGATCCAGAATCGCACGATGACCTTCGGTTCCGGCCAGCCTTTCAATTCAAAATGGTGGTGAATGGGCGCCATCCGGAAAATACGACGGCCCTTGGTCATCTTGAAAAAACCCACCTGAAAAATCACGGACAGGGCCTCGATGACGAACAGCCCCCCCACCAGCGCCAGCAGGATCTCCTGTTTGGTAATCACAGCCACGATTCCCAGAGACGCCCCCATGGACAACGAGCCCACATCTCCCATGAACACCTGGGCCGGGTATGCGTTGAACCATAAGAATCCCAATCCGGCACCGGCCAGGGCGCCGCAATATACGGTGATTTCACCGCATCCCGCCACCGGGGTGATTTGCAAGTAATCGGCTATTCGCGCATGACCGGCCACATAGGCAAAAATCATATAGGTGACCGCGGCGATAATCACCGGCCCAATGGCCAGGCCGTCCAGACCGTCGGTCAGGTTCACGGCATTGGAGGCCCCTACGATGACCAGCGCGGCGAAAAAAATGTATCCCAATCCCGGATCCGGGGTCAGCCGCTTGAAAAAAGGCACACTGAGTTTCGTTGAAAACTCGGGCACCATGTATGCCAGCAGGCCCACCAACAATGCCAGCAGTACCTGAAGAAGCAGCTTCTGGCGGGCCGTGAGGCCCAGGCTGCGCTTTTTCACCTGCATCAGGTAATCGTCTGCAAACCCGATGGCCCCGAACCCCAGGGTCCCCAGCAGGGCGATCCACACGTAGCGGTTGGTCAGATCGGTCCACAGCAGGGTTGAACCGACCATCGCAAAGATGATCAGCACGCCGCCCATGGTGGGTGTCCCGGCCTTTTTCAAGTGGTCCTTGGGTCCGTCCTCCCGGATGTACTGCCCCACCTGCATCATGGAGAGGCGCCGGATCACCCAGGGCCCCATCAGGAAGCAGATCAGAAAGGCCGTCAGGCTGGCGTAGATGGTCCGGAAGGTGATGTACCGGAACACGTTGAAGGCTGCAAAGGTCGTATGCAGCGGATATAGCAGGTGATAGATCATCTGTCGGGATCGCGCCTCTGTGTTTCGGTTTGTCGATTTGCCAATCTCATCATATTTTTAGGAATCCCGTCATCATTGGGCATCCGCCCAGCGGACGACAGCCTCGACCACCTCTTCCATGGCCATGCCGCGGGACCCTTTCACCAGTATCAGGTCGCCGGTTTGAAGCTGGTGGTTCAACTGCTCGATAATCGCGGCCTTGGTGCCGCAAAAAATCCGGTCCGCCGTCATATTCCGATCCATGGCGCCGTCGGCCACAGCGGTGGCAAAACTGCCGGCGACATACAGCCGATCAAGCCGTGCATCACCCGCCGCCCAGCCGATCTCCCGATGCAGGGCCGGCGATTGCGGTCCCAATTCCAGCATGTCACCGAGTACGGCAATGGTTCGACGGCCGCCGGGCAGTGACGCCAGGGTCTCGATGGCCGCAGCCATGGAGCCGGGGTTGGCGTTGTAAGTATCGTCCACCAGACAGATGTCACCGCCCAGCATCCGGATGCCCATGCGCCCGGTCTGGGGGGAGAAGGATTCCAGCCCCGCCTGGATAAGGTCCAAAGGCACTCCCATGACTTCGCCGGCAGCAGCCGCAGCCAGGGCGTTGGATACCATCACCCGCGCCGGGGTGGCCAGGGTCACCGGCAGGCGGCCCGACGGGGTGACCAGCGTAAAGGCCATGCCGGCTTCGGTCAGATGGACATCGTCGGCCCGGACCTGCGCCTGCTCCGTGCTGCCGAAGAAAACCACCGAACGATCTGTGCGGCCGGCCAACGCAGCGACCCGCGCATCGTCGGCATTGAGAATGGCCGTGCCGCCGGGGCGAAGGGTATGCAGCAATTCTCCCTTGGCCCGGGCGACGTTGTCGATAGTTCCCAGCCCTTCCAGGTGGGCCGGCCCCACGTTGGTGATCACGCCTAGGTCCGGCTCGCAGATGCGACCCAGACGGGTGATTTCACCGGCGTGGTTCATGCCCAGCTCCAGTATGGCGACCTTGTGTTCCGGTGTCAGCCGGAAGAGCGTCAGGGGCAGACCGATATGGTTGTTCAGGTTGCCGCTGGTGCTCAGGGTCGCGAACGTTTGGGAAATCACCTGGTCCACGAGGATGCGGGTGGACGTTTTGCCGTTGGACCCGGTAATCGCCAGGACCTGGAGACTGCCCCGATTGCGGTTGAAGCGGGCCAATGCACCCAGGGCCCGGATGGTGTCGGTCACCGCGATACAGACAATGCCGCCGGCAGCCATTCGCGCCATGGGCATGTTGACCACCTGGTTGTCGGCCACCACCACCCCCTTGACGCCGCGATCCAGTACGTCACCCACAAAGCGGTGCCCGTCGTGGGATTCACCGGCAACGGCCACAAACAGGTACTCCGGATCGATCGTGCGGGAATCGATACCGATACCGGTAAAAGCGATGTCCGCCGATCCTGAAATCCGGGATCCGCCGGTGGCCGTCAGTACCTGTTCGGTGGTCCACCCAAATGGCCTCATGGTGTCATGCTCCGGCCTCGTTCAGGGCCTCCAGGACCTGACGGGCCACTTCCCGGTCGTCAAAATGAATAGTTTCGCCGGCCAGGATCTGATAGGTTTCGTGTCCTTTGCCGGCAATCAGCACGGCATCGCCTGACCGGGCCGCCGCAATGGCCGCCGCAATGGCTGCCCGCCGGTCCGGTTCCACCAGATAGCCTTTGCCCAGCCACCGGGCCTTAAACCCATCAGCCTCCAGGCGGCGGGTGCAGACCTTCCGGACCCCTGCTTCGACCTGGGCAATGATGGATAGCGGGTCCTCCGATCGGGGGTTGTCCGAGGTCACCACGGTAAGGTCGCTGAGCCGGGCGGCAATTTCCCCCATGACCGGTCGTTTGGTGCGATCCCGATCCCCGCCGCATCCGAAAACGGTGATCAGGCGTCCCTCCGTAAGGTTCCGCAGGGCCGTAATGGCGTTTTCCAGCGCATCCGGCTTGTGGGAATAATCCACGAAAACATACCGCTCCCCTCCTTCGAGGATCCGCTCCAGTCGTCCCGGTACACAACCGGTGGCGTCGATACCCGCGGCAATCGCCGACGTCGGAATCCCCAGCGCCAGTGCCGCACCGGCGGCGCTGAGAATGTTCTCAAGGTTAAAATCCCCCACCAGAGGCGAGGCGAAGGGAATCTGGCCATCCCTCGTGGCGATGCTGCCACGAATGCCCGTCAGATCACGGACCACGCCCAGTGGAACAATGTCTCCTTCACCGTAGACAGCGGTGCGCAGGGTTCTGGCTCCCAGGGTCTCGGCCAGTTCTCTACCTCTGGGATCGTCCGTATTAACCACGGCGCGAACCGGATTGTCGCCGTCCACCGGTTTAAGATAGTCGCTGAACAGCTTTTTTTTGCTGAGCCAATAGCGCTCCATGGTGCCATGATGGTCCAGGTGGTCATGTGACAGATTGGTGAAAACCGCCACATCGTATCGGCAACCGTCCACGCGATGCAGGTCCAGGGAATGGGAAGAGACCTCCATGACTGCATGGGTGGTCCCACTGTCCGTCATTTTCCGGAGGATCTCCTGAAGCTCAAGGGATTCGGGTGTGGTAACCGGATTGGTGAATACCTTTCCGGCATAGCGAAAGTTGATGGTCCCCACCACGCCCGGCCGATAACCGGCCTTCTCCAGAATCCGCTCCAGGAGATACGTGACAGTGGTCTTTCCGCTGGTGCCGGTCACCCCCACCAGCGTCATCCGGTCTGCCGGCTGGCCGTAAAACCGGCAGGACAACTGAGCCAGCGCCGCGCGGGGATCCACCACACGAATCACCACCGCATCGGCGACCACCGGTCTGCCGCAGACCACGGCTACCGCCCCCTGCTTCACGGCATCCGGAATAAAACGATGCCCGTCTGCAGCAAATCCCTCGATGGCCACAAACACGGCTCCCGGGGTCACCTTGCGCGAGTCGTAACAAATGGCCGTCACATCCGGATCCGCATCCAGGCGGACACCGGTGCCCGCTTCGACGCTCAGTTGATCTGTCAGCCATGAAAGCTTCATCCGTTGGCCCTGTTTCCCCGGGAAACCCGCAGTCGATCGGCGTCGGGTCCCGGCGGGATATTGAGATAGCTCAAGGTTTCCAGTGCGATCTGGCGGAAGGCGGGGGCCGCCACGATACCGCCGTATGCCTTTGCCTTGGGTTCGTCCAAAATCACCAGGATGACCAGTTCCGGTTGATCCGCCGGGGCAAGGCCCACAAAGGAGGATAAATACCGTCCCTTGGCGTAGGTGCCGCTGCTATTGATCTTCTGGGCGGTGCCGGTTTTGCCGCACACGGAGTACCCCTCCAGAGCCGCATTCACTCCGGTGCCGCCTTCGGTGATCACGGTTTTAAGAATCCGTCGCACCGTGGCGGCAGAATGGGAGGAGATCACCCGACGCACAGGCTCGGGAGAAAAACGTTTCACCGTATTTCCGTTCCGGTCCGTAATCTCTTTGACCAGCATCGGTTTCATGAGCAGACCATCGTTGGCAATGGCCGATGCCGCCGCAATTAGCTGGATCGCCGACACCGAGATGCCCTGCCCGAATGAGATGGCCCCCGCATCGATGGCGGACCAGGACTTGAACGGGCTCAGGCTGCCGGCGGTTTCACCGGGACAGGCAATGCCGGAACGCCGGCCGAAGCCGAAAGCGCTCAAGTAATCGTAAAGCTGTCGGGGTCCCAGCCTTTCAGCCATTTTTACCGAACCGATGTTGCTCGAATATTTGACGATCTGCTGCAATGACAGCCACCCGTGGGACTTGGTGTCATGAATGGTGTTCCTGCCGATGCGATACTCCCCGTTTTCGCAGAAGAAGATGGTGGACGGTGAACAAACGCCACTGTCGATGGCCGCCGCCACGCTGAAGATCTTCATGGTGGAACCGGGCTCGAAGGGGTCGGTGATCGCCCGGTTTCGCCACAACTCCCGTTCAAACGTTCCGTAGCTGTTGGGGTTGAAAAAAGGATAGTGCGCCAGGGCAAGCACCTCACCGGTAGCCGGCGCCATGACAATGGCAATGCCTGACTGGGCCGCATACTCGGTTACGGACGCCTCCAGGGCTTTCTGGGCAATGTGCTGGATGGTGCTATCGATGGTCAGCACCACATTGTTTCCCCCGGTCAGGGTTGCCGGCATCCCGGCCCCCTCAAACCGACGCCCCAGGGCATCCTTGAGAATGGTGATCTCCTGTTCCCCGCCCTTCAACGTGGCATCAAAATAGAACTCCATCCCTTCCAGGCCGTGGCCGTCGATGCCGGAAAACCCCACCAACTGGGCAGCCAGCGTCTTGTTGGGATAGTAGCGGCTATGTTCGGTGATAAAGTCGATCCCTTTGATTCCCAGCGTCTGGACCGCTTCGGCCTGACGAGGCGTGGCCTGGCGCTTGAGCCACACGAAGGAGCGTGCGGGATCCAGCTTCTTGTAGACTTCCCGTTGCGGCTGGGTCAGGGCACGGGCCAGCTGTTTGGCAGCCGCCTGGCGATCCGCTATCTGGCGGGGATAGGCGGCCACGGACGGACTGTCGATGCTCACGGCCAGTGGGCTGCCGTTGCGATCGGTGATGGCACCGCGCTTGCCCTGAACCACCATGGCCCGTTCGTACTCCCGGGAGGCCCGCTCGGACAGCCAGGCGCCCTCGAATACATGCAGCCGGACCGCCTGACCACTGATGGCAAGAAGGGCCATCAGAAAAAACACCCCGACGATTCCGGTCCGCAGTCGTGTCCGTATGGTTGCCTTCGTTGTCATGGCAGTATCATCGTCTGTTGCGCATCCGGCATGACCAGTCCCAACCGTGTCCGGGCAATGGTTTCGATCCGCTCCGGCGATTTGAGCCGGGCCAATTCTATTCTCAGGGTATTCCGCTCTTTGAGCAATTCCTGGTGCCGTCTATTTTCACTGTCGATGCCGTATCCGGCATTAACGCACTGGACCCGGCACCAGGCGTAAAACAGCGCTTCCACGAAAAACAGGACCATCAAAACGATCCAGAGGCCGGTCATGGTCTTTCTGGGCGGCTGCAACTTCCGATTACGGGTACTGTCCTGCCCGCCGCTCCGCCTGTTTTCCGTGCGGGGGTGAACCGTATTCATCGCGCCGGCCATCATAGCGCTTCCACGGCTCTCAACCGCGTGCTGCGCGCCATGGGGTTTTCCCTGATTTCAGCATCGGTGGGCCGAAGCACCTTGCGCGTGAGCAGCCGCACTTTTGCCCGACGTCCACAGACACAGTGGGGGAACGCTGGCGGGCACGTGCATGGATGCTCCAAGGCACGGAACCGATGTTTGACGATCCGGTCTTCCAGGGAATGGAATGAGAGCACACACAATCGACCTCCCGGATTGAGCAGGTCCACGGCCGTTTCCAGAAATCGGTCCAGAACTTCCAGCTCCCGGTTCACGGCAATACGCAGGGCCATGAATACCCGGGTGGCAGGATGGATCTTCTGTTTGCGCGCCGCGCTGGCAGGAACCGCTTCCGACACCAGGCGGGCCAGTTGACCGCTGGTTGTCACCGGCTGAGCCTTGCGATGCTTGACCAGGTGCCGGGCGATACGTACGGCCCAGCGCTCTTCACCGTAACGACTGAACGTCTGTGCCAGCTCCCGTTCATCCATGGATGCCACCAGATCGGCCGCGGTAACGTCAAACCGCACATCCATGCGCATATCCAGGGGTTCTTCCCGGTTAAAACTGAATCCGCGGCCGCTGGCCTCGATCTGATGAAGGGAAAGCCCGAGGTCAATGAGAATGCCGTCTACGGCACCGATGCCCAGTTGAGAAAGAAACGACGGCAGGTCCTCAAAATTGCCGTGAACGATATGGATCCGGCGTTCATCGGCGGGAAGGACCCTGCGGGCGTGGTCAATGGCATCCGGGTCCTGGTCAATACCGATAAAGACCCCGCCGGGGCCAATTTGCTCACAGATTCGCCGGGCGTGCCCTGCGCCGCCGAGTGTGCCGTCAACGATGATCTTGCCCGGCCGGCAAGCCAGCATGTCCACCGCTTCTTGGAGCATGGCGGTGACATGGTAGTCGGACATGGACTAAATCCCCAGTTGGGCGATCTCGCGCCGCACCTGGTCGTCGCTCAAGTCCTTTTCCATCAATTCGTTTTCCTGGTCCCAGTTTTCCCGCGACCAGATCTCAAAACGGGCTGTCACGCCGACCAGGACGATTTCCTTGTCCAGTTTGGAATACTGCTTCAGAAAGGGCGGAATCAGTACGCGTCCCTGGGCGTCACATTTGCAATCGTGGGCCCCGCCGATAAATGTGCGTTGAAACCGACGCATGGCCTCGCTTTTTTCGGGTAGATCGAGTATTTTCTGTTCCAGTTTGCCCCATTGGTCGTGGGTGTATGCAAAAAGGCAGCGATCCATGCGGGTGATCATGATGCTGTCGATACCGCTGGCTTTGATCACATCCCGAAACCGTGCCGGAATGATAATCCGCCCTTTTGGGTCAATGGTATGAAAGGAGCTTCCCCGAAACATTTTTCACCAATATTATCCACTTTGATCCACTATCTTTGGATAAAAGTACAAAATTCATGATCTGTCAAGCGAAAAGTCTTTTTATGATATAAAATTTTACTAATAATTTTTGAAAGTTAAACACAAATAAACCCACCCGTCAATGAGGTGGAGCAAAGTGGATCAAATTTGAGAGATTGGTCCGCCATGGCGGCCGCCACCCGAGCATTGGCCCACAGACGGCTGAAGACGCTTTTTTTGTTGCCTGGACCCTCAGTTTAATATATCGATATCAATGCAGAAACCATGTCTTGTCCGGCATAAACCCACGACGGAAAACCGACAATTGAAGATCAAGCAATTTTTTTACGGCGGCGACAATCTGGGATATCTGCTGCATTCCGGCTCCCGTGCGCTGGCCATCGACGGCGGGGCCGTGGATGACATCATGGCCTACGTCCGGGAGAACGGCCTGAGACTGTCAACGGTCACCAACACCCACGGCCATGGCGACCATACCTCCGGCACCCGGCAACTGGCGAAAGCGGCTGGGGCGGTTTACCTTGACCATCGCCGGCTGACCGAGGGCCAAGCCATCGGCCTTGACGGCGAAACGGTTACCGTCCGCCTGACGCCGGGACACACCATGGATTCAGTAATTTTTGCCACCGATACTTTTCTGATCACCGGCGACACCCTGTTCAACGGAACGGTGGGCAATTGCTTCTCGGGAGACCTGAAGGCCTTCTACCGGTCCATCCTTCTGCTCCTGGGCTACCCCGGATCCATTCGCATTTATGCCGGCCACGATTACGTAGCGGCATCATTGGCCTTTGCCCGACATTTGACCCCGGATAACCGGGCCATCGATGCCTACGCCGCTCGCTATGATAAGAGCCACGTGGTTTCCACCCTGGACGACGAACGGGCCGTCAACCCCTACCTGCGGTTCAACGATCCGGAAATCATCCGCCTGCTGGAATCAAGAGGCTTGCCGACAGACACTGAATACCAGCGGTGGGAAGGAGTCATGTCCCTCGAATGAGACGAGCAGAAAAATCGATGACCGATCGTCAAGCGATACCGGCGGTTTTGAAAAAAAACCGGGTGACCCGTCTGGCCGAATTTACCCGGAACACGCCCGTTCCGACACCGCACGAATCATGACCGGTTCAACGGACCCCCTTCTGTCCAGCATCCGAAAACAGGCCCGGACACATTTCTCACAGGCGAAGGGGAGCCACGACTGGGACCATACCCTGAGGGTGCTCCGGCTTTGCCGACGCATTGGTGCGGCCGAAGGGGCCGACCTGCTGGTGACGGAAGCCGCCGCCTACCTTCACGACATCGGCCGCGGGCACCAGGACCGGGCCAACGGCAATCTCTGCCACGCGGAGAAAGGCGCCGCCATGGCCCGGGAGCTGCTTAAGGCCTACCCGCTGGCCGACGACCGCCGGGAAAACATCATTCACTGCATCGCCGCCCACCGGTTTCGCCGCGGCGATCCCCCCCGGACCCTGGAGGCCAGCGTGCTGTTCGATGCGGACAAACTGGATGCCATCGGTGCCGTGGGGGTGGCCCGGGCCTTTCTGTTTGCCGGAGAACTGGGTGCCCGGCTGCACAGCCCGGAGGTAGACGTAGCCCGGGCGCCGGCCTATTCCGTCGACGACACGGGATATCGGGAATATGTGGTAAAACTATCCAGGATCCGGGACCGTATACTTACCGTCACAGGCCGGCGTCTGGCAGATGAACGGCACCGGTTCATGACCGTTTTTTTCGACCGGTTTTTAGAGGAGTACAAAGGAGAAAGGTAAAGCGACATGGCAATGAACAGGGTAGAGAAAATTGACGACCGGGTCAGCGTGAACCATGCGCTGATCAGCGTTTCCGACAAAAACGGGCTGGAAACCTTCGTCCCCCGACTGCTGGCAATCAACCCGGACGTCCGGATCTTTTCCACCGGCGGAACCTTTGCCCGGCTGCGGGAAATCCTGGGAAACCGGGCAGACAGCTGTCTCACTCAGGTGGCTGACTATACCGGCCAGCCGGAGACCCAGGGAGGGCTGGTAAAAACCCTGGATTTCAAGATTTACCTGGGTCTTCTCACCGAAACCTACAACGACGCCCACCATTCCGATCTTAAACGTACCGGGGCTGTGCCCATCGACATGGTGGTGGTGAACCTCTACCCGTTCAAGGAGACCATCGCCAGGGCCGGCGTCACGCCCGAGCAGGCCCGCGGCAACATCGACATCGGCGGACCCTGCATGATCCGGGCCTCGGCCAAGAACTTCATCCGGGTGGCATCGGTGGTGGATCCCGGCGACTACGGGGAGATCGCCGACGAAATGTCCGCCGGCAGGGGGAGCATCGCCCTGGCCCTGCGCTACCGGTTGGCCTGCAAGGCCTTCGCCCATACCGCCGCCTACGATGCGGCCATTGCCGGATATCTGGCCGACACCGCTTATACGGCAGTTGAGAAAGAATACCAACTGCAGAACCGTTGAGTTCGTTGGATTCGTGGGGTTTGTTGAGTTCGTTGGGTTCCTTCGACCCCTTGAACCCATGGACCCTTGGACCCATGTAAACCAAGGAGAATTGCCATGGCTGAAGATCTGAAAAAAATGTACCGCACCATCATGGACGACCACTTTCCCCCGAAAATGGAGATCAGCTTTGTGGACCAGGACCGCCGGCAGACCCTGTTCTACGAAAAGGTCACCTGGACCATCGATGCTGTCCAAAAGGGGCTGCGCTATGGGGAAAACCCCGGCCAGGAGGCGGCCCTGTACCGCATGGTCAACGGCAACCTCGTGCTCGGCGAGACCGAGACCATCCAACCCGGCCGATACCTGGCATCGGACATCGATCTGCTCCAGTCCGGCAAGCACCCGGGCAAAACCAACCTCACCGATGCAGACAACGCTCTCAATATCCTGAGGTACTTCACGGACCGGCCCACCGCGGTGATCGTCAAGCATAACAACCCCTGCGGCGTTGCCCAGGCCGAGATGCTGGAGCAGGCCTACGTCAAGGCCAACCTCGCGGATCGGGTGGCGGCCTTCGGCGGCTGCATTGCCGTGAACCGGAGCGTGGACATCGCTTCCGCAGAAGCCATTTGCAGTCAGTATGCCGAAGTGGTGGTGGCACCGGATTTCGAAGAGGGAGTGATGGATATCTTCTCCCGGAAGAAAAATCTGCGGGTCATACGTATCGGCAACATCAGCAGGCTTCAGGAATTCGTAGGCAAACGCTGCGTCGAATTCAAGAGCCTCATCGACGGCGGGATCATCGCCCAATGGTCGTTTGTTCCCCAGGCACGATCCCGGGCTGACCTGAAGCCGGCCCGGTGCGAGGCCAACGGAAAAATCTATCAGACCAACCGGATGCCTACCGACCGGGAGGCCGAGGACCTGTTGTTCGGCTGGCTGGTGGAGTCGGGCGTCACGTCCAATTCAATCCTCTACGTCAAAGACCTGATTACCGTGGGCATCGGCACCGGCGAGCAGGACAGGGTCGGCGTGGCGGAAATCGCCCGTGACAAGGCCTACCGCAAACTGGCCGACCGCTATTGCTTCGAAGCCTGGCAGACGGCTTACAACGACCTGAAAGATCCGGATCGCAAAGCCGAGATCGACGCCCGCGTGTCCGCCGAAAAGGGTGGACTCATCGGGGCATCCATGGTCAGCGACGCGTTCTTTCCTTTCCGGGACGGCGTGGATGTGGGTATCCGTGAAGGTATCACCGCGGTGGTTCAGCCCGGCGGGTCGAACAATGACTACCAGTCTATCGAGGCGTGCAATGAGTCCAATGTGGCCATGGTCTATACCGGACAGCGAAGTTTCAAGCACTGAAGCCCCATTTCTTCCCCCAAACCCTTGTTTCATGCGGTTTCGCTGTTGACACGGTTAAAAATTTGCTGTAATGCCAAAAATTAAGGATTAATTATTAGGTTCCTATTTCACACCCATCAAAGGAGGAAACGATGACAAAAGCTGAATTAGTTGAGAAAATGGCAGAAGACTCAGGCATCACCAAAGTCGCCGCTGCCGCCGCGCTGGATTCATTTACCGCCAACGTCGCCAAAGCCTTGAAGAAAAAGGACGGGAAAGTGACTTTGGTGGGTTTCGGAACCTTCATGAAAGTGCGCCGCAAAGCCCGCAAGGGACGCAATCCGCAGACCGGTGAAGTAATCAAGATCAAGGCCGCCAACGTCGTGAAGTTCAAACCGGGAAAGAAATTGAGAGACGCCGTTTAATTTCCCGACCCATCGATTTTTTAAGGCAGCCTGCCGGGTTCAACTTAACCGGCAGGCCGCCTTTTTATTGTTTCATGACCCGGCTGAATACCGCCAGCGCCCGCTGCACATCGTCCGCGGTCACGTGGTAATTGAGCACCGCCCGCATCTGGTCCCTTGCGGTGGGCAGCACACGCACCCCTTGAGCGCCCAGTTGCGCCACCATCGTCGGCGCATCCAGCCCCTTTTTGACCACGCGGAAGTAAACGATATTGGTAGCAATGGCGTCTGGATCGATCCGCACCCCCGGTATTTCCGCCAAGCCCGATGCCAGTGCCTTGGCGTTGGCGTGGTCCTCGGCCAGCCGGTCCACCATCTCGGTCAAGGCAACGATGCCGGCCGCAGCGATGATGCCTGCCTGCCGCATGCCGCCCCCCACTGATTTGCGCACTCTTCTCGCCCGGGCGATGAACGATTCACTCCCGCAGACCACCGATCCCACCGGTGCAGCCAACCCCTTGCTCAGGCAGAAGGTCAGCGAATCTGCCGGCGCGGCCAATTGGGCGACATCCACACCCAAAGCCACCGCCGCGTTGAAGATGCGGGCACCGTCGATATGAAGCTTCAATCCATGCCGTTTGACCAGCCGGTCCACCGCCGCCATATATGCCGGTGTCAGCGGGGTGCCGCTGCAGCGATTGTGGGTGTTTTCCAGAATGACCAACCGCGACCGCGGAAAATGGATATCATCGGGGCGGACGGCCGCTTCGATCCTCTCCAGGGCAATGGTGCCGTCCATGTCGTTGGGAAGGGTCCGCGGATGGATGCCACCCAGGGCGGACGCCCCGCCCTGTTCGTAGAAAAACACATGGGACTGGTCTCCCAGGATCGTCTCGTCGCCCCGACCGCAGTGGGTCAGCTGTGACACCAGGTTGCCCATGGTGCCTGACCCAACCAGCAAGGCGGCGGGTTTTCCGACCCGGCGGGCCGCTATTTCTTCCAGCCGGTTGACGGTGGGGTCTTCCTTAAATACATCGTCCCCCACCTCGGCCTCTGCCATGGCTTTTCTCATGGCCGGGGTGGGCCGGGTGATGGTGTCCGATCTCAGATCAATAATGTCCATGGGTGGTGTTATCCTTTGGTTTTGGAAAGGCGAACCTGGATCGCATTGGCGTGAGCGCCGAGCCCTTCAACCGTAGCCAGGCAGATGATATCATGGGCCTCTTTCCTGAATGCCGCCGGCGAATAGCGGATCAGGCTCGTTTTTTTCATGAAGTGGTCCACCGACAGGGCTGAAGAAAATCGCGCCGTGCCGGCGGTCGGCAGTACATGATTGGGGCCGGCCACATAGTCCCCCACCGGTTCAGGCGTATAGGGTCCCAGAAAAATCGCGCCGGCATTGCGGATCCTCGGCGCTACATCCATGGGCTCGGCCACTTGAAGTTCCAGGTGCTCGGGGGCAATGCGATTGGCCAGGTCGATGGCAACGTCCAGATTCTCCACAACCATGATGGCGCCGAACGCAGCCAGGCTCTGTCGGGCAATATCGGCACGCCCCAGAGCCTCCAGCTGATTTTCAACAGCCGCGCCTGCCAACTGGGCCAGTTCTGCAGAATCGGTGACGAGGATGGCCGATGCCAGGGGATCGTGCTCCGCCTGACTGAGAAGATCGGCGGCGATGAATTCCGGATCCGCCGTCCCATCGGCGACAACCAGGATTTCGCTGGGCCCGGCGATCATATCGATGCCCACTTCCCCGGCGACGATCTTCTTGGCCAGGGTGACGAAAATATTTCCGGGCCCCACGATAACGTTGACTTTGGGTATGGACTGGGTGCCGTATGCCAGAGCACCGATGGCCCAGGCACTGCCCACTTTGTAGACGGCATCCACGCCGACCTTTTTGGCGGCCACGAGAAGATGGGGGGCGACTTCCCCGGAGGGCATGGGCGGGGTGACCATCACCACATTTGGCACGCCGGCGATTTTGGCCGGTATGGCGCCCATAAGCACGGAAGAGACCAACGGGGTATTGCCGCCCTTGCCGCCCGGCACATAAATACCGGCGGCATCGACCGGGTTGACCATCTGCCCCAGAAGCGTACCGGGTCGTCGGGTGTCGATCCACGATCTGGGAAGCTGTTGACGGTGAAAACGTTCGATCTGCGCCGCGGCCCGGTTCAGCGCCCGTATGAACGCCCGGTCCACCTGTTTGCCGGCCGTTGTCATTTCAGCAGGTGTGACCGCCAGCGCCTCGATGGACATGTGAGGTGCATCGAACGCCTGACAGTATCGGATAAGGGCGTTGTCACCATTCCGCTTGACGTCGTTGAGGATCCGGGTGACGGCCTGAACGTCGGATTTCCTGAAATCGATATCCCGGCCAATAATGGTCTTCATTTTTTTATCAGCAGCAGCGGACGGATAGCGCAGGATTTTCATGGAATCGTTTCCTTTCTATCGAAGTTGTCCTCCTTTATTGTGGATTCAACGGGTTTGTCAATAGAAGCGGGGAATGGCGCAACCCGGTTATCCAATTGAGGTTCCCGCTTCACCGTCTTCAGGCGTCGACGGAATGCTTGCTGAACTGCAATCATTATATAATTGATGATACGAGTTGACAGATGGGTTACTATCTGTAGAAATATAAGGCCGATTGACCGGTGTCGTCTGAAAATTCGTCTCGGCACCGGCCCCCCCGACACATTCCAAATGGAGGTTATTTACGATGAAAGCGGACAGAATCCATAATTTCAACGCCGGACCGGCAGCCTTGCCCCTGCCGGTATTGGAAGAAATCCAGGAATCCTTTCTCAACTTCGCCGGCTCCGGCATGTCGGTCACTGAAATCAGCCACCGGTCGAAATGGTTTGACGATGTGATCAATGACGCCGTGGAGCGGGTCAAGCGGATTCTCAACCTTGACTCCCGCTTCAGCGTTCTTTTTCTCCAGGGCGGCGCCAGCATGCAATTCTGCATGGTTCCCATGAACCTGCTGGGCGCCGGCGATTCCGCCGACTACGTCAACACCGGCACGTGGTCGACAAAAGCCATCAAAGAAGCCACCATCCTGGGTAAATCCATCAACGTGGTGGCCTCTTCCGAGGACCGCAACTTTTCCTATATCCCCCGGTCAATCGCTTTCAACGCCGATGCGGTCTATGCCCATATCACCTCCAACAACACCATCAAGGGGACCCAGTGGGCGCAGTTTCCGGAGACCGGCGGCGTCCCCATCGTATCGGATATGAGTTCGGACATCTTCTCCAGACCGCTGGAGATGGAAAAATTCGGGCTGATCTATGCCGGCGCACAAAAGAACATGGGGCCGTCCGGCGTATGCCTGGCGATCATCAGGGACGATCTGCTGTCCCGCACCCCCGGAGACATCCCTACCATGCTGCGCTACACCACCTACGCCGAGAAGAACTCCATGTACAACACCCCGCCGTGCTTCGCCATCTACATGGTTCAACTGGTGCTCAAATGGCTGGAAGAAACCATTGGCGGACTGGACAAAATGGCGGCGTTGAACCGCAAAAAGGCCGGCCTGCTTTACGACACCATTGACCAAAGCGGCTTTTACCAGGGAACGGCGGAAAAGGGCAGCCGCTCGCTCATGAACGTCACCTTTCGCCTGCCCGGCGAAGATCTGGAAAAAACATTCGTGGCCGAGGCCATGAAAAACGGTATGGGCGGCTTAAAAGGCCACCGCAGTGTGGGCGGATGCCGGGCTTCCATTTACAATCCGACGCCGTTGGCAGCCGTCGAGGCGCTGGTTGATTTCATGAACGCATTTGAACGCAAGCACGGATAAAGATCCTGGCCCGAAAATCTTTTTCGCCCATTGGGATGGATTGGATTTTCGGGCTATTTTTTTGCCGAGCACCTACCGTTAACGGTTAGGCTTCCTGCGATTTTACCTTCCCTTTCCCCTTTGCGCGAAAAACAGATAAAAACGACCTGAAATCAACGGTATGCAGATCGGCCATACCACCACTGTCATTTTTGGTTTTTCTTGACATTACCGACGAATACCCATAATTACAGCAACAGGTTTCCATTTTCTCCCATCTTTCTTAGACATGACCATCAGATCACGGATCGCTTATTTTAACACCAGCATCATAGGCACAGGAGGGACGCTATGGACAAAATTTTAAGAATCAACATGAGTGCCCCGGGGGGACCGGCCGTCAAGACCGAAGCCCTTGGGAATTACGCCGGCCTCGGCGGCCGGGCAATGACCTCGGCAGTCGTGGCCAAGGAAGTGCCCCCCACCTGCCACCCCCTGGGAGATGCCAACAAACTGGTCATCGCACCGGGAATGCTCAGCGGTTCGGCAGCTGCCATGTCCGGGCGATTGAGCATCGGCTGCAAGAGCCCGCTCACCGGAGGCATCAAGGAAGCCAATTCCGGCGGACAGGCGGCCCAGGTGATGGGACGATTGGGCTACGCAGCCATCATCCTCGAGGGTAAGGTGCCGGGTGACAGCCTGTATAAGATTGTAATCGACAAGGACGGCGTCAAAGTCGAATCCGCGGCCGACCTCAAGGGACTTGGCAATTATGCGACGGTGGACAAGCTCGCCGCCCAATACGGTAAGAAAGTCGCCCTCATCACCATCGGCCAGGCCGGTGAAATGAAAATGTCCGCCGCTTCGATCGCTATCACCGACATGGAGCAGCGCCCCACTCGCCATGCCGGTCGGGGAGGCGTCGGTGCTGTCATGGGATCCAAGGGACTCAAAGCCATTATCCTTGACGACGACGGCATGAAGATGCGGCCCCCGGCGGATCCCGAAAAATTCAAGGCCGCCAACAAAGCCTTTACCGAAGGGTTGCGCAAACACCCGGTCACCGGCGAGGGGCTCCCCGCATTCGGCACCAACGTACTGACCAACGTGGTCAACGAAGCCGGTGGCTACCCCACCCACAATTTCAAGACGGGCCAGTTTGCGGGCGCATCCAATATTTCCGGTGAAACCCAGGCCGCTCTGGAAAACCAACGCGGAGGTGAAGGGTCGGCAACGCACGGCTGCCACCGGGGCTGCGTGATCCGATGCTCCGGCACTTTCTTTGATAAAAACGGCAACTACGTCACCAAGCAGCCCGAATACGAAACCGTCTGGGCCCACGGCGGCAACTGCGGCATCGACGATCTGGATGTGATCGCTCAGTTGGACCGCATGGATGACGATTTCGGTCTGGACACCATCGAAATGGGCGCCACCATCGGTGTGGCCATGGATGCCGGACTGGCCAAGTTCGGCGACGGCCAGGCCGCCATCAAGATGCTCCAGGAAGTGGGCGACGGAACCCCGCTGGGAAGGATTCTGGGCAACGGCGCGGCAGTCACCGGACAAGTCTTCGGCGTGGAGCGGGTGCCCGTGGTCAAGCGCCAATCCATGCCCGCCTATGATCCCCGCGCGGTTCAGGGCATCGGTGTGACTTACGCCACCACTACCATGGGGGCCGACCACACCGCCGGCTACGCCGTGGCCACCAACCTGCTGGGCGTGGGCGGCAGTGTGGACGCCCTCAAACCCGAAGGTCAGGTAGAACTGTCCAGAAATTTGCAGATCGCCACCGCAGCCATCGACTCAACCGGGATGTGCCTGTTCATCGCCTTTGCCATTCTCGATCAACCCGACACCTTCAATGCACTGGTGGACCTGGTCGGCGCATTCATCGGTCAACCGATGACCGCCGATGACGTGACGGCCCTGGGCAAATCGGTGCTCAAAAACGAGCGCGAATTCAACCTGGCCGCCGGCTTCACCGCCAAAGACGACCGGCTGCCCGACTACTTCAAGAAAGAGGCCCTGGCGCCCCACAACGTCACCTTCGGCGTCAAAGATGAAGAACTGGACACGGTTTTCAACTGGTAGTACACATTTTTGAAGATGTTAACACGGCAATGCATGGGGAGATCCGAAAGGGTCTCCCCGTTTGCTTGGCGATCCCCCACGGCCCCATTCGGAGAGACAGTCATGATCCGACTCCACCTGCAAGTTGACGCGTCTGGTGTACCCCTGTTTTACGCTCTATTAGAAAAAGGCGTTGGTCTGTCCGCCAGAATCGGCTGCACGCTCCGGGATTTTTTGTGCGGCCAACTGGGCCTTTCCGGCGGCTATCTGGACAAGCGGGTCCAGACCCTGTTTCTGGATGCCCGACCGGTGGACGATGTGGATAAAGCAGTTATCCGGGACGGATCGATTCTTGCCCTGAGTGCGGCCATGCCAGGCCTGCTGGGGGCCACTATGCGCAAGGGCGGACGATACGCCGCCTTTCGAAAGGAAATTTCTCAACCCACCGATGAATGCGGCATCTGCGAAACCTCGGGACGGGTCACGGTCAAGCTGTTCAACATGGTGGCCAAGGAGGTTGGCGGTCGACTGCTGGAAGCGGGGGTTGAGGTGGATGGCGATGATCTTAAAAGAATTGCTAATCGCTTCCCCGACGAGGTGAGCCGCAACATCCGAAATGGCAGAATGGATGATCATGCGATAACACCGGACATGGCCTTCTTCTCGACCCTACCGGGAAAGCGGATATTGCTGACCGTCAGCATCGCCGGTTAGAACGCTGCATCGTCCATGCCTTTTGGCGATCGAGACGGATTGGGGGGAACCCTCTTCGACGACTGATCGATTCCATGGGATCGCGCCTGGCCGTCCTCGCACGTTCCCATGAAATATCACACCCTGATCGTTCTGACACCTTCTCAGCAAATGTCGTTTCGCCACCCGGCGATCGAGCCTGCCGTCAGAAATCAACATTCATCAAACCGGTTTCATTTCCACCACCGATATGGGATGATGAACGCCGGCATCGCTGCCTCGTCTGTGATGGAAAAATTGATCATGGAGAGATAACATGGAAGATGACCAGTCCATCGCCGATCTGCTGTCAACCGTAGCCAGACAATACCAAAAGCAGATCGCGGACGACACCCTTTCGAAAAACAAAACGCGGCTGGAGATCCTCCGCAGACTGGAGCTGATTTCCCAGAGCATCAAAGGGCTGATGAAATACGAGCAGGAACGGCTGTAGCCGACACAGCCATCAAGGCACCTGCCATGATCCGGATCCTTGACGAAACCGGGTATCGATGAAATACTTTCCCTTGCAAGGCATAATCAAAAACAGCGGCGATGCCGCATGAATCGTGATCGCCCCTGCACGGAAAAAATTCTTTCCGAGAAACGCATTCACCATAGAACCGGAAAAAGGAGCGCCATGCATAGGTATCCCTCGGCAGGACGGGTACTGGCTTTGACGATACTGATCCTGTTCCTGCCGCTGGCCGGTTACGGAGAATTGCCGAAACCGATCCGAATCGGCGCCACGGTATCCCTGTCCGGCAATTTCAGTGAACCCTCAGCCATGGTGCGTGACGGTTACCGGCTATGGGAAAAGCAGGTCAACCAGCATGGGGGACTGATCGGCCGACCGGTGGAACTGGTTGTCTACGATGACCGCAGCGATCCCGAAACCGTATATGACCTTTATCAGCGGCTGATTCACCAGGACCGGGTCGATCTGGTTCTCTCGCCCTACGGCACCCCGCTGACCCTGCAGGCATCCCAGGTCAGCGAAGCCAGCCAGATGATCATGCTGGCCTGCGCAGCCTCCGGCAAGGCCATCTGGAATCGTGTCTACCGGTATGTGTTCGGCATGTATGCCCTGGCCGACCGCTATTTTATCGGCATGCTGGACCTGATGGCCAGGCAGGGTCACGACACCGTATCCATCATTTATGAAGACAGTCCATTTAACATCGATGTGGCCAACGGTGCGGAAAAATGGGCCAGACGATTCGGCATCGCCGTGGCCCTTAAAGAATCCTTCGCCCCCGGTCAGGGACAACTGGGCGGACTGCTGCAGGATGCCATCGAGAAAAACGCTGCCGGACTGATCCTGTCCGCCTACCCGCCCGAAGGATACCGAATGCTGGAGCTGATGCAGGCGGCCGGCTGGCGGCCCAGGGCGATAGGCATGACCATCGCGCCCATCCACCCGGATTTTTACCTCAAGGCCGGCCCGATTGCCGAGGGGATTTTCGGCCCGTCGCAATGGGAGCCCGATGAGCGCATCCCTTTTCCCGGGACCACCAAGTTTATCCGGGATTTCCAGGCGGCCTACCACAAACTCCCCTCCTATCATGCCGGCTCCGCCTATGCCGGCTGCCAGATACTGGAACGGGCCATCACCGAATTGAATGAGATCAATCAAGACCGGATCAGGGATTACATCAGTTCCCTGGACACCGTCACCGTCATCGGCCGGTTCAAGGTGGACCACCAGGGCCGACAGGTGGGGCACAATCCCATTTTGGTGCAATGGCAGGACGGCAAGAAAGAAATTGTCTACCCCACCAAAATGCAGACCGCGCAACCTCGGTTCTGACACTTCCGGAGCCTGTGCCGTGAAAAAGGAAACCCCTGTCCCATTTCAAAAACGAATCCTTCTCGCCATCCTGCTTCCGGTTCTGGCCGTGGGTATCGTCATCTGCCTGGTTTCCACCACGCTGATCACCGCCCCCATCTTCGACGATATCCAGGCACGGATCGACTCGGAACTGAAGCACGCATCGAACATGGCACTCCAGATCTGTGAGAACCATCTCAACTATCTGCTGGATCTCCGCCTGGAAGACGACCGGGAGATGAACAACGCCCTTAAAATAGAGGCCGCCAAGGAAATCAAGGCCATCACCAGCCGTTTTAAGGGCATTCAAATGATGGTTGTCAGCGGAGATGGCCGCGTCCTGGAGGCATCCGAGGCTCTGGCGGAGGCCAAACCCCATCTCTCTTTGGTCAAACAAAAACGTGATGATATACGGAACCTCTCCTTCTGGGGCAATCCTGTCCGGACACACTATTTATACTTCCCCTTCTGGGACTGGTACGTCGTCGGCTATATTCATGAAAAAGACTACCAGGCCCCACTGGTCATGGCCCGTCGCATCATCTACACCGGAACGTTCGGGGTGCTGGCAGCCATCTGGCTGGTTCTGCTGGTGGTCGTCAGGAACCTGATCAGTACACCGCTCAGGCGGCTGGCCAACGCCACCCGCAAGGTGGCGGACGGAGACTTCTCCATGCTGTCCACCTCACGCAGTGATGAAATCGGCCAGGTCGTGGATACCTTCAACACCATGGTGGGGGGGCTGGAAAGGAAAAACCGGGAAGTGTCGGACCTGATCGGTGCCCTGAAGGAGTCCGAGAAACGTTATCGCGATATTTTCAACGGCGCTTCCGAGGGCATCCTGGTGGCCGAGGTCGCCACGAAACGGTTCCGCTACGCCAACCCCGCCATCTGTCGAATGCTGGGCTATCCGGAAGCAACCCTGACCGCCATGCATGTCCAGGATATTCACCCCAAAGAAGATCTGCCCCGGATATTGGCTAATTTCGGGCAACAGGCCCGGGGTAACGGGAAATCGATGGTATCGGACATCCCCTGCACATGCAGCGATGGTTCGGTCATCTTTGTCGATATCAAGGCCACTCCGGTCATCTTTGACGGAGTCGGATGCAATCTGGGATTCTTCACGGATGTCACCGCGCGCCGCACCGCATCGGCTGAACGCAAAGAACTGGAAAACCGTCTCCACCGCTCGGAAAAGATGGAGGCCATCGGGCTGCTGGCCGGCGGGGTGGCCCATGACCTGAACAACATTCTCAGCGGGCTGGTCAGCTACCCGGAACTGCTCCTGATGGATCTTCCCGAAGAGAGTCCCCTGCACGGCCCCATCAGAACCATCGAAAACTCGGGCAAGCGCGCGGCGGCGATCGTCCAGGATCTGCTGACCCTGGCCCGGCGAGGGGTGGCCGTGTCCCAGGTGACCAACCTCAACCGGATCGTCACCGACTATTTGCAATCCCCCGAACATGAGAAGCTGAAAACGTATCACCGGAATGTAATCATCGACGTGAACCTGGAGGATAGCCTGCTGGACATCAAAGGATCCCCCATCCACCTTTCCAAAACCGTGATGAACCTGGTTTCCAATGCTGCCGAAGCCACGGACCCGGCCAAAGGAGCCATCACCCTGTCCACCCGCAACCAATATGTGGACCGCCCCATCCGGGGTTACGACGAGGTCAGGGAAGGCGACTATGCCGTACTGACGGTAACGGATGACGGTATCGGCATCGCCGCCGAGGACCTGAAACGGGTATTCGAACCCTTTTATTCCAAAAAAGTCATGGGGAGGAGCGGCACGGGGTTGGGCATGGCGGTGGTATGGGGAACGGTGAAGGACCACAACGGCTATATCGATGTGGTGAGTATCCAAAACCGGGGCACCACATTTGAACTTTATTTCCCGGTAACACGCGAAATCCGGGTGGCCGATACCGAAACCCGGTTGGTTAAGGATTTTGCCGGTAATGGTCAAAAAATCCTGGTCGTAGACGACATTCCCGACCAGCGGGAAATCGCCACCCGCATTCTTTCCCGCCTGGGCTATGCGGTGGAGTCGGCCGCCAGCGGCGAAGCCGCCATCGAATACATGCAATCGGGAGGGGCAGACCTGCTGATTCTGGATATGATCATGGATCCGGGTATGGATGGCCTCGACACTTACCGGCAAATTCTCAAATTTCACCCTAACCAGAAAGCCATCATCGCCAGCGGCTTTTCGGAAAACGACCGCGTCCGCGAAGCCCAGCGGCTGGGTGCCCGGCAGTATGTGAAAAAGCCCTATACCCTGGAGAGCATCGGCTTGGCAGTGAAAACCGAGCTCAATTCCGGGTGAAGGTGCGAAAACCGTTTTTCTGCCACCCCCTTATTTCGGAAATCACCTTGAAGATCACATCCAGCGACTGAAGGTGCTCATCACATCCCATCTAGGTTTCCCTTGATGCGGGAACGGGAGCATGTTATGTTATGAAAAAGTTGATATTCTCGTTGCCGGAAATGGTGGATGACCTTCATTCAACACCTGCGACCCGCAAGGCGTTTGCTTGGCCGAAAGGCAGCCGGACCCGAACCTCTCCAATCTCCAGCGCATATCCAAAGACTTTTCTCCAACGGCGTTGATTACTCTCTGCTGACCTGAAAATCTAACTATTGTGCCGAATGCACGATACTCTGGGAATTGCGTCCTGCAACCACCCCCTTAAGGAGGTGTATCCTGAAACATCTTCTTTTTCGATCCATGCTGACATGCGGGCTTGCCTTGACCCTGCTGATGATGTCCACGGATCGGGGCGCATGCGAAGCCACCGATGAGGGCAGCGGCGTGCTGTGCATTCCCGACCTGCAATCCGCCAAAAATGCACTGACCGGGCGCCGGGGAACGCCATTTACGGTCTACCTTCATAAAACCGGAGACAAGTACATCCGCAGCCGGGATTACGACTGTCTGTACCAGTTGCTAAAACCCGTTGACGAAACCACACTGAGCATCCGCGAAGCCAGGTCTGTACTCTTGTACCGCATCCTTGCTCAACTCGGGCGGAGCCATTTCGTGGAGGCGCACATCACCTATGGCTGGCTATCCGAATTGCTTGCTTTGGAGGCAGACCATGAATTTGACACCCTCCTGAAAAACAAGCTCCGCGAGATCTCTGACGAGCGGGTTGAAGAATTTGAAAAAAACATCGACCGCTTCCATGCCGGTGCAATGAAAAACAGCGAAGAAACCGTGCTGTTTTATCTGGTCACCTTCGCCGCCAACCGGCTTGACCGTTGGGATTATCTGACGTTGAAGCGCTGCAGCGAATCCGTCAAGCCCCATTCCTTCAGCCCTGCGGAAAGGCTTTACCTCTATTCGATACAGGTCATCGTCAATCTGCAACTGGGCCTCGTTGCCGAGGCCTATGACGCCTATAAAAAATACCTTGAGATGGCTGGGTACTACCCCGAGGGGATCATCACGGAAGAAACGATAAAGTCCAAAATTCCTCTTTATTCCAAAGACGCCTTTACCCGGTTTTATACCATCACCGACGAGAAACTTCACTTGGCATTCGAGGAATTTTGTGAAAACGGCGTTGACCACTGCGGAGTGTTGACACCTTCCCTTTCTGCCCTTGCCCATCTTGAAACGGAAGCACTCGCCGACCGGGAATGCGCAGGCGCATGGATGTGTGTGAAAATGTCTCTGGATAAAATTGTCACTCCGGACGCCTTCTACAAGCCAATTCCCGAAAACAAGGTGAGGTTCCTTTTTTTCCTGGCGAAATCGAATATGATGCTGAAGGACTATCAAACGGCCCACCGCCAGCTTTTGGGTCTGAAAACATCGGACCGGATCAAAAATTCCATCTATGCCGACCCGGTCGAGCAGATGGTTAATACTTGCGTCGCAAGGATCCGGGAAAGCCGGCAACAGTCGTTTAAGGATAAATTCGCCGATATTACGGAAATTTTCTACCACACTGCTCGCAATCGTTTCCTGGCGGTATCGGCCCTCTCGCTTTTCCTCATATTCTTTTTCATCCAATGGCACCTGTCCTTCAAGAAGCAAAGCAGCGGGTTCATGTCCATGATCAGTACCCTGGGAAAGATTCCCCGCCTGAACAAACCAAGCGAAAAGGTGCTTGACGGTTTGCACAAAAGCAGGAAATTAATCTTCTTGCCCTGCAGGGTCTTCGATGACAAAGACATTAATATAGAGCCTCGGCACAAAATCGGACTGCCGGGAGATCATTCCGGCAGCGCGTCTGAACTTGCAACCTACAGTCGTGACATTGTCCGGTTGCTGAGCCTTCAAACGCCATACCCCATCTGTTTCATCGCCCGACTGCCCGGTTATAAGCCCAAACGGCACTTCTGGTATTATATGGCCTGTGGGGCAGTCGTAGCGCTGTTGGCCACCTGGGTGCTCGCCTATGGCAAGCCCATGCCATGGGGGGACCAGGCCATGCTTTTCTTTGTTCTCACGGCAACCCTTGTCGCGGCGCTTACCGGTATTCGCATCATGGCCCGGCAAGTGCTCAGATGCCTCCAGGAAATCGCAACCATGCTGGAAAGCATCGCCGACTTTAAAAAAGTGGAACAAGAGACGTTGGTCATGTTCAGGGATCCCTGGCAATTTTTTGTGGCATTTGTGATTTACGGCCTTTTCTTCACCATCTCGAAAGACCAGCTTCCATCCACCCACGCAGTCATCGTCCTGATCATCCTGATGATGTGTCCGATCCATTGGATGATGATCAGTTCCCTGCTGTTCACAAGGGTGTTGTGTGATATACATGACCTTTCCATCAACCCCCTGTCGCCGCTGAAAACCTGGGGCCTGCAGAAATGGATAGCGGTGATCGGCACGTTTGCCACCACCGGCAGCGTCATCATCACCTTTGCCTCGGCCATACCGATAATGACCAACTGGAAGAACCTGACTGGAAAGGATATCTTCTGGATATGCGCCATGCTGCCGTTGCTGCTGGCCTACTGGATCTACCCCTATTTCAGGATCCGGAACCTGGTCAGACGGTTCAAGCTGATTCGCATGCATTTCGTCAAGACGCATATCTCACAGGCCTACGACAGCTGGCAAGCGCTGGCCGCTGCCGCAGCTGGTACAGGGGGCATCGACGACGCCCAGCTAAAGCGCATCGAGAACCAGATGGATCGGCTCAACCGATACTACGGCCTGTTCAAGGTGATCGATCAGAGTCCTGAATTTTTCGTGGACGTCTACTCGATCCTGGAACTGGCCAAGGTCATGGGCATTCCATCCCTTTTTGCAGTGGGCACATATCTCCTGCGCCTGTTGTGATTTGATTTTTTTGGCCAAGACGTATTTTGGGGAACCGGGAACGCAAGGTGAAAAATTGACTGGCAGGCAGCTTAGAACAAGGTGCGCCCAGTGCGCCTTGTTCACCAAGGGTAGACAGCTCCTTTGGTTACCTCCGGAGACGGATCAGACGGTCATGCCGATATCAAATATCTTGTGGCAGGACGGGCAGATGAACAGCCAGCGGGTGATCTCTCCCTGTTTTCGGAACATGGAATGAAACCCGTCCCGGTAGCCGCAGGACGGACAGATTCTGAATTCATCCTTCTGCACAATTTTTTCAACGTCATGTTCCATGGATGGGACCTCGAGTTGTCTTTCAAAAATGGTTTACGAAAGACGCCTAACCCGTTTACCGTCCACCTGTCAAGCGCTTCACCGCCGCTGATCGCATCAGCGGGACTTGCCCCCGAACCAGTCGACCATGTCCCGCACGGTCTGCTGGTCGAACTTGAGACGGAACTGCACAAAGGGGCCTTTGGCGGTATAGCTGCCCGCCGAGAAATCATCGTCCTCGAAGCCGGTAAAGTTATACCCCACGCTGAGCCATGCATTTTTCACGATGGCGTATCCGACGGAAGCGCCGGTACTGTAATCCATCTGGCCGGCATTCCAGGAGTGCAGCACACTGCCGCGAACGCCCACGTCCCAGTTCCGGGTGATGTCATAGCGGGCCTCAAGGCCCACCAGGTCGGTAAAGCCCGTGTAGGTGTCGCCGTCGATGGTATCCAGCACATACTTGGCGCCGTATTGCAGGGTGAACTGAAGGCGGTGGTCCGGCTTGTAGTTGAGGTTGAGGTTGTTGACAATGCATCGGCTGTCGGTATCGGTGCCATTGCCGTCGATGCTGTCGAATTTGAAATCCAGCCGATCCAGAACGATCCAGCGGGTGTTTTTGGGCCGCCAGGCCAGGCTCAGCCGGATGTCGCCGGTGGCGTCGTCCTGCCCCCGATCCGAATCGGTGACATTGACCTGCATGCCGGCAGACAGCCCCAGTCCTCGAATCGGCTCGACGATGAACCCGCTGAGCAGGTTCCACTTTTCCTCGTCGTCCGCAAAACGGGTTTCCGCGCGTGACGTCCAGGACCACCTATCGGCCCGGTAGCCTGCACCCAGACTCAGGGCGGTGAAATCGTCCTCGGCAAAACCGCCCAGGCCGGCGTCGCCGGAGGCTTCGATGGTGTGGCTGCGTTCGAATCCGCCGTCCAGGGTCCAGCGCTCATTGACCTGCCAGGTCTGGTTGAGTCCCAGGTTGGCGAATACCCGCTGGGAGGCGTCGGTAGTCTCTCTGCTCACCGACGTGCCCAACTGGCCCCCGTTCCAGGGGGTGGCCTTGAGCCCGGCCCGGGTGGACTGAGTGTTTTCGTCGCTGCCCCAGGTCAGTTCCTGCTCGGCGAACAGCGACACCGCGTCTGTAAGGCGAAAATCCGCGCCTGCCAGGGTCCGGGTGGGATAAGCGCTGCTGTTGTCGCCACCGCTCAGCAATTGCTCGTGATCCAGCCGCAGCCGCAGGCGGTCGGCATAAAATGATTGGGCCGCACCGGCCAGCAGCATGTTTGACCGGTCCGCCGACCCGTCGCCCAACCGATCCTCGGCCATCCGGAGACCGCTGTAAAGCCGGTAATCGCCATTGTCATAAGTGGCCCTGCCCTCGCCCATATCCCGTTCCGCATCGGTGGAAAGGTGGGTCTGCCGATAAAGGTCGCCGCTCAGGGTCAGCGTCTGGCTCATCCGGTAGTCCGCCTCGGCCCCGATCTTGCGCGTGCCGGATTCGCTGCCGTTTTGCTGGCCGAGGCCGAAATCCTCACCCTGCTCGCGGGCGTACAAACGGGTGTCCAGCCGCTCGGATGTGCGGACCACTTCCGCCAGCCAGGCGTTGTCCCGCAGGACCTGGCCGGTTTCCTTGCGGCGGGTGGCGGCCAATTCAGCCTTGAAGGTGCTTTTCTCATCCAATTTCACGGTCAGGTCGGTACCCCCCAGGTCGCTGTCGGCGTTCACCGGTCCTTCGTGGATGTAAGTGCCGCCGACTTCCACCCGATCGTCCAGCATCCGTACCGCGCCTCTACCGCCGTAGGTGTACGACTCATCCGTCTTGTCGTCGGACTCGTATTCCACGACAATATAGACGGGGTTGAACCCGTCGTCCCGGCTGTACACCGGCGACTTGAAGAAGAGGGTTCCGTCATCGTAGTCGATGCTGTAGTCCACATGGCGGGCCAACGACCGGCTGGAAAGAATAATTTCGCTTTTGTAGCGGTCGCGGGTTTCGATAGTGATCTTTTCCGAGTTGATCAGGAGATTCTTGCGGGTCAACCGGTAGAGGCCCGAGGTGCCGTCGCCCCGGATCTCGTCTTTGACGAACGCCTGCCGCGTATCGGCGGCAAACCCGTCGAAACTGAAAGTCTGTCCGGCAAATTCGGTTTTAAGGCCGTTGAGGGTGCGGCTGTATTTACTCAGTTCGGTAACGGTAAGACCGGTGTCGTAATCGCCGAACAGCAGATAAAACTGCTCGCGCTCCAGCTTGACATACAGCTTGCGAATGCTGGCCGCGTCGTACTGCTGGGTAGTGTTATCGCCGTAAAGGGTGTAGTACTCGTCTGGATCGATGGTCTTAAACAGCGGGTTGTTCGGGTCCTGCTTGTCTTTCTCCGAATCATAGGCCAGAGTCAGCAACCACTTGCCGCGAACCTTGCCTTTGGCAAAAAATGCCAGGCGGCCATCTTTGTAGAATTTCTCTTGTTCATCGGCATCGGAGAGATTTTCCATGTTCCCTGAAACCGTATTGTACCCGGCGGTTCCTTCAGCAAGCCCTACGATGATCCACTCGCGCAGGAAAGGCTTGACATAGATCTCGGCGTCAACCCGGGCATCGTTATAGCCCAGGGATACCCGGTAGCGTCCGCTGGCGGTCACCGGGGCGAAGTCGACCCGCCCGTCAGCCGCCACACGGACCGTCTTGGGATTACCGGTTTCCTCTCGGCTGAGCCTGTTGCCGCCGGATTGGCAGGGCTTCAGGTTGCCGTCCCGGATTTCCAGTTCGGCCGGGGCCTGGATGAGTTGGCCGTCGCCGTCCAGCAACTGAAGGAACAAAGTGATCGGGGTCTTGCCGTCGGCCACGTTGTCCCCGGCTGACAGCAGACGTATGCCGGCAATCTGGCCCGTGCGAAGGATAGTGCAGGTCTGTTTGAAGCGGGCGTTGCCGAAGGGGCCGATGCCCTGGATCTCCAGCGTATGCTGGCCGGCAGCGCCGAAATCCACGCCGATATAGGAGTAGAGGGTGGTTGCGCTGGAAGGATCCTTGAGGGTAAAGCCGATGCGTTTGGTTGAAATCTCGTTGCCGTCCAGCAGCAGACGCGGTTTGAGTCCGGCATCCAGACGCACGCGAACGGCGTTGATCGGATTTGTCAGACGGCTGCCGTCGGCCGGGACCAGGAGTCCAGGAGCTTCGGCTGTTACTACTGTATCAACCGGGGCGGTTTCACCGGCGTCATCCGGGTTGCGGCAGCCTGACGTGATGTCCTTGCCGACTGCCGGCAGGGAGGGGTCCGCATCCGGTTTACGCTTCACATGAAAATCGGCCCGCCACAGGGTGCCGCCCTGGAGGTCCACGAACTGGGACCAGGGTGTCCCGGCGAAACGGGTATTCATTTCACAGGCTTCGGCTTCCACGGTGTCCGGCAGGCTGTCGACGTCCAATTGAACCACGTGAACACCCTTGGAAAGCCCTTCGACGTGGTACATGCCCTGCTCGTCGGTAATCACGAAAGTCCCGTCTTCCAGGTAAACCCGGACGCCCTGGACCCCGTCGGCCGCATCGGTTTGAACGTCATCGCAATTGTCGGCAATCACCCGCCCCACAATGATATTCTCGCTGCGAAACAGATCCTCTCTTACCCGAACCGTTGCCGATGCCGTATTGGAGCCATTGCCGGCATTGTCGGCAGCCATCGCGGTGTTGACGGCCTCGCCCAACCGGGCACCGGCAGCCACTTCCACCACATAGCGTACCTGGATGGTTCCCCCGGCGGCCAGGCTGCCCAGGTTGAGTGAAAGCGTTCGACCGTCGGTGGATATCTGCGGGTTGTCGAGGCGGCGGCCATCCTGCCTGGCCGAACCGTTCTGATATCGGAACCCCACCGGCAGGCGGTCGGCGATGACCACCCCCCCGGCAGCATTCGTATCGGTGTTTTCCAGATCCAGGACATACTGGAGGAAATCGCCGATGGCGACGGTGTCCTTGGAAGCAGTTTTTCTCAACCACAGGGTCCCCGCTGACGGATCGACGGGGATGTCCAGATTCACCGACGGCCCCGGGTTGATGGTAAACGTCTCGCCCCGCGAACCTGGCTCGAGGATGACAAAGGGACCGCCCGGCAGCGCTTGAAGAACAGCCGTGGGCACCACTGATGGGGCACCGTAGCCGGTCGGCGCGGCAATATCAATCCGGTAGTCGCCGGGAGCGACGAAGGGAAAACGAAACCCGCCAGGCAGAAACGGATAAATCCTCCCGGAACTGTCGGTTGCTGTTGTGCCGGAAGTAATCGTGGAGGGAAAACTGCTGATGCCGTCATCGCCGAATACGGCAGCCGGAAGCCCCGTTGTAGCGTCGATCAGGGTAAGACCCACACCGTCCAGGGGGTTGCCCGTGCTGCTGTCGAAAACGATGCCGTAGGGATCGACCATGACCGATGCCGTGGCCTGGTCCGATGCATCGGTGTCGTCCACATATTCTCCGACCAGCGGCGCGGCAGCGGTCACGTTAAGCAGACCGTCGAATGGGGTTGCCGTACCGCTGCCCGTGCTCTGGATATATCCCAGAAAGATGCCCGTGTTCGGCCCGGTTTCCGTAAGCAGAAGCAATTCGCTTTCCCCGGTGGCCGGTACGGAGACGAGCACCCAAAGGGTATCTGTGACTGTGGGATCACCGTCCTGGTCGCCATCGGCAACCTGGACAAAAACAGGATCGTTCTGGTGATAGACCACCGCCGCCGCCAGGGGAATCGGGCTGCTCAGGTCGATGGGCGTACTGCTTCCGGCGGCGTATATCAGGTTGAGGGTCTGGGTTCCTCCGGAAGTGGAACCGTCGTTGCTGCTCGACGTAGTGGGGACCAGAATCGGCACGGCCGCAGGATCGGTAGGCGCATATTGGTAAAAGACGATATTCGACGCGGTGGGTGTATCCAGCCACGCGGTTACCGACGTGGAAGCGATCACCACACCGGAACTGGTCAACTGCGCGGAGTTGGTGAATGGCGTTGCGGCCAAGGCCGTCCCAAAATGGAGAAGCACCGCCAGCAGCACCGCGGGGAGGAGGAGCGGGATGCGGCTGACGGTGCTTTTTCTCCTGTCACGCACCACCGCACACCTGCCGGGCAAAACAGGTGCGCAGTGATGGCGGAGCGATCCCTTTTCAGGGGCTTGGCTTCCGCAAAGTGACAGGCAAGGGGTCATGGGTTGACAATCGCTACAGGGTTAATTGATGGTTACCTGGTAAACGATGAAAACGCTTTCGCCGCCGGCAACCGTTCCACCACTGGCAGCCGCTGCCCCGCTGCCCACATTAACGCTCAGGCTGGCTCCGACTATTACCGCTGCATCTGCATCTGACTCCTGGCTGAGCTGGGTTTCAGCACCCGCGCCATCCACGTAAACGACCTCGTTCGTACCCCCGAATGCATCGGCAACCAGGGTCACGAAGGCAGTCGGCAGCACGTCGTCTATGGTGCAGTCGGTGACATCTCCGGCACCGGTATTTTCTGCCAGCAACAGGTATTCCAGGGTGTCGCCCGGTGCGCCGGTGACCCCGTCGGTGTAATAGTCATTCGCGGACAAATTGACGGTGAAAGATCTGGCGCCGGTGGTACCGTTCGGGTTGTCCACATTTCTCACGAACTTGGTCAGCGTAGCGCTGCCGCTGGTATAGGTGGCGATCACCTCATCGGCGACAAAACCGGCTGCGCTTGATGAAGCATGGGTTTCCACCGTCACCACGATATCCGTTCCGGAAGCGACGATGGTCCCAGAATTCACGATCAGGGTGAAAGTCCGCTGCTCCAGAACCGAGACGCCCACGCCCGGCGCTGACGTGAGTGCAGCCGACAAAGTAATTGTGGCCGTCCCGGTGGCCGAGTCGCTGATGGCGGCAACCTGCCGGGCCTCGCCGTTGACCACTACCATGTCATCAACAGCGATACCGTTAACCGCGCTGTCGCTGTTGTTCCCATCGGAAGGCACCTGAAGCACCGTAGCGGAACTGCCGCCGGTGGTAATGGTGGCACCCAGATCGAAAGGAAGGGGAACGGTGACAGAAGCGCTGTTGCCGTTGTTGGTCTGACTGAGGATGGGGCCGGCAATGGTATAGGTGTCTGGCCCGTTGCCGCCGGCGATGATGGTGTAGACAAAAGCAAGCGGCGTGTCGGCGCCGGCATAAGCGATGACGCCGTCAGCCGGAGCGTCAAGCGTGGGGGCACCGGGAACAAGAGCCACGGTGACGGTCACCGATGCGTTGACCGTCTGGAGGCCAGATCCGTCGTCAAAAGAGAGCGTGGCTTGGTTGACGATCTGAGCGTTGGCCGCTACGTCGGCCAGGGCGCGCCCGATGTGCACGCAAAGCGAAAACAGAAAAAATAAGGCAATAATTGAAAACAGTTTTTTCATGATGCACCTGTTTTTTGGGTCGAATCCGATGGGCGCCGGGACGAATCCCAGCGCCCGTGAGAACTTCAATTCAGGTACATCAATCGATTGTAACCCGATAGAAGACGGTGATCGTACCACCTGCGGCTAACGTTCCGCCTGTGTTTGTGGAGTCCGATCCTTCGCTTCCAAGATAAAAAGTCATTGCACTTCCAGCGGCGGAACCGTCTGCGTTGGCCGCTCCCACTGTTAGGCTCTCGTCATCGGAATCGACAACTGTCATTTCCGCATAATTGGGGCCGTCATCGACAGCTGCAAAAACAGCCGCACCGCCGGTACTGCCATATCCATTGTTTGCCCACGTGGACAACGTGGTGTAGGCGGGCACCTGGTCGATAGCAACGACGCCCTGTGTCATACCTAACGATGTATTCTCAATTACCAGGGCGTACTCGAGTGTATCTCCAGGATCTCCGTTCACGCCACTATTGTAAAAAGTATAGTTTGTTGTATCGATGGCTATCGTTCGCGTCGCGCCTGTGCCATTGTCATTGGTTACATTCCGCACATATTTGCTCACCAGAAGCGATCCGCGTGCGGCATTTGTAGTAACCAGTGCTGTGCCATTTTGGCCATTCATGCTGGCAGTTACAGTTGTTTCCCAGGAAGCAGCAATGAGGGGGTCGGCGACAACACCCTGGGTGACCGTCAATGTAACCGTGCTTTCCTCAAGGATCATACAGCCTGCTAACGGCGTAAACGTAATTGAAGCTCCAGAATCATTATGCAGTGTAACGTTACCAGGGACAGCGGTGGCCCCACTGCCAACACTGGGGTCACTGACTGCGGTAATCGAAAAGGGTCCGTAATGGGTGGTTCCCTCGTGTATATAGACAACATCTCCGACCGCCAGTCCGTTGATGACATTATCGGATGCACTTCCACCGGTCGTGGACCCATTTGTAGGGACGCCGCCATCGTTGGGGACTGCAAACTGGATGGTAGCACCTGCGTTAATTGTCGTCGGAGTTCCTATTTTGCCTTCCGAGGGATCGATCACCGTGGCGCCCAGAAACACCGATCCCGAGCTTAAGCTCGGCAATATTGCACTGATGGCGATGTTTGTGGGGTTTCCGTCGACCGCATTCAGTAAAATGGATTCTGGGCCGTTGGAATTGGTACGAAGGGTTACCGTATAAGCTTGTGTACTGCCAGTTCCATCGGTGCTTCCCGTTAATGGGGAGAAAGACACAACCGTCGGTGGCACATCGATGGTATTAACAATCACATCGATTGCCGCGCTGATAGGTGTCTGGGCAGCACCGCCGCCGTCCTGATAATTCACCGTCACTGTATTTCGAATGACCGTATTACCTGCTCCGCCCTCCAATGCACCAAAAGCAGCCGTGCTAATGGTAAAGACGCAAACAGCCAAAACTGCCACGAAAGAAAGTATCTTGTTATTAAATCTAACTATCCTGCTCTTTTTTCCCGTCGTCTCGGTATTCATTACAATCTCCTTTTCCTTGATCATTTTTCACTGACGTACTGGTTGAAGTTTTGGAGCGTAAGGAGGGTCCTTTTTAATCATTTACTGCCGGATAGGTCCGGCCCGACCCCATCCATTTCTCTGTTGCGTTTCTCTTTTCATCTCCGCTCCTTTTATGATTAGTAGAATTCTATTTCACGCTGGCTTGGTACCCGAGGGTCAGGCTTTTTCCAGGAGGCACGTCGGCAAGTGTCCAGCGGATGTCCGTGTATTGACCCGGATCAGCAGGCTGCCTCTCCGTGCTGCCGTCAGCCTTTTTGACTGTGACCATCAGCCGTGAAGGCGTGTCGAAGTGCCTGCCGCCATCCGCCGAAAACAGGATCGTACTGCCCTCGCCGAAGGAGCTATTGCCAACGTACGCCGTGCCGTCCGGTAGCGGGTTGTTGAGAACCACGTTGGTGGCCTTCTCGTCTCCGTCGTTGGTGACCGTCAGGGTGTAATAAATGGTCTGTCCGGACTCAACGGTGTCAGCGTTGACGCGCTTGACAACGGTCTGCCCGTTTTCCACGACGGTGATCTCTTTTTCCGCCGTAATGGCCACTTTCACTTCAGGCTTGGCCCAGACATCCATGGGCATAAGCATCAAGGCCGAGGCTGCCAGTATTAGTAAAATTCTCGTTCTCATTTCTTATTCCTCCCTGTTGGTATGAAGTTGCTTGTTGATTGTTATTTCGTGAAAAACCAAAATTCTATAGTTGCCAGTGGCGGCCTGCAGGAGCGGCTTCCAGCCGCAATCATCTTCATTTTATCGCGGCTGGAAACCGCTCCTACGGTACCGGTTCCCTCGAAGCCGGGGAGCGACCTTGTCCCGAACGGCGCTTTTGCTTTTTCCTCATTTCACGATTACCTGGTAGCGCAGGCTGAATCCTGTTCCATTGCCACCCAGAGATCCATTCACCGGCAGCTGCCAGTGGGTCACGCTGCCGTCGTATCCTGCCGGTGAACCGCTGCCCCCGGAGACCAGTGGGCTGTAAGCGTAGGTCGCTCCGCCATTATCCGAATAGGCCGGTGTGCCCAGCGTCATGCCGCCGGTCGCCCCGACCAGGGTGAACGGCAGCACACCACTGCCGTCATAGGCGATGCGCAGGGCCGTATAGGGGCTCATGGCATCGTCCAGTTCGATGTTGATCGCCGGTCCCGTTCCGGTGTTGACCACCTGGATGGTGTAGGTGATGAGATCGCCGGGACCGGCAGTGGCACTGCTGGCGGATTTTAAAACGGTGAGCAGCGGCACCCCCACCAACAGCGTGGCCGCCCCCTGGTGGGTAATGGTTCCCTCGGTGCCTTCGGTGGCGGTGACCACGGCCGTCCAGGTGCCGTCGCTGCCGGAGGGCAGGGTCAGCGCGTACTCGAAAGCTCTGGACGCTGGGCCGATGTCCGGCACTTGCAGCACCATGGGGTAGCTGTTGGTTCCCGAAGGCCCGGTGATGTCTACAGTGGCACCGGTGATGTCGAAACTGCCGAAGGGGTCGCTAATCACCGCACGGATGTATACGGTGATGCCAGGCGGGGCCGAAGTGATCATCGCGCCGCCGGCATAGACGTCGTCATAAAACGCCACCGAGTCCACATTGATGACCGTCTCCGCAGCCATGGAAAGTTGAGAAAAACTGCTGCCGGACAAGTTGTAAACCCTGAAGCTTTTGTTGTCCCACCAACTCCCGCCGGTAGATGTGTTGCGAATGGCCAGTTCCAGGGCCGAGCCGGATGCCAGTGTGATGTCTCCAGACGGGGTAAAGACAAAGGTGTATGCCTGAACGGTGTTGTTCACTGTGATCGTTTGATTGGTCAGCGTGGCAATGGTGCCGACAGTAGTGTCGGTGGCGGAAAGTTCCAGATCCAGAGCGACGGTGGTATTGATGCCCCAGTTGTTGTTGCTGCGAATCAGCAGCACCAGCAAAATATCTTCACTGCCGTCGATTTGAAGTGTCTGGGCCAGTCCCGGCGTCAGGGTCCAGGAGTTGCTGTTGTTGCGGTTCAGGGTTTGATAGGTCGATACCTCTGGCGGCGTTCTGGAAAGGTCAGCATTTGTGCTCAAATATAGCTGTTTCGTTCCCGAAGCAGGCTCAGTGGTCGCTATTATTGTGGCGGCATTGGGACTTGCACCGAAACCACTGGGAACGCTTACGACTGCGGTGTTGTCGATGGTGGAGCCGGCAACGGCAGCCATATCCACGGTAACATCGAAAACGATCATATCGCTGCCGAAGGCCGGCAGATTGATACCGGACACGTCCATATAGCCGGTGCCGTTAGGGCCTGTTCCGTCGGACGTGGAAGAATCCGTGGCACCGACAGGCACGCTCACCGGCTTGATTCCGAATCCGGACAGGTGGGAGGGAATAATGTCGGTCACGCGAATGCCGGCAGCAGGAAAGCCGGCCGATTCGACCAACGTGATGGTGTACCGGAGCACATCGCCCGGATAGAGGCTGCCTCCGTTGAGGTCGATGACGGTTTTCGTCGAGGTGGACAGATCCGGTGCCGGGTCGACGATGGTAAAAGACTGCTCATCCGTGACGGGGTTGCCCGAACCATCCAATGCAACGATTACCGTTTTCCACATAACACCGATGGCCGTTCCGGATGGAATGGTCACGGTGGGATTGGCCGCATCGGAACCGTCGTTCGACCAGACCCCGTCATCGGCCGTGGCGTCGCCGTGGGTGCCGTCGTCAAACAGGACGATACCGGCGGCGACTTCGCCGTTATCCTGATCGTAAACATAGGCCGCCACCGAAGCGGGTTGAGCATCCACAACGGCGGAAATCAAGAGGACCGAGCCGGGATAGGCGGTTAGCGGACGGATAATATTGACCCCGAAAGCCTGCGGTTCGCCTATCTCGAGGTCGACCACACTCCACTCCACGTCGTCCACGTGAAACCAGGTGCGATATGCCTCGACATGGTTGCTGGTTATTTCCAGGGTAACGGTCTGCCCGCGGTAGTCATAGAGGTTGGCTGACACCTCGAACCAGGGCTCGTCTCCCGCCGACAAGCTCATGCCACGGTGATGGTCACCGTCGGTGTCCAGGTCCCAGTAATTGTATCGTCCGTAACCGGAATTGGTAGTGCTGATCTGGCCGATTCTATAATTGGGTGAATAGGGATGATTGACATAATTGCCTGCATCGGGGCCCACCACGGTATTTCCGTCAATCCGGATCTGTATAAAATCGTACCGGTCGTCATAGTCCGCCGAACTGTCCCATCCTTCCGCTCGGTAGCGCAGGGTGAGATCGCCCGGATTGGATGCGGGAATAGTAATGGTCCGGGAGAGTGTAACGGCAGGAGAGACGCTGCCCGGTTCGTCTGCGGAGCGGGAACCCAGCAGGAAGGAATACTGTCCGGTATTCGGCGTGCCGTCGGTGGAAACAGAATCAACGAAGACGGTTTCGCTGGGCCGGATTTCGGAATCGAAGCCAGAATTGGCATTGGCCGTCCACCCTGCCGGAACGGTCTGTCCGGTAGTGCCGAACTCGAAGTTACCGTTGATGGTATCGGCCGCCGGCCAGGGGGTTTTGGGTCCGTTCTGGGTAATATCGAAATAGAGGTAGTAGACTGCCGGGCCGTTGTCTTCCAGGATGAAGCGCACTTCTCCCTTCCCGTTGTCCACGGGGTCAGGGTCGATGCCGTCTTTGTACACGGTGTCGGTGAACTGCTGGACCGCAACGAGACTGCCGTCGCTCTTGACAATCCGGGGAGAGTCCGAATCGAAGGTGCCGGACATGCCCATGGCGGTAAGCAGTGTGCCGAAATCAACGAAGATCCTGATGGTGCTGTTGGCAGCCGCGCCGGAAGGAATGGAAATGGGTGCCCGAAAGTGCCAGTCCGGTGCGCTACCAACACCATTGGTGTCAAACCAGTCGGGTGCGGAACGAAGATCGGCGCGGCACAGAGCGGGGATCACGACCATCACGGCGATAAGCAGACCAACGATCCAATGCTGACGCATCGGGTATATCCGGATAACCGAGGTCATATCAGTGAGGGTTCACTTGCAGGGCTGCCTGGGGTGTGACCATCGGGTCAAACTGGCATCCCATCATCTTCTCAACCACCGACACTAAAGGGTCGATACCCGCGTCTGAGAAAGTGATGAAACGGGGTGCGAGTGCATGGGCTTTGGAAACCGTTTGCGGGTCTTTATCGGAAAGGACAAGCACCAGGCGCATGTCCGAGAGCAGTTCCCTGATGGTGAGGAGGCGGTCCAGTTCTGCTTCGCTGCCAATAGCAAGGACCCCAATCTTGAGGTTTAACCGCGGCTGGCGAAGCCGATGAAAAAGGTCGTCCAGATTCGAATAGGTTTCCAGGCACGCATCGGACGACCGGCCATTCAAGATCCGTTTCAGTTCCTGGGAGACACCGTTTCTGGCTTTTGCGTATAACAACAGCATCATGTTGCTCTCCTTCTGCGGGTTGCGTTGGATTGCTCAACAAGAAGGAGAATGGCAACAACTGTGCCTGATCGGGAAAATTATAATAAAATCAATTATACCGGATTGTTATTGGATAAATGCAGGGAAATGAATGAAAATTAGGGAGAGAGGATCAGGCAGGATTGTCCGATTTTCCGGACAACGTCCGAAAAAATGGAAAGGGCGGATTGACCGTGGATGCCCGGCAGGGAACCGGAATCAACCCACCTGCTGGCTTTCGGTTTCCTCCAGAGGGTCTCCGATCTGATGCTTGGTGAGCAGTTCGTAGAGGCGGGATCTGGAGATCCCGGAAATTCTGCACGCGTTGGCGATATTCCGACTGGTGCCGGCCATGAGATCTTCCAGATAACGTTTTTCCGCCTTCAAACGGTATTCCTTGAAGCTGACCAGCGACTCGGGATCCGTTGAGGCTGCTTCGGGGCAGGCATCTTCTCCTTCGGGCGCAGACGCTTTTTCCTTGAAGGTATTGCAGACGATCTTAACCCGGATATGCAGGGGCAGATGCTTGGGGAAAAGGGTGGTTTCCAGACCGGCAACAGCCAGCATGCTGTCAATGGTATTCACCAACTCGCGGACATTTCCCGGCCAATGGTAGGCCATCAGGGCATCGAGAAGATCCGGCGCGAACTCTTTCGAACCCATCTTGTAACTGCGGCACAAGCGGGCCGTGTGGTGCCGGACCAGTTCCTTGATGTCCTCCATTCGTTCACGCAAGGGGGGCAACTCGATGGTCAACGCGCGGATCCGAAAAAGCAGATCCTGTCGGAACTTGCCGTCGCACTGAAGCTGGTCCAGATCCCTATGGGTAGCGGCCACCAGCCTGAAATCGCTTTTCTTTTCCCGCTTGGATCCCACGGGACGGTAACATTTCTCCTGGAGCACACGCAAAAAGTTTTTTTGGACGGGAAGGGGTAATTCTCCCACCTCGTCCAGAAACAGGGTCCCCCCGTCCGCCTGAGCCACCAATCCATCCTGGGCCTGGTCGGCGCCGGTAAATGCTCCTTTTTCATGGCCGAAGAGCACGCTTTCCACAAGGGTTTCGGGCAGGGCGGCACAGTCCACCACCACAAAGTTCTTCTCCGCACGGGGATTTCGCTTCAAGGGCGCCACGGCCAGCGTTCCATGCGCAGCCCGGGGGCTGTTGGTGTGGATGGCCCTGGCAAAAAGTTCTTTTCCGGTTCCGGTTTCCCCGATGATCAGCACGTTCACTTCACTGGCGGCGGCCTGGGCCAGCAGGTCGAAACAGGGGCGCATGTTGGGGCTGTTGCCGATGATCCGTTCCCGTTTAACGGGGGCCAGCGGCTCACTGCCCTGCTTTTCCTTCTGATATTGCAGCGCGCGGTTGATGGACATGAGAATTTCTTCTACCGAGGCCTTTTTTTCCAGGTAATCCCAGGCACCGTTTTTCAGGGCATATTCGGCACCTTTGGCCGTTCCGTATCCGGTGACGATGATCACCTCGGGATCGTTGGAAAGGGTTTTCAGCTGGGGGAGCAGATCCAACCCGTTGCCGTCGGGCATCTTCACATCCAGCAAAATGACATCGTAGGCATTGGATGTGGCCTGCTCCAGGCCAGTTTCACGGCGCATGGCCGTATCGACGGTATGCCCGATGTGGGTGAGAAGCTCGGACAGTGCATCGCAAACCGCCGCGTCATCATCGATGACCAGTACGTTGCCCATGGATATTCCTTTTCGGTCCAGAATGAGGTTCAGTTTACGTTCTCGCGTGCATACGGCATCGTCTCACTGCTTATTAACCTAATATTATTATAGGAAAAAAAGCTTGGTGTCAACCACCCACCCTCCTCAAAATTTAGCGCCTGCAGGGTTTGTGCGCCGGGTCCTCAAGTCCTTCAGCAAGATGCCGATATCCCTGTTTGAAAGGGGAGCGTGCATCACCCACATTTTTAATTTTCACAACTGAACAAGGGCGCGCCTGGCGCCGCTCACGGAACCGGAGTGTAAACATGCAGGCATATCGAATCGCAGCGGGATTCATCACAGCCATGTTGATACTGGCCGGCGGCCAGTGGTCACTGGCCGCCACGGCATCCCATCGACCCTATGTGGATGGCGAAGTGCTGGTAAAATACCGGGAAAACCGAGCCCCGGAACGGGCTGTCCATTACCGATCCATGTGGCGGATGTCCACCGTCCGGACATTTGAAAAAAGCCACATCTGCAAAGTGCGATTGCCGTCTGACATGACGGTGAGCCAGGCTGTGGCGCTCTATCATTCCGATCCGGATGTTCTCTATGCGGAACCGAACTACCGCTTTCGGCTCCAAACCATTCCCAACGATGACGACATGACACGTCTGTGGGGGCTGGTCAATACCGGCCAAATCGTCAACGGCACATCCGGGACGGCCGATGCGGACATGGACGCCGACCGGGCATGGGATCTGGAAACCGGCAGCATCGATATCGTGGTGGCGGTGGTGGATAGCGGTGTGGATGCGATGCATCCGGACCTGGCCGCCAACATCTGGACCAATCCGAACGAAACCAACAACGGTGTCGACGATGACGGCAATGGATACATCGACGACATTCACGGATGGGACTTTGTAGAAAATGACAATCAGCCCATCGACCCCCACGGTCACGGCACCCATGTGGCCGGCATCATCGGAGCCGTTGGCAATAATGGTATCGGCTCAGCCGGCGTCTGCTGGAGGGTGAGCATCATGCCCCTGCGTTTCATCACCGCCGCGGATTACGGCACCACCGCCGATGCCATCGAGGCCATCGAATACGCCGATGACAACGGGGCCGACGTGATCAACCTGAGTTGGGGCGGTCCCTATTACAGCCTGGCGCTGAAAGAGGCCATCGATGCCGTCGACGCCCTGGTGGTCTGCGCCGCCGGCAACGAAGGCGGCAACCTGGACGACGTGCCGCTCTACCCGGCGAGCTATGAAAGTGCCAACATTCTCTCCGTGGCGGCGTCGGATGCCGACGATCATCCGGCATGGTTCACCAATTACAGCGACAGACTGGCCGACGTGGCGGCACCCGGCACCGATATTTTCAGCACGGTTCCGGACCGTCAGACGGTGTTGGCCGAAGATTTTTCGTCACTTTCCAATTGGAGTGTGGACGGTAGCGCTGCCTGGGGCCTTCTATCCATTTACGGTAAGGATGTGCTCGCCGACAGCCCCGCCGGCAATTATACCAACGACATGGATGCCTGGGTCCGGCTGGATCCATTGAACCTGTCGGGCCTCAATGGCACCCGTCTCGATTTTCACATCACCGGGAACACCGCCGGCAACGGCGATTGCCTGTTCGTGGAAGCCTCCACCAATGGAACCACATGGACCCAGTTATGGGTAGGATTGGATGACGGCCCCGTGCAGGCCATCACCGGAACCATCAATATTTGGCAACTGGCGGTCGCCGACCTGAAAGCTTACGACGGGACGGCTTCCCTGTATATCCGTTTCCGGTTCGTCAGCGATGCTTCCGGTACGGCCGACGGTTATCTCATCGACGACCTGGCCGTCACCTGTGCCGACACCACCCACGGAGACAATGAATATCAATACTACCAGGGGACTTCCATGTCCGCCGCTTATGCGTCCGGTACCGCGGCCCTGATCATGGCCCGGAAACCGTCACTGACACCAACGGAAATCAAACTGGTCATCGAATCCACGGTGGACAGAAAACCCCAGTTGGATGGGTACGTGGCCACCGGCGGACGAATCAACGTTTACAACGCGCTGGTTTCCATGGCAGCCGTCGATTTGCAGTCCCGGGCGTCCTCCACCGACCGGATCGATCTGGACTGGACCGCTCTGGAGGCGGTGGATTCCGGCTTTGAAATCCAGCGCCGGACGGCCTCGGGCGACGACTACACCACGATCGCGATCGTGGGAATCGCTGAACGCGAGTATGCCGACCGCGGCCTGTCCGATGGAACCACCTATGTGTATCGGGTGCTCACCCTGAGCGGCAGCGACCACACCGGCTATTCCAATGAAACGGCAGCCACCACAGCGAGGTCGGTATCTGCCGGTATCGCTGCCGATTCAGGGGGTGGCGGTGGCGGTGGGTGCTTTATCTCTGCAACGGGCAGCGAGGGGCATCTGTGGGGTCACATCAACCTTGCCGCGCTCCAATTTCTTGGCACGGCAGCAGCTATACTGCTCGCCTGGCTTCCGATAGTACGCCTGAGAAGGCAACGGCAATGCATGGGTGCGACTTCGCCCCATTTAAAGGTTCACAGCCGGTCATCCAGGAAGCATTTAGATCGTATCAGGTAAACAGCCGGGTAATCTCGTCCACGTCAAAATGCGGCCATGCGACCGGCGTTTCTTTTTCCACGGCATCGATACCGGGGGCGGCACCGGTTACGATCCCGATATCCGTAGCCATGATACCGGCTTTCTCCAGTTCGGACAGCAGCCGGTCCGCACGATCCGGCCGGCAGCAGATCAACAGGCTGCCGGACCCGATGAGTCCCAGAGGATCGATCCCCAGCAAATCTCCTATTCGACGCGTCTGGGGATAAACCGGCAATGTTTCGCGCCGGATGCGGATGCCCCTGCCGCCGGCCTGGCTCAACTCCATCAGAGCCGTGGCGATGCCACCCTCGGTCACATCGTGAAGGGCGGACACGCCGCCAACGGTCCAGGCAATCCGGGCTTCCGGCAGGATGCTGATCATGGACTGAAATTGACCGCAGGCATCGATCTCGGCGGCGGTCATTCCATTTTCCAGAAGCAAATTCCTGAATTCGGCGGCAATGATGGCGCTGCCTTCTACGGCCACGCCCTTGGTGACCAGCACCCGGTCTCCCGGGGCCATCCGGCGCTTGCGGATCAGGTCGTTGCGTGCAATCGTGCCGGCCATCATGCCGGTGACCACCGGCCGGCAGACGGCATCGGTGATCTCCGTATGTCCACCGCACAGGGTGATACCCCATGCCGCGCAGGCATCATGGAGGTCAGCAAAGATCTGCCGCACCTGGTTTCGGGAGAACCCACAGGGCAGCAACAGGGTAGCCAGCATCCAGCGCGCCTCGGCACCGGCGGTGGCAAGATCGTTGGCATTGATCAGAACGGCGTACCGGCCTATGGATTCGGTGGCAAAGGTGATGGGGTCGGTCTTGAGCACCAGCACCGTTTCTCCGTCGATATCGACGGCCGCGGTGTCCTCACCCACCGACGGCCCCACGATCACCGACGGATCTTCGATACGGTAGCGCTCCAGCAGTTCTCCGAGAAATGCGTTGGGCAGCTTGCCGGCCGGAAGTGAAATGCCATCGGTAAGAATTGGCTCCAGATCCGAAAGCATCTCGACGACGAACCGGCAGTGAAGATCCACAGGGATCGATCGACCGTTGGTGAGAAAGGCCGTCAGTGCCCCGGCATTACTCCCCGCCTGCATGTCGAAATCGAAATCACCCACCACCAGAACGTGGGCGGGATCCACGCCCATTCTTACGGCTGCCAGCATCACCCCTTCCCCGGACGGTTTGATCTTCACCGGCTCCTCCCGGGTAACCATGACGTCGAAGTCCGCCATACGAAGGCCGGAGAAGTTTTCCAGGGCCTTTGCTATCGATGCCCGGCTGTTGCGGGTAAGAATACCCATCGACAGGCCGGCCTTTTTAATTGAGGCAACGAGGTGCTCGGCGCCGGCATTAGGTCGGGATGCCGCCGCTCCGTCCAGTTCGAACCGATCCAGTTGTCGGGCCATATTCAGCCGTTGGACAGGGTCGTCGATGCCCGCCATGAATTCCAGCACGGGGATCCCGTCAGGGCACCCGATGGCCCGTTTGATCACTGAGAAATCAAGTGCCCCAGGCCGGGTCAGGGTGCCGTCGAAGTCAAAAAGGACGGCGTCGATACGATAGGGTGCGGTGGCCATGGGTTCACCCTACGCCCGGGTCATGAAAAAGTACAGCGGACTTCTCCTGGAGCTTGTATTTCTGGACCTTGCCGCTGGCGGTCAATGGAAAGCTGTCCACGAAGGCGACGTACTTGGGAACCTTATAGCGGGCGATCTGCCCCCGGCAGAAATCCTTCACGTCACTCTCGGAGATATCGGCCCCCGCCTTCAGGATAATGAAAGCGCCCACCTCTTCCCCGTACTTCTGGCTGGGCACCCCCACCACCTGGACGTCCATGATGCCTTCCATACCGAAGAGAAATTCCTCGATCTCCCGGGGATAGATGTTCTCGCCGCCGCGGATAATCATGTCCTTGTGGCGCCCGGTGATGGCCAGGTACCCGTCCGGGTCCATGACTCCCAGATCGCCCGAATGGAGCCACCCGTCGGCATCGATGGCCCTGGCCGTTGCTTCCGGCATTTTATAGTAGCCTTTCATCACGCTGTACCCTCGGCAGCATACCTCTCCCTGTTGCCCGGCCGGCATGGGATTGCCGGTTTCCGGATCCACGATTTTGATCTCGATCTGCGGCATGGCACGGCCCACGGTCTCCGTGCGCCGCCGCAGATCGTCGTCGGGCAGGGTCTGGGTCATCACCGGTGAATTCTCGGTAAGACCGTAGCAAATGGTTATTTCATGCATGTGCATGCGATCCATGACCTGGCGCATCACCTGCACCGGACACGGCGAACCGGCCATGATGCCGGTGCGCAGGGAGGAAAAGTCGAATTTGTCGAACAGCCGGTGCTCCAGCACGGCAATAAACATGGTGGGAACACCGTACAGGGCAGTACAGCGCTCCTGTTCCACCGAAGCCATGACCTGGACCGGGTCGAACTTCTCCAAGATCACCATAGCCGCACCGTGGTTCACGGCGGCCAGCACCCCCAGTACACAGCCGAAGCAGTGAAACAGCGGCACGGGCAGACACAGCCGGTCTTTCTCCGTAAAACCCTGGTTCGCACCGATCCACCAGCCGTTGTTGCCGATGTTGTGGTGGGAGAGCATGACCCCCTTGGGAAACCCGGTGGTGCCGGAGGTGTACTGCATGTTCACCACGTCGTGCACGTCCAGGTCGGCCTGGCGGACCAGATACTGGCTGTCGGTCACCAAAGGGGCCAGGGCCATGATTTCCGGCAGGCTGTACATGCCCCGGTGCTTTTCCTGGCCCAGAAAACAGACGCGCTTCAGGCCAGGAAATCGCCGGCTGACCAGCCGCCCCCGCTCCTGGAGTTTCAGCTCCGGCACCAAGTCATGGACGGTCTGGATATAATCGGTGTCCTGGAAGCCGTCGATAATGAAAAGGGTCTCGGTATCGGACTGCTCCAGCAGATAGGCCAGTTCGGCGCTTTTATAGTTGGTGTTGACGGTCAGCAGTACGGCGCCGATCTTGGCCGTGGCAAACTGAAGGGTGACCCAATAGGGGATATTAGTGGCCCACACCGCCACCTTCTCCCCCTTTTTCACCCCCAGAGCCATCAATCCCTTGGCCAGTTGGTCCACTACCCGCGCAAATTCTGCGTAGGAGAGTCGGAAATCGCGATCCACATAAACCAGTGCGTCGCGGTCACCATGGACGGCCACCGTACGGTCAAGGATCTGCCCCAGGGTCAAAGACTGCAATTGCTGCGGTGCCATGGGCGATTCCTATCGGGGAATGTAAAGTACGGCGTAAATGGCTGCCGGCTGGGCCCCCTTGCAGCTGACATAGTGGGGAACGATGGAGTTGTAGTAGATGCTGTCACCGGCTTCCAGCACGTAAATCTCGGTGCCGTAGCTGACCTCCACCCGGCCGGCGTAAACCACGATAAATTCCTCACCCTCGTGACTGGACAGATCCCTGGCCTTTTCCGATTCCGGCAAAAGCTCCACATAAAACGGCTCCATGTGCCGGTCGCTCTTGCCGCTGCCCAACGAATAGAATTTCAGGGCCACGGGCTTGTCCTTTCCCCTCAGCATGCTCATTTCCTGCTTGCGGTCATCCCGCCGGACCACCAGGGGATCGCTGCTGATCTGGTCATCAAGAAACGTGCCCAGCCGGATATCCAGGGCCCGGGCAATTTTGAGCAAGGGCCCCAGGGAGGGGTAGACGTCATCTTCGATGATCGTGGAAAGAAATCCCGTTTCAAGGCCTGTTCGCTGGGAGAGCGTTTCCAGTGACAGATCCTGTTTGGCCATAAATGTGCGGATGCGCTGGCCTACTTTCTCTGTTTTCATAAAATCGATCTTCTCCATTCTTTGATGCCGCCGGTTATCGACGAAAACCGGCCGGCTGTTTTTTTAGAATCGGATGTGGTAGTCTGCCCCGAAAAACAGCAAGCCGTCCCTATAACCCAAACCACCGCTCAGGCAAAGGCTTTTTTGATCCCGTCATGGATCCCGCGCAGAATCGAAAAAGAAGGATGGAAGAACGGGTCGAAGGGGTTTTCCACCGGCTGGTCGACGGGGCCTGCCGGCGGTGGCCCCGACCGGCCCCCCCGCCCCATTTGCTAAAATCCTGCCGCATCATTTCCCATCGCGGTGAGCACGATAACCACAGCCGATTCGAAAATACCCTGGCGGCCTTTGACGCGGCGGCCGATGCCGGCGTCTGGGGCATCGAACTGGACCTGCGATGGACCCGCGACCGGGTTCCGGTGGTGTTTCACGACCCGGACACCCGCCGCCTGTTCAATGAAGACATCAAGATCAGCCACATGGCGCTGGACATACTCAAGGAAAAATTTCCCCTGATCCCCACGCTGTCGGAAGTGGTCGATCGATACGGGGGCCGGCTTCACCTGATGATGGAAATCAAGACCGAACCTTACCCAAACCCTGCGGTGCAGGGCCGCCGTCTGCAGCAACGGCTCAAGAACCTGGCACCCGGGAAGGATTTTCACCTGATGGGTTTGCATCCGGAGATGTTCGGCTATTTCGGATTTCTGCCGGCGAAAGCCTTCGTGCCCATCGCCCGCATACGAATTGACCGCTTCAGCCGGATGGCGGCCGCCCATCGGTGGGGTGGTATTGCCGGCCACTACCTGCTGACAACCCATGGCTTGTTAGCCCGCCATCATCAGTTGGATCAGGGCGTCGGAACCGGCTTCGCCGATTCCCGGCGCTGTCTGTTCCGGGAGGTCGCCCGTGGTGTGGATTGGATATTTTCGAACCGGGCGGCTGAGATGCAAGCCATCTGCAGGGGAATCTAAAGCTGCCAAAATGGACGCCTGCGATCCGATCTCGTCTGCATGCTGCTCACGGACTTGAAACCACAAATTCCAATGACCAAATTCCAAATAAATCCCAAATCCCATTATCCAAAAGAAGGGCTAATCCAGCAGTCGATTGTCCTATTGGTTTCTCCCATCAATGATTGGAATTTCATTATATTTATGATGATAAAGTTTGGAATGTAGGATTTGGATATTGTGATTTGATTTTTGGTTATTGTTATTTATCTCTTAAAGCATCCTCGCCTGCGCCCGCCCCTTCTCCTCATCGACGAAATAGAGCAAAACGGCTCCGGCGGCAAACAGGATCAGCACCGAGGCCATGCTCCAGCGGGCGGCCAGGGTTCCCACCTGGACCAGATCCGTGGCACTGGGATTTGCCGGCATGAGTATCCGGCGCATGAGCAGTCCCACCCCGCCCACCAGCACCGGGCCGATGATGGCGGCGAATTTGCCCAGCATGTTATAAAACCCGTAAAATTCCGCCGGTTTGTCCGCAGGGATCAGGCGGGAGTAATAGGAACGGGAAAGGGCCTGGATTCCCCCCTGCACCAGACCGATGACCACCGCCAGCACATAGAATTCTTCCTTGCGGGTCATGGTAATTCCCCAGAAAGTGGCCGCCACATATACGCCGATGGCGATGTAAATGCCCTTTCGGGGTCCGAACCGCTGGCCCAGCCGGCCGAAGCCCAGGGCCGCCGGAAAGCCCACGAACTGGGTTACCAGAAGGGCCAGGAGCAGATCGTTGGAGGCAAAACCCAGGCTCATGCCGTAATCCACCGCCATACGAATGATGGTATCCACACCGTCGATGTAAAGCCAGTAGGCGCATAAGAACAGGAGGACGGTCTTCATGTGCCGCATTTGCCCGAAGGTGTGCTTGAGCTGAGCAAAGCCGCCGGACCAGATGCCGGCGGTGATGGTCCGTGTCGCGGGCGCGGACTCCTCGGGCACCCAGATCAGGATGAACAAGGTAAAAAACCCCCACCACAGGGCTACGGTGAGAAAGCCGATTCGAACCGCCTGGCCGGCATCGGCCAGACCGAACCGTTGGGGCATCACTACCATCAGCACATTCACCAGAAAGAGCAGTCCCCCGCCCAGGTAGCCCATGGAGAAGCCTAAGCCGGACACGAAATCGACTTCCTTTTCTCCGGCCACTTCCGGGAGCAGGGCATCGTAAAAAACATTGGCGCCGGAAAACCCGATAACGCCCATGGCATAGACCACTACGGCAAAAGCCCACTGTCCCTGGCCCACGAAGAAAAGGGCAGCTGTCATCAGTACCCCCAGGTAGGCGAACAGGGCCAGAAATCGCTTACGGGCAGAACCCCGATCGGCCACGGCACCCAGGATCGGCGCGGCCAGGGCGACCAGCAGGCCGGCCGCGGCATTGCCCAGTCCCAGGCGGGCCGTGCTCAGGTTGACGTCCACACCGGCACTCCAGTACTGCTTGAAGAAGACGGGAAAAAAACCGGACATCACAGTGGTGGCAAAAGCGGAATTGGCCCAGTCATACATGGCCCAACCCCAGACGGCCTTTTTTCTTGATTTCACGGCAATGGTGCTCCTTGGTTCAAATTTGCTATCTGATGGCTGAATCGAAAAAATGAGATCTACCGTTATCAAAAAAGGCGTTTAGACCGACGGTTCTGTTTTCCACTTGAAAAATGGGGCCGCCGACCGTATCCTTGCAGGGCGGTCAGAAGTCCCGGATCAACCCCTGAGACGACTTTTTTGGGTAAAAATGAACAACAACGCCTTGAACCTGCCGGTATCCTTCCAAAATGAAGATTTTGACACCCACTTTAAGGTATTCCACGAGTTGATGTCAAACAAGGTGTTTGAGATCCTCCTGGTGGCCAGTCCCTACGATGCCTACATCCTTGAAGAAGACGGCAGTCTGGCATCCAAGATCATCAACGAGTACCGGGGGCTGAACCTCAGCCGTCCGCCGCGGATCACCCAGGCGGCCACAGCCGCCCAGGCCATGGAAATGCTGGCCCAGAAGCCGTTCCACCTGGTTATCGCCATGCCCCACCTGGATGACATGGACGTCTTCGACCTGGGGCAGCAGATCAAACGCGCCCATGCCGACCTGCCGGTGGTGCTCCTGGCCCACAGCGTCAAGGGCATCTACCCGCCGCCGGAGGGCAGGGACATCTCCGGCATCGACCAGACCTTCATCTGGTCCGGTGATTCGGACCTGCTGCTGGCCATCGTCAAAAGCATGGAAGACCGGCTCAACGTGCCCGCCGACACCCAGAAAGCCATGGTGCGGGTCCTGATTCTGGTGGAGGACTCTCCCCTGTATACCTCCTATTTTCTGCCGCTGATATATAAAGAGGTCGTCAACCAGACCCAGGAAGTGCTGGAAGAGAGCTTGAATCAGGAGCACCGCCTGCTCAAGATGCGCGCCCGGCCAAAGATTCTGGTGGCCGAGAGTTACGAGCAGGCCATGTCCCTGTTTCGGCAATACGGTGAGTACCTGTTCGGCATTATCTCAGACACCCGCTACCCCAAAGACGGCCAGGTCACGGCCGACGCCGGCTACGCGTTCTTGAGCGAGGTTCGCCGGGCGATCCCGGACCTGCCGCTTCTGCTCATCAGCAACGAGCCCCGGAACAAGGATCTGGCCGCACGGATCCCGGCGGCCTTTCTGGACAAGAACAGTGACGAGCTGCTTGCCGAAATCCACCAGTTCTTTTTGGATGCCCTGGGATTCGGTGACTTCGTTTTCCGGCGGCCCAACGGCAGTGAAATCGCCCGTGCCGCCAATCTCAAGGCCCTCGAGGAGATCCTGCCGGCCGTGCCCGATGAATCCCTGCTCTATCATGCCACCCGGAATCGTTTCTCCAACTGGATCATGGCCCGCGGTGAAATCGCCATGGCTTCGCGCCTGAGAAAGGCCAAGGCCGCCGATTTTTCCGGAGCAGACGCCATCCGGCAGTATATCATCGCCCACATCCACGCCCTTCGTAAATGGCGCCAGAAAGGCGTAGTGGTGCATTTCAATTCCAAGGACTACGACCCCGAAATTTCCGATTTCGTGAAGATCGGCAACGGATCCTTGGGCGGGAAGGCCAGGGGCCTGGCCTTCGTGTCCAACCTGCTGCGCCGGTCTCCCCACCTTCAGGAACGCTATCCGGATGTCACCATCCAGGTGCCGCATACCCTGGTCATCACCACGGAAGGATTCGACGCCTTTGTCTCCCACAACGGCCTGGAGCCGTCAGCCATGGCGAACGATTCGGACGACCGGATCGCCCAGGCGTTTCTCGGGGGAGAAATGCCCCCCTGGCTGGCGGATCAATTGCACCGGTTCCTGGAAGCCGTTCACCAGCCCTTGTCAATCAGGAGTTCGGGCCTGCTCGAGGATGTTCACAACCACCCGTTCACCGGCCTTTATAAAACCTACATGGTGCCCAATAACCATGCGGATTTTTCCATCCGCTGCACCCAGTTGATCACCGCCGTGAAACTGGTATACGCCTCCACCTGGTTCCGGGACCCGAGGCGGTTTTTAAGCGGCACCGCATACCGGATCCGGAGGGACCAGATGGCCGTGATCATCCAGCAGGTGGTAGGCAGCCGGCACGGCAGGTTCTTCTACCCGGACATCTCCGGCATCGCCCAATCCAACAATTTTTATCCGGTAGCGCCGTTGAAGGCGGAAGACGGGGTGGCACGCATCGTCATGGGGTTTGGCCGAGGAATCCCAGAAGGCGAACCGTCGCTTCGATTTTCACCGGCATACCCCCAGGTGCTGCCCCAATTTTCCAAAGTCGAAGACATCCTGGCCAACGCCCAGCGCCAGTTCTGGGCACTGGGCATGGAGGGCGTTCCGGACGGCCTCTACTTTGAACGGGGCGTCAATGTGGAGCAACGCCACGTAGACGATGCCGAGGCCGAAGGACCGGTTCAGCGCCTGGCCGGGACTTACGTTCCTGCCGAGCACCGCATCCGAGACACCGTCCATATCCCCGGCAGCCGGGTGCTCACCTTTGCGCCGGTACTCAAATATGACAGCTTCCCGCTGCCCGGACTGCTCAAAGATCTGCTGGCCATGGGCCGGGACGGCATGGGCTGCGCCGTTGAGTTCGAGTTTTCCATCAACCTGACCGGCGACACCGATCATAAAGGAACGTTCAATATTCTCCAGATGCGCCCCATGTCGGCCGGAGAGGATCTGCATGATGTGGAAGTGACGGATAAGGACGCGGCCAATGCCTTGTGCTACTCCGCCCAGGCTCTGGGCCATGGCCGCAAACAAACGATTGCCGACATCGTCTTCGTCCGGCCCGAGACTTTCGACCCCAACAACACGGTGGAGATTGCCCAGTCCATCGCTGTAGTCAACCAGAACCTGCTGAAGGAAAAACGACCCTACCTGCTGATGGGGCCGGGACGATGGGGATCCTTTGACCGATGGCTGGGCATCCCGGTAAAATGGCATGACATTGATGGCGTGGGAGCCATTGTGGAAATACGAAACGCCATGCTGAAAGCCGACCCATCCCATGGATCCCACTTTTTTCAACATATCACCGCCAACGGGATCCCCTACCTGACGGTTTCCGAAGGAAACGGCGATTTCATTCGTTGGGACACCCTGCAGGCCTTGCCGATCGTATTTTTCGACCACCATCTAAACCATGTGCGTTTGGAACAGCCCTTGATTCTCAAATGCGATGGCAGACATTCGCGGGCGGTTGTCCTGCTGGAAGAGCACGCTACCGGATGATGCCCCGTCTTTTCAAGCTGCCGGTACTTTTACTGATGGTACAGACCCTTATCGTCGCCGCGTGCAGTCCGCTGGCCCCCCGTCGTTCCGTGCCCCCGTCGATCCAGACGACGCAGTTGACCGAGGCTGAACAGATCGCCGGTGAAACCCTGGCCTATCTCATGGAAGTCGTCCTGGGTCAGGCAGGGGACCCGGCAGAACGATCCACCTGGGCCACCCGGGGGCTCAATCTCCCCCTGGACTTCGACCTGGTTTCCAGGCGTATGTTCGGACCGGTACCCCTTCGAGCGGAGCTGATGGTGCTCGACACCAACATATTAGGCCTTTCCGAGGTGCTGTATCACTACGACCGCCGTCTGAATCTCTTCAAGGGAAAAAGAGAACACGACAGCCTCTATCCCTGCGCGGAACTCATGGCCACGCGCTTGTTTCTGGTCCAAAAGGTCAGCCGTGGGGAGAAGGTCGGCCTGGCAGCGATGATCCGCCATAAAGGGTTGTTCGCCACGAGCAGCCGTGATGCCAACGAAACCGAACTGGCCGCCATGAACCTTTCCGACAAGGAATTCAGCTTCCTCAAGGCGGTTTTTCAATCGGAACCCGCCTTTCTGCGGTATATGGAGCATCCGTTTCTTGTCAGTACGTTGCAGAAAATCGGCGCGGCGGAGCAGGACGCCTTCACCCTGTCGGCGGACCAGTCTGCCAATTACCGCCGGTGGGCATGCCCATCCCCCAAGCCGCTGCACCGATCACCGGTCACCATCGCCATTCTGCCGTCCATGAATCCCATGTTCGATGCATCCCCCGGACCGGCCGGGGCCGTGACCCCCTCCCGTGAATATCAAAACATACTGAATCATCTCAAGAAGGCCATATTGGAAGGGCTGGCCCGAAAACGCCTGGATTCCGGCCAGACCGATTCTACTGCCCAACACCCTGTTTTTTACACGCCGGAAAGGCCAATGGCCATCTACCCGGGAAATGCCGGTCGGGTAATTGAAGATGTTTGCCCAAAGGCGGATTTCACACTGATTTTATTAGGTAAAAATGTCTATCGCGCCATTTATATTGATCCTGAAAACGATATTTATCCCCACCAAAAACGGATTTACCTGGATGTCGACGATATCCGGTACCAACAGATCGACGACGAAATCAATACCATCGTCAATGCCGTTTTACCGGCCCTGACCGCCGCCGCACCAGATCCTGTTCCTGAATCCAGCATCCCCCTCCCGAAGCCGTCTCCCGTGTTATAACCTTTCCACTATCAAGGGTGTTGAAAAACGTCATGAGCACAGGCCAGACAAGGCAAAATTCGGCGAATAAGCGCAGTTTATGGGTGATAAATGAGCATTTTGAGCCGAATGTTAACGCTGTATGGCCAAGCGCAATAGTTTTTCAACACCCTTGCTAAAGGAAATCCGAAAACCGGCGATACCATAATCAACGAACCACAATGGTCGCCAACGGCGATTCGCCTATCGCCCAGGTGCACCAACTCGCTTTTTCCATTTAAAGGAGCGCTGGCCATGGATAAAAAAAAGGAAATCGTCTTTTTCGACGATCTGGGTTTCGGGTGGCTGTTGGAGGCAGATACACTTCGAAAAATGCGGGATAAGGAATCTATCGAACAGATACTGATCCAGCGGTCTCTGGCTGAACTGCTCCGCAAAAGAAAGCCCTTATGACACTGGAGCCGTCTATCTGTCCCGGATCCATTTCCCACAGCACCTCCACCCCTTTCTGCCGCTCCACCCCCGGCAGCCAACCCCGAGCACCCCTTTCAGTTCTTTGAACCCCGATAGCGAGCGAATTCCCCGCGGCTTGCAGCGGGGTTAGCGAGCGATCGGGGAATCGATTTTCATCCTTACGGTGTTGCGCAGCACTGCCGTTACCGGCAAAAGATTCCCCGCGGCTTACCGCGGGGAATCTTCAATTGAAAGATCTCTCGTTGAACACACCCATACCCATTCGGTTGCTTCGAAGCGCTTTGCATCTGCCTGACGAAGCCCATGGGATATTTCGTGCAATCCGCGGCTGGTCCTGTTTTCTTCTTGAAAAAAAAAGCGATTGCGCTACTGTGGACGCTATGAAGAATACAATCCGAAAATTGAGCTGGGTCTTTTTCCTGGCCGTGGTGGTTGTCTCTCCGAAGGCGTTGTGGAGCCAGGACGCAAAGGCTTCCAATAAACTGACACTGGTCAGAGCAGTCATGTGCGAGAGCATCGCGGAATACGCGCCAGCCAACCCGGCCGTTGTTTTTTCCATAGAATTGGGCCGGGTATCCTGCTTCACGGAATTCGACCCGGTTCCCGAAAAAACTTACATTCAACATAAATGGTATCAGAATGACAACCTGATCACCGAAAAACGGTTGACCCTCAACCCGCCTAAATGGTCTTCGTTCACCAGCGTACAGCTCAGGGAATCGGACAAGGGACCCTGGCGGGTTGAGGTTACCGATGAAAACGACAAATTGATGCGCACCCTGCGCTTCAGTATAACGGACTGACCCCTATGGAGCCGTTGATTCAATTTCATACCGGGCTGCGCTGGCAGGACGTCGTCGATATCCTGCTCAACAGCTATATCCTGTTCAGGCTTTATGTGCTGTTTCGGGGTACCAATGTGATCCGGATGATCGGGGCCATTGCCATGCTCTGGACGCTGGAACGGTTGGCGGTGAACATGGGCCTGATCGTCACCAGCTGGGCCATGCAGGGTATCATCGCCGCCGCCGCCCTGATCGTTATCATCGTCTTTCGCAACGAAATTACCAGTGTGTTGCAAACCCGCGACTTCAAATCCTTTTTCTGGGGTATTCCCCAGCGTCAGATCCAGACCCCGGTGGACATCATCGTGGAGAGCGTCTACGAGCTGGCCCGCCGCAAGCTGGGCGCACTGATCGTTCTGCCGCTCCAAAAAAGCATTGATACGGTGGTGCAAAGCGGTATTTCCTGGCAGGGCAAACTCTCGCGGGAGATGCTGCTGAGTATTTTCTGGCACGGTACACCAGTGCATGACGGTGCCACGATCGTCCAGGGGGATCGAATCGTGGAAGTCGCTGCCATTCTTCCTCTCTCCAAAAGAAACGACCTGCCCTCCTATTTCGGCACCCGGCATCGCGCCGCCGTCGGGTTGGCCGAACAGAGCGATGCCGTGGTAATCGTGGTTTCCGAAGAACGGGGTCGCGTCACGGTGTTTAAGGACGAGTCGATCATCCCCATCAACGACAACATCGAACTGGACCGGGTGCTGCGCAAGCACACCGGTGAGGCAACCGCCTCCAACGGCCTGAAACGACAGACTCTCGAACTGGGTATTGCCGCCATGATCTGCCTGGCCAGCATCACGGGCATCTGGTTCAGTTTTGCCCGGGGACTCGAAACCCTGGTAACCCTGGAAGTTCCCGTCGAATTCATGAATCGGGATCCCAAGATGGAGATTTTTTCCGCGTCGGCCAGCAGTGTCAGGCTTCAGCTCAGCGGCTCGGGAACCCTGATCAAATCCGTTCGTCCCGACCAGGTAAAGGTAAAACTCAACCTGGCCAACGCGGTGGCCGGAAAGAATCAGGTACCCATCGCCCGGGACAGCATCGCCCTGCCGCCGGGAATTCAGCTCAAACAGGTGGATCCCCAGGCCCTGGAGGTCAACTTGGACATACCGGTTGAAAAGACCCTTCCCGTTCAGGCGGACTGGACCGGCAAGCTGGCCGAAGGACTGATTCTGGAAGATGTCCGCATGGTGCCGGACAGTGTCAAGGTGGTGGGCGGCAGTCTTATGCTCCAGGACATTCAGACCATATACACCGAAAAAATCCCCCTTGAGGGTATCACCACCGGCGGCACGGCAACGGTAAGCTTAGTGCTTCAGCCCTCATCGCTGAAGCTGGAAGACGGCGCCAGAAACCGCGTTGACATGATCTATAAGGTCAAAAAACGCCCGGCCGCCTCATCCTGACACCTGCGACCACCCGCAGCAGATCCGTGACCTGCTTTTTCCACCCACTCAACAAGGAGAAGGGAAACCATGTCTTTTTCCAGTGTCGCTGACACCCTCACCGCCCTGGAAAGGGCCGGATACATCTGTACCCGTGAAATTGCCACGGTTGTATTTCTGGCCGCCTGCACCCAAAAGCCGGTCCTGGTTGAGGGGCCTGCCGGGGTGGGCAAAACCGAACTGGCCAAAGCCGTTTCCCACAGCCTCAGCCGGCAGATGATCCGCCTTCAGTGCTACGAGGGGCTGGACGAAGCCAAGGCCCTGTATGAATGGGAATACGCCAAGCAGCTGCTCTATACCCAGATCGTCAAGGACAAAATCGGCGAGGTGGTGTCCGGTGCCGCCAACCTCCCCGACGCGGTGGAGTGCATCGCCGGCCAGGAAGATGCCTTCTTCTCCGAGCGGTTCATGCTGCCGCGCCCCCTGCTGAAAGCCATCCGGTCCGATGCGCCGGTGGTGCTCCTGGTGGATGAGGTCGACAAATCCGATCCGGAGTTCGAAGCCTTTCTGCTGGAGGTGCTCAGCGACCACCAGGTCACCATTCCCGAACTGGGCACCTTGAAAGCCGTCCATATTCCCTTCGTGGTGCTCACCTCCAACAGCTATCGGGATATGAGCGACGCCCTCAAGCGCCGCTGCCTGCATCTGTATATCGACTACCCGGACGTGCAGACGGAATTGGCCATCGTCCGCAAAAAAGTTCCCGGCATTGCCGGCGGCCTGGCCCGCCAGATGGTGGACGCCATGGCCCGCATCCGCTGCATGGATCTGAAAAAAATCCCCAGTATTTCCGAAACCCTGGACTGGGCCCATGCCCTGATCGCCCTTCAGGTGGAGACCCTCTCCCCTCAGGCAGTGGCCGACACCCTGAACGTCATCTGCAAGCACAGGGAAGACGCCCGCCAGGTCCGGGATCAGGCCAGGCAGGTCGTCAACTTCGGTTAATCGACACCCGCAGACAAAAGGGATTGGCTTTTAAAAAAGTGGATATCCTTCAGCTCAGACGGATTCGTAAAAAGCCCGAGATCAAGGCTTGCGAATCCAGAGGAATGAGGCGTACTGGTCGTACGCCGCAGTGACGAGGGATGAAGCGTAACGCAGGTTTCGGGCTTTTTACGAATCCGTCAACAATGGTCAACTTGATTTTACAATTCGCTGCCTGCGCCCGGGCCGCGGACCTGCGGATTTCCACCGCCGAGGTACTGGATTGCCTGGCCCAGATCCCCCTGGTGGACCTGCTGGATGAAAAGCAGGTGAACGCCGTCCTGCGGGCTAATTTCGCCAAGAGCCGGCGGGAGCAGCATCGTTTCGACCACCTTTATCATCTCTTTTTTCATGAACTCCAGGTCAATGAGGACGTGGCTGACGCCGGTTCCCTGGCAATCCACAGCGACGCCATCCGGGACAGCCTCAAAGCGGTCGCCGGTGACCATCCCGAACTGGCAGCCATTTCCGATTTCATTGCCGGTGATCCGTCGGCCTATCTGCAGCTGCTCCGGGAAATCCAGACCGAAGGTGACAGCCGGCGCCAGGGACCGGGAAGCAACCTGGGTGCGCTGGTGCGCCGATTTCCGGTGCTGCGTGCCCTGGATCGTGCAGCCGAGCTGGTGGATCGTTTTCTGGCCGACCATCGGGATGAGATTCACTGGGAAACCCGCCAGCAGGTTCAGCGGCACCTGAAACGGCGGATGGCCGTCGCCCGCAACCTGCTCACCCGTGAGGAGGTGCCGGACACGCCCCTGATCCGCAAGCAGCCGACCGGTGACGACCGCAAAAAGGGGATAGGGGATCTTGCCTTCAACGCCCTTTCCCCGTCCGAGGTTATCCGGCTGCGCGAGACCATCGCCCGCCTGGTGAGAAAACTGAAGGACACGGCGGGCCTGCGATATGCGGCCAGAAGCCGGGGCATACTGGATGTGAAAAAGACCCTGCGGCGGGCCGCCCGATACCAGGGGGTGCCGGTGGAGATCGTCTTCAGGAAAAAGCCCCCGCGTAAAACGCGGCTTGTCGTCCTTTGCGACATCTCCGGTTCGGTCTGGTCGTCGGCCCGGTTCATGCTCAACATGCTCTACTCGCTGCAGGAATGTTTCGACCGGGTCAGAAGCTTCGTCTTTGTGGCCGAAGTGGTCGAGGTGACCCGTTTTTTCGAAAACCACACCGTGGACCGGGCCATTGAAAAAGTGCTCACCGAAGCCGGCATCGATTACAGCGCCTCCACGGATTACGGGTTGATGCTGCGCCAGTTTCGCCGCCTTCACATGGACGCCGTCAACAAGAAAACCACGGTCATCGTCATCGGCGACGGCCGCTCCAACTACGCCAACCCCGAAGTCCGGATAGTGGAGGAAATCCGCAGCCGCTGCCGCCGCCTGATCTGGCTCAACCCGGAAACGGAACAGTTCTGGTACTCAGGCGACAGCGAAATGCGAACCTATCAGGCCATCTGCAATGAGGTCTGGCCCTGCCGCAACCTGAATCAACTCTCCGCTTTCATCACGGACCTGATGCTGTGACCTCCGATCAAACCCACGGCGAATGGCTGAACGAAGCGATGTTCTGTCCCAAAAAATAATCGGGCAAACCACAGCGGACCGTTGAAACGCAGTTGATCAAGGCTCCTTCCGGATAAAATTATCTGCTCAACGGCATAAAACGATCAATCCCCAGCGGCCCAGATGTTGACCGACGGGTGGTGGCATCAACGGCTTGACGGACGGGAGGAACCGGATCCGAATGAGTGGACGGATTAAGTCCTATTTTGATCCACCGCCACCGCTGCCTGATCCACCGCCACCGCTGCCCGATCCACCGCCGCCGCTGCCCGATCCACCGCCGCCGCTGCCCGATCCACCGCCACCGCTGCCCGATCCACCGCCGCCGCTGCCCGATCCAGCAGAACCTGAAATACCTGCGTTACCTCCCTTGCCGATGGCACCGGCATGTCGGCTGGCAATTTGCTGAGGCGATGTTTGGTGGGCCTGTTTGGCGATCTGGTGACGCAGTTGCTCCATTTCCTGATGGGTGTATTGATTCCGCAATGCCTGGCACAGGGTATCGGACACATCTGAAGGCGGGACACCCAATCGTACCATGGTGCGAACGGTCTGCATGGTCTGTTTAACCAGCTCGTCGTTCTCCGCCTTATTTCGTGTATGCTGGCGATTTTGGACCTGAAGTTGCGCCACCACCGTTTCCATATCCTCGGGTTTCATTCCTGCCGCCATGCTGTCGGCGATCATCTTGGCCATGCTATCTGCTGATTTCTCATCATTGGAGAGGGTCCTGGCCATATGAAATCCGAATGCCTGGCGGCTGCTCACCGCCTCCATGGCTGAGACTACGCTTTGCGCTTGCGCCTGTTTGGCCATTCCTTCCATGGCTTTGCTCATCACCGGCTCCGTCGGGAGTCCCTCCTTGGCGCAGTTCATCACCACCTGCTGGGCCCGGAGAATGTTTTCAGCCCTGAAGCGGTGGTGGTGCATCGCCGTGAGCATGTTGCGGGCAGCGGCGGCCGGCACACCTGCGGCGCTCATTTCCCGGGTCTGTGTTTCGATCTGATCCCGGACGTGTGCGGGAAGATCCGTTTCGTCTGAGGCATAGCCCAGCGAGGTGAGGATAATAAAGACAACAATCGACAAATAAAGGTTCTTCATGGTCAACCCTCCTTTTTGAAACAGCATGTTTATCCTCACAACGTTCATAATCGGGAAAAGTTACATCTGGGGGTCATAGATACATGTTTTGGAACCGAAATCATCATTTTCCTTCATCGGACAGTCGGGTAGAAAAAGTTCGCCGTCCACCCGATAAAAATATTTAAAACTCTCATTTGCCGGTAGCGTCACCTCCCAATACCCGGCAACCTTTTTGGCCGGTCGGGGGCTAAATCCATCCAGGGAACAGGCCAGTATCACCTGTTCTGCCTCCGGCTTTATGAGGATCAGGGTCGTGTTGCTTCCATCGGTCCGATAGTAGTGGGTCCCGCAACCGTATAAAAGGGATCCTATAAATAGGGCACATAGCAATCGTTGCATCACACCCGATCCTCCACGTTCAAAATGGAATTCTCCCCGCCATAATCATCCTTTTCACGCACGGGCAGGGTAGGGTCCGCCATCTGCCTGGAGCCGTCGAGGATATAGGCAAAACGGTGCTCACCGGACGGTACGTGAAGCTGAAGCGCCCAATACCCGCTGTTTCCGATAGGTTCCATTGGTGTTCGCTGCCAGCCGGTAAATGATCCGGCCAATTCCACCTGATGGGCGGACGGTTCATAGATGACGAACCGGTTGAAACACTGCGCGGGCGCGCAGGTCGTCGCCTGGTTGAACCACAGCAGTCCGGCTGCGGCAAAACCGACGGCCGCATAGATTATTGGCTGCAGTATTTTCCCGAACCAAAGTCCGGTCACTGCCGACACCGGCGCTCGGGTGGGAAGCGTCGATGTGTCCGGCGGCATCCGCAACAGCTTTTCCTGGTGCAGAAGCGAACAGGTCTCCTGGTAAAAAGGTGGATCCGAATGAATCTTGTCAACAAACAAAACTTTTTCATCGAGATCCAGTTCATTGTCGATATACATGCTTGCAAGATAGTCCATCATTCACCTCCTGAAGCCAAGATTTCTCTCAACTTCCTGCGCGCCCGATGCACCTTAACCTTTATGGTGGACGCGCTGATGTTCAATACGTTGCCAATCTCCCGGTAGGATAGGTCCCCGGTGGCAATCAGGGAAATCAATTCCCGATCCGGTCGGGACAATTTTTTGATAGCCGCCAGCATATGCTCAAACGCCTGCCGGTCCATCATCTGCTGTTCCGGATTTTTACACGAGTCTTCGAGATCGCCTGCATCCAACGATTCACGTGTCTGTTTGCGAATCGTGTCCAGTGCCGCGTTACGGGCTATGGTATACAGCAGCGGGCGGCTGGCAATGCTGTCCTTATAGTGTGACAGATAGCGGGCGAAACTCTCCTGGACCAGATCACAGGCCAGGTGATAATTGCCGGTCATCCGCAACAGATAGGCAAATAGACTGTTTTTATTCTTCCTGTAAAAACCGTCGTAGTCGTTCACAATAAACCAATAACGCTGCTGCGCAATAAAGGTTACACCCCTTCAGCAACTTTTTTCAGATCGGAAAACTAAGTGCACCTATTCATAAATACGAAGGTATGGCTGATACTGGCCGCGACCCCGTACCATCTTCCTCATATCCGGGTTGCCGCCATCACGGGATTTGATCCATTTAGCGCGGTGAGACCGGCTAAAATCCATCACATTTTCAAAGCGATGCCTGCCATGGGCCGTCACCGGTCATCGATCCTGCCAGACCGAATGTCGCCCACCCCGCCATTTTTTCTGGTATTGTATTTTATTATAATTATTTCTGATAGTTAAATTGTTTTTCGTTGAATCGCATCCTTGGCCCACTTTGCCACAAGTACTTAATTTTCTATATTTTCTTGACAAATGGGCGAACTCCTGACATCAAGTTAACCGTAACAGCAGCAAATATCATTTACAATTTAGATGGTTAGCAACAAACGTCGCTGCCGGATGCAGCATCAATCGACTCGAACTGGAAATGGGTAACATAAATTTAGAGGGGAGCAAGCAGCATGAGTCTGACAAAAGCTCAAATTGTAGAAAATATTCAAGATCAAACCGGACTCACTAAAATCAAAGCTACCGAGACAGTTGAAACCCTTCTTGAGATCATCAAAGCATCCCTGTCTACCGGGGAAAACGTTCTGGTCAGTGGTTTCGGAAAATTCTGCGTAAAGGACAAAAAGCAGCGCAAAGGAAGAAACCCGGCCACGGGTGACGAAATGATGCTGGACGAGCGACGGGTGGTCACCTTTAAATGTTCAGGAAAATTGCGCGACAAGATCAACTGAATGCAGTTGTTATCGGCATGCTAATCCCCTTTGTGAAAGAAGCGCCATGAAAGGCATCGTCGTCCGGTGGCTGTGCTTGACGGTTGCCATTTTCATGGCGGCATATATGATCGATGGCATCCGTGTATCCGGGTTTCCCTCAGCCATCCTGGCCGCCGCCGTACTGGGTATCCTGAATGCCTTTTTCCGTCCCATCCTGTTGCTGCTCACCCTTCCCCTGAATATTCTGACATTGGGGCTGTTCACCTTTGCCATCAATGCCATCCTGCTGATGATGGCATCCGGCGTCATCCGCGGCTTCGAGGTAGATGGCTTTGGTTCCGCCCTGCTGGGAGCACTTTTCATCAGCGCCGTCAGCTGGCTGCTCACTTCGTTTATCAGCGAACGGGGAACCGTTCAATTCATCGATCTGAAGCATAAGGGCGAAAACCACTGGAGTAATTGCGACGCACGTACCCCCCCCAATGGTTCAGCTCTCCGTCGGTCCTTCCCGCAGCATGACAATGTGGTCTTTGATTTCCTTCATCACGAAATAGCGCGTCAGGGCATCGGCGATCTCCGCCGGTGTCGGTTCCACACCGGTCACCTGGTGGATGAAATCCGAAACGGTATCCAACGCATCGGCCAGGACGATGTCTACTGTTTGACGGGGATTCATGGCTGTCATCCGATATAGGGTTTTCCGCACTCTTTGCAGCGGCCGTCGGGTCCGATGACGCCGATGCAGCTTTCATCGGCACACAGGGTTCGATTGTTCCAGGAATCATCGGATCCGTCTGATTCGTCCGCCGGATCGTCGTCGATACGTGCGTCCGCTTCCGTCATCGGCTGCTCCGCAGGCGATCCGTCCGCGTCCTCATCAGCCGTATGGGCGTCGGTCACCGGTGAAGCCAGTTCGCCGTCGTAAGGCATGCCGCACACCTTGCAACGGCCGTCGGCACCGATAATGCCGATGCAGTTGCCGTCACTGCACAAAACGCGTTGATCCCATTCATTTTCCGACTTACCCATCCTTCGCCTCCTGTCACGAGCAAAATGGTTTGACAGCCATAATAGCCACCCAGTTAAAAAATTTTTGCCCTGGGTCCGGCCGCAGAGAGCGGGGCAACCGACCGCTTTGGCGGTTAATAACACAAGCGTTACCGGTTCTCAAACAGACAAACCCGTTCACCCATGAAAAAAAATGTTAAAGTTTTCAGAGCAGGGACCGATAATATTATTAAGTGCAAAAACTGTTGCACTATACTCCTCTCCGCTCCTCTTCCTTGAAAAAAGGCGGCCAAATCGGCCGCCTTTTTTTATTGATACGAATACCGGTCACACGCTTCGTTGTGGACTTTCGCTGGCAGACCGCCCTGCTCTTCCAACAATAGGTTGAATATGGGGTTCGCACCGGTTTTCATCTTCCCTGATCATGAGTGGCTACCGACATTAGGGTTTGACAGCCACGGACCGATTCCGATACATATTCATACAAAATGGCGTCAATACCCCAACCATCGGATCCGGCGGCAAAAAAGAGGATGTCAATCGTGAAAAACAGAAGTGATTCCGGGAAAATCAGCCGAAATGCCCTCTGCCCCTGCGGCAGCGGGAAAAAATACAAGCGTTGCTGTCTCAACAATCCTTCATCGGAGCAGACATCGGACCGGCAATACGCTAAAAAACACCGAATCCGAATCAAAACACCCGAACAGATCGAAGGCATACGGCGGGCCGGCCGACTGGTTATCGACACCCTGGATCTGGTGGCCCCCCACATTCAGCCGGGGGTGACCACCGATGAAATCAACACCATGGTTCACGAGTTTACCATCCGGCACGGTGCGATTCCCGCTCCGTTGAATTATCGGGGCTTTCCCAAAAGTGTGTGCGTAAGCATCAACGAAGTGATCTGCCATGGAATTCCCGGAAATCGGATCTTCAAAGATGGCGACATCGTCAATGTGGATGTCACTTCCATCCTGGACAGCTATTACGCCGATGCCAGCAAGACTTTTTTCGTAGGTACCCCCGGTGCCGACGCCCAAAAGATAGTCAATGTCTCCAGGCAGTGCCTGGCCGAGGGCATGGCCGTGGTGAAGCCGGGCAATACCGTCGGCGATATCGGATATGCGATCCAGTCATACGCTGAAGGACAGGGGTGTTCGGTCGTCCGGGAATTTGTCGGCCATGGCGTGGGCGTCGATTTTCACGAAGCCCCCCAGATCCCCCATTACGGCAAACCGGGGTCAGGCGTGCGGCTGGTGCCAGGCATGGTGTTCACCATCGAACCCATGATAAATTTAGGGAATAAAGAACTGCTTGTCCTTGACGACGGGTGGACGGCGGTTACCAGGGATGGATCCCTTTCGGCCCAGTTTGAACAGACCCTGCTGGTCACCGAAACCGGCGTTGAAAGCCTTACCCCTTACCCGCTGTAGCCTCGGAATATTTTGACCGCGGCAAATACAATCCCCACACAAACAGAGCCCAATACCAATAGTCATAACGTCCGACCTGAAATGGTAGGGTGGGCGTTCGGATCAAGGCCACAGGATAATTGAAACCGGAGGCGCAGCAGCGCTACGGTGAGGATTTCAAGCATCCGAAAACGCAGATTAAGGCTCCCACGATGCTATTCCTGGCTGGGCATTAGTTCATCACCCCACGTATCCAGGACAGCAGGAGGGTCAATGCGGCTAGGACGCCGCACAGCACCTGCCCTTTGCTTCCCAGCGGGGACCCCATCCACAGCCGATAGGCGCCCCCCATCAGAGCACCACTAAAAAATCCGAACAAATGGGCTGCCAGGTCGCTTCGGGCACTGGTTCCTAAAAAGACCAGCAGCGCCACACCACTGCCAAATACCAGGGCCGTTCGTTTCCAGCCCTTACCGGTTTTAGCGGCGTTCACCGCCTGAAAAGCACACAGGATGCCCACGGCACCGAAAACGGCTGTGGATGCGCCCACGGACAGATGCCCGGTTTCATATGCAAATGCATTCATCAGATTGCCAAAAATTCCGCTGGCCAGTATCATCAGCCACCCGACACCAGAGCCGGTAACCCCGCAAACGGCTCCACCGAAAAGTATCATCCCAGCCATGTTTCCGGCAACATGGGCGGCATCGGCATGCAACACGAGGGCGGTGGCACACCGGTACACCTCGCCGTCCACGATGCGGCGTGCATTGGCACCGAAAACATCAAGATAATCCTCAGGTGCGGAACTGGCCCATACGGCCAGGTGAATGGAAAACAGCAGAAGCGCTATGGCAATTCCGGAAAAGTGGTTGAATGTCGGATGTCTGCGGGATACCGATGCATCCGGTTCGGTAGCGGGGTTTTCAGCCTGATAGCGACCAATGACATCCCGGGCCGAATCGACATAGGGTTCCGGCACATCAATGCGGAAGCCATCGCTTGACCGGGTCACCCGATTGCCGATTCCTGAGGCATTCAGCACCAGGCTGAACGTGTTAGCCTGTTCCTGGTTGAGGGAATGGAATACGGTAACCATCGGTGACCTGGAAAAGTTATGCCCCATGGAGCGGCGGCTCGGCGACGGCTGCGAACCCGGCCGTTTGGGATCAGGCGGGTATCATACCGGAACAGGGAAAGTGCTTTAAATGGATACGTGGGAAATGGCGCGACAGTTTCAGTCTCGCGGGTCAAAAGTCCTTCATATCGTCGTCGTCATCATCATCATCGTTATCCTCGAAGTCACTCTCTTTTTTATCGGAGGCTTCATCGGTTGCGGCCAGCCGAGCCTCGGCAGCTCGGATAAGCGCTTCTTCCCTGGCCTTTTTCCTTTTCTGGGCCACTTCCAGTTCATGGGTCTGCTTGGCGGCCTCAACCGCTTGGCGGGCCAGTTTCTCGCCACCCAGCTGCAGATAGTCCACCACCGTTTTAATCAGCTCTTCATCTTTTCTCAGATCCACGGGAATCCGCCGCGAAACCCGCTTGAAAGAGCCCATCAGATCTTTGGGAACGTCGTTCTGGTCGATCATGTATCTCTCCTTGCATCAATATTACGGTGGCTGCATTATAAGTCCCTTGGTAAAAAAGTAAAGCCATTGGCCAACAAGTTCCATTTTTTGAAAGAAAAAGTCGTTGACATTTGATAGCGTCTTGCTTAATGATCCATCAAATGATGGAAACATTAGTTGGGACGATTTTGTCACCCCTTTCCAAACGTCCGGGAGCCCGATAGCCCCATGCCATCCCCCCTCGAAAAAGCCAGAAAAAATCCGGACTCCAACAAGGCCAGGATATTGACTGCCGCCCGGCGGCTGTTCGGCGAATACGGATTCCAGGGCACCACCACCCGCATGATCGCCAAGGCGGTAGGCATCGACATCTCCACCTTGTACTACCACTGGGGAGAAAAGGCCGACCTTTACGAGGCGGTGATCATCGACCTCAACGAGGGAATCGAAACGCAGTTCAAGATCATCGAACGACAGGCCAGAGGCAGGAGTCTGGCCGACCGCCTCGGCATCGCCATCGACGTCATGTGCGACTATCTTCACGATACACCCGAAGTGTCGAACCTGCTGCTCCTGGGTTATTTCAGCAAATCAAAAAACGAAGTGAGCCTGGACGAAAAAGTGGCCGGTCACATCGCCAACATCGCCATCGCCATGGGCCTGGCCACCGATAAGCGGCATGTCACCCCCCAGGCCAAGGCGCGCATCATGACCCTATGGAATTCCGTGCTCAACTTTATTTCCGGCGAGAGCTTCTTCCGACCCATCCTGGGCGTGGACAAAACCGCTTACCTGGATGTGGTCAAGGAGACCCTGAAGTTTTTACTGATTCCGGCTTTTACGGGCGGAGCTGGCGACGGTGGATCGACAATTCCCGAAATTCGTCAATAAAATCAACGGCTGCAACCATTACCCGAAAGGCCGTCAAAAGCCTGAAAACGGCTGTCACGGGTCGCCACTGACTGTCATACTCACCCAACCATGCAAGGAGGAACCACCATGGCGCTAAACATGGATGCCATCGGTAAACTCATCGGCCCCATGAAGCGGGATTACACCTGGAAGGATGCAGTCCTGTATGCACTCGGCGTCGGTGCGGGGTTTTCCGAACTGGACTACTGCTATGAAAAAGACCTGAAAGTTATCCCCAGCTTTTCCATCGCGATGATCTTCGACTTCCTGTCACAGGCAGCCATCGCCTCCAACGTAAACCTGGCGGGCATCCTCCACGGGGAGCAGGAACTGATTTTCCACAACCCCATCCCCCCCGAAGGCACCCTGATCACCACGGGCAGAATCGTGGACTACTTTGACAAAGGCAAGGAGAAGGGTGCGCTCATCGTCGCCGAAAGCGAAACCGTCCACTCCAGCGGGAAGAAGCTGTTCACCAACGTCATTACCGTCTTCGGGCGCCTTGACGGCGGCTTCGGCGGCAAGGACCGCAAAAAAAGCCCGGTGGACTTTCCGGACCGAGACCCCGATTTTATTGTGGAAGCAGCCCCCTCCCCGGATCAGCCGCTTCTCTACCGGCTCTCCGGTGACATCTTCCATCTGCATGTGGACCCGGAATTCGCCAGGATGGCCGGATTCGACATGCCCATCATGCACGGCCTGTGCACCCACGGGTTTGCCTGCCGGGCCCTGATGGCCTCTCTGGTGCCGGGTCAACCCGAGCGGGTCCGCCGGCTCGCCTGCCGTTTTTCCAAGACCCTCTACCCTGGCGTTCCCATCAGGACCCTGATCTGGAAGACCGCCGACGGCAAGGCGGTCTGGCGCACCGTCAATGCCGAGAACGGCCAGGTGGTCATCGACAACGGCGAATTCGAATACGGTGACATTCCCAGAGATGAGATTCGCTTTGACAACCGAGTTGCGGTAGTCACCGGCGCCGGTGCGGGCCTGGGCAGGGTCTATGCCTTAGCCCTGGCCCGGCGGGGCGCCCGGGTAGTGGTCAACGACCTGGGCGGCAGCCGGGACGGGGCCGGCGGAGGTTCATCCTCGCCGGCGGATCAGGTCGTCGAAGAAATCCGGGCTGCGGGCGGGGAGGCCGTGGCCAACTATGACAGCGTGGCCACGGCCGACGGGGGCGCCAACATCATCAAGACCGCCCTGGACGCCTTCGGCACCGTGGATATTCTGATCAACAACGCCGGTATTCTGCGGGACAAGAGTTTCGTGAAAATGACACCGGAAGCCTGGCAGGCGGTGCTGGATGTCCACCTCAAGGGGGCCTACAACGTCACCCGGCCCGCCTTTGCCGTGATGAAGGAAAAGGGATACGGACGCCTCATCATGACCACCTCGGCAGCCGGACTGTACGGCAACTTCGGCCAGACCAACTACGCGGCGGCTAAAATGGGCCTGGTGGGCCTGATGAACACCTTGAAGCTGGAAGGCGAAAAATACGGCATCAGGGTGAACACGGTGGCCCCCATCGCCGCCTCCCGGCTCACCGAAGACGTAATGCCGCCGGAAATGTTTGCCAAATCCAAACCCGAATTCGTCGCCCCGCTGGTGCTCTACCTGTGCTCGGACCGATGCCCGGTAAGCGGCAACATCTACAATGCCGGCATGGGCTTTTTCAACCGGGCGGCGGTGGTCACCGGGCCGGGCAAGGTCCTGGCCAAAGACGATCAGCTTCCCACCCCCGAAACGGTGATGGCCAACCTGGAAGCCATCTCGGATCTGACCGGCGCCAAGATCTACCACGACCTCAATGCCCAGGTGGGCGACGCGTTGATGGCTTTCCAGGCACCGGCGGCGAAATCCCCGGTCAAGGAATCGAAAGGGTTTTCGTCGGTGCCGGCAGTCTTCGACGCCATGCCCGGCGCCTTCGTGGCCGAAGCGGGAGCCGGGGTGAACGTCGTGTTCCAGTACGCCATCGCCGGCGCCGGGGAATGGCATTGCACCATCAAGGAGGGGACCTGTACGGTGGCCGCCGGCCTCCATGACAGCCCCACCTGCACCCTGAAGATCGCCGACGAGGACTTTCTGAAAATGATGAACGGCCAGTTGCCGCCCATGCAGGCGTACACCTCGGGCAAGCTGAAAATAGAAGGGGATATCATGAAATCCCAGCTGATCGAAAAGTTATTCAAATTAAAATGAAAACGAAATGATGAACCATAGATAAGGAGTAGATATGGTTGGAATTACCGCTTACGGCGCCTACATTCCCCGACTCCGGCTGGACCGGATGTCCATTTTCCAGAGCATGGGCTGGTTCGCCCCGGCTGTGGTCATGGTGGCCCAGGGCGAGCGGTCCATGTGCAACTGGGACGAAGACAGCCTCACCATGGCCGTGGCCGCCTCCAGGGACTGCCTGACGGGCATGGACAAATCACAGGTCGACGGCCTTTACCTGGCTTCCACCACCCTGCCCTTTGCCGACCGCCAGAATGCCGGCATCGTGGCCACGGCCCTGAATTTGAGGAGCGACATCATCACTGCGGATTTCACCGCCTCCCAGAAGGCGGGATCCGGCGCCCTGATCACCGCCCTGGATGCGGTCAAAGCCGGCGACCGGCATCAGGTCCTGGTGGCCGCTGCCGACCGCCGTGAGACCCGGGCGGCTTATTTCTACGAAATGTGGTTCGGAGACGGCGCCGCCGCCCTGTGCGTGGGTGACGAGAACGTCATCGCCGAATTTCTGGGCAGCCATTCGGTTTCCTACGATTTCGTGGACCACTACCGGGGCACCGGGAAAAAATATGACTACATGTGGGAAGAGCGCTGGGCCCGCGACGAAGGCTATGCCAAGATCATCCCGGAGGCCGTGAACGGGCTTATGGACAAGCTGGGCATCACCATGGACGACGTGGACCAACTGGTGTTTCCCTGCTTCTTCAAGGCCGAGCACCGTAAAATTGCCGCGCTGTTGGGGGCCGGTAAAGACAAGGTGGCGGACAACCTGCATGAGGTCTGCGGGGAGACCGGCACGGCGCACAGCCTGCTCATGTTGTCCGCTGCGCTGGAAACGGCCAGTCCCGGAAACCGGATCCTGGTGGCCGGTTTCGGCCAGGGATGCAACGCCCTCTATTTCAAGGTTACCGAAAAAATTCTCGACCTGAAGGGCCGCAATGGAGTCAAAGGGTGTCTGGAAAACAAGAAGACCATCGACAATTATCCGAAGTTTCTCAAGTTCCGGGATCTGATCCAAACCGAGATGGGCATCCGCGCCGAGGCCCCCACCCAGACGGCCATGACCGCCCTGTGGCGCAAGCGGCAGATGATTTTAGGGCTGGTGGGCGGGCGCTGCCAGGCGTGCGGCACCGCCCAGTTTCCCAAAATGGACATCTGCGTCAATCCGGGATGCGGGGCCCTGCGGACCCAACTGGATTATGAATTTGCCGACGTTCCGGTTACAATCAAGACCTTCACGGCGGACCTGCTGGCCGTCTCCGTGGACCCGCCCCACTGCTACGGCATGATTCAGTTCGACGGCGGCGGGCGCTTTATGGCCGATTTCACCGACTGCCAGATGGATGATCTGAAAGTCGGCCTGCCCATGCGCATGGTCTTTCGCAAACGCAGCGAGGACCGCGAGCGGGGCTTCGTCAACTACTTCTGGAAGGCCGCACCGGTTCCCGGAGCCAGGGAACTGATGAACCGGATCCGCTTCGACGGCCAGGTCGCCGTGATCACCGGTGCCGGCGGTGGGCTGGGTCGCGCATACGCCCTGGAATTGGCCGGCCGGGGGGCCCGGGTGGTGGTCAACGATTTCGGCGGCGCCCGCGACGGCGCGGGCAGCGGTGACCGTTCACCGGCGGACCGGGTGGTGGAAGAGATCCAGGCGGCGGGCGGCCAGGCCGTGGCCAACTACGACAACGTGGCCACCGTCGAAGGCGGCGAGAACATCATTAAAACCGCCCTGGAAGCCTTCGGCACCGTGGACATCCTGATCAACAACGCCGGCATCCTGCGGGACAAGAGCTTCACCAAGATGGAGCCGGAGAACTGGGACGCCGTCATGGCCGTCCACCTCAACGGCGCCTACAACGTCACCCGGCCGGCCTTTGCCGCTATGAAGGAGAAGGGTTACGGACGGATCGTCATGACCACTTCGGCGGCCGGACTCTACGGCAACTTCGGCCAGACCAACTACTCGGCGGCTAAGATGGCCCTGGTGGGGATGATGAACACCTTGAAGCTGGAGGGTGCCAAATCCGATATCAAGGTCAACACCGTGGCACCCTTGGCGGCTTCCCGGCTCACTGAAGACATCCTGCCGCCGGAAATGTTCTCAAAGATGAAACCGGAGCTGGTTGCCCCACTGGTGGTCTACCTGTGCAGCGATCGCTGCACCGGGACGGGCGCGATCTATAATACGGGCATGGGGTTCGTGAACCGGGCCGCCGTCATGACCGGGCCGGGAACCCTGCTCGGCGACCTGGAACATCCGCCCACGCCTGAACAGATTCACGAGAACTGGGACCGGATCAACGCCATGGAGGATTCCAAACCGCTTCCGGACTTGACTTCAGCTCTTATGGACCTGATGACCTCTGTCCAATAAAGGAGGAACCATGGCAACAGGAATCAAGGACAAAGTAGCAATCATCGGCATGGGGTGCACCCGGTTCGGCGAACGCTGGGACATGGGGGCTGAAGAGCTGATGGTGGAGGCCTTCGAAGAGTGCCTGGCCGATGCCGGCATCGAAAAAAAGGAGATCGATGCCGCCTGGTTCGGTTCGTGCCTGGAGGAAATCAACGTGGGCAAGACCGCCATGCCCTTGTCCACCACCCTGCGGCTGCCCATGATCCCGGTGACCCGGGTGGAGAACTATTGCGCTACCGGCACCGAGGCGTTCAGGGGTGCGGTTTACGGCGTGGCGTCCGGGGCTTACGACATCTGCCTGGCCCTGGGTGTGGAAAAGCTCAAGGACACCGGCTACGGCGGCCTGCCCAACTTCGGTTCCAGTGCCGGTACGCTGGTCTGGCAGTGGTGGCCCAACCTCACCGCCCCGGGCTCTTTCGCCCAGCTGGCCAGCGCTTATGCAGCCAAATACCGGGTCAAGGATATCGACCTGAAACGGGCCATGGCCCACGTGTCCGTCAAAAGCCACGACAACGGGCTGCTCAACCCCAAGGCCCACCTGAGAAAAAAAGTCAGTGAGGAGCAGGTCATGGCGGCGCCCATCATCGCCCACCCCCTGGGGCTCTTCGACTGCTGCGGGGTCAGCGACGGGTCGGCCTGCGCCATCGTCACCACGCCGGAAATCGCCAGGAGCCTGGGCAAGGCCGACATCGTTTCGGTGAAAGCCCTACAGCTGGCCCTGAGTTCCGGTGAGGAAATGGGCTACAACGAGTGGGACGGCGACCATTTCATGACCACCACCACGTGCAGCAAAAAGGCCTACGCCGAGGCGGGCATCACGGATCCCCGGGAAGAGATCAGCATGATGGAGGTCCACGACTGCTTCTCCATCACCGAACTGGTCACCTACGAGGACCTGCACATCTCGGCCCGGGGCCAGGCCGTTCGCGATGTGATGGATGGCTTCTACGACCTGGACGGCGGCGTGCCCTGCCAGGTGGACGGGGGGCTCAAGTGTTTCGGCCACCCCATCGGCGCTTCGGGCCTGCGCATGCTCTACGAAATGTACCTGCAGCTGCTGGGTCGGGCCGGTGAACGGCAGCTCAAGGACCCGCGCTTCGGACTCACCCACAACCTGGGGGGATTCCCGTTCCAGAACATCTGCAGCATCTCCATCATCGGCAGATACGGGAGCTGAGGGCCAATATGGAAATTTTAAACTACACGCCGAAGCATGAGGATTTCAGGCAGCGCCTGAAAGCATTTTGTGAAACCGACGTCATTCCGCGTGTGGATCGCTGGGAGGAGGATCATATCGTCCCCAAGTCCATCTGGCGCAAGATGGGAGCGGGAGGCTTCCTGTGCCCGACCGTGGACCCGGCATACGGGGGGCTTGGCGGCGACTTCCGCTACTCGGTGATCGTGACCGAAGAGCTTTCCCGCACCGCCCACACGGGCTTGGCCGCCGCCCTGCATAGCGATGTGGTGGTTCCCTACATCGAGACATACGGCAGCGAGGCATTGAAGCAAAAATACCTCCCCGGATGCGTCTCCGGCGAATGCATCACAGCGGTGGGCATGACCGAGCCGGATGCGGGCAGTGACCTGGCCGGGATGAAGACCACGGCAGAGGAAGAGGGGGACATCGTGGTGGTCAACGGATCCAAGACCTTCATCTCCAACGGCATCAACTGCGACCTGCTGGTGTTCGCCGCAAAGGACCCGGCCGTGGAGAACAAATACGAAGCGGTGTCCCTCTACGTGGTCGAAGACGGCACCCAGGGGTTTACCCGCGGGCGGAAGCTGGACAAGATGGGCTGGCACAGTCAGGACACCGCCGAGCTCTTTTTCAGCAACTGCCGCATCCCCGTGGGAAACCGGCTGGGTGAAAAGGGGATGGGCTTTCTGATGCTCATGGAAAAACTCCAGCAGGAGCGCCTGACCTGTGCGCTGGGGGCGGTATGCGGGGCCGAACGCATTCTGGAGTGGGCCATGGACTTCTGCCGCAAAAACAACCGCGGCGGCCGTCCCCTGTCCAAATCCCAGGCGGTCCAGTTCGAACTGGTGGAGATGGCCGCCGATGTGAAGGTCGGGCGCACCTTCGTGGACAAGCTGGTGGCCGACCACATCGAGAAGAAAAACATCGTCATCGAGACCTCCATGGCCAAGTTCTGGACCACAGACCTGGCCAACCGTACGGCGGACCGCGCCTTGAGCATCCTGGGTAATTTCGGCACCGTCGAATCCTGCCCGTTGGTGCGCGCATGGCGTGACGTACGGGTGATGTCGATCTTCGCCGGCACCAACGAGATCATGAAGGGTATTGCCGCCAAGTTCATGGGCCTGTAATTCGTGCCAACCGGCAAACGTTGGTTTTCTAAGCTTCGACCCTTGACCTTATACCTTCGATCTTTCACCTTTAAACTTTGACCTTTCAGCTATGAGCCATATTGGCGCCCTGTCGGGCATCACCGTCATCGACCTGTCCCGGCTGCTTCCGGGGCCCTATTGCACCATGATCCTGGCCGATCACGGTGCCCGGGTCATCGCCGTGGAGGACCCGCGCTATCGGGACCGTGGTGAATACGTCTTTCCGGTCTACCGCAACAAATCCCACATGACCCTGGAACTGAAGTCCGATGCCGGCAGGGAGATTTTTTTTAAACTGGTTTCCGATGCGGACGTGGTGGTGGAGGGGTTTCGGCCGGGAGTGGTGACCCGACTGGGGGTGGATTACACCGCCGTGAGCCGGGTGAACCCGAAGATTGTCTACTGCTCGATCACCGGCTACGGCCAGACCGGCCCGATGCGTCATGCGGCCGGTCACGATGTCAACTACCTGAGCCGCGCGGGCCTGCTGGACCTGATGGGTGAAAAAGGCCGGGCGCCGTCCATTCCCGGCATCCAGATGGCGGACCTGGTCGGCGGCGGCATGAACGGCGCCCTGGGCATCGTCATGGCCCTGTTCCACCGGGAACGCTCCGGAAAAGGCCAGCATATCGACATCTCCATGACCGACGGCATGCTGGGCCTGCTGCCCACGGTGCAGTTTTTCCAGGCCCTGTTCGGCACCGAGCAGAAGCGTGGGGAAACCTTTCTCTCCCATCGCTACGCCTGCTACAACACTTACGAAACCGCAGACGGCCGCTACCTCTCCGTGGGGGCGGTGGAGAATCACTTCTGGCAGAACCTGTGTCAGCGCCTGGGAAAACCTGAGTACGGCCCGCTGCAGTACGACGAAACCCGACGGGAGGAGATCATCGCCTTCATGCGAGAGCGGTTCAGACAGAAACCGCTCGACGAATGGGAAAACGAATTCCGGGGACTTGATGTCTGCGTAGCACCGATCCGAACCGTTGCCGAAGCCATGCAGGACCCGCTGTTCAAGGGGCGTGAAATGGTGTCGACAACGAATCAGACGACACCCGATTTAGGTGTTCCGGTACGGCTGAGTGAAACACCGGGATCCCTGCGCACCGCACCGGTGGCCTTCGGAGCGGACACGGACCGGGTCCTCGACGAGCTGGGCTACGGTGAGGCAGAAATCAAGGCGCTGCGGGAAAAAGGGGTTGTCTGAAATCCTCCCTTTGAAAGGCTCCTGGTGCCTTGTGGGAAAAACAACATTCTATGACTCCCTCGCCCCTTGATAGGAGTGGGCCGGGATGAAGCCAAGAGTTAGGATTGATCAAAAACGAACCGTACAGTAAATGCTTGAAAAAACAAATGAAAAAATCGGCATCATGGCCGACAGCCACGGCAACCCCGAGGCCATCGCCTGCGGTGCTGTTTTTCTAAGGCAGCGGGCCTGCACATCCCTTTACCACCTGGGGGACATCTGCGACTCTACCTTGCCGAAGACCGCCGATGACTGCGTGGTGCAGGTGAAAAATCACGGCATCGTCGCCGTCAAGGGCAACAACGACCACACCCTGGCTGCCGATGCATGGGGACGGTCGGACCGCGGCATCCGGAGGGAAACGATTGCTTTCCTGGAAAATCTTCCCCTCTGCCTTTCCGTCGGTAGCGCGAAGCTGGCCCACTCCCGTCCCTTTGTGCGGCGCCTGGGGCTTTCGGCCATAATCGGAGCAATGGGCCAACGCGAAGCCGCGGACTTTTTCAGGCAGAACCCCGATGGGCTGCTGTTTCGCGGGCACAGCCACAAACCGGAAATAATCAGCCGCAGGGGAAAGGAGATCCGGTTCTTCTCCCCGGCTGCGGGCCTTGTCATCGAACTGGCCGACCACCGGCCCTGCATCGTCACCTGCGGTGCCCTGACTTCAGGGTTTGTCATGATCTGGGAGCCGGGAAGTGACCGACTGACATTCTGCACGTTTACATGATTATTGCTCAACATCAACCCGTTACTCTGCCGGGGACACCTGCCAACCCCCATCAACCAGCACCGTCGGGAGGAAACATGTACCGCTATCTCTTCAGCCCCATCACCATCAACCGGCTTGAAATCAAGAACCGCATCGCCTACCCTTCCCTGGGGCTTCTCTTCTCCTACGACAGCAAGCTCAACGACCGCTACTATCATTTCTTCCGGGAGCGGGCCAGAGGCGGTGTCGGCATCGTCACCGTGGGGCCGGTGGGTGTGGACTTTCTGGGTTCGGGAATCCTGGCCCTGTCCATCGCCGGAGACGAGGCCATACCCGACTTCACCAAAGTTGCCGCCATCATCAAAGAGGAGGGAGCCCGGGCCTGGATCCAGCTTTTTCATGCCGGAGCCTATTCCCACCCGTTTCTTATCGACGGCAAGGACCCCATCGCCCCGTCCGCCGTATACTCGAAATATTCCAAGGCCATCCCCAGGGAAATGACGATCGAGGAGATCCACCAGGTTCAGGAGGCCTTTGCCGCCGCCGCCCGTCGGGCTGTGGCAGCCGGTTTCGACGGCGTGGAGATCATCGGCAGCGCCGGCTACCTCATCACCCAGTTTCTCTCGCCATTAAAAAACCGGCGCACGGACCCATATGGCGGCAGCTTCGAGAACCGGCTGCGCTTTCCCATGGAACTCATCACCAGAGTGAGAGATGCCATCGGCCCGGACGTGCCGCTGACTATCCGCATGGCCGGCAACGATTTTGTTCCGGGCAGCAATACGAATACCGAGACGCCGAAAATCGCCGCCGCCTACCAGGCCGCCGGCGTGGATGCGATCAACGTCACCGGCGGCTGGCATGAATCCCGGGTGCCCCAGCTGCCCATGGAGCTTCCCCGGACCGCTTACGCCTTTCTGGCCCTCAAGATTAAAAACGCCGTCAGCGTACCGGTGATGGCCTCCAACCGCATCGCCTCCCCAGGCGATGCGGAGCGGATCCTGCGCGACGGATACGCGGACATGGTCAACCTGGGCCGGGTACTCATTGCCGATCCCCGGTGGCCGGCCAAGGCCTTCGAGGGGCGTGCGAACGAAATCCGCCCCTGCGTGGCCTGCTCCCAGGGCTGCACGGACGAGATCTTCAGCGGCAGGCCGGTTTATTGCGTGGGCAATCCGCGGGCAGGGTTCGAAGCGGAGCGGGAAATTCTTCCCGCCGATTCACCCAAAACAATCATGGTGGTCGGCGCCGGCGCCGCCGGTCTGGAGGCGGCCGTCACCGCTGCTGAAAGAGGCCACCGGGTGGAGATTTTTGAAAGGGACAGCGACATGGGCGGCCAGTTGTGGATTGCCGGTGCTCCACCCCACAAACACGAGCTGCTCGAGTTCATCCGCTACTACCGGGCCATGGTCAACCGCTACCGGATCCCCATGCACCTGAACACCGTGGTGGACATGAAGTTGATCCGTAAAAATGCACCTGACCATGTCATCGTGGCAGAAGGCGCCCGGGCGCTGATCCCCCCCATCCCCGGTGCCGAGGGTCCGGAAGTGCTCAACGCCTGGCAGGTGCTCAAGGACAACCCCATGCTGGGAAAACAGGTGGCCGTCATCGGCGGCGGGGCCGTAGGCCTGGAGACCGCTCTATTTGTGGCCGCCAAGGGCACTCTGACCCCGGAGGTGCTCCACTTCCTGATGGCCTTCGATGCCATACCCCCGGAGAGGCTCAAGGAACTGATGTTTGCCGGCACCTCGTCGGTCACTGTTTTTGAAATGCTCGACAAGGCAGGCAGGGATGTCGGCAAGTCGACCCGCTGGATCCTCATGGATCGGCTCAAGCGATACGGTGTTGAAGTCAAAACCGGTGCCGCGGTGCTGTCCATTGACGGGAGCGAATTGATCTGGGAGCAGGATGGCAGGACACAATCCGGCCGGTTCGACAGCGTCGTCCTGGCATCCGGTTCCCGGTCGGAAGATCATCTAGCGAAGGCCCTGGCCGATGCCGGGATCTCCCATACCGTCGTTGGCGATGGGATCAGACCCGGCAAACTCAGCGATGCCATCCACGGCGGATTCCTGGCCGCCCTTGAACTTTAGGGCGCTTGCAAGAGATGGTGAATTTTACCTTCAGGAAAGGAGTAATTCACGAACCGGCTGGATTTCATGTTCGTCGGTCGGATATTATGGGCAAATAATCAATTCTCTCAGTCTTCAGGGTTTTTCCCCGTCGTTTCAATGAGAGATCGACATCAGACTGGAATAGGTGTATGATAATTTAAATCAGTCAACGGCAATCGATGGCTGCCAGCTGATGCATTCGACCAAGCGTTAGCCACTTATCTCGTTAAGTTCCATGACAGCGAAACGAAATGCATATCGTTCCTTTTGTACATGGGCTCAGCGCCCTCAAAAATCAATCTGACGGGTGCCCATTAGTCGATATAGATCAATCGAGTTTCGTTTCAAAATCCTCATATTGTAATTTATAGAATCTAAAGCTGCATAATTGTCCTTTTTGGTTAAAATGCGGTATTGATCGATTACAATTTAATCCATTGTTATAAATACATATTTTTTATTTTTGTGGCGAATGGCATGTCCGTTGCGATAGTTGTTCTGTCGCCGGTATGCTGATTTGATGTGGGACTGCTGGTCTTAAACAAAAATAAGAGTGGACGCTAACCCAAACCCCATGAAAGGAGTCAGGTCGAATGAAAAGACGTGATTTTATTAAAAAGGCAGGAGTTGGAACCGCGGCCGTGGCAGCCACAGCGATAAACGCACCATTTGTGCATGCGGCAAAGAAAACGACCATCAAGTGGCGGATGCAGACCTATGCCGGTCCGGCCCTGGCCGAACATGTCATTAAACCGTCCATCGACGCGTTTAATAAAGCGGCCAATGGAGAAATGATCATCGAGTTGTACAATGCCGATCAACTGGTGCCCCACGGCGAGCTGTTCCGGGCCGTCTCCAAGGGAACCATTGACGCCGTTCAGAGTGACGACGACTCGATTGCGGCACCTGTCGATGTATCTGTATTTGCCGCCTACTTCCCCTTTGCGTCACGCTACTCGCTTGATGTTCCCGTGCTGTGGAATTGGTACGGGCTCAACAAGATCTGGGAGGAGGCCTACGCCGAAGTTCCGGAAGTCACCTGGCTGAGCATGGGGGCCTGGGACCCCTGCAATTTTGCCACCCGCAAGCCGATCCGGCACATGGAGGATTTCAAGGGGCTGAGAATGTACATGTTCCCCACCGGGGGCAAGTTCATGCAGCAGTTCGGCGTGGTGCCCATGTCCCTGCCGTATGAAGACGTCCAGATGGCCCTGCAAACCGGCGAACTGGATGGGGTGGCATGGTCCGGCATCACCGAGGATTACACGGTCGGCTGGGCCGATGTCACCAAGTACTATCTGACCAATCCCATATCCGGCGCCTGGGCGGGCTCTTACTTTGCCAACACCAAGAAATGGGAGGCCCTGCCCGAACACCTCAAGACGCTGTTCAAGCTGTCCATGGACAGTTCGCACTACTACCGACAGCATTGGTACTGGTGGGGTGAAGCGCACTATCGCACCAAGGGCGGCAAATTGGAACTCACCTCCATTCCCAAAGACGAATGGAAGGTCGTGGAAGATGCCGCCCTGAAATACTGGGACGAGATTGCCGCCAAGAGCCCCAGGAATGCCAAAGTGGTCAGCATCCTCAAGGAATACGCCAAAACCATGGAAGCCGCCGGCCCCCCCTACCGATATTAAGAAACAGGGGACCAAACCTCTGTTATTATGGAATAGAGGGTCGCCTTTCCTGTCTTCAACGCGGATCCAGATAGGAAAGGCGCCCCTTAAAAGGGTGTTGAAAACAGCATACCCAAGCCGAGGGGTCATTATGCCCAAAGCAATAAAAATCTTTGTACGCTCCGTTGACGCAACGAACAAGGTGGTCGGCAGATTCTCCCAGTATCTGGTCTTCGTTATGATGGGCGTGTTGCTGTTCGAGTCCTTCTCCAGGACGATTTTCAATCAACCCCACATATGGGTCGTTGAAATCGCCCAGTTCACCATGGCCGCCTATTACCTGCTTGGCGGTGGCTATTCCATGATTCTCGAAGGACATGTCAGAATGGACCTTCTCTATGGCCGCTGGTCGGCCAAGACACGTGCGGTAGTCGACCTGATTACCGCCGTCGTCCTGGTTTTCTATCTGGTGATACTGCTATATGGGGCCATTTCCAGTGTTGAATATGCCTTGAGATACGGTCAGGTGAATTACACCTCCTGGGCGCCGCCGCTGGCTCCCATCAAGGTCATCATGGCCATCGGCATCGTCCTGATGCTGCTCCAGGCCATCGCCATATTCTTCAAGGACTTGGCAACGGCCAGAGGGGAGTCGATATAATGAGCCACGAACTGATCGCCCTGCTGATATTCACCTCGATGCTGCTCATGCTGCTCACCGGGCAACGCGTCTTCGCGGCCATCGGAGGGGTCGCCGCCCTGTTCGCCCTGCTCCTGTGGGGCGAGGGCGGTATAGAGATGCCCTTCAATGCGAGCTTCGTTCTGTTGAACTGGTACCCCCTGCTCACCTTGCCATTGTTCATCTATATGGGGTACATGTTTTCGGAATCAGGCATCGCCAGCGACCTCTACCGCATGTTCCATGTCTGGATGGGCCCCCTCAACGGGGGGCTGGCCATCGGAACGATCGGCCTGATGACCGCCGTGGCGGCCATGAACGGGCTGAGTGTCGCCGGCATGGCCATCGGCGCCAGTATCGCCATGCCGGAAATGCTCAAGCGCAAGTATGACAAAGTCATGGTCACCGGTGTCATCCAGGCAGGCAGTTCCCTGGGCATAATGGTTCCGCCCAGCGTCGTTCTGGTTCTCTATGGCATGATCGCCCGGCAGAATGTGGGTCGGCTGTGGCTGGCCGGCGTTTTTCCCGGCCTCCTCCTGGCCGGCCTGTTTATCGCCTACATCACGATTCGATGCAAAATGAACCCGCAGCTGGGCCCGGCGCTGGCGCTGGAAGAACGACTGCAGATCACCTGGGGGGAGAAGTTCCGGCTGCTCCGGGCAGGCATCATACCCCTGGTGATCATTTTTTCCATGACGGGGCTTTTTCTGCTGGGCATCACCAGCCTTGTCGAGTGTTCAGCAGCCGGTGCGGCAGCAACGACCCTGGCCGCCGTGGTCAGGGGCCGCTTTAACCGAAAGGTGCTGGAAAACACCCTGCGCAATACGCTGAGCGTGAGCTGCATGTTCATGTGGGTCATCCTGGCGGCCCTCTGCTTTGGTGCCGTCTTCGATGGCCTCGGCGCCGTGCATGCGATCAAGTCTCTGTTTCTCGACCGGTGGGGACTCAGCCCGTGGGGTGTGCTGATCATGATGCAGCTCTCCTACATCCTGATGGGCATGTTTTTGGACGATACGGCAATGCTCATCATCGTTGCCCCCCTGTATGTCCCCCTGGTGATCAATCTGGGGTTCGACGCCATCTGGTATGGCGTCCTCTATACGATCACCTGCCAGATCGCCTACATGACCCCGCCCTTCGGCTACAACCTGTTTCTCATGAAGGCCATGGCTCCGCCGGAGGTAACCCTGATGGATATTTACAACTCGATCGTTCCCTTTGTGCTGGTCATGATTATAGGTTTGGCCATTGTCATCATGTTTCCCCAGATCGCCCTGTGGCTGCCTGACCTGTATTTTGGAAAATGACCTCGATAGATGACGACAATGCCCGCTGGATCATCGGTGCAGGATAAATCGACAGTTTGGATTCGGAGAACCATCGGACTTTTTTTCTCAACGAATAGAGGATTCATGTTATGCTCATCGCACGGGTAACAGGACTGGTCGTCGCGACCATGAAGCACGAATCGCTGGTCGGCAGCAAACTTCTGATTGTTCAGGAAACCGACGTGGCCGGCAAATCGGTGGGCCAACCCATGGTTGCCGTCGATGCGGTGGACGCCGGTGAGGGAGACCTGGTGCTGGTGACCCAGGGCTCCGGGGCACGCCAGACGGATATCACCCTCGACCGGCCGGTCGACAATGTCATCATGGCCATCGTCGATACGTTGCAGTCGAACGGGAAGGTGACCTTTCGCAAGGGTCGATAATATGGGCAAAGACAACTATGAGATGCTCAGCGTCGGAATTGACGTGGGTACCACAACCACGCAGGTTGTTTTTTCCAGATTGACCCTGGCCGGGGGAATCATGGGCGGTTCGACGCCGCTGGCCAGGTCGCCGATAAACCTGTCCCGCATGACCAGCATCGTCGATAAAGAGGTGGTCTACCGCAGCAGGATGCATTTCACGCCCCTGGCCGGGCCGGATGTCATCGATGCATCCGCGCTTGAACAGATTCTTCGCCGGGAATATCGACAGGCCGGCATTTCTCCGGAACAGGTCGAGACCGGCGCAGTGATCATTACCGGCGAAACCGCCAAAAAACGCAACGCCGACGTGATCCTGGATGCACTCTCAGCCCTGGCCGGAGACTTTGTGGTCACCGTGGCCGGACCGCACCTGGAATCGATGATTTCCGGAAAAGGATCCGGGGCCGAGACATTCTCCCGGGAACATTTCACCACCGTCACCAATGTGGATATCGGCGGAGGATCGGCAAACAGCGCCATCTTCCGGCAGGGCCGGATGATTGCCGCCGCGGCGATGAACTATGGCGGGCGTGTCCTGGAAATAGACCGGGCCAGCGGGCAGATCCGGCATATCGCCGAACCGGCCCGGATCATGATCGATCATCTGGGGCTCCCGCTCGAGGTGGGGTCCACACCCAGTCTGACACAGTTGCGTGCGCTGACGGGTTGCATGGCCGACCTGACCGTCGAACTGATCGAAGGGCGATGCAGCCCGTTGGCCCGGCAATTGATGCTGACCGATCCGTCCCCGGAATCGGGAAAAAACACCACGGTGTTCTTTTCAGGCGGCATCGGGCACTATATTTATTCCCCGATTCCCATCCGTTCTCCTGAGGAGGTGACCGTTCACGGGGATATCGGACCATTGCTGGCGGAATCGATCCGTCTGCACCCTGATCTGAAACCATACGATATCCGCAGGCCGCCGGAGACCCTGCAGGCCACGGTGATGGGAGCCAGTTCTCAGACGGTGACGCTGAGCGGCAGCACCATATGGGCCGAAGAAGCGATTCTGCCCATCAAAAATGTACCTGTCGTTCACCCCCAATGGCTGCAGATCCCGCCGTCGCGCCAGCAGGCATTGACCGCAGTCCGCGATGCGGTGGTCCGTTGGGACGTCGAACCGACCGGCACCCCGTTTGCCATCGCCCTAGAGTTGTCCTGGAACCTCGATTTTTCAGGTTTGACCGCGTTGGCCGGGGGCCTGGCTGATTTCACGACCGCCCACCTGGCAACCGACCAGCCGCTGATCATCATCATCGAGCACGACTATGCCCGTGTGCTGGGGCAGACCTTGAAGAATCTGATTCCCGACCGCCCGTTACTCGTCATCGACCAGGTGGGTCTCGAAGAGGGTGATTATATCGATATCGGGCGCCCGGTGCTGGATGGCCGGGCCGTGCCCTTGAGTGTAAAAACGCTGATCTTTTACCATTAAGCGTTTAAGGGGAATGGGTTATTCTTTTTCCCCAATGAATCCGTTCACTATCAAGGAAACGCGTTTATGCTGCTGCGGACCAAACTATTTGGCAAGACCATTGAATTCCGAAGTGTTCGCGAACTCATGGGCAAGGCCAACGAACCCAAATCCGGTGATGAACTGGCCGGCCTGGCCGCCGCATCGATCGCCGAACGGGTGGCCGCCAAGTACGTACTGGCCGAGGTCACCCTGGAGACGCTGCGGGCCAATCCGGCCGTGCCTTATGACCAGGACGACGTCACCCGGGTGATCGACGACGCCGTCAACGAAACGATTTACGATGAGATCAAAGGCTGGACGGTGGGTGATTTCAGGGAATGGCTGCTTGCGGACAGCACCACGACGGAAATGATCCGCCGCGTGAGCAATGCCCTGACCGGTGAAATGGTCGCGGCGGTGGCCAAGCTGATGTCCAATCTCGACCTGATTTACGCCGCCAAAAAAATCCGGGTTACTTCCCACTGCGTCAATACCGCCGGATTGCCAGGCACCCTGGCCAGCCGCTGCCAGCCCAATCACCCCGTAGACAGCCCCGAAGGCATCCGCGCCGCCGTCTACGAAGGCCTTTCCTACGGTTCCGGTGACAGCGTCATCGGCATCAACCCGGTGGATGACAGCCTGAGCAGTGTGGCGCGACTGCTGGATATGACCTACGACATCATCCGGACCTGGCAGATTCCCACCCAGAACTGCCTGCTGTCCCATGTGACCACCCAGATGCAGGCCATGAAAAAAGGGGCGCCGGTAGGGCTGGTGTTCCAGAGCCTGTCCGGTTCTCAGTTGGGCAATCAAAGCTTCGGCATCGATGTGGGCATGATGGACGAAGCCTATGAACTGGCTCAAAAATACTGCTGGCCGACGGGTCCCAACTACATGTACTTTGAGTCGGGCCAGGGTTCCGCCCTTTCAGCCAATGCCCACAACGGCTGGGACCAGCTCACTCTGGAAGCCCGGATTTATGGCCTGGCCAAACGCTGGAAGCCCTATCAGGTCAACACCGTGGTTGGGTTTATCGGCCCGGAATATCTGTACGACGCCATCCAGATCACCCGTGCCGGCCTGGAAGACCATTTTATGGGCAAGCTGACTGGCATCCCCATGGGCTGCGACGCCTGCTATACCAACCACGCCCGGGCCACCCAGAACGACATTGAAAATCTGGCGGTGCTGCTCACCACGGCCGGCTGCAACTATTTCATGGGGGTGCCCATGGGCGATGATGCCATGCTGGCCTACCAGTGCACCAGCTTTCACGACGCCCCATCCCTGCGGCAGACATTGGGGTTGCGTCCGCTGCCGGAGTTTGAAGCGTGGATGGTTGACCTGGGCCTCATGAAGGATGGTGTGCTTACCGAAAAGGCCGGCGATCCGTCATTTTTTCTGAGCCGATAATTCGTTGTTTCCGGTTTATCCGGGTTAGGATATAGGCCATGCAGGACCTGGACATTCAAGCCATCGTAGAGGCCGTTCTGGCAGAGATTCAAACATCCGAAGGGGCAACAACAACGGTTGATGCCACTCGGCCCGCCGGCACGGCCGATTCAGACGGCCTGCAGATTGATCTGGATGACCCCACCCTTCCGGCGGCACGCCAACGACCCGGAATCGAAAATCCGATCAACCCGGACGGCCTGCGCGCACTGATGGCGGCCACCCCTGCCCGCATCGGCGTCGGCCGGAGTGGACCGCGACCGCGAACGGCGGCCAGCCTCCTTTTCCTGGCCGACCATGGCGTCACCCAGGACGCCTTGATGCACGAGGTCGACGCCAATCTTTTGGAGGAACTGGGACTCTTTTCCGTCGAAAGCCAGGCCGCGGATCGCCAAATGTATTTAAAACGTCCTGATCTGGGGCGCAAGCTGACCGAGCCGGCCAAGGCGGTGTTGCGAGATCGCTGCACCAAAAACCCCGATGTGCAGATCTTTGTCGGCGATGGTCTGAGCGGCGCAGCCATCGATCATAACCTGCGGCAGATCATGCCCGTTCTCCAACAGGGCCTGAACAGCGCAGGACTGTCCATGGGAACACCCTTTTTTGTTAAAAACGCCCGGGTCGGCTTGCTCAACGACGTAAATGGGATTGTCGACGCAAAGGTTTGCGCCATTCTGATCGGTGAGCGCCCGGGCCTTGCCCGGGCGCAGAGCATGAGCATTTACCTGGGATACCGCCCCCGGCCGGAATCGACCGACGCCAACCGGGACGCGATCTGCAACATCTATGAAGGCGGGCTTAACCCGCTGGAAGCCGGCGCCCATGCCGTCCAGCTCATTCAGCGAATGATCAGGGATAAGGCGAGCGGGGTTGAACTCAAACTGGTGTAACGTGTTCGTCCACAAACGGCGTCTCTTGGCCCAGGCCGGCGTTCTCGATCCTTTGAGATCCTCGACGTAGCGGTGCTACGCCTCCGGTTTCAAAGTCTCTGCGGCCTTGGCCTGAACCAAGATCCACCACTTGTGGTCAGACACACTGAATGAAAAAATGGAAGCATTGATTGCTGGAAATCCCTTATGGCCATCATGGACCCGATAAAACCGCAGATATTGTCAGTCAGGATTATCCCCAATGTCGACAGCGGTCTGGCGCAGAAACTGAAGCTGCGTCCGGACCAGCGCAGCCTGGGGCTGATCACCTGCACCATCGACGATGCGCTGTATGTGTCCATCGATGAGGGGACGAAAATGGCCGATGTCGAGGTCGTATATGCCAAATCGTTCTATGCCGGTTCAGCCCATGCCTCCGGGCCGCTGTCCGGAGAGATCATCGCCATTTTCGCCGGACCGGATCCGGCCGAGGTGCGTGCGGCATTGGCCGCAACCCGGACTTACGCGGAAAATGAAGCCTGGTTTTACGCTGCCGATGAATCGGGGTCCAATGCCTTTTTCGCCCACACGATCTCCCGCACCGGATCCTATTTGTCCGGCCTGGCCGGCATCGCCGGGGGCAAGCCGTTGGCCTACCTGATTGCCTGCCCCCTGGAGGCCACTTTCGGCCTCGACGCGGCCCTGAAAGCCGCCGATGTGGAAATGAAGGTGTGGTTCGAGCCGCCATCGGAAACCAACTTTTCCGGTGGATTGCTGACCGGCAGTCAGAGTGCCTGCAAGGCCGCCTGCGACGCATTCCGCGAGGCGGTAATAGACGTGGCCAACAACCCGATCGTCCTTTAGCAAGAAGGAGATGGCATGACCCAGGGTTTCGATAAAGACCTGACATCGATCCAGGAAGCGCGACGGTTGATCGAAAACTGTTACTCGGCGCAGGAGAAATTTCTCGATTTCAGCCAGGGGCAGGTCGATCGAATCTGCAAAGCCATGGCCGATGCCGCGTATCAGGCGGCCGAGCGACTGGGGTGCATGGCGACCGAAGAGACCACCTTCGGCATCCCGCAGCACAAAACGCTGAAAAATCAACTGGCCAGCCGGGGCGTTTGGGAATCCATCAAAGCCGTTAAAACCGTCGGTGTGATCCGCGAGGACAAAACCAGCGGCGTCGTCGAAATCGGATGGCCCATGGGGGTGGTGGCGGCGCTGAGTCCCAGCACCAACCCGACGTCCACCCTGATCCATAACACCCTGATTGCGGTCAAGGCCCGCAACGGTATTGTCAATGCCCCGCATCCGTCGTCCTGGCGGTGTTGCCTGGAAGCCACGCGTTTGATGGTGGATGCCGGCGAGGCGGCGGGCATGCCCTCGGGTCTGGTGTCCTGCATGTCACACATTTCCCTTCCCGGTACCCAGGAACTGATGCGGCACGAAAAAACCGCCGTTATCCTGGCCACGGGCGGATCGGACATGGTTCGGGCGGCCCACAGCATGGGCAAACCCGCCTACGGGGTCGGTCCCGGAAACGTCCCCTGCTATGTGGATCGCAGCGCCGACGTCAAATCGGCGGCATCCCTGATCGTCTCCAGCAAAGCCTTCGACAATTCGGTGATCTGCGCCACGGAGCAGGCCGTGGTGGCGGACCGGCCCATTGCGGCAGGCCTGCGCGCCGAGATGGAGCGCCTGGGCGCCTGTTTCGTCAATCCGACCCAGGCGGCGGCGCTGAGCCGGGTGCTTTTTTTTCCCAATGGCGCCATCAACCCGCGCAGCGTGGGCCAGACGCCGCAAACGCTGGCCAGCATGGCCGACATCCGCATCCCCGAAGCCACCCGCATCATCGTCGCCCCTTTAAGCCGGGTGGGAAAGGACGAACCGCTCTCCGCTGAAAAACTGACCACGGTGCTGGGCTGGTATGAAGTCGACGGCTGGCAAGCGGGCTGCGACCGCTGCATCGAACTGATCCGCTTCGGGGGGCGGGGGCACAGCCTGGTGATCCATGCCGCCGATGAAGGCGTGATCATGGAATTCGGACTCCAGAAACCGGTGTTTCGCCTTCTGGTGAACACCATGGGAACCCTGGGATCGGTGGGGATTACCACCGGACTGATGCCCGCCTTGACCTTGGGATCGGGAGGCATCGGCGGCGCCATCAGCGGCGATAACATTACAACCACCCACCTGCTCAACGTCAAACGCCTGGCTTACCCGATCAAATCCCCGCCGGCCCAGGCAATGGTCGGCGCGGCGATGGTCCAACCCGTTGCCAATGACCTGGATCCGGCTGAATTAAAGGCAATTGTCCGGGCAGTAATCGAGGAACTGGTCCGTCACGGGGAGAAGACATGACCCAAAAAAATATAACCAAGGCCACAAAACAAAAGGAGAAGTTCACGATGGTTGACATTCAAATGATTGCTCTGGGAATGGTCGAAAGCAAGGGTCTGGTCGGTGCCATTGAGGCGGCCGACGCAATGGTCAAGGCCGCCAACGTTCATCTGATCGGCAGTGAGTATATCGGTGGCGGATATGTCACCGTCATGGTGCGCGGCGATGTGGGGGCGGTCAAAGCGGCCACCGATGCCGGTGCCGCAGCGGCCAAACGGGTGGGCGAACTGGTTTCGGTTCACGTGATCCCCCGTCCTCACGGCGATGTGGAAATCATCCTGCCCAAGGAAACCAAGGGCGGTTTCGGCAGAAAAGCATAGCCGTCGGAAGGAGAGGCAACAGGGGAAAGCGTTATGGGTCAATATTTCACGGGGGCCGATATCCGACGTCTTGCCAAAACGCAGGACTGCCGGTATCTGCTGCTGGCTCCGGACGACAAGATCACGTCCGAAGCCATGGACGTTGCCCGGAGCCTGGGAATACGGATACACCGTGAGGGAGATCCGTCGGATGGACGGTCGCTGCCGCCGCTGATAAGCCGGCACACCCGACCCGGAAGCCCCATTACGCTGGTCAAAGCCGATTCGGTTCACCTGAAACCATTTGCCGTTGACGTCGGCCGGCCGGAAATGGACATCCAGCTCGCAGACGTGATTACCGGCGCCCACGGCTCTCCCATGGCGGCCGGTTTCATGACCTGGGAAAAAGGCTCGTTTCCGTGGGCCCTGGATTATGACGAAATCGACTTTGTCATTGACGGGCAGCTGGAAATTCGTAAAGGCAGCCAAATGGTGACCGGCAATCCCGGTGACGTCATTCACATTCCCCGGGGCAGCGAGATCTTTTTCGGTTCCCCCAGTTTTGCCAGGGTCTTTTATGTCACCTTCCCGGCCGAGTGGGAGCCGCAATAACCCATTCCCTGCGGATAAAACCGCCTGCCTGGAGGCGGGCGCATTGGAGTAAACAGCTTGAATCCAGCTCTCGACACATTTTTGGCCGACGCCAATGCGGTGATGCACAGCGGCGCTGTTCAACCGACGGGTAATCGCAATGGCAACCGGCTTGCTTCGCTAAAGGCTGCCCCACCGATGGACAACGAATTAACGCACCACCTGAATGGGGCGGAGGATTCCCGTTTCCGAAATGGATCGCCAGCCCGGATCCATGTCGGCGTTGACCTGGGCACGGCGTATACGGTGCTGATGGTGCTCGATGAGCACTTGCAGCCGTTGGCGGGTGAGTATCGCTTTGCCCAGATCGTCCGCGACGGCCTGGTGGTCGATTATCACGGCGCCATCAAGTTGCTGCAGGAATTAAAGCGTAACATCGAAAAACGCATCGGCGTTGAACTGACTTCGGCGGCGACCACATTTCCGCCCGGCGTTTCACCCAACGAGGTCAGGGCCACCCAGCATATCGTCCGGGCCGCCGGTTTTGAATGCGAACAGACCATTGACCAACCCACTGCGGCCAATGCGGTGCTGCAGGTGAGAAACGGTGCGGTCGTCGACGTCGGCGGCGGAACTACGGGCATCGCCGTCTTCCGTGAAGGAGAAGTCATTTACACGGCTGACGAGCCGACCGGCGGCACGCACTTTTCCCTGGTCATTGCCGGTGCCCTTGGAATGGAATTCGAGGAAGCGGAGGAAATCAAAAAAAACGGAGAGCATTACCAGCGGCTCTTTCCGATGGTGCGCCCGGTGATGGAGAAGGTCGGTACCATCGTGGCCCGGCATGTGGCGGCGCATGCGGTGGAAACCATCTATCTGGTTGGCGGGACGGCCTGTTTTCCAGGGATGGACAAGGTCGTGGAACAGGTCACCGGCATCCGGACGATCATCCCGGGTTTTCCCCTGTTTGTGACGCCGCTCGGCACGGCAATGTATAACGTCTCAGAAAAAAACGAGGTTAATTATGGCCGATGAATTTCAATTGCGCGTCTATTGCTACCTGGACCGAACCCAACCCCAGTACGCCGCCTTCGTGGGCACCGTCACCCAGGGTGACCTGATGGTGGAAGGCATGGCCTCTTTGTATATCGAAGTGGCCCCGGGCAACGAGGTTTTCCGTCTGGTGGACATCGCCGTCAAGGCGACCGAGGCCCGGCCCGGTGCCCAGGTCGTGGAACGGGAATTCGGTATGTTCGAAATCCACTCCCACTCCCAGCAGGCTGTAATAGAGGCCGGCGCCATGGTGCTGGATCGGCTGGACCTGGAAGAAATCGGCCGGGTTAAACCGTTTGTCGCTTCGGTTCAGCTGATTACCAATGTGGATCCCTACCAGGCGCAGTTGCTCAACCGTTTTCGGCGGGGCAGCATGCTCGTGGCCGGCGAGACCCTGCTGGTGCTCGAGGTGGCCCCGGCGGCCTATATCAACATCGCCGCCAACGAGGCGGAGAAGCGGGCCAATATTAAATTGATCCACATTTCATCCGTCGGCCGTTTTGGCCGCATGTGGATGTGCGGCACCGAGTCCGAGATGGTCACCGCCAAAATGGCGGCCATCGCAGCCATTGAAGGCATTCAAGGACGAAAAGGATAGGCAGGAGAGGTCAATTAGTTTTTCCCACGGCCCTAAAGGGGGGCAGAGCATGAAACAGTTCTACACCGTACGGGATATTGAAGATATGCACGCGGCCGGCGTGGTCGAAATCGAAATCCATGACGACGTGGTGCTGACCGACGTGGCTCGTGAAAAAGCCATTGCACTGGGCATGAACCTCAACCCCGTGGAACAAGCAAACAGTGGCCGCCCGGGGACGCCAATGCCCCGCATGGCCGTTGCCGCTCAGACAAAGAACACGCCCACCCTCGGCGGCTCACTTCCGAAAACCCCTGCTGCGCCATCGCCTTCCCTGCCCCGTCCAACCAACGGTGCCGCCAATGCCGACATGGTCATGAGAATCAAAGCGGCCGTCGTGGCCCGGCTGGGCACCGACAAATACAACGACCTGCTGGACAAAATAATCCCCCAGGTGATGTCCCAACTCAAAAAGTAAGGATCACGGCATGCGGTAAACCATGGCGTTGATGTTCATGCCCGCACCCACGGAAGCGAATACGGCCACATCCCCTGACGCCAGTCGATGGCCCTCCAGCTTTTTTCTCAGGAGCAGATCCAGCAGGGTGGGAATGGTGGCCACGGAGCTGTTGCCGGCCCAATCGATGATCATGGGCATGACCCCTTCGGGGATTGTTTCAACGCCACATAGCTGAAAAAGCCGCGTCAGGATGGCGTTGTCCATTTTGGCGTTGGCCTGGTGCATGAGGATCTTCTTGACATCCCCAAGCATCAGCCCGGCTTTGTCCAGGGCTTGCTTTACCATCGGGGGTACTGTTTTCAGGGCATATTTGTATATGTCATGGCCATCCATCTTGATATACAGATCGTTGCCCGATCGCTCCGGGTGGTACGATTTCCCCAGCCGCAGCATCCAGGCTTTGTCAAGCGTGTCCGTTCGCGTGATGTGGGAAAGGATGCCCCCTGTTTCGTCCGACGCTTCCAGAACGGCAGCTCCCGCACCATCGGCAAAAATCATACAGTCGACGTCGTGAGGATCCGATACCCGTGAGAGGATTTCGGCACCGACCACCAGCGCCCGTTTGGCATCTCCCGAGCGGATGTAGTAGTCGGCCATGATCATGCCCTGGAGCCAGCCCGGACAGCCGAAGGGGATGTCGTAGGCCACCGTATAAGGGTTTTCGATCCTCAGCCGGTGTTTGACCCTCGAGGCAATGGTGGGCACCATGTCCGTGCGTTGGTTGCCGGTCCGGACATCCCCGAAATTCTGAGCCACGATAATGTAATCCAGACTCTCCCTGTCGATGCCTTCCAGCGCCTGAACGGCCGCCTCGTAGGCAACGTCCGTGGTAATCAGTTCGCTGCGGACATGGCGCCGCTCTCTGATGCCGGTGATATTGTATAGCTTTTCGATGATCTCCGGATTGGGCTTTTCCAGCCGCACGCCGTCGGGGCTATAGAATTCATGGCTCAAAAAATGGGTATTGGGTATCACCTCTGATGGAATGCAGCTTCCGGTGGATATGATTATCGAATTGGGCATTTCCCCCTCTTTGTATGCAATTAAAAAAAAGTAGTATAAAACAAGATGCTCCGATGTACAAGGCAGCGTGCCTTGCCCATGGGAATATTTTGGTAGACACCTGCTCCGAAGAGACATCGACCAGCAGCACACCGTATCGGTGCGCCCTTCTGACGAGTGCGTTCTCCACTTCTTCCAGCGGGGTGGGTTGAGCGAACAACCATTGGCAATCTTCCCTGCGGCCGACCTGAGTGCTGCGGCAATGGGCTTCAATGGACGAACGAAACTCGGGTAACAAAGCTGGACGCCGGATTCACTTGAGTTTTGCCGATGGCAGGATTATAAATTTCATTTTTGGCCAATCATCCTGTACATTAAAACAAGAAGAAGGAACCATGATCAAAGAACGCATCCGATATCAACCCCTGCTGGACAAAATCACCAGCGCCGATGAGGCCTGCCGATGCATCCAGGACGGCACCAACCTGTTTATTTCCGGTTTCACCGCCGGATATCCCAAGCTCATCCCCCAGGCCCTGGTCAGGCGGGCCGAGGCCGGGGAGCGGTTCAAGATCAACCTGTTTGCCGGCGCCTCCACCAGTGAACTGGTGGACGGACTGCTGGCGCGGGCCGATCTGGTGGCATCGCGCCGCCCTTACATGAGCGACCGCTTCATGCGTCAGAAGATCAACAACGAGGAGATCTTCTTCAAGGACGACCACCTCTCCCAACTGTCGGGCCTGGTACGCTCAGGAGCCTGGGGCAATGTGGATGTGGCGGTGGTGGAAGCCCTGTGTATCACTGAAAAAGGCCACCTGATTCCCACCACTTCCGTGGGCAACACCCCCACTTACGTACGAGAGGCGAAAAAAATCATCATCGAAATATCCGCCCACGACGAGGATCTGGAAGGCATCCACGACATCTTCATCCCCGAAGACCCCCCTTATCGCATGCCGATTCCCATATACCGGACCGCCGACCGCATCGGCAAACCCTTCATCGAGATGGACCCCAACCGCGTGGTGGGCATCGTTTTCAGCCAGGAGCAGGATACCTGTCCGGTATTCACCCCCCCCAATACGATCGCCAGGCATATCGCCGCCCAGATTCTCGACTTCACACGGCATGAGATCAAGAAAGGGCGCCAACCGGCCGCCCTTCCCTGGCAGTCCGGAGTGGGGGACGTGGCCAACGCCGTGCTGAGTGGCTTTTTAGAGGACGACTTCTTCCACAATCTGGACATCTACTCAGAGGTACTCCAGGACAGCGTGCTGGACCTAATCGATCTAGGCAAGGCCAGGGCCGCTTCCGGATCGTCGCTGACCCTGTCCGAAAAGGCCCGGACCCGTTTTTACAACGAGATATACCGCTACAAGGAAAAGCTGATCCTTCGGCCGGTGGAGATCTCCAACGCGCCGGAAGTGATACAGCGCCTGGGAGTGATCGCCATCAACACCGCCATCGAAGTGGACATCTACGGGCAGGTCAACTCGACTCACGTGATGGGCTCACAGATGATGAACGGCATCGGCGGCTCCGGCGATTTCATGCGCAACGGGGCCGTCTCTTTCATCGTCACCCCCAGCACGGCCAAGGACGGGAGAATCTCGGCAATCGTTCCCATGGTTTCCCACGTGGACCACAGCGAACACTCGGTGGATGTGGTGGTGACCGAGCACGGGTTGGTCGACACCCGCCCCCTGACTCCGCGGCAGGTGGCCGAACAGATCATTCGAAAATGTGCCCACCCGGATTACCGGGACCTGTTGTGGGACTACTATCAGCGGGCTAAAAATGAAGCCGGAGGCCACGAGCCGCACCTGCTCAATGAGGCGCTGGGTTTCCACCAGCGGTTTATGAAGACTGGAAATATGCGGGTCAAATAGCCCCGTTTCCGAAAAATGCCGGCCGTTTAAGCAGATGTAACCGGCTCACGGTCCACAGAGCAAGCGAGAGGGAAGGGTGCCTCCCATCGGCGATGCCATCTGAAGCATCCGCCCGCGTTTTGCATGGCGGATATCGCTTGCAAACGCCATTTATCATCGCCATAATGTTCATATGCATCATCGACGATGCCCAGGCCCCTGATGGCGGGACAGTGTCCTCTGCCGATGCGAGGCATTTCATGGAATTTCTATATCTTTCCCCCGAATTTCCGCCCAACTTCGCGAATTTTATCTTCCAGTTGGATAAATATGGCGCCAGTGTGTGGGCGATGGGTGAAGCCGATTTCTATGACATGCCCACCCGCCTCAGAAATGTCATTCGATATTATGTTCGCACCGACCTCACTTCCACGAAAGCGGTGGAGAAGGCGCTTGAGGAACTCCTATACGCCAAAGCGGCTATGGGAACGCCAGCTCGGTTCGACGTGGTGGAGTCCCACAACGAGATCTGGCTGGGCCTGGAGGCCCATATCAACCGAATTCTGAACATCCCGGGAATCCGCCCCGAGGATCTGGATCGACTGAAAAAAAAGTCCGCCATGAAGCAGCAGTTCATAGGCTGCGGCCTGACCGTCGCCCGGGGAGAACGCTTAAAAAACCCGGTTCATGGCCTTTTTCTGGCCAAAGAAATCGGTTTTCCCCTGATCCTGAAGCCCGACGAGGGGGTGGGTGCCGGCGGCATCCACAAAGTGACCGATCCGGCGCAGCTTGAAGAATTGCTGCATCGGCTGGACGGGGAGTATTTCATGGAGGCCTTCGTGGATGCCCCCATCGTCAGCTACGACGGGCTGGTGGACCGCGACGGCCGGTTGCTGTTCGAAAACTCCCTGACTTACGGGGACGGCGTGCTGGACTATGTCCACGGTAAAGATACTTTTTTCTATGTGGAGCGTCGCATACCCAAACCGCTGATGGATATCGGCCGGCAGCTGGTCGAGGCATTCGACATTCGCCGGAAATTTTTCCACTTCGAATTCTTTCACATGGGCGATACCTTCATGCCCATCGAAATCAACTGCCGCCCGCCCGGCGGAGCCATCCTTGACATGATGAACTACAGTGTCGATGATGATCTTTATTCCGCCTATGCCCGCATGGTTACCGGCCGGGGGCAGGCATCCGTGGCCTCGGACAAGAAATTTTACTGTGCCTATGTGGGCCGCCGGGATCGGAGCTACATGTTCTCCCACGACCAGCTGCTGAAGCGCCTGGACGATGCATTGGTCGAATTCGGCGAAAACCCGAAAATTTTCCAGGAAGCCATGAGCCGGTATCGCTACATCGTTCGGTCGACGAGCCGGCAGAAGCTGTTGAAGATGGCCGGTGATATTCAGCGGACAAAAGCTTGAAATTAAATTTAGGAATTAGCATGAATATAGTTTATCTATCCCCCCATTTCCCGCACCACTACCATCAATTCTGCAAAAATCTTAAGCAGCTGGGTGCTAACGTGTTGGGCATCGGCGATGCACCCAGCGAGGACCTGGACCCGGTGGTGAAAGACGCCCTCACCGAGTACTACCGGGTGACAGACATGCACGACTACGACCAGCTGGTACGCGCCTGCGGCTACTACACCCATCGCTACGGCAAAATCGACCGCTTCGAATCCCTCAACGAATACTGGCTGGCCACCGAAGCGCGCATCCGCGATGATTTTAACATCACCGGCGTGCGGGGCCGCGACATCGACGTGATCAAGCGCAAATCCCTGATGAAGGGGCGCTTCCAGTCCGCCGGGGTCCCCGTGGCTGCCGGCCGGCTGGTCTCCACCCGGGAAGAGGCCCGCGGGCTGATCAAGATAACCGGATATCCGGTGGTGGCCAAACCCGATACCGGGGTCGGGGCCCTGGACACCTACCGCCTGGACAGCGATGCGGATCTCGATGCATTCTTTTCCTCCAAGCTGGAAATGGACACCATCATGGAGGCCTTCGTTCAAGGCAACATTGTCTCTTTCGACGGTCTGGCTGACGTTAACGGCGATCTGGTGTTCTATACCGGCCACAGCTTCAGCCAGGGCATCATGGAAACGGTGAACCAGGCCCGGCACATCCACTACACCTCCATGCGCAATATCCCCCCGGCGCTGGAAAAGATGGGACGCCAGTGCGTCAAAGCTTTCGACGTAAGGGAACGCTTTTTCCATATCGAATTTTTCGAAACCAAGCCGGGTAAATATGTGGCCCTGGAAGTGAACATGCGCCCCCCGGGGGGATTCACCACGGATATGTTCAACTTTGCCTGCGACATTGACGTTTACCGGCTGTGGGCCCAGGTGATGGTAAATGGCAGCGCAACACTGGACTACCAACGGAAATACCATTGCTGCTACGCCAGCCGGAAAAACCGTTACACCTATTGCAACAGCCATGAGGCGGTGATGGCCCGGTACGGCACATTCATGGTCCAGGCAGAAGTTGTCCCCGGGATTTTCAGCAGTGCTTTGGGGGATTTCGGCTATATCTTCCGATCCCCGGACATGGAACAGATCCAGGAGATCATCCGTTTTATCCACGACACCCGATAAGGAAACCAATGCATATCGAACAACACTCCTGGCACAGCCCCCGCCTCGATCGTGACATGGCCGTGAACGTCTACGGGCACTGGGGGCAGCCGTATATCGTCTTCCCCTGCTCCCGGGGACGCTATTTCGACTACGAAGGCATGGGCATGGTGGCGGCCATCGCCCCGTTCATTGACAGCGGTCGCATCAAGCTGTTCTGCGTGGACAGCATCGACGCGCACTCCTGGTACGATTTCGGGGTGCCGCCGGCCGAACGAAATTCCCGCCACGAGCAATATGACCAATACATCACCGAGGAAGTCGTTCCATTCATTCGCAGCCACTGCAACGACGACCGGATGCGGATAATGACCAACGGATGCAGCATGGGCGCTTATCATGCCGTCAATTTTTTTCTCCGGCATCCGGACCTGTTTGCCGGCACCATCGCCCTGAGCGGCCTGTACCGGCTGGACCGCCAGGAATTCGGTAACAATGCCGATGACCTGGCTGACATCTACTTCAACTCACCGGTAAGCTATCTGCCGGGGCTTTCAGACCCCTGGTACCTGAATCGCTATCGTGAGAGCACGATCATCATCGGCGTCGGTCAGGGCGCCTGGGAAGAGGCGGCCATCGAAGATACCCGTGCCATGGACGCTATCTTCCGGGACAAGGGCATAGGTGCCTGGGTCGACTACTGGGGCACCGATGTCAACCACGACTGGCCATGGTGGTACAAACAGATGAACTATTTCCTGGGGCGGTTGTATGGATAGCGACCCACGAACACGTGTCCGTCTGGAAACGGGGAATTTTGGTCGAATCAAAGCACGCACGACCATCCATGACCTTTCATCACCTCCGACGGGAAAAGCAAAGAAGAAGCGATAAACAATGAACCATCGCCTTGAAATCCGCCGGATCGGGATCCGTTTGACAATTTTTTCTCTGTTTTTCATGCTATCCGCCGTCGCCTATGGTGGACAATTGGCGGTCATCGAACTCAAGCACCGCCAGGCGGATGACCTCATCCCCGCCATATCCCCCTTTCTCGCTCCGGGAGATACCCTCAGCGGTATGGATTATTTTATTTTTTTAAACACCACACCGGAAAATCTCGCTCGGATTCGATCGATCATCGCCCATCTGGATCAGGCCACACCACAACTGGCCATCACGGTGGTCCAGGGCGAAAATGCCATCGACCAATTGAGGTCCGTCGATATTTCCGGAAGCGTGTCCATCGGTGACAACGTAACCGTCGGTGTGGGTGATCACCGGGGAATGCCGGACGATTCCATCAATGTCGATGCCCAAAGCCGCCACAGCACCAATCGCGGCAGCGATATCCAGCGGATTCTCGTTCAAGATGGCGCAACGGCGACCGTTTACATGGGTCTGTCCGTTCCGGTAGCCATGGACAGCCCCACTTTCCAGGGCATGCGCTATCACCAGATCCAGGCGTATCGGGAAATGCTCACCGGTGTCCACGTTACTCCGCGTATTTCAGGGAATCGGGTCACCCTGGAGATTGAGACCCAGCGAGACCAACCGTCAGGAGACAACCCCGGGGTATTCCACACCCAACAGATTCGAACCCAGGTCCAGGGAAGACTGAACGAATGGATCGAAATCGGAAGCCTTCTCGGCGGATCAAACCGGCAAGCCACAGGTCATATAAATAGCAGTTCCCGCCAAAAATTCAGAGGAAACCATGTATTCGTCAAGATTGCGGAGATCCATCCGTAAATTCGCGTTTTCCAGATAGGCCATCAAGAAAATAAATCTGCAAACTTAATACAATTTAAAAAATTTAATTGACATTTTTTTACCATAAAGATTAATTTATGTAATATAATTTTGCCACTCTAACAGTTTGGCCTAAGGAATTCGGGTGCCCAAACTCAATCTGGACAATCTGGATAAAAATCTTATCCGACTGCTCAAACATGACGGTCGGCTAACCACGGCCCATATCGCCGAGAGACTGGAAGTCACCACACCGACCGTTCGATCCCGTATGAAAGCATTGATCGAGGCAGGCATTTTACGAATAGGCGGCCTGGTAAACCTTTCAGCCGTACCGGAACTGACGACAGCCCTGATCGGAATCAACATCGAATCCCGAGGCCAGTTGAGCAACCAGCTCGAGAAACTGACATCTTTGAAACAGGTTCACTGGGCGGTAGTTGTCACCGGCCGCTTCGATGTCATCGCCGAAGTGATTGTCAAAGGCGGGATGGAAGACCTTTATACATTCACCTCCGTAGAACTGCCCACCATCGGAAGGGTAACCCACTGCGAGACATTCGTGGTCATGCGGTCCAGCCGGAAGTGGATGTTCAAGCCCGACGGGCTCGAAGACTGGTAACAGGCACCATCGATCCTCCGCCATCCGCAGTCCTAAGGCAGCGTTGTCCGAGAATCGGGCGGCATCGCGAGGATGAGGGCATTCATCAACTAACGAATAAAACAGGAGTGTACAAACAGTGAGAGTACTGGTATTAGGAGGATGCGGTATCCAAGGGAAAACCGCCGTTTATGATCTGGCCCGAACCACGGCCGTTGGACGCGTGATCTGTGCCGACGTCAACCTTGAGAAAATCAAGGAGATATCGGGTTTCATCGATATGTCGAAGGTCAGCACCGAATCCCTTGACGCCGGCGATTCGGAGAGCCTGGACCGCCTTTTCCGGCAGGCGGATGTGGTAATCGATCTGCTCCCCCGGCAGTTTCTGGAAAGTGTCTGTCAGGCAGCCATCCGCACCGGTGTCAGCGTGGTGAACACCAACTACGCTTATCCCATTGCGCACCTGGATGAAGAGGCCCGATCGGCAGGCGTGGCCATCATGCCCGAATGCGGACTGGACCCGGGAATCGACCTGGTCCTTTATGGCGAAGCCTACCGCCGCTTCGACGAGCTCAATGTGATCAACTCATACTGCGGCGGATTCCCGGAACGGGGCGCCTGCGACAACCCGCTCAACTACAAGGTGTCATGGGTTTTCGAAGGGGTGCTCGCCTCCACCAAAAGAGACAGCCGGGTTGTCCGGGAAGGAGCGGTGATCGACATCCCCGGTGCACGCCAGCACGATCTGGAATACATCCACACCGTAGAGTTTCCGGCTCTTGGCACCCTGGAGGCCATCCCCAACGGCAATGCGGTTTTTTTCACCGATGCCCTGGGGGTAACGGAAACCATCCGTGAAACCGGGCGATACTCTCTGCGCTGGCCCGGTTGGAGCGCCTTCTGGCGCCCGTTGAAGCAATTGGGCTTTTTGAGCGAAGATCCCGTGGCCGGTCTTCCCTGCCCGGTGTCGCCCTACCAGATGATGGATAAACTCCTTGGCCCCCAGCTTCAGTACCAGCGCAGCGAAAAGGATCTGGTGGCCATGCTCAACGTGTTCGAGGGAAAGAAGGGCGGCCGGCGGGTTCGCCTGGCCAGCAGACTGCTCATCGAACGGGATCTGGAGACGGGGCTCATGGCCATGGCCCAGGGGGTCGGCTACCCGGCCAGCATCGCCGCCCAGATGATCGCCAGGGGAGAAATTAAAGGGAAAGGGGTCCTGTCGCCGATGAAGCATATTCCCTATCCTGCCTTCATCGATGCGCTGCGGTCCCACGGGATCATTGTCGAAGAGGAGGAGATCACGTTGCCATAGATGCGGCCTTGTGTTGCTGGGGCAAATCAAATAACAGAGAACATTAAACCAAGGAGGAAGCGATGAAGACACGAATTTTGGTGGTACTGCTGGCATTGATGATGATCACGGCCGGAACCGCAATGGCCAACACCCTCGCGGATATCGTCCAGCGGGGAGAACTGCGCGTGGCCGTTCAGTCCGGCGCGGCCCCTTACGCCTTTGTGGACAAGAATGGCGAACACACCGGCTCCATGGTCGATTTTGCCAAGGACATGGCCGACCGTATGGGCGTCAAGCTCAAGATTCTGGATTTTGACTGGGACGGGTTGATTCCGGCGCTGCTGTCCGGTAAGGCAGATATCCTGGCCGCGGACATGACCCCCACCCTCAAGCGTCACCTTAAGATCACCTTTTGCGACCCGTGGTACTATGTACAGCCCTGCGTGTTCACGACCACCGGCGCCGCCTTCAAGGTCCCGGAGGATGCCAACAAGCCGGACGTGACCGTGGGCGTGCTGCTGGGTTCCACCGGTGAAACCATCGCCAAACAATACCTGCCCAACGCCAAAATCAAGACGTACAAGGGCGGCGGACGCATGATCGTCCAGGCCCTGCTGGCCGGCCACGTGGATGCGGGCGTCAACGACGACCTCGCCGTACTGACCGTGCTGCCGGATTTCCCGCCCAACTCGGTGCGGGTCCTGGATCAACGCCTGGGCCAGGGCAAGGATCCGCTGGCCTTTGCGGTCCGCCACGAGTCGGTAAACCTGTGGCAATGGATCAACCTTTATCTGAAGTTCGCCCACAGCGACGGTTCCTACGACAAAAACATCAAGTACTGGATGGAATCCACGGATTGGAAAAAAGACCACTAATCCGTTCAGATTGCGTCTATAGATCCAATTCCTGAACTCACCATGGGAAGAAGGGATGCCCCTTTTTCCCATGGTAAACCAATGAAGGGTTGCTGATGCTCGAAGGCTTTAATTTCAGAGTCATCTGGGAGTATATGCCGTTTTTCATGGAAGGGCTGCGCAACACCTTCCTGATATCCATCGTCTCGATTTTCCTGGCCCTGATTGCAGGGATCATTGCCTGCGCCTGTCGGCTCTCCCGGTGGCGTCTGGTAAGAGGCCTTTCCATCGCCTACATCGAATCCATCCGCTCCACCCCCCTGCTGGTCCAGATCTACTTTCTCTACTTCGGTCTGCCCACCTTGGGGCTGCGAGTGCCGGAGCTGCAGACGGGCATCATCGCCCTGATGCTCAACAGCGGGGCCTACATCGCCGAGATTGTCAGGGCGGGGATGACATCGGTACCCAACGGCCAGATCGAGGCGGGCATCGCGTCGGGTCTGAATTATTTCCAGCGCATGCGCTTCATCATTCTTCCCCAGGCCCTGGGGGTAACGGTGCCGCCCCTGCTGGGTCAGGCTATCGTCCTGGTAAAGGATTCGGCCCTGCTTTCCCTGATCTCAGTCATGGAGCTTACCCGTGTCGGACAGACGCTCACCTCCGAGCGCTTCATGCCTTCGGAGGCTTTTTTCACCGTGGCCTTTTTCTACCTGTGTATCTACTTCGTGCTGAAATCCCTGGCAGACTGGTCGCAGAAAAAACTCATCTTCAGGGAGGCCTACTGACCATGATGCTATTTTACTTCCATCGGCTGGTCGAGATCTTCCCCTTTTTTCTCAAGGGCCTGTGGATGACGGTGGCCGTATCGGGTATCAGCCTGGTGATGGGAACGGTTTTCGGGCTGCTTCTCGGCATCGCACGCGCCTCGAAAAACAAGTTTTTTGTCACGGTTATCGGTGCCTACGTGGCTGTTATCCGTGGCACTCCCTTCGTCGTGCAGATCTTTATTGTCTTTTTCATCCTGCCGGAATGGGGAATCCAATTGGACGCATTCCCGGCGGCAATCCTATCTCTGACGATCCTGGGTACCGCCTTTATCTGTGAAATCGTGGCCGGCGGGATCAAGGCCGTCCCCAACGGCCAGTGGGAAGCAGCGGCATCCTCTGGCCTGACCGTCTACCAGCAGCTGCGCCACGTGATCCTGCCCCAGAGCCTGCAGACCATCCTGCCGCCCCTGGTCGGCCAGTATGTGCTGCTGATCAAGGACTCCTCGGTGGTGTCGGTCATCGGCGTGGTAGAGTTGACCCGGGTGGGATGGGTGACCGTGGTACGGATTCCGGAAGGGTTGATGGTCTTCTCACTGGTGGGTATCCTCTATTTTTCCATCTCCTATCCGCTGATCCGGCTGTCCAACCGGCTTGAAAAGAAAATGGCCACCCAGCAGGTCATGCTGTAGCAACAGAAATTACGGGAATCGGGGAAAGAAGAAAATGATCAGATTCAAGGGTGTCAACAAGTGGTTCGGCAAACTCCATGTCCTCAGGGATATTGATCTGCATGTCACTCCCGGCGAAGTGGTGGTCGTTTGCGGCCCCAGCGGATCGGGCAAGTCCACCCTCATTCGCTGCATCAACCGCCTGGAGAAGTTCCAGAAAGGGGAGCTTTTCGTAGACGGTACACCGCTTCACGACCATTCCACCAACTTGACCAAACTGAGGGCGGAAATCGGATTCGTCTTCCAGCAGTTTCATCTCTACCCCCACATGACGGCCCTGCAGAATGTCGCCCTGGCACCCATCAATGTGAGGAAGATGAAACGCAGTGATGCGGAAGCACTGGCACATGAAAAACTGGCTCGGGTAGGCTTGGCGGACAAGGCCGATGCGCATCCGACCCAGCTTTCCGGCGGTCAGCAGCAGCGGGTGGCCATTGCCCGCGGGCTGGCCATGTCGCCCAAAATCATGCTCTTCGACGAACCCACCAGCGCCCTGGACCCCGAGATGATCGGCGAAGTGCTGGACGTGATGGTCAAACTGGCCAGTGAAGGCATGACCATGTGCGTCGTCACCCATGAAATGGGTTTTGCCCGGCAGGTCGCCCACCGGGTCATCTTCATGGACGAGGGCAGCCTGGTGGAAACCGGAAAGCCCCACGACTTTTTCGCCAATCCCCAGACGGACCGTGCCGCCCAGTTTATCAGCAAGATTCTGACCCACTAGGACCCGAACGCACGGGCTATGAACCCATAGCCGATTTTCCCCCACCGGATCCACTCAAACCGATTATTGAGACGGACGATAGCATGTGATATCATCCCCGCCTGAAGTCTGCAGAAAATACGGAGACCTATCGATGGATGAGACTCCCCTCGTCCGGCACAACACATCCAATCAATTGAGAAAGGAAGATGCATATGAAGCGGTTAAACATGATTTGGACGGCAACGGCAATTTTCGTTTTTGTACTGACCGGCTGGAGTTTGGGATTTGCGGCCGATCATTTGAGCGTAATCAAGGAACGGGGCAAACTGATTGTCGGCACCTCGGCTGACTACCCGCCATATGAGTCGGTGGACCCTTCGGGTAAATTCGTCGGGTTCGATATGGACCTGGTTCGCGAAGTCGGCAAACGTATGGGAGTGGATGTCGAGATCAAGGACATGGGCTTTGACACCCTCATCGCCGCCGTGCAGAACAAAAAAATCGATCTGGTCGCCGCGGCCATGCAGGGCACCGCAGAACGGGACAAGACCGTCGATTTTTCCATTCCTTATAATTTTGTACAGGATGCCTTTGTCACATCCACCAAGGCCGATATAAAAATGAGTTCTCCAAAAGATGCCGCCGGCAAGAAGATCGGCACCCAGACGGGCACCATCCAGGAAAGCTGGATCAGGAAGAACCTGATCGAAACCGGATTGACCCCCGAAGACCACCTGTTTCAGTATGAGCGGGTGGACAATGCCGGCCTTGATCTGGCCGCCGGACGCATCGATCTGCTGCTCATCCAAGCCAAGCCGGCCAAGGACCTGGTCGGAAAAATGAAAAACCTGAAAATTGCCCTGGTGACCACGGATACCGTCCTGGCCGGCCAGTGCCTCGCATTGCCCGAGGGGGAAACCCAGCTCAAAGCCGAGATCGACCGGGTGATCGAAGAATTGAAGAAAGAGGGATGGATCGAGAAAACGAAGAAAGCGCACGGTATCGATTAATTAGGTTTCCGCGACCCTTAAAACGGTATAGCGCCATAGGAGAAGAGCGGACGACTCAGACATTATGAAGTCTCATTTGTCGGGGCGTCCGCCATAACCCTTCATATCACGCACCTGGAAGCCATGAGCGTATTGCCCCAGAGCCTGTTGACGGTTCTTCAATATCTGATCCCCGGGCTCGGTATAACGGTGTCCGTCACCCTGATCGCCCTGACCATCGGTCTGGTGATCGGCACGGTGATGGCCGTGCTCCGGATTTACGGGGGGCGTTTTCTCTCGCCCGTTGCGGCGGTCTATAGTATTGTCGTACGGGCTGTTCCGGTCGTTGTCATTATTTTCATCCTGTTTTTCGTCATCTCCGAACTGGTCGATCTGTCCCCTTTTCTGTCGGGTGCCATCGCGCTGGGATTTGCCAGCGGCGCCTACCAGTCGGAAATTTTCCGCGGGGCGATCCTGTCCGTTCCCCCAGGCCAGATGATCGCCGCCCGCGCCATCGGCATGAGCCGGTTCACCGCCATCCGCAGCATCATCCTGCCTCAGGCCGTTCGGCTGGCGATTCCGGCATGGTCCAACGAATTTACCCTGGTGTTGAAAGATTCAACCCTGGTCTATGTCATCGGCGTACCGGAACTGCTGCGAAGAGCCCAATGGGTCAGCGCCCGTACCCTGGAACCGTTCCTGGCTTTCGGCACGGCAGCTGCGTTTTACATCGTATTCACCCTGCTGGCCAGCCGCCTGCTGGGCACTCTGGAACGCCGATACAAAATCTTCATGTAGAAAAGAAGGATCATGCCTGAAAAGCCCATACTCAGAATAGAGAACCTTCGAAAATCCTTCGGCGGGACGGAGATCATCAAGGGCATCTCGCTTGAGGTCCTGCCCAAGGAGGTCGTGGTCATCGTCGGCCCCAGTGGTACGGGAAAAAGTACCCTGCTGCAGTGCATCAACCTGCTCACCCGGCCCACCGGCGGGCGGATCTGGCTGGCAGACCGGGAAATCACCGCACCGGGCATAAATGTGAACCGGATTCGCCAGCGGATCGGCATGGTTTTTCAGGAATTCAATCTTTTCAATCACTTGACGACCCTGGACAATGTCACCATCGGCCTGACCCGGGTCCTGGGGATGAAAGCGGACGAGGCCCGTCGCAAAGCCCGCTTTGAATTGGACCGGGTGGGGTTGGCCGACCATGCGGAAAAGTATCCCGCTCAGCTTTCCGGCGGCCAGAAACAACGGGTCGGCATCGCGCGTGCCCTGGGCATGGATCCCGCCATCATGCTTTTTGATGAGCCGACGTCGGCACTCGATCCCGAATTGACCGGCGAGGTGTTGAACGTCATGCAGAAACTGGCGCGGGAAGGCATGACTATGCTGGTGGTTTCCCACGAGATGGGGTTTGCCCGCGAAGTGGCCCACCGCATTGTTTTCATGGAAGCCGGCTTTATTGTCGAAACGGGGCCGCCGCAGCAATTGTTCGAAGCGCCCAGATCCGAACGTGCCAGACAATTCCTGTCCATGATCGCCCGGTCGCATAACGGTGCGGATCCTTCCGGCGACCAGCGCGGCACGGTCGAAGACGACGCGACCCGGGAACCGTAAGCGCCCATGCGGCCGATGAGACCCCCATGAACGAGTTCTTCATTTTCTTCCAGACCATTATTCCAGAATTGCTCCAGGGCACGCGGGTCACCCTCAAGATCGCCGGCGGAGCACTGTTCATCGGCTTTGCCGTCGGGCTTCCGGCCGCACTGATCCGCGTCTATGGAAGTCGCTGGCTTCAGTTTATCGTCACCGGATTCATCAATATCTTCCGCGGCACCCCGCTGCTGGTCCAGCTTTTTGTCGTCTACTACGGTCTTCCCGATTTCGGATTGACCTTTTCGCGGTTAACCGCCGCTTATCTGACCCTCGGCCTGAACAGCAGCGCGTATCAGGCGGAATATTTCCGGGGCGCGATTCAATCGGTGGGTGAGAAGCAAATGGTGGCCGCCCGCGCCATCGGCATGAGCCGGTTCAAGGCCATCCGGTACATCATTTTGCCCCAGGCCTTCCGACTGGTCATGCCGTCATGGTCCAATGAAATGATCTCCATCATCAAATACACCGCGGTGGTCTTTCTGATCGCCGTGCCGGACTTGATGGGCAAAGCCAAAATGGTTTCCAGCCGATACTTTGCGCCTATTTCAACCTACATCATTGTCGCCCTGATCTATCTGGTCATCGTCGGGCTGGCGACGTTGATATTGCGGTATGTCGGCAAGCGATTCGAAACCCCGGGACTGGAAAGCATGGAAACGGCCACCCGGTGAAAGCGAAGATAATCCTTGACAGCCGAGGCAACCTCTACCGCTGCGTGGCCGGGGATGCCATCCGGGCCCACCGGGCCGGCATACGATAGCATGAATAGACACGCAAGAAGGCAATATATCGAACTGCTGGGCCGGGGCCACTATCTCGAATCGATGGAGGACCGGCTCACCTATGCCTACGATGCCAGCGGCGGGCAATGTCTTCCGGAAGCGGTGGCCTTTCCGGAAAATGTCGCCCAGGTTTCTGAACTGCTCTCGATTTCCAACACCTATAGGGTTCCGGTGGTTCCCCGGGGAGCCGGCAGCGGGTTGACCGGCGGGAGCGTTCCCCTGTCGGGCGGCATCGTCATGGCCATGGATCGTTTTAACCGCATCCTCGCCGTCGATACGGCCAACCTCCAGGCCATTGTGGAACCGGGGGTGGTTACCTCCAGACTGCATGCCGCCGTCGAAGCCCGGGGCCTGTTTTATCCGCCGGATCCGGCCAGCATGGACTTTTGCTCCATCGGAGGCAATATCGCCGAGAACGCCGGCGGCATGCGTGCCGTCAAATACGGCGTCACCAAGGATTTCGTGATGGGCCTGGAGGTGGTCCTGGCCGATGGGGAGGTCATCCATACCGGCTCCCGATGCGTCAAAGATGTGGTGGGCTACGATCTGACCCGTCTGTTCGTCGGGTCCGAAGGAACCCTGGGCGTCATCACCCAGGCCATTCTCAAACTGCTGCCCCTTCCCGAGGGCAAACAGACCCTGATGGCCACTTTCGATACCATCGGCCGGGCTGCAGGGACCGTAGCGGACATCATCAAAAAAGGCATCATTCCGACGACCCTTGAATTCATGGACAGACACTGCATCCGCGCCGTTGCCCAATACCGGAACCCCGGACTGCCCATCGGCGCCGGGGCTCTTTTACTCATCGAGGTCGACGGCAAGCGCCGGGAAATTGAAACGGATCTGGACCGGGTCAGAAAGGTGTGCGAAGCCAACGGGGCAATGGCCATTCAGATCGCAAATGAGAAAGCGGGTCAGGAGGAACTGTGGCGATCGAGGCGGTCGGTCCATGCCGCGCTGACCCAACTGCGCCCGAAATGGGAGGAAGAAGACATCGCGGTGCCCATCGCGCGCATCCCGGAGATGGTGCATATGCTGGAGGAAATCGGCAGACGGCTGAACGTGCTGGTGGTCAGTTTCGGCCACGCCGGAGACGGCAACATTCACGTCAGCATCGCCGCCCGGGACAAAAACACGCCTCCGGAAAACATGCGCCAGGCCAGGGAAGCCATCCTGAAGGCAACGGTGGCACTGGAAGGCCGTATCGCGGCGGAACACGGTATCGGGTTCGTCAAATGCAACCAGATCGGCTGGAACCTCGACGAAAACACCCTTGCGCTGATGCAGCGCTTAAAACGTTTCCTCGACCCCAACGGCATCCTCAACCCCGGAAAAATGTTTCCATCGACCATCACCTGTGGCAATCAAATTCAGCCGTAAGTGTATGCCGGTTCAGCCCTGGACAGAAAATCGGGACGATCCTTCGCCCAATCTACCCGGACATGGCCTGTCTTCCCGCATTGATAGTGCCGAACATTTTCCAGGTTTCATTGAAAGCGGCCTCGAAGGAGCGATCTTCCATATAACGCCGGGCGGCCTGTCCCATCTTCACCCGTCTGCGGGGATCGGCCACCAGGGACGTTATGGCGTCGAAGATCGATTGGGAACAATTCGCCTTTACCACCAGTCCGGTCTTTTCCGGGAGGACGTTCTCGGCGGGCCCGCCCTGATCGGTGACGATGACCGGAAGACCCGATGCCTGGGCTTCCAGCACCACGTTGCCAAAGGTATCGGTAGTGCTGGGAAAAACGAAAATTTCGCTGGAAGCATAGGCGGCATCCAGGTCACCACCTTCCAGGCGTCCCGTGAAAATGCAAGGCAGGTCGGCTGTCTCCTTCCTCATTTCATCCAAATACGGGCCGTCTCCGACAACGGCGAGCATGACCGCAGGAGTGGATTGTACCAGCCGGCGATAGGCTTCGGAGAGCAGGTGGAGGTTCTTTTCCCTGGATACCCGGCCGACATAAATCAGTGTGATGCTTTTCCCGCCACCGTTCCACTTTTTGTAAAATCCGTTGCGTTTGGCCGGATTGAAACGGTTGATATCGATGCCGCGGGGATACACCCGGATTTTGTCTCCGCTGATCCCCTTGGCCACCAGTTCATCCCGGGTGCTCCGGGAAGGGGCGTAGATCAGATCCATCTGATCGTAGTACCAGAGGACGAATTTCCAGGCCAGCTCTTCCATGAAGCCGCTCCCCGTAAGAATCTGCACATACTGGGGGATGGCTGTATGATAGGTGCCGGAAATAGGCAGCCGCAGGAATCGGGCGATGGCCAGGGCGGCCAGGCCGATGGGCCCCGGGGTGGCCGTATGAATGTGGTTAAACCCATGCTTGTGGCAGTAATCCAGCATTTCCAGCAGCGGCGGATAGAAAATCTTCTGCTGCTCATATTCTGGAAGGTCGTAGGTGCCGATGGGTGCGAAATGGACAACCCCTTTTTCCGGCGGCCGGTTCCGGTCGTCACAGGTCATCAGCGTGTAGCGATGGTCGGCTTCGGCCGCATACTGGACCTGCTGTTGAAGCGTCAGCGCGACGCCGTTGATTTCATAGAAGGTATCCGTAAAGTGAGCCACATGGATACCCTCTTCAGGAACTGCCAATGGACCGCTTTCGGGCCGCCTGAACCGCCGGACAATCTGTTCCCCCAACTCCCGTCCCATGGTAAACTGGGAAAATGCGACGAAATAGGGAGCCAGCAGGGTATATAATCCGCCGGCGGAGCCGATGGTATGAAAAATGTTGAACACATTTGCGCCCGAAAGATGATCCAACAGATGGTTGCCGAAATGCACCATCACTCGGTTAGAGAGTCTATTGACGAACTCAAACCACTGTTGCTCACGCGCTTCGGCCGATGGGCCGTCACCATTGGGAGTTGCCAACAGATCCGGGCTCTCATCGATGATCTTCTGCGTTTCATGCCGCAGGAGGGCTGCCAGCGAATCCGACAGGGGGTGTTTCACCCGCTTGCGTTTTTGGGCGCTGAAGAAGAAATAGACCCGGGACAGCATACCGGGTTCAGCGGCCGGATCGAGCCCCAGGGAACCATCCAGAAATCCGACCAGCGGGTCTTTTCCCGCATATTGCCCCAAATTGAATTTACGGCGGAAAAACTGCCAGGCGATGCCGTAGAGGTTGTGGGCCATGGTCTGCGGTGACGGAGCTGTCGCATGAACCACCACCCGTCCGGTTTCCATCTCCGAAAGAGAGGTGTCCGCATCCCGGTTGCCGATGAATTCGGTGTAAGTCCGGGCGATGTTCAGGGAACTGTGGTCGTCCGAGCCGCCAAAAAGCCTTTTCTGGTGAGGATTCGGAAATAATGGGGTGATGCCATGCCTGTCGATCAACCGGTCGACATCCTCGGGAGTCAGACCATTCAGGATCGCCTTTAGGGTCTGATTTTCACGGTGGTTGCGGGCGCCGTTCAATTCGAAGTTTCTGAACAGGAGCAACAGACGTTCGAAATGGTCCACGGTCAACCGGTCGTTGACTGCGTACAGGGGGTGGGCGATGATATTGAAAATATTCTCCTGGTGAAAATAGGCCGCCAGGTCAAAAACACTGCTGCGGAGCTTCTGGATCTCTGCATGCTGGGTTTCGGTGATATCCAGGGCCAGCACGTGGAGTTTGCAGCCATCCTCGGGAAAATAACTGGTGACTTCCTCGCTGATGAACGTCCCCGGCAGGTGCGCGATCTCCAGCGCGCCGCCGATACTGTTGTGATCGGTGATGGTCACATGGGTCATGCCCTGCTTTTTGGCAATCTCATAAAGACGGAGCGGTTCGGTAAAGCTTTCCGGGCAGTCGATTTTTTTGAGAATCCACTGGGATGGTCGTTTTGAATGCTTGGAGTGTACGTGCAGATCGATCCGCATCGCGTTTCCTTTCTCTGGTGGTAACGGTCTTCAAAATCCGGCGTCGATTGGGCAACTGCCGGCGGCAGGCCGCTTTCGCATTGGCCGCCTTATGATCATGCGCGTATTAGCCAAGGGTTAAGAAACGGATAGTTTTTCATTAATATGGCTTACCCTGCAAGATGGCAGGGTTGCCCTTCGCGCGCCGGCGGATCGGGATGAAAATCGGTTTAATTTTTTAAATTCAGGCGCCTGACGACCATTGAAAAAACCGCACGCCCGGTAATAGAATAAATCCCCGGTCCATGTGGCCAGTGCCTCCGGTCTACCGGCCATCCGCCGGATCAGACCCAATGGATTTGAAAAAGCCTCAAGCAGAGGGCCGAACAGTTCCGAAGGGTCGCGAAAGCATTCCCAATCACACTGCCGGCAGGCATCCTCCTCGACCGGCAGGATCTGTTCACCAATGTCCACCTCCCATAAACGGCCATAATTCTCATTGCCTCGGTAGCCGCACGGATAGAGCTGACCATCGGCGGCATTTATAAAAAAGAAATCGACACCGCCGCGGCACCCGTAACCGGACGGTGCTGAAAATTCGCTGCCGTATGTGCGCACCAGAGATTCGAGTGAGCAAAGAGGCGAAAAAATCCGGATCCTGGATCGGAACTTTCGAATCGCCACAATCAGCGCCTTGAACAGCATCTGCTTTTCGGAGGGTGTGAAGCGAACGATGTCTGCCACTGTGCTGGCGGCATAAACGGCACTCAGACCCTGCTCGCCTTCCCGAGCATCGATGCTCATGGGATAGCAGGCGTTGGCCATGGTGAACCCCAGATCGATCGCCCGCCGGTAGAACTGTTCAAAGGCTTTTACATATCGGAAGTAAAACGTCTCCAGATAGTCCCTGTCCGAGACGCAAGCCTGCCGGTGCAGCAGGCGGGTAGCATCCCCGCCCACCTTGCGGTTGATGCCCAGGTTGACCGCCGGATAGATGCCGGCCCGGTGAAAGATCGGCAGGGCCCTGGCGATGCCGGCCACCACCCCGGGAAATCCGCGCATCTCTTCGTGGACACGGTCCACGGCGGAATCCAGACTGATCCAGAAATTGCGCAGGGGTGAATCGGCAAGCTGGTCGACCATCCGTGATATGCGGTCTTCGAATCCTTTTTTCTCGGGGTTGGCCAGCATGAACCCGTTGGTTCCGGTACGGATGAATGGGATGCCCGCACCGCCGGCATAGCGGATCAGTTCCACCAGTCGGGGAAGGTCCAGCAACGGCTCGCCGCCGGTAAAGGAGATGGCCTGAAACCCTCGGCGCGCGGCGGCGTCAATGACCTTTTTGATGGTGTCTGTCTTCAGGGTGGATCGTGCAAACGATTCGGTCGCACGCATGCCGCACTGGGGGCAGCGGGCATTGCACCGGTCGGTGATCTGGACGACCACCTGTCCGGGGATGCGATTTTTAAAAATGGATTTAAGCAACACGATCACAAGGGTCTCTTTCTGTTCATGATTGAAGTTAAACTTCTCATTAATACACTGGCCCTTGTTTCCGTGGTGTTAGGCCACGGTTTGTTTTCCGTTACGGCTGGCAAGCAAGCATCCGCCTGCTCGCTCCCCAGCCCCTCGAACCCTTGAATCCTCGAATCCTTCATTTTTAACCAATTCCTAACCGACCGGTAATATACCGCTAATCCTCGTCATTTAATGTCGGCATCGAATACATCCGATTATCGGAGAACGGAAACCGGCTGTGGCCAACCAAGGAGGACAACATGACCGATGACATGATCAGTGGCCTGGTGCTGTTCGCTTCCATTTTGTGTATTATCACCTGCTTCTACTTTACCTTCTCTTGAACGATGCCGAGCCGGGATCGAAGAGACGCATGAAAGGTAATATGATTAAATTAGCCGGACGAACAGGCACTTCCCCTGCGCAAATCCAAGCGCTCCGCCCCGCACCCCCCTCCGAAGCGGCCAATCGGTTCAGGCTGATCCACGTGCTGGGTATCGACACCGCGACCCCGGAGGGGTTGGCCCGCACCCTGCCCTTCACCCCCCCGGACACCACGGCGGGCGCCGAAAATGAATACCAGACGGCGGTGGTGGGCAACCGGCACCAGGTGGATCTGGCCCGCGAAATCGAGGAGTCCGGATTTTTCCGAAATCTGAGAAAGCGGGCCCTGCGGGGCGATACGCCCCGTTCGACAGTCAAGGCGTTGGAAGCGTTTCTGTCGGAAAACGACAGCGGGGTATGGGAAAACAGTTGGGTCAGGCTGCCCATTGAGGCACTCAGCCCGTTTGCCCGCTCCGTATTCAAGGATGATTTGCGTTCCGATAAAAGCTGCGCCGACAGTCCCCAGCGAAGCGATGTCTGCCGGTTTTCCATCACCGACAGCGGTCGGGAATCAATTCGCATTCCCATCAGCTACCTGCTGAAACTGTCCCTGGCCGATGCCGTCGGCGGGCCTTCCGTTCATGCCACCGTCCGTGAAACCGGCCGGTCGGCCATGGACCATTTTCTCTCGGACAACACCTCACCGGAAACCTTCTCCTTCCACCCGGTTGGAATGGACGGGCAATCCGGCAAGGGACAGGGTCTGTCACGTGAGACATCCCTGCGTTTTTTGCTCTCGCAACTGCTGATTCAGTTCGCCAACCAAAAGTTCGGCCTGATCGAGAGCGGTCAGCAGGCGATCCTTTATTTTGCGCCCCATCCGCCGGTGCGCCAGAAGCGGCTCAACAACCTGATCTCGGACAGCTTCTATCGTGCCCTGTTCATGAGCCCCTGCCTGTCCGGCTGGAACGAAGGGGAGGCCAAGCATCGCTACATGCACCTGTGCCACACGGTGCTCTCCCGCAGCCAGCTCAATGCGGTCATCAAGCTTAGGGAGGCCGGTATCATCGCCCACAACCTGGTGGTGCTGCCCAACACCTCCAACATCAGCCTGGCCAACAACGGCACCCATATCAGCATAGGCAGCCGCAAACTCACCCGTCTCATGCAGGACCCAACGTCCGGTTTCGGCCCGCTGGAGGAAAAGCACTACGGGGACCTGGCCATCAAAATCGTGGAGCATTTTCTGCCGATTTTCGTGGGCACCTATTCGGCGGCGCCCTACCGGATCGACTTCATGGATTTTCACCCGGAACGAGTCCTGGGATTTCTGCCCCACGAACTGGATTTCACCCACCTGAGGATGCTCTGGAGAAGATGGAAGAAAAAGGCCCGCCTGAAAATTCTGGGCAGCAGCGTCACGCCGTTCGGCCCGGAATGGCTGGATCGGAACCTCTCCCGGTGCTTCGCGCTCAAAGGGGATTATGTTCCGGACTTCAGGCTGATCGACTATCTGGTGGCGTTGATGGCCACCGACGAAAGCCCCGCCCTGGACGGCTGCCCGGGAAACGATGCGCGGCTGAAAAAGGACTTGGGGGACATGGGGGTCTTCGACCCCTGCATGCCGCTTTACATGCTCTATCGGGCCCGCTGTTTCCAGACCATGGGATTCACCGGATTCGAAGGCCGCCATTACAGTCTTTTTGAAAATCTGGACCGGGATATGGGGCACGCGGCCAACCTTCAGATGCTGATCACCGCGCTGGCCTATAAATATATCTTCACCGGAAGCATCACCCACGCCGACATCCCCGATCATCCGTTCGTCGAGAGCGAGCGCCGCCAGATATTTTTCGGGGCGGCCGCCGGCATTCCGACCTTCTATGTACGCACGGACACACCCAACCGACTGATAGCCCGGATAGTTAAACAAACCCGCAATACCCGATCCAGTCGACGCTACGCCGGATACACACGGGTCCGCACCACGGATTTTCAACGGACACTGGTCAGCCTGCTGAAAACCGATGCTCCGGAATTGATCGAGATGGGCAAACTTGAGGACACGATCCGGGACCTCGAGGATCGCATCGATGAGGACGGTCGCGAGACCGTCGCGGACCGCCTCACCCGCCGCATCTGCAAAGAGGCCGGCGAAACGTCGCCCATGGCGCTGACCAGCGATGAATTCAACGCCGCCGCGGAGACATTTTACCGGAATCGCCTGAAAAAGGAGCAGATGGGGCAGGCTTTGGACCAGTGGTCCGAACAGGTCCGGCAGATCGACGCCATGTCGGCCTGGCGCAGCGGGCATTTCAACCAGGCATTGTTTTCCGTTCTGAAGGGCAGGGATGCGTCCGCTTTCATCTCCACGGTGCGATCCGCGGTCATTGCGGAAGAACTTCCGCTGTCGGCCGTCACGCGGCTGATCCATCTCATGCTGTTGACCTTGAGCCATATGAGGCAGCAGTCGGAAACCGCTCCATCGGAGGCATGACAGATTTGACAACCGATCCCATTCCCCACCAGTATATCGAGAGGGAAACCTCCCGCGTGGCAACGGAACGCCTGATCGCCGATCCGCTCATCAACCGCCTCTATTCGAGCGCCAGGGAAAACACCCCCTTGCTGTTCAAGGCGGCAACATCCCGGCGCATGTCTGCCATCCTCGGTTTTCTCAATTTCGACATGCCTTTCAAAGGAGGTAACCCGGGAAGCACCGATCGGATCAAAGCCATGGGCATCGACCCGGACGAATGCCTTGACAGGCCGGAGCACCTTGATACGGCCCGCAAACTGTTTGAGCGCAAGATCCGATACTGGCAATGCCGCCCCATGCCCCCGGCGACGGACCGGATCGTTTCCCCGGCCGACGCCCGCATGATCGTCGGATCCTTCGATCGCCACGACGCCCTTTTCCTGAAGGAAAAATTCTTCTCGTTTAATGAGTTGCTCGGCGAGGAAAAACGCCAATGGATCAAAGCGTTTGAAGGAGGAGAATTCGCCCTTTTCAGACTCACCCCGGACAAATATCATTACAACCATGTACCGGTGTCCGGACGGGTGAGTGACATCTATACCATCGACGGCCGCTGCCACTCGTGCAACCCGGGCGCCGTGGTATCCATGGTTACGCCGTTTTCAAAAAATCGCCGGGTGGTCACCGTCATCGACACGGACGTTCCCGGCGGTGCAGGAATCGGATTGGTGGCCATGATCGAAATCGTGGCCATGATGATCGGCGACATTGTCCAATGCTACAGCACCCATGGCTACGACGACCCGCTGGACCTTGCTCCCGGCATGTTTGTGGAAAGAGGCTGCCCCAAAAGCCTCTACCGGCCGGGCAGCAGCGTCGATGTGTTAATCTTTCAGAGGCATCGTGTGCGGTTTTCCGCGGACATTCTGGCGAACATGCGGCGAAGGGATGTGAGCAGCCGGTATACCCTGCATTTTCGGTCCCCCCTGGTGGAGACCGATGTCAAGGTCCGCTCGGAAATCGGCCGGAAGGTCGACTAACCAAAGGGTCCAAGGTGTCGAGGGTTCAAGTGAGATGATCCAATCACGCCCTTCCTCGACCCCTTGGCCCCTTTAATCCTTCACAAGCATAGGAGCTTGATCCATGGCCAACTGGCTTTTTGTAACAATAATGGCACTCCTGCTGGCACCGGTCTACCTATGGTGCTTCAAAGCCCTGCCGGGGGAACGCTGGCAGATCATCTGCGCCATTCCCGTTAAAAAGATGATCGACGGCACCTGGCAGGGCCTCAACCTGACCTACTATGGCCTTTTCAACGCCATGGCCCTGTGTGCCGCGGTCACGCTGGTGTTAATTCTCACGGCCGCGGCGGGGATCGATTTCGGCATCTTTTCGGCAATCATCACGGTTCTCCTGGGCGTCTGCCTGCCCGGCTCGCGGCTGATCGCCCGCTGGGTGGAGAAGAAACCATATACCTTCAGCGTGGGGGCGGCCTCCTTTCTGGGAATTGTCCTGGGCCCGTGGCTGGTACTCCTTGTCGAAGCCGCCGCTAAACACTTTCTATCCATCTCGTTTGAAACCATGGCGGTGGTATCCGCGCTGATGGTGGGGTATACTCTGGGCGAGGGAATCGGCCGGCTGGCCTGCATCAGTTTCGGCTGCTGCTACGGCAGACCCATGGACCAGATGCCGCCGGTGGTGCAGCGTTATTTTTTATGGATCGCCTTCACCTATACCGGCGACACCAAGAAAATCGCCTATGCGCACCAGCTGGGCGGAAAAAGGATTTTTGCCATTCAGGCGGTCACTGCCGTTTTGTACAGCCTCGGCGCATTGGCCGGCACGTTGCTGTATCTGCATGGCCATTATCCGGGAGCCTATTTCTTCTGTCTGCTGGTCACTCAGGGCTGGCGGTTCCTGTCCGAATTTCTGCGATCCGATTATCGTGGCGACCGGAAAATCAGCGTTTACCAGATCATGAGTTTGCTGACCATCCCCTACGCCGTTCTCGTTGGGCTGGTGTTTCCCTCATCTGCCACTGAAATCGACATACTGGCCGGACTGCACATCCTGTGGAATCCGGCGGCAATCCTTTTTCTCCAGGCACTCTGGATTACCATGTTTATCCGCACGGGCAGGAGCCATGTCACCGGATCGGCCCTCTCCTTTCACGTGTACCCGGATCGCGTTTAAGAAAAGGGCTCCGGGTTTCGGCTTCAAACCGGTGATTGTTTCTCTGTTCCTTGACCCCTTGAACCCTTAACCCCTCACTCCCGCAGACGGACCACCCGTAGCCATCCAACGCATGAAACTAAGAATCCTGACGATCTACAACCGGTTTATCAAGCTAAAAGGGGCGCCACGCGAAATCGCCCTCGGCTTCGCCTTGGGCCTGCTGATCGGCATGACCCCCTTTTTCGGTATGCATTTCATCTCGTCCATCCTGCTGGCATCCCTGCTGGGCTGGAGCAAGATCGCCGCTATGGTCGGTGTAAACATCACCAATGTAGTCACGGCGCCGCTGATCTATCCGGTCAATTATTGGGTGGGCGTCAGGTTGGTGGGTTTCTCCAAAGAGATCGACTGGTCGACGGCCCTCAAGGTTGCCGATATGCTGGCTCTGATGCAGCAGTCGCCGTTGATCCTGGTCGACCTGTCCATCGGCGGCATGATCCTGGGTATTCCCCTGGCGGTTGCCGGCTATTTTCTTGCATTCAGAATGATCTGCCTCTACCGCAAACGGGCATCACCCATCGATGCTTCGCAGTAGTACTCATCATCATCTGAAATTTCATGCTCACCTTTTCCATTTCTCCAACGGGGGGACGGTAATATCTTTCGTCCCACCTCATCACGATTTCGGCCACCGACATCGGACTAACGGACTTAGGCTTTCAGGAGTCAGCCCTCAGTTCTCTGTCATCAGTCCTTAGCCCTGAGCCTTCTGAGCTCCGTCCTCCTGATAGTTCTCACGATAGCATCGGCAGCCATCTGCCCCCATGAACCGTTCCAGCAGCTTGATCTCCGTTTGCATCAGGTCCACCACAACCAACCCGTCAATGGCATCGGCAAAGTCACGGTCCACATTGAAGGCGATAAACTGTCCGTTGAGTCTCAAGTAGTGTTTGATCAGCACCGGCAAGCGCTTGCCGTCGTCCTCGATTTCGGCCACCAGCATGGAGACGTCGTCAATGGTTTCGGCCGACAGGGCGGCTGCCATTTCTGGAAGCCGGCGGTCGGCCAATGGGCGCAGCGGGCAGCGCGGGCTCACATGGGCGCTGAGTTCCTTGGCGGTGCAGCGCTGTCTGAGAAATTGGACCATGATGTGCTTGGATACCCGATGGTAGCTGTCGCTGATGCTCACCGGCCCGAAAAGGATCCGGTACCTCGGGTGCCGCACCAGATAGGCGCCGATTCCTTTCCAAAGCAGGGCCAGACAGTTGGGCTGCCGCTGATATTCCGAACGGATGAACGACCGTCCCAATTCCAGCGAATCGGCCAGATAACGCAACATGCCGCCCTTGAACCGGAACAGGGAGTGGGTGTACAGCCCTTTGGGGCCAAAGCGCTCTAAAATGGCTCGCGTGTCCCCCATGCGATATGCCCCCACCACTTCGTATTTCTCAGCATTCCACAGAACCAGATGGCGATAGGTGCTGTCGAACAGATCCACATCCATTGATTTACCGGTGCCCTCACCCACGTCCCGGAAGGTCTTCTCCCTGAGTCTGCCGATTTCCCGGAGAAGATGGGGAATCTGCGGGCTATCGGCATAAAAGACGATCATCTGCTTGTGGACGACCAGACGGTTGCTTTCATGAAGTGCGGCCACCTCGGCTGCCAGGAGCAAGTTGTCCGCTGGAGCAATCAACGCTTGTTTTTTCCTCTCATTGTTGGCGCGCTTGTTGAGGGCTAAATGCGGTCGATCATCGGCCTGCATCCGGTTGGCCAGACAATAGGTTTTGAATCGCAGCCAGCCGACCAGATCCCGATCCCGGGAAAAAGTCTGCAGGCGAGGCTGTACGATGCACCGCCCTATGAACAGGTTGATGTGCGATGCTTTGCGGGCAAACAGTTCGCGGGCCAGCATCACGGTCCGCAACCGCGGGTGAATCATCCCCAGCAGGTTGAACAGCACACTGTTGCGCCCCGGGAAAAAGACAGGCAGAACCTGGGCGCCGCTCATGCGCACCAGGGCGGCGATGTGCGCACTCCAAGGGGGGTCGGTGACGCATTGCTGCCTTTGGCAGAAATGAGAAACTTCTCCGGCCGGAAAGATCACCAGACTGTTACCCGTTTTCAGCCATCGCAGGCATCTCCTGAATGTGTTCGCGTTGGATGGAACCGATGATTTGCTGCCGAAAGGATCAACGGGAATGATCGAATCCCTGATCGGTGCTATTTTCTCAAGAAGATGGTTGCCCAGGATTTTGGTGTCTGGCCGGATCCGCTGGAGAAGATCACCTAAAATAATCCCCTCGATACCGCCGAAAGGATGGTTGGCCACCACCACCAGCGGCCCATGATCTGGGATTCTGGCCAGATCATCGGAAGTAATTCGGTAGGTGATGTCAAGCAGGCGCAGGATGCTGCTGAAAGGTGCGTGGATTTTCCCGAAAGCCAGCAGATGCGTGTAAACGGCGTTGATCTCGTTAATGGCCAGCAACCGTCCCATCGGGCCGCGGGTCCATTCCGACAGGAATCGAGGTAACCGATGGTTCAAGTAATGATGAAGATCGATAAGCGTTGTATGGCTATTCATCGGCACCAAATGGCTGTCTGTCATTTTTGATGGACCCGTAAAAACTCACGCCGCCATATTTCGATAACTATCGGCGGCCTGAGTCGGATTGAGAAAAACAGATCCAAGATCTTCTATAAATCGTTGGATTCGCTCTTTGACAGCATGGATAAAGGTATCCACATGGCCAATATAGGCACCATTGGCCGCCCAGGCCTTTCTTCTGGCCTTGCGGGCGGCTCCTGCGCGAAGGATGTTTAAGCCGGTGGCCTTCATTCTGGCGTAAAACCGCACGGCCGGCATCCCCCGGACCCTGAGTTTCTTTACTCCGGTTCGTCGATCGAACTCACTCATGGTTGCTTCCACGCCGGCCCGCCAGCGATAGTCATCAATGAACGCTGCACTGGCTTCCAGCGCTCGCCGTTTTGCCAGACGGTAGCGCTTTTCGCTGTAGCGAAGATACGCCTTCTTCTTGCCGGGCTTTACCGGACATTGGGGCAACATGGGGCAGGCCAGACAGCGTTGCAGGTCAAAACCGGCGCCGAAGTTGGATCGTTTCGTTTTTGGTGACGTATTCTCTGGACGATATCCGGCAGGGCATTGGGTAACCAGGCCTTTTTTGTTGAAACGAAATTGGCTCAACAGATCTTCTTTACTGCGGCCCTTATGCGTCGGGGCAACCAGTTCAACCGTTGCTACTTGGGCAATCCGATCATTGGTGTCACTGCCGTAAAGCGTGTCGGCCAGCAATTTCTTGGGGCCAACACCCCGCACCCGGGTGTCAGCGATGGCTGGGGCCAACGCGTGGGCGTCGTGCTCACAGGCCGTTTGTACATTCACGTGGGTGATCAGATTCAACCGCTGCTGCTTCTCGGCGTTGTCTTCACCGCGGTCAAAAGTCTCCATGACCTGAACCTGATATCCCTGCCCCTTGTGTCCACTGTAGGTAGCATCCGGGTCCGAGGGGTTCTGTAACGAATCAGCCGGTATATCGGCGGGCTTTTTGACGGTCACCTTGCTGCCGTCAGTATCGCTGCTCAGGCTACACTGCTCGGCCAGCACCCGTTGCATCAGTTTGTAGCTGTGCATGGAACAAACCTGTGGCTGATCCTTGAACTGCTCGATGAGATCGAACAAGTCGGTGCTGACGGTTTTCAGTGTCTTCTCGGATCCTGATGGCTTGATCATGGAAAAGGCGGCCAGGGCTTTTTTCCCCCAATAGCGCGCGATGACCTTCTCATCGATGGCATCGAAAAGCATCCGATGATGGCGTTTGAGGTTGACCAGAAATTTAAAGATCGTCTGGCTGAAAATACTGATCCGTCCGAGCCTGCGCATATTGGATTTGATGTGCACCGAATCGATGCGCTGGTCTTTGGTATCGACACCGAACACCACGGCCAGTTTGTCGGCGATGGCATCAAACATGGTCTCGTCAAGATGATTATCGATCATCACCTGGCGCATTGAGTAAAGGGTCTTTTCACTGATGGTTTTGGCATCATCGCTCTCTTCCGGGATGTTAAGGGCGTAATGCCACTGGATATTGAATGCAAGCTGTTCGATGGCGGCCTTGTCGGTCAGATCCATGGTCTGCTGGAGAAGAAGCACACCCAGCACGGTGTATAGTTCCTTGCTGGGTCTTCCGATGCCATCCGTAAAATGCGGCAGCATCTGATCGACGGGAAGTTCCTCCAGCAGATGTTCCCGAAAAAGACCTGGCCAGTCCTCCTCAAGCATTTTACGCCGTTTTGGACTTAAATGACGCCACGGATCGAACAGTTGTCGTTGTTTGTGGTTCTTAATACGAATCATGTCTTCTCCATGTTAACGTGCTGTAAATATGATACATTTCATATCATATCAGGTTGGAGAAGGCAATGTCTGTTTTTGTATTTTAACAATATTTTCAGTTGGATAGGTTGATAAGAGTTTTTACCGGTCCATCATTTTTGTTCAATCGCCTCCTTCGTAAGTTGTTCATTTTGATCTCAGGAATAATCCATGAAAAACCACACCCCGATTCGGGCATATCCCCTGGAGTGTCACACCCAACCTCCTCGATGCATGTTAGGACGGTGATAGATTCAGATTAAAAGTTGATAAGAAATGAATTGTCTGGGGAGGCAAAAAATTCGAAGGTTGGCTCTAAAAGACTCTGTGCAATACCGACTTGAGCTTTCGAAACAGGGTACCCTTGAACGTCGGTGGGCTAACACAACTCTGACAGTACGCTAATATGCTTGCCATCCATCAATTGTAGAGATGATTTTATCTCAAATCATGATACCAGCACTGATAATGCCTGACAGGAGGTCTATTTCTATGGTTCCAGAATTGAACGGAAGGGTCCATATCGACCAGAACCCATTGCGGAATCGAGCATGGCATGATGGGTCCGACACGGTGGGGGGAAACAATAAAATCCGCAAGCGGTTCATCATCTGCAAATGCCCGAAATGCAGCATCCACCATGATGTCTATATGCTCTGGGCGGGCAGGGGGACGCCTCGAAAATATTGTGCCGCCTGCCGAAACATTGTTTCCGGATATGATGAAGCGGTCTTTTTTGAGGCATCAACGGCCTCCCGGAAACACCAGGGCCGAAAACACCCGATCATGCCGTCGAGTAATTTGGACTGACCGATGCCGGGAATAACAGCTTCCGCAAACGGGCAAAGGGTTCTGGGTTTCCTTTAACGGGTGTACGTCGTATTCGGCATTTTCCCTGACGTGGAATTCTGGGTGTCCGTGTAGTAAACACCGCCTATCATTTCTCACCCGATTCCAAACAGGACCAAGGCCAACCTCATGATCTGAGGATCGGCCTTGGCGGATTCGTTCCCCGACATTCAGGGTTCTATAACTCGATGCGGGTTCCCAGCACCTTCAGGAACTTGGCCAGCCACTGGGGATGGGCCGGCCAGGCCGGGGCGGTGACCAGGTTGCCGTCCACGTGGGCCTGGTCCACGGCAATGTCCTTGAATGTACCGCCGGCACATCCGACATCCGGTCCCACCGCCGGATAGGCTGAACAGCTTTTTCCCTGGAGCACACCGGCGGCGGCCAGCACCTGGGCGCCATGACAAACCGCGGCAATGGGCTTTCCCGCCTGGGAAAAGTGGCGGACCATTTCCAGCACCGTGGGGTTGAGCCGGATATACTCCGGGGCCCGGCCGCCGGGAATCACCAGGGCGTCGTAATCCTCGGCCTTGATCTCGGCGAAGGTGGCGTTGAGTCCGAAATTGTGTCCCGGCTTCTCGCTGTAGGTCTGGTCGCCCTCGAAATCATGGATTGCCGTGCGCACCGTATCCCCGGCCTTTTTATCCGGACACACTGCGTGGACCGTATGGCCCACCATGCTCAGGGCCTGAAATGGAACCATTGCCTCGTAATCTTCGACGAAATCGCCCACCAGCATGAGAATTTTCTTGGCTGCCATGATTGCCTCCTTGGGTTGATTGGGTAGATGGATTGCCGATGGTATCGGCGTCACGCATGCGAAAAATTTTCAAAAACCAGCCGAACGAACGACGGTCAGATTCGGTTTACCTCGACGGTCACATGGACAAGTTTAAAATCTGAAGGGATCAGTTGCTTGTAATATTCCGGTGGTTTGGGGGTTTCCGTAACCACCGACACGATGGCTGCATAAATGTCAGGCCCGACGGTCCACAGATGAAGGTCAACGACGCGATTATCGCCTTTTTTTTCGATGCCGTCCACCACTTTTTGCTGAACGGCGACCGGGGCCTGCCGATCCAGCAGCACATGGCTGGTGCCCACCAGCAGACCGATGGACCAGCGCGAAACCAGGATGGCGCCAACGATCCCCATGAGCGGGTCCATCCACATCAGGCCGAGATATTTAGGGAGGGTGTGGGGGATGAAATTATGCGTTTCGTTCATCGAGAAATCAAATTGACAAAAAATCTTATAGGGAAGAAATAAAAACGCATAATTTCATACCCCCCTTAGAACCGTTCAAGGAAAACACGACTTCGTTTCCATTTTCTTTCCGAAATCGCCTCCGGGCTCCGCGCAGGTCGGCGGCGAATAACTGATCACCTGGTTTGGGAAATTGATCTTGCCGCTCAACGAAACGATCGCCGTTTTCGATACATTACTTCGTTACTCCAATAAGTCTTCATTTATGTGTAGTTTCTTTTTCTGAAACCCTGGATATGAATACAGGATGACCTTCCAGCTTCATGTTTTGGCTTGAATCCAGACGATTGAGAAGATGGTTGGCCATGGCTTTCATGCCTGGATCTCTCTCATTGGATAGAATGGAAAGGTGCTTGGCGGATTCCTTGCTGCAAGATTCGCCCAATGCCAAACCGGCAATATAGCGAACTTCAAGGGACGGATCATCGATTAGGTTTTCAAGGGCATTCGTAATCACCATGTTGACGCCTTCACCCCGGTTCCGATTCCGCTCAAGGATCTTGCCCAAGATAAAGGCGCATTTCCAGCGAAGATACGGATCTTCGGATGAAAGCATAGATAGAAGCGTCTCAACCGATTCATCCCCCAAGTCCGCTAATGCCCAGCCCGCCTTTTTAACGCTCTCCGGATGTCGGCTGTCCAGAAAACCGATCAGCTGTTCTGCGGCTATGGCTGCTTTGCTTTGTCTCAACAAAGAGATGGCTTCAAGTTCAAGTTTGTTGCTGTTTAGCCCATTCTCGGCGATAAATTTCAGGTATCGATTATAAAATTCATAAGAAACGGATTTCCCGGACAATGGGTCTTTTTCTATATTGAGCACCTTGAGGGCCCTTTTGCGTACAGCCAAATCAACTGACTGGTTTTTCGACAGCTCTACTACCATCGGAACCAGTTCCGGATGTTTTTCCCCCACCTATAGTATAAATTCAAGGCTACTTTCTGAAGATCAGGACAGCCATATTGCAGCACTTGCCGAACGCAATCCGGGTCATCCAATATTACTTTAAATTCATAACTCAAACCACGGAATATCGAATCAGTAAGATCCTTTTTTTTCCGCGAGACAATTTTGTTAGCGTGTTCTATGGCCTCAGGTATTTTCGAATAAACAAGCCCACTTAATGCTTGGCTCCAGACTTCCGGATCCTTGCTTTTCCCCGCATCAATCAGCGTGTCCAATGCAGGCTGACCGATACCTCCCAGAACGATCCAGCAAAAAGGCTTGCCTTCCGCAAGTCGTGCAGATACTGGACCAATAGCGATCGGGTCTTTTATTTTAGCCAGAGCTTCAGCAGCTGCACGGCTGGTCCTCTCGTTTTCACTATCAAACAAGTCTAAAAGCGCTGGCGTCGCTCTTGGGTCGCCAATCTTTCCCATATTGATTGCGGCCACATACTGCTTGCCATTGCTCTCATCCCGGGAAGACTCAATGAATACATCAACGAAATCTTTGTTCGCAAAACCATAACTGTAAAAACATACTGCGGTATGATCCCGCACTTTCGGATTGGCATGCTCAAGGAGTATCCTGGTGGCTGCTATTGCCTCAGGGTGATGTAATCTGACGATATCACAACACACTTTTTGCGGATCTTTCTCTTCATCATATACGTATTGCATCAGATGAGGTACGACTCGCGCATCGTTGAACACTGCCAGTGCCTTGGCGGCCTGAAGCCTGACACCTTCTTCCGGACTATCCAAAAAAAGAAAGATCGAATCGGCCATACCTTTAACATTCTTAAATTGTAGCCATTTGATCGCGCTTGCCTGCATTCTATAATTATCGGATTGAAGCGCTTTTTTTATAAGCTCGGTAGTTTCCGGTGCATCAATTTTACGAAGTGCCGCGAGCGACAACGCATTAGCCAAATCGTTCGAACTGCCTAAATTCTCAATCAGCACGGGAACTGCAGATGAACCAAAATTAATTAATGACCCTCGAACTCTTTTTAGAACTTCAACATCGTCGTCATCCAAAATGGATGACAATGCTCGAACTATAGATTGGTCTCTTGGATATGCACCCAGGATCCAGGCCGACATCTGTTTTACTAAAGAGGAATTATCCTGAAGATGCTCAATTAACCGAACAACCGCATCCGGCTCCTTATTCTGTTTTAAAACAATGGCGGCCTCGGTTCTCACATCCGGATGGGGATCATAAATCAATGTGTCTATCAATGCATCGAGTATCGACGGTGACCTGTACAGTCCCAGAGCCCACACGGCATTTTCTCTGACCTGTTCATCATGGTCCTTCAACGCCTCCAACAATGGTTGAACAAAACGCAAGTCTGCAAAAAAGCCAACCTCTTTAAGCGCGTCGATACGTTTTTGATACTTCTTAGAGGTCAGGTTTTTCAGCAGTTCTTCTCTTTGCCATAGTGTCGGGTATCGAAAAATGCGCTCTTTAAAAACATAGCCAGAACATAAACCTGTTCCACCATTAACCATCCGACCTCTCATTCTTATAAACAGGTCAATAGGAAGCGTGGTAAAATCGATTCCCTTGGGTTTATGATGGGGAACTCCCGGAAAACGGTTTCGGAATGCATTTTCAAGGAATTCTTCTTCCTTTTGGAATATCTTTTTAAAAAGATCTGTCTCGACGATGTAGAAACTGGCATCATGCAATTCCTCTCGGCGGGCTTGGTATATCGTTGGCACCTTCTCCAACATAATCGTACCAGTAGGTTTTCCCCATGAAAAAAGGAATTTATAGCCGGGTTTGTATGCCGAATAGCGATATTCTAACCCCTGTAGAACCGGCAGATGTAAATCCATATTGTAATTAGAGGCTTTGAACGAGCCATTTTCGCCTGAAAATGTTTCGATTTGCCGTTTAAAGGAAGAAACTCCTCCCGCCGGTGTGGCTGTGACCATATGGATCGTCATAGCAACAGCCACTCCTTCGATCGGCTTTCCAGTTTCCTTATCCACCATCCTGCCTTTCCAACTCTTTGCATGACCATTTCCGGAGAAAGAGGCCAATCCAATGATAAGCAGGCAGATGAATAAAAATTTGCGGATGAAATTCATTAATTTCAAATGGATATTGCTTTATTTCTGGTATGAACGGAAATCGTCCTCAACATCGGCATGAATCCGACTTCATTGATCCGTTCTATTTCAGTCAGCAATATTTTTCGAGCACTTGGAGCTAATCAATAGGGGTAAACCCATAGGGAACCAAGTATCTCTATGCGACATTACCCGGTAGCGCTTTCGCCCGGACTGCTGACTGTCATGGTGTAAACGGTGGCGTTGTTATGACATCAATGGCGACAGCTTGCGTCACCATACCTCCCAACCCGCTGACCTGAATCGTGTAGGTCGTGGTTGCGTTGGGGTAAACTATCATGGTACCGCTGGTATCGATTGAAACGGTCCCATTTCCATCATTCAATTCCGCGAGGTCGGCGAACTCCGACGTCCATGACAAGGTGACCGGTTCGCCCGGATTGACTGTTGTGACACTGACTTCGACTTCGAGCGTCGGCACCCTTAGATATGGAGACCAAGCCGGGGCGGTGGTCCTGTCGCCCAGAGTGGTTAACGCTTTGAGATCACTGCCACCCAAGTTCATTGTATAAATATCGCCGGATTCCTCAAAGGCAAGCCTCAGCCCCTCAGGAGAAAAATTGGGATGATAGCATCCGGCAGTGCAATCGCGAAGCTTTTTCATATGGCCTCCTTCACGATCCATTATCCATATGTCCAGAACCCCTTCCCCGTCACGATTGGAGGCAAAAACGATCCAATCGCCTCCGGGCAACCAGGACGGCTGAATATTGGTGTAATCATCGTCGGTCAACTGCCGGTTGTTCGATCCGTCAGAATCGATCAGGTAGATATCCCGGTCGAAAACCATTTCATTCGTTGTTGGGTCTTGCTGCTGGTGGACATAATAGAGAATTTCATCTCTCACCGGGGACCATGCCGGGGCGCTTCCGTTGATGCGTTTATTATTCCAAAATTCAAAGCTGTTGAGATAATCCCAGGTTCCCGAGTTTAAATCATAGACAACGATCCCGTTAAATCCCATATCCAGTTTGTCGACAATCGCAACAATTTTGCTGCTGTCCCTGGAAAAGGCGGGGGAGATCAGAGGCAATATCGGATTGATTCCAAAATAGGGGTCGTTCGGGCTGATGATCGATATTACGTCAAGGGTTTCCAGATCCACAATCTCGATCGTTTCCGTGAAACCATCCACGCAATAGCCATCTGTAGCCGCAGCGCCACACGTTTGCTTTGGAATAGCCATCCGCGTGCCGTCCGGGCTCCAGGCCGGTTCAAAATACCAGAGTCCTTTATCGATATTGCCGGTAATCTCCCGTTCATCGGTTCCGTCAGCGAATGACGCATAAACATTGCTGAGGTTGGGCGGGCCGCCGGGCTGGTGATAGTAGGCGATTCGAGAGTTTGAAGCGATCGGAATCGCAGCCGCGGCGACCGCATCGGTTTCGTTGCCCAGCCCGCCCCGATAGACCAGGGTAAAAGATATATCCAAGGCACCGATGGGAATGCTTTGGTCGAGGGGAATGGATAAGGAAACATATCCGTTATTAATGGCATCGTTTTCGTCGACGACCGTGTAGATCCCTTTGGCCACGTCATACACCATGTCTCCACCACGGGGCGGAATATAGCAGCATACCAAATCCAATACTCCGTTTTGCATAATCTCAACCGAACTCCCGGACTGGTTTGGGGATGGCGTGGTATTGGCGACATCGAAGTTTACAGCGCTTATGACAAGGTCATCACCGGTTCTATTGGTATCATAGTTGACAGAGAGATTTTTAACGTCCATGGTGCCACGGAAAAAGTAGTCCAGCAGGGCGGCGGAGTAGCCAATGGCGCGAGGAATGAGTTTTTTGGCATATTGTTCGTAACATTTTTCGTCCAAAAGAAAAGTATCGTCAACTTCCGGCTTATTCCACATGTAAAGCTGCCAATACCAATATCCGGCAGCTAAAAAAGGCGTTCCGACCGCATCTGATGTTTTGCTGAAGTAGATTCGTTTGTCCGTTACGCCATCTTCCGCATCGACTTGTTTAGGATTAAGCCACACATTTTCATCATAATTGGTATCTTCCAGTACAGGATGAGGATAGTTGCCTGAATTAAATTTCCAAGGGAAGGTGTCTTCGGTCCAGAAATTGGCGCTGGTGTATTCGGCCAGACCGATTGTCGTATTCGAATCTCCCGGTGGATTGGATCCACCCAAGTTGTATTCATCATGGTCCCAGAGTGCCGAAATCGGGCTTGGAGCATATATGTTTGCAACAGCCAGATCAAAAATCTGGATTTTCCCCAAAAAAGTAGACACGGTTAAAAGCAAACTGCTGATTTCATGACCCGTTCAAATTGATCGGGAGTTTTGTAGCCCAATGTCGAATGTTTGCGTTTTCGATTGTAGAACACCTCAATGTACTCGAATATCGCCTTCAGGGTGTCCTGAGGGCCCTTGAATTGCTCGTGGTGGATCAGTTCCGATTTGATGATGCCGAAAAAAGACTCGGCCACCGCATTGTCCCAGCAGTCACCTTTACGGCTCATGCTTTGGATGAAATGATGCTTTACCAACACCTTTCGAAACTCCTTGCAGGCATACTGAACACCGCGATCCGAGTGAATGATCAGCCCGGCACCGGGACGACGATTGCGGATGCCGCGGGCAAGAGCTGTTATAACCATTTCAGCGCTCAAGGAACTGCTCAGCGCCCAGCCGACCACCATACGGGAGAACAGGTCGATAAAGACCGTCAGGTAAAGCCAGCCATGCGCTGTGGCGATGTAGGTGATATCCGACACCCACACTTTGTCCGGCCCATCGGTCTTAAAATTACGCTGCAAAAGGTTGTCCGCGACCGGATGGGAATGCTTCGAATCCGTAGTCGCCCGATACTTGCGCCGGACAATCGAGCAAAGACCGGCGGCTTTCATTCTGCGGGCAACCCGATTCTTTCCGACAGGAAAACCCATATCATTGAGTTCATCCGCGATCTTCGGGCTGCCATAACGCCTCTTGGATTTCATGAAAATCGCCTTGATATGGGCGTCCAGACGCCTGTTATCGATCGCCCGGCGGCTTTCGGGACGACCACGCCACCGGTAATAACCGCTACGAGACACCGAAAAAACCTGGCACATCTCCTCAACACTCCATTGAGTGCGGTGCTCGTCTATGAATCCGAATATCTGTGCGGATCCTCCGAGAAGATGGCCACGGCTTTTTTTAAGATGTCACGTTCCCGACGAAGACGCTCGTTTTCACGTTTGAGACGCCGCAGTTCCTCATCATCTGGCTTCAGGTGGCCTTTACCAGGAAAGGCCTGTTCGCGGTCTCTAAACAGCTCGCGTTTCCAGCGGCTGATGATTCCTTGGCTGATGCCAAGATCGCGTTCGATTCCAGCTTGTGTGTTGCCGGGTTCGGATGCCAGCCGCACAGCTTCAATTTTGAATTCTTTGTCTATGTGTTTTTTTTCCATGGTGGAACACCTCCCATAGCCTCATACATCTTGGCTGTTAGGTGTGTCCACTATTTTGAGAAGAGCCAATCGCTCGGTCGATGGTAACAACATCATATTCCATTGCTTCTATTTTTAAGCTTTCTTTTTTAACCCAGTTTTCGTAAGGATCTGAATCATCGTAAAAACCTTTTTTCAAATGAGCATCATTTCTTACGTGGGCAGGAACCGCCGCATCAGATACCAAATGCATCACTTGGCCAATGGAACGAAAAGTTTTGGCGTATTGTTCCTCTGAACCGGTCAGCAGTGCCTGATAGTAATAGTCTCGAGATATTAGCCAGGAATAGTCGTTGTCAGATGATTGTGCCCAATAGATCATCGATGGAAAATATCCAAGGGGAGGGATGGACAAACCGGCGATATCCCAATTTGTGCTCAATGGGTCATGAAAATGCTTCGGGCAACGCGTATACTCCGGTACGTCTTCCTCATATCCACCTTCTCTTATCCATTCCCAGATCCTCTTTTCATTAATTATCTCATATATCCCTTTGTCAAAACCAATGGCTGATTGTAGTACCGTATCAATAGTTGAGATCCCTTTTACTGCCTTTTCGTTTATGTATCTGTGGGTGGTTGTATTGTCGTATGCCCTCCCATCGTTATAGAACAAGAACGTACAGAATATAGACAAAACCATAAGTTTAAAAGTGGATATTCTCATTGTCATCCCCATTTTTTCAATCAATTCCCACATTGATATATTCTTCATTTTTCAGTCTTTGCATATTTGGCATTTTTTCATTGGGAATACCAGCAGGCTCCATTATGCTAAAAAGATTATCTTTTCTCTCTTTTAGCGTAAATAGTTTCGGCAAGTGATAGGTTATGTATTCGTTCTCAGGGATATATAAAGATCGTTTACTACCGGGTGAAATGAATGTCTTAGGGTGTTTAGGATATGTACCATACCCAGGCTTGAATATAGATATGTGGCAATCTTCATCCCAACTTGCCATCTTTCTGAACAAATTAACTTGCTTTGGGGAAATCCGAAACTCTCCTTTGGCATCGGTTAGCGTTTCAACTGCATCCGCAAAGCGACGCGCGGTTCCACCAAATGTGCCGGTTTCCGTAAAAAAACCTATCAAAACCACTGCCCCTTCAACAGGCCCTCCACTTTCTGCATCGACCACCTTGCCCATAAACGGACCAAACTCATGGGTGATGGTGCAGCCCGTGATCCCAGTCATCAAAAATGTAATGAATATGAGGGTTAAATATTTTCGCAAATCCAGACTCCTTTCAGAGATCATCATCAACAGCTGAATTGATTGCAACATTAGTACTTTTCAATCCGCCACAAGCCATCTTCATCATGGATGAAGTAAACATAATAGGTTATGGTAACAATCTGTCCATTGATATTATGATCCTGGCGAATGCGATATTTGGCAGTACCGTCTGCACAGTAGATCAGGGATATGCTCTGCATCTGAGAGACCAGTGCCGGCAAATCGCTGCCGATAGCATTGTATATGGCGCTGTAATTTTCTTGGGAGCGTTCGTGGTGGTACTGCAACGCCTCCTCTATGTTACCAGTTATCAGCGCCACCTTCATATCCGCCCATTTCTGCTGCAACAATGCATCAAGCGCCGACGCATCCACAACCACGATCGCGATGGTATCCGTATAGGTCACCGTATCGTGAATTACTTCCGCGGTAAAATAATAAATTCCCTCATCGACCATGCCGACCCGGTAGGCGTCGGCTCCGGTTTCCAGAAAATCGACCGTTCCGGGTCCGGCGTAGTTTAAAGCGGAATCATCGATGCTGAAGGTGCCGTCGATGCGTAGGGCCGTTTCCAGCGGAGCGTTGGCCGCCTCGATGTTAGCTGAAATCCGGATATAGTGCTCGGGCATGACAGCCGTGACAGTTGCCGTGGCCGTCCGGGCAATACCGTCGACGTCCGTAGCGATGATCGTGATGGTGTTGCTCCCTTCCTCCAGCGGCAAATGATTGACCACAAACTCGTTGCCGTACACCATGGCAACCTTGCCATTGACGGTAATGCCGGTTTCCTTGCCGGAGGTGTTGGCGAAGGTGCCGCGCACCATGGTGTCAGGCCGGTCGAGCATGGCGCCGTCGGTGGGGTAGAGAATTTGAATGTCGATGGGTGAACCCATGCTCACGCTTGCCGTACCGGTGGCGGTTCCACCCGTACCGGTTGCCGTCAGGGTGAAAGTGGTGTCGGCGGTTGGGTTGACCGTCACGGACCCGCTGATACCGACGCTGCCGACATCCGGTTCGATGACGCAACTGTCGGCATGGGAGACCTCCCACGTTAAAGTGACCGGATCCCTGGGTTGAATAGTGGTCGGATCGGCGCTGAAAGTGATTTGCGGTTTCGGAATCACGGTTACGGTCAGCGCGTCCGTGGCGCTGCCGCCCGGGCCGGTAGCGGTAAAGGTATACACGGTGGTCTCCGTGGGCGCGACTGCAATCGATCCGGACGGATCCACCGCGCCGACATCCGGTTCAATGACACACTGGTAGGCGTAGGCCGATGTCCAGGTCAAGGTAACCGTTTCGCCGCTGCCCACCGTTAAACGGTCGGCATTCAGTTCAGCGGTCGGCGGCAGGAAATTAACGCTGACGGTGGCCTGCGCCTCGGCCGTTCCTCCCGGCCCGACGGCCGTCAGTGTATAGGTCGTGGTACCGGCGGGGGTGATCGTCACCGATCCTTCGGCGGTTACTGTTCCCACATCCGGCGAAATCGAAACCTGCGTGGCGTTCTGGGTGGACCACGTCAGCGTGATCGACTCGCCCGGATCGATGATGGCGGGTTGAAGGACCAATTTCGCTGTCGGTTCGGGAAACGCGACCGTAACCGTAACCTGGCCGGTCGCCTGACCGCCAGGCCCCTCGACGGTGATCACATAGGTCGTGGTTTCGGTGGGGGACACCGTGACGGCGCCGCTGAGGCCGACGCTGCCGATGCCCGGTTCGATGGAAACGGTATTGGCGTATTGCGCCTGCCAGAAGATCGTGGTCGATGCGCCAGGGGTGATCGACGCGCTGTCGGCGTTGATTTCTGCGGTGGGCTGCCATGTGCCCACCCCAACCTGGGCGGCGTGGACGGCTTCGCCATATTCGCCGACGGCATGGATGGTGTACGCAGTCGATTCGGCTGGCGAGATGCTGACGCTTCCTGCCGGTTCAACCGCACCGAAACCGGGTTCGATGGAACAGGTGTCGGCAAGCACGCTCTGCCAGCGAAGTATCGTTTCCCCGCCAGGAGCTATGAATGGCGGATCCGCGACGATCGAAGCGCTACAGGCTTCGTACAGATAAGCGCCACTTTGGCTGGAAACGAAAAGGGTACCGTTATCCATAGCCACTTTTTCACCAAAATGTTCTCTATAATAAGAACTGGGTGGATCGGGATCGATGGCAGAGAGTTCCAGTTTCTCATTCCAAGCCCCGTTCTCGCGTTTGTAGAGGTAGGCAGCCCCGGAGCCGGATGCTGCAACATCTTTCCAATAAGCGCCGACGATGGCGAAGTCGCCATCGATGGCAACGGATTGGCCGAAATAGTCATATTCGGCCGGGTCGGCCGATTCCAGCCTTTTCACCTGTTGCCAATCACCGCTGGCAGATGAGTCTTTTGCATAGACATAGGCGGCGCCGATATCCCATATGGAATCGCTGCTTGTGCGCGGGGCCCCGACAATGGCATGGTTGCCGCTGATGGAAACAGCCGAACCGTATCCGGTGTCTGTACCGGCATCCGACAGAATCGATTCTTCGTGCCACCGGCCGTCTGAATACCCGAAGATGTATGCCGATCCGAGGCCGTTGCCCATATAATAACTCCGGCCAGCCCCGACAATCATCGCGTCCTGATCGATTTCCACCGAAGCGCCGAAAAAGTCATACTCGGCCGAATCGCTGGGTATCAGTTTTTGGCTTTCGACCCAGATATTGTTTTCCAGCATGAAAACGAATGCCCGCCCGGGCGCGCGGGTACCCATGTATGTCTCCATCCCGCCCGAGACAACCACCGCCACGTCGCCGTCGATCGCAACGCGGCTTCCGAACAGACCCAGGCCGGCTTCGCTGGGCGTCAGCTCGGAATGAAAGGCCCAGTGGTTGTTTTCCCTTTGGAACATATATGCCGCGCCAGGGTTTTCCCCTTGGTAGGAAAAATCCACGATTGCCCCCACGACAGCCCAATCGCCGCTGATGCCAACCGCTGCGCCGAACTGATCCGCAAAATTTTCATCGGGACAGTCGAGCCTTTGTTGAAAGACCCATTCCCCTTGATTCAGGGTATAGACGTAGGCGCCATAACCACGATACCCCACGATAGCGGTGTCCCCCTCGATATCGATGTCGGCCGGATCCCTATCATAGGAATTCACGAAATCTTCAGCCAGCTTGGTCTCTTTCAGAACCGGCAACGAATGGTCAACGGTGACGGCGCCACCGTGGACCACGACCGGTTCGTGGGCGCTGTCTTGAGTCACCAGGTAGAGGTAGTACTCGCCGTCAGGCACCTGCGACGTATTCCATCTGTAGTAATCATATGATCCATCCGAATCTTCATGGATGTCGGCGATTATCAAGATGCCGTCTTCACCAGACGGGTCGTCATCGTAAAAAATGGAAATGGTAGCATTATCGTCGCAGTCCGAATCGGTCCAATGAATGGTGTAGCTGGAGTTGACCGTATCGCCGACGCCGTCCGGTTCGATCAAGGCAGCTTGGGGGCGGCACATCATGGATACACTGGTATTTACCGTGATTTCTCCGCCGCAACCGGTCGATGAAAGCACGTAGCGGGTATTCTTTTGCGGATAAACGGTGATCGTCCCCTGGGGCGGAACCTCACCGATATCGGGCCACAGCCTGCAGTTCGCCGTACCCGTGGACGACCATGCCAGGGTAACGGCTTCACCGGCATGAATGCTGGGCGGTGTCGCGCTGAGTTGCAGCTCCGGCACATCGCAGGTAACGGTGGCCTGTGCAGTAGCGTGCCCCCCGGGACCGTAGGCATGGATGGTGTAAGTGACCGTACCGACGGGCATAATTTCGACAGAGCCCTGTGGACCGACGCTGCCGATATCCGGCGAGATCACACAACCATCCGCGTGGGTGGTTTGCCAAACCAGGGTTACCTTTTCACCTGGACCCGGGTTGGGCGGATTCACCGAGATGCTGACGGTTGGCAGCGGCAAGTACACGGTGATACTGTCCGATGCGTTGCCACCCGGTCCGGTGGCGGTAATGGTATAAGTTGTCGTTTTCGTGGGGCGCACCTCGACGCTGCCCCCAAGATCGACGACGCCGATGTCCGGCTCGATCACGCATTCATCGGCATTGCTGAAGACCCATGTCAAAACAACGCTTGCACCCGGCAGGATCGTTTCAGGATCGGCTTGTATCCGGGCTGTGGGTTTGACAAAAACGACAATGGCATTGGCGCTGTTTGTTCCACCCGGCCCTTCGGCAATCAACGTGTAGGCTATGTTCTTCTCAGGCTCAACGGATAGGCTGCCGGTTGTTGCGACAGTACCGATGTCGGGTTCGATCCGGCAGGTCGTCGCATCCGTAGTTTGCCATCTCAAGGTCGCCTGGTCTCCCGGTTTGATGATACCCGGACTGGCCGTGAACGAAATGGTCGGTATCTTGGCCCGAATGGTAATTTGCCTCGAGCCAACCTCAAGACCGTTGGATAAGGCGGTAATCGTATAGGTTTGGGGAAGTTGATCGGGGGTCACGACAACGGAACCGGCTTCGTCGACCAGCCCGATGCCTTGGTCAATCATGCAGCTGTCGACACAACCGCTCGCCTCCCAAAACAGTTCGGTGCTTTGGCCCTGAACGATAGACGTGTCCATCGCATAGGCATTGAAAACGGTTCCTTTAAAACCAGGAATGTCGACGGACAGGCTATACTCAAATCCATCGCTGTCCGTTACGTACAAAGTATACGTCGTTGGCTGCATCGGAGTAACGGTTATGGTGCCGGTATTGGTCACCGAACCCACATCCGGTTCAATCCGTGCCGAGGCGGCCCAGGGTGCCGTCCAGGTAATCGTAAGGGGATCGCCGGCTTCCCACAGGCAAATGTTTTGGGTACTAAACGAAAATGGCGGCGGTATGTTGCAGTTTTGAGGTTTAGCGGACTTGATCGCCGGGTTGCCGGCCGGATTGGATGCCACCAACGTGAACGTGCCCGGTTCGGTCAACGTCATCTCCATGGTGCCGCTGCAGGGAACGGGGCCGATCATCGGGTCGATCATGCACTCGGTGGCGCATGTGGCGCCCCAAGTAAATTCATATTGACCGTCCTCGGGTAGTTCGCAGATCTCGAACTCGGTGATTTTGGTTTCCGGGACCCTTCTGGCCGCCGTTCCGGCTTCATTCCTGGCATTGAGCGTGTATCCCACCGGCGGTTCCGGCGACGGCAGAGTCAATTGGCCGCTTGCGGCAACCTGACCGATGCCGTTGTCGATCTCAATAAAATCCGCTCCGCTGGTGCTCCAGCTCAAGGTGATGTCGCCGCCCGGGTTGAATCCGGTACAGGGCGACACTGCAAAGGTTGCAGACGGTTTGGGTAGAATGTCCACAAGGACATGCAGGCTGAATCCTTGGGCGTCCTCGCCGCAATGGGGATCGGTTACACTGACCATCACCGGATGGACGCCGGTTTGATGCGCCATGGGCGTCCAGTCGATGCGGCCGGAAAGCGGGTCGATAGTCATGCCCGCGGGAGCGTCGAGTAATCTGAACAATAGTGTGTCAGGGTCGGGATCGATAGCCTGGACAGTGTAGCTGAAGGGAGTTTCGGCCTTGATCTGTCTTGGCGGTGTGGAGACGATGGTCGGAAAATCGATCTTGCCGGGTTCGTCCTGAAAGCCCATGCGATTCACCGACGCAATCGTGGCGGAGGTTCCGTCAAGGTCAAAAACATGCCATACCGATCCGTTTTCCGACGGCACATCGAAGGTCACGGCATTCCGGCCATCTCCGAAAATGACATGCACCACGGCCCCTGAAACAGCCAACCCATCCGTCGAGTCTTCAAGCCGATCGGAGAAATCGTGCACATAATAGTGATACACGCCCGTGGAGGCCCCCGAGATCGTTATCGTTTCGGGTCCGAATCCGCGGGTCGAATCGGTATCCAGCCTGGCACCGGGTATTTCGCGGTTCCAGTAAAAGCAGTGGTGCCGGCATCCATCCGGGTTGGGGCCGGTCAGGTGTGCCTCCAGATCCGCCGGTTTTTCTCCCCAGGTCAGGATGATGCGAATTTCGTCGGGACCTAACAGTGGGGAAAGGACCATGTCCTGATGGTTCAGGGATTCGCCGGCGGATATAGCGACCCGCCGTTCTCCTGAGATGTAGCCCTGGGCATCGGCAACCAGGACATAGGTGCCGGGTTGCAGTGCGGAGAAAGCGAACCCGCCCTGATCGTTCGAAGTGGTCTGTCCGATGGCCACACCTGCCATGCCGTCTTCCACTTGATGGAGTCTGACTGTTGCGGCGGCAAGAAAACCGCCGGTCAATGCATCGATCACTTGTCCGGACATGCCGTCGGCCGGTGTCTCCACTGTAGTGCAAAGGGCCATTTCAGCATAAGCCAGGTTGTTCTCTTCGTCCAATTCAGCGAGCGTTCCATTCCCGGCGCCGTCGTCGTCTACGCAAGCATATATAACCGCCGTTGCCATCGGTGGATTCGACCACTGAAGCGATAGATCCACGTATTGGCCGGGAACAAGGAGATGGGGTGTCGTCAGCGTTGCAATCAGCGCACCACCGCTGGCGGGATCCCCGTCGTAAAAGGATACCGGAACACCGGCACCAACGTGATGTTCTCCGGCATTGCCAACCCGCACGGTCAGGCCAATCTCAGCCGGACAGGCCGTATCGTTCATGCGAAGCTGCGAAGCGCTCAGATCAATACCTGCGGCGGCAGTGGCGGTGACATTGTTTCCCTCATCGGTTTCTTCCACCTCGTCGGCGCTGTCCACGCTCACATGCAGGCGATTATCGCGAAACGCGAGCTGGCCGGAAAATTCGAGGACAAGGGTGCTCGATTCGCCGGCACCGGGGCCTGAGGAAACGGTCGTTCCACCCAGACGATGGTCTCCAGCATCCTCATAGCCGCCGCTGAGATTTATATCTTCAAAAAGAACAAGATGGTAGGGAATGGAAACACCGCTTCCACCGTTGTTGGCGATCGTGACGGTGGCCTGACCGGCGATCTTCAGAGAATCGTCGTTTTCGGAAATGAAAGCAATGTCAACATGGATGGGTTCAAGATCCACGGTCATTTCCAGCAGGACGGTAACGCTGGCAACGGCGGTATCCGTGCCGTCTTCGGCCAGAACACCGACAGTGTTCGTACCCGGCACGAGGGTGATATCGCCTGCCGTAAATTCGTTGCCGACCACTGTTGCAGTGACCCCGTTGACGTAAACCGATGCGCTGACCCGACTCACTCTTCCGGTCACGGTAATGGTATCTGTCGAAAATAGTTGCCCTTGTATCGGGCTGACAATCTCCAGGGATAGCGGTCCGGGAATAACCCGCACCGTGACGGTCGCCGTATCCGATCCCCCATACCCATCGTTGACGGTATATGAAAAACTGTCCGCACCGCTGAACCCATACTCCGGCGTATAGGTGAATGTCCCATCTCCATGACTGACAACCGTTCCGCTAGCTGCCTGGCTGAAATCTGAAATGATGAGGCTGTCACTGTCGATATCCGAATCGTTTAAGAGAACGTTGGCCGTTGTAACAGGGATGTTCTCATCGGTGGTTACAGCGTCATCCACGGCCGCCGGTGCGGTGTTCAAAAAGGTCACCGTTGCTTGAGCATTTGTGGTCCCAGCAGAGTTAGCGGCAGTCAGGGTGTAGGTAGTCGTCTGCAAGGGAAAAACCTGAATCGATCCGCCAGGCGCTACCGGTCCTATCCCTTGATCGATGGAGACGGAATCGGCATTGGACGCAGTCCATGTCAATGTCGATGATTCTCCCGTATGAACCGTCCCCGGATTGGCTTCGATGGATGATACCGGTAGGTGAAGAACGGTTACGGAGGTCTCCGCCGTTGCGGCTCCTCCCGGACCGGTGGCCGTAAGGGTATACGTGGAGGTTTGGACCGGGCTGACCACAAACGATCCGCTGTCATCGACTGGTCCGATGTCGTTGTCTATGGCAACTGTTTCTGCATTGTTGGTCTCCCAGCTGAGGACTGCGGATTCACCCGGCAGGATGGTGGCCGGATCTGATGAGAATGTAACTTCAGGTGGAGGAAGCGGGTCGCATCTTTTTTTAACCATCATTCGCACCACGGCCCCGGGTTGTCCAAACAGGAAAACCTTAAGGTAATTGTGGGATCTCAAGGCCCCTTTTAGGGGAATGACAATCTGTTTATCTTTGCGCAGTCCGCACAGGGAGATCAGCCTGCCATTGATGAGGAGAAAGCCCTTGTGGATCATCTTGTAAGGCTTTTTCTTAGATATGACGATGACGCTGTTGCCGGGATTGTCTAAGTGGAATCGATGATGGGAAATGTGGAAATGCCATTTTCTGATTTTCAGGTCCACAGGACCGTATAAGGTCCCTTGTCCGGCGATTGCAGACTGCTCAGCCGCGCAGAAGATTGTCAGGACTACTAATAACCAATAAAGCGTCCGCCGCATAATTTCTCCTTTGGCCTTGTATGACCTGCCTGAGCTGGAAAACAGATAAGCGCCGAATTACTCCGTATCGCTTTCCTCGCTATCTATACTGGGCATACCCCGCTTTGTCCCTTCCACGGGGCAAGCGAGTACAATTTACCAATCTACGCCCAAGAAGACGAAGTGAGAATCATAAGAAGAGAACAACTGAAATCCGCGGGGACGATATTGAACCTGCAGCAAAAAACATTCCGGCGGTCTATCTATAACAATTCCCCCTTAATATACAGAATGTTAACAGATATGGAGTCGGCAATCGTTTTAACCGATTTGACAAAAACTGTCAGCGGCAATGACAAGAATTGTCATTGATGGGAAGGGTTTACAACTAAGCGCGAGGCGCTACCTGCCGGCGGGATTCACCTCCACGGTAACATGCACCAGCTTCAGGTCTGCGGGGATTATTCGTTTGTATGTATCGGGGGATTGGGGGTTTTTCGCGGCCACCGACAAGATGGCGGCATAGATCCCGGGCCCTACGGCCCACAGGTGCAGATCGACCACCCGGGCATCGCTGTTTTTCTCCACGCCGTCCACTATTTTCTGCCGGACATGCGCAGGCGCCTGCCGGTCCAGCAGCACATGGCTGGTACCCGCCAGCAGACCGATGGACCAGCGCGAAACCAGGATGGCGCCAACGATCCCCATGAGCGGGTCCATCCACATCAGGCCAAGATATTTGGCGGCCAGCAGAGCGAAAATGGCCAGAAACGAGGTAAGCGCATCAGCCAGGACATGCAGATAGGCAGAACGCAGATTGTGGTCGCGGTGAGGGTGATCGTGATCGGTCCCGTGGTCATGGCCGTGATGAGGCTCGTCCTTGTGGCCCAGGATGAGCATGGACAGGCCGTTGACCACCAGCCCGATAATGGCCACGAAGATGGCCTGATTGAAGGCGATCGCCACGGGATTAAACAGCCTGACGACGCTCTCTACCGCCATCATCACCGCAAACACCGCCAGCAGGACCGCACCGGAAAAACCGCCCAGTGCGTTCACCTTTCCCGTACCGAAACTGAAACGGTCGTCGTGGGCATGGCGACGGGCGTAGATGTAGGCAAAGGCGTTGATGGAAAGGGCCGCGGCGTGGGAAGCCATGTGCAGACCGTCGGCCAGCAAGGCCATGGATCCGAAAAGAATTCCGGTGGCGATCTCCACCACCATCATGACGGCGGTAACGACAATAACGATGATGGTGCGGCTTTCTCCCGGCCGTTTACGGTCCTGGCCGAAGCTGTGGCTGTGATTCAGGTCAGTTTCATGGTTCAATGTCATCGGCAGCGGTCGTCTCCTCTGGAATGATCATGTGGAACCGCGGATGAAACGAAAACCAAGCACGTCAAGCACCTGCGGTCCGGTAAACATTACCGGAAACCATAATCATCCGGCAACGGTTTGACCAGAACCAGGCGCGGAGAATACCATCCGTAAAATAAATTCCATGCTGTGACCGCATCTGTCACAACCCGATGATATTCCCAGCACCATGCAAACGGTGGCACTGCATTTTGATTTTTCGAAGGATCCCCTGCCCGACGATCCGGACATGTCCCGATTCCGGCAGGACCTGTCCCGCAGTCTGGAGACAGCCCTGAAGGCCACGGGAGCCGGTCGCTGGCGGGGAGGCCGGTATGCCCGGGGGGTGGTGACCCTGTTCATCGAGGTGCCGGACGTCCAGTTGGCCATAGGCCGGGTGCATGCGGTGCTGGCTTCCCGCGGGTTGGCAGACAGGATGACCATTGGCGATAACAGTTGCATGTCAACAGCCAAATGACAATAGACGGTTGGAGGAAATTCTCCTTAATAAGCTCTGCCCCTCGCGCTCCTTTTTCTTGACAGCATGCACGCGTTGCCCCTAAAGTCCTTCCATTCAACCAATGGTCCTGCACGGCAGGATACGATAGTGGATATTTTAACGATTTTTTCCTTCCCAATCCATCATAACCCGATTGTCAACCTTCAAAGGAGGTCCGTCATGCCCGTCAAACTCATTCCCCAAACTCCGTCGGCCTATGGGTTTCCCCTGCTGATCAAGAACATCCTGCGCACCCCGTTGACCTATTACCCGAACCGGGAAATTGTTTACCGGGACAAGATGAAGTACACCTACGTCGAATTGAACCAGAGGGTGCAGCGACTGGCCAACACCCTGGAGACCTTGGGCGTGAAGCAGGGCGACACGGTGGCGGTGATGGACTGGGACAGCCACCGCTACCTGGAGTGCTTTTTCGCCGTACCCATGATGGGGGCGGTATTGCATACCATCAACATCCGCCTGTCCCCGGAGCAGCTGATCTACACGATCAACCACGCTAAGGACGACATCATCCTGGTCAACGCCGATTTTCTGCCTCTGCTGGCCGCGGTCAAAGACCAGATGAAAACCGTAAAAAAGATCGTTCTGCTCACCGACGAAGCGGCCGGCTCGGATACCCCGGTGGACCTGGATGGCGAATACGAAAAACTGCTGGCCGCGGCATCGACTGAATACGAATTCCCCGATTTCGACGAAAACGCCATGGCCACCACCTTTTACACCACCGGCACCACCGGCCTTCCCAAGGGCGTCTACTTCAGCCACCGCCAGATCATGCTGCACACCTACGGACTGATGTCCGGGCTGTGCGCCTACGAGTCCCAGGCGGGAATCAATTCCGGGGACGTCTACATGCCCATGACCCCGATGTTTCACGTCCACGCGTGGGGGATTCCCTATCTGTGCACCATGCTGGGGACCAAACAGGTCTACCCGGGCAAATACGAACCGGAGATGCTGCTCAAACTCATCGTCTCCCAGAAAGTCACCTTCTCCCACTGCGTGCCCACGATCATCCACATGCTGGTCTCCAGCCCGGTCATCAAACAGCTGGACCTGTCCCGCTGGAAAGTGGTCATCGGCGGCAGTGCCCTGTCCCGGGGCCTGTGCAAAGCCGGCCTGGAGAACGGCATCAACCTTTACACCGCCTACGGCATGAGCGAAACCTGCCCCCTGCTGACCGTGGCCAACCTCAAGCCCCACATGCTGCAATGGGATGATGAGCGGCAGGTGGAAATGCGCTGCCGCACCGGCCTGCCCGTACCCAATGTGCTGCTGGAAGTGGTGGACACCGACGGCAACCCCCTGCCCCACGACGGCAAGACCGCCGGCGAGGTGGTGGTGCGGTCGCCCTGGCTGACCCAGGGGTACTCCCAGGATCCGGAAAAGAGCGAGGAGTTGTGGGCCAACGGCTGGCTGCACACCGGCGACATCGGCTTCATCGATGCGGAAGGCTACCTGCAGATCACCGACCGGGTCAAAGATGTGATCAAAACCGGCGGTGAATGGATATCATCGTTGACGCTGGAAGACATGATCAGCCGCCATCCGGCAGTTAGCGAAGCAGCGGTCATCGGTGTACCGGACCCCAAATGGGGGGAACGGCCCATGGCCCTGGTGGTGCTCAAACCGGGAATGGAGCAGGAGACCAGCCCCGAAGATTTAAAGACGTTCTTGGCCAAATTTGCCGAAGAGGGAGTCATTCCCAAATACGGGGTGCCGGACCGGGTGCAGATCGTCGATGCCATCGCCAAAACCAGCGTGGGCAAGATCAATAAGAAGCAGTTGCGGGTGGATTTTAAATAGTCCCCGTCCCTAAATGGCATCTTTCGGACCAGGCCGGCGTTCTCGTTCCGCTGAGCACGCAGTGAAGCTTCAGCGCTATCCTCGACGCAGCGCTGCTACGCCTCCGGTTTCAACCTCACTGCGGCCTTGGCCTGAACCGAAATCTACCGTTTATGGAAGGACACCTCATCACTATTTAGACCCAACCTGAGTGATTGTCGATCTTGCCGAAGAACCCATGAGGCTGGCGACATCCATTATTTGGCAACCCTTCGTTCAACGCAAAGGCCGGATCCCATATAAGGGGACCCGGCCTTTTTACCCGGAGTGCCGGGGCACCGCAATCGTAGTAAAAGAGGGTTTTATTCCAGATGGCTGATAATGGATTCGGTGAGTGAATCGTCATCCTTTTTGAAAAAAGGAATCAGCTCGGCTGCCACGTCTTTGAGCGACTTGATATTTTTTTCCTTCATCACACTCTGAATGGTTTCCACGCCCTCTTCGATCAGCCTGAGACCTTCAGCGATCTTGATGACATCCTTTTTTTCCATGGTTGACTCCTCCAGTTGTCTTTGGCTGCAGGCCAATACCGTATCCAGATGGACTCAGTCTAAACACTTTGCCCCGCAGAGACAAGTTCTTTTTGGCACTCGCTTAGAGTTCAATGCGGTTGCGGCCGGCTGCCTTGGCCGCCAGGAGTTTCTCATCGGCCCGGTAGATGAGAGTCTTGACATCGGCATCCACCTCCCGTCCCACATGGCCGTGGGAAATGCCGATGCTGACGGTAACGGATGCCCTCGTGTCCGGCATCGTCTCGATGGCCCGCCGGATCTTTTCGCCCACTTCCCCAAGCGACACCGGCTCCACCTGGGGCAGGAAGACCAGGAATTCCTCACCGCCGTACCGCCCGAGAACGTCTGAGGCACGGATGCCGTCCCGGATGCATCCGGCCACCCGGCGCAGCATGTCGTCACCGAACTGGTGGCCGAAATTGTCGTTGATGGCCTTGAAATGGTCGATGTCGATCATCAGCACGCCAACGGTGTTTTCATTGCGCTGGGCCAGGTGGGCCAGGTGGGTAATGGCATTGAACAGCCCCCTGCGGTTAAAAATACCGGTCAATTCATCGTAGTTGCTTAAAAAGGCCATCCGCCGGTTCTCTTTCCACAGGCGATGGATGACCTCACCCACCAGTTCCAACTCCAGAGTGCCCAGTTCATTTTGCTGGAGGGCATCGAAAAGCCGGTTCACAAATCGCTCGTAGGAGAAATCCGATACGGCATCTCCGTTAAATGTGGCCACGTATTGGGAAAGGGTCTCGAACGCCGGGTGCAAGAGGTAAAATTCCAGTTTAAAGGCCATGGTGAAGGCCTTTTTCTTTCGGCGCACCTGCACACAGGCGTCGGCCAGGTCGTAAACCTTTTCCTCCAGCCCAGATAACTCGTCCAGCGTTTTTCCCGGGTCATCGAACAGGTTGTTGAGCATCCCCTTTTCGGCCCAGTTGAGCAGCCGATCCCAGTAGGACAGGTGCTGCTCGTTTTTAGCGGCAATATCCTGCCAGAACCCTTGCAGGTCCTGACTTCCGGCATTGCGCGCCAGGCTCAGGTAGAGACGGGTGGCGTGATTGTCCAGCCTAAGGCATAATTCGACAATTCGGGTCATTGCAATGGCGTTCATATCCAGTTTCCTTTGCGCGAATTCGAGTCAGGTTGAATAGTTCCAATGCGCCGGGTAATTACCGAAGAAAGGCAGGGTGTCGCCGAGCGAAAAATTCATGCGATTATGGTACGTCAGGCCGTTTGTAATTGGCAACATAATAATCACCAATGAGCTGCCGGGTTTTCAAATCCTCGCCGACAGCCCTGGCCTTTGCCTTGGTCTCGAAATGGGCAATGCGCACCTGATACCAGGTTTTACTGGAACCGGTCGCCCGGGTCCAGTAAGCATCCAACCCTTGACCTTTCAACTGCTCCACATAGCGCCGGGCATCGGTTTCGTTCAGATATGCCGCCACCTGAAGGGTAAAAGGATCGGTGACCGGGACAACCACGGGTACCGGCGCTTTTTCCGCCGGTTTGAACGTATCGGCCATATGCATGGCGGTATTGATCAACAGCCATCCCACCCCAATCATAAAAAACCCCATGGCTGACCACTTCAGCACCGATTTGGCGCGCCTGGATGATAATCCTCCCCGGGTTTTTCGCAACAGGCTGGAAACTCCGGCGGCGCACCCGTATGCCAACTTCCTCAATCCGGTCAATGTTTGGCGGATCATCGGAGCGATGGCCGGCTGCATGATTCGTCGTCCCCTGGCCGATCGTCCCGGGTCGGAATCGGCCATCTCGGGCAAAAAGGCGGCCGCCATTTCACTGCGCCGGGAGGTGTCGATGCCCGCCAACACGGCATCAGCCTTTTCCAGCAAGGGGAGGGTCACCGGGCTGGGGTGGATCATGCGGCAGCAGGCGGCAATGCCCGGAAGCAGACGACTGTCATGTTCACCGCGGTTGTAGACATCCAGGTAGACTTTCAGGGCCAGGCGGTCCATCCGCTGCTCGGCCAGGAAAAGATCGGCGATTTGGCCGATCAACGCGTCCGGCAAGGGTTCTCCGGCATCGATCAACAGCCTGTAGGTCCGCAGGGCGGCAAAGTCACCCCGCCGTTCAGCGAGATAAAACTGGGCCAACATCCGCTGGATGGCCCCGTCCTCGGGATGAGCATTACCGATCCTGGCGGCGATGTCATGGGATTGTTGGGTTACCGCCCTTCCGGCAATCATTCCGTCCAGCCATTTGATGGAAGCCTCCCGGTCATGGGGAAAAACCCTCAGATAGGCCCCGGCAACGGCATCGGAGGACGGTTCGGGTGTTGTCTGAGCCATCTGAAACCGGGCCGTTTGGGCCAGCAGCCGGCCGGCCGGCGTTCTTCGGGAAAGAGGCGAGAAGAGAAAGCTGTCTACCACGGCCGCGGCCCGGGCAAGGGTCTGGCGGACCTCCCGGGGCATGCCGGCCCGCTCCCACACCGTGGCCTCGCCAAGGAGGCGCTCCATACGGCGGCGCCCCATGGCGGCGAATGCCACGCCCGTCAACCAGTAGGCGGCGGAAAGCAGACCCAGGCCGGGAACAATCATCCATCCGGGCCCCACGGCGCCGGCAAAGGGCGGCAGCACCACCAGGGCGGCCAGGCTGCCGATGATCAGCGCCGTCCATAGCCGAACGGCCAGATGTTTGAACAGGTATCCCATGTCGGTTAAGGATGTCCTTTTCTCATGGCCACAGTAACCGGGTTGCGCGTCCAGAACCCGGCCAACGACCCGGTTTCGGGATTCACTTTCTTGAAATAGATATCCGGTGGTGCCATGAAGGTCCTGGGCGGCTCTCCTTCGGTGGCCTGCTTCATAAATTGCGCCCAGATGGGCGCCGCTCCGCGCCCGCCGGTGATGCCTGCGCCGTTTTTATCCCGCATGCCCTGGCCCCGGTCAAATCCCACCCAGACGGATGTGCTCAGGTTAGGGGTAAAACCGGTAAACCAGGCATCGTTGTAATCGTTGGTGGTCCCGGTTTTTCCCGCGGCCGGCAGAGCAAAACCCATTCGCCGGACCACATTGCCCGTACCCTCGTCGATGACACCGGCCATCATGTCCACCAGCTGATAGTTGATCGACTCATTCAAAACCCGTTCACCGGTGATAATGTGCTCCTCCAGCACCCGACCGCTGACATCTTCGACCCGACGGATCTGGAAGGGTGGATGTCGCACGCCCCCTGAGGCAAAGGTGGCATAGGCGGCGGCCATCTCCAGCGGGCTGACCCCGAAAGTACCCAAAGCAACGGAATAAACCGAGCCTAAAGGGCTGGTAATGCCGCAGCGTCTGGCCGTGTGGATCACCGCTTCGGGACCGACGGCATTCACCAGTTGCGCAGCCACGGTGTTCACCGACTCCGTGAAGGCTTTCTTGATCACCATGGGGCCATTGTAGGTGCGTTCGAAATTGCGTGGCTTCCACGGCGGCTTGCCGGCCACGGGAATGGCGACCGGTTGATCCACCATCACATCGGCCGGTGTTTTACCCAGGCTTTCCAACACCCCGTAATAGAGGAAGGGTTTAAATCCGGAACCCGGCTGTCGGTTGCTCTGCAGGGCACGGTTATAAGGGGTTTGAAAAAAATCCCGTCCTCCCACCAGCGCCTTCACCGCTCCGGTATTGACTTCCACGGCGACCAGCGCGCCCTGCAGCCCGTTGTCATCTGCCGCCACGGGGTCCTTGGAGCTGTCGGTCATATCCATCTGGGATTCCAGTTGGGCAATCCCCTGTTGCAAAGCGGTTTCAGCCATCTGCTGCATCCCGACGTCCAGCGTCGTATAAACCCGCAGTCCGCCATGGTAGACCACTTCGGGGCTGTAGGTCTCTTCAAGCGTCTTCATCACCGCGTCCAGAAAATAACTGTCCACCCGCAGGGAACGGCCTTGGGTGCGCAGGTCAACCGGCGCGGATTTGGCTTCCATAGCCTCCTCGCGGCTGATCATACCGGTGGCCACCATTCGCTCCAGCACCACCAGCTGCCGGGCCCGGGCACGCTCAGGATAACGAAACGGATTATAGCGGGTGGGCGATTTGGGCAACCCGGCCAACAGGGACGCTTCGGCCAGGGTCAGTCCACCGGCCGATTTCCCGAAGAACGTGCGTGCCGCCTCACCGATGCCGTAGGCACCGACACCGAAAGGAATCTGGTTGATATAGGCCTCCAGGATCTCTTGCTTGGAAAACTGGGCCTCGATCTGAAGGGCCACCAGCAGTTCACGGAATTTCCGCAAATAGGTGCGCTCGAAACTGAAAAACAGGTTTTTGGCCAGCTGCTGGGTGATGGTGGACGCGCCCTGAATCTTTCCCGATTCAAACAAGGTGATCCATAAGGCCTTGGCGGTACGCAGCTTGTTGACACCCCGATGTTCCCAGAACCGGTGATCTTCGGTTGCCAGAATGGCCTGAATGAATGGGTATGACACGTCATCTAGGGCAACGGTCTCCCGTCCTCCGATGGTCAGAATGCGGCGGCCGTCGGCGCTGAAAATTTCGGTGGCCGGTGTGTCGTTGATGCGGCCGATAGGTTCGGGAACCCGGGGCAAGTCCTTGACCGCCACCAGAAACAGGCAGAACAGACCCATCGCCGCCAGGGCGCCGACCGTCGCCATCAGATAAATAAGGGCGGCGGCAGCCCGGAACAAGCGGAGGCAAACAGTCATCGTTCCTCCCGGCGAAGCGGCCAGAGGCTCTTGCTGGCTGGCGGTTTGGAAAGCCGGGGCTCCAGAAGCATCCGAACCTGCCAGACGGCCCACTCCTGACCCATGGTCAGCAGGATCTGCGGCCCCTGGGTCGTGTCCATTTCGACGCCGATACGAATCATATCGGCGTTGACTTCGTCACTGATCCCCACACGCACGGGGGTCCCTTCGGCGGCCAGCAGGGCGCCGGGTTGGGAGAGTACACCCCGCTGGGTCTCCGGAGAAAGGGTGTCCAGGGCCATGAAAAACCGGTCGGCCGGATAGATGCGGCCGGAAAACTCCGGCTGCCCGTCCAGAGTTCCTTCCAGAACGGGCTGTTCGGTGCCGGTGGATTTGAGTTGCTGATCGGTCAGGGTGGTGTAGCTGAGTACATTATTGCCCCGATCCAGCAGGTAGATGCCCACCTGGCCGTTTTCCCGCTCCATATACACCCGGTCCCAGCTTTTTTCGGCGCTGATGCGCAGCATGAGAATGGGCGAGAACAGGGTCCGGGCGGCCACATCGGGGATCTGACTGTAAAGGGTTTTAAACTGGGCTGCAGAGATCATCGTTCCCTGAGACGTGGAAAGACCGTCGATGAGCTGGGTCAGCGAGGTGGCCTCACGGGCTTCCCGCTGGGCGGTAAGCTGCCGGGTGACCATCTGCTCCAGGGTCTGGGTGGCCACCTGCTTCAAACGCCCCTGCTCCCACACGCTGCCCGATTCCGGCCGGTGGCTGTTGGTAACCGCCAGATAGCGACCCACCAGGACCTCCACCCAGCTGAAACGCACTTCTGAAATTAGAATGGCCAGAACGGATAGGAACAGTACCGAACCCCGCAAGCTCAACCCCCGCACCATCCATGTCTTCAGATCCTGTGGTTCCGACCAGGCCGGCATAAGGCTCCTTAACCGTTTTCCCCGATCGCCGCCATATGACGATCAGGGGTCTGTTTGGTGATCCACAGCCTTTTACACCATTCGCGTCAAATGATAAAGAGGGAGGAAAGGGAATACAATGCCCGATCAAAACAGTTGAAAAAAGGGTTCCGGCCCATGTCGGCATGGGGGTGAAATATCAAGGCGAGGTGTCGATGATAGCTTTGAGAGCGCCCTGGTCGTAGAGCGATCGGAATGTATCGATGACGCCGGCATCGAATTGGGTGCCGGAGCCGCCATACATGATCTCGAGGATCTTGGTCTCCTCCATTCGCTTACGGTAGGCACGATCGGAGGCGATGGCATCGTATACGTCGGCCACCGAGAGGATCCGGGCGAGCATGGGGATGTTTTCGCCGGCCAGGCCATTGGGGTAGCCCTTTCCGTCAAAACGCTCATGGTGGCATTTGATGATGTTTTTTTCACGGTCCCACAGGCCCAGGCGCTCAACGATATTGGCCCCGATTACCGGGTGTTCCTTGATGATGCGGAACTCCTCATCGGTGAGGCGGCCGGGCTTGAGCAGAATGTCATCCCGAATGCCGATTTTTCCGATGTCGTGAAGCTGGCCGGCGACGTTTAGAATATCCTGTTCTTCCTGACTGCCGCCCATGGCCCGGCACAGCGCGATGGCAATCCGGGTCACCCGGTTGGAATGCTGCTCGGTGTAGGGATCACGCGCCTCGATGGCCCCGACGAAGGCGTACAGGGTGGCGAACAGGTTGTCATAAATGTTTTCGTAAAGGGCGACATTTTCGATCGCGTAAGCCGCCTTGTTGGTCATGAACGACATGTAGTACAGGTCTTTTTCCGAAAACCGGACATCCCCGCCCAGCGACGATACGGCCAGCACGCCGAACACTTTTTTGCGGATGTTCAACGGAACCAGCATCAGGGACCGGATGGCTTCGGGCAATCCCCGCACCTTGCTGTTTTCATGAATCAGCAAGGGCCTGTCTTCGTCGCAATTGTCCAGGATCAACTGGCTGATATCCAGACTGCCTGCATACCGCCCGTCGTCGCCTTCGGCAGTCGAACCGTCCGGATGGTTCTGCGGGTTCCCGTTTCCGCCGGCAACGGACCGGGCCACTTGCACCGGCCGTTGGATCGCCTCGTTGATGACATAAAAACAGGCCTCGTCAGCGTGCGTCAGTTCGGTGGACAGGTCGACCACCCGCTTGAACAGGTCGAAGCTGGAGTCGATGGTGGCAAAATCGGTCATGATGCGGTTGAGGGTGTTGAGTTCCTCGACTTTGTAGGTCAGCTCCCGGTTCAGATTCTCGATCCGCTGCTTGCCTTCCACCTCTTTGGTCAAAAAAATATTTTTGATAAACAGCTGCCGCTCCCGCAGCACCCGTTTGACGCAGATTTCCAGCTGGTTCAGGTTCACCGGCTTGATCAGAAAGTCTACCACACCGTTTTTCAAGGTGCGGATCGTGTTGTCCAGAGAGGGATAACCGGTCATGATGATGACCGGAATGGTGTTGTCCACCAAACGGATATGCTCGGCCAGTTCCAGCCCATCCATTTCGGGCATGTTGATGTCCGTGAAGCAGCAGTCGATCTTTTCCTTGGCGATGATGTCCACGGCAATGCGACCGTTTTCAGCGGTCAGGATGTGGTACCCTTTGGCCATGAAATATTCCGAGGCCACCTCGAGAATACTCTCCTCGTCATCCACAAACAATAAGGTCTCTTTGAGTGCGTCTGTCATTAGTGTCTTAATTAATTGTATTTATTGTAATTATTCGGTGTCCAGAATCCTGCCTACACGCAGCCACGTCCGCAAAAGCCACCGTTTATGTACCTGATATCGGCAGGCCAATTTCAAACTAAAGGAAGTCTGATAAAAAAAGGGCAGGAGGAGGCACCCAGGCTTAACAGGGCATTGAAAAACGTCATGAACGCAGGCAAAATTCGGCGAAAAAGCGCAGTTTATGAGTGAAAAATGAGCATGTTGAGCCGAATGTTAACGCCGTATGGCCAAGCGCAATAGTTATTCAACAGCCTTTTTAAATCGACGCGGGCGGTTCTTGGAAGGCCGTTACACGGTGCATCCGGCCGGGGAAGGATTTTTTAAAAAACGCCTCCATCTCGCGGGAAACGACGCCTACCCGACGGTAGTTCACGCCGGTATGAATCCTCAGGGTCTCCATCAGGTGGGCGGTATCTTCGGTGGCGATATTGCCTGCCGCACCGGGAACGAAGGGACATCCGCCCATGCCGGCCAGGGCGGTGTCAAATATGGCAACCCCGTATCTCAATGCCGCCATCAGGTTAACCAGTCCTAAACCACGCGTGTCATGAAGGTGCAACGCCAGAGGCAACCGGCCGCTCAGGGGTAGCACCGCATTCAGAACCCCTTCGATCAGCGGCGGCGATCCCATACCGGTGGTGTCCGCCAGGGCCAGGCCATGGGCCCCGTGATCCACAAACCGGCGGACAATATCGGCGATGCGGGCTGCGGGTATCCGCCCTTCATACACGCAACCAAAGGCGCACTGGACGCTGGCGCGTACGTGAAGGCCGGCGGATACCGCCCGATCGATCATGCGCAGACCCTGGTCCAGGGCGTCGCCAAGGGCCATGCCGGCGTTTTTGCGGCTGTGGGAATCGCTGGCGGAAAGGGAGATTTCCACGGCCGCGATGCCCGACGCCACCGCCCGGTCCAGTCCCTGCCGGTTGAGCACCAGTGCCGTGTAAACGACGCCGTCGTCGGAGGGAAGCTGCCGGATCAACCGGTCGGCGTCGGCCATCTGGGGCACCTTCTGGGGATGGACGAAGGAGGCCACCTGAATCTGTTTCAGCCCGGCTGCAGCCAGCCGGGCAATGACGGCCAGTTTACGATCTGTGGGAACCACGGTCTTTTCGAACTGGAAGCCATCGCGCGGCCCCACTTCCACCAGCGTCACGGTATCGGGCATTATAGGGTCCACGGGCCCTCCTGTAGATAGGTCAACCATTTCATCCCTTACCATACACCGTCATCCCATGGCGGGCAACGCGCTTTTGATAGACCTTTCCGCGTCTGAAACCCACCATTAAAATGCTTGACGATGGCCACGGTGGGGCTGTATGGGGTTCTATTTTGCCCATCGGGAAGGACGACCAGTTTAACAATCATGGATAGCAGCCTGAATCGCCCCCTTAACATCTGCCTGCTGAGCTACCGGAGCAACCCCCACTGCGGTGGCCAGGGTGTCTACCTGAAAAACTTGAGCCGGGCACTCAAGGATATCGGCCACCATGTCGAAGTGGTTTCCGGCCCCCCGGACCCCGGCCTGGACCCGGACATCCCCATCCACCGGCTGGCCTGTCTGGACCTGTACAATCCGGAAAACCTGTTCCGGGTTCCCACCCTCAAGGAGTTGTCGGACCCGGTCAATATCATGGAGTGGGCGGGTGTTTCCACCATGGGGTTTCCCGAGCCCTTTACCTTCGGCATCCGCGCCCAACGGTTTTTGCGAAACCGGATGCATCGCTATGACATCGTTCACGACAACCAGAGCCTCTCTTACGGCATCTGGTCCATCGCCAAAAAAATTCCCACCGTGGCCACGATCCACCACCCCATCACGGTGGACCGGGACATCGCCGTGCGCTCGGTGGGGCCTTTTTGGAAAAAGCTCAAGCACCTGCGCTGGTTCTCCTTCATCGGCATGCAAAAACGGGTATCGCGAACCCTGCGCCGGATCATCACCGTCTCCGATTGTGCCCGGGCGGACATCGCCCGGGATTTCAGGATTCCCCGGGAGCGCTTTGCCGTGGTGCCCAACGGCATCAACACCGGCTTGTTTTATCCCATTCCCGAGATTCAGCGGGAACCGGGCCGCATTATCGTGACCAACAGTTCGGATGTCCCTCTGAAAGGGCTCTTCTACCTGCTCCATGCCGTGGCGGAAACCACCCGGAAAAGGACCATCCGGCTGGTGGTGGTCGGAACACCCAAGAAAAACGGCGGTATCACCCGGCTGATCCGGCGTCTGGGCATCGGCGATCTAATCACCTTCACCGGCCGCATCAGCGACGAGGAATTTGTCCGTCAATATGCCCGGGCAGCCATGGCGGTGGTTTCATCCGTTTACGAGGGATTCGGACTGCCGGCCGGCGAAGCCATGGCCTGCGGCGTGCCGGTGATCAGCACCACGGGCGGTGCCCTGCCCGAGGTGGTCGGGGACGCCGGCATCCTCGTCCCCGCCAAAGATCACATGGCCCTTGCCCGGGCCATTATCGACATGCTGGACCACCCGGAACAAGCGAATGAGCTGGGCCGCCGCGGATACCAGCGGGTGCAGAAGCACTTCACCTGGCAGCGCGCGGCTGAAAAGACCGTGGATGCCTATCGGGAGACGATCCTTGATTACCGTTGATTTCTCCCGTTTGGCGGTTCAGCCCGGAGATCGTGTCCTGGACATCGGCTGCGGATCCGGCCGCCACACCTGTGCGGCCTACCGGCTGAAAGGGGCACGGGTGACAGGCGCAGACCTGAACCCGAAAGACCTGAAGGAAGCGCGCGAGCGGCTGAACTTTCATGACCGGCTGGGCGAACATGGCGGCGGCACCTGGAGCCTTTCCGCAGCCGACGTCACCTGTCTGCCCTTCCCCGACGCCTGCTTCGACCTGGTCGTCTGCAGCGAGGTGCTTGAACACATTCCGGATCATGAAACAGCCATGCGCGAGATCATCCGGGTACTCAAGCCTGGCAAACCGCTGGTGGTCAGCGTTCCCCGCTACCTTCCCGAACGGATCTGCTGGGCCCTGTCCGACGAGTACTTCAACGCCAACCAGGGCCATGTGCGTATCTACCGGAAAAACGAACTGATCGACCGGCTGGAGCGTGCGGGCACCCATTTCCTCGGGCATCACTACGCCCACAGCATCCACGCCCCCTACTGGTGGCTCAAGTGTTTCGTCGGCCCGACACGAACCGACTCGGCGGCGGTCAACCTTTACCATCGCCTGCTGGTCTGGGATATCATGGAAAAACCATGGGTGACCCGCTTGATCGACCGGCTGTTCAACCCGCTGCTGGGCAAAAGTGTGGTGTTATATCTGCGCAAAGAGCAGACATTATAGCTGGTTAGGCTGAAGGCAGGTAGCGCTTGCTACCTCCCACCGACTTAGTGCTCCTGTTCGTAAATTGGGGCACTTAGATCAACCCGGCCGAAAACCCCGCAGCCTTCGCAGCTTGAACACACCCGGCGCAGGCCATAATAAAAATCAAGGCACACGACCCTTCATGAACGATAAAGGCGCAGGCAGTCCCCAACCGCTTCCTGCGATTTCTGGATCTCGAGCCGGAAACATGAATTGCGTTGAACACGAAAACAGTCCAAGATTACCAATAGATGAAAGTTCAACCCGTCAGGACCTTATTTGATGCGGCTTGACAGAACTCATGGCAGACAGTTCGCGGACCAAAAAAGCGCTTGACATTCAAATCACGGTCGACTATTTAAAACGCTTCTTTGGCCGGCTCAGCGGCAAAAGAAACCTTATTTTCCCCAGTAGCTCAGTCGGCAGAGCAAGTGGCTGTTAACCACTGGGTCCGCGGTTCAAGTCCGTGCTGGGGAGCCAAATAAAACAAGGGCTTAGAGAGATTTGATCTCTAAGCCCTTTTTTTTACCTAATTTTATACCTAACAAAAAAATTGAAATCGCCTTTCGCGTCTTTGAGGGGTGAGGAAAAGGGTTTTAAGGCGGGTGAGGGGGGAGGTTTAGTTTGGGAAAAAGGGTTTTAAGGCGGGAATGGGTGGGAATTGCCGGGTATCAGTGGGAAATGGGTTGTGATAGTTGGTAGTTAGTGGCGTTCGATGGCGCTGTTAGGGTCCGCCATGTTTTCGGAACTATTGGCACTTAGTTTGAGAAAAAATTTCTGTTTTGCGGAACTATTGGCATTTAGTTTGAGAAAAAGTTCCGGATTTATCACTTTGGCTTTTTCTTTACTATTAGATCAAAAGCTTCTTTTCTATCAGAATCAATATCCTCAATTTCTTTGGTCATTTTAAGATAATTGATTATCCTGGGCCTTATTTTGAAAGCCAATTCATCATTTACTAATGCAGACAACGAATTTTTGATTATCTTTTCGGGATAATAATCTATCTCCTTATAGATTTTTTCTAAAAACTCATAAACGAATAAACTATAAAAACGATAAATTTCGCTATCAGCTCCAAGAATTTTTTCATTAGGTGGAAAGTCTCTATCAGCTTCAACTAATGGAAGAAGCCCTCCCTCTTCGAAAGGTCTAATACTTTCTTTTAAATCCGACCTCTTTTTAGATCCAATTCCAAATAATAGCCAGTCTGAAGATATATCTCTTTCCTGTGCAATTTTTGTTATCCATCTAGGTGGTATTTTTCCCCGCTTCCTTGCCGAAGTCACTGATTGCTGTTTTATCCCCATTACAGCCGCGACTTCACTATCATTTTTTGCATTTAAAGCAATTTTGATTCTTTCTAAAATAGCTTCTGATTCTTTCATAAATTCACCATTAATTAAGAAAATAACTTATCAAAATACAGCCATTTGCTGTTTTAACAACTTTTCTCTTTACAAAAACAGTTTTTTGTTGTATTTGTTGCAAGAAACTGTTGCTGAGAACGTAAATAGCTTTTTTATCTTTTTGTTGTCAACCATATTATCGGATTCTCTACGATTGGAGGGATTTATGGACACAGTCTCTATTAAAATCTGGTTACTAAAAAATGGATACACACAAAAAAAAATTGCCCAAGATATTGGGATAATCCCTCAAACTGTGTGGAAAACAATAAATGGCAGAGAAAACAATCGCCAAGTTCTGGCATGGTTGGAACGACATGGTGCCTTAAAAGAAGCTGTGGGCCATGAATAAGCCAGTTGACAAGCTAAAAGCTTCGCAGCTTGCCGATATTCTCAATGTGACGGCCAGAGCTGTTAGGAAAATGGCCTCATTAGGTCAAATTCCAGCCAAAATTATCAATAGCCGTGGAGATCGCCGCTTTTCAGTCCATGAACTGTTGGCGTCCGATGCTATGCCGGAGGAACATAAAAACAGCCTCATGGCATGGTATCAGGGTCAGCTCCAAGGCAAAGCCGTTTCCATCAATTCTGAAAATCTGCCTGCCTCATTAGAGACATTCCTTTCGGCCAGAATCGAAAGCATTACACAGATCCCTGCCGATTCAGAAATTCCAGATCCATGGCTCAATATTCCTGATTCATGCCGTGACGAAGGGTTTCGCCGTTATCAGATCGTTGAAGTCGCCAGGGAAATCAAATCCTCATATAAAAAAGGCCGTGGGCGAACCAAACGGATTTACAGATACTGCAAAGATACAGGCGTCAATCCTAAGACGCTTTACCGATGGATCAAATCGGCGGATAAAGCGCATACAGACGCACGAAAAGACAGCGTCACAGATGTTATAACCCCTCAAATCAGGGCATTGGCACCGCAGCATGGCCAGAAATTGAATTTCTTCCATTCATGGTCCAAGCCTGCCCTGAATTTCGCCTTTGATACCTATTTAAAACAAGGATGCCCGAACATCACCGATGTTTATCGAACGGCATTGGCAGCGGCGGCACTTTATCCTGATTGGAAAGTCGGCTCCTATGACAGTTTGGTTGATGCCATTGGCAGAATAAACAAAGGGCGGTGGACCCCAAAAACTGGACAATGTGCTAAGCTATGAGTCAGACCAAAAATGAGGAGGATCTGACGATGGGTAACAAGCGCAAATCACACAGTCCACAGTTCAAAGCCAAGGTCGCTCTGGCTGCCATTCAGAACGAAGAAACCGCAGCACAGTTGGCCAGTCGATTTGGTGTTCACCCCACCATGATTTCCACCTGGAAGCGGCAGATGCTCGACGGTGCAGCCGATATCTTCGATAAAAGCCACCGATCCAGAAAACAGGCCGATGCCCAAACCGCCGAACTGTACCGCCAGATCGGTCAACTCAAGGTGGAAAACGATTTTTTAGCACGCAAGCTCAGCAGCTGAATCGCAAACAGCGTAAATCCATGATCGATCCGTTGGATCGGCAGCTGAGCGTTTCCCGGCAGTGTGAACTAATCGATCTTAGCCGGTCATCCTATTACTACCAACCCATACCCATAAGCCAAGAAGAGCTGGAACTGATGCGCAAGATCGACGAACTGTATCTTACCAATCCATCCTCGGGCAGCCGAACGATCAGCCGCCAGCTGGATCGTCAGGGCATAACAGCCAATCGCAAACGGGTTCAGCGGCTGATGCGATTAATGGGTATCGAGGCGGTGTATCCCAAACCGCGGACCAGCCGCCCCCATCCCCAGCATAAGGTATATCCTTATCTGCTAAGGGGTATGACCATCAGTCGCACCAATCAGGTTTGGGCCAGCGACATCACTTTCATCCCCATGGCCAGTGGGTACATGTATCTGGTGGCGATCATGGACTGGCACAGCCGCAAGGTGCTCGCCTGGCGGATATCCAACACCCTGGACAGCGCCTTTTGTATCGATGCCCTTAAAGAGGCGTTGAGCCGCTATGAGCCACCGGAAATCTTCAATACCGACCAAGGGGCTCAATTTACCAGCAACGCGTTCACCAAGGTTCTCATCGATAACAAGGTCGCCATCAGTATGGATGGTCGGGGTCGTTGCCAGGACAATATATTCGTCGAGCGGCTGTGGTGGACCCTCAAACACCAATACATTTACTTGCACGCATTCGACACCGGTAAGGCGCTGCGGCAGGGTCTGGGCCGGTGGCTCGATTATTACAATCACGAACGGGGCCATTCGGCCCTTGACGACAGAACCCCGGATGAGGTTTATTACGGTCTGCCCCATCCTTTCGCCGAGGCTGCCTGATGCCTTTTTATCTTTTAAAAAGCTCTCGGCTCATAGCTTATTCTACCCCTCAGGCTGTCCAGCCGATGGGGTCCACCTCCAAGCGACGATAGCGCTTGCACGCCAGGGTAAGAGAAAATTCCAAGCCGCAAAAGTTAAAAAAATCCTGCGCAATTATGAAGAAATCCCGCCCAATTTTTTGTGGTGTGGCGATCACCATATTTTTGATGTTTTCGTAAAAGTCCCGGACTCAAAAGGCAGCTTTAAAATCCTGCGCCCCTGGGTAACTGCATGGTTGGATGTGCGCAGCCGCTCTTTAATGGGGTGGGTGATTTCCTTCAGTCCCAATTCGCAGGCAATTGCAATGGCGTTGGCCCATGCCATTGCCGATAAGAAAGACCCCAATTTTCCACAGCACGGACTCCCCAATTCTGTTTTAGTCGATAATGGAAAAGATTATAAATCCAAGCTACTTAACGGTGAAATAATCGATATCGGAAATATCGACTATCCAGACATCATCGAAAAATACGCTGCCTTGGGCATCGATCCTTTTTACATCGATCTTAAGTATGATCCTGAAGACGGTATCTGGAAGAAAAAGCGCGGCAAAAAAGAAATCATTATCAAAGGTGTCCGTGTCGGTGGCGTTTATGGCGCTTTGGGGATCGGGCATCGATACGCAACCGTTTATAGCCCCTGGGCAAAATTGATTGAACGCTTTTTTAGAAATGTCGTTCAATCCTTTTCAAGGCAGCTTCCCGGTTGGTGCGGTTCAACGCCAGACCAGCGCCCGGAAAAGCTCGCTGCCGAACTCAAAAGCGGCAGCATCCTTAAATTGGAAGAGTTCACCGCAGAATTTTACAGCTACATTACCAATGTCTATCACAAGACCCTTCACCGTGGCCACGGCATGAACAACCAGACGCCCGATGAAGTCTTTCAATCCCTTTTGCCGCAACCCAAAAAAGTCAGCCAGGATCTTTTGGACTTCGCCCTTGCCAAAAAGGAGCGCGTCAAGATCCACAATTGGGGTTTTGTTATCAACAACCGGCAATTTCAGCTGGACATTCCATCGAACCTTTACGGCGGTCATTTGGCCAATCACCTGATCGGTGAGTGGGCGCGTGTTTGTTACGACTATGATTTCAAGACGGTCCGGGTTTTCAAAAACGGCAAGTTTGTCTGCAATGGCAAGCCGCTTCAACGGGCATCTTACGTCGATCCCGATTGCCCGGTCATGCTCGAAGGGCTCAAGCTTCAGGCCAATCAGCGAAAAGCCGCCAAGGCCGTGTTGGCAGCCATCCGTGGCGAAGCCAGCGCCAACGCTCCCGTTTCCGAAACCCAAGCCCTTTTGGATATTTCAAAAGCCCTCCCCTTCCAAGATTTCGAGGATACCGATGCAACCATTCACAGCATCGATGAAGAACATATCCCCATTGAAACCACGGAGCGGTATCAAATGATTTTGGATAAGCTCCATGACGGCCAGGATCTTTCAGAATCGGACACCGCTTTTAAAAGTGAGTATGAGAAGTCGGATGAGTTTTTATCCTATCAGCATCTTTTTACCGGAACCATGGGGTAACAGAGGCAGGAGGTGGACTGTGGATGTAAGATTTTTCAAAACGCGCAACTGCATGAATGCCGAAAGATCGATCTCGGCATTGGTCAACCGGGATCAAAGCCTTCCGGGTTTAGGCTTGTGGTACGGCCAATGGGGACTTGGAAAAAGCTCTGTGGCCAACTGGATTTATAGCATGCTCCCGGTCTTTTACATCGTTATGGAACGACTGTGGCGGCCGCGTCGGTTGCTTGAGGAATTCTGTGAAACGCTGAACCTGGGATCACCGCAATACCGGCTTGACCGTCTATCCGATCAGGTGGCCGAAGGGCTCAGAAAATGGAATCAGCCGGTACTGATCGATGAGGCCGATTATCTGTTGAAAAATTCGGTCATGCTGGATGTTTTAAGGGATCTCCACGACAAAACCGCAACCCCTTTTATCCTGATCGGCATGGAAAAACTGCATTCTGACCTGCAACGGTTCGGGCAGTTTTTTTCCAGAATCCTGCCTTCATCCATCGTTGAATTTCAACCGGTGGGACCGGTGGAAGTCGCCTTGATCACCAAGGAATGGACCGGCCTCACGATTGAGGATGAGGCGGCAGACCTTTTCTGCCAGCTGGTTGAAGGCGATTTTCGGTATATCGTCGGCTATCTGCTGTCTTTCGAGAAAGCCTGCAAAGAAGTTAACAAAACCGATTTGATTGACGTGCCGCTGGTGAAATCGGTGTTTCGCAATCAGGCCAAAAGAATCAAAAAGAGAATTGCCAGCGGTAGCGCCGCCAGCAAACTGATTGCAGCCGGTAGGGGGTAGTCATGAGAGCCGCACAGGGAACACAAACGCTTATCAGAAATCTGTTGAAGGCCCACAAAAAGCCGCTCAGGCAGACGGAAATCCGGGATCTGATCGGCCTTTCCGGTGCCAACGGGTACGGCCGGGTAAACAACGCCATTCGGGATCTTGTGCGCAACGGCGAAATCGAAAAGACCGGATATGGGCGCTACCAGTGGGTCAAGGATGTTCCGGTGGATGCCTACTGTAAAAAGCAAAGCATAATGTGGCGATTCATGTGGATCAGATCCAAGAAAAGCGATCCGTTCACGGTCCGTGATATTTTCGAAATGACCGGTGTGGCCATGTACACCGCAAGAACTTATGTCACCTTTCTTTCGAAAAACGGATTTCTCCACAAGAGCGGCAGGAAGCGCACGTTGACTACTCGCGCCCCCTTATACCTCATCGACCGTGAGAAGATGCAAATTGAAGCGCCCGGCATGCTCAGACGCCGTGAATCCGCTGAAATCGAAGATACCCTTGATCAGGTCCGGGAATTGGCAACCCAATTCTATTACACGGCGGACACCAGACCGGAAACGATCAATTCGCTTGTGGCCGTTTCAGCGGAAATTAACGGCCTTTTATCGAATTGCATCCAATTGAGGAAAGAATAGGCCGTGAATATCGCTGGAACCGCGTTTAAATCGGCTCAGATTTATTTAACGATTTTTAAGACGGCCCCTATATCGTCTCTTGCTGAGATCGTTCAAATTTGAGCCTCTCAGCGATTTTTCAATATACCACCGCAGGAGGTGAACGGATGAGAGCCAACACCTCACAAAATGAAGGGCAGCGGCGGCGGGATCTGGCCATGATCCATATCGCTAAAAAATGGTCCGGCCTGAGCGATCAGGATTACCGGGAATGGCTTGATAAATGTTTCGGAGTTACCAGCGCCGCCGATCTGTCGGCAAAGAATCGGAAAATGGTTATCGAAGCGTTCAAGCTGAAAGGATGGCGGCCGGTTCACAAATCAGCCAGGGCTTCAGGCATGCACCTCAAGCCATCGGCAGACCGGGAACCGCAGCTTTCAAAGATCGGTGCCATACTGGCAGACCTGAAATATCCGTGGAGCTATGCGGACGCGATCGCCAAGCAAATGTATGGCGTCGATTTTGTGCGCTTCCTCCGACCTCACCAGCTGCATGGCGTCATTGCGGCGCTGGTGAATCGACACAAGAAAGTAACATCCCAACAGGAGCAACAGAACAATGGATGATCTACAGAAACGGGAAATCGGGCTTATTTCCGGGAATATGCGGGAAAGCCTGGATAAGCTCATTCAAATCAGTGGATTTGTCTATACGCTTGGAAGCCTCTCTGCTGGTTTTGAAACCAAGCCTTTTGCTGATCTTCAGCTGCTGTTTAACGACATTGCGACAAAGGTGGATTCGCTCCTTACTCCGATTGAATCAGAAATTATGAAATTAGAGAAATTGGGAATGAGTACAGATCCCTGATTTCTTTGCCCTGGATAGGCTGATCACCGAAAAGGCGGCACCTCACCGCCCTGCCAGGGCATCACATAAATGAGGGTAATCAAGAGGGGGTTACTTGGCCAAACGGCCGGTTGCCCCTTTTTGTTTTTCAAAAAGGAGAAAAAGCCATGCTCAATTTTAAAAAAGTTCTCTCTTTTTTCCGGGACGATTCGCAATTCGACAGCATTGAGGTTGAGAACAACAACCCCGATGAAAAGGCGACAGAGGCCCGGTCCATAGGCTTTGAAACTTGGATACCCATTTTTCAAGGTGGCGTACAGGTGGACAGCGAAGGCCAGGAACATGACGGCTATGAATTGATCGAAAAGGCCATTGAAACCTTTGATCCTGCCTTCCATGAACCGCCCGCTGTCATTGGCCATCCAAAGGACAACGCGCCTGCTTACGGCTGGGTGGAAGCCCTTAAAAAGGGTGTCAGCAACGGAATTGGCGTGTTGCTGGCAAAGTTCAAACAGGTGAACCCGCAATTTGTGGAACTGGTACGAAACGGCAGCTTTAAGAAGCGTTCGGCCTGTTTTTATCCTGACGGCAGGTTACGCCATGTGGGCTTTCTTGGTGCCCTGCCACCTGCGGTAAAGGGATTGCCTGACGTTCGATTTTCTGAAGGCCCGTTTTTCTCATTCGAATTAAGTGAAGCCACAAAGACATTTTCTGAGCAGGATCTGAATGACCGGGTTGAGAAAGTCCGCCAGGAAGAACGCCACAAAGCTCAGATAGCTTTTGCAGAAAAGGAATTGAGGCAGCTACGCCAAACCCGCCGAAAGAATGCCGAAGCGTTCGTAACTCAGTGCATGGAATCCGGCAAGGTTCCACCGGCCGTTGCCAACAATGGAATGATCGAATTCATGGAAGCCTTGCAGGAGGTTCCGGCGATCTCTTTTGCTGAATGTGAGCAACCGGTAAACCCTTTTGAATGGATGAAAGAGTTTGTCGAAGAGATGGATGGTTTTCAGCATTTATTTGGAGAGATTACCACCAAAAAAAAGGTTGGTAAAACTCTAAACAAAGAAGATGATTTGGGATTTGAAATAGCTAAATACGCTGGTGGTTAATATAAAATATAGATTCATATATTAGAATTGATTACAGCTCTTTGAAAACCTTTATATTCTATGATTTTTCAAGGTCAGATATTTCAGGCCTAAAATTGAAATATTTACTGACCTAAAAGTGTGTTTATGGCCTTTCTTTTATAATCGCTCTCAATTTTTTTTGATGCGTCCATAAGCGAGTCTTTAATACTGCCTTCTGGAAGCTCGTTAATAACTTTATCTCTGATATCAGCTTTAGTATAGACCATAAGCCCTGCAATCAAACTTAACAAAGGATTAATTGTAGAGACAGATGCTTCCACAGCTGTTTTGTATGCTTTATTAACTATGTTTTCCAACTTACTATCACGTTCAGCCAAAGTATCAGCATACTGTCTCTCCATTTCGGCAATTTTTCCTGAATTTTCAATCTCAAATTCTTTACGGATTATTTCTTCAAGTTTTTTGGGATTAAAAGCCTCTGAGTAAGTCATTGCTGATTGAACTATCTTTGCTTGGCTTTCTATTGCAGTTGATTGCTGTGTTATAATCAAATTTGTTTCTTTCAAAAGTTTCGTTTGCTGATTTATTCGCGTGGATAAAACTCTATTTTTATTCCACTGATAACAAAAAATAATTATTAACAACACCGTATTAATCCACGAAGCTATATCATTCATTATTTTAACCCCCCAACAAAGCAAAAAGGATGAAGATATGGATGATCTTTTTCGAGTTAGAACATTAACACAAGCAGTCAATGCCATACCAGCATCAAATAGAAAAATTTACAACCGTATTTTTACGGGAAAGGAACGCGGCCAGACAAGCGACCTCATGGCCTTTGATGTGATCACGGGCTCTGAGGGAATCCTGAAAACTATCTCGGTCATGGCTCCGGCAACGGTGGATGATAAGACCAGTCGCAAAACTGTCACTCTAAAAGCTCCCCGCCTATCCAACAAACGTTTTATTCATGTCGCCGAACTGAACAGCATCCGCGCCATGGGCGAAATTGGCGTTGAAACCATGAAAAGGCGCATAGCCATCGAGCTTAAGGATATGCGTAACAAGCATGACCGGACGCTTGAATTTTGGGCTGTGGGCGCTCTTAAGGGGATGATTTACGATTCGGACCTGTCATCGGTGCTTGTTGATTACAATGTCGATGGTTCCTTTCATCCGGTTCTGACCGGCAATTCCCTTTGGACTGATCCGGCATCAAACCCTATCACTACCCTGAGAGCATGGAAAAAGCAGATTGAAGACAATATTGGAACCACTGTTCTTGAGTGGGTTGCCTTTTTAGGCTCTCAGGTAATGGGCGCTCTTTTAGAGCATAGCGGTGTACTGGCTTACCTGATAGACGACAAAGGCAGCGAGATTGCCGAAAACGGCCGGATTTCAAGGCTTGCCGGAATCGAACTGATTGAATGCAATCACAGCTTCAGAGATGAAAGCGACGTGCTTCACAGGCTCATCGATCCCGATTCTTTCCTGTTGGTCGGTGTTTGTGATGACTTGGTTGAAGTGATGATAGCTCCCGTTGTAGATGATGATGCACCTTTCGGCGTCGGCAATGTGAATGAAAAAAATATGCCGCAGCTGTTCTTTTCGAAATCGTGGAAAAAGAAAGATCCGTCCGGGCGCTGGATCAAGTGTGAAAGCCGTCCGCTTCCGGTGTTGCGTCGCCCTGGTGGGGTTATCTTCGCCAAGGCCGTCTAACCATAAGTATTGATAAAAGGGAGATACGTCATGACAGACAAACATTTCATCGGTTCCGGCCAGGATGCCATCAGGAATTTTGAACGAACCGCCAAGCAGGCCATGGAAAACCGGGTAGTTGCTTTCAAGGAAAAGATCCAGAAAATTCTGGATGAAATCAGAGCTCTCGACAATGAAAAGTACCAAGTACAGAGATCACCGCTCACTAAAGGCGAACTGCTGGAACTGGCCAAAGCCGAACTGGAAAAAAAGAAAAATGAGTTTATCCCCGATCTGCTGAGAAAGCATCTTGAATCCTGCCAGGTGCGCAAGGATCTGGTTTTCAGTGATGCGGCGGTAATTGCCAAACTCTTTCCCCGGAATGAATTCTGGAAGCTGTTTTATTACCTCGTGGATGAAGAAACCCTAAAATCCGTTGTGGATTCGCTGCCGGATGCCGGTGGCCTTTCTAAAACGGCAAGAGTCAACAAGATCAGGGAAATCGACAAAAAAATCGAAGCGCTGAAATCCCAAGTGGATTTAGAATTTGCGGCGGCAGCTACTTAACCGATCACCGTTTAGGCTGGGGGCATCTCCTTACAGGTATTGTCCTGAGCGCTGCCGTGCCCAGCCGGGGAACAATTCAGACCCTTTTCACACACGGCAGCGCTAAAAACCTAACTTTTTTCTAATTGGAGGGTTTATGAAATACGATGTAAAAATAGAAGACCTCCCGCCAGAATGCAAAGAACTTGCAGATATTATCGGGCTTCAATCTGTCCTTGATTTGGCCAACTACAGGGGAGGTGAATCTTTATATATCCCGAAAAGTGATAAATTAACCAGGGCTGCAAGGGACAGGCAAATACGCGATGAATTCAATGGAACCAACCACAAAGAACTGGCCAGGAGACATAACCTTTCAATCGTGTGGATTAGAAATATTGTCCATCCTTCCTGAATTGTCAGAGCTAAAAACGCCCGTAAATAAAGACGGGAGAAGGAACTTTGCCTGTCCATATTATGAAGAATGTCTTGATATTGCGGCCTATGATGATTGGGAGTTTTTCAGCTGTGTTGGATGCTTTTTCGATTTTACATCTGTTCAGATGATGCCTTTGTTTAACTAATCGGCCCTGCTTTTTATATCATCGGATTCTATTATTTTAGCCTCAATTAATGCTTTATTAATGGCCATTAATTCCGCACCTTCAGCATCAGCGAGATTCTTAAAAATTGGATGCCAATATAAAAAAATAAATCTGTGTTCTTTCCGTCCAAGACCATCAATAGTAAGCTCTTTTGGTACGTCATACTGCACTCTAAAAGCTATGCAAGTAAAGATAGATTCGTTGTCTATTGCTTTTTTTACCCAATCATTTCCAAACTTACCTCCAGTTGCGGTAAAATGATCGGATATTTCGTCTCTATCCAGCTTATCTTTTACATAAATTTTTATTACGAGTTCATTTTGTCTTAGTTTTAATCGACTTGCATTATTCTCTGATATCTTGTCGAAAGCCGCTATAATTGTTTTAAATGAAAGATTTTCGACGTAACCGCCTTTATTGGTAATGTACCAATGAAAGATTACCATGTCGTCTTTAAATTCTACTGGATTGCTTTTGCGTGGATATATTCGAACAGAAGGTTGATTAGCTAATACAAACTGCCTATATGATAGAGTTTGTTGCTCTGCAACCGTTGAAAGAGATTGAAAGGTAGTTATCGCTAGAACCACGGTAGCAATAGCCGTGATTAGTGAACATAATACTTCGTATATAAGTTTGTTCCTTGAGATATGCTTAACGAAACAATTTCGCTGATCTTTATTGTAGCCTGTAGTAGTAGCGCCTTGAGTTTGTGTATCTTTTTGATTTTCTGAACTTTTTTTTAAATCCTGTTTAGATCTTTCTGATTTAACCACTGAATCACCTATGTCTCAGAGTTATGAGGATTCCTTTTTGGAGCTGCTTAAATCGCGACAAAAACACGCCAGCACAATTTTTAGATGAAATCAAGAGAATTTGGAATTAATAAAAAATTAAGGTGGGGCTATAGAAGCGGCAATGCTTACTTCAACAAGCATGTGCAATATATTTATTGCGCATTTTTCTCAAACTAAATTCCATTTTCTCAAACTATCTGCCTGCCTACACTTTTCAAGCCCTTTCTTGTTTCTTAGATTGTCAGGTCCAAGCAATGTTCTAGATCGTTCCTATTAGTTGGCATATAGCCTTGTTATGCATAGCCATTACAAATAAGCCTCAATAAAAGTTTTAACTACCTCAGAGCTAGTATATGCAGCATACTCATGGTAACTATCATCTTTATTACCGTCAGCGAAATCTACAACAGCCTTGGCTGAAAAAGCGATTGGTTTCGGTGGAATTGCCTCAAAAGCAGCTGAATAAATGGCGTAAGCTTCCATTTCTATGCCTAAAAGTTTTCTATGCTGTTTTCTTATTTTCTCGCATATTTCGCCGTCAGCTAAAACAGCAGCTCCTGAAGCTGATGGGCCGACCAAAATGCGCAAATCATGTTTAGGGCTTTTCGCTTTCCATTTCTTACGGATATCAAATAGCAGTTGTTCGTTTCTAGCCATATCACTAAATTTATCTCTAATCAATGAATCGAGAGGTATTTGATGCGGTTCATGCAAAAACTCTAATTGTGAATTGTTCTCAGTCCACTTTCCAGCGCCCCAATCCCAAACAGGATCTGCTACTATGACATCACCAAGATTTGTTTCATCTTTATAACCTGCAGTAATTCCACTCATTATCAGATACTTAGGTTTGAACCGGTTAACCATTTTTCCTGATAATATGGCTGCAGCAGTCATGCCCATTTTAGGAGCGCATGCGGCATGTACAATGTGAGTTTTATCGTCTTTTTCAAGAGTAGTTTGATAATAGCTTGTGGCATCATTTGGCATTTGAATAAGTTGCCAATCCCAACCATTATTTAATAGACTCTGTAGTTCTGGCCTTTCTGTTGCACATATCATGGCAATATAAGACGAGTAGTCTGAAGAGAGATTTTGAGACCTAAATTTTGTACATACAATAATGCCGGCTTTCCTTTTAATTTGTAGCAATGTAGAGGAATCATCGGGACTATATTTAATAAAAGTAATTAAATCATTGGCAAATTCTTTCTTAAGGGAATCAAATATTTCATCATGTTGAGTAACTGCAATAATATGATGAGGAATTTGGAAAGAATCTCTTTCTAAAATTTCTTTTAGTAAGATAATTCCTGCATCCTTTTTTAAATTAGTATCAACCCTAAGTGGTATAACAATATCTAATATTAATAGGTCATATGAAGTCGTTCTTAGCAATCGTTTAGCATTAGTAACATCAACGACGTGATCGATTTTATCATGATTTATTCCATCAACAGAGCAAAGTGTTTCGGATATTTTTTGAAGCTTTTTTTGATCATCTTCAATAATTAGAAGTTTAATCATTTTCATCCTTTTTGATGTATTGTTCTAATTTTGTTAAGAGATCGTATTTCCAATTTTCATATGCAGCATTGTAATAAACGCATCCTTTATAATTATTCTTGTGATCTTTTTTCAGTTCTTTGTTTAGTTCGTCCAAAGCGAGGGTATTTGAACCTTTTCCAAACTTATCAAATTGAGTAATTACAATAACAGGAGTTACAATTTTTTTTCGATCCATCTGTCTAAGAATTTCTCGACCTCCATAGGCACGTATTCGGCCTCCATCGTCGTTAACTCCGAAATCGAAAGTAGGAAGTGTCATATCTAGCAATATCAAATTAAAGGTACTATTTTTGAGCATTTTGATTGCACTTTGAATAGATTTTGCAAAAGATATATCGATTGACTTGAAACTATCTTTCAAAAAATCTTTGATTTGTGTCGATTTTATTTCGTCATCTTCTATAATGAGTATTTCCATATAAAATCTCCACACTACTCTAAATAAAGAATGGGTATGCCTACCTCAACAAAAAATTTATCTTGATCCAAATATCCAAAATCCAAAGTACCTTTCTCAGTTTCTCCAATAAATTTTATGTCATGGTTAATAATTTTATAGAGTTTATGAAAACCCGTTCCTCCTTCTTTCTTTATTGCTTCACCATAGCCTCTATCAACCACTAATTTTTTAAGTTTTTCAATTTTTAGAATATTTTCTGTATTGTATACATATTTCTCTATTTCGTTAACGACCTTTATAAGCAAATATTTATCTGATGTCGAAATAGTGATGGTGGCATTTGGATAGGTATCAATATTGGAATGTTTAATAATATTTCCATACATCAGAATGAGCATATCAACGAAAACAGTTAAATTACCCGAAACATTAATATTCAATATGTCATTATTTATATCTTTATTAATTGAAAACCGACGATTAGATACTTTTATTGTTTTTTCACTAATTGTTAAAGCTTCTTCAATGGTAAAAGGTTTATCTTTCTGAGATTCTGAAAAGTGAAACCATTCAATTATTCTATCAAATGCTCTTTGGATTTCTGTTTTACCTTTACTGATTGCATCCGATAATTCTGTTGTGTTTTCAAATGTTTCATTTTGTGATATTTTAGATTGCAACTCAGTTAACAGACCAACAGCTTTAAATTTGGCAAATTCCCTTAATCTATTTCGTATATTATCCAAAGATAAATTAAGAATTTCTAAAAGAAAAGTATCTACAATAGATATGAATGCATTAAATTCAGTCTCAGAGTTAATTATCGAAGATAAAGCTGATATTTGGCTTTTATAGATTGAAAAATCAAAAAATCCTTTTTGGTCTGAATTTGTCCTGACTTGAATCCATTCATTATTTAATTCATCTATAAGGTCGTCAAAAGATCGAGAAAATTCATTCAAATAGTTTGAAATTTCTTTTGTTAGATTAGGGCCTAAGTATTTATATTTATTTATCCAGAATTGATTGTCTGCATATTTACCAGTTTCACCTGCTTTTTGAGTTATAAGGTTATTTTCTTCCAATGGACTTCGCAAGTGACTTGATAATGTTCCATGACGAATACGAACACTTAGATATCCATCTAAACCGTGCTCTGTGCTTGAAACAAACTGATCTCTCAAATCAAGAATCATTGACTCAAACAATGAATTTTTCTCATTATCGGGGAGTATTGTTTTTAAGAGCCTTTCTAAATCAGTATTTTTAGCTGATAATTTTTCGTCTAATGGAAATTTAAAACTTATTTTATCAATACCATCCTTTAAAAAGGAAATATATCTTTCAAAATTTTCTTTCAGGTTTTTTTCCGCGTAGGCATGTATACTTTCGATATCTACATAAATTTTACTCTTTTCAATTTCTCTTAAACGGTTTTTAATGGTAAGTCTGCTAATAATATTTTTAATTTCAAGTTGATATTCATGCGAATTTTCTGAATCTAAATCAATAAGTTGACTGCATACGTTAATTCTTTCTTCAGGGACTTCATCTGAATGATCAAAAAATTCAGAATTATCCATCACAATTTCTATACAAATTTCTTTTAGAAAATATATTAGCTTAGAATGGTCGTATTCATCCAATCTATTGATCAATTCAGATGGTTTTTCAAATCCTTGTGAAATTAAAAAGTCTTCATAAGCATAAGGTCGTAAATATTCCCATTTTGTATTTCCTTGTTTAACATATACATCAAGCAATATGGGTAAGTTTATGTTAAATGATAAATCAAGATCTTGTTCTCTGTATAAGTTTACAATTTTTGATAATGGCAAATAGTTTATAATTTTATGATCATTTAAATAACAATTAACTGAAAATTCGATCGCCTGTTCAATTTTTTTTGTTTCTAATAAGGAATTTGCAATGATTCTTATCGCTTGGTTGCTGTAATAAGGTTTTTTCAAAACTAATAACTTATTTGCATGTTCTAAAGCGATTTTATAATTTCCTTTTGAATATTGTTTGATTCCTTCTAAAAGAGACATTTCTTCGTTGGTTACTTCCTCTAATATGCAGGCATCTTCTTCAATACACAAGTCAAAATATTTATTTATTTCTACATTTGCAAAATGCTTTCTAAAATATTTAATGTACTTTTTTTTGAGATCTCTATTAGTTATATCTGGCAATCTTGTTATTGGAACTCGATTATTATGAAAGATTGAATATAGAGAATAAGCATGGTTTCCGTTTAATGGATCATCGGAGAATTCTTTAATGCAAAAGGATAATAGAGATTTTGACCATGACGAACTTATATAGTTCCATGCAATTTTGAACAATTCACTAATTGAAGAATAATAATCCTCATCCTTTAAAATCACTGATTTCATAAGTTTGATTATTTCAATATATAACTTATTGCTATCGGGTAAAACAAAATCAGCCTTGAAAGATAAGGCCCGTGAAACTAAATCAATTATATTAAAATTGTTAGGATGAACTGAGAGTAAATTTAACGACCTTTCTATTAACTGCTCATATTGTTTATTCAAATATAATATGAAAATCTCTTCTTCTTCTTTTTCAATCGCTATTTTTTCATCGCTTTCAAAAAAGACTTCGTTAAAGATAGTTAACTTTTTGCTATTTAATTTTTCTACCAATTTCTTTTTAGGAGCAATTTTATTAATCGTTTCCGATGAAAGATTACGACTACAATAAATAAAAAATAGATTAACCAAAGAATTGTAATAATCAATTAATGTTCCAAAAGCATCCCAAACTAATAATATAGGCAAATCTTCAACATTAGGTACATATCCTGGTATCAAATGATATCTTATAAATGACTCTAAATCAAAAGATACGCTATTCTTGCTCATTATATCATCTATAAGATTCATAAATCTAGTAGGTGTTATAGCAGGTTCTAAACGATAGCTTATATAATGAGTTATAAAAGGGAGAATACCGTGGCTGTATGCATTTTCTTTTATTTCATTGGCATATTTTTTTTGTGCTTCAAGTCCGTCCTTTAATTGAATTATAAGAATTCTATTTTTGTACGCGTTCACGGGATATTCCAGTTTGAATTAAATCCAGGAGAGATTGGGCGTCGACCTTCGAAAATAGGAAGTAATACATTCCACGAGGAACGGGAACGTCGGTTTTGCATTTAGACGGCAGGTTTCTTTCAGGGATAATATCCTTTCGACCCACCGGTTTCCCTTTTCGCTTTGGGTGCCCAGGCTGCGCTTTCGCCATAGCACCCCAAAGCGCAGTGCCCGTTCGGCACGGTTGTTGGTCGGTTCAATGCCATGGTGATCGAGAAAGGTCCACAGACTGTCCATTTCGCGAACAATCTGCCGGGCGAGTTTTCCGGCGTCGGTCTTGTCCTTCTCCCAAACGGAGACGGTAAACAAAAAGAACGTATAAAAATCCGACCACATTTCCGGGTCGGGAGGTTCTTTGGCAAACGATACCAGTTGCCTCAGCCAGGCGGCGACGATTTCTCCGAAGCGGCAAAGATCGGTTTTCTTTCGTTCCGCCAGGGCATCGGCTTTGCGGATCAGATGGGCCAGGCAGGTTTGGCGGTTAACCCATTTTCGATATAGGCCGTAACCATCGCTGACCAGAATCCCGTCCCAATCCCGGACCAGTTTTTCGAAAGCTTCCTTGGAGCGATGCGGGTCGATGCGATAAAACGCCACCCGTTCGTTGGCCATGGCCCACAACCAGTGCAGGTCGTTTTCCTTAAACCAGGAAGTTTCGTCGATGTAGTTGCACCAAAAGCGTCGGGCGACCCGGCCGATGCGTTCGTAGGCCGGCAATAGCGCATTTGACGTGCGGTCGACAAGCTTCTGGATGGTTCCGGTGGCAATCCCGATGCCCAGAACCGACTCACACAACTGCTTGACGTCGTTGCGGCTCATGGCCTTGATCCCACTCAATTCTCCGATAAGCGCGGTAAAGCGCGGCCCATAACCGGTGGATACGTCAGAAGGTAGCGCGGCCTTGACCGTCCTGCCGCAGTTGGGACAGTCACATTGCTGGAGAATATAGTGGCTGATTTGCATTTCGATTTCGGGTAGCTCGATATGCTGATGCGCATAAAACGGCTGCATCTTTTGCGGATCGAACTGCGCATGCCCGCATGCGCAGCGCGTCGGCATCAACCAATGGCTCTCGGTCGGATCCAGCATCTGCCGCTGATGCGGCTTGTGGCCTTTCTGACCGCCTTTTGCACGTGTACTCTTTTTCTGTTTTCTCTTTTGCCTGCTAAAGGGCGGATCGGATGACGGCGGCTTACTGGAGTTATGAGAATTTTTGCTGGACCGAACCTCAAGCTTCTCCAGCCGCTTTTCGTGGGCTACAATCCGCTGTTCCATATCGAAAAGCATCCGTTCCAGAGCCATGATATACTGTCGCACCGGCTCTGGTGTCAGTTGCCAATCGAGTTCCGAAAAGGGTCTTTTGAGTGCCATGAAAAGCACTCTACCATAGTCAAAAAGAAAAATCTAGATTTATTTTGTATTATTTCGGTTAGTTATGATCTATTTTTTGTGCTTTGATTTCGGGGGGTTGCGAGACCAGTTGGATCCTCAAAGTACCCCGTGAATGCTTACCTATTTTTTAATAGCCAATAAGAAAAACCATATAAATGCTCAATTTTATCTAAAGCAGTGGTGGCTGAATCTAAATCACTCAATAGAATAGCATCTTCATATTGATCTACTTCTTCTTCGAAGGAGGATATTTCATCTACAAACTGACCCAGAAAAGACCAACCCCATTCGAATTCATTAACAAGTTCAGGCTCTACATTAGGGATAATATATTTTAATTTTTTAGCATCAGATGGAAAAATAGGATTTAGGTTTTTAGATAAATATACCGATTCATTTTTATACCAATGATTAAAATTATCATATTGCGATTTCGGAAGAGAATATTTTACATTAAAAAGAGCGCCAGATTTATTTGCTGATTTTAGTAAAGAAACTTTAAATTTATTTAGATTACGTTGATTAAAAATTTTTTTTCTATTTTTCTTTTTACTCATAGTAAACTTGGAAATTTAAGTAAATATTTTTAAAAGATATAAAAACTTGACCATAAAGATAGAAAAAAATCAATAAAAACATTGCTTTAATTAAATATATATATATTTTACTATATCTCTAATAAGCGATAGATCATTTTAGGTCTGCGTTCTGTCTTAATTTCAATGCATTCTACTTTGCCTTCACATATAACATTCTGTAATAAAACGTTAATTTTGCTTTTAGATGCTTTATTTTTAAAAAGCCTATAAAATTCCATTTTAGCTTTAGGCCCACTCTTCAAAAAATCCAATATCACATTTTTAGAAGAATCCTGATCTCTCATTGAAAAAATTAATTTTGCCGAATTTTTACAATATTCCCAAAATGCAACTGCACTTGGGGTATTTTGGGGACGTCTATGCTTTCATGCTTTACATATCCTATCCCATCTGATAGTCCGTGACCATGCCACGAAAAGCAAGAATAGATGCGCCAGGGGCGTTGCACCATGTAATCATCCGGGGAATCGAACGGCGGAAAATATTCCGGTCCGATTATGATCGTAACCATTTTATAAACCAGCTGTCGGTTCTGGTTCCAGAGACGAGCATGGATTGTTTTGCCTGGGCAATGCTCGATAATCACGTTCACTTGCTGCTCAGAACCGGCGCTGTTCCCATTTCCATTTTTATGAGTCGCCTGCTTACGGGATACGCAGGCTGGTTCAATCGTAAATACAAGCGTCATGGGCAGCTTTTCCAGAATCGCTACAAATCCATTTTGTGTCAGGAAGCCCCTTATCTCAAAGAATTGGTCCGGTATATCCACCTGAATCCGTTGAGAGCCGGTTTGGCGAAAGACCTCAAGGAATTAGATGCCTTTTTGTGGTGCGGTCATAGCGTTCTTATGGGAAAAAGCGAGCAGCCGTGGCAGAATCTTGCTTATGTTTACCGATTGTTTTCAGATCGAAAAAAAGAGGCTCGTAAAGAGTATCGGGGATTTGTGGAAAATGGCCTTTCTGAAGGAAATCGCCCCGATTTAACAGGCGGCGGATTGTTGAGAAGCTTAGGCGGCTGGACAGGGTTAAAGGACTTTCGGGGTATTTTGGGGACGTCTATGCTTTCATGCTTTACATATCCTATCCCATCTGATAGTCCGTGACCATGCCACGAAAAGCAAGAATAGATGCGCCAGGGGCGTTGCACCATGTAATCATCCGGGGAATCGAACGGCGGAAAATATTCCGGTCCGATTATGATCGTAACCATTTTATAAACCGGCTGTCGGTTCTGGTTCCAGAGACGAGCATGGATTGTTTTGCCTGGGCAATGCTCGATAATCACGTTCACTTGCTGCTCAGAACCGGCGCTGTTCCCATTTCCATTTTTATGAGTCGCCTGCTTACGGGATACGCAGGCTGGTTCAATCGTAAATACAAGCGTCATGGGCAGCTTTTCCAGAATCGCTACAAATCCATTTTGTGTCAGGAAGCCCCTTATCTCAAAGAATTGGTCCGGTATATCCACCTGAATCCGTTGAGAGCCGGTTTGGCGAAAGACCTCAAGGAATTAGATGCCTTTTTGTGGTGCGGTCATAGCGTTCTTATGGGAAAAAGCGAGCAGCCGTGGCAGAATCTTGCTTATGTTTACCGATTGTTTTCAGATCGAAAAAAAGAGGCTCGTAAAGAGTATCGGGGATTTGTGGAAAATGGCCTTTCTGAAGGAAATCGCCCCGATTTAACAGGCGGCGGATTGTTGAGAAGCCTAGGCGGCTGGACAGGGTTAAAGGACTTTCGGAAAGCAGGCCTCCGCGTCAAGGGGGATGAACGTATCCTGGGGGACAGCGATTTTGTGGAAACAGTCCTTGCGTCGGCCAGGGAGGCGCTTGAGGAAAGGTATTTTTTGAAAGCCCGGGGAATTGATTTTGACCAGGTGATATTAAAAGTTGCCAAAGTGATGAAGCTGACACCGGATCAGGTCACTGCCTGCGGGAAATCGCCCCAGACCGTCCAGGCCCGGTCGTTGCTATGTTTTTGGGCGCATCGGAAACTTGGAATGACCACCATCGAGATCGCGAGGCGGCTCAGAATCAGCCAACCGGCGGCAAGTCGCTCCTCGAAACGCGGGGAACAAATTGAAAAGAATAACGGATTCGATCTTATAGATAGGGAAAGTATGAAAACATAGACGTCCCCATTATATACTGGAGGTCAAAATGAAATGTGATCGCTGCAAGCAGGACATCACGCCTGGAGATGAACATGAAAATCTCGGAGAAACGCTTTGCGAGGATTGCTGCATGATTGCTCTCTCGCCCTTGAAAACCTGTGACCCATGGGCGGTCCATAGTGCCAAGAATTTCGAAAAGCTCGCTGGAAAAAAACGCTCGCTGACGCCTATTCAATCGCAGATGTTGAAGCTTCTGGATGAAAAGGGCGCCATGGAACCCAAACAACTGCTCGTCGAATTGGGCTCAGACCTGCAGCTCAACGACCTGGAGCGCGAATTCGCCACGCTTCGGCATATGGAAAAGGTTCGGGGCGAAAAACAGGAAAACAAGGTCTTGTGGCGATTGTGGTAACAGGGAGGTGTTATGAGGCAGGCACCGGTTTTCGATGAAATTTACGAAAAATACCTTGCCGATGTATCAGCCATCAATCTGAGCCTCGCAGGCAACCGCCTGGGCATTGACATCAATGGGGAGACGGCGGTTATCCCGTTTTACGGTATCCCGCATCGCGTCTCGGGTAAGGGTGTTATGGACGCAGAAGGAAGACGGCCTGTCCACGCGGTAAGCGTCATTCTATGTAAATATTTGCTTTTATTCCCCCAGCAAGAGCCGCCTATCGCCAGCGAGTGGATCAAGTACCACTGTTTCAAAGATGCGGCACCGTTTGCGGGCGGTTTCAGGAACACCGCGGAGCAGTCCATCAGCAAGACCTTCTCCGGGAAGCTGGATGATCTCAAAAATGCATGCATGGCGCTGGGAGGACAGCCGGGTGCTGCACCGATCAGCTGTGACCTGGCCATCAATTTTCCAGCGCTTCCCAAAGTTAATTTGTTAATGTTGTTCAACGACCAGGACGACGAGTTCCCGGCAGACTGTTCGATCTTGTTCGAGAATCATTCCGATGCCTATCTGGACATGGAATGCCTGGCCATGTTGGGCATGATGCTGGCGGTGTGGCTTAAAAATGGACCGGACCACAGGGATGGCAATATTTGATGCCGCAAATCTCTCCATAAAGCCAGAATTAAAAAGGAGAACAAAATAGCTACCCGGCGCATAGTCCCAGCGACAGCAGGATTCATGGTCGACCCAAGGGCGTCTCTTTGGATCTCCAGGCAAAGATTCCAACTTCCAAGATGGCGGATATTAAGCCGATGATTTTAGGGGGCATGACAAACAAATCCTCAATTTCCAATCACCTTCACCAGTTCCCTTTTGTATCTTGTCCCGACACTATCCAAAATGATTGCGCAGGTTACGATACAACCGCCAACCACCGTGAGCATGCTCGGGACTTCGTTAATGCCGAAGATAGGCAGGTATACCCAAATGACCCCACCGACAACCTCCACCAGCGAGAGTAAATTCAATTCAGCCGCCGGGTAATATTTTGCTCCGAGCGAAAACAAAATTAACCCCACGCCGATCAGTGTGCCGTGCACCATGCTGAGATAGATATTGCGAATCGGCATCAACACCGAATCGTTTTGTAGAAAGAGAATACTGGCAGTCAAAATCGAACAAAGGAAGCCCGCCATTGCAACCGTTGAGAATTGGGGGGTTTCTTTTCGCCACCTGAGGCACACTGAGAAAATTGAAAACCCACATGCCGCGGCAAATCCCGTGATCGTTCCAAGGACGCTTCCGCCTTCCAAGCCCTCAATCACCATCACGGTCGTTCCGATGAGAGCAATGGTCATTGCAACCCAGGTTGTCGGACGGATTTTTTCCTTAAGGATCACAATGCCCATGAATGCAGCAAGAAAGGGGGTGGTTGCAAACAAAAACAGGGTATTGGCAGCGGTTGTCAACGTTATGGACCAGATGAAACAGATAAAGGCTCCCACGAGTCCGAAAGCGCCAACGACACCCGGCATACCGATTCTTCTAAAATTGTTAAAGAACCGGCTTCCATCTTTTGCAATGAGGCAGATGCATAATATCGCCGCGACCGTCAGGCCCCGGAAAAATAGATATTGCCAGCGATAGTTTTGCGGATCGACCATGTAACGGATCGTAAGTGCACCGAATGACCAGAGCATGCCCGCAGTCAATACTTGGAATAGCGCTTTTGAGTGAGCTGTCGCAGTCATTATTGTTGCATTCCTCCGCAGATCCCTAGAAATATTTTTTACGTTGATCTTGATTCGCTCAAATCGCATAGTCAAGCCTTGCCTTCAATGTTTATTTGAAATCTTCAGGGTTCTGGCAGTTTAAAAGTCCTGCCCGGGATCCTAAACTGAATACCAGTGGGGACTCGAAATTACGAGAAAGTGCCTGGGAATGAGTGCTGGGGGTGGGGGAATTGGTAACTTAGTGCCCCTGTTCGTAAATACGGTGACGCGCCGAGATTGCCGAGACGCCCGGATCGCAGGGCGGGAGAAGCAGCAATCAACGATTTGGTAGCGCGCGGGATTTGATTTGGATACGAATCGTCAAACGCACCAAAACCGTAGGACTTTGAGTCCCTTGGTTTTGGGGGAGTTATTTGATAAGCAGCTCTATTCAGAATCAGGTTGAAGATGTTGCTCGATTGTTGAAAACCAAGCGTCTATCTCCCGGTTCCGGGTTTTAGCTTTTCACCTTCTCGATCATGTGATTGATGACGTGGCTGTGCTCAAGCTGAGGACTGAACATTACAATATCCGCATCGGCATCAACCTTTACATTGTGTCCGGGTGGCCAGTAAAACAGATCATTCGCGTTGACTGTCTCTTGCACACCGTTCACGTCGGTCGTGGTGAGTTGGCCGCGCAGGACAAAACCCCAGTGGGGGCATTGACACAAATTGTCTTCTAGGCCTTGAAACAGTGGGGTGGTATCGACTCCTGACGAAAGGCTGAAGTACTCGCCACTGATCTTGCCTAATCCAGTTGCATCACCAAAACCCGTTCGCTGACGAATCACGGCTCCAGGAATTTCCATTTTAATGTCCACGTCCTCTTTGGCTATCCGCATGATAGTTTCTCCTCTGTTCATGGATACTTTATGTTTGTGGACTGTCTATCACTGCATTCGTTTCAAAGGATTGGTGCCTATTCGTGATATATTTTCAGGGCACCCGAGTTGGAGCATTCTTTTGAAGAGGTAGATAATGCAGCTATCACAGTGTAGTATACATATACTGAGGAGAGTTTATAATTTGTCAAGCATGGATTGGAAAAACGACATTCCAGTAAATCTGAAATCATCGATCCGGGTCATCATGATGGATCTCAATCTTCCAGGTGTTCCTTCATTCGTAATGTCACGCCTTCGATGCCAACGCCTGCCATGGTGGTCACTGTATTACCCTGCTTGTATTGAATAGCATCGACAGGGTGTCGGCGTAAGGAGGTGTTTTGTTGATGATGGCGATGTCGCTGTCCCGGCATCGTTCAATGACGTCGGCAGGCACCGTTTCTTCGAAAACCAACAGTTCACCGATCGCTGCTACAGCGTCCCCGGGTTTGTCTCTCGGGTGAGCGTATATCCGTCCATCGCTATAATTTTCAAAGGAAAACTTATAATCTGAGCAGTTTAGAAGATCGTTGAAAGGTTCTTTGGGCGCAATGCAATATGGAAGGGTATGAACGAACAAAAGAAAACACCCGGTGTTGGCGATGTTCAGCTTGCATTCAGATCAATGATTTCCATGCGATTGTTTCGGTCCGGGTATTTGGCTGAAGGCCCCTCGGTGAGGATGACCAATCCGCCGGTTATTTCCTGACGGTTAAGCCAGCTTCCGATCCAGGATCTCCAATCTTTGGGATGGTCCGGTTCAAAAACAGGCAATACCCCATAGGAAAAAAGCAACTCCTGGCAGGTTTTCCTCCTGGAGCTGACCGCTATGATCCAGACCGGCAATCGAAACCGTGAGATGCGCCTGGCCGTAGCGCCGCTCCGGGTGGGCGTGAATATGGCTGCAGGAGTGATATAATTTAAGGCGGAAGCCACACTCAGCGCAATAACGTCCTCAAAAGCGACGGGCACCCTGGATGCCATTAAATTGGGCTCTCTACTTTTGGCGTACAGTGAACGATTCGGTTCAATATCGGCGGCAATGGCCTTCAGCATGCGCACCGATTCGACCGGATAGTCACCCACTGCGGATTCTCCCGACAGCATGACGCAATCGGTACCGTCGAGGATGGCATTGGCCACATCGGTGGCTTCGGCGCGGGTGGGGAGCCTGCGGGTGGCCATGGATTCCAGCATCTGGGTAGCTGTGATGATCGGTTTGCCCAACCGATTGGCCATGTCCATGATCCGTTTCTGGACAGAAGGAATTTTTGCAATTGGGATCTCGACGCCCAGATCCCCGCGGGCCACCATAATGCCGTCCGCCTCTTCGAGAATGCCGGACAGGTTTTCAACCGCCCGGGATCGCTCAATTTTGGCAACGATAAAGGGATCGCGGCCCATTGCCCGGGCGGCGGCTCTGACCATGGAGATGTCGGAGGCTTTTTCGACAAATGACTGGCTGATTGCATCCACGCCGCAATTCAACGCAAATTCCATACACTGCCGGTCATGGTCGGTGAAAGCCGAAATGCCTAATTCCACGTCGGGTAGGTTAAGGCCTTTTCTCGACCGAACCATACCGCCGACAACGACCTCGCAGTGGACATCCGGTGCCTCCACGGCAATGACGGTGAGTTGAATGAAGCCATCGTTGATGTATATGCAATCCCCTTTGTTGACCACCGCGGTCAGCTCGGGAAACGCGACGCTCATCCGTTGCTCGGTCCCCTGAATTGTTTCGGTGGTCAAGGTCAACCGCTGGCCGGTTTTCAGCAGGATCGGCTCACGGACGAGTTCTCCGATGCGGATCTTGGGGCCCGGCAGGTCGGCCATGATGGAAACGGGAATACCCACCGTTTCAGAGGCCTGCCGAATAACCTTGATGTCTCTGGCATGGCCGCTGAACTCTCCGTGAGAAAAATTCAGACGGGCAACGTTCATGCCTTCTCCGATAAGCTGCATCACCACTTCCAGTGAGCGTGAGGCAGGGCCGATCGTACAGACAATTTTAGTTTTGTTGGCTGCAAACATGAGAGTCTCTTATCACTCGGAAGGAAAGGGTATATTGACTATTACGGCATCACTGATCGATCAGCAAGACCTGAAGGTCCATCACGTTGGTAAGGGTGGGGCCGGTGATGAAAAGGTCTCCCAAGGGTTGAAAAAACCGGTAGGCATCGTTGCCGGCAAGGTATCCGGATGGGGACAATCCGAGGCCATGGGCTCGGGAAACCGTTGAACCGTCGGCAAAGGCGCCGGCTGCATCGGTGGGCCCGTCCGAGCCATCCGTACCGGCTGAAAGCATCAGCATGCCGGAGGCACCCGACAGGGCGATACCCGCGGCCAGGGCGAGCTCCATGTTTCGTCCTCCCTTTCCGTCACCTTTGAGCGTTACCGTGGTTTCCCCCCCGGAAAGCAGGCAGGCGGGAGCCGGGATCGGCCGACCGGACCGCCGGACCTCGCCGGCGACGGCGCAGAGTACTTTCGCCACTTCTCTGGCTTCTCCCTGGATCATCGACGAGAGGATGAGCGGGTTGAATCCCAACCGGCGGGCCTCGATCTCGGCGGCGGACAACGCATCCGAAAGACTGCCGACAATCCGGTTTTCCACACCGGCAAATACAGGATCCCCCGGCTTCGGCGTTTCGTCCACATCTCCCCGGCCGCCCGCAGACAGATGCCCGCTCACCGGCGCGGGAACCCTTTCCAGCAGGCCGTAGCGGGACAAGATCTCCAGACAGTCGCCAAAGGTGCCCGGATCCGGCGCCGTGATCCCGGAGGCAATGATATCCAGGTCGTCGCCGATGACGTCGGACAATATCAGGGAAACCAGGGGTGCGCCGTTGGCGCATCGGCTCAGCCGCCCGCCCTTGATACGCGACAGGTGCTTGCGAATGGTGTTAATCTCGTGAATGGTTGCCCCGCAGGCCAGCAGCAGACGGGTAGTCTCCTGTTTGTCGGCCAGGATGATCCCTTCGGCAGGCGCAGGGGTGAGGGCGGAGCCCCCCCCGGAGATCATGCACAGGATCAGATCGCCGGGACCGGCCGTGGCCACCAGGTCCAGAAGCGCCCGGGTGGCCTTGATCCCGTTTTCATCGGGAACCGGATGCCCGGCTTCCATCACCCGGCACCGGCGCAAGGGCACGCCGTGGCCGTATTTGGTGATGACCAGTCCGGCGTCGATACGCTCGCCAAGCACCTTTTCCGCCGCCCTGGCCATGGCCGCGGAAGCCTTGCCGGCACCGATCAGATAGAGTTTTTCGATCTTTTCCAGGTAGAAGGATCGCTTTCCCACCCGAAGATCACCGGCGGTCAGCTGAAGGTGCCGAGTGACGCAGCTCTCCGGATCGACAGCCTCTACCCCGGCATTAAAAATTGACGTTGCGATCGTTTTCAACCGCTGTCGGTTATCTGTTGGGTTCATCGGCGATCACCCTTCGACAGGCTTAAAATGAAAAGCTAAAACGTGGGGGAGAAATAATCCCTGAGTTCATCCGGTTCTCTTTTGAATGATGCGACCCTCTCCCTTTAGAACCTGAGGGGAAATGGGCGGTACTCCCGCTGTCATCCCCCCGACCGCTTGACCGTATACCCCATGCCTTTCAGTTCGGCCATTAATACATCCCGGTGATCCCCCTGAATTTCGATGCTGCCGGATTTGACCGTACCGCCGCTACCGCATTTTTGTTTGAGTGTTTTAGCCACCTGCTTCAATTCACTATCATTCAGGGAGAGGCCGGTTATCACGGTCACGCCGCTGCCCTTGCGACTTTTGGTCAATCGCCCGACCCTGACGATGCCGTCCCCGACCGCCTGTGCCGACCTTTTCCGGCAGGTGCAGCGGTCCAGATTCTTCTTGCAGTCCGGGCAGGTTCGGCCGTTTTCGGTGGAGTATACCAGCCGGGATCTGTTGTTTTCGTTTCGAGGCATTTCCGTCCTTCTCGCGCGAGTAAAAAAGGGGTTAGAAAGAAACCTTCTGTCTTAAGGTCTTCTGCTTTCCCCGCCGGGTTTTGCGGTCCATGCGCCGTCGTTTGGAACCCTGTGTGGGGCGGGTGGGCTTTCGATTTTTGACCGGCGCCAGGCTGCTGCGGATCAGTTGCGCCAGACGCCTCAGCGCCGCGTCCCGATTCTTTTCCAGGGTGCGATATTCCTGGGCCTTGATCACGATGACGCCGCTTTTGGTGATACGCTGGTCCCGGCATCGCAATACCTGAGTTTTGACGGGTTCCGGCAAAGACGAGGCACCGATGTCGAAGCGCAGATGCACCGCCGTCGCCACCTTGTTCACATTCTGTCCGCCGGCGCCCTGGGATCGGATGGCGCTGATGTCAAACTCACGCTCCGGAATGGCCAATCGGTTGTTGATCACGAGCATGGTTGGGTTTCCTGTGGCTGTTCTCTATCTTTGCCGCTCCTTTAAATGGGGAATCAACGCCCGCTCCTCGACAGTGCGAAGATGATCGAGGACCCGGGGTTGGGGGGTCTCAATCACCGGTACGTTGTGAAATCCGAAACGATCACAGATCCGCTGCATACAATCCAAACGAACAATCAGGATGACGGATATCATTGATTGGTGGTCGAGTAAACCATTGCCCCATGAGCGATCTTCTGTTCATAGCCGAACCCCCGCCTCTTCATCATGGTTCTTTTAGGTATGCATTGGTCAGTATTGTCCTGATGATAATAGAGCCGGTTTCGGAAAAAAGGACAGGCTTTTAAGTGAAAACTCTGCTCTAATAACGCAGTAACTATTCGTTAACCAAGGAGAGCAGACAATGAAACGACCTAGACGGAATCACGCAGCAACCTTCAAAGCCAAGGTGGCGATAACAGCCTTACGGGGCGACCAGACCTTAGCGGAGTTGGCTCAACAGTTCGATGTCCACCCGAACCAGATCGTGCAGTGGAAGACCCAACTGCAAGAGCACGCCAAGGATCTGTTCGCTACAGCGGCAGAGCGCAAGGCCGTCAACGGCCCCAATGTCAAAGATCTACATGCCAAGATCGGCCAGTTGGCAATGGAAAACGATTTTTTGGCCGGCGCGCTCGGTCGTATTCCCGATGCGAGCGCAAAGTGATGATTGATCGGCAGCACCCGTTGCCGGTGGTGCAGCAATGCAAGATCCTGAAAATGGCGCGCTCGTCGTTCTATTACGCCCCCCGGGCCGTCTCAGCAGCAGATTTGGAATTGATGCGGCAGATTGACAGGCTGCATCTTGCATATCCCTTTGCCGGCAGCCGGATGCTACGGGATCTGCTGCGACAAGACGGGGCCAGTGTCGGTCGCAGGCATGTCGCCACCTTGATGCGAAAAATGGGGATAGAGGCCCTTTACCAACGCCCCCGCACCACCAAACCGCATCTGGGCCATAAGGTGTTTCCGTACTTGCTGCGCCATCGAAAGATCACAGCGCCCAATCAGACCTGGGCCATGGATATCACCTACATTCCGATGAACAAGGGCTTTATCTACCTGGCGGCTGTATTGGACTGGGCGACGCGACGTGTCCTGGCTTGGCGGCTGTCCAACAGCATGACGGCCGATTTCTGCATTGATGCTGTCGAAGCAGCGATTCGGGATTACGGAACCCCGGAAATCTTCAATACCGACCAGGGCAGCCAATTCACCGGCAAAGACTTTGTCGGCTTGTTGGAAAAGCATCATATTCAGATCAGCATGGACGGGAAAGGCTCCTGGCGCGACAACGTCTTTGTCGAACGCCTCTGGAAGAGCGTCAAGTATGAAGAAGTATATCTTCATGCCTATGACTCGGTGGCGGATGCCCGGCGCGGCCTGGGGCGCTACTTCCTTTTTTACAACCAACGCCGACCGCATTCGGCGCTTGACGGGCAGACCCCCGATGTGGTCTATTTCGGCCAACTTCCTCAACACCGGGCAGCCTGATCCCAACCCGGCAGAGTTTCTTCACTTAAAAATGCGGGTTTCTGTCCAGCACCCCGGAGCCAGCGCTAATAATCATATAAGAAAATGCCTATAACTGCCGGTGTCAATATTGACATCAATAGAAAGAAATAGTTTTAAGTTGGGGATGGTTTCGATTTTATAATAAAAAGGGGTTTTCTTGAACACGTCCAAGGAACCGTTGACCCAACAGGGTCCCGCTCCCACGCAATTATTTTTTCCAGCGGAAATAGGGTCAACCGTAGCTCTAATTCGGTCTATTGCATAACATTGCATGGAATTGTAATCATCAGCCAAACCAACCTAATCGAATACAGGATAAAACCACTATGCCCTGCCGACATTGCCACAACAACCATCCTGCTGATTCAATCCAACGACCGGCCGTTGGCATTGAGCGCCGGCTGATCGACGACCTTCTTCAAGCCATGGACCGACCCTCGGCGGTCATCTCGGACATTGCCGTGGGATCTCATTTTATCGGGGTCCGGGCCGATGAAAACGGGTCCGCCTGCACCGGTCTGGCCTCCGCACTGGGAGCCGCGCCGACGGCAAATGAGCGAATGATGATGGATAAAATGATCGGAAAGCCCTTACATTCGGCTGCCGAATGGCTGAAACAACCCGGCGCCTTTTCCATCAGCCTTGGCGCGGCGGCTTTGAATGCCGGCATCATTCCTCCACAGAACCAGCCCGACATCGAGGCATCCCGGATCATGGCCGAGAAAGGTAAAGATGACGAAACGGTCTTGGTAGGAGAATTCCCTTTTACCGACTGGCTGCGCCAGCAGGTGAAAACCCTTTATCTTTTCGAACTCCAGAAAGTGGCCGGACGAACCCCACCGGACCAATGGGACGATATCCTGGGGCGCTGCAAGGTGCTCGGTCTGACCGGCACCACCCTGATCACCCGTGCCATGGCCTCTTACCTGAAAAAAGCCCCCCACGCCCATACGATTATCATCGGCCCCACCACACCGTTGTCGCCCGTGCTCTTTTCTCACGGTGCAGATGTCCTGGCCGGATGTCAGGTCGTCCGGCCGGAGGCGGTATTCACCGGCATTCGAGAAGGAATGTCGTTCCGTGAATTAAAAAAGCTGGGAATTCGATTCATTGCCTGGTCCAAGGATTCAGTGGCATCCTGATATCTCCGGGCATTTATTTTCAACGATAGTATCCTGATCCGGCATCATTGCTGCTGCCATCGGCCACGATGGTTGGCCGCCCTCCCCGCTTCCCTCCACCTGCGTCCCGCAGATCAAAATACCCCTTGCCTATTTTACAATGTTTCTATTAAAAGTAACGTTCGATATGGAAACGCAGACCGAAGACGATGCGTGGTCAACGGTAACGTGATTCAAGATGAGTCAAGCCCCTAAAATCTATCGCGCGGGGCAGCCGGCAATCCTCAAACCGCCCAAAAGGGCTGTGTCGTCCCATGAGTTGATTCCCATGGGTGGAATTCCGTAGCAGGGGCTTGTCCGGATGGGAAGAAAACGGCTCCATCCGTCTGAGAAAGATCGCGGATGGAGCCGTTTTCTTCAAGCTGCTTTAAATGTGGCGTATAGCTTCTATCTGCCTCACAGCAGCGTGTCGGCATCCACATACTCCATATCAAAGGCCTCGGCCACCCCCTTAAAGCTTACATGGCCGTCAACAATATTGAGCCCGTATTTGATCTCCGGATTGTCTTTGCATGCCTGTTTCCAGCCCTTGGTGGCAATCTGAACCGCATAGGGCAGTGTGGCATTCGTCAAGGCAAGCGTTGACGTCTTGGCCACCGCACCGGGCATGTTGGCCACACAGTAAACCACGGTGCCATTCTGGTTGAAGGTCGGCTGGGAATGGGTAGTCGGTCGGGAGCATTCAAAGCAACCTCCCTGGTCGATGGCGACATCGACCAATACCGCCCCTTTTTTCATCTCCCCGATCATCTCGTTGGTCACCAGGCGGGGCGCTTTGGCGCCGGCGACCAATACGGCACCCACAACAAGATCAGCCTGTTTAAGCAGTTCACGAATCGCAGCCGGACTGGACATCATCGGAAAACAGTTGGCGGGCATAATATCGCTCAGATATCTCAGCCGGTCCAGATTCATATCCAGCACATAGACCTTGGCGCCTAAGCCGCAAGCCATCTTGGCCGCATTGGTACCAACCACGCCACCGCCGATGACAACAACGGTGGCGGGGGATACACCGGGAACGCCACCTAACAGGACCCCTTGCCCCCCCTGCTGCATCTCCAGATATTTGGCTCCCTCCTGGATCGCCATGCGACCGGCAACCTCACTCATGGGGGTCAGCAGGGGCAGCGATCTGTCGGCTTTCTGGATAGTTTCATAAGCAATGCCGATGCAGCCGCTCTTGATCATCGCCCGGGTCAGTTCTTCAGCTGCCGCCAGATGGAGATAGGTGAAAACGATCTGTCCCGGACGGATTAGATCGTACTCAGACGCAAGCGGTTCTTTAACATGCATGACCATATCGGAACGATCGTAGATTTCTTTGGGTGTTACCACCCTTTCGGCTCCTGCTAAAAGATAGGCTTCATCATCGAAGCCACTGGCAACACCGGCCGATTTTTCAAACAGAACCGTATGGCCATTCATCTTCATGACTTCAACACCGGCCGGTGTCATGCAAACACGATTTTCTTCCGTCTTGATTTCCTTAAGTATGCCAACGATCATGTTTAGTCCTCCTTGAGTTGTGGATTGCCTGATCGAAAATTAGTTTCAAACGTTCTCTCATATTTTTCAAGTCGCGCATCGACCGGCATTGTTCGATCCCCGCTTTTTCGGCGGCAAAGATGCGATTGATGCCCGATGAATTAAAATACTCCAGCTTGTTGAAGCAATGCGATGAATCTTGCCGGGGAAAGGGAATGGTGATCCAATGAGCGGCCGATGAGTCGATCATTTTCAAAACCCCCGACGACGGAAGCTTGATACCTGACATATCTATTCGGCTTGACGATTGTCAAACCCAAAATTATTGAACGAAAATCATAAGCGGCCAGGCAATCGCGTTGATCCTTAAAATGGGCTCGGTCAAAACCTCATGACGTTTCGTGAAGGAGGGTTTAATGCTGATATGAAAACGAATCAGGACCAGTTAAAACCCTTTTCCTTTTCTGAAAAATCGGCACTGCGTCTGTAAAATTCCCGGATATAGGATTCCTGAACGCTGAAAGACCAATGAATGTCCCGCATACAATGAACGGCGCCTGCACAATTCCCTTGCTTGACCATGTCGATAAACGAGTCATGTTCAACACAGTTGCGAAGCTCCCATTCCTTGACGTATGGACGTTGCTGAAAGTCGTATAGCCGCTGTTTCATGGGCATAATAAATTCTTGCAGGTGCTTGTTGGCTGACAAATTCAGGAAGGTATTATGAAAGGAAAGGTTCAGCTGGTAATAGGTATCGAATTCATCCATCCGTAGTGCATCCCGCATTTCGGAATTCAGTTGACGCAAAGCAGAAATTTTCTGGGTTCCGAGGCGAGGGAACACTTCTTTGACGACCTCCCCTTCAATCGCACCGATGATCTGATAGAAGTCTTTAACGTCCTCAATCGTCAACGGATTGACCACGACCCCCCGCCTGGGCATGATGGTAACAAAGCCTTCGGCCTCAAGTTTGATGAGCGCGTCTCGGAGTGGCGTTTTGCTAACGCCCAACCGCTGAATGATCTCGTTAAGATTCAGGATTGTGTCGGGTAGGATATGCCCCTTGTGCATCTCCTCCCGAAGGTATTCGTAGACCTGTTCGCGCAGTGATTGTAAATTCATCATACGGTCGTTTTCTTTTCCGGACGTATCGGTCTTGGCATCAATGCTTTTATCTTAACCGGCAATGTCATAGCATTCTGGCCGGTTGAATGTCTCGTTGCTCTTGTTCGAAAATACGATGACGCACCGAGATTGCCGAGACGCCAGGATCGCAAGGCGGAAGAAGCGACAATTGCAGCGCTATTGGCGCGCCGAGCAACGCGGCGAGTCGGGCTGTATCGGTAATCGAATGCCATCGTATTTATTGGGGCACTTAGCACCCCTGTTGCGGGCGCATATCGGCAGGATCGATCCCCGCTACGGCAACCGGCTTTTTCATTGCATCGCGACGGAACGGTTCGCCAAGTTCCTGGTTCGTCAGAACTTCGATGAAAGTGGTTTTGCCTTCTTCCATCTGCGCCCGGATAGCCGCATTCAGCTTCTTTGTCAGATCGTCCATGGAGGTTGTCTGAACCCCTTCTTGCCCGCAGGCGCGCGCGATACCCGCGTAAGAGACATCAAGATCCAGTTCGGTCCCTACAAAGTTGTCGTCATACCAAAGCGTGGTATTCCTTTTCTCGGCGCCCCACTGGTAGTTGCGGAAAATGACCATGGTGATCGCAGGCCAGTTGTCGCGGCCGCAGGCGGACATTTCGTTCATCGAAATGCCGAAGGCGCCGTCACCGGCAAAACCGACCACCGGAACATGGGGCTGTGCGATTTTTGCGCCCAGGATTGCCGGGAAGCCATAGCCGCAGGGTCCGAACATACCCGGGGCCAGATATTTGCGGCCGGCTTCGAAAGTCGGATAGGCGTTGCCAATGGCGCAATTGTTGCCGATATCGGAAGAAATGATCGCTTCTTTGGGCAAAGCGGCCTTGATGGCGCGCCAGGCCATGCGCGCCGTCATTTTATCCGGCTCGCGGTCACGGGCACGCTCGTTCCAGGTGGTGCCTGGATCGTCTTCTTCGTGGTCCATGGTGGCCAACTCCAGATCCCAGTCTGCCTTGGTTTTTTCTATGTCGGCTTTGCGTTCTTCGCGGTTTGCATCACCGGCAGTAGCGGAAAGCTGGGCAAGAATAGCGTTGGCCACTTTCTTGGCGTCACCGACGATACCCACGGTAACGGGTTTGGTGAGGCCGATTCGATCGGGGTTGATATCAACCTGAATAATGGCCGCGTTATTTGGCCAATAGTCAATGCCATAGCCCGGCAGGGTTGAGAACGGATTTAAGCGGGTACCCAGTGCCAGCACCACGTCTGCCTTGGCAATCAGCTGCATGCCGGCTTTCGAACCGTTGTAACCCAGTGGACCCGCAAAGAGCGGGTGGCTGCCCGGAAATGCGTCATTGTGCTGATAGCCGCAGCAAACCGGGGCGTCCAGACGCTCGGCCAGAGCCATTGCGTCCTTGATCGCGCCGCCGATCACCACGCCGCCGCCGTTCAGAATGACGGGAAACCTTGCCTTGGACAGAAGCGCTGCTGCGCGGGCGATAGCGCCCTCGCCACCGGCCGGACGTTCGAATTCAACAGCGGCAGGCAGCTCGATGTCGATCACCTGGGTCCAGAAGTCACGCGGGACATTGATCTGGGCCGGGGCGGATGCACGCTTGGCCTGCATGATTACCCGGTTGAGGACCTCGGCCATGCGGGACGGATGAAGCACTTCTTCCTGATAGGCAACCATGTCCTCGAAAATGGCCATCTGCGGAACTTCCTGGAAACCACCCTGGCCCATGGTCATGTTTGCCGCCTGGGGTGTTACCAGAAGCAGTGGGGTATGGTTCCAGTAGGCGGTTTTCACCGGTGTAACGAAGTTGGTGATGCCGGGACCGTTCTGCGCCACCATCATGGACATCTTGCCGGAGGCACGGGTGAAACCGTCCGCCATCATACCGGCGTTGCCTTCATGCCCGCAGTCCCAGAAAGTGATGCCGGCTTTGGGAAACAGGTCCGAAATCGGCATCATTGCCGAACCGATAATACCAAACGCATGTTCGATGCCGTGCATCTGGAGAACTTTTACAAAAGCCTCCTCGGTGGTCATTTTCATTTTAGCCATTTGTTAAACCCTCCTATGGATATTTTCTGTCTGGACAAGGTCCACCTACAGATATCTGATACATCTCATATCAGATACCCGTCAAGAAATTTTTTCCCCGGTGAATTCGATCTTCTGTTGACACAGTAGCGTCATGTCATCCCCCCCGGGTGGCGGCGTAACCACACGCAAAAATAGGCTGCCCGATCAGGACATGGATAATTAGGGAGTGAAAGGCACGACGGGAAAAACAAATCAAGCATATCGTCAACCCAATCCGAACATCAGTTATCTAAACAGACCCATAAACCGCGGTTAAATCCGTTTCGTTAAAATAATTCATTTTATCAAATGGTTAATGCGGAGCGGAGGAATTAATAATAACCTTTACCGGGTCCCTTATAATCCTGAATCGTGTTGCCGCCGTCGATGACGATCATCTGGCCGGTAATGTAGGCGGCCTCGTCGGAGGCGAGAAAAGCGATCAGGTCGGCGACCTCCTGCGGCGTGCCGGACCGTCCCATAGGGGTATGCTCTCCCGCCGTTTTCTCTTCCTCGGTGGATGATCCCGTCTCGATCCACCCCGGGGCCACATTGTTGACAGTGATGCCGTTGCGGGCCACTTCCATGGCCAGGCTTCGGCTCATGCCGACCATGGCGGCCTTGGCCGCACTGTAGGCAGCCTCTCCCGGGTTGCTCACCAGGGGACCGGTGACCGAGGAGACGTTGACGATGCGGCCGTATCTGCTTTTCAGCATGTAGGGCAGCACCGCATGGGTGACGTTGAAACAGGTGGTGAGGTTGCGGTCGATGGATTGGTGCCATTCCCGGGGAGTCAATTGCGCCAGGTGAATCATGGCCTCCGAATCGCCCACCTGGGTCATGCCGGCGTTGTTGACCAGGACGTCGATGCAGCCAAAATGGCTGATCACATATTCCACCAGTGCACGGGCCTGTTCCATACGGGTCAGGTCGGCCGTCAGGGCCACGACCCTTCCCCCCGAGGTGTCCAAGGCGGCCTGCCGAGGGTAGATACGGTCGGTAGTTGAGGAAATGGCGACGCGTGCGCCGCTTTGGAAAAGCAGTTTTGCGGCGGCGAAGCCGATGCCGCGTTCGCTCCCGCACCCGGTCACCAGGGCCACGCGGCCCTCGAATCGTCTCGGGTTGATGGACAAGGAGTTCTCCACTCCGTTGGTGGAAAAAACAATATCGCCCATGATCGATCGTTAACCCAGGATCAGACGTTGGGGATCGCACTTGTCTCTTAAAATGGACAGTTCTTCCGCCGACGGGGGCCGAATAGGGGCGGCCTGCGACGTGTCCACGGCAAAACCCATGTTCCCGAGGACGTCTTCTTTTCTCACGCCCGGAAAACAGCCTTTCAGAATCATCTGTTTAGTGTCCGGATCGAATCCCATCATAGCCATGTTGGTGATCACGCAGGAAGGGCCCCCTTCCGGCAGACCGGCCTTTTTACGGCCATCAGGCCCGTCGAGCCACCCCGGGCTGGTCAGGTAATCCAGTTTGGGAACGAATTTCCGCTTGGCGTGCTGCATGAAGATAATCGTCCGGCTGACGAAGGAGGCCACATCACAGGCGCCGCCGCTGCCGGAAAACCGCACCGTGGGATGAAGGTAGTCACCGATGACGGTGGAGTTCAGGTTGCCGTAGATGTCGATCTGGGCGGCGCCCATGATACCCACCACCTGACGGCCGGTAAAGCGGTTCTGCATGGTGGCGAACGCATCCGCCAGGCCGCCGTTGACGGAGGTGGCGAACATCACACGGGAATCGCCCACCGCCAGGGGCACTTCTTCCAACTGGGAATCGATGGCACCGGTTTCAAAAAAAATCACGCTGTTGGGGGCGCTGATATGTTTAGCTGCCATGGCAGCCAGCATGGAAATGCCCGTGCCGCAAAATACGATATCGCCGTCTCGGATCTCCCTGGCGGCGGCGATGGCCATCATCTCCCGGCTGGTATAATCTGTTTCAGAGGACATGGTTCTCTTTCTCTACATCGGTTGTCCATCTTGGGATGGTATTTTACCAATCCAGTGTCTTTCCGAAAATGGTAGATTGTGTTTCAGATCAAGGCCGCAGTGTTTTTAAAACCGGAGGCGTAGTCCCGCTACGTTGAGGACTTCAAAAACGCGAGAACGCAGAGCTGGGAAGCAAGATGCCGTTTCCGGATGAACACTTCAGCGGCGGTCGAGGCCTACGGCATACCCGGTTCGCGGATCGGCCTTGATTTTCTCCAGCTGGCGGGGATCGATGCAGGCCATCATCTCCTCATGATTCGCTGATGACAAGACGTCCGTGTCCAGATACGCTTGGTAGCGCTTATCGTCCAGAGCCGCGTGCCGGTATTGGTGCAGGCGGGTCGGGTCATAGTCGTAATGCCGGTAGCAGGCGGTGGGCCAGGCCCCCATGGGGACATGCACCACGGCGTCCACGCAGAAAAAAGGGATCTGGTTCCTTTCCGGCGCCCCGCGCAACAAGTCATCGTCGACCAGGGTTTCGCAAGTGACGATGAGGTGCCGGGCCGCCTTGGCCTGCTCCACATCGGCAAAGGGCAGTCCGTTGATGCGGGCGGTTCCCTGGCGGTCGGCGGCCTGCACGTGAATAAGGGTGATGTCCGGGTTGATGGCCGGTACCAGCACCACCCGATCGGTATCGCACCAACCGTCGAAGGGGTTGTCCATGACGGCCAGTTTACGGCTGGGGACACGCGGGTCCGCCTGACGCGCCGTTTCCGAAAACCCCCAGCGGTTGACGATATCCGATCCCAACGAGGAACGGGTCGGCAGAAAGGGAACCCCCATGGCACCGGCCATGAACCGCAGCGTCATCTGGTAGTTGGTGTAGTCCTCGACCAGAAGCTGCCCGGATTCGACGGATTTGCGGAAACGGATACAGGTGGACGCGAAGCGCCCACTGCCGGCATAAGCGATCTCGAGCCGGTCCACGCAGCCGGCGCCGATGAGTTCATCGACCCCCTGGCCGTTGGAATGGGCGTAAAGATGCAGGCCACGCTTTCGCTGGCGGATGACTTCATAAACCGCCGCCATGGGATTCCGGTTGATGGTGAATCCGCCGATGGAAATATGGGCGCCGTCGGGAACAAACCGGGAAACGGCCTCCGACAGGGACATCAGCTTGTTGGCATTGACATTCATGCGCGTTTTTTCCCCTTAAGCGATCGCATCCGAAAGCTGGCCCGTTTCACGCCATCCTCTCAGGCGGTAGTAGTCGTCCACCAGCCACCTCAGATCCGCCGAATCGATCCGACGTCCATCCGGCAGGGCCTCGTTCAAGAGCCGTTTGGGCAGCCAGTCGTCTGTCATGCGCAGCCCCTCCCTCAAATTGAAACGGCGGGTACTGTCGGTAACGCGGGCCGCCAACGACTGAAGATCCTGCTTCTGCAGGGTCTCCCCGGTGGTCAGGGCGATCATTTTGCCGATCTCTTCCCAGGGGTACAAATCCCGGTAGAAACGGCAGACAATCAGGGTGTCGAAAAGGGTGCAGCGGTCTTCGAAATCGATGAAAAGGGCAGCTTTATCTTCAATCTGGTCCGGATCGATGAGGCCGCTCAACTCCGGTTTGTAAAAGGTGGTGCGCAGGTGGCAGGCACCCCGGTCGGCCACGGCGTAGGCCAGTCCCATGCCCTTGAGCACCCGGGGATCGTAACCGGAGGGTTCGAGCCCCTTGACGTGAACGGCAATATCTTCCAGACCCAGCTCCTCGCTGGCCGGCCGGATGCCTTCGGCCAGCAATCCGCCCACATCCTGGCGCAGCACGATTTTTTTCAACAGCGCGGCGATCCGATCGGGCTGGTTGTAGTCGATCTCCAGATCGATTTTTCCCCTTCGCCTGGCTTCGATGGCAAAAGCGGCCAGGTTTCCCGAGCTCATGGTGTCCAGCCCCATGCGGTCGCACAGATCGTTCAGGTAGACGATCTCCTCGATCTGATCGACCATGCACAGCCCGCCAAAGGCATAGATGGTTTCATATTCCGGCCCTTCCAGCGTCAATCCCTGGTGGCGCCCCTGCTGGACCCGAACCGATTTGCCGCAGGCCAGGAAACAGGTCCGGCAGGCTTTGGGCTTGGGCTGGCAGCGATCCTTGATGCTCTGGGCGTTGATGTTTTCATATTGCTGCACCGATCCCTGGGACCAGTAGCGGCTGGGAAATCCCCCGGCCTTGTTGAGAATATCCACCATCATGGGCGTACCGTTATTGCGGTAGGCCTGGGTGACGGGGTGGTCCTTGTATAGCGCCAAGTTCTCCTTGGCATAGGCTTTAAGGCCTGCCGGGTCGGCAAAGGGGCGCTTCCGGCTGCCGTGAAAAACGACGGCTTTAATTTTTTTGGAGCCCAGCACCGCCCCCATGCCCGTACGGCCGCAAACCCGCCATCCGTCATTTTTCACGACGGCAAAGCGCACGCGGTTTTCGCCTGCCGGGCCGATCACCAGAATGCCCGGCGACGTCGCGGCCACCTTTTTGCGTAAGGCCTCCTCGGTCTCGAAGGTGTCCAGCCCCCACAGGTCGTCCGCCGCATGAAAAAAGACCCCCTGATCCGTGATCTCCAGCCACAGCGGACGATCCGACGCCCCCTTGATGATATAGGCGTCGAAACCGGCCCGGCTCATGGCGATGGCCGCACTGCCGCCGGCATAGGACTCACTGTAGAGGCCGGTCAGAGGGGATTTGGCGAACATGCCATGGCGGCAGGATCCGTGGATGGGGCTGTCCGTAGCCGGTCCCAGGGCCAGCACCAGGCGGTTGTCGGAGGAAAAGGGATCCACGCCTGCCGGATTGCGATCCAGCAGCAGTTGGGTTCCCAGTCCCTTGCCGCCCATGCAAGTTTGCAGAAATGCATCGCTCAGCATCTCTGTCTGGCAGGATCGGTTGCTCACATCGACGGTCAATGCCTGTTTAAAAAAACCATACATGGGGGTATCCTTCGATATTTTTGAAAATGATGGACGTGCCTAATTCCTTGGCGGTTGTTCATTTCCGACAAAGAACTTCAAATATCAACGCCCAAATGCCAGTTGAAGGACGGAAATCAATTTTACCATAAAACCGACAGCATTCCGCCATTTGACATTTAGCATTAAAGCTTTGGCATTGATTGCAACTCCAAAATCAGGACCGCGTGACTTCCTCAAGACTCTCTTCGAGTATGGCCAGCCCCTTGTCCAGTTGTTCATCGGTGATGACCAGCGGCATCAGGGTGCGGATGACATTGCCGAAATTACCGCAGGAAAGCAATACCAGTCCCTTTTCAAAACAGCGGCTGGCGAGCGCCTTGGCCTTGTCGGTGGCCGGCTTCTTGGATTCGCGGTCCTCCACCAGTTCCATGGCCAGCATCGGGCCTTTACCGCGCACGTCGCCGATGATCGCATAGCGTTCCTGCATGGCGGTAAAACGTGCCCGCAAAGTTTCACCCAATACCACCGCCCGGTCCATCAGACCGTCTTCGAGCAGGATCTCCATGACGGCCAGCGCCGCCCGGCAGGAGACGGGGTTGCCGCCATAGGTACCGCCCAGTCCGCCCACGTGGGAGGCATTCATCATCTCGGCACGGCCGATCACCGCGGACAGCGGCATGCCGCCGGCAAAGCTTTTGGCCATGGTGATGATATCGGGAGTCACGCCCCAATGGTCGATGGCAAAAAATTTCCCGGTGCGTCCGGCGCCGCTCTGCACCTCATCGAGGATCAGGGCGATGCCATGCTTTTCGCAGATAGCCTTCAGTTTCGGAAAATACTCGGGGGGTGGCGTAACGAACCCGCCCTCTCCCTGGATGGGTTCGGCAATCACGGCCGCCGTCTGTTCGGCGGCCACATGACTGATGAAAAATTCTTCGAGGTAATCGGCACAGGCCGTCCCGCAGGCCGGATAGGTCAATCCGAAGGGGCATCGGTAGCAGTAGGCAAAGGGCATGCGATAAACTTCCGGCGCATACGGTCCGTATCCGAATTTATATGGCTTGACCTTGCTGGTCAGCGTCATGGTCAATAGCGTGCGGCCATGAAAGGCATTTTCAAAGCAGATGACTGCAGGTCGTTTGGTGGCGTAACGCGCCACCTTGACTGCATTCTCCACCGCTTCGGCGCCACTGTTGGCAAACAGGGTCATTTTGGCGAAATCCCCGGGCGCCAGTTGGTTGAGCCGTTCGGCCAGTTCCACATAGGGTTCGTACATGGCTACGTGGAAGCAGGTGTGGATGAATTTGCCGGCCTGGTCCCGGATGGCCGCCACCACCTTGGGATGACAGTGTCCCACGTTATTCACCCCGATGCCGCCGGCAAAATCGATCAGTTCTCGGCCGTCGACATCCACCATGATCGCCCCGCGGGCTTCCTTGATGAATGCGGGGGTGGTGTTAAAGGGTCCCTGAGGAATATGTGTGTAGCGTTTTTCGAGCAGTTCATGATTTCGGCCTGGCATATCGGCAACTCCTTTGTTGGATAGTGGATAAAATAAATTAGCATACCCGTGCATGTTGACAGATCATCAAAGGGCTCCGGATCGGACCCAATAAAACGACCGTGGGCAGAGCCGCCCGGAATATGCAGTATGGCATAAAAACATTCTGTTTGTCATCAAACAGAATGGCTGGCGGCGCGCCAATATCGCCAGCCATCGATAAAAATATAATATATTAAGCTATTTTGTTGCCTTGGTCTGCAATATTTCAATTGTTTTGGCGATGAATGGACCTTGCTGAAGTCATACCCGTTGCGGCTTTCGCAGGCTGCGGGGCTATCTGGTTTGCCCCACCGCGGAGTAACAGTTTCGAGGCGCCGAATACCCTTTCATTTCTGTCCAAGCTCAAATTTTTCCTTGTCATCAGCAATTTAATTGAATATGCAGTTAATAATAGATGAGGCACCCCATCGGCATGGAAAACTTCAAACGAATTAAAACGATTTTGATCAATACAATATCATCGTCGAACCGTAAATAGCGAACTGAATGGGCCATGAGGAAAAATAAAAGCGCGGCGCTCAGAAAACCGGATATCCTGGAGAGCTATTATCAAGTGCTCATCCAGGAGGGACTTGAAGGCACCTCTATCAGTAAAATTGCAAACAGGATAGGCATTCATCCCAGCCTGATTATCCACTACTTCAAAAACAAAGAAAATATGAAGCTTGAACTCGTCGATCTGCTGATTGAAAAATATCAATCTCCGGCGATGATCAATTTCGACCACATCGAGGATGATGAAGAACACTTCAATGCGATTATGAATGTGCTTTTCTCATTTAAATGGAGTCGAACCGTGGATCCGAGCGTTCATTTCGGGTTTTATTATCTGAGCTTAAGAAATGAAGAGATATTAGCGCGCTTCAGGGTCATGTTCAAATGGCTGAGGGACTTCCTGTGCGAAAAACTGGTCTATTTCAGCGATAAGGGTATCATCAAGGTGAAAGACGCGATCAAGGCTGCCGATTTTATTGTTACCCTGATGGAAGGGTTGGAATTTCACTCCCAGTTTTTAGCCGGCGGGAAGCATTTCGACGATTTTGCTCAGTCTGCCCGGAAGACGCTGGTCAGCGCATTGAAAAACGGCGAATTTTAAATAGCAGATGTAGACAATGAGTCTTCGACCGCCGCTGGTTCCCGCGGTCGACCCATTCCAACCAAGGAGTATCGTATGCGTGATTACGAGGAGCATTTCAAAAGTGACTACCAGGGAAGAGATATTCAGTCGGCTTATGCCGAGGCGCGCAAGATGGTGGACACCATCCTGACCCCTGCGGACCAGACTCCCCTCGACGTCCGTCAGGACATCGCCAGAAAGACGGTGCGCAATTTCAGGGATCACATCAACAAGGGATTTCTGGAATACCGCAAGTCGGTTACCGAGTCCGGCGACTTCGCCTATACGGAGTGGACCGGCCAGGGGTCGGTTCTCGTGGATGCGCTGGGGCGTGAGTTTCTGGACATCCTGGGCGGCTTCGGCCTCTACTCCTACGGCATCCGCCACCCCAAGATCGTGGCCGCAGTCAAAGCCCAGCTGGACCGCTCTCCCCAGTACAGCCAGGAACTACTCGATCCGCTCCGGGCTGAGTTGGGCCACGTGCTGGCGCTGCTGACCCCGGGGAAGATTCAATACGGCTTTTTCGCCAACTCCGGTACCGAGGCGGTGGAAGGGGCCATGAAACTGGCCAAGCTGTATACCGGTAAAAAGGGATTCATTGCCATGCTCAAGGGATTCCACGGCAAAACCCTGGGCAGCCTGTCGCTCATCGGAAAAAAGGTTTTTCGAAAGCCCCTTCTGCCCCTGCTGGACGGGGTACAGCATGTGCCCTTCGGGGACGCCGATGCCGTGGAGCGACTGTTGGCGGCCGCCAAGATCGTAGGCCAGGACATCGCCGCCGTGGTGGTCGAGCCGGTCCAGGGCGAAGCCGGCGCCATTGTGCCCCCGGATGATTTCTGGCCCCGGTTGAGAGAGGTGTGCAACCACTACGGCGTGCTGTTGATCGCCGATGAAGTTCAAACCGGATTCGGGCGCACCGGAAAAATTTTCGGCGTCGACCACTGGGATGTGACCCCGGACATCATGTGTTTCGGAAAGGCACTGGGTGGCGGCGTCGTGCCTATGAGCGCCTTTTTCTCCACGCCCGAAATCTGGTCGTGCATGGAACCCAACCCGTTCATGCATACCACCACCACCGGCGGCAACCCGCTGGCCTGCGCATCGGCCCTGGCGGCAATCACCGTGCTGATTGAAGACGACCTGGCCGGACAGGCCAAGTCGAAAGGGGAATACGTCCTCAAACAGCTTGGCGTATTGAAGGCGCGCTACCCCGGCGTGCTGGCCAAGGCAAGGGGCTTGGGGCTGTTGCTGGGCATGGAGTTCCCGACGGACGGAATCGGCTACAAGGTCGCCTCCGGGCTGTTTTCACGGGGTGTACTGACCGCCGGAACGCTCACCAACGCTAAAAACATTCGTTTCGAACCGGCCCTGAACATCCCCCAGGAAACCCTGGACGAAGTGCTCACCCGGCTTGAGGATGTGTTCAAATCCATCGATCTGCCCCAACGGAAAAAGGTCAGCAACCTTTACGCCGGCCGCATGCTCCGTGTGGACCTCTCGGCAGGGAAAGTGACGGAGGAACCGTTGAACGACGACTGGGTCAGAGAATATATCGGCGGCTGGGGGCTGGGTGCCAAATATTACACCGAATCCATCGACCCCACGGTCGCCCCCCTGTCCCCCGAGAACACCATCGTGGTCATGACCGGCCCCATGGCCGGGACATTGGCACCCACCGGATCCCGGACCTGCGTGGTTTCCAAATCGCCCCATACCGGGACCATTTTCGAATCCAACATCGGCGGTTCATTCGGGCCCGAACTGAAATTCGCCGGTTATGACGGCATCGTCATCAGCGGAAAGGCCGGTCAGCCGGTCTGCCTGCAAATTGAAGACGGCTCGGTCTCCCTCGAAGATGCAACCGCCCTTTGGGGATCAGGCATTTTTGAAACTGAGCGTGCCCTGGAAGATAAAATAGGCTGCGGCATGAAGAGCCTGACCATCGGGCCTGCCGGCGAGAATATCGTCCCCTATGCCTGCGTCGGTTCGGAGTCCTACCGGCAAATGGGCCGGGGCGGTGTCGGTACCCTGTTCGGCAGTAAAAACCTCAAGGCCATCGCCGTCAGGGGAACCGGAGGCATTCAGGTTGCCGAAATCGGCGAGTTCTGGGGCAAGGTGTCCGAGCATCTGGAAAACAACCTGATGACCATCGACAACCAGTGGGCCAAAGAGCAGGGCACGCCCATGCTGGTGGATGTCACCAATGAAATGGGAATCCACCCTACCCGCAACTTCACCCAGGGGGTCAATCCCAACCGTCGGAAACTGGATTCTGACGCCGTGGCGGACATTCGAATCGGTGACCGCGCCTGCGCCACCTGTCCGTTGGGATGCGGCAACTTCACGTCGGTAAACGGCGTCCAGGTGGAGGGGCCCGAATATGAAACCCTTTGCCTGGGGGGATCCAACTGCGACATCAACGATATGGAACAGGTCATGCGCTTCAACCGCGCGTGTGACGACTTGGGCCTGGACACCATATCCACCGGCAACGTGATCGGCCTGGCCATGGCGCTGACCGAGTCCGGTGCCGCCGACCTGGGACTGGCATTCGGTGACGCTGTATCCTATCTGAAGGTCCTGGATGAAATTGCCCACCAATCCACCCCGCGAGGCCGCGATCTCGCCATGGGATCCGCCAAACTTGCCGACAAATATGGCCAGCCCGACCAGGCGGCTCATTCCAAGGGATTGGAAATGCCGGGCTATGATCCGCGCGGCAATTACGGCTTGGGCCTGGCCTATGCCACCAGCGAGCGGGGCGCCTGCCATCTGCGGGCATTCCCCCTGTTCGCCGACGATCCCTTCAACCTGAAAAACCTGGCCAACGATGTCGTGACCATGCAGAACGTCAACGGTGCCAAATGGTCCATGTGCTTCTGCGACTTCTGGGGGTCGGTGGACACGACGATCATGGCCGACCTGCTCACCGCCGGCCTGGGACGCCAGATATCGTCTACAGACCTGGATAAGGTCGGCGAACGGGTGTGGAACCTGGTACGCATGTTCAATCTGGCAGCTGGGTTTACCGCGGCCGATGACACCCTTTCCGAAAAAATCACCCGACGAGCCCTTGAAAACGGACCTCACGAGGGGCGGACCCTCAGCCCCGAAACCCTGGAAGAGCTCAAGGGTTTTTATTACCGCCAGCGGGGGTGGGATAAAGCCGGTCGTCCGAAAGCGGCAAAACTGCGCGAACTCGGATTGGCCGAACTGATTGAACCGGCTTGAACTGAAAAATGAAATCAACCGGATGCCGTCCTGAAAAGGGAGGGCAGCCCCGGCATAATGGAGGAACCCATGGAAAAACACCTGATGGCCATTCCCAATCGATGCACCGGATGCAACCGATGCGTGTATGCCTGCTCGGCGGTGAAGGAGGGAATGTTCATGCCGTCCAAGGCGCGGATTCACGTCAACAATTTGTCCCACGAAGGCTACTCGGTTCCCAGTGTCTGTTTTCAATGCCCCAAGGCCTCATGCATGGAGGCCTGTCCCACCGGCGCCATTTTCAGAAGCACCCGCGGGGTGGTGGTGGTGGATGCCAAGAAATGCGACGGGTGCGGAAACTGCGTTGCCGCCTGCCCCTATGGAATGATCGACCAGTATGCTTCCGGCAAGGCGTACAAATGCGACCTGTGCGGCGGCGCACCGGCCTGCGTGGCCGAGTGCCACTATGGCGCCCTGGTTTTCAAGGAACCCGACAAAACGTCCCTCAACTGCCGCAAGGACCAGATGAAACAACGCAGCAAATTGGGCGAGCCGGAAGAAAAGCGCCGCGCCCTGGCCGTTGAAGTGTTGAAGGGGGCCGAACGCGTGCCCCGCTCCGCCGGCTATATGCGCTGAAAAAGACGGTTTAAAAATAAGGGCGGACGGATTCCCCCGTCGGCGATACGGTTCGGAAAACAAAACAATGTCAAGGACACATAACAGCACGCCGTTGCAAGACGGCTACCGGATGCCTGCCGAATTTGAACCCCACCGGGGCTGCTGGATGCTGTGGCCCGAGCGGAGGGACACCTGGCGGATGGGCGCCAAACCGGCCCAGGCCGCCTTCGCCAGGGTGGCGGAAGCCATCTCCGCCTTCGAGCCGGTCACGGTCGGGGTCGGCCGCCGCCAATGGGAAAATGCCCGGGCCCTGCTGCCCGAAGCGATCCGTGTCGTGGAAATCGCCTCCGACGACGCCTGGATGCGCGATGTGGGTCCCACCTTCGTGGTCAACGACTCGGGCGACCGTCGTGGGATCAACTGGCGGTTCAATGCATGGGGAGGCCTGGACGGCGGCCTGTATTTCCCCTGGGCGCAAGACAGCCTGGTGGCCGGGAAAGTTCTCGAGATCGAACGGGCCGACCGCTACCGTGCCCCGTTGGTCATGGAAGGCGGTTCCTTTCACGTGGACGGCCAGGGCACCCTGATCACCACCGGGGAGTGCCTGCTAAACCGCAACCGCAATCCCCATCTGACCCAAAAACAGATCGAAGACAGCCTGAAAACCTACCTGAATGTTCACAAGGTGATCTGGCTCGACAAAGGGGTGGTCATGGACGAAACCGACGGCCATGTGGACAATCTGTGCTGTTTCGTCCAACCGGGAGAAGTGCTCCTCACCTGGACCGATGACCCCGACGATCCCCAGTACGACCGATCCAGGCAGGCCCTGGAGATGCTCAGCGCCGCAACGGACGCACACGGGCGCAGGCTTGCCGTCCACAAGGTCCATCAGCCCGATCCTCTGTTCATCAGGCAAGACGAATGCGACGGCCTGGACGTCAGCGAAACGACCAAACCCCGCAGAGCCGGTGACCGGCTGGCCGCCTCCTACGTCAATTTTTATATCGCCAACGGCGGGATCGTCATGCCGCTTTTCGACGACGCCCATGATCGCACGGCCATGGACCTGCTGACCGGGCTCTTTCCGGATCGCCGGGTCGTCGGCGTTGGAAGCCGCGAGATCCTCCTGGGGGGCGGCAACATTCACTGCATCACCCAGCAGATCCCGAAAGGCGCCTATCATCCCTGAAAATGAAGCGTAACGCAGATATCGGGTTTTCTACGAATTGGTCAATATTGATGGACCCGTAAAAAGTCGATTTATAGACGGTGTCGTAAAAAGTTCAAGATCAAGGCTTGCGAATCCCGACGAATGAGGCGTACTTATGGTACGCCGCAGTGACGAGGGATGAAGCGTAACGCAGATATTGCACTTTTTACGACGCCGTCAATATTAGAGGAAACCATGGCCATGATCAAAGTAGCGGCAACCCAGATGCCGTGCAGTCCGAAAGCCGAGGAAAACCTGCTGGCGGCGGAAGCCCTGGTGCGGGAGGCCGCATCGAAGGGCGCCCGGATCATCCTCCTTCAGGAACTCTTTGCGTCCCTGTACTTCTGTCAGGTGGAGAAACCCGATTTCTTCTCCCTGGCCACCACCCTTGAGGAAAATCCTGCGGTCAACCGTTTTTCCGAGATTGCCGCTGAATTGAATGTGGTCCTGCCGATCAGTTTTTTCGAGAAAAAAGGCCCGGCCTTCTTCAACAGCCTAGCGGTGATCGATGCCGACGGCACCGTATTGGGAATCTACCGCAAAACCCACATCCCCGGCGGCCCGGGGTATGAAGAAAAATATTACTTCAGCCCGGGCGACACCGGGTTCAGGGTCTGGAAAACCCGCTACGCCACCATCGGCGTGGGCATCTGCTGGGACCAGTGGTTTCCCGAAGCCGCCCGGGCCATGGCGCTGATGGGCGCGGAGATACTGCTCTACCCCACCGCCATCGGATCGGAGCCCATGAATCCATCCTATGACAGCCGGCCCCACTGGCAGACCTGCATGCAGGGACACAGTGCCGCCAACATGCTGCCGGTCATCGCTTCGAACCGCATCGGCACGGAGACCATCGACAGGTCCTCCCTCACCTTTTATGGTTCGTCGTTCATCACGGACAATATGGGAGCGCTGATAACCCAGAGCAGCCGGCAGTCCCGGGGCGTCATCGTGGCCGAACTGGACCTGGGGGCTTATGCCAAAGAGCGCGCGGCGTGGGGCCTGTTCCGCGACAGGCGACCCGACGCCTATGCAGCGCTGCTGACCCTGGATGGTGACACCAGCTTATAAAGCCATCCAGTTTCAGATTAATCTTTCTTCGATCAAACCCCGTTGAATGACGGGGCGGCTGCGCTTAATTCCGTTTTCTTCGACTTTTCCGATGCGATCCCGCCCTGATCCCTTGGTTGAGGATTCGGGATTCGGGGTCGCACCAAGGCAACTAAATGAATAAATAGCATATAGATCACAAGACAGCCCTTTTTATTGGGCAATATCGTCTTTTTGAGCATTAAAATGGGCGATATAGAGGGATTCCAGTGGCACGGGCACATCGGCATTACATCCCAGGGTATTTGGCACATCCCCCATCGATGCCATAAGAGAGAGTTTTTGCTCAAGTATGTCAAAGATCGGCATCGTTGGTTGCAGTGGCTTTTTGAGGCGAAGAAACGATACGGGCTGGTCATTTTAAATTACGCAGTGACATCAAATCATATCCATTTGCTGGTTTATGACGATCAGGCCCGGAAAATTATCCCCAAGTCGATGCAGCTCATTGCCGGCAGAGTGGGTCAAGAGTTCAACCAGCGGAAAAATCGCAGGGGTTCTTTTTTGGAAGACCGTTATCATGCCACAATTGTCGAAGAGGGAGATCACCTGCTTCGCTGTATCGTGTATTTGATATGAACATGGTTCGAGCCGGTGTCGTTGATCACCCTGAACAATGGCGGCACGGGTGACAGTCTTCGATTTTTTGCAGCCCGGTTAAGCTGCCGTTCAGTCCAGTGTCGGGTTCAGCAAATTCGTACGGGGAGGTAATCATGAAGATCCCAAGACTTTCTGTGGTAACACTTGGCGTGGGCAATTTAATCAAAGCCACGAAGTTCTATGAAACGATACTTGGCACTCCGCCAAACCAATCCTATGACGGCGTCACTTTTTTTGAACTACCGGGAACCTGGATTTCTCTATATCCCCTCGAGAGCCTCGCCAAAGACATCTCTCCTGAGGTTCCGCCTGCTCGCAGCGGCTTCAGTGGAATCACGCTTGCCCACAACGTCCACAGCAAGGGCGAGGTCATTGACATTATAGAGCGCGCGAAGGCGGCGGGTGCCCGCGTCATGAAAGATCCCCAGGAAACATCCTGGGGCGGATTCAGTGGATACTTCGCCGATATGGATGGCTATTGCTGGGAAGTCGCATGGGGGCCGATGTTTGAATTCGCTGAAAACGGCGAACTGAGGTTCCGGGACAACACATAGCCAGGCCGACTTATCCGACGCGAAAACTCATGGATGTTGGGTGTCGTTAAGGAGAATAGCGTGCCGGACACCCCGAATTTCAAGCTGTTTATCGTGACGTCAATCGATGAGATCAGCACAAGGCCCAAACCCAATCACCCATCGAAAGATGCTTTTTATGAAGATCGCAGGGCGTTACGTGGCCGCGCTGATCATGGTCCTTGTCGCTTTTGGCTTTCCCGTCGCGATCCAGGCGCAATCAAAAAATATCCCGCGGGCCACCCATCCCCAGGTTCAGCGGTTGGCCAATTGGCTTTTGTCGCATCGGGGTACCGAATCGGGACTCCCGCTGAGTCACGTCGGGGATGCGCGATTCAAGGATTGGTGCTTCACCTATGACGCGGCGGTTGCAGCCCTGGCTTTTATTGCAATGGATCAAGCCGGGGAGGCTGAACGTATAATTGATTTTTATATCACCTCGGAAAACGCTCACCGGCTTGGCGGCGTCATCGAGGCGGTGCTCGTCGTCCCTCCATACGACGGGAAGGATTGGTCGGTTCGCACGGGGGCCAACATCTGGCTCGGATTGGCTGCCTACCATCTCTTCCGGTCGACGAAGGCCGAAAAATATTTGACCTTTGCCACATGGGTTGCTGACTTTGCGTTGGACCTGCAAGACCACGACAGCACCAGCCTGACCTATGGTGGAATGAAACTGGGTCCGCCGGGAGACCCTGCCTTCGATGGGGATCAGCATTTTGGTTATGATTCACACTTGCCCGGTTTTGAACAAATTTTCGCGACAGAGGCGACCATCGATGCCTTCGCGCTGTTCGACCTGCTCCAGAACGAACCCAAAATGGGACGTTTAAAAAACGGGCGGGATCTCTGCCTGCTCTGGTTGAAAAAGGTGGCATGGAATCCCGGGCAGCACCGATTCAATCGTGGATTTCATCAGAAACCGGATTTTGCAGTAGCCAGCGATATCCACGCCTGGGGTGTCTCCGCATTGGGAGCGGCTCGACTCGATGCAATCGAGCCGGGAGCCGCCGAACAGATGGTTCGATTTGTCGAGGAACATTGCCAATCTGAGGTTTCTTACCGCCCACCGAATGGACGGGAGGTAACCGTCAACGGATTTGATTTTGTGGATCATGAGGCGCTCAGGCATCTAAAACGTCCCCCGCTGATTTCACCGGAGTGGACCTTTCAGATGGCCAACGCCTACGGGCGGTTATCGGATGATTTTGAAGCGGTGGGTAATAAGAGGAAAGCATCTCTTTACGCTCAAAAGCGCAAGTATCTTATCACCCAGGTGATGGCCATGGCCACGACCCGCGACAACGCTTCAGGGCTTCCCTATGCAAGCCTCGGCGGTGTCCCCGTCGGCCATGAAAACAATACACCTGCTCAAGGGAGCTTCAGCACGATTGGCGTCGCCTATGGCATCCTGACCTTGACCGGTTATGATCCGCTTCGTCCTCCCGGTGGACGATAAGCGCCCCGATAAACAACTATCATCAGGATTATCAAATGTCATTTGATCGACTCGGCCTTCGGGCCGAACTGCTTAAAGCGGTTCACGACAAGGGTTACACCGCCCCCACCCTGATTCAGACCCAGGCCATCCCCGTTATTCTCAGCGGAAGGGATGTCCTTGCCCGCGCCCAGACCGGAACGGGAAAAACAGATGCATTCGCCCTGCCTCTGGTCGAGATTCTGAGCCGGATAAACGGGGACGGACGCCACCCCCGCGCCCTGGTCCTGACCCCCACGCGGGAACTGGCGCTTCAGGTGGGAGAAAGCACCAAGGCCTATGCAAGGCGGGTCTCCCTGCGATGCACCGTGGTTCATGGCGGGGTTCGCCTCAATCCGCAGATCGATCGACTGAGGCGCGGCATCGACATTCTTGTGGCCACGCCGGGCCGCCTACTGGATCTGGCCGGCCAGCGGCATTTGAATCTTTCCCGTATAGAGTTCCTGGTTTTTGACGAGGCGGATAGGATGCTTGATCTGGGATTCAGTCAGGAAATCTCCGAGGTCCTCGATCTTGTACCGACGCAACGCCGGACCATGCTGTTTTCCGCCACCTACACCCAGCCGATCCGGGATCTTGCCGGGAGGATGCTGCAGGACCCGGAACACATCGAGGCGACGCCCAGCCATACGGCGGCGGAATCGGTAGTTCAGAAGGTTCACCTGGTGGATCGATCCAATAAACGCGCGCTTCTCGTCCACCTGATCACCGGAGGAAACTGGAGTCGGACACTGGTCTTCACCCGCACCCGGCACGGGGCCAACACGCTCACGGAAAAACTCGCCGCACATGGGATCAAGGCTGCCGCGATGCATGGGAACAAGAGCCAGTCTTTCCGGACACGATCCCTGAAAGCGTTCAAAGACGGCGAGATCCGCATACTCGTGGCAACGGATGTGGCCGCAAGGGGCCTGGACATCAGCAATCTGCCCTATGTGGTCAATTATGACATGCCGGGCATCCCCGAGGATTATGTTCACCGCATCGGACGCACCGGCCGAGCGGGTCAAAGCGGCATCGCCGTGTCCCTGGTCAGTCCCGAAGAACGGCTTCATCTACAGGCCATTGAAAAACTGCTGAAGCGGAAAATCCCGGTGGAAAAGGTTGACGGCTTTACCGAGGGTTGCGACGTTCCGGATTATGTCCTCTTTCGTCCCGACAGTGCATCAAGCGAAAAAATGGCGGACAACGACATAAAAGAGATCGTCGCCAGAAGAACTGCATCGAAAAAGCAATCGAAAACCCGTAACGCGAAAAAGACCGTTCCCGGCAGAAATGCGGCGCCTGGGTCGACATCCAGATCCGGCAGGAAAAACGAAAAGGCCGGGAAAAAGCCGCCCCAATCAGGACCGCGCCGCCCCCAACCGTCAAGACCCGGCAAACCCACGGGCAGAAGATAGGAGTTTCAGAAAGATTAAACCTGAAAGAAAAGATCGGTAAGAAGGACATCCAGAATCCGGCATGGATGGACGACCATAAAAAATGCCGACATCTATGAAAACCTGCTGAAAACTGATATTTACCCCGCCATCGCAGCCAAAAACGTTTCCGGTTTTCGCGGCATTCAGCTCTTGAAGAGACAGACAGGCATCGAGGTCGAGTTCATCACCATCATGCAGTTGGATTCGTTAACGGCCGTGAAGCAATTCGCCGGCGAGGACGACGAAAAATCTTATGTGCCTGATCGAGCAAAGAAAGTGCTCTCACGGCATGACGAGCGGTCGCAGCACTACGAAATAAAAGAGAACATCATGTACTGACCCCCATTCATACGCTGCCAAAGGAGATATCATGGGTTCATCGGTGAGCAGACCACCTGCCGCGGATTCTAAACGGGCGCTTGAACATTTTGAAAGCTTGCTTGAATTTGAAACCGATTGCTGGGACGTGCATCATGCGATAAGTAACCATCGCAAAGATTTTGTCCTCCTCGATGTCCGTGGTGAGGAGCTTTTCAAAAAGGGCCATATTGAAAGCGCAATCAATCTGCCGCATACCCGTATCAATGAGAAGAACCTGAAAGAATTTCCACCGGACACGCTATTCGTGGTTTATTGTGCGGGTCCGCACTGCAATGGCACTGAGAAAGCCGCGATTCGCATAGCCAAGCTGGGAAGACCGGTTAAAAAAATGATAGGCGGCATAACCGGATGGCTTGATGAAGGATTCAGCCTTGTCTGAAAGGCTGCCGAACCGCCTGGATGAAAACCGATTTGTAAAGGAGTGAACCACCACCGTGGAAAAAGAAAATATCGAAGCCATCATCCGCAAGGCCAGCGTATGCCGCCTGGGCATGCTCGACGGAGACACGCCCTATATCGTACCCCTTTGCTTCGGCTACCGGGACAACACCCTTTATTTTCATGGGTCAATAAAAAGCAGGAAGGCCGAACTGATCCAAAAGCACCCGAAGGTCTGTTTCGAGTTCGACATCCTGGCCGAGCCTGTTCCGGCCCCGGATCCCTGCAATTGGGACATGCGCTACCAGAGCGTGGTCGGGTTCGGCCATGCGTCCGTGGTGGAGTCAACCGAGGAAAAAAGGCGGGCACTGGAGATCATCGCCACCCAGTATGCAAAGGGATCTCCTTCATTCAGCGAGCCGAAACTCAAAGCGACGGCGGTGATCAAGGTGGTCATCGAAACCATGACCGGCAAGCAGTCCGGCTTCGATCAGAAATAGGAATTTCGGTTACCTGATTATACCGTTTCGGGATAGAACCGATCGCATCTATTTTGCAGCCGCCGCCTATCGGATCGGCAGGCTCCCCACGCCTTGACTTTCACCTGCTTTTCAGGTTTATTCCCCCTGTCCCCCTATTTCCCATGGCTTTCTTGGCATTTACCCGATCGTTGCAAAAGCCGGAGCGCTTCAGAGGCAAGGCGTCACGGGTAACTCCGTGGCAAGGATGCTGAGGGGCCCTGGTAATGGACATTGTGGAATTCTCCGGCCTTCTCGCAGGGAAGAAAACCTGCCGAAATCGATACGATCGTTTGGATGCAACCGGGTGGAGATATCCAGCAAACATCGTTTCCCTGGCCATTTGCGTTAACATTTCATAGTAAAATTGATTTGAATGTATCACAAAAATAAAAGGGTTCAGGGCAAGGCTGGCAACGGCGAAAAAGCGCAGCATACAGGCAATATGTGAGCATTTTGAGCCGCTTAATAACGCCGCCATGGGCACTCAGACTATCTTTGAGATAGGTTATAGGCCTTTTAATGCATCTATGGGGTTTACGATCCTTGCCGATGCATCAACGCCATCGGAAAAGCAATTATGCAGGCCCGATTGGAAGATGATGAGGGTGCAACCGACTAATGAGAAAAACGATTATTATTATGCTGACCGTGTCCGGACTGATGATGGTGTCCGGCTGCAGCTCTTCTGCAGAAAATGATGTCCCACAGGCTAAACCGCGCTCCGTTCGAATAGAAAAAACCGTCAGCCGGGATCTGCCGGTTATTGTCCGATCGGTGGGCCGGCTGGTGCCCAACCGGGAAGTGGCGGTTTCTGCCCAGGTGACAGGCATCGTGATGAAAATTAATGCGGATGTGGGCACTAAGGTGACTTCGGGGGAAACCCTGGTTGAACTCGATCCCATCGATTACACCCTGGCGTTGAACGAGGCCCAGGCCAACTTTCAATCTGCCCAGGCCAGACGCGTGGTGGCTGAGAAAAACTATGAGCGCGCCAAAAGCCTTTTACCGGAAAATGTCATCACCTTGGAACTATTTGATCAGGCCGAGGCTGAATACCGGTCATCCCAGGCGCTGGTATCCCAGCTCAAAGCGGTGGTGGATATCGCCCGGAATCGGCTCGGCAAGACGGTCATCGGGGCTCCCTTTAGCGGGTACGTGTCCCAGAAGTTGGTCGAGCTTGGTCAGAATGTGGCCGTCGGCGACCCGGTGATGAGCATTGCGGACATGGAAACCATGCGGGTGAGAATCCACATCAGTGAAAACGATTACGTGCATCTGGATAAAGATGATCCGGTCACGGTGATGGTGGAGGCATTTTCGGACGTCGAGTTTACGGGCCGTGTGGACAAAATTGGAATCAAGGCGGATGGCCGGACCAACACCTTCGAAGTTGAGGTCCTATTGGACAATCCGCAGTTCACCCTAAAGGCCGGTCTGACCGCAAGGGTCTCCATTCAAACCGAAGTAATCCATGATGCAGTCATGATCGGCCAGGGAACCGTTCTTTTCAGGGAAGACCGAAAAGAGGTGTTCGTCATCGAGCAGGGCAATAAAGCCGTTGCCCGGGAAGTAAAGCTGGGCCGGGTGGAAGGCTCTACCGTAAGAATACTTCAAGGCCTGATGCCCGGCGACAACCTAGTGGTGTCCGGAGGTCAGTATCTCAAGCATGGGGATGAAGTAGTTGTCAAACCCTGACGGTTACGCGGGATGCTCAATTTTTCTCATTTCTGCATTTTTTCAACGATAGCGTCTGGCACCACCGCTGGAACCAACACCGCAGGATATAATCATTGAAATTCTTTCATTTTATATTAAAGCGTCCGCTGATTACCGGCTTGTTGGTTATCGCGCTGCCCATCGTGGCCGGGATGTTCGCCTACCGCTCTCTGCCCAAAGAAGGTGAACCTGAAATCTCTGCGCCGGTGGCGATCATTGTCACGGTGTTTCCGGGGGCATCGCCCAGCGAGATCGAGAGCCTGGTGACCGCTCCCCTGGAAGAAGAGCTCAGCGATCTGAAAGATGTCAAGGAGATGCGTTCCAATTCGGCGGAAGGAGTCTCCGTTGTCGTGATCGATTTTGAGGCCGAAGCGGATCTTGAACGGTCCCTGCAGAAAGTGCGTGAAAAAGTCACCGATGCCCGCAAAGAGCTTCCGGATGAGGCTGAAGACCCGGAAGTCAATGAGGTCAGTTTTTCGGATATTCCCATCATGATTGCTTCGGTGGTTGGCGATATTGATCCGGTCAAACTCAGGAAACTGACCGAGAAGGTGGCCGATGAACTCGAAACCATGCCTGAGATCCTGGCTGCGGAGGTGGCCGGCGGGCTTCAGCGGGAGATCCAGATCTATCTGGACCCCGAAAGGCTGGATCAGTTCGGCTTGACCATTCCGGATGTCTACGATGCCGTGCGGCAGTCGGATATCAATATTCCCGGCGGGCAGGTCAACGTTCAGGGACGCAGGCTGCTGCTTCGGACCCTGACCGAAATCAAGCACGTGGCAGATTATGCAAGGGTCCCCTTGATCCGCCGGGGTGACCGGGTTGTCTTCTTAGGAGATGTGGGTTCCGTAGTAGACGGACATTCCGAGGACATCAGCTATTCCCGGGTAAACGGACTGGCTTCCGCATCCATTGCCATCAAGAAACGCAACGGCGCCAACATTTTAGAAACTACCGTCAAGGTCCGCGAAAAACTCAATGCGCTGGAAGCAACCTTTCCCGCGGGCGTGCATACCACCATCACGGCGGAAAAGGCCAAATTCATCAAGCAGGGGTTCGATCAGATGAACAATTCGGCGGTGGTCGGTCTGATCATCGTCATTTTGGTGCTCTATTTTGCCATGGGGTTGCGCAATTCGGTCATCACCTCCCTTTCCATTCCGCTGTCCCTCCTATTGACCTTCATTTTTCTCAAAGTCTTCGGCCTGTCCAATAACGACATGGTGCGCTTCTCGCTGGTGCTTTGCATCGGAATGATCGTGGACAACGCCATTATCGTGGTTGAAAACGTCTACCATCACTATCAATTGGGCAAAGACAGAATCATGGCGGTCATCGACGGCACGGCCGAAATCGCTATGCCCGTGATTTCGGCCACCTTGACCACCATGGCGGCCTTTCTTCCCATGCTGCTGATGACCGGCGTCACCGGTGAATACATGGGCTATCTTCCAAAAACGGTGACCATCGCCCTGGCCGCTTCCCTGGTGGTGGCCCTGGTGGCCAATCCCCTGATTCTCAGCATGCTGATGAAGCGCACGACACGGCAGGGACGAATCGTTAAGCCGGAAGAGGACCTCAAACGTATTAAAAGATACTACGTAAGCTGTGTTTCATGGGCGCTGAATCATCGTTTCTGGGTGGTTTGCCTCGTCTTGGTCTGTCTGATGGCCGCTGCCGGCCTGATGGCGTTAAAGCTGGTCAAGGTTGAAATGTTTCCGGATGCGGACTTCGACTACATCTACATCACCGTGACGACCCCACGGGGGACGGAAATCGATATCACTGATGACATTGCCAGAGAGGTCGAAAAAATCGTTGCGGACAACATTCCCGAGGCGGTTCAGGTGGTCTCGACAATCGGTCAAAGAGGCCAGAGCGCCTATGAATTTTCCTTCGGAACCACTACCATTTCACACTTTGCGGAAATCACTGTGGAACTGAAGGACGGCAAGGAGTTCGCCCGCGCCTCCCATCGGGAAATCCAGGAGCGCATTCGACCTTTACTGCAGGAAATTCCCGGTGCCGATATCCGATTCCGGGCCATCCAGTGGGGCCCTCCCACAGCGGCACCGGTGCTGATCAAGATTGTGGGACCGGAAATAGCCGTATTGAGATCCCTGACAGCTCAGGCCCGGCAGGTGATAGAGGGAGTCGATGGTATTGTGGATATCCAGGATGATTTTTCGGATGCGGCGCCTGAACTGCGCGTGGCCGTGGATCGTTCCAAGGCGGCGGCCATGGGGATACCCTTGGAATCCGTGGCAGTCACCCTCAGGGGAGCCACGGCAGGCCTGGATATCCGTGAGTTTCGCGATGAGCAGGATGTGTCCAAGAAGTACGACCTCAAAGTGCGTTTCTCCCCTGAGTCCAGGACCAGTCCGCGTATGCTGGACACCATCAAGGTGCGCTCCAATACCGGTGAACTGGTGCCCCTGGCGACCATCGCCCAGTATAGCCAGGGGAAAGGCTTGAACGGTATCCGCCATTCCGATCGGCGTCGAATTGTCAGAATATCCGCCAACAACCGGGGTCGATCCGCGGTGGAAATCACCCAGGAGATCGTCGAGAAGCTCAACCGTCTTGAGTTGCCTGCCGGGTATAAATTCGATTTTTCCGGCGAATATGAAGAAACCGCCGAATCCTTTGAAAGCCTGGGGTTGGCCTATATGATTGCCGCCATCTTGATTTTGACCTTGCTGGTATCCCAGTTCAACTCTCTGGCTCAGCCCTTTGCCATCCTCATGGCTCTGCCCTTATCTATCGTCGGCGCCATGGCCGGTCTTTACGTGACAGGCAACAATTTTTCCATCATGAGCTTTATCGGGCTGGTGGGTCTGAGCGGCATCGTGGTCAATGATTCCATCGTTCTGGTGGACTGCATCAACCGCATGCGCCAAACCGGCCTGAGTATGTTTGAGGCCATCATCACCGGGGGCCAGCAACGCCTCAGACCGATCATCTCCACGACCGTTTCAACCATCGGCGGCATTGTGACCCTGACCATTACCGACGAGTTGTGGGAGGGCTTAGGCGTAGTCATTATCTTCGGCATCAGTTTCGCCACCGTTCTAACGTTGATTGTGGTGCCGGTTATGTACTCTATTTTCGAAGGGTTGCGCTACTACGTGATTTCCGCCTTTCGAGGGACACGGTGGCACCAGACGCCGCAGGGCGCCAGCTATTTCTTTTCTCGCCGGCGGTATGCTCGTACGGCGGCTCTCTGTATCCTCGGTATCCAGTTGCTGATCCTGGCCGCGGGGTTGGTGAAGATTGTGCCGGGATTTACGGAAAGCGTCGCACAGACCACCTTTCAGGCACCTAGTTTTTTGAAACTGGCTATAGAAGTTGCTGTTTACGGCATCCAGATCATTCTCAAGGCAATGGGCAGCCTGGCGCTGCTCCTCATTCCCACCTGGGCGGGCCTGATCTTTTTAATGGCCAAACGAAGCCGGGAGGAATATTACGTTGACATCACACCCGAGGGAGTATCTGTGGGCAGCCCGGTAAATAGCTTCTTTCTGAGAAAAGAGGAGATCACCGGCATAAAACTCTCTCCCTTCTTTCCAATCATGCCCTCCATCAACATCACCAGTGGAAACCGTAAGATCGTCGTCCGCAAACTGATTCCATCCGCCGATATTCCGGAGAAGAAAACACTCATGGCATGGCTGTCCGCCAAAGCACCCTCGCGAACCGAAATCCGCGAGGGCATGCTGAGCCTGATGCGTTCACTGGAAGATCTTGTTGGAGAAAAGTGACCCGATCGTTGCAGGGAAAACAAATTTAGAAGAGGTTACTGATATAAGCGGAACCCACCCCGCCGCACCCTGCTGGGAATGCGCTCGCTATCGCGGTTCAATGGGATTGTCCGTTTTGAACGGTTTTCCCACCCGGGAAAACCGGAGCGATCCAGCGTCTTTGTGGTCGGGGATTCGCAGCAAACGTGCAGCGGCTGCACCCATTCCGCAGAGGCTCTGGAACACTCCGGCGTTTGCATCGTCAGAGGGATTACTTTAATATCGAAGCCATCAATGGGACTTGGCGCGCGTCCAGGCTTCATCCATGATCCGGTTTTCCTTGCCCAGATCCTTGGTGAAATGAAGTTTCTTCATAATCGCCGGTGTCGGGTAGATTCCCGGATTTTTCAGGTCTTCGGGGGTGATGAAGGCCTCTGCCGCCGCGTTGGGGGTCGCATACTGGTTGTAGTTGGATAATTCGGCGCCGACTTCGGGCTCCAGCAGCCAGTTGATCCACTTGTGTGCGGCGTCCGGGTTGGGCGCTTTGCTGGGAATACACATGGAATCATACCAGATCTCGCTGCCCTCGTTGGGGATGATGAAACCCAGTTTGTCCGGCTCCTCGGTCACCGACTGAATGGCATCGCCGTTATAGACGATGGCCGCGACCGCCGTACCGGCGACCACATCGTTCTTGCCGCCCACACCCGGCTTGAATCCCATACAGTTTTTGGTCCGCTTGGTGGCCACCAGCAGATCGGCGGCAGCCTTGAGATCCTTGGGGTTGGTGCTGTTGAAGTCCTTGCCCTGGTAGACCAGGGCGATGCCCATCATCTCGCGCACGGAATCGATCAGCCAGAATGCGCCGGGCTGCTTGTTGGCATCGAACAGCACCGACCAGGACTGGGCCGCGGCGTCGCTGACCTTGTCCTTGCGGTACATCAGTCCCACCGTACCCCACTGGTAGGCGACGGAGTATTTGTTGCCCGGGTCATAACTGGCATCCTTGAAAAGGGGCTTGAGGTTTTTCAGGTTGGGCAGCTTGGCATGGTCCAGGGGCTGGATCAACTGCTGATTGATCAACACCGGCATGATGTAATCGGAGGGGACGATAATGTCATACTGGCTGGCCCCGCCGGCCTGCAGTTTGGCCACCATCTCCTCGTTGTTCTCGTATATGTCCAGCCGAACCTTGATGCCGAACTTTTGTTCGAAATCGGCCGGCATCTTTTCCTCATCCATATACTCCGACCATGTGTAGATCCTGAGTTCCTCGGCACTGGCCGCCATCCCACCAAAAAGCACCAGTACCAACATGAGCAGACCGATTTTACGCATCTTTTTTCTCCTTTTCAGCAATGGTGGTTAATATGCACTCATACACAAGTAATATATCGTATTATTTTTCCTGATGGCGCGTGAACCGTTCCGTCAAAACGACCAGAACAACCGTAACCAGCATGATCAGGGTCGACAAGGCATGGATTTGGGGGGTAACCCCCCGCCGGACGGCTGCAAAAATGAACAGCGGCAGCGTTTGCGACTCCGGACCGGCCGTGAAAAAGCTGATCACGAAATCATCCAGGGAAAGCGTGAAGGCCAGCATGGCACCGGCAATAATACCCGGCATCAACAGCGGCAGCATCACTTTTCTGAGCAGGTACCAGTTCGTGGCAAATAGATCCCTGGCCGCTTCCTCCACCTCACTGCCGATGGCCACCAGACGGCTGCGCACCACCAGGGCGACGAAGGCAATCTGAAAGGTAATGTGGCCGATGATCATGTTCGGCAGGCCGGGTTCGAAAATGGATGATGCCATTCGCAGCAGGCCGAAGGCCACCACCAGGGATGCCGCGAGAATGATATCCGGAATGACCACGGGAATGTGCAGGATAATATCCAGGAAATTACTGGTTCGACTACGCCAGGGAAAGCGATCCATGGCGATGGCCAGGATCGTACCGAGGATCGTGGCGATGATGGTGGATATCACCGCCAGCAGCAGGGTATTCCAGGCAGCTTCGAGAATCCAGTCGTTTTCGAAGAGCTTGAGATACCATTTAAAGGTGAACCCTTTCCACACCATCCCCCTGCGGGCGGCATTGACGGAGAATATGGCCACGCCAGCCAGCGGCAGGTAGAGAAAAGCCATGGTCAGATAGGAAATCGCAACGATCAACGGATGCTGGCGCCTCATACGACCTGAATCTCCTTGCCTTTACGCCGGTAAATCTGAAGCCCGACCATAGTCAGCACCATCAAGCCCATGCTGATCGCCGCCCCGAAAGGCCAGTCCCGGCTGGTGCCGAACTGCTGCTGGATGAGATTGCCCACCAGCATATATTTGGCTCCGCCAAGCAGGTCGGGGACAACGAACATGCCCATGGCGGGAACGAAGGTCAGGATGATCCCCACTGACAGACCCGGCATGGTCTGGGGCAAAATGGCCTGGGTAAAGGTCCGCACCCGAGAGGCATATAGGTCCTGGGCCGCTTCCACCAGCGACCAGTCCAGCCGTTCGACACTGGCGTACAGCGGCAGGGTGACAAAGGGCAGGAACATGGACACCATCCCCAGATAGACGGCAAAGGCATTGGGGTATAATGGGGCGCCCTCCGGGATAAAACCAAAAACCGCCGCAAGCTTGGCAACAGGAAGCTCCGGGGACAGGATCAGGAACCAGGCATAGGCCCGGATAACCATGTTGGTCCAAAAGGGGATGATGACCAGGGTCAGCCACATGTAGCGGCTGCGTTCGGGACGGCCGGCAATAAAAAAACACAGGGGATAGGAAAGGATGACGGAAACCAGTGTGGTAAAGAAGGCCACCACCACCGACCGCCAGAGGATCATCAGGTAATCCGGGGTCCAGCCGAAGAGGGTGAAGCCGGCCATGCGCTTGTAATTTTCCAGGGTGAAGACCCATTCCAGCTCACCATAGGCCCCCCGGGTGACCACACTCACGACCACCAGCACCAGGCCGGGCAGCACGAGAAAAAGCATCAGCCAGAACATCCCGGGGCTCAGGAGCAACGACCCGCGTTTGAGCAGCTGCTGCCGGGTAGTCAGTTCCCCGTACCAGGTAATCAGTGAATCAGCGCGCTTCATCTTCAAGAATCACCAGTTCCTTGGGAGCCAGTTCCAGCCAGACCTCCCGGCCGGGATCAATCCGCCGGTAGGAACTGGTGCGCACCCGCAGCGGCCCCGGTTCCAGCCATAGATCAAAATTGGTTCCCCGGTAAACGATTTCGGTTACGTGCGCACGGATGCCGTTGCGCTCGGGTTCCTTGTCGCCGATTCCGATCCACTCCGGACGGATCGCCACGGTCCCCTCCTGCCAGGTGGGCTCTTTATCCAGGGCTAAAAAGCCGAAGGCCGTCTGAACGCCGCCCGGTGCCTTGGTGCAGGGAATCAGGTTGGCCGCACCCAGGAATTTGGCCACGAAGCTGTCCTTGGGGTTGTCGTATACCTCCTCGGGCGTCCCGCACTGGACGATGCGACCTTGACGCATCACGGCCAACCGGTCGCTGCAGACCAGGGCTTCGGCCTGATCGTGGGTAACCAGAATGAACGTCCGCCCCAGCTTGCGCTGCAGCCGCCGCAGATCTTCCTGGACCTGGGCACGCAGACGCGCATCCAGGGCGCTCATGGGCTCGTCCAGCAGCAGCACTTCGGGTTCGTTCACCAGAGCCCGGGCAAGGGCCACCCGCTGCTTCTGGCCGCCGGACAACTGATGGGGATGCCGCTGGGCCATTGAACTTAAATCCAGCATCTCCAGCCGGCGGATCACCCGTTTTTTGATTTCGGCATCGGGAAACTTTCGGGAACGCAGCCCGAAAGCGATATTTTCATAAATGGTCAGGTGGGGAAACAGGGCATAGCTCTGGAACACGGTGTTTACCTGACGCTTGATGGCCGGTAGCCGGGTGATATCCTTGCCGCCAATGAAAACCTGGCCCGAGTCGGCCATTTCGAGCCCGGCAATGATTCGCAGGAGGGTGGTCTTGCCGCACCCGGACGGGCCCAGCAACGTAAAAAATTCCCCCGGCGCTACGTTCAACGTGACGTCGTCCAGGGCTTTTACATCGCCGAAATTCTTGCATATATTTTTTACCGTGAGGCCCTGGTCAGTCGTGAGATTCTGGTTCTGGTTCATAACCTCGAAGATCCCGATTCGTAATCCAGCTAAACGTTAATAGACAGGCCTGCAACAAAAATGGTGCTGGCTGTAGGGCGAATATGACTTTTTCCAGGGTCAGGTGGAAGTCGAATGTGCCGACCTATCTCAGAAAAAAAAGTTAAGTCTGATGACCTCGACGGTTTACGCGTCTATCGACGGAGAACCCGTGAGTTAACCGCCAAAAATGGGATGAAACATTTTGTTCGGCGCACGATCCGGCAACACGTCCGCTTTTCGGGCCGCTCTGCCGTTGACGGAAACTGAACCGACCGGCCGGGGGGAATGCCCAAATAGTCGATCAGATCGGCAAGGGCCGACTGCGTTGCCACGTGGACCCCACAACCTGCTTCCGGATTGTACCCGGAGATCAACCGTTCCGGTGTCCCGTATCGCTTAACGATAATCTGTACGGTTATTGCCGTTAAAAGTCAAAGGTCTTTTCCATGGCCGCGCCACGGACCCCCACCGCCCGGTTGTACGGTCCAGCGTCACCCGAAAAGGTCTTCCAGGTTCTGGTCCACCGCCGGAAGGACGGCACGTTCCCTATTTACGCAAAAGACGGCTCCCGGGTTTCCGGATTGGTCCGGTTGACGGCGCTTGGCTGACGCTTAGCGCCGTTTTTGCGGGAATCACGGGAGTACAGGCTTTTCTGCTGTTGGGTTTCATCGATGGTAACCCCCAGGTCGGCAAGATTGCGGAAGCAGTATTCCCGGGCATCCGCCTCGAGTTGTTCGGGAACGAAGACGCCTTTTTCGGTAAAAGCATCATCCACCATCATTTTCACGAAAACCGACGCACACTGACCGGTCAGGTAGGCTTCATGACTGAGGCCGGAAGTCTCGAAGGCTTCCACCAGTCCCGGGCCCATGGCATAACTGTCTATCTGGATGGGATTGTCATCCTTGTATCCTTCCACGCGAACCAGGAAGGCCCCTTCTTCGGCCAGGACCCCGTCAGTGATGATGGCTTTGAGTTCATCCGGATATTTAGGTGCAGGCGGGCATAGCTTGAGAATCAGATCCATGGGAACGATTTTCGTACCGTTGACATCCACCGGTTCGTCGGAAAGCAGCCCCATTCTGAAGAACAGTTCGGAAAGCTTCACACCGAAGCCGCCGTACTTGAAATCCACATTCTTAACCCCCTTGAGCACCTTGTCGGCAAGCAGTCCCATCGTAATCGGTTCATCGTGTTCGTGGTCCACCATGCGAACTTCTCGATCGATACCCCTCAGTTTCATCCTGATGGGACGGCTGAATGGTTTGTCAGTGACATGTCGGCCGTTTTCAAAGCGAAAGGTCTTGTATTGCATATCCCAGAAAGCCACTTCCGGCGACCACCAGAAGGGGGTGAATCGCTTGGTCAGAACATTCTCGAAGACAAAAATACTGATGGTTTCGCAGCGGTCCATTTTCTCGACGGCTTCTCTGGCCATGATGTTGGCCAACCCGGGCGATGACCCCCCACCGATAAGGGCGGTCAGCCCCTTGGCCTTGAATTTTTCATGCCATTCGGAAAAGAGCAGTTTGTAGCTTTCGACGAAACCGATATCTTCCATGGGGCCGGCCATGTCAAAGTAAGAGGCATTAACCGCCAGCGCCGCTTCCATGACAGGCAGGTTGAAATCCAGCGGCAAGCCGTTGACAATCAGATCGCATCCCTTGGCGGCCCGGATGACGTTGTTGACGTCACTGGCATCCAGTTGAAGGGCCGTAGCCTTGCTCAGCGAACCGCTCAGCGCTTCCGCGGCCTTACGGTCATAATCCGCACAGATGATCTCAGATACCCCTGGATGGTCATTCAGCCGCTTGGCGATCGTACTTCCCTGGGCACCTACCCCAATCACAATAATGCGTTTCATGCTTTCTCCTTTTAAACTGAATTGGGCGTCAACACAATCCGACTGTCGGGTTCAGGTCTCGTCAGACAGCTTATCTTATTAAAATGGTTATAATTATCATCGGATTGTGTTGATTGCCGGGCGCTGAGGCGCCGCTGTCGACCGAGACAAATACTGCTCCCAGTTTCCACATAGAGGATCTAAAAATTTATTGCAATAAATATTTTGACAATTTTAGTGTTTTACGCTATTTTTTTGATATAATTTTACTGAATTCGTTTTTTTGATAGGATTTATCAAGCATCAGGAAGGGGCCGGCCATGAAAGCAACTGCATCCGGGATCCAAAAACTCGACCTCGTCGATCGCAAAATGGTTTCACTGCTTCAAAAGGACGGCCGTATGCCCATCGTCAGCATCGCTAAGGAATTGCGTATTTCAGAGACCACCGCCAGGAGCCGATTGAAGCGGCTGATCACTGAAGAGATCATCAAGGTGATCGCTGTCAGCAACCCGATCCGGCTTGGTTTTGAAATCATCGGGAATATTAAACTCAGCATCGACCTGAAGAAAAAAGATGCCATTCTCCAGGCGTTGAAAGATATTGATACCTTGAACTATGTGGCGTTGACCACCGGCGGCAACGACATCGATATCGAATTCATTGCCGGCTCCCTGTCAGAATTCAAAACGCTGATCTTTGAACGGATCAGTCAGATCGATGGCGTCAATTCGGTAGAGACCTCGCTGATCGTGGAAATTATAAAAGATACGTGGGATTATGGAACGGCGTGGGATGAATAGGCCATGCGCGCGCTTATATTTCCTTGACCACCACAACGAATCCATTTTATTCATTAATCGTAGGATTTATCCGCACCCCATTTTCTATTCAAAGCCATAAGGGCAATTGCAGAACCTGCATCACCTGACGCAGGCGGACGATTGTCTAACGATTCTATCTGTTGTTCCATCATTTTTAAGCATCGTCGCCGTATACCGATCGGGTGCCTGGCGTTTGGCAGCGGCAAACGGAATTAATTGAAGGCCATCCTCGGCAGGGTGATTTCAAAAGCACCCATATATCTGGAGAATATTAGAAATGACGGCTCTTGATCACTATCTCAAGGATAAGCAACCCTTTTTGGAAAGTGTTTTTAATGCCATTCAGGACGGAATCATCGTTATGGATCGTGATTTTACCATCGTTCGGACCAATCGCTGGATGGAAAGTAAGTTCGTATCTCACATGCCCCTGATCGATAAGAAGTGCTACGACGTTCTTCGAAACCGGAAAGATTCCTGTTCAGCGTGTCCCTGTTCAGCGTCTCTGGAAACAGGGAAACCGCACATCGAGGTGATACCGTATCCATCGGACCAAAACCCAACCGAATGGTTTGAAATTTCTGTTTTTCGGCTTGAAGACGTTGACGGCAAGGTAATGGGAGCCCTTGGACACGTAAAAAATATCACCGAGCGCAAGCAGGCGGAAGAGTTGCTTAAGGATGAAGTGACCCGGAGGCGTATTCTGGTTGACCAATCGAGAGACGGGATCGTTGTTCTGGAACAAAACGGCAAGGTATATGAGGCCAATCAAGAATTTGCCCATATGCTCGGTTACTCTCTGGATGAAGTCAACCGACTTCATGTCTGGGACTGGGACGCTCAATTTAATAAAAAACAACTGATGGAAATGCTCCAAATCATCGACGATACAGGCGATCACTTCGAAACGCGCCACCGTCGAAAAGACGGCACCGTCTACGACGTTGAGATCAGCACCAATGGCGCGGTATACCGGGGACAGAAATTGATCTTCTGTGTATGCCGGGACATCACCGAGCGCATCGCCAACCAGAAGAACGCCGAAAATCAAAAGTTAATTATGGAAACCCATCTTCGCCAGGCGCAGAGAATGGAGGCGCTGGGTACGCTTGCCGGCGGCATCGCCCACGATTTCAACAATATTCTCTCCGCCATCAATGGTTACGCCGAACTGGCACAACTCAGATGCTCGGAACATACCAAGTTGCACCATTACATCGATCAAATCGGCATGGCGAGTCTCCGTGCAAAGAATCTTGTCCAACAGATACTTACATTCAGCAGACATGGAAAATCGGAAAAGAGAACGTTGGACATCAGCAGCGTTATCAATGAGACCTTAAAACTAATAAGGGCAACTTTTCCCTCAACCATTGAAATCAGGCAAAATATAAGATCGGATTCAGGCGCGGTGGTTGCTGACGAAACCCAAATACACCAAGTATTTATGAACCTTTGTACCAATGCCTTTCATTCCATGGAAAAAGAAGGCGGTTTGCTTGAAGTGGGTCTCGTCCCGGTCAGCATCGGCATCTATGATTCTTCGAGCTATCCGGTTATCAGTCCGGGAAAGTACCTTAAACTCATTGTTTCCGATACCGGCCATGGTATGGATGAAGACACATTGGCTCAAATTTTCAACCCCTATTTCACAACCAAAAAAGCCGGTGAAGGAACTGGCATGGGACTTTCGACGGTTCATGGGATCGTAAAGGATCACGGAGGGAGTATAAAAGTCTACAGCCGACCGGGTGTGGGAACGACGTTCCAGGTTTTTCTCCCGATTGCCCAAACAGACCCTGATCATTTAACCGCAGAAACAAGACTCTTCTCGTCCAGCACGGGGTATATCCTCTTTGTTGACGATGAAAAGCAATTGACAGAGATAGGAAACGAATTATTGGAAGGGTTGGGATATCTGGTTGAAACCAGGGTAAACCCCCTTGACGCCATTGACGCGTTCCGGATCAATCCTAACAAGTACGATCTGATTATCACCGATATGACCATGCCGAAAATGACCGGCGAAAGATTAGCCAGAGAAATCAAAAAAATCCGGCGTGACATTCCTGTCATACTCTGTACCGGGTTCGGCGCGAATATCAACGCCGAGACCCTGTCTGAGATCGGTGTCGACCAGGTGCTGATGAAACCGATCACATTGAGTCGCCTGGCGGATATTGTCCGCAAAACGATGGATGACCAGGTGGCCTGAGCGCCTGTAGAAAAATCACCTCACCGCAGGCGGGACAAGCCCAACCCGGCGAAGAAATTCAGGTGGGTTGAGTCGAATGATAACGCCGTATGGCCACGCGCAATCGTTTTCAGGTTCGTGAAATCGTCCACAGGCGGCCGGTCGTGGATGAGGCGGCGCTTAACCTCGTCCTGTGAGGACATCTCTTCCCCACGCATGCCCCGCAACCCATACATGGGTAGGTTCGACCTATCACCTTACGATCAACAGGCTCACATTGCCGGTATCACCACCCGTTGTTTATATTTACTGGTAAGTGGAATTTAACATCCGCGTAATTCCCGAAACGTAGTTCGACAGTTGCGTTAGTGGAGGGCTCTACCCATGAAATGGTCAATCAAAGTAGGCCGCTTCGCCGGCATCGATGTGTTCATGCATTTTACCTTCATTTTGCTTCTCGGCTGGGTGGCATTTGTCCACTGGCGTCAGGGACAGAGCCTGACCGTCGCCGCAACCGGGGTTGTATTCATTCTGGCGGTCTTCCTATGTGTCGTTCTTCATGAATTTGGTCATGCGCTGATGGCCAGGCGATACGGCATCAAGACCCGTGACATCATCCTGTTGCCGATAGGCGGTGTGGCTCGATTGGAGAACGTACCGACCAATCCGATGCAGGAGTTGTGGGTCGCCATTGCTGGGCCGGCGGTCAACGTGGTCATCGCTGTGGCCCTGTTCGTGTGGTTGAAAGCCACCGCATCACTGGAACCGATGCAGACCATGACGATCACCGCCGGGCCCTTTTTGGAGCGGATCTTGGCGGTCAATGTATTCATGGTCGTATTTAATATGATACCCGCGTTCCCTATGGACGGCGGCCGTGTGCTGCGTGCGATTCTGGCCACTCGCAAGGAATACGGTCGAGCGACACAAACAGCTGCTGCCATCGGTCAGGGGATCGCGGTCCTTTTCGGCTTTATTGGATTGTTCTACAACCCGTTTTTGTTGTTCATCGCCTTGTTCGTGTGGATCGGTGCAGCCCAGGAGGCCAGCGTGGCCCAGATGAAATCTGCCGTTGGGGGAATAACGGTTCGACAGGCCATGATCAGTGATTTTAGACAACTCGAAGTCAATGACAGCTTAAAACGCGCGGTCGAATTGACCTTGACCGGATCCCAAAAGGATTTCCCGGTCGTCAACGATGGCAGCCTGGAAGGCGTCCTGACGCAAACCGATCTGTTAAGAGCACTCGCCGACCAGGAAAACTATCCGACCGTCGCATCGGCCATTCAGAGAAACTACACCACGGTTGATGAACTGGATATGTTGGATTCCGCCCTTACCAAGCTCAACGATTGCGATTGTCACACGCTGCCGGTCATGCATCAGGGGAAACTCGTCGGATTGGTGACGATGGACAATTTGGGCGAGTACTTGCGGATTCAAGCCGCCATGAAAAACTGATTGCAGCAGGATTTCAGCAATCGATAGACAAATGAAGGCTGAGTGCAACGTGAGATATCGTGGACCCCGTCGATACCTATCATTGGCCCTTCTGACCGGCGCTTTGGTCTCCGGTTGTCAATCCCACACCATCGATCGGTCACCCGAGCCAATTGAAAAAGGGGGCGTCGCTTTCAGCATCGCCTCGCCAGCCACAAAACCAGTGGATGAAAATTGGTGGTTAACGTTTAACGATGCCAAACTGGATTCACTCATCGCCAAGGCCCTGGATGATAATTTCGACATCATGCGGGGTTTGGCCAGGCTCGATCAGGCCGATGCATTTACCCGCAAGGCCGGAACAGCCCATCTGCCCCAGGTTGATCTCGAGGCCTCCATCCTGAAAGATTGGGCCGACGGCGATACGCGCAATCGGTTGAATACGGTCGGCGGCGCATTGGCCTGGGAAGTGGATGTGTTCAATCGACTGGGCTCCGCCGCCCTCGCCCGTCAGAGTGAGCAGGCTGCGCGCATGGAAGACCTGCGGGCCATCCGGCTCAGTTTATCCGCGGAAGTGACCACCGCCTACTTCGATGTCGTCGAGCAGCGCAGCCAGTTGGCGTTGCTCGACCAGCAGATCATCTTGGACCGGGACCTGCTGGAACTGACCGAGCTTCGTTTTGAAGCCGGGCTTACGGCGTCGGTGGATGTGCTGCAGCAAAGCAGCCAGCTGGCCGAAACAGAGAGCCTGGTGCCCCCCACCGAAGCACTCCTGCGGGTTTCGGAAAACCGCTTGGATGTGTTGATCGGGCAGGCACCGGACGCCGTGGATCGCGTGGACGACGACGATGGGTTCGTTGCCATTGGAGACCTTCCTTTTATCGGCGTTCCCTCGGACCTGTTGCTCAACCGGCCGGACCTGAGGTCCCTTAGAAATGAACTTGTCGCAGCCGATGCGGAGATTGGTATAGCCATTGCCGAACGTCTGCCGCGTATCACACTTGACGGGTCCTTTTTTTATGCAGACGGTTCGGAATTTTCCGGCCCGGCAGGGATTTTGTTGGGCTCGATCGTACAGCCGTTGGTAGATTGGGGTGCCCGCAAGGCGGAGGTTGAGCGCAGCCGGGCCTTGTATATCGAGCGGCTGGCAATATTTTCCCAGGCCTATCTATCGGCGATCGAAGATGTCGAAAACACGCTTTATCAAGAGCGCAAGCAGCGGGAGTTTTTGGATCGCCTGGAGCGTCGCCGCGGTTTTCTGGAACGCACTGTCGAAGAGACCAGGGATCGATACACCAACGGCCTGACGGATTTTCTGCCGGTCCTGGACGCGCTTAAAGAGCTGCAGCGCATTGAACGCATCATCGTGCGCCAAAAGAGAGCGCTGCTGGGTTTTCGCATACAACTTCACCGTGCGTTGGGAGGCCGAGTGAACGCAGCCTCAAGTGGAGGTCCGAAATGAAACACCGTAAACCGTATCGGCAAGTCCAGCTTTGGATCGCTTTAACTGGGATAGCTTGCATACTCGGGGCTGATCCGACAAGCGCTCAGCAGGCCGTACCCGTGATCGTCAAGAAAGCTGCCATCGATCGCTTCGTCGACCGTATAGAGGCCCTCGGCACACTGCGCGCCAACGAAACCGTTGAACTAACCGCGACCGTTTCCGAAACCGTGACCGGCGTCCATTTCGAGGACGGTCAGAGAGTAGAAGCCGGCAGCATCCTGGTCGAAATGACCAACGAAGAGGAGCATGCCCTGATCGAAGAAGAGCGCTCGACCGTTGCCGAAGCCAAAAAACAGTATGATCGGCTGCGGCCCCTGGTCCAGCGGGGAGCAGCATCCATATCACTGCTCGACCAACGACGGCGGGAGTATGAAACCGCCAAGGCGCGACTGCGGGCGATCGAATCAAAGCTGCAGGACCGCCTGGTTATCGCACCGTTTGCCGGCATTGTCGGTCTGCGTAATATCAGCGTGGGCGCACTTATCGAGCCGGGAGACCTCGTCACCACCCTTGACGACGACAGCGTCATGAAGCTCGATTTTACGGTACCCTCGATTCACTTGTCGAGCCTTAAAACCGGCTTGCCCGTTGTCGCCACATCGCCGGCCTTTGCCGGGCGTCAATTCGAAGGAATCGTAGCCAGCATCAACAGCCGAATCGATCCGGTCACACGTGCCATTGTCGTCAGGGCGACGCTACCCAATCCGGAACGCCTGCTTAAGCCTGGTCTGCTGATGAATGTCACCTTGCTTAAAAATCCACGGGACGTGTTGGTGATTCCCGAGGAAGCCTTGATCCCGTCCGGGCGTGACAACCTCGTGTTGGTCGTGGACCGAAGCGTCGAACCCACCCTTGCCCAGGGTCGCCAAGTAACCATCGGCGGTCGTCGACCGGGCGAAGTCGAAATTCTGGACGGTCTGCAATCCGGTGAATTCGTGGTTGTAGACGGCACCTTGCGCACCCGACCGGGACAGCCGGTGACCGTCATCGCCGTGGACAGCGGCAATGAGCCCTTGGCCCGCCTGTTGAATCGTGAACAGAAAGGCACGGGCCAATGATCCTTTCCGATGTTTCCGTCAAGCGGCCGGTATTTGCCGCGGTGATATCGTTGCTGCTGATCATCTTCGGCCTGGTCTCCTTCGATCGGCTGCCCCTGCGCGAATACCCGGACATCGACCCCCCCGTGGTAACCATCGAAACCCTCTATCCCGGTGCGTCCGCCAATGTGGTGGAAACACGCATCACCGAACTCATCGAAGAACGCATTGCCGGCGTCGAAGGCATCGATTTTATCGCTTCGACCAGTGAAGACGGACTTTCCACGGTAACGATTGAATTTGATACCGGACGGGATGTCGACGGGGCGGTCAATGATATCAGGGACCGGGTCTCGGCCATTCTGGGGGATTTGCCGGACGAAGCCGATCCGCCGGAAATCCAGAAGGTCGATTCCAACAACGATGTCATCATGTGGTTGAACCTGGTCAGCGACCGCATGACAGTCCCGGCCCTGACCGATTATGCCGATCGCTATCTGGTTGACCGGTTTTCCGTGTTGGATGGGGTCGCCCGGGTGAGAATCGGCGGTGGCCAAACCCATGCCATGCGGATCTGGATCGACCGCAGCGCCATGGCGGCGCGGGGGCTTGTCGTCAGCGATGTCGAAACCGCCCTGCGGGCGGAAAATCTGGAACTGCCGGCCGGCAGCATCGAATCCCAGGCGCGCAGCTTTACCGTGCGGGTCAGGCGTGCCTTTCGAACCGCGGCGGATTTCAGTCGCCTGGTGCTGGCCCGCGGCGCAGACGGCCATCTTGTTCGCCTGGGTGATGTTGCCCGCGTCGAGCGCGGCACCGAAGAAAACCGGACGTTCTTTCGAGGCAATGGCGTGGCCATGGTGGGCATGGGCATCATCAAACAATCGACCGCCAACACGATCGATGTGGCCCGCGGCGCCAAAGCGGAAATGCAGCGCCTCAACCCCACCCTGCCCGAGGGGATGGAAATCAAGCAGAGCTACGACACATCCGTATTCGTCGAAGGTGCAATCAAGGAAGTCTACAAGACCCTGCTAATTGCCATTGGCCTGGTCATCCTGGTCATCTACCTGTTTCTGGGCAGCATTCGGGCCACGATCGTGCCGGCCGTGACGGTTCCGGTTTCCATTATCGCCAGTTTTATCGTTTTGAATGGGCTGGGTTTCTCGGTAAACCTTCTCACGCTTTTGGCACTGGTCCTGGCGATCGGGCTGGTCGTGGACGACGCTATCGTGGTGCTGGAAAATATCTACCGGCGCATGGCGGAAAAAGGCGAAACTCCCCTGGTCGCCGCATACACCGGCACCCGCCAGGTCGGTTTCGCGGTGATCGCCACGTCCCTGGTGCTGGTCGCCGTTTTTGTGCCCATCGCCTTTCTGCAGGGGGATGTGGGGCGCCTGTTTTCGGAGTTTGCCATCACCATGGCGGCGGCGGTCTGCTTTTCCAGCGTCGTCGCCCTGAGCCTCTCGCCCATGCTGGCATCTAAAATCCTCAAACGCAACACCGGCCAACCTGCACGACACACCCTGATGGACCGCTTGTTCGGATCGACACGCAAACATTATCGTCGATTGCTGGGCCGCACCATGAAGCGTTCCTGGCTGGTGGTGAGTCTATTTGGGGTGCTGATTGCAGCAATGGCGTGGTTGTTTGGGCAAGTCCCCACGGAATATGCACCCAAGGAAGACCGCGGCGCGTTTTTTGTCATCGTCAACGGGCCGGAGGGCGCCTCCTACGCATACATGGAAGAATACATGAATGAAATTGAGCGGCGGCTGATGCCCTTTGTCGAAAACGAAGAGGCAACCCGGCTGCTGGTCCGCGCGCCGCGAACGTTTTCGAATTATGAGAACTTCAACACCGGCATCGTCATTTTCGTACTCAACGACTGGGACCAGCGGCGATCCGCCTGGGTCATCATGGACGAGGTCCGCGCCAAACTGGCAGGACTTCCGGGGGTGCGCGCCTTTCCCGTCATGCGCCAGGGCTTCGGTGCATCCATTCAAAAGCCGCTCCAGTTCGTCATCGGCGGCGGCACCTACCAGGAGCTGGCCCAATGGCGCGACACGCTGTTGAATCAGATCGAGGCCAACAATCCGGGCCTGATAGGGATCGACTGGGATTACAAGGAAACCAAACCCCAACTGCAGGTGAACATCGACTATGATCGCGCGGCCGAACTGGGGGTAACCATCGGCAATGTCGGCCGCACCCTGGAGACGATGCTGGGCTCCCGGCGGGTGACCACCTATATCGAGGCGGGTGAAGAGTATGACGTGATCCTGGAAGGCGAACGCGAGCGTCAGCGAACGCCGACCGATTTGCAGAACATCTATGTGCGTTCGTCACGCAACGGCGACCTGATTCCCCTGTCCAATCTGGTCACGCTGGAAGAATTTGCCGATTCAACCGCCTTGAACCGATACAACCGCGTCAGGGCCATCACCCTGGAGGCCAACCTTGCCGACGGCCTGGCCCTGGGCGATGCGCTGACCTATATGGAAGGCCTGGTCAAGGCGAATCTGCCGGAAAACGTGATCATTGATTACAAGGGGCAATCCCAGGATTTTCAATCCTCGACCCAATCGATCATATTCGTTTTCCTGCTGGGGATCCTGGTGGTGTTCCTTGTTCTGGCTGCCCAGTTTGAAAGCTATCTCAATCCGCTCGTGATCATGCTGACGGTGCCATTGGCGATTGGGGGCGGGTTGCTCGGACTGTACCTGACCGGAAGCACCTTGAATCTGTACAGCCAGATCGGTTTGGTCATGCTGGTCGGCCTGGCGGCGAAGAACGGGATTCTCATCGTCGAGTTTGCCAACCAACTCCGGGAGCGCCACAAGTCGTTTGATTATGCCATCCTCAAAGCATCCGAAGTCCGGCTGCGTCCAATCGTGATGACTGGTATCACCACCGCCACCGGCGCAATCCCCCTGATTCTCTCCTCCGGAGCCGGGGCAGAGACCCGCATGGTGATCGGTGTCGTCGTTCTGGCCGGCGTATTGTCGGCAACGCTGTTTACCTTGTTTGTCGTTCCGACGGCATACCGCCTGCTCTCCAGGCGAACGCATGCACCCGGTGCGGTCGCCCGCACCCTTGCAAAGGAACGGGCCATGCAAAATGATTTTTCCATCACTGGTGGCAAGGTTCAGGAACCGCTCTGACTTTGCCATCTTCTTTACCTCTACGGAAAATCCGGAAAGCTTTGGGAAGTAGGACAGTTACCATTATTTCACTTTAAAACCAGCGATAGACAGTGGAGACCTGTTAATGAAAAAGACTGCCGGGATTTTACTCGCCATTGCGTCTATAGTGACGGGTACAACGGAGACGATGGCGATCGAAGAAGCCACATACACCGTTGTCCAAAAAGACGACCATTTTGAAATCCGTGACTATACACCGCACCTTGTTGCCGAAACCCTCGTGGAGGGAAGCCTCGAAGAAGCTGGCAGTATAGCGTTCAAAATACTGTTTGGCTACATCTCAGGTGAAAACCGGTCGCGCAGGAAAGTTGAGATGACCGCACCCGTTTCCCAACAGGCAAGTCCTGAGAAAATCAAGATGACGGCGCCTGTGGGCCAGCAGCGGGTGGGAGACAAGTGGGTCGTTGGCTTCATGATGCCGGCCTCGTATTCGCTTGAAACCCTGCCGGTGCCGAAAAATCCCAAGGTAACCCTTCGCCGGGTGCCGGGTCGACGGATGGCTGCCGTGCGCTATTCCGGCTTCTGGAGCGAGAAGGGCTATCTCGAGAACATAAGGAAACTTGAAGCGTGGATCAGCGACAAGGGGCTTAAGATTGCTGGCGGACCTCTTTGGGCCCGGTACAATGCGCCATTTACACCGTGGTTTTTGAGGCGAAACGAGATTTTGATTCCAATTGCTGCGGATTCAAACTAAAATTGGTATCTCAAAAATAACGATCAGGGTTCAGGGCAAGGCTTACAGCGGCAAAATGCGGCGTTGACATCAAAACCATCGCAAAAGCCCGCCTGTCCTGATGGTGCGCACATCAGCCAGTACTGCCTTTAGCGCGTTGCCGGCTGAATGACAGATTTGCACAATACGGTGAGGTCCCAATGATCAAACGTCTCTTTAATGAAAAGATCGGCCGCCCGATCCTGAACTTGCTCAAGCAGGGAATCTCGCCGGAACGGCTCTCTCTCAGCATCGCCTTCGGCGCAGTAATCGGGATGTTCCCGGTTCTGGGTGCGACGACCCTGATCTGTGCCGCCGTCGCCATCGTGTTGCGACTCAACCAGCCCGCTATTCAGCTGTTCAACTATCTGGTATACCCACTGCAGATTTTTTTATTGATACCGTTTATGAGTCTTGGCGCATTCATCTTCCAGGGGGATCCACCTCCGTTTTCGGTTCAGGAGTTGGGCGCGCTTTTCCGGCAGGATTTCTGGGGCACCATCGCTTCTTTTTTCGAAACGATCCTCTACGCCATCGTCGCCTGGATTCTGGTGTGCGCCCCGCTGTTTGCCGGGATTTATGCGATAGGTGTCCCACTGCTGAGAAGATTCGGACCGACGGCCAAAAAGAGCGTATCTGAGTGACCGTATGGTGAAAATGGTGCTCAGAGACTGTCTTCTGATATTATCGAGAAACAGGGAATGATCGTGGACCTGAGGAAAACCCGATTCACCGAAACGCTTATCGAGGCAAACGGTCTTGACCCGGACGCCTTCCAACGTTGGGTGTTCTGTCCAGGCATGCGCTTTCATTCACCGGACAAGTGGTGGGGGGACCGGGGTCGGCGTGATTTCCCCCATGAGGGTCTCGACTTTTGCCTTTACGAGGATGGTTCCTGGCGGCTGCGCCGTCTCGACCGACAAACTCGCATTCCGGTAATGCACGACGGCGTGGTCAGGTCTGTTTTTGCCGACTACCTGGGTCAGGCCGTAGTTATTGAGCACGAAAAGACCCAACCTGAAATTGACACGTTGATATCGATCTATGCCCACACGAGGCCGCTGGATCACATAAAACCGGGTGCGGTCGTATCGAGGGGGGATATCATCGCCACCATCGCCGACACCAGCCGTTCAAAAGCAACCGTCCTGCCGCACCTGCACGTCACGCTGGGGCTCCCGTCACCGGACCTTGTCTTCGAAACATTCGTCTGGAACGACATGCGGGATCCCGGCCTGGTCGCCCTGCTGAATCCACAGGGTGCCATCGACTGGCCCTGGCTTGCACTGGAACCACCAAAAACGAAACGGTCATGTCCATACTGAAAAAGGCGTCCTTGAAGACGCCCCGCCGCCATCGCAATATCACGGCAACGCGTTTGTTTTTGGATGCGTACCAGTTTGTTCGTGCCCAATCGTGTGTGGCCAACCGGTTCGGCAGGCAGTTTAATCGCAGCCGCGATTATGTTGAGATCGACATCACCTACAAGTGCAACTTGAAATGCATCAACTGCAACCGTTCATGCACGCAGGCGCCGAGTGATAGTGAAATGCCTGTCGCCGATGTAGCGGCCTTTATCGAGCAGAGCATTGCAAAGGCAATCGCGTGGAAACGGATCCGGATTCTGGGCGGAGAGCCGACCCTTCACAGTCGCCTTTTTGACATTATCGACCTGTTGATCAATTATCAGAAGACGCATAATCCTTCTGTAAGGCTGGTGCTGGGAACCAATTGCTTCGGGAACCGCGTTCATCGGGTGTTGGAGAAGCTGCCTGACGCGATCACGCTTAAAAGTACGTTGAAGTCTTCGCGCGTCAATCTATTTAGACCGTTTAATGTGGCACCTGTCGATACGCGGTTTAACCGATTCTCCGACTACACCTGCAGCTGCCGCATCATAAAGGAGTGCGGTTTGGGATTAACGCCCTCAGGATATTACATGTGTGCCGTGGCCGGTGGGATCGACCGGATCTTCGGTTATCATCTGGGGAGGAATGAGCTGCCGGATGATGCCGACACAATGTGGGACCAGATGTCCGTTTTTTGCCGTTTATGCGGCCATTTTGGTTTCCAGTGGCCGACACGGCGGGCCAAACAATCCAAAACGTGGCGGCTGGCCTATGGGCGTTTAAAAACCATTGAACCGCTTGCTGACAAGGATGCCTTTGCCCCCTATGACCCCGCTTAGAATAATGCATGCCATCGGACAGAGACCGTAGATGACCGGCAGCGGGATCTATCTCGAGGCGATGATCGGAGAGTCCCGGAAACACGGGTTTTCAACCTACCGGGTGGCCGGTGTTCCTGCCGACACGATTCCTTCCTTGAAGGATAGGCCGTTAACCGATGGCGCCTATGTTCGTTTCGAATCGGGGTCGATCAACTTCCCGGTTACCGGCATGTCGGATGTGATGCCCTACAAAAGCTTTTGTTCAGAGACCTGAAAGGTCGGCGTCTGACCGCCTACAAGTCGGCCTTCACCCGCGTGCTTGAATGTGCGGTAAACCAGTTCAATCCGGAAATCATTCACACGAATCATCTCTTTCTGCGCTCAGCCCTGGTGAAAAAGCTTTTCCCGACGATGCCCGTCGTGGCCACCTGCCATGGCACGGAACTGAGACAATACAATAATTGCCCGCATTTAAGACGTTATGTCAAACGCTATTGCCGACGCCTGGACAGGATCATCGCGTTGACGACCGATCAGAAAAGAGATATTCATCGTCTGTATGACATCCCGTTAAATCGAATTGTCGTCGTCGGTGGCGGATATGATCAAACGATTTTTCCCCGTGCACCAAAACCACCTGCGAGAACCGTTCATCTCCTCTACGCCGGCAAATACAATCGCAGCAAGGGCGTTCCCTGGCTGCTGAAATCCCTGATAAAGATCGAGCATCACGACTGGCACCTGCACATGGCGGGAAGCGGCAAGGGGCAGGAGTATGACCACTGCATCGACCTTTCAAAAAGATTGGGCCAAAAGGTGACCAACCATGGTTACGTGACCCACCATCGATTATCGGAACTGATGAAAAAAGCCCATATCCAGGTGCTGCCTTCCTTTTTTGAAGGCCTCCCCCTGGTGCTCTTCGAAGGTCTGGCCTCCGGATGCCGGATCATCACCACCGATTTGTCCGGCTTCCGTGAGATCTTCGGAAAAGCGAACCGAGACACGATAGATCGGATTCGACTGCCGCCCCTTGAAACCATTGACCGACCTTATCTAAAAGACGAAGCCAGGCTGGAAGATGCGTTATGCCAACGCATTCTTCACATGATGGCAGTGGTAAGAAATACTCCCGATGTTGTCGACCCCCAGGCCGAAGCAATTGCATCTCACTATACTTGGCCCCGAATTTTCCAACGCACGTTATCCGTCTACAGGGATGCTGTTAAAAAATAATCATTTCCAACGCGCCCTGATAACGACTGCGGCAGCATCGGCCCAAAGCGCATAAATCCCGGGACCGGGATGAAAGCCATCCGGCGCCATCTTCCCGGTACTGACAGGAAAATCCAGCCGAATGTGATCGCAATCCGGTTGCTCGCGGGACCAGGATTGGATGGCGTTGTCCAATCGTTTCGCGCGATCTCCAATGAACCCTCTTAACGGCTCCGGGAGCAATGGGAACCGGTGAACCGGGGGCAAACCTGATACCAGGACATGACCAACGGCAAATTTCTCGCGGAGTAATTTCACCAATTTGATTTGCTCGAGCAGACAGGCGGCCATGGATTGGCGAGACGTAATATCGTTCATACCCGTGGCCGTCAGGACGATATCATAGCTGGTTTTGTGAACCGTATGCAGAAAACTGCGCAGGTCAGGGGTCGACCATCCCGTATTGGCGATCAATTTCCAATGCACCGTAAAGTCAACCGCCAGCCGCGACAGCAGGCAACCCACCAATGCCTGCGCTTGAATCGGTGCGCCGACACCGGCTGCCGAAGAATCGCCGGCGACAAGGATCCTTATCGGCTTGCCACTTCCGGTAACCCCATGGCGGGGTCCTTTGGCTTCTGCTATTTTGGGCACTGCGTGTCGAACCCAAAAACCTTGGGCGAGCAGGATCGGGACGAGACAACCGAAAGACAGACGCCGCATCAGAGAAGGCTTTTCAATAAAAGCGTGGATGGCCTGGGGGTTCAATTCTTTTGTCATGGTCGCAACTATCAGCGTTGAAAGGCCGCAAAATTGACATCCTTGAAAAAAACCCAACTGTATGGGTTAAGTTCGATATAATCGTTGAGGCGTTGGAGGATCAAGGTCGACAGGTTAGGTGGCCATGATTGTCATCCTCATCATCCATCGGACTTACCATCCAGGCCATCGCCGCCTGCTCATGACCTCCGGCAGGCTTCCTGAAAGTCACGGCGGACCATAAGCCTGCAGACATGATCGGCAAAGCCGACGCCTGCCTCTTCATAGATCACATAGGCGGCATCGATGCCCTCCGTCTTCAACCCGGCGGCCTCGTCGTCATATCGCACCGAGGCGGTGATCTGCCCCGGATATCCTCTCTCTTTCATCTGGCGAATGGCGAAGGCGCTGGCCCTGGGATCCGGCAGGGCCAGCATGACCAGATCGATGGCGGTCGTGGATGGATCGGCGCGCTCCCAGAAATCGCTGTCCGATGCATCGCCGAGTATCACCCGCCGCCCCTTTTTGAGGTGTTTTTCCACGGACGCTTTGGAAAAATCGATGCCGACCACCACATCGCCATGGCGTCGGCGCATCTCGTCGTAGGCAGCCGTGCCGATGCCCCCCAAGCCGATGACGGCAATGCGTGCATCCCCGGTGTCGATGGGAGCCTCGTCGGGCAATCGCTCGATTCGCTCAAACCGCTTGAGTTGATTGGACCAGCGCGCGTAAATGGCGTGGGCTGTTGAATTGGCCGGTGCAGCCATGATGAAGGTGAGAGAAAGGGCAATCGCCAGGATGACTAGCCAGTCGGCACCGATCCAGCCGTTGCCCACACCGATGGCCGCGACGATGAGCCCGAATTCACTGTAGTTGGCCAGGCTGAGGGAAGCCAGTATGGCGTTGCGGGCACGTAATTTGAAGCGAGTGAGAATGCAGAAGAAAAAGGCTGCCTTCATCGGCATGACCAGGGCCATCAGGATGGCGATCCCCACAGCCGCCAGGGAAGGCGACCCGGAGATGCCGATGTTGAGAAAAAAGCCAACCAGAAAAAGGTTTTTAAAACTGAGCAGCGCGTTGGCCAGTTCGGATGCCTTGGGATGCGCGGCAACCAGCATGCCGAAAACCAGGGCTCCCAGATCGCCTTTAAGGCCTGCCAGTTCGAACCCCCCGTAACCGGCGGCCGGCATTAAAATGCCAAAAAGCATCAGCAGTTCACCGTGTCCGCAGTGCGACATGAAGCGAAGCAGCATTGGACGAATCAAAAAGAGCGCACCGATCAGTGCCAGCGCCCATGTCGTCGGTGTTTTTCCCGATGAAACGGCTAGGAACACCACGGCGATGATATCCTGCATGATCAGGATTCCGATGGCCGTGCCGGCGTGGCGCGAGGCCATCTCCTTTTTCTCTTCGAAAACCTTGACGGCAAAGACCGTGCTGGAAAAACTCAGGGCGAAAGCGATCAGCAAAGCCAGCTTCCAGTCCAACTGGTTCAAAACAGGCAATCCGGCCATGCCGAGAAGCCAGATCCCGACGCCGAAGACGACGATGGTCGTCAGCATGTGCAGCGTTGTGCCCGCCCACACATCCGGACGGGCCAAGCTCTTGAGCTTCAGCTTCAGTCCGATGGTGAACAGAAGCAGGGTCACGCCGGCATTGGCGATTTCTTCCAGATTGTCGCCGGCCGCAACGCCCAGGCTGTTGAGCCCAAATCCGGCGATCAGGTAGCCCACCAGCGGTGGAAGGCCGACCCGGCTGACAAGGGCACCACATACAAAGGCAGCGACGATTAAGACCGGGTCCATGGCTGGGTCTTCCTTTTACAGTCCTAAAAACCGTAATTCCCGGATTAATAAAAAGGCTAAAGGGGTTTTATTTCAGCCTCAACGTGCCAAAACCGGCGAGTTCACCGTGAAGCAAAGTCATCACTCTTTTTTTATCGCCATGGTTTGGCGAGTCACATCGATCCTGCAGCTTAATGAGTGTCCTGTGGAATACATTGGTTCGAGGCGCCGTCGACCCCGTGGATACAATAATAGTCCGGCCCGTCAGCCCCGGCATTGGCATCGCCCATTTATTTCTTAAAATGCGAGGTGGCTTTATCGAATGCCGTGGCAAGCGATTTCCAGGCATCTTCGACCCCATCTTTGAGATCGTCCCAGGCGTTTTCACCGGCCACTTCCAGATCGACGATCTTCTCCTTCAAATCCTTGCGGAGCTTGAGATACGCTTCCCGTTTGGCGGCATACTCTTTTCCGACATCAGCACTTGCATGCTGGAGACCGGCTTCGAACTTGTCACGCTCGCGACTCCAACGATAGTTTAGTTCGTCGCCCTGCTTTTTCATCTGGGCCAGAAATTCTTCTTTTTTAGTTACCATGCGTGCCTCTTTTTTTTAAGGATATTGAGGAACGTCATGAGCGCGCTTCCCGATGTCATCCATATTCAGGACGCCCCATCAACAATCGGTTTTTGGGTGTGATCGCCTCGGGTATCCTTCGGGTCATTACCTGATACCCCCATGCACGCAACCTCGCCGCCCGGGTGACATCGACCGCCGTGGGGCCGTCCAGCCAACCCTCCAGGCCGCCGGTATCGCAGCGTTCCAGGTCGTGGCAGCAAGGCAGCACCGCCACCCGGGCGCCTGCTTCGACGGCTTTTTCCAGCACCGTGTCGGTCAAGGCGCCGCAGGCGTGCACCGACATTATCACATCTGTTGATGCGAACGCGACCGTTTCGATATCGGCTTCCACATAGGCAATCCGTTGGCGCAGCCGGGGCCAGTATGTCATCAATTCCGCGGACAGCCGGTAGGCGTTTTCAGGAAGATGACGATCGATGGCAATGGCTTCGGGAGAGGTGTCGTCGAGCAGGAGCATGATGTGGGCCAATAGTCCATGGCCGCATGCCAGATCGACCACCCGGCCGCCGCGGAACTTTCTCCTCACCCGCCTGGCCACCTCCCAGGCCTCGAAGAGCTCCTTGCCGGGCAGCGTGCCCGCCCGGCAGACGCATCGGGCAATTTTCTCGAACAGGGTATTGCCGGGAAACCAGGACAGCTGCTTGATGGTCAGCCGGCTCTTGGTGGACCGGTTCACGACGGCTTAAGGTCCTTGCCCGCCGCATCTTCCGCACGACCCATGCCCAACCGTCTTTTCATTGCGCGGACGGTATCGTCCACGATCAGGTAGAGCGCCGGCACATAGAGCAGGGTCAGCAGCGTGGCGGCCAGCAGGCCGAAGCTGATGCTCACCGCCATGGGGATGAGAAATTGAGCCTGAAAGCTGCGTTCCAGGAGCAGCGGGAAAAGCCCGGCAATGGTGGTCACCGAGGTAAGCAGCACCGGCCGGAAGCGGGATTGTCCGGATTCCATGACCGCCTCAGCCACCGTCATCCCATCGCGGTGGGCCCGGTTAATAAAATCGATGAGGATCAGCGAATCGTTGACCACGATGCCGGACAGGGCCACGATGCCGAAAATGCTGATAATGGTGAATGCCAGACCCATCACCAGGTGGCCGACGATCGCCCCGATCAGGCCGAAAGGGATGGCCATCATGATGATCACCGGTTGGATGTATGACCGGAACTGGGTGGCCAGCAGAAGGAAAATGGCCATCAGGGCCAGGATAAACCCTTTTTTCAGGCTTTGCAGGGACTCCTCGGTCCGCTTTTCCTGGCCTTCCAGGTCGTAGCGCAGGCCGGGATAGCGCTTCATCAGCCGGGGGAGAAAATCCGTCTTGAGGTCGTTCACAATCTTGCTGGCGTTGCCGATATCCTCATCGATGTCGCTGCTTACCGTAATCACCCGTTTGCGATCCACCCGCCGGATCAGAGAATAGGCCCGGGAACGGACCACCTCGGCCACCTCGGAGAGCGGAATCTGCCGGCCGTCGGATGTACGGATACGGGCCTGCTCGATGGCATAGAGAGAGCGCCGGTCCTTTTCCGCGTAGCGGACCTGGACTTTCACGTCATCTTTGCCGCGCTGGATGCGAAGGGCCTCTTCGCCATAAAAACCCTGACGCAGCTGCCTGGCGATATCACTCATGGACAGACCGATACTCTGCGCGCCGTCCTTGATCTTGAAACGCCGCTCCGGCTTACCGGGCTTGAAATCGTCGCCGATGTCGTAAGCTCCCGGATACTTGGCCAACTCATCCTTAAGATCTGCCGCGGCCAGCTCTATTTGCCTGAAGTCATCACCAATGAGCTGGATTTCGATGGGACTGCCTGCCGGTCCTCCCTCGATGGTAAAAAAAGAGAGCCGATCCAACCCGGGAATTTCTCCGGCAAACGTGCGCCATTGATTGATAATCGCATTAACCGACAGCCCGGGTCGCTCGGCCGAAGAGATCATCTCAATCCACACTTCGCCGCAGTGGCCTCCGATCTCGGCAGGCTTCCAGTCGCGCCGGGGAATATACCCGGTCAATGAGTAGGTGTTGGTAATCAGGGTTTTGCCTTCGTCCAACTTCCCATTGAACGCTTGGTTCAGTTTAAAGGCCTGCTGCTCCAGGTAGGAGATGGTTTGCGCCGTACTCTCCACCGGGGTTCCCAGCGGATAGTTGACCTCGGCAATCACCCAGTCGCTGTCCCCCTTGGGCATGAAAATAAAGGGAACATAGCCGCCGCGCAGAATGCCCAGGCTGATGATCAACACCCCCAGGCCGATGGCAAAAGCAAAGTACCGGTTGCCCACCACATATCGCAAGGTCGGGATATAAATGCGATCGATGGCGAACTGGAGACCCTTTTCGATGCGTTGTCTTACGCGTTCATGTATCGCCCGGCTGATCTTTTCTCCGGCACGCCGGCTCCGGAGCAGGGCGCCCTCCAAATGAGCCGGGAGAATAATCAGAGCTTCTCCCAGGGAAACGATCAGGATGGCGATCACCGCCCGGGGCATGACACTGATGAACTTGCCCATGATGCCGGAGATGAACATCAGCGGCGTGAAGGCCACCACCGTCGTGGTCACGGCCATGACCACCGGCCCGCCGACTTCTCCCATGCCGTCGACCACGGCCCGGACCGGCGATTTTCCTCTTCCGTAGTGGGTAAAGATGTTCTCACCCACGATAATGGCATCGTCCACCAGGATTCCCAGGGTCATGATGAAGGCGAACAGGGAAATCATATTGATGGTCTCCCCGTTGTAATCCAGCACCATGAACGCGCCCATGAAGGCCACCGGAATGCCCGCGGACACCCAGAATGCCAGGCGAAGGTTGAGAAACAGGGCCAGGACGATGAAGACGAGAACGATCCCCTGGAACCCGTTGCGCAGCAACAGGTCGATGCGGTCCCGCACCATGGTGGACAGATCGAACCAGGTCGCCAGCTGGATACCGGCAGGCATTCGGCCGCGGTTCTCCGCCACGTATTTCTGAACCGTGTCGGAAATGGCGATCACATCTTCCTGGCTGGTGCGGTTGACCTGAACCAGGGCTGCGGGTTTGCCGTTGAAGCGGGCTTTGATGTCCGTATCCTCGAACCCGTCGACGACCGTAGCCACCTGCCCCAGCCGAACCACCGCACCTCCCGCATCGGTGATCAAGGGCAGATCCTCGAACTCACTGCCGGTGTATAGCTGCCCCTTGGCACGCACGATGATCTCACCATGGTCGGTCTTGATGGTCCCCCCGGGAAGATCGAGGCTGCCGGTCCTCAGGGCCATGACCACCTGGTCGAAACTCATACCGTATCGCCGCAGGTTCTCCTCGGACACCTCCACCGCGATCTCGTAGTCCCGAACGCCCACCAGGGTCGCCAGGGAGATGGGGCCGGTGTCCACCAGGTCGTCCCGGATGCGGTCCGCCGTCCGGCGAAGCAGCTTCTCGGGCACATCACCATATACCGCCACGGTAATGGCCGGATTGCGGTTGATGATCTCGGTGATGATCGGATCTTCGGCCTCATCGGGGAAAGTATCGATGAGGTCCACCTCGTTTTTGATATCGTCCATAACCTTCTGGACATCAGCGTCCTTGTCCAGTTCCACGGTCACCGATCCGAGGCCTTCGCGGGATGAGGAGTAGGTCCGGGAAATGTTCTCGATGCCCTTGATCTTTTCCTCGATCTTGATGCAAATCCCCTCTTCCACCTCCGCCGGGCTGGCGCCGGGATAGGGCACGGAGATATTGATCATGTCGAGGGCAAACTGCGGGAACATCTCCCGTCGCATGTTCATGACCGTCAACAGACCCGACACGATGATGAACATCATGATCAGGTTCACCGCGACACGGTTATCGACGGACCATTGGGCAAGCTTTTTCAAATTATTAGATGTCCGAGGTCGGAAGTCGGAGGTCGGAGGTCGTGGCGATGCCATGACCCAATGCCAACCGTCCAGGCGAATCAGACCCGATGCTATCGGTTAATAATGCTTTTCCAATTATTCATCAGTTTGAACAGCATGGCATTGACGTAATCATACTGCTCATCCAGACGGCCATATTCATTGTTTTCCCGTAGCCACCGTCTTTGGCAAACAACAGCCATCCCCGGGTCTCTTCAGACGAGCCGAAAGCATCGTTGAGGTGACGGGTAAACACGTTTTCATATTTGCGTTTGGCGTATCCATAACGGATATTTATAGCCACCGATCTCAATGATCGCCTGATCTGATCGGTCAGCGAATAGACTTCCTCCTTTGGAAACCGGATGGTCTGCTTGAAAATCTGCATGGCAAGGGAGCAAGCAAGCCGATACACTTCCAGATCATGGATAGTTTTAATGGCCATTTCTTATTCCAGATCATTCATTGCTTCGAAGTTGCCACTCGTGACTCAGACTTCCGTCATTGTGCGGCTCTCACCCTACCTCCGACCTCTGACCTCAGTCCTCAGCCTTCATCCTAATCCTCATCCCCGGCACGGCACCGGAGAGCGGTGTGGTGATGACAAGGTCCCCGTCGGAGAGACCGCCGCTGATCAGCACGGTTTGTTTAAAACTGCGCAGGATGCTAACCGGTTGAATACTCAGTTGGTCATCGGCGGCAAGATAGACGGTGTCCCCGTCATGGACCAGATACCGGGGCAACCGGTGGACATTTTCCACCTGGCGCCCCTGGATTCTCACCGTAACAAACATGCCTGGCTTCAAGCGGTCAGCAGCATGGGTGATAGAATCCTCAAGGGTTGGTTCGTCCACTTCGACCACCACGGGCAGGGTCCGGGTGGTCTGATCCAGGGCGGCCTTGACCCTGGCCACGCGGCCTTTCCACAGTTTGGGTGTAGAGGTCTCCATGAACAGCACCTCCACCGGCAGCCCCGATCCTGATCCAACGCCATCCGGAAACCAGGCCAAATCATTCATTGGGATCTTGACTTCGATGTCAAAGGCACCGGCGCGGTATATGCTGCCCACCGATTGTCCGACCGAAAGATGTTGGCCGGTCTCCACCCCCTTTTGCGTCACCCAGGCATCGAAGGGTGTGTTGATCCGGCAGCGCTCCACGTCGAGGATTGCCTGTTCCAAGGACACCTTGGCCATCTCCATCTGGTTCTCCAGACGAATCCGGTCGGGTCCGGTGATGGCCAGCTGATTCTCCAACGATTGCACCCGTTCCCGGCTGGTGAGAACCTGACGATCGGCTTTGTCCAGAACACTCTGAGAGGTCATGTCCATTCCGGCCAATTTCTTGAATCGATTGAGCTCCGCCAGGGCCAGATCCACATCCGACCTGGCCAGCTTCAGACTGGCGTTGAGGTTGAGTATGTCCTGCGCCAGGCGATCAAGCTCGGCCTGCGCCTGGCGGATGCCTACTTTTGCCCGTCGCACCGCCAGTTCATAGTCCCTCGGATCGATGGTCAACAACACCTCTCCGGATTTTACGAAACCGCCTTCAATGAAAGCCGGATGCATGTCCACCACCTGCCCACGTACCTCCGCAACCAGTTTTAAAGGCTCCCGGGGGGCCACCGTTCCGTAAGCTTCAACAATCATTGGAAGACTCTGGGAACGGGTGCGGACGACCTCCACCAGCCGTCCTTCGGTCGTGCGCTCCTGCTTTTCGGCGCGTGGGCGCAGCTGCACCAGTACGACAGCAATGGCCACCGCCACCAGCAAAACAACAACGACGCGAACGGTTTTAAACAACGCCCCTTTTTTCATCGGGTCTGACCTTTATTGTCATTTGTCATTCGAACAGCGGTCCGGAAAGGAAACGGTGGGAACAGAGACCTGATTTACACCGCAAATCCAGCCCCGGCGATCAACCTATCGAATCGACCGGAGGTTTTCAACGTCTTTTTGGGAACCGGGCAAATTATGTCGGAAATGTTCAAATACCGTACTATCTCCTGAGCCTGCAACGATCGAGCGCGATTGAACAAATTAGAAATCAAATAATTCTGGACATTCCTGAAGACGGTTTGTATAGTAAAAATAAATACCTCTTTCGCAAATGGTTACGCCTATGCAATCGATGCCTTCCGAACCATTCTGTGGTCAGGTGATCTGCCGCGATCAAATCAGCGAAATTGTGGTTATCGTTGACACGTTTCCAAAGCTCACCCGTACCGAACTGGCCAACACAATTTGTGAGCTTTTTTCATGGAAACGTCCGACTGGCAAGCTAAAAACCGTCGAGTGCCGCCAATTTCTGGAGCGCCTGGATGCCAAAGGCATTATTCAGCTGCCGGCGTGTAAAAACCAATATACCAAACAGATCAAGCCGACTGCCGGAATGACCCTGCGTACGGATAGTCAGTCGATGCTATCGTCAAAATTAAGCGAACTGTCCCCGATCGTGTTGGCCCGAGTCCAAGATCACGCACAGAGGCAGCTTTGGTATGAATATATGGATAGATATCATTACCTTGGGTATCGAATACCTTTTGGTGGGCAGCTGCGCTATTTTATTGAATCCGGGATAGACCAGACGAGGCTGGGGTGTCTGCAATTTTCCAGCCCGGCTTGGCGGATGGCGGCCAGGGACCACTGGATTGGCTGGAGCGACGAACAGCGCCGGAGAAACCTGCAAAAAATCATATCCAACAGCCGTTTTTTAATATTTCCCTGGGTCCGGGTTAAAAACCTGGCCAGCTCGGTGCTCTCTCTGGCAGCCAAAACGGTGCCGCATGATTGGGCCGATTGCTACGGGTGCCGTCCGGTTCTTATGGAAACCCTGGTAGATGGGAAACAATACAAGGGTACGTGTTACCAGGCCGCCAATTGGGTATATGTGGGGCAAACCACCGGTCGGGGACGGATGGACAGGCAGAACAAGCGCATGGGGACAGCAGTCAAAAATATTTATCTTTGCCCGCTGTCAAGAAGGTTTCGGCAAGAGTTGATGCAGGGCTGATTGGGCAACGCCAAGTTACCGGAACGAATAATCATCTTAAGGTATTCGGTTCAGCCAGGAGTCTTTTTCCTAAAAATGACCTTGATGGGCGCTTAAAAAGCCGGTTGCATTTTTTTTTACCACCACATATGGTCTACTTTAATATGCATACAACAATATGATGTGGTTTTTTTCGTAATTTCGACTTTCCATTCAACTACCGAGGGCAGGGTCGATTCATCGTCATCTAACATATAGATATTACAGTTAATTCCTACCGGTTCGGGTTGCGATCGAGGGAGCGGAGCTATATTAAAATTAATGAAATACGCGGACGGCTTCTAAAAGGAGTCGGTGCCCAAGGATTCTCCCAGATGGTGCAGATCTTTATCCGCCTATCGGAAGTGCCGTTGCTTCTGTCGTTCTGGGGCCCACATCTTTATGGCGAGTGGCTCATGCTGTCGGCCATACCGGTATACCTGAGCATCAGTGATGGCGGGTTTGCCACGGCCGCCTGCCGGGAAATGACCATAAGAGGCGGTGCTGGTGACAAAACCGGCATACAATCTGTTTTTCAGAGCACCTGGCTTTTACTTCTCATGGTTTCCATTTTCGTAGGGCTATTAGCACTCGGTTTTGTGAAATCTGCACCGCTTGAAAACTGGCTCAGTTTTAAAACCATGAATGACCATGAGATCAAGGTCGTCTTTCTTCTTCTCGTTGCACATGTGTTGGTTTGTTTTCAGGGCAATCTTCTCAACGGTGGTTTTTGGGTAAACGGACGCTACCCAAGGAGCATGTATCTTATTGCCTTTACGCAGCTTATCGAGTTCGTTGGTTTTGCCGTCACCGTGGCATTTAACGGCGGTCCGGTCCAGGCGGCAACAGGATATCTGATTGGAAGGATTTTGGGAACTGGACTAATTTGGCTCGGTCAACGCAAGGCAAGCCCTTGGCTGAGACTTGGATATGCCCACGCCACATTTTCAGAGATAAAACGGCTTGCAGGCCCGGCATTTGCGTCATTGGCCTTTCCCTTAGGAAATGCATTTAACATCCAGGGTATGCGGTTGATCGTGGGATTGACGATAGGACCTCCTGGAGTAGCCGTGTTTGTGCCATTGCGCACCCTAAGTCGCACGGTAATGCAACCTGGAGCCATCATCAGTCGGCTGATACAACCCGAGTTGGCCTTGGCTCATGGTGCCGGAAACAAATCTCTTTTTCAGCTTATTTTTACCAGATCCTGCCAACTCGCCTTGTGGGGTTGCCTTGGAGTCTGCCTCCTCGTTGGGCCTGGCGCATACTGGATATTTCCGACATGGACGGGCGGCTTGGTTTCGATGCACTGGCCCACCTATATGATTCTCCTTGCCGTCGTGCTAATCAATAACCTCTGGTATACGGCCTTGATGGTTCCTTATGCCATAAATTGCCATAGCCGAATCGCGCTTTATTATGTCCTTGTATACGGACTCACAGCTTTTGGTCTCGGCTACATCTGGTCCGAAAGCTTTGGTATTAGTGGCGCTGCCCTGGCGCTCCTGCTGGCAGAAGCCGCAATGGCTGTGGTTGTCATTCACTCCTCCGTACGAATTGCGCACATGGGAATGATCCAGTGGGCAAAGATGGTCCTGCGACCACCTTTTGGATTGTTTACCATGGCCGGTGTGTGCATTTGAAATCAATTAGCGGCAACGCCTGAATAATTTGAAGAAAGAAAAATAATCAAATGTTAATGAGCAAACCAGAAACACCAGTCACCTGTCAGTCAATCCATATAATTTTTTAAGGCAAACCTGTGCAGCTGTATAAGCTCACTTTTCGACGTTATAATTCCAAGGAGGAGTTTGCTTCAATTGGATTTTTATCCACTAAACGCACGTTTGACCTATTAATTCATGTTCCTATAGCACTAGTATGAAACAGATCGAATTAAAAATCAATGTTGGCTGCGGCCCGTCAGGGCAGATTCGAAACTTTGACAATATCGATAATTCTCCTAATATTCTTTTATCGAAAATTCCATTTCTTAAGAAATTATTATTTAAAATTGGATTAATAGCTGAACACCAATACAAATCCAACTGGTCAGATGTTATTAGATGTGATGTTAGCAAAGGACTTCCCTATAGCGATCAGTCAGTAAGTAAAATATACACGTCTCACTTTCTTGAACACATACCTAAGGACAGAGGCTCTTTTTTTTTACGAGAATGCTTCCGAATATTAAAAACAAACGGAATATTGCGCATTGTTGTTCCCGACTTGCTTTTACATGCCGAGAAATATGTAGAATCCACTAAAAAACTTCTACACCATTCATTACTACCAGACGACCGGAGTTCCCATGATAAATTTTTGGAAACCATTTTCGGGGCATATTTGAAGAAAAAGCGTTATGGAGCTGAACATTACTACATGTATGATCTTCCGACACTTGTTTCTCTACTAAGGAGTGTCGGTTTTCAAGATATTAAAAAATTTGATTTCCAAAAAGGTGATGATGATGAGCTTCCGTCATACGATTCTCGTCCCATTGATAGTCTGCATCTTGAAGCTCGTAAACTAACTTAGCAGAAAATAATATCGCATTCTTATGCTTACTAAAAAATTATCTACTTGCAGCCATGGTACGCCGAGGTTCTTTTTTTATCTTGGATTACTGACTATTGGCCAAACAGTTTTCAGACCAGCACTCGATTTTACGGTATCTGATTGGTTTTTCCTTGTCTCATGCCTTCTCGCAACATCTGAATGCCTTTTGAGAAGGAACCTCGAAATAAAATTTTCGCCTATTATGATTATTGGCCTATTTCTTTTTACAATAGGAGGGATTATCTCGTCAGGTTTTGCAGATTTGCCTCTAATGTCTGTAATTGCACTTATCAAGTATCTTTATTTGATCGCCATTTGGTTTTGGTTAAGCACTATTTTATTGCAAACACCTGCACAGATAAAGACGGCGATAATCCTTTGGACATCCTCGGCCGCATTATCTGGTCTTGGTGCATTATTGCAGTTGATTTGGGATGACATCATTCCTGGCACATTTCCTGTGTGGAATCGAATGACAGGCCTAACCGAACATGTAAACGATTTGGGAGGTTTAACGAGCATCGCTCTGATTCCTGCAATAATAATGTTGACCCGTTTCCCCAAAACGACTTGGCATTTAGTCCACTCTTGGATCTGTACAATACTTATTGCTGGAGGACTCCTTCTCTCCATTTCGATGTCTGGAGTTTTGGCTCTGCTGGCTTCATTATCAGTATGGTTAATTTTAGGACGATTTTCACACAGAAAAGTTATTATTCTATGCATCTCATGCGTATTATTCTCCGCCGCTATTTCAATTCAAAGCTACTATGATAGGGTTTCCATTCTATCTCGCCTACACGATATTTCTGATGATGGATTTTCTTCTTTAACACTTCAAACAAGAATAGATACATACACAGCTGCATGGGAAGAAATCACCGAAAACCCCCTTATGGGAGTCGGTTTGGGCCCAGATATTGGTAAGACGACGACTGGATATGTTGTCCACAATATTTTTTTGCTAAACTGGTTTGAATCAGGCCTGTTTGGTTTCTTGGGAATATTAATCATATTAGGATCAATCGTTTTCCTGGGATTCCAGGGAATTAAAGATCCCAATAATAAGTCAGAACGTATAATTGGAATTGCCCTTTTTTCATCCTTCATAGCTTTTTTGGTATTAGGAATGGCTCAACCAATTTATTATAAGCGGTTTGGGTGGATATCCGCTGCGCTATTGCTTTCTTTATATTCAAATCGAAAAAGATCAAATAGACGATATGAGTACCAGGTTTCACCGTCTATCGTATCAAACAATTTAATTATTGATGGACCCGTAAAAACTCACGCCGCCATATTTCGATAACTATCGGCGGCCTGAGTCGGATTGAGAAAAACAGATCCAAGATCTTCTATAAATCGTTGGATTCGCTCTTTGACAGCATGGATAAAGGTATCCACATGGCCAATATAGGCACCATTGGCCGCCCAGGCCTTTCTTCTGGCCTTGCGGGCGGCTCCTGCGCGAAGGATGTTTAAGCCGGTGGCCTTCATTCTGGCGTAAAACCGCACGGCCGGCATCCCCCGGACCCTGAGTTTCTTTACTCCGGTTCGTCGATCGAACTCACTCATGGTTGCTTCCACGCCGGCCCGCCAGCGATAGTCATCAATGAACGCTGCACTGGCTTCCAGCGCTCGCCGTTTTGCCAGACGGTAGCGCTTTTCGCTGTAGCGAAGATACGCCTTCTTCTTGCCGGGCTTTACCGGACATTGGGGCAACATGGGGCAGGCCAGACAGCGTTGCAGGTCAAAACCGGCGCCGAAGTTGGATCGTTTCGTTTTTGGTGACGTATTCTCTGGACGATATCCGGCAGGGCATTGGGTAACCAGGCCTTTTTTGTTGAAACGAAATTGGCTCAACAGATCTTCTTTACTGCGGCCCTTATGCGTCGGGGCAACCAGTTCAACCGTTGCTACTTGGGCAATCCGATCATTGGTGTCACTGCCGTAAAGCGTGTCGGCCAGCAATTTCTTGGGGCCAACACCCCGCACCCGGGTGTCAGCGATGGCTGGGGCCAACGCGTGGGCGTCGTGCTCACAGGCCGTTTGTACATTCACGTGGGTGATCAGATTCAACCGCTGCTGCTTCTCGGCGTTGTCTTCACCGCGGTCAAAAGTCTCCATGACCTGAACCTGATATCCCTGCCCCTTGTGTCCACTGTAGGTAGCATCCGGGTCCGAGGGGTTCTGTAACGAATCAGCCGGTATATCGGCGGGCTTTTTGACGGTCACCTTGCTGCCGTCAGTATCGCTGCTCAGGCTACACTGCTCGGCCAGCACCCGTTGCATCAGTTTGTAGCTGTGCATGGAACAAACCTGTGGCTGATCCTTGAACTGCTCGATGAGATCGAACAAGTCGGTGCTGACGGTTTTCAGTGTCTTCTCGGATCCTGATGGCTTGATCATGGAAAAGGCGGCCAGGGCTTTTTTCCCCCAATAGCGCGCGATGACCTTCTCATCGATGGCATCGAAAAGCATCCGATGATGGCGTTTGAGGTTGACCAGAAATTTAAAGATCGTCTGGCTGAAAATACTGATCCGTCCGAGCCTGCGCATATTGGATTTGATGTGCACCGAATCGATGCGCTGGTCTTTGGTATCGACACCGAACACCACGGCCAGTTTGTCGGCGATGGCATCAAACATGGTCTCGTCAAGATGATTATCGATCATCACCTGGCGCATTGAGTAAAGGGTCTTTTCACTGATGGTTTTGGCATCATCGCTCTCTTCCGGGATGTTAAGGGCGTAATGCCACTGGATATTGAATGCAAGCTGTTCGATGGCGGCCTTGTCGGTCAGATCCATGGTCTGCTGGAGAAGAAGCACACCCAGCACGGTGTATAGTTCCTTGCTGGGTCTTCCGATGCCATCCGTAAAATGCGGCAGCATCTGATCGACGGGAAGTTCCTCCAGCAGATGTTCCCGAAAAAGACCTGGCCAGTCCTCCTCAAGCATTTTACGCCGTTTTGGACTTAAATGACGCCACGGATCGAACAGTTGTCGTTGTTTGTGGTTCTTAATACGAATCATGTCTTCTCCATGTTAACGTGCTGTAAATATGATACATTTCATATCATATCAGGTTGGAGAAGGCAATGTCTGTTTTTGTATTTTAACAATATTTTCAGTTGGATAGGTTGATAAGAGTTTTTACCGGTCCATCAATTATTATTAATCCGCATAGGATGGATCCTGATCTTAGACATTCACGTTAAAGGTATTAGTAAAGTCGACGATGCTTGATCAACAGATTACTTCCATCTTTTCCAGTGGGAAGATTGCTGTTGACATTGTTTGTGGTGATGGAAAGTTTTAAATCACATCACCCAATTCTATGAAATGCTGGTCGGTCTTGATCTCAGCCATAAGATTTGCCTGACTGGCGGTGCTTCCTACCTGATCCTGGATTGTGTAATCCTCGAAGGCTATCCCGCCGACACGGATTTGGTTGAACGGATGCTTGATCATCAACAACAGATCTATGGTCGGTATCCGTTGAAGGTGGTTCTGGACGGTGGATTCGCATCAAAAGAAAATTTATCGAAAGCCAAAGAGCGCGGTTTGGAAGAAACAGACATATGCCCCAGCGAGTAGGTTTAAAAGAAACTCAGGCGTTTTCGTGCTGGAATCAAGGCCGGAATATCCTGGCTCAAGCGCAGTTTCGGTTTGATGCGGTGTACCTGGAAAAGATTCCGTCCTTTTAAATCCTATGTATTATCGTCGGTTGTTGCCGCCGATTTGTTAACGTTGGCAAGAAAGAAACTGGCAGCAATTTAAAAGTCTACTTTTGCCGGTCACCGATAAAATTCAGTGGATAGGTGCGCCAGAATAATGATTTTAACGGGCATATAACCAAATTGTATTGAGTCGAATGCTGAATTCATTTCTCATAGAAGTACTTTAAATTTTTTGCTTCGCGGAGAATGCACATATCCACTGTTTATGGACGGACACAAAATATAGAGTTTCTTTCTGGAAATATTTTACTGGTATATAGGAAATACAGTATTGTCGCGAAAGCCTTTTGTAGTCTATTGGAACAACATCCCCGCACCATATATGGTTGAAAGGTTCAACCTCCTGGCTGATCGTGCAAACATAAATTTTGAAGCTTGGTTTAACGACCGAAGTCAATATGATCGAAGCTGGATTGTAGACGAATCAAACTGGTGTTTTAGATACCGCTATATGAACACCTTGGTGGTCGGAGGTAGACGGCTTCATTTTCCCCTGCCGTTACTAAAACGAAATCGACCGAATATTCTGGTCAGTCTATATTCGGAGCCATCCTATTTATTGGGTTGGTCAATTGCCAAGCTAAGGGGTATCAAGACCGGGTTTAGGGTTGTTACCACTTTTGATAGTTGGGTTCGACGGTCGACAGTGAAAGAATCTTTGAAAAAATGGATTTTCCCAAGGGTCGATTTTATTGTAACTGAGGGGATAGATGGAAAGGCTTTTGCTCAGCATTATGGTGCGAAAAGCGATGTGATTTTTTTCGCGAGACATGGCATCGATGTGACGCATTTCAAAGATGGCAGCACTATGGATAGTTTGAAACGTTCATTGTTGCGTAGGGAACTTGGATTAAAGGGAACCACTTATATTTACGTAGGCCGGTTGCTTAAACTAAAGGGGTTGAACTATCTACTGGATGCATTTAGGGAAGTACAGCGACCAAGTGGATTAAAAATGAGTCTTATTTTGGTGGGGGATGGCGCTGATGAAGAATTTTTCAGGAATAAATGTAAGGTGGATAATATTCAAAACGTTATTTTTGCCGGCTTTCGGCAAAAGAACGAACTTCCCAAAATGTTTGCAGCAGCTGATGTATTTGTCTTTCCTTCCTTGGGTGACCCCTATGGTTTAGTCGTGGACGAAGCAATGGCTTGCAGATTGCCCGTAATCAGCACCAGTTCTGTAGGTGAGATACGTGAGCGCGTCGGAGATGGAATAAACGGCTATATCGTTCCGCCGGAAGACAGTCATGCACTAGCGGAGGCGATGTTGAAGCTTGTAAGAGATCCAATCCTTAGAAGGCGTATGGGTTACGTGTCGGCTGAAAAAATCGCCGGTCACACGCCGGAAAAATGGGCGGATGATTTCGAACGCGTCGTGTTCTCCATGATATAGTATTTATTACATTTTTCAAAATCAGGAAGCATTATTTGAGTACTGAGATCTCCAAGACCGTATTAGCTAAAGACCACTATCGTGTTTTATACCAAACTTTATTTGACGTTTTACGTGGGCACCTTAAAGGGCGTAGGCAGAATATACCAGCAAACCTTTATCGATACCTATGCCAAGGTCGGCTTTGCCAAACTGTACACCACCAAGACGCCGATAACCGCTACTGACCTGCTCAATGACAAGGTTCTGCCATTTTATGAGAAGCACCAGCTGCCGCTGCTGCGTATTTTAACCGACAGAGGCACCGAGTACTGTGGTAAGGCCGAAACCCATGATTATCAGCTTTATCTGGCCATTAACGATATTGAACACACCAAGACAAAAGCCAGGTCACCTCAAACCAACGGAATTTGTGAGCGGTTCCACAAGGCAATGCTACAGGAATTTTATCAGGTTACGTTCAGAAAAAAGATCTACCGGGATATCGAAACGCTTCAAGTTAATCTTGACCTGTGGCTTGAAGAGTACAATCATGATCGAACTCATCAAGGAAAGATGTGCTGTGGCAGAACCCCGATGGAAACGCTTGAAGATGGAAAACAAATCTGGAAAGAGAAAAAGATAGCCTGAATTTGAACTGACAGACACCTTGTCAAAATCGGTAACTGTCAGATTAAATCTGAACTTCTACATGTCATCTTTGAGGTGCCTCTTGAAGATCTCTTAGCAAATAAAATCAAGTCCCTTTTCAGCCATGAAACTGTTAATAAGGCAGGACATGTTCAGTTTTTTTCATACCGTAGCTTCGAGAATTTGCTATACTCCAATGGCTATAGAATCTTTGATAGAAGAACATATGTTCCAATTCTCAACATGGATACAATTCACTTTATTTCAGCCAAAGACAGATTAACAAGATCTCAACAATTATTCAAAATATTTACGAATAATTTATTACCAAAAATGTTCGGCCCCATGTGGAGACGGTTTTATTATGCGCATTACGCTGTCTTGTGTAGTTAATGGAATATTGAAATAAACAGTTTAAACCAAATGCCAGTTAGCTTAAACCGACAAACTACTTTCCAATGATAACTTAAAGAATACTTTCTAAAACAACCGCTGCCAAAATATTTCATTGAAAGATAATCGATTTCGTATCGTCATGGTCGGCGCCTTCCCACCACCCACACACGGCATGGCACTTGTGAATTCTGCTGTTCTTGGTCGGTTGCGGTCTTTGGACATTGATCCATTAGTAATAGATGTATCAGCACCGGACTTGGACAATCGAATCATTACAAAACTAATCAAATTTACTAAAATCCTTCTCGCCTTTATCCGTCTCTCCATTTTGCGACCAGTGTGGGATGATAGACTATACTTAAGCGTATCAGGTGGGATAGGTCAAATTTTCGAGATTATTCTTGTCGCGTTAGCGCGAATGAAGGGGATGGATTTATTCATGCACCACCATAGCTTTGCCTATCTGAAAAGTCGCAAAGCTTACACCCAGATCCTAATGAGCACCGCCGGCTCATCATCACTTCACATCACACTTTCAGGTCGAATGGCAGAACAATTGCGTCTTATCTACAGCGTGCCGCAGACAGTTTCTGTTTCTAACGCGGTTTTTTGCAATCACAACGAAATCCCAGTGAACAAAACATGCTCTAATATTCGAACTCTTGGGTTCATTAGCAATATCTCAGCCCAAAAAGGGGTTTTCGATTTTCTCAATTTGATGTCTTATGTTGAATCAAATAGTTTACCAATCCAGGCAAAGATGGCTGGTCCGTTTCATGATTCTCGCATTGAACGCACTGTATTTAAACGCTTGGCCGAATTGCAGAACGTTGACTATGTCGGTCCGAAATATGGAAGGCAAAAGGATGATTTTTTTAAACAAATTGACGCGTTAGTATTTCCAACGCGCTATAGGAATGAAGCAGAACCACTGGTTGTCTTGGAAGCTATGAGCTATGGAATTCCGATTATTGCCTATGGTCGCGGCTGCATTCCTGAAATTGTAAATAATAGCTTCGGAATGGTTGTTAATACGAGTGAAGAGTTCATTCCTGCAGCCATAGAACAGATTAAAGTGTGGCTTTGCAACCCTACAGCCTTTGAGGCAGCATCACAAGCAGCGGCACGAAACTTCGTAGACATCTATAACCGCAACAATCAAAAGTACTCGAAACTATTTAATGATATATGTAATAAAAAATCCGCAAAGGCCTGATTGCAAACTTAAGATGAATTTTCCCCCGTTTCTGAGACGGTTTAATAAAATCTTTCAAGTTTCACGGTCCATACGATTGCTAAGGGCATTGGTTTCAAACCGTGTACTTGCAGGAACAGAACACCGTCAAATTTTTAAGTCAACAATGTCCACAGTAGTGGATATTGGTGCTAATCGCGGTCAGTTTGCGCTGGCCGCAAAAAAATGGGCCCCAAAAGCCAAGGTTACTGGGTTTGAACCGCTCGCTGATGCCGCTAAATGCTTTCTTAAAACTTTCAGAGGGGATTCAGGAGTGACTCTCCATCAGGTTGCAATCGGACCGCATTCAGGCGAGACCACCATCCATGTATCAGCGGCTGATGATTCATCTTCCCTGCATCCAATCTCACCCCTGCAGGAAATGTTATTTCCAGGGACCCACGAGATCCGCACGGAAAAAGTAAAAATCGGCCCACTGTCCAACTACATCACTCCTGACGACATAGTTCGCCCGGCCATGCTCAAGCTGGATGTCCAGGGATATGAACTGGAGGCACTTCGGGGGTGCGAGGATCTGCTGTGTTTGTTTTCCCATGTATATGTTGAATGCTCGTTTGTTGAACTGTACTCCGGCCAGGCCCTGGCGGATGACATCATCGCCTGGCTCAAAGAACGGGGATGGTGTCTCAGTGGAATTTACAATATGGTATACGATCGCAAGGGCAGAAGTATTCAGGCCGACTTTCTCTTCGAAAACTCGCTATTAAAGGATGCTGCATGAAAAACGATAAACAATTTCTCTCATCTGCTACAGAAATCCGCTAAGAACGACGTATTGATGCGCATTGCCGTGCATGATTACGCAGGATTTTCTTTTCCACTTGAACTGAGCCGCGAATTATCAAAACGTGGACACAGCGTTCTGCATCTTTTTTCCGAAGCAAGCGGCGGTCCTAAGGCTTCCTGTAATAATAGAAACAGTCAAAGACTGCAAATCGTCAATATCGATACTGATAGCGTTGAAAAAGATGATTTCCTGAAAAGATGGCTACAGGAGCGACGCTACGGAGCCCTGGCGATAAAAGAATTGAACCGATGGCAGCCGGATGTGATCATATCCGGGAATACACCGCTGGAAGCCCAAAAAAAAATAATTCGCTGGGCAGGCAACCACTCAGTCCCATCTATCTTTTGGCTCCACGATCTACTAAGTATTGCGGCAAGATCGGTTATTTCCAACATCAGCCGTTCCCTCGGCTGCTTTGTATACAACTACATGAATAAAATTGAGATCTACGCCCTACAGCATGCGGACCGAATCGTTTCCATCACAGAGGATTTTATCCCTTTTTTAAATCAGTGGAATATCGATCCCTCTAAAGTCAGCGTCATACCCAACTGGGGACCGATCGAGCAGATTCCCGTGTTGCCGAGAAACAATCAATTTTCTGAACGTAATGGACTAAATGAAAAGTTTGTAATTTTATATTGCGGTACGTTGGGAAAGAAACAAGGTATTCAACTTATCGCAGACACAGCCGCTGGCCTGATTGATGACAATGAAATTATCTTCGTTGTTGCCACAGACGATCGTGGACATAGGTTGTTAAATGATCAATTAGCCGGCAAAACGCTTTCCAATCTGATCCAGTTGCCACTTCAACCGTCACACCTCTACCCTTTTTTACTGGCCTCCTCGGACGTAACGCTGGTTACGATAGAAGCATCTGCCGGTACGTATTGCGTGCCATCAAAACTATGGTCTGCTTACTGTGCGCAGAAAGCATCCGTCGTTGCCGTTGATAGGGGGAATTTATGTGCCCGAATTACCGAAGCCATCCACGCCGGAATCGTTGTAACTCCCGGGTCGGTGGAGGAATGTATCTCGGCGGTACGTAAACTGAAAAAAAACCGGACGCTGCGCATTAACATGGGAAAAAATGCCAGAGACTATGCGGAAAGACACTTTCCGATTTCCCGAGTTGCTGATTCGTTTGAAGCAATCATTCATCAAGTTGCGGTTAATTGAATAAAACGAGGACCTAAGATGGAAAACGGGAACTCCCGAAGCCTGTTCATCATCGATTTAATAATCATGTTCACCTTTTTCTTTGCTGTATTCACCCATTACCAGGGTGCAACGATGATTCCCTTGAAAGGTAACATCCTTATGGGACTCATCGTCATTTACTGGTTTTTAATATCCGTCAATTCGAGCATTCTTAAAATCAATCGCCTGTCCAAGACCATTAACGTATTGAAAGATATCTTAATCGCTTATTCTGTGTTGAGCACGTCTACGATTGCGACGGTTGCCATTTTTGGCGAATTCCGACCCAATGACAAACTGATCCTCTACCCGTTGTTTTTCGGGGTCATTGCTTCAACTATCCTGCGTTTAATCTATTTGGTCATTACCAAACGATTTTTGAAATATGGGTATCAGCAAAAATCCGTTCTGTTAATCGGCAGCGGACATTCTGCCAAGCAGGTCATCGCGAAAATTTTATCCACGCCGGAACTGGGTTTCCGAATTCAAGGGATATTGTCTGATAGACCGTTGAACCCCCCACTTAAGGAGCTTTATCTCGGCAAATTGGAACTGTTTCCTGAAACGCTGCGAAAACATCAAATTGATGAAGTGATCATTGCCAAACCGTTAAACGAAGCGCCTGCTATCAGGCGCATTGTTGAACGCTGCGAAATAGAAGGCGTGCGATTCTGCATTGTACCGGACTTTTATAACATCATCCCAAAATGGACGGTTCTCAATAGCTTAGGCGATATTCCCGTGATCGCTGTTCGCAACGAACCCCTGAGCATCTTCAGCAACCGCATTATCAAACGGTCATTCGATATTATCGTTTCGTCTGTCGGCTTGCTCATCCTTTCCCCTGTCCTGTTGATTATTGCCCTTGCCATTAAGATGACCTCGCCAGGTCCAATTTTGTTTAAACAAAAACGAATTGGAAACAACAACGAAGAATTTACCTTGGTTAAATTCAGGAGCATGATTGTACAATCAAGGCTTGATTCCGACTCGCTTTGGACCATACCCGATGACAAGCGGGTGACACCTTTCGGAAAAATCCTGCGCCAAACCAACCTGGATGAACTTCCCCAGCTGTGGAATGTACTGGTTGGTGATATGAGCATCGTCGGGCCCCGGCCGGAGAGAGAGCATTTTGTAGAAAAATTCAGCATGGAATTCCCGAATTATCGAATCCGGCATCGGGTTAAATCCGGCATCACCGGTCTGGCGCAGGCCAATGGGTGGCGAGGCGACACCTCGATTCAGAGAAGAATTGAAAATGACCTCTACTACCTCGAAAATTGGAGCCTGTGGCTCGATCTAAAAATTCTTTTCCTGACTTTTATTAATCGGGAAGCCTGGAAGAATGCGATTTAATCTTAAATAATTGTCTCTCGCGAAGACGCAAAGCGCCCAAAGAAAGACCAAAGTTTTACCCTTGGGGAACCTGGCGGCTTGGCGAGAACTGCATTTACCCCAATTTAGTGGACACCTCAAAAAGCCCAATGTATATGGGCAACAGGAGGTGTTCCAATGTCAAAGAAAAAAAGAAGGAGCTACAGCCGAGAATTTAAAAAGGAGGCCGTAGCGCTGATCACTGAAAAGGGATACGGTATCGCCGAAGCATCCAGAAATCTGGGTATCGAATACAGTGTCCTACGTCGCTGGAAAATGCAGTTGGCCGATGATCCTCAAAACGCCTTCCCCGGAAAAGGGAAGCGAAATCCTGAAGACCAGGCGTTCAAAGATCTTCAACGTGAACTGGACCGGGTTAAAGAAGAGCGTGATATCTTAAAAAAAGCGCTGGCCTACTTTGCGGAGGATCAGAAATGAAATTTCGATTCATTTCTGCCCACCGGGAGACGTTCAAGGTAGGCCGCATGTGCGCGTTGCTCAAGGTCTCCCGCTCTGGTTTTTATACATGGCTCAGACGTCCGGAGAGCCGTCGAAGCATTGAAAACCGGGCTTTAGAGGACAAGATCCGTGTCCTGCATGCTGCCAGCCATGGCATCTACGGTTCACCCAAGATACACCGGGATCTTACCGATGATGGCGTTCGCTGTGGTAAAAACCGTGTCGCCCGGATCATGCGTGAAGCCGGTATCCGGTCTCGTATCAAAAAGAAATTCAAAGCCACAACCAACTCCCGGCACAACCTGCCGGTAGCACCAAACCTGTTGAACCAGGAGTTCACCGTGGATGCTCCGGATCGTACCTGGGTTGGTGATATCACCTACATCCACACCCAACAGGGTTGGCTGTACCTGGCCGTTCTGCTCGATCTGTTTAACCGCAAAATTGTCGGCTGGGCCACCTCATCCCGGCTGAACCGTCAGCTTGCATTACATGCACTTGAGATGGCACTGGACCAACAAGCCCCAGCACCGGGGTTGATGCATCATTCGGATCAAGGCTGCCAGTACGCTTCCGGTGATTACCAGAAACTGCTTTCCAAGCATGGCATGATTTGCAGCATGAGCCGCAAAGGAAACTGTTACGATAACGCTGTCGCTGAGAGCTTCTTTCATCTGCTTAAGACCGAATGGGTGAATCATCACCGGTACCTTAGCCGGTCCGAAGCTGTCAGCAGCCTGTTTTACTATATTGAAATCTTCTACAACCGAAAAAGACGTCACTCCGTGCTTGATTATGCAACGCCGCAGCAATACGAAACTTTTCCGCTTGCGGCTTAACTCGGTGTCCACTGTTTCGGGGGAAATTCAAACTAACTTCGGTCACATTAAAAGCATTATGACCATCGTTAACATATTGTGTCTTTTTATTATCGGAACCATACCAATCCTTTTCGCCGCCGTTCAGCCATGGGTGTGGTCGCTTTATGGTTTGATGATGATCGCTGCGGTTATTCTGTCGTTGTTCACCACGCGCGATCAAGCAGCTTTCCCTCGAGCCGGCGCGATGACTATTTTGGTTGCCCTATTTTTCTTCTGGACGCTTTTTCTGTGCCTTCCTTTCCCGTACCCGGTCATTTCTTTTCTCAGTCCCACACGCGCTGACACCCTCTCTCAAGCCTGGGCGCTTACCGGCGTCACACCCGAATGGGAATCCCTCAGCTATCTGCCCGAAGTCGCACTATCCTGGTGGGTTTTTCTGCTCAGCCTGGGACTTTTCTTTTTCGTGGTGCGGAATCTTTGCAGCGAAAGGAAAACACTCAACCGTGTGGTGTCCGTGATGATCGGGATCGGCCTGCTCGAGGCGGCATACGGATTGATTCAGGCGCTGGTACCGTCCATGGGTGTGCTCTGGGTTGATTATATCAAGGATTACATGGGTACTGCCCGCGGTACATTTATCAACCGCAACAGCTTTGCGGCTTTTATCGGGATGATCTGGCCGCTCGCATTGGGCATCACGCTGGCAATGACCGGTCGGGTCTACTCGTTGAAGGAATTGCTTAAATCCGACAGGCTCAACCGGCAATCGCTGATGGCACTGGGCATCATTGTTTTTCTGCTGGCCCTGATTTTCACTCGCTCACGGGCCGGTATCGTCAGCGGACTGGTTGGCTTTCTGGCATTTTCGATTATGGCGCGAACGGGAATCAGAGCAGTGGCCATGCAAACCCGGGTGCTGCTGGTCGCCATTATCGTTCTGATGTGCATCTACACCATGACCATCGGCGTCGGACCGATTATGCAGCGATTTTTAACCCTCGGCGCCGATAGCGGTTCACGAAGGGATATCTGGCGGGATAGTCTGCCGATTATCAAAGACCACCCACTGGGCATTGGTTTGCGAAATTATGAAAATGTGTTCCCCGTGTATAACCAATCGTTGATATCAGAAAAAACGGTTATCCATGCTCACAATGACTACCTGCAGCTTCTGATAGAGGCAGGTTGGATCGGATTTCTCGCGCTAATGGGCGGGTTCTTCATTTTCCTTGGAAAGAGTGCCCGACGCATCAAACAGCTCGATTTTAAAACGGACCCCCTGCGTTTTTATTTAGCTGTAGGCGCCTTCAGCGGATTGATTTCAATGGCCGTTCACAGTCTTTTTGATTTTAACCTGCAAATCCCGACCAATTGCCTGTATTTCGCCGTTCTCATGGCTATCTTGAGTGCTTGCACGCAACCATGCAAGACGATTAAAGTCGACCATCGTATTTCCAACATCGAATTCTGAATAAACGCTATCATAACCAATCCGCACCAATGCCTGACCATTTAAACCCCAAATGATCGATTTGCACTGTCACATTCTTCACGGGTTGGACGACGGATCGGAAACCGCTGCTGAAAGTTTGCAGATGGCACAGGCTTTGGTTCGGTCCGGTTATCGCACTATTGCAGCCACCCCGCACATGGTGCCAGGAACCACCTGGATGCCGTCCATCGACCGGATCAACACACAGGTTGCCGCTTTGAATCAAACCGTCAAGGATAATGAATGGGCATTGGAAATCCTGCCGGGAATGGAAATCGCCATTGACCCGCGGATTCCTGATCTGCTTGATGATCACCGCCTGCTGACCCTCGGGAATTCTTCCTGTCTGTTGATTGAGCCGTCTTTCCAGCAACTTCCGCTGGGATGGGAACAGGTCATCTTTTCCATATTGGCCAAGGGATATTCAATTCTGCTGGCCCACCCCGAGCGATGCCTTCAGCTTGCGGCCAATCCGGGACTGATTGAACGGCTCATCGGATCGGGCGTGTACCTGCAGGTCAACTGGGGCAGTTTTCTCGGTCAATACGGCCGGGCGGTTGCCCTCACCGCCCGCTTGATGGCCGTAAACGGCCAAATCCACTGCCTGGCCACCGACAGCCACCATCCGGAATGGCACCACCCGGCTAAAATAATGGCGGCGATAGGCAGCCTGCAAAAGATGATCGGTGAGGAGAACCTTCGGCGAATAACCATGGATAATCCTCTTCGCGTGCTGAACGGCGAGATCCCTCAGCCGATGATACGCTCCGAGGCGATGACCGGAAGCAGGAAAAAACGCTGGTGGCGATTCTGGTAGAAAGTAATTGATGCGTACGTCACTTCGCATTCTATTAAGCGCAGCTCTATTTGTGTTGGGGTGCTGGACGGTTTATTCCAACTGGCCGCACCGGGCCATTCGTTTTAATAGTTATTCGTACTCATACGAGGAGGCACAGCGGCTCGAATTCTATCCGAAGGCCCTGTATGCACATGGCATGCACGCCTGGCTGCAACAGAGACCGGAGAGGGCAGCAGGGTTTTTCCGGCAGGCCGTATCACAGGACATCCTTTTTGTCGACGCTTGGTTAAGGCTGGCCGAAATAGAGGCTGCACTGGGGCGCAAAGAAAAAGCCAAAGACATCCTGAGGTTCACCACCAGGATGACGGATCAGGTGTTTCGCTGGAAGTGGCCGCAGATGGTATTGGCCAGTGAACTGGGGATAGAAGCGTGTTTAACCCGCAACACCAATTACCTGTTGTCCCAAAAAAAGCTTGAACAGGATGCGCTGCAACTGCTGCACACCCACCTTGGCGGTGAAACTTCAGCCGTAATCGCTGCATTAGAACCGGCGAATCTGGCAGCTTATCTCGACTGGTTGACGCGCTGGAGCATGACCGACGAGAGTTTGATGGTATGGCAGGCCATGGCTGCGGTCGCCGAACCGGGAAAAGAGACCGCCCTGCGTTATGCCCATTTTCTGTTGAACCATAAACGCATACCCGCATCGATAGACATTTGGCACAAATACACCGGCAGCACCGGCCTTTCCAACCCGGGGTTCGAAAAAAACATTACCGGACAGGGTTTTGATTGGCGTCACTGGGGTGAAAAGGACGGCAACTGGGAATTGAAACGGAGTTATAACGAGGCCGTAGAAGGTAATTATGCCCTGAAAATCACTTTCAATGGTCAGGAAAACATTTCTTTTCAAAATCTTTACCAGATTTTCGCAGTATACCCGCTAGAAAAATATCGCCTTACGTATGCCTTCAAAAGCAGAGGGATTACAACTGACCAGGGCCCGTTTGTGGAGATTTACAGCTACGACAAACCGGGTCTTTACCACGCCGGCCCCATGATCACAGGATCTCAGGGTTGGCATGAGGAATCCATCGAGTTTGAGATACCCGTGGACAGCCGTGCGGCGGTGGTGCGCCTACGGCGCCGGGCGAGCATGCGTTTCGACTCGAAAATCAGGGGTACTGTCTGGTTAGACAACTTCCGGTTGGAGAAGGTCGAAACCGATAGAAGATCTTAAGCTGTTGAGCAATATAGGACGTCAACAAAATTTTCAATGAGATTACATATCAAATGACGAGGTAGTCAGATGGCGGTAGATCAAGAAAAATACGTAGGAAATTTCGGAAATCAAATGCTACCGGATGTTGCCGGCAATCATCTTCCAGCCAACGATTATCAGAAGCCGTTCTATAATTGGCAGGAGGCCGAGGATATCCAACTGCGCGACTACCTCGACGTCATCCTGCGTAGAAAGTGGCTGATCCTGACAGTGCTCATATTGGTGTTTTTGTCAACATTGATATTCACCCTGGCCGTCACCAGAATCTATGAGGCATCTGCGGTTGTGGAGGTCAGTCAGGAGACGCCTCATGTGACTACGTTCCAGGAGGTCTTGGGGTCGGAAATCCAGGCGCGGGAATTTTATGAAACCCAGGTAGAACTGCTACGCAGCAAAGCGATGATCCACCGTGTGATCCAAAAACTCGATTTAATTGCCCATCCCGTTATCCGGAAAATGGTTTTCAATGACGGTCGACTAAGAGTATTTCAGCGAATTGGAAGGGCATTCAAATCCCTGGCTGGGATTGTTTCGCCCGGGCAGTCCCAGCCGGCGGTTGCCGAGGATATTGCCGCACATCAGGAGGTGGCCAAATACCTGTCGGAAAATCTCACGGTCTCCCCAAGCCGCAAATCCATGTTGATCGATGTGGCTTTTCGCTCACCGGACCGCGAGTTGTCCCAATCCATTGTCAACACGATCGTTGAAGACTTCATCAGGTGGAAGATGGAATTGAAGGTCGATGCCTCCGGGGTTGCCCGGGATTTTCTGATGATGCAGATGGACCGGGCCAAGATCAACCTTGAAAAAGCCGAGGAGCGCCTCAACGATTTTGCCAAGCATGCCGGGATCGTTTCACTGGATGCTCGTATTAACAGTATTTACCGCCATCTGGAGGAATTGAACTCGACTTTCGCTACGGCCGAGGCGAACATGATCACTAAAGCAGCCACCTATGAACAGGCCGTCAAGGACGGCCATGCCAATCTGCCCCGGGTGCTGGAAAGCGACCTGATCGCCAGCCTGAAGGACAAATTCGCCGATCTGAGCTCTGAGTACGAGGAGTTGAAAGCGACCTTCCATGACGACTATCCCAAGGTAAAAACCCTGAAAGCACGCATGGACAGCATCGCGGCGCTGATTGAGGAGCAGGAAAAAGGGATCTTTCTATCCATCGAAAACGAATACGAATCCGCACAGAAAATTGTCAGTGCCATGGAAAAACGAATCGAGCACCAGAAAAAGCTGGTATTGGATCTGAACGATCGCGCCACCCAGTATTCAATCATGGCCCGCGAAGTGGACACCAACAAGGCCATATACCAAAGCCTGTTGCAGCGCGCCAAAGAAATCGAATCCATGGCCGGGGTTTCTTCGAGCAACATTCAGATCGTCAATCGTGCCGATCTGCCGCTGTTGGCTGTCAAGCCGAACGTCAAACTTAATTTGCTGCTATCCATCGTTCTGGGTCTGCTCGGCGGCATCGGCTGCGCCTTCATGGCCGAGTACTTCGCCGATACGGTGACCCAGCCCAGTGAGATATCGGACCGGTTTCAAATTCCTCTGCTCGGAACGATTCCACAGGCCAAACCCGACAAGCATGGACTGGAAAACGCGTTTTTGCGTCATCCGCGGTCGCCTTTTTCCGAAGCCATCCGCTCAACACGCGTTTCCGTTCAGCTTTCCGGTTCGGGCGCCCGTTCCAAATGCTTTCTGATTACCAGCACCCTGCCCAGTGAAGGCAAAACCACCGTGGCAGTCAATCTGGCCCTGAGTTTTGCCGCCGCTGGCGAAAAGACCGTGATCATCGATGCCGATCTGCGCAAACCTCGCCTGCATGAAGTTTTTAATCTAAAACATCGAGTCAACGGAAATGGCCTGTCGAGTTTTCTGGCCGAGGTTACCGATGAGCTGAAAATGTATAACAACCGTACTAAAAACCTGGGAATCATTCCTTCCGGCCCGGTTCCGCCAAATCCGGCGGAACTACTTGCCTCAGAACGGTTTCAAATCCTTCTGAGCAGGCTGAGCAACCAATACGACCGAATCATCCTGGACGGCCCGCCGCATATTGGATTTGCCGACACCCTGATCCTATCCAAAAGTGTCGGCGGTATCATTTTGGTCAGCAGCATCGGAGAATCCAGTCGTGAAGCCATCGGACACTTCAAGCAGTCTATCACGAACGTGAACGGCAGGATCCTGGGCTGCATCGTTAACAAAGTGGATTTCAACAGGAAATACGGCTACGGGGGATACTACAAATCGTATCAGTCCTATTCCAGTTATGGGTTGGAGAATCGGGACAATCAGCCGATGTTGGAGAGTTAGTGCATCATTGATATCACCGTCGAGCAATCCCTGTCAGCAAAAACAATTGCTATCCCAGTTTGTCCGGCAGGTGGATGAGCGCAACGACACTCCGTCGCTGATTTTGCTTATCGCCGCTGATGCCGATCATCTGCGATTATGCCGTTCAATTGTCGATCCGACCGCCGGGTCCAACCCGACATTTGCCGCAACCTTCATGAGGGTTTGCCTTGACAACGGCATTATCTCGCGCCAGCTCACGGAAAAACTCACTCCCGCCGCCAGGGCACTTGGGATAGTCCAAGCCTCCGATGCTTCACGAGATTACTACCATCTTCTGGGAATTCGATCACGAGCCAATACGCGGGAAATAAAAAATGCTTTTCGCAAAGAGGCAGTTAAGGTCCACCCTGACACCAATGCAAATCTGCCGGGCAGCGGTCGACGGTTCGTCGAACTGAACGATGCCTATCGGACCCTTCGTGATCCGGTATTGCGGCATCGTTATGATACCAAAAGACACTATCTGCCACGCTGGTGCGAGCGCCCCGACCTATCGATGCCGGCCGCGAGCAGGTCCGCAATCTTCTTTTGGTATTTTTTTGGCTTGTTCTTCATCTTCATACTATTACTTCTCTTTTTGGATATGATTGTTTTTCAATAACGTTTTTAAAAAGGATGCAGGAGGTTCATGTCATGAATTTCATCAGAAGGAAAGGAATCGAAATCAAGGTATTTGCTTTTTTAGTGAGCTTTTTTATGGTCAGCCAGGGTGTGGCCGTTTTGGCTGACTCGGATAGAATTTATCCGTCCAATAAAGTAACCCTCTATCGTGGCGATGAAATCGTGGGTGTTTACACCAAAGAGGCGCCCCTTCCCGAAGGATCGATCATCTCCACTGACGGGAGGTGCGCCGTCAAGCTGGACGATTTTTACCTTGTGGGTGAAGATCAAAGTGTTTTTTCCATCAATACCTCCAGCCGGCAGAGAAACCTGTTTATCAGGGAAGGAACCGTTTATTTTAAGACGTCGGCAATTAAGCGCTCTTTTTCTTTCATTACACCGGACGGTCAAATCAGTGTCCAAAGCATCCGACTCAATGCTGCCTTTGGTGATGGTTCGATTAAAGGATATCTGGCGGTTACTAAAAACCGCAGTGAGTTGGGAGTTGCCGAAGGTGGATCCATGGATGTGTTCACCGATAACGGCCTGATGACGATTCAATCCGGCAAGAAAATTATTCTCTCACAAGCGGATATGGATATTGGCCTGCCCAAGGATGAAAAACCGGCTGCCAAACAGCCGCCGGAATCGGAGCCTGGCATGTCGAGCGGCAAAAAAATTGCCTATGGTGCCTTGGGCGTTGTAGCGATCGCAGGTGTTGCCCTGGGCCTCGGCGGTGGCGGCGGTGGAGGTGGTGGCGGCGGTGGAGGCGGAGGTGGTTCCGTGAGTCCGTCGACGCCATGATGCCGGGTACTATTCTGTCTATCGCCCAATCCTGCATCGCTACATCGGTGCACGTCACAAAAGGAGAAACCGCGGTGAAGGATTTAAAACGGACAAGCCGTATGCATGCTTTGTTCGCACGTACACTTGGGCCAACCTCGGTGCATGTCCTATTATTGCTGATTGGAATTTCATTTTTGGGTGCCTGTGCTTCTGCAAACCAGGCCGTTACGAACAAGCAGGCGAATGATGGACAACACGTCGACTATTCCCTGGGGGAAGACGAAATCAGCAGGATGAATGAGATGATTCTATCCCAGGTCCAAACGAACGCTGAACCGGGTGAATATCTCCTTGGTGAGGGCGACCTGCTGAGAATCAACGTGTTCGAGGCCAAGGAACTGGATACGACAGTTCGGGTCAGCTCACGCGGTTGGGTTACCCTTCCGTTGCTCGAAATCGTCGATGTAAAGGGTCTGAGCGCCATAGAGGCTGAAGAAAAAATTGAAAGCCTGTACCGGCAGCGCTACATCAAGAATCCCCATGTCAGTATCTTCGTCGAGGAGCACATCAGCCAACGCATCACGCTGGTGGGGCAGTTTAAGAATCCCGGCACGTTTGATTATCCCAACAAACAGCGCCTGCTTGATGCCATCGCCCTGGGGGGCGGTTTGAGTGAAAAGGCCGGCCAGATCGCTCAAATTCGCAAAGCCCTCCATGTCCAAGGACAACCCGATGTTATTATGGTCGACTTGGACCAGTTGATTATCAAAGGCAACGTTGGCTTAAATATCGAAATCAACGGCGGCGATGTGATTTTCATTCCCGAGGCCGGCGTCTTCTTTGTCGACGGTGCCGTGAAACGGCCCGGTGCCTATGCCATCAAGCACCGTACGGTCATTCAGGAGGCACTGGTAGAAGCCGGTGGCCTTGAATCCTGGGCCGTCAAGGACAAGCTTAAACTGGTGCGCGTTGCGCCAGACGGGAAAAGGGAAATCATCGATCTTGATTTGAATCAGCCGGAGGTTAAAGAGATGACCATCAATGACCGGGATATCCTGATGGTCGATGCAAGTGGCACCGCCAGCTTCATGAGAGGATTCAGTGTTTCAATTCTTGGAACCGGTTTTAGCTATTGGGGACGATAACATCCCTTAATATTTAATTTTTTAGTATAGTGTGGCTGAAAGTCCACACTTTTGCAAGCGTCAGGCCGATTGGGTGTCGAGTTCTCGGTAAATCATCAGTTCGACCCGACGATTGTGATTATTTGAATCGAGCCTTGTAGATAGTCTATCTGCAAGGCTTTTTTTTTTACAGGCGAGTGTTGTAATATGATCTTTTTAAAAAGTCTTTATCAGCTAACTAAATTTTCGTAATATTTCTCGGCTAATTAATAAATTCTTTTTATAACAATATGTTATAATGTTTTCGCTTTAATTTTGACTCTTGATTGATTTGTTGTATAAGATACCGGATAAGGAAATCGGATCAATCGGTGCACTATCTTATTGATAACGGCTAAACCACGGCACATGTACCTCGATCACTATCATCTAAAAGCAAAACCCTTTGATTTAAGCCCGGAGCCACGCTTTCTCTGGCTCGGAGAAAAGCACAAAGAAGCCCTTGCCACGTTGAATTACGGCATTTTGGAGGACTTGGGATTCCTGCTGCTAACCGGTGATGTGGGGGTGGGTAAAACCGCCCTGATTCATCGTTTGATCACCAATCTGGATTCATCGACGATTGTGGCCCACATCACTGATCCCGGGTTGGGCATCCTCGATTTTTTCAAGTTGCTGGCCGTCGAATTCAACATCGATAGCGGATGCCACAGCAAAGGCGAATTTTTAATCGAGCTGGAAAAATTTCTCCACAAAGCATACTCGGATCATAAAAAAGTGCTGTTGATTGTCGACGAGGCCCAACGGTTGACTGGCAAGCTGTTGGATCAAATCAGGGTTCTTTCCAACATTGAACTGAGCGACCGAAAGCTGATTAACATCTTTTTTGTAGGCCAGCCCGAATTCATAAAGTTGTTAATGACCGATAGCAGCCGAGCCATCCGCCAGCGGATCGCAATCAACTATCAAATCAATCCGCTGACTGAATCCGAAACCGGTCAATACATTGAACACCGTCTGAAGGTGGCCGGCGCCACCCATAAAATTTTCCAACCCAGCGCGATTCGTGAGATATTCAGATTCACCGACGGCTTTCCCCGCGCCATTAATGTTATCTGCGATCATGCCTTATTGACAGGTTATGCATCCGGAGTGAATTCAATCGATTCGACTGTGATCGATGAATGTGAACAAGAGCTGAACATTCGAGCAGGCTTCAAGCTTAGCAGGACCGATTTTCAAAAACCAACTGCAAGAAAGCGGACCGACACAAGCCAGCCCGCAGCTCCCCGGTCTGCAACTCCTCGATCTGCATCTATGGGATATCTCATAGTCATTGGCTTGTTTATGGTCATAGGCGCCCTGGCGAGTTACTATTTGCTGTGGCCGGCACCCCGCCGGACAATAAAGCCGGCCACCCAAGCGCCATCGAAAAATGAGAGCATCCCCACAGCGTCCTTTAAGGAAAACGCCACCCAGGAAAAAGCAGCCCTCGGGGATGAAATCGAATCCGCCGATCGACTGACGGCAAGTGTTACAACCCCAGTCAAGCCTGTACCCGACCCAATACCCAATCTCATGGAAGTGGACGATGGAGTGACCGTGCCTGGCGAGTTGGGCGCTGAGTCGGCCGTGACCGCTGTCCTGGCTGCCAAGCCGGAACCGAATGTTTCCCCGCCCCCTAAAAAAGAAACCGTTGCGCAAAAGGCATCACCTTCCCGAAATACAAATCCAGGCACCGATGGGCAAGCGGCAATACCGGCGGCCGGAGCTGCTCTGGAACCCGCCCCATCCACCGATACATCAGTGGTTGGCAGCCCTGTGACCGCAGCCGGCAAAGCGGCGGCGGCCGTGGTCGCCGTCATGGCCACCAAACCGGAAGCAGAGCCAAACCCGACCCCTCGAAACGAGACGGTTGCACAAAAGGCAGCACCTGCCCGGATTACAGGTACGGGAATCGATGGCCGAACAGCAGTGCCTGCTGCCAAGGCTGCGACGGAAGCCGTCCCATCCACTGATTCGCCTGCGGTTGAAAACGAATTGACCATAACACCTGGCTGGGCGGGCACTGGCGCGACCGTGGTCGCGGTCGCTGTCCCTACCGATTCCAAAGCCGGTTCACCAGCAAACCCGGTGACGCCGGTGGGCAATGCTGCCGGAAAATCAGGAACCAACGCGTTGAACACTGCAGGCACCCAAGGCGTAAATGCCGCTAAATCGGAAAGCGTGGCAACGGCCCCATCTTCACCACCGATCGGCGAGGAATCATCCAAAAAGGCGAGTTCGGGTAATCGCCATGCAGAAAAAAGCAGTCTGCCGGAACCGGAATCACCCGTCAACCATTCTGTACCGCCCATCGCCGCCAAAGTAGAAACTCAGCCCCAACCCGCCATCGAACCAATTGGTAGCACCGCTCCGTCGGTTAAGAAACCGGATAACAGCAGCCTGGAAAATAGACTTCGTTTGTTTTTGCAAAAGTATTGCAACACCTATGCTGCAAAAGACTTGGGTGAGTTCACCACGTTCTTTGTTCCCGACGCCGTGGAAAACGGCAAGCCATTTATAAGCCTTTTGCCAAAATACCGAAAGAATTTCGATTTTATCGAAACCATTGAATACCAGATTGAATTGCAGCGATTTTCATATGATGACGATAATAAAATCGTGACCATCGAAGGAAATTTTTTCCTGAAATGGTTGCCGCCCGATAGAAAATGGCGGGAAAACTCGGGAACGATTTCCATGAACCTTAAGGAAAGTGGACCATCCTTTTTGGTCCAGCAACTTGACTATCAAGGAACTCGTTCAAAATAAGAGCAGGCTCTGCGCAGACCATTTCCTAAGCACTTTCATTGAACCCTCCCCGCGGCATGCAGTGAGGAGGGTTCTTCGTTTTAGATGGTATCGATTTTATGAATATCAGGAACAGGTGTGTTGGTATAGCTGAACGAGTTCACGGGCAGACAGGAAGGTTCTTTTTCTCATGGCTTCGGTCCGAACGGCAACCAGCAGCTTTTCGGTTTTTTCAGCATCCAGGGTCACACCGGTTTTTTCCATGACGTGTTTGATCACGGTCGACCCGCTGTGGCGACCCACCACCAGCTGCGCGCCTTTTCGCCCCAGGATCTCTGGAGGAAATGGCTGGTAGGTATTGGGATCTCTCAATACGGCGGCACAATGAATGCCCGATTCGTGATCGAAGACGGCTTTTCCGGTAATGGGACGGTCCGCCGGAATCGGACGTTTGCTGATCCGGAAAACGAACCGGCAGATCTTGACGAGTTTCCGCAAATCAATTGCGATGGTTCGGTCGTCAATGGTTCTTGCCGCCACTGCCACCTGTTCCAGCGGGGCATTGCCGGCCCGTTCGCCGATCCCGTTGACGGTGACACTGACGGCAGGGATGCCCGCTTCGATGGCGGTAACGGTATTGGCCGTAGCCATTCCCAGATCGTTGTGGCCGTGAAATTCAAGGGCCGTCGAACCTGCCAGCCAAGTCAAGTGCCGGATCATTTCGGCCACCTGGGAGGGCCTGGCCAGCCCCACGGTATCGGCGATGCGTATCCGGTGGGAACCGCACGCAGATGCTTCCCGGACAAAGGCGTCGAGAAATTTCGGATCCGCCCGGAAGGCATCTTGTGCGCCCACAGACACCATCTGGAACCGCTGGAGTGCCGGTGGAATTAAAGCGGCAATCCGGGACAAGACCCAGCCTTGCGTTTTGTCCATGGCCTTCAGCAGAATCGAGGATACCGGAAAACTGATGTGCACCCCGCTGGTACCGCAACGAGCAGCCAGGTCGATGTCCGTTTCAATGGCCCGGCACCAGCTGGTAAGCAGGCAGTCGGGTTCAAGGGCCACCAGTTCACGGATGTCGTCACATGCCGGCGGCCCCATAGCCGGAATGCCCACCTCCAACTCATCCACACCGGCGCTGTCCAGCAGGCGGACGATGGTGATCTTTTCCCTGATTCTGAAAGAAACCCCGGGGGACTGCTCTCCGTCGCGCAAGGTGGTATCGATGATACGAACAGGCATCTTGGGTATTTTGGATTTCATCGTTCGACCTCGCCCCAGGGAACGTGCTGTCGGGCAAAGCCGACCACTTGACGGCCGACGGCCAATATCCCCTGGATAGCCATGTCGCTAGGGGCGTTGCGGTGAACGGGCTTCAGGGAGCACATGTCATCGATTTGTTCAATCGCCTTGATCCTGTCTGCCAGTTCGGCATCCATGGGGCAAGCCGGTGACAACGCCTCCACCAAACCGGAAAGGGTATGGTCGACAGGCATCTGATGATGATATTGTGATACACCGACGATGAGGTTTTCGATAGCCATGGCAGCCAACTGGAAGATCAGTTCGTTGTTGAACACGCCGGGACGGGATCGCCCGTTGCTGGCCGTCTTCAGGTACTTGCTACCCGCCAGAATATGCTCGTGCCAGCCGGTGATGGATTGAATCTGCATGATGATCTCCCTGTATCGGTCCTTTTACATTTTCCTGATCCTCTAAAATGGATGGTTGCTAAGTAATCAGGAGATTGTCGACAATCTCACCATCTTCCAGGGCATCCAGGATCTGATCCACGGCATCTTCGCTTTCCACGTTGCCGTACCAGAGCCCTTTGGGTTGGATAACCATCACCGGGCCATAGTCGCAGGCCTTCATGCAGCCGGTACTGGTGATCTGGGCATCCAGACCGCGTTCGAGAATTTCGTTTTCGATGTAGGGCAAAAGGGCCGCCGACCCTTTTTTATGGCAGACGCCCTTGGGTTCGCCATCCGCACGAAAGCTGGCACAGACAAAAATGTGATGTTCCGGTTTTTCCATTTGCTCCTCCGTTAATGTTTTTTCAGTTTAAGGGTGAAGACAACTCAAATGCTTCTCACTAACCTGATCAGATTGGCAGGCTGCTGAGAAACAAGTCTCATGTCCTCAGAAAAGGACGCAGTCTGTTGGCCAATCGCAGGCGTAGCAGCGCTACGTCGAGGATTGGCCAACAGCGAGGACGCCGTATCAGGGCATGAGGCGCCGTTTATCGGCAGTCTGCTAGCCGCAGCCCATGCCATTTCCACCACACGCCTCCCCACACGCAGTCAGCGTGCGTTTGACCATGTGGCTCAGCGATTCGCAGGCAAAAACAGCCCGTACGGCTTCATCGATAAGCCCTTCGATCTCCAGCACCTTAATGCCGGCCGCCGAAAGCACCTTCTGTGGGTTGCCCCCCACCCCGCTGACCAGCAGTGTGCTGCAGTCCGACAGGGTTTCGGCCATCTCCTGCCAGCGGTTCATGCCGCCACCTTTGGCCGGGGTGGCACGGGCTTCCAACAGTTGAACCTGGCCCTCCTTCTCCCCATACACCAGTAGCTTTTCCGCTTCGCCCAAATGCTGGTTTACCAATACCCCTTCCATGCTGGCCACGGCCACACAGGGACGCGGCGACACCCGGCCGATCCGGGGTGTTTTCACATCCAGCCGCCTACAGGCGGTGAGGGTGTTCATCAACCCTTGATCAGTCGGCTCTCCCAGCAGGCCGACGGCATCGGCGCGACAGCGTGTGCAATGGCGCATCTGTTTAACATGCACGCCCGCCTTTTTACGGATCGTTTCAACGGTCGTCTTGTTCGGTTCGGCCACATGCTCGAATTCGGAACCGGCATTGGGGTAGTAAGGCATGGCATTAAACAGGTCCACCCCGAGACCGGACAAACGGCGCGCCACGGTCTCGATATGATCCTCATTGATGCCGGGCAGGATAATGCTGTTGGCCTTGACCACAATGCCCCGGTCTTTGAGGCCTTTGATCGCCTCAAGCTGGCGGGACAGAAGTACCGCTGCCCCTTCCTCAGCACGTACCACCCGTTTTCCCACGCGCATCCAGGAATATATTTTCGCTCCGATGGCCGGATCTACGGCATTGACCGTCACGGTGATATGACTCACTTTCAGCCTTTTCAGTTCATCGAGATAGGGCGCCAGGTTGAGACCGTTGGTAGCCACGCACAGGATGGTTTCCGGGTAGCGGGACCGCACGCTTGACAGGGTCTCCAGGGTTTCCTCCGGATTGGCAAACGGATCTCCCGGGCCGGCAATGCCCACCACGGAAATATTGCCCTTTTGGACAAACACTTCTTCCAGATACACCATGGCCTGGCCCGGAGAGAGCACGGCGCTGGTGACCCCGGGACGGGTCTCGTTTACGCAGTCGAATTTGCGGTTGCAGAATTTGCATTGGATGTTGCATCGGGGGGCCACCGGCAGGTGGACCCGTCCGAAAGATTTGCAGGCGCCGGGGTTGAAGCAGGGATGGTTGTCTAAGTTCATGATAGTTGGTTCCTGGTTCTATGTTCTGGGTTCAGAGACCTTGATTTCGATCTCGGCTGGAAGCCGCTCCTGCAATTCCTCGATTCCTCAATCCCGGAATGCGGAATTCTGATATCAGACTTCCGTCCTCTGACCTCTGTCCGCTGTCACATATACGTGTAGCCGACATCGGATTGATCCTGTTTCATTTCAATCAATGTGTTGGCAATCCTGTCGAACAATTGCTGGGCGCCGCGATAGCCCAGATGCAGCAGTCGACTGCCGTCCACGCGGTCGTGTACGGGAAATCCCACCCGGATCAGGGGCTGTTTCAGCCGCCGGGACATGGTGTACCCCTTGCTGTGGCCGATGAGCAGATCCACGCCGATCTTTTCTATGGTTTTTTCGATAGTCACGAAATCCACATCTTCCAATATCTGCATCTGATCATGGTAGCGCTGCGGCACCACGTGTTTTACGGTTTGTTCAAAACGCCGGTTGCCGCCGCCGGTGGCGCACAGGACGGGGATGATGCCCAGTTCCCCGCAGAAAGCGGCCAGTCCGGCCACCAGGTCTTCCTCGCCGAAAAGGGCAGCACGCACACCGTTCAGATGTTTGTGACCATCCACCATGGCATCCAGCAGACGACCACGCTGGGCAGTAATCAGCGAGGGTACCGGCCGGCCGCTGACCGTGGAGAGCAATTCGAAGAATTGGTCACTCTGGCGGATACCAATAGGAAGTCCTATCCGCTGTAGTACAACACCAAAGCGATCCTGCAGCCAGGTGCCGGCCGTTTCTTTTTCTCCGGCCAGGACCAGCCCGCACTCAATACTGACGATGGCATCCCCCGTACGACGCAACGCCCTGACGCTGGTACCGCCTTGGGGAATCGTCTGGTATTCCGTCCACAAGGGGCCGTTGAGGGTATCGCTATAGTCTGGTACCAAGGTATAGTCTAAATCAAAGGCGTCCAGAATCGCTTTCAAGTAGCGCAGATCCGCAGGCGACACCATACCGGGGAACAGGTTCACCGACGGGTTCTCGCATGCGCTGGTTGATTCGGCCAGCGTCACAATCAAGGCACGCACGGCACCATGAAAACCCTGCATGTGAGTTCCCTGGTAACTAGGCGTGGAGACATGCACCAGGGCCGGTAATGCTTCATCTCGGCATGCATCCTGATACGCCTTGACAAACATGGGGACATCATCTCCGATGGTCTCCGACAGGCAGGTGGTCGCCACCCCGATCAATTCGGGGTTGTACTGTTTGCGGATATTATCGATGGCCAGTTTCAAGTTTGCGCCACCGCCAAAGATGGCCGTTTCCTCACCAAAGTTGGAACAGGCGATATCCAGCGGCTCCTTGAAGTGGCTGATCATGTATCGTCGGATGTAAGTTGAGCAACCCTGAGAACCATGCAGCAAGGGTATGGCATTAGCGATGCCTTTGAACGCGAAGGCCGCCCCCAGAGGCGCGCACAAGTTGCAGGCATTTTGGGTAGCGCTGAAATTCTCTTTCTGATGAACGGACCTCATGGGATACCTCCTTGGTGGGACTTCCACCAGCAATTTACTTCTACCATTCGAGAGCCGGAGGGCTTCAGAGTCAAGGCGCCGAGGGTGAAGCCGTAGCAGGGACTACTGCGATCCCTCGGCAACGTTGGATCTGGAGTCTTCCAGCTCTTGAAACCTTCGTGCCGGCGCAAACTGCCAAACCGGACTGGTTGTCGACTTGTGCACCTCCCGCGCGAATTCTAGCATACCGGCAAAACCGGCCAGGGGAATTTTGCGTTCATGATTGTGGTCACAAAAACCGATCCCCATCTTAAAAGCGATGGGCCGCTCCTTGACGCCGCCAATAAACAGGTCGGCCTTTTTCTCGACAATATATTTGGACAGCTCCAAAGGGTTGGCGTCATCGAGAATGATGGTCCCGTCTTCGCACATTTCGCGCAATGTGGCGTAGTCGCTCTCATTACCGGTCTGGGAACCCACCATCACGACATACATTCCCAGGTAGCGCAGGGCCTTGATCAGGGAGAAGGCCTTGAAGGCGCCGCCCACATAGATGGCTGCCCGCTTGCCGGCAAGGTCGGCTTTGATGCGGTTGATCTCGGGCATGATCGCCTCCACTTCGCTGCGCACGATGTCGCGGGTGCGGGTTTTGATTTCCGGAACCGCGTTGAAATGATCGGCTACGTCGTATAACGCCTTGGCCATGTCATCGATACCGAAATAAGAGGCGCGGATGTATGGAATACCGTAAGCCTCCTTCATCATCTCGGCCAGAAAGGTCAGCGCCCCGGAACACTGCACCACGTTGAGGGCGGCACCGTGGCTGCGGCGCACCTGGTCTACACGGCCGTCGCCGGTCATGATGGCGACGACCTCAACCCCCATCTTCTCGTAATACTTCTTGATCAACCAGGCTTCCCCGCCGATGTTGAACTCACCCAGGATGTTGATGCTTACCGGTGAGACATCTGCCGTACTGCCGGTGCCCACCAGCTTGAACAGGGCGTCACAAGCGGCCTTGTAGCCGTCTTTCTTGGTGCCTTTGAATCCTTCTGAATGGACCGGCAGCACCGGAATCCCCTTCTCCTTCTCCAGTTTGCTGCACACGGCGGCCACATCGTCGCCGATGATGCCGACGATGCAGGTGGAATAAACGAAGGCGGCCCTGGGTTGATACGTATCGATCAGTTCACCCAGGGCGGCGTCCAATTTTTTCTCACCACCGAAGATGACATCCCTTTCGCGAAGGTCGGTGGAAAAACTCATGCGGTGCAGTTCGGGTCCGGAGGAGAGCGCCCCGCGAATATCCCAGGTGTAGGCAGCGCAGCCGATAGGCCCGTGGATCAGATGCAATGCATCGGCGATGGGGTACAGCACCACCCGGGAACCGCAGAACACGCATGCCCGCTGGCTGACCGAACCGGCCAGGCTGTGCCTGCCGCAGGTCATCTCGAAGGGCTCACTGCCCTTGAGATGGATCTGGGACTGACGTGCTTCGAGAATGGGTATGGAAGGCATCGCTTTTCTCCTGTTTATCCGAAGTCAGAGGTTGGAAATCGCATTTTTATATTCCAGAATCGGGTTGCAGACGGAAGCCGTACCTACAATCCCTCAATCGCTTAATTCCTCAATCCGGAATTACAGCCCTACATGACCAGTTCCATGTCAATATCAGTGGCATCGCGGTCCTTGCGATCCAATATGGCATCGAGCATTCTCTCCATTAGTCGCATGGCACCGCGGTAACCCATGGTTGAGAAGTAACTGTGACCCATGCGGTCGTATATGGGAAAACCATACCGTACCAGTGGAATGTCTTCATCCTTGGCAATATATTTGGCGTAGGTGTTGCCGATAATCAGGTCCACGGGATCATTCTTGATCAGCTGATGGAAAAGCAACATGTCGCCGGGCACTTTGATATTGGCTGCTACGGGACTTTCGGATACGGCTTCCCGCAAGGATTTCTCATACTTCTTGCCGGCCGGACTGCCGGTGATGATGTGCACCGGCCGCATGTCCAGCGAGACCAGAAATCGGGTCAGGGCCAGGACTTGATCCGGGTCGCCGACGATGGCCACCCGCTTGCCATACAGATACTGGTGCCAGTCGGATATTATGTCCACCAGCTGGCCGCGCTCCAAGTTCAGCGCGTCGGGAACGTTTACGCCGGCCATACGGCGCAACGTGTCTACGAAAGCATCTGTGCCATGCAGGCCAATGGGCAATCCCAGTATCTCGCAGGGCACCTTGCATTTGGCATCCAGGGCCCGGGCTGCCGGCATGGAGGCGGTTCGGCCAAGAGCGATGGTGCCCGTACTGCTGCCAATTTTGGTCAATTCCTCGATGGTGACACCGCCTTCGGGGAACATCTTATATTTACCGGTTAGCGGACCGTTGAGCACCTTGGACGTGTCCGGAAACATAATGGTCGGGATACCCATAACCTCTGCGATACGCCTGATCTCAGTCATGTCAGAAGGCTCCACGTATCCTGGAATCAGGTTGATGGTTTTCTGCTTGTGCCCGTTGGATTCGGCATAGTAATCAACCATGGCCTTGGTCATGCTGGCAAAACCGGTAACATGGGAACCCACGTAACTGGGGGTGTTGGCATGAAATACAAATTTCCCCTCGGGGACCTTGCCGTCCGCCTTGGCCTTGGCAACGATCTGCGTAACGTCGTCGCCGATGGTCTCGGACAGGCAGGTGGTATGCACGGCGATTACCTGGGGATTGTACACGGCGAAGATATTGTCGATGGCCTGCACCAGGTTGGCCTGTCCGCCGAACACCGACGCGCCTTCGGTAAATGCGCTGGTGGCCGCCACCACCGGTTCCTTGAAATGGCGGGTCAGGGCGCTGCGGTGATAGGCATAACAGCCTTGGGAGCCATGGCTGTGGGGCAGACAGCCGTGGATGCCCAAGGCGGCGTACATCGCCCCGATGGGCTGGCAGGTTTTGGCCGGGTTGACGGTCAGAGCGCTGCGTTCCTTGATTTCGATGGGGGTGTGTCTGAGTAACATGAGATTTTGATCTCCTCTTATCGTTCGGTTTGGAGATTTTAGATGGGCAACGTTTGGTGTTCCCAATCCAGAATTGGTGGATTTTGGTTCAGGCCAAGGCCGCAGCGGTTTTTAAACCGCAGCCGTAGCAGCGCTACGTCCAGAATTTCAAAATTGTGAGAACGCTGGCCTGGGACGAAATATGTTTTTTGTGGATGGAAACCTTCTATTCCCAGGCATAGGTGGCCGACAACTCCGGGTTTTCCTGCCAGGGTGTACGCATGTACTGCCACACCCGGCTGTTAACCATCCGGTCGATTTCATTGTAAAAATTGACGGCACCCGTGAACCCGGCGTAAGGTCCGCCGTAATCATAGCTGTGAAGCTGCTTCAAGGGGATGCCGTGCTTTTGTACAGTGTACTTTTCCTTGATGCCGGCGCAGAAGAGATCGGGTTTGAAGATCTTGATCAACTGGTCGGTTTCATACTGGCTCAGATCGTCGATCACCATCGTTCCGTCAGGCATCTCGGGCATCATGCCATCGTATTCGCCGAACTTCAGCCCTTTCGCCTCTATCTCCGCTTTTTTGGCGTCACTGATGCGCGGTTTGAAGCGTTCGGGGTCAGGTGTGATTTCAAGCTCCTCGATGTTGCGGCTGTCCGCATCCACCTTAATGCCCGGAAGAACTTTGCGGCCTTCGTAATCGTCGCGGTGACCGAACTCATAACCGGCGGAAATGGTTTTCATGCCCAATTCGGCAAACAGTTCTTGGTAGTGGTGGGCGCGGGAGCCGCCAACGAAGAGCATGGCCCGTTTGCCTTGTGTCCGCGGGTACACTTCTGCACAGGCGGCCTCGACGGCCGGCAACTCTTCAGCAATGACCTGTTCCACCTTGTCGGTAAGCTCTTGCTCATCGAAGTATTGGGCGATCTTGCGCAGGGATTTGGCCGTGGCGGCCGCACCGATGAAATTGACCTTGACCCAGGGTACGCCGAATTTGGTCTGCATCATTTCGGCCACGTAGTTGATCGAGCGGTGGCACATGATCAGGTTGAGATCGGCGGTGTGGGAATTGGCGAAAGCGTCAATGCTGGAGTTGCCACTATATGAGGAAACCAGGGTGATGCCGCAGCGTTTGAACAACCGTTCGATTTCAAAGGCGTCACCGCCGATGTTATACTCGCCCAACAGATTGATGCGGTATTTGCCCTCCCCGATAGTGTCGTCAAGGCCGACCACATGTTTGAAAATGCCGTTGTTGGCGATGTGGTGGCCTGCACTCTGGCTGACCCCCTTGTACCCTTCACAGGAAAAGCCGAAAATGTTGATGCCCAGTTTTTCTTTCATTTCGCGGCAGACCGCATGAACATCGTCACCAATGAGCCCCACCGGACAGGTGGCGAAGACACCAATAGCCTTGGGTTTGAAGTTGTCGTAAGCCTCCTGAATGGCCTGCTTGAGTTTCTTTTCACCGCCGAATATAATTTCTCGGTCCTGCATGTCCGTGGAAAAACAATAGGGCATGAAGTTGTGACCATCGGCCGTGCTGTCCGGGTCCGTCTGGTTGCGGCGGGTCAACCAGCTATAATAGCCGCAGCCGATAGGGCCGTGGGTGATATTGATGATGTCCCGCGTAGGACCCAAAACAACGCCTTTGCAGCCGGCATAGCAACAGCCACGCTGCCCCATGAGACCGGGTACCGTGCGCACGTTGGAGCTGATCACCGGTACCTGTCCGTCGGGATCGACCTTGTTGACCACGATCTGTTTGGCGCGCTTGCGGGCTACCTTGGGCGGGTATTTGGCCAGTAACCTGGCTTTTACTGTCTCCGGGTCATGCCTGTCCAGTTTGACATCTTTCGTTTTATTTTCATCTGGGGCCATAGCCATGAGAAGTCCTCCTAATTCATCTATATGTGATGATCAATCATCTGATTTTTTCAGACGGGCGCCTGTTCACAAATGGTAGCTTTTGGTTCAGGCCAAGGCCGCAGCGATGTTGAAACCGCAGGGGTAGTAGCGCTACGTCGAGGATAGCGCTGAAGCTTCACTGCGTGCTCAACTGAGCGAGAACACCGGCCTGGGCCAAAAGATGCCATTTGTGCGCTTAGCCTTCATCCAGCGTATCCTCTCCCCGCTCTCCGGTGCGTACCCGGACGGCCTCCTGGCAGGGCACCACAAAAATCATTCCGTCACCTGATTTGCCGGTGCGGTTGGTCTTGATGATAGTCTTCACCGCTTTTTCCACCAGGTCGTCGTTGACCACCATCAGCAAAGCGCGTTTGGGGATGAGCCGCTGGCTCTGACCCAATTGGGCGATGGCTTCCTCATAACCACGTTCGGCTCCCTTCAACAGCTGCAAGTCAACGATACCTTTACCCCGCCCCAGAGCATCACGGGCGGTAATGGATCCCAGTCCGGCATCAGCCAGCGCCTGTTTGGTCTTGTTCATCATGTTCATGCGAACGATGGCAATCAGCTCTTTCATATTGCCACCTCTTCCGTCTTGCCGTCGGTTGTCTCTTTGATGCCGGAACTGATAGTGTAAGCTTCTACCACCGGTACGATAAAAATTCTTCCGTCACCGAAAGCACCTTTTTCTCCGGTACGGGCGGCCTTGATAATGGTACGAATGGCGAACTCTTTGTCGTTTTCCTTGACCACGGTAAGCAGCATCTCCTTGGGTATTTCATCGTAGGTAATCTCACCAATCTTTATGCCGCGCTGTTTGCCGCGTCCCACTACGGACATTTTGGTCACACCGGGAAACCCGGCCTCCATGAGGGCGGCCAGCACATTGTCAACCTTGTCTGGACGGACGATGGAACGAATCATAATCATGGTCTTTTTTCTCCTATCAGCTTTTGTTTTAATCGGTAGTGGTCAATCAGAAATGGTAGATTTTGGTTCAGGCCAAGGCCGCAGCGAGGTTGAAACCGCAGGCGTAGCAGCGCTACGTCGAGGATAGCGCTGAAGCGTCACTACGTGTTCAGCCGAACGAGAACGCCGGCCTGGGCTAAAAGATGCCGTTTCTGATTGACCATCAGGCGGCGATGCCATAATCTATCAGCAGTTTTTCCAGTTCGTCCATCGCAAGAGGCTTTGGGATGACACGATTTTCATTGGCATCGATCTTCTTCGCCAAGGTTCTGTACTCCTCAGCCTGGGGGTGGGCCCCGTCAAATTCAATCACGGTCTGGCGGTTGATCTCGGCACGCTGGACCATGTTTTCACGGGGCACGAAATGGATCATCTGGGTGCCCAGCTTATCAGCCAGCGCCAGGATCATCTCCTGTTCGTTGTCCACCTTGCGGCTGTTACAGATCAGGCCCGCTAAACGAACACCGCCGGCTTCGGCAAATTTGACAATTCCCTTGCAGATGTTGTTGGCCGCATACATGGCCATCATCTCACCGGAAACAACAATGTAGATCTCCTGAGCTTTTCCTTCCCGCATGGGCATGGCAAAGCCGCCGCAGACCACATCTCCCAGCACATCGTAAAACACATAATCCAAGTTTTCACTTTCGGAATAGGCACCCAATTGTTCGAGGAGATTGATGGAAGTGATGATACCGCGACCGGCACAGCCCACACCCGGCTCGGGCCCACCGGATTCAGTACACATGGTATCACCAAACCCCCGCTTGCGGACATCTTCCAACTCTACGTCTTCGCCTTCTTCCCTAAGGGTATCCAAAACGGTTCGTTGGGCCAGGCCGTTCAAAAGCAGTCGGGTGGAGTCCGCCTTGGGGTCGCAGCCGACGACCATGATCTTCTTGCCCATCTCCGCCAGACCCGCTACCGTATTTTGGGTGGTGGTGGATTTACCGATCCCGCCTTTGCCGTAAATTGCGATTTTTCTCATTTCTTTTTCCTTTTTCTGCCAGGGTTATACTGTATCTCGTCCGGAAACCTGATAACTGGTAGTACAGCAACTGGCATGCCAGAGAAGTAATCGATCCGATTGGAATGCGCCAACTATAATTAAAGACTATTAAAATGACAGTTCAAAGATCTCTTTTTTCGGATCATTTTTCACCGTCTCATACGCGACCACCTACAAGATTGTAGATCGGTTATCTACAAGTTTGTAGATGATCGTGTTTAAGGCATACGTATTCTGATTGACCCACTGGTCCATAGTGAATCGCTATCCACACGGGCTTGATGGACCAACAGAATGCCGGCCTGAAAGTCGGGGGTTTCTGCGCAGTTGAACTGTCGAATTAAATATGAAACCTGTGAGGCTCCATATAGAAAGATGAGTAATATCGGGTTTTTCTGGAGAAATAAAAAAGATTAATTGGAGAGTTTTTTGAGTTGCAGATTTTGACGCTTGTTCTTTCGAATGACCTTGTCAAACTCATATTTTTTTACCCGATAGCCCATCTGACGGAGTGTCAGGCCGATCTCCCGGGCGGCTTTCTGCTGGACCCAGTCGTTTCGCGCCAAAGCCCCCAGTAAGGTTTCCCTTTCCATCATCTCAAGTTTGGAAACTGCGGGCGACGGCAGCGCCTCGCAACCCGTTGTCCGGCTGCAGCTGAACAGGTAAGCCGGAAGCATACCGGCCTCGATCTGGTCGGACTCGGCCATAATGGCCACCCGCTCGATGAGGTTTTCTAATTCACGGACATTTCCCGGCCAATTATAGCCGGCCAGGATTTCCGTGCATTCTGAAGAGAAGAAGAACTGGCGGCCGTATTCCCGGGCTGTTTTGGCAATGAAATAGTCCACCAGTAAGGGAAGATCGGCCTTGCGTTGCCGCAACGGGGGGATCGCAATGGGAAAAACATTCAACCGGTAAAAAAGATCCGACCGGAATCGGCCGTCTTCCACCGCCTGATTCAGATCGATGTTGGTGGCGGCCACGATGCGCACATCCACTTTTCGGGTCCGGGTGCTGCCCAGGCGTTCGAATTCCCTTTCCTGCAGGAACCGCAGCAGTTTGGCCTGTACCGGAAGGGGCAGTTCTCCGACTTCATCCAGGAAGACGGTCCCGCTGTTCGCCTCTTCCAGGCGCCCCCTTTTCAGTTGGGTGGCACCGGTAAAGGCCCCTTTTTCATGACCGAACAGCTCTGACTCGATAAGATTGTCGGGCAGCGCGGCACAGTTTACCTTGGCAAAAGGATTTCTGCTGCGCTGGCTCAGCTCGTGGATGATCCGGGCCGTGAGCGTTTTTCCGGTGCCCGATTCACCGAGCAACAGCACCGAGGCGCGGCTGGGCGCGACCTTGCGGATCATTTTGTTCAGGCCCTGCATGGCCGGGCTGACCCCCACCGCAAAAAAGTGATTGTATTTGGCCGATACCTCCGCCCGCAGGCTTCGGTTTTCCGTGACCAGGTGCGCTTCCCGCCGCTCTACCTGGCGGTTAAGCTGGACAAATTGGGCCATCAGTGCTGCCACGATGGAAAGAAAGCGAATGTCCTCCTTAAAATCCACTTCAGGGCCGAAAAGGCGGTCCACACTGAACACGCCGATGGGTTCATTGTTCAACACGATGGGCACACCGATAAAAGCCAGGCTGTTTTTGGTCAGGCGGCGTGCCTGGGTGCGGTTCAGAAAGAGCGGTTCCTTGCCGATATCGGGAACCGCAAAGGGCTGGGCGGTATCGAAAATGGCACCGGTAACCCCCTCGCCGGGCTGGTATATCCCCCGTTCCTGTTCTGTGGGATCGAGGCCGTGGGAAGCGATGATTCTGAGCAGTCCGGTCTCTCTGTCCTTCAACGTGATCGTACCGCGCTCCATGGAGAGCTTTGTCGAAAGAATCTCAAGAATGGTCATCAGCGTATGATCAAGGTCCAGCACCTGACCGATCTTCTGGCTGATGGCATAGAGCGTCTTTAACTCCAGTTCGAATATATTGTCTTCCATACGACCGTATTATAGATGCGGTTGGCAGGATCAGTTCCGGCAACAGTATTCTGTAACTGTCCGGAAAGCCCAGTCCTTCACGTTTCACCATCAAATCCCAAAGGTAACCCAGACTACTACAACATACATGCCAAGAAAAAAAATTATCACATGAACAAGTTAACCTTCCGTTTTCACATTTTTTTCTACATTTACAGGGCTCGGGGGTGCTGACACATACAGATACATTACCGTTATTTTTCATGTATCAATGGACATTTATGTTATATATTTTTCACCGAGGGAGTTTCCCGTTTGTGCAACACAAAAAATTCGCTTATAGTGAATTGAGTTGAGTTGATGTATTTTCTCAAATAGATCTCAAATGCCATTACCCGAATGTAAAGATGGAGAAATCAATGACTGAACTAAACCAGACAACGCTGACGGAAAGGCTCAATGCGGGCACCGTTTTGGTCGCCGAAGGTTATATTTTCGAACTGGAGCGCAGGGGCTTTTTAAAGGCCGGCCCATTCGTCCCTGAGGCGGTACTCAAATATCCAGAAGCGGTGCAGGGCCTGCACCGGGAATTCGTCCGCGCGGGCACCGACGTGGTCGTGGCCTGCACCTATTACGCGCACCGCTCGAAACTGCAGTCCATCGGCATCGAAAACGCCCTGGAGCAATTGAACGTCAAAGCCCTCGAACTGGCCGTCGAAGCGGCCCGGGAAACCGGGGCACTGGTCGCCGGCAACATCTGCAATACCTGGGAATATGACCCGTCGGACCTGAAAGCATCCGAGGAAAAGGTCCGGCAGATTTTCCGTGAGCAAGTCCAGTGGGCCAAGGCAGGAGGTGCGGATTTCATCATCGCCGAAACCTTCAGCCATTATGGCGAAGCCTTACTGTCACTGGAGGAGATCAAGCGGGTCGACCTGCCGGCGGTCATCACCTTCAGTCCGGTGGCCCAAAACACCTGCGACGGCTTTTCTTTAGCCGAGGCGTGCAAGCGGTTGGAAGATAATGGCGCCGATGTGGTCGGGCTCAATTGCGGCCGGGGACCGAAAACCATGCTGCCGATTCTTGAGCAGATCCGCCAAACGGTTTCCGGCCACGTGGCCGCCTTGCCGGTGCCTTACCGCACCCATGACCGGCAACCCTGCTTTTTCGATCTGCGGGGTGAGGATGGCAAAAACGCCTTCCCCGTGGCGCTGGATCCCTTTTTGTTGAGCCGGTTTGAAATGGCCGATTTCGCGATAACGGCAAGGGACATGGGCATCAACTACATCGGCATCTGCTGCGGGGCCGGCCCCCACCACGTTCGGGCCATGGCCGAAGCCCTGGGCCGGACGGTCCCGGCCAGCGAATTTTCCCCGGAACTCAAGCTCCATCCCATCTTCGGCGACCGGCAGGTCCAGCGGCAGAAGTATGTGGAATGCCTGTATGGGCCGAGACCGGAAGAAACGGAGAAGTAAAGGCGTCTGGCTTATGGTACCAGGCGTTGGCTGCCCTTGAAAAGAGCTATAGACCAATTTTTGAATGTCATCCAAAATCTCGGGGGCCAGCAGGCAGGAGTCAGCAAGAAAATGATTTTTAAGCCGGATTTCAAACCTACACGCAGTCAGTCTGGCCCCGCTCTCTGGTTCATCCTCGACAAGGGCTGTCTACTAACCAAAATCAATGCAGATCGGTTCAGTATCCCGGATGCAGCTGACCTGGAAGCCCTTCAAATCTCACTCTCCTATAAATTGTATCTGGGATCCCTGGACGGGCAGCCATGCTACGCGGGTGCGCTGGAACCGGGTAATTCCTTTGATGCAAATTTCAAACTAACCCATTTGCGAACGCTTTTCGGATTAATTCCGGAACCATTAATCTGGATTGCGGGCCATGGTAATCAGCTGTTGTATTGGCATCTTACTCACCGATATTGTGGAAAATGCGGTCAGGAAACTGAAGATAAAACGGACGAACGGGCAAAGATATGCCCCCGATGCCAACATATCAATTACCCTCGCCTATCCCCAGCTGTCATCGTAGCGATTATTAAAGACAACCGGATTCTTTTAGCCCGCAACCGACATTTTAAGGGGCCTTTTTACAGCGTTCTGGCAGGTTTTGTGGAACCCGGAGAATCATTGGAGGAATGCGTTAAAAGAGAAATTAAAGAAGAGGTCGGCATTACCGTCAAAAACGTTCGATACTTCGGCAGCCAGCCCTGGCCTTTTCCCGACTCTCTCATGATTGCATTCGTATCGGATTATGCTGCCGGGGAAATTGTAATTGATGGCTCGGAAATCATCGAAGCCGCATGGTTTTCAAAAGAGGAACTCCCCCAAATACCACCCCAAATTAGTATTGCCAGGCAATTGATCGACTGGTTCTCTCAATTGTGACGTCCAGAGATCCCGAAGATAGTTTTCGGTCCCTTTTACCGAATATAGGGGTGCTTTGAAAACCGCAGATTTTCTTGGATATCTTGGTTCTTGACAAGAACCGCTAATCTAGGATGATCTCAATTATCAAAAATAATATAACTTTTTGATATCTAAAGAAACCGATATGTAATCATAACTCGCAAAATTTCTTAGCCGACCACAATCTGTTGGATTACATATCATTCAGTCCTGATGCCGGGAGGTGGACCCCATCGGCTGGACAGCCTGAGGGGTAGAATAAGCTATGAGCCGAGAGCTTTTTAAAAGATAAAAAGGCATCAGGCAGCCTCGGCGAAAGGATGGGGCAGACCGTAATAAACCTCATCCGGGGTTCTGTCGTCAAGGGCCGAATGGCCCCGTTCGTGATTGTAATAATCGAGCCACCGGCCCAGACCCTGCCGCAGCGCCTTACCGGTGTCGAATGCGTGCAAGTAAATGTATTGGTGTTTGAGGGTCCACCACAGCCGCTCGACGAATATATTGTCCTGGCAACGACCCCGACCATCCATACTGATGGCGACCTTGTTATCGATGAGAACCTTGGTGAACGCGTTGCTGGTAAATTGAGCCCCTTGGTCGGTATTGAAGATTTCCGGTGGCTCATAGCGGCTCAACGCCTCTTTAAGGGCATCGATACAAAAGGCGCTGTCCAGGGTGTTGGATATCCGCCAGGCGAGCACCTTGCGGCTGTGCCAGTCCATGATCGCCACCAGATACATGTACCCACTGGCCATGGGGATGAAAGTGATGTCGCTGGCCCAAACCTGATTGGTGCGACTGATGGTCATACCCCTTAGCAGATAAGGATATACCTTATGCTGGGGATGGGGGCGGCTGGTCCGCGGTTTGGGATACACCGCCTCGATACCCATTAATCGCATCAGCCGCTGAACCCGTTTGCGATTGGCTGTTATGCCCTGACGATCCAGCTGGCGGCTGATCGTTCGGCTGCCCGAGGATGGATTGGTAAGATACAGTTCGTCGATCTTGCGCATCAGTTCCAGCTCTTCTTGGCTTATGGGTATGGGTTGGTAGTAATAGGATGACCGGCTAAGATCGATTAGTTCACACTGCCGGGAAACGCTCAGCTGCCGATCCAACGGATCGATCATGGATTTACGCTGTTTGCGATTCAGCTGCTGAGCTTGCGTGCTAAAAAATCGTTTTCCACCTTGAGTTGACCGATCTGGCGGTACAGTTCGGCGGTTTGGGCATCGGCCTGTTTTCTGGATCGGTGGCTTTTATCGAAGATATCGGCTGCACCGTCGAGCATCTGCCGCTTCCAGGTGGAAATCATGGTGGGGTGAACACCAAATCGACTGGCCAACTGTGCTGCGGTTTCTTCGTTCTGAATGGCAGCCAGAGCGACCTTGGCTTTGAACTGTGGACTGTGTGATTTGCGCTTGTTACCCATCGTCAGATCCTCCTCATTTTTGGTCTGACTCATAGCTTAGCACATTGTCCAGTTTTTGGGGTCCACCGCCCCGATCGTTTTGCAACTGAGGAAATTTTGTTGACAACGGAAGATTTTAAGATTTATATAATCCAATAAAGTGTGATTTCAGATAGCCCTCACTTGACTACCATTCTCTGATTGAACCCACGTTTCATGCGCTTCCGACCGCTCGATTGAGTCTCCCCCTATACTTCGATCTATATCATTTTAAGAAAATAAAAAACCTTAAGCAAAATCGGTATAGCGACGCCTTCCATTTGGTTTTATTTTAGCATTGCATTTACGATCATTCTCAATATCGCAGGTTGTGACCGGCAGAAGTAAAACCCATTTTATTAAAATTATATGCCTCAGCAACCTGATTGGGGAGATCGGCATGCGAGGTTCTTTTTTGATACAATAGCCTTTCCGCTTAAGAGGTTCGTTCCATGGTAGTCTGATGGCAGGGAGACTCCAAAAAAGGATAATGTTTTGAGTTCAACATCAACCTAAAAAAAGGAGCTGTTATGTCTTTACACACCAATATAGGCGAAGAGTTTTTCCCGATTGATGTTGCCGATCCAAACCAACTGACCAGCTATTATGAATCCTATGTGTTGATTCCCAACTTAGGCCCACTTCTTTATTCAAAATTATACGGAAAATTAAAACGCGTTGTGAATGATTTTTCCAGTGCCATCAATCTGATTGACGACATCAACACGTATTATGTTCGATATAAAGAAATACCACCAACGCCCTATATTCCTGCTGACATCGTTGTATTTGGGTCAGAAATCAGTGAGGGGGCGGCGACATCCGGCTTTAAAATTGATGAGGCCTATGCACGCCCCAACACATTGCCCCCGCAGGCCGTATTACGGTCACTCAGCAATATTGGCACACGGGTCATTAAAAGTGCACCCGTTGCAAACTTCTATACAACTGATGATGAGCGCATGGAAAGCTACAAGACAATTTTATCCGGACTCTCTTTAAAAAATACGGCCATTTCCGCATTGGTGGACAAAGATCTCATGTTGGGGAGTGACGGTGTCGTTTCGAAAAAGTTTCTTGCGGCCAAACGAGAGAGCCAGGTTGAAACGATGGTGGCCAGCTTCGTTGGTGCTGCGGAGGCTGTTGATATATCGGGTGGGATACGTGAATTCAGCACAAGCATAACCACCGCCTTAATAAGAAATAAGGCAAAACTTTCTAAGTTCGGGGCACAGCTTGTTGACATCACGGCCATTTCGGTTGCCAATTTCTTTGATCGATATGGGATTGTCAATCCGGCAGATCACATCACCGTCGCCAACAGCTGTGAATGGGCGTTTTTGCGTAAGGAGCGAGTCACCCTTGATTTGCGGCGGCCTTTATTTCGCGGCCCCTTGAATGTCAACAGCGTATCACCCAACAGCGAACTCACGCTTACAGAAACCCAGAGCCGTATAAGCACCAGCGGCACTCGCACGCTAATAGCAAGCAGCGATGATTTGACAGAATATAACAGCATCTCTTCCGAGATCAAAAGCAAGCTGGGCATCCTATTTGATTATGGGTCCAATCTTGGGCAGACCATGAGCGAACAAGGGTACACCCAAGACAACATGAAAAGTGAAAAGCGATCGCGGGTTGAATCCGCACTTCTGGAAATATCCCAACAAAACAGCACCGTGACCGTGTCCACCCAGACGCTCTCATCCTCAGAAATCAGAGAATATCACACGGAGGGGAAAGACCCCAAGTTTGCAACGAGTGAGTTGTCGTTTGAAGTATTTTCACCGATCCGTGTGAGCCACTATCTGGATGATATCAGTGCCGTGTGGGCCCCTCGCATGAAAAATCCGTTTTCTGAATTGAGAGCCAGCTTGACCGAATACTACATGAAAACCTATTTCGATTATATCCAGGAAAATTACGTGATAGACCCCATGGAGCCTATTCCCAGTTATGAAAACGTCAACAGGGTCACACGCGATACAGCCTATGAAAGTGACCCGGGTACCTTTACCAAAAAAGTCACGTTCAAGTTAACCGCCAATGAAATTGCAACCGGCCACCTGTTTGGAGAAGACATTCAACTTGAATTTCACCAGCATTGCGACTGGTATGAAAACTGTTATGACGATGATGATCGCTGGATGAAAGTCCACAATGTGGACCGCCATGGCGGTGACAGTTGGGTGGATGTGACAATCAAATACCACGTCGACAATGTCACTGGAAATGATCCTGACCGAACCTACATTACCGTGTCCATCGACAAGTATAAAGAAACCGAAGCCTATCGGCAGGAGATGAAAGAGTATACCCAAACCGTTGGCAAGACCAATCCGGCCCGCCGCAATGCCATCAAGGTTCAGGCCCGCAAATACGCTGCACTCAAACGGGATGAACTGATTCGAAAATATGAAAGCAATATCAAAGATTTAAAAGATTTAACCTTCACATCATTAATCCGGAAAATGTTTTCAAACAACGTTGTGGACGACGATTGGTCTTATTACCTTGGCATCATACGAAGCTGCATTGACTGGGATAGGAGCCGAATCGAACCCGAGCCATGCAGCATCAATGACCTCTATGCAACAGTATTGTCACCCTACCATTTTTTGAATGTCCAAGCCGTCCGCTTTTTTCTTCCCATCAATGTGGGCGCTGAAGCGATTTTTTTCGATACCATGCGTAAGGTTGTGGATCCCACATGGCGCAGTCTGTTTAACACCGTGGAGAGATACATCAAAGATCAGCGGAATAAGTTTATGGAATTGAACGAGGCCAAGCGGCTAATCGACAGATACGACTCAGAGCTCATTCTGGGTCGTCATCTCGAAGCCGTTCTGAGCAATAAAGCCTTTGCGGAATAATGAAAAATTTACTTAAACCACTTTCAACGACACCTCCGGTGTCCACCGATATCAGTGATGGTATCCTTGCGTTTGCGACAGACCATTTATCCGCCATAAAATACCCCAACCGGATCAATGATATTGCTGTGGTCGGCAGGTTGAACGATTGGCATCGATCGTTCCTCTTGCGTCCAAAATTCGGGGGTCGGTTCATCTTTTTGATGTATCCCAAGAACAATATCGCGCCAGAAACTTTTATTGAGCAGCCATTTCATCTTCAGGCGTTTAACAGTGCTCCCGCCCTGATCAACATCAGCATTCCGAACCATTTGCGGTTTTTCGACACCTGGGAATGGCGGGTAGTCAAAACCGACGGTGCCAACGAGGAAGAAGACCATTTTGATGAACTGGATGCCCTTGCTATCACCGATGGCATGTTAACAGGTCCAAGCGCATCGAAATTGGCCAAATATGCCATGGCTGAGAAATCTTACAGCACCCTGATCTTTCAGGTCCGAGCCATCATGTCAGGTGAGATTGTTTTTGAAGAAGAGCGAACCTCGGATAAGGCCAAAATTGCAGTGTGGTCTTGTCATCAACCGTATGCATCGGAAAATGGTCAAGCCATTGTAAAACCTTCCAATGAAAAAATTCTCAACTGGTATCAAAAATGGATGGACCACTTTTCACCGCATATGATTTGGATGCTCGGCGATAGTGTGTATTCCGATGGCACAGGTGCCCTGGATTTTGTCAAGCAAGTGTATGACCAAAAAGGCTGGCACGACAATTGGGCAAAGCGCAAGGACCTCTTGTCCCTTTATCGTCTCAATTATCGCTACCATTGGGGATTTGAACCCATGCAGGCCGTCATGCGTCGATTCCCCCATTTGGGCATGTGGGACGATCATGAGATACGAGATGGTTATGGCAGCGACGAAAAAGACTTTCGTGACTGCAATCAGGCAATCAAGCAAATCGCCAGTCAGGCCGCCGAGGAGTATCTGTTCCAATACAGCCCAAAACTTCGAAGCGAAAGCACACGAAACAGCTCGGTGGACAATCACCAAGCCTATGTCAACAACACCATCGCGGCATTTGTGTTTGATGGACGAAACAGCCGCAATTATGGCGAAGATATGCCGATTCCTTCTGAGGTGCCCCTCCTTGCAGGTGCCTTGGCCGGATTGCTGCTGGGAGCGATGACCGGCGGTGTCGTCGGAGCGGCGGCAGGGACAGTTGCCGGGACGGTTGCCGGCGCGGAATTGACCGCAGAAATTGTGGATGTCTACCGTTGGCACAACCCCGGGGAAGTCGTATCCGAACTACAACTCAAAGATTTCGAACGATTTTGCAATCACCTCAAGAGTCAAACCCATGTAAAATATCTGGTCTTGGGCAATAGTGTCCCTTTTATTTACATTCTGGACTTAGTGGAGTCCATCGCCGCTGAATCAGCCATCGCCGGGACAGAAACGGGAATGAACATGCGGGATGACATCCGAGACAGTTGGCATTCCCCAGCCAACCGGCGGCAATTGAGCAAATTGATCGACATTTTAAGGGATTTACATCATGCCAGGAATGACCTCGAGTTCGTTAATATCTCCGGGGACATCCATCTATCCAATGCGTTCCGGTTTCAGCCTGATGGCTTTAATAAGCCTCTTTTTCAAGTCACCTCGTCTGCGCTGACAAACGATCCACCAAGCGCAGAAGGTCTGTTAAACCTGCTCAGCGTCGATGGGCCTTTAAGTTCAAACCCAAAGTCGGATCTATTTGGCCCCATTGAAAGATTGTGGCATGTGGGTGATGCTCAGAATTTTTTGACCATCAATGCAACACTGCATGAAATTGAAATGCATCTGCATGTGTATAATCCCGATGATGTAACATCCCAGCCGAACGATAAAACTTTAACCATTCGCCCGAATCAAGGCTATGCTCTATCCTGATTTTCATTCTTTCGGCAGAACCAGACATTCGCGTAATGATACTGCTTTTCTTTACTCTGTCGGCCACATCTTTAATCCTTCCAATTATGGTGAAATATTAACGGCATAAATTTCAGCATCTCAAAGAGCAGCCGGTCGAATACCTGCTGCATTAAAAACACTTCTGAGCCAAGGGCATTTTTCAAGTTGGGTTTGATTCAGATGGATTATTGTTACAGATGGAAGGGAATTACATTTTTATATTTCAAACCTGTTTGACTTTGATCTTACCCCACCAGACTATCCGATACAAATCTTGTCCACAGCCTTTTATGCCTAAACCTATGATGGGTCTATCTTAAAGGATATTAACGCCTAAAGGTTTTTTTTGATTTCTCCATCCAAAGCTGTGAGACTTTATAACTTTTGTGATATCCTGCTTTCAAACGACAGTCTTGTCCCGCAAACACTCAATTTTTTTGAAGTTCCTCAATCCCGGCGAAGTAATCCAGCGCCTCGGGATTTCTCAGGGCATCCTTGTTCTTTACCGCCTGGTTGTGGATCACCTTCTTGACAGCCAGCTCCACTTTTTTCATGTTCAGGGTGTAGGGGATATCCGGCACCGAGACGATTTTGGAAGGCACGTGGCGCGGTGAGGCATGCGCGCGGATGGTCTGCCGGATTTTGTTTTTCAGCTCGTCGGTGAGCTCGACGCCCGGAACCAGTTTGACGAACAGGATCACACGCACATCGTTTTCCCATTTCTGCCCCACCACCACGCTGTCCTCGATCTCTTCCAACTGCTCCACCTGGCGGTACAGCTCGGCAGTACCGATGCGCACGCCGCCGGGGTTCAGGGTGGCGTCGGAACGGCCGTGCATCACGACACCACCGTGTTCGGTGACCACGATGTAGTCACCGTGACGCCAGATGCCGGGGTAAACGTCGAAGTAGGCACTATGGTATTTCTTTCCGTCGGGATCGTTCCAGAAGTAAATGGGCATGGAAGGAAAGGGCGCCGCGCAAACCAGTTCCCCTTCCTGGCCCTCCACGGGCTTTCCGTCGTCGTCGAAGGCAAACACTTTCATGGCCAGCCCCCGGCACTGAAGCTCGCCCGCATACACCGGCCCCATAGGGTTGCCCAAGGCAAAGCAGCCATTCAGGTCTGTCCCACCGGCAATGGAGGCCAGTTGGAGGTCGGACTTGACGGCCTCATAAACGAATTCAAAGCTTTCGATGGAAAGGGGCGAACCGGTGGAAAGCACCGCCCGCAATGGGGACAGATCGAATTTTTCCTTCGGGCGGACACCGGCGGCCTGAAGGGCGGCCAGGTAGCCGGCGCTGGTGCCGAAAACAGTGATCTTCTCATCCTGGGCCATCTGCCAGAGGGCCTCGGGAGATGGGTGGAACGGATTGCCATCATACAGCACCAGGGTGGCACCGGTGGCCAGGCTGCTGACCAGCCAGTTCCACATCATCCATCCACAGGTGGTGAAGTAGAAGATCGTGTCTTCCCGTTTAAGATCGGTATGCAGCAGCAATTCTTTCAGATGGTGGATCAGAATGCCGCCGGCGCTCTGGACCATGCACTTGGGCAGGCCGGTGGTACCTGAGGAATACATGATATAGAGCGGATGATCGAAGGGCAGCTGTTCGAAATCGATCTCCAGCCCGTCCTGCGCCGATTTGAAATCGGCATACATCACGGCTTTGGGGATGGCGCTGATGTCCGGTTGTTCCTGGGCATAGGGCACCACCACCAAACGTTCCACCGTGGGAATCTGGCTGATGATGTCGGCGATGCGCGCCAGCGAATCCAGCGGCTTGCCCTTGAAAAAATAGCCGTCCGCGGTAAAGAGCACCTTGGGCCGGATCTGGCCGAAGCGGTCCAGGACGCCCTTGATGCCGAAATCCGGGGAGCAGGAGGACCAGGCCGCACCTAAAGAGGCGGCCGCCAGCATGGCAATGATCGATTCGGGCATGTTGGGAACGAAGCCGGCCACCCGGTCGCCGACCGTAACCCCGGCGTCTTTCAGGGCCTTGGCCACCCGGGCCACCTCGTCGTAAAGCTGGGCATAGGTAAACGTCCGCCGGACCCGGTCTTCTCCCCGGAATACCAGGGCCACCCGCTCGTCCCGATAGCGCAGCAGGTTTTCTGCAAAATTGAGGCGCGCACCGTCAAACCACCGGGCGCCGGGCATCTTGGTGGCATCGTCGACCACTCTGTCATAGGGCTTTGATGCCTTGATCGCGGCGAAATCCCACATCTCTTTCCAGAACTCGGGAATATGATCGACGGACCACTGGTAAAGCCCGCCGTAATGGTCAAAAGATGTGCCGTATCGCTGGTTGATCAGCGTCATAAACCGGTACATGTTGGATGCTTCGATGCGCGCTTCAGACGGCTGCCATAATAATTTGCTCATGCGGGGTTCTCCTCCCTTCAAGTCGATGGCAAGGGGGATAAAAACGGTTTGCCGACGCTGGCTGTCACCCGTCGCAAACAGCGGCAGGCAATGGCAGCCTTATCGCTTTCGTCGGTTAATAAACAGGGTTCATTAGTTGAAGTTTTTCATATCAGAATGAACAAATATTGACAATGCCGGAAAGGACCATCAGATTATCCTCGAGTCAAGGAGGCAATTCCGAGTTCACGGATTATGGGATCAATAAAGATAGAAAGGGATTTCATGCACTACGAAGGCAACATCATCCGGCCCCCCAGCGAAGCCAACAGCATCCTGCTCCAGGTCACCGTGGGCTGCTCTCGCAACAAGTGCACCTTCTGCGGGGCCTATCAGGGAGAGCGGTTCAGGATCAAATCCGATGAAATTATCATGGCGGATATCGCCTTTGCCGCCACCCACTGCCAGCGCCAGCGCCGTGTGTTCCTCTGTGACGGCGACGCCCTGATCATCCCCCAGAAGCGGCTGATGAAGATTCTCAGCGAAATCCGCCGGCGGTTGCCCTGGGTAACCCGGATTGGCGTATACGCCAACGCCAAAAGCCTGAAGATGAAAAGCCCGGAAGAATTGCAGGAACTCCGGGAAAACGGCATCGGCATCGCCTACATGGGGCTGGAGACCGGCGACGACGTCACCCTCAAGGCCATCAACAAGGGGGCCAACGCCCAGACGATGATCGACATGGGTCGAAAGGCCCGGGCAGCGGGCATCAAACTGTCGGTCACCGTGCTGCTGGGACTGGCTGGCCGTGAGCGGTCCCAGATCCACGCCCGGGAGACCGGTCGGGTATTGACGGCCATCGATCCGGAATACGTGGGCGCGCTGAGCCTGATGCTGATTCCCGGCACCCCCATGTATGACGATTACCAGGCCGGCCGCTTCGAACTCATCGAACCGGACGAGATGCTGGCTGAACTTCGCACCATGATTGCCGAAACCCAGCAGACCCAGGGGCTGTTTCACGCTAACCACGCCTCCAACTACCTGCCTATCCGCGCCCGTATGCCCAAAGAAAAGGCCAAGACCCTGGCCCTGATCGATGCGGCGCTGGAAGGCAGGGTGGCGCTGCGGCCGGAGTGGATGCGGGCGCTTTGAATCGCTGCGGCAACATTCCTTAAAACCCTTGCTTCGACATCAATTCTTTTGTATCAACCTCATTTAACGTCGACCCATAAATGATGAACTCGCAAAAGGAGCAGCACTCAATGTCCAAGGGCACCCAGAAAAAGCAGCCGACCATCGACGATCTTTGCATCAACACCATCCGCACCCTATCCATGGATGCGGTGCAGAAGGCCAACTCCGGCCACCCGGGCGCACCCATGGGGCTGGCCCCGGCCGGTTATGTGCTCTGGACAAGGGTGATGAAGTACAATCCGAAAAACCCGGACTGGCCGGATCGGGACCGCTTCGTTCTCTCCGGCGGCCATGCATCCATGCTGCTTTACAGCCTCCTGCACCTGACCGGCTATGACCTCAGTCTGGAAGATATCCAGAATTTCAGGCAGTGGGGCAGCAAGACCCCCGGCCATCCCGAATACGGCCACACCCCGGGAGTGGAAACCACCACCGGTCCATTAGGGCAGGGCTTTGCCAACGCCGTGGGCATGAGTATGGCCGAACGGCATCTGGCCGCCTGTTTCAACCGGCCCGGTCACGATATCGTGGATCATTACACCTACGTCATGTGCGGCGACGGCGACATGATGGAGGGGGTGTCCTCTGAAGCGGCTTCTCTGGCCGGGCACCTTGGGCTGTCCAAACTCATCTGCCTGTATGACGACAACGGCATTTCCATCGAAGGCACCACCGGCATCGCCTTCACGGAAAATGTGGCCAAGCGTTTCGACGCCTACCACTGGCAGGTGATCAAAGTGAAAGACGGCAGTGACCCCGATGCCATCGAACAGGCTATCCTGGCGGCCAAGGCCGAGACCGGCAAACCCTCGCTCATCATGCTCAAGACCCACATCGCCCACGGCAGCCCCAACAAGCAGGACACGGCCGATGCCCATGGCGCACCGCTGGGTGAAGAAGAGATAAAGCTGACCAAGGCGGAATTGGGATGGCAGGAGAAAAAGCCCTTTGCCATTCCGAAAAAAGCGCTGACCGCCTTCCGCAACTGTGTCAAGACGGGAGAGAAAGCGGAAGCCGGCTGGAAAAAGGCTTATCTGAAATACAACCGGAAGCATCCGGATCTGGCCGACGCCTGGGTCAATGCCCTGACCCGGTTCATGCCCAAGGGTTGGGAAGCGAACCTGCCCCGGTTCAAACCGGAAGACGGCCCGATGGCCACCCGGGCCGCCTCGGGCAAGGTGCTCAATGCCGCCGCCGCCATTTTCCCCAGCCTGATGGGGGGCTCGGCCGATCTGGCACCGTCAAACAAGACCTTTATTGACGGATTCCCCGAATTTCAGAAAAAGAGCTACGACGGCCGCAATATCCGCTTCGGGGTCCGCGAATTCGCCATGGGCGCCATCATGTCCGGCATGTTTCTGCACGGCGGCGTCCGCCCTTACGGCGGGACCTTTCTGGTGTTTGCCGACTACATACGCCCGGCTATCCGCCTGGCAGCCCTGATGAAGCTGCCGGTGATTTACGTCTTTACCCACGACAGTGTGGCAGTGGGTGAGGATGGCCCCACTCACCAGCCCGTGGAACACCTGGCCGCCCTGCGGGCCATCCCGAACCTGACGGTAATCCGACCGGCCGACGCTACGGAAACCGCCCACGCCTGGCGCAAGGCCATCTCCATGAACAACAGCCCGGTGGCGCTGATACTCAGCCGTCAGAAACTGCCCATCCTCGATGCGAAACAGACGGCCTGCGGAGTGGACCAGGGCGGATATCTCCTCTCGAACTGCAAGGGCAGACCGAAAATATTGCTCATCGCCACCGGGGCCGAGGTCCACATCACCCTCAAGGCGCAAGAGATACTGGCGGGCAAAGGCATACCCGCCCGTGTGATCAACATGCCTTCCTGGGAGCTTTTTGAAGAAAATTCAGCGGAGTTCAAAAACCGGATTCTTCCGCCGTCCATTAAGCACCGCATTGCCGTGGAAGCCGGCATCCCTATGGGATGGGAGCGTTACGTCGGCCCGGGCGGCAAAGTCATCGGCATCGATGGATTCGGGGCCTCGGCGCCAGGAGGAACCGTCCTGGAGAAATTCGGCTTCACCGCCGATAAGATTGTCGAAACCGCCCTCGGAATGCTTAAAAAATAGCCGGGTGCGAAATCGACGAAAATTGTGGGTACTTTTATAGGCGCCCAATTTTCACGAAAGTTTCCTGAGCTTTTGCCGATAATAAGGATGGCGTGGCCGACAGGACAAAAACTTAATCCGGCATGCGCTGACACATGAGGCAGAAATTAACTTATGAACTGACTTACATACTGTTTTTTTATGTTTTTTTCCTATTCAATCCGAGATGAACGGATTACCGGAAACAATGGAGGGTGTTTTGAAAAGAACAATTGCAGGCGTATTGGCCGTAGTCGTGGTAATGTTGCTGACGGTTCCCGTCCAGGCCGGGACTCGTGACGATTGTATTTCCAAATGCAAGGAAGCCGGGGATTTCATAAAAACACAGGGAATCGATTCCGCCATCAAGGAAATCAACAACAAGAAGGGCCGCTTCGTGTGGAACGACGGCGTGAGTTATGTTTTCCTGATGAACATGAAAGCCAAGATGCTGGCGCACCCGCACAAACCGGAACTGACCAAGCCGGACACCCTGATCGAAGCGACAGACGTTGACGGCAAGGCCTTTTTCAAGGATTTCGTCAAAGCCGCCGAAAAGGGAAAAGGCTGGACCAAATACATGTGGCCGGTCCCCGGCATGGAAATCAACAAACCCAAGCACACCTTCATTTACCGGGTGCCGGGAACGGATTACTTCGTCGGTGCGGGTTTTTACGTCATGTCGCCGGGCGTGTTTTACTGATCGTTAACGATCGCATAGGAAAAAAGCAACCTTCGAAACAGAGTGCCTGGACAGAAGACACACCTGCTTTTTTCTGTTAATACTCTGCGCATGGATGCCTCCCCCTGCCCACGCGCTCGGGCTGTTTTTTATAAACGCGGCCGATCAGGATTTCTGCATCCGTTTCAAGCGGTTATCGGTCGCCGGTTTGAAATTCTCCTTGATCGTGCACGGGCTGCGCCAGCGGGTCATATTCTGTCGGCTACCGGCACTTAACTGTAACGGAGCCATTTTTCCATATCGACGATGGCCGCTCTATCCCATGCATAGATAGCGCAGGGCTTGAGGAGAATATCGCCCTGATTGACCCCATTAAACGCCTGCGGCTGCAATGAAAAAAGTGCAAGCACTCCCTGCCTGCGCCTGTTGCTGCAACACCTTGAAAGCATTGACACCGCTTCACTCAACAGATAGGGTCGTGCTCACAGACCTACATCACTCAGGCGTCGCTTTTGTGCCGTCATCAATGGAGAACATGAGAAAAACAGATCAATTCATCGCTCTTTTTGAGATTCCTCCGGCCATCGCTCCCCATGTATCGGTATTTGCCGAACCCGAAGAGATCGACCTGATTATCGCCATGGACGGCAAGACCTGCAGTACGTCCGAAGTATCGCGTCTGCTGGATATATCGAAGGATCAGGCCAAGGCGCTCCTGGAACATGCCTATCGCCGGCATTTCGTGCACCGTGAGGTTGAGGGGAAAAAGGTCGGTTACATTTTCGACCATGTGGATACAACCGGCAAGCCCGTTCGCTACATGCCGGCCAGATTCTACGACCGGCTTGACGAACTGGCCATGTATGGCAACTGGGATGACATCCCCGCCGAGGTCCGGGAGGAGATCGCCAACTGGTGGCTCAACGAATATACCGAGAAGATTGCACCGGTGGTCGAAAATATTAAAAAAGATCCCGACGCCTATCAGCAGATCAAACAGAAGGATTTCCTGCTTCTGGAAGAGGCGCTGGCCCAGGTGGAAGCGGCTGAATTGCACGCCGTGGTCAATTGCGACTGCCGCAGCAGCACCCAAGGGTGCAGCCGGATGATCGAGTCCTGCATCCGGCTTGATGACGGGGCACGTTATACCGTGGAACGGGGATTGGGCCGCCAGGTGACCAAAGACGAATGCAAACAGATCGTCCTGGCCACCGACCGGGACGGGTTGATGCACATCGGCACGCGGCAGACGCCGGGACACGGCCTGTTCGGCTTTTGCAACTGCTGCACCTGCTGCTGCTTTCCCCTGCGTGCGTCAGCGGTACTGGACAGCGATCGTGTCTATCCACGGGTTCATTATCTGGCCCGGCGCAATCAGGAGCTTTGCACCCATTGCGGTCTGTGCATCAGACGTTGCCAATATGGTGCGTTTCATCATGATGGAACACGGCTGCAAATCAAAGGCAAGCAACGCAAGGCAGTGGTCTTCGATGCGTTAAAATGTTACGGGTGCGGCATCTGCATGACCGGGTGCCCTGCGGGCTGCATCGATATGGTTTCCCTGCCCGAATCCTGAAGGCAACCGGGTGCATGGCTATAGCCGATGGTACCCCCGAACGGACGAAAACCATACGATGAGAACCATCGATGTCAGAAAATCGATTACTGCCGCCAACGACGCTTTGGCCAATAAACTGCGCAGTCAGTTCACCCGCCATGGCATCCTGGTGCTCAACCTGATCGCCTCGCCCGGTGCGGGCAAGACGGCCCTGATCGAAAAAACCATCGCACGATTAGGCGCCGCCGTTTCCATCAAGGTGGTGGAGGGCGACCCGTACACTCACCTGGACAGCCAACGGGTGATCCGGGCGGGCGCGCAGAGTATTCAGATCAACACCGAAGGCGGCTGCCACCTGGATGCACAAATGGTGGGGCGCGCCGTCGACCGGTTCGATCTGGATCAAACCGATCTGCTGATCGTTGAAAACGTGGGCAACCTGCTCTGCCCTGCCGCCTGGGACCTGGGGCAGGATGCGACCGTGGTGGTGGCCAGCCTTGCCGAGGGCGCAGACAAACCTCTCAAATACCCCGAGGCCTTTACCCGCGCCCAGGTAGTGGTTATCAACAAGATCGACCTGGAGCCGCATCTTCCGGTTACTACCGCGGAGTTGAGACGCAACGCCCTGACGGTCAATCCGGAACTGACCGTCTTCGAGGTCAGCTGCCTGCATTCAACCGGTCTGGATTCCTGGTGCCAATGGGTTCGGGACCGGATCGCCACTAAAAAATAAAACGACATGCACGAAGAACCCTACACCCAGGCCATGCTGGATCTGGCCCTCAAGGAATCCGGCGGAAAAAAAATCAGCGAAATCCGCCTGGAAGTGGGACGGTTCAGCGCCATTGTTCCGGCTTCGGTGGAGGTTTTCTTCCGCCACCTGAGCACCGGTACGCCGGCCCAGGGGGCGCGGCTGGTATTTTATCCGGTTCCCGTAACGCTGACCTGCACCGTATGCAAAAAAGTCTTGGTCCTTGAAATCGCACCTGACGCGCCCGTTCGCCCGGCACTGGGCGCCGCGCTTGGCAGGGGCTGCAGCTGCGGAGAGAAGAAATTGAAGATCAGCGGCGGACTGGGTTTCGACCTGATCGGCCTGACCGTGGGCTGATACGTTTCAATTGTACCGGATATCGAAGTCGGGGAATATGTCTTTTCCCGCAGGAATATGGAAAGGCATCAAGATCCCACAAGGGGGTCATAGAAGATTCACCTGAGCAACTGTGCCGCGACGATGGCCCCCGGCGGAAGGGATTTCACGCCTTCCTTGATGGCAATCACACCTTCTGCCCGGGCGATGGTTTTCAGACGGCTGGTCATCTGCAGGGGCTTAAAAAGGGTATGCCCGTCTCCGTCCATCAACGTTCCGTAAACGAACTCGGTCCAGTCGATCTGTCTGCAGGTCAATCCGGTTTGCAGTTTCACCATAATCCGGGGCAAGGAAGGGTTGCGATGACCGCCGAGCCTCAGCAGGCCCGGCAGAGCAATCTGGAGAAAAGCGGTGAGGTTGGACGGTGGCCCTCCGGGAAGCAGAAATACCGGCTTGTCCCTGAGCATTCCAAATCCGACAGGCTTCCCCGGCCCCATTCGAATCCAATGAAAGCATTTCTTCCAGCCCAGGGTGGAAAGCGTGCGGGCCACAAAATCCCGATCGCCGGTCCAGGCCCCGCCGCTCGTAATCACCGCATCATGACTCGCAATGGCTTCGTCGATGGTTTTTGCGATGATCTCGGGCCGGTCCTTCAAAATTGAAAAAGCGGTGTGCATGCCATATCGCCGGCTCCAGGCTTTTAGCATTTCCAGATTGCTGGCGTATAGTTTTCCCTGGGGAAGCGGTTGTCCGGGAGCTACCAGTTCGTCGCCGGTCGCAAGAATGGCGAGTCTGGGCTGGCGAAAGACCGGCAACCGGTCATACCCGGCGGCGGCGAGAAGGCCGATCATTCCCGGCGACAGGCAGCTTCCTTGAACGGCAATCAACTCTCCCGTCGCGACGTCAGCGCCTTTCGGCAGGATGTTTCGACCCGGTTCCGCATGGTTGAAAACGCTAATCCGCTCTCCATCGGGAATGGCGAACTCTTCCGCAAGAACCGCATCGGCGCCTTCGGGAATCCCGGCGCCGGTAAGAATGCGAATGGCGTCGTTGCCGGTCAACGCGGTATTGGCGGGGAGTCCGGCGGCCGCCGTACCGATAACCGTCAGTGGGGTTCTGTTTTGGGGCGTCGCCGTTTGGATGTCAACCGACCGGACGGCGTAGCCGTCTTTCATCGATGAATCGGTGGATGGCGAACACACCTGTGAATAGAGATCATCGGCGACGATTCTATTCGGGCACTCGGAAAGCGCGACATGATCGCAGCCCAACGGTGAAATCGTTTCGAGGGTCACTTTCAGGGCTTCCGCAAAGCCCATCTGCACTTTTCCCATAAATTCACTCACAGCCACCCGCAAACGGGATTACGACACGCCGTTAGCGGAATCCGTTGTTTGGAGATGTTGTTTTCAGGCTTTATGCGACATGCGGGCTAAAGCGGTGCCTACTTTTTCCAGACCGTACCTGTCAATCAACAAGGCCAGGCCCGCGTCCATTTCCTCTATCTGGATCCCTTCTTCGACCTCCTCTTCCCGCTCCTCGTAGGTCAATACGTCGTTAAGACACCATTGTACACACAGCGGTCTTTCTTCACCTTCACACATATCGCATTTAAGCGGTAGTCCCGAGTCGGGATCCTTGAACATATCCCTGGATGGACAGGTTGCCCTGCAGAAGCTGCACTCGTCGTATTCCTTCCCGTCGATCACATATTTATCCCTGCCCATGCATTCGGCGGGTGAATATTCCCCGGCAAATACAGGCAGCCAGATATCATCTAAGCGGCGGGTAATCACATGGATACGAGATGCCGCCGGATTGATGGAGCTGTACTTTGGCTGGGAGTGAAAAGCAGCGCACACGACCTCGCATGTGCGGCAGCCATTGCACTTATCCGCATCGATTTTGATTGTCTTGATCTTCTTTTTAATCTTGGCCATCTTTCAAAATCCCCCTCGTTTCCAAGTCCTTTGCGACATCCGCCAGGCTCAATTCCTCTAATGTTTTTCGGGTAGGGACGCCATCATGATTCCATCCCTTGAAGGTATAGTAGTAGGTCAAAAGATCGTCTTCGAGCTCGGGAAATCGATGCTTCCAATGGTCTTGGGGCGGTTTTTCATCCGGTCTTCCCATTCCTCTCAGGTTATTGAATGCGCGGTGTAAATTCCGGCTTCTTCGGACGGTTTTGCGTAGGCGCTCTTTATCCATATCCATCCCCGTCGCCGCCGAAATCAATTTGGGGTAATTGTGTATATGATAGGGAGGCTTCAGGCAGAAGGATCCCATGCCGGCGCATATCCCCAGAGCATCGTCGATGTTGTGCAGCATCTCCATCCAATCCACAATTTCCGAGGCGATTTGAGGGGTCGGGTAGTTCGGGTTCGAGTACTCTCCGCGGGGTTCCCAGTCTATGAAATATTTCTTAAACTTCTCATCGGGAAGCTGGGGCCAGTCTTTTACAAAACTTTCTCGGGTCTCCTTTTTGGGAAACGGCGCCTGGGGCCAATTGCCCTCCATCTGCGTAATGCTGATCTTTTCGTTGGTTGCGTACATCAGAAAATAAAGCGGATCCATCATTCCCAGCTTGATGTTCATCTGTTCATGTTTCTTCGTGGTGTTGTGATCATATTTTTCTGCACCATTGCCGATCCGTCGGGCAGCCCAATACGTACCATCGGCCAGAATATCCCCAATTCCTTCCCGATGGGCAACCCTGTCGAGCAACCAGAAAAATCTTCCTTCCTTGTCGGACGGACATCCCGCAAAATTCTCATCGGTCAGGATCCCGGCTTCATGGAGTTCGACGCCGAAAGCCAAAATTTGTGGGGTTGAAAATGAGTCCAATCCATACTCGAAAGCGCGTTTACAAATTCTCCAGGTAAAATCAAGATCATCAACAAAAGCCGCCATTGTGTAGGTCAGTTTCGAGAAACATTTCATCATGTAATTGGGAACATCCTCATGGGAAATCAATGCCCCGCATTGTTGCGGACAATTGAAACAGCTGATGAACCGTTTTATCGCTCCGGTTTGGCTTTTTGTCCATTCCTTCTCGATTTCCTTGGTCCAGAATCCTTTTCTTCGAATGCGGGCATTGCCCCAGGCGAAGCTTTCGGTGTGCCATTGTTCATCGACGTGTTTCATCATCTGCGGTGACCCGATGCCGGATAAAATGGGCATGACCTCCGGAATAGGATTCTCATTACGGAATTTAATATACTTCGTTATCTCCTTCATATGTTCCATGAATTCAGCACCGTGAGCAAGATGTACGGCCCTTGTTCCCCGCACTGCCACCGCTTTTATTTTTTTGTCTCCCAAGACAGCACCGCCACCGCCCCTGCTGGAACTCGATCTGGACTGCTCGATGGAAGCCGTGAAGCACCGATTTTCACCGGCCAGGCCGATGGCAAGCACCTGAACATCGTGATCGTTGAGTTCCTTTCTAATCAGTTCCTGGGTTTCAATAGCGCCTTTACCCTGCAAGTGGGTGGCATCGCGTATCTCCACCTTCTCATTGTGTATCCATATATAAATCAATTCTGGGGACTTGCCGCGAATGATCACTTTGTCATAACCTGCATATTTTAACTCCGACGACCAGAATCCACCCATCATGGGATACGCCAGTAACTCCGTCTGGGGAGAGATGAAGCTGACAATAGTGCGATTAGCGCTGAAAGCCGGCGTACCGCATAAAAGGCCGGTGCTGATTACGATAAGGTTCTCAGGATCAAAAGCGTTGGTTTCAGGGGGAACCCGGTCATAATGGATCTTGATACTGGTACCGAGACCGCCCAGAAAAAGCTCCATCAGTTCCGGGTCGGTTTCTACCCGTTCTATATTTCCCCGGGTTAGATCAATTTCCAGATTATATCCGGTTTCGGCATACCTCATTCTTCTTCACCTCCATTTTTATTTGTCCGTATCCGGAAAACACGCCACGAAGAACGACGCTTCAGTGGGAGGCCGCTTTCAAAAGACCTGTGTTTGAATCAACGGCCGGACCTTGCCTGTGGAGCCGTCCGCCCAGGGGAACCTGGGAAGCTCGACGATGCTCTTTATTGCCCCCCTGTTCATGGTTGAACGAATCAACCGACAGAAAAGCATCTTTCAACTTCGGCGCGTTTAAATTGCCAGTAGAACAATACAATCCGTTTTGGTGCCCCGTCATCTTGAGCAGCGCGGGTTTGATAAATTGTTCGAAGGAAAGCATCGTCGCCGAAGGATTTCCGGGTAGCCCAAAGATGAGATTTCTGCCAATGGTTCCGAATATGGTCGGCTTTCCGGGTTTGGCGAAAATAGTTGAAAAACGCATTTGTATTCCGAGTGCCGCTAATGCCTTGTGAACCAGATCGTATTTTCCTCTGGAGGTGCCGCCGGAAGTAATAATGACATCCGCACGGAGGGCTTCATGCAGCATGGTTTGCTGGGCCTGCAGGTTGTCTTGAACGATCCCGAGACATAGGGGTTTTGCACCGGACTCCATAGCCTGGGCGGCCAGAGCGTAAAGATTCGAACACATGGCCTTGCCGGATGAGGAAGGTTCATGAAAATCGGAAAGTTCATCACCCGTCGATAGAATCGCCACGATGGGTTTCCGATGCACATACACATAGGCGCGCCTCAGGCTCGCCAGCGCCCCGACTTCCAACGGACTGATGACCTCCCCCGCTCGAAGGACGACGTCGCCCTTTTTCAGCGAATCCCCCTTAAAACGAATGCCGCCCCCTCGTCCCGGATTATTGGTGCAGATCACATAGCCGCCACCTTCAGTGGTTTCCTCAATTTTGACCACCGTATCGGCACCTTCCGGAACCAGTCCGCCAGTCATGATTCGGACCGCTTCGCCATCGCCCACGATTGCCCCGCATGGCTTTCCGGCCGGCGATTCACCGATAATCCTGAGGCGCACCGGATTGTGCCTTGAAACTCCGTAAAGGGAAGTCTGTCGCACGGCATATCCGTCCATTGCCGAAATGTCCGATTCAGGAAGATCGTCTACCGCGGTGATGTCCTGGGCAATAACTCTTCTCAACGCATCCAGAATGGGCACACTTTCCCTTCCCAAAACCGGCGTCGCCTGCAGAATTACTCGTTGCGCTTCATGGAGGTCAATCATGTTTGAGGCCTCATTGATTTGTGGGTAATCACCGCTGCAAGTATGTCATATCTGACATAACGCAGGCGCCACTTCACGTTTAGAGCGGCGGCAGAAAATCTTTATGCCTATCGCTCTCGTTTAGTTTGATAGGGATGGACCGGGCCGACAAAAAGTTACAATATAGCTTTTTCGTAGCCTAATTGTAGCTCCTCGTCAACAACAATATTTCCGAAAATGTCGCTTTTGCCTGTCCGAAAAAATCGCAACTGTCTGTATTGGAATACCGTCATTGTTGAGGAAGGGGGGGGCGGTTTCGAAACCAACGATCGCCTGTCGTTCGATGCGCCGCAGATCCCAAGAGGGATGTCCGGCCATCCCGGCGGTACAGTTGGGGGAGTATCGCCGGATTTTTCCGATCCGGTCATCCATCGGGTTTCGGTGAGGTACTATTTAAGAAAAGGGCTGTTGCAACGGGCCAATCACCCTTTCCGGTTGATGGAATCGCTGTGGTCGAACCCCAGCGATTTGAAGAAGGAGAGCAAATCACAGGAGTCCCAAGAGACAGCGGTAAAATGGAGGCATTAATGTTGCTGAAATCACCCGCGTCGTTTGATTCTATTTTTCTGAGACGACCCGTTTCCATCGATGCGATATTTTTTTCACGATGGGTTTCACATACGTTAGCTTGATTAGATTATCATTTCCTGTTTTATGCGCCCACTTTTTTCAAACGGCAAATGCCTGAGAAATCGACTGCAGCCGCCATGAGTTAAAATTAATTTTTCGATATCATCACCCATGGCATAGAAGTAATCAAGGTCGAAGCGGCACAGATTTACGGAGATCATTCTCCTATCCGCCGGATCGCCAGTCTCCATACGCCGCAAAAGCGTCCGCCAATCGTCTATCTGCCACGCATTGAGAAAAGCGATGGTATCGGCCACCCGGCGCATCCGAACGGTCAGGGTCGTCAGGTAACGGGAATCCATCATTTCCGAGGTTGAAAGCAATCGTTCCAGTTGGGGAATCAGCGGCGCCTCACGGATATGTGGGATCGTTTCCCGGCAAAGCCATGCCACCGGATTCTCATCGCCGATGGCCTGCGCGAACTGGTCACTGAGTCCGCGATGGCGATCCTTGGCAATTGGCGTCGGGCATCCGCGTCGATATATATCGATGCGCCGTGGATTCACCAGAAGATCACCGGCGGCCTGGAATTCGCAGTTATCCGCATAATCACCGGCTTGTTTGATCGCCAGTTCGGCAATCCGTGAAAAGGTAAGCCAGAAGATGCGAAGATCCGCGATTTCCATGTCCTTGAGTGCTTCCAGCCATTCCTCGATGGACCTCTCGTTGGGTAGGAATCGGGCGTCACCAGTCAATTGCCGGTTGAAGTCTATCCAACGATGGTGAATCGGGGAAAGACGTCCGCCCTGTCGGGCTTCGCTTATGAGTATGGGTAACTGAGCTGGCACAAAATTCCTTTAATCAACGTGGATACAGACATCGTCTCGGCAATCGGCTGCTATTTCATGAAAAACCGGTAAATCAACCGGTGAACCGCACCGCCATACGGTGGATAGATGAGTTTGCCGCTGTTGAATCTTGATTTGTAAAGCACACCTTTGGCCTTAGAGAATGCCTGAAAGCCCTCGTGTCCATGGTACTGGCCCATGCCTGAGGGCCCTATGCCCCCAAAAGGCATATCATCCTGGGTTACATGCGCCAGGGTATCGTTGACAACCGCGCCGCCCGAATGCGTATGGACGAGTACATAATCCGCATTCTTTTCTTCATAATCGAAGAAATATAGAGCCAGGGGCCGAGGGTGGTCATTGACATAAGCCACCGCTTCCTTGAGGGTGTCGTAGGCCATTACCGGCAGCAGGGGACCGAAAATCTCTTCCTGCATTACCGCCATGTCATCGTTCACATCCACAAGCAGTCGGACGGGCATCTTGCGGATGCCGGAAAAGTCCTCGCCGGCCGGGTTCACCGGGATCACCCGAGCCCCTTTTTCCTCGGCATCATTCACCAGCGCTTCTATCCGCAGGTATTCCTTGTCGTTCACGATGCCGGTATACTGGGGATTGTCCGCCATATTCGGATACATTCTACCCAGAGCCGCGGAAAACGCGGTTACAAAATCCTCCATTGCCGCACGCGGACAGAGCACGTAATCCGGGGCCACGCAGGTCTGGCCCATGTTGAACACCTTGCCGAAAGCGATGCGCTCCGCGGCGTCGGTTATGGGGACGGAGGGTCCGATAATGGCCGGCGATTTACCCCCCAGTTCCAGGGTCACGGGGGTGAGGTTGTCGGCCGCCGCCCGCATCACGTGCCGTCCCACGGCAGTAGAGCCGGTGAAAACCAGGTGATCCCAGGGCAGCCGGGAGAACTCCGTCCCCAGTCCCAATGCGCCGCCGATAACGGCCACGTGCTCCTCGTCGAAGGTATCATCGATCATGGATTTAACCACTTGGGTGGTGCGGGGAGTAAAAGCGCTCATCTTGATCATGGCCCGGTTGCCCGCCGCCAGAACGCCCACCAGGGGACCGACGGCAAGATAGAGGGGATAGTTCCACGGCACAATAATACCCACCACACCCAGCGGTTGATAAAGCACCCGCGCCTTGGCCGGCAAATACAGCCACCCGGGTCGGCGACGGGACGGTTGCATCCAGCGATGGATCCGTTTGGCCGCATAACGGATGCCCTCCAGGCTGGGCAGAATCTCGGCCAGAAACGTTTCATCCTTTGAGCGGCACCCAAAGTCCTGGTCGATAGCCGCGGCGATATCATCTTTGAACCGGATCAGGCCATTTTCCAGCCGTTTCAGGTTATCAATTCGTTCGGCCGCGTCAGGCATGGGATGTCGTTTATAGGCATCCTGTTGAAGCCTAAAGATCCGCTGCATCTCGCTCTTCGATTCCGGGTTCGCGTGTTTCAGCGCGACCACCTCATGCATACTGTCTCCTTTTACGGGTTGAATTCGCGGTAAATGAGAATTTTAAAACTGCTGCAAAAACTCCCCGCCAGGAACGATCAATCACATTTTTTCAATGCTCACCGCACAGGCCTTGTACTCGGCAGTGAGGGTAGATGGATCGAAGGCCGCATGGGTGAGCCAGTTGGCGTTTCCTTCCCGGAAATGAAAGGCCATCCACACCATCCCCTGGGGCACCTCGGGTGTCACATTGGCCCGGACGGCCACCTCCCCGCGTCTGGATTTGACCCGGATCCGCTCACCGTTTTCAATGCCCAGCCGGTCCGCATCAGCAAAGGAGATATCGGCAGTCTCTTCGCCCAGAAGGTCGTTGAGACCTTCACAGCGGCCGGTCTGGGTGCGGGTATGGTAATGGTATAGGCGACGCCCGGTGCTGAGCACCAGGGGATAATCTTCATCAGGCACTTCGGCAGGGGGAGTCCATTCCGCCGGCGTAAACCGCCCCAGACCGCAGGTAAACTGACCGTTGCGATGCAGAAACGCCGTCCCCGGATGCTCCACCGTGGGACAGGGCCACTGGAGCCCGTCAGCTTCCAACCGGTGGTACTTGATACCCCCCATGCTGGGGGCCAGTTCCGAAATTTCGTTGTCCCAGAGTTCCTGACCGCTGCTGGCTGCCCAATCGTGGCCGAATCGCCGGGCGATTTCCCTGAATATCCACCAGTTGGGCATGGCCACCCCCGGCGCAGGGCTGGCCGTTCTTACCCGGCTGACCCGGCGTTCGCTGTTGGTGAAAGTCCCGTCATTCTCACTCCAGGCGGCTGCCGGCAGGACCACATGGGCAAAACGGGTCGTTTCGTTCTGGAAGATATCCTGGACAACCAGAAATTCGGCCGACGCCAGTTCGTGCTCCACCTTGTGGATGTCCGGCTCGGTATTGGCCATGTTCTCCCCGAAGATGTAAAACCCGCGAACCTTGCCGCCCACCAGGCCGTCCATCATCTGCGGAATCATCAACCCCACTTTTTGAGACATGCCGGTAGTATTCCAGGCCTTCTGAAATTTTTCGCAGACGGTGAAATCGTTGACCGGCTGATACCCGGGATAAACATTGGGCAGCGCCCCCATGTCACAGGCGCCCTGAACGTTATTCTGCCCGCGCAAGGGGTTGACGCCGCCGGCCTCCACGCCCATGTTCCCCAGCAGCATCTGCAGGTTGGCCACGGACATGACGTTGTTCTTGCCGCAGGTATGCTCGGTAATACCCAGGGTGTAACAGACCATGGCCGGTTTCACCGAGGCCAGCAGGCGCGACACCTCCCGAATGGTATCCGCATCGATACCGCAGATGTCGCTGACTTTCTCCGGCGGGTAGGCCATCACCGTCTCTTTGAGCGCGTCGAAACCGGTGGTATGCTCGGCAACGAAGGCCTTGTCGTAAAGCTCCTCTTGAATCAGAACATGCATGATGGCATTGAGCAGGGCGATATCGCTGCCCACCTTAAGGGGCAGGTGCATGTCTGCAAAATCAACCAGCCGATGCCTCCGGGGGTCCACCACAATTAATTTGGCACCGCTTAAAACGGCGTTTTTCACAAAGGTGGACGCTACCGGATGAGCTTCGGTCATATTGGAGCCGATCACTAAAAACATCTTGGCCCGGGAAAACTCGGAAAAGGAGTTAGTCATCGCCCCCGATCCAAACGTGGTCGCCAGTCCGGCGACCGTCGGGGCATGTCACGTGCGGGCGCAATGGTCGATGTTGTTGGTCTTGAACACCCCCCGGAAGAGTTTTTGCATCTGGTAGGAATCTTCATTGATGCTGCGGGCACAGCTCACACCGGCCAGGGCATCGGGTCCGCTTTCTTTGATAATGGCCTTGAATCGGTCGGCCACCAGGTCCAGAGCCTCATCCCATGAGGCCTCCCGGAAATCGTCTCCCTCCCGGATCAACGGCGTCTTGAGGCGTTCGTCGGAGTAGATGAAATCGTAGCCGAAGCGGCCCTTGACGCACAGCCGTCCCTGGTTGGGCGCGCCATCCTCTACGCCGGTAACCTTAACGATGCGATCGTCTTGGACGTGCAACCACTGCTGACAGCCGACGCCGCAGTAGGGGCAGGTCGTCCGGATTTTCCGATTTTTCCAGGACCGCCAGACAAAACGGGCCTTCTTCTCAACCAGTGCACCGGTCGGGCAGGCCTGGATGCACTCACCGCAAAAGACACACTGGGAATCTTTGAGCGGCACATCGGCACCGGCCACCACCTTGGCCGCCGCCCCCCGGTAGCCGAAACTGATCGCCCGGTTGACCTGAACCTCGTTGCAGGCCTGAACGCACCGGCCGCAGAGAATGCAGCGGGAGAAATCACGCACGATGAGCGGATTGACTGTCTCTATGGGGTAGCGGGCCGTTGTCCGCGGGTATTTGCCCCCCTCGACCTGGTAGTGGTAGGCAAGATCCTGCAGGCGGCAATCCCCCCAGGCCGGACACAGGTCTTCGCCGCCGTCCGATGCGGCTGCCTGCATTTGAAAAGCGGTCCAGTCTTTTTCCCGGGTGGAACCGATGGCGCAGTTATGGTTGCCGGAAGCAAGCAGCAGTTCCAGTGTTTCCTTCCTTGAAGCCACCACCCGGGGAGATTCCGTATGCACCACCATGCCGTCTACGGCTGGTGTGCTGCAGGCGGCCACGAGCGAACGGGCACCTTCGACCTCCACGACGCAGATGCGGCAGGCACCCGTGGGCGAGGCACCTTTGAGATAACAAAGCGTCGGAATCCGAATCCGGTTATCCTCGGCGACCTGCAGAATGGTCTGCTCCGGCTCGAAGGGAAACCGGTTGCCGTTAATCGATATGCTGCCCTGAGCCATTGACTACTCCTTTCCTATTGGCGGGATCGCACCGGATTCTGCCGGTGCTGCGGCTGCAACGGCCGCCGCCTGCTACCGTTCGGCCAACATGCAAACCGGATTAATGCCGGTGGGCGCCACACGATGCTTTGTGCCATGACTGACATAACGTTTGTTGCTATTCGATATTCTCTAATTTGTCAATCGGTTTTAGGGTAGGCGCCAATGGCAGAGATCGGCCGCCCAGAAGTTTTCCCGGGAAAAATCTTCCCGGCCGCCGGCGGCGGAAGGTTTATATCTACGTTGACATAATGCAGCAGCTGCGATATGCCGTCATGGAATCATTGGTCTTAGGTTCCGGGAACTATTTTTTAATCAGGAGAACAGATGATGACATCGAAGAATTCAACCTACAGTGTTTGCGGCATGTGCACGGTCAGGTGCCCGATTGAAGTCGAGACGGAAAACGGAGCGATTCAGTTTATCAAAGGAAACCCCCACATGGGCGGCATCAATGGCGCCCTGTGCGCCCGCGGTGCGGCCGGCAAAGCCTTGATCAACGACAACGAACGCATTCAGCGGCCCATGATCCGGGTTGGTGACCGCGGACAGGGCAACTGGAAGCCCATCAGCTGGGATGAAGCCCTTGACTATGCGGCGGACCGGCTCAGATCGGTCATCGACACCTACGGCGGCAAAAGCGTTCTGTTCTCGGACCGCGGCGGGCCCTTCCGGGACCTGCACCAGGCCTTCGTACGCGGGCTCGGTTCCCCCAACTGGACCAACCACGACGCCTCTTGTGCCCGCAACGTCCAGCATGCGGCCCTTTCCCTGTTCGGATTCGGCCGGAAAGCCGTAAGCTACGATCTTAAAAACGCCCGCCACGTGGTTCTTCAGACCCGCAATATCTTCGAGGCCATCAATGTCAAAGAGGTGAACGACCTCATGGGCGCCATGGAAAACGGGTGCAAGCTGACGGTCATCGATATCCGTGCCAACGTATCGGCCACCAAAGCCCATCGGTTCCTGATGATCCGGCCCGGGTCGGATTATGCATTGAACCTGGCGGTCATTCACACCCTGTTGAACCGCAACCTTTACAACGCCGCCTACGTCAGCAAGTGGTTCAAGGACCTGGATGTGTTGGACCGGTTCGTCAAACCCTACTCCCCCGAATGGGCGGAAACGGAAACCGGCATTCCTGCCGTGGAAATCGTTCGGTTCGCCCAGGACCTGGCCAAGGATGCACCCGCGGTCCTCTGGCACCCCGGATGGATGAACGCCCGATATAACGATTCCTTCTACATGTCCCGCACGATCTACATCATCAACGCCCTGCTGGGCGCCATCGGTGCCAAAGGCGGTCTGCCCATGGCCAACAAACCCGGGGATGTGGGCCGCAAGGGGCTCAAGAAGCTGGTCGACCGCGTCCCCAATCCCGAGGAAAAGCGCGCCGACGGCACCGGCTGGAAGCACGGCCATTTCGATACCGGCCCGGGACTACTCCATCTGGGGTTCGATGCCATCGAAACCGAAGATCCCTACCCCGTCAAAGCCTATATCGCCTACCGCCACGACCCCCTCATGGGATTTCCCGATCCCGATCGGATCAAACAAAAATGGTCCAAGCTGGATTTTCTCATGTCCGTCAGTTTCACCTGGTCGGATACGGCCTGGTACTCCGATCTGGTGCTGCCGCTGTCTCCCTACCTGGAGCGGGAATCGATCCTGGCCTGCAAGAACGGACTCAACCCCTATATGTTCACCCGGCGCCGGGCGGCAGCACCGCGCTACGATACCCGCAGCGACTGGGAAATTCTCTGCGGTCTGGCCAAACGTCTGGGCATCGAGGCTCTGGCATTCGATTCCATCGAGGAGATCTGGAACTATCAATTGGACGGTACCGGCGTCAGCGTGGCCGACTTCGATGCCAAGGGATTTGTGCAACTGGGCAAGGGACCGCTGTACAAACCGGAACCGGCCTTCAAAACCCCGTCAGGCAAGGTGGAGATCGTCTCCGAAAAATGGGAGTCCCAGGGGATACCGTCCCTCAAGCCTTATGAAGGCACGCATCCTCCCGAAGGCCAGTTCAGGCTCACCTTCGGCCGCTGCGGGGTTCACACCCAGGGCCACACCGTCAACAACAGCCTGCTCTTCGAACAGGTGCCGGAGAACACCTTGTGGATCAACACCCGGGCCGGCGCCGACCTGGGATTGTCCGACGGGGACATGGTGGAAATCAGCGGGAACGGGAAAGGCGGCCGGATGCAGGCCAAACTGACCGACCTGATTCATCCCGAGGCGGTGTTCATGCTTCACGGCTTCGGCCATCACCTGCCCGTGGAAAGCCGGGCTTTCGGAAAGGGCGTGGCGGATCATGAACTGATGTGCGGCGGCCTGGATAAATGGGATAAAGGCGGTGGCGCCATGGCCCTGCAGGAAAACTACGTCTCCGTCAGCCCGTGTTAGAAATAGACATTATGGTTGAACGATAATCAGCAAAAGGCTGAAGGCTGAAGGCTGAAGAACAAAATAAAATGCCAATCGACGGTTTGCAACCGTCGATTGGCATTTTATAATTTCAACCTTGAGCGTTGAACGAGTTTGCGCGATGCCGGATCATCTCGGCAACGATGCTCACGGCAATTTCCTCCGGTGTTTCGGCACCGATTGACAGACCGATGGGCGAATGGACCCGATCGATATCCGCCTGCGAAAACCCTTCCTTCAGGAGCGCCGTATATATGGCGTCTCTTTTTTTGCGGCTGCCGATCATGCCGATGTATCCCGCGTCGGTATTCAGCGCCTGGGCCAGAACCGACTTGTCGTGAAGATGGCCCCGGGTAAGAATCACGACAAGATCTTCCCCGCCGATGGACAAACCTGAAAAAGCGTTTCCGAAATTCTCCAGGACCCGGATCTCGGAGGCATCGCGAAAGCGTTCCCGGTTGGCATACTCCTCCCGGTCGTCGGCGACCGACACCCGGAATCCCACCATGGCGGCCACGGCCGCCGTGGACCGGGCCACGTGGCCGGCTCCGAAAAGATAGGCGGTGCAAACCGGCTGCGCCGGCTCGACCAGCATGAACGCACCGTCGAATGCCTCGGTTCGAACCGCGGATGATTCGGCGGCCAGCGCCATCACCTTGTCCCGCCTTATCCCGGGAAGGGAAATATCGCCGACAAGCTCGCCGGCGGTCGTTGCCAGACCGTGGACAATGGTGCCGACCTTATTCTCGGACCCCCTGACAAGGGTCAGCAAAGACCCTTTTCGGCCTTGGTCCAGCATCCGCCGCCATCGATCAAAGACCGTCCGATTCGCCGGCGTGGGCAACACGCAGTCCAGCAGCACTTCGGCCTTCCCCCCGCAGATCATATCCATGGTCTCGACGGTGTCGATGCTCAGGTCAAAGGGCATGATAGCCGATTGTCCGCGCTGGATCAGTTCCACGGCCCGGGACATGGCCCCGGCCTCCAGCAGGCCGCCACCGATGGTGCCGATGCCGCGTCCGCCGGCGGTGACGATCATCTTGCTGCCCGACGTGCGCGGGGTGGAGCCGGAGTGGCTGACGATAGTGGCCAGGACAAAGGATTCGCCTTTTTCCAACAACTCGCAGGCCGCATGTGCAATCATTTTCATGGGTAGACTTGCCTTTCTCTCAGATCTCGGATCCGGCGTTTGCCGGTGCCCGTGGAAACCGCCATCCGGCGATTCGCAGTCCTGATGGCCATGGTTAAACGTCCGTCGGCCAATGCCGTGCCGATCGCCGGCAATGCCAGCACAGCGCTGCGGATCCGGTATTCCGTCTCCGCGAACCGGACCGGGTTCACCACGGCTATCCACAGCCTCAACCGGTCGGTGCTATCCGCAGCGTCGATGCCCACGTGATAGTCGAGGACGTCACCGGCGCCGAAAATGGCTTCATCCAGGTCGCTGATATAAAAACGCTTCCGATGACCCACTTTTATGGAACCATCCAGGCGGCCCCGAACCGTGCCCAGGGTCTTCAATACCGTCCCGCACCGGCAGGGATCAACCATGAAGGCGGACATATCACCGGTGCGATACCGGATCAATGGCATTCCTTCCCGGGTCAGGGTGGAAACGACAATTTCTCCCACCTTACCGTCCGGCACCGGCTGCAGGGTCCCGGGATCGATAATCTCCACCAATAGGTCCGCTTCGCGAAAGTGACAGCCGGACCGTGCCGCGCATTCGACGGCGCCACCCAGCCCCATTTCGGTCATGCCGTAATGTTTGAAGACCCGGCAGCCCCATGCCCGATGCAAACGGGCCGCGATCGCGTCGGGCACATAATCGGTACTCAGCAGCACACTTTTGATCTGCCCGGCCAACGCCCCCCCCTGTTCATGGCAGGCCATGGCCAGCACCTGGACCGGGATGCCCACCAGGCAGTCGACCTGCGCTTCCACAGCCGCATGAATGGCTGCCTGCGGATCCTGAACCGGACCGTGAACGATGCCCTGGACCGACAATCGGGCCAGTCCCTTATCCAGCAGCGCCCCCACACTGCCCGGCAGGTTTCCCGGCAGGAGAATCAGTACCCGCTGCCCCGGGTCCACCAGGATGGACATGCCGTGGTGGAAGAAATCCACGGTCAGTTCCAGATCCTCCTCCGTGAAGAAGAGGCGTTTGGGACCGCCGGTCGTTCCGGAAGTCTCCAGGGTGACCACCCGGGCGATCCGATCCTGGGACACGCAGAGAAACGAAAAAGGGTCCCTGCAAACATCCTCGGCGGAAGTGAATGGCAGCACGGCCAGATCGCTCAGGGACTTGAGCGGATCCGGCGAAAATCCCGAAAACCGTCGCCGGTAATGCGGGCTGTTCCTGCGAACATGGGCAAGGGTGTGGTTGAGGGCGTCCAGCTGGTAACGGGCCAAATCCCGGCGATTCAGGCGGGGATCGCCGATTCGACCGATTTTACGGCAGGTCCACCCCTCGAGGGGGGTGATCCGGATCGTGTTCATGGGCGATAGAGCCGTTGGCCGGTGCTGCCGGTCAGGTTGTACAGACAAAAGGGCACCAGCCGCCTGTCCGGGGCCATCACGTGGATGCAGCAGTCCCGGGCCCGCTCCAGATCCAGATTCCACACATCCTGAAAGGCCATGGCCGAAACCGAAAGCAGATGGGTTTTGGCCCGTTGGAGAAAAAAATCAAGACCCATCGACCCGTCGGCATCGCCGTCACAGGCACGGCAGGCCGGTTCCGGTCCGGTCGATTCCCGCTGCGCCGCACCCCACTGCCGCGCCACGAAAGCGATGGCCTTGGCGGCGCCGACATCGGCCTGGATCGGTGCCGGGCAGCATTTTCCGGTCCTTGTCCCGCCCACCGCCCTAACGCTTTTATCGGGCATCGTCAGGAAACTGGCGCTGAAGCTGCACAGGGCATTCTCACAGCCCGGCGGTTTGAAATGATCCGCCTTAAAGCCCGCACCGGTCTGGGCTTCGATGCTGCGCATGAGTTGCGGCAGGGTCAACCGATCCGTGTCTTGCGGTGGGTGGAGCATACGTCCGAAATAGCTCACCGGTTGAAAGTGAACCGATCGGATTGACGGAGACCGGTCCACGGCCAGCCGCAGGATGTTGCCGATGTCATGGTCATTGACCCCGGGCACCAGGGTGGGCACCAGCACCACACCGATTTGATTTCGGGCGCAGGCGTTAATGGCCGCCAGCTTTTCGTCCAGCAGATCTCGGCCGCGCAACTTGCGGTAAATGGCATCGTCGGTACCGTCGAACTGGAGAAATACCGACGACAACCCGGCGGACTTCAATTCCCTGACAAATTCCGGATCCCTGCCCAGACGCAAACCGTTGGTGTTGACCTGGATAAAACGAAATCCTGCCTCGCAGCCCATGGCAACGATGCGGGGCAGATCCTCGCGGACGGTGGGCTCTCCGCCGGAAAGCTGGATATTGCTGCCGGCACCGGCTTCGCGGGCTGCGGCATACCACGTTTGGATGGTCGCCAGGGAGGGATCGTCACCGTCCATTCCACGGGCATCGGCATAGCACACCGGGCAGGCCAGGTTGCAGCGGTCGGTAACCTCCAGGATAATGGTGCAGGAACGCTGGCGATGGTCGGGGCACAGGCCGCAGTCAAAAGGGCAGCCGCGTTCCACCGGGTGTGCGCAATGGGGCGGTCGTGTGGGGATCTTGGGCCGCTGCCATCCCGTAAACTCGGGGACGCCTTCCCAGATCCGGGCCGAAAAGGCCCCGTGGTCCGGGCAGCTTTTTTCCAGATAGACCGCCGAGCCACGGACAACCCGTTGGGCTGGAATCCGCGACAGGCAGACCGGACAAAGGCTTGCGGTATCCTGGGCAAAGATCATGTTTCGGGTTCAGTCTGCTGCATAGGGGTCGAAGCCGTTGGCCACCAGGATTTCCATGGCCTTGGTGAAGATGTCGGCAACGATGGCCCCACAGCGCTGCCGGGCGGCAGCCGGACCATCCTCGCCGGTGATGGTTTCGCAGACAATTCCCCCGTATTGGCTGCCCACCTGCTGGTGGAACCAATCCGAAAGTTCTTCCAGCATGCATGCAAATCGCTCTGATTCGGTTTCCGTATCGCTGCCTTTGGCGGCATACAGGGCCAGCAGGCACGCCCCGCCCGTCAGGGCGCCGCAGGTGGCATGGCCGGCCCCGCATCCGTATGCCGGCCCGGCCATGGCGCGGATCAGGCTCGGGTTGGCTTCCCCCCGGGCGTCCAGGGCGAGCTGGATGATGATCTGGCTGCAGGAATAGCCTTTTGCGGCCAGTTGCATCATAAGGATCCGAACGTCGTCCATGGCATTACTTCCCTTTTCGTGCCACCAGCAGGCAGTAGCCGGGTCGCTGGTGCTCGGTGCCGGCGTTCCGGGCGCAATCCGCTCCCCAGAACGCCTCAATGGAGATGCCGGCCCACACCAATCGGGCTGCCAGCACCTTCAACAGATCCGAGTGGTCCTCCCATAAACACAGGGCGAAACCGGCCGCTGCCACCCGCTGGGTCATCACGTCCCTATCGACGGCGCCCTTTAGACAGCCGCTGGCACCAATGGCCGGATCCGGCGGCGGTAAATCTGTCGCCCGCCGGTAAATATCCGTGATGACCACGTGCCCGCCGGGGCGCAGCACCCGACGATATTCATCCAGGGCGCTGGCCGGATCCGCCAGCAGGGAGAGCACACACTCGCAATAAACGGCTGAAAGGTGTCGATCCTTCACCGGCAGGTCCATGGCATTACCGCGGATCACGGGTCGATCCCCGTCGCATCCCTTTGCCTCGGCCAGCAGCACCGGCGATAAATCCAGCCCCACGGCCCTGGTTTGAAAATGGCGGTTCAAGAAATCGACCGTGGCGCCGATCCCACAGCCCACATCCAGAACCCGGTCCCCGGCTGCCAACCGGCAAACCTTAGCCGCCCGGCGGGTCAGATTCAGGCCGCCGGGCCGGATGGCCGGACCGGTAACGGCCCTGACCGCTTCCGATTCATAAGGTTTGGATTGGATCATGGATAATTTCCGCTGTAAGCCACAGTTGACGCTTTACAAAAATCAGGCAATGGTTTGCCGGCCGATTTCGTAACAAGCCCGGAATCAAGGCTTGCGGGCCGCCAAAGCGAGCTTTAGCAAGCGAACCGTAAATCGATCTTCATCAGTACGGCGAACATTCATGTTCCATTCTGGAGGAGCGAGACGTATTGGCGATACGCCGCAGTAACGAAGGATTCGCGTAACGCCGATATCGGGTGTGTTTTGGAATCGGACCTATTTGTCTTCCAATATTTGTTCCACCTCCGCCATCTTGCCGGTGGCCACCGCTTCGGTGATCAGCACCGTCTTGCAGACCGGGCAATAAGGCAGATCGGTGGTAAAACGGTTATCCATGTAGGCTACCGCCACCTGCCCCACCACCAGGTCGCAGTCGCATCGGCCGCAGCGCCATTTTAAATCGTCGGGCCGGACGTTGTCGTTTTTCATGGCCCCAGGACCTCCATGCGATGGGCGTATACATGATGCACCGAATATCTGTCGGCCGCCGGTGAATAGGCCACCCAGAAAGTCGCCTGGTATGGACGAAAGGCCGCCAGAAAATAACCGTTTTCCGGATGATAAAACCGCTGCCCGCCACCTTCGGCATGCTGAATCACCTTCTGAACGTCTTCCTTCAGAATACGGCGGGACTCCATGACCGCCTCCACCTCCGGACCAATATCGAGCATGATCGTCCGGTGATCCGCCTCGCGGGCCGGCGGCTCTTTCCAGAGATCCCGGCACAGATCCGCTTTGAGGCGGCTGCGGTTCTCCTGACGCTGCGACCAGCCGGGGCGAGGTCGTTCGGCAGGGTCGGCTGCCGCCGGATCCGGGAAGATCAGATCCAGCAGGTGCAATGCCCGCTTGCCCACCACGGCTAGGCTGTCCCGGCACATGGCGCAGTAAGTCAGATAATCCCATTGGCTGCGCCGTCCCCGGCGGTCCGCCACCTCCCGGGCCAGGGCCGGGTTGGCGTTTTGCATCAGGCCGCCAAATCCGCAGCATTCGGTTTTCTCCCGGCCCAGCACCAGCTCCTCGGCAGCCACACCCAACCGGGAAAGCATCCGGCGCACGGCGTCCTGAACCGCGGGTTCGCCGCGGGAGGTGCAGGGGTCGTGGACAGCCAGCGGGGCTTGCGGCAGGGGATGGCCGGATTGGGGAATGCCGGCCTCGGCCATAACCTCCCACAGGGAAATAACGTCGGCTTCGGGCAGATGATCCTTGAACATGCGTAAACAGGTTGCACAGGCCATGATGGGCCGCGGACTGCCCAGCCCGGTCCAGGTCGCTTTCCATCGCACCAGTTCGGTGGAAAAGGTCTCGGACCGGCCGGCCCAATGGGCCGGGGCGCCGCAGCACCCCAGCATCAGGGCCACGCCGCCGGGAAGTTCTTTTCTCAAGTAATCGTAAACCCGGGAAACCTGACCGGGTGAAGAGGCACAGAGCTGACAGCCCGGGAAAAAGAGGTATCGGCTGGCCGACCGGCCTGGTTCGTGGCGGGCCATGGCAAACCGGCCGCTCTGGGAAAAAGCCATGTCCTGAAGCGCGAAGTCATGGGCCGAGGGAGGCATTTTGCCTCGCTCGACCATGCCCTGCCGGGCCGACAGGCAAAGGTCCTGCATGGCAAAATCGTAGGGGCAGACCGCCTCGCAGAGGCCGCACAGGCTGCATGAATTGATCATCCGGTTGGCCTTGCGCGATCCCAGGACCAGGGACGCATTGTTGTAAATCTCCCGCACATACTTTTTGGGATAGGCCCTGAAAGATTCCAGATAGGCACACACCTTCACACACTCCAGGCACTGGCACTGGAGGCAGCGCCCGGCCTCCCGGACCGCCTCCGGCTGGCTGTAGCCAGCCTGTTCGTCTTTTATGGCCACCGCCGGCAGAGAAACAACCCCCGCCAGACTGGTAAACAGCCGCGTTTCAAACGGCCCCTCCTTTTCCCGGCCGGCGGTCATGGAGACTTTCTGCAGCCATCGGTCCATGGAGGTGGCGGCCCACCGTCCCCGGGCCGCCTGCCACACCGCCGATCCATGATCTTGGCCGGCAAAGAGTCCCTGGCAATCGGTTACCCCGGTAAAGGAATCGATCCGCCCGGCCAGAGGTGCCCACGGATCGGGGGATACGGCGTCCAGCCCCACATAGACCGCCCCATGGACGTCGAGACAACCTCGGACGTCATCTGCCGTTGACAATCGCCGGCCGGTTTCGAAGCAAACGCCCAGCCGTCCCAAAAGAGTGGTCTCGGCCCCAACGACTTCAGTCGAAAGCCGATCCGGGTGGCGCCGGCAAAGCCGGTCGCCCGTGACCGCTTCCGGTTCGAACACGGTAACCCCATATCCCTTGCGCACCAGGTCCCAGGCCACGGTCAGGCTGCTCACCCCCCCGCCCACAACGGCCACGCGAATCTCTTTTTTGGGCAGCGGCATCACCCGCCGCTGCCCGTCGCCCTGTTCTACGCAAACCCGCTCCAGTTCGTTAACCCGGATGGCCTCGCCGACATCCTTTCGATTGCAGGCCAGTCGGCAGGGGGCATCGCAAATCCTCCCCAGGATTCCGGCCAAGGGCATGGTTTTGTGCAAAATTTTAAGGGCATCCGCCCAGCGGCCCCCGCTTGCATGGCCCACAAATGCCCGGACATCCACATGCAGGGGGCAGGCCGCTGTGCATGGCGGGGGCTCTTCCTGGATGCAGCGGTTCTCCCACTGCCGCAGTTCGGCCTGATCCATGGTTTTCCTCAATCTTATAAAAATCGGATAATCGGCAGAGGCGCCCCCCGGACCGGAAATCCGCCTCAGGGCTATCCCTTCAACCCCTGATAATCATCGTTTCTAAAGAAATGGTACCATTACTTTTTTAGTCCGGCCAATACCTTTTCCGGCAACGCCGGCAGGTGCTTGATGCACACGCCGCAGGCATTGTTGATGGCATTGATCACGGCCGCATGGGGGCTGGTCAGCGGCAGTTCGCCGACGCCGGCCGCACCGAAGGGGCCTTCGGGACGGCTGTTCTCCACGTAAATGATCTCCATATCGTCGGTGATCTGTTCGCAATAGGGAAATCCGGCGCCCATGAGGGTGGAATGGTTCTGAATGTCTTCAAAATCCTCCCACAGGGCCAGGCCGATGCCCTGGGCCAGGCCGCCGTAAATCTGGCCATCGGTGACCAGCCGGTTGTTGATTTTGCCGATATCGGCCACGAGGGTCATCTTCTCCACCGAGGTTTTTCCCGTGGCCAGCTCCACGGCCACTTCGGACATGAAGACACCGTACATGTATACGGGGAAAGGTTCGCCCTGGCCGTTTTCATCACAGACCGAGCACGGCGTGGTCCACTGGCCCTCGTATTTGACCGGCAGCCCTTGGGTTTGCATCTCGTCGTAGGTGCGATAGGTGCCGTCGGGTTTGCGCATGCCATCCAACAGCGCCTGACAGCCGGCGATGATCGCCCGGCCGGTGACCACCTGCTGCCGGCTGCCGCCGGAGGGGCCGCTGTCCGGACAGGTGGCCATATCGTTCATGACCAGCTTGATCTTCTCCGGCGGAACGCCGATGGGCCGCAGGGCTTCGTGGGCCGTCCCCAGGGTTCCCGCATCCGCCCCCTGGCCGTGATCGGACCAGGTGTTGAAAATCGTAATCGTGTTGTCCGGACCCAGTTCCACGGCCACCGCCGACGGGTCCGGGCCGTCGCCGCCGCACCCGTACATGCCCAGGGAGATGCCCACGCCCCGCTTGACCGCACCGGTGGAATCGGCCTTGGCCCGGGCCAGGGCCGCCTGGTATTTGGGACGCAGGATATCCAGCATTTCGGGATAGCTGTAAACTTCGGGCTTCTGGCCGTGGGGCATGGTGGACCCGGGGCGCAGCACGTTTTCGTAGCGCAGTTCCAGCGGATCCTTGCCGATCTTCTCGGCCAAAAGGTCCATGAGCACTTCCGAGGCGAACTCGCTCTGGGGCGAACCATAGGCCCGGAAGGCCGATCCCCAGGCGTGGTTGGTGCACACCGTACGGCCGATGCCCCGGATGTGGGGGATGTCGTAGCCCGCGCCGATGAACTGAGCCCCGCGTTGGGTCAGCAGATCGCCGAATTCGGAATAGGCCCCGTGGTCCACGGTCCATTCGGATTCCATACCGAGCAGCTTCCCCTGATCATCGGCCGCCAGCCGCAGGTGGATGAAGAACGGGGAGCGTTTGCCCGTGTAGGTCATCTGCTGGTGGTAGTCGTAGCGCAGGGAAACCGGCCGGCCGGTGGCCAGGCAGGCCACCCCCACCAACGCCTCCAGGGTGGGGCTGAACTTGTAGCCAAAGGTCCCGCCCGTGGGGTTCTGGGCCAGAAAGAGCTTTTCCGGGGCAACGCCCAGACCGTCGGCAATCATCAAATGGTGAACGTACAGGGCGATGGATTTGCTGTTGATGTGCAGCCCGCCCTGATCGTCCATGAAGGCATAACCCACATCCGGTTCCATGGGCATGTGGGGCTGGCGGCCCACATAGAAATCGTCCTCCGCCACATGGGCGGCATTGGCGAAAACAGCCGCCGTATCCTCGCCCTTGATAATTTTCTGGGTAAAATAAACATTCGGAGTTTCCGGATGGATCTGAAGCGCATCCTCGGCCATGGCAGCCGGTGCACTCATATACTCGGGCAGGGCCTCGACGTCCACCTTCACCTCCTGGGCAGCAGCCCTGGCATGCGCCTCGGTATCGGCACAGACAATGGCGATGGCGTCGCCGTACTGAAAAACCTTTTTGTCGCACAGGATCGGCCGATCCCACCCGTCACCCAGATGCCCCACCGGAAACATCACCAGGCCGTTGATGCGGTTTTTGCCTTTCACGTCCTTGTGGGTCAGCACATTGACCACCCCGGGCATCTTTTTGGCGGCCGACGTGTCGATGGACCGGATGTTGGCATGGGACACCCGAGCCTGCACTAGAGCCAGCCGGAGCGTTTCCGGCGGCATCTTCACACCGGTATCGGCGCCGTAATCGCAGACGCCGGTGACCTTGGCAACGGCACTGGGACGGGGAATGCCGGTGCCCCAGATGCGACCGTCCGCCGGCACCTTGAACATCAACGCTTCCATGGTCATTTCACCGCGCAGCACACGGGCGGCATCTTCAACGGCGTCCACCAGCTGCTTGTAGCCGGTGCAGCGGCAGGCGTTGCGATGCACCTGAAACCAGCGGCGGATCTCCTTCCGGCTCGGATCGGAATTGGCCTCCAGCAAGGCCTTGGCCGAAACGATGAAGCCCGGGCTGCAAAACCCGCATTGCGCCCCGCCATGAACCATCCAGGCCAGTTGAAGGGGATGTAAATGGGCGGCATCGCCCAGGCCTTCGATGGTTATCACCTTAGACCCGTCTGGCACTTTTTTCATGGCGGTCACGCAGGAACGGACCAGCTTTCCGTTTAAAATCACGTTGCAGCAGCCGCACTGCCCCTGTCCGCACCCGACCTTGGTGCCGGTCAAATGAAGTTGTTCGCGAAGCACATGGGCCAGGGAGCTTTCGGGATCCGCAATGAGTATTCGTTCTGTGTTATTGATCGTTACCGTTTTTTTGACCATCATTCTCCCTTTCTATGTCGGTTCGTGAATAACTCAAAGTTATCAGAAAGTTATATGTGGAACAAAAGCTTCGCTACGTGCCCCGCCGCGGGAACAACACACCTGGAGACTTTCTACGAGACGATCCAAGTCAGGTCAATAAAAAAGCCCCCCATAACCCGACAAAGGCGACCCTCGACAGCCATCGCCGAAGGTCGCCTTTAAGGGTTGAACGCATGGCCGAAGGCTGCCCCGGCCATAGGAAAAAAATTCGCTTACCGAGCCTTTAACCCCGCCAGTATTTTTTCAGGCAGGGCCGGCAGGTGGCGGATGCGCACGCCCGTGGCATTGGCGATGGCATTGATCACGGCCACATGGGACGCGGTCAGGGGCAGTTCGCCCACCCCGGCGGCACCGAAGGGGCCTGCCGGTCTAGGCGATTCGACGTAATGAATATCGAGCTTGTCCGGAATGTCTTTGGCATAAGGAATGCCGCACGCCTTGAGCGAGGTGTGTTTCTTCAGATCTTCGAAGTCTTCGGACAGGGCCAGGCCGATGCCCTGGGCTACCCCGCCGTAAATCTGGCCGTCCACCACCAGGCGGTTGTTGATCTTGCCTACGTCGGCGACCACCGTATATTTTTCCACGGTGGTCTTGCCGGTTTTGGTATCGACAGCCACCTCGGCCAGGAACATGCCGTACATATATACGGAAAATGGCGATCCCTGGGACGTTTCGAGATCGCAGTTGGTGCACATGGAGGCCGTCCAGTTGCCCGAATAGCTCAAAGCGATATTTTCGGCCTTCATCTCCGCGTAGGTACGGTAGGTGCCGTCCGGCTTCTTCATGGCGCTCATGAGCAGTTCGCAGCCGTTCTTGATGGCATTGCCGGTAACCACCTGCTGGCGGCTGCCCCCGGAGGGACCGCTGTTGGGGGTGATGGCCGTATCGTTCATCACCAGTTTGATCTGGTCGGGCGTCAAGCCCAGGGGCCGCAGGGCCTTGTGGGCCGTTCCCAGACTCCCCATGTCGGCCCCCTGGCCGTGGTCCTCCCAGGAGTCATAAAGGGTCACGGTATTGTCCGGGTTCAGTTCCACGCGCACTTCCGAGCCATCGGCGCCGTCCAGTCCGCACCCGTAAATACCCAGGGAAACGCCGACACCCTTTTTAATGTCGGCGGTGGATTCCGCCTTGGCCTTGTCTTTGGCGGCTTGGTAAAGCGGCCGCAGTTTGTCGATCATCGCGGGAAAGCTGTATACCTCGGGAGCCTGGCCGGTGGGAGTGGTGTCCCCCTTGCGGTAAACGTTGCGGGCGCGCAGCTCCAGCGGATCGATGCCCATCTTTTCGGCCAGTTCGTCCATGAGGCTTTCACTGGCCAGAAAACTCTGGGGGGAGCCGTAGGACCGGAAGGCCGATCCCCATGCATGGTTGGTGCAAACCGTCCGGCCGGTGCCGCGGATATTGCTGATCCCGTAGCCGGCGCCGATGAACTGGGCACCGCGCAGGGTGAGCAGATCGCCGAACTCCGAATAGGGGCCGTGGTCCACGCTCCAGTCGGTCTCCATGGCCTGGATCTTGCCATCGGCGTCGGCCCCGTATTTGACTTTCAGCCAGAAGGGCGAGCGTTTACCTGTGTAGGTGATATGCTGGAAGTAGTTGTAGCGCAAAAACACCGGTCGGCCGGTGGCCATGCAGGCTGCACCCACCAGCGCTTCCATGGTGGGGCTGAACTTATAGCCGAAGGTTCCGCCGGTGGGGTTCTGCACCAAACGCAGCTTCTCCGGTTCTACGCCCAGGCCGGGAGCGATCATGGCATGGTGCAGGTGGATGGCGATGCTCTTGGAATGAATGGTCAGTCGCCCCTCGTCATCCGTATAGGCAAACCCCACGTCCGGTTCCATGGTCAGATGGGGCTGGCGCTGCAGGTAATACTCGCCTTCCACCGTGGCTGCGGCCGATTGCATCAGCGGCGCGGTGTCGGCGCCCTTGACGATGGGCAGCTCGAAGTAGGTGTTGGGCGTTCCGGGATGAATCTCGATGGCGTCTTCGGCCATGGCTGCCGGCGCACTCATGTATGCGGGCAGCTCTTCCAGGTCCACCTTGACTTTCTTCGCGGCCGCCTCGGCCAGGGCCGGCGTCTCGGCGCAGACGATGGCGATGGCATCGCCGAACTGGTACACTTTCTTGTCGCACAGAATAGGACGGTCCCACCCGTCGCCTTTGTTGGTCGGAAACGTGATCAGCCCCGTGATCCGGTTCTTGCCCTTGACATCCTTGTGGGTGACCACCTTGAAAACCCCGGGCATCCGTTCGGCTGCGCTCGTGTCGATGCCCTTGATATTGGCGTGGGAGACATTGGCTTGTACCAGGGCCAGGTAGAGCGTGTCTTCGGGCATCTTCAGCCCCAGGTCGTGCCCGAAATCCAGAGTCCCGGTAACCTTGGCCACCGCCGAGGGCCGGGGATAGCGGCTGCCCCAGATTTCGCCATCGGCCGGCATCTTGAACAGCAGCTCCTCGGCCTTCATCTTGCCGTTGAGCACCTTGGCCGCATCCAGGACCGAATCCACCAGCTGTTTGTAGCCCGTACAGCGGCAGGCATTGCGGTACTTGGTAAACCAGTCGCGAATGTCCTCGCGGGTGGGGTCGGGCTTTTCCGCCAGCAGGGCCTTGGCCGATACGATGAATCCCGGCGTGCAGAACCCGCACTGGGCGCCGCCGTGAACGATCCAGGCCAACTGAAGCGGATGCATGTGGTCCGGCGTGCCCACGCCTTCGATGGTGGTGACCGATGCCCCTTCGGCGAGCTTGGACATTTTGGTGACGCATGAGCGCACCAGCTTGTTGTCGAGAATCACGTTGCAGCAGCCGCACTGGGCCTCGCCGCAGCCAATTTTGGTGCCGGTAAGGCCCAGTTGGCCTCGCAGCACATTGGCCAGACTATCGTCCGCAGATGCAATGACGATCCGATCGACGCCGTTTACCTTCAATGTTCGCTTAATCATATGACCTCCCTCTTGTGTTCGTGTAAAAAGCACCCGGAAAAGCGATTATGGTCTGTATTCCTAACCTTTGCCGAAACCGCATAAGGGATAGCGGCAGCTCTTGCACCCCACGCAAAAGCCCCCGTGCCCCATGGCGGCAATATCTTCACGGGTCACCGGCTCGCCGGCCAGCAGTCGGGGAATCACGATGTCAAAAATACTGGCCGGGTAATACATGACGCATCCCGGCAAGCCCGCCACCACCACATCACCGATGGTAGCCAGCATGAACATGGCCCCCGGAAAAATCGGCGCGCCGTAGGCGATCACCTGCCCGCCGGCGGCCCGGATGCTGGCCGGGGTCTGGTCGTCGGGGTCCACGGACATTCCCCCGGTGACCATCACCATCTCCGCCCCCTCGGCAATCAGTTGGTGGATGGCATTCACCGTCATTTGCCGATCGTCGGATACCAGGATCTGACGAACCACCCGGCTGCCCAGGGCCTTGAATTTCTTTTCAACCACCGGCCCGAAAGCATCCTCGATCCGGCCGTGATAAACCTCGCTGCCGGTGGTGACCACACCGATACGGCAGGACTTAAAGGGTTTCACTTGAATCAGGGGAAAAACCTCCCCGCAAATCCGTTCGGCGTCGAGGATCTCCTTCTCTTCAATGACCAGTGGAACGACGCGGGTGCCGGCCACCGCCTGACCGGCGGTCACCTGATGAAGGGAGTGCAGCGTGGCAAAAACAATCTGGCCGATGCTGTTGACGCGGGTCAGTGCGGTGACATCGATTTTGAGAAGACCATCGGTTTCGGCGATCAGGTTTACTCTCCCCTCGGAAGGCGCCGTCAGGCGGATTCCCGGACCCATCGCCGCCCGGGCAATGCGTCCGGCGGCCTCGTCTTCATGCAGCATGCCCGGTCCCATGTCGAGAACGAAGATGTTCTCTTTGCCCATGTTCAGGAAGGCGGAAATCTCCTCTTGACGAATGATATGGCCTTTTCTATAGGCCGGTCCTTTTTCTTTTCCCGGCACGATCCGGGTCACATCATGGCCGAGGACCATGCCGATGGCATCGGCAACAGGAATGGCTTTCATGGATTGGTTCACCTCGGTGCGAGAACTCAATAATAAGGTGGAAAGGAACCGATCGGTCACCGTGCCGCTTTTTCTGCCAATTACCCCCACATACAATTCAACGGCAAGCAGATGCGGTAAAGGTGGATCGATAAATCAATTCCTATCGCATCTATTGTCCTGTGTCAATTTTGGCATAAAGAAATGAACAAAAAAAATCGTTTGACCGATTATTGAATCCTCTCCGCAGCGAGCCGCGGGGGAGGATTCACCGTAAGGATGAAAATCGTTTTCCCGTTCGCTCGCTACCCCCGCCGCAAGCGGCGGGGGTAGCACTCGCTGTCGCGGTCCATGGAAACCGGGTTCGGAACGCCGGGGAGCCGGTGGAACGGAAACCGCACCCTCGGGAGTCCTCACCCGGAGACGCATCCGAATTTGGCATGATTCGTGATTTTCTATTGGGTCAGCGAAAATATGTTTTGATAGAAAAACCCAAAAATGGAGGATGAATGATGGAAATTTTAGATCGCGTCAAACAGGCATCTGTTGAAATCACCCCATGCCCCTACTGCGGTGATCGGACATCTGTCGAGCTTCCTGCAGACTATCGACCGGTATATGCATACTGCGATGGTTGTGGGAAAAAGTTCATTGCGGAGCGCCTGGCAGAGGGTTTCCATGTCTTAACCATTGAGGAAGCGCCCTGCTGCAGTGATCCCGACTGCCGGGATATAGAGATGGGTGGATACGACGAAGAATAATACGGAAGCGGATCTTCCGGGTGAAACGTGGTTATAGATAGAAAGCTGACAATAGTAACGTTAGGTAACGCCATGGTCCTGTTATCTGTAACGGTGCCACGATCCATTTCACAACCCGCGCCATCGAAACAGTCGACGAATTCATCCTCACAGAAGCCGAATGAAAGGTCCGGGCGGGATCGATCCCAGCCCTGTTGGAAATAATAAACCAGTCAGAAACGGTGTCTCTTAACTGGTATCCCCAAAGCGGCTCGGCAGACACGTCAGCCACAATCGGATTTTTCACCCCACCCTGCCGTCCTTCTGTCATTTCTGGTTATTAATGGTAATAATAAAAGATTTCAAATAGTTGAAGTCCAAATAGTGTTGACATGCCCCACTCTTTTTCAGTAGTTGCAGGCATCGGATTGGATTAATTTACTAATGGAGGATGCAAATGGCGAACTTTTCTAAGGCATGCAGGCTTTTACTGCTATCGGTTTTTCTTGTGGCGGTCACGGTTTCCGCCTTTGCCCAAGGCGAGTGCACAGCAACTTATGGTGCCGGATCGGCAGCCATGCAGTTGGCCACCGGCAGTCCCGGTGAACTGGGGCTGGTTGAAGTTCTGGCAAATGCATTTAACGAATCCCACGACAGTCGGCTCTGCTGGAAAAAGGCGGGTTCCGGCGCGTCGCTGAAATTGCTCAAGGGCAAACAAGTCGATTTCATCATGGTGCATGCGCCGGCAGCGGAGAAAAAAGCCGTTGAAGAAGGCTGGGCCATAAAACGCCATTTGATCGGCTCGAACGAATTTTATATCGTCGGCCCCCAAGATGATCCGGCCGGCATTTCATCAGCCGGCAGCGCCGCCGACGCCTACGCCAGGATCGCTGGTGCCAAAGCGACGTTTCTCTCCAGGGGGGACAATTCGGGAACGCACAAAAAAGAGATGGCCATCTGGGAAAAAGCATCGATTCAGCCGTCGGGAGACTGGTATGTGGTCACCCACACCTTCATGATGGCCACGCTGAAAATGGCCGACGAAAACCGGGGCTACTTCATGACCGACAGCAGCACATGGGTGGCGGCCAAAAAAGACATCCGCCATTTGAAAATACTCTTCCGCGGCGACCCTTTTTTAATCAACACCTATCACACGCTCTGCCAGCCGGCCGGCGCGACCGCCGGTCAGCCGCTGGCCTCAGCCTTTATCGATTTTGTGATTTCGGAAAAAGGTCAGAAAATAATCAAGGCCTACGGCGCAGATCTTTACGGTGAAGGTCTTTACAACGATGCGGAATACGCCCGGCAATACGATCACTGAAGCCATTCGGTGGTGGGCGTTCGACTATTCAGATGCGGCAATTGACCCCTTAAGCGTGGTTTTCAGAGCGGTATATGATATCCGCTCCTGTTCCAGCCTCAGCGCCTGTGCCCATTGATTTTGCCTGAGTCCTTCGTACACGGCAGCTTCTGCAGGATTGAGGTATGGCAAATCGCGATTCAGCGGCGTCCGCTCGGTGCCCCAGAGCAATCGGTGATCCATCAGGGTACGCAGGTCCATCAGCAGGGAACGGGTGTGCGGAAAGTAATGCCTGATCTGATCCAGCATGGCAAAACCATGCGTATCGACGTCTCCCCAGTAGTATAGCCTTTTACCGTCCAACCAGGCGGACGCAGCCAGTCGTTCCAGGCCATAACCGAGTCCGAAAACGACCATCGCGTTTTTTACCGCCGGAAAAGCCAGCCCGTTGATGTCATTCTCGGTGATGAAGATCCGTTCCACGCCGGGCGGATCGAGCCTGGCGAAGTCATCGGCGGGAATCTGCAGGTCCGTCAGCCCGGCGATGGATAAATTGGGATCGAGCAGGCGAAAGCGGATCTGGGCCGGTTTGGCCAGAAAACCGTAACGCTGCTCGAATCCGGCGACACCCGTGGCGCTGGAATCGATGGCCGCGGCCGGCAGCACGATATCCAACAGTTCGGCCAGGAGTTTCTTGTGACGCTCGATAAACTTGGTGTCGATGCCTGCGATTTCCAATTGACGAATGTAGATACCCGGCCGGGGGTGGCCCCGCAGCCATTCCAGCACGGCCAACAGTCCCGTCCAGCTTTTTTCGTGCTGAAGGGCGATTAACGGCTTGCGGGCCAACCAGGGTTCCAGGTCGGGAACGGCCCTGACGATCCGGCGGTAGAGCGCTTCGAAGGCCATCGCCGGCTTTTGTTTGCCGATAAAGCCCAGTGCCGCGGCCGGGTGTTCGAAAACGGCGGCCACCGGCAGCTGGTTACGGCCCAGTTGACGGTGGTTGACTTCGCGCCATTCAAGATCGTAGTTTTTATCCCCGCCCGATCCGGCCTGCCCCACCAGTTCCTCAATCCACGCTTTCACCTCGCCGTAGTGCTCTCCCAGTTCGCGCGGGGTCGGGCATTTCAGCGGTATGCGCAGCGGGAAAAGCGGTTCCGCAGTCAATTGTGCTGACAAAAGTTGTCCCCGGTTCCACAACTTTAACAGCCGGGCCCGGATCTCTTGGGGGCGTGTCCAGGCGGTCATGCGGACCGGGCCTCCCGTTCGGCGCGGTATTCTTCGATGGTCAGGTTGCGCAGCTGGGAGTGTTGGCCGTTTTCATTGTGCACGAACCCGACCCCGGCCACGTAAGGCTCAATGATGTGGATTTTTTGCAGCGGCGTGACGATCAGCAACTGCAGGTTGAGCCGCTTGAAAAGCTCTAGGGCATAGCGCGTGGATTCGTCCGAGCCGCGGCCGAAGGCTTCGTCGATCACCACGAAACGGAAGCTGCGCGATCGCACCGCCCCCCACTCCAGGCCGAACTGATAGGCCAGGCTGGCCGCCAGCACGGTATAGGCCAGCTTCTCCTTCTGGCCGCCCGATTTTCCGCCTGAATCGGTGTAGTGCTCGTACTCGCTGCCGTCCTCGCGCCAGCGTTCGGAAGCGGCAAAGACGAACCAGTTGCGCACATCGGTCACCTTGCGCATCCAGCGTTTGTCCAGCTCGCTGGTGCCTTCGCGGCCGCGGAAGCGATCGATGATCTGCTTGACCTGCATGAACTTGCCTTCGGCATACTGCTCGTCCTCCGATCCGGTCAGGCTGCCTTCGGTGCAGGCGCGCAGTTGCTGCTGAAAGTCGCGGATGTCGGCTTCCGGATTGTGCTGGGCTTCCAACTGGATGAAGCGGCCCGGATTGTATTCGATATCGGTCAGGGAACGGTTGATGCGATCAATACGCTCCCGGATGGTCTGGCGCTCACGGTTGAGCTGGGACTGGAAATTGGCGATCTCGCGGATGGTATTTTCGTTGAGCAGCTCCTTGAACTTTCTTTCGAAACGCGGCAGATCGTCTGCCTGCAGGCGGGCCAGCATGCGTTCGTACTCGGCGGCGGCCTCCAGACGGGCATCGGTCTCCTGGGTCTCTAAGGGGTAATCACGGCGATAATCCTGCATGGCCTTGATGACGCGCGCTTCGAGCGTTTTCAGGCGGCGGTCTTCGGCATCGATTTTAACCTGCAGCCAATCGCGCATCTTGCGCTCGTGGTTGTCGCAGGACTCGACGCTCAGGCGGTGTTCGCCCAGCGATTCCGATCGATAGGCTTCCAGCGATGTCACCCATTCGGTTTGTCGGGCATCGGGCGTTTCATTGACCGTCTGCCGGCATTCGCTCAATTGCCGGTCGGCCTGCTGCTGTTTTTCCTCATTTTGGGCGTGCTTTTTCTTGACTCCATCCAGGGCGGCGGCATTGTCGGCCATGGCTTGCTCCAGCTCCGCCAGCTGGCGGCCCAGGGTGGCCAGTACATCCGAAGCGGCTTCCAGGGCCTTTTTTTCCGCCTCCAGGTCGGCAATTCCCCGGGCCAGCGACTGCCAGTCCATTTCACTGAAGTCGCGCAGTTCACCCAGTTTTTCCAGGGCGCTTTTACGCGCGGCAATATCCTGCAGATGGCCCTGCAGGTCGGCGATCTGGTCGGCGGTTGCCTGCATGGCCCGTTCGAGCTGGTCGGCCCGGCCGCTCAGGACGGCGATCTTGGGTGCGTTGCTCCAGCCCAGCACATAGCGACTGCGGTCGTCCAGGCGATGCCGGTCGTCCTTTTCATGGCGCATCCCGCCCGATTTGATCTGACCGGCGCGGGTAATGGCCTGCTGCTCGCGGCTGAACTGTTCCAGGGTCTCGCAGCAGGCGAAATCGAATCGCCGGCCCAGTTCGTGCTCCAGCCAGTAAAAAAATTCCGAGTCCGGTTTGATATCCAGTTTGGCCGCCAGCGATTCGGGGTGCAGGCCGGTCGTCCCGGCGACGCGTTCGTCACGAACGCGAAAGTAGACCAGCCGGCCGCGCAGATGGGTGCGGTCCACCCAGCCGGCTACTGCGCCGTAGTGGCGTTCGGGAACCAGCAGGGAGAGGCCGAAATTGTGCAACAGACGCTCAGCCGCCCCCTCCCAGGCCGCTGCTTCTTCCCTGACCTGGATCAGCTCGCCGGCGAAGGGCATGTCGACGTCGTCAATTTTAAGTGCGTCGCAGAGCATCCGGCGGATGCGGATCTGTTTGGCGTCGATGTTGCTGCGCCGCTGGCGCAGCGATTCGAGTTCCCCGTTCAGCTGTTCATGCTGCTGTCTCAGTCCCTGCAGCTCGACGGCGGCCTCGGTGTGCGCATTCTGCAGATCCGCTTCCTGCCGTGCCAGGTTGGTCAGCAGCGCATCGATGCGGTTGCGGTTGTCAACGAACGCGTCGATGGTCAAGGTCACGGGCAGGCAGGCCTGCTGTGCCAGGTGCTGGTAGCGCCCGGCGCGTTCCTTACGGCGGGCCTTGCGCTCGGTTTGCTCCTTGATCTGCACCTTGAGGCGCTCGATGCGGTCGCCTCCCTTTTCGGCAATGGCCTGTTTCAGCTGATCCCGGCTCCCCGACTGCTCGCGGTGCTTTTGCGACAGCTGAGCCACCTGCTGGTCCAGCAGACGCTGCTCGTCGCGCAGGTTGGCCAGGCGCCTGACCAGCAAATCCACCTTGAGCGCGGCAAAATATGCCCGCAGCGAATCCCGACAGGTGCGTAAATGGGTGCGCTGCTGCACGATGCTGCGGTGCCGGTCGCAGCCGGCCGCAAGGGGCGTCAGGAGCGCAATCTGCCGTTTGGCCTTGAGCACGGCTTCATGGGCGCGGTTCAAATCGTCGACGTGACCGATCAGGGCATCGATGCGCGGCTGCACATCGGCGGCTTCGAGCATGTGTTCGCGGACAAACGCGGTCAGGTTGCCCACGGACTTCATCGAAACCGTCTGCAGGAACAGATCCAGGGCCTGTTCGTTGTCGATGCCGAAATGGCGCCTGAAGAGCGCTGCATAGGGCGGAAAGCTATCGAACAGGTGCACGCCGGACACAGCGCGCAGACGTTTGCGCAGCTGGTTCAGGTCGCTGCCGAAGTTCGCGAAATGGGTGGCGATGGTCAGCGGCTGGTCGGCCATCACATAAAAACGGCCGGGCTGCCCCTGCATGTCCTTGTGCCAAAGCACCTGCGCCAGGGTGATATCCTGGCTGTAGCCGTCGTTGCGGAACTCTCCCAAGATCACGGAATAGCTGTTATGATCGCGCAGGGCCACCGGTTTGGCGGATTGGCCGGTTTCGCTGCGTTCGGACTTGTAAAACCCCAGCACGTAGGAACGCAGCGACCGCTCCCGGCTGTCAGCCCCGGCAGCCTTGTTGTAGGCAATCCGCTGGGCCGGCACCAGCAGGGTGGTCACCGCGTCCACCAGGGTGGACTTGCCCGAGCCGATATCGCCGGTCAGCAGGCTGTTGTGTCCGCCCAGCTGCAGGGTCCAGACGCGGTCATGAAACGTTCCCCAGTTATAGACCTCCAGGCGCTTTAAACGAAAACCGGCCAGTGCGTCGCTGACCGCAAAATCGAGCAGTTCCTGATGTGCCATCAGGCGCCCTCCTCCGCGGATGAAGTCTCCCCGGACAGATGACCAAGGTAAACCTTGAGCCGGGCATCAAACTCGTTGAGCCACTGGGCATCGACGAACGCCTTGAGAATCCGTCGAACCTCGATGGACTGCGGCTGCCCGCGCAGGCGGCGGACGAATCCCAGGTCCACGATCTTGTTGATGTGGGCGTCGACCTGATCGACCAGGCGGGCTTCATTGGTGCCGGCCGGTAAAAAGGTGCGGACCATCTCGACGATGTCGTCGCGCGACAGAATCAGGCGCGGCTCCCCGCCGCCGGCGTCGGATTCGGCCAGCTTGCGCCGCAGCAGCGCCACCACCAGGCTGACGGGATAGGACAGCTGACGGCGTGCCACCAGGCGCGGCGGCGGTGCTTCGTCTTCGGTGGGCTCACGGGTATGCAACCAGGCATAGCCCTCGGCTTCATCCAGCATCAGGCTCAGCCCCATAACCGCCACATAATCCCTGACCCGAGCCTGCAGGTCCAACAAGTGCTGCCACAATCCCGGATCGGCCTCCTGGTAAAGAACCCCTTTCATTAACGTGACGACGACCCTGGACAACGCGTCGCCATCGGCCGGGGCTGCTGAAGTTGTGAACGTTTCGGGTTGCATGGATTGTCTTACCTGCTCCGGCTACCGGTTAAAGATCACCCGCGGCAGGCGGGCCACGCGCTCCCATCCCTGCTCGCCCCGCCACGCGATGCAGTCGGGGGTGGTCTCATCGAATAGCGCATTTTCATCGCCGGCCGCAAGGCAAAGGTAGGCCACCACCTCGGCCAGACCCTCCTGGATGGGGTGCTCGAGCGTTACCTCGCGCAAGGTGGTCTGGTGGCGGACCGCCAGCAACCGACGGATATTGGCCTGCAGCCGCGCCTTGTCCACGATGACCTGGTCGAACAGCGCCTCGGCGTCGATGCGCGCTTCATCGCCTGCCCGCACCTCGGCCGTAATCAGCGGTTTGACCGGCGGGAAATACATCGGCCGTTCCATGGGCATGTGGACCGTGGGCGCCGCTTCGTCGATATCCATGAAGCCACCGGGCGGCAGGGCGTCGCGCACGGCCAGGGCCGATGCTTCGATCTCGTGCAGCAGCTGCATAATGCGCCTGTTTTCCAGAAAGGCCCGATCGTCTAAATAGCGCCGCAACTGCTGCGACAACCGGGCCACCGTGCGCTGGGTCTGCTCGCCCGCCTCCAGCCAGTCGTAGTGGATGCGTTTCAGGCGGGGATCCGCCTCCAGGCTGTCAATGGCCGGCAGAGCAAAAACGTGGTCGAGCAGTTCGGAGAGCTCTTCCTGCCGCGCCGGCGACATCAGAAAATCCCAGAACGCGCGAAAACTGCGGCCCTGATCCGAATCGGCGATGGCGTCTCGCTCGCCGAATATCTTTTCCAGCAGCAGCCCCTTACGGCCTTCCCAGGTGGCGATCTCCTCGCGAACACGGCGGTCGAGTTGGCGGAAATTATGCTCGACTTCACGGAAATCGCCCAGCAGTTCACGGGCAACGGAACTCGCCTGCTGGAACCGGTCCCTTATTGCCGTATCGTCCAGCAGGGCCAGATCGCCGCTGCGGATGCGCTCGATCTCCCGGTCGATCTCCGCTTTGCGCGTCTCCAGCTCGGCGATCCGGGCGTCGGCATCGGCCTCGGTGCCGGTAACCATCTGCCGCAGCAGTTCAAAAACCGTCAACAGGCGCGATTCGGTACCCACAAAGGTTCGCTGGGTCAGGCTTTCCAGCCAGGCCAGCGCTTTTTCGGCAGCGGGTGTCAAATCGAAATGGGCCTCGTCGGACCCCGGCGGGTAGAACTTGCGCAGCCAGCCCTTGTCGTTGCGGGCCCATTCATCCAGATAGTCGCCGGCGCCGCGGGCAAAGTCTTCGATGCCCAGCGTTTCCGTCAGATGGAACAGTTCATCTTCGAGTTTGGACACCAGATCCTGCCGCGCCATCACCCGCACGTTGGGCTGGAGGAACACCCGGTGCAGAAAACTGGCAATCAGCGGCGCATGGTCGGCCATGAGCAGCCGCCAGGCCGGATGGGTTTTGCGCAGGGTGGTGAGGCTGGCGAAATCCATGTCAAGTTTTCTTGATCGTTTTTTGGCAATAGGCCCGCGACCGGATGCCTTGCGTTTGATTTTGCCCATTTTTCTATCCGGTATCGTTCGCCCGCCATTTTATTAGGCCGGTCGAACTGAAAAGACTTGGCAGAGACCTGTCTGTCTTCACAAGACCTGCACTCCGATGAGTTTGCAGACAGTGTTATTTAGGGTGCTGCAATACCATGCCTGGTTCAGGTCGATGTGGGAAATTGTCATGAATAGATCTCCGACATCAACCGATTGGCTTTAATCCCTGAACGTGACCAGTGCTGCTCGACCGCCTGGATAAACGCAGGACGAACCAACTTGGCTCTTTGCGCCAACCAGTCTCCCTGATCAAACCGCAGGTAAATACCTTCCGATGGCCGATTGCCGAGTTTTGATTGCAAAAAAAGCCTGCTAAGATCAGGGAGTGCAAATATTCCGCGTTCGATCATGGGTATTCGGTAAATATGGGTTGCCCTAAAAACTGTGTCGCGTCGTTTGCAGGACAAGAAATGACCCACTTTCTTGTCATAGACATCGAAACCAAGAAACCAGTCCGGTAGCAGGTCGTAAAAAACCGAGTGACGGGCATAACACCACTCTCCGAATATGATGTAGCGGTCCGTCAGATGTTCGAAGAGTTCCTCTGTTTTTGGGGCCAGCCAATCCGAAAGCTTTTTCCATTGGCCGGAACTCGGAAGATGCAGGTACGCCCCCCGGTTTTGAGCACGAATATTTCCGTCGGAGTCGAAGGAAATTCCCAGATTCGCCCCGTCAACTTTTTCTTCGACGACAAGTTCATGATCAAGGAATCTGGTTTTTTCCGCATCCGACATGACCTTATCCCCCCTGACTTCGACGCCAGCGAGGAGCGCCAGATGAGGTGTGGAGGGGAATTTAAAAAAATCCGACATCACCTGCCCATCTTCTCCACATATTTTCTCTCGATGTAGTCCGGGCAAAGGAAATGAACGCTAACACCGACCTCACCCAAGGCATCCTTCCATCCCCACCATTTGCTATCCGTTGCTTGCAATATTGGCGGTTTGGCAGGATGAGCATTGGCAACGGCGACAAACTTTCGGTCGGAAGGATCGAAATCGTTCAAACCTTCATGATCAGGAAATTGATCATAGGATTCACCATTTTTCGTAATTTGCACCCGGTCAGCTTCAGGAAATTTCCAACGGTTATCATTAACCCACTTCATGAATCGGTCTCCCACACCGGGCTGGCCTTTCATCGAGAGCTTATGCCGATATTCATCAAATATTTCATGACCGGCATCAATCACCAAACCCCCTTTCTTGACGATATGTTCGACGGCTTCAACGCAGGCGAGAACACAGTCGGTCAATTCCTGAGGAATAGTGTCCGGGGTAAGTGCAAGATTAGCCGTTTTGGGAACATTGGTATCGACCAGGCATTTCTTCGGCAGATTGTTCATTCGGGGACCTTCAAACCCGCAGTGCTCTGTTGCATCCGCTTTTTCATAGCTGCTTTGGCCTGCTCGGTAATGTCTCCCATCTCATCACCGAAAAAGTTCTCCGGCCAATTCTGGATATGGCCGAAAAGGTCAATCTGAAGCGGTTCCAGTGTGGCTGGCGTCTTTGATATGTTGGCAAAATAGGCTGAAATCTTTTGTTGATCTACTTTCTCCTCGGCGATTCTCCTTTGCAGCCGCCGGAGGAAGTGCTCGGAGTGGGTCTCAATGACTAACTGGATATTTCTGTCAGCGCCATTTTCTTTTGAGTTGATGACATCGATCATCACATCGGCCAAAGCCGATTGAGCGCTGGGGTGAAGGTGAATCTCCGGCTGTTCCATCAGGATTATCGATCCCGGTGGCGCATAGAAACACTGAACCAGAACAGGGAGAACCTGGGAAATACCAAATCCGACATCGGGGAGGTCGACTCCATCTTTTGAACCCTTTGCACGAATTTTAACTTTATATAGCTGCTCAGAAATAGAATCGACGTTGAAGGATTCGATCAATCCCATTTCCTTAAGTTTCAGGGCAATAACTTGTTCAAATGGCTTTGCCGGAGAAGCTCTCTTGGCTCCAGGTTTAACTATGCTTATTTTCCTGTTTCGAGCTGACAGAATAGCTGCAATGGTATTTTCACCAGAAAAACCAACGCTTTCTGGCGCATTTCCTCCCCATGTATATACCCTGTCCGCCTTCGACCTTAAAGGGCCTAAGTAACAAATCGATTTGAAAAGCTGCTCTTGTTCAAAATTTAGCACCTGCACAAATTCTGCGTTCTGATAGTAAGCAACTGCTTCATCAGGAAAACCGTAAAAACGCACAACATCCTTCAATGCCCAAGCCCGCATTTTTTTTCTTACAAGGCTGTATTGCTCAGCAGTTGCCTGATACTCCTTAGCCTTACCCCCTTGTTTCTGTGACAATTCAACAGAGAGCGATTGTTCCATATTTTGCATCAATTGGTATTTAAATTTTTCGACGACTAATGAATATTGGTCTTTATCTCCCAGTCCGACTTCCGCCTGAAAAGACAGACCATCTCCGGAGAACGACTGCCCGGAAACAGGATCTTTGATCTTCAAAACATCTTGAAGTGTCCATTGGTATTCAAACGCAATCTTGTTCTCAGGGTCGCGGTGAAAGACCATTTCCTGATAGGAGCCAAGTTGCACCGCAGAATTTTTCCCGCCTGGATAAAACACCGCCTTCCGGTCGGGTAACTCAACCGTCTGTTTTAACATCATCAGGAATTGCCCGATACTCGACTTACCGGAGCTGTTGGCACCAAAGAACAAAGAAATCGGGGCCATGCGAATGGTATCGGTGTCCTTCCATCCTTTAAAATTTTGTATTCGCAACTTGTTAAGCATCTTGCTTTCCTTCCCATAGGATCACTGCATAGCCGTAACACGTGAGCAGCTGCATGTCTTTTTCGAAACGCTTTTTGGCGTTATTTTCCGCCGCATCGATCAGGTTAGCGACACGAATAATCTTTTTATGGTTGGACAAACAATTTTTTATATGTCAAAAAGATAAAAAGTCAATAATTTTAGTATATTTTATGCGTTTACAGCTGTACGTTCACAACAGCAGGCAATAGGATGAACCAACCATATTCCCGGATCGGAGTACAGGGTGCCACTGTCAATGAACCAGCCCCAGAATCGTTTTCGACGTGTACTCGCCCACATCGGCCAGTCCGTCCATGGGCATGAAGCGGTTGGCGTTGCCGGAATAAAGGCAAGTTACCGACGGCGGGAAGTCCTCGTCGGCCTCGTAGAAAATGTAGCACAGGAAAATCTTGGGCAGGGGCCGGACCACGAAAGCGAAATCACCAGCGGCGGAAGCGGGTGCCGCCTGGCCGGAAAGCCGCTCCATGATCAGGGCGATTTTCGCTTTGATCCGGTGGACTGCCGGCACCAGGATCTGCTCGGTGTGGGAGGCAAAGGCGCTCACATAGGGCGCCGAATCGGGAAACTCCTTGAACGCCCGAAAAGGCGCCAGCAGGGGAAGCTCGGCTATGGCATGTAAAGCATACAGGGAAAGCAGGATGCCGATCACGCCCGCCGGTTCGATACCGTCCAAGGTGATGCCATCCGGTGAAATGACACACGTTTTGCCGAATGCCGTGAACGAATAGGTTGACCCGTCTTTCATGGCGGGAAGCGTCTTCTCCAAATCTCCCGGCAGATGCCCATAAAGCCGCTCCAGATTGGCCATAGCCAGTTTCAGGTAGTTGTCGGTCATCGTAGTTCATCCGTCCTTCATGAATTCATGGTTATACCCGCCCGATTCTTTCCAGGAGGCTGTTTCAAAGGAGGCGGTTTCAAAAGGTGGCAGTTCGGTCAAGATCAAGGCGGGCGATCATTTCAACCGGAGGAATACTTTAGGTATTTCGAGGATTGAAATGTGAGCCCAACACCGATATTGACCGAAATGGGGCATTTTGAAACCAGCTCCCAAAACAGATATCATTCTACCCGCCCACGTTGCAAATGGAAGGATAGAACGGTATAGAGGGCCGAACCGACTCGATCATTTCAGGAGGATCCGTATGAGAACCCTGCGAGACAAACTCTCCCATCTGTCCTTTTTACAGGCCGCTAAACTGCTGGGGCCCCGGGGCCGGGAACTGATCATGGAAGGCGGCAAATTCGAAATCGACCTGGTCGAGCAGGTGACCCTGGATGATCGGCACTTCCGCCTGACCATCGAGGAGGCTGTCGTAACCATCGGCTTGACCGACGACAAGCGGCAGCGATTCGACCTTTGCTGCAACGCCTGCAGCGGTGCCTGCGTGCATCAGGGGGCGGCCCTGTCCCTGGTGCTGGAGGAAAAGCTTGCCCTGGGTTTATCGGCACCGCCCCCGGAACGCACCCCTATCGAAAGCCTTGATGAAGCGGCCCTCATCGAGCAGGCCATCAACGAACGCCGGCAGCGCGCCCGTGACGAAAAAATGCGCCTCCAATCGATGAACCCTCAGCAGTTGTGGACCGATTATGTGATCACCAACCCGCTCTCCGGCAAAAGCTACCGCCTGGCCCTGCGCGGCTGGGAGCCGGGCGAGTCCTACTGCGCCTGTCCCGATTTCCGCAAGAACACCCTGGGCACCTGCAAGCATATCCTCTACGCCCTGGAGCGCGGCCGGGCCAAATTCCCCAAGTCTGTGAAGGATACCCCGGCAATCGTCGAAGAGATCGGCGTATACCTGCGCTATGGCCGACATCTGGAACTTCACCTGCTGCTTCCCGATCAACTGGAGATGCCGGTCCAATCCATATTGGCGCCTTTAAAAGATACGGCCATCGACGACCCCAAGGATCTGTTGCAGCGTATCGGCCAGGTGGAACGCCTGGGCAGGTCAGTGACGATCTACCCGGATGCCGAAGAATACATTCAGCAGTTGCTGTTTCAACAGCGCATGGCAGCAGTGATGGCCGAGATTCGCAGGGATCCCGCGGCCCATCCCCTGCGCAAGACCCTGCTGAAAACCGACCTGCGGCCCTACCAGCTGGACGGCATCGCCTTTGCGGCCGGAACCGGGCGGGCTGTCCTGGCCGACGATATGGGCCTGGGCAAAACCATCCAGGGCATCGGTACGGCCGAACTGCTCTCCCGTCATGCGTCTGTTTCCAAAGTACTGGTCATTTGCCCGGCTTCCCTCAAGTCCCAATGGCGCAGCGAAATCAGACGATTCAGCGATCGCAGCGTCCGCCTGATACTGGGCAGCCACAAGGAGCGACCGGCTCAATATGCGGGCGATCAATTTTACACGGTCTGCAACTACGAGCAGGTGCTGCGCGATATCCTGGCCATCGAACGCGTGGCCTGGGACCTGATCATCCTGGACGAAGGCCAGCGGATTAAAAACTGGGAGGCCAAGACCAGCCGAATCGTCAAGGCCCTCAAGTCACCCTTCGCCCTGGTGCTGTCCGGCACGCCCTTAGAGAACCGGCTGGATGAACTTTTTTCGGTGGTGGAGTTTATCGACGACCGGCGCCTGGGACCGGCCTTCCGGTTTTTCAACCGCCACCGGGTCGTCGATGAAAAGGGCAAACTGCTGGGGTATAAACGTCTGGACCGGCTCCGTGAGGCCTTGCGCCCGATTATGCTGCGACGTACCCGCCGGCAGGTGCTGGATGAATTGCCGCCGCGCACCACCGAGGTGATCCGCATCGCCCCCACCGAAGAACAGCTCGACATGCAAAAAGGCCACCGCAACATCGTTCAGACCATCATCAACAAGAAGTATCTGTCGGAAATGGATCTGTTGCGGCTGCAAAAGGCACTGCTCATGTGCCGCATGTGCGCCGACAGCACCTTTCTGGTGGACAAACAGGCCCCGGGCTACTCCAGCAAACTTAAGGAACTGGGCGATCTGCTGGAACGGCTAAAAGCCGAAGCGGACCGGAAGATCGTTCTCTTCTCCGAATGGACCACCATGCTCAACCTGATCGAGCCCCTGCTGGAAGTCCGCGAGATGAACTACGTGCGCCTCGACGGTTCGGTGCCCCAAAAAAAACGCCAGGAACTGATCCACCGTTTCCAAAGCGATCCGTCCTGCATGCTGTTTATCACCACCAATGCCGGTGCCACGGGCCTGAACCTGCAGGCGGCCAATACCGTAATCAATGTGGATCTGCCCTGGAATCCGGCCGTACTGGAGCAGCGCATTTCCAGGGTCCACCGCATGGGTCAGCAGCAGTCGGTGCAGGTCTTTCTGCTGGTCACCGCCGACACCCTGGAGGAGAACCTGCTGGGCACCCTGTCGGCCAAGCACCAACTCTCCCTGGCGGTTCTGGATCCGGACACCGACACCAGCCAGGTGGAGATGAGCACGGGCATGGAAGAGCTTAAGCGCCGCATGGAGATCCTGCTGGGGGCTCGGCCCGAAGCGGCCGAAGACGAGAGCATGAAGGCCGACGCCGAAAAAACGGCTGCCGCCCTGGTCAGAAAGGAAAAAGTGGCCGCCGCCGGCGGCCAGTTGATGGGAGCCGCATTCGCCTTTATCGGCGAGATGTTCGCGGACCGGTCAACCGACAACGGCTTGGAACAGCTGGCCGGCGTGTTCAAAGCCAAATTGGGCGAGTGCATGGAGAGATCGGCGGATGGCCGGTTGAACATGACCATCACCCTTCCCGACGAAGCCTTTCTAGACACCATGGCCCGCTCCCTGGCGAGGATGGTGGGGTTGGGAACAAAGCCTTAGAAAAGAGAATATCCAATATCGAGCAAGGAACCGTAGAATGAAAAAAAGGTATGCTGCCTATTTTTAATATCGCCATCACGAAGTAATCCCTGCCTTCGACATTCGAAAGTGGACATTGGCCATTCTGCGGTTTGCTTTTCAATACGATCCAGACCGAAGACCGTTCTGTCCTCAGTCCTCTGACCTCAGCCCTCCGTCACTCTCCCACCCATTTTCGCTGTCCTTGGCGATGAACCAGATGGGACAGGCGGTCCGGTGCTTGCAATACAGTTTCGGGTCCCGGCACCGGGCGCACTGATCACAAAAATAAATCTGATATTTCATGCACACCAGCCCGGCTGATTGATCCGGATGATTCACACAGGTTGCCATTGTTTCTGTTTCCATCGTTTCTATTGTGATATAGTAACCTCAACAGGTAAAGCAGTCATGAAATCTATGGGGCCCTTGGTTTCAGTGGGGTTGCATTAACGTGACACCCAAAAATGGATCCCCGGGCCGGTTTGTGGCGATTGAATCGTCCCAACCACCGGCTGACCCGGTAGACTGGCATAGCAAAAAGAGATAGAGATGTCATGAAAGAGTTTTTCAACGTTGAAACCATCGAAGGGGTCCTGGCCCACGTCCCGTCATTTATGCCGGTGGACACGGAAACGGTGGCACTGGCGGAATGTCTGGGCAGGGTCCTTGCCGAAGACGCCTATTCCGATGTGGACATTCCCGAGTTCAACCGCTCCACCATGGACGGGTTTGCCGTAAAAGCATCCTCCACCTTCGGCGCATCCGAGGCCAATCCCGCATACCTGACCGTTCGCGGGCAGATCAGGATGGGGGCCCAGCCCGATTTTTCCATCGGCCCCGGGGACGCGGCCCGGATCGCCACCGGCGGCATGCTGCCCGAGGGGGCCGACAGCGTCATCATGGTGGAGCATACCGATACGCTGGACAACACCACCATCGAAGCTTACCGCAGCGTGGCCCCGGGCCAGCATGTCATCGAAAAGGGTGAGGACATCCGGCATACCGAACCGGCGCTGACCAGAGGAACGCGGATCCGCCCCCAGGAAGCCGGCCTGCTGGCCGCCTGCGGGCGCACGGAGATCCCCGTTTTCAGGCGCCCCCGGGTGGGCATCATCTCCACCGGCGACGAAGTGGTGCCGGTGGACCGGGTACCCGGAGAAGGACAAATCCGGGACATCAACACCCAAACCCTGTCCGGGCAGGTGCTGGCAGCCGGAGGGATCCCGGTGGTATTCGGAATCGTCGGGGACAACCGCAAAGATCTCATGGAAAAGTGCCGACGGGCCCTGGAACGCACCGACATGGTCATGATTTCCGGCGGCAGTTCGGTGGGGGCCAGGGATTTTACCGTGGAGGTACTGGATGCCCTGCCCGATACCGAAATCCTGGTCCACGGCATTTCCATCAGCCCGGGCAAGCCCACCATCCTGGCCCGCTCCGGCGGCAAGGCCTTCTGGGGACTGCCCGGCCACGCCGTATCCGCCATGGTGGTCTTTGCCGTGGTGGTCCGCCCCTTTCTGGACCGGTTGTGTGGATTGACGCAAACGGCCCGGCAGTTTCCGATTCAGGCCACCCTGAACCGTAACCTCGCCTCGGCCCAGGGTCGTGTTGACTACGTCCGTGTGCGCCTTCTTGAGGATGGCGGTCTCATCAAGGCCGAACCCATTCTCGGTAAATCAGGACTGATCAACACCATGGTCAAAGCCGACGGTCTCATCGCCATCGACATGAACACCGAAGGACTGGAAAAGGGGACAACAGTTGAGGTGATACCGCTATAACAGACACTATTCAGGTTTTATCGCGGTTCAATCAAAGCGAATTTCCAATGTCCAACGCTGAACCGCAGAATATCGAAAAAAGGTATTCTGCCGTTTTTGAATTATCGACATCGTGCAGCGATACCACCCTTCGATATTCGACATTGAATATTGGGCATTCTGCGGTTCTCTTTTTTCTATTACGAAAAAGTCTGACACTTAAAACGATAACGGGAGCAATCGTTGAAAACCAAACGCAACGTATACTTGAAGATGAAGCCCCTGGAGGAAGCCCGGCAGATCCTCTTCGACCATTTCCCCGGCACCGGCACCATGGCCGCTGAAAACGTGTCGCCGCCCGATGCGGTGGGCCGGGTCCTGGCCGAACCGGTGACGGCCGCCGTGTCGTCACCCAACTTTCACGCCGCCGCCATGGACGGCGTTGCCGTGAAGGCGGAGGAGACCTTCGGTGCCAGCGAAACCCGACCCAAAGAGCTGTCCGTGGGGACCCAGGCCCGCTTTCTCAACACCGGCCACGTCATGCCCGAGGGCACCGATGCGGTGATCATGATCGAGAACATCCAGACCGTGGGCGACGATCGCATCCGCATCGAGTCGCCGGCCTTTCCCTGGCAGCACGTACGCAAAATGGGAGAAGACATCGTGGCCACCGAACTGCTCTACCCCCGCGGCCATACGGTGACTCCATACTGCGTCGGCGCCCTGATCTCGGGCGGCATCTACAGGGTACCGGTGAGAAGAAAACCGCGCGTGCTGATCATTCCCACCGGCTCGGAGCTGGTGGACTGGCGCACCACCGCCCCCGAAGACCTGAAGCCGGGGCAGGTGCTGGAAACCAACGCCGCCGTGCTGGAAAAAATGATCGACGCCTGCGGCGGCGAGGCGGTAAGGCACGACCGGGTCATGGACGACCTGGATCTCATCCGTCAAACGGTGGCCGACGCCGTAGCCGGCGATGTGGATATGGTCATGACCATCGGCGGATCGTCAGCCGGTTCCGAGGACTACGCCCTGCCCGTTCTCCAGGATCTGGGACAACTGATGGTCCACGGGGTGACCATCATGCCCGGCAAACCGGTGATCCTGGGCGATATACGGAGTAAGCCCTTTTTCGGCATTCCCGGCTACCCGGTGTCGGCCATCATCGCCGTCGAGCAGTTTGTTCAACCCCTGATCAGGCGCATGCTGGGCGTTGCCGACCACCCACGGCAGACGGTTGCCGTGCTGCCTACCCGCAAGATCGCTTCCAAGCTGGGCGTGGAGGAATTTTTTCGGGTCAAGCTCGGGCAGGTGGGCGATCGGATCGTGGCCACGCCCCTGCCCCGGGGAGCCGGCATGATCACCAGCATTACCGAGGCCGACGGCATTATCCGCATCCCTCGCCAGTCGGAAGGCATCAAGGACAGCGACCCGGTCGTTGCCGAACTGCTAAAACCCCTGCCTGCCATCCGCAACACCATCGTCATCGTGGGCAGCCACGACAACACCCTTGACGTACTGGCCGACCAACTGCGTGCCGGCGACGGCGCCCTGACCCTTTCTTCCAGCCACGTGGGCTCCATGGGTGGCCTCATGGCCGTCAAACGCGGGGTATGCCACCTGGCCGGCGCCCACCTGCTGGATACGGAAACCGGCGAATACAACCGCTCATATGTTAGGCGCTATCTCCCCGACACGCCGGTCCGCCTGGTGAACCTGGTGATGCGCGACCAGGGCCTCATCATCCCCAAAGGAAACCCCAAGGGCATCACGGGCATAGAAGATTTAGGACGCGACGACATCGTTTTCATGAACCGCCAGGGCGGTTCGGGTACCCGGATCCTGCTGGACTATCGGCTGGGGCAGATCGGCCTCTCCCCGGAGCGGATCAACGGCTACACCAGCGAAGAGTTCACCCACATGAACGTGGCCGTGGCCGTGCTCAGCGGCACGGCAGACGCGGGGCTGGGCATCTATGCTGCGGCAAAGGCTCTGGGACTGGATTTCATTCCCGTGGTTACCGAGCAATACGATTTGATCATTCCGGACCTGTTTTTCGAATCCGTCAACATCCGGGTTCTGCTGGAGACCATCAATACCGCTGTTTTTAAATCGCGGGTGGAATCCCTGGGCGGTTACAGCACGGCCAAGACGGGCACGATTGTTGGCTAAAAAACCATGACCAAAAACTACACCCTTTTGGACCACACCGCAGACCTGAGAATCTGCGTCAGCGGCGCTGATCCGGCCGATTTGTTTAAAAACGCCGGCCTGGCCCTGTTTGACCTGATCACCCAACCGGACCGGCTGAAACCTCGGGAGGTAATCGAGGTAGCAGTCACCGGCGACGATCCGGCGGATCTCATGGTCAACTACCTGCGGGAGCTGCTCTACCTGTGGACCGGCAAGGAAAAGTTGGTTAACATGATCGAGATCCAGCAGATCTCGGAAACCAGCGTCTCCGCCCGGGTCTCTACCGACCGCTATCGGCCTGAACATCATGAGATTCTTCAAGAAATCAAGGCGGTTACCTACCACCAGATCGATGTGAGCCGGACGGCAAGCGGCTGGCAGGCAACGGTAGTATTCGACATTTGAGCGGCCTTCCAGAAATGGTGGTTTGTAGTTCAGGTCAAGGCCGCAGTGTTTTCGAAACCGCAGGTGTAGCATCGCTACGTCGAGGATTGGGAAAACGCAAGAACACCGGCCTGGGCTGAAAGATGCCATTTCTGGCGGGTCGCTGACGGGAGGTTGAAATGGAATTGAAACAGATCAGCCCCTATTGTTACGAAATTCCCCGGTCCGGGTCCATGAACGTTCCTGGCCGGATCTTCATGAGCGGCTCTATGGTTGCCCAGCTGAGCGAAGAAGAAGCACTGAAACAGGTAGCCAACGTGGCTACGCTGCCCGGCATCCTCAAAGCGGCGATGGCCATGCCCGACATGCACTGGGGCTATGGTTTTCCCATCGGCGGCGTAGCCGCCTTCGATTGGGACACGGGGATCATCTCGCCCGGCGGGGTCGGCTACGACATCAACTGCGGCGTACGCCTGGCCGCCACCGGCCTGGAAGACAAAGAGGTCCGGCCCGTGGTGGATCGACTGGTCAATGCCCTTTTCCAGAACATCCCGTCAGGCGTAGGCTCAACCGGGTCGGTAAAGCTGTCCCCCAAAGAGGAGATGAAGGTGCTGCGAGAAGGCGGCAGCTGGGCTGTCCGCCACGGCCTCGGCGAAGGGTCGGACGTCGAGCGCACCGAAGACGGGGGCTGCATGGCCGATGCCGATCCGTCGGTGCTCAGCGAAAGGGCACTAGAGCGCGGGGTCAAGCAGCTGGGCACACTGGGCTCCGGAAACCATTTCCTGGAAGTGGGCGTGGTCGATGAGATTTTCGATGAACCGACGGCCCGGGCCTTCGGTCTGTTCCACAATCAGGTGACGGTGCTGCTGCACTCGGGGTCCCGGGGACTGGGTTATCAGGTCTGCGACGACTCTCTGGCCTTCATGGCCAAACACGTCAAGACGTTAAACATCCAGCTGCCCGACCGCCAGCTGGCCTGCGCCATGATTCAATCCGATGCCGGCCGGCGTTACTTTGCCGCCATGGCCTGCGCAGCCAATTACGCCTGGGCCAACCGTCAGATCCTATTGCACCGGGCCAGAGAAACCTTCCAGCAGGTGCTGGGCATCGGCCCCCGGGATCTGGCCATGCATCAGGTGTACGACATCTGTCACAACATCGCCAAGCGCGAGGAGCACACGGTGGATGGTAACCAGCGGATCGTCTGCGTCCACCGCAAAGGGGCCACCCGGGCCTTTCCGCCGGGCCACCCGGCAATCTGCGAGGCCTATCGGCAGGTGGGGCAACCGATCCTCATCCCCGGCGACATGGGCACCGCCTCTTATGTGATGGCCGGCACGCAGACCGCCATGGAAGAAAGCTTCGGGTCCACCTGCCACGGCGCCGGACGGGTACTGAGCCGCACAGCCGCCAAAAAACAGAGCAAGGGCCGGGCCATCCATCGCGAACTGGCCGACAAGGGCATCCTGGTCAAATGGACCGGCCGCAGCACCCTGGCCGAAGAGATGCCCGATGCCTACAAGGATATTGACCAGGTCGTGGAAACGGTGCATGGTGCCGGTCTGTCGAAGAAAGTGGCCCGGTTGAAGCCGATTTGTGTAATCAAAGGATAAAACCGGTAGCGGCCGGTTTTTAGTCGGGCCGGTCAAAAAGGAACGGATATGCGTTTGGGTAAATCCAGGCTGTTCAATCTCATTGCAACCTTATTGCTGCTGTTCACCAGCAGTATCGGCACCGCGAGCGGTGACCAAACCGCACCCCCGACCGTAATCGAACAGGACGCTGCGGCGATGACCGTCGTGCAGGCGATGATTCTGGGCGTGGTCGAAGGCCTGACCGAATATCTGCCGGTCAGTTCCACCGGTCATCTGCTTCTGGCGGAGCGGCTGATGGGCATCGGCGATTCCCCATCCGCCTCGGCAGAGGAACAGCAGCGCACCAAGGATGCAGCCGATGCATACACGATCTGCATTCAGGCAGGCGCCATCATTGCCGTGCTGGGACTGTATTTCAGGCGTGTCAGACAGATGCTGAAAGGGCTGATAGGACGGGAGCCGGACGGGAGCCGGTTGCTGGCGAATGTGGCGGCCGGCTTTATTCCCGCAGCCATCATCGGGCTGCTGTTCAACAAAATTATCAAGGCCTGTCTCTTCGGACCCTGGCCGGTGGTGGCCGCCTGGTTCGTGGGTGGCGTGGCCATCCTGGCGGTCAATTGGCGCAACCGGAAAACCCGCGGGCATACCCATGAGGGCCTGTCGCTTGAGGATCTGACTTGGCGCATGGCGCTGGTCATCGGTTTTGCCCAGTGTATCGCCATGTGGCCGGGGGTCAGCCGCAGCCTGGTGACCATCGTGGGAGGAATGATGGTGGGACTTTCGCTGTCTGCTGCCGTGGAGTATAGTTTTCTGTTGGGCGTAGTGACCCTCGGAGCAGCCACGGCTTATGATGCCCTCAAGCACGGTCAGATGATGCTGCAGACCTTCGACCTCCCTCCCCTCGCCATCGGTCTGCTGTTGGCCTTTATCTCGGCCGTGGCGTCGGTCAAATGGATGGTGTCCTATTTGAACCGCCACGGACTGGCGGTTTTCGGCTATTACCGAATTGCAATAGCGCTGGCAACTTCCGCATGGATCGTGACCGGGACCCAGTGACGACTAATTTTACGTAGGAAGCCTGTTTCAAAAAGCTTCAGTTCAAGTCAATACCATCCTTGGAATGACGCGACCCCTGAAAAGCCAGAACTAAAAATGAAAGCTCAATCCATGGGAAAGACATTGTTCGAAAAAATTTGGGCGCCCCACGTGGTGCGGGATCTACCAGACGGTGGCTGCCTGCTGTACATTGACCGCCACCTGGTGCACGAGGTGACCAGCCCGCAGGCCTTTGACGGGTTGCGGCTGGCCGGAAGAAAGATCAGGCGGCCGGAGCTGACCTTTTCCACCATGGACCACAACGTGCCCACCACCGAAGACCGCCTGGACATCAAGGACCCCATCTCCAGAACCCAGGTGGAGGCGCTGCAGCAGAACTGCGATGCCTTCGGGGTTAACCTGTTCGGGCTGGGTGACGACCGGCAGGGCATCGTGCATGTCATCGGTCCGGAGTTGGGGATCACCCTGCCGGGCCTGACCATCGTGTGCGGCGATTCCCACACCTCCACCCACGGCGCCTTCGGCGCCCTGGCCTTCGGCATCGGCACCTCCGAGGTGGAACACGTTCTGGTCACCCAGACCCTGGTCCAGAAAAAACCCCGCACGTATCAGGTGGAATTCACCGGCCGTCCCGGCTCCCATATCTTTGCCAAGGATATGGTGCTCAAGATGATCGGCACCATGGGGACTGCCGGCGGTTCCGGGCATGTCCTGGAATATGGCGGTGAGGCCGTCCGCGGCCTCTCCATGGAAGGACGCATGACCATCTGCAACATGAGCATCGAAGCCGGCGCACGGGCCGGTATGATCGCCCCGGATGACACCACCTTCGACTACATTACCGGCCGGGAACGTGCCTTTGCACCGACCGGCAAGGCTTTAGACAAAGCATTGGCGTACTGGCGCAGTCTGCCCAGTGACCCTGATGCGCCGTTCGATCAGACCTTGACCATCGACGCGGGCCGCATTGCGCCCCAGGTCACCTGGGGAACCAACCCCGGAATGGTACTGGATGTAGACCAGCCGATACCCTCCCCGGATAACGCCGGCGGATACAGTCCCTCGGATGTAAGAAAGGCCCTGGACTACATGGGACTCTCGCCCGGGATGAAGCTCACCGATGTGCCCTTGGATGTAGTTTTTATCGGCAGCTGCACCAATGCCCGGATCGAAGACCTGCGGCAGGCCGCCGCCATCCTGGAGGGCCGCAGGAAGGCTGACCACGTGGAACTGCTGGTGGTTCCCGGGTCCCATCAGGTTCGTCTGCAGGCCGAAGCCGAAGGGCTGGACCGTATCTTCAAAGCCGCCGGCGGCCAGTGGCGCTATGCCGGGTGCAGCATGTGCCTGGGGATGAACCCGGACCAGCTGCGCCCGCAGCAGCGCTGCGCCTCCACCTCCAACCGCAATTTTGAGGGACGCCAGGGAAAAGGCGGGCGCACGCACCTGGTCAGCCCGGAAATGGCGGCGGCGGCGGCGGTGGCCGGAAAATTCGTCGACATTCGACGATGGGTTGAATCGTAGGTAGTGTACTTAGGGTGCGTCGAAGTGACGAGAAATGAAGCCTAACGCAGGTATCGGGTTTTTTACGAATCCGCCATCTTTCATACAAAGGAAATACCATGGACCCCTTTACCGAACATACCGGCATTGTCGCCACCCTGGACCGGGCCAATGTGGACACCGACGCCATCATCCCCAAGCAGTTTCTCAAATCGATCCAACGTACCGGCTATGGCCCCAACGCCTTTTTTGACTGGCGCTATCTTCCCGACGGCGGGCTCGATAAGGATTTCGAGCTGAATCAGCCCCGTTTTAACGGGCGCTCCATTTTGGTGACTCGCAACAACTTCGGCTGTGGGTCCAGCCGGGAGCATGCCGTCTGGGCCCTGGTTCAGGATGGCTACCGGGTGGTCATCGCGCCCTGGAAGGAGATAGATGGAAAGCGCCTGCCCGGTTTTGCCGACATCTTTAAAAACAACACCACCAAAAACGGCATGCTCGCCATCGAGTTGTCGGAGGTGGAGGTGGATGAAGTCTTCAGGCTGGTGGCCGACCATGCCGGATTGACGGCAACCGTGGACCTGTCCGCCCAGCGCGTTGTCTTTCACGCACCGTCACCCCGGACCGTTGGTTTCGAAATTGACGGCCGGGCAAAAGCGCAACTGATTAAAGGCTTGGACGACATTGACCTGACCCTTCAGTACGAGGCGGATATCAGCCGATTTGAAGCCCAATACGATCCGCTGAACCCGCAAGCCTGATCCGGGATAGGTTCCGACCGACCCAAGGAGGCTGTCATATCCGCCGATGAAGAGGCACTGCGCTGCCACCGCGAGCCGCGGCCGGGAAAAACCGAGGTGGTTCCCACCCAACCGTTTTTCAGCCGGACCGGTATCAGCCTGGCCTATACCCCCGGCATGGCGGCGCCTTGCCTGAAGATCAAAGACAACCCGGAGACGTCCTTTGACTATTCCAACCGGGGGAGTCTGATTGGCTCCCCTTGAGGAATTGACCGCCAATTGCCCATGAAAAAACCAAAATCCTACATCAAGACCCTTGACCGGCTCAAGGTATCCAACCTCGCCGGGCGGTTGATCCGGGACATCGAACGAATCATTCCGCCCGATACGGTGCTTTTTCATGAGGCAGTGATCATCGCCGGCGCTCCCGAGGCGACCCAGTCACTGCATTACCTTCCCTTCAACCGGCAGATCCATGCCGACGGAGATGTGACCATCACCTTGTCCCTGGTGGTCCTCTTCAATAACCTGCGCATGGAACGGTTCTTTCTCAGCGGATTCCGGGAGCGGCTCAGCCGGCTGGTTTTCAAATTTTCATTCAATGTCATGGACCGATTCATCAGGGCTATCCGCCTGGATCATCGCCTGTTGCGCATCATGGCGACAGCGGCCGGCGAATTCAGCATCATGGGCATCGTTCAACGGGACGAGATCCAGCGGAAACGATTTTTCAAACGACGACTCCGATTCCAATATCCCCTGCTTCTGATCCCGATATCCGACCCCGCCAGTCTGGACTATCTGATCGAATTCGAAAAACGCCAGACGATCGAAAAAATAAAAATCCCGCTGCTGCCTCTCTATCGCAAGAGCCCACCCCCGGCATGTAAATGACACCGCAGCGCATCCGCCCTCAAAATAGGCAATCTATTTCATAATCAGGGGAAATGGATAGGAAAAAAATGAAATAGTTTCCCTTTTCCTTAAGTTTCCAAGGTGTTTTGGATTTAATCCCAGGACACCATGCTGAAAAAATCCTCAGGCGCACCATTTCCTCTGACCCATTGACGACAGGAAAGGATATTGCCGTCCAAAGGGACTCGGTAGACATCTGCCAGCAGGATCCATGCTCTTTTGCGACAATAAAAAGGGTCCCGGGTTGTCGGAAAACCGTCAATTTGGCAAAATCGGCATATATTTTGTATATTGGAAGGCGGGTGCTTCCTCTTGGCATTGGAATGAAATTGTGAATAAGGTGTCAGCCCGGACAGGCATGAACATGGCCCAGAACGTCAAACCATTGTATTCCGACAAAGAGACGCTCAACCCCGACGGTGCAGCATGGCTGTCCGGAGAAGAGGTCATTGAGCAAACCGGTATCTCCAAAAGAGATCTGATCCGATTCATTCAACTGAAGGTACTGCCCAAATCAATGATGCGGGTTTCTCCCGTCGGCCGTGACGGCGCCCGAAAAAAAAGTTATTTTTCAAGGTCCGTACTTGGGCACGTAGCCATGCTGAAACTGCTCAGGGACGAAGGGCATTCCGTGGATACCATTGCCACTGAATTGCGGGAAGCTGCAGAAGGCACCCCGTTGCCCCAGGACCCCCCCTTGCCGGAACCGCAGCACACCGCGCCTTCAACTGAAAAAAAACCGGAAAAAACCACATCGCAGCGCTTTCATCTGTCCGCCGACACCATCGCGGCCTCCGCCCTTTTGGTCAATAATAATCTCCGCATCGGGTGGATTAAAGTGGATCCGGGCGATCGGTTGTCCAGAGCCATCAGGAATGAATTTACCGACGATCCATCCGGAACTGTTTTTGACATCATGCTGCGTGCCTCCTTGAAAGAACTGGTTTTCAACTGGCAGCCGCTGTTTTCCTTTATCTATCGATTTTTACAGCAGACCACATCACCGGACACCTTCAACAGGCTGGCACCGACGATCTCTCTTAATCTGGAAGATAAAGACCACTCGGAAGAATCGATGCCTGGCGTGGCGAAAACGGGTCCAATCGACAGTTGCCCGATTCATCTCGAGGATGACGACGGCCGCATTCAGGAAATGCGAATTTACGGGATGGCCCTGTCAGAGGGAACACTCTTTATTTTGGATCAGGACCGCTGGCAGGAAACTCATCCCATCGACATGCCTGGTGGGCCTCATCCCGCCTCACCGACGGATGCCGAAGCCGCCTCCGGAAAAACACCTTTCAGTGTGATCTCGGCCCGGCTCGATGATTCCCGCAGCATCGTCGACACCCTGTTGCCGGAAACCTATTTTCAGATCATGACCCGCATCTGGGATGAAAGCGATCGCGTCCTGGCCGGCTACGGCGGACACCGCGCCAAACGCAGCGGCACCGAAGTCCAATACATCATCCCCCGGCACACGGACACGGATCCCGCTTATGATGCCATCTGCTGTGCCGTTGAACTCAGAGAAAAGATGCGCGAGATCGAAGCCTCGCTGAAAGCGGATGGTGAATGGTTTGCCGACATTCGGCTGAACATCGGCATCAGCAGCGGAAGGGATCATCTCCAGCCTGAAGATTTGACCGCCAGCATGGCCTTCATGCTCCCCGGCGGGGCGGCGGACCAGGCCTTTCATCTCTCCGCCATCGCCCATGGGGGGGCCATCTGGATTACCAAATCGGCATTCAGCCATCTCACGCCGCAGCAGATGAAACGAATCACCTTCGGTATCTATCGCGACGACCGGCTGATCCGCAATATCTTCGCGCAGGTATCAGAGCTTCCGCATGCCCCCGACACGCCGCCCCTGGGACGGGGAATCCGATCGCTTTCCGTCACACGCATCATTGCCCTGCAATCCCCTTAACTTCTCGGTGATATTCATTTTTTTTGGAGAAAAGGCGCGCTTTAAAACAGAAATGGCCGCATCGGGTTTGGCATTGCCGCACATAAAAATATCAAATGCGGCAAAACCACGTTCCGGCCATGTGTGAACGCTGATGTGGGATTCGGCCAATACCGTCACACCGGAAATGCCCCCATTGGGCGTAAAATGATGCAGGTGAATGTGCAGCAGGGTGGCGCCGCATTTTATCACGCACTCGCGCAATGCACGCTCCATAAGCTGCAGATCGTCGAGTCTTCTGGCGCCCCAAAGATCGATAATCAGATGAGTGCCGGCAAATTGGACCCCGTCTCTTTCAACAAAGTGGTCAGCGGGTGTGACAAATGGAGAAGGGTCGTGGTGTTCAGGCCAGATTTTCCTACGGGTAGTTGAGTCTATGGGACAAACCACCTTAAAAGCAGAAGCAGCCTCTCTTTTCATCCATCGGGCCCCCCTTTTGTTCACACATGGCAGTGGGTCAAAAAAGCCGCCAGAACGGCCGTAAAACCGAAAAACTGGGCGGATTTAATTTAAGAATTGAAAAAGTGCAAGTTTTTTTAACCATCAATCCACTCGGTTGTCCGGATGAATATTACTTAAGATCCAGGTATGCCATGATCCCGCTCCCATAACGGGCGCCGAATGCCCGGTCCACTTTCTGCACCGGATTTGCACCGAGAAAGTTGAGCAGGTTGTCCAGCTGCTGTTTTCGCTCACCGACATCCACGGTGCGCTTCAACCCGGCAATCCGCTCTTCGATCTCGAAATATTTCAGCTTGTCGTCCAGGGGCAGCTGCCAGAACAACAGGAATCCCCGTTCGGGAAAATCCACCCCCAATATGCCGTAGCAATAAGCCATGAAGGCCCGCTCCAGCCGTTCCTGAATGCTTACGATCTGGGCCTTTGCCGATTCCATGGCGGGCAAATCGAATGGCCGGCCGAGGACTTCGATGTAGATCTTGAATTTGGGCTCGGTGCCCGACGGCCGGACCGTGATGCGAATACTCCGGGTCTCGGGCAGATTCTCCAGTTTCAGGATCAGCACGTTGCGAGATGAGGTGTCGGTTCTCGACAGGTGGGGCTGGGGTTCGCCTTGCCAACGGTCGATCGTTTCGGCCACCTTGAAATCCCCCACCGCCGGGATCTCATTCTTCCGTAAATGGTCCATGATCGTTTTGATCCGGCCGATGCCCTTGGCGCCCAGCAGCCGGATTTCGGTGAGATAGTTGTGGCAGTAGCCGTACTTGGCGTAGATGGCGTCCAGGTATTCCACCAGGGTGCGTCCGTCGGTCTTGAGTTGCGAGCTGAGCTCCGCCAGCCAAACGGCAGCCCCGGCGGCATCCTTGTCCCGGGCGTAGTTGCCCATGAGAAAACCGTGGCTCTCTTCGGTGCCCAGGATAAAATCCCCCTGCCGGCCCTCCCTCTCCAGCCGGTTCATGCATTCGCCGATGTATTTGAATCCCACCAGCAGGTCGCCGATGCACTGGATGCCGTTTTCCGCGGCGATGGTGTCGATGAGGGACGAGGTCACCTCGGTTTTTATGATCACGTTATTTGGGGTCAGCCATCCCTTTTTTCGGTACTGGTCGATGGCATACTCGGACAGAACGATGCCGATCTCGTTGCCGTTGAGAAACTTCCAGTTGCCCTGGTGCCGCACCATGATGCCGATGCGGTCGGCGTCCGGATCGGTGCTCAGGATGACATCCGCGCCGATGGCGTCAGCGTTGGGCAGCGCCGTGTCGAAGGACTGGATCACTTCGGGATTGGGGATGTTGAAGGTGACGTTCTCAAAGGCACCGCTCAGGTTGGCGGTTGCCGGGTCCAGATGGATGTCGAAACCCATGGATTTGAGCACCGGAAATACGGAGGTCAGGCCGGTGCCGTGCAGTGGGCTGTAAAGAATTTTCACTCCCCGGGCGTCGCTGAGCTGAAGTTCAGCCACCGCCGCTTGGTAGGCCTCGTCCACTTCCCTGCCGATACGCACCAGCAGCCCCTTTTCGTCGGCGGCGCCCAGGTCCATGGTTCGAAGGGCAGAGACATTGCCGGTCACCTCGTCCACCAGATCCTGGTCATGGGGTGGGATGAGCTGGCCGCCATACTGATCGTAAACCTTCTTGCCGTTATCCGTGGGTGGGTTGTGGCTGGCGCTGAACATGCACCCGGAGACGGCTTTCAGGTTCCGGATGGCAAAGGAGAGTTCCGGGGTGCTGCGGGTGCTGTCGAAAAGATAAACCCGGATGCCGTTGGCTGCATATACCCGGGCCGCCGCTTCGGCCAGCTGCCGGCAGTTCAGGTCTTTCACGGGATTGGGCCGCTCGGGATCGTATATCCCGGTATCGGTGAATTGGCGCACATCGTAGGCCAACACCACTCCCCGCTGTCTGGCCGGCTCGCCGTGGGCCTTGATCAGGTATTGGCTGTGACCCTGGGCCGAAGCCTGGATGGTCCACGGGTTGATGCGGTTGGGACCGATACCCACCAGCCCCCGCCGGCCGCCGGTGCCGAAGGGAATCACCTGGTAGAAAGAATCCAGCAGGAATTCCCATTGCCCGGACGCGATGAGATGGTCGATCTGGGGGACATAGGCGGCAAACATGTCATCGGTCAGCCAGGCCTTCAACCGGGCCAGGGCATCGGTTTTAAAGTTTTCGGGAAGGTCGATGGTCCCGAATCCTTTTTTTGCTTTTTCAATCAGGGTCTGATAATTGTCCATGCCGTTATCCTCATGTTTTCGGAAAGAGTGAATGGATCATAGGATTTCAAAACAATACAGGGATGATAACCACAGTGGTAAGGGTAATTATTTCATTTTTTCCAGGCAATGACAACGTTTTTAAAGGACGCGCCCACCAACCGTGAACGCCACCGACCGGAAAATCTTCGGAACCCTGTTCTTCTCCATTTTTGCGGCGGTGACCGGGGTGGGCATCGTGGTGCCCCTGTTGCCGGTCTATGCCCACGACCTGGGCGCCAGCGGCATTTACATCGGCCTGATCTTCGGTGCGTTTTCCCTGTCTCGGACCTTCTTTCTGCCTTTTTTCGGCCGCCGATCGGACAAACGCGGCAGAAAGCCCTTCATTGTCGCCGGACTTTTCGGATATGCCGTCATTTCCATGGCCTTCGTCCTGTCGACGAATGTGACCACCCTGATCGGAATCCGGTTCATCCAGGGCATCGCATCGGCCATGATCATGCCCGTGGTTCAGGCGTATGTGGGAGATATCACCCCCCTGGGCCGGGAAGGGTGGATCATGGGACTGTTCAATATGTCCATGTTCATCGGCTTGAGCGCCGGCCCGCTTATCGGTGGTGTAATCAAGGACCGGTTCAGCCTTAAGGGTGCGTTTTTATGTATGGGCGCCCTGTCCCTCATGGGTTTTCTCCTCAGCCTTATCTACCTGCCGCCCACGGCCGAAGAATCCGTGGTCAAACAAAAACGCCCCCCGGCAAGCTGGAAAACCATTCTGGCCGACCGGGTGATCACCGGCCTCTGCGTTTACCGGCTGTCCTATACGGCCTGCATCGGCATTATCTGGGGGTTTTTGCCGGTTTTTGCGGACACTGAATTTTCCGTGTCCGCCTCAGGAACCGGCATCCTGGTGATGCTGGGGGTTTTGGTCAGCGGAATCATTCAAATTCCCATGGGATGGCTGGCGGACCGCATCAATCGGAAATTCATGATCATTCTGGGCGGAGTCGCCGTAACCCTTGCCGTCTATACATTTTCCAGGGCGCACGGCTTCCAGGACCTGTTCTGGTGCTCCGTGGGATTCGGTATCGGCGGCGGCATCGCCATGCCGGCCCTGACGGCCGCGGCGGTGATGCAGGGCGGCCGGATCGGAGCCATGGGATCGGCCATGGCACTGCTCACCGCGGCCCACAGTCTGGGCATGCTGATGGGTTCCGTTTTGGCCGGGGCCATGATGGACCTGTTTGCGCTGCGACAGGCTTTTCTCCTTGGTGCCGCCTTCATGGCAGTGGGAACCGTGCTGTTCGGCATCTGCACAATATCCGAAAACCTGAATCAGGGGAAAGGGCCACTGCCCCAACCTCATATTCCGGAGGGATGATATGCATGTTCATTTTTCTTCCATCGGCTTCATCCGAACCCCGTTTCAGGACATCGAAGGCATGCCCATCCAGCCCTCCGGCGCCCGGAATGTGCAGGGGCAATTGATTCTGGATCCGCAGTACGAAAACGGGCTGTGTGATCTCGACGGCTTTTCCCATCTCATCCTGCTTTACCATTTTCACCTGTCCAGCGGTTATAACCTGAAGGTGAAACCCTTCCTGGACACCATTGAGCGGGGCCTTTTCTCCACCCGCGCCCCCCGTCGGCCCAATTCCATCGGCCTGTCCATCGTAAGGCTGGATCGGATTGACGGCTGCACGCTTCACGTGCTGGATGTGGATATGGTGGACCGGACCCCGTTGCTGGACATCAAGCCTTATGTCCCCGCCTTCGATATCCGCAGCGATGTGCGTGCCGGGTGGCTGGAGCAATGTCAGAACATGTCAACGTCCCTCAAGTCGGACCAGCGATTCAAGGCCTGAGAAAAAAGGGTCGGACAGACGGTACCGGAAAAATAAAGAGAATACCGCGTTCCCTTCACGCAGGAGAAAAAAAGAGCATGCCGCTCCCCTATACTTTTAATCGGATGGAATTTGCCGGCTCCCTGGGAGACCTGGGAACGGTCCTGCCTCTGGCCATCGGCATGATCATGGTCAACGGCCTGGACCCGTCGGGCCTCTTCTTTTCCGTGGGCCTGTTCTACATTTTTACCGGCATCTACTTTGGCATCACGACGCCGGTTCAGCCCATGAAGGTAATCGGCGCCTATGCCATCGCCACCGCGATGACACCCCCCCAGATCATGGCATCGGGTATTCTCATGGGAGCCTGCCTGCTGATCATCGGCGCCACCGGCGCCATCACCTTCATCGGTAAGTACACCCCCAAGGCCACCGTCAGGGGGGTGCAGTTGTCCACCGGAACCCTGCTCATGGCCGAAGGGGTCAAGTTCATGATCGGAAAAACCAAACTTCAGGCCCTTCACCAGATGGCGGAACCCTACCTGGCCGTCCAGCAGTTGGGCTCCATCCCCGTTGGACTGGTCATCGGGGTTATCGGCGCATTCCTCACCCTCCTGCTGCTGGAAAACAAGAAGACGCCGGCCGGCCTCATGATTGTGGGTGTAGGCATTCTCATCGGCCTGGTATTGGGCACCCGTGAGGGGCTGGGGGATATTCGACCGGGGCTGTATCTGCCACGGATCCTGCCCCTGGGTTTTCCCGAAGGTTCGGATTTCACCTTTGCCCTGCTGGCCCTGGTGGTGCCCCAGATGCCCATGACCATCGGAAACGCAGTGATCGCCGACATGGACCTGTCCATCACCTACTTCGGCGACGCCGCCCGGCGGGTTACGGGTAAGGCATTGTGTGTCAGCATGGCCCTGGGCAATTTTATCAGCGCCCTGCTCGGGGGCATGCCCATCTGCCACGGTGCCGGCGGACTGGCCGCCCACTACCGCTTCGGCGCCCGATCCCCCGGCTCCAACCTGATGATCGGCGCCATCTTTATCCTGCTCACACTGGCGTTAGGCAACCGCATCCTGGCCATCTTCAACCTGATCCCCATGGCCATCCTCGGGGTGCTGCTCCTCTTTGCCGGCAGCCAGCTGGCCCTGACGGTCCTGGATGTCAAAGAGCGCAAGGAGATGTTCGTGGTGGTAAGCATCCTGGGCGTCACCCTCGCATCCAACCTGGCAGCCGGGTTCATGGTCGGTCTCCTTCTGGCCTTCCTGATGAGATCGCAAAAACTCACCATATAATTCTTAGGCACACCAAACAGGATGACACTGCGCACCCCTGCCTCCAGATTCCCCTAAACTTATCGACTTGATTGCCGATAAGTTATGCCATACAGCGGCTCCCATCGATCCGGCAGCCGTACGGTTTCAGAAATAATGGTGGATTTATGCTAAACCTCCGATCCTTGAGAGATCTGCCCAAAGTCATCGCCCTTCTTGTCCTCATCTCCTGCATCCTGGTTCCCGGCGCTTTTGTAGCAATCCGGAAAACCGGCGTCTTTTTCGACGAATCCCGCCGGATAGAAGCCGAGTTTCTGGCACAGAAAGAAGTTGAACTCAAGGAACGGCTCCAGAACGTACTGACCCTGGTGAAAACCAAACGCACCGTGTTGGACACCATCGGGCAGGCGAAGGTTAAAAGCCATGTGACGGACATCCATTCGATCCTGTCCCGCATGGACGCTGAATGGCGGCCCCAAATGGGTGACGAGGATCTACGGCGGATGCTTTGGCACAATATCCAGGCCTTTGACGACTGCGACAGGAACGGGCAACTCGTCGTTCTGGATCAAGCCGGCAACCTGGTCTATCCCCTGACGGAACGGTTGCCGATCAGGGAAGACATCCGGCAGTTCCGGGACGAGGATGGCGATCGGTTGATCGACACCATCATTCCCACGGTTCTCCGATTCGACGATGTTTACCGAACCTTTTCGGCCACCAGGGAGGAATCCGGAAAAACAACCGCATATTTAGGCTACTTCAGGTCGTTCCGGCCCTTTGAATGGATCATCGGCTACATGGTTGACCAGGCCGACATGGAAAGTGGATTGCAGAACGAAATTCTGCAGATACTTCAAAATTTCAGATACCGTCTCACCGATTACATTATTACCATCAGCGCCAATGGACATATCCTGAGCCATGGCATCCAGGCCGGACTGATCGGCAAAAACGTGTTGGAGATTTTCAATAACCAGGGCGTCTGCGTGGGCAAAAAAATCGTGGAAGCCGCTGAATCGAGCAATGAGGGTGGATATTTCCGGTTTGACTGGCTCAATACGGAAACCGGCCAGGTCGAACCGAAAATCACCTATAGCGTGGTCATCCCGGGCTGGGGCTGGACCATCGCTACGGGGTGCTATCTCAATCCAATCTATGCCCAGATTGCAGAAAGCCGGCAGCTGTTGAAAAAGCGTTTGATCACCGAATTTTTGATCAACTGCGCCATGTGGCTCGTCTGCCTGGGAGGAACCTGGTTTTTTGTGGTCTGGGCCCGCCGAAAATTTTCAGCGGATGTGGATGCCTTCGTGACCTTCTTCCAGCAGGCCGCCCACCATGACCAGAAAATCGACGCGGGAATGCTCGGGATATCCGAATTCAAGGAGTTGGCCGGGTACGCCAACGAAATGGTGGAAAAACGCAGCTGCACCCTGGCGGCATTGGAACATCAACGCCGGCAGATGGTTACCCTGTCCCGTGCCATTGAGCAGAGCCCGGTATCGGTGGTCATCACCACGCCGGACGGCACCATCGAATATGTGAATCCCTATTTTGAACAAATCAGCGGCTATTCGGCCGAGGAGGCCGTGGGACGCAATCCTCGTATCCTGAAATCCGGACAGCAGTCCGAATTGTTTTACCAGCAGATGTGGCAGACGCTGAAAGAGGGAAAACCCTGGTCGGGAGAGATTGTCAACCGGCGCAAGGACGGCAGACTCTACTGGGAGCGGGCACACATCTCGCCGGTGGTTGACGAAAAAACATCCATTGTCCATTTCGTCGGTGTGAAAGAGGACATCACCGAGCACAAACAAGCACTGGAGGCGCTCTACCAGGCCAAACAGGATGCCGAATCGGCCAGCGTCTCCAAAAGCCGGTTTCTGGCCAACATGAGCCACGAGATCCGCACGCCCATGAACGGGGTGATCGGCATGCTGGACCTGTTGATGGATACGGATATGACCGACGAGCAGCACGACTTGGCCCACACCGCCAAAGTCAGCGCCAACGCCCTGCTCTCCATCATCAACGATATTCTCGATTTTTCCAAAATCGAAGCCGGCAAGCTGGACCTGGAGATCCTGGATTTCAACTTTCGGGACATGATGGAAGATTTAATAGAGATCATGTCCATCCAAGCCCTGAACAAGGGTGTTGAATTGACCAGCTTCATCCACCCCGATGTACCCTCATGGGTCTGTGGAGATCCCGGACGGATCAGGCAGGTGCTCATCAATCTGACCGGCAACGGAATCAAATTTACCGAGCAGGGAGCGGTCGCAGTCCGAGTCAACCTGGAAAAAACCGAGGGAGACACGGTGGAACTCCTGATCGATGTCCAGGACAACGGTCCCGGAATCCCCGCCGATCGAATGGACCGGCTGTTTCAATCCTTCTCCCAGGTGGATGCCTCCACGACCCGGAAACACGGCGGCACCGGACTGGGCCTGGCCATTTCCAAACAACTGACCGAACTGATGGGTGGAAGCATCGGGGTAGAATCTCACCATAGCCGGGGCGCACGGTTCTGGTTTACCCTGGTGCTGGAAAAGCGGCCGGCCCCGGAAGGCGTTCATCGCATCTCACCGGACAGGATCAAGGGCAAGCGCGTCCTGGTCGTGGACGACAACCCCACCAATCGAGAGCTGTTTGGTGCCTACCTGAACACCTGGGGCTGCAGGTTCGATACCGTATCCAGCAGCGAAACGGGTCTTGAAAAATTACGTGATGCCGCCGCGGATGACCCCTTCGATGTCGCCCTGGTGGACTTCATGATGCCCGGCATGGCCGGCGACCGCCTGGGCCAGATGATTAAGCAGGATCCAGTGATCGAACATACCACGCTGATCATGCTGACCTCCCGCGGACTTCGCGGGGACAGCCAACGCATGAAGGAGATCGGGTTTGCCGGGTACCTCACCAAGCCGGTGAAACGCCAGCACCTGTTCGAATGCCTGGTGCAAGTGCTGGCCCGTTCACCCCGGGCAGCCTCGGGATCGCATTCCCCCCAACCCCTGGTAACCCGGCACACGATCAATGAAGCCCGCCAGAAAGAACGACGGCTGCTGGTAGTCGAAGACAACCTGGTTAACCAGAAAGTCGCCCTGCTGTTGCTGAAAAAAATGGGCTATCGGGCGGATGTGGCGGCCAATGGGCGCGAAGCGGTGGAGGCCTTGAAACAGGTTCGCTACGATCTTGTACTGATGGATCAGCAGATGCCGGAAATGGGCGGCCTGGAAGCCACCCGGGTCATCCGTTCCTCAGCCGATGTCATCAACCGCCGCGTCCCCATTATCGCCATGACCGCCAATGCCCTTAAAGGCGACCGGGAACGCTGTCTGAAATCCGGTATGGACGATTATCTCTCCAAGCCGGTGAAACCGGATCAGCTGAAAAGCAAACTCGACCACTGGCTGGTTGCCGGGCAAGTGAATTGAACGGAATTATTGTTTCACGGTGGCCAGCTTCAAGGCCAAACCCACGAAAACAACACCGGCCGCCCGGTTCATGAAAACCTGGGTTCTTGGTGAACGATTGAGCCACTGGCCGATGGACCCGGCCAGCAGGGCAATACTGCCGAACACCAAAATGGTAGACACGATGAACACGCCCCCCAACAGCAGCATCTGCAGGGTCAGCGACCCGCGGCCCGGGTCGGCGAATTGCGGCAGGAAGGCCAGAAAAAAGATGGAAACCTTGGGATTGGTGACGTTCATGATGATTCCCCGCCGGTAAAGCGTGGTGTAACTCAGCTCATTTTTCCGGCCGGCCGATATCCGCGCAGCGGATACGCGAAAGGCCTGCCAGCCCAGGTAAAGCAGATATCCTGCACCACCCAGCTTGAGCGCAGTAAACGCCAGGGCGGATGCCTGAAAAACCACTGCCACGCCGAAGGCCACCGCAGTCGTGTGAACGACAAGACCCGTGCACAGGCCAAGGGTTACCAGGAGGCCGGCGCCTCTGCCCCGCAGGGCCGACTGCGTCAACACGAAGATGTTGTCCGGTCCGGGCGCCAGCCCCAGCAGCACGGACGCCATAAAAAAGGTTGCCAGGATTTCAATCGGGATCATCCGCTCACCCTCTCCTCGGGTTAAAAGGCAAGGAACCGGCTACCGAACAACCAGAACCTCCCGCTCCAATTCGATACCGAACATGGCCTGAACGGCCCCGTTGACCTGCTCGGAAAGTTCCAAAATCTCAAGCCCCGTGGCCCCGCCCAAATTCACCAGAACCAGGGCCTGCCGATCATGGACGGCTGCCCTGCCCATACTTCTGCCCTTCCAGCCGCAGCGCTCGATCAACCAGCCGGCCGCCACTTTATAGCGGTCATCGCCTTGGGGGAAGTGGGGCAAATCGGGATTCAATTTCAGCATCCCGCACAGGGCATGGCCGTCGATCACCGGATTTTTGAAGAAGCTGCCGGCATTGCCGATCAAGGCCGGGTCCGGCAATTTACTTTGCCGGATAGAAACGATCGCCTGCCGGACATTGTCCAGTGTCATCGCCCCCAACTTTTCAACAGCCGATTTGACGCCGGGATAAGCGAGGGCGAAGTCAGGCTTCCGGCTGAGTTTGAAAACCACCGCCGTGATGATGAACTGTCCGGCCCATCGGCCTTTGAAGTTGCTGGACCGGTATCCGAAGCGGCAGTCGTCGGGAAAGAACCGGACCTTCTCAGGGTTGTGGATGGAGATGGCTTCGACACGGTCGATAAGATCCTTGACCTCCACCCCGTAGGCGCCGATGTTCTGAACCGCACTGGCGCCAACGCTGCCCGGGATGAGAGACAAATTTTCGATGCCACCCCAGCCGCTGGCCACGGCAAAAGCCACCAGGTCATCCCAGTTCTCACCGGCCATGGCCCGGATCCACACGTGTTGCCGCTCTTTTTTAATCACATGGATTCCCTTAAGCAGCGGATGCAGCACGGTGCCGTCAAAGTCATCCACGAACAACAGGTTGCTTCCCCCCCCGAGAACCAGACGGCGCTGGCCGTCAAGGAAATTCCGACCGAGGAAATCGACGATTTCGTTCTCCGAATCAAAACGAACATAGCGGGCGGCGGCCGCCTCGACCTTGAATGTATTGAAGGCTTTGAGGGAAAAATCCGTTTTCAGTTCCATAACTATCAGCGGCACCAAAATAAATCGGGGTAGGGTGAAATCTCATCCACCTTGGCTTCGTATTCCTTATCGGGCATCATCTTGCGGCAGCCACCGGAATCTGCGTGTCTCCCGCCCGAATGAATCTGACGCCGGTTCGGGGTATCACGGCAATGGCCATGGCCGCCTTGTCTTGGATGGGCATCGCAGCCATCCTCTGCATGGCGAGGATATCCAGGCCGCCACCGGACAGGGCAACCTTCATGATAAGGGACCGGTGGTAAAAACCACCGTCATTCCAACACGGGATCGAGAGTCTCGTCGCATGGTGGTCCTTTCGGTGCGGCCAGGGGTTTCAGAACGATTCCCGTGCGCGACGGCAGGTAAAGGGACAGCCGGGACCCCCATGGATTGCTTTTATCTTCCAGGGTGTGGTGGACCTGGTCCGGCGTCAGCCGGCCGTGGCCGCCGAGATCGCTGCAATCCGAATCCAATTCCATTCGGTACGACCCGTCCGGCGCAGGGATGCCATAGTCGAAAAAAGATTGAGACGGGTGAAAGTTGAAGGCAAAAATCCATCCACCCCGTGAAAAAGCAAGGACCTTGTCGCCGTCATGACTCCACAACAGCCCGGGGTCACCGTCCGAAAGCAGGTCGAACCGGTCGAACAGGGCGATCATCCGACGGTCGAATCGAGCAAGAAAACGGTACTTGAGACGGGGATCGTCCGCCAGATGCCACCGCCGCCGGGCGTATTGAAGACTCCAGTTGTTTCCCTGCCGGGGAAAGTCGATCCAGTCGGGATGGCCGAATTCGTTGCCCATGAAATTCAGGTAGCCGCTGCCCGCCGTGGCCAGGGTGACCAGGCGGATCACCTTGTGCAGGGATACGGCCCGGTCCACTTTTAGGTCCGGATCGTCGATGGACATGTGGTCGTACATGGCGGCGTCGGCCATGCGGAACATCAGGGTCTTGTCTCCCACCAGGGCCTGGTCGTGGGATTCGGTATAGCTGATGGTCTTCTCTTCCCGCCGTCGATTGGTGAGTTCGTACCACAGATTCCCCATGGGCCAGCCTTCGTCGGGCGTATCCTTGACCAGGCGAATCCAGTAATCGGGAACGCCCATGGAAAAACGGAAGTCAAATCCGACGCCCCCGTCGGCAAGGGGCAACGCCAGTCCGGGCATGCCGCTGATATCTTCGGCCACGGTCATGGCACCGGGCCGGAGGCGGTGAATCACCTCGTTGGCCAGAGCCAGGTAGGCCAGGGCATCTTCATCCACCGTATCATTGAAATAATCGTCGTAGCCGGAAAATGCCTTTTCCAGGCCATGGTGGGTGTAAAGCATACTGGTGATGCCATCGAGGCGGAATCCGTCCACGTGGAAGGCATCCAGCCAATAGCGGCAGTTGGACAGCAGAAAGTGAATGACCTGGGGTTTGCCGTAGTCGAAGCAGCGGCTGTCCCAGGCGTGGTGGTACCCCCGCCGGCCCTGGTGGAAGTACTGGTATTCCGTGCCGTCGAACAGCCCCAGCCCCTCGACGGTGTTGGACACCGCGTGGGAATGAACCAGGTCCATGATCACGGCAATTCCCTGTTCGTGAGCGGAATCAATCAGGTCCATGAGATCTTCCGGCGGGCCGAAACGGGAAGACGGGGCGAAAAAGCTGGAAACATGGTAGCCGAAAGAACCGTAGTAGGGATGCTCCTGGACGGCCATCAATTGAATGGTGTTGTAGCCGGCAGCCACCACCCGCGGAAGGATATTCTCCGTAAACTCGCGCCATGTGCCGATCTTCTCCGCATCCTGGGCCATGCCGGCATGCACTTCGTAAATCAGCGGCGGCCGATCCGCTCGCTTAAAATCGGGACGCCGCCAATGGTAAGGTGAATCCGGCGCCCACACCTGGGCGTTGAAAATCAGGGTGCCCGGATCCTGTACCACCCGGCGGGCATAGGCCGGAATGCGGTCTCCCCGACCTCCGTCCCAGTGCAAGCGAAGGCGATAGAGATCACCATGATGCAGTGCACTGTCCGGCAGGCGAAGCTCCCACTGGCCGTCATCGGTCAGCCGGGCCAGGGAAAATGCCGGGTCTTCGTTCCAGTCGGAAAAATCACCCACCAGATAGACCGCCGTGGCGTTGGGCGCCCATTCCCTGAACGTCCACCCCGCCACCGTCCGGTGAAGACCGAAATACTCGTGTCCTGACGCCAGAGCCAGCAGGTCCATTCGGCCTTCCGTGATCCGTTGGCGCAGGCTCTGAAAATGCGCAAGCCGACGGATGAGGGCCGGGCGATGGGATTCCAGATAGGGATCGGCATCGATCATGCGATCGACAAGCGTGTGGATGGGAACCATGAGATTAGCTTTTTAGTTTATCAACGGTCTTTCCAGCATCTTCTCATACAGATCGATGTACTGCCGGGCCGTGTTGGCATGGTTGAAGGATGCAGCACTCTGCTGCATGATGCGTTCAATCTGCGGGCGCTTTTTCGCTGCCGGCAACTTGAAAAATTCCATAGCCTGGGTCACGGCCCAGTAAAGCCCGCCGGCATCAAAGGTTTCGAATAAAAACCCGTTGCCGATACTCCGGTCAATATCCAAGTGGGTAATGGTGTCGTGGATGCCGCCGGTGTCGTGGGCCACCGGCAGGGCTCCGTAGATGGGGGCGATCATCTGGGGCAGGCCGCAGGGCTCGAACAGAGACGGCATGAGAATGAAATCGGCGGCCGCGTATGATAGATGCTCCATGCTCTCGTTGAAATCACAAACCGCCACACGGTTATGGAACCCGTGATGGCTGACAATACCCCGGAAGGTCTGCTGGTAGTCACCGTTGGCCACGAAAACCACCTGCAGGTTCAGGTCCCAGTAATTGGAGATGATGCCGTAAAAGGCTTCAGCCAGCAGTTGGCATCCTTTTTGGATCGGGTCTAGCCGTGACGGCCAGAAGAACAGCGGGGCACGATCGTCCCGGATCAGCCCGAGCGTCTTCTGCAGATAACGCTTGTTCTCCCGTTTACCGGCCGCATGATCAGCGGCGGTGTAGTTGCGGTGAATCTCCTTGTCCGTTTCCGGGTTGAAGGCCGGATCCGGTGCATTGAGGATTCCGGTTCCACAGCCGGCATAAAATTTGTTGGTCAGCTGCTCCCGCAGGGGCCATTCCACGAAGCTGTGGCGGCCCTCGACGATCTCTTCGAGGAACCGGGGGCTGACGGTGTTGACGAAGTGGGCGGCAAACACCCCGCTGGCGAGAAAATCCACTGCATTGGTTTCCCAGGCATCTTCGTAGCTGGTCGAAAATTTCTCATAAAAAAGATGCTGCCAGAAGTAGGCCGCATCGATACCGCGATCCTCGATATGGGCCAGGGTGGATTTCACCGTGTGGATGTTATGGATGGTGAACAGGCAGGGGATGCCCATCTGCCGGGCCATAGCCGGGATGAGTCCGGTCATCCAGTCGTTGCAGTGGATCAGGTCCGGACGCACCCGGGGAACGATGTTGTTGATCACCTCCCGCTGGAAAGCCAGGGAGAGTTTGGTATTTTCACCGCCATAGGCCGAGTAGACCCGGTTCAGGTAGAAAAAGGCCCGATCCTCGGCCAGGTGCACCCGGTCGTCGGGCATGACGTTCCGAATGGCCCACTGCTCCCGCTCGAGAAAGGGCGCCAGCCGATCATGGAAAATAGACCGGTAATCCGGCAGGGCCACGTGAACGTCAGCACCCTGGTTGAAAAGCGCACTGACCAGGGCGGCCGATACATCGGCCAGGCCGCCGGCCTTGGCCGTGAGGTATCGGGAAAAATTGCCCATTCGCTGGGGCAGGTAGGTCACTTCCGGGGTAACGATAAGCACCCGAGGGTTCCGCTTGGCCGACGGCATCGGCGCCTCCTTTTACTTTGTTGGGAGCAAGGGATAATAGAAGCCATCTCAAAGATTGGGGCAAAAGACATTTTTGAGGTGCTTCTATGCCCAGGTCAGCAACTCCGGCCGATACCGGATCCACGCATCGGCATTGGGCGTCACCCGGACGGTGAATCCGTATCGGCCGGAATCGCTGCATGGCAACTGGCAGCTATAAAGGTACGTGCCTGCCTCGCGCTCCTCTTTGACATGCATCATTTTCACCCGGGGATTATCGATGCGGTCCAGATGGCGCATCTTGCCGTAATACAGCTCCACGTTCAGTTCATCCGGACGCAGTTCACCGGTCCGGACCACCGTGGTGACCTCGAAGGACTGGTTCACCCGGAAAGGTCCCTGGGCGCTGCGCACCGGTAGAGCAACCCGAATCTGTTGCCATTTTCCCAGATAGCGGTGGTGCTGGGCACTGAGCCGCAGGGCTTCCGTCCCGCCATCGGACACCAGTTCCTCGAACCGCCGGCTGGCAGGCAGATAGAATCGCTCTTCGTATTCCGATATCATCCGCAGGCTGCAGAACTGGGACATGGCCATTTTCATGGAGGCCTTCATCATCTTCAACCACGCCTTGGGGGTCCCGCCGGGGGTACGGTCGTAATAGAGAGGTGCCACTTCGTTTTCGATGATGTTGTATACGGCCTGGCTCTCCACCGCATCCTGATAGTTGTGATCCTGGTACTCCTCTCCGTTGCCGATGCGCCAACCCCGTTCCGGGCTGTAGCCCTCACACCACCAACCGTCCAGAATACTCACGTTGAGCACCCCGTTCAGGGCCGCCTTCATGCCTGAGGTGCCGCAGGCCTCCATGGGTCGACGCGGGGTGTTTAGCCATACGTCCGCTCCCTGAACCAGACAGCGGGCGATGTGCATGTCGTAATCTTCGAGAAAGATGAACCGGTGACGCAGGTTGATGCGCCGGCCGAAATCAACCAGGCTGCGGATGATCCCCTTGCCCTCGTTGTCCTTGGGATGGGCCTTGCCGGAAAAGATGAACTGGACGGGCCGGTCCATGGAATTGATGATGGCCTCCAGCCGGTCCGGGTCCTGAAACAGCAGATGAGCCCGCTTATAGGTGGCGAAGCGCCGGGCAAAGGCGATGGTCAGGGTATCCTGATCCAGCACCGACTCCACCGCTTTCATGACATCCAGCGGCGCATTGCGGCGCCCGTACTGTCGGTACATCAGTTCCCTGACGGTTCGGATCAGACGCGAACGGCACATCTCGTGGGCCTGCCAAAGCTCTTCGTCGAAAATATCGTCGATACGGCTGGCATTTTCCGGAATGGTGGAACCCATGTTCCACTGGGGCCCCAGATACCGTTCGAACAGGAGCTTGATTTCCGGTGCCAGGACCGTGGGGATGTGGACCCCGTTGGTGATGTGGGTAATGGGGGTCTCGTCGTCGGATCGGGTGGGCCAGATGTGGGACCACATGTGACGGGCCACCTGCCCGTGAAGTTTGCTTACGCCGTTGATGTACTGGGCGGTGCGCAGCCCTAATATGAACATGGAAAAGGGGGATTCCGAAGCCGCCCCTTCCGCCTGACCCAGGGCCACCAACTGGTCGGCGTTCATGTCGAAGCTCGTTTCAAAAAGCTTCAGGTAGGGTTTGACCATGGCAGGCGGGAATTCGTCGTGTCCGGCCGCCACGGGGGTGTGGGTGGTGAAGACCGTGGTCCGCGAGACGATTTCCCGGGCCGCTTCGAGGCTGATGCCGTAACGGTCCATGATCAGTCGAAGCCTTTCCAATCCGACGAAGGCGCAGTGTCCTTCGTTCATGTGGCTGACCGTCGGCTGGATGCCCAAAGCATCCAGCGCCCGCATGCCGCCGATCCCCAAAAGCACCTCCTGGGCCAATCGGGTATATTGCTCTCCGGAGTATAGCCGCGCGGTAATGTCACGGATCTCCGGGGTATTCTCCGGCAGGTTCGTGTCCAGCAGAATCAACGGAATCCGGCCGATACGGATCTTCCAGACCTGGGCATGGATGTCCTCACCGATGCCGGTCAGGTGGATGACCAGATCGTTACCGGCCTTGTCCTTCTGCTTGGACAACGGCAGGTGATACAGGTCGGTTTCCGGATAGGTTTCCTGCTGCCAGCCATCCTTGTCCAGAAACTGGCGGAAGTATCCTTCACGATAAAGCAGTCCCACTCCCACCAGAGGCATCTTCAGCGCAGAAGCCGCTTTGAGATGATCGCCGGCCAGGATTCCCAGCCCGCCCGCAAACAGGGGCAGGGTCTCATGGATGCCGAACTCCATGGAAAAATAGGCCACTGTTTCCCCCTGGTCCCAGGGGCTGTCGCCATTGGTCTGGTTGAGCACCCGGTTTTCATAGCGCTTGCGCACCTGCTCCAGGTGGGCCAGATAGCTGTCGTCATGGGCCAACTCATTGAACCGGTCCTGGGGAATCATGGTGGCGAACACGATGGGGTTTCTTCCCGACGCCTCCCACAGCTTCGGGTTGATCCGCCGAAACAGCTCAACGGCATTCTGATTCCAACTCCACCAGAGATTGCGCGACAGCGTCTCCAGGAAGGAGAGAGGCTCGGGAATATCTGGAAAGACTTGAAATGTCTGAATAAACCTCATTTTCAAACTCCTCATTGGATTGTATGGCAACCATTGCCACGTCATCCTTGTTGCCGGCTCAGCGGTACCAAAGGCCATCCGGTCGAATTTTGTGTGTTTAGTACAAGCAACGCCGGCAACAATAATCATTCATTTATCATTACACCACCACAACTGAATTTTCACAGTCGCCAAAATCACTTTTCACGTATCGGTCCGCGTCCCAGTCATTTTCCCATGTCGTCTGGTCGATCAGGTAGCGGAACTGGTAAGCCTGGCCCGGTGCCAGCTCCACGACAGCGGTGAACTCGCCGCTCTTCAGCCGTTTCATGGGGGTATTTACCGTGCTCCAGTCGTTGAACTCGCCGACAATGTGAACGGTCTTGGCCCCAGGGGCTGCCGCTTTGGGGACGCGGAAGGATACTTTACACCGGTCTGTGTTTTTTAGATACTGTTTTTTAAGACTCACGAAGCACCTCCTTATAAATTTTTATTGTTTTTCCTGAAGGTTAACTGAAAGGTGCCAGCCGGCACGAAAGCTGACCAATAACAGCTATTTCAATTACACCCATGTTTGAATTTGATGTGCGGGAATAAAAAAATCCGTCGGTTAAAAAGACACTCGACCCGCCCCAATCTCTCAATCCCCAACCTCTGACTTTTTCAATCCCTCAATTTTGACCCACACCCGCAACAGCTCGCTCACCCCCCACGCCTGGGCGTCACAACCGCGGCTGAGGTGCGGGGCGTCGCCATCCAGAATCTCCGGCACGTGGCCCACACACCCGTCATTGATCAGCCGGCTGCTGCTGGCCAGCCAGGCCAGGGCCGTTTCATATTCGCCGGGGCCGAAACAGTCCGCCCAGGCTTCGCAGAAACTGGGAAAAACCCAGGTCCAGGCCGTGCCGTTATGGTAGGCCGGTTTGCGGCGCGTGTCTTCATCACCTCCATAGACACCCATGTAGGGCGCTTTGGGGTCGTTGACCAGCACACCGTTATGGTAAACCGGCAGCTCCGGATGGATGGGGCGGTCGGCCAGGCTGCGGATGGCCCCGGGAACAATCAGATTCTGGCAGGCGGAAAGAATTTGCCCGGCTACCTTTGGGTCCGTTACCGCACCCAGCGTCAGGGCAAAAATCTGGTTGGGACGCAGGGCATTGTCGGCTGTCGCCTGGCTGGCCGGGGTCCCGGGGCCGGCGTGCAGGCAATCGGACAGGTAGCCCCGCGATTCGCTGAAAAACAGGTCCAGGATGGATTGCCGTACCTTCCCGGCCAGACGCTGCCACCCTTTGCGATGCGCCGGCGCATCCATGCGGCCCAGGTAGTCCAGGGCGGTCTGCCACAGGGCCTGGATCTCGATGGGGTATCCCTGGCGCGGGGTGCCCGCCGGATAGTTGGTGTCCATCCAGGTGAAATGGGACGGGCTAAAGAGCAGCCCGCTGTCGACGTCCATGACGATGCCGTTGGGGGTGCCGGCCATGATGGATCGTGCCATGGCAAGCAAAACCTGCTTCAGCGGCCGCCCCCCGCAATCGGTTTTCAGTATCTTTTCCTGGCCCATCACCGCCCCCAGTTCGTCGCATACCCGAAAGAGCCACAAGGGAGCATCGGAGGTATCCCGGTTGCCCGTGTCGGTTCCGCGGATCATGTTGGGAATGGTGCCGTCCTGGGCGAACACGGCGAACTGGACGATGATGGTCAGGGCTTCCTCAAGACGTCCGGCGGCGATAATCCCCCGAACCACGATGAGCGTATCGCGCCCCCAGTCGAGAAACCAGGGATAACCGGCGATCACGGTGGAATACCGGTCTCGCTTGACGATATACTGATCGAGCGCTTTTTCAAGGGCCGCCACCGGCGGTTCCCATTGGGGGGACGTCTTGAAAAACCGGCTGATCCGTCGTCGCATGTCAACGGCGGGTTCCACGGTCGCGCCGCCTTTGTCTGCCACGCGGGCCTTAAGCATCTCGCTCTCACCGCCGGCCAACGGTCCGGAAAAGTAGCCGGGGCTGAACAGATCCGAATCCGGGTCCTGGCCGCGCTGGGCCTCCTGGGGATGGTGAACCATGTACTGCCATTGGGTCTCGATAAAAAAATCGGCCCGATCCGCTTCCATTTCAAGGGCATGGTCGTCATTGGGATGAAAGATGAACCCTTTTTCGCGAAGGGTGACGGCAGATGGAAAGCGGTGCTCCGAACCGGTAAATGCCTTGGTGGCTTCGTGAAAGTTGCGATCCTCGAGGTCCGGACGAAGGATCAGGGTCACCGGTCGATCATCAGCCAGCCGATCCTTGCGACCGTGGTCCGGATGCCGGTAGAAAACCATGTCAATGGCATTTTTGCCCGGTAGCATGTGGATGCCGACACTCAACACCACGTGCTGCCCCTGCCCCGAGGGGATGTGGTACTGCCATCCGCCCCATGCATCGAAATCAAACCCGAACGCATCCAGGCAGTCCGGACCGATCTCCTGGGAAAATCCCTGAAACACCACCCATCCCCGAAGCCGGGTCAGCAGGATGCGGCGATCCTCGGGCACATCGGGGTTCAGGTTGGCGGCCAGCAATGCATCGTAGCGGCTGGGCAGCTGGCCCCAGTGGGCATGGGCCCGGGTCATGGCGCCGCGGCCGTTGGTCCCCAGCATATGGATGCCGGAAAGCCGTATTCGAGGCCGGGTAAAAATTTTTCTCACCCTGACCTTCCGGGCAGCCGTGAGGTACAAAAGGGGTGCATCATGATGGGTGCAGCCGTCCGGATCGTAGCAGGAAAGCTTTAATGTCCGCGGCTTGTGGCGACCGGCAGCCGGCAGCGGGCGGAACAGGGCAAAGGGATTGCCGCCGGCGTCAGTCAGACTCTCTTCGACGGCCATCGCCGTTCCGTTTTCGAATAGGGATGCCCGAAACGGCTGATGACCGCGGACCAACAGAAAATGCCCCGGCGGCACCATCACCTCCCGCCGCAGATCGACGGGAAACTGCCACACCACGGTCCGCGGGGTGGCGCCGCAAGGATTCATGGATCGGCAGAAATCCAGGGGCGATGCGTGCATCTGCACGGCCGCCTGGTCCGGGTCCCATGGGCCCAGGTCCCCGACTCCCCGGTGGAACCGCCAGACCTCAAGCGCTTTGGCTCGAAGCCTTTGCCGGAGGATGCGATCCGGACTGCGCGGGAATCGGTCGGTTGCCCGGGTCACCCGCTTCAGGTCTTCCGGGTCGTTCGTCAGGCAGAGCGTTTGCCCCGGGCCCAGCGAGATCCGACCCGTTTCTCTGTCGCCGCCAACAGATACCGGCTGCCCGGAAAGCAGGTCGATGGCCGAATCCCCGTTCAGAGGAGACCGACTTCGGGGCCATTCCGCTTCGTTGGCCGATGCCGCATCCAGATTGACCAGGATCAGCAGCCCGTTGCCACCGGGTTCACATCGACGGGAGGCGACGATGGTATTGCCCGGTCCCTGCTGGATCATCTCCACGCGTACCGGGTGAAAGAATGCCGGGTGGACCGTGAGCAGGGCATTGAGCCGGCGGATGTGGTCCACCTGGTTGTCCGGCGCCCCCCAGTTCAGGGACGGGGACCCGTGGACGTTGATCTTCTCCGTGGCCAGCCACTCCACCCCATTGGCGAATCCGAAGCCGCCCTGGTTGGAGAGCAGGGCACACAGGGCAATCCGCATGCGGGCATAGACCGGGGAAGTGGCGGCCAGGCGCAGGTTGTCGTGGGTTTCGGCAAAATGGATGGCGGTACCGTCGGCCTGCGAAATATCCATGGCGCCGGGCAGGTAATGTTCGATCTGACCCCGGTCGTAGTTTTGAAACAGCTCGCTGTAGGCCCAGTTGAAATCGGCCCAGTTGAGCAGGTCCCGGGTGACCGAGATCTTGCCGCCGAGCCCCTCCAGCAGGAAGATCACGTTGGGAAACTGGTCCCGGACCTTCCCGATCATAAAGCGCCAGGCCGGCGTGGGGATCATGTAACCGGCGTCGCAGCGGAAACCGTCCACGCCCCGGCGGCACCAGGTGAGAAATACATCGGCCATATACTGCCACAAATCTTTATGACTGTAATCCAATCGCGTGAGATCCGCCCAGACCACTCCCCAGGCCCCCGGATTTTCGATCTGGCCGTCCGGCTCCCTGGCGAGCCACTGGGGATGGGTTTCGTGAAGGCTGGCCGCCCAGCCGGTATGGTTGATGGCGATATCGATAAACAAACGCGCCCCCCGGGCATGGACGGCGTCGACCAGTTCGATGAACTGCTCCAGGGGAGTGGCCTTGGGGTCGAATTCGGCCAGAGCCGGATCGACGGCGGTAAAGCTCAGGGCCGCATAAGGGCTGCCGAACCGGCCCATGCGGGCATAGGTGGTGGGCGTCGGATGGATCGGCAGCAATTGGACGATCCGGCAGCCCAGGTGACCAATGATAAAATCCAGCTCCCCGATCAGGTCCCGAAACGTCCCCGACGGCGGGATGACCGTGTATCCGGCGTCATCCAGACTTTTCACGGTCGGGTCGACAACGCTCATGGCCCCATTCTTGTTCGGACCGAACTGACGCACGAAGGCATTGTAGATGATGTTGGCACAGCAGGTGTCCGCCGGCGCCACGTTGACAGCGGTATTGGCCCCCGGCGGCCACAGCGGGTCGGCGCTGTCCCGGCTCAGGAAATAGCCCTTGGCCTCAAAGTGTCCCACTTCGGTCAGGGCGACGGTAAGGGTATAGTGGCCCTTTCCGACAGCGGTCATGGGAATATCATACCAGCTCCGGCCCAACGGGTTTTCCCGGTGATCCACCTGCCGGATAATTTCCCGAAGCACGGATCTGCCGTGCCCCAGGCTGGTCCGCAGCCATGCCTGCCCGTCCCATGATTCGGGCACGTTGAGGTGAAAGGTGATCGTGTCTCCCGCAAAATGAAGTTGCCGGGCGCCGGGCGCCGGAACCTGTTCGATGGCATCGGATTGAACCATGAATCAACCTTGTCTTATTGAGAAAGGGTGGCGGACAGCCGTCATCGGGCCGCCACGGTCGTTGCGAATTTTCCGACACACTACCAGTGGAGCCGGTGCCGGTTGAATGGAAGCCTCCAATGGGGTCAACGGTGAATCAAAAAACAGAACGGGTGGCACCGGGCGCGTAAGAATCCAAAATCAAGGTGGCTCAAATGAAAAAAGCAGCGGCAAACATAAACGTCAGAATAAGATAGATGCTTTTCCCTTGTCAACACGGACCTTCGGGCATATCTGCAAAACGCGTTTTCACCCGGTAGACTTGGCCCGGTATACAAGAAGACCGGCTGTCATCACCACCAGGCCGGCGGCCAGGGATAGCGGGAACCAGAAAAACGTGTCCTTGAAAACGATGTTCTCCACGGCCTGGGTATCGATACCGACAGCATCGATGCCCGTCTTTTTCACCTCCAGAAGCCCCGCATAAATGATCCCGATAAAACCATAGGAAAGGTTGTAGGCCAGTCCCTTGAAGCTGAGCACCGTTGCCCGGCGCGAAGAAGATGCCTGCCGGTTGACAAAATAGCTGACGTAAAATCCCACCATATATAGGGCGGAAAAAGCCACCAGGGCCGGTACCAGCCCCATGTACGGCCAGAAAAACACCATACCCCACAGGCCGGCAAGGGCCGTGGCGGCGGTAGTCCACAGGCAGAAGGCCGGCGAATGGCTTTCGGCAATGCAAAGCGCCAATCGGGGAATGAACAGCCCCGTCACCGCCATCATCGACCCGATAATCCCATAAAGCGATTCGGGCAGCTGCACCATGCGGTAGTATTGGCTGGCCAGGGTGATGACCATGCGCAGAATGCCGTCGAAGAGCATGCCGAACAGGATGACTGCCAGAACAAACGGCGTTTTTAGAATCCATTTGCCGGTGGAAAGGGTCAGTTTGAACGCATCCATGGCCGACCCGGCGAACGGTTGTTCACAGGTGCCATCCGCCTTGGGGTCGGGGCAGATCTCGTCCAGCCGCAAAACCGTGGCGATGGTGAACAGGGCCAGGACGAATGTCAGGTAAAGGGGAAACCGCAGGGTCTGGGCCGGGGTGAACCGATAATCCGATCCGAACGCGGCCATGATCCGCGTCATCAGGTCCGCATCGTATACGGCGGCACCCACCGTCATGGTGAGGATGAACATGACCGAACGCAGTCGCATCTGAACATCCAGCACCCGCCCCCACTGGTCCGCCATGCCCCTGGCCTGGAGGGCGTCATAGGCGATGGCCTCATCGGAACCGCTGGCGGCCGCCTCGGCCAGACCGCTGAGCACCCGGTTGATCAGGAAAAAGCTGAACAGCAGGGTTGTATTTCCCCGCGGCGCCAGGCAAAGGATCGCCATTTCCACCAGCATGGAAAAGGCGGCGAACAGCAGCAGTCGACGACGGCCGACGATGTCCGCCAGGGCGCCGGAGGGCACCTCGGCCATGACGATGGTGGCCGCCCACACGGCGTTGAGAATTGAAAACTGGGCCACGGTGAGCCCGAAATCCAGGAATAAAACGGTAAAAATCGGGTAGTAAAACCGGCAGTTGAAAAACACCCGAAAGGCGATGAACATGCGCACATTATTTACCGAAAACGGTGATGACGATTTGGATGCATGGTCGGATGCGTCAATTTTCAGCGGTCTGCCCTCCTGTTCGACATTCCCGGATGTCAACACACAATATGCTTAATATAATACGGGTTTTTATTGGATAAAGGCTGACCCGGGATTATCCGGCGGCACCCACGGCGAAATTGACAAAGTACGATAATCTCATTAATGTTCGAAAGAAAGCAAGGTAACGGTAGAATCCAAAAAATCGATTTTTTCAGTCCCACCCCCATCACCGAACGAGGAACATATGACCAAGGAAGCGGTAGCCATATACTGGGATTTCGAAAACCTGCATGCCAGCATCTTCGACGCCCTCAATGGCAGCGGCAGTTATCCGAAGCCGGCCAACCGGAATCGACAGCAGGAGGTGCTGGTGGACGTTCAGGGCGTCTACGATTTTGCCACCACTTATGGAAATGTGGCCATCAACAAGGCCTATTGCAACTGGCACTGGTTTACGCGGTATCGCCAGAGCCTGCTTAAATGCGCCGTGGAACTGATCCAGCTATTCCCCCCCGGCGCCCAGGCCAAAAACGGGGCGGACATCAAACTCTCCCTGGACGCGGTGGAGGATATCCTGCGCTTTCCCCATATTTCGTCCATCATCGTCGTTGGCGGGGACAGCGATTTCATCCCTCTGGCCCAAAAGCTCAAAGCCGCCGGCAAGGATCTCATCGGGGTGGGGTGTAAAAATGCCACCAACCGCCATTGGGCCAACAGTTGTTCGGATTTTAAATACTACGAAACCTTCGCCCTTGAGCCGCAGGATGAGGAAGAAGAAACGGAAACCGCCACCGTCAAGGATGCCGCCGAACTGATCACCAAGGCCATCAAACAGATCTCTTTGAGGAATGGGGACAAATGGGTGCTCAAGGCAGCCATCCGGCCGGTGGTCAAACGGCTGGACCCGACCTTCGACGAAGCCAGCTACGGCTGCCGCAGCTTCGCCGACCTGCTGAAAAAGCACAACGACAAGTTCCAAATTGAACGGGGCCAGCACGACCATCTGGTCTGCCTGATTGAATAGCTCAAAGCTCAAAGCTCAAAGCTCAGAGAAAAGCAAGCATACCCCATTTTTTTAGGCAAGTGGTAGACTATGTTTGGCCGGAATCGGACCTCTGGCCTCTGTCCTCAGATCTCGAAAATCTGACCTCTGAATCCTGAAGGGAAAACCATGCCCACTAAAATCAGCAGTCCGAGCATCATCGACGCGGCAGGCAGTAGGCCTAAACGCATTGAAGAATTTATCGGGCAGGTCAATTCCGGCACCGGGGAGCTCAGCGTGGCCCGCATGATCTCTCCACCCGGATGGCGGGAGCCGGGCCAGCGGCCCGCGTTCGACGAATACACCGTCGTCCTCAAGGGACGGCTGCGGGTGGAATCGGATGAAGGCATGCTGGACATCCGGGCCGGTGAGGCGGTCATTGCCCATGCCGGTCAGTGGGTGCGCTACAGCACGCCGGAACCGGACGGCGCCGAATACATCGCCGTCTGTCAGCCCGCCTTTTCGCCGGAAACCGTTCACCGGGATGATGAAGTCGCCTGAATGCCGTCCGAAATGAGTTTCATCAAACCATTCTCAATTACCGCGCCAAAGGGAAAGACATGAAAAATATAGTGTTTCTGGCACTGGCCCTTTGTGTGGGCGGCCTGCTGCCGGTCCAGGGCTCCATCAACGCCCATCTGGGCAAGAGCCTCAACCACCCGCTTCAGGCCACGTTTATCTCATTTTTCGGGGCCATCATCTTTCTTTTTATCCTGCTTGTGGCGCTTAATCCACCACTGCCATCGGTCGCTCAACTCAAATCCACCCCGGTCTTCTATTTCACCGGCGGCATTTACGGGGTTATTTTCGTCACCACCATCCTGATGCTGGCGCCGCGCATCGGCATTGCCAATACGCTGGTGGCCACCATCATCGGCCAACTCATCATCTCGGTGATTCTGGATCACTTCGGCGTTTTCGGCCTGCTGCGACACCCGGTGAACGGATTCCGCCTGCTGGGGTGTGTGGGGCTGATCGTCAGCCTCTACCTGATTCAAAAATCCGGATGAGAAGCAAGCCCTATCTTGGAGCGATGTTTTTATGGTGGCACATCTGCCAGGTATTAGCAGGGGTTTTGGTTGAAAGGTGAATAAAAATAGGATGTTGGTTGAATTAGAAGCTCAGGCCGAGCTTCAACCCGAAGACATACCTGGGCATGTCGAGCGCTTTCAACGTGGACCCAACGCAGAGGCGTGTCCGCCTCCGGCGAGGGTCAACAGATATCTTTTAAGATGGCTTCTAGTAAATCATGCCACCCACATATACACCCGCCCCAACGAAAACATCCTTTGTGGGAACCCGGTAAATATAGGTAAGCTTTTTGGAAGGGGTTTCCTTTCCGGGTTTGGGCCACATGTATTCGACCCACCCATGCCCCACGTTGCGGGCCAGGTTGACAAAATGCACAAACAGCGCCTTGTCCGTCGGATCGGTCATCAGCAGGACATGATCTTGTTTGGTGAGTTCCGGTCGAAAAGGATGTGCCAGCATTTTCCCGTCCAGGTTCATCAGAAAAACGTATGAATCTTTCCAGACAAAAGGACCTTTGGGGTCGGAAATTTCCTTGATAGCGGCTTCCAACCCCTTGGAATTGATCATGGCCGCCGCTTCATGGCATTTGATCACACATTCATCTTTGGTTGCCGATTCTTCAGCACAGGCGTTGACTGCAATCAAACCAACCATCAGGCTAAACGTAATGATAAAATATTTCTTCATGCCATCCTCCGCAATGAATTGGGTTTGTCCAGCATTGAATCTGTCGTAAACCGCATTTTCATCCATGGTTAGGCTTTGGGTGGATTCCTGGGTTTAAGCCAAGGTTCGCCGACCGGCAATACATCATAGCCGAAAACCTGGGCGTAAATGACGTGTGCCATCATATATAGTGCCGACGACGCACATAGCATCAGTTCATATCCAGCCACGCTGGTTAATTCCGGAAAACCGAAATGAGCCAGGTCCAAAAGGATAAACCCAATCAGCAGCAAGGTAAAGGTAACCGCCATGGCACCATGAATGCGCATCGCCGGGATCCACATGATTGCCGTGTAGATTGTCCAGCCGACTAGAAACCACCCTAGATCCGTGGTACTGGAATTATAGATCTTGAAATGGTTGAGCAGGAAAATAACGCCCAATGCAACCCAGAAGGCGCCGTATGACACAAAAGCGCTGTAACCGAAGTTGTTCCCGCACTTAAACTCCTGGTAGCCTGCAATCAGTTGCGCCAGCCCTCCAAAAACAAAAGCCATCGAGACGACAGGACCAACGCCGCACCATCCGACATTGTGAAACTGAAGCAACATCGTCGTGATACCAAAACCCGCTAATCCGACAACCCCCGGGTTGCCAATAGGCGCCTCATTTGCCATGATGAATAATCCTTTCTTTTAATGGTTAAACCTAATCAATTTGTATCAATGATCGAAACGCCAGGAACATCAGTAGGAAGCCATGGGGAGAACCCGACATCAGGAAGCCGCGCCGGATGGCTTCAAATCACCGACCAATGGTTTTTTTTCTTATCGAACGCTGCTGAATCTGCAAGTCAGAAATGGGAAAGTCGATAGTACCCGGTCTGCTGTTTATTCGATTAGGGATGGTCACCCCGACTCAAACAACATCTCCGCAAAAGGTCCAAAAGATCGCGCTGCGCGGAGATTTTATTAAGTACACCACAGGTAACCTTGAAACGTCAAGAAAGGATCTTCCAAATGCTGCTGCAGGATTTGCATATTCATACCATCTATTCGACAAGTGATTCTTCTGTCGTTCCCGAACAGACCGTTGCACTGGTCGCGGCGCTCAACCATGCCAGGATCGTAGGAATCAGCGACCATTTCGAAAATCTGGTAGATGGTGTTTTCGAGCACTATGTCCTGGAAATCCGCCAGGCCGGGCTGAAGGTCGGCGTTGAGGTGGACGGGCATTCCTGGGCCGCGGAAGCCACCGGCTATAATGTCGATTATTACCTCTTCCACTGCCGGGATCGGGATGCCGATTATCGTTCCTTGGACAAACTGCTCGCCACCGGCAAGCCGGTCATTGTCGCTCATCCCAACGCTTTATGTACCGACCTGAGTCGGATACCCGAAGCGTGTCTGATTGAAATCAACAACCGCTATGTCTGGCGAACGGACTGGAAAAAATTTTACGGTCCTTTCAAAGATCGCTTCAAATTTGTCATCGGCTCCGACGCGCACCAGCCGAATTGGCTCGGTCAGGCAGCCGCTCAGTTTGCCGCTGCGCAGCTCGGTATAAAAGAGCATCTGGTCTTCTGAAGACCGGTCAGAAACTGCCTGAATGTAATGGATGCATCGCCGTCGATCACAAAAGTGGAACCGGAGCAAGGGGTGGTGCGAGGGGGCCGTTCACAGGGTGTGACCGGCTGGACAACTGAGTGTCCATTGCGTTGCTCCGGTATGACAATAAAATAAGAATGGCCCCACACGGAGTCAAGGATCCAGAAAAAAAAAATTGGGCGGACAATGACATCGACAGAATCGTTCAAAACGTCCTTGGGGGGATGTCCTCCACGGAGAAGATGAAACTCATAGCGTGCGGTGGGGAAGACTTTCATGTCGGGCGGCCGGTGCAATCCGGATATAATCCTGATTCTACAAGCGCCGATTCTTTCCTCTGCCGGACGGCGTATTGCCTGTCGGCAGACTGCACCGTTTTTTTTCAGTGAGCAAAAAGCACCAATTCCATGTAAACATCTGCCGATGCATACCCCGGTTGCGCGGGTAACGGCTGATGAACGAAACCCATGGACGCATAAAGCCCCAAGGCAGATTTCAGCTTGGTGTTCGAAACCAGAACAACCTTCTTCGCGCCGATGCCGCCTGCATAGTCTATCACCGTCTGCGCTAAAAGTCGGCCGATTCCACGCCGCCTCGCCAAAGGGGCGGTGACCAGTTTGGCAATTTCCACGGTTGGCCCGTTCCCAAGAATGGCTGCACACGTACCCACGACAGCCCCATTCTCGACAGCCAGAAAAATTTGTCCCCCCGGATCAATTATCGATTCACGCGGGAAGGACAAATGCTTTTCATCAGCATCCTCAAGCAAACCAAAAGACTCAAGCCATTCTCGATTGAGTGTCGTAAAATCCTGCCTATACCGATCTTCAAAAGGAACGATGCTGATTTTTCCGATGCTTTCGTTCGCTGTCATTTTCAGTGTTGCCCTTGTTCGTTCGTGGAGTTGTGCCAATCATGATGCCACGAGAGGGATGGAATAAACAGCAAAAAAAAGTGGGGGCCGAAATGAAAGCACAGATCGTTGAAAAGGCAATTCCGAAAGCCGACGATTCGTTGCCCGGCATCCCCGCCGATGATGTATCATTATCGATAATCGTTTTCCCGTCCGGAAAATTTTGGGTGGCATATTGGATACTATCTTGAGATTTCTGAATATCAAAGAGACCCTTCGAGCAACCCCAACCTGAAGATTACCATCCGGTAATCTTCAGGTCATTTTCTTGTAAGGATTCGTTGGTAGGGTAGGACCATAGGACAGGCACCCGGTACGGGAGCCCAATCTTCTCCTTACCCTCCTTGCTATACCGGGCCACCAATGGGTGGCCCGGTTTCCTGGAGCCCCCAAACAATAACCATGGGAGAAAGGACAGTTCAATGCGAACTCAATACATCGATCAAATCGTAAATGAAATCCTGACTGACATGTCCCACCGGGAAAAGGAGTCCACCGGCCCTATGGATATTTCGTCTATACCGAATTTCGAAGAAGCATTTGGGGAACTCATTAAAGAAGAAGATGAAACCAGCCGGGACGTCATGCGCAGAATCTGGAATGAATTACAGGATACTCACAGGATACGAAGTGTGAAATAGAAAAGCCGGGCCGGGTAGGTCCCTCGGCACCATCGAAATGCCAAGACGACAATAGATAAAGGTTGAGTTTTTTTCCAGATTGATCGACAAAAGTTGCACGTTGAACCGAAACTGGCCGGATACAAGATATTGTATCCGGCCAGTTTTTGCTGCGAGGCTTTCTGACTTACAATTTTATCCGTTGCCCCGTCTTTTTTTAGCAGCCTTGATTTTCAAAGCTACCGCTTTCCACCGTTCCTTTTCGACTCGGTCGGAAGTCTTATGCCGCCGATCAGAAAGATACATCATTTCACGTTTCATTTTATGGTAGCTTTCAATTCTGTCTTTCGTAATTTCACCTTCGATTAACGCCTGATTGACTCGGCAGCCAGGTTCATGCATGTGGCTGCAATCCGAAAAACGGCATTCAAAAGACAGCCTTTCAATTTCTGGGAAGGCGAGTTCGATACCGCCATCACCGTCCCAAAAAGCAATCTCCCGGATACCTGGATTGTCAATCACCATTCCTCCTTGGGGCATTACTATCAGGTCCCGGCTGGTGGTGGTATGCTTTCCTTTACCCACATTTTCACTGACCAGACCTGTCGGCTGGACGGACTTTCCGTATAGACGATTCACTAAGGTCGATTTACCGGCGCCAGATGATCCAATCATGGTTAACGTCTTGCCTGGTGAAAGATATGCTTCCAGTTGATTCAACCCATGGGAATCCTTTGCAGAGACCAAATGTACCGGAACCCCGAAAGCAACGGTTTCAACCTGACGGATAAACTTTTCCGGAAATATTTGCAGGTCTCCTTTTGTCAGAATGATGGCGGGATTCAGGCCGCAGTTGTAGATAAGAGTCAAACACCTTTCAATGCGCCGAATGTTAAAATCACGGTCCAGGCCGCAAACGACAAACACGGTGTCGAGGTTTGCTGCGATAACCTGTTCCCGCGTGGGTTGCGCTTTTTCTTTTCCATGCCTGCCCGCAGCGCCCCGGGACAGAGCGTTTTTTCTTGGCAGAACACTATAAATCACATTGTCGGTCATAATCACCCAATCCCCTGCGACGGGATACAAGCAATCAATTTGATGGTTGAGCTTTCCTGCTACCGTAGCGAGGAACTCTTTTTTCCCTTGGCTGACATAGAAACTGTTTTTCCTCACTCCGACCACTCTGGCCGGTTCAAGCTTACCATCGTATAAATTGTCCAGATGCGTTTGAAAAAAAGGGGACCATCCCAACTTTGAAAGAGAGTGGACGAAGTCCATTGCATATGCGGTTTCTAAAGTTTTCATTGTGCTCATTAGTGATCTCCACGTTGTTGTCTCTAATTTTTTCAATAACAATTAGGTGCATAGTTTAAAGGATAGTGCAGACAAAACACCTGAATCATATGGTAACTTATTGATATTTTATTTATAATTCGTTACTGACAAAGAGAACAACTATGGCGGTGGGCTTTTGGATGAAACCTGCAGTGGGATAGATCCGGAGAAACAGAACTCGTTTAAAGAAACCGTTTTGGTTTATATGTTATTGAGTTCTGGTCAATCAGCCGCCGTTGTATTAGTCCTCTTGTCGGCAACGATTGGCACAATATCCACAAACGTCTTGGTCATGAATACTCCTTTCATTCAATATCTCAGGGAAGACTGCCCCTGACTCAAATTGCATTGTCGTGCCAGGTTTTTATATTAAACCTCACGGTCGGTCAATAGGCACGATGGTCAATCTTCAAATCTGTATTGGATCGGAGTGTCAACGTGAGGTGAACCAAATATAATGGGATAGTTCGAATAACGTCAAGATCCATATTGACGACACATGTCGTCCCCCACTGTATATAATTGGAGAAATGTTAAAAAATTATCCGAAAATACGATGAACAACCCGAATTCGGTGCAAATCCGTCATTTTGAAACCTATTAAGGACGGCAAAGGAACACCCCACGTAACCATAAGGGTTCCAAAATAAATTGATTTATCAGTAAGATATGATAGTCTGGCCACAGAGTTTCACGAAAAATGGCAATCATGAAGAAATCATCTCAGCTTTCAAATATCATCCAAACCGATTATTCATCGTATTGCGGTGAAAGACTGATGTTATGGCTTGCACTAAATATCAAAGGCAATGTGTGTGGAGGGACAAGTGTCTTCAATCCACTTTCTATTGGTAGATGATGAAGAAGTTCTTATTAAAACTATTGCCGAGCGGCTCCGGTTAAAAGGGTTCATTGTTGATTGTGCTTTATCTGGAAATGAAGCGCTAAACCAATTGGGAAAGCGTGACACCATTGATATTGTTGTTCTTGATATTCAAATGCCTGATTTAGATGGCATGAGTATCTTAGAAATACTCAAGGCAAGGCATCCTCTCGTTGAAGTTAGCGCTGGCTCCGGGGTGCTGGACAGAAACCCGCATTTTTAAGTGAAGAAACTCTGCCGGGTTGGGATCAGGCTGCCCGGTGTTGAGGAAGTTGGCCGAAATAGACCACATCGGGGGTCTGCCCGTCAAGCGCCGAATGCGGTCGGCGTTGGTTGTAAAAAAGGAAGTAGCGCCCCAGGCCGCGCCGGGCATCCGCCACCGAGTCATAGGCATGAAGATATACTTCTTCATACTTGACGCTCTTCCAGAGGCGTTCGACAAAGACGTTGTCGCGCCAGGAGCCTTTCCCGTCCATGCTGATCTGAATATGATGCTTTTCCAACAAGCCGACAAAGTCTTTGCCGGTGAATTGGCTGCCCTGGTCGGTATTGAAGATTTCCGGGGTTCCGTAATCCCGAATCGCTGCTTCGACAGCATCAATGCAGAAATCGGCCGTCATGCTGTTGGACAGCCGCCAAGCCAGGACACGTCGCGTCGCCCAGTCCAATACAGCCGCCAGGTAGATAAAGCCCTTGTTCATCGGAATGTAGGTGATATCCATGGCCCAGGTCTGATTGGGCGCTGTGATCTTTCGATGGCGCAGCAAGTACGGAAACACCTTATGGCCCAGATGCGGTTTGGTGGTGCGGGGGCGTTGGTAAAGGGCCTCTATCCCCATTTTTCGCATCAAGGTGGCGACATGCCTGCGACCGACACTGGCCCCGTCTTGTCGCAGCAGATCCCGTAGCATCCGGCTGCCGGCAAAGGGATATGCAAGATGCAGCCTGTCAATCTGCCGCATCAATTCCAAATCTGCTGCTGAGACGGCCCGGGGGGCGTAATAGAACGACGAGCGCGCCATTTTCAGGATCTTGCATTGCTGCACCACCGGCAACGGGTGCTGCCGATCAATCATCACTTTGCGCTCGCATCGGGAATACGACCGAGCGCGCCGGCCAAAAAATCGTTTTCCATTGCCAACTGGCCGATCTTGGCATGTAGATCTTTGACATTGGGGCCGTTGACGGCCTTGCGCTCTGCCGCTGTAGCGAACAGATCCTTGGCGTGCTCTTGCAGTTGGGTCTTCCACTGCACGATCTGGTTCGGGTGGACATCGAACTGTTGAGCCAACTCCGCTAAGGTCTGGTCGCCCCGTAAGGCTGTTATCGCCACCTTGGCTTTGAAGGTTGCTGCGTGATTCCGTCTAGGTCGTTTCATTGTCTGCTCTCCTTGGTTAACGAATAGTTACTGCGTTATTAGAGCAGAGTTTTCACTTAAAAGCCTGTCCTTTTTTCCGAAACCGGCTCTGTTATCATGCTTACTGGACACGCTACAATTCAGTCGGCAGTCGAAGCATTGAAGTTTGGCGCTTACGATTATTTATTAAAGCCATGTGATTTTAATGTTCTCATTGCTAAGGCTAACAAAGCTGTGTCAAGAAAAAGAGAGCGTGAAGAAAGAATTTTCAACGTAAGGTTAAAACCATACATTTCGGACAGAGAACGAGAAGAACTGATATCAAATATCATGAACAATTAATGTCGGTTGAATTGAATTGCTGGCTCAGGAAAGTTGATTTCACATAACCGTTCGCAAGCAGGAAGGAGGTGATTAATATGCCAAATAAAGATGGAACTGGACCAAAAGGTCAGGGCCCGAAAGACGGTCATGGTAAAGGAAAGGGTAAGGGCAAAGGCTCTGGTCAAGGACCGATGACCGGGGGGAAGAAAGGAATTAAAAAGTAAGCCAGATTTGCGAACGAAAATTGATCCCTTGCAAACAACCGCATTAACGCATATCCAAAAGGCCGGCGTCAATATTGCGGAATCTGGCGGCGCGCGTCAATGGAAGCAAACGCTTATCGTGTCCATCCAGAAAATGGGTCATTGATGGATGGACACGATCGATAAAATGGAGACAAATGAAGACCTTATCCATTCTTCTCGGACCCATGCGGGTCCCTTTTTTGCTGCTGCCCCCGGTTTGCGTGGTTCTGGGGGCTGCGACCGCATTCTACGGTGAGCAAGCTTTTCACCTGAAATGGTTCCTGATTGCCCTTATTGGCGGGCTTTGTGCTCATATCAGCGTCAATGCCCTAAACGAATACGAGGATTTCAAGTCCAGGCTTGACTACCGCACGACACGCACGCCGTTTTCCGGGGGCAGCGGAACGCTTCCGGACCACCCGGGAAAAGCCCATTGGGCGGCCGCCATCGGCGTGGTAACACTGGCTCTGACCCTTTTGGTGGGACTTTACTTTCTTCGGATGTGGGGCCCCGGGCTGCTGCTGATCGGCATCCCAGGCATTCTGGCCATTGTCCTTTACACCCGGTGGCTGACACACGACCCACTGCTGTGCCTTCTGGCCCCTGGCATCGGATTCGGACCCTGCATGGTCATGGGCGTTGATTTCGCCTTGACCGGAACCTACACTGTGGCGGCTGTTGCCGCATCTCTGACCCCATTTTTCCTGGTAAGCAATCTGTTGTTGATCAACCAGTTTCCGGATATCGAGCCGGATGCGGGCGTGGGGCGTCGCCACCTGATGATCGTTTATGGAAAACGCGCGGGCGTGATCGTTTACGGAGTATTCCTGTTGGGAGCCTACCTGTCGGTCGTGATCGCCTGGCTTGCGGGATGGTTCCCTGCGACGGCGCTCGCCGTCCTCATTACCGCGCCACTAGCCGCGCACACGGCTGCGGGCGTGGCCAAACACCATAACTCGGGAATTGAAGCCCTTTTACCCTACATGAAAAAAAACGTGGTCATTACGCTTGTGACTCCCGCCCTTTTGTCCGCAGGCATTTCTGCCGGCCGTTTCTTTTTGGAATGACTTGCAAGCCATTGAAAAAGTCGGTTATGGTTCCTTTGGATTTCAAGCCATCCGACACTTGACGGCATCTATCCTCTACCCCAAGGGAGAGCCAGTCGCTCATATCCGAGCTATTTTACGGCACAGAAGTTCCAAAAGCAAGAATACTACTTGAGAAGGATTGGGCTGGAACGTGTTCAAGAGGCACTTGAAAGTCTTTCTCCCAAAACAATGGAGGCAGAGGTCATAGCGTTTAACAAAACGTTCGGCAGCGGCGAATCGGATGGCGGAAAATGAAAAAGTCGTCTGGCAAGCCGTCAATCGAGGGACCGGAAAAAACAAGAGTCCAGCCGGTTTGGTAACCAACTGGACTCTCTATGGAAAATGGCGGGAGCGACGAGACTCGAACTCGCGACCTCCGGCGTGACAGGCCGGCGTTCTAACCAACTGAACTACACCCCCGAAAACGATATCAGCGTGTTGGCTGGTAGGCGGAACAGGGCTTGAACCTGTGACCCCCGGCTTGTAAGGCCGGTGCTCTCCCAGCTGAGCTATCCGCCCGAATTTATAAAGAGCCTTCTTTCCCATGCCAGCAAAAGAAGAAGTGCTTAGCTATCAATTCACCCTGACAAAGTCAAGTCCAAAATCAGGGCCCTAATACTTTTTAATTGATGGATATCTGGGGCTGATCCGATCCTCCCGTGTCCACCGGAATAGGCATGTCATGGTTCGTGAACAGCCGCTCTCCCTGGCCGAGCACCAACGCATGAACCAGCACCTCGTCCATGTGTTCCACCGTCACCACTTTCATCTGGCGCGTAACCACCCTGGGGATATCCTTCAGATCCTTTTCGTTTTCCTTGGGAATAATCACCTTACGGATCCCGCCCCGATGGGCGGCCAGCATTTTTTCCTTCAGGCCGCCGATGGGCAGCACGCGTCCACGCAGGGTGATCTCGCCGGTCATGGCCACATCCCGACGAACCGGTCGGCGGGTCAGTGCGGACACCAACGAGGTACACATGGAGATACCGGCCGATGGACCGTCTTTGGGAATGGCGCCTTCGGGAATGTGAATATGCAGATCCAGATCTTTGTAAAAATCCTTGTCAATGCCCAGATTATCAGCCCGGGAACGAACAAAACTGACTGCCGCCTGGGCCGACTCTTTCATCACGTCACCCAGTTTGCCGGTAATGCTGAGTTTCCCTTTGCCGGGCATGGTCAGCGTTTCAACACACAGCAGTTCGCCGCCGACCTGGGTCCAGGCCAATCCCGTCACCAGGCCGATCTGATCCGTTTCCTCGATCTGGCTGATTTTGAATGGCGGCGGCCCGAGCAGGCTGGCGATGGTGGTGGCCGAAATAATATGCTTTTTCCCGTCCTTCTGGTTAACCACTTTCCGCGCGGTCTTGCGGCAGATAGATGAAATCTCCCGCTCCAGGTTACGCACACCCGCCTCACGGGTATAACGCTGAATGATCATGTAAATGGCCGCCTTGGAGATAGCGATATTTTCTTTATCAAGGCCGTTGGCAGCGATCTGTTTGGGCACCAGGAACGCTTTGGCGATGTTGTATTTTTCCAACTCCGTGTAACCGGGCAGCCGGATAATCTCCATCCGGTCCTGTAGCGGCAACGGGATGTCCGGCAGCGTGTTGGCGGTGGTGATAAACAAAATATCCGACAGATCGTAGTCCATATCCAGATAATGGTCGTTGAAGCTGTAGTTCTGCTCCGGGTCCAGCACCTCCAATAGTGCGGATGAAGGGTCGCCCCGGAAATCCATGCTCATCTTGTCCACTTCATCCAGGCAGAAGACCGGGTTGTTCACCCCTGCTTTTTTCAGGGACTGGATAATCTTTCCGGGCATGGCCCCGATGTAGGTACGGCGATGTCCACGGATCTCGGCCTCGTCCCGTACCCCGCCTAAAGACAACCGCACAAACTTCCTGCCCGTGGCCCGGGCGACGGATTTGGCCAGGGAAGTCTTGCCGACGCCGGGCGGACCCACCAGGCAGAGGATGGGGCCGCGCAGTTTCTTCACCAGCGTCTGCACCGCCAGATACTCGAGGATACGCTCTTTGGGTTTTTCCAGGCCGTAGTGGTCTTCGTTGAGTATTTTTTCCGCCTCGATCAGATCGTTGCGGATGCGGCTTTTATTGAACCACGGCAGGCTGATCATCCAGTCGATATAATTTCTCACCACCGTGGCTTCGGCCGACATGGGGGTCATGAGCTTGAGTTTTTTGAACTCCTGGCGGGCTTTGGTCGAGGCCTCCTTGGACATGCGCTTGCGCTTGATTTTCTTTTCCAGATCCTTGAGTTCATCTCCCCCGTCATCTTCAGCGCCCATCTCCTTTTTAATGGCCCGCATCTGCTCATTCAGGTAGTAGTTTTTCTGGGTCTTTTCCATCTGGTCCTTGACCCGGCCCTTGATCCGCTGATCCATCTGGTATACTTCCATTTCCAGCTTGATCAGCTTGACCAGCAGCGAAAGGCGCTTGCCCAGGTCAGCGGTTTCCAGCAGATTCTGTTTGCTTTCAAGCTTGAAAGAGAAGTGCGAGGCAACCGAATCGGCCAGCTTTGACGGATCGGAAATGGCGGAAATCTTGGCAAGCAGTTCTTTGGAGATGCTCTTGTTGATAGCGGCATATTCGCTGAAGTCGTCTATCACCGCGCGCATCAGGGCTTCCACCTCAATGGTGTCACCGGGAATATCCGGCAGCAGGGACAACTCGACCTCGAAAAACTCAGGGTTGGGTACGTAGTTTTCGATGCGGGCGCGTTGTTTTCCTTCAATCAGCGCCTTGACGGTACCGTCGGGAAGGCGCAACAGTTGAAGCACCGTGCCGATAACGCCTACATCGCAGATATCCTTTTCCGCGGGATTGTCGACGCCGGCGTTTCGCTGGGTGGCCAGAAAGATGCGCTTATCCTTGTTCATCGCGCTGGAGAGCGCACTCACGGACTTGTCGCGACCGACGAAGAGCGGGGCCACCATGTGGGGAAACACCACGATGTCCCGCAGCGGCAGCAGAGGAAGCCTTTCCGCTGAGGCTTCCATCTCTTGATTCTTAAAAAATTTCGGAATATTAACCATAAGTTATCGTTTGCCTCGATCCCCGGCGAATCAAATAAATCTACCGGTGGTTGTTTGCTTCAGGCCTGTTTCTTGGACGGTTCGTAAAGCAGGATCGGCGCTTCTTTTTTCAGCACCACTTCCTCGCCGATCACGCACTCTTTGACATCTTCCTTGGAGGGGATATCATACATAATATCCAGCATGCAGGACTCCAGGATGGCACGCAGCCCCCGGGCCCCTGACTTTCGTTTCAATGCCTCGTCGGCAATGGCCGCCAGGGCGTTGTCCGTAAGCCGCAGGTTCACCCCTTCGATCTCGAAAAGCTTCTTGTACTGCTTGAGCAATGCGTTTTTCGGTTCGGTAAGAATCCGGACCAGGCTTTCGGCACTAAGCTCATCCAGGGTGGCAATGACCGGCAACCGGCCGAGAAATTCGGGAATCAAACCGAACTTGATCAGGTCTTCAGGCTGAACCTGGCGCAGGGTTTCACCCAGACTGCGCTCCGTATCCTTTTTCACCTTGGCGCCAAATCCCATTTGCTTGCTGCCCATGCGCCGGTTGATAATTTGCTCCAGCCCGTTGAAGGTGCCGCCGCAGATAAAAAGGATGTTGGAGGTGTCCACCTTTACGAAGTCCTGCTGGGGATGCTTACGGCCGCCTTTGGGGGGGACGCTGGCGGTGGTACCCTCGATGATCTTGAGCAGAGCTTGCTGAACGCCTTCACCAGACACGTCCCGGGTGATGGAAGGGTTGTCCGACTTGCTGGCAATCTTGTCGATTTCATCGATGTAAACGATGCCGCGTTTGGCCTTTTCCACATCGTATTCGGCATTTTGCAGCAGAGCAAGGATGATGTTTTCCACATCCTCGCCCACATAGCCGGCCTCGGTCAGGCTGGTCGCGTCGGCAATGGTAAAAGGCACGTTGAGAAATCGTGCCAGCGTCTGGGCCAGCAGCGTCTTGCCGCATCCGGTGGGACCGATCAGCAGGATATTGCTCTTCTGAATCTCCACGTCACCGGCATTGACGGACGTATCCAGCCGTTTATAGTGATTGTAGACGGCCACCGCCAGGATTTTCTTGGCTACATCCTGTTCGATGACGTAGTCGTCCAGCCGGTTCTTGATCTCGTGCGGGATCATCAAGTTCTCGAATTCACCCGCCTCTTTTTCGTTCTCTTCCTCGATAATCTCGCTGCACAGCTGGATGCATTCATCACAGATGTAAACCGCCGGTCCAGCGATCAGCTTTTTGACTTCTTTCTGGTTCTTCCCGCAGAAGGAGCAGAAGAGATTGTCGTTGGGCTCGTCTTTTTTGGCCATGTCATGCCTCCGTGTCGGTTAAATGATCCAGATCATCACGGTTGGTGATGACATGGTCCACGATGCCGTAAGCTTTTGCCTCTTTGCCGGACATGAAGTTGTCGCGGTCCGTATCCTTCTGGACGTCTTCAACGCTCCTGCCGGTGTGTCGCACCAGGATGTCGTTCAAGGCGTCTTTCATGCGCAGGATCTCCTTGGCCTGGATGGCAATATCCGACGCCTGGCCCTGGAAACCGCCCATGGGCTGGTGAATCATGATCCGGGCGTGGGGCAGTGCGTAGCGCTTCTTTTCGGCACCGGCAGCCAGAAGAAGCGCACCCATGCTCGCGGCCTGACCGATGCACACGGTGGTCACATCGGGCTTGATGTACTGCATAGTATCATAAACCGCCAGGCCGGATGTGACAACCCCTCCGGGGGAATTGATGTAAAGGTTGATGTCCTTATCCGGATCCTCCGATTCAAGAAACAGCATCTGGGCGATCAACAGGTTGGCCACATCGTCGTTTATGGCGGTCCCCAGAAAGATAATGCGGTCTTTCAGGAGCCGCGAGTAGATATCGTAGGCCCTTTCGCCCCTGCTGGTTTGGTCGATGACCATCGGAATTAATGTCACGATCTTGTCTCCTTTACATCTGTACCGCGTTCATCGATAAGCGCACCGCCCGTGCGCTGCACCTAATTAAAAACCGATGGCACGATATGCACGGGTTACGGCAGTCGCCGGTGGATTGAAACGCTTGCCGCCATGGTTAAGCAAACGGTTTATTCTGAAGCCTCGGGAGCCGCTTTTTCCGGTTCCACGGACTCAATCTCGTTCCTTTCCATAATAAGCTTAATCGCCTGTTTTTCAAGTAAGGCGTGCTTAAAAAGCTCCATCTTGTCACCGCCGTTTCCGTAAAACCCCTTGATCACATCCACCGGCTGATTATAGGTGGCAGCCATCTCTTCAAACCCTTTTTCCAGGTCCGCATCAGCCAGTTCCATCTTTTCCTGCTGGATGATCTTGCCCAAAATCAGCTGGCGGCGCACCTGTTTTTCGGCGGTATCGCGGTATTTTTCGGCAAGGCTTTCCCGGGAGATGCCGGCTTCCTCAAAAGTTTTGTTATGGTAGGAAAAAGATCGCTCCGCATCGGCAATGATGCTGTTAAGTTCATAATCCACCATTACATCGGGGACCTCGAAATCGGTTTTTTCCAGGATCTGGCTGAATATCTGCTCGTTGAGTTCCTGCTCGATGCGTTTGTCGTATCCCTTCGTCAGGTTCTCTCTGATTTTATCCCGAACCTCATCGAGCGTGGTAAACGGTCCCAATTGCTTGGCCATTTCATCGTCGATCTCCGGCAGCACCTCTTTGCGGATGTCCTTGAGTTTGACCTTAAAGTCCACCGTATGGCCGGCCAGCTTCTTATTGAAGTAATCGTCCGGAAATGAAGCGGTAATTTCCTTCTCGTCTCCGGGGTTCATGCCGACGACGCCCTTATCGAAATCTTCGGCAATGTGTGCATCGCCGAGTTTAATCACAAAATTTTCAGTTTTACTGGTGTCTTCGAAGGGTTTGCCGTCCTTGAAGCCTTCGTAGTCCACCTGCACGAAATCACCGATCTGCGCCGGGCGCTGTTCGTCGATGGGCTCTCTTTTGGCCAGGTTCTTCTGCATCATCTGGATCTGGACATCCACTTCTTCGTCGCTGGGCTTATAGAGGGTCTTTTTCAGTTTCAGGCCGGTGAAGCCAATGTCGGCAATCTCCGGATGGACCTCAACCTCAGCATCAAAACAATAGTCGCCCTTGCCTGCCAACGCGGGAGGATCAACGACGGGTGAGCCAACGACCTTCAATTCGGTCTCCTTCAGCGCCTCCATATAGGAATCCTGGATCAGCTTCCCGGTCACATCGGCATTCACATCCTTTTTATAGAGCCGTTCGAGCACTCCGCGCGGTGTTTTACCCGGCCGGAAGCCTTTGACCTTGGCAGTCTTTTTAAGGGTCTGGTAAGCATCATCCAATGCGCGGGTCACATCCGCCTCGGGAATCTCGATGTGCAATACTTTCTTCACGGAACTGCGATCTTCAACGGTAACCTTCATAAATTTCCTTTCTGAACCCTGAATGAAGCCCTTTTTAGAGCAGCCTTGGCTGCCGGCCGACGCCGAAATCGGCTCGATTCAGGTAAAAAATTAAGTGCCCCGACGCGACAGGCATCAGGGCTCCTTTAAAAAATTCCCGGAAATGTGATTCACTTGCAATAGCTGGTAATACCGACGTTCCAGTCAATGCGGACCTGCTATCGATAGCTGCCAAGGGTCAAGCGGTAAGCGCTGCCGACCCAAAACCGATAACGGGGCATCATGGTGCGAGAGGGGAGACTTGAACTCCCACTGCATCCAGTGTTTTAGACGCTCCGCATGTCACTGATAACAAACTGATAACGTTTTGACGATAACGCGATCAGTAAATTCGGAATATTAATTATTGCCGCCTGAAAGTCAAGAGGACAAAACCATGTTCGAGCAATGGATAGAAAACATGATCGATCTATGCGGCTGGCCGTTCGTGGACCGGACGATTGAGGCGTGGTCGTTGTGTGAATACGCCACGGTTAAGCAGCGTAAATGGGTGGGAGGCGTTTTTAAACCACAAAGATGCAAAAGCATCTTAAAGCAGGGGAATACGGACCTTATTTGGCCAGTATTTGACAGCGTTCTTTTTCTTGGATATTCTCAATATATCTCAACCTTAAATCAATCATGGTGTACCCCAATATCTTGAATTTCTATATTAGCCTGATGTGAAAAGCTAATTTTTACCTGAAAATATGCTGTCGATTTAAATTCATACGAATCGTAATAGCTCAAAAAGCTCTTGAATTCATAATGTAATTTTAGGATGTCATCCCTATTTTTGATTGTTGCATCCTTTTCAAATAAGACGAACTCTAAAGACTTGACGACCTGGCGTATAGGAAAAGGTCTGAGCCGATTCGTTAAGGGAAGAGAGCCCATGCTATCAAATTCGACAACCCAGATATTCCATGAGATCGTAGAAACGATACGTGAACCCCTTTTGGTGTTGGATTCAAATCTGAAGGTTCTCTTTGCAAGCCAAAATTTCATTGATACCTTTCAGGTAACACGCGAAGAAACGGTGGGCAGCTTCGTCTATGACCTTGGCAATCAACAGTGGGATATCCCCAAGCTGCGGGAACTGCTGAATACAATCCTGTCTCAACATATCGCCTTTAACAACTTTGAGGTCCAACACGATTTTTCCACCATTGGCATACGAACCATGCTTTTGAATGCCCGGCAAGTTCAAAGAGAGGCGGGCAATAATCCGATCATCCTTCTGGCCATCGAGGACATTACCGATCGCAATCGAGTGGAAGAGTTGTTAAAGGAATCTGAAGAGCGTTTCCGGCGCCTTTTTGAGACCGCAAACGACGGGATACTGCTTCTTGAAAAGGACAAATTAAAAATTCGATTTGCCAATCCATCTATCACCACAATGTTGGGTTATTCAAACACGGAGTGCCTCGATAAAGAGATGGCGGATATTGGTTTCCCGAAAGACCTTGGGAGAATTCAGGAATTGATGCAGAAATTGAAAAGTGACGGCATCATGCATTACAAGGATGCTCCGGTGAAAAAGAAAACCGGGCAGGTTTTCGATACCGATATTTACTTTGTCGACAAGACAAATTTGATTCAATGCAACATCCGGGACATCACCGAGCGCAAGCGAATGGAGCAGAAGCTATTGGAGAGTGAAGAGAGGTACCGTTTGCTTACACAGAACTCCCTGACCGGGATCTACATCCACGTCGGGGGCCTTGTGAAATTCGTGAACCGCCGTTTCGCAGAAATGCTGGCTTACTCTCCGGAAGAAATCGTCGGCCGCCAGTATTGGGACTTTGTCCATCCCGAAGACAGGGAAATGGTCAAGAGCGTCTCTTTGGCCAGAGCCAGGGGCGAGCAGGCGCCTCCTGAATACGAGTTCCGCCACCAGAGCAAGGATGGAAAAACCCTGTGGGTACATAACTTGCCGACCATCATTAATTATCAAGGACAGACGGCCACCATGGGCAACCTGGCCTTCATTGACGATCGCAAGCGTGCGGAGAAAGAGAGGGTCAAATTAGAAGCCCAGTTCCATCAGGCCCAGAAGATGGAATCGGTAGGCCGGTTGGCCGGCGGTGTGGCCCACGATTACAACAACATGCTTAGCGTGATAATCGGTTATACAGAGCTTGCCTTAGAAAAAATGGCGTCGACCGAGCCAATTTACGGCGACTTGCAGGAGATATACGCCGCAGCCAGGCGTGCAGAGGAGATCACCCGGCAATTGCTGGCATTTGCCCGGCAGCAGACCATCGCGCCCACGGTACTGGATCTGAACACTACCTTGGAGGGGATGCTCAAGATGCTGCGCCGCCTCATCGGCGAAGACATCCATCTGACCTGGCTTCCTCATCCGGATTTGTGGCCGGTCAAAATGGATCCCTCCCAGCTCGACCAAATCCTTGCCAACCTGTGCGTCAACGCCCGGGACGCAATCACTTATGGGGGAAAGATCAGCGTTGAAACACGAAATGTAACTCTTGATGGAGCCTACTGCGCCGGTCACCGTGGGTTTGTTCCGGGCGACTTCGTGATGCTGGCGGTGAGTGACGACGGCTGCGGTATAGACAGGGAAAAACAGGAGAAAATTTTCGAACCGTTTTTCACCACCAAGGAGGTGGGCAAAGGCACCGGCCTTGGGTTGGCCACGGTGTACGGCATCGTCAAGCAGAACAATGGTTTCATTAATGTTTATAGCGAGCCGGGAACGGGCACCACCTTCAAAATTTACCTGCCCAGGTACGACGGTATGATCACTGACGCCATGGAGGAAAAAACAAAACCCATTCCCAAGGGTAGGGGCGAGTGGGTACTGGTGGTCGAAGACAATGATTCGGTCCTGAAACTGGCCGAAAAAATGCTCACTGGTTTAGGCTACACGGTTCTGACCGCAAAAAACCGGGGTGAGGCTATGGATCTGGTAAAGCGCCATACCCAACAAATCCAGCTGCTCATCGTCGATGTGGTGATGCCCGAGATGAACGGTCGTGAGCTGACAAATCAGATCCTGGGCCTCTGCCCCAATGTCCAGGCCCTTTTTATGTCCGGTTATACGGCCGACGTTATCGCCCACCACGGCGTTCTGGAAGAGGGCGTCAATTTTATTCAGAAGCCCTTCACCACACATGGGATAGCCTCAGCGGTTCGAAAAGTATTGGATGAATCGAAGACGCTGACTCAAGAATAGTAAGCCATTCCGTATCTGTTTGGTCATTAAATTGTCGGCAACTGGCCTGAAATCATTCTATCCTGTCGTTGGCTGACAAGATTTGACAGGCTACCCCATCAACGCCAAGGGATGCCAATTCAAGCGATTTCTCTACTCCTTATGACCTGGAGGATCTCTCTGACAAAAGCACACTCGCAAATGGCATCGCAGCGTTCAAGCTGGTTTTTATCCAGACAGAACCCCGGGCACTCCGTTTCTCCGGTTCGTCGCGGCAGATATCGCTCTCCTTTGTAAAGATCTATAAAATCTGACACTTCCAAGGCCAACGTTGAATTGCACTCAGGTTGCAGATGGGTGAAGAAGAAAAGTCCGTATTCCAGCTTTTCAAAATCCGCCTTGTATCCGTTGAGTTTCAGTGCAGTGTCCTTTAGGAAGTCGTCGCGAGTCTGCCAGGCCTGAAAACAGCAGGGGCATCGTTTAAATGGGTTATCTATTTCCATGGTTTCTCCAAGAAAAGGAAATTGGCTGGCATACCATCCACCATTGATTACGCATATATTTTTATTCGATAATCATATAGCCATCTTCGTCCCGATTTACTTTTGTGATTCCGGGGTGTTTTTTCTCCAGCTCCATTAAAATAGCGTCGCGACTCTTGACTTTTCGCAGCAGATGATCCCGCTCTGTTGCCAGATCAATGGATTCCAACGCCCTGAGTATGGTCATCTTTAGGTCCGCATCTTCCCATGGCTTCTGGATAAATTTGTAAACACCCGCTTCGTTGATGGCCTGCATGGCAATCTGAATCTCCGCCTGGCCGGTAAGCATGATGGCCAAAAGATGCGGGTACAGGGCTTTCACCGTTTTGAGAAATTCCAGCCCGTTCATCTTCGGCATGTTGTAGTCGCTGATCACCAGGCTGACCTCTCGCGCCTCCAGGATTGTGAGACCCTCTTCACCCCCCTGGGCGGTCATCAGGGTATAGGGTTCCTTGCGCAAGGCGCGCTGAAAGGATTTGAGCACATTGGGCTCATCGTCCACCATCAAAATTGCGTGTCGTGTCATGGTTCTGCCCTTTCTAAATGTATCGTTTTTTTCGGATCCGCCTTTATCACCGGTAGGCGGACGTCAAATGTCGTTCCCCGGTCCACCGTCGAGGCCACCTGTATGGTTCCTGAATAGGCCTCCACCATCGTTTTAACGCTAGCCAGGCCCAATCCTGTGCCTTGGCCTACCGGTTTGGTGGTAAAATTGGACGAAAAGATCCGATCCATGTGTTCCGGTGATATGCCCTGGCCCGTATCGGACACCCGGATGACCACATGGTCTTCCTCGGCAACGGTCTGCACGGTCAGCCGTTTGACCGGGGCATCCGCCATGGCGTCCAGGGCGTTTTTGATCAGATTGTCGAGGATCTGCTTGATCTGAATGGGGTTGCCCCGGATGCGCGGGATCGCAGTGTCGAGCAGGAGTTCTTTTTCAATCTTGTATTTGAAATCAGGGCTCATTTCGAAAAAGGTGATCTCTTTTTCGATCACCGGGTTTACATCCATGGGGGCAAGGGTAAACTGTGCTTCTTCTCGGGCGTGGGACAGGATACTGCCGATAATTTCTCTCAGGTCGTCGGCCGCGGAGCGGGCGATGTGAAGTCCCTTTTCCATTTTTTCCTTGACCGGCCGGTCACCGGATACATAGACGTCCAGAAGTTGGAGGGCTGCCGAGAGGGCGTGCAGCGGGTTGCTCAGGTTGTGGACGATCTGGGAGGCATAGCGTCCGATGTCTGCCTGCCGCTCCACGGCCAGCATCTGCAGGGTGCGCTGAGCCACCATTTTTTCCAGGTGCTGGTTGTGGGTCTGAAGGGCATCGAGCAGGGCTTCCCGTTCGGCCTGCAAATCCCACAGTGCCAAGGCTTGGCGGATCACGATCTTCAGGTGATCGTTGTCCCATGGCTTGAGGATGTAGCGGTAAACGCTGCCGCTGTTGATGGCGTCCAGAATGAGCCGGGAATCCGAATGCCCCGACAGGACCATCCGGATCACATCGGGTGACCGGTCCGCCACGGCGGCCAGCAGGGACATGCCATCCATCCCGGGCATGCCCAGGTCCGAAACCACCACCTGGACCGTTTCCCCCGATAGGATATCCAGGGCCTGCATCCCGCTGTCGGCCACCACCAGCTTGTAAGGTTCATTGCGCAGCGTACGCTTGATGGCGCTTCTGATCTGCCGGTCGTCATCCACGACGAGCACCGCATGGGACACCTTCAGCGGATGGGCTTTCAGTGTCCAGGCGTCGTAATTGTTGCCGGTGGGTTCTGGTGTCTTCATGGCTCGGGGTGTCCATTTGGCTTCGGTTTTCCCGGCACGGCGGTGCCGCATGCCGGGCAGTGGTGCCAGTCTTTGACCAGCAACTGGTTGCAGGTTTTGCACGATTTGATCAGTTCCACCCCGCAGTAGGGGCAAAAATGGTGGCGCTGTTCCATGAAGGCGCCGCAGTGCACACAGGCAATTTCCGTCATATCCTGCGGGCCGAACACCCGGAGCACTTCCTCACAGGTGGTGGTTCCATGTTGAATTTTTTTTACGGCATCATCCAGCAAGGTGGTCATTCCGGTAAGCCTGGCGGCATGGAGCAACTCCGGTTCGGTGGCGTCCCTGTGAATCATGCGTTTGATCTCACCATCGACCTGGAATATCTCGTAGACACCGATCCTGCCTTTATACCCGCTGTGGTTGCAGCGGTCGCAGCCCGCGCCCATGAATGACTTGAATTCAGGGTCCTTGATCTTGAGGGATCGCAGCATACCCGGATCCGGCTTTACTTCAGCTTTGCAGTGAGTGCAGATTTTACGGACCAGCCGCTGGGCAATCACGCCGGACAGTGCGTCGGAAATAATGTAAGGCGCGATACCCATGTCCCGCAGCCGGGTGATGGCGGCGATGCTGGAATTGGTGTGTAGGGTGGAGAGGACCAGGTGGCCGGTAAGCGCCGCATGGAAGGCCACCTCGGCCGTTTCATGGTCGCGGATCTCCCCCAGCATGATCACGTTGGGATCCTGCCGCAGGATGCTGCGCAGTACATTCGAAAAAGAGAGGCCGATCTTGTCCCGAACGTTCACCTGTTCGGCCATGCTCATGTAATATTCCACCGGGTCTTCAATAGTGGTGAAGTTTTTGGTAATCTTTGCGCCCTTGCGCAGCAGGCCGTAAAGAGAGGTGGTTTTGCCGCTGCCGGTGGGGCCTGTGGCCAGGATGATTCCCTGGGGCCGTTCAATGAACTGTCTCACCACGGTCAGGTCCTTGCCGGCAAACCCCAGGTCCTCGATCTCCTTGCTGGCGGCGTTTTTGTCCAGGATGCGCAGCACCACCTTCTCGCCGTTGATAGTGGGCAGGGTGGAGATGCGCATGTCCACCATGCGGGTGGAGGACTTCACCGTGATGCGTCCGTCCTGGGGGCGCCGTCGTTCGGCGATGTCCAGGTCGCTCATGACCTTGATCCGGGAGACGATGGCCAGCTGCATGTTCACGGGTATGTGAAGCTTGTCGACCAGCAGGTCGTCGATCCGGTAGCGAACCATGATGAATTTGGTTTTGGGCTCGATATGCACGTCAGACGCCCCGTGCCGCAGGGCGTCGGAGATGATGGCATTGACAATGCGGATGGCCGGGGGCTTGTCCTTGGCCCGCAGCAGTTCTTCGATATCCGACCCTTCGTCCGTTTCCTCCAGGACGATCTCGATCTGTTCAGTGGGATCATTCAGGTCCATCTCGGTCAAGGCTGCTTCGAAATCCTGATCCTCCCCGTAGATCTCCTTGATCTTGGCCACGATCTCCTTGCTGGGAGCAATTACCGGCTGGACGGGCATTCCGGTGATAAAGGAAAGATCGTCGATTTTGGCGTAATCCGTGGGATCGGCCATAGCCACGATAAGCTTCTGCCCGCTCTTTTTAAGGGGAAGCAGAATGTTTTTTTCGCAAATCTCCCTGGGAATCAACGAGGCCAGTGCCTCGGGGACATTGAATTCGGCTGGGGAAACGCGATTGACATCCGTGGCTTTCTCGATGGCGCCGATGATGGTTTTTTCGTCGATGGCCCCGATATTGACCAGAATCCTGGAGAGGATGTTATTGTTTTTCGTCTGGATGGACAGCGCTTTTTCCAGGACCTCCGGTTCGATGAGCCCTTCGGCGATCAGGATGTTTCCCAGCTGGCTGCGGTGGGAATTGACGAAACGGCTCAGTTGTTTGATCTCTTTTTTCTGGGTTTCCGCCTGCCGCTTCAGCGATGTGTTTTCGCGAATCAGGTCGTATTGCTCAAGAGCCAGGCTCACGGTGAGCCGGAGGTCGTCATCGTTCCAGGGCTTGGTGATGAATTTGTAGACGGCGCCTTCGTTGACGGCCCCCATCACGGCATCGGTGTCCGCGTATCCGGTAAGCATGATCCGGATGGTTTTGGGGTGCCCGGCTTTTACCTGTTTGAGCAGATCCGTACCGGTCATGCCGGGCATGCGGTGATCGGACACCACCACGTGGACCGGCTGGTGTTTCTCCATCAGCGCCAGGGCTTCGGGGCCCGACCCGGCGGTGAGCAGGTCGTAGTTCTCCTGCCGGAATATGCGCCGCATGGCCTTGAGCACATTGGGTTCATCATCGACGAAAAGAATCCTGTACCTTCCCGTTTCGCCCGGATCGGAAAAATCCTTGGCTTCAGCGCGCCCTTTGGCGGCGTCGTCGTTCAAAAATAGGGATGCAAATCGGGACATAGTTTTCGGCTCGGTTTTCAGGTTGAAGATTTCCGGTCAAGGTTCCTGTTTTTGTCATCCGCCTGCCCGCACGGGGCTATCGGCAGGCGCACCGAAAAAGTGCTGCCTTTTCCCCGGGTGCTGTCCACGGCGATGGTTCCGCCATGGGTTTTTACGGTGCTGTATGCCTGGAAAAGACCCAACCCGGTTCCGCCGCCCACTTCCCGGGTAGTGAAAAATGGATCGAAAATTCTTTCCAGGTGACTTTTTTCGATACCGGGGCCCGTATCCGAAACACGGACCATTACCGCATCACCGTCGCTGACTGTTTCGATGGTGATCTCCCCCTGGTAGCCGACGGCCTGGAAGGCATTTTTGAGGATATTGAAAAACACCTGGTTTATTTCCCGCAGATGGCAGGTCACCAAAGGGAGTTCCCCGTACTGCCGGGTGACGGTGACATCCGGCATCACGTGGCTGGAAAGGATCGCCAGCGTGGTGTCCAGGCAGTCGTTGATGGCGGCGCTTTCCGTCGTGTCGATGCTGGGGTGGGTGAAATCCCTGAGGTTCTGGACGATGATCTTCACCCGTTTGGCCCCATCCAGGGATTCATCGATCAGGTCGCCGGTATCGGACAGGACAAAGTCCAGATCGATATCGTCGATGAACCGGTCGATGGCAGACAACAGTTCCCCGATTTGACGGGCCTTCAGTCCGTCGGTGGACGTTCCGGTCAGAAGCGCCGTGAGCTGCCGGTATTTGCCGATGAGAGCCGCCAGATCTGTGGTGCCAGCTTTGAGCGTATTCAGGTTGCTGATTACAAAACCGACGGGGTTGTTTAACTCATGGGCCATTCCTGCCGCCAACTGGCCAATGGATGCCATCTTCTCCTGCTGCAGCATGTGCAGCTGGGCAGCCTGTATTTCACGGGATTTCTTTTCCACCTCGATTTCTAGATTTTCCGCCAGATGCCGGTACTTCTCTTCGGACAGGGCCAGTGCGGCGGCTTTTTTCTTGAGGTTTTCGTATGAATCGGCCACCACCTGTCCGTGAAGGCCAGCGGTCATGCGATTCCGGTAGTTAAGGTTGATTATCCGGTTGAGACTGCGGGCGACGAACCGACCCAGGGCAAGCCGGGAGTATTTTTCGGCCGGTGGAGGCTCGACAGTTTCGAGGGCCAGGTATCCGATGGTTTCCAGTTCGTGGATCAGTGGAAACAGCATTGCCCGGCCGTGGCCGGTCCCGGCCATCGACGGCACCGTCCGGTCATCCGGCACTTGACAGATACATTCGGAAAAATCGCACCCGACGGCGCACCGGCCAAAATAAACATCCCCGTCAGGCAGAATAATGGCCGCCTCGCTGCAGCCGTCGATCTCTTCCAGCAGCTCTTTCGCCAGGGCCTGTGGAAGCAGGTCTTCGAGGCCGTATTCCCGGTCGAAGGCGTCTGTTTCGATGTGTTCGTATAGCATTGTCATGAGGTTCACGATACCGGTAAAAGATCGGTTAAATGACCGGCCTGTATGCCATGATGCCTGTTCAGGTCGTAGCTTTCGTCCAGGCTGGCGTATGTGCCCGCGAGTAAGCGGTGGAACGTCTTTACAATACCGATGCCTTTCAGGGCAGAACTGAAAACGATGGGCAGCCCGGTGGGTTGCCAACGGCGGAGGACGTCCTCCTCGCTGACGATATCCGTCAGGTCCCGCTTGTTGAACTGCACCACCAGGGGAAGGCGCTCGAAATCCAGGCCCACCCTGCCGGCGTTTTTCTCCAGGTTGTCAAAGCTTTCGAAATTGCTTACGGCCTGGCTGGTCCGGGAATCGGCCACGAACACCACCCCGTCCGCACGGGAGAGGACAGCCTTCCGCGTGGCATCGTGGGCCACCTGACCGGGAACGGTGTACAGCTTCACCTTGATCGAGAATCCGCTTTTCGCCCTGACAACAAGGGGTAAAAGGTCAAAGAACAAGGTGCGGTCCCCCTTGGTTTCAAAGGTCATCAGTTCGCCGCACTTGTTCGTTTCCATCATATCGTGCAGGCGCATCAGATTGGTGGTCTTCCCGCTCAGGGCCGGGCCGTAGTAGACCAGCTTGACCACCAGTTTGTTCTTTTCCCGAATCAGTTCCGCCATGGTAGGAGTCCTTTTTGCGTTTCGTACCGGATCGATCAGTCGGTGGCGGGGTTCAGGGTCATGATAATGCCCTGGCCCTGGTAACGTCCGGTCAGGGGGATCAGGTCCATCTCAAATCCACGGCCGTCCCTGCACCGGGCCGAAATCCGCTTTTTTTCCAGGCTGCCGAGACAACCGAGAAGGTCAGATTCAACCGTTGCGTCGAAGCAGTCACCAATACTGTCGCCGACTTCCAATTGCCGGCTATGCCCCATATTCTGCCGTGCAGCCTTGTTGGCCATCACCACCAGCATTTCCGAGCTGACACCTAAAATGGGAAGGGGAATGTCGTCGAGAATGGCATGGGAGATTTGAAGGGCCTTGTTCTGGAATTCCAGGTTCTGGGTCCGTTCGAGGATGATTTGTTCCAGGCTCTCATTGACTTTTTTCAGTTCCTCATTCTTTTGGAAAACCTGGTCATGAAGACGCTTGTTGTCCTCCATCAGATCATACTGCTCGAGAGCCTGGCGGATCTCCAGTTTCAGGTTCTGGTCATTCCAAGGCTTCAGGAAAAATTTGTACAGATGGCCTTCGTTGATGGCCTCGCTGATACTGTCCACATCCGTGTATCCGGTAAGGATGATCCGGATAATGTCCGGGTAGGCGGCTTTGACTTCCTTAAGAAATTCGGTGCCGCTCATCTCCGGCATGCGCTGGTCCGACACTACGACATGAACTTCATTTTCAGCCAGGATCTGAAGGCCCTGTTTGCCGCTGTTGGCGGTCAGCAGCCTGAAATCCTCTTTGCGTAGCAATCTTTTCAGTGCATTGAGAATATTGGGTTCGTCATCGATGCATAAAAGCGTGCGTTGATTTTTTTCCATGTCGCTATCCTTTGTTGAAAAAATCACAGGCCGCCGCCATTTCCCGTTTGACGTCGGGAAACCAGCTCGCGCTGTCTTTTAAAATGCCGGTTACGGGACCCCTTACCGCTTCCGGCATGATCTCGGGAATGAGACGGTGCCCCGGCAGGTTGTTCATTACGTTGACCAGGGTGTCAGATATGGCTATCAGCCCTGGAAGCGTGCCGTCGACGCCCTGGGCAATGCCGCCATGGTGGTGACGGATGGCCATTTTCAACGATTCGGGCAGCATCCACCGCCGGGCCAGGTTGCTGCCAATGAGGTTGTGTGGATAGGTATCTTCGGTTTTTTCTGCCGTGTAGAAAGTAACGTTCCCGTCCATTGCAGTTTCCATCAGCGATAGGCAAACCTCCGGGAAATGGTTGACCAACACCACTTTGCCGATGTCGTGGACCAGGCCGGCGGTAAAGGCTTCTTCAGGTACGGCCAGGCAAGTCTGGGCCGCCAGATGACGGCTCATTACGGCCACGCAAATCGAATGAGTCCAAAAGCGGGATATATCAAAGCCTTTGAGAGCATTTTTGGTTTTCAGACTGTCGATGACCGAAACTGTTACCACTGCATTTTGCACCGTACTGTACCCCATAAGGGTGACTGCATGACGGAGGTTGGTGATCCTGCTTTTAAACCCGTAAAAGGAGGAGTTGACCAGACGCAGCATCTTGAGGACGATGGACTGGTCTTTTTCCAGCAGGTCCACAAGGTGCTCAATGGGAGTATCGACATCCTGGAGCAGGCTGTTGACCGCCATTGCCACCGTAGGCAGTGTCGGCAAGTCGCTGATGCCGTCGATCGTCTTGATCATCCGGTGGCGGTTCATGGTGTATCCTCCCTTTCAGTCTGGAGGCCCGATTCCTTCGTGACGGCGATGGTATCTTCAATCATTCCCCGGTTGCCGATGGTCATTATACTCTGCAGTGCGCCGTCGCCCAGCGTCGTGCCGCGCGTCAGCAACAACCGTCCGTCCTTGAGGCGAAGGTCTTCCATCAGGACCATGCCCTTCCTCAGTAGATTGAAGGGTAGCTGGTTGATGGTCTTTTTCGTCGGATCGCTGCCGATGCTTTTCAGAAAGTGGCGAACTATCACCCCGTCGTAACGTTTGCCGGCGCCTTCAATGATGACTTTTTCGGCGATCGCTTTGCGCACCACCATTTCCTCGGCGATCTCTATGGCGGATAGGGTAGCATGGCTCATATAGCGGCGGGCCACGTAAAGCACCCGTTTTACTCCTATTGGCCACAGATGCAGCACGGTGCAGTAGTCGGCCGCCACAGCCAGGATCCGGGCATCCGTAGAGAGGTCGTCGCCCATGATCCTGCGAGGAAAACCCGATCCATCCAAGTTTTCGTGGTGGGCGCCGACAATCTCGCTGATCTCCCTTAGCCCCTCCACCGAGGAGAGGGACAGCGCCGCGATCTCCGGGTGATGAGTGTAAGCCTCGAACTCGTCAGTCGACATGGATCGTTCGTCTTTTTCCAGGATGGCTTCGGGCATTCCCATCAGGCCGATATCATGAACCAGACCGGCCATCTCCACCCGGTTCTGTATGGTTTCATCCAATCCGGCCGTCGCCGCGATCTTTCGGGCCAACTGCCCTACCGCCTTCATGTAGCTCCCCAGTTTAGGATTGCTGGACTCCACTAAAGAGAGCAGCAGACGGATGGTCTCCATCAGGCTTTTTTCCAGGCCGTTGTTCAGTTGATGGAGCTTCTTATTCTGGTATTTCAGGGCCCAGGTCCGCTCGTTGACTTTCTCTTCAAGACTTTTGTTCAAGTCAGCCAATTCCTGATTCTGCCGTCGGGTCAGTTCGGTCAGGCGGATATTTTCAAGCCTTAGTTCCACCTGGCTCAACGCCTCGCGCACCAACAAAAGAATTTCCGAATCGTTCCATGGCTTTGCCAGGTATTTATGGATATTGCCTTTGTTGACCGCATCCACCACGGCATCTATGTCCGAGTAGCCGGTCAGCAGAAACCTTACGGCATCAGGGCAACAGTCCATGGACTGCTCCAGAAAGGTGGCGCCATTCATCCCCGGCATGCGCTGGTCCGAAATGATCAACGACACCGGGTTTTCCATCTGTCTGAGCAGGTCCAGTGCTTGCTGCCCACACTCTGCAGTCAGAATCTGATAGCCATCCCGACGAAACAGCCGTTTCAGAGCTTTTAGAATGGAGGCTTCGTCGTCAACCAGCAGAAGCGTGTGGTCGTATTTCAATTTCATCGAAGTTACCCGTCAGGTTGCTTGTGCCATGAATGCCTTACCCTCAGATGCAGCATCCGCCGTTTCCTGCAGGGCACCCACCGGCAGTTGAACAATAAAGGTGGTGCCTTCACCGACTTTGCTTTCCACATGGATGTGGCCCTTGTGTTTTGCTATGATATTGTAGGCGATATTCATTCCCAGGCCCGTGCCTTTGCCCACATCCTTGGTGGTAAAAAACGGATCGAAAATCTTGGTGATATTCTCCTCCGAGATGCCGCAGCCTGTATCGCTGATACGGATTTCCACCTTGTCGTCAATGCTGGCTGTTACGATTTTTATTTCCCCTGATTTTTCAATGGCATGGGCCGCGTTGACCAGGATGTTCATGAATACCTGATTGAGCTGCTGGGGGTAGCCATGAATAATCGGGATGTCGCCCAGCTCCTTGACAATGGTGGCTTTGTATTTAAGCTCATTGTTCACCACATTCAGCGTAGACTCGATACCGGCGTTGATGTCTGTCTCCTTCATCCTGTCTTCGCCCGGATGGGCGAAATGTTTCAGGTCCTCGACAATTCTCTTGATCCGTTCAGTTCCTTCCCGACAGTCGCCGATTAGATCCCCAACATCTTCCTGGATGTATGCAATGTCCACGTCCTCCTCTGTGGCGTCGACCTGTGCGATAAGGTCAACGACGGTTGCGGGCAGCAGGCCGTCCGGCAGGCCTTTCAGCTCCGATCTTAGCTTCTGGTAGTCGCCGATCAACCGGTTCATGTCCTTCTGATAGTCGCCCAGAGTTTTCAGGTTGCTGCTGACGAATCCGGTGGGATTGTTGATCTCATGGGCCACACCGGCAGCCAGTTGACCGATTGAGGCCATTTTTTCCGATTGTACCATCTGAGCCTGGGTGCGCTCCAGGTTCTTCAGGGTGCTCTCCAGTTTTAAATTCTTCCTGATCAGTTCGCTGGAGATCTTTTTGAGTTTATGATTCAGTCCCTGGATTTCTTCGTTGCGCTGATGGGCTTCGGTGATGTCACGGGATACAATGGTGACGGTCTGGACCCGGCCCTGTTCATCGATCACCGGCACAACGGTGCGTTCCTTGATGGTTTCCTTGCCGTCGTCCTTGCCAAAACGGTCCAGGTAAACAGCGGCGCGGCCCGTGTCGAATCCCTTTTCAACCATTTCCCGGATAGTATGTTCGTAGAATGATGCTTCCGCCGGATCGGCCACCCGGCAGCAGGGCCGGCCGATGACATCGGAATAGTCGCCCTGCATGACAGTCGAGGCAGCCTTGTTGATGGAGGTGAGGTTGATGTCGCGGTCAACGGAGATGATCTCCTCGTGGAGCGCGTCAAAAATGGTTCGGAATTTGGCGCGGCTGTCGATCAGCGTTTGCTGCAGGGCCTGATGCTTATCCTCGAGATCGATGATCCGCCATCCTGTGTGCATGCGGGCCTGCAGTTCGCGGAGTTGATAGGGCTTGGGCACGAAGTCGTCGGCACCGGCGTCGAAGGCCGTCAAGGCATCTTCCTTGCGGTCCTTGGCAGTCATGATAATGATGTAGGTGTAGGCCGTGGTCTGGGATTCGCGGATCTTGCGACACAGCTCGATTCCGCTCAACTCCGGCAGCATCCAGTCGCTGACCACGATACGAGGCCGTTCCTTGTTGAATGCTTCCCACGCCGTGACACCGTTGCTGGCCGTGATGACCATGGCATCGGTTTTTTGGATCATTTTTTCCAGCAGGGTCAAGGAAACGGGATCATCCTCGACGATCATAACCTTCATGCCACACCTCCGTTTTTAATGCGGTAATGCCGGGTTTGTTCCATTTTGTCCTTGGTTCGGCCCCGCTTCCGTTACCGCCTGAATGGGGAGCGCGATGGTAAAGGTGGTCCCTTCTCCCTCGCGGGAGTCGAACTGAATAGAACCGTTGTGTTTTTCCTTGATGACGGCATGGGCGATGGTGAGTCCCTGGCCGGTCCCCTTGCCCACGGGTTTGGTAGTGAAGAACGGGTCGAAAACCCGCTGCCGGATCGATGCGGGAATGCCGCCTCCGTTGTCGGCGATGCGGATTTGGACGGTGTCGTCGACCATCCTTGTGCTCACGCGGATCAGCCCTTTGCCCTGCTTCCCTTCATCGGTTTTTTCCCCGATCGCATGGGCTGCGTTGATGATCAGGTTCAGGAACACCTGGTTCAGCTCTCCGGGGAAGCAGGGCACGGCAGGTAGACCGGCAGCGAAGTCGGTTTCCATGTCCGCCACGTATTTCCATTCGTTACGCGATACCGTGATGGTGCTTTCCAGGGCCTGGTTGAGATCCGTTTCAATTTTTCGGTCAGTACCCGGATGCGAGAATTGGCGCATGGCCTTGATGATCCTGCTGACCCGCTGGATGCCCTCCAGGCTCTGCCCGATGGCTGTGGGTACCTCGCTGGACAGGTAGGACAGGTCTGCAGCTTCAATGGCCCTCTCCGCATCGGCGACAGGCTCGGAGGTGTCGGCATTCGCCTTGACGGCCGCCAGCAGCCGTGCGTAGGTCTGCATGACCGGCTGTATGTCCCCGAAGGCGTCTTCCAGAAATCGGGTATTATCCCCCACGTATTGAATCGGGGTATTGATCTCGTGGGCGATGCCGGCGGCCAACTGCCCGATGGCCTCAAGCTTCTGGGACTGGCGTAATTCCCGCTCCAGGGTTATCTTTTCCGAAATGTCCTCCACCAGTTCGATGGCAGCCACCACCTTCCCGTCTTTGTCGTGGATGGGGGTGGAAACGATTCTGAACTGGTGTTCACCCGCATTCATAGGCGTTGCGGTAATGGCTTCAAAACGTATGCCCTCCTTCAGAGTCCTGACTGTGGGGCAGTATTCGCAGAGGTTTTCACGGGGTGGGGTGTTGAACGCCCGATAGCAGATCGGATGATCTGCGGCCTGGATATCCGGGAACCAATTGCGCATCTGCCGGTTCATCCATAGGATTTTCATATCCGGGCTGATCGTGGCCACGCCGATGCCGATGTTTTCCACAATCTGCCGGGATTTTTCTTCCGACACCCGCAGGGCTTCCTCGGCCGCCTTGCGCTCCGTGATGTCGACCATCACCCCCGCAAGTCCGGCCACGTTTCCGTTACTATCCAGAAAGGTAGCCTTATTGAGCAGAAAATTATGGATTGAGTTGTCCGGATAAACCACGTCGTATTCATAGGCAACCTTTCCGGGATTGCTGATCAGTTTCCGATCCGTTGCATGGGAAATGTCTGCAAGCAGCTTGGGGACGATGTCGGATGCGGTCATGCCTATTAATTGGTTTCTTTTTTTTCCAGCCAACATCTCAAAAGCGGTGTTACACCCCTGGAATTGTCCTTCCTTGTTTTTATAGAAGATCGGGCTGGGAATGGCGTCGATGAGAGTCTGCAAAAAAGTCAGTTGGCTGTCCAGCATTTCCGTGCGCTGCCGCACCATGCTTTCAAGCTTGTCCAGATAGACTTTTTTTTCGATTTCGAGCCGTTTCCGCCGCAGAGCGTTCTCCACGTTGATCAGGACGATATTTCGCGTAAAGGGTTTGACGATGTAGCCGTAAACCCCCATATTCAAGGCTTCTCTGGCTTCTTCGGGTTTATCGATGATGGATACCATGATCATGGGCGTATCCGGATAGTTTTCATTGACCTGGCGAACTAGGTCGAAGCCCGAAGCTCCCGGCATGTCAATATCACTCAGAATCAGATCGATCGGGTGGCTGTCCAGTATCCGCATGGCTGCCGCGACATCTTTTGCCGTTTGGCACGCGTATCCGGCCATCTCCAGGTATCGTTTCAGGAGTGTCCGGATCTGCGCTTCGTCGTCTACGATCAATATGTTCGTCATTGATTTTTCTTTCTGACAAAAAGAGGTTTCATCCGTGCGTTTCACATGACATCCGTTTCGGCCAACGTTCCTTCAAGTGTCAAGCTCACAGCCGAAAGCAGGAATTTTTTGTCAATAGGTTTGGGAATCAGCATCAACGGACCGAATCGGGATGCTTCCATCATCATCTTGCCGTCCGGATAACCGGTGACCACGATGACGGGGATGTCTTTGTGGTTTTTCCTTAATTCCCGAATAAATTCTGGGCCGCTCATCACGGGCATTTCCAGATCCAGCAATGCTAAGTTTACCGAATCGTTCTGGACATGTAACAACCCCTCCTCGCCAGTTGTGGCGGTGATCACACGGTATCCCTGGGGTTCTAACAACCGAGACATGAGTTTGCAGACGTCGGCATCGTCATCGATGACCAGGATGTTGACCTGTTTTTTTATTCCGGGATTGATTTCCGACCACGTCATCAGTGTTGATTTGCTAAACCGCCAGTCTTTTCCGATTTTAAATGCCGGTATGGTGCCTTTGCGAGCCATCCGACGAATGGTTTCCACGTGGGCACAAAGGAATTCCGCCGCCTGTTGTGCATTTAAAATATCTCGTATTCCTGTCATGTGGCTCTCCTTGCCGTTCTGTCCGTTGCTATTCGTAGAATTGGACATCACCATCAGTCCGATACCATCACGAGATACATCGATTTGGAACCATTTCCACTGGATGGTCTATCGGTATAAAAATGAGTTTGCTTTAGTATTATTGATTAATTTTTAGTTGAGGTTAGTTGAGGCCAATTTACATCTGCTGGGAAAGGCTTAAGGTAATAGTGCAACTGAAAAGCGGATTATGCCTATGCATGACAACAGATATCGAGCCGGTGTCATAAAAAAATCTTGGCAGCGCCCCCCTTTAAAAGGAATAAGCTGATGATGGGAAAGGAGTTGCTGATAACGAATTGTTTATGGGGATCGGCGACTGCATGGCCCGATGCCTGTTGGCAACAAAATATGAAAAGTATGTTTATTATGGATTTGTTGCTGCCGACAAAAGGCTTACATGGCGTGCATTGCATGAGGTGATACGTTTTGGTATATTACTCGGCCTAATATCCCTTTGCGACCTTTTTTTCCCAAGAAGGTTCGAACGCAAATAACATCCTGCCTTCTTTAAAATGAAGGGATTATACAAAAATAAAGAAGCTTGAATTGGGTATTGAGGGCAAACATACCGTTTTCCAGCGATAATCGTCTTTCCTTTAGATGGAATTGTAAAATATGAAAATCAAATGCAGACTCCAATATGGATATGCCATTTCCCTCATGGCCGTGTTTTTCAGCCTGGCCACGATAGTCTTACCCGAAGTTTATGCCTTTGCAGGCGAAGATACTCTAACAGCAAGATCGACTATTCGTTCCGCAGCGGAAATCGATTATCCGCCGTTTAGCATCGTTGATGAAGATGGACAGCCAAATGGCTTTTCCATTGAATTGCTGCGATCGGCACTTGCTGCCATGCGGCGAGATGTTACCTTCCAGACCGGTTCCTGGACAGAAGTACGAGGCTGGCTCGAGAAGGGTCAAGTTCACGCACTGCCTTTGGTTGGACGTACGCCCGAGAGAGAATCCATTTTTGACTTTACCTTCCCCTATATGTCCATTCACGGCGCCATTGTTGTTCGCAAAGACACCACCGATATACAAAGTCTAGGCGATTTAAAAGGGCGGGAGGTGGCGGTCATGGGAGGGGACAACGCCGAAGAATTTTTACGGCGGGAGGACCGCGGTATCAAGATTCACACGACGGATAGTGTCCAGGAAGCTTTGCGTGAGCTTTCAGAAGGCCAATATGATGCTGTTGTCATTCAGCGTCTCGTAGCACTGCGACTCATCCAGGAAACCGGCCTTTTCAACCTTCAGATCGTCAAGCGCCCTATTGAAGGATTCCGTCAGGATTTTTGTTTTGCCGTCAAGGAAGGTGATCGGGAAACATTGGCTTTGCTGAATGAAGGACTCGCCATGGTTATGGCCGATGGAACTTTCGAACACCTCCACGCCAAGTGGTTCGCGGCCTTGGAACTGCCTTCTAATCGCCGCCTTGTGATAGGCGGAGACCACAACTATCCACCTTTTGAATATCTGGATGAAAAAGGCAGGCCTTCCGGATACAACGTGGACCTGACACGAGCATTAGCCTATGAATTGGGTCTCGATATCGAGATTCGATTAGGGCCGTGGAAAGAGATCCGGCGTGCATTGGCACAAGGCGAGATCGATGCCCTTCAAGGCATGTTTTACTCACCCGAACGCGATCTGACCTTCGATTTTACCGCACCGCATACTATAAATCAGTGTGTCAGTGTTGTGCGCAAAGGTGAATCCGTCCCGCCAACCACTCTTAAAGAATTGTCCGGAAAACGCATCGTAGTGCAAAACGGAGATATCATGCATGACTTTGTGTTGAAAAACGGACTCGCAGACATGGTTTCAGTGGTTGATGCTCAAGAGGACGCTCTTCGGGAATTAGCCCAGGGGAAATATGATTGCGCACTGGTCTCCCGTCTGACTGCTCTATACTGGATCAAAAAATACGGTTGGGACAATTTAACTGTTGGTCGGCAGCCGTTCCTGTCTCCTGAATACTGCTACGCGGTCCCCCAGAATCATCAAGCACTGTTGTCGGAGCTTGGCGAAGGACTCAGGATTCTCGATGAAAACGGTGAATACCGTCAAATTTACGAGAAATGGATGGGGGTCTACGAGGATACTCCACCTGGCTTTCTCACAATTGTCAAATATGTGGCCATGGTCGCCCTCCCTCTTTTGGTGGTAATTTTGGCATCTTTTCTCTGGTTGCGGTCATTACGGAAACAGGTGGCCCGACGCACGGCAGAACTTTTGGAAAGCGAAACGCAATACCGGTTATTGACCGACAATTCCCTGGATGTAATTTGGGACATGAATCTGGATCTTACGTTTACCTATGTCAATCCTGCGTGCCTTGACCTAACCGGCTACACACCGGAGGAGTGGATTGGAACCCGACTGATCGATCATTGTGATGAAGAAAATTATTCAAAAATAGGTGAATTAATAGCCAATGGAATAGCCAAGGGCCCGAAAGATTCAGGCACCCTTTTTGAGGCTGAAATCCTCAATAAGAACCGTGAACCCATTCCGGTGGAAATCCATGCCAAGGTGATTTGTGACACAAGTGACCAGCCCATCCGAGTCCAGGGGACTGCCCGTGATATTTCTCAACGAATACAAGCCGAAGCTGCACTGCGATATCAGGATCAATTGCTCCGAGAAATGGGACGCCTCGCCAAAATCGGTGGTTGGGAGTTCGATCCCGCTACCGGTAAAGGCACATGGACTGAAGAGGTCGCCCGAATCCATGATCTCGATCCGGATGATGAGACCTCCATGGAACAATGCCTTAGTTATTATCGTGGTGATTCCCGTATGGAAATTGAAAATGCGGTTAAAGCGGCTATTGAATTCGGGAAATCCTATGATCTGGAATTGGAGATTATTACAGCCAAAGGCGTTAAGAAATGGGTGCGAACCATTGGACAACCGCAATTGGCAAATGGGAAGGTTGTTCAGGTTCGGGGTTCTTTCCAGGATATTACTGAACGTAAGCGCACCGAACAGCGAATCCTTCACTTGAACCGAGTCTTGCGGGCGATCCGTGATGTGAATCAGTTAATCGTACATGAACGTGATCCAGACAAGCTAATCCGCGAGGGGTGTCGCCTGTTGGTGGACAACCGCGGCTATTCTTCCACCATTATCGTGCTTACCGATAAAAATGATCGGCCCGTTTCTTGGGCCAGATCCGGCTTGGCAGCATCTTCAGAGCCGCTGAACACCATGCTTGAACGCGGCAAATTGCCACCATGTTGCATTCGTACTGATTTTGTTAGTGAGGTTTCTCTGGTCACGGAAAGGCGTGGTGTTTGCGAAAAGTGTTCTATTGCAGACGCCGATGGCTTCGCTGAAACGCAAATGCTATGTGCGCGATTGGCCCATGAAGGTGTAGCTTTCGGCTACCTTATAGTTGCATTGGATCATGATCTGAACGTGGACAATGAAGAAATTAGTCTTTTTACCGAAATGGCCGGGGATCTCGCTTACGCCCTTAACGTTTTGCAAATGGATCAAGCCCATAAAAAGTCCGAGAGGAAAAGAGGTTTGTTGGAAAAGCAGCTTATCCAGGCGCAGAAAATGGAATCCGTGGGCCGTTTGGCTGGAGGAGTTGCCCACGATTTTAGCAACATGCTCAGTGTTATTATCGGTTATACTGAGCTATGCATCGATCAAGTGGAACCGGAAGATTCGCTCTATGAAGATCTCGAAACGATTTTGAAGGCGGCAAAGCGGTCAACCGAAATCACTCGGCAATTACTGGCCTTTGCCCGTCGGCAGACCATTGCTCCCAAGGTACTCGACCTGAACAGAACCGTAGAGAGTATGCTAAAAATGCTTCGGCGGTTGATCGGCGAGGACATCGATCTTTCATGGAATCCGAAAGCGGGCTTGTGGCCGGTTAAAATGGATCCCAGCCAGATTGACCAGATCCTTGCCAATCTTTGCGTCAACGCCCGGGATGCAATCGCCGATGTCGGGAAAATTACTATCGAAACGGATATGGTGACCTTTGATGAGTCATACTGTGCAGGACATATGGGGTTTGTCCCTGGTGAATTTGTGATGTTGGCGGTAAGTGACGACGGTTGTGGCATGGACCGGGAAACCCAAGATAAAATATTCGAGCCGTTCTTCACAACTAAAGGGGCAGGTAAAGGTACTGGCTTAGGACTGGCTACGGTCTATGGCATCGTCAAGCAGAACGAAGGGTTCATCAACGTATACAGTGAGCCGGGCAAAGGTTCCTCATTCAAAATCTACCTGCCCAAGCATGCAGGTCTGGCCGTTGAGGCTCGAGCGTTGAATGTTGAGAAAACTCCCGAGGGCCATGGGGAAAAAGTGCTGGTGGTGGAGGACGAGGCCATGATCTTGAACTTGGCTGAAAAAATGCTATTGAGGCTTGGATACAATGTCCTGATGGCTAAAACACCTGCCGAAGCCCTGCAGCTGGCTGAGGTGCACCACGGCGATTTATCTCTACTTGTTACCGATGTCGTCATGCCTGAAATGAACGGGCGTGAACTGGCCCAACGGCTGCAGACCCTTTCTCCGAAGCTGAAGTGCCTGTTCATGTCCGGCTATACCGCTAACGTGATTGCCCACCGTGGAATACTGGATGAGGATGTGAATTTTATCCAAAAACCATTCTCCATGAAGGATTTGGCCATAAAAGTCAGAGGTGCGCTGGACAAAGAATAGTATGTGTAGATGTTAATACGCCTGCAATCAATGTCCCGTACTTCCATTATTTTTATTTGTCAAATGAGGAAACCTGACCCTGCTGTCTTTCTTTATGGAATCGCATAAAATCATGCCCGTCCCCGAACCCTCCCTATTTATAAATTTATGGATGCGCCCACCGAGCCCATCCTTTTTTTGTTTCCCAACGGGGTCCCCTAATTTTATAAACAGTTTAATTGAAGGCTGTTAAAAAAGTTTCAAAACTCTTAAGATGCTCCGTGTCTGAATATCTTTCTTTTACTCTTTGAAAATATTTTGGGTTCAATAGAACTTTGGGATTACTTTTGCTATAAGATAAATTTCTAAATTTATCATTAAGTGCACTTCTTAAATATACCTCGGCGAATTGCGATCTATTCAATTCTTCTATTTTATAAGGAGGCAATTCCTCTGGATCGGATGATCTAACGTTAAAAAATTTTTTAAATTCAATTAATTTCAGTGATTGGGGGTTAGGTCTAATTATCATTCGGTTCCCTAAAGCCCAAGCTTCAAGGCAGAAATGCTGTATAATTAATTTTATGTCGGCTTTACATTTAAACTGCGATATAAATTTATTCATTTCCATTAATTTATCTAAAAAAGAGAGCTCTTCAGAGTCCACCGATATTACTAATCTATCAATTAAACTATATGAATTAACATCTTCAATAGCAGCTTCAATAACATCAAAATAACTTGGATAGCCACCTCCAGAAATAATGGAAAAATTATTTTTTACAATGGCAGATAAATGTGAAACAAATTTCAATTTTGGGTTAACAAGAGGCACCCAGTTTTGATATAAATATTTTTCTCCTACCTCACCTTCAACAACAATATACAGATTCATTCAATTCCCTCAACATAGAAAGAATCATTTATTAGTTGAATAAAGGCTTTTTGCTTCGATTTTCCAAACTTTTCTTCTAATTCTTCGCCCTGTTGTATAAAAACTTTGCTACCTTTCCGATGAAGAATTAGCCAATCCTTAACAGGTACATTTCCTATTATATATGGGTGATGGCTAGTTATGATAAATTGACTATTACGTCCTGCCTCATACAGTACAGATGGAAAAAAATTAATAGCATTCACTCCTAACGAGTTTTCATATTCATCAACTAAATAAACACAACCTGTCTCAGGCAATATGTAAACATCACATAATATTAATAGTACTTTTTTCATTCCCGATGAAAATGCATTTAAAGAAATCCATTTTTTGCTAAATTTTTCTTTCATCGAAAATGCCGGTACGATTCCTGGATAATGCAACCCAAAATTATCGGCACCTAACATTTTTGTTTTGGTTACAAATGGAAATGTTTCTATAAAAGTTGCGCATATTTTGTCATAAATATCTTTGAATACTTCAGATAACACATACAACTTACAGTTAAGATTCAAACCTGAATGGAATAGATTTTCAAGGTCTCTTGACTCTTGAATTTTCTCAAAAAGGCTATAGGGTAGAGTTTGATAAGATGTTTCTTGTTCAAGGTCAGATCCTGAAAAATTCCTCCGCATTATTGATGACAATCCATCATAAATAGGTTTTATTATCTTTTCGTCTTTTAACAATGAAATACTTGATTCTCTTTTCGGTAATTTTGGCAATTCTTTATCATTGAAAATGAATGATTCGAGAGAACGATCTACCAATACATTTTCTTTTTCATTATCAAATTTTATTATTCTCTCTTTTAAAATTTTTGCTTTTTTAATATCATCATCATTATCATCTTTTCCTGTCTCAATAATCCAACGATATTTTTCCGAGTTGTGCTCTAAAGTAATATCCCATTTGCCAATAAAGAATTTTTCCTCTTTAGTAACTAGTAATGCACTATTGAAAATAGTATTAAGTAGTCTTGTTTTCCCAGTTCCAGAGTTACCAACAATAAGATTTAACCTCCCGAATTTCATTTTATTAAATTCTATATCATCTTCGTAGCCAGCACTTGCTTCGTATGATAAAATTCTCATTTATTTCCTTTTGCAATCTTACTTATTTAAGCTCAAATATTCTACGATATTTAATACTGAACATTTTCTCCGACTACAGATGTTTGAGATAACCACAATGTTGATCAAACTGATCAGATACCATGCAGTTTTAAACAGAGTTGGAAATTGGATATGGATCTAAAATATATGTGCGAAAAGACTTAGAGGCGGTGAATCACCTCTTAAAAAAGAAAATAATGATCAGATTGCCCGGCGTTCGAGAATTTCTTTTTTTTGTTTCGGAGGCGAGCGGTTCTGGAGATTCCCATTTTTAATTTCCTTTTTGTAAAAGGTAGAGACCTGACCCCGCTTTCCCTGGTGTGAGAAGTTACGGTAATTTTTTTTCGCAAACGCACACGGTTCTCAAATAACATTCGACTTTACCGGATACACATAAAATCGGGCGACGTTGACAGTGATAGATTGCCCGGCCGCCGCAACGTACTGTTTTTATCAACCGGACACTCTGCGGTCGGTTCCGGAGCGCCGGTCTGTGTTCCCCGGGATTGCACCCGGAACGTCGTTTTGCCTGCGTTCTCCCTTCCTGCGCTCAGGTCCGTTATAAGGCCGCCCTTCCCCTGACACCTCGCATTTCATGACGGACCCAACTTCAATCTGCCGAACTCTATTTTCCAGATCCTGCAGCCGGTTTTCGGCTTCCATGGCCTGGTGGGAGGAACGTATATTGGTTTTTAGAGAGGGTCCGTAGCTGGTGTTCGACTGGACAACTTTCCGGGTCATTTCCAGTAATTCTGTGGTTTCAGGGTCATTGTTACTTGAGCATATATGAGATTTATGTGGCCTTTGCCCCGTTAACAACCAATTGAGATCAACGTTTTCGTTAAGTGCCCAAACAGCGATTTTTTCTATGTCTGTTGACTTGAATGTTCCACGGTTGACCTTCATTCCAAGAGCATTAGTTGTCATATCAAATATTTGCTCAGCTATATCTTTCCGACTCATACCAAAATTAGAATTGATCCGTTCAATAATTTCGTCAAGTTTAACTATTTCGTTATGTTTTTTTGTTGACATTATAACGTTTTCGTGTAACTGATGTTGAAAGAGAGTGCCAAGGGTTACCCAATGAAAGATGTTAACTGGATTCCCATCAGCCGCCCGGACTTTCCGTTGAACCGGATTCCGCATGCCGATCCCGGCACACCATTCATTCCAGTTCGGAACGAATCTGTCCGGTCAGCTATTCGGCCTGGGAACGATGGGCAGCAGGAGCCAGATGGATCAATCCCAAATGGAGATCGATCATGACCTCGTCTTGGCTACGTCCCCTATCCAGCCAGCCCTCCGGATTCTTCAAGCCAGGCACCAACGATTCCGAACTCTTCGGCAGGGCAAGCCACCGAATTGAGCGCCCGGGTTGTTTATGGAAATTTTCAAACCAATTTCACATTCACGAATGGCGGCAGGAAAGCCCACTCCATGCCATTAATTTAGAACATTTAACAAAATGAAGCAAAGGTTACAAGGGGAGAAACGGATGCAAAATCGCAATCTTCTGGCCGTCAACGTGCTGGTGACCCTGGGCTACCCGCTTCCCAGCATTCGCAAGGCCCTGCACAAGCTGACCGGTATCACTCAGCCCGAGCTGGCCAGCCGTCTGGGCATCTCGCGCCCCACGGTGACCGCCACCATGGACGGCACACGCGGGTCCGCCGAGGTGAAATCGGCCATTGCCGACATGTTCGAAGTCCCGGTGGATGTTCTGTTTAAACCCGATCACGCATCGCCAGAGGCATAACCGGCCATGATGTTTACCGGCCAGCACAAAGCGGTTCCCGTGAAGTCCCATGGTTGCAGCGTAGCAGTCCGCCGGTCAAAGCCTATGAAAACCAAGGGTCAGGATGTGCAGAAATGATGAGGTGTGAGCATGGCCTATCATAAAATCCCGCGCAAGTTCGACTGCCCAGAGATCGCATCCGATCTTAAAACCCGCCTGCTCTATTCCGACGACATCGACAGCAGCGTGACCCCGGCCATCGCCGACATCATGGGCATCAGCAAGCGCACCGTCTACGCCACCCTGGACGGCGAAATCAAACTCTCCCTGGACTTCCTCCACGCCGCAGCGATCGCCACCGACGGCGATCCCGCCGTCTGCAAATACCTGGAGCCGGAAGGCTTCCACCTTAAAAAGAATCCCGAAAACAACCTGCCGGACAAGCCTACCCTGGCCGAGGAGTGCCTGGACGACGTGCCGGCGCTGGCCCGGTTCCATGCGGTGCTGTCCGCCGTTCCCCGAGCCCGCAAACTGGATGTGGACCTGGCCAGGAACGCCGTGGTCTTCGAGCTGGACCAGAATGTCAACAAATGGCTGGAGGAAGGGTGATGCAGACGATCCTGAACCGCACGGCCATGGCCAACAATGTCGCGCCTCAGTTTCTTGAATACGTCGGCATGCAGGATGAAAGTTTCACCGTGGGAAGGATTTTTTACCTGTTCAACATCATGGACCCGGCCCACCGGCGCTACAAGTCGACGGTGGCATTTTTCATTCTGACACCGGGAGGCAAAACCAATGAAGATCGGCAACATCGAACTCCCCTTTGACGAACGGCACCCATACCTGTCCGGCGTGCTGTTCGGGATCGTCTGCCAGGCCAGTGCACAGCTGTTGATATTCATTTTCAGCGGTTGAAACCGGAGGCCGGCTGCACCGGCCCGGAAGGAATGCGGGCATGGATGAAAAGCACAACGATGACGCAGAGCGCCGGGACCCTGAGGCAAGGATCCGGCGGATTGTCCGGGAAGAGATCGAAGTCATATTGGAAGAAATCAACCGCCGGCAGCAGGAGTTTCTGGCTTCATTGCCGAGGCGGGAATAACGGCGGCCGCTTCAACCCTGTACCACCGGGAACCGACCATGGGCGATTTTGTACAAACCTGCAGACAGGTGGACGCGCAGTTCGACAGGATCATGGGAACGCCTTCCATGAACGAACCGGAGGCGGTCATGCTGATCCGGGCCGCGGCCAGGATGATCATGACCACGTATCCGGAGCATTGCCGCAGAAGCATGGCCCTGGCCGACCTGCTGAGCAGCGCCGAACATCTGAAGTCGATCGAAATTCCGCATGCCCGTCTCCATGGCTGACTCCAGCGGCTCGGCCGGCGGCGGCAGCGTGATCGGATACCTGACGCCGCTGCAGGAAACACAGGATCCGATTATCGACCTGAAGAAGCTGGCGGCGGGCATGCTCAGGCAGGCGATCCTGGACATCGGCCGGCCGCGGTTCCAGTCGCGCACGCTGCTGTGGGTCAACGACGACCACCCGGATGCCACAGGGTGGGTGACCGCCTTCGGGACCGTGTGCCGGCTGCTCGGCCGGGACGCGAACCTGACCCGCCGCCTGCTCAACCGCTTCGCGGCCTCCGGCATGACCCTGGAACGGATACTCGCCCGGGGCAGGATCGACAAACCAGGGAATACGCCGGGAAAGCGCAAAAAGACCAAAAGGAAGAGGAGCCGGACATGAACCCGCCCAAACGGATCCGCAAAGCGCTGCTGGAGCGGGGCTGTACCTGGGGATCGTATCGCTGATCCAGTATATCGAGGCGGCGCCCTTCGGCAACACCCTGCTGTGGTTCGCCGATAAACGGACACCGGTCAAAACCCTTCCTGATTTCGACTATGCCCGCCGGGCCGCGGCCGAGCTTGGAAATCTCATCCGTTGCGATTTCCGCGAGACGGGGCAGCCGAAGCTGGCGCACACCATCGATGGGCACCGCCTGTTGTACGCACTTTCCCGAAACGAGGATGAAAGCGTGACGCTGATTGTATTCGGAGGCGGGAAGTCCGCAGCGATCGACCTGGATAAAAACCTTTTAGGGCAGCTGATCCAGCTGCTGAAGGAGTATTCCCGATGATGGCGCCCATACGCTGGTCGGACATCCCCTTGCGCTGCTGGCTGGAGATCATCGGCAAGTTGATCGCCCTGGCGATCGTAATCGGCCTGCCCTTCTGGTGGTTCATGGTGCAGCTGGCCGAGCACGGCTGGAAGTAGTTCGCGAGCGTGGCGCCGGCAACGGATGCCTCCTCCCCGGCCGCCCCGACGGGTCAAGTAGCGGCTGAATAAATCAGCCTGCCAACGGGGCAATCTGAAGGGACTTCCCATGAAGGTTTTAAACGTCCGTCATGCCAGAACCGCCGACAACCGGCCACTGGCTATAGTCGACCTTCCTGGACCGGGCGCAGAAATGACGCCCGTACAGATGCGGGGGCTGGCCAGGGCGCTTCTGGATGCCGCCGATGAATGCGCATCGCGTCCGACGGACAGGGACTATCGTCCCGCCAGCCGGGAATACCCTTTCCGGACGGAAAAGGCGCTGCATGGAAACGATTAAGATCGCCTGCGTCTGCAAACAATGCGGCCGGCTTACAGACACCACGATTCCCGTACCGGTAACCGCCGGGCGCCGCCGGACCGTTGCCGATCCCCACGGCCGGCCGGTGGCGTTCATCAAACGACCCCGGCGCATCGATTTGAAACAACATCACCGGGACATCATGGCCATGGTCGAAACGGACATGACCTTTACGGCCATGGCCGCATCGATCGGCTGCACCCTGGGCGGGATGTCGGGATACCTGCGGCGCATGGGGATTACCGCCCGGACCCGGCGCTGCCATGGAAAGTCCAAGACCGATGAGAATGCAACGCGTGGAGCGTGTTCCCATATCGGGCATTCTGGATGATTCGAATCCGGACTGGATAACGGTAACGCTGGCGGATACCGGCAGGCCGCTGCGGCTCAGGCGCGACCAGGTGCAGTTCGCACCCGGGGCGGTGGTGATCCCGGCCTGGCTGTGGCAGCGGATTTTCAGGAAAGGGAAAAAGCATGGATGACGACCCGGGATTGCAGTGCCGCTGCGGCCTCATCGTGCCCAAGGAGCAGCTGGTCAACTTTCTGTGTCCGGAGTGCCAGCTGGCCAGGATCCTGACCGAGTACGACCGGCCGTCGCCGGACCGGGTGGCCATGGCCGTGCCCGGCAACGATTACACCCTTTTTTCTACCCAGGGACAGGAGGAGCCATGAAACCCACCGACGCAAAACTGGTGGCCGGATTTTTGATCCGCGAGTTTCAGTCGTTCGCCGAACACCTGGACGACTGCGGCATCGATCCCACCGAGGCCTCGCTGATCGTCGAGGAGATCGCCGGCGAGTCCGGCGGGGGCATACCGACGTGCATCGAGCAGTTCTTCGGTCCCGATCAGAAAACGACCCTGACCGATGAAGAGCGCTACATTGCCGATGTGATCAAAGCGGCCAGGGCCATCCAGGAGTTTTTGTGGGCGGACATGAACGGCGCATGCGGCCTGGAAGAATTCCGGCGGATGTTCCGCAAACGGGTGGCCAGGATCGACGCCATCCGCATGGACAATCCCCACTGGCAGGTCGAACTCAACAAGCGGTTGCTGCAGACCGCGGCGATCTGCGTGAACCTGATGGCCAAAACGGCCAGGGCACGGATCACCTTCGACGGCATCCACCCGACCCTGCCGAGCAACCTGCCCGAATACGGCAAACCCACCGATCACACACCAGGGAGGCAAGCATGCAACGAACATTCGAGGAGATCAGCGTAACGGCCATCGCGCCGTCGCCGTTCAACCCGCGCAAGTCGTTCAGCGGCGCCAAATTCGACGAACTGGTGGCGTCCATCGCCAATGTCGGTGTCCTGGAGCCGGTCCTGGTCCGGCCGGTTGACGGCAAAACGCCCTTCGAGCTGGTCGCCGGCGAGCGGCGCTGGCGGGCCCGGATGACGGTGGCCGAGGCCAACGGCGGCGTCGAGTCCGCCACGATCCCGGCCATGGTCCAGCCCATGGACGACGACACCGCCCTGGACATCCAGACCATCGAGAACCTGCAGCGCGAGGATCTGGACGGCCTGGAGGAAGCGCAAGCCTTTAAAATCTTCGTGGACCGCAAGGGAGTCGACGCCATCCCGGAGCTGGCCCAGCGCACCGGCATAAAAGAGCAGTACATCCGCCGGCGGCTGATGATCCTGCGTCTGCCCAAGAAGATCCTGACCGCCTGGGGCAAGGGCGAGCTCAAATATGGCCACCTGGAGCAGCTGGCGCGCATGGACGACAAGCAGCAGCGGATGCAGGTGTTCGATAAAATGATCCAAGAGAGCCGGCACAGGCCCGTCTCCGTATCCGCACTCAAGGACATGATCCAACGCATCTCCCCGGCTTTGAAGTCGGCCCGGTTCGACATCGAGGCCGAGGGCTGTCTCACCTGCACCCAGAACACCGGCGTCCAGATCAAGCTGTTCGATATGGGATCCGGCGATGATCATTGCAACCGCCCTGCCTGTTTCAAGCAGAAGCAGTCCGCTCATCTTCTCAAGACCTGGAGCCGCACCAAATATCCGAAGAAGTTCGGCACCACCGGGTTCCGGTTTGACGACGAGGTCGGCTGGAACGACTGCCATCACTTCTGGGGCAGCGACCGGATCGCGGAGAAATGTCGCTCCTGCGAGAACCATCTTTCCATCCTGTACCTCAGCGGCGAGTCCAGCGAGGACCGCGCCTGCTTCGGCGACGAAGCCTGCTTCAAGGCGGCCAAGGCAAGCAAGTCTTCCGATACCGGCGCCGCCGCCTCCGGCAACTCCAGACCCGAAAAGCAGGACGGCCCGCGTGTGGCCTGGCACGGCAAGTATTTCCGCGAGGCGTTCTTCCAGGAGCAGCTGCCCCAGCGCTTCGAGACTGTCGTTCCCGGCAGCATCACCGCCAACCAGGTGGCCCTGTTCACCATCGTCAAGGGCAACGGCCGGATCCACGACTGGTATATGGAGCGCCATCCCCGTACCGGTAAAAAGTTGTATGCGCACAGCGACTTCACCCGCCTGGACTCCGAGGCGCTGTTCTCCCTGATCGCCGGCATGGACATGCTGCATATCAAAGACGAGATCAATGCCGTGGCCCTGCAGGCGATCCTTTCCGACGACTACGCCACCGAAGAGCGCGGCATGGTGGCCCGTCACATCGGCATCGACCTGGCCGGCGAGTGGCGCTTCACCGCCGAATATCTCGACAAGAAAACCAAGGCAGAAATGATGGCGTTCGGGGAAAGCTTCGGCCTGTTCGAGGATCCCCAGGCGCAGGCCTTTCTCGCGGATACGCTTAAGCGCAAGGCCTTCAAGGCCTGCAAGAAGGGCGAGCTGATCCGGGTGTTCCTGGAGTCCGGCGCAGACACAGGCGGCATGGTGCCCGACGAGATCCTTGCCGACGATCCCGCTGCCGCGTCCACCGGTGGCTGATTCCCTGGACTGAAATCAAAACCGACCGGCCCGGCGCAAGCCGGGCCGACCTTAGCGAGAACCGACGATGCCAGCTCCCCTACACCCCCACAGATACAGGCAGCCCGGCCAACAGTCTAACCGGGTTGGAAGGCCAGCGGGTCCTTCCTGGCCCTTTTTCCATAGCGGTGAGAAAAGGCTCAGTCGCCGCCCACATTCAAAATTTGAAAATGGAGTGGAGAATGGAATTTTGCTTCCAATCGCCCTTCCCGGCTGCCCGGGCGACCGGCTGCCCCGGGGCCGGCGGCCATGACCGAGCCCCTCGAACCCGCTGGCGACCTGCAGTCGCAGATGGAAGCGTATGCCGGGAAGGTGGCTGCCCGGGTGGCCCAGGAAGCCGCGACCGACCCAGGGGAAGACCCGGTCAACGGCCAGGTCGACGCGAAGTTCATCCGCGCCTGCTTCGACGCCAACGAGCTGGGCGACGGCCTGCTCTTCAAGGCCGTCAACAGGGGAAAACTGGTTTTCAACAAGGCCATGGATTCCTGGATGGTGTGGGCCAGGCACCACTGGGCCGTCGACCAGATGGGCGCGGCCCGGGCCGGCATCGAACAGGTAGTGGCCAAATACGCCGAGGAGCTGGCCGACTTGAGTAAAAAAATCAAGGAGGCCGAGGCCGACGACGCGGGCGAGCAGATCGCCTTTTTCCGGGCCCGGGCCAAAGGGCTGCGCGCCAGGATCAGCCAGCTGCGCAGCCGGCGCCGGGCCAACAACTGTCTTGATTTTGCACACAACTGCGAGGATCCCATGGCAATCAGAGGAGACGAGATCGACCGGAAGCCCATGCTGCTGGCCTGCGCCAACGGCGTGATCAACCTTGAAACCGGAGAACTGGAACCCGGGCGCCAGGAGCAGCACCTGCTCAAGGCCTCCCCGGTCGAGTGGCAGGGCATCCATGCCCCGTGCCCGTTATGGAACCGGAAGCTGCTCGAGATCCTCTCGGGCGACGAGCGCCTGATGGCGTTCCTGCAGCGGGTGTTCGGGTACGCCCTGGTCGGCGAGGTGAAGGAGTCGATCATCGTGGTGCTCACCGGCATCGGGCGCAACGGCAAGTCCCTGATCGTGGAGGTGCTCTCCGAGATCATGGGGCCGCTGGCCGGCGCCGTGCGATCGGAGATGCTCCTGGACCAGATGCGGGTGGCTTCCTCCACCGGGCCCACACCGGACATCATGGCATTGCGCGGCCTGCGCATGGCCTTCGCCTCGGAGACCGACGACGGCTGCCGGGTCAGCCCCTCCCGGGTCAAGTGGCTCACCGGCAAGGACAAGCTCACCGGCCGCAACCCCCACGACAAGTATGAAGTCCAGTTCTCTCCCACCCACACATTGTTCCTTTTGACCAACCACAAGCCGCATGCGCCGGCGGACGACTTCGCCTTCTGGGAGCGGGTGGTGCTGATCCCGTTCAGGCTCTCCTTTGTCGACCGCCGGCCGAAAAACGAGTCCGAGCGGGTGGCGGATCCGCTTTTAGCCTCGAAGCTGATCCCCGAGTATCCCGGGATCCTGGCCTGGATGGTGCGCGGGTGCCTCGAGTACCAGCAGCGGGGGCTGGACCCGCCGCCGGTGGTGAAAGAGGCGGTGGAGGAGTACCAGCGCGACGAGGACATCCTGGCCGACTTCGTGGACGAATGCTGCGTCGTTGGCGAGGGATACCAGGTGGGGGCAACGGCCCTGTACGACATCTTCGAGCGCTGGTGGAAGAAGAACGTGTCCAAGAATGCGCCCAAGCAGAAGCGCTTCGGAACGATCATGGGACGCCGGTTCGAACGCAAGAAGGACGGCGTGTACAAGTACCTGGGAGTGGGCCTGCTCGAGAACGTGGAGGCGCTTTTTACCTGAGACCGGACCGACGGAACTATCAGACCGGATCGATTTTAGAGTCGTCCGGGGCTTTAAAACACCGTTTTTACTGCCGATGCCGGAGTGTTCTCCCGTATCGGACCAATATCCGGCTATATCTCTAGAATATTTTTTCTGAAAAAACTTTTTATTTATTCCGGCGATAAAGGGGAGTTCGTCCAAGTAAAAAAATAAAGGTATTTAAAACAGCGCTTTGGCGCTCCGGACGGAGAAAAATCACGGGGCAGTAAAATTCCGCTCCGTCCGGAGCCCCGACAGCAACAGGAGGTGTTTCTATGGATCTGATCAGGTACGGCTATAAAGGTAACTTGCTGACAATACTACAGGATGACAGGGGAAATCCGTGGTGGTTGGCCGGGGAGATATGCGATGTGCTGGGCTTTCGCATGGCCAGCGACGCAACGCGCCTGCTGGATGACGACGAAAAGGGTACGCACAATCTGCGTACCCCTGGCGGGCTCCAGGAAGTCACCATCGTCAACGAGCCCGGGCTCTATGCTCTGATCTTCAAATCCCGCAAGCCCGAGGCCAAAACGTTCAAGCGCTGGGTCACTCATGAAGTGCTGCCATCGATCCGCAAGACCGGCGCCTACCATCACTGTGATCCGGAAGAAGCACCGAGTCCTCACCGAAAAAAAGGACATCATGAGGATACTGCTGATGGCTATGGTGACATCCTCAAGGAGCAGCGCCAGCTGCACCAGCTCTTCGAGCATGCCTATAAAATAGCCAAACGCATGACATCTTCTGGCAGGGAGGCCTCGCTCATGGCCCAGGCCAAGGTGGAGGAACTCACCGGCATCAACCTGGCTGAAAGCTACCGCCTGCCGCCGGGCATGAAAGCGCAGGCCGAGACCGACAGGGAAACCGTCGATGCGTTTGTGCATGATTGCTGCCTGGTCGGCGACGGGTACCAGGTGCCGGCCACCGAACTCTACCAGGCCTTCCGGAACTGGTTCGACCACAACCGGTCCGGAGAAGTTCCCTCCCGGAACTGGTTCGGCAGAAGAATGGGGCTGCGGTTCAGACGCAAGAAGGCCGGCACCTTCATTCGGAAAACACGGCCCATCATTTATCGTGGCGTCGACCTGAAAAGAACCATCACGGACGATGGCTATGTCCGGGACTTTATCGACGAGTGCTGCTCACTGGGAGAGGAATTCAAGACAGCCCTACATGTGATTTACGAGCGTTTCAGCGATTTTTACCTCAAACACACCGGCGAGGTTCCGCTGCCGGTCGACCGGTTCGCCGGGGTGTTGTCCCGATACTTTTCGATCGATCCGGATGAGGAAAACATTCTGGCCGGCATCGGCCTGCTCTCGGCTGCGCCGGCGGACGCATGAGCGTCATCCTCGACGATCTCAACGCCCGGGGCCTGGGCCCCGTGCGCGTGTCCGGCACCCACGGTGGCGAGTATCATTCTCCCTGCCCTGAGTGCGGCGGCCGGGACCGGTTCCACGTCTGGCCGGACCAGGGCGAAGCCGGCACCTGGTGGTGCCGCAGCTGCGACAAGGGTGGCGATGCCATCCAGTACCTGGTGGAGTTCTGCGGCCGCACGTTCAAGGAGGCGGCCGCGGCCACCGGACGGGACCTGGACAACCTGCCCCTTTCGCCGTCAACTCCCCGGCCGCGGCAGAAGCCGCCGTTCGTGCCCACCCGGTACCTGCCGCCGGCCGAGAAATGGCAGGAAAAAGCCGGGGCCTTCGTGGACTGGGCCCACGGCCGGCTGCTCGAGGATCCGCAGCAGCTGGAATATCTGGCCGGCCGGGGCATACCCGAAGCGGCCGTCGTGCGGTACCACCTGGGCTACAATCCCGGGGAGAACGGCAAGCCTGCGCTCTTCAGGGCCCGCAGCGCCTGGGGCCTGCCCGGCGAGCAGAAGGACGGCCGGCCGCGGCCGCTGTGGATCCCGCGCGGGATCGTTATCCCGCTGTTCGTCGGCGGGGCGGTCCAGCGCATCCGGATCCGGCGGGAAAAGGCCGACCTCACTCCCGAGTTCAACCTGCCCTACTTCATGCTGCCCGGATCCAGTGCGGCCACCCTGGTCACGGGTGACGATGCCCGGGCAATTGTCGTGGTCGAGGCCGAGCTGGACGCCGTGGCCTGCGCCTCGGCCGCCGGCGATATCTGCAGCGCGGCTGCGGTAGGATCCAGTTCCACCAAGCCCGACGAGGCGGCCGCGGCGATGATGGACAAGTCGCTTTGCATTCTCAACGCCCTGGACTTCGATGACGCCGGCCGGAAGGCCTGCGCCTGGTGGAAAGAAATGTTCCCCCGGGTCAAGCGCTGGCCGGTGCCCGAGGGCAAGGATCCGGGTGAAGCCTTTGCAAAAGGCGTCAACCTGCGGGCCTGGATCCTGGCCGGCCTGCCGCCGGTGTTCCGCATGGCCGGGTTGGCTGTTCCGGATGGCGATTCGGGGGAGGAGGGAGACAGGGTGGAAGTGGTTAAAGAAGATGTTCCCGAGAATGTCCTTCAGGTGGCCGAATGGTTCAGGCTGTACCCCCTGCGCATCGTCAAGGACGGCCGGGGCATCCGCCTGCAGGAGGACCGGGCCTGGGCCGCAGCCAACCCGGAGCTCTCCCGCCGGATCAACCTGGCGGTGTTCCTGGATCCCGTGGTGTTCGATTACGTCATGAACCATCCGGCCCGGGTGGTGGACGGAAGCAATTTCCTGAACGGCCATTGTGAGGTGACTCAATGAAACTCTCCGTGCACGGCAGCCGCACGCTCAATGACGAACGGGTCAAGATTCTCCTCATGGAGGAGATCGAAACGTTTGGGATCACCGAGATCGTCACCCATGCCGAGCCCGAGGGTGTTTGCAAGGTGGCCCGCGACCTGTGCAAGGAAAAGGCGATCCCGCTCAAGCTGCATTTTCTCAACTTCAAGTACCTGCGCGGAGCGTTCGAGCACCGGTCCCTGGATGTGCTCAACGACGGGGACCGGGCCATCTTCATCCATGACGGAAAGAGCAAGGGGACGGCCAATGAGCTCATCCTCGCGAAGAAGATGAACGTTCCCTACACGTTCCATGAGCTGGAGAAAACCGAATACAAAAGCTCCGTGGGTTTTGAAATAACGCAGGACTGGGGCGCGGAGCTTGCGCCCCTCGAACTGCCCGAGATCCCCAAGCTGGTTTAGAGATTTGTTATGAACATCGACCGCAACCGGATCGACACGCTTTTGAAGACCGTCGGCGACAGCGACAAGGCCCGGCTGACGACCCTGTACAACGCCACGGTATCCACCCTCAAGGCCTACAACCAGGACAGCACGGCGTCGAAGCTGCGCGACTGGCAGGCCTCGGAAAAGGCCCTGGCCGAGGCGGTGGCGGATGTCGAGGGGTCCGGTACCACCCTGCAGGACAGGGATGCAACCGTCGGCACCATTGCCGATGTGGCCCGGTGGCTGAAGATCGAGGGGTATTGTGCCCCCGGCCGGGATGAGCCGGTTAAAAAATCCAAGGTGTACCAGGACCGGCGTTCCGGGCTGCTGTCGTTTGCCGACAAGAAGGCCATCACCATGACCGAGGTGATGGCCTATGTGGCCCGGGCGCAGCTGATGCAGTCCGGGTTCAACCGCGCGGACGAAGCTGAAGATCTCAACATCCAGAAGCTGCGCCACGAAACGCGCAAGGCCAAGGAGGATGCGGACCGCAAGGAGTTCGAGAACGCCAGGGACCGGGGCTTGTACCGCAAGATCGAAGAGGTCGAGCTGCACACGGCCATGAAGATCGCAACCCTGGAAGCCGGATTGAAGCATGCGGTCCGGACCAACGCGGGCGACTGGATCGCCGCGATCGAAAAGGCCCGGAACAAACCGCAGGCATTATGTGATCAGGTTTATCCGTTGATCGACGAGCTGCTGGACGAGTTCGGCCGTATGGACGAGATCGGTGTGGTCGTGAAGAGGAGGGACTGATGGAAATGCTGCAGGCGATGCGGGCATGTTCTCCGGGAGGGTATGTCGCACGGCGGGCCTACCCGAACCGGAAGTATTACAAGGACGGGAACGGAATCTTCCCGGAGGCGGCCCGGGTCGACCATATCGACTTCATTTCAACGGACTGGGAACCTTATTTGTCGGATTATCAGAATATTGACACCATTAATTCATGGGGTTCGGATTCTGTATAACTGAAATGCCAACAATTGTTGGTTCTGCTTCACGGATCTTTGAAAATTTGTGTTGGTAATCTGAGGCTAAATTATCGGATTTACGATCATCCGTTTCCTTGTGCTTGAGGAGTTTTTGATCCCGCTTTCGTTGATGTTTCTTTGCTTTTGGGGATAATCATATGCACACAGGCGCCACCGAGATGAGAAGTCCCGAAGTTGAGGGTCCATCCATGGATCTCGGAGCAGTATCTGACACTGAGAAGACCCAAGCCAGAACCGTCAGGCTTCGTTGTATAAAACGGTTCAAGAATCCGGTCGCGTTCTTCTGAAGGGATACCGGGGCCATCATCGTGGACCTCAATTTGTATATATTCAGCATCCTCGGAAAGCTTTACAAAAATCTGGCCACGTCCTCCATTTGCCTCGCCTGCATTAAGGATAAGATTCAAGAGCGCTCTGTGAAGCAATGATTCATCAGCCGCGGCAAAACATTTTTCCGGCAAATCACTTTTTATCGAGCAATGCTTTACCTTCGTATGGGTTGACGCCAGTTTAAGTGCAACGGCCACTTCTGAAGCGACATCTATCTTGCGGATTCCACTCGAGAGGTGCTTTCCGCTGACATCTGCCAATCTGTTTGAGAAATCGCGGATTTGATTATTTACCTTTTCAAGGCGTTCGACATGTTTTTTATCAGAGGCGGTAATTTCACTGCTCTCGGACAGCTGTTCCAAATCATACTGACTTACCGTTAATATGTTGTTCAGATCGTGTGCAACAGAAGAGGCGAAAAGACCTGCTGCGGCTTGCTTGCTTGCAGCCACAATCGTATCGCGTTGTTTCTCGATCGCTTGTTCCTTGCGGTGCAAGCGTTGAAACAGAAGGAATAATACGGCAAAAAGGAGTAATGCGGTGATCAGTACAAATAAAAAACCTTTATATAATTCAACATGTTCAAGTTGTTCTTTGGACAAAACGATAGATGCGGCAAAATGCGAGGAAACATAGATGTAAATGATACTGAAAATAAAATACGCGCCCGCTACCAGCGCCGCCATCCGGGCAGGTTTGATTGTATAGGATATAAATGGACTGTTCTCGATCAAGGATGAAGAGCCTTCTATTTTTTTTGACATCTGTTTTCCTCGATTTGGTTAAAAGTAAGGCGCCCTTCAGATTTCTATATAAAAACAAAAAAATCGAGTTTCTGTTGAGAGGCAATGAAGATACTGGCAGGAACAGACAGAAAACCAGCACAACTTTAATATAAATCCCTTAATAATCAAGGTATTTTTTCGTCAATTCCTACAACATCATAGTTTTTAGCTACGGAGACTAAACATGTTTGAGACATCAGGCTGGATAGCCTGCCTGGCCGTGGCGATGGTGGCCCTGTACCAATACCTCAAAGCCGAGCATGCGCTATTGCTCGAGCACGGGATGGTAACGGTCTCGGGTGACGGGCTTGCCCCGCACCTCGAGAAAGCGATGCTTGAAGTTTTTGAGGAGATACAACGCAACGCCGCAGAGAAAAAGCCGCCTGCTTCTTCGCCCGGGCAGCCGGACCAGTTTCGATTCGAGGTGACCATCGCGTTTTCTGCTGAGGATGAAGGCTATATCGCTTCTTCCGCTCAGATCCCGGGCTGCTCGGCCTGGGGACCGTCGATCGAATATGCCGTTCTGGAATTCGGTTTCGCCCTGCACCTGTATGCGCAAACCATGCTTGAGGACGGGGAGACATTCCAATGGCCATGATCGATTTCTTCCAAAACCCGGTACCGATCGGCACCCGGTGGCTGACCGAGGAACAGCTCGAGCAGCTGGGCAGCGGTGTTTCGTCCGTGCGGTTCTCGAGGGCGGAGCGGCGGGTGCTGAAGAAGAAAAAGGCAATCCGGCCGTCGGTCTGGGCCGAGCGCCACCGGCACCTGCCCAAGGATGCCGCGGTGCCCGGGCGCTGGAAGAACTCGACTGTGCCCTATGCCGCCGGCATCCTGGACGCCAGCTTCTTCCCCTCGGTCCAGGAGATCGTGGTGTGCGCAGCGCCCCAGACGGCCAAGTCCGAGATCAACTACACCTGCCTGGGCTATGCGGTGGACCGCAGGCCCGGCAACGCCCTGGTGGTCATGCCCGACGAAAACACCGCCCGGGAGAACAGCAGCGACCGGATCAGGCCCATGTTCGAGGACAGTCCCCGGCTGCGCTCCTACCTCACCGGGTACGCCGACGACCTGGCCTCCAACAAGATCAGGCTGCAGAACGCCATCATCTACATGGCCTGGGCCAACAGCGCCGCCAGGCTGGCCAACAAGCCGTTGCCCTACGTGGTCCTGGACGAGGAGGACAAGTATCCGGAGACGGTCACCAAAAAGGAAGCCAGCCCTACGGACCTGGCCAAGAAACGCACCCGGACGTTCGCCCACATGCGCAAAATCTGGCGGACCAGCTCGCCGTCGGTGGAGACCGGGCCCATCTGGCGGGCGCTGACCACCGAGTGCCAGCTGGTGTTCGATTACTGGGTATGCTGTCCCGGATGCAATGGTTACCAGAAGATGACCTTCGAGAACATCCGCTGGCCGGAGGACCTGCGCGATCCCCTGCGCATGAAAGCCGAGCAGTCGGCCTGGTACGACTGCGTCCACTGTTCATCGAAGTGGGATGACGCCGACCGGGACCTGGCGGTGCGGGCGGGCGAGTGGCGCGACCGGGGCAAGGGCCGGGGTCTGAATACGGCATTGAGTTCTATCCGGCCGGTGACCATCGGGTTCCATATTCCCTCCTGGCTGAGCCCGTTCGTCAAGCTGTGGGAAGTTGCCCACGCCTTCCTGGAAGGCCTGGGCAACCGCAACAAGATGAAGGACTTCAGAAACGGCCATGCGGCCGAGCCGTGGCTGACGGTGGCGGTGGAGCGCAGCGAGGACCGTATCCTGGCCCTGGCCGACGACCGGCCGCGCGGTGTGGTGCCTTCCGGCGGAAAGGTGGCCTGCCTGCTGGCCGGCGGGGACACCCAGGACGACGGCCTGTACTACGAGATCCGGGCCTTCGGCTACGGGATGGAACGGGCCTCATGGGGCATCCGCGAAGGCAAGGTGCCGACCTTCGAGGCCCTGGCCCAGGTGCTGTGGGATCACCAGTACCAGGATGCCGATGGAAAGGTATACCCGGTCAGGCTGGCGCTCCTGGACGCCATGGGGCACCGCACCAGCGAGGTCTACGATTTCTGCCGCATGCACCGGGGCAGGATCCTTCCCACCATGGGCAAGCAGACCATGGCCACCCCCTATGCCTACTCCAACCGGGAATACTATCCGGGATCGAAGAAACCGATCCCGGGCGGGATCAAGCTGGTAAGGTTCGACACCAACTATTTCAAGAACCAGCTGGCCGGGATCCTGGAGATCGCGCCCGGGGATCCGGGATGCTGGCACTACCACAGCCAGCTGACCCAGGACTGGGCCCGGCAGATGACCGTGGAGGGGATCAACGACAAGGGGATATGGGAGAACCCGCAGGAACGGCCGAACCATGCCTGGGACTGCGCAACGCTGTTATTGCTGGCCCACGAGGTGCTGGGGGTTTCGTTCTGGCGGAAAAAGGATCCGGAGAAAAAGGCAGCGGACAGGCCGCGACCGGAAGAACCCCCTGAAAGCCGTCGCATCGTCTACGAGCGTCCCAGATGGTTGAACCGATGAGTCAAACGCTATGAAAAAGACGGCCCGGAATGCAAGGATCGCCTTCCCCGGGCCGCATCAACTGAACGTCAGGGTGGATTAGAATGATAGCCAGCTCCAATAAAATCCTGATCGGCAAGCAGGCGATAATGGATTATCTGCAGATGACCGAAATGACGGTCATGAAATTCGTCAAACGAGGCCTGCCGGTACGCATCATCGACAGTCGCTATTATGCCCATACCGACAACCTGGACCGGTATTTTCAAGATCTGACATCAAAGAAAACCGAGGCGGGTAAATAGTTCATTTTGGTAGACTGGTGATTTGGCTCCTCATACGGATGCCGGCAAAATTAAAGGGAAGCTACTAAATCCTGGGGAGTCCGTACGTTCATGAACCAATATTACGAGACTGAATGCGGCAAACTCTGTCACGGACACGTGCTGGATGTTTTCGTGGCACTGCCGAACCGGTCGGTAAACTGTTTCTTGGTGTCGCCGCCGTATGGGGGCCTCAGGATTATGAGATTCCTCCTCAGGTATGGGGCGGCGATCCCGGCTGCCCACACGATTTCCGGACCGGGAAGTTAGTTACACAGAATCTTCAATGAGTCGATATAAGCGCGTTTTTTACTTTTTCTGACCAAATGCAAGGACACGTAATTGACACGCATACCCCCCATAATCCATAATCCTCTGATCCGATCACAACCACCGGGGGGAGGTCTGTGTATGAAGGGAGGCATCTATTCAACAACGTATGGGTGGCAACTCCGGTTCGGCAAGGTAACCAGGCGGTTCAAAAAACATGAATACGAAAAGGCTGAATACCTGCTCGCCGGCCTGCGGTTCAAGGCCTACGAAGGAACGTTCGACATCCGGGACTATCGCCGGGACGAGCCGCTTGGCTTCTCCAATCTGGTCGAGACGTATATCAGCAGCAAACGACATCTTAAAGCTATTGATAAATACCGTCAGCGGCTCAGATTCGGGATTGACGAATGGGCGAACCGGAACGTCAAGGGAATTGGCTACGCAGACCTGCAAAATTTGTTCAATGCCTTACAGGACCGTGGCTTATCGTCCTATTATATTAAGCATATCAGGGACTGCATGCGGTCGTTCTGGCGATGGCTTGTTGACACAGGGCAGATAGAAATCACTCAAATGCCGAAAATGCCGGTGGTCAAGGCTCACGCAGCGTATAGAAAGATTCTGTCCAAGGAAGATCAGCATAAAGTGCTCGATGAAATCTACCGGATCTCATGGGATTTCAACCCAAGGATTTATATTGGGTGCCTGTTTCTTACCACTTATATCAATATCAGGCCGTCAGAGCTCAGGCACATCAAGGAAAAGCACATCGACCTGGCCACAAAAACGATCTTGGTTCCGGACCCGAAAGAGGGGGAACCCAAGTTCGTTCATCTACTGGAGCAAGACGCGGATCTCATCCGCTCAATCCCAAGAAGCTTTCCTGAAATGTACTTTTTCAGGCACATCAAGGGTTATGGCAGCGCCAAGCCAGGGGGAAAATTCGGCCCCTATTATTTTCAGAGGTGGTGGAATCGTGCTTGCCGGAACCTTAAAATCGTTGGCGTGTCCCTCTATCCCGGAACGCGCCATAGCTCGGCAGTGGCCCTGCGGCAGAGGCACTCTCCTGAAGCTGTAAAACGTGCGTCTGGAACTCGTACCAACAAGGCGTTTGAACGCTATCTGCAACTAAGCGGGGATGAAGTCAGGGCTTTATACGCTGATACCCGGACTGATAACAAACTGATAACGTTTCCGGTGTCACACGGTGGGGAATAAGTGTTTAAAATTATTAATATAATATGGTGCGAGAGGGGAGACTTGAACTCCCACTCTGTCGCCAGAGCTGGATCCTAAGTCCAGTGCGTCTACCAATTCCGCCACTCTCGCAATGATTCATGGAACATCATTTTGACCAAATGCATCCCGCAACTTGACATTCCTTGCAAATAAACTAAACTTCGCAAAAAAATCAAAGGAAATAAATAATATTGATAGACCCTTCTGTCAAGGATTTCACGCTGCCCATGGCCGCAATTGAGCCATTACCCAACTTTCGTCCCAGGGTGCTTGTCACCCTGATCGGTTTTTTATGTTTGATTGGGTTGTTGTTTATGCCGGCCGGACACTCCCAGGCGGCTGTTATCGTCCTGGATCCCGGCCACGGGGGAAACGACAGCGGGACCGGCCGTAGCAGCGAATTTCCCGAAAAGCAATTCACCCTGGCATTGGCCCAAAAAATCGCTTCTCAGCTGGCGGCACGACACCAGGTTGAACTGACCCGGACCGCAGACATTCAAATGGCACCGGCGGATCGGGCTGCCGTGGCCAACCACCTGCGGGCGGATTTGATGATCAGCCTCCACACAGCGGTTGCCCCTTTTTGCACCGATCGAAGCGTCGCCGTCTATTACCATTACGATGAACGCCTATCGCTTCCTTCCGGGAATTCGATCCAGGGGAATCCGGCCGAATTGGATGCGAACCGGCCGGTGTGGGCCAAGCTCCAGGACCGGCACCAGCATCGGAGTCAATATCTGGCCGCCACGCTGAAGCAGGCATTGGAAAACAGCGCAACATTTGACAGCGTGACCGTCAGCGGCGTTCCCCTGGTGACCCTGATGGGAGCTGATCTGCCGGCGGTGCTGGTAGAGGTAGGCTGCATCCACCCGGTTGGAGCATCCAACCCGCAAACGCTCAAGCAGCAACTGAACGGATATGCCGATTCCATCGCCAACGCCATCGAGATGGCTTTGCCCGGACTGTTGCAATAGCTTTAGCATTCATCGCTTGCGCCCTCCCATAAACAATGCTAAGAGGGCAAAAAAATGTCGGGGCGTAGCGCAGTCTGGTAGCGCACCTGCTTTGGGAGCAGGGGGCCGAAGGTTCAAATCCTTTCGCCCCGACCAATTTTAAAAAATTAAAACGGGAACTTAGCAACTAAGCTATTTTCCCGTTTTTTGTTTATTTTAATTTGGGTACAAGTTTGGGTACAAGAATCGGTGCCTTTACAAAAAGCAACTTAAAGATTTTCCATATCTATTTTCACTAAGCTGTTGAATCTGACCGGACGAGGGGAACAATGGTTTGAAGTAATTGTAACTTCGAACCTTGTAAATTGGTATGTATGGCTGGTAATGAGTTGGAGACACCAGTGAAATCCGCCATCATTTTTTGCCTGTGATAGCAAATTGAAAGTCAACTAATCATCGGAAAAGACCAACCACCAGATATAGCGGTTGGTCTTTCTGATTTTTCCTCAACCTATTGGTAAACCTTCATAGCAGCTACCTGAAAACAGAGTGTTTGTGTGATTTGGATTGGCTTTGTTTCACGCCTGTTTTCGATTGTACTTGACGAGGTGACGATTAAAGTCTCAATTACAAGTCAGTTTCAAGTGATTTTCATAATTCGAGAGTAGAAAATTTGATTTCTTGATTCATAAAAGCAAGAGTCGCACTTTACTCCCACATAGTTACCCATACGCCAACATCAAGACTCGATCCCGGGGGACCGACGAAAGATCCGGCTATGGGCGGCACAGATTCGGGCAATCTTGCCACTGCAACCGCAATGTGATCCGTTCCTACGATTTTTCCGATGGTAGGATCGAACCCTTTCCAGCCGGCGCCCGGCAGGTATACTTCGGCCCAGGCATGGGTTGCCCCCAAACTATCTGTTGATGGGGGTGCGTGTAGATAGCCGCTTACAAAGCGAGAGGCGAAACCCAACCACCGTGCTGCGACCATAAATAGCGCCGCAAAGTCACGGCAAGAGCCAGTACCGCCTGATAGTGTTTGCTCGGCAGTTTGCACGCCGGGTTCTTCCCGCACGCGATACGATAGCGATTCATGGATGTGGGTGCAAATCTGATGCAATAGGGTGTAGGTTTGAATTCGATCAGTGGGTTTCCAAATATTCGCAATCCATTCAACCAGTAGGTTGTTTATCCTTTGCACCCCAGATGCCATATAGGGCGAAAGCAGAATCTTATCATCGGACTGATAAGTAAACGGGTAACCAATGGCGTAATCGGCGACCAGAAAGTCCAGCGGTGCTTGGTTGTATTGCTGGATAATCACTTCGCTTTCGACCGCAAGCTGGTTGGTCGGCAAGTTGAATTTCGCGATGGCCACTGAATTTCCTTCCACGTCCCGGTGCCAAAGCAGGGTCGCCGGCGGTGTGATCGTCAAGGTAGCGGATTCGATACGAAGTTCATAGTCTTCCCGTGGACGCAGACGCAATTGATGGGGGCCGAGCCTCACAGTCCCGGAGAAATTATAATAGGTACGATGAAGAATCTTATAACGCTGCATGTGTTATCCTAAACGACCGCGCGCATACCATTCAGCAACTCATTGACTTCAATGGTTGCAATACCGGAATTGATATCTGACATGGCGTAAGGGATGACCAACTCATTATTATGAATGATCGCTCCGCAAGTATAAACGACATTGGGGACATATCCCTCGCGCTCTTTCTCGTGCGGGGAAAGCAGTGGCTCATCCAGGCGGGCGATAATTTTTGAAGGATTTGACAGATCGAGCAGCATGGCGCCAATGCAATATTTACGCATGGGCCCAACACCGTGGGTGAGCACGATCCAGCCCTTATCGGTCTCCAGGGGGGAACCGCAGTTGCCGATCTGAATGAATTCCCATGGATATTCAGGCTCCTGGATGATTTGAGACTTCTGCCAGAAATGGATATTGTCTGAGAACATGATATGATTGTTTTCACCATCCTGGCGCGAGAGCATGGCATAACGGCCGCCAATTTTCCGCGGGAAAAGCGCCATCCCTTTGTTTTGCGCGGCTTTCCCGTTGAGCGTTAAAATGTTGAATTTGATGAAGTCCTTTGTCTCAATCAACTGCGGTAAAATAGAAATGCCGTTATAGGCGGTATAGGTTGCATAATAGGTGACGTCTTGCTTGTCATCAAAAAACTGAACGAAGCGGGCATCTTCAATGCCTCTGCTTTCATTTTTGGAAACGGGAAAGATCACTCGCTCGGATACACGGTGATCGGGGTGGAAACTGACCTCATAATTGGAATCCGCAAGCCAGCATATGACCTCGAAGGTTCTGTTTTGGATGGTTTCGGAAAATAGTGGTTTTATGCGAAGGTCCCCAATTTTTACTATTAATTCATTATACGTGAAATCTTCCGGCAACTGGTTAAGCACGTAAGCGGTTATCTCATTACTGGCACCCATCTCGTTTAATTTACGCTGGAAAACATTGCGCTTGTAAACCGGATCTAATTGAAGGTCCGGCGTTTCCACAAAATCACTGATCGGGTCGAAAAGAAACTTATTGTTCCGATCAAGGACCCCGCTACGAAAGACAATTGACGAAATATGGCCTTCACCGGTTGCCCGCAGGCTCATGATAAAGCGCAAGCTGCCTTTTTTCAGATGGCTCTGATCCGGATGGGCAACGATTGACGGGTTGAACAGGGCGGCTGATTCAATGGCGTACTCTTTCGTAAAGTAAGCTCCGATGAGAGCCCTTTGAACATCGCTGAGCATTGCATCCCGGGGAAGATAATCCTTCACCTCCATCAGGTGCCGCTCAAAAATGTGTTTGATGTCTTCGTGCCTTCCCGAAAAGTCAGCCATTATTTGAGCCATTAATTTTTTGGCAGCTGTTTCGGACAAGTTCATTATCCGCTGAATTATTTTAGATCTGCGATATCCTTCTTCGGGAACATGAAGACAGGTGATTACCCGGGAAGTGTCTCCTACGATCTTATTCGCTTTTCTTTTAACTTTCAGCTTGTGACGCTTTTCAGAGTACATATCCTCATGTCCTTCGTGTCGATTGACAGTGAATAAGCGATGTCGGAGCAAATCTTCAATTCCAGCCTATCCACGACGTTAGTTTTCGATTCTGCGATAATCCGGCAATGGTCATCTATAGTGGAGGCCGTGAAGCCGATAGGCAAAGCGCCACCAATTCATCAATGACGGCCGTACCGACGCACATGACCGTATCCGCCCCACCCCAGTATATTTTTACCGTTCCGTCGTCTTCCGGAACCGCGCCACAAGAAAAAACCACATTGGGGACGTAGCCGGTTACCTCCCATGGATCCTCTGGCTGTAATATCCAACCATCGGAAACACCGATGATCGTGGCCGGATCATCAAGGTCATGCAGAGCCGCGCCCAGTCGATACACCGTTCCGGACATGGTCTTAAAAACGCCATGGTAAATATGCAGCCAGCCTTTGTCGGTTTTGAAGGGAGGCGCACCGGGCCCAATTTTCATTTCATCCCAGTGATAGGCCACCGGTTTCATAATCACCCTGGAGTCTCCCCAGTGCACGAGGTCGGGAGAATAGGAGATCCAGATGGACCAGGGGGAAATTTCGGAATGCGGCCGGTCCAACCGGGCATACCTGCCGCCGAATTTTTCAGGGAAAATAACCACGTTGCGCAGATCGGCCTGGGTAATCAGCGCAAGTCGTTCTACTTTTTCAAAATCCCTGGTGCGCGCCAGGGCAATTCGTACGCCGTGACGGGAATAGGCGCTGTAGGTCAGCAGGTACTCCCCCGCTACGGGACAGATTCTGAGGTCCTCGACGCCAAAGGCTTCATATTCGGCAAAAACAGTGTCCGTGGAGGGTATCAGAAAGGGTCTGGGATGAACCGTAAATGAGAACCCATCCTCGCTGTCGGCCCTGCCGATGATGGAGCGTCCGTTTAGCAGATGCGACCTGAAAAGCATAATGTAGCGGCCATTGTGTTTGACGATGCCTGCATTGTGGACGGTAGCAACCGGATAGGGCACATCCTTGCTTGTCAGGATGGGGTTTTTATTAAAGCGGGTAATAATGGGCTCGTTTTTTTTCATATGGGTCCGTCCTGTAAAATCATTTCGTAGACCTGCAGGTAGGCATCGACCATGCGGTCGACGGTGAAATGCCTTTCCACATGGCGGCGGCAGGCTGCACGGTCGATCTCTTTAATACGGGCAACCGCCTCAACGGCCTCGTTTACGTCGCCCACCAGAAAACCACTTTTTCCGTTTTCAATCAGCTCAGGCATGCTGCCCCGATCAAAGGCGATCACGGGGGTACCGCAGGCCATGGATTCGATAACGGACAGTCCGAAAGGCTCATCAAACTGGATCGGATGCAGTAGCGCGCAGGCCCTGCCGAGCAGCCGGTTGCGCTCAACGGGTCCAACACTGCCGATATAAACCACCTTCTCGCTGCTTAGATGAGGGGCGACAAATTGATCATAGCAGGCCTGGTCCTGGATGATGCCCGCCAATATCAGTTTTTTGCTGCAGGCCCTGGCGATCTCAATCGCCTGTCGAGGCCCCTTGTCATTGTGAATGCGCCCGAAAAAAAGCAGATAATCGTCCGGAGCCGGTTGATAATCAAAATCCTGGATATCAAGTCCGTGATGGATGGTCTGGATATAATCAAGATCCGGGGATCGATCGGCGTCGCTGATGGACACATAAAACGTTTTTCGGTTGTATTTCTTGTAAACCGGCAGGATTCCGGGTGATGAAAAGCCGTGAATGGTGGTCACCACCGGGGTGGCGGTCATGACACTATACGTCAGCGGCAGAAAGTCAAAATGGTTGTGGATCAAATCGTATGCATCGGCATGCTCAAACAGCTCTGAAATGTGCAGGCACTCCCAGACTTTCGGGATGAGTGTGCGGTCTTCCTCGTAGCCCCGCGGGCAGACGGCATGAAGTTTGCCGTTGGTCTGTGAATCCGCGGTGGCAAACAGGGTAACATCATGCCCGCGCGCTGCCAGCCCCTCGGTCAACAGCGACGCTACGCTCTCCCAGGGGCCGTAGTGGCGGGGCGGCGTGCGCCAGGCAATGGGTGAGAGCATGGCAATGTGCATGATTGATCCTTGGTTAACTGGTTTTTTGTGACGACCACTGGTTTAAGGTCTCGTCTCCATAGAGCTTCTGCAAGGTCATCAACGCAAGCAGCCAGGCCAGGGAGGACTCTGCACCTTCATTCTGGTTGATGCCGTCCGCCATCAATCCATCCCGGCAGCCCCCAGTTTTGGCATCATAGAGCGGCAGGTTAAGGTCATTGTGTCCGAGAAACCAATTGAAACACATGACCGCGTTGTTGAACCATGATTGATCCCGAGTGATATCGTAGGCTTTCACGCAAGCCTCGACCATGGTACTGGCCTCGATGGGCTGCTGGTCGAAACGGGCTCTGGGGCCGCCCTGTTCATACCATCCGTTACTGCCGATGGGCACAAAATGATTGTCTTCGGTCTGGATGGCAAGCAGCCACTTGAGGGAGACGAGTCCCATATCGATCATGTCGTTGCGTTGCATCCGCTGGCCGGACAGCAGCAGGGCATGGGGCAGTTTGCCGTTAGCATAGTTCAACGCTTTTTCAAGCCATGGCCAACTGTCGGTAGCATGGTTTTTAAACTGATCGAAAAGCCTGATAGCCAGGATTTCCCGGACCCTGCGCACATCGCTGTCACCGGAGAATTTGTCCAGGTAGGCATTCACGCCCACGAGGCAAAAGGCGATGGCCCGGGGCGAATTAAAATTCTCGACCGCCCGCAGGGCCTTTTTGAAGAGGGTCGCACTCATTGCCAGATGCCCTGGGTTTTGAAGAAATGCCACCGCATTGCCAAGGCTCCAGATCGCCCTGCCATGGGCATCCTCGGAACCGATTTCTTCCGTCCACTGCCGCGAATAGGTCATGAAATTGCGAAAGCGTTCTTTTTTCTCATTGAACGCATACTGAAGAAACCCGAGATAATGACCACTGAGGGAATCGAGACCCCAGCCGTTTGCCGGCAGGTAGGTTTGGCCCATGGCGGCAACCAGCAACGCTCTGGCATTGTCGTCGGTGCAGTAGCCATGGGTGCGGTCGGGGATGGTATAATTGGCATGCTGCAGGATGCCGGTGTCATCGGTAAAGGCTTTGAGATGATCGAGCTTGATCTCCGGGAGCTCGAAATTCGTAATCACCTTGATGTTCTCAATGTAGGAATGCCGTGGACGGGGGTTACGGGTGCGGTTTTGCCGCACTTCACTGAATACTTGGAGATATTTCCGGGCGACCTCCTTCCAGACTGCCTCACGAGTGAATGTGTATGCCTTTTTGCGCATGGCGTGCCGTTCGACATCGTTGTCCAGAAGGTCGATGATCTGTTCCGCCATGGCTTCCGGATTGCTGAAGGGCACAATTCGGCCCCGCCCTTCGGCAAGCATCTCAGCGGCATACCAGTAAGGTGTCGAAATGATGGCCTTGCCGGTGCCCATGGCATAGGCAAGGGTCCCGGAGGTAATCTGAGCTTCTTCAAGATAGGGCGTTGTGTAGATATCGGCGATGCCTAGGAACTCACATAATTCTTTAAGCTCAACAAAACGATTTTGAAAAATGACATGCGCGCCGATATCGAGTTTGCGCACGAGCTGCTGCAGCATGATTCGGTAGGCATCCCCATGCAATTTCAAGATATGCGGGTGGGTTGCGCCCAGGATGATATAGGCCACATCGGGGTGTCTGTTGATGACCGCCGGCAGCGCCTGCAATACAGTTTCGATGCCTTTATTGGGGGAAAGCAAGCCGAAGGTTAGCAGAACCTTTTTGCCTTCCACGCCGAATTTGTCTTTATTGAAGCTGGGATCGATAAAGGGGGTATCCGGAATGCCATGATGGATAAAGACAATTTTCTCTTCAGGCACCGCGTAGATCTCTTTAAGGAAATCAAATGCCTTATGGCTCATCACGACCAGTTTGTCGGAAAGTTCGGACAGCTTGCCCATGACGGCTCGATATTCCGGCGCGGGGTCTTTCAACACCGTGTGTAAGGTGGTTACCACCGGCATGCGCAGGTCACCCAATAATTTTAACAAGTGGCTGCCGGCCGCCCCCCCGAAAAGACCGTATTCATGCTGCACGCAGACAATATCCGTCTGATTGATATTGAGAAATTGAGAGGCCATGCTGTAGTCGCTCAATTTGTTCTGGTTGATCTCAAAGCGCACTTTATCCGGATAAGGATATCCCTCGGGCGTATCATTCATGGCCGCCGCCCAGCAGTTGATGTCAGGCGCTTCCGCTGACAGGCCTTCAACCAGATCCGTGGTGAAGGTGGCGATGCCGCATTGGCGGGGCAGATAGTTGCCGATTACGGCAACCGAGTTGATTCCCTCGTAATATTTAATAACCGATGTCATGACAGTCACCTTTAAGCCTTCTTGACCATGCGCAGGCCATATAAGAAGATAATCGCGCCTGTGGTCGCAACGATCAGGCTGCCTATCAGACCGCTACCAGGCATAATGCCTGTCTTTTGAAAAAGGATTCCGCCGATCATTGCGCCGATCACACCCACAATGATGTCTCCAACCACGCCGTACCTTGTGCCGCCCATAAACTGCCCGGCAAGCCAGCCGGCAATCATGCCGATTAAGATCATCCAAAAAAAATCCATGTCATTTCCTCCTCAATTAAGGTAAAGACGCGCCTACAGAAGAACTTTTCCATCTGTGCCGTCACGGTTATTTTGAGGAATCAACGGCTCGGCATGCCAAGATGGTGAGCTGTGGGAAACAACTAAGACGCAAGGGTATGACCGCGGTCGAATCCTTTCCCTCGGGCGGAATGAACGGCCTCCATCCCTTCCGATTGACCGATGGTGTAAATATGGATGCCATGCGGTTCGATCAGCAGGCTCTTGGTTCCGAGCAAAACGCCGAACATGTCGGAACGCAAATGCTGATTCAATGCTTTGCGCGTCTGCCACTCTTCGAGAAGATTGAGAAGGTTTTGATCTTCCATATTACAATAAAGGGCATAGCTCAGACAGCCTGTTTCCATCTCCATCGACCCAACCATCGAAAGAAGCGTCTGCACCAGTTCTTTCTGCTTTTCCGGAAGCACGTTCATGGTTATTCTAACGACGATCATGGTGACCACCCCCCGGCTATGCCAGCTTTTCTGGTTATGCGATGATTCACGCACCAAACGCCTCTTTGCATTGACATCCGCCAACTTCATAATCAAGGTTCATGCCGGAATTTGAGTGTAGCGTGTTTTATTCGCATCAAGCTGATTTAATATAGAAATAGTGTTGAGCAGATGAAGGTGGGCATGACGGAGATGGGAAACGGTATCGGTCATATATAGCCAATGGTCATATGTGACCAATAATTATGGTTTTCGAATTGTGGTGGGCCAGCGATTGTTTGCGCAACGCGTCCATAGCACTCGCCGGAACTAGGCTGGTTACCTGTGGGAATTTCGTGATCCTACGCGCTTTTCTGGTATGGAATAACCAACACGGGGCAGGATGCATGGTTGATAACGTGCTCGGTAATTGTGCCGGTTACAAAGTCCTTGATGTTGTCCCTGCCGTCGGTGCAAATGACGATCAGATCGATACCGAGTTTTCCAGCCGTTTCCGTAATGACCCATTCCGGTTTGCCTTGGCGTATCTCGTAGTCGACCTGAATATCCCCGGCATGCAGGTTGCCAATTTCAGCCATCATCTCTTGGCGTGATTCTATGGCGATCCGCCGGTACTTTTCTTTCAGGCCGTCAAAACTGACCCGTAGCATTTCCCGTTCCTGTTGCGCGATGAACTCCGGGTGGACATTCAATACCGTGATTTTCGAATTGAACTGATGCGCAATTTGAACCGCCTTTTTCAGGGCGATGTAAGCTCGCGCTTTCAAATCGGTCGGACAAAGAATATGCCTGAACATGAAGTACTCCTGTCCACCGCACCGCCAATACGCAACTTGATATGAACCGAAGGATATGCGCGAATTGAAATTGGCGTACGATGTTATGGTTTGCGGATATCCAGCTTGCGCATGCGGGCGCGCAAGGTGCTGCGGTCGAGACCCAGGATTTCAGCCGCACTGTTGTTCCCGCTCACTTTCCAGTGGGTCTGCTCCAGCACCCGCATAATATACTCCCGCTCTACATTTGCAAGCGTTTGATTTGCCATGGTTAAATCTTTATTCGGTTTTTTCAGTTCATCAACCAGATGCAGTTTGGGACCCGACGAGTTGATCACCGCCCGTTCGAGGACATTTTCAAGCTCGCGAATATTGCCGGGCCAGTGATAGTTTTGCATCGCGGCCATCACATTTACCGGTACCAGACTGATGGTTTTTCCCAGTCTTTTTGAAATTTTATCAATAAAATAATTGACCAGCAGCGGGATGTCCTCCCTGCGCTCCCTGAGCGGCGGCATGGTGATGGGAAAAATATTCAGCCGGTACCAGAGATCCTCCCGGAAAGTGCCCTTGCGGACTTCCGCTTCCAGATTGCGGTTGGTGGCGGCAATAATGCGGACATCGACTTTTATCGTGTCTGAGCTTCCCAGGCGTTCAAATTCGCCGGTCTCGATCACCTGGAGCAGCTTGGGCTGCAAATCCAGGGGCAGTTCACCGATCTCATCCAGAAACAGGGTGGTGCCGTTGGCAATCTCGAAACGTCCCAATCGTTTGGAATGTGCATCGGTGAAGGCACCTTTTTCATGACCGAACAGTTCACTTTCTATGAGGTTGGAAGGCAGTGCAGCACAATTCATTTTCACCAGGGCCCGATCTTTGCGGGGGCTCATGCCGTGAATCGCGCGTGCCACCAGTTCTTTGCCGGTTCCGGTTTCGCCCAATACCAGGACATTGGTATCCGAGCCTGCGATTTGTTCGACCTTGTAGAACACATATTTGATTTCGTTGCTTCGGCCGACAATGTTATCATGGTTGAATTCCAGCTTTATTTCTTCCTGAAGATAGGCTCTCTCGGCTTCGAGTTGGTCGGTTAACTGCTTGATTTCAAAAAGGGAATTTTCTGCCAGATGCCTGCTGTTTTCCGCTTCCGCTTTTGCTACGTTGAGATCGGAGGTTCGCTTTTCAACAATGTCCTCAAGATGTCTTTTGTAAAATTCACGCTCCGTCACATCTTCGATGGCCAGCAGGATCAGCTGGGTGTGGTTCCCATCTGAGTATATCCGCCGGGCATTCAGGTGCATGATCTTCGGGCCGATGGTCTCAAAGTGATGTTCCACCTCAAAATCATTGAATTCGGTGTTCCGAGGGAGGATCTCTTCGAGCAATTCTCTGAGTTTGGGGATATCCCATTGCCGATTGCCGAGGTCATATATCAAAAGACCTTCGGTCTGTTCGGGGTCCACGTTGAACGTGCGGTAGAAAGAGGGGTTGGCCTTTATCACTATCAGATCAGGATCGAGCACCACCAGCGGTTCTCGAATCGAACCGAGAATATGGTCAAAAATTTTTAGAAAAGCTTTCTGCATTGACTTATCTCACGACATCCGTTTGCCGGGGGTATCAATTTTAATAAGCTATGGCTGATTGTCCAGGATTATTGTAGTTATTTTAATACAGTTGTTGGTTGAACGCAACCGGGGCAACGGCATTCTGGATACCGGTTTGGGAAAATATGATTTAAAAAAATCATCACCCTCTCAAGGAAAAAGGGTAATCGAAAAATGTCCCAAAATGAGATATTTGTTTCGGTTGGTAAAAATCTGTACGATTCTGGTTGGTATAGAACCTTCCGTGAACGGTTCAAACCACTTAACGTTTGAGATAGAAACATTGCGGTATTTTAAAAAAGAAAAAGCAGGACCATTTTTGATGACCCTGCTCAGACGATGCCTTTCTAAGATGCCGTTACTATTTCTCGAAAAGATGCACGCACACCCGAGAAAGGTTTTAGATGTTACCCAGGACTTCCATTTTAAAGTATAACCTTTGGAGGTCGTTAAACCATCCGGTGGCTTATCATTGCTTGTTGAAGCGGGGTTCCATCTATTGCAAAATGCAGCAGGTAGTTGCCTTTGTCAAGACCTTAACGGAGACTGAGTGCCGGAAATCGTCTATTTCCCGAAATCAGATCTCCCAATTGGTTTTGCAGTTTCTCCCTCTAAGGCAGCTTGACAAAATGGAACTACATACGCATATTCTTGATATATTTTTGATTCTGAAACATCTTTCCTTTCTACGTTTCAATTTATACCTTTCTTAAATTATGCGGGACTGACCTCGCAACAGCGATTCACCTTTTGTCCTTTCATTTTTTTTATTATTTCAGGAGATTCAACAATCTCCTCACATTACATAGATAAAATGAGTTTTTCAACAAGGAGAATATGAACCATGAAACTCAGGCCATTGCAGGATCGTATTTTAGTTCAACGCGTCAAAGAAGATGAAAAAACCAAAGGTGGAATCATCATCCCGGATACGGCCAAGGAAAAGCCAGCTGAGGGCACAGTCATTGCTGCAGGCAATGGCAAGCTCAGCGAAAATGGAAAGCGAGTGGCGCTTGACGTCAAGAAAGGCGATCGGATTCTATTTGGCAAATATTCGGGTACTGAGGTGAAAATAGAGGGTGAAGAATACATTATCATGCGCGAGGATGACGTGCTTGGCATCACCGGATAAACATTGAAAGGAAGGTTAAGATTAAGATGGCTAAAATAATTAAATATGACATGAAGGCCCGTGAAGCGATGCTCAACGGTGTCAAGGCGCTTGCCGATGCAGTGGTTGTCACCTTAGGTCCCAAGGGCAGAAACGTGGTCATTGACAAATCTTGGGGGTCCCCCACAGTTACCAAAGACGGCGTTACCGTTGCCAAGGAGATCGAACTGGAAGACAAGTTCGAGAATATGGGCGCTCAGATGGTCAAGGAAGTGGCCAGCAAAACAAGTGACACGGCCGGTGATGGGACAACCACGGCTACACTTTTGGCCAGAGCTATTTATGAAGAGGGGCAGAAACTGGTGGCGGCCGGCAATGATCCCATGGCTATTAAACGGGGGATTGATGCCGCGGTTGAAGTCGTCGTGAAAGAACTTCAAAAGTTGAGCAAACCCACCCAGGACCAGCGCGAAATTGCCCAGGTAGGCACCATTTCGGCGAACAATGATGAAACCATCGGCAACATCATTGCCGAAGCCATGAACAAGGTTGGCAAAGAAGGGGTCATCACCGTTGAAGAAGCCAAAGGTATGGAAACAACACTTGAAGTGGTTGAAGGCATGCAGTTTGATCGAGGATACCTGTCGCCCTATTTTGTGACCGACCCAGAAAAAATGGTTGCCGCTCTGGAAGATGCCTACATTCTGATCAATGAGAAAAAGGTCAGCAACATGAAAGATCTTTTGCCCATCCTTGAGCAAGTCGCCAAAATGGGCAGGCCTTTATTGATCATTGCAGAAGATGTGGACGGAGAGGCCTTGGCCACCCTGGTGGTCAATAAATTGAGAGGCACCCTGCAGGTCGCTGCGGTCAAGGCGCCGGGTTTCGGTGACAGACGAAAAGCCATGCTGGAAGACATTGCCGTTTTAACCGGCGGTCAGGTGGTCTCCGAGGATTTAGGCACCAAATTGGAAAATTTAGCGGTTGCAGACCTCGGCAAGGCCAAGCGGATCAACATCGATAAAGACAACACCACCATCGTCGACGGCGCTGGTTCGCGCTCGGCCATCGAGGGCCGGGTGAAGCAGATTCGTGCCCAGATCGAAGAAACTACTTCCGACTATGATCGGGAAAAACTGCAGGAGCGTCTGGCCAAACTGATCGGTGGTGTGGCCGTGATCAATGTCGGTGCGGCAACCGAAACCGAAATGAAAGAGAAAAAAGCCCGCGTTGAAGATGCGCTCAACGCCACCCGCGCAGCTGTAGAAGAAGGGATCGTGCCGGGCGGAGGTGTAGCACTGGTTCGCTGTCTGGCCGTGCTGGAGAAAATAAGAATCAAAGCGGATCAAAAGCTGGGGGTGAAAGTCGTCATGCGCGCCATGGAGGAGCCACTTCGTCAGATTGCCAAAAATGCCGGTGCTGAAGGTTCTGTCGTCATCGATAAAGTCAAAAACGGCGAGGGGGCTTTTGGTTACAATGCCCAAACGGACACCTATGAAGATCTGATGGTAGCCGGCATAATGGATCCGACCAAAGTGGTCCGGTTCGCCCTGCAGAATGCAGCAAGTGTGGCTTCATTGATGCTGACCACCCAGGCCATGATCGCAGAAAAACCCGAAGAAAAAAAGCAGATGCATCCGGGAGATCAAGGAATGGGCGGCGGAATGGGTGGAATGATGTAACCTCCGCCATTCCATGGTTTTCATGGTGGACAGGATAGGCATCAATGCAGACTTGAGCTGACAGCTCCCGATGTTGTGGCTGTCAGTTCAAGACCTACCAATACCATTCAGTTGAATGTCGAGTGTATTATCCCCTCCTAAATGATACTACCCGAATCATATTCGTCATGCCGGCAACCCAAACAGGGCTACCTGCAGTGATGACGGCCAACTCCCCTTAAATATACCTTTGATAGTTCAACCCTGGGCAAAATTGCTTCAACATCTGCGAGATGACAAAGCTCGGTACCGGGCGTTTGCGCGGTTGCCGTTCCCGCGGTGGGCATCCAGAACGATGAAAACCCCCTTTTTTTCCCGGCAAGGATCAGTTGACCATAGAGATTCGGTGAAACGCCGCGCGGGAGGCTTCCACTCAGGATCAGGTAGTCCATATCCCGGACCTGGTTCACATGTTGAAAAAACATATTGATTTCTGTTGCCTTGATTTCCGGCCCGGTGGCGCTGATGGCGTACTGTCGGCCTTTTGCCCTTTCACGAAGGATAATATTGGTTCGCGTTTCACCTGAAATCCGGGTAAAATCGGTCATGACACCCGCATTGATGAGAAATCCTTCCAGTTGCAGGCCGTCATAACCGCCGACGAGACCAAGGGCCACACTCTGTCCGCCCAATTCCCGGACCACCCTGGAGACATCGATTCCTTAGCCGGCAGCATAAGGCGTTTCCGCAAGCAACTGCTCAACGACGATGAAACGGTCCAGCGCAGGATTTAATGTGACGGCGTAAATCATCTTCGATTCCTCTCAATTACAGAATAAAGTCGGTCGCCAAAAATTTGCTTTTGTGTTCCCGCACGATGCGGGTGATGATCTGTTTGTTCAACTCCGTCTGTTTGGCGGCAACCAAGGTTCGAATGGAAAAAACCCGCAAGGCGTCGGATACGGAAAGGGTTCCTTCTGCGGAATCCTTACGCCCCGTGAAGGGAAACGTGTCCGGTCCCCGCTGGCACTGGCTGTTGATGTTGACCCGGCAGACCTGGTTGACCAGCGGGTCGATCAATCGTGCAATCTGGTCCAGATCGCTGCCGAAAATGCTGACTTGCTGGCCGTAGTTCGAATTGATCATGTAGTCGACGGGCTGGTCTATGTTGTCGAAGGGCAGCACGGGAACCACCGGCCCGAACTGCTCTTCATGATAGACTCTCATTTCAGAGTTGGCCGGATAGAGGACGGCAGGAAAAAAGAAGCTGCCGCAAACCGTTCCTCCGTAAGGATTAACGACCCGGGCACCTTGGGCATCAGCGACCGCAACAGATGCATGAAATGACTGCCGGACACGGCCTTGCCGCCATGGCGCACGAAGAAACCATCCACGCGATGCAGGTGCTCCTGACGCAGCCCGAACCACCCCCCCTGATTCAGCAGCCATCCTTGTGTTAGACGTCGCCCCAGTTCGTAGCCGATGCTGTCACCAAGAATAGCAGCGCTGGAAATCACGCCGATAAGGACCCCGGGATGGAGCAGCCCCCGCTCCGCGAAGAATCCTCCCGCAAGAACCAGGCTATCGCCCGGCATGATGGAGCCCAGCAACACCTATCACTCCAGCGCCACCCCCATAAAGATGACAAGGTAACCCCAATCACCAAGCTGGCCCGCAAACGTAACCAATTGATCGAACATGACCGCGCTTCACCTCCTTGATGGCGCAATGGGGGGGATCCCTTCAGCGATGATGGGCGTGAACCGCAACAGCGAGCGCATTCCCCGTCGATTGCGGCGAGGACGCTTAAATCATGATTTTTGATGCGGCAATACCAGTACTGGCGGCCCTTTCTGCTGCTTTTCCAGCTTATTTTTTGCTTTCTGCCTGTCTTTATCGTCGCTCTGTTTTTGACTCTTTGCCTTGTTTTTTTTGCCGCCCTTGTCTCCCATTATCGTGCTCCTTTTCCGAAGTTATTTTTCAGGTTGTGCAGGGAATATCGCCTGCGATGTTGAATCTTCTCCGGTTTTTCATTCCATCGGCGGCTATTGAGTCGGCCAGGGCATGATCGGCACCGTGCTGATGCTGTTTTTCGGACTGCCCTCGATGACGCGATCGCTGTAGGACACGTAGACCAGCACATTGCGCTCACGGTCGAAGAAGCGCACGACCTGAAGCGTCTTGAACACGAGGCTGCGGTGTTCGTCGAAGACTTGCTCGCCGTCCTTGATCTCGCCAAGGAACTGAATCGGCCCGATCTGGCGACAGGCGATGCTGGCGTCGCTCGTGTCCTCGGCCACGCCCATGCCGCCTTTCAAGCCGCCGGTCTGGGCCCGGGAGATGTGACAGGCGACACCCCGAACTTTGGGGTCGTCGAAGCCGTCGACAACGATCTTGTCGTTGGGGCCGAGCCATCGAAAATGCGTGCTGATCGATCCGGTCGTTCCGCGTTCTGGGCGGCTGAAAAACCACCAGCCGAAGAGCACGATGACAAGAAGGATTCCTGCGCCGATAATCATTCCAACCTTTTTCATGATGATTTACTTCTCCCATGATTTACTCTGTCGACTTTTTTACCTCTTCCCCGACTTCTTCGGCTTTATCCTTTACGGCTTCGGTTACCTCTTTGGCCTTATCAGTGGTTTTTTGCACAGCCTCGTCGATTTTTTCCCCGGCTTTTTCTGCGGGCCCTTTCGATTCACAGGCGGTAAATGCAACTATGGATAGAATTAAGATCATAATTGTCAGTAATTTTTTAAGGATCATGGCTTCTCCATTTCTTTTTCAATTTTGGTATTTGAACCGCGACAGCAAGCGCATTCCCCGTAGCTTGCGGCGGGGTTAGCGAACGAATACAAAATAGGCAGAATGCCATACGGTCGAAGATTCCTCGCAGCTTGCTGCGAGGAATCTTCAATAATCTTTTCAAATCTTTCACTTCCCTATATGAATCCCCTGGAGGGAGCCGATAATTCCGAAGACACTCAATAGCCAGAGGACCACTGAACCAACCACGACAACATTGAGAATTTTCTTCATCGTGGTTTGCATCGGTATGTAGCTGTTGATCGCCCATAGAATCACCCCAACGACCACCAAAATAATGACTAACTGAATCAACGGCATTGAATTTCTCCTTTCATCGCTTGCCTATTTGACGACCAGGTCATTCTTGACGGATTTGACTCCCTGGACATCACGTGCGATTTCGACCGCTTTATCGACGGCTGCTTGAGAAGCTACGAAACCGCTCAACTGAACGACACCCTTGTAGGTTTCAACACCGACCTGGAACGACTTGAGAAAATCGTCAGCGGCCAGCAGCGATTTGACCTTGGTCGTGATGACCGAGTCGTCCACGTATTCCCCGGTGCTCGACTGTTTGGCGGTCGATGCGCAGGCCACAAAGGTGGCGATAAACAAAATCAGAACCAAACCGCCGATAACCCCACGTCTCTTCTTCATGGCAATCACTCCTTTATTTTAAATAGCTTGCCTTATCTGGCGAAAGTCCAACGGGTTACGCCCGTCTACGTCCTTGAAGCACCTGGATCAGCATCACAATGATGGCGATGACCAGCAGGGCATGGATGACGCCCCCCATCGTGGTGCCGGTTAGCAACCCCAACGCCCACAAAACCAGTAGAATCACAAATATTGTCCAAAGCATGGTGGCCTCCTTGTTTTACGCCATCAGATTCTTCTGACTGGCGTCCATGTTTACTTCCCGACGACGTCCTTGATCTCGCCGATCTTCTCCTGAACCTTCCCATCAACATTTTCAGCCTTACCTTCGGCTTCCAGGTCGCGGTTCCCGACCGCTTTTCCGGCGACCTGCTTGATCTTGCCCTTCACTTTGTGCCACTTGCCTTCCGCCTTGTCCTGGGTGCTTGATTTCATGGTAGACCTCCTGTTGAATAACGGTTGTACTGAAGTTCCCGTGCAAAAGACCGATGGGCTTCTTTTCGAAAACGGAAACCGTCATACAAATATCTTCTAATGCCGGATCTTCAATCTTTGTGCCAGGTACCATACACTCACTGTAACGATATCCATCTTACTGATATTTTAACGAAATTGTTTATACAAACTTTCCTGAGAGAGCATAATTCGTCATCGGAAAAGGGTCATATTCAACCGGTGGTCATATTTGACCTTTTTGGAAGACACCTCGTTGATCCAGGAAAAGAAACAGCCGGTGCCGCCCACCAGGGGGATGGACAGCACCGGCTGGAAAAATGGTTGGTTACAATTAGCCGTGCTCGGTAACAGTGCCTGTACCATAGGTACGGCGGTGGGCAGGATGGGGGCGCGAACCCTCGATCCTGACCGATTGGCTGTCTTGCAACTCCTTCTTGATCTTTTGGGTAAGATGGTGCGACCTAATCTTCCAGGGCATTTTTGATGCTGCTGGAATAAAACTTTTCAATGTATTGCTTGACCATCCGTCGGGCGGAGAAACCGGATGCAGCGTTTTTCATGGTTGCTTTCATCAGCCGGACCCATTCGAGGGGAATGCCGTTTTCCGACATCTGGTAATAAAGGGGAATGATCTGACCTTCGAGAAGGCGGTAGATCTTTTCGGCATCGCTGCCATCCGGGTTCTCGGAATTGGCATCATGGTCCACCGCCCAGCCATTTTTCCCGTTAAACCCTTCCCCCCACCAGCCGTCCAGTACGCTTAAATGGGGGACACCGTTCAGCGCCGCCTTCATGCCGCTCGTCCCGCAGGCTTCGAAAGGAGGCAATGGATTGTTCAGCCAGACGTCCACCCCGTGCACCAGGTACTGGGCCAATTGTTCGCCATAATCCTCCACAAAAGCGATTCTGCCCCCCAATTGCGGATCGCGTGCCAGGTTGATCAGGTCCTGCAACAGCCGTTTGCCGGGGTCGTCAGCCGGATGGGCTTTGCCGGCAAAGATGATTTGTATGGGGCGCCAGCGGTCTTTAAAGTGTTTCTTGAGGCGTGGAAGATCCTGAAAGATCAACAGCGCTCTTTTGTATGTGGCGAACCGGCGGGCAAAACCGAGCGTAAGCACGGATGGGTCGAGAAAGGCGCCTCCGGCAAGCATCACGGATGAACTGCCCCCGCCATCGGCCCAACGCAGGCGGGTGCGCTCCCGGATTGCATCGATCAGTTTTACCTTGAGCCAGTGGTGCGTTTGCCACAGCTCGGTGTCCGGGACGTTGTCGAGACGTTGCCAGATGGCCGGATCGTCATGCTTGTCCAGCCAATCGGCCCCTAAGTGCGTGTCCAGCAGCAGTTTGATTTTCGGCTCTATCCAGGTGGGCACGTGGACTCCGTTGGTGACATAATCGATGGGAACCCGATCTTCCGGGACGTCGGGCCACAGGCTGTGCCACATCTTCCGGGAAACCTCGGCGTGCCTTTTGCTCACCGCGTTGCGACAGCCGGATAACCTCAACGCAAAAGCGGTCATGTTGAATCCGACCTCCGGTTTATTCGGATGGATGCCCAATTGGAAAAACGCGTCGCGATCGAGACCCAGGCCAGGCCAGTAGGAATGAAAGTACTTTTCGATCAACTGAAAGGGAAAAACATCATGACCCGCGGGAACGGGGGTGTGCGTCGTGAAGATCGTGGCCTCGATATTTTTTTCGCAGGCCGCGGCAAAATCCTTGCCCTTTGATACCGTTGCCCGGATACGTTCCAACAGGGCGAAGGCGGCATGGCCCTCGTTCAAGTGCAGGAGGTAATGATCGATCCCTAAATCCTTGAGCACCGCAGCGCCGCCGAGGCCTAAAACGATCTCCTGGCGCAGGCGCTGCTCCAAATCGCCGATGTAGAGCCGGGCGGTAATGCCTCTATTCCATGGATCGTTGATTTCGATATCCGTGTCCATCAAATAGAGGGAAACACGCCCGACGGCGACTTTCCACACCGCGACATGGATGGGCGGATCGGTCAGCGGCACCTTGACGATGCGTTGGCGTCCATCCTTGTCCATCACCTTCGAAATAGGAGCGGCTTCGCGGTCGATGGACTCGACGATATTCTCCTGCCAGCCGTCATCCCGGATCTGTTGCCGGAAATAGCCTTCCGGATACATGAACCCCACAGCCACCAGCGGAATATACAAATCGCTGCATTCCTTGATGAAGTCTCCCGCCAGAAAACCAAGCCCACCGGCGTAAAAGGGTAAGGAGCGATGCAGGCCGTATTCGGCGGAAAAGTAGGCCACGGCATACTTGTGGTCCGGTGAAAACGCCGCCAGCAGATGGCACGCTTTTTGTTGCATATATTTTCGAAACACTTCTATGACATCATCGTACCTGCCAATATACTCGGCATCGGCGCCGGCCTTTTCCAGAAGCAGACGGGGCAACTCCCTGAGCATCTTGTCCGGGTTGTGGCCGCTTTCCTTCCAGGCCTGCCGGTCGAGGGTCTTGAAGAGCATTCTTGCGCCGGGATTCCAGCTCCACCAGAGGTTCTCCGCCAGTTCCTCCAAGCCGGCAAGGCGTTCCGGCAAATGGGGAAACAGGGGTTTTGCGGTATGGTTGTTTTTCATCAAGTCACTCCTTTTTCACAACACGTGTTTCAGGGGGAAACCACTGATGGTATCAACCACCGGTTTCAACATATCGTAAGGGTCCTGACCGTCCGCCAGACCGCCAAGGTAATAGACCCACCCGCCTGTTTTGGCCGCAATCCGTTCGATGCCGTTTCGGCCGAGTTCGTCCCAGTCGTAGGCGACAATATAGTGCTGGATGTCGAGGCCCTTGAGAATAACCGCAGCCTCGGAGGTGAGGTATGAACCCAGTGTCGAGACCACCACTTGCTTGTCCTGGTCTTTGAGCAGGTTGGTGAAGGCAAAATAATCAAAGAGACCCTCTACCAGGATGATCGTCCGGTACTGCCGGATATAGTGACTTGCCTTGTCAAGGCCGTAAAGCCAGCTTTTGGCGGAAAGGGGAACTTCCCTGACTTGATGCTTGAGCCAGCGGACGCCTCTATCGCCCGGCCGCCTGCCGACCAATCCGATCGCGCGGGCATCGGCATCATAAATGGGAAACACCATCCGACCGGCGAAAAAATCACCGTAATTTCTTGAAACCGGATCTTTCCGTCTGAAATCGATCTGCCGGCAATAGTACCCGTATCCCTTGACGGTCGCGTCGTTCAAAAATCTGAATAGTCCGCCATTTGAGAATGCATCAGCATCCTTTTCAAAGTGTGGCAAGAAACAGTCAATCAGTGCCCTGCCGCTATATTGCTCATCGCTGTATGGCGGCGCATAGCCGATGTTGAACTTGCCGATGGTCTCTTTTCCGACGCCCCGGCGGGCAAGATACTCCCAAATGAGCTTGAACCGGTCTTCATTCGACATCAAGAGATCATTGTAGAAAGTGGCGGCCTCTTCCAGGGCGGCAACCATCTTCTCATCACGTTTTTTCGGTTCGACAAACCCAACCGGTTCATCGGGTTCCGGGGTTTCGTCAGGTTCAGGTATACCGGGGCTGCTGCCACCATTGAACTTAAAATTTTCGACACCCAATTGCGCAGCCCAAACCTGCTGCGCCTTTCTGAACGGATATTTCTTGCGCAACATGATCAGGTCGTAAATGTCCCAATCTCCCTTACAGGCGCCGAAACAATGGAACCGGACCTCATCATCCTTGTTGACATACACCATGAAACTCTCCTTGGTGTCAGCGTGGAACGGGCACAGGGCGCTGTACCGATTTTTCCTGATGCTTGTGAAACGAATACCCAGCAGCGTTTCCGCATAGCGGATCATGGCATCGATGGTCGCTGCCGATTTTATGTTCGGGTAGGTTTCCATTTGGGCTCCAGAGTGCACATACGGCCACTATCGTGGCGGTTCTTCAAGCTGAATGATCCATCGGCACTGCTCGGCCAGGCAGTTTACCCGGGGCATACCCCGCGATTCCGATCATGAATCGCACACCGCCGTAACTCAGCCAGCTCGCCAGACGTTGTCCGATGGTCTGCATTCTCCAGTTGTTCTCACCGATGCGCTGTGACCCCGCCTCCATGGCCTGTTCCAGGCTGAACTTTAATTCTTTGGCAAAGCCTTCATCGTCAATAACCACATTGGCTTCAAGCGATAGCAGCAGACTGAAAGGGTCGAGATTGGACGATCCCACCGTGGCCCAATGTCCATCGATCACGGCAACTTTGGCGTGCAGAAGGCTCTTGTAATATTCATAGATCTCAATTCCCGCATCCAGAAAACTGCGGTAGAGGGCATGCGAGGCATAATGCAGCAATGGGTGATCCATCTTTCCCTGCAACAGCAACACCACGCGGACACCACGCCCGGCTGCAGCCACAAGCGCATGGCGGAAGTTCAATCCGGGCAAAAAGTAGGCGTTGGCGAGTATGATCTCCCTTTGTGCCTGCTCGATTGCCTGCAGATAAGCACCTTCAATATCGCGACGGTTACGGATGTTGTTGCGTACCAGAAAAGCCGCCTGCATCAGGCCCGCGGGTTCGGTTGAAGGTGTGTATCTGGCATTGTCCCAGACCCGGCCGGGACGCAAGCGGGTCCAGGCCACCCGTGACCACACCCGGCGGGCAGAATCATGAATGGCTTTCACCAGCGGCCCTTGCACACTTACCGCGTAGTCAAAGCGCATCGATGGTTGACCAAGACTATCCATGCCATCGTTTATATTGATGCCGCCGACAAATGCGATCTTCCGATCCACGACCATGATTTTGCGGTGCAGGCGACGCAGCCGCCGGCGTCGCAGCGTCCAGGGCGAAGTCTTGGGCCGAAATTTCAGCACCATTACGCCGGCCGCCTCAAGGCCATCGGCCATGGATTTCGGCAAACCGATCGAGCCGAATCCATCGATCAGCAGGTGGGTTTTCACACCCCGAACGGCCGCCCGCCTGAGCGCTTCGGCAATGCGTCGGCCGGTGCCGTCATCTTCGAAAATATAGGTTTCCAGATAGATGTCGTGCATCGCCCGGTCCAGCGCTGTTTCGAGGGCTTGGAAATAAGCCTCGCCGTTTTGCAGCAGGGTGATCTGATTGTTGGGCACCATATGCGTCACTGCTGGATTATCCTTTTTCTCAGAATTCCGGTGACGTTTGCCGAACACGCGGAAGTATTGATTTGATTTTCATACATAGTTCTTCCTTGCTGCGTATGATCAGCCTCCTTTTGGTTTGAAGCGTGGTGTTCTCCACCGGGCTCCGGCCAATTAAAATAGGGACCCATAACATTCTATAGGGTGCCATTTTCAGCATCAGCTTTGGCGGCAATGTTTCGGGAGGGTTCAACGGGCGATGGAGCTGTCGTCCCAGCTTTGGCTGCCGACAGCATCTGCCTAAGCTCCTCTCCCTGCACACTTTCCTTCTGCGAAAGCAGACGGGCCAGGTCATCAAGGACAGGTCGCCTTTCCGAAAGGATTTTGCGTACACGCTGATGGGCTTCCTCGACAATCCTTGTGACCTCGTCATCGATCTGGGCGGCTTTGGCTTCACTGTACTTTTTACCCGGAGAAAAACTCTCCGGGAGAAACATCGCCTGACGCGGGCGCTCATAGCTCACCAGTCCCAGACTGTCGCTCATGCCATATTCCGTGACCATGGAACGGGCAATGTCCGTTGCCCGCTGCAAATCGTTCTGGGCCCCGGTTGAAATTTCGTTGAAAACGAGCTCCTCGGCAACGCGACCGCCAAAAAGGACGGCCAGGCGATCGATCAACTCCGAGCGCGTCATTAAATAACGATCCTCGGTGGGCTGCTGCTGGGTATAGCCCAGCGCCGCGATCCCGCGCGGAATGATTGAGATTTTATGCACCGGGTCGGCATGCTCGACAGATTCGGCCACAATCGCATGTCCGGATTCATGGAAGGCGACAATTTCCTTCTCCTTGGGATTCATCACCCGGTTCTTCTTCTGAAGGCCCGCCACCACCCGGTCGATGGCCTCGTCGAAATCCGTCAGCTCCACCGTCTCCTTATCGTTGCGGGCGGCCAGCAACGCGGCTTCATTGATAATATTGGCCAGGTCTGCCCCCACAAATCCCGGGGTGCGGCCGGCGATCATGCGCAGGTCCACTTCGGGGCCCAGGACTACATTTTTGGAGTGAATTTTCAAGATGGCTTCCCGTCCATTGATGTCCGGCCGGTCCACCAGCACCTGCCGGTCAAACCGCCCCGGCCGCAGCAAGGCCGGATCTAGAATTTCCGGCCGGTTGGTGGCGGCCATGATGATGACCCCTTTATTGGTTTCGAAACCGTCCATCTCCACCAGAAGCTGGTTGAGCGTTTGCTCGCGTTCGTCATGCCCACCCATCACGTTCATCCCCCGCGCCTTGCCCAGGGCGTCCAGTTCATCGATAAAGATGATACAGGGTGCTTGAGCCGCGGCCTGAGAGAAAAGATCGCGAACGCGGGCTGCTCCCACACCGACAAACATCTCCACAAACTCGGACCCGCTGATGCTGAAGAACGGTACCTTGGCCTCTCCGGCCACCGCCCTGGCCAGAAGGGTCTTGCCGGTCCCCGGCGGACCAACCAGAAGCACCCCCTTGGGAATCCTTCCCCCCAGTTTCTGGGATTTTTCCGGTGTGCTTAAAAATTCGACCACCTCCTGGAGCTCTTCTTTGGCTTCGTCGATGCCGGCGGCATCAGCGAACGTGACCTTGGTCTCGCTCTCGGCGAAAATCTTGGCTTTGCTTTTGCTGAAGGACATCACTCCCATCCCGGGCCCCATCTTTTTCATGGCAAATCGCCAGATCAGGAAAAAAAAGCCCAGTGGAAGAACCCAGGAGAGAATGATACCCAGAAATTTATTTTCGTATTTCCCGGAATAACTGACGTTGCGTTCATCCAGTTCCTTCGCCAGGCCCGGATCGTCGACCCGAATGGTCGTGAACGTCTGACCTGACTTTCCTGTCAGCGTTCCGGTGATATTTTCCGGGCCGATGACCAATTTGCCCACGGTCCCGTCGGCGATGGCTTGTTTGAACTGACTGTACGGGATCGTTTCCACGTTTGCAGAAAGGAAAAACTGTTGCAGGTAGGAAAAAAAAAGTATGGCCATCAGAAAATACCAGATGTTGAAACGTTTCTTGGGCGGAAGCGCGTTCTTATTTTTCGGATCGTCACCGGAACCGAAAAGGGAACGCAGCTTGTCCGTCAGATTGCCGATGGGGTCTTTATTTGCATTGGATGCCATTTTCATTTTCCCGTTTTAAATTTAACGGCGCCTGCTCAATCTCCGGAGATATATTTTTTCAACTCTGCCATGGCCTTCGAAATCTCCTGGAATGCCTCATGCATGCCTTCGGCCCCGTGGTCGATTTTGGATTTTCCTTTCTTTTCGATCTTGCCCCGAACTTCTGCTTTGATCTTTTTCAAGTGTTGGGCATGTTTTTCAACCTGCAGGCGATGCTCTTCTTTCAGGTCTTTGAGGGCATCGGCATTAATCCGTTGGACCAGTTCATCGGCCTCAGCCAGCAATTCGTCGATACTCTTGGAGGTTCGGTTTTCTGACATGACATTTCCTTTCCTTGGCCTTTCGGCAGTTCACCGCAACCACCGGCGTCATTTCGCGCCGGCAAGTGATTTGACGCCTAATGTTTCGATCAGCCGGTTGATGTCGGTGGTCTTGAGGTTCATCCCACCCTCTGATACCGGCAGCAGGATGATGCGCTTACCCTGAAGCGCCTCGGCGATTTTCAATTTCACGATCACTTCTCCACCCGATCCGGCCAGGGCATTGTTCATTTCCTGGATGCCCTTGGCATCCGCGATGCCTTCGGCCTGGATGGCCTTGGCCAGCAACTGCTGCTGTTCCTGGTATACATCGGCTTCGATCTTGTCCTTGAGGTACTGGCCGTCGGCATCGGCAACCATCTTGTTGACTTCGCCTTTGGCTTCTTCCAGTTTGCGCTTGTATTCCTCGGTGGCCGCGTGCTGGGCTGACTTGTTTTTTTCCACCTGCTGATCGGCCACCTTCTTGTCCTCGATAGCCTTGGTGTATTCGGGGTTGAAGCGGTAGTCGTTGGTCAGCACTTTTTCGACGACGATCCCCATGGGCCCCAGGATTTGCTGAAGCGCATCCTTGGCCTTGTTGGACTGGGTCTCGCGGGCTTCGGCGACATAAAAGGCCTCCGTCTTGAGTTCGCCGAAAATGTCGCGCGGTTTACTCCGCGCGACGGTTCGGACTATGGTATCGCGCAGGGTGACGTCGTCGCGGGCCACGTACTGGAGAATATAGGGTGCTTTGCTTGCATCGATGCGATAGGCGATAATCACATCCAGGCTGATGTCGTTGCCGTCGATGGTCTTGAACACCAGATCGTCCTGACTTCTGCGGTCGCCCCTGATTTTCGAATAGGTCATCTCCAGGTTCTGCAGCTTGGTGTCGAATACATTCCAGTCATTGATAAACGGCAGGAAAAAATAGGTCGCACCAGGTGCGTAAACCTGCTCCTCAACTCCCTTTGGTCCAAAAAGTCCCAACTTGCGGGTCCTGACACCGACCTGAGTTTCTCCGGTGGTATGCGGCATGCAGCCTGCCAAAACGGCCAACGTCAGCGTCAATGCGACCAGGATAAAAATGCGCCTCATTTGTCACCTCCTTTGCGAACGTCGAACAATTGCAGGGTGTTGCCGAGGTCCAAGGGGTTGACCCCGCTGGAGCCGTCGCTGGGCAGGATGATCAGGTCGAGCCCCTTGTAGACATCGGCCATTTTCAATCCCACCATGCGCTCCGAGCCGATCCCTTTCAGGGATTCATTTTTCAGGCGCACCCGCTCCGCCTCGGCCAGCTGAACCAGCAGGTCGGCCTCGGCTTTAATCTTGCGGACATAAAGGTCCTTCTCGGCGATCTTGCGGGTGACATAGGCCTTGCCCTTTTCCATCTCCACGGCGGCGATAACCATGCCTTCCTGGACGATCTTTTTCAGCTCCGCCTCTTCCTTGGCCGCCCGGGCAGCCGACTGGTTGGTAAAGACCATCTGGTCCTGGAGCTTTTTCTCCTCGATATTTTTCTGGATCTCCGGGCTGTACTTGAAATAACGGACCAGCACCTGGTCGACTTCGATGCCTTTCAGATTCAATTCGGTGTTCAGCTGAGCCTTGGCCTCTTCGGCCTTCTTCACTCTCATGGGACTGTTGTAAAATTCTTCGGTGGTCAGTTTTCCCAGCGTCTCTTTCAGGGCCGGCTCGGCCTTGGGGATGATGCCGTTGTCTTCAAAAAGGGTGCCGGGACCGATGGTGGTGAACACCAGGTAGGGGTCCTTGATGTGGTAAAGCATGGAGACGTCCACGTCCACGAAAAAACCGTCCGAGGTCTGGATGTGCGCGGCTCGGTCTTTGCGGGCCGCCGCTGCGGCGGTCTCGGGGAAATTAGTCAGCTCCAGCACCTGAATACCCTTGGGCAGGCGATACATCTGCTGCAATCCGAATGGCAGAATGAACGTCAGGCCGGCATGATAAACCTCTTTCTGAACACCGCGGTTAAGGCCTATCCGGACGACCTTGATCCCATATTGATCGGGCTGCACGTAAACGAAAAAGAGTTGATAGCTGACAGTCAGCAGCACGGCGATGACGACCAGGATCTTCAATCCAAAAGTCAGCCTGAGTGTTTTCAGCTTTCCCTTAAAATCGTCAATGGTGGACAAAATTTTTTCCAACAGGTCTTTGGTCATGATTACTTACTCCCTCTAAAGGACGATTCTATCGATTATCGGATCCACAGCAGGCAGATAGATGCACACCACGGTTCCGTGATCGACTTGCGATTCAATGGAAATCCAGCCGTCATGGTTTTTAACGATTCCGTAAACCGCAGCCATGCCAAGCCCGCGTCCGGGGAAATGGGTTGTGAAAAAAGGCTCAAACACCCGGCGGCGCGTTTCCTCATTCATCCCCTTTCCATTATCCGCGACGGTCAAACTGACATAGATGCCGGGAGCCAACCCGGCAAAGGCCTTTATGCGTTCATTGGTCATCAGTTCCCTGCGGCAGGTGATCCGGACAACCCCCTGCTTATCAATGGCCTCTGATGCATTGGCCAAGATCGCCAGCAAGGCTATTTGCATCTGATCCCTGTCGGCGATTATGGGCGGCAGATCGGAAGGCAGATCGATTTCGATGGTGATGGGCGAATTCAGAAATGACTTGACCAAGGGCAGGCTATCTTCTACCAACTCGTTCAGAAATATGCTTTCCGTGTTATATTTTCCGCCCCTGGCATAGGCCAACAGCTGCCGGGTCAACCGGGCCATCTGATCGGCCGCCTTTTTCATAGGCTGGACATGCTCATCGGTTGCCTCATCTAAGCCATCTGCCTCGAGCAGGTCCAGACTGCCTGTAATGACGGTGAGCGCATTATTGAATTGATGGGCAATCCCACCGGCCAGCGAGGCGACGGCGGCCATTTTCTGTGCCTGCTTGAGCTGGGATTCCAATTTTAGACGATCTTCTTCGGCTTTTTTGTGTTGTGAATTGTCGCGGATATTGCACTGGATTGTAAGCTGTTGGCCGACCTGATAGACATTGCTGATGAATTCGACTTCGATCTGCCGCCCATTTTTTGTCTCCAATGGTAAGTGCTCATTACGGATGTAGCCCTTATTCATCAATTCCTGAAAAGACGATTGGCTTGCCAGGATATCTTTGAAAGGGCCGAAATTCCAAAGCGCCATGCCCATAAAATCCTCACGCTCATAGCCCAGCAGGTCCACAAGGAATGGATTGACGTCGGTGATGTGTCCGTTTTCGGCGTCGATGATCAGAATACCGTCTTGGGCGGTTTCAAACAGTCGTCGATAGCGTGCCTCTGAAATGCTCAAGGCCTCATCCGCAGGATTCGAAGGCGCTTCGTTCGCTGTTGATGCAACCCGGTTCGTACTGGATCCCATATTTCCATCCTTCTTCGAAACGTTGTCTTTATAGAATGTATAATTCGCAAATTTTGCGGTAGTGGTAGCCGTATATGGACAGTGTTATCGCCACGGATATCAGACGAGGCTTGCAGATCAGGGTCCAGACCATCAGGGTCCAGTAATGAAAGCGCTCCTTTCCCAGAACCCCGAGTCGGAATGCACATCGAAAGAATGAAAGAAAGCGTTGAATATTCATCGGCTGGTTGACTTCAGGGGCCTTTAGCTCCTTCAATAACGTTCTCACCCGACGGTAGTAGTATTTAGGAGCATAAATATGCTTCATGATCGACCGATAACCGTCCACGAGCCTGTCCATGCCCATTCGGGGAATGATGTTGGTTGTTCCATCGACATTGTCCCCGGAGAAAATATCGACCACACGGCTTTCACGTTGCAGCCGATCGAATAGACGCGTTCCTGGCGGGGCCTGGAGCATGCCCACCATGGCGGTGACGATGCCGCTCTGCTGGATGAAATCGATCTGTCGCTGAAAGATGGAAGGCCCATCGTTGTCAAAACCCACAATAAAACCGCCCATCACCTGTAAGCCTGATCGGTGGATCGTGAGGACGCTTTCCAGCAGATTCCGGTTTTTATTCTGGGTTTTATGACATTCGGTCAGGCTTGTTTCCTCGGGCGACTCGATACCGATAAAAACGGAATCGAATCCGGCTGTGACCATCATGGCCAGGAGTTCAGGATCATCAGCGAGGTTGATGGAGGCTTCCGTGAAAAAAACACATCCTTGTTTCTGTTGCCGCCATTCGATCAGGGCAGGAAGTAAATGTTTTTTAAGATAGCCCGTATTACCGATAAAATTGTCGTCAACAAAAAAAATACTGCCCCGCCAGCCGGAAGCATAAATGCGATCCAGTTCCAGGATAACCTGCTGAGGTGTTTTGATGCGCGGCCGGTGACCGAATAAAGCCGTCACATTACAAAATTCGCAGTTGAACGGGCATCCTCGGGAAAACTGCACGTTCATGGACGCATAGCTTTTCATTTTTACCAGATCCCACAAGGGCGTCGGGGTACGGTAAAGATCGCAGAAACCGGAAGCCCTGTAGATTTTTTTCAGCTGTCCGTTTTGCAAGTCCGACAAAAAGGCGGGAAGTGTCATTTCGGCTTCGTCGAGAACGAGATGATCCACCTCCATGAATTCATCGGGTTCAGCGGTGAACAGCGGCCCACCGGCAACGACACGTAAACTTGACGCATGGCAGCGGGCGATGATTTGTTTGGCCGAGGTCCGCTGAACCGCCATTCCCCCAATAAAGGCCATGTCCGCCCAGGCAAGATCTTTATCCGTCAGTTTATCCACGTTCACATCCACAAGGCGCAAGGACCATGTCGGCGGCAGGAGGGCCGCAACGGTGAGCAGGCCCAGTGGCGGAAAAGCCGCCTTTTTGCCAATGAAACGCAATGCGTACGAAAAAGACCAAAACGTATCGGGAAACCGGGGGTAAATGAGGAGAATATTCATCTGATTAGACACCTTTCCTTATCCTTTATGATGAGATGCTCAATTTCCATGCCAGTGTTCGAACGCGTCGTTTTGATGATGTATCATTGCGATTTATAAAAGGATTTTCTTCTCAGGCACGGAGCAGGGAACCGTAGGTCGGTGCATGGATTGGGTCACATTTAACCGTTGGTCATATTTGACCCCGTTTCATGATCGTTTCGACAAGCACGGTCAGAATCCCGGAAATACACCCATCCCTTCGTATTCGGTTTCGTTGTCGGAAAACCGGCATCGCGGATCAAACCCCGTGAACCAGATTTTCGCCATCCTCCGACCACGGTCACTTTATCCTCATTTTTCAGCACAACTCAGTGGCGTCCGAATCTGGACCGATGGATGCGTCGTCCTTGCTCACTTGAATTTTGAGGAGGCACTGTGAAAGGCTGCCTTGACTTCATCCCAGGCCTTTTCCGCGCCGGTCTTGAGGTCTTCCCACGCCTCATCGCCGGCAGTCTTCAACTGGTGCAGTTTTTTCCCGGCCTCATCCTGCTTGTGCTGCAACATTTCGATTTTTTCGTAGTATTTGATCTTCGTTTCAGCCGTGGCCTTGTCTGCCCTGGCCTTGAGCAGCGCAATCTTGGCGTTCCATTCATCGAACTGTGCATCGAGCTTCTCTTCATTTGCTTTTCGCCTGTTCGTCATCGCAAACTCCTTGTGGTTTAAATGGTTTGATTCCTGTCAGGCCTTTTTTCTTCCCATGACCAGCAAAACGATACCGCCCACGAGGGCAACACCGCCAACGATCGGCGGCAGCGGAATCGTCCTGGTTTTGTCGGCCGTGACGTTGAGTGGGCCGAGATTGACGATATTTTCTCTGGTCGTATAGGTGAACCCTTGATACCCAAAGGCGACGATACCTATTGCGATAAGCGCTATGGCAAAAAGCATGGTTGTTCTTATCGGCATTTCCCTTCAATTTGATTCTGGTCCGTTTCCGGCAGCCGCAGGCCTGCTGCAGTCAACAGGGGCCTTGGGAGCCTGGCCGCTGCGATCAACCGTAATGACCTTCAGTATTGTGCTGTCCGCCCCTGGACGACTTTATTTCTCTCATCGCCATTTATTCGGCTTCGCGGTTCCAAACGAAGCTCGCCACTTGTCGACCACTTTTTTGACCTGGTCGATCTTTTCTTGAGCCTTCCCGTTTAGATGACCGTATTGTCCTTCGGCATCCAAATTTCTGTCGACGATCATTTTTTCGTCAGCCTCTTCAAGCTTGCACGTTATCTGTTGCATGGGGTTTAGGGTGTGGTCTCTTGTTCTCGGTTTCATGGTTTTTATCCTGTCTGATTTTCTTTTGAGTTGTTTTACTGAACGTTTGTGCAAGCCTCATCGCCGCCGTTCGCTGCGGAATAAAGGCCAAGGCTGTAGCAATTTTAAATCCCAGGTGGAGAAGCGCTGCGTCGAGGCTATCGCTGATGCTTCACTCCGTTCTCAAAAGAGCGAGAACACAGGGCCAGGCAGAATGATGATGTGTGTGGATGCGCGGCGGACTAAATTCTGCCCAAAACGAGCAGAATTAAAATGATAAGCACTACCACCCCGACCCCGCTGCTGGGCCCATACCCCCACGACCGGCTATGCGGCCAGACTGGGATTATTCCCACAAGTGCCAGTATCAGAATTACAAGTAGGATGGTTCCAAGTGACATTTTTCGTTCTCCCGTTAACAAGGGTTGATAACATGCTTTTGTTCCCGAGATTCTCTTTTCCCCAAGATGAGAGTTGGCGGACGATGACCCGCTTTACCCGACGGTCATGTTGTTGACTACCTGCTTTACGCCGTGAACGTCGCTCACGAGTTTGGTGGCCAGGTCCTTTTCAGCAGCGTTTTTGGCCTTTCCTCCTAAATTGACCACGCCTTCTTTCGTTTCGACCGTGGTTCTGAGGGCGCTGGTCGAGCGATGATACAGCAGCGTCGTCTTGACCAGGGCGGTGACGGACGCGTCATCGATGGATTCGCCGATGTCATCCATTTTTTCGCCCACTGTCTTTTCACCTGATGCCATGGTGGCCGTGGAAACGGTCATCTCGTTATTAACCGCTTTGACGCCTTCCACATCCTTGGCGAATTCTGTCGACAGATCTTTTTGGGCTTCATTTTCGGCTTCGCCGCGAAGGGTGATGACCCCCTTTTCCGCCAGCACCTCAGTAGCTGTGGCGCTCACGTTCCGATGAAATAAAAGGGTGGATTTCACTTTGGCAAGCAGCCATGCATTCGAGTACATAGCATGGACTTTGCCTTTCAATTTCAGCTTGTTGTCCACGCGTTGAACGCCTGGAAGGCTCGCCACCGTCTCCCGCGCCAATGCTTTGTCGGATTCTTCGGCAACTGTCCCGGTCAGGGTAACAATGCCATCCTTGGATCGGACGTTAACGTCATCGTCCTTGAGGTAGGTCTTGAACACATAGGACGCCCTGGCGGATGATTCGATGCGGTCATCCGTTTCGGATGCGAGCAGAAAGGGCACGTTGATGAAAACCAAAGCGGCCAATGCTGCCACCACTGCCAAACCAGCGATTGTTTTTTTCATGGTACTCTCTTTTCCTTTTTTTGGTTGTTTTCACTTCCCGGAAGCCATTTCCAGACAATTGATTTTATTCGACAAGCGTCAGATCAGGATTTCAGTATCCTGGAGGCAACGCCTCACCGCGGCTGCATATTTTTCGTCAAAACAAATTCTTTGGGGCTGCCGGGCCTTGCGTTTGATTTCCCATCTCGGGTTCTCCTCGACAAACATTGAAGCGATCAAATTTTCATTGCCGCTGCTCGAATGGATGATGCATTGCGGCGTTGGTGGGGGGCCACGGCAACCCTTATGCGCCATATACTGCTTCATGCAGCTACAATCTTTGTGCCATGAATCTAAAATCAACACACCATCACCCATCTGGTTGATTTATTAGATTTACTTAACCGCTTAGCGTTCTTTGAAAAACATTGAATGAGAAGAAAGATAGGTCGTATTTGACCAATGGTTACATATAACCCTTTCTTGATGACCGGAATGGAATGGGTGTTGGAGGCTGCCGGAGGTTTGAAATTAGGATGGAACGTATTGATCGTCAGGCCGCATACCAGAGGACCAAGAAATAATGGCATGTAGTGCCGGTGATGACAAAAAGGTGCCAGATAAAGTGGCCATAAGGCACCCGTGAATCGGTTGCGAAAAAGGCGACACCGGCGGTGTAGGACAGGCCTCCCGCAATCAATAAGAACAGTCCCGTTGAGGGCATGCTGGCAAATAAAGGCTTCACCGCGACCACGAGCAGCCACCCCATGAGCAGATACAGGCAGGTGGAAAGAATGGGGTGGGCGGCTTGATAGAATGCCTTCAGCACTACCCCGGATAATGCAAGACCCCATATAAGCCCGAAGAGAGTCCAGCCCAATGCGCCTCGGAGTATGCCAAGGGTTAACGGCGTGTAAGTGCCGGCAATAAGGATAAAGATCGCGGAATGCTCGATGACCCGAAAACAGCGTTTGGCTTTGCCGATTGGCCACGCATGGTAGAGCGTTGAGGCAAGATAAAGAAGAATCATAGAGGAGGCGAAAACACTCGTACCGACAATGAATCCGGCATCCCCGTGCCTTGCTGCATGCATGACGAGAAATGGTGTTCCGACCAGCGCGCCGATTAGCCCTGCGCCGTGACTGATGCTGTTGGCGATTTCTTCGCCCTGCGACTGAACACGATCTGGGTTTAAAAGGACTGCATGCACGTCAGTTCCATGGCCCCCAGTGACCATATACGCCAATCAGGGTCATCGCTTCCTGTGCCGTATAGGTGCGAACATTGATAATTTTGTTCTTTTTGTAGTAGTCGTCTTTAGAAAACAAAATTTTATGCCCTTCGCTCAATTCGTAGACGAAGTCTATCTCTTCAATCCACGCATGGTTTACTGCCCCGTCTTGCGGCAGCGTCGCTAAATTCCCATGCGCCAGACGATAATCGTCCGGGCCGTCGTTGATGTGTGGCTTTTGCATAAACTCCGCTGAAGTTCTGAAACAAGCCAATTGCGGTTTGGATTTTTCATCTGAGTGGATCGGTTTTGAAGCTGACATACTTTGTCCTGATCTTTTATGTAAAAACCACATCTGCTTAGAAATTTAATGAATTCACCGACCGGGTCTTACAAATGATAACATAATCATCTTATCTGCATTAAGCCAATTTTTAAAAAGTGTAACTTCCCGAGAACGAGCAACTCGGATTTGCGCCGGATCTAAAGGAAAAATCAGTTTTGGAACGTTGCGATAGGGCAGTCGGTTGTAGCGCGGAGTGCAAAGTGCCCCACTGTCGCAAGCAATCACTTGTCCTGCAATCGGCTTGTGTGAAGTAGCAAAAAATGCAAGACTGATTAGAATGAAGGTGTAAATAGTAAAAAAAGGTTGCATGATAGGTTATCCATGTAAATCGCAATTGTTTTTCTGACCGAGACGTCCCTTGAACCTCGGTATGAGCGGGTCGCCAGTTATTGTCCATTTTTTAAATCTGTTACAATTTTTAACCATGCGAAAGCCTGAATGGTGGCTGCTTGGCGCGGTACTCCACTTCAGGTGCACTAATGGACACTATTTTTTACTCGAATTCAGATGAAGGGGTTTACAATGGGAATATGCGCTTTGTGCGAGAAACAATCAAAGAAAGTCCGTAATGGCAAACCGCATGAAAATTTAATAAAAATGGATGAACCGCGTATTTTTACAGGGGCAACTCCTTCCGGATTCAAGGAACAGGACTATCTGTGCCTAACATGTAAATCAAAATTCTCTCACAGTACGAATAAAAACGATTTAACATGGACGTTATGGAAGGGTTAATGGTGCTCCCGCGTTAGAAGCACAGACGATATCGGAACGATTGGAGTTCTATTGAACCATGCAAATCAATAAAAGGACGATGGTCCACTTTTGTTATGTTAAGTTAAGTGTATTGCATGAAAACGAGCAGATGGATTCGGCAGATAGCTTGCCATATGCTGAAAAGTGACTGAAATAATATTTAATTCGAAGCACCACTACATATGGGGGCGGCCGAATTGGCAGTTCGGTACAGATTACATTGGAAAATTGAATCTATCACAGAAATTTGGCGACCTGAGATGTATTGAGATAGCGCTGGCTCCGGGGTGCTGGACAGAAACCCGCATTTTTAAGTGAAGAAACTCTGCCGGGTTGGGATCAGGCTGCCCGGTGTTGAGGAAGTTGGCCGAAATAGACCACATCGGGGGTCTGCCCGTCAAGCGCCGAATGCGGTCGGCGTTGGTTGTAAAAAAGGAAGTAGCGCCCCAGGCCGCGCCGGGCATCCGCCACCGAGTCATAGGCATGAAGATATACTTCTTCATACTTGACGCTCTTCCAGAGGCGTTCGACAAAGACGTTGTCGCGCCAGGAGCCTTTCCCGTCCATGCTGATCTGAATATGATGCTTTTCCAACAAGCCGACAAAGTCTTTGCCGGTGAATTGGCTGCCCTGGTCGGTATTGAAGATTTCCGGGGTTCCGTAATCCCGAATCGCTGCTTCGACAGCATCAATGCAGAAATCGGCCGTCATGCTGTTGGACAGCCGCCAAGCCAGGACACGTCGCGTCGCCCAGTCCAATACAGCCGCCAGGTAGATAAAGCCCTTGTTCATCGGAATGTAGGTGATATCCATGGCCCAGGTCTGATTGGGCGCTGTGATCTTTCGATGGCGCAGCAAGTACGGAAACACCTTATGGCCCAGATGCGGTTTGGTGGTGCGGGGGCGTTGGTAAAGGGCCTCTATCCCCATTTTTCGCATCAAGGTGGCGACATGCCTGCGACCGACACTGGCCCCGTCTTGTCGCAGCAGATCCCGTAGCATCCGGCTGCCGGCAAAGGGATATGCAAGATGCAGCCTGTCAATCTGCCGCATCAATTCCAAATCTGCTGCTGAGACGGCCCGGGGGGCGTAATAGAACGACGAGCGCGCCATTTTCAGGATCTTGCATTGCTGCACCACCGGCAACGGGTGCTGCCGATCAATCATCACTTTGCGCTCGCATCGGGAATACGACCGAGCGCGCCGGCCAAAAAATCGTTTTCCATTGCCAACTGGCCGATCTTGGCATGTAGATCTTTGACATTGGGGCCGTTGACGGCCTTGCGCTCTGCCGCTGTAGCGAACAGATCCTTGGCGTGCTCTTGCAGTTGGGTCTCCCACTGCACGATCTGGTTCGGGTGGACATCGAACTGTTGAGCCAACTCCGCTAAGGTCTGGTCGCCCCGTAAGGCTGTTATCGCCACCTTGGCTTTGAAGGTTGCTGCGTGATTCCGTCTAGGTCGTTTCATTGTCTGCTCTCCTTGGTTAACGAATAGTTTCTGCGTTATTAGAGCAGAGTTTTCACTTAAAAGCCTGTCCTTTTTTCCGAAACTGGCTCTCTCTGGTTCTTTATAAGAATTTTGGACAGCCTTTCAATTCGGCGTTGTTCGTAGCGCTCGAAGCTTTCCTTAAATCGGTCTTTGATAGATTCTCGGGCCGACAATGTCCGCATAATTTCGATTATTTTGGAGTTAATAAATTTCATTTCTTCCCTGATTGCCTCGACCGCCAGGAAGTCGTCAACCCATTCGTATTTTTTCAACTTACCGTAATAAGGCGGCTTGAGCGTGAAATCGATATGTCCGTAAGTACTCATTGAAAATTTCCTTTTTTGAAAGTTTTATCGGTTGGCCGAATCGATGTAAGCCCGGTGCTTGTTCGGAAAACGGCGGACGATCACCTTCATGGCGGCAACCTTCCCGCAGCCGTGCCGCTCCTGGTAGGCATCCACAAGCGACATGAAATCCTTGTTTTCATCGTCCTGGCTGATCAATTCTTTTTTGCCGGTTTTCAAAAAGGCCCGGTGAGCCTCCGGATCTTTCCGGACCACGGCCCGCATTGCATCGGTGCGGCTACTCTTGTGTTTGGTCTGGTGATTGCGAACCTGTTCAACAAAATCTTTGGTTGCCATTTCGAAAATCCTTTCGTGTAAAAGGTTATAGGGTCATGCCTGGATTGCGTCTTTGCAGGTAGGCCTTGTGCAATTCCGGCTGTTGACGGACAACTACTTGCATGGCGTGGGTCTTCGAACATTTTTGGTCTGCCTGGACGGCGGCCACGGCTTGTTCAAAATCGGTTTGACCGCTGCCGGCGCCACCGGCACCCGGATTCTCGGCGCCGGCGGCCTGGATGGCTGCCAGCAAGTTAGATTTAGCCTGGTTTATTGCGGCAATTTCGGGATTCATTATGATGGTTGAAGGCGTTCCGATCGCGCGGTACTGTTCAACCGTGACGCCGGTATCGACAAGCTCTTGAAACTGTGCTGCTGTCTCCTCGCCAAAACGAAGCGACAAGAGGTCCATGATGCGCTCAGCATCGCTATTTCCCGTTCGGGCATGCAGGGGCTCACAGATCTTTGGATGCTTCCTGCCGGTCTAATGGCGGTCCGGTCGGGAATCATGGCGCTGGCGGCCATGAAAGCATCCTGAAAAGTGCCGACGGCATCGGCCAGGCCGGAATCAACCGCCTGCTGGCCGATGAATACCCGACCATCGGCCATGTTTTCCAGGACCTGCTTTGAGGATACCCCGCGATTGCGGGCCACCGCATCGATGAACAGGTTATAGACCTGGTCCATCTCGGCCTGAATGACCTGACGGTGGTCATCGCTTAACGGTTAGGCATCGTTGCCGACGGCTTTGTATTTGCCGGACGCTATCACGGTTCTTTTCAGGCCCAGGTTGGCGTCATACCTTGACCAGTCATGGTGCATGTAAAGAACGCCGATACTTCCGACTTGCGCCGTACGTTCGACAATCACCCGGCTGGCCGAGCTGCCGATCCAATAGGCAGCGGACGCCATCATGCCGTTTGCAAAGGCCACCACCGGTTTTTTCTCGCGGACCTGGTGGACCAGCTCGGAAAAGGCATCCGTGCCGCTGACCTGGCCGCCGGGCGAATCGATGTCCAGGAGGATCGCCTGCACGTCGTTATCTGCAACGGCTTCGGAAAAAATCCGGTTCAAAACGGTCAGTGGCGTGCCGCCGTAAAAAAATGACCAGAAGGAACCGCGTTTGAAGATGGTTCCGTTAATGGGAATGATGGCCACACCGTTGCGCAGCATGAAATCATCGGCCTCGGTCGGATTTTCCGTGAAGCGGATGGCCATCTCGGCGGCTTTTTCGGGACTGGGCACTCTCCGGAGCATGTTCTCGATGGCATCGGGAAGAATCTACCAGATGGCTGAAGAACTCAATTCATTGACGTTCATAGACTCTCCTTTCTTCGGAATTGGTATTGCCCCGGGCAGGGAGGCTTCTGCCCGGGGCTGTGATCCCGGTCCGTCAGATCATACAGGAGACCCTCATGCCGTAGTGTTGTGCATCTTATGAACCGAGCGGTTGTTCGGAGGGTATAGGAAGAAAGTGGGCGGGAAGTCTGGCAAGCCTGTCACGCCAGTCACGGCAGACGCATCAGTCACAGTTTTTTGGGTGCAAGTAAACGCCATTCTCAAGCTGGAATTGGGCGATGCTGCGCTTGACATATGAATCCAGGGAGTCAGAAACGATTCGGATAAACTACAAACCCGGCAGGCCTTTAGTTCGCCTGCGCTGGCCAGCCGGTAAACAGTCCGGGAGCTGCAATTCAAAATCTCGGCGACTTCTTTAACGAGCAGTAGTTTTTTCATATCGGCCCATCCTCACATACACACGCGGGGGGCGGCACTTCCGGCAGGGAAGCAGGTCTGATAGCTGTTTTCCATTTTACGAAAAATTATTTGAGAATTCCGGCTATATGTCTCAAATTATTTAGTAAAAATCTCTGAGCGGAATGAAAATTCCGTTTTTCCTTCCATATGAAAATTTTAAGTGGACGGGCCGACTGAGCCTATTGTCGCCGCATTAGGAAAAGGCCCAGGAAGGACCCGCGACGCATGTTCACAACGATCCAACTCAACCAGCTCATAGTCGCGGCCAGATCCGACAGAGCAATGGGCTATTCGGTGCCCTAAAAAATCATGGGGATTTTCCGTAACCTTTCCGCCGCCGTGAGTATGACGCTTGCCACACCATGGGCATCGAGGGATTATCCACGATCTTACGGTTTCGGATTCTTTGAGATAGCATCGGGCAATCTTGGTGGTATGGTCCGCTTCTGTCATCATGATTCTCCTAACTTATTGTTATTATGGATAATGTCCCTAACGTCCCCCATTGATTTTCATGAGAGACGTTGTATCTATTTGATATAACAATAAATATACCTTGCGTCCCCGATGTCCCCCATATTTAGAAGAAATCCATTTTAAAACGTAAACTGCTTTTCTCTCCCCTTTGCATGATTCTCTCTTATATATATATTTCATGTGGGGACATTGGGGACATTTGGGACATGATACGTAAATACAGCAAGTTACAAGATTCAATATCGGGGACGCATCGGGGACGCATCGGGGACGCAACCCATAAATGAAAAGCGGATTCAAAAGGGCACTTCATCATCATTATCCCAATTAATTTGGTATTTTATTTTCTCTTCAAACAGTTTTCTGGCAATCTCAAGAGGCGGCAGCCGATATGTTTTAAAGCGCTTACCACCTATCGAAAAAGCCTTTTTTGGGCCACCATATGTTGGAACCAGTTCCCGGACCCGCCGCCCGAATTGTGTGGGTGAGAGCAAGCGATTGCGGATGTTAAGGCGTTCGGAGAAACGGCAATATAGGGTATAAAGACCTCCACGGGATATTATGTCCGGCCATGGTTGATCGGAATTAGGCCCTTCATTTTGGGGATCAGCAAGTTCACCCTCCTGCAAGAGATGAAACCAAAAATGCTCTTCCGGAGTCATGGATTCAATTGCTTGGGAAAGAAATTCCTCGGTTCTAACCGCTTCCCGCAAATTACAGGTTACTTTGCGAGCCATCAGAAACCGGGCCAGATCAGCAACACCGCCTGTTTTCATTCGTTGATTGATGTCATGAAAATACTGGTAATCGCGTTGTCGATCACTCTTCACATGAAGAGCGAGGAAGCGCCGCTCCTCCAGGCCAGTCGGAACAATCCAGGTTGAATTCGATGCGAAGATAAAATTGACGTGGTTCTTTATTGGATAAGGATTGACAAACTTTGGCTCAATCAAAATCGTGGCCTCAGAAATCAAACCCTTGATATGCCCCTCTGATCCGCGATTACCGGCCCATAAAGCTTCATCGATAAAGGCTAAAATGACATCCTTGAAATGTTCAGTAAATCGACCGGTAAAATGAGCCTGCTGGGTAACGTGGATAAAATGATTGCCGAATATCTGGCCGAACGGTTGAACAAAACTGCCTTTTCCTGTTCCTTGCGATCCGCGTAGTACAATGGCAGTTCCTGGCCGATCTCGCCCCTTGTTTTGTACGAGGTATGCCATCCAATCCAAAACCCAATTGCATATATCGTCATGGCCGCCGCAAATAATGTTCTTAACGTGGTCAAGGTATAGCTCACAAGTGCTGGGGCCGGTCTTTAATACCGGTGGTTTGTAAAGATTGTAGTAGCCTTTTGGATTATTCCGGGTATCAAGTATCAGCCCATTATATTCGCGACGGTAAGGGCTTTTTAACCAGATTTTCGCCCAGTCGGTGAATGTCGGTTTTCCTTTTGAATATCCGGTGATGATGATCCGGTTTTCAAACCAGGATAAAAAATCCTGTTTCCGCAGGTAAGAGATGTCGGCCCTACCCGTAGCAGGGTGAACGTGCTCCATGATAATCAGAAATTTACCGTCGATCAGGATGGCCGCAAATGTCCTGTTCAGTACCCGGATAATGGCGGCCTTCGCCATTTGAATCTGCTCCGGATCAGGATCGGAGATTTTCCGGTATTCTTTCAGGAATTGTTCATCTGATTTCTGATTTTCGCTATCGGATTCTGATTCGTGGGGCCGATCAAGGCTTTTAGCCGTGTAGACTTCACTGCATTGGGAAATGGCGCGTTCAATAGTGGCCTGGCCATAGGTGCGGCCATCGCTGTGGTGTTTCCGGTCCCATTTCTCCCGATACAAGCCGGATGACTTGAAAACGGCATCCATGCGACCGGCATCCCTGCCGTACCAGAACGCCAAATATCCGCATAAGGCCTGGTCGGCTTCGGATTGCGAAGGATACCCGGCAAAATTGCCGCTTAGGAGCTGCTGGATCTTACCACCGGTGGCCGATTGCAGCATGCGCTGCATGATTTCGCCATCATCAGAAAAGGAAGGGCTCCGGGCATTGATGGGTTTATGCTGAATATTCGCTTTGCCAAATATGCTTGCATGCACTTCGGTGAGTTGCTGCTGTCTGGATTGAATGTTTTTTGGAGTGCCTTCGAGGTGGTGCCCGGTTATCGTCAGAAACCGCCCGGATTCGTAAAACTCAAACGATCCCTTTTTGCGGCCAAATTTGGGAAGGGTGCCGAAAACGAACAGCCTTAGACCGGTGCCGCTGGGACTTATTTCGGTGTAGGTGTTTAGCGAATAAACAATATCTCTGACTTTTTTAGGTAACTTCTCAAGTTCTAAATCCTCACCCGGCTTTATTAAGTCATCAATATCAATTCCGGCAATTGGATCTTTTTCAGTTAAAACAAATCCAATTCCGGCAAATTTGCCCTTCGATTCCTGATAAGATTGGAAAGCCGTTTCAAAATCGATCCAGTCATGAAGATTGTTCACGCGGGCTTTGCGGCCTGAACTAGCGATATATGGGACCTTGGTCCATTTCTCTTCCCTTAACACTGCTTTCCAAACAACCCATTGCTTGAATGGCTTTAGTGCCTCTGGTATTTTTTGCGGGTTAACCGGCAGGAATTCGGTCAATTCCATATCCGTTTATCTTTCTGCAGCCCGCTGCTCAATCCAATCATCAACCTCTGATTCAAGCCAGCCTGCCGAATTGCCACCCAGTTGAATCCGCTTTGGAAAATGCCCGTCTTTTTCCCATCGCCATATAGTCACGTGAGAAACAGGAACTTTCTTTTTAAGATCCGGCCACCGCAAAATTTTTTCAGACATGATTGTCTCCCTTTAAAAAAATGCCCATCAAGGTTACGTCTTGATAGGCAACATAAAAGGGAGAAATAAGAAAAAAAAGGGGGTAAACCTTAGTAAATTGATTTTTACCAAGGTTTTTATAAATTTTTCATGTGTTTTCAGTGAAATGCTTTTTAGGTCTACCCGTTTGCTTGTACCCTTTTGGAATACTTTTCCATATAATTTCGCTTACTGATTCTTTTATCTCCGGATGATTTTTTTCAATAAAAGTAAATGCACTTTGCTTTGTTACCTTAACAGGGGTCTTTTCTACACAATAAAGAAACAAACCTATAGTTGCCTGGACTGCTGTTGTAAAAAGATCACTTCCGGCCAATGCGTTGCATGAAGTGAATAGGCTCTCGGCGATTGTTTCCTGCCTCTGACTTGTACCCCATAAGCCAACCACCTCTTCATTCTTAAAAATACAATCGCATAGCCCCAGATATAATATTCTCGGAGCATATCCAGTTTTGCTTTTTGTTATCTCCTTTTTTACCCCTTCAACAACAAGTTCATTTTGTCTCTCGGCTTCAGCACGATCAACAAATATCTGATAATACTGGAGGGCTCTAAATTCTTGACTGTAAGCGTGAAGTTCTCTTTTTTTGATAGCACAGTAAATTTCAAAGTTTTGTTTATTCCATTCGGTCTTAATCTGTTCGGTGGTTTTCCAATCTTCCATGGTTTGCGTCTCCTGCCACGCACCTGAAATGGTTATCCGGGGAAGGCTGGTTCAGGATTGCCAGCTTTTCGGGAGCTACCCTATCCCCGGAAAATTTTTATTCTGACCGTGTCGAAAACTGGATTACGTTATTTGCCTGCCCGTTATCATGACCAATGATAGCAGATATCTTCGTCTCCCATCTGATTATCGCCTGTCGCTTTTCATTGTCATAAGAATGCTGATTATAAACGGCCAAAAGGCCTTGAAGCTTGTGACCCAATACTCTTTCGGCTATGACATCGGTAACACCTATTTCTGCAAGCCCTGTTCTCAGGGTTCGCCGTAAATCATGAGGGGTGAATCGTTGGTCAAGTTTCATTTCTTTCCAATGCCGATGAATAGCCTTACCCAACGCAGCTCGGCTCAATGCATTGCCCGGTTTGTAGCTTGATTCGAAAACATAGTCACAGTCGGGGGAAGAAAAACTTTTGGCATCTTTGAGAACTTCAAGCGCCATGCGGCCAAGGGGGACCCGGTTTTCCTGCCTGTTTTTAGCCCGTTCTGCCGGTACGGTCCATACATCGCCATCAATTTCCGACCATCGCATATCGGATATTTCTCCTGGCCGTTGTCCAGTCAAAATAATCATTTTGATGGCAAGTTTAGTCGGCCTAAAGATATCAATATCCATATTTTCCAGATCCAAACCGGCCCAAAGCTTCTTTATTTCATCATCGGACAAAACTCGCGTTCGTGGGTTTTCTTTCGGCCGCTTCATGCCCACCATAGGGGAAAAATCGATTATTCCCCGTTCCGCCGCAAAGTTCCACATGCGGATCATTGCGGACTGTAACCGGCTTGCCCCAATCGGTGCCCGCTTCCGCACTTTGTCAATCAGCAAGACGGCATCTCGCCGGGTGATGTCGGCCACCTTCCGCTTTCCCCAAGCCGGAAGAATATCTTTCTTGAGAAGGCGTTTTCGTTCATCCCCTGATGGTTTATTCGAAAGTTCCACCAGGTAAAATTCGTCAAGGAGTTCTTTCACTGTCGGCGCAGTTTTTAGCTTTGCTTTTTTTTCAAGGGCCAACGCTCCAGGGTCTATTCCTTTATGAAGCTGTTGAAGTGCCAGGCCGTGCTTTTCGTGGGCTACAGCGACACCTATACCTGGCCATTTTCCTAAACCCATCCGTCTCGGTCGGCCATCGAACTGGTATCGAAAAATCCAGGTTTTCAAACCCGAGAGAGCCACACGGATATAAAGTCCCCCTCCGTCATGGATCTCATAGCGTTTGCTCTTCTTGCCGAGTCGCTTGATTGCAAGCTCTGTAAGCGCCATGGTAGGTTTTGCCCCTTAAATTTGGGTACAAATTTGGGTACAAGATTGAGGCTTATTACAGTGATTTTTGATGGAATGATATGAAAGGCAACTTAATTGTTTTTTGATATGATGTCAATATTTTCGGTAATGTTTTGTAGGGTGTTGAAAAGGCCTGTAATTCGACCTCTTTCGATTTGGGAGCAGGGGGCCGAAGGTTCAAATCCTTTCGCCCCGACCAATTTTAAAAAATTAAAACGGGAACTTAGCAACTAAGCTATTTTCCCGTTTTTTGTTTATTTTTCTTTGGGTACAAGAATCAATAGCTTTACAAAAATAGATTTGATGTCGCTGTGGCAGTTGATCAATGGGAATCCCGGTGAGTGCGATTTTATCAGGAAGTTCGGTAAACTGCCTGATGCTGTGGCCTTGGATCTGAATGATCGATATCAAGGATGGAAATTGGGTATCAGTTGGAGCTGTCTGGACCACAGCCAAGGTATTTGAAGCAACGAAATCCTACAGTGTTCGTGCCTTGATGCTACCAAGCAGGGGGCCCATTACAGTCGGAATCACCATAAAAGATGCCGGAAATTGGCAATCTTCACATGCTGTCATTGAGTGATTGTTGGCGATCCTCCCATGTCGGCATCAGAACCTTCTTCTACTGCGCCGGAGTTAGATCCTTCTTGACCTATCTCCTCGTCCACGCCATACACCCCAGCCAGGAGTGCGATTTCATCATTAGGTTTTTCGCGTTTATTCATGCAGTTTTTTTGTCAGAAAACCAACCAGCAGCAGCACGACAAGGACGCCGCCGGTCAGCATTAGCACCCATACCAACCGCACCAACCAGATAATATACTCCTCATCGCTCAGGCTACGCGCGTATTGCGTCACCGGCAGGATAACAGCCGCAACGGAAGCCAGGACGAATGCTTTGACCGCCAACCCAAGTATACGTCCCAGCTTGTTGTTGGTACCCTTCATCATCCAACAACCTTTTATTTCGCCATTTTAATAATGGTATCAACCTGTGCTATATTGAGAATTCTTGGTTATCAAAAACAACGAATTTATTGCAGATTCGCTTTGGACATTTTAAAATCACCTTGGCAATGGGCCGTTGTCAAACATTTACTCTGCCGAGATCTTAACTCTTAATGCGTATCATATCAATTCGATCTATCCTCCAAGCAGATTTAGCAAACCATGACGATCGGTAAAGTGCAAACCTATAAGGAAGCCTTGAAGGAAAGCAACTGCCGATAAAACAAACACGACTATCCCCAGACTTAAAAGCCCCAGGAATAGATCGATTGTCTTTTCAAAAAAAAAACTGATCCCAAACACGATCAATAATAGTACGGTTATCACCAAGGCAATTGTCTGAGTAGGTAAATCGCCAGCGAAGCTGAACTGTTTTAAATAAGAGAACAACCAGAAGAGTCCTGTACCCATCACGGCTACTATAATGAATGCTATCGGAAGTTTTTTCAAAGCACGGCTCACGAAGCAGATGCCCAAAAGAAACATCAGAAGAATGGATACCCCCGACACCTCAGAGCCTTTCCCACCCTGCAACACCATCGCCACCGGAGCCGCTAAAAGAATCGCACCGAATAGGAAAGAGACCACCTGAAGAGTTTTGCTCTCGTTTTCTCGTCGTTTTAGGGTTCGATTTACCCCCAACACACCCCCCAGCGCTCCGGAAACTAACAAAAACCACGGGATATAGGTCTCAATCATAGGTTATCTCCGTACCCTGTTATCGACTATTTTTACTAGCATGGCCCGTTGTGATTATTTATCAGAATCGCAGGTATTTTCAGCACTGATATTTTCATGATCGTTGGAAATATCAGAAAAATCCGTTGTCAAATTTCTTTCTGTGATTACAAAATGAAAGTCAACTTATCATCGAAAAAGGTCGACTACCAGATGTTGTGGTCGGCTTTTCTGATTTTTAATCAACCGCCGGGTACACCCTAACAGCAGATACCTGAAATATTTGGCAGCTTGTGATTACTAATGCGCATACTATCTTCGACCCAAATAATATTTCGATAATAATCCCAACAAATTTTATGCCGAGTTATTATATCAGAAACCATTGCTTGACGCTTTATCAATCGTTTATAAATACGGGTTCTCCTGGAAACATCGCATTTGCCTTAATTATCTTTCAATCGAGTGTATAATATTTACCCGGCATTTAAAAAAGACACCAGATTGTGTTTACTAAATACACAATCCTGCTTAAGATAATTGGTATTATCGGTAATCATACAGAAAACGCACATTGTATAAGGACGACCAGAACCAGTCATGAAACAAAGCACCCCGACCGGCCTTCGCAGTGGTTTGCAAACTTCTCCATGGATCATCCTGGGTTCGACCGTCATCCTCCTGATCGCCGTCATCGTGTTCGCCGTCCAGAATTCCCATCGCGAAAAACAGTATATGTCCCAACTGATGAGTACCAAAGGTGCTGCCCTGATTCTTGCAGTTGAAGCCGGTACCCGCGCCGGGATGATGGGCATGATGTGGGGTGGACAACAGATTCAACAATTGCTGGAGGAGACCGGCCGGCTGCCCGATGTTCTCTACATGGCGGTGGTAGACGAAAACGGGATTGTGGTCGCCCATAGCGACCCTTCCAAGATCAATACTCCTTTTCGCCAAAACAGAAAACTGATCCATCTGGGACCGGATCTGAAAGAAAACTGGGAATTGGTGGACCTTGGTGCGAGTAGGCGTTCATTCGAAGTTCATCGCCATTTCCGGCCCCTTTTCACGGATGGTGGCGTCGAATACAACCACATGCAGGGAATGATGCGGCGGCATATGATGGGGCCTGTTACGGCAGATGATTGGTTTGCACCGCAAAACCGTCAGCAGCTGCTTATCGTCGTGGGACTGGACGTTGACCCATTTGAAGCAGCGACGCGTGAGGACATTCGCACGACGGTCGTGATGTCGGCAATCATTCTGCTTACAGGGTTCGGTGGCTTTGTTTCGTTATTCTGGATGCACAGCTATCGCGCTGCCAAACGATCATTGCAGGATACCAGCGCCTTTGCCGATGAACTGGTCACCAACTTACCGGTAGGATTGATCGCCACCGACCAGGCTGGCCATATTACCTTTTTCAATGCAAAGGCAGAAACCATCACCGGTTTACGGGCGGTCTTGGCAAAAGGTCAAATAGCGGACAACCTCCTGCCTGCGAACCTGTGCGGTGTTGAACAATCGTTCAACCGGGGGAAGACTATCACCGAGCAGGAAACCGAGTGTACCTTTTCCGATGGACGGTCCGTGCCGCTGAGCATCAGTGCCGCGCGTATCATCAATGAGATTGGCGAATTTATCGGCCAGGTATTGATTCTCAGGGATCTGCGTGAAGTCCGGCGTCTGCAGGCCGATGTCCGGCGCCAGGAAAAACTGGCCGCTTTAGGTAAACTGGCCGCCGGCGTCGCCCATGAGATCCGCAACCCGTTGAGTTCTATCAAGGGACTGGCCTCATTCTTTGCGGACCAGTTTAACGACGGCAGTGAGGCCAAAGCAGCAGCCGGTGTAATGATCCATGAAGTGAATCGACTGAACCGGTCCATTTCCGAACTGCTGGATTTTGCCCGCCCAACCGATTTGAAGCTTCAATCTATCGATCTCGCCCCGCTGCTGGGCCGTTCAATTCAATTGATTCAGCAGGACGCAGCCAACCAGAACGTTCAGATTGATCTTTCCGTCGCCGATGACATCTGCCCGGTGCGCATCGACCCGGACCGCTTCAACCAGTGTTTGCTCAACCTTTACCTCAATGGGATTCAGGCCATGACAGACGGGGGAATATTGCGTGTCGCCTGCGCTTCCGAAAACGACCGGCATGTGCGCATCACAATCAGCGACACCGGTCAAGGGATTGTCGCGGATCACCTCGGCAAGATTTTCGATCCGTATTTTACCACGAAAAACAAAGGGACCGGATTGGGTCTGGCAGTTGTGCATAAAATTATCGAAGCCCATGGGGCGAATCTCAACGTGGCCAGCATCCCCGACAAGGGGACAACCATCACGATCCAGCTTCCCTGCAGCCCCTCAACTTAAACATGGGTGAGCAATGACTGCGATTAGACCAACCCGAATTCTGATTGTTGACGATGACTCGGGTCACTTGACCACCTTGAAGACGATTACCCGCAGTTGGGGGTACCTTGCCGAAACCGCTGATGACGGTGATACTGCCCTCGAGCGGGTCACCGCCGAACCATACGATCTCGTCCTGATGGATGTCCGCATGGCTAGGATGAGCGGCATCGAAGCCCTGGAACAGATCAAAGCCTACAACCCTTCCATTCCTATCATTATCATGACCGCCTATTCGTCCGTGGAATCGGCCGTAGATGCATTGAAGGCCGGTGCATACGATTATCTGATCAAGCCGCTGGATTTTGAAGTGTTGAAACTGACGATCGAACGGGCAAGGGAACATGCCGGGCTCAAAGCCGAAAACGAGCAGCTCAAGCAACAATTGCGTGTCGATTTGGACACCCCCCAGATCATCGGCAAGAGCGACGCCATGAAGGCGTTGCTGGAGATGCTGGCCATGGTGGCCCCTTCCGAAGCCACCGTACTGATCACCGGGGAGAGCGGCACCGGCAAGGAGTTGGTCGCCCGCTCGCTGCACGTCAACAGCCCTCGAAAAGAACAGCCCCTGGTGGTTGTCAATTGCGCGGCCATTACCGAAACCCTGCTGGAGTCCGAGCTGTTCGGACATGAGAAAGGCGCCTTCACCGGCGCCGACATGCGTCGAGAAGGCCGTTTCATGCAAGCCGACCGCGGCACCATCTTCCTGGATGAGATCGCCGAAACGTCACCATCCATGCAGGCCAAACTGCTGCGGGTGCTTCAGCAAAAGGAGATCCAGCGGGTGGGCGGTAATGATGTCATTCAGGTGGACGTGCGTATCGTGTCGGCCACCAATCGCGACCTTGAAGCCGAAGTAGCCGAAGGGCGCTTTCGGGAAGACCTTTTTTATCGCCTCAATGTCATGCCTCTGAACGTACCGCCGCTTCGGGAACGCCGCGACGATATCCCACTGCTGGCCGATCATTTTCTGAGAAAATACGCTGAAAAAAACCGCAAATCCGTCAAGGGTTTTTCTCCCATGGCAATGGATATGCTCCTGAAGTATGACTGGCCCGGCAACGTGCGGGAACTGGAAAATGCCCTCGAGCGCGCCGTCATTCTCCTGACCGGTGAACACATCACCGAGAAGCAGCTTCCCTTAAACGTCGCAAAAAAGTACCCCGGCCTTGAGATGTCGACAACAACCATGACATCAGCGTCGAACGGTACGCGCTCGCTGGAAGAGATAGAAAAAGAGGCCATCCTATCAACCTTGTCGGCCACGGATGGAAACAAGAGCGAATCCGCCCGTCGCCTGGGCATCACCCGAAAGACGTTGCACAACAAATTGAAGAGCTATGGTATCGGTTAATTGTACCTGAACAATCTGTAGACCCGTTTGTCTGGGTGTATGATATTTACCCACATCCTTTCTCCCACAGCGAAAAACTGGTTATTTTTTACACGTATGTCGATAGACCAATGCCAATCGGCAGCCCTTCACCACACCGTTTGTTCTGAATAATAAATAACAAATACAGATAGATAAAAACATTCCAAAGATCCTGCCTTCACTGGCACACCCGTTGCTGAATGGAAAGACAAGACAGCAGCACTGTTGACAGTAGCAAAGAACTTTTAACGAACTGAAAAAGGAGTATTTTCAATGAAAACGAACAAAATGAACATCATCGGTTTGGCAGCGGTTCTAACCTTGGCTATTGCGGCTATCGCTTTTGCTAACGACGGCTACGGTGGATACATGGGAGGATATGGTAGTCATATGATGGGTCGAGGGTACGGCGGCGGATACATGATGGGGCCGGGTTACGATGGCGGCCACATGATGGGTCCGGGGTACGGCGGTCACATGATGGGATATGATTCCGATGACGGTTCGTATTGTCGCGGTGGCGGTGCCTGGGGGAATCTGTCCGACAAGGATTCGGCCAAACTGGATGCATCTCAGGAGAAGTTCTACAATGAAACGCGTGAACTGCGCAATCAAATCGATGAGAAGGGTATTGCCCTGAACAACGAAATGAGAAAAGACAACCCGAACAAGGACAAGGTCTTCGAGTTGCAGAAAGAAGTTTCCTCCCTGCGCAACGACTTCGACCAGAAGGCTTTGGCCCACCAATTGGAAGTTCGCAAACTGCTGCCGGATAACTTCCGGGGAAGCGGTTATGGTAATGGTCGCGGATATTGCTGGTAGTTTGAACCACTTTTCCGGGGCGGTTGGTTCAACCCGCCCCGGAAGTTTGAACGATCATCGTTCAAAGGGAGGGTCTCATGAACAGAAAAACCAGCACATTGATGAGTCTGGGAATCTCTGTCGCACTGATCATTGGTACCATGTGGTTTCTTTACAATCACCTTAACAGCTTCGGCTACGGCAACGGTCGGTGGATCATCCCGCATCATATGATAACAGGAGGCGGTGGCATGGGGATAATCATGATTCTCTTTTGGGTGGCCCTCATCGCAGCTATTGCGCTGGTCGTTTCAGGTGTCATTTCAGGCAAAAATTCCTCGGACAGTCAGGGCAACCGGCGACACCCCGATGCCATGGAAATCTTAAAACACCGTTATGCCAAAGGTGAAATTGACAAAACGCAGTACGAGAGCATGAAACGGGAACTGCAACAGCAGTAGCATCCAATCATGAAGTAAAAGGAAGGTGCCTTATGACAGCCCAAACCCAACTCAAAACATTCGTCGATCCGGTCTGTGGGATGTCGGTCGATCCGGCCACAACAGCCGCCAAGACGTGCCACAACGGCGTTGAAATTTATTTTTGTGCCCGAGGGTGCAAGAAGGCGTTCGATGCCCATCCTCAAAAATATACCGGATCCAGAAAAAAGAAGGGATTCTGGAAGCGCTATCTCGACCGGCTCAACAAAGCTACTGGCGGAAAGCCACCTTCATGTTGCAGTTGATCAATATCCGTACTGAAAATATTTTAGGTTGGAAAATTCTACATATTGTGGTCAGCCAAAATATTGTTCAGATAAAAATTACATACCAGTTTCTTTAGATATCAAATAATTTTTGAAGGTTGCGGTAAATTGAAATTATCCAAGAAAAAGGGCGCTGTCAAATATTGGCCTAATAAGGTCATCACTCCCTTGGATTTTGTTGGTTCCATTTAACAAGACCAAAAGGTTAAATTTCAAAAAAACGGCCCAGGTAAACCACCCAGGCTGTTTTGGTTTTTTCAAGTTGGATTGATTATTGTTTCTTTCCAATTGGGAAATGAATGACGTTTTCTCGGTTATTGGCGCGCTGAGCAACGCGGCGAGTCGGGATGCATCGGCGATCGAATGCCATCGTATTTATGAACCGGGGCACTTAGCCGACCTAATTAATGATCTCTACGAAATCCCCTTCTGTTTCAACCTCCAAAGCTGTTTTGGTCACCGTCAGCATCGAAGTTGTTGACCGCCGGGAGACTGAAAAGCCCGGTCGCGGCATTGTCACCTTCGCACACCATGTGAAAAACCAGCACGGCGAACCTGTCAGGCAATCCCGGGTCACAAGCATGGTCCGGAAAACCTGTTGAACGGTTCGGGGTTGGGCTTGCACTGACCCCCAAATGGATACTCTCGACAATTACGGTGGCTTGGGATATTATCCATCCATTCTGATGGCTCCAGACAGACCTCGGTTTCAACAGCCGGGGCAAAGGACACAGCAGGCACTGTTTACGTGTTCATAGATGAATCAGGAGACTTTTTATGAAAAAATGGGTGACGGTAGGTTTAGTAACGCTTTTGTGGATATGCTCAGTCGCGGCTCCCATGGTTGAGGCTGAATCTGTAAACCTGCTCTCCTTACAGGAAGGCGCCCTGCCGGTGGTGATCCCAGCCACCTATAGCGGCTGGAACACCGAAAACGTGCTGGACGACAGCTCGGCATCCGGCTGGGCCAGCGAGACAGGCAAAACCAGGGACAATGTGTTTGTTTTTGAAATGGCCGAACAGGCAGTGCTCGAAAGCTTCGAGTTCGACAATGCCGCTGTGGATGATAAGGGCGCCAGTGCCAAGGATGTACTGGTGGAGGTTTCCGTCACCTCGGCCGAGAGCGGCTTTTCGCCCGTGCTTGAAACCGGCTTGGCGGATAAGGTAAACCAGCAGCGTTTCGCCGCCACCCGAAAGTCCCCGGCACGCTGGGTGCGGCTGACCGTCCACAACAATTACGGCAGCCAGGGTTGGACCGAAATTTTTTCCTTTCGCGGCTTTGGCGAAAAACCAACTGCGACAACGCCAGGCAATATTTCAGGCACCTATGAAACCAGCTACTCCCTGTTCCATATTCGCCAACAGGGAACCGCCCTGACCGGCTGTTATGAATACAACGGCGGACTGATAGACGGCACCATTGAAGGCCGTGTCATGAAGCTCACCTGGCAGGAATCGGGCGGCCCGGATAACCGCGGACCAGCGATCATGGTTTTTGCGCCGGACGGTAAATCTTTCCGGGGATTTTTCTGGCATCAGTACAATGCCGGGGAAGCAGCCAACGGCAACTGGGACGGCACCAGGCTCTCCGCCAATGTCGGCGGCTGTCCGCACTGGTCAGGCTCGGTGGGCGGGGAACTGAAAAAGAAGCTTACAGCTGAAAAACGTGCCCGTCTCTACGGCATTCTATTTGATTTCAACTCCGCTACCATCAGGGGCGAATCAAAACCAGTTCTGGATGAAGTCCGCGACCTGCTGGGAAACGAACCGACCTGGAACCTGACCATCGAAGGCCACACCGATGCCATCGGCTCGGACGACCACAACCAGAAGCTCTCCCAGCAGCGCGCCGATTCGGTAAAAAAATTCCTGGTGGCCGCCGGTATCGACGCCGGCCGGCTCAAAATCATCGGATTCGGCGAATCAAAGCCGGTAGCCGACAACAACAGCGAACTGGGTCGCGCCCAGAACCGGCGGGTGGAGCTGGTGCGAGAATAGAAAGATGTTGCCAACTATTTTTTCTCCACCAAAATAATGAACGTCATATCCGGTCCTTCTATCATTCCTGGGCCGATAAATGGCCGCTGGATTTTGGCCCACAGTTTCGAGCCGGCCAGGTCATTTGCCCCGTCGAAGATAAAAAGGCGATCTTGAGTTCTTTACCGGAGGGCAACCTTTGCGCTTTGCCCGGACCTGCATATGGCATCTTGTATTCTTTCCCGCCCCCCCGGTAAAAAGCAAACACCTTATCGAAAGAATCGCCAGTCACGTAAATGCTTGGTTTGGTATCAAGCTTGGCCTGCGCTGCCTGCCGGGCGGATTCCTTTGTGAGTTGTTTGTCCAGCTTTGCTCCGGGATAGAGTTCAAAACCTTCTGTGTATGTAATGGATATTGCGACAAACAAAGCCAAAACGGTTAGTATACCGTACAACACTCTCCTCATATCTTCTCCTCCATGGCTTGATTCAAAAACCATGTGAACGCGGCAAAAACATCGATATCGACACCCAAGCACACCCTTGGCATACTTGCTTACGCAGGAAGAAAGTTCCTATCTGTTTTTTCAGAACAGGGACGGTGTCGGGGGAATAAAGCGTGAAAGACTTCACCGGCCTAACATTGCGTGGCGTCGGTGGCGGTCCTTACTGCTGTTTAATGTTTTTCTTTGCCCTCTTTTTCATCTTCCCAATACTCGGTCACGCCGATCAGCTCGTTGGTGACATGACGGTTCGCGTCCAAGGTCAAGGCCGCACCGATTCACCGAAAGAAAAAAGCCCCCCCGACGAAAGGCTGCTTGCGGATGATAATTTTCGCCGTCTGACCGATACCCTTTACAATGAAGCCTGCATTACCGACGGCGTGATGGCGATCGGCACCGTCAAGCGGGACATCAATGACGTTACCGATAAAAAACTGGACCGTGAAATCAACTACACCTGGTGTAAAAAAGGCAAACAATCCATTAAAAAATCGCCAGGTCCGCGTTTCACCCACTTGGAGAGCATCCGCATAAAAACCTATACAGGTTCAGGAGCACCCAATCATCGGAAAAGCACCCAGGCTTTCTTAGCGCCCACCAGCCAACCCAATACGTCGCAGCTGGAACGCCTTCAAGACGACCCTCAGGCGCTGATGCGCCAATTGGAAGCGCTTTCCCAAGAACTATCGGCTGGGACGTATCAAATGTCCATCAACAGTTGGGTGCTGATTGACCAGCAGGTGGATCAAAGCGATTGGAGCACCGATGTCTGTGAAAACAAGACGACGTCGGAGAGCTTCTACTGGCGCACGACCGTACCAGGGCAGCCGGAAAAAACCGCTCAAGGAAGCAGCCAAAATGGACCCGAAACCACCTTAAGTGCACCCCCCGGCGGTCGCGGCTTGGTTGCCTCCTGGGAGTTGACGCTCGATCCCAAAGAATTTGCCGGCTCCACCTTGGTGGATGAGAGTAGGCCCGCGTTCAAAGGCGGGTACAAGGAAAAAATTTCCGCTGGGTGGTCTTTTCGACCAGCCGCTCCTTGCGACCGCGTAAAAAATGCCATTCATCATGGCCTGGCTTATGCTGAAGCCTATACCGATCCCGGGCCGCGCCGTCAATCCAACGACAGCTATCTTTGCTATGTAGATCGTGCGGCCTATGTCATTTTGCACCATGGGCAACCCGCACCTTATTCCTGTGATAAGCCCCGAAAGCCAGATGAGGGCGCCGAAATCGAGATCGGCGTCGACGGTAACTGCGAACTGCAGCACGAGCAAGAATATTTGGACAAAATGGCCGGACAATGCGCACCGGAGGGCGAAACCACCGGCATTCTGGCCCATGAAGCGGTCCACGTTGAACAATGCAGGCATGACCAGCAACGCTACAACTCCCCGGACAATGATTATTGGGGCGATACCGAAGTTCGCGCCCATCTGGCCGGGGTGCGCGTCATGCACGATTGGATGCGGGAAAATTGCCCGGATGACATCCTGCCACTGGAACAGCGCATGCAGCGCATCGAAAACACCTGGCGGAACAGCCGGTGACGATTATTATACCATTCGTCCACCCAAAGGGGATAGAAACGGTGCAAATAGTGTTGCGTATAAATTAGACCATTTTTCGATGGCAGAATTTTTGATCTCAATCCCCAGTCCAGAATTTTTTGGTATAGGAACCATCCCTCCTGAACCAAAGGATATATCGGTATCGACAAGATCTTCCTTAAGTACATATTTGGAGAACGACCCTTCCAAATATTGGGCATCATCGCAAATCATCGCAAAATTCCTACCGGCAAAGGACAGGATTGCTGTTTCACCCACATGGGCGCCTAATACAATTGTCATATTCTTTAATTTAGCCTGTTGATAAATATGGTGAGCCTTGTGAAAACCACCACAGCTGGATAATCGAATGTTGAGGCCATGACAAATATCATTGTCGATCAAATAAAACGGCCCTTTTGACGTATACATGGATTCATCGGCAATAATTGGGATCTCGCTATTTTCTGACACTTTCTTTAATCCAGAAAGATCATTTTTAGATACTGGTTGTTCGATAAGGGAGAGATGAATGGGCCTTGCTCTATTAATAAAATCCATTGCCGTCGCGGCAGTAAACGCAGCGTTGGCATCAACTCGGATATCAATTTCATTTCCAAGTTTTTCCCGAATTATTTTTAACTGAGATATGCCACTTTCAATATTGACCACTTTTATTTTTAAAGATGTTAATTTCAACTTTCGAACCAGCTCAATATATTTTAGAAATTCCTGTTTTCTATTTATTGAGGGGATAACTCCAGAATATGATAAAACCCTTTTACTGGAACAATCACCAAATAGATGATATATGGGTTTCTTTTCAACTTTTGCACAGAGGTCCAGTAGTGCCGTTTCGACCGCGCAATATGCGGCTGGATTATTATCTATAATTTCAGAATAGCCACCGTCTTTTAGCAATGCGGTCAGATCGTTGATGGTTTCGAATGGGTTTTTGAGAATCGCTTTGGAAATTAACTCGGAAGCCATCAAGCTTTTATCCAAGGACTCCCCGGTGACATATTCTCTGGGCGTCCCCTCACCCATACCTTGATTGCCATTATTGTCTTGAATGACGACAATGATGCTCTCCGTCACGTTTCTGGTATATAAACTATGCTTGATAGTTCTCGAAAAAGGGATTCTAAGATTGTAGATTTTGATATTTTCAATAATCATAACATTCCATATTCGAGATATACTTGGTAAATTCCGGGTAAAAACTTGGCCATTGGTACCATTGTTCGGGGTTCCGGTATATGTATTTCTCAAGCAGTTTCCATGAAGCCTCGCACGCCGAACAATCTTCCTGTCCATCTGCAATAGGATGAATGGCTAAATTAAATCCTATCTGCTCTCGTTGAAGGACACCAAAACACATCGGTCCTTTAGACCGCTTATAAAGGATATCCAAAGTCCGGTCTTTAGGAACACAATACCCGAATAGCTTTGTATTTCCGATGCTGCTGGGACGCCAACTATGGATCTCATCGCACAATGTAATTAATACCCTGCCTTCTTTAACGGCATTCAATGCTTTAAAAATAACATTTGGGCTATCGGCATCAATCAATTCAAGATCAACTGCATTTGACCGACAAACAAGAACTTTTCTAAGTTCTTTCGTTTTAAATCGCAATATCATAGAAGGCCGGTAACCATTCGAAGCAAGATAAAGTGGAATATATTCAACAGCCCCAAAATGTCCCGTTACTAAAATGCAACCCTTGTTTAATGATGTGATCTGATCCATAAGATCTCTTCCAGGAAATGAGATGCGATTGTTTAAATAATTCATCATTTCTGGAAGAGATTTGTGCGCGTTTATCATTTTTTCGAAATAGTGCTCGAAAATTCCAAAATAAGTGTTAACTAATATGGATTGAAATGAAATTTTGCCGATATTCTTGCCTAATACATACTTCAATGACTTTGATATATTTCTTCTTTCTTCATTGTTTATGACATAGTAATAAAATCCAATAATCGATAAATATCGCCGATAAATTGAAAAGGGCAATATTTTTGTACGCGTTCACGGGATATTCCAGTTTGAATTAAATCCAGGAGAGATTGGGCGTCGACCTTCGAAAATAGGAAGTAATACATTCCACGAGGAACGGGAACGTCGGTTTTGCATTTAGACGGCAGGTTTCTTTCAGGGATAATATCCTTTCGACCCACCGGTTTCCCTTTTCGCTTTGGGTGCCCAGGCTGCGCTTTCGCCATAGCACCCCAAAGCGCAGTGCCCGTTCGGCACGGTTGTTGGTCGGTTCAATGCCATGGTGATCGAGAAAGGTCCACAGACTGTCCATTTCGCGAACAATCTGCCGGGCGAGTTTTCCGGCGTCGGTCTTGTCCTTCTCCCAAACGGAGACGGTAAACAAAAAGAACGTATAAAAATCCGACCACATTTCCGGGTCGGGAGGTTCTTTGGCAAACGATACCAGTTGCCTCAGCCAGGCGGCGACGATTTCTCCGAAGCGGCAAAGATCGGTTTTCTTTCGTTCCGCCAGGGCATCGGCTTTGCGGATCAGATGGGCCAGGCAGGTTTGGCGGTTAACCCATTTTCGATATAGGCCGTAACCATCGCTGACCAGAATCCCGTCCCAATCCCGGACCAGTTTTTCGAAAGCTTCCTTGGAGCGATGCGGGTCGATGCGATAAAACGCCACCCGTTCGTTGGCCATGGCCCACAACCAGTGCAGGTCGTTTTCCTTAAACCAGGAAGTTTCGTCGATGTAGTTGCACCAAAAGCGTCGGGCGACCCGGCCGATGCGTTCGTAGGCCGGCAATAGCGCATTTGACGTGCGGTCGACAAGCTTCTGGATGGTTCCGGTGGCAATCCCGATGCCCAGAACCGACTCACACAACTGCTTGACGTCGTTGCGGCTCATGGCCTTGATCCCACTCAATTCTCCGATAAGCGCGGTAAAGCGCGGCCCATAACCGGTGGATACGTCAGAAGGTAGCGCGGCCTTGACCGTCCTGCCGCAGTTGGGACAGTCACATTGCTGGAGAATATAGTGGCTGATTTGCATTTCGATTTCGGGTAGCTCGATATGCTGATGCGCATAAAACGGCTGCATCTTTTGCGGATCGAACTGCGCATGCCCGCATGCGCAGCGCGTCGGCATCAACCAATGGCTCTCGGTCGGATCCAGCATCTGCCGCTGATGCGGCTTGTGGCCTTTCTGACCGCCTTTTGCACGTGTACTCTTTTTCTGTTTTCTCTTTTGCCTGCTAAAGGGCGGATCGGATGACGGCGGCTTACTGGAGTTATGAGAATTTTTGCTGGACCGAACCTCAAGCTTCTCCAGCCGCTTTTCGTGGGCTACAATCCGCTGTTCCATATCGAAAAGCATCCGTTCCAGAGCCATGATATACTGTCGCACCGGCTCTGGTGTCAGTTGCCAATCGAGTTCCGAAAAGGGTCTTTTGAGTGCCATGAAAAGCACTCTACCATAGTCAAAAAGAAAAATCTAGATTTATTTTGTATTATTTCGGTTAGTTATGATCTATTTTTTGTGCTTTGATTTCGGGGGGTTGCGAGACCAGTTGGATCCTCAAAGTACCCCGTGAATGCTTACATATTTTTGCTAAAAAGATATTCGGTTGTTTCTGAAGAAATCGACTTAAATCTTTTGTTGCTGAAAAAGGATTGGATTGCATAGTATTATCTCAAATCCCAGTCAAAATGACTTCCAATTCAATTACCACCCACACAAGCGGTTGTCGAGCTTGCCGCAAAACCCAGGAAGTCGGCATTGCGCTGCAAGTCGCCGATGCAGGATGCCGACTGACACCAGTGATGCGCTCAGATCGGCAATCCCAACGGGTTTTGCATTTCAAGTGCAGTAAACCATAAGGGCAAACCAAAAAAAACCGGGTATTCTATCTGGAAAAATATGCAACGCTCAGTTTGGGAAGCACTATTCTCTTGGGCACAACCCTAGCCTTATCACAATCAAAACTGACACGGAGGTTATATCTAACTATTTGTAATTTTTTATTAATTTAGCTTTCGTGCCCTGATAAATCAATCTTTGTTATCAAGGCATCCATTTTCTTACTCAAAACAATCCTATTTTCAATCAAGTTTTTTAAATACCGGCCGACAATTCTTTCGTGGGGACTTCTTTTCATTTCGGGTTTGAAATTTCCATCACCAATAGAACCCTGCGAAAAATAAATTAAAATTTTTAGTGGTTATAATGGAATTCGCAATAATTGCCCTATTCGTATTGGCACTTTTTTTGTTTGTAGTATATGAATATTTTGAAATCAGTGCCTTGAAGTATGGCGTTTTGAAAGGAATGGCAACCCAGTCAAAGAAGGTAGACAGGGCACTGCAAGAACTGCTGACGACTAAAGCCGATAATAAGATTCTAAATAAAGAGTTCAAAAAATTAGAGAAGATCTATCTAACCAGTTTGAATTTATATCTTATCAGGCACATGGATGCTGATCATTTGATACTAAGAAGAGAAATTTTGAAAAAAGAAAATTTTGAACTGTAGAAATAACAAAATTAATGTATCGCAACTGACGGCTTGGGGGCATAGATAATGAGCCTGCCAATGTCGAAAGATATCAATTGTTTAAATTTCAAGGGATTGTTTACATTTCTTGAAAAACGATACGGCAGCGGGGGTGTTAGCACGGTTGTAAATGGACTTGTAGATAATCCCAGTTATCTCATCCATGACCTGACAGACCCTTCCAAGATTACACCGATCAGAAAGGACCAGATTGTTGACATAGACTACTGGGTGTCCAATGAATTCTCTTTAAAACTGTTACACAATGTCAACAAGGTTGTTAAAGCCGACAATCCGTTATTTGACGCAGGAAGAGGTGCTGTAAGGGAAAGTTTGTCAAAACATGCGCTTTTTATAGGAAAGCTGTTCGGACCGGTTTTTCTGGCTAAACAGGCGACTAAAATAAATTCTCGATTCAATCGCACAAAACAGGTTTTCTACAAGAAACTTAATGGAAAAGAACTTGCTTTCGAACTCCGCTACTATCCGCAATTTGAAGTGACCAAGGATATTTGCAATTGGAACCTTGGAATCTACACTGAGCTGTTGCACTCCTCTGGTGTCAAGGACATCCATGCTGAAGAGGTTAAATGTCTTTTAAACGGTGATGAATACTGTGAATTCCACCTTGCCTGGAAAAAGTCCGGAATCGTCAGCCGGTTGGTCAAAAGCATCGGTATCTGGCAGGTTAAAAAAGAGGTACGAGATGTCATTGAAGAGTATGAAGGATCTCTAAGAGAAAGAGATCGCTTAATCAACGAGCTTACCGGTTCTGAGGATAAATATCGGTCATTGTTCGAAAACACAGCTACCGCCAATGCCATGATAGAATCAGATCTTACCATTACCCTGGTTAACAGCGAATTCGAAAAACTTGTGGGGCATGAAAAGGCAGAAATTGAAAATAAATGGAATTTTAAGACGATAATCAGACCTTCAGACTTTATGAAGGTAAATACACATTTATCAGAGGAGAAAACAAACAACCCTCACTTTTCACAAAACCTTGAATTCCATTTGATTGCTAAGAATGGTTCTGAAAAAGACGTTATATGTAAAGTTGGCCGCATACCCAAATCATCGAAAATCATTGCATCAATGATTGATGTAACGGAAATGAAACGTACGGAAAGGGAAAAGATAGAATTAAAATCAAAGTTGGTTCGTTCAGAAAAAATGGAGGCCCTGGGGCTTTTAGCGGGTGGAGTGGCTCATGATCTTAACAATGTATTATCGGGCATAGTAAGCTACCCGGAATTGCTTTTGCTTGACCTGCCGGAGGATAGTCATTTAAGAAAACCAATTCAAACCATAAAAGATTCCGGCATCAAGGCGTCTGCGATAGTGCAAGATCTGCTGACGCTTGCCAGAAGAGATGTAGCCGTTAAAGAAATCACAAATTTCAATGATGTTATAAGTGACTATTTGAATTCACCGGAGTATGACAAGATGATTTCTTTTCATCCCGGGGTTGTCCTGGAGTTCGAATGCGAAAAAGATCTCTTTAATATTTTAGGTATCCCCTTCAATCTGAACAAAGCCATCATGAACCTGGTGACCAATGCTGCAGAAGCGATAAAGGGTGAAGGAATAATTCACATTATCACAAAAAATGGCTACCTTGAAAATCCTATATCAGGTTACGATAAATTTCGTGAAGGCGAATATATCTCGGTTCAGGTATCCGATTCCGGTGTCGGTATTCCCAAAAAAGACATTGAACGGATATTTGAGCCATTTTACTCAAAAAAGATAATGGGCAGAAGTGGCACCGGTTTGGGCATGACCGTCGTGTGGGGTACGGTAAATGATCATGATGGCCATATTGATGTGGTCAGTGAAGAGGGTAAAGGGACAACATTCAACCTATTATTCCCTGCTACAAGAAAGGGGCTTAAAAAGAAGAAACCCTCCGCATCACTTATGGACATTATGGGAAACGGAGAATCCGTGTTGGTTGTTGATGATGTCCATGAACAAAGAGACTTGGCGAGTAGCATATTGAAAAGATTGGGGTATAATGTCTGTGTTGCATCAACCGGTGAGGAGGCTGTAGAGTTGGTAAAGTCTGGGAGAAAGATCGATTTAATTATTTTAGATATGATTATGCTTCCTGGCATGGATGGCCTTGAAACATATAAACAAATACGCGAATTTAGACCAACACAAAAAGCAATTATTGTTAGCGGGTTTTCTGAAACAGGTCGGGTAAAAAATGCTCAAGAATTGGGTGCCGGAGCGTATGTCAAAAAGCCATATTTATTGGATAGGATTGGATCGGCTGTTAAAGAAGAACTGAGGAAATAAATCAGATCGAAAGCAGTTGGATAAATTTCGTTTCAATTATCGATACCACTCTAAAGTTTAATCTGCCTTGCTAAATTAATTTTCTGGGCTCGCCACCTGATGAGTTTCAATTCATTTAATAGATTTGTTTATAAACAATACCTTTTATCTCCTGAATGGAAAAAACTTCAATTGCAAGCCTTTCAAAAGGCAAATTATAAATGTGAAAAGTGTGGTTCGGATACTAATATAGGCTGCCACCACAAAAATTTTTATAATCTTTATAGAGAATCCTTGGAGGATCTCATAATATTGTGTGAAAAGTGCAAATATAAAGGAAAATGAAAAAGAATGTGAGGGATATCTATGGCATTGTAGTCTCTACAGGCAGCGGACAGGTGCGAAAGGAGAACAACCATGAGCAGGTCTTGGCCTGAGCAACTGACCGACCATGTGACCGTCTTCGGAAACGGTCATTTCCGACATTATCTGGTCGGTGAATATCAGGAGGTGCTGATCGAGTGCGGCGTTACGGCCAGTGCCCGCCATTTTGTAAAACAGTTATCGGACTCCGGCCGGCCTGCGCCTGACAACCTGCTGGTCATGCACGCCCACTTCGATCACGTTTGCGGCATTCCCGAATTGAAGCGCCATTTCCCCGGTGCCGAAGTCCTCGCTTCGCCTGCGGCTGCCGGGGTTATGGACAATCCGAAGGTGGTCGCCGGCTTTTTCGATCAGGACCGGCAGATCGCCGGGGATCTCGAAACCGAAGCACCCGGCGCAGATGCGGAACAACCGCCCCGCCAGAATCGGATTGCGGTGGATCGAACCGTCAGCGGAGGTGATCGAATTGCGCTGAAAGGCGGTGGGAATCTGGAACTGATCGCTGCACCGGGCCACAGCCCTTGCGGTCTGGCCGCCTGGTTCGAAAAGGACCGGGTGCTGTTCGTTTCCGATGCACTCGGGTTTCAAATTTCAGACGAAATGATCTTTCCTGTTTTTTTTCACGCTTACCGGCCGTATATCGAAACTATCGAACAGCTGGCGAAATATCCGGCCGATGTCCTGGCCTTTCCGCACGAGCGCATCTGGCAGGGAAAAGACGTGAAGGCAGTTTTTTTACGGGCGTTATCTGCGGCCCGGGATGTCCGGGAAGAGGTCGTGTCGGAAGTGGGAAAAGGACAGGACCTCTCCGATCTGAAGCAGATCCTGTTCAACAGATTCTACCGCGGAAACCTGCGGATCTATACCCCTGAGAACATTCGGCTCTGCGTGGACCTGCTGGTCCGCAGAAGTATCGAAGACCGTTGAGGTTCCAATCACTGAACGCCTTTGATCCGGTGCGGGTGCGATGTGCGGCAATTCCGCCGCCGCAGCAGCGCCGGCAAGTGCCTTGCTCCCATTTATTTTTTCTCCAGGCCTTGGAGTTCTCTGAGGATGCTCTTCGGCGGGTGGCCGTTTCCACCGATCATCTTCCGAATCTCCCGGGTCAAACGGTTGCGCGCCACAATTCTTGAGAGCGCCTGAACGCACTTTTTAAGCCTCTCGGTCGAAGAAGTCATCTCCAGAAAATCCTGGCGTTCGGCGGGCGCAAATCCTTCCAGGGCCGCGATGACATAGGAAAGCGTCTTCGGATGGATGCGGTCACCAGGGTTGGGCGGGTCGACTCCGAGGTGGATGTCGGGATCCTCTTTGAGCAGATTCAGAGCGCTTTCAACAACCTCCTTCGACTGGTCGTCGGATGCCTCCTCCTGCTCATCGTCAAAAAAGAAAACACGTGCCTCCATGTATGCCCGGTCCTGGATCAATCCCCGAATGACAAACCTCTCCCCGCCCCGGGTCAGGATATCCATCCGGCCGTCATCGTAGCGTTTGACAATCTCAATGATCCGGGCCATGCAGCCGACCGAGCGGATGGACTGGCCGTCGAACAGCACGATCCCAAACGGCCTTTGTTCCGTCAGGCATTCGAAAATCATCTGTTTGTATCGTTCCTCGAAAATATGAAGCGGCAAGAGCATGTCCGGCAGCAAAACCACACCAAGTGGAAAAATGGGAATTTTGACGGTTTCTGTCATGAGCACCTCCAACGCTTAAAGAACAGACCTGTCAGGGTGTTGAAAAACTACTACCCTATTACCCTCGGCAATTCGGACACGGATTCCATCACCCCGGAAACCGGGGAACCCCAGTCCAGTTGCCGGTCTTTATCCAGACGGGTACGAATTGCGGCGGTAATTCCAGAAGGCGGGGGGCGGCTTTGCCCACCTTCAGGTTGGCGTGTCGCGATTCGAGGCCCTCTTTTTAGGAAAGAGCCGCTGCGCATTGATTGTCGGAAAACCCAGGGCAATGATCCGATCCACCGTCTTCTGGATATCATAAGCGACAAACCGCAAATCGATTTCATCTGTTTCGGTATCGTAAATCACATACCTGGCCCGGGCATCGTCGTCTCGCGGTTGGCCCACGCTGCCCACATTGACGAGGTGCTGGAGATCCCAACGCAACCGGGTTTTACCTGCTTGCAGAATAATGACATCCAGATTGATCGCATCCAACGAATAACTGATCGGACGATGCGTGTGGCCCACGAAAATCATTCGCTGGGGTACCGCCCTCATACGCCCGGCAATTTCTCCATCGCCCAGCCAGTTCAAATAGGTGGTTGCGGAATCCGGGGGCATCCCGTGAACGAAGCGCATGTCACCCATGATGCGATATCGGGGCAGCTGCTCGATGAGAGCCAGCGTGTTGTCTGAAACCAGGTTCCGGGTGATCAGGATCGACGCCCGGGCATCGCCGGACATCTCTTCCAGCCGCGCATCTTCAAGGGTAGCCAGTTCGTGGTTTCCCATGACACCGACAATGCCTTTCTCAACCATAAAATTGACTACTTCTTCCGGCTCGGGGCCGTAGCCGACCATGTCCCCCAGACACAGCAGATTGTCGACATCGTTTTGCTGAATGTCCGCATAAACGCTTTTCAGCGCTTCAAAATTTCCGTGAATATCCGAAAGAATGGCAACTTTCAAAAGATTATCCCGATTCGACAATTAAAAAGCGTGGTTACCAATTACTTCACAATCCTGAGAATTTCCTTGAACGGTTCTCCACCTGCCACCTTAAGCAGTTCAAACAGAGCGGTTTCGACGCTCGTCCACCTCGCACCCACATCTCTCATTTTCTGCAGACCGATTGCCTTGTTCTCCGCGCTTCTGGAAGACACCGCGTCCGTCACCACATGAACCTCAACTCCCAAATCCACTAAATCGGCCGTTGTCTGATAGACGCAAATATGGGTTTCAATGCCGGCGATCAGGACCTGCCGGCGATTGAGATTTCTCAGCGCCTGCAGAAAGCGATCATTGCGACAACTGCTGAAGCTCATTTTGCCGATCGGCTTAACAGTGGGCAAAAGATCGGCGACCTCAGGTATGGTCGGACCCAGGCCGATAGGATTCTGCTCCACCCAGAGAATGGGAACGCCCAGGACCTGAATTCCTTTGACAAGCTTTTGCAGGTTCTCGAACAACCGTTGTTTGTCGTGCATCAAGTGGGCTAATTTACCCTGAATATCGACAAGCAATAAGATTGTGTCTTCCGTTTTCAACATAAATGATTCCCCTCTTTGATGGAATCGTAGAAAGTCATTTGCGGCAGGATAGAAAAATACTCAGTCTATCGATGCTCAAACGGACTGGTAAGTTTCCTTGACGATTTTTTTACCGTACTTTCTTTCAAGACGTCGGACGATAAAATGACCACGCGCCATATCCTGGAAATGATCAATGAACAAGGTATTGACAATCGCCCCTCCCGCTGCCCCGATTGCCGGGACGGCTTGGGCGGCGGCTTTCTCCGATACCTGGATACTGAATCGCTCGGCAATTTGAACGATCAATCGAACCAGGGCGGGGGCGCCCTCTTCAGCCAGACCTTTTTCGGCTATGTATTCCGCAGCTCTGGTAACCGATTGCGCCAAGGCGGCACGCACGGCAAAATATCCCGATTCAGAAGCGTCATCAGTGATGGTCGGCCCACCTAGGGCAAATACTTCAATGCACGCAATTTTGGACTCAATGCTATTGATCGGTTCATCTTCGCTTCTGGCGATATCGGCTATCGAACGCAGCATAATGGTTGTTGAAACCGGCAGCTCGATGGCCAGGGCGGGCAATCCGAAGAAGCCGCCTATGCCGCCGGTTGTTGCCACTGCCAGTTTATGCCAGATCGTTGATGCTCTCTCACCCGGCGAATCTTTCATCGTGAGAACGGCGGCGTGGATAGCCCTGGATAAGGCCGTTCGGGTCAGTTCACCGATTTTCCCACGCCAGTTGTCGGGCAATAACGCAAATCCTTTTTCAATCGGTGTACCCAGGAAATGGGTGATCTTTGCCGCAAGACCCGGATTCTCCAGCAGCGCCTTCGCTTTTTTTAAATCATCCAACTCGTTGGGTTGAAATGGCATGGCTCTTCTCAAAAAAGCGCCTGACCGGAGAGGGAACGGTTTATGGCTCCATCAATCTACAATGTCCATCCAGAAACGAGCATTTTGGGTCGAGATCAAGGCATGCGATAAATTTTACCGCAGGCATATAGCTGATATTCCGAAGATAAAATTTTGAGCATAACGCAGATATCGGGCAAAAAGACCGTTTCTGGATAGACACTATCTATGGTGGATGATTTCTATCCAACCCACAGACCGACCGTTCGGCCGTCCTTAAAGTTCACCAGCCCTTCCTCGCAGATTCGAAGAAACGGAATGGCCGCTCCCGTCAGGGTGACCAGCGTCAGCAGCGGATCAGGAAAGGAGACCCCGAGGTCCGCAACCGCCTGCTGGATTGTTCTCAGCCGTGCAGCGAGGGCTTCCAGCGGCAGCTCTGAGATCAGTCCGAAAACAGGCAGGGGAAGCTCCGCGGCAACCTGTCCACCCGCGCAGACGACGGCTCCTCCCTGCATCTCCCGAATACGGTTGACGCAAAAGGCCATGTCCGCCTCGTCGGCCCCCACGACGATGACACAGGAGGTGTCCCATGCCGCACTGCATGCCATGGCGCCGGACTGCATGCCGAACCCCTTGATCAGGCCGGTAAAACATTTTCCCGGAACGTTCGTCCGGTCAATGGCGGCGATTTTCAGCAGGTCATGGGCACGATCCGTTTGGATCTCGCCGCCGGCAACCGAAAGATCCAGCCGCACCTCCCGGGTGACCAGATCCGTCACCATCTCGATCACCCGAACCGTGGCCGTGTCCCCGTTCCCATGGAAAGGCAGGCAAAAGTCGGACGGCTCGAATGCTTTGGGAATTCGAATGCTGTTCAGGCTTTCAGCGGCAAAGGTGTGTTTCCGGGGCACAACGTCGAGATTTCCATCCCGTGCGATGATGCGGCCGTTGCTGACCACACACATCGCCTGGATGGTTTTCGGGTCGGGAATCAGAACCAGGTCGGCGATTTTTCCGGGGGCGATGCCGCCGATACGGTCGTCCAGGCCAAAATGCTCCGCCACGTTCAGGGTCGCCATCTGCACGGCGGTAACCGGATCGAACCCGCAGTCGATGGCTTTCTGAACGAGATATTCCATGTATCCCATCTCCATCAGATCCGCGGGGGACAGGCCGTCGGTCGTTAGAATCAGCCGCCGGGTGTCGACGATATGATCCTTGATCGAGGCAATCCCGGCCAGATCCCGCCGGATGCTTCCCTCCCGGATCATTACATAGATGCCCAGCCGGAGGCGCTCCAGCACCTCGTCGGCCTGAATGGGCTCATGGCAGGAAGAAACCCCGCAGGCCGCATAGGCCTGAAGCTTGTTTCCTCTGGCACCGGCGGAATGCCCCTCCAGCGATTTCCGATGGACCAGGGTCTTGGCGTAAATCGGAAGAAACCCATCCAGGTTCTGCAGCACCGCCTGCCAGTAGGATTCACCCAGTCCGATGATGTCATCCCGCGCCAACAGGGTTTCCAGATCCGCAGGATCGATTCCCGTGGCGGCCCGGCTGGTGGACACCATGGCCGGCGCCGTTGCAAAGAACTTGATGGGCTGATCTTTTAATGATGCAAGAAAATCCAGGACGCCGGTGATGCCGGCAACCGGATATACTTCCAGGGTCTCGGTGACAATGGTGGTCGTGCCGCCTCTGGCCGCATATTTCAGAAACTCGCCGGCGGTGAACAATGAGGCTGCATGAGCATGGCCGTCGATCAATCCCGGAATGAGGGTGGCGCCGTCGGCGTCGATAACCGTGGTGCCGTCGCCGATGGCATGCCCGATATCCGCCCCCACGCAGGCGATCCGCTCCCCGCAGGTGCATACCGATTGATCGTCCAGAATTTCGCCGGTGTAGACGTTCAACAGCCTGGCATTGACAATGGCAAGATCACCGGGCCTGCGCCCCAGGGCCACATCGATCAGATTTTCGTTCATGATGGGTCATCATTCCTATGAAAATGCTTAATCAGCTGCTTGGGTCGGAGATGATCTCGTTTGACACATTGTCCACCACAACCGGGGTCTCCAGGTATTTCAGAATAGGTTCGGAGCCATATTTCCCGCGTACGAACGCCCGCCATTCGTCGGTGTACAGACGATCTGCATCTTCGCGCGATTGCCACAGGTAGACGCCGCCGGCCGCGGTTCCGTCCGGGACAAGAAAGTAGTACTTACGGATCAATCCGGGCAAACCCTGGTATTTGGGTGCCGTGCTCAAAAAAGTCTGCCGGGCCTGCCGGCTGGAAATCGGTTGCGGGAGTTTAAATTCAACGATTACGGTAATCATAAATATCTCCTTGGTTATAAAAAGCGTGTCCGTAACAAGCACGGATTCGACCTTTCAGGTATCGGTCAGGGAAGCCTCGTTCGCCAAGGCGGCCTTCAAATGGATCAATTTGGGGCCGTCATGCCCCCAGGCGCTGCAACTTCCCAACAGGGAATCAATCCCTTCAACCGCTTCCAGGGACCGGGGAAGGGGGTGCCGGTCTTTCCTCCGGTGGGCGACATAGCCTTGAAACGCCGCCTGGCTCATCACCGTGAGAAGATGGGTCAGATGGGCACACCCCCGCTCACCGCCCATGAGCGACCTCACCTTCTTTTTGAATCCGGCGCTTATTTCAAGGCCGATAACCTTTTTAATCGTTTCCAGGGTGCTGCGGCAACAGTCAAGGGGTACATGCGCCATTTCCGCCTCGGCATCCAGGATGGTCAGCGGGGAGCCCCCCAGTTTGAGCCGGATGGCCATATGATGCACCGGCCCCCTTTCGATCTTTTCACCGGTTATCGCGTAAACCGGGTGAAACCGATCTTCCCTGAGCCATCCCTCAACCAAAATCGCGTCATCATCCAGGGGGTAGCTTTTCATCTCTATGGTTCGGCTATGGAAGGGTTTGCCGTTTATCAACGCTTTTAGGGAGCCCATGACACCTCTTTATCTGGTTTGGCAGTCATCGTCAAAAAAGATCAGACAGCGCTTTGGCGCGATGCACGCGGCGGTTCGGCTTCTCATTTCGCCACTCATCCATATTTTGCCACGGGCGCGGCGATTTCCTTTCTGCCGGCGTCCCGGGGCCGGTCAGAAACGCACCGAATGCGCCGGCCGATCCCCAGCCTTCAATCCTTCGTCGAGCAGGTCCAGGACCGTCTGCTTCTCTTCCGGGAATTTATAGCCTTCGTAGCTGTGGGAAAACAGGAACCTCCCCTGGCTGTTTTTCCAGTAATTACCGGCATGATCGAAGCACACCCGGCCGGTGACCGACAATTCCTGCATGGTCAGGCGCAACTCCCGAAGCTGCTCCCCGGGGGTCAGCATCTCGAAGGTCCCCGCTTCCATCTCATTGGCCATGGGGGTGCCGGGCCAGACGCGAAACGGGCGTGACCGGATGTAGTGCGGATCGATCTCGCTGAGCACACGGGCCGTATTTCTGGCATGGTCCTGCCAGAGGGTTTTGCCGCCCAGACCGGGCATCCAGTATTCGGAAAGCTGGAAGCCCGCTGCCAGGGCCTTCCGGCCGCCGTTGATATGGATTTCGGCCGTGGCGCCTTTCTGGATTTTTTTCAGCACCGTATCATCCCCGCTTTCCAATCCCACATGCAACCGGTCCAGTCCGGCCCGGCGGATGGCCTTGAGGTCATCCAGGGATTTTTGCACCAGGGTTTTGGATCGGGCATAGGTTGTGACCCGGGCGATGGAAGGAAACGTGCTGCGCAGATACGCCAGCACCTCCACCAGTTGGTCGGTTTTCATGATCAGGCTGTTGGCATCCTGCAAAAACACGGTTTTGCCGCCGGACAACAGCCAGTGGTAAAGCATGGCAAACCCCTGGTGGTGGTTCAATTCGGGGTTTTTCTCAATCAGGGCGATGGCGGCAGGGTGGCTGATCTCACCATTTTGTCCCAACGAGCGTGAAAGCACCGCGAGGTCGTCGCGCACGGCGGCCATGGCATCGATATCCTGTTTGATTTCAGCGACCGATCGCACCTGGAACTTCTCGGTTTTATACATGCCGCAAAACGTACAGCGGTTCCAGGGGCAATTGCGTGTCAGGCGAACCAGCAGGGAGTTGCTGCCCCCCTCGCTGGGCGGCCGGTAGACGCCAGTCTCAAATTCATATTTTTCAGCAGCGGATCTCATCACTGTCGTTCCTTTTGACCTGTCCCTTTCACCATTCAACCATGGAGGTCGAAAAAGTCGGCCGCGTTTTTATTCAGGATCATATCCAGTTCGTCATCGGAAAGACGCGAATCCTGCAGCCACTTCAGTTCCCTGTCCCAGGCATAGGGAATGTTGGGGAAATCAGAGCCGTACATGATTCGGTCAATCCGGTATTCCCGGAGGCCGATGCGTTCCTGGATATGAAAATAGTCCGTCAGCGCCATGGTCGTGTCGAGCCACAGGTTGTCATATTTCTCTATCAGCGTTTTGTATTCACGGGTCTCGCTGAATCCGAGATGGGGCACGCAGACCTTCAGCCCGGGGAAATCAGCCAGAACGCGCGCCAGCTTATCGGCACCGCAGAGCGTATAGGGGTCGCAGCGGTAAACGGGGCTTTTGGGCTCTTTTCCGAAATGAATCACCACGGGCTTGTTATTGGACTGGCAAACGTCGAACACGCGTCGGGTGTCGTCGGCATTGATGTCGAAACACTGGACGTGGGCGTGAAGTTTCAACCCGTTTAGGCCTGCATCGAAGGCTTCCTGCAAAATCGTTCCGGCATTTTTCTCACCGGGAAAGACGGTCGCCAACCCGGTTACCCGGTCGGGGTATTGCCGGCATTTTCTGGCCAGGTAACCATTGAGATCGGCGGCAATTCCCGGGGCATGGGCATATTGGAGGGCGATGAGGTGACCGACGCCGTGTGACAGCAGGAAATCGAACACCTCAGACGTGGATAGCTGATATCGGATGTGCCAGGCGTTTTCATCAAACCATCGTCTGACGGCCTTGAAAATACCCTCGGGGAAAACATGGACATGGCTGTCGATGACCCTGGGAAACCCGGCCGGAACCGTTTTGCCTTCGATGTCATCGAGCGTGGGGAGACGGGATGTCAACATGGTTGAAAGCCTCCCCTCATCCGCGGTCGCGGTACCGGATCAAATTCATGGCCATCATTGTCGCCACGACGTCACGCTGCTGATTCAGCATCTCGCAGAAGGAGAACAACACCCCCCGATCGGGCTTGCTGCGGGAAGGCTTGACCCGGTGTACGGTGATGCGCAGGGTGAGTTCATCGCCGGGGCGCACCGGTTTGAGCCAACGCAGTTCATCCACCCCCGGACTTCCCAGGCTGGCTCGGCCCGGCAGGTAGTGTTGGACAAAAAGCCGCATGAACAGACCGCAGGTGTGCCACCCGCTGGCGATGAGACCGCCGTAAACCGTATTTTTAGCGCCTTCCGGATCGGTGTGAAAAAGCTGTGGATCAAACGTTTTGCCGAACCGGACGATCTCATCTTCCGTGATGGCAACCGGCCCGAGTTCATGAATATCCCCCTCCACATAGTCTTCCAGATATCGCTCTTGCGGTGAGGTGCTGAATTTACCTTGAGTCATTGGTGTCACTTTCTTTTCACACAAAGTAATCCCGATTTTTGATAATAAGATGGGCGCTTAATACAACATGGATCGAGGATTTAATACAGATTATGGGTTCGTTTTAAAACCCAATTCTTTTTGAAACCCGGATAGAAATCAAGGTCTACCGGAAAAAAGGGTCGACGGCGACGACCGAATTGTCAAAAAATGTGTAGTGGTGAGGTTTGAACAAAGCCTTATGCCCACCCCAAAAAAGCAGAGCCCCGTTAGAGGCTCTGCTCAATTTTATACCTTCATTTTTTAAGGGCTGCCGGCAATCCCGCCATCAGATTTTACAGGTGGCCTCTGATGTCCGTCCTGCCACGCAACGGTTAATCAAGTATCCAAGTGTAATGAGCGTCAGTGTTAAGCCTATCATCGGTCACCTTCCTTTCAACTATCCCATGACATCAATTCCCAGATCGCATCCCAGGTGCTTGTCGGGATTTTCACATTTAAAATTGGCTTCACGGGTATCTACATGTCCTTCGCTCTTGTCATCAAAGTAGTCCTGGGTATTATTTTCGGCCATGATATCACCTCACGGGTTGATTGGTTTAAACGTTGTTGGTTTTGTTTCATTTTGCTTGAGTAAAATCTACAGCATCCAGCCGCAAAAGCAATGTGAGCCGGCTGGCCGTATGTTGATAGGTAAAAACTACCAATATGATAGGGGGCCCTGGCATGCGGTTCAGAAGAGAACTACCCTTTTCGCCGCATGCTGACTTGCCCGCCTGTACCCAAGACTTTTTCAACAGCTTGACAGGTCCCCATACAGGCGCTGCGTGTTCTCTGCGACCGCTTCCACGACCGCTTCTTTCAAAACTGCTTTGATCTGCGCAATCGCCTCGATGGCAACCATCAGGTTGGCCGGTTCGTTGCGTACGTTCGGCTCCGGACCCAGAACAGGGCTGTCCGTTTCGACCAGCAGGCAGGACAGGGGGAGCTGTTTGACCAATTTTTGTTTCTGGCGGGAACGGATGACCGAGGGGGGAATCGAAAAGAAATATCCGGCTTCAACCGCCGGAAGCGCAGCACCCGCCTTTCCGTCGAAGGCATGCATCTGGACCCGGGTGGCATTGTTTTCCATCAGCAGAGAGACCACATGGCGGCCTGCAGACCGTGAATGCACGTTCAACGGCAGATCCAGCGCTTTCGACAATTCGACAAACCGTTTAAAAATCTCTTTCTGAAGTTCTCTTTCCGACTCTTCTTTTATTACCCAAAAATCCAGTCCGACTTCCCCGATCGCAACCAGATGCGAACGATTCCGGCGAATGAAAGCCTCCATCGCATCGGCCTGATCTAAATCGAGAATCGTCGGATACAGCCCGGCCGCCGCCTTGAGCATGGCAGTGGTCCCAGCCAGTTCGACATTTTTGCGGGCATCGCCGAGGTTCTCACCCACAGCGACAATCGCCGCCACACCCGCTCCACGCGCCCGTGCCAATACGTCGGCCCTGTCATCGTCAAAATCAGAATCACAGATGTGGGCATGCACATCCACGGTATAAGGTTGTCGCAATGTCATTGCCTTCCCAGCCCCATCGAGAGGGGCCGGAAGATCTCAGTCAGACCCCTGGATTCCGGATCAGGTCCGGCATGACGGGGTTGGCCGGTTGAACGGCCAATAGAGTCATCTGCTGAACTGACGCCGGACTTTTTATCCTTCCAGTAATTGACATGCCCTGCTGTTTTTTTGCTTGCAGCCAATGGCCGCATGAATGGCGCCATCCAGCCGGTCCATATCGCCATAACCAAGGTCGCCTTTGCAGATTTCGGTGATAATGCCCTTGTAGTCGATTGAGAAACAATCGTACGATGAACGCCAATAGGTCAGTTTATCAGAATTTCTTTTCTCAGGAGGGGTGGGCTCGGGTATCAGTTTAAAGGGATTGTGGGTCATTTTTCCATCCTGTTATATCAACTCCCGGCTGCGCTGCAACCGATGAGACAACTAATTTAAATACAAACAGTTGCTACGAAAGCAGGTTAATTTAAAACCGACGGTTCAAGCTATATTCTGGGCACTTCAGCAGCGTTGTCAAGTCGGTCGGACGACCGTCATTTATCAACAGGGGCAATCGAATCTTTCGCTGAATTGATCCAGTACCGCCAGCAGGGCGTCGGGCAAGTTACGCCTGACCTGCCGCACGATATCCGCCGGCATGGTTTTGTAATAGGCCTGGGCAATCGCACCGGCGATGCAGGCCATGGTGTCCGCATCACCGCCGAGAGAGATGGCATTCTTCACTGCGGTTTCGTAGTCTTCCGAATCGAGAAAGGCAACGATGGACTCGGGAACCGAACCCTGGCAGGAGACATCGAAACAGTAACCCGCCCTGATGTCCGCGATGCTGCACCTCAAATCGTAGGCAAACCGGGTTTCGATCTGCTTTCGAATGGTCGCTTTATCCGCGTCTTTCCTGGCCAGGAAAACGGCCAGTGCGGTTGCCTGGGCGCCTTTGATGCCTTCCGGGTGATTGTGGCTGACCTCGGCGGATCGTTTGGCATGGGCCAACACCTCTTCAATGGACTCGAAAGCGAACCCCACGGGGGAGACCCGCATGGCCGAACCGTTGCCGTAACTGTAATAGGGAATGCTGTTGGGATCCCAGATCCAGTGCCAGAATGATCCACCGTAGGGCAGATTGGGGAAATTTCGGGCAAAGCACTTGATCGACCGGCGGTAGTCCTTGCAGCGAATAATGGCGTTGGCAACCGCGATGGTCAGGACCGTATCGTCGGTAAACGCCGACGCGACCATCGGGAAGGCAACCGTTTTGATCGGGCGGCTTTCATAGGGAGAACCGATCATGTCGCCGGCAATGGCACCGATCATTTTTTAGACCCTCGACAGCTTAGCCAGAAGTAGTCAATCCATTCGAATGCATGGCGTTTACAGCCGACACCGTACTTCCAACACCAACACTTATTGCGAAAGAGGGTGATGACTATATCTGCAGCAAATTCGGAAATCGCTCGATGAAGGCAGGGCCGGCGTAGACGCATCAAGGCAAGGGTAATAACCACACAATAATTCGGATGGGCTTGAAACGCATTTCCTGTATAATAAGCAAAAATATTGGTGACATCAAGTTATCTTTGATCGTCAGCAACATTATCTCGGCCCGTTCCGTTGGGAGCAGTTGCCATGGCAACCGCCGGTTGGGTTGATTTGGCAAAAGCTTTGACACCCGGCGGATACTTTGTGAATATATGGCTGTCTGACCGACAACCACCATTCAAGTCACTCGACTTTCTTTGCAAATACCCATATGGGGTGGGTCATGTCATGCCTGTTTGAATCGATTATGCTCGCCGACGTGAAAATAAAAAACAGATTCGTCCACTCGGCCACACATGAAGCGATGGCCGCTGATGACGGCAGCATTACCGACGATATCGTCAAACGCTATACCCGTCTTGCAAAAGGGGACGTCGGCCTGATCATTCCCGGCCATCTTTATGTCCATCCGCTGGGGAGAGCCCATAACCGGCAAAGCGGCATTCACGCTGACGCTATGATTCCCGGTCTGAAAAAATTGGCCGATGCGGTACATGCGCATGGTGGGACAATTGGCTTTCAGCTTGCTCATGGTGGACGGCAGAGTCCGAGAAGGATCCTGGGGCAGGCACCCCTGGCACCCTCCAGCCGGGGCCGAGATCCGGTCAGCCTCAATAAACCCGTGTCAATGGACGAGCATCAGATCCTGGAAAGCATTGAAGCCTTCGCCGCCGCTGCCAAACGCGCTCACCAGGCCGGTGCCGATGCTGTTCAGATCCATGCCGCGCATGGATATCTGATCAATGAATTCCTGTCCCCTTTCTTTAATCACCGCCAAGATTCCTGGGGCGGATCGGAGGCCGGCCGTTTTCGATTTTTAGAAGCAATCGTTACCCGGGTCCAAAAAGCATTGCCGGATGGCGTGCCGGTGCTCATCAAGCTGAACACGAATGATTTTACACCACGCAGCGGTATCACGCCTGATCTGGCGGCCACCTATGCAAAATGGCTGGTTGAACTGGGGGTGGCCGCTATCGAAGTCAGTTGTGGGACCTATTATGGCTTTCAGACTATTCGCGGGGACATCCCCGGCGCTGAATTGGTCCGCGCGCTGCCTGCCTGGATGCGACCGATGGCCAGGTTGAAGATGAAAATGCAGGGTCCGGCCAACCGGTTTAAGGAAGCCTACAACCTTGATGCAGCCCTGACGATTCGTCCAGTAATGAAAGGCGTTCCTCTGATTTTGGTGGGTGGCATGCGCAGGTTTTCTCAAATGGAAAAAACAGTCTCCCGGGGAGTTGCAGACATGATAGCAATGTCCCGTCCGTTTATCAGGGAGCCGTCGCTGGTCCGCCGATTCTTCGAAGGAAAAGCCACCGAAGCCGCTTGCATTTCATGTAACCGGTGTTTTGCGGCCATGTTCACCACCATCCCGATACGCTGTTACCAAAAGGGCCGGCCGCAGAACGGGTAACCCTTTTCAACGTGCCGCCATGGGCGCCTGTCGCGCCAATCATGGGGAATGGTTGCTGATCAAAGGACCATCAGTTCCGACAAACCGATCCTTTCGTGAGGAGCCTTTATGAACCCTGTCGGTAAAGAGCGCAAAACTGCAATTATCGATCGATTCCGCCGCCACGTCTCTTCGGGAAAGGCCGATTTTTTCGAAAGCGTGGGCATCGACTTTGTTTTCGGCCACCGGGAGGGTCCGTTTGTCTGGGACGCCACCTCGGGAAAACGGCTGATCAATTGCCATTGCAACGGGGGTGTGTTCAATCTGGGCCATCGCCATGCGGAGGTAATTGCGGCGATGCAGGCAAGCCTGTTGTCATACGACATCGGCAACCACCACCTGATCAGTGAACCCCGCGCCCTGCTGGCCGAACAACTGGCCCACCTGTTGCCCGGCGAATTGACCTACACGGTTTTTGGGGTCGGCGGCGGCGAAGCCATCGACCTGGCGCTCAAACTCGCCAGGGGCTATACCGGGCGGCACACCATCATATCGGCTGGCGGCGGCTACCACGGTCACACCGGCCTGGCCCTGGCCACCGGCGATCCGCAATATCGCGACCCGTTCGGCCCCAACCCACCCGGATTCGTGCAGGTTCCTTTTAATGACCGGCATGCCCTGGCCGAGGCCATGGACGACACCACCGCTGCCGTTATCTTCGAAACCGTTCCCGCCACTTACGGCATACCCGTTCCGGGCGCGGAATTCTTCCCTTTTGTCCGAAACCTGTGCAACGAACACGGCGCCCTTTTTATCATCGACGAAGTGCAGACCGGTTTGGGACGCACCGGACGGCTGTGGGGAATCGAGCATTACCATACCGCCCCGGATATCATGGTCATCGGCAAAGGACTGTCCGGCGGCATTTACCCGATGGCGGCCACCTGCATGGGTGCCGAACTGGAATCCTTTTTCCACACCAATCCGTTTATCCATATCTCAACCTTCGGCGGGGCCGAAGTGGGCTGTCCGGTGGCCATGCGGGTATTGGACATTTCATCCAAGCCGGCATTCCTGGAGCATGTCGGTCATCTGGCCGGTATTTTCAAGCACGGCTTCGAGCAGCTGAAATCCAGGCATCCGGAAATTCTGGTCAACCTGCGCCAGTTGGGACTGATGATGGGCATCGAGATGGTCGATGACGCCTGTGGGCCGGTATTGTCCAGGACCCTTTACGACAACGGCATTCTCAGTGTCTACGCCAACAACAACACCGCAGTCAGTCAACTGCTGCCACCGCTGATCATCGATGCGGCGCTGGCCGCCGAGATCCTTGATCGGGTCGATGCAGGGTTGTCTGAGGCCAAACAACTATTGGGGTTGTGACTCATGATGAACATCGACAGCGAACTGCTGCAGCGTTTCGAAGCCGGTCTCGACCCCCAGCGGTTGAGTGCCTCCGCGGTTCCGGCCAAAGTCATCGGCTATGGCGAAATATCGGCTATTTTTCAAATTGAGGGGGACGACGATGCCGTTTACAAGCGCCTGCCGATTTTCGAAGATCGGCCTTCTGCCGAAAGCTATAAAAAAATGCATGTCGAATACTGCGCGCTGCTGGAAAAGGCCGGCCTGCAACTGCCTGCCCACACCACGCACATCGTCGAAATTCCCGGCCGCCCGGTGGCCGTTTATATCGCCCAGCAGCAGTTTGCCGGGGACCGCCTGTGTCATCGGCGGATTCACCGCATCGATGAGGCCGACTGCCTGCTTCTGATTGAACGGGTCGCGGCGGAAATCGCCAAGGTGTGGGCGTTCAACACCAAGGCAGCGCCTGATACGGAGCTGGCGATCGACGGCCAGCTCTCCAATTGGGTTGCCGGGGGTTCCGGCAGACATCCCGCGCAATTGCTGTACATCGATACCAGCACCCCCCTGATGCGCAAACATGGCGTAGAGCAGCAGAATCCCGAGCGCCTGCTGAAAAGCGCGCCGGGTTTTCTGCGCTGGGTCATCCGCTGGTTCTTTTTAAACGATGTGATGGGCCGGTATTATGTTCCCCGCCTGGTGTATACGGATCTGGCCGCCAATCTGTTCAAGGAGCAGCGGCCGGAGTTGGTACCGGAGACAGTCGCCATCGCCAACCGCTTCCTGAAGGATTCAGAGGCGCCGCTGACCGTTAAGGATATTGAACGCTACTACGCGGAAGACAAACGGATCTGGATTGTTTTTCTGGCTTTTCGCCGGATGGATCGCTGGCTCACCACCCGCCTGCTGCGCCGGCGTTATGAATTCATCTTGCCCGGCCCCATCAAGCGCTGACCCGCCTTTCCGTTTGCCGGAAGCTTGGCCGGGTCTTCCGGAACCGGTCCGGCTTGCCCTGGGGGCTCTTATGCCCGGCGTCCTTTACCTGGACCCGCCGGCCGTCAAACGGGACGTCCTTCAGGCTGCGCCGGACTTTGTCGGCGGCGCCGCGGGCCACTTCGAAAAACGAGAATTCCCGCTTGAGTTCAATCCGGCCGATCTGTTGGGATCGGATGCCGGAATGGTCGCACACCAGGCGCACGATTGCCCCTTCGTTGATTTTGTCCAGGCGGCCGACGTTGATGAAAAAGCGCTGTGCGCCCGGGGCGTCCGGTCGAACGGAACGGCCATGGCTGTTGGCGGGCGGGCGGGCGGCCGACGGACGCGCCGAAGCATTGATGTCGCCCGCTTCACGGTAGTCTTCCAGGAAACGGTTGAAATCGGCGGACATAAATCGCAGGATCAGCTCCTCCCGGTCGAAACCCGCCAGCGCCTCGCAAACTGCCGGCAGGAAATCGGCAAAGGCCTTCGGGTCCACCGGCGTCTCGACAATCCGGTCCACGAAACCATCGAGCTGCCGTTCACAAATCGCCCGGCCATCCGGAAATTTTCGTATTTCAAAACGCATGGCGTTGGCGCGTTCCATAGTACGGAGCCGGCCCACCTCCCGGGGGGTGGACAGGGCAATGGAGACACCCGATCGGCCGGCCCGTGCGGTTCGACCGCTGCGATGGGTGTACGTATCTGGGTCATCGGGAAGGTTGTAGTGGATGATATGGGATATCGCGTCCACATCCAGGCCACGGGCGGCCACGTCGGTGGCCACCAGGAGCCGGATCGATTGCTGGCGGAATTTGCGCATGACATGGTCGCGCTGGGCCTGGCTCAGGTCGCCGTGCAGCGCATCGGCCGGGTATCCCTCCTGCACCAGGGCTTCAGCCACGGTCTGGGTTTCCTTGCGAGTGCGGCAGAACACCAGTCCAAAAATTCCGGGCGTAAAGTCGATAATGCGTTTCAGCCCCTGATAACGGTGTCGCTCGTTCATCAGGTAACAGGCGTGTGTGATGTTGGGAGCAATGTGCTGGCGCCCGCCCAGGGATATCTTTTGCGGGTCGTTCAGATATTTACGGGCAATGGCCGCGACCCCCGATGGCATGGTGGCTGAAAACATCCAGGTTCGACGGCCGGCCGGCATCTTTTCCAGGATCCGGTCGATATCCTCCTGGAAACCCATGTTGAGCATTTCGTCGGCTTCGTCAAGCACGCAGGTGGCAACGCTTGACAAATCCACCGCCCGGCGCTGCATCAGATCGATCAGTCGGCCGGGCGTAGCCACGACGATCCGGGAGCCGTCGCGCAGCTGGCGGATCTGGTGGGCGATGCTGGCCCCGCCGTAGACCGCAGCCACGCGGATCCCGCTCAGGTAGCGGCCATAACGCTTCAGGTCGTCCGTTATCTGCATGCACAATTCACGGGTAGGGCACAGGACCACTCCCTGAAGACCCTTCAGGGCCGGATCGATGCCCTGGAGCAGCGGCAGGCCGAAGGCGGCGGTTTTGCCGGTGCCGGTCTGGGCCAGGCCGATGAAGTCCCGGCTCCCGTTGAGCAGCTCAGGCAGGGCCGCGGTCTGAATCGGCATCGGGGCCTCGAATCCCAACTCCTTCAGGGCGCGAAGCAGTTCGTCCCGGATGCCTAATGCTTTGAAATCCATCTGTCGTATTCTCCTTTTATTCACCACAAAAAAAGCCGCCCAGCTCAATCCGGACGGCTCTGTCGCTTTGAAATTGGAACCGGTCGCCGGCCGAATCCGATCGGTGACCGACGTGCGGTTGGGTTACTGTTGAGGCGGCTTATAGCCGTATCAACGGATTTTGGCAATCATTTTGTGAACACCTCCGTCATTCGCCTCAGCCCACGACCGGCGGGGACACACGGGGAGCGATGCACTGCTGGCTCTCCTTCAGGGGATATTTTCCCGAAATATCCCGATAAAAAGCCCGGACCACGGCCATGTCTGCGTCGATGTCGCCGGTCGGGCGGACCGAGGGGCCGAATCCGCCGACTTTGCGCCGGTAGTCCAGAAAACCGAGCACAATGGGCACGCCGGCACCATTGGCAATGTGATAGAAACCCGTCTTCCAGTAAAGCACGCGCTTGCGGGTTCCCGAAGGCGGCACCACGAGAACCAGACGATCGCGCTGCTGGAATTTTGCAATGGACTGGGCCACCACCTGGTTCGCCCGGGACCGATCGATGGGCAGCGCCCCCAGCCAGCGGAACAAGGGTCCCAGCGGCCAGCGGAACCAAGCATCCTTCATCATTATCACCGCATTCAAACGATAGATGAACGCCAGGCAGAGCGTGAAGATAAAATCCCAGTTGGAGGTGTGGGGAGCCGCAATGATGACATAACGGGGAAAGTCCGGTGTGCGTCCCTCGGTTTTCCATCCCGTGCATTTGAAGACCAGCAGGGCCAGCCAGCGCACCAGAGTCCGGATAACGATCGTTTCGTGGATGGTCATGGTTATCGCCTTTCGAAGGTTCGAACGCCTTTCAAAACCATGCCATGGGGTTGGGTGCGGCCAATCGGGGACCGCTGGAGTCAGGGGGCCGCGGGCGGTAACTGTTGGCTTTGAGACTTGTTCCGTTAAAGTGAGCCGTTTGTATGCCATTGGCATCGGCATCACAAAGGCTTTTAGGGTTTTTACAATTGTTTTACACGGTTCCCGGCGGATTGTCTTAACGGACCGGCAGGTGCCGGCGCATGATTCCTGGTTAATTTCCGCAGGACTTGCATTTGACAACGGCACCGGATTCCGTGAAGATGGGTAACGATAACCCGACATTCAACCGTTTAAAAGGAACCCCACGGGAATCTGTCGTCGCTGTGATCCTTCTCCCGGGTCAGCGGGGGAAAAGCGAAATGGATCGCCCGGCAACGGCGCCCCGGACATGTCCGCGGCACCGGGCCTGCCTTTTTGCCCCTAATCGGCCGGCAGCTTCCGATTTTCGTTTTGTTTCCCGGCAATTTTTGATAGGTCAGCCGCCACGTTTATTTTAAAGCCAATCGAGGAAAAGTCATGGACAGCCAATTCAACCGCCCCGAATCCGTTTCCAAAGGCGCCTATATCATCAACAAGGCCCAGAGCGTCAAACTCAACCCCAGCATTCTGTACGAGGCGGTGGTGGACCTTTCCTCCGAGGGACTGTTGACCGCCAACTGCATCAACATGGCGGCGGGGATCCTGCTCGAAGACCTGGGACTTCCGACCTATTTCTTCGAAAACATCAAGAAAGACTCCCTGAAGCATATCCTGGCATCCATCGCCACCAGCATCGCCGTCAAGGACGGCAAGGTGGTCCTGGTGGGGCGGGTGGCCCACATCGATTTCGACCTGGAGCAGGAAAACAATGTCCAGCGGGTCCGCATCGCCACGCTGGAGACCCGGGACAGCATGGAAAAGATCCTGGAAAACATGATCTCCGGCCACCGGCGTGAGTATTACTTTAGCCCGGAAAGCAACTACTACACCTACATCATCAGGCCCGAAACGGTTCGCGACTACTCCCGGGAGGACTTCACGGACTCCCGCTTCCTGTTCACCCTGGCCGGGGACTACATGACCACTCCCGAACCCACCCGGCAGCGCTACGAAAAATTCCTCAAGCAGACGGAGAGTGCCGTCACCCCCCTGATCGAGGTGTTCAACCTGCCCGATACCGGGGAGATGCGCCTGATGTTCAACAGCGATTTCGAATCGCCCCAGTTGCCGGTGCTACGAAAATTGTTCGAAGACCACGGCCTGGTGCTCAAACGCGCCTACTGGGAGCCTTACTGGGGCAAATCCCCCGTGCCCTCGTCCATCTGCTCGATGTATATCCGGGGAGAGCTGTCCCGCAAAAAGGAGGCCGAACTGGTGCGCGACTTGTGCGCCTATCTCTCCTTCGGCGTCAACCGCATCACGGAGCTTTATGTGAACGGTCGATTGACCTTCAACGAGATGCTCTTTGCCGGCAACGCCGCGGATTTCACCCACATGTTCATCTTCAAGGAGCGCGACAACGCCACGGACCGGGAGATCCTTAAGAGCCTGACCAGCAAGGACCACCGGGACGCCTTTGCCGGAAGAATCCACGGCTCCAATAAGTCCACCTACATCTACAAGGCCATCCTGGAGGCAGCCACCGAGAACCCGGACCTAGTGAAATTCCTCTATGATCTTTTCGAAAAACGCTTCCATCCGGCGGCCAAAAACCGGATCACCGATACGGCGCTGGAGGAGAAGTTCAGGGAGTTCAACAAGATCATCTCGTCACGGTTCATGGACAACTGGCTTCACTGCGATATCTTCCGCTTCATGTTCAAGCTGGTCTCGTGCACCCTCAAGACCAACTTCTACAAGCCCGAGAAGCGGTCCTTCGCCTTCCGCTTCGACAACGCCATCCTGGACCCCCTGGTCTTCGACCAGTTCGTGTTCGGCATCTTCTTCGTCAACGGCCACTACGCCTGCGGCACCCACCTCCGGGCCGGGGACATCGCCCGAGGCGGGCTGCGGCTGATCCGGGTTTCCCCGGCCAACTACCCCACCGAAATCGACAACGCCGTGCTGCTCAACTACGCCCTGGGGCCTAAAGCCCAACGGCTGAAGCACAAGGACATCTGCGAAAGCGGGTCCAAAGGCGTCGTGGTGCCCCACGCCATTTACGCCAGCCACGGCATGGACGCCCTGTACGACTATACCGAGGGCATCATCGACCTGGTGCTCGGCGACGACAGCATCGTCGACTATTACGGCAAGCCCGAGATGATATTCTTCGGCCCCGACGAGGGAACCGCGCCGCTGATGGATGCGGTGGCCATCCGCTCGCAGGAGCGCGGGTACCGCTACTGGAGAACCCTCACCACGGGCAAGCGCATCGGCATCCCCCACGACACTTACGGCATGCTGGAAAACGGCGACCTGTTCGGCCTGATCGACCGCGGGGAAAAGGGCACGGACCTGCAGGTCAACGGCACCTCCGTTGCCGTCACCACCGACATGGACGCCATCTACGGGCAGATCGGCGGCAAAATCGAGATCAGCGGCATGACCACCACCGGGGTCATGGGGGCCTTCAGGACCCTGATCACCCACTACGGGGCCAGGGAAGAAGACCTCAACCTGATGATGACCGGCGGCCCGGACGGCGATCTGGGGGCCAATGAAATCCAGTGCTACAAGGGAAAGATCTGCCTGATCATCGACGGCGGCTCAATCCTGTTCGATCCCCAGGGGCTGGACCGGGAAGCGCTGATGAAAATCGCCTTCATGCGGCATACTTCACCCCGGGCCAACACCCGACATTTCCCGGTGGAGAAGTTGAGCCCCCAGGGCTTCATGGTCCCCCTTGCCGCCAAAAATGTCATCCTTCCCGACGGCACGCTCGTGGAAGACGGGGCCCTGTTCCACCGCTCCTTTTTGTCCGATCCCGACAACCGACGGTTCATCAGCCAGGCGGACATCCGGGCCTTCATCCCCTGCGGCGGCTTCAAGGACACCGTCAACCGCGGCAACGTCAAAAATTTTCTCTCCCTGTTCCAGGAGCTGCGGTTCATCGTCGACGGCGCCAATGTCTTCTTCGATGACGCCGCCAGGCGGACCATCGCCACCACCACCGGCATCAAGCATATCAAGGACACCACGGCCAACAAGGGCGGCGTCTTTTCCAGCTCCATCGCCGAAGTGCTCACCGCCTTTCTGCTCGGAGACGACTATGAGGCCAGGCTGCTCAACGACAGGGACACCCGCTGGGCCCTGATACGGGATATCATGATGCTGGTGGACAAGTATGCCCGGGCGGAAACCGAGATGCTCATCCGAATCCATGAAGCCGATCCGTCAGTTCCGCTGTTCGATCTTTCGGAGAAAACCAGTGAGCAGATCTTTGCCCTGCAGCGGATCTGCGAAGAGAATTTATCCACTATCCTGAAGGATAAGGTGCTGGTCTGGAAAGTGCTGGAGAATTACATTCCGGCCGTCCTGATCAAACGGCTGGGCCGGGAAGCGATTATGAACACGCTCGATACCGGAGAATTGCAGCCGTATCGGGATGCCATTCTCACCAAGAAGCTTTCATCCATGGCCTTCTACCGCTTCGGTGCCGACTGGAAGGCCTTTCTCGGGAAAGTGGAAGCCGGCTTTGCCGAGGGCATTAAAACCATCGCCTCAGCAATCGGCTGATGGCTGGATCATATCACTTGATGAGTTTGAAAAAAGGTTGAAATCTACTCATTTTTCTTGAGGGCCGCCTTGACCGCTTCGGCAAGTTTATCGAGTCCGTAGGGTTTTTTCAGGTAGCCCACGGGTCCGAGGCGCTGGGCTTCGCGGATGCGGGCGGTCTCGGTATAGCCGCTGGCGATGACTGCCTTTTGAGCGGGATGGATCGCGAGGATGCGTTTGTAGGTTTCCAGTCCGTCGATCCCGGGATCCATGACCATGTCCAGCAGCAGCAGATCCACCGGTCGGCGGGAGACATGATCCACCGCCGCCTCGCCGCTGCTGACGGCTTCGGCCCGGTACCCGAGTTTGCTCAGCATCGCCGTGGCGATTTCCCGCTGTTCGGCCACATCGTCCACAACCAGTATGGTTTGCCCGTTTCCCCGGTGATCCAGAAGTGACCAGGGAGCCGCAACAGCCTTGGGGGCTTCCCGCGTGGCCGGGAAATACAGGGTGAAGGTAGTACCGACACCCTCGCGGCTATGGGTGTCGATAAATCCGCCGTGGTCTTTCACTGTTCCCCAGACCACGGCCATACCCAGACCCGTGCCGCTCTTGCCCATGACCTTCTTGGAATAAAAGGGTTCGAAAATTCGCTCCATGTCGCTTTTGGAAATGCCGGTGCCGTTGTCCTGCACGATCAAAACGGCGTATTCCCTTTCTTTCGCGATCTCATTGTTGCTTGTGGAACGATCCACGGTGCGGTTTGCCGTTTGAATGGAAAGGGTGCCCCGTCCGGCATGGCCTCGGCGGCGTTGCTGACCAGGTTCATGACCGTCTTGAACAGGTGGACCGAGGAGCCTTTGACAGGCACCAGGTCGGCCGCCAGACGGGACGTCACCGTCACCGCCGGGTGAAACTGGATCAGTTTCTCAAATTCCGGGCTTTCCAGGTAATCGGTCACGATACTGTTGAGGTCGACCACCTGAAAGTCCGCCACCCCCCGCCGGGCCAGGGTCAGCAGATCCTGAACGATGGCGGCGGCCTTGCGGCCCGACTGCTGTATGGTCAGCATCGGCTTGCGCAGGTCGCTGTCCGCCGGCAGATCCTGGAGCAACAGATCGGGATAGCCGACCAGCCCCGAGAGAATGTTGTTGAGGTCATGGGCCACACCGCCGGCCAGGGTGCCCAGGGCCTCCATCTTCTGCGCCCGTTGAAGATGTTCCTGCAGTTTGAGCTTCTCCGATTCGGCGGTCTTGCGGTCGTCGAGTTCTAGCTTAAGCCGGTGATTGGCCTCGGCCAGCGCGTCAGTGCGTTCCCGGACCAGATCTTCCAGCCGCTCCTGATAGGCCTTTACCTCGGCTTCGGCGCGCTCTCTTTCCCTGATCTCCAGCTGGTAGGCGGCATTGGTCGACTCCAGGCCCTGGAAGGCCTTGGCTGAGCGGTTGGCCAGGATCATCGCCTGGGAAAAGACGAAAAAGAGCAATCCGTAGGGAATATAATGCCCGGTCCGGATCAAGTCGTTGGCGTAGAGCATATCGTTGACCACGGTGGTTATCACCAGGGCCAGACTCGCCAGCATCGCCACCGCACCGAATCGTCTCCGCAGAGCCGCCCTGAAAAGGACCCAGGCACAATAACCGAGCATCAACCCGATCAGGGGTGTCACGAAGGGAAACATGCCGGTGAAAACCGTGACCGGCGCCATCAGGGTGATCAGCACCAGAACGGTACCGATTGCCAGGCTTCCCCGGTAGATGCTCAACGCACATTCATCGGGAAAAAAGGAACGGGCAAAAGCGATGCCCAGCGGTCCGCCGATGTAGACGCACAGCCATTCCAGGCGGATGGTGATCATCCAGTCGAGGTTCGGGAACAGATCGGCCAGAAAGACTTCGCCGGTCAATCCGGCACGCATGCTGAAAAAGAAACACAACAGGGCGAAATAGAGGTTGAACCGGTCCGACCGTCGAAAGGCGAACAGGGCCAGGTGATAGATGCTCATGATCAGCAGGCAGCCGAAAACCAGCACGTCCTTGACCAGCGCCCGATGCTTGAGGCCGGAGACCTGGGAGGCCGCGGCCAGGCGAATGGGATTGCGCATGCCGCCCTTGGCGTGCATGAAATTGGAAATCTGAAGGACCAGTTCGATCTCACCGTCCTCCGGGGGGTCGATGAAGGCAATCGTGGTGCGGTACTTTGGCGTCATGGTGTCGGCACTTTTTCCCACCCGACCGACTACCACGGCCAACCGGTTGTCAATCCACATCCTGTATGCGGTAAACGCGTATGGGATGAGCAAGGCCTGCCGCCCCTGCAGGGGATCCACGCGAAGGCGCAGCCGGAAGGTGGCAAAGCCGCTGCCGCCGAGTGCCCGGCCGTTCACGGAAACCCCGTTCCACACCGCGGGCATAGCGAACCAGCCGGTGCTTTCCGGTTTCCGGCCCATTCGAAAGTCGTCCGGTGAAAGCAGCTTACCCCAATAAAATTCCCACTGGCCGGCCAGTTGTACCGGACCATCGCGGTCCATCTGCCACCGGCTGAGATCGAGTAAGCCGGCCCTGGCGACAGGCGGCAAAGGACGCGCCGCACCATCGGCGCGGATCGGCAGGGCCAGAAGGATCACTCCGAAAATAACAGCGATGGTCAAGCCAGGTCTTTTCATAAGGGTCAACACCCGTCACCGGTCCGTTGGAATAGTCACTTTCTTTCAAACATTAGCTGTTATCGGCAATCCAGCTTTTTCCTTAACTCGGGATTGGCGTGTCAAGAGGGAAGCAACGGCGGAGGTAAGGCAACATCGTCAAATATCGACCCACTGCGGGGCCCGGGAAACAAATGCGTCGATAGAACGGGTCTCGGGACGCGGTTTGAGATCTTCGGCAGTGCCCTTCGCACCGGTTGGTTCCGCCACGAAGGTATCACCGTCACGGTGCAGGCGGTGCCTGGCGCCGCATATGCGGCAATAGCCGATATCGCCGTCCCTGGCATTTCCGGAAACGGTGATCACCGGCCCGCAGGTGGGGCAGACCACCATGCGCACGCCGCGCTCACTGGTCCCGACAATCTCCTGCAGGGAGTCCAACCGGACCAGTTCAATAAAGGCGTCCAGCAACCGGGCATCAAATTGACTGCCGTGCTCGGCCTTAAGCGCCTCCACCGCCGGGCCTGCAGCTACTCCCTTGCGATAGGGCCGGGTGCTCGTCAGGGCGTCAAAAGCATCGGCGATGCTGACGATTCGGGCAAAGATGGAGATCTGATCGCCCTGGAGACGACCGGGGTAGCCCTGACCGTTGACCCATTCGTGATGTTGGTGGACGGCCGAGAGCGCCAGGTCGCCCAGGGGGTGCTCCTGGATCAAGGTGGCCCCGATTCCCGGATGGGTTTTGACCACTTCATATTCCGGCTCGGTGAGTTTGCCGCGCTTGCCCAGGATGACATCCGGGATACCGATCTTGCCGATGTCGTGCAGGAAGCCTCCCAGCCGGGACAGGAAGGCCATTTCCATCGGCATACCGGCCGCTTCGGCCAGCCGCTGGGAATACTGGGAAACCCGCCAGAGATGCCCGCCGGTATAGGCATCGCGGGCTTCGATGACGGATGCCATCAGGGCTAACGACTTCAGCAGCGGTTTTTCGATCTGAATTTTCATCGACCATCCTCTCCTTTCCGGTTGAGCCTTATCGCAGGATGTTCAAAAAGGGAGTGCGAGCCGGGAAAACCATACGCGACCCAGTTTATAAAATGAGTTCTGGAATGATCAATGTGCATGTTGATCCGGAAGCGGGTGCCCTGTGGCCAGGCGCAATGGATTTTTATCACCCGGTAAGCCAACCTGAGGTTACTTTCCCACAGGGTTCCCATCAAGGTCAATCCATTCCTATGGATTTTAATGGACTTGAGGATGGTTTCGGTTTACCAAGGATAATCGGTTCGGCGCTTCGTGCCACCCGGAGGCATCGGAGAGGAGGGTTCGGTGGGTTTCAGTCTGTCAACGTTCTTCATTTCCCGGCGTGACGTCATTATCTCCCGGTGGGTTGAACTGCTGAAAACGGAGGTGGGTGCGCAATACGCCGCCAGGCCGCGCTGGGAACTGATGGGAACGGTGTCCAAGGCCTACGACGCTGAAGTGGATGTGATCCTGAGCAATGATTATGAAAAAATCAACGCATTCATCACCGACATCACGAAAATGCGCCTTGAATCCGGTTTCCTGCTCTCCGACGTTCAAAAAGCGTTTGAACTGTTTCGCCGGCTGGTCATCGACCGTCTTGTCGATGAGACCACCCTGGCCGATTTTTCCGATTCCGTTGTCCGGATGAACGACTGCCTCAATTACACCATTCACCGGTTCAGTGATTATTTCCAGGCCATGCATGAGAAAAAAATCCTCGAGCACAATCGGTTGCTCGAGGCGGAAATCCAGGCGCGAACCGCCGAACTGGTTGAATCGGAATTGAATTACAAAACCCTGGTGGAGGAGATCAACGATGGCTACTTCGTGGTTCAAAACCAGGCGGTCGTTTTTGCCAACCAGGCCTTCTGCAACATGCACGGCTATGCGCTTCATGAAGTCCTGGGCAGCCATTATTCTGATTATGTAGCTCCCGGGGAGCTTGAGAAACTGGTCGGGATCGACAAGAACGGAACGTCGGAACAGGCCGTCCCGCGAACGGTCGAGTACCTCAGGCTGACGAAAACCGGAGAGACATTTCCGACGGAAATTCAGTCAAAGGCGGCCCGATACAACAACAGTATCTCCAGAATCGGCATCTGCCGCGATATCACCAACCGGGTTCGGTTGGAGAAAAAGATGCGTGAAAGCGAACGGATGGCCTACATCGGTCAGATCACCGCCTCCCTGTCCCATGAGATCAGAAATCCGCTCTCCGCCATCAAGATGAACCTGCAGATTCTAAAAAAGAATCCCCAGATCAGGGGAAACGATCAGCGCCGCATCGACATATCGGCTAAAGAAGTAAACCGGCTGGAGCGTATTCTGGAAGAGGTGCTCGACTTTGCCAAACCCCTTCAGATCAAAACGGACCGGGTTGAAATCAACGCGATCGTGGCGGCGTCGCTCGACCTGTTGGACATGAAGTTTGCAGAAGCGGGCATGGAGATCGTCACCGCTCTCGATTCGGATCTTCCAACCATTCAGGCCGACGGGGAAAAGCTGGGACAGGCCTTGATCAATATTTTCCTGAATGCCCTGGAGGCCTCCTCCTATGGATCCAAAGTCGAGATTCAGACCCGGTTCGGGTCAGTCAACGGGGGCCAGGTTGAGATCATCATCGCCGATGAAGGCCATGGCATATCCCGGCAGCATGCATCCGAAATTTTCAAACCCTTTTTCACCACCAAAAGCAGCGGCACGGGATTGGGGCTGAGCAATGCCCACCGCATCATCGACGCCCACGGAGGTCGGATCGATGTCGAAAATCGCAGGATTCCCGGCGCATTTTTTAAAATTACCCTTCCCGTCAACAGAAACCGCGGGAGCGGATAAATTCACATGGATAAAATTCTGATCATCGACGACAAACATTCTATTCTGGAAAGCCTGGAAATGTTTTTCGCTGAAAAGGGCTACCGGGTCTACAAAGCCGACACCGGGGCAGCCGGTCTGGCCCTTTTCAACCGCCACGAGCCGGATGTGGTGATTTTGGATATACGGCTCCCGGATACCCATGGCATCGCCCTGCTGGAGCAGATCCAGGCCCTTGAAAAACCGGCCAAGGTCATCATGATCACCGCCTTTCAGGACATGGAAACGACCATTGCCGCCATGAAACTGGGGGCCTACGACTACATTCACAAGCCGCTGGACGTGGACAAGGTCGAGCAGGCCGTGGAACGGGCCCTGTACACCCTGAAAATCGACCGCGAGACACCGCTGGCGGCTGAAATTACCCAGCCGCCCAACCCGGAAGTCATCATCGGCAAGAGCGACCCGATGCGCAACATATTCAAAACCATCGGGTTATTATCCCAGAATCGGGCACCCGTTCTCATTCAGGGAGAAACCGGAACGGGCAAAGAACTGATCGCCCGGGTGATTCACCGCAACAGCTTGTTCGCCATGGAACCCTTTATCACCTTCGATTGCTCCGCCATAGTAGAAACGCTGGTGGAAAGCGAATTGTTCGGACATGAGAAAGGCGCTTTCACCGGTGCCACCCAATCCAAAGCGGGCAAGATCGAACTGGCCGGCAACGGCACGCTCTTTCTGGATGAAATCGGCGAACTGCCCCTGACCATGCAGCGCAAGTTCCTTGGTTTTCTGCAGCGCAGCGAATACGACCGGGTGGGCGGCAAGCACCCGTTCACTTCGCGGTGCCGGATTATTGCGGCGACCAATCGGAATCTGGCCGAAATGGTCAACAGCGGTCTGTTCCGGCAGGATCTCTTCTTCCGTCTCAAAGTGGTGATGATCCACGTGCCGCCGCTGGCGGACCGACGGACCGACATCCCGGATCTCGTCAGCCATTTTCTGCAGAAAATCAACTGGGAGTTGGGCACGGACATCTTCAGCCTTGAAAAGGGCGTTATCGACCGGTTGAGCGCCCATACCTGGCCCGGAAATGTCCGGGAGTTGGAAAACGTGCTGGTGGAAGCCGTGGTGAGGGCCAGGGGCAAGGTGATCCTCGTGGATGAAATCGAGACTATCCTTTCATCCAACCACCCGATTACCACCACGCGGCTGAGGACTTACTCCCTGCCGCATATGGAAAAAAAACATATCCGGATGACCCTGGACCGGCTGAACTGGAACCGGTCCGAAACCGCCCGGGTTCTGGGCATCTCCCTGCCCACCCTGCGCAATAAAATCAGGAAATACGGTATCGTGCCTTCCGGATGATAAGGGTGCCCCCCCTGAAAGTTTTTTCACCCCCTGAAAGTTTCTTTCCGTTCCGATAGACGCCCGACCCTCCCCTCATTTTCATGACTATCAGAAAAACTGTTTGTTGCCGGCGGGTTAATCCGGATCGTGTCTTTTTGCCGGATTGGCACAAGGATTGCTGTCTAAAATTCACTATCTAAATTGCCTTCACTTTTTTATATTTCGTCATCTTTTTAAAATTATTCCATGGAACGGATCGGCAGGATGGAAATCAAAACCCTGCGGGACAAGGAACAGGAGCTTCTTGAGGAGGTCCTGACCAAGACCGACTGGAACCTTGAAAAAGCCTCACGCCTTTTACAGATCTCCCTTTCACAAGTGAAAAAGAAAATCCGGGACCACGGCCTTCGAAAACCGGATGAACCCGTATGAACACACCAACCCGGCTGCAACAAACCAAAGGAGGGACAAACGAATGAAAACAACCCGTGGCAAACTGATGATGATCCTGATGATAGCGGTGTTGATGGGGCTTTCCGGCGGCAGCGCACTGGCGGAAAAACCGATCGTTATCGGCTGTCCGCTCTCGACGGCCTTTCTCTATGGCTGGGATGCCGAAAGGGGCGTGACCCTGGCCATCGAGGAAATCAATGCGCAAGGGGGGGTAAATGTCGCCGGCAAAAAACGCCCGTTTAAAATCGAAACCATCGATACCCGTGATCTGGAGCCGGGCGTGCCGGTCAGTGAGGCGCTGCTGGCCGTGGAAAAACTCATCCTGGATAAGAAGGCCGATTTCCTGATCGGCGGGCCGGTAAGGTCCGAGGCAGCCCTGGCGGCCATGCCCCTGCTGAATAAATACAAGAAAGTGTCCATTCTCACGACGGGGGCACTGACGCCCAAATACCACGCCATGGTGGCCGAGAATTACGATAAATTCAAATACTGTTTCCGGATTCACGGCGAAGCCAAGAATCTGGTGGGTGAAATTTTCGCCAATTTCGGCGAGTTGAAGGCCAAGTACGGATTCAACAACCTGTTTATCATCGCCCAGGATGTCTCCCACGCCCGCGGGGCGGCGGAGATCATCAAGAAAGTGGCCACCGGCAAAGGGTGGAATGTCACCGGCCTGGAGATCTATCCCACCGGCGCCACCGACTTTTCCATGGGCCTGCTTAAGGCTAAAAATACCAACTCCGAAATCATCAATATATGGATGGACATGCCCGAGAGTGCCATCCTCCTGAAACAGTGGTACGACATGAAGATTCCGGCCCTGCCATTCGGGTCCACCCTGGCCGCGGCCGAACAGCCCGGTTTCTGGGATGCTACGAACGGCAAAGGCGAATATACGCTCTGCAATGTGGTCAATGCCGGCAACGCCCCCTCCAACGCCACCCCCTGGACCATGAAATTCTACGATGCCTACACCAAACGCTGGGGGGTCGAGCCCGAAGGACTGGGAACCTCGAGCAGCTACATGGCCGTTTATGTCTTGAAAGATGCCATCGAGCGGGCAGGCAGCCTGAAACCTGACAAGGTGGTGACCGAACTGGAAAAGACCGACTTGATGGGTGTTTACGGCAGACTGCGCTTCGACCCCAAAAGCCACCAGGTCATCCCGTCGACGGATCCCAAGGAGGGCGCCGTGGGCAGCATTTTGCAATGGCAGAAGGGTAAACGGGTGGTAGTCTATCCCAAAAGCATCGCCATGGGCGAGATTGAATTGCCGCCCTGGATGGGCAAGTAATGGAAATCCTGATCTACGGTACGATCAACAGTGTGGCTCTGGCCCTTTACGCCCTGGGATTTTCCCTGGTTTATGGCATCTGCCGTCTGCCCAATTTTGCTCATGGCGCCCTGTACGTCCTCAGCGGCTTTATTGCCTGGACCATGATCAACACCCTTAAAACCAATCTTCTGGTGGCCGTCGTGGCTACTCTTCTCGTTACCGGAATCATCGGTGCGATCATTTACCGTCTTTTTCTGATTCGCGTCAGGGGCATGGAAATCTCGGAAATCATCGCCTCCTATGCCATCGCCCTGGCCATCCTCGAAGGTCTGCGCTGGGGCGGCTTCAGAGGCATGACCTACACCCTGCCGGTTTTCATCGAAGGCAGCATCACCATCGGCGGCATTTCGGTGGACTATCAGCGAATCCTGGTAGTGGTCGTCGGTGCCGCCCTGGTAGCCGGTCTTTGGCTGTTCACCCATTACACCCGCGTGGGCATGGCCCTCCGGGGGATGGCCCAGGACGAGCGGGCGGCGCTCATGCTGGGTATCGACTCCGATTTCATGGCGGTGGTGGCCATGGGGATGGGCTCCATGCTGGCGGCCTTTGCCGCCATCCTGCTGCTTCCCCTGGGAAACATTGTGGTGGAGTCCGGGTATAACGTGTTGATCCTGGCCATCGCCGTATGCATCGTCGGCGGACTCGGCAGTTGGATGGGGGCCGTGCTGGCGGCCTTTCTGATCGGATTCGCCCAGATCCTGACCGTGGTATACCTGGGATCCCATTACCAGATGATGGTGGCGCTTCTGGCCATTATTTTAACGCTCATTCTTAAACCGTCGGGTCTTTTCGGCCAGCAAAAAGAACTGGAGGAACGCGTTTGAAAATCGGAACCCAACAGCGTCGTCAGGAAAGAATCGACCGGGGCATCAAGGTTCGCACAGACGGGCTGTATGCCTTGATGTCCTGGCGGGAGCTGGCCTACCTGATTGCCCCCCGGCTATTGCTCATCGGCGGTCTGCTGCTGCTGCCCCTGGTGGTTCCCGGCATGTACTGGCTGCGGGTAATTTCCATCGTCTGTATCTACGCCCTGCTGTCCCTGAGCTTTGATTTCCTGGCCCATTATGTGGGGCTGGTCTCCCTTGGGGGGGCGTTTTTCGTGGGCATCGGCGGCTATCTCACCGCGCTGTTGAACACCGAACTGGGGTTCAGCCCCCTGGTCAGCATCCCGGTCGCCGCCATTCTCGGCGGGGTGATCAGCACCATCCTCCTGTTGCCCTGCCTGCCCTTGAGGGGCGTCTACTTCGCCATCGTCACTCTCATGTACCCCCTCTTTCTTTCTCGGGTAATCGAAGCGTTGAACATTCTGGGCGGCACCGACGGCATCATGGGCATCGACGGCGTTCCCTATGTGTGGCTGGAACAATACGGGATCATTATAATCCTGCTGTTGATTCTCTTCGGGTTGCGCCGGCTGGTCAACACCGACCTGGGGCTGGTAATGCGGGCGGTCAAGGACAACGATCAGGCGGTCAGGGCCTCGGGCATGAATATTACCCATTACAAGGCATTGGCCGTTTTCATCGCATCCTCGGTGGGTTGTCTGGCCGGGGCCTGCCTGGTGCACACCTACATGTGGGCGGGAATCTCAACCTTTGCCCTGGATTTTTCGATCCTGCCCATCGCCGCCACCGTCATCGGCGGGGGGGGAACACTGGTAGGGCCGGTGCTGGGTTGCCTGATTCTGGTGCCCATATCCGAACTGCTGAGGGACTTCGGCACGCTGCGAATCGTGTTCTATTCCCTGATCCTGTTGGGCTTTATCGTATTTCGCAGCGACGGGCTGATGATCTACGGCCAACGTAAATATCACCAGTTTCAGAGATGGACGGACATATGACGGACACACCCTTTCTGCAAGTCACCAACGTCACCAAGACCTTCGGCGGCATCATCGCCCTGAACAATGTCAGCTTTGAGGTAAACAAAGGAGAAATTCTCGGGATCATCGGCCCCAACGGCTCCGGAAAAACGACCGTGGTCAACTGTATCACCGGATTTGTCAAGGCCTCCTCCGGCCAGGTCTTGTTTCGCGGCAAAACGATTACCGGCAAACCGCCCCACAAAATTGCCGATATGGGAGTCCTGCGAACCTTTCAAATCATGCGTCCCTACTTCAGCCTGCCCGCCTACAAAAACCTGGTGATTCCCCTGTGCTCACCCCGGGCGCGGCGAACCGGAGGCTGGCGCGGCGGCGGCAAGCTGGGCGATCGAAACACCGTGAGCATCGACATCCTGGAAGAGATCGGTTTTGAGCGGGACTCCTACGTCCCCTACAAAACCACCAACACCCTGCCCACCGGTTACCTGAAACGCCTGGAACTGGCCCGGTGCCTGGCCCTCAAACCGGAGCTGATCATCTGCGACGAAGTATTCTCAGGGCTCAGCATGAGTGAAATCGCCAGCATGGTGCCGTTGATCGAACGGCTCCAGATGGACGGGATCACGCTGATCATGATCGAACACCGGCTGCGCGAGCTGTTTCAGGTGGCCAACCGGGTCATGGTGCTCAATTTCGGCGAGAAACTGGTGGAAGGCAGCGCCAAGGAGGTCATGGCCGATCCACGGGTCCGGGAAGCCTACTTTGGGTCCGAAGTCGTCGAGGAGGTGATGAACCATGCTTGAGGCAAGCGATCTGATGGTCTTCTATGAAAACAATCTGGCCCTGAACAATGTGCACATCCGTTGTGACCGGAATCAGATCGTCGGGGTATTCGGCGCCAACAGCGCCGGCAAGTCAACGCTGATGCATGCCCTGTCCGGCATCGTACTGGATATGCAGAAGAAAGAAATGATGGCCGGTGGCGAACGCATCACCGTGGCCGGAAGCGTCCGCTACCAGGAAAAGGAGGTGATGACCGTTTCCCCCAGCCGCCGGGCGAAGATGGGCATCGTGCTGTGCCCGGAACGTCGGCGCATATTCAAGGAAAGTACGGTGCTGGAGAACCTGAAAATCGGCGGTTATCTGGCCTCTCCGTCCCAGGCCAGGGAGACCCTGGCGTACGTGTTCGAGGTATTTCCAGCCCTTTCCAGGCTGAAGAATCGTATCGGCGGGTTCTTGAGCGGTGGCGAACAGCAGATGCTGGCCATCGGTCGCGCGCTGATGGCCCAACCGAAAATACTCCTTTTGGACGAACCCCTGCTGGGGCTCAGTCCGCTGATGCAGGCCATGCTCATGCGCACCACCCGTGAGATCCGGGACCAAAGAAAAATCTCCATTATCGTTTCCGAACAATACGCCCGCCCGGTTTTCCCCATCGTCGACTATGCCTTTATTCTGGAAAACGGTTCGGCCGTATTGGAAGGCACGCGCGAGGCGTTGATGGACAACCCGGACGTGCGCTCGGCCTATTTCGGCGTTTAAAGGAGTCTGAGAGTCAATGCACACCAGCCCCGACACACTTGAAAAAGAACTGACCTTCAGCCGGTTCGACCGGATGAGTGAGAAATACCCGAACCGGTCCGCGCTGGTTTATCTGGGCGCACACGTCTCCTACCGCAGGCTTAAGAATCTGAGCGAACGCTTTGCCGGCGCCCTGTCGTCCCTGGGCGTGCACAAGGGCCACCGGGTGATGCTGTATATCCCCAATTGCGTCCAATGGGTCATCGCCTTTCTGGGCATTCAGAAGCTCGGCGCAGTGGTCGTTCCGGTGGCCCCCATCTACACGTCCCACGAAATCATTTACATGATCAAGGATGCGGGCGTGGAAACCGTGGTCTGCATGGACACCAATTTCTGCTACGTCAAGGAGGCCCTGGCGGAAACCGACCTCAAGCGGGTCATCGTCACCAACCTGACGGATCTGCTGCCCGCCTGGAAACGGGTGATGGGCCATCTCTTCGACAAGATCCCCACGGGAAAAGTGGATGCCGACCCGCGGGTGCATCGATTTACCCGGCTGCTCAAACACGCCCCCAGGAGAGAGGCCGCAGCGATAGATCCGGCCCGAGATCTCGCCTACATTCTCTATACGGGGGGAACCACCGGATTTCCCAAGGGCGTTCCCGGCAACCATATGGGTATGACCTCTTACGTCAACGACGTCACCGAAGATGTCGCCGGCGAACACCTTAAGGAAGGCAAAGATACTTACATCGCCGTCAACCCGCTTTTCCATATCATGGCCCTGGGCCTGTTCATGGCCGTCGGGCTCAACCGGGGCAACACCACCCTGCTCATGCCCTTTCCCCAGGTGGATGCCATTTTGGAATCGATTCAACGGTTCAAGGTCCGGTGGCTGCTGGGGGTGCCGGCCCTGTATCGCATGATTCTGGAGAACGACCGCCAGGACCGCTATGATCTGAGCTCGCTGACCTATTGCTATTGCGGCGGCGACGTCCTGCCCGAAGAAGTCAAGGAGCGCTGGCAGAAGCGTTGCGGCACACCCATCTACCAGGTCTACGGCTCCACCGAAGTCGGCCATGTGGCCTACAGCCGGATCGGGGTGGAACCCAGCCCGCGGGCCATCGGGTTCCCGTTGAAAAGCCGGCAGTGTCTGATCGTCGATCCTGCTACCCTGGAACCGGTGAAAGCAGGCAGCAGCGGCGAACTGCTGGTCACCTCCCCTTATACCCACAAGTCCTATTACAACAAGCCCGCGGAAACCCGGAAAACCTATGTGGAAATCGATGGGACGACCTGGTGCCGCATGGGCGATTTCGTCAGCGCCCTGCCCACCGGCGAATTGATCTACATGGAACGGTCGGCCGATATCATCAAACACAAGGCCTTTCGCGTGTCGGCCTCCGAGGTGGAGGCAGCCCTCCAGGACCATCCCACGGTGATCGGCGCCTGCGTGGTGGGCGTTCCGGACCCCAAGGTCGGAGAACGGATCAAGGCGATCGTCGTGCTCAAGGAAGATGCCCGCGGTGTGGGCGGCACCGAATTGATCCGCTGGTGCCGTGACCGGCTGGCCCCTTACAAGGTGCCCTCCTATATCGAGTTTCGGGATATGCTGCCCAAATCCAAAGTCGGGAAACTGCTTCGCCGCGAAGTACGCGATGACGAGATTCGACGGATAACCAAGAGTAAACCCGCACCGGTTGCGAAAGGAGCATGAAATGGATCTTTTTTCCGCCATCGAAACGCGCACCAGCTGTCGCCAATTTCTGCCCGAAGCCGTAGACCGGGAAACCATCGATCGGATTCTGGCCGCCGGGGTCCGGGCACCGTCGCCGCTGAATTCCCAGCCGTGGCAGTTCATCGTGATCCGGGCGCCGGCGATCAGGCAGGCCATTCATGCGGAAGCGCAACGCTGCATCGCATGGGCGATAGAACAAAGCGGGTGGAAGTGGCTCAGCAAGTATAAAACGGATTTTCTCCTGCAGGCACCCGTATTGGTGGCGGTGGTGGGCGATCCCAAAAAGACCGGCATGGATATGTTCCAGGAAGAAGGGACGGTGGGATATCAGCTGGCCTGCGCCGCCGCCATCCAGAATATGCTGCTGGCCGCCCACGCCCTGAACCTGGGCAGTCTGTTTTTCACCTTGTTCGATAAAAACCAGTTGCGGCGCATCCTGGATATTCCGAAGGAAAAAACGCCTTTGGCGCTGGTGTGCATCGGCAAACCCAAAGACCCGCAGAATCCGGCCCCGCGAAAAGACAGCAAAGAGAAAACCGTCTACCTGGACTGATGGAAGACCGTCGCGGCGGCAGCCTCATCACGACACCCACGGGAGTATTATCATGTCGGAAAGCATACTAAATGGGAAACGCATATTGGCCGTGGACGATGAGGCCGACATTCTTGAAACGCTGGAAGATCTTCTTGAGGGATACCCCGGATTGATTCTGGACCGGGCCTCCGACTACGAAACCGGCTACCACCTGCTGCGCTCATGGACCTACGATGCGGTCATTCTCGACATCATGGGCGTCAGGGGCTTCGACCTGCTCAACGCGGCGGTTCATTTGGGGTTTCCAACGGTGATGCTCACGGCCCACGCCTTTTCCGCCGAAAGCCTGAAACGCTCGATCACCATGGGTGCCAGGGCCTATATTCCCAAAGAGCAGATGGCCGAGGTTCCCGCCTTCCTGGAAGACGTGATCACCCTCGGCCATCGTTCCAATCTGAAAAAGATGTTTCAGCGGCTGGGCGGCTTGTTCAACAAGCGGTTCGGTTCCCGGTGGATGGAGGATGAAAAAAGCTTCTGGGATCAGGTGATATCCGGGGAATACCAGCCCAAACCGGTCATTTTGAAAAAGTAGACATTCTCAGGAGATGTGATGAAAACGATCTGTACGCTCCGCAACATGATGCGCCGCAATGTCGAACTCAATCCTCAAAAAATCGCCCTGATCCAGGGTAACCGCCGCTACACCTTCGGCCAACTGTCCCGGCGCACCGGGGGCATGAGCAGCGCCCTTATGACCCTCGGGTTGAAAAAGGGTGACCGGGTGGCCATCCTCGGCCCCAACAGCATCGAAAATGCCGAAGCCTATTTCAGCATCCCCAACGCGGGACTCGTACTGGTCATGCTCAATTTCCGTCTGGCCGCCCCGGAAAGCCTGAAGATATTAAAGGACGCCACCCCCTGCGCCGTAATGGTCCATGCGGCCTACCGGAAGACCGTAGATGAAATTGCAGGCCAGTTGGGATTTGTCGACCACTTTATTTTCATCGGCGATCGTGCGGAGACACCCGCCGGCTGGCATCACTATGAAACCCTCGTCGCCGGGGCCTCCGGGGGCGACCCACCGGTGGTCGTGACCGAAGACGATCTGGCGGCCCTGATGTACACCTCCGGCACCACCGGCTCACCCAAGGGCTGCATGGCCACCCATCGAAATTTTTACCACGCCGGCCGGAGTCTGACTCTGGAGTTGAAGATGGATGACAACGACGTGGGCATCATCGCCTCGCCGCTCTTTCACGCCACCGGTGAAGTCACCCTCATGAACGATGTGTATAGCGGCACGACATCGGTGATCATGCCCCATTGGGATACGCGATTATTTCTGGAACTGGTCCAGGAGCACCGCATCACCACCGGCATGCTGGCAACGCCCATGCTGTTGTTTCTGGTGGATTACCCCGAGGCCGACCGATACGACACCGGCAGCCTGAAAAAAATTTTCTTTGCCGGCGCCCCGGTCACCCCGGTGGTGTATGAGCGGGCCGTTAAACGATTCGGCAATGTGTTTCTCCATCTGTTCGGTACGACCGAGACGGTGGGCCAGACCACCATCTTGAAAACCGAGGACATCGCCCGGGCCATGGCCTCAGGAAATACGGAGATCCTGGCATCCTGCGGCCGGTCCTTTGCCGACATGGAAAGCGTGGTCGTGGATGAAAACGACGTCCCGGTCGCACCCGGCGTCGTCGGAGAAATGAAAGTGCGCGGGTTGGGCACCACCCTGGGGTACTGGCAGAAAGATACGGAGACCAGCCAGGTTTATCGCAACGGCTGGTATTATCCCCTGGATTTATGCCGGGTCGACGAACAGGGGTATATCTACGTGGTGGATCGTAAAAAGGACATGATCATCACCGGCGGTGAAAACGTCTACCCCGCCGAGGTTGAAAACGCCCTTTACAAACATCCCGACATAGCCCAGGCGGCCGTGGTCGGTTTACCGGACAGCCGCTGGGGGGAATGCGTTGCCGCCATCGTGGTCCCCCGTCCCGGCACGGACCTGAAGACGGAAAGTGTCCGGGATTTCTGCCGGCAGGAAATCGCGGGCTACAAGGTCCCCAAACAGGTGATCTTTACCGACAGCCTGCCGATGAGCGCCAGCGGAAAGATTCTGAAATACGAACTGCGCGCCAGATTTAAAAAGGCTTGATCGCAGCTGGGGTAAAAACTTATTGGAGGGCCTTCATCCGGGGCTGGAAGATCAGCCGATGGGACCGACGAATCTCCCTCTGAAGGGGAAGGGTTCACCCGGATGCAGCGGGTCGGCCTGCCTGAAGAAGACGTTTCCGGTCGGCAAGATAGGCATTATACGTCGGATATTTGCACCATTTGTTGTATTCGCTCATGATTGCCGTTGTCATGGTTTTCCCCACCTTTGCCCTGAAAAGTCCTTTCAACTGGATCACCGTCGCCACATCCAGTCGCGTTTTGAGGTATTGAAACACGGGCTGGGAGAGGTTGAATCCGGTCTTATACCCCATCAGCAGGATGCGATAGGCGATCAGCTGCTTGTCCGGAATGAAACGGCTGTTGAAATCGATCACCCGATCCCTGACAGCCGCCGTACACCCGTTTTCAAACAGCATCTTCCGGTGAAAATCATATATTACCGCATTGACCGTAAAATCGATGCCGGACAGCAGGTTTCCCATGGTCGGCGCGAGATGGCCGACGTCGATCACCACAAAATCCACAAGCAGGCAAAGGTCGTAAGCCAGAGCCGATGAAACCGGATACCAGCGCATGCCTTTCAGATCTGTCGGTTCAGCCGTTTGGTCGCTAAGAACGCCGGACAGGGAGAATTCACGATCCAGCCCGCCGATAAAGATATCGATATCGCGGGTAGGGGGTGCATGGCCATGCAATAGATTGATAATCAGGTTGCGAATGGAACCGCCGGCAACGAAAATTTCAGCCGACGGGGGCAACCGGCTGCTGAGGAATTCCAGGTTGCCGCGGATTTCAGGACGCTGAAAAAACCGCTCAACGACCGGAACAATCGCCTTATCGGTCACCGCTGCCATGGTGGGCCTCTCCCTCGACGAAGGCGTTTCAGGATGATACTATCGTAATATAATACAGGCTCACCAACTAAAAAGCGACCGTCAAATTCGAAAAGGGGCCGGGTCTCCCTATTCTACCGGCATGTCAGAAACCGGCAACGGGAATGACAAAAAAAAGGATGGCAAAAAAGTGAAGGATACTGCCGGCCAATACAAAAAGATGCCAGACGGCATGATGATAGCGGAGGTTCCGCATCACGTAAAAACCGATGCCGACGGTATATGACAGGCCGCCGGCGAGCAGCAGAATCAAGCCGCCGGGGGCAACGCCGGCCAGCATGGGTTTGATTGCCGCAACCACGGACCAGCCCATACCCAGATACAATCCAAGCGAAATCACACGATGGCTGCGAAGGGTGGTCAGTTCGAAGACGATTCCGAGGAGGGCAAGCCCCCATATTACACCGAACAGGGACCATCCCAAGGGACCGTGAAGGGTGACCAGGGTAAACGGGGTATAGGTGCCTGCGATCAGTAAAAATATGGCACAATGGTCAAGGATCTGCAGGAGGGTCTTGGCACGGGGGTTCCGGACGCTGTGGTAAAGGGTCGATGCGGTATACATCAGGATCAGCATGCTCCCGAATATGCTCACGCTGACCATGTGCCGGCCATTTCCATAACCGTCGGCAAAGGCGATCAGCACCCCCAGCCCGGCGATGGACAGGATGATGCCGACGCCATGGGTAATGCTGTTGGCCATCTTTTCGCCGGGATGGTATCGTTCAACCGTGGTTGTCTCACTCATCAGGCACCTTTTTTCACTGGTTTATATTCCCACCAACCGTCTCGCCCATGCGGCCCGCCACGGGTAAGGTTGAGTAAAGTACGCCACAAAGTCAAACCAATTATCCTGCCGGGTCAGCGCTGACATTTTTTTTACAAAGGAATCCTCCAGTGCAAAGAGGGTTCGATCAAGTTTTGAATGATCATCCCGGGAAGTTGGATCTGTCCACCGATTCCGGCCAGGTATTTTATCTGGAATTGTTTCAGTCACCTTTCAGCGATAATGAACCGCAGGTGACGTTGGTGGCCTGTCCCGCTCCATATCCCTGAGGGAAAGGAAACATGCAATTTCCGTTGATATCAAAATAGAGAAGTCGGGCTGTTAAGCTAACCTTTTTTATCGCGAGGCCGATAACACCATTGATTATCTTTTGAACGAAATGACAAAGGATCCATGCCAAATGAAAAGCCTGGAGGGGAAACTCACTGTTTCCATCGGTATCGCGACTATCCTTTTGGCGACCTATCTGTTTTACGCGACCTACCGCATGACCGATCAAAGACTCAAGGACGTGGTCGTCCAGCAGGCTGAAATGGCATTGCAATTTGACCTGGCCATACGCAGATACGTCGGAAACCATGTTCGACCGATGATGTACGACCTGCTGGGCGAGGACGAGTTTGTACCGGAAACCATGTCCACATCATTTGTGGCACGAAGCATATTCGAGGACCTTCGCGAGGATTTCCCGCATTACATTCTCAAATTTTCATCGGATAATCCGCGGAACCCGGCCAATCTGGCTGGCCCGGAAGAACTCAAGGTCATTGCCTTCTTCAACGAACATCCCGAGGTCAAACGGTGGACCGGACAGATCAAGATCAATGGACGAAACTACCTGGCCAAGTTCAGCGCTCGCCGGATGAAAACCTCTTGTCTGAAGTGCCATGGGAATCCTGCAGATGCACCTAAATCCTTGATCGACCGGTACGGCGGCAAAGCCGGCTTCCACCGGCCCATCGGGGAGGTGATCGGCACCGATACGGTGGCCATTCCCATTTCCAAAATGACCGAGGCGCTGTGGTCGGAATCCATCAACACGTTTCTATTGATCGGCTTCAGCGTCGCAATCTTCTTTCTTATTATCACTCTCATCATCAGGTTTTTTGTCACCACGCCATTGTCTAAAATCAGCCGACACATATCCGCGGCATCTTCGCGTGACAGCTACAAATATATTGAAAATATTGATGTTTCCTCTGGAGATGAGATCGGCGAAGTGGCCACTCGATTTAACGTGCTGTTTTCGAAATTACGGGATTTTAACCATTCGCTGGAAGAAAAGGTCGCCGAGCGCACCTTCGACCTGAAGCAGGCCAACCAAGAGCTGATGCGCGAAGTAGAGGCCAGAAAAGAGACCGAGCAGTCCCTTGAGCTGACCCAGTTTGTTATCGATCATTTTTCGGATCCGATCTTTTGTCTCCAGCCGGATGCGAAAATTCTTTTCGCCAATAAGGCCGCCAGCAAAAGATTGGGATATTCACATGCCGAAATGATGAAGATGACCGCCTTTGAGATTGATTCCAACATCCCTGAAAAATCATGGCAGGCCTTTTGGCAGGAACTCCGCCTCCAAGGCACCGTCTTGATGGAATCCCACTACGAAACAAAACATGGCGAATTATTTCCCGTGGAAATAAAAGCCAATTATTACCAGCATCGCCACCTGGAATATAATTTTTCCATTGTGCGGGACGTCTCGGATCATAAAAAAGCGCAGATCGAAAAAAACCTTCTTGAAAAAAGACTTCGCAGAGCATTGAAAATGGAGGCCATCGGCACACTGGCAGGCGGTGTGGCCCACGACTTGAACAATGTGTTGTCCGGTGTGGTCTCCTATCCCGAAATAATCCTGTTGACCCTCCCCGACGACCACGAACTCAGAGAGCCAATCGAAACCATTCGCCGGTCCGGCCAAAAAGCCGCTGAGATCGTCCAGGAACTTCTGACCCTGGCCAGACGGGGTGTCTCCCAGCTCAAGCCACTGGGAATAAATAAAATCATAACCGATTACATGGGCAGCGCGGAATTCGGAAAGATGAAGGAAGCGCATCCAGCCTGCAGCGTCAAAACAAATCTTGACCCGAATCTGCTTAATATTATGGGTTCCGAGGTTCATCTTTCCCAAACCATCATGAACCTTGCCATCAACGCGCTGGAAGCCATGCCCGATGGCGGTGAATTGGCGATATCGACCCAAAATCGATATGTTGACCGAACCCTTCAGGATTTTGATAACATCGAGGAGGGGGATTACGTCCTGGTCCAGGTTTCGGATACGGGTAATGGTATTTCGGAAGAGGACAAGGAAAGAATTTTCGAGCCGTTTTATACGAAAAAAGTCATGGGAAAAAGCGGCACCGGCCTGGGGATGACCGTGGTGTGGGGAACCGTTAAAGACCACGAAGGATTTATCGGCATCCAAAGCGCCATCGGATCCGGCACGACATTTAAGCTTTTCTTTCCGGCAACCCGAAAACGCATCGATGACAATCAACCCCTTTTTGTATTGGCGGACCACAAAGGCGCCGGGGAGACCATTCTGGTCGTCGATGATGTGCTGGAGCAACGGCAGATCGCCGCGGCGATTCTGGAAAGACTTGGATACAGGGTCGTTTCAGCGGCGGGCGGTGAGGACGCCGTAATGTATCTCAAGGATCATACCGCCGATCTGGTTGTTTTGGATATGATCATGGAGCCGGGAATCGATGGCCTGGAGACCTACCGGCGGATCATAAAAATACGGCCGGGCCAAAAAGCGATCATCGTAAGCGGGTTTTCCGAAAGCACTCGCGTAAGGGCACTCCAGCGGCTGGGTGCCGGGCAATACGTCCGGAAACCCTACACCCTTGAGAAATTGGCTGAAACGGTTAAGATGACCCTGGGCAACTGAAACCCTCCCTATGGTTTTTCAGGGCAAGGTCATCATGAATTCGGCTCGACGGGGATGACCGTCACCGGAACAGGGGAATGCCTCAGAATCTTTTCAGCCACGCTTCCGAAGCGGAAGTTGCCTCTCGCGCCGTGGCTGGCCATCACCACCAGATCCATCTTCTCTTTCTCTATCAGATTCAGGATCTCCTTGGCGGCATCTCCGACCGCGACGTGCTTGATGTAAAGCGGGCAGCCGTCCAGGTACTTTTCACAGATCTGCCCCAGCCGCGCGGTGGCCGTTTTGCTGGCATGCGCCATGAGTTCCTTGACGCGTTTCTCCTCAAACGCGCCATACCAGCCGTCATGGTGGGCGATATCCTCAATCACGTATAGAACGTGAATTTCTGCGCCGTATTTCTCGGTAAGCGATTTAACGTGTGGCAGGGCGCTTTCGGATATTGCGGAAAAGTCTGTCGGCCATAGTATTCTTTTCACGTCCATGATTGAACCTCCTTGGGTTACCCGGCCACGGGGGCCAGGTCCTTATTTGTTGTAGATCCTGCACATAAAATAAGAACGGGTTCCAGGATCGGCAAATCAATGACGGTTAATAAGCGCGCTTGCCGTCGACAACCCCCCGAACACCTCCTTTGGGGTTTTCCGTATCGCCGTCGCGCCGCGGGATCAGATGGATGTGGGCATGAAACACGGTCTGTCCGGCCGACACGCCGATGTTCACCCCGATGTTGAACCCGGTCACGGACGGGTCTTTCCGCCTGATCTTTTCCACGAGATGGCGGATCAGCATTTCGCTGTCCCGGACCTCCTGTGGGGTCATGGAGAGCCAGTCCGCCGTATGCCGCAGCGGCACAATCAACAGGTGCCCGTCGGTCACGGGGTTCCCGTCATGGAAAGCGGCAACCGTGCCGAATGTCTTTACAGCCTTTTCCGCCCTGATCCAGCGGCAGAACAGGCAAATTGGATCAAGATTCTCCGGATATTCCATGGCTTCCTGCATCGCTCCTTTTTGATTGTACCCCTCCTGTCCGCTTCCAGTCAAAACCAGTTTTCCGTACCCACGCGAGGTCGTCCGCCCAGACGGCTGATAAACCATTGACAGTTCCTGCTATTTTACCTTAAAAACTGAAATGAGCCAATCGACAACTTCATGCCCCTGCCGCCGGCCCCGACGGCTTCACATGGATACGACACCCCACACGGCCACCGGCAGCATGACGCCACGATAAAGATGACCCGGAACTTTTAACGCGACCCCCGGCGACCCGGCGGGATCCGGCCGGACCCGGCGGTTGCCCATTGACCCCGCGGGTCAAGCCAGGCCAGGCGGACAGTTTCGCCCTGATTATAGCAGCCCGAATGATATTGACCGAGATCCCAACCAGCGGGAGGGCAATATGAAAGCGACGGTGATGGACGTCTTTCGCGAAACCGTGGCGGCCCATGGAGAAAAAACGGCGTTGAAGCATAAACGCGGAGGTCGTTGGGAAACGCTGACCTGGCGGGACTACGACGCCCGGGTCCGCACCACGGCCAAAGCCTTTATCGCTTTGGGCCTCGACGTCGGCAAAGCGGTCAGCATCCTCGGGAACAACTGCCCCCAATGGTTTATCAGCGATCTGGCCGCCATTTTTGCGGGGTCCATCCCCGGCGGCATCTATACCACCAGCACGCCGGAACAATGCCACTATATTGCCGAGCACAGCGAGGCCAACATCGTTGTGGTGGAAGATGCGGCCCAGCTGGCCAAGTTTGCAGCCCTCTGGCCCCGTCTCCCCAACCTGAAGGCCATCGTGATGATGAACGGGTCGGACGCCGATGAACGGGTGGTCGCCTGGCGGGATCTGCCCGAGCTGGCCTCGGGGGTGCCCGACGAGGCGCTGGATACCCGCATGGGAAACTAGGCCCCCGAAGACTGCTGCACGCTGATCTACACCTCCGGTACGACCGGCAACCCCAAAGGGGTCATGATCACCCACGACAATATCGTCTGGACGGCCCGGCAGGTCGTAGACCTTGTCGATGGGGATCACCGGGAGCAACTCATCAGCTACCTCCCCTTGAGCCATATTGCCGAGCAGATGGTCAGCCTGATTGTGCCGATGACGATGGGCGCCACCTCCTGGTTTGCCGAAAGCCTGGATCTGCTGGGCGACAACCTGAAGGAAGTGCGTCCGACCATTTTTCTCGGCGTGCCGCGGGTGTGGGAAAAGATTCAGGCCAAAATGGCGGCGGCCGGTGCCCAAAATCCGCCCCTTAAAAAAAAGATCGCCGCCTGGGCCCGCAAACAGGGCCTCGCCGGCGGCTATGCCCGCCAGAACGGCAAGCCCGATCCCTTTTTATATCCTCTGGCGGAAAAGCTTGTCTTCTCCAAAGTTCGCCAGCGCCTGGGGCTCGATCGCTGCCGCATATGCTTTTCCACGGCCGCGCCGATTGCCGAGGATACCCTGGAGTTTTTCATGAGCCTGGGGATCCCGATCACGGAAATATACGGCATGAGCGAATGCACCGGGCCCACCACCATCTCCCTGCCTCAGCCCCATCGTCACCGCACCGGCTGGGCCGGACCGCCCATGCCGGGAACGGAACTGACCCTCGGGGAATATGACGAGATCCTGATACGCGGGCGACATGTGTTCAAGGGCTATTACAAAAACGAAGCGGCCACCCGGGAAACGATCGATGCGCAGGGCTGGCTTCATTCCGGCGATGTCGGTGAGATTGACGAGGCGGGCTTTCTGAAAGTAACGGACCGGATGAAAGAGTTGATCATCACCGCCGGCGGCGAAAATATTCCGCCCCAGGTCCTGGAAAGCAGGCTGAAGGCGATTCCCGTTATCAACCAGGTAGTGGTTGTCGGCGACCGGCGGAAATACGTTTCCGCCCTGCTGACCCTCGATCCGGCCAAACTTGAACAGGCCGTTGCCGACGCGGGCAGCAATGCCAAAGATGCTGCAGGCGCGGCCGTCTGCAAAACCTTCAACGCCTATCTGCAACGGCACATAGATGCGGTCAACACCAGCCTGCCCCGCCCCTGGACGATTAAAAAATTTGTGATTCTACCGGAAGAACTGTCGATCGAAAAAGGGGAGCTGACGCCCACCATGAAACTGAAGCGGCGGATCATCAAGGCCAATTACGCCCGGGAGATCGAAAGCATGTATCGGGAGCAGCCGGATTCGGCGCACCGTTGAGCCTATTTCCCTTCCCGCACCCTGGGTCCGGGTCCGGTTCAATCGGGCTTGCGCGCCCCTGTTCCTAAATCCGGCGACATACCGAAGACGGCGAGGACATAAAGGAGAAGAGAGGTTCATGATGACAACACTGCAAACCGGCGATCCGGCACCGGATTTCACGGCATCGGACCAAAACGGCAACCGCGTGAGTCTGGCCGATTTTAAAGGCCGCAAATGCTTTATCTTTTTCTATCCCAAAGCCGGCACCTCGGGCTGAACCGCACAGGCACAGGCGGTGCGGGACGCACTGCCCGAACTGGCGGCCGCCGGCGTGGCCGTTGTCGGTATCAGCCCGGACAAGGTCACCCGGCAGAAGCAATTCGATGAGAAGCACGGGCTGGGATTCCCCCTGCTCAGCGATGCCGATAACCGGATCGCCGAAGCCTATGGCGTATGGGGCGAGAAGAAACTCTACGGCAAGACTTACCTGGGAATTGTACGCTCGGCGTTTTTGATCGACGAAGCCGGCACCATTGCCGCCGCCGGCTACAAGATCAGCCCAAAAGACACCATACCCGCATTGAAGCAATGGCTGGCGTGATCACGCGCTAAATGGCGCTCATCCACCGATGAAACGTCGTCGCGCTTTGTCGGCCCGCAGGGATGCCGGATTCACGCCTGTTCGGCAACCATTGCCGCCACATGACGGGCAATGGCGGGACTGGCGGTAAGCCCGGGAGATTCGATGCCGATCAGGTTGATCACGCCGGGAAAACCCTTCGAGGATTCCTCCGCGATGATAAAATCCCTGGCCGGGTCTCCCGGTTTCTGCAGTTTGGGTCGGATACCGGTCATTTCCGGTTGCAGCTGGTCAAGCGCGATGCCGGGCAGATAGCGACGGGCCGCCTCGTAGAACGACTGCCGGGCTGCCGGATTCACGGAATAATCCAGGTCCCTGTCAGGCAGATAGGTCGCATTGGGGCCGAATTTTACCCGGCCGCCCATGTCGATGGTGGCATGCACCCCCAGGCCCACATGGTTTGCCGGGGGAACCGGATAGACCAGATGGCGGATGAACCCCGGGGGCGCGTCGAGGCTGAAATATTCCCCTTTCCAGTAGGAAAGCCGGTAGCCGCAGGCATCGATATCGATCCCCATGGATTCGGCCAGACGATCGGATTCGAGACCGGCGCAGTTGATGATCCAACGCGACGCAAATGCGTCTGTCTGGCCGTCCGGGTAGGCCACATGAACCCGGTAGCGGCCATCCTCTTGTTTCTCCACCCGTGAAACCGTGGTTTGCGGCACGAACCGGGCGCCGTTTTTATTGGCCCGGGCAGCGTAGTGGCGCATCAGCCGATGGGAATGGATGATCCCGGTCGAGGGAGAAAAAAGAGCGGCGCACGCCTTTACGTTGGGTTCCAGGGCCTTGATCCGCCTGGCGCTCAACAGTTCAAGGGCCTCCGCGCCGTTTTCGCGCGCGCGATCCTGGATCGTCGCCAGAATCGCCTCCTCGTCCTTTTCAGTGGCCACGATCAGCTTGCCGCATCGGCGGTGGGGAATGCGGTGCTGTTCACACAACGGGTACAACAGGCGGTTGCCTTCGACGCAGAGTCTGGCCTTCAGGGAATCCCTGGCATAATAGATGCCCGCATGAATGACTTCACTGTTGCGGCTCGACGTTTCCTGGCCGAATGACGGGTTGCGTTCCAGGATCAATATCCCCTTGCGGGTTTTGGACAGCTCTGCCGCCACGGCAAGACCCACTACGCCTGCCCCGACGATTGTAGTGGTAATTTCCATCCGGACTCCTTGAAGTCAGAGCGGGGACCGCGGGCGGGCGGCACCTTTTTCCGCCTTGTACCGGGCCATGGATTTTAAATAACCGTCGACCACATGCCGGGAATCGATGTGGAGGATGTCGGCATAGCTTTTCAAAAACTGCCTTAAATAAACCTCGGCCGGCAGCTCTTCGAACTGGTCGGCCTCGATTCTTTTCAGGGAGTCGCCGCTGATCTTCGTAATGGCGTAGATTTCGGAGATTTCGATGCCGTATGCTTCCCTGAGCTGCTTCAAGGCCAGGCCGGAGAGCAGGTCCTGGGACAGGATCGCTTCGATAAGCTGTCTGATCTCCGGCGTATCGACCTTTTTCCGGACCCATTGGCTGAGGCTCTTTTCCGTGGATGGGCTTCCGGTATCCGAATAGGCCGCCAGCTGTCTCTGGCCCTGTCCGGAAAAATTGGCCGCATCCATCTGCCCGGTGTCGATGAGCATCTGATTGTAGGCGGTTCTTTTGTCCTCGTTGATCAGGGTGCTAAAGGCCGTTTCAATGGCCTGCAGCAGGCGCTCCCGCTGCTCCTCGGAAAAGAGCGAATAGGTGGCCACGCTTTCGGCTTCATAGATGGCCAGAGCATCCCGGTAGGCGTGCTTGATTTCGTCTGCCCGGGCATTGGCGGGAACCTGCAGGATATTGTAATAATTTTCATTCTCAAATGTTTTCATGGCGCCTGTTGTTGTAAAACGGGGGCCGGTTGAGGGGTCGTCAACAATCCGGCAATCCGCTTTAAGTCCATGGCCGTGATCGTGGCCGGGTAGGCGGTGACATACAGTTTTCTCGCATAGATCGAATCGATGACCCGCTCGTCAAAAGCGACCTGCCCCCAAAATTCGAAAGGGGAATAAAAATGGCGGTTGCAGACCGTCTCTATTTTTTTGCCCAGGGAAGTATCGGCGATTCTGCGAAACTGATTCAGGATCAATTTGAATTGAAACCTGGCGATGTGCGCTTTCAAAAGCGAAGCTTTCTCAGGATCGTCTTTTGAAACCATATCCAGGAGGTCCTGGGACTTGACCGCACTGGAATCTGTATCCAGGATCGCCGCTTTCACCCGGGCACCGAAATCATGCTGTCTGATGAGCTGTTTGATTTTTCTCAGATAGACCGCTTTGATAAACCGAAAGGCATTCTCGATGGAGGTGGGTTCGGGGGTGCAGACAAAGATCCCTTTGCTGGAGGTCAGGAAAAAATCAAGGGTATTGAAATTGGTCCCGGCACCCAGGTCGATGAGAACATAATCAAAGGGCAGTTTTTTGACGGCATTGATCAACTTGATTTTCTGGGCATAAAACAGGTTGGCAATCTCCATGGAGCAGGTGGAAGAGCTTATCAGAAAGAGATCGGTGACGGGGGTCGGGACCGCTACCTGCTCCAGCGTCTGCGCGGTTTTATTTAAAAACAGGTTCAGGCCGTCCTTGGGCGCCGGCATCCCCAGAAAGGTATGCAGATTGGATGCACCCAGGTCCAGGTCGAGCAAGGCAACCGTCTTGCCGTGTTGGGCGATCAGTGCTCCCAGGCTGGCGGCGACAAAACTTTTGCCGACCCCGCCCTTGCCACCACCTATTGGATAGATCTTCGGCATCGGCTCCGAGTTCCGGGTTCCGGGTTCCGGTTCAGGATGTCAAATGGGGCGACCGGATTCCGTTCTGTTGCCTGATTCACGGATCGGACTATGGCAGAAAGCCCGCTGTGCGTCAATATCCTTGTCGTTACAATATGTTGGAAAGCAAGCCCGCTGCCGGCTGATTCGATGACCGGATTGAATCTCCCTCCCCCACCAACCATGGGGGCGCGCTTGCTATCGCGGTTTAAACGCTGAAATAATTAAAAACAAAACGGACCCAATCCTCCAAGGTGACCAAATGAAAAACCGCAAGCGACTTCTGCTGTTTCTACTGAGCCTGCCGGTGTTAATGACCGGACCCGCCTTTTCCGGTGACTTCGACGGCTCGAATGCGCTAACCGGAAGCGTGGACCGGCTGATCGAGATCAACCGACTGCGGGTAATCGAAGGTGTCGATCCGGACACGGTGGGTCTTCCGGAAAAATTCATCATCGATTTCCGGGAAAATACCCTGCGCGGGACACCGGACAGCCTGGTCCGGCGGGTGGTCAGGATCAAGCGAATCGAACATATCGAAGACAAACTGATCCTGCTGGGCGCCGATGAGGGGATGGCGGGCACATCCAGCGGATTGGGATGGAGCCTGTCCATCGAGAAACCGTCGGGCAAGGCGGTACTATCCGCCGCCGGCAGCGGCATCGCCTATGTGGCCTTCGGCACTTGCACGCCAATCAGGGGCGGCAAGTGAACACAACGGATATGAAAAAATTCCTGCCGCTATCCATGACCGGTTGCCAGCCGATCGGCGGAATAAGCCGCCGACGGTTACCGGTATCCTCAGCGCAGGTGATTCAGGGCAGGCCGCATTGCCTGGCGAAAGCCCCGATCTACAGCATCCAATGGGGACGGTGGGAAATCCATGATTGGACCGTTTCACGCAGCCATGCTTCCAACCCCCGGGCGATATAGAAAACGGGGCTGAGGAGGTCGGCCTCCGGCTCGATCAGGCCTTCCCGGACCGCAATCCGGGCCAGTTCGGTATATGGATAGATTCTCGGGCCGATGGTCAGTTTGATGGCATTCAAGCCTAAACTGTCAGCGAAAGAAAGGCTCTCCAGCACGGTTTCACGGGTTTCTCCCGGTCCGCCCAGCAGAAGGAACCCCATGCTTCCAATGCCGGCATCGGCCAGCAACCGGCTGGTTCGCCGGACATCCTCCGGAGAAAAGCGTTTATGCAGGCCATCCAGGATCGGTTGCGACCCGCTTTCAAACCCCAGGGACACATCCCGGCATCCTGCCCGCGCCATGGATCGTACCAGCGTTTCGGTCACCTGCCCGGGATAGAGGATGGCCCGCCACTGAATGTCGAGACGTTCGCCGGCCATGCGCGCGCACAGGTCGCTGGCATAGCTGTTCGGCAGGTTAAAAACGTTGTCCACAAAAAAGATCCGTGAATAGCTGGCCGCGCGCCAGCGATGCAACGCATCGATAACGGTCGCCGGGGATCTTCTGCGGATCAGTCGGCCTTCGATGGTGGACGTCGAGCAGTAGCTGCAGTTCAGAGGGCAGCCACGTCGGGTCTGGATGGGAAGGAAATAGTCCGGATCCCGTGCAAATCGGGAATCGAACAGGTCCGGTCCGGGGAGGGGGAAGCGGTCCAGATCACGGACGTGGATTCCGGGCGCCTGAAGACCTTTTCCCCGGATGGCCAGCCCTGGCACATCCGCAGGCGAGGCTGATCGTTCAAGCCTTTCCAGCAGCATGGAAAAGGACTGTTCCCCTTCACCCTGGATACCCATGTCCGCCCCGGTGTAATCAAGTACCGCCTGCGGAAAAATGCTGTAGCCTGCGCCGCCGAGGACAATCGGTGCATGGGCGTGCGCCCGGCAAAAGACCACCACATCCCTGGCCTTTTCCAGTAGAAAGCGCGGCGATCCGCTGACCTGATCGTCAATGTTGCGAATGGAAATACCGATAACATCGGGTGCCGGTTCAGCCAGCGCTTCCCGGAGAGCGGATTGCCAGTCCTCCTTGGCCATCAGGTCGAGAAACCGGACTTCATGATCGGCGGCCTCCAGGGCCGCCGCCACGCAACCAAGCCCCATGGGAAGGGTGGGCATGTTCATTTTTTCAGTATTGGCGGAGATGAGCAGACAGCGCAAGGCGCCCTCCTTCCTGCGGTGGCCGGCGCGAAAATGGCGGCCGGCATCCTTAAGGCAACGGTACGGGGGAAAGGATGCATGGACAGGGTATGGTTAAAAAGTATACCATGCCTGTGTCTCGCCGGAAAGGTTTCACATCGGGCTTGTTAAACCGACGTTTTCTGAATAAATTGAAGTTGCCCCCCACCCGCGGTAATATCCGCAAATGGCGCATGGAAGCGACAGGGCCTGTTGGCGGTCAACCGTGACCGTATAAAACGGATCCGCGTGCCGTAATTGCCCACAGGCCCTCATCCGATCATTTTTTAAAGGAGAAGATGCCATGGAATTGAAAACCGTCACGATCAACAACCCCGAACAGCTCAATTTCATCCTGGGCCAGTCCCACTTCATCAAAACCGTCGAGGATATTTACGAAGCCATCGTCAATACGGTGCCCGGCGCCAAATTCGGCATCGCCTTCTGCGAGGCCTCCGATGTCTGCCTGGTGCGCTTTGCCGGCACGGATGAGGGACTGACCTCCCTTTCCCGGGAAAACGCGCTGAATTTGGGTGCCGGACACAGCTTCATCATTTTCATGCGCGACATGTTCCCCGTCAATATCCTCAACACGATCAAACAGGTGCCTGAAGTTTGCCGGGTTTTCTGCGCCACGGCCAATCCGGTCGAGGTCATCGTTGCAGAAAGTGCACTGGGGCGCGGCATCCTGGGGGTCATCGACGGTTTTGCAGCCAGGGGCATTGAAGGGGAAGCCGACATCGCCAAGCGTAAATCCTTCCTGCGGGCTATCGGCTACAAAATGTAACCGACGCGCAGCCGGCCTTGCCGTCATACTTAAAAAAATGGACGAGAGATCCCATGTACCTAATGCAAAACCACCGGGGCATCACTTGCTGAAAGACCTGCGCAACCGACATCTTTCAGGCCGGATCGGCGGCCTGGTCGCCGTCTGCTCGGCTCATCCCCAGGTACTGGCGGCAGCAGCCGCCCGGGCAAAAGACGACGGAACCCTGCTGCTGGTGGAGGCCACGGCCAACCAGGTCAACCTGTACGGCGGTTATACCGGTATGACGCCGTCTGATTTCGCCGACCAGCTGACGCGCCTGGCAACCGATGGTGGATTGGCACCCGGACAGGTCATGTTGGGAGCGGATCACCTCGGCCCCCACCCGTGGCGCCACCTGCCGGCAAGGGAAGCCATGGCCCATGCCGAAGCGCTGGCCCGGGCCGTTGTGGCCGCCGGTTTCCAAAAGCTGCACCTGGACACGGGCAGGCGGTGTGCCGACGATCCCCGGGACCGCCTGCCGGTGAAGACCGCGGCCCTGCGCGCCGCCTCCCTGTGCCGGGCCGCCGAATCCGCCGCCGGCCATTTCCACCGGCCTTCCCCATTCTATGTAATTGGATCCGAGGTGCCGACACCGGGGGGAGGCCTGGGGCAGAACGGGGTGGTGGCGGTCAGCGATCCGCAGGACCTGCGTGACGAACTGGCGGACTATAAGGAAGCTTTCAGCCGGGCCGGGGTCGATCAGGCCTGGGAACGGATCATCGCCGTGGTGGTTCAACCCGGTGTGGATTTCGACGACCACCGGGCAGCCGTCTACAACCCGTCGGCAGCCGCCGCGCTTTCGGCATTTCACGACCGGTTGCCCGGTGCCATGACATTTGAAATTCACGCCACCGATTATCAACCCCCATCGGCGCTGACGCAGATGGTGAGGGATCACTTCTGCCTGCTTAAAATCGGCCCCTGTCTCACCTCTGCCCTGCGTGAGGCGCTCTTTGCCCTGGCCCACATCGAGAACGAACTCCCCGGGCTGTCCCATCGGTCCAACCTGATGGCAGTCATGGAACAGCTGATGCAGACCCACCCCGAACACGGCAACATTCATTATGATGGCACCGGGCCGGAGCGGCAATACCTGCGCCGCTACGGCCTGCGCGATCGCATCCGGTACTACTGGCCCCGAGCCGAGGCCCGGCAGGCCTGTGAGCAGTTGATGCACAACCTGCACCGGCCCATTCCGCACCCGCTGCTGCGACAATTCCTCCCCGACCTGGCCGGAGCAATCGCCGTCGGCAGCCTGTCCCCGGCACCCGAGGCGATCCTCCAGGCACGCATCCGGTCCGCCCTTGCCCCCTATGCCGACGCATGCCGGCATCAGGCGGATACGGCGTAAACGATCCCGGCCTTCTGAAATCTCGAACAAGAACAGGCAGAGCTTACCCGGCTGATCGATTCCTCTCAAAACGTCCTGCTTTACTCTCACCGCCGCTTCAGATAAAATACCGGGATCGGAATGTGCCGGTTGGCGCGCTGACTCCGTTGACGCCCCTTGTTTCCGTTGGCAATCCCCCCCCCCATCCGCTGCCACCTTTTTCCAAGACGGGTGTATGTTTGACAGGTAAAGGCTTAGACAATCTGGAAAAAAAACGGACACGCCACGGCTGTGATCGTGACTTCGGAAACCGGTAGACGCAATTTAAATATCATTATTTCTTCATGTTATCATCGCCTCTTCTCATTTCTGTTTTGGCATGAAGGTTGATATCCTTTTCTTCAAAGGGCCAAACCATAACCCGCCTGCACGGGGAAGTATCGCCTTTTGCAACAAACGGACAATGAAAGGAGCAACCTATGGGAATCCATGTAATCATCGTGGGCGGTGGGCCTGCCGGAATTATTACGGCACTGACGGCCAAGAGCGTTTATCCTGAAAAATCGGTTTGTGTCGTCAAGGAAATCGGGGACGGGGTTATTCCCTGCGCCATACCCTACATGATGCACACCCTTTCCGACACGAAGCACAACGCCATGGGCAACGTGCCGCTGGAGAATGCCGGAATCGACGTCAAAGTGGGCAAAGTGGTTTCCTTGGATGCGAAAGCACACACGGTTACCCTGGAGGCGGGTGACGTTCTTGCCTATGAGAAGCTTGTTTTGGCCACCGGAACGGACGTATGCATGCTGCCGATTCCGGGTGTGGATAAGCAAGGCGTTTTTACAATCAAAAAAAGCATGTGGGCGATGAATGCCTTGCGGGAAAAAGTGCATCAGGCCAGAAAAGTGGTCATCATCGGCGGCGGTTTCATCGGCGCGGAGTTTGCCGATGAGCTATCCCAGGATTCGGATGTGGATATCCACCTGATCGAAATCATGCCCAAACTGCTTTTAAGCGCGTTCGACGATGAATTCTGCGATGACATCGCCGGGTTGTTGGAAAAGAAAAGGATCGACATTCGTACCGGCAGCCGCGTCGTCTCCATCGATGGCAGCGAACGTGTCGAATCGGTCTGTCTGGAGAACGGAGAGAAAATTCCGGCGGATATGGTGTTGGTCAGTGTGGGTGCCAAACCGTCGAGCCATCTGGCTGAAAAAGCCGGCTTACGGATCATCGATAACGGATCTATCTGGGTTGACGATTACATGCGAACCGATACCGAGGATATATTCGCCGTCGGTGACTGTGCGCTGAAACGGGATTTTTTCACGCGCAAGGCCGCACCGGTCTGGCTCGCTTCAACGGCAACCGCCGAAGCACGCAATGCAGGCACCAATATCTACGGCATCCGGGTACTGCATCAGATTCAGGGGACGATTGCCGCCTTCTCTACCCGGATCGGAAAAAAATCGTTTGCCAGCGCCGGGATGACCTGCCGGACCTGCGAAAAAGAAGGGTTTCGATACGTTACCGCAACCGCCGCAGCCCCGGATCGCCACCCCGGCATGCTACCCGGAGCCAGTGAACTCAAAGTCAAGCTGATCTTTGCCGATGGTTCGGGCGTTATCCTCGGCGGACAGGTATCCGGTGGACCGTCCGTGGGTGAGTTGATCAATACGATTGCGCTGGGGATTCAAAAAAAGGTCACGGTGCGTGAACTGGATATGATGCAGATTGCGACCCATCCGTTGCTGACATCGGCTCCCACTGTCCATCCGCTGATCAACGCCGCCCACCAGGCGCTGGCCAAGCTGCGCGCGACGATCAGGCCGGCGGCGTAATATTGTCGGCATATTTGTATTGACAAAGGATACCCGGTCACATAGGAAACAGGGCATATGCCCATTATATGGCCCTGACGTTTCCTGTTTTCCGGCTTGGAATTCCAGTATTTCAGCATGGAGGAATGCGCGTGAAATTGACCGTGCTGGTCGACAACAACACATTGATCGATCACTATTTTCTAGCCGAACCGGGTGTTTCCTACTATATTGAAATCGATGATATGAAGGTATTGTTCGACACCGGCTACTCGGACGTTTTCATAAAAAATGCCGCCAAAATGGGCATCGATTTGCTCGATATCGATGCGCTGGTGTTATCCCACGCCCACCTGGATCACACCTGGGGACTGCAGCATCTGATCCAGGCCTATGCTGAGCGGCGGTTCGAAAACCGGCCGGCCAAACGCCCTGCCCTGATCGCCCATCCGTCGGTGTTCGACCGGCGCTTTATTCCCGGTATGGGCGATATCGGTTGCCTGATATCTGAAGAAACGGCCCGTCAGCACTTTGACCTGCAGTTGACCCGCCAACCGCGGTGGCTGCATCCGAACCTGGTTTTTCTGGGAGAAATCGAACGGGAAAACGACTTCGAGGCCACCTATCCCATCGGCCGAATCCATCATGACGAGGCTGAGGCCGATGACTTTTTGCTGGATGATTCATCGCTGGCGTATAAGTCTTCACAGGGATTGGTGATCGTCGCCGGCTGCGCCCATGCCGGGATCTGCAACACGGTGGCCCAGGCGATGCGGGTCTGCAATGACCACCGGATGATAGACATTATCGGCGGATTTCATCTGTTGGAACCGACGAAATCCCAGTTGCACGACACCATCGAGCAGATGAAAAAATTTCGTCCGAATGCGCTTCACGCATGCCATTGCACGGATTTCAAGTCCCGGGTGGCATTGTCACAGGTGGCTGACCTGCAGGAGGTCGGTGTGGGGCTGGAACTCATTTACGAAAGCTGAAAAAGGAGAAGAAGATGCGACGTCGACAGCAACGCGGTCTGAAGATGGTGATGATGTTAATGGCGGCTGCCCTTATTTGCGTTCCGATGGCCGGTGCTTCAGACACGATCAAAATGGGCGTTGCCGGTGCCCACAGCGGCGACCTGGCCTCCTACGGCATTCCCACGGTAAAGGCCGCAGAGCTGGTGGTAAAAAAGATCAATGCCAAGGGCGGTGTACTGGGAAAACAGGTTGAATTGCTGGTCGAAGACGATCAGTGCAAAACCGAAGTGGCCGTCAACGTCGCCACCAAGCTGCTCACGGAGGGGGTTGATGTCGTCCTGGGGCACATCTGCAGCGGCCCGTGCAAGGCGTCGCTGGGAATCTATGCCACCAAAGGCGTGATCCTCATGTCCCCTTCGGCCACCAACACCGATCTGACCAAAAGCGGCCAGCATGACAACTTCTTCCGGACCATTGCCCCGGACGATGCTCAGGCCAAAACCCAGATCGACTTTTGCCTGGGACCGTTAAAAGCGAAAACGATTGCCATCGTTCATGACAAGGGCGATTACGGCAAAGGGCTGGCGGAATTCGCCAAAGGATTCCTGGAAAAGGACGACCGGGGCAAGCTCCTGCTGTTTGAAGGCATTACTCCCGGCGCGGTCGATTACTCTGCGGTGATCAACAAAGTCAAGCGCTCCAACGCCGACGTGCTGCTGTACGGCGGGTTTCACCCCGAAGCATCCAAGCTCGTACAGCAGATGCGCAGAAAAAACATGAAGACAATTTTCATTTCCGACGACGGGGTGAAAGATATCACCTTCATCAAAATTGCCGGCAAATACGCCGAAGGCGTGTACGCCACCGGACCGACGGACACCACCCAAAACCCGCTGGCCATCGCTGCCATCGAGGAACACCGGACGGTTTACGGGTCGGATCCCGGGGCTTTCTTCCTCAATGCCTATGCGGCCGCCACAGCCCTGCTGGAAGGCATTGAGATAGCCGGAACCACAGACTTTGCGTCGCTTTCCAAGGCGTTGCGGAGCAACTATTTCGAGACCCCCCTGGGCCGCATCAGCTTCGACGCACAAGGTGATGCCATCGGAGTCGGGTTTGCCGTTTTCCAGGTGAAAGACGGAGAATATGTCGAGATAAAATAACTGTGGAAACGGTTGACACCCTGATCGTCGGAGGCGGCCTCAGCGGCATCTATGCGGCCTTCCTGCTGTCCCTGAAAAACAAATCAGTTGTCGTTCTCGAAGCCCGTGAGCGTATCGGCGGCAGGATCTTAAGCCCCGACCATCGGGGATTTCACGCCGATCTCGGCCCATCCTGGTATTGGCCCGCCATTCACCCGAAAATGGCTGACCTGGTTAAAACCCTGGGCCTGATCGGCTATCGCCAGTTTGAAGCGGGCATGGGCTGTTTTCAGCGTTCCAACAGCGCTGTCCAGACCGTTGGCGGATACGCCATGGAGCCGCGCTCCTGGAGGATTTCCGGGGGCATGATTAACCTGGTCACGAAGCTCTGTAAGCACATTCCGGATAACACCATCAGGCTGAATCATCCGGTCTGTCAGATCGAAAAAACCGCAACCGGCGCTCTGGTCAGCGTCGGTGAACTGGAGAAAGATCCCTGGAGCCGGTTCAGTGCCAGTACGGTAATCCTGGCGCTTCCGCCCCGGCTTGCCGCCGCCACCATTCTCTTTACCCCCGATCTGTCTCATCTCCTGACCCAGGCGATGCTGAAAATGGGTACCTGGATGGCGGGCCAGGCGAAATTCTGCGCGCTTTACGAAGAACCTTTCTGGCGGCAAAGGGGTCTATCGGGCCAGGCTTTCAGCGAGCGCGGCCCGCTGGGCGAGATCCACGACGGCTCCAACAACAGTCAGGGCCCCTATGGATTGACCGGCTTTTTGGGCATCCCGGCAGTGCAGCGCAATCATCAACAACGCCTCACGGAGGCGATTCTATCCCAGCTTGCCATCATCTATGGCAAACCGGCGGCACAGCCGACGACCTTCTTCTACCAGGATTGGGCGCGCGAAAGATTCACCGCCACCCCGCTCGACCAGCCGCCGATGGTCGAGCACCCCCGTTATCACCCGCCGGCAGGCAAAACCAGCTTCTGGGACGGCGCCATCCATTTTGCCGGCACGGAAACCGCCGTCCAGCATGGCGGTTATCTGGAAGGCGCCCTGAGCGCTGCCGAACGGGCGGTTATGAATGTCTTCAAAAGATGATACGGACGGGCAGCCCCGGGGGCGTCCTTCGGTCCGGAATCAATTGCCGTGCAGCACCTTGAGTTTGGCGTCGATCAGCCGTTTGTGGGAAATGTCCAGCAGGTTGGAGACCTTGTTCATCAGATAATGTTCATATTGGTCCATTTTGCCGTCAACGTAGACAATCTGCCACAACCGTTCGATCAGTTTTTCTTTTCTGGCAATGCTGTAACGGTCATTGATAACCTTGGCAAACTGCCATAGGTCGACACTCTCTTTCAACTCGCGGTCCGCTTCATCGAGCAGGGCATCGGCATCTTCGCCGGAAAGGCCGTATTTATCGGTTAAAATGGAAAGCACCTTTGCCATTTCCTGCTTCGTGAAGGTTTCATCGATGCGCCCCATTTCCAGGAACAGGGCACACACCGCCACAATCACATCCCGATCATTGTCCCGGCCGGCGGGGGTTCCACCGTTTTCGGCAGCGCTGCTGAAAAAGCGTTTAAACAGATCGATCATCGGTTATGCTCCGGGTTGCGTAAATGTCCATAAATAGTAAATCCGCCGTGAGAATTAATGGGAACTTATCTCAGAATTAGGATTCTGAGTCAAGGCCGGGCGGAGCCGCGTTTCCACCCGGCAAGCGGGGGCCGGCCACGCTCACCGTTGGCAAATAGTCCGTTCCGCCAACGACTCTCCATACCGGATGCGGCTTTTCTGTTGACCTGAAAATCTCTTCTTGTCATAGTCCCGGATGACCCGTTGAACATTTCCCTGCCACCATTTTATCAACCGCAAAGGAAACCAAAATGAATCGATTGCTCTATTTTGGCTGCACTCCAGGCAACGACGTAGCGAGCCTTCAAAATGATCTGAACCTGATCACCGGGCACACCCAGCAAGGCTCGTCCATGGCAGCCCTGGAGGTGGACGGCATCTTCGGTGCCAAGAGTCAGTCCCGGGTAATGGAGTTCCAGCGGATCAACGGGCTGACGGTGGACGGCGTCGCGGGTGAGCAGACCCGGAGCAAGCTCGATGAACTCTTCTCCTCCGAACCGGGGCTCCAGATCAAACGCATCCGGGGCGGCGTCGCCGGCAGTGAAGGCGATGCCACCGGGGTCAAGACAGGCGGCGGCGCCTTCGGCAAAATGCCGCCCGCGGGCACGGGAGCCGCGAAAGGTGGGGGAACCACCGTGGGGCAGGGCGGGTGGGGCAAGGGCGGTTCGGGTTATGGCAGCGCCAAAACAGCCGGAACCGGGGGGGGCGGTCAGGGAAAGGCGACCTCCACCTATGGATACAAAGGGTAGTGAACCGGACCGGGCCGCCACCGGCAAGGCCTGAGCGGGATTCGGGTTCCACCGCCCCGCCGGCATCGAAGTCGTTTCGACCATCGGGTGTCGATGCGGTGGGAACCCTGCCGGCGCTGTATGCCCGCTGGATCGAAGCCATTCTCCCGGGGCCGCTGCCGGTGGAAATCGAGGCCACCTGCACCGACTGCGCCATGTGCGCGCGGCCGGGGGAACCGGTCGGTGCCGGCCGGATCTTTTTCGACACCGCCAGCAAGTGCTGCACCTATACCCCCGGCCTGCCCAACTTCCTGGCCGGAGCCATATTGGGGGATCTGTCCCCGGCTATGACGGCCGGAAGAGCCTCCCTGAAGGCACGCCTCAGCAAAGCCCCCGGAGCCAGCCCGCTTACCGTCCTTCCCCCGCCGGCCTACAACCTGCTCTACCGGCACAGCCAAAATGCCTTTGGACGCAACAACGCCCTTCGATGCCCCCACTTCGACGCGACCTGGGGAAGGTGCATGATCTGGCCCTACCGGGACCCCACCTGCGTCACCTGGTTCTGTAAACACGTCCGTGGAAAAATCGGTCAATCCTTCTGGAAGGCCCTGCAGACCTTTCTCAACAGCGTGGTTAAGGACCTCTCCCTGTGGTGCGTGCTCCAGCTCGATATCGGCGACAGCGCCCTTGCCGTGTTAGAATCGTGGCGGGAGGGGGAAATGAGCGGCGAAAACCTTCAGCCGAACGAGGTGGACGGCCGCCCGGATGCCGGCACCGCCAGGAAAATCTGGGGCCGATGGTGGGGACGGGAAACCGCGTTTTACGCAGAATGCGCCGAACGGGTCTGTGACCTGGACTATCGGGACGTGGAAAGAATCTGCGGCCCCGACGTTCAGCTGTCTTCCCGGCTGGTCCAGCGGGCCTATGACCGGCTGCAACAGACAAAAATTCCAGCGCACCTGCGGGTCGGCCGGTTCACCGTCATAAGCGCCGCTTCAGACGCCGTCCGGGTGCGGTCTTACAGCCGTCTGGATCCGCTGGATCTGCCGGTACCCGTATTCAACGCCCTGTCCGGTTTCGACGGCCGCTCTACCGCCGATGTCCTGTCTGTCGCGGAGCGGAACCTGGGGGTGCGCATCGATACCCGAATGCTCCAGACACTGATCGACTTCGGCATCCTGAGGACCGGGCAGGAATCAAAACCGGAAAAACAAAAGGCCCGTTAAGCGCAGATCACTGGCCTTGCCGTGAAAAATCGACAATAGATAAACGGTCGCGCGTCCCCGGATCAGCAGACCATGGCGCTTCCCCCGCAATAGCGGGCTTCCCTCTCTTGGGCCACGGCGGTGCTTGCCAGATAGTCGTCATAGTTCATGACCCGGTCAATGGCGCCCTCAGGGGTAAGTTCAACGATCCGGTTGGCCACGGTGGATACGAACTGGTGGTCGTGGGAAGCGAAGAGAATCACCTCGGGAAAGGCCATGAGCCCATCGTTAAGGGAGGTGATGGCCTCCAGGTCCAGGTGGTTGGTGGGCTCGTCCAGTAAAAGCACATTGGCGCCGCCGAGCATCATGCGCGAGAGCATGCAACGCACCTTCTCCCCGCCGGAAAGCACCCCGGTATTTTTCATGGCCTCTTCTCCGGAGAAGAGCATGCGGCCGAGGAAGCCGCGGGCAAAGCTCACCCCCTCTTCCGGCGCGTACTGCAGCAGCCACTGGACCAGGGACATGTCAGTATCGAAAAACCGCCGGTTCTCCTTGGGAAAGTAGGCGGTGGTAACGGTCTGGCCCCATCGGAAGCTGCCGGCGTCCGGCGCCGTCTCCCCTGCCAGGATCTGGAACAGGGCGGTTTTGGCCAGGCTGTCCTCGCCGACAAAGGCGATCTTGTCCCCGCCGTTCACCACCATACTGAAGTTATTGAGGACCTTCTCCCCATCGATAGTTTGGCTAAGGTTGTCGATCTCCAGGATCACGCTCCCGCAGGGTCGTTCCGGCCTGAAGGCGATCCAGGGGTATTTTCGCGACGAGACCGGCATGTCATCCAGGGTGAGCTTTTCCAGGAGCTTTTTCCGGGAAGTGGCCTGCTTGGCTTTGGAGGCGTTGGAACTGAAGCGCTGGATAAACGCGGTCAACTCCTTGGCCTTTTCCGCGGCCTTCTTGTTTTCGTTCTGTTTCTGCTTCTGGATCAGGCGGCTGGCCTGGCACCAGAAGTCGTAGTTGCCCACGAAAACCCGGATCTGGCCGTAATCGATATCGGCAATGTGGGTACAGACCTGGTTGAGGAAGTGGCGGTCGTGGGATACCACGATCACGGTATTCTCGGAACGCGCCAGAAAATCTTCCAGCCAGGCGATGGACTTGTGATCCAGGTGGTTGGTGGGCTCGTCAAGCAGCAGGACATCGGGATTACCGAAGAGGGCCAGGGCCAGCAGCACGCGGACCTTGTCCCCCCCTTCCAGCTCTTTCATCTTAAGCTGGAGTGCCTCTTCCGGGATGCCCACCCCCTTGAGCAGAACCGCCGCCTGGGATTCGGCCTCGTAGCCGTCCAGTTCGGCGAATTCCGCCTCCAGCTCACCGGACCGGATGCCGTCCGCTTCGGTAAAATCCGCCTTGGCGTAGATGGCGTTTCGTTCCACCACGACGGCATGCAGCCGGTCATGCCCCATGATCACCGTGTCGATGACGGTTTCTTCATCAAAGGCAAAATGGTCCTGCTTCAGAACGGCGATGCGCTCGCCGGGCCCAGTGCCCACCGTTCCTTTGTCGGGCTCTATCTCCCCGGAAAGGATCTTCAGGAAAGTCGATTTCCCGGTACCGTTGGCGCCGATAAGGCCGTAGCAGTTGCCGGGGGTGAACTTGATATCGACGTCTTTAAACAGAACGCGCTTGCCATAGGCAAGCGCAATGTTGGATGCGCTGATCATATTGGGTTCCTCTTGGGTTGAACCATAAAAAAACCACGGGCCGTTCCAACCCGTGGTTCGTGCGACCCGTGCTTATAGCCCATCGTATGTATGCCATCAACCCTTTTTTTTGGTTTCGGGTTTAAGGCTTTTTTTCTTAAAGAAAAAAATGGGTTGTTACCGTTCTGCCTCCAGATCGGATCCCGGGCGCCCCGGGAAAGCGCCGTCCGTGGATGGACACTACCGATGAGAAACGCAGGCCTGCAAACGGAGAAAATTGCCGCCCACCACCGCGGCCTCGACATCCGGGTCCAGTTGCAGGCTGCGCACTTTCTGCAGTTCCGCATACGGATCACCGAAGGGGAAATCCGATCCGAACATCAGCCGCCGGTGGTCGTAGCGCCGCAGGTATTCGCGAACCTCATCCGGTGAAGCCAGGGCGGTATCCGCCCACACGTTTTCCTGCGCCCACAGGCCGGACGCGGCGATGGCAGGGAAGCCGCCGTTGAGCATCCCCAGGTGAGGGATGATTACCGTGATCCCGTCGGCCAGTTCCCGGATGAAACGCACCGTATGGTCGAATTCCTCCTCCAGAACCACCGGTAAATGCCTGCGCCGGATCTCGTCCAGGGCCGACCGGCACCCGGGGTCATCGTAGCGGTACGCCGGCTCACCGGCATGGCGGTGCCACTTGATGCCGCAGTGGGCCGGTGAAAGCTGCTGCACGGCAAAGTCGTTCCAGATGAAAAAATAGGGGTAGACGGTCAGCCCGGCCGTTTCCAGCGAGAGCAGATAGGCATTGCTCTCCTTACGACGCCGGCGCCAGGCAGGCGTATCCACGAAGCTTTCGTCATAGCGGTCGTAGATCTCCATCACCGGAGAAAAAAGGGCCGCCCCGCCGATGTCCGTTTCGGCCAACTGCTGCGCATACGCCTCTATGGACTGCGGCCAACTGCGGTCAAGGATGCCGCAGTGGGCATGGGCGTCGATTACCGGCATGGGATCGGTCATTTCTTGGGAAAACCGATGCTGATTTTTTCGGTCCCCTCTTTCACTCTGATCTTCACGTTGAGCTCGATGCTGCTGTCGCGAATGCCCAGGGCCAGGGCCGTCTTCCCTTTATCCGCGTCGATGTGCGTCATCTCCCGGAAGGTTTTGAAAATCCTGAGACCGGCATCCTGGCCCGGAGACGGCAGTTCGGTGGTCCTGTATTCGGCAAAAACGGTGATCTTGCCGTCATTCCCGCGATGAATGGATATCTCCTTCGCATTGTTATTGACGCCGTGCAAGGCTGCCAGGGCCAGCCACTTTACCGCAGCGGCCTCCGTGTCGGAATCGTTTTTAAGCCTCGACATCTCTTTGAGCGGGTCACTGGTTGTGTAACAATCGCACATCTCCTGAACTTTTTTATGAATACTGCCCGAATCTTTCATGGCCGTCCTCCTGTTCGTTGTCTGCCGATCGGATGTTTCTTTTTGAAAAGTTACCATCGGGCGGCACATCGTCAACGATGGCGGAACGAAAGAGGCTGTTTTGTCCCGGGCGAAAACCTTTGTTTTGTTCATTTGCTTAATACTCAATTTTCTGGTATGCGAAAACGGTTTTGGCGGGATGCCCGATCCCGGAATGCCGCCCGGTCTGATTTGCAGGGTATTAAAAATGGATGGTCATCGATGATAGACATCAGCGGAATACCGGCTACCGAACCGGTGCGGATCATCATCGGCGCCGGCGATCAGCGCTGGCCCGGATGGATTGCCACACACAGGGAAACGCTGGATCTGCTGCAGCCCGACGATTGGGAAGCCAGCTTCGGCCACCGCCTGGTGGATGCATTTTTGTGCGAGCATGTCTGGGAGCACCTGACCGAAGCCGAGGGACGGTCAGCCGCCCGATTGTGTTACCGGTGGCTCAAACCGGGCGGCTATCTGCGTTGCGCGGTTCCCGATGCCAATTTCCAGGATGCGGCTTACCAGCGCATTGCCCGAATCGGCGGCCCGGGTCCGAAAAGTCACCCGGCCGCAGATCATAAAATCGTTTATGACTATCACCGCTTTGCAGATGTCTTTGTCCAGGCGGGTTTTTCCGTTGAATTGCTGGAGTATTGCGACGAACAGGGCCGCTTTCATCACCACCCGTGGTCGCCGGACCAGGGTCCCATTTACCGGTCGCTGCGCATGGACCATCGCAACCGGGGAGAAAAATTAGGATTCGTATCCCTGATCATCGATGCCCGCAAGCCCGGCTGACAGCCTTTGGGGCACCCGATCCGGCAGCCGGCCGCCATATCCAAAAAATCGGCTCGCAGCTCAATTTACCGCCACCCATCTCAACCCATACTTCAAAGGAGGCACTTAACATGGCCCAAATGACCCAACGAATGCAGGAATTGTTCAACACGGTCCGCACCGCGATTCTCTCCACGGCCACCGCAGACGGAACGCCAAACGCCGTACCGGTCGGCGCCAAGAAAATCATCGACAGCGAAACCATTCTCATCTCCGACCAGTTCTTCAACAAAACCCTGGCCAACATGAAAGCCAATCCCCAGGTGGCGGTAACCTTCTGGGAAGGCCATGAAGGGTATCAGCTCAAAGGCAACGTCACCATCGAAACCAGCGGCCGGCGCTATGATGAAACGGCCCGATGGATCCTGGAGTTGAGTGAGAAGGCAGGCTTTCCCCTCAAATCCAAGGGAGCGGTCATCCTTCACGTTAAAGAGATTTTCGGCGTCTCGCCGGGCCCGGGAGCCGGCAAGCAACTGGCATAATTTCAATTCGCGATCCGGCGGATAAAATCCACATTGACAAAACAGGTATCCGTTCACACTCTATACGCTTAAAGATGGCCCAAAGGCGACTCCCCACAGGTGGCGTCGCCTTTTGCATTCGATCCCGGCCGTGCGGTCAATCATTTTCCGGCGCGGGGTGGAACGAAGGCCGCACCATGCTGCTGAAAAAAGAAAAGAGAGCGATCCATGTCTCAAAGTAAAGCACACAATCGCCGCATTGTATTGGCCAAGCGCCCGCAGGGCGCGCCGCTGCCGGAAGACTTCCGGATGGAGAACACGCCCGTGCCCGAGCCGGCCGAAGGCCAGGTACTGCTGCGCACCGCGTATCTCTCCCTCGACCCGTATATGCGCGGCAGGATGAGCGATGCCCCATCCTATGCGGAACCGGTTAAAGTGGGCGAAGTGATGGTGGGCGGAACGGTTTGCCGGGTTGAAGCATCCCGGCACCCTGATTTCAAGACGGGAGAGTGGGTCCTGGGTTATTCCGGCTGGCAGGATTATACGCTTTCCGATGGCACCGGCCTGACCCGCTTGGGGCAGAACCCCCAACACGCCTCCTATGCATTGGGGATATTGGGCATGCCGGGGTTTACCGCCTACATGGGGCTGTTGGATATCGGCCGACCCAAACCGGGAGAGACCCTGGTCGTTGCTGCGGCCACCGGGCCGGTGGGTGCGACGGTAGGGCAGATCGGAAAATTGAAAGGCTGCCGGGTTGTCGGCGTTGCCGGCGGCAGCGAAAAATGCAGCTTCGCCAAAGAAGTCCTAGGTTTTGATGCGTGCCTGGATCACCACTCTCCGGATTTTGCCCACCAGCTTGGCCAGGCCTGCGCCAAGGGGATTGACATCTATTTCGAAAGCGTCGGGGGCAAGGTATTCGATGCGGCCCTGCCGCTGCTCAATACAAAAGCCCGAATTCCGGTGTGCGGGCTTATTTCCCACTACAATGCAACGCGGCTTCCCGATGGACCGGACCGACTGGCCTTGCTTATGCGTGCCATCCTAGTCAAACGGTTAAAAGTACAGGGATTCATTATTTTCGATGATTACGGCCACCGCTACGACGAATTTGCCAAAGATATGTCTCAATGGCTGAGCACAGGGCAGATCAAATACCGTGAGCATATAGTCGATGGGTTGGAAAGCGCACCGGATGCGTTTATCGGCATGCTGGTCGGTAAAAATTTCGGGAAATTAGTCGTCCGGGTGAATGACGAAAGTCAGTTAAATCCAAAATAAACTTCCCGGTGCATCAGTCGAAGGCCGAAGGCTTTTATGACGGGTTGTATGCCATCAATACTCAACTATCAAAAGAAACCATAGCCTTATTTCCACTTGATTGTGGCCGAAACGGTCATACACTGATCACAGCGAACCAATCCCGTTTACCCCCGACAGAACGCAATACAAAAAGTGGTGAAAAAATGGAAAACCGATCACAGAGCGATCAGGGGCTCAAATTGATGGTAAGAAAGTGCCGCAGTGAATTCGAACGCGCGGAAAATAAGGATTTTTACGAAGACTATCGAGCGGCCGAGAGAAAATTCGTAAAATTCTGTATGCTCAACAAAACCGGTTAACTCATCTGCTGCCACGTCATGACGACAATAGGTTTATCATGGTCGCTGAATCGATGTTGACGCCGCTTAAAATAATTCCAATCCTGCCTGTCGGCTCAACCACCCGGCTTGAGCAGGGCCGCCAATCCGGGTACGCCCGACGGCTCGACAACCAGATTCATCCGGTAAAACAGAAACTTCACCGCTTCTAAAATCGCCGGTTCCGAAGCGGTTTTCATATCGTCTACCTATTCAAGGACCAGCGGGAATACGATTTTTCCCAGTGACGGGGTGCGGGTCCCATCGGCGAGCTCGGGCTCGATGCCGTTGGTTCTGCAATTTCCCGAAGCGCCCTTTGCCGCCACCGCACAACCGCTCAACAGTCCCCCGCCGCCGCAAGGCACGAGCAGCATGTCAAGCTCTCCAATCTCCTCGAACATCTCCAAAGCGACCGTACCATGAAGTTCTCCCATTTAAAAATGACGTCCGCACCCACCATCCGGTTCCGTGTCCGTGAAACCATGTTCGGCGTTATATCAGCATACCCTTTCAGTCGTTTTTTTGGAGCCAGGGTGTTCTCGAACTTGCTTTCTCCATTTCGATGTAAATCATGAAAAATTTCTGTGTATTCTGTGTGTTCAGTGGTTTCTGACCTTTATAAAGCTATGGCGACGGCCACGATTAAGCCGCCCTTTTGGGCCTCGACAACATCGTTTTAAGCCTGCGCAACTCCCGGTAATCGTCCATCCGGCTTGGGACGACCCCGAATATATATAAATATCAATCAAATATCCACTTGCAATCACGGCGTCATTGCCGTTATTGAGAATAGGTCGGGATTCTGTTTTTTATATCGTGTTGAAAAAGGCTCTTCCCAGGATTTAAAACCCCGGTATCATATGGCCGGAAGAAGGAGTCATCACGGCATGTTCAGATCCATCCTGTTTCGCAAACTCTTCATGTCCATCGTCGTGGTTGTGATTGTCAGTTCGGCGGCGCTGTATGGCTTGAGCGTGCCGATGATCAAGAAAACGGTCTATGCCACTGAAGAGGCCTCGGCTAAAACGATTCTGAATAATGTCTATGAACTCGTGGATGCACAAAATTCCGCCATAGCCGCTTATCGGGATTCAACCCTGGAAGACTACAAGCGGCAGTTGAAGAACATTACCCTTATTCAGGAATCCTATATCCGGGCCGCCTATGATAAATGCAAACAAAACCCTGCCCGGGAAGCGGAGACGAAGAAGAACGTCCTGGAGGAAATGCGCAAATTCAGATACGGACGGGACGATTATGTATGGGTCTCGGATTACCATTCCGTGCTGATCTCCCACCCGGACCCGAAGCTGCATCAAACCGATTTTTCGGGCGTCAAGGATATTTACGGGAACCTGATCGTCCCCCCCATGGTGGCAGTCGCCCGCGACAAGGGAGAAGGCTACACCTCTTACTGGTGGCGGCGGTTGGGTGAAAATGATCCGGTTGAAAAGCTGACTTACAGCCGGAATTTTTCACCCTGGAACTGGGTGATCGGCACCGGACTGTATATCGACGACGTCAAGCAGGAGGTGGACCGGCGTCGGTCAAAAATGATCGAGGAGTTGAGGGCCCTTCTTAAAAAGACAAAAATCGCCCGAACCGGCTATGTCTATATTTTCGATTCCCGGATGAATATGATCATTCATCCCAACTCCAATATCGAAAATACGAATTTTTCCAAACTGCTCGATCCGATTACCGGGAAATCCATCGGCACGGAGCTGATGGCGGTGGCCAATCATCCGGACTCGATGCTGCGGTATGCATGGGACCGGCCCGAAGATAAAAGCAACTATATTTATGACAAGATTTCCTGGGTGCAATACTACGAGCCCTTCGACTGGTATATTGCCTCATCGGTTTACCTGGACGAATTGAACAGCAGCGCCGACAAGCTTCGAAACCGCGTTTTCTGGGTTTCCTTCGGGATGGCCGTTGTCCTCATCGCCCTCAGTGTTCTCTACCTCAAGAAAATGCTGGTGCCCATACAGACGCTTTCAAAGATGACCGTGCAGGTTGAGAAGGGGGATCTGGACGCCCGGTGTCAGGTCAGCGGCAATGATGAGATCTCTGTGCTGGCCGCAGGTTTCAATCGCATGGTCGGCGAACTGAAATCTTTCATTAACGAGTTGGATAACAAAGTCATCGAGCGCACCCGGGAGGCCGAAGAAAAAAATTCGCGCTTGCAGTGCGAAATCGACGAGCGCTCCCGGGTCAGTGAACAGCTTGAAACGGCCAATGCGAAACTGACCACCTGGGTTAAGGAACTCGAAACCCGCAACCGCGAAATCGCCCTGTTGAATCGAATGGGCGACATGCTGCAGGCCTGCAGGACCCTGGACGAAACCTTCGGGGTGATCACCGAAACCCTCGGCGGGCTTTTGCCGAGCGAGCCCGGTGGGCTTTATATGCTGCGTTCTTCGAAAAACCTTTTGGAACTGGTCGCCAAATGGGGGGATTTTAAAGGCTGCGCAGAAATGTTCCCGCCCGAGGAGTGCTGGGGACTTCGCCGGGGCAAGGCCCATCGCGTGGAAAAACCCGGGATGGGGCAGGCATGTGCGCATATCCGGACGCCTCCGCCTTTCGGCGCCCTGTGCGTGCCCATGATGGGCCAGGGGGAGGTTCTGGGAATGCTGCATCTGAGCTTTTCCGGGCCGGAACCCGACCAGCGTGATGACGAACACTACCGGCGCTTGGAATCCATGGAACGATTGGCCATGACCGTGGCGGATCATCTGTCCCTGGCCCTGGCGAATCTCAAATTGCGCGAACGCCTCCAGGAGCTGTCCGTCCGGGACCCCTTGACCGGCCTGTACAATCGCCGCTACATGCAGGAAACCCTGGAAAGGGAAATCAAGCGCGCCCAGAGAACATCGAAGCCCATCGGCATCATCATGCTGGATGTGGATCATTTCAAGGCTGTCAACGATACCTATGGCCATGATGCCGGAGATGTGGTGCTGAAAACCCTGGCCCGATTTCTGACCATCAATCTTCGCGGCGAGGATGTGGCCTGCCGGTATGGCGGCGAAGAGTTCATTCTGATCATGCCGGGCTTGTCGCTGACAGACAGCGAACACAAAGCCGAACACATGCGCCAGGAGATCGAGAACACCTTACGGGTTCAATATCTCGACAAGTCCTTATCCATCACGGTTTCCATCGGTGTGGCCGCTTTTCCCGAGCAGGGCGGACATGCGGATCATTTGATAACCCAGGTGGATGAAGCCATGTATGCGGCCAAAACCACCGGCCGCAACAGGATTGTCACGGCCGGCAAATGAGCAGGCATAAGATGTTCTATGCTTACGGTCTTATAATTTCCTGTTTAACCACGGAATACTCAGAAAGCACGGAAGAATATGATGAAAAATTTCTGTGTAATCTGTGTGTTCCGTGGTTTCTGACCTTAAAAAACTATGGCGACGCCTACGTTTAAACCGCCCTTTTTGGCCTCGAAAACATCGTTTTAATCCTGATAATCGTTCACCCAGCTTGGTCCGGCCCCGGATAATCCCCTCAACAGTTACACGGTGTAAAAATAAAAACCCGGCGCCACCGCAGCCACAGTTTCGAAACTTCTCCCGGTTTTACACCCATTCATTTTGAATCTCTCTGAAGAAAGGAAACAGTTGACAGGAATGAAAAGTCCGCCCTATAGTGGCATCTGGTAATACCAGAAACCATGAGAGGCTCAATGCAGGAACTACTTGCCCCCATTCAGGCACCCAGTCTGAAAGATGTTTTTATTGAACGTTTTGAATCGCTTATCCTGTCAGGCCAACTCAAAATCGGCCAGACGCTGCCCTCGGAGCGGGAACTTGCCCTGAACCTCGGAGTCAGCCGCCCCGTCGTCCATAAGGGACTGGTCGACCTGGAGGCCAAAGGCCTGGTCACCCTGACTCCCCGCGTCGGGGCGGTGGTCAATGATTATCGCCGGGAAGGCTCTTTGGCCCTGCTGAACTCGCTGGTAACCTATCAACAGGGGCGTCTGGAACCGGATCTCCAGACGAGCCTGCTGAACATGCGGCAGCTTTTTGAAGTGGAAACCGCCCGCCTGGCCGCCCTTCATCGAGAAGATGAACACCTGAATGCCATGCAGGAGGTCGTCGCGGAAGAAATGCAAATTCCGCTGCAGGACGTGGCCGGAATCACCGCCCTCGACTTCCGGTTCCATCATCTGCTGGCCCTCGCGTCCGGCAATTTGATCTACCCGATGCTGATCAACTCCTTCAAACAGGTGTATCTGAACCTGGCGGCCCAGTTCTTCGAAGACCCGGCCGTCGTCAAAACCGTGCATGCATTTCACCGCAAGATCTTCCGGGCCGTCGAAAACCATGATGAGCCCACGGCCGTCTCGACCATGCGTCACATGCTTGTCCACGGTGCCGATCAACTGCAGAAGGTGTCCCGCATTCTTTGATTTGACAGACGACCTAACAAAGCCGGCAATTCACACCCACCCGTGAATTTCCGGGGAGGAGGACCACAATGACCACTGCTGATCGGAATCGGGAAAGGCCTCTTTTAAAAGCGCCGGGACAGCTGTCCCCGCGAATCCAGTGGCTGAGGGACTATTACTTCAAAGGTGCCGACCGTCGATGGAACAACCAGTTCCTGGCCTGGTCAACCGGCACACCCTGGGACGTACAGTTCAACGAGATGACGTTCTATATCGTCCCGGAGACGTATGCGCTCCTGCAAACCCTGCGGGGATCGTTCCGCCAGGCGGCCCGTGACATCGATCTGCCGGATGAATTCTGGTCCTGGTCGCTGCCCGAACGGCGGGCCTGGTTTGTCAAAGACGTCATGGTGCATCACGTGCCCCGTGAAATCCTGCCCGGCGATCTGCTCGCCGGCGCCCGCTTCAACCTGCAGACGTCCCTGTGCCTCACGGAGGCGGAGCAGAAGGCCTTCGATGACGCCCTTCTGGGGAAAACCGGCGCCCGGAACCGCATGAAATGGTTCCACGACCATGGATACGGAAATACCGGCGCCACCAGCGGCCACCTCGTACCGGACCATGCCATGGCCCTGCAACTCGGCTGGCGCGGGATCCACGCCGATTTGTCAAAACGCTATGAAGACCTCACGCAGGCCGACCGGGAAAGCCCCCGTGGCGCCCAGTTGCGAGCCATGATGACCGCTGCCACCATGCCTCGTGAACTGGCTGCGGCATACAGCGGTCTGTGCAGTCGCCTGGCGGGTGAAACCGATGACGCGCAGCGGCGGCAGGAGCTGCGCCGCATGGCGGACAACCTGAAACGCGTCCCCTGGGAACCGCCCCGCGACTTCTGGGAAGCGGTCCAGGCCCTGTGGATCAACCACATGCTGGTCATGAGTGATGAGAACTATCCCGGCCCCGGGGTATCCTTCGGACGCATCGATCAATACCTGCTGCCTTACTGGAACGCCTCCCTCAGGGAGGGCATGGACCGCGAATTCGGCAAAGAGATCCTGAAATGTTTCTGGATCCACTGCAACACCGTTTACGACGCCATGATCCGCAACGGCCGCCAAGGCATCACCTCGGGCTTCGGCCAGCTCGTCACCCTGTCCGGCCTGGGTCCCGACGGAACGGACATGACTAACGATTTGACTTACGCCATCCTGGAAGTCATCGACGACATGTCTCCCATCCTGGAGCCCAAACCCAACGTGCGGCTGCACCGCGGCACACCGCCGGAACTTCTGGACAAGGTAGTGGCCATGATTTCCGGCAGCCAGGGAGCGCCTTTCCTGCTGAATTTCGACGAACGGTCCATGGCCGGCATGATGCGCGAAGCCGGCCGGGCCGGATGCACCGACCTGATCCGCCTGGACAACGTCCATGACTACGCCCCGGTGGGATGCCTGGAAAACACCATGGTGGGCAATGACCGGTCCGGCACGGTGGACAACAACCTCAACCTGTTGAAAGCCGTCGAACTGGCCCTGACCGGCGGCCGGGATCTGCTGCCCTTCCACAATCCCATGACCGGCAGGACCGAACCGGTTGCCCAGGACGGGCCGCCAACCGGAAACGCGGCCGCCCATGAAAGCTGGGAGAAATTCTGGAACTCCTATGCGGCCCAGACCGAATACATTATCCGCAAGTGCGCCGACACCTATGAAGCCTCGGAATCGGTAAGGGCGCGGTTTTTCCCGACCCCCTATCTCTCCTGCCTGGTCCGGGGATGCGCCGAAAAGGGGATGGATGTCACCCAAGGCGGGGCCGAGTTGAGTTTCACCACGCTCGAAGCCGTCACGTTCGCCACCACCGTGGACTCGCTGCTGGCGATTAAATATCTGGTATACGACAATCAGAAATGTTCCATGGCGGAACTGATCGAGGCCCTGAAAGCCAACTGGAAGGGGTTCGAGGTACTCCAGGCCATGGCCCGCAACAAAGCCCCCAAGTACGGACGCGACGATGACGAGGCCGATGCCATGGCCCGACAGGTCATGGACCTGTGGTGCGACCTGACTTGGCAGCAGCGCACGACATCAACCCATCGCCAGTTCAGGCCGGGTATGCTCAGTTGGAATTACTGGGCCGGCGACGGATTCGTTATGGCGGCCAGCGCCAACGGCCGTCCCCGAGGCCAGTTTCTGTCCAATGCCATCTGTCCCTCCAACGGCGCCGATATCAAGGGCCCCACGTCCAACGCCAACTCGGTGGGCAAAGTGTTGGGCGGACGGGCCCCGGACGGGCAGGCCGATTGGGGCGATACCTTCAACTGCCTGCCCAACGGCGCCAGCCATACCATCACCTTTCATCCGTCGATCATCCGCGACCCCGAGCACCGGAGCAAGTTCAAGGCCTTCCTTAAAGGGTATGCGGAGAACGGGGGCACCTGCCTCCAGGTGAACATGCTCGATCCGGACATGCTGCGGGATGCCCAGCAGCACCCGGAGGATTACCCCCATCTGCTGGTGCGCATCACCGGGTATAACGCCTACTTCACCGCCATCGGCAAGGAGTTGCAGAACGAGGTCATCGAACGGGTCAGCCATCAGGGTTATTGACGGAAAGTTGCCCGTAAAGGACGATTATGCGCGCTATCGAAAACCATCCGCCCAACGGCGACACGCGTCATCCGGAAGCGATGGTGTTTGAAATTCAAAGGCTTTCCACCGAAGACGGGCCGGGCATCCGCACCACGGTCTTCTTCAAGGGCTGCAGCCTCGCCTGCTCCTGGTGCCACAACCCGGAAAGCATTTCCGCGCGGCCCCAGCTGCACTGGATCGCCAGTCGTTGCATCGGTTGCGGTACCTGCTGCGCCATCTGCCCGGAGACGGCCCTGACCCTTTTGGAAGGCGGCCTGGCCATCGACCGGTCGCGCTGCACGCAATGCGGACAATGCGCCGCGAATTGCCCCTCAACGGCCATGGAGGTCATCGGCACGTGCTGGCGCCTCGACGACCTTGTTCACGAAGTCCTCAAAGATCGGGCCTATTTTTCCAATTCGGGGGGCGTAACGGCCGGTGGCGGCGAACCCGGCCTGCAGGCGCCTTTCCTGTCCGCTTTTTTTCGCACCCTGAAAGAGGCAGGCATTCACACGGCGGTCGACACCTGCGGGTGCTATCCGCGCCGCGCCTTGGACGAGTTCCTGCCCTTCACCGACATGGTTCTTTACGACCTCAAAGAGATCGACCCGGACCGCCACCGGGCGTTTACGGGACGTTCCAACGAACAGATCCTCGACAACCTGAAAGCCGTTGGATCCCGCATGACTGCCGGTGCGACTCCGCAGGCGCTGTGGATCCGCACGCCGGTCATTCCGGATGCCACGGCGACGGAGGCCAACATCGCCGGCCTCGGGCACTGGATCGCCGACCACTTGAAAGGTGCTGTGTCGCGCTGGGAGCTGTGTGCCTTCAATAATCTTTGCCGGGACAAGTATCTGAGGCTGGATCGCGACTGGCCCTTTAAATCCCACCCGCTGCTGTCACCAACCACGATGGAACGGCTGGCCGGCATTGCCCGTCGCTCCGGCGTCGACCCGGATATCGTGCATTGGAGCGGATCGACCCGGATGGACACGGAAACCGGCGATGCGGAAACGGATCAGCCAACACCGGCAACCATAGCCTGACATACCCAGGAAGGACGGCACCTCATGACCGCCACACGACCCTGCTTCACCGGAGATGATCAAAAGGCCTTTGAACCGGCCGAAAAGATCGGCATCGTGGCCTGCACCAATCCCGATGGCCAGCCCCACGTTTCGCTCATCACCTCGATCATGGCCCCCCGTCCCGACCAGATTACCCTGGGGGAATTCTGCCGGGGACTCAGCAAGCAGTATATCCAGCAGAACCCCCGCATCGCTTTTTTAATCATGACAATGGATCGCCGCCTGTGGCGCGGGCGGGCACGCTGGACTCACCTGCGCCGGGAAGGCCCCGAATATCAGCGATACAATGATATCCCCATGTTCCGCTACAACACCTACTTCGGCATCAATACGGTGCACTACCTGGACCTGGTGGAAACCTCGGTTCCCGAGCCGCTTCCCATGGCCGGCATCGTAGCCGGTACCCTGTTGACACGGCTGGGAAAGGGTGCCGCCGCCACTGGACGCACGGACCGGATTTTGAAACCCTTTGCCGAAGGGCTGTTCAACCGGATGGGTTCACTGAAATTTATCAGCTACATCGGAGCAAATGGCTTTCCGGAACTGGTGCCGGTCGTCCAGTGCCAGGCAGCCGACAGCCGGCGGCTTGCGTTCGCACCCCTGGCCTTCGGCGCGGAATTACGCCGCATAGAGGCCGGAACGAAGGTTGCCGTCTTCTGCCTGACCATGGGAATGGAAGACGTACTGATCCGTGGCACCTTTCGGGGCTTCAGACGCCGCCGCCTGGTTCCGCTGGGTATTGTGGATATCGAGTGGGTCTACAATTCCATGCCGCCGGCCCACGGCCAGATCTATCCGGAAGTCCCCCTGGAACCGGTTACCGAATTTTAGGATCACGGGATTAGGGATCGAACCAAAAGCAAGGTATTGATTCATCCAGCGTGGCCCAACCCCGGATCTCCACTCTGAGAAAACCGGTTACCGGGCACGGATCAAGTCTACGTTTTAGCTTGTTTAATTTCCCTTTTAACCACGGAATACACTGAAAACACGGAAGACGAAGATGATGAAAAATTTCTGTGTATTCTGTGTGTTCAGTGGTTTATGACCTGTAAAAAAATATGGCGACGACCACGTTTAAACCGCCCTTTTCGACCTCGAAAACATCGTTTTAAGCCTTGAATATGGCCCCGTTGTTATCCTGAATCCTTGATAATCGTTCATCCAGCTTGGTCCGACCCCGGATCCCACCGGATCCCAGTTGGTGTGGCCCGACCCCGCGTACCCGCATCGTACAGTAGGTTTAGATTGCCACATGGCATTTTTCGGTGGCGGTTTCCCGCTTTTTGCTTGATTTTTTAACCATTCGGATTTTATGATGAAATCACTATAAAGGGTTCGCGACGAATAGCGGCATCGCACACAGCTACCTTTTGCCCATTCCCTCTTCCCTCAACATCTGCTGATTCTGTTTAATCAGTTCGCTTTCATGCTGCTTCCGCACTTCGTGTGTGCAGGCCACTCCTTTCCACCTGAAAACACAGCTTTCTTTTTTATATAAGTTTCTCGGTAACACGTGAAAAACCGGCTATTACACAGAAAATAGGGTGGTTGACATGTCCCAGGTCGAAAATGAAACCATCGGAAAGCGGTTTATCGGATGCCTTATCGGCATGTTGCTGATCGCCGTTGCAATTTATACCGTCAGCCACCTGCTGGTGAAGGACCCTGTTTCCTGCCCGGAAGGTAAAACCGGGATGGATCCTTGCGGCAGTGCCGACTGCAGCGAGGATGCCGGCAAATTGAGCTGGAGAAATTTTGCCAGAATCGATCCCCGGGGACGGGTCAGGCTTCGAAACCCCGGTGAGATTGACTGGTACATCGGTGCTCAACGAGCCAAAACTATTCTTGAAGGTATCCGGGATCGAACAGAGGCGATGGATACGATTCGACGCCGGATTGATGAGAACATGGAGGAAATGGCCAGCTTGTTGCTGGACCGGGGCCCCGTGGATGAGTTGGCGGCGCTGATCATAGCCGGCCAATACGAGAAAGCGCGTTTACAGGTAAATACGGTTTTTTCGGGACAGTCGGTTCGTGATATCCGCCTGATTAAGACTGACCTGCTGGAGCTGGAGCAGCAACTGCTGCAGCAATGTCGGGATTTGGAGGATATGGCCCCACCATTGAGTTGCCTGTTTTTCTGGACATCGCCGACCTTATCGGTAATTGAGGTCCTGTTCTGGTCCTTTTTCGGAGTCCTGACGAATCTTTTGGTCAATTCAGCTGAATACCTGCGAAAAGGGAACTTTGCACCGGTGGAACGCTGGGTTGCCTACACCAAGCTCGTTTACGGCCCAATCCTTTCGGTGGTCCTGGTAATGGCCATTATCAACGGTTTCTTCGAGGTTGAGAGTTATCAGGTGCGGATATGGACCCTCCCGTTGGTCGGATTCATATTTGGATATGCGGCCCGCCGGGCCGCGAACCTGGTGGATAAAATCATCGAACGGTTTCTGGGAAAGGCAGAAAAAGGAATCGAGCAAGGGCCTGAAGCCGTTGCCGCCCGGCGTGCCGCCGTGGTCGAAGAATTTAAGAACGCCCTTCGACCGAGGAATATGGAAGAGCTGAAGTCCCAGGCCAAAGCACTGGCCCGGAAAATGACCGAGGCGGGGGCGGAAGGAAAAGGTGGTATGCAATGACGCCATTGAACGCTCTTTTAAGGGGTTTTGCCGTTCTGTTCTTGAGTGGGCTGCTGCTGACGGCCTGCGGGCCATCCGCGGGAGTAGTCCAGTTGGTGGACCGGACGATAGACAATCAAGCCATTCTGGCCCAAGAGCAACAGCGATCGTTGAACAACCAGCAACGGGTCGTCGATGCACTGCCCCATATCTATAAGGAAACTGCCGCTATCGCCATTGAGGAATGCCGAAAACGTGTCGATGTCAACATTCAGCTGTTAAAAGCGCGTATCGACGCAAGCGAACAGGAACTACGTAATCAATTCGAGCAACAAGCGTGGAATTTGATATCAGAATCATTCCCCGCCCAATTCGAAGCGATCTACCTGACACCAGTCAACGCACTGATTGAAAGAGAAAATAAGGCACTCATCCAATTGGACGAAAAACGCCGACGGCTGCCCAACGATGCTCCGACAACGGTGGCATATTACAAAAAAAAGGTTCAGGTGGCCTCATTGAGCCAGGTGGCATTTAAAGATCAAGCCGAATTAATGTTTAATCTGATGGAAAAACTGGAAACGGTGAGAGGGTCTATAAACCAGACCATCCAATATGAACTCGATAAGGTGAGAAACCAAGCCGACGACCTGAGCGACGGTGCCTGTATCGCCTCGGAAACGGTGCCGGATCAATTGGTAAAACTCCAAAACCAAATGGGGCGTCTTCATGACCCAATTATGAGCCTTCATAATGAGCAGAAAGCCGCGCTGGAAACCGTAGGCGCATACATCAATCGAAAAAGTCCCGTCGAATTGGTTATTGTCGGCGCTGGTCTGGCCACAAAGGAAAAACTCGGCAGCCTCAACAGACTGGTGGACCAGGGTCTGGCAGGGTTGCAGAGCGCCGTTTCCGGGGCCGGTCAAGACCTTATCGATACAGTTGAAGCAGGTTCGGCTGCAGTTAATCGAGATCTGGACCTTATCTTCAAACGGATCAGCAGCCTGATTGACTCGGAATTGGACGACCTCTCGGAAAATATTTTAACGGGGGCATCGAAAATGACCGGCAAGGTGTTGAAGAATTAGCCCAGCTGACATCCAAGGAAGGAGGGCAGCAAATGGTTTATAAACCCAAGCACAGCATTCCGGAAGAGGCCATCGAACTCAGTCCGGAAGCAAAAACCCTAGTGGCCGATGTTCGAAGCCAGATGGAATCTTGGATAGATGAACACGTTGACCGGCTCACAAAGGAGATGGGTGAGAAAATCAGCCAAGTTGCCAACGAGCTCAATGCCCAGGTAGAAGAAGTGCGCGGAGAGTTTAAGGCGGCGAGGGAAAAAACAGAGAAACTGTTGGCCAGTATTGAAACGTTGGCCTCTAACCTGGAATCCGGAGATGGCGAAACTCTTTCCGAGGCAATTCGCATGACCCGGGACCAGATTCTGGCCGTTAACGCAGAACTGGAGGCACGGGAAGCGCGGTGGACCGCGGTCGGGAAAGGCATTGTCAATACGGGTCTTAAAGCCGTCAGTTCCATCGTCAATATCCCTTTTCTGAGTTGACAGGACGAGGCGAACCATGAAGACGGGAATTATTAGGGATGTCGATATCGCACTGACAGACGCCCTGCCGGGGGGCAGGGCGGGCAGGCAACTTGCCGAAGGTGATGTCGTTGAAATTCTGGGCACCTGGCATCGGGTTCGCCTTGGAGACCAGGAAGGTTTCATACCTGCTGACGCCATCCGGCCGGGCGAGGACGGGAAGGATTCACCACCGGTGCCGGAATCGACGGTGGCGCCGCCCGCCGTCCTCTCAAAGATAGACATCCAGGTATTCAGGGGATCGGCAATAATTGGAGACAAATCGATAGAGTGCGATTCGGGTTTCAGCTCCTATTTGACCCGATTGGACAGCTACGCATCCCAGGCCGGTGTCGGTGTTTTCGTAACGCATTCCTTGCGCCAAAAAGACCGCTTACCAATCGGAGCCATTGTGCCCCCAGCCAAGCGATCCAATCACCTGGTAGGGCACGCCATTGACATGAACATTTTCATGGGCAATCGAAATCCCTGGTTCAACTCCAAAAAACTGAAGCGTTCCAACCTTCGCAACCTGCCACTGGAAGTCCGGACGTTCATTGACATGATACGCGATGACGACGTGTTGCGCTGGGGCGGTGATTTCGTAAAAGAAGACCCGGTTCACATCGACGACAATTTATACGGCCGCGCGCCTGATGTCTGGATGAAAAAATTTGAAGCTCTCTGACCGCCCCCTATTTCTCATCAGCAACAATTGAACAACCGTATAAGTTAAGAGAGGGGTAATTATTAAAGCTTAAACTGAGCGTTTCAAATTTTTTCGGATGATAGATGGTTGTCATTTAATTGAATATTTCCGAAATCTATCCTGAAAAATTTAAAACCCGTTGGGATTGTCGATCTCACCGCATCTGCGGCGTCAGACGCCTTCCCGCATAGGCGACTATAGCGGAAAAGCATCTTCCTTGTATCTGCGGCAAGCTCGACAATCGCTCAGTTTTGGTAAAACCTATCTCAAAAATAGACCGGCAACAAAAGGTACCACCGGCGTCATGCCGGACTTAATCCGGCATCAAAGGCTTCGTTCCAGGTTAATTTTGGTTTCGATAAGAAACAGGTCCACACCGGCGGCCTCGATAATTTGGGCCTGGTGGACATAGAGGTCTTTGGCCCGCTCTACCGTCATGCTGCCCATGGGGGAAAACATTTCTCCCACGGAACCCAAATCCCCGGCCACATATTGTCCTGGCTTCGCCGCCGCCTTTGCGTGCTTAACCGCTTCGGTGTTGATGATCTCAACACCCTCCTTGATGCCCATTTTTTCCAGCTTAAGGGACGAGGCGCCAAACGTATTGGCGGTTGCCACATCCGCCCCCGCATCAAAATAGGCCTGGTGTATTTCCTGTATTACCTCAGGGCGGTCAATATTCCATTTTTCTGCGCACTCACCCCCCTTGAGCCCTCGGGAGATAAGCATGGATCCCATGCCACCGTCCACAACCAGCCCGTCCTGTTTGACTTTCTCGATAAGTTCCATCTGATCATGCCCTCTTTTTTTCTTCACTTTTCGACCACGGGATACACGGATCACACGGAAGACGCAGATGATGATCGATTTCCGTGTATTGTGTGTTCCGTGGCAGCTAATCCTTAACGGACGATGCCGGCTCCACCTCCACCCGACTGCAGTGAAACGCACAGGTGTCGCCGGCGTCGGTCAGTCGCTGGCTGGTCAGCTGGTTGGCCCCCCTACCTCCCCGATGAAAGCCGGGCCAGCGAAGCCCTTCGGCGACCAGCAGCCCTGGCCGGGTATCCGCGGTCACCCTGGCCGTCAGGCAGCATTCGCCGCGATCGTTATGGACGCGAACCAGGTCGCCGCTGGCGATCCTGCGGGCGGCGGCTGTCCCGGGGTGGATCAGGACGACAGGTGGTCCGGCCTCCTCCCTGAGGGCGGCGATTTCGTTGAACGCCGAGTTGAGAAAAAGACGGTGGGGCGGCGTGATGAACTCCAGCGGGAATCGTTCACCGCCCTCCGGGTCTCGAACCGGACGGCCATCGGGAAGCGGATCGAGTCCCTTCGCTTCCCAGGCCCGGGAGTAGAACTCCACCTTGCCCGAGGGGGTGTTGAAGGATTGGGCGTACGGGTTGTCCGGGATATTGAGGGGCACGGCGCAACCGGATCGGACCCGGTTGGCATCGACATCGACCATATACGGTGACGGCTCCTTCAGCAGCCTGTCGACACACTGGTCTTCCGTCAGGGAAAAGACATCCTCCGCAAAACCCATCCTTGCCGCCAGGTCCTGGAAGATGGCCAGCGTCGAACGGCTCAGGCCCACCGGCGGGATGACCGGCTCCGCCAGCTGGATACAGTTGTGGCCGTAAGCCCGGTAGAGGTCCTTGACTTCCAGGAAGCTGGCCCCCGGGAGGATGATATCAGCCATACGGGCCGTGTCCGTCATGAACATCTCCTGCACCGAGACGAACAGGTCTTCCCGGGCCAGGCCGGCCATGACCGGGCGCGACTGGGGGGCCACCGCCGCCGGGTTGGAGAGATACACATGCAGGTATTTGATCGGCGGGCCTTCCAGTTCCGTCAGGGCGTGGCCCAGATGGACCATGTTGACCTTGCGGGTGCCCGGCGGGCAGAGATCGGGCCGGGTCAAAAAAGAGAGGTCGGACGGTGCACCGCCCAGGCTGCGGGTGATCCCGGCGCCGGGCTGCTTGAAGGCGCCCACCAGGCCCGGGAGAAGGGCGATCGTCCGCATGGCCATCGCCCCGCCCAATTGGCGGCTCGGTCCCCAGCCGGTGCGGATGTATGGTGCGCCGGCACGGCCATATGCCCGGGCCAGTTCCCTGACCGCCCCGGCTGAAATGCCGCAGATGGCGGCCGCCTTCTCCGCCGGATACATGGCCGCCCGCGCCTTGAGGGCATCAAATCCCACGGTTCTCGTCTTGATAAACGCATGATCGATCAGGTCATCGGCGATCAGCACGTTCATCATCCCCAGAGCCAGGGCGGCATCGGTCCCCGGCCGGAGCATCAGGTGGGTGTCGGCCCGCCTGGCGGTCTCGGTCCGGTAGGGATCGATAACCGTCAGCCGCGCACCGTTTTTTCTGGCCTTTTGGAAAAAGGGCCAGGCATGCAGGTTGGTGGTCAAGGTGTTCGATCCCCAGATGATGATGAAGTCGGAGGCGGCGGCCGCACTGATGGCGGTCGACGGCCCGCTCCCCAAGCTGGCCTCGAAGCCGGCGCCGGCCGCCGGTCCGCAGATGGTCGGGATCAGCCGGCTGGCCCCCAGCCGGTGAAAAAAAGCGTGGCCCGCGTGGCGATGCACAAGGCCCATGTGCCCGGCATAATAATAGGGTAGAATTGCCTCGGGGCCGTGTTCCGCCGCAACCGCGGCCATGCGCCCGGCAATCTCCCCCAGGGCTTCGTCCCAGGTGACCGTCGCGAACCTACCCGAGCCCTTGGGACCGGTTCGTTTCAGCGGCGCCAGAATCCGTTCGGCGGTGTGGACATGCTCCGGGAAATACCCCGCTTTGCGACAAATGAAACCCCGGGTGACCGGATGGTCCGGATCACCCTTGACGGCCGTTATCCTTCCTGCTTCAACCTTGACCAGCAAGCCGCAGGTATCCGGGCAGTCCTTGGTACACACGGAACGTTTCCACATGGCAACCCTTCCCATCCATTTCAGTCAGCGCTTCACGCGAAGCCGCATAAACAAGGATATGCGTGGACCGCATCATCTTCACCTCCCACCATTACCTGCCTTTTCCACTGCTTCACAAGGTCTTTTTTGTCTTCTGTGTGTTCGATGCTTTCCAACCCTTAAAAAAACCAGGGTGCGCCTTTTTTTTAACCACGGAATAAACGGATCACACGGAAAGATAGAATCAATAGTTCCGTGTGATCCGTGTTTTCCGTGGTTCCAACTTTCAAAAAACCAAGGCACTCCCTCCCCTTGAATGCCGGACCGCTGGAAGCGGTTGATCAGGTAAAATCGCGGTCCGTGACACGCCGGGAGTATCAACCTCCTTCTTGAATTAGTCCAGAATCGGTTCTAATATGGATGCCATGTTGAATATCGCTCCTTTCAGACAGAAGCCCGGCTATTGCGGCCCGGCATCGTTAAAAATCGTGCTGGGTTATCTGGGCGTCAAAATCACGGAAAAGAAACTGGCGCTGATATCCGGCTGCAGCCCGTCCTCCGGGACCGGGGCGGAGGGGTTGGTGGGCGCCGCCCGGAAATTCGGCTTCCGCGCCCGGGTGAAGGATCTTTCGGATCTGGAAGATATCAGGGAGTGGGTCAGCCGCAAAAAGATTCCGGTCATCGTCGATTGGTTTGCCTTCGAAGGCGGTCACTATTCGGTGGTCAGCGGCATCGACCGGGAGAACATCTACCTCGAAGATCCGAGCCTGGGTCATCGGCGGGCGCTGAAGCTGTCGACGTTCATGCGACTGTGGTTCGACTTTCCCGGCAACTACCTCCAATCCAGAGACGATTTGATCATCCGGCGGATGATCATCATCGACAGGCGCATCCGCGATGAACGGCTGCGAACAACCACCGGTTACTATGAAAAACTGGAGGAGCTGTCGGCCGGACGGCGCGATATCGAGATTACCCGGCACCGCCTCGATTACCCTGGCGCCGGATACGATTTTTACCGGATCGTCTCGCGCGGCGCCAAGCCAGACGACCGGTTCATGCTCATCCGCGCAGGAATCCACGGGGACGAAGTGGCCGGCCCGCTGAGCCTCATCCGCTATTTCGACCGCCTGTTCGACTATGCCCACAAACGCGGGGTCAAGCTCATCGTCTATCCGCTCGGCAACCCGGCAGGCTACGATGCCCGGCAGCGCTACAACACCGCTGAGGGCGAGGGGACCGGCGTCAACAACGATTTCCTGCGCTACGAGCTCGTCAATGGGAATCGGGTGGATGATATCCGCCGCGGTGCGACGTTCAAACGCTGGTACTGGTCGTCCGACAGCCGGCTGAACCTGGATCTGCCGGCCGAAACACGCCTCATGCACCAGCTTCTTCGGCGCGAGCCGATAGAGAACATCGTCGCGGCCCTCGACCTGCACCAGGACACCATCTCGCGCGTCGGCCAGGCCGCCGCCTACCACTACGCCTTTGGTGATCTCCCGGTTTACGGCCGGATCGTGGGGGCGATCCGTAAAATCGTGCCGGTTCTCGATCACAAGGTGATCAGCGCCGGCCAAGGCAGCGGCATGCGGACCGACGGGGACGGCTTCATCGTCCGGCACGACGGCACACTGGGCGACCTGTTGCACCGCCTGGGGGTGGCCCATACGGTAACGGCCGAAACTTCGGGCAGGACGCCCATCGATACGGCCTGCCGGGTCAACTGGCATTGGGCCAGTGGGTTGATCGACCTGGCGGCCAGAAAACGCGCCACCGTCAAACGGCATCTGTCCAGCGAGGTCGCCCGGCCGCTCAGAAAAAAAACGAACGCGCATCGCCTGGTCAAGGCCGGCCGGATCACCACCGACGACGGCGTCCATCCCCTGTACGCGGCCGTGACCCGCAATTATTCCGGCGACCTTCCCCGCATCATCCTCTCGGCCGGCATTCACGGCGAAGAACCGGCCGGGGTTTACGCCCTCCTGGAATTCATCGAGCGGGGCATCGACCGCTACCTGAGGCATTTTTCATTCCTGATCCTGCCCTGCCTCAACCCCTACGGCTTCACCCGCAGTGTGCGCTACGCCAGCGGCGGCACCGACCTGAACCGGGCCTTCGGCAAGGCTGCCGGGTTGCCGGAAGTCGCGGCGGTCAAGGATCTGCTCCACCAGTTTCCCGGTCCCTATCGCCTGGCCGTCGACCTGCATGAAACCGACACGTATATGCCGCGGGGCGAGGCCTTTTCGGTGGAGGATATACCGGCCGGCTTCTACCTTTACGAAACCGCCTCGAGCGGGCACCCGGTTCTCGGCCCGTCGATCCTGAAAGCCCTTTCCACCGCCGGCTATCCCATCACCGGACGCCGGTCGGTCTATGGCGCCGAGTGCCGCGACGGCCTCATCAGCGCTATGTCTCCCGACGACCCCGATTACCCCACGCTGCCCGAATTCAACAGCACGCTGGACTGGTATCTGCTCAAGAAAGGCCGCACGCACCATTCGATCACCACCGAAACACCCACCGCCTGGCCCCTCAGGCGACGAATCGCCGCCCACAAAAAAGCGCTGACCGGTGCACTGGACCAGCTCAAAAAAAGCCTGTAATCGAAGCATGGCGTTGTTTTTTCGGGATGCCGACGATTGAATTTTCTTCTTAACCACGCAAAACACGGAAGAAGAATAGGATGAAAATTTCTGTGTATTCGGTGTGTTCCGTGGTTTCCATTTTTAAAACATTACCGCGCTTTTGTCCTAAGCCGTTGGTCATCGTTTACCAAGCCTGGTTCGACCTCGGCCCATTGGATATCAAACAAAAATTCGGATATGCGCAGGTTCCACATCTGTATGGATTCGATCATCACCAGAATAAAAACCTGATAGTCGCCTTTGACGAAAAAGACGTTTTCAGATTTTCTACCCCGGTTCATGAAATGATACCAGGCGTCCGGGTATTCGATTTAGTGGGTGGGAAATTACGGAGAGAATGTCATGATATCAAGTAAGAGTCAAAAGCAGTATTGATCCCTAAGTTAAAAAATTAAACGCTTACGCACTTATAAGCTGAGAAAGCTTAAGTTTTAAATTTTCAATTTGTTTTAACTCATGCTGCCAAACACGTATTACAAACCAGCCTTTGTTGATAAGTTCCTCTGTCACCTCCTTATCTCGCTCAACATTCCTTTCAAGTTTTCTTTTCCAAAAGCTTCCATTTGTTTTAGGAATTTTACCGTGAATAGGGCAACCATGCCAAAAACATCCATCAACAAAGACAACTATTTTCAATTTTTGGAAAGTAAAATCCGGCTTTCCAGATATTGGAATCTTTCGGCGCCAACCTTTGATTCCTAACTCTTTAAAAATTTTAATCATTTTTATTTCAGTGGCCTTATTACCACTGGATCGAACGCGTGACATTATGTCGGATCTTTTATCCTTTCCGTATATGTCAACCATGTTTGATCATTTTTTGTAACGAAGGAGCCATTCGGATTCCGCCAGCCCGACTCGTGATAACTGCCCCGATAGTTCTTGAGCAATTCGCTGGGCATGCTCAAACTTAAGCTCTCCTCTCCAATAAAATTCCATTCCATTAAGTGCTTTAAAAACAAATCTTTTTTTCTCAAGATCCGGCTTAGAGACAATACGTTTTGAGGAATCCGGCTTAAAAGTTAACATTTTAATTCTGTTTGGTTTACAATCAATTTTTAAACAAATAGGATGTCCATTTTCGAATAGGACAACACTCCGTTTGCTTCTATAGTCTTCCTCAGCAACAATATCACACCGCAGAAAAGGAAATCTTGTATCATCATCCAGCCTGACAGAATCACATCTGGGTTGGACACAAACCCAATAGTTTTTTCCATTCTCGCTTTTGGTCTGTAAAAGTGTCCCAAGGGTTAAGGTTCTGGCTTTGTTACTATAGAATGTACGTAGAGCCATGCTGCATGCTAGTTGGTAATCTCCTACATATTCGGTTTTACCGGACAGAACCTTACTCAACTTATTACGAGATTCAAATCCTTTAGCGTTAATTTTTTTTAGAACCTGAAATGGATGATTATTTGAATCGCAAAAAAAATCTGCGCCTTCGACACATAACTGTTTAAGATCATCATGTGGTTGAGATTCTTTAGGATATTGACCAAATTCCTCAAGTCCTTTACTCAAAATTTCTTTCTTGTGATCCAACCATTGAACAACCGCCTTTTTAGAAACTAAATCTGTTTGAAAACTGTCTTCTATTACAGCATAAAACTCCGAGGACATCATTTCTAACAAGTGTGACTCAGCATTCTCATCGGGAAGACTCAAAACTCTATGAGTTAGGAAGGCCGCATCAAGTTTTGGAGAGAAATTTGATATTATTTTTCTGGTATTTGATCGTAATGCCGCTACGGACCGCAATGCTACATTTGACATGAGCCCGCAAGTCATTATTGCATATTCTTGTATTGCACGTTCAGCCAACTCGACCTCTGTTACTTCATGAGATTGATATTTTTCAAGACGGCCACGTCCGTTTTTTTTACCTAAGACAATTATCCGGGAAGAACCAAAACGAACCGCTAAATTTTCTTCTTTTTCAGGCGAGGGCAGTTCTTGATCAATGGATTGAAGATGAGTGAAAATTTGATTCTCGATATTGAAAAGATTTGGTTCGCCTGTATAAGCAATTATCAATCTTAGTTGTTCTGGTGTGTCTCTCAGGTTTTCAGTTACTATTCCGGCAATCAACTTTTTAGCCCTCTGGCCATTATCTGCGAACATGGACCAGTCAACTATTACGATATCGGCATTTTTACAGAGTTTTCTAAAATCGCCAGTAGAGCCAGTCGAAAAGTCTCTATGTTTTGGCTGATAAGCCGCACAGACAATACTTTTTTTAGCAAATGCGCGTATTAGGTCCTGAGTATCGACATTGTGCGGATCATCGCTTATTTCATCAGATTTTATTTTTTGAATACCGTCATCTTTTCTTCGGATCACATGTTTTCTTGATTTTGTTTCCTTTAATTTTTTTGGTGGTTCTCCGGCAAATTTTTCAAACAGTTTATCATCTATTATTACCGCAGTTTGGATAAAATTACTTGCAGCAGCTACTGAATCAACAAAAAATTCACTGGTATAATTCATCGCGGCTCCCGACTATCGATAACAAAATTAACAGTAAACTCATCATCAGTAGGGCCAAGAGATAAATCAAATCCTTCTTTTCGGAGAACATTTTTTGCAATAAAAAGCCCCAAACCGCGTCCACCGGGTTTACGGGTAAAACCCTGTTCAAAAATAGCATCTTGATCTCTTGCATGAATTTTAGGACCGGAATTTTTTATTGAATATGAACTCCGGTTCGCATCCAAAAAAATTTCTCTTCGACCAGATTCGTTTCTCATCCAAAAAATCGCATTATCGATAATATTGACAAATACGGGAAAAAACGTCGAAGGGTATCCAATTAGGATTTTCTCCTGAAAATCTTTTGTGGCTTTCAATGTTATATTATGGCGTTCTAAGCGGTTCTCAAACAACTCCTGAATAAACTTTTCAATTTGATAGCCTACAATTTCTATAGGTTCTCTATACATCCGCCGCTGTAAGGGAGTAAATAAATTCAGAAAATTATCCAAATGGTCAAAACTTGTTCTTATTTTACGGTATAACGGCTCCAATTCGTCGTTGGCGCGTGCCCACCCTTTTAGTTCACGTACTCCCTTGCGAATTGTTTTTATAGCAGAATCAAATTCATGATTAATTATTCCAATTGTCATACCAAGCTGGGCCAAGTCAGCATCAAGATCGGCCTGTTCTCTTAATGCCAGTAGCTCTTCATCAATAGCTTCGTCCATTTCAATATTGGTTATGAATTCTCCAGCTTCGTCTGTTTCGAATGCAACAGCATCTGCGAGTTGGTTACGAACATGTTCAAGAATGTCGCGATTTCTACGTGCAACCGATGCAATATCGGCTTCCATATCTCCACGTAGTTTCTCTATTGATTCGGTAGCCATTTCAGCAAGATTCTGCCTACTGAACTCTGCAGTCACTTTTTCTATTGTTTGATTCATTTCAGCAATGGCATTTCTGGCGATATCCAATACCTTTTTCCGTGTTTCAGTGGCAGTACGGTTGGTATCCTGCACTTCTTTATTCATTATTGTTCGCGTTTTGTGGACAACGTTATCCAGTATCGCTTTTAGCCTTCTCCTTTGATCTACATATATTTGCGCCTCTCTAGCTACGTTACCTATTGTTTCGGTTATCCGTTCCGCAGCGGGGCCAAATACCTCCGTCTCCAATCTTGAATACTCGTTTACATACGCCTCCCAATCACGTCTTAATTGTTTGGTAAGACCGACTCCACGTGGCTTGGTAACACGATAGGATTCACTAATTTTTGATAATTTTTGGTTAGCGCCTAGTTCAGCATCAAGTAAGGCTTGTGCCGCTTTGTCCGGGTCCTTGATCTGGCCGGCTGAGTACATCTTTCGCTTTATCCAGTTGTCAAGTTGTACCACCTCAATGTCTACCAAACTCTCGTTTGTTCTTTGAAAAAACTTATCCAACAATTCCGAAAAATTTTTTCTTTTGGTCGTTGCCTGCCGCTCTTTTTTTTGGCGTGCCAATTCAATTCGAGTATATTCCCTCTTCTTATCATCATATAAAGTCGAAATATTTGCATTTGATCTAAAAAAATCGGCAGCTAACTGAATAAAAAAATTAATCAATATCTCACGAAACTGGCGAAAAGCTTTATTGTGTTGAAATCCCTCACGCCCGGCCTTTTCAACCAGTTTGTTGTTATCGACTTTATCGATTTTTACAGCGCCAAAAACTCTTCTATATGAGAAAAAATAGTACCCGGCACCTTTATTCCGACGTAGTTCTATGTCCAGCCAATCAAAATCCGAAAGCCCATAGGGGAGAACCCGCAAACCATTCCGGTATACATACAGGCCCCCAATTAAGGATGTTTTATCAGATAAAGCTCTCCATTCATCCGGTGGCATTTTTGTTTCGCGTCGATTCCCTTGAACATAACCGAATTCAATTTTAAAAGGGCCACATAGAGTTTTTTTTCCGGCACCTTCTTTCCATGAAACAATATGGTCAACAGGATCGGCATCATAAATGCGAACTTCGCCACTAAACTGACCGTAGTCATCAAAACGCCCTTTTAAATGATGATCAGCGTTTAAGAGCTCATCTTTGGTAAAAAATTCGTTGCTTTCTATTAAATCCTCATAATTTCGATCCGACTCCCAATAGCGGAAGGCTGTGTTTAAAACGGATTCTTCATCACTGGTGAATGTTTGATTGGAAAACCCAATGAGAAATTTGGTAAAATTCCGTTCTTCGCTCCGTTTTTCTGCCTCGACTTCCGCTTCAAGGTTTTCATCTGCAGGCATTATGTAAAAATGGGTGCCATGCCCGGAACCGGACAGACTCAAACCGTCAAGAAAATCATCTATGTCTATAGGATCGATGCATACCGTTTCTAATTCCTCCAAAATTGTTGGAAATTCATTATTATCGTGATGGTTGTCCCAGAGATACTTCACATTGGCTTTTAACTGATCGATAAGTCTGGCGATATCTTTCTGGCTGGGTAGTTTACCATTTGAGAAAGTGCGAACTGGGATCTCAATCTCTTCAAGGTTAATACCCGGGATAGTGAAAAGGCCCCAATGAATATATGCACCAACAAGATCGTGAAGTCCGTCCTCCCTCTTAGCCCTTGTCAGCACCAAAACCTGACGACCGATCAACGCAATTGCCAAGCGCCCAATCCCTTTTTCTCCCATAATACTCCGGGCCACCTTATCTTGCGGGATATAGGGGAGGCCAAGTTCATGTTCTGTGTCGAGCTTACTTTCAGTTCCGATGGTGAGCCATCGTCCCTCAAACTCAGCTGCTGTCATGCCATAGCCGTCATCTCTTAGGACAAACAAGCCATCGGATTTAAAGAAGTCAACCTCAACGTTATCAGCGTATGCATCGTATGCATTCTTAAAAAGCTCACTAATTGCTGTCGCAATACCGGCAATTTGTTGCCTACCTAGCATATCAACAGCTCTGGCTCTAGTTTTAAACTTTGCCATTTTTATCAATCCGAATGAGATGCTTTCCAATCCGTTCAGCCAATGCAGGAGGAACAGCGTTGCCAATTAGACGTGCCTTTGCAGCTTGACTGGAGCATATGAAGCGATATCGCTTAGGAAAAGTTTGCAGTGTTGCACCCTCTCTTAGAGATAACGCTCTGTCTTGATCAGGGTGACCAAATCTGCCGTTTGAGAGGCTATTGAATCGTGTAGTAATTGTAGGAGCAGGCCTATCCCACCACATACGCGCATAAACATCCATAAAATTTTTATCTTTACCCTCGTATGCTGGGATTTGGAGTTCTGGATCATCCCGCCATGCGAAACGATCACCGCCATCGTGCGGTGTTGTTCTAATACGTTGTAAGTTTTTATTTGATAACGCTGCTGCGGTATGCATTCTAACAGGTTTGTCCACATGTCCTGCGATAATTGGAGGAAAACTTTTAATTTTACCAATAAAATTTCGTACTGTTAGCCGTTTATTCCTTCTTCCTTTAGGCAGGACAATTTTGCGATGCCGGCGTGAAGCAATTAATAAAAATCTGTTTCGATTTTGTGGGACGCCAAATCGAATTGCGTTAACTACATCGTTATCACAAACATATTTTTGTTGTTCAAGAAATTGAAGAAACTCTGGTAGAGATGTCTTCTCATTTTTATTTTTTAGGCCGGGAACATTTTCGATGAGGATGTATCCAGGATTAAAATATTTAACAAATCTACGAAATTCACTTATGAGGAATGCACTACTTTCACTTTTTGTTTTGTCGGTATTTATTTTACTCCAAAACTGGCAGGGGCTACATCCAACGAAAATTAAGCTGTCATCGTTTTTTCTAATTCCAATTTCTTCTTTCAATTCCTCATTTTTTAAATATCGTATGTCTTTTTGTATAAATTTGGCAGGCTTATTGTTGTGTTCGTATGTTTCCTTGCATTGGTAATCAACATCTATTCCAGCTAATATTTTTATGCCGGCACGTGATAGGCCATAACTCATGCCTCCCGCACCACAGAAAAAATCGACTGCTTTTAAAACTTGGTCACAATGATTCATGTTGTTTATCGTGCTAACCATTTTTTTGAGAGCTCACACCTCATGAATGAGTAACAAGTGAAAATTTTATCCATATAACGATTTGATATAAATATAATATTAGAAAAAATCAAGGATATCAGAAAAATGGGTTTGTCATAATAAAACAATCCTTTGCTTTTAACCGCTACTCGTTATTTTCAATGATATACAATAAAAAGCCGCTGGGCTTTAGGTCCTCTCTCAAATATTGACCAGACGAGATAGAAAGAAAAAATCGTGTAATCTTTCTGTTTCTTCCGTAGTACATTTTTAGAGTTCCCTCAACTGCTCTCCATTTTAGAAATATTGTAAGGCACCAAAACAACCCGGATGATCCCATCCGCCGTATCCCCGATCTCCAACCCCACAAAACATCACAGCGCATAAAAATGCCCATTGCGTACAGCGATGTCCTTTTCCACCAGGCATCTGACAACATCACCGGAACGCATTCCCGCTATCTTACAAGCGCTGGTCGCGTACCGATCCCGGCCCGCTCCTGCCCCATGATCCGGGCGCCGGGAATGGTAAGTATCGATGCAAAAAACCAGATTGTGGGTCAATGGGGCCGGGACTCGGCAACAATAGTTGTATATCTGGGGGAAAGCAGTGGAAAAGTCCAGAAAAATTACCTTGATCGAAATGATTTCAGGCCAAACTGGCTGATTAACAAGGCCGGTTGTAAAACGTGTGTTCAGGATCCAGACCGTCGTTGTGCATAGGGTCTCAGCGTTTCCCGACGTTCAAGGAAACCGCCGACGCAATCAATCTTTTTGATCCGGCTTGATCCTGTCCCCAATCCTTTCCGAGAAGGACCGTCGCAAGCACCTCGGCACCTCGACCCCCTCGGGGGCTGTTCCTGGAAACCTCGTCACTATCCGGGGCCAGAATAATATTGACAGCCAAAATCAGTTATAACTAAACTTGATGAAGTGGTGGGAACGATCGCCGATGTTGATCCGCATTCACCCTTTTCACACCTGAATCCCCGTTTGCCCGCTTCTGCTGCGGTGATGCTTCATCCCCATGCTGATCCATCTTCCTGACAGGATGCCTGATAGGCACTGATCCGTTTTCCGATCATTTCCTGCCAATGGTCCCCTAAAAATGGAGGAAGTCATGACTGAGCAGGATTGGCTGGCCTTGGGAGTAACCCTTTTCGTGATGTCAATTATCGGGTTGATTCTATTGCTGGGTTTAACCGGGGCTTTTTCTTAAATGTAAAAGACCAGACCGGGCCATGTGAAAATTTGAGTTCGCCCCAAAGCAGCCGGTAAGACAGTCAGGCCCCCAATAATCAATGGAACCATCGGATATGAATAGGGCTCTTGCAGTGGCCTGGTTCTCAAAGACAGGAATGGACGTCGGCTTACATCTTTTTCATTGAAAAAGGAGGGACACAGATGAGCGAGACTCTGATTGTGGTGGTGAACCGCACGTCGGCACGTTTTTTTACACTCGAGCCGGTGAAGTTTCCCAAAATCGAGTCCGGTCCCAGATTAAAACCCCATGCAGAACTCGTAAACGCTGAAATCAAATCGGCCAAGGATAATTTTTCGGATTCCAAAACGGGCCGTGGCGCGGTTCCCCAAGGCGGCGGCGTCCACGGCTACGATGACAAACGGGATCAGCATCTGGATGAGTTGCGACGCCGTTTTGCAGCCAGGGTCATCAAACGCATCCAGAAGCAAAGAAAAGCGGAAGGTGCAGGCACGGTCATCCTGGCGGCTTCTGCCAGGATGCGCAGGTTTTTGTTTCCGGAGATGGAGGACCTGGCGCGACAGGGATTCCGACTCCACAAACTGTCTAAAAATATGATCAACTTCTCTCCCCAAAAAATTCATGAGTATCTGGCCGGGGAAGGCTTGATCCCTAAACAGCAAAAACCCTGACGCGGTATATGCAGCGCGATAATTTCAGGTAGACCTGCCTCACGTGAAAATGCGAGGCTTCGCCCTCTTCGCTTGATGAAGTGAAGCGGAAATCCCGCCTGCGGGGGCCCTGAAGCACGAAGGATCACGGAAGCCGCTATTTAACGCATCTTGGCTGCATTTCACTCCAGGACGCGTTGTCCTCTCTTCTGTCATCGCCGCTTCGACTGCATGGATCGATTCGTCTCTCGACGCCTGTGTACATGGGAGGATCGATTCTGCGACGATCGACTCCGGAGCGCCTGCTTTGGCTGCGTCGTTTGTCTTGTTGCTGTTCCACTGCTTCGACCTCAAAACGAATCACATGGATGGCTGCGTTAAAGGGTGACCGACCGATATATCTCTATATTAAAATGATTATAGCACCTGTCAAACATAAACTGCCTTTCTCAAAAGAATCGGATTGTATCCCCGAAACCATACTATAACCTATCTCAAAAATAGTCTGAGTGCCCATGGCGGCTTATGAAACGATTCAAAATGCTCACATACTACCTGTATGCTGCGCTTTTTCGCCGTTGCATGCCTTGCCCTGAACCCTGATCCTTATTTTTGAGATGCGTTCTAACAAAAGAATAGCCATGGATGGGTCATGTGACAAAAAGTGCACCCGCCGATTACGAAACCGGTTCATTTATCTGCCATGACGTCTTTTTCTCCCTCTGTTCCCTCACCGGGTAGATCCTAAACACAATGAAACTCAAACAAATCCCACCCTTTGTCATTTTCGGTTCACCTTGGCCTGCTGTTTGCTGGGTACTGGGATCAGAAAGAACCGCCTGACGACGACCATCCACAAGGGAAAACATGTTGAAACGATGGACCCTGCATCCGCTCTGCCGGTTATGCATGGCAGCGATTTTCATTCTAATGTCCGGCTGCGGCTCCGGCGGCGGTGGCGGAAAAACGGAGGCGCCTTCCGGTCAGACCAGCTATTTCCCGACCGTCAATCCGGACGATGGCCCACCTGCCGGCAATCCGGCCGGCACCGCATCGATACCGGCCGAAGCGAACCTCGAAGACGTATCCTCCCCCGATCAGATTGTCGGCAACGGCACGCCGGAGAGCTGCAGCGCCGAAGCTTTTATCGATGCCGTCGCCCAGGGAGGAACAATTGTATTCGACTGCGGTCCTGATCCGATCACGATAACGCTCCCAAGACCGGCCAAAGTGTTCAACAATGCCGACCCCGACATCGTCATCGATGGCGGCGGTTTGGTGTCGCTCAGTGGAGGGGGGCGAACCCGCCTGCTGTACATGAACACCTGTGATCCGGATCAGGTCTGGACCACCGATCATTGCCAGAACCAGGATTATCCGCGATTGACGGTGCAGAACATCACCTTTGCCAATGGCAATTCCAGCGCTGAAACCGAATATGACGGCGGCGGGGCAATCTGGGTACGCGGGGGACGATTCAAGGCCGTCAACTGCCGCTTTTTCAACAATGCCTGCGCCGATGAAGGCCCTGATGTGGGCGGCGGCGCTATCCGGGTGTTCAGCCAATACGACGGCCTGCCCGTCACCATCGTCCATTGCACGTTCGGCGGTGTCGAAGGATACGGCAACCGTGGATCCAACGGCGGCGCCATCAGCAGCATCGGTGTCTCATGGACCATCATCAACAGCCTGTTTTCCTACAACAGCGCCCTTGGATACGGCGCCAATCCGGCGCAATCCGGTACGCCGGGCGGCGGCAGCGGCGGCGCCATCTATAATGACGGCAACACGATGACCCTGACCGTTCTCGGCTCGCGCATCGAATACAACGAGGTCAATGAACACGGATCGGCCATCTTTTTCGTTTCCAATGACCACACGGGCGATATCATCATCGACGAGTCCGCAATAACGGACAATATCGGCGGCTTTTGGTACCCGGTATACGACGGCATCTCCATGCACAGCGACACGCCGATCACGGTGACCGACTCGATCATCGAAAACAATTCGTAAGCATCGGTCGGCCCCTTGCACACTTTTCCTTCTGTGTATCGAGGTCTTTTCGTGTGTTTAGTGTGTCCTGTGGTTCTCAGCACTCCCTTAAACCGCCTTTTTCGCTCCCGAAACATCGTTTTAAGACCAAAACATGGCCCTGTTTTTATCCTGAGCCCTTGATATTCGTTCATTCAGCCTGGCCCGACCCCATGCACTGTAAATTTTTTTGAAGATGCGGCTGTTTCGCAAGATCATGTAGGACAAAAAAGGACAGGCATTTCAGCGCTGCGCCGACGCAAAGTTCAGATGGGCACCGATACCGGATCCAACCTTGACGACGCATATTTGGACTGTCCGAGGGTGCCGCTGGCACCGCTTGTCCATTCAACCAACGAAAGGAGTCTCCCATGAAAACCAAACCGATCATGCTCCGCACAATGCTGTTGGCCTGCGTCTTCCTTTTCGTGGCCACGGCGACATCGGCCCTGGCCATGAGCGAAGAACTCATCGGCACCGTGGTGAAGACCGATAACGGCGCCGCCCTCAGTACCGACGCCGGTGAATATCTTATTCTGGGCAAAGATCTTGAGTCTTATACCGGAGATACCGTGGCCGTGACCGGTGACGTGGAAGTCGGCGCAATGGCCAAAACGATCCGTGTCGCATCCGTCAGCATCCTGGACATCAACCCCGTTATCAAGTCACCCGCGGCCGAGGAGACCATGCACCACAAGGGTTGATTCGCAGGCAGCGCGTTCCATTCAGCCGACAACGAATCGGGCACCAGCCTGTCTGGCCGTTTGGATGCATTGAAGTTAAAGAAACCGTTGGGGTGGGCGGAAAACCTTGTCCTGCCTTCGTTTCGCCTGCAGGGAGCCTGACCCCCCTTCCGCCCAGCCCTTCAACCGCCTTGGATTGGATGTTTCGGCAGTGTGGGTCGATCTGATGGACGATGCGTTTACTGCGGTGTTCATCCAGCAATTTTCTGTTGAGGGGCTTGGCAATGCCTGCAAACGGGGTGGGGTTGATAACGAGAACACCTTCTGAAGCGGTTCGGGTGATATGCCATCCGAGAAGGGCGAAACCGGTCGAAGCGGCGTTTTCTCACCGGTCCCCGAAAAGAGCCCGCGTTCAGGCCATACGGCTTGATTGTTGGTCTGTCACGGCGGTTTGGTTTCTTTCCATTGTGAAAAGTGGAGGCATCCGCCGTCGTAGGTTATCTTCTCCCGCAGGGGCTCGCTCACGGTCCGGCTTTATGCGTCGCCTCGGTGCGACCCCGAATTGCATTCCTGCATACCCTTTCTTCTGGGTCTCAAGGTCTTTCCGTGTATTCCGTGTGTTCCGTGGTTTCCCGCTCTTTTCTCTCCGTGGTATTCATTTCCCGTAAACCAGCTTTCCGATCATCCGCACCCGTTCCATCTCTTCCGCCGTCAGCGCCCCCTGATCCAAAACCGCCAGGTTCTCCCGCATCTGCTCCAATGTTTTCGCCCCCATCATGCAGACATCCACCGCCGGATGGGACAGCACGAAGCGATAGCACTCGGCGGCGGTCAGCGGCGTTTCGCCGTGAGGCAGCTTTCTTTTTCCGAGAAGTTTGCGCCAGTCCGTGGCGGTGAAGCTGACCACGCCGGGCCGGTCGTCGCCGGTGAGATGGGGAAAGGTTTCGGTTTCCGCACCGCGATGGGCGGCGTTGTAGCGGATGTGGAAAACATCGAACAGGCCCTCCCTGGCCAGCTCGGGAAACAGCTTGCGGTTGTGGCTGGTCAGCCCGATGAAGCGCACCAGGCCCTTTTCCTTGAGTTTGAGCGCCCCGTCGATGACCTTCTGCGGCGGACGCTTGGGAAACCAGCCCAGCAAAAGCACGTCGGCGTATTCCAGGCCGGCATCCCCTAATCCCTTGACAAAAAAATGCTCGGTGAGCCAGGCGTGATGGGCGTAGGTAAGCATGCCGACCACCAGATCGTCGCGCCTGCCGGCCGCGGTAATGCTGCGGATGGCCGAACGCATGGGACCGGAGCGGCCCCGGATGAAAGTGCCCCAGGTGAAGTAGTTGCAGCCGCGCTCGAAGGCCTCCTCGTAGGCGGCGGCCGGGGCACCGAAGCTCGATGAAATGCCCAATCTGCCTACTTTGAGGTTGGTGCGGCCTAGGGTCTTTTTTTCGCTAAAGGTCATGTGATCCTCCAAGTCGTTCAACCGCTTCCTCAAGCATTTCTATGTTGGGATTGTTACTCTTCGGCATCGGGTTTCAACCTTTTTTTAATTTCCATATGTGCCATCTGCCGCTCACGTGCCCGGCCTCCACGAATGGCATCGACGAGAGTCAGCAGCTCATATAGTTTTTCGTCTTCCCGTGCCGCTTGCGGATTAAGCGGAACCCAGCGTGTGTTGCGCGATGGCCAGACCCGACGCACGGTCTTCGACCAATTCCACCAGGTGGCGGTGGTGCGTAAAAAAGATCACCTGGGTTTTTCGGGACAGTTCACCCAACACCTTCAGCGTGGCCAGGGACCGCTCGTCATCGAAGCGCAAAAGGATGTCGTCGACCACGAAGGGCAGCGGCTCGTTGTGCTCCAGGTACTGCTCAAGGCTGGCCAGGCGCAGGGCCAGGTAGAGCTGGTCGGCGGTGCCGTCGCTCATGCCGTCGACCGTGACCTGGGCGTCGCCTTGCGGCCGGATGCCAACCAGGACGGGGTGGCCCTTGTCGTCGTAATCGGCCCGCAGCCGGCTGAAGGCGCCGAGGGTCATCTGGCAGAACAGCTCGCTGGCCCGGGAGATCAGAGGCCCCTGGTGCTTCTCGCGGTACTGCTCGACGGTTCGGGAAAGAATGATCGAGGCAATTTTCAACCGGGCATATTTCTCAACGTCCGACTCAAGGCCGGCCAGCAGGCGCTCGGCCTTCTCGGCGTACGTGGCGGCCGCGGAGCTGCCGTCCATCTGTTCGAGCCGGGCTTTCAGCGCGCCGATTTGCTGGTCGAGCGCCGAACGCTCCGTTTCCAGGGCCTGCGTGGCCTCACCCAGCTCCTGAAGTTCAGGCGCGATGCCGTCGGCATCCAGGGATGAGGCTTCACCAATAAATGCGTCAACCGTTGCCCCGGCGCTCAACCGGCGCAATTGCTGCTGGATGTCGTCAAGCGCTCTGACCAGCGCCTGGCGTTCCCGGGCCCGTTTTTCCGTCTCGGCCAGCAGCCCGGCATCGGCGCAATGGGCCGCCTGGCACAGAGATTCGATCAGCGCCCGGCATTCAAAATGGCGCCGCTCCGCATCTTCCAGTTCTTTCCGTGATGCTTCCAGCCTTTCGACCAGGCCGACGTGCCGGGACTCATCTTTACGGGCATGGGTCAACCGGCCGTTGAGCAATTCGGCCGCCCGGTCCCTGGATTCGGCCTTGAGATCCGGTGCGAGGGCGTCGACCAGCGCATCCACCCGGGACATGAATCCGGCGGAATCCCGGTCGATGCCGTCGATGCGCTTGCGCAGCACGTCGACTTCACCGAGCTTGCTCCGGACCTCCCGGACGCTCTCGATGACAGCCAGCGCCGCCGTCGGCGTGGCGTCGGCACGGATGCCGATTTTTTTGACGCTGGCTTCCCAGCTCGTTTTCCACCGGGAAAGGGCATCCGCCAGGTCCGCCCCAGTGGCATTGCCCTCTTCCAGGTCCGCCTCGAGGCGGATCAATTCCTGGTCGGCGGCGGCGATCCTGGATTCGAGGTCCCTTTGGGCGTTAATGTGGGCCTGGGCCGTCCTGATCAGCCCGGAAAGCGGGGGGGTTGGCTCCCGGGGAACCCCGGCGGCCTCGAGCGCGGTCATCAGGTCCGATTTGAGGACCGCCAGTTGGGCGGCCAGCGCTTCCGCCCGGCCCTTTCCGGATCGCCAATCGGCCAGTTTGTCCCGCAGCGATTCGATCCCGGCAAGCCAGCCCCGCATCTCCCTCGGCGTTTGCGGGGTCACGCCGGCCGGTTCCCACGCCTGTTGCCACGCGATCTCCAGATCAGCGTGCTGCGTCAGGGACGCTTCAAGCGCTGCATCGACATCGGCAAGCGTTTTTTCCAGCTTCTCTTTTTGGGCTTCCAGCAACCCCTTCCGACTGACCTGGTCGGCTTCACGCCTGAGACGGTCCGAGATGTGATCCGCCCGGACCATGCTCTTTTGGAAGGCATCGGGCAGGCCTGAAGCATCCTCAAAATGGCCTAATAATTCCCGGGATGCTTCAGCCGGCGGCGTCTGGCCTTCCAGCGTCTGGCGAATCACCCCCCACCCTTTGTCCCGCAGGGCTCGGATGGTTTTCAGGTCCGTCTCGGTGGGCACCTCCCTGGCCGAATCGATGGCCTGAATATCGGCCCGGATCGCAGCAATCTCGCCTTGCGTTGCAACCCTGGCCTCGCGCTGTTTTTCAAGCGCGCGCTGCAACGCATCCAAGCGGGCGTCGAACCGATCGATGGTCTCCCTGGATGGCAGCGGCAGTTCGTCGATATCCGCCAACGCACCACGCCAGAACGTCTGTCGTTTCAGCAACCGCTTCAGGTCGCCTTCAAGCGCATCGCTGGCGGACCGCATCTCGCCCAGCTGTTTTTCGATGGGTCCGGCCGATACCGCGGGTTGCAGGGCATTTTCAAGGGGTGACACATCCACGGGCGCCGGCATCGCCCGGCGCTGATCGGTCAGCTGGCTGAATCGGATATTGCGTTTGCGCTGCTGCTCGGCAGCCGATTCCTGCCTGGCGGCCAACCGTTCGTAAGCGTTGGCGAGTTCCTGGATCTCACCCACGGTCGACGGGGGCAGTTGCAATGCCCTGGCCGCTTCACCGGAGATGTCCGCGCTGATTTCCTCAAGCCTGTCAGCGGCCTGCTTCTGCAGCGTCCGCATGCGCCCTTCGAGTCCGGGCCGGTCTTTCTGGGCTTTGCGAAAGCCGCCCAACTCCTGCTGCAGCGATTCGATCGTGGCGGCATTTTCAAGCAGCGCCCGGTGAACCGGCAGGGCGTTTATTTCACTGCCGATTTTCTCGATGGCGTCCCGCGAACGCGCCACATCCCTGCCGGCCATTTTCAGATCTTTTTCCGCGTCGCGGCGCTGGTCTCCGAAATCATCCGCAAGATCCGGTACCCCCTGATAAGCCACAAGGTCGGTGTCGATTTCCTTTTTCCGGGCGATCAGCGGCAGCGCCTGCTGGACGCGTTCGAGCCTGGCCAGCCGTTGTTTGTGTGCCGCGAGCGTTGTTTTTACCTCCTCCATCCGATTTTGAGCATTTCGGAGCTCCAGATCGAGGTCCTTCCACGTCTTGGGCAGCAAGAGGGCATCCTTCTGCTCCTGGCGGGCGGTTTTTATCGCTTTAATCGACTGGTTGATCGAAGGCGTCGACCCGCTGGGCTTGAACAGCAGGCCGCATGCCTGCTCAAGATCCTTCTGGACGTTTTGAATGCGGATCAGGCCCGCGCCGGCTGCGAACAGGGCCTCGCCGACGCTGCCTTTGCCGGAGATAATCTCTTCCCCGCCGCGGATCAGGTCCTCGTGGCCGATGGCAAACATCTGCTCGAACACCTCGGCGCCGACACCGCCCAGAAAGGGAGCCAGCGCGTCGTCATCCAGCACGGTTTCATCGTCATGGCCGCGCAGGGTTTTGGCCAGCCCCTTGCGGCGAAGGAAGTCGATTGCGTCGCCGTTGCCGTTCACCAGCCTGGCCCCGACACGCAGGCTGGGGTAGCCGTGGAGAAAATTAACCGGTTCCCGTGACGGGATGCCGAAAAGCATGTGCCGGATGGCTTTCAAGGCCGAGCTTTTACCCGCTTCATTGGGCCCGAACAGCATGTGAAAATCCGCACCGGTGTCGGGCAGATCAATGGTCACGTCGGTAAAGGGGCCATAGGCGGCCAGCCGGATGCTCCTGATCTTCACGACGCGGCGGCCTCCTTTTTCATGCGGTTCACCAGCAGCGCATGGGCCTGCGCCACCAGTTCGCGCAACTGCTCCGGATCGTCCGGCTGGAGCCTGGCGTCCCCCTGGCGGTAATCCGGCGGCAGTTTTTGAAAAAGGGTCGACAACGCTTTGCCCAGTTCCAGTAATTCCGGGTCATTGGCCATCAGGTCGTCCACCAGCGCGCTCAACTCGCGCAACGGTCCCGGGTCGGCCACCGACCTAGCCCTGGGCCGGGTTCTGACGATTACCTTTTCAATCCAGGCCCGGTCGCCAAAATGGGCAATCGCCGTTGACCGGACCGCGTGCTTGAGGTGTTCGGGGTCGGCCGCGATCTGGTCGTGAACGTCGGTCTCACCGCCAAATTCCACCCGGGCAATCACCGGTTTGGGGTCATGCCGATCGATGACCGCTTCGAAGACCGCCAGAAACCGTTCAAGGATCTCATCGGCGCGGGTCACGCCGCCCAGACCGACATGCACCCGTTCCCAGCGGATCACGTCAAGGTCGTGGCGGGTAATCTCGGGGGGCGCCCCCTCTTCCGCGGTCACCAGCACACACCCCTTGGCGCCGGGCTCCCGGATGTGGCGGCCCTGGACGCACCCGGGAAACACGACCGGCGGATCATCGGCCACCTGCTCGAACTGGTGGACGTGCCCCAGGGCCCAGTAGTCGTAGCCTTTGTTGATCAGGTCGTCGAGCGAGCACGGCGCGTAGTTCTCGTGCCCTTCCCTGCCGGTGAGGCTGGTGTGCAACAGGCCGATGTTGAAATGCCCGGGAACCGGATCGGGATAGTCGAGGGCGAGGTTGTCCGTAATGGCAGCCTTCGAAAAGCTTTGCCCGTGAACCGCCGCTTTCAGATCGTCAAGGATTTTTGTTTCCGGTCTTCTGGATGAAAAGACATGCACGGTGTCGGGATACGGCAGGGTTCGCGTCATCCTGCCGGCAGCGTCGTGGTTGCCCGAGATGATCAACACCTGAATCCCCGCCTCGCCGAGCCGCCGGACCTGGCTGATGAAGTAAAGGCCGGTGTTGTAGTCTTTCCAATCGCCATCGAACAGGTCGCCGGCGATCAGCACGAAATCCACGGCTTCATCGACGGCCAGATCCACCAGGTTCTCGAACGCCCGTCTCGATGCCTGGCGAATTTCCTCGACGGGTGCCCCGTCGTAAGCCTCGAGCCGGTGCAGCGGGCTGTCCAGGTGGACGTCGGCGCTGTGGATGAATTTGATCATGGCCCGGCCATCCGGCCATGGCGGCAACCGGCAATCAAGCGTACGGCGGCCTCGATGAGGGTCGGCTTTCTGTTCAAGATCGGATCTTTTCTCCTGCGGTTGATTGGAAAAGAGAATTATATCAGGTATGGGTTTTAGTGAAGCCCGGAGCCGATGTCAATGGGATAGGACTGCCGCCGGACCGCGGGGGGCGGATGCCTTAAAAAAGGCCGGGGTTAGGAAACCGGAAGCCCTGTGGAGTCGATTTTGATTGCAACCTTCTCCCCGAAAGCCTCTTGAACGGCAGCAAAAAAGGGGATTGACACAAAAATGCCACTCCGTTATGCTCATAACCGTGAAAAGGGAACCCGCATCTTTATCCCCTTGTACCTCAACCTCCGCGCTACGATCATCATTCCGTAGAGAATTGTTTAACGCGTCTAAATAATAAGTTGTTTAAATAACGGCCGACTACAACAACAGGGGTCTGCATGGTTGAAAAGCAGGGAACAGGACAAGAAAACGCTGAAACGCCCTTGCCCGCCGCCATTTGCGCCGAGCGCGTAACCAAAGCCTTTGGTGAAGGCAAAAATAAGGTTCTGGCTCTCGATGATGTTTCTCTCACCATTGAAGAAAATGAGTTTTTTACCTTATTGGGGCCTTCGGGTTGCGGCAAGACGACCCTGTTGCGTCTGATTGCCGGGTTTGACCAACCCACCGCGGGCGCGATTTTGCTCCGGGGTCGGGACATCTCCCACCTGCCGCCCAATCAGCGTTCGGTGAACACCGTGTTTCAGGATTATGCATTGTTCCCACACATGACCGTCGCCAAAAATATCTCCTTCGGGCTCGAGATGCTGGGGAGGCCGAAAGATGATATTAAAAAGACGGTCGGCGACATGCTGGCACTGGTTAAGATGGAGGAGCTTCGCAACCGTCGCACCGACCAGCTTTCCGGCGGGCAGCAGCAGCGCGTGGCGCTGGCCCGGGCCCTGGCTCCCCGCCCCCAGGTACTGCTGCTCGACGAACCCCTTTCGGCCCTCGACTACAAGCTTCGCAAGGAGATGCAGATTGAGTTGAAGCAGCTGCAGAACGAAACGGGGATCACCTTTATTTTTGTGACTCACGATCAGGAAGAAGCGTTGACCATGTCCGACCGCATTGCCGTCATGAACGCCGGCCGCATCCTGCAGATCGGCTCCCCCCGCCAGATATACAATCAACCCGCCGACCGATTTGTGGCCAGTTTTATCGGCAGATCCAACTTTCTTTCGGCCGAAGTCCTCTCCGTAACGGGTCGGCGCGCCCGGCTGAAGCTTTCTTCCGGGAGGGAAGTCATTTCCGCGCTGCCAGACGACAGGGTGCCTCGCGGCATCGTAACCGCCGTGGTTCGGCCTGAATACGCCGAATTGGTTGCAGGTTCAGGCGACGTGGGCGATCTGCAGGGCGTACTCGAAAACATCGTTTATTTAGGCACGGATACCCAATACCACATCCGTTTGCCGGATGAGACGACCTTCGTGACCCGAAGCCAGAACCAGTGTCAGGAAGCCGAAGCCTTTGAGGATGGGCAATCGGTCAGCGTCGTCTTCAAGCCTGAAGCCGTCCAAGTACTGAGGTCCTGATGTGAGAAATACGACGGCCGCGTCCAATCCGGTCAGCGACATGCAAAGAAGCCGAACCCGAAAGAACTGGCTGTTAAGTGCGCCGGCGCTGGTGGTTCTGGCCGCCGCATCGTCCGGGCCGCTCTTGATCGTACTGGTCTATTCGTTTCTGAGCGCCGGCGAATATGGCGGCGTGGTCTGGAAATTTTCAACGGATGCGTGGTTCAATGTGGTTTTCTTTCGGGATATTTTCGATGGAACGACCACTTTCGCCGACGCCCATATGACGATCCTCTGGCGATCGGTCCGGCTGTCGTTTACGACTACCCTGATCACGCTCGCCGTCGGCTTTCCAACTGCCTATTTCATCGCCACCCGGCCCCGGAGAAATCGCAGCCTCTGGTTGTTCTTGATTACGGTTCCGTTCTGGACAAACCTGCTGATCCGCACCTTTGCCATCCTCGAAGTAATCCGCAACGAGGGACTCATCAATATCGGTCTGCAGATGCTCGGGATTATCGATAAACCGATCCAGATGCTTTATACCGATTTCGCTATCATGGTCGGCATGACTTATGTTTACCTGCCGCTGATGGTATTGCCCCTGTACGCATCCATGGAGCGCCTGAACTTCAGCCTGGTTGAGGCGGCTTACGATCTTTATGCCACCCGCCATAAAGTGCTGCACCGGATTATCATTCCTCTGGTCAAGCCGGGGATCATTGCCGGGTCTATTCTGGTTTTCATCCCGTCGCTCGGCGCATTTGTAACCCCGCGGGTGCTTGGCGGGGGCAAAAAGATGATGCTTGGCAACCTGATCGAACTGCAGTTTGGCGCCGGGCGCAACTGGCCGCTGGGTGCCGCGCTTTCCGTCACCCTGCTGGCCCTTGTCATGGCCGCCCTGTTGATGTATGTGCGCACGACCCAGCGTCATTCGGGGAGCATGCGATGATCGCTTTTATCAAGAAACGCACGCCCTTTTCCCTGAAACGGCAGCCCGGGTTCGGCTTGATCGCCGGCCTGTGTTTTGTGATGCTTTATGCGCCGATTATTACGCTGGTGATCTATTCGTTTAACGCCGGCAAATACATCTCCCCCTGGGAAGGGTTTTCCCTGCAGTGGTATGCGGCGGCCTGGAAGAACGAAGCCGTCCAGGACGCGACGATTCGCTCACTCTTTCTGGCGATACAGGCCGGAATCTATTCGACCGTGCTGGCGACGATGGCGGCGCTGGGTACAACCCGCACCCGTCCTTTTCGGGGGTTGATGGCGATCTACGCCATGATCAACCAGCCGCTGATGGTGCCGGAAATCGTCACCGCCGTGGCGCTTCTGATCCTCTTTGCGATGATCAAATCGCTGACCGGCATTCAGGGGATGTTCTACCTCGTCATTGCCCATACGGCCTTTTGCATTCCGTTCGCCTACCTGCCTATCCGGGCACGCCTGGAGGGAATGGATCTGAACCTGGAAACGGCGGCGGCCGATCTTTACGCCACGCCGTGGAAAACGTTCTGGCGGGTAACGCTGCCCCTGCTTTTCCCGGGGATCATCGCCGGGGCCATGCTGGCATTTGTCATCTCGCTGGATGACGTGGTGATCACCGAATTCATTAAATCATCCGGGCAGGAAACCCTGCCGACCTATATGCTGGGTCAACTCCGCCGGGTGGTTACGCCTGAAATCAATGCCATCTCAACCGTGTTGCTGGGTCTTTCGATATCCGTGGTCTGTCTACTCTTTTTCGTCGAAAGGAGGTCTCGGAAATAGGTTTTTGCGCATTGGTCAAGACAGTGGTGGAAGAGGCGGAAAAGCATGTTCTTTGCCGGGCCTCCTCTATCCGGCGACGTTGCCGATCTGGCGTCGAGGAGCGGAATTTAAACCCATAACGAAGGGAGTTGTCACCATGAAAATCAATAAGGTTGTTGCCGCCGTTGCAGCGTTCGGACTGATCTTCGCGACGAATGCGCTGGCAGCAGGTCAATTAAATCTTTTTAACTGGGGGAATTATACCAGTCCCGACCTGATCAAGAAATTCGAGTCAACCTACGACGTCAAGGTCACGATAACCGACTATGATTCGAACACGACCGCACTGGCCAAGGTCAAAGCCGGCGGACACGGCTTCGATATCGTCGTGCCGTCGGCCAATTATGTAAAGGTATTTATCGAAGAAGGCCTGGCGCTCGAGGTTCGCCCGGATCAGATGGAAAACTTCACGCATGTCGCCCCCGAATGGCGCAACTCCCCGTTTGACCCGGGCCGCCGCTACAGCGTCCCGTGGCTGTGGGGAACGGTCGGCATCGCGGTGGACACCGATGTCTATAAAGGCGACATCAACACCTCTTCCATCGTTTTTGACCCGCCCAAAGAGCTGGCGGGCAAGATCAACATGTCGCCGGAAATGGGCGATGTGCTGGGAATGGCATTGAAGTACATCGGCAGCGAGCCCTGCACCACCGATAAAGTGGCCCTGAAAAAAGCCCGCGATCTCCTGATGGCCGCCAAACCGAAGTGGGTGTCCATGGACTATGGCCTGACCGAAAAAATGCCGCGCGGCGACTTTTCTGCGGCGCTCTACTGGAATGGCGCCGTCTACCGGGCCGGGCTGGCTAAATCGTCAATCAAATTCGGCTACCCGCGTGAAGGCTATGAAATCTGGATGGATAATGCGCTGGTGCTCAAAGACGCGAAAAACGTCGAGAATGCCAAAAAGTTCCTGAACTTTATCATGGCGCCGGAAAATGCGGCGCTGAATTCCATCTTTACCCGTTATGCCAACGGCATCAGCGGTTCGGAAGCGTTCATGCCGGATGAGATGAAAACCGCGTCGGCGATCGTTATCCCGGAAGAATTCAAGGCTGCCGGCATGTTTTTCCCCGCCTGTTCCAAAGAGGCCACCGAGTACTACACCGCTATCTGGACGGAGTTGACCAAGTAGCCCTCCGGAACCTTTTTTTTCCCGCTAAGATGCCGATAGCGGGGTTGTTTTAAAAACAAGAGGATCTGTTTACCGGGTCCTCTTGTTTTTATTTTCAATCGATTGCTGACGCGTTGCGAGAGGAAGACATGGAAACGAAGGTCACCCTTGCCAACTGGCGAACGGCGCCGTACAGCACGCACGCCTTTCATCATGTGGATCGCATCATCCCGGTTTCCCCCATCAACCGTTCGGGGCGGGTCTGGGAGCTTTCAACCGACCCGCAATCCATAGACACGATCGTTTTCGACGATCAACACGGGCGGGAGCGGCGATTGACCGAGGTACTCGACGCCACCGCCACCCGGGGGCTGGTGGTGCTGCGGGGGGGGCGAATCGTCGCGGAGCGGTATTTCCATGGGTATGACGGCACACGCCCGCATATTTTGTTCTCGGTCAGCAAGTCCCTGACCGGGGCATTGACCGGAATCCTGGTCGACCAAGGCCGAATCGACCCGGAGAGCCCCGTGGTCAAGTATATCCCGGAGGTGTCCGGTTCCGCTTATGGAGACTGCACGGTACGCCATGTGCTCGACATGACGGTCAGCACGTCATTTTCCGAAGCCTACCTCGACAAATCGGGCGAATTCGCCCGCTACCGACGCGCCATGCTCTGGAACCCGGTCGAACCGGGAGAAGATCCCGGCACCCTGCATGCTTTTCTGGCATCCCTGTCCCGGGCAACGGAACCCCATGGAGAGGTTTTTCACTACCTTTCGCCGAATTCCGATCTGCTTGGCTGGTTGGTGGAACGGGCATCAGGCCGGGATTTTGCCGGCCTGTTTTCCGACCTGATCTGGAAGCCGCTGGGGGCTGAAGCCGGGGCCTATGTGACCGTCGATATGATCGGATCGCCGCGCTCGGCCGGTGGAATTTGTGCGCTTCCCCGTGATCTGGCCCGCTTCGGCGAGATGATGCGTCTGGGGGGTAAAGGATTCCTGCCGGATTGGTGGGTGCAGGATATCCGGTGCGGCGGAGACAGCGGGCCCTGGCGGAAAGGCAATTTTTATCAGTTGCTTCCCGCCGGACGCTACCGCAGCCAATGGTACCAGACCGGCAGTCCGTCGGGAGCCTTCTGTGCGATCGGCATTCATGGCCAGTGGCTGTGGGTCGACCCCCAAAGAGAGGTGGTCATCGCCAAGGTTTCCGCCCAGGAAGACCCGGAAAATGAGGATATCGACTTTACGCTGATGCGTGCTTTCGAGGCTATCGCCGAAGCCGTTCAATAAATGACGGGGTCGTCACCGCTTCAGGAGCTGCACGACAGCATCGAACAGCCTGGCCGGCGGCGGGCCCAGTCCGGCCGTTTGGCGGCAAAGCCCTCTTTTTCCGGCTGTTCGTCGTAGGGACGACGAAGCAGGTCAAGCAGGTCGTGAATCAAGGTGAAGTCGCCCTGTTCGGCCTTGTCGATGGCCAGTTGGGCCATGTAGTTGCGCAGTACGTATTTGGGGTTGACCGCGTTCATGCGCCGGCGCCGGGTCTTGGGGGCGATGTTGTCCCGGCCGGCCCGTTTCAGATAGCGTCGAAGCCAGTCGCCGGTCCGGCGGCGCACGGCGGGCGTCACCTGTTCGGGAACGTAATAGGCATCCATGAGCGGGCGCATAAGCGCTTCATCACCGACTGCTGCCGGGGACAGGTCATCCGCGTTCAGCCGGGCGAGACGCCGGAAGAAGATCGTCATGTCGGTTTCGGCCAGGCGTAAAATGGCAAGCAGCTCGGTGATCAACGCCTCGTCCGTCGCCGGCTCGAATGCGTTCAATCCCAGCTTGCGGGCCATCATCTGCTGCCAGGCGTCCCGGTAAGTGTCGGCGTATCGATCCAGCACCGCCTGCAGGCGTTCGACCTGCCCAATCAGCGGATAGATGGCGTTGGCCAGCTGGGCGAGGTTCCAGTGGGCGATGGCCGGCTGGTGGCCGAAACGGTAGCGCCGCCCGGCGGCATCGGTCGTGTTGGGTGTCCAGTCGGGATCGTAATTTTCCAGCCAGCCGTAGGGGCCGTAGTCGAGGGTCAGGCCGAGAATGGACATGTTGTCCGTGTTCATCACGCCGTGGACGAATCCCACCCGCATCCAGTGGACAATCATGTCGGCGGTGCGGCGGCACACCTCCTCGAACCACTGCAGGTAAACGTCCGGCGACGGTTCGCCCAGGTGGGGGAAATCGGTGCGGAGCGTATAGTCCGCCAGCTGCTTCAATACATGCATCTCCCCCCGGGCGGCGAAGATCTGGAAGCTGCCGAAACGCGTAAACGACGGCGCGACGCGGCAGACCACGGCACCCGGTTCCAGTTTGGGATGGCCGTCGTAGAACATGTCCCGCTCCACCTCCTCACCGGTCAGGGTCAGGCTCAGCGCGCGGGTGGTAGGCACGCCCAGGTGAGCCATGGCCTCGCTGCACAAAAATTCGCGCACCGACGAGCGCAGCACGGCCAGGCCGTCGGCCGTTCGCGAATAGGGGGTAGGGCCGGCCCCTTTCAACTGCAGCATCCAGCGCCGGGAATGGCCATTCACGATCTCGCCCAGATTGATGGCCCGTCCGTCGCCCAGCTGCCCGGCCCAGTTGCCGAACTGATGACCGCCGTAGCACATGGCAAAGGTCTGCATGCCCGGCAGCAGCCGGTTGCCGGTGAACACCTGGGTAAACGCATCGGATTCGCAGGTTTGCGTCGAAAGACCCAGCAGATCGGCCACCTCCCGTGAATAGGCAACCCGCTGGGGCGCCGCCACAGCAGTGGGTTTGACCAGGGAATAGCACGCCCCCGATACCTGGCGCCGCCGGTTCTGAATGTCAGGATCGGCAGGCAGCTCACGGACGAAGCGGTTATCGAAGCACAATGCGTTCAGGGTCTCCTGCGGTTTCGCGGATGTCTGACTGGGGGCAATGAAATCGGTGGATTCAAGCAGGTTCATTCGTATCGTCCTTTCGCCCATCGGCCGACCGCCCACCGCCATCAGATTGCTCGATGATGGCGGCTGATCAGTCTTCACCGATGGCCGGTGTTTTATTTTCTGATTCGGTATCTTTGATGGAATCGTAAAAAGTGTCATTCCCGCGTCGGCGGGCACACGCAGTGAAGCTTTAGCGCTATCTATAAGTATTTGATAACAATAGATCCCCGCCTACGCGGGGATGACAATAAAGAGAGTATTTCCACTTTTTACGACGCCGTTATCATTGGTTCAGTGTAAGCACTGAACCGCGCTGATGCCATACCGTGGAATGCAAACAAAAGGACGGGGATAAGGAAAGATCGTCGGGGGAAAACAGGAAAGGGAGTAGGTGAAACGCCCGGCTATTTATCGGTCCCGGCAGCGACTGAGGGGGTGCCGGTTGCGGGCGGATTCCCGGCCGCCGGTTCGGCGGACGGTTCGTCCGGGTTGCCCGTCTCCGGTGTTGATGCATCGGCGGCCGGTTCACGATTGCCTGGATCTTCCGCCGCAACTTCGGCATCTGCGCTTTCCACGCCGGCGTCGGCCGGTTCCGGCTCGTCTGCCGGTGGCGATTCGGTTTCGGCGGGCGGTTCGGCGGCTTCCTCGTCGGTCTGGGACGGCGATGCAAACGAAATGTCGGAACCCGACCCCCTGGGGTCGGCTTTCCCGAAAACCATGATGGTGAGAACCCGGTCCGACTCCCAGACAATCGAGTAGTTCAGGCTGCGCAGCAGGCGCTTGAGCCCCTGTTCCAGCGGCAGATTGCCGATGGTGGCGCTGACCGGATGGTCCTTCCATTTTCGGTTGAGATTGAATCGGTAGCCGGTATCCCGGGTGATGGTTTCAAGCACCTCGCCCAGGGGTTCGTTTTTGGCCGTCAGGCTGATCAGCGGGTCTGCTGCCAGGGCCGGATGAATCGCAGCGCCGCCGGCCTGGAAGAAAAAGCAAACGATCAGGCAAAAAATGGATTTCATGGAAGCACACCAAAAAATAAGGGTTGCCGGCCGCGGCCACTGAAGGTTTCGATCCGTTTCCGATGATGGATGGCATCGTTTTAGTCTATTTTCCCCCATTTCTCAACGGCTGAATGCCGCCAGGGCTTTTTTCGCGACGGTTTCCCCCCACTCGGGGACAAAGTGCCCCGCCTCGGCGATTTCAATGGGATCGGGGCAGTCACGGATATCGTTTTTCAGGGCACGCATCACCGGGGAGCCCAGCACCGGATCCTGCTTGCCGATGGCCATGAACGACCGGCCCCGCCATGAATCGCCAAGCCAGCGCCTGGCATCGCGGGACAGCCGGGCGCCGGGTGCATCGGGATGATTGGGCACCATTTCCGGAAACCGCCGAATACCGGCCTTATAGCGACCGTCGGGAAACGGTGCATCGTAGGCGCTGCATTCGGCCTCAGAAAGCTGGGAGCAGGTCCGTTGCAGGAGCCGCCCCGGTAAAAAATCGGGATTCTTTCTGACCCATTCCCGCCACGCCAGGAATCCTTTGGATAACTGATAATCCCCGGACCCGAGGGTGGTGTTCATGACCACCAGGCGGGAAAATCGCTCGGGCATCGCCATGGGCAGGGTCAGTCCGATAATACCGCCCCAGTCTTGGCAGACCAGGGTGATGTTGGTCAGGTCCAGTCGCTCGATGACGGCCAGCAGGGTATTGCGGTGAAAATCGAAATGGTAGGCGGATGGGTCAACCGGCTTGTCCGACCGACCGAAGCCGAAAAAGTCGGGGGCGACGACACGACCGCCGGCCCGGGTGAAAACCGGAATCATGCGGCGGAAAAGATAGCTCCAGGTCGGCTCGCCGTGCAGACACAAAAAAGTGTCCCCGGCGGCTTCGGGCCCCTCATCCAGGTAGTGCAACCGAAGGCCCTCGAAGCCGTTGAGGTTGTCCAGGTACGTGGGGGGAAACGGAAAATCGGGCAGCCCCGCAAAGCGTTCGTCCGGTGTTCTCAATGATTCAATCATCGCGGATCTCCTCTTTCGGGCGGTTGGGAACGATTGCGTGTGGGCGGATCGACTACAGGGTCTTCAGCTTGCGCAAATAGTCGCGAACATAGTGGGGTAGAACTCCCAATTTGAGATAGGCCTTGAAATCCTCATCGGCAATTTCCGGGTTGCGCGTCCAGGTGGCCGCCGCCCGCTTGAATACCTCATGCTCGCTGATGCCCTGGTTGCGGGCATGATTCCACAGGCGCTCCTCATCCGACAGGGGGGTCCGGTTGGCCCAGTATCTGTCCAGCCGGCGCATCACCTCAAAATAAATAAGGGCGGCCAGAAAAACCAACAGCACGGGCCAGTGGAAAACAAACCCGTCTTTCATCGAGCACCTCCGGCGATAATCGTCAGCTATACCATAATGCCGGAAATTGAAAAAACATCTGGGGGTCGGAAAGATTCGGCAGGTTGGTAGTGCTGGCCTGAATGGTTTTAAACACAAAGGCCCGAAACGATGAGCGCGGTTACTCCCCGATAATTTTAACCAGCACCCGCTTTTTGCGCCGCCCGTCAAACTCACCGTAAAAAATCCGTTCCCAGGTCCCGAAATCCAGGCGGCCGCCGGTGATGGCCACCACGACTTCCCTGCCCATGATCTGGCGTTTCATGTGGGCGTCGGCATTGTCTTCGCCCACGTTGTGCCGGTACTGGGAAACCGGCGCATGGGGAGCAAGCTTTTCCAGCCAGACCTCATAGTCATGGTGCAGGCCGGATTCATCGTCGTTGATAAAGACGGATGCGGTGATGTGCATGGCGTTGACAAGCACGAGACCCTCCTGGACGCCGCTCTCGTCGATGCACCGCTGCACGTCACCGGTGATGTTGATGAATGCCCGTCGGGTGGGGACTTCGAACCAGAGTTCTTTTCTATAGCTCTTCATGGGTGACTCCCTGTATTCGCAGTGGCAAAGAAAAACACGATACAAATATTTTAAGGGAAAAGCCAATCCATTCAATAGATGGCTGATGAAAACGTAAAACCTATGTATATTGAGAGCAAACCGGGGAATTGACGAATGTCAGAGTCAATGATTTCCAAGAATGCAATCCGGAAATGGCATTATTATCGTTTGGATCAACATAGACGGCACATACCTTTCAGAAGCAGCGGTTTGTTTGTAGTCGGAGATATCACGAAGCGCTGTTACTGATTCTGCCTTGTATAGATCAAGAATATATAAACTACTGAAGTTTCGCAGTTAATTTTCCAGCAATCGGAGAGAGTAATGTTTTGTAAATATTAGGAATTTAATTGAAAAGCGGCTCTCTGTTTAGTATATTAGACATCGCCAAACACCTAATATCACTAAAGAAAGAACCGCTATGTCCATTCCTAATACATTTTCCCTCTCCTTGCAAAAACAATTTGGTACGGAGCGTATTATCGATGACCACGAGCTGAACCAGGCCTTTACTGCTCTCAGGTTCAACTCAATGGTCCGCAGCAGCAATATCATCAAAAAGCGAGGACGCGAAACACTCACGCTGCTGTTTGCTTTTATCCTGATACCGTTCCTAAAAAGAAGCCTGACAGGATTCTGGAACTGCAGATACCTGCAGAATTACGTCCAGGCCCATAAGGATACGTTCTACCGGTTCTTGAACAATGAGACATTCAATTGGCGCAAACTGGTTTATCTGTTAGCGCTCAAGGTGATCGCCACGAATGATGATGTCCCGTTAGGCGAGAAAACATTGATCGCTGATGATTCGATCTGCCCCAAGACAGGTAAGGAGATTGAACTGGTCAGCTACCATTTCGACCACAAGGTCAACCGCTCCATCCTTGGGAACCAGTACCTGCAATTGGGCTTTCACAACGGGTTGAACTTTTTCCCGTTGGATGGCGCCTTTCATACCTCCAGCCATCGGCCCAATACCCATATGCGTGATATCGACAAGCGCACCAGCGGCTGGAAGCGGCGTAAAGAGGCGCTGAGCAAAAAGACCGATGTTCTGGTAAAGATGATCGACAACGCCTGGAAATCAGGGATCGATGCCAGTTTCGTCTTGTTCGACAGTTGGTTCTCCCATGACGACATCATCCGGCGGATCGTGGATATCGGCTACGGGGTCATCTGCCGGCTAAAACGCGGTCGCGTCAAGTACGGATACCAGGGAAAGGACTATACCCTCAAGCAGTTGTGGCAACAGTTCGCCAAAAAGAACACGGTCTGGATCAAGGATCGCACCGTTAAAGGGGTGTGTGTTGATGTCACCTTGAAGAAGACCGGCCACGTCCGGGTGCTCTTCGTTTCCGATGGCCGCAAACAATGGCAGGCCCTGCTCTGCACCGATATCGAACGGGAACCGTCCCGGATACTGGACTACTACGCCAGGCGCTGGGCGATCGAGGTTTATTTCAAAGATGCGAAGCAAATGCTCTACATGGGAAAAGAGCAGAGCAATACATTCGATGCCCTGGTGGCGTGCCAGAGCCTGGTGATGATCCGGTATCTGATCCTGGTATATATCCAGATGAAACGCCGGTTCAACACGTCGGTTGGCCCATTATTCCGCCAGATTTCGGATGACCAGTCCATCTGGATGTTCAGTCGCATGATCTGGACCCATGTCAAAGAGCTGATTGCAAAGTCAAGTGATGTACTTTCGTACCGGATTGAGCCGGATCTAATGTTTCATTTTATCGATATTATTGAAGATTTGATCATCAATAAGGCTCGATTAGTAACTGCGAAACTTTAGTAAACTTTTCAGGCAAAAAGGGTGCCCACTAAATATTAGGGTTGACTTTAAAAATTTGTCTTTGGGTTTTATATCTGATTTTCAGGTATACGGGCATCAATGATTCTCGAAAATATCTCGACAAATCCAGATTTAATAAAGACGTATGATTGCAACCATAAAGGAAGTTTTTTGCTTTTGCATGACCGAGATAATGCAATCAATGACATTAACTTGATGGACAATAACAGTATCCCAGTGAAAAATCACAACGATTCTCTGGGTGCCAAAACCTGTGGCAGATATCTACTGCCAAGTTATTCTCTATTTCTGGATGTGATTGAGTAATTGGTTTAATTAAGTAGTCTATTAATTTTTTCTAAAATATAATTACTTAGTTCTATTGGAGGTTTGGGTTTGGGGGGATCTGACACAATCGGAAATGTCTCTATTTTTAATTTCATGTTTCGTGCAATAACTTGACTTCCATAATATTCATTGATGTATCCTAAAATCTGAATCTTTGTGACATTGTTTTCCCTGGTTTTAACAAAATATACGGTGCCTACTGGTGGCGCATTGCTCATGTGGCTATAGAACAGATCCGGATAACCTGTCTTATTGTGTATTTGTGAAAAATAGGGAGCATCTCGAATTTCTCTATATAAAATGGATTCAAAATTCGCGAGACCTTTTAAATACCAAGAAACACCATTTTCAGCCCTCAATATTTCATACCCGCCAGGACCTGTGACATATACTAAATCATAATAGACACCAGGATTTTTAACACCGCTTGCCCATCCATCTTCCAAGTTTAGACGATCTAAAGGTCTTAAAAGGATTTCCATTGGTTTTATCGATTTCGATACCGGTGAAAACCTGACCCAATTTTCCAGATTTCTGCTGTATTCATCCACCTTGTTATCATACCTCTGGGTAAGTTGTTTTTGAATATCGTTCAGGATATCATAAACATCTTTAATCATCCCTCCATGGGTAGAAATTGGATAGAAAATAAAAATTGAAAATAAAGTGATCGATAAACACTTAATCTTCTTTGTCATACCGAAAACCTCCATTGAATAATTATATTTATAGATCAGTTCCCATAAATTAGAACATAATCAACATGGTCTGGCAGTTATCGAGTTTTCAGGTGCAAATTTCCGCTAATATCGCTTCGGTGAGAAAGGAGGAGGGGAATTTATATATGAGCTTTATTTCAAATAGAATAAATTGGTTGTTATGGTCAAGGGGAAAATGCCACATTATTAGCATAAATACAACAAATCGGAATTTTCAAAAGCATTCGGACGTAGATGGAGGTGGACCCCATCGGCTGGACAGCCTGAGGGGTAGAATAAGCTATGAGCCGAGAGCTTTTTAAAAGATAAAAAGGCATCAGGCAGCCTCGGCGAAAGGATGGGGCAGACCGTAATAAACCTCATCCGGGGTTCTGTCGTCAAGGGCCGAATGGCCCCGTTCGTGATTGTAATAATCGAGCCACCGGCCCAGACCCTGCCGCAGCGCCTTACCGGTGTCGAATGCGTGCAAGTAAATGTATTGGTGTTTGAGGGTCCACCACAGCCGCTCGACGAATATATTGTCCTGGCAACGACCCCGACCATCCATACTGATGGCGACCTTGTTATCGATGAGAACCTTGGTGAACGCGTTGCTGGTAAATTGAGCCCCTTGGTCGGTATTGAAGATTTCCGGTGGCTCATAGCGGCTCAACGCCTCTTTAAGGGCATCGATACAAAAGGCGCTGTCCAGGGTGTTGGATATCCGCCAGGCGAGCACCTTGCGGCTGTGCCAGTCCATGATCGCCACCAGATACATGTACCCACTGGCCATGGGGATGAAAGTGATGTCGCTGGCCCAAACCTGATTGGTGCGACTGATGGTCATACCCCTTAGCAGATAAGGATATACCTTATGCTGGGGATGGGGGCGGCTGGTCCGCGGTTTGGGATACACCGCCTCGATACCCATTAATCGCATCAGCCGCTGAACCCGTTTGCGATTGGCTGTTATGCCCTGACGATCCAGCTGGCGGCTGATCGTTCGGCTGCCCGAGGATGGATTGGTAAGATACAGTTCGTCGATCTTGCGCATCAGTTCCAGCTCTTCTTGGCTTATGGGTATGGGTTGGTAGTAATAGGATGACCGGCTAAGATCGATTAGTTCACACTGCCGGGAAACGCTCAGCTGCCGATCCAACGGATCGATCATGGATTTACGCTGTTTGCGATTCAGCTGCTGAGCTTGCGTGCTAAAAAATCGTTTTCCACCTTGAGTTGACCGATCTGGCGGTACAGTTCGGCGGTTTGGGCATCGGCCTGTTTTCTGGATCGGTGGCTTTTATCGAAGATATCGGCTGCACCGTCGAGCATCTGCCGCTTCCAGGTGGAAATCATGGTGGGGTGAACACCAAATCGACTGGCCAACTGTGCTGCGGTTTCTTCGTTCTGAATGGCAGCCAGAGCGACCTTGGCTTTGAACTGTGGACTGTGTGATTTGCGCTTGTTACCCATCGTCAGATCCTCCTCATTTTTGGTCTGACTCATAGCTTAGCACATTGTCCAGTTTTTGGGGTCCACCGCCGATTGACTCGAATCGCGAATTCAAATCATAAATGCATACTCTTGGATTGTGCCTCCTTATGTATTTTCGCTTAAACGAATACTTCATTAGGCGATTGACAGCCAAGCGTTCCCCGATAACCGCCAGATAAAACAAGGCGTTCCGAACGACCTCACCTATGGGTTCGGTTTCGCGTTTCTTCTGCCAACATTTCGTTGCGGCACCAATCGAAGCAGCCCCAAACCGGCAATCAGAAGAAAAATTAGGATGACACCTCTCCCGAACATTCGATCGACGATCGCCTCCACCGGATCGGTCATCACTGAAATTCTCTGGTCCCACGACTTGGATTCGAGGAGTTCGATGGCCCGCTCCAGCAGAAGGGTCACCCGATCGGCGGCGTGTCCGGTCTCGATTGCCGCATCGCGCACATCAGCTATGCGAAGCGGCTCTCCTTGGCTCTCCGGATCAGTATCGAATCGACTCACCACCCTGTCGATGGCATTCACCGTTTCGGTCAGTTCCCTGGCAAGCGTTCCGGAAACGGAAATTGTTTCGCTAAGCTCGGTCATGATTTCAAGGAGTTCTGTCTGCCGGGACGCAAGGTCGTCCAGGAACAGGGTCCGTTCTTGAGCCAGCCGATCGAAGAGCTGGTCGACGGCTTCGGAACGTTGGGTATGAATGCTTTCAGTGGCACGATCGAGTGATACCTTCACGGTTTTTTCCAGCGCTGCTTGCAGCTGAGCGATCGCATCTGTTCTTTCGGCTGAAACCCTCGAAAAGAAGGCCGCCTGCTGTTCTTCCAGATCATTTTTGATGGTTCCGAGGCGGTCTGAAAATTTTTCGCTGAGCTGCCGGGCGGACTTGATCGCCTCGATGAGTTGCGCGCCTTCCGGCTGGTCCATGAGCCGGTAGGCCGTGAGTTCGGTTTGTTCTCCGATCAGGTAAGGGTAACGTCCGGCAAACCAAAGCAGCCGTTCTCCAAGCAGACGCGCGTCGTCAACAACGGCGGTCGCCTCGCTGACCTCTCGGAGGAGACCGCGCGCTTTTCCCCGCAAGGACAGAGAGCTGATCTTACGCTCGTCGGCGAACTCATCGAATCTCACCAGCGCAACGACTGTCCGGTCAGCATTCTCCACGATCCATGCGTCGATCAGCCCGCGCAGGACGCGCAGTTGATCCACGGAGAGGATTCCCCCCGCGGAAGTCCATACATTCGCTTCTGCCTGCTTGAGTCGCTCCAGTGCGGGAATGCCTGCTTCTCCTATCCCGGCTGGGATCCAATGGACGCTGAACGACCACGTCTGCAGGGATGCCAGCACCAGCAGATCAAGCAGATTTACCGGAGGATTCGGGCCCACCGCAATGTCGAGGCTGGCGCCCACACCGTTGCGGAGGAACGACTGGGCGAGCCAGCGGCCCTTCGAATCCAGTTTGCCGCTACGTGTGAGCAAGTACACCGACTCACCGAGCGATGCGATATAGTCGTCGGCCATGCCCATGACCAGGGCTTGCATTTTCAGTGCAGAACCGTCGGACCGGACAGCCTCGCTGGCGGATGGCCCGGACGGTGCGGATGGCGGGGCTATGGCGCAGGATGCGACAGTTATGGACACTATTAAGGCCGGTATCGCAAGATATACGCTGTTACGTGTTGCCATGAGTTGAGTCCCGTTGAACTGCAATGACGAGCGCATTCCGCGTCGCTTGCGGTGGGGTTAGCGAACGAACAATAAATTGTTTTTTATCCTTCCGGTGAAGATTCCCCACGGCTTGCCCTGAGCCTTGGTCCTTATTTTTGAGATAGGTTCTAATTATCGTTTAACGTCAGGTTTTCTACCATTTCGTTCCAGAGCAATATCGCGTAAAGCAACGGGACATGGTCGCGGACCGAACTCGGGATGAAAACCGCTGAATTGATTTTCGCACCTTCCCGGGCACTCCCGTTAACATTCGAATCCTCGCGAAAGGGGGGGGCATCATTTTCCCCATCGTCGTCGCAACCATCTCGGCCACCATTTTGGGGTTCAATCCATTTGAGCTCGCCCACGTGGCGAAAGAAACCAGCCGGAGGGACACTGGCAACGATGTCACTGCCATTGACCACCCGAAAGGCTTTAGATCGAAATCTATCTTTAAAGGCTTGATCTCCCACTCTGGGTGATCCGAACGTGTAAAGCCCTTGAACATCCTCCAGTCGGTCGGCGGCAAGGGTCGCGAGAGCCGCACCCAGACTGTGCCCGGTTATCCATATTTTGAGGCCTTGCGCCTGTAACTTGTCGATTGCCGGCTGCAACTCATCCCAGACCTCATCCAATGCGGCCTTGAAACCACTGTGGACCCGCCCACCCTGATCCCATTGGGACAACCGGATATCGATATCGGTTTTTAAATCGGCAATTATCCGACGGGGATCAATATGTTCGTCCCGTTTCCAGATCTCGCTTCCTCGGAAGGCAACGATGGCGAACCTGTCGTTGGCGGCAACGAAACACTGGGTGCTGGACCGATTGAAAAATTGGATATGGGTCAGTTCGGCCTGGGTAAATCGTTGCATTACATACGCGTCGTCCGCATAGACAAGCATGGACGCTTCTGCCAACCACCACGCATTAATCAGGCTGAACGAAGAAGTATTATATTCAAAAGGGAAAAAATGAAAATTTTCAAAATAATCGTAATTCTTGTACGGCGGAGAAAGGTTTTTAAATGTGATTTCGGGGGGTTCCTTTTTGCAGACAACTGCTGCACCCGCACCCCGGGGGGAAAGCCAGAAAACCGCCAACACCATGGATAGAAGAAGGCCCGCAGATAACCGTGGCGATTTACAGCAACGGTTCAAAAAGGCCTCCGAACTCTTTCCGTAGTTTATAGAGCGCATCAGTGGGCTGGCGAAACTCATCGGCATCTTCCCGTGTGATTTGCCGACTGTAGGCCAGATCATTTTCATAAAACATTTCCGCCAACTCGGCAGACAGGATGTCACTCTCGAACACCACGGCCGTCTCGCTGTTGAAGTTCTCGCTCCGCGGGTCCAGATTGTAAGATCCCACAAGTGAATAACGCCGGTCAAAGACGGCATACTTGGCATGGATGGTCCCTTCGGTCTTCTGCGCGCGATCGTATCGCCAACCGAGCCATTCCCAGATCTGGACGTTTCCCCCGCTTTTCCTGATTTCCGCATCCTCGTTGATCGACAGAATGTTCTTGTAGTAGCTGCGTCCGACCATGGTCATTTCGGGCAGATCATTCGTCTCGGGGCTGTTGGTCAGGATCATCACGCGCACGCCCCGTCCGACGGCATCTCTGATCGCATCGACGAAATCGGCCGAGGGGATGAAATAAGCGTTGCAGATCACAATCTCATGCTGGGCATGGTCAAACAGTTTTCGATAGGCCTGTTTGATATAGGATTCGCCCAACCGGGGGCGGTTATGAAAAAACCGGCTGCGCGCATGGTCAAATTTCAGGTCCGGTTTCACGCGGGCCATCTGGTCTACGCGTTCGACCAGGTTTGACCGGGTCGAGTAGGAGACGGTCAATTTTCCGAATTTATCCAGGAATTCCCGTGTCTGTTGCCAATACAGATCCGTATTCAGGCCCGCCCGGCTCGCCTTTATCTTAAGAAAATGGTCGAAATTGCTGTCGAATGCCGTAACCATGTCGCTGACAAGGCTTCCTTTGACGAGGACATCCTGATCGCGCCAGTTCTGCTCGGGATCCGAAGGGTCCACCCGAAAATACGCGTTGGCGATATTCAGCCCGCCGACGACGGCAGTTCCCCCCTCGGTTTCTCCGTCCACGATCCACATCTTCTCATGGTAGCGGTGATTCGGTGCTTCGGGATCCCTGGCGGGTGAGAGGAACGGCACCGGCATCTCGTTTAGCCACTCCAGATAAAGGGACTCGTAGCCCTGGACTTCGATTCCGTGCTGAGCGCTGGCTCCGGGGTGCTGGACAGAAACCCGCATTTTTAAGTGAAGAAACTCTGCCGGGTTGGGATCAGGCTGCCCGGTGTTGAGGAAGTTGGCCGAAATAGACCACATCGGGGGTCTGCCCGTCAAGCGCCGAATGCGGTCGGCGTTGGTTGTAAAAAAGGAAGTAGCGCCCCAGGCCGCGCCGGGCATCCGCCACCGAGTCATAGGCATGAAGATATACTTCTTCATACTTGACGCTCTTCCAGAGGCGTTCGACAAAGACGTTGTCGCGCCAGGAGCCTTTCCCGTCCATGCTGATCTGAATATGATGCTTTTCCAACAAGCCGACAAAGTCTTTGCCGGTGAATTGGCTGCCCTGGTCGGTATTGAAGATTTCCGGGGTTCCGTAATCCCGAATCGCTGCTTCGACAGCATCAATGCAGAAATCGGCCGTCATGCTGTTGGACAGCCGCCAAGCCAGGACACGTCGCGTCGCCCAGTCCAATACAGCCGCCAGGTAGATAAAGCCCTTGTTCATCGGAATGTAGGTGATATCCATGGCCCAGGTCTGATTGGGCGCTGTGATCTTTCGATGGCGCAGCAAGTACGGAAACACCTTATGGCCCAGATGCGGTTTGGTGGTGCGGGGGCGTTGGTAAAGGGCCTCTATCCCCATTTTTCGCATCAAGGTGGCGACATGCCTGCGACCGACACTGGCCCCGTCTTGTCGCAGCAGATCCCGTAGCATCCGGCTGCCGGCAAAGGGATATGCAAGATGCAGCCTGTCAATCTGCCGCATCAATTCCAAATCTGCTGCTGAGACGGCCCGGGGGGCGTAATAGAACGACGAGCGCGCCATTTTCAGGATCTTGCATTGCTGCACCACCGGCAACGGGTGCTGCCGATCAATCATCACTTTGCGCTCGCATCGGGAATACGACCGAGCGCGCCGGCCAAAAAATCGTTTTCCATTGCCAACTGGCCGATCTTGGCATGTAGATCTTTGACATTGGGGCCGTTGACGGCCTTGCGCTCTGCCGCTGTAGCGAACAGATCCTTGGCGTGCTCTTGCAGTTGGGTCTTCCACTGCACGATCTGGTTCGGGTGGACATCGAACTGTTGAGCCAACTCCGCTAAGGTCTGGTCGCCCCGTAAGGCTGTTATCGCCACCTTGGCTTTGAAGGTTGCTGCGTGATTCCGTCTAGGTCGTTTCATTGTCTGCTCTCCTTGGTTAACGAATAGTTACTGCGTTATTAGAGCAGAGTTTTCACTTAAAAGCCTGTCCTTTTTTCCGAAACCGGCTCTCTGTTTCAAATCGAAATACATCCACTGTGTCTGCAGGCCGAGATTCGAGAGCGCATCCACGATCACACGGACATCGAGGCCTTCAGCTTTTTTCTTTTTAAGGATCTCGGCAATATGCAGTCCCGATTCGTCGCCCCAGAACACCAGGGCTTGAATGCGGATAGAGGTTCGGGCCTTTTCGAGCAACTGCACGCGCGCAGCAAATGATTCATCACCGTTCCTCAGCAACGCGATCCGGCTGTAATCATGAACGTCGTAAAGGCTCGCATAACCCACTTCCTCGAGCGGGCTGCCGGTATATTCATTCAATGCACCGAAAACCGGAACCGGTTGGTGGTCTTTGCCGATGGGTTCCAGGAACGGCATCAAGGGTGCCAAGACATGATCCGGGCCCGCTGGCGGCCTATCCTGCGGGGCGCAACCCAGCAGAAGTGCCAAAAGGCAGCCACCGATCAGCAAAAAATGGTATCGATTCATGGCAAAGTTCCGATCGGGCCGATGGATGACGCTAATCGATCAACCCGGTTTCCTTGTAATACCTGAGTGCGCCGGGATGCAGTGGAGCGGTCAGCCCCTCGAGCATGCCTTTGCGGGTCAACTGGTAAAAGGCCGGATGCTGCCGGCGAAAGATCTCGAGATTGTCAAATACCTCTTTGGTGAGGTCGTAGACGACATCCACAGGCACCCTGGCGGACGTACACAGGGTGGCGATAACGCCGAACGTGGTCACGTCCGCTTGACCGGCCGCATCCGCGCAGAGCTGCATAACCGGAATCGTCGCTTTGATGTAGTATTTGCGAGTGGCAACCAGTTGGTCGATACCGGGTCCGACGATTGGGATAAGGCGGGCTTGACGCTCACCGGAAAGGGCCTTGCGGATGGTCTCGCTGGGGTGCCCCACAGTGTAAAAATAGGCGTCGATACGGTGGTCCGCCAGCAAAGCCGGCGCATCTGAGGCCATCACTTCAATGGCATCGAAATCCCGGTTTGGATCCAGGTCGAATGCCGTCAAAGCCTCCGTGACCGTCCAGTGCTGGCTGGAGCCCGGATTGCCGAGGCTGACTGTTTTTCCCCTCAGATCATCCATGGCATTGATGTCCGCATCCACCGCAGCCACCAGGGTCAGGGCCTCACGGTGGAGACTGAACACAGCCCGCAGTTCCTGCTGGGGGCCCTTGTCCGCCCACTCGACCAGGCCATTGAACGCCTGGTAGAGTTTATCGGACTGGGTAAGGCCGAAGTCCATGTAGCCGGCCAGAATCGCATTCATGTTGAAGGTCGCGCCATCGGTTGCTTCCACCGTCGCCCGAATACCATAGTCGTGGCGTTTGGCGTTGAGCATCCTGGCGATGGCCAGGCCGCTGGGGTAGTAAACGCCGGACCGATCCCCACCGCCGATGGTGACGAAAATTTCAGCGGCCGAAAGCACGGGTGGACCGCCAAGCAATAACAGCCCGATCAATAAACCGGCGAACCCAACGACTGTTGTCTTTTTTCTCATGGCGACCTCATTCTCCGGCCTTCAATTTGGCGACGGTTCCATTGACGCCCCGATACGAAACGTCTGGGATGCTTCCCAGCCGAGCGACTTGACTTTATCCAATGCCACAGGACCCTCATCGAGTATCAACACGACGCGATGCCCATCGGTAAAGTAGGGATCGCCGGTCAAATTGGCCCTGGGGTTGGACGCTCTAACTCGCCCAACGCCTTTCACAAAGCCGACTTCGGCGAGCATTTGCGAATAAATCAGATCCTCGATGACGGCATCGCGCGCTTCGTCAATATCCGGATCGATCTTGTGGGTGACGGGTGGCCAGGCTCGGGAGGTGAAGCGGACTCCGATGTCACGACTGACCTGGCCGACAAACACCGGTTTGCCCCGGTAACGCAAGGGACTGTACCACAGCCGCAAATGGTTGCGCTCGTGGATGTTGTGCCGCGGTTTCTGACGCGCGAAGTCCTGGCGCCGGCCGTAGGAATAAAGCGGGCTCACCGGCGAATAGCGGTAGCGCGAACCAAAAAGATAGGACTTGATCGTTTTCCAAACGGCCGTGGAATAAGTCTCTTCGGCTGGCAGCCAACCCCGGCGGGCGAAGGCGGCAGCGACATCCTTGAAGTCACCGATAATCACCAGATTCAAGGGGTCCCCGAGCTTGTCGCCCGTTAGATTGGTGGTGCAACAAGGAAACTCCTCAAGGGCTGCCTTTAGCTCATCTTCATTGACCTCAAGGATTTCATCATCCGCAAAATCCACCATGCGGTAGTCGACCCGCATGCCGGGGATCTGGACGAAAAAAGTAAAGAATTTAACCTGCTCGGCTGCGATCAGGTCGATCTGCACAACTTTTTCACCCTCATCGAGGTTGGTGAAAATGAAACCCGCTGCAGCCGTGTTAGGCATGACCGGATTGTGGAAGCTCATCGACCGGAAATGATTCTCCATGGCATCGCGGTAAATGCCGAAAAGCCCGCCTCGCACGGCATAAACCGTTTCCAACGGTGAAAAATAATTTGGATCCGTGGCCGTGCTGTTCAGATAGTAAATTCGGTCGCTATGGTTTTCGACCTTGACCCATACCGGTTGAATCTCCTTCCGGATCAAATCGGTATTAAACAACGCACTGCTCTCCTCGGCGGTCGGCACCGCCACGGTCACCCGCACTTCCGCATCAGACTTCGATAGCGCGCGGTCGCGAAACCGGATCTCGTTGACCGAAGCAGGTTTAAAAGAGGTTGAGGTTCGCAACGTGGCACAGCTGGCAAGCACCATCACAGGAAGCAGGGTCGCAACAATCCTCACGATGCTTGTAATGCCGGGTCTGAAACCACCACCGTAGTGAGGTTGGGAAAACCTAACTGAACGCATCGATTGTCACATCTCCCGTTTTACTTTTTAGGCCGTCTTCCGCACAGCAGCATTATCAACCTGTTGCTCCGCTGTCGCAGCGTGCGCTAACGAAGGCTTTTTATCAATTGAACTTCGTCAGGGCTTCTTTATAGGCATCGTAGAGCGCCTTATAGGCTTCTGCAAAACCATTCTTGGCAGAATCCCAGGAATCCCCTGAAGCGTTTCCCAGCTCGTCAAGTTTTTTTGCGGTGACGGCACGTTTCTGCTTCAGGTTTTTGATTTCTTCCTGGTAGGCTGTCTTGGCGTCGCCGGAGGCATCGGCTACCTCACCCTCCAACGCGGCGATCTCTTCATCCGTTTTTTCCAAAAGGACCTTTCCATGCTCGACCGCTTCATTTTTTTTCTCAACCAGATAGGCCTTGATGGTCTGCAGAGTTTCTTCCGTCTTTTGGGCAACGTCGCCTGATATCGTGCCACCGAATACCGGTGTGAACGGCGGCACGGATATAACCAATGCAACCATTAATGCCGCTGATAATATTTTTCTTACCATGAGATCCTCCTGTCGGTCGTTGGTCGACCCTGAAAATTGTGTCCCGCCGTGTTTGGCAAGGCTTGAATGACATTCTTTATGCTACTGCCTTTGCATACAGCGCATCTCCGGTGCGCCGTATCCCCAAACAACCGTGGCCTCGCCCTGGTGTTCCCAGAAAAGCTCGTTTCTCCCCTTATATTTGGAACCGCTGCCGGAAGGCTGCAAAAGCATCAGCGACACCTGATCACCGTGCTCGGCGATTAAAGCCGGTGGCTCGGTTTCAAAAAATGTGATGACCACTTCGTTTCCTGGATTGCCATCGCATGCGTAAATGAATGGACCCTTTTCAGGAACCAGGCGATAACGTGCCTGCAATTCGGCGATACGGTTTGTGTATACGTTTTCGGTGCAAGATCGTAGGGAATCACTTTTCCAACAGTCGTTGCGTCCTTTAATCCAGCCACGCTGCTCCACCTCGAGCACCGGGGGATGTTCGTTAACCGCCTTTCGGCGAGCGACGGCATAAACCTCGGCCAACTCCCGGTCCAGTGTTGCGAGTCCATTATCCCTGCATATCAATTCTTCGATAGTCCCATCCGCTTTGGCGCAGTCGAACGAAGGGTCTGCCGCCAGGGCGCTGTCCCTGACTGATCCGAATGCTATGCACATCAGAGAAATGATAATAAATTCGACTATCTTTATCCGCTGATTCATCGTTTCCCCAATTACAAGGTTATTCCGGTCAATTCGTCAGGAAGATTTCGAAACAGATGAACAATCTTCAAATCGTAGGTTGTTGTAGCGAAAATGAATATAAAATAGGCATTGAAACAACATTGTTTTCAATTTGGTTTTGTCAAGATTGGAAACTTCGTTGAATCATAGAGATATAAACCGATATAATATCAAGATCTTGTCGTTATCCTGACGATCGATTAGGTAGCGAATCCATAATGATAGAAAAATGTGGGGGTAACCAGAGGGTTGGCCTCCAATCAATCCTGCCACCATCCGTCTCATTTCATTTCGGTTATTCTGAATGGTTTTTTTCGATAGTTTCCATTCAATTGAAAGTTCCGTTTTGGAAGCGGTCACATTAAAACATCAACCCCACATTTTCCAAACTGGCTTGCCATAATACCCGCGTACGCTTAAAATTAACCACGACACCTAATAAAGGAATCCAAATATGAATCCGGATGCAAGTGAAAGATCGAAACCGTCAGAAGCGTCCAACCGACTGATCCTGGTATGGGATCTGCCCACCCGGCTGTTTCATTGGCTGCTGGTAATGCTGGTGATCGCATCCTTTGCCACCGGCAAGATCGGAGGGCTTTGGATGCAGTACCATATGTGGAGCGGCTATGCCATTTTTGGATTGCTGTTGTTCCGTGTGGCCTGGGGTTTTGTCGGGGGACGACATGCGCGCTTTTCGAATTTTGTGTATGGGCCGGGCGCAGTGCTGCGCTACGCGCGTACCATGCTAAACCGGGAGGCATCCAGGCATCTGGGTCACAATCCGCTGGGAGGCTGGTCCGTACTGGCCATGCTGATCGCCCTGCTGGTTCAGGCTGTCACCGGCCTGTTCGCCAATGACGACATTTTCATCGAGGGGCCTCTTTACCCCTGGGTCAGCAAGGCAACCAGCGACTGGCTTACCCATATCCACAAACTGAACCAGGAAGTCATCCTGCTGCTGGTTGCCGTACACGTGGTGGCCGTGTTTTTTTACCTGATCCTCAAACACGAAAACCTGATCCGGCCGATGTTCACCGGTCGCAAACACTGGGGTGCAGAAGATCAGTCGTCGACCAACCTGCTTGGCATGGCGGCACTCATAGCCAGCCTGCTGGCCCTCGGGGTCTTTCTATTGGTGCGCTGACATGCAAAAAGAGCCGCTCGCCGATGGGTATGCCGCCGGCGCTTAATGGTGAAACCGGTCGGCTTCAATTTGCCGCATCGGGCTGCCGACGACTCCGGTGCGACGTATGGCTATTAATTCCGATAGGTCGAATGGCAGGCTTTACAACTCTTGGCAACCTCTCCGAATTGCGCTTTGACGGCCTCGATATCACCGCTTTTTGCCGTTTGTTCCAGTTTTTGGACAGCGCTCTCAAATTGCTGTGCCACAGCCATGAATTTGTCCTTTTCCTTCATCGCCAGGGCATTAAGGGTCGTATTGCCTTTATCCGATCCGGGCACCATGACCGCCTCCCACGCTAAATCGGCCATTGTCCGAAGCACCGCCGCATTATGTTCAACCTCGTTGGTATCGTAGGGCGGCTGTCCTTTGACCACAGCCGCCAGGCGGCCGAAATGCTGACCGATAACCGTCATCACTGCCTGGCGGTAGCGAATGGCATCCTCGGGCTTGGCAAAGCCTGCGAAAGCCACGCCGACCATAGCAGTCAAAAGGACCCCACAAATCGTCACCTTTAGTGAAATTCTCATACGCTCTCCTTTTTTTCTTGATAGTTGGCTGTCTTCAGCAACGAGTGGCAGATACCGGCTATTCGCAATTATCGCTACGGTCCTGAACAAGGAAGGGGACGGGGAACAAGTGCCGATAGGAATGAATAGAATAGTTTTGTTGCCTGGGTCAAGGGGCAAATAATCGGTAAATCCACCCTTGGGGTTTCAGGCGGACAATAAATCAAGGTCGTCAAAAAGCAGTTCCACCGAACTCTCTTCGGAGGAATTGTATAAATCCATGACAGATTCGGCAATTTTGGTGGCATTGGGTTCGATGGGAAATATATTGTGGGTCCGCAGGGTTGACAGCAAGGCGTTCATTCCTTTAGAGATTGAATTCACGACCATCTCACTTTTATAGTTCTCTTCACCAAGCAATGTAAAACTTCCCGTATCCAGAATGGGCGACGCCGCTTTTTTCAGATCTTTATCGATGATTGCATATTCTTTGATGTTGAGTTTTTTCTGGGTACGATCTCGGAATATCATATATTTTTGACGCATGGATTTTCTCCGTTTCATCCGTTTTCTATAATGATGAATCCTCTTCTACATCCTGGGATTCAATGGACGCATCGTCTGGCTGGGCAGTGCTTTTCTCCAGTCGGCTTTGTCTTTTTTCCGCTTTCTTTTTCTTCCTCGCCAATTCTTTTTGACGTTTATTAAATTGATAATTTGATCTTGCCAAATAGTCACCTCCCTGGCGGTTGTTTTGACAATCAAAAAGGAAAGGGCATCCCCTCAAGATTAGAAGGAATGCCCTGTTTACTCAGAAGCTTAGTTAGTTCACAGTGACATTTGCTGCGGCAGGGCCTTTTTGCCATTGCTCAACATCAAAGGAAACGCGGTTGTCTTCCTTGAGGGATTAAAAACCGCCTGCGTTAACTGTGAAAGGATAGTCTTTATTTAAAAAAAATACAATCTAAATATATGTTATTTTTATAATTTTTTTTAATTCACCATTTAACCGTACAAAATATAGATGTTACGCGGAAAAAACAGGGCGCCCCTAAACAACCGGGGCATCCCGCCATTTCTGGCAGAATGCCCCGGTTGGGAATCAATGCGATGTTGTCAGTTTGTTCTTTTTACGTTCTTGGCTTCAGGTCCGCGATCACTCTCCTCCACGTCGAAAACGACCATGTCCCCTTCGGACAGGGTTTTGAATCCCGTCATGTCGATGGCGGAAAAATGGACAAAGACGTCTCGACCTTCGTTTTCGTTTATGAAGCCATACCCCTTTTTGTCATTGAACCATTTTACTGTTCCGTTCGCCAAAACACTGACCTCCTCTTCTCCAAAGTTCCCCTCCAAAACGTCCCTTTGCCTTTGCAGACGATACTCCGGCACATGGAAAATTGCCGCTCAGAAGATGTCAGATCAGGGGTTGCGTTGGCCAAACTATCATCCAGAAAAATCTTTAGCCAATGAAATACTCATTGTCAAGCGAAAAGCTACAGCGGAAATCGTTTAATATCCGCATGTTCCTTCAGTTTGTCCAAGTAGACGTCGATCTTTTTACCCTCCTGCTCCTGGCGGAGACGGGCGGAAATGGCCTCCTTTACCTCGTTGAACGCCATGGTCTGCTCTTCCTGGCGTTCGGTCACCCGGATCAGGTGGTAGCCGAAGCGGGTCTGCACCACATCGCTTGTCTGACCCGGCTGAAGGGCAAAGGCGGCTTCGGAAAAGGGCGGAACCATCTGATCCCGGCTGAAAAAACCCAGGTCGCCCCCCTTGGTCTTGCTGGGGCAGTCAGAATTTTCCTGGGCCAGGGTGGCGAAATTCTCACCATTGTCGATTCGCGTCTTGAGAGCCTGGATGGCGGCCAGGGCTTCAGCCTGCTTGGCTTCGCCGGCGTTTTCCGGCACTTGAACCAGAATGTGGGAGGCCTTCACCTGCTCCGGCTTGCGGAACAGGTTTGGATTGTCATCATAAAATGCGCGGATCTGCTGGTCGGAAACGGATATCTTCTGGAGCACCTCTTTGTCGATGAGCGTTTTGATGGTCAGCCCATTCTTGATCTGAAGCTTCAGCATCTCCTCGGAAAATCCCATTTCCGACAACGCGTTCTGATATGACTTCTCATCCTTAAAGGCAGCCTTGAATTCATCCAGGGCTTTTGTTACGGGGCTGTCCTTGACATCGATTCCCTCGGTCTGGGACTGCTGCAGCAACAAGGTCCGGTTGATCAGGGTCTCACGGATCTCCCCCTCGTAGCGTTTAAGCTGCTGAGGATCCACCGGCCGCCCCTGGCGTGCCAGCTTCAGGGAGACCAGTTTCATCTCGCGGTCCAGGTCTTGACGCAGCACCGCGGTATCGTTGACCCGGGCAATTTGTCCGGCAGGCGCCTCCGCGGCAATGATGATTGTCGGAGCAGCCAGGAGGATCGCCATCATGGCGAGGGCAGCGAAAATAGTCTTGGGTTGAATAACGGTCATCGATTTCTCCTTGATGGGTTGCGGGGCGCTGATAAATACCCCGGGAATTGGCCGATCAGAAAGGCACTGATGGCGGTCAGTATGGGTTTAGGGTTAATGAGGGCGATGAAACGACCGATGCGCTGAGGCACTCGGCAGTCTTTACAATGAGGCCACTGCTGATGATTGTCGTCCATGTCATTCTTCTGAAGGATTACCCGAAGACAGCGGGCCGGTTCCCGTCATGCTCACCAGTTCGCCGGAAAAGCTGCCCACGATTACTTTGCTTTTCAATTTCACCGGTAGGCGCCGGTGATCCGCAGAGACCCAGAGCTGAATTTTGGCATCCGGGCTTTTCTCGAAGACGCCGCCCACATGCGCCAAATCCGGCTCGATGAGAAACGTGTCGAAGGTTCCCGCCGACACCTTCACCGTCTCCCGCCGGACCACATCGGCCACCCCCAGAACGTGCTTTTTCCCGTCGGTCACCGATCGTTGTATGCGACCGCCGACGACCAGGTTGGCCGACCGGGACCAGTAGAAAATGGACAGCGGATCAAAGGTGCCGGCCGTGATGAAAATCGGCTCCCGAACCTCTCCCTGATTGATGTATTGGACGGTCATGTCCTCCCAATCGAAGGAAACGGTGATGTCCCGCCGGGTGCTGCCTTCATGCTGTTTCTTGCGGTACAACAACGACCGTTGCATGGTGGCGTCAGCCCATGCGTCAATACGGTCCCTCACCATGTAAAAGGGATCCACAAAGGCATTGGACCGGGCTGTCAGGACAAAATGATGGGCATCGATCCCGGCCATGTGCTCCTGGTGCAGCACTTCCAGCACCGCCTCCCCGGCCGGAATGATGGTCCATTTGAGCACAAAGGTCAATCGTTCACCCGGCCTGAAGGCTTGCGTGGGAGCAGGTGAATCCGCTGACCGGGCCGTGCCGCCGATCAACAGCCAGATGGCAATCCCCACCATGGCAGCCCAGCGGGTACCATGATGGCGCCGCCCGGCACCCTTGATCCCCCCCCGATCCATTGCCCATTGATGTCTGTTTGTCCTTATCCGCATGGTGACGTTCGCATATTGATAAAGGTGTTGAAGCCCAACTGCATCCGCAATAACGGCAATTTCGTTCGTCGAAACCGGTCCATCGGTCGACCCGTCAGCCATTCAGTGGGATTTTGATCAACTCCGTTGAATCCCCGTCCCGTCAGCCGCTGCACTCAACGGCCGTCAACGGACAAGCTGATACCGGCAATCGACCGGCGGCGATTTTTCGTCCACAACCATACCCGGTATGCCTGGGTGAAAGCCACAGCGGTTACCAGCCGGGGAATCCACAGCCAGAAGGGATGAATGCCCAAGGGCAGAAACAGGGAGGGATCTTCCACCATGGCGTGATTGATACCGATGGAGACGTGCAGGGTTTTAAGATGCTCTGGAGAAAGATGGCGTTCCCGGGTTTCCGCTACGATCACCGCACCGCCGTAAGTGATACCGAACACGGCAGCCGTCATCCACAGCATGCCCACCTGCCGATCCAGACCCAACAGGCCCAGAAAGGGTTCGATGATCCGCACCACCTTGTCGATGAGGCGGTACTGCTTCAGAATTTCCATAAAAATCATCAGGGCCGTGATAATGAGCAGAATCTTCAGGCTCAGCCATGCCATGGCTTTGGCCCACACTTGCATGGCCGGCCAGAACGTCACCCGGGCCGAAGCCAACGCCCCCCCCGCCGCTTTATGAGCCGTATCCGGACCAACCACCCAACCTAATGCGAAGACGGTCAGCACGGCAGCCGACAGCCGAACGGCAGTCGCCAGCCAGGCGGGACATCCGGACTGACTCTGCACCAGGCCTTCCTGGATCAGGCTGTGGGCGATAAGCAGAAACACGGCCATCAGCGTCATCTGGTCGACGGTGAAGGGCAGCACGGACATGGCGGCTATGGCGCCATAGATACCGGTCAGCAGACCGGCCAGCAGCGGCAGGGCAGCCATGGCCGGCAGATGGAGCGCTCCCATCAACGGCTCCAGCAATCCGTCCATCCGGCCGAGCCAACCGGTATAATCCAACAGAAAGGTAACAAAGGAAACCGGCAGGATGATCTTAACCATCCAGAGAAAGCCCGCCCATCCCTTTACGGCGCCACGTTCAAAGTTGGTTTTAATCGGACATGTGCTGGGTGCCACGGTGATGTTCCTGTTTGCTGCCTGTTCCGGTTATGGGTCCATTCGCTGTCAGAAAAGACCCTATACCACAGTTTTTTTGGCAGGGCACGAATTGAAATGCAGGGTGGTTTTCACAAAAAAGAAACAGCCGAAAAAATCATGGCTGATCGGTGTTGATCGTTCACATCTCCGGAGGATGGCCGGGAGGCATCCAGGAAAAAATGGTTAACGCATGAGATAAAATCCCAGGGCAGGATCGTCCGGCTCGTTGGGGTGAAAGGAGGCCCCCACATAAAGACCGCTGACGTTGCGCACGATGACACGCTTCTCCATGGGCGTCCGTTTGCGGTCGTCCAGGCGAAATTCCACCAGCAGTTTTGCGCCGATGGGGAAGGTCCGGGGAACGGTCATTTTCAACTTCAGGCCGGTAGTGGACAGATCCACCACCTTCGCCAGGCCGGTGTCCTCGGGTCCGTTTTTTCCCAGAAGGGTAAATTTTCCGGGTAAATCGGCTCCCTTGCGGTATTGTTTGCGCTTTTCCAACCGACAGCGGAAATGATGGCCACAGGCACAGGTACAGTTGACCGAAATTTTCTTATCGGTTGAGGCATATTTGCTCACATCCGCGGTTTTGGCCTGGCCGCATTGAGGACAACGGAAGGTGGCCGTGTTGTTTTTGGATATGAAAACAGTCTGATCCATACGATTACAATTCTGTTTGAGGCATCACCAGTGCATCCGTCGATGGCGATTGGCGGCCCCTGACCTTTATGATTTCAGGTTTGTAGCTGGTATTTTCGGAAAGGCGCCGGCCCGTGATGCGAATGACGATAAAGGCCAGCCCGAAAAACAGGAAGCCGAACAGGGCGGAAAGTCCGGACGGATCGCTGCCCCGCATGACGGCCACCGTCTGCCCGAGTACCGCACCGGCGATCATGGCCAGAATCGGGAAGACATAAAGCAAAAAGGTGGCTTTTAACAAGGAGCCCGTTTTAATGTTCAAAACGATCCGATCCCCTACCCGGGCATCGGCGGTGTTGATTGCCTCCACCTCCATCTCCATCTCCTTGCCCTCGCCGCCAACATTGCAGACGTCTTTGGACGAACAGGACGCACAGGCACTGGAGCGGGTGGTTTTTACCCATACCGTCCCGGCCTCGGGGCTTCCCATTTTAAATACGACACCTTCTTCGGTGGCCATAGGCGTTTCTCAGTATATCGTTGTGTCCACCCGTAAGGGAAATCAGGCGTTGACGGCGTCCCTTATCTTTTCCAGCGGCCGCTGATCTTCCGTATTCCGATAGCAGATAAGTCCGCAATTGAGACACCGGGAAGCCTCCGCCTGGGCGGCCTCCGTGTCGAAACCCTTCTCCAGTTCCATCAGCTGTGCCAGGTCGCGGCTGTCGGCCAGGGGCATGATTTGGCGCCGGCTGGTCGCCACCGCTTCCACGTGGTCCACGTTCTGGATGGCTGCATCGGACTTCAGGATGTTTCCCGGCAAATCCAAAGGAATATCGTAAATGAGCTTATGGATGGCCGCGGCGGCACGACGCCCGGCGCCGATGGCCTTGATGGCGCCACTGAAATCGGTCAGGGCGTCGCCTGTGGCAAACAAACCGGCTTCGTCGGCATGGTCCGGCGGTTTGTAAGGGGGAATGGCCGTCCAGGTTCCCGGGCGGCTTTCAGTGTCATGACCGCCGTTGGGCCGAGTAAAAATAAGCTCGGGGAATCTTCCCGCGGAGAAGACCAGCGTCTGGGCTTCAAGCCGGCGTATTTCACCGGTATCCCCATTCAGCACTTCGAGTTCGGTAAGCGACTCCCCGTCGCCGAACAGGCGGGTAACACCGGCTCGCAAGATTACGTTGGCTCCGGCTTGGGTCAGCGCCGAAACGGTGGCGTTGCCGGGGCTCTCCCGAAAAATGAAGGTAACGGTCTCGGCGCCCAGGGAACGGGCCTTGTCCAGGCTCTCGCCGGCCAATTCTTCACCGCCGACAATCACCGTATGACTCCCGCAGGATACCGTCCCATGTCCCTTTTTGCCGGAACGCAGCAGGTCCAGCAGCAGGCAGCCGCCGGGCAGCGGCGCTTCCACCGTTTTCTCGGCACCCCGGGCCAGTCGGCTGTCCCACCCGCCCGAAGCGAGGAACACCGCCTCGTAGCCGTCATCCAGAAGGCCGGCCACGGTCACGTCACGGCCCAGCATCTGGCCGGTTCGGGCGTCCACGCCCATCTCCAGGATACCGTCGATATCCCACTTGAGGATCGTTTCGGGCAGACGGTACTTGGCAATGGCGGTATTGAGCAGGCCGCCCAGGCGGTCCGTACCTTCGAACACCGTGGCCCCATGGCCCAACCGGGCCGCAAAAAAGGCCGCGGAAAGGCCCTGGACCCCGCCGCCGACCACGGCGATGCGGCGGCCGGTATCCGGAGCCTTGAATGGCTGGACGCGCTCGTTCCGGGTGCGTTCATAGTCGGCGGCAAAGCGCTTCAGAAAATTGATCGCCACCGGCTCGTCCACATATTTGCGCCGGCAGTCGTTTTCACAGGGTCGCGGGCAGATTCTGCCGATCACCGTGGGAAAAGGATTGCGTTCCTTGATGGTTTGAACCGACCCGTGGTAATCGCCTTCGGCGATCTGCCGGATGTAACGGCTGATGTTGATCCCCGCAGGGCAGGCGCGCTGGCAGGGTGTCGTACAGTCTTCGGTGGTGTACTCCTTGAGGATTCTCCGGGTGACCGACGACAAGGTGATGATGTGCTTGGGACAGATCCGCTCACAGGTGCCGCAGCCGGTGCATTTGACTTCGTCCACCACGGGAAGCCCCTGGGGGCCCATGACGATCGCGTCGAAGGGGCAGGCGGCAGCGCAGGTACCCAGGCCGAGACAGCCGATATTGCACACCTTCATACCGCCGGAGAGCAGGGCAACGGCCCGGCAGTCGTTCATGCCGTCATAGCTGTATTTGACATCCGCGTCGGCCACGCCGTAAGTGCACCCGGGCAGGGCGATATCCGGCTCCTTGGCCTCTACGCTGACACCGAGGATGGCGGCAATGGCCAGAGCCACCTCATCGCCGGCGGCCACACAGGAGTTGGGCGAGGCCTTGCCCGCCACGATGGCTTCCGCGTTGGCGCTGCAGCCGGGCATGCCGCAGCCGCCGCAGTTGGCCCCGGGCAGGACTTCTTCGACGGATACGATTTTGGGGTCCACATAGACGTAAAAAACCTTGGAGGCCAGGGCCAGGCCGACACCCACCACCAGTCCCAGTCCGCCCATGAGTATTATGGCTATCGTCATCTCAACGCTCCTGTTAAAAAATGGCGTCGAACCTGCATTTATCGTAGCAGGTCAGACACTTGATGCACTTTTCCTTGTCGATGCGGGCCACTGCCTTCTTTTCCCAGACAATGGCATCGGCCGGACAGGCCCGGAAACACATGCCGCAGCGGGTGCAGGCGTCCGGTTCAATTTCAAACCGGAGAAGCGCCACACAGCGTTTGGCCGGGCAGCGCTTTTCGTAAATGTGAGCCTCGAACTCATCCCTGAAGTAACGCAGCGCGGAGAGTACCGGATTGGGGCCCGTCTGGCCCAGGCCGCACAGGGCGGTCTCACGGATGGTCTGCGAGAGTTCGATCAGGATGTCGATATCGCCCGGTTCTCCGCGCCCCTCGCAGATTTTTTCCAGAATCTGGAGCTGGCGGCGGGTGCCCTCCCGGCAGGGGGTGCATTTACCGCAGGACTCATCCTGAATGAACTCCATGAAAAAACGGGCCATATCCACCATGCAGGTTTTTTCGTCCATGACGATGGCTCCGCCGGAGCCCATGATGGCACCTACCTTGGCGATGGCCTCATAGTCTACCGGGGTGTCCAGGTGGGATTCAGGAATGCAGCCGCCCGACGGGCCGCCCAGCTGAACGGCCTTGAATTTGCGTTTGTTGGGAATGCCGCCGCCGATGTCGTAAATGATGGTGCGCAGGGGCGTACCCATGGGAACTTCCACCAGACCGATGTTGTTCACATCCCCGGACAGGGCGAACACCTTGGTGCCCTTGCTGGTCTGGGTACCCACACCGGCATACCAGGCACCGCCCTTGACCATAATCTGGGGTACGTTGGCCAGGGTTTCCACATTGTTGAGAATAGTGGGCTTTTCCCACAGCCCCTTGTGGGCCGGAAACGGCGGTCGGGGTCGCGGCATGCCCCGCTTGCCCTCTATGGATCGCATCAGGGCGGTCTCTTCGCCGCAGACAAAGGCGCCGGCACCCTGGTAGATCTCAATATCAAAGGAGAACTCCGACCCCAGGATATTGTCACCCAGCAGCCCGTAATCCTTGGCCTGATGGATGGCGATGCCCAGCCGCTTGATGGCCAGGGGATACTCGGTACGCGCGTAGATGTATCCTTTATGGGCATCGATGGCCTTGGCGGCGATAATCATGCCCTCCAGCACCGCATGGGGGTCCGCTTCGAGGATGCTCCGGTCCATGAATGCACCGGGGTCGCCCTCGTCGGCGTTGCACAGCACATATTTGACCGCGCCGGCACTCTTACTGGCAAAATCCCATTTCACGCCCGTGGGAAACCCGGCACCGCCGCGCCCCCGCATGCCGGAGACCTTCATCTCTTCGATGATCTGTTGAGGGGTCATGTCGAACAGCGCCTTGGCCGCGCCGATATATCCGTCCCGGCCGATGTACTCATCGATGGACTCGGGGTTAATCAACCCCTTGTTGCGCAGGGCCCGGGGCATCTGGTGGGCAAAAAAGGGAATCTTTGTCTGGGCGGCGATTTTGGCTTTGGATACCGGGTCCTTGTAAAACAGGCGCTCCACCGGTTTGCCGTTGATCAGGTGGGACTCCACCAGTTCGGGCATATCCTCCACAGTAAGTTTCTGGTAGAAAATATCGCCGGGGTGAACCACCAGAATGGGCCCCATGGCACAGAAGCCGTTGCAGCCGGTCTCGATCACCTGGACCGTATCGCTCAAGCCCTTTTCCTCGATGGCCGCCAGCAGGGCGTCCTTGACCCGGATGGAGCCGGTGGCATGACAGCCGGTGCCGCCGCAGATCAGCAGGTAGGTCCTGTCCCTGAACGCCAACCGCTCCTTTTGTGCACGTTTAATGTTTTCCAGGTCCTGAGTGGTCAGTTTCGCCATATTCCATCTCCAGCAGGTTTTACCAGGAACCGTCCAGCCCCCTGATGCCATTCATGTACAGTCGGCCGCAGGCCACAAACAACGAATATTCGGTCACCATCAGCGGGATTTCGAAAGATTTGGCCATCTCCACGAATGCCGCAGGGGGGGTTTTACCCCTGACGATGACAATAGTGCTCACACCGACGATTTTTGCCGTTCGGATAACATGGTCCGTGGTAACGCCCGTCAACAGGGCACAGCCCTTGGCCGCGGCCGCCAGCACATCGTCCATCAGGTCCGCCGCCCCGCCGGCGACGATGGTCTTGTCCATCTGGTTTTCACCACAAAGCATGCTGCCTTTGAGGATATCTTTAATTTCGGAGATTTTCATGTTCGCTCTGTCTTGAAAGCAATTGGGGTTAAGGGATTGACAACGATACGCCTAAGCATACATGTCGAGCAATTCAAGAACTTTGTCCGAACTCACGTCTCCGTGGGTGTCCTGATCGACGACCATCACCGGTGCCAGGCCGCAGGCACCCAGGCAGCGAACGGCTTCTAAAGAGAAACGCCGGTCCTCGGTGGTGCCGCCCTCTTTCAGCTGATATGTATTTTCGATGCGGCTCAGGGCCTCCTTGATGCCTTTGACGTAGCAGGCCGTTCCCATGCAGATCCTGATGGTGTGCCGGCCCTTGGGCACCATGGAAAACAGGGAGTAGAAGGAGGCCACGCCATAAACACTGCTGGAAGGCAGGTTGAGGCCCTGGGCGATGTAGTCCAGCAGCTCCACGGGCAGGTAACCGGCGATGGTCTGGCACTCCCTGAGAACCGTGATGACAGCCCCGGAAATGGTCCTGTTTTTTTGGATGACCGCGTCGATCTGCGACCACATGTCGTCGTTGATATCCGGGTGGTGCGGGTGGTGGGTCAGGGTCATGTCTGGAACGCTCCTTAAACCGCAAAAATGCAAAGGCTTCAAATGCGCATTGATTGGACGAATCGGCTGCCGGTAACGCAATGATAAAGAATCACCGATCACCGCGTGGCAACATTTCATAATTATATATAAATGTCAACGCTATCATGGCCGTCCACCCGCGCCTGACAACGCTTGACGGAGCTGGAAAAGCTGGTCTATAACTTCAACACCCGGAGGGTGATTAAAATTACCCGAAAGGATAGGAAAACCCCGCAAGCAGACACCGGAGGCAACCCTTGGACCGCCTGAAAGCAAAGGTGAGCGAAACTGCCGTATTTCTCGAATCGAAACTCGACGCTACGCCGGTAACCGGAGTGATCACCGGCACCGGGCTGGGGGAGGCCGTCGGCCCCCTCGACAATGCGTTGACAATGAATTACGCCGACATCCCCCACTTTCCCGTATCCACCGTTGTCGGGCATTCGGGACGGCTGATGGCCGGGACCCTCGCCGGGCACCCGGTGATGGTCATGCAAGGCCGCTTCCACCTGTACGAAGGCTATGGCCCCGGAGCCGTGACCTTTCCCGTACGGGTAATGCAGGCGCTGGGTGTAAGGCACCTGATTCTCTCCAATGCGGCCGGAGGAATGAACCCCGCCTTTCGCCAGGGCGACCTGATGGTGATCCGCGACCACATCAATCTCACCGGTGAAAATCCGCTGATCGGAGCCAATCATGACGACTGGGGACCCCGATTCCCGGACATGACGGGAGCCTATGACCGTTCCCTGATCCAGCTTTCCCGCCGGGCTGCCGACAGCCTGGGCATTCCTTTAAAAAGCGGCGTCTATGCCGGATTGAAGGGGCCGTCACTGGAAACACCGGCAGAAATCCGCTTCTTGAAACTCATCGGTGCCGATGCGGTGGGTTTTTCAACCGTGATGGAAACCATTGCCGCCGTGCATGCCGGCATGCGGGTGCTGGGACTGTCCATCATCACCAACATCAACGACCCGGACCGTCCGGCTCCGGCATCGCTGGAGGCGATCGTGGCCGCGGCCAACCGGGCAGCCCCCATGCTCAACCGCCTGATCGGAGCGGTAGTAGATCAGATCCACGGGGACGCATTGCCATGACGACAGCCGCCGATCTGTTGATCACCAACGGTATCGTCATGACCATGGACCCGCATGGCCGCATCATCGAAAACGGAGCAGTGGCGGTCTGCGGGGAGACGGTGGCGGCTGTCGGTCCGGCAACCGAGGTCGGATCGATAGCTGCAAAGGAGACCATCGATGCCGCCGGCGGCATCATCATGCCCGGCCTGATCAACACCCATACCCACGCCGCCATGACCCTGTTTCGGGGATTGGCCGACGATCTGCCGTTGATGACCTGGCTCAACGAGCACATCTTCCCCGCCGAGGCCCAGCTGGATGCGGACAAGGTGCATGCGGGCACGCTGCTCGGCTGTGCGGAAATGATCCTTTCAGGGACCACCTGCTTCTGCGACATGTACCTGTTCGAAGATGCCGTGGCCCGCGCTGCCAGTTTCGCCGGTATGCGGGCGGTGGTGGGGGAGGTGCTCTACGATTTTCGCTCGCCGAACTACGGCCCCATTGAAAAAGGATTCGACTACACCCGCCACCTGATCGACACCTGGAAAAACGACCCGCTGGTCACCATCGCCGTGGAACCCCACTCCCCTTATCTGTGCGCACCGGACCTGCTGACCGAAGCCGCCGACATCGCCCGGGAGCATCGGGTACCGCTGGTGATCCACCTCTCCGAGACTCACAAGGAAGTCCACGACATCCGGGAAAAATACGGAACCACGCCGGTGGCTCACCTGGCCAACCTGGGAGTGCTGGGCGCCAACCTGCTGGCCTGTCATTGCGTCGTACTCAGCAACAGAGACATGGATCTGCTTCAGCAGCATGACGTCAAAGTGTCCCACAATCCGGAGAGCAACATGAAGCTGGCCTCCGGCGTCTCACCGGTGGCCGATCTGGTCGAACGGGGAGTGTGCATCGGTCTGGGCACCGACGGCTGCTCCAGCAACAACAACCTGGATCTGTTCGCCGAGATGGATATGGCCGCCAAGCTGCACAAAGCCAGCCGCCTGGACCCCACGGTGATGGACGCTGCCACCGTGCTTCGCATGGCCACCATCGACGGTGCGCGGGCCTTGGGGCTGGACCGGATTACGGGCAGCATCGAGACCGGCAAGAAGGCCGACATCATCGTCATCGATACCCGCAAACCCCACCTGACCCCCATGTACCATCCGGCCTCCCATCTGGTCTACGCCGTCGGCGGAAGCGATGTCTTTGCCACCGTGATCAACGGCCGGGTGCTGATGAAAGACCGCCGACTCATGAATATGGACCTGGAAAAAATCATGGCCGACACCCGCCAGATCGCCGAAGCGATACGGGGCCACTGACATGTATTTCGATACAGTGATCCGTAATGGCACCCTGTTGACCGTGGACGAACGCATGTCAATCATCGAAAAGGGATGGATCGGCATTCAGGCGGGCATCATCCGGGCTGTTGAAGCCTCCTTGCCGGACATGGCACCGCCTGACGCCCGCCTGACCATCGATGCGGCCGGCGGTATCGTCATGCCCGGTCTGGTCAACACCCACACCCACCTGCCCATGTCCCTGTTCCGCGGCCTGGCCGACGACCTGCCGCTGATGGACTGGCTTAACGACCATATCTTCCCCGCCGAGGCCCGCTTCATCAATCCGGACACGGTGCGCTGGGGCAGCCTGCTCGCCTGCGCGGAGATGATGCTCTCCGGCACCACCTGCTGCTGCGGGGGTTATTTTCACGAAGACGCGGTGGCCCGGGCCGTCGCTGAAACCGGCCTGCGGGCCGTGCTGGCCCAGGGAGTCATCGATTTCCCGGCCCCCGGCGTGCAGGATCCGTCGCAAAACATCGCCCATGCCCGGGAATATGCCCGGCGCTGGACGGGCCGCCGCCCTCTGATCAGCCCGTCCATCTTCTGCCATGCGCCCTACACCTGCGGCGACGGCACCCTCAAGGCCGCCAAGGCCGCCGCCGATGACCGAGGCCTGGTTTTTCAGGTGCATGTTGCCGAAACCCGGTTCGAACGGGAGCAATCCATCAAGGAAAAAGGTCTCAGCCCCGTCGCCCATCTGGACCGCCTGGGTATTCTCGACCAGCGGACGCTCCTGGCCCATTGCGTCTGGGTGGACGACGCCGACATTGCCGCCATCAGCCGGCAGGGCTGTGCCGTCGCCCACTGCCCGGAAAGCAACATGAAGCTGGCCTCGGGCATCGCGCCGGTGACCAGGATGCGGTCAGCGGGAGTAACGGTGTCGTTGGGCACTGACGGCTGCGCCAGCAACAACAACCTGGACCTGTTCGGTGAAATGGGCACGGCCGCCAAATTGCACAAGGTGGCCACCGGCGACCCCACAGCCCTGAATGCGGCCAGCGTGCTGAAAATGGCCACCATCGACGGCGCCCGGGCCATCGGACTGGCGGATTGCATCGGCTCCCTGGAAACCGGCAAGCAGGCGGACATCATCGTTGTCGAGACCCGCACTCCCCATCTGACGCCCTTGTACCACCCGGAATCCCACATCGTCTATGCAGCCGACGGCGCCGACGTGCGCCATGTGCTGGTGGCCGGCAGTCCGGTAGTCAGGGACAGGCATTTGCTGACGATCGACGTCGGCGAAGTGATCGATCGGGTCAATGATATCGCCCGCGATATTCGTTCAAGCCTCAATGGAGATGCCAAATGAAGGGTGGAGACCGATCTAAATCAAAGAATGAGAATACCCCTTTTATTGACATCGGTGTTCGCCGGAAAATCAATCCGTTTTTAGCTTGGGCCATTGTTTCAAAAAGGAAAAAATATGGATTTCGAGAAGATCATCACTGCCGCCCGCGGTGAGACCCCGGTGGACCTTCTCCTGACCAATGCCAGGATCGTCAATGTCTTTTCCGGCCGCGTCGCCAACGGGAGCATCGCCGTCAAAGACGGCTACATCGTCGGATTCGGCGACTACGAAGCCGCTGAGAAGCTGGACGTGAAGGGCCGCTGCGTGGCCCCCGGGTTCATCGATTCCCACGTGCATATCGAAAGTTCCATGACCTGCGTCTCCGAATTCGCCCGGACCGTGGCCCCCTGCGGCACCACCACCGTGGTAGCCGACCCCCACGAAATCGCCAATGTGCTGGGGGCGGCAGGCATCGACTACATGCTCCGATCGGCCGAAAACCAGCCCATGGACTGCCTCTTCGCCCTGCCCTCCTGCGTACCGGCCACAGATATGGAAACCGCCGGCGCCCGGCTGAATGCAGCCGATCTGGCCCCTTTCATGGATCACCCGCGCATCGTGGCCCTGGCTGAGATGATGAACTACCCCGGCGTAATCTTCACCGATGCCGAGGTGATGGCCAAACTGGCCCTGGCCCGCGGCCACCGTCGAACCATGGACGGCCATGCACCCGGACTTTCCGGCCGCCGGCTGTTTGCCTACACGGCCGCCGGCATCGCCTCGGACCACGAGTGCACCCGGGCCGACGAGGCGCTGGAAAAGCTGGAACTGGGCATGCACATCATGGTTCGCGAAGGCACCTGCGCCCGCAACCTGGACGCCCTTTTTCCCATCATCAGCGAGGATACCTGGCAACGGATGATGTGGTGCACCGACGACCGCCATCCCCACGATCTTCTCGCCGAAGGCCACGTGGACGCGGTGATCCGCAAGGCCGTGGCAAAAGGACTGAACCCGCTGACGGCCATCCGCATGGGCACCATCAACCCGGCCGACTACTTTGGCATCAAGGATGCCGGGGCGATCGCCCCGGGCCGCAGGGCCAACCTGGTGATCTTTTCCGACCCGGGGGACATCCGCGCCGAAATGGTGTTTTACATGGGAAAACCGGTAGCCGAAAACGGCCGCCTGCTGCCCGGCGTGCAGCGGCCGGCGCCGGTGGCCGTGCCGCCGTCCATGCGGCTGGATCCACACAGTCTGGATTTTTCCATACCGGTCAAAGGCAGACGCATACGCGTCATCCGGGCTATTGCCGATCAGGTGATTACCCGCTGCGAAATTATGGATGTGACGGAGAAAGATGGCATGGCCGTGGCCGATGTGGCCAAGGATGTGATCAAAATGTGCGTGGTGGACCGCTACACCGGACGGGCCCATACCGGCATGGGATTCGTGACCGGACTGGGGTTGAAGCGCGGGGCCATCGCCTCCAGCGTGGCCCACGACTCGCACAACATAATCGCAGCAGGAGTATCAGATGCCGGGTTGCAGGCGGCGGTGGCGGCCGTGGTGGAGATGGGCGGCGGGTTGGCGGCGGTCGACGACGGCACGGTCCTGGCCAGCCTGCCCCTTCCCGTGGCCGGACTCATGTCGGACCAGCCGGTGGAGACCGTCCGCCAGCAGATGGACGGAGTGATCGCCGCCGCGAAGGCTCTGGGAGCGGTCCTTTCCGACCCCTTTATGACTCTGGGCTTTCTGGCCCTGCCGGTCATCCCGGACCTGAAACTGACCGATAAAGGCCTGGTAGATGTGACCCGGTTCGAGATCGTGTCCCTTTTTGTTTAGCAAGCGGCGTTCGGACTCATCCAGCCATTCCAATGGCGGCATCAAATGCCGCCCGGACCCGATCCGGGAATCGGGTGGCCAACGGCCGGCCCCTTTCATCACGCAGGGTCCACACGGCCCGGTGCATGCCGTAGGCGATTTTCACCCGAGAACCGTCCGGTTCGAGACGGAAGTAATCCACATGGAAGACCACACTGCAGGCGCGCAGTTCCTTGACGGACAGGGTAAGCAGGACGCGGTCGAAGGGCATGGCCTCGCGCAGGTGGTCCACACGGCTCTCCAGGGCCAGCAGTTCTCCCTTCTCACCGATGCCCCCGAAGAAATCCGGAATCAGTTCGAAAAAGAAACGATCCCGGATCTGGCCCTGCCATTCGTAGTAGTTGGCATAATAGATATTGCCCACCAGGTTGGCGTGGGACAGGGTGGTTTCAAAGGTTTGCTCGCGCACGATGGGGCGCACTACGGGCCCGGACGGCGCCATGTACATGACAGAATCATCCTCGCCGTCGAACAGGTGACCCAGGGATTCCGGCAAGGGTTCGGGGGTGTCCGGCGCGTCGAATTGCGGGCACATGTCTTCGATGAACTGGCCGTAGTAAGCGGGATAGGGTGCCACTTTCGCCACCCCCGGCCCCAGGATCTCCACCCAGGTGGTCTGCAACCTGCAGAAGGCCAGGCGCTGGTATCCGCCGCCCTTGACCATCTTGCGGAAATCGTAGGAAAGGGTCATGGTAGAGTTCTCCGGCCCGCTGTTGTCGGATACCCACATGAGAATTTCAATCCGGTCGCTGGTGCCTGCCTCGCCCAGGATCTTCAGGTGGCCGTAATTGGTCACACCGCCCCAGCGACCGCTGGCAAACTGGTCGGACATTTCCGCGAGCACCGGCCAGGCCGACGCCTCACGGGTATTGCCCATCCATTTGATGAAGTTGGAGAAGTAGATGGTACGGCTCAGGTTGGCGCTGGGCTGGAAGGTCACCGGCAGCCGTTGGACGAACACCAGTTGGCCCTGGGGACCGCCTTCGATCATCTCGAAAGGGCGGGTCTCATACAGGGGTTCGTATCCCGGGTAATCCGCGGTCAGCAGGTGGGCCGGAACACGCTGCACCGCCTGTTCACCGACCGTGACGGCCAGAATCTGGGGTGACCCCCAGGTCAGGCGGATGGCCAGCGTGAGGATCCGGATGGATGTGCCCCCGCCATCGCTGCCGGCAAACAATACCGCCTGGTCCTTTTTTCTCATGATCGTAAGGCTTGAATCGGCTCGGCCGCCGGCCTTGGCCAGGGTTTCGACCGCCGCCCAGACACGCGTACCGGCGCTGTCCAGCGCCTCCCCCTGGTCGATAAGGCTGTCCAGCACTTCCGATCGGTGATCACCCAGCAAACCATTCCAGCCTTCGCGGTCTCTGGCGGTGATGGCGGCGAGGTCGCACCCCACCGGGCCGGGCCCGCAGACACACAGGCATGTCCGGTCCTCGTGGGCCAGGGAAAGATCCAGAATAGACGGTGCCACATCGGCAATAGTCGGCTTCCCGTTCTCCTGCCACCGGACTGCCAGCGGCGGTGCGGAAACATCATACCGCCGGGCCGCGGCAGACAGGGCCCGTTCCAGCATCGGCCGCTCCGCTTCCCGCCGTTCCGGTTTGTTCTTGTCATGGATGCCGGGGATACAGGCCAGTTCCAGGAGAGGTGACCTGACCGAAAAATGTCGACAGGCCTCTTCGATCGCCTGATGCACCAGACGGCCGTCCCGGTCCTCGGGAAAAACCAGGTCGGCCACCGTCGGGTAGGCATCGTGGTGTTTGAGAATTCTCAGCCGGTAGCCCTGCAGCACCGCTCTGGTTGTGCCGTCATCGCTCACCGCCGCCACCCGGTATACCAGATCCCGATCCTCTTGGCCCACAAGCTCCACCCGCACCGTGGCGGGTGTGGATGCGCTGAAAAATTCAGGAAATAGATCCATGCGGTCGATGGACACGGGCAGACTGGTGTCCTGGGGTACCAGCAGGGCCGCACTCTGCAACAGGGTATCGGTAAAAAAGGCATCGCCCAGATGCAGGCCGCTACGATTCTTCTCGTCAAAGGCCGCACCAAAGGCTTTAACTGATCGCTGTTCTGCCGGCGTCAGGCAGGCGGTGAAGAGCGCCGTTCCGGTTTTCTCACCGGTTTCCCGGATATCCCAGACGGTCTGGATGCCCTGGAAGCGAGTTCCCTGGAAAAGCAGGCTGGGCCGGTACAGGTCGGTCTGCGGCACCAGGGGCATGGGTGTGTTCGGATGGGCAACGGTTTCCATCGGCGCACGGTCGGTCGCACCGAAGACCAGTGTGGCCGCAAAGAAGTCCGACTGAACCCCGGTTCCCTGTTTACGGATACCGGCATGAACCACGCTTTCGCCGTCGTCTTGCATCTCGGCCAGCGTCGCGCGGATAGTGATGTCGGCGCCTGTTTCCGGATCGACGGTGATCGGCCGCAGAAGGCGGACATTCCGGATCTGAACCCGCGACAGTTGCGTTTGGCCGGACAAGTAAAGGGCGGCCTGGGCCATGGCCTCCAGTCCGAAGACCGTGGGAAAAAGATAGGAGCCCTGGAAATGATGGTCGATCAGGTAGGGATCGGTCTCAAGGGAGAGGTGGGTGGAGAAAACCGCTTCCACCCCGGGGGTCAGATGGGTTTGATGCTCCAAAAATCGGCACCCCCGGGGCGCATCGGGCAATGCCTGGTTCCAGGTGTCCATTCCCCCCATACGTGCCGCCACCACCACCTGGCTGCTGCCCGGATCATGGGTGAAGACCTTGAGAAACCGGTTGACGCCTTCGTCCGTGGGAATCGCATCGATACCCTTGCCGCGAAGCAGATCCACACTGCCCATGCGGGCCCCCATCCCTTCGTCACGCCAGATGCTGTAGGCCACAGTGGCCGTCCGGGTCTGGGGGTGGTCGGCGGAAAAACCGCGAAGGGCAATGTCCATCACCTCATTGGAGAATCCGTACCAACCGTTGCCGGGCATGCCGGTGATACTGATGATGGATCCCATCCCGACAATCAGTTTGGGCGGGTTGGACGCGAGTGCGTCCAGCAGGTGAAGCATCCCCAGCACCTTGGGTGCGGTTTCGGCAAAGGCCTGCTCCGGTTTGACCTGGCCGGTGAGCCGCGGCCGGTTGAGCCCGGCGCCATGAATTATTCCGGTCACCGGGCCGAGCCGATCGCTGACCGCCGTCAGCATTTTCGCCAGCGCATCGCAGTCCGACACATCACAGGGAAAATAGTCGGCCGTCAGCCCCAGAGCGGCATACTTATCCAAAAGCGTTCGGATCTCCAGCGATGCGGCAGTCGGCGACGCCTGATCCGGATGCGGGGTTCGCCCCACCAGGGCCAGGCGCACGCCGGTTTCCCGCGCCACGGCCAGGGTGCAGGCAGCCGTGATGCCCCGGGCACCGCCGGTGACGAGGATCACATCATCGCCCGACCACTGGATGTCCCGTTTTTTAAAAGTGAACGGCTGGAGGAGTCGCGGGCATAACGTCCGGCGGGTAAGGTCCAGATCGTACCCCACGGCAGCAAAGCTATCCTGGGTGATCGTCTCAGCCAGGGTTTCCCAGGCGATCGTCTCTGCCGACAGCGCCGGACAAAAATCAACGACACGAACCCGAAGATCGGCCCTTTCCAGGTGAAGGCTCGCACCCAGGGCCACGGCGCCACACCGATCCAACCGGGCAAAACGTCCATCCCGGCCGAAAAAGCCGCCGCCGAACTGAACCCAGGCTACGGTGGTGCGCCGTCGCGGTGCACTGGCCGCCGGCGGCACCGTTGTCAGACTGGCCCGCATACGGATCAGCCGGTGCAGCAGCGCCGAACGGTCTGTTTCCCGATGATCGTTTCTGGGCAGGATGGCAATAATGTGGGAAAAGTCCGGATCGCGAACATTTTCGGCCGCGTCTTCAGCCTCGAAAGCATGTACCCGGGTGTAGGCCCCCCGTTGAAAGAATTGCTGCCCGAGTACTGCGGCCACATCCGCAGTATCTTCGCTGTGAAGAATCAATACCCGGGACTTCTGCCAGTCATTTTCCGAGCGCAGCTGCCAGGTATCGGGAAACTGGGGATATGGGGTCTCCACCAAATCCATGCTGAAGTTGCGCACCCAGGTGGACTGGTCGGCAGCCAGCGCCGGTGCGGCGCCGGTGCTTCCGGCGCCGGCGCCATGCTGTTCGGCGGCCATCCGGTTCAGGATCACACTGATCTGCCGCAGACTGCGGGTGAGCAGGGGGTCCATATCCACGTGAGCCTGGATCTCCATGGCCGTTGCCGTGCGCTGGACCAGCGTCTTGAGCTTGTCCGGCCCCATATGAAGGTCCTCGTCAACTTGAAAATCCGGATCCAGGGATTCGCCGGGAAAACCGGTAAGGCTGCCGGCCTGGCGCATCAACTCAACCAGGGCATCCACGGGCTTAGCCGATGCGGTCCCCATACCGGCGGCAATCCGATCAACCACATCAGCCAGACTGGCGTTGGCCAGCGACTGAACATCCACACGACCCGAAACACCCGCCTCCGTGGTCAGGTGGGCAATCAGGTCGCCGGCCTTGATGGAATCCAGGTTCAGATCGTCCAGGAGCCGCATGGAAAGATCGATGCTCGCGGTGGGGAACCCGGTGATTTCAGAGACCCTGGCGAGCAACCGCCGCCCCAGTTCTTTGTGGTCAACTGCGGGATGATCGGCTGGTATGTCAGCATCACCACGCAGCCGTTGGGCGGCCTCGGTCAATTCTCCTAGAGCGGCATTGGCCAGAAGCGCCGGATCGGGGAAAGTCACCCCGCACCTCCTGGCGAATTGGGCAATCAGATCGCCGGCCTTGATGGAGTCCAGGTTCAGATCGTCGAGAAGCCGGGATTCCCGGGACAGGGACGCGAGAGGAAAACCCGTCACATCGGAAACCATCCGGAACAACCGGGTCTGGACCGGTACCGGTGCTGAATCTCCGGCCGCCGGCACCCCTTTTCCCCCGGCAGCGGGTTTCATTGCCAGGGCTTCGGGATCCCAGAAGGAGAGATCCGCCTGGACCACCCGGTTTAAGAATGCCCCCCTGGCCGCCAGGTAGCGGCTGACCAGCGCCTCGGGAACCCCGGCGAAGGCTTCAGCCAGGATGGTGGGGATGTCGTCGGCCGGCATGGCGTCAGCCCCGGGGTCCTGCCTGTCGGTGTGCGGCAGGGTTTCGCAGGGGTTGACCACAAAAGATTTTCGGGCTGCCGGGACAAATGGACGGATCAGTCGGTTTTCAAAAAACGCTTCCCAATGGACCTTTACGCCATGGGCAAACATCGCACCGAGTGCGCGGTTGAGGTCCGAGGCACCGCCGGCAGTTCCTTCCACCGGAAGGCATGCCGTCCCCGCCTCACCGAGAACGTCTCCGGCGAGGCCGGTCAGCACCCGGCCCGGTCCCAGTTCGACGATCAGATCACAGGATGTTGCCATGCTTCGGGCAAGTTGAATAAAATCTACCCGGGACCTGATCTGTCGGGAGAAATGTTTGTTCAGCGGCTGTCCCGATTCCAGCATCGCGCCATCGACGCTGGAAAAGATCCGGCATGCAGCCTTTTCCATCGGTTTCGCAAGCAGGGCCATTTCGTCCACCTGCCGGGCGGCATCGTCGCACAGCCGGCTGTGAAAAGCACCGGAAACCGGCAGCACGCGGGCACTGATTCCGTTTTCCTGAGCAATTCTCATCATGGCCCGGACCGCCTCCGTTTCTCCGGAAAGCACGGTCTGCCGGGGGCTGTTGAGGTTGGCCACGGTGAGGTATCCACCGGCTTTCGGTATCATTGCCAGTGCAGTGGATTCGTCGCACCGGAGGCCGACCATGGCTCCCTGAACCCCGGATTGAGCGGACATGGCCTGTCCGCGGCGGGCGGAGAATTTCAGGAGCGTGGCGGCATCGAACACCCCGGCGGCAAAACAGGCCGTCAATTCTCCCAGGCTGTGTCCACCGACGGCTTCAGGGCGGATTCCCAAACGGGTAAAAAACGTAAACCACAGCATGGAGGCCAGACAGATGGCCGGCTGGGCATTTTCCGTTCGGGAAAGCACGTTGAGCCAGCGATCCCGCTCTTCGGGACCAGGTGCCCGGTCGGCATCCCGAAATATCAGCCGGCTCACCGGAATACCGGTCAGGTCCCGGGTAATCTGATCCGCCTGTTCCAGCAGCGATCGGGCCCACGGGAACCGCTGCACCAGTACGCGGGCCATATTGAGCTGCTGAGAACCCTGGCCGGGAAAAAGGAATCCAACCCGGGACTTGGCCTCCCCCCTTCCCAGCCAGATATCGGGTCCCAGAGCAATGACCGGCCCGGAGCCAGGGTCTGTGTCATGGCGCCTGAGGGAGGCCTCCAGTTGGAGCAGTCGGGCGGTGAGTTCGTCAGGGTTCCCGGCGACAATCGCTGCCCTGTAGGAAACGTCGGACGGCTCCTGCCGGTTCAGGTCTGCGGAAAAGTCGGCCAGTTCGGCCATGCTGATACCGTCGGCGGTCTTGATCAGGTCCGCTATTTTTTTCAGCAGCGCTTCCCTGCCGCCGGCGCCAAGCACCAGGAGCTCGCTCTCCTGAGCATGGGCCAGCAGCGCTCCTTCATCCAGGACGGGTTCCAGTATGTCGTCGGGTTTGTCCCCGGAAACCAGCGTGATGTGGCAGTTGATGCCGCCAAAGCCCATGGAAGAGACACCGGCCTTCAATTGCCTGTCGGCAGGTTCCTGCCGACCCAGGCGAACGGGGTAGAGGCGTCTGGCCGCGGCATCGAAAGCCTGGTGGGGTTCGGTGCAGGCGGCGGTCGGAGGGACTACCCGGCGGTTGACCGCCATCACGGCCTTGATCAGTCCGCCGATGCCCGAGGCCGCCTTGGTGTGGCCAAGGATGGACTTGAGGGAGGTGATGCCGCAGGGCCGCAATTGGCCGCGGGGCACCGGTATTCGTCCAATCACCCGGGCGATGGCTTCCAGCTCCGTGCGGTCTCCCACGGTGGTGCCGGTGCCGTGGCCCTCGATGAAATCCAGATCCTTGATCCCATGGGGTGCATGCTGGTACGCCCGTTCCAGGGCCAGGGCCTGGCCGGATACGCTGGGAGCGGTAATGCCTGAACCGCCGCCGTCCGACGAGATGCCCCAGCCATGGATCACCGCGTAGACACGATCGCCATCCCGTCGGGCTGCGGCCAGGGGCTTGATCACCATGAAACCGCAGCCTTCGCCGGGGATGAAGCCTTTCCCGCCGCGGTCGTACACAGTCATATCGCCGTCGGTGAGAGCCCCGGTCTTGGCAAAACCGATCAATTCGAACGGGTCCAGGCTGATATCCACGCCACCCACAATAGCCATGTCCAGATCCTGTTCCACCATGCGCGAGGCGGCGTGGGCCACGGCCAGAAGGGATGAAGAGCAGGCACCGTCAACGGTGAAACCCCCGCCCATAAGGTTGAGATGGTTGCAGATGCGACCGGCAATCGTATTGGAGAGCCCGCCGGCCAGGGTGTCCTCGTCCACCGGTGGGAAGACGGCGGTGTATCGGTCCTTCAGGGTCCGGGAGAGAAGGTCGATCTGCCGGTCATCCATTCCCTGGGTCCGCGCGGCACTGTGCAGTGCCCGTCGGACAAAGGGCCACCGCAGCCGCATGGTATTGGCCCGGGTCTGCTCGCCGGTGAGGGTGTTGCCGATGATGACGCCGGTGCGCGCTCCGGGCAGGGTCTCCCGGGTGTACCCGGCGTCGGCGACAGCCGCCAAGCTGGTTTCCAGGGCCAGCCAGTGTACGATATCCGTGGTGCGTACGGTGGAAAACGGGATTCGCCGTGCGGCCCAGTCGAAATCGAACCCGTCGATGACGGCGGCCTGGCGTCCATAGGTTTTGTCCGGAACTTTTTTATCCGCATCGTAATAGTCGGCAAGCGGCAGCCGGCAATCCGGAATACGACGGAACTGCCGCCGCCGGCCCAGGATATTTTCCCACAGCTGTCGGGGTGTGGCTGCATCTGGATATCGACAGGCCAGTCCAATCACGGCAATGGCCGGTGGCGGTGACCGGTGCGTCATTTTCGCCTCACTTTCTCGTTAAAAAAATCTCTAACGGTTAGACGCTTCTTGAAGCCCTGCCTGCCAAAACGGGTGGATACAGAAGCAGTAATTATGAAATATCCATGCCAGATTGTTGAAACCAGCAGATATCGTTACCAAATGGCCGAACACCCAGCTTTCGGCAGTATCTTTTCTCATCCGTCCGGGTTTCGACGCTCGCAAAAAATTGCGGTTTATGAGATAAAAGAATCACGCTGTGGGTTGTCGTCGGCACATGTGTTGACAATCAGTGTATATTATAAAGAACACCATTTTCATTCAGATGATAGGGACCACGACCATGACATTGCGAACCTGTGTTTCGTCGGCGGGGCGGTTTATCTATGGCGTCCACCGTCCGCATTTCACCGCTGACAATTTTCGGGAGACGGAACGCCTGGCCGACCTGGGAGTGCTGCCGGACGGCACCCGTCAGCGCAATGCAGCCAACTTTCCCTGCGGACCGGTCCGCGAACCGGCGGCGGACTGGATCTTCGAGGTCCCCAACGCCTTCCCCTTCCGGGGCACCACCTACATCGGCAAAACCTGGGCCGATGCCCGTGCGAGCTGCCCCGAAACCATCACGCTGCCAGAGGCACCGGAGATCTCTTTTTTCAAGGATCATCCCGATGAGCGGGCAGCCAGTCAGGCTATCCGCAGTCTGCCCCGGCCCCTTCAGCTGGCCCTGGCAGTGACTTCCACCGATGCCCGGGACCTGCGCTGCCTGGCCCAGATGGCCTGCACCTTATGCATGGACGAAAACAGCGGCCTCCCCTGGGGTCTGGCCTATGAGAGGCGATCCGACGGAGGAGCCAAGGCGGTGATTGCGGATGAATCCCTTTTCGAAGCGGTGGCCAACAACCGCCATCTGCCCCATGCCTATCTGCAGGCCATGGTGCTTCGCCCCGGCGCCCAGGGAGAGAGCGAAATTGTGGGTGAATGGCACCGATCGAACCCGGACAGCCATGTGCTGGAATACCTGCGCCGCAACTCCTACATCCCATGGGGCCACTATGCCGCCAACATGGCCGATAACGCCGTGCGATACCGGATTCAGGATCTTTCCCTGCAGGATATGATCGGCATGCGCCACCTGTATTACCAGCGAAGTTACACCCGCCTGGCCGACCTGCTGGGCGTACCCCCCGTGTCCGGCGGACGCGCACTGACCGGTGGTGAATTGGAACGGCTGAGACTGAAAATCAAAGCTGAATTGAAGGGAAATAAGAAAATTGAGTTTAACCGGACCCTGTGGGGCTGGAATTACGGGTTTGACTTCGCCCCCACCGGATACCGCCTGCATGCCTCCCACCAGCAGATCCACCAGCAGTTTGCGCTGATCCCGGCCGATGTCCCCCTGGCAACGGAAAAGGGATCTCTTCCGGCCTATGCATGCGGAGATCAGGTGGGTGATTTCGTCAAGGCGTTTCGTCGTGAAACGGGAAGGGGCTTTTTTGAATGCTATCAGCAGGCGATTATTGAGAATCGGCGAATGGACGGGAACACACAAGGCGAGCAACGCCTGGTGGTTTTTGAAGACGACCGGGTGATGGTATTCGTGCCCAAGGCCCAGACCTCCCAGTGGGAGCTGCAGCTGATGCCCAAAAAAGCGGTGGGCAACATCGTTGAGGCCGACACACCCATGCGCCGATCTCTGGACCGGGGCATCTTAACCGCCGTCAAGGTCTTAGAGGGCATGGGGGCCCGCATGATCACCACCATTGAATATTCCAAATCCGTGGGCAGCGATGACGAGGATCAGCGGTTGCTTTTGGCCTTTTTACCCAGGCTGCCCGAATCTCCCGGGGCATTCAGCGAAGCCCAGCTGCGCTGGATCAACGGGCACTACCCGGAAGATTTTGCCCTGGCATGCCGCCGGCATCTGCCGGAAGGGAAGGATACCAGGCAACACCGATAAATGCCCACGGGTTTTATTTCTTTCAGGGGCGTTTGCCTCGCTCCATCAACCGGCGCGTAATAAAAAATGGTTGCCAATCCGAGGAAAATGCGGTTTATATAAGCAACAATCGCACTGGAGCTGCATCTCCTTCAAAGAAATCTCCCGCGTCCCTCTCTTGCCAGGTTTGCGATCTCAGTACCCGTCAAGCATTATCCTGAATAGTAAACCAGTGGATGGTTCTTCCATGAGCGGAATGTTCCTGCGCCTGATACAATTCAAGTTTCGCAAGCGGCGGCGGCACAAGGCGCAAGCGGGCCTTTTCGTGACCTTTGACAACACCTTTTCCATAAACCAAATCGGTGATATCAATATGGGCGGGTTGTCTTATTACTACGAAGATCCTGGCTTCACCATGGGAATGCGCGCCCATTCACTGCGGATAGTAACGGCAGATGACCCCACCGGCATCAACCATATCCCTTTTCGGATCGTTTCAGACCGTGAAACCGGTTCCCTGCTTTTTAAAAACAGGCGAATCAATCGCCAGGGTATTCAATTCAGCGGCCTGACCTTGGTCCAGAAGCGTAAGCTGAGAGATATCATCCAAAACTACACCCACAAACCGACCGATTCCAAAAATAACGCATCTTTGCCCGTCTTTCCGACCCATCTGTAGCCCCTCCCCGTCAACCGCCACAACAAACCTGATGACAGGGAAAGGTAAAATCATCCTTACTAAGAAGGCGTTCATCGACTTTTTTTACCCTCGCCGTCCCTTGTCTTCCACAACAAAGGTCTGCACAAGGGCGAAAAGATCACTGACGCCGTATGGTTTGAGCACAAAGGCATCCGCACCGACCTCAGTTGCCCGCAATTCATCCGCCGGGTTGCCCGATGCCAGGATACAGATGATTTCGGGGTGGGCCGCCTTGATTCGGGCGGTCAATTCAAGACCGTCGATATCGGGAACATGGATATCGGAAAAAACAATGTGGATTGGGTTGGATGTCTGGATGTACTGCCAGGCCGCGAACCCGTTTTCGAAGGTGTGAATTTTGCGGTTAACGCTGAATTCAAGGGTATCGACTACAAAATCCCGAACTAACGGGTCATCTTCCACCACAGCAATTTGAACGTTGGGAATGATTACCCACCTCACGCGGTCATAAGAAAATCCGAGTCCTAAACGCCCTTGGAAGATCAGGAGTGCCAGCCGGTGATCCCCGGTTTATGCTAAAGGTCCGTGTTGCCAGGCCCGCCATGGAGCACCCTGCGTCAACGACATGTAACCTGATCCGGGATTTTGGTCAAGAAGATCCCGAATCAAAAAAACGTCGCGATTAACGGGAAATGGCCGGTTGGCCGGGGCTTGCCAGCCCAATGATGAGGGCCTGAATTGTCTTGACATTGGCTATCTCCCGGCTTAATTTTGCCGGGCGACCGGCTGGGATGCCAATAAGATTTCGCAATCTGAATGGAAAAGGAGTCAATTTTGCCGCCTGTTATCTCCATCGTGGGCAAGTCGGAATCCGGCAAAACCACACTCATCGAGAAACTTATCCCCGAGTTGAAGCGCCGGGGTTATCGCATCGGCATTGTCAAGCATGCCCATCACGGTTTCGATATGGATCGGAAAGGAAAAGACAGCTACCGCCACAGACAGGCAGGTGCCGATACGGTGATGATCGCTTCGCCCGGCCAGATCGCCATGATCAAGGAGGGCCCCGGTGAACGTCTGGACGATCTGATTCCTTTTTTCAATGATATGGACCTGCTGATCACGGAAGGATTTAAAAGAGACCGGGCCCCGAAAATTGAGGTTTTCAGGGCGGAACGGCACCAGCATCCCGCCTGTTTGGAGGATGACACACTAATGGCTATGGTTTCCGATACGCCCCTTGACGTGACGGTGCCCCAGTTCGCAACCACCGACATCCAGGCGATCACTGAATTTATCGTGGCCAGATGTATCCCCAGCCCGTGCAAAACCAAAAGCGGATAGATGAGCATTCAGACCTGATCTTCTGCGCCAGTCAGCCGAGAAGGGGCGGCGCCTGGTGGACCGGCTTCAGTTCCAGAAGGTGGAGGTGGAAATGAAGCACCCGCCCCCACCGCCGCCGGATGAAGCCGGTGACGAACTGCCGGTGAGCGAATGAGAATCGCCTTCCGCAGGAGTGGCAGCACCGGTGGCGACACCGAATCCGGACGGATCGATGATGATGCCGTTTGCCACCCCGTCGGCATCCCCGAATCCACCATCCTGAATCTCGAACTCAACCGACAGGCGGTCGGCGGCGAAGACCGCATGGGCAGAGTAATCCTGCCATCCGTTGGTCATATCGTATTTGAGCCACTTGGCCGTCTGGGGCGCCGGTTCTGAAAAATATGCCTGGACCCTGGCGATACCCCCCACCTGTTCCATCTCCAGCCGGAAACTGACCAATCCCAGGGGCAGGTCGAAGGGGAGCCGATCCACGGCACCGATGGTGGTCAGGTCTGTAGACTCTATGGCCGAAATCCGCGTCACGCCGCTTCCTGCAGGCGCCTCGACGGCTATCTGCCCCGCGCCCTCAAAGACATTCACGCAACGGAGGTCGTTCTGCTCGGCATCGGCAATACCGTTGTTGTCCAAATCGATTGACATGCCCACTTCCTGGTCGTCGGGTATGCCGTTGCCGTCCTCATCCAATTCGGATTCGCCGGTGGTGAACCCGCTGGGAGACGACCAGTCGGAAAGAGCCCCCTTGACGCTGGTGTAACGGACCACCCAGCTGTACTGGGTGTTTTCTTCGAGCACCAGCGGAGGCACGTCCAACTCCGTCAGGCAGGTTGAACTGGTAACATCCAGGACGCATAGGCCATCCGACACCCGGGTGACGACCCACTGGGTCTGCAGGTGGCGGTCGTTGGGATCCGGTGACGTGAAAACGGCTGTCTGGAGGACGGGGGTCAGGAAGAGATCGGAGAAATTGTTTCCCGGCGAGGTGGCTTCCGGCTGGCTTGGAAGAGCGGTCTGGCCGTAAAACCACACCTCTTGAGAATCGGCGCTCCGGTTGCCGGAATCATCGTAGGCCCGAACCACGAAAGCGTAATCGGTGTATTCATCCAACCCGATTAATGTGCAGGTAGTTGCTGAGCTGTCCCATATCGGATGACTGTAGTTGTAACCGTCGCTGGCCTGACGGCAGAACACCCGATATCCCACCACGGTGGTTTCTTGATTGGCGTCCCAGGCCAGCGTCACCTGCCGGGTTGCATGACACAGACGGGGCAGTAAGAGGAAAAACCCCATCAGCAGGAACAGTCCGAGCCATGTCCGGGTAATCAATGTCAGGTTGTCTGGCAACAAAGGCAGTTTCATGCGGGTACGAATCACTCCAGGTGCCGTCCAGGATCATTTCCGATCAGGTACCGCTGCAGAACGGTTGCCCACCCCATCGTCATTGCCCGGGGTTAGGCATCGGGGCGATCACATCCATCCATCGCCTCGGGATGAGGGTAATGACCGCCGGACCTACCGGCAGGCCAACCATTTTTCGTTGATGGATCGAACCGGAGAAAGATCACTGATATGGGCCAGTGAAACAGCATCCCTTCGGTCCCTGCCGGATCTTCGCTCTGGAATGAAGTCGGCATAAGAAAACCGGCGTTGCTCAAAAGCAATTCGACGCTCTTCCTGAATGTTGTAACCAGCACGAAAGCATCTTTTCATCGTCACTTTCAACTTTTTTTTTGGGAAACCGAACTCAACAGGGGCTTCGCGGTCAACCGGTCACGATGGGCGCAGCAATGGCCGTGCCACGTTCCTCTACACCCTGCCATCGGGTGTTTATTTGATCCGCCCAGGACAAAATTTTGCTTTCGGTTACGAGTTTTGCGCACCAGGTTACGATTTTTGCGCACATTCGACGATGTTTGATTTGCCTTGGCAAATTGTGTTAACGCATAAAAACGGCCTAAAAGGGAAGGCCCCTACCGCTTAGGAAAGCACTGCCGACCATGAATCTGAGATTTGGAATCACCGGGAAACTGCTGGTCTGGTTTCTCGTCATCATCGCTATTTTTTATGGCACGATACTGGTCCTGTACATCAATGTACAGCAAGTGGTCAGGCTGTCCGGATCCATCGTGGCAAAAAACTATGCCATCGCCTCCGGGACGAAAAAGATGATGGAAAGCCTGCTCAGCATGGAGGAAAATAAACAGAAATACCTGCTGCTCAAGAAGGCCGACTACCTGGTCTTTTTCAATGAAGCGCAACAAACCTTCGAAGAAAACCTGGCCCAAGTGACCCGTCTGACCGCCATGGGCCATAAAATTTCCGATGTGTGGCAGGACATCAGTGATGATTACGGAACCTATCCCAACGCGAAGGAGGTCTCTGCCTATTTGGCCGGTGAAGTGAAAGACCCTGAAGCCGTAAATACATTCTGGATTCCCGAATCGATCGTCAACGTGTGGATCAGCAAAATTTCCGGGGAACGGCTTAAAAATGAACAGGAAATCGAACAATCCACCCGGGATCTGAACCGAAAGGGCCGGCTTTCCGCTAAAAACGGGCTCATCGGCCTGGCCGTATCCAGCTTGGTCGGTTTATTAGGCATTTTCTACCTGGCCTATTCCATGATCCGCCCGTTGCGGGAACTGATGGACGGTATCCGGGAGATCTCCTCGGATCGACTCAGCACCCCGCTTAAGGTTCGCAGCCAGGATGAGTTCGGCGAGTTGGCCCATGCCTTCAACGAAATGTCCAATCGTCTGCGCAAAGAGGAGCGCATGCGGTCGGATTTCATCTCCATGCTCAGCCACGAGATTCGAACGCCGTTGACCTCCATTCGCGAGTCGGTCAATATGATTCGGGAAGAGGTCATGGGGCCCATCAACAGCCGACAGGAAAAATTCTTAGGAATCGCCGGTTTGGAAATCAGCCGTATCAGCGACCTGCTGAGCCACCTGATGCAGGCCTCCCGGTTGGAGCCCGGCTTGCTGAACATGCAGTTGGAACCCATCGATCCGCACACTTTTGTTTCCGAGTGCACCAACAGCATCAAGCTGGCCGCCGAGGCAAAAAGCATTGAACTGCGTATCCAGGTCCCTGACCAATTGCCTCCGATCGTCGGCGACCGCAAACAGCTCCAGCAGGCGATGCTGAACTATCTGTCCAATGCCGTAAAATTTTCCGAACCCGACACTCGGGTCACCGTCGGCGTCCGTCAACACCGGTCACAAAACCGGCTCTCTTTTTTCGTGAAAGACAACGGCCCCGGCATCCTGGAGGAAGATCAGGCATTTTTATTCAACAAATACTATCGGGGTCAGCGTGAACGCGAACGGCTGGAAGGGGTCGGCTTGGGGCTCAGCATTGTCAAAAATATTATCGAATCCCACCATGGCACCGTGTGGGTCAGCAGCCAGGTGGGCAAGGGAAGCACCTTCGGATTCACCCTTCCCAGCGCACCCGAGTGATGATACCGGCTTGTCGGTGCAGGCAGCAATCGTTGAATTTTCTTGAATTGTCGCCCGATGACGATTAAATAGAGATCGAAAATGATCAAAGAACAATTGAAAAAAAATGGAAATCACATGACACCTGCAGGGGGTCAATCATACCGCCTGATGATCATCCTGCTCGTCGTCCTCGGTCTGTTTACGGGCTGCGGGTCCGTTTTTCAGGGCCTTGACGACAGGATGCATCGAAAGCGATTCAAGTCGGACTATGAATCCTTTGAAAATGCGCTGTCGGTTTACAAAAACGGTGATTACGAAGCGGCCATGGGTCTGTTCAAGACCCTTTCGACAGCCAGGACCGATGCAGAACTGGCCCGAAAGGCATGGCTGGGTGAAATCTGCTGCCGGCTGATGATAGCGGACACCCAGGATGACTATACCGCCGCCATTGGCCTTTGGCATGATTTCGGCAGCTCTGCAGCCGATAATGATGATGCCTGTGATATAACCCTGCTCGGCCCACTGATTTCACGCAGACCCCCCAAAAGCACCACACAGGTGATCTATATCAACCCGCCGGCAACGAAGGTACCTGATAAGACCTCAATGTCTACAGTCGGGCAGCGGGACGACAGGCAGCGGGACGATAGGCAGCGGGACGATAGGCAGCGGGACGACAGGCAGCTCCGGACCGAGATGGCCGACCTGAAGAAAAAAGCGGAACAGGCGGCTCAGCTTCAGCATCGGGTGGATGAAGTTTTAGCCGAAAACCGGTTGCTCAAGGAAAAAATCAAGGCGCTGGAGGCCATTGACCAGAATATCCAAAAGAAAAAAACCGAAATATCGGCTCCCAGCGAATGAAACGATGAAAAAAAATGCCCCCCCAAAATCCGTTCTCGTTGTGGACGATGATCACAATGTACTGGAGGTACTGGATGCCCGGCTTTCCAGTTGCGGACTCATCGTTTACAAGGCGGATGGCGGCCGAAAGGCGCTTCAGATCCTCAAGACCCGCCGGATCGACCTCGTGGTGTCGGATGTGAAGATGCCCGAAATGGACGGCATGGCGCTGTTGTCGGAAATCATCCAGACACAGCCGGGTCTCCCCGTCATCTTTCTGACCGCCTATGCCAATGTACCCGATGCGGTCAAAGCCGTTAAATCCGGTGCTGTGGACTATGTCGAGAAGCCCTTTGACGGCAAGGCCCTGACCGAAAAAATCCAAATGATGTTAGATGAATTCGAGGGTGCGGGCCCGGCCAAGCCAGCCGATCCATTGCCAAGCAAGGACCTCGAAGAGGATGTTAAAAGCCCGACCATGAAAAACCTGCATGGCCTGGTAAAAAAGGTGGCCCGCAGCAGCGTGAATGTCCTGATTCTCGGAGAGAGCGGCGTGGGCAAGGAGCGCATCGCCAAGCAGATTCACCAACTGGGCCACCGCCGGGAAAAACCATTTGTCGTGGTCGATTGCGGTGCCACCCCTGCCGGCCTGCTTGAAAGCGAACTCTTTGGCCACGTCAAAGGGTCATTCACCCATGCCGTAAGCGACAAAAAAGGGCTCATCGAAACGGCGGATACCGGGACGCTGTTCCTTGACGAAATCGGCAACATCTCCCACGAGATGCAGATCCGCCTGCTTCGGTTCATCGAAGACCGGACCATCAGGAGAATCGGCGGGCTGAAGGGAACCCCCGTGGACTGCCGGATCATCGCGGCCACCAATGCCGATCTGGGCGAAGCGATTAAAGCCGGCCGGTTCAGGGAAGATCTGTTTTTTCGCCTCAGGGTGGTGACCCTGACCATTCCTCCCCTGCGGGAGCGAAAGGCGGATATCCCCATTCTGGTCGACCACTTTACCGAGCAATATTGCAGCCAGCACGGCGTGGAAAGGGTCAACGTCCTTAAAGAAACAATGGACTGGCTTTGTGACTACTCGTGGCCCGGCAATGTCCGCGAACTGAAAAACGCCATCGAGGGAGGCATCGTCATGTGCCGGGACCATGTGCTTCGACCGGAGGATTTCCATGTGGCAGGCATTACGGAGACCTGCAGCGACAGTCTGGCCGATGACGACTGCCTTTCTCTGGAAGAGAGCGAAAAAAATACCATCCTCCGGGCTTTGGAACAGACCGGGGGGGTTCAAAAAGAAGCTGCCGAGGTGCTGGGTATCAGCCGGCGGGCCATCCACTATAAAATCAAAAAATACGGGATCGATGCCGGCAGTATCAAGGCCAGGCACTGACCCCATTTTTCCCTTCCCGCAAAAAAAACAGGGGGGGGTGGGGCTCAGGATAGGCTGAAAAGGTAACCTTCGTTCACGCCAAACCCGTCGGGAAGATTTTCAAATAGTGAATGGAGCTTGTTTCAAAACGTCTTAGTTAGGTCAAGATCAAGGCGGACGATCATTTCAACCGCAGGCGTAGCCGCGCTAGGTTGAGGATTGAAATGTGAGCCCTACGCCGATATTGGGCGAAATGGGGCGTTTTGAAATTGGCTCAATGTTTAAAGGATATGTTGGCTGTTACATCCAGTCTGCCGGAGATCGGAAAAGTCGTCCTTCCCAACCCAACCGCCCCCGCCTGTAACCAAATCCTCCCGCCAGTCTCCCTAAAGCCGTGGTAAAAAGCAATGGACATCTCCTCGATAAACACATATGAAAGGTGAAAAGATGAAGGAAATACTGATTTTGCTGGCAGTAGTGGGCGTATGGATCCTGCTTCAGGCCTATATTCTGCCGAAACTGGGTGTCTCAACATGAATGAGTGATGCCTGTCAGGTGACAGACAAAAAAAACCATGTCGAACCCGTCGGAGAAAACGAAAAGCGACGATAAGGATACCGAACTGATCCGGGCGATCAACAGTGGTCGTCAGGAGCTATTTTATGAACTGGTCAAACGTTACGAAAAAAGCCTGTACAACTTTGGCCTGAGAATGTGCGACAACCCCAGCGACGCCGAAGACATGGTGCAGGACACCTTCTTAAATGTCTTTAAATATCTTGAGGGGTTTCGATATGAGACCAAGTTCAGAAACTGGCTGTACCGGGTTGCCACCAGCGCCTGTCTGAAAAAAAAACGCCGGTCCAAGTATGCGCCCGACCGGGAACTCTCCTTGGAAGCGTTTCTTCCGGAAGACGAATCGGCCGTATCGGTGGACCTGCCCCGCTGGGCGTCCCAACCCCTGGAGCAGGTGCTTGATGGAGAACTCAACGGCATCATCCGGCAAGCGCTGCTGGAACTTCCGGAAAAGTACCGGCTGGTGATCGTTTTGCGGGATGTGGAAGGGTTTACCACTCAGGAGACGGCGGAAATACTGGGCCTGACCCCCACCAACATCAAGGTACGCCTGCACCGGGCGAGGTTATTTCTCAGAGAAGCATTGAAAACCTATTATGAAACCGACTGACCCTCACCATTCCCACGAAAACTGCCTGGCGCTGTTCGAACGGCTTTCCGAGTATATCGACAAAGAACTGGACGCTCCCGCCTGCAAGGACATCGAAGCACACATCAAGGCGTGCAAACCCTGCCAGGTCTGCCTGGACACCCTGAAACAGACGGTGGATTTTTGCAAGAACCTTGAACGTCACCAGGTACCGGAGACCTTTTCCCTGAAATTGAAGGACACGATTTCCGAGCTGGTGAGAAAAAAATCCGACTGAATGCACTGCATTTTACTTCCCGGTCTTCATCGCTATCCGATCTTTTTTGCACCTTTCGCGCTGGAAGCACCTGATGTCCATTCACTCCTTCAACCCTGCACAATTTGATCGCAAGGGAAAAACCGACCCTCGGTGTAGGTTAACACCGCCTTAGACCGGCTCACCCTGAAGCACTCAATCGGAATGGACGGCACCGTTCCAGACCATACCAACTATGTATTTTTTTACATAGTTAAATGGACGGTTGTGAAGTGCGCACCATAATTTTTGTGATGAAATCCCCTGCTCCCATGTGACGAAAAACTGCCGGAACCACCCTATAAAAAATATTAACTCATATGAATCATTTAATTTAATTCAACTCCAACTACAAAACCCATTTGTTTTTTTCCGTTGGCACCTTCATTGCTCTAACAAGAGAGAGTTTTGAAAAATTAGATACTTATTCGATTTTTGGGTTTCGGCGCAAGTTGTTCCGGAAACATTGGCCTTGGTCAGCTCTGGGGTGCTGTAACTGGACGCCGGTGTAAGTATGGTGGACACGAGAAAACTACATTCGCATCCACGACGGTATTTTTTTCAGGGCTGAAAAGGCTTGAACCCGATTAGGCGAAGGCAGGCTATCAGGCGTCTGGGATTATGCAGCGGTCTCGTTGACAAAGCCGCATAATCACCATAGAGTCAATCCACTTTTGCCTGCTGAGCAGATGAGATATTCCAATGGGACTGGCAGTCGCTGTGCGCATCGCTTCAGAACTCACTGGCAGGTTACAACTTTCTGTTTTTCCCTGTCTGTTAGAGAGACTCATTTACTCCCGTCATGAGCCATCGGTAGAACTCACGGCGCTCTCCCGGCTGATCAGAATGGATCCTGCATTATGCTTCATGACCATGCGCCTCGACCGATCCATGGGTTCGAATTCTCACACGGCGGATAACCCCGGAGTTGATGCCGTGGTCAGGCGTATTGGGATGGCCGGCATCGACGCCATCACGACCCAAGCCATGGCCGACCAGGCTCTGAACGGTATCCACCATCAACAGGGGCTGGCCCTTGGATGGTTGTGGCGGCACTGCCTCACCACGGCCCTGCTGGCCCAGGGACTCGCCCTCGAACTCGATTTTCGTCCCGTGGAGGAGGCCTATACCGCCGGCCTGCTTCACGACATCGGCAAGCTGGCCCTTTTCGCCCGCACGCCGGCAGCATGTGCCCCTATGCTGTCCGACCCTGATCAGGCAAGTCAATTGCTCAAAGCAGAGGAACAGGTTGCCGAATCAGACCATTGCCGAATCGGGGCACAGTTGATCCGCCGGTACACCGGTGCGTGGTTTGCGTCAGATGCTGCCAGGTATCACGCGGCCGCATCCGCAGAGGTGATCAATGCCCTCCCCCTGGTCCAGATAGTATGGGCAGCCAACCGATTAGCCCGTGATCCGTATCCATCATCCGAGGCTTGTCAAACCGTTTCAGGGCTTTTGAATCTGAATCCCCGGCAGCTCAACCCCCTATTGCACAAAGCCCAGGAGCATGCACTGGCGGCGGCAAATGAACTCGGCGTGGTTGCTGATATGCCGGAAAAAGATCGGACGACCGGTACGCACACCGTACCACTGAGCCAGGAGATCAGGACCAGCACCGTTCTGTCCAGCGTCTATGGAGAACTGCTGACGGCAACCGATCATGATGCTATCGTACGGGTGTTGCGGCAAAGTCTCAGTGTGTTTATGGGTATCGACGATCTGATCCTGTTCGATCATGATCCCCACAGGGATATCTTAATCGGACGTTTCCCCGTGGACAACGTCTTCCCCATTCCCATAGACCGGCTGCATATTCCCCTGACCGCATCGGACTGCCTGCCAGTCATCTGCCATGTCAGCGGCGAAGCGATGAATTCATTTTCGCGTGCCCGCCAGGGAAAACTGACGATTATTGACCGACAGCTCATGGCATACATGCACAAGGACGGCATCGTCTGCATGCCGGTTCGATCGGGCACCGGTCACGGCACGGCGGTTCTGCTTTTAGGAATCGATGCCGGTGACAGGACATGGGTCGAACAACAGACCACACTTTTGAAAGCCATTGTCGCGGCCGTGGCCGGAGCGATGGAAAGAGAACGACAACGCTGCGATCAGAAAAACAGCCAGGCAACAGACCGAATTGAATCGATCGAATCTAAAACACGCAAAATCGTTCATGAAATCAACAATCCGTTGAGCATCATAAAAAACTATCTCAAGGTTCTGACCCTGCGCACCGATGAAAAATCATCGGGTAAGAATGAACTCCGCATTATCGATGAAGAGATCAGCCGCGTGACCGGGCTGATAAAAGCCCTGACATCCCCGTCAGATAAAATTCCCGTAAACCTTGAAACCGTTGACGTGAATGCCACGATCACCGATATCCTGAGTATCTTCCATGAAAGCCTGCCAAAAAAGACATCCATCCGCTTGAGCTCGGATCTGGATGCACACATCCCCGTCATCGCATCGGATCGGGACCGCTTGAAGCAGGCATTGATAAACCTGCTGAAAAATGCGATGGAAGCAATGCCCGATGGAGGAACCATTCAGGTGAGCACCCGCATGGTGAAAAGCTCCCCCGGACATATCGATGACAAAGAGGAGGCCGGCCATATCAAAATCAGCGTCTGTGACGACGGTCCGGGTATTGACGAACGGATCAAAAATGACCTATTCAAGCCTAATGTGACTTCGAAAACGGGTCATGACGGTCTGGGGTTGTCCATCGTCCATGAGGCCGTAACTCGCCTCAAGGGCTCCCTGGTGTGTGAAAGTGCCCCCGGCGGGGGGACCTGTTTTCACATTGAGCTGCCCGCAGGCGGCAGTGGATCGAAAAACGGAACCACAATAGATTCAGACACTTAGGAGCGTTTCATGAAGAACCGCCCGCAAATATTGATCTGCGACGACGAGCCATTGATGACCGCAAGCATCAAAGCGGTATTAGGCACCGGCAATTACCGGGTTCAAACCACCAACAGCCCCCGCCATGCCCTGACCCTCATCCATGCCGAATCGCCCGACCTGGTCATCCTGGATGTCATGATGCCGGAGATGACCGGTTTTGAATTGCTCGATGCCATTGACCGGGAGCACTGCGACGCCGCCTTCATCATTGTCACCGGAGAGGCCTCCGTCGATTCGGCCATCAAGGCCATCCGCAAGGGCGCCAGCGATTATCTGAGAAAGCCCTTCGAACCCGACGAACTGATCATCCGTGTGGAGAACGTGCTGAAACAACGGCAGATGAAACACGACCACATGTGCGTCGAAGCCGAGAAACGGCAGTTGGAGAATCAGTTGCGCCAGTCCCAGAAGATGGAAGCCATCGGCACCCTGGCCGGCGGCATCGCCCACGATTTCAACAACGTGTTGAGCATTATTTTAGGCAATGCGGAACTGGCCCTGGCCGACATGTCCAGCGAACATGCCGCCCACCTGAACCTGGAACGGATCCTCACGGCCAGTCTACGGGCCCGGGAAATGATTCAGCAACTGCTCAGTTTCAGCCGCAAGGAAGAATCCGGCCGCAAGCCACTTCGTCTGAACAGCGTCATCACCGAGTCGCTCAAGCTGATGCGTGCCTCCCTGCCCACCAATATCTCCATCGAGCGCGATATCTGTGCAACCGAATGCACCACCATCGCCGATGCCACCCAGATTCACCAGATCATGCTCAACCTGTGCACCAATGCCGCCCATGCCATGGAACCCGGCGGCGGCGTACTGACCATCCGTCTGGATCCCGTGACGCTGGATAGCGCCGCCGCCGTCGATGCGGATCTTGCCCCAGGCAACTACGCCAGGTTGGTGGTCGCCGATACCGGCCACGGCATCGAAAAAGATATCATCGACCGGATTTTCGACCCCTATTTCACCACCAAGGAAACCGGCAAAGGCACGGGCATGGGGCTCTCGGTCGTTCATGGCATCATCAAAGGCAGCGGCGGTGCCATAAGGGCCTTCAGCGGACCGGGACGGTTCACGGAGTTTCACCTCTACCTGCCGAGGGTGAACGCGATCATTGACGCGGAACCGGCCATTTTCAACCAACAGCACCTGCCGGGCGGCCATGAGCATATCCTGATCGTGGATGATGAAGAGATGCTCGTGGACATGATGCGACAGGTACTGGAGCAACTGGGGTACACGGTCAGCGCCTATACCGACAGTGCCGATGCACTCAAGGCGTTTCTCGCCTCCCCCCGGGCCTACGACCTGCTCATTACGGACATGACCATGCCCGGGATGACGGGCACCGGCCTGGCCAAAGCGGTAAAGGCCGTTCGCAATGACCTTCCCATTATTCTATGCACCGGATTCAACGAACAGATTAACCAGGAGAACTCCCAATCATTGGGTATCCAGTCCTTGATCATGAAGCCGGTGGGCATGCAGCAATTGGCGGAAACCATCCGCAGCGTGATGGTGCTGAAACCGACGGAGCGTCGCAAAAATCCACGGTTTGGGGCTCCTGCAGGCACCTTCGTCATCTCACGCACCCACCCCTACGAACGCTTCAGCCTGGTAGACATCGGCATGGCCGGACTGGCTTACAGCCATGAGATGGAATCGGTGTCAGACCATCTATCGGACCAGTTGGCCATTATGACGCCCGACGGTGAAATTTTCATCAGCGGCATCCGCTGCCACAACGTTTCCGACATCCCCGCCGGCAGCGGCATTCCCCTCCCCGAAAGGGGCCAGGCCCGACGCGGTGTGCGCTTCGAGGACCTGACCATGCTCCAGACGGAACGGATCGACCAATTCATCCATAACCACACCACCGAACAGTTGCACTGATCCACCTGTCCGATCACCCCACATCCGCCGGCCATACCCCGGGGATGGGGGTACGGCAGAAGCGGCAGCGCCCCTTTGCGATATTAAAGGTGGGGATGTGGTAGCCCTGCCGCTCCACCAGCATTTTTTTGCAGTGGTGGCAAAAAGTGTGATTGCCCGCGTGGCCCGGCACGTTGCCTAAATATACATATCTGATCCCTTCGGCCATGGCCAGTTCCCGGAACCGGATCAGGGTATCCACCGGGGTGGGGGCCAGACGGTCCAGACGGTAACGGGGAAAAAATCGCAGAAAATGGAGGGGATAATCGGGCCCCAGATGCTCAAGAATCCAGCCGCACATGCGCTGGACCATGTCATCGCTGTCTCCGTAGCCGGGAACCACCAGGTGGGTCATCTCAAAATGGATCCCCTGACGGTGCAGGGTGACAAACGTGTCCAGCACCGGTTTCAGCCGCCCGCCGTTAAGTCGTCGATAGATATCATCGCTGATGGACTTGAGGTTAACGTTGGCCCCGTCCAGCACCCGGCACAAGTCCAGCAGCGGCTCAGGATTGATATAGCCGTTCGACACCCAGACATTGTTGAGACCTTTCGCCCTGGCCATGCGCGCCGTGTCGATCATGTATTCATAAAACGTAGTCGGCTCACTGTAGGTGTAGGCGATGGATTGACACCCGCTTTTCAAGGCGGCGCGAACCACTGCTTCGGGAAACAGGTCAAGGTGGCGCACATCTTCGGGGCGGACCTGGGAAATTTCCCAGTTCTGGCAGTTGAGGCAGCGGAAGTTGCACCCGGCCGCCGCTATGGAAAAAGCACTGGTGGCGGGCAGAAAGTGAAACAGGGGTTTTTTCTCAATCGGGTCTACGTTGGCCGAACAGGCATTGCCGTATGCCAGGCTGTAGAGGGTGCCGTCCAGGTTCACCCGGCTGCGGCAGACGCTGCGGTCTCCCGGTGAGAGCCGGCAGCGGTTGGGACATAAGGTGCACATGACGGCGCCTTGGTCCAGCCGGCTGAAGTGATAGGCGGCCTTGGACCATTTCCACAGGGACGCGGGCGCATCATTTTGGAAGATCGTGCCCCGGATGTCCGACGGCGGATTGCCATCGGAGCCAAAGAAAAACCAGCGGGCATGGCCGGTAGCCGCGCTGGAAAGGCTGCCCGCGGCGGCCAATATGAATTGTCGCCGACTAAGAAGGGTCATGGATCGTTCCTGCAACCAGAAAGCTGCCCAGCTTTATACCGGCCAGACATAAGGTCGCCCACAAGAGCCCCAAAAAAGGGATCAACACCAGGCTCACCAGCAGAACACCGATGGCCGCACCCACCAGATCCGCTGAAAAACTATTCGCGGCGGCGGCGGTGCTGTCCCCGGACACCATGAGCACCACGGGGAACTGGAATCCGCAGCAAAAGGAGACGGCCAGGCCGAAGCCGTATAGAACCATGGCCGGCATCCCCTGCCGGGCAACGACAAGGATCAGGGCAAACATCAACAACAGCAGGCACAACAGCAGATCGCCGATCATCAACGCCCGGCGCCGGTTGCCGGCAAAACGCCCCCCTGCCCAGGCACCGGGCAGCAGCCCGGCCAGGAAAACGGTAACCAGCACTCCGATTTGAAGGTAGATATAACCATAAAATACCTGGAAGATAAAGATGGCCACCATCTCGGCACCAATGTTGACGCAGCCGGTGGTCAGCAACACCCATTGGGGACGTGAAATTCGAGTCAGGTAAGCCAGCACCGCAGCCGACAACACCAGGGCGAACCAGCGCGGCGATTCGCCGTGGCGCGCAAACCATCCAACGAACGAAAGCCGCATCAACCGGGGAGACAGGTCCAGGTTTTGTCCGATGCCTGGATCCACGGCGTCGTTGAGTTGACGGATCCGTTGGCCGGTCAGGTCGCCGGCATAATACCGGCGGATATGGCGGGTGTCGATCCCCTTTTGTTCCAGAAGTGCCGGAATGTCCGTCCCTATCGGGCGGTCACGGCAGACGAACAGCAGCCGCTGCCCCGGCATGAGCATGACATGATTAAAATAGGTTCCAGCCGTATTGGCCAGCGATGACAGTTTCTGTTGCCGTGTCTCCGAGATGTAATCGGCCACCCCGTCGATGCCGAAACTGAACACGCCGCCCGGCGCAAGGTGCTTTTTGGCCAGTTCGAAGAATCCGGCGGTGTAGAACCGGTTCACCTGAAAAGTTTCCGGCTCCGCCAGAGTGACCAGGATGGCGTCGTAACGCGTCGATATTTGAGACAGGTAAGCGCGGGCATCCTGGGCGATAACGGTCAGTCCGTCAATGGGTTCCACCAGACCAAAACGAAGCTGCAGCCGTGCCGCCAATGGATCCAGTTCCACATAATCCACCCTTTCGGGGCGATATTTGGCCACCTCGGCCATCATGCCTCCGACGGCGGAAATCAGCAGCAGACGCCGGGGACGATCTACCTGGGAAAGCGGGAAATGAACGATCTCCTCTGCCAGCGCCTGGTCCTGGGAAAAAAGGCTCGGCACACCGTCACAAAAAACCGTGACCAGATTTTCCGATTCAACCACCTCAATGCGGCCGTAGCGGCTCTCCGCATAATGAATCCGGCGACCTTCCCGAGCAGGCAACAGCCGATCCTCAAAAGCGACTCCCGCCCCCAGGGCAAGCATCGCTGTAATTAGGGCTGCTGCGCTTCGGCGGCAAAAGGCCGATTCCAGCCGAAACAGTGACGCCAGAAGCGGCAGATGGACCACCAGAAGCGTCTGAAACGGGGTCAGCCAATGAACCAGCGCAAAGGAGAAAACCGCCGCACCAGCCACATCCCCGGCGTTGTCGGCCATATAGACCCAGTTTCCGGGATATCGGGTCGACCGGCATCTGGCTACCGACAGGCTGTAAGGCAGTACGAAACCCACCAGCAGCGCAAAGGGGAGAATAGTAACGGCCACGTAACCCAAGGTGGGAAAAAATCCCACCGATGTGCCATGAAGGAAAATCAGGTCCCGCAGCCAGCGAATGGCAACCACCTGACCCACAGCAAAAATAACCAGCAGGCAGGAGAGAATGGCCAGGAGGGGTGGGGATGGCCGCAGCGCCCGATTCCGAATTCCCTTGGCCGCCACGGTACCGATGCCGCCGAATACCAGCCAGCAGAAAAAGATCAGGGCAATAACGATCTCATTGCCCTGGAATTGGGCCAGGTATTCGCGGACACACACCAGTTGGACGGCCACTGAGGCAATTCCCGTGGCGACCACCACCCCGCGGACACCGCCGTCATCGGGCCTCTTCAAAATATTGAACCTGATAGACCCGCACTTCCAGATCCCCTTTCCGCCATTGTCCGGCAGGCAGGCCGGCTTTCACGCACAGGTGGGAGAGGAAGGGTTCCGGCTGGGGCAGTTGCTCCCACACCTGGGGTAAAAAAGTGGCGCTGGCAAATCCCTTTTTAATGACCACGCCGTCGATGCCGGGCCTCAACCGGGTCAGCAGGTCAGCGGCATCGGTGTAGTCCATCAGGACCGGCTCGGAAAGCACGCTCACCTCAATATGCACGGCATCCAGTTCCATTTTACCCAAGGGCGGAAACCGCGGATCGTGGAAGGCCGCATTAAGCGCATTGTCGCGCACCCCATCCAGAAGGGGTGCGGTGGCCGACAGGCTGCCGATGCATCCTCGCAATTGGTTGTCGATTTTCAAGGTGACGAAAGTGCCGCTGCGGACCTGAAGCGCCTGATCCGCAAGGAGTTTCTCCAGCCGCTGAACATCGGCCGGTGCGGTCGTATCACCGAAATGACGGACCAAGGTCTGCCGGGCAAGAGCCACCAGGGCGGCCCCCTGCTCAGAGGTCAGCGGTTGACGGTTATCGGTTCGGTTTTGCATCGGTTCATCTCCGTAAAAAGCCACGGCGCCATATCCCACGACGGCGGCCTTGTCGCCGGCGGTATCGCCGCTGTTGCGGTAATCCAGCAGTACCGGTTTCCAGTTTTGTTTTCGGGCCAGTTCCAGCAGCACACCCACCGGGTAGCGGCCGCAGGTGCGGTTGTCCTGATCCTGCTGCCAGTGTGAATCCAGCGAAAGGATTCGGTCCAGCGTCTCCCGATCCCTTTTAACGGCATCGTCATAAGGCAGGTAATGGGACAGGTCGGCGCTGATCACCAGCAGGGTCCGAGGATTCCGGAGCAGGGTCGCAATGGCTTGCGCCATCGTTGAGGCATTGCAGGGCCCCATCACCACGGGGATCAATTCGAATTGCGACAGGCGCGCCTGTAAAAAAGGAAGCGTCACCTCCAGGCTGTGCTCCTGCCGATCCGATGCCGCCACCGTCGCGAACAATTCCGGTCGGACGCTCAGCATTGGGCTGAAATCACCGACAGGAACCGCGCCCAAAGGGGTTCGCCAGCAGGAGGCCCCGGTAACCGAGGCGTTGTGAAATCCCACCCGGTGATCGGGTCCCAGCAGAACCACCCGACCGAACTGGTCACGCGGAATGGCCAGAACGGCATGGGCGGCGGTGGCGCCGGAATAGGCGAATCCGGCATGGGGCATCATCAGGGCGCGCAACCGGGTGTGTGGGCGGTGACCGGCATCCGGATCCTTTTCGGCTGCCTCGATGAGACGTCGAATCAGCCGATCCAAATCCTCCCGGTTTGCAGGATAAAATTTGCCGGCCCAGACAGGGTCACGCACCGCGGCATCGCTTGCGCCTATCGGTGCGGGCAAGCACCACAGGAGAACGGTCGCCGTTAAAAACAGCAGATACGAAGAGAACTCCTTGCCGTTCATTCTCTGATGGTCACAAAAAACGGTGGACAGAAGAGATCGGCTTCAAATGGCCTGAATAAGGAGTACAATGGGGCAAAAGCGTGTGTCAAGGAATTTGCCGGGGATCGAAAACCGCTTCATCCGGCGGAAGGGGAACCGGCCGGCACCGGTTGATTCGCTTCGGCGCCGGCCAGGGGATCGCGGGACATGAAATCGGCATCGGGCTTTAGCCAGTATCCGAGCAGACCGGCGTTCTCCGGATCAATTCCGAAGTAGTACCCTGCCGGTGCAAGACCCTTCATGAGCGGCAGGATCCGCGTACGGAAAAGCTTTTCCTTGAATTCACAACCCGCAGGGGTTCGACCTAAATAAACCATATCGTAAAGGGCCGATTCAATCCGGCCGGTCTCCTCGCGCAGATCATGCCCCAGGTCGATGGAATAGAGAAACCCGAGGCAGTTGTCGATCAGGACTCCGATATCCCGGTCCAGCCTGCTGATCAATTTGAAACGGTTGATGATAAACTTTCTCACGACGGCATCTCCGATCCTATAGCGGGCATCGATCGTCTGCTCTCAATAGAATTATCCGACGGCTGAAAAGGGTATCGGCAGTTTCCCGCAGAGGCTTTAGGGACGCAGCAGAAAATAACCGTGCCGCTTCAGGGATGATCCATCACCAGCACCTTGGCACCCCGGATCCGTCTGTTTTTCAATTCCATAAGCGCTTGGTTGGCCGCTTCGAGGCCGAAGATCTCCACCTCGGGGATGATGGGGATGCCGTCGGCCAGCTCCAGAAACCGGGAAACGTCTGACCGAGCCACGTTGGCGACACTTTTAATTTCCTTTTCATGCCACAAATGAGAAGAATAGTCCAGCCGCAGAAGTGCATCCTGGTCGGCTGCTTCCTTGCGAATGGCATTAACGACCAGCCGGCCGCCCGGTTTGAGATTTTTCAAGGCCTCAACCACCGGCGTCCAGGCCGGCGTAGTATCGATGATTCGGTCCAGCAGCCGAGGGGCGGTGTCTTTCGTATCCCCGGCCCACACGGCACCCAGGGACCGGGCGAAGGCCTGTTCGCCGGGGCTTCTGGCAAAAACATAAACCCGAATTGCAGGAAACCGGTGCCGAACCATTTTAAGCACCAGGTGGGCGGAAGCCCCGAATCCGGTGAGCCCTAAACGTTGGCCGTCCCGCAATTCGCATAGGGCCATGGACCGGTACCCGATAGCGCCGGCACAGAGCAACGGAGCCGCCTGGGCATCGGAAAATCGGTCCGGAATCGGAAAGGCAAAAGCCTCGTGCACCGTCATATACTGGGCGTACCCGCCATGGGCATCCCGCCCGGTGGCGGCAAATTCAGGGCAAAGGTTCTCCCGGCCCTCCAGGCAAAAATCGCAAACGCCGCAGGTCCGGTAGATCCATGCTACCCCCACCCGCTGCCCGCCGGAAAACCGAACCGCTCCGGATCCGGTCCCGGCGACCCGCCCCACGACCTGATGCCCGGGAATGACGGGAAACCGTGGCGGGGACGTCCGGCCCTCGATTTCGTCCAGTTCGGTATGGCATACCCCGCAGGCCGCCACCCGGATCAGAATCTCATGGTCACCCGGCGTCGGGATGGGAACCGTCTTAAGCACCAGTGGCACTTCGGTCTGGTTCAGATCGTGGATGCGCATCAGCATCATGGCGTTCATCGATTTCATGAGGATGTCCCCTGCATCAAGGTTCAGCGGGTAAAGGAACAAGTTCAATCGGATTCGGCCTGTCTCCGGTCCGGTCCGGTCCGTCGGTCTTTCCGATAGGACAGGCTGACCACCACACCATCCCGGACACTTTTACGCCGATCCGTTCGATTACGACGCTTTTCCACGAAATCGGATCTTTTGCCGGGAACCCGCGTCACCCGCTTTTTCGGTTCCTCGTTTCTGACGAAGGCGCTGTTGATTACAACGATATCCATGGCTGATCCTCCTTAACAAGGAATATCGGCAACGATTGCAATCACTTTAACGAATTATGCGCCTGGCCGTGTCTGTTTTCTATGAAAAAGCGCTAAAGGTTAAAGCCGCGATGGTCGATAACCGAATAAACCGAAACCAAGGAGCAAATGATGAATGTCAGTGCCGCACCCCCAATCAGCACGGCCATGACCGCTGCCTCTCAGCAGCTTCAAACCGTCATGGAAACCCAGGTGGCCATGTTGCGCGAAATAGCTGAAAGTCAGCAGCAGGTGGCCCAGATGCTCGCCGAAGGCGGTCTGGGTCAAAGCATAGACATCCGAGCATAGCCTTTCTTTCCTTGCCCACCAACCCGAAAAAAAGGAGACGGCATCGCCCGTCTCCTTTTCTATTTCTCACATCCCCACCAGCTGCCGATAAAAAAAGGAAAGTTCCGATTTTTCGCATGTGTCGGCCCATTTCACCACGGCTGTCGAATAGCGGCCGAGCTTGGCAACCCGGGTAAAAAAGAAACGGGCATGCGGGTCCGGCATCCGCCCGGAAAAATAGAGCAGTCGGGGGCATAACAGGGCGTTGATGTGGGGGATTCCATGCCGGCGGCATACCCGTACCCCTCTGCCGTCGTCGATAATCACAAACCGGGCCGCACCGTTCAGGTAGTGGTGCAGGGTATCCCGCTCTCCCCGGTGAAGGCGTTGAACATCTGCCGCGCCATTGGGCAAGGCTCCGGTCGGGTGGTCCAGAACGGTGACTCCCGGCTGTCGACCGGCCAGTGCATGCAGTTCATCGGCGCCGGGCTGCGCTGGGACGGAGACTTCATCAAAGACGGAACGGGTCATAAGCAGGGAAAACAGCTCGCAACTGGCCTTTATCAATCCTGATTTAAACAACAGGATGGCCGATGATGCATCGATGAGGGCTCGTGGTGTCATGTCGGGTGGCCTTTTCAACTATCCCCACTACTCCTTTGCCCCGAAAAGAATGAACACCCGGCTAATCGAAGAGGGCACCCACGCTCTCTCCGGTGTGGATGCGCCGGATAGCTTCGGCAAAGAGCGGGGCCACCGAGAGCGTGTGGATCTTATCGGCCTGTTTTTCCCGGGGGACGTGCACCGTATCGGTAACGGCCACGGATTCGATGGGACTGTCCACCAGCCGGTTTACGGCCGGCCCGCATAGCACGCCATGGGTCGCCCCCACGTGAATGCTTTTCACACCGGCTGCCGCAAGGGTTTTTACCGAGGCGGCCAGGGTGCCGCCCGTGGAAATCTCGTCTTCGAAGATAATGGCGTCGCGGCCCTTCACTTCACCCACCACCAGCCCTTGGACGACTTCGGTATCGGCCACGCGCCGCTTGTCAATGATGGCCATGGGTAGATGCAAGCGTTGGGCAAGCCGGCCGGCCCGTTTGGCGCCGCCGGCATCCGTGGCCACCACCACGGCGTTGTCGAGATCCAGCCGTTCACGGAAGTGCTCCACGAAATAGGGAATGGCGGTGAGATGATCCACCGGAATGCTGAAAAAGCCATGCACCGCGTCCGAGTGCAGATCCATGGTAAGCACCCGGTCGGCGCCGGCGGTCCTGATCAGGTCGGCCATGAGGCGGCCGGTGATGGAGATGCGCGGTGCGTCTTTTTTATCCGAGCGGGCATAGGAGAAGTAGGGAATCACCGCCGTGATGCGCCGGGCCGAGGCACTTCTCAAGGCATCCATAATGATGAACAGCTCCATGATGGTGTCTCCCACCGGCGCAGTGAACGGCTGGACGACGAATACATCCTTCTCCCTGACGTTTTCCCGGATCTGGACAAAGAGGTTGTCGTTGGAAAAGCGGGACACCGCCAGGCGGCTGAGGCCGAGGCCCAGGGTTTCGCAGATTTGGGTGGCCAGTTGCAAGTTGGCGCCGCCGCTGAAAATTTTGAGGTCGGAGGACATGGTCTTTTCTCCCCGTTGAATTTTTAAGGGATACTGCCGGTCTATAAACCGGGACCACCACCCAAAGCAACCCCTGATCCCCCTTGAGATGCCGATTCGTCCAGATATCAACGCGTTTTGACGGGACCGGCCCCGACCAGGTAGAGCAGCACGCCGTCGGTCGCCAGGTCCAGCAGATCAGCCGCTTCCCGGTCGTAAATGGCACCGATGCCGCAGGCTCCCCATCCCAGAGCGGTGGCCGCCAGGTAGGCTTGTTGGCCCAGGCGCCCGGCCTCGATCATGGCATATCGGTAGCCCCGGGCACCCCAGGTTCGGTCGAGGGCAGCCGGATCGGTCATGAACAGCACATGCAGGGCGGCATGCTTCAGCCACATCTGATCCAGGCAGGCCGCTGCCATGGGCTCTGTAAGCTGCCCGGCGAGCACACATCCCAATCGTTTCGCGTCCGGGTCCAGCAGGTAAAAACCGGGGGGAACCGGCATCCCCATGCCTGCCAGAACCCCGAGGGTAATGGCAGATCGGACCGACGGCGGGGTCGAAACCGTTCCTATATTTCGGGCCATCAGATCCAGAAACGTCATAGGGTTTTCCCTGGTCCCGGACGAGGGGATGAAGTTTCTGCGGGAACGGCGCTGCCACAGCATACGGGCATAGTCCGCCGACCCCGGATGATCCGGCAGGTTGAGATCAACCCACGCGGACGGCGGGTTGTCGAGCACATGCAGCACCGGGCGGTCTTCGGCAGGGGTGTTGTTGATCCCGTTCCCGGCCCGATGAACCGCGAGGATATCCGCATAGGCGACTTCTCGATCCGATACTGTGGATGCCTGACGGATTTCAGCGGAAAGGGGTTCCAGGTCGCGGGGGGCTACGGTCTGTTTCTTGCCGGCATTGCCTTCATGCAGATGTACACAGGCCAGGCAGGCTTCCCGCTGCGAATCCAGTCCCAGCAGGGTCGCGGCACGTTCATCATCGAAATCCAGATGGATGGAAAAGGAAAGATCCAGGGCACCCAGAGCCAGCCTCAGGTTCTCCAGAAGATGGCCGGCATCCAGCAGCACATAGCGGTAAGCCCGGTCGCGGTACTTCCATGCGCTGCGGAAAAAAATTCCGGTAATGTAAAAGGTGGCCGAAACACCATGATCCGCCGGCGGGATCTCAGGCACCGGCCCCCTGCGCAAAGCGGTCAGACAGAAATTGAAAAGATGATAGTGGTACACTCCCGGATCGATCCCATCGATATGATGGACGGCCAGGTAGAGTTCAACCGGGTAAAGGGCGCCGGCCGAGGCCACGCTGCGGTAGTAGAAAGGGGTGCCCGCGTGCATGGTGCGGGCGGTAATATCATGGGTCAGGCTGAAGGCCGTAGAAATTTTCCGAAAGTCCAGTGCTTCCGGGCGGCTTGAATCAATGGCCTGCCGGCGATTCATCAGATCGAAATAATCGACCGCCGGCAGCTTCCCGCTGCGATCCAACGGCACCCGGGGCAGCTCCGGGTAATGCTTGACCGGCATCGGTTGATGCGCCCAGTCCAGGGTGTGGGGGGTCAGTTCATGGCGACGGTAGCTGGTGGCCCGATGATAATCAGTCGCCATTAACTTCTGTTCGGTCATGATGGGTTCACCAAATCCGCCAGGGCGCTGTCGACATCCCCAAAACGGAAGGCAAACCCGTCGGCGGTCAGGCGGTCGGGACGCACCTGCTGACTGGCCAGCAGCAGCCCGGCGACCTCCCCCATCATCAGCCGCAGGGCCAGGGAAGGTGCGGGAACCACGGCCGGCCGGCCCAGGGCAGCCCCCAGTGCCCGGGCGAAATCCTTTTGGCGGACCGCCCCCGGCGCACAGAAATTATAGGGGCCCCGCGCATTTTGGCGATCAAGGAGAAATTGAATCGCAGCGAGAAGATCGGCCATGTGGATCCATGGGAACCACTGCCGGCCGTTTCCCAAAGGCCCGCCGACAAACAGGCGAAAGGCCGGCAGCATCTGGGCCAGGGCACCGCCGCCGACACCCAGCACCACGCCGAAACGCATGGTGGCCACCCGAACACCTTTCGCTTCTGCATCCAGTGCAGCTTTTTCCCAGTCCACGGACAAACGTGCCAAAAAATCGTTTCCCGGGGTCGAATGCTCGGTGAGCACCTGGTCACCCCGGCTGCCATAGTAGCCGACAGCCGATGCGCTGATCAGGATCTTGTGTTCACCGTTCATAGCGCTGACGATGTTGCGGGTAGTGAGAATACGGCTGTCGACGATCTGCGCTTTATAGGCCCGGGACCAGCGTTTGAAAATAGTGCGCCCTGCCAGGTTGACCACCGCATCGGACCGGTTCACCGCGTCCTGCCACGCGCCGATGCGGGTCGTATCCGCGCTGATCCATGAAAAAGTCGCGACCGATTGGAGCGGATGTGTGGCGGAAGTCCCCAGCCCGGTCACCGCGTGCCCGGCGTCCAGCAGCAAGCGGGTCAACGCCGTTCCCACGAACCCCGATGCCCCGGTGATGGCAATCTTCATTTCAACTCCTTTAGCATGGGGTGGACACTACCCATTCAGGAAGCGCCGGAGATATCGCTCGATCTCCTGTCTGGGCAAGGCTCCGGCAGCCGTATCCACCACCTTCCCGTCCCTGAAGAACAAGAGGGTCGGCAGGCTCATTACGTTGAAGCGGCTGGCCGTCATCGGATTCTGATCCACGTTGAGCTTGACGACTTTCAATCGGCCCGCGTAATCCCTTGCCAGGTCGTCCAATACCGGGGCCATGGCTCCGCACGGGGCACACCAGGCCGCCCAGCAATCCAGCAGTACGGGCAGGGGGCTGGCAATCACTTCATCGGCAAACGTGCGATCGGTCACCACCACCGGCCGTCTATTGATCGGGATGGGAGGGAAGGGCTTTTTACATCGACCGCAGCGGGGACCGTCCTGCAGTTTTGCCGTGGGAATCCGGTTTCGGGTGCCGCAGCTGCGGCATCTTATCAGCACACTCTCATTTGCCATCGCCCCTCCTTAACGGGGTTCATCGTTGCCGTGAATGACCAGACATCTTCAAATCCACCGATTCCGTTCCGCCGGCAAACACCGTGCCTTCACCGGGGAATACCATCCGCTGCTCGCCGGGGGTGGCGCGTTCGACCGCCGGCCAATTTCCCGGCTGGGGATCCGGGCCTTCAAGGGCAATTCGTCCCGGATGCCGGTCCAGCATCCTCGGGTGCCCACGCAGATCCACCCCAGCCACCGGTGAGCTGAACTCAATGGGGAGGGTGTTGGGATCAAAGGTGTAGATGGAGTGGATAAATCCGTGGTCGATCACTTCCGACACCCAGAATCCGGCGGCTTCCAGACGATCTTTCAAATCCCACAAATCATCCTCGCCCTCGACCCCAAAAGCGATGTGGTCGAAAGCAAAAGGCCCCTTCACCGGTACGCCGTGATCCTTTTCAGGTATTTTCTGTACATCGGGCCATTCAAAAAAAGCAATCATGTCACGGTCGGAAATCTCGAAAAAATAATGCCGGTAGCCTTTGCCGCCCAGGCCGGCCACCAGCCGCATCCCCAGAAGATCGCGCCAGAAACGGATGGTGCCGTCCATGTCACCGGTGGCCATGGCCAGGTGATTGATTCCGGTATATGAAGACATGCCCCCTCCTGGACGGTAACGGTTGTCGAGAATTGAACCCATCGCTCAATGCAGACAGTGGCCGAAATGGACGATAGGAAACGGACTCACCCACCGGCACGGCCGTCATCGCAGGGACCGTCATCGTCCATGCCCCGGGAATGCTCCGCCGTAAAGCTGGCCGTACAGGCCTGCATGACGTCTTCACTGGAAAGGCAGGCCATGGCCTTGTCGTAATCCGGTTCTTTTGAAATCTCATCCACCAGCTGCGTATAGACCACCTTCCCCTTTCCGTCGATGACCACCACCGCCCGTGCCATGAGACCGGCCAGCGGCCCGCCGGTGATGCGCGTGCCGTAAGCATCGCCGAAACCGGGGCTGCGAAAAGTAGATGCGGAGACCACGTGATCCAGTCCTTCGGCCCCGCAAAACCGCGCATGGGCAAAGGGAAGGTCGGCCGATATGCACAGCACGACGGCATTGTCGGTGTTGCCGATCTCGGCGTTGAATTTTCTCACCGACATGGCGCATGTCGGTGTATCGATACTGGGAAAAATGTTAAGAACAACCGTTTTGCCGGCATAGTCCTTCAGCGAAACATCGGACAGGTCGGTACGGGTCAAGGTAAAATTCGGGGCATCCGTCCCCCTTGGGGGAAGATCGCCGGACAATTGAACGGGTGATCCTTTGAATGCAGTTTGAGCCATAGGGTCCTCCTCGGGCGGTATAGGTGAATGTCAAACGGGTCTGGGCCGGAAGTATTGACCCGAAGCAGCTAACGACGGTATGCTGGTTTCAGCATAATCAATAAACATGCCAAGGCACAAAACACCTCTCGCTCAATGGCATTATTATTGCTTTTATTATTCCACAATAAGGCATTTTTCACAAACTTCAAATCATCGGGAGGCTATTCATGAGTCATAAACGCTACCACGTCAAATCCGCCTGCCCCCAATGCGGGTGCAGCTTTGCGCAGGTGTTGTCCAAAGAAGAGATCAAGGCGCGCTATGGGGATGCGCCGAACATTGAACTGGAATGCGGTGAATGCATGCTCCAATTTCAGGCCGACCGCAAAAGCGCCTGCCCCGAGTGGGATGATGAGTGCCGTCTGAATGAAGAAAAGGCCTGATCCGTCAAGTGTTTCATAGATTTTTTAGGTTGACAGCGCACCGGTGAAGGGGGCATGTATCGGATATAAGCGATTCTGGTAAATACCCATTTTGCGACACCCCTCACGTCTGGAAAGAAAGGCAAATCCAACCATGATCTACGATTTTAATGCGGACGATGTATTTGAAATGGCTGAACAGATCGAAAGAAACGGCGCCGCCTTTTACCGGAAAGCCGCCGCCGACATAAAAGACCCGGACGCCAAGAATTTTCTCGCGGACCTGGCGGCCATGGAAGACAGCCACGAAAAAACCTTTTCCGCCATGAGAAAAAAGCTCACCGAAGCGGAAAAAAAATCGACCATATTCGATCCGGGGGGCGAAGCGGCATCGTACCTCAAGGCGCTTGCCGACACCCGCATCTTTTTCGAAAAAGAGATCGATACCACATCGTTGAAGGCGATCCTGAAGGCAGCCATCCTGGCTGAAAAAGATTCCATTGTTTTTTATCTGGGGATGAAAGACCTGGTTCCGGAAGGTCTGGGCCAATCCCGGTTGGACGGCATTATCAAAGAAGAGATGTCCCACATCAACCTGCTCAGCCGCCGCCTCATCGCCACCAAGTAGCCGCTGGCTGCCATGGTCTATCGGTTAAAAACGGGAAGCGTCCTCAGCTGAATGGCTGTAAAGCTTCCCTTGACCTTCCTTTGTTTGCGGTGTTTCGGCTGGTGCATGAGACACCAATGTGCCACATTCACACATGATACGCATCACCATCCGGCCGAACACCGGACGGTGACCCTTTACATCCTGTCGGTGTGGTGTTGAAAAAAGAAATGCGCCTGGTCAAAACAGGGCAAAGTGAGTACCCAACGCACAGTTTCGGTTTGTTAGATGATCAGAGCCGCCAAATGTAATGCCAGATGGCCACGCGAAATCGTTTTCCAACATCCTTGACGGAAAGGTACTGTCATGAAAACCTTTTACCTGCGCTTGACGGTCGTTCTGTTCCTGTTGGTCCTGCCCGGTATGGCATCGGCGGAGAAGGCACCGGCAGCCGGCGACCTCCTGGTCGATATTCGCCTGGACGCTCCCGAGTCACCCGACCAGCGTACCTATCTGGGACTGTCCGAAGACGGCAGATTCGATCCCACGACCATCACCGGACAACTGCTCGTCATCGAGATTTTCAGCATGTACTGTCCCCACTGCCAGCGTGAGGCTCCGGCCGTCAACAGCCTGTATCAGGCCATCCAAGCGTCGGAAACCTTGCGGGGTCGGGTGAAAATGATCGGGATCGGCGTCGGTAATTCCGCCTATGAAGTCGACCATTTTCGCAAACATTATCGGATCGCGTTCCCCCTGTTCCCTGACGAAGACTTTATTATCCACAAATCAGTGGGGGAGGTTCGCACCCCGTTTTTCATTGTCGTCTCCATTGGACCCAACGACAAGGGGCGGGTCTTGTGGACCGGGGCCGGCAGCATGGACAAGTTGGAAACCTTCATAAGCCGCCTGAACGGCTTTTTAAGCCTGGATTGATCAATTTTCGAAGCTGCCGGACAACAGGCCTTTCCCTGATGATCTCAAATCACCGGTTGGGAAAGTCGTTTGGGAAAATTGAAAGTGCTCAAATTAAATTATTGAAACGGTGAAGCCAATGAGGAAGTCAAAGCAGCGAATGCACGTGATGGGTGGTGTGGCCATGCTGTTGGCCGCGATCGTTACTGGCCCGTGCGCCGCCCAGGAACAAACCATCGGCACTATGATCTATGACCCCGGCCCGCTCAAGCCGGTGGACAGTGTATTAAAGGTCAAGGTCGGTGATCCGGCCCCGCTCTTTTCCCTGCCGTCCCTGACGGGTGAAACCCTTTCCCTGGCTCAATACCGGGGAACCCGCAACGTCGTGATCTCCTTTGTCCCCGCAGCGTGGACGCCGGTCTGTTCGGATCAATGGCCCGGCTATAATATTGCCAGAGATATCTTCAAGCAGCACGATGCAATCCTGCTGGGCATCACCGTCGACAATCTGCCCACCCTGTACGCCTGGACCCGGCAGATGGGCGAGCTCTGGTTTCCCGTGCTGTCGGACTTCTGGCCCCACGGTGAAGCTGCCCAGCGGTTTGGTGTGTTGCGTACGGACGGAATGGCCGAACGAGCCCTGTTTATTATCGACAAAGCCGGAATCATTCGCAACATAATGGTATCCGATATCAATCGGCGCCCCAAACTGAAGGACATCGTGGATGCACTACAGGCAATTCAGTAACCCATGAGCGACCCAAGCGTCCCATTTTTCCTGTCTTGCGAGACAACTATGTATCACAGAAAACATGAGACCTTGAATCCCGGACCCTTCCATTGGTAATTGCAGGAAATTTAGGCAGCCTCATTCACCGCACCGATTTTCAGGATAGCAGGTTTGGCCTTCCGAATCGTGGGTCCCTGGGCGTAAGAAATCCTATTTTCTTAATATTCTCTTTAGGTTGTTTGGCATTCTAACCGTCACCCATACTTTGGCACGTATCTTGATATTCTCTATTGTGATGCTGTCGGCTCTGCCTGAACGACCGGCGGCACCCAACCTCTTCGGAGAGCATCAATCCGTGAAACCGTGTGACCACAATCTCAGACAAGTTATTCTGCTGGCAGAACGCATGATCAAACTGGCCAACGATGGCGATGACGACCGCGAGGACACCGGCTGCGGCATTCTTTACGGTATGCTCCGCGACTCGGGTTACAAAATCAAACAACTGGCCGAAGCGGAAAAAATCAAACACATCGCCAAAGGCTGGTGGGATGAACGTTGCTGACGGTCACTATCGTCCATATTAAAAACCCTTAACATTGCAAAAGGAGGAAAACGCGTGGCATCGATTAAAGGAACACAAACGGAAAAGAACATTTTAACGGCTTTTTCCGGTGAATCTCAGGCGAGAAACCGCTACACCTATTACACCAAACAGGCCAAAAAAGAAGGTTTTGTTCAGATTGCCGACATCTTCGAAGAGACCGCCAACCAGGAAAAAGAGCATGCCAAACGGCTGTTCAAACTGCTGGAAGGGGGAGAAGTGGAAATCACCGGCGCCTTTCCGGCCGGCGTAATCGGCACCACCGTCGAAAACCTCAAAGAAGCGGCAGGAGGCGAGAACTACGAATGGACCACGATGTATCCCGGTTTTGCCAGTGTCGCACGGAAAGAGGGCCTGGATCACGTGGCATTCATCTTCGAGGCTATTGCCGTGGCTGAAAAGCAGCACGAAAAGCGCTATCTGGACCTGAAAGCCAACATCGAAGCCGGGCGGGTGTTCAAAAGAGAGCAAAGCGTCACCTGGCGCTGCCGGAACTGCGGTTATCTGTTCGAAGGCACCGAGCCCCCCGAAATGTGCCCGGCCTGCGCTCATCCCCAAGCCCATTTTGAAATTCTGGGTGAGAACTGGTAAACAGCACCACACCTTTATCAACCGTTTAACAAAGCGATAAGGAGAAAAAAATGGCTGAAAGATATGAGGTTTACAAGTGCGATCTTTGCGGAAACATCGTTGAGGTGCTTGCCGGCGGCGGTGGCGAGCTGGTGTGCTGCGGTCAGCCCATGAAGAAGCTGACGGCAAACACCGTTGATGCGGCCAAGGAGAAGCACGTGCCGGTCATCGAAAAGATCGACGGCGGATACAAAGTCAAAGTGGGGGGCGTCCCCCACCCCATGGAAGAGAAGCACTGGATTCAGTGGATCGAGCTGATGGCAGACGGCAAATCCTACTTCCAGTTTCTCAACCCGGGCCAGACACCCGAAGCCGTTTTCAAAATCGATGCGGCATCGGTATCAGCCAGAGAATACTGCAACCTTCACGGATTGTGGAAAGCCTAAGGGTCTCATCTTTGAAAAATCGGATGACGGCGGTCCATCGCGACTGCCGTCTCCGGTTAAACGAATCCCGGTCCGGGCCATCCGTCAGGGACTGCATGTGACGCGTGCCCGCCAGATAACCATTTTTGACGGATACCGGCCACATGATCAACATCCACAAGGAGGTGCCTCATGGGCAGCTGGAAATGCGGAAACTGCGGATATGAGCTGCAGGCGGACAGGCCGCCTGAGAAATGTCCGTCATGCAAGGAAAAATGCGATTTTCTGGACAACACCTGTTACACGCCCGACTGCCAGTACGAAGGCAAGGATCCCAGAATTAAATAGGACGGAAGGGAGCAGGAAATGGCTAAAACGCTTATTGTGTACGCCACACGCACAGGTGAAACTGAGAAAATCGGCAATTTGATCGCCGAAGGGATTCGTTTCTCCGGCCATGAGGCGGAAGTGGTGAAAGTGACCGACATTAAAAAAGAACAGGATCTGAAAGGGTATGATGCCGTGGTGCTCGGTTCTCCCACCTACCACGGAGAGATGGTTCAAGGGATGAAGACCCTGCTGTTCATGGCCGAAAAAGCGGAACTCGAAGGCAAGGTAGGCGGAGCCTTCGGCGCCTTTGGATGGAGCGGCGAAGCGCCGGACCGCATCTTCGACACCATGAAAAACATCTTTAAAATGAATATGGTGAGCATCCCGTTGCGGCTCAAGTCCGCCAATCTGGGCGGCGGCATGAAAATGGCCCAGGATTACGGCAGGGAGATCGCCGAAAAATTAGCCTGACGCGGAACGCCCATCGCTTTATTAAACCACACCAATCCTGAATATAAAAGGAGGCTGCTATGTCCACACCCCAACATTGCCCCGGCTATGAGAACTTCAAAAACCTGAAATCCTTTATCTGCAAGTGCCCTGAATGCGGCGAGAGCAAAGAGATTTTTTCCGACGAGTTCGAGAAAAGCCACACCTGTGGGAAGTGCGGCAAATCCATCGACTTTACCCAATGCACCCTGGATGGAGGCGTATAGCCGGCCCCCGGTACCGTTTGCTGCCCCATTCGACCTGCACAACCCCATAGGGGCCCCCCTTCACCACGGCTCCGCTGGTTCGCTGGAGATGCGCCTGAGGGGTCTGGGACCGCCGGAATGAATACAATAAATCACCAACAAGTATAGGGCAGCCGACCCGGTCGGTTGGCTGCCGGCATCTGTTCAAGGAGGAATGGGTATGGACGTTGTCTTGTTATCCCGGCTTCAGTTTGCCGCCGCCACCATGTTCCACTTTCTGTTCGTCCCCCTGACCCTGGGGCTTTCCGTTCTGGTGGCATACATGGAGACCCAATATGTGCGGACCGGCGATGAAACCTATCTGCGCATGACTAAATTCTGGGGCAAACTCTTTCTGATCAATTTTGCCCTGGGGGTGGTCACCGGCATCACCCTGGAGTTTCAGTTCGGCACCAACTGGTCGCGCTACTCCGCCTACGTGGGTGACATCTTCGGGTCGCTTCTGGCCATCGAAGCATCCGTGGCATTCTTCCTGGAATCCACCTTCATCGGCATCTGGATTTTCGGATGGAAAAAACTGTCCAAAAAAGCCCATGCCACGGTTATGTGGCTGGTGGCCGCCGCCGGCAACGTTTCGGCTGTCTGGATTCTTCTGGCCAACGGGTGGATGCAGCAGCCGGTGGGATTCACCATCCGCGACGGCCGGGCGGAGCTGACCGACTTTCTGGCGGTGATCACCAACAAATTCGGTCTACTGGAAATCGTCCATACCGTCCCTTCCGCATTCATTCTGGCCGCCTTTTTCATGATGGGTATCAGTGCCTGGCACCTGCTGAAAAAACAACATGTCGATTTTTTCACCCGTTCCTTCAATATCGGCCTGATCGTGGGGTTAATCGCCTCTATCGCCGTGGTCATAACCGGTGACATGCACGCCGTTCACGTCACCCGAACCCAGCCGGCCAAACTGGCCGCCATGGAATCTCACTGGGAAACCCAGACCCAGGCTCCCATCGTCATGTTCGCCATTCCTGACGAAAAAAACGAACGCAACGCAATCGAAATCGGACGGCTGCCCGGCGCCCTGAGCCTGTTGGGACATCACGACATCAATGCGGCGGTGACCGGCCTCAAGGATATTCCCAAGAATGAACGGCCGCCGGTCCTGCCGACATTCGTTTCGTTCCGGACAATGGTGGCGTTAGGAACGCTCTTCCCCCTGCTCACCATCGTTGGAATGTTTTTGAAAAACCGCCTGCTTGAATCCCGCTGGTACCTGTGGGTCATGCTTTTTGCCATCCCGCTGCCCTACCTGGCCATCGAGATGGGATGGGTGCTGGCCGAAGTGGGCCGTCAACCCTGGATTGTGTACGGCCTGCTGAAAACCGCCAATGCCGCTTCTCCGGTGGCGGCCTCCCAGGTGATGACGACTCTGGTGGGTTTCATTCTGGTTTACGGTCTGCTGGGCATCGCCGGTTTTTACCTGATCGCCAATTTCGCCCAAAAAGGGCCCGAACCGGCAGCGGAAAACGAATAACCGGCCAATGGCTGAACCATTCATCAAGAAGGACGAAACACGGGGGTTATAATGGCACTTCAATCCGTATGGTTTTTTCTCTGGGGGCTGCTATGGGCTGTCTTTTTCATGACGGACGGCTTCGATCTGGGAATCGGTTCGCTGTATCCCTTCCTGGGCAGATCGGAACGCGACAAGCACATGATGATTCACGCCATGGGGCCGCTGTGGGATGGCAACGAGGTGTGGCTGATCACTGCCGGCGGCGTTACCTTTGCCGCCTTTCCGCTGGTCTACGCGGTAATGTTCTCATCTCTGTACTCGGCGCTGATGCTGATTCTTTTCGCCCTGATCCTGCGCGGTGTATCCTTTGAGTTCCGCAACAAAGTGGATAGTCCCGCCTGGAAAAAGGTATGGGACACCTGCATCTTCATAGGCAGTTTCCTGCCGGCCTTATTGTTTGGCGTAGCCTTTGCGAACATATTCAAGGGGATACCCATTGACCAGGACGGCGTCTACCTGGGCAACCTGTTCACCCTGCTCAACCCGTACGGCCTGTTGGGCGGCGTGCTGTTTCTCTGCCTCTTTCTGGTCCACGGTGCCCTGTGGCTCACCGTCCGCTCCGACGGCAACCTGGCCCAGCGAGCCGAGAGCCTGGCCGGCAAGCTGTGGCCGGTGCTCACCGGCGTTGCGGTCGTATTTCTGGCGGCGACTTACGTCTTCACGCCGCTGTATGGCAATTACCTGGCTCACCCGGTCCTGTTCCTGGTACCGGCTGTCTCCGTTGCCGCCATCGTGGGCATCAAGGTCTTTCTGATGCAAAAAGCCTTTTTCAAGGCTTGGGTGGCCTCGGCGGTCACCATCGTGTCCTGCACGTTCTTCGGCGTTATCGGGCTGTTTCCCAACCTGTTCCCCTCCAGCATCGATAGTGCGTACAACCTGTCGGCCTTTAACGCCTCGTCCAGCCCATTGACCCTTAAGATCATGCTCATCGTAGTAGTGCTTTTCGTGCCCGTGGTGCTGGCCTATCAAATCTGGGCCTACAAACTGTTCAGCGTCAAGGTGACCGACGATGACTTGGCCCATGAGGAAATGTACTGATTGTCGACGGTACCCCGCCACGTCGATCAAGCAACCTGCCCGGTGGATGCGGCGGGCCAATCATCATTGACGCATCAACTACCAGAAACGGAGTTTTGCATGAAACCCAATCCATTGGTTATCGCCGTCGCGGCGGCAGTCCTTGGCTTCTTTGCGGCCATCGCCGCCGCCGCCAACCATGGGCCGGAAACGATCAACATATTCGGCGGCCAATCGGGCAACGTGCCCTTTACCCACGCCCAGCACCAGAATCGACTCAACGACTGCAACGTCTGCCACAGCATCTTTCCCCAGGAAACCGATGCAATCAAGCGGATGAAAGAGAGCGGCGCACTGAAGCCTAAAAAAGTGATGAACCTCCAGTGCATCAAGTGCCACAAGGAGGAGAAACGGGCCGGCAAACCGCACGGACCGATAACCTGCTCGACCTGCCACAAGAAATAGTATTCAACCATGCTGATTTTGGGACTTCAAGGCAGCCCCCGTAAGGGCGGAAACACCGACACGTTCCTGGTCACTTTTCTGGAAAAGGCCGCCCAGGCGGGCGCTGCCGTCAAAACCATCCAGGTGGCCAGGGCCGGGATCATTCCCTGCAAAGGCTGCGGGTACTGCGAAACGCACGGCACCTGCGTCATCGCCGACGACCCCATGTCAACGGAAATATTTGGTCTTCTGCGCGAAGCGGATCTGGTGGTGGCTGCAACCCCGGTATTTTTTTACGGCATCTCCGCACAGCTTAAAGTTCTCATCGACCGATGCCAGACCCTGTGGTCGCGAAAATACGTATATAAATTGAAGGATCCACTGGCGGCCACCCGAAAGGGACTGCTGTTCAGCGTCGCGGCGTCTCGGGGACGCCAGCTGTTCGACGGCATCCACCTGACCGCCAAGTACTTTTTCGATGCCATCGATGCCCAATTCAGCCATGCACTGACCTACCGGGGCGTTGAAGCCAGGGGTGCCATCCGCCAGCATGAAGGACTGGCCGCGGACATTGACGAGACCCTCCAAAAAACCGTTCTTCCCCTGGTCAACCGTAAAAAAGTTCTTTTCCTCTCACCGACGGGCGCCTGCCGGGCACCCATGGCGGCAGCCATGGCGCAACAGCGCTACGGCGAAAAGATCCGTACCGGTTTTGGGGGGTGGTCTCCGGGGGGTGCGCTGCATGAGCCGATGATCCGGACTATGCAACGGGCCGGTGTGGACATGGGCTACCGCAAACCGCTGAACGTGGAACAGGCCTTATACGGCGCCACGCCCGATCTGACGATTACCATAGGCAACAGCGCCAAGAGGATGCCGGTTCCGGGTAAAAACAGGGTGCACTGGTCCCTGCCTGAACCGGTTTCACCGGATGATGCAGCCATGGACCGTCTGCGTCTGGAGACCGAAGCGCATGTCGACACGCTGAGGCGATTAATTAAATAAACTGGAATTGAAAGAAAAGGAGTTAAAAATGGCCGAGCCCCATGAAATGTATCAGTGCCAGACCGCCAGCTGCGGGTATATTTACAATCCCGATAAGGGCGACCGTAAAGGCAAGATCGCCAAGGGAACGTCGTTTGACGAGCTGCCCGACGACTGGAAGTGCCCCATCTGCGGTGCCGGAAAAAAGATGTTCAAACCTTTAGGATAATCGTCGTCAATTTCGATTAGACACCGCCAGGTTCTTCATGGTAGAGAGAGACACCCTCTTTTAAAACATGAATGCATCACCCATGGCGGCACCTTTAACAATTAATGCATAATTTATGGAGGTAACAATGGACAGGTATGTATGCACCCTTTGCGGCTATGTTTATGATCCCGAAGCAGGCGACCCGGACAATGGCGTGGCTCCCGGCACCAAGTGGAAAGATGTTCCCGGAGACTGGGTATGCCCGGTGTGCGGAGCGAGTAAAGACGATTTCGAAAAGGAAGAATAATTCGCTCGGTCCTTTCCAAGCGTTCTTTTTTTCGACTGGTTCCGGATGCCCTTTTTCTGTTCATGGGAAAAGGGCATCTCGATTATGGATCAACCCCTCCAGGACCGGAACACCCGGTCGACCAGATCCGTCTGGCCATATCGACCGGCGCTGGTCCACAACGCCGCCCATGATGGGCAGATAAAAACGGCAACAGGAAACCGAACATGAAACCGACTAAAATTGCAGACGGCGTCTATGATGTTGGCGTCATCGACTGGAACATCAGAGATTTTCACGGCTACTCCACCGATCGGGGAACCAGCTACAACGCCTATCTGGTCGTGGACGAGAAGATCGCTCTCATCGACACGGTGAAAGCCCCTTTTGCCGACCAGCTGATCGGCAATATCTCCCAGATTATCGATCCCAAAAAGATCGACGTGGTGGTCAGCAACCATACCGAGATGGACCATTCGGGGGCGCTGCCGCGCATCATGCACCGGGTGGGCGAGGATAAACCGCTTTACTGCTCCAAGATGGGCGGAAAAAATTTGGCCAGCCATTTTCCCAACGCCTGGAACTACCACCCCGTCGAGGATGGCGAGGAGCTCACCCTGGGAAAGCGCACCCTGGCCTTCATGGAAACCCGCATGATCCACTGGCCGGACAGCATGTTTACCTACCTGAAGGAGAATCACATCCTCTTTTCCAGTGACGGCTTCGGTCAGCACTACGCCGGGTTCGACAAATTCGACGACCAGGCCGGCACGGACCTCATGGTGCAAGCCAAGAAATACTATGCCAACATCCTTTTGCTTTATGCGCCCCGCATTCTGAAGCTGCTGGAAAAAGTGGTGGCCTCGGGCATCCAGATCGACATGATCTGTCCGGATCATGGCGTCATCTGGCGCCAAGGCCCCGGCAGGATCATCGACGCGTACCTGAAATGGAGCCGGCAGGAGCAGGAAAAGAAGGCGGTGGTTATCTATGACACCATGTGGAAAAGCACCGAAGCCATGGCCAACGCCATTGCCGAAGGCATCTCTCTCACCGGCGTCAAGGTCAAGCCCATCCACATTCGCAGTTCCCATCGCAGCGACATCATGACCGAGGTGCTGGATGCGGCGGCCGTGGTAGTGGGCTCGCCCACCCTGAACAACCAGATGTTCCCCACGGTAGCCGACGTACTGGTTTACATGAAGGGGCTCAAACCGGAGAACCGGATCGGCGGCGCCTTTGGCTCCTATGGCTGGAGCGGCGAATCGGTGAAGCTGGTAACAGCGGAACTGGAGGCCATGAAGTTCACGATGATCGAACCGGGCCCCAGGCTTCAGTACGTTCCCGATGGCGCCGGTATCGACGCCTGCATCGAATACGGCAAAAAAATCGGCGACGCCGTAAACGCCAAACTGCTGTGAACATCCAACGTCCACCGTCGAATGCCGACTATTTAAAAACTGCCCGAACGAAGCGGGCACCCTATTCGAAGTTCAACGTTCAATGTTCGATGTTGGATGTTCAAAAGCGTGTTTTATGAAAATACCCGTCGTCGATATCGGTACGTGCAGCCTGTGCATGGGCTGCGTGGCCGTCTGTCCGGAAGTGTTTCGCGAAAACGATGCCGGATACATTGAGGTCATCGAGCTGGACGCCTATCCCGAGGAGACGGTGAACGAGGCCATCAAATACTGCCCTGAAAACAGCATCAGCTGGGAAGATCAAAATAGTGAGGAAGCATGAAGAAAGTCGCACTTTTCGTTTTTAACGGGGACCCGGTCTGTTTCATCCATGTACTGCTCAACGGGCTGGACCTGAAGGCAAAGGGTATGGACGGCCGTATCATCGTGGAGGGGGCGGCCACCGCCCTTCTGCCCAAACTGGCCCAACAGGAAAATCCCCTTCACAAGCTGTGGGAGAAGGCCAAATCCCAGGGTATCGTGGAAGGGGTATGCAAGGGGTGCGCCCTCAAAATGGGTACCATGGATGAAGCCGTCGATCAGGGTCTGGCCCTGCTTGACGACATGTCCGGCCACCCCTCCATGTCCCGCTATATGGAAGAGGGATTCGAGGTCATCTCCTTTTAGGGATGAAATCATGGGCAACCGTGAACTTAAAGCCCGCATCGTGCAGCTGCTTGGACAGGACGATTTCAAAGACGCCCTGGAAACCATCCGGTCGATCCCCGGTCGCCAGGCAGTCAATCCCCTCTTCTCTCTATTTTATTCGGGAGACGAAGTAATCCGCTGGCGAGCCGTATCGGCCATGGGTTCGGTGGTTGGCCATTTGGCCGACACCGCCATGGAATCGGCGCGGGTGGTGATGCGCCGGCTCATGTGGAACCTGAACGACGAGTCCGGCGGCATCGGCTGGGGATCACCCGAAGCCATGGGTGAAATCACCGCCGTCCATGCCGGTCTGGCGGGCGAGTTTGCCTCCATCCTGATTTCCTATATCAATCCGGATGGCAATTTCCTCGAACACGAATTGCTCCAGCGAGGATCGTTGTGGGGCGTGGGACGGCTGGCCCACGCCCGGCCGGTGTTGGCGAAAACGGCCGCCCCTTTTCTGACCGCATTTTTCGATTCACCCGACCCCTGCCTGCGAGGCACGGCGATCTGGGGGGCCGGTCCCCTTATTGACGGTAGCCTGCGCCCGCTTCTAAAAGCCCGGCTGTCCGATAAGGCGCCCCTGCGACTCTACCGGCAGATGCGCATGACACAGACCACCGTCGCCGACCTTGCCGCAGCAGCTCTGGCCGCCACGGGGATTGACGCCTGACCTCGTCGGCGCCATTCGACCAATGGTTTGCGGAGAAGAAGGGCGTGCAGCGGAATTGCCATCCGAGTGAAAGGCAAGATTATCCGAAACCTTATGTATATTGGCAAGCCCCTCTTTGATGTGTATCGATACCCACTATGGACAGCCGGGAAATCATCCGGTTTCTCAAACAAAATGGCTGGTATGAAGTCGTTAAAGTTGGTTCTCATACCCAATTCCGGCATCCACAGGGAAAGGGGCGAGTTACCGTACCGCACCCTAAAAGGGATATACCGATCAACACATAAAAAGCATCGAGCGCCAGTCGGGGCTTAAGTTCAAGTGAGGCGATATCATGGCAAATTATATAGCTATCGTTCATAAAGAGGACAAAACCGATTTTGGCATATCTTTTCCAGACTTTCCTGGATGTGTTACCGCGGGACAAACCGTTGATGAAGCCAAGCACCTGGCCCAAGAGGCCCTTGCCCTCCATAGTAAAGGAATAATTGAAGACGGCGAGCAATTGCCGTCTCCATCCAAACTCGAAGATATCAATGCTGATACGGATTAAGCTGATGCCGTCGCCTATTTGGTTGTTTCTATTCCGGACACCAAACCTCGCACAGTAAGGGTCAATATTACTTTACCAGAGATGTCCCTTAAGCAAATTGATGCGGCTGCAAAAAACGGGGAATGTCAAGGTCCTCATTTCTTGTTCATCTCGCGCAGAACGCCATTCATTCAAACCAATTGCAGCCACCGGCATAGTATTCGCCCCAAATGGATCTCGCGGTAGGAAAGCCGGTTACCCGGCACCCCCGCACAGACCCGGACGTGCGGTTCTCCCACATCCGGTTCTTCGGTTGCACTCGCTTCCGCGCAAACCTTCGCAGTTACCCGTTACAAGATCCAGTTGCTACTCCCCGCAGTGAGGTTTGCTCGTGTTTATCCAGCCCTAAATGTTCGGCAAGAGTTTCTCCTTTGCAGGCTGCGTGCTTCCGTCAGATCCTCCCCCTTGCCTGCTCCGCCACAGGCGCAACACTCGATACGGGTGGATGGCTAATCCTTATCCGACAGAGACTGGCACCCTGCAAGATGCACCAATCTTCGCCTGGCGCGCTAATGTTAAACTCACTGATTTTTATGTAGCGCTGCGGAATAAAAATCCAGTGCAGTGATTGATTGGCCTATTAACATTTCCTTAAGCGGTTTTTGCTTCTCTTAATATCATGGTTGTTGCATCGACAGGGCAAACCGTAACGCAAAGACCACATCCAAAGCATGCTTCAGGATGGTATTCCAAGTGTTCGTCATTGAATATCCGTGCATCAAAGAAGCATCTATCGACACATTCGCCACAGTGGATACAAATGTCAGTATTTGTAGCCGCTACATATTCAGAATGAACCATTAACTCTTTTCGTTTGGTAAGCTTTACTATCTGCAATTCATGACAACAACAGAAACAGCAGCTACATAATGCAAAGATTTCGTGGTCAGGCATGAATAAAGCAAGATGGATCAGCCCGTTTTCGTTAGCTTTTTTTAAAATATCAGTCGCTTCAGTCAAAGAGACATGACGCGCTTTACCTTTTGAAACAAACTTATCTCCAACTTTATTCAGTAGAAAACAGACTTCCAAAGGTTTGTCACATCTTTTATAATGGGTTCTGCATTCACAATCCTGAACTGCGACCGAGCTAGCATTTGTAAGTATCTCCCTAACCTGCTCTGTCGGCAATACCCATTGTTTTGTACTAACTGACTCTGAAACGGGGATGACTTTTGAAGATGCTGAAATTTGCCCTTTGTTTAGCCATTTGTCGTAGTTGACAAGTCTTTTCTCTAAAAAAGGATCAGCGATATAATATTCTTTCATCATCTTGTACATCCTCGTTTATATTATTGCAGCCAATGCTGCCTGTCGACCAACGCAAGCAGGCCTGTGCAGCTGTTTCCATTTTTTATAAAATGCAGGGAGATAAGACAAGTAGTGACAACGCCGAGCCATTAGAGAAAAAAAACGGAAATATATCAACCAATAAATCCCGAATCCCATCCACCTTCGTCGATTGGTGCCCCGTCTGCAAAGGACTAAAATCGGAAATCGAAATAATGCACGATCCTCGATAATTCCGACCCCAGCGCAGCCAATTCAGGCTTGCATCTACCCGGCGGCAACGTTATCATAAGCCGAATCAAAACATGCCGGGCAATGTTGCAACGGCAAGCCATGTCGATTCGCACCGGTGCTTGACCGTGGGTGATAGCGCCGGTTTTCAGTCCACGGTTCCACCCTGATAAACAACCACAAGTACCAATGCCAGAAATCATGATCCGGCCGCTGGGCAAAATTTTGGGCATTTGCCCTTTTTCGACAACGGGAGCAATGGGTCGGTAACCTGAAAGCGAAATAGGGCTCTAATTGGATATTGAAACGAGATACCCGACCATCAGCCATGAGGAGGAAGGAATGCCACGTTCCCCGGTCCTGACCACGCTGGTTTGCACCCTGGTGTGCGCGGCAACGGTAATCGGATGTGCATCGAAAGATGCCTACCGCTATGACACCATCAAAACCGAGTATGCCGACATGGCCTGTAATTTAGGCAAATCGCAGGCGGCCGACACGCCCCCTGCCACCTGTGCCGTCAACAGCAATTTGACATTGCAGGATATGCTCGACATCGCCCAAGCCAACAACCCGGATCTGCTGATGGCCGTGGCCCGCATCGAACGGGCCCGGGCAATGCTGGAAAAATCAGCCGCCCCCTTCTATCCCCAAATCAATGTCTACTCCGAATACCTGCAGGGTGATGCCCCCTCGGCCTATCTGTTCAAATCCATCGACCAGCGCAAACTGCCCCCGGGCACCGATTTCAACGCCCCGGGATGGTTCGAGAATTTTGAAAGCGGTGTCAGCGCCGGCATCAACCTGTTCAACGGCGGCAGAGACGGCCTCAACCGGGAAATGGCCAAGACCGGCCTGACCATTTCTCAACTGGACCGCGACGGCATCGAAAACCAGGTTATGGCCACGGCCATCGGTGCCTACTACGATATCCTCGCCGCGGCCAACTTCACCACCGTGGCTGAAGAATCCGTGGAATCGACCCGGTCCCAGCTGCGCATCATGGAGGTCCGATTTCAAGCGGGTGGCGCCCTGAAAACCGATTTGCTTTCCCTGCGGGTGCGCATGGCGGAAACCGAAGAAGTTCTCGTCCAGAGCCGCAACCGGCAGCGCCTGGCCAAGGCCGCTCTGGCAGAAATTCTTGGTGTGGAGCCCGATGTGCCTTTCGGTGTCGTCGATGCGCAGGCCTATGCCGTCGATATCCCCGATGACCCTTTTTCGGCACTGGACTACGCCCTGATCCATCGGCCCGAACTGGCCAGCGTCCGCGAAAAACTGCGCCGGTCAAAAATGGCCGTGGATGCCTCCCGGGCCGGTTACCTGCCCCAGGTGGATTTCATGACCCGCTATTATGCTGACGACCCTGACATGAAATACAGCGCCAACCGGGACAACTGGACTGCCGGCCTCTACCTGAACTGGAAGATCTTCGACGGGTTTGCCACGGCAGGCGACCGGGCCGAGGCCCTGTCCCAACTGCAGGAAACCATGGCCGCCGACCGAAAGACCCTGTTGGCCGTTAAGTTCGACGTCAAAAGAGCCTACCTCAACCTCAATGAAGCCGAGGAGCGGTTGAAAGTAACGGCGTCCAATGTACGAACAGCCAAGGAGACCTATGAGCTGGTCAAGCGCCAATACGAGGGCGGATCGGCGGACATCACCCGCTACCTGGAAGCCGAACTGGCCTACAGCCGTTCCAGAATGAGTGAAACCGCCGCTTATTTCGACCGTGAAAAAGCCCGCGCCCAGATCGCCCGGGCCATCGGCCACTGGACCGGCAGCCGTGAGAGCAGCGTCCAGGAGGGGTAAACCGATGAAGGGAAAGCCCCAGATAGGCAGCAACATCCATGATGCGGTTCACCCCCTTGCTGGCAAGGTGTTCAATCAAGCTTGAAGCGGGGACTTTGATCCTCATTCACTGCAAATTTATGCCTCTTCGAGGACATTGAGGGAAACGTCCGTCACGAGGTCCTTGACCTGCTCCCGGTAAACCCGCATGTGAGGTGATTTCAGGTGCGCGTGAAGGGCTTCCAGGCTCGCCCACGTCTCGATAACGGTGACCCTGTTTTCGTTCAGGGACTGAGGCGGCAACCCGGCGTCCACATCAACGGTCGGGACATAGTCGATGCACCCTTTCTCACCTTTGACGTTGGGCACATTCGAATTGAATATCTCAAGAAATTCGGGAACCCTTCCGGCTTTCACATGAATCGATGCAATGACATGAATCATTAAGATTCTCCATCAATGATGTTCTGTTAGATTATCTGCATTTTCCGCTCCAGCACCCACGCCTGCGGATGCCTTTCCAAGCCGATACGCGGATAATAATCAACCGCCTTGGGGGCTGACAGCAAAATGATCGAGCAGCGTTGACCCAGTTCCGCCCGGGTCCGGGCAATCAGCTCCCTGCCAATGCCCTGCCGCTGATAATCGCGGTCAACGGCAAGATCGGAAAGATAGCAGCAGTAATAAAAATCCGTAACGGATCGGGCGATTCCCAAAAGGGTCTCTCCATTCCACGCCGTGACCGTCAGATTTCCGTTCGCCACCATTCCGGCAATGCACGCCGCATCATCGACCGGACGCCGCTCCGCCAGGCCGGATCGCTGGAGAATGTCCACAAACTGCCCGGGGGTAATCTTCGCGTTGATCTGGTATTGTATCATCTCACTGACTCTGTTTTGGCCTTCATTTGGCTTCATCGGCCATCGGTATCGGAAGACATGACTTATGATCGCGCCTCAACGAAAGCGTCCACGGACCGATCCACATCCTCGGAGGTGGTGGCCCATGAACTGACACTGATGCGAATGGCCGGTTTGTTGTCCCATTGCGTTCCGCCGCACCAGCAGACACCTGACGCCTGGATATTCGCCAGTATTTCCCGGGTCTGTTCGGGGGTGTCCGCAGCCACCAGGACCTGGTTGAAGACCACCGCGTTGAGTATGCGAAACCGGCGGGCGGCCAGCCGTTCGGCAAATTGCGCGGCGCGCTCGCACATCCCGTCGATCAGTTCGGCAACGCCATTTCTGCCCAGGTACCGGAGGGTCGCCCACAGGTCGACGGCCCGGGCGCGGCGGGACATTTCGGGGACATGCATCATCCCGTCCCGATGCTCGCTGTACTGGATATAGGCACCGCTGGCCTGCATGGCGGCCGTCAGGGAGTCCCGCTGCCGGCACAACACAATGCCGCAGTCATAGGGCGTGTTCAGGGTCTTGTGGCCGTCCACGGACCATGAATCGGCCAGTTCGACGCCCTGTGCCAGCGCTTTTCGTGCCGGGGATGCTTTCACCCACAGCCCGAAAGCGCCGTCCACGTGCGCCCAGGCATCATTTTTTTTAGCCGGGTCGCAGATCTCCTCAAATGCATCGAAAGCGCCGGTGTTGACGTTGCCCGCCTGGAGGATCAGCAGGCATCGGCCGTCCAGAACAGGAATCCGGGAGGCAACGATCCGGCCCTGCCTGTCTGCCGGCACGCGTTCGATACGATCTTTGCCCAGTCCCAGCAATGCCAGGGCCTTGAACACCGAGCTATGCGCCTGTTCGCTGACGATCACCCGGATCGGTGGGGCACCGAAAAGGCCGCGGGCATTGACATCCCAATCCAGCCGTCTGAGCAACTCATAGCGGGCCGCGGCCAGGCCGCACAGGGTCGCCGTGGAAGAGCCGCTGACATAGCCGGCCACGGTGCCATGGGGCAGTTCCAGCAGGTCGCGCAGCCAGTTGTCGCAGACCTGCTCCAGTTTGCCGACAACCGGGGAAATCACGTACAGGGCGGGATTCTGGTCCCAGGCATCCGCCATCCAGCGGGCGGCCAGGGCAGTGGGAACCACTCCGCCGTTGACGAAACCGAAGTATCGTCCACCGGTCTGGGCCACCGTGGCCGGGGCGCCGTAGGCGTTGAGCAGTTCCAGGGTGCCGGCTCCGGATTGCCAATGTTCCGGCAGCGGCTCGTCGAATCGACCCAGGTTTTCGATGGCCTTTTCATCGGGAAAAACCGCCCGTTGCTCAATGGCATCGATATATTCGAAAGCATATTGTCTGGCCTGATCGAGGAGTGCCTTGCTATCCCGTTCCCCGCGCATGCGAGCGTGTAAGTCCGATGTTTTCATTTTTCACCACCAGCGTCCCCTGTGTTAATCGTGCCGGAGCGTTCGACAGGCATCATACGGTTGAAAACCACAGCAACGGGGTTCATCTGAACAGAATTTCTGTGGTCGCCGGACACACCACCGTCCACTATTTACGCTCTAAATTATTAGCCACGTCAATTAGCAGGCTTGCAGTCAGACGCGAGCGGTTGACGATGCCTGCGAAGCGCTCTTTTTCCTGCACCACCGGCAGCGTGTCCATGTTGAGCGCCTCCATTTTTTGCAGTGCCCGGCGCTTATCGGTCAGTTTGTTCAACGCATTCTGAGATCCAATGAATCCGGGCAATCGGGAGAGCGCCTCCCGGTTGCCCCGGTTCAGCCACTCGGCGAAATCCTTTGGAGTGAAGGGCGGACGTTGCGTCTCGAAAACGGCGGTGAGCCCTCGCGCATTGGCCATCCCGAAAAAGGTTCCATCCGGGTTTTCGAAAATCAGGTAATTCAGGAAGGGCTCCCTGGTGAGCTGTATCAGGTACTCTTGAATGGCTGGCCCATAGTAGCCGCCATGGCCAAGTCGGAACAGCAACCCTTCGGTCTTGTGCTCAATAAGCCTCGGAATTTCCCCCACGGCCCTCTTTTCATCGATCTCCAGGGGTTCAGCGGGCAGCCCCGTAAGGGGCGTTATTTGGGACGCAATCGCAGATGTTGACGCTTTGACGAAAGCCGTCTCAATCTTTACCCCACCTTCTCCGATCTCGAATTTCTGCAACTTGCCGGTAACCAAAAGAAAGACAATGACCGGTACAACTGCGACGACAATGTCGGCCGGTTTCACCTCGAAGCGGCTGTTCTTGGCACGAATGAGCACCAGCATGGCAAGTATGAGGACGAAGCTGCCCACAGAGAGCGGAATCATGATATCCATTGATCACCTCCTTGCATTTAAGGACGCCTGGTAAATGCCCCCGTCACCCCTTGCATTGGAAAGGGGCACCGATTGCGGTCACGAGGGATCGATCCATCTGATTGGGGTGGGTGGATTCCGGTTCGGCGTGTCGTCCTTTAGGTAAGCGCCTTGCGGACCATTCGCGCCAAATGGTCCATGCTGAATGGCTTCTGGATGAAATTGACGCCCTCGTCCAGCACACCGTGCTGGACGATCACGTTGGCCGTGTAACCGGACATGAAAAGCGTCTTGATGTCAGGCCGAATGGCAGCAATCCGGTCATGCAGTTCCTTGCCGTTCATTACCGGCATGACCACGTCAGTCATCAGCAGATCCGCCGTCGGGCCATCGCCTTCAAAAAAAGCCAGGGCCGCCTCCGGCGTCGACACCGCCAGGACCGTGTAGCCGATGCGTTCGAGCATTGTCCGGGTCATCACCCGCACCATCTCGTCGTCTTCCACCAGAAGCACCGTTTCTTTGCCGGCAGCCATCGACACCTCATCCGATGGTGCAACGAGGGTACCGTCTTCATCTTCCCTGGGAAGGTAGATGGTAAACGTGGTGCCCTGGCCGGGTTCGCTGTAAGCGTTAATGAAACCGCCACCCTGCTTGACGATGCCGTAGACGGTGGCGAGCCCGAGACCCGTTCCTTTTCCCACCTCCTTGGTCGTGAAAAAAGGCTCGAAGACATGGGCGAGCGTTTCCGGCTCCATTCCGGATCCGTTGTCGCTCATCGACAACCGGACAAAATCACCGGGGATGAATCCCGCATGCTCCTGGCAGTAGGCCTCGTCTATCCGGTTATTCACCGTTTCGATGGTCAGCTTGCCACCGCCCGGCATGGCATCCCGGGCATTGACCGCCAGGTTGATAAGAATCTGTTCGATCTGGATCGGGTCGAACCTGACCGTCCAGAGACCATCTCCGGCGAAAACCTGCAAATCGATGTCTTCCCCGATCAGTCGGGCAAGGGTCTTCTGCAGGTCGCGAATCCGGGCATTCAGGTTCAGCACCTGCGGCGAAACGACCTGTTTGCGGGAAAATGCCAGAAGCTGGGTGGTGATGTCCCGCGAATGTTTGGCCGCTTTTTCGATTTCCAGCACTTTTTTCAGGAGCGGAGGGTCCGTGGCAAGATCGGCTTTGATCAGGTCCGCATAACCCAGAATGACACCGAGCATGTTGTTGAAGTCGTGGGCCACCCCGCCGGCCAGTCGCCCAATGGATTCCATTTTCTGGGCCTGATGGAGCTGGGCTTCTAATTTGGACTGTTCGGCCTCCGCCCGCTTTCGATAGGAGATGTCCCGGACGAAGGCGACATGGTGATGCTCCGTTTGGTTATACATGATATGATTGGAAGATATTTCGACCGGAAAGTCGGTACCGTCTTTGCGCCGGTGGATGGTTTCAAAAATGCGATTTCCGGCCACCATCATCTCCTGCCATTGAATCTGCCAGCGCTCTTTGGGAAAGTGGGGGTCGATGTCCCACAGGTGAAGCCCCATCAACTCCTCCCGGGTGTACCCCAGGGAGCGGCAGGCCTGATCGTTGACATAGAGAAAATCGCCTTCGCGGCCCATCCAGAAAATCGCCTCCGACGCCCGGTCAATGGAGAACTGAGATCGCAGCAGCGTCTCTTGCACGCGTTTTCTTTCGGAAATGTCGGTCGAGAAGGCGCAGCTGTAGTCCATACCGCCGAAGGCTACGTAGTTGGCCGTGATCTCGACGGGGAAGATGGTCCCGTCTTTGCGCTGATGGTTGGTTTCAAAAGTGCGGACATTGTCCCGGAGAAGCAGGGTCCAGTAATCGTCCCAGATTTGCATATCGAACCCGGGGTCGATGTCCATCACCGACATCTGCAGCAATTCCTGCCGGCTGTAGCCCAGCGACCGGCAGATATGATCGTTGACATAGAAAAAACGTCCGTCCCGGCGGATCCAGGAGCAGCCGAGCGACGCCCGGTCGATGGTGAACTGGGTCAGGGCCAGGGCTTCTTCGGCCTTTTTGCGTTCGGTGATGTCGCGGATGGCTGTAATGCGGGTCTCACGGCCATCGATAATAGACGCGCGCACCCGGATTTGCACGGGAAACGTCGTTCCGTCCTTGCGCAGTGCCAGATGTTCGTAAGGTTCCAGCCTGCCTTCGGCCATGAATGCGGTCACCCGTGAACGATCCTCAAGCGCTACACAGTCCGCCACTGGCGACCCGATCAATTCGTCACGGCGGTATCCCAGCATTCGGGCGAGCCGATCGTTGAGATCGACAAACGTACCCTTCCGGGTGAACGCGATGCCTTCGAAGGCGGCGTCGGCCAAAATCCGGAAGCGCCTTTCATCCTCATTACCCGGGACTGTCGCAGTCCTGCCGCCGTCGGCAGGATCGGCAAGGGTGAGAAGAATGAAGCCCGGTGCATTGCCTTCCGCATCGATCCGACGGGCGCTCATGCGCATTGGCAGGGAGCCGGAAAGATCAAACGCCACTTCCGGCGTTTCATGATCCGGGCCGGCAGAGGATCCAAGGAGTGGAGCAAAAATTTCATTAAGCGTGGGCGCCGACAACTGCTCCGTGAGTTCATCAAGCCTTCGGCCTTCGGTTTGGTCCGGGGAGCGACCCCAAAAACGGCAGAAGGCAGGTCCGGCGTTGAGGATGCGGAGGCTGGTGTCCAGGACGGCGGCTGGCTCACGCATGGCGTCGAGGATGCCGGCCGGAAGCACCCGCAGCCGCTCTGCGTTTCTTTTACTTCCCGGAGTGCTCATAAACAAGCTCCATTTGCCTCATCGAAACAAAAATCAATGGTTTGGCGGGAAAGATCGGCGTCTGCCGGTTAAGGGTCAACCTTCTGGTTGAAAAGAATATATAGATCGCCGATGCTTAGCGATTAGCAGAATAATGGTGAAAATGCAAAAACGATAACGGGCGGTCATTCGATTCCACAAGGAGCGCACGTTTTCATAATCTCCGCATATCGTCCACTTTCCTGCAACCGGTTAAAGCCACGATTGAATAATTCCATTCGTTGTTCGTTCTGCGGTTGTTTTTTAGATAACAACAGGCAAGGCAGGAACTCGTCTATCGGTTTAGGGTGTTAGGTTATCTTCGCCCGCTCCTCTTCAGAGAAAATCTTAGCCATGATCGTATACCCCACCCGCCGTTCTATTGGAAAAATATCAATACGCCCGGCCAGCAATTTCCTGAAGTTTAATTCATCATTGGGGGCTTCATCAAAAATGGCTCGTTCCGACTGCCTTAAGGCGTCAAATATATCGCTGTAGGCATATCCAATCGTCAGCCCGATGACCTTGCCTTTCAGGTCCTCTATATTATCCCAGTCAAAGGGTCTATCCTGGCAATAAAAGAAAACCCAATCTTGTTTGGAAAGGTACGCCGCACTGACATAATGCGTTTCCCGATGCCTGGGGGTATCAGCCCATTCGATGGTGCCGTCCCAGTCATTCGTTGTCGACTGGGGAAACGCTCGCGCCCAGGGAAAGAAACCGTACTCGACGGTGATTCCCTCCAGGGCAAATGCTTCTGCGACCACCCACAAGTCACATCCGAAATGCGGCAACGTCGCCCCGGCATAAGGGGATCCAATCGCCACTGGTCAATCGAATGGGGGTCGTTGACAGGTTCGCACCCCGAGGGGTTGCGGTGGCAACCGGGCTGCTCGCGGGAGTGGGTGTTGGCGCGGGCTCACACCCCAGACCGGATGCGATCCACATGAACAATGCCACCGTCAGGACGGATATCGGTCTTTTGCGTATCGGGATTCTCAGCCATGTCGGACCACCCTTTGGGGTTTGTGATTTGCAATTGTTGGACATTATGAAACCCATTCCGACTCTGCCGCTTTCATACTGACGATCCTATAAGTGAGTCTCAAAATGCAGTTATCCGTAAATTTTGGCCTTCTGGAGATTCGCCCTTTTTTATCAGCATATCAGATTTCCGCGAACGCATCTATAGACGCATCCTTTCGGCGCATCGTCTTGTCGTCGACGGGCTTCCGTATCAGAAACCTGGTCCCGGCAAACACCGGAGCATGCTGGGTAGCCATATCGAGCAGACTGTCGCCCCCCACTCGGGTATTCGGTAATACTTTTGTAACAGGACCCCGCGGGCCTTGCTATCCGTCCGGCATCGACTAATATGACGAAAACCCTCTGAGGGAAACCCTTCGACATCGCGCTTGCCTGAACGTACACCGGAGTCCCGCCCTTATACAAGAGGCTTTAGAAACGGCCATCGCCCCGCGCAGCGGTTGACGGAACTTTACTTTTGGAGAAAAGATGCAACATCCCGTACATCCCCTCGGATCAAAAGCCAGAATTTTACTCTCCAGCGTGTTTGGCCCCTATGCACAGGACGATGCGTACGGCAGCCGCGTCATCAACCCGATGGAGCTTTACCAGAACCAGGTCACCCGCGTTCAGGGTGGATTCTCCCTGCGAATGTTTCACCGCAGCTTCGGTCTGATGATGATTCAGACCAATATCGACGCACCGTGCACCCTGCTCGATTTTCCCAGCCTCGACCGGTTTGCGGATGAGCTGCGCAAACATTCCTACGACATTGTTGGTATCAGCGGCATCCTTCCGAATATCGGCAAGGTAAAGGTGATGTGCGATCTGATTCGCCGGCATCTTCCCCGGGCCGTTATCGTCGTCGGCGGGCATATCGCCAATATGGAAAACCTCGGCCAACGGATCGATGCGGACCACATCGTCAAAGGCGAAGGCATCCGGTGGTTCCGGAAGTTTCTCGGCCAGGACGAAAAGGCCCCGATCCGGCATCTGGTCACCCATTCCGCCCACGGCACGCGCATACTCGGCGTCCACCTGCACCGTGAACACAAGAACGGCAACACGGCCGCGATCCTGATCCCTTCGGTGGGATGCCCGATCGGCTGTAACTTCTGCGCCACATCCGCCCTTTTCGGCGGCAAGGGGAATTTTATCAATTTCCATGAGACCGGCGACGAGCTTTATGCGGTCATGGTCGATATTGAAAAAAAACTGAAGGTCAGCTCTTTTTTTGTGCTGGACGAGAACTTTCTGCTTCACCGCAAAAGAGCCCTTCGACTGCTGGAATTGATGGAAGCGAACCACAAAAGCTGGTCCCTGTATGTGTTCAGTTCGGCCCGGGTGTTGTCCTCCTACACCCTGAACCAGATCGCTGGGTTGGGGATTTCCTATGTATGGATGGGTCTGGAGGGAGAAGCCAGCGCCTACCGCAAGACCAACGGCATCGACACCAGACAGCTGATTCGAACGCTTCAATCACACGGCATTCGTGTGCTGGGGTCTTCCATCATCGGGCTGGAAAATCATACGCCGGAAAGCGTCGACCGGGTGATCGATTTCGCCGTCAGCCACGCTTCGGTATTTCACCAGTTCATGCTCTACACGCCGCTGCCCGGCACACCGCTTTTTGAAACCCATCGAAAAGGCGGATCGTTGCTCCCGGAAACCGCATTCCCCCTTGCCGATACCCACGGGCAGTGCCGTTTCAATTTCCGCCATCCCCACATTTCTCAGGGCCGGGAAGAAGAATTCCTGCTGGATGCCTTTCAACGGGATTTCGAGGTAAACGGTCCGAGCCTTGCCCGCCTGATCGATACACTCCTCAAAGGCTGGCAGCGGTATAAAAAGGCCCCGCAGGCACGCATCCGGAAACGATGGGCCCGAGAGGCATCCCCCCTTCGAAGCGTATATGCGGGCGCCGTATGGGCCATGAAACGGTATTACCGGAAAACCCCGCCCATGGGCGATAAAATGGCCGCGCTGCTCCGACAGATCTACCGGGAATTCGGATGGCTGCCCCGACTCTGCGCGCCGCTGATTGGACGGTACCTGTATACCGCCTTGCAGCGGGAAGAAAAGCGTCTGGCCGCCGGATGGACTTACGAACCCAAAACCTTTTATGAAAAAAACCCGGCCGCCCTCGCCGTTTCACGCCAAAAAGCGGCCGCGGCCCCACGGGTGCGGCCGGCGCCGTCCATCCATCCAACCGAAACCTGGGGCTCACCCGCTAAAGAACCGGTCAGGTAGCCAAACTGGATGTTGTAAAACTTGGGGATATGTTAAAAAAAACCGACTTGTATTGGAATCGCCCATTTTCCGGATGTCTGTCCGGAAATTTCCGGACATTGCGGCGAATGTCCGGCGGTCCGGTTGATCAACAGGATATGGGGGATATGGGGGATATGGGCTAATGAGCGAGGAAGCACCATCCGGATTTGGGGGCATCCGCCTTTTCGCTGTATGAACAATCGTGCTTAATGAATCTCCCCCTTTTCCCGTTTTTCGAGCAGTTCCGTGGTTTCCAGTAAAATACCGCTCGACAGGCAAACAATTTTGCCGTTGGTGGTGTTTCTGAAGCGGGTGATCGTGGAGCGGTCGATAACCCATACCCGTTGGCCACCTTTTTTCTCTATCTTGTAACACCCTTCCCAGTTTCTGTTTTCAAGAAAACCGGCCACCCGCTTTTCCTTGGCTTCCGCAATCCGATTCACCTTTTCTTCCACGCCGTTGTTTTCCCGGTAAAAGCTGAGGATATCGCCCCTGACGATGTTGATAAAGCCAGTCTGCTTCAATTCCCATGGCGTATATTCGCAAAGGCTTTCAATTTTAGGGCTCATATAGGCATGCACAATTTCATTGGCGCCATCCTCCCATACGGCCAGATAAGGAACCATCGGCATATCGTTGACGATCTCGTCGAAAATGAGAACGGAAATTCGCTCCCGTATCTCCTGCTCGATCTCCCAATCCAACTTGATTTTCAACGCCGATAAGCTTTCGTCAATGGTTTGCTGAAAAAGCATGGTCAGATCGATACGAAGATGCTGCGCTTCTAAAAGAATTGAATTTTCAAGCATTAAGCCCCCTTTTTTCGCTTAGGTAAGAACCATTGAACCCGTCGGGATGGTAAAGAAAGGCAAATAGCGAAGCCGGTGCTGGCAGGAGGGAAGAATTCGGATTGTCTGTTGCTGCAACCCTGCTGCCATATCCGCATGAATCCGGACTACAGGCCAGTCGGCTTTGCGTCCCGCCCTTTCGAACGGTTTGCCCTCGCTCGGTTCTGTTTAAAAGGTTGGGTTTCAATAGTCAATAGCAGAGTTTCAGCGCAATGGATGTCTTCCGGAAACGGTCGAGGGAGGTTGGTAAGATTGCAGATGCACAACGACTTCCGTGGCGCAAATGAAAGCATGCTCACAAGTTAAGAACACCGGGGGAACGCATGGGTTACCGTTGCAGTTCTTCCTTAATGGCCTTGCCGATGGCCGCAAGGGTATAGGGCTTTTTGATATAGCTGCCGGCGCCCATTGCCTGGGCCTCCCGGACCCGTTCGGTTTCCGAGTAACCGCTGGCGATGATGGCCTTTTGCTCCGGACGGATGCTTCTGATCTGGCGATAGGTTTCATACCCGTCGATTCCCGGCGCCATGATCATATCCAGAACCACCAGATCAGCCGTACGGGTGCGAAGAAATTCGATCGCCTCCTCACCGCTGGCAACCGCTTCGCAGCGATAGCCCAGGCGTTCGAGGATGCGGGTGGCGATCTCGCGCTGCACCGGAATATCATCGACGACCAGGATGAATTCGCCGTTGCCTGCAAAATCCGATAACGTCTCCGGTTTCCGGCTTCTTTGCAATTGATCCCGCGTGGCCGGAAAAAACAAGTCAAAACGCGTCCCCTGGCCCTCCTCGCTGTGGATGTCAATATAGCCATGGTGATCCTTGATCGTTCCCCAAACCACAGCCATGCCGAGCCCCGATCCGTTCCGTCCCATGGCCTTCCGGGTATAGAAGGGTTCAAAAATCCTGGCTCGGTCGCTCTCCGGAATCCCGATCCCTGAATCGGCAATGGACAGGACCACGTACTCACCTTCTTTTACGGTATCAAACCCGGCAACAACACTGTCCGCATAGCGGTTGCGGGTGGTGATCTCAATGCGGCCGCCCTTGGGCATGGCTTCAACGGCGTTGGAAATTAAATTAGACAATGATTTGAAAACGTGAATAGAGGAACCGTAGATATTGAACAGATCGGACTGGAGGTGGGTTGACAGGTGAACCGTTGAATGAAGGCGCATCATCGACTGAATTTCGGGCGATTCAAGGCAGTCGGTGACAATGTGATTCAAGTTCAGCAATTCGAGCGTGGAGACCCCCCTGCGGGAGAGCGTCAACAGGTCCTGAACGATGGCGGCGGCATTTTCACCTGATTTTTTGATGGTGGCCAGCGGTCGCCGCAACGGGCTGTCCTGGGGCAGATCCATCAGCAATAATTCAGGATAGCTGACGATTCCGCTTAGGATGTTATTCAGGTCATGGGCCACGCCGCCTGCCAGGGTCCCCAATGCTTCCATCTTCTGGGCGCGCGTCAACTGCTCCTCCAGACGCTTTGACCAGGTAACATCGGCCAGAACGCCCTGAATCCCCGTAATTTCATCTCCTTCCAGGACAGGTCGCGAGCTTACCCGACACCACCTGTTTTCCCCGGACTTGTCAAAAAATCGATATTCTTCAGGTCCGCGGTTAACCTCCAACGCCCTGGCAAAATCATTTTTAAGGCGCGCCCGATCCTGCGGGCAGATGTAGTCGAAAAAATTTTTCCCGATCAGTTCACTGGCTCGAAAACCCGATATCGATTCAATCACCGGGCTGACATAGGTAACCATCCCCTGCCGGTCGACCGCATAAATCACATCATTGATGTTTTCCACCAGGTCCCGGAATTTTTCCTCGCTTTTGCGCAGGGCCTCTTTGGCCAACGTTTGCTCGGTCACGTCCAGGGCGATGCCGATGGCTCCGGTCAGCCGGCTGCCGGCGTCCGTTATGGGTTGAATACGCACTTCGAAAAAGACATCCTTGAAATGGATGGTGTCGGAAATATACTCGCCGCTGATTGCGCGTTGCGTGATATCGATGATGGGTCTGTTATCGGCAAACAATTCGAGTACGGATTTTCCCACCACCCTTCCGGGTGTAAAGCCGATTTTTTCCATTCCCTTGCCGTCGGAAAAAGTCAGTACGCCCTCCCGGTCAATGGCCCAGATGACAAGGGGTGCATAGGTGATGATGGCCCGCAGCCGCTGGTTCGCACGCGCCAATTCATCCGTACGCGTTATGACGATGGCTTCAACCTGCTCCTTTTGCCGGCGCAGGTCTTCCTGGGCGGCCTTGCGCTGATCGACTTCCTGCTGCAGGTCGGCGATAAGCGCGCTTCTTTCGTATCTCAGCGCGAGCAGGGCCAGGATATCCTTATGCATCCGGGTGGCTGTCAGGATATTGATCAGGAGAAAGAGCAGAACCATGGCCCCCATGGCGATATGAATGTCGCTGCCAAGCATGAAAAACCGGAAACATATCGGAAGCAGGGCCGGAATGCTGAACAGGTAGAAAGCCGATAGTACAGCCGTAAATGCTCCGATGGCGCCGGCCACCATGCCGCCGGAGACAAAAGCGATAAACGCCTGATGGGCGAATGAATCGGAGGGAAACAGGAAAATGGCGGTCGATCCCCACAGCACCCCCGACAGGAAGAGGGTGGCAAGGAACCCGGCGTTCCATTTCTGGGGGTTCGACGTTTTGGTGGGGGATCGGCGGTAGAGGCCGTTCAGTACCAGACGAAGCGCGCTGACCATCACCGCACAAACCAGCCAGACGATCAACTCCATCCTCCGGACATGACCTCTGAGTACGAAAGCCAGAATCATCCCGTTGATGAGGGTCGCCGCGGTGCCGAAGCCGGTGTGTTCGTACTGCTTTTGTACCTGGTCGGCAAATAGCCGGTGGTTCCCCGCGGATGGTTGAGGTCTGTCGGAATCGCTTGGCATGGTATTAATCTCGAAGCTGATGATTTAAAGATCCGCTGCGACAAAGGCCTTATTGGGCGGTGCCCGCCTCCCTGTATAAGCTGAATCCTTGATACTTCAACCGGATCACCGGCAAATCATTGCCGGCGGGCGCTGAAAGATCTGCCCTTGCCCGGCGTGCTAACGGTCGGCAGGGCAGTGGCGAACTGGGCGTAAAGCGCCGGGCTGACGGCGCACAGATGGTGGATGAGGCGGTCCCAGATATCGGCCTCGTTGCGGTACGCCGTCTCCGCCATGCGGCGGGTATCGTAGGATCCCGGTAGCGAGGTCCTTTTTTTCGGCAGGGCTGGCTTTCGGCGGGTACCGGCCAACCGCCTGAAAACATCAGGCCCCAGCGCGGCGTAATAGAGCAGGCTGTGGGCCGTGGACAGAGCCCCCGCCCAGGGGTAGTCATGGAGCCACCACCCTGCCGACAGGTCATCCAGGTGCCGGTCGATGGTTTCCCTGTCGTCCGCGGTTTTCGTTTCCCGACGCTCGCGGTAGAACAATCCCGTCTGCCAGTTATCGCCGTTCAGGTGCCAGATCCCTTCGATCCCGAACGCATCCGGTTCCGCGGCCACGCGCGAACCATGGCTGAGGCCGAAGCGGCCGCAGATGAACAGCGCTATCTCGCTCCGCAACGCGCGGATCCAGGCCAGGGTAGCCTGCGCCTCCGGCCGGGTCTCCGTGGGAAAATCGGTAAAGCACATGGCCTCCACCGCGATGCCTGCCGTGGCGAGGTTGTGGACCGCAGTCGACATATCCGCCAGGCCAACCCCTTTGTCAATGAGGCGGATCAGCCGGGGTGAGGCCGATTCGATGCCCAGCGCCACGCTCAGCGCGCCGCCGGCCTTCAACTCCCGGCAACAATCGGGGGTCAGGGACGCCTCGGGGCGCATATCCGTCCCCCAGTGTATGTCTGCGTTGATCTCACTCAGGGCTCCGGCGACCTGCCTGGCGAAGGCCGGTGCGAAGGCATCCTGGGAAAGGTAGACGGTGCGGCAGCCCCAGCGCATCGACATCTGTTTGAGGTGGGTCGCCACCTCGGCCACCGGGCGCTGGCGGTAGGCGGCTGTTCCCCGGCAGCTCAGCCCGTAATGGCAGAAGGCGCATTTTCCCCAGTAGCATCCGCGCGTGGGGTCGTAGGGCAGGACCGGCTCGGGGGAAAAATACTTCTCCAGCGGCAGGCCGTCAAAATCCGGCGGAGCAAGACCGGCAAGGTCCGCAGCCTGGTTTCCATGCATCACCGGCGGCGGGTTAAGGCCGGCGGACAGCATGCCCACCAGGTCCAGCAGAGCCGCTTCGCCTTCAAACAGCACCACCGAATCGAAGGGACCGCGCATGTCGGCAATCCGTGCATCGTCAAATCGCGCCAGCAGCTGGGTCACCGCGGGGCCGCCCATGCTGACGTGCAGCTGAGGAAATCGGGCTTTGAGCGCGTAAGCCAGGGAATAGCCGGGTTGGATTTGTCCGGGAAAGGCCATGGAAAGGCCCACCAGCTTAACGTCCGCTGCCGCCAGCCGGTCGCACAGCGTTTTGCTGAAGTAGTCGTGAAAAGGGTCGTTTTCCGGACGGGCGTCGGACCGGATCTGCGCTTCGGAGAGCAGCGCAAACGGGGTCCGGTAGGAGGTAAAATCCATGCTCAACGGGCTGTAGGCGGCGCTGACGAGTCGCAGGGCGGCCATGACGGTGGAAACGGCCTTTTCATAGTGGACCGGATCATAAAAACGACGCCCCGTCGGATCCCGCAGGACCGCCACGGCATCTTCGACGGCTGACGGCACCCAGTCGAGATCCGGGAATACATCGGTCAGGCGCAGGAAGAGCAGCTGGTCGGTATGCCCCAACACCGATTTACGCAGCAACCGCGCCAGGCGCTTTTCCACCCGGCGGGCCAGGGTTGACAGCGGGGCTTGCCTGAGGAGGCCATCGAACGCCTCCACGTTAGCGTCCACGGGTAAAACCGAAATGCCATGACTGCGCAGATGACCCGTCAGCAGTGGCACCGAAAGGTAAGGCGCCGTGGGGTCGCAGGCCGGTGGATAGATCAGGGCGATGGTCATTGGCTGATCCGGAGCCTAAACGGTTAAGGCCATTTTTTTTAGGGGCTATTCGATTTTTGCAGATTGAAACCGTCTATAAGATTCGATTCGGGTTCGCTATCGCGGCCTCTTCTCGTGTCAATCCGGTTTCATCGGTCCGGTGGTTACCGGTGCCGCCCACTGCTCCAGAATCCGATCGACCTTGTCGGTCACTATATTGCGTGCCTCCCCGCGATCGTGCCCCATCATCAAGAGCTCATCGTACGGCGTCTCCACGTGCCTGATATGGGCAACGACCGCCAGGCGGACAGCCCCTTCATCGAAGCGCCTGGCCCACGCCGAGCGACCGATCCGACCGCTGTGTTTGAGGCAGGCATGCTCGGCGATGACCGCATCCCTTCCGGCAGGGCACCCGGGGAAAAGCTCGCACACCCGCATGGCAAAACGGTTCAGATAGTCACGATCCAGATGCTCCCGCCGGATGGCTTCCCGCGCCCGCCGTCTTTCCCTGACCTCGAAGTCCGCTAGGCAATCTTTCTCAGCCTGCTCCAGTGCCTGCACCTCCACGAGCAATCCCTGCCGTTCATATCGTTTGCGGGCTCGCGTCCATTTTAAGACGACCGCAGCCAGTGTCGAGTATTTTCGCGCACGCCGGGTGAGTGCCGCGTCTCCCGAAGGCAGAAAGACGAGATGGTCGAGGTCTGCACAAGAAAGGCAAAGGGCGCCTTTTTCTTCGGCCAGGGTGATCCAGGCACCGCACCCCACATTCTCACCACACTCACCGCAGGAGGAATCCGAGGATGAAATAAACACCTTTAACTCTTCTTTTTTTTTCATCTCTATCCTGGGTTTGCAGAAGGGTTTCAGCTGCTCAGGCACCGCCATAGGAATCAGGAGGGAAACCCGCAATACCGTATCGGCTATCGGCCCGCATGGCCAGGTTTTCTATAGCCAGATCACAATGGGAACCTAAAAATGTTGAGTCGCTTGAGCGTTACCCACTTTCCGGATTCCGGTCAAGAAGTTTTAGGGGATGGAGGAGTTTTGAAGCAGGTTTGGCTAAATGGCTTTTAGCAGGTATTTAAGAACGTCATGAGCGAATGTGCATTAACCCACTGACGAAAATTCCAATTTAACGGGAGTGCTGACCTATGTCGGAAGATCCCGTTTGTGGACGGTCAGGGTTACAGTTTCACCGGCATCCCCATCATCGGCCACAAGAAATAAATCGCAAAGGCCAGGACCGCCATCAGGATGATGCTGGCGTAAACGCCATAGATAAAGAATTCCACGGTGGTGAACTGATTGGAGTCGTAGGCAATGGCATTGGGTGCGGCACCGATCAGCAGCATGAACGGCATGCCGGCCGTGACCAGCGCGGCATAGAAGATCACCTCCGGGGCGACGCCCAGATAGGGTGCGATGACCAGGGCCACGGGAAGCGAGATGGCGATGGCCGCCACGTTCATGATGAAGTTGGTCATGATCATGACGAAAAAGCCGATGCTCATCACGAAGACGAACCAGTTGGCGTTTTTAAACATGGCCAGCCAGTTGACCGCCAGCCAGTTGGCGGCCTGGGTCTCCCACAGACACAGCCCCATGCTCATGGCGCCGGAAAATAGCAGAATGATGTTCCAGGGAATCTGCTCCAGATCTGAAATCTCGAGTATGTTGAGAACATAGAACAGCAGTGTGGTGACAATCAGGATAGCGGATTTGTTCAGTTTGGCCAGCGGCGGGAAGAAGGATTGCAGGGCCAGCACCGCCACGCAGGTAAGGATGATCGACGTGGCCATCACCTCGTTGCGGGTCAGCGGTCCCATTTCGGTCCTGAGTTGCCGGGCCCTCTGCTTCAATCCCGGGATGGTCGCTTTTTCAGGTTTGCACAGAATCATGATCAGCCCCCAGATCAGCAGCATCATCAGCCAGCCCACGGGGAAAAAGTAGTAGCTGTATTCAAAAAAACTGATGCTTTTACCGGCGATGTCCCGGAAGAAACCGATGGCCACGGCACCGCGCGCCGCACCCAGCAGGGTGACGATGCTGCCGGCGCCGGCGACGTAGGCCATGCCGATGAACAACCCTTTACCGAAGCGGGTCTTGGCGTTATCCCCTGCATACAGACCGTGAATAGCCAGCAGCAGCGGATAGATGGTGGCCGCCACGGCGGTATGGGCCATGAAGTGCGTCAGAACGACCGTTACGCTGAAACATCCCAGGTAAATCATCGAGGTTCTTTCGCCCACCACCGAGAGCATCGTATAGGCCATGCGCCGGGTCAGCCCCGTCTTGGTGAACACCTGGCCGATGACGATGGAGCCGAAGATGAACAATACCGAAGGGTCCATGAAATTGCCGAAAACATCTTTGGCCGGCCGGATGAAAAAAAGCGTCTGGAACACGCCGATAGCCAGGCCGGTGACACCGATGGGCAGCACTTCGAACACCCACCAGGTGCCGGCCAGCAAAAAGACCGCCAGGGCGCCTTTGCCTTCATGGCTCAGGACGAAGTGCTTGCCGGCCGGGTCGATGGCATCGGGCCAGGGGGGAGAGTAAAACGTCAGCACAAAAAGACCGATGCCGAGCAGCAGAAAAACCCAGCGTTTGATCTCACTTTTGTCGATGGCGGCGGCTGAGGCGGTATTCACCACGAAACTTCTCCTTCGCAGTTAAATGGATGCTTTTTTTGTTCGGGTCATCCCATCCAATTGTTGTAGCCACTGTAATAACTCGCTTTTTAGATTTTTTTACCATTATCCGATACGCAGGACCGCATCCCCCGTGGCGACCTCCGATCCTTTCTGAACGAGAATTTCCTTGACCACGCCGGAAAGGTGGGTGGTCAGGTTGTTTTCCATCTTCATCGCCTCCATCACGGCCACCGTCTGGCCGACCTGAACCGGATCGCCGACGCGCACCTTGATCTCTAAAATCAGGCCCGGAATGGGGGCCAGGACCGCGCCCTGAACGGCAGTCGTCCCGGGTGCGGATTCAGCCGGTGCCGGTTCACGGACGGGCGCAGCAACGGCCACCCGCGGCAGCGGCGCGGAAGAGGCATCCTGGACAATGGTCACATCATAAGGGGTGCCGTTGACCGACACCCGAAGGCCCGCTGCCGGCTGTGCCTCCACCGTTACGGCAAAATCCTGATCACCGATCTTAAGCTGGTATTGCATCCTCATATCCCTTTTTTGTCATTGTAGTAATGATCCCCGGACCTTATTTTTCTTTCTTTCTCCCCCCATGGCGAAATACCGCCAGCCGGTCCTGCATGATCCGCTGGCGCCCTTGCAGGGTCCAGGCCGTGCCGGTATCCGGCGGTACGGGGGAAGGCGCCATCCGGGAAGCCGTGTCCCGCAGGTACAGGGCCGCTCCGATGGCGGCAACCACCGTATCGGGCACAGCCGCCGGCCGGCCCGATCCTCCGGCCGAAGCGGTCGCCGCAGGAGGTACTGCCGCCGGCGCTTTTTTCTCCTCCCCGGCGGCAACCCTGCCGCCCCGAATCCGGTCCAGCAGGGTAAAGATCCAACCCTAGGCGAGCATGCCGATCATCAGGAGCGACAGGACAAAGAAGATGCCGAAGAACCGGATGAACAGCGTTCCCAGGGCATAGCCCCAGAACGAATCCCGGGGACCGCCCACCAGCCGGATCTGTCCGTCGGCCGCACCGTCGGCATCCAGGTCGCCGCCGTCCCGCACCTGGACGACCAGTTCCCGCACCCGCTGCTCGAGCACGCGGTTTTCCTTCTGGGCATCTTTGATCCAGGGTTCCGTCCGTTTGGGGTTGAACACATAAAAGGCCGTCGACAGACTGAAGAAGTCCGACCGGATGGCCACCGTGGCCGTGCCGCCCGGGATTACATCACGGATGCCGATCTCAAAGGCGCCGGACTTGAAATTCTTGATGTCCACGTCGGGCCGGTCAACGGTGGCAAAATCGACGCCTTTGACGCCGGCCAGGGTCCCGCCTTCCGTGACCTGGAATTCGACCGTCACGCTGGTGCTTTTGGCCCGGGGGATGAATTTGGCGACAATCCGATTCCCGCTCCGGGTAAATTCAGGGTTGGGCTTTTCCACGTCTCCGGCGGAGAAGAGACCGGTGGCATGGCTGCTGACGCACCAGCCAAGAAGCATCGTCACAACGACCAGGGACAGCCGGAGTTTGCTTTTTTTGCGCACGGTTCGCATGGCGGGCCTCCTCCTATTGAAACATGGCGATGAACATGCCGGCCGCCGCGGCCGATCCGATCACCCCGGCCAGGTTGGGCCCCATGGCATGCATGATCAGCCAGTTGTCGGGATCGGCTTTCAACCCTTCGGCGTGGGAGACGCGGGCCGACATGGGCACCGCCGACACTCCGGCCGATCCGATCAGCGGATTCATCTTCTCTTTGACGAAAAGGTTCATGATGTGCACGGTGAGGATGCCGCCGAAGGTGCAGACCACGAAATCGAGCAGGCCGAAGCTGAAAATCAGCAGCGGCTTGAGCGTCAGGAACTTCTCCGCCGCCATGGTGGCCCCCACCGACAGGCCCAGGAAAATGGTCACGATGTTCATCAGGGCGTTTTGCGACGTGTCGGAAAGACGCTTGACCGCCCCGCATTCACGCATGAAGTTGCCGAACATGAACATGCCCATCAGCGGCGCCACGGCCGGCACCATCAGGATGATCAGGATCGAGCCGACCAGGGGAAAGAGAATTTTTTCCCGCGCGGAGACCACCCGCAATTGCCGCATGCGGATGCGGCGCTGGGCCGGGGTGGTCATCAGGCGCATGATGGGCGGCTGGATCAGCGGCACCATGGCCATGTACGAGTAGGCGGCCAGGGCGTTGGCGCCCAGCAGGTGGGGGGCCAGCTTGGCGGTCAGGTAAATGGTGGTGGGACCGTCGGCCCCGCCGATGATGCCCACCGAGGCAGCCTCCTTGAGGGTGAAGCCGAAAAAGAGGACGCCGATATAAGTGATGAAGACCCCCAGCTGCGCGCCGGCGCCGATGATCAGCGTCTTGGGGTTGGCGATCAGGGGGCCGAAGTCGGTCATGGCCCCCAGCCCCAGAAAAATCACGCAGGGAATGACTTCCCACTCGACCCCGTACTTGTAGAAAACCCGGATCAGCTCGGGGGTTCCGTGCTCGCTGAACCCCATCAGGGGCACCAGGGGAAAGTTGACCAGGAAGATGCCGAAGCCGATGGGCACCAGCAGCAGGGGTTCGTAGCGCTTGGCCACGGCCAGGTAGAGAAAGAAAAAGGCCACCCCGATCATGATCACCTGTTTGAACATCAGATTCGGCAGACCCGACTGGGTCGTCAGAATACTTACAATAAGCTCCATGACCTGTTCCCACGACATGGTCCGTTTTCCTTGTATTATAGCGGAATGTTGCCGTGCTTTTTGGGCGGGTTGACGTCGCGTTTGGTGCTGAGCATCCGCAGGGCCTTGATCAGATGCGGCCGGGTGTCGGCCGGGTCGATGACATCGTCGATGTAGCCCAGTTCGGCGGCTTTGTAAGGGTTGGCGAATTTGGTGCGGTACTCCTGCACCAGCCGCTTGCGCTCGGCCTCGGGATCGGCGGCGCCCTGAATCTGTTCCCGGCTGATGATATTCACCGCGCCCTCAGCCCCCATGACGGCGATCTCGGCCGTCGGGAAACCCAGCACCAGGTCTCCGCGGATGTGACGGGAGTTCATCACGCAATAGGCTCCCCCATAGGCCTTGCGGGTGATCACGGTGATGCGCGGCACCGTGGCCTCGCAGAAGGCATAAATCAGCTTGGCGCCGTGCTTGATGATGCCGCCGTGCTCCTGGTGGGTCCCGGGCAGGAAGCCGGGTACGTCCTCGTAGACGATCAGGGGAATGTTGAAGGCATCGCAGAAACGCACGAAACGCGCCCCTTTGACCGAGGCGTTGATGTCCAGGCAGCCGGCCATGGCCAGGGGCTGGTTGGCGACGATACCCACCGTCGCCCCCCCCAGGCAGCCGAACCCCACCACGATGTTCCTGGCGTACAGGGCCTGCACCTCGAAAAAGGTTCCGTCATCCAGGTTCGAACGGATCAGGTCACGGATGTCATAGGGTTTGTTGGGGTCGGCCGGCACCAGGTCGCGCAGGGTCTCGTCCCGGCGCTCGGGATCGTCAGACGAAGGCCGGCGGGGAGGCTCCTCCATGTTGTTGCAGGGCAGGAAGCTTAACAGCTCCCGGATCCGTTCCAGGCAGGCGGCATCGTCCGGCTCGGCAAAGTGGGCCACCCCGCTGACGGTGTTGTGGGCCATGGCCCCGCCCAGATCTTCCTTGGTGACCGATTCCCGGGTGACCGCCTTGATCACCTCCGGTCCGGTGATAAACATGTAGCCGGTTTTTTCCACCATGAAAATCCAGTCGGTCAGGGCCGGCGAATAGACCGCCCCGCCTGCCGAGGGCCCCATGATGGCCGTAATCTGGGGAATGACCCCCGAGGCCATGACGTTGCGCAGGAAAATGTCGGAATAACCGGCCAGGCTCATGACCCCTTCCTGAATGCGGGCCCCGCCGGAATCGCAAAGTCCGATCACCGGCGCACCGACCTTCATGGCCGTGTCCATGACCTTGCAGATCTTTTCCGCATGGGACAGGGAAAGGGAACCGCCGAAAACGGTAAAATCCTGGGCGAACACGAAGACCTGGCGTCCGTTGATCAGCCCCTGGCCGGTAATGACCCCGTCGCCCGGAATTTTCTCCGCATCCATGCCGAAATCCACACAGCGGTGGGTCTTGAAACGATCCATTTCGATGAAGCTGCCTGGATCAAGCAGCCGGTCGATGCGTTCCCGGGCGCATAATTTGCCGGCGGCATGCTGTTTGGCCATGCGGGCTTCTCCGCCGCCGGCCAGGGCCTGGTTGCTTTTCTGAATGAGGATTTCGAGCAGTTCGTTGGAACCCATGAGGTCTCCTTTGGAAGGGTTGTGACCTATCGGATGATATGAATTCGTCTTTTTAGGTTTTCATCAAGATTGATGGAATCGTAAAAAGTCGAAATCTCAGATTCATTGTCATCCCCGCGGCGGGGATCCATAAGATTCAAATAGTTATAGATAGCGCTAAAGCTTCACTGCGTGTGCCCGCCTTCGCGGGAATGACACATCGGAAACTTTTTACGAGGCCATCAAGATCCATCGGCTCAAAACAGACTAATTTTGCAGCAAATTCAACGAGCATCGACTGTGCCATTTTTTACTTCCAGGTAAGCGGGGACGGATATCGGATTGAATCCAAGGGAAATTAACGGTCTGACAAATCGGGACCGTATTACGCTGAAAAGATCGTGCGGCTGGAAACCTGTTTTATGGAACCGGCGGTTCCGATTATACCTGCCTATCGGAGCCCGTAGGACTGCTTAAATGTCTATTCGGTCGGCCTTGCGATTTCGCCCGTTTCCGTAACGACATGGTCGACCATGGCCAGGTCTATGAAATCATGTGAGAAAGTCTTCATATGAAAGGTGAAGTCCGCTTCGGTTTTATCTTGTTCTTCATTGTAAATATGCTGATCCGGCAGGGATTGATGCGCAAATTTGATCGATTCGACGAACAGATAGACCGGCACGTGATACCAGTGGCACAGGCTGACCACATTGGCCGTGCCGACACCCGTAACCGCCTGATGGTCCGGTGTTACGGAAACCGCGCCAATAAACAGCTTGGCGGCGGATTTCAGATAATGGCTTAGATTATATTCGGGAATCAGGAGGTGATCGACCCGATGGCGCTCCAGGTCATTGACCAATTCCTTGGTCCGGAAAAAATCCTGTTTCAACGCCAGCACCTGGAATGTGCGCTTCAATTCCGTATGGGCACGAACCAGGGCATTGCGAATATAGGCCGTAATTGAGTGGACGATGATCAGATCGTCCGGTGCGATGCAGTTCATGCAGTGCACGGTGACCTGGCCGGTTGCGCTTTCAAATTGTTGGAGTTTCTGGGTCAGGATGTCGGCCGCCCGCTTTTTAGCCGCCTCGAGCGAGAGGCCGCCAAGAGATGCCATCTCGGCCTCGAACGCTTCGATCAGATGCACCAGGGGGATTACCTTGGGCTCGGTGTTTTTGATTATTGCGTTGAGCCCTTCCAGCATGGGCCTGAAATCGGCAACGGCGCAATCGAGTCTTCCGACGGCATCGATGTAGGACTTGAGCGCCACAACCGTGGTTCTGGAGGTGCCCAGGGCATCCATGTAGGCCCGGATCAAATTATACAGGGTCTGATTGGCTGGCGCTTTCATATGAAAATCCATAGATAGCCCATCAGAACGAGGGAACAGATCGAAAGAGAGAGAATCGCGCCGGGAGCGCTGTGGCGCAGGTATTCGCCGAAAGAGATTTCATGGCCGTACTTTTTAAGCAGGCCCGCGGAAATTATATTGGCCGAGGCGCCGATCATCGTCAGGTTGCCGCCCAGGCAGGCACCCAGAGACAGCGCCCACCATAAGATGTGATGGGGGACGGCATGGGCGGTGAGCATCATCTGAACGATGGGGATCATGGTGATGGTAAAGGGGATGTTGTCGATAAACCCCGAAACGATCCCCGACACCCACAGCACCATCAGGGTCATGACATAGGGATTGCTGCCGGCCTGCAGGAAAATGTTGCGGGCCAGCCATTCGATGACACCCTGTTGCTCCATGGCCCCCACCAGGATGAACAGGCCCGCAAAAAACAACAGGGTGCTCCATTCGATCTCCAGCAGGACATGCTCGATCTCCATTCGCGTGATGACGAACAGGATCATGGCGACCGTCAACGCCACCACCCCCGGCGACAGGCCGGTGACTGTCTGGGTGACAAACAGCAGCAGGGCCACCCCCAGGCAGATAAGGCTTTTGAGCAGGAAGTTCCTGTCGATCTTGACGGTCAGAAAATCGAACTCGATTTTTTCGATCAGCAGTTGGACGGAGAAAAGTTTGGTCAGATCCCCATTGATGGATTTGAAGCTGTCCCGGTTGGAAGCCCAGAAATAGGCGATGACGCCGATGGTGGAGAGCACCACCGGGATGAACAGATAGCCGGCGAATTGATTGAATGTCAGCCCCACTTTGGAACCGATGATGATATTGGGCGGATCACCCACCAGGGTGGCCGTTCCACCCAGGTTGGAGGCCATGGCCAAGGCCACCACATAAATTTTGGGATCCAGGCCCATGCCGCGGGTCAGTTCGATGATGATGGGGACCATGATCAACACGGTGGTGACATTGTCCAGGAAGGCCGAGATTATCGCGGTGACGGCGCAAAAGAGAATCAGAATCCGCAGGGGCTGTCCACCGGTAAGCGTGGCAATTCGGACGGTGATCATGGCGAAGAAGCCGGTCTTTTTAAGCACGGCGACGATCCCCATCATGCCGATCAGAAGCATGATGGTTTCATAGTCGATAAAGCCTGCCGCCGCATGTTCGTCGATCACCCCCAGGATCAACAGGGCCATCACCCCCAGCAGGGCAGCTATCGCCTTGTTCAGCCATTCAAATGCGATGAGCACATAGACGGCTGCAAAGACGATGATTGCGATTAACGCATCCGGACCCATAGGCGCTCCGAGTATGGAGACAGGGCAGTGATGTTTTCAGCAGCGTAAGTGGCCAGCCCTCGGCTGGTGATTGAAAATAGGCTTCACCGGTTCAGTTGTAATCCAAACGCGTCGCGTCATCCGCCATGGTGGGTGCCAGAATTGGCTTCCATGAGGAATCCTCCCACGACCCCAGGCGCGTGTGCATGTCGAGATACTTCTTCGGAATCGGATGCGTTCCAACCACGACTTTCACGTCATAGCGTTTTTCGAGGAAGTCTTTAAATGTATGTATGTATGGACAAGGAGGATAGCCAACGACCAGACCGGTCGCCAGGTGAATAACCTGCACACCATTTTTCAGCATTTCTTCGCCGGCATATTCAATATTGCCGCCCGGACACCCGTCACATGAAGTGTATCCGACCAATTCCACCTCAGTGGCGGTGTAAATGCTGAACGCACCTTCCCTGTTTTTCAACGCCCGCAGACATTTTCCGCCGGCACAACGGCGGTAGCGATCACATATGATAATACCTATTTTGGTTGTTCCGCTCATGTTCGCTCCTATTCCATGGGTTTGTTTGTCGCTTCGTGCCGCAGCCGGCAGCCTTTTGAATATCGGGTGAAAAAGAAGGGATTGTTTGAGGGTTACCCATTTTTCGGATTGCGGTCAAGATTTTTCGAGCATAAATTCGTTGACGATAGAAACCACGATCCCCTATTCATCCCTCAAATCGGTCATCCAAAAATCTTTATCGGAGAAATCTACGCAGAACAATTAGCCAATTTTTTATCTTGACGCTGGACCGCCCATGCTGTGATAAAATCCGATCTAACGCACCAAGGGTAAGTGAAGGTCTGTCCGTCGTGTCCTTCCCGCGTTACGCCGGAAACAATTGTCTCAAGGAACAGGAGGTCTTATCCATGAAACAGGAGAATTTCAGAGAGAAAAGCTACTGGCTGGCCACGCGGGACTATCGTCCGGGGAACCCTTTGGAAATGGATCTTGACGTAGATGTAGCCATCGTGGGTGGCGGATTCACCGGGCTGTCTGCTGCCTACCATCTGAAAAAGGCGGAGCCCGGTTTGCGGGTGGCCATCATGGAGAGCCAGGTGGTGGGCTTCGGGGCCAGCGGACGCAACGGGGGTTTCAACATGACCCTGTTCGGCCTCACCCTGGGGGTCACGGCGATCCGGTTCGGCAAAGCAAAGGCCAGAGCGTCCCACCACTATATGGAAAAGGCCGTGGACCTGCTGCAGGACCTGGTGGCGGAACTGAACCTGGACTGCGACTATGAGCACCCGGGCTTTCTGCGCGTGGCCACCACCCGAACTTACCGGCGGCGAATCCTTGAAGAGATCGAACTGGCCCACCGGCTGGGGCTGGAAGGCATCCACTGGTTGGAAAAAGACCAGCTCGACCGGCAGGTGAAAAGCGACATGTACCTGGGCGCCTGGTGGGAACCCCGCTGCGGCATCCTCAACCCGGCCAAACTGGCCTGGAGCTGGCGGGATGTGCTGGAGCCCATGGGGGTGCAGATCTATGAGAACACCCCGGTGACCGAAATAGGTCAAGGCGGCGGCAAGGTGATTATCCACACCCCGGCAGGTCGCGTCCGGGCAGAGAAAGCGGTGCTGGCAACCAATGCCTGGTCACACTTCTTCCCCCGGCTGCGGCGGAAGCAGATTCCGGTGTGGACCCATATCGTGCTCACCGAACCCCTGTCCGAAACCCATTTCAAAAAGATCGGCTGGCGCAACCGCCAGGGGATCGAAGACGCCCGCAACCTGGTGCACTACTATCGGTTGACGGCCGACAACCGCCTGCTCATGGGCGGCCGGGACGTCTCCCTCACCAGGGGATTCGACATGGATAAAGACCGCAACGAGGCCACCTTCGAGGGGTTGAGAAAGGATGTACGGGAACTGTTCCCCGCGCTTAAAGACATCCGGTTCACCCACCAGTGGGGCGGCCCGGTTTCCGTTCCCCTGGATATGGCCCCGGCGCTGGGGTACGCGGGCGACCGGAATATAGTCTACAGCCTGGGCTGCGTGGGCCACGGGGTGAGCCTCACCCACCTCAACGGCAAGACCATCAGCCACCTGGTCCTGGAGAAACAAAGCGACCTCACCGATGTGTTTTTCGTCAACCGGCGCACCATCCCCTGGCCCCAGGGCCTGTTGCAGGATGCGGCCATCAAGGCTATTTTAGGGGCGATGCACTGGGATGACCGGCGGGCGGAGGGCACAAGACCGTGAACCCGACCGAAAACATCGACGCCGGGGAAATCGCCCGTTTTTCGGCCATGGCCGACATCTGGTGGGATCGCCGCGGCGAATTCAAGGCCCTGCACGACATCAACCCGGTACGCCTGGCCTATGTGCGCGACCGGACCGAGCTGGCGGCAAGGCAGGTAGTGGATGTGGGCTGCGGCGGCGGACTGCTGTCCGAAGCACTGGCCTCGCACGGGGCGCGGGTGACCGGCATCGACATGGCCGACGCATCCCTGGCTGTGGCCCGGACGCACATGAAGGACAGCGGCCTGGCGATCGACTACCGGAAGATTATGGCCGAAGCACTGGCCGACGAACGCCCGGGAGGATACGACGTGGTGGTCTGCATGGAACTGCTCGAACACGTGCCCCGGCCGGCATCCATACTCGAGGCCTGCGCCCGCCTGGTAAAGCCCGGCGGGGATCTCTTTTTCGCCACGGTGAACCGAACCTGGCTGTCATGGCTGCTGGTGATCGTTGCCGCCGAGCGTGTGATGGGCATCGTCAGAAAAGGCACCCACGAATACCGGAAGCTGGTGAAACCCGAAGAATTGATGCAATGGGGAGCACGGGCCGGACTGAGCGTACAGAATCTGTCCGGCCTGCGATATATTCCCTTTGGCGGCTACGCGGCCCTTTGCCGCAGCACGCGCATGAATTATCTGATGCACTTCAGAAAGGAAACCCATGGCCCTCTGGGACAATCCACGATGGTTTGACGAGAAAAGGCGGCAGCAGCAGCTTGACGATCACATCCGCGCCACCGGCAGAGCCCGGTTCGGCATCCGCGAGTTTGAGGAGGAGAAGAAAGTGGAGGCGGTGCGCATCCACTTCAACCGGGTGGCCCCCAAATACGATTTCATGAACTCGCTGCTCAGCTTCGGCATTCAGCATGCCTGGAAACGGTCCGCCGTGCGCATGCTCGGCGTCCGGCGGGGTCACAAGGTGCTGGATGTGTGCGGTGGCACCGGAGACCTGGCCATCCTGGCGGCCCGACGCACGGGCCCGGCAGGCCAGGTGGTAATCTACGACATCAACTTCGCCATGATCCAGGCCGGCCGCCACAAGATCGACCCCTTCCCCGCACTCGCCCACATCGGCTACATCCAGGGAGACGCCGAACGCATCACCTTTCCCGACAACACCTTTGACTGCGCCATGGTGGGCTTCGGCATCCGCAACCTCACCCACCTGAAACAGGGATTCTCCGAGATGGTCCGGGTACTCAAACCCGGCGGACGCTTCCTCTGCCTGGAATTCTCGCAGCCCACCAATCCCGTGTTCCGCAGCCTCTATGATTTCTACTCGTTCAATATCATGCCGGCCCTGGGCCAGTTGCTGGCGGGCTCGGCCGAATCTTACGCCTGTCTGCCCGAGACGATCCGCATGTTTCCCCTGCCCGACGAGCTGGCGCACATGCTGGCGGACGTCGGGCTGGGCGACGTGCGCTGGAAAGCGATGACCAACGGGATCAGTGTGGCGCATGTGGGAATCAAGCGTTAAGTAGAATGGGCTTCAAGATGCCATCGATCAACTTAAAAAAAGAGAAGACGGACCAACACCACCGCAAACACACTTAAAGGAAAATGACTGGCCTTGTTGAAAAGATTCATGGCCTGGCTGCGGTCGTTGGCGTTGACCAGCCTGAGAACCGGCAACAGCAGCAGCCAGACGCCTAAACCTGCCAGCGCCAGCAGGTGGAGGGTACCGAAAGCCAGCGGTGAGACCCACACCAGCAGGAAAGTCAAGAAGAAAGCGGCCACCAGACAGGCCATGGCCAGCATGCCGGCCCTTGCCGGTCCAAGCTTCACGGGGATGGTCCTGGCCTTGAAGCGGCGGTCCTCTTCGATGTCGGTCCAGTCGTTGGGAATATTCTGTCCGCCGATCTCCCAGAAAAAGATCCACGCAAACAGGACGATGAGAAAAATGATCGACGGCTGCGGGGTGACGGCATAAACCGCAGCCACTGCCCCCAGTGATTTGACGATGCCGTTGATCAGTGCCCGAAAAGGCGTCACGCGCCATAACAGGCAGTAGGTCGCCTCCAGCAGTCCGCCGGCCAGAAAAATGGCAAAGCACACCGGATTGAGCAGCCATGCCCCGATCATGGCCACCAGCGCCCATCCTCCGGCCCACAGCACGCCCTCGGGAAGGGTCAGCACTCCCTTGGCCAGCGGATGCCGAACCAGCACACCGTCCAGGTAATCCTCCCCGTCCCCGTAACCGCCCGCACTGACCTTCTCCCTGTCCGAACGGTAGTCCACTATATCGTTGAGGGCATATACGGCGGTGTATCCGGCAAAAACGGTGACCAGCCCCAGCAGGGTGGTAAAGAACGGGGGAAAATGGCCCAGGCACAGCAGCGCGGCCAACGCCGGCGTGGCGATGTCGATAATCCCGTGGGGGGTGCGGGACAGGGCCAGAAACAGCTTCAGTCGTGGATGGGTCAAGATGGCATCAAAGGTCATAGGCGTCGCAATGCAGGTTCGAATGGGTTGATGCAAAATCGGACTGCCGGCAGTTCGGATTTCCGGATCGGTGCAACTTGTCAGAATCGCGGTAATTTGTCAATTTCAAGCCGAAGCAAACCTGTTTTTTATTGTCTGAAAACGGGGGGGCATCCCTTCTGTTATGCGGTTTTATTTTTAGTTCTGCATCTGTATCTGATACTGGGGAAGTGATAGAGGGGGTGTTTCATCTGCCGTGAAAGCGGGCGCAGGAAACGAAGAGGAAACCGACGTGATCAGGAACCTGTCACTTTATGCCGCTACGGTATTGATCTGGGGATCGACCTGGCTGGGGATCAAATTCCAATTGGGCGAAGTGGATCCGCTGATATCCGTGATCTACCGGTTCTGCCTGGCCACGGTCCTGTTGATCCTCTGGTGCTTCCTGAAGGGGCTGAACATGCGATTTACCACCCGCGACCACCTGTTCATCGCCCTCCAGGGCGCCTGCCTGTTTGCGGTCAACTACTGGTTGTTCTACCTCGCCGAAGTGCACCTGACCAGCGGCATCGTGGCGGTGATGTTCTCCACCATCGTCTTCTGGAACATTCTCAACGGTCGCATCTTTCTGAAAACCCCCGTGCGGGCGACCGTGATCTGCGGTGCGGGCCTGGGAATCGTGGGTATCGGCCTGGTATTCTGGCCCGAACTGTCCGGCTTCAGCCTGGCCGACGACGGATTCAAGGGGTTCTTACTGAGCATGGCCGCCACCCTTCTGGCCTCCTTCGGCAACATCCTCTCCGCCCGCAACCAGCGGCACGGCCTGCCCGTGGTCCAGACCAACGCCTACGGTATGGCCTACGCGACGCTGCTCATGCTGGCGCTGGCCCTGATCGCGGAAAAACCCTTCACCTTCGATCCGACCGCGCCCTATATCGTCTCCCTGCTTTACCTGGCCCTGTTCGGCTCCGTCATCGCCTTCGGCTGCTACCTGACGCTGGTGGGCAAAATCGGTGCGGACCGGGCGTCCTACGCCACCTTGCTGTTTCCGATTATCGCCCTGATCATCTCCACCGCAGTCGAGGGTTATCGATGGTCGCTGCCCGCCGTGGCGGGTGTTGTCGTCATCCTTGCCGGCAATGCCCTGGCCTTGTTCAATCGGGAGATTCCGACAGCTGTGAACATTAAACCCGCTGGTCGGCTGAAAGCCGCCCTCCCACATGGAACATCTTCTCCAGATGCCTTGAAAACAAGGATACGCTGAAGGTCATAACAAAATAGAGAATGGCCACGGCCACATATATTTCAAAAGGCCTGAAAGTTCTGGAATAGACCATCTGACCGGAGCGGGTCAGTTCGTTGATGGCCAGCACGGATACCAGGGAGGTTTCCTTGAGTTGAGCCGAAAAGGCATTCATCAGGGGCGGGATCGCCACCCGCATGGCTTGGGGAAGGATGACATGAATCATGGTCTGAACCGGGGAGAACCCCAAAGACAGGGCCGCTTCTCCCTGCCCCTTTTCCACGCTGTACAGGGACCCCCGGATAATTTCGGAAATATACGCCCCGCCGCACAGGCCGATGCCCACATAAGCCGCCATGAAATTGTCCATGGTGATGCCGGTGGCCGGCAGGGCATAGTAAATGAAGAAAAGCTGGATCAGCAGCGGCGTTCCCCTGAAAACCTCAACATAGGGAGTGAAGATCCACCTGAGAAACCCGGGACGCGAACGGGCGATGCCGACCACCATGCCGATGGCAAGGGCAATGACAAAGGAGACCGCCGTGATCTTGATGGTGATCATGGCACCGGTCCACAGCTCACGATGATTGTTCAGGATGATGGATAGTTGGAAATCGTTCATGGGAAAACCGCCTGGAGCTCAGGGATGGGTCCTTAAAGAAAGTATTGAGCAATCATGAAACAGAACAACTGTTCGTCAGGTTTCCGCGTCTTGCCAGGCGGGCGCCTCAACCCTGAAGAGCGCGGAACTGATTATTGCGCCAACCTTCAATCCAGACTGATCCAGGTATCGTAGATTTTCTTGTAGGTACCGTCGGCATTCAGTTTAGCCATGGCGCCGTTTATTTTGGCGGTAAGCGCATCGGCGTTCTTGGGCAGGGCCATGACGATTTCCGTTGAATGGAGCGGTTCACCCACGATTTTGAAGGAAGGGTCTTTCTTGAACTGAACGACGGCATAGGCCAGGCCGCAGACCAACGCATCGATGCGTTTGAATTTAAGATCCAGGAACGCTTCGGTGGTGTAGTTGTACTTCTTGATGCTCCTGAATCGGTCGGCCATGCCGTCAACCACTTCTTCGCTGCTGGTGGCGAATTGGGCACCCACCGTTTTGCCTGAAAGGTCGGTCACCGATGATATTTTCGTCTCGTCCTTGTGGACCACGATCACTTCGGTCAGATCGAAATACACATCGCTGAAATTGACGTTCTGCTCCCTTGCGGTATTCTTGCCCATGCAGGTGATGAGCACGTCGTAGTCGCCCTTTTTCATGCCGGCGATCAAACCCTGCCACTCACCGTCCTTATAAACCACCTTGACCCCGAGTTCCCGTCCGATGGCGTTTCCCAAGTCTACGTCAAATCCCTCGAACTGGCCGTTTTCTTTTTTGCTTTCAAAGGGCGGGTACTGGGCGCAGAAGCCCACCACCAGCTCTTTTTTAGCGCTCACGGCCTCCCATGAGGTATCATCGGCCAGCAGTTCGGATGCCATGACCACCACGGCGAGGGTCGACGCCATCCATACCATCCACATGCGTTTTGCGGTCCACTCCATTGGGTTAATCTCCTTTTGATTGGGTTATTAATTTTCCGGGGTGATTCTCATCCACGGCCATAAAGGTTGTCCCGATATTCCGTTCGGCCAGCATCTGCCTTGCCACTTCCATGAAGACGCCCGTGCCCTCTGCTGAGCGCAAACCGCCGATCTGGTTTTCTACCGGCCCCATGGCGCCGATGACACCTCCGGCCAGCCCCAACGGTACCCGGTGGATCCCACAGTTGGGACTGCCGTCTGCCCCCACCACACCGATAATATCGCATCCTGAATCACGATAAGCCGCCAACTGGTCCATGACCGGAGTGAGAATGTGGCGGCAATGGCGCCTGAAACGGGGATGGTCGTATTGTTCGCGGCTCATGCCCCATCGGTTGACGCCCAGGTACGACGATTCCGGACAGGGCAGCTGAACGATTCCCACCCCCTGTTCGATATATGACCCGAGTGCATCGAGCAGAACGCCCGGGTAAAGCGCCAAAGGCCTGACCTTCGCATTGGCGTTGAGCAGGCAATGGCTCACCACGATGATTCGATGGCTTCTTTTCAATGATACCTCCTTGAGGGATTAACAACGACGTCCGCAGTCCCCGACGGAGCCGGTTAAAAATAGACAGCATTCATCGATGGATGGGGGATAAACGGTTCAGGTCACCTGCACCCGCCCGCATCTTAGGTTCGTCGATCGCGGCTTAGTTCCTGAGCATGACCCAACTGGCCGGCACTGATCGGTTCCACTCAGGTAAATGGAAGGCAATAGGGGTTCATGGATTTTCCGGAGAAAGAGAAATAAGAGGTGAGAAAACATGTAACCGCTGAACAGTCAAACTGAAAATATCTATGGGCGGCAGGGGGAGGATAGGGAATAATAATGATGGGAAGCAGTTTCCGGTTAAACGCGGGCTTATCGGCAAGGAAGCGCATGGCACCTTCCCGGCCGACGTTAGTCTTCAGTCATCCGTTTTAAGTACTTATCCGTAAATAAAACCCGCTTTTCGGTAAGCGCCGATGCCCCCGGACGGCTTTCCGCCCCAGGTCATGTCCACCTCCCATGTGGGACGGGAGGTCATGTCACGCATCCGCGAACGCCTTCCGGAGTTCGAATACCGCCGCGCAGCCGGCAATCCGATGAGCCCGGTATTCTGCACGTTCAATCGACGGCATCAGGGCCAGGTATTCCCCGAAATATGGCGGGAAGGGTGTCAATCGTTACGATTGATCGTGAAGGAAAGGTCAGCCGCATCCGAAGACCGTCGGATGGTGGACGAGCGCATGCCTGTTTCGGCATACAAATCATCCGATTCCATGAACCCGGATTCATTGCGATTAAAAAAGAAAGCGTTGTCCCCGAACGCCGGTTCCAGTTCATCAAACCAGCAGGCGTTTTCATCATATTCAGCGAAAAACGGTTTTTTCACCCATTCGGAAGACCTGCCCTGGATAAAAGACATGGACAGGTACTTTTCGCCGTTTATTTCAGGAATCCCATCAATTTTAATCTTTCCATGAATGGCTGACATGCTCGGTCCTCGGACTGTTCTGGCAAGGCCACTGACATGACTGAATGCATCTCTGAATATGTCATACGCCTTGACCAGAGGGATAGAAAAGAATTTGTGTGCGCCGGTATTTCTGGGGATAAACATATAATAGGGAACAATACCAAGGTTCACCTGGTCGACCCACATTTTTTCCCAGACAGCGGAAACGGCATTGATATGATTTAAAACAGGTGACTGCGATCTGATCACGGCACCGGTCTGTCTGATGCGTTTCACGGCCTCACGAAACGCGCTGGTGGACATCTCCTTGTAGTGATTAATATGCGCCATGATGGAAAGATGGATTCCCGAATCGGTTACCTTCCTGAAAAGTTCCAGTATTTTTTCTGAATCCTTGTCTGTCAGGTACCGGTAAGGCCAGAAAGAAAGCGATTTTGTCCCTATTCTGATCGTTTTTAGATTGGAAAAACCAGAATTCAGCAACGCATCGATATAGATCTCCAGCCGGCTTGCATTCATAATCATGGGATCACCACCCGAAAAAAGAACATCGGTGACTTCAGGATGGCGCCTAAGATATTCAGCGGATAATTCCGCCTGTTTCAAAGCCATTTTATGGTCACTCATTCCGGTAAACTGGGGCCACCTGAAGCAGAACGTACAATAAGCATGGCATGTCTGGCCCTGTGCCGGAAATACAAGCATGGTTTCCTGGTACTTGTGCTGGATGCCGTTCACCTTGACGCCATCCAGTTCAGGGATATTACACTCAAGTTGACCGGCCGGATGTGGATTAAGTCCAAGCCTGATTCCCTGAACAGCCCGGTTGATGACGGAACGGTTCGCACCGGATTTCAAAAGACCGGAGATCCGGTTAAAATGCTTCCGGGCCATCAACCTTTTCTGAGGGAAATTAATTGTGTACATCGGATCATTTTCATGGTTATCCCAATCAATAAGTTCATCAACCACATAATTGTTCGTTTTAAATGGCAGCACCCTGCCAACGACATCCATGTCGGAGATGGCGGTATCGCCAAGGCGTTTTAATTGCGGAATCGTATGAACATTTTTGAGTGTAAACGGTTTGTATTTCATAAAATTATAAGTTCCTCCCCTTCCTTTGTTCTCGGTCGTCCGGCAGTTATTGTGACCCTTCTCGCTAAGGGTATACCGTTGTCCGGGTTGAGCTCTCACCCAAGGTACACGATCTGCCGTCCATCCAATGAACAGCTCTGAAACCACGATATCCTAACGGTTCGCCAAGGTCTTTGAGCAGCAAACACCATCGATTGTTTAGTTTTTCGCGCTATGGTCTGGACCCTGAAAGGTGCCTGTTGGCTTGGCAGGCGATTCTGCAGGGGGCATAAGAGGAATTCCCGGAAGCAGGTGAAAAAAGGACAGCCATCCAGTCTTACGGATTACCTCGCTGTATGAATATATCCGCCTTCCACTTCGTTTTTCATGGCTTCCCATACTATAATTACTTCTTCACGCCACTCGTCCATGAAAGAGTCATTATAGATCCTTTTCAGTTAATGAAGATATACGTTACCGATTTTCTGCCAAGCGGGATTCCTTTCATATCCAGATTCACCGGAGGGTTAATCCATCCCGAGCTGTCGCCTCCTTTAAAAATCTTCAAACGGTCCGCAGGGATTGACGAAGGATCGGGAAACATCATCCGATCCGAATCCCTGCACAATGAATCCGAATGATATTTGATCGACAACCCACGCAACCATTCAACGGGTCGCAATGATTTCATTCTCTATTGAACATTTTCAACGTTACAAACTGGGGGGTATGATTTCGGCAGATCGCCTTTTCCTTCAGAAAGGAACCGTCCCGAAGTTGAAAAAACTTGATTGAATAAATATACCCTATTCTTTTTTTCGGGAAAAAGCAATATAAATATTTGTTTTTTTTGATAAAAATAAATTTAACGGACTTTTACCACCACGATATCGGACAGTTGCGTTAACAATGCAGGAGATGTCAATATGGAAAATGGATGCATATTTAACATCATCTGCAGGCTGCCCGGACGGTAGTCTGGCGCACATATATAATGCTGGTGGTGGATAGCCTTGGGAAAATAGTTTTTCGATCTATAGCCGTTGAATTTAATCAGGAGGAAATGTCGGCAAGCTCGAAAAATCGGAAGGGGTGAAGCCCTGTCCGGGAAAGGAATGGGTGGCGTTTACAGGCAATATTACCGCTAACTGCCGGTGACTCTTTCAAAAGCCTCCTGCTTGGTTTTACAGTCGATGCAATAGCTGGTGACCGGCCTGGCTTTCAGACGGGCAATCGAAATGGGTTCCTCGCACCCTTCACAGATGCCATAGGTCCCTTCATCAATCGCCTGGAGGCTCTTTTTGATCTTAGCGATCAACCGGCTCTCCCTGCCTCGAATGCGCAGCTGGTTGTTGCGGGCCTCCTCCTCAGTGGCCCTGTCCAGTGGGTCGGCCTCATTGGTGTAAACCGAACCGATCAGTTCTCCAACGGCAATTCCGGCCTTGGCCAGCAATTCATCAAGCTCGTTCTGCAACAAATTCTGAAAATAGTCGAGGTCTTTCTTATTCATCAATTCATCCTGACGGAATGCGTTTGCATCAATGTAAAACACCGCTCAAGCCCATGCATCGGTGATCGTTTGGGGCAGAAAATAACATCAAAAGCAAAAGAATCAAGAGGTAAACCAAAAACTAACACCATCCGATCAATCGCATCGATGGCGAACGCAGCCGGTTGGTTGTGCTCCGCTGAACCCGGTTAGGGGTTGCGCCGGATGGTCGACATCCATTAAGATTGGGATATCAGCAACCGATCAGGATTGGAAATGAACGGTCCTTACGGAAAAACGACCCCATCCTTTTGGCCAGAAAAGGGTGTTTTCCCCCAAACCCCGCAATGGCGGGAATCGAACTGCGCGTTGACCCGCCTGTTGGCAATCCATCGCCGAACGCTGGGAAGGGCGATAGCGGTGGCCCTGGAAATACGGCGTGACATAGACGAACTGACGCCATTGATGGCGGCGCTGTGCCGTCGGACCTGCCGCTTTTGCCCGGAACCCTGCTGCATCGGCAATACCGTATGGATCGATTTCCGGGATCTGCTGTTTCTCCATCTGCTCGAAGAACCCATACCGCCCTGTCAGGCGACATCGGATCCCGACGATCCCTGCCCGTTTCTAAGCCACCACGGATGCCGCCTGCCACCGCGAATCCGACCTTGGATGTGCACCCAGTATGTCTGCCCGACCCAGCGGGCCGTTCTCAAGAAAAGGGGTCGGCCGACAGCGGCATCCCTGCTTGGCAAAATTGAACGGATCGAAAAAAACCGTGTCAGGATGGAAGCGGAAGTGACCCGCCGGGTCACACGGCGGATGCGAACATCTCCCTCATCTTCTCCTGCAACTTCCGGGTAACGGCCATGCGGTCGTGACCGTTATTCAGCCGCCATCCCAGCAATTTTCCATCCTCGGTTTCAAGAAGCATATATGGAGCATTTTCTGACATTCATGGCCGCCTCCTGAAGGGCTTCCGCAAAGGTGGGGTGGCCATGGATAGTGCGGGAAATGTCTTCCGAACTGGCGCCGAACTCCAGGGCCAGCACGCACTCGGCAATCATGTCCGCTGCCCGGGGACCGATGATGTGGACGCCCAGGACCCGGTCGGTCTTTCCGTGGGAAATGAGCTTGACAAACCCGTCGGTTTCGCCCATGCAGCGCGCCCGCCCCGCGCCGGAAAAGGGAAAACTGCCCACGCAGTAAGGGATCTCCCTCTCACGCACCTGCTCTTCGGTGAGACCCACGCTGGCCACCTCGGGCCATGTGTAGACCACCGCAGGGATAGTGTCGTAGTTCACTTCGCCGGCCCGTCCGGCCATGCATTCCACGGCGGCGGTGCCTTCGGCGGACGCCTTGTGGGCCAACATGGGACCGGGTACCAGATCGCCGATGGCGTAAATGCCGTCTACGCTGGTGCGGTAGGTTTCGTCCACGAGAATCTGGCCGGTTTGCGGATCGGTGTCGATACCCAGCGCCTCGATGCCCAGGCCGTGGGTGAGGGGCCGCCGGCCGATAGACACCAGCAGCCGGTCGAAGCTCATCTCTTCGGTCTTTCCCCCGCTTTCCAGCACGGCCTTGACCTTTTTACCGGCCACCGTCGCTTCGGCCACCTTGGTGTTGAGCCGGAATTCCAGGCCCTGCCGCTTGAGGATACGGTCCAGGGTCCGCCCCACCTGGCCGTCCAGGGTGGTAGCGATCTTGGGCAGCATCTCGATGACGGTGACCGTGGAACCGAGGCGGCTCCACACCGACCCCAGTTCCAGGCCGATGTAACCGCCGCCGACGATACCCAGGTGTTTGGGCACGGTGGCAAAGGAGAGCGCTTCGGTGGAACTGACGATATGCCTGCCGTCGAACTCCAGGCCCTTGACTTCAATGGGTTCGGAACCGGTGGCCAGCAGGATGTTCTTGGCCGACAGGAGGGTCGTTTTCCTTTTTCCCATATCCACCTCGACCGTTCCCGGCGACGGCACCGAAGCCGACCCGTGGATGATCTCGATATCGTTGCCTTCCAGCAGTTTGCGTACGTTTTCGGTAAGCTCCTCCACCACCTTGTCCTTGCGGGCCAGCATCGCCGGCAGATCGAGGGAGACTTTTCCCGTCTTGATGCCATATTCGGCGAAACGGTCTTTGGCCAGGTGATAGTACTCGGAAGAATCCAGCAGGGCCTTGCTGGGGATGCATCCCACGTTGAGGCAGACGCCTCCCAGTCGGGACGCTTTTTCAACCACGGCGGTTTTCATCCCAAGCTGGGCCGCACGAACGGCAGCCACGTATCCCCCGGGTCCGGAACCGATGATCACCAGGTCGAACTGTGCTTGCTGTGCCATCTTACACCTCCAATGCCATGCGTTCCGGGTTTTCGACGAACTCCTTGATCCGCTTGAGGAAAGTCACCGCTCCCTTGCCGTCCACGATGCGGTGGTCGTAGCTGAGCGCCACGTACATCATGGGCCGGATGACGATCTGATCCTCAATCACCATCGGCCGCTTTTCGATCTTGTGCATGCCCAGGATCCCGCTCTGGGGCATATTGAGAATGGGGGTGGAGAGCAGGCTGCCGTATACGCCGCCGTTGCTCACCGTGAAGGTGCCCCCTTCCAGGTCGGCCAACTCCAGGCGATTGTCCTTGATCTTAGCCACGTACTCCACGATGGCTTTTTCCACCTGGGCGAAACTCATGCGTTCGACATGGCGGATCACCGGCACCACCAGGCCCCGCGGGGTGCCCACGGCAACGCCGATGTGCTGGTAGTTGTGATAGACGATATCGCTGCCGTCGATGAAGGCGTTGATCTCGGGAACTTCCTTGAGGGCCTCTACACATGCCTTGACGAAGAACGACATGAACCCCAGCGAGACGCCGTGGCGCTTGGCGAAGGCTTCCTTGTACAGGGATCGGATTTCCATGGCCCGGGCCATATCGATCTCGTTGAAGGTGGTGAGCATGGCCGTGCTCTGTTTGGACTCCAGCAGCCGCTCGGCGATGCGCTTGCGGATGGGCGTCATGGGTTTTCGCTCTTCCATGGCCGCCGACGGCGGTTGACCAGCCGGAACAACGGGCGCATCGGGGATGCCCGCCGGCGCCTTCTCCAGGTAGAGCAGAACGTCTCCCTTGCTGATGCGCCCGCCGGGGCCGGTACCCTGTATTTTCGACACATCGAGATTCTTTTCGGCGATCAGCCGGCGCACCGACGGCGCCAGGGAAATGCCGGCGGCAGGGCGGACCGGAGCAGAAGTCATTGCCGGGGCGGCAGGCGCCGGGGCTTTTGCAGCCGGGGCGGCCGGTTCCGGCGCAGGTGTTTTTTCCGGTTTCGGCGGGGCTTCAGCTTTCGGCTTTTCAGGTGCCTTCGCTGCGGCACCGGCAGTTTCCAGGGACCCCACCACCGCACCGATAACCACGGTTTCTCCGGCAGCCACCAGGATCTTCAGCACACCGTCCGCCTCGGCCACCACCTCCAGGGTCACCTTGTCCGTCTCGATGACAAACAGAGGGTCGTCCTTGCGGACGGTGTCGCCGTCCTGTTTGAACCATTCGGCCAGGACTGCTTCCCGGACCGACTCGCCAACGCTGGGAATCTTGATTTCGATGGACATGCGGGCTCCTTGGTTAGTTTATCGCGTATTTTGGGTTTATTGAGTTTGCAGGGTTCGTTTTGCTCAAGGCATTACCGAAGTCGAAACTCAGATGCCGAAAGTCAGATTTTTGTCTTCTGTTCTCTGTCATCGGGCATCGGACGTCCGTCACCCCGCCATCCCCCTCGCCTGGCCATGGGAACCGACAGCCCGGTCGACGATGCCGTCCTGCTCCATTTTGTAGATCTTGGGAAAACCCGTGGCCGGACTGGCCGATGCGTTTCGCCCCACATAGTCGATGGGTTTTTTCAACAGCGACGCCAATCGATGCCGGACAAACTGCCAGGCACCCATGTTCTCCGGCTCCTCCTGCACCCAGGTCCAGACGGTGGCTTTTTTGTAGCGGCCGATAACCGCCTCGAGGGCCTTTTCCGGAAACGGGTAAAGCATTTCAACCCGGACGATAGCCGTGTCGGCGGCGTTAATCTGCTGCCGCCGGGCAATTAGCTGGTAGAAGATCTTGCCGCTGCAGAAAATGACCTTTTTAGCCGAAGCCGTCGCTTCCGCATCGTCAATAATCGGTGAGAATTTTCCCTGGGTCAGGTCCTTTAAGGAGGAAACGGCCACGGGATGGCGCAGCAGGCTCTTGGGGGTCATAAGGATCAACGGCTTTCGATACGGGGCCTTGATCTGCCGCCGCAGCAGGTGAAAATATTGCGCCGGCGTGGTCGGGTTGGCCACCTGCAGGTTGTCGTTGGCGCAAAGCTGGAGAAAGCGTTCCAGCCGGGCGCTGGAATGCTCCGGCCCCAGGCCCTCCCAGCCGTGGGGCAGCAGCAGGGTCAATCCGCACAACTGCTGCCACTTAGCCTGGCCGCTGGCGATAAACAGATCGATGACGCATTGGGCGTTATTGACAAAATCCCCGAACTGCGCCTCCCACAGGGTCAGCACCTGGGGCCGGGTCACCGCATAGCCATATTCGAAGCCCAGCACACCGGCCTCGGCCAGCAGGCTGTTATACACCTCATAGGGTGCCTGACCCGCTTCCAGGTGGTTCAAGGGGATATGGGGTTGGCCCGTCTCATAATCCCATAGCACGCTGTGTCGCTGGCTGAAAGTGCCCCGGCCCACATCCTGGCCGCTGAGCCGCACCGTGTGGCCGTCGACAAGGAGGGACGCAAAGGCCAAGGCTTCGGCACCGGCCCAGTCAATACTTTCACCGGTATTAACGGCTTCGATTCGCTTGTCCAGCACGCCCTTCAACCGCGGGTGGACAGTAAACCCCTCGGGCAGCTGAGCCAACCGGCCGGCCAGATTGACCAGAACCTTTTTGTCCACCGCGGTATTCACCGGGTCAGAGGTATACGACCCGCTGATCGTCTCCCATTCCGGAAAGAACCGGGGTTCGGGAAAGAGGCAGGTGGCGCCGTGGATCTCCTCATATGCCGCATCGAGACCGCTGGTAACCTCTTGTTCCATTTTCTCCACATCTGCCTTGGATAAAACGCCCTCGGCCACCAGCGTGTCGCCATATACCCGGTTCAGCGGCGGACGCTGGCGGATGCGCTGGTACATGGTCGGCTGGGTGAAATAGGGCTCATCCCCTTCGTTGTGGCCGTACCGGCGGTAACAGACCAGGTCGATGACCACGTCCTTACCGAAGCGGTAGCGGTAGTCGGCGGCGAGCCGGGCCACATGAACCACGGCCTCGGGATCTTCACCATGGACGTGGAAGATCGGCACCATGAGCATTTTGGCCACATCGGTCGAATAGCGGGTGGAACGGGCATCCTCGGGCAAGGTCGTGTAGCCGATCTGATTGTTGATGACGACGTGAACCGTCCCGCCGGTCCGATAGCCTTTCAATTGGGACATGTTAAGGGTTTCGGCCACCACCCCCTGCCCGGCAAAGGCCGCATCGCCGTGCAGCAGCACCGGCAGAACCGCCTTGTCGCCACCCTCGGCCCGAAGATCCTGCCGGGCCCGGGCCATACCTTCCACCACGGGATTCACTGCCTCCAGATGGCTGGGGTTGCTCACGAGGCAAAGGGAAAGGGCGGTGCCGTCTTCCATCTGGTAATCGGTGAGGTAACCAATATGATACTTGACGTCCCCGGACCCCACCAGATCCTGAGGATCGTAGCAGCTTTCAAACTCGGAGAAGATCTCTTCGGCCGGTTTTTCGAGGATGTTTCTCAATACGTTGAGGCGCCCCCGGTGGGCCATGCCGAATATGATTTCGCGGCATCCACCTGCAACCGCCCGCCGGCGGAGCGCGTCCAAAAACGGGATCAGGGCTTCACCGCCCTCCAGCGAAAACCGGGTCACCCCCACGTATTTTTTATTGAGAAATCCTTCAAACAGGGACGCCGCAGTGAGCTTTTTAAGCAGTCCGATCCGTTCGGTCGCCGTGAGATCGACCCGGTTCCGGGTCGGCTCCATGCGCGACCGAAGCCACGCGCGCTCGCCGGGGTCCTGAAGGTGCATGTACTCCACGCCGATGCTGCGGCAATAGGTCTGTTTCAGCCGGGCCACGATCTCCTTAAGGGAGGCCGAGGTCTGTTCGATCAGACCCGGTGCGGCAAATTGGCGGTCCAGGTCCGACACGTCCAGGCCAAAGGCTTCCAGGTCCAATAGCGGGTGAGCGGTAGGACAGGCGGACAATGGATCCATGCAGGCCAGCAGGTGGCCGATGTCCCGGTAGCGGTGAATCAGCGCACCCACCCCGGCCTGGCGCAGGGCCTGTTTCGGATCGGCACCCGCCGGTCCGGCAGCCCCGGCCAGTTCGAAGCCTTTGAAGAAGAACTGCCAGTCATCCGAAAGCGACGATGGATCGGATTTCCATTGGCGGTATTGGGCGTCGATGAAGTCGGCGCTCAGAGTTTCTGACAGATTCATCTTTCACAGCCTCCTGTGGGCGATATCGGTATTAACGGTTACGGTCGCCGGGTGTGGGGACACCGGCCTGGCGGCAGAACCAATCGGTCACCACCCGGGCCACCTGCCGCTGGGGGTCCGGATGGGCGAGCATGTGATCGCCTCCGGAAATAATAGCCAGTTCCACCATCCGTGGGTTTGCCGATTTGGCCAGATGCGCTTCGGAAACCGGAATGATCTCGTCATGGTCGCCGTGAACCACAAGCATGGGGATCGTCAGCGAGCGGGTGGCCTCAGCCAAATCGTGCCGATCGGCATCATCGAAAAAATCCCTGTTGAGTGTAAGCTGCCGCGCGCGGCTGTCGAATTCCACAGAACCGGTCTGTTCCAAAGTACGTTGCTGTAACGGCGTCAGAAAATGCATGGGACGGGTTGCACTCACGCGCCCGGCCACCCGGCAGACAGCCGACACGTTTTTTGTCCGCCTAGCGGTGAGCAGGGCAATGGCTGCACCCAGTGAATGCCCGGCCAGACCGATCCATGAGGCGCCTTTTTTCTGAACCAGTTCAATGGCTGCTTCCATCTCCAGGATCTGTTTGGTCCAGGTGGACTGTTCAAAGCGACCCTGACTCTGGCCGTTTCCTGAAAAATCGAACCGCAGGGCCATGAAACCGGCTTCGCTCAACGCATGGCTGATGCGCCGCAGGACACCCGTGTGCCGGGAACAGGTAAAGCAGTGGCCGGCGACAATGGCGCCGACCGGTGGACGCGCCGGCTGGTGAAGGGTTCCGGCAAGGGTTTCCCCCAAATGATTGTCAAACTGGATCTGCTGTTCCATTTTCTCTGCGCAGGAAAGGGTTGAGGTTTTAATAATATTAACAAGATCCATGCCATGAACGTCAAGGTAAAAAAGTTATGTGAAACCGATTGGCTGGAAGTTGCCGGCAACCAATGGAACGAATGGATCGGATGCCTGTCTGATTGGGATCATCGGTTGACGAAGCTTCCAACCGATTGACCGTCGGATATTGAGCGTCGGCACTTTCCCTGCCCCGTCTATCCCTGTTTTTTAGATCGACCATCAACCCCTTGTTAGAAAAACCGTTGGCTTTATTTGAGACAGGATGTCTCAAGATGATTGGTTCACGGGAGGGTTTTTGCTATTTTCTCTCGCCCCTGGACCGCTTGATGATTGTAGGAATAAAAAAGGAGAAAACGAACAGGGCGATGGAGAAAAAGACTTTGAAGGAGATCAATTCGCCCCAGTTCCCCGACGCCCATACGTCCTTCAAGGTGCCGATGAAGAAGGTGAAGATGAAGGTTCCGACGATGATCCCCAGGCCGGTGCCCGCCATATAGTCCACGAACCGGACCCGGGTGAGTCCCATACCGAAATTCATCGGCGTGAAGGGAAAGTAGACCAACCGCAGGTAAAGCACGGTGGCGAAACCGTTGCGCTCAATGGCCTCGTCATATTTTTTCAGCCGGTCGCCGATGAGGGAAGCGGCAAACTCCCTTCCGAGGGTCCGGCCGATGACAAAAGCCCCGGCCGACCCGATCATGGCACCGACCCACACCCATAGAAAGCCCCAGTAAGGTCCGAAAATGGCGGCGCCCAGTCCGGTCAGCAGGGTACCGGGAATAAAGAGGCAAACCCCCACGGCATAAACCACGATGTAAAGCAAGGGTGCCCAGCGTCCCACCGACGCCAGCAATGCGCCCAGCATCTCGGCGGTAACGTAGTCTTTCACTGGCGTAAACCGAATCAGCACGATGGCGCCCACAATGAAGAGGCCAAAAATAAGGGCTTTGAATCTGCCGCCGGATTTGGGTTTAGCTGCGTTCATAAACTGTTCCTTGCCGCCTTGTGGACGGTTCTCGCCGTGTGAGGCGCTCGCGGCTGAAAGCCGCTCCAACGATCTCCCGATCCGCACCTTCGGCCTCCGACCTGCGGACTCACTCCTCGCACACCTCCGGGGTGCATGCCCGCCCCTTGAGGTTAAAGAAGAACTTGAGCCCTTTCTGGACCTTCTCAGAAAAAATTTTCGGCGAGAAAACACTGCCGGTTACCCGCTTGCTGATCTCTCCCAGCGTGGGATAAGGATGAATGGCCGACGCCAGGGTGGATAGTTTAACGCGGCCATTTAAGACCGCCACCCATTCGGCAATCAGGTCACCGGCACGGGGGCCGAGAATCTGCACGCCCAGTGGCTTTTCCTTTTTATCCAGAATCAATTTGATCCGGCCTTCGGTCTGCCCTTCGGCCAGACCGCGGTCGTTGTCCTGAAACGCCTCCGTCCAGACGGAATAATCCAAACCCGCGTCCTTTGCCGCCCGTTCGTTGAGTCCGATACTGGCCAGTTCCGGATCCGTGTAGGTGCACCAGGGCAGCCAAGTGTAATCCACCTTGCGCGGCAGGTGAAATACCGCGTTGCTCACCACCACCCCCCCTTCGTATCCGGCGGCGTGGGTGAACTGGTAACCGCCGCTGACGTCTCCGGCGGCAAAAATATGTTTCTGACTGGTGCGCAGCCGTGCGTCCACCGTAATCCCCGCTCGTCCAAATCCCACACCCGCCGCATCCAGCCACAGGTCGTTGACATTGACCGCACGGCCCATGGCCACCAGCACCGTGTCGGCGGTCAGTGCCACCGAGGCACCGTCTCCCAATTTCAGGGAAACGCTTTTTTTCTGGCCGGCCGCAGATGCATGTTCAACGCCGGCCCCCAGGTAAAATTTTACGCCTTCGGATTCCATGACCGCCTGGACGGCATCGGCCATGTCCGGATCCTCCTTGGTCAAAATCTGACCGGCACGATCCACCACCGTTACCGAGGTTCCCAGCCGGTTGAATGCCTGGGCCATCTCGATCCCGATGGGTCCGGCGCCCAGCACGATCATGCTGCCGGGAAGCCGGTCGAGAGAGAAAATCTCACGGTTGGTGATATAGTCGATTCCTTTCAGTCCCGGAATGGGGGGAACGGCCGCAGAAGACCCGGTGGCAATCACCCAGGTCTTGGCGCTGACGGCCCGGCCATTTAAATCCACCGTGTGGTCATTCTTGAAAAAAACGGTCCCAAAGGCCACCTTTGCCCCCAATTTGCAGAATCGTTCTTCCGAATCATGCTTCTGGATGACGGCGATGACCTCCTGGATCCGCCGGGCAATCCGGGAAAAATCCACGGGTGGCAGAGTCATTTTGGGTAGCCCGAAACGCTCGGCGTGTTTCAGCTCGTGGTAAACGTGGGCTGAACGGATCAGGGTCTTGCTGGGCACGCATCCATAGTGCAGGCAGTCTCCCCCGAGGGCGGGCTCCTTTTCGATAAGCAGGGTCCTGGCCCCCAGTTGCGCCGCTCCCGAAGCCACCGTAAGTCCGGCTGCGCCGCCGCCGATGATGCCGATATCGTAGTCGTAATCTGCCATCGTCGCCTCCTTCAGCTTCCGTTGAGGGACCCGTCGTATTCCAGGTATGTGACCATGATTCGCCCTTTGTTTCTTTCCAGCCGATCACTGCACAGTTTTTCAGGTTGGCCACGCAACGGGGTGGGAATTTTACACCGGTTTGCCTGCGTTAAAATAAAAAAGCTATTCTTTTCCGGGCCATTGAACACCGGTCCGTTCATCGACCGCATAGCAGAACCGGTTCCATTCGAATTCCCGATGGCTGAACGGGCAGTGGAGTTTAACCTTGCGGTCCGTAACGGCCACCACCTCCCAGTCCCCCTTACGGGGTCCGTCTTCGATATTGATTTTCTGGCCCACCCTGAACGGGTAGGGTTTGAACACGGTTACATCATGAGTTCCCATATTTACTCCTTAATTGGGAATTTCTATCTGATTTTATTGAACTTGTCATGCCATGCACACGCATTGCAAAAAGTTTCCGTGGCATCGTTTACCTCAGGGCATTCCTCCCCCTCCAGATCTTCTTCGAAACAGACCTCACCGTCCCGGCACTCAAATTCGTAAACATCGTAATCGTCATCGGGGTTTTTGACATGGAATTTTTTACAGCCGCAGACCGGGCATTTGGATTGGGTCATTATCAATACTCCTTTGTGTTGAATCCATCCGGGAAATGAGGATGCGGGCAAGGATCAAGTCCGCAACCCGTTGGTTTCATCGGCGGCATCACAAAGCATCTGCCGCAGCCGCTCGCTTAAAAAAACGATGGATTCGATGTCCAGATGGTCGATGACGGTCTCGTCAAAGAGCAGCTTGGCAGCAGCCCCGAAGCCGTCCACCGGATCATCGTCCCAGAAGAGCAGCATCACCGGCACCCGGGGTAAGGGATGAAATCGGAAGGCGGCATCAGCGCTGTTTTCCCTGCCGGTAACATCCAGGCCGCCGATGCCGACAGCGGCCTCGACCAGATCCTTGAGTCGGCCGTGAAACCGTTCCGCCAGAGGGGTTTCCACTTCGCCGGCCATGGTCTTGACCTTTGAGACCGTATTGGGAAATGCTTCAAATCCCTTCCATGTCCCTGTGGGCGTCCGAATCCCCCCCTGGGCCATGTGGTTGTAAATGAAAACCTTTTCCCAGCGGGTGAGACCCGTTCCGTCCAATCGCTTGATATCCTTCACGCCAATCAGAATGTGTCCGGAAAAATAAGGAAGCTTCAGCGCCGGACCGGCCTCGCTTTCAACCAGTATCCCACCGATTCGATCGGGCAGGTCCGCCAGATTCATGGAAGCAGAGCGTTCGATGGCCCACTGCAGGGCATCTTCCGCCAGATCCCGTTTGGTCCATTTACCAGCGGCATACTGCACCCCAAGTTCTTGGCTACACCGCTCGACCACCGCCGGTGTCAGGTGAGGACAGCCATCCAGGGGATGCTTGTCGGAAACCACCATGCCCGCAAAAGCGATGCACGTGGAGAATCCGCAGTCACCGCAATTGGTTTGGGGCAGCACATCGCGGTAGAGGTCGACGACGGAAAGGGCCATGGATCACCAGACCTCGGGATATCCGATATCGATGAAAGCGGATTCCATCTTCAGCTTATGATCCCGCTCCATGGCTGCCAGATCCAGAAATACCTGCCGTTTTCCGTCGTCATCGCACATCGCGGCCATCTCGGTGTACTGCTTCATGGCGGCTTCCTCCTTTTTCATAGCCAAGGCAAAGGCATCGGCCGGTTTCATCTCCATGGACAGTTCCGGCTCGTCCACGGTTTCGGCGACCTTGTAATCCCGCGATTCGGAAAAGTAGCGGTCCATGGTGCCGCTGGTGTATATCTTCGTCAGGATATCCCGGTGTTTCTTCTCCTCTTCGGCCAGAGAGGCGAAAAGTTTTTTCAGGTACGGGTCCTTGAGCGTGTTGGCTGCATCATCGTAAAATTTTCTGGCCTCCACCTCGTTGGCGATAGCCTGCTTGATGATTTCCTTGTACTCGCTGAGATTCATGATGGCCTCCAGTCGGCTGAAAAGGGGTTGGGTGATGGATGGGCAACTCGTTTTGGCGATAATAACATAACCCGCTATTGGATAGGTATAGCAATCTGTGTGCCACCCAAAAAGGGATGGTCAGCCGGTTACGGTTTGTGTATAATTGCAAAAACCTTCCGAAATAAAACTCATCCCGGCGCAAAAAAATGGAGGACATCATGAACTGGAGACAATTCCTGACACCCGTTAAATCCATCGACACCGACCAGGCCAGAAACTATCTTGCGGGAAAAAAGGTGGACGAGGTTACCATTCTGGATGTGCGGCAACCCAAAGAGTACGAGGCCGGCCACATTCCCGGTGCCGTTCTCGCCCCGCTGCCGGAACTCACCGACTTCCTGCCGCGCATCGACCGCACCAAGCCGGTTATGATATACTGAGCGTCCGGGGGGCGCAGCCGGGTGGCTGCGCAGCTGCTTTCCGGACAGGGATTCGACAACATCATCAACGTGGCCGGCGGCTTCAAGGCCTGGACCGGCGAAGCGGCGTTCATGGCCGAAGAAAAGGGGCTGGCGCTTTTCGATGGGGTCACATCGGTGGAAAACGCCCTGGCCGTGGCCTACTCCCTCGAAGCGGGATTGAAGGACTTTTACGATTCCATGGCAGTCAAGGTGGATAGTGACCCTGTGAGACAACTGTTTCATCAACTGTCTCAAATTGAAGTGAAACATCAGGATCGCATTCTGGAGCAATACACCGAACTGACCGGCAAGCCGGTCACCCGCGACACCTTCGAGGCCCGACAGGTACCGGACGTGCTGGAAGGGGGACTGACCACCGAAGAGTATGCCAATCTGCTCATGCCCGCCTACGACACGGTGCCGGAAATCATCGAACTGGCCATGTCCATCGAAGCCCAGGCCCTGGATCTTTATTTACGGGCATCGGAGAAGGCGAAAAACGAGGCGGGCAAACAAGCCCTGATCCAGATTGCCAACGAGGAGAAGACCCATCTGGCACGGCTGGGCCAACTCATGGAAGAAACCGTGGGACAAGAGGCCTGACATGCAAAAAAAACTGGTTCTCATCGGCGGCGGCCATGCCCACATGGTCACGCTGGCCAACCTGGCTGCCATCACTGAAAAAGGTCACGGCGTCACCGTCATCGGCCCATCGGATTACCACTACTACTCAGGCATGGGACCGGGGATGCTTTCGGGTACCTACCGGCCCGATGAAATTCGCTTCGCTACCCGGCAGGTGGTCGAAAAGCAGGGGGGGACATTTCTGCCGGGCAAAGCGGCCATGATCGATCCCCAAAAAAAGGTCGTCACTCTGGAAACCGGCGACACCGTGCCCTACGACGTGCTCTCCTGCAACGCGGGCAGCTACGTGCCCAGACCGGACATTGAGGGGGATCCTGCCGACCTCTTTACCGTCAAGCCCATCGAACGGCTCATGGAAGCCAAATCCCGCCTGGTCGACCATTTCGGCCGGCACAGCCCGGACGTGGTCATCGTCGGCGGCGGCCCTTCTTCGGCAGAGGTGGCCGGCAATGTCTGGCAGTTGGCAAAAACCATCGGCAGGCACATGCCGCGAATCACCGTCTGCACCGGCAGCGCCTTCATGTCCCGCTTTCCCCAATCGGTCCGTCGGAAAATCGTAACTGTTTTGAACCAAAGGGGAATTACCATACGCGACGGTGCCTACGGGAAATCCGTATCCCCGGGAGGCATCCTTCTTGATAATGGCGAAACCCTGCCCGCGGATTTCATCTTTTTAGCTTTGGGTGTCAAGCCATCCGCCATTTTTTCGAATTCCGGCATCGCCACGGGACCCGACGGCGGCCTGCGGGTCAACCGCTTTTTGCAGAGCATCGAACACCCCGACATCTTCGGTGGGGGTGACTGTATTTTCTTTCAGGACCAGCCCCTGGACAAGGTGGGCGTCTATGCGGTCCGCCAGAATCCGGTGCTGTTCCATAACCTCGTGGCGCGGCTGAATGACGGAGACCTGATGCCCTTCGACCCGGGGGGCGACTACCTGCTGATTTTCAACCTGGGTGGCGGGGTCGGTGTGCTCAAAAAACGCTGGCTGGAATTCGGCGGTCGGCCCGCATTCGTCATCAAGGATTATATCGACCGGAAATTCATGAAAGAATTCCAGGCCATCGAGTAGGTAGAAATGGGTTGTCGATAATCGACAACCGGCCGGTCGCTGCCGGTTGGCATGCTTCTGAACGTCACCCCGCCATTTTCCAGACAACGCCCATCACGATGCCCCATAGCGCCGGGCAGACAACCAACACCCGGATCACATGGGTAAACGTCGGGGGAACGCTTTTCTGCAAATGGTCGGCCTCTTCTTCGATAAGGCATTCGCGGGTCTGCTCGTCGAAAGAACCCTTGCAGAACACCCGGGGAAGGCGGTGCTGAATGAGCAATTCACCCAGCGCCGCCGCTCGACCACCTCCTGGTGCATGATGGCAATCTGCCCGGCCGGCCCGCCGAAGCTGATGAACCCTAACTGGGTCCAGAATTTCAGGGCCTCTTTAAAAGATGCCTTTCCCGGCGGCTGTCGATTGGATGGGGTGTCCATGATTCCTCCTGTCCGTTGTCGCATCAAATTCGTAACAGCTGCATCTTTTGTCAATAGCGGCACGCCCCTGTTCTTTGAGGCTATTGACACCCATACCCCGCCTTTGCTATCTATTGATAATTATTTTCCATTAAAAACCGAACTTAATCGAGTACACCCATGCCAGATCCTGAGATCCGAATGCGAAAAATGGTGGAAGCCCTTCGGGAAAACCAGTATCGGATCACCCCCCAGCGCCTGGCCATCCTGAAAGTACTGGCCGAGAGCAAGGGGCACCCCAGCGTTGAGTCTATCTACGAACAGGTCAAAACCAACTTTCCAACCACCAGCCTGGCCACCATCTATAAAAACGTAGCCGTCCTGAAAGACCTCGGTCAGTTGCTAGAACTGGGTTTCAGCGATGACAGCAACCGGTATGACGGCAACAAACCCTATGACCATCCCCACGTCGTCTGCACCGTTTGCCGAAAAATACTCGATCCCGACATTTCGGCCCTGGCAGACATGACTCAGGAATTGGCACGGGAAACCGGTTTTGCCATCACCCGCCACCGACTCGATTTCTTCGGCATCTGCCCGGACTGTCAGGCCAGGCAGTAGCCGATTCTTTTGGGATCACTTCGATAATCGTCCTGCACGAAATAAGCGCCGTCTTTTGGTCCGTGTCAGACAGGATTGCCTGTAGACAATCGCAGTATTAAGCGCATGCGTCGACCGATCGACGGTACCTTGGATCAAATCGGGATTAATCGGCAGGAGCGGTCGGATCGCTCAGCGGGTGCATGCGGACGGACGACAGGACCGGCGGGGAAAGGCCCGTCACCGGCAGTTTCACAACGGGCACAACGACGGTTTTTGTGCGGCGGCTTGCCCCTTTGGCAAGTCGAATCAATTATTTTTTAGGTGGGAAAGACTGCCTGGCCTTGCCGAAACCGATGATGACGCCCTCGGCATTGACGGCCATAATCGAGAATTCATATTTAAGTCGGCCACCCGGCGGGCAGGGGCCGTTATAGCCGAGCTTAAGTGCGCCGGCGGGAATGATCCCGGAGCCGTCATATTTTACCTTGCCGCCCCCCTGGTTCCATGCCGGAATGTCGATATTTTTGAGCCGGACCCGCAGCTCTTGGGTGCCTTCAGGGACCTTGGACACCCGGATCTCCGGGGATTCATGGGAGCACGCTGGGATCCCTTCCCATGAAAAGTCCACATCCATCTTGGCGGCATCTTTAGGAATCTTAATCTGGTTCTGGTCTTTGGCACAGCCAACGGAAAGAAGGAGCGCGGTGGTGAGCAGGACTAGTGGGTACCATTTTTTCATGTTCGCCTCATCTGATCGGTTTGCTGAACCCGGTGAAAGGATTTCAATTGGCTTGTCAATGGGGTGCCCTATAACACCTGTCATCTCAAGGTTCAAGATGCCCCTTCCCATCAGGTATCGTCTTCGTCTATCCCGCAGAGCCGCATGGCCGCCCTCTTTTTTTCCGCCATATTGACTTTCCGCCCGATCATGATGCGCTGGGCCTGAGGAGATCCGGCCCCGTGCATCGATTCGGTCAGGTAGCCGACCGCTGCGCTTCCGAGCGTCAGGTTTTCGATCAACCGCAGAATCCGCATGCGATCCTCGGTACGGACGCCGGGTTGGGTCTGTAAATATTTCTTCACCCATTTTCGTGTCGCACCGGCGTTCAAATCCTTTTCCGATGGAAGGGTCACCATCAACCCGCCGGCAATGTCCTGAGCCAGCCGGGCAATTTCGTATGGAAAGCGGGTTACGTTCTGCTTGTGTACGTTTGCCAGCAGCGTGTTCACGGCATAGGTGCCGCTGAGCTTTTTCTGCCCTTCCGTGGCACAGGCGATACAGCCGCAATACAGAGTCTCGTTGAGATGGTTCATTTCAATCAGTTTGTCCTTGATGTGCGAAGCCTTGGCAACGCCGTTATTCTCGGCGGCAAGCTGAGCGGCGCCGATGAGCACATCCCCGACGCCGACCTTGCAGGCATAGCTCTGTCGATGGTAGGCGGCGAACATCTCAACAAGCGGCCCGGCGAATTCATGCTCCCCGTACATGAATACCCTCTCCCAGGGGACGAAAACATCGTCAAATACCACCAGCGCTTCGTGACCACCGTACCGCACATTGCCCTGATCCATGGTTCCGCCTTCCATCTTGCGCGTATCGCAGGACTGGCGGCCCATGATGTAAACAATTCCCCGGGCATCACTGGGAAGCGCAAAAGAAACCGCATAGTCCCGGTCCGCCTCCTGCATGGCGATGGTCGGCATCACGATCACTTCGTGGGAATTGACCGCGCCGGTCTGATGGGCCTTGGCCCCGCGAACCACGATCCCGTCCGCTTTTTCCTCGACCACGTGCAGGTAATGGTCCGGGTCCGGCTGCTGGTGCGGCGGCAGGCTGCGGTCCCCCTTCGGGTCGGTCATGGCACCGTCGCACATCAGGTCGCGTTCCTGGACGAAGCCGAGGTATTGTTTAAACCGTTGATTATATGACGTTTCGTATTTCCGGTCAATGCTGTAGGTAATAATAGACAGCGCATTGAGCGCGTCCATGCCGACGCAGCGCTGGAAACAACAGCCGGTTTTCCGGCCGAGCAGGCGGCCCATTTTGCTTTTTTTCACCAGGTCGTCGATGCTCTGATGGATATGCGTAAACCGGTTGATGCGGTTTCCGGTAAGGTGGGACCGGGCGGTCATCAGGTCGGCATATTTCGGGTCGTGGGCCAGTTCATAGGTTTTGGCCACGGCGTTCATCGACGGCCGGATAATCGGATCGTCGACCACGTTGGCCACCCGTTCGCCGAACATGTAAACTTCCAGATTCAACGCCCGCAGACTCGCTTCGTATTGTTCAGCCGTCATCATTGGCATGCCGATTCACCCTCTCGTGTCATAACAGGTGCTGCCCTTCGTATTCCCACGAGCAGCAAGGGTTTCCCCCGTAACGGTAGTGGGTTTATGTTTAAATTTTGCTCTTTGTTTCGTCGCCCGACCCATCTACTACCATATCCGGCTGATAAATCAACGGAATTAGGCCCCTTCGTTTATTCCATGGCTTGCGTTGTTTATGGATCAGCATCCTAAGATTCGGTACACGGTTTAAGGCTTTCAACGTTCCCCGTGAGGATCTGGCAGGTGGGTGGAAACAAAAATAGCCGGGCATCCGCCCGGCTATTTTCCTGGATATCATGTGCTGGTAAAAACGCACCGATCAACATGCCTGAAGATTATTATTCGTTATGCCACTTCCTGATACTCGGCATCCACCACATCGTCGTCACCCGGCGGCTTTGCACTGGCTCGTTTGCTGCCGCTCTGTCCCGCCTGCGGCCCGCCATCATGGGCGGCACCCGGCTGCTGATACATGGATTCGGCCAGCTTGTGGGCGGACCGGGTAAGCACATCCGTCAACTGCCTGATCGCCGCGGCGTCGTCGCCTTTCAGGGCCCGTTTCAGGTTGGCCATCGCGTCGTCGATCTCCATCCGCACGCTGCCGTCCACGGCGGCACCCATCTCTTTGAGGGTTTTTTCCGTGCTGTAAATCAGGGCATCGGCGGCATTTTTGGCATCCACCAGTTCTTTTTTGCGATTGTCGGCATCGGCATGCAGTTCCGCATCCTTTACCAGCCGGTCAATCTCATCTTTGGACAGGCCCGAAGACGAGGTGATGCGAATGCTCTGCTGCTTGCCCGTGGCCTGATCCCTGGCCGACACCTCCACGATGCCGTTGGCGTCGATGTCGAAAGTCACTTCGATCTGGGGCGTTCCCCGCGGTGCCGGGGCAATGCCGGTGAGTTCGAAGCGGCCCAATGTTTTGTTGCCCGCGGCAATCTCCCGCTCTCCCTGAAGTACATGAACGGTCACCGCCGGCTGGTTGTCTTCGGCCGTGGAGAAGACCTGGCTCTGGCGCGCGGGAATGGTGGTGTTCTTTTCGATCAACTTGGTCATCACGCCGCCCAGGGTTTCGATGCCCAGGGAGAGCGGGGTCACGTCCAGCAGCAGCACATCATTGACATCGCCTTGCAGCACGGCACCCTGAATGGCGGCGCCCATGGCCACCACTTCGTCAGGATTGACGCCCTTGCTGGGCTCCTTGCCGAAAAGCTGCTTCACCCGCTGCACCACCGCCGGCATGCGCGTCATGCCACCCACCAGAATCACCTCGTCGATGTCGCTGCCGGAAAAACCGGCGTCTTTCATGGCCGTGCGGCAGGGACCGTCCATGCGCTCCAGCAGGTCTTCCACCAGGGATTCCAGTTTGGCCCGGGTCAGCTTGACGTTCAGGTGTTTGGGTCCGCTGGCGTCTGCAGTGATAAAAGGCAGGTTGATGTCGGTCTCCATGGCGCTGGACAGCTCCATTTTGGCCTTTTCCGCGGCTTCTTTAAGCCGCTGAAGCGCCATCTTGTCGCCGCGCAGGTCAATGCCCTGCTCCCGTTTGAATTCGCCTGCCAGAAAATCGATGATGCGCAGGTCGAAATCCTCGCCGCCCAGGTGGGTATCGCCATTGGTCGATTTGACTTCGAAGACTCCGTCACCGATCTCCATGATGGAGATGTCGAAAGTGCCGCCACCCAGGTCGAATACGGCGATCTTCTCTTCCTTTTTTTTGTCCAAGCCATAGGCCAATGATGCCGCCGTGGGCTCGTTGATGATGCGTTTGACGTTCAATCCGGCGATCTTGCCCGCATCTTTGGTTGCCTGGCGCTGGCTGTCGTTGAAGTAGGCCGGTACGGTGATCACCGCATCGGTGACCGGTTCCCCTAGATAGGCTTCCGCAGATTTTTTCAAATCCGCCAGGATGAATGACGAAATCTCCGCCGGACTGTACTGGCGATCCTTCAGGGAAATGCGGACATCGCCGTTTTCCGCCTGCGTCACCGCATAGGGCAGGTTTTTCTTATCGCTGGTCACTTCGCTGGCGGCATATTTTCGGCCGATCAGCCGCTTGACGCCGAAGACCGTATTTTCCGGGTTGGTTACTGCCTGACGCTTGGCAATCTGGCCCACCAGCCGTTCTCCGCTGTTGGAAATGGCCACCATCGACGGGGTGGTTCGACCGCCGTCGGCGTTGGTGATCACTTTCGCGTCGCCGCCATCCATGATGGCTACACAAGAGTTGGTTGTTCCAAGATCAATTCCGATGGTTTTGCTCATTTTCTGTTCCTCCTGAAATACGGAGCCGGTATGGCCCGTGTTTGTTTGTATGTACAATATCATATATCATAATTCTTTCGTGTCAAATTTTTTAATATTACTTTTTTAATATTATATCTATAAGTAATTTTACAGGCCCTATACGCAAAAAAACCACCGGCGGCATCCGCAGGTGGCTCATCGATGAATCTGAAAACGTGAACTTTGATGGACCCGTAAAAACTCACGCCGCCATATTTCGATAACTATCGGCGGCCTGAGTCGGATTGAGAAAAACAGATCCAAGATCTTCTATAAATCGTTGGATTCGCTCTTTGACAGCATGGATAAAGGTATCCACATGGCCAATATAGGCACCATTGGCCGCCCAGGCCTTTCTTCTGGCCTTGCGGGCGGCTCCTGCGCGAAGGATGTTTAAGCCGGTGGCCTTCATTCTGGCGTAAAACCGCACGGCCGGCATCCCCCGGACCCTGAGTTTCTTTACTCCGGTTCGTCGATCGAACTCACTCATGGTTGCTTCCACGCCGGCCCGCCAGCGATAGTCATCAATGAACGCTGCACTGGCTTCCAGCGCTCGCCGTTTTGCCAGACGGTAGCGCTTTTCGCTGTAGCGAAGATACGCCTTCTTCTTGCCGGGCTTTACCGGACATTGGGGCAACATGGGGCAGGCCAGACAGCGTTGCAGGTCAAAACCGGCGCCGAAGTTGGATCGTTTCGTTTTTGGTGACGTATTCTCTGGACGATATCCGGCAGGGCATTGGGTAACCAGGCCTTTTTTGTTGAAACGAAATTGGCTCAACAGATCTTCTTTACTGCGGCCCTTATGCGTCGGGGCAACCAGTTCAACCGTTGCTACTTGGGCAATCCGATCATTGGTGTCACTGCCGTAAAGCGTGTCGGCCAGCAATTTCTTGGGGCCAACACCCCGCACCCGGGTGTCAGCGATGGCTGGGGCCAACGCGTGGGCGTCGTGCTCACAGGCCGTTTGTACATTCACGTGGGTGATCAGATTCAACCGCTGCTGCTTCTCGGCGTTGTCTTCACCGCGGTCAAAAGTCTCCATGACCTGAACCTGATATCCCTGCCCCTTGTGTCCACTGTAGGTAGCATCCGGGTCCGAGGGGTTCTGTAACGAATCAGCCGGTATATCGGCGGGCTTTTTGACGGTCACCTTGCTGCCGTCAGTATCGCTGCTCAGGCTACACTGCTCGGCCAGCACCCGTTGCATCAGTTTGTAGCTGTGCATGGAACAAACCTGTGGCTGATCCTTGAACTGCTCGATGAGATCGAACAAGTCGGTGCTGACGGTTTTCAGTGTCTTCTCGGATCCTGATGGCTTGATCATGGAAAAGGCGGCCAGGGCTTTTTTCCCCCAATAGCGCGCGATGACCTTCTCATCGATGGCATCGAAAAGCATCCGATGATGGCGTTTGAGGTTGACCAGAAATTTAAAGATCGTCTGGCTGAAAATACTGATCCGTCCGAGCCTGCGCATATTGGATTTGATGTGCACCGAATCGATGCGCTGGTCTTTGGTATCGACACCGAACACCACGGCCAGTTTGTCGGCGATGGCATCAAACATGGTCTCGTCAAGATGATTATCGATCATCACCTGGCGCATTGAGTAAAGGGTCTTTTCACTGATGGTTTTGGCATCATCGCTCTCTTCCGGGATGTTAAGGGCGTAATGCCACTGGATATTGAATGCAAGCTGTTCGATGGCGGCCTTGTCGGTCAGATCCATGGTCTGCTGGAGAAGAAGCACACCCAGCACGGTGTATAGTTCCTTGCTGGGTCTTCCGATGCCATCCGTAAAATGCGGCAGCATCTGATCGACGGGAAGTTCCTCCAGCAGATGTTCCCGAAAAAGACCTGGCCAGTCCTCCTCAAGCATTTTACGCCGTTTTGGACTTAAATGACGCCACGGATCGAACAGTTGTCGTTGTTTGTGGTTCTTAATACGAATCATGTCTTCTCCATGTTAACGTGCTGTAAATATGATACATTTCATATCATATCAGGTTGGAGAAGGCAATGTCTGTTTTTGTATTTTAACAATATTTTCAGTTGGATAGGTTGATAAGAGTTTTTACCGGTCCATCAACTTTTAATTTTGTTATCGTGAAAACCGGTTATCCCTGTCCGGCGCCCAAATCCCCCGCAGCGGCGTCGCACTTGGGGCAGCGTGTACCGAATTTGCTGATATGGCCTTCCCATCCACAATTGCTGCAGACAAAATAGACGGTATGCTGAAGGTTCACCTTTTTTTTACCGAACAGCGCCTTGTAGATTTTGAGCGCCGCGTAAAGCACGGCCACGGCTGCAAGCCAGGGAACAAGCTGGCCTACCGTAATGTCGTTAAAGAGGATGGTCTCCATCGTCATGGCATCCCTCCAAAAAGTTAGGGTTCCCAACTGTAAGAGATTAAACGCCACCATCCCTACAGGTCATCCAAATCCGCAAACCGGTTCACCGCCGCCCGGGCTTTTATCTCCTGCTCGAAGCGCCCGCGCCAGCCGATCCGTTGTTGCTGCCGGGCAATGATCACCTTCAGCAGGGGTTTGAAGGCGTATAGCCAGATGGACGTCCAGAAGCGGCCCTGGGTCCGTATGCGTTCGGATGGATTCCACCAGCCCATGACCTTCTGGTTGTGGTACCAGAAGAGGTACTGGAGTTGATCGGAAGAGAGCTGCCGGGTCTTTACATTGGCCCACATGCCGTTGTAGCGGGTATAGTCATAGAGGTTGGTGACCAGGCCCTGATCTATCAATTGTTGGCGGATGCCCGTCTTGGGGTAGGGGGTCAGAATCTGGCAGTAGGCGGTATCCGCACCGGTGGATTTGAGGAATTGATAATTCTCGATGATCTCGGCCTCCCCATCGTCCGGAAACCCGAAAATCATCCCCCCCACAACCATGATGCCGTATTTGTGGCAGATCTCCACCGCCTTCTTCGAAGCATCCAGGATGTCGCCCTTGTTGGCCGCAACCAGGTTCTTTTTTGAGGCATTCTCCATGCCTAAAAAAATCGACCGGAAGCCGGCCCCGGCCATCTTCTCCACCATTTTCTCGTTCCGGGACATGGTAACGCAGTCGGCCTGAACCACGAAAGTCAGGTTGCGGTAGCGCCGGGCGATGATGGCATCGCACAACCGGATCACCCGCTCGGGATCCAGCACCAGATTGTCGTCGGAAACGAAGATCCAGCGAACCTTGCGCTTGCGGTAGATGTCGTCGATATCCGATAGAATGCGCTGCATGGGAAAGGGTCGGAAGGACCGCCCGTACATATGCCGGATGCTGCAGAAGTTGCAGTTGCGGGTGCAGCCCCGGGAGGTTTCCATCACTTCCACATGCCGGTTCATGATGTGGTAGCCCCAGGTCAGGCGCCGCTTGTCACGGATGGGCAGCTTGAGTCGGGACAGGTCCAGCAGATCACCTTTGGGATTGTGGACGAAACCCTCGCCATGCTTGTAGGAAAGCGAAGGAATATCCGCCAGGCAGTCCTTGCCGTCCAGCGCATTGACCAGTCGCCGGAAGGCCTCTTCGCCTTCTCCCCGCACCATGAAATCGATCGCCTGCGCCTCATCGGATTGGGCGATCTCTTCAGCCATGAGGGTGGCATGATAGCCGCCGATCACGATCCTGGCCGACGGCAGCAGCTGTTTGATCAGCCGGACGATCTTGACGCAGGTGGCGTATTGCCAGGTCATGGTGGACAGGCCCACCAGGTCGGGCGTGAGCGCGTTGAAAATGCGCACCAGGTGTTTTCTCAGCCCCAGACGCTTGCGGATCAGGTCGACGACATGAACGTCGTGGCCATCGTCGATATTGGCACCGATGCTGGCGATGCCCAGGTTGGGCATATGAAAAGCGGACTCGTGCATAATCACCGGCGCCACGTCGGGCATGGACAAGAGCAGGATTTTCATTACACCTCCACGAAAATGCAGGTAAATCGCTTATCGCACCGTTAACTGCCGGTCTTCCAGCACCCTGCGCACCTGCCCCATCAACCCGTTGAGGGAAAAGCCGGGGTCGTCATATCGGGGTTCGATGCGGGTCAGGTATTCCACGCGGACCGTGTTGGCCGATCGGGTATCGAAAAGAAACCGGCCCGGCCGAAATAGCCGGTCCGTTTTTTCCATATATAGCACATGGATGGGGGCTTTGCACAGACGGGCGATCTTGAAGGCACCCGTGTTCAGCGGCCCGATTCGTCCATCCCGGCTGCGGGTGCCTTCGGGGAAAACAATCAGATTGCCGCCGCCGGCAAGAAAGGCGGGCATCTTTTCCATGCTATCCAGCATCAGCTCGGCCAGAGGCCCATCAGCCGACGAGGGGATGTAACCGGAAAGACGCAGCATGCGGCCATACAACGGAATGTGAAACAGCCGCGCTTTAGCGATGGTGGTGTGGCGCTGGAAAAAAGAGATGAGCAGGATCGGGTCCAGGTAGGAAGCGTGGTTGGCCACGATCACCGCGCCCCGAATCGTCTTCACCGCCGGATCCATCCGCCATCGGCAGGCCGGCACCAGAAACCGCAGCAGCACGAAAAACCACCGGTAAAAACGGGTATTGAGGTGCTGAAAGGATTGGGTTGCATCTTTTGAAAAAAGCCGCGAACAGACGTAAAACGGCGCAAACAGGATGACAAACCCGATCGTGTAGTAGCCCCACAGGATCAAGGTGATCGTCAGGTCCTTGAGGGTATAGTACCATTTTCGTTCCCTGTGGCTTCGCATACTTGAAAAACCTGACCCGGACAAACCGGAACCCCCAAATCGCAAGCACCAAATCTCAAATAAATTCCAAACTACAACATCCAAATCTCAAACAAGCTGCCAACCAGAAGTTGCTTTAATAATGAATCATCAGGTCATTCAGAGAAGCGTTTCACGAATAGGCAGGTGTTGACGCCGCCGAAAGCGAAATTCTGGATGGAAGCGATGTGGATGGGGGCCTCCACCAGTTCGGTAACATGATTGAGCATGGCACATCGGTCGTCCACCGCTTCCAGGTGCAAGGTGGGGGCAATGAACCCCTCTGCCATCTGATACAGGGCGATAAGGGTTTCGATGGCCCCGCAGGATCCCATGGTATGCCCCATATAGCTTTTCAATCCGGTGACCCGGGGCCGGTTGCCATAAACGGCGGCGATGGACTGGGCCTCGGTGACATCTCCCATCTTGGTGGCCGTCGCGTGGGCGCTGATCCAGTCCACGTCCGCGGCCTCAATGCGGGCATTGGCCAACCCCTGCTCGATGGCCAGGGTGATGCCCTCCCGGTTGGGCAGGATGAGATCGCCGCCGTTGTTGTAACAGGAAAAACCGATCACTTCGCCCAGAATGGCGGCTCCGCGCTTTTGGGCTGACGCCAGATCTTCCAGCAGCACGGCCCCGGCCCCCTCTCCCACCACCAGGCCGTCCCGCCGCTTGTCGAAGGGTCGGGGAGTCAGATGCGGGGTGTCGTTGAAATCCGTTGAACAGGCCAGCAGGTTGTCGAACACCGCCACCGTGGTCGTGTCGTATTCGTCGGCGCCGCCGCAGAGCATGGCGTCTTGTAGCCCATATTTCACGGCCTCGTAGCCGAACCCGATGGACTGGCTGGAAGTGGTGCAGGCGGTGGAAGAGCTGATCACCCGCCCCCGGATGCCGAACATCTTGGTGATGTTCACCGCCGTGGTGTGCACCATGGATTTAAGATAATCCACGGCCCCGACGTTGTGCAGTTTGGAGGAATCGTCGCTGAAAAAGGTGCGGTAGATGTCCCGTTGGACCGTGGGGCTGCCATGGGTGGAGCCGAAGGCCACCCCCAACCGGCCGCTGCGGATGAATTCATCCGACAGGCCCGACTGGGCCAGGGCATCCTTGGCCACCTGGCAGGCGTAGTAGGCCACCGGCCCCATGGTCTTGCGGTCCCGCCGTTCAAAGTCGAACGGCGGCGGATCGGACACCGTGCCGAAGACCTGGCAGTGGATATGTTCCACCAGCAGTTCGTCGTCCTTCATCTTGCGGACCCCGGACAGGCCCTGGGTCAGGTGCCTGATGATTTCGGCCCGGGTGCTGCCGATGGGGGTGATGGCCGACCCGCCGGTGATGACGACTCGTCGCTCCATAACAGTTTCGATTTATTTGGTTTATTGCGTTGAAAGGGATTGGGTGTTGGATCCGGTAGGGATTCTACCCATCCCTCAATACCCAATCGATCATTCGGCCTTTTCGTCCAGCCCCACCACATAGTCCACGATCTGGTTGATGGTACGGATCTCCATGGCGGCCTTTTTCTGTTCACGGGTCAACTGGACACCCAGCAGGATCTCGATTTCGCGCAGCAGTTCGATCGCATCGATGCTGTCAAATTCGTGGATTTCGCGCAGGTTGTCGTCCAATCCCGGATTTTCAATTTCGAATTGATCGGTAAAAATTCTGATAATCGCTTTTTCAATCTCGTCGCGTGTCATTCGGCAAACATCCTGTCGGTAAAATCAGTGAGCCCGCTTTCTACTACAAAACCAGGGATAATTCAAAGAGAGAGCGAAAAAGATGACAAATATTGAAATCCGATGGTGAATCATTGACGCTAAAGGTCCAGAAACGGCTCGAAATGGTGCCACTGGAAAGGATGGCGCCGAACGGCGTCTTCCAGCAGATCGGCGTACTGCTGGGCGGCCCGGGTCATAACGGATTCACGCTGGATGCGGTCTGCTGCCGGCACATGAAGGGGCGGCGAGGCGGAAAACCGGTAGTGGAATTTCTGGGTGCGCACGGCGAAAAAGACAAACAGGGGGGAACCGGCGGCCATCGCCAGAACATAAGGCGCCACGGGCAGACGGACGGTCTGCCCCAGGAATCGGACCGCAATGGTTCGCTGGTCCGCCTGCCATACCCGATCCCCGGTGATGGATACCAGGCCGCCGTCGCGGAGAAACCGGATGCCTTCGACGATATCGAAGGGGGACCCACCGGCATCATCCACACCGACGATGTGGATATCGCTCCCGCGGACAGTCCGCTTCTGCAGGCCTTCGATCTGTTCTTTCTGTTTGACGCCCATGAAAAGCAACAATTTCAGGTCCGGAAGCGTCTTTTTGAGCAACCTGGCCGCCACCTCCCAGTTGCCCATGTGGGACATGAGCAGAATGCCGCCCCGGCGCTCCATGGCATCCCGCAGACGCTCCCACCCGTCGAATTCAGTGGTGATTTTCCCCGGATCGGACAGCAGCAGGCGATCCCGGAACACGTGGGTGAAATCCAGGAACTGGCGAAACGTACACCAGCGGTGATAGGCCCGGCTTTTTCCGGGAAAAAGCGCCCGATAGAAGCGCATGCCCACCGCCACCCGCCTGGGAAAGAGAATAAAATACCCGGCGGCGATGCCTCCCGCAATCAGGCTGAAGAACCACAGCCCCAACAGACGGGTCAACAGGGAAAGGAGTCGATAGAAGAGGGCTTTCATAAGATTAACCGGACCGAACGCGTCTACCGACGGGGGGCCACAGGGTCGGCGTGAAGACCCGGCGGGTGATCAGCCGGCTGAAGACGCCGACATTGCGCATAAAATCGACGAACGGGTGAAAATGAGAGATCCGGGGAAGCGACGACCCGTAGTCAGCGGAGATGGTCACCTCTACCACCGGAATCCCCTGCCACGCGGCCCTGACCAGCACCTCCACTTCGAACTGGTACCGTCTGGCAACGACACCCAGGTCAATCGTTTCGGGCAGCGGGTAAATCCGGAATCCGCTCTGGGAGTCGTCCAGCCTGGGGCCGCCGGACACCCGCACCCAGAAATTGGAAAAGGCCCGGCCCTTGCGGCTGGTCCACGGGGCGTCGGCCATTTCGCGGCGGCCGGCCACGATGACCCGCCGGTTGGCGGGGATGGCCGCCATCAGGTTCAGGGCCTCCGCGGGGTCGTGCTGGCCATCGGCATCGATGGTGACGGCGTAATCCGCGATCCCGGCGGCCGCACGCATGCCGGTAACCAGGGCGGCCCCTTTTCCCCGGTTCAGCGGATGGGCCAGCAGGCGGATGCCGGGAACGGATCTCAACAGGGATGCCGTATTGTCGGTGGAGCCGTCATCCACCACGAAGACGGGGCATCCCAGCGACATCGCCTGGCGCGCCACCGCGGTGACCCGATCGCCGTGGTTGTAAGTGGGAATGATCACGGCAAACCGGGGTTTACCGGGCCGGTTTTCAGCGGATGCCGGGTCGGTGGTCATGGGCCTGTTGTGGTTGCGCCGTCTTCGTGCCGTAAAGGTACGCCGGCGGTCTCCCCGTAGAGAAAGACACGCTGGGTCTTCCAGATGCCCAGGATGCTGAACACCTCCTGATCGGCAAAGTATAGGGGGTCAACACCGTTTTGCCGGGCGATGTCGCCAAGGGCATTGGAGTTCACCCGGGCATACATGCCCAGACCGGTGAACGGCTCTTTGATCTCGATGATGCGGTCGGAACCGGGCGGGTGTGCCGACATCGGCGTGGACTTCAGGTCCAGCGTCAGGGGCAGCTTCACGTGGGTGTAGACCAGGCCCACCAGCGGCCCCGTACCGCAGCCGGACAGGCCCACCAGCATGGCCACCACAGCCGCCAGGAACCCGACGATTCCCGAACGGGCCGGCAGTCTTGAATCAGTCGCCATAAACCACCACCCGCCAGCGGGTATAGAGACCGAACAGGACGTTGAAGACCTCCTGATCCGCATGCCGCAGGGTGGTGATGCCGCCGTTGGCGGCGGCGGCGGCATAACTGGCATCGCCCCAGGCAAACAGCCACAACAGGCTGCGCGCCTCGGCCACCCCCGTCTTTTCACCCAGGGTGGTCCGGTCAAGATCCAAATCCAGGGGAGATTTCACATTCACATAAGCGCAGCCGGAAAGGACCATCAGGCCGGCTGCAACGATCAGCACCACTACCATTCGGGTCTGTTTCATAAGTGATCCTCTTGATTATTTTCTTCTTTATCCGTGCCCATTCAGAATTGGCAGGTTAGGGCTCAGGCCAAGGCCGCAGCGTTTTCGCAACCACAGGCGTAGCAGCGCTACGTCGAGGATTGCGCAAATGTGAGAACGCCGGCCTGGGCCGCAACCTGCCAATTATGGATGGGCACCAGCTAAATCAGGGCAAAACGCCACCCCCCACGTCCCCGGCCCCATATGCGCCCCGGCGGTCAGGGAAAGACGGCTGACGGTGATCGCCGCCTGCGGGAATTGCATCTGAATTTCAGGCCCAATGGCTTCTTGAACCCGCTGCTCGTTGTCGGAAAACTGCAGCAGGATAGTCAACCGACGGTCCGGCGAAAACCGCTGCTTCAAATACCCCAATGCAAAAGAGAGCTGGTCGGCGCGCTTTCTGACCGTGCCCACCCTGGCGGCACCGTCGGCTGTAGGACTGATCACCGGCTTGATGCCGAACAGGTCGCCGAAAAAGCCCTTGGAGGTGGAGATCCGTCCGCCGGCGGCCAGAAATTTGAGCTGATCCAGAAAAATAAGCTCACCGCAGCCGTCGATGGCCTGGCGGGCAAACGCCGCCACGACCTTCAGCGGCTCTCCCGACCGGGAAAACCGGGCTACCATCCTGGCGATAAGGCCTAACCGGCCGGATGCGGCGCCGGTATCCATCACCATGAAACGGTCTGCCATGCCGCGCGTCTCCCGCCAGTCGCTGGCAGTGGCAAAATTGCCCGTATAAACCGATCCCACGGTCAGGTACAGCACAGCATCATGGCGGCCCAGTACGCTCTGGTAGCTTTGATGCTTCTGGAAAACGGAGGCTTGGGCAGTGGATACCCGCCGGCCGGCAGCCATGGCCCGGTACATCCGGGGTGCCTCGAACAGGGTTTCCGGAACGCTGCGATCGTCCACCACCAGCTGACTGTCCAGCAGGGTGATGCCCAGCACACGGGCCTCCTCCCGGGTAATGGAGCCGGCCGCGTCGGTCATCACGTGAACCGATTGACTATCACCCCTGGAAAACGAAATGGCGCCACGGGGGTCCATGGGTTCCACCTGCCAATCGACAATTTCTCCGAGGGTCTCGATCCGCGACCGGGTTGCCTGCTGATTGCGGGTGTGGAGGTGAAGCCGGAGACGATGTCCGTCCGCAACGGCCACCACGCTTTCCCCCAGGCCGGCAGTTCCCGGCGCCAGTCTGGCTGAATCCGCCGCACGGATGATCGTGTTCACGCAATACCCCGGAAATTGCCCACCTTTGATATCGCCCGCCACATCCAGCAGGCCGGCAAATCGCTCGGTCACCGGCATCATATCCGCCGTCTCGCTTTCCAGCCGGCAGAAAAAACCTTCGAAGAAGATGAACATGCCCAGGGCACCGGCGTCCACCACGCCGGCCCGTTTCAGTTCCGGAAGCAGTTCCATTGTTGAGCGCACGGCCCCGTCCAGATGGTCGACGATGCCGTCGACATCGTGCTTGAAAATACGGGCCGGCCAGTTCTCCGTGGCCTGGACCAGGGCGTCGAACAGGGTCAGCATGGTGCCGGGTTTGGGATCGGCCACGGCATGCCACGCGGCATCCCTGCCGGCGGCGAACGAAGGCGGCATTCCGCCGGATTCCGCTTCCGTCAGAAACCGGCAAAAAAACGCGGCGGCGATATTGCCGGAATTACCCGTGGCTGATCGGATCAGCGCCTGGGGAAGCGCGGATGGAACACTCTTGGCGCCACCCAAAGGGCCGAGGCTGATTTTCAGGTTGCGGCCCGTGTCGCCGTCGGCAACGGGAAAGACGTTGATCTCATCCAGCAGGTCCGCCCAGGCGGCCACCCGCTCACAACCGGCCACCAGGGCACGGATGAAGGCCGGAGGAGTGAAGGATCGATCCATGGTCACCCCCCCAGTGCCCGGGTGATCTCCGGGGGAATTTCGAATTCCAGGGTCATGTCCGGAAGCTTCACCGCCACCTGTTCGCCCCTTCCCCGGGTGCAGATCTGGCCGGTGTCTGTGCGGCGGATCTCAAAATCCATGGCGATCTTGTAGCGGGCTTCAGTGACTGTCGCGCGACAGATGAAGGTATCGTCAAACCGCAGCGGCAGGATGTGCTTGATGGAGGACCGGGTAATGGGAAACACCATTTGCCGGGATTTGAGATAGCCGTAAAGATCGACGCCCACGGATTCAAAGAGGCCGAAGCGGGCCACGTCAAAGTACTTGAAGTAATTGCCGTGCCAGACCACCTGCATGGGGTCCAGATCGTGGAAAGGGACTTTCATCTGAATGTCGTGGGTGACGGCCATCCATCTCCTTGTTGCATGGCAGGTTCAATTCGATCTATTTTTAAAGGAATTCACAGGCCAGAGCAATACTAAAAGGGACAGGATAACCGGATTCCAGGATCCGGCAGGGCTACAACCTACGGAAACGGCCCGGCCGGAATCCTTCAGGCCACCGGCAATGGGAACGGCCGATTTTATGTGTTAAGAAAACAGCGCATCATACCTTATTATCCTTTTTCATCAGCCGTCACCGGTTACCTGAACGCAAGCGGATGTTTTGAAATCGATTTCATGGCGCCTAAGTCGGTGTGGTTAAACCTATTTTGTTCAGTTTCCGGGTAACCCGCTCCAATGAAAACGGTTTTTTGATGTAATCATCGCATCCAGCCTCGATGCTGGCCATGACGGTTTCCTGATCGGCATGGGAGGTTACCATCAGTATCTTAACCTGCTTGTCTTTGGGAATGGAATTCTTGCGTTCCAATATCCGTATCATTAAAAGCACTTCCGTCCCCCCCATGCCCGGCATCGATACGTCAAGGGTGATCAGGTCAAACGGTTCCCGGATTAACAGTGCTTGCGTGTACGCCTCAATAGCCGCCTTGCCGCTGTCAACGGCATGGCACACGCCGTAGTGCTGCAGGATCTTTTCCATTTTTTTTCGGCTGACCAACTCATCGTCCACGACCAACATTTTCATCGGCACCCCCTGAACCATTATGCGACCAGCAATTGGGCAAAGGCTTCGATCCGCTGGAGTTCTTTTTTCAAATTCTCAACTTTTTCGTTTGCTTGTGTCAATACCCCGGTCTTGCCGTCCTTCTCAAGGTCGGCCGCCGCGCGGGCCAGCGCATCGGCCGTCAGGTTGGAGGCACCCCCTTTGATGGAGTGGGATTCGCTGATGACGGTATCTGCCTCCCCGTTAGCCACCGCTTCGCGCAATGTTTCAATCTGGCCGGTCACGTTTGTAAGGAATCCGGTTAGGACTTCCATCAAAAATTCCCTGTCATTGTCGAACTCTTCAAGCGCTCGCACATAGTCCATTGGCGCCGCATCCGGATCGTGATGCGTTTTATTCGCTGAAGAAATGGACACGGCGGGCAGCGGATGCGCGGGATCAACCCACTTGGCCACCATGGAAAGCAGCTTGTCCTTTTTCAGCGGTTTGGAGATATAGTCGTCGGCCCCGGCGCTGAGGCACTTCTCACGGTCCCCTTCGAGCGAATGGGCAGTCATCGCGATAATAGGGATACGGCAGGTTTCAGTGCCGTCCCCCGTCTTGACCGCTTCCATCTTCCGGATGGTGCTTGTGGCCATATACCCATCCATGACAGGCATCTGGATGTCCATTAATATCATACTGTATTCATTGCATTCGTATGCCCTCACCGCCTCCTGGCCATTTTCGGCCAGATCGACCAGGAAGCCGGCGTGGCGAAGATGGTTCAACGCAACCTGCTGATTGGTCGGATAATCTTCGACCAAAAGTATACGAACAGGTTGATTTCTGTTCTCAACAATCGAATGCCGGGTCACCAGCCGTCTCGATGCCGGATCGGTCCCCTGGCAGAATCCACAGATCAACTTGATGGCCTGTTCGAGCTCGGCCATCTTGACGGGTTTGTGCAGATACGCGTTAACACCATGTTGACGGCATTTTTCACCGTCACCGATGGTGCCAATTCCGGAAAGGAGAATAATCGGAATCTCCTTCAGGTCGTCATGGGCTCTTATCCTGGCGGCTAACCCGAATCCGTCCATTTCAGGCATACGAATATCCGATACCAGCAGGTCAAACGGGCGCGACGATGCAACCGCGGCTTCTAATCCGTTCAAGGCCGCTATGGAGCCGTCGCACTCGTGGACCTCGCATCCGAACAGAGTAAGGTATTCCATGATGATCATTCTGGCAACCTCGATGTCATCGACGACCATTACCTTCAGGCCGGAAATTCCATTTTCACTTGGCTGCCGGGCCGAATTTTTCTCGGGTGCTTTTTCAAATACCGCCGTGAACCAGAAGGTGGATCCTTTGCCCGGGTCGCTGACCAGACCGATCTCTCCACCCATCATTTCGACCAGTTGCTTGGAGAGGGTCGTCCCGAGGCCGGTGCCGCCATACTTGCGCGTGGTTGACCCGTCGGCCTGGGTGAACCCCTCGAAAATGGATTCCTGGCGATCCAAGGGGATGCCGATTCCCGTATCGGTAACTTCGAAGTGAACCCTGACGTGGTTTCCCCGATCCTGTACCGTTTTCGCCCGTATAATGATCTCGCCGGCTTCAGTAAATTTCAATGCGTTGCCGGCCAGGTTGTTCAACACCTGGCGGAGCCTTCCCGGATCGCCGATCAGACGCGAGGGAACACCCGGAGAGACGAACGAGGCAAACTCCAACCCGTTGTTTTTCGCTCGCATGGCAATGCTGCTGGTTAAATCTTCGATAAGCCGCCGGAGGTCAAAGGGCGTGTTGTCGAGTTGAAATTTTCCGGCTTCGATCTTGGAGAAATCGAGAACGGTGTTGATCATTTCAAGGAGGTGGCTGGATTCCTTATCGATGGTTTCGATGATCTTGCGCTGCTCCGCCGTAAGCGTCGTATCCATGGCTAGCTCGGCCATGCCGATGATGCCGTTCAGCGGGGTGCGAATCTCGTGGCTCATATTGGCAAGGAACTGGCCCTTGGCGACGTTGGCCGCCTCGGCAGTAATTTTCGATTGGTGCAGTTCCTGTTCGGCACGTTTGCGGTCCGTGATGTCAATGAATGTCTTCAACAGCACCGGCTCATCGTCAAGGGTCAGTTGAATAACGCTGTTCAGAATGGGAATCGTTTCTCCGGAGCGGGTCTTGAGGACCCACTCGCACCGGTCCATTTCCCGGCCTTCATCCATCACCGGGCATTCACCCGTTTTTGAGGGGCTGAAGGTATCGTGACAGACCTGCCCCTGAACCGCTTCCTGTGTTTCGTAGCCCATCAGGGAAAGCGCGGATTGATTGGCATAACGAATCACTTTGTCGATGCCGACAATGACCACGCCATAAGGCATGGAATCCAGGATTGTCTGCAGCACGGCTTTTGAGCGCCGAAGCTGGGAGGTCTGGTCCGCTACCATGCCCTTGAGGTTGTCACGATGCTGGACCAGCTCTGCTTCGATCTGTTTGCGGTGGGTAATATCCTTGACGATGCCTCGGAAGCCGACGGGTTCCCCCTCGCTGTCGTTTTTTATGGAAGCGGACGTTTCTACGTGAACCACCGTGCCGTCCTGCCGGGTGAGGACATAGTAAACGGCCTTTTCCGGCAGCCCGGTTTTATATACGCGGGAAAACATGTCGACGACACCGGAAATATTGCCTTCATCCACAAATGCACTATAGTTCATGCCCAGAATTTCATCCCGGCCGATTTTGACAAGATCACAGAGCGCCCGGTTGCAGAAAGTGATGTGTCCTTTGAGATCCACCTCAAAGAAGGCATCGTTGATCTCCTCCAGGATCGTCCTGTATTTCTTTTCGCTCTCCTTCAGCCGTTTCTCTGCGGTCTGGCGGGATTTGAACAACCCGTCAAGGTCGTCTTTAATCATCGAAATAGCGTCAAAAACGGGCAGAAACGGATGGGACGGATCGATTTCAAGGCGACTTCCCACGCCGGCCTTCTCCCATTCGATACGCCCGACAAAATGCATCAGGTCATCGACATAATCCTGCGTGGTGCCTTCGGCCGACATGAATCGGTCGGACGGTTTTCCCGGATCGTTGGCATCCGAAGCCGTTTTCCCCTGCCGGTCCAGGCTGACCAAATCGGTGGCCTCGGTAAAATCGTCTACCAATCGGACACCAAAGGGCACGAAACTGATGCCCATCAGAATGGCTGCCCGAAGGAATCGATTGGCGCCATAGATGACAAGCTGCTGGAAAGGGGATTCCTTGTAGAGGGATTTGAAGCCTTTCAGGTGCTGCTTTCGGGTGCTTAAATCCTTTACGCCGGTTCCCTCGACACCGTGCACCAGGTAAAAAGAGCGGTCGCCCGGACCCAGGGCACGTATGGCTTCCCGCTGGGCTTCGAAAATGGGCGCTATGTATTCCTGCGTTAAGACGCCCTTTGCGACACAGTGGATGATATTCGGCTGGATTACCTCCACGGAAAAATGAAAATCGTCAAAGTGGAGTCCCCTGGAAAATCCCCGGGGTGAAGCGACCGGCAAGGGCGCGTTTTTTTGAGCCGGCCGTTCGGGCAATCGGAAAAAATCGACACCGAGCAACTCCCCGGCTCTTTTCAGGGCCAGTTCATAGGTATCCAGCAACTCGACATTGAAATTCATGATGTGCAGGGCTCTGCCCAGCCGCACACTCAGGTTCATCTGGAAAGTCGTGTTATAAAAAATCACGGCCAGAAGATGACGGTCCTGTTTGGCAAAATAGTCGATGTACGTTTTCCGTGCGGCGGAATCAGCCCCCTTCAGTTCGGAATAATCTTCCAGAAGAATATATTTGTGATTCTCATGCGGTTTGGCGGCAAAGATGCCGTCCATAATGCGGCAATATTTCTGCACCCCAGCAAGGTCCGTATAACCCGTTGCCTTGGTCGTAATCAAAACGCCTGCAATCACCCCCGTGGTGTAGGCATGCTGCTTTGAGACATAAAGCCAATCCGCCTGGCGAACAATCGGCAGGCCGGTCTCCGGGCAGGCAAGCTGGTATGCATGAATTTTTTCTACTGCTGCCGATGAATATCTCAATTCCTTTTGACGCATAACCCCTCGTGTCTCAGTTCGTTAAAGAACATCTCTGCAGGCAGCGGTCGATGCAGTCGCTTTCACGGTTCAACCCGGTGTCCAAAAATGGATGCCTGCCTGGGCAAAAGGCCAAATTGCTTTCGCCACACAACGCTACTATCGGCATCATGTCTGTTTTCTTGAAGGGATGAATTTAGCGGAAGGCAAGGGAATCGGTCAGTGCATAATCGGGGACTAAAGCCAACGGGGGGAAGGTGGTGCCGATGGTTGCGGTCATGGGCGAGTACGACCTGGTTTTTAACCTTGATTTTACTGATGCGGAAAGCGCCTTCGCCATCAGCCCCGACTAGTTCCGCAACTTCCGGGCCTCAACGGGTTAATCGTGATCCGGGCATGACACCCGGGGAGGATCAATGCTGTCCGTATCAACTTAAAATAAGCCGCCGCAATCCGTCGCCGGCGCACGTGCATATGGAAAAAGGCCAACCGCCGCAAAGGGGGGTTGGCCTTTCACACCCGGCCAACCGATCGATCTTCAGCCGGGCGCCGCTACTTTTCCTGCCATGTCGGCTGGCGCTTTTCCAGAAAGGCCGAAACCCCCTCTTTGGCGTCTTCGGTGGAGCACAGCCGGGCAAAGGCCTCGTTCATATAGGCAAACGCTTTGTCGTAATTCAGGTCGGCGGCGGCATAGAAAGCCGACTTGGCGTTCTGAACGGCAACGGGGCTCTTGTCGGCCAGCACGGTAGCCCAGCGCCGGGCTTCCATCTCCAGGTCGGCCGCCGGCACCACCTTGTTGATCAGCCCCATGTCCAGGGCTGCCGGAGCCTTGAGCAACTCCCCGTAAAGCAGCATTTCCATGGCCCGCTTACGGCCCACGGAGCGCGTCACCGGGATCACTGGCCCCACGCAGTTGAGGCCCACATTGATGGCGGTCAGGCCCATGCGGGCGTTGTCGGCGGCAATGGCCAGATCGCAGGCGGCGACCAGGCCGGCCCCATTGGCCGCTGCCACGCCGTGTACCTGGGCAACCACCGGTTTTTTCATGCGGCTGATGGTCACCAGGGGGGTCTCCATGCATTCGATCCACGCCTGGTATTCCATGGTGCTCTTGCCGAAGAAATCGCTCACATCAATGCCCGCGCAAAAGGCCTTGCCCGCACCTTTGAGGATAATCACCCGCACCGCCGAATCGCCCTCCAGTTGAAGCAATGCGGCGGTGAGTTCGGATGCCAGGGTCAGGGTAAAGGTATTGAGGCTGTCCGGACGGTTCAGGGTGATTTCGCCGATGTGATTCTCCAGGATGTCGACAATAACGGTTTCGGCCATTTCAATCCTCCTTTGGCGGTGATGGGTTAAAACATTCATGCAGCACAGCGTTGGGTCCGATGGCCGCCGGTTGAAAAGCCGCCACCGGGTGCATCCGGATCGGATCCGTTGCCCAGTTTTCCCCTGTATACCAGAAAAGGGAGGCGGATGCCTCCCTTTTTTAAAAACCGGCAATGAATGAAAAACCCACCCGTTTCAGCGCTTGCCCCATTCCGCATCCCGGAGTTCGATGCGGCGGATCTTGCCGCTGACGGTCTTGGGCAGTTCGGTCACGAAATCGATTTTGCGGGGGTATTTGTAGGGTGCCGTGACTTTTTTCACGTGGTCCTGAAGTTCCCTGGCCAGGGCGTCGCTGCCCTCGAACCCGGGAGCCAGGATGACGAAAGCCTTGACGACTTCACCGCGGGTGGGGTCCGGACTGGACACCACGGCCGATTCGGCCACCGCCGGATGCTCGATCAGGGCGCTTTCCACCTCGAAGGGGCCGATCCGGTATCCGGACGTAAGAATCACGTCGTCGGCCCGGCCCACGAACCAGAAATATCCGTCTTCGTCCACGTAGGCCCGGTCGCCGGTAAGATACCAACCGTTGCGGTAGCTGGCCGCGGTGCGGTCCGGCTCTTTCCAGTACTCCTTGAACAGCCCCACGGGACGTTCGGGCTTGACCGCCACGGCAATGTCCCCCTCGGTGTTGGGGGGCAGCACGTTGCCCTGGTCGTCGATGACCTTCAGGGTAATGCCGGGGGTGGGCTTGCCCATGGAGCCGAAGCGCGGCTCGATGCAGGGAAAACTGCCGCACAGGCAGACGGTTTCGGTCTGGCCGTAGCCGTCGCGGATCGTGCAGCCGGTGGCCTTTTTCCATACCTCGATGATCTCGGGGTTCAAGGGTTCGCCAGCGCCCACGCAGTGGCGCAGGGAGGGGAAGGTGAACCGGCTCAGGTCCTGGAGCACCAGCATGCGATAGATGGTGGGGGCGCCGCACATGGTGGTCACGGGGTACCTGGCCAGCAGGTCCAGCGTGGTGAGGGGGTCGAAACGATCAGTATGGTGGATGAACTGGGCCGCCCCCTGGCTCCAGGGGCCGAAGTAGCTGCTCCAGGCGGCCTTGGCCCAGCCGGTATCGCTGATATTCCAGTGCATGTCCTCGGGTTTGAGGTCCAGCCAGTATTTGCCGGTTACCTGGTGGCCGATGGGGTAGGAAGCGTGGGTATGAAGGGCCATCTTGGGAAAACCCGTGGTGCCGGAAGTGAAATAGACGATGCAGTTGTCGTCGCTTCTGGTCCTGGCGGTCTCGAAATCAGCCGGCGCGGCGCTCACCGCATCGGTGTAGAACGTCCAGCCGTCTCTGGCCTGGGTGATGACGATTTTGCTCTTGACCGTGGGACACGCGGCGGCCACCTCATCGAACCGGGCGGCGATCTCCGGGTTGGTGATGATGCAGACGGCCTCCGAGGTGGTGGCCCGGTATTTGAGGTCCTTGGCGGTCAGTTGAGTGGTGCCCGGGGCCACCACGGCACCCATGCGGATACAGGCGGTGAATGCTTCCCACCACTCGATGTTTCTCGGCAGCACCATCATGACCACGTCACCGGGTTTCACGCCGCCGTCGGCCAGGACATTGGCGACCTGACGGGAGGCCCGGCCGACGTCCGCGAAGGTCTTTTTGATTTCCGTGCCGGCGTCATCCACCCAGAGCATGGCCAGCTTGTCCGGATTTTCGGCCCAGCGATCGATCACGTCGCCGGCAAAGTTGTAAAAATCGGGTACCTGCCAGGTGAAACGGCTGTATTCGATGTCATAATCGGTCATGTTGGGCAGTTGGGTCATGGTCTTTCCGCCTCTCTGTTTGAATCGTTGCAAGGATACCGGCGACGACGGTGTGTCCCACCATCGGCAAGGTTGCCGGGTGCAGGGGCCAGGGATGTAATTATCAAGCCTGTTTTACCGATTGGTGTTTACTAAGGCGGCCGGAATAATACCATCGGCGGCATGCCGATTTTATTGTGAGCCCGAAGACCTACCCGGCGATGGGAAGTTTTCCGATCGATCATCGGTTTTCCGCCTACTGGATTCCCCCGCCAACGCGTGAAACGTTCCCGCCTGCGCCTAAATGGCGCAACCGGGAACGTTTCACGCGATGACCCGACGATATTGATTTTTACATGGCCCATTCATTCCAAAGCGCCGCCACACCAACCTTTACAATCCCTGCCGTTGGTGATAGTGCATGCTCTTGCGACGCATCGGGAAGACTTTCACCGATAGCCGAAAACCCGAAAAAAGAACCGCAATGGAATGATCAGATGGAATTTACCCCCGTCATCGGCCTTGAAGTCCACGCCCAGCTGAAAACCCGGACCAAAATTTTCTGCGGCTGCTCCACCGCCTTCGGTGCCCCCCCCAACACCCACACCTGCCCGGTGTGCCTGGGGATGCCCGGCGTGCTGCCGGTGCTCAATAAAAAGGTGGTGGACTACACCATCAAAATGGCCCTGGCCACCCACTGCGCCGTTCAGCCGGAAAGCCGGTTCGCACGCAAAAACTACTTTTACCCGGACCTGCCCAAGGGCTACCAGATCTCCCAATACGAACTGCCCATCGCCACCAACGGCTACCTGGATATCGAGGTCGAGGGCAGATCCCTGCGCATCGGAATTACCCGCATTCACATGGAAGAGGATGCCGGTAAGCTCATCCACGATCCGGACCGCCCCATCAGCCGGGTGGACCTGAACCGGACCGGTACGCCGCTGATGGAGATCGTCAGCGAGCCGGACATCCGCAGCCCCGAGGCCGCCGGCGAGTACCTGCGCCGGCTCCGCGCCATCCTGCGCTACCTGGACATCAGCGACGGCAACATGGAGGAAGGCAGCTTCCGCTGCGACGCCAACATTTCCATCATGCCCGAGGGGTCGACGGTCTTCGGCACCCGCACTGAAGTGAAAAACCTCAACTCATTCAAGCACGTCGAAAAAGCCCTCTATTATGAAATCGCCCGCCAGAAGGAGATCCTGCTCGATGGCGGCCAGGTGGCCCAGGAGACCCGTCTGTGGCAGCCGGACAAAGGGCAGACCGTATCCATGCGCGGCAAGGAGGATGCCCATGATTATCGCTATTTCCCCGATCCGGATCTGCTGCCCCTGGTGGTCGACGACGCCTGGGTCGACCGCATGCGCGCGCAGATGCCCGAGCTGCCGGCCCAGCGCCAGGCCCGGTACATAGCCGACTACGGTCTGTCCTCCGCCGATGCTAAGGTATTGACCGGCAGCCGCGAACTGTCCGACTATTTCGAGGCCTGCCTGACTGAATTCGACCAGCCCAAAACCGTGGCCAACTGGATCATGGGCGACCTGCTGGGCCTGCTCAACGCCAAGGGGGTGGAGATCGAAAATACACCGGTCTCACCCGAAAACCTGGCCGGCCTGCTGAAGCTGCTGGATGCGGATGTGATCAGCGGGAAAATCGCCAAAACGGTCTTCGAGGCCATGGCGGCAACCGGCCAGCCGGCTAAAACCATTGTCGCGGAAAAGGGCCTGGTCCAGGTATCGGACACCTCGGCCATCGATCCCGTCGTCGATGCGGTCATCGCCGGCCACCCCAATGAAGCCGATCGCTATCGCGGCGGCCAGAAAAAGCTCATGGGGTTTTTCGTCGGCCAGGTGATGAAGCAGACCCGGGGAAAGGCCAATCCGAAGGTAGTGAATGAGATACTGAGGAAGAAGTTGGGATAAAAAAGGTGGGATTAAATGGGCACGAATTAATGCATTTGGAATGCCGCAAAGATAAATGGTCAAATAACAATATTCAAATGACAAATTCCAAATAAATCACAATGACCAAATTCCAAATATCAAAAAAGGCCGATCTTCATTCCCGTTTGGAATTTCGATATTGAGATGTGGAGTTTATTTGGAATTTGGATCTTGTGATTTGTAATTTCTTAAATCGTCATCTTTTTACTGCTAAGAGACAAATCAAATAATTTATCAAAATGCCCGAAATCAGCAATGAAAAACCTTATGATCTTGAAGAAAGAACATTCCAATTCGCCAAAAAAGTGAGGCTTTTTGTAAAAACATTGCCCAAGACGATTGCGAATATCGATGATGGCAGACAACTGGTCCGAGCTTCAGGTTCGGTGGGTGCGAATTATATATAAACCAACGAATCTTTGAGCAAAAAAGATTTTTTGATGCGAATCAAAATCAGTCGCAAGGAAGCCAAAGAAAGCGCTTATTGGCTCAAGCTAATAAATGAAACAAACAATTCGCAGAACATCCATGAAGCCAAAGATTTGATCCAAGAGGCACTGGAACTGAAGAAAATCCTTTCATCAATATTGGAAAAATCAAAGTAGTTGCCGACCGCCGAGATTCTCTATTGTTTGAGATTTTGATATTGTGATTTGGAATTTATTTGAAATTTGGATATTGTAATTTGGAATTTTTTAAGTCTCCCTGGTTAAAAACAACATTCAGATACAGGAGCCTCCATTGAAGAACCCATCATATCGTCTGATCCGCAACACCCTATTGACCCTATTCTCCCTGCTGCTGCTTTTCGCCGCCGCTCCGGCCCTCGCCGCCCCTGCGCGGGTGGCCATCCTCCCCTTTGACGTGCATGCGGAAAAAGACATGACCTTTCTTCAGGAAGGCATCCTGGACATGCTCGGATCCCGACTGGCCTGGCAGGACAAGGTGGAGGTGATCAATAAGAGTGAAACCAAAGCAGCCCTGGCATCCGTGGAAGGATTCGACGGCCAGAGCAGGGCGCTGCTGGTGGGCGGGAAGCTCCAGGCGGACTACGTCCTTTTCGGCAGTCTGACGGTGTTCGGCGAGAGCGTGAGCATCGATGCCAAGATGGTGGATGTCAGCGGCCGGCAGGCCCCCCTGCCCTTTTTCGCCCAGACCCGCGGCATGGGCGAGGTAATTCCCCAGATCAACCAGTTCGCCACCACCATCAACACCAGCGTATTCGGCCGCGAAGTGGCCCAGCGGCCGACGGCGGCCCCGGCACCGCAGACGGGCAACGTCGCGGCACCCCAGGTCCAGCCGGCATCCCAGGCGCAAAACCCGCGTATGCATCCGGAAAAAATACTGATCTCTGGCGGCACCCAATCGGATTCAACGCCCATCATTGCGAGTCAGGCCGATACACCCAATCCCGCCTTTCTTTCCACCGCGCCGGCGGGAGCTGTCGGCGGCGGCAGTACGACCTGGAAAAGCCGGAATTTCAAAAAACTGATCACCGGGCTGGATGTCGGAGATGTGGACAATGACGGTTTCCAGGAAGTGGTGCTTCTCACGGACAAGCTGGTTTCCATTTATCGCATGCAAAACGGCCAGTTTCTTAAGGTGGCCGAAACCGCGCCTACCCGCACCAGCACCTATATCGGAGTAGATATAGGCGATGTCAACGGCAACGGGATACCGGAAATCTATGTCAGCAGTCTCGGCCCCAATAAAAACACCGTGGATTCTTTTGTCTTGGAGTACACCGGGAAAGAGTACAACCGGATTTACGGTCCCGACAACTGGTACTACCGCATCGCCCGGACCATCGACCATGGTGTCGTTCTGCTGGGACAGCGCCAGCTGACCGCCGATAACAGCGTTTTTACCGAGGCGGTCCACGAAATGATCTGGCAGGGCAGCAGCATAGTACCCGGCACACGGCTGTTGTCCGGTGGCAAGACCAACCTTATCGGAGGAACGTACGGTGACGCGACCAACAGCGGGAATAGCCAGATCCTGGCTTACGACAGCTCCGATCGGCTGCGTCTTTACAGCGGCCCGGGTGAAGCAGACTGGGAAGACAGCGATATTTCCGGCGGCAACCTGCTTTTCTATACCCCCCGAAAAACGGAACCGGGGTATGAGAAAAAGATCTACTATCCCATGCGGGTTCGAATTACCGATATCGACCGGGATGGCAAAGCGGAAATTATGATCGCCAGCCACGAGGACAGGCTGAGAAATATGCTCGAGAACCAGCGAAGCTTCAATAAAGCCCATTTGGAGTGTCTCCAATGGGATGGCGTTACATTTGCTTCACAATGGAAAACCCAGACCGTCAAAGGGCGCATCGCCGATTTCAAAGTGGCCGATTATGATAACGACGGGCAGGATGAACTGCTTATCGCCCTCGTTACAAAGGAAGGTGCCGCGATCTTCACCGATTCTATCAGCAGACTCATTGGTTTTGATCTGAATCAGCAATAACGATGTAAAATTTCCGATACGTTTAGAAAGTAAAACCGCCGCTTGACCTTTAGAAAAGCGGCGGTTTTTTATTCTCATTTCGGGTAGCATCAAGACGCTTTCCACTTTTGGTGGCAACATGATATAGGCAGCGACTTCTCTTTATGATAGCGTCAGGAATTTTTCACACTTTTGAGTGCGGTGGCAAAATGGTTCAGGCAGCGGCTTCTTCTTTCTCCATCTCCTTGAATAATTCCATATTCAGATAGCGGCGGGTTCCCCAGCGGGTACCGGCAATATGGCGAAGCCAAAAGCTCCCCACGCATAAGGGCTGAATTGTCATCGGGAAAGGCACCCGCCGCTCAGGTTCGTCGCCGCACCTATCCCAGAATGCGTTCCGCTTTTTTTCAAGCGCGAAGGGTTGCGGATATCATTGCGAAGGGAGGCCGTAAGGGTACGATCATTTGAAGAGGCCGGATGACGCCACCCCTGTGGAAACGGCCGAGAACCACAAGGCCGGGAAATACGGAAACCAGCAAAAAAAAACCCGGGGCAGTTGCCCCGGGTTTTTAATTTTTGGTGCATCTAATCAGACAGTCATGAGAACGCCTGCTTAGAAGTTGATCTGCCACTTGGCGCCGAAGTAAGTGAAATCACCATAGTCTTCGTCAAACGCTTCGTAGTCCACCTTGCCGATTTCAGGAACGATAAAGAAGCCGGGAGCGATGTTAATGGTGGCATTCACGTAGTACTGGGTGGCATTGACATCTTCGGAATCGTCAATATCCCACTCGTAGGACTGATGGCCGTAGCCAGCCTCGATGGTGATCATATCGGAAGCTTTGAAGCCCAACACGGCCAGATAGCCCAGAGCGTCGCTGTCAACCAGGTCACCATTGGCATCAACGCCCGCATTGTTGGTTGCGAACATATCAGCGTCGCCATTGTAAGGAGCCAGGAAGCCGGAAGCGCCGTAGTTGCCCAGGTTCTGGCCCATATGGACACCTAAATTGAAGAAAACAGGACCGAAGGTCACGCCGCCACCGACGCCGACAACATAGGAGTCGACATCTTGATCATCACCGACGTCAGCATCCAGCGTGTAGGTCTGGTAGCCACCGAACACGTCGACGAAGAAGGCGTCGGTTTTGAACTGGTAGGAGACCTCCATTTTCGGCAGGTCGACATCGACATCGCCGGCATAGGTCAGAACATCGTCGGCAGTTTCATCGTAGTAGTCCAAGCTGGTCAGCGGCTGAATCAGGGCCACCTTCAAGGATCCCATGGTCCACTGGACCATGGGTTTGCGGCCGACGTAGAACTGGCCGACGCCCAGCAGGTCACCGTCAGCGCCGTACACGCTGTTGGAGTAGAAAATGCTGCTCGGGGGCTCGGTCTGGCCAAACAACAGCTGGCTGCCGTTGCCCAAGGTGTAGGTGCCATACAGGTGTCTCACGTTGACACCCGTGCCGTATTCAAACCGGCCGCCAATCTCGTCGTTGACCTTCACGTTGGCGCCGATACGGCTGTTGCCCTGCTGATTCCAGGTAGTGTCCTCGTCATCGGCCTGGGCACCGTCAAATCCGATGTCATTGGAGTCCCGCCAGGTCTGCATACGGGAGCTGCCGTAGAAGCTCCAGTCGGCTGCCATGACTGGTGCGGCAAGGCAGATAATCGCAAAAATAATAAACAGTTTTTTCATCTTGGTCTTTCCTCCTTAACGGAAATTCATCTGGTTTACTGCAACCTAATAATTGTCACTGGTTAACTGTCAAACAGGTACTGCAACGAGCTCCCGAATCACCTCCTTTCGCTTGGGTGTTTATTTTAAATTTTCAGGTCTTCAGCGAAGGAACGAAAACCTGAAATCTCAAAATACAGAAATTCCACTTTCGAAGTTGGTTTTACAAGAGCGATCGGCGGTGACGAACCTATTGAATTTACATTACAATTTCATCAAACCGCACATATACACCTAATAATTTAGCTGATTTCTACCAGCGGCACTGACGCCTGTCAAGGGTTTTTACCGTTTCGCCACCCGTCGGGGCGTTGTTCATCGCGGCCATAAACAGCCGCGTGGCGTGCAACGCCACCATATCGTGGGGGTTTTTCCATGCCTGCCGTCATATTTGGTATGTTCCTCACTAACGGCCTGCAATTAATCGTTAAAGAAATATTTCTATATTTAATTACCTATAATTAAGCTTAACGGTGTTTCCGGGTATTGGGTACCGTTTGTGGCCGTGGTTCGTGAACAGGGAGGGGTGAGTGGCGGGGAAGCTGCCCAGAAAAGAACCGATGTCACCATCGTTTCGATTGTCGGTCTGGATACGCTTTGGAAGATGGGAGACCTGTTTTAATCTGCCCCCCGCTTAAAACCCCATGCCCGTTGGGTCGGGATACCCTACTTCGCCAGTCCCGGACGATCGTCATTTTCCGGGTTGTTGAACAGCACCTGAACCGTGTGCTGCGCTTGATCGACCTTTACGCTGCAGTTGTAGACGGTGGAATACCAGACACCGATCGTTTTGCCGTCGGGGCCGAGGATGAAGGCCCCGTAGGGTCGGTCTGAATACGCGTTGTACACGTTTCCGCTCATTTTCCTGAGGGTTTCCGGCTCCGGATAAAAGGGGATCCAGTACCGTGAAGGGACGGTATAACTGCGGTCGATGCCGATGATGGCGTAGGGCATGGTCTCCCTGCCCGCGAAGTAGTATTGAAATTCCGGTTGAACCGTTCCTGTTCGAAAATCTCGTTCCACCTGCCGGTCCAAGTTGAATCGGCCGTAATTTTTCATACACCCGGTAAGAAGCAGCATGAGGGCGACCAGGGCGACACGCATGATGATGGCAAGGTTGATCCGTGCTGGGTTGGATCCAAGAACAGACATGACGACCTCCTTTGTCTAAGAACCTCAAGAACGTCTATAGATCGGGAATATAGGCACGGACCGCAATAATAAAATCCATTCGGTTCGGCATTTATTCCTTTCGGATTTCATGCGGGAGCGGCTTCCAGCTTCTTAAAATGGTTTTTGGACGATTTTATATCGCGGCAAGATGGCACGCCTGCGGCCGACGCCAACCACCGTTGGCCTTACAGCAGGAACGTTCAGGCAATCGGCGGCATAAAAAAAGGGTTTACGACAATCGCCGTAAACCCTTGATATGCGGTGGCTGAGGGACAAGGATTTGAACCTTGATTGACGGAGTCAGAGTCCGCTGTCCTGCCATTAGACGATCCCCCAGCATCGAATGGTGCCCGTTTACACAAAAGCGGCGGGGGAGTCAAGACTTAATGTATACAGCTTGTGGGCTCCCATACGTATAGCAGCCGCACGTCGCAAAGCAATTTAATATCGGGAATCCAAAATCCCAAATAAGTCCCAATAACCAAATCTCAAAAAAGATAACCTGCCATGGGCGATCACCCTTGTTTGGGATTTCGATTTTAAAGTTTGGAATTCATTTGAAATTTGGATATTGTTTTTGGGAATTTATCTGCGCTGCAGTCAACTACCGCTCGATTCAATAAACGCCACCGCTGCCCTCAGCCTTGCCAGCACACGCTCCTTGCCCAGCACCTCGATCACTTCGAAAATGCCGGGACTCACGGTCGTGCCGGTCAGGGCCACCCGCACCGGCTGGGCGATCTTGCCGAAGCCCAAGCCCGTTTGATCCATCACCCGTTTAAAGGCGCCCTCCTGGGTCTTTTCCGCCAGATTGTCCAGTGCCTCCAACTGCTCGACTAGCAGGGCCAGCACCTTTGCCGTCTCCGACGTCAGGAACTTCTTGGACGCCTTTTCGTCGTAGGGCCGCACATCGTCCCGGTAGTAAAAATGGGCGCCGTCGGCCATCTCCACCAGGGTCTTGCTGCGGGTGTGCAGGGTGCCGATAACCCCGGCCAGGTATTCGTCATCGGCGGCATCGTATCCTTTTTTCCTGAAAAATGGCAGCACCCGGGGGGCGAGCTGCCGGACGGATGCGGCCCGGATATGGTCGGCATTCAGGGCGGTGAGCTTGTCCGTGTCGAACACGCCGGCTGACTTGCCGATGTTCTTCAGGCTGAACTTTTCCACCAGCTCCTGGCGGGTGAAGAACTCCTGATCGCCGTGGGACCACCCCAGCCGGGCCAGGTAATTGATGAAGGCATCGGGCAGGTAGCCCATGTCCCGGTAGGCGGTCACCGACATGGCACCGTGGCGTTTGCTCAGCCGGGTCTTGTCCTTTCCCAGCACCATGGGCACATGGCCGAACACGGGCAGGGGGGATTTCAGCGCCCGGTATAAAAGGATCTGCTTGGGCGTATTCATCACGTGATCGTCGCCGCGGATCACCGTATTGATGCCCATGGTGATGTCGTCCACCACGACCACGAAGTTATAGGTGGGCGTTCCGTCGCTGCGACAGATCACAAAATCGTCCTGCTCGGTGTTCTGAAAAACGATATTGCCCTTAATCACGTCTTCCACCACCGTGGTCCCGACCAGGGGGGACTTGAAACGAATCACAGCGTTGTCCGACTTTGGCAGGCCGCGTTCCCGACAGCGTCCGTCGTATTTGGGCTTGCCGCCGTCGGCCATGGCCTTCTGGCGCATGGCCTCCACCTCCTGTGGAGTGCAGGTGCAATAATAGGCATCCCCCGAGTCCAGCAGCTTCTGCAGGTACTCCCGGTAAATGTCAAATCGCTGCGTTTGAAAATAGGGTCCTTCGTCCCAGTCCAGTTCCAGCCAGTTCATGGCTTCGAAAATGGCATCCACGGATGCCTGGGTGGAACGCACCGCATCCGTATCTTCGATGCGCAAGACAAACTTGCCGTGATTTTGACGGGCGTACAGCCAGTTGAACAATGCCGTGCGAGCTCCGCCCACATGCAGGTAGCCCGTAGGGCTCGGTGGAAATCGGGTAATGATGGTTTCCATTCTGATATACCTTGTTTGAGTCGTTGATGAACGGATGGAAATGACACATCTAGCAAAATAGCAAGTTATTTGCCGGTCACGGTCATTCGGCCGCTTCCCTGGCCGACGGCAGCGGCGGGCGCTTCATCCGATAGCCGACCGCCGTTCTGTCCGTGACGAAACCTTACCCTGGCAAAAACGGTAACCACTCGTAATAACAATCAATGAAATCATGGCCGCTCGGTCCCGGCCCTTCGCCGGCCCTCTCATTATCACATCGCCACAGCCGGAACAAGGGTGCACAGGAAAAGATTTTTGGGAAAATCCTTGACATTCGTCGGCATTTTAATTACTAGAGGCGCTGTCAATCGAAAACAGGGCTGATTCTGGAATTTTTATAAATATTTTAATAGTTTAGGAGACTACTAATGGCTGTACCAAAGCACAAGACATCCAAGTCAAAACGGGATAAACGACGCACCCACAAAAAAACCGACGCCCCAGACGTGGGGACCTGCCCTGAATGCGGAGAAGCCAAACTTCCCCATCATGCCTGCCCCGAATGCGGAGAGTATAAAGGGAAAAGCGTTATCGTTAAAGACGAAGACTGATCAACCCAAAGGATAAGCCGATCATGACCGACACTGGAGCCCATCGCCCGCAGGGAGGATTGGACGAGGAGACCCGGCAGATGGTGGTCCACACCGTGCGCCAGCTGTCCAAACGCCTGCTGACCAAAAAAGCCGTCCTAGAATGGGACCGTGGCGAAATTTTCCCCGAAGCCGCCGTCCGGGAGATGCTGAGTCCGGAGATCGGGCTCCAGCTGCTGTTCATTCCCGAAGCCTACGGCGGCATGGGCGGCGGGGCCATGGACTGCTGCGTCGTCACCCGGGAGATGAGCAAGATCTGCCTGGGCGTAGGAACGGCCTTTTTCGCCATCCAGCTGGGGTCGGACCCCATCATCGTCGGCGGCACCGAGGCCCAGAAGCAGAAGTGGCTGGGCGCCGTTGCCGAGGGCCACAGCCTGGTAGCCTACGCGGTGACCGAAGCGGAGGCCGGCAGCAACCTGGCCTCCCTCAAAACCAAGGCCGAGCCGGTCATTGACGCGTCGGGAACCCTCACCGGTTACCGGATCAACGGCTCCAAGCAGTTCATCTCCACCGGGGGATATGCCGATTTCGTGACCGTCCTGGCGCAGACCCCCGAAGGCCCCACTTTTTTCGTGGTCGAAAAAGGCACGAAAGGCTTCGAGCAGCACAAGGGTGAAGAAAAGCACGGTATCCGGGCATCCAACACCTCTCCCCTGACCTTTACCGATGTATTCGTCCCCGCGGAAAACCTGATCGGCGACGTCCCCGGCAGAGGCCTCAAGCAGGCCAACCAGGTGTTCGGCTACACCCGGCTGATGGTGGCGGCCATGGCCCTGGGGGCCGGAGAGGCGGCTTTAGAGGGAATCGCCATTCCCTACGCCCACGAACGGGTGCAGTTCGGCGGGCCCCTTTCCGAGAAAAAAGGCTACACCAACAAGCTGATCGTTCCCCACTGGGTCAACCTGAAGGCGGCCGCCGCCCACATCGAAGCCATTGCCCGCCGACTGGACAGCGAAGACGAGGACCTTCAGGTGGAAGGTTCCATCGCCAAGCTCTTTACCTCCGAAGCCGCCAACCGCGCGGCGGACGATGCCATGCAAGCCCTGGGCGGGTATGGCTACATCAGCGAATTCGGCGTGGAAAAGATCAAAAGAGATGTAAAAATCACCTGTATTTACGAAGGCACCAGTGAAATCCAGCAGAACATCATATCCACCTTCCGCTGGAAGAAAACCCGCAAGACCAAAGGAGCCTTCTACGAAGCCATGGCCAGCGGATTGGACGAGCTTCACGGCGAGTGCGGTCAGGCCAGCTGCCGGACCATGGCCGCCTGCGCCCGGACGCTGAACCGCACGATTGATTTTGCCCACGAAAACCGCCTCACCCGCCACCAGCAGGTGATGTTCGCCCTGGCCGATATGATGGCCCACGTGGAAGTGGGGGAAAGCATGGCCCGACTGGCCGTGAAGCAGGCGGACGAAACCACCCTGGCCACGGCGCGGGTTTTTGCCAGCACCTGTGCCCGACTGGTAGCTGAAAAAACGCGGCTGATCGTGATGGGCAGAGATGTCGTCCCTGCCGAAACGGCGGATCAATTCCTGCAGTCGTTGGATCTGCCCGTTTTGGAGGGCAGCTACCGCGGGTTGATCGACGATATGGACCGCATCGCCGACCGGATTTTCGAGAGGACATCATGACCGAATCGGACCATCGGATTGTCGTGGTCACCGGCGGATCGCGAGGCATCGGACGGGCCATCTGCACCGCCCTGAGCGCACCGGGAACCACCGTCTATTTCAACTACAACAGCGATCGGGTTGCGGCCCAGACCACGGCCGCGGGCGTTGAAGCCGCCGGCGGCAAGGCCATCTATCACCCGGTGGACGTGGCTTCGGAAAGTGCCGTATCCGACTTCCTGGGCACCGTCCTGAAGGAATCCGGACGGATCGATGTGCTGGTGAACAACGCCGGCATCACCCGCGACGGCCTTCTGGTGCGCATGAAGGAAGCCGACTGGGACGCGGTGATGGACGTCAACCTGAAGGGAACCTTCAACTGCATGAAGGTGGCCGCCAAGGCCATGATGAAGCAGCGCTATGGGCGGATCATCAATATCTCATCGGTGGTAGGCGTTTCCGGCAACCCGGGTCAGGCCAACTACGTGGCTTCAAAAGCGGGCATCATCGGCCTGACCAAGGCCGTGGCCCGGGAACTGGCCAGCCGCAACATCACGGTGAATGCCGTTGCCCCCGGCTATATCGATACCGATATGACCGGCGATCTCGACGACAAGGCCAAGACGGCCATGATCGGCCAGATCCCCATGGGACGCATCGGCACGCCCCGGGACATCGCCGGCGTCGTCGCTTTTCTCGCCTCTGCAGCGGCGGATTACATTACCGGCCAGACCATCCATGTCAGTGGAGGCATGTATATGTGAGTATTGGGGAATTGAGAATTGGGGCACTAAGACACAGCGCCCTGAATTCCTCAATCCCTGAATTCCTCAATTTTATTATTCGTGAAAGGAGATTGTCATGTCAGTAGAAGATAAAGTCAAAAAGATCATCGCGGAGAAACTCAGTGTAGACATTGCCGAAGTGGTTCCGGAAGCCTCTTTTGTGGACGACCTCGGGGCCGACAGCCTCGACCTGGTGGAACTGATCATGTCCATGGAAGAAGAGTTCGACGTGGACATCTCCGATGAAGACGCCGAAAAGATGGTCACCGTCAAAGACGCCTTCGACTACATCAAAAACCACTAAAATTAATTCTGAATTGAGAATTTTAAATGTTGAATTAAGGATTTCTGCGTGTTTCTTTTGATGAAAGAATACCTTCATTCAAAATTAGGAATTCATAATTACTAATTGTCTATTGCCCCAGAAGGGAAGGAATCGTTGAGCAGACGGGTTGTCATTACCGGATTGGGACTCGTAACACCGCTGGGTATCGGCGTCGATGAAACCTGGTCGGCCTTGTGTGAAGGCCGGTCCGGTATTGGCCAAATCACGCGTTTCGATACCACTGAATTCACCACCAAAATCGCGGGAGAAGTAAAGAATTTCAATGCGGAGGATTTCCTTCCCAAAAAAGAGGCCAAGCGCACCGAAAGATTCATTGCCTATGCGGTCGCAGCCGCCCGGATGGCCGTTGAAAACGCCCGTCTTACTATCGATGGCACCAATAGCCCCCGCGTGGGCGTGATCACCGGATGCGGACTGGGCGGCCTGGAAATGCTGGAGTTCACCGCCCGCACCGTCCAGGAAAAAGGACCCAAACGCGTCAGTCCCTTTTTCATCCCCATGATCATCGGCAATATGGCCCCCGGAATGATCTCCATCCACCTGGGGGCCAAAGGGCCCAACATCTCCGTGGCTACCGCCTGTGCCGCCGGTGCCCACGCCATCGGCGATGCCTGCAACACCATCTTGCGGGGACAGGCGGACGCCATGATCACCGGCGGTGTTGAATCCGTCATCACCCCCACCTGCATTGCCGGTTTCAACTCCATGAAAGCGCTGTCCACCCGCAACGACGATCCCCAGAAGGCCTCACGGCCCTTTGATAGCGACCGTGACGGGTTCGTGGTGGGAGAAGGCGCCGGCATGCTGATTCTCGAAGACCTGGAGCATGCGCTCGAGCGGGGCGCAACCATCCTGGCTGAAATGGCCGGCTACGGCCAGAGCGGTGACGGCTATCATATGACCTCCCCGTCTCCGGACGGCGATGGCATGATCCGGTGCATGCAGGCCGCCATCGACAGCGCAGGCATTTCCTGTGAAGCCATCGACTACATCAACGCCCACGGCACCTCCACCCCATTGAACGATCTCTACGAAACCCGGGCAATCAAAAAGGTATTTGGCGTTGGTGCTGCAAAAGTGCCTATTTCTTCGACCAAATCCATGACCGGCCACCTGCTGGGCGGTGCCGGCGGGATCGAAACCTCGTTTACCGTTCTGGCCTTGAAAAACGGCATCATCCCGCCCACCATCAATCTGGAAAACCCCGGTGACGAATGCGATCTGGACTATGTACCCAAGGTTGCCCGCAAGGTGGACATTACCTACGCCATGTCCAATTCCTTCGGCTTCGGAGGCACCAACGCCTGCCTGGTGGTAAAGCGGTACATTCCATGAATCCCGAACAAACGGTCGGTCTGGATTCAAAGGTTCAGGGTTAATCCCCACCGATCCCTTTTCAACCGTCCTCCCACCCCGGAAATACCGGAAAATTACATTTTTAAAAGCGTAAAACATCGGGTATAAAGCCCTAACCAACCTAAACACTTCCTTTTTTTTCTTGCGGTGTTCGATGGTTCTGGATATGTAAACAGGTCAGTCCTTTTATCGATCACACGTTTTCACCGAAAGGAACCGAGGACCATGACCGAAGCACCCGGACCCCAGCGAATCATCATCGGCTGCGACCATGCGGCATACCGGCTCAAGGAGACACTCAAAACGGCATTGGAGGCGCAAGGCATCGCCGTTACCGATGTCGGCACCCACGACGAGGCGTCCATGGACTATCCGGACACCGGCAAGATCGTAGCCGAAAAGATATCCTCAGGCGAATACGAGCGGGGCATTCTCATCTGTGGCACCGGGCTGGGCATGTCCATGGTGGCCAACAAATATCCCCACGTACGCGCAGCCCTCTGCAACGACCTGTTCTCAGCCGCCATGAGCCGCCGGCACAACAACGCCAACATACTGGTCATGGGTGGCCGGGTGATCGGCGATATTCTGGCCCTGGAAATTTTGAAAACCTGGCTGAAAACCCCCTTCGAAGCAGGGCGGCATCAGCGCCGGCTGGACATGTTTGACACGATTTGAATGGAAAGTGAGCGTGCCCGTTGAATACCGACTTGATTCGAAAGACCGACCCCGAGATCGCCCGTGTCATCCAGGACGAAGCGATACGCCAGCAATCTCACCTGGAGCTGATTGCATCGGAAAATATCGCCAGCCCGGCCGTCATGGCGGCCCAGGGCAGCATCCTGACCAACAAATACGCCGAAGGCTATCCCGAAAAACGCTACTACGGGGGGTGTGAGTTCGTCGACCGGGCCGAACAACTGGCCATCGACCGGGCCCTGGCGCTGTTCGGTGCCGACAGCGCCAACGTGCAGCCCCATTCGGGCTCCCAGGCCAACATGGCCGCCTACTTTGCCCTGCTCGAACCCGGCGACACGGTGCTTGGAATGGACCTGGCCCACGGCGGCCACCTGACCCACGGTGCCAAAGTCAGCTTTTCCGGCCGGTTTTTCCACTTTTTCCACTACGGCGTCAGCCGGGAGACGGGAACCATCGACTACGACCAGGTCGAACGCCTGGCCAAACAGCACCGTCCGAAAATGATCGTGGCCGGAGCAAGCGCCTATCCCCGGTTTTTCGATTTCAAAGCGCTGTCGGAAATTGCCCGATCCATCGAGGCGCTGCTGCTGGTGGATATGGCCCACATCGCCGGACTGGTGGCGGCCGGGGTGCACCCCTCACCCATCCCCCATAGCGATGTGGTCACCTCCACCACCCACAAGACCCTGCGCGGCCCCCGCGGAGGACTGATCCTGGCCCGGGAGGCCTATGGAAAGAAAATCAACAGCCAGGTTTTCCCCGGCATTCAGGGCGGTCCGCTGATGCACGTCATCGCGGCCAAGGCCGTGGCCTTCAAGGAAGCCCTGGGCGCCCCCTTCCGACAATACCAGAAAAACATCGTAACCAATGCGGCAGCCCTGGCCGACAGCCTGAAAGATAAGGGCCTGGACCTGGTGTCAGGCGGAACGGACAACCATCTCATGCTGGTCGACCTCACCCGTCTGGGCATCACCGGCCGGGATGCGGAAGAGTCCCTGGGACGGGCCGGCATCACCGTGAACAAGAATGCCATCCCCTTCGAAACCCGCGGTCCCCATGTAACCAGCGGCATCCGCATCGGCACCCCCTTTGTGACCAGCCGGGGAATGCTGGCCGAGCAGATGAAAACCATCGGGGGGCTCGTGGACGATGTCCTGCGCAACCCGGAGAACGAAGCCCTGCTGAAAAAGACCCGGGATCGGGTGCAGGCGCTGTGTGATGCATTTCCCCTGTATCCCCAGGCATATGGCTACGGGCGGTAAAGGAACTTTTGCAATGACCCCAACCAACAAGGGAAAACGATCGGGCTATCTCTCCTGGGACGACTACTTCATGGCGGTGGCCCTGTTGTCGGCCCAGCGCAGCAAAGACCCCAGCACCCAGGTAGGGGCCTGTATCGTCAATCGCCAGAAGCGCATCGTCGGCGTCGGGTATAACGGCTTTCCCACCGGGTGTTCCGACGACACCCTGCCCTGGAACCGCGAGGGAGATTTTCTGGACACCAAATACCCTTACGTCTGCCACGCAGAGCTCAATGCCATTTTAAACAGTGTTCCCGGCAATCTTACCGGCTGTCGTATCTATACGGCTCTGTTTCCCTGTAACGAGTGCGCCAAGGTAATTATCCAGGCGGGTATCCGCGAGGTGGTCTACCTTTCTGACAAGTATGCCGGCACCGACTCCGTCCGCGCTTCCAAAAGGATGTTCGATCAGGCCGGGGTGGCCTGTCGCCAGCTGGTGCCGGCCAGTCCGGTGGTGACCATCCCCTTTACGGAAAACGGATGATGTCCGATCCGTTGCATGATAAGTCGGTTCTTCACCATTACGCAGCCACCGGGAGGGTTTTTCATGAAATGTCCATTTTGCGGAGAGCTTGACAACAAGGTTATCGATTCTCGAGTAAGCAAGGACGGCAGCGTGATCCGACGCCGGCGGGAATGCATCGACTGTACCCGGCGCTTCACCACTTACGAGCACATTGAAGAAATTCCCATCATGATCATCAAAAAGGATGGCCGCAGGGAAGTCTTCAGCCGTGAAAAAGTGGGTTCCGGGATCCGCAAAGCCTGCCAGAAGCTGGACATCAGCATGAACACCATCGAAGAGTTCATCGAAGACCTGGAACGGGACCTGAGGGAAACCGGCGAAAAGGAAATTCCCTCCCACGAAATCGGTGAGCGGGTCATGGTCAAATTGCACGAACTCAATGACATCGCCTATGTGCGCTTTGCCTCGGTGTACCGCGAATTCAAAGACGTGAACGATTTTGTGTCCGAACTCAAGCGGCTGTTGAGCCATCCGGCCAAATAATGCCAAATAATGAATGATCAGGACTACATGCAGCAGGCCTTGGACCTGGCAGAAAAGGGTCGGGGCTGGACCTCACCCAACCCCATGGTCGGGGCGGTGGTGGTCAAGGACGGTCGTGTCGTGGGCCGGGGGTATCATCAGCGGGCGGGTGGCCCCCATGCCGAGGTCAACGCCATCGATGATGCGGGTGAACGAGCCCGCGGAGCGACCATCTATGTCACCCTGGAACCGTGCAACCACGTTGGCCGCACGCCGCCGTGCACCCGTAAAATTCTCGATGCCGGTATCCGGCGCGTGGTGGTGGCCATGACCGACCCGAACCCCGGCGTCAAGGGGGGCGGCAACGGGTACCTTCGGAACCAGGGCATCGACGTGGTCACCGGCATCTGTGAAAAGGAATCCCGGACCCTCAACGAGCATTTTATCACCTGGGTCACCACCGGCAGGCCCTTCGTCATTGCCAAGTGCGCAGCCACCCTCGACGGACGAATCGCCACACGCACCGGCGATTCCCGCTGGGTCACCGGTCCGGCCTCCCGCCAGTTTGTCCATCGGCTCCGCCACGCAATCGACGGCATCATGGTAGGAGTGGAAACCGTAAAAAAAGATGACCCCAGCCTGACCACACGCCTTGACGGGCAACACGGCTCGGACCCGACGCGCATCATCCTGGACACGCATTTGTCCATCCCTCCGGAGGCAAAGATGCTGAACCAGGCGTCCGATGCTCCTACGTGGGTGGTTTGCGGGACCGATGCACCGGCAGATCGGCGGGCAGTCCTGGAGGCCGCCGGCGCTCGGGTGGTTGACGCCTCGATGAAATCGGGTCGGATCGACTTGCAGGCCCTCATGGACCTGCTGGGCGCCATGGGGATCACCAGCCTGCTGATCGAGGGCGGGGGCTCGGTCATCGGTTCAGCCTTTGCGGCCCGCATCGTAGATAAAATCTGTTTCTTTTACGCGCCGAAGATATTGGGGGGAGACGACGGGGTTCCCATTTGCCGCGGAGCGGGACCTGAAAGCATGCAGCAAAGCATCCCCGTCCACGATCTGTCGGTGATTCGATTCGACACGGATGTAATGATCCAGGGCTATCTGGAACCCCGCTGATCCATTGACAACAAGCATTTACACATTATTTTTACGGTCATGTTCACAGGAATCATCGAAGGGCTGGGCACCATCGCCGCCATCCACCCGTCCGGGCAGGGAAGCCGGTTTTCAATCACCTCGGATTTCGATCTCACGGGAACCCGCATCGGAGACAGCATTGCTGTGAACGGTGCCTGCCTGACCGCTGTGGTCCTTCAGGGGAGACGGTTTACCGTGGATGTTTCCCCCGAGACCCTGAAACGGAGTGTATTGGGCCAGATCAAGATCGGCGAACCGGTCAATCTGGAACGGGCATTGCGGCTGTCGGACCGGTTGGACGGCCATCTGGTCGCCGGCCACGTGGACGGTATCGGTATCCTGCGCGAAAGAAAAACGCTGGCCAACGCCATTGTCATCACCATCAGCGTCCCCGAGGCCCTGTCCCGGTACATGATTGAAAAAGGTTCAGTGGCCGTGGACGGCACCAGCCTCACGATCAACCGCTGCGACAGTGCCTCATTCGATGTAAGCATCATTCCCCACACGGCCGGCCTTACTACGATCGGCCTGAAAAAGGTGGGGGACGCGGTCAATATCGAAACCGACATGATCGGCAAATTCGTCGAACGCTTTGTCTTGAACCGGGATTCGGGGCACGGTAAGGCCGAGGAACCCGGTGGCGGCATCGATATGGCGATGCTGGCCAAATCCGGATTTATCTGATAATGACCCCCAGACTTAATTGGACCTGAAGGCCATCCCGGTTCCTTCGGAAACTTGAAGCCGATGCACTTTTTTGTATTGGGAAACTAACCAGTGTCCGTCCACAATATGGTATATTTTGGTTCAGGCCAAGGCCGCAGCCATGTTGAAATCACAGGCGTAATAGAACTACGTCGAGGATTTCAACAGAGTAAGAACGCCGGCATGGTCCGAAAAATGCCATTTGTGGATCGACGCTAACGAACTGCAGGAGAATGCTCCACCATGCCAAAGATTACCATCGACCAGGCCATTGAAGATATCCGCGACGGCAAAATGGTCATCCTGGTCGACGATGAAGACCGCGAGAACGAAGGCGACCTGACCATGGCGGGGGAGAAGGTGACCCCCGAAGCCATCAATTTCATGGCCAAATACGGCCGCGGCCTCATCTGCCTGTCGCTGACCGCCGAAAAATGTGCCCAGCTGAACCTGCCCATGATGGTCCAAAACAATACCAGCCCGTTTGAAACCGGATTCACCGTCTCCATCGAGGCCAAATGCGGGGTCACCACCGGTATATCCGCCGCCGACCGGGCCACCACCATCGCCGCGGCGGTGGCCGACGACGCCAAACCCGGCGACCTGACCCGACCCGGGCACATCTTTCCGCTGCGGGCCCGCAACGGCGGGGTGATGGTGCGGGTCGGACAGACCGAGGGAAGCGTGGACCTGGCCCGGCTGGCCGGCCTGAACCCATCGGGTGTGATCTGTGAGATCATGGATGAGGACGGCACCATGGCCCGCATGCCCACGCTTGAAAAATTCAGCGAGCAGCACGGCATCGGCATCTGCACCATCGCCGACCTGGTGGAGCACCGCATCCGGACGGAAAGCTTCGTTCACCGGGCTGCTGAAACGATCATCCCCACCCTTCACGGCGGCGACTTCAAAATGATCGCTTTTGAAAACGATGTGGACAACCTCACCCACATCGCCCTGGTAAAAGGGGAAATCGATCCGGAAACGCCCACCATGGTGCGGGTACACTCGGAATGTATGACCGGGGATATCTTCGGTTCCAGGCGCTGCGACTGCGGCGACCAGCTTCACAAGGCCATGGAGATGGTGGCCGCCGAAGGATCCGGGGTCATTCTCTACCTGCGCCAGGAAGGCCGGGGCATCGGCCTGATCAATAAGCTCAAGGCTTACGAACTGCAGCGATGCAAGGGCATGGACACGGTGGAGGCCAACCTGAAACTGGGATTCAAGGATGACATGCGCGATTACGGCATCGGCGCCCAGATGCTGGTGAACATCGGCGTCCGTCAGATGCGCCTTTTAACCAACAACCCCAAAAAGATGGTCGGGCTTCAGGGTTATGGGCTCAGTGTAGTCGAGCAGGTGCCCATCGAGGTTGAGCCAAACGAGCACAATCGGTGTTATCTCGAATGCAAGAAGCTTAAAATGGGCCATCTGCTCAGTTTTGACGAAACCGTAACCCATCAATAAGGAGAGGAAACCCACCCTATGCCGAATATCATCGAAGCCGGCCTGATCGCCAAGGGTAAGCGGTTCGGCATCATCGCCAGCCGTTTTAACGATTTCATTACCGACAGACTCGTTGGCGGCGCCGTGGATGCACTGACCCGCAGCGGTGCCAAAGACGCCGACATCGACATCGTCAAGGTTCCCGGTGCCTTCGAAATTCCCATGGTGGCCCAACGGATGGCCAAAAGCAAAAGATACCATGCCATCGTGTGCCTGGGGGCGGTGATTCGCGGCGCCACTCCCCATTTTGACTACGTATGCGCCGAAGCCTCCAAGGGAATCGCCCAGGTGGGCATGGAGACCCAGATTCCCGTTATCTTCGGTATCGTCACCACCGATACCATCGAACAGGCCATCGAGCGCGCCGGCACCAAAGCGGGCAACAAGGGCTGGAGTGCGGCCGTGGCCGCTATCGAGATGGCCAACCTCATGGAAACGGTGGCCAAGGGATAACCATGGGAACCCGTCGAATCTCCAGAGAACAGGCCCTGCAGGCCCTGTTTTATATGGACATGCACCGTGATCCGGTGGAGGACCCCGTCGGTCTGTTCTGCAGCTGTTTTACCCAGGACAAACCCGCAGAACCGTTTTTCCACCGTCTGGTCGACGGGGTACAGGAAAACCGCCAAAGGATCGATGCGGTGATCGAACAGTTCTCCAGCAACTGGAAACTCACCCGCATGTCCTGCGTTGATCGCAACGTACTGCGTATCGCCGTGTTCGAACTGCTCTTTTGCGCCGACATCCCGCCAAAAGTCTCGATCAACGAGGCCATCGATGTGGGTAAACGCTTCGGCACCGAAGAATCCGGCGCCTTTATCAACGGCATCCTGGACAGCATCCGGTTGGCCATGCAGGAAAACACGGTGTCCGGTGTCCCGAAGACCGCCGGATGATTCATCCTAAAAGAAAGCCGATGCCGGTTCAATTTGGGATTTAAATTTTGAACGAGGGCATGCTATCGTTTTAGCCGATAAAACAAATTCATTGATTTCAACTATTACCAATACGTTTGGTTCGCTTTTCGGATAGAATCAAACGTATTTCCGTCAGGAGGAGCACCTTGATTATCCGCCAGATGGCCTTAGGCCCCATTCAGGCAAACTGTTTTATTCTGGGATGTGAAGAAACGCGCCAGGCGGTGGTCATCGACCCTGGGGACGATAACGACCGGATCCTCGCCACCTTGGCCAAGGACCGGTTGACCGTCGTTCACATCGTCAACACCCACGGCCACTTTGATCACGTGGGCGCCAACAGGCGGCTCAAGGAGGTAACCGGCGCCGATATTCTCATCCACAGCGCCGACGCCCCCATGCTCACCCAGTTGTCGGCAGCGGCGGCGGCCTGGGGACTGGCGGCGGAAAATTCACCGACGGCGGACCGACTGTTGAAAGACGGAGATACCATCACCTTCGGCACGCACACCCTGACGGTGCTCCACACCCCCGGCCATACCCCCGGCGGCATCTGCCTCTATATTGAATACACCCATGCGGGTGCTCCGAAAAAGGCAATCTTTGTAGGCGATACCCTGTTTGCCGGCTCCATCGGCAGAACCGATTTTCCGGGCGGCAATTTCGATACCCTGATCAACAGCATCCAAACCAGGCTCTTTTCCCTGGAAGACGAAGTCAAGGTTTATCCGGGTCACATGGGCAACACCACCATCGGCGTTGAAAAACGAACCAACCCGTTCTGCGGTATGGGATAACCCCAAAATGGGCATCAATACCGAAAGCAATCCCTTCGGAGGCTCGATAAAAAGAAGATGCCTCTATCGATAATGCGAAAAAAGACCCGCCGGATCATGGTGGGAGAGATAGCTGTGGGTGGCGGGGCACCCATCAGCGTCCAGTCCATGACCAACACGAAAACCGATGACGTCACGGCAACCGTGCGACAGATCCAGCAGCTGGCGCAGGCCGGTTGTGAAATTGTGCGCGTGGCAATCCCGGACAAATCGGCGGCGAATGCCGTCCCCCGCATCAAAAAGCAGATCGCCATTCCCCTGATTGCGGATATCCATTTTGACTACCGCCTGGCCATCGCGTCGGCAAAGGGCGGCGCGGATGGCCTTCGGTTCAATCCCGGAAACATCGGCAGCCCTAAACACATCAAGGCCCTCGTCGATTGCGCCAGGGACTGCCGGATTCCCATCCGCATCGGTGTCAACGCCGGTTCGCTGGAAAAGGATATCATAGCAGCGTACGGGGGGGTAACTGCTGCGGGCATGGTGGAAAGCGCCCTGCGGCATGCGACCCTGCTGCAAGACCTGGATTTTCACGACATCAAAATTTCCATCAAGGCATCTGATGTGCCCCGGACCCTCGAGGCCTATCGGCTGCTGTCGCAAAAGACCGATCTGCCCCTTCACGTGGGGGTTACCGAAGCCGGTTCGCTGTATTCGGGCATCGTCAAATCGGCGCTGGGAATCGGCACCCTGCTGGCCGAGGGTATCGGGGACACGCTGCGGGTTTCCCTCACCCGGGACCCGGTAGAAGAGATCCGGGTGGGCTATGAAATCCTGCGGGCGCTTGACATCCGCCACCGGGGACCGGAAATTATATCCTGCCCCACCTGCGGACGGTGCGACATCCCCTTGTTCGACATCGTGGACAAAGTGGAGAAAGCGCTGATGACACGCACCACCCCGGTAAAGCTGGCGATCATGGGATGCGTGGTCAACGGCCCCGGAGAGGCTCGGGAAGCCGACATCGGCGTTGCCGGCGGCAGCGGGGTGGGCATCCTGTTCAAAAAGGGGAAAGTAGTAAAAAAATTCCCCGCGGACCGGTTGGTAGAAGTGGTTCTGGAAGCCGTAGACGAGTTTGAACAGCAAACCGATGAGCATTAAACAAAAACAGTTAGGACACACACATGGGTAAACCGCAGAAAAATGCCATCTCTCCCTCTCGAGAGGAGGATTATCCGGAATGGTATCAGCAGGTCATCAAGGCCTCTGACATGGCCGAACGCTCCCCGGTGCGCGGCTGCATGGTCATCAAACCCTGGGGATACGCCCTGTGGGAAAACATCGTGGCCCGGATGGACCGGTTGTTCAAGGCCACCGGCGTGAAAAATGCCTATTTTCCACTCTTTATTCCCATTCAATTTCTGGAAAAAGAGGCCGAGCATGTGGAGGGGTTTGCCAAAGAATGCGCCGTAGTCACCCATCACCGGTTGGAGCAGGCACCCGACGGCAGGCTGGTTCCCGGCGGTCCCCTCACCGAACCCCTGGTGGTCCGTCCCACCTCGGAAACCATCATCGGCGACTCCTTTTCCAAATGGGTCAGCAGCTACCGCGACCTGCCCCTTCTCATCAACCAATGGGCCAACGTGGTGCGCTGGGAGATGCGTACCCGGATCTTCCTGCGCACCAGCGAATTCCTGTGGCAGGAGGGCCACACCGCCCATGCCACGGACACCGAGGCCATCGAACGGACACAGATGATGCTAAAGGTTTACACTCGCATGGTTCAGGACGATCTGGCCATGCCGGTCATCGAGGGCCGCAAGACGGCGGCGGAGCGGTTCCCCGGCGCCGTGGATACGTTGTGCATCGAAGCCATGATGCAGGACCGCAAGGCCCTGCAGGCCGGGACCTCCCATTTTCTGGGGCAGAACTTCGCCAAAGCCTCCAATATCCGTTTCCAGACCGAAAACGAAACCGAAGACTTCGCCTGGACCACCTCCTGGGGTACCTCCACAAGGATGATCGGCGGCCTGATCATGACCCATGGCGATGACGACGGCGTCATCATGCCGCCCCGGGTAGCGCCGGCCCACGTGGTGCTGCTGCCCATTTTCAGAAGCCCGGACGACCGGCAGAAAGTGATGGACTACGTCAATGGAATAGCCGCTGCCCTGAGGGATACGGCCTACGCCGGTCGGGAGCTGGTGGTAGAAATTGATGACCGGGATATCGGCGGCGCCCGAGGGTGGGACTGGGTTAAAAAGGGCATCCCCGTCCGGGTGGAGATCGGGCCCCGGGACATGGCCGAAGATTCCGTGTTCGTCGCTCGTCGCGATCGATCCCACCGGGATAAAACCGCCATGAAGCGGGAAGCCTTCGTGGCCGAACTACCTTCCATCCTGGACGACATCCAGGGGCACCTGTTCGACCGGGCTTGCCGTTTCAGGGATGAACACACCCGCCGCGTGGACGACCGGAAGGATTTCTACGACTGGTTTACGCCGAAAAATCCGGAAAAACCGGAGAATCACGGCGGCTTTGCCATGTCCCACTGGTGCGGGGACGGGGCCTGCGAAGCCAGGATCAAAGATGATCTCAACGTCACCATTCGCTGCATCCCGTTAAATGCGGAAAAGGAAACGGGGACCTGTATCTGCTGCGGTAAACCCAGCGACGCGCGCGTGGTGTACGCCAAGGCGTATTAATGATTCGAATTACCGACATCATTGACAAGGTCATTGAAAATCACCCGGATGCGGACGTGGACATCGTCGACCGGGCCTACATTTTCTCGGCCCGGGTGCATGACGGCCAGATGCGCCTGTCCGGGGAGCCGTATCTCTCCCACCCGCTGGAGGTAGCTGGCATCCTGGCGGAAATGAAACTGGATTCGGTAAGCATTGCTGCCGGTTTGCTCCATGATGTCATTGAGGACACCCATGCCACGGAAGATGAAATCGGCGAAATGTTCGGCCGTGATGTCCTTCATATCGTCTCCGGCGTCACCAAACTGAGCAAGCTGCCCTTTAACAGTGCCCAGGCCAGGGAAGCGGAGAGTATTCGCAAGATGCTGCTGGCCATGGCCGACGACATCCGGGTCATCCTTATCAAGCTGGCCGATCGTCTCCACAACATGCGGACCCTTCAATTTCACAGAAGCGCGGCCAAAAAAAAGAAGATCGCCAGGGAAACCCTGGATATTTATGCTCCCATCGCTTCCCGGCTGGGCATCTACTGGATCAAGAACGAGCTGGAAAACCGATCCTTTCAATTCCTGAATCCCGAAGCCTACGAAGATATCCGCCAGCGGGTGGACAAGGACAAGGAAGACCGGGAAAATTATGTGGAAACCGTCAAGCGCTACATTCAGAAAAAGCTGGACGAAAACGGGCTGAACGCCGAGGTCAGCGGACGCTACAAGCATTTTTACAGCATTCACCAGAAGATGCTGATCCAGAACCTGCCCTTTGAAGAAGTTTACGACATCATTGCCTTCAGGATCATCCTGGACACCATCCCCCAATGCTACGAAGCCCTGGGACTCATGCACAGCCTGTGGCGCCCCATTGCCAAGAAATTCAAGGACTACATCGGCATGCCCAAGCCGAACATGTACCAGAGCCTGCACACCACCGTCATCGGCCCCTTCGGGGAACGCATCGAGGTTCAGATCCGCACTCATGAGATGGACCGGGTGGCCAAATCCGGCATCGCCGCCCACTGGAGTTACAAGGAAGGCAAGGTTATCGACGAAAATGTCTCGAAAACCTTTGCCTGGGTGCAGAATCTGGTGGAAAATCAGGAAGCCTTCAGAGACCCCAATGAATTTCTCGAGAATGTGCGCATCGATCTCTTCCCCGACGATGTCTATGTGTTTACCCCCCAGGGGCAGATCAAATCCCTGCCTAAGGGTGCCACCCCGGTGGATTTTGCCTACCTGATCCACTCGGAGGTGGGCGCTCAGTGTGTCGGGGCCAAGGTGAACGGCCGGATGGTCCCGCTGAAATACGAGCTTCAGACCGGTGAAATCGTTGAAGTGATCACCAGCAAGGGGCACCATCCGTCAAAGGACTGGCTCAATTTTGTAAAGACGGTCAAGGCTCGCTCCCGCATCCGGCAATGGATCAAAACGCAGGAAAAGGAACGCAGCATCTCTTTGGGACGGGAGATGTGCGAAAAAGCCTTCCGCAAGTATCGACTGAACTTCAATTCCCTGATCAAGACCGAAGAGATGGAAAAGGTCGTGGAGAGCTTCGGGTTCAAACAATCCGAGGACCTGGTTGCCAGCGTAGGCTATGGCAAGATCACCCCGCTCCAGATCATCCGGAAGATAACCCCCAAGGAAGCGGTGGACGACACCGAGTCCTTCTTTAACAAAATCGTCTCCAAAGACCGGAAAAAAAAAGAAAAGGGCGGGGTGGTGGTCAAGGGCGTGGACGACATCCTGGTCCGTTTCGGCAAATGCTGTCAGCCGGTGCCCGGCGATCCCATCACCGGTTATATCACCCGGGGATACGGCGTGACCGTTCACCGCACCACCTGCGTCAACGCCATGAAGTTAAACCCGGAACGCCAGATCGAGGTGGAGTGGAACCAGGAGATGACCGAATCCTACCCGGTCAAAATTGTGGTGCGATCCCTCGACCGGGTAGGCTTGCTGGCGGACGTGGCGGCCAATATCAGCAAAAGCGGCGCCAATATATTGAGTGCCAATACGGAGACCAAGGACAACCAGACCGTGGACAGCTACTTTACGCTCTCGGTCCAAGGCACGGAACATCTGAACCGTGTGGTGGAGTCGCTAAAGCAAGTCAGGCAGGTGCTGGAAGTCAAGCGGTTGGGTTAGGGCCTCAGGCGGCTTTGACCACATTGCCTGACTTGATGCATTGGGCGCAGACCACCATTTTTTTCACCTGCCCGTTGTGAAACGCCCGAACGCTCTGCAGATTGGGGTTGAACCGGCGTTTGGTGATGTTGTGGGCATGGCTGATGTTGCTTCCCACCATGGGTTTCTTTCCACATATTTCACACATCTTTGACATGACTGATAATCTCCGTTGCTTGGCTTTGATAAAATCACGGGCCATTCGGCCCCAACTGTTTTTCAAACTTGGATTGGTTACATTAAATCGTAGCGCATGTAAAGCCTTTTTGTATCGGCACCGCTGACCGCGAAAACCGGCGCCGACGGGAATCATGGCGCCGATGGCACTTCCGATGGCTGCGAGCGGGATTGATTCCAGGAGTCACAGTTGGCCAGATAGGTGAGGGCTTTGTAATGGTTGCCCACATCCGGATATTTCTCAACCACCGCCGTAAACCGTGCCTTGGCCGCCTTGTAGTTCTTATTCTTGTAGTAGAACAGCCCCACGTAGAACTCATGTCCGGAGAGACTCTGGTAGCAGGCCAGCATGTCACTCCGGGCCATGCCGGCATAAGCATCTTCCGGATATTGCTGGACCAGTCGCTGGTAGGTTTCCAAGGCCTTGGCGGCATTGGACTGATCCCTGTCGATCGTATCAATCTGGTTGAAATAAGAACGGCCGATGCGGAAAATCACATAAGGGATGGCCTCGTTACGAGGGTGGAGCTGCTCGAACTCTTCGTAGGCAAAGATGGCATCGGCATAGGATTCCAGATTGAAATAGGCATCGGCAATCTTCAGCTCGGCCAGAATGGCGTATCGGGAAAACGGATACCAGTCCCGCAGTTTCTCGAAGGATTCAACGGCTTTTTTATATCTACCGTCCTCGAAATAATCGACGCCGTCCTGCACCAGCTCTTGGGCGGACTTCTCCTCTTTGGATTCGAACCATGCGCACCCGGAACAAATCAGCACCACACCCACACAGGCAAACAGCAACCGTTTCATGATCAGCGTCACTCCGTTGCGTAGGGGAACACGAGGGTTCCCGTTGGCAGAACCGACACCGGCGGTGTTCCCTTTCGGGGCGCCGCCGGCCAATCACCTACTATAGAAAAGGGTGGAAAAAAAGACGATGTCGCATCATGACAGAACGTTTTTCAGAGCCTCTTCCAACTTCGATTTGGCCACCATGCCGGTAATCTGGTCCGCCACTTCACCGTCCTTGAAGAAAATCAGCGTGGGAATGGCTTTGATGCCGAATTTCCCCGGTGTCACGGGATTATCGTCAACATTGCACTTGGTGAATTTGATTTTATCCCCATAGGCCTTGGCTAATTCGTCAAGAATAGGACCGATTGCCTTGCATGGGCCGCACCAGGGAGCCCAAAAATCGACCACTGCGGGCTTATCGCTTTTCATTACTTCTGCATCAAAGCTGCTGTCTTCTATTTCCTTAATACCTTCTGCCATGATGAGATATCCTTTCAATTATTGTTGGGCAAGGTGAAAATTCTAATTAAGATAGTAATATGGCTCTTGATTGTCAACCGTTCCTCTTTGTTTTTGGAATCGCCGGCCCGGTGGCACGGCGGCCGATCGGTTTTCTGCCCGGCAGGCAGGTTAACGCTAAAAGAATCACAGACGTGGCTTATTCTCAGGAGGCTTTTGCGGTGATGTCGCTCCATTGGCAGGCTTGCAGGTACAAGGCCGGGAGGGTTTTTCCATCGAGCTTCAACGCGTGTGCCAGGCGGGCCACCCGGTCCCACCGCCCGGTCTCATAAGACCGCACCAGCTCGATGTGTCCGGCAAGGCGGCCCTTGGCATCGACCAGGGCGTGCTTGATCTGATTGGAAAGGGGAAGTTCACCCAATATCTTGTCCATGGGCTGGTCGATAACGGCATCGATGAGGGAAAACATTCCCAGGGTGAACATCTCCGACGGAGATGTCTGCTCATTTGCTTCGCCGCCCAGCAGTTCACAGAACTTGCCCCGAATGCAGGCCAGCCTGATCAGTTCGTCTGGCTTTCCTTCCGCCAGCCGTGACATCGCAACGAGAGAAACAAAGCGGCGGATCTCCTTTTCTCCCATAAAAACAAGCGCCTGCTTCACGGAAGTCACTTTGGTGGCACGGGCAAAAAAGGCGGAGTTGAGATACTTGAACAGCTTGTAGGAGATGCCCATGTCCCGGGCAATCAGCCGTTCCAGTTCGTCGCAGCTGAAGGTGTCGCTGTTGATCTGGGCCATGATCATCATCTGGGTAAGCTGGGATCCTTGGATTTCCCGCCCCTGAAGGATCTCCGGTCGGCAGAAAAAGTAGCCCTGGAACAATTCGAAGCCCATTTTCCGGGCCGCCTCAAATTCGTCGTGGGTTTCCACCTTCTCGGCCAAAAGGCACAGGTGGTTGCTGGAAAGTTGCTTCAGGTAAGCATCGATCGCCTCTCTCGGCGTCAGCCGGAAATCGAATTTGATAATGTTTGCCAGGGCGACAAGCGGCGCCAACTCCGGTTTATACACGAAATCATCCAGGGCAATGGTATAGCCATCGGCAGCCATTTGCGCGCAGGCATCGATCAGCGCAGGGTCGGGCTTGACGTCTTCGAGGATTTCGATCACCGTGGTTGCGCTGGGTAGCAGAAGAGGAACTTTTTTTTCCAGAAGGTTCTGGGTAAAATTAATAAATAATTTTCTTCCAGCGGCCAGGGTGTCCATCCCAATGGTGAAGAAGGTGTTGGCCAACAGGGTGGTGGTAGCCACATCCCCGTCGATATCGGGAACATAGTTGGCCGTTCCGTCACGAAATAGGAGCTCGTAGGCGTAAATATTCTTGTTTTTGTCGAAGATGGGCTGTCGGGCAACGTAAATATCTTCCATACGGGTTTCTATCACGTTATCGTCGTAAGGTTGTTTGTCGAAGGGCACTGACCGGGTCCCGCAAACTTTATTATCGGCCCCAAGGGCCACAACTTGAACCCACAGCCACATCATCTGGAAATTGACATGAGCCGGCTATCTCTGCTACCTCTTTTTCAAAGGCGCAACCGGCCGGAAACCGACCTCAAAGAGAAAAGGGGATGCAAATGGTTGAAAAAATTCGCATCGGTGCACTGATATCAGGCGGCGGGACCAACCTTCAGGCCATTATCGACGCCTGCGAAGAAGGTCGTATCGATGGGGAGATGGCATTTGTGGCATCGGACCAATCCGGGGTAAAAGGCCTGGAGCGGGCCCGCAACCACGACATCCCCAGCTTCGTGGTGGAATATGGGCCATTCATTCAATCCTACCGGCAGGATCCGGCGCAATTTACCCTGCCTGGCGATTTCGACTTCTCGGAGATACAGGCCAAACAGCACCTGTTTCCCGCCGATGTCCCCGAGGTCCGCGTCCGGACATTTTTCTGCACCCGGGCCGCCGCCGAGAGCCGCCTGCTGTCCGAAATGGAAGCCCACGGTCCGGTGGACCTGCTCGTGCTGGCCGGCTTCATGCGCAACCTGACCCCCTATTTTATCGACCGCTTCAACATCGATCCGGCAATTCCGCGCATCATGAACATCCATCCGGCCATCCTGCCTTCATTCCCAGGCGTTGACGGCTACGGGGACACCTTCCGCTACGGCTGCAAGGTGGGCGGATGCACGGTGCATTTTATTGATTATGGGGAGGATTCGGGACCCATTATCGGCCAGCGGTCCTTTCCCATCCTGGAAACCGACACCCTGGACGACGTAAAGCGAAAGGGCCTGGAGCAGGAATGGCAGCTCTATCCGCAGTGCATTCAGAATTTTGCCCGGGGGCGCTTAAAAACCGTGACCCTGACCCATCGCCTCGACGACGGCCGGATCTGCCAGCGCACCGTGGTAAAAACCGCTCAATCCGCTGAGGGTGAATTCAGGGATGACGGAGTGGCGCGTTGAGGATCAGGTCAAATCAATTGACTAATCCCAGCAGCCCTTAATTCCGCGATTCGTTACAGGTATTTCATCATCATGGGAATGGCCACGAAGGTACCGGCGGCGCTGCCCAGATTGGTAAACACCACCACCAGCAGAATGCGGGTAACCTTATTGCGCCAGAAGCCTTTGACCGACAGGATATCGATGGGCAGACTTTCGAAATCTTTTACCTTGGGCCTGCGGGAAAAAGCCTCCACCAGGCCGGACACCCACCCCGCGGCAATCATGGGGTTGAGCGAGGTCAACGGCGCCGCCAGAATGGACGAGAGGATCGTCAGCGGGTGGCCCAGGGCGATCAGGGCACCCAGGCCGGCCAGTATGCCGTTGGCCAGAATCCACCAGACTACCATGTCCGCACCGGCGCTGGCACCGCCACGGAAAAAACCATAGATGATCAGGGTGCAAATACAAAAAGGAATGAACCATTTCAAAAACCCGGGCAGCGGGCCTTTGGGGGGCAGCGTCTCCAGGGCGTTGATGTCGATGGGCTGGTCCCAGTACTGCTTGATGCCGGGCACATGGCCGGCGCCCACCACGGCGACAATGGTCTGCCCTGGCGCCGACCGGATCTTTTCCGTCAGGTAGCGGTCCCGTTCGTCGATGAGGCAAGTGCGCACCTGGGGCATGGATTTGCCCACCTCATCCAGAATAGAAGCCAGCATGTCCTGCTGCTTCATCTTTTCCACATCCGCCTCGCTGATCTCGTCCACCTCTCCCAGGGACAGAATCAGCTGGAAAAGCAACTTGATCTTGCCCCACAGCCCCATGCTTCGCCACGTTCGCGACAAGGTGATGCGGATATCCCGGTCGGCCAGATGGACAGCGGCGCCCACCGTTTCGGCAGAATCCATGGCCTGGATCATCTCTTGGCCGGGAGCCACCTCCAAACGGTTGGCAATGCGTTTTTGAAATGATGCCAGCATCAGGTTGGACAGCAGGAGAAAAGCCTTTTTTTCTTTGATCACCTTGATGATGTCCATCTCCTGCCAGCGATCCTTCTGGCGAATGGACTGGGCGCGGCCTTCGCAAAGTTCCACACAGACCGTATCGGGTTTGACGTCGGCGATGATGGCTTCGACCAGATCCACGCTCTCTTTTGACACATGCGCGGTGCCGATAAGGATAACCCGTTTGCCGTCATGCTCCAGATGGTGGAGCATCTCGCTGTTGAATTTATCGTTCATCGAATATATGCTACTTTCCCTATGGTCGGGGTATTTCCCGGCAGTTAAAAGCTGAGCCAATATATACGCTCTACCGGTGATGTCAAATATTGATTCCCGAGGCATGGCTTCCCCGGAGGCATTGCCCCGGCATCCGTGGTGCCGGTGGACATGAAACAGGGCTGGATAGTCTGATGCAGAAAAATCGCGCTCCGAAAAATCCATACACCATCGACACCGAACCCTTTTACCTGGACACCGGTGACGAAATCCGCATGTTCGAGGCAGCGGCAGCGGCCCGGCTGCCCGTCATGCTCAAAGGCCCTACCGGATGCGGAAAGACCCGATTCGTTGAGCACATGGCCTTCCGTCTCAACCGCCCGTTGATCACTATTGCCTGCCACGAGGATTTGTTTGCTTCTGACCTCATCGGCCGCTACCTGCTTAAAGACGATGAAACCGTCTGGGTGGACGGCCCCCTGACCCGGGCCGTAAGAATGGGCGCCATCTGCTATCTGGACGAAGTGGTCGAGGCACGCAAGGATACCACCGTGGTCATCCACCCGCTGACCGACAACCGTCGAACCCTCTCCATCGATAAAAAGGGGGAGGTCCTCCGGGCGCACGCTGATTTTCTCATGGTGATCTCCTACAACCCGGGTTACCAGTCGGTGCTCAAAGACCTGAAGCAGAGCACCCGCCAACGCTTCGTGGCCCTCGCCTTCGAATATCCGAATCCGCAAGACGAATCCCGAATCGTGGCCGTCGAGGGAAATGTGGACGACGACACCGCTGCGCGGCTGGTGACCCTGGCCGGAAAGATCCGCAATATCAGGGAACACGGCCTCACCGAGGGCGCGTCCACCCGGCTGCTCATCTATGCCGCCGGCCTGATCCGCGAAGGTATCTCCTTTAAAAGCGCTTGCACCGCCGCCCTATGCCAACCGCTCACCGACGACGACCGGCTGCAGGAAACCCTCAACGACCTGATCGACGACCTGATGTGATATGCAACCGGCCCACCCCCCCGCCCCAGGCCATAAGACCCCGGATCAGGCACTCCGGCACCTCATGGACCATCTGACGATAGCCGACCCGAGAGCCGCGCAACTGATGCTCGCCCATCTGACCGGCTCGGAACCGTCAGCTTACATCCACCGCCTTTCCCGGGTGGTGGACGAGGTAATCGAAGCCCTGGCCGTGGAGGTCTCCTTCGGGCGCAACCTGGCCGAGGGGATGGGCCGGATGCTGGCCGGCGGCGCCAGGGTCGATCTGGACAGATACCGCCGCCTGGTAAAAAAGGCCGCCGCCAGAGGACCCACCCTGGCCGGTCTGATTGCCCGGCATCTGGTGCCGGTACTGGTCTGTGGTGACGCCGGCCTTGCGGACCGGTTCGAGGAAACCACCCGGCTCATGCTGCAAAAAGGCACCTATACCCTCAACGCCCCCCTGGAGACCCTCTCCAAATTAATCCAGGAGAAAGACCTGGCCTGTGCCCACGCCTTTCTCGATCTTCTGGCCACCACCTATTCTCTGGAAACCTCATACAACCGCACGGTTTACCTGACCCACGCCCTGCCTCGCGCCGTGGACGGGTTTACCCGTTCCCGCCGCTTATGGCAGATCCGGGGGTTGACGCGCACCATCCGGGTAGATGAACGGCTGGCCGACAACTACCTCGAGGGGTTGGCCTCCGGCCTCCACCTGCTTTCGGAGCCGGCACTGAATCAATTTATCGACCGGGCACTCCAACAGTATAAAAAGTCCCCTGATCTGGGGGCCCGATTTCTTTCCTTAGAATCCCGCCCCGCGTTAGAAAGTTGCCGTGAGCTCCAGGTGGCCGTGCCCCTGTCGGTGGTCCGGGCTCGGCTTGAAAGATACCTGCACGCCCGCACCGGCTTGGCCGTGGCCATCCGCCCCCTCTCCTCTCTATCGGGAAAGCACCGAACCAGCGACCCGGGCATGCCGCTGGTCCGATGCGATGGCCGGTCCATCTACCTGCCCGACGAAATGGACTTGATGGAACGGAAAGCGGACAATGTCAGCTTATTTAAACTGCTGGTCAGGCTGGAGGCCGGCGCCATCGAATTCGGCACCTATGACCTGGATGTCGAAAAAGCATTGAATACCGCATCCATCGCCCCCCCGTCGGACATGTCCGAATCCCGCGCCGCCGAATCCGACCTGAACCGCTTCCTCCGCGGGTTCGAACATCCCATTATGGCCTTGGACCTGTTCACCCTCTGCGAACACGGCCGCATCGCCCGCAAGGTCAGCCAGCGCTACCCCGGCCTTTATCGCCGGCTCACCCAAGCCCTATCCGATGATCACCTGCAGGCCAAAACCGGCTCGACAATCGGCGGCACCTGGTTTCCCCTCTACCGACAGTTGGTGATGAATGAAGGACCGGTGGAGAATCCGGCCCTTAAATCGGCGGGGCAGGCCTTGTCTGAACGATTGAACCGGGCGACCTCATCAGGCAACGACACCGCCGATACCAGTGCACAGCTGACCATGGAATTCTATCCGATACTGGCCGGCCACACGGCTGCAAAGGGAATGCCCGCCTTTCTCCCCCTGAATCTGCCTTTCGGCCGTCGGCTGGAACCGACTTTTTTTGGCCCCTTTCACATCACCTGCCACCGCCTGGCAGCGGATATCCAACAGCGCTTGGCCCAACGGGGAATCCGCGTCTACCGCTCGGACATCCAGCGCCTTATCGTCCGGCAAAACGGCCAGGTCTCGACAGCGGATATCCACCCCCTGATCGTGAAGCCATCATCGACACCCAGCGTATCCGACGTCACCGACCTTTCCTGGCTGGATCTCGAATCCCTGGTATGCAGCCACGGCCTTGGACAGCCGACAAACAACGCCGACGATGCCGATGCCTTTCGCTACCGGGAATGGGACTGGTGCATGGGCGACTACCTTCCGGACCGGGTCCGGGTACGGGAGCAGCAAATCAACGGGTCGGACCCCGGATTCTATCGGCAGACTTTGAACACTTACCGCGGGATGGTCAGACGTATCCGCTATGCCTTCGAACTGCTGCGACCCGAAGAGATGACCATCCTGCGCCAGTGGCGGGAAGGCGACGCATTCGACTACCGGGCGCTGCTGGACTACGCCCTTGATAAAAGGGCGGGATTGATGCCATCAGACCGTTTGTTCATCAAACGGATCAAACGGGTAAGAGATGTGGCTACCCTGCTCCTGGTTGATCTGTCACGGTCCACGGGGAACACGGTGGATGATCGGGGGATACGGGTGCTGGATGTAGAAAAACAGGCTATCGTATTACTCTGTGAAGCCCTGAAGGTGGTGGGCGACCGGTTTGCCATCGCCGGCTTTTCAGGTACCGGCCCGCTAGGGGTGGATTATTACCGGATCAAGGACCTGGATGCGCCCTTTGATGATTCCGTAAAAGGACGCATCAGTGCCATGGCCCCCCAGCGCAGCACACGTATGGGGGCCGCCATCCGCCACGCCACCGCTCTGCTTTCGCCGGTGCAGGCCCGGGTGCGGCTAATCATCATCCTGGGAGACGGGTTTCCCAACGACTTGGCTTACAAGGGGCCCTATGCGGTGGAGGACACCCGCCGGGCTGTCATGGAAGCCCGCGGCGCCGCCATCCACGTCAAGGCCATCACCGTCAATGCCAGCGATAACGGACAACTGGACCGTCTCTACGGCGGCAGCCATCACACACTCATCGGCAATATCCGTGACCTGCCGGACAGGCTAGTAAGGGTTTACAGCGCGCTGACCCGGCATTAAAATGGATCCATGATAGATATAAAGGAGCGCCTTTGAAAATTTTCGACGACATCTTGAATTGGGACGGGTATGGCGGCAAGTTCAACCTTGCTGCCGGGCGCTGCCGGCTGCGGCTGTTCGACCTGTCCAGGGACAACACAGAGGGGGTGCCCCTGCTCAAGCCGATCATCGCCGTGGTTTCCGACCTGCCCGGTGACCGGCTGTCCGCAATGAAAAAGGTTTCCGTGCGGGCATGCATCGGCCACGTCGCCACCACCATCGTCCACCGATTTAAAATCGACCACAACCGCATGGTGCTGGTCGAGTACTATCCCCGGGAGACCTACGGCAAGCAGTCCGAAAAGGTCATTCCCGAAAAATTCGACGCGGTAGACCTGAAATGGCACGGCGACAAGGCCTTGTTTCCGGGCTGGCGGCCCCTGAAGCCGCCCCTGTTGGACATCGTCCGCGCCCTGGTGACCGGCAACCCATAACGCAGCCGGACGTTAAACGGCACAATCCCCCCATGCTTATTTAGATATCTGTCTAATTTCCAAAATTGCCTTGGCCGGAATCAGGCCGGTGGCAGCAGCCGACACAATGTTGCCGGCCACACCAGGCCCGTCACCGGCCACGTACATGCCTTTGATTTGGGTTTCCAGCTGTCGCGACGTCTCCACCTGGGTGGCGAAGAACTTGATTTCCGGGGCGTAGAGCAGGGTTTCGTCGTTGGACACACCCGGCACTACCCGGTTCAATTGCTCCAGCCCGTCGATGATATTGGTGAGGATGCGCTCGGGAAGCGCCATGGCGATGTCACCGCACACCACGTTGGTGAGCGTCGGTTCGATGTACCCTTTGCGGATGCGGTTCCAGGTGCTGCGACGGCCCCGCTTCAGGTCGCCGAAACGCTGCAGGATCGGTTTGCCGCCGCCGATAAGGGTGGCAAGGCGTCCGATGGCCTCTCCATAGGCCTGGTTGTCGGTGACCGGTTCGGTAAGCACCACCTTGGAGAGAAAGGCGAAGTTGGTGTTGGTGGATTTACGGTCGTGGTAAGCGTGGCCGTTGACGCAGACGAAGTCGCTGTAACTCTCCAGGGAGACAAAACCGCCCTGGTTGGTGCAGAAGGTTCGGGTCTGGTCGTCGTATTTTCCGGTCTGGACGAAAAAGGTCGGGTCGTAGATCACATTGCACAAGTCCTGCATGATGTCATTATGCACCTCCACCCGCACCCCGACCTCGATGCCCCGCTGGGTCAGGCCGATGCCGTTTTTTTCCGCCAGCCGTGCCACCCAGTCCGCCCCGATCCGCCCCGGTGCCAGGATCACATGGTCGCAGCGGTGCTCCCCCCGGCTGGTTTGAACACCCACGACCCGGCCCTTTTCGACGATGACACCCTTCACTTCTTCGGAGGTATGAATCGTCACCCCGGTGGATTTGATATGATCGGTCATGGCGGCGATGTAACCGGGCAGACGATCGCTGCCCAGGTGCTTCTGCTTGATCAGCAATAGATCGATGCCGAACCGCTTGGCAAACTTTCTGATCGTCTTGGCCTGGTCCATGTCCGTGGGATAGACCGGACCGTCCATGCCGAACCGGTTGAAGATCGCTTCGGTTTCGTCGATCAGGGCCTCGGCGCTGGAAATGGACATGAACTGGGTTAGGTCGGTCTTCCCCAGCTTGTGGATAAAATTGAGTTTGCCGTCGGAAAAAAGCCCGGCTCCCCCAATGCCGCACAGGATGTTGCAGGGCCGGCACTGGGTGCAATACTGCCGGTCCGCCACCGGACAGACCCGCTTGAGGGGTCCCTTTCCCCGCTCCAGAAGCAGTACCTTGAGGTCGGCATGTTCACTGAGATAATAAGCGGAAAAGAGCCCGGCGGGTCCCCCGCCGACGATAATCACGTCATAAAAACCAACGTTCGCAGGTATGGCTGACAATGGACGACGCTCCCTGGTTGACTTTTCAAGGCATTTCCCGCAACATGCATGAAAATGTCAACTTGTTTTCACCATCATGAAAAAAAGAGGCCCTCCCCTTCCAAGCGGCGCCTTACCCCCCAGGTTATCAAAAAGGGGGATGTTCCGCCGTGCCTCCATACCGGATGTCAATGCCGGGGATGCTTCGGATGGCAGAACATGCTGCAGGCCGCAGAAAACAGACCGGCGTGGCGGGAATACCCCCTTTGCTGCCAGATGACCGGACTGACGCTGAAATACGGAAAGCGATCCATTCGAAGCCGCTATACCCTTTCTCACTTTTTCGGATAGCGATTGCGGGTCGAACGGCTTTTGAATGAATCCGCTGCACCCCCGGTTCATGCTTGCCGAAGCTTGTCCATCGATGCTGCAGCCACTGGAGAACAGCCCGTTGATCCCGGGCAGCCGTCAAGGCTTTGCATGCAGCCGGGTCTTTTCGGTAAATTGCGGATACAGGGCCATTGTGGAAACCAGAGGGTGTCCGTATTCCACCCCGGTTCTACGGGCGTAGCACTGTTTGGTATACATGATCGGATAAGCGGCCATGTCGTCCAGGATCCGAATCTGGGCCTGTAACCAAAGCTGGGTCTGCCGTTGCGGATCGATCTCCAGGCGCGCCGCCTCGATCAGTTGGTCAACCTTGTCATAATGAGAGAAATTGGTGTCCGGCTTGGCGCCGCTGACGACAATAGCGTCGGAATGGAAAAATTGGCTCAGATAGGCATCCGCATTGGGGCGCCAGGCGACATAAATCACAAGGGGTGCCGGCGCCCGACGAATCCGCCTGTGCATGTCTGAATGGGTCTCGACGGCGATCCGGCAGTCGATGCCGATCTCCGACAGCTGCCGTTTCATTTCCGCATAATAGGTTCGGTAAAGCCGCTTTTCAGAGGTCACCAGGTCAAGCGTAAAACCGTCAGGATAGCCGGCGTCCGCCATCAGTCGCCTGGCCTTGACGAGGTCCTGATCATAGGTCAGATGAAGTTGTTCGGCCTCCGCTTCCGTGAGACCGCCAGGCATAAACTGCTCCGGTACCGGCGAATAGACGCTTCCCACGAATTGTTTGCTCATGGTGTCCATAAATGACTCCCGGTTCAAGGCAAACGCAATCGCACGCCTTATGCGGAGATCGTCCAGCGGCTTCATCCTGGTGTTGAGATAGATGGTGGCCACCTCTCCGACACCATGGGTATCGATCGTTATTCCTGGTTCGCGGGCCATCTTTTCGGGCCAGCCCTTCTCGCCGGAGCCCATGATCACATCCAGTTCTCCTGCTTTAATAGCCGCTTCACGCCGGTCGATTTCAGGCATGAAACGGAACTCGATCCCATCGAGCGCCGGCCGGCCGCGAAAATAGCCTTCATGGGCCTTTAAGACCAATTTTTCACCGGCTGTATATTGGCTGAACATAAAAGGACCGGTTCCCACCGGATGCCGCTTGAACCGATCATACCCCATGATTTCAACGGCCCGCCTGCTGACGATAAAGCCCCCGGCATAATTGGTCAGCTTCGGCAGGAAAATAATGGATGAAGCGGGTTTAGCCACGGTAATACGAACCGTATATCGATCTACCGGGACGACGGTCATTCCCTCATATTCCCCGGCATATGCGCAAAATACACGACGGGCTGATTTTTGAAGGGAAAAAGCCACATCTTCGGCGGTCAACTCGTAGGCCGCGGTTTGCGGACCGGGATGAAACAAAACCCCTTTTCGAAGCTTGACGGTCCACACCTGCTGACCACCGATCATTTCAAACCCGGGGATCTGTTCGGCCAGGTCGGGTTCGATTTTTGGCGCGTTTCCCGGCTGGTAACGCAGCAGTCCATTGAACACCATGTCCGCCAGGGCCCGATCCTGCGAACCGGCGGCAAAATGCGGATCCAAATTGCCCATTTCACTCACATGGATCCCGAACCGAAGTATATCAGGGATGTTGCTCGGACGGAGATCCGGGGATGCAGGCAGGACGGGATGAATCAGTGGTCCACAAAGAAAAAAAACAGAGAGCAACAGCAATGTCAGTACCCGGGTCCGCATGGTGGAAGCTCCACAATAAGGTTGATCCCAATGACGGCTTTAATAATTGCCTCATTATCCCAATGGGGTCAAGAATTAGAGATTATGCCGGTTGCGATCCAGACTCCGGTATTGGATTGCCTCGGTAATATGGTAGATCTGGATGTCGGCCATGGCGTCCAGATCGGCAATCGTCCGGGAAATCTTTAATATTCGGTTGTAGGCCCTGGCCGACAGCCCCAGGCGGTCGATGGCCGATTCCAAGAGGCGGCTGGCATCATCACCGATGCGACAGTGGGCACGGATATGTCGGCTGGCCATCTGGGCGTTGCTGTAAATTTTTGTACGTTTGAACCGCTGGATCTGGACCTGGCGCGCCGCCACCACCCGCAGCCGGATGGCATCGGAGGGTTCGGCATGCACACCCACCCTCAACTCTTTGTAAGGAACGGCCGGTACCTCCACATGGATGTCAATGCGATCCAGCAGCGGCCCGGAAATTTTGGAGCGATAGCGATGGATCTGGTGGGCCGTGCACCGGCAGGCATGGCGGGGGTCGGCAAAATAACCACACGGATGTGGTTTCGAACTATAGAGACTCATCTAACCCCACCATATTTCTGAAGATACCCGTACGTCCTCCCTACTCCAAAGAACCAGAGTTACTTACCAACGACCTCGGGCTTCAGATTAAGCCTTATTACACAACCCGTGATGTATGTAAAGTGTTAGGATTACGAGCAGATACGTTCAGATACCGTCTCCGACGTGGAATCTATCCGGAACCGGAAAAAGTAGGCGGCAAAAGACGGTTTAGTGAATCCGATATTATCCAACTATCGAAAGCCACAAAGGTCCTTTAAAAGAAGGGGGTGATAAAGCCAAGTTAGATTCTGAACAAAAGTGCGCACAACTGACATTAGGTAATCGCTGGTTTTTAGCTCCCAGACAAAGATGACAAACACCCCTTAGTCCTTCCACACGGACACCGATCTAAATCACGTAACACAGATTGCTAAAAATCAATCACAAGCAATGCTTTTGATTTAGAGGAGGTGTCCTCATGGCAATCGTATCTATTAAGAACATAATTTGTGACCCACAGGTTATGCCGCGAGAAAAAATCGATGAAAATCACGTGAACGAGTTGGTTGAAGATCTAAACTCAGGCGCGGTTTTTCCCCCTGTGGACCTGTTTCATGATGGCAAGCACTACTATGCAGCTGACGGTTATCACCGAATTGAAGCTTTCAAGAAGGTTGGTCGAGATGAAATCGATGCGATAGTTCACGATGGTGATAAACGAGATGCTTTGGTGTTCGCCAGTGGAGCGAATGCATGTCATGGTAAAAGACGAACCAACGAAGATAAACGCAAGGCAGTAACAAACCTGTTGATGGACCCGGAATGGCGTCAAGAGAGCGATGTGACGATTGCTGAGCACTGTAAGGTTTCGCAACCATTTGTTTTGAAAGTACGTCGTTGGCTTGAATCAACTTATAACGGTTATAAGTCACCCTCCCGTCGAAAGACTAAGACGGGCGGCACTATGGAAACCAAAAACATCGGCAAAGGTGAGTCAAACTCAACAGAACAGAAAAAAACAGTGTCGATAAAAATAATTCCCACTAAAGAAGATTTACCGCCAAAACCTTTCGCTAAGAAAACATCAGTTGATAATGATGATGACAATGGTAGCGACGACACAGAAATTCCTTCTCCCCTTAAAGATTTTGCCAAAGCCCATGCGGAAATCTGTAAAATGATCAAGGATCTTGAGACAGCACTGCATGATCTTAAGAAGGCCATGCCGTCTAAAGAAAATTCCAACTTGCTATCAGAAATTGACATTTCAAACCATTGGAATCGATTCAGTCACCTGCATATATCCATGGCTGCCTGCCTGGCTAAATATTTTGACTTAGGTTGATTGAGGAGGAACAGATGGACTTGAAATTTACACCTGTTTTAAGCAGGAAGGACAAGTTGATTTTTCCGTACATCCAACATTTCTTTATCAATGGTGTACGTTCTCCTCCTACGAAAGCAATGCTGCAAGAACTGAATGCCCCCCCATGTATTTACAGCGATAGTGGAGGATATCAAATATATTTAGCAAAAGACCGGTTAATGAAAGGGAAAAAAACGAATCCCGTCGTTGTGGCACCAGGTGAAGGAAACCGACAATCTAAAGGGCTCCAAATCATAGACCCTATCGCTCTTTGTACTATGTATGGTCAGCTTAATGTTGTATGCGGGTTCACTCTTGACTTTCCTATCGTCGATGGATCGATTGAAGAATACACCGCCAACTTATCAAAATCATATAAATGTGCCGAAATTATGTTTGGATGTCGTTCACGGCTTTGCCCTGATACCGATTTACTCATTCCGCTACAATTTTCGACGAAGGAACAGCTTTATAATTATTATACTGAAATGTCTGTGTTGTGTCCCGACGGATACAGCTTTCCAGTTAGAGAGCGCACAAATTGGAAGTATCTGTTGAGGGTTGCCTTCACGTTGATGTTCCTCCACCATAAAGGCGTCCAAATCGTTCACATGTTGGGTAGCTCGAAACCTGAGATCATAATCATCGGTGCGGTAGCGGCAAGCCTTAATATGTTCCACCGGGTGACTTTCGATTCCAGCACGTGGGACACCGCGCGCATGGTTCCGCCAAAGTACATTAGCCCCGATGATTTGACTCAAAAGGATATTAGACGTCTCGGTTCTTTTCAGGCCGAACTCCCAAAAGGTTTGGTCGATGAATTGGGCACTGGCAAGAAAGAATTACCAAGGCAGGACTTCTATAAGCTTATTCCGCTATCCAATATAATGACGATAAATCGATACACTAACAAGATGCTTGAACTATCAAAGGACTTGGAAGAGCTGAAATTGTTTGTAAGAAAGCATCCCCATTTCAGACGCACCAATGAGATGTTAATAGATGCGCTTAATGTTTTACAATTGGGATTGGTTAACGGGTATCCCTTTGTCGAGAAACATTTTGAATGGATCTGGTATTCATAGCGATTCATTGGTTTCATCCATCCGAAACATTACTGGTATAGAGGATGGAAATCATCAACTGAAAATTCAAGCTATTAACGTTTCTCGATACTTAATGGCTACACCGGATCGTGGTATCAAAGTCTGAAGTGAAACTGAAATTTCGAATGCCTTTTGCTTGCTCAAAGAAAAACCGTAAGTCGTTATACCGTCTTGCAATGCAATCCATCACACCATGGTATTATTAACAACTATTATTTCAGTATGTTATACAGCAGTTAACTTTTTTGGGAAGTCGTTTTAGGTTTCCTTGATTCAATCATACTATTTAGTAAAACAATTAAATCAAAATAGTCGATGGATGGGCATCAGATCTAACAAAGATGCAAAGGCTGTACTGGATAAGTACACAATAATATATATATGTAATTAAATCAAAAGATACTCCATTCATCTCCTAAACATCTTCACTCCGATACGTCTTATTTCAAAAACATCGTTTTACAATAAGGCATGTTATTATGCATACATTCCATGTCGAACAAGGAGGATGTCATGTACGCAGAAGCAAGCAACGATAAGCTAATCCTATCATCCGGGAAAGGTGCGGATATTTACTATCCAATGAACAAATTACCCTTGTTTGAATTTTCGAATTACGTCGTCAAGAATGGCAAGAAAAGGAAAGGATACAAGTCATTAAAAAAGAAACATAAAAGTGTCTCAAAGTATCTTACTGTAATCAAATATAAGGAACCAAACACTGGCAACATCCTTATCATCTGTAATCGAAAGAAGGGCAAATCCTGGGCTGCTTCTCCACTTTACCTAATCTTCTATCCCAGTTTCCCGCATCCTGTCCTATATTCGCACGTCAAGGCGATAGAGCGGTTTTTTCTGGATGAGTGTGGCATCAAGTTACGTGTATCTGCTGTTCATATTGCAGTGGACATTATCGATGAAGGTAATAGAGATTTGTTCCGCCAGGTGGTCAGATCGATCAAACCAGGGACCAAACGTAAGCCTTGTAAGCTTTGTAAGCGTTACAAAGGTACAAGATATTTTGGCCATTTTCGATCCAGCAACCAGCTTATAGTCTACGATAAGAGCCGGCAATTAAGAAGGAAGAAAGGAATCGTTGTGCCGGTAGGGCGTGTCCGGGTTGAATGCCGGTTGAAACCGCCGCAACTATTCGACCTGCCTTCAACGGTAAATGAGCTTGCTAACTTTGATTGGTCGATGTTGATGCCAAGGTACTTTTCATTTCACATACCAACATCCAAATTTATGCTTAAAATGAATATGGCCGGCGAAAGCTGGCGTCGTCCCATTTGGCGTTTGCGGGATCTTGCTTGGGAATTGTTCGGAATAACCCCATCGAACTTTTACAGGGACTGCCTCATGGAACATACCCAATTCACCAAGCACGTAGCCGAGGCACTGGCTAATTTCCGCTGGGCTTGAAGACCCTTCCTGATCGATTCCAGTTGTTCCCTTTGTCTTTTTAATCAAATTCCACAACCGGAGGTACTATCATGTTCAGGATCATACCGGAGCAGGAGGCAGTCTATCAATCCGAATCCAATAGAATACTGGTTAATGCAGGACCGGGCACGGGCAAGACGGTTGTCGTAGTTTGCCAGGCCGTCAAATTTGCGAATATACTGCTTGATAGTGGTATCCCCCAGGTCAGCCGGGATGCAAAGGTGCTTGTCGTCAGCCTCACTAACTACACAGCGGAGAACGTCCAGTGCAAAGCAGAGAAGCTGTTAGGGGATCAATCATTCCGTAAATGCCTTGGCGTCAACCTCAGTACTGAAGCCATTATGGATCGAATTCGATTTAGTACGCTTCACAGCTTTTCCCTATCGATGTTGATCCGATACGGTCAGTTGTCATCTTCAGCTAAACTTTCAATCGTTGGCAACGAATACAACCTGAAATTGCTTGAGAAGGTATTAGAAAAGATGGCGCCTGCGTGGAAAGATGATGTTGTTGTCAAAGGGCATTTGCTTAAGTTCTGGTTGAACTGGCGGTCGGAGGAGCATCTCCGAAAGGTACTTCACAAGAGGTACCCTAAATACCGCTCCAATGGAAAGTTGATTGCCAAGGTGATTAATGAGTTGGTTAAACGGAAAAGGCATGAAAACGTTATTACATTCGATGATATGCTTAAACAATTCTATCAGCTTATAGTTGACAAACGTGCACGAAAAAACATCCGACGACTGTTTCCTATGATTATTGTTGATGAGTTCCAGGATATCACCGGTCTGCAATGGAAGATAATCCGAAGACTTGTTGGACCAAGCTCTCACTTATTGTGCACCGGTGATGACGGCCAAACCATATATTCATGGAACGGTGCATCATTTTCTCGCTTTCGCCAGTTCATGGAAAGATTTCCCGATTATAAAGCTTTTTATTTGACTGAAAACTTGCGAAGCACTCGAAGGCTTAGCAAAATTAGCAAGAGGTTAATATCACAAAGTCATTATGCCACTAAGAAGGATTACAATGCCAAGAGGAAGGGCAAAAAGCCAAAGGTAATACTCAATCCGAATCCTACGGATAACCGTCAGTATGTAATCGACGAAATCAAAAAGCTCACAGCCGGGGGTATGTCATTTGATGATATTGCGATAATCTATAGACATCATGGAGATGCATTTGAGTTGAGACAACAGCTGTTGAGAGCCAAGATCCCTTTCAAGGTATACCGCGATAAAAGCAAGCGTGATAGACCTTTTGTGCGTGTGGTGTTTGCTTTAATAAAAATAGTTGAATCCGATAATGTCGATGAAAACGCTTGGTATGAACTTTTGCCTAAAGTCAAAGGGCTCGGCAGAAAAAAAGCAGCCGATATTATATCTTTGCTTCACGGTCAGAATCTAACGAAAATTGAATTTCCTGATAAACTGAAAACATCCCAATCATTAGAAAAGCTGTGTTCAGACATAGGTCACCTTAAAGAATTCAATATGACATCTACGGAAAAGCTTGAAGGGATCTTTGACATAGCAAGAACGTTGCCCAAAGTGAACCGATATGTTGAACACCATATAAAACCGACTTTTTATAAATTGGCTTCAGATGGCGGTTTATTTGACATTATACGCAAATATCAAGATCGTTCCTTTCCATTGTACTATCCAGTTGAAGATAGCCATCCTTATTCAGATTCCTATATCACTTTGTCAACGGTGCATGGCATAAAAGGAGGCGAATTTAGAACTGTTTTCTATTATGGAAGTGGCAACGATTTGTATCGGAAATATCATCTACTTAAAGGGTCCAAAAGACGGGAAAACGAATTACAGGTCATGAACGTTGCCGTAACAAGAGCTACGCAAAAGTTGTATTTATTATTTCCGGTTGATAAAGCAAAGTGGAGCAAAAATGCCAATGTACAAAACCCGATTTCCTTTCTTAGCCAGGCTTCTCGTAACAATTCGCTATTTCGTTATTAAAGGCGAAAGCCTTTAATGTTTACCTGAAGTGAACAGACTTGGGGGATGGATGGCGGACAACAGATCACGCGCATCATTTTCTCCTATATTCCCACGGCGAATGGGGTTTGAATTTGCCCATAGTTTCCGGCCGGCGTTCCAGGCCGCACGTTCGAGGTAACGGGTCCGTTTCCCAACCAAGCGAAAAAGCGCCTGAGAGGCCAATTTGGCGACGATCTCCTGAAGTGCCCCCCCTTTCCTTGCAACCCTCCTTTAACTTGATCATGGGCAGCGTGAGCCAGTTCATGAAAGAAACCGCTTCCTCGTCCGTAGCCAGGAAGATTTCCTTGTGGGTTAACGAATAGCATCCTCAATGCAGTGTACCACCTTAAATTGTATCGTGGAATTTTTGATCTACTTGTGGGGTTCGAAAAGTGGCCTGCTAATCGGATAAGATCCTGTAAAATAAGTTAAAATGGCAATTATTTGCGTCCAAAACGACTGCTTTAGACCCGTAATTAAGTGGTTTTCAGGTCCCTAAATGTGCTCCAAGTGCCATGACCCGTAAATTGCCTGAAAACCCATTTCCGGCGTGATCTCCGGTCCTGGGCAACCAATATTCGGGATGACTGGAACGCTTGGATGGAACTCGGGGATGCCTGATTGTCAACCCGCACCAACCCCTTGACACTAAATGAAATCTTTGCCAACTTGGATTTAATTCCATCGGCTATTTTTACCATTACCAGCATGGAGCAAGACACCATGGCATTGACCAAACAGACTATCGCCGAACGAATCGGGGATGGGCTTGGCATCCCCAAGAACCAGTCCATCGAAATCGCCGAGGCTCTACTTGAACTGATCAAATCCACCCTGGCAGCCGGTGACGATGTGCTGGTGTCCGGTTTCGGTAAGTTCTGTGTAAAGGAAAAAGCAGAACGTAAAGGTCGGAATCCCGCAACCGGTGAGGTTGCCATTTTGCCCGCTCGCCGTGTGGTGACGTTCAAGTGTTCAGCGAAGTTGCGTGATAAGGTGAACGGGGGCTGACATGTGCGGCAGGTTCGTAGGATTCAGACGACTCGAAGAGCTACGAAATCATTTTCCTATTGATGTCGCCGACGTTGAATCAACGGAAAATTTCAATGTCGCTCCCACCCAGGAAATCCTTGCCATCGTTCGCCACGACGACCAGAACCACTTGGAAAAGCTGAATTGGGGCCTGGTGCCTTTCTGGGCCAAGGATACCACCATCGGCAGCCGAATGATCAATGCACGATCTGAAACCGTCGCTACGAAACCCAGCTTTCGCAATGCCTTTAGGAAACGTCGGTGCCTCATCCTCGCTGATGGTTTTTATGAGTGGGCTGGCGAGCCGGGACACAAAAAGCCGATGTTTATCACGCTGCCCAATGGTGAGCCCTTCGCGTTTGCCGGGCTTTGGGAAATCTGGGACAATAAGGGCAAGGAAAAGACTCCGTATCGGTCCGCCACGATCCTGACCCGGGAAGCCAGTGAATCGATGGTGGCGATCCATCACCGGATGCCAGTGATTTTGAAGCCGGCAGCTTTCAATGCCTGGCTCAATCCAAACAATCAGAACCCTGAATCGCTCCAAGAAATTATCCAGGACCAGATTTACACGGAACTCAAAGCGGTCCCTGTATCGAAGGCGGTAAACTCGGTGAACAACAATCGGCCAAGCATTGATGACGTTGCATCAATTTTCGTTCATTCTTGCCTTAATGCAATAGAACAATCAGACCAGGCATCAAGCGGTTGCAGATCAAATGGCGCGGCAGATACCAATACCAAACCGTCATCAATGGGCTTTACAGATACGCTGATCTTTCGCAAGGAGCTGACAGATTGGTAGGCAGCTGATAATATAGGCTTTTATCTACGTTGTAGACGGTAGGTTACCTGTATATATCTTTGTCATGAATGGACGTCACCATAGGGCACCTCCTCAAATTGCAGGGTTTATGGATTGGCTGGTTAGCTTAATCATCCCGGGTTGTTCTGAATGGATATATTGAACGAAAATCCATCAAAAATTGACAAATTTGGCAGATAAGGAGGTCGAAATCCCCCGCTTTTTAGCCATATTTGGGTGGTTTTCAGATCCCTAAATCGGCTCCAAATGCCAGGACCCGTAAATTGCCCACAGAAGCCCTTTCCGGGCATTTTCGGTATCCGTGACGCATGCGTCTGGTCGAGGTACGGAATCGACTCATAATCGTTATGAGTGGGTGCTACTAATCGGAGGCTATTGCGTAATCATTGGGCCGGGTCTGGCACATATTCAACGGTACAACTGCCAAAGGTGATTCTCCCAGAGACCTTAATCTCTGTCGACCGAGAATCCTTGGTTCATCCAGGCCCCGCCAGGCATAAGCTAAATCTTTCCTTTTAGTTGACCGGCTTTGAATATATTGCAAAGCTTTTCCATAGTGAAAAATATCCTTATTTTTGCCCGGCCTATAGTGAATTTTAGGATTATTAAATGATTTCGTGTCTGGATATGAGGCCCGTAATCTTCATCTTATGGGAAAAATCGTGGTAAACCGGTGAAAATGTGGATTTCTATAATGTCGGCAAAGGGAAGGTGGCTTCTATTCATGGGTATTAACCTAAGAATTGCTACATTCGGAAGAGGTTCGCTCTAGTGGAAGAGTGCTGATAGTACCTTTAGTGCTGATCGCTGCTGTTCGGTAGGTGCCTGTTCGATGAGTGTTAAAATAGCCTGGAGCCTCTTTTTAGGGTTTTCCACCTCAAGCTGGTAAAATAGTTCTCCGATGTTAACTCCCAAGGTCTCGGCAACCTTGATAAAGGTGTCCAGCGTCGGGTTTTCCTTTCCACGTTCGATACCGCTCAAGTATTTCGGGTTGATCCCCATCTTCTCGGCAAGCTGTTCCTGTGTAAAATGTCTATTTTTCCGCAGCTCCCTGATCCTTGCCCCGATCAATTGTTTGGTTTCCACTATTCCTCTCCCTTTTTTTGCTGATGATCGCAAAAGCAGGGAAATATCGGAACAATCCTAAGGACAGAAAAACGGTTGATTTTTCAGCCTGATAGACGTAATTGGTAGAGTGACGGGCTGAAATAGACAGATAAATGGAGCCTGTCACCTAAAACTATTAATATGAGAGGGGAAAATGTTATTTGCCGCCAAGCACCGGAAGGATCGAAACTTCAAGCTACGCGAGGACGAAGTCACTTCCAGCATACTCGGCCCCTTGTCGTACATGCCCCCGGAAGACGTCTGGGCGCTGTTTCAGGCATGGCTACCCTTCAAGGTGGAAATGTGGCCCACCGAAACTCCGACTGGTGTGGATCTGTCCTTTTGGCCGAACCTGGAGAATGAAGGACGAACCGAACCCGACATGGTTGTCCGCTTCACTAATAATGCCAAACCAATGTTGACGGTGTTGTTCGAGATCAAATGGGATTCCGCCATATCCGGCAGGCAGGAACTAGTAAACCAGTGGGAAGCCTTGTCCGATGCCGAAAAAAAGACGACTTTCCACATCTACCTGGTGAAAGACACCGGACGTGGGAATCGGGAGTTGATCCAGTCATTGACGGATTCTCCGACGAAGTTGTGGCGTGAACGGTTGATCTGTGTTGGATGGCGCAGTCTGATTGAGATCCTGCGCTACAATCGGCCAAAATTCGGAACAGGCATGAATCTCTGGGCAGACGGCGTAATTGCGTTTTTGCAGCGGCGGGGACAGATGACCTTTACCGGGTTCGAATGGTTGGCCAACGAAATGGTATCCATCGCTCCCGAAAAAAAGCTTTTCTGGAATCCTTTGCCCTGGTTCTTAATTGGAGACAAGGTATCAACGCCCTCATCGGCTCCTGTTTTCTGGAAAGCTAATCCGGACAATTAACCAAAAAAGGAAGGTATAATGAACGGAGAGAACCTATTCAATGCTGCAGCAGTCATTTACAAGGCCGGTGAAGAAATCGAAGCGATGTTGGAAAAGCTGTTCTCCCTGTTGGAACAAAAACTGGAGACGGTGGAGGGAATTCGCAAGGTCGAATTTAAGGATGACAATGCTGATGATACCAGTGAATGGGTTTATCGAGACTTGATCCGTAATTACTGTATCTACAAAAAGGGCGCCAGGAACCCCAGCGCCTACTTGGCCATTCAGATTAAACTGTGTGACCCGGAAGAAGCCGAAATCGTCGGTCGACAGCCTCTGATTTATGTCCTGTTTTCATCCGGCGGGGATTGGGCTCTTGACGAATTCCTGCTCCAGAGGGCGGTTAGTGAGGGATTTGAGTTGGAGGACGGGTGTCTGTGGCAACGGTACGACGACGATGAGGACCGCTCCCAGCAAAAATCCTGGAGTGATACAGAATGTGCCTTTGTGGTTCCCTTGACGGCTTTCAACACGCCTGAGGACTTAAAGGAAATGATTATTGATCCCATCTACCTTCTGATGACAACCGGACTGGACCCAAAAAAGATAGATCAACGGATTTTACGCTTCAAGATAGAAAATTCGAAAGTTAGCCTCCTGTCTTGATTTGAACAGGAAAGAACATTCCCAAGTATGAGATGCTCTGACTTATTGATATCACAAGATTTCCAATAGTATCGATATCAACAGGTTGGAGTAATCTGGACCACAATCAAACGAATTGGGGCACCGTATTCCTAAGGATTTCGAAACATGTTGGATTGGACAGACAGGGGTGGATCTGTGTATCCGCTACGTTTATATCTTAGGCTTCTCATCGGCACTATTGAAAAAGAATTTTTCACCGTAGAAAGATTCATAATTAACCTCTAAGTCCGCACGATCGATTGCATGCTTTACAAACTCTGGTGAGGGAAGTTTTTCCCCTTTGAACTGTAATACGACTACCACACATCGATCTTTAGCGCCCATAGAGTATCGACTTCCCAAATATGAGTGCTTGGCATCATATGGATATTGATCATTTGGAAATAGAATTTGTAGCGCCTTTTTTATCGGTTCCGTTCCCTCACCCGATATAATTTTGTCATCAACCTTTATTGTGAACCTGTTAATCAACGCCGGCCCTAAACCATTGTTCAAAAGCTCAACGGCATAAAAGCCTTGAGTGTGACGATCATGAGTCCAAGAGGTCAGATGTGGACGGAAAGATATTCTGTTGTGCCTCCTGGATTGAACACCCTGCCAAAACGAAAAAATAAGGGCGCAGAGAGCTATAACAACACTCGAAATTCCTACAATTATTTCCCAGTTCAAATTGCACTCCATAACGAAAAATTCACATGCACCGTGGGTTGATAGGCCCTTATGATCAGTTGTAGCGCCAGGCTCGGGGTCAAATTACGCCTCCGCATCGGCCAAGGCATGATGGATGTCAGAGATCGCAGAGTAAATATCTTCAAGCAAAACAGCCACCTCTATTTTCGATATCCGAACTTCCCGTCCTTCTCGTTCAAATTGTTGTGCGCGCTCTAAATATTTTTTATCCACTACCCCTAGATTGTGAGTTATTGGATGCCTCTTTTCGAAACACCTGCCAAAGTGTGTCCATAGATCCAGTTGGGATGGCGTGTAACCGAACAGCCTTAATAGATGTTTCTTTGTTCTTTCGGTATTTTGAAAGGAGTTTCCAATTTTTTTCATTTGATCAGCCGAACCGCCGGACACGTGACCCGTATGTCCGGTAGTGTGGGAGGGGGTAGCTGCGAGCCTACTCCCTATCCCGATATGTAGAGCTTCTCATGAAGTCTGAAGCAAAGGATTCTTTCAGAGGTCCTAAAATTGGCTCTAAATCTGACGAATAAACTATTTTTATTGATAGGCCTTCTTGTTCAGCTTGCTTTCTAAAGACAATATCTGATGGAGAGTTTCCAGTTAAGATTAAAATTTCGGCCCATTGGTTCTTCGCCTGGAATGCAGCTTGAAATAAATCTTTGACGTCCTTTTCTTTAGGAGCTTCATCCACTTCACGTGATAAGACATGCCCCAATACGTAGCAGCTTGCTGCATCCACAAGAACATAAATATCGTAAGGTTCATCCTGGACTAAGAGAAACTCCTCATTAATTCTGACCGCTATCCATGCTTCATTTACACGGAATTGATCTGGGCTGATCATATCGATACTCCATTTGTTGGCTATATGGGATACATAACGAGGCTCTTCAGCGGGCTCGACTTATTGCGATCCGCTGCAAGAGCATGGTTGGACTCATGTGCGATAAACGGTGAAGGAGGTATTCAAGAGTACTGTTTTTCCAGAGAGACTCATCGTTGTCTGGTCAAACGGGAACTCGTTCACGTATTCAGTATTCGCGGGTGGCTTGTGCTGATAGATCATTGTCGCCTCACAACGAACTCGAGAAGTGGCAACAACAGCCCCAAAGCTGTAACAGAGTTGTTCGCCGGCTTTGAGATGCCTCTCCCAGTCCCGTTGCTTTTCATGGTTTGAGATGCGTGAGCGTACATTGTCAGATTCGCCGATGTAGATCAGCATTCGCAAAGAGACGGTGTTTGCCTGTGTATTGTGAGTACATGCATACACGCAATAAATTCCAGACTCAACAGAAACACCAGATTTGTTTGGTTCGCGCCAGTACCCGTCGAATGCGATCGTGTAGGTTTGAGCTGCCATCTTATCCCTCCTTTATTAGTTGATCTCACTGCTGTCCGGTTAAAAATTTTCAAACATGACTTAGGCTATTGAAAAAACATTAAATATTAACAAAATTAAAAGGGATCGATTTGAATTTGCCGTTAGCTCCGTTTCGTGGTTTTTTGGCAGGAAAGTCGCGAAAGGAGCGTTATCATGAATCAGGGACAAACAATTTTTTCTCAAGTAATCGATTTCCTGCCAAAGAAGAAATTTCGTCAGTGTGTCAACATGTATAACGGCAATCTCCGTACTCGCTCTTTTACATGTTACGATCAATTTTTGTGCATGGCTTTTGCTCAACTGGCCTACCGTGAAAGCCTTCGTGATATCGAATGCTGTTTGAGGGCCATGCGCGAGAAGCTTTACCATATTGGAATAAGAGGCAAAGTCTCGCGCAGCACGTTGGCCGATGCAAATGAAAACAGGGACTGGCGTATTTACAGCGACTTTGCTCAAGTCCTGATCCATGAGGCGCGCCGGCTATATGTCGATGATGATTTCGGCCTTGAACTGAAAGAAACGCCAAGACGTTACATATTTGGTTGGCACTTTATACATAAAAAGGCTCACGGCAGTGGAACTACCGGAAGCCTTTAAACTGTTTTCGATTCAATCTCTATCGATTCTCTATCACAATTACCGAAAGCTGGATCATGATCCGTTTTGACAATTGCTTAAACTAATGCGCCAACGCGCTCATAAAAGCTACAACACTGTATTCTTAATTTTTTTTACCTTAGAAATCACTTCAGTAACCCGTTTTTTCCAGTTTTTGACATCTTCATTCGTTGAAAATTCTGCTATTTTCATTGGAGCGGCATTGACAAATTTCTGTTGAAAAATGACCTTTCCACCATTCTTGACCCAATTTTCTACTATTTCAAAATATGCGTTTACTATGTCCAACTTTTCTAAAGTTATTGCATCCTCAACGTCAGTAACTGAAATTGTTAAATCAAGCATCGGTTTTCCCTCCTTTGGTGTTAAAATTCATAAATCATTCTCGGCCGTTAATTTTCTGCCTCAACCGACCGGAACACTTGAACGTCACCACACGCCTTGCCGGTAGGATAGCATCTTCACCCGTAGCCGGATTTCTTCCTTTTCGTGCCTTTTTATCCTTGACGCAAAATTTTCCGAATCCGGAAACCAAAACATCATCACCGGAACCAAGAGAAGATTTGACAATCTCAAGCAGCGTTTCGACCACCTCGATTGACTGGGCTTTGGGAAATCCCATTTGCGCTTGGATTTGTGCTACGATTGATTGTTTAGTCAGCGCCATAAATATCGGACTCCGATTATGCAGATATTAAAAAGAAAGGGGATCGGGCGTTGGGGTTATGGGTCGCTCATTGTTCTGTTCAACGGAGGTCCGCCCGATCCCCAGCGGAATAGTTGGAAATGTTAACCGACCTGTTCCGCGTTGGCCATTTTTACCATGGCCATAGCAAAAGCGACAAGTCTAAAATACTGAATCGATGCCATTTTATATCAAAAAAACAGACAAATGATAGTCAGTCTTTTTCCATGTCGTCAAATCAAATATCAAGCAGAATAATCAGGCGATTTTTTTAAGCGATATGCCCGCTTTGGTCTTTCTAACGGCAAACTTATCACCCTCAGCTAATCCCATACTTTCGATCAATCCTTTAGATAGGATTACACTTCCTCGTTTGCTGATAAAGACTTCATTTGCAGGCGATGTTTTCGATGAAGTTCTGCCTGTCTTGATTTCTGGAGCCTTGCCAGTTTCTATCAACGCGCTGAGATAGTGGGTCTTAAACTGGGTCGCCGTGCTAAATTTAAACGCTTTCATAATTTCGGACTGAGGTGTTCCGCTCTCGACCAATTTAATCAGTTTGGCGTAATCAACTTTTTTTTTCGCTGGCATCAATAAGTTCCTTTCCGGAGGTAAAAGATTAGGTAAATAAGTTTATCCCATCATCGGCATATCAGAATAAAAATCAAGAAAAAATTCTGAGAATATGAACTATCTGGGTCGATTCTGGTGAAATTTACCTCACGATTGAAATCGATAACAGCCAATTTTGAGATTCCGATTATTACTGCCACCCAACTTAAACGGGAGGCATTTAAAAAGGGAAAGGGTTAGAAGATTGGGCCAGAAGTAATATCTAATCGTTCCAAAAGCTGCTTATCGCGGATTTGGATACATCTCAAAAAGGTCTGAGTACCTATAAATTCGTTCAACACAACACCCCTTTTATCGCTTGTCCCAACGCTTTAATAACAACGGGTTTTTTAATATATCTGGCGGCGCCTGCTTCGAGAGCCTTTTTGACCTCGTCGGTTTCGGCGAAGCCGCTTAAAATGATCGCTTTTTGATCAGGATGGATTTCTTTTATTCGATCATAGGTTTCCCGGCCGTTTATTCCAGGGTCCATGATCATATCGAGAAGCAACAGATCAACGCCGCCATGTTTCCTGACATATTCAATTGCCGCTTCTCCGGACGATACAGAATCAGGCGCATAACCCAGCTTATCTAAAATTTGACAGGCGATGTCCCGCTGGCTTTTGACATCGTCAACGACAAGGACACGTTCGCCTTGCCCATAAAGGCTGTTGATTTGAAGTGAGCATACCTTGTCTGCCGGCATTTCACGGGTGGCATGGCAATAGATTTCAAAGCACGTACCCTGGTCATTGCTGATTATGTCGATATAGGCGCCGTGGTCCTGGATCACATTCCATACCAATGTCAGGCCAAGGCCGGTGCCGCTTCGACCCATGACTTTTTTTGTATAAAACGGTTCGAAAATCCGATCGAGCGTTTCCTGGCCCATTCCCGGGCCATTGTCTACCACGGTCAAGACAGCATATTCTCCCTCGGGGATGGTGCCGTAGCCTTTCACGGGGCGGTCCAAATAACGGTTTGATGTCGAGACGATAACCCGTCCACGGCCTTCGATCGCCTCTGCGGCGTTGGATACCAGATTCATGACGGCCTTGCCAAAATGCATGGGAGATCCTTTGATATTGAGCAGTTGGGTTTCCAGGTCCGTTTCTACCCTGACCTTCGGATGGAACATCAACAGCTTCTTGTGCTCCGGGGATCTCACGTAGGCCTCTACGATCCGGTTTATATTCATCACTTCTTTTTCAATGGCCGCTCCCCTGGCGACGGTAAGCAATTCACTGACAATGGCCGCCGCCCGCTGGCCGGATTCCTGAATCGTCAGGATCGGTTGTCTAAGCTTGCTGTCGTCAGGCAAGTCCATGAGAATCAGCTCTGGATAACTGACGATCCCCGAAAGCACATTGTTCAGATCATGAGCGACCCCGCCGGCAAGCAATCCAAGAGATTCCATTTTTTTCAGGCGGGCGACTTTTTCCTCATTTTTCTTGCGTGCGTTCTCCTCGCGAATACGTTCCGAGATGTCCCTCAAGACTGCCAGAAAAGCGGTGCCGGCCTTATAGTGAATCGTGTTAGCGTTGATTTCGATTACAGATTCCTTCTTATCGTTCTTTTCGATTCGCACGGTGGTCGACTTTTCAGGATTTCCGGAATTCATTAGCGAATCGTAAAACCGTAAAAACGTTTCTTTATCGTTTCGGGCGATCTTGGATGAAAAGTCTTCAATCGTACAACCAATCACCGATTGGCCGATCAGAGACTGACAGGCCGGATTTTCAAAGACTGCTATCCCGTTTTGAACCACGAGGATGCCGTCATTTAGAAACTTGGTAACCGTGCGATACTTATCTTCCGATAACATTTCATAAAACGTGCCGGAAACAATCCAAAGCACAATACCTGAGAAGACAAGAAATCCATATTCCATGAGGTACTGAAAGGTCGTCATACCGAGGGCGGCCATGCCGTCATGGATGCCAAGCAGCGTCCAGAGTACAATTCCTGAAAGAAAGGATAGTTTGTAGCGCTTGCAAGGGTCCTTGAGTCGAAACCATATCACAACGGCCCACAGGCTTGCCGAGAAGCCGTACAGTACAAAATAGAGCCCTAATGGTCCTAACGCCGGTTCAATATAAGGTTGGGCCAATCCCAGGAAGTGGCGGGTGACGAATCGGTCGGCTACCAGGAGGTCGGTACGCCAGATCAAAAATAGCAGGATAAGATGGAATAAACCGGCAAGCTGGTGATAGCGTTTGCCATCAATCTTAAAGTAGGCAAACGTAAATCCGTATAAGAGATGGATCAGAAAAACAATCGCCGTCCATTCCAGCCGACCTGCCCATTGATTTACCGGGCCTGGCGGGGAATTGTATTCGAAGAATATTCCAATGGCGTAGAGAACCGCCGAAAAGGAAATTCCCAGGCTCCAGCCATAAAGGATGAATCTATGTTTTTTGAAGAGGAAGATTAATTGGAAGATCACCATTACCAGTGCCAGTACGGCAACGGATAATGAACCGGCCGATTGAAATACTATGTTGTCCACGGTCACGTCTATCACCTTCCCAGCTTTCCATCCAGAATGAGATGCAGTTTCAGAACAATTCCGCGCAGGCCGTTACGGGTTTCAAGACATAATGGTAACTTTAAACCATTTTAACCAGAAGCTACAAGCAATTTGATCGGACTATTTGTGAACGACGTCAAATACAATCTGGAGTTTTATTGATCACAGTCTGCCATTACATTGACTGCGTTGCATAAAAAAGTGGTTTTAACACTGGAGGCGACCAAGGCATCCGACTTTTTCAAACTCACCCGGGTAGACCTGTCAGGCAGCATATTGGCCAAATTAAACGTTTACAGCTTTTTTAGCCGACGGTCTTGAATTAAAATATTTTTCCTCATGAACCATTCGATCAAGCTCCAATACCAGGAATCGGCGATATACATACGCATTGTTTAACATGCTATCAAGCATCCGTTCTCTGTCGGTATAGTCAGGAGTTTCAATCGGGAAAATATGTTTATCCATGATCGTTTGCGGTTTTTCTCCCTGTCGGATACCGACACCGCAGCAATTACCACAGATCGATAATACTATCGTATCCAAAGACCATTCATGGATAATGTCAAACGGTTCACCATCACAGAGAATGCAGCCATATCGGTTTTTATTAACCGTGTACGTTTTGATTCTTCTTTTCAGGCTGGTTTGTAAATCATGGAAGTTTTCCTTAATGAATTTTTTCCGTTGATCCCTTTCCTTCTTGTATCTATTAAAATATGCTAAAAATTCATTGGTTATCGATGCTTTGGAACCATTGCAATCATTATCCTTTAGAGAAAAATCCAGCCCTGAATACGCATGTCGGTCATATACCAGATAGAATATGATCGATGCGACCTCAACATTGGAAAACTCACTGGTGGTGCTTGGCAAAACCAAATATTCTGCACAATAGTTTGTCCCACCCTCATCCATAGTCAGATGGTCAGGATTGATGTACCCGGTTCCTTTGCATTTTGCGCAGTAGGAAAATAAAAAGATTTCACCGTCTGCATTTTTAACGAAATTATCTTGCGCTTTCTTTTCGCAAAAAGGATGAACAGCCCTGACCGCCTTACAACCAGGACACACGCAATATCCCTCGGGAACATGGAAGAGAACCGTAAAAACTCGGTTCACCAACTCCATCGCCTTTTTAAAACGATGATATCTCACCTCGATTGGCATGGCTAACATGTTTTGAGAAATTGAGTTTATGTATGATTTTTTTAGCATGGCTTTCGACTTTGCAAACTGAAAATGTCTATCGATTCATTCTTTCTTTCAGCTCTTTCCCAACCCTAAAAAAGGGGAGTTTTTTCGGTGCTATTTTAACTTTTCTACCGGTTTTTGGGTTTCGTCCAATAAAAGATCGATAATGTTTTATATGAAACGTGCAAAAGCCTCGGATTTCGACCCTTTCACCTCTTGCCAATGCTCTGGCAATGGCATCGAAAAATGCAGTGACCACTTTTTCAGCATCGGTTTTATAAAGTCCACTGGCGTCTCTCAATTCCTGGATCAGTCCTATTTTGTTCATACGTTCAACTCCCCCTGATATACCTTCTGAACTATAGATATTTTGCCGAATGGCGGCGTGACTGCCAAGTGTGAGTCACTCGATTGCTTCGTCACCATCTAATAGTTGACGTATTTTCTGAGACAGGTCCGACAAAATAAACGGTTTTTGAATAAATCCGTTGCAACCTCGCTGCATGATCAGTTGTGCCTGCCCATCGAGGGTATACCCACTGGATAGGATCACCCGCATCTGTGGACAAATCTGATGGATACGGTCGAACACCTCACCCCCACCCATGCCTGGCATGACCATGTCAAGGAGAGCCAGATCTATCTCTGAACCCATCCGTTGAACGATTTCTACAGCGTCATCGCCACTATTAGCCGTTATGACACGATAGCCCAGTTTTTCTAGCAGGGCTCGGCCGACTTTTATAATCATATCTTCATCGTCAACCAGCAGCACCGTCTCGGAACCTTTGGTGATCTTCCCGTCTGACGGAATATCCCGAACCGCAGTTTTTTCAGACACTGGCAGGTAGATATGAAATGTTGAACCTTGCCCTTTTTCGCTGAAGACCGTAATTGCTCCTCCGTGATTCTTGACGATGCCAAAGGCCGAAGCCAGTCCCAGCCCGGTCCCCCGGTTTTTTTCCTTGGTCGTAAAAAACGGGTCGAAGATCCGCGACAGGATCTTTGCATCCATGCCGATTCCGGTATCGGTAACCGACACACGGGCATAGCGTCGCGGTTCCAGCTGATACGCCATGCAGAATTCATCATCCAATCTTGCAATTTCGGTTCCCAGATACAGGTCTCCGCCATCGGGCATCGCCTGCCAGGCATTCACGAACAGGTTGATCAGCACCTGTTCTATCTGTCTCCGATCCGACTCCACCACAATAGGTTCGTCATGGGTTTCAATGTGGATGCTGATCTCTTTTCTTGTCCGGCCAAACATGGTGGCGGTCGAATGCACCAGTTTATTGATGTTGGTGGGCTTGACCTCGTATTTCCCGCCTCGGGCAAATCCCAGCAACTGATTGGTCAGCTCCTTCGCGCTACGAATGTAATCGTCTATGGCCCTCAGATGTTCCACATGGAGATGGGACTCATCCAGCTCCATGGACATCAATGTAGCTCGGCCCTGGATTCCCATCAGCAGATTGTTGAAATCGTGGGCGATGCCACCGGCGAGCGTACCCAGGGCTTCCATCCGTTGGGCGCTGTGAAGCTGGGTCTGGAGTCGTTTCCTTTCGTTGATGTCACGGATAACCCCATGGGTGCCGACAAGCTGTTTCTTGCCATCGGATGTGGAGGTCTCATAGATTCCCATGGACTTGAGCTCGACAGTCACGAACCGGTCTTCGCGGGAAGGGGTTTTCCCGGTAACCTTCAAGCGCAGTTCAAGTCCCGAAGAGATGCGGTCGCCCGATCGTCTCTCGTTGAAAAACCAGTGGGCTTTTTCACGATCCGCTTCACACACAATCGTGGAATAGGGTTTGCCGATCAGATCATCGACCTTTGTTTCCAGCAGGTGTTCCACAGCCTCGCTCAAAAAGGTAAAATTTCCATCGGCGTCCAGGGTGTAGATGATGTCGGGGATGTTCTGGACCAGGTAGCGGTATCTTTCTTCAGATAGGCTCAGCTGTCTGTCGATGGCTTCCTTTTCTCTAAGCAGTGCCCCCTGGGCCAGCGCATTTTCAACGGTCCTAATGAGTTCATCGGGTTCGAAGGGTTTGCGGATATAGTCATAGGCACCGTTGCGCAAGGCCGACAGGGCAGAATCTATATTGGCATCCCCGGTAATAAAGATGACCGGGGTATCCGGACTTTTAATCTTGATGCGGCTCAGGATTTCATGCCCCAGCATGTCCGGCAGATGAACGTCTAGGATGACCAGATCGAATGCGGTTGCCTTTAGAAGCGATAACGCGTCCTGGCCGCAGGTAGCCGTCGACACCTGATAATGCTTGCTTTTAAGCAGAGTCTCCAGGCTGGCGCACATGCGAAGCTCGTCGTCGACGATCAGGATTGCCGGGGATCTGGCCATTGAGGATACCATGGGGTTATGGTGTAAAAGGCTTCATGACACGACTGAACATCCGACTTGTTTCATTATCGGCTTTATGCTTGAAAAGATTGTCATTGGGTGTTGAGCGCGTCTAACAATCCATTTAAATGATCGATTTGCGCATGCAGATCAATTCTACCGGCTTGAAACATGATATCCAGAATCTCCTGACGTATCTGTTCATCCGGGGCGGTGGACAACAGCAGGTCGACTTCGGCCTGCAGCTTTTTCAAATGCGGATGTTGCTCGATCAATTCTTCGGATTTAGCGGTTAACATTTCGACCACCTTGTCCTGGTTATTGTTGTTTTTCAAATCTGTCTCTCCTTGATTGCCAAATTTGGGTTTCCATTATTCACTCTGCAAGCAGTCGGGAAACCGACACATGGTATCTTTAATTGGTACTGTAAAGATGATTTCTTATTGTTTAGATATTATCATTTTAATTTGACATATTCCCATTGAAATTTTGATAAACCAGTATGAGCAATTTCAATTTATAACTAAATTTATTACGATATTTTTTTGTTTCATGGAGACCATAGTATTGATCGTAAAAGATTGAATAAAAAACTATTTATATTCATATTTTATCATTCGTCCTACTTGACATATCAATGGATTTTAACTAGCAAGGTAATCTATCTTTTCTATCAACATTTTTTTCTTGAATCCTACCATTGCCCGGGTGGCGGAACAGGCAGACGCAAGGGACTTAAAATCCCTCGATACATAGTATCGTGCCGGTTTGATTCCGGCCCCGGGCACCAAACAAATATTAGATTTCTTCCTTTTTCTATCCTGGCAATCCATTTTTCGGGATGAGCATTATCGGTATATGCGTTTCATTCATTACCGATGCTACGGTCTGCCCTAAATATCCTTGGGATAAAAACTCATCCGGAACGTCCATGACAATGAGATCCGATTTGTTTTTTGTTGTTTGATTAACGATCTGTTCAATAAACTCACCTTCAACCACAACGATTTTTCTGACAGTGCAACAGCACCTGTCATCGATCCCGGAATCCTCAACAAAGTGTCTAAGAGCTGACTGAATAATTTTGATCGTGTCTTCTTTTGATATTGATCCATCAATAGGGATTATACCATTATTCAGGTAGATTTCATTTAATCTATTTTCTCCAATCAATTCTTTTAAACCATCGATCACTCCATTGGAACTTTCGTTAAGTTGATACATTAAGACCAACGATGCGTTGTATGGGATAGCAATAAAAACCGCCGTTTCAAATGCGGACACAAAACTCTTTGACAACTTTGTCGCAATTAGTATCTCTTTTATCGGTTGATACATAAAACCCAATCTATATGATTTTTTTAGTTCTGCAGAGAGTTAAGGTAGCTGAACAGGTTTTCTTTTCTCTTATTCAGTCCCAGTTTGATGCGGATATTATTACGATGAAAAGAAATTGTCGCAATGGATACGTTCAGCAGGTCTGCAATTTCCTTGCTTCGCTTTCCCTGTTTGATCAGTTCAATGATGTGCATTTCGGTTGGCGTAAAGCCATGTGCCGATAATGCTTTAAAAGCGTTATCTAAAGATACGATCTTTTCCAGGTTATTTTTAATTAAAGTCAGATAGGTTTGTGCAATAGAACTCAGCGGAACGGTTGTCATCCTTTCTATAAAAGGAAACACATTTTTTTTGATATCGGCGGATATCGTCTGGTAAACATCGGCTTTCTCTTTATCCCGGCGTTCCAGCAAGACTTCAAGCGTCGTGCTGATTTTGTCTATCAGGATCTCCTGCTCCCTGACTTTCTCTTCCAGGCTTGTCGCTGCTTCCTTGGTCATCTTCCGGTCCGCTGAAACGTCGCCAATGTCCGTAAAGGATAACCACCTGTTAATCTAATAACTCAACTTTCGGGATTCGCTGAAAAACTGATAGTCCTATTCTTAACGATTCCCAACCTATTTAGAGCGACATCCATGGCCAAATAGAAAAAGGCGTCGAATGTTTTTTGACAATATGCTCCGATGCAGCGCATCCGATCTGCAGCCAATTCCAGTATTCGCATCAAGGCTTCAAGAAACGTAATGTCGCGTATCTCGTCGCAGCAGGCATAGAACAAATCGCCAAAGCTGCGATGATCGATGGATAATCGACAGTGATAGGCCACAAACAGATAGCGCATGAAGACGATGCTGGTATGGCCGATCAGGGCGTCGAAATCACGGCATTGGATCTCCTTGGCCAGACGCAAATGCTGTTTGATCATCTTAAAGAAAACCTCAATGTCCCAACGCTTTCCGTAGATGCGTACAATCTCCTTGTCAGGCAACGCGATGTCCGTCGACAAGACGGCCAGCCAGTCACCGTTGTTCCTGTCGCGAATGAATACCAGCTTGCACGGCAACCCACTGGACAGCGTCACCACCGTACTGGCAAGGATCTTCGCCCGACCCCGGCATTTTTTCAGCCGACGGTAGATGGCCATTAGATCCAGGCGCTGACCCTGAAAAGAGTAATGAACCGTTCGGATCTTTTTGACCATTCCGATGACCGGCATCAGGCCGGCAAGGGAGGTAACCGTCGCTGGCATGGTGAACCAACTGTCCATCAACAGATATCGTGCCGTCAAACCGGCTTTGAGGGCCCGGTTCACCATATCATTGAGATGGTCAGTAGCCTTGACGGTGGCTTCCCTGCGACGCTGGTTGGCACAGCAGCGTCTATCCATCGCCTTGAAATTATGACCAAGGCGTTTTTGGGCATCTGAAGAAGACAGCAGCGCGAAATCGACGGGTAGACAGCTGGCTCCATCAGACCAGCATAATGTCAGCATTCGGAATCCCTTGATGTATTTGCCTGTCGAATGGTCATAAACCCGCGACAGCAACTCTACCGTCTTGGATCGTGATCGGTCGTAGGTGCTGTCATCGATGATGAGAACCGACTCGCGATCATCATCGGTCAGGCGATTGAAGATCAGAAATATTTTTCGGGCCAAGGACAAGATCAGTTTACGCCAATTATGCCGAACCCCTTTGAGAAGTTCGTAGGCTGCATCTTTGCCGAAAGGCAAATCCTGGTTGAGGACAATGCCGCGATAAAAGTTTTGGCCCATAAATGACAGGCTGAAGATCGCTTGTGTAAAAGAACGAACGCTGTGGCCATGCCTTTTTCGGATGCCACATTGATGAAGCAAAGTGCCGATCCGGAATCGATTGAAAAAAGTGTCAATTTGCCCGTGAACACGAATGCCGGCTTGCGATTGGGAGGATATCTTGTTATGGTCCACTTGAGCCCTTTCTCTTTGTATTTATTGTGAATTTTCGCAGATCCACTATAAATCAAAGGACTGGGCTCTTCAAGTATTTTCTATATTAAATCAGATAGATAGACCATAAATTTGCTTCTCTATTCCAATCCCGAAAGTTGAGTAATAAGGCTATTATCTCGATCTTTGTACGGTAAAAATTCTATATCCATTCAACCGCCTTGGATGGTTCAAGGGTAATTGAAAAGATAGAGGACTGGGCACGCCATTTGGCCGTTTAAAAGATGGTGCGCCCAGTCCTCGGCGGGAGGAGGAGGTGCCAGGATGGCTTTTCCCGCAACATCATATATCCTTTTCCGTTCCAACAGACCGGCAAACCACCATATAAAGTACCAATACGGATTCATACGGTTTGACCGCCAAGTTCAACATCGCCAGTGCCAATATTGTTTTTCTTCCAGGCATCAATTTTGCCGTGCTTGCAGGCCTCTGATAAAGATGTCAAAGGCCAGGTCAAGGTTTTTACCGACAAAGTCCTCGTTACCATTAACAACTTTTTTAACTTCTTCTCTTAAAACTACCCCAGAAAAGGTACCCCAGAGGATGTCAGCCAGGGCGATAGGATGGTAATCGCTTAAAGCGTCTTCTTTCATGCTTCCCTCCAGGATCTGAACTATTTTACAAAGGATATTCCGTGCCAGGTCCTTGATCTCTGTCAGCAGTTCCAAAGAGATGTGGTGCAAAGTTTCGCTGGACTGAAGGGTAAACATGTTGATAAGAATCGGAGCGTCAAAATCGTAAACATCCAGCAGGGCATTTTTAAGACTCTCCAATCTCTCTTCGGCGGAGGTGTTCGCCTCTTTGCTTACGTGCTCCAGTCGGATCACCAGATACTGCAATATCCGTATGGAAAGTGAGGCGTACAGCTCTTCTTTATTTTTGAAATAAAGGTAAAGGGTTCCGGCGCTCAGTTCTGCTTCCCTGGCGATATCCTCCATCGTTGCAAAGCTGTACCCCTTTTCTAAAACCACCCGCCTGGTCGCAATCATAATCTGCTGACGCCTCCTGTCTTTTTCTCGCTCTTTTCGCTGTGGGATTCCCATTAAGTTTCTCAAATATTGATTCGCAGATTAAGGTATGTGTTGAATTAAAAATAAATCTTTAAAGATTTGAAATAGATTCCTTAAAGTCATATAGATAAGGTTAATTTATTATCTCATAATATGTCATTAAATAACCAATTTATGCTATCGATAACGACGTTGGCTTTTAATAGACTTTTGTTATATTTTATCACAAAAAATGGGCCACCATTGACAACTCCACAAAAGATAGACCAAAAAAACTGTTTATTAAATGGACACTCAAAATTTCTGGTCTTAATGAAAATAGAAAGGGATTCGTACTTCTCAAGTACATTAATGATTGAAATATTGGCAATTAGGATAATATCTATAACCTGCAGCATTAGTAATTATTTCATTTGATTGATTAAAGATTTCTGCATGGTATGCTCATTTTGGTTAAGTAAACTGGCAGTTATTAAATGTTTCCCATGAGATGCCGCATACTTATATCCACAGCGTATATTGTATTTCTCATTTTTAGTCAGAAGGAGGTGGACCCCATCGCCTGGACAGCCTGATGGCGTGAATAAGCTACAAGCTTAATACTATTGAAATGAGAAAAAGGCATCAGGCCGCCTCGGCGAAAGAATGAGGCAGATCGTAATAAACCTCATCCGGGATTCTGTCGTCAAGGGACGAATGGCCCCTTTCATGATTGTAATATTGCATCCATCCGGCCAAACCTCGTCGCAGCGCCTTGCCGGTACCAAATGAATGCAGGTAAATGTACTGGTGCTTGAGGGTCCACCACAGTCGCTCGATGAAAATGTTGTCCTGGCAGCGGCCTCGACCATCCATGCTGATGGCGACTTGATTATCCTTGAGCACCTGGGTGAAAGCGTTGCTGGTAAACTGAGCACCCTAGTCGGTGTTGAAAATATCAGGCGCACCATAACGGCTCAAGGCTTCTTCAAGAGCATCGATACAAAAGGCCGGCTCCATGGGTATTGGAGACCGTAAATTGACGTTTGCACTGATAGCATTCGTATAACCCTATGCAAAAATGCTGGCTTTTCAGTGCGCATGAATGACCACAACCGCAGTGCGGCCAGATAACAGATTCGAAGAAACGACGACAGGGTTGCTCATTGGGAAACTGTTCATGTAATTAGTTCATGATGACTGCTCCTTTCTGTTTGCTTAGAAGCAGTCTTATCAGCACCCTGTGACAGATCAGGTCACACGGTTTCCTTTTGGTTCCTCGCTGTTTCGTATGGGTAGATAGTTGATTGACTTACCGCACTAGTGATAATCGCTAAGCACTATGAAAGATACAGAACTCCTTCAAATGGCTCTTGGTCTGAAACCGCCCTGGCAGGTTTCGACAGCGGATTTCAACCCCGATGAAAAGCGTCTGGATATCCGCCTTGATTTTCCCAAAGGGAGCACCTTCACTTGCCCGAAATGTGGGCTATCGGGAGTCAAGGCCCACGATACCGTCGAGAAAACATGGCGGCATCTGAACTTCTTCCAGCACGAAGCGTATCTGACCGCCAGGGTTGCCAGAATCGACTGCAAAAAATGCGGCATCCGTCTGGTTGATGTGCCCTGGGCCAGACCCGGCAGCGGCTTCACGCTGTTGTTTGAAGCGATGATTATGATACTGGCCAAGGCTATGCCGGTGAAAACCGTCGCCGAGTTTGTCCGTGAGCACGATACCCGGTTATGGCGTATCTTGCATCACTATGTGGGCGAAGCGCGTAAGGCCGCCGACCACAGTCAGGTCAAGCATGTCGGCATGGACGAAACCTCAAGACGCCGCGGCCACAACTATGTCAGCCTGTTTGTCGATCTTGACGAAACCCGGGTTCTGTTCGCCACCGGCGGCAAGTATGCATCAACCGTTGATCGATTCAAAAGAGATCTCACCGACCATGGCGGCAATCCCGGCGCTATCGAGGAGATGTGCTGCGACATGTCTCCGGCGTTCATCAGCGGTGTCGAAAAACATTTTCCCGAAGCCCATATCACCTTCGATAAGTTCCATGTGCTGAAAGTCCTCAACGAAGCGGTGGACCAGGTTCGCCGGGAAGAATCCAAAGGCCGGCCGGTGCTAAAGGGCAGCCGCTATCTTTGGCTGAAGAACCCATCCAACCTCAAGGCGTCCCAGGCCGAACAGCTTGAACAATTGACGATCAAAAAGCTCAACCTCAAAACCAGCCGGGCGTACCACATCAAACTCAACTTTCAGGAATTCTACAATCAGACCGCCCGGACCGCCGAAACCTTTTTGAAGAAATGGTATTTCTGGGCAACCCACAGCCGCCTGGAGCCCATGAAAAAAGCCGCATACACCATCAAGAACCACTGGGACGGCGTCCTGCGTTGGTTTACCTCCAGGATCAATAACGGAATCCTAGAAGGGATAAACAGTCTGATTCAAGCTGCCAAAGCCAGAGCCCGAGGGTATCGAACTGAGCGAACACTTATCACCATGATTTATCTTATTGCAGGCAAACTGAAGTTCGATTTACCCACATGAAACAGCGAGGAACCTTCCTTTTTTTAGGTCATAGGTCCGAAAACATACTTCCATAATAAAAATTAGAAAAAGTATTTTTACTTAAATAAATATTTGCAGGAATTGGGGCGCTCATAGGAATCAATACCCAAAAACAAATAGCTCACTATAATAACTGTTAGAATTACAACTTATGACGGATCACTGTTCTGCCAGGACCATAAGCCAATATTCCCGAAGCAGTAATAGGTGACTATCTAATTGTGCTGAGTTGGGGAGCGAGCTCATTCACACATAGAAAACAGGCTGTACACTTGTATTATTCAATTCCGACGATAATTTCATTTGGTTCCGGCCGTTTATTGTAAGGGCCGGCTTTAACAGGGTGTTGAAAAAACTATTGAGCTTGGCCATTAGGCGCAAAAGTTCGGCTCAAAATGAAATTTTTCAACTATAAACTACGCTTTCTCGTCGTATATCATCTTGTCTTGTCTTCGTTCATAACGTTTTTCAACACCCTGTTAAAATAGTTCTAAAGCAAATTAACCTTTAGCCGAATCATGATGGCCCCTCACTAAAAATCCCTTAAAAATTTTGCTCATTGATAATACTAAGCGTGCAAATCAGATCCAGCCACGAAATTTCATCGCTTGGGCAATTTTGCGAAGTGCATTGATCCAGGCACCGCTTCTGATAGAATCGATTTCGTATTCCTCTGCTGTAGCGACAGCTTCATTATAGGCCTTCAGGATCCGCGCTTTCATTTTGCTGTTGACAGTTTCCAAGTCCCAGTAGTCATCGGTCAGCCCCTGGGTCCTTTCAAATGAGCAAACAATGGCACTGCCGCAGTTAGCGATGATGTCGGGGACGATTTTAACCTTTTTAGCCAACAACTTTTTTTCAGCATCCGGAGTGATTGGCCCGTTGGCACCTTCAACAATAAGTTTTGCATTGATGTCCATGACGTTGCCGGCGTTAATCACACTCTGGACTGCCGCGGGAATAAGGATTTCGCAATCCACTGCGAAAATTCGATCCTTGTCCATATCTATTGTATCTACTGCATCTTTCACAGTACCAGTTTTTTCGACATGATCTATAAGTGCAGGGATATTGATTCCCTCCTCGTTCTGGACGGCACCGTCGATGTCACTTACAGCCACGATTTTAGCACCGGCCTGGTATAAAAGTTTGGCAGCAATACTACCCACCTGGCCAAATCCTTGTATAGCCACCCGTGCCCTTTGTACAGGAAGGTCAATCTCTTTTGCCGCCTGTGATAGACAAGTAAATAAGCCAGTCCCCGTTGCATCCCATCCACCTTGTGATCCGCCTAAAATCGGTGGTTTGTCGTTTATGGCTGCAGGCTGGTGGTAACCGGAGATCTGTTCATATTCATCGAGCATCCACGCCATGGCCTGCTCGCCAGTACCGATGTCGGCCCCGGGAATGTCCACCCATTCGCCCTTCGGCTGAAGAGCGCGGATGAATGCTCGGCATAGTTTCTCATACTCATTTTGCGTGAGTTTTCTGGGATCTGCTTTCACGCCACCCTTTGCACCACCTGCGGGAATTCCCCCCACTGCATGTTTGATTGTCATAAAAAAGGCTAGGGCCTTAACCTCATCAAGATTTAGATCCGGAACGAAACGCGTGCCGTCTTTACAAGGTCCCAGTGCATCTGTGTAGTGTACACGAAATGCCTGGAATACTTCAATAGTACCGTCGTCCATTTTCAGCGGAATGCTCACCTGTTGAATGCGTTTGGGTGTCGTTAGAATTTTCATTACTCTTTCGTCAATTTTTCCGATTCTTCCTGCCTCCTTCAACGTGCTCAACGCTGTGTCGAAAACATTTGACATTGTATTTCTCCTTTTGATGCAATAGCAATCAAGAATATATTTTAAGATTAATATTGAGATTCCCATTACCCTTTCAATTCATGTTCGTTGCCTTTTTTTTATTGACTTTACATGTACGTTTAATTCTATTTTGTTGAGAGTTGTTATTGGTTGGGATGTTGGATAATATTTTAATTTATGATGTTTGAAAACATACTTATCAACATAATTTTAGTTATTTTTTCATTAATTAGCCCTTTCTATTTGAGATTAATATATCTTATATTACCGACCATTTTTTGTCTGTTATGGGCGGGTGAAATCATGGAGCGGTCTGTAACGTTAGACCTTCTGCGCACTTTCTCGAAGTATTCAGGGCCGGGGTATAAAGTGCCATCACTTGAGGAAAAGAGTTCCACACCAGAATTAAAAAAAGAGCCCACCTCAGTATTAGCACCGTGGGGAATCAGAGTTTGTAAAGAAACTCTTTGGCCAGATACTCATATTCCCTGGCCTCAACATCTACCTTCCTCTGACTTTCATCATCATAAATTGAGATTGACACATAGCCACCGCCCCCTTCAAATTTAATGAAGCATGGAATGCATGTACTCCGCTCATTTTCTATTAAACCTTCACCTTTTTTTCCAAAATACCTTGATGCAATATTTATGATTTCATTTGGATCTAACTTTGTATGCTTAGATATTTTAATCATAGTTACCCATCCATTTATAACCATCGTTTATATCAATCAGCACCCTTTTTATTATTAGCTTGTTGATACCTATTTTCTTTTAGTAATAAAATTTTCTAAGAAATATAAGAGGTCAAAATATTTTTTTATTATAAAATTCACTAAAATGTAATGGTCTTTAAGAGAAAAGATTCGCAAACTTCGATGTAGTATTAACTTTAATCATCGAATTATCGTTGGGATGGTTTACCTCCAATAATACCCTGAAATACGAAATCAAATTACCGAAATATTTAAGATCTAAATTGTCTTTTTGTTTGCATAATAAAAAAGTTTTACAAATCTAATTTCTTGCTTATCCCAATATTTTAGTTGATGCATACTCCGTGACTTCTGCTCTATTCGATAGTTAAACTTAACTGATATCAAGCTTAAAATTTTTTTAGCTTTCCAATTTTGCAGCATTACTTCGAAAACAAACAATGGTTCTAATCACTTTTTAACATCTGACCTTCATTTTTCTTTTCGGCAAGGGTGAGAGGGCTTACCATTACCCCTGGGTTCGCTATATCAGAAAAGGTGTACTCAAAGTCAATAATGTTGGCTAATTAAGAATTTACGTAGAAATCATGAGAATTCGGGATTTTAAAAGATGTGGCTAAAAATAGTGTTTCCTGTACTCCGCTCATTCTCTCTATTAATTCTACAATATTTTGTCCAGCTTCTATCTAATATTGAACACCGAATCATATTGGCTATTAAATTTATTGCAGTACTCTTTGCAATATTTACTACATCATTCAGAATGTCTTTAGAAGTTAATTTCCCAACATACTGTCAAATAGTTCTTGTAGGCTGAGTCTATACTTAAATTGTATTTACTATAGTCATTGTTCTCCTTCTTTTCTGGTCATTAATCTATTTCCTCCTTAACGCGCAATAAGACACAAAGGAGAGTTAATTTTTTATGTATTTGAATTTTTTTCTGGCATTTTACTCCACTTTCGGGATTCGCAGAAAGATTTTATCTAATGTGATTACACAATGATAAAATCTAATAAGTGCTAAAAAAACCGTTTTAAATTAAGTAAATGAAAAAAATTAGCGTTGTAAAGCAATTGATTTTAAAAGACACAAAATGAATCCAGAATTTTGAGTATTTTAAAACTCCAGTAATTAATTTCCGCTAAGTGCCATCAGCAACCCTTTTTCCTTTACTGCAGGACTCGTTGTTATTATAGTTATTTTTCCTGATATAGGCGCATGAATGATCTCAAGTTCATTGCCTAAATAATCTTCAATTGTACCTATAATTTCACCTTGTGATACTTCTTGTCCTAACTCACAATTCCTATAAAAAATACCTTTCTTTTTCGCTCCAACCCAAACAAAATGTGAAAAATGCGGGAACTTTTTATCTATCTCAAGAACTCCTTCTATACAGGCAACGTATTTCAAAACATTGTTCAAGCTTTTCATTATTTTTTCTATATCATTGACCGTTACCTGGCCTATCCCTCCTACTTCTGCAATAATCGAAGGAACTCCAGATTCAGAGGCCATCGCGTAACTGGTCCCTCCGTCCTGGAATCCCAAATTTGTCGATGTAATAACAATCGGAACTTCGAAACACTCAGCCAACTCCTTTGAACTTTTATCAATATTTTCATTTCCAGTTTGATGCATCAAAGCAATAGGTAGTAAATTCTCCACCATATCTCCACAATGTAAATCAATATGGTAATCACTATTTTTTATAAATTTATTAAACAAATGATAAACCAGAACTTCAGTATACGTTCCGTCTAACCTTCCCGGAAAACAGCGGTTGGGGTTTTTCCCGTCGATCGGACAAACAAACATCGTCCTCGTTTCAAAGGCGGGAAGATTGACAATCGGTATGATCTTTATAGTCCCCTGAATTTTTGCTGGTTCCAATTTTTTATATAGTTGTATAGCGCTCAATATTCCGGGATATTCACACCCATGTACGCCTGCTGTGATTGTAACAACAGGGCCTGGCTGTCCGCCTTCAATATATAAGAGAGGAAATTGTATCGTAAAATCCCCTGTTTGATAGGTCAGTATTTCGCTTTTTTTAACCATGATTGCACCTTTTCTCTATGAATTCCTTTAAATGATTCTAATCCCTGATTAAAATCCGTAGATAAAATAACCCGCCGCAGGCAGAAGGTATTGGCATAAAAGCAACTGCAGGGCATCATGCAGCGTATTGTATTTATTCCTATGACTCTTAATGTATTCGCTATTGCGTTGTCATTACCCTGGTTACCGATCGTTTAGGCGAAGCAATTGTCTGATTAATAAAGTTCGCCGTCTGATGAGCTTTTCCGCGATCTTCGAAATTTTTTAGTAAAACTTCTATATATAGAGAAGCATCCTTGATCATGACACCCATACAGGATAGAACACTGACCTACAATAATTGGAAATCAGAATTCTAATATTATTGCTCTCATGGAGATGCCCAATCACATTCCGACATCGCATGTTGCGCCGTAGGCGGCGGGTGATTGGTGATTCAACATAGAAAGGTTAAATCTATTAGTACATAACCCATGGCTAAGGCCTACAATTGTTAATCATTAATTATTCCATGTAAGGCAAAATAATCCCAAGCCCTTTTTCTTTTGCCACCTTCACAACCTGAGAAGCAAGTGCCAAATCATGCATAGCCATGCCCTCGTGCATACTCACTATTTTTTCACTCTTGGTTTCTCGGCCTTTCTTCTTGCCGACAATAATTTCGCTAAGTTCTGCGTATAAAGGAGGCAGCTTAGGATTATAATCATCTATGTGAAAGAGAGTACTGTACTGATTCCAATCGTCAACAACAAATTTGTCGGCATTTTGCAATGCTGAGAACTCCCAACCATGGTTATGAACGGGTAGGACATGTACCCCTTCTTTAAGCCATTCTTCCATAAAGATCGGCGGTTTGCCCGTCAAATCTCCGGTAGCCGTGACAACAACATCCGATTCCCTAATCACGGCTTCTATGGAGGGACTATCTACAATTTTGCAAGAAACTTGTTTCCTCATTGTATCAATGAATTTTCGTGTGATCTTTTCATTTATATCATATACTTTAACAAGTTCTATCTCCTTTAAAACCTCCGTTAGAACATTCAAATGAAACCGTGCCTGCTCCCCGGTTCCGACTATCCCCATCACCTTCGAGTCCTTATTTGCTAAATATTTCGCGGCAACTCCTGAAGCGGCTGCAGTTCGCTGTGCGGTAATATACCCGCCATCCATGACTGCAATGGGTTGTCCAGTGTTCACATCGTTTAATATAATTATTCCCATTGTTGAAGGTATACCAAGTTTAGGGTTGCTTGAGAACACACTTACCCACTTTATTCCAAGAGCATTCAATCCTGGTAAATATGCAGGCATGGCGTTCAAAAAAGCGTCACTAAGCGGAAATACTCCGGGCTTGGGCGGATTTTGAAAATTTCTATTACCATGTTCGACTAATACTTTTTCTGCTGTAACTACTGCTTCTTTAAGGGTTATGCCTGTATCGATAACATTTTTACGTGTCAGATAAATAAGCTCCATTTTCTCCATTTACATTTCTCCTTTGATTAAAAGTGTTTGTGATAATTTTTAGGTCAATTATAAGTACTCATACATATCATTATTGTTATTTACAAGACACTTCCGGTCTATTTAAGAGATGATTAATTAATGGATTACTGACAGATTTATCATCAGAATTGTTTCACACTATTAATCCACAATGTTGGTAGTATTATTTTATAATAGGTGCGTACAAAAGATTCATTCATCGATTATTTTGGACATCAATTCCATTTTATTACTTCACTTTTTTATTTTTTCATCTTTGGGTCCAAAGCATCCCTAAGTCCGTCGCCGAACATGTTAAAGCCTAAAACCGTGAGCATAATGGCTAAACCGGGAAAAAGAACCGTCCAATAAGCTGTGACCACATACTGCCGTGAGTCCGCAATCATTTTTCCCCATTCAGGGGTTGGAGGCTGTGCACCGAGTCCGAGAAATCCGAGTGCCGCAGCGTAAAGCACAGCGGTTGCCACACCAAGCGTCCCTTGGACGATCACGGGAGCAACGCTGTTTGGTAAAACATGCATGAATAGGATGCGCAAATTACTCATGCCTATGACTCTCGCCGCGGCAATGTATTCTTCTTCCTTAATGCTGATGACACGTGAGCGGATTAATCGTCCAAATGTCGGCACATAGACGATAGATATCGCGATCAAAGCATTCAGAAGCCCTGGCCCTAAAACCGTCACGATGGCAATGGCCAGCAGAATTGCGGGAAACGCCATAATGATATCGAAAATCCGACAGATAATGGTATCAGTCCATCGGCCAAAATACCCGGCTAAAAGCCCAAGAATACTGCCTACAATAATCGAACCACTTACTGAAAAAAAGCCAAGCCAAACTGAAAAACGAGCACCGTAAATAATCCGAGTCAGGAGATCCCTTCCTAAATTATCCGTTCCGAGCCAATGACTGAAATTTGGCGATTTTAGACTTTGGGCCAAATCTTGCCCGTCCCATTGCCCGGGGGCAATCAGCGGGGCCAGTATTCCAATCAGGATGAAAAATACGATGATACCAATGCCTACCAAAGCTGTTTTATGTTTTCGCAGCCGTTTCCAGCTTTCTTTCCAAGGGGAGAAGGCCGGATGACTGACTTTGTTATTATTTTCCAACGCCTTTACATCCTCCGATTCCGTTTAGTAGCGAATTCGCGGATCGATATAAGCATACATAATATCGACCAGAAGATTGATAGCCACAAAAATGAACGCCACAATTAAGATGCCTGACTGCACTACAGGATAATCGCGGTAAGAAATGGCGTCATATATATAGCGACCAATTCCAGGCCAACCAAAGATTGTTTCGACCAGGATAGTTCCCCCAATAAGGTACCCAAATTGTATGCCTATTACCGTTAATATTGGTAATAATGCATTTTTCAAAGCATGCTTGTAGATCACCCAAAATTCGTTAAGTCCTTTAGCCCGAGCTGTTCTTATGTAATCCGAATTTATTACTTCCAGCATGGATGAACGTGTCATTCTGGCGATAATTGCCATCGGATACATTCCCAGCGCCATTCCCGGCAAGATTAGGTGCTTAACTACGTCCCATAAGCCGGCCCAATTACCTTCCAAAATAGCGTCGATAACATAGAAGTGTGTGATAATTTGAAGAGGTTCACGCACATTGTAACGCCCGATGGAGGGGAGCAGTCCGAGCTTCAGGCCAAATACCAATTGTTCCATCAGACCAAGCCAGAAAACCGGCATTGAAACTCCAGCAATGGCAATGATCATAGCCACATAGTCAACAGAGGACCCGTGTTTCCAGGCCGCAACTATCCCCGCGTTAATTCCAACAACAAAAGCGAAAATCAAGGCTGAGAGGGAAAGCTCAATTGTGGCCGCGAGATAAGGGAGAACTTCCTGGGCTATCGGATGCTGCGTACGGATTGAATTCCCAAGATCCCCGCTCACTATCTGCTTCAGATAGTGCAAATATTGCATATATATAGGATCATTCAGACCCAAGCGGATGTGCATATCCTGCACGGCTTCTGAAGTCGCCTGTTCTCCAAGAATCACCTGAGCCGGATCACCTGGAATCGCATGAATAATTGAGAAAACAATCAAGGACATGCCCAAGAGAACTGGTATTAATTGAACCAGGCGTCTTCCGATATGAAATAACATCTTCAACACCCCCGCTTGCCTTGCATAAGATTTCCCTCCCAGCCAAGTGAGATCCAGGAAATGGATAGAATTGCCCCGACAGCTGTAACCGGCCGTGTGATCAAATAATATGTCTTTCTCTGCTGATTGATGAATTATTTCTGAATATCTACATTCTCATATTTTTCAAGCGCTTCTAACAAAGGGATAAAATTCTTAACATAATCAGCTGCTGCCAGTACGGGGATCGAATGAACCAGGAATAATATAGGAGCGTCATCATGCGCGATTTGCTGTGCTTCCGCATAAAGCTTAGCTCTTTCATTCTGATTTACATTTTTACGGGCCTGACCAATGAGATCTGTGACTTTATCGCTCTTATACAGCGCAATATTCGTTGCGTTAGGCGGGGTGGCACGATTCTTATCATATGTGAAAGTCATAGCATAATCAGGTTCAATGGTGATGGTCAATCCCCACATAGCCATTGGAATTTCACCATTATACGCCTTCTTAAGATAAGTAGCCCAATCCAGGCTTATAATGTTGGTCTTAACTCCAATCTTGGCGAAATCCGCCTGAAGGGATTCAGCGATTGTTTGCGGCTGTGGCATGTATGGACGCGATACAGGCATCACCCAGAAATCGGTCGTGAAGCCATTGGGATATCCGGCTTCAGCTAAGAGCTTCTTCGCAGCATCCGGATCGTATTGGTAATCTTTAAGGTTCTGATTGTAAGCCCAACTTGAAGCAGACAGGACGCTTTTCGCCGGAATGGCTAGACCGTAGTAGAATGCATCGATCAATCCTTGCTTGTTAACGGCCATGCTAAGCGCCTGGCGAACTTTGACATTATCAAAAGGTGGCTTTGTCACATTGAAGTTAACTTCACCGACATTGACGGCGGGACGTTTGATTAGTTGCAGTTTACGGTCGCCAGTTACAGAGGCGACATCGCTTGGATTTAGTCCATCCATTAAATCAAGTTCACCGTTCTGCAAAGCGGTTAATCGGGCCGTAGCATCAGGAATAGTTCTGAAAATCAACTTGTCGAGTTTGGGTAGACCCTTTTGCCAATAAATTGGATTCTTAACTAGGCTGAGGGTGTCATTGGTTTTCCATTCCTGGAATATGAAAGGGCCTGTTCCTACCGGATGCCTGCCAAATTGGTCACCGTATTTTTTAATTGCGTCTGGACTGGCAATCGGCGTGTAACACATAGCCATATAGTATAAGAATGGGGCAAACGGGCTGTTCAGGGTGATCTGTACATGGTTTTTATCAACTGCCTTAACATCTTGTATTATGCTTTTTGGGTCACCCTTGAATCCGCCAAAGCCAAGGGTAAAATAAGGAAAAGTTCCCCCGGTATGATATGGGTTGCTCTTATCCCACCAGCGCACAATGTTGAAGACTACAGCGGCGGCGTTAAAGTCGGTTCCGTCATGGAATTTCACGCCATCGCGTAAGGTAAATGTATACACTTTGCCATCAGGGGAAATTTTCCACGAGGTTGCCAGAGATGGAATTATGTCGAAATTTTTCGGATTCAAAACAACTAAGTTGTCATAAATTTGTTCAGTGGCTCTCCAAGACTCATTATCACTAGCGTTGATTGGGTCCAGGATGACACTGTCCGCCATCCGTCCTACAACCAGGACTTTTTCCTTTGCTTCGGCAGCTGCACCAGCCTTGGAGCCAGTGCCGGTAAGCACCAGAGAAACTGCCAGCATCATACCAGTAAGCAACGTAATAATCTTTTTCATTTTTTTCCTCCTTAGTTATATAAATGGCAACTCACTCTATGTCCTTCCCCCACATCACGGAGCGAAGGGCTCTCTATCCGGCAGATATCCAAACTTGCGCGACAGCGAGGGTGGAACGTACAACCCCTGGGGGGATTGGCCGGGCTGGGAACATCTCCCTCAAGGATGGTGCGTTCCCGCTTGGCCTCCGGGTTAGCAATAGGTACGGCCGACAGAAGAGCTTGGGTGTAAGGGTGCAACGGCTTGGTATAAATAGTCTTTTTATCTGCTATTTCAACAATTCGTCCTAAATACATAATCCCAATGCGGCTAGAGACATGTTTTATAACGCTCAGATCATGAGCAATAAAAAGATAAGTAATCTCAAATTCCTGCTGCAGCTTTTTAAGCAGGTTGAGGATCTGGGACTGGATAGACACATCTAAAGCTGAGACAGGCTCGTCGGCTATAATAAAATGAGGGTTCACAGCTAATGCGCGGGCGATTCCAATCCTCTGTCTTTGACCGCCGGAAAATTCATGAGTATACCGGGTAGCGTGATGGGAGTTCATCCCGACAACTTCCAGCAACTCATTAACCTTATTTTTACGTTCCGCAGAAGTATAGAGGTTATGGACGATCATTGGCTCCATAATTATCTTTTCCACGGTCATACGCGGGTTCAGGGAAGCGTATGGATCCTGAAAAATAAGCTGCATGTTCCGGTAAACACTGCACATCTCCCGGGAAGACAGCTTCGCGATGTCCTGGCCATTAATATAAATCTCACCCCCTGTGGGTTGTATCAAACGCAGGATGCAGCGGCTTGTTGTGGATTTTCCGCAACCGGATTCACCGGCCAGTCCAAAAGTTTCGCCGGCGAAGATTTCCAGATCTACCCCGTCCACGGCTTTGATATATCCGCTTGTCCGTCTTCGAAAACCGGTTTTGATCGGAAAGTATTTGGTCAGGCCCTTAACTTTTATCAATGGCTCAATATTCATAATTACCTAAGTCGGCAGAATTCGTAAAATCGGAGTCTGCGAAAACGAGTGTCATCGTCCTGCTGCATTGTGGCAGCGTACTTTATGCCCGGAGGTTACCGTTATCAGATCGGGTTCCTTCTGACGGCAGAGCTCACTCGCCTGAGAACACCTGGGCTCAAAGCTACATCCTTTGGGCATGTTCAGAGGAATTGGTACGTTCCCAGGGATAGAGTCCAGCCATTCCCTTTCTGTCTCTAAAGAGGGTATGCAATTAAGAAGCCCAATAGTATACGGATGCATGGGGTTCCGAAAAACAGTCCGAACGTCGGCTTCTTCAACGACTTTGCCTGCGTACATTACGATTACGCGTTCACACATTTCTGCCACTAGTCCCAGGTCATGCGTAATCAATATTGTAGCAGAGTTGCTCTCATTTTTTAATTTCTGCATCAGATCAACAACTTGCGCCTGGATTGTCACATCAAGGGCTGTGGTGGGTTCGTCTGCTATCAATAGTTTGGGATTACACGCCAAGGCCATGGCAATCATCACCCGTTGGCGCATTCCCCCGGATAGGCTGTGGGGATATTCGTTGATAATCGCTTCAGCTCGTGGAATTCCAACCAAGTGGAGCAATTCAATCGATCGTTCAATGGCGCCCTTCCGTTTCAGATGCCAGTGCAATTTCAGAGTTTCTTGGATTTGATTGCCAATGGTAAACAACGGATTCAAGCTAGTCATGGGTTCCTGAAATATCATTGCAATATCATTACCGCGGATCTTGCGCATTTCAGGCTCGCTTAATGTAAGCAGATTGCGCTTTTGAAAATCAATCTGTCCTTCAACAACTTTTCCCGGACTTTGAATCAGGCGCAGAACAGATAGAGCTGTCACGCTTTTGCCACAACCCGACTCGCCAACAAGTCCAACTGTTTCCCCCTGGGCGATTTCAAAGTCTACACCGTCGACAGCCTTATAGGTTCCCTCATCCGTGAAAAAATAAGTTTTCAAGCCAGTAATTTTCAGCAATGATGACATCCTAACCCATCTTTCAAGTTATAATTAGAAACGTCAAATTTTTTGGAACTCATTGTGTAACTCTTTGTATATTCTGCCATAATTGCTACCTCCAAGTACACTCCTATCTTCTGTGATGTACGGTGCGTAGATCGGCCCAGTTCGGGAGGCCAATAGAAAAGTCTACTCACTTTGTTCACTCTCATCTGGTATTGAGCTATAAACCTATCGATGTTCATTCAGTAGTTCGAAATTGCTGGATGTGCTTTGACTCCTGTTAAATTTCCACCATAAGGAAATCAATTTCCCCCAATTCTACTGTTACTCGACCACTGGCAGAACCAGATCTGCCGGTCCCTTGGACGATACCTTCAGTTCGGGGGCATGTTTGTGCATGATTTCCAGAACGATTGAGGCGATTTTGACTTTTTCACGGATCAGGTTTTCGTGCCAGCTTTCCGCGATCCACGGTTTGTAAATGTCGCCCTCCGAAGTTCCCGGCTCGAATTTGAAATAGCAGGGGGAGGCCACGCGGGCGATCTCGGGTGCCTCGTAGGCGCGGAACATGCCACCGAAGGAGTCGACGATGATCACGTAGACGTCCAGTGGCAGATTGGCCGCCAGTCGAATGGAGCCCAGAATCGGCAGGGAGACGTCCGATATGGGGTTCATGGAATTGGCGCCCATGGATTCGATGACCTTGGCGCCGGCGGCGCTGCAGTATCCGCCGAAGACGGAAAACTTGAAAATCGTTTCTTTGGGGATGATCCCCTCGGCACGCATCTTGTTGAGAATGAAGAGCACCCCTTCGTCGTAGACCAGAAAACCCCGATGGCCTGCATCGATGTTGCGCATGATGTCGGCGATGTGATAGGAGATGTTGTCCGACCCTCTCAACCGAAAGCCCTGCATACAGCCTTCCGAAGTGGAAATTTCCTTGGCACCGGCGTCCCATCCTTTGCGGTGGCCGACGGTCATGATCATCTCGATCTTCTCATCGTGAGCCATCTGCGCCATATCCTTGAGTTCCTGGAAATCGCAGTAGGTGGATCCACCGACAGCAGCGATACACCGGTGAATGGTCACGTTGCGCTTGTTCGCCTCGTCGATCATCGCCTGCATGGTCGATGCCCGCTCCACACCGGCGATTTCGATGCGAAAATTGGCGCCATCGGGAAACGATTTCGCTGAGGTGGGCAGATCATAGGCATCTCGACCAGGGATGTCTTCCTTTTCCATGAAATCGCGAATCGTCTTCAACACATCAGACATGAAATCCTCCATCAAAGATTTATTAGTAATAATTGTTATTCTCAAATGCGACGGTTGGAGTGATCTCCTCGGTCAACGGAACATCATCCGCCAAGAAGCTGCCTGAGTTTGGGTAGTTCACCCTCAACCATTTTGTAAGCGTGTTCTTCTTTGGGGAACTCTCCGTTGCGGGCCTCCTGGACGTACTGCTTGAATGCGGTTACCGTCTTTTCTCCAAAATTTTCATATTTTTTGACGAATTTAGGGGTAAACGCCTGGAAAATTCCTAGAACGTCGCTACAGATCATCAATTGACCATCGGCTTCCCACCCGGCACCGATGCTGTATACGGGGATGCTCAGCCGTTCGCGGATAATCCCGCAGACCTCAGGCGGCACGGCTTCGACCAGCAGCGCGAAAGCGCCGGCGGCCTGGATGGCCATGGCATCCTCGATGACCTCTTTGGCGGCCTCGGCAGTTCGGCCCTGGGCCTTGAAACCGCCCTGCTGGCCGGAGCTCTGAGGCGTAAGACCAATATGTCCCATGACCAGCATCCCGCCGTCGGCAATGGCTTGAATCTGGGGGCATACGCGAACGCCGCCTTCCAGTTTAATGGCGTCAACGCCGGCCTCTTTGTGAAACCGCCCGGCATTTCTCACGGCTTCTTCCACGCTGACCTGATAGGATAGGAACGGCATATCACCGATGATGAAAGTGTTGGGGGCGCCGCGCCGAACGGCCTCGCTGTGCCAGATGCATTGATCCATGGTCACTGGCACCGTGCCGCTGTATCCGTAGACACACATGCCCAACGAGTCACCCACGAGGACCATGTCCATGCCGGCTTGTTCGGCAAAGTTAGCAGTCCAGTAATCATAAGCTGTTATCCAAACAGTTTTCATGCGGGCATCTTTCATCTCTTGTAAATCAAAACGTGTGTACTTTTTTGATGCCATTATTCCCTTTCTCCTTAATTATTTATATTCAATTTACTGTATGATCCGCAGGCTTGAGGATAGTTGACGACGTACCTCCGTAAGTTTTAATTACATTTCCCGTCATTATTCTTCTCCACATATCCCAAATCCCTTAAAGTAGCTAAAAAAACGATGAGATGTAGAACGTTGGATAGATAAAAGAACACCAACTTCCGAAACTGTTAATGGCCCCTGCTCTGACAAAAACTCCAAGATCTTTATCCCTTTTTCCAAGGATGTGATTTAGTAATATCTCTCTTTCATCGCATCAAGAACCTTCTAAAAATTAAACGTTCACTATGTGTGACTTGCATCACTATGTGTGACGTCATACATATATTGCAAATAATAGTGTGTCAAGAATTTTTTTTAAGAATTAAAATTTGTCTTTTTTTCCTTAACCAAAAAAAACAAGGTTCTTCTCCAAATTAGTTGGATCTAAGACAAGGGAAATGCCGTGATATCAAATAGAATGGACATCCGGTATCTCCGGGGATATGAGTTTGTTTGGGACGAAAATCCATATCTCGACCCTGACTGACCGCATTGTCCAGCGCGCTATGCTCATGGTCATGGAGCCGATCTGGGAGAGTGATTTTCATCGCTGTTCTTACGGCTTCAGGCCCGAATGTAGCGTGCACCACGCAGTTCGTACCGTGAAATTGCAGTTGCAAGACGGGACCGCTACGAAGGGCCGCTGGGTCATTGAAGGAGATCTGGCGAGCTATTTCGACACGGTCCACCACAAGCTGCTTCTGAAATGTGTCCAGCGGCGTATTTCGGACAAACGCCTGGTCGATCTGCTCTGGCGGTTACTCAAAGCAGGCCATGTTGACAAGGGCCTGTTCATGGCCTCCAGTGAAGGTGTTCCGCAAGGCGGCGTGTTGTCGCCGCTGCTGTCCAACAAAACCATGCTGCACGAATTTTATCAGATTACTTTCAGAAAGAAGATTTACCGGGATATCGAAACACTTCAGTTTGATCTTGACCTGTGGCTTGAGGAATAAAATCATGAGCGAACTCATCAGGGAAAAATGTGTTGCGGCAGAACCCCGATGGAAACGCTTGAAGACGGCAAACGACTCTGGGAAGAAAAAAAAGTAGCCTGAATTTGACCTGACAGACACCTTCTCAAAATCGGTAACTGTCAGATCAAATCTGAACTTCTACAATTAAGTGAAAAGATGAAAGACACCGCCTGATTTGTTAACCAACGTCGTGATACACACATCTAACTATAGTTTTTTTATAACACTTTATATCCGCACACCCTTTTTATAAACTTTAATTATTTTTCTGATGTTACCGATATCAACAATAGGATCTTCTTCTAAAATTATAAAATCGGCCTGTAATCCTGTTTTTACAGCTCCCACGACATTATCTATTCCCAAATGCTTTGCGGTCCTTAATGTGGCCGAATAGATTAATTCTCGATTACTCATTCCACCTTCCTTCATCAGCTCTAAACCTTTTACAAGATTACCAAATGCATTGATTCTCCACCCAGCATCACTTCCTGCTATAAACGATATACCATCCTTCAGCTGTTTTCCAAAATTATCTATTAGAGATTCTTGAAATTTTAACCATTCATCTAACTCTGAATTCTCATTTTCAGTACGTTTTTTATTTTTCAAATACTGTATAAGTCCATATAATACTTGCAATGTCGGACATACATAAATTTTTCTTTTGAATATTTCCTCAGATAGTTTCGGGTCATATACAAGATTGTAATTTTTATCAAAAAACCAGCAATGTTCCATCCCATCTATGTTCGTTTTCAGTATCTGCCGTATACCTTCAATGGTTGTTACATGGGCAGTAACAAACATTCCTAACCGCTGCCCTTCTTCAACCACTGTATTCAATTCGGGCGTCGTGTAGTTTAGACCTGTGGCAACCACGCCATGGGAACCTCCGCCTGTGGCAATCAATTTTATAAAGTTTGCTCCATTTTTAAATTGTTTTCGAACCAAGTGACGAATCTTTTCTTCTCCATCCGCTTCACCTTTAAAATAATGAGTATGACCTCCTGTTGATGTTATAGGACTCCCACACACAATAAGATCAGGACCTGTTATCACACCGTTATCTATACAATTTCTCAATCCAAATATAACTTTAGGTATACTACCACAATCGCGTAATGTTGTTATACCATGTTCAAGTGCTTTAGTTGCGTTTTTTGCTGCGACTAATTGTATTTCGTATAAAGTATGTTTTGCCAGGTGATCTTCCGCAGGAGTACCATCTCCCGGCAATATCAAATGTACGTGTGCATCGATAAGACCTGGCATCATGTAATTATTTGAGTAATCAATTACTTCGAAATTATCTATATTGTATTTATTTAATTTTTGATCATCTACCACCTCAAAAATATCTATGAATTTCTCATCAAAGACAACAGTAACATTCTCCATGGAATTGTCTTTGCTGCCATCATATAATTTCTTGACTTTAATCGCTTTCATCGTTCTATTCCCTTCTTACCTGATTTTTCTAAGTATGACACAAAAAGAATTTCTATTCCCGTTTTTTTGCATGGTTTGCAAAATGTAAGTGGAGCCTGACTCTGTGCTAAAATTAAAAAACAAGTATCAAAGTAGGTTGTCGACCCATGAACTCAATTTAAAATCAATTTTTGGACAATTGGTATTTTCATAAAAATTGAATTCCTTCTAATCTGAACCAATTTCGAATATATTAAGAATAAATACTTATCCTTTTCCAAATGCTTCTTTATCAATAAATGTTATAAGTATAAATTAAATCACCACGCAACGAAGCACATAAGCAATACGGACTAAATTACTGCCGATAATCTTTATGAACAAAGTAAAGATCATCATAGCACACCTGTCAAATATGGAAATCATACTGAAATATCACCTGCCTTATAGGTAAGCATTTCGCTTTTATAACCATATGCAATTACCTACATTTGCTTTATATTTTCATTCAAATACTTCTAATGCTTGGTTAAACTCGGCAATTAAGTCATCTGGGTTTTCAATACCAACAGATACACGCATTAAGCCATCGGTAATACCTATTTCAAGTCTTTCAGCTTCAGGCATATTATGATGGGAGGAAAGAACTGGATAAGCCAAGGTAGTACGATAGCCACCCAAGGTCATAGCATAATGGACAAAATTTAGTTTCCGGATAAACTCGCTGATTTTCGTCCTATTATCAGGCATTACAAAACTGAGCATCGCACCATAGCCGTTTTTAAAGATTCTCTTTGCCAATTCATGTTGAGGATGGCTTTTCAAACTTGGGTGATACACTCTAATGACGTTTGGGTTGGCCTCCAAGGCTTTAGACAGCTTGGCGGCATTATCCATTTGTTTTTGAACTCGAAGATCCATAGTACGAATACCACGTTGGCAAATATATGCAGAAAATGGATCTAGCGAACAGCCAAATAAAACTTGTAAGTTATATGCATTATTAATAATTTATTTACAGAAGCTGTTATCGATCCGGCACAAACATCACTATGCCCGTTAGCAAACTTTGTTAAACTGTTTATGACTACATCAGCACCGAATTCCAAAGGCCTTATAACTAAAGATGTGGCAAACGTATTATCAACTACAAATTTGGCGTTATTATCATTAGAAATTTTAGCAATATCTTCGATATTAACAACTGTGATCATTGGGTTGGAGATAATTTCGGTGTAAACGATTTTAGTATTAGGTTTTATATCGTTTTTTATTTCCTCAAGGTTAGTAAAATCAACAATTGTGACCTCTATTCCATATTTAGGCAAATGTTTATTGAGCAGTTCCAGTGTTTCACCATAAAGAGTACAATTTGATAAGATATGATCTCCATCTTCTAACATAGAAAATAGAGTTGTAGAAATTGCTGCCATCCCTGAAGTACAAATAAGTGAGCTCTCACCATTCTCTAAGTAAGTCATTAAATCTGCCAAAGAATTGCGGTTAGGATTTCTGGTCCGAATATACGCGTAGCCTTTGTCACGATATAAGGCCGCCACCTCATCTAAATCCGGCACAGTAAATGCTGTTGTAAGATAAATTGGAACTGTTTCCGGAATATCAATTCTTCTGCCGTGAATTCTTGCCCCATACTGTAAAATTTGGGTCTCTCTACTCAAATTATTTTTTTCCAATTTTTAATTCCTTTCAAAATTAATAAAACAAGACCGTATGAAGAAGGTATCTCCACTTAGCATTTTTGCTAAGATTAGGGTGTGAGACCAATCACCACCCAAAAGGAGGTAGCTACATGTATTATACAGATATCGATCTGAATCGGAAAACATCTTTTATTACGATAGTTGATTCAGGTGGTCATATCGTCAAGAAATCCTATCTTTGCAATGACAAACCGATTATCTTTGAGTACTCTTAAAGTCTTGACGCTGATACGAAAGTTGTTATCGAGGCAACGGATAGTTAGTATTGGCTATACGATCTATTATCACTGCATGCGATACCGGTGGTCGTTTCCAATCCAGTTAAAACCAAGCCCATTGCCTCTGCCAGGATAAAAATGACAAGCTCGACTCCCATATGCTGGCCCAACAGCTCAGACCCGATCTGCTATCGACGTTCCATGTCAGTAACCAGCAGACACGGCAACTTAAAGAACTGCTGCGTCATCGGCATAAGCTGGTCACAGATACCCTTCGCATGAAGAATCGCATCCATAACATCATGGCCAAAAACAATTTATGCTTTCCTGCCAGCAATCTGTTCGGCAAACTGGGGATGGCGTTCTTGTCTGACGCGGAACGACCGGCTTACCCGCGGCGCCAAGTAGACACCTATCTGAGCCTTTATCGTCCATTGAAAGAACAGGTTGATGCGCTGACACAACAGATCAAGCAGATGGCCAAGGTTGATCCAATGGTGCAATTGCTCATGACGATACCAGGCGGCGGAGCTATCACAGCCATGTCATCGTTGCTGAGGTCCAAGACATTGGCCGGTTAAAATCATATCGACCCATGGTTCCTCGGCTGGATTCCAGTGAGGACAAGCAACGCCTGGGACGCATCACTAAGCAGGAATCGTCGTATCTTCGCACCGCTTTGGTTGAGGCAGCCCAGGAGACAACGCGAACCAAGAGCCGACTGAATGTTTTCTTTCGCAAGCGGATTGTTCGTTCTGGATACCAGAAAACCGTTGTGGCTATCGCCCGTGAAATCATTCAGTATGCCTATTATATTTTGAGAGTTCAAACACCGTATCGAAAAAGCATTGACGCTTTGGCGTAACCCGCTTTGAGATATGGCCCACGTTTAAGGTGAGGCCATGAAGCTGATTGGGACGCCGACAATCAAATGCATGATAATATGACACCTTCGGAGTGAACACGAATAGGTATTTGGCGATGCACCCGGTCAAAGTTCTTTTTTTTGGTTGACGGTAAATTTTTCATAGGTAACTATAGGCTATCTCAAAAATAAATCTAGACATATGCGCAAAAATATAGCAAATACTGGGGATGGAACTCACAAACGAACAATGGACCAGACTAGAGCCTTTAATTCCATCCCCTCAACGCAAACACGGTGGCAGAGGACGTCCTCGGAGGAATCCCTGGGATGTGCTCAACGGTGTCTTATGGGTATTGCGTACCGGAGCACCCTGAAAAGATCTGCCGCAACGTTACCTCCCGCATCAGACCTGCCACCGCTGGTTCCAAACCTGGGTCCGGCAGGGGGTGTTCAAACACATCCTTACTGAACTTGGTGAGGACCTTTACCAACGCGGGGGCATCGATATTCGGGAAACCTTTATCGATGGCAGCTTCACCCCCGCAAAAAAAAGGGTCATTGTGTCGGCCCTACAAAGCGTGGCAAAGGGACGAAGATCATGTCAATCGCTGACGCTTTTGGTCTTCCTGTCGCCATTGACATACAAAGCGCCTCACCCCACTAAATGAAGCTGGTTGAACGTACCCTTGAAAGCCGTTTTGTGTCAGCAAACCGCAAAAACGCATGATCGGTGAGAAAGCTTACGACAGTGATCCCTTGGACCAACGCTTACGGCAGCTATACAGAACCGAGTTGATTTCCCCGCATAAGGCGAACCGAAAAAGCTCAAAACCCAGGATGGCCGCGTATTGAGACGATATCCACGCAGATGGAAAGTGGAACGTTTGTTCTCCTGGCTGTATAATTTCAGAAGGTCTACGACTCGTTGAGGATATCATGCTGATAACTTCCTCGGCATGCTACAACTGGAATGCATTATCATCCTGCAATGGTACTTTGGAGATTGACTATAGTTTCTTTAAACCGTGTCTATTTTTTTGGAGAAAGTCCAGTCCTTTTCAAGATAGAATCGGACTATACTACCCCCCTTTTCCCAGCTGTACTGAAATTCTCGCCGCAGATTCTTCAAGAGAATCGGAAAGTCCCCTGATCTTCTCTTCGGCAATCCGCGTGGTGGGTTCAGATAATCGAAATTGTACCCACTCCCTCATCGCGCTCATTGCGGTAATTAAAGATGGTAGCTGGAAATCTCTTGAACAGAATCTTCTCTTTTTCCTGCTCCAAGGATTAAAAGAATTCCTGTCTGTCGGGAATTGTATTTTCCGACATCTATTTCATTGAGATTTTGGCATCCTTCATTTTTCAGTTAGCATTATTTAATAATGTCAATCGGCTTGATTTTCAGAAAAAATCTAATGTACCACTGACGAACATCTTGGCACCTATCAGAAGGGCCTCCTCATCAATTTTAAATTGTGGATGATGGTGGGATAGGTGCGCGCCTATTTTCCGGCTATCCGTACCGAGGAACATAAATTCGCCCGGCAGGTGCTTGCTATACTTCGGAAAAATCCTCACTATCGATGGCATGATTGTCAATGATGACGGTTTTGTCGCAAACTCATCAAATGCCGTTTCTCTGGCCAACATCACCATCTCGTCATTTTTTTTCAAGGGTATATTTCCATTCACAATATCGACACCTCGCCGCTGGTGGGTAGGTACTTGGAGTCACCCATCAAACGCCGTTTATCAGCATCCAGAAACTCCTTGCTCCAGCTGTAATACAGGTTAGTAGGGATCCCCCCCTGCGCACAAGGCAAAGATGCTCCCCTCTCCTCGAAAACCCACAAGCACGATATGGATCTTATCCTCTGCAGAATACCGTTTTTCACTACTATGGGTTTCATAATTAACCCAGGAGTGTCTATTAATAAAGCCCTTGACTGTGTCTCAATGGCTCTGACGCTCTACAATGTTATGATACCCCAGGTTTGCCGATAGTTGACGACATACCTCCGTAAGTTTTAATTGTACTTTTTCGATTTTTTCCAGTGGTAGCCGCATGATTGGACAGGATATGCTTAAAGCGTATTTTACGCGGCCGGTATGATCAAACACTGGGGCACCAACACAACGTAGACCAAGCGCCAACTCTTCGTCATCGATTGCATACCCCCTCGTGAATGTTTTTTGTAATTCTTCCCGAAGCTTCTTCTTTAAAAGAATCGTTTTCGGGCCGTGAGGGATTAGCTTAGTACGCGAAAGATAATCGTTGAGTTCTGGCTCTGTGAGGTGGGACAAAATAGCTTTGCCAAGACCAGTGCAGTAAGCTGGCGCCTTCGACCATAATGTTGAATCGATACGCAATATTTCCGGAGAATCAATCTTGTCCAAATGCAACACTTCCCCGTCATCCAGGCATCCCAAGTTGACTGTTTCATTAAAAACTTTAGAGAGTATTTGCATATATTTACGGGCATCTTTCTTTATCTCAAAACGTCTTACAACCCTTTCTCCCATTCTCAATATTCGGGTGGTTAATTGGTACCGGTTGTCATCATTCTTTTCCACATATCCCAAATCCCTTAAAGTGGCCAAAAAACGATGAGATGCAGAACGATGGATAGATAAAAGAACACCAACTTCCGAAACTGTTAATGGCCCCTGCTCTGACAAAAACTCCAAGATCTTTATCCCTTTTTCCAAGGATGTGATTTGGTAATATCTCTCTTTCATCGCATCAAGAACCTTCTAAGAATTATACGTTCATTATGTGAGACTCATCACACTATGTGTGACATTTTTTTATATGTTACTAATTCTAATGTGTCAAGAACTTTTTTCATTAATAATTTTATAAGATAACAGTCAACTATCAACTATAAATAGTCGATCTTGAAAAAGTCATTTTATGACTAAGCCAGTTTGGCCTTTGATCTTTGATAAAATAGGAGCCGGAAGTAAAACTGAAACAAAAAATCTGCTGCCCAGCGCAGCAGTTTCCTGAAATTCATACCGGCAGCAGTGAAGATCGCGTTAAGGCAATCGCCGAGCGTTCCTTTGAGTCGGCAGCGATCCATACGATGATTCCTGTTTCAGATGTTCGGAACGGCGCCCATGCATGTCCCCCGCATCAACCTGTTGCGTCTGGAAGAGGAGTTGTCTGCGGTCCACCTGCGCCTGGTGTTAGCGGCGGTCTGAAAATGTTCTATTTTTGGCGATTTCAAATTGCATGATCCAACCAATGAGGATTTCAGTTGCCGGAACCCATTTCGAGTGAGCCCGGCTACGTTTTTACACAACCATCATAATTCGATTTGTTCCTTCATCCGGAAGCTTTTTCCTTGGATGAGAACGGTTTCGGCATGGTGCAGCAATCTGTCGAGAATGGCCGACGTAAGCGTGCTGTCGTTGTTGAAGATTTCCGGCCAGTCCTTGTAGGCGCGGTTGGACGTGATTACTAAGGCGCCCTGTTCATAGCGCTGACTGATAACCTGGAACAAAAGGTCGGCTCCGGCCTTGTCGATGGGTAAAAAGCCCAGTTCGTCGAGGATCAACAGTGATGGGCGAGTATATTTTTTCAGTTCCTGTTTCATTCTTCCCGCCGCCTGGGCCGCGGAAAGCGTGTTGATCACATCGATGGCGGTGGCAAACAGCACCGTATATCCTTTGAGGCAGGCCTCGTAGCCCAAGGCGGACGCCAAATGGGTTTTGCCGAGTCCCACGCCACCCAAGAAAATGACATTGGCCGACTGCTTGACAAACTGCAACCGGAACAGTTGCTGAACCTGAAGGCGGTTGATTTTTTTTGGCCATGTCCAATTGAACTGATCCAGCGTTTTAATCACCGGAAAGCGTGCCTGGTTGATGCGACGTTTGGTGGAACGATCTTTTCGCAACGCCGCTTCGCCGTCGGCCAGTTTCTCCAGATAGTCTTCGTGCGACCAACTGTTTTTGGCGGCTTTTTGGGCCAGCGGATGATGGTGCTCACGCATAAACGGCAATTTCAGGTATTTGAGGTTGAGTTCAAGGGGAGGGTCCGGCAGTTGCGTGTCAGTCATGGTCTCTCCTTTTGGTAGATGCTCAAATCGGGCGATTCCACCGTCAAGTCCAACAGATCTTCACGGCGGGTCAGATGCAAAGCGCCGGGTTTTGGCAGACAACGTGTGTGCTGTTCGAGCAGGTTGGCAATATACTCACAGGAGAACGCCTGGAAGGTAAAAGCGTCTTCCAACGCTCTGGCGACGGCTTCTGGGCTGTAGATTTCGCTTAGGGCGACGATTTTCTGCACATGATGATAGGGGTTCATGCGACGCTGTTCGAGCTTTTGATAGTATAGCGCGGATTGGGGCGACAAGGAGAGAAAGCGCATCACGATTTTCTGTTCACGGGCCTTCTTGCGCCAGAGCAAAAGCTGTTTGGGGTGATCCGGATCTTCGATGTCCAGATGGCGGTCATAGCTGCGAGCGTGGCGGGCAATCAGCTTGTTGTCATAATAAAGGCAAATCCGATCGGGATAGGTTTTCAACGTCAGTTGTCGGCCGGCATACTCGGCCGGCACCGAGTAGCGGTTGGCATCGAGTGCCACGCGGAACTGGCTCGATGCCCGGACCTGGGAGACGGTGGCGATGTCGAACCGGTGATGGGGCAACGGATTGAGATAGGCCCGCTCATTTTCGAAACGCACAATCGGCTGCTCGCGGGTCTCGCCGTGGATGCGCACGTTGGCCACCGTGTCGAGCCAGTGCCGGGCTGCCGGATGAATCGCGGTAAAATCGGAGATATCCAATCCGGCCAACAGGTTCTTTTTTACATAGCCGACACCGTTTTCCACACGCCCTTTTTCATTGCCCTTGCCCACATTGCAGGCCGCGATGGTAAAACCGTAATGATTGGCAAAGTCCAGGTATTTGGGGTTGAACACCGGCGCCGTTCCCACAATGCGCTTGAGCACGGCACTTTTAAGATTGTCGACCATGATTCGTTGGGGAACCCTGCCGAAGAACTCAAAGGCGTTTTGATGACATCCCAAAAAATGCTCCATGGTTTGGGAGACGGTAAACTCGACATACATCATACGGCTGTAGCAAAGGACCATGACAAAAAAGCTCAGTCGTCTGCGGGTGGAACCGACATTAACCGCACCAAAGGAACCCCAGTCCACCTGGGCACACTCCCCCGGAGCAAACGACAAGGTGAGAAAGGCGCGGGTCTTCGGCGGTCTGACCTTGCGGACATACTCCTTGACGATGGAATACCCGCCCTTAAAGCCCTGCTCACGCAGGCGTTGAAGAAGCTGGATTGCCGTGTAGGGATGGGCTTGGAGCAGACGGACAATATCGCTTTTGAAAGGATCGAGCTTACTGGCTCGCGGGGAACTTTGTCTGGGTCTGAACCGCGTTTGGTCGAGCCATTTTTTGACTGTTCTCACGTCCATGGCCAGTTCCCGGGCGATCTGTCGGGCGGTCAACCCGTCGTGTTGGTTCAGATGCCTGATTTTGCTGAAAAGGGCGTAATCGATCATTGTCTGCCCTCCCCGAGGTGCTTGAAAATCTGTTCAACGGATTGGAGGGTGCCGGTCTGCCTGATTGGTTCGGCATCGATGGCCAGGACCTGATACAACGGATTTCGATAGGCAATCAGGCCGATGTCGACCAGTTCGTCCCGGGTCCGGACCGAGGTGTGCTCATCCATGGCCAGACGCTGGGCCAGGGTTCGGGCAGAGTAATAGCTCATCCCCCTGGCATCGGCTACGGTGACCAGAAACAGGTACAGCGCCGCAGCAGCATGGGTACAGCGATCAATATAGTGGTCGCTGACCAGGCGGTGATCGAGCCAACTGAACCGTTTGGGTGTTCTACGGATACGGTCGGGGCAAATGGGTTGTTTGGCTACCATGGCGGCCTCCTTCACATTGGGGGTTAAGGATATCGTTGCCGAATTGTTGCATGCGACGGGCGGCCATGACGATGTCATCTTGTAACGCATACCCGGTTAATTGGGCAATAATGCCAATTAATACGGAAGGTTGTCGCGTTAAGAGATCTTGTAACGCATTGTCTGCAAAATCGGTATTATTATCAATTGTTTCAAGAGTTTGTTGGATCAAGGGATCTTGTAACGCATCGGAGGTGATTTTTGGTTTTCGGAGCCAGTAGCCAGGGTTGTCGTCTCGCCAGCGTTGGACCCGTTGCACATTCTCCGGCCCGCTAAAGTAATCGCGGTTGTCTGGTTTTTGGAGCCATCGCCTCTGACTGGCAGCCTTGCTGGCCTTGCGGCATTCAGGTTGGCGGCAGTAGCGTTGTCTATCTCTATTTCGAGGATCGGGAACGAATAAGATATGGCAATGACAACATTTTTTACGCTTAATCCCTGGCATCGGTCGCAGCCCTCCTGCGTACCAATGATACAGGAATTGAGATCGATTTGAATAATCGGGTGCGGCAAGAAAATGATAGAAGAAAAAGAGAAGAAGATCGTTTAAAATTTACATTATGGAAGAAAATGGACGGGGAAGGACCTGGACTATTTCAAACCGCCAGGAAGAAAACAGTTTTAGAACGCCGCTGGCACCTGGTGGGTGTCAGCATCGAGCATCTGTCCTGGAATGATTTTATCAAACGCTATGACAAGCCCGGGACGCTGTTTTATTGTGACCCGCCCTATTATAAATCTCCGGTACCAGGGCGAGAAAGGATGCGATAATGATGATTGCCAGTGCAGTTAGCTTGAATGTGGTGATGAAAAGTTTTTTCAATAGGCGTTCCTCCTCGAAAGTAAAATGGTTGTTGAAAATCCCACCTATTCAGTAATTCATATATCTACGTACAGTTGTTTAAATGGATTTTAGGAAAAAAAACAGGCTGGGTGCTATTGAACGGGAAAACGGAAAAGTTTTTTCATGATGAAAAATCGGTGCTGTCTGGAAGCGATTTTAAACATTGTCTGATTACCATATTTCCAAAACATCCTCCGCAATTTCCACGGGATACTTATTAAGTATCAAACTCACTATCCTCGCTATAATTTATATGGATATCTTTTCACAGGTATTCGATCATGGCGCCTCATTTATCTATTATCTCTCCTCTTCAACATTGTTACATACTGTTACCTTTCTGTAACACAAAACCAATAAAGACTCTTCTAAACAGGTCGATAACAATAACAGTTCACGATCACGAAACCCGGGAAGGCCATACTGGAAATTCCCGAATTTATCTTACCCAACAAAAAAAGGAGGCACAATCATGATGTCAGGTATTTCAGGGATGAGTGGTATGATGGCCGGAATACGTCCCGACCCGCAACAGATGTTTAATCGTATGGACAAAGACGGCAGTGCCAACATCGACAAGGATGAATTGAGTGCTGTGGTGCAGGAAATGGCGGAGCGTACTGGTACCGAAATCGATGTGGACAACCTGATGGTTGACTTTGATGAAGATGGGGACGGGGTTCTCAGCCAGGATGAGACTCATGCTGCCATGGAAAGCCTTAAGGAACAGATGGGCCCGCCACCCATGAATGGGCCAAAGCCTGGTGGCTCCATGCCGGGGCAGGAGGGTTCGGGTATATATGGTACAGACGGCACGGAAGAGCAATCCGCCATTGCCCAACTGCTATCATCCCTATCCGAAGCGGAGGATGAAGAAGAAGAATCGTCCATCATCCAGCAGTGGATACAAACGCTCAAAGGGGAAAATCAATCATACACTCCTGTCGATACCAAGGTATAGTCAGACACCGATCCCTCCGGGAGACGATCTACAGGTGATAATGGTTTATCCATTCTGCTTTTGAGCAAACGAAAAGAGTTTTCAGCAGTAGCGATGTTTTATCCGTTCCCTTGCGGTCCAGGCTACAAGTAAGAATATGGTTGGAGAGGATTTTCTATTGTTAGCCAGAAGCGCAATAACTGCCTCGATCAGGATATTACACAAGCCCCCCTAAAAGCGTTCGACCTGAATTTACAATTGTTGGTGGGAAATGTAGTAAGTATCATTTCCCACCAACAAACACCTATAGCGTCCGCATCATAATCCAGATTTAATAAATTTGATGCTACAAAAAGTGTTCAGCAAACGATAAAAAATTTGCCTCTTATAAAATCTATCGTCAGAAAATGGGGTAAAGCAGCTGAGGAATCGAAAATTTGTTAAAATGATGGCAAACTCAAAGTGATCCACCATTGAAGCTATCAATGTTGGAATGTATCTTATGGTTATAATTTATTCATTGAGAATTAGGCCAGGATAGTTTTTTTTTGCACAATCGGAGCATATCCCATGACTAAATTTCACAGTTGAATATTTATGAAAGTATTCATCAACCTGCTGCCAGCAATCGGAATCGTCTCTTACCTTGTGGCAGAATGAGCAAATTGGCACAATCCTGTGAAGTTCTGATAGTTCAGTAATATCCTCTAGGGTAAGGATAAAATAGTTATTGTTTTGATATCGGAAGGGTGCGCAGCTTACAATAAAGCATATTTCGTGGATTTTTCCGTTGTATTTAAGACTCATGTCAGCTATCTGCTTGAACACATGTGTTCCATTTATAAAAGCCTCTGAGGTTTGCCGAATAGCGCATTTGAAACAAGCATCAGCCTTTCCACAGGTGCCTGCGGTATTTAGCGTATAGATGCAATTAATCGCATAACCGCACAATCGCTTTTGTTTTAAGCTCCAATCGCTTCCAAGTATTCGTTCGGATGCAATATTTGCATCATGGATAATAAGATCCTTGTCGATAATTAAAACTGGTGAGAGGAAGGCGTTTATCATGGAACGCAAATATTCTTCACCGGCAAAACGTTGCTTTTTCATGCATAGACTCCATCGCAGACGAAAACCAGCTTGCCACATAAACCTATGGGGATTCCACTATATACGCTACCGGCTGTTCATACATTGAAAACCCATTAACAAATTACGATGCATACTTCACAGGCAATCTTTGGTGACTAACAAAAAGACCGCTTAGCGAGCACTACCTTCGTGTTCAACTAACAAATACCCAACGCCTCGAACGGTTTTTAGGTAATTGGGCTTTTCAGCGTCATCACCCAGTTGGTGACGGATTCGAGAAACATAAACATCCACGGAACGATCGAAGCCATTGTATTTCTCCTTGTACAAAGCTTCGTATAATTCTTCCCGGGAAACCACCCGTCCCGAGCGTTTAACCAGGTAGCAAAGCAGGTCGAATTGCATGCTGGTCATTTCAATACTGTGATCGGCCAAAGATACCATTCTCCGGGCTTCATCTACTACCAATTCGCCCACCCGGATCTGACGCTCCCCCACTTTACCAACCAATCTATGACCGCGTCTGAGATGGGCGCAGATCCTAGCCGTCATCAGTTCCTCCGATACGGGCATTACAATATAATCGTCGGCACCCCGCTCGAAAGCCAGCAGTTGAGCAGTTTCTGCGGCATCCTGCCCTTGGAGAAGGATAGGACCACTAAAATATGGCCTAATCGTGCTGCAAACCTCATAGCCACCGGCTCCCGGCAAATGAAAATCCAAGAGAACAATGTCCGGAACACAAGTGATAATTGCATCTATGGCCTGATTGCTTTCCGGTATACAATTAACGATAAAACCTTTGGCTTTCAAATAATCGGATAATGGGTGTGAGGTGCCACAACCTGCTTCACAGATAATGATGGCTGGGCGATTTTTAAAGACATCCGTGGAGTTCAAACTACCACCGTTTCTATTCATGCTTTAAGGCCTGAATGGGATCCAGGTGGGACGCATTTTAGCCGGTACGTATCCAAAAAAAGCAACACCCACAGCCCCGGAAAAAATAAACGCAGCTGCCACAATACTGGGCCTGAAAATTAAGGGACCGCCGAAAAGCTTAGAGCCGCTCCCTGAAGTGCCGAAGCCTATGGAAATGCCGATCACTCCGCCAAAGAAGGCCTACACTATTGATTCCACAAGAAACTGCATCAACACTTCCCGCTCCAGCGCACCAATGTTCAAGCGGGTGCCGATCTCGTGGGTATCAAGACGATAATGGTTCTGATATAAATTGCAAAATTGGCGAACAGATCTGTCTTTTCTCACTCCTTACATCTTTGCGACACGCGCTTTATGCTATCCTGATGCACGGTTGGCCAATTGAACCTGCAGCCAAACTTCAAACGGGTCGTTTTCCTCACCGAGATGGAGACCTTCAGATGCATGGCTAAAGACGCGGCCACCTGCACTTCCTCCTGGACCAGGCCCGCTCATGCCGCCACCGGGACCGCCGCGTCCCATCTGGCCGTTGGTAGGCGCCCTTTTCCGGCTTTCTTTTTCGGGTGTATTGATCTGGATGCCAACGCCTATGTCCATCCCCGGTTCAAGACCGGAAAGGCATGGTGCTGCCTGGAACCCGATGTCGAATTCATAGATCAACCGGCCTTCTTTGGATTGCCCTACCCCAATCTCTATGCCGGTAAGATGGACCTCATCCATTGTCATTTTTAAAGGGCCGGTGGTGTCCTTATAGGTGATTTCGAGCTTTTTTAGCGGCACTACAGAAGGCAGCTTCGGTTGATTGCCCATCGAACTGCCCCGATCATCTGTTGGCCTCATAACACCTGTCTCGGATCGTGACCCCAGAGTCGGTCCTTTGGGATCTCCGCTGGACAGATGAATCCCGAAAGTTTTCGCTTTACCACCCTGAGGATCCAACCAGATGGTTAATCTTCCGAGGCCATTCTGCTTTTTCAAAGCGTTGTCGCTTATTGAAATACAAAGAAACAGCGCCTCGGCATGATTGGCCATCCGGACGGCTATCTGACGGCCTTCATCATAATATTGGGGAATTTCCTGCCATTCATTGTCACACCCGTTGGCAGCAATGTTATAGTTGCACCAATGAGCGGTGAGTTTGTGCACCGCACAGCCTGCCTGGAAGAGAAACAGCATCAGCAAGCCAATACCCAAAGCGATTCGTTTCAGGCGCATCCTCTTAATATTTTTCCTTCTCGCCGGAAATATCGATAAAGTTGAGAAAAAAAATCATCCTGCACTGCCCATCATTGATGGTTTCCAAACCTTCAATCAGATTGCGTTATGATGAGACGAGAGATTCAAACGGAGGAGCCAAATTGTTTGCGTATTGAATCCCTCGCCTTATCACCGTATCTGGGTTTGAAAAAAGGTTTTGAAACCGCTGCCAATCAAATTTGAATACATGAAAGCTATTGCGGCTCAAATTCGGTTTCAGTATATCCATCCGATCGACCCGTTCGATGCTTTGGCATGGATTCTTCTCGGGTGATATACCCGTTATGATCTGCATCTAAACGGTCAAAAAGTTCTGTCGGCCCACTAAACTCCGCTTGGGACACCGCCCCGTCCTGATCAGTGTCATCGTTGAAGAATCCGCTACCTTCGGGAGGTCTCGGCCTGCCGGCAAGCAGTTCCTGGATGCTCAATAATCCGTCACCGTCGTCATCCAGATGATCAAAATGGTCCAACGGTCCGGCAAACTCCGATGCGGAGAGTTGTCCGTCACCGTCGGCATCAAAATTGGATATCATCTCTTTCGGATCAGGCCCGCCATGAGGAGGATCTTGCGGGGCTTCCGCAGCATCGAGATATCCGTCCCCATTGATGTCCAGACGACTGAACTGGAAGTCGTCACCGGGGAATTCATCAACGGCGACCAGGCCATCACCGTCTTGATCAAAATGTTGAATAAAAGGCGATTCATCTGCACCTATTTCGTTATCCTGAGCCCATACAGCCATCGGATTGAAACAAATCGCTGCGGTAATGGCTGCCGTTTTCAACAAATACCGGATACGTTTATCGTTCATCGACATACCCCTTTGATTGATGGTTCTTTCTTTAATTTCTGAAGATAGTCTACCATTGAAATGTGTAGAAAATAGGGAGATCGTATTGAAAACTTGTGTTGATTGGATCGAACCATTTTTTATTCCTGGGCATCGGGGTCCATTATGCGGGTAAACTTCATTGCCACCCAGCCGAAAGTACTGTCGGGCAGACGAACATAGTACCAACCCGGCGAGGTTTCCATTATTACCAGTGTGTCCCAATAATGCACCTGATGAATAACCGCATGGCTCATGCCGGGTCCGGAACGTACATTGAGTACCTCTACCTCCACGACCACGGTTGATCCACCTGCGTTCTGGTTCGCTTCCTGATATTGGACCGGGTCCTGCGGAGTATCCACAACAACGTACCCGGAAGGGGCTTTTTGATAGTAAACGCCGGCAAGCAGGAAGTAGGTGATACCGGCAACAATAATGGTTTCAAATCCCATTGGCAGGCGAGTGACCACGGCACCTCTGGGTGGCCTGACTACTCTAAAGCCTTTCGGATCCCGACAGTAGTAAACGCCTTCATGAAAAAGATAGTGGCCGGATCCGACACGTACAGGCTGATGATTCGGTGGAATTTGTTGGTAGATTCTGCCTGGTTGGGGATAGGGTGCATTTTTTCGAGGCATTGGTGGGCCAGCCCATACCGTTACTCCCATGGCCAACCCGAGGGCCAATATCCCTATGGTCAGGTTGCGCAAACGTGTATGTCGGTTCAGATGAATAAGCGTCATGACAAACTCCATATTAATGAAAGTGATGTAATCATCAGGCGATTACCGGCCACTTCCAGTGAATAAAGTAATATTAGCGCGCAATTGTGGAGAAATTGTGAAGAAAATATGCGTTTTTGCGGAAGAACCGAGATGTCAATTGAAATCAAAGCTAAAATGTTTTTTATTGAACCCAGGTTCGAAAATGCTGAATAACTGTTAAGGTATGCAACGGATTAAATGGACCTCGAATGATAAAAACAAAGTTGTCTTTCAAGCTGTTCGGAGCATTTTTTTTGATCCTGGCCATTGTTGTCGGCGCCATGTTTTTGTCGCGTTATCTTTTTTCGCTTAATTTCAAAAACTTTATCCACCAGATGGAACTGGAGAAATTGCAGGCGCTGGTGCCTTCCTTGCAGGAAGAGTACCGTGCCCACAATAGCTGGGCGGGTATCACGGGCGATTCACAAGCCTGGCAACGCCTGTTGCGCGAGGGATCGGATATAAGGGGACATTTCCCCCCGCCACCTATAGAAGGGCTTCCCGCCGGTGGACCGCCACGGGTTTTCCTGACGGATGCCCAACATCAACCGGTTGTCGGCGTACCTGGACCTATAGACCAACGAGAATTGGTGGCCATTGAGGTAGATGGCCAAATTGTCGGATGGCTGGGGTTACAGAAACATGAACCATTCAAGTCCGGACCGCCGGCAGCCTTGCTTGAGCGCCAGACCATGCAGTTTTATTTTCTAAGCGGTTTTGTGATCGCCATGACCGCGATCATTGCCTTCATGTTCTCACGGCATCTCCTAATGCCCATTCAGCACCTTACCCGAGGAACCCGGGAGTTGGCTAATCGAAATTTCACCGTTCGCATCGAATCCACCACCAGAGACGAACTGGGTCAGTTGTCCGAAAATTTCAATGTCATGGCCCAAAAGCTTGAAAATTATGAAAGGATGCGCAGCCAATGGCTTACCGACATCTCCCATGAACTGCGGACGCCACTGGCCATACTTCGCGGTGAAATCGAAGCACTCCAGGATTGCGTACGCGACCCTACGCCTCATAACCTGGCCTCTTTGCATGCGGAGATACTCCGGATAAGCAAGCTTGTGGAAGATCTGCATCTGCTCTCTATGGCCGATTCGGACAGACTTTTTTTCAATAAGCAGTGGGTTCGCCCTTACAACGTCCTGATTAAAATCCTGGAAAACTATCGTACCCGTTTTATCCAGTGCCAAATTGAACCCGAATTGAAGCTCAGCAAAATCGAATGGCGACGCATTAAAGGGGATGCCGACCGGCTGGAACAGGTTTTTACCAATATCCTTGAAAATGTATGCAAGTATGTGCCGTCGCCGGGCATCCTGAAAATAACAGGTCAAGCTGACAATCAGTATTTAACACTTTATTTCCAGGACTCCGGACCTGGTGTGCCCGACGAAGCACTGTCCCTTTTATTCGACCGCCTTTACCGTGTGGATTCTTCGCGCAGTCGTGATACGGGCGGCAGCGGATTGGGGTTGTCAATCTGCAAGCATATCATTGAAATGCACGATGGCCGGATATGGGCGGAAAACAATCCGTTGGGAGGCCTGTCCATTGGTATCAGGCTTCCATTGGTCAAAAAGGAAGACGAGTGAGCAAGGAGCGTTAATGGCGGAGGAACGTATACTGGTCGTTGAGGATGAAATCAAGATCGCCAATCTTTTGAAAGATTATTTATCTAAAGCCGGGTTCAAAGTGTCCTGCCTGAACCGCGGCGATGAGGCCATCGAGAAGATAAAAAGTATTGCACCGGCTTTGATTCTGCTCGACCTTATGTTGCCCGGTGCGGATGGTATAGCTGTTTGCAGGGAGGTTCGAAAGCTTTCAGATATCCCTATCATCATGGTTACCGCCAAAGTCGATGAAGTAGATCGCCTGGTAGGCTTGGAGATTGGAGCAGATGACTATATCTGCAAGCCCTTCAGCCCACGTGAAGTGGTGGCTCGAGTCAAAGCGGTATTACGACGTGCGCGGCCCAATACCCCACCACGGCGCCTAATCGCCGGGCCAATCATCTTGGATGAGAACACTCGCCAGGTGACAATCGACGGAGAAAAACTCAGCCTGACTCCCAGTGAGTATGGCCTGCTCAATGTCTTGATTTCTTTTCCAGAACGCGTATTCTCACGAATGGAACTGTTGGATAAAGTTCAAGGATATCAATTTGAAGGATATGACCGCACTATCGACAGCCATGTCAAAAATCTGCGAAAAAAAATAGCCAATCAATTGCCGGGAAAAGAGATTATTCTGACCATCTATGGAGTTGGGTATAGAATAAACATATGATGAACCATATTTTACGAATTTCTGACGCATAAAATTTGTGATTCACAATAACGATGTCGCCCGCCGTCCCTTGTCCACATACAAAACGATACTGGAACGCAAACTTTCCAATACCCGTTCCAACCAGTGAACCCCAGACGGGAAAAGTGGATGTCGAATCGCTGGAAGAGATCAATCTAAACCCCAAGCTCTGGGGAACGGTTTTCGGTGCCGGTGATGGCGACTAACGCTGCCGATCATTGTAGCGGTTACGGGCTGTGTAACCGTGGGTCCTAACTACTCCCCACCTGATATGCCGATAGCCGATGAGCCCGCCGGCAATCTGGATTCCCTGCGCAGCAAAGAAATCATGGTTATGCTGCGACACTTCAATCGCCGTGAAGGCATTACCATTGTGATGGTGACCCATGAATCCGAAATGGCGACCTTTGCCGATCGGGTGATCCAGTTCAAGGACGGCGGCATCATCGACGATCGCCAACCTGAACGGGAGGAGTGATGCTCTGGGAAACCTTTTTATTGGCCCAACGCGCCATCCGCCGCAATGTGCTGCGATCGTTTTTAACCATCTTGGGAATCGTCATCGGTGTCGCTGCGATGATCCTGATGGTCACCTTGGGAAGCGGGGCAACCGCAAAAGTCACCAGCGAAATCTCCAAATTGGGCAGTAACATGCTGCATGTTCGTCCCGGCCAGGACACGCGTGAACCCGGTGGAGCTCGTACAAGTGCCGATGCGTTTGATATCTCCGATGTCACGTCCATTCAAAACAGCATTGCCGGGCTCGCAGGGGTGGCTCCGGTTGCCCAAACGTCCCGCCAGGCGATTCAGGGCAGTGCGAACTGGTCCACGACCATGACCAGTTCGACCAATACGTATCTGATCGTTCAGGGGTATCGGTTGGCCGAGGGTCGGAACTTCACAGACACGGAGTTGAAAGCCGGCAAAGCCGTCTGCATGCTGGGGCAGACGGTTCGTTCAGAGCTGTTCGGCAGCGCCTCACCAATAGGAAAATCCATTCGCTTGAAATCGATTGCGCTACAGGTAATCGGCACCCTTGCGGAAAAGGGTCTCTCCAACTTCGGCAGCGATCAGGACGATCTGGTCATCATTCCTTTGCGCACCCTGCAGCGCCGCTTGGCCGGCAACACCGACGTCGACACGATTCTCATTTCCGCGGCCGAGGGGGTTTCCACCGATACCACCAAAGCAGACATCGAACGGTTGATGCACGAACGGCGTGGGATTCAGGCTGGCCAGGAAGACGATTTCCATGTCCGCGACATGAAGGAAATCATCGACACCGTCACCGGTACCACCACGGATCTCACAACGCTGCTGAGCGCTGTGGCCGCAGTCAACCTGCTGGTGGGTGGTATCGGCATTATGAATATCATGATGGTTTCAGTAACCGAGCGAACCCGTGGAATCGGCACCCGGCTGGCCATCGGTGCGCTCGAACGGGATGTGATGCTGCAGTTCCTGGTTGAGGCGGTGGTCCTGGCTGCCTGTGGCGGGATGATCGGAATTGCCGCGGGATTGGGCGCTTCCGTAGCCGGTGCATATCTGATCGGAGTTCCCTTTGTATTCAAACCGGGAATCGTGCTGACGGCTTTTTTATTCTCGGGTTTTGTGGGTGTGGCCTTTGGGTATTATCCGGCCAGGAAAGCCGCCCAGCCCAATCCCATAGAGGCGTTGCGGTACGATTAAACCCAAACCTACCTGTCCATTGCAAGTAAAAATTTCTTTGTCTCTGGGCAAATCCCAAACAGGCCAGTACAAAGCGGTCCCATAAATTTGTGTAGCCATGTGAAAGGAGGACAATAAGACATGAATTTGCATACAGTTGACAGCTTCATCGAGTTATATATCAATGACGGGCTTAGCTACTATGAAGTCAATAGATCGATTGAGTTATTTCGAGATCTGATAGGAGATTTCCAAGATCTTATCGTCTATGTGTCTTCCGAAAAATGCACATTATCATATCGACAGCTTCGTCTCATTATTGAAAAAGGACTAAAAAAAATGAAGCGGTGCAATATTGGTCGCATCGGTATTGTCGTGAATACCAGTCTGCAAGCTGGCATGGTGCGACTTTTTGTAGAAGGACTTCAGGAAGTGGAGTGCTCTTTTGGGGTGTTCAACGATAAAAAGAGTGCTCTTGATTGGTTGTTTGAGCGATAAATCCCGAGAACGAGATTACCATCGTTTATTTTGTTTTACTGCAACTGTTGAAAAACTGTGGCGATTAATTTGTTTCTCCACTCTTAATGAGGTGGAATCGTTTATGGAGAAAGACATCGTATTTTTGTTCAGGGCAGTATTGCTTTTTGCTTCGATGGTTTACGGCATCAACCCGTTCACGACCTGGAGATGCAGTCTGCATATGCATCCAATGGTCTTGACTCAACCGAAGACCTCCTCCGCCCGTTCGCAGAATTTCGGGTTGATGCGATAGCCTTGTCGATGTCTGAAGCGTGCTTTCTTTGGCCCACATGCACTGTGGTGTGCCATCTGCGATACCGAGTGGCAACTAACAGCCGATATGTCATCTCATTGAAAAAAGCCAAAAAGATAATAGCCGACAAATTATCAGACCCAGGTGATCAAGATGATATGTGCGAAGGTTGGTATGTAATCACAACTTTTAATTGCTTTGAGCCGACCATACTATTTTGAGGTTCCCAAGTCTGGACTTAAACTGCAGATGTGGCAAGAGCTATACATAGCTTTTGCTACCCTTTCTTTGAGTTAGAGAAATCTATTTTAATAGCAACTGTGTTTTGAAGTTGGGTTTAAATGATAAAAAGTCTCTACGACGAACAGCTCTGGATGGCTACCGTGTAATAAACCACCGGTTCCTCTTCTTTCGTTCCATGATACATCAATTGAATGAATGCCGCTATCCTTCACCTCTGGTAAGCAGTTGCGGTACCGGCGCATGCTGCCCATGATGCTCGACTTTGTCCTTCCGACGCCCCATCAGCCGTGCCAAATCGTCGACGATCAGGTAAAGCGAAGGCACCAGGACCAGGGTGATCAGGGTGGCAAAGAGCACACCGAACCCCAGGGATATGGCCATCGGGATCATCATGCGCGCCTGGAACGAGGTTTCCATAATCATGGGCATGAGCCCGCCAAAGGTGGTCACCGTGGTGAGCAGGATCGGACGGAAGCGCTGAACGCCGGCATTCAAGACGGCATCCAGGGGCTTCATATCCTTCTTCAAGTTGCGGTTGGCCATGTCGATGAGGACCAGGGAGTCGTTGACCACTACCCCGGAAAGGGCCACGACGCCGAACAGGCTGTTCAGGGAGAGAGAATAGCCCATAATCAGATGCCCCAGAATGGCACCGATGATACCGAAGGGAATGCTTACCATGATGATCAGCGGCTGGGCGTAGCTTCTGAACGGTACGGCCAGCAGGGCATAAATGCCGAACAGGGCCAGCAGCGAACCGGTCAACATCGCGCTGAGGCTCTCGCGCATGTCAGCCTGGTGCCCCTCGAAGCTGTAAGTCAGCCCCGGATAGCGCGCGATCAAATCGGGCAGGATGCCGCTTTTAAGTTCGCCAAGAATGTTTTCCGCCTGGGCAGGTGGATCCACGTTGGCTGTCACCGAAATATCCCGTCGGCCATTGGTACGCTCAATGGTGGTGTAGGCCCGTCCGGCGGTCATCTTTACGGCATCGCGCAAAAATACCTCGCCTTCGGGCACCCGCAGAATCAGGTTCTCCAGGGTTGCCTCGGATGTCCGCTCCTGTTCTGGCAGGCTCACCCGCACGGTGACCTCATTGCGGCCGCGTTGCTGGTGGACAGCCTGGGCGCCCTGAAACGCGTAGCGTACCTGCTGGGCGACTGACTGGGAGGTCAATCCCATCCGCTCACCCAGGGGTAGCAGCTGGATGTCGAACTGGCGTTTGCCCCGGGCCGAACCGTCATCGATGTCGTGCACGATGGCGAACTGGGCCAATTGTTCAGCCAGGTCACGGCTGGCCGATTCCAGCGTTCCAGTATCGGTGTGGCTGAGCATGACGGTTAGGTTTTTACCCGCCCCGGGGCCGCCCATGTTAGATTCAAAACGCAGGGTTTCCAGACCGGCTATGGTGCCGGCCTGTCGACGCCAGCGATCGACCACCTGGGAGGTGGAAATGGGCCGCCGATCCGCCGCCGTGAGAAAAATTCGCACCGAAACGGTGTTCGATGACACATTGCTGAGCACGCCTTTGGCCAGCTCGCTGCCGCCATTTTCCGCAATCACCTGCTGGGCTGTCTCCACCAAGTGCGTTTCGACGCTTTTCAATCGACTTTCGGGGCTTCCGTAAGCCAGCGTCGCCGAGGCATAGGCAAAGTCCGACTCGCTTCGCGGAAACATCTCCAGCCCCATCCGCCCCGAGGCGACATAGCCTCCCAGGGCCAACATGAGGAAGATACCGAAGGCCAGTACGGCATAACGTTGCCGCACCATAAAGGCCAGAAACGCGCCATAGCGTTCGCGTACGAACCGTTCGAAGGCCAGGCTGAAACGGGCCTGCCAGCGTTCCAGGTAATTCAGCGGCCAGACGGGCACCGTCCGCGTCCGATGGCCCAGATGGGCTGGTAGGATGAACAGGCTCTCGATCAAGGAAACCCCGAACACCGCCGCTACCACCAGGGGGATAACCTTGAAGATTTTGCCCATGAAGCCGGGAACAAACATCAGCGGCATGAATGAAACCATGTTGGTCAATACTGAAAAAACCACCGGCATGGCCACTTCACGGGTGCCGGCTACGGACGCCTGAAGGGTCGAAAGACCTTTGCGACGCCAGTGATAGATGTTTTCACCCACCACAACCGCATCGTCGACCACGATCCCCAGGGTCACGATAAAGGCAAACATGCTGATCATGTTGATGGAAAAATCGCCGGCCGAAAGGAAGATGAACGAGCCAATAAATGAGATCGGGATGCCCAGGCTGACCCAGAAGGCCAGGCGTGTTTCGAGAAACAGGGCCAGGAAGACGAAGACCAGTACCAGCCCCTGCAAGGCGTTCTTGGTGAGCAGTTCGGCCCGCTGGACGAAAATCTCCGACCGGTCCTCAAGCAGGGTCAGTGACAATCCCTCGGGCAGGGAGCGGTTCAGCTTTTCGAGAACGCCCTTGGCGGCGTCGGCGACTTCGGTGGGTGTCTGATCGCCGACCCTGTAGACATCGATCATCACCGCCGGCTGGCCGTCGAATCGCGCCCATGTATTGGAATCCTCGAAGCCCTCGCGCACCGTAGCCACATCGCCGAGCAGGATCCGGGACCCTTCAGCTTGTGTGAGCAGGGGCAGGCGGGCATATTCGCTGGCATAATCCCGGCGGTCCTTGACGCGCACCAGGATGTCACCGCCACCGGTTTTCAGGCTGCCGCCGCCAAGCTCCACGGATGCAGCGGCAATGGCATCCGACGCGTCACCCAAGGTCAGGCCGTAGCGTCGCAAGGTCGCCTGGGGAATTTCCACCTGGATCTCGTGGTCCTTTATACCGGTGAGTTCGACCTGGGTAATGTGATCATTTTCCAGCAACACATCGCGTACGCGGTCGGCCGTCGACCTTAAGGTTCGTTCGCCAACACTGCCGGAAAGGGCCAGGGTCAGCACCTCTCGCTTGTGGGCGGCGATGGCTGCCTGGGGATCTTCGGCCTCGTCGGGAAAGGTGTCGATGCGGTCCACCTCGCTCTTGATCTCCTGCCACAGGCGCATCACATCAGCCCCTTCCATCACGTCCACACTGATGCTGGCACCGCCCTCGCTGGCCGTGGAGGTGATCTCGTCCACGCCCTCCAGGTCACCTATGGCCTCCTCGATGGCCAGGATGATGCCGTTTTCCACTTCCTCAGGACTGGCGCCGGGATAGGCCACCGTGATGTTCACGGTATCCATGGTGAAATCGGGAAAGACTTCCTGTTTGATGTTCCAGCCGACGATCAGGCCGCCCACTAGGAAAACGAACATCAGCAGGTTGGCGATCACCGAGTTGCCCACCATCCAGGCCAGTGGTCCGCGATCCGAATTTTCAGGGATATGGGTCTGCATGAGTCAACTCACTTTCCTTCAGTGTCCGTTGGGGATCCGGCGACGGCATCCTCGGTCGTTTTCAGGGGCATCCCCTGGACCGGCGTGGTTAGACTGGACATGATTACCTGCTCGCTGGCCGCCACGCCGCTGGTCAGGTAGACGGCGTCATCGCTTTTCCAGGCAAGGGTGACGTTGCGGATATCCAGAGTATTGTCCTGGTTGATCCAGACGGTGTCGTCATCCTGCAGGGCCGCGCGTGGCAGTTCGATCACACCGGTCAGTTCACGGCCGGTGATGTCTGCGTATACGTAGTCGTCGATCATCAAGCGTGTGGACGTTGGATGACCCGCTGTGCCCAGCGGATTCTTGACCGATATGATCACGGTCGCCATGCGGCTGGTGTCATTGAGTTTACCGGCCACCTGAACCACATGTCCAGTCCATTGGCCTTCCCCCGCCTGAGATCGGATGGTAACCGGGCAGCCGCCCAGATAGTCGAGGTCGACCAGAGGCAACTGGCCCAGGGAGACCATTGCCTCGACCCAGAACTCGTCCGTGCCCACCAGGGTGGCCAGGCTCTCCTGGGAACCCACATAAGTCCCCACATTGACATTACGTTCGACGATCATGGCGTTGAATGGTGCTTTCACCACCGTGCGGTTCAGATCCAGCATGGCCTTGCGCAGGTCGGCCTCGGCGCTGGTGACATCGGCCTGGGCTTGCTGCAGTTGGGGTTTACGCATCGCGAGGTCTGTCTGTGCGACGCTTTCACCGGATATTTCTACCAGCAGGCGCAGCTCCTCCCGGGCGATGTTTTGGCTCCCCTGTTCGATGGCCAGGGCTGCCTGCGCAGTGGCCAGTGCACTCTGGGCTTTTTTCACGGCCACCTGGTAATCGGCCGGATCCAGGGAGAGCAGTTCTGCACCTTTGGCGATCCGCCCGCCGGGGATGTAAGCCTTGGCCGCCGATTGGACGACACCTGAGACTTGGGCTTTGAGGGTCACTTCACGGGCAGCGACAACGGTACCCATGGCCGCAACAACCGTACGTGCATCGCCGAGGCTGGCCGTACGGACCTCTACCACGGCAACCTTACGCTCCGGTTTTGAACGCTGCATGACCGGTGCAGTGGCCTTGAAATAAGACCAGGCGACCCCGCCGGCAACAATCAGCACAAGCGGCACGAAGGTCCTGCCCACTTTCGTCCAAAATGAGGTGTTGGTTTTGTTTTCTGACATATCGTTTGACTCCATCGTCTCTTTTTTATCCGTTCGCGAGTGCATCAACAGCATCCTTTTGTTTGCTGATACCGTTGGCGCCGGCCGCCCATTCACCGGTCCATTCGCCGCCCAGCGTCCGGTACAGGGTGATCCGGTTCTTGATCAGGGTGGCCTGCTCGTCCACCAACTGCCGCTCGAGGGTTTGAACACTGGTCCAGGCCGTCAGGTAGGAAAGGTAGTTGTCCTGGCCATTCATGTACTGCAGGTGCGCATCTTTCAGGGTCAGGCGCGACGCCTTGAGTTGCTCCTCCAACAAATCGATATACTCGCGCTGGCGCGTTTCCGTGACCAGGCTATCCTCGACCTCCTTGATCGCTTCGGCAACGGTCTGGGCGTAAGCGGTCAGATACTCCTCGGCCACACCCCGGGTACGGTCCACCTCGGCTGAACGATAGCCGCCGTCGAAAATCGGTCCGGTCAAACTGGCTGCCAGGGTGGTGACCCAGTTGCTGAACAACAGATTGAGGGCCTCGCTGGAAAAAGCGGCCTCGGCTGACAGGGTGATGGCGGGCAGCCGATCGGCCTGCGCAGCGCTGACCTGCCAGTCGGCCGAGCGTAGGCGCAGACCGGCAGCACGGACATCCGGTCGGTCGGCCAGAAGATCGGCCGGTAACCCGGCATCCGGAAGTGGAATCAGGTCCGGCAGTGTATTCTGGGCGATAGTGAGGCTGCCTGTGCCGGCATGGCCCAGCAAGACGGCCAGGGCATTTAGCTGCTGCTGCTCGGTCAATTGCAGTCCTGGCAGGTTGGCCCGGGCCGCAGCCAGGGCTGAACGCTGCTGGGAAACGTCCAGAGCATCGGCTTGGCCATTGACGAAGCGCAGTTCCTGGAGTTTCAGCATGCGCTCGTTCATCGCGATCTGATCCTCCAGGACCGCGATCTGCCGTCGTGCTGACAGGATGTCGACCCATGTCGTGGTCACTTCGGCGGCCACGGTAATGGCGGCTGCCTGCAGGTCTTCGGCGCTGGCATCGCGTGTCAGTTCCTCGGACTGACGCTGGGCGTCCAGACGCCCCCACAAATCGAGTTCGTAGGCCGCAACCAGTCCGGCTACAAAGGTTTTGCTTTGGGTATGGTCCGTACCGCTATCGTCGGTTCGGGTCTGCCGCCAGCTCTTATCGGCACCAGCGCTGTAATCGATGGTAGGCATCAGGTCGGCACCGGCCTGACGGGCGGCCGTATCGGCCTGTTTAAGGCGCGCCCAGGCCGTTCGGACATCGAAGTTGCCGGCGAGCGCCTCGATAACCAGCTGGTTGAGTTCATCGCTGCCAAAGGATTTCCACCAGCGGTCCGGTCCCGATGCGTCGCTGGTGTAGAGCGAAAAGTGCTCCGGTAGGTCGATGGGTGCATCCGGCCGCATCTGGGGCTGAAACATGCTGCAGCCGGCGATTGTAACCAGGCTGATGAGAATATAGACGGTTCTGATCATAGTTAACGCCTTTCGATTTTGCCCTCTTTTGCCTGGGCTATCAAGTTAAACGGCTGGGGTACCGAAAACCTGCGCAACTATTTTTAACGGTGTCGTAATAAATGGGATGTATGCCTGAAAATCAGTCGGTTTCTTCAAGCAGTTTACGCAACGTACGGCGGGCACGAACGAGAAGGGACTCCACAGCGCCGACAGACAGATCCATGACCTCGGCGATGTGGTTGTAGGCGAGTTGTTCGCTGTGGCGCAGCAAGATGGCGGTGCGCTGGTTGACCGGCAGATCGGCGATGGCCTTTTCCAGGCGGTCAATGGTGATGGCTCCCTCCAGAAGATCCAGCGGCGTCTCATCGGACGGCGCGTCGGGGATGTCATCGAGCAGTTCGGGACGCTTTTTACGGTAATGATCGATGCAAAGGTTTTTGGCAATCCGCAGCAAATAGGTTCTAAGGGAAGCGTTGGCCTGGTAGCGGCCGGCAGTCTGGTAGAGGCGCAGGAACGTTTCCTGGGCAATGTCCTCGGCCTCCTCGCGGGCGTCACCCAGCATCCGGAAGGAAAATCCGTACACCGCATCCTGGTGGCGCACGAGTAATTCGCCGAAGGCAGCCTCGTCGCCATCGGCAGTGCGGGCAACCAGTTCGGCATCGCTGTGGCGGGAATGACGACGAAAAATCATCGATCGTGTTTATCGCTGTGGTTTTCGAAGTTGGCGAGCAGAAGGGAGAAAAATTTGGATCCCTTCTCGTCGCCCAGCTGCTGGCGCAAATCGACCACATGAGTTTCGAATATGTTCGATTTTTGACTTTCCTTGGCCTGAGCCGCTTCGAACAGCCGATGGAGTTCAGCCAGATCCGCAGGGCCGCTGCCGGCCAACAGGCGGATAATATCGTCACGGGCCGTCTTAAGGTCGCGATCGTAGTTATCCATGGTTTCCCTGAAGCGGGTCATTGTCTCGAGAACGGTTTTTTCCTTTGACTCCGGGAGATCAAGGCGTTGCACTATCTCGACGAGTTCGCGCCAGGGGCGCTCCCGGTGCGATGTCGGGTAATTGATGATCATCGCAATCGCCATGATCACAAACCCGATGTTCAGGGCCACCGAAAACAGGATTAGCAGGCGTTTTTGAAAAAGGGTCACGGGTAGATTCCTTTGCTGGCATAAAAATTCTGGTAGAGATTGCCCGTGCCGGGGACCTGGCTGGCAGTGACATTGATACCCAGCACCGCACCGCACAAAAGCCCGGCCAGAGCCGCTCCGCAAACGGCGCTGCGCATGGCCATGCTGAGTCCCTGCCACCATTCGGCCATGCCCGGCCGCTTTAAATTGGAGCGAAATGCCCGGCGCGCCCGGCGGGCAAAATGATTTGGTGCTAAAATGGGTGGCAAACGGCTCAAGGCATCGGCGATCTGCTGCCGTGCCGCCAGTTCCTGCCGGCATCCCTGGCATTCTCCCAAATGTGCTTTCATCCGTTCCACTTCGGCGACCGGCAGTTCACCATCCAGCAGAGCATCGAGTCGATTTCTGACCATTTTACATTTCATCAGATCCTCCTGATCGACGGTGCCTACTGCACCGTGCCACATTTTGTGTCTCTATAGTACCATGAACGTGTGAAAGTGTAATTTCCTGCGCTATTATTTTTTTCCATGGGACTGTTCCAGCAATGGGCAGGTTCAAGGAGGCCAAAGACTGGGGAAGATCAAATAAGGTTGGTTGTGAATATCAAAAAAAGAATGAGGCGAAAGCCAATTCATACATCACGATTTATAAAATCGGAATTTACTGCTGATATGTTTGAAAGTGTCAATCAGAAAATACCAATCCAGCCCTATGCGACATAGGTCATCATTCAGCTCCCGGGCTCACTGAAGGAGCGCGATTTTTTAGCGACGGATGATCATGCTGATATACGCGGGTTGGGTACCGCATGACTTAGGTTCGTCGCGGAGCTGCCTCTCTCTATGGGCGGGAGTTTATGTATTCCCTTAGCAGTAACGAGGGTTCTCCATTCCGTTACCACGCTCCTTCAGTGAGCCTGGGAACACTTGTCTTTATGCAATTGTCTCCTGCATCTCTTTGTCGATTGCCCAAATGAAACCACCCAACTCACGAGCAATAGCGGTCACTACTGTTTGTTTGGATTTCCCCCTGGTAAGCAACCGACGGTAGCGGGCGCATAACCGTGTCTGGGCTTTCCAGGATATGTCCCGGATGCTTCTGGGAAGACCCTGCTGGCGATTCAAAAGAACGGTTGATACGCGTGCGGGCATTCGGTATGTCCACGCGGCCTGTACCAACACCCGCCGAACATGACCGTTTCCCGTTTTGGTAATAGCGCCTCGGCGAATGGACTTGCCACTGGAGTGCTCGGAGGGGATGAGTCCCAGGTATGCCATCAACTGCTTTGGATTTTGGAAGCAACTCATATCCCCAATCTCAGCCACAACCGTAACTGCCACGACAAATGAGACACCCCTTAACGCCTGGTATGCCTTAACCAACGGAGCTCGGCTCCACTGTTCAACAAACGCATGGATTTGCTCAGTGATCCGCTTGAGTCGCTGGCCACATTCATTGACCATATCGACATATTCCTGAAATGCAATTTGATCTGCTGGATGTGTGAACCTGACGGTCGCCAGCCAATTATAGTATACCTTGGTCCAATGACGATTCCCTCGATAATGGTGGCCGTAACGCAGCAAAAAAGATAACAGGCGTTGCCGTGCTTTGTGTTCAAAACGCCTCATGTCATCTCTGCACCGGACCAGGTCTCGGATAGCTTCATCTTCAGCGGTTGGGACATGGATGCTGGTCAACTCACCTGCTCGAAACAACCTGGCCAGGTTGATGGCATCACGACGGTCGGTCTTGATTCGGTCGCCACTCCGTTTAGGGATCATAGATGGTCCGACCACCGCGCAGTCGATATTTTTAGGATGAAGATGCCGATAGATTTGATAACCGCAGGGACCGGCCTCGTAAACAAATCGAAGTTCAATTGTTTTGGATTGTAACTTCTCAATCAATTTGTTCAAGGCATCGAGGGTGCTGTCGATTTTACCGTATGACCTTACTTTACCGTTTGATCGGTCATTTGCCAAAGCAACGTCAATCGTGTTTTGGTGGACATCCAATCCAATGTATAATACTTTTTTCTTCATGGCCTGCCTCCTTGGTTGTGGCTCTGAGCCGTTGTGACCTTAATGGTTCACATAGCTTAACCCACGTCGCAAGGGCGGCAGGCCTTTCAAACATTATGTCTATGTCCCCCAACACCAGCCTGACCAACAAAAAGTTGTACTTCCATCTATCATCAAACACCAGAATCCAGACACATGGCCCACGGTCCCGGGATTGATCCGGTTGGCCCATCGATGGTGCCGGCGGCTTGAACCGATTTCCAAATTGATTTTTCCGTTCTATCACTGGATCGAGGTTAAAAACCAAAACCGCGGATCCTGCTCAGTTGAACACCGCGTTGCAACTTATGGATTCCTTGGGTAGCGCCTGTTAAAGACCATCCCGCTGCCTTTTTCAGTTGGCCAGTCCTTCCGGCACCACTGAAATGCCGACCATGCTCTTCTATATCTCCAACAGCTTTTGATATTCTTCATTGTATTCCCGCTGAGTCAGGAACCGGGATTGCGGATAGTTTATGTAAATATGCGTTTTTCCAGTTTTTCCATCTCTATTTTTATCGACCTTTAAGACGACTTTTTGCGGCAAATAAACGTCCTGGGCACCCGTTTTATCGTCGGGGTTCCAAATACATCATGGCACTGAAATCCGCGATAAACAGCTTTTGAATCGATTCAGATATCATTTCCGAGCCAATCTCTGTTCCCTTTCCCTTCTTGATCGACCAAAATCCACCGCAGATCGTATTGTGGATCATGGCCAGGCCCAAAGGATTTTTAAATCCGAACTTATAGATTCGTTCGAGAATCCTGCCGTCGACTCCTTTGCCGGAGCCGAACTCGGAAAATTCAACGGTCTCGTCAGGATCGAATTTTACTCGCTTTCTCGGGACAAAGGGAAAGGTCCTGAACAAGGATTGCCTTATCGGTCAGTGCCTTCATTGAAGCGGTTCTCCTGCATTTTTTTAAGGGCCATTGCGACCGCTTCCCGAACCTACTGCGCCATTGAAATCTGCAGGTTGTCCGTTATCAGTTTAATCTGATCGAAATGCTCCGATGGCAGCGCCACACTTAATGATTTTGAAAATTGTCGTGTCCTCATTTATGAGTTCCTCCTTGTTAAATTGAATGAAAGGCACATCAAATGGCCATATCGTTTATTTGTTCTTCAAATTCTGGTGTGTTAGTCTCAGTTTGGAACTCAGCTCGGCTTTCAAATATAAATGGGGAAATCCCGATTTTGAGATTCCTCCATGACCACTATAGTCTCAGCTAACGATCTATATACCGACCACTTTCAGGATGCTATCCTTCCATTCAATTATAGGGTTACTGTTATATCTCTGATATATCGCCTTGATTGCAGCGTCGGTCTGACCCCTCTCAATTCTTCGAATCTCCTGCATCAAATATGGGTCTGCTCCTTTCTTTAATGTTCCTAAATGATTTAATTTTCCCAACCATATCTTATTGGTTACGAATGGAGAGAGATCGCTGATAAGGGTGGCCTTGCTTGAATCAGTAACACCCGAGTTCAGCGCCTTTACGGGTCTGTCGGATTCAAACCATTTGGCCTCGAGCTACGCGAATTATTGGTCGACAGCAAGTATGACAATCACAAATCGTGAAACGTGGGATAGCTGCTGAGGCTGTCGAAAAAGTAATAGCCCATCCACGGTCATCCATAGTCCATTTTTCTTGATATTTAACCACCTTAAAAGAATTTATTCTGTTTAAATATAGTTAGTTATGTGGTATATTGTATCTAAACTATCGATACAACAACCCGTAGCAATTAGGTGGCCTATGGCCCAGTACAAGCAATGCGATTATTCACAATCGATATTCGTACCCGTTTATCTAAAAGATCAATTAATGCCGGGCACGCTTGAGTTTGCCATCCATACCCTTGTGGAAAAGCGCATGGATCTATCCATCTTTGACGGCCAGTACAACAACGATGAGACCGGCCGCAAGGCATATGATCCCAAGGTATTGCTGAAGATCGTCTTGTTAGCCTACTCCAGGGGAATACTATCCTCACGCCAAATAGAGCGCGCCTGTAATGAAAATATTATCTTCATGGCATTGGCATGTGGTCAATGCCCGGATCATAGCACCATTGCCAAATTCGTATCATCGATGAAGGATCAGATCCTTCCATTATTTAGGGATGTTCTACTGGTCTGCGATCAACAAGGGCTTTTGGGAGGGACATTTTTTGCATTGGACGGATGCAAGCTTCCGGCGAATGCTTCCAAAGACAAAAGCGGTAAGTTTAATGAGATAAGAAGAAAAAAAGAAAAAATCGAGCAAACTGTCCAACGGTTGATGCAAGAGCAGATACAATCGGATCATAGTAAAAATAGTGGCTGTTCAGAGTCAGTGTCTCAGCAACAACAAATCGAAAAGTTGATGCACGAGGCGGATCGGATCGATCAATGGTTAAAAGACAACAAGCCTAAAAAAGGCGCCCAGGGTAAAGAGCGGCAAAGCAATTTAACTGACAATGAATCAGCCAAAATGCACACTTCCCACGGAGCGATCCAGGGTTATAATGGCCAAGCCTTAGTCGATGGTAAGCATCAGGTGGTGGTACATGCCGAAGCATTCGGCCACGGCCAGGACCACGGCCATCTATCCCCAATGGTTGATGGCGCAAAGAAAAATCTAATCAAGATTGGTAAATCCAAAAACTGTTTAAGGGGCAAGACATTTGCGGCTGACACCAATTATCACACCCAGGAAAACTTAAAAAAATGCATTGATGAAGATCTGGATACTTACATACCGGATCGATACTTCAGGAGCCTTGACGGTGGCTTCCCTGCGACGCTGGTTGGCACAGCAGCGTCTATCCATCGCCTTGAAATTATGACCAAGGCGTTTTTGGGCATCTGAAGAAGACAGCAGCGCGAAATCGACGGGTAGACAGCTGGCTCCATCAGACCAGCATAATGTCAGCATTCGGAATCCCTTGATGTATTTGCCTGTCGAATGGTCATAAACCCGCGACAGCAACTCTACCGTCTTGGATCGTGATCGGTCGTAGGTGCTGTCATCGATGATGAGAACCGACTCGCGATCATCATCGGTCAGGCGATTGAAGATCAGAAATATTTTTCGGGCCAAGGACAAGATCAGTTTACGCCAATTATGCCGAACCCCTTTGAGAAGTTCGTAGGCTGCATCTTTGCCGAAAGGCAAATCCTGGTTGAGGACAATGCCGCGATAAAAGTTTTGGCCCATAAATGACAGGCGGTTCCTCGCTGTTTCATGTGGGTAAATCGAACTTCAGTTTGCCTGCAATAAGATAAATCATGGTGATAAGTGTTCGCTCAGTTCGATACCCTCGGGCTCTGGCTTTGGCAGCTTGAATCAGACTGTTTATCCCTTCTAGGATTCCGTTATTGATCCTGGAGGTAAACCAACGCAGGACGCCGTCCCAGTGGTTCTTGATGGTGTATGCGGCTTTTTTCATGGGCTCCAGGCGGCTGTGGGTTGCCCAGAAATACCATTTCTTCAAAAAGGTTTCGGCGGTCCGGGCGGTCTGATTGTAGAATTCCTGAAAGTTGAGTTTGATGTGGTACGCCCGGCTGGTTTTGAGGTTGAGCTTTTTGATCGTCAATTGTTCAAGCTGTTCGGCCTGGGACGCCTTGAGGTTGGATGGGTTCTTCAGCCAAAGATAGCGGCTGCCCTTTAGCACCGGCCGGCCTTTGGATTCTTCCCGGCGAACCTGGTCCACCGCTTCGTTGAGGACTTTCAGCACATGGAACTTATCGAAGGTGATATGGGCTTCGGGAAAATGTTTTTCGACACCGCTGATGAACGCCGGAGACATGTCGCAGCACATCTCCTCGATAGCGCCGGGATTGCCGCCATGGTCGGTGAGATCTCTTTTGAATCGATCAACGGTTGATGCATCCTTGCCGCCGGTGGCGAACAGAACCCGGGTTTCGTCAAGATCGACAAACAGGCTGACATAGTTGTGGCCGCGGCGTCTTGAGGTTTCGTCCATGCCGACATGCTTGACCTGACTGTGGTCGGCGGCCTTACGCGCTTCGCCCACATAGTGATGCAAGATACGCCATAACCGGGTATCGTGCTCACGGACAAACTCGGCGACGGTTTTCACCGGCATAGCCTTGGCCAGTATCATAATCATCGCTTCAAACAACAGCGTGAAGCCGCTGCCGGGTCTGGCCCAGGGCACATCAACCAGACGGATGCCGCATTTTTTGCAGTCGATTCTGGCAACCCTGGCGGTCAGATACGCTTCGTGCTGGAAGAAGTTCAGATGCCGCCATGTTTTCTCGACGGTATCGTGGGCCTTGACTCCCGATAGCCCACATTTCGGGCAAGTGAAGGTGCTCCCTTTGGGAAAATCAAGGCGGATATCCAGACGCTTTTCATCGGGGTTGAAATCCGCTGTCGAAACCTGCCAGGGCGGTTTCAGACCAAGAGCCATTTGAAGGAGTTCTGTATCTTTCATAGTGCTTAGCGATTATCACTAGTGCGGTAAGTCAATCAACTATCTACCCATACGAAACAGCGAGGAACCTGACAGGCTGAAGATCGCTTGTGTAAAAGAACGAACGCTGTGGCCATGCCTTTTTCGGATGCCACATTGATGAAGCAAAGTGCCGATCCGGAATCGATTGAAAAAAGTGTCAATTTGCCCGTGAACACGAATGCCGGCTTGCGATTGGGAGGATATCTTGTTATGGTCCACTTGAGCCCTTTCTCTTTGTATTTATTGTGAATTTTCGCAGATCCACTATAAATCAAAGGACTGGGCTCTTCAAGTATTTTCTATATTAAATCAGATAGATAGACCATAAATTTGCTTCTCTATTCCAATCCCGAAAGTTGAGTTATTAAGCCCTTCAGAAAGGAACGGGGAGGCGGCAATCTTTTTTACATATCAATCTGCACGTCTCCAAGGTGTGTGGCTTAGCTTGTTATGGCAGGGTAAAATCTGATGTAATTTAGGATTGGTTTTTTCTAAGGACTTGATTTCTCTGACAGTTTGAGAAATGCTTGGCGGACGGTATTGTAACAACGGTCAGCGACCTCTGAACGAAGGCGAAAAAGAGGTCTGAGAAGGTAGTAGCTAAATAGATAATCAGTCTCTATTCTTTTGAAATCCACATTTAGATCGCTTTTGAATAGTTGTTTTAAGGTTTCATATGTGACTTTATCAACAATCGTCACTAAATCATTTTGAATAGCAAAAATAGCCATTGGGAAAAAGTTCTGGAATTCAGCTTGTACTGCAGTACCAATGTTCTGGAGTTCGGGTGCTCTAGAAAGATTATGTTCAGAATAAAGGGAACAGGTATTTGTAAGCTTAAGTTCTTCAGTACTGATGCTTTCCTTGTCACACTTTAACAGTCCTTTGCGATACAGGGCATAGATTGGCACGCGGAATTCCTCGAAAGAATACAGGGCAGATTTAGGTATTTCTGTTTCTATCCCCAGATCACACACACCAAAATCATATTTCTGATTTTCCATAGCAGAAACAACCATAGCCGCTGGCCCGAGCATAACCCGATGTTTCAAGGGTATGTGTTTTCCAACACTCTGGAGACAGGAGGGAATCAGTTGAATCCCAGTAATGTCAGCCGAAATTACGGAAACGGTGGGTTTTGGGAAATTTTCAAGTTTAGAAAAATCTTCCTTGATACTGCGCATCTGCATAATGATTGGTTTTGCTCTCTCATAGAGCACCATCGCCTCAACTCTGGGAATTAACTTACCAGCCTTGCGTTCAAAAAGCTTCGTACCTAACTGATTCTCTAGCTCTTTTATCGTCAAACTGACAGCTGGCTGAGACCGGTTAAGACTGCGCGCAGCAGCGGATATGCTGTTCGTAAGCATAACTTGGAAGAATGTTTCTATTTGATGGTAATTCATGCTGTCGGTTTCGATTTCAATAAGGGTTGATCACATGGGGGACGGCCTCAAGTTCCAATTTAAGGCTAATCATGACAGACCAATGACCATAAGTAAACCTTATGAAGTCATTTTATTTTAGTATTTGTGCAAATAATATATTTGTTGGATAGTAGAATATCGTTCGTTCGTTATTCAAACGCATAAATGATGAATGCCAGCGCATCGTGGACAAAGCCAGGGAAGTCAAAGTCTTTAGTGCCACAGGTAACCCTAATATGACGTTTCTAAAAGAGGCAAATTGATCCTTTTTTGAATAGTTGCAGCGTAAGTTCCACCGGTAGAAATGTCTCTGATTCGCAGGGATCTAACAGGTCGTTGAAAAACTAACCGGGAGTTGACCCATTCTATCCCGAAAGCGTTTTTTTTGATCTTTGACAATCTGTGTTTCGTTAATTCCGGGCTGTATGTCCTTGTTTTGAGTTCCGATGGTTCCGTTTTCTGCCATCCGTTGTTGATTTTTGTTCTTTTCTGGTCAGGTTGCCCAGATCAGATTGCGCATTCGGGTCAAGTTGTAGGCCGCCATGGCAAACTCGAATATCCAGCCGACCAGACCAAGTCCTCGATAGCGCGTCTTGCGCAGGCAGCCTATTGTTTTGAGCCAGCCGAAGATCTCTTCGACCCGTTTACGGATTTTCTGCTGATCCCATAACCTTCGTGGTGAGTGGTTCGCCCGTCGATCGCCGTTCTCTTGTCTTTCTGAACCACATGCGGCGTTGCCAACAACGCTCGCAGGCCATCGACAAAGGCCGGTACATCGTATCCCTTGTCCCCGCCCACCGTGATCTGGTTGGTTTCCGGCAGGTTTTCGACCATCTCCAGGGTGGCATCCCACTCGGCGGTGCCGTTCTGGGTCAGACGACTGTCGACCACCAAGCCGTTGCCGTTCTCCATCAGCGCATGCCCCATGTAGCAGAGCTTCGTTTCCTTGCCTTTGCCCTTTTTGAGGAGGCGGGCATCTGGATCGGTTGTCGACTGATGGGTGTCGTTCTTGCGTTTCTGTCCTTTGAAATCAACCTCAGGGTTGCGACCACCCGCCACCGGCGGGTCTTGATCCTGATCGTCTTTGGGACGGAAGCTTTTCATCGAGGCCCAGGCTTCGATCAGGGTCCCATCGACGGTGAAATGATCCTTCGACATCAGTCCGGCCCGCTCGGCAATCCCCTTGGTTGACTGGGAGACCGCTGTCGCCACCTCGAACTGCATCAGGCGCTCCCGGTTTTTGGAGAAGGAGGAATGATTCCAAACCTTATCGTCCATGGACAGCCCGACGAACCAACGAAACAACAGATTGTAATCCAGTTGCTCGACCAGCATCCGCTCGCTACGGATGGAGTAGAGCACTTGCAGCAAAGAGGCCCGTAAAAGCTGCTCCGGCAGAATGGGCGGCCGACCGGTATGCGAATACATCTCTCGGAACAAGGGAGCCAGATCATTCAACGCGTTGTCGACCATGTCCCGGATCGGCCGCAAGGGATGATCCTTGGGAACCCGAGCTTCCGGGCTCACATAGCTGAACATGGCCTGCTGGTTCTGGTCTTCGCCGCGAATAACGTTTTCTCTTGAAATATCGGATTGTTATGCGCGACATATTAACAAAACCACGACCCCGATTCCAGCAAATTCAGGGGTTTAGGTGAATAGTTATTCAACAACCTGCGAAAGGGTTTGGCTAATATTGTCCACAATGTACTGGCACCCAACACCTATAAAGGAGTGTTTCACATGCATGTTAAGTCTCGTAAAATTTTGAATGTAAGTGCACTGGGTAAGGAGGCCCTTTAATATGCGAATCACTAATTTAAAGGTTTATCAAATCCATGGTGCTGGCATGCACCCGGTATTGGTTGAACTGAACACGGATGATGGCATTTCTGGCTTCGGTGAAGCTGCTGTCGCATATGGCCTCGGGGCCAAGGCAACGGCCGGAATGTTAACTGATATAGCACCACTAATTATTGGTAGTGATGCTCGTTATCCTCGCAATGTCTGGCACCGGGTCTATGATAACTCGTTCTGGACAAAAGGTGGTGGTGCCATTGTTTTCTCCGCATTGTCGGCCATTGATCAAGCGCTCTGGGACATTAAGGGTAAGGCGATGGGCGTTTCTGTAAGTGAATTGCTTGGTGCCAACTTTACTGGAACGGTTTCAGTTTATGCCAATGGCTGGAACCATAATCACGATGATGCCTTGGAATGGGCTAAAGCTGCTGAGCGTCCCCTGAAGGATGGATACACAAAGCTGAAGAGCTATCCCTTTGCTACTAAGCAGGAAGGAGGAACGCTTGTTCATGTGCAACGCAGAGCGCTTTTAGATGCTGAGTTTAAACGTGCCTGTGAGCGTACCCGCAATTTACGTAAAGTAGTTGGGGACGGAGTTGAATTAATGTTTGACTTAAGTGGTGGACTTTCAAGTGATCAATTAATTCGTTTTCTCGAACTCTGTCAGGAGGTGAACATTGTCTGGATTGAGGAGCCACTGGATGCTTTTAACATGTCTGGATATAAAGCGTTGGCTGGACGATGGAATATGCCAATTGCGACAGGGGAGCGGGTTTATACACGTCACGCATTTAAGACATTGCTCGACACAAACGGAGTAGATGTTATCATGCCCGACGTTGGAAACTGCGGTGGAATTTGGGAATTGGTACAAATTGCAGGTATGGCAGAGGCTTATAACGTCCGTGTTTCTCCGCATAACTGTGCTTCAGCCCTTTGTACTAAAGCCTCAATTCAGGCGTGGGCAGCATGTTCAAATGCAATGGCACTAGAGATCTATCCTTATTTCAGTGATGCGAATGATTATGTACATGTGCTGAAAAACCCTGCTGAGGAGGAAATCAGTAAAGGTGAGCTGCGTCTGACGGATGAGCCTGGGCTGGGTGCTGAAGTTAATATGGAGAACATAGCTCCGTTCAAATCCTTTGAATACCAGCAAGCAGTATTGTGAATTTTGATTTCCCGAAGGTGGTAGAGGCTCTCACGATCATTTATCTCTATTGGCGCATTTCGTATATGACAGAAAATCTCTGGATGAAAAACTTCGAAAAAAAACCAATTAAGCTGACTTCACTGTCAAGGTATCGGGTAAGGGACAGACCTTGGTGTACACTGGTAGCAAAATTTAATTTCCATTGTTGATTGTCAGCATTCGTTGATTTTGACTTAATTTAGCAAAGAAAGAGCGATAACCAAAGCATGACGACAAAAATTACCTCAGCGACAATATACTTTGTTCAGGGCCAGGGACTGAAACCTGTGATAGTGAAGCTCGAAACGAGTGATGGCATTGTCGGGCTGGGTGAAGCTGCAATTTCCTACGGGTGTGGCGGAACAGCAGCAGCAGCAATGATCAGAGATCTTTGCGAGCGGTTTATCATTGGCTCCGATTCTGTAAACATTAATGCGCTGGTTTCTGAAATGTACGACCAGTCCTTCTGGCTGAAGAATCCCGGCGGCATTGCCGGTGCAGGGCTCAGTGCCATTGAGCTGGCGCTATGGGATATCCGTGCGCGTGAGCTTGGCGTACCAGTCTACGATCTCTTCGGGGGCCGCCTTCGCGATTGTCTGAGCTACTATGCCAACGGATGGTATTTTGGAGCCACGTCTGTTGCTGATTTGCTGAAGCAGGCAGAGGCAGCGGTTATCGATGGACACCGCGCACTTAAAATGTATCCACTATCCAGAATCCAGCCCAACGGTACATTGCGCCATCCAACAAACCGTTCTTCTGATGATTGCGGAGCGGTCTCTTCTGCGGTTGATGTTGTGCGCCGGCTACGGGACGCGGTAGGCACTGACGTGCAGCTAATGCTTGATCTCTCCGGGGGGTTGTCGGTCGGTGATACGATCCGGTTTTGCTGTCAAGTCGAAGAGTTTGATATTGCCTTTGTTGAGGAGGTCAATGATCCTGGAGATTTGGGAGCATTGCGCCGGATTGCCGATAAAACCCAGATTCCTGTCGCAGCCGGCGAGCGTCAGTATATGCGTTACGGATACCGTGATCTATTGGAAAGCAGAGCAGTAAGTATTCTGCAGCCAGATATTGGCAATACCGGTGGATTTTCTGAAGCACATAAAATCGCCGCAATGGGCGACACCTATGGTGTGAAGGTTCAACCACATGTATGCGGCAGTTCGGTCGCCGCGAGTATCGCAACCCATCTAAGCGCTTGTATCCAGAATTTTTATATACAGGAGCATTTTCCTTTCTGGCAGAGGGTTCCTGGATATGTGGAGGTTGCCACTGAGCGATTCGAGGACAGGGTGCGCGATGGGGTCATTTCGATTACTGATATGCCGGGTTTTGGGGTCTCACTGAATGAAGCCGTTATGGACACCCATATATGGGCTCAGGTCTAGTGACCACCGCGAGGTATTATATTTAAATTTTTTAAAAAACATAAACGTTGGTAAAAAGGTCACTTGGCACCAATTTGGAAGATATTAATCTATTATTAATTTAATTCTTAATACTGTAAGTTTGTACGAGATAATAATTCCAAATTGATTTTTAACAATAAAACGATTTTAGGGAGGTAACAATTATGAGGTTCGTATGTGGTACATTGTTCATCGGTTTAATGTCATTTTTTTTTGGAGTTTTTACTCCAACTACATCTCAGGCTGCAAAATATGTACTAAAAATTGGCCACTCAAATCCTGAACAACCATACTCCAATGTGAGTGCTCCTTGGGCAGTCTTTGCGCAAGAGGTTGAAAAAAGAACTGGTGGGGATGTTCAAGTCAAAATTTATGCAAATGGTGTTCTCGGTAATCAAAAAGCGATGTGGGAACAAGCTTCAATGGGGGTCATCCAAGCCACCATTATGTCCGCAGGCAATATCGCCCCATATTATCCAAACATTGCAGCTATATCCATCCCATACTTATTTCTTCATCATGACGTCGCTTGGGAAGTTTTTGACGGTCCCGTGGGGGATTGGCTCAGAAAAGATATGGTAGAAAAAACGGGAATGAGGCCTTTGGCTTGGTGCGAAGATGCCGGATATCGAAATTTTACAAATAGCAAGAGAGAGGTAAGAACACCTGCTGACCTTAAAGGTCTGAAAATAAGAACGATGCCAGTTCCGGCTCATATGAAACTTGTTGAAGTGACGGGCGCAAAACCGACGCCAATTGCCTGGAGTGAACTTTACAGTGCCCTTCAAACAAAAGTTGTAGATGGAGAAGAGAATCCAATTAGCACCATAAAGCTTGCACGGCTTTACGAGGTCCAAAAATATTTGACGCTTGATGGTCACCTCTATGGTGCTATTTCAATATACCTTAACGATAAGTGGTTTCAAGAGTTACCAAAGGAATATCAGGCCGCGATAATAAAAGCCGGAGAGATAGCGAAAGTTGCCGCCAGGGGGATTTGCCGCATTAATGAATCAATAGACCTGGAATTCTTGAAGTCAAAAGGTATGGAGGTTTATGCACCTACCACGGAAGAAAAGAGAATGTTTCAAGATGCCACTCAGAAAGAAGTCATCACTTACTTGAAAAGCCAAATGGATCCCAAAATTATCGATATGGTTTTGGATGAAACTGATAAGGCTGAAAGAAAATTAGGTTATAAATAGTTCAATCTGTGGGCCGTTCGATTCATTTTGCTTCGGTTGACTCGAACGGCCCTCTACTAGAAGATGAGGAGACTGTCCATCCCCAGTTTAGTCCTCTAGTGAATGGAATTTCGAATGATAACTTTTGTTGAGAAAAGCCGAGAACTTATAGGATCACTATGTAAATGGTTCTCGATAATTTTATTGTCGCTTATGACAATAATTATGGTTGCCCAAGTTATTAGTCGCTACTGTTTTTCTTCACCTTTGACATGGGCTGAAGAACTTGCCAGATACCAGATGATAGCATTGGCTTATGTTTGTTCCGTATCAGTTATGCTAGACCGGGCCCATTTGAGAGTCACTTTTATCCTAGACAAATTATCTAAAACGACTCAATCCATGTTAAAAGTCCCAGTTCTTTTACTTCAAGCTGCATTTTTGTTTCTTATTTTTTACTATAGCATTCCAATGTTGAAGGAAGGATTAAGGGTTGAAGCAGTAAGTTTGGGAACATCCATGTTTCCTTTCTATCTCCCTATTACAATTTCTTTTTTCTTAATGTTTTTGGAATCACTGATTCAGACTGTTGAAGCATTTATAAAAGCTTATAAGCTATTATTCACAGGAGTTTAATGTGCTTATTATCTGGATAATCCTTATATTTTTAATTTTAATTATGCTCGGGATGCCTATCGGGCTGTGTATGGGATTTACTGGGGTCTCATACTTTATTTTATCAGGGCAAGAGGCATTTATGCCTATGTTGCCTAACTATGTATTCAATGGTCTTAATTCTTTTGTTCTTATGGCTTTACCATTATTCATGTTAGCAGGGGAAATAATGGATAAAGCCAAAATCTCGGATAGATTAGTGAATTTTGCTAATCTTATTGTAGGAAGAATGGAAGGGGGGTTAGCTCAGGTCAACGTCCTTTCTAGTATGCTTTTTGCGGGTATTACCGGAGTTGCATTGGGCGATGTCGCAGCATTGGGTAAAATATTCATTCCAGCTATGAGTAAGGAAGGATATGACAAGCCATTTTCGGCAGCCATAACCGCATCTTCATCGCTTATCGGTCCAATTATCCCTCCGAGTATTGTCATTGTTATTTATTGTGCGGTTGAAGAATTATCAGTTGGAGGAATGTTTGCCGCAGCTCTATTGCCAGGCCTTTTAAAAGGTTTAGGCGATATGGTGATCGTGAATGTTCTTGCAAAAAAGCGTGGGTACCCCAAAAGGACCATCTCAGCAAAGCCGATAGAATATGCCTTAGGATTGAAAGATGCTTTATTAGCTATTTTAATGCCAATTATTATCTTAGGAGGAATAGTCCTTGGCGTATTTACTCCAACTGAGGCCGCCGCCGCAGCTGTGGCTTATGCGCTTGTTGTCAGTATTATTATTTATCGAAATTTGAAAGTCAAAGAGCTTCCCCCAATAATTTATAGTGCCGCATATTCTTCAGCCAAGCTTTTTTTTATTTTAGCATTTATTGGAATCATTTCGTGGGTTTTTGGTTTTGAAGATGTCCCTGGGTTGATCAGGGATTTCGTGCTTTCACATGTTTCTAATAAATATGTAATACTTCTTCTTCTGAATTTATTCCTTGTTTTTGTGGGTATGTGGATGACAGAAGGGGCAGCTATAATTTTATTCGCTCCAATGCTTGCTCCATTGGCCTATTCCGTTGGACTGCATCCCTTTACGTGGGGAATAATAATGATAATGAATTTAGTGATGGGCTTAATAACACCACCTGTTGGGGTTATTTTATACGCCACAGCCGATATAGCTGGACTATCTATGGAAAAGGTATTTAAAGCAATCCTCCCTATGTTTATGATGAATATATTTGTAGTTTTTCTTCTTAATGTTTTTCCATCACTAACTACATATCTGCCCAAAGTACTAGGATTCATTGATTGATAAGCATGAGATACATCTTTTTAAAAATAGGTATCGCTGTCCAACAGTTAGATCAATAAATAGTAGGCCTGGAACCTGTTAGTGTTTTAATGTAAGTGTCCATCTAACCCCATCTTCACAAAACCGGTAAGGCGTGGCAATATGCTCCTCCAGGAAAGGAGGAGAACTCGTGCCGGAAGATTACCATCTATTCAATCTCCATTTCATATATCATTCGTTTTCTTTTCCGATCTTTTTTGTCGCATATCATAACACAAACCTAACGTAAAAAGCTTGACTTAGAGCCGGTTTCGGAAAAAAGGACAGGCTTTTAAGTGAAAACTCTGCTCTAATAACGCAGTAACTATTCGTTAACCAAGGAGAGCAGACAATGAAACGACCTAGACGGAATCACGCAGCAACCTTCAAAGCCAAGGTGGCGATAACAGCCTTACGGGGCGACCAGACCTTAGCGGAGTTGGCTCAACAGTTCGATGTTCACCCGAACCAGATCGTGCAGTGGAAGACCCAACTGCAAGAGCACGCCAAGGATCTGTTCGCTACAGCGGCAGAGCGCAAGGCCGTCAACGGCCCCAATGTCAAAGATCTACATGCCAAGATCGGCCAGTTGGCAATGGAAAACGATTTTTTGGCCGGCGCGCTCGGTCGTATTCCCGATGCGAGCGCAAAGTGACGATTGATCGGCAGCACCCGTTGCCGGTGGTGCAGCAATGCAAGATCCTGAAAATGGCGCGCTCGTCGTTCTATTACGCCCCCCGGGCCGTCTCAGCAGCAGATTTGGAATTGATGCGGCAGATTGACAGGCTGCATCTTGCATATCCCTTTGCCGGCAGCCGGATGCTACGGGATCTGCTGCGACAAGACGGGGCCAGTGTCGGTCGCAGGCATGTCGCCACCTTGATGCGAAAAATGGGGATAGAGGCCCTTTACCAACGCCCCCGCACCACCAAACCGCATCTGGGCCATAAGGTGTTTCCGTACTTGCTGCGCCATCGAAAGATCACAGCGCCTAATCAGACCTGGGCCATGGATATCACCTACATTCCGATGAACAAGGGCTTTATCTACCTGGCGGCTGTATTGGACTGGGCGACGCGACGTGTCCTGGCTTGGCGGCTGTCCAACAGCATGACGGCCGATTTCTGCATTGATGCTGTCGAAGCAGCGATTCGGGATTACGGAACCCCGGAAATCTTCAATACCGACCAGGGCAGCCAATTCACCGGCAAAGACTTTGTCGGCTTGTTGGAAAAGCATCATATTCAGATCAGCATGGACGGGAAAGGCTCCTGGCGCGACAACGTCTTTGTCGAACGCCTCTGGAAGAGCGTCAAGTATGAAGAAGTATATCTTCATGCCTATGACTCGGTGGCGGATGCCCGGCGCGGCCTGGGGCGCTACTTCCTTTTTTACAACCAACGCCGACCGCATTCGGCGCTTGACGGGCAGACCCCCGATGTGGTCTATTTCGGCCAACTTCCTCAACACCGGGCAGCCTGATCCCAACCCGGCAGAGTTTCTTCACTTAAAAATGCGGGTTTCTGTCCAGCACCCCGGAGCCAGCGCTCATTTTACCATTTCACTTATATCCAGAAGTCTTTAACTTGTACTCCAATTTCACGATAAGCCTCTTGAATTTCATATCGGAATTGACCTCTCGGTTCGGAGTCATTGACCTCCGGATACATTTCAGCAATTTCATCAATCCCCTTGTTGATTTCGCTGACGGCTACTTCAATCGTTAGTTTTCCCGCTATTATTCGCTCACAGATCCCCTTTGAAAGTTTTTCACAAAGATTGTTTCCGGCATCAGAAAACATTTGATACCTTTTGGGATCACTTTCGAAAATTTTAAAGATATTGCCTTTTGCGGTTCTCTATAAAGCTCAAGTTAACATTCCTTAGGGCACTTCCATTTTTGTCATTCCGGACGAAGCGCAGCGAAGATCCGGAATCCAGGAGGCCTCATGTAAAATCTGGATTCCCGCCTGCGCGGGAATGACAGCAAAAAACGTATAGCTTGAGTTTCATAGATAAGCGTTTTGCCTTTTTTCAACATAAGAACACCTCCGAATAATTCGATGAAATAAAAACCTGACAGAAAGTCATAGTTTTGTTATTTTAGGAATTTTCTTTGCCAGCTTTTTTCTCCAATACAGGTCCCTATCGATCTCAATCCCTGGCGGGACCACCAAGTCCCGCAGCTCCTTGAATGAAATATACCCCCATTCGGCATTGGCCGTGTCTCCGTTCAGGATGGCATAGTCCCAAAACAAATCATCTCCGTCGTACTCCGCGACATACCAATCACACCCACCAATGAAAAAGTGCATGTGGATGATTTTATCCTTGAGGGGAATGTTTTCAGTCTCGTAGAGCCGCGGTATTTTCGAAAGCTCTTCTTTAGTTGGCGTATTCCACATTTTATTCAACTCCTTTCGGTTTCAGAATCAGGTTCAGGACTTTCTCGGTTTCAGACATGACCTTCAGACAGGCTGCTTGGGGTGTGAGTTTGATTTTCTCAGCGTAGCGTCCAATGTACCGGTATGAATTGCCGGTGGTGTCACGGGACTGTTTCCCAACCATACGGCAAAGTACCTGTGCAGATAGTTCCGCAATAATCTCTTGCAATGAATCCTGCCCCGGTTTTAGTACCCCTTTAATTTTCTCGTGGGCAGCATGGGCAAGTTCATGAAAAAAGACACCCTCCTCCGCCGTGGCAATGGCGATCTCCTTGCGTCCAGGCATGTAATACCCGTAATAGCGGTAATTGCCTGGAATCGCCTTAACAGAAATACCCCATTCCTCGGCCCTCTCAATCAAAGGAAAGTCCGGCAGTTCCAACATTTCGTAATCCAATGCCTCACCATCGGTATCCTCCAGTCGAAAGACCGGCCGACACATGAATCCCCGAAGATAATTTTCAATTTCGCCATTTTCCTCGTTCTCGTTTTTTACAAAAGACGGAACCAATATTCGAAATGACCTGGCTCCTTTCTTCACGAATCGGCCAACCTGTTTCCATTGCCTAAAGCCGCGTGCATCCTGTGTTCCAGCCAAAAACGTGAGTGTCCGGTTGAGCAATGACCACTTGGCAGATGGAATGTCGGCAATAGGAAATACCGAATACGCAATCGCCTCTGGTATGTCCCCTTGTTCAAAGGACGCAATTATGCCGCTAACGGTCTCATGGATTGACGCCGCCATGGAACACCTCCTTAAATTGTGATTCAGCTGATTGTTTAAATGGTTGGATTGATCGGTGGGATGTCGGTCTTCAGATTATTAAAATCCCTTGAAATCAGTAAAATAGGGCAAAAAAGACCCCGAAAAACAGGCAAAGCCCCCTCTTTTAAGTATGTTTTCAACCCCATGTTGTAAAAACGGGTCCCGGCATTACAATTTTACACGAAACGCCCTTAGAATGGGTTTAGGCGATATTGCCTGCCATGCTGTCACCGGCTATTCGTCAACCAATTTGTATTGGTCTTCGCCGGGAACCAACCCCAGTGTTGAACCGTTATCCCAATTCACATGGATCGTCCCCATGTCGTCTACAACGTCTACGGTTCCCCTATTGCCCGGTCTGAGATTGGTGTACGGGTCACTCGTTGAGATCAATTCTATTCGCTTGCCTGCAAGTTGGTCTTTCATATGCTCACCTCCGTTTGGATTGGAATCGGTTGGGTGTATTCAACCTGGCAGTTACCGAAACTGATTTCCCAGTCTCCAAGATCCTTGTTGACGGAAAAGCCGGTGTTCATCCATGCGCCACCGGGCATGCAATCGGGATGATGGTCGTGGTCAAATTTCTGGAACAACCGACAGATGTAAGACCACATTTCATTGCCGATCTCCGGATAGCCTTTGATTTTCGAAATCCGGTCCCATTCCGGAAGCGCCAGTTTATAGATTTCGATCACCACATCTTTCTGGTGCTCATGTTCAACGAAAAGAGCGACAATGAAATCCTTGAGCCGTTCCGGGTTCGAAATTCCCAATGATTGCCAGTGCCGGCGGCATTTGGTTTTTAGTGTCATTTTTCCTCCTAATCGTAACAGTTATGGCAGTAGGTCTTGCCGTTGGCCGTCATCACGAATGTATTACTGAACGGATGCAGGCAATACCGATGGCCGCAGTCCAGAACGATATATTTTCCGGCCAGAAAGCTCTTAAGATCCTCCAGCGTCAGCTGTTTTTTTTACCCCTTTCGAAACCGCTCCATCGCCTGATGGTTTGAAGTGTCCATTGCGTTGCGCAATTTCCGATCGCAGCATCTCATCCACCAATGCCGTCATTGGCTTTTGTTCCTGCCTGGCCAGCCGGTACAGAATCGGAATCAGGTCTTCTTTGACTTTCGGTGAATACATGGTGGATCCCCCTTCCCTGCAATTGGTTGTGGTTTCAAATTCAGGGCGCACCAATGGCCCCACGGTAAATGACGAAATCGCCCGTTTAATCGAAGCTGCTAATCAGTTTTTCAGTTGGGGGATTATTCTGGATCAGGCTTGGTGGGATGATCAGAAGGCGGGACGGTTTCAGTTTCACCGGTTTCGGAATCTTGGTCGTAGTTTTCTTCGAAAAGCCCGTTAACAGCTTCCAGGGTCTGTTCAACGGTGACATCCGCATAAATCGTGGTCGTGGCTATGGATGAATGCCCCAGCTGTTTCTGGACCAACCGCAGGTCCTTTGTACGCTGATACAGATAGGTGCCGTAACTGTGCCGGAGAGAGTGGATGGAGTAATAAATCGGCAGACCCGATTCAACCATTGCGACTTTGAACGCATACTGCAGGGCTCTGGTTGAATAGGATTTCCCGTGACTGGATACCAGCAGGAAATCATTCTTGTCCATGGGTTCATCCATGGTCCGTTTCCATTCCAGAAAGCCCGAAAGGTGCTTCATGAGGTCCCGAGAAATAAAAACGTCACGGGTTCGGTTACCCTTGCCGGTTACCCGTATGCGGGGTTCACGGGTATTGAGATACAGGTTGTCGATCTTCAGGTTTGCGATTTCCGAAACCCGTAGCCCCGCGCTTGCCCCCAGGTCAATTGCCATCCAGAAACGAGGCCAGGTCGTTCGCCCCTTTTGCAGATCAGCTAAAGCCTTGTCTTCAATTGTCCGCCGAAGTTTCTTGACCTCGGACTCGGACAGAAACTTCTCCCTGTCCAAAGTCCATTTTCGATTAAACTGTTTCATGGCCACCTCCTGTGTTGGAAATACTACGGTTTACATAAGTGATACTGTACATTACCACGGTGAATCTCCGACTAAACTGCTAATATCTTTCAGATAATATGTAATATCTGAAGTATTCAGCCTATTTCTTCCTTCCGTATCCGGTTAATTTCATTCAGGATATTGTCGATGATTTCGTAAATCTGGCAAGCGCGACGGCGTAACGATTTCCAACTGTATCCTTCGTCGGGATCACATCGCAGCCGAATGGGCGGCCTGCGGTAATTCAAAGCGATTTTGTATAACGGTCGCAAGACCTGACTCGGTGAACCGTGATATGGCCATCCAATTTGATTCATGCGTTGCTTCACCTGGTTGAAATGGACGACTCCTCTCTTGCTCCAAATAACGGGACCGCAATCGAATGCACATAGTCCGTACCGGTTCCAACTTAGCGCCGATGACAAGAAGGTACTCAGGGTGCCTTTACTAAAACCCGGAAGCTTTTTATTGAGATTTTGAATGTACTCATTTTCAAGAGTCTCGCCGAAGCGAACAGTATTTACAATTCGGTTTCTAAGACCGGTCAGTGTATGCGACCCTTCGGACTCATCAAGACCCCACCGGCCTTTCCGGACTTTTCCACGTTCACCGTATTCAAGCTGCATCCGATCAAAAAGAAGTTCATGGGCACCGAGTTTGAGCCAGAAAAAATTGAGGACCATCTGACGAGCATTATCCAGGTTTCCGGTTTCCAGTGCACTCGCAATGGCAGCTCGAATGCATCGGGTGTTTTCTGTTAATCGGGCTTTGAGTGCTATATCAATTTCATCCATTCCTCGCGGAATCCCTTTCAGTTTTATTCTTGGTACTCCGCGAACACCAATACCGAAGGGGCTGATTGAAAAAGAACGTCCGTACCGTGAATTGATAATGCAGAAGTCTTCCTGATGATCCCAGAGGAACAAATGCCTATGTTCCGGCTTTGGTCCCCTTGCATATCCGATTGCCCAATTCAGATAGGCCAGTTTGATTTCTTGTAGGTCGAGTTCGAAATGTCTCCAGAATGAATTATTCAGCTTCATTTTACACCCTAAAAGTTTGCGTAACTAACTGTTTTTTATAATATTATACCAATTTTAGGATAGTGTGTAAATAGGATAACATACTGTAAATATAATAAAATAACACTATCGGGACTATTAGACAGACGAAAAAGGTGAATTTGGGGTAATCTTGACTAAAAACACGGCAAGGTCGAAGATCCCGCGTATTTAGGCTATAATCCAAATCTTATTCACACGATTGTGAAAAAGCGCCTATTACTTAATTTTTATGTTGCAATTATTCATATAATGAAATATGGATGTGTAAGTTTGATCTTTAATTAATTATTAAACTGGAGAACAAATGAAAACTCCCGACATCGAATCCCTCCAAGATCTTGTTCCTCACGTTCAAGAACACCTTCTCCCCCAAATTCATCAAGCCGCTGAAATCTGTATGAATTGCTATTTGATGGACCCTGCCTTCAACGACATGTGGACTTTTGGAACCCAGTTCTGGAGGAACACATGGAACCGTTTCAGAACTATTGCTGAAGAGATTGATGAATGTCCTTTCGAAGTATCGGGCAAAGGCAACGAATATAAGCTCAGACTCGGTCCATACGTTTTACGGCACCATCGCATCAACAGCCAGTCCAGGCTTCCGAGCGGCGCGAAAGCCGTAAAATCCGCAGCAAATCACATTCAAATGAGCTTATTTAACGATGAGTGGGACGCACCGGTGGAAAAAGACAATATCGTCATAGCGATTGATGTCGATGTTCACAGAGGATTGAAAGAGGTATTTCTGGGCGAGATCATGCCGTTGGAGGTGGACTCCAGTAAGTATAAATGGGTGAGAAAAGCCCCGATCTTTCTGGTGGACGGAGGACAAGCATCAACCGCTGATGTCATCCACATCGCGGATATGCCTGGGTTTGTACCTGAAGAGGAAATCGTTGAAGTGCCAGTAAAACTCGATAAATCCAGAACAAATCTAAAAGGCTTGGAAAGTAAAGGTGACAAATGACCATTAGTAAGGGTGATTCGCCACAGTTCGCTTTGGATCGTCTTGATCCGAATAGAATTACGTTTGCGAGGGAATGGAGAGGCCTCACCAAGAAGGAGCTGGCAAAAAGCATCAAGAAGACACCGAGTGCAATATCACAGATAGAGCGGGGACTCATAAGCCCGGATCTGGAAACATTCATAAGTATATCATTCTCGTTAAAGGTACCGCCTTCATTTTTCATTGAAAGATCAGTGTCTTCGAAATCAATCGATATGTCCACATGCCATTTCCGGTCATTACGATCTACCTCTCAGGCAATGAGGCGGCAAAGTGCGCGAAAAGGGGATCTTTGGATCGACCTTATTGAAATCCTCGGATCAAAGGGTGTGATCTTTCCAGAAGAACAGATCTCCAACTTCCAGGTTTCGTCTGAATCCGATGACCATATCGAAAATATCGCTATAGCCCTACGTAGACATTGGAAGATGGGTCTTGGTCCGATACCGAATATCGTAAAATTACTTGAAAGCAAAGGTATTCTGGTCCTGCCCCTTCATGATGCCGTTGAAAAGGTTGACGCCTATTCCACGTGGCGCGGGAATCAACCCTGTATGTTCGTGTCTTACCAGAAGAGCGCTAGTCGGATAAGGTTTGATGTGAGCCACGAGCTTGGTCATCTTGCAATGCATGAAGACCTCGTCACTGGTGACGCCATGGCGGAGAGACAGGCCAACAGATTTGCTGGCGCATTCCTGGCTCCTAAAGAAAGTTTTTTGGAGGAATGCCCCAGGAGTTGGAGCTATGCCGCATTCGCCAGACTAAAAGACAGGTGGAAATTGTCGATCCAGGCCTTGTTGTACCGTGCAAAAGAATTGGGCCGGATTTCCACATCAACTCATCGACGGGCAATGATCCAATTATCAAACGCGGGTATGCGTAAAGATGAAGGCGATGAATGGGAAAAGGAAAAGCCCGTGATGGTCACGCAGGCGTTGGAACTCCTGAAAGACCAGATCACTCTCGATGAACTCGCAGACAAGCTCTCGATTTATATCAACGACTTAAGGGATATTTTGTGTCAGTGCGTCCCCATGGAAACGCTGAACAAGATTGATCGCAGGATAGATGCTGATTCTGCAACAATTGTAAGGTTTCGAAAAATGAAGCATTCGATTTGATTTAAAATCAATTTCTTTAAATAGGTCAAATTTAGAGTTGGTTATTTACTTTGCGTAATGAATTTTACTTTTACCATAAAATAGGAAAGGAAAGAAAATGGCAAGAAGATGTTTCTTTAGTTTTCATTACAAACATGTGTGGAAAGTAAACCAAATCAGAAGTATGACGAACGTAATAGGAACAGCGGCAGCAGGATTTCAAGACGCATCTTTATGGGAGGAAGCTAAAAAAAAGGGGGATAAAGCCATAAAGGATATGATTGATAAAGCCCTCTTAAACACATCTGTTACTGTTGTTTTTGTTACTTATGGAACTGCTAATCGTAAGTATATCAATTACGAAATTGATCAATCGCTATCCCGTGGTAACGGCCTTGTTGCTGTTCAAATTCACCATCTCAAAGATCAGCACGGCCAAACTGGAGCTCCAGGTGCTATACCATCACAAATTAAGGCAAACGGATATAAAGCATACAAGTACACTACAAAGGAAAGCTTTGCCAAATGGATTGAAGAAGCTGCAATCTTAGCAGGAAAATGAACTGCTATGCATCAACTTAAAAACAGTGTTTCATAAATTGCCAAGGATTGTTGGAGAATTAGCCATACCAAAAAGACAAGTCTTTTACAGTTTCCATTTTGATAACGATGTTATGCGAGTGCAGCAGATCAGAAATATAGGCGCACTTGAGGACAATAAGCCAATTTCAGCCAATGCATGGGAAGAAATTAGACGGAAAGGAAATCCATCAATAGAGAAATGAATAAATGATAATGCGGTTCTCTATGATGCTCCAGTTGTCGCAAAATACTCGGACAGCGGGTCCAGATCCCAAGGAATCTCCGGCCAGGTTATCCGGGGCGTCTTTAGCGCTTGCTGAACGATGCGCATGAACTTTTTGCCAATTTTCTTTGATTTGCGGCGATTGAATCGAAAGACATACTCATCCAGGTAGTTTTGAAGGTATTTCGGTTCGAATCGACCCTGATACGTTCCTCTGATCAATCGCTTGATCAAGGTCGTCACCAAGTGAGCGCCGTATAGCTTATCGTAGTTCTTGCTCTTGCTTTGGTTGGTCGTTTCGCGACGGAACTGTTCTTTATCAATGATGTTGTAGCTTTGCCAGTCATCCGTGGCAATGGTTGAGCCGGGCTCAATATTGTCGAGAATAAAGGTTTCCAAAGAAAAACCTGAACAATCCAGGGCGACATGCAGGCGAATGCGACCCATTCGCTTTTCGAGGTCTCAGCGCTCGACGGCAACCGCTACGATGGTTTTGCCTTCGGCCCCACGGCCTCGCTTGCCGGTACGTTGACCGCCGATGAAGAACTCATCGACCTCGACGCGTCCAGACAGCTTTTCCCGCTCGTGGCGGATCGTACATCGCCGGAGTTTTTGAAGCCATGTCCAGGCGGTTCCATAGCTGCCAAAGCCCAACAGTTCTTTGAGATTTACCGCATTGACACCGGATTTGCGGGTAGTAAACCACCACATGGCTTTGAACCAGTAGGTGATCGGGCTTTTAGAGCTATCCATAATCGTACCGGACGTTAACGAATGCTGGTGTTCGCACTGGGTGCAAATATATAGGTTCCGCGAACTCAGCCAATACCGGTTGTGGCCGCATTTTCTACACACAAAGCCGTTGGGCCACTTTTGTTGGAACAGATACTCGTAACAGGCATCCGGATTTGAAAACCGTTGATCAAATTCGATCTCGGATCTTGGAAAGTCCTCAGTAATGGAAAAGTTTGTCATGGTGGCCTCCTTTTGTTGGTTGTGAGGCCATCATAACGCAGCCGTGTGACAGATACGGTCACAACAGGTTTACTGGAGTTTCATAGAGAACCGGAAATGATAATATAGCTAATCGATCTTGTGTAGTAGTTTTAATCGGTGAAGAAACTGCTAACCGCCCATGGGTTGCTTATGAAATTGAAAAGGCTTGGAATGATGGGAAGGGATTACTTGGGGTATATATTCAAAATTTTATTTGCCCAAATACCGGCAAATGCAATAAAGGTCCGGACCTTTTTGATCAGTTCAGCTTCAATGATGGCAAAAAACTATCATCACTGGTAAAATGTTATAACCCGAGTCGACCTGATGCCTATAACGATATTAAAAACAACCTTGAAGACTGGATTGAAGTCGCTATAGCACAAATGAAATAGAGAATTTAACAATTTTGGAGGTGAATTTTGGCCCTCTTTTACGAACTTGCTGTGTTGGGTGCCCCTACCGATGATCAGGTAGGCGATCTCGAGCAATTCATTTCGGACGCTTTAGAACCATTTGGAATGAAACTCGGGCATGAGGTATCATGGTTGGTTAAACCATTGAGGTTCTGCCCCAAACAAAAGAAAGCTGCTGCAGCAGTTTTTTTTGGCGGGAAGGGCGTCAAAATTACCGACTTGGATCATCTAATTAAACAATCCATTCCAGTTCTACCGGTGGTTTCTGATTCGGCAATGGTTCGTGATGAAATTCCTGAATCATTAAGATTTTTGAATTGTCTCGTATACAACGATGGTGGGACACAACGAGTCGCAACTGCTTTGTTGGAATGTGTCGGGCTATTACCACGCCAGCGCCGTGTTTTTCTAAGTTATCGACGAGATGAAGCAAGACATGCAGCACTCCAGCTCTTTGATGAACTTTCATCCAGAATTTTTGATGTCTTTCTGGATACACATGGCATTGCTCCAGCAGAAGATTTTCAAGCAATGCTGTGGCATCGTCTATGCGACTCTGATGTTTTAGTAATGCTTGATACTCCAAATTACTTTGAAAGCCGTTGGACAAGCGCCGAATTTGGACGAGCCTTGGCTAAAGGCATTTCTGTTCTAAGAATAGGTTGGCCTAGCGCATCTCCATCAGCACGAACTGCAACAGCAAGTCGTGTAGATCTATTAGATGAAGAGGTGGATCAGGATACAGGTCAACTGGCAAAAGGAGCTATCAAAAGAATTTGCTCGCAACTGGAGGCCGTGCGAAGCCAAAGTTATGCCATTCGCAATTTGAACTTGGTAAGCAATTTGCGAAATGCCATAGAAATGATTGGAGGCAATGTTACAGGTGTAGGGATGCATAAGGCAGTGTACATCCAACTTGCTGATGGTAAAAATGTCGTTGTCTATCCAACCGTAGGTGTCCCTACCTCGACAACCCTACATGATGCTACTAATAATTCACCAAATTGTTCATCAGCTGTCATTTTTGATCCGGTAGGGCTACATCCGGGGTGGATAGAACATCTTGATTGGTTGGGTAGCCAAATTCGGTCAACACATTGGGTTAAGGCTACTGAAGTTGCTTGGCAATTCGCGGATTGGGGGGATTAGGAAATGAGTGCCATTTTTCTTGCTGCCAGTGTTCCTATTGTCGGACGAGGTGACTACTATGAAACTTCTGATCCGTTTCTGATTCAGTTTGCAGTGCGAGAGCTCGTTAAAGCGGTAATTCGAGATAAAAAAATCGTTTGGGGCGGTCATCCCGCCATCACTCCGATGATATGGACGATATGCCAAGACTTAAATATTGATTATTCAAATTCCGTCGTTTTATACCAGAGCCTATTCTTTAAAGATCAATTTCCTAAAGAAAACAATCAGTTTGACAACGTCATTTTTATCGATGCCGTGCCTGATGATATAGAACAAAGCCTATTGAAAATGAGAGAGGCAATGCTTTCCCGAGAGGACTTGCAAGCTGCTGTATTTATCGGGGGTATGGAAGGGGTCTTCGAAGAATACAAGCTTTTTAGAAAATTTCACCCGAACACCAAAGTGTTGCCTGTACCTTCTCCCGGCGGCGCTGCTCTTCAGCTTGCAAAGCAAATTGGTTGCTTTGATGAAAATAGGCTAAGTGATGTTGATTTCGCCCGGTTATTCCAGACAGAACTAAATTTTTAGATTCTTAATGCATTCAATCCAACGTATTGTTTAGTGTATATGAGACACCATCTGAATTTGAAAATACTACCAGTGTGAAACGAAAAAATGAAGGTTATCTTAATAAGATTTCAAAGTAGATCAGTTACCAACCTCCCGATTCGATAGGTCAATCGCTGTTTACAGAACATATGAATTCAACAATAAACATTCGGTTTTACGGATAGGTATTTGACCTGTTATCGGTCCGCCTCTGAATCAAGGAGACTCTCGGCGAGTTTGAGGCTCTTGTTTTGAACTCTTTTCTACATTCTGGGCAATAATATTCTTCTGGTTCTTCGTGGCCTTTTTGTCCAGGTACATCTACGTGGAAAATGCATCCACAATAATCACAGGTTTGGTCAAATGAATCTTTGGTGTAACCATAAGCTGGTTCTATTGGGCTTGTCATGTGTCACCTCTTTTTTTTTCTTGCGGAAAGAAATATGATTTGGTGTAAAGGTTTTAAACGTATTTTTTTCCATTTTTATCCGCTGCAGCATGGCTGACAAAAATGAGGCATGTCAACATCTTCTAATAGCCATCTATCGTTCTGTATTTTTATAGAGTTGTGTTATAATATGGCTGCATAAATTTCAAGCTAAGAATGAACAAAAACTAACTTTTTCAGGATACGAGATGAATATTTCAGTCTTTATTGAATGCGGTTATGCACTAAATCCAGTCATCGAAGCCTCCGCATTGGTTTCAGTCAGGCTTTGCACGTCGTTGCAGCAATTAGTTTTTAGGGAACAGTGGTTTTCCTATATCATACGTTCCTGATTTTGCAAGTTTTCTGGATCTAAGTCAGGGTGGCAGGTCCGTTTCAGGATTCTTTTCAGTCTTAGTTCTAAGTAGAATTCCAGATACACGGCGGGCTGCAATCCTGTTTAGCTGCCGGATTGGCACTGGCGAGTCTATGGGTTGTTGTTTCCTGTTTGCGGGATCATCATGATTTTATCAGTGGTCAGCAGTCCTTACCCCAAAATGTAATGAGTCTGATAGATGATTATAAGAGATTTCAGAATAATAATTTGCTATGGCAACATAACAAATAAACCGAATCAGCTGAATTTTTTATTTTACTTTATACTAATGGAACGCCTAAATAGGCCGATGAGTACAATGCAAAACTATTTTATGCATTTAATTGGGGGTGAAATAAATGAATGACCAAAAACGACAATTAATTAGGTTTCAAAATTTCTTAGAAACACTATCCAGTGGTAAGATTGTCGATAAAGAGGCAGAAAAGGTTAAGAATTTTCTCGTTGAATGTTGGGATGAATTATATGGATCTGGTGATACATCGATGAGCATTATGAAGTTGCATAGGATCGAAAACATAACTTACACATCTCCAAAAAAAATTGAGTTTGATATCGAAAGGCATGGCGGCACAGTGATGGGAAGCATCTATGCTGAAGTTTATCACTGGACGATCGATCTTGAAAGTTGTACCGCCAATTGGGAGTACCCTAAGAAAAGACTAATCGCCACAAGAGATAAACCTTTGAAGGTAGAACCAATTGCAGAAAAGATAGCAAAAGATATTTTTGAACATAACACAAAATCTGAAAATATAGAGTGGAATTCTAATGCAAAGGTCCGGGTACTAATTTCCAAGGTTATTCCCGAAACCAACCAACAAACAACGGCCGCCCGCAGAAAACGTTTTAGGAAAAAGATTGAAGAACTTTTGCTCTCTAATGGGTGGAAAACTACCCCAAAATTTAATATCTTTGAAAAATGTTAACCATTGAGAATTATTCATTAGCCAAATTTTGATTTCCATGCTCCTTTTATAAAGGAGCCATCATAATAACTTACAGTGAGAAATCCGTGAAATGCTACATATCATATTCATCTGAACATTTATAGGATATTATTTGGCAATGTCATTAAGACAACTATATGCACCATCAATATTGAAAGAACGAGCCCCATAACCAATATCCCTTATCGCCTTAGGCAGAAAGTAGTCGTGCTTTTCCAAGATTGTATCTGGAATATAGTTAGCTATTTCAGTAGCTGTCAGCTTTGGCGATTCAATAATATTGCGAATCACGTCATGAACCTCGTCAGTAGTGCTATTTGTAATTTCAATGAACCCACCGAAGCAACTTGCCAATAGTCCATTCAATTTAAGTAGAATCGTGATGGTATTTGTTATTTGATCACCAAGCCATGGAGCTATAAATACAGTGTTACCAGATTGAAAAACCTGGATATCATCAAGATTTAATGCATGGTAATACTCAAAACCTTCGTAAACGATCGATTTGGCTTCTTCGTCAAGATAAATTGGAATCGACCGATTATGGTAGACTCGCCTCATTTCTTGTCTGACAATATCGTGAACAAATAAACCATCTCCGCTAAATGTTGGAGGGCTCCCGCCCTTAGCTTTTTTCAGTATTATCAATTTCCCTTCGTGATCGATGCTTTTAACTTCCCACCGTTTTCCGGCAAAGACGATTTGTTGACCTTCAACTAAGGGCTTATCAATGGGGACAGACCCCAATATTTTCCCATGATATTCGAGTCTGTATTCCTCGGGTGTTTTAAAAGCCGTATAGAAGGAATAATGCCCTACCAGTCTTTCTCCTTTAGCGCCTAAAATCAGTTGTCCATCGCTGGCTTGAGTTATCAGATCTTTCTCGCCTAAAGCACGTAAAAATGCGACGTATAGCGGCTGATCTATTGATGAAAATGGACCGGATTCACATAAAAGAGCCCATAATTGTGTGGCATGTACACCGCCATACTGACCAATCAGCGACAGGGTTTGCTGCACCAGGGTAGATAAGTGAAATTGATTTGTTGGTGCGGGTTCATACCATTTTTTTAGCAGTAAATTGATCATTGCTATGCACTGGACAGTGTGTACACGCAACCTGTCAAGAAGATGGCTGCTTTTTGTGATTTCCTGTTCAGGAATAAATAATCTTAGGATCGACGGTTCGCCTCGCCGTCCAGAACGCCCCAGACGCTGCCTTAAACTGGCTACTGAGTGCGGGGCCGTTACCTGCGCAATTGAGGTCACCTTTCCTATATCAATGCCCAATTCTAACGTTAGGGTGCAAACAGCTGTTGTGGGCAATCTTTCCTTTTGAAGACGGGCCTCCAGGCTTTCTCGGATCTCTTTTGAAAGGCTGCCATGGTGAGGAAAAAACTCGTTGGGTACGAAACTTTTTTCACATAAATCGGAAAGGGTCACCGCTATGTCTTCAGTCCTGGCTCTGCTATTGGCAAAGACCAAATGTGACTTCCCGCGTAAGATCGAATATAGATCATTGGTGATTTTTTCAAAGGATGATGGAATATTCTCATTTTGCTCATGAGGCGACAGATATCCTCTAAGCTGAATTTTTAGATCGGAATGAGAAGCTGTGGATTCTATGATCTTGAATGGAATTTTATGATTTGGCCGCAGGTAATACGCTACCTGTTCCATATCCCCAAGTGTCGCGCTCAGAGCGATTCGCGGAATAGTTTTCTGAAGAAGGAATTCAAGGCGCTGCATCAGTGACTGTAGCTGGCACCCTCGTTCCGAGCCTATGAATGCATGGAATTCGTCAATGATAATGTAGCATAGGTTGCTAAACGCCTTTAATGTCCAACTTCCCTGGTTCAACAACAGTGATTCGAGTGATTCGGGGGTAATCAGCAGGATTCCGTTTGGATTTCGCTGCTGTTTCAATTTAAGGGATCGGGATACATCGCCGTGCCATGGAGTGACAGAAATATCCAGAATATCACAAAGCCCCTGAAGTCTTCGATATTGATCGTTAATCAATGCTTTGAGCGGACTGATATATAAAATTCCGATACCGTCAGGATTTTGATCAACAATCTTTGAACATGCCGGGAGAAAGGCAGCTTCGGTTTTTCCGGCTGCAGTTGAAGCGCTGATGATGACATCACTGTCTGCGTTTAAAATCGGAACAATGGCCTCTTCTTGAATATCCCGTAGTGACGCCCATTTCTGATTCCATATCCAACGCTTGACGCCCTTATGCAACTTTTCAAAATTTGCCGAATCGCTCATAATTCCATCTAAAGCCGAAACGTCGCCAATTCATCCTCTTCAGCACTTTCTGTAGCGACCATCGGCATATCGGTATTAACCTCCTTGTCAATCTCAACATTATCAATCAATTGGTCCCACTTCAAAGAGTCGCTCTGATCAAGGACGGCAAGCAAATCGACAAAGGCTTTAATGGTATTCCGAGGGGTTCGAAAGTATGCATCGCCGATTTTTTGGGAGCAATGTTTCAAGAAGGCGACAAGGGCTTCATCGGGAACCAGGTACTGTTCCGGATCACCGGAGGCATAAACGTGTCGCAAATTGCCCAACAATACATACAGCTCTTCCGGCAGCAGACTCGCCAGATGCAACGTGGGAGACGTATAATCGATGACACCCGCCGATTTTGCGAAGGCATTTTCTGCCAATCGTGATTGAAGGGCTTCATAGCTGTAAAGACCTTTTCTCGGATCAAGCAAAAACTCCGGTGTCCCTCCGAACAAAAAGCCTATGTATTCAGCACTACCCTGAAGGCAATCATTCAGTATGCGAAGGATCTGTTCGTAGTTGGATACACGGGCTTGTTTGCTGGAAAGCTTATAGATATTCACCATCTCATCCAAGATGACCAACAATCCACCATATCCTGCCTGCCGTACAAACAGGCTAAGCAACTTCAAGTGATCATAAACACTGGCATCTGTGACAATTGATCGAACACCCAATGCATTGCGGGCATCCGTCTTAGTCGAAAATTCCCCTCTAAGCCAACGTACGGCATCAATTTTTAGCTGTTCATCCTCTTCCTTATGCCCTTGCCAATATGATGCAATTACCTTCGAAAAATCGTAGCCTCCGACAAGCTCAGTTAAATGGTTGAGACGTTTTTCAATGACCACGTTGACCTTGTGTCCGGATGCTTTGGCCTTCTTACGAGCTTCGGTGATGAAACGCTCAACCACGCTGGTAAGTGCATTGCCATCTGGCTTTGTACGCGTAGAAAGGTTACGCATCAATTCGGCATATAAATTTCTTGCCTGGCCACCCGTGGCATGAAGTCTTCTATCCGGCGCAAGATCCGCATGAATAGTCACCAGTCCTTTTTCAAGGGCAATTATGCGGATCAATTGCATGAAAAAGCTTTTCCCAGACCCAAATTCCCCAATGGAAAGACGAAAGGAAGAGCCACCATCCATGATACGCTCGATATCCTTTATAAGCGCTTCGACTTCCTTTACGCGCCCGACCTGGATGTGCTGTAAACCAGTCCGGGGGGTAACTCCGGCTCGTAATGATTGAATGATGGCATCTCGCTCTCTCGGGCGCAGCCGTGGTTTATTGTTGGACATCTACAATCTCCTTTGCGAGGCTAACATCAACATAGATTGGTTCGCCATCATCGATAAGTGGTGCATTCGCGTTTTCAAAAGCCCATTCATTGAGAACTTCCATCGCCCCATCAACCATCAGTCCCAAACTTTTGCAGGTCGCCTTAAAAGCTTCACGTTCCCAGGATTCTTTGGACCTAAGATGGTTGAACAGATTTTGATGAGCTTCGTCCAGTGAGGCTAACGGGTTGTTTGAAACCATTGCACCTTCTGGAATCGAGTCGGGTTCGTCATCCTCCTGTTCCGCGAATATATCCTCAAGAACACTTTTGACCTGTCTGGTCTCTTCTTTTCGAATGCGTATGAGCTCTTCATTCAGGATGAACCCGCGAGCAGTTCCAACGGGCCTTGCGGGTTGCGGAATGGCAAACGATGTATCCGTATCTTTAAGACCTACGGTGACGGGCCCGCTCTCAGCGGCAAGCGCATGAATATCCCCGGTTACCTGTTCTTTGTTCAACCCCAGTGTGGTGTAGAGCTTTTCAAGCTGTTTGATCTCCTCAGGCTTTATTTCACCATCAGCATGAGCCACAGATACGAGGATATGGCTTATTGCCGTCTTCTGGTTTTCACTTACCCCTGATAACCGGGCTTTAAGACCCGCTGCATTTTGGGGGGTTCGCATTGACCAATGCAGAAAAGCGAGGAGAGACTCTTTTTCGATGTTGGTCAATTCACGATTATCTTGAACAAGACTCTGAAGTGTGGCTTCTTCCTCCGGAGCTACATCCTGGTCGATTTGGCTGACCATTGCGCCAAGGCGAAGGATGGTACCAACAGTTCTAAATTCCTTTGAAGGATTGAAATCAATGCCATGTCCTTTCGGGAACACAGCAATATTTCCGTCAAGGGAAAATTTCATGTTGTGATAACGAATATCAGGAGCGATGCCAAATCCCATATTTTCGACAAACGAGGCAAGACTTTCCAGGTCCTTCTTTAAAAGTTTGGGCGGTACCTCTTGACCTATCGTTTTGTACAAGGTGGCCACTGGGAGGAAGCCTATGCCACCGTTGCAGATTTTTGCTAAGCGTTCATTGATGATTTTTGCTCCGGAGGTTTGGCTGATCAACTCTTTGGGAATTAACGATAGCGCGGCCAACGATTTTGGGTCACTACCTTTCCTGCCCAGAAAACGGCTGTAGGATTCTAATTCCTGAGTGCATTCATCAATGATGGTTCCAATTCTATTAATTGGACCGGTCAAAATGAATGGATCGGGCAAGTCTGGAACCTTGAGTTTTCTGTCACTTCTGATGGATGGGCTCGCGGCCCGATAATCGATCCTGAGACGGGTTTTATTAGGTTTGACAATAATGCCATCTCCAAATTTCTGGAAATACCTTCTGGCAAACAAATTCCGAAATTCTTTGGCGCAGCGGCGTGCAGGTGTTTTAAGATTCACATTCGGATTGAGTCGAAACCAGTTGAGCGCCATATCTGCCGGGATGGAGTTTCCGGCAGCGACGTTTTTCGCCAGAACCAATTGGAATGGCTCGGTGCAGTAACGATCGTCAAAATCTATGTAAGAAGGAGTGGGTTTGTCATTTTGAAAGAGAGCCCATTCCATTGCGAGAAGGTTGTTGGCATATCCACGAAAGGAGCGATTGCGGCCATAAATTTTCAATAGCCGCTGAACTTCGTTAATGATTTCCGATCGCTCCTGGGATGAAACCGATCCATTGGTTCCATCAACGATCAGTCGTCGTTCAAGCCCGTAAAAAAATAGAAAAACATAACCAATGTATGCCTCAGGTTCAACACGCCCACCCGCAAGCCATTTCAAATATGCACCACGGCATTTGGCAGGGATATGACCATAATAAGGCCAATAGCCCATTTCATCGCCAGCTTCCCATGGCTCAGCTGGTTTGATTGGCAGCTTCGGATTGATCAAACAGGCATCGTTTTGATACCCATCGTAATCAGAAAGATTAGTTCCTACATAAATTAATCCACCAGGAATATCGTAGCCTTTTACGCTTACCTTGCTATTGAGTGGGTACCAATCGGCAGGCGGTCCGCTGGGTTTGTCGGATCGATCATAACTACCTCTGTAGCTGCCTGGACCTGAAACTTCTACACGCAAAGTAACTTCGTTAGACTGCGTTGGCTTCTTGGTCTTAGAAGATCCTTTGAGTGCCCTATAGATCACGTACAGAATAATCAAGCCAATAATAATTTTCATGGCGACCCCTTTTTATCGGTACAGCATTGTTCATACCAAACCCATGATAAAATATTTGCTGATACGTAAAAGGTGGCTGAGAAATTGGTCAGAGCAGACCCAGCTGCCTTTTGATCCTTTCTACTTATTGTTATGATACGGTATTTTCATAGTTTGCGCCACCAGTCTTAACCCAATCGTCCACTTCCTTCTTATTGAATTTCCATAGACGCCCCATACGATGAGCGGGCATTCCAAACTTATCTATCCATTTGTAAACGGTATCACTGCTTACACCAAGGTGTTTGCAAATTTCTTTGATTGATAGCCAGCGGTCTTCCATAGTGTTCATTCTATTTTGCTTGATCTTTCCAGTTCCAGTTGGGCAAGGGACCTGTATCTGACAAGAGGCTCATTCCATAACAAAGACAATATTTTTAATATTCTGGAGAAATTATAAGTATATGTCAACAAGTTTAAGCCGATTTCACCCGATTATAACCGTTTTCAATCAGGTTCTACACTAATCGTTTCGTATAGTTCAGAAGCACAATTCCTAATAAAAATTGAAGAATTTGTGGGATGTCTTTTCCCGGCCCGATGAGATTTCTGCCTTGACCCAGAATAGCTTGCCGATATGCGGCTGGAGAATCTGCTGAACCCTCGTGGTGATGTCTGAAAGGGAAAAAAAGCGTGTATTGGTGGGTTCGGTCATATCAAGGGATACTGCTGTATCTGTCTATTTCTGGTTGATCTGTTCCCTCAGCTTGTTGGAGCACTTGAACGTCACCACCCGTCTGGCCGGCAAGATGGCATCCTCGCCGGTGGCCGGGTTCCGGCCCTTGCGGGCATGCTTTTCCTTTACACAGAATTTACCGAACCCGCTCACCAAGATATCCCCACCGGACTCCAGGAATGACTTGATCAATTCAAGTAAGGCTTCTGTGATGTTGACGGAATCTTTTCTGACGATGCCGAGTTGGGCCTGAATACGATCGACGATATCATTCTTGTTCAAAGTCATGCCTGGGTGTCAACGCCTCGAAAGTCGCAATATTCGAAGTGGCAGTTTTTTAGTACGGCGTCACTGAAGTCTGATCCCCTGAAGTCTGATCTTTGTATGATGCAGTCCCTTATGTCTGAGAACGTAAAGTCGCATTTGTGAAAGACGCAGTGATCCGGGAACCTCAAGTCTCTTAGTACTACTTTGTGGAAGGTCTCATTTTTAAGGAGGTGGACGTCTCGGAGCTTAGCTGTATGAGGACGGACTTGACTTGACACCTTGCTAAAAAATGGGTGGTCAGATACCTTCTGGATTGTCGCCAAACAATCTAAAACAGGAGGCACATCATGACCACCCAAGACAAAATCGCAAGAGCTAAACTCAGCATACTGGAACTGGCCGAATACCTAAAGAATGTTTCCCAGGCCTGCCGCATCAACGGCGTTTCCCGCCAACATTTCTACGACATTAAAAAAGCGTATGAAGAGCACGGCCTTGAAGGCCTCAAGGATAAAAGCCGGCGCAAGCCGTGTATCAAAAATCGGGTTGCTCCTGAAATTGAAGCGGCCGTGATCAAAATGGCATTTGAATATCCGGCTTATGGTCAGGCACGAGCTGCCAATGAACTGCGTAAAGAGGGCATTCTGGTGTCATCCGGCGGTGTTCGAAGCATCTGGATTTGGCACGATCTGGAAACTTTCAAAAAACGTCTGGCATCGCTTGAAGAGCGGGCAGCCAAAGAAGGCATTGTTTACACCGAGGCCCAATTGACGGCGTTGGAAACAGCCAAGCGCAGTCGGGAATCTCACCCGGATGAAATCGAAACCCAACATTCGGGTTATCTGATCAGCCAGGATACCTTTTATGTCGGGTATCTGAAAGGTGTCGGCCGGATCTATCAGCAAACGGTGGTCGATACCTATTCGTCGGTGGCCTTTGCCAAGCTGTATACGGCCAAGATCCCCGTCACCGCTGCCGATACGCTCAATGACCGTGTGTTGCCTTTCTTTGAGGAACACAATGTCCCTGTATTGTGCGGGTATTGACGGATCGGGGAACCGAGTTTTGTGGCAGCCTGGATAAACACCCTTACGAGTTGTTCCTGCAACTCAACGAAATCGACCATACCAAAACTAAGGTCAGAAGCCCTCAAACTAATGGTATTTGCGAGCGTTTCCACCAAACCGTGCTGAATGAGTTCTACCGTGTGGCATTTCGAAAGAAGCTGTATCGTGATCTTGAGACTTTACAGATCGACCTGGATGAGTATATGGACGAGTATAATACAAAACGAACCCATCAGGGAAAACGCTGCAAAGGTCGTACGCCAATGGAAACATTCATTGAAGGCAAGCAGCGATATAAAGAAAAGAATCTGGAAAAAATAAATGCTGCATAACTGTCGTTGACACATCCAGAAGGTTTCTGACCACTGTCAACTCAAGTTCCGTTCAGGACAGCTTAGCCAACAGCTTCTCTGGGTAACCATTTTTCTTGCGATCACTTAAATGATCCCAGCAATGGTCTTCAAGGAAGACGCAGCATTCTTCACAACCCGCATTAGAGCATATCTTCATACTTGTTAGACCTTAAAGGTTTACCTGTGATTTCGCCACCGATATTTCACAGAGAAAAAGCCTGAGACGCGGTTCGTGCGGCTCCTCGAACCTGATAGCTTCATTATAGTCCTTTTCTGGAAACCCGTATTTACTCATTTTTTCGACCACCGTCCAAATCATTCCTTTACCCGAAATGTTTATTGTCTAAATCGCTTACTGTTTCTTGCACGAAAATAATGGTGTTTTGCAGTCTCCATCCGAGTTCCTCGCAACAAAACGTTGCCCATTCCACCCATACCGCCGCCAATGTCCGTATCATCGAAGATATGTCTATAAGCACCACTCGTGGATCATAGTGATCCCTGCTATACGATAATTGTCTTCTCAGCGACCACGCGGATCCGTGGATGTAGGCACTCATCTGTCGGTATACTGAGTTGTAGAGACGACTGTATCTTTTCCCGCATTGTTGTGCTTGGACAGACACACTTTTGTTGCACCAATTAATGAACGGCCGGACCCGCTTTTTTTTGTCTTCATACGAATAATGTGGCCTTGCTTTCTCATGTGCCGGTTTGATGGACTCTTTGAATTTAACCATTCTTAGTACGTGTTCCGGGTTCGCCGTTGGGCTCTCCAATTCCAATAAGGCTTCGGTGACCTTATAGGCTTCGATTCCCATGTAGCCCCAGAACTGCGCGGCGCGGCTTTCCCGTTCCATCGCGACATATCGCATTGTGATAAGGCTTTCGCAGAATAGGCGAACGTGCGACGCTGCTTGGTGGATCATCTCGCAACGCAACAAGAAATAGGTCGCGTTGATGGTTTGGAGGTCCTTGTTGATGGCGCAAAGCAAATATTTCTTGTAAGGAGTGTCTGCGCGGAAACCTTTTTCTTGGATCATCGCTTCTTTTTGCAACTCACCCGCGATTGTTTCCATTAGGTCGAGCCATTCCCAGGTCTCAGACCCAAAATCGATTTGTTCGATCGTTTTTATTAAGTCTATCCTGTTCACCTTCATGGTCTCCCTGACGGTTCACGGCGTCATTCTCGTCCGGGAATAGTGTTTTTATGGTTATAGGTGTCTGCAGGCGAGATCCCACAGGTAGTCCGCCGCCTCTTTCGGCGTCAGCGCCTTATCGCGTTCTTGTCCGAACGCCCCCATTCCGAGCGGTTTGAGCTTCAGTTGTCCCTCGCTTTCTTCCAGCGATAAGGACTCGTTCATTGATCCGTCGTTACCGACGTCAATGGATTGTCCGTGAGAGAACGCGATCGAGTTGCCTCCGAGTATCCCGCCGATCCAGATCTTGAACTGGGTTAATTGTTGCTCGTTGTTGTACAACGTAAACAGCGCCTTTCTGGTAGTGATCCGTTCAGTATCGTGGTCGAACTGCGGGTGTTCCTGTTTTGTCGCGGACGCATATCCGTCAATAAGGTTCACGATTTCGGTGAACGACGCTTTTAGGAAATCGTTTTTTTCTTTGTCTGTGTAGGATCTTTTCAGTTTCGGGAACTGGGGCTTACGGGGCAGCTCTACTGGTTTCTGTTGCTGCGTGCGGCCAGTTTTCCGCCCAACCTTTGTCAGGAAGGCGTCCACGACCACTTCGGGGTCTGAGCTGCTGACGGCCAGGTAGCTGATGACTCCGGACATACCCGGCACTTCGCCCGTGTAACCGTCGAGTCGGACCGGCAAGATATAGGACTTTCCTTGTTGCTTTATCATGCGCTCGATGGCTTGTTGGCGTTCGTGGCTCGGCCACATCTTTTTGACGTAGTGCTCCGAAATGATCATGATGCAAAACTGGCTTGAGCTGTGGTACACCTCGCGCAACTTGACGCTGAGGTCCTGGCCCCATAGGTCTGCTGCGTAATAGTCGTCGTAAAAAATATTGACACCGGATTTCGTTAGACTATCGGCAATTGCTTCGGCGAATCCGCGATCTTCGCCTGCGAACGACAGCGCCACCTCGTATTCGTAAATCATCATTTTTGGTTCTTCCGGCTTAAGCGTATTTCATTTTATTGCTTCTTGGGATCTTCGACCCAGAGATCCCTTGCAAAGTCGTGGCTGAGTGCTGCTCTACTTATAAACGCGGCATATGATGCTTGGATTGCTTCAGCGTATGGGGAACGAATACGCCCGATACGCTCAAGAGGAAAGTAATATCGCGATTCTGCGAAATCACCGTACAAGTCAAGGTCACGGTCGCAATGCGTTAAAGAACCCATGGCATCCGGGTCATGGCCGTTGCCAAGAAACTGTTCCATTGCTCTGAATCGCTCAAGCCACCCTGGAAGAAGTTGAACAGGTACTTGTTGTCCAATTTTCCAGGTGACGTGACCATCTATGTTATACACAGCTATATCAAGGACTCGCAAGTTGACAGAGAAAGCCTGCCGAAAGTTCACCAACCAAGACTCTCCATGGTCACCGACACCTTGAATAACGAAGTTGGTCTCGCGCTTGGCCTCCCCAGGTTCCCCCTGTTCGAGAAGCACCAGTTCCGCTTCATCACGTCGCCGCTTGCCGAAATCTGGTCCTTTTTTCCCCCGAACAATCAGGTCACACGGTTGCGCAAGCAGTACGTATCGCCTTCCATTTTTTATATGGCGAAAGATATCGCCACAACGTAAAGGCGAATGAAGAGCGTTGACGTAGTCACCATCATCAAACACCTCAGCAACACGCCATACATGCAGTTGTGATTCCGTCGTGTATTTTGGAGCATGAGGCCCGCACTGGTTAAGTGCACGAACGTTGCGAATGCGCTGAAGCCTAACAAACAAATCACTTTTATCTGCGAGAGTCTTTTGCGAAGCAAGGCGTTGATTGACTGCCAGGATTCGGTTCACAACCTCAAGTTCCGAAGCACCTTCGCCCAACGAGTTCTCGAATATGGCAGCGTCAATGGTCTCAACAGAGAAGGCTGCCATTTTATGCGCGGCATCTAACGCAGCATCATTCATAACAGAACATGTATCAAGAGCGACATCACAGCAGAAACGGCAAAGAAGAGACACTCTGAGTGCACGTGAGAAGTGGGATGAAATATCTGAGACACCAACACCGAGGCCCCGCTTGGACATGACGCCAAATTGGTGAGCCTCAATTGAATCCATCTTTTTACCAATCTCAAATCGAAGTCCATCGGCAGCATCAGTCCCCACCTTATGTGTGAACATAATGCAGTGCGCTTTGGACGCATTTGTCAGAATATCCGCCATGATCTCGTCACCAAGATCGTCAGCAAGACCCTCTCTCACAAATTCTCTGTCAACCAGAAAGAGGGTCCTGTCATCGACATCAGTCAAAATATCCGATCGTTGAGATTGCCACTTCCGATATGAGTAGACATCAACATTTTTTAGGCCATCCCTAAGTCCAATGATCTGGGCTGGAGTGAGATCCTCATCCGGACCTCCTTGCAAGCCACAAGCATTGGCCTGTTTCGTGAGACTCTCAAGCATACGTGGAAGTTTGTCGCTCTGGCTATTTAAGACAGTCTCGATCTGTTTGTCACGAATTGCCTCTGGGGCATCCATACTGATATTACTAAAAGCGTTGTGCTTCGGCAGATATCCGTTGTTGTGAAGAACCCTTAGCTTGGCCTGGATCGCCACTTTTAAGGCTTCTTCAATTGGTTCTGCGAAAACATCGTCAACCCATACCACTCGGTTGATTCCAGCCGCCTCTTGTAGATCTGCTATCGCAAACATGGGCTCCTACTCCTGAACCACACCACTGAAATCAACTACAAATTTGAAACGCCGCCCGGCTTTATTCCTATCCTTTGCAAGAAAGATTGAACATCCTTCTTCTTCGAGGAGTTGTCGAGCGATAAACAACCCAAGGCCGTGGCCTTCGTTTGGCGGTTTGTCTGTGGTGAAGATTTCAAAGCAGGCGTCTTCCATTCCTTTCCGTACCCCCGGCCCAGTATCCCAAAACGTCATCCTTGGGCTTTCTATAACGACGTGGATGGCGAGAGGGTATTTATGATCATGAATCTTCATGCTCCTTAACCAATACACGCTATTGCGTGTTAAATTGTCTACTACCTGTGTGAGGCGTCCTTTATTAATCCTCAAACAGAAATCACCTTCTCCAACACACTCAATGAAGGGCTGGATGCCAAAGCGTTCAAAACGATCGTTTCGGAGAGCAAAAAAATCAGACATAAACTCGGAAAGGACTATTTCGTGTTTTGTTTCCCTGAAAGTACGAAGCATAGGATCTATGAAACTTAGTTTCTTGCCTACCATTACCGCATGGGCACGGACGGATTCGAGGTCTCCTGTGATCTGAGGATCTTTCACACCCACCTTACGTAGTCGGTCGGCGATGCTCCTCACGCGTGCACCGATCTCATCGACCGTTGGGTGTACTTCGTGCGCAAGCGCCTGTGCTACAAGCCCAATGCCAACAGTCTCGTATACCTCACTTATCTGTTCTTCCAGCTGTTCAAAGCGGTTGTTTATGACATTGATGTATCCTTGTTTGTCGGCGAACTGAGTTAACACTTCCTGTACCTGTGAACTTTCCTTTGTCACCTGTTGAAGAAGATTCTTGATGTCGTCAAGCGCTTCCATGAACCTCGTCCGTAATTCGTTAGGAAGAGAGTTTGACTTAATCGCGTGATCAAGGCCAGTCATTGCATTCTTCAAAACAACTGTACGACTGGCAGAAGCCTCTTTAACTTGCTCACCGACTTGTGCGGAAACGGCCATAAGTTCACCGATCTCTATAGCGCTCTGCTTAACGGTTATGATCTTTGGAAGCCGCGCTTCCTCTCTCACCTTCTTTGAGCGAAATTCGTTATATGTACGTCGCATTTCCTCCAAAGTGTTGTTTGCAAAATCACGAAACTTCACAGCCAATGCCCAAAAGCCAGACCACGCATCATTGTCAACAAAGCTTTCACGGTCTGACTTCTCAATTAAGTCTGGGTTATCCTGACCGGAGATAGCAAAGAATCCAATTGCATTACCAGGTCTGAGACCGTACCAGCTTCCACCACTTGTCCATTGTTCTCCGAGGTTTAGCCAGTCCTTCCCAAGACGAATACGGAAGTTGTCCCTATAAACATATACGCCAGACAGCTCCTTAACATATTGTGTATAGTCTTTTATCCGACTTGCGACTTCCCGTATTTCACCTACGCCGCCCCTGAGATGGAACATGTAGATTTCACCAAGGAATGGACCAGGATCAGCTCTCTTCGTTCCTTTTGGAACATCGGCTGACACATCCTGGAGTGAAAACAAATCACTGAGTTCAAGAAACCAGTTTTTTGAATTTGGTTTCTTCGGCGTGTAACGTGCAAGCCGCTTGTGAGTAAGCAGATACTGTAGGAGTTCATCACCAGAATCCGGGAGCACGTGCTGCTCGAAAAAATCAGGATCATTTCCTTTGAACACAGGCAATTTTACTGCACCTTGCAGGGAGAGCTCACCTTTGTCCCAGACGAAATCGAATTTACCAAGCGCGGTGTCGAAGAAACGCGCTGGAAAGCTGACAAGATTTAAGTCGTGCTTGTCCACCCTTAGCGCAACTGTGAAATCAGTAAAACTTCTAAATGGTGAAATAAATGTCGAGAGCTTCATCTCAAGTCTCTTGAGTTGAGGCTCTCCGATCCAATAGGGTATATCTCTCAATCCGCTGATCTCAATCACCGTCCCTGTTGAACCGGATGCTGGCAACTCTTCAATGTCCACTGGGATTGTGCTAAGAGGTCGGCCCGATTCGCAATCATTCCAGAAAATTGTAACCTTGTGACCGTTCTCAGTTGGGGAGTGGAAGGTCTTGATGACAAGCCGATCACCGAGGCGCATTGTACCGAGACGCCCTAATCCTTTGTCACCTATAGGAGTCCGTTTAAATTTGGGAGTGACTCTGCCCTTGGCTTTCATGGCCCTCTTGGGTGAGATGCTTACTGTCAGCCAGCCCCGCTGGATGTCGGTGGGGGACATCCCGAAACCGTTGTCCTCAACACTTATTATCCCAACCAACTCGACCATCTTATATTGTCCATCAATCTGTGAAGCAACACTATCCGTTGCATTCTCGCTCTTTCCATCCACGGGCGACTTGTCATTCGAAGAGATGGATCGCTTAACGGTTTCTACAGCTTCAGTGTCGATGATTACATTGCACCATTCAGCATCGGCATCGTATGAGTTCTTGACCAATTCCAGCAGTGCTTGCTCTGAGTCGGTAATTAGCTCGTCCCCAAGCTGGTGAACGACATGTGCATCAATATCGAGATGGGGGGTAATCATTTGTTTACCTTTCGCATGACCAGGATTGCCTCCCGGGTCATTGTATTCGCGATACTATTCTTTGGGGCCATTCTCTTTGAGGAAATTCGACGATTAAGTTTACAAAGAACAGTTACACCGTATTCACAGAGTAGCTCGGATAGGATATTGTCGAAAGGAACGCGACGGTTCCCAACGTTTCTGTTACCCAAAGCCCAAACCATGAGACCACCTGAGTGTAAGGAGTTCTGGATTGAGGGCAAACATGCGTCCACATCCCGAAAGAATGAAAGCACTCGCGATACCCGGTCAACAGGCTCTTTATCTATATATTCGAGGTAGGACTTGAGAGACGGTGATCGGTTAAGCAACTCAACATGATCAGCGGCCTTCACACGACGGCTACCCCCCAGGCTTCGACTATCGATCTCGTGCGTAGACTTCAGGTAGTTGCGATCTGCAACGGGGTCAATATCTGTGAGCTCGATCCACTGCAGGGGAAGATACGAGTACTGGCCATACGTCACAGTGGTGAGATTATCACCATATGGCGGGGATGTGATAATGATATCGTTCTTCTCCGTTGCCTTAATTGTGCGCGTATCCCCAAGGGTTACATTGATCCTACCTTTGTACCGACCAGCCTTTATTGTTCCTAAATCATGCATGGTACGAGCTTGCGATCTGAAGTATTTTAGATTGCGTTCGATAGCCTTACGGAAAATCGCTATGGCATCGCATGTACGATTATCAATTTCTTCCTTCGGGCGGGTGTGTAGCTTTACGGTGGATGTCCTGGAATTGCTGGAAAACCGGGCCGCTTCTGCAAGGCCAATCCAGAAGAAGCGCCGAGCCCAGAGGGCATCCTCAACAATTATGGAGCGACGTATTTTGGAAAGCGCAATCTGGTTTGATTTCGAGAACCACTTGTCGATGTTCATAAAGTCGACGTTTATGGATGTGGTTCTATCCGCATCGATCCGCTCAAGCATTTCTTTTAATTTCATTTCAAGACTGTTAACGTAAAAAGGACCAGCCTTGACGCGGCACAATAAAACAGCGAGGGGATTGATGTCTATTCCGCTGAAATTCAGTTTCCTGTTCATCGTTTCCGTGAGGACAGTTCCTGACCCCACAAATGGGTCTCCCACTCGTTCAATCTCAGGGTGGATTTCACATGCTACGTTAAGGATTGCTTCGGCAACTTGAGGGACCATCATTGCTGGGTAGTGGAATAGACCATGACCGTTTTTTCGGTCGGCTTTGCCTTCAAAAGACCAGTAGTTGGGATCAAGCGCCTCCAAAGCGACAAGGCGGTCTACAAGACGCTTATCACGAGATGGCGTTGATTTGATCACTTCATATTTCCTGTATTACCAGCTTTATCTATTATCATTACGATCACCAAATTCTCCATTACAGAACTGATACCCCCGGACAAGTTCATACTTGATAAGTTACCCCAAACACAGTATCGGAAAGCCATTTTTTAAATCCGGGATTGTCGCAAAACTGTTTGAATAACTCTGTGTGGTCGGAGAGCAGGTCCATCATGACCCGCTGCAGTGCTTTGTCGTGTTCGATGCGGGCATTGTCCAGCTGATTCTTCATGACCAGTACGGCGTCCTTGGTCGGTTCCAGGAGGCAGTCAAGTCGGCGGATCACCGTCATAGGCAGAATTACGTCCCGGTATTTTCCGCGCACATAGACATCCCTCAACACATCGTCGGCAATATTCCAGATGAAATTGGCAATGCCGTTGTGAACCTTCATATTCATGATTTCGCCACCTCGTCTCGGTTACCGAGCCAGGCATCGATGGTTTCCTTGTGAAACCGCCAGTGACGCCCAACTTTCTGGGCTGGGATCTTGCCCTCCCGGACCAGTTTGTATATCGTCGATTTGGGGATATCCAAATAACCGACCAGTTCGTTTATGTTGAGAACATCTTTCGGTTTTTCCATCGATATGGCCCTTTCCCATGGCCGTGAATGCAGTTTGCCGATCATCTTATAATTGACAGTTAGGTTATCGTTAATGACAGTTAATGTCAAATTTTTTAGGATAGTGGACAGTATTGGTAATGGAAACGAAACTGATTTGATTGTCTTAGCGGGCGTAGGCAACTATATGCCACTTCACTATGGAGAACATAATTTATAAGACACCGTTATAATAGGTAAAATCGACAGTAATTCTTCGAAAAAGTGTGTTTATAGGGGCTCGAAATATATAACCAGCTGTTTCCATGGGTAAACTGCGACTTGATGTCCTTCATTCGAAGATAGTTTTGATGTGAGGGGATAAGTTTCAACCGCCTCATATTTTGTTCCCCAATCGAATCATGCTCCAGATGCTCCATCTAAAGCTGAATAATGGCCGGGAATGTTCCGAAAAGGATCATTTCTGCCATCCAAACCTGCTCTCATCTCCCTATGATTGCTGCAAAATGCCTAAATTGATCGAAAATTATTCGTTACATGTCTTCCGGTATGGGCAAGATGGACACGGCGGAACGGCAAATCTCCCTGTTTTATCAATTCTAAAACCTGCCTGATTCGTTTATCAGACATTGGTGCAAAATAATGCTTGACATTTTATTGCATAATGAATATTCATTATGCAATAAAGGTTGAAATGCTATATTCAAACCAGCAAATGTTAGAAATTACAGGGGAAACCAAGCCTCGGATTCAGTATTGGGTCCTGAAAGGATTGTTCCAGCCTGTTGATCAAGGAAAGGGAGTGGGCACCTCCCGGAGATACTCCGAAGGCAACCTTCTTGAAATATTGGTTATTCAAGCGATCACCCAGAATCTGCCCAACGTTGATTTCGCTAAAAGTATTTTGGCCGAGATTAGAAGAACAAATCCATCATTTTTTTCTCAATTAGGTGACAGGGAGGACTCGATTGATAAGGCTGATTGCATTCTGACGGTTCTTTTCGAGTCAGTGAATGCCATCATGGTCTATGTGCATGATTTTGAAGATGCCACGGTGTGTGACCGCACGTACCTGTCGCTTGGACTCAGAGTATACCGTATGGATCTTAATTTTTTGAAAAATACGCTTAGAGAGAGGATTAAATCAATTTGAATCTTTACTAAATTTCTCTGTAATTGTGGTTATGGACGCTAAATAGATATACGAACCTCCAGATAAGAACAAAGATAACAACGTCAAAGATAACCAACCAGCTTCAATACGCCGATTAGTCCTTAATCCACCCTATCTCACACAATTTTCAATTTGTTTTTGGGATTGTTCGATTAGTAGGTGCAGTTATGGAAATGGACGATCGCGTACTAAAGGCCGGCTTAGAGCACATAATTGAGATTTCCAATGAACGTAAGGCTATGCTTGAAAAACTAAGACAAGCTTTGATCAGTGACGATGTTGATAGCATAAAAGTATATGCTCGGTTGTTATGTGGTATAATCAATGAAAATTAAGGTCATTGAATTTCTGAGGGTTTCAACGGAAGAGCAGGGAAGCGATGATCGGGCTGGCCTATCTCGCCAAAAAGAGGCCAACGCCAGGACTATTCAGAAGTACGATCTTGCCGTGATAAAAACTATCACACTAATTGATGTATCCGGTACCTCCGTGGTTCATACTCCTGAAGTTAAGGATTTGATTTCATTAATGGTAGCTGGCCAAATTCAAGGTGTGGTTTTAGCGGACTGGGACCGACTCATTCGTCTTGATAATTTTAACGACTTTGCTCTACTTCAGCATTTCAAAGAAACCAATACGTTAATCTATCTTCCTGACCAACTTATTGATCTCAATACACAATCCGGTTTTCTGATTGGCGGATTTCAGTCTATTATATCTGGGAATGAGTTGACCCAAATCAAGAAGAGGATGCTTGCGGCCAAAGAGGTCAAACGGAAAGACGGCAAACATCCCAATTGCGACATCACCCTTCCTCGTGGTGTGGCTTACGATCGACAAAACGAAAATTATTATTACACCGATGAAGCTGAACAGGTTAAAATTTTGTTCAGGTTGTCCTGCGATGAGGGTATCAATAATTATTGCGAATTAGAACGCCGTACCGGAATCAAACATCGAACCATACCGAACTTGCTAAAGAATGAACTTTATATAGGATACAGGACCTATACTGAAAAAAGGGGCCCTGAAAAGTATCTAAAACCTGACGGCAGACAAGGTGACCGGAAAAAGGTCCAACGTTCGCCGGACGAAATAATTAGGGTCAAGGTCATAGATGAGCCTTTGATTGATGAACAAACCTTCTTTAAGGCTCAGGAGATGATGAAAAACAAAAACGGGCGCTATCATGCCAAGAGATCTAAGAAAGGGGAACGATTTCTATATAGTGGCTTCCTTATTTGTGGCTCATGCGGTGAGATCTTGTATTCAACCTCGGGCGGCCGAAACCACAAAAAGGATTATTACCTTTGTAGATCGAAGAATTATATTTACGTTAGCAAAAATGGACCTTCGAAATGTTCAACTCGCTATCTTCCACGTGAGCGGGTGGACCATACTGTAACTTCATTCTTGCATGAAATCCTGACCGATAAGAAATACATGAATAGAATGATTGGGCTTGCATTGTCATCCGAGGACATTTTTGACCAGCGTAATGAAGCCGAGAAAATAAAGGGAATGTTAAACAAAATCAGTACGAAACGTGATAGGCTTCTGGACTTATACATTGATGGGCCGTTTTCACGTAGTCAACTTGATAAAAAGGTTGGCGAATTGGATAACCTTGAAGCAACATTGAAGATGCGACTTACAAGACTTGAGGAGGGTTTTGTCCTAAAGGACAAGAATCAGATTTTCGAATCCATCGAACCGATAATAGATACTCTGATGGAGTTCCCGTACTGGACACCAGCGCAAAAAAGATCGTTCCTGCAAAGCCAAATACCTGAAATTTCAATTACTAACGAGGGACTAACGGGATTTACGCTTGGAGTCTCTACTGTTCGTAACCACATGGACAGGGATTCATGGCAGCAATGAGCATGAAGCTGGACGGATAGGTCAGGGTGGAAGCCGCCCGGGAAATGGTCACCTGAAGATCTTCCAGCGGCTGACGCAGGACCTCCAGCACATTCTTCTTATACTCAGGCAATTCGTCAAGGAACAGAACGCCATTGTGGGCCAGGCTCACTTCCCCGGGTCTGGGGATATGGCCGCCGCCGATGAGGCCGGCATCTGAGATGGTATGATGGGGGGAACGAAAAGGCCGTCGGGTGACCAGCGGCTGGTCACGGTTCAACATCCCGACGACACTGAAAATTTTGGTGGTTTCGATGGCCTCTTCAAATGACAAAGGTGGCAGAATCGTGGGAATCCGCCGGGCCAACATGGTCTTGCCAGAACCGGGGGGGCCCACCATGAGCATGTTATGTCTTGAATACCCCAAACGAAGGAGGTATAGGAGACCATGCAAAACAGCCATCAGAATCATAACACCAAACCCAAGGCCTACAGCTATCTACGTTTTTCCACCCCTGAACAGATGAAGGGTGACAGCTTCAGGCGACAATCAGAAGCCGCTGTCCACTTTGCCGACAATCACCGTCTTGAACTAGATGAATCCATAACATATCAAGACTTAGGTGTCTCTGCTTTTCATGGGAAAAACGTCCATGAAGGTGCATTTGTTAGCGGCGGTCTGAAAATGTTCTATTTTTGGCGATTTCAAATTGCATGATCCAACCAATGAGGATTTCAGTTGCCGGAACCCATTTCGAGTGAGCCCGGCTACGTTTTTACACAACCATCATAATTCGATTTGTTCCTTCATCCGGAAGCTTTTTCCTTGGATGAGAACGGTTTCGGCATGGTGCAGCAATCTGTCGAGAATGGCCGACGTAAGCGTGCTGTCGTTGTTGAAGATTTCCGGCCAGTCCTTGTAGGCGCGGTTGGACGTGATTACTAAGGCGCCCTGTTCATAGCGCTGACTGATAACCTGGAACAAAAGGTCGGCTCCGGCCTTGTCGATGGGTAAAAAGCCCAGTTCGTCGAGGATCAACAGTGATGGGCGAGTATATTTTTTCAGTTCCTGTTTCATTCTTCCCGCCGCCTGGGCCGCGGAAAGCGTGTTGATCACATCGATGGCGGTGGCAAACAGCACCGTATATCCTTTGAGGCAGGCCTCGTAGCCCAAGGCGGACGCCAAATGGGTTTTGCCGAGTCCCACGCCACCCAAGAAAATGACATTGGCCGACTGCTTGACAAACTGCAACCGGAACAGTTGCTGAACCTGAAGGCGGTTGATTTTTTTTGGCCATGTCCAATTGAACTGATCCAGCGTTTTAATCACCGGAAAGCGTGCCTGGTTGATGCGACGTTTGGTGGAACGATCTTTTCGCAACGCCGCTTCGCCGTCGGCCAGTTTCTCCAGATAGTCTTCGTGCGACCAACTGTTTTTGGCGGCTTTTTGGGCCAGCGGATGATGGTGCTCACGCATAAACGGCAATTTCAGGTATTTGAGGTTGAGTTCAAGGGGAGGGTCCGGCAGTTGCGTGTCAGTCATGGTCTCTCCTTTTGGTAGATGCTCAAATCGGGCGATTCCACCGTCAAGTCCAACAGATCTTCACGGCGGGTCAGATGCAAAGCGCCGGGTTTTGGCAGACAACGTGTGTGCTGTTCGAGCAGGTTGGCAATATACTCACAGGAGAACGCCTGGAAGGTAAAAGCGTCTTCCAACGCTCTGGCGACGGCTTCTGGGCTGTAGATTTCGCTTAGGGCGACGATTTTCTGCACATGATGATAGGGGTTCATGCGACGCTGTTCGAGCTTTTGATAGTATAGCGCGGATTGGGGCGACAAGGAGAGAAAGCGCATCACGATTTTCTGTTCACGGGCCTTCTTGCGCCAGAGCAAAAGCTGTTTGGGGTGATCCGGATCTTCGATGTCCAGATGGCGGTCATAGCTGCGAGCGTGGCGGGCAATCAGCTTGTTGTCATAATAAAGGCAAATCCGATCGGGATAGGTTTTCAACGTCAGTTGTCGGCCGGCATACTCGGCCGGCACCGAGTAGCGGTTGGCATCGAGTGCCACGCGGAACTGGCTCGATGCCCGGACCTGGGAGACGGTGGCGATGTCGAACCGGTGATGGGGCAACGGATTGAGATAGGCCCGCTCATTTTCGAAACGCACAATCGGCTGCTCGCGGGTCTCGCCGTGGATGCGCACGTTGGCCACCGTGTCGAGCCAGTGCCGGGCTGCCGGATGAATCGCGGTAAAATCGGAGATATCCAATCCGGCCAACAGGTTCTTTTTTACATAGCCGACACCGTTTTCCACACGCCCTTTTTCATTGCCCTTGCCCACATTGCAGGCCGCGATGGTAAAACCGTAATGATTGGCAAAGTCCAGGTATTTGGGGTTGAACACCGGCGCCGTTCCCACAATGCGCTTGAGCACGGCACTTTTAAGATTGTCGACCATGATTCGTTGGGGAACCCTGCCGAAGAACTCAAAGGCGTTTTGATGACATCCCAAAAAATGCTCCATGGTTTGGGAGACGGTAAACTCGACATACATCATACGGCTGTAGCAAAGGACCATGACAAAAAAGCTCAGTCGTCTGCGGGTGGAACCGACATTAACCGCACCAAAGGAACCCCAGTCCACCTGGGCACACTCCCCCGGAGCAAACGACAAGGTGAGAAAGGCGCGGGTCTTCGGCGGTCTGACCTTGCGGACATACTCCTTGACGATGGAATACCCGCCCTTAAAGCCCTGCTCACGCAGGCGTTGAAGAAGCTGGATTGCCGTGTAGGGATGGGCTTGGAGCAGACGGACAATATCGCTTTTGAAAGGATCGAGCTTACTGGCTCGCGGGGAACTTTGTCTGGGTCTGAACCGCGTTTGGTCGAGCCATTTTTTGACTGTTCTCACGTCCATGGCCAGTTCCCGGGCGATCTGTCGGGCGGTCAACCCGTCGTGTTGGTTCAGATGCCTGATTTTGCTGAAAAGGGCGTAATCGATCATTGTCTGCCCTCCCCGAGGTGCTTGAAAATCTGTTCAACGGATTGGAGGGTGCCGGTCTGCCTGATTGGTTCGGCATCGATGGCCAGGACCTGATACAACGGATTTCGATAGGCAATCAGGCCGATGTCGACCAGTTCGTCCCGGGTCCGGACCGAGGTGTGCTCATCCATGGCCAGACGCTGGGCCAGGGTTCGGGCAGAGTAATAGCTCATCCCCCTGGCATCGGCTACGGTGACCAGAAACAGGTACAGCGCCGCAGCAGCATGGGTACAGCGATCAATATAGTGGTCGCTGACCAGGCGGTGATCGAGCCAACTGAACCGTTTGGGTGTTCTACGGATACGGTCGGGGCAAATGGGTTGTTTGGCTACCATGGCGGCCTCCTTCACATTGGGGGTTAAGGATATCGTTGCCGAATTGTTGCATGCGACGGGCGGCCATGACGATGTCATCTTGTAACGCATACCCGGTTAATTGGGCAATAATGCCAATTAATACGGAAGGTTGTCGCGTTAAGAGATCTTGTAACGCATTGTCTGCAAAATCGGTATTATTATCAATTGTTTCAAGAGTTTGTTGGATCAAGGGATCTTGTAACGCATCGGAGGTGATTTTTGGTTTTCGGAGCCAGTAGCCAGGGTTGTCGTCTCGCCAGCGTTGGACCCGTTGCACATTCTCCGGCCCGCTAAAGTAATCGCGGTTGTCTGGTTTTTGGAGCCATCGCCTCTGACTGGCAGCCTTGCTGGCCTTGCGGCATTCAGGTTGGCGGCAGTAGCGTTGTCTATCTCTATTTCGAGGATCGGGAACGAATAAGATATGGCAATGACAACATTTTTTACGCTTAATCCCTGGCATCGGTCGCAGCCCTCCTGCGTACCAATGATACAGGAATTGAGATCGATTTGAATAATCGGGTGCGGCAAGAAAATGATAGAAGAAAAAGAGAAGAAGATCGTTTAAAATTTACATTATGGAAGAAAATGGACGGGGAAGGACCTGGACTATTTCAAACCGCCAGGAAGAAAACAGTTTTAGAACGCCGCTGGCAGCATTGGGTGCGTTCCTTCAAGCTGTTGACCAAGGCACCATCAAAGCCGGTTCATACCTTCTGGTGGAGAGTCTTGACCGTCTGAGCCGTCAGGATGTCTGGAAAGCCTTCGGCCAATTCAGGGATATCATCACCAGAGGGATTAACATCGTCACCCTTCAAGATGAGCGGACCTACTCTGCTGACCAAGGGGAGATGGGTTTTACTGACCTGATGATATCCCTTTCAGTGATGCAGAGAGCGCATGAAGAGTCTCTCACCAAGTCACGCAGGCTGTCTGCTGCCTGGACAGCCAAGAGGGACAAGGCAAAGGTTGGCCTCAAGAAGCTCACTGCTCAATGTCCTGCATGGTTGGAACTGAGTGATGACAAAACATCCTTCACGGTATTGGAGGACAGGGCAGCCGTCATTGAACGCATTTTCAAGATGACAATTGATGGAATCGGCAAGGGTGTCATTGCCAGACAGTTCAACACTGAGGGGGTCACTACATTCGGCCGGTCCAAGGGATGGCATCCTTCATACATTCAGAAGATACTCGATAGTGAGGCAGTGATTGGGATATTCCAACCGCACACCAAAAAGACCATCAATGGTAAACAGGTAAGGACACCGGAGGGAGACCCTATTGACGGTTACTTTCCAGCTGTAATCAAACCTGAAGTTTTTTACAAAGCCAAGCAGGTCAAGGCATCAAGGATAATTGTTGGTGCAAACATCGGTAAGAGCTTCTCCAATTTATTCACTGGCATGGCCTTTTGCGGCTCCTGTGGTGCGCCGATGCACTTCGAAAACAAAGGAAGAGGAACCAAGGGTGGAACCTACCTTGTCTGCTCTGATGCAAGGCGAAAGGTCGGAGATTGCCAGCGCCATGGATGGAGATATCCAGAGGCACAATGCCACATCATCTCCAACCTCTTAGACCTTGATTACCGTGAGCTATTCCCGAAGGTCTACAAGCGGCTATCCAATGAACTGGAAAGGCTGGAAGGGCTTCTACTTGAGCGTGAGGGGGAGCTTCAGAGGACCGATGAAAGCATCGATAGAATCACCACCCTGTTGATTGAAAGAGATTCAAGCAAGGCTCTGCTGAACAAGCTGGATGCCCTGGAACTGAAGAAGGAAAACCTCACCAGTGAGCTTGAAGACCTCCGTAAACAGGTAGACCAAGAGAAGGACCGGTCTGCCAGCCTGGGTCTTGACTTCCAGAGTGCCGAACGGGCTATGAATGAGACCATCCGCATTGAGCGTGAGGGTTCACCGGAGGATGTCCTTGAGGTTCGCCGGAAGCTCCACCAGCTTTTGAAGAAGGTGGTGGACCGGATTGTGTTCACCCCCTGTGCCACCAGTGGCCAGCAGCAGCACCACGGGACCATCACCATCCATTATAAGGACGTGGTGGACTCATATCTCAGCATCAAGGTGGGTGGTCGGGCTCAAAAGGACTCGGTAGGATTCAGGGTTGACAGTGATGGTCAACAGGTTGAACATGTGCATGTTGTTGACGCTCAGTGGCCACCTGTGGACAGGTTTGTCAGTGGTGCTGCCTTGTGGAACCTGATAAAGAAATGATGTGAGTTGGTGTGTGTGTGGAAGAGAGTAACATGGAGTGTCTCTCGGATCGAAGGGAGGCACTCCCGTTTTATCTCATCGCGCCTATCACCTACAGCAGGAGCCCTCTCCCCTCTTCAGCAAGCCTCTCAACCTCAGCCTTTATCTGCTCCAGCCTGCCTTGAACATCAGGGCTTAACTCAGACCAATCCTTAAAGACACCCTCTTTTCCCCCAGCCTCATAAAAGACATGGCTCCTGGGTAGAATCTCTGTCTCCATTCCTTCGGTCTTGATTATAATTCCAACCATTTTGGTGTCCCCCTGTGTTGTGTGTGCGTGCGTTGATGGTGTTGTTTGGGTGTCACCTTGCGCAAGGTGGGTTGACTTTTAGCGGACATCAGGGAGGCTGTCAAGCACTAAAACATAATAAATTCAATTACTTTGGTGTACTATATTACACGCATGTACTGCAAAACACCAACGTAAAGGAGCAACACCATGACAAACACCACCAATCAAATCATCCCGTTCAACTTCAAAGGCGACACCATCACCGCTATCAAGGCCAACGATGGGTCACCGTGGTTTGTGGCATCGGAAATCGCTGATGCTTTGGGATATAGGAATCCATGGGATGCCACTGCAAAGCATTGCAAACACGCTAAAAAAGTCACCCTCGTGAAACGCGAGGTTGGGGGTGGTGGTCGTGACATGCGGACCATCATCCCTGAGTCCGACCTGTACCGGCTCATCATTAAATCAACACTCCCGTCAGCCCAGGCATTCGAAGAGTGGGTCATGGAGGAAGTCCTCCCGGCGATCCGTAAGGACGGTGGCTACATCAATGCTGACCCCATGGATACCGATGAAGAGATCCTGGCGAAGGCGCTGGCAAGCAGCGAAGCTGCGCTCCTCCGAGATCCGCGACACCAAGTCCTACAAGCTGGTGGCCGGTTACGATACCTTCGAAGCGTTCTGTCGGTCGGAGTGGGATATGAAGCGCAGGAACGCTTACTACTACATCGATGCTGCCCAGGTGATCGAGAATGTGCAACATGTTGCACAAATCAAACCCGACAACGTCCGTCAGACCATCCCGATGCAAAAGCTCAAGACCCCCGAAGAACAGCAGAAAGCCTGGACCCGTGTCCTTGAGCTGGCCGGTCCTGACCAGAAGGTCACCGCGAAGCTGGTCAAGAGCGTGGTCGATGAGTTCACTGCACCGGAACCGCCAAAGGAACCTGAGCCGCCGAAGGACATGACTGGCCTCAATAATGTTAAAAATTTTGCACAATTGTGCAGGAAAACCGAAGGCACGCGGTAACGCTTAAGCTCCAATTGGAGCCATTTTGCCGGTACGGGTGTGGTCGATGAGAATGACATAAATTTATGTCAAATCAGGAACGTTAATATTTTAACGCCTTGGTGCCCATGGGCACCATACGGACACGAACAATTGTTCCCTTCTCAGTTTGGTGGGGTGAGCGCCATGGCGCACAGAATGAGACCCATGGTTCTCAAAGTGACGATGACGATGTAAACAATTGTTTACAAAAACCAGCCATCGAAAACGGCCACAATTGTGGCCGTAACATGTGAGATAATTTGAATACAATTGTAGCTGTTTTGTGTCCCATGGGGCACACCATTTTACCACCAGCACCACCAGCAATGACACCCATGGGTGCCAATTGGCACCTCTGTTGTCTGCCATGGCAGACATTTCATCACCTCCACCATTGGGGTGGACGTTACCAATTGGTAACAATTGTTGTCATTCCAAAATCGAAAAATATAGAGACAGAAGCCCCCCCTTCACCTGCTGTTGCTGCTGGTGTTGTGGTAGGAGACTTCCATCTCTATATGGTAACGCTGTGTGACTATCGATTGTTGAGCTTGTATTTCTGGACAATATCATTCAGTGCCGATGCATCACCCAAGTACAGCCGGTTCAATATGGATGCCCGTGCATCCGGTCTGACCTGTGAATGAAGATAGTGCATCATCGCTGCGCCATCGTACCCTGCCCTGTCCAAATGTACGATAGCGCGAGCCTGTGTTCCCTTGATGGCATTGTTCACAATACGGTGAACCTCAGATGCAGGCTTACCTGTTGCCCGTGAGAGAGCCTCAACAGGTTGACCTGTGTCCTTGCCAAGGACCACTTGAGAGATGCATTGGGAAACCTGTTGGTCAACACCCCAATCCCCCAGCTTAGCCCGCATTTCATTAAGTTCATTACTGATGGGCCGTGTGTCCACTGCCTTGCTGTTTGATTGCTGTGCCTGGATGCTCTGCAGCTTCTTGCCTTCATTGATACCCTTGCTCTTGCCGGTCCCGCTGATGGTACCGTCTGCACCTTTAGAGAGCAGGCCAACATTGATGGCTGCCTGGATGGACATTTCAACACCTCCCACGGTAATGGTGGCACCATCCAGCTTGCTCAGGTCATTTAGGGGACGGCCTGTTTTGGTCTTGAGTGTGGAAAGAACATTGTCCCCATTGAAGTCAGCTTCACCCTCACCCACGTTGACCGTGGTGGGCTCCTCTTGGTGGAAACCACCGGATGATGTGACGGTGATGCTGCCGCCATGCTGAAGCTCATCTTGAATGCCAACATACTTCGGTGCTTCAGGTGCCTGCTGTGAGGCGGTGCCCATTTGAATCTCCATAAAATTACTCATTGATTGTGTTCTCCTTTATTTAAATGCTGCTGATGGTTGGTTGGTGCTGATGGTTTAGATGTTAAAAACGAATCCTCTGACGACAAGCAGGACGGATGCCGCGAGCAGTGCGTCCACCATGAGGTAGAACAGGACTTCTGCCATGGTTAATACCTCCGGTGGTCTGCGGGTTTAGGTGGTGCCAGCGCCTTTAGGAGGCTCTCAGATGACCTAAAGACCAGCTGGACATAATGGGTTTTTATAAGCGCCACATGGTGATTGCCAGACAAGACGATTTCAACATAGTTCTTCTCCGTGGCCTGCTGCACGGTCATGTACTGTGCAAGGCCGGTAGAGGCTGAGTGGATGAACACGTGGGATATTTCAATCACCTCCGGGTCAAAGATGACCGATGGGAGAGACCAGACCTTGCCCATGGTTTTCCGTGGTTGGCAGGCGTTCTCTATGGTGCCCAAGGTGGGCCTTGAGTTGGCCATCAGTCGGCCTCCCCGTCTGCTGCTGCTTTGATTTCTGCAACCAAGGCTGCCTCTTGGCGCAGCTTCAGGAGCATGTTAACGACGGCCTGGGAATAGAAGTTTTGAATCTTAATGCCATGCGCTTTGCAGGTCTTTTTAACCTGCTCATGCATACCTGAGAGGCTGATGAAGGTCACCTGTTTGGAGTTGGAGTTGGTGATTCTCAGTCGGGGTTTTTCTACTGCTGCTGCGGTGATGATGCTGGCGGTCTGGCTGGTTGTAATAGTGTTCATGGTGGTTTTGAATCCTTTATTAAGTTGGGTTGATTTATGGTTGGTTGGTGGTGGTGCCGGTGGTGGCTGCCCTCTATTACAGCGCCTCTACCGGTCCCCTGTGCTTGTGTTTATCGTAAGGGATGCCCGCCTTTTTACATGCGTTGAAGCTCCTGAAGAGGCAGCCACACGACCGGGTATCCCCATTTTTCAATGAACCTGAAAAGGTTGTGGTCAACTTCCCGCACCGGAGACACTCACATCGGTAATAGACACCACTGCGGATGTGTGATGGCCGTACAGCCCGCTCAAGGACAACGAGGTACCCGAAGCGCTGACCTACCATTGGGTCTCTTTTAGCGTGCGCTGGGTGAGCGCTGGTGGTGTTGGTGTTGGTGTTCATGGTGGTTTGTGTGCTCCTTTATTTTACGATGGTGGTGTTGATGGTGATGGCTGCGGTCATTATGGAATATCCAAGGCAGACCCCATGGCTTTCAATCGGGTCTGCCCTCGTTGCTCCATCTGCTCTACAGCATCGGCCAGCGTGACCAGCAGGACACCAATGCTGTCTTGAATGTATTTGCCGGCGGCCTTTCGCTCCTGTCCGGTCTTTTGATGTTCACCCCTCATGGGAGCAAGAGCAAACAGCTTCTGTCCCATGACAGCTCTCGTGTGTTCATCACCCTTGACGAATCTCCCCCGGTCCCGGGTGGCAAACAGCCACACACTCCCAACGACGGTAAGGCAGTCCAGAGGATGGACATTGAAGTCAGCCAGTCTGACCAAATGCCGGCCAGTTGGAACCATAGGGGGACTGAGTTTAATAGTGGCAACAGCTACTACCATCCATTGTTCAAAGAAGCGTTTACCGATGGCTATCCCTTTGTGCTCTGGATTGGCCGCTATGACCTTTTGAATCTGGTCAAAGGCTATGGTTAGCCTTGCGTCCGGTATGTCCAGGCCTTCAGGGTGGCCCCAGCGCTGCTGATTGTCTGAATGATGTTGACAGTATCCCGAGATTCGCCAACGGGTTGTATAACACCCATCCACTTTACATTTTTGTTGCTCATTACCTACAATTGCGGCCTGCATTGAGCCTCCATATTTAGGCATTGGTATTTGTTTTTCCTTTCGTTAACATTGAGGCCTTGAATAGGTTAACCGGCTCGGTGAACCATACAAAGACGAAGAGAGATGAAGAATAATAATGAAGGGGACCATCCCCCCAGCCAGCCACATGACCGGCACCAGCCGGCGAGCGCGTTCACCCTGTGAAGGTGTCCTGGGCACCCAACAGCCTACACCCCTCAGGGCATTATGGCTGGTGGATGAGTCAGGGCTTCAGGTTTCAAGAGCAGTGAGCGCGGTGATGCACAGGCTGGGGGGATGGTGTAGAGCTGACCAATGGTTATCAATCAGTGGTCCTAAAGCTGTGGGAGACGGCTATTGAGACCACTCAAAAGGATAACTGAAGGTCAGCTCTGGGACAGCTCAAGAATGTTATTACTATTTTTGGTGTCAATCGCCCGTAGGGCTGGCAAGCTTTAAAGCATGGACACCATCCAACGGATAGCTAACTGTCGGTCAGCAACTGCCCCCGGCAGGGGGTGAGGTCTATCTGTGGCTGACATTGTGTTAGCATGGTGTTGGATAGGATAAGGGTTATTCTTTAAATCTAATGCATGGTGTTGACCAAGTGTTGCAAGGTCTCACCTTCGCTAACGCTCAGGCTCAATCAAAACTAAATGGCAAACTTTACAGCTAACTGTGGGTATTTTCCCTATAAGGGATAGGCCTTCAAAGTACTGGAAATACATATAAAAAAATCAATTCCTGCAGGTTCAATCTGCAGGTTTTCCATTCCAGTGACCTTCCAGCCAGCTAATCAGCAGTCCCCGCATGCGTGCAGAAGGGATGAACACATTGATGGGTTTTCCGTCCCGAACCCGTGAACGCCAGATCCACTGAATCATCTCCGACAGGGCAAACAAGTCCTCATCGATACTGAAACCATCGCCGTTGAGGAAGTCCTTCACGAACGGATGCACATACCGGTTGCAGCAGTAGGCCAGATTCGATCTGTCACGATACATGTTGGTGGCTCTGGCCGTACATGGAACGAATCCACGAGCGTAACCATTGCCACTTAAGGACTGCTTTTGATTCTTGAAGGTCGTCCACATGTTCTCCCCTGACTTACCCTTGGCATGCCATCTGAAGAAAGTGTAGACGCTCTTCTTGAGCTTCTGCTTGTCCGCTTTGCATGCTCTCATGGTGAACCAAGTAGCAGACAGCGAACTATCAGCCTTCCCGGTACCGTTGAGCTTGTCGGAATCATGGATGGTGACCAGTTTCCTGAACTCAGCAATACGGTCAGCCTCAGCCGTCCTGCCACGCTCATGAGGTATCAGCCGGTATCCGGCATCCCTGGAACCAGCGACCGTGAAGTATTCATAATTCAGATTGAACCGGTCAAAGTAGGCCTTCTGAATCTGACCATCGAACAGGTAGGTCAGGTTATAAATTTCCCTGAAGGCACTAAAGATGGGACTCGGAAAGAGCCACATCAGCAGGGTGCCATTGACAAGGACCAGCCTGCCCATCTCGGCCATGCGCTGATATTCAGCGAACTCATCGAAGGCCTCTTCCTGGCCAGCACGGACACGAAAAAAGGAACCATCATAATCTTTGACGGTCTGGAGCCTGAGGACTTCCCGGTTGAACATGGCTGCTACCTTTTCAGGTTTTAGCTTCAGTGGCTCGACCACATCCATGACCTCATCCATGACGAGGGTGTAACCTCGGATACGAATCAGGTCCAGGGTGGTATCATCCAACCGTTTGAACAGTTCATGGGTCGATGCAATATTACGACCATCGGCCAGGAGAAGCTTCAGGGCATCCGATTTGTTCTTACTGCCAGCGCCATCCTTAGGCTCAACAAATTCACGGCCAGGACAATCATCGATAATCCGCTGAACCTCCGACAGGAACGGCGTGATATAAAGGTACCGCTTGCCGCTGTTCTTTTGGTCGTTCATCATCTGGACTGCCCAGGATGTCTTGCCGGCACCCATGACACCGTCTACAATCTTAATGGTTGATTGCTGTTTGATTTTCATTTCACCCCCTCAGAAACGACAAAGGCACCGGACCCCATGGTGGTGGTCTCAGTGCCTCTGCGCCGCTGCTGTGTTGCAGTTTAAATTGTTGTTGGTGGTTGTGTGACTCTAATCACCCGAGTGAATACACGGGAACTCCTCCGGTAGCTCCAGGGCCTCCCCATGTTCATCCTCATCATCCTCAGGGAACACAGGCAAGCTTACATCAAGCTCCTCCATCGCCTTCATGGCATCCTCTTCATCCTGCCGTTGCTGGTCACTGAAGGCCTCCTGAGCTGCCGTGTGGTGTATGAAATCGACAGACTGCTTGATGAACTGATTGAGTTCCTTCAGGATGGAGCCGGTCAGCTTCATGTCTCCATTCTTACAGGATGCTACCATGGTCTTGCACAGGTCAAATGAGTCCTCCCATAGGGTCTCAAGCTCCTGTTTCTTTGCTTCAAAGTCCATTGTGTTGCTGTCACCTCCCTTCATGTGGTCGGTTGTGTGTGTATATGTGGTGCGCCTTACCAGCCGTTATCACCCCGATGGTGATGTTGCGGATATCATGGCGCTTTAGTCCTTCTAAGGTGAGCCGTAAGCGCCAATCTAATTAAAACAGTAGGTTAGCTCTATCTCAGCCTATCGTTAACTATATTCTTAGCTTCTTTCTCTCCTAAGGTGGGCTGTAAGCGCGAATTGAACAATATCAGGTGGTTACCATAATTTGAGGTAAACACAATCTCAGGACCGGTGGACACAGCCAATGAACTGGTTAACAAATAGGCTAAAGTTAACGAGTTGACCCGTGGAGTTGATAATAATGAATGATATTGGTGTATTATAGATGGTGGCAAAATAAAGAGCTGGAATGGGTGTTGACAACTGGTTAAGATTTAGGCATATTGTGTCTATTAGTTAACTAATATTTCAACCACGGAGGCCAGCTAATGGCGCAGAAGAACACCACCATCAAGAACCCCAACCATCCCAAGATAGGAGACTCCATCAAGGTGGACCCCATCAAAGACATCAAGGACATCAAATCCATCAAGAGGCTGCTCAGTGATAAACCTCGGGATCTGTGTCTGTTCACCCTGGGCATCAACACCAACCTGAGGGCGTCTGACCTGCTGCGGATTACAGTGCGGATGGTGAAGGATTTGAAGGCAGGCGATGAGCTGACACTAAAGGAAAAGAAGACAGGCAAGCACCGTCGAATCACCCTCAACAAGGCGGCCACAGAGGCTATCCAGGGCCTGCTTAAGAGCCGTGAATACAAGGATGAAGACCCATTGTTCACTGGTCAGAGAGGGCCTCTAACGGTCCCCTCAGTCAACAGGCTGGTAAAGCAGTGGTGTCAGTCGGTCAACCTGAAGGGTAACTTCGGCAGCCACACAATGCGAAAGACGTTCGGGTATCATCAGAGGGTGTCCTTCGGAGTTGGCCTCCCTGAGTTGGTGGATATATTCAACCACAGCAGCCAGAGGCAGACCATGACGTATCTGTGCATCCAGCCTGAAGAGGTCAAGAATGTTTACATGAATGAGTTGTAATCGTGAATGAGAACCAGCGGCAGTGGCAATATCCCTATGCGCTATTACAAACAGCCGACCGCCGATAATGCTTAGGAGGGTACGTGCGTGTGTTCCTTTAGATGGACCGGCGAGGGCCTACGGGGGAGAACTTGGCCACGTCACGTATAAGATACCGGTTCATATTTTTGGGTTGGAAATGAAAGCTTTATCAGTATTGACAATCTACCATCCTACTGATGGCCCCTCATTTGGTAAGTTTGTCTTAGCTAATAAATTCAATTGTTCGCTAAGAGTTGGTCCAATAGTATCTGGTGAAAAGTGCATGGTTTTTAAGCCTCTGCAAATACCACCAATGCTTGGAAACAACGTCATTTCATTAATGCCCATCCAATTGAGTTCTTTTAGAACCAATGGTTTTTCTTTGACTGAGAGCAAAGCTGTATATAGAAAATTCGTTTGGTTTTGTATTGCCCTTTCAAGAATGTATTGTTCCATTTCTTCTATATTGGTCAATGTAAAGCAACCCTGTTGTGCGATAATTCTAGGATTATGCTTTGCATATGGCTTTAAAATACTTACAAATCCTTTGGACGTATCTCTTAAGTCATAAAGTTGTTCAAATGATTTAAGCCACTGTAAGTGATCAAAAAGATATATCTTTACGTTATCGCTTTGTGGCTGAACATCATTAACACCTTTGAATGCGAAGTAAGCTGCAATATAGGGGGATAGAGTCCAGTCAAGTAAAGGAGTTGGAAACCCATGGTGCTGTATTAACGCAAGAAAAGCACCGAATTCCTCTTGCACCCTTAGGTTGATAATTTCATCATGGACAGCACAAAGATGATAGTGGATATCTGGTATGATAACATCAAGGTAATCAAGGAGAGATAGCTTTTTATGTATAGCCTCTCTATGGAATGTAGTTTGTAGCTTCCAATACTCATTAGATTGTCCTCGGCACAGAAAGCTGGTTTTACTTTGGATAAGAGTGCTGACCCAGCTTTTGTATCCATCCCATGTCATCTTCCCATCAGTCATTGGTACCTCTACTATCCTAAACAACGTAATAGGGGAAAATTAGATCCCTTTAATGTAATACCATACAGTCAATACGGTAAGTCATCAAGCCCAATCCATCCTATGCCAAATCAAAAAGGATTCACGAAATGCTGATCCAGCAGTCTTTGCTGGTTCAAACCTTGGTCATAAAGAGGTTATGTGGATAGAAAGCATTCAGCGGTCTTCAGGGATTCCATATCCCTTGCCACCCCTCACCCATTGTGGTAACGAGATATCGTTTAATACCTGTCCGCTGTGTTCCACAGATCCATCCACAGATAGTGTTCCAAGATTGAGTTCCATAGCCATCATTTCAGGATGAGATGAGGGGGTGTCCGCATATGAATCAGAGATGGTCGATATTGAAATGGTGGGGGCTGGTCATCGTTTTTTGTTGTTCATATATTTTCGCGGAGGTCGTTTGTGGAATCTGCGGCAGTGAGGAACCAAAAAACTCAAAAGTCATAGACAATTTCCTTAATGCTCAAATAGCATACGACTTGGGTTTAAGTCACTTTACAGGTAGTGGAGTCCCACAAGACTACTCTGAAGCTCTAAGACTGTTCCATAAAGCGGCAGAACTTGGAAACATCGATGCTACATATACTTTGGGGATAATGTACGACAAGGGTTTAGGTGTTCCAGTCAATTATCAAGAAGCTTTGAAATGGTATGATAAAGCTGCTTATTGGGGTAATGTCAGAGCGATGTTTGATGTTGGTCATATGTATTACAAAGGCAAAGGTGTCCCTGTGAATTACCCATTGGCTCTTGAATGGTACAAGAAAGCTGCCGAAAAAGGCCACGAAATCGCTCAAAGTAATCTTGGTGTTATGTATCGAGGAGGACAGGGTGTTCCTGTAAACAATATAGAAGCTCTACAATGGTTCTTAAAAGCAGCTGAACAAGGAAACAAAATAGCGCAATACAATGCCGGAACGATGTACGATTTTGGGGAAGGAGGGCCTGTAAATTATCAGGAAGCGAAGAAATGGTATTTGGAAGCTGCCATGCAGGGATTCCCATACGCTCAATTCAATTTGGGATTGATTTATGGTGTTGGAAAAGGAGTGCCTTTAAATTACCAAAAAGCCTATATATGGATGAGTCTTGCCGCTGCCCAAGGTCACCAACAGGCAACGGAAAATATGGGAATCCTTACCAACATGATGCCCCCCGAACAGATCGCAGAGGCTCAGAAAGAAGCTGCTGTGTTGTGGGAAAAGATTCAGAAACGGAATGAACAAAAGCAGGACCAATAGATGGATAAACAAAGGAGACTATTATGAATGAGAATTACAATGAAATGGATAACGAAAGACTGATAGATGAATGCATCAATCCAAACTTAGAACGTACTGAAAAAGCAAAGGCTGTCTTTCTCTCACGTCAAACTACGGCCATTCAGGACACCGCAGAGCACACTAAGCGCTATACCAAGTACATGTTTTGGACCATGCTATTTACAGCGTTAACAGCCTTTGCTGCCTTCCTTACCATGCTATTTCAGGTTATTTCACCCTCCTGAACTCCCAAGGCGGCACCGCACTACCATCAACCCACAACCCCAACCCCCTACCCTTAGCCGTCTGTTCCACCTCCAGCCAGCCAGCGCAGAAATCAGCCTTGCAATATTTTCGGTACACCCAAGCATACCCTTCCCTGACAATGGCCTCATTGAGGCTCTCAGCCCCACTGATAGGGTACACCATGCCCACTGTCCGACCATACCTGTCTGTATCCATTGGGACCACCTTAACGGTCTTCCTGAACACTTGGTCTGATGTGAACTGTTTGGCCCTCTTCCCGAAGGCCTGCTTCATTTCAGGGGTGTCGATACCGTATAGCCGTATCTTTTCACCCTTGCCATTATGAAGGACCGTGATGGTGTCTCCATCGGATATGCCGACCACCTCACCTTGCCAAGCAGCCGCAGGGTGCGGCCATGGGGTGTCACTGAGAGCGAGGGCGGGCGCTGGATGGCATGACAGCAACAGAACCAGACCGACCATAAGGAAGCTGACGAAAATTGATTTTTTCATATGTGGGGTATTGCAATCATAATGTGAGCACATTGTGGCCGCCGGCCGCAGAGATTTCTAGCGCTCGCTTGGCATGCTCCTGGCCCATCACTTCGGAAAAATCCGTCCCTGAACAATCAGGAGCATCAAACACGGCTCGCAGGTCAGTCTTTAACGGAAGAATAGACCCGAACCCTCTGAGAAAATCCACGACCTGGCCCAGGGTGCGCACCGGATAAACGGAGAGATCCGACACCACGGATGCTTCTTTGCCGTTATCCGCGGGAACCACAATGCCGCGGTATCCCGCTTTCTGAGCCGCGATGGCCATGGGCAAGGAGCCGTTAACCGGCTTAACGCGGCCGTCCAGGGACAGCTCACCCAAAAACAGGTAACCGGAAATGGCTTTTTCGGAAAGGATGCCGGTGGCGGACAGAATCCCTAAAGCCATGGGCAGGTCGAAGCCTGTCCCCTCCTTTTTAATGTTGGCCGGGGCTAGGTTGACGGTGATCCGATCCGCCGGAAACGTGTAGCCAGAGTTCGTAATAGCAGATTTAACCCGTTCCCGGCTCTCCTTGACCGCCGCTTCCGGCAGGCCCACCGTCGTGAAGGTCGGCAGTCCCTGGGCAATATCCACTTCCACTTCCACCAGATAAGCATCGATACCGATCACGGCACTGCTCAATACCCTGGCCAGCAAATTCCACCTCCCTAAAAAATAACGGATTACTTCGTACGAAACGTGCGAAGTAAAATGTATATCAAGCCCGTCACCCAAGAACAACGGTTTTGTATAAGAATCAAATTCCTATCGGAATAACAATTAAATGTTGTCAAAAGAAAAGCGGGTGATTAAGATTGCCGGTAGGCAAGAAACACCCTTTCTCGCTCGTTGTCTACATAGGCGGGTTTAAGCGGGAAAAAGGATTGCGGCGAAAATCAACCGCACATTACTGTAAAAATTGACGCGGCGGCTCATGCATCCGCTCAGGACTGATCGAAACGCGTCAGGATATATCAAAAAATGAAACACCACCAGCAAACCATCAGCATGCCGGCAAGCTGTTCCGGTGTCGGTGTGCATTCGGGAAAAACCGTCAACCTCACCATCAAGCCTGCACCGGTCAATCACGGCATTCGTTTTGTCCGCAGTGATCTTCCCGGCCACCCCGGGGTCACCGCCCATTTCAACAACGTCGTGGACACGAGTCTGGCCACCGTCATTGGTGCCGAGGGCTGCATCGTCTCCACGGTCGAGCATTTGATGGCCGGATTCACCGGCATGTCCATTGACAACGCCGTTGTCGAAGTGGACGCCTATGAATTGCCCATCATGGACGGCAGCGCCGGCCCCTTTACCCAACTGATCAAATCAGCAGGAACCCTTCGCCAGGATGGGCGTAAATGCTATTTTAAAGTGAACGAGCCCATTTCCCTATCTGAAAACGGGAAGTCCGTCACTGTTTATCCGGCCGACGAATTCAGGATTACCTGCACCATCGCCTACGATCACCCGCTCATCGGCACCCAGACCTGCGATTTTGTCATCGGCCGGGAAACCTTTGAGAAAGAGATCTGTGCGGCCCGGACTTTCGGTTTTCTCCATGAGGTGGAAATGATGAAGCGCTATGGTCTGGCCCGGGGCGGTTCATTGGACAATGCCGTGGTAATCGACGGCAATCGAGTGCTCAACGAGGGAGGCTTGCGCTATCCGGACGAGTTCGTTCGCCACAAATTGCTTGACTGCATCGGCGATTTTTCCCTAATCGGTATGCCCATCATGGGACATGTAATCGCCAACAGATCCGGTCACGCATTCAACCATGCCTTTCTGGAGAAGTTCTTCAAGGAAAAAGGCTCCTGGGAAACCTGCACCATGGCAACTCATCCGGCATGAACCCGTCCTGCCTCCGGGCACCCGCCGCAAAACACCTTGCCATTTTTCAACAGTTCCGGTATGGTTATTTTTTGTATTGTTTTCTTCTATTTAGTCAACCTCGAGAATCCAGCGGCACATCCATGAACCAATCCAGCCAGCGAGTTACCGGCTTTATAGTGTGGGTTATCCTTCTTTTGCCGATCCATGGAATAGCCATGGCCAAGGATGCCTCGCTCACCAACATTATTGTCACCAACACTAGGGACGATCTGCTGGTTTACCTGTCGGTGGAGGGTGCCTTTACCCAAAAAATGGAGGATGCGGTAAAGAATGGAGTGCCGGCGTCATTCACATTTTTCATCAATCTTTACCGAACCCGAAGCATGTGGTTAGACAAAAAGATGGCGGATCTAACCATCACCCACACCATCAAATACAACAGCCTTAAAAAAGAATATGCCGTATCCCGCTCATGGGACAGCAACAGCCCCGTGATCCTTCAATCCTTCGATGCGGCGAAAAAACTCATGACCGAGATCGACAGCCTCAAAGTGATCCCGCTGGGACTGCTGGAAAGGGGCAAACAATACCAGATCCAGGCAAAGGCAAAACTCAGCCGGGTAACGCTGCCCTATTATCTGCACTACGTCCTTTTTTTTCTCTCCCTCTGGGATTTTGAAACCGACTGGTATACCATCGATTTTATCTATTAACCGATTTTCCCACATGCCCTCATGATCTTCGGCAAACGCAGCCCTACACCAAAACCGATCCTCTCGGAAGAAGAACGCAAACGCCGCAAACGGGAGGCGGTGCTCAGTATCGTCATCATCGTGGTGGTGACCGTGCTCACACTGGTGGAAAACCGGGTGATCACCTTCGGTGCAGATATCCCGGTTTCCAACACCATCTTGATGTTCATTCTGATCAACATCAACATGCTGTTGTTGATCCTGTTGATCTTTCTCGTGTTTCGGAACCTGGTGAAGCTGCTCTACGCCCGGCGCCGAAAAGTCATGGGTGCCCGGCTGCGGACCCGATTGGTCATGGCCTTTGTGGCCCTGTCCCTACTGCCCACCATCATCCTATTTTTCTTTTCCATCAATTTTATCACCAACAGCATCGAATTCTGGTTCACCGTTCCCGTTGAGCAGGCGTTGGAGAAATCCCTTCTGGTCGGCCAGCAGTTCTATCGTGAAAACGAAATCCGCCAGCGCTTTTTTTTGGAGCGGATCTCCTATCAGATCCAGCGAAAAAACTTGACCGAACCTGACAAACTCAAAGAACTCACCCATTACATTCAGGTGGTTCAGCGCGAGTTCGACCTTGACACGGTGGAGGTCTATTCGGCAAATTACAACCGCCTCACCTATGCCCTGGGGCAAGACCTGGAAAATGTTGCCGTTGAAGCCGCCCCCCCGGGTGCGTTTATCAAGGACGCCGGCGAAAAGGAGGTGCGCACCCTCACCGGAACGCTGAGCGACGGGGAACTGCTCCGAACGATCGGAACGATACCCTTTGGGGTTGCCCCGGAAACGGCCACCGCCCATGTGGTCCTGGGTCTCTTTATTCCACCGGACCTGGCGGAAAACATGGAATCCATTTCCAGGGGAATCGACGAATACCAGCAGATCAAGCTGCTGAAAAAGCCTATTCAGATCACCTACTATATTACCCTGTCCATTGTGGCCCTGCTGGTTATCTTCTGCGCCGTGTGGTTTGGCTTCTACCTGGCCAAAACCATCACCATTCCCATCATGGACCTGGCTGCCGGCACACGGCGAGTGGCCGAGGGAGATCTCACCGTCACCATCGACAGCGATGCGACAGACGATGAAATCGGCAGTCTCGTGGATGCTTTCAACAAGATGACGAGGGACCTGCGCTCCGGTCGCCAGCAGTTGGAATTGTCCGCCCGCAAACTCACCGAACAAAACCAGGAAATCGAGGAACGGCGGCAATATATGGAAATCGTATTGAAAAATGTTTCCGCCGGTGTCATCACCCTGGATGCCGACGGCATCATTACCACCTTCAACAAATCAGCGGAACGAATGCTCAGCCTTGACGCCGGGCAGGTCTTGGACAAACATTATGAAGATTTGCTGAACACCGAACACCTTCAATTTGCCGAAGACATCATGGATCGGGTCACTTCGGTGCGGGACCAGACCCTGGAAATTCCTCTGCGGGTCTCGGTAAACCGACAACCGCGGACATTTCTCGTATATGTCAACGCCCTGAAAGATGAACAGGGACGCCCCATGGGCATCGTCATGGTATTCGATGACCTGACGGAACTTGAAAAAGCCCAGCGAATGGCCGCCTGGCGAGAAGTGGCCCGGCGCATCGCCCATGAGGTGAAAAACCCGCTCACCCCCATCAGCCTGTCAGCCCAGCGGCTTAAAAGGCGTTATTCAGAGCGTATCAACGAACCGGTGTTCGACGAGTGCACCCGCATGATCATCGACCACGTTGACCTGATCCGCAACCTGGTCAACGAGTTCTCCACTTTCGCCCGCTTTCCCACGGCCGACCCCAAGGCCTGCCAGCTGCCCCCCATCATCGAAGAGACCGTCTCCCTATACCGGGAAGGGCATCCGGGTATCGTCTTCGATGTCCGGATCAGTGAAGACATCCCCCAGATGAACCTGGACCGTCAGCAGTTCAAACAGGCCATGATCAACCTGGTTGACAACGCCGTAGCCGCCGTTCGCAACCAGGGCCACATTGCCATCACGGCTGCCTACGATCCCATTTTGAAGCTGGTCCGCTTAGAAGTGGCCGACGACGGCACCGGCATCGCCGACAGAGACAAAATCCGGCTGTTCGAACCCAACTTTTCCACCAAGAAGGCTGGCATGGGCCTGGGCCTGACCATCGTCAACTCCATTGTCACCGACCACAACGGTATGATACGGGTGCAGGACAATCTGCCGAAGGGGGCGAAATTTGTTATCGAACTGCCGGCTTGAAATCGTTTCTTGAGAAAGGAAACCCCATATGTTCCCCTCTATATTAATTGTCGACGACGAGCCATCGATTCTTCAGTCCCTCAGCGGCTTGCTCACCGACGAAGGGTTTGAGGTCATCACCGCCAACAATGGCTATGAAGCCCTGAAGGTTATCGATACCGAAGCACCGGATCTGGTGCTGCTGGACATCTGGATGCCGGGAATCGACGGCATTGAAACGCTGAAAGAAATCAAAAAAAACAATGCTGCCCTGCCGGTGATCATCATCACCGGCCACGGCAACGTGGAAACCGCGGTCAAAGCCACCAAACTAGGAGCCTTCGACCTCATCGAAAAACCCCTGAATATCGACAAAGTCATTGTTGCCATCAATAACGCCCTCAATTTCCGCCGCCTGGAGGAAGAGAACCGCTTCCTGCGGAAAAAAACCATTGAAAAGCACTCCATCAGTGGCGTCAGTTCACCGGTGCAGGCACTGAAGATGCAGATCGCCACCGTTGCCCCCACCGAATCCTGGGTGCTGATTAAAGGGGAAAACGGCACCGGCAAGGAACTGGTGGCAAGAACCATCCACCAGTTGAGCCCGCGAGCCGAATCCCCAATGATCGATGTTAACTGCGCGGCAATTCCCGAAACACTCATCGAAAGTGAACTGTTCGGCCATGAAAAAGGGGCCCTTTCCGGCTCCAGCACCAAAAAACGGGGCAAGTTCGAGATGGCCAACACCGGCACCATTTTTCTGGACGAGATCGCCGATATGAGCCTGGTCACCCAGGCCAAAATCCTGCGCGTCCTCGATGAGAAAAAATTTCAGCGGGTGGGCGGTGGCCGAGTTTTGACAACGGATGTGAGGGTAATCGCGGCCACCAACAAGGATTTGGAGGCGGAAATCGAAAACGGAAGTTTCAGGGAAGATCTGTATTATCGCCTCAACGTGGTCCCCATCGAGGTCCCGCCACTCCGGGATCGGGCCAAAGACATCCCGGCCCTGGCGGAAATTTTCCTGACCGAGGCCGCCGCCAGCAACCGTGAGAAGCGCAAGACATTATCCTCCAATGCGTTGGAAATTTTAACGAAATACACCTGGCCGGGCAATGTGCGGGAACTGAAAAATCTCATCGAACGATTGGCTATCATGGTTCAAAAAGACACTATCACCGTCAGGGATCTTCCCGCCAACCTCTCGGACCAGAAAACCGCTGTGAGTGAACTCTTTTCCATTGACGGCATGGAAAAGGCCCGCATCGCTTTTGAAGCCGAATATGTCCGCAAAAAACTGGCCGCCCACGACAATGATGTGGCCAAGACCGCCAAGGCCATCGGTGTCAAACCAAAATATATCAAGTCGCTGATAACGGCAAACAAAGGATGAGAGTCATCAGCGGGACGCTAAAAGGCAGACGGCTGAGGGCTCCCGCCGGCATGGCCACCCGACCGACTGCCGACCGGATCAAAGAGTCCGTGTTCAATATCCTGGGCGGCAGCCTTCAAGCCAAACACGTGCTGGATCTGTTTGCCGGTACCGGAGCCCTGGGTATCGAGGCGCTGAGCCGTGGTGCCGCCTCAGCCGTCTTCATGGATCAGGCAAAGGCGGCCCTTTCCGCCATCCGGTACAATATCCGGGAACTGGGGCTGGAAGATCGCACCCGCGTGATCCACTGGAATATCCTGAAGAACCTCAACTGCCTGATATCGGAACGAGATGCCTTCGACCTGGTCTTCATGGATCCTCCCTATGAAATCAATGCCGTGGCACCGACGTTGGCCGGCCTTTTATCATGCGGGGCACTTTCCTCCGGCGCCTGTGTGGTCATCGAGCACAGCACCCGGGAGCCCATCCTCCGCACCATGGGCAAGCTGACCCTTAGAGACCAGCGTCGATTCGGGAAAACCCTTGTTTCTTTTATGGATACCATGCTATAGCCCTTTCCCGACAATTGTTCGATCCCCTTGGCTGTTTTCAATCGCTGGGAGTCTTCATGCAACGTATCGCCATCTATCCCGGATCCTTCGATCCCGTAACGAATGGACACATCGACATTGCCAAACGCGGCTTGAAGCTGTTCGACCGAATCATCATCGCCATTCTGCTCAATCCCGGCAAAAATGCGCTGTTCACTGTGGAGGAGCGCTTGGAAATGCTGAATGAATCCATGTCAGGCATCGACCATATCGAATTTGACACCTTCGACGGCCTGCTCGTGGACTACGCCCAGAAGCGGAATGCCAATGCCGTTCTGCGGGGGATGCGCGCCGTTTCCGATTTCGAATATGAGTTCCAGCTGGCGCTGATGAACAGAAAACTCAACCGGGAGGTTGAGACGGTATTTCTCATGACCGGCCTGCGCTGGATTTTTACCAGCTCATCTATCATCAAGGAGGCCGCCCGCTTTGGCGGCGACGTCTCGGACATGGTGCCCCCCGGAGTCAATCACCGAATTAAAACAAAATTCGGATTTTAAGCCATGGACCTGTGGCAGCTTCAAATTTTCTGCAAGGTGGTGGACCTCAAAAGCTTTTCGCGGGCGGGCCGGGCAGTGCACCTCTCCCAACCCACCGTCTCCAGTCACATCAAGGATCTGGAGGATCACTTCGATTGCCGGCTCATCGATCGACTGGCCAAGGAGGTCCTGCCCTCGAAGGCCGGACGCCTGCTTTACCGCTACGCCAAACGGATGATCACCCTGCGCGATGAAGCCGAAAGCGCCATGGCTGAATTCAAGGGAAAGGTCAAGGGAAGCCTGAATCTGGGTGGCAGCACGATCCCCGGCGCCTTCGTGCTGCCGGCGATCATCGGCGCTTTTACCAGGCGCTTTCCGGAAGTCAGCGTCAGCCTCACCATTGCCGACACGCGACAGATCATCGAGGCGATTCTATCCGGCGATCTGGAACTGGGTGTGGTGGGCGCCGTTTCCACCAATCCAAGCATTTTGCAGACCCATTTGGTGGAAGATGAAATGTGCCTGGTGGTGCCGAGCGATCACCGATGGTCCGGGAAAAAACGGGTCACGACAAAACAACTGTTCACCGAGCCCTTTATTATCCGTGAGCACGGATCGGGGACCCTCAAATCCATCCAGACCAGTTTTTCCGAAGGGGGGTTGAACATCAATGATTTGAAGGTGGTGGCCCGTATCGGCAGCACCGAAGCGATCCGCCAGGCGATCAAAAACCGCATGGGGGTATCGATTCTTTCGGCTATCGCGGTATCCGACGATGTGGCGGCGGGCAATCTGAAAAAATTGACCATTGACGGCCTGAATCTCAAGCGGGCCTTTTACCTCACCCATCATCGGCACCGAAGCATCTCCCCTTTATGCCAGACCTTTATGGAGTTCATCAACAGCCAGGTCCCCACCTAAAACCTGACCGTATCAAGTGGTTTGGACCGTTTTACAAGGTAAAGCACCCATTTGCACCATTGCACGAGGAGCTTTAATCTGAGGGTGCTAACCGAGGGTCAGCACACGGCTGCCTTCCGCTTGGGAGGCCACATGGAGTTTGACGCTGGCACCGTTAAGAGCGGTCATCATCACCCGCCTGGCTTTTTCCGGGGTATTGTTCTCCTCACTCAAGTGGGCCAGGATCACATGGGCCAACCGGTCATGCTGGAGCGATTCCAAGAGCAGGGCGGCGGCGTCATTCGAAAGGTGGCCGCTTCGGCCGCGGATGCGTTGTTTCAGAGGCCAGGGATAGGGTCCGTCGATCAACATCTGGGGATCATGGTTGGCTTCAAGAATAAGGATGTCACAGGCCTTCAGGTGTGTTTTCACCACTCCGCTGGCGATTCCCAGATCGGTGGCCACGCCCACTTTGGCACCATTGCCTGAAATGGTGAAGCCCGCCGGGTCTTCGGCGTCGTGTGAAATGGAAAAAGGGTGGATGTCCAGACTGCCGATGGCAAAAGCATGCCCGCATGAGAAGGGAACGACCTCGGGAAGTTTGCCCAACGCTTTCCCCGATGCCTGCCGGGTTCCATCATTGATGTAGACCGTCAAGCCAAAACGCCTGGAGAGGACCCCCACGCCATGGATGTGGTCGGCATGCTCGTGGGAAACAAGGATGGCATCCAGGTTGTTGGAATCCAGGCCTTTACAGGCCATCCTCCGCTGAATCTCTACCCCGGACAGGCCCGCATCGATTAAAATGGCGGTTCGGCCATCGGATATGTAGGTGGCGTTTCCCCGGCTGCCGCTGGCCAGAACACAGACCGACAGACGGCGACCAGTGCCTTCGGCCGACACCCCGATTTCAGACGAATCTGCCATTTTCATCGGCCCGTGTGCCCAAAGCCGCCGACGCTGCGGTCGGTATCATCGAGTTGCTTAACCACATTGATCCGGGCCTGACAGACCTGCTGGATAACCATCTGAGCGATGCGGTCACCCCGTTTGAGTGTCACCGGTTCCTGTCCCAGGTTGATCAGGGCGATCTTAACTTCTCCCCGGTAGTCGGCGTCGATGGTTCCGGGTGCATTGATGATACTGATGCCGTGTTTGACCGCTAATCCGCTGCGGGGTCGGATCTGGGCTTCGAACCCGGTGGGAAGGGCCATGGCAAACCCGGTGGGTACCAGGCTGATGTGGCCTGGTGCCAAAACTAGATCATGGTCCACGGCGGCACAGATGTCCATGCCGGAACTCTGGGCGGTCATGTAACGGGGCAGCGGAATATCCTGATTTTTATCAGGGTCCAGCCTGAGGAAATCGATGGATGGTGGAGCGTGCATAGGAGATATTCGCAGGCAGTTGTTCGGGTTCGGTTAAAAACAGGCTGTCGTTGTCTACCGGCGTTTCGGAACCCCTACAGAGCCAGTCTTCCGGAAAGGTCGGTCCGGTCAACACCCGGCCCCAGCATGGTTAGGGCCGCATCGCCGCTATTCCACAGATCTTCGGCCAGTGAAAGCAGTTCGGAAGCCGTAACGGCATCAATGTTGTCGATCACCGATTCAATGGGAATGACCCGTCCGAAACAGTATTCGTTCTGGGCCAATCGGACCATCTGGTTGTCCGGGCTTTCCGCGGCCATGAGAAGGTTGCCCTTGGTAAACTCCTTGGCATCCCTTAACGCATCGTCAGAGACCGGCTCACGTTTCAGCCTACGAAACTGGTCCATAATCAAATCGACGCTGGCATCGAGGTCCGGGGGGGCAACCGCTGTGTAGACACCGAACATTCCGGTATCGGCAAAAGATGTTAAAAAGGAATAGATGGAATAGGCCAGTCCCCGCTCTTCGCGAATGATCTGAAAAAGCCGGGAACTCATGTTCCCCCCGAAAATGGTGTTGAGCAGGGAAGCGGCAAATCGGCGGGAATCGTCCACCGACACCCCGTTCATACCGAGGCAGATATGCGACTGCTCAAGATCCCGATGCTTCCGGATGATGCCGCACCCGGTTGCCGGCACACTCCGGGGTGCAAACCCGTTACCGGCAGCGATTGAGGAAAAAACAGGTTCCACCTTTTCCACAAATCGATCGTGATCCACATTGCCCGCAACGGAGACAATGATCCGGTCGGGCTGGTAGAGCCGCTTGAAAAACGCCTTGATGGTCTGGCTGTCAAACCCCAGAATGTTTTCCCGGGAACCGAGGATGGAGCGTCCCAGCGGATGGCCGCCCCAGAAAGCGGGACCCATCATGGTGTGGACCCATTCCTCGGGGCTGTCCTCGACCATGCCGATCTCCTGGACAATTACCGGTCGTTCCCGCGCGACTTCTCTTTCATCGAAAACCGAATTCAGGAAAATGTCGGAGAGGATATCCACCATGGTTTCCAGTTGGGAATCCAGCACCCGCGCATGGTAGCAGGTATGTTCCATGGAGGTGAAGGCGTTGGTCTGACCGCCGATGGCATCAAATTCCTTGGCGATCTGAAAAGCGGTGCGCCTGACCGTGCCCTTGAAGATCATGTGCTCGATGAAATGAGACAGCCCGCTCTCGGCCTCGGATTCGTCACGGGATCCCACATGAACCCAGACCCCCATGGAAACGGATCGTACGTGGGGCATGGTCATGGAAACGACGCGAACGCCGTTATCCAGGATGGTTTTATTGACCGTCGGATTCACGCTCATCTTCCAGAACGGCCTTGTGGCTGAGCCGGATCTTGCCGTCCTTGGAAATTTCAAGGACTTTGACTTTAAGGATATCCCCCTCTTTGACCACGTCGGTCACCTTGCCAACCCGGTGGGCGGCCAACTGGCTGATGTGCACCAGTCCATCGGTGCCGGGAACAATCTGGACGAAAGCCCCGAAATCGGTGGTCTTGACCACTTTTCCCTCGTATATGGCACCCACTTCAGGCTCCATGGTCAGCGTTTCCACTTGCAGCCGGGCGGCCTCGCCATCTTCTGCCGATGTAGCGGCAATCTTCACCAGGCCACTGTCGTCGATCTCGATCTTGGTGTTGGTTTCGCTCTGAATGGCCCGGATCACCTTGCCTCCGGGGCCGATGATGTCGCGAATTTTGTCCGGGTTGATCTTGATCGAAATAATCTTCGGTGCAAAGGGAGAAATTTCCTCACGGGGAGCGGCTAATGCCTGGAGCATTTTGTCCAGTATGTGCAGCCGGCCCGCCTTCGCCTGATCCAGCGCACGCTTCATGATATCCCGGGAAAGTTCGTGGATCTTGATGTCCATCTGAAGGGCCGTGATGCCTTCGGCGGTGCCGGTCACCTTGAAGTCCATATCACCGGTGTGATCTTCGTCACCCAAGATATCGGAAAGGATCACCACCTGGTCACCCTCTTTCACCAGCCCCATGGCAATGCCCGACACGGGTGCTTTGATCGGCACGCCGCCGTCCATCATCGCCAGTATCCCTGAACAGACGGTTCCCATGGACGAAGAGCCGTTGGATTCCAGCACCTCGGAAACGATGCGGATCGTATAGTCGAAATCCTCTTTATCCGGAAGTACCCGTTCTATGGCCCGTGTGGAGAGGCCGCCATGACCGATGTCCCGCCGGCTGGGGGACCCCACCCGCTTGACCTCCCCCACCGAGTAGGGAGGAAAGTTGTAGTGAAGCATAAAGGGACGGTTCTCCTCACCACTGAGGGTTTCCACCCGTTGTTCGTCACCACCCGCACCCAGGGTCAGGATTCCGAGCACCTGGGTCTCGCCTCGAGTGAACAGCGCGCTGCCGTGGGGTCGGGGCAGCACACCCACTTCGCAGGTGATGGGTCGGATTTCGTCAAACCGCCGGTTATCGATACGACGGCCCTCTTTGAGAATCATGTCCCGGCAAATCTGCTTCTGGAGGTCGCCAAGAACGGAGCTGATCTCCTCGCGCCGATCCGCCATCTCCTCGCCCAACGATTCGATAATTTGCGACTTGACCGTTCGCACGGCCTCGTAACGCTTCATCTTCTCAGGGATGATCAGGGCCTCATGCAACGGTACAGAGGCCTTTTCCCGCAACATCTCCACCAGCGTCGGATCTTTTTCAGGCGGAATAAAGATCCGCTTGGCCTTGCCGATTTTCGCTTTGAGCTGCTCCTGGATCTCGATGATGGGTTGAATGGCCTGGTGGCCGAAGAAAATGGCCTCCAGCATATCCGCTTCACTGACCACATCGCCGCCGCCTTCAACCATGACCACACCCGTGCGGGAACCGGCAATCATGATGTTGACATCGCTTTCCGCCATCTGGGAAAGGGTGGGATTGGCCACAAATTGACCGTCGATGCGTCCCACACGAACACTGGCAATAGGTCCGGCAAAGGGGATATCCGAGATTTCAAGCGCCGCCGATGCGCCCACCATGGCCAGCATATCGGAATCATTCTCCTGATCCATGGAAAGCACCGTGGCAATAACCTGGGTCTCAAACCGGTACTCCTTGGGAAACAGCGGCCGAATGGGGCGATCGATCAGACGGGCGGTGAGCGTTTCCTTCTCGCTGGGACGTCCGATCTCTCTTCGAAAGTAATTGCCCGGAATTCGGCCGGCCGCATAGATCTTTTCCTGATATTCTACGGAAAGGGGCAGGAAATCGACATCTCTCTCGTTAGTAGCGGAAACCGCCGTTACCAGAACCACCGTATCGCCGTATTGAACCACAACGGATCCGGAAGCCTGTTTGGCGACCTTGCCGGCCTGGATGCTCAGGGACTTGCCCCCGACATCCGCTTTGAATGTATATTCCATTAGAATTCTTTCTCCTGATAATATTCCGGCAGCGGATAAAACACCGACCGTTGCCTGTAAAGTTGCCGTTGGTCAGGCCTGTGGCCAGACGCCAAGCCACACAAGATATACCGATTCCCCTCGGCAACAGCCGAACTGTGGGTGGCTGCATCCGTTAAAACCGGCAACAGGTGTCCGGCAACTGTCCGTTGCCGTTGTCGAATCACCTTAGCGCCGCAACCCAAGGGCTTCGATAATAGAACGGTAGCGCTGAACGTCATTGCCCTTGACGTAATTGAGCAGTCGGCGACGCTTGCCAACCAGCATCAGTAATCCCCGACGGGAGTGGTGATCCTTTTTGTGTACTTTCAGATGCTCGGTCAGATAAGAAATCCGATGGGTAAGCAAACCGATCTGGACTTCCGGAGAACCCGTATCGGAGTCGTGCTGTTTGTATTTTTCAATGAGTTCTTTTTTAGTTTCCGCTGTATACGCCAATGTTCCGTCCTCCTTAAAATGGTTACTGACTAACGTTTTGCTTTTCATCTGGGTTTCAACCGGACGGCCGCATCATGACCGGCGGTTTTTAAAATCAGTTAAAATCACTATACAATCTTGTTATTATCACCTTTGCGCCGAAAAAACACAACAATAATTATAGCTGGCCGTTGCCGATGATTCAGCCAGAACAGCAATCAGACGGCCGTTTGGGTCCACCACCTTAAACACGCCCTGTTCAGACGCCCGCGGTGGAATCGGAAGGTCTGCTTCCAAAAGCTTAGTGCCATTGAGGATCCTTTTGGCCAGCATATCATCAACCACCGCAGCAGGCATGAATGGCAGCGCTTCATTCATGGGGATCACCGTTTCGCCCAGCCGACCTTGCCCACTGAATTCCGCCAGCTTCTCCAAGCTGAAGGCCGCATCGATGGAAAAGCCGCAACTGGCTGTTCGGCAAAGAGCCTTGAGATGCCCACCACAGCCCAGTTCTCGACCGATGTCAGCACATAGGGTACGGACATAGGTACCGGATGAACAGGACACCGAGAACCGAACCGTCGGCAGGTTCACATCGAGAAGCTCCAAATGGTTAATCCGTATCGGCCGAGCCGGCTTTTCCACGGGCACCCCCCGACGGGCCAATTTGTAAAGCGGTGTCCCCTGGTGTTTCAGGGCCGAGTAGATCGGAGGAACCTGGGTGATTGCGCCCACAAACCGCGCCGCCATTTCCCGGACCTGTTCCTCTGATATACCCTCCAGTGGAAGCCGTTCAATGACGGTTCCTGTCGCATCCTGAGTGTCGGTCGCTGTACCCAGGACCAGCTCCGCCTCGTAAACCTTGTCACCCTTGAGGAAAAACCGGGAAAGCCGGGTAGCCTGGTTGATGCAACAGATCAGGACACCGGTAGCAAAGGGATCCAGCGTCCCGGTATGGCCGACTTTATTAACCCCGAAAATGCCCTTGACCCGGGCGACAACGCCAGCGGATGAAATCCCCTTGGGTTTGTCGACCAGGAGAATCCCATTTAGTTCAGGTGGCATGTCCCCCTAATACCTTCGGACAGGCTGTATATCGTCTTCTTCAGTTCTGCAAGGCTGGACTCCACGGAAAATCCGGCGGCTCCGGCATGGCCGCCTCCGCCGAAATCCAATGCAATGCGGGAAACATCCACACTGCCGTCCGAGCGCAGACTCACGTGGAATCGTTTTCGGCTCCTCGACTCGCCATTTCCATTTTCCAGCTCATGGATAAGGGCGGCGACCTTCACATCCTGAATCCGTCGGGCATAGTTGATCAGGCCATCCGCATCCTCAGGCTGGGTGCCGGTATCTGACAGCATCTCCCGGGTAACCGTCATGATGGAGATGTGCCCGTTGCTGGATATCTCGATGGAATCCAAAGCCAGGTTGAGCAGTTTGATCCGTCCCAGGGAATAGGTGCCGTATACATGCCGGGCCACTGCGGACGGATTCACGCCAATAGCAACCATGGCTTCGCAGATGGAAAAGGCCGCCCGGTTGGTGTTGGAAAACCGGAAAGAACCGGTATCCGTCAGAATGCCGGTATAAATCGCCGTGGCCATCTCTACATCCAATTCCAGATCCATGGCCTGAATCAACCGATAGATAATTTCTGACGTGGCACAGGCATTCACATCCACCAGATGGTATTGCCCGAATCGGGTGTTGGTCGTGTGATGATCGATGTTGACGATGGCGGGTATGGTGGTGATGGCATCAACGGCCGATCCAACACGGTCAAGGCCCCCGCAGTCCAGTATCACCGCCGTATCGAAGCATCCCACATCCGTCAGCTGCCTCTGGATGCTGTCCACCGACGGGAGGAACCGGTATACGGCGGGAATAGCGCTCTCATTGTAGCGTGTCACCTCGCACCCTACCCGTTCCAGTGCAATACCCATGGCCAGCAGTGAGCCGATGGCATCGCCGTCCGGCTTGGCGTGGGATGCCACCAGAACACGGCTACTGTTCGTCAGTTGTTGGATTATTTTTTTCATCATTGGTTTGCAGGGATTTAAGGACCCGGTTGATATGAGCCCCATAGTCAAACGACGCATCGTAAAAAAATTTCAAGTCCGGCATGTATCGTAGACCAAGTTCTCTGGCCAGTTCCCGCTTGATAAACCCTTTGGCACTCTCAAAACCCGCCAAGAGAGCCTGTTCATCATGCGCACCACCGGGAGCGGTAAAGTAAACCTTGGCAATCCGCAGGTCTCGGCTCATGGTCACCCCGGAAATAGTGGCCTGGGCCAGGCGCGGGTCGTTCACGCCCTTTCGAATCAGACCGGCCAATACTTTCTGTACTTGTCCGCCGACCCTTTCCGCTCGATTGAATGATCTGGCTGCCACGTTGGTCTCACATTCGATCCGGTCACCGAATCATCATTTGCCGGTAAGACGGGGTGGGGTTGACGGTCACAGGGAAATGATTTCCAGCTGGGTGTCGATCATTTCCGCAAGCCCCAGGTCTTCGGCAAAGTTGAATAGTTTATCCAGTTTCGCATTGATCATGCGACGGTCGCTGCCTACCAGACTGATACCAATTACCGCCCGCTGATAAATGTCATTGTCCGCCACCTCGGCCACCGAGGCGTTAAAGTGGTTTCGGATGCGGGCAACAATAGCCTTGACGACCTTGCGTTTTTCCTTCAAGGAGTTGCACTGATGGATTCTGAAAACGATGTGTCCGACACCTACAACCATTGTGGTTCATCACTCCACTTCCGGTCGAATCTCTTCCATGTAGTAGCTCTCGATCACGTCACCGACCTTGATATCATTAAAATTTTCAATGCCGATGCCGCATTCATAGCCGGTCAGAACTTCTTTCACATCATCCTTGAACCGGCGCAAGCTATTGTTTTTGCCTTCGTAGGTGATAATTCCGTCCCGGACCAGCCGCATGAGCTGTCCCCGTTGGATCTTGCCGTCGGTCACATAACAACCGGCAATGGTGCCGATCTTGGGCACATGGAAGGTCTGGCGAACTTCGGCGCGGCCAAGCACCCGTTCCTCGAAAGTGGACTCCATCATGCCCACAATGGCATCCTTGACCTCCTTGATGACATTGTAGATGATATTGTGGAAGCGCATATCCACGTTCTCTTCAGCGGCCAGTTCCTGGACTTTGACGTTGGGCCGGACGTTGAAGCCGATAATAATGGCATTCGAGACTGCGGCCAGGGAAATATCCGACTCGGTGATGGTGCCAGTGGCTGCGTGGACCACGTTGATGCTCACCTCTTCGTTGGAAAGCTTGACCAAGGAGTCTCTCAACGCTTCGATGGAGCCGTCTACGTCCGCCTTGATGATCAGGTTCAGGTCCTTGACCTCACCCTTCTGCATCTTTTCGAATAGCCCTTCCAGGCTCAACCGATTCGTCTTGGCCAGTTCCTTGGAGCGCTGTTTCTGGGTTCGGTGCTGACTCACCTGGCGCGCATCCTTCTCGTCTGCCAGTGCTACCAGTTCATCTCCGGCCATGGGTACGCCGGAAAGGCCCACGATCTCCACCGGCATGGACGGACCGGCAGATTCAACGGTACGGCCCAAATCGTCCTGGAGCACACGGATTTTTCCATAGTGCATCCCGCAGACGATGGAGTCACCGGCACGGAGGGTGCCCTCCTGCACCAGGACGGTAGCCACAGGCCCGCGCCCTGAATCCAGTTTAGCCTCGACCACATGGCCGCTGGCCAGCTTGTCCGGATTGGCCTTGAGTTCCAGTATTTCCGCCTGAAGCAAAATCATTTCAAGCAATTCGTCGATCCCGGTATTCTTTTTAGCCGACACCATGACAAAAATAGCATCACCGCCCCAGGCTTCCGACATCAGACCGTGTTCGCTGAGTTCGCGCTGAACCCGGTCCGGATCGGCATCCGGTTTGTCCATCTTGTTGATGGCCACGATAATCGGCACCCCGGAGGCCTTGGAGTGATTGATCGCCTCGACGGTTTGGGGCATCACGCCGTCGTCGGCGGCAACCACGAGCACGACGATATCGGTCACCTTGGCACCGCGAGAACGCATAGCTGAAAAAGCCTCATGGCCCGGAGTGTCGAGAAAAGCGATAACACCCTTTTCGGTCTCGACATGATAAGCGCCGATATGCTGGGTAATACCGCCCGCTTCCCCTTCGGTCACACGGGTTTTGCGGATCACGTCAAGCAATGATGTCTTGCCATGGTCCACGTGGCCCATAATGGTGACGACAGGAGGTCTGGATACTAGCTTTGAGGGGTCATCCGCTTCGGTTTTCTTCAGAATCACGTCTTCTTCAAAAGACGCCCTTTCCACCTCGTAGTCGAATTCACCGGCCACCAGGACCGCCGTATCATAGTCGATAGTCTGGTTCACCGTGGCCATCACCCCCATTCCCATGAGTTTGACGATCATTTCGCTGGCCTTGATGCCCATGCGTTTGGCCAGTTCCGACAGCACGATGGTCTCATCCACTTTCACTCGCCGTTTGATGGCCTTGGCAGTAGTAATCTGGGTTTTCTGGCCGGCCGGCATGGCTCGAAGCTTGCTGCCCTTTCGGGCCTTCCGCCCCCGCATTTTACCGCTGTACAAGGCTGCGCCCTCAACGATCTCCTTTTTTCGGAAACCGCCTTTCTTTTTGGCAAACCGGATATCATCGGTTTCGTCATCTTTTTTCCGCCACCCTTTCTTTTTCTTGTCCTTGGCAGAAACGGGTGCATCGATGATTTCAGGTTTCGGGGAAGGGGGCTGCAATGGCGGTCCCGTCGAAGCAATCCGCGTTACAGGAGCCGCTGAAAGTTTGGGTTTGGTCGGCAGTTTGATGATTTTGGCCGGTGTTTCTTTCTTGCCTTTTTTGGCCTTTGCCACAGGTACTTTGGGAGGTTCTTCGGCAACCGGTGCCACGGGAAGGGCTTCATCGACGGCCGGATCACCATCGGTCGTGCCGGCAGGGGGGGCTGCCGCATCAGTGATCGGTGTCCTTTCGTCGGTGATTTGGGCATCCGGTTCCGGTGAACCGGTTGCATCCGGTTCGATCGCATCGGTGGCAGGCATCGCCTCCACCGGCTCAGGTTCCGAGGCTGCCGGCGGTGTCCCGGGTGTTTGGGTTTTTGGCCTGGCAATGATTTTTGCGGATTGGGCGGGCTTGCGCTTTTTCACCAAAGGCTTCTTTTCCGGCGGTGTTTTCACTTCATCCGCTGCCGGCGCCGTTTCTACCTTCTCAACCGGAGGAGATTCCGGTTCTATCGCCGAAGCGGGCGCAGCCTCAGGAATCTCCGGTTCCGGGGGTAAGACAACCTTGCGCCGCCGGATCACGGTGGGACGTACCCGTTTTTCCTCGAGTTGATCGTCCTTTTCGCCGAAAAGCACCGATTTGACCTTTGCCACCACATCTTCGTCCAGAGAACTCATATGGCTGTTGACGTCGATATCAAGGTCCCGGATCTTGTCCAAGAGTTCCCTGTTCGTCATGTTAAGATCTCTGGCAAATTCATATACTCTGATTTTTGCCATCCATTCCCCCCCCAAATCTAGTTATAAGCAGTTTTTGCTCTGTTGCCGTATCCGCATCCTGATCCGCTACTGCTCCTCTTCCAAGGCTCCGGCGCCGAAAATCGCCCCCTCGTTCGATTCATTCACTGGCGTTTCAGCCGTCCCCGAATCGTCTTCCGCTTCCGCCCGGGTCGCTTCCTCAGCGGCGCGAACCGCCTCCTCCAAACGCCGGGATTCAGCCGCCTTGGCAGCCTCGATGGCATAATGCCGCGCATTTTCTATTAACACCAGGGCCTTTTCCTGTCCTATGCCACGGATTTCGATCAACTCTTCAACTGCGGATTCGGCCAGCTCTTCTGCAGAATAAATCCCCTTTTCGAAGAAGGCATCAGCCAGACTGCTCCCGACGCCGGGAATGTTAACCAGTGATTCGTAACCGATCTTCATCATTTCATCGTATTTGGACTCTGAGTTGACGTCCAGATGCCAGCCGGTAAGCTTGGAGGCCAGCCGAACGTTCTGGCCCCGTTTGCCGATGGCAACGGAAAGAAATTCATCGGGGACGATGACCTCCATGGCGTTATTTTCTTCATCGATGATCACCCTGGAGATTTCCGCAGGCGCCAGGGCGTTGCATACATATTTGGCTGCATCCACGTGCCAGGTGATAATGTCAATCTTCTCACCCCGAAGTTCCTGCACCACATTTTGCACCCGGCTGCCCTTCATGCCCACGCAGGCCCCCACCGGATCGATGTCTGAATCATTGGAAGAAACGGCAAACTTGGCCCGAACGCCCGGCTCCCTTGCAGCACCTTTGACCTCCACGATACCCTCGCTGATCTCGGGCACTTCGGTTTTAAACAGGTTGATCAGCAGATCAGGATGGGTTCGCGAAAGCACGATTTGAGGGCCGCGGGTATCATAGAGCACGTCGAATATCAGAGCCCGGATCCGGTCTCCCCGACGGTAATTTTCCCTGGGAATCTGTTCCCGCGTTGGGAGTATGGCTTCGGTATTTCCCAAGTTGACAATGATATTGCCCCGGTCCACCCGCTGGACGATGCCGTTGATCACTTCACCCTTGCGGTCAATGTAGCTGGAGTAAACCGCATCCCGCTCTGCATCTTTCATCTTCTGGATAATTACCTGTTTGGCGGATTGTGCAGCAATCCGGCCGAAGCTCGATGTGTCCATTTTTGTGCCGAGGCTGTCGCCAGGTTCACAATCGGGGTCTAGCTTGCGCCCTTCGGCCAAGCTGATCTGCAGGTCCGGCTCGGTCACTTCCGCCACCACCTCTTTAAATTGGAAGACCTCGATCTCACCCGTGTCGGGACTATACTGCGCCTCGATGTCGACCTTGCTGCCGAATTTCTTTCTGGCAGCAGACCGCAACGCCTCTTCTAGGGCGCGGATCAGAATTTCCACATCGATGCCCTTGTCCCGGCTTACCTGTTCCACCACACGTTTGATATCTGCTATAAACATCAGCGTTCTCCATTAAAATTGATCAGCCGCGCCCGTGAAATATCCTTAAAATTCAGACTGACAGTCTCGTTATCCACCTGCAATTGGACCCTTTCATCAATCACCCCGGCCAGCACACCGGTAAAATTTTGACGACCTTTCACGGCAGCGGTGAGTCGAATTTTTGCCCGATGGCCCTTAAAGCGAATAAAATCATTGAGCTTTCCCACCGGCCGGTCAAGGCCGGGCGATGATACCTCCAGGCGATACGGCGGTGCATCTTGCGCATGTACATCCAATAGATCTTCCAACTGGCGGCTGATGTTGACGCAGTCGTCCAGTGTCACTCCTCCGGGCTTATCCAGATAAAGACGCAATGTCAATCCGCCCGGCTCGCGCTGGTACTCCACATGAACCAATTCCATACCTTCGTCAATACACAGGGGCTCGGCCAGACGCGAAACCGAATCGACAAATGCCCGCTGTCGTTTCAGGATCTCCGGATCCGGTTGACGGGGCGCCGCCGACGCTCTACCTTCTTGTTTTCGCTTTCCGGTACGCCTGGCCATATTCTCACCGAACAAAAAAACAAAAACGGGCGAACAGCCCGTTTCCATGTTCAAACCGATAATGGATGCCTTCACTTACCAGTCCATAAAACCACGTCGGGCGGGGAAACCGCCCTTGTTCCAGCAACCACACCCGGAACAGACGAAAACGGACTTGAAATGGAGCGGGCAACGAGATTCGAACTCGCGACACCAAGCTTGGGAAGCTTGTACTCTACCAACTGAGCTATGCCCGCTCACCAAGAAACACTAAATAAGGCAAAATAGATGTTATGTCAATATCTTTCTATCTACCCCCCGTACACTGCAGCAGCAGAACGTGTCCTATGACGAGGCAGCAATCGGCAAATCAGGCAGACAGAAGGAAATTAGCGCCGGTGGCCGTCGATTAGTTCCCGGATACGAATCAACTCCTCCCTGATCTCGGCAATATCCGGTACGTTGACAACCGGCACCGGTTCCGGTATCGGGCCGGGTTTCTTCTTCAAATGTTGCCGGGCACCTTCAATGGTGAATTTTCTATGATACAGCAGGTGTTTGATTCTTAACACCAGCGCTACATCCTGCTTGCGGTAGAGACGCTGCCCCGCATCAGTGCGCTTGGGCTTGATCTGCTTGAATTCGGTCTCCCAGAACCGCAGCACATAGGGCGCAACACCGGCGATATCACTGACTTCACCGATCTTGAAGTAAAACTTGTCGGGAATTTCGACCGCGCCGTAAGCCTCTTCTTTCATCGGGGTTATCCATATTAGGTGACACGCTGCCGGCGGATTGAGGTGGTCAGACCGGCAAGGCTGCACCAAATTCGGTAATCAAGCGATGCGTGAGATGGTGATGAATCTCATTGACGGTTTCGTCCTCCAGGGTTCGTTCGGCGGACCGATAGACCACCCGGAAAGATACACTCTTTTTCCCCGCCGGTATGGGATCTCCGGCAAACACATCAAACAGGTACAGGTCCTCAACCAGTTTTTCGCCGAATTGAGCCACCGTATTCAGCAGGACCCCGGATTCAATTGTCTGATCGACAATAACGGTGATATCCCGGGTCGTGGAGGGGAACCGGGGTATGGGTGTCATCTGCTTGGAATCGGATGCCAGTCGACCGATAGCTTCCAGGTCCAGCTCGAAAATAAACGCCGGCTGCTTGAGGCTGTATGTGTTCACCACCTCGGAATCCACTTCTCCCACGATTCCCAGCACCCGCCCGTCGTGAAAGATCTGTGCGGCGTGACCCGCTCGAGTGTAGGGACATTGGCCATCGGGCACGGCAGAAAACGACAGTGAGGGGATCCCCAGGGCAAGAGCCAATCCTTGCACGGTCCCCTTGATATCAAAGAAATCGCAGGCGGTTTCCCGGGTGTGCCAAGCGGCTGTTGCACGCCGACCGGTCCAGAGACCCACGAGCATCTCCTTTTCCAAAGGAAGGAGTACATCCGACTGGGGCAGAAAAACTTTTCCGATTTCAAACAAGCGCAGGCTGTTCTGTTGCCGGGCAATATTGCGCTGAGCCGCTTCCAGGATGCCGGGAACCAAAGTGGTCCGCATCACCGACTGCTCCTCGGAAATGGGGTTGAGCAGGGCAATATGGTGGCGTCGGGAATCATCGGCATCCAATTGAATCCGGTCGCAGGAATCAGCGCTGATGAAGCTGTAGTTGACAGCCTCCGAAAATCCAAATCCACAAAGAATATCCCTAACCTGATTTCTCCTGACCATCATTGAGGAAGGGGTCGTGCCTTGAGCCGGCAGCACGGGAAAGGTGGTGGGAATCTGGTTGTAGCCGGAAAGCCGGGCCACTTCTTCCATGAGATCCTGGGGACGGGTGATGTCCACCCGAAAAGAAGGCACCCGCACCTCAAGCGCGTCCCTACCCTTGTCCTGGACCTTGAATTCAATACTTTCCAGAAGGGCGGCCATGCGATCACGATCCAAATCGGTGCCTAAAAGGTCATTGGTGCCCCGCACACGAAGGGAGAGCACCAGGGTGCCCGATTTTCTGCAATCCTCATCGATAACACCATCAACCAGCCGGCCTCGCCCCAACTCGGCCATAAGGCTGGCAGCGCGGTTCAGGGCGAAAAGGGTGCCGTCCGGGTCCACGCCCCGCTCAAACCGGTGGGAAGCATCGGTATTGAGCCCAAGGGCTTTGGATGTCTTGCGGATACTGATCGGATCAAAACAGGCACTTTCGATGAGCACACGGGTCGTGGAGTCTTCGATTTCCGAGTTCAGTCCGCCCATGACACCTCCGACGGCCACCGGTTTTTCACCGTCGCAGATCATGAGCATCTGGTCTGATAGCCGTCGCGCCTTTTGATCCAGTGTGGTAAACGGTTCCTGGTCTGCAGCCGTTCGGACCACGATACGATGGCCGGCCAGGTGGTCAAAATCGAAGGCATGCAGGGGCTGCCCGGTTTCCAGCATCACGAAATTGGTTACATCGACAAGATTGTTGATGGGCCGCACCCCCACCGAACGCAGCCGGTCCTGGAGCCAGTAAGGAGACGGCGCCACGGTAATGCCTTCCAGCAGGCGGGCGGCATACCGGGGGCAATGATCCGGCGCTTCGATGGTGACCGAGGTCAGAGCGCCGATATCGCCTTTTGCGTCAGGCAGGCTGAATACCGGAGGATTCATCTTAACGCCTTGGATGGCGGCAATTTCACGCGCCACACCCATCATACTCAGGCAATCGGGTCGGTTGGGCGTCAAACCGATCTCAAGGGCGTAGTCGAAAAGATTCAGGGCCGTTTTCAAGGAAAGGCCTGGCTGAAAATCCCCCTCCAGCAACATCAGACCGGAACCGTCCAGACCCAGACCCAATTCAATCTCGCTGCACAGCATACCCTCCGAGGTTTCGCCCCGAATAACGGTCTTGGCCAACAAGGTGCCGTCGGGCAGCCGGGTTCCTACACGGGCCAGGGGAGCCCTTACCCCCGCCGCCGCATTGGGTGCCCCGCAAACAATCGGCACGATGCCGGTACCATCATCGACCCGACACAGTTTAAGCCGATCGGCATTGGGGTGGGGCAGAACCTCTACCACCTGTCCGACGACCACCGTTTCCAAGTGCGCATAGCGATCTTCAACGGCCTCCACTTCCAATCCTGCCATGGTCAGCGCATCGGCGAGATCCGAGACCGCCATATCGATGGGCACATATTCTTTCAGCCAGCTTAGACTTACTTTCATGGGTTGGGAAACACTCCGTTAAAATTGACACAGGAATCGGTAGTCATTATCGAAATAGCGCCGAATATCATCGATGCCGTATTTAAGCATGGCAATACGCTCCACACCCATTCCGAAAGCAAAACCGGTGTATCGGCTGGTGTCATAGCCGATATTTTCAAACACCGCCGGATGGACCATGCCCGAACCCAGGATCTCCAGCCATCCGGTTTGAGAACAGATACGACACCCTTTCCCCCGACAAATCACGCATCGGATATCCACTTCGGCACTGGGTTCGGTGAAGGGAAAGAAGCTGGGTCGAAACCGCAAGGTGGTCTGGTCATCGAACATCTGGTGAATAAACGCGGTCAGGGTTCCCTTGAGATCGGCAAAGGAAACATGGCGATCCACCAGCAGCCCTTCCACCTGATGAAACATCGGCGTATGGGTCAGGTCGGAATCGCACCGGTAGACCTTGCCCGGAGCGATAATGCGAACCGGCGGAGGCTGATTTTCCATCACCCGTGGCTGTGTGGGTGAAGTGTGAGTTCGAAGCACAACATTGTCCGACACGTAAAAGGTATCCTGCATATCCCGGGCAGGATGATTTCTGGGAATATTGAGGGCCTCGAAATTGTAATAGTCGGTCTCCACCTCCGGGCCTTCGACCACATCGAAGCCCATATGTGAAAAGATACTGCAAATACGGTTGGTGATCTGAGTAATGGGGTGAAGCGATCCTTTTTCCGGCACCCGACCCGGCAGGGAAACATCGATGCGGTCCCCTGCCGTTTTGGGCGCTTGGGATAGATGGGTCAACGTATTCTTGAACTCACCTTCCAGGGAACGCTTAATCTCATTGGCCCGTTTGCCTGCCTGGGGCCGTTCCTCGACGGGAAGACTGGAGATGTTTCTCAAATAGTGGGTGATGCGTCCCTTCCGGCCGAGGTACTGGATAGAGAGATCGTTTACCGCATCAACATCGGTCGCCGATGCCAGCGCTTCCATGGCGTCCGCATATATCCGTTCTAATGTATTTTCCACGATCGTCGCTCTGTCTTTATATGGATTGTCGCCGTCCCCCGGTCCCGCCGGGGCGGGACGAGGAATACGGTCATTTTCGCGGTTCAGATAAGGGGGGGCAGCGGGAGGATACCGATGCGTGCGGCATTTGCCGCGACAGGTCAACCCGGCTTAACCCTGCTGTGACGCCAGCGCGGCAATCTGGGCAAATCCAGAGGGATCGGATATTGCAAGATCGGCAAGCACCTTCCGATCAAGGTTCACATCGGCCTTTTTTAGACCGCTGATGAGCCGGCTGTAAGAAAGGTCGTTCATACGCGCCGCTGCATTGATGCGGGCAATCCACAGTCGACGGAACTGGCGCTTTCGCTGTTTTCGATCCCGATAGGCATAATTGAGAGCCCTGTCTACTGTGTCGGCTGCGGTTCGAAACAGTTTGCTGTGCCCGCCACGAAATCCTTTGGCCAGCTTTAATACTTTTTGACGGCGTCTTCTCGCTTTGAATCCTCTTTTAATTCGCATGATCTCATCTCCTTGCTAACAGGACCACCGTGCCACCCGCACCCGAATCGTACCGTCAGATGCCGCCATCGGTGAAACCTGCCTTAGTAATTCTTATTTTCCGTCGATCACCCGTTGGGCAAAAGGAGTCGGACTTCTCTCATGTCGCTCTTTTTGATCAACTGCATCTTCTTCAGGGAGCGCTTACGTTTCCGGGACTTGGTGGTCAGGATGTGACTGTGGTGAGACTTTGAAAATGTGTATTGGCCGGACCCAGTTTTCTTGAACCGTTTTGCGGCCGCCCGGTTGGTTTTTATTTTCGGCATTGTTTCTCTCCTTGAACAAAAAATTGATCATCATTCTGAATTTTTAAATCGGACGGAAACCGCATTTCAAAAACCGATGGCGTGAACGAAAAACATGCGTTCACGCCAACGGTTGAAATGGTCTGTTTCTTTTCCTGCGGGCCATGATCCGAGCCAGAAGGCCGGTGCCGCAACCCGTCATTGTCCTGTCGACACGACCTGGGATCGGGGAGCCAGGACCATCATCATCGTCCGCCCTTCAAACTTGGGATATTGCTCTACGACAGCGACCTCTTCAAGCTCTGTGGCAATTTGCTGCAACAGGGCTCTGCCACGGTCTGAAAGCGTAATTTCCCGACCACGGAACATCACAGTGACCTTGACCTTGTCCTTGCGGTCAAGAAATTTGCGAATGTGGCCCATTTTCGTCTCGAGATCATGCTCTCCGGTTTTGGGTCGGACCTTGATCTCCTTGAGCTGAAAAGTGGTCTGCTTTTTTTTGGCCTCTTGCTGTTTTTTGGTCTGCTCATACTTGAACCGGCCGTAATCCATGATCTTGCATACCGGCGGTTTCGCGTTGGGCGAAATTTCGACAAGATCCAGACCATAATCATTAGCTTTGGCCAACGCCTGATGAATCGGAAGTACGCCGACCTGGTTTCCCTCCGGGTCAATCAAGCGGACTTCCCTCACCCGGATACCCTGATTGATCCGCGTGGTATCGGGCGGCCTCCTGTCCATCTGTCTATTTCTGGGACCAGCTATGCTTCCACCTCCTGAAGCCCTATATGTTCGATTTTCTCTACCCTGCCAACCATTGGCAGGCCAATGGATCCCCTCCACGTCGATCGCCAGTGGGTGACCCGATACTCGATACTAAACTTTAGTCCAATATATGACACCACCGGCAAATGCAAGAAAAAAAATGAAAAGCCTTGCTAAAACCGGTCAAGGAGAAACCGGCTGATTCAAGGTATAACGGCTCAACAGACTGTCGGCCCAGTAAGGGTTTCCGGAATCGGCGAAGAACTGCTGGAACAGTGCCAGGCTGTCTTTTCTCATGACACCGGAGATTACCGTCAATTGGGCATTCCGGTAAAGCGGCGGCAACCCGGATCGGTCGCATCCGGTTCCGCCCCCCATCACATCTTCATAGGCGTAGACGATTCTGACGATGCCGCTGAGCAGGATGGCGGAAAAACACATGAGACAAGGTTCCATCGTGCAGTATAGGGTCAGCGTCGAACGATCGACATCCGGCATATCGCCGGAAAGATTGCGCAAGGCATTGATTTCAGCGTGGTCGATCTCATTTCCCGATCCAGCTGCCGTGCCGGTTCGGTGACCCCGGGCAACCACGTTATCGCCGTCTGCAATCACACACCCCACGGGAAATTCACCGTCCACCAGGGCCGTTTGGGCCAGACCCAGGGCCGCGGTCATAAACACGGCGTCTTTTTCCGATGCCGTCTCAGGGTTCATGCGATCCTGCAGGCGGTATCGTCACAGGGACAGCCGCCGTCAATTTCAAATGCGTAGACGATCCTCGCTTCCATTTCCGCACGCTTTAATGAAATGGGTGAAAATTTACCTCGCGCCACCTGCTGCACCAGTTTTTCCCGAGCGGGAACCCGATCGAAGCCCGATCCCGCCAATTTGCCGGTCTCGCCGTCGAGAATATCCGCCTCCTCACCATTGGTCACCACCACTACCGGGATCTGGTAGGGTGCCACCAGCCGCGAGATGGCCAGCGCCGGCCGATAACGGGTCACCAAAGAACCCGGCCCGTATTTAATAACCATTGCCGTGCGATCGTCAACCGTTACCGTAAAGTCCAGGTTCAGACTCCCCTTCCGGTTCCCGGCGGCAACTATCATTGGGCGTCGGGGATGGATATCCGCCTTGTCATATCCTTTGTCGGTCACCAGGAAACGGGCAATCTTCTGGCGATAGCGCTCGTCATGGGTATCCGCCAGCAATTCACCGGTGATGAAATCGCCAAGCGTCCCCAATATAAGATGATGCCCCCCCATAGTCCATCCTCCCGTCACCAAGATACCACTTTACAAAGCCTTTTGTCTGTGAATAGATATTTGCCTAAAAATAATACATCTATGAAAAAATCACAACCGGAGTGCCGTGAACATCCGCGAGCAGTTCGAAAAACGCGAAAAAAACTTCATGTCTCCGTTCGGCTGCCAGAGCGCCCAAAGCCATGGCAGGCAACGACCGGAGGATGCCTGCCCCATCCGCACCGCGTTCCAGGTTGATCGTGACCGCATCGTCTACGCCAACGCATTCAGACGGTTGAAGCATAAAACCCAGGTGTTCCTCAACCCGCTGGGAGACGAATATCGCACGCGCCTGACCCATACGCTGGAGGTGGCCCAGATTGCCCGGACCATTACGCGGGCAATGTTTCTCAATGAAGACCTGGCCGAGGCCATTGCTTTGGGACACGATTTGGGGCACACCCCCTTTGGACACGGTGGAGAGGCGGTGCTTCAGGAGATCCACTCGCCGGATTTCTTTCACCACAAGCAGAGCCTTCGGGTGGTGGATGTGATCGAGAACAACGGCAAAGGGTTAAACCTGACCCACGAGGTTCGCGACGGTATTGTCAAGCACTCCAAGGGATATGGAAAAATCCTGCCCGATGATCCAGAGGAACTGGCTTGCACCATCGAAGGCCGCATCGTTCGGATTTCCGACATCATGGCTTACCTGAATCACGATCTGGACGACGCCATTCGCAGCGGCGTCATCCGTGAAAACCAGGTACCGTCAGTCTGCACCCAGGTTATCGGTCGGACCCATCAGGAGCGGGCCACCACCATGATCCGTGACCTGGTATTTTCAAGCCGGGCGGTCGACGGAGAATTACGGCTTGATATGAGCGAGGAGGTTTTCGGTGCCATGACCACATTGCGGGCCTTTCTCTACGAAAACGTTTACCGATCCGTCCAGGTCCACCGGGAATTTGTCAAAGCTAAGAAAATCCTTTCCGAACTCTATGCCTACCTGCTGGATAATGAGCGCATTTTAGAAAAGGAACTCACCCGCATGGGCATCGCCGGCTGCCTGAACAACGGTTCTCCCCGAAAGCAAGTGGTCTGTGATTTCATCGCCAGTATTACCGACCGCTACGCCCTCGGCCTTTACGAAAAAATCTTTTTCCCATCGCCCACCGTTTGAGGCCGTTCTTGATCGCCATGAACCTGACACCCGAACGATTGTTGTCCATCAGGCATCGCTCTCTCCCACTGCTTAACCGGATTGAGACACTTTTTAGCGAGATGGATCGGGCCTACGCGGCTGTTGCCGGGCAGTATGGGTTTCTGTGCAACGGTTGTGCGGACAACTGCTGCCTGACCCGATTTTACCACCATACCCTAGTGGAGGTCCTGTATCTGGTGGAAGGCATGTGCACCCTTGAAACCGGCATTCGCCAATCGATCAACAGCCAGGCGCTGACGGTCAGTGCCGGGATGGCAGCAGCCGGCCATGGCGGCGAGGCCCTTCGCATCATGTGCCCACTGAACCGGAACGAGAGGTGTCTGTTATATCACTACCGCCCCATGATATGCCGGCTTCACGGCATCCCCCACGAACTGCAGCGACCCGGCGGCAACCGCATCAAGAATCCGGGCTGCGATGAGTTTTTCAATCAGTGCCGCGAAGGTGGTAAAACGGATTATATCCGATTTGACCGGACCCCCTTTTACCGGCAGATGGCAACACTGGAGCAGGAGTTGCGCCGAGAGACGGGATATTCCGATAAAATCAAGCTCACCATCGCCCAGATGCTGGCGGCCCTTTCTGACTGCACCTATGAAATCAATTAAACCAGAAGAGATAAAACGGCTGCCGGGTATCCCGCTGAAAGAAACCGATACCTTTAATTTCCGGTGTCACAAGGACCTGGCCTGCTTCAACCAATGCTGCCGGAACCTGAACCTGTTTCTCTACCCCTACGATGTTCTGTGTCTGAGAAAACGTCTCAATCTGGATTCCGACCAGTTCCTGGAGTCCTATGTGGATGTGGTACTGCGGAAGGGCAACTATTTCCCGGACGTCCTGCTGCGAATGGCCGATAACGAATCCCGGACCTGCCCTTTTTTAAGCGATGCGGGGTGCACGGTATACCCGAATAGGCCCGACACCTGCCGCACATTTCCCGTGGAACACGGAATGCTGTTCGGCGACCGGCCCGGTGAATCGAAAATCGTCAGTTTTTTCCGACCACCGGATTTCTGCCAGGGCCAGCATGAAAACCAGGCATTGACCCTCGATGGCTGGGCGCAAAATCAGCAGGCTGGCATTTACAACCAGATGACTGCCCGATGGGCCGCAATCAAAGCACTGTTTCAAAAAGACCCGTGGGGACCCGAAGGCATAAACGGCGCCAAAGGGAAAATGGCCTTCATGGCCGCCTACAATATTGACCGGTTCCGTGAGTTTGTTTTTCAGAGCAGCTTTTTAAAACGGTATCGGGTCAAGAAGGCACGGGTTAAAAACCTCCGGGCCAGTGACCGGGAACTGATGCTTTTCGGCTTTGAATGGATTCGGTATTTCGTCTGGAACATTCCTTCCAAAAACATTCGCTCCTGACAACACGCCACAGACAGGTCAAGAATCCTGAGACCTTGAGTCTTTGAAACCGCAGTTATCCCTTCTATCAGCGATCAGCGTTGAGCGATCTACTTTTTCCCTGCTACAGCCTCGGCGATATTGAAGCAGTAATCGCCGATCTTCTCCAGGTTGGTCAGCAGGCTGACGTAAACCAGTCCCTGATCGATGCCGCATTCACAGGAGCGAAGCCGCTGGATGTGGTCGTCACGATATTTTTCGCGCATGGCATCGATGGTATTTTCCAATTTGTCCGCCTGATTCATGAAATTGGCGGGGCGCCGGCGCATGGCTGAAGTAATCAGATTCATGAACTCGGCAACCTTGTCCACCAATTGATTCATATCCGCCATGGCCTGTTCGGTGAATGTCAGATTACCCTCAATCATATCCTCGATGGCCTGGGCGATATTTTCCACGGAATCGCCGACACGTTCGATGTTGTTGGTCATCCGCATCAAACTGGAGATCTCCTTGGCCTCGGATTCGCTTACATCGCTCTGGTAGATCCGGGTGAGGTAGGCGACGATCTCCCGCTGCATGTCGTCCAGATGGTTTTCCACCTGCCGCCACTTGGACAGTTTCTTGTAATCTCTGTCCTTAAGCCGTTTCACGGTCTTTCTGAAGGTGTATTTGGCGGTCTCGGCCATGCGGAGAATTTCACTGCGGGTTTCGACGATGGCGGCAATGGGGGTGTCGATGAGGCGATCGCCAAAGTTGGGCAACCGGAAGTAGTCGATGTCCTCCTCTTCCTTGGGTGAGAGCAATATGGCAATTTTGATCAGCCAGGGCAGCACCAGAAGAAAAAATGAAGCGTTGATTACGTTGAACAAGGTGTGTCCATTGGCAATGTACCGCCCGATATTTACTACTTCATCGCCCACCACTTGGTCCACCGGGCCGGCCCCCATTCCCACAGTCACCATTTCCACCAGTTTCACAAACAGGGGGAAAACGCAGAGCATGAGGGTCACGCCGATGACGTTGAACATGGTATGGGCCCGGGCGGCCCGATGGGCGTTGATGTTGTTGGAACCGATGGTGGCCAGCTCGGCCGTAATGGTGGTACCGATATTCTCCCCCAGCACCAGGGCCATGGCGCCGGGAAAAGTAAGCAATCCCTGGCTGGCCAAGGTCATGGTCAGACCGATGGTGGCCGACGAAGACTGAACCATGATGGTCAGCCCGGCCCCCACGAACACGCACAAAAGAAGCCCGCCGACTGAACTGGGATCGAATTGGGTAAAAACCGCCAGGAAGTCCGGGTGGGATTTGATCGGTGCCAGTCCATGCTTCATGACGGTCATCCCGTAAAAAAGGAGGCCGAAGCCCAGGATGACCTCACCGATGTAGCGGGTTTTTTTCTGTTGGGTAAAATACTTGAGCACCACACCGGTGGCAATAGCGGGCAGGGCCAGTGCAGTCAGCTTAAAGGCGATGAGTTGGGCCGTGACCGTGGTACCGATATTTGCCCCCAAGATCATTCCCACGGCCTGCTGGAGGGTCATGAGGCCTGCGGTAACGAACCCGATGAGCATCACCGTAGTTGCCGATGAAGACTGAACCATGGCCGTGACAACAGTACCGGTCAGACATCCCACCACCCGGTTGGAGGATACCGCGCTCAGGATGGCCTTGATGCGTTTTCCGGCCGACATCTGAAGCCCCTCGGTCATCATTTTCATACCGAGGATAAACAGACCCAACCCCCCTAAGGTCGTAATGATCACACCCGTCATCACCTGCTCCATTCTTATATTTTACGGCTGTACCCGCAGTGATACGTCTAATCTCAAGCTCTTGAAATGAAAATATAATTTCGTTATTTTTCAATCGGTTAATGAAACAGCTGAAAAGTTGGCCTGTACTTACCACACGCCGTCCAGATGTCAAGTCCCAAGACCCGTCGAAGGGTGCCGATCATATGAACGATCAATCCTGACGGCCATTTTTCACTTGAAAGCAAAAGCAGCGCTTCGATATGGAAATGTCACCGACGGGTCTCTGCAAGTTTCCCGTGCCTGCGACTTTTCAGAGTGGATACCCGATGGTATAAAAATCGACATCCTCGGGGTGGACGTATACTTCTGAGACAGCCTTGTCCCGGACGGATATACCGGCCCGGTGAACCGACTCCGGATCACCGGAGACCAAAGGGTGCCAGGCATCCAGGTCCCTGCCTTCGGACAACCGCCGGTAGGCACAGGTTCTGGGCAGCCAGCGCAGGCGGGGGATCTGTTCCGGGGTCAGGATCAGGCAGTCGGGAACCAGGGTGGTCCGGTTGCCGTAGCCGCTGCAATGGCATGCCTGGACGTCAAGCAGGTAACAGGAGACCCAGGTGTAAGTTACCTTTCCCGTTTTGCCATCCTGAAATTTTTGCAGGCAACAACGCCCGCAGCCGTCGCACAGGGCTTCCCATTGCGCACGGCTCATCTGGTCCAACGCCGTCGTTTTCCAAAAAGGCTCGTCGGTCACTGCAGAAATAGGGCGGGTGGGATACGTCTTCACCGGCATCGATCCTTTTCCAAGGCATCCCGTTTCGATCTTCTGGACGACAGGTAGCGATCCCGTTGGGATTTTCCGATTTCCGCCGCTACCAGCAAAGGGCCTATTTTTTTCCGTTTCCAGGCCGTTCGCAACAAGGCGGTGGCCATGTTCGCGGGAACCCGAGGCTGCCGTGACCGCGATTTGCGGGTTAGCCGGAGAGCCCCGGTCGGGCAGGTGGAGACACACAATCCACAGCCGATGCAGCGATACGGGTCCAACTGAACCGCTTTGTCGTTGAGCGTCAGCGCACCCATCTGGCAGCGCCCCACACAAATACCGCAACCGGTGCACAACCCGGCACGCAATCGTGCGACAAAAGGGGTGGCCACAAGTTCGGCCGGTTTCGGATAGGTTTTTATAGTTCGAAGCACACCGCAGCAGCACCCGCAGCAACAGCAGATCCACGCCGGGTCCCGGCTGTTGCTGGGCTGCAGCACCAGCCCGGCACGATCCGCGCGCTCAAAAAGATCCAGCACCGTCTGACGGTCCACCGGACGCCCGATGCCCGATTTAACGAAATAGCTGCCGGCATCGCCAAAAGAGATGCACGCTTCCAGTGGGCCGTCGCAGCCGTGGCCGGCCATGCGCTGTTCTTTTCGGCAGATGCAGGGGGAGATCACAAAATGGTCTTTGTTGCGAACCAAGGCTGCCGCCCCTTCATGGGGCAGAACCGGCAGCTTCGGATCGATGCTCCGATTCACCGGGATGGTGCGCATCTGCGGGGCGCGTCGCCAGGCGTCGGCATCAAAAAGCACCGGGATGTAAGCGGCCATGTCCGCCACCAACTCGGGATCCAAACGATTGACCTGGAACTCCCAGATGCCCACCACAAACTGGGAAGCCAGGTACCGGGGCGATTTTCCTTTGGGTGCGTGCTTCAGAATCAGCCCCTTATGCCACATGGCCTCCAGCATCGTTCCCGCCAGATCCTCCTTTAACCCACAACGATAGGCGACAACCGGGGTCGTCTCCGGGATCAATGTCAGACAACAGGCCAAGCGGGCCTCGAGTTCCGTGAACAGATGCCTTAATATTTTCAGTTCGACGCCGTCCGGGGTGGATGGGAATCCTCCGGGGAGTCGATCCAGATGGTTGGCCAGTTCATGGTATACCGTGTTCTCCATACTCCGGAGCCTTACCATGAATCCACTCGGTGGAAAAAGGAAAATTCATTGAGGATTGCTTTTGGCGCAGGAACGCTTAAGTTTTTTGGCAGCGCATGTCCACTTCGATTGTTGGAAAACCCGGCATGGCCCACGTATCGGGAGAGACCCCGTGAGACGAAAAACAATCCCCTTTCTCCGCTTGGCTCTGATTTACCTTTTGGTCTTGACCGGAGTGCATGGCATCGCCGGTGCAAAGATTTCAACGGGTTCAAACGCCCACCACGATCTATCCATTTCCCTGTTTCCCGGAAAATCAGAACTGGAAGGACGGGACCGGATCCGGATCGAACAAGCGGAAAGGGGCTCCGTAGCGTTTTTTCTGTCTCCCCGCGCCCGCATTCACTCCGTTCGTATAGACGGCCGAGAGCACCCTTACACCTTTTCCCGGGGACGGTTGGCCCTGAATCCGGATCGAAGCGAATCCACCCTGAATGTGAATCTGAACCTTCATTATACCTGCAGGTTTGACGATCCTGTGCCGGTGCGCCCGGAGAATACCGACAACCCGGGATTCGGGGTCAGCGGTACGATCTCTGCGCTGGGGACCTTCATCCTGTCCGGTGCGGGTTGGTACCCCCAGATGGCCGATGCACGCGAGTCATTTAAACTTCATGTGGACGGTCCTGCGGATACCGTTGCGGTCACCGGCGGCCGGCTGCTGGGCATCGAGCGCCAGGACACGAGGACCATCAGCCGCTGGCGCATCGACAACCCGTTGGAAGGCCTGAGCCTGTCCGCCGGACCCTATGTGGTCGAACAGCAGACACTGAATGGCATGACTGCCGCCACCTACTTTTTTATGGAAAACCAACAGCTGGCGCCGCGTTACCTGGAATCATCCCTGCGCTACCTGAAGCGATACAGCGATCTTTTCGGAACCTATCCCTTTGACGGGTTTGCCGTGGTGGAGAACTTTTTCCCCACGGGTTACGGTTTCCCCGCCTATACCCTCATGGGGGGCAGGGTCCTGCGACTGCCATTTATCCCGGAAACGAGCCTGCCCCATGAGATTGTCCACAACTGGTGGGGCAACGGGGTGCTGGTGGATTTCGCTTCGGGAAACTGGTGCGAAGGATTGACGTCATACACGTCCGATTATTTGAACAAGGAGCAGGCGTCGCCCGATGCGGCAGCGGACTACCGCCGCCAGGCCCTGCGCAACTATGCGTCACTGGTGTCACCCGCAACCGATTTTCCCCTCAGCCGTTTTCAATCCCGAACCGACCCGGCCACCAAAGCCGTGGGTTATGACAAATCCGCCATGGTTTTTCACATGTTGCGAAAGGAAGTGGGAGACGCTGCGTTTTGGGCCGCACTGCGGGATCTTTACCGGAATTTTCTTTTCAAACGCGCCTCCTGGAAGGATCTGCGGCAAATCTTCGAACACCACGCCGGAAGATCTTTGAAGGTTTTTTCCGGCAGTGGGTCGAACGACCGGGTGCCCCGCACATACGACTGGAAGCTGTCCGCCAGGAACCGGGCAGCCATGGATACCGGACGACCGGCCGCCTGACCCAGAAAAAACCCTATTTCGAAGTCACGCTGAAGCTGGCCCTCAACACCGAAGGCGGCCCCATCGAGCAGATGATTCACCTGTCGGGCCGACAATCGAAATTTGAAATAGCCAGCGACACGCGACCCCGTGTGCTCACCGTTGACCCCGATTATCAGATCTTCAGGCAGCTCACCCCGGAGGAAATTCCCCCTACCGTCAACACCCTGAAGGGATCAACCGCCGTCGTGCTGGTGATTGCAAGGCGGATGGGCCGACGTGGCCGCCCCATCGCCCGGCATTTTGTCCAGGCCATGGGCGTTGAGCCGATCCGTACCATTGATGAAGCGAATTTCACTGCGGAAGATGCAGCCGGAAACAATTTGCTGTTCATCGGCCTGCCCGAAAACCCGGAGTCGGTCCAACTGCTTCCCCGCGACATGGCGCTGGCAGTCAACGCCTTTGAACTGGCTGGGCAAAGGTTCGACGGACCGTCAGACGTGCTGTTCTTCGTGGCCCGTCATCCCGGCCATCCGAGGAATGTGGTCGCCCTGCTGCACCCGCTCTCCCCGGATGCCGCCGATCAGGCATCTGTAAAAATCCCTCACTACGGCCGCTACAGCTACCTGGCCTTCAGCCGTGGACGCAACCGGGCCAAAGGCACCTGGGAAGCGAACACGTCGCCCCTGATGGTGCGCTGGAACCCCAAGCAGACCCCATAACCAAGGAGTTCCCCCATGACCTCACTCACCGCACAGTTGCCGTACGCCCCGGACATCCTTACGCCTCGCAACCTCAATACGGCCGACGCGCATTTCACTTTTCATGCCCTGAAGCGGCTTCTACATCAACCGCGCATTAACGAACAGGTGACAGGCAATGCTTGCCGCATACCCCAGTAAAATGAGGGGTGTCCATTTCAGGTGTGCGCCGAAAGTATAGGTTCCCCGGGCCGTGCCCATTAAGGCGACGCCGGCGGCTGAGCCGATGGATAACATGCTTCCCCCGACGCCGGCCGTCAGGGTTACCAGCAGCCATTGGCCATGGGACATGGCCGGATCCATGGTAAGCACGGCGAACATCACCGGGATGTTGTCCACAACAGCGGACAGAAGCCCAACAATCACATTGGCCGAGGTGGCTCCCAGATCCAGGTACATGAACTTGGAGATGGCGGTCAGGTAGCCGAACTGAGCCAGCCCCCCGACACACAGAATCACACCGTAAAAGAACAACAGGGTGTCCCATTCGGCCCGGGCGATTTTCTTCATCAGATCGAAATGCTGGGCGGCGGCCTTCTTGTCCGTATAGTCCTGCAGCACTTCCACGGCCCCGACCAGTTTGCCGGCCTCATCCTTTAACGGCGCCCCCGAAAAAGAGACCCATCGCCCCTCTTTTCCCAATGTGTGCACGAATCGGGATGCCTCGTATGCGCCGTCGATATACTCATTGCGTTTGAATTTGCCCTCATAGTGCTGCTCGATCATCTTTTCCGGCAAATAGTTGAGCACCAGATCGGCCATCACCGGCTGTTCGCTTTCGTAAAAGGGTTTCCACTGGTCGCGGGTGCCAACCATCTCCTGTGCCGTCAGTCCGGTAAATGTTTCGCAGGCCTTGTTCCAGTAAGTAATCATGTGATTGGTATCGATGGTAAAAGCCGGCAGGGATATCTTTTCGATGATGGCTGACAGGTCCAGCTTGCTCTTGACAATGGTGGTAATCGGATAAACGGACTCGGCGCCTCGGGCGCCCAATATATAGGGATAACGCTCCGAACGTCCTTCGTGAAGCTTGATGTGGTAAGACAACGGCCCCAGGAACCCCAACCCCAGCATCATGCCGGCCACCGGAGGAAGGTGCAGAAAATTGTGAAAACAGACCGCCGTGGCAATGGTTGCCAGAAAAAAAGCCATGATAGCCCTGGCCCCGTATTTCATCTCCACATTTTCATCGATGGGTTTGGGCACCCGTTTTTCGATGGCCAGACTCATGACCACCGCGGGAACCAGCCAGTTGATCAGAGAGGGAAAGAAAATGTTAAAAAATTCATTGAACTGAACCTTCCCTTTTTGCCATACCATCAGGGTGGTGATGTCTCCGAAAGGTGAAAAGGCCCCGCCGGCATTGGCGGCAACCACCACATTGATGCAGGCCAGGGCCACGAACTTCTTGTTGTCTCCGCCCACGGCCATAACCACGGCCCCCATCAACAGGGCAGTTGTCAGGTTATCGGCGATGGGGGATATGGAAAATGCAAGGGCGCCGGTCACCCAGAAGATCCTCCTCAGGGAAAGTCCCCGGGACACCAGAAACGCCCGCAGGGACTGGAAAACGTTGCGCTCTTCCATGGCGTTGATGTAAGTCATGGCAGACAGCAAAAATAAAAACAGCTCTGCATATTCCAAAAGGCTTTCCTTGATCGCCTCGTGAGCCGTATGGGTGTCTCCGATACGAATGTAGGCAATGGCCAGCAGCACCCAGATAATGCCGGCAGCCAGAAGCACCGGTTTGCTTTTCCGCAGATGGATCGAGTTTTCCAAGGGTACCAGCGCATAAGCCAAAACGAAAATAATGACACCCAGATAGCCGTATGCCGTACCGGTCAGATCCGCCGATGCGGAAGCCCCGTGCCCCCCTTCAGCCCACGCGAGCACGGGCGTCAGCACAATCAGAATAAACCACCAGAACTTTCTCATAATAACCTCATTTTAAAATTGAATGGCAGGTAAAAAAGAGAGGCACTATAGGCTATCGGTTCACAGATGCCAATAGTTTTTTATCGGCGAAATTGATTGCGGGAAAAGGGGGAAGGCTTTCAGGCGTGGATAGGTTGGCAGGAACCGTATTTACCAACAGGGGCACTAAGCGTCAGGCCAGCCTTCGGGAACCGGCTGATTTTTGCATTTTGAACTTCTCGTGAAACTTGAGCACTTTTTTGATGTAACGCCGCGTGGCCTTGAACGGAGGGATTCCATCATAGTTTCGAACGTGGCGTGAACCGGCATTGTAAGCAGCCAGGGCCAGCTGCACATTACCATCGAACCGGTCAAGCAGCGACCTGAAATAGCGGACGCCGCCATCAATATTTTCCTCCGGATCATAGATATCTTCAACACCCAGGGATTTGGCGGTGGACGGCATGAGCTGCATCAGTCCGCGGGCCCCTTTTTTGGATTTTGCCCGGGGATTGTACCCGGATTCGGCAAAGATAATTGCCCGGATCAAGCTCGGGTCCACTTCGTATCGTCCGGCTACCTGAACAATAATTCCGTGAAAGGGGTTTTGTTCTCGCGGAAGCGCTCTATCCGGCACCAATAATTTTTCCGCGGGGGATTCAGCGCCTACCGAGATCACTTCAACCGCCGGCAACACCAGGGCCATTTCAATCCCGGGTTGAGCGGGCTCGGTTTCCATTGCAGGTTCAAGAGATTTCGGTGGCTGCGGCATGGCCAGTACAGGGATGGCATAAGTTATCATTTCAGATTTTTTAGAAAACGTACAAGCGGCGGTCAGCAAGAAGGTAAAAACAACCACGGTAACTAAAAAAACGACAACGTCGTTCAAAGGAAAAAGCATATTCGGGTGTTGATTTTCTGGGTTCATGGCATTTCACATGAGTAAGGGTTTACCAACCAGTTGCAACGCCTCGCGTCGAACTTAAGAGGCTTTTTAGCAAATATAATGCCGAAACGGCCTTATATGAACAATTCTATATATAATTCAAATGAGTTAGATAATAACAAGTGCGGGTATAGATCTTCCCGGTGTGAAAATCGTTCATCAGGAACTATGGCATTTGCACCACATCACGAAATAGGTTTCCTATTCAAGAGCCTGCCCAATGCTCTCAAAAAAGCAATCATAACCACTATATACTGTACTAGTTATCATACTGATGAACCATATGGAGTATAGGTAGAATACTCTATAGTTTTTTTCTGACAGCCTGTCAAGGACCGGAAGCCAACAAAAATAAGCGGATTTGGTCTCGGGGGATTTGGCCCGTCGACCAATGCTGCAGGCATAATATCCAACGGACGGTAGCCGCCCAGTGAGCAACTTTTTTCCATTCGGGTCTAAATCATAAGGCTGCGATACTAAATTCCCAGGTAGGCCTTTTTCACATCTTCATTGGCCAGCAGCCTGTCAGCGGCGTCGGAAAGGGTGATCCGGCCGTTTTCCATGACGTAACCCCGGTGGGCGACCTTCAGGGCAAGGTTGGCGTTTTGTTCCACGAGGAAAATAGTGGTGTTGTTTTCGCTGTTAATTTTTTTTATGATTTCAAATATCTGTTTTACGATTAACGGGGCCAGCCCCAAAGAGGGTTCGTCGAGCAAAAGCAGCCGGGGGCGGGCCATCAGGGCTCGGGAAATGGCCAGCATCTGCTGCTCGCCGCCGCTCAAGGTGCCGCCGGCCTGGTTGCGCCGTTCAGCCAGGATGGGAAACAGGCTGAAAACATAGTCCAGGTCGGATTTAACGCCATCCTTGTCATCCCTCAAGAACGCTCCCATATCCAGATTTTCCAGCACGGTCAGATAAGGGAAAATCCGCCGACCTTCCGGCACCTGGCTGATGCCCATGGAAACGATCTTGTCGGGGTTCACCCGGGTAATGGCCTCCCCCATGAAAAGAACATCCCCGGTTCTGGGCGGCACGATCCCGGAGATGGACATCAAGGTCGTGGTTTTGCCGGCACCGTTGGCACCGATCAGGGTAATGATCTCCCCCTCTTTCACCTCCAGGCTGACGCCCTTCAGCGCCTGGATATTGCCGTAGAAAGTATGAATATCAACGAGGCTAAGCATCGATTTCCTCTCCGAGATAGGCCTTGATAACCGCCGGATTCTTCCGGATCTCTGCCGGTGTGCCCTGGGCGATCTTCTTGCCGTAGTCCATGACGAAAATGCGGTCCGACAGGCTCATGACCAGCTTCATGTCATGCTCGATAAGCAGGATCGAAATCCCTTCGTTCTCGCGGATTCTGATGATGAGATCATCCAGATCCTGGGTCTCATGGGGATTCATGCCGGCAGCAGGTTCGTCCAGCAGCAGCATGAAGGGATCCGTGGCCATGGCGCGGGCAATTTCCAGGCGCCGCTGGGCGCCGTAAGGCAGGTTCTTGGCAAAGTCGTTGACATATTTTTCAAGCCCGATCTTTTCCAGGATCGAATAGCTTTTTTGAACCACCGCCTTCTCTTCCCGGCGGGTGGAGACCCCTCTGAGCACCGCACCCAAGATGCCGGCTTTCATGCGGCAATGGCAGCCGATCATGACATTTTCCAGAACGGTCATGTTATGGAACAGTCGGATATTCTGAAAGGTCCGGGCCAGCCCTTTTTCCGTCACCCGGTTCGGCTTGAGGCCGTTGATCCGTTGGGTTTTGCCCTTTTTTGGCGCAGAAATCAGGACGTCTCCCCCGCTGGGATCGTAAATCCCGGTGATGCAGTTGAAAAAGGTGGTCTTGCCCGCACCGTTGGGGCCGATCAGGGCCACGATCTCCCCTTGGTGAACATCCAGATCGACGTTGTCCAGAGCCCTGAGTCCGCCAAAATTCATAGTCAGCTGTTTTACGTTGAGTATCGGTTCCATATCCATATCTGTTCAGGTAATAACCTTTTTCCCGTTCATTAGTGATCGGTCTCTTTGTATTGGTATGTCCGCCGCACCGTTTCCACGATGCCGCCGGGTCGGAACACCATCATCATCACCAGCACCGTTCCGAAAGCCAGCATGCGGTATTCGGATAAAAAGCGCAGGTATTCGGGCAGCAGGATCAGGATAAAAGCACCGACGATAACCCCCACGATCGATCCCATGCCGCCCAGCACAACGACGCACAGCACGTTGATGGATTCCCATATGGTGAAGCTGGCCGGGTTGATAAACGTCGTTTTGGCGGCAAACACCACACCGGCAAAACCGGCCCAGGTAGCGCCCAAAGCAAAAGCCATCAGTTTGGTCTTGCGCTTATCAATACCCATGGACTGGCAGGCCACCTCATCCTCACGCAGGGCAATCCAGGCCCGGCCGATCCTTGAATTCTGCAGCCGGTTGACCACAAAGATGGTGAACAGGGTCATGGCGATCATCAGGAAATAGACGTAGATGGTCGCCTGCTCGATATCCAAATCTATGCCAAACAATCCCGGGCGGGGAATATTGGCGATGCCGCTGGGTCCGAAGGAAAATGCATTCCAGTTCTCCAGAATCAACCGGATAATCTCACCGAAGCCCAGGGTGACGATAGCCAGGTAGTCACCCCTGAGCCGCAACACGGGAAAACCGAGTATAATGCCGAACATAGCCGCCAGTCCGCCACCGATGCCCAGTACCGTCCAGAATCCCAATCCGAAATGGTAGTTAAGCAGGGCGTAGGAATAGGCACCCACCGCATAAAAGGCCACGTAGCCCAGATCCAGCAGGCCGGCAAGACCGACCACGATATTCAGGCCCAGACCCAGCATGACATAGATCAGGGCCGTAATCATGATGTTGGTTTGGTAAATGGAAAAGACGAAGGGGAAAACCAGGGCGGCAATGGTGGTAATAATCAGGGCCGGGATGGTGAATCGACGGTCGCCCAGCAATCGTTGACTCAGGGTCACCCGGGCAATACCATCGACCTCCGTCCGGTGGATTCCCTGCTCCTTTCGCCGGATCAGGTAGCGCCAGAGTGCAGACAAAACAAAGCTGCCGATCCCCACGAAAAACAGGTTGGCCCAACGCCACTGGATGATGTTTTCCACCGTGTTGACGCGGATCACCATGATGGGGAAGGTCAAAAACATGAACCATAGGGAGGCCAGAAATGATTTTTTCAGTTCGTTTGCAAGCATAGGCGTTTCTATCTCAATCCACATGGTGACCGGCGGTAAGTGATGACGCCGGTCGTATTCTAAAAAAACCTTATACTTTCTCGGAGGTCGAACGTCCCAGAATCCCCGCCGGCCGGAAAATCAGAATCAGGACCAGGAAGACGAAGGCAAACACATCCTCGTAATCACTGGAAATATATCCGGTGAAAAACGATTCGGTCCATCCGAGCACCAGACTGCCCAGCACCGCGCCCGGTATGGAGCCGATCCCCCCCAATACGGCCGCCACGAAGGCTTTGATACCGGCGATGAAGCCGATGTAGAAATTGATCTGGCCGATGTGGGAGGCGATGAGCACCCCGCCGATGGCTGCCGTAGCGGACCCGATAATAAAAGTCACCGAGATCACCCGGTTGACGTCAACGCCCACCAGTTGGGCCATATCCCGGTCCTGGGCCGTGGCCCGCATGGCCTTGCCGATCTTGGTGAACTTAATCAGGAAGGTAAGCAGGACCATGACGATGGTGGTGGTAATCAGAATCACCAGCTCCGGCGAACCGATGATGTGGGCAATCGGTTCCATGAATTCAAAATCGGGGATCAAGGCAGGAAATGGCAGAAAATCCGAGGTCTGCGCCAGGAGCACATAGTTCTGCAGAAACAACGACATGCCGATGGCGCTGATCAAGGCCGACAGCCGGGGGGCCTGGCGCAAGGGCTTATAGGCGATCTTTTCCATCGTATAGCCGTAGGCCGACGAATAAACCACGGCGGCACCGGCGGCAATCAGCAGGATGGCGATCTGGTTCCAGCCCAGCATGGTGAGTACGCTGATCACGATCAGGGCGGTAAAGGCACCGATCATGTAGATTTCGCCATGGGCAAAGTTGATCAGTTGAACGATACCGTAAACCATGGTGTAACCGAGGGCGATCAGCGCATAGATGCTGCCCCGGGTGAGCCCGCCCAGAAAAAGCTCGAAAAAATAGTCCATATCAAAAAACCATCTTGGGTGAAGAGATGCCGCCGAGTGAATAATCGCCCGGGCGGTGGCAGGTTGCCTCATAAAAATTCAGGGGCCAGACGCATCGTTGTCTGTCCCCTGAATGGTCGTGACACCGCTCCCGCTATTTCAGCTCGACGTAAGCACCATCTTTGACCTGGTACATGGAAAAGCCCACACCGATGGCATCACCACGATCGTCAAAGCGGATTTTACCCAGCGGGGTTTCCACGTCTTTGGTCCGAAGCGCGTTGGTCACCGCAGCATAATCGGTGCTGCCGGCCTGCTCGATGGCGTTGAGCAGCGCGATAGCTGCGGAATAGGCATTCAGGTAAAATGCGCCCGGATCGGCGCCGTAGGCTTTTTTGTGGGCCTCATTGGCGGCAATGGCCATGGGGTTGCTGGAGACATCCTTGGGTCCGGTGGCATATACACCCTCGGCGTATTTCTGGGCCACTTTGATGAAGGTGTCATCTTTTACGCCATCATCGGAGATGAAGATAGTGTCCATTCTCTTTTTGCGCATCTGGGTGACAATTTTGGAGGCTTCCGGATGGTAGCCGCCGAAAATGACCGCTTCGGCCCCACTTTTCTTGATTTTCTGCACGACGGCACTGTAATCCACGGCACCGGGGGTAATGCCTTCATAAAAGACCACTTCCGCGCGGGGATCTTTTTCCAGGAATGCCTTGGCGAACTCGGCCAGGCCCTTGCCGTAGTCGCCCTTGTCATGAAGAACGGCAATTTTTTTCAACTTGAGGACATCCAGCGCAAAGTCCACTTCCAGACGCGCCTGGGCATCGTCGGAAGCGATGGTCCGAAAAAAGTTGGGGTAGTCGCCGCTCTGGGTCAGCGCGGGATTGGTGGCAGACGGCGACATGACCGGAATATTGGAGTCCTTGTAAATACCCAGCGCGGCCTTGGTGGCTCCGGAGCAGATGTGGCCCAGCACCACGTGGACGCCTTCGGAAACCAGCTTGGTAGCGGTGTTGGTGGCCACTTCAGGCTTGCACACATCATCTTCCACCAGCAGTTCCACCTGTCTGCCAAGCACACCGCCCTTGGCATTGATGTCTTTCACCACCAGTTCCGCGGCTTTGATGGTAGGGATACCGTAAGAGGCAAGGTCTCCGCTGTGAGGACCGGCAACACCCAGTTTTATGGTATCGGCTGCCATGGCGGTACCGGTGACCATGAACGCACAGACAACGGCAACAATAAGGAATTGTCCCAAACGATTTTTCATCTTGCCTCTCCTTCTCAATAGGTTTTGGTGAATGATCCCATCCAAATGAAAACGACTTTATTATCGAGTCATCGACGGCCAGTCAAGTCAAAAGGCTGCCGGTTGCGGTGCTTACCAAGGAGTGGGTTCAGTTTGATTTCACTATAATTCATGTTGTTCGAATCTTGTTAAGGGTAACTTGCCAAATGGCAGGAAGGCCTGTCCGGATACGAATGAAGCGAATTCATTTATTTATGAAGCAACAAGGAATATATATGACCCGGAGCAATTGATGTCAACTGCATTCCGCACAAGACGGACGCATTGTCCGTGGTCCTCCACAAAAACTTGCCCTGCCGGCCAAAGCCATGTATTAGGGTAGAAAATGGCGCTGTCGCTGTAAAAAAGGAACATCGAACGCCCAACATCGATCAGAATTTTCGTTGCCAGTATCAAAACGGCAGAAATAAGAAATAGCAGATAGCTATTAGGATATTTTGTATTTCTTCATTCGATGTTCGATGTTGGACGTTCATCTTTAAAATCATGCCCCCAACGCACCATGACGAAATGTAAACGGAAATCATGATTGCCATCTTGAAAGCTTCATTATGAAAAAACACATCGGTCTGGTTGTTAAAGATGACGATAATGCCCGGCAGCAGGCTGACCGGTTCGAACACTGGCTGGTCAAAAAAGGACTCTCCGTTACTCGCCGTCAAATCGGGTTTCCCGCGGAAAAACGATCGGAAGGATCGCGGAAACGGTCGCCCAAATCCCTTTTCTGCATTTTCGTTTTGGGCGGCGACGGCACATTTTTAAGCGCCGTTCGCTGGATTGGAGACCAGCAGACCCCCATTATCGGCGTAAAATTTGGTGAAGTCGGATTCCTGGCGGAAACCACGGAGGACCGTCTGTGTGAGGTGGCCGAGGCGATCCTGAAAGATCAATTCACCACCCGACCGCAAATGCGGCTGCAGATTCAGGTGCTCCGCAAAGGCGAGGAGATCGCCCGGGAGTCGGCCTTCAATGACGTGGTGATCAACAAGGGGGCGCTGGCCCGACTGGCCCGGATTCGTACGCATATCGACGGCCAGTTCCTCACCGATTACCGTGCCGACGGGCTCATCGTGGCCACACCCACCGGGTCAACGGCCTATTCCCTAGCCGCCGGCGGCCCCATCATCCACCCGTCGGTGCCCGGCATACTCATCACCCCCATCTGCCCCTTCACCCTGACCAACCGGCCGCTGATGGTCCCGGACGCCGCCACCATAAAAATCCAGCTGGCCGAAGACACCTCGGACATCATGCTGACCTGCGACGGCCAGGTGGGACTGAAAATCGACGGGCGGGACACCGTCATCATCGGCAAAAGTCCCAGCCCGGTTCAGATGATCACGCTTCCCGATCAGAACTACTTCGATGTGCTCAAAGCCAAACTGAAATGGAGCGGCAGCCGGGTATAGCGTAGATATTTTCCGCAAACCGGTGGAGCGGCTTCCAGCCGCGATAATTGAAGTGCCGTTCAGAAACAAATTGCACTTTTATTTTTCCAGGGTTCATGTTAACAAGGTTCACACGCCTGAAATAGGAAAAGGAGACTCCTCGATTTGAAGCGCTATCCACGACGGCCGATCGTAATTTTCTGCCTTTTGACTATCCTTTTGGCCCTTTCCATTTCACCCGCACTGGCAGACGAAGCCACCAAACGCGTCCTGATCCTGCCCCTGACGATTCATTCGGAAAAAGACCTGTCGTTTCTCAACCAGGGCATCATGGACATGATGGCCTCGCGCATCAGCCAGTCGGCCCAAGTGATTCGCGAAGGCCTGCCGGCCCCGGGAAAAGATCCCGTCCAGATGGGCCGCGATCTGAACGCCGACTATGTGGTCACCGGCAGCCTGACCGTTTTCGGCAACAGTGCCAGCACCGATGCCGCCCTGACGGCAGTGGATTCCGGGGATACGGCCCTGCAGTTCAGCCAGTTCGGCCAGAGCAGCGGCGACGTGCTCATGCACGTCAACCAGTTTGCCATGCAGGTGAGCCAGTACATCGCATCCCTGTCCGCCGCCGCACCTCGGATGGCCGCCCCCACGGCGGCCACACCGGCCGTGACGATCCCCCAGACGGCCGCCCCGGTTCAACCGGTACCGCCCCGTCCGCCTGCCGTGGCGGCAGCGCCCCAGGCACCGGCAGCACCGCTGCCGGCCGCTGCACCCGTTGTGGCCGCAACGGCGGCAGCCGTCGCATCAGCGGCAAAACCGGTTGAAGGCCTGTGGACCAGCAACCCGTTCAAAGGTACCATCAGCGCCCTGACCACCGGCGATGTGGACGGCGACGGCAGCCCGGACATCGTTTTTGCCCACGAGAACAAAATTGTGGTGGAGCGTCGGGATGGCGAGAGCCTGGACCGCATTGCCGCCTTCGATGCCGGCAACCGCCACACCATCCTCTCGATAGACGCCGGAGATATCAACGGCAATGGAGCCGCCGAAATTTTCGTCACCCGACTGGACGCTAACAGTAAACTGGACTCGGTCGTGCTGGAATATACCGGTTCCGGCTTGCATCCCATCGCCTCCGACCAGAGTTGGTACTTCCGGGTCGCCGACGATCCCGAAAACGGCCGCATCCTGATGGGTCAGCGGCGGGGCACCCCGTCGGCCAACGACACCGGCGGCCTATACGCCTACACCCATTTCCTGCCCGGCGTGTTCGAACTGACCTGGACCGGCAAGGATTACCAGGCCGGCCGCCGGTTTCCGCTGCCCGAAGACATGAACCTCTACCGGTTTGCCCGGGGGGACATCTTCAACGACGGGAAGATCCGGGCCATCGCCTATTCCGCCGACGACGACCTGCGCATCTACGACCCGGCCGGCAGCCCCCAGTGGGCCAGCCAAGAGACCATAGGCGGCAGCCCGCTCTTTCTCGAAGCCGTATCGTCCGCCGATGTCCGCACCAAAGACAAGACCTATCTGGCCCAGCGCCTGATCGTCGCCGATCTGGACGGCGACGGCAAGGTCGAGGTGGTCACGGTCCACAACCGGGATGCCGCCAGGGGCTTGGTGGAGCGCTTTCGCAAGTACACCCGCGGCCGGATGATCGCCCTGCGCTGGAACAAGGTCAATATGAAGGAGGTCTGGACCGGCGAGGAGATCAGCGGCTATATCAGCGATTTCGCCCTGGCCGACCTGAACGGCGACGGCCGCCTGGAAGCAGTCTATGCCATGGTGACCAGCACCGGACTGACCCAGAGCAAGTCCAGTAACATTGTAGTCGAACAGATTGGCGGGTTGTCGGGCAAGTAGTGGGGACCGACAAAGCGAAAAAATTCCAATATCCAAAAACCAAATTCCAAACGATCTGGCAGGGCCACAATAATCTGCAATGAATGGTTAATGCGGTTTGATATTTCGGATTTGTGATTTGGAATTTATTTGAGATTTGGTGGTTGTCATTTGTTATTTTTAGTCGATGCTACCGGATCACCAACCACGATCCGTTCCCTTTATAAAAAACTTATCATTTCGGACATCTGACGTTTGTCAGCCACATGCTGGATTGTCGGTGCAGCCTGGACAACTGCATCCACGCATCAACGAAAAGGAGGTGATCGAAAGCATTCCGGTGAGTTAAACCAGCACTCGACCTATTACCCTGTTTTTAACCAAGGAGGAGCCAGATGAAAAAAGTTAGGTTATTGATCGCCGTTTGCGCAGCGCTGATGATCGCTGCCCCGGCAATGGCCCTGGAGGTGGAGGTGTCGGGCCACTATTATGTCGAACATTACAACAATTCCAACTTTACCCTGCAAGACAGCGACGCCACCGACGACTACTCCGACATGGAGTTCATGGCCAAGCCGGTGTTCAAGATCAACGACAACATCACCCTGACCACCCAGTTCACCGCCCTGCAGGGGCATGTGGCGGGCACCGATGCCAGCGGCCAGTTTGAAAGCGACAATCCGCTAGCGCCGAAAATGGACAATTCCGAGAACTTCGACTGGAAAGCCGCCTACATGACCATCAAGACCGGCATCGGCGGCTTCATCATCGGCCGCTACATCGATACCCCCTGGGGCACGGCCCTGGGCGACAGCACCGCCAGCCACGGCAGCAACAGCCTGCACAAGGATCGCATCATGTGGGTGGTGCCCGTGGGCAACTTCATTTCCGGCCTGGTGGCCCAGGAGAACAACGAATACGACCTGGGCAACGAAGTCTCCGATGCCGACTTCTACAAATATTACGGGTTCAGCGCCTACAAGCAGGAAAACTGGTCCACCGGCCTGCTGATCGCCAACTACCAGCACAAAAACTTCGTAACCCAGGGAGATCTGCGGGCGTTTCAGCGGGGGTATACGAGTTATCAATCTTCGGTTGATGCATACAATTTGGCGTCAGCAACCTTTGGCGGTAACTATAATGCATCCCTCGCCCTTGATGCGAATGGCACCTATACGGCAGTCGGCCTTACCGCTGCAGCCAATGCCGCCGGATACGATACCGTCACAGAATGGGATCTAAACACACCGGGCTCTCAGATCTCCGGCCTTACCGGAGGAGCTATTCCCATTGAAGACCTGTATGCCTACAGCATGGCTGCCGATGCTGCTCAGGCCCAGGCCACTTACGCCGGCGCCCTGATTTCCAACGGCCCCACCCGCTCCGAACTGAACCTGTGGGTCTTCGACCCCTATTTCATGGGCACCTTCGGCGGCCTCAGCATCGAAACGGAACTGCTTTGGGGCAAGGGCACGATCGACCTGGACGAAACCCGGACCGACCCGGTAACCGGACAGACCTTCAACGATATGAACGCCACGGGCCTGGCCGCCACCATCGACCTGAAATATGACATCGCCGGCTTCACCCTCAACGGCGGCTATACCTACGTCCAGGGCGACAGCAACTACACGGACGACGAGACCAACGCCATCGGCTACCTGGAACCGTCGCTGGATCTCGAGCACGGCTTCCTGCTCACCTCCGACACCTCCGGCCTCGAAACCAGCCTGGGCGGCACCGATGCCGACGGCATCCCGCTGGGCAACCTGGCCGGCGGACCGACCACCCTCACCGGCACGGCAGGCTACCAGATGTTCTGGCTGGGAGGCAAATACGCAGTATTGGAGAACCTCACCCTGGGCGTGCTGTATGTTAAATCCAAGGCCGACGACGCCCCCCTGGTCAATCCGGATTCCGGCACCGGGCCGCAGTGGGATGACGACCACGGCCAGGAATACGATTTTACCGTCGACTGGGACATCATGGACAACCTGACCTTCAACGGCGTCATCGCCCACCTGGCCGCCGGCGATTACTGGAAGAAAGGCGATCCGACGGCTGATATCAAAGACAACACCACCTTCTACGGCTGCCTGACCGTAGAGTTCTAGTCGATCCTGTCATACCGGATACCATCCGGCATCCGTATTTCCCGGAATGCCGATCTCGACGGGATGACAGATGAATGCAAAAGCCCCGGCAGACCTTATGACTGCCGGGGCTTTTTTCACCGCCTGCAAAAACCCTTCCCATAAAATCATCGCGGCTGGAAGCCGCTCCTACGATCTGCCGTTCCTGCGTTGGAGCGCCATCTTGGCACAATTATCGATGGATCGAAGCCCACACTCACCGCCATCATTTTATCGCCGTTGGAAACCGGTTCCTGCCTTCCCGGAACCCCAGTGTAGGAGCGGCTTCCAGTCACGATGGGATCCAATCCGCTCCGGATATTATGCCGCCACGGATACGAAAACAGTGCGCTGATATAGATCACCGGAAAACGGAAGGAGAGAAAAGTTACAGGAGCAGCATGATGGCGACAACCAGGATCAGCAGGGCCAGGCCAATGTATACCAATCGCTTTGTCGTTATCCTCGGCAAGGCTGACGTAGACGCTTTATTTTTCTCCTTGAAGGCGCGGATTCTTTCTATTTTTGCCCGTTCCTGCTCTCTTTCCCAGCGCCTGGCGTCGTCGTCCCTTCTTTCGTAGGGCCCGTCTCTTCGGTCGTCAGCGACGAACACGTGAACCTGCCGACGGTCTTGGTTTTTTCTTCTTTCCATATGCCTTCCTCCGGAAAGTTGATTTTGGAAAAAGCACTGTTTTTTCAAATAAATAGAACCATGGTCGGCCTCGTTGTCAACAGCAAACGCCAGACAAAACCGTGATCGGGATAGCCTGCGAGACGCATCCCCCGGTATTTTCGTCTTGTGGAACGATTCTGTCAGACATAGATGTTCACCCGCGTGCCGATCCGTGCATCGGCGACAAAACGACCGCCCCCGCTGTAGGTCAGGCCATCGTCCGATTCGGGCGCAACCGTCCGCGCCTGCCGCTCGATGAACACCGGGTATCTGGAGGTTTCGCCGAATGTGAAAAACGGGCTGGTACCGGTCCGAACCGGGGCGTAAAAAGGTACGGGCACCAGCGCAGCGGATTCTGCCATGTTCTGGCTTTCAGACTATTAGCATTTAAGATCATAACCATCCATGCAACATCCGTACACACATGGATTGTTATAATAACGAACCGAAATAATATAGGTATTCTTTTTATATAGTCCATCTGTTCCGATACGCCGGCAATTTTTGCCCGATCGGTTGGCCCCACTTGCCTATCGATCGGCCCGATGTTCTGCCCGCAGGGCCGCTGCGGGAACGCAGCCGTTTGTGGGTGTTGGCCCAATTATTCTTTCTGGTTTGCGGGCGGGGTGATGCAGGTGCTTTCAAAACGGAGATTGGGTTGGCCGGCGGCATCCAGAAAAAGTAAAATACGGGTTCCACTGCCGCCGGCAAGGACCGGCCATCGGTTTCTCAGTTCCAGGAAATCAAAAGCTCGAAGCGCCTGCTGAAGCAGCGTAATTTCATTTTCCAGGTCGATCTTCTCCGAACCCGCCTTAAAATAGGCTGAAATAGCGGCATTCGTGCGACGCTTCATTTCCGTTTCGATGCAATGGCGCTTGAGATCAAGCTGGATTTTCATCGTTTCCCGGCCCAATAAAAAATACGTGCTGGAATGCAATAGGGTTGGGCTGAGATTATCATGAACGAAGCCGGTAAACAAGCGGCGGGATATGGTGCTATTGAACCACCCAGACGGTGCAGTTGCGGGCATGGCTGACAATCTGTTTGGATACGGAACCAAAAAGAAACTCCTCTTTAGGGGACAATCCCTGCCGGCCCAGCACGATAGTGCCGGCTTCCAGAAATTGCATTTCAGCAAGGATCAGTTGGGCCAGCGAAGGGCCGTCCCGTTCTATGGCGCGGATGGACACATCCCCGGCGTCGACGCCGACGGCAACCAGCATGTCCCGGTATTCGGTGATCCATCTTTCCACCTTTTTCCGGCCGGATTTAATCCACCGTTCACGTTCAAGGGGCGATGAAAAAAAATCCTCTTCCGGTGCGTGAATCACGTGCAGCAGCGTCACCATGAAACCCTTCAGGCCGCCCAGCAGCTCCCCCACATAAGCTACCGCGCGCCTTGAATTTTCCGATCCGTCCACAGCAATGACGATATGATTGTTTTTTAAACGGTTCATTGGGCATTCCTGCACATGGCTTAACCCGGGTGATAAAAAACGTCATGCGCCCAGGCAAGACCGGGCAGCATGGCGGCTGAAACGGTCAGAGGGCAACCTGGGTCATGTCTTCCAGAAGTTGGTCCACATGCTCGTAAAACCAGTTGGCGCCCACCGAAAAATGCAGCAGAATGCGATTGAGCGATTCCGGAATATAGGGATATACTTTCTTCAGGTTGGCCAACCGGTGATTGAAAACAATGTTGCGGTCCTGCGGCCTGAGCATGCCGAAGGACGGATGCTTTTGTTGAAAAAGATCCGGCACGAGCAGATCGCCCTTGCCGGTCAGATAGATCAGGATGTTGCCGATGCCGAAAAGGTCATAGCCGTATATGTTCTCACGGTGTCGATAATTGAAATCGAAATCGATCCAACGGTAGTTGCCGCTCTCCCGATCGATGATGATATGATCCCGCCGGATGTCCCCGTGTTTCTCCCCCTGGCGGTGGAGATAGCCGATGGCCTCGATGCAGGTTTTGAAGTGGTCGAGAATTCCCGGAAAATCATCAAAGAAATAACGTTCATGGCTGCAGGACAGTTCCTCGATAGTGTCGTAGAGTGATTTTCCGTAAATGAAATCCAATACCCGGATGATGTTTCCTTGCGTGTCGGAGGTGGCGAACCCGTGCATGAAATGCGGATGGTTCGCCACCCGTTCCAGAATGCGTGCCTCCTTGCGGGGGCTCCGAAAGCAATCGAAGGCAATGTCGCCGATGTGGGCGGTGAATTTTTCGAAAAAAACCAGTTTGATGATTTTCCGCTGGCCGCTCTCCAGGTCCACGGCGCGCTTCACCCAGAACTTTTCCTGGTCGTCCAGTCCGAAACGCCCTTCCTTGGCATTGTTCAAGATCAGGTATGGATGGCCGGCCAGGACCAGCGCATCCCCATAGTCCACCCGATAAAAATCCGTGGCATCGGTATGGCATCGATACCGGCGACGGTCGGCAAGGCTCGGGAACCAGTCCCCCACGCGCTGCCGTATGGCTTCATCGGTGATGGCTGCCGTCATGGTTGGTTGTCCGGTCTGCTGGCGGGCGATGATCAACCGGCAGTCTTGAATTTTTTATTAAACGCCAGGGTAACGATGTCGGCCACATCCCCGGGATTGGCAAAATGATCCAGGTTCATCACCATATCGAACTCATAGGGGGTCGCCGTTTTTTTACCGAAAACTTTCTTGAAAAACACCGCCTGCTCCTTGTCGATGCTCGACAGTTTCTTCTTGGCGTCGGCCTTGCTGATCCGCATGATATCGGCAATCCGTTTGGCCCGGTAATCATCGGAGCCGATGCAGCGAACGGCCAGCACCCGTTCACGGGGAAGGATCAGATGGGCTCCCCGGCCGACGAATACCGTCGGCTCCAAGCCGGCAATGGCAAAAACGGCGCTGATCAGGTGCCTTGAATAGTCGCTGTCGATAAACGCCTTTTCACCGAAAAGATATTTAAAGGTCCGGTTGACATAGCCAGGGAATCGCTCGTCGAAATAGGTGACGGCCTTTTCACTGATATTGGACTGGTTGGCGATCTGCTCGATCAATTCCCGGTCCGCCACCGTGTATCCCAGTTTCAGGGCCACCATGTCTGCAATCTCCAGGGCACCGACGCCGATTTTCCTGGAAAAGGTAATGCAGGGCCCCAGCTCGGCAGGCACAGCGGCCGTACTCTCCGCCTCTGCCTGGGCCAGCTTCCGGCTTTCCCATATGCGCACATAATGACCCACCCGTTCCTCGGCGCCGGGTTTTCGCTTGGCATATTTTCCCGGCACATATTCTCCACTTAATCCTTTTCCGGCCATGGTGATCTCCTTTCTGTTTTCAGACAAAAACACCCATTGCGCCAATCATTCCATTTTTTTCAGATTGAATCAGCAATGGCTGTGCCAATGGTGTGTATAAAGCTATACTTCCGTTATCTTTGTTTATTTTTACCTTCAAAGAGAAGAATGAAATGCTGAATGTCATGAACCCTGTCAGCTCTTTTTACATCATGGAAAGGGTTGAAGTCCGCGGTTTTCCTGAAGGGTGGGGATAGATGGACCATTAGCTTGAACTCATGATCGAAAAAAGGTAGAGGGAAAAGGAAAGGAGAACGGGCCATGCTGTCATTGGATCGGTTATTGAAGGAAAGCGAACGGATCGAACCCGTACCCCAGGTGATTCATCAACTCATGGATCTGGTGGACGACCCCGAGGTGCCGGTCTCCGAGATTACGGAGCTGATCCTTTACGAACCCGTGGTGACCGCAAACCTGCTCAAACTGGCCAATTCAGCGGCCTTCGGGTTCAAGAAGAAAGTAGACTCGGTGCATGATGCCGTGGTTCTTCTGGGATTGAAACGGGTGGTCGAAATCGTGCTGCTCAACAGCGTAACCAAACCGCTGAAATCCGCCCACCAGGGATACGGCCTCGAGGAGGGACAGCTGTGGAAGCAATCCGTCTCCTGCGCGCTCATGGCCAACGACATCGCTGAAACCATCGAGGCCCCGGGAAAGCACACCGTTTTCACAGCCGCCCTGCTCAAGGATATCGGCGTCATCGTTCTGGACCGTTACATGAATGACGCCATGGAAACGATTCGCAAGGCCATGGAGATCGACAGCCTGAGTCTGGTGGCGGCCGAACGAAAGGTACTGGGCATCGATCATGCCCGTCTCGGCGGGCGGATCGCCGAAAAGTGGAATTTCAGCGAAACACTGGCCGGCACCATTCAAAACCACCATCTGACAGACGAGGTAACCGACATTCCGAAACAGACTGCAATCGTCTACCTGGCCGACTGCCTGTGTTCGATGTCCGGCATTAATGGTGACCTGTTCTGCGGCCACTACGCCCACTATGATCGGATTTGCCAACAACTCGTCCTGTCGGAAGAGAAGGCAAACCGGATCATGTCCGATTTTTATTCCCGCAAGGAAAACATTTACGGCCTGCTGGCCATCCTATAACCCACAGGAGTGTGACAAAAGATGACCCCGTATGAACTATCAAAGCTGATTCACATGGAACTCTCACCCGCCGCCCCCAGGTTGTCGGCGGCGATCAACCGCGCCCTGGTGGATATCGGAGAGGGGTCCGTTCTGGTGGGGCTTGGCCCGGGCATGAATGAAAACGACAATGTCTCCTTCCAGGAATCCGAAACCATCAACACCGTCGGTGGCGATGCCGAGGGGATTCTGGCAAAGATTCACGAGATGATGTGGAAATTGGAAGAGCATTCTTCCTGGAAGGTGATTATCGACAAAAAACCCGGCCGGCCGGGAAAACCCCTCGAACTGCTCTACACCCTGGTTAGGATAAAAGGAGACCTGTAACCGGCGACTCAATAAGGAGCGGGGCGGTCAGAAGACCGCCCCGCAGGCAGAAGGAGTTGGATGAAAGAAGAGGAGGTAACGCTCTACAGCGGCAATCCCCCGATGTGCCGCTGTAAAATGATTATCAGCACCTTCCGGCCCAAACTTTAATTTTTTCATCAATTTTAATGAAAAAAGTAAAAAATGCTATCCTTCCTAATTTTGTTTCATTTTCATTCCAACTCTAATTAAAAAAATATTGCATCTTTAATGCAACTTCGCTATATCCGTTCCATCTTTGTTGGCTCGCGGCAACCTAATTTTCCCCCACATCAGCCATGCGCATTTTTGAAAACATCATCCGTGGAATCATTGAAAACAGCGGCCTGAAGCTGAATACCATCAGCAAGACCTCCGGCATTTCACATACCTACCTGACCAAACTGGTCAAAGACAACATCAACCGGCCGGGCAAGGATAAAATCGCCTCTGTCATGCTGGCCCTGAACTATTCCATCGATGAAATCAACTCGGTCCTGGCCGGATATGACTACCAGGCACTGGACGAGCCGGACATTCCGGAAATCCTGGAAAATAACCGGAAACGCAAAATTCAGGGGAATACCCTTTCGCTCTACGACGACATCCATGTCAAGCTGCTGCTGTCTCCCATGGAGCGGATGGGCGGCACCAAGATCCTGGTGAAAAAAGCGCCCTCGGTCCTGTTCATGCCCGATGAGCTCTATTTAGGGCAAACGCCCGACGCGAACAGGAATGATATGCCTGACAAAAGCTTCTACCATGCATTTACCAGCGCCTTGTTCAAGGAACGCAAAGCGATTTTTCGAAAGAGCTGTGACGAAGGGACCCGGTTCGAGACCTTTATCTGTCGGCATTGCCTGGAAGAATATGTTAAAAAGGTCATGGAGGCGGATCAGGGAAATCAACCCGACCTGGTGCTGCGCTTTTTCGCCAATGCCGCCGCTGCCATCCGGGCCAATCCGGAGCAGCACCGCACCTGGATCATGGAACGCTGCCCCTGGTTCGATTACATGATCCAGGGCGATGACCGCGACGATCCGAAAGTGTTTTTCTTTGGCAAAAAGAGCCATGACTATAGCACAACCCCCGAGCAGGGCAACCTGCAGGGGTTTACCTCGGATTCACCGTCGATGATTGAACTCTTCAGAAAAGAAACCCGGCAGTGCCGCAGCGCCGTCGATCCACGACTGGAAAAAAATTACCCGGACAGCCTGATCCGCTATTTCCGGCAGCTGTTCGCTCCGTACGGATGTGATGAGACGTTTGAATTGTTCATGAACCGGCCGGACCTGGCAGGAACGGCAATCCTCGGGGTTGTTCACCGGCATGGTTCCATCTGATGGATAAATCGCAATCGGCTTGACAACCAAAGGGTGTTTTTCATGAAAACGGCCAGCCGGGTGCATCGACGGATGCGGGGCTGCCACGATCACTACAACCAAGAGGAGGAGTTAAATGAAAAAATGTCTTGCAGTAACCCTGACCCTTGCCGTGCTTTTCAGCTTCGGCACCCTTGCCGGTGCCGCCACATTGAAGGTAGGACTGGACGCCGACCCGGTATCTCTCGACCCCCACGTGCAGCTTTCCGGTGGCATGCTGCAGTATTCCCACTGGGTGTTCGACCCGCTGGTCCGCTATGCCCAGGACATGTCCATCGAACCGCGCCTGGCCACCCGCTGGGAGCGCATCGACGACCTGACCATGCGCTTTTTTCTGCGTGAAGGGGTCAAGTTTCACAGCGGCAACCCCTTTTCGGCCAAAGATGTCAAGTTCACGCTGGAGCGGTTGAAGAAGAGCGTCGACTTCAAGGGCCTTTTCGAACTGTTTACCGAAGCGGCCATCGTCGACGACTACACCATCGACATCAAAACCAAGAAGCCCTATGCCCTGCTGCTGAGGATGTGCACCTACATCTTCCCCATGGACAGCGCCTTCTATACCGGCACGGATGAGAGCGGGCAGCCCAAGGACGCCATCGTCAAGATCGGCCCCTCCTTTGCCCTGACCCACGAATCCGGCACCGGCCCCTATAAGATCGCCGAACGGGAGCAGGGAGTAAAAATGGTCATGGATCGGTTTGCCGACTACTGGGACACCGCCTCGCCGGGCAACGTGGGGCAGATTGTCCTGACCCCCATCAAGGAAGACGCCACCCGCGTAGCCGCCCTGCTCTCCGGTGACGTGGACTTCATCTCCCCGGTGCCCCCCCAGGATTTCAAACGAATCGAAAAAGACCCCAAGGTAAACCTGTTCACCTATCCCGGCGGCCGCATCATCACCGTGCAGCTCAACCAGAAGCGCCGCCCTGAGTTCAGGGTCCAGAAGGTTCGCCAGGCCATCGTTTACGCCATCAACAACGAAGGTATCGTCGAAAAGATCATGAAGGGCACCGCCACTCCCGCCGGTCAACAGAGCCCCAAGGGCTATGCCGGTTACAACGCCAACTGCGTGCCCCGCTACGACCTGAAAAAGGCCAAGGCCCTGATGGCGGAAGCCGGGTTTGCCAGCGGCTTTGAATGCACCATGATCGCCCCCAACAACCGCTATGTCAACGATGAGAAAATCGCCGAAGCCGTGGTGGGCATGCTGGCCAAGATCAACATCAAAGTCAATTTGAAGACCATGCCCAAAGCCCAGTACTGGGATGAGTTCGACGCGCAGGTGGCCGACATGCAGTTGATCGGCTGGCATTCGGATACCGAGGATTCAGGCAATTTTTCCGAATTTCTGGTCATGTGCCCCAACAAGGAGACCGGCTACGGCCAGTACAACAGCGGCAACTACTGCAACCCGGAAGTGGACCGGTTGACCCTGGCCGCCCAGAGTGAGACCGATCTGGCCAAACGCAGTGCCATGCTGCAGAAGATCGAGCAGATCCTCTACGACGATGCGGCCTTCGTCCCGTTCCATTGGCAGAACCACTCCTACGGCGCCAAGAAAAACGTTAACGTGGCCCCGATCATCAACACCATGAATTTTCCCTATTTCGGGGACCTCGTGGTTAAATAGCCAAATGGGGGCAACCTGAAAAACCGCAATGGGAGGACGCAGGGAGAATTTTCAACACGGTCCCCTCATTCATGTTTAACTACATAAGAAATGGCAGATTGTGGTTCAGGCCAAGGCCGCAGGGTTTTCGAACCCGCAGGCGTAGTAGCACTACGTTGAGGATTGCGAAAACCCGAGAACGCCGGCCTGGGCCGCAAGATGCCGTTTCGCTGTATACTCCAAGTTTAAGGGAACGTCTTTTATGTTTGCCTTCGTCGTCAGACGTGTAACCCAGGCAATCTTTGTCATGCTGATCATCAGCCTGGTGGGGTTTTCCATCAAAAACAAGATCGGCGACCCGATCCGGGACCTGGTGGGTGAGCGGGTCACACCGGCCGAGCGGGAGCTGCTGCGGGATAAGCTGGGACTCAACGATCCGTTTGTCACCCAATACCTCCGGTTCGCCAAAAATGCCGTCCAAGGGGATCTGGGGGTGTCTTTTTTCCATAAGAAGCCGGCCCTTGCGGTCATTGCCGCCAAGGCGCCGGCCACCCTCGAGCTGGTTTTCGGTGCGGCGCTGATTATCATCTTCATCTCCCTGCCCATCGGTGTTTTCTCCGCCATCTATCCGCGCAGCGCCTTTTCCCGGTTCACCATGGCGTTTTCCACCCTGGGGGTGTCGGTGCCGGTATTTCTCACCGCCATCGTCCTCATCTATATCTTCTCCGTTGAACTGAACTGGCTGCCCTCATACGGGCGCGGGGAAACCGTCAGCCTGGGCGGATGGGACAGCGGCCTGTTTACCGTGGACGGCATCATGCACCTGATTCTGCCCTGCTTTTCTCTGGCGTCAATCATGCTGCCCCTGTTCATCCGTCTGATCCGCTCGGAAATGATGGAAGTCCTGGAAACCGAATACATCAAGTTCGCCTGGGCCAAGGGGCTGCACCGCAAACGCATCTGGTTTATCCACGCCTTCAAGAACACCCTGCTGCCGGTGATCACCGTATTCGGCGTACAGATCGGCATCATGTTCGCCTTTACCATCCTCACCGAAACAGTCTTTCAATGGCAGGGCATGGGGTTCATGTTTCTGGAAGCCGTTGAACGCTCGGACATCTCTTTGCTGGTGGCCTATCTGATGGTGGTGGGGGCCCTTTTCGTGGTGGTCAACACCGTGGTGGATATCATTTACGGGCTGGTGAATCCCACCATCCGGATTGCGGGAAGAAAATGAAACGAACCTGGCGCCGATTCAAGGCATCCTATCTGCTCTTCAGTTTCAAACAGGACAAGACCGCCATCTTCAGTCTGGCGGTCCTGCTGGTCCTGCTGGTCACCGGCCTGCTGGCGCCGGTGTTCTCCCCCTACGATCCCTATGACCCGGCCAATATCGACATCATGAACTCGGAACTGCCGCCGTCCTGGACCGAAAACGGTGAGGCGGCCTTCCTGCTGGGAACCGACATTCAGGGGCGCGACCTGCTCAGCACCATGATCTACGGCTTGCGGCTGTCGATCCTCATCGGCTGCGGGGCGGTGATCCTGCAGGGGTGTCTCGGCGTTGTCGTCGGCCTGTTGGCCGGCTACCTGGGAGGAAAGATCGACGCCGTGCTCATGCGCATCGCCGACATCCAGCTCTCCTTTCCCTACCTCATGGTGGCCATTTTCATCAGCGCCATCTTTCAACTGGCCTTCGGCATCGGCCGCTATGAGGACCTGGCCGTACCCCTGCTGATCGTCATCATCGGCCTGGCGGAATGGCCGGTATATGCCAGGACCGTTCGGGCGGCGGTCATGGGGGAAAAAAACAAGGAATACGTAGAGGCGGCCAGGGTGATCGGGCTGAACCGCTGGCGGATCATGTTTCGCCACGTGCTGCCCAACACCATGACATCCGTATTGGTCATCTCCACCATTCAGGTGGCCAACGCCGTGATGAGCGAGGCAGCCCTCTCGTTTTTGGGACTGGGCATGCCGGTAACCAAGCCTTCTCTGGGCTCGTTGATCCGATCCGGTTTCGAATACATCTTCTCCGGTTCCTGGTGGATCACCCTGTTTCCGGGAATATTTCTGGTGCTGCTGGTGCTGGTGATCAATCTGTTGGGAGACTGGCTGAGGGATGTACTGAATCCCAAGCTTTATAAGGGATAGTTTTATGTCACACTTACTGGAAGTCAACGACCTCGAAGTCAAATTCGGCCTGAGACAGGGCGATCTGACCGCCATCAACGGCATCAGCTTCAACCTGGACAAGGGCGAACGCATGGGACTGGTTGGCGAAAGCGGGGCCGGCAAATCGGTCACCGGGTTCGCCATCATCAACCTGATCAGCAAGCCGGGTTTCATCTCCGGCGGACGGGTGATATTCAACGGCCAGGATCTGGCGGCACTCTCCGAAGAAGCGATGCGGGAGATTCGTGGCAATCATATCAGCATGATCTTCCAGGATCCCATGATGACCCTGAACCCGGTGCTGACCATCGGCACCCAGATGGTTGAAACCCTGCAGGCCCACCGCAGGATCACCCAGGCCGAGGCGGAAGCCATCGCCCTGGAAAAGCTGAAAAAGGTGCAGATCCCCTCACCGGAAAAACGCCTGGCCCAGTACCCCCATGAATTTTCCGGCGGCATGCGCCAGCGCATCGTCATCGCCATCGCCCTGATCACCGACCCGGAAATCATTATCGCCGACGAACCCACTACGGCCCTGGACGTGACCATCCAGGCCGAAATCATGGATCTTTTACAGCAGCTGTGCGAGTCGGAAGATACGGGGTTGATCCTCATCACTCACGACCTGGGGGTGGTGTCTCAGGTGACCGAAAAGATCGCTGTCATGTACGCTGGAAAAATCGTGGAGTCGGGCCTCACCGAACGGGTGGTCAACAATCCCAAGCATCCTTATACGCAGGGTTTGATCAAGGCCCTTCCCGGCAGCCTGCAGCCCGGCGCGCGCCTGAATCAGATCCCCGGGATGATGCCCACACTGACCGACATCCCGCCGGGATGCGCTTTCAACCCGCGCTGTCCCCTTTGCGAGACCATCTGCCGGAACCAGGAACCGCCATTTATTCCTGTAGACCACCTGACCCGAATGGTGGCCTGCCATATGGTAAAACCCGAGCCCAGCATGGGAACAAGATGACGACCGAACGACCAAACCAGATAAAAACCGATGAAAACGGCCTGCTGGCCCTGAAACAGGTGGTCAAGCATTTCGACATTTCCGGGGGCCTGCTGGACCGCCTGCGGTTGGAAAAGGGCAAACTCCGCCACCGGCGCACCACCGTCAAGGCGGTGAACAACGTGAGCTTCACCATCGCCCCCGGGGAGACCTTCAGCGTGGTGGGCGAGAGCGGCTGCGGCAAATCCACCCTGGCCCGCACCACCCTGGGCATCTACCCGCCCAACAGCGGCAAAATTCTCTATCGGGGAGAGCGCATCGACAACAAGAACGCCCAGCAGATGCTGCCTTTCCGCCGCAAGATGCAGATGATTTTTCAGGATCCTTACGCTTCCCTGAATCCGAGAAAAACCGTCATGCAGACCCTGGAAGAGCCGGTGGTTTTCCACAACCCGTCAATATCGGCGGACCAGGTGAAAGACCGCGTGGCGGCCGTCATGTCCCAAGTCGGCGTCGATCCCAAATGGGCTGCCAGATACCCCCACGAGTTTTCCGGCGGACAGCGTCAGCGAATCAGCATCGCCCGGGCCCTGATGGTGGATCCCGAATTCATCGTGGCCGACGAGCCCGTGTCTGCCCTGGACGTATCCATCCAGGCCCAGATCCTCAACCTGCTCATGGACGCCCAGGCGCAGCGGGGTCTTACCTATATGTTCATCACCCACGACCTGTCGGTAGTGGAACACATCAGCAACCGGGTGGCGGTCATGTATTTAGGTACCCTGTGCGAACTCTCCCCGGCCAAGTCCCTTTTCGAGAGCCCCCGCCACCCGTACACCCAGGCGCTGCTTTCCGCCATTCCCAAACTGGGTCGCAAGAAAAGCGGCCATGTCAAACTGAAGGGCGAGGTACCCACCCCCATCAACCTGCCCGGCGGATGTGTTTTTCACGGCCGCTGCATTTACGCCAACCCGCGATGCGTCGACGAAGTGCCTGAGGCGCGAATCGTTGAAAACAAGGTCATTGTCGCCTGCCATGCTGTGGAGGAGGCACGGATATGAGTTCCGCTGGCGGGCGGCGCTGAACGCCGTCACCTCCCTGGGCCATTGAAATTAAAAATTATGTAGACTTCCAACCTGCCGATATAGGTTCAAGCATAACTGTTGCCGACGCATTGACAAATGGCTTACTGAATTGAGCCAAAACAGACCTTGAAGATTACTGTGCCTAATTTCAAAGAGACCGTTAACAACCTTTTAACCGCAGGTCAACGCAACCGTTTGGGGAATATAACCGAACGCAATATTCAACTGGCCGTGTTGTACAGCGTTGCCGGCATCATCCAGTTTTTCCTCTTTGCGGCCTACTTCCTGAAGCAAGGACGGCTGTACCACAGCCTGTCGCTGTTTTTTTTCGCGGCCTTTTTAATACTGGCCTATCTGTATTTGCGAACGACCGGCAACCACAGGCGATATTTTGACATGGTCGTCTCCATGATGGCCCTGTTCTGCCTTTACATGGTATGCTTGGGCGGAGCAAACAGTTCCGGCCCTTTGTGGGCCTACTTTATTCCCCTGCTGGCATCCTATCTCCAAGGGCTTCGAAAAGGCTTTTTTACCATCTCCGTCATGCTGGCTATGATCCTGATCATATTCTATGGACCTTGGACGTCCATCGGCATCGCTGAATACCCGCCCATATTCAAGGTACGGTTCCTTGGATCACTGACCATGGTCTGCCTGATGGCTTTCACATATGAATACAGCCGCAGCCTCGCCCATAAGGAACTGGTGGTGCTGAGCGAACGGCTGGACCGTGCGGCACGAACGGATGAGCTCACAGGATTGTCCAACCGGCGGGACATGAAGGAAAAGCTCCTTTACGAAATCAACCGATCCGCCAGAAGCCGGCGATCCTTCTGCCTGATGCTGGCAGACATCGACGATTTTAAACAGATCAACGATTCCCATGGCCACGATGCCGGAGACCTGACGCTTCAAGCATTGTCCCGCACCATGAAGGCGGTGCTTCGCAAGCAGGATGTGATCTCGCGTTGGGGAGGAGAAGAGTTCCTTATGCTGCTGCCGGAAACCACCATCACGGATGGCAGGAATACCGCCATCCGGCTTCTGGAAGAAATTTCAGGACAGCGGTTTCCCATCGAGGGGGAATTGCTGTCTCTCACCGTCAGCATCGGACTCGTCCAGTGCGGCCCCGCCGAAGAGTTGGAAAAGGCTATCAGCAAAGCCGATCGCGCGCTTTACCGAGCCAAGAAAAATGGCAAAAATCGGGTAGAAACGATTTAAACCGATCCCATCGTCGATCTCATGTCACGGCAAGGTGTCGGTAGGCAACGAATTAACAGGGTATTTAAAAACTATTGTGCTTGACAATACAGCGTTAAAATTTGGTTCAAAATGCTCATTTATCACACATAAACTCCGCTTTTTCACCAAATTTTGCCTTGTCTTGCCTGCGCTCATGACGCTTTTCAACACCCTGTTAAAAATCAGCAGATTCAGTCCAAGGCGCGCAAGCCCTTTTTATGATCGGCGTCAAACCGCCTCAAGCGTTCCGCCAACTCCCCGAAGCGATCTTTCCCCGTCAACGAAACGCAGGCCCGGATGCCTTCGGTGCGGCTGCTGCCGGTGGTTTCCAGAGAAATAGCGCTGATGCCGTAATAGAGCAGTTCCTCCACCAGTTGGACGCCGGTGAAACCCGAATAGGCAACGGTGAAGTAAAACCCGTCGGCCAGGGGCTGGTCCTCGTCCATGTCATAGACCAGGCAAAAACCGTTTTCCGTGAACAGACGTTTCATCGTCCGGGCACGTTCGCCGTATTCTCTGACCGCCTCGACAAAATTATAGTTGCCGTCGTTGACCGCCTCCAACAGTTTGGCCAGGCCGTACTGGGTGCTGTGGCACACACCGGAGCTCAGCGAATACATGCCGCCGAAGATATAGGCGTACCCGAACCGATCGGTGCCGAACCAGCGAGCCAGACCGTCGCCGGTGGATTCGAACAGGCGATCGGAAATGGCCGTCATGCCGATACGCTGGCCGGCCAGGCTGAAGGATTTCGAACTGGAGATCAGCAGAATATAGTTGTCCGTATAGCGGGCCACCGTGGGGATGAAGGGCGGCACCCCCGGCCGGGAGTAGTCCTGCCTGAAATCCATGCCGAAGTAAGCCAGGTCTTCCAGGGCGATCACATCATAGCGCGTGCACAACTCGCCGATGATGCCCAGCTCTTTTTCCGTGAAACAGATCCAGGCGGGGTTGTTGGGGTTGGAGTACATCAGCGCGCCGATGCGACCCGTCGACAGGTAGGATTCCAGCTTATCCCGCAGCCGGTCACCCCGGAAGTCGTATACGTCGAAGCTCTCCCGGTGCAATCCCAGCACCTGGGCCTGCTTCTTGTTCACGGGAAACCCGGGATCGATGAACAGGATACCGTCCCTGCCCTTGATCCGACGGCCGGTCATCATCATGGAAAGAAAGCACCCCTGCATGGAACCCACGGTGGGCAGGCAGTGGGCCGGTTGCACACGGGTGTCCAGGAATTGCTTCACGAAACGGGAGATTTCGGTCTTCAGGCAGGTGATGCCGTCAAAAGGCGGGTAGATGGCGCCCACGCCCTTTTTCAGCGCATCGATCTCGCCCTCTACGGCAATCTCCGGCGGGGCCATACCCGGGATGCCCATCTCCATACGGATAAACCGCTGCCCGGATGCCGCTTCGATTTCGCCCACCAGCCGGTTCAGTTCACGGATGGAGGCCAGTCCCACGCTGGCCAGCTTGCTTTCACGGATTTTGTCCCGGACGACATCGCCGGGAATCGGGGTTTCCATTACACGAGCCCCCCCTCTGCCAGGGGTTTGCCTTCGAGAATACGCTGGGGATTAAAAATTGACAGATCCAGCGCCGGCGTTTCACCGATGATCAGTTCACTCATGTAGCGACCCACGGCCGGCCCCTGCTGGAGGCCGTGCCCGGAGAAGCCGTTGGCCAGGTAAAAGCCTTTGAGTTCAGGCCATTCACCGAGGATGGCGTTGCCGTCCAGGGTGTTGACCGCATAAAGGCCCGCCCATCCCCGCACCAGCTTCAGCCGCTCGAAGGCCGGAACGAATTCGGCCAGCTCCAACCACAGAATATCCATGAACCGGTTCTGGTCCCAGGTGAAATCGAAGCCCACCGGGTCATCATCCATTGATTTCCCCAAAAGCACCATGCCTCCGGTCTCCGTCCTGAAGTACAATCCCGAGGGCAGGATGGTCAGCGGCAGCGGGCCGTCCGGCTTGACGGCCGTGTCCAGGCAAAAGCACTGGCGCTTGACCGGGTTCACGGGCAGGTCCACGCCGGCGGTTCCGGCCAACGCGGTGCACCAGGCACCGGCGCAGTTGACGACGACCGCGGATGCATAGGTGGCACCGGAGGCCGTCTTGACGCCGGTAATCCGCCCCTTGTCGACCGCCAGTTGGGTCACTTCATCCTCGACGTAAACGGCCCCCTGTGCTCGGGCGTTGACCTTGTACCCCATGAGTACGGCGTAGGCGTCGAAATGCCCGTCCTGAGCCCCGAAGGTGCCGCCGGCCAATCCTTCCGGTGCATACAGGGGATAGTGGGCCATGATCTCGTCCGGCGACCACCACTGGACCTGGCATCCCAAGGCCTGCTGCATCGCCAGGGCCGCTTTGGCATCGGCCGCAGCAGCTTCTTCATAAAGAAACAGGTTGCCTTCCCGGTGATAGGAGATACGGGGACGCTGGCCGGCCACGGTCATGTCGTCTTCGAAGCGTTCCAGCACATTGAAGGCGTACTGCGAGATCTCCACGTTCTGCCTGAGGCTGAACTGGATCCTGGCGTTGACCATGGACAGGGTGGTGGAGGCCCGGGTATAGGCCAGGTCCCGCTCGATAACAGCCACTTTCAGGTCCGGATCCTTGCGGGTCAGATAATAGGCGGTGGTGGATCCCATGATTCCGCCACCGACAATGATGACATCATAACGCTTTTTGCTATCCATGGTCTGGTGTTCTCCTGATAGGATGGCCTGAACCGGTCAGGCCTGTTTGTAGTTTGGTCCTTCCCCGCCCTCCGGACAGGTCCAGGTGACGTTGTGGAAGGGATCTTTGATGTCGCAGGTCTTGCAATGCAGACAGTTGGTAAAATTTACTTTGATGCCCTTGATGCCGCTGCCGTCTTTGCAGGGGTCCATCTCATAGACATCGCCCGGGCAAAATCGCGTGCAGGGGCAGCCATAGGTGGGGTAACATTTTTCCACGCACACCCGCTGGTCGTGGATGAGGATATGGCTGGGTTGGTCCTCGCGGTGCAGGGTGCCGGACAGGTAGACGCCGGTGAGTTTGTCCACCATGGCCGGATCGTCCTTGGCCGGTTTCGCTTGCTCTTCGGCAGGTTTGGTACCGCCTGCTTCTCCTTTCTGGGGGGTAAGCGTGGTGGCGTCGTCCACTGCGGGGAGGCGATCGATCAGGCCTTTGCCCTTGGAAAGGTATTGGGCGGCCAGGTGGATCCACTTGATCGGCCCTTTCTTGGCCAGCGCCTGGGCGAAGTTGCGGCCTTCCCGAAGCTCCGCACCGGCCCAGCTTGAGTCGATTCGCTGGCTGTAGCCGTCCAGGGAATGACGGTTCGTGTTGCCGGCCATGAGGGCGTCCATGATGGTTTCGGCGGCCAGCATGCCCGACTTCATGGCCAGGTGGATGCCTTTGATGGCCGGTGTGCTGTGAATGGCCGCGCCGTTTCCGGTGAACAGGGCGCCGTCCACGGCCAGGTGCGGCATGGAGAACCAGCCGCCGGTGGAAACGGTGCGAGCCCCCTGTTCCACCACCTTCCCACCCCGAATGATATTCTGGATCATCGGGTGGCGCTTGAACCGTAAAAACGTGTCGTAAAGATCCAGCGACGGATCCTCGTAGCCGAGGGCAACCAGAAAACCCAGGGCGATGCGATTTTTGGCCATTTCATAGACAAACCCGCCGCCAGGAGTGTCCAGATTCAGCGGGAAGCCCATGGTATGCAAGTCGTTGAATGCACTGCCGCTGAAAAAATGGTTTTCCGGCAGTTGGATCACTTCCTTGATGCCCGTCTCGAACACCTCGGGCAACCGGCCCGAACGGATAGGCAGTTTGTCGGCCAACATTTTCATCAGGCTGCCCCGGGCGCCCTCTCCCAGCACGGTCACCTTGGCCAGCAGATCGATTCCCGGCTCGAAATTGGGTTTTGGCTTGCCGTCCTTTCCCAGCCCTTTGTCGCCGGTACGAACCCCCGTCACGGTGAGACCGTCGTCGGCCAGCAGAATCTCTTTGCCGTCAAAACCGGAAAAAATATTGATGCCCAGGGCCTCGGCTTTCTCACCCAACCACCGACACACCCGGGAGAGACTGACAATGGGAAAACCGGTGTTGTGCATTTGGCGTGGCACCAGCGGCATCTTGATACTTCGCGCCTTCGTCAGAAAAAAGAAACCGTCACCGCGAACGGTCTGCTCGACAGGAAATTCCTGCTCCAGATAGTCGGGAAAAAGTTCGGCGATGGCCGCAGGATTCATCACCGCCCCGCTGATGGCGTGGGAGCCGATGGCAGCCCCTTTGTCGATGAGGGCCACTTCCAGTTCCTGACCTTTTTCCGCAGCCAGTTGCATCAGGCGGATAGCACCGGCCAGGTTGGCGGGTCCGCCGCCGACAAAGAGAACGTCAAATTCAATGGTTTCGTGCGTAGTCATCGGTTCCCCCCTTTGTTGAATCAGGTTTTCAAAAAAGCGACAGGAAAAATTCCGTATAGCGTTGAATGGTGTGGTGGGGAGTTCAATTAGCCTGATTTTCCATTAAAAACAAGGGGCCACGGATGAAAATGGGTCGGTTTCCGCCTCCGGCGGATGGATCTCGGATCCATGGCCACCCAATTAATGCCCGGGATAAGGCCGCCGATCCATGGTCGCATGAAGGCCTCGGATTAAGGTACACTTAAAGTTTTATCACTTGTATACCAATGGTCGAAAAAGCTGTCAAGGCTCATTGCTTCCCCTGCCCGCGGCCACATAGGGCTTGTTTAATAACAGGATCCATGGTATCAGCCATTGCTGATCTTTTCACCCAATTCCATAACATCGGTATACGGTAACCCAGGCCTGGCAATGCAATCGGCAATTGCCGGGGTGATTCTGCAAGGAGGCGTCGAGCATGGCAAACCGTAGCAACAATTCAGTGTGGATACTGGTGGTAATTCTGGCAGTGTTTCTTCAGGTGGTGTTTGTCTTTGCAGACTGCAGGCAAACGGCCACGGGAACGGCCATCAACTTTTCCAAGGCTTATTTTCTCCTGGATGCCGATATGGAAAAGTATATGTGCAGCGAACTGGCCGGCGATGAGGATGAACCGGTTGTTGCCGCCTACCTTCAGGCCATGACCGATGAGGCGAAGGCCCGCGGGTTCGGCACCGGGATGGTGAAACAGACAATTTCCCACGTGGAAACCGAAACGCTGGCCCAGGACGCCGAATCCGCTACCATTCACCTGAAGGGACTTCGCCGCACCTGCATCCATCCGGTTTTCGCCTATGTGGCTACGCTGTTTCACCTGGGCCAGGTCCACGAGTTCGAAGAGACGCTGGAACTGGTCAAAGAAGATGGCAAGTGGAAGGTTTGTGGCACTCCATACGGCCTGTCCATGGAGGTTTAGCCTGCCGTAATTGATTCCGCATTGCATTGGAGAAGATTCCCCAGGAAGTCGACGCGGACGATCTTCACGCGGTCGTCGAGACGCCGACAATGCCGCCGGCAGCAGTAAGGCTTGAATGCCAAGCGGAATGAAAACAAACGTCGGGAAGGCGGCGCCCCCTGATAAGCCGTGGTTGTCTTTCCCGTCATTACGACGGTGACTGTCTGCCGCCGGTTTCACCCATTGCTGTGGAACCGGCGGTTCTTTTTAACCGCCTGCATCCTGGTGGTGATGCCTGCCAATGGACGCTGTTTACCTGGAAATTCGAAAAATCGCCCGCAAGATCGTGGCCCGTTATCCGCGGCCTGCCTTTTACCATGATCATCCATTTGAGGTCAGAGATTCCCGGCGGTTTTTCCAGTGCAACCCCTCAATCATCAGGCTCCGAAAAGAGATGGCCGGATGCCTCGATGACGATTTCGGCCATGGTATGGGTCACGTGGAAAAGGTGGCCATCGATGCCGGCACCCTGGTCATTATCGAAAGCCGGCTGGATGGCCAAACGGAAAACCGGGTTCAGCGGAACCTGCTGTTGGCCCAGTGCGCCGGTCTGTTGCACGATATCTGCCGCAAAGAGAAGTCCCACGCTGAAAAAGGAGCCGAAGCGGCCAGCGATATCCTTAAAACCTATCCGCTGGTGCCCGATGAGATCACCCATGTCTGCACGGCCATCCGCAACCATGAAGCCTTTGCCCACCCGGAACGGCTGCCATCCCACCAGGCCCACAAAATATCCGATTGCCTGTATGATGCGGACAAGTTTCGCTGGGGGCCGGATAATTTCAATCATACGCTCTGGGATATGGTCAGCTTTTTAAACCCGCCTTTGGCCACCTTTGTAGATCACTACCCCAAGGGCATGGCCCTGCTGAAAAAGATCCGAGGCACCTTCCGTTCCCGAACCGGACGGCTTTACGGGCCCCAGTTCATCGATATGGGCCTTGCCATCGGCGAAGAGCTCTTCCAGGTAATCCTGACCGATTTCATCAACCGACCCTGATCCGTTCCTTCCCTCTATCAAAGGACATATAACCGTGCGCGTACTGTTGATCAATCCCTTCTACCCCATTTCCGAAACCCCGTCCCCGCCCCTGGGACTGGCTTTTCTGGCCGGCGCATTGGAGCGAGCCGGAAACCAAGTCATACTGCTGGATTGCGTCGTCTTTCCGTTCAATCCGGATTTTTTGGCATCCATGATACGGGATTTCAAACCGGATCTGGCCGGCGCCACCGCCGTGACCATGACCGTCGACCACGCCCTGGAGGTCCTCGCAGAAGTCAAAACGCTGGATCCGTCAATCACCACGGTACTGGGCGGGCCCCACGCAACCTTCTGCGCGACGGAAATTCTGCAGTCCTGCGACCAGGTGGATGGGGTGGCGTGCGGCGAGGGAGAAAATACCCTGGTGGCCCTGACCAAGGCCCTTGAGATCAAGGCTTCCTGGGAAGGTGTGCCGGGCATCGCCTTCCGTCAAGGCGGCCGGGTGGTTATTACTGCCGCACCGCCGCCGGCGGATCTGGACGAGTTGGCCCCGCCGTCCCGCCGCCTGATTCCTTTGGGGCGCTACCGAGCCCTGGGAATGCCGATAAGCATGACCACCAGCCGTGGATGTCCGTTCAAATGCATTTTCTGCGTGGGGCGCAAAATGGTGGGCGCACGGGTGCGTTATCGCGATCCCATCCGGGTGGTGGACGAGATGGAAGGTCTGAGCACCCTGGGATTTCACCAAATCAACCTGGCCGACGACCTGTTTACGGCCAACCGGGAGCACTGTCTGGCGGTATGCAACGAAATCCTGGACCGCGGTCTGAAGGTCAAATGGACCTCCTTCGCCCGGGTGGACACGGTCTCGCGCCAGGTGCTGGAAAAGATGCGCCAGGCCGGATGCACCACGGTCAGCTTCGGTGTGGAATCCGGCAGCCCCGATATGCTCAGGCGGATTAAAAAGGGTATCACCCTGGACCAGGTCGTCCATGCGGTGCAGCTGTGCCGGGACTGCGGCATCGATCCCCACGCCTCATTCATCCTGGGCCTGCCGGGTGAAACCGAGGCAACCCTGGCGCAGACACTGGCCTTCGGCGAGCGTCTCAAATCCATGGGGGTCAGCCACGGCTTTCACATTCTGGCCCCCTTTCCGGGCACCGACGTCCGGGAGCGGGTCAATGAATATGATCTGCAGATTTTGTCCGACGATTGGCGACGATACCATGCCAATCGCGCTATTATCCGCACGGCCGAGGTCGGACCGGAAACCATGGATGCCATCGTGATCGATGGTGAACGGAAGTTCGACGAGTGGCTGGGAGATATTGGCCGTCTCCGCGAAGAAGGGCGAGCCACCGCCGAAGAAATTTGGCCTCTGGTCCGCCTGGAGCACACGGTGGTCATTTACGATATGATGATGAAGCGGATCCTCGAAAAAAAAGGTATCTGGCCGGCTGAAAAATCGGACGCAGGGGATGACCGACCATTGGAAAAGCTGATCCAGCGGGTTTCTGGTGACCTTGACCATCCGCCCGAACGAATCCGGGCAGCTATCGAATTTGCCAATGAGAAAAAGCACTTGCTGCGAGACACCACGGAGGGGCTGATCCGCTGGTCATGGGTAGATTACCTATAGGTGTTTTGGATGGACAGACGGACACGATTCGCCTGTCGGGAAAGCAACACAGTCATGATTCAGCGCGGTGTATCCTGAAGCACGGCAGACGGCCCCGTGGAACCGTATCGAGGGTATTGGATTTGCGGCGCCCATGCTTATAGTTGATGATACCGGCAATCCACCATAGAGGATTCGTCGTCATCGATCTGGATCATTTTCTTAAAGGAGGACGCCATGTCCAAAGCAATCAGAATTCATGCAACGGGCGGCCCAGCGGTCATGCGGTGGGAAGACCATGATCCCGGAGATCCGGGGTCTGGGGAAGTGCGGCTGCACCAGGAGGCTGTCGGACTCAATTTTATCGATGTTTATCATCGAACCGGGCTGTATCCGCTGCCCGCACTTCCCGCCGTGATAGGCCTGGAAGGCGCTGGCGTGGTGGAATCGGTAGGTGACGGTGTCTCTGAATTCAAACCGGGGGACCGGGTAGCCTACGCCGGCATCCCGCCGGGTGCCTACGCGCAAATGCGCTGCATTCCGGCCCATCGACTGGTCCGGTTGCCCGACAGTATCTCCACCCGGCAGGCGGCAGGCATGATGCTTCGGGGCATGACGGCCCGGTACCTGCTTAACGGGTGCTATCCGGTTAAGGCCGGTGATCGCATCCTGATCCATGCGGCGGCCGGCGGGGTCGGCACCATTGTCTGCCAGTGGGCCAATCACCTGGGCGCCGAGGTGATCGGCACCGTAGGCTCAGCGGAAAAAGCCGCCATGGCTAAAAAAAATGGCTGCCACCATCCCATCCTTTACCGGGAAGCCGATTTCGCAGAGCGGGTAAAGGAGATTACCAGCGGACGGGGCGTGGACGTCGTATACGATAGTGTGGGCAAGGAGACGTTCATGAAGTCTCTGGACTGCCTCAGACCCATGGGAACCATGGTTTCCTTCGGTCAGGCATCGGGAGCCATACCGCCTATGGATCTCGGGGTTCTGGCGGCAAAAGGATCTCTTTTTCTCACCCGCCCCAGTCTGATGACCTATACGGCGCAACGGAATGATCTGTTGGCCCATGCCCGGGATCTGTTCACGGTAGTGGAAAAAGGAGCGGTAACGATTTCGATCGGCCAGACCTACTCACTGGAAGACGCGGCCCGAGCACACCAGGACCTGGAGGGACGCAAAACCAAGGGCAGTACCGTGCTGATTCCATAAAAATGGGGGGTCTGACAGATTGGCAGGCCCCCGCTATTTTTTAAGGTTGTGGCTAAAGAAAACCGCCGTTTAACAACAGCACTGGCTTACATAGCAACCGCACGGGTCAACCACGCGGCAGCCACAGGCATCGACCACTTGAAAACAGCCGCAGTTATCCACAACAATGCGATCACTGCCATGTTGCTTACTCTTTTTATTCGATTTACGAACATCGGATTTTTTGTCGGTCATGGTGCATCCTCCTTAGCGTGCATTGCATCCCCGATTGTCAGGGTTACAAGGTTTTTGTTTTTTGCGGGCCGCCCGGCGATGGCCGGTGGTTTACACCCGGACACCCCTTTAAAAAATAGACGGGTCGAACCCGGTTCAATATTTTAAAAATAACCATCACCGGCGGATTTGTCATGCTGCCGCACCAAAAATGTGGATACGGTCGATCAACCGATTATCACTGGATGTTTACCCGGTTTTATGTTACGTCAATCAAGCTTATCCCCCGCTGGAATAGAGGACTTATGAAAAGAAACAAGATACTTGTCATCGCCACCCGCAACAAGGGAAAGACTGCCGAGATCCGTGACCTGCTCGCCCCCTTCCCAGTGACCATTAAAAATCTGGATGATTTCGGTCCGATCCCGGAAGTGGTGGAAGATGGTGATACCTTTGATGAGAATGCCTACAAAAAGGCCAGCTTTACTGCCAGGGTGCTCGGGCATCCGGCCCTTGCTGACGATTCGGGACTGATGGTGGAGGCGCTGAATGGCGCGCCGGGTGTTCACAGCGCCCGCTGGGCCGGTCCCGATGCCAGCGATGCCCAGCTCGGCGGCAAATTGCTGGCGGCGCTTGGAAACCAGACCAACCGAACCGCGGTTTTTGAATGCGTAATTTCCATAGCCGTGCCCGGCGGGCCGGCGCTGACTTATGAAGGCCGCTGCGAAGGCACCATCACCCACACTCCTGCCGGAACCAACGGGTTTGGCTACGATCCGGTTTTCTTCTATCCGCCGTTGAATAAAACCTTTGCTCAGTTGACCATGGCCGAAAAAAGCCGGGTCAGCCACCGGGGCAAGGCGCTTCAGGGATTCCGGGATGAGTTTGACAAGGTAATGAAATGGATTGATCAGCACATGCCGGAGCCGGAAATCATCGGCTGCCAGAGTCAGGGGCGATAGCACTGAATCCATGCCCGGAACCGGATGCAATGCCGTTCGGGACGTATTGTTTACAGTCTAAAAGGGGTGAACTGCATGTTGAAAAGAAATGAGGGGATTGACATCGTCAAAGCCTTGGGGGGAATCCAGAGCGAAGAACAGGCCCAAGGACTGTTCGAGAAACGGCTGGACAAAGAGCATTTGTCACGCATCCGGACACTGAGCCATCCAGAGATCCTGCTTAAAATCGCCAACGCGATCGCCATGTGCGATCCCGCCCGGGTTTTCATCAACACCGGATCCGAAGCGGATCGCCAGTTTATCCGCCAACTGGCCCTTAACAAGGGCGAAGAAGCGATCCTTGCCATGAAAGGGCATACGATTCATTTCGACCTTAAAGAAGAGCAGGGTCGCATCATTGACCGAACTTTCTACATCGCCAATCCCGGCGAGAAGATCAGCAGCCTGGCCAACAAGTTCTTAAGAGATGACGCTTTGGTTGAAGTGCGCGAGAAGATGGCCGGTATCATGAGCGGTGCGACCATGGTCGTGGGGCTATATATTCGAGGCCCCGTGGGTGCGGCTGCCTCCAACCCGGCACTCGAGATTACCAGCTCCGCCTATGTCTCCCACAGTGCCGAAATCCTTTACCGCAACGCATTTGCCGACTTCGAGAAAGAGGTTCGCCGGCTGGGACATTTCTACACCAACATCCACAGCGAGGGCCTCAACCGACCCGAAGACCTGCCCAACGCCCGGGTGTTCATGGACCGGAGTCATCGCACCACCTATTCGTTCAACTGCACTTACGCGGGCAACACGCTCCTGCTGAAAAAGGGGAACCACCGTTTTTCCGTCGACAAGGCTGTTTATGAAGGTAATGGCAGAGAACTGGCTGAGCACATGTTCATTACCGGCATCGACGGCACCGGCGGCCGCGTGACCTGGGTAGCGGGTGCCGCGCCATCCGGCTGCGGCAAAACCACCACGGCCATGGCGGGCAACCATTTTGTGGGCGACGACCTGGCCCAGATGTGGATCGACGACCACGGCAGCGTTCGCTCGATCAACCCCGAATGCGGCATCTTTGGCATCGTGGAGGATGTGAACGGGGAAGGCGATCCCATGCTCATGGACCGGTTGAGAAATCCTGGCTCCGAAGTAATCTGGACCAACGTGGTCATCGACGAGAACGGGGTTCCTCACTGGACGGGGAATGGAGAAACTCAGCCCACTCGGGGGCGCAATTTCCAAGGGCCCTGGAAAAAAGGCTTGACGGATTCCAGTGGCAAGGAGATCCCCATCTCTCACCCCAACGCCCGCTGCACCATTTCCTCCTCCGCCCTGGCCAACTATTCGGACAAAGCCGAGGCGCCTGAAGGGGTTGAAACCCGTGTGATCACGTACAGCGGCCGGGACAGCGATACCATGCCACCGGTCTGGGTCGCAAAAAATTCCGACCACGGTGTAATTATCGGCGCCTGCATCGTTTCGGCAGCCACGGCCACCGAAGTGGGCGCTTCCGGTGTGAAGCGGGCACCGTGGGCCAACGCTCCCTTCATTCCGGGTGCACTGGGCGACTACATGAAGGCTCAGTTCGACTTTTTCGGCAGTGCAGCCATCGCCGACGACAAACGACCGATAATGGCCGGACTCAACTATTTTCTCACCCATGGGGCCCGCGGCGGCAGCGGCAAGAAACTGCTGGGAGAGAAAAAGGACGTCAAAGCATGGCTGGGATGGTTGGAGCGCCGTGCCCACGGCGACGTGGAAGCCATCGAAACGCCCATCGGTTTCATTCCCCGCTACAAAGACTTGCAGATGCTTTTTAAAACCATCGTCGACAAACCCTACCCGAAGGATCTCTATGATCGCCAGTTTTCGATTTATGTGGATAACATCCTGGCCAGAATAGACCTGCAAATGGCGGCTTACGGCAAGGAAGAAAATATTCCCCAGCAGCTCTTCGACGGTCTCCGGGAGCAGCGCGACGGCTTGGTTGCCCTGAAGACAAAATTCGGTCCCATCGTGACGCCGGAGCAATTATTGGAAGGATGACGCCGATAAACCCAGGAGTTGCCATTCGAAGCCATCTTGTTCAATTGATTAAGTTTTCGATCATTCCTTTAACAATCGAAGCCTCGCGTCTTGCATGAAACTGCAGGGGCGGCAGAAAAAATTTCTGCCGCCCTTTCTTCTTGCCGCCATAAGCTGGATGAACTCGTAAAATGTTCCATTTCAGACGGCTTCGTAAGAAGTTCGAGATCAAGGGTGCGGGCCGCGATAGCGAGTATCATCGATCGAACAGCAAATCGATCATCATTACGGCGAACATTTATGTTCCATCCCGAGGAATGAGGCGCACTAATCGTACTTTGCAGCGATGAGGAATAAAGTGTAACGCAGATATCGGACTTTTTACGGAACCGTCAAAGTTATGGATCCCATGAACCATCAACGACTTGCATCAGCAGTAATCAACCGCCGCATGCTGGTGGCTCTGGTGATGGGCTTTTCCTGCGGACTTCCGCTGCTGCTCACCTTGTCAGTGCTCCAGGCATGGATGAAGGAGGCAGGGGTCGATCTGACCACCATCGGGCTCATGTCCCTGGTTGGACTGCCCTACACCCTCAAATTTTTCTGGTCACCCGTGTTCGATCGCTACACCCTGCCATTGATGGGCAGACGGCGGGGATGGCTGCTGGTATCTCAGTTGTCTTTGATGGCCGCCTTGGCCTGGCTGGGTTTCAGCAATCCGGTGGCCCATCCTGAACTGTTGGCCGTTTCCGCGCTGGCCGTGGCCTTTTTCAGCGCGTCCCAGGACATCGTGGTGGATGCCTATCGGCGCGAGGACCTTCCCGACCACGAACTGGGCCTGGGGTCTTCGCTGTACATCAACGGCTATCGCATCGGTATGCTCCTGGCCTCGGGCGGGGGGTTGATTCTGTCGGACCATCTGCCCTTTTCCCGGGTGTACCTGATAATGGCCCTGTGTCTGCTTCCGGGGGTGATCACCACCGTATTGACACCGGAACCCCGCGTGGCGTCCTTTCCCGTCACGCTCACCGCCGCCGTGGTGGATCCGCTGGTAGAGTATTTCAACCGGGAGAATGCCCTGTGGATCCTTGTATTTATCCTGATGTACAAAATTGGTGATACGATGGCTGCGGCCATGACCACCCCCTTCTACCTGGACATCGGCTTTTCAAAAACCCAGATCGGAGCCGTGGTCAAACTGTTCGGATTCTGGGCAACCGTCGGCGGCACGATTTTCGGCGGTATCGTCATGATCCGACTCGGCATCCTTCGCAGTCTCTGGATTTTCGGCATCCTTCAGGCCGTCTCTACCACGGGATTTGCGCTGCTGGCGGCTATCGGTCCAAACTTGACAGCACTCTCAGCGGTTATCGCTTTCGAGAACCTGAGCGGAGGAATGGGCACCGCAGCCTATGCGGCATATATGGCCAGCATCACGGACAAGCGGTTCACAGCCACCCAATATGCCCTGCTGACGAGCCTCATGGGAATCCCTCGGGTACTGGCCTCGGCACCCACCGGGTACATGGCGACGGTCATGGGATGGCAGGGATTTTTCATTTTCTGCACCCTGATTGCACTCCCCGGCCTGCTTCTGATTCTGCGGATAAGTGATCAACGCCCAGCCTGATCCATACAGAAATCCTTGTTTTTATAAAAATTCTGATTATTGTAGAGTCAAAACTGTTCGACAATAGGAGTGATACTTCCGTGACGCAAACCAACAGTCCTGCAGTCAGCCATTCCGATCGAATCCGGCAACTGGCCGAAACCCGTCGGCGTATTCTGTCAATGCCAGCTGAGCAGGCGATGGACGCTATTTTAGACCACCCGCAACCCTCGGCCCTGGTTCACTCGTTTCCGGAGGAGGATCTGCATTTTCTCATCCATGATCTGGGTACGGACAACGCCCTTCCCCTCATTAGCTTGGCCTCGACCCGCCAATGGGACTATCTGCTGGACATGGAGGTCTGGAAAAAGGATCAACTGAACTACCCGCAGGCCACCACCTGGCTGCAGTTGCTGCTTCGTGCGGATCCGGACCGGTTGGTAAAATGGTGTTTCGATGAACGGCTGGAGTTCCTGGAATTGTATCTGTTCAGGAATATTGAACTGCGGGTCAGAGAGTCCGATCTGTTTTCGTCAGATTTTGACGACGGTTTTTTTACCGACGACGATACCTTCTACGTGCGCTTCGTGGACTATCCTGCAACCACGCCGGAAGCTGAAGCCGCCAAATCCCGGCGAAACGAGATGTTGAGCCAACTGCTGCGCCGTATTTCGATTTTCGATCATCCTCGTTATCAGGGTCTGCTGATGGAATCGGTGAGTCTTATTCCCAGTGAAATCGAAGAGGAGTTGTTCCGGCTGCGCAACGTCCGTCTTGCCGAAAAAGGTTTTTTGCCCTTTCACGAGGCGGTTGGCGTCTATCAACCGCTGCAGCCCCGTGAACTCGCGGCCAGGGGAAAAAAGGCCATTCGTCCCCCATCGCCGGATGATCCCCGTTTTCCGGAACCCCAGTTTGCCGCCACCTTCCTCGAGGGGGACAACCTGTTCGTGCGTGCATTGAAGGGAATCAATGAAGGTCATGTAATCCAGCAGCTCCAGGGTGAACTGGCCGGCCTGTGCAACCAGGTCATATCTGCCGACCAGACGATCATTGTGGGCCGCAACCAATTGAAATCGGTGGTTTCCAAAGTCAGCGGGTACCTGAGCATCGGCCTTGAGCTGATGACCGATAGCATCATCAACAACCCTGCCCCCATGGCATCCGCTCTTTTACAACGCCACTTGCTGGCGGATATCTTCAGAACCGGGTTCGGCAGCGCCCTGCAGCTTAAGTGGCAGGCCATCCGATGGCGCAAAGACAGCTGGTTTCAGTCTCAGTCGGTGGATCTCACCTTCTGGGACGAGGCATGGCTGGGTCTGTTGGGAGGACTATTGATCGATACGCCGCAGTTTTACGATCCGTCCAATGCCGGTTCCAACTACCGCGATTTCCTGACGCGCGAGGAGATTGAAGCAACCGGCCGGGGCCTGGGACAGATAATCGCTATCGACCAACTGCTTAAGGGCATGGACCTGACGATTGCCCCGATTGTGGAAATCCGATTTCTGACATACAAGAATCTTCTGCTCACCCTGTGGGTCAGGGCGTTGTTGAAAGCACCGCCGGTTAATGCGGACACGTCAACCCTTGCCGTTTCACTTTCAGCTTTTAAGGAAATTTATGCATCGCTTTGGACCGACCATGAGGGCCAACGCATTATCGGCGACGGGAAAAAGGCCGAATTTCTTCATTGGGCCGCGGAGGCATCGGGCCAGTCTTCCGATGACCTGTCGGATCGTCTGGGAACCGTGTTCGAGGCGCTTTTCGATGAAATTCAACGCGAACTGGCGTCTGTGGAATCCGGCAATCTGGATCCCCGTCATCTCTATCTTTTTCTGCTCAAGCACTGATCCGTCCGCCAACCGACAGGTCCTTTCATGCAATTGATCGGTATACTCTGCTCGACAGGAGCCGCTTTTTTCTGGGCAGCCGCCGTCATCATGTTCAAAAAGAGCGGCGAAGCCTTTTCCCCGATGGCCTTGAACCTGTTCAAAGGGGTGGTCACCCTGTTGCTGCTGGTGCCCACACTCTGGTTTGCCGGCGTAGCGCTTTTCCCGGTCCGACCGGCCCATGACTGGGTGTTGTTCTGCATATCCGGCTTTTTAGGCATTACCTTGGCTGACACCTTCTTTTTTATGGCCCTCAAGCGACTCGGCGCCGGCCGCTGGGCCGTTGTGGACTGCCTCTACCTGCCATTTATTATCTTCATTTCCACCCTGTTTTTGAATGAATCCATCGGGCTCAAAGGCATCTTAGGCGCCCTTCTGGTGATTGGGGCCATTGGTGCGGACGCCTGTTCCAAATCATCGGTGATGATGTCCCGGAAGGATTTTTGGCTGGGGCTTGTCTTCGGGGTGCTGGCAGTGATCCTGATTGCGGGAAGCGTCGTCATGGTGAAACCGCTTCTGGAGGAGACCAGTGTCCTGTGGGCCAGCTTCGTCAGGCTCCTCGCCGGAGTTGCCGGATTGATTGTGATTGCGGTGATCCATCCCGAAAGGCGGGTGATCCTGGGGGCACTGATGCCCTCATCGGCATGGAAAATCGTCCTGCCGGCATCCATTGTAGGCAATTACATGGCTATGCTGGCCTGGCTGGCAGGATTTAAATATACGCTGGTTTCCGTGGCGGCCATATTGAATCAGCTCTCCACCATTTTTACTTTTATTCTGGCCGCCGTTTTCCTGAAAGAGCCGGTAACCCCGCCCAGGATGATCGCCATTGTGATGGCGGTATCCGGCGCCCTGCTGGCGGCGTCCGCGGTTTAACCGGGTCATGACAAACCGCATAGGCTTGAACGGAGCCTGGAAACATGCAGCGGTGAAGCGATGTTCATGGAGGGAAAATGATCATCGCGGACAATCGTTACCGTCCTATGGCCAGGCCGGATTGTTTTTTACGGCAGGTTAGTCGAACAGGTACCGGTGAATCATATCCGCCAGGCCGTCAATCAGCCGATCGGCATCTTGATCTTGACCGAAGATGGTGATCGAGCAGATGATCTCTTCCACGGCGGCTGAAATGACATGGGCTGCGGTCTTGATGTCCGTTATCCTCAGTTTATCGCGAAACTGTTCGATAAACCGCTCGACGTGGCCCAGGCTGTGCTGATCCATTTCATTGAATACGGCTTCGACTTCCGGGTCCGAATAGCGCATGGCCAGCACTTCCCGGTGGAACTGGGGATAGGGCTCGTGTGCATCCAGCATGGCTTTGATCAGGCGGTAGACACTCTCCTTTCGGTTGTTCGAATCGAACCGATGCTCGCCTAAGATCCGCACGATCTTCTCTTCGATGTGTTCCCTGAAAATCTCCATGAACAGTTCTTTCTTGTCCTTGAAATAGGAATAGAAGCTGCCCACGGAGACACCGGCCGCCGCGGCGATTTCCTTGGCATTGGTGCCGTGAAAACCGTTTTTCGCAAACTGGTCTTTTGCCGCCACGAGGATGCGGTGTCTGGTCTCGATACTCCTTTTTTGCTGGGGAATTCTGGTTTTCGGTACTATTTTTGTCATTCCGATCTCTCCCTTTTGATTTAATACCCAATTCCCGCGCCCGGGTCAATAAAGCATAAAAATTATTATGTTCATATTGACATAACGTATATCGGACTGATCTTATACGTAAGATCAAGTGCGCTGAATGCTATCGGTCAACCAAATGGAGGGTTACAATGAAAAAATTCATATATATAACAGCAGTGACGATGACAACGATGGTGATGACGGCAGTTGCCATGGCAGGCAGTGTGGATATCGGACTGGGGAGAATGGATCAGGCCGAGTTTGAGTCCCTGCAACAGATGGTCAGCGGTAGCTACCATCCGTCTGCTTCCGCTTCCGCTTCCACGATAAGACCGCAAGACACCCGGGTCGCTGAATTCAATCAGGCGGATGTGGATGGCATCCGGCAGGCGATGGTAGCCGGCGCCGTTTCGCGAAATGCGACTGAATCCATAGCGAATAACGGTATGGTGGATATCGGTACGGGATCGATGGCAACCAGCGAATTTTGCAACCTGAACAAACTGGTAGCCAGCAACAATACCAATAGTGGTTTCGCTTTTATCTGTCCGTGATCACTGACCGACCCACAATACTGAATTCACAATAGAATCGTAAACATGCTCGAAAAGGCCTGCAGGATCGCGAATATCGCGTGGTCCTCAGGCTTTTGCCATATACGCCCCAGATCAATCGCGCGCGGCTGCACGTTGAATGGTCCCTGCCTGGTATTAAAAAACGCCAATACATGAATAAAAGTTCATTTTTTGCTTGACAAAATAAGTGGCGGCCCATATGTTTATCTAAAATATGAACATTAGGTCATGTTCATATTAAAACAAACTCAAAAGGAGGGCTCAGCAATGAAAAAATTAACATTAGCAATCGTTGTTTTGTCGTTGGTGGCGGTAACCCAAGCGTCGGCAGAAATGGTCAACATTGGTCTGGGGCAGATGGAACAATCCGAATTTATCGCCTTGCAGGCAATGGTCCAGGGGCGGCAACCGGATGTCGTGACGACGCATTCCACCCCGCTCGATCGCCCGGAGCGGTACGGCCCGATGGAAATGGCCCGTGCAGACTTCGAGGCGCTTCGCGATAAAGTGGCCGGCCGCAGCGCCGGCGTCGATGCAAGACCCGCCGCGAAAACGGTTCAGTTGGTCGATATCGGCACAGGTAAAATGCCCATGGATGAATTCATCGCCTTGAAAAACATCGTCGAAGGGACAAATATCTTCAAATGGGAGCATCTGGCTGCCGCACAACCGTAACGTTCTCAGGGGATGCGGATCAGTCAGTAAAGGCGATGCGCCAGGTTCCTCATGGACGGCCACGCTGCCGAAAGGATCAAGGCAGGTGGCCGTTTTTATGCCTTACGATTCGGCTTCGCACGGCACGCCAAACGTTCGCAACAGCGTGGACCAGGCCGACGACCAATGCAAAATGATTATCCGGCAACGGGTTTTTGTCTGATTGAGGGAAGGAAAATGACAAGGACTCGGTAATATTTCAAGAAAGGGCCTTCGATTGTACAAAATCGGCCGTTAGTCGAGGCATTCGACGGTCCCGGTTGGATCGGCGGTCTTTTCCGCTTCGGCGTTCGGGGATATGAACAGCATAGGTAAACTGCCGTCGGTCTACCCCGGTACGCCGTCCGCCGTTGTCAGGAATCGCCGTTGTCTTCATCTGAATTCAGGTCGTCCTCGGTTGCAATGGAGTCAGAATATTCCCGCCAGGAATCACGGAAATGGTTTATTCTCGGCAAGCGGAAAAAGGTCATACAGGATTCTCTTGAGCCATTTTTATGCAAGAATCACGCTATCGGCCCAATACAAAATACATACCATTTAATTTCATATAGTTGTGAGTTTTACCGACGGAGTTTGGTATAAAAAATGGGTAATAAATGAATGTAAAAATGGGTAAATTTCTTCCATATGGAAAAAATTTCTGCAATCGATTGGGAGCAAGTCGACCTGTCAATCGATTTCAAGTGGATTGCCATCGATCAGGATGCCTTGGCGGTTGATGGCATCAATTGATTCCCGGGGTCCAGCATCATTTTGCTGATTTTTTGTGAAAGGGCTTCTGCGGTGTATGGTTTGCAGATAATGTTACTCCGGCGATGGGACAGAATTTCTGTAGTTCCGGCGGCATCGCTGAAATCGGTGGACAATAAAATCGGCGTATCCGAAAAAAGACGGCAAATATGGCCATTCAACTCCCCCCCCATGCCGGGCATAACCCTATCAATAATCACCAAATCGAATAAATTGGGATTATTGGATAGAGGAGCGAGGGCATCGGAATCATTATCGATCACAGTGACACGGCACGGCCAGCATTAAAATGGTGAAGGATCGTGTGCTGATGGTGGTGGCCGTTCTCCATGCCGAACCGGCCGGGTCAAATGAAATGACAAAGGTCACTCAGGCTCGTGATCGAAAAGATACCCGATGGATCGAAGACTTTTAAAATAAATCGGGCTTCTGGGGTCTTGCTCGAAATATTTGCGGAAACGGACGATAAAATTGTCCACCGTGCGGGTGGTGGTTTTCCTGGAGTACCCCCAGCCGATCTGCAACAGCTTGTCGCGGGAAAGCGGTTTCCCGCGATTGGCGATAAACAGTTTAAGCACCTTGGATTCCTGTTCGGTCAGGGAAATCTCGCCCAGACGGCAGCGGGCCGTATGGGTTTTAAAATCGATGTGATTGTCGCCAAAATCATAAGTGTCGAAGGATGGGAGGACCGGCACGCCGTTTTCCTGGTTCCAGGCGCCGCGCTTGAGCAGGCGCTCGACGCGAAGGAGCAGTTCTTCCAAGTTAAACGGTTTAGCCAGGTAATCGTCCACGCCGTAGGCAAGCCCCTTGATCCGGTCATCCGGATCTCCCTTGGCCGAAAGAATCAATATGGGCAGCCGCTCATCTTCCAGCCGGATGCCCTGAAGAATGGAGAAACCGTCTATGCCCGGCAACATAATGTCCAGAATCACTAAATCCGGCCCGAACGCCTTCCATTTGTTCAGGCCGGCCACGCCGTCAGGTGCGACTTCCACCTCATACCCTTGAAGGGTCAGGTTCAGCTGGATGCCTTCGGCGATGTGAAGATCATCTTCGATGATTAAAATTCGCTTTTTGGTGGATTCCATAATGGCTACTCCTGTTGCAATCAGCTATTTCAGAGCCGGCAGAACCAGGGTAAAGGTAGAGCCTTGGCCCCGTCCCGGGCTTTCGGCCAGTACCTTTCCCTTGTGAAGACGGGCGATGTTTTGCACCAGGTGCAGGCCCAGGCCGCTTCCCTTGGCCGTCATGTTCTCCGACTGGCCGATCTGGTAAAATTTACGGAAAATCTTTTTCATCTCTTTTCGGTCCAGACCGATGCCATTGTCCGTAAACCGGATGTGCGTCCTTTGGCGCGTGGGTTCAATGAAGATGTTGACCTGCGGCGTTTCAGAGGCATTGTATTTAATGGCATTGGTCAGAATATTCATCAGCAGCATTTCAAACAAATGCCGGTTGATACGCTGGTAAAGGGTGCCGGTTTTCGGGCTGTGGACGTTAATCTGACAGCCTTTGAAGAGGTGGGCGTTCTCTTCCAGGAACTGGTTCACCGTCTTGACGACATCAAAAACAACGAACTCGCCCATATAGCTTTTGCTTTCCAGTTTGGCCAGGTTCAGCATGCGGTTGATATTTTCGGTCAGGCGATTCACATCGGTAAGCATGTACTGAATGTATTTTAGCTGATCATCCCGCGAGAGTTCGTACCTTGAAAAGGTCTGCAGATAAAGCTGCAGGGAAGTCACCGGTGTTTTGAGTTCATGGGTGAAGTTGTTGATAAAGTTGTTCTGCATTCGATACAGCTGCAAGGTTTTCTGGCTGAAAACGAAAATGATGAAGATTCCCAGCAGGATGATACCGATCAGCATGCTCAGGACCAGAATTACCACCCATGTGTCGGCGGCAAACACCTGCTCCTGCTCCAGGTTGAACCGCTCCATTGCCGAACGCAAGCCACTGCTGACCTCGATATACCAATAAATGTACAAAAAAAGAGACACCACCAGGGCGGTAACGGAGAAGATAAACACCAGGATGGGATGAAAAAACCACTTCACCTGCTTCATGGGTGGTAATGGGTCCTTTGCACGAGACGATTCGATTGCTGGTTCTGAACAATATAGCCGATAACCGATACTGGCCAGTGATACTACCGGATTTCTACGGTCATTTCAATGCGGCGATAATGCCTCGACAGGAAATTTCCTTGACCGGCCGGCATCTCCATATTAGGTTGTATGCATATTACTCCTTCCTGATTTTTTTGTGCCTGTTCATCGATGTTAAAGGCTGCTTTTCCAGCGAACCGTGCTTTCTGATGGGTTGTTTCTGACGTTATTCTTTGTTCGGCCATGGGATCATCCGTTGAAATGAACGGGTCATTTCCGCGGGTTTTCCCTGTTCTAACCGGAAAACAAAAAGGGGGAAATCATGAGCGAGAGTGTCTACAAAGTCATCGAATTGGTGGGAACCAGTACTACTTCCTGGGAGGATGCGGCAAAAAATGCAGTGGAAACCGCTTCCAAGTCATTAAAGGATCTGCGGGTGGCGGAAATCACGAAGCTGGACATGAAGGTGGAAGGGGGCAAGGTTACCGCTTTTCGTTCACGGGTAAAGCTGTCTTTCAAATATGCCACTTAAGAAAAGACATCAATATACAGGTGGGATCGGCAAACAACCGGCCGGGTTGCCCGTGCTACCGGGCAACCTGGCCTTGCCTGTCGGCGTCATCCCATGGCGCGGGACATCAAATCGCCCACCATCTTCGAAAAGCGGGCGGGGTTGTCCAGCTTCCCGCCTTCGCTGACCACGGCCATGTCAAGTAAGAGCTGGCTGTAATCTTTCAATTCGGGGTTGTCCCGGTCGTTTTCGAAAAGCGTCTTGATCTTTTCCACCACCGGGTGATCCATGTTCAGTTCAAGGACGCGCTTGACGTCGGCCGGCTTCTGCCCGGAAGCCTTGAGGAGCTTCTCCATGTATGCACTCATATCCCAGGCATCCCCGGATAGGCAGGATACCGAATCCTTGAGTCTAGAGGAAGGTTTCACCTCTTTTATTTTATTTTCCAGGTGGCCCTTGATGAAACCGAACAGCGCATTGTAGGCTTCCTTTTTGGTCTCGTCCACCTTGTCCAGATCCAGGTCGCCTTTTTCGGCGCTCTTCAGGGGTTTGCCGTCATACTCGGTCAATGACTGAACCACCCATTCATCAACCGGGTCGGTCATCAGCAGCACTTCAAATTCCTTCTCCTTCAACTTTTCAAGGTGGGGGCTGTTGATCAGGGCGGAAAGCTTATCCCCGGTAATGTAGTAAATCTCCTTCTGGTCGGCCTTCATATTTTTCACGTAATCATCCAGCGACACCCAGGTGTCCTCGGATTTGGTGGTCTTATAACGAGCCAGTGGAGCGAGTTTATCCTTGCTGGCCGGATCGGTGTGAATTCCCTCCTTCAAGACAGCGCCGAACTCATCGTAAAACTGATTGTATTTCTCCGCATCCATTTTCGCCAGCAGATCGAAAAGCTTTTTCACTAGATTCTTGCGGATGTTCAGCACCAGCCGATCCTGCTGCAGGATCTCGCGGCTGACGTTCAGGTTCAGGTCCGATGCATCCACCACACCCTTTACGAACCGGAAATATTCGGGCATCAATTCCTTGCAGTCGTCCATGATGAACACCCGCTTGGAATATAGATGGATGCCGTGGCGGCGATCCGGGGTGAACAGGTCAAAGGGGGCTTTGGAAGGAATGTAGAGCAGGGCATCGTACTCGGTGGTTCCTTCAAATTTAAGGTGGAGCCGCTCCATGGGGGCATTCCAGTCATGGCTCAAATGCTTGTAGAACTCTTCATATTCTTCCTCTTTGACGTCATTTGAATTGCGGGTCCAGATGGCCTTCATGGAATTAAGGGTCTCTTCGCGCATGACCTTACGCGTGGTGGCGCCGATGGGTTTGCCATCCTTATCCTTGATGACCTCCTCATCGGGCAGCGGCTCGTCGCGCTCGACTTCCATGGTGATGGGGTAGCTGACAAAATCGGAATGCTGTTTGACAATGCTGCGGACTGTCCACTGGTCGGTGAAATCCTTTTCGTCCTTCTCCTTTTTTTTCAGCGCCAGGGTGATAGTGGTGCCGCGGGTAGCCTTCTCGGTCTCTTCGATGGTGTAGGATCCATCTCCGGCGGAGACCCACTTGACGGCCTGGTTCGCATCCGCGCCGGCAGACCGGGTAACCAGGGTAATTTTATCGGCCACCATGAAAGCGCTGTAAAAGCCTACGCCGAACTGCCCGATCAACTCGGGGATCAGTGTCTCCTGCCCCTTGGCATGCTCCAGGGCTTCCATGAAACTGGCAGTGCCGCTTTTGGCGATGGTGCCGATGTTTTCCATGACCTCTTCGTAGGTCATGCCGATGCCGTTGTCGGAAATTTCGAAGGTCTGCTTGATGGCATCGGGTTTCAACTGGATTTTGAATTCAGTATCTTCACCCAGAATACCCGGCTCGGTCTCCGCCTTGTACCGGACCTTGTCAATGGCATCCGATGCATTTGAAATCAATTCCCGCAGAAAAATATCCTTGTTGGAATAAAGGGAATTGATGATCAGGTTGAGAATCTGCTGTACTTCGGTTTTAAACTGATAGGTTTCCTGCTTTGCTTCCATGGGTTCTCCTGAATCCTTCTTCATCAAGTTTTTATCAATGGTTATAATTAGTTCGACGGCAACGCTGAACAATTATGGGCGTGATTTGCCGTTTGTCAAGGCAGGAAAGCCGGTTTACATGCTAAAATCAGCGTGTCCCCCATTGCGTACCGCAGGACGATCTAACCCGAGGCGAAAATCCACCGCCGGGAAACGGAAGGGGTTGAAAAGCACCGGTTCAAAATCAAAAACATTTAATAAACTTTTTATTTCAATTGGTTATACAATTTTTTAAATGGGGCCGGAACAAAGTTTAAAATCTTGAACTTTTTGTAGAAAACAATATTTACCATTTAAATCAATTAGTTAAAATAGCTTTTGATTGCGGAGGGTTTAAAATTTTGAATTTTTTTCATGATGATTCGACGCTCGCTGCCGATGTGAAGCAAGTGGAAAAGAATAGGAAAAATTATATTTTTCTAAGATTATAATGTTTTATAGTTATTCTACTGTTTTTTTTGCTTTGGAAGTATAATTTGGCAGGGTGTTTGCTTTTGTCTAATGTCAACCTAATAATTTTTCATCTGTTCTCCTCCTTAACGGTTAATCGGCATCATCCCGATTAACCGTTTCCTTTTTTGGATCCTCGAAATAAAATTGCAAATTTCCAACCAACCGGTTAAAATTATCTTTATCTCATGAAGTGATCCAGCGCAATCCTTGTGTACCACCTCTGTTTCGGAACGATTAGCTCATTTTTTAAAACGGCGGATCGCTTCTTTTTTCTTCGTCGCTCACTTTTAACATGAATCGCAGCCGTCATGGGGCTGAATCCAGCCACGGTGGCCAACTGTCGCAGGGATCGGCAGATCTTACCGGTCACCTTTTCTCTGTCAACTGGAAAACCGCTTGGACTTTTGGCAAAACATGGAGGGGGTATGCAAACGAAAAAATGGGTGTTTGGCTTTGACGAACTGGATGCCGTAAAAAACCAGGTGGGCGAGGATGTAGATGCCGTCCGGGGGCTGCTGGGCGGCAAAGGGGCAAACCTGGCTGAGATGGTTCGGATCGGGTTGCCGGTTCCCCATGGGTTTACCGTATCCACCGAAGCCTGCAATGCCTTTCTCAAGTCAGGTGGTACCTTTCCCAAAGGCATGTGGGACCAGGTGCTGTCAGCCCTTCAAACCGTTGAAGCCAAAACGGACAAACGCTTTGGCAGCGACGACAGCCCCCTGCTGGTCTCCTGCCGGTCCGGTGCCAAGTTTTCCATGCCCGGGATGATGGATACGGTGCTCAACATCGGCCTCAACAGCCAAACAGTGGCGGCCATGATCCGTCTTACCGATGATCCCCGCTTTGTTTACGATGCTTATCGGCGGCTGATCCAAATGTTCGGCAGTGTCGTCATGGGCATCGACGACGAACCGTTCGAAGCGGTCATCACGGCCGCCCGCAGGGCTGCCGGCGTTGAAAATGATACCGAGCTGTCGGCGGAGGCCTGGCAGCAGGTGGTGCTGCATTTTAAGGCCGTATACCGCCGCCACACCACCCACGACTTTCCCGAAGATCCTCTCAAACAGCTCAAAATGGCCACCGAGGCCGTGTTCAAAAGCTGGAACGGCAAACGGGCGGTGGATTATCGCACAGCCGCCGGCATCGCCCACGACCTGGGCACGGCAGTCAGCATCGTCACCATGGTTTTCGGCAATATGGGCGATGACTGCGCCACCGGGGTGGCCATGACCCGCAACGGGTCTACCGGAGAAAACCATCTGGAAGGAGACTACCTGACCAATGCCCAGGGCGAGGATGTGGTGGCCGGCATCCGCATGACCCGGGACATCTCTCTCCTTAAAGAGGAGATGCCTGCGGCCTACACCGAATTCGAACGCATCGCCCGGCTGCTGGAAAACCACTACCGGGAAATGCAGGACATGGAGTTTACCATCGAGAAAGGCAAGCTGTGGATGCTCCAGACCCGGGACGGCAAGCGAACGGCCCAGGCAGCGGTGCGCATTGCCGTGGAGATGGCCGACGGCGGGCTGATCGATCGGCAGACCGCGGTGCTGAGGATCAAACCGGAGCAGGTGGACTTTTTCCTCCACCCGCAATTTGACCCCAAAGCCACCGCAGGGGGCAGGCTTCTGGCCCGGGGCCTCAATGTCTCTCCGGGAGCGGCCGTGGGGCAGGTGGCCTTCGATGCAAACATGGCCGAATCCTGGGCCAAGAACGACGGGAAATCGGTGATCATGGCGCGGCCGGAGACCAAACCCGACGATGTCCACGGCATGCTGGCCGCGCAGGGTATTCTCACCAGCCGCGGGGGTCGCACCAGCCATGCAGCCCTGGTGGCCCGACAGTTCGGAAAACCGGCGGTGGTGGGAGCCTCGACCATCACCATCGACCTGACCAACCGGCTGATGACCGTCGGCAACCATACCATCCATGAAGGCGAGTGGATCTCCATCGACGGAACGACCGGCGTGGTCTATGAAGGCAAACTGGAAACCATGGTTCCGGACATCAAAGATCCCTGGCTGATCAAACTGCTCTCCTGGGCCGATGAATTCAGGACCCTGGGAGTGTGGGCCAACGCCGACTATCCCCAGGACGCCCGCCGGGCGTTGGAATATGGCGCCCAGGGCATCGGCCTGTGCCGGTCCGAACACATGTTCTTCGAAACCGACCGCCTGCCTCACTTTCAGCGGATGATCCTGACCGACTATCCCGTGGAGCGGCGTGAGGCACTGGCCGCCCTGCTGCCGTTCCAGCGGCAGGATTTTGCAGGACTTTTCCGGGTGATGCAGGGCCGGCCGGTAATCATCCGCCTGATCGATCCGCCCCTGCACGAATTCCTGCCGGACCTGGTGGAACTGGTATCCGAGTTGGCCGACCTGAAGATCCGGCTCAAACACGCAGCGGACATGGCCGCCATCGATACCCTGCTGGCTGAAATCCGCCAGAAGGAGCTTTTGCGCAAGCGGGCCCAAAGCCTTCGTGAAGCCAATCCCATGCTGGGCCTGCGGGGGGTGCGCCTGGGAATTTACATTCCGGAACTGACCACCATGCAGGTACGGGCCATATTCGAGGCGGCCTGTATGGTGGTGAAAGAAGGTATCGACGTTCACCCGGAGGTGATGATTCCGCTTACCAGCCACGTCAATGAGTTGATCCGCCAGCGATCGGTGCTGGAGGCTGAAGCCAGGGCCGTCATGACCGAGAATGGGATGGAGATCGCTTACAAGTTCGGCAGCATGATTGAACTGCCCCGCGCCGCCCTCACCGCCGACCGGATCGCCGACCATGCCGAATTCTTTTCTTTCGGCACCAATGACCTGACCCAGACCACCTTCGGCATCTCCCGGGACGACGCCGAAACCGGGTTTCTCATCGAATACATGGAATCCGGCATCCTCCCCGCCAATCCCTTTGCCACCCTCGACCGGGACGGTGTGGGAGAACTCATCGACATGGCCGTAAAAAGGGGCCGGACCACGAAACCGGCCTTGGAATGCGGGATCTGCGGCGAGCACGGCGGCGATCCCAAATCCATCGCCCTGTGCCATGAACTGGGACTTTCCTATGTTTCCTGCTCCCCGTTCCGGGTGCCCGTTGCCCGGCTGGCGGCTGCCCATGCCGCCCTGCGGGACAAACAGAAAAAAAGCACCTGATGAAAAAATTATCCCGCCATCATCCGGGAGGTATCATGAACCGCGCAGCATCGGTCGTCGTTGGCCTGTTCCTGTTGTCTTTTGCCGGCATGGTGGCAGCGGCCGCGGCGCCGGCGCAGGTGTCGGATATTCCCGCATCTCTGGAACCCTGGAGGGAATGGGTGCTTCACGATAAGGCGGACCAGCGATGCCCCACCCACTTTGACAACGGAACGATTCACCGCTGCTGGTGGCCGTCGAGACTGGTTGTAGATGTGGGAGACCAGGGCGGCCTGTTCGAACAGCAGGTAACCGTGTACACCCCCACCTGGGTGACGCTACCCGGTGACGAGACCCATTGGCCCGAATCGGTGTCCGGCGGCGGCGAAGCGCTACCCGTGGTGGAGCGCAACAGGATGCCTTGCATCCGGCTGGAAGCCGGGGACTACCGCATCAAAGGGGCTTTTGTCTGGGACACGCTGCCGGAAGTACTCCAGGTGCCGGCTTCCACGGGCATTCTGTCGTTGACCATCGACGGGCGTGAAATCCTCGAACCGGACCTCGATCTTGACGGCCGCCTACGGCTCCACGGCAAAGGCGGTGTTGCCCGTCGGGAGGACACCATGACGGCCACCCTGTTCCGGCTGGTCGAAGATGACATTCCCATGCGGATGATCACCCGGATCCTGCTCGAGGTTTCCGGTCGGGCCCGTGAGATTCGGCTGGCCGCTCTGTTGCCCGACGGCGCCGTGGCGATGAAAATGGACAGCCCGCTGCCCGCACGCCTGACTCCGGCGGGTGACCTGTTGGTTCAGGCCCGCCCCGGCCGCTGGGATATCCGGGTGACGGTGCGGCTGGATGGTCCGGTGAAGACCCTTTCCACGGGAAAGAGCCATTACGGCGATGAAATATGGTCTTTCAACGCTTTCAATGACCTGCGCATGGTCAAGGTTCTGGGAGCACCGACGATTGAGCCGTCGCGAACCCGGATGCCCGACGAATGGAAAGGGTTTCCCGCCTACCAGCTCAAGCCCGGTGCCGCCCTCTCCTTCGAAGTCATTCGCCGGGGCGACCCGGATCCGGCACCGGACCAGCTGGACCTGACGCGCACCTGGTGGCTTGATTTCGATGGATCGGGGTTTACGATCCATGACCGCATTGGCGGCACGTTGAGCCGGACTTGGCACCTGTCCCTGGAGGCCCCCATGGAACTGGGACGGGTGGCCGTGGATGGCCAGGATCAGTTAATCACCCTTCAGGGGGATCGGCCTTCGCCCGGCGTTCAACTGCGTCGCGGGCGGCTGCTTCTGGAGGCCGACAGCCGTCTGCCGCGCACCTCGTCGACTCTGCCCGCCATCGGCTGGGACCACGATTTTAAAAGCGTCCGCGGTCTGCTTCATCTGCCTCCGGGCTGGACCCTGTTTTCCGCTGCCGGTGTGGATGTCCCTCCCGGGGCATGGCTCCAGCGCTGGACCCTGTTGGACTTTTTCCTGGTGTTGATCATCGCCGTCAGTGCTTACAAAATCCGCGGCCGGGCAACCGGTCTGCTTGCCCTGGTGACGCTGGTACTGACATTCCATGAAGCGGGTGCACCACGGCACGTATGGCTTCACCTGCTGGCGGTGGCGGCGCTGTTGAAATATCTTCCCGGCGGCTGGTTTAAAACGGTCGTCAAGCTGTGGGGGGCAAGCGCGGTGGTCGCACTCGTCGCCATCTCGCTGCCTTTTATGGTACAGCAGATCCGCACCGCCATCTATCCTCAGTTGGCCGAGGGAGGCGATGAAATCCATTACCGGCCATCGGCTGCCGGGACCGGCATGATCCTCGAGTCGCAGATGGCCGCCGCGCCTGAACCCGCTTCGGTCGGCCAGCGTACCCTCACCGCCGCGGATAAGATCCAGATGCCCCAGCTCAAAACAGCATCCCGTCAGACCCGGTTTTTATCGGATCCCGATGCCTTAATCCAAACCGGCCCCGGTCTGCCGGTGTGGCAGTGGCGATCCGTGCAACTCCGCTGGAACGGACCGGTGGACCGCACCCAGCAGATTCGCCTGTGGCTGGTTTCGCCGACCCTGAACCTGGCCCTTGGATTGGTTCGGGTGGTGCTGCTGTTTCTGTTGGTCGTGGCCGTTCTGGATTTACGCAACTGGCGACGGCATCTGCCGGCACCGATGATATCAAGTGTGTCCGCGCTGATTCTATTGCTGATCTTTCTGGCCCCGGCCCAGTTGCTTCGGGCCGAAACCGCCGGGCAGACCTTTCCGCCCCAACCCCTGTTGGACGAACTTCAGCGTCGACTGCTCGAACCGCCGGCCTGCCTTCCCCGTTGTGCCGATGTGAGCCGGCTGGAACTGGCGGCGACGCCTGACCAGCTTCGCCTGATCATGCAGATACATGCCCAGGTCGAAACGGCCATCCCCTTGCCCGCCACCTTGGATACCTGGCGGCCGAACCGGATCATTCTGGACAACCAACCGGTAAAAAGCCTCTCTCGGGACGACCGTGGCACCTTGTGGATGGTTTTGCCCCAGGGGGTTCACCTGGTCAAGATGCTCGGGCCGCCCGGGGTTGCCGATGAGATTCGCATCACCTTTCCCATCTTACCCCATGTGGGTACATATGCAGGTGTTGGATGGCAGGCCCGTGGGTTTGGACCTGACGGCAACATGGACGCAACGATTGCCCTGACCCGCATGCAGAGCGACAGTAAATCGCCGAGCGAAATATCCCGAACCGATATCCCCCCTTTTTTTCATGTGGCGCGCACGCTGCACCTGGGTATCCAGTGGGAGGTAACCACCCGCATTCAACGGCTCACCGAGCCGGGCGCGCCGGCATTGCTTTCGATTCCGCTGATGAAAAATGCCGTGGTCACCACGCCCGGCATTCATGTGGAAGAAGGGCGTGCCCAGGTTTCGCTGGGCCCGGATGAAATGGAAGCACAGTTTTCCACGACCATTCCCATTGCACCGACAATCCTGCTGACGGCGCCGCGGAATGGTGAATGGACAGAAACCTGGACCTTGGATGCCGCGACGATGTGGCGCTGCAGCGCATCGGGTCTGGCCGCGGTCCACCATCAGGATGCCGACCGCAACTGGCAGCCGCAGTGGCGCCCGTGGCCGGGGGAACAGGTAACCATTGACGTGTCCCGACCCCAGGCGGTGAGCGGCCGAACGATCACCGTGGACCGGTCGATGCTGTCGCTGACCCCGGGGCAACGGTTTTCCCGTGCGATGCTGACCCTTGGCATCCGTTCCAGCAAAGGCGGACACCATCAGATCGAATTGCCGACACAGGCCAATCTGCAGGCAGTTAGGATTGATGGCAAAAGCCTGCCCATCCGCCAGGACGGTCAACTGGTGACCGTGCCGCTGGAACCGGGCAGCCAGACGGTGAGCCTGGAGTGGAATCAATTGAACGATTCGATGACCCGGATTCACGGCCCCCGGGTCAACGTAGGCGGTGCCGCCGTCAATGCCGCAGTGACCTTTCACATGCCCGACCACCGCTGGATTCTGATGGCTGGCGGGCCCAGACTGGGACCGGCCGTTCTCTTCTGGAGCTATCTGATCGTGGTGATCCTGGTGGCTGTGGGCCTGGGGAAAACGACGCTCACGCCCCTTCGCACCCACCACTGGCTGCTGCTGGGGCTCGGGCTGACCCAGGTGCCGGCAGGTGTTGCCTTGGTGGTTGTGGGCTGGCTGCTGGCCATGGGAACCCGCTGCCGAAAAGCGCCGGAAAAGGCCTTGGCCTTCAACGGCATCCAGTTGCTTCTGGCGATCCTGACCGTGGCGGCCCTGGTGGGTCTCTACACGGCCATTGAACGGGGGTTGCTGGGCATCCCGGACATGCAGATTGCCGGCAATCATTCCACGCGTTTTCAGCTGAACTGGACCCAGGACCGCATTGACGGAACGATGCCTACCCCCTGGGTGGTAAGCCTGCCCCAGTGGATCTACCATCTGCTCATGCTGGTCTGGTCCCTCTGGCTGGCCTTCAGCCTCCTGTCCTGGCTGCGCTGGGCGTGGGGATGCTTTTCCAAAAGGCGTCTGTGGGAACCGATCAAATGGCGCCGCAGAACCAATCCGACCAGCGGCGACAATTCATCCGGAAAACCGGACGCCGGGGTTTTGCCTCCATCGTCCCCGCAGGCCTGAGTTGCCTGATACCGATTGAACGCACGGTGCCGCAAGCATGCGAAACGGACCCAACGGGTGGTGTTTTGTCGGGCGCTCACCGTTACCCGTGGAGCGTTAGTTTACCAGCCTTCCCGATCGTTGCCGCCTCCCTGAGCCATGGAACCACTGGAAAAAAACAATGGATTGGCGTATAAGGAAAGTTGGATTAACCACACTCATTATCCCACGGAAAGTCTTTTTTAATGGAGCTCAACGCAAAACTGACCCTTCTTGAACGCATGGTCGACATCTACGATTGGTTGGTGGACGAATTTGACCTGGCATGTGAAAAATACTGCGCTCACTGCTGTACGGCCAATGTCACCATGACCACCCTGGAAGGCTATCGGATCCTTAACCACCTGGAAAAGACCGGTGAAACCCGCTACTTGGAAACTATTGCCCGGCAAGCCCATCCCGACCGGTTTTCGCCCTGCATATCGATCAATCGCATGGCCGATATCTGTGCGCAGGGTGGCGACCCGCCCGATGAACACCTGAACCCCGATGCCGGCCCCTGCCCGGTGCTGACGGATGATACCTGCCCGCTCTATCCGGTGCGCCCCTTCGGCTGCCGATGCATGGTATCGGCCAGTAACTGCGGTCGAACGGGGTTTGCCGATATGGACCCGTTTATCCTGACGGTCAATGACGTGTTTCTTCAACACCTTGAGCATATCGACGCCCAGGGGTACACGGGCAACTTCGTTGATGTGATGCAGTTTCTGGAATCCGATGAAAATCGTCAGAACTACACCGCGGGCCGACTCGGAGCGGCACCGGACGGTCTGGTCGCCAATCAGCCGGTGTTCGTACTCATGATACCGCCGGAACACCGGGAGCGGATTCAATTCGTTCTCAAACAGATTCGCAGCATCCAGATGTAGTGCGGATTGAACGTCGAACAAGAACCGCTATGCAAACCTATCCCATCCCCATGGTCCCCGGCCCGGTAATGGTGCCCGATGCCATCCGAAAAGTCTACCTGGAACCCTATGGCTCCGGGGATCTGGAAATGGAGTTTGTTGAACTCTACACGCGCACGCAGCGGCGGTTGAAAGCGATTTTCGGCACCCGGGACGATATCGTGATCCAGTCCGGCGAAGGAATGCTGGCCCTGTGGAGCGCCTTGAAAAGCTGCCTGGTGCCTGGTGATCGGGTGCTGGCAGTGGCAACCGGTGTATTCGGTTACGGCATCGGCGAAATGGCCCAATCCATTGGTGCCGATGTTAAAATCGTGGGTTTCAGCTATGACGAAACCATCAACGACATGGCCCGCATCGAAGCCGCCATCGCCGAATTCAAGCCCCGCATGATCACGGCCGTCCACTGCGAAACGCCCTCGGGCACCCTCAACCCCCTGGAAGAACTGGGCCGGCTGAAACACGCCTACCGGGTTCCCCTGTTTTACGTGGACACGGTGGCCGGAGCCGGTGGTGTCCCGGTTCTGGCCGATGAATGGCATATCGATTTGTGCCTGGGGGGATCCCAGAAATGCCTTTCCGCACCGCCCGATATGTCCTTTCTGTCGGTGAGTCCCAAGGCATGGGAGATTATCGATGCCGTGGGTTATGTGGGCTACGATGCGCTGAAACCATTTCAGCATGCCGTAGAAAAACGATTTTTCCCATACACACCCAGCTGGCAGGGCGTGGCCGCCCTGTATGCGGCTGCCGGGCTGCTGTTGGACGAAGGACTGGAGAACAGCTTTAACCGACATGATGCGGTGGCCCGGTTCTGCCGACAGCAGTTGGTGGAGATGGGCATCGACCTGTTTCCGGCCCCCGGGGCCATCCCCTCTCCTACGGTCACGGCCGCCACCATTCCCCAAGGATATACGTGGCAGATATGGGACCGGCGGCTGCGGGAAAAGGGCCTGGTGGCAGCCGGCAGTTACGGGCCGCTGGCCGGGAGGGTGTTCCGGTTGGGCCACATGGGCACCCAGGCGGACCAAAAGCTGGTCAAGCAGGCGCTGAAGGCAATTGCAGGCGCATTATAAAAAGTAATGAATTCCGGCCCGGTAAACCAGGCGTTGTGTTGCCCCTTGAAAAGGGATTGCTGGCCCGCCCTAAACCAACGGACGCATCAAGATGATAAAAACAGCTGACCTGACCCCTCGGCAAAAAAAGATCGCGATCACCCTTTTCGCCATCGTTCTGATTTACATCCTTTTCGGATTCATCGGCGCCCCTTTTATCGTTCGCAGCGTTCTGGAAAAACAGGTGGCTACAGCCATCCACCGGCAGGTAACGGTGGGACCAGTTCGGGTCAACCCCATCACCTTGTCGGTTACCCTCAGAGATCTGAATATCCGGGAAAGCGGCGGTGCGCCTTTTGTGAAATTGGATGAAGTCTACGCCAACCTGCAGACATCGTCGCTGTTCAAGTGGGCCCTGGTGCTCAAATCGGTGCGCATGGTCAATCCGGACATTGCCCTGGTGCTCACCGGTGAAACCACATTCAATTTTTCAGATATCGGCGGAGAAAGCCCGCCGAAAACACCGGAAGCAAAACAAACGGCCGAGGCCGGCGGATTCGCTCTGGCGATCTACGACACCCGCGTCACCGGCGGCCGGATCGTTGTGGACGACCGGGTGGTCTCCGTGGTCCATCACATCGACGACCTGAACCTGAGCGTCGCAGACCTCTCCTCACGCCCGGCCGACAGGGATGTCTATACCCTGTTCAACCTGACCGCCCGGATCAACGGCGCTGCGCTCTCCCTGGATGGCAAAACCCGGCCCTTCGGCCCCGACCGTGAAACCAAGGCCGACATCGGTCTCAACTCATTGCAGGTGCCTCACTACCTGCCTTATGTGCCGCTGCCTGAAAATCTGAAAGTACGCTCTCTGCAGGTGGAAACGGAAACCGAACTCAGCTTCCGCATGAAGGAGGACAGCCAGCCGGAGCTGGTGCTGGCCGGCCTGCTTTCTCTCCAGGATGTCCAGTTGACCGACGGCAACGGCGACCCCTTCGTGAACCACCGCAACCTGAAATTCGACCTGCTGCCCTCAACGGTGCTCACCGGGCAGATTCGGTTGGCTCAGGTGGATCTGTCCGGCCCGGAGATCTTTCTGAAACGGCTGCCCACGGGAAACCTGTACCTGCCATTTCTCGCGGTGAAGGCCTACGACAAGGGACAGGAGGCGGCGGCTGAAGATATGACCGGCCGGTTTAAACCGGTGGTCACCATCGATCGGCTGAACCTGGAAGCGGGCGTCGTCCACGTTGAAGACCGTTCCAACAGCGACCCGTTTTCCACCACCATTTCCGACCTCAGCCTGGAGGTGGACAACTTCGGTCTAAACAGCGACCGCACCGCCGCCTATCGGCTCGCGCTGAAAACCGAAGCCGACGAATCCGCCCGCCTGTCCGGCACCGCTGCTTTGGTCCCCCTGCAGGTGTCGGGAGAGATCGATGTCTCGGATGTCAAGGTTTCCCGGTACCTTCCCTACTACAAGGATCTTTTCGCGTTCAAAGCCGTGGAGGGCAAGGTATCGTTCGGCGGAAATTACCGTTTCCGCGAGGAAAACGATGCCCCCCTGGTCTCCCTGGCCGGCGTCCATCTGGAGGTGGATGCCCTCAAGGTGGTCGACGAGGATGACGACGCCCCCCTGTTATCGCTCGACCGGCTGAGCCTGGCCGACACCACGGCGGAACTGGCCCGCCATGAAGTGACCCTGGGCAGTCTAACGCTGTCCACGGCGGAGATCTCCTGCCGCCGGGAAAAAGATGGGTCGCTGAACCTGGTCAAGGCCTTTGTGCCTGCCGCTGACGCCAAAGCGCCGCCAACGGATAATGCCGGGGTGCCGGATGGCAAGCCCATGCCCCGGACTGAACCGCCGCCCGAGCCCTTTGTCGTGAATTTCAAGGCTGTCAAAATTTCCGATGTCGCCGTGAATGTGGAAGACCGGGTGCCGGAAGAACCGGTAACCTTAAGGATCGACCAGATCGCCCTGTCCGCTTCGGATCTCTCCACGGCGCCCGGTTCGACCGGCAAGGCCGATCTTGCCCTGCGCTGGGGGCAAGAAGGACGACTCCAGGCCGGCGGCGATGTCACCATCGACCCCCTTGCCCTGAACCTGGCCATTCAGGTCGAAAAAATGGACGTCCGGCCCTTCCAGCCCTATCTTTCCGAGCAGGCGGGACTGATCGTCACCGAGGGTTTTTTCAACACGGCAGGCCGGATGCGGCTCTCCCGGAAAAACGGGGCGGCACCGTCGGTCACCTATACCGGCAAGGCGGGACTCAACCAGTTTGCTTCCATCGACCGTAAAAACGCCAACGATTTTCTCAAATGGAACGCCCTGGTTTTCGACGATCTCGAGGTCGGCGTGAACCCCGTCCGAATCTCCATCGACCAGGTTTCCCTGGCCAATTTTTTCGCCCGGGTGATCGTCGATCCGGACGGCAGCCTCAATCTGGTTTCCATGTTCAGCCATCCGGAACCTGCGCCGACGGATGCCGGTGAAACCGGCGGCGGGAAGCCGATTCCGGAGAAATCGGCTTCCCATGCTGAAACGCCGTCCATCCGCATCGCCCGGGTGACGCTGAGTGGTGGAGATGTGGATTTTTCCGACCATTTTATCAAACCCAATTACAGCGCCCGATTTCAAGATCTTGGCGGCCAGGTGTCCGGCCTGGAGTCTATTGCCGAAAAGCGGGCTGACGTGCTGTTGGAAGGCATGTGGGGCAGCCACGCCCCGGTGAAAATCACCGGCCGGATAAACCCGCTGATCGAAAATCCCTATGTGGATCTGAACCTGAACATTTCCGATATCGAACTGAGTCCCTTTTCCCCCTATTCCGGAAAATACATCGGTTACATCCTCGAAAAAGGGAAGCTGACCTTCAACGTGGCTTATCTCATGGAAAACCGGAGGCTGGAGGGGACGAACAGCGTCTATATCAATCAACTCACCCTGGGGGATTCGGTGGACAGCCCCGACGCGGTCAGCCTGCCCATCAAGCTGGCCATCGCCCTGTTGAAGGACCGCGAGGGAAACATCGTGCTTGATCTGCCGGTCAGCGGCAGCCTGGACGACCCCCGGTTCAAGATCGGCAAGGTGATCCTGACCGTGCTCAAAAACCTCATCGTCAAGATCGTCTCCTCGCCCTTTGCCGCCCTGGGCGCCCTGGCCGGCGGCGGCGAGGAGTTGAGCTATTTAGCGTTCGATCCCGGTGTCAGCGGGATCAGCCCGGAAAATGCCGGGAAGATGGACAAGCTGGCCAAGATTCTTTTTGAGCGGCCGGGGTTGAAGCTGGATGTCCAGGGTGCGGCCACGCCGGAAACAGACGGCGAGGCCCTGCAGGCCGTTCTGCTGGAAAACCGGCTGAAGGCCCAAAAGCTCCAGAAGATGATGAAATCGGGAAAAAGCGCCGTCCCGCTGGAAGAGATCGTTCTGGGTGAGGAAGAACGGACGGCCATCCTGGAAAAACTGTTTGCCGCATCCGGCATTGCCGTGCCGGTGGACGACAGCGGAAAGCCCGTCGAACTGACGCCTGAAATCATGCAGAAACTCCTGCGGGAGCACACCGAGGTCACGGAGAACGATTTCCGCAAGCTGGCCAACGCCCGTGCCTTCAATGCCAAGGACTACCTCCTGGAGCATGGCCAGGTGGACCGGGATCGCGTTTTTATCGTGGAACCGCGGACAGGTAGCAAGGCGCAAAAACCGGAAAAGGCAGATAAAGGGCAGGTGGTCTTCAGCCTGAAATAAAAATAGAAGTATTCCTTATTCGACGTTCAGGGGGTCTTATGCTGTAGGAGAGGCCGCCAGCCGCGGTACAGCAATGAGAATGGCCTAAATCCCGTTCATGAAAACCGCAACGCCAACGCCTCCAGGTAGCGGGACTTGACCTGGTCGGTGGCCATGGCCCGTGCCACCGGCGGCAGGCGCAGGATGACGCCCAGCACGGCGGCCAGAGCCCGATGGTGCCACAGGACGTGGTTGTCGAAAAGCAGGTGCTGGAGTTTTCCCCGCTCGACGGCCATCACTACCGCCCGGTGGGCAGCATTCAGGGGGGTTAGCACCCGTTTGGGCCGGTACTCGAGGGAAAGGCTGCCGGTTCTGGTGCACGCCCGCAGGCACACCCCGCAGCCCAGACAGCGGGTTTCATCCACCTGGGCCACCTTTCGTTTAGGGTGTCTGGGGTCGTTGGCCGAGACCAGGGCCATGGCCTCGACCGGGCACAGGGTCACGCACTTGCCGCAGCCATTGCAGGTATTCTCGTCTACCCGGGGAATAAAATTGGTGGTGTGGACCGGTTGCATGACGGCAAAACGTCGCGCGGCGATCATGGCCTCACAACAGCACCCGCAGCAGTTGCAGATGAAATTGACCCCCTGGCGCACATTCTCGCCGAACTGGACCAGGTTGTTCTCCCGGGCTTTCGCCAGCAGTTCCAGCCCTTCGGACACATCCACCGCACGCGCATGGCCGTGGCGGATCAACGATTCGGCCGAGGTGTTGAAGGTCATGCAGATATCCATGGGCGCCGCGCAGGCCCGGTTCAGGTGCATCATCTTGTGCCGGCAGTAGCACATGCTGATACCCCGGTGCGAAGCGGTGCTGACCACCTGGCTAGCCCGCTCGTAGTCCAGAACGTGCAGGGCGTTTGCCTCGGACAGGACCGGTTCATGGACAAAGGCGCGTCCGAGCTGGGTCTGCCCCTCGGTGAACAGCGCCCGGATAAAATCCTCCTCCTGGTTTAGGTATTGATAAAACAACTCCGCCAGCAGTTGCTGATCGATGTCATCCCGGATGCGCATCATGGAGAACTCGAAAAAACCGGCCATGGGCGGCGGCAGCACGTAGTGCATGTCGCCGTTGACTTCAAAATCCACCAGGAGCGCCTTGGCAGCCAACTGGTCCAGGATCTTGTGCGCCTCGACTGCGGACATGTGCCAGACACCGGCGGCCCGATTTACGGTAAACGGCCTGATCGGAAGCAGCGAAACCAGTTCGGCCTCACGTTGATCGAAGAGAACCTTTAATATTTTGGTGAGCAATTCATCGGGAGGTGCGCTTTGGGGAAAGCGGTTGAGGCGCTCGGTCAACCGTTGATAGGCAGATTGGGAAGAAATATGAGCCATGGCATGTTCCTGGATAAGAACCGGTTTTTTAGCCCATTATCTTGCCCGAATCGGGCAGTGATGATGTTATACAAACCATGATGCATCATACCAGAATGAAAACAAAAATTCAAATGTGTTCATCTTTGGTTTTCTCCCTTCTCCTCACGCATTGAGCCCTGTATATCACCCCGGTGGCTGACGTCCGGTTGACCGTGCCATCCTGAAGTTGCCCGTTGAGCGGATTGCACATGAAATACAGAATATTGATTTCCAGGTTATGTCTTTCCATATCACGCCTATTTGCAGTGGCCCGCGGTTGGCCGACCAAAAATAAAATGAACAGGGTCTTCCTTGACAAGGCACCGGGCAACGATCTAAGATCCATTTTCACAAGCAGCAGCGGTTGTGTTAATTTGTTGAAACCTATCCATTGTGCCCTGTACCCCGTCAGTCCAACCCTTGAAAAACGAAGGTGGAACATGCAGCCGATTGACGCCCACGCCCTGTTGTCTCCCTGGCAGCCTGGTATGTTCAGCCTGATCCTCTATGGTGGGGTCGTCATCGCGCTTACGCTTGCCCTTCTCTTTCTTTCCCGCTGGCTGGGCCAGCACCAACCCAATGATGAAAAACTGCGTGTTTACGAAAGCGGCATCATCCCCACCGGGCAGGCCAGGCTGCGCTATCCGGTGCCTTTTTTCATGGTGGCCATCTTCTTTCTGATTTTCGACGTGGAAGGGGCCTACATCTTCTCCTGGGCGGTGGCCAGCCGCCCGCTCGGCTGGGCAGGCTGGCTCCAGATTGAATTTTTCATCGGCGTGCTGATTGCCGGCCTGATCTACGTCTGGGTGAAAGGAGGCCTCGAGTGGGGGCCGAAACGCGACTGAAACCGGACGCCGCCCTTGCCGGTGTAGACGTCGTGATCAACTGGGCCCGCAAATACAGCCTGTGGCCCATGTTTTTCGGTCTCTCCTGCTGTTTCGTGGAAGAGGCCACCGTCTTCACCGCCCGCTATGACATCGCCCGTTTCGGCGCCGAAGTGCTGCGACCCTCTCCCCGCCAGGCCGACCTGCTGATTATTTCCGGAACCGTCTTCAAGAAAATCGCCCCGGTGGTCCTGCGGCTCTACGAACAGATGGCCGAGCCCAAATGGGTGATCTCCATGGGTTCGTGCTCCAACACCGGTGGCATGTACGACGCCTACAGCGTGGTCCAGGGCGTCAATCAGATCCTGCCGGTGGACCTTTACATCCCCGGCTGCCCGCCGCGGCCCGAGGCGGTATTGGCCGGTCTGGTCAAACTGCAGGAGAAAATCGTCCAGGAAAAACCGGCTCGCCCGGTCTTTCACCTGGCCGGCGGCACGCAGGGCACCCAGCAGCCGGTGCTGGTCGACGGCGTTTCCAAAAGCCGCGATCCGCGCGGTCCGGGCATGGCCGGCACCGCCATTCGGGGCACGTCAGTGACCCCCCCGACCTTTCCCGACAGCCGCAGCGACGGCATGTGGACCCCGCCGCCGGCCGAGCGCCCGGCCACCGAAACGGACCGGCAGCTTGCCGAAAGGCTGCACCAGCGGTTCGGCGACGGGGTCCATGCGGTAACGCCCACCGCCGACATGGCTGAATATTCAGTCGCCCCCCGGGTCATCCGGGAAGTGCTGGCCTATTTGAAAAATGAGGCGGTGCCGCGATTCCGGCGGCTGGACGATTTGACCGCCATCGACGAGTCGGCCCGCCGGCATCGCGAACCGGATCACGATTTCACCCTGGTTTACCATCTGCTGGCTTTTGACCCGCCCACCCGGCTGCGGTTGACCGTGCCCCTCACCGGCGAATTCCCCTCCGCACCCAGCGCCACCGGCATCTGGCCGTCCGCCGCCTGGTACGAGCGCGAAGTCTACGACATGTTCGGCATCGCCTTCGAGGGTCACCCGGACCTGCGGCGGATCCTGATGCCGGACCACTGGCAGGGCCACCCGCTGAGAAAATCCCATCCCGGGCGGGCCACGGAGATGGCCCCGTACACCCAGGCGGACGCCCGCCGGATGCAGCCGCGCGACGCCGGTTTCTTTATCAGGGACCGCGACGGCCGGCAGGACCTGATCCTCAATGTGGGTCCCCACCATGTGAGCACCCACGGCTTGATCCGATACATACTGGGTCTGGACGGGGAAACCGTCACCGACATGGACATCGAGATCGGCTACCACCATCGCGCGGCGGAAAAGATCGGCGAACGTCAGACCTGGCATCAATTCATTCCCTATACCGACCGGGTGGACTATCTGGCCGGGGCGGCCAACAACCTGCCCTATGTGATGGCCGTGGAGAAACTGGCCGGCATCGGGGTGCCGTATCGCGCCCAGTGCATCCGCGTCCTGCTCAGCGAGCTGTTCCGCTTGAGCAACCATCTGGTCTGGCTGGGCACCTACGCCCATGACGTGGGCGCCATGACCCCCACGTTCTACACCTTCCGTGAGCGCGAGATGATCCTGGATATCGTCGAGCGGATCACCGGCGGCCGGCTGCACCCCGCCTGGTTCCGCATCGGCGGTGTGGCCGCCGATCTGCCCGAAGGGTGGAAAGCTGCCGTGGACGCTTTTACGGGAATCTTTTCCGCACGCATGGACGAATACGAAGCCCTGATCACCCACAATCCCATTTTCCGTGCCCGAACCCTGGGGGTGGGGGCAATCGGGTTGGACGACGCTATCGAATGGGGGGTCAGCGGCCCCAACCTGCGCGCCTGCGGCCTAGCCTGGGACCTGCGCAAGGCCTTTCCTTACAGCGGCTACGACCAGTTCGATTTCGACATCCCTACGGCCGAGGGCGGCGACTGCTACGCCCGCTACCTGGTGCGCATCGAAGAGATGCGCCAGAGCCTGCGCATCATCTGCCAGGCGGCCGAGGGGATACCGCCGGGGCGCACCATCACCGACGACTACCGCTACGTGGTCCCGGCGCGCAAGGACATGCTTACGGATATCGAAACGCTGATCCATCATTTTATCAATGTGACCCGGGGGCCTAAAATCCCCCGGGGCCAGGCCTATGCCGTCTGCGAGATCCCCCGCGGCGAACAGGGCTATTTTGCGGTCAGCGACGGGCTCGGCTATGCCTACCGCATGCGCATCCGGGCGCCGGGATTCGCCAATGTGCAGGCCCTGCCGCTGATGGCCAGAGGATGGTCGCTCTCCGATCTGATCACCATCATCGGATCGGTGGATTACATTTTACCCGACATTGATCGATAGGTTTATGCTGCCGGAAACGCTCAGGCACAACTTACAGGAACAGATCGCCCGGGTGGACCATCCGCGCGAGATGGCCATCGACGTGATCAATGCCCTGCAGGATCACTACGGCTACTTTTCCGACGAAGCCGTGGCCCAGGCGGCCGACCTGCTGGGCATGTCGCCCCTCGAAGTGGATGAGCTGGCCACCTTCTACACGTTCATCTACCGGGAACCGGTGGGAAAGCACGTCATCCACGTCTGCGACAGCCTGATCTGCTGGATGGAGGGCGAGGAAAACCTGGTGGCGCACCTGTGCGGCCGGTTGGGCATCCAATTGGGCGGGACCACGGCCGACGGGCTGTTCACCCTGCTGCCGGTGTGCTGCATCGGCTACTGCGACCGGGCCCCGGCCATCCTGGTCGACCGCCAGGTGCATGGCCCGCTGACCATCGAATCCCTCGATCGGCTGATCGACAAACTGCGGGAGAATCCTTCGTGACCGGCCAATATCCCCAGGTGCTTCTCAAACACCGCAAGCCGGACCGCATCACCACCCTGGCGGAATACCGGGAGACGGGCGGATACGAGGCCCTGCGCCGGGTATTGACCGAAATGGACCGGCAGGAAGTCAAGACCCGGCTGGCCGATGCCCTTCTGCTGGGGCGCGGCGGCGCGGGCTTTCCGGCTGGGATAAAGGTGCAGACCGTGGCCGAGGATGCCCCATTTCCCCGCTATCTGGTCTGCAACGCCGACGAGATGGAACCCGGCACCTTCAAAGATCGCGTGTTTCTGCATGCCGAGCCGCACATGCTCATCGAGGGCATGGCCCTGGCGGCCTATTCCATCCGGGCCTCCCACGGCATCATTTTCATCCGGCCCGAATATGAAAGCGCAGCCAAGATCCTGGAGCGGGAAATCGGGATCGCCCGCCGGGAGGGATTGCTGGGCGAACATATCCTTGGCAGCGATTACGACTTCGAGATCGTCGTGCACCGCAGCGGCGGCCGTTACATCTGCGGGGAGGTGACCGCCCAGCTCAACGCCCTGCAGGGCCGGCGGCCCAACCCCAAGCAACCTCCGCCCTATGCCACCGACAAAGGCCTGTGGGGGCTGCCCACCCTGGCCAATAACGTGGAGACCCTGGCCTGCATCCCCCATATCGTCAAAAACGGGGCCCAATGGTTCAAGGATCTGGCCCTGACCCCGGAGGCCGCCGGCACCAAGCTCTTCTGCGTGTCGGGCAAGGTAAACCGGCCCGGCTGCTACGAACTGCCCCTGGGCATCAAACTCTCGGAGATCATAGAAACCTGCTGCGGCGGCATGAAGGACGGGACCACGTTCAAGGCCTGCCTGCCGGGAGGCGCCTCAACCGGGTACCTGACCGCGGACCATTACCATATCGAGATGGATTTCGAATCCCTGAAAAAGGCGCGCAACCGCCTGGGAACCGGGGCCGTCATGGTGTTCGACCACCACTGCTGCATGGTGGCCGCGACCTTGAACCTGACCGAATTCTTCGCCCGGGAGTCCTGCGGCTGGTGCACCCCCTGCCGCGAGGGGTTCCCCTACCTGCGGGACCTGTTGTGGCGCATCGAGAACGGGCAGGGCGAGGTCGGCTTCATTCCCATGATCAAAACCATGTGCGGGCACCTGTGGAAGTCCTACTGCGCCTTTGCCCCGGGCGGGGTGGCCTCCATCGAGAGCCTGCTGGAGAACTTCGAAGACGAGGTGATGGCGCATATTGAGGGCAAGGGATGCCCGTTTAAGAAATGAAGGAAAGGGCATCTTGCGGCCCGGGGCGGCGTTCTCCCATTTTCGCAATCCTCAACGTAGCCCTGCTACGCCTGCGGGTGCAAAAATGCTGCGGCCTTGCCCTGAACCACAAGCTGTCCTTTCCTGATGGAGACTGAATAACAGGTACACAACGGGTTTTTATTTAACGTTAGATGTTCGAGGCCGGCGGGTCGATTTTATTCTGGATTCTGACTCCTGGCTCCTGAATTCAATAATTTATATGGCTTAATCAAACATGCCCACACTCACCATCGACAACCGCGAAATCAATGTCCCCGCCGGCACCAAGGTGATCGAGGCCGCCGAACGGCTGGGCATCATGATTCCGCGTTTCTGCTTTCACCCGGCCCTGGGATCGGTGGGGGCCTGCCGGGTCTGCGCCGTGTCCTTCAAGGAAGGACCGGTCAAAGGCATCCAGATGAGCTGCATGGTTGATGCCCGGGATGGCATGGTGATTTCCACCACCGATGCGGAAGCCGTGGATTTCAGGCGGCACGTCATCGAATTTCTCATGCTCAACCATCCCCACGACTGCCCGGTGTGCGACGAAGGTGGCCACTGCCTGCTTCAGGATTTGACCGTTGCCGGCGGCCACGGCCTGCGCCGCTACCGGGGCCTCAAGCGCACCCACACCAACCAGGACCTGGGACCGCTGGTCCAACACGAGATGAACCGCTGCATCCAGTGCTACCGCTGCGCGCGGTACTACCAGGAATTCACCGGCTACCGGGATCTGGGCGTGATGGGCATCGGCAGCCGGGTCTATTTCGGCCGCAGTGTTCCCGGGATGCTGGAAAGCCCCTTTGCCGGCAACCTGATCGATATCTGCCCCACCGGGGTCTATACCGACAAACCCTCCCGCTACACCGGGCGGCGCTGGGATTTTCAGCGTCAACCGTCCCTGTGCATTCACTGTTCCCTGGGATGCAACCTGACGGCATCGGCGCGCTACCGTCAGGTCGTGCGCCACGAGGCCCGGCCCAACCCTGAGGTCAACGGCCATTTCATCTGCGACCGGGGCCGTTACGGGTACGCTTACGCTTGCATAGCCGACCGTCCCCGGCAGGCCATGTCAGCCGGAACCCCCGGGCCAATCGACGAAATTCTTGCCGGTGCATGCAAAGCGATCCAACAAACTGTGGACCAATATGACCCCGGCAGTGTGGCGGTCGTAACGTCGTCGCGCTGCAGCCTGGAAACCCTGGCCGAGGTCAAGCAGGCCTGCAGGCAGCGCGGATGGACCGGACCGGCAACGGCGCACACCAACCGCCAGGCCTTGAACCAGAAAACCGCTGTCGGCTGTCTCAGACCGGAGCTGGCCGTCTCCCTGGCGGCCGTTGCCGAGGCCCATGACGTGCTGGTTATCGGCGCCGATCCGCTCAATGAAGCCCCCATGCTGGCCCTTTCGCTGCGCCAGGTGCAGCGGCGCGGGGGCCATGTGACCGTGATCGATCCACGCGGGGTGCGGTTGCCTTTCGATTTCGATCACTGGGCCGTGCATCCGTCGGCCATAAGCGCCATCGTGGAGGCCCTGATTCAGGAGATTGGCGGCCACGGGAAGACAGCGCCGGCGGTATCGACAACATTCGACGTAACTACGCTGGCCAGACGGTTGAACGCCAGCCCACGGCCGATCGTCGTCTGCGGTACCGATATCCTGACGCCCCGAGAAATAAACCTGGCCGGCGATCTGGCCCGGGCACTGCGCCGGACCCATAAAGTGGCCGGGCTGTTTTACACCCTGACCGGGGCCAACGCGTTCGCCGCCGCCCTGACCCATGACCAACCGGTTTCCACGGAAACGGTTCTCGATCGGATCGAGGACGGCAGCGTTCGCCTGCTGGTAACGGTTGAACAGGATCTCTGGCGCGATTTCCCGGACCGGAACCGGCTGCAGGCGGCCCTGAAGCGGCTGGATCACCTGGTGGTTCTCGATTATATAGACTCCCCGCTGAACCGTGAAGCGGGTCATTTCATACCGACGCAGCCGCTCTACGAATCCGGTGGCCACTGGATCAATCAGGAGGGCGGGTTGCAGGCGGCATCGCCCGTGATGGCCGGCGGCGAACCCATCGAGATCACCGGCAGTTTGGATCATCCCCCACGCGTGTTCGACAGCCACATCCCCGGCGATGAGCCGCTGGCTGCGTGGCGGGCCATGGCGGCATTGGCCGGAGAAGCCGAAGCGGACCCGGCGATGCAGTTGAAAACCGCTCTAGCCGATTTTCATCCGGCAGTGAATCGTTTACCGGCCGAAGTACCGGGGCAACGCATCGACCTGGAAGCGGTTGCCCATGATCGCGTCGAATCCGGGCCAGCACCCGGGCCGGCGGATGACGATACCCCCGCCGAGGCCATTGTCCTGCTGCTGGTTGACTGGACCTTCGGCACCGAAACGCTGTCGGCAATGGCACCGGCCTTAAAAAAGGTGGAAGCAGCGCCCGTGGCGCACCTGCACCCGGATGAAATCGCCCGTCTGGAATTGGCGGAAGGCAAGCCCGTCACGATATCCCTGAATGGAAACCGGATGACGGTGCCCGTGAAGGTCGATCCGCGCATGGCTGCGGGGGTGATGGTGATTCCCCGGCACCATCTTCTTGAATGGCAGGTGTTTGGTGAGACACGGGTGATAGCAGAACGCTCACAGCTCAGCGCTGAAAGCGAATAGAAAAGCAATCACCCGCGCCCTTCGAGGGGTGAGGGTGGTGTATATGGTGCCCCCCTGTTCTTTATCTGAACCAAAGATGTGACAAGCGTCCCCTCGCCCCTTTGGGGAGAGGGACAGGGTGAGGAGCATTTGTCGAACAGGCGGTTTTGGCTGCCGTAAAGTCTGACACAATGAAAAGGGATCATATCTGGATGACGGATAGCGTATGAATTACTTGCTCGGCCTCATCGCACTGTTAATCAAGATCGCCGTCATGCTGGGCGGCCTGCTGCTGGTGGCCAGCTACCTGGTGTGGCTGGAGCGCAAGCTGCTGGCCCGGCTGCAGATCCGGCTCGGCCCTAACCGGGCGGGCATCTTCGGCCTGCTGCAGCCCATCGCCGATGCCATCAAACTGCTCACCAAGGAAGACATCGTGCCCACAGCGGCCGACGGGGTCATCTTCCGCCTGGCGCCGGCCGTGGTGGCCGTGACGGCGATGATGATGTTTGCCGTGGTGCCCCTTGGGCCGGATATTCGCATTTTTGGCCGCCCCGTTCCCATGGTGATCACCGACCTGAACGTGGGGCTGCTTTTCGTGTTCGCCCTGTCGTCGCTGGGCGTCTATGGCGTGGCATTGGGCGGCTGGGCATCCAACTCCAAGTTCGCCCTGCTGGGGGGCATCCGCGGGGCGGCCCAGATGATCAGCTATGAACTGGCCCTGGGACTGTCGCTGGTGCCGGTGGTGATGCTGGCCGGCTCGTTCAGCCTCACCGCCATCGTGGATGCCCAGGCCGGCGTGCCCTTCATCGTGCTCCAGCCGGTCTCGTTTGCCATCTTCGTGATCAGCGCCATGGCCGAGAGCAAACGCATTCCCTTCGACCTGCCCGAAGCCGAAAACGAACTGGGCGCCGGCTTCCACACCGAGTACAGCGGCATGCGCTTCGGCCTCTTCTTTCTGGGGGAATACGTCCACATCCAGGTGCTGGGCGCGCTAACCGCGGTCTTTTTCCTGGGCGGCTGGCACGGGCCGTGGCTTCCGCCGGTGGTTTGGCTGATGTTGAAGATATTCATCGTGGCCCTGATTATGATCTGGATTCGCGGCACGCTGCCGCGGCTGCGCTACGATCAGCTCATGGCCCTGGGTTGGAAGGTGCTGATTCCGGTGTCATTGATCAATATCGTGGTGACGGGGGCGTTTATTCAATTTGGGATGTAAATGTAACGGTTTTTGAGATTTTGATATTAAGCTCTTGTTTTTGTGTTTTTTTGTTTCCGGTGTATTCGGCTTAGGAAATTTTAAGATGACCCAAAAGGATTTAAAAATTAGTGATAAACCTCTGAAACCCGCCGATAGCTCGGGCTGGTCGGCCCTCAAGGCCCTGGTGGAGGGGTTCGCCACCACGGCCAAACACCTGGCGCGCAAACCGGTCACCGAATCTTACCCGGAGTTCAAGCGCCAACTGCCCGAACGCTCGCGGGCGCGCATCGTACTGACCCGCGATCCGGACGGACGCGAGCGCTGCGTGGCCTGCTACCTCTGCTCGGCGGTCTGCCCGGTGAGCTGCATCAGCATGCAGAGCGCCGAACAGCCAGACGGGCGTCGCTACGCCCGCTGGTTCCGCATCAACTTCGGCCGCTGCATCTACTGCGGCCTGTGCGAAGAGGCCTGCCCGACCTCAGCCATCCAACTCACCCCCGATTTCGAAAACATCCAACGCGACATCCTGAACCTGGTGTTCGAAAAAAAAGACCTGCTGGTCGACGGCTGCGGCAAGGACCCTTCCTACAATTATTACGAACACGCCGGTGTGACCACCGACGAACGCGGCAAAGGCGAGCACGCCAGCGAGGCGCCGCCGGTGAATGTTAAGAGCAATCTGCCATAAGCTTTCGTGAACCCGAAAGCGCGCCGTACCCGACTGCGTCATATTCCGACTGGCCGTAGGCAAACCGTTGAACGGTCATTCCATATAAAAATCGATAAAACGGCAGGAAAAGGGCAATCTGTTCGAATGGGTATCCTTTTTACTAACAGTCAAATTATTAGACGACTATATATAGTCGTCTAAACCATCATACAAAGATGTTATACTACTGTTTGGTGGTCTAATCCGATTTAGCTTCAAACATCTGTCCCGATATTTACACGAAGCCACCTTCCGTTGGGAGAACCAGATCCCAAAAGAAAAGAAGACCCCGGCCGGGAAAAAGAAAGTGATTATGCAACCTCGTCAATTTAAAGAGACTCTGGCGATTCTGACCTCACGAATATCAGGCGTACAGTTACGTAGAACATCCAACTGGAGCATCAAAGACGTGGCCTTTGCTTAAACTTTTTTTGGTAGATAGGCCCCTTTAAAAAATGGGGCTATCGGGTATTGTCTGCAGATACGCCCGAAGTGTCCCTGCGCCTTGCGGACGAACATCAGGGTGAAATAGACCTGCTGGTCACCGACGTCGTCATGCCAGGCATGAACGGACTTGAGTTGACGCATAAACTGCAGATGCTCTTTCCTGATATAAAAACGCTATACATGTCCGGCTATACAACCGAGGTGATCGCGAACCGGGACGTATTGGAAAAAGAAGTTCAGTTCATTCAAAAGCCGTTTTCGGTGAAGGATATGGGCATAAAAGTCAGAGAAGCACCGAAGAAGACATAAAGACGCTGCGCATCTGATAACTTGATGGCTGGTAGGGGTGCACAGAACGGGAATAATAATCTGACGCTTGGGCAGCGGGCCTGGTACAACTCAGCCCGGTGGGTCAGTCGATGACGCCTGTAACGGAACACCCGGGGTGATGAGCACATCCATTACATGGAGTATTCATGACTAAACAAAATCAGATGAGACCATATATCGTTTGTATATGGTGTTTTGTCATATGGACATGTGGCATTACCATCACTGAAGCGCAACAATCAACTGAGGAACCCACCATATTAAAAATCGGCACGATGGAGCTTCCGCCATACGGATGGGAAAATTCACAGCATGAAAAACACGGAATTATTTATGAGTTGAATCAGGAAATCGGTATCCGATCAGGCTTCTCATTTACCAACAATTTTCTACCTCATAATAGAATGTATAAATTACTGAAGGATGAGGAAATTGATCTGATTTCGTCTCAGGCGCACCAAGCTGCTCAGGATGCCGGAGATAAGCTGGCCGTACAATTTAATATTAATGTAATTGCCGCTACCCGAAAAGGATCCGGTATTCAAAAAATTGAGGATTTTAAAGGCAGGAACCTAATCTATCACTATTCCGCCTCTTATCCGCAACTGGATGGATTGCCGCGAAATATCCAACAGGTGAAAAGTTATCGACAAAGCCTCAAAATTCTATATTCCCGGTCATATAATGATGGAGCGGTCTTATCCGAACCTGCCTATTATTACTGGATGCAGGAAATGGGTCTTACACCAGACGATTTCGGGAAAGTTATCATGATCGAGCGCAACAAGGAACAATGGATATTTGTGAGAAAAGGGCTCCCACAGGAAACCCGAATGGTTCTTAAGCGAGTCGTCGAAACTATTTACCGGGAAAACCTATATGGGGGACTGCTCAAAAAATATGGAAAAAATTAAGATGTATGCGTCTTTTACAGAAGATAACAACCGGATGTGAGAGGATAACATATGGCATTGACAATTATTCCATTTACCCCCTTTCGTTGGGCCTTCCGACCGCTATGGGGTGCGTGACGATCACCCGCCTCGCAAGACGCGCGATGAGATCAAAGGATTTGAGAAAAAATATCTTTCTGTTTGACTGGGAGCATGTTGAAGCCATGGCGTTTGCTGAAGACGCCTTGAGAAAAGCATCCACCCCTTTGGCAATCAAAACAACTATCAGGCAGGAGGATTTGGCATAATGACGATAAATCCGGATTTGATTTCTCCTTGTGGCCTTTACTGCGGCGTCTGCGCTATTTATATTGCCCATCGGGATAATAATCAAAAATTCAAGGAACGGTTGGTGCGTCTTTACCAGGGAGACGTTCCCGGAAAAGGTACGCTTCCCAACAGTGAACGGCTTTCGGCAGAAAGCATTATCTGCCGTGGCTGCTTGTCCGATGAACGGTTTATGCACTGCCGGCAGTGTGCGATCAGGGACTGCACCCAGGAAAAAGGGTACGCCGGATGCCACGAATGCGACGAATTTCCGTGCCGGCATATCACGCACTTTCCGATGGCTGTCGGGAAGAAAGTAATCCTGCGGGCTGTTCCGTATCGCAAAGCGGTTGGCACCGAACAATGGATCCTGGATGAAGAAGCCCGCTATATTTGCCCCCAATGCGGCAATCCGGTCTTCCGGGGCGCGACCCGATGCAACCGGTGCAAGGCGACGCTGGATCTGGATTAGACCGAAGGGTGGATCGCTCAACCTGAGATAGACGTTGATGCTTTCAGCCCGGCACGAGATCTCTATGCAAAATTCGGTTTCACCGATTGTGAACCGTTTGGGGATTATTTCCCGGATTCAAACAGCGTGTTTATGACGCGTGAATTGAAATATGAAGATGCAACCTGCGGCGTCGGATAATAAGGGATACGTATGAACCGGACGCTTCATATCACCAGCGGGGACTGTGCCGGGGATATTCTTGCCAAGACCGGCATTGCCGGGGAAGTGTTCGTCTGGCACGACATCCTGTACGATGGCCCCCGGAAACCCGGCTGGCCGGACGATGACACGCTCAACGCCCGTGCCCGGTTCATTGAACAAACTACCGCCGGGGGACTGGACCGAAAGTTTGTGTTAAGCACCCTGGAAAACCAGTACCGGAAACTGGCAGCCGCGGCGGATTATGCGCGCGTTGTCCTGTGGTTCGACGCATGCCTGTTCGACCAGTCCATGCTCGTTCACATTCTCGGGTGCATACGCGGCAAGGGCATCCGGAAAGCCGAGTTGCTCTGCGTCGATCGATTTCCCGGAATCGTGCCGTTCAATGGCCTCGGACAGCTTAAGCCCGGGCAACTGGCTTCCCTGTATGACCGGCGTCGCCCGGTCACCGATGCCCAATTCCACTTTGCCGACGTCGTGGACCAGGCGTTTGCCGTTCAGGACCTGGTGCTGCTGGCCAAATTGTCCAGCATGACCGACGCGCCCCTGCCATGGATTCCCGCCGCCGTGAAGCGGTGGCTTCAGGAGCAGCCCGATCCGCAAACCGGCCTGGGACGACTTGAATGGCTTGCCCTGGAGGCAGTCCGCAGCGGCTGCGAGACACCGGCAGAGATTTTCTCGACCGTGGCCGCGGCCGATACGCCGCCGCAATACTGGGGAGACGTCACCTTGTGGGCCAAGATCAACGCACTGGCCGATCGCAGGCCCCCGCTGGTGCTCATCCAAGGGCCGGGGGAACGGTTGCCCCAATGGAAAAGCACGGTTGTTGATTTGAATGATTTCAGGATTAAACGGCTGCAACCCCGCGTGAAGCCCGATGCCTGAAAATTAACAGTTGACGCACACAGCCTGTAGATGGGAATAACCATGCAGGCCGAGTAAAAGCGTCCCCATCCTGGCCGAAAAAAACGATTTCCTATCCCTTTCGAATCAGGATACGGATGAAAATCTCAATGTTTCAAGGATAGAAATATCCAAAAACGATGAGCATCGTGATTGAACCATGTCCATACTGACCCTTTTATTCTATGCCATCGCCCTGCTGATCGTCGCCGCCACGGCCATGGCCGTGACCCGGCGCAACATGGTCCATGCGGTGCTCTACCTGGTGCTGTCTTTTTTCGGCACGGCCATGCTCTTCTACCTGCTGGGTGCGCCTTTTCTGGCGGCGCTGGAGATCATCATCTACGCCGGCGCAATCATGGTCCTGTTTCTGTTTTTGATCATGATGATCCGGCTGAAAAAGCTGCCGGGCATGTTCTTTCCGGTCGGGCAGCTGCTGCCGGCCATCTTCATCAGCGCGGGCTTTCTGGTGGTCAGTTCGGTGATGGTCGGCGGGAACGCGGCGGGATGGTCCCCGATGCCGGCGGCCCAGGCGTCGCCGGCGGCCTTTGGGGTTTACCTGTTCCAGACCCACTGGCTGGCCGTGGAAATCGCCTCCATGCTGCTTCTGGTGGCCCTGGTCGGCGCCTATGTGCTGGGCCGCAGGGTCCGCGGGCCGTCGGCGGACGCCCGGAAGGAGGCGCCGTGATCGTTCCGCTGAACCACATTCTGCTGCTTTCGGGGCTCCTGTTCGGCCTGGGAATGTTTTGCACCTTGGCCCGGCGCAACCTGATCATGATGCTGCTGGGCATCGAAATCATGCTCAATGCCGCCGCGGTGGCTTTTGTCGGCGCCTCCCTGCACTGGCAGCAGATGGAAGGGCAGGCCATCGTCATTTTTATCCTGGCCATTGCCGCCACCGAAGTGTCCATCGGCCTGGCCGCCATCCTGGTGGTCTACCGGCGCACCGATTCGGTGGATCCTGCCATGGATGCGGCGCTGTGGGAAAAAGGAGGGCGACCTTAGCCATGCAACCGGCCACCCCGCTTCCCCTCAGCCTGATCGTCACCGCCGTTGCCCTGCTGCTGCCGATGCTGGCCTTCGGTGTGATCATGCTGGCCACGCGATCCCGGCACCGGCTATCGGCCGCCATCTCCATCGGGGCCGCCGGCCTGTCGCTGCTGGCGGCCGTCTATCTGCTGGTGCAGCACTGGCAGATGCAGGCGCCACTGGTGTTTCAGACGGTCTGGCTGGTTTCCGGGCAGATGGCGATTCCCATCGGCATCCTGCTGGATCCGCTGAGCCTGCTGATGCTCACCGTGGTGGCCACGATCAGCTTTCTGGTGCAGGTGTACTCGCTGGGGTACATGGCCGGGGATCCGGGTTTCGGCCGCTATTACGGCTGCATGTCCCTCTTCGCCTGGGCCATGCTGAGCCTGACCGTTTCCAGCTCGTTGCTGCAGCTTTACATCTTCTGGGAACTGGTGGGACTGGCCTCCTACCTGCTCATCGGGTTCTGGTTCGACAAGTTCAGCGCCAGCGAAGCCGGCAAAAAAGCCTTTGTGATGACCCGCACCGGCGACGTGGCCTTCCTGCTGGGACTGGTGCTGCTCTGGCTGCAGATGGGAACCCTGGACATCCCGGTGCTGACCGACCCCGCAGCGGTGGCTGCCCGCCTGTCGCCCGGCATGATCACGCTGACCGCCCTGCTGATTTTCGGCGGCATCATCGGCAAAAGCGCCCAGTTTCCGCTGCTCACCTGGCTGCCCGACGCCATGGAGGGCCCCACGCCGGTGAGCGCGCTGCTGCATTCGGCCACCATGGTGGCCGCCGGCGTCTACCTGTTTTCTCGGCTGTTCGGCTATTTTTCGCTCTCGCCGACGGCCATGGCAGTCTGCCTGGCCATCGGCACGATCAGCATGCTGCTGGCGTCCAGCATGGCCATGGTAGCCCGGGACATCAAACAGGTCTGGGCCTTTTCCACCATCAGCCAGTTGGGCTTCATGCTCATGGGGCTGGGTTCCGGAAGCCTGTTTGCAGGGGTTTTCCACCTGACCACCCACGCCGGGTTCAAGGCGCTCCTGTTCCTGTGCGCCGGCGTGTTGATCCACCGCTTCCACACCAACGACATGTTCGAAATCGGCCGGCTGGGCGGGCGCCGGCTCAAGGCCACGGTCGTATGCATGATCGTGGGAGCCGCGGCGCTGTCCGGTCTACCGCCGTTTTCGGGATTTTTTAGCAAGGAGATGATTCTGGGACAATTGCTGGCCAGCGGCCATCCGATCGCCTTTCTGGCCGCATTGCTGGGAGCGTTTCTGACCACCTATTATGCCTTCCGCCTGATCTTCATCCTGTTGTTTCCCCTTGAGACAGATGACGCCGGGCACGCGGATGGCCGCGGCGGCCATCACGGCGCCTGGGGCGAGCGGGCCATGATTGCCGTGCTGGTCTGCCTGGCGGGCGTGACCGTGGTGCTGGGATTCTTCGAGATGTCGCTGCACGACTTTTTGGCACGCGGACTGGCGCTCGACGAAAGGACACCTGCCCATTTCACCTGGCTGCCGATGGTAGCCGGAACGCTGGCCGTGGCCGCCGCCCTCCAGGCCTGGTTGGAGTTCGGCCGCAAAAAGGCCCGGCAAATCGGCTGGGTGGAGCGAATCCCGCTCCTGGCCGACCTGTTCGGCCAGCGCTGGTACCTGGACCGGCTCTACCGCTACCTGCTGGACACATTGATCTACCGGGGCGTGTCGCGGCTGTTTACCGCCAACGACCGGCGGGTAATTGACGGCGCCCTGGACGGGCTGGGACGATCGACGATCGGGTTGGGTCGGGTGGTGGATTGGGTGCACAGCGGCATGATCCAGTACCGGCTGATGATCATGGTCGCGGCGGTGATCTTATTGATTCTTTTCATTGGATGGGGCGGCTGATCATGGCATACCAGCTGGCGGATTTTCCTTTTTTAACCACGCTGTTGCTCTGCTGTGTTGCGGGCCTGCTGGCAATTTTATGCATTCCCGCCAGACATGCGCGGGCCATTAAAATCGTCAGCGCCGTGTTCAGCGGATTCACCCTGGTCATCTCGATCTATCTGTTCATCGCCTACGACCAGCAGGCGGGCGGTTTTCAGTTCGTCGAGCGGTTGGCGTGGATTCCCGCGCTGGGCATCGCCTATTTCAACGGGGTTGACGGTTTCGCCCTGCCCATGCTGCTTCTGACCGGCATCGTCTTTTTTACGGCCGTGCTGACCATGTGGGAACTTGAACTGCGCGTCAAGGAGTTCTTCTCCCTCATCTTCCTGCTCGTGTCAGGCGTCTTCGGCCTGTTCATGAGCCTGGACCTGTTTTTCATCTTCGTCTGGTTCGATGTCTCCCTGTTTCCCATGTACCTGCTCATCGCCATCTGGGGAAGCACCCGCAAGGAATACGGGGCCATGAAGCTGACCCTGTATCTGCTGGCCGGCAGCGCGTTGATTTTGCCGGCCATCATCTACCTGGTGGTTCACTCGGGCAGCATGACCTTCGACCTGCTGGCCTTGATGGAAGGAACCCGGTTTTCCCCGGCGCAGCAGCGCATCGCTTTTTTCATGCTCTACATCGGCTTCGGCATCCTGGCCGGCGTCTTTCCTTTTCACACCTGGTCGCCGGTGGGACATGTGGCGGCACCCACGGCGGTGTCCATGATCCATGCCGGCGTGTTGATGAAAATCGGTGCCTTCGGCATCCTGCGGGTGGGCATCTTCCTGTGCCCGGATGGGTGGCAGTTCTGGGCGCCGCTCATGGCAGTGCTGGCCACCTGCGGAATCGTCTACGGCGTCTTCGTCGGACTGAGTCAGACCGATCTCAAATACGTGATCGGCTACTCCAGCGTCTCACACATGGGCATCGTCGGCCTGGGGCTGTCCACCATGACCATCGACGGCCTCAACGGGGCGGTGTTCCAGATGTTTGCCCACGGCATCATGACGGCGCTCTTTTTCTCGTCGGTGGGCCACATCTACGACCGGACCCACACCAAAGCCATTGCCGAACTGGGGGGGCTGAGCCGGATCATGCCGCGGGCCTCCTCCTTTTTCATCATCGCCGCACTGACCGGCATCGGCGTCCCCTGCCTGGCCAGCTTCTGGGGTGAACTGGCGGTATTCATGTCCTGCGTGAGTGTCTACCCGGTGGCCGGCGCATTAGCCATCGGTGCGCTGGCAGTGGGCGCCCTCTTCATGCTGCGGGTGGTCCAGAAGACCTGCTACGGTCCGCCGCTGGAAAAATTTGCGGGCCTGAAGGACATCACGGCCGCCCTGGCGGTGCCCCGCGTCATTCTGGTGTCGGTGATCGTACTCTTCGGTCTCTTTCCGGGCGTGCTGTTTGATATGATCCATACGGCCACGATGCATTTGATTGGATTGCAATGAACTGGATACTGCTTACTCCCGAACTGACCCTGCTGCTGGCGGCGGCGCTGTTTCTGGTCATGTCCTGCCTGAAACCGGATCCGCAACGGGACTACCGGCTTGCCGTGAGCATGGCAGCCGTCACTGTGGCGGCCGGTATTGCCTGCTCAACGATGAGCGGCGACCTGTTCAACCACGTCTATCGGGTGGACCTTTTTTCACAGGTTTTCAAGACCCTGATTTCCATCGGTTTTTTCCTGGTCATTTTTCTATGCGACGACTTTCAAGGGGTGGCGCCTTCGCACCATGGGGAGGGTTATTTTCTGCTGGCCGTCTGCACGCTGTCCATGATGATGCTGGCTTCTGCGGTCCACCTGCTGGCCATCGTTCTGGCCCTGGAACTGTCCAGCTATTCGCTCTACATCCTGGTTTTCCTGCGCCGGGACGGCCGCTGGGGGATGATAACGGGACTGCACTATTTTCTGGTGGGGGCCAGCGCATCGGCCATCATGCTCTTCGGCCTGGCCCTGATCTACGGGGTTACCGGTGCGGTGCTCGTCGATATGCTGATCCAGCGGCTGCCCGCCATGATGGACCGTCCCCTGGTGGTCACCGGGCTGCTGTTGACCCTGGCCGGATTTTTCTTCAAGCTGGCCGTCTTTCCCTTCCATTTCTGGGCACCGGAAGCCTACCAGGGCGCACCCAACCCGGTGGCGGCTTTTATTGCCGCGGTGTCCAAGGTCGCCGCCGTGGCCATTCTGCTGCGCATGATCTCCCTGGCCCAAGGCAACAGCGACCTGCTGGCCAGAGGGCTGATCGCCATGGCCGTGGTTTCCATGACCGTGGGCAACCTGGCGGCCATCGCCCAACGGGATTTCAAGCGTTTGATGGCCTTTTCCAGCGTGGCCCATGCCGGCTACCTGCTTCTGGGCATGCTGTGCATGACACCGGCCGGCTATGCCGCCGCCATGTTCTATGGCGCGGCAGTGCTGGTGATGAAATACACCTGCTTTATGGTCATGACCCGCGTGGCCGAAGACGGCGGCAACCTGCAGATCGATGAACTGGCCGGCCTGCACCGGCGATCCCCGCTGCTGGCCCTGGCACTGATGATGGCCCTGTTCAGCCTTGGCGGCATCCCGCCGACCATCGGTTTTTCGGGCAAACTGATCATTTTCGTCGCCGCCATGCAAAAAGGCTATCTGGTCTTGGTGATCATCGCCATGACCAACGTTGTCATCTCCCTGTACTACTACCTGCTGGTGTTAAAGGCCGCCTACCTGGATGAACCCACCCGGTCGCTTCCGGTCATCAACCTGACGATACCCTCCCGCCTGGTGGCCGTGGCCATGATTGTTCTGATCGTGGGCATCGGATTTTACCCCACCGCCCTGCTGGATCTGATGCAGGCAGCGGTTTTGAGATTGCCATAGGGTGTTTCCGGCAAAAACCGGCAATCCGGCGCAACTGCATTCCAGCCCTATCCTATCCCGCACGAAAACATCGATAAAAATTCCCGGCTCAATCGATTGATCAGTCGCATCCAGAATTTGATTTAATTCTCCGCCGATTCTGCGCCGATCAGTGACCCGGATCGAATCCGAGCCCGGGCCGGCCGGTAGGGTGCAGGATTCCATTGCGCAAAAGCACGGCACCCGATGCAGGGTCGCCCGTCAGGTCCAGATGGCCGTCCAGGTCGGCATACTTCACATTGGGACGCGCCAGTGCAAAATGAAGACCGGCGGCAATGCCCAGCGCCGACTCGTCCATGCACCCGACCATCACGTCCAGGTCGGCGGCGCGGGAGATGGCATTGATCTTCAACGCCTCGTCGATGCCCCCCACCTTCATCAGCTTAATGTTGATCATGTCCACCAGGCCTTTCCGGGCCAGCCGGTAGGCGTCCTTCAGGCTCATCAGGCTTTCGTCGGCCATGATCGGCAGGGGAACCTGTCGGGTAACCCGTCCCAGCAGGCGGTCCTGCGCCCGGGGGGTGGGCTGCTCGATCAGTTCCAGGCCAGCCGGCCGCACCGCCTCAACGAACTGCAGGACGTCGGCCTCCGAATAGCCCTGGTTGGCATCGAAGCGCAGTTCGATCTTTTTCCCCACGGCTTCCCGGATCTTGACCAGGCGCTCGATGTCCGCATCCACATCCGCACCGCCTTTGATTTTCAGAGCGAGAAACCCCTGCTGCACATGGTCGATGGCTCTGGCGACGGTTTCCTTGACGGGCAGGATCCCGATGGTAATGCTGGTGCGCATGCGGTCGCGGAATCCGCCTAGAAGGTTGTAGAGGGGGAGTCCGGCCACCTTGCCCAGAATATCGAAGAGGACCATATCCGCCATGGCCAGGACCGCCGGTTGATCCTTGAGGTGCGGCCGGATGCGCTCCATGAGCATCATGGACCGCAATGGGTCCGAGCCTTTGAAGGCAGGAAGGATCACTTTGCTGCAAGCGTCCATGACACCCGCCGGGGTTTCGCCGGTCACTTCCAGATCCGGCGCGGCACAGCCGTACCCGACGATGCCCGCCGACGTTTCCACACGCAGGAATACATTGGTGGTTGAACTGATGGTCTCGTAGGCAATGGTGTACGGCTCGGTCAACTTCATGGTGACCGGCCAGGCGTCGATGTGAGTTATTTTCATGGTCAATACTTTTTCTGGTATATTTCCTTCAGCGTCATGGCTTTCAGCTGATCCACGAAATTGACCAGATGGGCGATCATGAGCGCCCACATCTTCTCACCCTTTTCAACGCTGGCCTTGGTCGGATCGCCCATGACGCCGCTGGCCGATATCTTGTGGGTGTGGGCATACCAGGAAACACCCCGCTTGGAGGTAAAATCGAGATACCGGCTGGTGAACACCGGCACCTCCATCTGCAGGCGGTCCATGCGCACCAGATGGGGGCGGATGGCCAGGCTGGTGCTGGTTTCGATCTCGCCGGCATGGACATCGTTGGGCGTTTCGATGAGGCTGTCCACATCGACGTCGCTGGTTTCGCCGGTATCCACGCAGACAAAAATACGTGCATCCTGGTTGATGCGCTGGGCGGCAAAGTTCAACGACGGGGCGTTGCCGCCGTGCCCGTTGATGATCACCAGCTTCCTGATGCCGTTTTTGGCCACGCTGATGCCGATGTCGTAAACCAGATTGGCCAGGGTGTCGTTGTTGATGCTGATGGTGCCTTTAAAGGCTTCATGGTGGTAGGAGACGCCGTAGGCGATCAGCGGCAGCACCAGTGGCTTGGGGGCGCTGCAGCCGTCGGCGATGCGCCTGGCCAGGTACTCGGCGTCGAAGGCATCGGTGTCCAGGGGCAGGTGGGGGCCGTGCTGTTCGATGGCACCCACCGGCAGCAGGGCGGTATCGACGATGTCGAGGCGATGGGCGGCATCCGGCCAGCAGAGCTCGCCCCAGAAATAGGTATCCGGTCGCTTGTCGGCGCCATCGGCCGCTTCGGCTTGCAAGGACCCTGATTCGGGCGCATAGGGGGTCTGCAGGTCCGGGTGGGAAAAGGGATCCACCGACTGCCACGCGGTTCCCTGGCGCTGCACCGCACCCTCGGCGTACTCCATATAGATGCGGTACAGGTCTACCCGCAAATCCAGAGGTATACCGTTGATGGGCGACACCTTGGGGTCGAACCGCAGCTTCAGGATTTCAGGGAAGGGCTTGACGGACCTGGCAACGGTCTCCGGCACGCGGACATGATCGAGTTGGGCAAGCATGAAAAACAGCTGGCCCGCTTCGGCCGACGCCTGGGAGTAAACGCCTTTATCAAACAGGGCCTCCAGGCAGGCTGAGATCTGATTGTCGCTGTATCCGCAACAGGAAGGATTTTCCTCGAGCGCGGTGAGCATGCCCACGATACGCCGGCATTTTTCGCATTTGCCGCAGGGCTTGATCCGCTCCCCCGCCTTATGGGCGGCGTGACAGGAGGTCTGGTGCTCCTGAATGTGGGCATAGCGCTTGATCAGTATTTTTTCGATCAGCAATTCGGACAGGGGCCGCAGTATCGAAAACTGGCTGACCGACCATCCCTTGCGCATGAAATACCGGGACAAGGCGGTATCAAACCAGATGCTCTGATCGTACAGGCCGTCGTAATGACGGATGCCCTGGGTGGTGACGCGCCGCGAGGTGTCGAACTCGTCTCCGATGACCAGGCGCCCGATGCCCCGCCTCTGCAGGACCGGCAGGACCCCGAAGAGAAATACCGCCACCGTCCACAGGCGGATGGGGTATTCGTCCGATCGGACGCCGGCGAAATCCTTTCGGATGAAAGGCATCCGGCGAAGCATCCATGGGTATAGCCGGTCGGCGTTGACCCAGACCCGCGCGGTGTTGGGGATGTTGTCCCTGAAGTGGCGGTAGGCGTTCAGGGCCGTATACCAGTGCCGGCCCGATTCATTGACGAAAATGGGGTGCACTTCCCGGCCCATGTCGTCCAGCAGGCCGAAACTGAGCAGGCTGTCCTTGCCGCCGCTGGAGAGAATGCAATGGCGGTTCGGATCGGTTTTCCAGTGGCTCAGGTGATCGGTTCGAACCGTGACGGGAAATGTCAGCCGCGCGCGAAGATAGGCTTTGGGCTTGACAGCCGGCAGCCTGGCCGCCTCCCCCACCAGAAAGGGGTTGGGCTCCAGAAACTTCTTGACAAAAATTTCCCGGGCGGTGTTTTCCGCCATCTCTTTGAGAAACTGGCGGTCGGTTTTATCGAACCGGCCGATGAAGACGATTTCGTGGCAGAACAGACCGTAGTTGAGAGCCACCTGGGCGGCGATCATGTCGGCCAGGTTTCGGGATTCGGGGTTTTCCGGATCGAACACATCCTCTTCGTAGGTGTAGATCAGCTCGGTCTGCTCTGTTTTGTCGCCGTAAAACAGACGGTAAGGCGCAACCAAGCGCCTTCGCTCAAGCTTGACCGGCCCTACCTCCAGCCTGTCGAACACATCCAGAACGCTCAGGGGGTCGTCATCATTGTTCACGGTGGGGGGGAGTACATCCGGCATGGGTCCGGCCTTTCTGGTGAGGATTTCTTTTTTGATATTCCTTCACATCGGATCTCTCCATTATCGTTTCTTCACGTGCGGCACCAGCGCAGCCGCCAGCCCGTCCCCCTGATCCCGGAGCACATCGAACGCCGGTAATCCCACCACCTTTTCGATGGCGTCGCAGATGGTGGGAATCTGGTCGTCAATGAGATCCTCGTGATTCACGGTGATGGCAACGACCGGCTTCCCCGAGATGGTTTCGATGGCCTGGATCTGCCGGTACAGGGGCTGGATCGGATAACCGGGGAAGCCGTCATATTCTTTCCTGGCCGGGGCATGCTGCAGGACCACCACGTCCGGCCGGCCGGCCGCCAGGAGTTCGAAGCCGCCCGGGTAGGCGGGATTCATCAGGCTGCCCTGCCCTTCGAGGACGATCACATCGGGGTGCTGATCGTTCCAGGCAAGCCACACGGCATGCTCGATTTCTCCGGACACGAAATCGTTCACCAGCGAATCCATGATAATGCTGTACCGGGCGCCCTGCATCCAGGCGGTCTGGCCGGTGCCGATCATCTGGGTCCGGTACCCCAATCGTTCGAAGGCCTGCACCATCAGCCAGGCGGTGGTCCGCTTGCCCACGGCCGAGTCGGTGCCCAGCACGGCGATCTTCAACGCGGCCACCTCTTCGATCTTGCCGGAAAAAAAGTGCAGCCGATCCCTGGACGGCGGCTTGCGGACGTCCCTGAGGACCACCCCGCGCATGTCCGCCTGCCGCGAAATTTCTTCATCCTCGGACAAAAAATCATGCAATCCGCAGTCCACATTGAGCTTCAGGTCGATGGCCCGGATCACATCCTGGCGGGCCTTTTTCTCCAGCCGCCCACCGTCGGGGGCAATGCCGATCACCAGGTGAGTGGCCGGCCTGCCGGCCTTTTCGGCGATCTGCATGGCCGTTTCGATAGATTCAACCACCGGTATGCCCTTGATTTTGCCGTCGAGCACGTCGCCGGCATCCCGACCGGCATACCGGGAATCCACCACGGCAACAATAGTATATCGGAGGCAGAACCGAACCAGCCCGTGAGCCGTTTTGCCGTTCAGGGTGTTGAACGCACCTTCACAATAGACAATGCCATTTCCGTCGGAAGTCATGATTTTCTCCCGGTCAATACGACCACATAACGATCATTGGGCAAAGGGTTTGTTTTGTGATTTGCGACAAGGGCAATCAGCCCGGCGGTGGAGGCAGGGAGAACGTCCAGGCCCTCCCGCTCTCGAATCAAACGGGAATACAGGCGCATGTTCTTGTCCGACGCATCGCCGGCCCAACCGTTGGTTTCCCGGATAGCCCTGAGGGCTATGTTACCGTCAATGGCATGCCAGTTGATCAGCGGCTCGTTCACCGGGGTTTCCCGGATTTTTTCGGGAATCAGGTCCTCGCAGGTAGGCTTGTTCTTCAACGCGGCGTAGACGATGGGGTTCTTCCGAAAAGAGGAACCGGCCACCATCCGGGGCATGCGCGAGGTCTTGCCCCGTCGGTTCAGACTGGCGAATCCCCTGCACACACCGGCAAAAGTGGTCCCGTTGGACACCGGTACGGCTACCGCCGCCGGCGCATCTCCCAATTCATCGTATATCTCGTAGGAGATACCGCCGTAAGCTCCCAGTTGCAGCGTGGTATTACTGCCACCCGGATTGGCATCGTACCACTCCATTTTATCCGCCTGCTCGCTGGAGGCCTTCACGGCTCCTTCGTAGTCGCCTGGGACGCGGACAATGTCCGCCCCCAGTTCTACCATCTCCCGGGTCCGTCGGGTATGATAATTGCCCGGGATATAGATGACGCAGCGGATGCCGGCCAGGGAAGCCGCCAATGCCTGTGCCACGCCGAAGTTGCCGCAAGTGGCCACGGTAATGGTGTCGAACCTTCTGCGCAAGGCATCCATGGCCTGGGCAAAAGCGACGCGGTCTTTCTGGGTGCCGGTGGGGTTGCCCCCTTCGAACTTCAAGAAGATCTGGCGCAAGCCGGTTTCCCGCTCGATGTTGCGGGCTCGGATGAAAGCGGTATCTCCCACTTCCGAGTCGATGATGTCCTCGTAAGCTTCCAACCGCTCAGCCAATGGCCGGGAGGAGTCGGCGGTAATTGTCCGCTGTCGGTTCACTTCCTGGTGGATCTGTTGGAACTCTCCGGAGGCACCGTCCATCAACCCGGACGGCTGGGTGAGGGTGCTGTTTTCATTCGTCATTTTCTGTCCCCCCCCTATCTGAAAAAATAAGCGTTACCGACGGCCGGTGGAACAAATGGTTCCGGTTTTTCAAAAACCAGAACCCCGCTTTCAGTTCCAATTAAAATTAATATAACAATATGTTGGATCAAGATATGCGGTGTTATTAAATTCTGATGCGGCAAACGGACGATGATCAATCGGGCCTGGTGATTCTGATTTTATACTAAAAAATGAGATTATTCAAACAATATCTGATAGATATAATTCTGGCCCAATCATTGCTGCGTCGAATGTACCGGGTAGTCCAAACCGCCTGGCAGCCATTTTCAGGGACACGCAGTCCTTCCCAGCCAAAAAGGAGAAAAACAATGAGACGCGGAAAAATGAAATTTTTGATGGTGTTGTTCACGGTGGGCCTGATCTCGGCAATCCCGTTTGCCGCCCTGGCATCGGAAGCGGTGACGATTCAAGGCGAGGTCAACGACAGCTATCAGATTGTTGACAGCAACGGACAGGTATACGAGATCGCCGACACCGTACAGGGCAACGATCTCGTCGAAAACCACATCGGTGAAAAAGCGAAGGTGGTGGGAACGGTTCAAACGGAGGAGGACTTAAAAATCCTTACGGTTACCAAGTTCGAGATTCTGGCAGAATAAGACACCGGAGACCCGGCCATGAATTTGGCCGGGTCCCTTTTTGTAACAGGAGAGATCATGAACAAAAAGGTAACCGCATCCATGCAGACGCTTGTCGGCATCGTCACCCCTTACGCATGGGATGAGAGCGACCGGGTTTCTGAAGTATCTCTCTCAGCCACGGATGATGAAGAATATGTCATTGAGAACAGCGGACGATTCCTCGATCTGCTTCAAAAACAGATTCGAGCCGTTGGGATGGTAAAATGCGGCAAAAAGATGCACCGGGCAATCAATATAAAAAAATTTGAACTGTTGGAAAGCGCTTCGTTCAGCGATTAGGAAATTACAGGGAGTCCTCCATGGAAAAAAAAGATCTCGACTATTTTCGCCAACTGCTTGAAAATGAATTGAATCTTCTCATCGAAAAGGCGGGCGAGACGGTTTGGGAACTGATGGAGGCCTCTTCCGACAACGAATCAGACCTGTTGGATCGTGCAACCCAGGAGCTTTCCCAGAACAATGTGTTTCGGATTCGCAGTCGGGAGAGCCGGCTGATCAAAAAAATCAGGGAAAGCCTGCAAGCCATTGAGGACGGCACCTATGGTATTTGTGAAGACTGTGAAGAACCGATAGCTATCGAACGGCTCATGGCCAGGCCGGTTACCAGTTACTGCATTTCCTGCAAAAGCCGCCGGGAGGCTTTTGAAAAGGCCATCGGGTATTGATATGCCCATGCGGTGAGTGAAAGCCGTTCCCCATCCCCATTCCATCATTGCCCGAAAAAACCGACCGGAGTGGTTTCAGCTGTTTCGGAAATTGGCGGCGCTTTGGCGACAATGTGCGCAAATTTGCCCACCCGACGGGAAAAGTCAATGATTGTGGCCAGATTGGACTTGTGTTTAACCCTTTTTTATGGGAAATCCGAAATTATCAATTTGCCCAAATTCACCGACGATAACGGTACCCATCAATCAATAGCCCAAATCAGGCCTTTGGCCCGGTAACGTCCTTAGTGCAGCCTCATGGATACCATTCTCATCGCCACACAAGATTCGCACACGACCACCGCCATCCGCAGAATTCTATCGCCAGACGACCACATACAAATCGCTGATTCACCGGATCAAATCTGGGAGACGATCAAAACCTTCGCCTGCGATTGCCTGTTCATCGATCTTTCCCTGATGGAAGCACTGCCGGGCACCCTGGACCATTTGACGGATCCAAAGACGCTGGTGCAGGAACTGAAGGATTTGCGGCCATTGATGGCCGTTATTGTTATTGCCGGGAATGACGATGTCCGTGAAGCCGTACGGTACATGAAAAACGGCGCCACCAACTATATTACGGCACCCATCGATCCGGATGAAGTGCGCCTGGTCATCGATGAAATCTCAAGAGAACGGCGCCGCCAATTGGAGCTTGCCTATCTTCGCGAACGCATATGGAAGGATGATTCCCTCGATATTGTCCAGACACTAAGCCCCACAATGAAAAAAGTGTATGACAACGTCAGGTCCGTGGGTCCCACAAAGACAACCGTTCTACTGTTGGGGGAGACCGGAACAGGAAAAAGTTTTACCGCCAAGCTCATTCACCGGCAAAGCAATCGAAAAAATGGCCCCTTTATCAGCGTTCATTGCGGTGCAATTCCGGAAACGCTGATTGAAAGCGAGCTTTTCGGCCACGAGAAGGGATCATTCACCGGCGCTCACCGACGAAAACTGGGCAAGTTTGAAGTGGCCTCGGGAGGCACTATTTTTCTGGATGAAATTGGCACGATTTCAAAATCAGCACAGGTCAAGCTGTTGACCGTCCTCCAGGATGGAACCTTTCAACGCGTGGGCGGCGAACAGACACTGACGGCAAATGTTCGGGTGATCGCAGCTTCCAACGCCGATCTGAAACAGATGTGCATCGAGGGTCTGTTCAGGAAAGATCTTTACTACCGCCTCAACGTTTTTCCCATTACCATCCCGTTATTGTATGAACGCAAGGAGGACATCCCGCTGTTTGTCCATGCCTTCCTGAATAAATTCAACCAGTTCAACGCCAAGGACATCCAGGGGATTCATCCCGCGGTAATGCAAGCCCTGTTACAATACGACTGGCCGGGCAACATCCGTGAACTCGAAAATCTGTTGGAACGTGCTTATATCCTCGAAACAACGTCCGAGTTGACCCCTGAAAGCTTCCCCTCAGAATTGTTCGATACTGCCGAACCGATGACCGAAATTGCCATCGATACCAGCGAGACCCTGGCAGCCGTCAGAAAAAAAGGGCTGGCGGAGATCGAGCGCCGCTACCTGAAAGAAATCCTCTCTCGAAACATGGGCAAAATAAATGCCTCGGCATCGGAGGCCGGCGTGGGAACGAGGCAATTGAACAAGCTGATGCACAAGTACAAACTTGACAAGGGCATCTTTAAATAGTGTCCCCCCGCCTATTGAGAACCTTGATTTCCGATTTCACCGCAAAACGGAACTTCCTGTTCTGAACCCAACAACTATTTAATATTAAAATAATATCTCGCGGTTGCCGGCACCTTTTTCCCGAAAAAGTCTGTTGACCGCTCGGGTGTTATCAGAATTGTTCTTGTCTCGGCAGGAACGGCAAATAATAGAATGTCCTTATATTTCATATAGTTGAAAACTGGTATGCTTTTTGTAGATTAACAAACAAAGCACCCGATGATGTCGGTCGGTATGGTTTTGCCTGCTCCAATCCGGGGCTGCTTGACCAACGCGATAAAATATCAGTCAGACAAGCACGAAAGGATACCATTCAATGAACTGGAAATTCTGGAAAAAAGAATCTCAAAACGAACCCTTAGCCGCCAATGGCCCCAAACTTGCCAAACCGAAGGAGCTTCCAGAGCCGGTCGGTCGGAAAATGGTCACGGTCATGAAGTTGGATCCGGATCTGGTATGGTCGCTCAAATATGTGAGCCGTCCCCTGGGAGATCGCCGGAACGCCAGTGAATTCAGGATATTCAACCCCGAATCAGCACACATTAAAGGGATCACCGTCAAAAACTGGACTTCCCTCGACGACCTGCCGGACCTGATTCTATATTCAGGATCTTACGATAAAAGTTCCAACAGTATCGACATCCATTAACTTTGCCATTAATTGGAAATGATCAGATGCCTGTGATGGGACGCTGAAACATACCCATCCCATGCATTTAGATCGCAGCAGCTGAACAGATTGAAAATGCCTGCCTGAAGTTAGGGCGGGCATTTTTTTTCAGGACGCGCAGCTGGATTACGGCATGATTATTACCAGCAAGTTGCCCCTGCGCTACCGGCTGAGAATGACTTTTTTCAACCAATTGTTTTTACAAAAAATAAAATTGTCCCGGCAAAACTTGACAACGTACATTTCCGCTTTAATTTTGCCATATCTTTAACAGGCAACGCCCTGATTTCGTCCATTACAAACTGATGAGCGCATGCGTCGGCGGTTGCCGTTGACAACGGAACCGGTGCGTGTGGGTCACGCTCCCATAGGGAAATTTTTAAAAGGGTTAAAATGAAAAGGAGAAAGAAATGAAGGTCAAGCCATTGAATGACAGAGTCCTGGTGGTTCGTGTTGAAGAAGAGAAGAAAACTGCAGGCGGCATCATCATTCCGGACACTGCCAAGGAAAAGCCCATGGAAGGCAAAGTGGTTGCTGCCGGTCCCGGCAAGCTGGATGAAAAAGGCAAGCGGGTGCCCATGGAGCTGAAAAAAGGCGATCGGGTGCTCTTTTCCAAATATGCGGGCACGGAAATCAAGATCGATGGTGTCGAAAATCTGTTCATGCGTGAAGACGATATTCTTGGTGTAATTGAATAATTGGGGAGGGAAAACAGATGTCTGCAAAAAAAATTATCTATGGTTCGAGTGCCCGTGAATCGATGCTCAAAGGCGTCAACACACTGGCCAACGCGGTTAAGGTGACGCTTGGCCCCAAGGGCAACAACGTGGTGTTGAACAAATCCTTTGGTTCGCCCCTGGTGACCAAAGACGGCGTTACCGTGGCCAAAGAGATTGAACTGACGGACAAGTTCGAGAACATGGGCGCGCAGATGGTCAAGGAAGTGGCCAGCAAGACCAGCGATATGGCCGGTGACGGCACCACCACCGCAACCGTTCTGGCCCAGGCTATCTACACCGAAGGCCAGAAGCTGGTGGCCGCCGGCGCCAACCCCATGTCCATCAAACGGGGAATCGACCTGGGCACGGCCGCTGTGGTGGACGCTTTAAAAAAGCTGTCCAAACCCACCAAGGACCGCAAGGAGATTGAACAGGTGGGCGCCATCTCCGCCAATAATGACGAAGCCGTGGGCAAGCTCATCTCCGACGCCATGGAAAAGGTCGGCAAAGAGGGCGTCATCACCGTGGAAGAAGCCAAGGGCATGGAAACCACCCTGGATATCGTCGAAGGCATGCAGTTCGACAGAGGGTATATTTCCCCCTATTTCGTCACCAATGCCGAGAAGATGGTTGCCGAACTGGAAGAGCCTTTCATCCTGATCAACGAAAAGAAAATTTCCAACATGAAGGATATGGTTCCCCTGCTGGAATCGGTAGCCCGTTCCGGCAAACCCCTGATGATCATCGCCGAGGATGTGGACGGTGAGGCCCTCGCGGCACTGATCGTCAACAAGCTGAGGGGCACCCTGAAGGTGGCGGCCGTCAAAGCTCCCGGTTTCGGTGATCGCCGCAAGGCCATGCTAGAGGATATCGCCATTCTCACCGGCGGGCAGGTGATCTCCGAAGATCTGGGGATCAAGCTGGAAAACATCACCATCACCGACCTGGGCAAATGCCGCACCGCAAAAATCGACAAGGACAACACCACCATCGTTGACGGCGCCGGCGCCAAATCCGCCATCGAAGGCCGAGTGCGCCAGATCCGCGCTCAGATCGAAGAAACCACGTCCGACTACGACCGTGAAAAACTCCAGGAACGGTTGGCCAAACTGATCGGCGGCGTGGCCGTGGTCAGCATCGGTGCAGCCACGGAAACCGAAATGAAAGAGAAAAAGGCCCGCCTGGAAGACGCGCTGAACGCCACCCGTGCGGCCGTTGAGGAGGGCGTCGTCCCCGGCGGCGGCGTAGCCCTTGTCCGCTGTATGGCAGCCCTTGAGGGTGTGAAGGCCAAAGGCGAGGAGAAGAATGGCCTGGCCATATTGAAGCGCGCCCTCCAGGAACCCCTGCGCCAGATTGTCTGCAACGCCGGCCTGGAAGGTTCCGTGGTCATCAACAAGGTGATGGAAGGCAAAGACGACTTCGGCTTCAACGCCGCCACCGACCAATATGAAAACCTGCTGGCCTCCGGCGTCCTCGACCCGACCAAGGTGGTTCGCTTTGCCCTGCAGAACGCGGCATCCGTGGCCGGCCTCATGTTGACCACCGAAGCCATGATTGCCGACAAGCCCGAGAAGAAGAAAGCCCCGGCGATGCCGCCCATGGGCGATGACATGTATTAACAGTATCGATCCGAAGAAAAGTAATAGCATACCTGCCCGATGATCCAATGATCGGGCAGGTATTTTTTTATGAAACTCGCTTAAACCCGCGTCACACCCTGTACGTCTCTTTGCTTGCCCGTGAATGATCTGATGGGTCGCTTTCGGAAGACCCGGCCGCCAGCCTAATTTTCACTTTTACGGAATTGAATATGGGACCACCGCCGATGCCTTGAGAAATTCCGGGAACCAGGGCGTTCAAGGGAACGCCGTTCAAACCGGTCAACGGACGCGGCGCCCACAGGGTGCCCGAGGGGACCTTGGCCGTCACCTTGGCATGCAGGGTGACCGTGGCCAGTTCGTTGAAAACCGCCACCCGATCATTTTCCTCGATCGATCGTTGGCCGGCATCCTCCGGGTTCACCCAGACCACCTGGGGGATGGGGCCGTACACGTCGGTGAACTGGCTGTGCGTGAATTTGGCGGTGGAACTGTTCAGCAGAATAAGCCCGGAATCCGCAGACGGCAAAGGTTGTTGGGTCGGCAATGGTGTAGCCCCGGCCGGCGATACCGACGCTGCAAACTCGATCTTTCCCGAGGGCGTTTGATAGGCTTCGTTAGGTTTCAGTTTTACTTCAAGGATTTCTCCGTCAAGTATATTTTTCAGGCCCCCTTCCTGGTAAGTCCGCGCAAGCGTCTTCTCCAGGGACGCCCATGGGTCTTCGTAGAGCCAGTCGGCGGTCAGGCCCAGCCGCTTGGCGAGCTGCTGCATCACCCAGATCTCATGCCGGCTGTCGCCCAGCGGTTCAATGGCTTTTTCAGACAGACGGCTGAAGGGATGATGGTCGGAAATAGTGACGTCCCGCTTCTCAAGATAGGTGGGGGCGGGCAGCACCACATCGGCACGGAGGGCGGTCTCCGACCAGTGGGTGTCTTGCACGACCACGAACACATCCTTACGATCCAGGCCGCGCCGCACGGCAGACTGGTCGGGCAGCGTCATGGCCGGGTTTGACCCGAGAACGTATACGAACTTGAATTCACCCCCTGCCAAGCGTTCACCGATGGCCACCTGGCTGACCACCTTGCCCCGATGCCCGGACAACCCGCCGCCGTTGATCGTCGGCCAGTTGATAACCGGTCCCCTCGCATTGCTGTATTGAAACCCCCGGTGAAGCCCCAGCAGTGCCGGCAGCAATGCCACGGCCCTGGCAGCCTCGGCGCCCTGCATGGACTTTTGAAGGCCAAGCCCGATCATGAATGCCGCCGGCCGATGGGTCATCAACAACTCGCCGATCTGAGCGACGCAGTGCCCGGGGACGCCGGATACCTGTTCGACCCGCTGCGGTGTCCATTCCATGGCCGTTTCGGCATATTTTGGGAAGCCGGTGGTCCATCTGCCGATGAACCCCAGGTCGACGCCGCCCTTCTCGATCAGGTATCGGGCGATGCCGTAACACAGGGCCACATCGCTGCCGGGAATAGGCTGGACCCAGATGTCGGCCGCCTCTGCCGTCGGGCTTTTGCGCGGATCGACACAGACAAGGATGGCTCCCTGGTTTTTTTTGGCATGGCTGGCCATCGCCCATATGTGGGACGCACTCACCCTGGCATTGTTGCCCCAGAACAGGATGACCGTCGACGCGGCCATGTCCTCCAGTTGCAGGCCGTAACTCAGCCCGTAATGCAGACCGATGCCGGCATGGCCGGAGCTGCTGCACAGGGTATAGTCGGAAGTCGTCGCCCCCAGGGCGGACCAGAGCCGTTTGGCGAAATGCCAGGCCAGGAACCCGGTGTTGCCCGGATAATCGTAGAGCAAAAGGGATTCCCTGCCGTGGGTATCGAGGGTCGCCTGAATCCGACCTGAAACCGTGGACAGGGCGGCATCCCAGGACACGCGGGAAAAGGTTCCCGATTCACCGGATTCCGCTTTCACATGAGGATGAAGCACCCGGTTTTTGCTGTACACCCGCTGGGGATCGCCGTTTCCCCTCGGGCAAAGAAATCCCCCGGTTACCGGGTTTTCGGTGCTCCCCCGGATCGCGATGATTTTCCCCCGGTCCACGGTGACATCCATGAAACAGGTGTCCGGGCAATCCCGATGGCAAACGGTTTTTATGATTTTCAATGGATTTTCCTTTCTACAGGGGGTTTCAGATTCAGGTATCTGCCCATCGAGCTTCCCTTATTTGGTGTCCGTCCAGAAATGAGGAATTTGGGTCGAGATCAAGGCGTGCGAAAAAAGTTTACCGGAGGCGCCCTGAAAGGAGTACCCTTGGGGTGCATATAGTTGATATTCCGAAGACAAAATTTTTCGTGCAACGCAGAGATCGGGAAAACTAACCATTTATGGATGGGCACTATTTATTTTTCTGCCACCTGAATCCCTTGACCAATCGACCGTCGATGGCAATCAGCCCCAAGAATATCAGCGCCATCCCGGCGAAGGCATTCCACCCGGGACGCTCTCCCAGCACCATGACCCCTAAAAAGATGGCACTCGCCGGAATCAGGAAGGTGACCAGCAGGATGTTCGTGGCCCCGGCAACGGCCAGGACCCGGAAATAGATAATGTAGGCCAGGGAGGTGCTGACCGCGGACAGCCCGAACAGCGCCGCCCAGGTGGCCGCGCCGGGTGCCAGGTGCCACGGCTGCTCGACGATCAGGGCCATGGGAAGCATCATGACCGTCGATCCGCACAGCATGCCGGCGGACACAACCACCGGATCCATGGCTTTGAAGCGGCGGCCGTAAATGGCGGCGCATGCATAGGAAAGCGAGGCGACGACGACAGCCAGCTGGCCCAGCACCTGGATGCCGAACCCGCCCAGGGACTCGATTCCGATCAGCACCGCTACGCCGACCCAGCCGACCAGCACCCCGGCCATGCGGTTGGCGGTGAGCCGCTCCTCGCGCGTCAGCAAGTGGGCGAGAACCACGCTGAAAATGGGGGTGGTGGCATTCAGGATAGCGGCCAGGCTGCTGTCGATATGGGTCTGCCCCCAGACGATCAGGCTGAAGGGTATCAGGTTGTTCAGCGCCCCCAGGACGAAAAACGATCCCCACACGCCGGCGGAGGTCGGGATCTTCCTGCCGGTCAGTCTTACGACGGTCAGAAGAATCATCGACGCAAAACCCACGCGGCACAGCACAATGGTCAGCGGCGTCATCTCCTTCACGGCGACGCCCACAAAAAAGAAGGAACCGCCCCAGATGACGGACAGAATCAGGATCAGCCCCCACTCTCTGACGCCCATGACGGCGTTCACATGCGGGGGCCCGGACGGACGCGTCGGGATACCGCCGGTATCAAGGGTTGTATTTTTTGAACGCATGGTTCGGGTGCCTCCCAATGATCACGGGCAATAGGGTTCAGACCTCTTATAGCCGTTTCATCATCGCTTGGCGACCCGAATGTTACTCAACCGTCTGAGGGACGAACTTTCAAGTCAACGTCTGGCGGGCGTTGCTGACCATCCCCGCGGGCAGTTTTGTCACCTATCAGGATATCGCGGGATATATCGGGCGGCCAGGGCGTTCCGCGCAGTGGCCAACGCCATCGCCATCAACCCGGTTGGATATCTGATCCCCTGCCACCGCGTAATCGCCAAATCAGGGTCGATTCATCGATACCGCTGGGGTTCGGCGAGAAAAAAAGCCATGGTGGGGTGGGAGGCTGCCGGGACAACGTGGCCAAATAAAGGGCGATTGCGAAGCAACCCGTTCAGTTAAGATTAAAACTTAACCATTGGACAAATGATCTTGCCACATTTAAGTTACCTGTCGAGATCAAATTAATCCGGGAAACAAAAAAAGAATACGGAGAAACCATGAAAATTCTAATAATCGGCGGAACAGGTACAATCGGTAAAAAGGTCAGCGCGCATTTGTCAAAGAAGCACGACGTCCTGATCGCCGGAAGAACGTCCGGGGATGTTTCGGTAGATATTGCCGACAGACAATCCATTGAGGCCATGTTTGCATCCGTTGGACGCGTCGATGCAGTGGTCTGCATCGCCGGCGAGGCCAAATGGGCCGCCTTTGACTCCATGACCGAGGAAGATTTCTACATCGGACTGAAAAGCAAGTTGATGGGGCAGGTCAATCTGGTAAGCGTCGGACAGAAATATTTGAATGCAGGCGGTTCTTTTACGCTGACCACCGGAATCCTGGCTGATCATCCGGTTGTCCTTACCACAAGCGCCGCAATGGTCAATGGCGGCATTCACAGCTTTGTCAAAGCGGCATCCCTGGAGTTGACCCATGGGATCAGAATCAATGTCGTATCGTCGGGGTTGGTTGAAGATGCGGTGGAAAAATATGAGGCCTATTTTCCGGGCCACAATCCCATACCGATGAAGAAAGTAATCAATGGCTATGTAAAAAGTGTTGAAGGAAAAGGAACGGGCGAGATAATAAGAATGTATGACAATCGTTGAGGCAGTCGCAAGGGAGACGTGACCCATGGATTTAAATTTGAAAGTCGCCGTAGTGACCGGGGCGGGATCCGGTATCGGCAGGCGGACGGCACTGGCCTTTCTTGAAGAAGGGTATTCGGTCACCCTGGTCGGACGGCGGCAAAAGCCTTTGGAAGCCACCGCGGCGGATGCGGGTGAGGCCGCCGCGCGGTCACTGGTGGTCGCCGCGGATGTGGGTGATCCCGTTGCGGTGCGCAGCCTGTTTTCAAAAACCCGGGAAAGCTTCGGCCGCGTCGACGTTCTGTTCAACAACGCAGGAATTTTCGGTCCGTCCGGCCCCTTCGAAGATATCCTTTACGAGGAGTGGAAGGCGGTCATGGACATCAATGTGACCGGCACTTTTCTGTGTGCCCGGGAAGCGTTCCGAATCATGAAGGATCAGCATCCCAGGGGAGGACGCATCATCAACAACGGCTCCCTGGCGGCCCACGTCCCACGCCCCCATTCAGCCCCCTACACCGCCTCCAAGCATGCCGTCACCGGTCTCACCAAATCGTTGTCCCTGGCAGGCCGGGAGCACGACATCGCCTGCTGTCAGATAGACATCGGCAACGCCGCAACCGATATGATCAAGGCGGTTCTGCAGGACGGCGCCGGGGCCACCCAGGCGGATGGTTCGATGGCTGTCGAGCCGACCCTGGATCTGGATCATGTGGCCCGGGCCGTCATCCATATGGCGAGCCTGCCCTTGGAGGCCAACATCCAATTCATGACCATCATGGCTACCACCATGCCTTTTATCGGTCGCGGCTGACCTGCGCCATCGCCAAAGCCGGTCACAACAGGGTGCTGGCGAGGTTTTTGCTGGAGTTGGGGTTTCCCCTGAAGAACGACGTGGAGGCCAACTGATTTTGACACCCTGGTCAATCGGAAAATCAGCCTAACAGTCCCTTCAACAGATATTCGACGCATTCCTGATAATAGACCGTATAGTCAACCTTCAGATGCTTAAACTCCGGGTATGCCAACACTTCTTTCTGCGCCGCCGACAGGTTGGTCATCCGGTAGAGCCCGATGGAGGCTGCCAGCTGCATGTTTAAAAACCTGACCGCCTTCTGTGGGCTCAATGCCGAAAACAAGTTGCACAACAGGCTGGTTACGATCGTATATTCATCGTTGACCAGGCGCTTGAATTCGACCATCCTATCGATGGACGCATTCTTTTCCAAAAAATCGTATAAAATCGAAATCAGGTCCTGCATCCGTTCATGCCGGCGATGCACATCCAGCCAGGCCGCGGCAAACTGACGGACCGTGTATCTTTTTTTCTTGCCCAGTGTTGTAACTAGGTCTTTCCGCCAGCGAATCACATCCTGTTTGAGGAATTCAAAAAATATTTCCTCTTTTGAGTTGAAATATTTGTACAGGTTCGACCGGGTAAACTTCGCCGCTTTGGCGATGGACACCAAGGTTATTTTTTCAAAAGGCTGCGTTGCATACAGCCGGGCGGTCGCATCGAGGATTGCTGCTATGCGCTGCTCTTTTTGTTCTTCGGTTCTTGCGCGTTCCCACCCCATGTGATCAACCTCGCCTTGTCATCAAAAGCATACTTAAGTCTAATGCATCGGGGATTCTACTGCGCCGGCACACCGGTTCATTTTTTTCCCGGGGCAACGGCCCCCGCATCGACCATCTGTTGAAAAAAATCGACCATGGATTCTGCGAGCGGGCGGTATTGCATGCCCAACTCCCGGATGCTCTTGGAATTGTCCGCCCGCCAGGGATGGTTGACGTTCCGGGCGACCATTTTGCGGGTCATGCCGGCATTGACCATGGGCGCCACCAGCCAGACCAGCCATTTGGGCAGAGTCTTTTTCGGAAACGGGTAAGCGGAACCGAAGTGTGCGATCAACGGTTTGGCCATGCTCGGGAAATCCGTATTATGGCCGGAAATGATGTGGCGCCCCTTGGCAGACGGAGTGAAAGCCGCTTTAAAGTGGGCCTCGGCCAGGTCACGGATATCCACGACACCCATGCCCCAGTTGGGCGCACCGCTTTTCATGGAACCGTCGCCGAACTGCCTGATCAGGTTGAAGCTCTCGGATGTACCGCTGGGGTTGATGCCCGGGCCGATCACCAGTGACGGGTTGATCACCACCAGATCCCAGCGATGCTGCTCCCCGCAGATTTTCCAGGCCTCTTTCTCCGCCAGCGTTTTTGAATAGGAATAGGGTAGGTGAGCGAGAGATGACGTCACATTCCAGTCATCTTCCGTAAACACGCCGTTGGCGGTATTTTTCAGGTCGGCATTGTCTCCATAGATGGCCGCGCAGCTGCTGGTCAACACCACGCGTTTGACCGATTCCGCGCGGTTGGCCTGCTCGAGCACATTGCGTGTGCCCAACCGGGCCGGTTCGATCAGCTCTTTTTGCGGGTCCTTGACATTCATCAAAAATGGCGATGCCGTGTGAAAAACCACCTCGCAGCCGTCCATGGCCTTCGCATAGGACCCGTCGTCCAGCAGGTCGGCCTTGAAATAGTCAATGCTGCCGGGCGCCTGCTCTGCCAAGGCATTGAGATATTTCAGCTTTTCCCTGTTCTCCGGGTCGCGCACCGTGGCGTGAACCGTAAAGCCTTCATCCAGCAATTTTTTCACAATCCAGCCGGCCACATAACCGGTGGCCCCGGAGATCATGACCGGTTTATTTTTCGCGATTTCATTCATTGGCGCCCTCCTGTTGCAGTTTAAGAGACATTGTGTCACCACAATAAAAGTCAGCATGTCTCCTGTCAAGGAGATGTCGATATCTTTTTAAATGGAACCCAAAAGCGGCAAGAGGGTCAGGAAACCGCACCGGCTGTCATGCGATATTCGCTGCGATCAGCGCGGCGCCGATGGCGCCGTTGACCTGGGCATGGGCGGAAACACGGATGGGTTTGCCGGATTTTTTCTCCAGCGCCCGGACTACGCCGATGTTCTTGGCCACCCCGCCGGTCATCATCACCGGCTCGGTGATGCCCACCCGGTTGGCCATGGCGATCACCCGGGAACCGATGGATTCGTGGATGCCGGCAATGATGTTCTCCCGGCGTTCGCCCCTGGCGATGAGGGAGATCACTTCAGACTCGGCAAAAACGGTGCACAGACTGCTGATGGCGGCCGGCTGGTCCGCTTCGAGGGACATTTCGCCGAAGGCATCCAGATCCACTTCCAGGGCACGGGCCATCACCTCTAGAAACCGGCCGGTACCGGCGGCGCATTTATCGTTCATGGCGAAGTCGGTGACCCGACCGGTGGTATCCATGGCAATGACCTTGCTGTCCTGGCCGCCGATATCAATGACACAGCGCACCGCCGGGTCCTGAAAATGGGCGCCGGCCGCGTGGCAGGTGATTTCGGTTACGGCCTTGTCGGCAACATCCACACTGTTGCGGCCGTAGCCGGTAGCCACGATCCGATCCACGGCATCCCTTTGAATATCCAACTCAACCAGCAGGTCGGTAAATACCCGTTCGCCGGCATTTCTGGCGTTGTACCCGGTAAGCATCACTTTCGATCCGATCAGTTCGCCGTCTTTCATCATGGCTGCCTTGGCGCTGATGGAGCCCACATCGATTCCAACCGTAATCATTTCAACACCTCCATAAAGGCATCGATGCGGGTCTCGATCTGGCTTTCGGAAAAGCTGCGGGAATCGGTCATATCCGCCTCGATCACCAGGGAGGGAATGCCCCTTTTTTCCTGAACGATGCGCTGAATGTCGTATTGCCCCAAGCTGTAAGGTTTACAACTGCGGTTGGAATGGATCACCAGGCCGTTTACACTGTATTTATCCACCATGTCCACCACCATGTCGGCCATCTGATCCGTACCGATGTTGATATAGACGCGCGAGTACCCCTGGGCCATGGAGCCGAGAAAATCGTTTTCGTCCAGGTACCTCAGTGTTCCGCACCATGACGAGGTATAGGTGTCCGCCACCAGGCAGGCGCTGTGGACGGCGAACTTATCCGACAGCCAGCGGGTGCGATACCACACCGGCAGATTGTCCCACAGCAGCCGGTAGCGTTCACCGGGTACGGCGGCGATTCCCGTGGCCACCCGGGTTTTCATCTCATCGAGCAGTTCCGTGTAGTAGTCGACCACGGTCTGGGTGCCGCGCAGGGTGACGATCAGGGCCAGGTGGAAAAAGGCATCGAAGGCACTCATGGGTGCCGGCCGGTGAACCGTGGTGTCCAGCACCTGCTGCCAGAGGCGCTGGCCGGCCATGGAGAGCCGACCCACCTCGGCCAGACGGTCGTGGTCCAACGTTTTCTTGCAGTGGGTTTCCAGAAAGATAATGTACTCATCCAGTTGGGCGCGGACATAGGCGTGGGCTTCCGGGGTGTATTCCGTGTGGTTGAAGGGGGTGTCCAGGATGAACAGGGGCACCTTGAAATAGCGGGCCTGGACTTCGTACCACTTGAGCACCGTGCCGCATATGTTGTTGCAGCACACCAGCATATCCGGCCGGGGTAGGCCGCCGATAGGGCCGCCGTTGACGGTGGCGCAGGCAATATCGGCCCGGGCGTAAGAGCACAGATCGCCGGCGTAGCCCATCTCCTCGGCCTTTTCGCACAGATTCACGCCCATCTTCGCGGCGCCGATCATGGCCCCGTGATTCTCCGGGTATACCGGGATCACATCCATGGCAATCAACGGCTCCACCGGTCCGCCGCTGGTGATCCAGGCCACCTTTTTACCGGTCTGGTCGGCGGTCTTGGCGTCGATATAGTAGTGGGTCATGATATCCTTCATGCGCCTGACCGACTTGATTTTGCGCTTTTCCTTTTCAGGATCGATCGGCTTTTCCGTACCGTTCATAAAAGTCTCCTGTAACTCGACGAGGGTTGGGTTATTTTTTTCATTTTTTGCGGGAAGCCGCAAGGTAACCGGGAATTCAGTCGTTCAGGACCCGATCAGAGTCTGTCAGGAAACGAGGATTTTCTTTCGAGATCAAGGCATGCGAAAAATTTTACCGCAGGCATATAGTCGATATTCCGAGGATTAAATTTTGAGCATAACGCCGATGTCGGAAAAAAAGACCGTTTCCTGATTGGCTCTTGCTATAGCATTTCCATAAAGGCCTCACACCGGGTCCTGAACTGCCCCTGGGAGGCGATCTGTTCTTCCAGCTCCACCAGCAGGCTGGGAATACCTTCGGCGTCCAGCATGGATTTCAGATAGGGGTAGTCGAAGGCGTGCGGATCGCAGAATTTCAGGAAGAGAAGAATAACCCCCTGGGCCCGGGATTCTTTAACCAGGCGGACCAGATCGTCGCCCCGGCTGGTAATGCCCGCATGCTTGGCCGGGCAGATGGCCCGGCGGGCATAGCGGTCGGCAATGGCGTCCATGGGATCGCCATCCGTCTCAACCAGGCCAGCCAACCCACGCGAACCGGTGCACAGGTCATCTCCCACCACGGCACCGCCGGCCGATTCGATGATGCCGTAGACGTCGGGCAGGTTGCAGACCCCCCCGGAGAGAAAGATGCGTTTAGCATCCGTTGATTCAGGTTCGGGCTGCCGCTCCAGCGTGTCTACCACCTGGGTCAGCCGGTTGAGAAAATCGTTGCGGTCCATGATCATGGACGCCCGCACAATCGTGTGAACGTCGCTGCCGGCAATCGCGCCGGGGCGATCTTTGCGGATCGTGTAAAGCCGCTGCATGGCGGACCGGACCCCGTTAGAGATGCCGATGGCCTGGTGCAGATTGTCATCGGTAATGGTTTTCCCCAGCGCCGTTTCCAGATCGGTCCTGGCTTTTCTCATGACCGCCGTCATATAGTCCCGGGCACTTGTCGTATTCAGCTTGACCGGCAACACCACGTCCAGATGGAAACCGGTTTTGGCATTCATCCGCCAGATGTCGGACAGCCGCTGGATCGAATCGCAGGTGTGGGGGAAGATGGCGCCGTCGAGGAAATCAAGTTCTCGATTCAATGCATCATCGAGAGCGCCGCGGACCAGGCTGCAGCTGTAGGTCTGAAGGTGGGCATCGGCTTTGGATATGCTCCCGCTGCCGCCGACGATGCGAAAGCCCAGGGCGCCCCCGGCAAGAATCAGCTCTTCCGGGGCATAGGAACACAAGGTGCCGATCACCTTGCCGCCGGTCTTTTCCTTCCAGCGCCGGGCATAGGCTTTCGGGTCCGCACAAATCTCTTTAAACCGCTCAATGGCTTCCATCGAGGTTCTCCCTGTATCGTCAAGTCGGGGTATGCGTATTGATTGATCGGTAGTGGCGCAACGCCCGTTATTCTCTGCACACATCAGTCGCATCGCCCATTTTTTCACGTTCTTCGGCGGCCAGCTGGGCAAAAGCGACCTTGCCCACAAGGGTCAGGGGCAGTTCGGCCCTGAATTCGATTTCGCGGGGACAGCTCCAGAGGATCAGGTCCTTGCGGCAGAAATCGATCAAGGTTTTTTCCAGCTCCGACCCGGCCTTGTCCGGATCTTTCAGTACCACGAAAGCCTTGACCCGTTCCACCTGTTTGGCATCCGGGACACCGATCACGCAGGCGTCCAGCACCTCCGGATGCCGGTACAACTGCTCTTCCACCTGGGCCGGATAGACGTTCATGCCCGAGGATTTGATCATGCGCTTTTCCCTCAGCCGGAAGTAAAAAAATCCGTCGGCGTCCATGGTGCCGATGTCGCCGGTGTGCAGCCACACCTTACCGTCCGGGTGGATTTGGAGGGTTTTGGCCGTCTCCTCGGGCTGGTCCAGATAGCCCATCATCACCGCCGGTCCGTTGAGGCAGATCTCGCCCTCTTCGCCGGGCGGCAGGGTTTCGGTAGTGCCGGAGCGGACGATCTTGGCTGACATATCCGGAAAGGGAATTCCCACGCTGTTTTCGCGGTACTCGGTCATCGGCATGGCCATGATAGCGGTGACCGCCTCCGTCAGTCCATACCCCTCGCGCAGTTGGGTGCGGCTTCCCTGCTGGTGGGCGACGGCCTCAAAGCGGTCCTTTACGCATCGGGGAAGGGTGTCGGCCCCGGAAAAGGCCGCCTTGATGCAGCTCAGGTCGGTTTTTTGGAACAACGGGTTGCGGTTGAGCGCTTCGAACAGCGTCGGTACGCCGACGATAAAGTTCGGCTGTTTGGCGTGGATCAGTTTGGCCACCGTCTCCGGCGTGAACTGGGGCACCATGATGCTTTGGGCACCGCCCATAAAGGCGGCATTGATGCAGACACCGAGGCCGAAGCCGTGGAACACCGGCAGGATCGCCAGAATCGAATCCCCGTCGGTCAGGTTTCCCCAGGCTGACACCTGCATGCCCTCGCAGATGAAATTGCGGTTGGAGAGCATGATGCCCTTGGGTTTTCCCGTCGTTCCGCCGCTGTAGAGAATCACCGCCAGGTCTTCGAAGCCGGCGCTGCCCTTCCCGGTCGGTGCATGGGACGCCGCCATCATCGATTTCCACCAGACCACTTTGGGATCGGCCGGAACCGCCGGTATCTTTCTTCCTTTGGTGAGGTTGAACCCCAGCCGTTTGATCCACCCGAGGTAGTCGGGAATCCTGGCCAGAATCAATATTTCCAGCCCTGTGTTTTCCCGGATCTGCTTGAACTTGCCGTAAAAAGCATCCAGGGTCAGGGCAAACCGGCTGCGACTCAGGTTGAGGTAAAATTCGATCTCGGTGGCCGTGGACAGGGGGTGGATCATGCTGGCCACACCGCCCAGCTTGTTGACGGCGTAAAAGCAGATCACGGCCTGGGGACAGGTGGGCATGGCGATGGTCAACCGATCGCCCTGCTTCAATCCCATCCCGACCAGGGCCGCGGCGCAGCGGTCGATGGCATCGGCAAACTGCCGATAGGTGGCGGTGGTGCCGAAAAAATCGAAGGCCGTCGCATCCGGGCAACGGGCCACCGTGCGCATCAGCGCCTCATACATGGTGACGCGGGGGTAGTCGATGGTAGTCGGAACGTCGCCGTAGAATGTTAACCAGGGTTTTTCTCGGACCATCGGTGAATCTCCTGTGGCAGAAATGGATGAGCAGGTGTCGCAAAGAAGTCTGCCGTTCCTAATATCGAACGTCGGTCGGGATGTCAACCGAGAGTTGCATTACTCGGCTGTTGATGGTACAGAAAACCTGCGCATTCTAAAATCAGGAATTCATAGGGTCGTCAATAAAGGCTGAATTCATGGCCGGCAGAGATACGCTGAACAAATTGAAGCAGCAGGAGCGGGAAATCCGCGAGAACCTGATCATCGATGCCGCCCGGACGGTATTCGGGTCCAGGACCTACGATCAGGTCAGCATGAACGAAATCGCCAAGGCCGCCGGCATCGCCAAATCCTCCATCTACACCTATTTCCCCAACCAGGAGGCGCTGTTTGTAGAAACCGCTTTCAGAGACACCGAGGAATTCATCGCTGCCTTGAAAAAGCGCATTCAGGCAGAGCGATCTCCCTCACTGGAAACGTTCATCAATGACTATCTGGATTACAACATCGAACATGATGCCCACTGGCGCATGATCACCCATTTTGCCCTTCACGGGAATATCGGTGAGGATTCTGCGGAAAAGCTCAATCAGATTTCCCGGCAGGTGATGGATCTTCTGGAGACAGTGTTAAAGAAGTTCGACTATAAAGGGGATACCCGCCTGCTCTCCCATACCCTGTTTGCCGCCTTGAGCGGCATCATGATCAGTTTCCGAAAATATCCGGGACGGACTGAACCGGCGCGCATCGCCCATATGAAGCGTATCGCCAAAATGGTTGAACAGATGCTCCTGATTTTTATTCGGCAGGACGAAAAGTAAAAAAGGGAGGTGCACATGCTCGGCATCCACGATTTTCCGCTGTTTGTGCTTTCGTGTATCCTGCTCAACATCACCCCCGGTCAGGATACCATGTACATCATTGGCCGCAGCGTTGCCCAGGGGAAGCAGGCCGGGGTCATGTCCGTCCTGGGCATCATGACCGGCGTGCTGGTCCATACCCTGCTGGCGTCTCTGGGCCTGTCCGTGATCCTGGCCACCTCGTCACTGGCATTTTCCATCATCAAGTATGCCGGAGCCGGTTATCTGGTCTGGATCGGTGTCGGATTTATCATGGACCGCAATAGTCGTTCAGCGCTGCCCGATGCACCCGCCTCGGCTCCCGATCCCTGGAAAATCTTTCAGCAGGGCGTGCTAACCAATGTGCTCAATCCCAAGGTGGCGCTTTTCTTTCTCTCGTTTCTGCCCCAGTTCGTCTCTGTTCAATCGGACCTGGTATTCCTGCCCTTTATGGTTTTAGGCCTGGTCTTTTTTACCACCGGCAGCATTTGGTGCCTGTTCCTGGTCTACGGTTCCGCCTGGCTGTCGGCGCGATTCCGTGGCCGCACGTCGGCTGCTGGCGTACTGAAAAAGCTCACCGGCGCGCTGTTCATCGGCCTGGGCATTCGGCTGGCCTTGTCCCAGGCCCGATAGCCGGTCGAACCAGAAAGGGCTGTCATGCCAGACACCTCATTTTCAACAATGCTTGCCATGGTTGGCGATGCCTCCAAAGGAATCCGCCTTCAACTTCCGGAAGACTGGATGCAGGGTCGGGCCGGATTCGGCGGGCTGGTGGGTGCGCTGGCCTTAACGTCCATGCAAAACCATGTCCCCCCGGCGCGCAAGGTGCGGAGCCTGCTGATCTCATTCGTAGGGCCGGTCGGACCGGGGGATTTTTCGATCCATGCCCGAGTGCTGCGATCGGGAAAGGCCGTCACCCATGTGGAAGCCAGGCTGGTTCAGCAGGAGGCGGTAAGGTGCGTGGTGATGGGCAGCTTTGGCGGCGACCGGGACTCCGGCATCCGGATCGACCCGGCACCGCGGCCGGAAATGGCCGGTCCCGCGGAGGCACTCGAACTGCCATACATCGAGGGCCTGACCCCGGCCTTCACGCGCCATTTTGCCTATCGGTGGGCGCTGGGCGAATTGCCTTTTTCCGGCAAAGGCGGCCACGAAATCGGCGGGTGGATCCAATTTCGCGAGCAAACCGATTGCCTCACCGAAGCGTGGCTGGTGGCCCTGGCCGATGCCTGGCCCACGCCGGTACTCGCCATGCTCACGGCCCCGGCGGCGGCCAGCACGCTGAACTGGGAGATGGGGTTCGTTCATCTGAACCGCCGGACCTGCACGGAGAATGACTGGTGGTGCTACCGCTCGGTGGCGGACAGCGCAGAAAACGGCTATGTTCACGAACGGGGCGCCATCTGGGACCCTGAAGGCCGGCTGGCGGTTTACAGCCGTCAGACATCAACGGTATTTGCATAGATCGTGCTCATCCACAAATAACCGATTTCCCCCTTTTCGGACCTCCGTCATCCGACTTCAGACTTCTGAAAACCCATGCCTGAGAGCCAGTTTGTGAAACATTTGGGTAAGCCCCGCACCCAAAGAGAAAATGGAGCCGATGTCCAGGTTCTGGTCCGCGGTTGCATCGAAAAAAATATTCAGGCTGGATCCAAGGCCTTCGTCCGGACGCCAGTAGCAGATCATGAGAGGCACCTTGGGCAGCGGGTGGAGCACCACGGAGATGTCCGACTGAAACTGCCGCGCCACCTGTCGTCCACTGAACAGGTGCACCACGTCGTCGAACAGGTCGGTGTAGCTGTCCGCCACCTGTTGCATGGCTTCTTCGCACCGTTTTTGAAACAACGGGTAACGGTCTTTACCGTTTTTCAGTTCTCGGAAGGAGACCCATTGACCGGTGGGCTCAACGCCTTTCCCGTTGAGCACGTAATCGAAGAAGGGCGCCGCCACCCACGGGTTGACGTGGATGTCTGAAGAAAGGTTGCCTTTCCCGTCGACGCTGAAATCCTTTCCCAGGATTTTCAAGGTCAGTCGGCCGTTTTGATATCGCCCGCCGGTTCTTTCGGCAGCCGACATCAGATCGAAACGGGAGATCTTTTGCTTCATCGTCTCGAGGAATTCGTCCCGGTTCGCTTCAAGGGTGTTCAATTCGGTGGGATCTCCGGACAAGCGCTCGATAACGGAAGGGTCCAGTTTCGGGCACTCATCGATTGTCCGGTGGCCCTGAAACACCGCGCCGGCAAAAGCCAGACAGGTTTTTTCACCGCACTCCCTGCAATTGGATTTGTCCAATCGTTTAAATATTTCCATGGCATTTTTCGGTGCCGGCATACGCGACCTCCCCGATGGCAGTCCTAGAAAGTGTTGGTTCACAGGTGCGTAATATAACGACACCGGTAAAATTTGTCACCCCTTGATGAAAGGGTGGGGTTGCTGCGAAACGAAATGCGTGACAGGTGCCGCCAAAACGGTTAAAACAGCAGATGCCATCTGCTCTTGTTATACTTGTGGACCGCAGTACCATCCATACCGGGAGGATCAACCATGAGTGTCTGCGTCGAGGGAAATGTGCTTGAAGAACTGCTGAAGCTGCTGAAGCTGGAAAAGATCGAAGAGAACATTTTCCGCGGCCAGAGCCAAGATCTGGGTTTCGGCAACGTTTTCGGCGGCCAGGTGCTGGGCCAGGCCCTGTCCGCGGCTTCCCAGACCGTTCCCGACGGGCGGCAGGCCCACAGCCTGCACGGGTATTTCATGCGGGCCGGCGATGCCAGAAAGCCCATCGCCTACACGGTGGACTGCATCCGGGACGGAAAAAGTTTCACCACCCGGCGGGTGGTGGCCGTTCAGAAGGGCCGGCCAATTTTCTCCATGGCGGCCTCGTTCCAGATCGACGAGCCGGGTTTCGACCACCAGGACGACATGCCTGCTGTCCAGGGGCCGGACGGCCTGGAACCGGAAATAAAAACCGCCCGCAAACTGGCCGACCACATTCCCCCGGGTATCCGGGAGAAGATCTTGTGTGAGAAGCCCATCGAGATTCGCCACGTCAATCCGATCAATCCGTTCAAGCCGGAGAAAAGGGCCCCCGTCAAATATGTCTGGTTCCGGGCGATCGGCCCCCTGCCCGATGACATGGCTGTCCACCACTACCTTCTGGCTTACGCCTCGGATTTCAATCTGGTGGGCACCTCCCTATATCCCCACGGACACACCTTCTGGGAACCGGAAATGCAGATGGCCAGTCTGGACCATGCCATGTGGTTTCACCGGGATTTTCGCATGGACGAGTGGCTGCTCTACGCGATGGAGAGCCCCAGTGCATCCCGTGCCCGGGGGCTCTCCATCGGCCGCATCTTTACTCAGGCCGGCCGGCTGGTGGCCACCGTGTCCCAGGAAGGGCTGATTCGCCACCGGCCGCAAAAAGATAGCCACTGACATAAGCGTGGAGAAAAGACGGGGAAACAAACGCGCAGGCGCCCTTTTCCGAGTTCAGAGAGATCATGCTCTAGCGGACAAAGGCCCACCCCGACGGGCCGGGAGAGCGTGCGGAGTATTACCTCTTCGGTTTACAACGCCCTCCAGGATTGGCCTGCCGATCCTGGAGGGCTTATCGGCTTATTGGGCTGCCGCCGTTGCTTCCGGCATGGGTGGCACCAGCAGTGACGGATCCAGGCGGGTCTCAAACCAGTTCATGCCCCAGTGCAGGTGGGGGCCGGTGACGCGGCCGGTGGCGCCCACCTGGGCGATGACGTCGCCTTGTTTGACCCGTTGCCCCTCTTTCACCAATATCTTGTGCAGGTGCATAAAGACGGTGGAAAGACCATGGCCATGGTCGACGATCAGGGTGCCACCGGAATAAAACATGTCGTCATGGGCCAGGCTGACCACCCCGTCAATCGGCGCCTTGACCGGTGTACCGGTGGGAGCGGCAATATCCACGCCGTAATGGGGCCGTTTGGGTTTGCCGTTCAGGATCCGCTGGCTGCCGTAAACCCCGCTGATCCTACCGGTTACCGGCCAGATGAACGGTTGCGAAAAATCGGTCCGGGGGTCGTCTTTTTTGCGGACTTCCTTTACCAGGGCGATGTCTTTGCGGATTCGTTCCAGGTCTTCGGCGGAAGGAGTGACTTTCCGCGGCGGCAATCCATCGATGCGCTGGATTTTATAGGACCGTTTTTCGATGCGCACCGGATGTTTTTCAACCGTGCCGGAGGGGAGATGAAGCTCAATCACCGCTTCCGGTTCCGCGTTTCTAGAAAAACCGATAACAAATAAACCTTCCGGTGAAACCCGGATTGCTTTTCCATGGAAATAGACGGTCGTTGCAGGCTCGACTTTGCCGATGGCCATGCCGCCTTGAACGAGATGCCCCTCCAGTGTAAATGCCTGGGCTGAAAAGGGCAGGCAAAGCACGGCCAGGATTGTGCCGATAATGATACGCTGCATAAGCTTCCTGTGTTATATATTTTTATTTGAGCCAATTTCAAAACGCCCCATTTCAGCCAATATCTGCGTTGGGCTCACATTTCAATCCTCGACGTAGCGCGGCTACGCCTGCGGTTGAAATGATCGCCTGCCTTGATCTTGACCGAACTGAAACGTTTTGAAACAGGCTCATCTATCTGTTATTTTGAGATAGCTGACGGTTAGCATCATACACGGGTTGGGCGTAAGATGGAAGGCCCGAGACATCAGGACAATGCCGACTGGCTGGGCCAAGATATCGGGGAGACAATATGCACACACGCCGTCTGGGAAAAAATCATCTTGACGTGACCGCTATCGGCCTGGGCTGCTGGGGTATGTCCCACGCCTATGGCCCTGCAGAGGAGAAGGAATCACTGGCCACGTTGGAGAACGCCCTGGACCTGGGGATTAATTTTTTCGACACCGCCGATGTGTATGGCGACGGGCACAATGAGAGCCTGATTGCCAAGGTGCTGAAAAGCCATCGCAGGGAAATGGTAATCGCCACCAAGTTTGGTTTTGTGGGAGACGAACACGGTGCGGTGGGCGTCTGCGGCCGACCCGAATATGTTGCCGCAGCTTGTGAAAAAAGTCTGCGACGGTTAGGTATCGATGCCATCGATCTATACTACTTGCACCGCCTGGACCCCTTGGTTCCCATCGAAGAGACGGTGGGGGCCATGGCCGATCTGGTGGCCCGAGGAAAAATCCGTTTCATCGGCCTTTCGGAAGTCTCTGCAGGCACGCTGCGCCGGGCCCACGCTGTTCATCCGGTCACTGCCCTGCAGTCTGAATACAGCCTCTGGCAGCGGGATGTGGAAATAAAAATCCTGCCCGCCTGCCGGGATTTGGGGATCTCCCTGGTTCCCTATTGCCCATTGGGCCGGGGGTATCTCACCGGAACGGTAAGCCCTGAAAAAACGTTTACAGAAAAGGATTATCGCCGGAATATCCCCCGCTTCGACGCCGAATCGATGAATCTCAACCAGCGCCTGATAGACCGGTTGGTCCACCTGTCGCGGACCAGCGGTCATACACCGGCGCAACTGGCCCTGGCCTGGCTGCTGGAAAAGGATTTGTCCATCGTCCCCATTCCGGGCATGAAGCGCAGAAGACACCTCAAGGAGAATGTAACGGCCACGGCAATCCAGCTTTCACCGGAAATGATCGAGACCTTGGATGCGCTGGGAGAGCAGGTGGCCGGCGAGCGGCACAATGCGGATAACCTGCGGTTTGTGGACAAGGAAAATGGCTAAGGTTGAAATTAACCAATAACAAGAAGTCAGGAGTCAGAATTCAGAATGGCGCTGTTGTCGCTTCGCTCCCGCGTATTTTAAATATAACGCAGCCGAAGCCAACCTCCTGACTCCTTGCTCCTGACTCCCTCAACCCCTTCAACCTCAGCTTGCTTGTTCAAGCCGTTTCTCCCGTTTCATCGTATTGGCCTTGAAACGGTTCAGGGCCACGGCGCTGCCTAAAATCAAAAAACCGCCGACCCAGAAGCGCCAGGATGCGGGATCTCCCAGAAAGGCGATGCCCACAATGGCGGTGAAGATCACCTCACTGGACATGAATACGCCGCCTTCCCATCCCCGGCAGTAGAAAAAGCCTTGGTTCATCAAAAGCTGCGCGGTTACCGAGACAAAAACGATGCCCAATACCATGGCCCACTCCGTAACCGTTGATGGAACCAGCGGAGCCATGGCAAACTGGGGAAAGGTCACCAGCATGCCCATGGTGCAAAAGTAGAGATAGATGATCACCGGGCCGTTTTTTTCACGAAGGGTCTTAATCAGGGTAACGGTCAAACCGGCGAAGGCGGCCCCGGACAGAGCCATAAGCTGGCCGAATAAATTCCCGTCCAGGCTGAAATCGAAAAGCACGGCGATGCCGATGACCACGACGGCAATGCAGGCGATTTCCGCTCTGGAAATGCGTTCGCCGTAAATCAGGTAGGAAAAGACGGCGGAAAAGGCCGGATAGGCGTAGAAGATCACCAGGGCGGTTGATACCGGAAGCAGGCGGATGGCGGTGACGATGGAAAGAAACGCCGCCGAGCCGGTAAATCCGCGGATGATCAGCAGCCGGGTATTATGACCCCGATAGGGGTTGCCCTGCCTGCCGAAGACCAGAAGCAGCACCGCGGCCCCACCAAAAAACCGATACCATCCGATGTGCCAGATGGTGAAGGCCGGACCAATCAGTTTAACCAGCATGTTAAGCATGGTGAACAATAATGCGGCGGCAAGCATAAACAGCGGCCCGGCAACGGCAGCATCCAGTTTGACCTGTTGCGGGTTGTTGGGTTGCGGCATCGGAGCGCCTTTTTTGTGCGGATTGACTTTACACGCGTCTATTATGGCAGTTCGGAAAAAGTCTCAACACCAAACATAAAAGGATCGGCAAATTAAGGGATCGAGGAATTGGGAATTCGAAATGATGGAATTCCCATTATGGGTGATTTTCCGGTTTGCCTGTGGAACCGGTCGCCAACGGCTTCAGGCTGGTGGGCAGCAGCATGGGTACCTTTTTCTGGTATGACCGGTAGGCCTCACCGAAACAGCCGACCAGATCCCGTTCCTCCATGGTGGCACCGATGACAATCCAGATGGTCCAGAGCCCATTGTGCAACAGCCGGTCCACCGTGAATATCGGACACGACCAGATAATGACCAGGCTGAACAGGTAGAGCGGATGGCGCACCCAGCGGTAAGGGCCGCGAATGGTTAACGGCGTGCTGACCGGTTTTTCGCTGTCGAACGCCCGCAAGGCCGGTTTAATACCCAGGGCATCGAAATCTCCTAAGGAACGGGCGCCCCACCAGGCGCCGGCACCGGTCGCCAGAAAAACCCCTATCATCGCCCATCGGACGGGTCCTGACGGTGTCCATAGTGCCGATCCCACCGGTTGCCACAGAACGCTCAGAAGCAGGAGGAAGGTGCCGGAAGCCGCCGCGTACAGGGCACCGTGAAAATCCGCGCGAACGGTCCGTGTCAGCCACAGACGAAACCCGCGGCGGACCATGATGCTGTGCTGGATGAAGAAAAGCAGGCACAAGAGCGCGTCCAGCAGCAGACGACCGGCCATGCCGAGTCCAATGGTCAACGGGACCAGCGGCCCCATAACCAAAAAGATCAGCCAGGCCAGCATGCCGCCGCCGCCGAGCACATAGGCCGCGGCCACCAGAAGGAAAGCGCCCGGTTTTTGCGATATCAGTTGCCCGCGGGAACCGTGCATAGCCTGGGCGTCGTTCACATCCGACAGTTTGCAGGTCGTTTTGTCAGGTCTCGTCATTTTGGGAAGTCCATTTTTTGCGCGGTGGAACGGGTTTCAAAAAATGTTTGTTAAAACACACTATAAGTCTGAAAGCGCCGCCCATCAAATTTAATAGGGTTCACTGGGATCTTTTCATAAACGGTATCTTGTGGCATGATAATCATGTTTTCCATCATTTCATTTCCACCCATTCCAATTTTAACCTAACCACCCGGCACATCGTGTATGACCCTTAAAGGAGCGCTGCAATGGCTGACCCGTCCGCACATCCCCTGTTCAGGTTTCGCTGGCTGATTTTTTCCATCCTGGCTCTGGCCTATTTCTTCGTTTATTTTCACCGGCTCTCCCTTTCAGTGGTGGCCGACAACCTGGTTAAGGATTTCGACACCTCCGCCGGCACCATGGGCTTATTGGGTTCCATCTATTTTTACTGCTATGCGGCCATGCAACTACCGGCAGGCCTGCTCTCGGATTCGGTGGGGCCGCGACGGACGGTCACCTGGTTTCTGATTGCCGCGTCGGCAGGCAGTATTCTTTTCGGATTGGCGCCCAACATCGAAACCGCCTTCGTAGGCCGCATCCTGGTCGGATTCGGGGTCTCCATGGTCTTCATCCCCACCATGAAAATTCTCTCCCAGTGGTACTACCCCCATGAATTCGCCTCCATGGCCGGCATCCTCAACGCCATCGGCGGAGCCGGCGTCATGGCTGCGACCTGGCTGCTGGCGATGATGACGGTGGCTTTCGGCTGGCGGCTCTCCTTTGAATTGATCGGCGGTTGCACCTTCGTTATCGCGCTCATGGCGTGGCTGATCATCCGGGATCGACCCCAGGACAAAGGCTGGCCGACAATTGGCGCCCTGGCCGTGAAATCCAGCGCTCCGGCCGCGGCGACCCAGACCATTCCCTTGCTGGCAGGGATGCGGCAAGTTGTCGGCAATCCGCATTTCTGGCCCCTGGCCCTGTGGTTTTTTTTCGATTGCGGTATCTTCTTCGGGTTCGGTGGACTGTGGGGCGGGCCTTTCCTGATGCACGTATACGGGCTTTCCCGCGAGTCGGCCGGCGCCGTTCTGAGCATGATCGCATGGGGCATGATCATCGGCAGCCCGCTGCTGGGCTTTATCTCCGACCGCGTGCTGAAAAGCCGCAAAAAGCCTTTTGTCATCTGCACGGCGATTCTCGTATGTGAAATGGGAACGCTTTACTTTTTTCCCGACCGCCTCTCGCTGCCCATGCTTTACGTGGCGTTTTTCGTCTTCGCCGTGTGCGCGTCATCCATCGTAGTGATCGGTTTTACGGCTACCAAGGAGCTGTTTCCGGTCGAGATCGCCGGCACCTCGGTGGGCACGGTCAACCTTTTCCCGTTTTTAGGCGGTGCCGTGTTCATGCCCTTTCTGGGGAACGTGCTGGATACATACCCCCGAAATGCCGTTGGGGCCTATGCGCTGGAAGGCTACACCACCATGCTTCTGGTGCTGTTGATTTCCGCGGTGATTGCCCTGATCTGCACGCTGATGATGAAAGAGACATTTCAAAGGCATTAAATTGAAATGGCGGTAGGCTGAAGAAGAACAGGATTTTTGCTATCTTTACAATGAAATCGTCAAAAAAAATAAGCAGGGTCACGAATGACCCTGCCTATCATCATCTGAAATTTTTTGGTTGGTTTTTCTTAAGTTTTCTTTCTTCCCAATCCGGCCAGACCAATCAGGCCACTGCCCAGTAAAAGAATGGTAACCGGATCGAAAAGTTGACCACGTGTCATTGAAGACGTATCGCCACTATTTTGTGAATTGACTATCTGCTTGAAGCCGAATCCGAAATTTGAAATCACGTCAACATCATTGACCGAAGCAAGTGTGTCCGTAGCAATACTGCCGCTTATATCTTGGGATGCGCTCGGAGGGGCTTCGAAATAAAATAAGTCAAAAATGAATATCGCCACTATTACGATTAAGAAGGAAAAGATTTTATTCATCATTAGCCCCTTTCTTTGAAGCTAATAGTTATGCATTATCTGTTGGCATAATTATAAGCAAAAGGGGTGCCGAAAGCATCGAACAGATAAATTAATAAAAAAATCAATAGGTAAAGAAATTTAAAAGAAATGAAAAACAAAAAATAAGAATAAATTTACATAGTATTATATGTAATTTGATTCCCACTAAGAAATTCATTACCCAATAAGTAAGGGAGGCGAAATTCGGTTTCTGACGCTATCGAACGGTATGTCCGAAGGCGCTTAAAACAGAAACAGCTTGTTTCAGATCATTCTTTTTCACCAGCACATAGTCCGTATCAAAAGTGGACACGGCAAAAATAGAAATCCCAACATCGGACAACGGCCCAATCACGGCCAGCAGGATGCCGGTAAGAGAAAAATCAAAGGGGCCTTCGATTTTCAGGACACGAAAGCCGCGCTCCGCACGAACCGTGTCCGGCACCACCCCGTCCAGGCAGACGATAGACAGTTCGTCCGCCGTACGGGTAATGGAAACAAGGCCTTTTGTCGGCGCCCAATGTGGGATGCCGGCGTCAGGCGCCAGTTGGCACACCGAGAAGGAATCCTCTAAAACCGATAGATTCAGTTGAATGTTTCTCATGGTCGGATTCCAACTCCTTTAAAATAAAGTATAGCAGAAACGAAATAGATTGGCGATTCCCCCTGATTCCATGTGACTTCAAATAACCAGGCAATAACCCTCGTGGAAATAGGGTGCAAACACCTGGGTCACATAGTGGGCGCGACTCAGGTTCTTCGGCCCCACCCCGGTTTTCACTTGGTAGAACCGGGTTTTTTCCAGGTGTCTCAATCGCTGTTTTCCGCGGCCCATAATCGGATCTCGGCAATTTCGGTGGCATCGATGCCTAATGATTCCAGAAAGTCCTGGTGCGCCTCGGGAGACATGCGTTCAAAGGCCACGTGCCATTGCCCCATGGCCGCATCGTCCAGTCCGGCGGCGCGCAGGACGGCCACCCATCGCTGCTTGTCCATCACACGGGTACCGGCTATAACCGATTTATCCTTCAACAGCTCGACGATGGTCTGCTGCTGGGAGCGAAGGTCGTGGATCTCTCGGTTCAATGCCTCCAACCGTCGCTCCAGGGCCTTGACCGTCTTTTGCCGGGGAGCAGCCAGAACCGACTCGATCGTTTCCAGGGACATGCCCGTGCGTCGATAACGGCAGATCTGCTCCAGTCGCATTCGATCGGCGTCACTATATTCCCGGTAATTGGCCCCGGTCCTCCCCGAGGGCCGCAGCAGGCCGATGCGGTCGTAGTACAACAGGGTACTTCGGGACAGCCGAAACAGCCGCGCCAGCTGAGAAATGCGGTAAACGGACTCAATGGCTTTCTTTTTCGCCATAGGGATGGGTCTCGAGGTGAAGGTCGGCCATTTTAAGCATGGCTCCGGTTTTCAAATAGTGACCGAGCATTTCTTCGATCGCCCCTTTTTCCGACTGGAACGCATCGTCGGTCAGCCCCCTGATCCACTGGTTGCCCGGTTCGCTCAGGCCGGTATAGGTATGGGTCCAGGTGACGATGGAGGTCCCTCCCGCCGGGGTCAAGGCCACATCCAGCCGGTTGACTTTAAAATCGGGCACCACACGGATGAATTCAATGGCCCGATCTTTTTCATACCGGCACACGATCCAGGTTTCCCGACCGCCCTGGGCTGGGAAATTCGTGCTGAACACCGCATTTTTTTCTGCCACGCCGCTTGCGGAAAAGACCATATCACAGGACCAGGGCTCGATCCATTCATATTCCCTTATGGGGCATAGCAGCGGGAACACAACGGCGGGCTCGGCACACAGGTTCATGGTATATCTTTTTACCACACGTTCTGCTTTGAATGCTGCCATTGCAGGCCTCCCTTGTATTGAGTTATTTGAAGATGAATCAAGGTTGATAAATTCTGCATAAGCCCTCACGTTGCGACAGTCAAAGCGCTAACAAATTGATTTAATAAATATAATCAATTTGTGAATCATGCTTGGCCATTTTCTTATTCAACATCAGGGTAAACCGTTAAGCGGTAGACGGGTCAAGGATTGATTGAAGACTCCCCGCAAGGAAAAAAATCGATTTTCAGTGCGCTCGCTAACCCCGCCGCAAGCCGCGGGGAATGCGCTTGCTGTTACGGTTCAGCATACTTAAAGATCTCCATCACGACGCCCGAAACATCCGCCGTCTCTTTTGGTACGAAATTCAGCCAACCGGAAATAGAAGTCATTCTACCGATACTGGTATTCCACAATGTACCGCGGATATCTTTCAATGCTTGCCGGAGCGGTGTATACTCGACTGAGCGACCACGTCCCTTTCGCTAAAAAATATAGGAGCCCACTATGCACAAAACCGTATTGGTACCCGTGGCCGACGGCACCGAAGAGTTGGAAGCGGTGGCCATCATCGACGTGCTTCGCCGAGCCGGCGCAACCGTAACGGTGGCGTCGGTATCCGGCGCTCGCCAGATCACGGCTTCCCGCGGTGTGGTCATCGTTGCCGACGCACTGATCGAAAACTGCGTGGAGATGAATTACGACCTGGTCGTTCTGCCCGGCGGCATTCCCGGCGCTGAGCACCTGCGAGATTCTGCGGACCTGACTTGCATCTTAAAGCGTCAACAAGAAGAAAAGCGCCTGTATGGGGCGATATGCGCCAGCCCGGCCGTGGTTCTGGAACATCACGGGCTACTGAAGGGTCGCCAGGCCACCTGCCATCCTGGTTTTGTCGACCGGCTTGCGACGAGGGACCGGGTCAATGCCCGCGTCGTGGTAGACGGCAACTGTCTCACCAGCCGTGGGCCGGGAACCGCCGTCGAGTTTGCCCTGGCGTTGGTGGAGCGGCTCTACGGCAAGGACAAACGTGAGGAAGTGGCCACGCCCATGGTGATATAGCAAAAAGGCGCCATTCGTAAAGATGGTGTTTTTTGATAAAGGAGGTTGTGGCAAAAACATCGGTACCAAGATCAGGAAAAACCCTTGCTCTTGCAAAGCCTAAAAACACAAAACCCCGACAACCGCCGGGGTTTTGTTTACTACTTTCTTTTGCCGTTCAGGGTCAGACACTCACACACTATTTTCCATAAACAACCATATAATTGCTGCGAGTTTCGTTAGATGCCCCCGGTCCGTAGTTACCACCTAAATCGACACAAGCTCCGGCATTAAACATCTTTCGGTACAACTTCAGATACGGCTGTGTACTCAGCGATGTTGTAATTTTATCAGCCGAGCGCAATTCCCAACTGCTTAGCCAATTTGGTATCGAAGATGACCGGCTGTCAAAGAGCACATACACCCAATAACTGACCGGATTGGTAAAGCGCATATATCCGCTGGCTGCGCTGTTTTTAAGTTCATCATTGGGCGTTTGAATTAACGTGCGCCCGAGCATCCAGTCTGGAACGCCACCCGTGATAAAGTAGTGTCGGTCAGTTTAGGTATATGCCCCAACAGCCATCTAAGATTTGAGCCTGTTCTTTAAAAACATCCTTCCGTGGTATGTTTTTATATACTTTTCTCGGTGGGTGGCATCCTCTTGGCTTAAGCAGGCTTCATAGTATATCAATCGCAGAGGAAGACGATCCTTTGTTGAGTCAACGTAAGCGTCCTATAAACCCCATCTTCTCAAGCCAAAAAAATCTGTCATGATAGGCAAAATATTTGGGAGGGCCATCTTGAACAGCCGGGGAACAACGATCATTGAGGAGAAAAAGGAAGAATCAGTGGCGAATGGAGGCCAGAGTTTCCCGGTCGATATTTTTCGGCAAAAGCGCCCGATAGTCCTCCGCCGTCTTGGCAAAGGGCAGTTTTGCAAACAAGTAACGAAGATAGGCATAAGGCTCAAGCCCGTTGGCCTTGGCGGTTTCGATCAGGCTGAAGAAGGTTGCGCTGGCATCCGCTCACCTGGGGGCTCCCGAAAACAGCCAGTTCTTTCTGCCCAGCACAAATGGACGAATGGCGTTTTCAGCAACATTGTTGTCGAGTTTCAGAAACCCGGCGTCGATATAAACAACCAATTTATCCCATTGGTTCAGGCAGTATTGGATCGCTTTGCCCAAAAGGCTCTTCGGGGGGACTTGTGGATGATAGGTGTCCAACCAGATCCTGAACCGGTCCAGTACCGGCTTGGCCTTCAGAAAACAAAACCCCGACAGATGGCAGCGCTGTCGGGGTTTTGTTTAGCTTTATTTTGTGGGGCAGTTGGCTTTGAAGCTCAGTCTAAAAGGAACGCCGGCCGGGGATGCGACAAGCAATATAAACACCCTCAGTTGTTCTTTATCGATCAGGTGATGATAGAAGTTAACTTAGCTTGCGGATAGTATCCACGATGCGTCCTGCCGTATGCCCATCCCAAAGCTCAGGCACAACATGGGTTTTCATATCCCCCGAGACGATTCTTTCTATGCGACGTTGCAGGTTTTCTATGGTGCACAGCTGATTGGTGCCCTGGTCCACCGTAACCGGCCGTTCCGTATTGGGCCGCATGGTTAAACAGGGGATGCCCAGATATGTGGTCTCTTCCTGTATACCTCCTGAGTCCGTAATGACGAAGTGGCAGTTAAATACCAGATTCATAAATCGGATATAATTCATGGGCTCCGTGAGGATGATCCGCTCTGCGGCCCGAAGCGTGTTCATCAATCCAAAGGTGTCGAGATTCTTTCTCGTCCGAGGATGAATGGGGAAGACAAGTGGGGTTTTTTGTGAGGCACCAACCAACAATCGACACAAGGTTTTCAGGTTGGCCGGGGAATCCACATTGGACGGTCGATGAAGCGTAATCAAACCATAGCCGCCCCTGGTCAACCCCAACTCGCTGAATGCGTCGGCCTTTTCTATTTTATCACGCATCATTTCGAGGGAATCGATCATGATGTTGCCGACATTATTAATTTTTTCCCTTGTCACGCCCTCTCGCAGGAGGTTTTCCACGGCATCTGCGGAAGGCGTCCACAGGATGTCGGCCAAGGTGTCAGTAACCAACCGGTTTATCTCTTCGGGCATGGATCGATCCTTCGAACGCAGCCCGGCTTCCAAATGGGCCACCACGGGTCGGAGAGGGTCGCCTGGCTGTCGGGCGGGCCGCTGTGATGCCGACGGATAAACCAGTTTGCTCGCAGCAATGGTGCAGGCCATGGTAGAATTGACGTCTCCTACAACGACGACCAGCGCCGGCCTTTCTTTCTGAAGCACCTTTTCATAGGCGATCATCACGCTGCCGGTCTGCTCGGCATGGCTTCCGCTGCCGATTCCCAGATGGATGTGGGGATCCGGCAGTTCCAGGTCCCTGAAAAAAGCGTCCGACATATTGATGTCGTAATGCTGGCCGGTATGAACGATCACCGGATCGGCCCACGCCTCCTTTTTAAGGGCGTGAAAAAGCGGGGCAATCTTCATAAAGTTGGGTCGGGCCGCAGCGATCAAATGAATTTTCATGGTAAATGACGGGCCTTTTATGTTCGCATCAGTAAAAGCTTATTACGGAGGTGTGTCTAAAACGCAAAGTTGGCGTCGGATTGGGTCACCAGTTTACAGCAGCATCGGCAACTCATACCTGAACTCAATCCAGGCTCTGTTCCGCTCAAGGGTATCCTCACTTTCGACCAGATCTTTCGAGCTGTTTTGATAGGTGTATCGCAGATATACCTTGAAGTCCTCGGTCAATCGGTAGAACAAGAACGGTTCAACCATATAGTATCGGTTGTCCTCCACACCGCCTTGGCTGCTGAAAAGATCGTAGCTTAATACCAGCCGCCCGTTTATACCCAGGCCGAACCGCTCGGTCAGCAGATAATCGTACCTCAGGTGGAAATTGTCCACGTTGACATCCGTCCCGTCCACAAGCGTCGCCAGGTCGTGGTAGTATTCAAACGTGGTTGTCGATACGATTCCCTTGCGGGTCAGGTTGAAGCGGGCCAAGGCGCCCCAGTTGTTTTCATCGTTGCCATCCTTGTCTTTCACGTTCGTGTAGCGTGCACCGATGGAGGCATAGGTATTGGTTATGTCGCTCCAATCGCGAATCCAACCGAGGTCGAGCGAGACGTAATCGGTGTCGTTGAGATCGTTTTTACGCTTATAGTAGGAGGGGCCGATTAAGAGCACGTCCTGCTGGGTTTTCAAGCGATGGCGATACCGCAGGCTAATCCGATGCTTGTCGTAATCGGAAAAGGCGTCATCCGAATATCGGGCTGTTTCGTAAATGTAATCGGTATCGATGGAGGAAATGGTGGATATGTCGTATGAAATTCCGCCCTTAGCGAAACCGTATTCCCGGTCGATCCGCTCGACCACCCGGCCGGTCTCCTCGAGGTAGGTGTTCAAGGTCGTGTCGTTGTAAAAGCGTAACTCCGTGCGGGCATCCCAGCGCTGCCCGAGACGGTGGTTGCCCTCGAGGCGGTAGTATTGATTCACCCGGTTCAGGTCGCTTTCATCCAGGTAGCTGAGGATATCGAAATCGGCTTTCAGCAGCAATGACGAGAGCAGCGATTGATAATCCAGTTCAACGCCCGGTTCGATGCTGACAACGGAAGAGTCGACTTTGTCTTCTTTTGTATAAAATATATTGTCATCGTATCCGCCGGACACGCCGAGCTTCGGAACCACCCGCCACTCCGCGGCAAGAATGGGGGTGGCAAGGCAAGTCCACATGAAAACCATGATAAAAAACAATCGGGGACCGGTCCGCAAGGGCCGGTTTTGGTTGAGGCCGTTCATGATGGTAAAGCGGGTGTCGGGACACCTGCACAGCGAATGCCCCGTTGCCAGTTGCCGGTCGTCTGAACCTTTTGTTTTAATCATCATAAGCAGCCACCCTCCATTCGATCTTCTGTGTAGATCCACGATAAAACCGTTAATGTTGAGCCAACACAACTCGCTTAGCACATGCCAATGGGAAAAGCGAATAATCGGTTAATTTATTCACCCCTTGCCAACGTATTGATGTGAAATACGGTTGCCAGACAATTTGTTTATCGAAAACGCCTCCCTGGAAGACTCCCCTCGAGGTGGCGTTGTTGCCGGCGACGCTCACGGGTCACGCGGGTATAAAAAAGGCGACAAACCTGAATTCAGCAGGACCAGGATGCGAATGGCGCCATCAAACATGTTCCCTGTACCACTGATAGGTCATTCGAACACCGTCTGCCAAACCGATGGTTGACTGCCACCCCAACTCACGCAACCGGGTCACATCCAATAATTTCTGTGGGGTACCGTCCGGCTTTGAGGTATCGAACGTCAGCGTTCCCTTGAAGCCGACCACGTCCCGGATGATCTCTGCCAACTCACGGATCGTGTTGTCCACACCGCTGCCGATATTGACGTAACATGGGCGCGGGTAACTGAAAAAATGATCTGACGCGGTGTTCTCATCCAGGTTAATGATGGATACACAGGCATCGGCCATGTCATCCACATGGAGGAATTCCCGCCGCGGCGCCCCGGATCCCCAAACCACAACCGCTGGTTTGCCATCCCGTTTCGCCTCATGGAACTTGCGAATCAGCGCCGGGAGCACGTGGGAGGTCTCCAGATCAAAATTGTCGTTGGCGCCGTAAAGGTTGGTGGGCATCACGGCCATGAACCGGGTGCCATACTGCCGGTTGTAAGCCTGGCACATCTTGATTCCGGCAATCTTAGCGATGGCATAGGGCTCGTTGGTGGGTTCCAAGGGCCCGGTCAGCAAGTGGTCCTCTTTCAAGGGCTGAGGCGCCAGTTTGGGGTAAATGCAGGAAGATCCCAAAAACAGCAGCCGATTCACATCGTTTTGATGGGCAGCATGGATAAGGTTGTTTTGAATGGCCAGGTTTTCGTAAATAAATTGAGCCGGATACGTATTGTTCGCCTGGATGCCGCCGACCTTCGCTGCAGCGATGAAAACATACTCCGGCCTCTCCGCCTGGAACATCGTGTTCACCGCTGCCTGGTCGGTCAGGTTCACTTTCAAGAGTTTGACCGCATCGGTAATTTTTGTTTTGTCCCGGTTTTTCAGGAAAGTGGCCGCATCAGGCCGGCGTGAATGGTAGCTGCCTGAAATATTCATGTATCCCATGGCAAGCAGCCGCCGAATAATCGCGCTGCCCACCATGCCTGCGGCACCGGCGACAAAAATCTTAGCATGCTTAGCCATGGTGCGGGCCTGAGTGCTGAGTGCTGAGCACTGAGTTGCTTTATCGGAGTAAGTCATTTTTTAGCATCGAGTAATTTCTGTATTGAAAATCTGAGGCCGCCGATGATCCTGGTAACTTCTGTAGATAGATCCATGAGCGCATTAAAGTCTTACCCAGAAAGATAGCCCACATCCTTAGCGATATACAACTGAGATCAGACTTCAGCTCAGGATCCTTTGGCAATCACAAGGAAATGATGGAACTCGGGCCGACTCCCGCTTTCGAATCCCTCGGCAATATTGGACATGACGGAAACACTGGCTCGTCTTATCTGGTCTCTGAGGCCAAAATCCCTAGCAAAGGAGCCATCACCGGTATGGAGGTATATTAGGCGTGTCAACTCGCGCGCCTTCTGCCAGGCAATCAAATCCTCAAATCGTTCTATTCTACCCACGGTCTTCAGCCCTAAGTCCGGATAGCGTTGTCCTCATCCATCAGTCCTCAGCACTCAGCACTTAACTATTCCTGACGCTGGTTGACCTTGAACCCGGCCCGCTGGACGAGTTCATCCCGTTTGGCCTCTTCCAGGTCAGCATGAACCATTTCCTTGACCAGCTCCCCGAAGGAAATGCTGGGTGACCAGCCCAGTTTTTCTTTCGCTTTGGTCGGATCGCCAAGCAGGGTCTCCACCTCGGTAGGCCGAAAGTACACCGGATCCACTGCGACGATTATTTTGCCGTTGGCCATGTTGATGCCGCGTTCCTGGATACCTTCACCTTCCCATTTGATGGCGATGCCCAGTTCGGTTGCCGCCTGAACGATAAATTCGCGGACCGAATGCTGCTCTCCGGTGGCAATGACGAAGTCGTCCGGTTCCTCCTGCTGCAGCATGAGCCACTGCATCTTCACATAATCCCTGGCATGCCCCCAGTCACGCAGGGCATTGAGGTTGCCGATGAACAAGCATTCCTGCAACCCCAGATAGATACGCGACAAGGCCCGGGTTATCTTTCTGGTGACAAATGTTTCGCCCCGGATGGGCGACTCGTGATTGAACAGGATGCCGTTGCAGGCATAAATGTGGTAAGCCTCCCGGTAGTTGACCGTAATCCAGTAAGCATAGAGTTTGGCACAGGCATAAGGAGACCGGGGATAAAAGGGGGTCTTTTCGGTTTGCGGCACCTCCTGCACATTGCCGTACAGTTCCGAAGTGGATGCCTGGTAAAAGCGGGTTTTATTCTCGAGGCCCAGCAGGCGGATACCTTCTAAAATCCGCATGGTTCCCAATGCATCCGCATCAGCCGTGTATTCGGGGGTTTCAAAAGAAACCTGAACATGGCTCTGCGCAGCCAGATTATAAACCTCGTCCGGCTTAACCTGCTGCAGGATCCGGATGAGATTGGTCGCATCGGTCAAATCCCCGTAATGGAGAATCATCCTGCGGTCTTTTTCATGGGGATCTTTGTACAAATGATCGATCCTGTCGGTGTTGAACAGGGAGGCCCGGCGTTTGATACCGTGGACCTCGTACCCCTTTTCCAGCAAAAATTCTGCCAGGTAGGCGCCGTCTTGTCCGGTGATACCGGTAATAAGTGCTTTTTTCATAACAGTTAGATGCCTTATCCCCTGTTCTTGTTCAATACGACACCCAGGATATTAACCTCTTTAAGCAGGTTCATCATTTTTTTCAGGTCTTCGGCAGATGTCTTTTCCACTTCAACTACCGGCAGCACACCATCTACATAACGCGAGAGGATCATTGCATCCGGATAGGGTAACATCGCAGGGCCATCAACAATCACCAGGCGATCGGATGGATAGCGGCTCTTTATCTCTGACATCATCACTTCCATCCGGCCGGAGTTCAAAAGCTCCGAAGAGTTGTTTGCCGGCCTTCCCCCGGGAATCAAGGTGAGCCTATCGATTCCCGGATTGATCAGAATATCCGATATTTCAACGTCACCATTCAGATAGTCGATAAGGCCTTTATCAACTTTCAAAGAGAAAAACTCGGTGGAAAAGGCCGTGTGGTGCTGGGTGGGTTTCCTGATGTCCGCATCGATAATCAGGACCGTGCGATTGAACTCTTTTGCAATGCTCACCCCGAGGTTGATACTGGTGAATGTTTTCCCCTCATAAGGGTTCGCACTGGTGACCAGAATGCTATTCCCACCGATATCCTTTAATTTTTTAAGAACCTGCCCGCGTAATATTTTTATCTGGTTGGTCGTCTCAATATCGTCGTCAAAAATAGAGAATATTTTATTTTCCCTCAGTTTTTCGGGATCATTCGCCTGCACCCTTGTCTTGGAATATCTAACCCGTACTTCCTTTTTAGCCGTCGAATCAACGGCTTCGGGCGACTTCAGTTCAATTGGCGTGACCTCGGGTTCGGGGGAAAGATGCCGGACCGAAAAGGTCCGGGGTGATGGATCCGGCTTTACCAGCGCAACATTCATTGGGTCGGGTTTTCGATTTGGATCGGCCTCCGGAACCGACATGGAATTCACCGGTGGCCTCACCGTTTCCAGTTTTGAAGAGGCATCGTCGGGCTGCAACCGCCGCGCCACCTGATGCGCCGGCCTGTCCGCGACGGCTTGATCTACTGATTCCACGCCTAAGGGAGAAGGAGTAATGGCGGGCGACGGGTCCGCGTGCACCGCCGTTTGCATTTCCCCCGGGGGGACGGCCGGTGGTTTGCCCGATCGCCCATGATCAGGCGCCGGCTGTTGACGATCCGCCGCTGGTGCCGGCTTGGTTTTGGCCGGTGGCGCAACCGGTTCCGCATTCGACGGCACACGGTCAGTTGCCGGTTGTCGAATCGGCCTGTTCAGGTTTTCTTTTTCCGCTTTTTCAAGTGCTTTGAAAAATTTTCCCATTTCATATCCAATTAGGTGAAAATGTGATTACAGACTTTTTGACTCTTGCTTGATGGGGATGCCCATTTCTACCAACCGGTTTTCGACAGTTGTCCATATATGGTCCAGGGGCACCACGAATCGATCCACCAGGAATGACCCAAACAAAATGATCCCCAAGATCCAGGAGGCCAGCACTAATCGTTTTTTCCGGCGCAGGCGCTGCTGTTCGGGTGTATCGTAATAGGAGACGGTCGCCAGTACGGGAACGTCCAATATGCTCTCTATCTCCTCGGTGGCTTTGATTGACGTATCCATGGTCTCCTTCAGGGCCGTCAAGCCTACCGCGGTCCCCATAGCGAGCAGGAATCCCAGCAGGATAATGATGGGTCGGTTGGGTTTATACGGGCTATCCGGCAAAAAGGCTGGAGAATCGATATGGAATCGCGCACCTTGGCCCGATGCGTTCATCTCCTGGGCAATCCTGGCGTTGTGCAGCTTGTTCGAAGCCTCGTTGAACTTTATTCGCGCATTCTGGTAATCCAGGGTGAGCTTGTTGTATTCTTCGTCGATGAAGGGGGCCCTCTCGAGTCTATTTTGGTAATCCTCAAGTTTCTCCGTCACCTTTTTCCGCTCAGCCTTCAATGCGTTAATTTCAGACTCCGCCACGATAATCTGGGCTTTAATATTCATGTATCCCGGGTTGTCGGACTGTTCATCCGACGATGGTCTTTTTGCACCGCCGGTCCCCTCTTGACCGATCTGCTCTTTGAGCAAGGCGGCTTCCTTCGAATATCTGACGACATCCGGGTGCTTGTCCCCATACTTGGCTTTCAGCTCGATTATTTTCTTTTCAATGAAATTCAGCCGGTTCAGTTTTTCGACGGAGGAATCGGTTTCGCCCACCTGGGCTTCCAGCTCGCTGATTTCACTTTTTAATTTGATGATGTCCGGGTGCTTGTCGGAAAGATTGGACTGCATGCTGAGCAACTGGAGCCGGAGATATTTCAAGCGGTTGTTGGGATTGTTGGCCACTTTGCCGGTTTCGGTCAATATCGGCACCATGGGGTCGATATTGGCGATCTGGCTTTTCAGATAGACGATTTTATCCTGGGTCGTTTGTAATTTGGCCTCGATATTGTCAAGGTCCTGTTCCAATCGAAAGATGGTCTGGGTAAAGACCGTCGTCGATCCGGGGAGCTGGTCGATGTTGGCAGCCTTGAATTGACTGATTTTTTCCTCATTGATCTGGACCTGGCGCCGGAGATCCTCCAGTTCTTTCTCGATGAAACTGGTCGTGGTAACCGCCTGCATCTCACGGGTGCGCTGGTCCTCTTCGAGGAACAGGTTGGCCAGGATATTGGTGATTTCCTTGGCTTTTTTCGGGTCACGGTGCGCATAGGACAAGTTGAAGGCGATCGTAGCCGACGCATTAAACCGCGATTTTCTGTCACTCAGCGACACATCGATCGTTTCCAGCAAAATATCCTTGCGCATCTCCTGGACCATCTCGCTGTTCTGACTCAGGTCCGGATAAAGGTCGTGTTCCCGGATGATCTTCAACAACTTGCCATGGCTCAGGATCTTGCGCCGCATCATCTCCAGGCGTTCGCTGACGTAGGAGGTCACCGTCGATTTGACGTAATCTTCAGGAATCTCCTGGTTTTCAACGATGATCATAACGGTTGACTGGTAGACCGGCGGCAAGGAAACGGCGACGATAACGCCGGTCAGAAAAATCAGCAGAAAGGACGTAAGCAACAGTCCTTTCCGACGGCGTACAATGGCTTTTAATTCCTGTTTACTAAACTCGACTGACATTAATGCTTACCTCAATTTACGCATATGATAAAAGAAACCACCATCCGGTGGGTGCCGATCATCTCGCGGATCATTGTCCGGCGGCCGAAAAAAACAATGTGCCAATAACGGTGCTATTCGGCTGCGACGTGTATTGATTTCTAACTCACAACGCACGGTTGGCGATTTTGTACCTGTATTGTCGGCGCCTAATTCTAAAACGCTTTACGGCATTACAGGGTGTTCGACGACAGGATGGATCAGGGCACGACAAGGACATCCCCGCGTTTAAGGACAATATCCTGCTCCAAGTTGTTGCCCTTCAGCACTTCTTTGTAGTCAAACCCGATTTTTTCAATCTTCTTGCCCTGATACCGCAGAATATGGATATCGCGTTCCGCGGCAAATGGCGTCAGCCCCCCAGCCTTTGCGAGCAGCTGCATTACCCGGCTTTCCAGCGTAATATCGAACTCCCCGGGACTTTTAACCTGCCCGATCACATAAGCTTTCAGACTGTTTATCTCTTTCAGGATGACCGAAACCGACGCATCAGGGACGTATTCCGCCAATCGTTTCTTGATGGTTTCACGAATCTGGGCCACGGACATATTCGCCACGTTGACATCACCGATTAAGGGAAACGACAAGATGCCATCCGGCGGAACCACAATTTCGCGGCTAAGCGTTTCATCTCTCCAGACGGAAATTTCCAGACGATCGCCGGGACCAACGAAGTATGTTTCGGCATGAAGCGGGGAACAGACTACCATTGCTATCAGAAATGTGAACGCAGCTATAAATGGTTTATTGTGCATGATGCCTCCTGAACTTAAGCCTACCCTGAAATGGTTAATTATGTACCAGAAATTCAGGATATTCAATATTTTAAAAAACGACCACCGTCACATGTAAAGCACCAGGACCTTAATGCCCAGCAGAATAACCGCAGCCGAGATCGGGAGAACAAACGATTTTCGCCTGAGTTCCCCGATCAATACTTCATAGCTATAGAACAGGATGACGGTTTTTGCGGCAACGAGTCCCAGACGGAAGTCCGAAAATGTGGTGTCGGGCAAATTGGGAATCAAAAGAATAACAAATATGACCAGAAAATCCATCGGAGAGCTTTTAAAGCCCCTGGTTCTTCGGGTCAGTTTCATGGTTAACAAGACGGACATCAACAGGATCAGGTACGACAAATTGTAGAGTGCGATAAATGCCGGGGACATCAGCAGATAGACGCTTTGATCACATCTGTATATTAAAAACGGCGTCAACAGGAACAAACCGAATTTCAGGAACCGGCCAAAAACCTGTTTGCTCAGGATCAAGGCAAAAACCAGCAACCCCAATAGACCGGCTGAATAAAGCAGTCGATATTCGGCCTCCGGCGTCGGAACCAGGACATTGAACAGGAGGATCAGGGGAACGCCGTACTTAACCATCCTGAAGGACACTTTAATGATCCGGCCACGATCCTTGAGCGGCTTCAACCGCATTTTTATCGGGTTCACTAAAGTGTCCCGGTTGATGCGGTATCCCGTCCTTCTGACAAGATGAAAGGATCCGACAACGACCACCGAAAAACACAGGTAGCTTCCCAGCAGCAGCCAATCGTTTGAGCTTGGGAAAATAACAGCAACTAAAATCAAGGCTGCCTGGGCAACATAAATGGTCAACACGGCTTCCGTGTGAAAAAAACCCATGGTCATCAATTGGTGATGAAAATGGGTCCGGTCTGCGGCAAACGGGGAACAGCCCTTGGCAAGCCGCCGGAACATGACCGTCAACGTATCCATGATGGGAACGCCCAGCAGAATCATCGGAACGATGGGGCTCAAATGCGCGTTTTGCTGGGTCAAGGTGATGGACAAGACAATGGCGACAAATCCAAGGAACTGGCTTCCTGCATCACCCATGAACAGCTGTGCGGGGTGGCTGTTAAATCTCAGGAAACCCAGCACGGAGCCGCCGACCGCAATGGAAATCAGGACGAACAGCATGTTCTTTTCAGAACCGCTTAGATATCCGATACCAATGAATATCAGCAGCGCGATACCCCCTGCCAGCCCGTCCAGGCCATCCGACAGGTTGGTGGCATTGGTGACCCCCACAATGACGAAGGCCGTCAACGGGATTGCCGCCCAATCCGGCAGCATCATGCCGGCCGGCAAGAAATCACCCAAATCACTGATCTTTACCCCGCCCACCAGAATGGCCACCATGGCGGCCGCCAGTTGACCGGCAAGTTTCGTATGCGGCTTTAAATCGTTGATGTCATCGGCCATGCCGAACAAAACAATGATCAGCGTCCCGATCAGCAGTCCTTTGATGAACGGGGTCATGGGCACCCAGAGGACAATCGGTGTCATGGCGCCCACCGCCATGGCCATGCCGCCGCACCGAGGCATCAGGCCCTCATGAATTTTACGACTATCCGGCTCGTCCACTGCCTGCAACTTGCAGGCAAGCGCCCTGGCATAAGGCATCAGGACAACCGTAAGGATAATCGAAATCAGCAATGTGGTTAATAGTAACATTTATCTCTTTGGAGCAGAAAATCACCTGTGGATTAGCCCGGCTTTAGGATCTCAACAAGCGATGCCAGTTTTCAATCCGCTGGCTCATGTTAAATACGCATCATAATTAAAGCAAATGTATTAAAGCAAATGTGATGCCTTATGTTCAACAATCTTTTTAAAAATAATTTCTATGGGTTGCGTTTTTTAAAATTATGGCAGCCTCTGAAAGTGTGAAATAAAGGTACTACTTATGAAAAAGAATCCATTGAATCGCCCCGGTGTCATCTAATTCGGAACTGAACCGGCGCCATGCCGTCGATGGATCGCAGCCCCTCGTTCAACTCTAAAGTCGGCCATTATCTTTGGGGGGTATATCTTATCGTTGCCGCTTCAGCATGATTGTGAATGCAATGCGAAACAGGCAGTCGTTATCGCTATGGGATCGGATATCTGGTCCCAATCAACCGGACCCTTCAATCAACGCTTTTGTGTGCTGGATGTGCTGTCGGCTGGAGGCGCCAAATACAACTGCCTGAATGGCGGCCTGTTGATTGATGTATTCGACGGCCGCTTCAGGATTTACGGCACCGGATGCCAGAATTGACATGGCCACGGGCCTGAACTGCTTTTCTCTTAGCGTTTTTTCGTATGATTCCTTATCCGGATTCATAAAGTATCCCGCTTTGTTGATTGCCGTGCACACCACGGGGTTTTCGATTCCGCAGTCAAACAGGAAATCAACCAGTTTGGGCATATTCATGGTGACAAAACCAGGTTCGATATCGTAGGTTTTCTTCACGTAGGTCGCAAAGCCGGTAAAGACCTCTTTTACACCAAAACCAAGCATCAGATCCGTCACAATGTTCTGCAGGAAAAGCACCTTGATGTTGAGGCCTCGGAATATCTTCATCTCAATATCCACAAGCATTTCCATGACCTTGATCATATCTTTCTCAAAGAGCAGGCTCCCGCCCTTTGAGATGAGGCCGGCGACATTAGAAAAGGAGTTGTCGGCAAGGATAGTGTCTTTCAACGTGGAAAATATGCCCTTTTCAGCCACGGCATTGGCGTATTTATGGGCGTAAGGGATTGAAGGGTAGAGATTCAGGCCGGCATATCTTTCCGGGTTCCGGCGAAGGTGGTCGCAAATATCCCGGGATTTTTCATGGCTGTTGAGCATAAAGCCCCTGATCCCGCAATCGTAGGCAATATCGATTACATCTATAATCGACTGAATCTCCCGGAATCTTTCGGACAATGCCTGGGCTTTTTCTTCAGACATGTGATTGATCCCGAAAAACTGATTGTCACCAAAAATAACGCGATCAAGCATGTTTAGTCCCCATTCGTTTGGATATTTTCTTCCAAAAAGACGGCTTGGAAGATAAGCCGGTAACCGTCGGAGGTGCATCCGGTTGAAGCGTTCCCGGATTTGCAACTGATGCCGCATCAATCGTGATCTTATCCATCAGCACGTCGGTTTCGTGGCCTTCGGAAAAACCGGCAGGGTTGTCTACTTTTCTTTCCAGTATGGCGTCCACGAAGTAATCCAGCTGGCGGGTGAATTCATTGCCCCTCACGTAAACGCGGACGCTGCGGGCAAAATCCGTTATGTATCGCGTATTCCACCCTTCGTGAAACCCTATTTGTGGCTGATCTTCCTTCAGGAATATCTTGAAAGCGTGCTTGTCCGCGATGATTTTCCCCCGGCTGCCGAAAAAAGAGACTATATTGGCCGGCTTCCGAAAGGATTCATCGCTCCAGTTGACGGTGACGGTACCGGATAGGCCGGAATCATATATCAACGTCGAGGTCACCATGTCCTCGACGTGCGAGGAATAAATACTTTTCAAGACACTGCCGGCAACACGATCAGGCTGCCCCAAAAAGTAAACCACCAGATCGAGGCAATGGGATGCAAATTCATACATGCACCCCCCACCGGATTTTCGTTTACTCCGCCAGGTCGCATTTGAACCCTTCAGTACCGTCGCACCATACATCTCCGAGGTGAAACTTTTGAGGTCGCCGATCGCGCCGCTGTCCAAAAGCCGCTTAACCTCGACAAACACTTCATTAAACCGATTGACATATCCCACCTGGTTGACCAGTTGTCGCTTTTCAGCCAGGGCAACCACCGCCCCGCTTTCAGCCGGTGTCATCGCCAGCGGTTTTTCGGTAAAGACGTGGATGCCATGCGCCAAGGCAAAATTGATCACCTCGGCATGGGAATCCGTTGGTGTTGAAACAACAACGAAATCCAACGGAGTGTTCTCTATCATCTGACGATAGTCGGAAAAGGTGTCCACCGACAGGTACTTGTCCAGTATGTTCCGCATGGTCTTGGATGTATCTGCGATGGCCAATACTTTCACTGATGGGTGTGTATTGAGAATCGAGTAGTGGGTTATGCCCATTCTACCCATTCCGATGAAACCAGCATTCAACATAGTTGATAAACTCCCTGCGTTTGGTAAAGTAATTTAGTGTCCTCCAGGGGTTGATGCCTTTTCGATCATCCGGTCCGGTTCAAGGCGGCTTTGATTACCTGGGGAAAAATTAAAGCACTGTAGATGTTTCTGCGAATCATTCTGGGTTCGAACACGACCCGATAAAGCCACTCCAAACCTAAATCTCTGTAAACTTTGGGTGCTCTCTTAATGGTTCCTGCGTGGAAATCAAACGCCGCCCCAACGCCAATCATCCATTTTGCATTTAACCGGGTGCGATGCCGGGCAATCCAGCGTTCCTGTTTCAGGAGGCCTAATCCAACCCAAAGGATATCAGGGTTGGATTGATTGATCATATCGATGATTTTTTTCTCTTCTTGATGGGTTAATTCTCTGAATGGCGGCGAATAGGTGCCGGCAGCAATCATACCGGCATATCTATCACTAAATTTAGAAACTAAGCGTTCAGGAACACCGGGCTTGCCTCCATAAAAAAAATGGCTCCATTTGCGGGAGATGCCAAATTCACAGCATTTCAGCATAAGGTCCGGCCCATGCAACCTTGGAATCTCAAGACCAAGCAGCTTGGCTGCAAAAACAAGTCCAACGCCGTCACAACATGAAAAATTGGCATTTTGAATGTAGGACATGTGGGCAGGTATTTTAAGTGCATGATAAACGGACTCGGTGTTGGTTATGGAAACATAGTTGCCCGCTTCCTGATTAAGAATGGATTTTTCCATGTTTGCCAGGATGGCTGTGGTAGGCAGGCAGGTGAAGGGGACATCAATAAACTTAACAGTTTCATGCTTGCTAATATTATTTTGTTTCATTCCAAACACCGCATTAGAAATCAGTTCCTTGGACATTTAATTCGGATTATCCGTTTCAGAATAGTTCATGTGTCTTTTTACTACTTCAGCCAGGCAAGCCTCGAGGTTTTTCGATAGAAGACGCCAATCATAATAACGCTCGGCAGTCTGTCTTGCGTTAAATCCAAGCTCTTTTGACATCGTCTCATCTGACAACAGAATCAGGGTTTTTTCTGAAAGGTCTTCAGGGTTTTCGCTCGCTAAAAGACCGATTTTATGTTTTTCAAAAAGTGCGACCAGATCGCCAGTTTTATTGGAAACAGTCGGCCTTCCGGCAGCCATGTAGTCACCAATTTTGTTTGGCCATCTTCCCTTATTAACGGTTTTGTCCGAAAAGGGAAAAATGAAAACATCAATTGCGGGCAATAAGCGCGTATACTTATCATAAGATAAAAAGCCGAATTCAACAACTCGATCAGGAGCATTTAACTGCTTTCTGATCCTCGGATCAAAAGTCGCCCCTGTCGTTACAAGCAACACATCCTTTCTTGCTTTTTGAACCTGGTTAATGGTCTCTATCAGAAGGCGTATATCATAATGGGTTCCTGCAGTATATCCGATAATTTTCTGGTCCATGGGAAGGTTGAATTTCTTCCTGACATTTTTTTTGGGTAATGGTTTGATCATGTCGATTTCAGCCCCCCCCGGGATATATACAATGTCAGCTTCCGGAACTCCGATTCGGACCGCCTTTTCTTTAAGCCAGGTGGAAATGACGATCAATTTTTCTGCTATTTTTTTACTCTTGCATTCAGTAAAATTTTCGTAAGGACCAATCAAGTTTTGGAGTTTCCGAGGTCTCAGACTTAGTGAACCACCTTCGCCATGGAGATCGGTCCATTCGGCAATCAAAGGGATGTGAAGAAGATATTTTGCGAACAAGGATGGATAAAAAACCGCTGGCCTATGATCAAAGCTTTCGACAATGTCAAAGTTGGTTCGATTTATTAATAAGAAAATACATCGTAAAAAAGTATCTATTGGGCCCAATCCACCATTTCGAATTCTTTTGCCCATTGGGTCAGGCATGCATATGACTTCGACGCCATCGATAATTTCTTTTTTAGGCCTCAGGATATGGATAGGAGCTGACGTTAAAATGACAACAGAGTGGCCAAAGCGCACCAAATTCTTTGCGAAATTTAAGCACCTGATGTAGGTTCCTTTGCCTTTGATGTTATGGTTTAACATTAATATTTTCATTAGGTAAGCTTTGCCTATTGTTTGCGAATGCGAAACATGTTTTCCCAAAATAAATATTTAATTATTTTGAACATGAAATGGTTTATCTTGCTTTTTGAACCACCATTGTTCGATTTTTTGAATTCAATCAGCTCATTTTCACTGATATAACCAAATTCATTTTGATATCTTGTGAACAGATTCGTCTCAACAAAATCAAAAAGACGCAAATCCAATTCATTTTTATTACGCAACTTATCGAGCGATTCTTTATTATCAGGATTGTCAAGAATCTCAGAAGCACTAATTTTTGAAGAGCGTTTCTTTTCATATCGAATATCAAGGTTTCCTACCAATAATCGTTTGAGTATCAACAACGATTTGTCAAACGAATCGGTCGTCCCGACAAAAAAATAGCCTGATTTTAGTATTGTCTTTGCATTTGAAAGGTTTTCGCTCCCAGAAATAAACCGGGTTTGAAAATTACTCAAAATAGGATCAGTGTACTTCTCTGATACCCAATCCCGGAATTTTATTGCTGGATTTTCATAACGCTGAATATGGAAATATAGAGAGATGATTCTTAATATGGGGTCTCTTAGAAAAACAGTAAATTTAAAACTAGGAAATTTTGATTTGATTTCATCTGAAAAACGAAGGCGGTGCCCCGATAAACTCCGAATCTGTCCGACAAATACCGAGTTTAGTGGAAAGAGATTAGGTTGAACAATTAAAGTTCTTGGATCCAGCGGAATATCAACATGTCGGAATGAATAGTTGTTGATCAATATATGGCGAAACGTGGTTCCGCCTGTTTTTGGTATGTGCGTTAAACAGATCATTCGCGTTCCGATGTAATTATATCGATAAAATTTCAGGTGGTTGATACATATAAATGCCCTAAAATCCACTTTTCGATAAAATGGTTTGAAAAAAAACTTGACCGATACATGCAAGTTGCAACGAAAATTCTGCTACCATGTTATCGAATGTAATTTCAATGGTTAATGGCCATTATAGGAATCAGCTTTTAAAGCATTCATCGGTGTCTTTTATTTTCAAGCATTTCAGGCAGTCATTTTTTTTGAATGGCATAATCAGATATCACCTTCTGGAGATGGTTGAAAAGTAGTGATCCGTTCTTTTGGTAGTTAAAAGTTTCGATCATCTTTTGTCTTCCTTTTTTTGCAATTTCAGATGCTTTAAAGGGTGCTTTAATTATAAGTTCGAGTTTTTCGGCGATATCTATTGATGATTTTGGCGGTACCAGAAAGCCGGTATTTCTATTTTCTATTATTTCAGGAATGCCGCCGACCGCGGATGCTATTACCGGACGCTCACAGGCACAGGCCTCCATAACTACATTTGGAAGTCCTTCCATCCAAGAAGGAAGTACAAACACATCTGATGCATTCATATAACCGGGTATATCAGTGTGCCCGACCGCTCCTACCAATCGAACGCTTCTTTGTAATCCTTCTTCCCGGATCATTTTTTTTACTTTTTTTTCATCAAACAACGGTCCAACCATCAACAACTTGATAGTTGGATATTTTTTTGAAAGCCGAGCAAACGCATTCAGCAGATCGAAGATACCTTTCGATTGTGTTAATCGTCCAACAAAAAGAATAACAAAGTCTTCATTCGAATACTCCAATTTATTTCGGTATTCATAACGCAGTCCAGGTTTCGATTTAAATTTTTCTGTATCGACACCCGAATAGAAAGTGATTGTTTTAGCCTTTCCATCCGTCAAGATTTTTGCTTTCTTATTTAGATCATCAGAAACGCATATTACAAGTTCGCTGCCTAAAAATATTTCCCGATGGTGCTTATAATAGATGCTATCGGGTTTGTCATAATATAAATTTGTGTGGTCGCCGATGGCGCTCGCAGTGTATGGAATCCCCATTTCATTAGCTATCCAAGACATGGATAGAGACAAATCACCCCATGTAGCAAGGTATATCAGGTCAAATGGGAACTCTTTATAGATTTTGTATATGACCGGTTTCATCTGCTTGTAGGTCAATTTCGGAGCAATTTTTGAATAATTTAGAGGGAATCTTAGGTGGATGCCTTGCCGGCAAATCGATACACCCTGCCAATTGTATTCAAACACTCGAGGTTGCGTATAAAAATTAACCACCCTCTTATAAGATTTTAAATATGATCCAAAAGTCAAATGATCTCTTTTGTAAACTTTTATATCAATACCATTTGCCTGTAATTGTTCCGCCCAGTTTGCAACGAATGTACCTTCGTATTTAGAATCAGGGCTTGGATACGTGCAGGAACAAATTAATACTTTTAATTGCTTAACGGATTTTTCAATGTTCAAGATTACAATCTATCCTTTTATGATTTTGAATCACATTTTTTTTGTTTTTTTATTAAATTTAAATTTTCAAAATATTTCATTGAGCGTTAGGTGACAGTTGATTTGTGAAAAAGCTCTGAAAGTGAAAAAATATTTCTCTGCATGTCATAGTCTATTTCGAAAGACATTTTAGCACCCTTAGAAAGTCTATCTTTTAGATCATGATCCGTTGCCAAATTTAAGATGCATTTAGCTAATGCCTCACTATCACCAACAGGAAAGAGCAATCCATTTTTTTGATTGCTAATGAAATCACTGAGTCCCGGTACATTTGAGCCAATTATGGGCAGGCCACAAGCCATTGCTTCTATCATTGCCACGGAAAGTCCTTCATATTGGGATGGGATAACAAAAATATCAGAAGCCCTCATTAAAGATAGAACATCATTCCTCCGGCCGAGCAATTTTACATAAGGGTTAAGGTTTAATTCATTTATTAACTTCAGCAACCGAAACTTTTCATCAACATTGCCCTTTGGTCCGTCACCTACGATTAGAACAAGAAGTTCTTTGTTACCTTGAGATATAATTGATGCGGTGGCTTTGATCAAGGTACTAAAGTTTTTCATAGGAACCAGTCTACCAACGGCTATGAGTTTCAGCTTGTTAGTTGATTTTGGAAATTCCTCTTCTAACAAATTAATATTGGATTGTTCTTGGTTTAACAAGATTCCATTTTTTATAACCAGGACTTTATCTTCTTCTAATCCGTAGGTTTGGCAAACAATGTCTTTAATTTTTGAAGAAACAGCAAGAACTTTATCTGCACTTTTTAAGAAAATATTATCAATCATTTTTTTAAGGAATACTCGAGGATCTAAAATTGATCTTGAATCAATTAAAGCCATAGTTGAATGAATGGTCGGAAAGGCAGGTATTCCAAGTATTTTACCGATAAATATTGCCAGTTTATTTGACTGACCATTATGGGCTTGAATTACATTAATGTTTTTTTCTTTTATAATAAAAACAAGGTTTCTCAATAATAATATTAAGTTAAATGAAAAAACTATTGGATTTTTAATGCTGGGTAGATGAGGACCGAAGTTAACTGTCACTCCTAAGTTCTCAATGATAGACCGTACGGGACCATCATTACCAAAACAGTAAACAAAATGATTGAAGTGTCTATTTCCTAGCGCTTTGGTATAATGAACAAGCATCATTTCAGCACCGCCAATACCCAAAGAGCCGACCACATGCATTACATTTATTATGTTTTTACTTTCGGACATTAAAAGATCCTTGAGAATGATATACAAAATATAATTGAGAATAGTAACTTTTCAAACTAATTTATTATGATAGTAAAGATAAGATCACTTTTTCGATTTTTTGAACAAACTCTTTTGACCCATATTTTAAATTAACTGTTTGCTTTGCCAAAGTTTCAACTTGACTAACCGTTAATGGATTTAAATCTAAATATCGAATTACATTACTAAGTGAGTTATGGTCTTTAAAATCGTAAAAGAAACCTGTTTTGCCATCATCTATATAATCTATTGTTGCTTTAACCTTAGGTACGATTACAACTTTACCAAGACTCATAGCTCCCAAAATAACAAGTTGACCACAGCTAATATTCTTTTCAGATAATGGTACAATTACAAATTTAGATGCTTTCACAAAATTCCAAAATATTTTACCTTCAACAAAACCGAATGAAATAATTTTAGGATTTTTTTTAATGGCTTTTTTTAGGTCGACATTCCCAGAAATAATTATGGCATGTTGATTTAATGCGGTTACTGTTTTAATAAATGTTTCGTAGTCTCTATGAGACTTTCCTCCAGCAAACAAATACTTTTCTTTCAAATAGTTTGAATCATTTGAACATTGAGGAAATTTAATTCCTAATGGAATCCAAGCAAATTTTCTTTTATTCAATCCAAATTTTCGATTGTAATAGCAGGCCTCACTTTTCGAATGGACTATAAACATATCAACGTTCCAAAACGCCCATCTTACTAATGAGATTAGTTTTTCCCATCTTGAATCTAAGATAAACGCATTTATAACACATTTTTTATTATTACGTAAAATTTTTTTCAAAATGCATAGTTGGAGAGCTATGCCTGCGGTTTGAATTATGATTAGATCGGATTTATCAAATAAAGCTTTAATAGAAACAAGGAATGAACTTAAATAAGGATGATCTTTATTTATTCCGTATGTGATGTAATTAATATTAGGATTGTTGCTTTCGGTCCAAATTCCAATTCTTTTCGATTTTTTTTCTACTCGTTGCCATGAAATAACACTAACATTAAAGGGAGGTCGATTTTTATACATTATAATATGATCATCTGATATAATAAATTAGTATTTAATAAATAATTGATTAATCTTTAACACTTTGAAATTAGTATATTTTGAGAAATTATAAAGTTTATAAATCCCAACAATATAAGTTTTTAAATTTAGGGATTGATCTTAATTTCTCGGGCCTATAACCCAAAAAATGGTGAATCTTTGTGGATAGATGATAAGCGTACCTTTCCAGAGCGGGCTTATCTAAATAAAAAATCGCTCAACAAATAGAAATCATAACAAATATTATTGTATGACCTTTTTATTGGTCATAGATCCGTATTTTTTTGAAAAACAACTATTTCTAAGTACAGTTGTAGCCACTATTACGAGAATACGTTTTTGATTTTGTAAATTTGTAAAAAATTTGATAGAATCCATTAATTAGTGCTTCAAATTCAATCATATTTTTTTTACTATTATCCACAAATCGCCTTAGTAAATATAGATTAGTATTTGGATAATTAAACCCAGAATCACACGTGGTAGCGGTTTTAATTCCTTTTTCCATAAGAAATTCAATTTGCTCTTCACGCCAAAAACCACTCGGATAACAAAAGTGATTTAATTTTTTACCTACTAAAGGTTCTAAGAAATATCGGTTTTCATCAATTTCCTTAAAGGCATTTTTCTTATTTAAAGGCCAGTTATGTCTGTGAGTATGCAATTGAATATCAACCCCTTCTGAAGCAAGTTTTTGTATCTCCAACCGGTTCATGTAAGATAGTTTCCTGTTTTTGAACAAGTCTTTAGAATTAACTTCAAGGAGATCACCTAATTCAATAAGAATTCTATTTCTTTTTTCCTGAGTACATAATTTTTGACCATAATCAATTATATTTTTTTGTATTTGAGTTGATAAAATGCTATTTTTAATCCATTCATTATTCGTAAGTTCTATTCCAATAGATGAGAAAACAGATTTCTTTTTTTCTGTTTTCCAAAGTATATAAGGAACAGCCAAACTGAATACAGGGTCTTGGATTTTTGAATAATAAGTCGAAATATAGACTGTATAGGGGTAACCAAATTTTTTTAAAACATTACGACCATGAGATATTGTGTTAAAGAATCCATCATCAATTGTTATAACTGTTGCATATGGTGGTAACTTATTTTGTTTTAGGTAATTACCTGATTCTTCCAAACTGATCACTGGAAAGTTATTATCAGAAAGATATTTCAATCGGCGTTTCAGATCGTCAGGATAAATAAATAAACCGGGATTCCACTCTGTAACATCCGAATCAGTTATTCCATGATAACATAATATTCTTAATCCATTTTTAGTCATTTTCTTTGCCACTGAAAAGAATCCTGATAATTTCAAAGCATATAAAACATTAATTTTTATCATAATTTTTTTTAAATTTTTAAAATTTGAATTTTATAAAATATACCATACTAAAGCGGAAATATTTTTCATTTTAACAATTGTGTTACTGATATAGTTTATGAAACATCAAACGTCCTATGTACTTTTTAAAAAACTCAATATTAGCCATAGCATATGGTAGCAAATCGTGTTCATCGAAAAATGCAAACGAACGAGCTTTTAAAATGCCATTTATGGTTTCTTTATAATTGATTTTCGATCTTGTTTTATTTCTCTTCCATAAACCTGAAGCTTCGTCTTTAAATGATATCCAATATACATTGTTTATCTCGAAAGGGATATTCAATGGTTGGCGTAATGATTCTGTTAGATCCAGATATGCCAATTTAGTAAAATTAACACCGCTGGCAATAAAAAGTGAGTTGTACCAGGGAAGGCGGGGGTTGATTTCAATTAAATAAAATTGATTATTTCTTTCGCTCTTTTTGAACTCAACAGATGCAAATCCATTATAATCTATTGAGTTCAGAATTTGTTGTGTTTTTAAAATTAATTTCGGCATTGTCATGCTGCGCCCTAGCGTGTTCACACCAAAGTCTGGTGGGCTTTGATGAATTTTTTGCATCGTAAAAAAGTGAGGTGGTGTCTGTTTGCCAATGTATGCGGTACATTGAAAGATATTTTTTTCATCACCAGGGATGATTTCCTGAATAATGGTATTCCTTAAAAAATATGGAAATTGACTATAAATATTCGACAATTCATTTTCATTGTTAATTATTATATTTTTCCATGGCATAGCAAATGAAATTGAGTCCTGAGGTTTCAAAATGCATGGGAAACCTATCGATTCAGAAATATAATCCATTTGATATACATCCATCATCTGAAAAGTCTTTGGTGAATTCAGCCCAACACTACGAGCGACTCTATCAGTCTCGTATTTGTTAGTGATCCATTTTAGAATGTTATTTTCTGGAATATTAAACAAGTAATATTTGGCAAGTTCTCTGCGATGTGTAGCTATGAAATTAACGAAAAAATCACTTGTAGCGAAAAGGACAGGTTTTTTATTTAACTCTTCTGCAATCTTGATAAGTTGTTTTTTTAAAACTATTTCATAATTAAATAATTCTTTCTTTATCATTACAGGAACACAATATTTGGAAAAACGAGCAACATTCTTTGTTCCGGTACCAGAACAAACCACGTAGGTGGGAATACCAGCCTTTCCTAAACTGCGAACATGCCCAAGACCATTGACATCAGCCCCAAGTACCACTGCAAAATGCGATTTTTGATTTTTCAAATTGTTTCAACTTCCAGTTAATGGAATTTCAAATACAGAGAGAGACCTTTACACAACCTATGAAAATTTGGGCGCCAGTTCGAGCCGCCACATCCATTTTTATGCTTCTAAACGCAATTTAACACAAAATATCAGTGCGTTATCGTATTTTTCACTTGCCTTTTAATGTCGCCTGTGATATATATCTTTCAATATTACAGACACTTGGAGGATATCCATGGGTTACAAAAAGCTGCGCAACTCACTCGGATTCGCCCCAGTACGATCTTCCGGACCTACGGGGTAAACTGACCTGGCACTGGCAAGCTCCCTCAAACATAACCGCAGCCTCAAACTGATGAACACACTCAATGACGCCATCGATTGGAAGCGTGTCGATCAGATCTTGATGGCTCACTATACCGTGGGAACCAGCGGTGAAGGTGCTGATGCCTATCCTCCTCTGCTCCTCTTTAAGTGCTTGCTCCTTCAAAAGTGGTTCCGCATCAACTCCGATCCCGAACTCGAAAATCAGATTCACCCCGTTAAGGGTCTAAGAATTAAAGGGCAATAGCTTCCTCCATCACATCCATTTTCATATTTCTTAAGTTTTCCAGATTTTCTTTGGACCTTTAACGGGGTAAAATGATCGCTTGTCGTTTAAAAAATTTCTCGGCCTCTCTTTGGATCGACCTTCGCCCGATCATTCCACTTTTTCCCGTTTCAGATCCCGGTTGTCTAAAAATGCCATGGATCAAATCAATTCGGAAATCCTGCGCCAGTTCGAAGCCAAGGGACTGACCATCAATGAAGGCATCGCTGTCGATGCCAGACTCGTCAAATCCGCCAGCAGGCCCATCAGCAACAAAGAAATCGATGCGCTCAGGAAAAAGCGGGACACGCCTGAGGGCCTGCTCCGTTAGAAGATTCCTGCTTTAAACCTCCTAATTTTGGATTTTATGAAAAGTGCGCTTTGCCTTCTCATGAAAAGTCTTCTAACGGGGTGAACTCAATAAAAAATTAATCCCGTTACAAATTTTCAAGGAAATGTTTCAGACGATTCTTTGTGTATCTTTTTTTACATACCATACTTCAGGTATTTTTCTCTGGCTCTCGCATCAGTTTCATTTAAACAAGCCTCATAATATATCAGCCGCAGCGGCCTTCTTTTTTCTGTAGATCCCACCCTACCATCGTTGTGTTCGACTAAACGACGTTTTAAATCATTCGTCGAACCTGTATAGAAGTGGCCATCTTTAGCGCTATGCAATACGTAAACGTAATACATCAAAATTTGTAACGGGACGTGCCCAAAAAATTTACCCGCGATCTGGATTCAAACTGGGTCATCAAAAACGATATTCCCCACTATGGTCTGAAGGAACATGCCTCCGTGGACACCAACCACGGCTTCATTCTGGCGACCACCTTGTCCGAGGCTTCGGTCAACGACACCAACTATCTCGATTATTGCACGGTGTTCAGCAAACATACAAAAACACCCATCAAAAAAGTCTATGCCGACAAAGGATACGCTGGAAAACCCAACCGTGACTTTCTGGCCGGAAACAAAATTGCTGACGGAATTATGCGAAAGGATTCAACCACGGCAAAACTCACGGATTTGGAAATCGAACGAAACAAGAAGATCTCCAAGGTACGATACATCGTCGAACAGTATTTCGGGATCAGCCATCTGAAGGATAATGCCAAGCGGGCCCGGTTTCCGCAGATCGAGAAAAATCGATTCGATGGTTGGTATCGCCAGGCAGCTTACAATATCCAAAAGGCGTTGAAAATCCCGAAACTGGCCACCGTGTAGATGGATCGGTGCGCCCGGAAGATCATTTCCGGGTTGAGCACCTTGAGATCAGCCCTCAAAAGGGCTCAATAGGCGACTTAACGGTGGCATAGCGCCTGATTTTGATCGTTCCGGTTGCTATTTTCTCCTCGTCGCTTTCAAAAAAGTTGACCGGCCATATAAAATGAGAGGGAGACGCTGATTTTCAAACCTCTTAGAGAAATGAGGTGACACTACATAGTGCAAGAATTAATCGCACTGAAAGAAAATTAGGATGTGTCGGTAAACAAGGCTGGGATTTTTTCACCAAAAATCAAATCGCTTACGGTCTGATGGAGGTGGACCCCATCGGCTGGACAGCCTGAGGGGTAGAATAAGCTATGAGCCGAGAGCTTTTTAAAAGATAAAAAGGCATCAGGCAGCCTCGGCGAAAGGATGGGGCAGACCGTAATAAACCTCATCCGGGGTTCTGTCGTCAAGGGCCGAATGGCCCCGTTCGTGATTGTAATAATCGAGCCACCGGCCCAGACCCTGCCGCAGCGCCTTACCGGTGTCGAATGCGTGCAAGTAAATGTATTGGTGTTTGAGGGTCCACCACAGCCGCTCGACGAATATATTGTCCTGGCAACGACCCCGACCATCCATACTGATGGCGACCTTGTTATCGATGAGAACCTTGGTGAACGCGTTGCTGGTAAATTGAGCCCCTTGGTCGGTATTGAAGATTTCCGGTGGCTCATAGCGGCTCAACGCCTCTTTAAGGGCATCGATACAAAAGGCGCTGTCCAGGGTGTTGGATATCCGCCAGGCGAGCACCTTGCGGCTGTGCCAGTCCATGATCGCCACCAGATACATGTACCCACTGGCCATGGGGATGAAAGTGATGTCGCTGGCCCAAACCTGATTGGTGCGACTGATGGTCATACCCCTTAGCAGATAAGGATATACCTTATGCTGGGGATGGGGGCGGCTGGTCCGCGGTTTGGGATACACCGCCTCGATACCCATTAATCGCATCAGCCGCTGAACCCGTTTGCGATTGGCTGTTATGCCCTGACGATCCAGCTGGCGGCTGATCGTTCGGCTGCCCGAGGATGGATTGGTAAGATACAGTTCGTCGATCTTGCGCATCAGTTCCAGCTCTTCTTGGCTTATGGGTATGGGTTGGTAGTAATAGGATGACCGGCTAAGATCGATTAGTTCACACTGCCGGGAAACGCTCAGCTGCCGATCCAACGGATCGATCATGGATTTACGCTGTTTGCGATTCAGCTGCTGAGCTTGCGTGCTAAAAAATCGTTTTCCACCTTGAGTTGACCGATCTGGCGGTACAGTTCGGCGGTTTGGGCATCGGCCTGTTTTCTGGATCGGTGGCTTTTATCGAAGATATCGGCTGCACCGTCGAGCATCTGCCGCTTCCAGGTGGAAATCATGGTGGGGTGAACACCAAATCGACTGGCCAACTGTGCTGCGGTTTCTTCGTTCTGAATGGCAGCCAGAGCGACCTTGGCTTTGAACTGTGGACTGTGTGATTTGCGCTTGTTACCCATCGTCAGATCCTGAATTTCCCCCGAAACAGTGGACACCGAGTTAAGCCGCAAGCGGAAAAGTTTCGTATTGCTGCGGCGTTGCATAATCAAGCACGGAGTGACGTCTTTTTCGGTTGTAGAAGATTTCAATATAGTAAAACAGGCTGCTGACAGCTTCGGACCGGCTAAGGTACCGGTGATGATTCACCCATTCGGTCTTAAGCAGATGAAAGAAGCTCTCAGCGACAGCGTTATCGTAACAGTTTCCTTTGCGGCTCATGCTGCAAATCATGCCATGCTTGGAAAGCAGTTTCTGGTAATCACCGGAAGCGTACTGGCAGCCTTGATCCGAATGATGCATCAACCCCGGTGCTGGGGCTTGTTGGTCCAGTGCCATCTCAAGTGCATGTAATGCAAGCTGACGGTTCAGCCGGGATGAGGTGGCCCAGCCGACAATTTTGCGGTTAAACAGATCGAGCAGAACGGCCAGGTACAGCCAACCCTGTTGGGTGTGGATGTAGGTGATATCACCAACCCAGGTACGATCCGGAGCATCCACGGTGAACTCCTGGTTCAACAGGTTTGGTGCTACCGGCAGGTTGTGCCGGGAGTTGGTTGTGGCTTTGAATTTCTTTTTGATACGAGACCGGATACCGGCTTCACGCATGATCCGGGCGACACGGTTTTTACCACAGCGAACGCCATCATCGGTAAGATCCCGGTGTATCTTGGGTGAACCGTAGATGCCATGGCTGGCAGCATGCAGGACACGGATCTTGTCCTCTAAAGCCCGGTTTTCAATGCTTCGACGGCTCTCCGGACGTCTGAGCCATGTATAAAAACCAGAGCGGGAGACCTTGAGCAAAGAGCCGGTTTCGGAAAAAAGGACAGGCTTTTAAGTGAAAACTCTGCTCTAATAACGCAGTAACTATTCGTTAACCAAGGAGAGCAGACAATGAAACGACCTAGACGGAATCACGCAGCAACCTTCAAAGCCAAGGTGGCGATAACAGCCTTACGGGGCGACCAGACCTTAGCGGAGTTGGCTCAACAGTTCGATGTCCACCCGAACCAGATCGTGCAGTGGAAGACCCAACTGCAAGAGCACGCCAAGGATCTGTTCGCTACAGCGGCAGAGCGCAAGGCCGTCAACGGCCCCAATGTCAAAGATCTACATGCCAAGATCGGCCAGTTGGCAATGGAAAACGATTTTTTGGCCGGCGCGCTCGGTCGTATTCCCGATGCGAGCGCAAAGTGATGATTGATCGGCAGCACCCGTTGCCGGTGGTGCAGCAATGCAAGATCCTGAAAATGGCGCGCTCGTCGTTCTATTACGCCCCCCGGGCCGTCTCAGCAGCAGATTTGGAATTGATGCGGCAGATTGACAGGCTGCATCTTGCATATCCCTTTGCCGGCAGCCGGATGCTACGGGATCTGCTGCGACAAGACGGGGCCAGTGTCGGTCGCAGGCATGTCGCCACCTTGATGCGAAAAATGGGGATAGAGGCCCTTTACCAACGCCCCCGCACCACCAAACCGCATCTGGGCCATAAGGTGTTTCCGTACTTGCTGCGCCATCGAAAGATCACAGCGCCCAATCAGACCTGGGCCATGGATATCACCTACATTCCGATGAACAAGGGCTTTATCTACCTGGCGGCTGTATTGGACTGGGCGACGCGACGTGTCCTGGCTTGGCGGCTGTCCAACAGCATGACGGCCGATTTCTGCATTGATGCTGTCGAAGCAGCGATTCGGGATTACGGAACCCCGGAAATCTTCAATACCGACCAGGGCAGCCAATTCACCGGCAAAGACTTTGTCGGCTTGTTGGAAAAGCATCATATTCAGATCAGCATGGACGGGAAAGGCTCCTGGCGCGACAACGTCTTTGTCGAACGCCTCTGGAAGAGCGTCAAGTATGAAGAAGTATATCTTCATGCCTATGACTCGGTGGCGGATGCCCGGCGCGGCCTGGGGCGCTACTTCCTTTTTTACAACCAACGCCGACCGCATTCGGCGCTTGACGGGCAGACCCCCGATGTGGTCTATTTCGGCCAACTTCCTCAACACCGGGCAGCCTGATCCCAACCCGGCAGAGTTTCTTCACTTAAAAATGCGGGTTTCTGTCCAGCACCCCGGAGCCAGCGCTCAACGCGCACATGCGGCCTACCTTGAACGTCTCCCGGTGGGCAGAAATGAATCGAAATTTCATTTCTGATCCTCCGCAAAGTAGGCCAGCGCTTTTTTTAAGATATCACGCTCTTCTTTAACCCGGTCCAGTTCACGTTGAAGATCTTTGAACGCCTGGTCTTCAGGATTTCGCTTCCCTTTTCCGGGGAAGGCGTTTTGAGGATCATCGGCCAACTGCATTTTCCAGCGACGTAGGACACTGTATTCGATACCCAGATTTCTGGATGCTTCGGCGATACCGTATCCCTTTTCAGTGATCAGCGCTACGGCCTCCTTTTTAAATTCTCGGCTGTAGCTCCTTCTTTTTTTCTTTGACATTGGAACACCTCCTGTTGCCCATATACATTGGGCTTTTTGAGGTGTCCACTAAATTGGGGTAAATGCAATCCTCCTCATTTTTGGTCTGACTCATAGCTTAGCACATTGTCCAGTTTTTGGGGTCCACCGCCGATGGCTTAAAGACTCAACACGACCAAGTTGACCCAGTTAATTCGTTCGAAGAACGTCTTTTTCGCAATTAGACCGTACGAACTGAATTCGTAGTTGAGCTCTACAAAGAGATCTCCAAAGTCAGATATATCCTTTAACAGAATTTTGAGATCAGTCATCTTCATAACGGGGCTAAAAGAGTTGGCTTTACTAAAATTGAATAATCTGAGTAGCTTTCAATAAATCGTGGGAGTTAAAAATCCTTCACTTAACCATCAGATAGGTGGATCGGTATGCCCGGAGCCAGAGATGTTTTTCAGTACCGGGCACCTTAAAAAAACCATCGGTGAGGTGATTTGGACGCAAAATATTGATCTATAACAAAACTATTAGGTGCATGCTTGGATAACTTCTTGGTACATTTTCGAAAAATTTAATACCAGCATAGAATTGGTAAAAGAGCTTTATATTCAAAGGCCTCGCATTATCCCTGCTAGCGGAGGCTCGACACATGATATGAATCACAAATTAATGAACTGCCTGATGGGTCTTATAACCTGCAGAACGTATTTCTAAAGCAACTGCATCCGTTAATTAGCCAAAGGAAATCCCTTTAATGATGAATCCAGGGGATCTGGTACCCAAACTCTCCATCCGGGCTGGCATGATCAAAACGACGAAAGAGGAATGGAGAATCTCTGCCACGCAGTACCTGTTAAAAAATGGACTAATCAAAATATAAAACGCGGAAAATAGCATGTCACTCCATTTTCATTGGAAATTGTGCCATAATTAGCTATGTCGCACACCAACTATCAGTACCTCATGATATCTAGGAATGACTTGTAGCTTGAAACATTATCAAGTTTTTTCGAAACCTACACCAATAGGTCAGATAAATACATATTTTTACACATAAATCTCAATTTATTGATAATTTAAAATTAATTGGAGCCACTATTTTACCCACCACTATCCCTGTGTGCCATTTTTTTGTAGAATAATCAAATTTTACATCATTAACATTTTTTATGTTATACCATTCAGCTAAATCGTTTAATATCTTTTCAGCCTGTAAAGAGTTAAGCAAAATTTGGCCTTCATTAAAGTTTTCAGTGTTATTGTAATTTGGAGATGGCGTTTCATCTTTTGTCCAAAATTCATTTTTCAGTATATTTACCTTCGCTACTGGCAATAAACCGCTCTCCACAGCTGTCTGAGCTCCTAACTTCGATGTACTACTTTTGATCATTTTGTTATTAAAGATATTGATTTCATCGTAGTTAGAAATTCCCCCACTCCATCCTATATCGAAGTTTGTCCTGTTGTCGGCTAGAATATTATTATAAATATCTGCTTTGGGGATGTTATCGGGAATCATATTAAGTTTGTCATTGTACAATGTATAAATTTTAATGCCTCGATAACAACCGATAACAATATTACTGTAAACTTCTTGATAGCAGTTGTCATTGTTGCCAGTAGGCCATTCGTCTGTTATTCCAATACCATGCATAGAGCTCCACTTGCGTCCATCAGTTTTGGCAATATAGTATGTTGGATCCGATGTTCCAACTACAAGATTGTATCGTATGATAATATGCCCGCCATCATCTTTGTGTGGTGCACAATAGATCCCTGCAGAATAGGTGTCTGAAATAAAGTTATATTCAACCGTACAATCTCCAACAATGATTCCCTCGCCATAGATATTGCTGAGCTTATTATAGCGAATCACAGACCCAGTAGCCTCACAACTCACAAGCCCAATAGCCGCGCCCCATCCCGTATAGATTTTATAAAAATTGAGCTGTTGCCCGTTGTAGAATTCGTTACGTTGAATCGTTGTGTTAAGGGATGTGGCCCCAGGTGATGTACTATTACCAATACTCGTCGCTCCAGAATCATGAAACACACAATCCTGGACTGTCATACCGTTTTTTGATGTGATAATCCCCATTCCGTAATTACGCTTAATTTCAATATTCTCAATCGTAGCATTTGGTGAATTAACTGAAATAACGGCATGCCAGCGGTATGGTGATGGATCAATGATCCCAGCAGGTGGGTTTGAGAAATCGATCTCGCCATCAAAAACTGGTTTTTTACCACTTCCATAATCTGTAATTGTAACGGTCCCAGATGAAATTTTTAGTACGCCATTTATTGCCCAATCAAACGCCCATATGTCCCCCCGGTCAAAGTATAGAGTTGCGATGTCAGAGCTCGAAAGTTTGGCCAGCATGGCATTGGCTTTTGATAGGCTTTTCCAAGGACTAAGCTTAGAACCGTTGTTGTATTGATCGTTTCCAATTGGATTTCCAGTACTATCATCAGAGAAATACCAATGATATGTCTGGGCGTTTGAATATGATGACAACAAAAAGATAATGAGAATTGTATAAAAGGTTGTTTTAACAAGTTTCATCGGTTGGAATCTCCTGCTTGTATAGTATTGCAATTTTATTATTAAATATTTGAAGTGTATTTTTTTTAAAAAGAAAGTTTTTACGTTTTAAAAAAATTCTCCCTTTATAACATTTGGTTGAAAGAAAAGAGATTATGAATTGTCATACTGCCCTCAAAAATAAACAAACATTCTAAAAAAGTAACATAAACACTTTTCATATGCAATTTTGTTGCCATCAAGTAACGATTTAAGCCAAGATGTTTTTTTTCCTGTAAATACAGGTAGCTTAGAAATAAAATAGTAAAATATGACAAGATGAATAGAATGGATTTCAGATCCGTAAAGATGTTCTGAGAAATTTTCGTGCATTTTTGTACCCAAAATGAAAAATTTTGTTCCGTCTAAAATTTGGGTATTGGCCGTTGGGACCCAAAAAACGTACATTGTGAAACCTTTGCATAACCCACTAAATATCGCTAATATCAGCAGCGGCTTTTTGGATTTGTTTCCAGAATATTGATAAAACTTCTTCGAAGCTTATATCCTATTGTTTTTACATGATATATTTTAAATAATATTTTTCAACCTTTTCAACCATTTAAGAATCAGACGGGTTTCAAAAAAATTGACGGCTCTCCCACATTCACCGATTTCATTCTCAAATATTCTATGGACAAAATCCGTTGCCTGGCACGCCGACACGCCTTACTGAAATTGCCGAATCCATTAATTGTTGAAGCATCGCTGCAATCCTTTATGGGTCATTATCAGATCGGAATCAGCAATCAGGGCGCCGATAAATATCTGCCATTGTTGCTGTTCAAATGATTGGCCCGTCAAATAATGGTCAACAACCCAACTTTTGAGTGCATATTTGAAAGATCTCTCGGTACTTTTTGGAAAAATTTACCACCTTGTCTACAATGGACAAAAGAGGCTGATATTTAAAACTATCAATATGTTAATTAATGATTCAGGCCAAAAATATTAGTAGGATATGATAATGGGTAAGAAACGGAAAACACACAGTTTACAGTTCAAAGGTAAAAATCGCACTGGTTTCAATTCAGAGTAGGATGAAACCACCTCTCAGATTGCCATGCGATTCAGTGTTTACCCAACAATAATTCCTACCCCTGAACAACAAATGCTTGACGGTGCTGCTGATATTTATGACTGTGCTGCATCGCTAATTATGACAATATTTCGGCAAAAAATGGGGTAACACTTTTTCCGGTTTGCGGATGACGATCATCCGGTTTCTCTCCATCCATTTTCTGGCAGCCACGCGCCATGCGGTCGGATCGATTCCATTCTTGCCGGCGCGTGCAGAGATGTCAACGGCCAGATCGAAAATCCAGTCATAGGCCTCCTTTCGCTGACGTTTGGTGCGGCGCAATCGTGAAGAAGAAAAATAGGCACGGCAGGCATTCTTGCCGGACAGGCTGCGCCGGGGACGATGATTCCATGCATGGGCCGCGTTGTCCACTTGCAGTTCCAATTCCCGATCGGAGTCGGCCGCATGTTTCCATGTGCACAGCCAGGTTTTCAGTTCCCCCTGGCTGTGTTCGATAGCCCCGTTATAACTGGGGGTGTAATAGGGGCTGTTGATGGGGATGACCATGTGTTCCTCAAGAACGTCGTTGACCGAAGCGTGATTCGGGTTGCCGGCGTTGTCCCGCTTGATAAACAGCAGCGGATCGCCCCCGCTTGTCCCTTTTCTGCGGTTTTCTTTTGCGGTGAGTTCCCATGAATAACACTCCTTTCTCCTTGTTTTCTAGTTACCGGAGTGTTACCCATTTTTTGCGAAATCAGATTGTCAGAAATTGGAAATTAGGACAATCGTCCCATCAGGCTGTTCTGCCATTGAAATCCATCTCTTCGTTTTAATATGAACCTTTAATATCGAGGCCATTTTTATACCTCAAAAAACTAAAAATTGGACCATAATATAAGTTTCTATATAATTTCCCGATCAATTCATTTTTCATTTGATAATGATATGAATTTTCAAAATCTATATTTTTTTCATTCGTTGTTAACAATGCAGCTTCTTTTTGTTTCTGAAAAATGTAGTTTTTGGCATAGGAATATAATTCTATGTCATTTCTATTATTGAATAAAATTTCTTTCTTATATTTTTCTAATTTTTGATCAATGTTTACTTTTAAAAAGTTATTCTTTGCTACATTTTTTTTCTTATATTCACAATTAAATTCATATGGAGATAGCTTAATTTTTAGTAAAGCCAAAAAATAATCGAAATTTTCTAGAACGCCGACTAAAAAAAATTCATCACTTAAAATCCGCTTAGCTTCCTGAATTATCGGTGCACCAGCGATTTTTTTTGTTTGAAAATCACGCATGGAGTCTAATTTTAAAAAATCTTCAAATTTAATGTTTTTTTTCAACACTTTAACCCAGTATTGATAATGTGAAATATATCTTTCAACTGGATCACGAAGAATAGTAACATATCTTATGTGAGGAATATAAGTTGCCAAGTTACTGAATGGTTTAATGCTATGACCTGATATTGCTTGAGTGAATGGATTAATTTTTAATATTAATTTTAAGTCATCAACACTAAATATTCCTTTGTTTTTTTTATTTAAAGGTGCGACACGGCAATGTTTATATTTGAAATTATTTTCTAAGATTCTAATAAAGGTTTGTCCAGCTGCTTTTTCAATGTGGACAAATGCGATAAGATTTTCAATATTTTTTTTCATTGTTAATCCAGTAATAATACTTTTTAGATATAATATTCGGAGACTTGAAAATGCATTTTTTAAAATTTTTATTTAAAATTAAAATTCCAGAAAGTGAAACATAATTCAATAGGTTATTAGATAAAAACCTTCTTAAAGTTCTTTTTGAATTACATATTATTAATTATTTCTTAAGCGCATTAATTTTAAATTTAAATTATGATTATACGCTATAAGCGGGTAAATATTTAAAGTTTTTGTAATTGATTGTAGGGTCTTTAACAAAAAAGAGCCTTACGTTTCGATATAAGAACAAGAAAATGTTCGTTGAATCTTACAAAGGAATTTCTATGCAACATTTATAGTTTGATTAAAAAGTTATTTAAAATTTTTGTATTGAGTAATTTTTTCCTCAATATAAAAATTTAAATTAGATGGAGAAATTCAATATAACGAAATGCTATTTTCTCCCAATTGTAATTTTCAATATTTTTATAAGTGTATTTATTTTTATTTGATATTAAACACTTCAATCCAACAATAATTGATAAATCATTGTCTATTTCACTAAATACTCCACAATCCAACTCATTAATTAGCTGGGCTACAGAGGAATTTTTAGATGCAACTGCAAATATTGGTTTTCTAACACTCAAATAGTCGAATAATTTGAATGGAATTGCATATTCTACATCGGAACCAGAAGGAAGAAACAGAAAGTCAGAACCCTTTAAATATTGAATAACTTTGCTATATGAAACTTTGGAATGTTCTACGATTATCTCATCAAGAGAATATTGTTGAATGAGTCTTCGGTCAATATCATTTAGATTTCCAAAGATATGTAATTGAAAATTTTTTCTATCAATTGTCCCGTCTTTAACGAGGGTAGCAAAGGGTTTCAAGATCAAAGATAGTTGTCGCTCACCGTAAAAATTCCCTGTATAAATCATAATATTATCGGTGGATCCTAATTTAATTGGTCTAACCCCATTTTTTGGATAAAATCCATTTGTAATAATCGAATATGGTTTATCTAAATTTTCATGAAAATTGCTGAAAAACTTTTCACGCATCAATCCGGAACAAAAAACGTAACCATCCGCTCGTTTAATAGCAATTTTTTCAAAAAATGAATTAGATTTCTTCTTAAAATAATTCTGGTTAACCCAATCATGGGTGGACCAAGGGTCGCGATAGTCAAATATAATTTTAGCTTTGCTGAAAATTGAAAGAAGGACGCCGATCATCATAGGGGAAAAAGGAGGACCTGTAATGATAACTTTTGAAATATTATATTTTTTATATATTTTATATGCTTTAATAAATGCAGGAATTATCCATCCACTATAGGGATCAAGAACGCAAAGGTAATCCCTCCATAAGCTATAGAAAATCCTTGAAATAAAATTAGGACTATTTTTTGTTGGAAACGAAGGGTACATCTTCACTCGGTGAATTGTTCCCCCGCCCCAAAGAGTATTATCCTTATCTAAAATTTGTTTTTCATCCATTGTTAATATATGTAAATTTTTATAGGTATTTTCGAATATTTTTGATAAAAATGTAAATCGTTTTCCACCAACTCGTTGGTCAGGCGCAAACAAGATACTAATTATCAGTAATCCATTATCAGTTTCTTTCATGAATTAATTATCCTGCAAATTCTAATTGATGAGATTTTTTTGTATTGAGTTTAAAGATTTATTCAAATATTTTTCAGCTTATAAGATCATATCCATAAAAATTACAATATTTAATATTTTTTTAGGCATCCAATATTCAATAATAACTTCTGACTATGGTAACGTAATCAAAATACGATCAATCCTGTTAATGGCAATGAAATAATAATATCTTAAGAGTACGAAATTTACAAAGGGTATGTTTAGGCAATTAATTAATTCATTAATCACTTTTAAAATTTTAAATTACTTTTTCTTTAACAAATTAAATCAAAACAGAGAATATCAATGCTTAACTCTGTTTCGAACGCCCATTTAAGAATATTGTGAAAATAGATCGATTTCTTAATGGTGAGAATGAAGTCGTTAAATCCCACACTGGTGGCAAACGCATCAATTGCAAAATATGGCTTAACGCGCACAAGAAGACCCACCTATGTTTGTTCATCTTTAGAAGTGTTGTCAAGTTTGCGCACCGAAGTTGTTCCAGCTTATTCCTAAGGAAACGCTACGGGGAATTATTGAGAAACATTGAGTCTAATACTCCGCCGCTTGCCCCGAAAAAATTCATTCAATTATTCGCTGATCCCCCTCTGCTTGCCTCGAAGAAATTCATTCTCGGCCGTTTTGAAAATGACAGGATTATTCTTTTTAATAATTGTTTGTACTAATTTGTTCGTATATGTTACCAAAACAATGGTATCAAATCCTTGTAAGCATTCACGGGGTACTTTGAGGATCCAACTGGTCTCGCAACCCCCCGAAATCAAAGCACAAAAAATAGATCATAACTAACCGAAATAATACAAAATAAATCTAGATTTTTCTTTTTGACTATGGTAGAGTGCTTTTCATGGCACTCAAAAGACCCTTTTCGGAACTCGATTGGCAACTGACACCAGAGCCGGTGCGACAGTATATCATGGCTCTGGAACGGATGCTTTTCGATATGGAACAGCGGATTGTAGCCCACGAAAAGCGGCTGGAGAAGCTTGAGGTTCGGTCCAGCAAAAATTCTCATAACTCCAGTAAGCCGCCGTCATCCGATCCGCCCTTTAGCAGGCAAAAGAGAAAACAGAAAAAGAGTACACGTGCAAAAGGCGGTCAGAAAGGCCACAAGCCGCATCAGCGGCAGATGCTGGATCCGACCGAGAGCCATTGGTTGATGCCGACGCGCTGCGCATGCGGGCATGCGCAGTTCGATCCGCAAAAGATGCAGCCGTTTTATGCGCATCAGCATATCGAGCTACCCGAAATCGAAATGCAAATCAGCCACTATATTCTCCAGCAATGTGACTGTCCCAACTGCGGCAGGACGGTCAAGGCCGCGCTACCTTCTGACGTATCCACCGGTTATGGGCCGCGCTTTACCGCGCTTATCGGAGAATTGAGTGGGATCAAGGCCATGAGCCGCAACGACGTCAAGCAGTTGTGTGAGTCGGTTCTGGGCATCGGGATTGCCACCGGAACCATCCAGAAGCTTGTCGACCGCACGTCAAATGCGCTATTGCCGGCCTACGAACGCATCGGCCGGGTCGCCCGACGCTTTTGGTGCAACTACATCGACGAAACTTCCTGGTTTAAGGAAAACGACCTGCACTGGTTGTGGGCCATGGCCAACGAACGGGTGGCGTTTTATCGCATCGACCCGCATCGCTCCAAGGAAGCTTTCGAAAAACTGGTCCGGGATTGGGACGGGATTCTGGTCAGCGATGGTTACGGCCTATATCGAAAATGGGTTAACCGCCAAACCTGCCTGGCCCATCTGATCCGCAAAGCCGATGCCCTGGCGGAACGAAAGAAAACCGATCTTTGCCGCTTCGGAGAAATCGTCGCCGCCTGGCTGAGGCAACTGGTATCGTTTGCCAAAGAACCTCCCGACCCGGAAATGTGGTCGGATTTTTATACGTTCTTTTTGTTTACCGTCTCCGTTTGGGAGAAGGACAAGACCGACGCCGGAAAACTCGCCCGGCAGATTGTTCGCGAAATGGACAGTCTGTGGACCTTTCTCGATCACCATGGCATTGAACCGACCAACAACCGTGCCGAACGGGCACTGCGCTTTGGGGTGCTATGGCGAAAGCGCAGCCTGGGCACCCAAAGCGAAAAGGGAAACCGGTGGGTCGAAAGGATATTATCCCTGAAAGAAACCTGCCGTCTAAATGCAAAACCGACGTTCCCGTTCCTCGTGGAATGTATTACTTCCTATTTTCGAAGGTCGACGCCCAATCTCTCCTGGATTTAATTCAAACTGGAATATCCCGTGAACGCGTACAAATCCTTTATGCATTAATAAAAACGGTGCCAATAAAATTCAAAGGAATTGCTGAGTAGTTTTATTTGAATTTGAATGACTGCTAATTCTATTTTCAATAACATTAACGAAAATGTACCTAATATGTTATTAAATAAACCTCTATCATAGTCTATAGCCTAAAGAACATTTACTTTAAATAGAATATCCTAAAAATGCTTTCAAATATTTCATTTTTTTTTGAAATATTTTTTTAATAAATATTGGCAATAAAACAGAGAATATAAAAAATACCGGAACAAAGAATTGAAGGTCTTTAACGGAAAAATGATAATAACGTGTTAATGTTAAATATATGATCCCAACAATAGTCATATTTTGCAAATAAATTGGAAAAGCATTTTTGCCTATTTTTTCAAAAATATATGCAAATTTATTATTAATAAGCGAAATCCATAATATCACAATAATTGCAACAAAACTCAAAATTATTTTGCTAAAATCATAAAGATAATAGTCCGTTATAAATATTATTATTAAAATCAGAAAAAAGTATTTTCCAAACTTCTTAATGTTTGAAATTATTATTTGCCTATAATCAACATATACCATCCCAATCAAGAACCATGGTAAATATTTTATATATAATCTCAGAGAAAGAAAATTGGGAAATGGTAAAAAAGTAAGGATATAGCAGAAAAAAATAATAATTATTCTATAGTTTCTCTTAATCAAACGAAGTGCTAACGGAATTGTAGCATAAAAAATAAAAAGGACATGTAAAAACCATAAAAAGGTTGAATAAGAATTTATAGGTTTGAATAGTACTATTATAATATATCCATATTGCTTTTCTAAAAACAGATTTTTATCTGGGGAAAAAATAAATTCACCTATAAAAAAAATCAATGCAAAGAAAAAATAGGGTGGCCCAAATTTTTTCAGTTTTGATAATAGAAAATTTGAGTAAGAAAATGACGTAGAGTCAATATCTTTAGTGTAAAAAAAAAGGATGCCTGTAAGAAAAAAAAACACATTCATATGAAACTTATAGATAAGCGTTCGTAAAGATGAATACCAATAAATTTCTCCAGTATTTAAAAATGCCATATGACCAAAAATTACCAAGCTAGTAGTAATTCCAATAGCTATATCAATTTCCGATAACCTTTTAATGCGATTTTCCTTCCTCAAAAAGTAAAAATATTTTTTTTATTATTATTTCCATTAAGTACTTAAACTTTATTTTCTTTTAAAAATTGAGAAAATCTTAAAATTACTGCAGAATAAAACCAAAATAAAACACTCGAACCTTCACCATTTACAAATATTAGCGAGATTGAATACCCTATTAATCCTGATAAATAATTAACCAAAATAATTTTTTCTGACCTTTTAAAGGTGTTGTTGAAAACCTTATATGTCTGTTTAAACAAAGAAATTTGAATCAATAAATATGAAAAAATGCCAATCAAACCGAAATCCACGAGATATTGTAAATATCTGTTGTGTGCTACTGCAGTAATTCCCTTTCTTTTTTCAAGCAAAATACTAAATGAATTAAAACCACTACCAAATATAGGGCTTTCAGCGAATATATTCAATCCCTCTGTCCAGATCGTGGACCGGCCATGACTATATTTATTAATGTCAGCACTGCTCTCAGGAATTATTTTATCTTTATAATCTTCAATAAAAGTTTCTGGTAACATCAATATTGGGACTAATAAAAGTGAACAAAAAAGTATTATATACTTTAGTCTTTTTTTACTCTTTAAAGAGTTTTTTATTAGTATAAAATAAAATAAGCTGGCTATTAATAAAGATATAAAACCACCTCTTGACCCTGTCATTAAAAAGGCCATTAAACTAATTATTAAGCAAACTAAACTACTATACTTATGCATTTTATTTTTGCTAATTATAAATGAAGAAAAGAAAGTGAACAAGAACAATAACATATATGCTGCGTAGTCGTTTGGGTTACCGAAACCAGAGGATTCTCCATAATTTCTTTTGTGAATTCCTGGGATATCAACAAAATCAAACCAATCGATAAGCATGATACTATTACAAAACATAAAAAATACAATTAATCCAGAAAGAGATCTCAAACAATATTTTTTTCCATCTAAAATGTTATAAAAAACAACGAAAATTATAAACCCTTCAGACCAATTTTTTAGATAAAATATTTCATGGATTATTTTCACACCCCTAACTTCCGGATTAAGTATTTTTACAAATATAGAAACAATAGCTATAAAAAACATTATTAACAAATACTTGTAAATTTCATTCCATACCAAAAATTTTTTTCTTTTTATCGCAATTATACACCACAATAAAAGTGCGAAGTAGATCGTCGCATTCACAAGGCTTAAACCGACTAAATTACTAATTTTAAATTTCAATACAAGATCAGACCAGAATGAAAAAATTAGAAAATATGTACAAATAGTTATACACAAACCAATCATTAAATTCGCCTTTAAAATTCAGAGGAAACTATAATTCAAATATTATATTAATGTATTTTCAGCTATTTTAGGCCAATCATATTTTTCTTCATATGATTGAACGTGTTAAGCACGTTGATGAATCATCTCTGTCAACGCCTCCTCTATTGCATGAGGATCTTGAATAATAGAGAAATGACCACACGGTATGTCCTCCATCAATCCCTCGACCGCCGATCTTTTGGGGGATACCGTTAATATTGGCCTGTTGACCATCAGGTAGGCAAAAACTTTATACAGCATCGCATACTTGTGCTCTTTCACAAATGGAAGGAATAGGGTTTCACCACCTTTTTTGCGTTTCAATAAATTCTTATAGGGAATTGCAGCCCTGACGCGGATGACGGAATCCTGTTAGAAAGATTGAATTGTTTTTCTATCCTACGGCGGGATCATCCCATTGATGATAAACTCGAAATTTTCTGTACAGATTTTTCTTTTTGATCATGTTTGAAAAAAACTCCAGAAATAATATCATGGTTTCTCCCACCATAAAAATTTCCGACATAAAGCATCGTGATTTTTTTCATGGCCAGACAACGGGGCAATCGTTTGAAAGGTTTCCATATACCCATTTGTCAAAACATAAAGCTGAGTTCCTTTGCCTATCCAGCGAACCCACCAGCATGGATGTATATCGTGGCGCCATGGCGATGATTACCCTAATTTTTCTATTTTTTTTAATCTTTATTGCCTGGATAAGTGCAGGCAGAATCCATCCACTGAAATGGTCCAGCATGAATAGATGATTTTCCCACAAACGTGTACGAATTCTTTTCAAAATATTTTTACTGCCCATTGAGTATGAGGGAACCATCAGCACGCGATTGATGATGCCTGCTGGAGGGAGTAATGGATCTTTTTTACCGGAATCTGGCTTTTTGGAATGGTCAAGACATGGACGCTGGCATAGTGGTTAGAGAAAAACTCGACCAAATTGCCAAACCTTTTGGCGCCAACTTTGTTGTCCGGGTAATAAAAAAGCAGAATGACCAATATCTTTTTTTATTTTTTAACATTATTTGAAAATTAGAACCACGAGTTCAAAGAAGATATGATGTTTAAACAGAGCGAAGCATCAACAATTTCTATTAGAGGCTAATTCCGATTCCCATTCAACAACCAGGCCGGTATCAGGCAGCGGAGAAAATATTTTACCCATTCACCGTTTTTTTTATATGGAAATGAATGGAGAAGGTACTGTTTTGCCATGTCTTTTTTCTTTGACTGGATTAGCCCGGCAACGTGGGAAAAACACATACCCATGCCTTTGTTCTCATAGTGTTTTACCGTTCGGCGAAAATCGTTGTTCAACACAATATATAGCTGACTCATGCGTCGAGAACCGTAGGTTTTGTTTTCTGAAGATTTGAATGCACTGTTCGGAACGTCCACGACGCTGTACAGTGGGGTAGGGTCAACAATAACCCTTGGCCTGACCAAGGCGCAACGGATCATTATATCCGTGATTTCAAAACAATGAATATCTTCACGGAAGCCTTTCAGCAGGCTCCATATCAAATCTTTTTTTACGCACAGCCCGTTGATGTGGATTCCACTGATATCTAGATCCAACAGTGCATTATTGATGACTATTGGTTCACCGTTAATGGGGGCACCTGCTAAATTCTTAAATCCTCTAAAATTCGAATCATCACCACTTTTCAGGTCGAAGGCTGATATCAACCAGTCAATATCCGGGTGATCCAGAAGCAAGCGCGCGTTTTGTTCCAATTTAAATTCATAGTAGTAATCATCAGCATCTATGAAAGTGACGTACTGGCCGGTTGCTTCCTCTATTCCACGGTTTCTCGCAATGCTTGGTCCGGAATTTTGTTGACGAAAAAGTCTTATTTTGGGGTTGTTATCCGGGATTTCGAAGATTGATCCATCGGTGGAACCGTCATCGACGACGATCAATTCAAAATCATGAAAACTCTGGCGCATTATACTATTCACAGCTCGTTTGACATAGGGCTGCTTATTGTACAATGGCATGATGATGCTGAAAAAGGGGGTTTCAGACATTTTTCCGATAAGTCGTTGTTGATGAGAAAAGGTTTGAGTGTCCAGGAATCATTGAGAGTTAAATAACCAATAAACCATCGATTATTTAATGCAATAATTCTGTTTTGCTTTTTCAATCCCCCAGATAAATTTACCTGTCGAAAAAGACACATTTTTATTCTTTTTCAAAAACTGGTACAGGTCGTTTTCTGAGTCTCTACTCAAAGCGCTGCTGATCTTTTCTATTTCACTTTTAATCACATGTGTCTTGCTGATATGTGATAAAAGCTTTTCTTTTAAATTTTGAAAAACCATTAATTGATTTCTAATTATACTTCTCTGCTTTTCTGGAATTAAATGCTTGATTTTTATTATGAATTTTTCTTTTTTGCTTGATGTTTTTCTTTTCGGCTTTTTATTGGTCAGGTTAAAAACGCCGGACGCTTTTTTCTGTTGCCCAAATAGATGTCGGGGGACATTCTCTTCGGTTAAAATTCTTGTCGGAATCGGTCGATCATAATTCTCACTTCCATTTGACCATTTTTTCATTTCATCCGAATAAGAAATGGCTTTGACCAGTGGATCCTTGGTGGCGCCCATTGAAGGAAGAATAAAATGTATGAACCCAGCCCTCAAACGGAATTCAGTATAGGCGGAACCATCAGTCCACAACGTTTTTAGCTGGTTATTATTGAAATCATTGTCCATGTTCCAGATGTGGCCGCCATAATAGCCGGTTACGAGAATCCGCGCTTTCAAATATTTTTCAAGCGACAGGATATACAGCCCCGCACTTGCGAATCCCGCCGAAAGAACCTCGCCTTCGATAAATTTTCTGTCTGATTGCAAATAATCCATTTTATCTATTTCTGTAATTTTTAATGACAGCTTTTTCGCTATCTCCGCACCGCTGTCTATCCCCCCATTATTTGAAAAGGTTAACGCGTCTTCGCACCCGTTTCTCCTGGCGAACACAGAGGAACAGGCCGAATCATATCCCGTGGAGAGGGTGGTAATCGGGGAATATTTTATCTTCCGGTTCGTGTCTTCTGCATTGTTGAACACACCAGCCGTTCGATCATCCAGAAAGTTTTTATATGAATTGAAATTTTTAAAATGGGCGTCATCGGGATCGCGTTTGAAGCTTTCCGATACAGACAAGTCGTCGTTTATCACTACATTTCGGTGGTAATACAGATGAAGATGGTGACCGGCTTTTAACGGCATTTGTTTAACATAAGAACGAATCCCGTTTTTTATGGTCCACAGCCCTTCATTGTATTTGCCGTAATTTTCATCGAGCTGGCAACCGGATTTGATCAATAAAAATACGATTGAATTTGAAATAAATATTTCACTATCTTTTTTGATCAAAAACAGTTTTTCCCACTTGTGCGTCGGCGTGGAAAAAACAACTGACTGGTCTGATAATAGCCGTCCGCCTGATCCGAAGAACACATCCGATTCATCGAATTTGCCCTCAATGAATTTTCCTGGCCATGCGCCCTCCACAAAGAAATCCGGCGCCGTCTCCACCCATGCGCCATGGTAGATAGCTATGGTAGATTCTTTCTTTTTTAAATGGGCAAGCCACGCCAATGCAGGAATGCTTTTCTGCTCGTGAAAATCGAATGTAAATTTGTGGTCCGTTTCATTGGGTTTGTTTTTCATCGGGCTCCATTCATGGTTCAGTGTTGACTGGCCGATGGTCATTTTTTTCAAGGCCGATGCCTGCGCAACTCGTCATTGTCAATTATAGGCGGCTCAAGGGCAGATAACCCGCATGGGCCCCTTGCCCCCCGCCCTCTCAATTCTTTACCCGGCAATGTAATGATTCAGATAAAAAAAGGCCGATCCCCAGACCACAACCATTAGGATTAGAACCTGAGGGTGGCCTTTGTTTTTTTTATAAACCAACAATAAGCCAATCTCCTGAAATAAAAATAACCCCAAGATTGCCAGGCTCGCCTTGGTGCGTTTATCGATCTTGTCAGAGAACGAAGGGTACTTTCGGGATGCTGCCACAAAGGATGCTTCAAGCGCCAGTTGCGCATCCCGATATTCAGGCGGCGGCGAAAGTGAAAGCTCACGCGTGTCTTGAATGCCTGTTGCAACACGCGTTAAATGAATTTTGTCATCATTGCGGCTCAATTCAATCGAGTTGTTTTTTACCGGGATATCAAGGCGCCATTGCCGGGCATTTTTAAATTCAACCACTTTGGGTCTTATGGGTTGAGGGGCATTCATCGCCGGCTGGTCATCAAGATACCAGACCGCCAGTGTCCAGGATCCTGTTTTAGTCTGATCGACGACAATCGCGGAAGCCGGCTCATCAGCCACCCATCCGGCGAAGGGCTTGTCACTGCCTTTGTAAACATTGACCGAGCCACCGGCCGAAGGGATGATGTAGGCTTTGAGGGCAATGTCCTTGCCGGCAGGTTTCAGGGTGTATGATCCTCCATCCGAATGTTCGGCGAGGTCAATCTCGGGGGAAGTGGTCCAGATCGTCCTGACCGTGGCGTCGGGATCGGCTTCGACATAATCAAGGACGCCCCAGATATTGTGGTCTTTTAGATGAAAGACCTGGCGTCTCGTGCTGAAACCATTTTGGGTTTCTCTGGAGAGGTCGATGAAGTTGAGTCCCTGAAAATTATCGCAGCGGTTGAGTGTCACCGTGCGTGCGCTGTCATAGGCTTCACCAACAAGATGCGGTGCATTGGAGCCTTCCCAGGACACCGCATGACTCCGGTAAATTTCTCCGTAGGGATAATAGCCGATGTTGGTCCACCAATTGTAGCCGGACGCCCACAGGATCAAACTGAGTTCATCGGCATGCTTGTGGGCGTGTCCTTGAAAGTTGGCCCAGGTGATTGCCGTCTGGCTCAAGGGATCCGTACCGTGCCAATCCTTCAAGTCGTTCCACCAGACGGCTAAACCGGCGATGGGGTATATGCGGGAATCGATGACCGGCGCCCAGGAAATTTTATCTTCCCACCCGGTACACGCATTATTTTCGAAGCGGCAGGTACGCGGCCCCCATGGCCCCCCTGAGGGCCCGGTATCGCCTATCATCGGCAAGGTTCCATCCGGTCTTCGCAACTGGTTGTAAACCAGCAACGCCTTATCGTACTTTTCTTTCCAGTCGGTTGGGATGTCCTCGTCAAGCATGGAGAGTAAACGAAAGACGTTGGCCATGAAACCGATGCCGTCCCGATGATAACCGGGCGAATGCTCCAGCACAACGCCCTCGCTGTTTATGTAATAGCCGAATTGATCGGTAATCCGCTGAATGGCCATCGCCTTATATGCTTCCATCCGAGGAAGGTCGGGAAAGGCAACACATACCTGGAGCAAAGCGATGTTCTGCATGAGGCCGTGGTTGGACCAGAAGGTGAAGTGAGCCGGTTGGGATAAGCGCTTTGCAGTTCTTAGGATCAGCGCGAAAATCTGTTGGGCCGTGTCCTGATCGTAAAGGCGATGGTTCCGAAAAAGTTTCCAGAACTTTGCCATTGCAGCGATCCTCGAAGCCATGGCATGATCGTTCCATATGAACCCCTCGGGCAGCCAGAGGCCTTTTTCAAAATCAGCCCAGCTGACGATGATGTCCCGGGCCCTTTTCAGATAAATTTCCTCGCCGGTGGCCTCGAAGGCGGATAGAAAAACCATCGGGATTCTAAAGGATGCCAACGCCAACTGCCATTTTACCGATCCACCGGCCACATCCGCTCGGGAAAAGGGCAGGTTGAGGGTCCTGCGCGGCAGCCCGGGAATCTCCGCCTCACCGGTCAACAATTTTCCCGCAATTTGCACAAGGTCTTCTTCATCATAGTTGCGTTCATAAAAGAACCGTATTTCATCTAGAGTGCTGTCTGACGGAAACTGCCGTGCCCTTTCAATAATAGAAGAGTCAACCGCTTCGTTCAATACGAAGTGGTGCACCAGTAGCGGCAACCAGAACGCGGCAATAATGATCGGTGGGATGATGCGCAGAAGTAGTTTGACGAACATTTTGCCTTATTGGTTGATTCGGTTATCTGGCTTTTGCTTTTTTTAACAAAACGGACAGTTGATACCAGAAGCCGGTCATCAACGCACAAAGCCGGTTAAAAGACTTAACGGCGGCCTGATAGTGAGAAAAATTAAGTAAAATTGTTTTAACATTGCGCTTGAGTTCTATTAGAAATAGGTGTCCAGCAGTGAAATCACCTTTGAATATGTGCTTGCAGTAAAAGGCCCCCTGACCGATCACGTACCCCCTCGTAAGTTTATCCACCTGCATATCGGTTCGGCGGCCGTGATTGTGGTAAATCAGAATATTGGGGAAATAGGCCATCTTATAACCCTTGCCGTATGCCCGATAGAAAAAATCCGAGTCCTCCGCCGAGGGGATTTTCCTGCCGGCACCGTAATTGACATCAAACAGCCCTATAGTGTCGGACACGACTTTTCGAAAAGCCATATTGCACCCGGGCAAAAGGGTAAAAGTTTGAATCGCAGAAGAAAATGATCGTTTTTCATTAAGGCGACGAAGGGTTACCGGCTTATCCTTCTTGTTATAGAGTTCCACCCGCCCACCCAAAACCATGAGGTCAGGATCATTGCGGAATTCAGTTAGAATCTCCACGATCCAATTTGGTTCCACGATGCAATCGTCATCGGTAAAGACAACCACTTCCCCTGCCGCTTGCTTTATGCCTGTATTGCGCGCATAGGACAATCCCTGGAGGGGCTCAAAACAATACCTGACGGGAAATGGCATATCGGGGCCGAACGATTCGACAACCGACCGTGTCCTATCCGTCGAGTTGTTGTCCACCACGATCAGCTCACCTGTTGACTTTTCAGGGACCACTAACCGTTTAATGCTCTCTAAAGAAAGCGGCAATCTTTTCGACCCATTGAATGTACAGATAATGATGCTGAAGTCCATAATTTGGTTTGCGGTGGTTAAAAAGGTTGTTTTTTATGTTGTTTAACCATATAGGCAATGCTTTTTGAATTTCGGGGATTTTACTTTCGGCGCATGCACTCCGGATTTTTTCTATGGGCGAGTGGCAATGATTCATTCATCGCATTTTTAGACCGCCATACTTGCAGGCACCCGCCGGTCAGAACATACAAAATAGGAACAACGCATTGTGAGAAAACCAGACTGCTGAGTAGCCAAAGTGCAGTTGTTTTTAGGGACCTTGCTGATCTAACACCGATTGAAAAACAGAATAAGTGTGCCTGGCGGTATGGTTCCAGCTCAATTCATTGATAATTTTTTGCCGGGTACGTTGCCCTGCCTTTTCTGCCAAATCCGGATCTTTTTTAACCATCGCTATGGTTTGGTAGATCTCCGACACCGCATTGGATGTCAAAAACCCATCTTTCCCGTCGTCGATGACTTCGGCAATCTGGCCCATTTTTGAGCCGATTACCGGTTTCCCGGAAGCCATGTAATCGAAAAGCTTTAACGGCGATAAATGAAAACCTAAGTGAGACCAGGAAAAGTCACCATAGAGGCACAGGCAGGCATCGGCGCTGGCCATGTATTTCGGGACCTCATCATAGGGAACCTGGTTGAAGAGCAAAATATTTTTTTTATCGATTTTTTTAAGATGCGGGGAATTGTCCAGCACGACAAATAAAATCTCAGGGTCCCTTTCCAAAGCGTAGTCGGCCAATTCGACGATAATCGGAAAACCCTGCCAGGGCCAACGCGAATCCCCGGCATAAATGACTTTAAAGCAATCACGGTAATCGGAAAAAAGGCTGTCATCCTTATGTGAAGGGCTGAAAAAATCCGGGTCGGAGCCGTTTGGAATGACCCGGCAGCGGTCTATCTTCAGATCTTTTTGGGCGTACCCCATCAGTGCGCTGGACACGCAACAGGCTGCAGAGACATCCCTGGCGTAACTGCACCGGAGCTGTTCATCCTTTCTCACGGCCGCCTTGAGTCTGCGCATTCTTCGGAACGATTGTATCCTCTCCAGCAGACCTTTGTGCCGGGAAGCATCCGAGGATTGTCCATTCCGGATAACCAGCTCTTCCGCCGACGAATTGATCTCCCACACAAGCGGTTTTGAACCAATCTTGTCCATGCATTTGAGTTTTAAAGGGCTTTGGGATAAATACCATCCGTCCATGCGCATGTAGAGCAGATCGATCTTTGAAAGGAACGCGTCGACACCCTTCTCGTCCACAGGATAGACGCTGCACACAGGATCGCTCTCCGGCTCGAAGGTATGGATCCTGCACCCCAGGCCGGTCAATTGGGCAATCAGGTTATGGACGTGAATCGCGCCGCCGCCCGCACACGGAAAACTGTCAAACCCATACACATATCCGATATTCAATTTTGAAGCTGCTGAATCCACGTCTATTTTATCTTTACCCTGCCCAAACAGCGATTATAAAAAATGGCCATCGTTCCGAAAAATATCCCCAACCTGCTGAGAGGCAGGCCGATTTTGCTTAAATAATTGCGATGAAACCTGAAAAATTCATGCCTGTGGGGCCAGTTCGCTTTTTTTCGCAAACCCAGAACAAACGTTCCGACCACGCGGTAGTATACTTTCAAAAAGTTATTGCATACACTGGCAAATTCCGCATCATCCAAGAAATCTCTTCCATATCGGTGCAGGACCAACAGGTTGCCAAGCAGGAAGGTCTGGAAATATCGGGTTCGCGTTGTGTTGGCCTCATTGTGGCGGCGCGTATAGGTGAGCACTTGGTGAACAAAAGCGAAATCAGACGTTCTTAAAAGGTCGAAACAAATTTCCTGATCGGCATGGATGTTCTCCTCATTGTAAAAAGGATCGCGCCCCCTTATGAGATCCGATCGGAACAATAGGGAAGAGGGTGATCCAAAAAGGTACACCCGGTTCAGGAAAAACTGTCTGCAGGCATCACGGCCGGATAAAAACTCAATGTCCGGGGGCAGCCCATCAAGATTGACCCGGTTCTCGTCGATCCGGTATGCGCTGACAATGCCCGCCGAAGGATACCGTTCGGCCTGGAGGACCATCCTTTGGATGCATTCCGGGAAAAGCCAATCGTCTGCATGGACGATCTTGCAGTATTTGCTGTCTGGAGAGATCTGGCGCATGGAATGATTCCAGTTCGGCAGCAAATCTAAAAACCGGGCATTGCTGTGGACGCTGACCCTTGCGTCCTTTTTTAGATAGCTGTTTATAATTGCGAGCGAATCATCATTGCTGCAGTTATCGACGAGAACATATTCCCAATTCTGGTATGATTGCTTCAACACACTTTCGATGCATTCCGCTATATATTTTTCACCGTTGAATACCGGCGTAACGATGCTGACCAACGGCTCGTTTTTCAAAACCAATTCTCTCTTTACCCAAGATGGCTGTGGCTTAAAAGAACTTCTACTTTACCCATTCAAAATCCGACCAATAACCCGCTTGTCTGAGCGTATCCCCGGCGTATTTTCCGAAAATTTTCTTTTTTTTCAACGGCCATGCCTTCCATCGACCAGTGGGATTGAAGTTCTTCGGCTTTTGAACGCCCTTCCAGGTTACCTTGCCTTCGCTCTTCAGCGACGAAGATCCGATTACCGGCGTCTGGTTTATCTTCTCGTAAGGGTACACGCGTTCATTTAAATTGAATTTTTCACAGGCATCCGAGACAAACCGATGCGGGTCGTGAAACACGTCTTCAAATTTCACCAGCAGGTATGGCCTATCCGCCTCTGCATGAAACGCATGGAACCTCAGTATTTTTTTTGCACTTGAATCCCAGGATCGGCACAACCGGTCAAACGCATATTTTCCGGGCCAGGTTTTCATCGTCGATCTAACGACATCCCTGCCGTCCCTTAGAACAATGACCAAGTGTTCATGGGGAAAAAGCGAGAAAAACAGGTTCAAATTATCCACATACGGCGTTTTGAGAAGCAGCCTTTTCTTCTCCGGCGAAAACGATTGGAGGTAGGCGATCATGGACGAACCGAACAGGGGCAGGAAATCGATCGGGCCCATACGCGTTTTGTTGTGCCCATAGGTTGAAAAAAAACGATCCTGCATTCGCAGGAGGTCATCGGCATGCTTCAGCACCGGAAATTCATGGATTTCGTTTGGATAGGGGCAAATGTCCGGATGGTAGGACAGGAGCTTGCCGACATAGTTGCTGCCGCAGCGCGGCATCACGCCCTGGATAAGAATTGCAGGCTTGCAGCCTTTTCCCCTGATCGATTCGGCGGTCGTTGTGGCCGGCGGACTGAGGGAAGGCAACTCATAGGTGTCGATGAAAGGATTTTTTTTCCCCGACTTTACAGACAATATGCGTTTGATGGTTTTTTTATTTTCATTTTTTTTAATGGGCTGGGATTTGATGCACACCACTTTCGTGCGGCTTGCATGTCAATGCGGATGCCCTGAAGGGTCATCCAGCTTCTGACGCATTTTGATGACACGGGCCGGAGCCCCGGCAGCGATGGCCATTGCCGGGATATCCCCGGTCACCACGGAACCGGCACCGATGACCGCCCCCTTTCCGATCCGGACGCCATCCAGGACCGTCGTGCCGACGCCCAACCAGACATCATCCTCGATGATGATGTCCCCGTTGGATGTCAATGGCTGTTCTTTCATCGGTATATCGGCTGCCGTACCATGGTTGTATGGGTAAAACGCACAATTGGGGGCGATTTGCACGCCCCGGCCGATAACGATGCTGCCGACATAGGCTGAAAATTGACAACGGGGTTGAATAACCAGGTTGTCCGCCAGGACAACCCGCCCGTTTTGACCGGTCTGAATGATGGTATCCCGGTAAATGTGGACACGGTCTCCCAACCGGACGTAGCCGCCGTCTTTGCTTTGATAGATGGTCACGCGGTCATCGATCAGAACGTGGCGACCCAATTTGAGGCGGGGATGCTGAATGTCTGCATAGGGCGAAATAAAGCCTTTCGGGTGCATCCTGGCCAAATTCGCCATACCGTAATAGGGCATCGAGATCTGTCTCAACAGCCAGGCGGCGATTCTCCCGAGCCTGGACAGTCCGGAACAGCTTATCAATTGGTTGGTGACATAGCGCTTCAACAGCACCCGTGGCCGTGGCTTCTTTTTGTGAACCGGCGGGGGATTTACGGGCTGCTGCAGCAATTCAGGCCACAGTTTTGCCATCATCGCCGTGTGCATCCTGAACTCCGGGGGCATACGGTATACAGGATCCAAAGCGAGCATCGTTTCAAGGATGACCCGGCAATTATACGGCACAAAGATCTCGCCCACCACGAGATCAAATTCAAGTTGGGTGTATGCCTGCCAGTTGCCTTCCTTGTTTTCCCACTGAAACAGGTCCAGCAATTCCACACCGTGATTGTTATTGGCGCCTGCCATCCATTTATCGATCTCTTTTACGGCAAAGTCATTGTTGGCGGCACCGATGGCTTTTGACAGGTTTCGTGCGGTGATTCGATGGTGCTTCAATTTTTTCTGGTAGACGCGTTTGGTTATGGGGATCGCGTTGCCCTTGACCCACACCATGTGCTGGGGGAATTGATCGCTCATTCCCTGGATCATGCACTGGTATGACTCATGGGCGTTGTCGACATGTTTTTCGTACAGCGCCCGCAGCGGGCGCCGGCACTCTTTTTTACAGTCGATGACATGGTGTTCAAGGTCCAGTGCTTTCAACAAAGTTTTAGGAATCACGCTGTCCGGGTTGTTTTTATCCTGCCCCCAGAAGAACTTGGAAAAAAAGTAGATGTCCTTGACCAGGGGTCTCGCGGCTGCAGCAAGAACACGGGAGTCTCTGCCCGAGGTTAGGGACGAAGCCAGTTTATAGCGAAGATGCGCTGCCTGCATCAGTCGCTGGAGTTTCTTTGTGCAAAAATCCACACAATGGTCGAGGCTGACCGGGGCCACTTTTTTACGCGGCCAGAACCTGACCGTTTTCTTTTTGTCGATGCTCAGGTAGTGATTTGGCAGCAGGTGTTTCAGGTTGGAATAGGGAGTGCTGTCCCCCAGCATAAAATATTCGTTGTTTCCGAAGTGGTTGTGCTTTTCAAGGTCCAGGAAGTCCAGGGCGTCCGGATCCGGTACAAGATCCATGACCAAGGCGAAAAGACCCGGCTGGGATGCGCACCAGAACTCACTGTTCCGTTTAAAATCGGTATAATAGGCGGTTCGATAGCCGCAGGCGTCGTTAAACAGAATTCGATCCCCGCCGTGGCAGACGATTAACAGCCAGCGGCCGCCGAAGCCATCGGTCGTTTCAATCAGTTTGGAGAGGGGGAACCCCGTATCCAGCTTATCCAACAACCCGTCGATGATATCGCTGTCGGTCGCCTCAGGTTTGTCAGGATCGAGTACGAATCCTAAAAGCGTGATCGAGGACGCCCCCGACGCCTTATGGACAACATTCAAATCCGGGTGAATGGTCGCAAAAAGGGTATCGCCAATTTTAAGGTGTTCCCAGGATGGGAGCGGTTCGACGAAGCGCGGACCGAAGATAAACTGGCGCCGGTACAACAGTTTTTCTGCGAGCTCCTGAGGGATTTTAAAAGCGTTCATTTGGTATCATGACCTTAACGGTATCCGGTTGAGTAATCCCTGATTATTGCGGGCGGGCCCAACGACCTGATATAATTTTTTCTTTAGTGAAAGGGACGCGAAACTTGATCACCAGTTGTCGGGATATGGACTGCCGGCTTGCGCCATCGATACAGGCGATCCATTCGTCTTCGCCCAGCTGATGGAGATCGAGCTGATGAAAGCCATCCAGCCGCCAGGCCGGCGTTTTTAGGCCGACAGGCACCGCCTCGGCCTGAAGTTCGGGCAGATCACATAACTCGTGCTCCGCATAGTCGGTAGCGGTCAGCACATCGATCTGGAATATTCTGACGTCGTTTCCATAGGTCGGCCAGTCATCTTGGGCCACCCTGAACAGCTTGTCCTGGTAAAAAAGCACCTTTCCTGCCGGTCGGGCAATGTTCTCGTCGCCGCTGATGATGGGCGAAGACGGATGCTCGACCCACGGACCCAGCAGGTTGTCGGCATAATAGAGGCGCAGTTCCCCGAATCCCACCGGGTCTGTCTCCGAAAAGATATACCATTTGCCCCCATATTGGAAAATCGTTGAATCGGCGAACTCCAATCCGCTGAGCAGCGTTGCCTCATATCGCCAGTCAGCGGGGAAATCAGTTGATTTGTACAATCTAAGCTCTTTTTCAACGCTGGTCTCCGGAATCATATAGTAGCTGTTTTCATGAGAGAAGACGTGGGGATAGGAGAGGTGAAAGGGTTCATCCAGAACGATCTGTTGATATGTCCATTTAATGCCGTCCATACTTGTCGCAACACCGATGTCGCCATTCTTTGATGTTTTGTTCATTACCTCGAAGAACATATACCAGGTGTTTTTTTCGTGGATCATAAATGGGTCCGCAACAAAGCTCGCATCGACATCGTCGATATCTTCAGCGGTTATTACCGGATTGGCTATCGCTTGGGTTTCGGTGAGGTGAAACGGGTCTTTTCCGACAAGGATGCCGATTGAAAAATCGATCTTCTTTTTGGTGTAAGTAATTTCCCGCCCTGAATCTAGAAAAGAAATGTGGCGCTTCAGCATCTTCAACGGCTTAATGATTGCCGAGGGTTTGAAGATGGCCAGGGAAATCAACACCGCGGCACCGATGAAGATCACCACCATTCCCCGGATGACAACTTTTTTTGCCATGTATATCTCCTTATTGGCCGCAATGCGCAAAGGTAATAAAAAATCCGGAACCAGAGCCAACCCTATAATTACGATCGGGGTCGGCCACACCCGGTGGACATCGGTCTTAACCGGCACGTTGATTGGACATAAACGGTGCGTTTGAGCCCATTTTCGTTTTGAGGGCCTTGTTGCCCGGGTAATAGGGTTGGCAGGGGTTCAGCAACCGTCCCTGGAGCTGCCCGACGAGTTCGCCGGTCTGTTCAACCCACTGTTTTACCCATGCCCTTCTTTTTTGGCGGGTGTTTATTCGTAACCGCACCAGGCTTTTGATCAACCCCAACCAAACCGACAGCGACGTTTTCAGAGATGGCGGGGGAAGCATTCCCAGGTGTCTGTATCGTTTATAGCTCCAGTAATTGGAGGCCACCGTATCTCTTCTCCGGCGAAACCGATCGTGCAGGGAAGGATTTACCCGTTCCCGTCGAACCTGGACGACGGCATCGGGAATAAAGTGGAGATCGAAGCCTTCCAGCTGGAGACGCCAGTAGTAGTCGGCATCTTCCGATCGTGGCAGGGATTCATCGAACCCGCCGATCGCCTCATGAACCATTCGACGAACCCCCAGGTTGCCTGAACCGCCGCCGGGCAGGAATCGTCCCTTAAAGAGCCCGTCTTCCCACAGCTTGTTGGCGCGTTGAGCCGCATGCGGATCGTTGAACTTCTCAAACCGGAATCGACCGTATACGACCTCATGCGAACTGAGCCCCGCCGACATGCGGGCGACCCAGCCGGGGGCCACTTCATCATCGGCATCGCAAAAGGCGATATGGTCAGACCGCGCCACAGACACCCCGACATTCCTGGCATGCGCCGCCCCCCTGCGATCGGAGGCATCGACGATATTGAAAAATTGAAAACTATCTTTATAGGATCTAGCAACCGCGATGGAACGATCCGTGGACCCGTTGTCAGCGACGATCAATTCCCATGGCCCAGGTTCTTTTTCAGCCGCCAATGCGGTCAACTGTGCCGGCAAGGTGGCCTCTGCATTGAGGCAGGGAATGATGACGCTGAGTTTGATTTCCATTTCCATTAGGCCACCGTCAGGGTTTCAATTTCTTTGAGTGTCTTCCATGATTTCGGTGATGACCCGGCGGTACGTGCTGGTAAAATTTTCCCTGGTATGATGCCGCCGGGCATATTCCCAGGATTGGCGGCATCGATCTTCCAGCTGGTTTGCGGGAAGCAGTGAAATATGCCTGATGGTATTTTTGATGGTGGACAGGGAACACTCCCTCAGCACAAAACCGAAATCGTCCGCATCGATACTCGACTCGTAGCTGACAACCGGAATGAGACCGGTATGCAGGCACATTTTTACGGAGGCGCCGCCGCCCTCTGAACAGCTTAAGTGCAACACGGCAACGCAGGAGGCGGTAACTTCTTTAAACGCATCACTGTCGAGGGGAACCCAGCCGATGGCATCGATGTTGGCCGTCTTATAAAGTTCTTCGTGATAGGCGTTGACAAAATCAGCATCTCTTTCCACCGGGCCGCATACGGTTAAATGACAGTCGGGCATATCCTTAAAGGCGTCCAGGGCCAAATCAAGCCCCTTGTGGACCGGTGCGCTGCTGCTGAACCAGAGAAAATGGTTTCGAATCTTATCGTAGTCTCTGGCAGGCAGGTCGTGCATGATTCCGCAGGGAACGGGCAGTTTGAATATTTTCTTTTTCGCATAGGCGAAGGTGTTGATGGTAAAATCATTTCCTGAGGTGGTGGCCACATCGGCGTGCTCGATCCCCAGGTTCGGCATCTCGAATCTTCTGGGCCGCAGGGTGATTCCCCGCCGCTGCTGCAATGCCAGGAGCCGACCCGCCTCGGCGGCATTGTGAAACAGGATGTGCGCATGGTCGATGTGCATGATTTTAATGCAGTCCTCGTTCAAGAGCGGTGCGAGCCGTTGAAGGTTGTGCCGCACATCGACAAAAAACGAATAGTTTTCCCTGGGAACGAAGCTGTGGTTGGTGTAGTGAATGAAATCCACTTCATAACCGAGTTCGACAAACGTCTTGGCGATCTGGACGGACTGCCAGATGTTGGTGTGTGTTTTTGGTATTTGTTCTCCCGGTTCCAGAAGCAATCCATCGATGATATAGGATACAAGGGCCTTGCCTCTGGAGGGGCCTTTCGGGACCAGGGAGATGACTTTCTTGCGCCCCTTTTCTTTCTCTTGCCGCTCCCTCCGGATATCACCGAGGCACTGCCGGATGCGGCGATACGCCGACAGCAATAAAGAATCTTTAAGATATGCTTTTAAACCCATAACCTAAAAACGGCCTTTTCAAGGTTGTCGTTTGGAAGTCCCATGACCATTTACTGAAGCGGCCACTTGCTGCCCGGCGGACCATACCGCAGCAGTTCGGGCACCGTGACAAATTGCATCTTCGATGCCATCGCAGACAGGGCCCGTTCGAGACCGCTGAGCATGGTCTGGCGATCCCTCTCGATACCCTCTTTTTTTTCAGCACTGATCGCGTCGTGAAGAAGGAATATGCTCCCCGGGGTGATGCGGGAGATCATCTTTTGGGCGATATCTTCAGGCCCTTGAAAGGTCCAATCCTGGGCGGAGGCGTTCCACAGGATGACCTTGTACCGGAGCAACATGGCATCGAGCAGTATCGAACGATCGTGGGCCCCGTAGGGCGGTCGAAAAATGCGCTGGTGGTATGGGGCGGTCGCCCTGGCACAGGCCAACAGTTGCTTCAGCCTGCGCAATCGGGATCGGATTTTGGTTAAATTGGTATGTTGCCAGGCATGGTTGCCGATGGCGTGCCCGGCCTCCGCCACCATTCGAACGATTTGAGGATATTGTCTGGCCTTCTGGCCAATCATGAAAAAGGTGGCCCGGACCCCAAATTTCCCCAGAACATCAAGGACCCGGGGCGTTGAATCCGGGTGGGGGCCATCATCGAAGGTCAACGCCGCCACCGGTGCGCGGGTCTGGACGTGGGTGATCACGCGAGAAATCATCTACCGTATCGCCAGCCAGATTCAAAACCATGGACTTTCGTCAGCATGCGTGCTTTCCCCCGAAGGTTTCCTGGAATGCTTTGGCCAGTCGGATAACCGCAATCCTGCCATCATCGTCACTGATCGGACTGGGTGGCCCGGATGGCGTGTTGTTGGCATCAACAATATAAATCCGGCCGTTTTCGCGGTCCCTCAGCACGTCGACCTCACAGTAGTCCAGCCCCATTTTTCTGCAAAACCGGCAAATGTCGGTTTGTTCCGCTTCGCTCAAAACGTCATCGGTTTCGGCAGTAATCGCTTTGGTGTTGGTGTGCAGGCGGTCAACCAGCCGGTCTCCGACCGCCCTGTATTTAAGGTAGACAAAAGGTATCTTGTCCCTGAAAACGGGAACTCTGATATCCTCGACGAAACCATCATCGGTTTCGTTTCGAACGAGCCGCTGATAAACCACATCTTCATCGACAGGTTCCGCCGGGCAGTCGATCACCTTGCCTTTGTGCAGGGCATTCCAGTTCAATTTCATGACACATTGACCGACATGGCTGCGCGGGTCGACCGCCAGGGAATAACCAAAAACCTCCGCAAAGGTGGCGTTGACATTGTTTTTACTGATGTCGTTGCCTTGAAGATTGAGCACCTGGCAGCCATTCCGACGGGTGCCCACGATCTCGGCCAGCCGGTTTTGGGGTGCGTATGGGTTCCCATCGAAAGCGAGCCACCATTGGATGGCCATGCGATATGAGTCGCGGGGATCGGATGTGATGTGATACCCCAGAAACAAAAGCAGTTTGTAGATGGCATGGAAATCCCGCGGACCCTCGGGATAGAACAATATTTTCCGTTTGTTGATGAAAACGTCCCAGGCGCTTTGGAGGAATATTCTAAACCGCCCCCCCGTCTTTTGGGCGGGCATCAACGCGACGCGATATCGGTAAACGCTCAGGAAAAAAGAAATTGCCGTTGTCAATCTTTCACCAACAAACTTTTTAAAGCGTCGCTTGATCATAGAGACAACACCCTGTTTCCAAATTCTCTCTTAGGAAAAACAGAGAGTTTATTCTAAAAGAATCGATCATACTTTTGGAAGACATATTATTTTTTTAATCCTGTTGTGGCGACATGTGTTGGAGATTGACTTCACGCCATGTCCATAATGAATTTAGAAAGTAATTGATGACTGTACCAACGCCTATGCCGATAAGATTTGCGGCTATGTCATGAAAATTGAGAAAATCCAACAAGGCGATAAAGGTTAAATAGTTGAATAGGCCAGCTAAACCAGCGACAAAATGAAATTTAAACAGTTTTGTATGTATAGAACCATTTGCCGTTCGCTTATTGAATGTCCAGATTTGATTAAAAAAGAAATTTGAAAGAATTGATAATTCAATAGCAACAGGGGAAGCAATTTTATAGTTAATCTCAAACAAGCGCGTCAGAATTATGTATAGTGAAAGATTAACAAGAACTCCCGAAGAGCCAACGATGCAAAACTTTACAAATTCTTCAGATTGCCGAAACCTGATTTTTGCAATGTTTATAAGGAATTCTACTTGGTCTCTTAATGACAGCTTTGATTTTCCATGAATTCTATCGGGAAAAGTAATCGGCACTTCAATGACTTTTGCCCCGTTACGAAGCAGCTCACACAACAAAGACGATTGAAAAGAATAGCCACGGGTAGAAAGGAAATTTAAATTACATTTGGTAAGATAGTCCGCTTTAATGCATCTGAAACCGGAGGTGCAGTCATGAAGCTTGGGTATGCCTCCCAAGAAACGGATAATCCAATTTCCCAGAACACTTATCGTTTTCCGCCAGAAAGAAAAGTCGGGAGTCGATCCTCCAGGAGCAAATCGTGAACCGATAATTAAATCGAAACCGTGGTTGGCCAACAGAACAAAAATCTCTATTAATTCAGGATCATGCTGTCTATCCGCATCCATTTCAAATATCAGGTCGGGTGATAATAAATTTTGAGCATGCGCAAAACCACGTTTGTATGCCTCTCCCAAACCCTTCTTTTGACCGGAAATCAAGTGCAGGTTTTCATGTTTACTCTGTAAATTTTTAACTTTGTCTTGTGTGTTGTCCGGTGAATTATCATCTACCACGAGAACATGAAGATCATGTGACGATATCTTTGTCGCTTGTCTGAAAATACCTTCCACCACATACTCTATATTTTCAGCCTCATTGTAGGTAGGCAAAACGATGCATGCGATAGGTCTCACTTTTTTTAATTCCTTTTTTTTGGCAAAACTGAGCCAACGCATCGATTTCCCAAAAGACTTTTTAAGATTGACAAGCATCCATTCGTCTTATGGGACTATACGTTTGTACCGGGACGGTTGTAAGGCCTTGATGGGTGTCGTATTACGTCATGAGCAGACAAAGCGAAGCAAAATTCGCCTAAAAACGGAATCTTTTTTCAATATATGAGCATTTTGGTCCGGTTCATACGGCTGTATAACCCTGCAAAACTTTCTTTTAACCGACGGGGTTATGCTGCCATGTCTATAAACAGGTAATTTCCCATGGCAGATTCGGCGTTAAGAGCCCCTTGCGCTTGTCCCGGGTAAATTTATAACCCGCCTCGGAAATTTGGAAATGAACGGCATCGACATGCTCTTCTTCAAAGTACTCGGTCGGTTTTCCATAAATTCCAATGGAGACATAATATTGACCGGGCCGGAGAACAGACTTGGGAAACACGCAGGTGGAGCAATAGACGCCGGGCTCCCGGGTGCGACCCACGCCACCAGTTTCATCCGTGTCGTGAGACGACCATATGAGATTTCCTGTGGCGTCCCTTAGCATGATATAGCTTCTAAATGCCCTGGCGGTTTGCTTTATTTCATATTCGATCTCTATTTTGGCGTTTTCGTCATAGCCAACGAGGGATGAGGGTTCACCACCGTTATCGGTGATGACGCGCGCGCACCTAAGCCATGCCTGCTTTCCGGATTGCGCCATGGCTTCCGGCTTCCCTTCCCAGAAACTTTCTCCCTGCTGCGGATTCGAAGACAGGTATTCAGACACCACATCCAATGCCGCACCGTCTGCCTTCAACCCACCATCGGCGATCCACAGCACCCGGCTGCACAGTTCGGTGATCGCCCCCATGTTGTGGCTGACGAACAAAACGGTCCGCCCCCCCCGGGTAACGCTGTTCATTTTACCGATGCACTTCATCTGGAACTCTGCATCACCGACTGCCAATACTTCATCGACAATCAGAATCTCCGGTTCCAGATGCGCGGCGACGGCAAAGGCAAGACGCACGGACATGCCGCTGGAATATCGTTTGACCGGCGTATCGATAAATTTTCCCACGCCGGAAAATTCAACGATTTCATCAAATTTCTGTTTGATTTCTCCCTTCCGCATGCCCAACACGGTGCCATTCAAGTACACATTTTCTCTGCCCGTCAGTTCAGGATGGAAACCGGTGCCCACCTCAAGGAGGCTGGAATTTCGGCCATGGATTTCCACGCGGCCATGGGTTGGGTCCGTGATGCGCGACAAAATCTTGAGCAGGGTGGATTTGCCCGCCCCATTTTTGCCGATGATACCCAGCGCCTCTCCTTTTTTCACCTCGAAGGAGAGGTTCTTTAAGGCCCAGATAATATTGGCGGTTTCATTCTCCGGAAGCTTATCGATATCATCGAACCGATACAACGAACGGTACTTTTGAAAATTTTTCAACGGGCTTTTCAAAAAAGCAAACATCGCCTGGCCCAGGCTGTCATGCCGGGACTCCATTTCACCGATACGGTAAATTTTACTGAGATTGTCCGCTTTTATCGCAATGTCATTTGATATCATTTAAAATCCTTATGGACGTAAGGCCTATGTGTTCATCTAAAAATCAATATGAAGGGTATGAACCGACTAAAACTTTCATCGGCTGTCACATGACATCGACAAAGATATGCTCCATGCGTTTGAAGTAGAATGCGCCACTGATGGCAATTACGGCGGTCACCGCGATTCCCGGCAGGATGTATGCCCAGGGAAACGGTGTGCCGAGCAGGCAGGCCCTGAATCCTTCAATTACCGCGACCACGGGGTTTAACGAATAGAGGATTCGGTACTTCTCAGGAATTGCTGATGCCGAATATACGATTGGGGCTGTATACATGAGCATTCGAATGGCAAACGGCAGCGCGTGCTTGACATCGCGAAAACGGATGGCCATTGCTGACAGCCAGGTGCCCACCCCGATGGAAAGGCACATCATGACCACCATGAAAAACGGAAAGAGCAATAGATTCCACGTGGGGGCCACCTTGTAGTAAATGGCGACCACCAGCACCACCAACATGGATATCCCGAAATCGACCAGTTTGGCGAGGACAGGAATGATCGGGAATATCAGCCGGGGGAAATAGACCTTCCCGAGCATATTCATCGCGCTTAAAAGACTGTGGCTCGACGCCCCCATGGCCTGCGACATGTAGGTCCAGGGTACGACGGCAACCGTGGTGAAAAGGACGTAGGGGATTCCATCCGTGGGGATCTTGGCGACCCTTCCAAAAACGATGGTGAATAGGAGTATCTGAACCAGGGGCTGCAAGATGGCCCACAAAAATCCCAAGATGGTCTGGGCATACAGAACCTTCACATCGCGCCAGACCAGGAATAAAAAAAGATCACGGAAGTCTAACAGTTCCTTCAGATCGATTAATTGCCACCCCGTCTTGTGCTCGATTACGGTTGTCGCCTCACTTCTCATATTACGATCCTTCCTGAATGATTGACTGCAGGTAGAAATTAAATGGAGCCATTCAACACCGGGGCTGCGCGAGGGCAGAAAGGCTGCCGCCTGCATGTCGCTAAGATCGGCCGGTCGATAGCATCGTGAGGCAGATAAACGTCCATGGCACGGATCATGTCCTCTGGTGTGCCGATACCAATGCAACTGCCCTTGTTAAAAACGACGTTCTCGATTTTAAAACCTGAATCCAGGGCAACTCCCGGTTAGACAAGCAGGTGTAAAAGGGCAAAACGCGAACCGGATGCCACGATCTTGGCCTGATTGACGCCTTCAAATAGGATTTGCCTGGGATCAATGACCAAAAGAAAGACCGAATCTGCCGGGAAATCAGCCATGTTGATCAAACCCTTTGCTTGACTGATGAAATTCGACAATTCTTCAGCCGTATTGATTTCAATGGGGCTATTTCCCTGAAAAGCCTTGATTGCCTCATATCGTTCGGATACGGCAATAGCCTGTTTAGACGGATGTGCCCATGTAACGGGGACGAAAACATTTTGCTGAAGCGTCGCCAGGGAACCCAAATGGAGTATCGGCGGCTGCCACTGGAACCGATCACCAGCGGGTACCGGTTCTTTTGCGCCACTGGTAACAAACATTATTGCGCCAGCGGGCAGCCGGCTGAAAACCATCGTAAAATCCTGAATGATTGCCTCATATTTTTGCCAATCGTAAGACAGAAAAACAGACTGGAATATCAGGAAGCAGAACAGGCCATATTCCGTCACACGCTGCCACACCTTCTTTTTCACTATCAACCGGCTGCACCCGATTACAAATAAAACGATGGCAATGGGAATCCGGGTATCGATGTAGGCTCCGGATAGCAATCCATCGTATGGCAGAACAAAATAGGCAATTAACACCATTGCAATCGGAGAATACATCGACTTAGCTATGCGGATACGCCCAAGCGGTCTGATTCCAATAAAAAACAAAGCCAAAAGGACAAGCATTGGCGCATCTATCATCCAGTTCCGTGTCAACAATGACATAAAGAAGGTGCTCAACTTTTGACCGAACCATGGTTGCGCATAGACAATTCGGCTGAGGACATGATCGGAAGTGGAAGAGAGGATATACAACACGCATGGCAAGAAAAAAATTGCCGCTCCGATGAAAAGATCACGGTCGGCAGTTTGTTCGCTCGTAAGAATCGTACGGCAGCTTCGCTGCCATTCATATCCGGCAATGGTTACTGCAAATAACCCCAGCGCAGCGATGTGGCAGAAAAACAAGACCGTCGTTAAAACCGTGCCCGTAAAAAAACGTAAAAATGGATTGGAATTTCTGATGAGAACCCAGATTCCAATCGCCCACAGAAACAGGCCGATACCCAACAGATAATTCAGGAACCCAAATATGAAGATTGAATTAAATAAAAATAAAGCTGACACCAGGGGCCACAAAGAATAATGACAATAAACAGCTCGGTAAATACACATAGAACCGCTTACCATGAGGGCAAAGACGATAAAAATGAAAATGCGGCCAGCCAACTCAACAGAAAATATTTTTGACAGGGAGAGCGTAACGAGGTCCATTCCTATGTTGGGCAAGATGAAAGAACGTATATCATACCAACGCTGCAACAGCGGTAGTTGCTGCCAATTGTCAAGAATGTAAATGCGGGCGAGATGCCACGGGTAATCGAGAAGCGGCGGGAATTTTGAAAAATATAGCGGGCCGCTGGCTACAATCAGTGTCAGAAGAAGAGCACCACCTGCAGCACGACGTGAAATGGCGTTTGCAATTTCGCATGGTTCCGAATCCCCCTGGAAAGATTCGACAAAAAATATTTTTTTTGTGCTGAAGAAATACGCCATCTTTCTAGAAAAGGCATAAAAAATCGTTACTATCAGTAATATAGCAACTACCGCGTGGAACTGATGCACGAGGCGATCTGCCCTTGCAAAATAGCGTTCCAGGGACCAATGCGCTCGATTCGCCATCGTGTCATTTAAAAATGAGAATGATCTTTCGTAATAAATATCCGCAACCAGAACGCGCCCAAAAGAAATATAGATAATCTGTGTGAGGATTGCCGAACCAAGCAATACAAGAAGAATAATCAATACTCTTTTTTCGTACAAACTGTTTAGGATATCTGTATCCTTCATTTTTTTATAGGGGTTCATGGCGGGCATTGACCGGCGGGATTATGGTTGATCACCATTAAAGCCGTGAATATCGTGGGTGCATGGCCCATAATATTCAGTTTGCGGCTGCATTTCAGAATCAAATTGCCTATCCCTGATTTTGTGGACGCCACGGGCCGCTTGGTTTTTCCGGAAAAACCACAAAGCGCCGGCCCAAAAAATTCAGTATCAACGCAATACCAGTGGCGGTCAATTTGGAAACAGTCGGGGAATAACCTATGGTGAGAAGATACCTGGTCACGGCCATGTCAACCCATGCCACACAGCCGACGACGAGAACATAGGTAAGCCACTCCATGGGTGCTGTCCACTTGGCTTGATGTTTGAACAAAATAAATATGCACAGAAGGTAATTGATGGCGGCAGCGGCAACAAAAGCCACTGGAGCTGAAATCGATGCATCGATGCCGGTATTGTACATACCCAAAAAAATTATCAGGTTGAACAAGGCTGCTGTACCGCCAATCAATAGATAAATTAAAAATTGCATCGGCAGTGGTGATTTATGAGCGTTGTATTTCATTATGCAATACAATGCCCGGATACCATCTTTAACGCCTATTTTTTTACCTTCCTCATAGGTCCTGCCGGAGTAAGAGATGCCAATTTCAAAGACACGAACCCGCATCTGGGATACCTTGGCAACGATTTCAGGTTCAAACCCGAATCGGTTCTCCTTTAGGTCAACTTGTTGAATGATTTCTCGTCTGAAGACTTTATAACAGGATTCCATATCGGTCAGATTCAGGTCCGTAAACATGTTGGACAGCAACGTGAGAAACCGGTTTCCAAGGGAATGCCAGAAATAAAGGACACGATGCGCACCGGAAGACAGAAACCGTGATCCGATGACTACGTCGGCCTGATTTTCCTTGAGCGGGATAAGCAAGTTTTTCAATTCCATTGGGTTATATTCTAAATCGGCATCCTGGATGGCGACAAAATCACCGGTTGCTGCTTTGAAACCGGTCCGCAGCGCTGCTCCTTTTCCCATGTTTTTATCGTGTTGAAAAACGACGATTTCTTTGAACCGTTTCTCAAGGTCCCTGGCAATCCCAAGACTATTGTCACGAGAGGCATCATCAACGATAATGATTTCTATTGATAAATGATCGTCTTGCAATTCAAGGACTCGATCGACGCACCGGCTAAGCGTAGCTTCTTCATCATAGCATGGTACGACAATCGAAAGTTTAATGGGGGGGGTTTTTGCCGCCTTCATAGAGATTCCATTCGGATACTATTAATTTCGTTTCACAATAAGATGCGTTAAAGAGAACGTTGCAAATGGATGGCTTGAACCTTGACAGCCTTTGGCTTTGGGATTGGATTCAGGCAGACTGGTTTTCGGCCGACTTGAGACAATAGCTGGTCAAACTATTGATATGTTCATGGGACCGGTGACATTTTGGGCGGTCGCCATTAAACGTGTTATCGCTTCGATCAGATCGCCCATGTAGCAAAAAGACCGCGTTTGTGAGTCATCACCATAAATGGTGATCGGCTTGCCCTGCGGAGCCTGAATAATAAAATTGGAAACCATCCCGCCATCGTTTGGGTGCTTTCTTCCCGTGTTTAGATTGCCGGCACATAAAAGATCTTTTCCTTCTATAATTAAATCGCCGCACAAATGTGAGCCGATGAAGCCTGCACCACCTGTCACGAGGATTCTTTTCTGGTCGATCACTGTCCTTTTCCTATATTTAGGTTAATCCAGGCGATGTTGATCCAGGTGAACCTTGGTTGCACGAACCATATCTTCAGGCGTGCCGATATCAATGTAATCGCCATCGTTAAAAACGACGTTCTCAATTTTATAACCAGAATTCAAAGCAGATTGAACGACATCGCTAATATATATCTCGTTAGCATATCGTTGACTCCGGTCGTTTTTTTCAAGCGATAAGGCTTGACGATGACGATTGACAAATTTATGCAGGTAACAGGTAAAGGCATAGTTCCAAACCGCAATGATCCAGGTATATTTTAAACTCGTTTGAGTTGGCTTGATCTGAATGCAACTCACATTGCCACTTTCATTTAAGGCAACCATATCCATTTTATGTGGATTTTCTGCAGGGAAGAGCCCCAAGACGACGTCAGCATTGCATTCAGCTTGCTTAACGAGTAGTCTCAAAAAGGCATCATCGGGCTGGAAAATGGTATCAGGAAACCCGAAAACGACAGTCGTGTCTTGTATAAACGGAAAGGCCTGATCCAGTGTAAATGGCACCCCATAAGGCAAATCCATAATCAAGTAACCAATATTCATGTTAAGGCTTTTGCCGTCACCTAAATAGGCCGGAATATCCCACTTGCCTTTGCGCAACACAACATATGCTTCAGTGACGTCAGCCATCCGCATTTTTTCCAAAAGGTTTAAACAAACCGGTTTGGGATGCAGGCGGTTCTCGCCGGCCTGCTGATAGAACCCAATCGGGAAAAGTTCTTTGCTGAGAGGTAAAGGCGACATACGAGACGCTTCTCCAGCTGCAGGCACTATCCCTACTCTTTTTTGTTTTAATGGCGTTGACGAAGCACTATGGTTTGATGAACGGTCTGACACTGATTTCAGTGACCTCGGCACTACGGGGTATCGTGAGTGCATTCAGAATGACGTCGGCGACATCTTCTGGTTGCATGAGGAGTTCAGGGTGATATTCTCTTCCCTCCATTTTAAAAATAGCCGCCTGCATTGGACTGGCTGTTCGGCCTGGATACACACTTAATACGCGCACACCATCTGAATTAATTTCCAGGCGAAAACTATCAGCAATCGCTTTTAGGGCAAATTTGGTGGCTGCATATTGTCCCACTTTTGCGCCGGCATTCAAGCCTGCGCTCGAGTTGATGAAAACCACTTGTCCCCGGCAGTCCTTAACCAACGGCAATAGACACTGCGTCAGGGCATAAGGGGCCCGGACATTAATTTGAAACTGCCTGTCGAAATCCTCCAGGGAAGCCGACTCATGCGGGCCGAAGGCAATGATCCCTGCGCTGTGGATGAGGATGTCGATACAGGCAGCTTCCTTTTTCAAGCTATCCGCAATTTTCCTAATTTCCTGGACTGAAGCCAGGTCGACGGCAAAGAACTGAGACCGGGCGGATGTCTGGCGGGCAATCTCGGCAACCTGCTGCAAAGCTTTCAGGTTTCGCCCCAGAAGGAAGGTCGCAACCCCCTTTTTTGCAAGACCCAGCGCAATGGCCTTGCCGATGCCGCTGCTGGCGCCGGTGACGACCGCTATTTTATTTTTTAATTCGCTCATGGATCAGTATTTCCCAGCCAATTCTTTCAACAGGCCATTTTCCGCCAACACGGTGGCGGCATCCTTTATCAAATCGAATGTCATTTGAGATCGTTCCGATATATCCAACAAAGAATGCGTGCCATCAGACAAGTTGAGGACCCATAGCATGGCCAGCTGAAAGGACCCGCTGTCATCCTGGCCCCCAATTTTTTTGTAAAGCCCTCTTTTCCCTAATTGCGGTTCGCATTTTGGATTTTGATTCAGGTACGTGGTGTCGTTTTCCAAAATATTACAGACCGCCAGAAGCATTGAAAAAGAATCAGCGAGGTCTGTCGGCGTGACGAAATCGAGGTTGTCGCCCGATGTGTGATATTCCGGGAATTGCCCGTGGGGTGTTCTCATAAAACAGCCGACCGGCAGATTGAATCCAGGCGAGCAATACTGCCGTTCGTCATATCCATAAGGGAAGAAATCGATAATATCGAAATCTCTCTTTGAATCTCTCAGTGCTTGGGAAAAGACCCGATCGATTGCTGAATTCCCTCGACGTGTTTTTTTGTAGGTGAATCTTCCCGAATCGCCCGCACAGGTGATAACGAACCCATGTTTTATATGTGAAAGATTCGTTTCATTATAGTAAAGCCAGGTAATCGAACCGATCGTGCCGGGGATAAATAAAAACCGGTAGGAGTATTTTAAAGACGTTCGGGATAAAAAGCCCGCCAAAAAGTTTGCTAAAACAACGCCGGATAGATTGTCATTGCAAAGGGAAGGGTGACATATGTGAGTCGATATCAGGACTTCATCCGAGGTTTCCCCCTTGATGTAACACTCACCGTATGTCAGGAAACCTTCTTTCAGGGAAGCATCGATGTAGACCTCGTAATCGCCGGGTTCAAGCGCCTCCAATTGATTGTGGCTGGTGCAAAAGCCCCAGGTTTCATTGTAGTAGGAAGTCCTGTAGGGGATCCACGCGGGATGCTCCGGCAAGGAAAAAAGATGCCTCTTCAATTCAGATAGGCCAACCGTCTTATGAATGGGTACGCTGTAATTTAAAATGTGCAGGGTCGATGCGTTTATGTCTATTATTTTATTGCCTTTTGGGTCTTTTACGTATGCATCCTTTATATTCCATTCCTTCGGGATGGTCCAATCGAAGACGTCAATCCCTGAAGCCACCTCTTTCACATCGATCGGAATCGTTTTACTCAGGATGTCCAGCGTCTTTCGAACACCATCGCCCGTAATGCTTCGACAAATCGGATACAATTCACCCATCAGCCGATGCATGTCTTTGCCCGCCTGCGCCAACGCGTCACCCTCTAGACAATATCTTTCTTTCATGTTTTTTTACCGTAACCGGCTTATTCCCTGAAATCAGGATAGTGCATGTCTTTTTCGGATATGATTTTTATTTCTTCAGGCCAACCGATCTTAAAGGCAGGGTCATTCCACCTGATCCCGGTGGCACATGCAGGATCATAAAAATCCGACATCTGGTAGAAGACTTCGGTATTGTCCGCCACGGTTAAAAACCCATGGCTGAACCCTTTCGGTATGAAAAGCATTTTTCTGTTTTCGGCAGACAGCTCAATCGACAGCCACTGCTTGAACGTTGGAGAGTCCGGCCTTACATCGATAATTACATCATAAATAGCGCCAGCCGTGCACCGCACCAATTTTGCTTCTTCGTGAGGGGCCTTCTGGTGGTGCATGCCCCGCAGGGTTCCCCGCTTGATATTAACGGACAGGTTGCATTGAACCAGATTCGGATCAAGCCCATGCGCCTCAAATTCGCGCTTGCACCAGGTCCGTGCAAAAAAGCCCCGTTCATCGCGAAGCGCCTCTAATTCAATGATAAAAGCCCCTTTTAGTTTTGTTTCCAAAAAGATCATCAACATATGCCTATTTTTGGAATCAACACCAAAAACTTACCGCCCCAGTCACCTATGTGCGCCATCTGCGCCATGATTTCATCTTTCAGATTCCACGGGAGAATCATCAAGTAATCCGGTCTGGTTTCATTTATTTTGTCGGGGTGATAAATCGGGATATGCGTCCCCGGCAGGAACAGGCCCTGTTTGTGGGGGCTTCGATCAACGGTGTAATCGATGAAATCGGTTCGAATACCGCAGTAATTCAAAAGGGTGTTCCCTTTGGCCGGCGCCCCATAGCCGGCAATGGACTTCCCTTCTTTTTTGGCCTGAATCATAAAGGTCAAAATATCCTGCTTGATGGCCTTTACTTTGGTATTGAACGACAAATAGTGCTCCAGGGTGTCAAACCTGGCAGCCTGTTCTTTGTTCAAAAGATCCGTGACCCCCCGGTTCATGGGTTTGGATCGATCTGAACGGTGGCCGGCATAAATCCTTAACGATCCGCCATGCGTAGGCAGTTCTTCCACGTCAAAGATGGCCAGGCCATGTTCAGCAAAGATTTTTTTAACGGTCATGAATGAAAAATATGAAAAATGCTCGTGATAGATCGTATCAAACTGGTTCTCGTCCATTAAGCGCATTAAATGCGGGAACTCCATGGTGATGATACCATCGGGCTTCAGAAGTATTTTCATCCCTTTTACAAAATCATTGAGATTTGGGACATGCGCCAATACATTGTTGCCAATCAGGAGGTCGGCATGTTTTCCTTCCGAAGCAAGGAGGGTTGCGGTCTCAACGCCAAAATACCTGGAGATCGTCGGGATCCCCTTTATTTGAGCGGCTTTGGCCACATTTTTTGCCGGTTCAATGCCTAAAACCGGTATCCCCTTTTCCTTGAAATACTGAAGGAGATAGCCGTCATTGCTGGCAATTTCCACAATGGCGCTCTCCGAATCAAATCCGAACCGCTCAATCATTGACTCGGTATAATCTTTCGCGTGCTTAAGCCATGAATCCGAGTAGGACGAAAAATAGGCATAGTCGTCAAAGATCGTTTCCGGGCTCTGGAATTCAGGCAGCTGGACGAGATGACAGTTGTCGCACACATAAACATGCAGAGGGAAAAAGGGCTCCATGCCTAAAAGCTGTTCTTCCTTGAGATACGAATTTGCCAGCGGGGATGCCCCCAGATCGGCAAAGGTGTAGTTCAATGTCTGGCCGCAGAATCGGCAGTCTTTAGTTGCGCTTACCATTTAGAATCCACCCTGTTTTTTTATTTTATGTGTCCATTCGAGACGGTCGTTGAGTAAACCCGTATCCCGCAGATCGGTCAGTACGCGCAGCCGCATAAATCGGGACTGACGGAAATTCGAGTCCTTGAACCCCATTGTTTCCAAACCGTGCTTCAACGCTTTAACGGTGGTTATGACATCGACCTGGGGTTGATGGTCCGGGGCCAACGTTTTAAAAAGATCGAAATTCACGCGATAGGATCGCTTGTCCGGTTGCGCGTCCGCGTTGATGGAAATTTCCACCTCGGGAATAACCTTCGCCACCGCTTCAGCAAGGTCTTTGACTTGATAATTCCACTCATCGCTTCCAACATTGACCGCCAGGAAGTTTCCACCGTTGGCCGGTTCTCTGAATAGCGCCCAATCAATTGCCCTGGCCATATCGTTGATATTTATCAACGGCCGCCATGGGCTCCCGTCACTCAAGATCGTAATTTTTTTGGAAGCCACGGCGCCGGCGACGAAATCGTTCAATACCAGATCCAATCTTAATCTTTCGCTCATGCCGCATGCGGTCGAGAACCTGAGGCTGGTAATCTTAAAGGCGTCATCGCTCAATGGTTTCAGCCCGATCTCACTGGATACCTTTGATTTGGCATAGGCGGTCAGCGGGTTTAGCGGGGAATTTTCATCTCTCGCGCTGTCTTCGGCAGACCCGTACATACTGCAGCTTGAGGCATAAACGAATGCTTTAGCGCCTGCCGCCTTTGCCTGCCGGGCCAGTTCGACACTGGAATGGAAGTTAATATCGTAGGTGACATCCTCAAATGTGTTGCCCATCGGGTCATTGGAGATGGCCGCCAGGTGAACCACCGCGTCGACATCCTTCAATGATTCGGCCGGCAGATGTCTCATGTCTGAAAAAAATTGCAAGTCGACCCGGCATTCCGGGAGCATGGTCTCGGCAGTTAAACAATTGGCGAAATAGCCCATATCCAGACCAACCAAAACGGCATCCGGGTATCGGTTCCTCAAATGTCGAACCAGACACGGTCCAACATACCCCATGTTCCCCGTAATCAAAATTTTCATAGGTGCTCCCCTGTATATAGTTTTATTCTGTGGATCGCCGAAAGGATAATCAATCGATTTTCTGCCCGCTCTTGAACCCCGCCGTTGACTATGCGCGCACTCGCTGTCGTGGCTCAGGCGTTACCAAATCTTCCATGCGGGATTGGGAGATTTCCACAACTCCTCTAAATACATTTTGTCCCGCAGCGTATCCATGTTTTGCCAGAATCCATAATGCCGGTAGGCGGAGAGCATTCCGTCTTTTGCCAGTTTCTCCATGGGTTCGCGTTCCCAGACGGTCGAATCACTTTCGATATAATCGAACACCTCGGGCTCCAATACGAAAAACCCGCCGTTGATCCAGGCCCCGTCCCCGCGCGGCTTTTCTTTAAATGAAAGGATTTGCATCTGGTCCTTGTCCAGGTTGAACGCGCCGAAGCGGCCCGGCGGTTTGACGGCAGTCAGGGTGGCCAGGGTTTTTTGGCGTTTATGAAAATCGACCAATTCGGTGATGTTGAGATCCGACACACCGTCCCCGTATGTCAGGCAGAAGGTTTCATTGCCAATGTATTTTTCGACCCGTTTCAAACGGCCGCCGGTCATTGAACTTTCGCCGGTATCCACCAGCGTGACTTTCCACGGTTCGGTGTCGTTCTGGTGGATCTGCATGTCGTTGTTGCGCAGGTCAAAGGTAACGTCCGAGCGGTGGAGAGAATATTTGGCAAAATATTCCTTTATCATGTGGCCCTTGTACCCCAGACAAATGATGAAATCGTCGACTCCATGGGCGGAGTAGGTTTTCATGATATGCCACAGGATCGGTCGGTCACCGATCTCCACCATCGGTTTGGGCCGGACGCCCGTTTCTTCGGACAGCCGCGTTCCGAATCCGCCTGCTAAAATGATCGCTTTCATGATACCTCGCTTCCAAAAAAGGTGAACGGTGAATACATAGCTCCGCTCCCTCGGTTACAAAAGATACCGAGTCGTCGGTTAATTTACGGCAGCCGGAATGCCGCCGCCTTTATTGGTTGAAACCGCACCTATGAGCTGTCAAGGCCCCGGATGGTGTCGGGCCGGTGCGCCATCTTTTAGCTAACACCTTGCTAATCAAGGGATTTACTATAATCGGTAATCGATATGGGATCAACACGTTTGATCGATTTCCGCCTTAATCGCCCAACCATTCCAGGATTCACTATATTCAGTATCGGCAGTCTCCGCGAAACCAGAAAGCCGACCTGACTATTTTTCAATGGGAATGGGTTAAGCAAAAAGCATGCAGATTTTTGTTTTATTTCCTCAATCAACAGAATTCTTTGAATTTTTAGCGGTACCGTGAATGCGCGCAGGTCCCTTGAGGCAACATTCAAGCATTGGTGGGAAAACTGTCTTTGTTTTCCCGAAACCCGGACGTTACAGAAATCGCAATGATAACAAGCCAGTGAAATTCGTCAGGGAAAGGACGACAATGATGCGTGCCACACCGGGTTGTCACCGGTGGGTGAATGGGCTGATCATTTCAGGTGCAAGAAGGCTTACGGTCCATGGGGGCGGAGAAGGTTCTCCGCCCCCATGGTTTTAAAAATTATATGTTATTTTAAATTTTAAACAATTTTAGAATAAGGAGTCGATAAAACAACCACCGCCGCCACCACCACCACCGCCACCAGCCGCAGGAGGCGTCGTGGGCGCTGAGGATCTCAGCGAGGTGACGCTGTCTCCGTCCAACCCGGCGGCGACATGGGCATCGATTTCACTTTCGGGCAGGGCCCGGTCGTAAATGGCGACCTCGTCGATCAACCCGTTGAACCAGGAGTTGGCAAACCCTTCGATCCGGCCGATGTTGAGCGCTGTCGTCTCTGATGAAAATCCGGCGCCAAAATTGACCATTTCGCTGTCCTCAAGATTACCGTCGACATACAGGTGGGTGGTATCAGTTGATTCGTCACGGACGATCGCCACATGGTGCCATCCGCTGACGGTTGCAATGTCGGTGCTTCCTTCAAGCGTAGAACTGTCTGCACCGGTGTCGTTCAACTCAAAGGTAACATGACCATTAACACTTTCGAGGCCGGCAAACCAGAATAGGCCGCCGCCGCTTCGGGAAAGCAAGCCCTTGTTGTTGGCCGGAATACCGCCGGTCACCTTTACCCAGAATTCCATGGTAAAACTGTCGGTGCTGAGCCAGTTGAAGGTTTTGCTGGCCGGCACACTGATCGACATGGTCGAGCCGTTGAAACTCTGGGCCCCGTCGACCTTGCCGGCAACGGCGTCAGGATCGACAGCACCCGTACCGTCGTTGTCGTCGAATGCGTCCACGTAGGTGCTTCCGCCCGCTTCGTCCAGCGGCCACAAGGAGATGGTGTTATCGGGGTAGGGTGCAAAGATCGCCTCATCGGTGGGTGCAGCGCTGCCGCCGCAATAGTCCGTACCGGCGGCGACATGGGCATCGATTTCACTTTCGGGCAGGGCCCGGTCGTAAATGGCGACCTCGTCGATCAACCCGTTGAACCAGGAGTTGGCAAACCCTTCGATCCGGCCGATGTTGAGCGCTGTCGTCTCTGATGAAAATCCGGCGCCAAAATTGACCATTTCGCTGTCCTCAAGATTACCGTCGACATACAGGTGGGTGGTATCAGTTGATTCGTCACGGACGATCGCCACATGGTGCCATCCGCTGACGGTTGCAATGTCGGTGCTTCCTTCAAGCGTAGAACTGTCTGCACCGGTGTCGTTCAACTCAAAGGTAACATGACCATTAACACTTTCGAGGCCGGCAAACCAGAATAGGCCGCCGCCGCTTCGGGAAAGCAAGCCCTTGTTGTTGGCCGGAATACCGCCGGTCACCTTTACCCAGAATTCCATGGTAAAACTGTCGGTGCTGAGCCAGTTGAAGGTTTTGCTGGCCGGCACACTGATCGACATGGTCGAGCCGTTGAAACTCTGGGCCCCGTTGACCTTGCCGGTGGCGGCGTCAGGATCGACGGCGCCCGTACCATCGTTGTCGCCGATGAAATCCGCATAGGTCGGGCCGGCCGCTTCGTCCAGCTTCCAATAGGCGGCGATGTCAGCCGGACAGGCGGCGAAGCTTGCACTCGTCATAACAAAAGAAAACCCCACAACTGTCATCACGATGAAACTGAAAATAGTCGTTTTCGCTTTTTTCATCATCTACCATCCTTTGTTTTAAAAGTTTCAACTACCGTTAAAGATAACCGCTATGTTTCCAAACGATTCAGTTCTGAGGTGACCGCCACCTTCCGGATATATGGCCGGAGTAACTTCCGGAAGGAAATGATTTGCCGCTTTCATCGTTGTGAGCATCATAAAACCCCATAGGCAAGCAACGTACCAGGCAGGGCATCCATGGTGTAATTTTTACCCCGCCGCCTCTTTACGTGTCCATCAACACCCGGGCAATTCAACCTGCCGGCCGGAACGGTTTTTCAGGGCGGACGCGAGCGCTAAAAGTCACAAATTTCTTTTCTTATCAATCGAATGACTGGATTCGAACAGAGGTGGACTGGTCAAAATAATTGATCGAAGACCTTATCGGTGACAAGGGGTCAATACCTCCCCCCAACACTTTTTCCCAATCTGGACGGGGTGTTGTTAATGGCTGCAACCATCTGTTGGATCTCATGCCGACCGGCGTCACCATTAACAGCCTGCGCCCAGATACCAAATAACGCAACCACCTTGACGGTGTCAACAATCATGTCCGCCGGCATGGTGCGGGGCTTCCAACCCGGTTGATAATGAAGAGTCAATTTTCCTAAATAAAGCATCGCGCACTCGAAATAGCTCCTGCATTTTCCTGTTCATTTTTCTTGTTTCTAAGGCAGGCGCCCTGCGAAACACAACTGGACCGGTGTGCAAAAAGTGGAAACAAATTACATAATTTCCCATTTTATGGGTCACCGCTTTCACACCTGACCGCCCCCCATGCCGTTTGGGATCTCTTTTTCATGGTTTCCTTTAATTTGAGGAATTGAATTCCCAAAAAAAGGCACATTATTTTCACAAGCCCAAAAGGTCGTCGACAGCAATTTATGATGAATAAGTATATAATTCAGAATATTAATGGCATTTCTACTTCATGGGTACATTTTTTGCTTATTAATTTACGAATTATGAAACGGTAAATTATATAGTTGCCGCTGCGCTGACCGGATGCGTCGGCAACATCGATCAAGGACACGAATGAATTGAGAACGAAAAAACAGCCCCAGGGTTAAGGGCCGGGCTCTCTTTTCGTGTGGTGCATTTGGCGCATTGGATACCAACCCGGAGAAGGGTCTTTTATGTCACGCCATTTGACTGATCGACTCTGACCGCAAATGTTATCTAATCTGAACTACAAAGAAAAGCCACTTCACCGCATCCATATATTTTCTTAACCGAGTTGTTCAAGGGCCTCATTGGCGCAGGCAGGGCAGGGCAAAATTCGGTGCGTATGGGCGATTGATGATCACCCTGCGCCAAATGCCTGCGCTGGGTAACCAACCACAAATGTTTTTCAACAGCCTTTGTTAATGCTTGCCTTGGCTTTTTCGAAATGGATTCAAATGAAAAAAAATGCTGCTTTCTTTATCGGTATGGTGATCCTCCTGTCAGGCATAAATATCCACTCGGCAGTTGCAGATATCCGTGTCAATGCGGGCGGGGGTGCGTACACGGACGGCAGCGGCAACATCTGGTCCGCCGACAGCGGGTTCAATACCGGCTTGACCGCATCCACGGCCAACCCCATCAGCGGAACCACCGACGACGTGCTGTATCAGACCGAGCGCTATGACAAAGCCGTCAGCCCGGAGCTTGAATACCGCTTCACCGTTCCCAACGGGGACTATCTCGTCAGGCTTTACTTCACCGAGCTGTTCTCCGGCGCCGGCGGCGTCGGCCTGCGGGTCTTCGATGTCCTGATCGAAAACCAGCTGGTCATCGACAACCTGGATATTTTCAGCGAGGTCGGCCTCTATGCGGCCTTGATCAAAAGCATCCCCGTCACGGTAGCCGACGGACAGCTGAACATCCTGTTTCAACACATCATGGATGAAAACCCCAAAATCTCCGCCATCGAGGTGGTCAGCCAGGACGACACGACTCCTCCGACGGTCCCCGCGGGCCTGTCCGGAAGCGCGGCCGACGCCACCCAGATCAACCTGTCCTGGAACCCATCGACCGACACAGGCGGGTCCGGACTGGCGGGCTACCGCATCTACCGCAACGGCGGACTGGCCGGGACATCGACCACTTCCGCGTTTACCGATACCGGCCTGGCTCCGTCCACCACCTACAGCTATGCGGTGACGGCATACGACAACGCCCTCAACGAATCGGATCCGTCCAGTCCCGTCAGTGTCTCCACGACGGCAACTGCCGACACGACTCCTCCGACGGTCCCCGCGGGCCTGTCCGGAAGCGCGGCCGACGCCACCCAGATCAACCTGTCCTGGAACCCATCGACCGACACAGGCGGGTCCGGACTGGCGGGCTACCGCATCTACCGCAACGGCGGACTGGCCGGGACATCGACCACTCCCGCGTTTACCGATACCGGCCTGGCTCCGTCCACCACCTACAGCTATGCGGTGACGGCATACGACAACGCCCTCAACGAATCGGATCCGTCCAGTCCCGTCAGTGTCTCCACGACGGCAACTGCCGACACGACTCCCCCGACGGTCCCCGCGGGCCTGTCCGGAAGCGCAGCCGACGCCACCCAGATCAACCTGTCCTGGAACCCATCGACCGACACAGGCGGGTCCGGACTGGCGGGCTACCGCATCTACCGCAACGGCGGACTGGCCGGGACATCGACCACTTCCGCGTTTACCGATACCGGCCTGGCTCCGTCCACCACCTACAGCTATGCGGTGACGGCATACGACAACGCCCTCAACGAATCGGATCCGTCCAGTCCCGTCAGTGTCTCCACGACGGCAACTGCCGACACGACTCCTCCGACGGTCCCCGCGGGCCTGTCCGGAAGCGCGGCCGACGCCACCCAGATCAACCTGTCCTGGAACCCATCGACCGACACAGGCGGGTCCGGACTGGCGGGCTACCGCATCTACCGCAACGGCGGACTGGCCGGGACATCGACCACTCCCGCGTTTACCGATACCGGCCTGGCTCCGTCCACCACCTACAGCTATGCGGTGACGGCATACGACAACGCCCTCAACGAATCGGATCCGTCCAGTCCCGTCAGTGTCTCCACGACGGCAACTGCCGGCTTGCCGGTCATCCGTGTCAATGCGGGCGGGGGTGCGTACACGGACGGCAGCGGCAACATCTGGTCCGCCGACAGCGGGTTCAATACCGGCTTGACCGCATCCACGGCCAACCCCATCAGCGGAACCACCAACGACGTGCTGTATCAGACCGAGCGCTATGACAAAGCCGTCAGCCCGGAGCTTGAATACCGCTTCACCGTTCCCAACGGGGACTATCTCGTCAGGCTTTACTTCACCGAACTGTTCTCCGGCGCCGGCGGCGTCGGCCTGCGGGTCTTCGATGTCCTGATCGAAAACCAGCTGGTCATCGACAACCTGGATATTTTCAGCGAGGTCGGCCTCTATGCGGCCTTGATCAAAAGCATCCCCGTCACGGTAGCCGACGGACAGCTGAACATCCTGTTTCAACACATCATGGATGAAAACCCCAAAATCTCCGCCATCGAGGTGGTCAGCCAGGACGACACGACTCCTCCGACGGTCCCCGCGGGCCTGTCCGGAAGCGCGGCCGACGCCACCCAGATCAACCTGTCCTGGAACCCATCGACCGACACAGGCGGGTCCGGACTGGCGGGCTACCGCATCTACCGCAACGGCGGACTGGCCGGGACATCGACCACTCCCGCGTTTACCGATACCGGCCTGGCTCCGTCCACCACCTACAGCTATGCGGTGACGGCATACGACAACGCCCTCAACGAATCGGATCCGTCCAGTCCCGTCAGTGTCTCCACGACGGCAACTGCCGGCTTGCCGGTCATCCGTGTCAATGCGGGCGGGGGTGCGTACACGGACGGCAGCGGCAACATCTGGTCCGCCGACAGCGGGTTCAATACCGGCTTGACCGCATCCACGGCCAACCCCATCAGCGGAACCACCAACGACGTGCTGTATCAGACCGAGCGCTATGACAAAGCCGTCAGCCCGGAGCTTGAATACCGCTTCACCGTTCCCAACGGGGACTATCTCGTCAGGCTTTACTTCACCGAACTGTTCTCCGGCGCCGGCGGCGTCGGCCTGCGGGTCTTCGATGTCCTGATCGAAAACCAGCTGGTCATCGACAACCTGGATATTTTCAGCGAGGTCGGCCTCTATGCGGCCTTGATCAAAAGCATCCCCGTCACGGTAGCCGACGGACAGCTGAACATCCTGTTTCAACACATCATGGATGAAAACCCCAAAATCTCCGCCATCGAGGTGGTCAGCCAGGACGACACGACTCCTCCGACGGTCCCCGCGGGCCTGTCCGGAAGCGCGGCCGACGCCACCCAGATCAACCTGTCCTGGAACCCATCGACCGACACAGGCGGGTCCGGACTGGCGGGCTACCGCATCTACCGCAACGGCGGACTGGCCGGGACATCGACCACTCCCGCGTTTACCGATACCGGCCTGGCTCCGTCCACCACCTACAGCTATGCGGTGACGGCATACGACAACGCCCTCAACGAATCGGATCCGTCCAGTCCCGTCAGTGTCTCCACGACGGCAACTGCCGGCTTGCCGGTCATCCGTGTCAATGCGGGCGGGGGTGCGTACACGGACGGCAGCGGCAACATCTGGTCCGCCGACAGCGGGTTCAATACCGGCTTGACCGCATCCACGGCCAACCCCATCAGCGGAACCACCAACGACGTGCTGTATCAGACCGAGCGCTATGACAAAGCCGTCAGCCCGGAGCTTGAATACCGCTTCACCGTTCCCAACGGGGACTATCTCGTCAGGCTTTACTTCACCGAACTGTTCTCCGGCGCCGGCGGCGTCGGCCTGCGGGTCTTCGATGTCCTGATCGAAAACCAGCTGGTCATCGACAACCTGGATATTTTCAGCGAGGTCGGCCTCTATGCGGCCTTGATCAAAAGCATCCCCGTCACGGTAGCCGACGGACAGCTGAACATCCTGTTTCAACACATCATGGATGAAAACCCCAAAATCTCCGCCATCGAGGTTTTTTCTACGATTCCGTCGACCCTGCCGATTGCGGACGACTTTTCTGATGGTACAGGTTGGGGTGCTCGATGGACACCTCAAAACGACACCTCTAACCCCATGGATTGGAGTGTTGTCAGTGGTCAATTGCTTCAAAGTGAGTTCTTGGAAAGTGACGCGCTGGATCAATCCACATCCTATCACACCGGAACCTATGTCGTTCTTGATAATCCGCCGGTCAGTCCTTTTCCCTCCGATTACCGGTTCAGCGTGGACGTCACCCCATTGCCCAACCCTGCCGACCCCAGTGAAGGCAATGACATCGGCATCATGTTTCGATACCAAGGCCCTGATGACTATTATCGCGTGTCGATGAGTGCCAAGTTCGGCTTCACCCGTTTCGAAAAGCGTATCGGTGGTAGTTTCGAAACCTTGGCGGTCAATGCAATCGGATATGTCGATGATCAGCCGATGACCCTGACGGCCGAAGTCAACGGCGACACCATCATCGTCTGGATCGACGGGGACCCGGTTTTCGCCGTCAAAGATCCCAATCCGATATCTTCGGGAACCATCGCCCTGTACTGTCAGGATAAAGCCCAGTTCGACAATGTCCTCATCACCGAGACCCCCCTGCAACCGACGGTGGCCATTTCCTCGCCTTTGGCCTATTCCATTGCCCTGACGCCGGATGACGGCACGACCTTGTCCGTCGAGGCCGTGGTGCTCAACACCCCCGCCGGCGGCAGCGTGGCGTTCAGCCTGGATGGCGTCAGCAAACCGGCCTCGGCCATATCGGGCAACGTCTATTCCGCCTCGTTTACCGGGGTGCCGAATGGAAATCATACGGTTACTGCTGTTTTGCGGTACGCCGATGGCACGGAAGCCGACAGCGACGTCAATTCGACGGTGGGCACCGGCGGTGACTACTATGTTACGCTGGGCGACAGCATTACCAATGGCGTGGGTGATTTCGACCCGTCGAACAACGATTCGGCCGATGGAAGAATCGTATCGATTCAGGGTTTCCAGGCCCAACTGGCCGACGATCTGACAACGGCGACCAGCCGGCCCCAGATTGTTTTCAACGAAGGTATCGAAGGCGACAGGGCCTGGGAACTGGATGACAGACTGTTTTCCATTATGCAACGCCATCCCAGGGCGAATAAGGTGTTGGTGCTCATCGGTACCAACGACTCTGCCGCCAGCCCTACATCGGTAACCGACTTTCGCAACGATGTGGCGGCGATTGCCACAGAAATTCAAGACAGTGGCAGAGAGGTGTGGGTCGCTGAAATCCTGCCCACCAACGTGGATGCAACCCGGAATACGTTAATTCGGCAATTCAACACCGAAATCAGGGGTATCGCTAACGCCTCTGGTGCCGATGCAACATTCCTGGGACCCGATTTCTATACGGTTTTTACCGACCGTCCGGACCTGTACAGCGGTTTGCTGCACCCGAACGACCTCGGGTTCCAAACCATGGCCGATGAATGGCAAAGGCTGCTGCCTTAAAGCTGAAAACCAGAATGCCGTTGCATCGTTTGGCGCGCTAAATGGAAATACCGGTAAATGAATGCCGTCATTCGCATCGGTATAAGCCAGACAACCTCATCGGTGCCCAATGGGCGCTTGCCATGATGCAGCGCAAGCATCCGGAGAAAATGAAGCCGAGCCATCGACCGTGACGCGGTTAGGATGCTTTTGGCTCCTTTAACAGCAGGATGTTGCAAATTGCATAATAAAGCATTATAGATCCGTGATATTTGTTCTTATTCGTCTGTCAGGGGGTTGATGATTAAATATCGCAGAATACCTGAGCATTGAAATCTGCATTTAAATAAGGATGAGGATTGGATTCTCAAAAAATAGTAAACGCTGCCGTTATCTGTATTTTAATCATATTGACCCTGTCAGGCTGCGGTGGCGGCGGTGGAGGTGGAGGGGAAGAACCCGCCTCCTCACCCGTCTACCCGACGCCGGCAACGATATTTTCAGATTCCTTTGTCGACGGTGCCGACTGGAGCTCTCGATGGACGCATTATGATGAATCCGGGAACGGTGACAGTTGGGCGGTGGTAAATGGTCAACTGCTGCAGAGCAGTTTCCTGGAGAACAATGCGCTGCAAGGAACCACCTCCTATCACACCGGCGCTTTCGTTGTGCTTGTCGACCCGCCCGTTTACACGCTGCCCGCCTCTTACCGGTTCAGCGTGGACGTCACCCCGTTGCCCAACCCTGCCTCCTCCACCAGTGAAGGCAATGACGTCGGCATCATGTTCCGCTATCAAAACCCGCAAAACTACTATCGCGTATCGATGAGCGCCAAGTTCGGCTTTACCCGTTTCGAGAAGCGCAAAGGCGATGTTTTTGAAACCTTGGCGGTCAATTCAATTGGCTATGTGGACGGTAACGCGATGACCCTGACGGCCGAAGTCAGCGGCGACACCATCATCGTCTGGATCGACGGGGACCCGGTTTTCGCCGTCAAGGATACCAATCCGATATCTTCGGGAACCATTGCCCTGTACTGTCAGGATCAAGCCCAGTTCGACAATGTCCTCATCACCGAGAACCCCCTGCAGCCGACGGTGGCCATCTCTTCCCCCCTGGCCTATTCCATTGCCCTGACGCCGGATGACGGCACAACCCTGTCCGTCGAGGCCGTGGTGCTCAACACCCCCGCCGGGGGCAGCGTGGTGTTCAGCCGGGATGGCGTCAGCAAACCGGCCTCGGCCATATCGGGCAACGTCTATTCCGTCTCGTTTACCGGGGTGCCGAATGGAAATCATACGGTTACTGCTGTTTTGCGGTACGCCGATGGCACGGAAGCCGATGTGGACATCAATTCGACGGTGGGCACCGGCGGTGACTACTATGTTACGCTGGGCGATAGCATTACCAATGGCGTGGGCGACGAAATCGACTCGAACAATGATTCCACTGATGGACGCATCGTCTCCATCCAAGGGTACCAGGCCCGTCTGGCCAACCTCTTGACAACGGAAACCGGCCGGCCCCAGATCGTTTTTAACGAAGGTATCGAAGGGGAGAGGGCCTTGGAGGCAGTGGACAGAATCGATTCCATTCTGGATCGCCACCCGGGCGCCAACAAGGTGCTGGTGCTGATCGGCACCAATGATTCCCTTGACGGTGTCGCGCCTGCGGCCTTTGGAGGCAGTCTTACAACCATAGCCAACACGATCGTTACGGATAGTAAAAAGGTGTGGATCGCTAAAATATTACCCACTAATCCACCGGACCTGAATCCGACCAGAGACACATTAATCCAAAATTACAATCTCCAAATTATAGGAATCACCGATACCGTTGGAGATAGTATTTTTCTCGGTCCGGATCTCTACGCCGATTTCTATGGACAGCCATCCCTTTACACAGGAGACGTACATCCCAACGATAGCGGTTATCAACTCATGGCTAATAAATGGGCTGATCCGTTGCCCTGAGACGTAAATGCTGCCGCCCACCGCCAGGGGAGTGAACGGCATTGCCGGATTCACCCCCCACTGGCGATTGGCTTCCTGCCCGATTGGTGCCACTGCCCTTCCAAGCCGATCAATCATCCTTTGCCATTTCTGGTTTGACCCCGGGGACCGCCCATTGTAACATAAAAAATGCACCCCTTCAGGAGCGGTAAATGAATTCCAACCCACTTCAGACACCAGATCCGCTGAACGCACCCCCCCGCAAAACCGTCGCCCTGGTTCTCGGCAGCGGCTCATCGCGGGGCTGGGCCCACATCGGCGCCATCGAGGCCCTGGAGGAGGAAGGCATTCCCATCGACTTCATCTCCGGGTGCAGCGTCGGCTCCTACGTGGGAGCCATCTACGCCAGCGGCAGCCTGGCCAGCCTCAAGAAATTCGTGCTGAGCATGGACGGCAAAAAAGTCTTCTCCTACTTTGATGTGGTCTTCCCGCGCTCCGGCTTACTGGACGGCACCAAGAAAGTCGCCGAACTCTTCTCCATGCACACCGCCGTTAAGCGTTTTTCGGAACTGAACATCCCGGTGATGATGGTAGCCACCGACCTGCAGCGGGGAGAAAAAGTGGTGCTGAAATCGGGCAACCTGCTCCAGGCCCTGCGGGCGACCATGAGCGTGCCCGGCCTTTTCGCACCCGCATGGGTCAAGGGTCGCTGGCTGGTGGACGGGGGGATCGTGGATCCGATTCCGGTAGGCGTTGCCCGGGCCACGGAAGCCGACGTGGTGATCGCCGTGGACCTGAACAGCGGCATCGTCTCCCGAAGAATGAAAACTCAGAAGAAAAATGAAGTTGAAAAACAAGTGCCGGAAGGACCCAAATTCAAAAGCGAGCTCCTGACCAAGCTGACCGACTACTACGAAACGGCGGAAACCAATTTTAAAAACAAAATCAACGAACTGCTCGGACGCGATGCCAATATGCCCGATATCATCGACACCGTCATGACCTCCATCAACATCATGCAGGAACGCATCACCCGTATCAACCTGGCCGTGGAACCGCCGGACGTCCTGGTCCAGCCCCGGTTGGGCGCCCTGAACATGATGGACTTCGACCAGGTGGAACTGGCCATCGAAGAAGGCTACATCGGTGTAAAGGAGAAGATGGAAGATATCAGGGCGCTGCTGGAGATACCCGGTCAGAAACCTGAAACAGACTATCTATGAACGTCGAACGTCCAACATCGAATTTCGAATACAGTATTCTGCCATATGAGTTGCTGGCGGAGTGAAGTAAGGGTAATGCACTCGCAGAACGTCACGTTTCCGACGTTATCGTAAAAAGCCCGAGATCAAGGCTTGCTAATCCCGAGGAATGAGGCGTACTTACGGTACTCCGCAGTGACGACGGAAAAAGCGAAACGCAAATATCGGACTTCTTACGCTGCCGTCAAAGTTAAATTGATTCTACGTTGCTTGGCCCGGCAACGCAAAAAAAGTCAAAAAATATTCTGGAATTTTGGTTTCGAATATCATTTCTTCATTATTAAAAGGATGGTTGAACCTGATCGACAATGCATGTAACGCTAAACGCCCTTTAGCGCCCTTTCTATACTTTTTGTCGCCGACAACAGGATGCCCCTTTTCTGACAAGTGAACACGAATCTGATTTTTTTTCCCGGTCAACAGGTCGATTTCCAATAAACTATAATTCTTGGATTCTTTTATTACTTTGTATTTTGTTCTGGCAAAATCACCATCCTTTGGATTCTTGACCGATTGCATCCGGTAATCATCATCTTCAGCAAGATAAGACTCTATGATGCCACTTTTTTCTGCCAGATGACCATAGACGACGGCGATGTATTTTTTTTCTATATTTTCCCATTGCCTGGCAAATTTCTCACGAATTCCAAAACTTTTAGCAAAGATTAACACTCCGGATGTTTCGCGATCCAACCGATGCACCACAAATAGGTTGACCTTTGCCTTTGGATTCCCTTTTCTAACATAATTGGTGAGCAAATGGTGAGCCGTGTTTTCCGCTTCGTAATTGGCTTTGACGCTCAAAAGCCCCGAGCGCTTATCGATTACGATGATGTCCCGATCCTCATAAAGAATCTTGATACCGGCAGGCACATATCTATTTCTGATTTTTATTTTTGATTTTATCATAATTTTTTACAAATTTCAGAACAGGCTTCTTTCTGTGCAGGCGTTGATGGAAAATTCCTGCAAATTTCCGGTCTGGATTCATATACACGGCAAGAATAGGTATCGTCATTTTCATCTAAAAAAAAACAATGTCCGTTTTCTCTAAATTTTAAAAAGTATTCCTCAATGGCTTTACCTTTCGGGTTGGTAAACACCTCAAAAGGCAACCGTGATACTTGTTCCAACCCGTCGATTTCAGTTTCAGACAATTCGACAAAAGGGTAATTTTTGCAACAATCGGCACATTTTCTACACATCTCTCCGGGACCAATTTTCTTCATCGCATAAACATTTCTGGAGTATTTATTTGCCAACCGGTGTTGCTAAAAATCAACTTTTCCGGGTTCATTTCATTCGCGCTTGGCATGCGCACCCATATCACAATATCGGCGAGAAAAGCCGGGCCGTCCGTATAGCCAGGCGGAAAGCCATTGATCGGCGATAGACGTCGTCGGTGGTCAGGGGATCGGAGGCGGCAAAATCGTCGCGGCACATCTTTTCCACCTTGCGGATAAAATCGGGATCGGTGAAAGCCATGGTGATCTCGAAATTGATCCTCAGGGAGCGGTTGTCCAAATTAACCGTGCCCACACCGGCAAGGGTGTCATCCACCAGAAATACTTTCTGGTGCATGTAGCCTTTGCGGTAGGTGAACATCCGGACCCCGGCCACGGCCACTTCAAACAGGTAGGTGTGGGCGGCCCACCAGACAACCCGCTTGTCCGGATTGCCGGGAATCAGGATCCTCACATCCACTCCCCGCATGGCGGCCAGCTGCAACGCCTTGATAACGGCCACATCCGGCACGAAATAGGGAGTCAGAATCCAGCATCGATGTTCGGCCAGATTGATGGCTTGCACCATCATTAGCGAACAGCTCTCCACCAGGTCCCCCGGGCCCGTGGGAATGCACAGGACGGCTTCGCCGCCGGTACAAGGCGGTGGATCCCAAGGAATCTCGGGGAGTTTTCCGCAGGCCCAGTGCCAATCCTCGGCAAAGCAGAGCTGTACGGCCAGGGTCACCGGGCCTTCCATTTTAACGTGGGTGTCCCGCCAGTGGTCAAAACGCCGGCCCCCGTCCAGGTATTCGTCCCCGATGTTGTGACCGCCGACCCAGCTCATGGCGCCATCCACAACCACGAGTTTACGGTGATTGCGGAAATTGATCCGAAACCGGTTGAGCATTCCACCACCCATTCGGAAAATACCGACGTTCACGCCGGCAGCCCGCAACGCATCGGTGTAGGATCGGGAAAGACCTACGCTGCCAATCTGATCCAGGAGAAAATAGACCTGGACACCGGCCTTCACCCGGTCGATCAAGGCCGATTTGATCTGATCGGCCAGATCACCGTCGCGAACGATAAAAAACTGAATCAGCACATGGCGGCGGGCAGACCGGATCCCTTCCAGGATGGAATCGAATGTGGCCTTACCGTTGATCAGCAGGGTGCAGCGGTTCCCGACCATGACCGGCAACTGGTAGATGTCGCTTAACACATCGATGATGGGCGTATCGCGCACCATCAGGCAGGCGAGCCGCTGGTCCATCCGGAGATCCCTTCCCAGGTGGTGGATGGCCGTACTGCCGGACTGGTGAGCGACGGCATGACGCTGAATACGCCGGGCTCCGAAAACGAGGTAGAGAAAAACGGCCAGGTAGGGAAAGAAAAACAGGGCCATCACCCAGGCGATGGTACCCTGGCTGGTCCGGCCGTTCATGATGACGTCGAAGATAAAAAGGATACCTGTAATGTGCAGCACCAGGGGAATCAACAGCATCCAATACTCTAAAACCAGCTGTACGGCAGGCATCTTATAACCTTAAGGGATTAAGCGTTGTCGGTGTTCGCATCCGCCGCTGCATCGGCCATTTTCATGAACACAATGTCTGTAAGGCAATTCTGCAGAATCAACACCCCTGAAATGACCCTTATGTTGGATGTGAAGGGAGAAGGATGTTGTTCTCCAATTCACAACTTTTTTCTTTTGGAAATGATAACGGAAAAATGCCGGTATTTATCTGTCCAGTGACGGGCCGATGGTTGCTCGATTTTTTTTACCATAGGACTCCCCGCGTTGGCAATGAAACTCGTCCGGATTGTCCCCGGGCGTATTGAATGAGCGTCCTGAAATAGCTATTTATGGGTTGACTTGTACCGGGCCAAGCCTATATTTTAGTGGTATTTTCCAAAGGTTAGGTCTTGGCAAGAACCGCCCCTCTCCGTCACTGTCGGCTCTTTGGCCTCCTTGGCCGCCGGAGATAACCCCTGTTTCCCCCATCAGGAGGTTCACATGCATCGGAAAATCGTTTTCAGTTTCACCGCCTTGTTTTTTCTGCTTGGCAGCACCATTTTTGCCGATACCATCTATACGTGGACCGATGCCGATGGCATCAAACGCTATTCGAATTCCCAGCCGCCAGAAGATGTCGAAAATGTTCAAACCCTTCAGGGGATCCCATACGATCAGAGCGCTGATGACCGGAACCGGCGAGAATATGACCGCATGGTGGAGGACGCCAGCAGGAGCGCTGACCGGCATTTTGAGGAACAGGCCGACAAGAAGGCCCAGGAAGCGGAAGCCAGGCGGCAGCAGCAATTGGAGGCCCAGAACCGGCGAATCGAGCAGGAACGGGCCAAACTGCAGAAAGAGATCGATGATATTCAAGGACGAGGGCTGGGTCCCACTTTCTCATCCGGTCAGAAAGCCAACATGATCAAACAGGTTCAGGAAAAGATCAATCAACTGGAAAACAACCCTGACGACTATTTCACCAAGTAGCCGTATCGATATCATCGACTGCTTTTTCTGACCCTCGACACCGCTTTCCGGTCGCCCGTGTCATCCCCTCCATCCGGGTTGACCGCCATGCGGAACCCGCGTACAGAATCTATCGGGAGGGCGTTATGACAGATTTACGAAACACCCGGACACCCATTTTGAATACGGGCACGCCCGAAGCAAAGCGTGAAGAAATTCTGGATTATTTCCATAAAACCTTCACCCTCGACGAAAAGCTCTACGAGACCCTGGCATCCGATGACGCCTTTTACCTGCGGGCCGAACCCCTTCGGCATCCGCCGATTTTTTACCTCGGCCACACCGGTGTCTTCTACATCAACAAACTGATCATTGCAAAAATCATCGATCAGCGCCTCAATCCAACATTCGAGTCCATGTTTGCGGTGGGGGTGGACGAAATGTCCTGGGACGATTTGGACGACGCCCATTATGAATGGCCCACCGTGACAGCGGTTAAAGCCTATCGGGATGAGGTGCGGGCCTTGGTGGACAATACCATCCGCAATCTGCCGCTGACCCTGCCCATCACCTGGGACCACCCGTTCTGGGCCATCATGATGGGAATCGAACACCAACGGATTCACCTGGAAACATCTTCGGTAATCATCCGGCGAATGCCCATCGACCAAGTCCGTCATATGCCCTTGTGGGATATCTGCAAGGAATCCGGCACGGCGCCGGACAACGATCTGCTGCCGGTGTCCGGCGGCCAGGTCGTCCTGGGAAAATCCAAGGACCACCCCCTGTACGGCTGGGACAATGAATTCGGCAGCCACACCTTCGATATCCGGGATTTCGAGGCGTCGCGCTACCTGGTTTCCAACCGGGAGTACCTGGGCTTCGTCGAGGACGACGGCTATACCACGAAGGCGCTATGGACCGAAGAGGGCTGGAACTGGGTCGGCTATTCGACGGCGAGGCACCCGATCTTCTGGATCCCGTCGGATGGCGACTGGACTTTCCGGACCATGACCCGTATCATCCCCATGCCCTGGGACTGGCCCGTGGAGGTCAACTATCTGGAGGCCAAGGCGTTTTGCAACTGGATGGCCGCAAAACGCGGCAAAACCATCCGCCTGCCCACCGAGGACGAATGGTACCGCCTGCGCGATCTGCACGACATTCCGGACCAGCCCTATTGGGATCACGCGCCGGGCAACCTCAATCTGGAACACTGGGCCTCGTCGTGCCCGGTGAACCGGTTTCGCTTCGGCGACTTTTACGACATCATCGGCAATGTGTGGCAGTGGACGGAAACGCCCATCACCGGCTTCACGGGCTTTGCCGTCCATCCGGTTTACGACGACTTCTCCACGCCCACCTTCGACACCCGTCACAACCTGATCAAGGGAGGTTCCTGGATCTCCACCGGCAACGAGGCCACCCGCGACTCCCGCTACGCCTTCCGGCGGCATTTCTTCCAGCACGCAGGCTTCCGGTACGTGGCTTCCGAACAGCCGGTGGAACTGCCCGAGGCCATGTATGAAAGCGATCTGGCGGTCTCCCAGTATTGCGAGGCCCATTACGGGGAGTCCTATTTCAATGTGGAGAACTTTCCCCTGCAATGCACCCGGCTTGCCGTGGCCTTCATGGAGGGCCGACCCAAAAAGCGGGCCCTGGATTTAGGCTGCGCCGTGGGACGCGCCACCTTCGAACTGGCCCGGACCTTCGACTTTGTCAACGGACTGGACTTTTCGGCACGATTTATCCGTATCGCCTTCCAGATGCAGGAAAAAGGGGTAACCCATTATGAACGATTGGAAGAGGGAGAGATCGTCTCCTACCATGAACGGCATCTGGCCGATTTCGGACTGGACACCGTTATCAACCGGGTCGAATTCTTCCAGGCCGATGCCACCAACCTCAAACCCCAGTTCACCGGCTACGACCTGGTCCTGGCAGCCAATCTCATCGACCGGCTCTACGACCCGAAAAAGTTTCTCACCACCATCCATGAACGGCTCACCATGGGTGGCGTCCTGGTCATTGCCTCGCCCTACACCTGGCTGGAGGAATTCACCCGTCGGGAAAACTGGGTGGGCGGCATCCGCAAGGACGGCGAGCCGTATACCACGCTGGAGGGCTTGAAAGACCTGCTGGCCGCTCATTTTCAGATGATCGGCACACCCCGGGACGTTGAATTCGTCATTCGAGAAACCCGGCGCAAGTTTCAGCACACCGTCAGCCAAATGACGGCCTGGGAGCGGATAAAATAGGCGTCACCCCGATCAGTGAAGCCTCCTATGAATTTTCCGATGTCTGCCTGCCCTTCAGCAGGGAAATTTCAACCCGACGGTTTGCCCGTCGATTCTCATCTGAAGTATTGGCAACCAGGGGATGGAATTCCGATTTTCCCTGAATGATCAGCCGTTGAGGGGCGACACCGTGGGATGCCAGAAATTTGGCCACACTGGCGGCCCTTGCCGCAGACAGTTCCCAATTGGATGGAAATCTCGACGTCCGGATGGCGATGTCGTCGGTATGGCCTGACACGATGATCTGATACTGGTGCTGCGGCGCAATCCAATCGGCAATCCGTTTCAATGCGGATTGAGCATCCGCCAAAAGTATCGCGTCCCCAACATTGAACGTGATCCGCTCGCCCAGGACAAAAACAGGTTGTTTCTCGTCCCACCGGACGTAGAAATCATTGCTGAAGCTGTCTTTCAAACCATTCATCATTTCCTGATTCAACGGTTCGACGGGATCTTCCCCCTCCGTTAATGGAAGGTTCGCTGCCGGCGGTTCCGGATTCGGCGCCGAGGTCTCTTCCGCAGGTATGGATTCAACGGGTTGAACTTCCGGGAGAAGGTCGGAATCGACGCCCATCGACGATGCGACGGTCCGGCGTTCCGGTTCCGGCGCCTGGGCAGCGATTTCAGGCCGATTGATTGAATTGGCGTAAAGCAGAACAAAAAAAACAAGCAGAAGGGTCATCAGGTCAGCCATACTCCACAAAAAGGCACCCTCTTCGGCGGCCTCCACGTCTCCTGCCAGGAAAAATCGGGCAGCCAAACCCTTGTCCGCGTTTGGCCTGAACCGCCATTGAATTGACCCATCGCCCTTGCCGACCATCCGCTACCTCGCCAGGCCCTGTGGGCTGGCTGAATCGCCCCACGGATTCCATCGATGCCGCTTTTTTAGCGGCTGCGGCTGCGGCATTGAGAAATCGGCTTCCGCATAGGATTTCAGACTGTGGGCAATCTCCAGGGGTGGTCGTTGATCGCACACGGCCACGACGCCGTCGAAAATGACATTGAGCATCAGGGCCTCGCGCCTGATGTACTCGGCAAACTTTCCCGCGATTGGAAGAAACAGAAAATTGGCGAAGAGCAGGCCGTAAAAGGTGGTCAGCAGGGCCGTCGCCATGCCTTGTCCGATTTGCGCGGAATTGCCGATGTGGTTCAACACATTGATCAACCCGATGATCGTACCCACAAAACCGAATACCGGCGCAAGCCTGGCAACCCTGTTGATTACGTTCAGCTGGGTCTGCAATTGGTCCAGATACAGGTTGATCTCTTTCCCCAGCATCATCTCGACGCGCGGGGAGTCGTAATTATCAAGAATCATTTGGAAGCCGCGGCGGAGAACCGGATGTGGCACCGCGTTGATTTTACGGCTCATCTCGCTGAGACCGGCGACCCGCTGCAGGCGCGCCAGCACGGTTATTTGATTGATCAGATCCTCGACGGTTTTCGGTTGGGGTTTCAGGCTGTCGATCAAACGGGTGAAAAAGCCATGCAGGGTATGGACGGGAAATGCCAGCGAACCGCCAATGATCGTGCCGATAAAAACCAAGGCTCCGCTCCTCAAGTTAACCAGAACCGGGATATCGCCCATGATCGTGCGGGCAAAGAGAAAAAAAAATATCATCCCAACCATTAAAAGACAATTTCTTACCACGTTATGAACCCTCCACGGGTGGTGTTTACCCTCATTCTAAACTATTAACGGATGATGACGACCAATCAGGCTTTATCCTTTATCCTTTTCTCTTAGCAGTTTTTGTGCCATGAGACAGGTCACCCGCAAACAGGGCCGTAAAGATCTTTTTTGGGCATATGCAATATTTTAATCGGGAAAAAATTGCCGGGCGGAGAGCTATCCAGGCAAATATTGACGGACGGTAAATGACAATCTGGTTCGGATCGGTCTCATACCGGGGCGGACAGCTTCGCGATAACCCATGATAAGGGCAGGAAAGTGTCGATATGATCAATCCGGAAACCGTGGCCGTCACCTGCGGCCTGTGCAGTGCCGTAGCCTGGGGAGCCGGCGATTTTGCCGGCGGCTTTGCCTCCCGACGGGGCAATGCACTTACCGTGGTTCTCTTCTCACAGATGCTGGGCGGGATGCTGATGCTCGGTTTGACGTCGGTGTTTGCCGGCCATGCACCGGATACCCGGCAGGTGCTGTCGGGCATGCTGGCAGGCGGATTCGGCGTCCTGGGTCTTGTGTGTCTTTACAAAGGCTTGGCCGCAGGCCGCATGGGACTCGTCGCCCCCCTGTCGGCATTGGTCACGGCGATTATTCCCATGGGTTTTTCCTTTGTGGTCGAAGGTCTTCCCACAACACTGCAACGATTCGGCCTGGCCGCCGCCATGGCAGCGGTCTGGCTGCTCTCCTCTCCGGGTGGGGAGCTGCGCATGCACAAGGGCGAGCTGCGCCTGTCCCTGCTGGCCGGTTTGGGATTCGGACTCTTTTTTATCCTGATGGACCACGCCAGCGGTCAGGCTGTCCTCTGGCCCCTGTTGGCCTCCAAGGCCGGTGCCGTCACCGTGATGTTTCTGATCCTCACGGCAACCCGCCAGCTCACGGCACCTCCTAAAGGCCAAATCCTTTTCATTGCCCTGGCCGGCATTCTGGACACGGCCGGAACTGCCGCATTCACCGTGGCCGCCAATCTCGGGCGACTGGACGTCTCAACCGTGCTCGCATCGCTTTATCCGGCATCCACCATTATGCTGGCCTGGCTGGTGTTCCGGGAACGGCTGAACCGTCGGCAGTGGTGCGGGGTGGCCATTGCCATAGCGGCGCTGGTGCTGATAGCGATTTAGGTGAATAGACTGTAAGGCTGAAGAAAAGAATTACCTGAAGGCCAAATAGCCAAGCTCAACGATTTATTGAAGGTATTCCTCCGAGTTTAAACCTTTATCGTTAATCACTGACTCAGTGCTCAGCTCCGTGGCCATTCAGAAATGGTAGATTGTGGCTCAGGCCAAGGCCGCAGGGATTTTGGAACCGCAGGCGTAGCAGCGCTACGTCGAGGATTGCGAAATCACGAGAACGCCGGCCTGGGGCAAAAGATGCCGTTTCTGGACGGCCACGCCTTAGCCGTGGAGCGCCTTGCCACTGGCCTTCAACGCCGCCTCCAGCATAATCTCCGATAGGGTGGGGTGGGCATGAATGGTGTCGGCGACGTCCGCCACACTCAGATGGTTGCCCACCGCCAGGGTGCCCTCTCCCAGCAGATCCGTGGCATGGGGACCGATGAGGTGGACCCCCAGCACCTTGCCGCTGCCGGCTTCGGAAACGATGGTTGCCTGGCCGGCCAGTTCACCTAATACCTGGGCCTTGCCGATGGTGCGGAACAGCACGGTATCCGCGCGGGCATCGATCCCCTGCTCTTTGGCCTGGGTTTCGGTAAGTCCTACGCAGGCCACCTCCGGCATGGTGAAAATGGCCCCGGGAACCGCCGTGTAGTCCATGGAGAGGTCGGCACCCATGGCATTTTCCGCAGCCAGCATGGCTTCGGTGGAAGCCACGTGAGCCAGCATCACCCGCTCCGGCCCCAACACATCGCCGATGGCAAAAACCCCGGGGATATCGGTCTGCAGGCGGTCGTCCACCGGGATCCACCCCTTGGAATCCGTCTCGAGGCCGATGGTGGACAGGCCGATGCCTTTCGTATTGGGCGACCGGCCGATGCACACCAGCGCCTGCGCCACCCTTGCCGTCACCGGAACCTTGTCCTTTTCCTTCAAATCCGATGCAAACGGGGAGGGGCCGATGGTCACCGTGAGGCCCTCATCGCTCTGCTGGATCGATTCGACCACCCGGTTCACGTAAAACTTGATCTTGCGTTTTTTCATTTCCCGCTCCAGCACCTTGGAGCAACCGGTGTCCACCGACGGCAGGGGCAGCAGGCGGTCCAGGGCTTCCACAACGATCACCCGGGCCCCCATGGCGGACAGGATGCAGGCAAACTCGCAGCCGATGACACCCCCACCCACGATAACAATGGATTCAGGAACCCGCTCGATCTCCAGAATGTGGTTGCTGGAAAGAATCCGTCGGCCGTCAAAAGAAAACGCCGGCACCGAAAAGGGGTGGGACCCGGTGGCGATGATCAGCCGGTCCCAGTCCCAGCTTTGCTGCCGGCCGTCTTCGCCGGTGGCGGACACCTTGCCCGGACCGTCGATGCGGGCATGACCGCGAACGAGATTGACGTTGTGGTGGGCCAGCAGGCTTTCGATGCCCTTGATCTGCGTGGCCAGCACGTTGTGTTTGCGGGCCATGAGTCCGGCCATGTCCAGCATGGCGCGACCCTCGGTCCGGATGCCGAACTCCTCGGCCCGGTGAAATTGTTCAAGCATCTCGGCAGTGGTTTTCATGATCTTCGAGGGAATGCACCCCCAGTTCAGGCAGGTGCCGCCGACCTGCTCCTTTTCCACCACCGTCACCACCGCACCCAGTTGCGCTGCGCGTACCGCCGCCACATATCCCCCCGGACCGGCGCCCAGAATGGTTACCCGTGTTGCCATCAGGCTTTTCCTCCTTGTCCATATCGCTGTTTTATTGAAACCGCGGACAGGTCCGCCGCGGCACCCATTGTAATGACACAATTCCAATTAATGTCTTTTTCAACTATTTTTCAACTTTTTTTTGATGAAAACTTCAATTATATAAAAAATGTTTGACAGATTCATCATGTTCAATTAAATATTTTGCATATCCACGGTATCATTGAAAGGCTCTCGATGAAAGTAGACGATCTGAACATTTCCATTATCCGCCATCTTCAGGAGGGCAGAAAGTCCTATAAGATCATTGCAGAAGATCTCGGCGTTTCCGAGAATACCGTCAGATCACGTGTCAGTAAGCTGGAGGAAGAAGGTGTGCTGGAGATCGTCGGCCTGGTGGATCCGGAAGCGGTTCCGCGGCACCGGGTCGTGATGGTGGGCGTCAAGCTGACCACCATGGACCTGGTCAAAAAGGGCGAAGAGTTCAGCCGCGTCCGCGGGGTGGTATCGGTGAGCGTGGTCACCGGCCGATTTGACCTGATCCTCGTGGTACTGCTCAAGGAGGGCTTCGGCCTGCTCGAATTCTACACCGAAGAAGTGTCCCGGCTCCAGGGCGTACAATCGGTGGAAACCTTTGTCGTTTACAAGAGCTACAACCTGAAGATCCCTTATATATTTTAAGAAGGATTCCAGGAGTCGAGGGGTCAAGGAAAAAGCAAGTGCCGCCATGAACGCGATAGTTCGGCTGGCACATGAAAAAACCGATTGACCTTGCCCACGGCGGTGGCGCCCACTCGAATCCTGGAATCCCCGAACCCTTTAGTCATCAAAGGAAACCGCGTCATGGAAACTGCAATCAAACGGACGCCGCTGAACAACTGGCATCGGAGCCAAGGCGCCAACATGGCGGACTTCGGCGGCTACGACATGCCCCTGTGGTATTCGTCGGTGAAAGAGGAGCATTTAGCCGTGCTGACCGGCGCCGGCATTTTCGACACCAGTCACATGGCAGCCGTCATCGTCGACGGATCGGGAGCCGCCGCCCTGCTCCAGCATTGCTTTACCAACAATCTGGACGCCTGCATGGGACCGGCCAGGAAGCCCCTTTCCCCGGGCCGATGCGTATACGGGGCCTTTTTAGATAAAAACGGCCATACCATCGACGACGCCATCGTCTTCTTCATGAAGGCGGACAGCTACATGGTGGTGGTCAACGCCGGCATGGGCGGAGCCATCGCCGACCATTTGCGGCGCAACCTCGGTGGGAGAGAGGCCGCGGTCACCGACCTCACCGATCGGTTGGGCAAGATGGACATTCAGGGGCCGGCGGCGGCCCGAATTCTCGGCCAGGTTCTGGCCGATCCAAAAGCGGTCTTTGCCGGCATGCCCTACTTCTCCTTCAAGGGGCACATTGACCCCATCTCGCCCCTGGCCGATGAGGTTCGCCTGGACGACGGCACCCCCATTCTGCTGTCGCGCACCGGATACACCGGTGAATTCGGCTTCGAAATCTTTCTGGCACCGGATAAAATCCAGCGCCTGTGGGAACGCCTTCTCGAAGCCGGCCAAGCCAGCGGCATCAAACCCTGCGGCCTGGCGGCCCGGGACAGCCTTCGCGCCGGTGCCGTGCTGCCGCTTTCACACCAGGACATTGGACACTGGCCGTTCATCAACCACCCCTGGCCCTTTGCCCTGCCCTTTAATGCAGATCAGACCGGGTTCACCAAGGATTTCATCGGCCGGGCAGCCCTGGAACAGCATACGGATTTTTCCTTCACCCAGGCCTTTGCAGGCAATGACCTGCGCAAAATTTCAGCGGGAGAAGGCTCCCGGGTCATCGATGCCGACGGCCAAACGATCGGGACCGTGCTCACCTGCGCCACGGACATGGGCATCGGGCGTCACGGCGGTGAAATTTTCAGCGTTGCCAGCCCGGACAAACCGGCGGGCTTCACCGCCAGGGGGCTTTGCTGCGGTTTCGTCAAGGTCAACCGCAAGCTGTCGGTAGGCCAGCATGTGGATATCGCTGACAGCCGGCGCAAGATCACCGTCACCATCGTGGACGATGTGCGTCCCCACCGCACCGCCCGCAAACCCATGGCCGAGATGATCTAATCGCGGACACCGCGCCGCGTATCCAATAGAAAAAAACAATCACAGGGAGGACAAAAAATGAAAGCCATCAGCGAACTGAAACTGCCCGAAAACGTGCGTTACACCGACGACCATGAGTGGGCCAAAAAAAGCGGCGACGTCGTGCGCATCGGCATTTCCGACTATGCCCAGGATCAACTGGGAGACATCGTGTTTGTGGAACTGCCCGAGGTGGGCAGCAGTTTTGACAAGGGCGAGGAGTTCGGCACCGTCGAATCGGTCAAGGCCGTATCCGAACTTTACATGCCCATCGGCGGCGAGGTGACGGCCATCAACGAAGCCCTGGCCGATGAGCCGGAACGGGTAAACAGCGACCCATACGACAGCGGATGGATGATGGAAATCAAAGCCAGCGACCCCGCCGAACTGGAGGCTTTAAAATCCAAAGCCGACTACTTTGAAATGCTGAAAGGATAACCCTCATGAGATACCTGCCGCATACACAAGAAGATACCGAACAGATGCTTCAGGTGGTGGGCGCGGCGGATCTGGATGCTCTTTTCTCCAGTATTCCCGACGACTGCCGCCGGAAAGATGAGCTGGCCCTGCCCGACCCCCTTACCGAATGGGAACTCAACGGGCACATGGACGGCCTGGCCAGTCTCATGGGCGCCTCGCCTGCCTGCAAGGTGTTCATGGGAGCCGGCAGCTACAGCCACTACATCCCCGAAATCACCCGCCAGCTGCTGCTGCGCAGTGAATTCTTCACCGCCTACACGCCCTACCAGCCGGAAATCAGCCAGGGCACCCTGCAGACCATCTATGAGTACCAGACCCTGGTGACCCGCCTGCTGGGCATGGACGTAGCCAATGCCTCCATGTACGACGGCGCTTCGGGATTGGCTGAAGCCCTGCTCATGACCATCCGGGTTTCCCGCCGCAAGCGGGTGGCTGTTTCCCAAGCGGTTCACCCCTTGTATCGCAAAGTGGTGGAAACCTATTTCGCACCCACCGAATTTGAAGTGGTCGAGCTGCCCGTGGCGGCCGACGGCCGCACCGACCTTTCCGGTTTGAAAGACTTGGGCGAACTGGCCGGCGTGGCCCTGCAGAGCCCCAATTTTTTCGGCTGCATCGAAGATCTGGAGGCCGCCGAAAAATCCATTCACGCCGACAAAAAAACGCTCTTCGTCGTCGGTTTCAGTGAACCGCTGGCCTATGGCCTGCTCAAAAGCCCCGGTGCCTGCGGGGCGGACATTGCCTGCGGCGAGGGTCAGAGCTTCGGCATCCCCCAGAGCTTCGGCGGCCCCGGACTGGGCATGTTCGCCGCCCGGCAGCAATTTGTGCGCGCCATGCCCGGCCGGCTCATCGGCAAAACCGTGGACCGGGACGGCAAGACCGGCTTCGTCCTGACCCTGGCGACCCGCGAGCAGCACATCCGCCGGGAAAAAGCCACCTCCAACATCTGCTCCAACCAAGGCCTGTGCGCCACCGCATCCACCATGTACATGGCGGCCATGGGCGGCACGGGCATCCGGGAACTCTCCCGGCTCAACCGGGATCGGGCCGAGTACCTCAAGGCGTCCCTGGCCGCGGCCGGATACCCATCTCCCTTCAGTGCGCCGACCTTCAATGAATTCGTTGTCCGCTTCCCCGATGGATTTGCCGACACCTGGCAGGCGCTGCTGGAGAAGAAAATCGTCGCCGGGCTGCACCTGGGCCCCTACTATCCTGAACTGTCCGACTGCTGGCTCATGTGCGTGACCGAGACGCTGTCCAAAAATGATATCGATGCACTGGTAAAGGAGGTGGTCAAATGAAAGAGAAAATGGGAACCACCGGCCTGATCTTCAACGAACCCCTGCTCTGGGAAAAAGGATCCCCGGGGCGCAAGGGCCTGTCACTGCCCCGCCGCGACGTGGACGAAACATCGCTGGACGAATCCCTGGCGGGCGACGGTCCGGATTTTCCGGATCTTTCCGAACTGGATGTGGTGCGTCACTTCACCAAGCTTTCCCAGTGGAATTTCGGCGTGGACAGCGGCATGTACCCGCTGGGTTCCTGCACCATGAAATACAACCCCAAGACCAACGAACGCCAGGCATCCATTCCCGGTTTTGCCGGCGCCCACCCCCTGCTGCCGGAAAGCCTCTCCCAGGGAGCCCTGGCCCTGATGCATGACCTGCAGGGATACCTGGGTGAAATCACCGGCCTGCCGGCAGTCACCCTCCAGCCGGCTGCCGGATCCCAGGGTGAACTGACCGGCATGCTGATCTTCTCCGCCTATCACAAAAACAAGGGCGCGCCGCGCACCAAGGTGCTGATTCCCGACACCGCCCACGGCACCAACCCGGCCAGCGCCGCCCTATGCGGCTTCAAGGCCGTTCCGGTCAAATCGGGCTCCGACGGTGTCCTGCTGCCCGAAACCGTGGCGGAACTCATGGACGAAGACACCGCCGGAATTATGATCACCAACCCCAACACGCTGGGGCTGTTCGAACACAACATCCGCAAGGTAGCCGCCATCGTCCACGAAAAAGGCGGTCTGGTCTACGGCGACGGCGCCAACATGAACGCGGTGATGGGCATCGTCAACATCGGCGACATCGGGGTGGACGTGCTGCATCTCAACCTGCACAAAACCTTTTCCACCCCCCATGGCGGCGGCGGCCCGGGTGCCGGACCGGTATGCGTTACCCCGGAACTGGAACCCTTCCTGCCCGTTCCCCGGGTGGTAAAAGATGGCGACACCTACCGGTTGGATGAGGATTATCCTCTCTCCGTGGGTAAAGTGCATGCCTTTTACGGCAACTTCGGCATCCTGCTGCGTGCCTACAGCTACATTCTGAGCCTGGGCAAACACCTCAAGGAGGTCAGCCAGTATGCGGTGCTCAACGCCAACTACATTAAAGAACGCCTCAAAGGCCACTACCACCTACCCTACGACCGGCCCTGCATGCACGAGTGCGTTTTTACCGACAAGCGCCAGCAGGAACACCACGTGGCCACCCTGGATATCGCCAAACGTTTGATGGACCACGGGTTTCATCCGCCGACGATCTACTTCCCGCTGGTGGTCAGCGGCGCCATCATGATCGAGCCCACCGAATCCGAATCCAAGGAGACTCTGGACCAGTTCATCGACGCCATGAAACAGATCGCCCAGGAGGCTGTGGATTGTCCCGACTGCCTCCACGAATCGCCCCAGTTCCCCAAGGTGCGGCGCTTGGACGAAACCGCGGCAGCCCGTAATCCCTGCCTGCGGGGTTAAAAAGTACTATTCCCGGGGGCGGCTGTCGGGCCGCCCCAGTTTTTCTCAAGGGAGTAATTTAATTTCAGAAGACAAATTACAATAGCCAAAAACCAAATTCCAAATAAATAACAATGACCAAAGCTCCAAATGATGTGATCGAAATCAAGTCCATTCCAATTCGATCAAGTGGTAGAGAATTTCATCATACTATTGCCATAGACAATTGCCAATGTTGATGTTGCCAAACGACTCTTGGATTTTGAGCTAATTTGAGATTTGGATATTAGGAATTTATTTGTGATTTGAGTTTTGTAATTTGATGCTTGTGGCTTATTGTGTCCGGTTTACCCGGGTTTTAACCACATCATTGCGGACTTATTGAACATTGCCCATGGCACCTGAGAAAAACAACAACAAAATGCCGTGCTGGTGGATTGACCTGCCGGAAACCGACTACCAGAAGGCGCTGGACCTTCAGTTGGCCGTCGTCAATGCTAAAACAGCCGGCCGACTGGACGCAGACGTGATCCTGTGCGTCGAGCACCCCCGCGTCTTCACCCTGGGCCGGCGCGGGGGTCGGGAAAACCTGTGTGTCACCGACGATTTCCTGGTCGAAAAAGGCGTGTCGGTGGTGCCCACGGATCGGGGGGGCAACATCACCTACCACGGGCCGGGGCAACTGGTGGCCTATCCGATCATCGACCTCAACCGCCGGCGCCTCAAGGTGGTTGAATTCGTCTCCGGCCTCGAACAGGCCATGATCCTTACGGCCGGCCACTGGGGCATCGATGCCGGCACCAATCCAGCCAATCGCGGTGTCTGGCTCAATGGCGACAAGCTGGGCAGCGTGGGCATCACCGTTCGCCGCGGCGTCAGTTTCCACGGCCTGGCTCTGAACGTCAACACGGACATGGAGCCCTTTTCCTGGATCAATCCCTGTGGTCTCGACCAGGTGCGCATGACCTCTTTCGAACGCCATCTCAACGCCCCTGTTCCCATAGCCGAGGCCCGGCAGGAAATGGCGGCACATTTGGCCGATGTTTTGGGGATTTCCTTGACAACGGTCAGCCTGGAGAAACTTTATGCCGAGATCGAACTGGGGGATTGAGGGAATTGGGGAGTGGGAAGCCCTTTGAGCCCATTCACTCGAATCCTTGACCGCCCGGATCCTTGAAACCTTTTTCTGAAAGCCTCACATCATGACCCCATCCAACCCCATCCGCACCGGCAAACCCTCCTGGCTGAGAAGAAAGCTTCCTTCCGGGCCTGAGTATGAACAGATCCGATCCATGATCGGCAAGAGTCAGCTCCATACGGTATGCCAGGAGGCCAACTGCCCCAACCAGTTCGAATGCTTCTCCGCCCGTACAGCCACCTTTCTGATTCTCGGATCCACCTGCACGCGCAACTGCCGCTTCTGCAATATCGGTGACGGCCTCCCGGGTCTGCTGGACCCCGACGAACCCCGACGCGTGGCCGACGCGGCAGACAAGATGAACTTGCGGTACGTGGTGGTCACCTCGGTGACCCGGGACGACCTGGAAGACGGCGGCGCCGACCATTTTGCCGCCACCATCCATACCCTGCGGGAAAAAATCCCCGGCGTACAGGTGGAGGTGCTCATCCCCGATTTTCAGGGAGAAAAATCAGCCTTGGAAACCGTTTTGGCAGCCCGCCCAGATGTCCTCAACCACAACATGGAAACCGTGCGGCGCCTTTATCCCACCGTGCGGCCCCAGGCAGACTACGACCGGTCCCTTGAGCTGCTGGCTCGCGTCAAGACCATCGACTGGTCCATCCCAGCTAAATCGGGCATCATGCTGGGCCTGGGCGAAACCGAAGAGGAAGTCCGGCAGACCATCGCCGACGTTTACCGCACCGGCTGCCACATGCTCACCATCGGCCAGTACCTTCAACCCACCCCGCAGCACCTGCCGGTGGTCGATTTCATCCCGCCGGAAGAATTTGAACGCTGGCGCCGGTTCGCCTTGGAAGTCGGTTTCGAAAAAGTGGCCTCCGGCCCTTTCGTGAGAAGTTCCTACCATGCCGGAGAGATGTTTATGGGAAGTGAATGATGTGCTGATCCGGGAGGGTATAGGTATATTTCAAGTTCTCAATTGATGGTTTTTCTGAGGTAACGTTTCTCAGGCGGACCGTTTTCTTCGCTACCTAGTGTCCATCCAGGAACGAGCATTTTGGGTCGAGATCAAGGCATGCGATAAATTTTACCGCAGGCATATAGCTGATATTCCGAGGATAAAATTTTGAGCATAACGCAGATATCGGGCAAAAAGACCGTTTCTGGATAGACACTACCTATATCGTCGAGTTGCCCTGAGCGCTCTATAGCAGCCTCGCGATGCTTGAAGCGGCCTGGGATTAAATATAAATCAGCCAATGCTTTTCCCGGCCCTCGTCCTTGGAGACCCAAGAACAGATACGGCGGCTCTGCGTAAAAGGCGGGGCTTAAATCCGGTCTATCTTTTCCTTGGGCGATATCCAGAATGGCCTGTACATTTGATATTTCAATCATGAGAATTTTCTTTTTGCGTTTGTACGCCTCAATCAGGTTTTTATTTGAATGACTTCTCTGTCCGGTTGATGCGGGAAACCATTCAAGGACGACATTTCATCTTTGTCTCGCATAAAGGTCGGTTCACTTTGGATATAGTTAGCCACCAGGTCAGCTACCGCTGTTAATGAAGACATGTGCGTCCGTTCATAGCCATGTGACCCATCCACACCAAAGCATACCAATGCGGTACGTGTGTCGCTTCCAGACTCGATCGCTGACGCCGAATCACTGCGATAGAAGCGGAAAACATCCTTTACCAGTGCAATTTCATGATCCTTGCCGATGGTTAACAGTTTGCGGTTTAAATGGTAATCAAAGGGACCGGTCTGGTCCATCATTCCTACCACGCAGCTGTATTCCGTGGCGTTCTGGTTGGGAGCGACCGGGGCATGATCGATGACCACCATTTCGGCCACATCGCCATAGACCGCCGCCGATGCTCCTGATCCAACCTCTTCAAAAATAGTGAAAATCAAATGGCAATCGATGGGCAGAACAATCCGGGCGTCAACAACAGCTTTGGCAATGGCCAGAAGAATGGCGACACCGGCCTTATCGTCCAAATGGCGGGCATTGACAAACCCATCTGTAGAAATTTCCGGCAGCGTGTCAAACGCCACGAAATCACCGACCTGGATATTGATTTTAATCGTGCTATCAAGGATGCGGGTGTCGTAATCGACGCGGACTTCAACATGGTCCCAACCAACGGGTTGGGCATCCACCGCTTCTCCGTATGCGTGTCCGGATGCCTTCAGCGGAAGCACTGTTCCGCGGATCGGCCCGTTCTCGGTATAAACGGTTACGCGGGCTCCCTCGGCAAAGCGACTGGACCACGTGCCGATGGGAGAGATGGCCAATCGTCCGCTGGGTTTCAGCTGTCGGACCATGGCGCCGAGTGTATCAAGGTGCGCGGCAATGGCACGATCCAGCGTATTGCGACTGCGACCCTTCAATGTGGCACGGATCGCCCCGCGACGGGTTACATTATAGGCGATGCCAAGCGCTTGCAGCTCCTGACCCACAAAATGAACGATCTGGTCCGTATAGCCGGATGGGCTGGAATATTCAACAGCGATATAAGCATCTGCTTGAAATAGTCGATGTCGATGGCAACGCGATTCACTGATCACAACCTCTAATCAGGCCGAAGCGGCGGTTTGGGGAAAAAGAAGATCCATAAATCGTTCAGCAGTAGGCTGGGGTTCGTGATTGGCCAACCCCGGACGTTCGTTGGCTTCGATGATGACATATTCGGACCCTTCCAGGTCGGGAACAATCATGTCCAGTCCGGTCACGGGGATGTTCAGCAGTGTAGCCGCATGTTCAGCGGCGTTGACCACTGTTGGATGAATCATGTCGGTCACATCTTCGATCGTGCCGCCCGTGTGTAGATTGGCGGTCTTGCGCACCTGTATTTTTTCTTCGGAGGCGATAACGTCACTCAGGTCGTGTTCGGCCCGTCTGATGCAGCGCCGGGTTTCGTCGTCCAGCGGAATGCGGCTTTCACCATCGGTGGCGCTGGCCCGGCGGCGGTTATATTTTTCGATCAATTCGCTGATGCTGTGGATCCCTGTGCCGACGATCACCGGCGGCCGGCGGACCGCCGCGGCGACAACCTGCCGATCGATGACGATCAGGCGCAGGTCCTCGCCTGGCATGTAGGATTCGATAATAACGTCCAGGCAAAATCGACCTGCCCAGGCAACCGCTTTTTCGAGAGCTTCGGGCGAACGCACATCCACACTGATGCCGTTGCCCTGCTCGCCCCTGGCTGGCTTTACCACCACCTTTTTAAGTTTTTCCAGAACAGCAACATTTTTTTCGCTATCGTCCACGCTTGCTGTGAATTGCCGGGGAACTTCCAATCCTGCCGTCCTCAGCACGCGATGGGTCAACCGCTTGTCATCGCACCGGCTCATGGCAATGGCCGAGGTGAGTTCGGTCAGCGATTCACGGCAGACCATCGATCGGCCACCATGCGCCAATTTAAAATAGTTGTGTTCCTCATCGAGCACCTCCACGCTGATGCCCCGTCGCCGGGCCTCGTCGGTAATGATCCGGGCATAGGGGTTCAGGTTTTCTTCCGGTGCAGATGCAGTAAAAAAAGGCTCGTTGATCTGGTTTTTGCGTTTGATGCAAAAAACGGGCACCCGTTGGAAACCCAATTTTTCATACAGGGCAATGGCCTCGGCGTTGTCATGCATGACCGACAAGTCAATGTAGCTGCGACCGCGTGCCATATAATGCTCTGTTAGGTGACGCACCAATGCCTCGCCTACACCCGGTGCCTTGGCCTGGGGATCCACGGCGAGGCACCACAGACTGGCCCCCGACTCCGGATCGTTGAATGCTTCAACATGATCCAAGCCGGTGACGGTCCCGATGATCCGCCTGCTTTTGAGCTCCTCGGCCACCAGATAGGTGCGCAGACGGGAAGCGGTCTTGTCCAGGTAAAAACCGGTATCGGCGGTGACCATTTTCCGGGATCGATAAATACGGTTGACCGCCTCGGCATCGGTCTTCATGCTCAGGCGCCGAATGGTGAAGGTCGGCCAACGCTTGCGTCCCGGACGATAATCATGAAACCACAGCCGATAGGTGTGGGAGGGGTCCATGAACAGTTTGTCAGGTCCCATGGACAGCAGGACGTGGGGATCTCGCAGATAAAAAGCGATGTCCCGCTTGCCGGTTCCTTCTCTGCAAATGATATCATGCAGCCCGTTATTGGATTGAAACGTATGCCCGAAGATGATCCGTCCCCATCCCATTTCAACGGCCGCGTCTTTTTTCAGACTTACGGCATCGGGTCCCGTTGCCGGCTGCCAGTTCTTTAACGACAGACTGGTCATGCGATCCAGACGGTCCTGGCGGTTATGGGTAGCGTTCATCCGCTTTTCCTCCTTGTTGGGTGGTAGGCGTGCCTGGAGAAACCTGGCATCATAAAGCCCTTAAATTCCCTGTACCGTGAGCCAATGCTCAAGCACCGCCATCTGCCATAATTTAGATCCCTTCAACGGGGTGATATGTGCGTCCGGTTTCTCGAGGACATGCTCGATGTACTCGGGGTTAAAAATGGCCCGCTGGCGGCTTTTGGATGAACACAGCGTGTCGACAACAAACGCCAGGTAATCCCCATCCAGGTATTTCAGCGCAGGAACCGGAAAATAACCTTTGGGCCGATCGATCACCTCGTCCGGAATCACCGAGCGAGCCGCTTCTTTAAGCACATGCTTGCCGCCGTGACCGACCTTCAAGCTTGCCGGTATGCGCGCGCTGAACTCGACCAGTTCGTGGTCCAGAAAAGGTACCCGCGCTTCCAGGCCGAAGGCCATGGTCATGTTGTCCACCCGTTTGACCGGATCGTCGGTCAGCATGACGGTGGTGTCGATACGCAGGGCCCGATCCACTGCGGATTGCGCCCCTGGCTGGCCAAAATGGCGATGGACGAAATCGAGACTGTGGTCGTCACCCACAAAACTGGCGTTGACGGCGGCGGCATACTCGGTGTGAGGGCGGTCGAAAAAATGGCTCACATACTCATAGACACCGTCCGTGCTCTCCATCATGGGCGGATACCAGTGATAACCGCCGAAGACTTCATCGGCGCCCTGACCGCTCTGGACGACCTTGACGTGCTGCGACACCGCTTCGCTCAGCAGATAAAAACCGATGCAATCATGGCTGACCATCGGCTCGCTCATGGCGCGGATGCACCGGTCCAGGGAGGGCAGGACACGCGCATCATCTGCCTCGATCCGATGGTGGTCGGTGCCATAGTGATCGGCAATGAGTCCCGAATAGGCAAATTCATTGCCGTCCTCACCGTTGACGTCCTTGAAACCAATGGAAAAGGTGTTGACGTTCCACTGTCCGAGTTCCGCCAGCAGTCCCACGATCAGGCTGGAATCCAGCCCGCCGGAGAGCAGCACACCGACAGGAACGTCGGCGGTGAGACGCCGCTTGACCGCCTTGCGCAGGTGAACCAGCAGGAGTTCCGCCCAGTCTTCGAGTCCATATTGCATTTCATCCGCCGATGGCGTGAAATCCAACGTCCAATAGGCGGCTTCGTCAACACTGCCTTCAGGTGTGACGGTTAGCGTCGTACCCGGCTTCATCTTTTTGACGTCCCTGAGGATCGTATGAGGCGCCGGCACCACCGAATGAAAAGTCATGTAGTGGTGCAGGGCTACGGGATCGATGGCTTTTTCGATGTCGTCATACACCAGCAGCGCCGGCAGCGAAGAGGCGAAACGGAAGGCCTTGGCCCTTTTGGAGAAATAAAGCGGTTTGATGCCTAACCGGTCCCGTGCGAGGAAGGTCTCCCCGCTGTCACGGTGGGCGATGGCGAAGGCAAACATCCCGTTGAAGTGGTTGACACAATCTTTTCCCCAGGCGTGATAGGCTTTTAAAATTACTTCGGTGTCTCCGTAGGAAAAAAAATCATAGCCTTTCCCCTCCAGTTCCACCCGCAGTTCATCATAATTATAGATGGCGCCGTTATAGATGATGGACAGCCCCAGCGCGTTGTCCACCATGGGTTGATGGGCACGCTCGCTCAGGTCGATGATCTTCAATCGGCGGTGCCCAAAAGCGGTGCCCCCATGTACATGCAGGCCCAGCGCATCGGGGCCGCGCTCCTTCATCGTCTCGGTCATTTTGACTACGGGTTCGACATCAGCCGGTTGCCCGTTAAAACTGATCTGCCCACAAATTCCACACATGGTTGGTGAGTTCCTCCCTGGCTGGTTGGTCAATGCGAAGATGCAACACAAAAACTGTCTCCACGATATCAAAACAGCGTAAGATTCAAATGGGGGGATTTATGTATACGCGGAATATGCAGGCTGTATTGAATCTGAATGAGATGATTCATTGTCGCCCTGCCGGTTCTCACCCGTGAGAAAAACAGTGTGGGTAGGATAGGCAAAGTGGATGTTCAATGCTTCGAATTGACGGAATATTTCCAGGTTGATGGCCTGCTGGATATCCATATACAGGTTGTAGTCCGGTGAAAGGACATAGTAGACCGTTTCGAAATCGAGCGAAAATTCTCCGTAGCCTTGAAAATGGGAGCGATCAAACCGGACAAGGTCCTGATCTTCAATAATCTTTCGGATCAAGCCGGGTATTTTTTTCAAGGTGTCATAGTCCGTCTGATAGACGACACCGATGGAAAAGACGACGCGCCGTTCCGCCATGCGCTTGTAATTGCGAATACGGCTTTTTAAAAGGTCACTGTTGGAAAAGACCAGCTGTTCACCGGACAGGCTGCGGATGCGGGTGGTCTTCAAACCGATATACTCGACGATACCCATGTGGGTCTCGACGATGATGAAGTCGCCGATAACAAAGGGCTTGTCCAGCAGAATGGACAGGGAGGCAAATATGTCCCCCAGAATGTTCTGCAACGCCATGGCAACGGCAATACCACCAATTCCTAAACTGGCGACCAGTGTCGTGATCTTCACACCGGGTACATTGTCGAGGGCCAGCAGGGCAGCGATTGAGAACAGGGCTGTTCGGCCGACAAAGGTCAAGGCACGAAGCGTGGTGATGCGTTCACCGGTATCATGCACATATTTTTTTTGATACCGTTTGAACCCGAAGGAGATGAGAGCATTGCCCCACTTGGCGATCTGGATAATCACGGCAATCATTGCCAGCGCGGAAACCCAGATGCTCATTTTTTCAGGGATACTCAAACCCTGGGCCCCGACATATAGAAACAGCAGCGCCACAATGGGCATGGAGACGCTTTTCACGATCGCCGCGATCAAAGCATTGATATCATCCTCCCGGCTCTGGTCGAGTCTGAAGAACCGACGCACCAGAAAGTCTCTGATCAGCTTGACGGCAAGCAACAGGCCGACAGAGATACCTGCGGCAATCAGCCACGTTTCAATTGTATTTCCCCAAATTGTGTTATTCATCATAGGCGCATCAATCCTTGCAGTCTTTCCGTTCGTATCTGTATCTGATTCAGCCGACCGTATGGTTGGCCGAGTTTATCCATTCAGCAGTTGCGGGAAAAAAATGGACAATCCCTTCCAGAACACCGGCGGCATAGTTGCCGTTCATGTCCTTAAATCCGCCCCTGGCCAGATATAGCCGATCGTTGATTCCCTCTTCAGCCAGACGATTAAGCGCCGATTGGCGAACATCATCGGCTGCATTTTTGACCAGGATAGCCGGCAGTCCGCTGACCAGCACATCCAGGTCATTGCCGCTGTCACCGGCAAAAACGGTATTGGATTCCTCAAACGCTTTATCGGCCATTAAAAACCGGATTGCCTGCAGCTTGTTGGCCCGACGGGGCAGAATGTCCAGTAATCCACGCTGCTCGGCCTCATCGCGACTCCATATGATGTGGGCCGCGATCTGATGGTTGTTGAGGATGTCCGTAACCTGCTGCCTGAGCGTCCGGGGGTTGATCGAAGGGGCCGTATAATAGCTGATTTTATATCGGTTTTGCTTTTCCGGTGCCTGCAGTTCAAGGTCTTTCCCCTTCATGTCGGCCAGCAGCGCGGTGATGTCGTCATGGCCATGACCATGCCAATCCCGGGCGATTTCATGCTGCCACCCCGGGTTCATGTGCCATTGGTTCCCGTCCACATGGTAGAGGGTGGTGCCCACATCGCCGATGACAAAATCGGGCTCGGGCAGATCGAAATCGACAATGGCTTTTTTAACTAGGTTCTTGTCACGGCCGCTGACGTAAGCCAGGCGCAGGTGCGGATGGGCGGCCAGGCCAGCAAACAGAGGCCGGGCTTGCGGCGATTCATCTTCGGCACCGTTGGGAATCAGGGTGCGGTCCAGATCACTGCACAGGAGTATCGTCTTCATGGATCGTAAACACCTTCTTGCCTTTCAGGGCATAGTGCCCCATGAGGGCGGCCGAGGCGCTCCAGCACTGCTGGCGGTTTCCACCGGCTGAAAAATCGCTGCCGTTGACATATTCGGGAAATCCCCATGGGAGCTTGTCCATGGACATGGCGTTGGCGCCATGGATGCCGGCCAGATAGTCCTTGGCCTTTGCTGTCTCACCACGCCGGGCCAGGTCGGCAACATAGAATCCGGTTACCATCGGCCACAGGCCACCGTTGTGAAATTCGTAGGGACGGTTTTTGAAGCTGTATGAAAACGTAATGTGCAGATCCTCCCAGTCCTTGTCTATCGGCTTGATGACCGGATGAAACGCCGGCAGCAGCTTGATTTCGTCCGGCACGACGTGCCGGTCGATGTAAGCGTCGACCGTTCGGCGACGCGATGGCGTGGAGACGCCGAGCAGCGAGGCCAGCACGTTGGCAAATCCATCAAATCGATAGCCATACCCATGGGGTGAGAAAAACGGCAGCCAGTATCGACGGGTGCACCGGTCGGCCGCCTTGCGGCCTTTTTCAAAAAAGATTTCGTGATACACATCGTCGGGGATAGCTGCATCTGAGCCGAACCAGTAGTTGTCCTGAATCCTGTGCTTCAGCAGGCTGGTCCGGGTGCGCAAGTCATGGTCATCATCATCGGTGATCCGCCGCCGGAGGTGGTGAAGTGTCCTTAATGTCTGCAGATAGAGCAGTTGATCGTAGAGGATGTAGCCGTTGTGGACATATTCGTCGGCCCAGTCACCGGTGGCAGGTACGTATAGCAAACCGCGATTGTTGAATTCCCAGGCGCCCAGCAGAAAGACCACCTTTTCGATCGCCGGCAGCATGCGTTGAATGAAACTGTCGTCCCTTGTGACGTTCCAGTATTCGCCGCATCCGATGACGAACCAGAGATCCGCATCCACCCGGCCGGTCATGCCGCCATAACTGACGCGACCGCTGCGAATGTCCACATTGCTGGGGATCTCGCCGTGGGGCCCCTGGTGTTTGACCAGTGTTTCCAATGTGCTGCGCAGTGCAGCGATCATGTCGTGATCGTCGGTCATCAGGGCCGCCAACCCGATGATGATTCCGTCACGCCCCCAAATACGCCGGTAGTTGTCACTGTCGGTGGGGCTGGCCAGGAAGCCGTGACCGGTGATGCAGTTTTTTAACAGCGCTTCCGCCTGGCTGACAGCCTCCCGATGGTCTGGTGTTTTTAGGGTCATCGCAATACCTATTTCTGGTTTAGCAGTGTGCATTTCCGAAAACGGCGGACAGAATCCGCTATTTTCGCTCAAGGGCTTTTTTTATCCGGTCGGCTTTGAAGCCGACAATCACGTCATCGCCAATCACCGTTGTGGGAAATGAGACGCGATCGTTGTAATGCTTAACTTTTTCCAAGACCTGATTCCGCTGGTCTCCTTCCAGGCGATCGACATCAACCACTTCGACCGCGATGTCCTGTTTTGCCAGCAGGTTCTTAACCGCTTTGCAATGGCTGCAAGTGCTCAACGAATATAATTTTACTTTTTGAGAGGTCATGCCCTCCTCCGGATGATCGCATGGTTTTGGGACGCTGCCTGTCTGCCGGTGCATTGACGGAATCCCCTGACCGTCCCGACATGCTCATATATTAATTGATCGATCCCATGTCATCCATGGGTTGCACACCCCATATTTCCTGTATATGTGCATTAGCGGGCCGGTATCGGTCTGACATGTTGGAGCCTACGGCCACGGTTTCGAGCGCGCATCTTGTTTCGATGTCTCTATCTTGGCCTCGCATCCCGTCCAATGAACATCACGGTGAACCCGCTTAGTCCAGAAAGCGGTGGAATATGGCTTGATTACATCGGTACGCGCACAGCGAAAATAGCGGACATGGACACAAGCATTTACCGTAACCGCATTGTCAATCTCATTTGGCGGTAGGATCATGTCTCATGACCGATGCGAACGGTTTCAGGTGGGGCTTATCGGACCCTCTCCCGTGCGTGTATCCATCTAAATGATGCAGTGGCGGACCTGATGGCGCACGGACGGTTCTTTCAACCATAGCCGGCAGGACTTTCTTCTAGAAGGTTCACATCCTCGCTTGTCAGGCTGCCGTCATCCGTTGCTCACCGGCCACACGTAAAAATCTTCATGCGGTTTGAATCCCACACCGACAATGCCGTCACGGCAGTACAAGGTCCAGGCGTAACGGGGCTCATACACGCTGGTCGTTGAGGACCAGTAGGCATCTTGCACGTTGACAAACGGGTGACCGGTCGGCAGGGCGGGGGAGTGGTATCCGAGATCGATGAAACTCTCCAGTTCCCTGATGTTGGGTAGTCGCCAATCATGGCAGCCACCTAACTTTCCACGGTTCAAAACGTCTACTAGCAACAAGGCTTCCTGCCAGTCAAGCGGGCGGCCTGCCGGATTGGCATCTCTGCTCCAGATCAGACCGGTAAAAACGTCTTGTATGCAGGTATCATCAATCGTTTTAAAGCGGATTTTCCCGTTGCGACCTGGATCGCCCATTTCTATGTTGCCCATTGATACCGGCCAGACCATGTAGGAACCTTGTTTCATCCCGCGGTGGACGCGACCGCCCCCCAAGTGGACATACCAGGCCTGGTCGGGAAGCCGGCTACAGGAATCGGCGGTCCAAAAATAGCCGGGAAAGACGTTGTCGAACGGATGGCCCTCGGGGAGTGCCGGATTAATGTTCTGATGACTGATCAGAGAAAAGAGAAGGGCTCTTGATGGAAGCTGCCAGTTGTCGTATCCGTGTGCGCGGCGTACACTCATATTTGCAACATAGGCCAGTGCCTCATTCCAGGTGAGCGGATATTCCGCCGGATTGGCATTCCGCGCCCAGACCGCTCCGGTTAAATTATCCCTGGCGACATGGTCCAACACCTGAAAGCGTTGACGGCCTGACAGATGGTAGATTTTTTGGCAGCATGCATCCTGCCCGCTGTTTTTGCACGGGGCAGGCCGACCGTTTTCAGTGTAGCATTGGTTCTGGTCGGTCTCCAAAAGATATCGATTCATTTTTTAACCGCAATCAGTGGTCAAAGGTGATGAACGGCTTGGCTTCGATGAAACCACCGTCATTGAGCATCTCGTGGTCCGCCACGTCTGGGGCGAAACCGAAAGCCTCAACCTTTTTGCCAAAGACCCCCGGCAGGGAGTGGCTGACGGATGCGGGAAACTCGCCATCCGAAGACTGCAGCCGGGTAATAATCGGCGTTTCGGGGATGTTGGCGATGCGCAAAATCTCCTCGATATACACATGGACCACGCTGACCATCTGCTTGGCAGTTTTTTTCATCTGTTTGATGTGGGCTTCGAATTTGGCTACGGCGTCGTCGGGGCTTTTTGCATCGACAATGCTGCTGAAATATCCATGCTTCGGTTGGCTGTCGGCATCGATTTCGTCAAATGTAAAATGACCGATAAATAACATTTTTGCTCCTTTTCTCAGCTGGGTTGACCCTGTGGGGCATAACAGGCGTCACGGTTACAATATCATTCTAAGCACAGGTTCTGAGATATCGATAGCGGCACGATGCTGTAGTTTATCGAAAGGAAGACTGTATTTTCATTTTTTTGTGACATGTTCCCCCGCTGGTTTCAATTGATCCTTCACAGGAAACGCTGGTCGTTTGCGTGATAATCAGTTTTAGGTTTCCTGGCTGAATTGATCAAGCATACCCGCTTGATAAACACAGAATCAATTCTACCCCCCATTTCGTCAAATCCACCCTTTAACCTATAATGAATCAGTCATTTGATGTGACACCGCCTGAATGATGCAAACCGCTGCGGATGGTGAAAACAGGTCGAAAACTAAATTCTGAAAGGAGAGATCATATGTCTGCAAGGAAAATTTTTGTAGAGAAATTGAAGGCGAAGCTGGATGAATGGAATGCTGAAGTAGATCGTCTGGAGAGCAAAGCAGAAATGATCGACGCACAAAATCAGGCACGCTATCGAGCAACCATTCAGGAGATCAAAGCCAAGATTCGACAGGTCGAAAGAAAACTGACGGTGATTAAAAATTCCAGTACGGACGCATGGCAGGATTTAAAAGAGGGCGTGGAAATCGCCTGGAAGGATTTTGAGGCCAGCGTGAAGCAGGTCAAGGAGCAGTTCACGGGTGGAAATCCATAATATCACCAGGTCTTCCGGATCTGTACGATCCTTAGCACACCTTTTCAATTTTGCCGCGATAATGGGATAACCAACCCAACAAGGGAGTAATCATGCAAATGTTGAGAAGTATGAAAGATATTCAAGGATACGTATTGGGTGCCCAGGATGGGGAAATCGGGCTGTGCAGCGACTTCCTGATCGATGACAAGGATTGGACGGTGCGCTATATTGTTGCCGATACGCATAAATGGCTTCCGGGTCGTAAGGTCCTTATCTCACCCATATCTATCGGCAATGCGGACGGGACAACCCGGCGGCTGAGCGTCGGCTTGACCAAAGATCAAATCAAGAGTTCACCCCCTATCGATGCCGACGTCCCGGTCTCACGGCAGTATGAGATCGCGTTAAACAAATATTACGACTGGGCCCATTACTGGGGAGGACCTTCAGTCTGGGGCGCACACGACTACCCGCGTCTGCTGCATCGTGTGGAAGCGGACCGGCGCGTTCCCGAAAAGACCGATCACGACCCAAACCTCCGATCCGTCAAAGAGGTAACAGGATACCGCATCCAGGCATCGGACACCAACATCGGTCATATCGACGATTTCATCGTGGACCAGGATTCCTGGATCATCAGGTATCTGATCATCGATACCAGCAACTGGATGCCCGCCAGCAAGAAAGTGTTAGTCGCTCCCAATTGGGTCGACCGGGTGGACTGGAAGCGAAGCAAGGTGCTGGTGGATCTGACCGGCAGCCAGATCAAAAACAGTCCTGAATTTGACCCAGCGTTGCCGGTGAACCGGGGATATGAATTGGCCCTCTATGATTTTTACGGAAGGCCCTATTACTGGTAGCCTGGCTGGAGCCATCGTCATCAGGGCAACAAACATGCAACACCCCAACGGGACGTCCATTGGAAAACATACTTGAGCCCTCAAACAACTGCCATCGGCTGGAAAGCGCCCACCATGCGGCCTTAATCATCGACGGTGAAGCCTACTATCGTGCCCTGTACGATTCCTTTCTCCAGGCCAAGCATTCCATATTCATCGTTGGATGGGACCTTCACAGCGATCTGCATCTGATTCGCGATGACACCGACAGCGATTACCCGTCAAGTCTCGGTCAATTGCTCGACTGCTTGGTTGCCAAAAAAAAGGCGCTTCATGTCTACCTGCTAAGCTGGGATTTTGCCATGATCTATGCGCTGGAACGCGAATTTTTCCCGCGCTACAAACTCAAGTGGCGAACCCACAAACGCATCCATTTTTGCCTGGACGGTCACCACCCTGTCGGTGCATCCCAGCATCAGAAAATAGTGGTAGTCGACGATACCGTCGCCTTTGTCGGCGGCTTTGATTTGAGCAAGTGGCGCTGGGATACGCCGGCGCATCGGCCCCGCGACAATCGCCGCATCGACCCCGACGGCAAGCCATATCCTCCCTTTCACGACATTCAGATGGCCGTGGATGGGCCGGTGGCCAGGACACTCGGCCGGCTGGCCAGAAAGCGATGGCTCCGTGCCTCAAGGGAAAAACCGATCGATCGGGAGGACCTTGAAAAAGAGACGCCCTGGCCCTCAAGCATTGAGCCGGATTTCAAGCGGGTCCAGGTGGCGGTGTCCCGGACCCTGCCTGCCCATGGAGACCAGCAAGCCGTGCGGGAGGTGGAACGACTATACCTGGACAGTATCGCAGCCGCCCGACGTGCCATTTACATCGAAAACCAATATCTCAGTTCCTATCGAATCGGCCAGGCGTTGAAACATCGGCTGGAGGAGGCCGAGGGGCCCGAGGTGGTGATTGTCCTACCTGAAAAAACCGGCGGCTGGCTTGAGCAGCACACCATGGATGTCCTGCGTGGGCGGATTCTGTGCAGACTGCGGGATTCCGATCGACACGACCGTCTGCGCATCTATTACCCGCGGATCGCCAAAAAACCGGAATTCGCCTTGATGGTTCATGCCAAGGTGATGGTGATCGATGACGATTTCGTGCGCGTGGGATCGTCCAATTTGAGCAACCGCTCCATGGGCCTTGACTCGGAGTGCGACCTGGCCGTTGCCGCCGACACCAATGAAGCCGAACGGTCAGCAATTGCGCGATTTCGAAACCGGTTGATTGCCGAGCATTCAGGGAGCGATGTCGACGACGTCACCGATGCAATTGATAAAACCGGATCGTTGATCAAGGCCATCGAATCCTTGCCCAAGGGTGAACGTGGGTTGGTTCGCCTATCCGGCGATGTACCGCCCGAGGTGGACCAGTGGGTTCCCGAATCGGAGCTGCTGGACCCGGAAAAACCACTGGAACCGAATGAACTCTTCGACTATTTCATCCGTCCCGAGCAACAACCTCTTGCCTACCGGCACCTGATGAAGATTATTTTTTTGATTGCTGGCGTTCTGATCCTGGCAGCCCTGTGGCGCTGGACGCCTGCCGGTGAATGGGTCGATATGGAATCCGCGCGGGCAGCTGGTTATTGGATCCGTCGGCAGCCGTTCACGCCCCTTTTGGTCCTCTCCGCATATATCCTCGGTGGAATGGTTGCCTTTCCCGTCACCCTGATGGTGATGGCCACAGTAATTGTCTTCGGTCCCTGGTGGGGATTGACCTATGCGTTGACCGGATCCGAGTTGAGCGCACTTGTCGTATTTGGAGCGGGTCGACTATTGGGAAGCGATGCCGTGCGTCGATTTTCCGGCAGCCTGCTCAATCGACTTAGCCGGAAAATCTCAAATTCCGGTTTGACGGCAATCATCACCTTTCGCATCGTTCCCGTGGCCCCCTTTTCGGTACTCAACCTGATCGCCGGTGTGTCCGAAATACGGTTGAAGGATTTTGCTATCGGCACTCTCGTGGGCATGCTGCCTGGGGTCATGGCCATCGCTTTGCTGGCGGACCGCATTTCAGACTCTCTTCGTCGCCCGGATTTGGGTCGTTTCACTGCGCTTGTAGTTGCTGTTATGCTGGTCGGTGGAGCTCTCGTCGGACTTCGCCGGTGGGTCAAGCGCAAACGCGCCGATCGATCTTCCAAGAAACCGGCTTTAAATGATGACCCGGCCTTGAAGGAACCGGATTGAAATGACACTGCGAATCGCCACTTACAACATTCACCGCTGTATCGGGAGGGACGGCATTGAGGCGCCGGAACGCATCGCTGCAGTACTGCGAGATATCAATGCGGATGTGATGGCCCTTCAGGAGGTTTCATTCAATAACGACGGTCCGAATGATATCCTGGCGAACCTGGCCCGGGCAACGGATGCCCAAGCCATCGCAGGGCCGACCCTGCTGGAACAAAAGGGCCATTACGGGAATGCAATCCTTTCACGGATTGCCCCGGACAGCGTCGACCGCATGGATATCAGTGTGCCGGGCAGGGAACCGAGAGGCGCCATTTCGATCAAGTTGCGATTTAACGGCAGTACAGTCAGGATCGTGGCCACCCACCTTGGGCTTCGTCCCGGTGAACGTCGGTATCAGATGCGTCGCCTGCTCCCGCTGCTGGAGGATTTGGACGCTGCGGTGACGATCCTGCTTGGCGATTTCAATGAGTGGTTTTTGTGGGGACGCCCCCTGCGGTGGGCGAATCGTCGATTCGGCAGCATACCGGCGCCAGCCACCTTTCCTAGCCGCCGTCCGCTGCTGGCGCTGGATCGCATCTGGGTCGACCCGGCGGAACGGCTGATTTCCCTGCATCATCATCGGCACACGTCTGCAGCCATCGCCTCCGACCATCTTCCATTGGTGGCACGTGCGGCGGTCTGACACCTGAACAGGAATCACACCCCCACAATATCCTCCAGCCGCCCCAATCAGGGACGAAAACTGAAAATACGACCCGGACGGAATTGGTAGGTGTCTTCTCTAAACACTTCGTTCAATGTGCTTCCATCGTCCAGCACCAGTTTTGTCCATACCGTTTCAGCGCCCCCTTCAAAAGCGTTTTGCACGGCCGCATGGGCCACGAACCGGCCGGCGGCGTTGCCTGTTAAGACGGCTTGCCCGTCCTTCACCGTCACGCCGATACGGTCGCCGTCCACATAGGGGCTCCAGAACAATTCGTCGACAATGGCAGCGGATATATCGGCATCGCTTGGCCTGTCCGCTTTCGCGTTGACCGTAATCCGATTGTCCAGGGTCAAGACCCCTTCGATCTGCGTGGCGATATTCTCAGCCCGAACCTTTTGGCCCATGGTATCCACCGACCCGGAAAGACGGACATGATTGTCTTTGACCGCTGCTATGATATCGAGGGCATGCAGTTCGGCATCCCGTCGAAAGACATCCTCGATAATACTCGCGACTTCATTGTCCGGGGGAAAAAACCGGTAGCGCAGTTTCAGTTGGTTGTCCACGCTCCAGACACCGGTTGTGCTGCGGGCGTCGTCCGCAGCTGCCTGTTTGGCGTATAGGGTATCCACGGCTCCGGACAGCGTGACCGCACCGTTTACCACAAAGATGTCCGGATTGTAGGCGTTTACCCGTGGATCCATCAGCAGCGCATCCTCGACTGCCCGTAAAATGGTCTGGTCCGATTGACTGATGTAGGGGGATGCGCGGCGCATGTGATCTTTTTCCTGCCAGTCAACGATCAGATCCTTGTTCTCAACGGCAGCCACACCGTAAATCCATGCATCTTCGGCGGCACGCCGCTTTTCGGCTGCCGTTCCGACGATTCCTTCGAGCGCCACCCGGCCACCTTTCACCGTCACCTCAATAAGGGCGTCATCGACATACAGATCAGCGGCAAGCCGACGCTTGACGTCCAATCCAAGATCCTTGTCATCTCTTTCAAGCCGGGCTTTTATATCGATCAAATTGACTACTTCCGACACCCCTTTGATCGACATGGCCTGATGAACGGCCAGCCGGTTGAGCACCCAAGAGTCCGCAGTCCCGTTGAGCGTTACGACGCCAGCGTCCACAGAGACGGATACATCCATGCCATGATCGGGCGGTATTTGCGGGAGGCTGTTGCGCACGTCCCGAGCGATTACCTCGTTTTCGCGAACGACCGGTTTTACGGCCACGGTGTTGACCACCGACCGCACCCCACGGATGCTCTCGGCAATTTGCCGGACCCGGTCTTTCCGCAAAAGATTGTTCACTGTACCGGAAAGCATCACAATCCCGTCGTTTACTTTGATGTCGACTTGACCGGGCGCTATCGCAGTTTCATAAAGAATATGTTTGCCGATTGACTCTCGAATCGTGCTGTCGGTTAATTCGCGTCCAGTCGCCGGACGATACATGAATAGGACCGTACAAAAGATGGTCATACGCAGCGCCCACGATCGTCCGCGAATCCATTGATTATCATGGAATTGTCTGGCGGCTGGAAGGACAGCTATTGATCTGAAGTTGAGATTCATCCTTATCCTCCTTGTTCGGCTTGATGCGGCCCGGTTCGGGCAAATAGCGACTCGTCGAAATCTCGCTATCTAAAGCGTATGTTTATGGAGAGAGGTTTGGAATAGGGGTAGGACGGTATTTGGAGCCGAACCGGATTCTATTGAGCCCTTTCCGCGGCATGCCGCAGGGAGGGTTTACCGTGAAAATGGTATCGATTTCCAGTCCGCTCCCTAACCCCACCGTAAACGACGGGAATGTGCTCGTTATCGCGATTCAAGGATGCATGGGCAAGAAGACGCTCTGCACAGCCCACTGCACCGCCCGAATTACCGATCACCTGCAGCCACAATGGGGGATTCACCTTATACGATACGGATCGATCGGGTGATAAGCTGATTTTGAAATTAATTTTGCAAAACGCAGTCAAAGGAGGTGCTCCCATGAAAAATCTAAAGAAAATCAGGTTCCTCGCTGTTTCATGTGGGTAAATCGAACTTCAGTTTGCCTGCAATAAGATAAATCATGGTGATAAGTGTTCGCTCAGTTCGATACCCTCGGGCTCTGGCTTTGGCAGCTTGAATCAGACTGTTTATCCCTTCTATGATTCCGTTATTGATCCTGGAGGTAAACCAACGCAGGACGCCGTCCCAGTGGTTCTTGATGGTGTATGCGGCTTTTTTCATGGGCTCCAGGCGGCTGTGGGTTGCCCAGAAATACCATTTCTTCAAAAAGGTTTCGGCGGTCCGGGCGGTCTGATTGTAGAATTCCTGAAAGTTGAGTTTGATGTGGTACGCCCGGCTGGTTTTGAGGTTGAGCTTTTTGATCGTCAATTGTTCAAGCTGTTCGGCCTGGGACGCCTTGAGGTTGGATGGGTTCTTCAGCCAAAGATAGCGGCTGCCCTTTAGCACCGGCCGGCCTTTGGATTCTTCCCGGCGAACCTGGTCCACCGCTTCGTTGAGGACTTTCAGCACATGGAACTTATCGAAGGTGATATGGGCTTCGGGAAAATGTTTTTCGACACCGCTGATGAACGCCGGAGACATGTCGCAGCACATCTCCTCGATAGCGCCGGGATTGCCGCCATGGTCGGTGAGATCTCTTTTGAATCGATCAACGGTTGATGCATCCTTGCCGCCGGTGGCGAACAGAACCCGGGTTTCGTCAAGATCGACAAACAGGCTGACATAGTTGTGGCCGCGGCGTCTTGAGGTTTCGTCCATGCCGACATGCTTGACCTGACTGTGGTCGGCGGCCTTACGCGCTTCGCCCACATAGTGATGCAAGATACGCCATAACCGGGTATCGTGCTCACGGACAAACTCGGCGACGGTTTTCACCGGCATAGCCTTGGCCAGTATCATAATCATCGCTTCAAACAACAGCGTGAAGCCGCTGCCGGGTCTGGCCCAGGGCACATCAACCAGACGGATGCCGCATTTTTTGCAGTCGATTCTGGCAACCCTGGCGGTCAGATACGCTTCGTGCTGGAAGAAGTTCAGATGCCGCCATGTTTTCTCGACGGTATCGTGGGCCTTGACTCCCGATAGCCCACATTTCGGGCAAGTGAAGGTGCTCCCTTTGGGAAAATCAAGGCGGATATCCAGACGCTTTTCATCGGGGTTGAAATCCGCTGTCGAAACCTGCCAGGGCGGTTTCAGACCAAGAGCCATTTGAAGGAGTTCTGTATCTTTCATAGTGCTTAGCGATTATCACTAGTGCGGTAAGTCAATCAACTATCTACCCATACGAAACAGCGAGGAACCAAAAATCATCTGTCCAGTGGATTTCAGTGAACCGTCCGATGCAGCATTAAAATCTGCCGTTGAACTGGCGGAGCATTTTTCTGCCGAAATTATTTTGTTCCATGCAATCAACGAAATCGATCCAACCCCGTCTCCATCATATACGCTGACCCATCACCTCATGGACCAGATCCCGCAAATTATGGGGCAAATGAAGGAAAATGCCCATAAGGCCATGCAGGACCTGATCAAGAATCATGTTGAGAAGCGAATCCCCGTCGACCATCGGGTTGTGATTGGAGACCCGGCAAAAAGTATTGTCCAACTGGCGGAAGATGAACAGGCCGATCTGATCGTCATGGCGACCCATGGGAGGAGCGGTATCAAAGGCCTGTTTTTCGGTTCGGTGGCCGAGAAGGTCGTACGTTCAGCGACTTGTCCGGTGCTGACCATGAGATACAATGAATGAGACGAGTTAATGCGGTTGTCAGCAACCCAATACCAAGGAGGCCCCATGCGGTTACATGATAATAGAAAAGATAAAAATCTCATCGAGACTGCTTATCCGGCTGTTGCCGTTTTTTCAATGAACCGTCTACCACCGAACGCCCCGCCGGTGGAGGAACCGCCGAACGAGCCCAAAAAACCACCGGTAAAGGAACCGCCGCCTGAGGACCCGAATCGACGCCCACCTCACCCGCCAACCATGCGCCTTATGCATACCGGGTCGTATCAAAATACAGTCCACCACCCATAGACGCATAGTAAAGGGATGCGATAAATTACTCATCAAGTTTGTTCTAAAGACATTGGAGTCCAAATGATAGACCGAAGAAAAGTGCTGATTTTAGACCCGTCTCCGATCTTCCGGCGTACTCTGAAAGAGGTCATCCAGACCAGTGAAACCCATGTCGATGTCAGGGAAGCCAATAACCCGGGTCAGGCCAGAGACATCCTGCAAAAAGATCCTCCGGAGGTCGTTTTTTTCGATATTGGCCTTCCCCGGGAAAACGGCATCGAGTTTATCGCATCCATAAAGGAAATGGTTCCAAAAAGCCGCATTGTCGTGTTGACCAATCACGATTCAGCTGAGCACGAAGCGGCCTCGATTGAAAATGGTGCGGATTATTTCCTTTCCAAAGAAAAATCCGGTGGCCTGCGCCTGATCGATGTAATCCACGCAACCATTCGTCGACACGGAAATGCCTGAATTCCTCAATCATCCTTTGACAATCGGGTTTCGCGTTGCCAGAAACAGATATTTAAGGTATAGTTATTTATAAATATTTTATTCTGTCGCGGCTATCCCACAACCTCGCCCCCGCCGCTTCGCCGATCATTCGGATGTCCACGTTTTTACTGGAAAGGGCATGCATTGGATAAGAAACATAAATTTTTTATCGTCGAGGATCATCGGTTGTTTCGAGAAGGCCTCAAATCCATGCTAAACAGCCGTGACGATATCGACATCGTCGGAGAGGCCGAAGATGGTCTGCAAGCGGTCCGCCGGATTCGCAGGACAACACCTGACCTGGTGCTGCTGGATTTGTCCATGCCCAAGATGGGCGGAATTTCGGTGATGAAAGAGGTTAAACGGGAACTGCCGGAAACGCGGATCCTTGCGCTGACCATCCACGAATCCGATCAGTTTGTCTTGGAAGCCTTTGATGCCGGGGCCGACGGTTATTGTATCAAGGATGCCAGCCGGAAGGAGTTGATGCTGGCCGTCGACAGCGTTTTGGAAGGGAAAACCTATATCAGCCCGGATATCTCGGACCAGGTCATGGAAGGGTACCTGACCGGTCGGAAAAAACTCAAAGAGAATTCTCGATGGGATACCGTCACACAACGGGAGCGCGAGGTTTTGAAGCTCCTGGCTGAAGGGTACACCAACAAGGATATCGCCGATTTTCTGCACATCAGCGTCAAAACGGTGGAAAAACACCGCGCCAACCTGATAGGCAAACTGAACTTGCACAATATCGCCCAACTGACAGCCTACGCCATTGAAAATGGCCTCGTTGAAACCAAAAAATAGCCCAATGTCGATGTCCGAGAAACCACACTCTGATGATGGCGATGTTCTCAATTTCCGTATTGAAGCTCCCTATTTTCAGGCGCTGTGCAATGCACCGGTCCCGGTTCTCGTCGCCTGTGACGACGGCCGCTTGCTGATGGTCAACCACGCTTTTCGAAAGACAACCGGGCTATCCCACAAAGATATCCCGACCATTGATGCATGGGCCGGACATATTCTGAATGACTCCGCCAATAGGAATAAAAATTATCTCACCCGCCTTTTCGAACCGGAAAAAGTGTTGGCACCGTCGCGCATTTGGTTGAAAACAACCAACGGTCACGAGTTGATCTGGGAACTATTCAATGCACCGCTGGGCCGAACAACAAACGGCCAACGCATGGCTGTCATCATCGCATCGGATGTCACCCAAACCGTCGCGCATGAACGGCACCTTGAATCCGTAACAAGCCGGCTGGAAGAAGAAGTATCCAAACGGACAAGAGATCTCAATGCCACGATCGATGCGTTGGAAAGTGAAATTGCCGAACGGAGACGAATGGACGACGCACTGAGCATTTCCCGGGAGCGCCTGAAACATATGTCCCGGCGGACCTTGGATTTGCTGGAAGCGGATCGGCGAACCATCTCTAAGGAGTTGCACGACAGCATCGGCGCCAACCTGGCGGCCATTAAATTCAGTCTTGAAGAAAAAGAGATGAAGCGGGAACAACACAGCGGTCGATTGGAAGAGTCTTTAAAAAAGGAAATTGCCTACCTGCTGGCGACCATCAAGGAAACCAAACGCATCTCCGCCAACCTACGTCCCACAACGCTGGACGACCTGGGCCTGATGGCCACCATTCAGTGGTACCTACGCCAGTTTCAACGGCTTTATGGCAACATTCATGTCGATTACCGGACGGACATTGCCGAAAAAGATGTTCCCGAAGCAATGAAAATTATCATTTATCGAATTGTACAGGAGGGCCTGAGCAATGCCGAAAAACACAGTGAGGCGAATTCAGTGCGACTGCAGATGGGATTCTCCGACGGTAATCGTTCGATCTCTTTGATCATCGAAGATGACGGCCGGGGTTTCGATGTCGAAGAAGTCCTCTCCGAAAAAGACCCCCTGAGCGGATACGGCCTGACCGCCATGCGCGAACGCTGTGAAATCTTCGGTGGCTCGTTTCATATCGAGTCGCAGCATGGCCGGGGGACCAGAATCAATGCCATCCTCCCCATCTAGTGCCCGGCCGCTGCTTCTGTCAGACCTACCCATTGCCATTGCCGACCCAAAAAGTTCATCATCTCGGGAGACGGTTCCATGCCCTCTTTTACCAGATGATTGTGATTGGCCTTGGTCTTTTTTAGTTTGAAAAAAGTTTGCGTTGAGACTGGGTTGTTCCGATGCGGACACTGCGATGATTGTCCATCAAATACTTGGAAGGGTCGAATTTTCGCGCCGCTCGGACCAGTCCAACATTCCTTTTTTATGGCGACTTGACCTGCTTCACCACGATATAGGCTGACAGGGCACGCTTCAGGGGTTTGCTTCCCCGATGATGGGCCTGATGTGGAAAATACACATGACTATTTCCATCAATACATGCCACCCCCCATTGAGGTCCGGCTGTCCTTCACTAATATAATAGAAAATTCCTGATGAACGTTCAGGCACAATTTGATCTGGAGGCAACCCATACAAATTGGTTAAATCGGGTAGAAGTTCAACAGCCACGGTTGATTTAAAACGGCAAGGCACACAATCAAAATGTGCAGGAAGAGAGGTTACCATGCCGATCGGATTTGACGAAATTCAAGTAGACCAAACACCAGTGGGTACCATCGTCACTCTCAAGTTCCGTGAAAAGTTGGATAAAGCGGATTACGAAACGTTTGTTCCTATGATCGAAAGCCAGATGCAGAACGGCTCACCCATCCGGCTGTTGACAGAGTTGCACGACTTTGAAGGCTGGACGGCCGGCGCACTCTGGGAAGATACAAAATTCGCGGCCAAACACTTCAACGACATCGAACGGCTGGCCGTAGTGGGGGAATCCCGTTGGCAAAAGGGGGTAACCGTATTCGTCAAGCCGTTTACCTCCGCCGATGTACGCTATTTTGATATGAAGGAAGTCGACAAGGCACGGGAATGGATCCGAGAAGCATAAACAATCATCATTATGGTTCATCAGGGCCGGCAGATGCCACGCCGACGCCATTTAAGTGTGCATAAAGTGTCGGCAGGCTTTAAAGCATGCGCTATTCGTTCAATAGCCTCCGAATTCAGCGAATTCATTGAAACCAAAGGGGGACAACCCTTTTGCGGATTAGTAATTGGCAACAACCCTAACCTTGAAAGGAGTCCGTTTTGGCAAAAAGACTGGAAATTTACAAATGCGATGTGTGTGGCAACATTGTGGAAGTGGTCAACGGCGGTGATGGGGAACTGGTGTGCTGCGGCGAACCCATGAAGGCGATGACCGAAAATACCGTCGATGCGGCCAAGGAAAAGCACGTTCCGGTAATCGAGGTGGTGGATGGCGGGGTCAAGGTGAAAGTTGGTGATGTCGCCCACCCGATGGAGGAAAAGCATTATATCCAGTGGATCGAGGTCATTGCTGACGGAAAGACCTATCGTCAATTCCTCAATCCGGGAGAAATGCCGGAAGCTTTTTTCGCCGTTTATGCCACCGAGCTGATGGCCAGAGAGTACTGCAACCTGCATGGGCTGTGGAAAGCAACGCAAAAAGCGGGTGAATAAAAACAGATGAACCAATACCGGCCCGATTCATGATTGGACTGAAAAGGGGGACAGGCCACTTATTATGGACAGTTTATCCATGGTTCTCTGCCGTTCTTTTTTGCCTTCGATCACCCTGTTTCTTTCCGTCATTGGTTTTCACCTCCTTGACTGCAAGGTCCGCAAGCGTGGTAACTGCTTGCTTTAGCTTAACGATAACGGATCAATTCCGCGATGGGTATGGGGAATATGACGTACTTTAGCGGCAAGACCAGTTTATTTGGGCTGGGAAACCGCCATCGCCAGGTCTGCGTCATGCAATCAAAGGCTTGAGCATGTAAATGATGTCGCTTTCCCGGGATGGGTAGGGTGCCATGGTGCTCTGGCGGTAAAGGTCGTCGACGGAGATGCGGTTGACCATAGCAAGGGTAAAGGTGTTGATCAATCCGGTGGCATTGTCCGACAGCACATGGGCCCCCAACAGTCTTCCATCTTCTCCCGCAAGCAATTTATAAGCCGCCGATTCCATCCCCACACGTCTGTAAGTCGGCCAATTGAGATCCTTGTCAAAACTCTTTCTATAGGCCACGCCCTTTTCCTCAAGTGTATTTTCCGTGGCGCCCACCATCCCACACTGCGGGTAGGTGAACAGCACCGACGGCACGGCCGTGTAGTCCATTGAATGTTTCTGTCGATCGCCGCTGACTCGTCCGAAGATGTCCGCGGCCGCCACCTGGGCCTCGGCATCCGCCACCCGGGCCAGTTGAACGGTGGCGGCACAGTCTCCCACGGCATAGATATGGGGGTTCGTCGTGGCCATTTTCTCGTCTACGGCAATGCCGCGTTGCGTGCCTTCGACACTGGCTTTTTCCAGATTCAGATCTTGGATGTCTGCTGAACGACCGGCGCCGTGCACGACGAGATCCGATTCAAACCGATGACCATCTTTGGTCGTCACGATGAATCCGCCATCGGTTTTTTCAATAGCGGTAATGTCCACATCACAGTGGATGTCGATGCCTTCCGATGCAGATGCTTCTGCTAAAAGGTCAACCATCTCCTGATCGAAATGCCCCAGTGGACGTGATCCGGCTTCCAAAATTGTGCAGCGGGTGTCCGTTGGCCCAAGCCGAACGGCAAAATGGGCGAATTCAAAAGAGATGAAACCACCGCCGATAAAAACGATTCGGCGAGGAAGCCGGTCCAACTCCATAAATTCAGTGCTGGTAACCATGTGTTGGGCGCCGTCTATGGGCAATTGCATGGGAACTGCACCAGTGGCCACAACGATAAAGCGGGCCGACAGCTGCTGATGGAGGACAGAAATAGAACGCCGGTCCGTGAAGCGGGCCCGGCCCCTTATAAAATCGATGCCAACTTTATTCAGACCGTTGACCGTTTTATCGGGCACGCGTTTCGTAAATCGGTTTTTCGCATCACGCAGCTCGACCCAACTGGCAAATGCCGGGGAGGTAATGCCGATGCCTGAAAGATGCCGGGATCGTGCCACGGTCTCGACGCCTTCGTAAAACCATTTTTTAGCCTGGCAGCCTCTGAGGGCGCACGTCCCCCCGGGTTGTTGGCTGTGCTCAACCATGCCCACTGTCAGGCCTTGGCGATTCAATTCGTAGGCTGCAGTTTGGCCGGCAGTACCGGAACCGATAACCAATGCGTCGTATTGTTTAGACATGCGACCCTCTCGTTTTGGGTTTACTTGTCTCAGATGCGCTGCTTTCCATATGGTGTTGACGGCGTTTCCTCCAATATCGATAAAGTTTAAAACACATCTACTGCGATTGAGCCTATGGGTGAGACGCCGTATATGTTTATAAAAGGATGAAAAACGAATACTTGGAATGATCGTTAGTGAACAAGGTTTATCAGGGGGTTGACCATAGAGCAACAAGAGACCAGCAAGATACACAGCATCTAAACCTCGATCCTGTCCACCCTGTGGTGAAATAGATGGAATGTTTACGCGTCTTCCTGACAGCCCAAGATCGCTGCAGGTTTTGATTTCTGATGCGTTCAGGAAATCAAACGAGCCAAAAAGGATCGGCTGTCTGTCGAAGCGCTATGTGTTGAGTTTCTGCAGGCGTTTCCGGGCTGCCTCGCGTACCACTTTGTCGGAATCATTTTTGATGACACCTTTAAGCACCTCCGAATTGCGTTCGACTAGAACCGCTTTTTTCCTTACGTTTGGATCAGATCTCACAATTTTGGGAAGAAAAAGATCTCTAAACTTCATTTTTTTACCGCCTCCTTTTTATTTGTTTGTACTAATCTTTGCAGGCGGCGGTTTCATTTTCAATGGGGTGGACACTGTATTTTTTCGGGTCTCGAAACACCTTCTGCATTTTACTCCTTATATGCATCTGGGCAACGTTCAATTTCATGAATGTTCAAAACATTCGATGCCGCTCATTAAGATGGAAGGTTACGATCCGCCTGCACCGATGCCAATGAGATTGAAAAAGATCTGCCTGCTTGGGTTTTTCTTTCTCCTGATGCAAGTGCCGCCGGCAGTCAACTTCTTGTATGCACAGAGCCCTTCCTCTGGATTTCGACTAACCTACCGGAATAGTTAATTGTCAATATCAGCCAGGGATGCCGATCTTAAGAAGGTACGGTTGGATATTGCAAATAAAACCGGCGGCGCTTTTGATTCAGGCGCCGCCGGTTTTATTTATTTGCAGTGGCTTGTCAATCCTTTGAGGCCCGTTCCTGAGCCTGGCGGATCAGGTCCACCAGGCTGGTCACTTTCGGCTGGGGACGGTTGGTGGATAGCGCAGCGAATGCTTCCGGGGGCAAGTACGCCTGCATGTGCGCCACCACGTCGAAGCGTTCCCACCAGCAGTCAAACACCTTGAAGCAGGGCGTTTCCCCCTCGCCGCAGACCTTGCAGTAGCCGAAGGCCACGTCGCCGCCCAGCCGGGGGCACCGCCGTTCAAGACGTTCCGGGTCCATCAGACGCTCTTCAGATCTTGGGGTCTGGGATAGTTCTTGAGTATTTCCGTAGATTTTTCGATCTCGGCATCGTCCAGCGTGTAATCGAACAGTTCCCCGGATAGATATTTGTCGTAGGCCCCCAGGTCCAGCAGGCCGTGCCCGCTGAAGTTGACCACGATGCTTTTCTCTTTGCCCTCTTCCTTGGCTTTGCGGGCTTCCTCCACCACCTGGGCCAGGGCGTTGGAAGTTTCCGGCGCGGGAATGAAGCCTTCGGTCCGCGCCCACAGGACACCGGCCTCGTAGGCGGCCATCTGCCCCACGGATTTGGGTGTGAGCAGCCCTTCGTTGATCAACTGGCTGACGGTGGGCGCCATGCCGTGGTAGCGCAGGCCGCCGGCGTGGATAGGCGCCGGCACGAAGTTGTGTCCCAGGCTGTGCATGGGCAGCAGCGGCGTATACCCGGCGGTGTCGCCGTGATCATAGGCAAAAGGTGCCCGCGTCATGGTGGGGCAGGCCTTGGGTTCCACCGGGTAGATCTCGATCTGCTTGCCGTTAATTTTGTCCAGGACGAATGGAAATGCCAGGCCGGCAAAATTGCTGCCGCCACCGGCACAGCCGATGATGATGTCCGGATAGTCGCCGGCCATCTCGAATTGTTTTTTGGCCTCCAGGCCGATGATGGTCTGGTGGAGCATCACATGGTTGAGCACGCTGCCTAAAGAATAACGGGTTTTGCCGGAAGTGTCGCTCACCGCCGCTTCAACGGCTTCCGATATGGCGATGCCCAGGCTTCCCGGCGTGTTCGGGTCTCTGGTCAGGGCATCCCGACCAGCCTTGGTCTCATTGCTGGGGGAGGCGATGCACCTGCCGCCCCAGGTTTCCATCATGGCTTTGCGGTAGGGCTTCTGGTCGAAGCTGATGCGCACCATGTAGACCTTGCAGGTCAGTCCGAACTGGGAACAGGCGAATGAGAGCGCGCTGCCCCACTGGCCGGCACCGGTTTCGGTGGTGATTTTCTCGATGCCGAAAACTTTGTTGTAGTATGCCTGGGGCACGGCCGTGTTGGGCTTGTGGCTGCCCGGAGGGCTCATGCCTTCATTTTTGTAGTAGATTTTCGCCGGTGTACCCAATGCTTTTTCCAGGCCGGTGGCCCGGGTCAAGGGCGCCGGCCGCCAGATGGAAAGTACATCCAGAACCGGCTCGGGAATGTCGATCCAGCGCTCCGAACTTACCTCCTGCTCAATGAGATTCATGGGAAACACCGGTGCCAGCATATCGGGGCTGATCGGTTGGCCGTCGGGTCCCAGGGGGGGGTTCATCTTGATATCCGCCAGGATATTGTACCATTGTCTGGGAATCTCATCTTTGGACAGGATAAAGCTCTTGGGTTTCATGCACGTTCCTCCTTGGGGAAAAAATAAAGACCCGCCACCCTTTACGGCAATAGCGGGCAGCGCAACCAGAAAAAATGCCGGCACCATCAGGAAAATTGGTTTTACGCTGCAAATCGTGTTTCTGTCAATAGAAATGCCCTGACTATTCTATTTGAGGGGTTTACCGCCGGAAAAGAAATTGGTATTGACGATTATTACCCGCACCGATACCTTTCAACAACATAATGGCAAAAAGACGGAGAACACAATGAATCGACGGGGTTTTATAAAAAGCCTGCTGTCAGGCCTCCTGGGGATGGGCATGCTCACATGGGTAAACGGCTGCATGGCACCGCTGATCGACGCCGCGGCAAGGGATAAAAGCGCCGGCGATCCCTGGCAGTGCATGAACTGCGGCCATCTCACCCGCTCCACGGAAGATCTCTCCGGGACCCGTTGCCCCCGCTGCACCCGTAGAATGCTTCACCGAATCAGCGAAGAAGAAATGGCTGCAGCCCTGAAAAAACTGGATGCATAGTCTCGATATTCCGATCGGAAACAATTGCAAGGAACGGCCCGCCGATGGAATCCGGAACGTTGAACCCGCCTTTTTTGCTCAAGCCGGCCGGCGTCCAGACCGCGCTGGCCAGCGCCGGCCTGCGCGCCTGGGGTAAAAACCCCATGGTCGACGCTGCCCGGGAGGTTATCCTCACCACCGTTGAAGGCGTGCGCCTGTTGGGGTTCATGAGCCGTCAGCCCCGCCCTCACCACAAAGGCCTGGCTATTCTGCTGCACGGCTGGGAAGGCAGTTCGGAATCCACATATATACGCACTACGGGCCGTTTCCTGTTCAGCCGCGGTTTTGATGTCTTCCGCCTAAACTTGCGGGACCACGGCCCCAGCCACCATCTGAACACCGGTATATTCTACGCGGTGCTCCTCGACGAAGTGTTCGATGCCGTCCGCCAGATCAGTGAGGCGGAAAACGGAAACCCGGTGTTTCTTGCCGGATTCTCTCTTGGCGGCAATTTTGTCCTTCGAATCGCTAGGCGCTGCGCCACACACCCCATCGACGGTCTGAAGCAGGTATTCAGCATCAGCCCGGTGCTGGATCCGGACAAAGCCACCGACCACATCGACAACAGCCGGTTCATCCTGAAATACTTTCTGAAAAAATGGCGCCGGTCTCTTGCCATTAAACAGCGCCTCTACCCGGAGCACTATGACTTCTCCGGCATCATGGACGTGGACAATATCCGTGAGATGACCGAACGGCTTTTGGCACGGTACAGCACCTATGACAATGCCAGCGCTTATTTCAAGGGGTATACCCTGATCAACAATGACCTTCAGGGGATCGCCCTCCCCACCACCATCCTCACCGCCGCAGACGACCCCATCATTCCCGTGGAAGATTTCTACGACCTGCACACCAGCGCTGCGACCCGCCTGATCGTTCAGCCCCATGGCGGACATAACGGCTTTCTGGAAGGGTGGCGATTGAACGGGTGGTATGAGAAGGTGATGGAAGAGGTGTTCGAAAAAAATGGAATTGGCAATCAGGGCATTGTGGATTAGGGAATTGGCGGCGCCCCACCGCTTTTCCAATCCCCTAATCCTTGAATTCCTAAATCCTTCCATGGATAGAAGCCCTTTGAAAAATAGGATTGGGGTTCAATGTCAAGGCGGTGCCGCGTTTCAATCCGCAGGCATACGTGGGTATGTCGAGGAATTGAAAGGCAGCACCAACGCGAAGATTGGACCCAAAGACATTTTTGAAAGGACTTCTGTTTAAAACCGGTTGTCACCATCGATAAGCCCGCCCAGCGATCCCAGAATGGATCCTTCACCCCGACTGCCGCCGCGCTGGGGAGCGGCCTGGAGCATCCTGCCGGCCAAGCGCGAAAATGGCAGGGACTGGAGCCAGATCTTGCCCGGCCCATGGAGGGTGGCAAAGAAGAGTCCCTCGCCGCCGAACAGGGCCGTCTTGATGTTGCCCGCCTGGCGGATATCGAAGTTCACGGTTTTCTCCAAGGCCACGATGCAGCCGGTGTCCACATCCAGCACCTCCCCTGACTTGAGCTGGCGCTCGACCACGGTACCGCCGGCATGAACGAAAACCATGCCGTCTCCCTCCAGTTTCTGCATGATGAAGCCCTCGCCACCGAAGAGACCGGTGAGAATTTTCTTCTGCAGGAAGATGCCGATGGAAACCCCCTTGGCCGCACACAAGAAACTGTCCTTCTGGCAGATGAGGCAGCCATTGACGCTGGTCAAGGGAACGGGAATGATGTTGCCCGGATAAGGGGCGCCGAAGGCCACGTGGCCCTTGCCCTGGCCTGTGTGGGTGAACACGGTAATGAAAAGGCTTTCGCCGGTGAGCAGTCTTTTCCCCGCCCCCATGAGCTTGTCCATGAATCCGCCCCCACCGCCGGAGGGCGTTGACCCATCACCGAATACACTCTGCATGTCAATGGCGCTGTCCTTGTACATCATGGCGCCGGCTTCTGCCACGGCGCTTTCGCCGGGGTCCAGTTCCACCTCCACGAACTGCATCTCGGCACCGAAGATCTTGAAGTCGATTTCGTCCGCGCCTGCACGGGAAAAAGCGGCTGGCGGCGGTACGGGAACCGACACACCGGGTGCCGGATTGAGCTCGGCGATACTGGCGATGGGCTGCCATTCGGCAAAGCCGTCCCGCCACGCAAAACCGTTGGAATTCTGCCGGGCCTGGCCGATGGCCTGGGACAGGTCCATGGGGCCCACCTGCTTACCGTCAAAGCTCAGATACCATTGGGTCATTTAGGGTGCCTCCTTTAAAGAAAGGGTTCAAGGATCCGAAGTGTCAAGGGGTCAGGATTCCTGTTCTTTTCTTAATTCCTCGAACCCTGGATCCATTAAATCCGTTGTACCAACCATTATTGTGGATTTAGGCTGTGCTGGATTTGTCCAACCGTCGATTCATCCAATCCCAGCCGACTGGCCAGCGTGTCCATGTAACGGCGTTCTGCTTCAGTGTCCACATCGATGGCCATGAGCGATACGGTGTACACCTGTCGGGCCATTTCCGGGGAGGTTACGCCGCCCACAATGGTTTCCAGGTCCACCGGCGAAAGCAGTTCGCGGACGATAAAGGTGTGCTCCTCCGGCGAAAGATCAATGGTCTGCAGGCGTTCCAGAATATGGTTCCGCTCCGTCTGGTCAATGACGCCATCGGCATTGGCCGCCGCAATCATGGACCGGATGAGAAGCACCGCCTCCGGGTTGCCGGCAGGTTCGACGGCCGCCGGTGCCGGGGGAACGCGCGGCGGCCGTCCCGGCATCGGCGGGGGTGGCGGCGGTTTTAAAGCGGCCGAGGAAGAACCCATGACCGGCGGCGACGGGGGTGCAGAACCGGGAATGGGCGGCGGCCCTCCGGGTCCCTGGGATGGTGCGCTTGCCCCCTTGGGATTGTTCATGAAATGTTCCACCGCCTCCATGGCCACACCCAACATGCCCAGGGCTGCACCGCCGGACATCAGACCCCCGAGACCACCCCGGCTGCCCCGGGTGCTGCTGCGAATCAATCCGCCGAGTAGCTTTTCCGGATTAAACATCGTTGTCTCCCCGTAAATGAAAGTCATATGAAAGGCATCGGTAACGGCAGACCCACGCTGGCCGCTGAACCGAATTCTGAAGGAGGGTCAAAGCCCTGTCAAGCACTAATATTGGCATGGATTGTCCGCTGTTCAAGGCCATCATGCTATGCTACAAACGAAAGACATTCGGGGAAACGCCCATCAAGAAACTGCCATGCAGGAGCACTTCAATGGATACAAGTTTTGGCTTCAGCCCGATCGGCATTGTCCATTCGTGCTTTAGCGAGAAATTCGGCATTCCACGGCAGCCGGGGCTGGTGCCTGCCGCCCGGGCCACCCTGGAAATTCTGCCGCCCTATGATCGGGATGAAGCTTTCAGGGGGCTCGAGGATTTTTCTCATCTGTGGATTGTCTTTGTCTTCCACGGGATCGGCAAAAGGAAGTGGCAACCCACGGTGCGACCGCCACGGCTGGGCGGGAACACGCGTATCGGCGTTTTCGCCACACGATCCGGATTTCGGCCAAACCCCATCGGCATGTCCAGCGTGGTTCTGGAAAGCATCCGCCGGGACCATGGGAAAATGGTTCTGGATCTCTCCGGCATCGACATCATGGATCAGACCCCTGTTCTGGACATCAAGCCCTACCTTCCCTATGCAGACATTATCCAGGAAGCGGTCGGCGGATTTGCCGCCGATCCCCCCCGATCATCGCTGTCCATCGAATTTACGCCAAATGCCCTGCAGGCCGGTATGCTGCTCGAAAAAACCTATCCGGGATTCTGCGACCTGGTCAACCAGGTGCTCAGGGCCGACCCCCGACCCGCCTACATCGGCAAACGCTCGACAGAAAGCGAATACGGCGTAAGGCTTTACGGCATCAATGTTCGTTGGAGGGTTCTAAAGACCACGATTATCGTCCATACCATCGAAAAATTTCTCGACCCATCGCATATGCAATAATAAAGATGTCGAGGATCGTTTTGAAGACACCACCGAAGGGCAGCGCGTCACCTTCCTGTCCGGTGAGGAAGTGCATCCTTGCCGATGACATTGCTTAAGCGGACGAATTCTGCAACGGAAAGGCTCTCCGCCCGACGCATGGGATCGATTCGAGCGTCCGTAAGCAGCCGTTCGCAGGTTCCGGCCTCCAGGTTGAGGTCGCTCTGAGACAACGCATTTCTCAGGGTTTTGCGCCGCTTGCCAAAAGCCGCCTTGACCACGCGAAAAAGAAGGACTTCGTCATCGGCCGGAAAGGGAGGTGGACCGGTAAACCGGATGCCGACCACGGTTGAATCCACCTTGGGGGCAGGAAAAAAAAGGGGCGCCCGCACCTGCATCAGCACCCGGGTGTCTGCACAATACCCCAGCATGACGGACAGCCGGCCGTAGTCCTTGGATCCGGGACCGGCGCAGATACGCTGAGCCATCTCTTTCTGCAGCATGAGCACCGCCCGATCGATCCGGCTTCTGGCATGGATCAACTGGACGACAACCTGGGATGAAATATTGTAGGGCAGGTTTCCCAGAACCACCAGCGGCCGGCCGGCCTCACGGGCGGTCGCCTCCAGGTCCACCCTCAGAATATCGGCTTCCCGGATCTCGACATTTTCGATGCCGGCGGTCAGCAGCTCCGTCCTGAGCAGATCGATGATCCGGCCGTCCTTATCCACCGCAATTACCCGGCGGGCAGCGGCGGCAGCGGGAACGGTCATGGCCCCCAGACCTGGCCCGATCTCCAGCACCACGTCGTCACCGGTGATACCGGTTTTATTCACGATGGCCCTGGCCACGTTGGGGTCGTTGAGGAAATTCTGCCCCAGCTGCTTTTTGGCCTGGATGTTCCAGGCCGTCAGCAGCGCCCGCGGCGAGGTCATGGCAGCGACCTTGAGCCGGTATCGACCGGCCGGGCCCGGCGTCGGATGGTAATGAATACGCGAAAGGTGATGAAATAAGCCGCTACGCCGAGAATTGCCCCGATGACCACACCGCCGACGATCATGGCCCGGGTGACCTCCAACCCCAATCCCATCAATTGGGAAAAAGAATCAAAGGCGATGCTGTCCAGTGTTTTCTGGTATCCCAGCAGCGTGCACCCCAACTTGTAGTTGGCATAGTAAACCAAAGGGATGGTGAGCGGGTTGCTCAGCCACGTACCCAGGGCTGCTGCCGATTTGCTCCCCCGGAGCAGAAAGGCCAGAAAAACGGCAACGATGGTCTGCAGGGGAATAATGGGAGTGATAGACACAAAAATACCCACCGCCATGCCCAGTGCGAGATTGTGGGGGCTGCCTTCCAGTTGTCGCATGCGGACCAGCATCTGACCGAAGCGTTCCCGAGGGCCCGTAAAAACTGGCGGTTTTTTCTTGTATCGCACACGTTTTGAATTCATGGTTCTGGCAACCGTTCCTGCATCTATGGATCGAAACGTCCCCGTCGGAACTTCCGGGTATAATTCTGTTTCCGGGATCATCGATTGTTTTTTCGTTCTCGATCCAACTCCCGCTTTTGGTCACGGCGCCGGATGGTTTCACGTTTGTCGTGACTCTGCTTGCCCTTGGCCAGGGCCAGGCTGAGTTTGGCTTTGCCGGCCTTGAAATAGAGTCTCAAGGGGATGAGCGAATAGCCCTTTTCATTGACTTTGCCATAGAGCTTTTTGATTTCGTAGTTGTGAAGCAATAGCTTCCTGGGACGCAAGGGATCGTGATTGTCGAAGTAGGCAAAGGGATAGGCGCCGATATGCATCTGATAAACGAAGACCTCCCCGTTCTTGATGCGGGCGTATGAATCCTTGAGATTCGCCTTGCCCATGCGCAGGGATTTAACCTCGGTGCCGGCCAGCACGATACCGGCTTCAAACTTATCTTCAATAATGTAATCGTGTCGGGCCTTTCGGTTTTCCGCCACCACTTTGATCGGGTTTTTCTCCACGGGGTTACTGCTCCTGTTGTTCGGGCTCGATCTTCGAAACCACGGCGCCGAAGTGCCGCTCCACCAGGTCCTGAACTTCATCAGCGGTGGTCATGCGCATCACCGCATCCATAAAGTCGCGCAGATCTTCGGCATTAATTGAACGGATGGCGTTCTTGACCATGGGGATAGCCTGGGGGTTCATGCTCAGTTCATCTACCCCGAGCCCAAGCAAAATGGGGGCAAAAAGCGGTTTACCGGCCATTTCTCCGCACATGTAGGTTTTGATACCTTTTTCCCTGCCCACATCACAGGTTCGCTTGATCATCCGAAGGATGGCTGGATGCAACGGCTGGTGAAGGTGGGCCACATGCCGGTTACCCCGGTCGATGGCCAGTGTGTATTGGATCAGGTCGTTGGTGCCAATGCTGAAAAAATCGACCTTTTCAGCCAAAATGTCGGCGGTGATCACCGCCGACGGCACTTCGATCATAATTCCCACGGGAATGTCCCGGTTGTAGATCGCCCCTTGCTGTTCCAGGCACTGGGCGGCCTCATCCAGCAGATCTATGGCCTGCTCTACCTCTTCGATACCGGAAATCATGGGAATGAGGATACGGACATTGCCGTAGGCCGCGGCCCTCAGGATGGCCCGAAGCTGGGTTTTAAAAATTTCGGGCTTCTGGAGACAGTATCGGATGGCTCGAAGGCCCAGGGCCGGGTTCAGTTCGTGACTGTTCCGGATGAAATTCACCGCCTTATCGCCGTTAATGTCAAGCGTCCGGATGGTCACCGGCTGTTTTCCCATCACATCAATCACGTCTTTGTAGTTTTCAAACAGAATCTCTTCACTGGGAAAATCAGGCCGGCTGAGGTATTGAAATTCAGTTCGGTATAACCCAATCCCGTCACCGCCGTGATCCAACACGGAAACCACCTCTTCGGGAAGTTCGATGTTGCCCATGACCGAAATTCGGATGCCATCCCGGGTTCGGGCGGGCAAATGGCTTTTCCTGGCCATCAATGCTTTTTGAATTTCGTATTGCTCCCTGCGCTCCTCGGTCTCCAGCAGCGTCTGCTCCGTGGGGTTGACCACCACGATTCCGGCCTCGCCGTCCACGATGATGATATCATCGTTTTTAATAGTCAACGTGGCGTTGCCCACCCCTAAAACCGCCGGGATCTCAAGCGTCCGGGCGATGATGCTGGTATGGGAATCCCGGCCGCCCCGATTGGTGACAAATCCTTTGATCCGTTCCAGCTGGATCTGGCTGGTCTCTGCCGGAGACAGGTCCCGGGCCACCAGGATCACCCGCTTGTCGATACGTCCAATGTTCAACTGGTCTGCACCGACCAGGTTTTCCATGATTCGATCGGACACATGGGTGATGTCCTCGGCACGCTGCTTGAGGTAGTCATCGGACATGTTCTCGAACATGGGCTTTACCAAGGAAACCACTTTTTTCAGCGCCCACTCGGCGTTGACCCGTTCCTTCTCGATCACGTCGATCGTCCGGTCGTAGATCATCTTGTCTTCCAGGAGCAGCATGTGGGTCTCTAGAATCTGAGCATGTTGGCGAAGCTCTTCGGGCGTGTTATCGATGATCCGGCGCAGGGCTTCCCGGGCTTTTTTTACCGCCGTCTTGAAGCGGCCCACTTCTGCGGATCGTGATTCTTTGTGGATAATATACTTTTTAACGACATCCACCCCCTCCTTATCCACGAGGTAAGCTTTGCCGATACATATGCCAGGGGATCCGCCGATCCCCTTGAGGATGATTTCCTGGGGGTCCTGATTTTCCATGAACAATTATTCTCCAAACCCGGAACGAACCAACGCCGCAATGTGCTCCAGGATATCCACATCAGCTTCATCGTCGACACTGATAGTAATCTCAGTGCCCTTGGGGCAGGCCAGCGTCAGGATATCCAGCATGGATGTAGCGTCTGCCGCGTTGCCGTTTTTCATAATCCACACCCCGCCACTAGCCTCTGCAGCCAATTTGGCCAGCTTGGCAGCGGATCGGGCATGCAGCCCGAGATCGTTGACGATCCGCAGAGTTTTGGATATGGCGGTATTCACGTTGTCACTATAGTCTGATGAATCACAACCCATTTAAAAAGCCCGCAGAGAGCCGTCAAAACCGACCTTCCGGGCTATCCTACAAACAAAAAAAGGGAATGATCCCTTTATTAGAACCTAATTTATTTATCAACCGCCGGTACTGATGTCAATGTGTAAACATTGACAATACCGGCCCGTGAAGATATGTTGATTGCCAATAAATTCAGGCATGCGCTGCAACCTTTCACCGACGGCCATACAATGCTTAGCCCATGGGAGACGGCCATGACCGCACAGGTGACAATCTTCGGAAAAAACTCGTGACCCCATACCACGGCGGCCCGTGAGGCCTACGCGAGGGTAAACAGACCGGTTGAATACATCAGTGTGATCGATGATCCTGATGCATTGGAAAAAATGCTGGTACTCTCCAAGGGCCGGCGAAAGATCCCCGTGATCGTAGAGGATGAACGGGTGACGGTAGGTTTTCAGGGGAAGGGGTGAACGGTTTGAATCCGGCGGCGGGACGCCGCCCATTAGCAGATAACCGCCACAAAAGGGCTTTCCCTTCCGGCCATCGACAGAAAAGAAGGACTGAATGGAAAAGCAGTTTTTAATCGACGATCTGAAGCTGGGAGAATCCTGGCGACTGTTCAAAATCATGGGGGAATTTGTGGAAGGGGTGGAGGGTCTGCACGACTTGGGCCCCGCAGTGAGCATCTTCGGCTCCGCCCGAACCAAGCCCGATGACCCACAATACAAAAAGGCGGAATCCCTGGCCGCCCTTTTCGTCAAAAACGGGTTCGGGATCATCACCGGGGGTGGCGGCGGCATCATGGAGGCGGCCAACAAGGGGGCTGCCGAGGCTGGCGGCACCTCAGTCGGCCTGAACATCCGACTTCCCTTCGAGCAAAAGCCCAACCCATATGCAACCCTCCAGATGGAGTTCAAGTATTTTTTCATCCGCAAGGTCATGTTCATCAAATATGCTGCCGCCTACGTGGTCATGCCCGGCGGCTTCGGCACCATGGATGAGCTTTTCGAAGTGATGACCCTGGTGCAGACCCGGAGAATTCGGCCCTTTCCCATTATCATGGTGGGGACCGACCATTGGAGCGGCCTGCTGGAGTGGATCCGCAACCAGTTGCTGGCCCAGTCCCTGATTTCTCCCAAAGACATGGACATCATTCAGGTTCTGGATGACCCCGAGGAAATTGTCAGCACGGTCCGAAAAATCCTGGTCGTCTGACGACCGCATCCTTTAGTCAGCAAGCGTGGCAATGTCGAATTCAGCACAGCAGGACTCCGAATCCGTGGAATTCTTCTCCACAAATCCAGCCGATCCAACGGTCCAGCGCCAGAACGCGTCCCTGCGAGCCCTTCACGAAACCGCCTTAGGCCTTCTCGATAAGATCGATAAAGAGGAGTTGCTGGAGACCATTATCGAACGCGCGATTGCTCTGACCGGCACCCAGCATGGCTACATCTACCTCTTGGAACCAAATAAGCAGATGATGCAGATGCGGCTGGGTAAGGGTTTCTTTGCCGAACAGCTGGGGCGGTGCGTCCGTAAGGGCGAAGGTATGGGCGGATGTGTCTGGCAGACAGAGGCACCCGTGCTCGTGGCGGATTACAGCAGTTGGTCGGGGCGGTTGAACGACCCGGCTCTCGACGGCCTGCGCTGCATTGTGGGCATCCCCTTGAAATCCGACCATCAGGTCCAGGGTGTCATCGGCCTGGCCCACGTGGATCCGGAAAAGCACTTCGACCAAGAGGATGTAATTGTCCTTGAACGCTTCGCCGCGCTGGCGCTGCTGGCACTGGAAAAGGCCACCCTGTACAGCAAGGTCACCCGCGAACTGGCCGAAAGGAAAAAGGCCGAGGCCCGCATTCGTGAGAGCGAACAGCGGTACCGGTCTTTCCTTGAGTCTTCTCCTGATCCTATTGTCGCATACAACATGAAAGGCGTGGCCACCTACGTCAACCCTGCCTTTGAACAGACCTTCGGTCTCTCCCGCCACGAACTGCTGGGCAAACAGATCGATTTCGTTCCTGAAGAATGCTGGCCGGAGACCAAAGCCGCCATTGATCGCATGCTCAGCGGCAAGAAGATCACCATGTTCGAAACCAAACGGCTAGCCAGAGATGGTCGGGTTCTCGATGTTCAAATCAGTTCCACTTTGTTCCAAAACCAAAACGGCCGACCGGTGGGCAACATCGTTACCCTGAGAGATATCAGTGCCCGCAAAAAGGCGGAAGATGCCCTCCAGCAATACCACGGCCAGTTGGAAGAACTGGTCCAGGAACGAACCGCGGAACTGGCCGACACCAACCGCCGGTTGAAACAGCAGATTGAAGAGCGCAAGCGGGCGGAAGCGGCGTTGAGGGCTCAATCCAGTTATCTGGAAGAGGTAAACACCGCACTGCAGGTGCTTCTCAAAAAGCGGGAAGAAGATAAACGGGAGATGCAGGAAAATGTTCTGTCCAATGTCAAGGAACTGGTTTCTCCCTATCTGGTCCGCCTGAAGCGAGGGCACCTGGAACCCCACCAGGAAACCATGCTTGAAATCCTTCAGTCCAATCTGGACAATATTATTTCGCCCTTTATCAGCAAGCTCTCTTCACGGTATTTGAGCTTCACCCCCACCGAAATCCGCGTGGCCAACCTGATCAAAGAAGGCAAAACAAACAAGGAGATCGCCGAATTGCTGCTGATTTCAAAAAATACGGTTTTATTTCACCGCCACCACATCCGTACCAAGCTGGGACTCAAAAACAAGAAAATCAATCTCAGAACCCACCTGCTCTCATATGAAGAATAGCGGTTATTGCCCGCTATTTACCTACTATCTTATCAACTTGACATTCTTGTTCGTTAAAACGATAATGATTTTCAAAGGATCCATCCGCCACTATAAATCCTTAGGAAAATCAATCCAACATATTTAAATTTAAATAAATATTATAGATAGTGAGAATTTAAGCAATATTATGAATGCAATTTATATTTTTAATTATCAAGCGAAATATTAAGGGCTCTTTTTAAATCTGCATCGCCGTGGTATAAGAAATTGAATCCGGCAACATCTTCAGCTGTCACACAAACCAGGTTGAGCTTATATGACCACCTTATCCATTGAGAACGTTACGCTGACTTTCGGCGGATTGAATGCGCTTTCCGAAGTAAATATGACCATCGAGCCGGGGCTGATCACTTCCATCATCGGTCCCAACGGTGCCGGCAAAACCAGCATCCTGAACTGTATCTCAGGGTTTTACCACCCGACATCAGGGGAGATCCGGTATGGCGACAAGCGCCTGACCCAGGCCCCCCCCCATCAGCTGACCAAACTGGGCATCGCCCGGGCGTTCCAGAATCTGGAACTGTTCAGAGGCCTTTCCGTTCTCGACAACCTGCTGCTGGCCCGCCATACCAACCTGAAATACAATTTCTTCCAGGCCATGATTTACGTCGGCAAGGCCTCGCGGCTGGAGGCCGAAAACCGCGCCTACGTGGAAGATGTCATCGATTTCATGGAACTCGAACCCTATCGCAAAAGCACGGTGGGCAATCTGGCCTACGGCATTCAGAAGCGGGTCGAGGTCGCCAGGGCCCTGACGCTGGACCCCCGACTGCTGCTGCTGGACGAGCCCATGGCGGGTATGAATATCGAAGAAAAGGAAGATATCGTACGATTTATCATGGACATCAAAAAGGAGCGCAAGACAACGATCATTCTGGTCGAACATGATCTGGGTGTTGTCATGGATATTTCCGATCGCATCAATGTGCTTGATTTCGGGGAAGTTATCGGATCGGGGACACCGAAAGAAGTGGCTGCGAATCCAAAAGTTATCGAGGCTTACATCGGAGAAGATTAATTGGACAAGAAAGACACGCAACTCCTTCAGTCACTGACCATTCCACAATTGCTGCGCTGGCGCGTCGAAAGCACCGGCGACAAAGTCGCCTTGCGGGAAAAGGAATTCGGTCGCTGGAACAGTTACACCTGGAACGACTATTACCATCTGGTTCGAAAGACAGGGCTGGGCCTGCAGAAGCTCGGCTTGAAAAAAGGCGATGCCATCGCCCTGATCGGCGACAACATTCCGGAAATGCTGTTCACCGCCATTGGGGCTCAGGCGGTGGGCGGCATTTCCGCAGCCATCTACCAGACCACCATGCCGGACGAAATCGCCCAGCTGCTGGCCTACATGAACGTCACCATGGTCTTTTGCGACAATCAGGAGCAGGTCGACAAGATCGTCGAGATCCGCGAGCGGGTTCCGGAGGTCAAGCACGTGATCTACGAAGACCCCCGCGGCATGCGGGGCTACCGGTCAGACGACTGGTTCGTTTTCATCGAAAACCTCTACCGGCTCGGCGATGACGTCCATGCGCAAAACCCGAATCTGTATGAGTCGCTGATAGATGAAGGCACCCCCGACCAGGTCTGCCATCTCTGCCTGACCTCGGGCACCACCGGGTTGTCCAAGGGGACCATGCTGACCCATAAAAACTTTATCAGCATGGGGTTGCAGCTTACCGAAGCGGATCCCCTGGAGGATACCGACGAGTATCTCTCTTTCCTGCCCTTTGCCTGGATCGGCGAACAGATGAACTCCTTTGGTGTGGCCATGGCCACCGGAATCACCATCAATTTTCCCGAATCGGTGGAAACGGCCATGGAAGACCTGAAGGAGATCGGTCCCCACTTCATGTTCGGCGCACCCCGGATTTATGAGACCATTCGCTCCCAGATCTGGCTCAAAATCGACGAGTCGTACTGGCTCAATCGAAAACTCTATTATTATTTCATTAAAATCGGTGAAAAGGCTGCCGGTTACCGCATGTCGGGCAAATCAATGCCACCCGGCCTGAGATTCAAGGCCTGGCTGGGCTACCAGATAATGTTCCGGCCCCTGATCAACCAGATCGGCCTGCTGCGTCTGCGACGGGCCTATACCGGTGGCGCCGCCCTGGGTCCCGAACTGTTCACCTTCTACCAGGCCATCGGCGTCAACCTGAAGCAGATCTACGGCCAGACCGAAATCGTGGGTATCGCCTACATGCACAGGGACGGCGACGTGCGGCCCGATACGGTGGGCAAGCCCCTGCCCAACACCGAATGCAAGATTTCAGAAGAGGGGGAAATTCTCTCCCGATCGCCCTCGGTAACCCCCGGCTATTACAAACTGCCCGAAAAGACAGAGGAACTGCTTGCCGGCGGCTGGCTGCACTCCGGCGACGCCGGATACATCGATGAACACGGTCACCTGGTGGTCATCGACCGTTTGGCCGACGTGATGCACAATGCCAATGGTGAGATGTTCAGTCCCATGTTCCTGGAGAACAAGCTTAAATTCAGCCCCTATATAAAAGAGGCGGTCATCTTCGGCGACAAACGGGATTATGTGGCCGCCCTGATCAACATCGACCCCATCGTGGTGGGCAAATGGGCCGAAGACCGGGGCATCTCCTACACCACCTATATGGACCTTTCGGCCAAACCCGAAGTGGCGGGGCTGGTCAAAGAGCAGGTGGCCGAAATCAATTCTCGGGCCGAAAAAGAACACTTCAGGATCAAACGGTTTGCGATTCTATACAAACTTCTGGACATGGATGACGGCGAGTTGACCAAGACGGGAAAGATTCGCAGGAAATTCGTACGGGAAAAATACCAGGACCTGTACGATGCCCTCTACGATGAACGCATCAGCGAAAAGGAGGTCGAGGCCTTCTTCCAGTACCAGGACGGACAATCAACCACGGTAAAAACCAAAATTTCATTTTATACCATGGAAGGGTTCTGATGAGTTATTTTTTTCAACTGGTGGTCAGCGGTATCGTGGTGGGCTCTATTTATGCCCTGGCGGCACTGGGATTTGTCCTGATCTATAAATCGAGCAAGGTGCTGAATATCGCTCACGGACAAATTATTGCCGCCGGTGCATTTATCGCCTATGCGTTGACCGGCATGGCGGGCATTCCGATTTATATATCCTTCCTACTGAGTATGGTGATTACGTTTTTCCTGGCCATGAGCGTGGAACGGATATTTCTGCGCCGGTTGATCGGGGAACCGATCATCTCCGTTATCATGGTAACCATCGGACTGATGTCCATCATCGATGGCATCATTTTTTTGACGCCGTTCGGTTCCGTAAATTTTTCTTTCCCCCGATTTTTGCCGCAAACACTGATATCATTTGGTGGCGTGTCAATCTCCTGGACCCAACTGGTGGGTGTAATCGTCACCGTGATCATGATCGGCGGATTCTCATGGTTTTTTAAAAAATCCACCGTGGGGATCTCCATGCGGGCGGTATCGGACGACCAGTTCGCCTCCATGTCTGTCGGCATTTCCGTGCCACGGGTGTTCGGTCTCGCCTGGGCAACGGCCGGGTTGAGTGCCGCCGCTGCCGGTGTCATCATCGGCAATATTACCGGACTTAATTTTGAGACGCTGCAAGCCTTCGGGATTACGGTTTTTCCTGTAGTTATTCTGGGGGGGCTGGATTCAATTTTAGGCGCCGTGGTGGCCGGCATCATCATGGGCGTGATCCAGCAGTTTGCCAGCGGCTATCTGGACGGCAACTGGGGGCTCAACGGTACCGCCGAAGTGCTGCCTTATATTATTTTGTTAATCATTCTGCTTTTCAAACCCCACGGACTTTTCGGCATCCATGAAATAGAACGGGTATAGATCATGTCAACCAATCGTTGGTTAGCCACCGGCAACTACTTCACGTCGTATCAGGACGAACAGAGAATATTCTTTACGCATTTGGATCGGACCATCTTCACCCTTTTCCTCTCCCTTCTTTTTGTCTGGCCCGTGTTTTTTGCGGTAAGCAACAAGTACATGCTGGTAATAGACAACATCCTCATTGCCATCGTTGCCATCATCGGTCTGAACATCGTCACCGGCTTTGCCGGCTTAATATCCATCGGGCATGCCGCCTTTGTGGGTATCGGGGCATACACGGTCGCATCGTTTTCAAGAACCCTGGGTGACAGTCATGTAATCATCACGCACGCATGGCCCCTGATGATTGTTCTTTCCGGACTGATGGGGGCAATTTTCGGGGCCATCGTCGGGCTTCCCGCCATGCGCTTGAAACATCTTTATTTGGCCATCGCCACTTTGAGCTTCCAGATGATATTTTCGTGGACGATCAATTTTATGGAGTTCTTCAACCAGGGGCAGACCATCCCTGTCAGCCGGGTATTCTGGTTCACCGGCAAGCTGAATCGGGATGAACACTACCGCTTCTGGTATTATGTGCTCCTTGTGGTGGTGGTTCTTTCGGGATTCATGGTGAGAAACCTCCTGAGAACCCGTTATGGGCGTTGCCTTAGCGCCGTCCGGGACAATGACCGGGCCGCCGATGCCATGGGAATGCACCCCGGTCTTACCAAAGTTTACGCCTTCGGTCTGGCCGGCTTTTTTGCCGGTCTGGCCGGCGCCCTGCACGCCTATGTATACCGGGGGGTTGGTTTTGAATCCTTTACCCTGCATCACTCGATCACCTATCTGGCTATGGCCATCGTGGGCGGCCTGGGAACACTCAACGGATCTTTCTGGGGTCCGGCCGCGATAATAACGCTCGAGCTCCAGGTGGAAATCCTTGCCGAACAAGTCGGCCAGATATTTCCCTCGGACTGGAATCTTGCCACTGCTTTAAAGCCCTTTTCTTTTGGCCTGGTGATCGTTCTGTTTTTAATGTTTGAGCCGAGAGGGATCGCCAACTGGTGGCGCATTGTACGCTCGTACACCAAACTGTGGCCGTTCCGATACTGAGCCACTTGATTCTCGACAGATCCTAAGTACATATCGGAGCGACCCTGTGTTTCATAGGAAACGAACTGCGATCCATTTTTCAATTGTAGTCAAAACTCAAATTTAAGGGGGAGAGATGAAAAAAAAGAGCTTGTTGTCACTGTTTGTATTTCTGGCTGTCACTGCACTCTTCATAGTATCCTGCGGCCAAAAGGAAGAGGAAAAAGTTGAAAAAAAAGAGGCGGTTGTTGAAGCCAAAGTCTACAAATTAGGCCTTTCACTGGCCATTACGGGACCGACCTCTGATGCAGGAGACCCTTATTCAAAGGGTGTCGAAGACTATTTCAATTATGTTAACGACATGAAGCTCCTCGGAAAAGACAAGATAGAATGTGAAATCAGAGATGATCAGTATAAGACCGATGTCACCAAACGAAATTTCGAAGACTTCCTTTCCCAGGGCATCATCTTCTATCTCAATTATTCCACCGGAAGCACCATGGCCTTGAAAAAAGATTTTGACGAAGCCAAGATGCCTACTATTCCGGCTTCCTTCCATGCCGGAAACCTGGAGGGGTCCTCCTATATATTTTTACCCATCGCCTCTTACTCGGCCCAGGCTATCGGCCTGGCTGAGTATATCGTCAAAAACCACAAAGGGGACACCCCGAAAGTGGCGATGTACATTCATCCTTCAGCCTTTGGCAGGGGGCCTGTCTCCGATGTGGAAAAAGCGGTTGCCGCCGGCCTGAAAATGGAGATCGTGGAAGTGGTCGAGCATGGCAAAGACCTGGACAACACCGCTATGCTGCAGCGACTTGAGAGCAAAGGTGTTCAATACATCATCAGCCAAACCATTCAATCCCCGGTGGCCACCATGCTCAAGGATGCCAGCCGCCTTGGACTGATCGCCAAAACCTTTGGTGAGGAGGGCAAGATTACCTTCCTGGGATGCCACTACACCGGCGGCAACGACCTGGTGTCCCTGGCAGGACCGGCCGCGGAAAATTTCTACTGGACGACATCCTACATTGTAACATCCGAACCTGGTGTGGGAACGGATGCCCAACTGGCCCTGGCCAAAAAATACGGGCGTGATGAAAAGGCGGCCAATTCACACAATTATGCCAATGGGGTGATGGTGGCCCAGGTCGCTGCCGAATGCATCCTGCGGGCTAAAGCCAAAGGCGTAGAGGTTACCAAAGAAAGCCTCTATGAAGAGTTATTGGCAATGAACGGTATCAACGCATTCTATCCGGTGACAACAGTAGGGCCGGTAACCTATTCCAAGACCGACAAGCAAGGTGTCGACACCCTTCAGCTTTATGCAGTCAAAAACGGAGAGTTCAAATCAGTGGGCAAACCGTTTATTCCGGAATACACGGGAAAAATTAAATAAATCGGCATCGACCGGCCCGGCTGTCCGGGCCGGTCGGCCGTTTTTACACCGCTTATGCCGGATAGAAGAAGGCGCAAGATTTGCTGCGCTCAAGTTAATTAGGTGAAGGCGAAAAGGTTTCACCTGGAATTAGAAAACGGCCTTATGGACAAACAAAAATCCGGAAGTCTGCTCGAAGTCAACAACATTGAAGTGGTGTACAACGATATCATCCAGGTATTGCGCGGTGTCAGCCTGCATGTCACCCAAGGCGGCATCGTCGCCCTGCTGGGCACCAACGGCGCCGGTAAAACCACCACGTTGCGGGCCATCAGCGGCCTGCTCAAACCGGAAAACGGCTATATCCGCGATGGGTATATCAAATTTGCAGGCAGTGACATCACCAATGTCCTGGGTACCCAGGTGGTCAAACTTGGCGCAATCATGGTCCCGGAAGGGCGCCGGGTGTTCAAACATCTCACGGTGGAAGAAAATATACGGGTGGGATCCATCACCCGTAAAGACGGATCTCAAAAAATTCGCGCAGACCACGATAAAATGTACGATCACTTCCCCCGGCTGGCCAAAATCACGAACCGGCTGGCCGGGTACTGCTCCGGCGGGGAGCAGCAGATGATCGCCATTGCCCGGGCTCTGATGGCATCACCGATCATGCTCATGCTGGACGAACCCTCCCTGGGCCTGGCACCGCTGCTGGTAAAAGAGATCTTCGAAAACGTCCAGACCATCAACCGTGAGCTGGGCACCACCATTCTGGTGGTTGAACAGAATGCCAAGATCGCCCTGCAGGTGTCCGATTATGCCTATATCATGGAGTCAGGCAAGATCGTCCTGGAGGGCCCGTCCAGGGAACTCAAGAACAACCCGGATGTCAAAGAGTTTTACATGGGCATCACCCAGGGCGGCGGACGGAAATCCTTCAAAGAAGTCAAGTCCTATAAGCGGCGCAAGCGCTGGATGTAGGTGTTCCGGACGACAGCGTCTCGCCGATGGGGAAAGGGCATACAATCATGAAGTTTCTCGTTGCCTACAACGGTTCAGCAGAGTCCAGGGCAGCCCTCGATCTGGCGATTAAGCATGCGTCGACCTTCAAGGCCAAGGTTTTTGTCATCACCAGCATGGAAGGCGGACACAGCGAAAAGCCCGAGGACATCGCGCGGGTGAACCAGGAGCTGAAGCGGGTTCGACAGAAGCTCGAGGACGCCGGGGCGGAACACGAAGTCCATGAGATGGCGAGAGGGCTTTCTCCGGGTGAGGATATTGTGATTTTTGCGCAGGAGAACGGTATCGACCAGATTTTCGTGGGCATCGAAAAAAAATCCAGGACCCGGAAACTGTTACTCGGCTCAACGGCACAATACATAATTCTGAAAGCGGCCTGTCCGGTGACCACCATCAAGTAACCTGCGACCGCAAACCAATCCGGCACATGCCATTGACGCGCAACTGATGAGGCGGCTCTGTCCGAGAAGGGTGGTCACCTCATACCGGTGGACTGTTTTTTCCGCATGCAACGCAACGCCTAACGACCGCACAAGGAGTAAGAACCATGGGGCTTTATGATTTCTCCCTTTATGATTTGATTTGTCGCAACGCCCAGTGTTTCCGGAACCGGCCGGCCTGGTTCGAAGCCGACACCGGCGAGACGACAACCTTCGGGCAATTCAAGGGGCAGGTGGACCGACTGGCCTCAGGCCTGCAAAGAGCCGGAATAAAAACCGGAGACCGGGTCGGCATCGTGGGGAAAAACAGCCTGGCCTTTTTCCAGATATATGGTGCGGCTGCCGCTTTAGGGGCCATTGTGCTGCCCATCAACTGGCGCCTTTCCGTCGATGAGATGGCCTTTAACCTTAACGACTGCACGCCGGCGGTAGTATTTGCCGATGATGAATTCGGCGACGCCGTATCAGGCGTCCGGGATCGGCTCCCTTCGGTCAGGCGTTTTTTTAACCTGAACAATACCGGTCCCTTGGAAGCCTTCAACCAGCTGATGATTGATGCACCCCTCTCCGTTGAACCGGTAGCTGACGACGCCGGCCTGGTGATCATCCACACGGCAGCCGTTGCCGGCCGGCCGCGTGGGGCGCTGGTAAGTCATATCAATCTGCTGTGTGCCAGCCTGCACCTCAACTACTGCTTCGGCCTGTCGCCTGATGACGTCCACCTGAACCTGCTGCCCCTGTTCCACGTGGGCGGCTTGTTCATGGCCGTCAATGCCTTTCATGCCGGGGCACTGAATGTCAACATGAGCAAGTTCGACGCCGAAAAAGCGGTGGACCTGATCCAGTCCCACAAGGTCTCCGTACTTTTCGATTTCTCGCCGATTCTCGGATCCATCCTCGACGCACAGGAAAAGTGTGGCGCCGATATTTCTTCGCTGCAGTCGGTCATGGGCCTGGATGCACCGGACACCATCGCGCGTTACCAGAAGACAACCGGCGGCAGTTTCTACAATATGTACGGCCAGACGGAGACCTCCTGCCTCACCACCATGGGCCGCTACGATGACCGGCCCGGCTCAGCCGGACGGCCGATCCCAATGGGGCGGGTGGAACTGGTGGATGATGCGGACCACCCGGTGCCGACGGGCCAGGTGGGTGAAATTACCCTCAAAGGCCCCATGGTGTTCAAAGGATACTGGAATCTCGACGCGGATAATACACAGACCTTCCGCAACGGGCGGCATCACACCGGCGATCTGGGTCGCTTCGACGAAGACGGCTTCCTGTGGTACGCCGGTCGCAAGCCCGAAAAAGAGTTGATCAAACCCGGTGGTGAAAATGTGTATCCGGCGGAGGTGGAAAAGGTGATCCTTGAGCATCCGGCGGTCTCTCAGACGATCGTGTTTGGGGTGCCCGACCCCAAATGGAAGGAAGGCATCAAGGCGGTATGTGTGTTAAACCCCGGCCGGCAGCTGGTCGAAAGGGAGTTGATGGAATTCGTCGGCAGCCGCATCGCCCGCTACAAAAAACCCCAGTACGTTCAATTCGTGGAATCTCTTCCGGAAAAAAACGGCACCATCGATCGGGAGGCGGTAAAGGCTCTATATAGTGGGGAACAGATAAAAAAAGAATAGCTGCCCCACCTGGATTGAAGCCTACAGCATATACTCCCTCTCGGTAACCATCGGGAATGGCAGCTGCAATGTGTATTGAATTTCTGTGATAAATCTGATTCTATCATTCACCGGGATTTCGATTGTCACCCGAGCATCATACAAAATTGTCACCTGGAGGTCGTGGATGAATATCCTCACCCTTTTGGGAAGCCCACGAAAAAATGGCAACACGGCAGGCGTATTGAAAATGGTTGAAAAGGAACTGTCCGCCAGACACCAGGTGGAACGTCTCGCCATCTCCTCAATGAAGGTCAACGGCTGTCTGGGATGCAAGGCGTGTCAGAAGGTGGCGGACCAGCCCGGGTGCGTACAGAAAGATGACGCCGCTGCCATATTCGAACGCATGATGGCCGCCGATGCCGTGATTTACAGCAGCCCTCTCTACTGCTGGGATTTCTCCTCCCAGATGAAGGCCCTCATCGACCGCCACTTCTGCCTGGTCACGGGTTACGGCACAGCCAACCATCGCTCCCTGATCGCCGACAAACCCACCGCCCTGCTGGTGACCTGCGGCGGGCCGGTGAAAGGCAACGCCGATGTTATCCAGACGGTCTTCGATCGGGTGTGTCAATATGGCAGGGCCCGGGCCGTGAACAAAACCGTCATTCCCTTCTGCACGACACCGGACGCTCTGAAAGAGGACGCCCGTGCCGCCGCCCGGAAACTGGCCGGAGACGTCAACGGCGCGTTAAGACAATAGTCTTTCCACTTCACCCTATAATACCGACCGATGGGGTGGGTAACAGCCAGTGGCGCGATATTTCCCGTTTTCTTGAACGATTCGGCCCTCCCGAACCAACAGGGCCAGATTCTTGCGGATCATCTGGGTTTCGAATATTTGTTGAAGCATGCCGTCGGGCATCCGATTCCTGTAAAGGGGTGAGTGCCTGACCATCGCCGTCAGGTCCATCCCCTTACAGCACAAATCGAAAACCGCCGCCTTCTGCCGGTCAAATGCATTCAAGTAGCGATCAAAGGCCTCATCGGCATCCGATCGGTCGATCGGCAGTTTATGGGAGGCACAGATCTGACGGTAGGGCAGGTTGCGGAGCATCATCACGCTGTCCCGAAACCGGCGGATATCGCCTTCCGGATTGCCGTACCAGGGACCGAATCCGGTGAAATCGATATCGATGGAAAACAGCGTCCCCGAATGCCTCTCCAGGAAACCATAATGATCCTCCAGGTGGCCAGGAGCATGAATCGCCTGGAGTTGAATGGCTCCGAAATCAAGCATTTCCCCGTCGTCAAATTGGTGGTCCGGCTGGCGCATGGGATGGATGCCCAGCCGGGTTGACGCCACCCACGTCCAGTATTGGGCCTCCTGCCGACCCTCGACGAATCGTTGCCCGAGAAGTCGCAGATCGCCCACGGACGCCGGGGTCTGGGCCGGTAAAAACAGCTGCCGGTCGTTCAGCACGTGCCATGAAAGAATATGGTCGGGATGGGGATGGCTGATGATCAGCGTGTCGATGCGCTTCCGGCGATCGATCTCACGGATTCGGTCGGCACCGATACCGGCATCGACCAACACGGTCTGATCCCCAAGCATCAGGAACCCGTTGCAGAATGGAAAACGGCTTTTTCCGGGGCCCTTCGCGAGCCAGATGCCGTCGGCGACCGGCTGGAGAAAATGAATATTGTCAAAGTGAATCATCGCATGCAAAATCGTATTTCATCGTTTTAACGGGTTGTTTGAAAACTTGTTAATACCCCATTTCGGGCCGGCTGAAAAGAGCCGCCGGGGTTTTACTCGAACCTGGATGATAACCGGTTTACTGTTTTTTTAACCCTCCGGGCATGATATGAAAACAGGAGTCATTCTGTTTTCAATTGCTGAACCAACTGAAAGTGCTGGAAGGTCAATCATGCAACCGATATTTTTTAAGAATGCGGCCATCGAAGCGGTGGCCTGTGCGCTGCCGACGACGATCGTCTCCTCCGCCGATATTGAATCGCAGCTTTCGGCCACGTTGGAACGTATAGGCATCAAACCCGGGATTATCGAAGGACTTTCCGGCATCCGGGAGCGGCGGTTCTGGGACGCCGACCAACAGGCCAGCGACGTAGCCACCCGGGCAGCCGAACAAGTACTGGAGGAATCCGGCGTCCCCCGAGAAGCCATCGGATGCCTGATCAGCACATCGGTCTCCAAAGACTATATCGAACCCTCGGTAGCCAGCCTGGTGCATGGCAATCTGGGACTTGCCGACAACTGCATCAACTATGACATAGGCAACGCCTGCCTGGGTTTTGTCAACGCCATGTCCAGCGTGGGCATGATGATCGATGCCGGTCTCGTCGACTATGGGCTCATCGTGGATGGGGAAAATTCACGGGAAGTCGTGGAGGCGACCATTGAACGATTGCGGCAACCGGATGCCAAGCCGGAAGACTTCAGGGACCAGTTCGCCACGCTCACCCTTGGCTCCGGGGCAGTAGCCATGATCGTCTGCCGCCGGGACCTTTCCACATCCGGTCATGCCATCAACGGGTCGGTGACCCGCGCAGCCACGCGCCATAGCCGCCTCTGTCTGGGACAACGGGACCGGATGAGTGCCGATGCCTCCAAAGTTCTGATCTTCGGGGTGGAGTTGGCCAAAAAAACCTGGGACCTGGCCAGCCGGTCTCTGGCCAACTGGAGCGATGCGCAAATCGACGCCTACATGCCCCACCAGGTCAGCCGGCGAAATATGGAGGTGCTCAACGAAAAACTGGGCCTGACCCCGGAAAAACAACATCTGAACTTTCCCTCCCTGGGCAACATCGGTCCGGCGGCGGTGCCAATCACTTTATGCCAGGCAGCCGAATCCGGCCGAATTCGATCGAACGACCACGTGGCGCTCATGGGGATCGGCAGCGGGCTCAACTGCTCCATGATGAGTGTGACCTGGTAACCGTGACCATGCCGCCTGTTCCCGGTTGGAAGCAAACGGCACTTATTTTTTTCTCAGCTGTCTGCCTGGAATTCCTGTTTCTTGGGGGTCCGGACCTGAGCCATAACCGATCCTTCAAACACGCCTGGGACCTGGGGCATATCGCGGCGTTTATGGCATAGCCGCTGCTGTTGATTCACGGGTGGCCATGGCTGTCATCAGGTTCATTTTGCAGGCAGGCAACCATCGTCGTCTTGTTTGGTCTGGTTGCTGGCGGATTGGTGGAAGTTGCCCACGGCGCCTTGGGCCGATATCCCTCCTTCGACGACGTGGGGCGAGATATTATCGGCTGTTTGATATCCCTGTTCTTCCTGTTTGCCATCAGCCTTCCCGCCCCTCGGACTTTATACCTGGATAATCTGACGCTTGAACCGTAATCCATGAATACTTGCAAATAATCGATCCGCAACTTCACCCCTGGTGTTCCCGTGGAAATAACCCGATCCGACCATTTTTTACACTCCCACGATACCGTTGCCTGTCCAATCCATATTTGCGCATTTTGTAGTGAATCAGTTGTCGCGATACGCCGAGCATCCGGGCAGCTTCGGAGATGTTGCCACCCGCAGCCGTCAGTGCCTCATCGATCATCTTCAATTCCTTTTCCTGTCGCTGCTGCCGCAGATCCCGCACACCGGTTCCGGGGTAGGCCATCTCAGGGTTTGGGATGTCGGTTGCCTCAACCGTTTCTTTTCCAGAAGGATTGACCGGCAGTACATGCAGCGGCGGGTCCACGTCGCGGATCTGGTCGAGAAGCAGATGAGGCGGCAGGTGAGAGATGCGCAGGGTCGTGTCCGGCCCCATGGTGTTCATGGCCCCCTCAATGAGATGTTCGAGTTCACGAACGTTTCCCGGCCAGTGGTAGCTTCGAAAAAACTGCATGACCGGTTCACTGACGCCCTGCACCTCTTTGCCCAGGGCCAGATTGTTTTTGTATACGAAATGGCGGGTCAGGGTCTCGATGCCTTCAGGCTGCTCGCGGAGGGGGGGGATGGCGATATAGACCACGGCCAGGCGATAAAACAGGTCCATACGCAACTGTCGTTTCCGAATGGCCTTGTGGGCCGGGATATTTACGGAGCTGATGATTTTCAGGACCACGGGCACTTCACCGGATGCCCCGACGCGGCGGATCTTTTTCTCCTGGAGCACCCGCAGCAGCTTGGACTGCAGGTCGATGGGCATCGAATTGATCTCATCCAGGAAAAGCGTTCCGCCGTTGGCCTGTTCGAAAAGGCCCATCTTATCCACGGCCCCGGTGAAGGCCCCTTTGACCGTTCCGAAAAGCAGTCCCTCTAATAACGTGTCCGGAATCGCCGCACAATTGACGCCCACAAAGGGTTTGTCCTTGCGTGGGCTGAAGTTATGCATGCTCTGGGCAAACATTTCTTTACCCGATCCGGTTTCTCCAAAAAGCATCACCGGCGAATTGCTCTCCGCAGCCAGACGGGCCATGGTCAGCGCGTGGAGAAAGCTTTTGTCAAAACCCACGATATCGGTGAACTGGTAGCGGGTGCCATTGGCCAATTCCGGAGGGGTGTTCGGCGGAAGGGTGGAAAAGCCGGACATGACCTTTTCCAGTAAATTGTAGTTTTTTACGAAGCAGATGGCACCCACCAGCACGTTATTGTCGTGCAGCGGAAAGACGCTGTGGATCGTGTTGGCCAGTTTTCCTTGATAGGTTCGGTAGAAAAACAGCCTACCGACGATGGGTGCGTTGGCTTGCATGCACTGGCAGATCACGCTGCTGTTCCAGTCCAGCTGGTAGATATCGGTCACCTTTTTCCCGATGACATTTCCCGGCCGCAGACCGTCGATGGCCGCTTGGGTTTCGTTGTAAAACAGGATGCGGCCATAGGTATCGGTAATCAGAATGCCTTCGTCAAAAGCACCCAGCACCGGCAAGAAATCGATAGCGCCTAAATCGAGCATAATGGGTCGCCGCCTTACATCGTCGGGCAATGTGCGTCTCCGTGGCTGGTATTGAATACAAGCGGGTCAATATGTGTATTATATGTAAAAATTTTAGTCGATGAAAGCATTTTTGCACAAAAAATGTAAAATTTATTGTCGTTTTGTCTGTTCGTGAAGCCATCCCTGCGTAACAGCAACACCCAACCACGGGCAGCCGGCTTGCACGGAATTTGGTAATAACACCAATATTACAACACTTTGATTAAGATTTACATCTCATGCCGTGAAGCATCACCGGCATTGGACTTCTTTTAGGAAATCGGCATCCAATGGCATGCAACCTGCTTTACGAGTCGTGCATGAACCGGCAGTCCCATTCAATCCGTGTTATCGTCGTCCCCTAAATAAGGAAACGCACGTTTATGAAAGCAAGCCAGTCGAATCGCCCCTTCGATCCTGTGGTGTTCTGGGTATCCGCATCGGTTACCATCTTGTTCGTGGTGTGGTCTGTGGCTTTCCCGGAAAATATGAATGCCGTCATCAATGCCGTGTTTGCCTGGACAACAGGCAGCTGGGGTTGGCTTTACCTGTGGACGGCATTTTTACTGGTCATCGGCTGTTTGGCCCTGATGGGCGGCAAATATGGCCGAATCAAGCTGGGGTTGCCTGGCGACAAGCCTGAGTTTTCCGATTTCTCCTGGTTCGCCATGCTCTTCGGCTCGGCCATCGCCGCCGGCATTGTCTTCTGGGGCCCTGCGGAACCGGCTTATCACTTCATGAGTCCGCCGCCTTTCTTCGGTGGCGAGGCCAAGACCGCCCAAGCCGGAGCAAACGCCATGACTGTCTCGTTTTTTCACTGGGGCCTAAGCGCCTGGGCCATCTATGCCATGCTGACCATTCCCCTTGCGCATGCCTGCTACACCAAAGGGCTGCCGTTTAAATTTTCCAGCGCCTTCTATTATGCCATTGGGGACCGGATTCACGGAATCTGGGGAAAAATCCTGGATATCTTTGCCGTTTTCGCTACCTTGGGAGGCCTGGCCACCACCACCGGCCTGGTCGCCTTGCAACTCTCCAGCGGATTGAAATTTCAATATGGTGTGGAACTGGGGGCGGGCAGCACTTACCTGATCATCGGGATCCTGACGGCGATCTTCACCCTTGCCGTCTACAGCGGTATCGAAAAGGGCGTAAAATTCATCGGCAATGTGAACATGTGGATGTTTGCGGCCATTTGGTTCTTTGTCCTGCTGTTTGGCCCAACCATCTTTTTGATCAACCTGACCACCAACAGCATCGGCCAATACCTGCTCAATTTCCTACCCATGAGTCTATATACCGCACCCGGCACCGATGGCGGCTGGCTGGGCTCCTGGACCGTTTTTTACTGGGCCTGGTGGATGAGCTGGGCCCCCTTCGTAGCCGTGTTCATCGCCCGCATTTCCAAAGGCCGATCCATCCGCCAGACCGTCGCCGCCACCCTGCTGCTGCCCTCTCTGGGCGATTTTTTGTGGTATGGGGTGATCGGCGGTGCCGGCATCCACTTCGATGTTACCGAAACTCTCAACGCACACGGTGTCGAAAGCGCCATCTTCGCCATTGCCCAGCACCTGCCGGCAACCGGTATCCTGGCTATCTGCTTGATCTTTCTAATTGCCACCTTTTTCCTCACCAGCGCCAATTCAGCGGCACTGGCGCTGGCGATGTTCGTCTCCGGGCACGAAACGCCCGCAAGGGGCCTGCGGGCCTTCTGGGGGATTGCACTCGGGGCGGTGGCCGCGGTGCTGGCCGGCGTTGGCAGCCTCAAAGCCATTCAAACCGCGTCTATTGCAACGGCGTTCCCCATGCTGTTTTTGCTGCTGTTGGTCATGTTCGGCACCTTTAAAGGACTGGGACAAATTTCAGATGACGGCCCCGAAAAACAATAAGCCTGCATCGCCACAAAACGAAACAAGGAGGACTAACCATGTATGACCGAATGCAAACGTTCACTACGGACCAGATGACCCGGCTCCACGATGCCGCCATGGCGCTGCTGTCGGGTGTCGGCGTGGCCTTCAATGAATCCGAAGCATTGGAGATCTTCGCATCCAACGGTTTCAGAGTGGACGGCAAAAAGGTATTCATAACTGAGGCACAGGTTAAAAAAGCGCTCGACACCGCCCCTTCAAGCTTCACGGTAACCGCACGCAACCCCGCCAAGAGCGTTGCCGTGGGAGAGGACGATTTCGTTTTTGTACCCGGCTATGGTGCACCCTTTGTCGCCATGCCGGACGGCAGCCAGCGGCACGCCACCATGGCCGACTACGACAATTTCTGCAAACTGGTCCAGACATCCAAAACCATCGACATGAACGGGTTCATGATGGTGGAGCCCGGCGATGTAGCGCCCGAAACCGCCCATCTGGACATGATGTTTTCCAGTATGGTGTTGTGCGACAAGCCCTTTATGGGGAGCCCGGTGTCAAAACAGGGCGCCCGAGACTGCGTTGAAATGGCATCCATCATGTGGGGCGGCAAGGACAAGTTCAAGGCTGCGGGGCCGGTTTCGGTCTCCCTGATCAATTCCCTGTCGCCGCTGCAGTTTTCCGACGAAATGGCTGGATCACTGATCGAACTGGCCCGAGCCAACCAGGCCTGCGTGATTGCCTCGCTGATTATGGCCGGATCCTCCGGACCGGTGACCCTTGCCGGCGTGCTGGCCCTGCAGAACGCCGAGATCCTGGCTGGTATCACCCTGGCCCAACTTGTCAACCCCGGTGCACCGGTGATCTATGGATCGACTTCCTCGGCAATGGACATGCGTACCGGCGGGCTGGCCATCGGCTGCCCGGAATTGTCCATGGTGGTTTCGGCCACCGCCCAGATGGCCCGTTTCTACAAGCTTCCCAGCCGAAGCGGAGGCGGTCTGACCGATGCCCATTTCCCGGACGGTCAAGCTACGGGGGAATCTGTCCTGGCCTTGTCTACCGCCGCACGCAACGGAATTAACTTCATTCTCCATTCGGCCGGTATCCTGGGTTCCTACATTGCCATGAGCTTTGAAAAATTTCTCATCGATGAAGAGATGTGCGGCATCTTGCGCAAGCTGATCAAGCCTATCGACGTTTCCGATGATGCCATTGATGTAGAGACAATTAAAACCGTGGGAATCGGCGGCCAGTACCTGACCCAGCCCAAAACATTCAAGCTATGCCGGACGGAATTTTACATGACCGACTTTTTTAACCGACAAAATCATGCCGGCTGGAAGGCTGCCGGCGCCCAACGAATCGATCAGGCGGCCACCGAAAGCCTGAGCCGCCGCCTGGCCGCTTATGAAAAGCCCCCCATCGATCCGAATATAGAAACAGCGTTGGCTGCCTACGTTGCCGTGCGCAAGAATAAATCTTGACGGCGAACACCAGTTGACCTATGGATCGACCTAAAAAAGGAATTTCAATTCTACTAATTGAAATATTATAAAATGAGAAGGATACAGCAGCAACAGCTTTTAAATCCTATCACCTACATTCAGGAGGATCATTTATGACCACCCAGGACATTTTCAATGCAGTCATCGCCTTTGACGAGGCAACGGTAGTCGCCAAGACCCAGGCGGAGCTGGACGGCGGCACGGATATTTCCGCGATTCTCAACGACGGGCTGATCAGCGCCATGGACGAGGTCGGCGAGCGTTTTTCCGCCGGCGAACTCTTCGTGCCCGAGATGCTCATGGCCGCCCAGGCCATGAAAGCAGGCCTGAAGATCTTGAAGCCCCACCTGAGCGCCGGCCAGAGCAAGAGCAAAGGTGTTGTGGTCATCGGCACGGTCAAGGGCGACCTGCACGACATCGGCAAGAACCTGGTCTCGATGATGATGGAAGGGGCCGGCTTCGAGGTGGTGGACCTGGGGGTGGATGTGGAGAGCGAGAAGTTTGTCAGGACCGCCGCGGAAAAGAGTGCCGACGTGATCGCCCTGTCGGCCCTGCTGACCACGACGATGCCGTCCATGGAAAGCACGGTCAAGGCGGTGAAAGAGGCGGGCATGACGACCCGGACCATCATCGGCGGCGCGCCGGTAACCCAGGCCTTTGCCGACCAGATCGGTGCCGACGGCTACAGTGCCGACGCCCCCGGAGCGGTCAAGCTGGTCAAGCAGCTGGTGGCGTAACTGCAGGCTTTAAGATTTAAGGCTGAAGGTAAAAGCAAAAACAATGCTGTCATCCCCGCTCAAGGCGGGGATCCAGTGCTTTGAACAGGAGTATTTCGCCATGATCATTATCGGAGAACTGATCAACGCCAGCCGCAAGGCGATCAAGGCGGCCATCGAAGCCGGGGATGCGGCGGCCATCCAGCAGGTGGCCACCGACCAGGCTAAGGCCGGTGCGGATTACATCGACGTCAACGCGGGCATTTTCGTGGGCCAGGAGCCCGAATACCTCAAGTGGCTGGTTCAGACCGTGCAGCAGGTCACCGACAAGCCCTGCGCCATCGACAGCCCGGACCCGGGTGCCATCGAGGCGGCTCTGGCGGCCCACCGGGGAACGCCCATGATCAACTCCATCAGCCTGGAGAAGGATCGCTACGACAAGCTCATGCCGATCATCGCCGGCACGGACATGAAGGTGATCGCCCTGTGCATGAGCGACGCGGGCATGCCCCAGACCGTGGACGACCGCATGAAGATCGCCGACACGCTGGTGAACGGATTGGTCAAAAACGACATCCCGGTGGAGAACATCTTCGTGGACCCGCTGGTGCAGCCGGTATCGGTGGACAACAGCTTCGGGACGGGGTTCATCAACGCCATCGAAAGGATCGTGGCCGCCTTTCCGGGCATCCACACGGCCTGCGGGCTGAGCAACATCTCTTACGGGCTGCCGGCGCGCAAGTTCATGAACCAGACCTTCATGACCATGGCGATTGCCAAGGGGCTGGACGGGGCGATCATCAACCCGCTGGACAAGCGCATGATGGCCAATATCGTCGCCGCCGAGGCGCTGGCCGGCCGGGACAACTTCTGCATGAACTACCTCAAGGCCTTCCGGGCCGGCATGTTCGAGGGGTAATACACCCAAAGAAGCCGGATCCGGTGTGATAGCGGATCCGGCTTCTTCTGTTTCCACGCTTCACCTTCGCTCATCCGCCCATCGTTTTTCAGCCCTGCAAAATCCGCGTTTAAATTGTCACAAAATATGATAAGATTTTATGTTGATTGACCCTCTTTACCCGATACCACTATTTTCATTGAGAGGAAAAACGATCGATGAGCACCGATCCCAACAAAGTTATCTATTCCATGATGCGCGTCAGCAAGTTCTACCATAAAAAGCCGGTTATCAAGGATATTTCCCTGAGTTACTTCTATGGAGCGAAAATTGGTGTACTGGGCCTCAATGGCTCCGGAAAAAGCACATTGCTGAAAATTATGGCCGGTGTGGACAAGGACTTCAACGGTGAAACCATCCTGTCCAAGGGCTACACCATCGGCTATCTGGAACAGGAACCGCTGGTTGACGAAACCAAATCCGTTCGGGAAATTGTCCAGGAAGGGGTTCAGGCGACCGTAGACCTGTTGAATGAATTCAACCGGATTAATGAACGCTTTGCCGAACCCATGTCCGATGATGAAATGGACAAACTGATCCAGCGCCAGGGTGAAGTTCAGGAGAAACTCGACGCCATGGATGCATGGGATCTGGATTCCCGACTGGAGATGGCCATGGACGCGTTGCGCTGCCCCTCCGGTGATACCCCGGTAAACGTCATCTCCGGCGGAGAGCGTCGCCGGGTGGCCCTTTGCCGCCTGCTGCTCAAGAAACCGGACATCCTGCTGCTGGATGAGCCCACCAACCACCTGGACGCCGAATCGGTGGCCTGGCTGGAGCAGCATTTACAGCAGTACGCCGGCACCATTATCGCCGTCACCCACGACCGGTACTTCCTCGACAACGTAGCCGGCTGGATTCTGGAACTGGATCGGGGCCAGGGCATTCCATGGAAGGGCAACTACAGCTCGTGGCTGGAGCAAAAGCAGAATCGATTGGCCAACGAAGAGAAGTCCGAAAGCGAGCGCCAGAAAACATTGAAACGGGAACTGGAATGGATCCGCATGGCACCCAAGGGCCGCCGGGCTAAATCCAAGGCGCGCATCACCTCCTACGAGAAACTGATGGATCAGGAGAATGATCGCCTGGCCAAGGATCTGGAAATCTATATCCCGCCCGGTCCCCGGCTCGGAAACATCGTCATCCAGGCCAAGGCCGTCACCAAAGGGTATGGAGACAAGCTTCTGGTGGAAAACATGGAATTCTCCCTTCCTCCCGGCGGCATCGTGGGCGTCATCGGGCCCAACGGTGCCGGCAAGACCACCCTGTTTCGCATGATTACCGGTCAGGATCAGCCGGATAACGGATCGATTGCTATCGGTGAAACGGTGAGCCTGGCCTATGTGGACCAAAGTCGTGATGTCCTGGATCCGGAAAAAAATATCTGGGAAATGGTTTCCGGCGGCCAGGATACCATCGAACTGGGCAATCGCCAGATTAACTCCCGGGCTTACGTGTCACGGTTCAACTTTTCCGGATCCGACCAGCAGAAAAAGGTGGGCATGCTCTCCGGCGGCGAGCGCAACCGGGTGCACCTGGCGCGCATCCTCAAATCCGGGGCCAACGTACTGTTGCTGGACGAGCCCACCAATGATCTGGATGTCAACACCATGCGGGCCCTGGAAGAAGCCTTGGAAAACTTCGGCGGATGCGCCGTGGTGATCAGCCACGACCGCTGGTTTTTAGACCGCATCGCCACCCACATCCTGGCCTTTGAGGGCAACAGCCAGGTAGTCTGGTTCGAGGGTAACTACTCCGACTACGAAAAAGACCGTAAAAACCGCCTGGGCACTGCTGCCGATCAGCCCCATCGAATTAAATACCGGCAACTGACAAGATAAAACAATGGAAGGGTTTTGGGGTTGAGGAATTAAAAGACCGGGAATTTTAGGTTCAATCACCAATCCCCCAATTCTACAATTTTCATTCATGTCTTTTCCAACGGTCGAGATAACCCTGCCCGCCTGGATGGATGGCGCCCTGACCGACAGGAATCATCCTTATCCCACTGTGGCTGATCGCATGGCCCTGGTGATCGAACTGGCACGCAGAAACGTGGATGCAGAAACCGGTGGACCATTCGGGGCAGGCATCTTTGAGTTGCAGTCAGGTCGGCTGGTGGCACCGGGCGTCAACATGGTAATCCCCGGCAACTGTTCGGTGGCCCATGCAGAAATCACCGCCATCATGGTAGCCCAGAAAATAATGAGGACCTTCGACCTGGGGGAGGAGGGGTTGCCGCCTATGGAATTGGTCTCCAGCACCGAACCCTGTGCCATGTGCCTCGGCGCCGTGGTGTGGTCCGGCGTGCGTCGGCTGGTTTGCGGTGGCCGGGATGAGGATGCCCGCGGCATCGGCTTTGACGAAGGCCCCAAACCGAGCAACTGGAAGGTTGCACTGGAAAAACGGGGCATCGCCGTGCTCCGGGACGTCGCCCGAAGTGATGCGGTGGCTGTGCTCAAGCACTACGTGGATCGTGGCGGATGGGTCTACAACGCCCGTCAGTCTGCCGCTCCATAGGTGGTCAGCCGGCTTCCTAACACCAGAAAAACGGATGGGTTCTCATGGAAAAATTCAGGACGCTGATAGCCCGGTTCGTCGGATTTTTCACCACCACCATCTGGCATGCCCGCCGCCGTGAACGCTCGGCCGCCCAGTGGCTGCTGATCCGGCTGTTGAGAACCATGATTCTCTCGATCCAGGGCTTTGCACGGAATCATGGCCCCCTGCGGGCATCGGCGCTGACCTTTTTCACCCTGCTGTCACTGGTACCGGTGGCCGCCATGGCGTTTGGCATCGCCAAGGGGTTCGGATTCGAGCGAAGGCTGCAGCAGGAGCTGCTGGATAATTTTTCCGCCCAGCAGGAGGTCGTCCAGCAGGTCATCGGATTCGCCCAGAATATGCTGAACAATACCAAAGGCGGCATGATTGCCGGCATCGGCGTCATCGTCCTGTTTTGGGCGGTTATCAAGGTGCTCAGCAACATCGAAAGCTCCTTCAATCACATCTGGGGAGTTCGCTCACGCAAATTTATCCGCAAACTGAGCGATTACCTGACCATCATGCTGGTCTGCCCGGTGCTGGTGATCATGTCCGGCAGCCTCACCGTTTTCATCACTTCTCAGGTTACGGCCATCTCCGGCCGGTTCGAGCTGCTGCAAATGGTGGGTCCGGTCATTTATGTGGGGCTCAAGCTGCTGCCCTACACGCTCATCTGGATATTGTTCACCCTGATTTATATGATCATGCCCAACACCCGGGTGCGCTTCGATGGTGCCCTGCTGGCTGGTGTAATTGCCGGCAGCGCCTACCAGGCCGTTCAGGCCGCCTACATCCACTTTCAGATCATCGTGTCTAAGTACAACGCCATCTACGGTAGCTTTGCCGCCCTGCCCCTGTTCTTGTTGTGGCTGCAGATCAGCTGGTTTATCGTTCTCATCGGTGCGGAGATTTCCCATGCGTACCAGCATTCGGACCATGTGGATGATTCGGCCGGCAGCCGGGAGATGAGCATTTTTCAAACCAGGCTTATAGCGCTGATCGTCTGCCGCCATGTGGTTAAATTGTTTCAGCAGGGTCTACCGGCCCAGACGACAACGCAGATTGCCGAAGAACTGGCCCTTTCACCGGCCCTGGTGGACAACCTGTCCGATCTTCTGGTAAGAGCAAAGATCCTGGTGCGAATCGACAGCGATTCAGACGATGGACAGGCCCTGCAGCCGGCCCGGGATATCGGCAGCCTGACGGTCAACGCTGTGGTTGCCGCATTGGAGGATGTGGGGAAAAGCGGCCAGCCGCTGACGCATCTGCCCGATGTGGCAACGCTCTCCGAAACCCTGACGGCATTCCGATCGGAACTTGATCGATCGGCTGCCAACCGGCTGGTCATGGACGTCTGAAAAACGGCTAGACCTTACGGAGGTCATCAACCATGCAACAAGTCAACGACATTACCCATATCATCGCCCTGACCATGGGCGCAGCCTGGGCTGCGGGCATCAATCTGTATGCGGCCATCGCCACCTTGGGAATTTTGAGCGTGACCGGCAACATGACCCTGCCGCCGGACCTGCAGGTGCTGGCCAACCCCCTGGTCATCGGCGCCGCCTGCCTGATGTTTGCCGTGGAGTTCATCGCCGACAAAATGCCCGGGGTGGACACCGGCTGGGATACGATTCACACCTTTATCCGGATCCCGGCAGGTGCCCTGCTGGCCGCCGGGGCCGTGGGCGAATTGAATCCTGCGGTGATCCTGGCCGCCGCTCTCCTGGGCGGAACCCTGGCCGCCGGCACGCACGGCATGAAAGCCGGTTCCCGTCTGCTGATCAACACCTCGCCCGAACCCTTCACCAACTGGACGGCCTCCATCGTGGAAGACCTCATGGTCATCGGCGGCATCTGGGCGGCGGTTAACCACCCCTGGCTGTTTTTCGTCCTGCTGGCCATTTTCATCCTGCTGATGATCTGGCTGCTGCCCAAATTGTGGCGGGGCATCAAAATGCTGGCCGCCAAGATCAAGGCGCTTTTCACGCCGCGGCAAGCCACGCCGCCGTTAAACTGACCCAATATCAGGGTAACCGAATGGCTCTATTCATCACTCTTTTTGTGACATCGTTCATCGTGGCCCTTTCCGGCGCCGTCATGCCCGGCCCGCTGCTGACCGTCACCATCACCGAAAGCTCCCGGCGGGGAGTGATGACCGGCCCGCTGCTCATCGCTGGTCACGCCCTTCTGGAACTGGTCCTGGTGCTGGCCCTGCTCATGGGCCTGGCCCCTTTGTTGAAAATGGAGCCGGTATTTATCGTCATCGCCCTGGCCGGTTCAGCGGTTCTGCTGTGGATGGGCATCGGCATGCTAAAATCACTGCCAACCATGACCCTGGTCACCGAAGGCAGTGACATCGGAGGAAAGAATCTGATTCTGTCCGGCATCATCATGAGCCTGGTCAACCCCTACTGGAGCATCTGGTGGGCCACCATCGGTCTGGGCTACATCCTTCACAGCATGAACGCCGGCGCCTTGGGCGTGGTCGCCTTTTTCACCGGCCACATCCTGGGGGACCTGTTCTGGTATGCGGCCGTGTCCACCGCCATCTGGAAAGGCAGGCGGCTGCTCTCCGACCGGGGCTACCGCATTTTAATCGGCACCTGTGCCGTCTGTCTCATCGTCTTCTCCTGCCTGTTCGCCTGGTCCGGTATGCGGAAACTCATCGCTTAGCGGGTTCAAGAACACATTCCTTTTTCGCTCTTGGCATTTTTCCCTGATGTTCATGCGCCTCTCAACCGAATCGGCCCTACCGGATAGAAACGTTCAGGTCGAATATTTTAAGACAGACCGATCTATTTTTTGGATCGGCTGGAAAAGACCAATATCTGGTTCGGTCATGCCGACATGGCAAAAATCACCATCAAATGGGATCACCCCACCTTATACCGCCTGACCCCACCGTTCACAGCGGAGTTCCCGAGGCTGACCAACTGATCATGGGCGGAAAGGATCAACTGCTCGGTAGTTTCCCAGTCGATGCAGGCGTCGGTAATGGAAACCCCGTATTGCATGGTTTCCAGGTTACCGGTGTTTTTCTGATTTCCCGCCTTCAGGTTGCTCTCCAGCATCATGCCGATGATGCTGTCGTTCCCGTCGATGCGCTGATTGATCACATCCTGCCACACCGATGCTTGAAGGGTATGGTTTTTTCTCGAATTGTCGTGAGAGCAATCCACCATGATCGCCCGGGTCAGCCCTTTGGCCTCCAGCATGGCTCTGGCTTCATTGATGCTGACGGTATCGTAGTTGGGCCTGGATCCACCACGCAGCACAATGTGGGCATAAGGGTTGCCGGTGGTTTTAACGATACAGGTCTGACCGTCCGGATCGATGCCTAAGAAATGTTGGGGGGATGCGGCGGCAATCATGGCATTGATGGCGGTGGACAGGTCTCCGTCGGTGCAGTTTTTAAACCCAACGGGCATGGAAAGGCCGCTGGCCATTTCACGGTGGGTCTGGGATTCGGTGGTCCGCGCACCAACGGCAGCCCAGCATACCATTCCGGCAATGTACTGGGGGACGATGGGGTCCAGCATTTCAGTGGCGGTGGGGATACCCATTTCCGTAACCCGGATCAGCAGGCTGCGGGCTTTCTGAAGACCGGCGTTAATGTCGTAGCTGCCGTTGAGCCAGGGATCGTTGATCAATCCTTTCCAGCCCACATTGGTCCGGGGCTTTTCAAAGTAAACCCGCATCACCAGCAGCATGGTGTCCGCAACCGTATCACTCAGAGTTTTGAGCCGCCGGGCATAGTCCAGGGCCGCCGCCTCGTCGTGGATGGAGCAGGGACCGGTGATTACCAGCAGCCGGGGATCCATTCCGTCGAGGATGTTTGAAATGGCCCGCCGTCCTTCCACCACCGTGCGATGAGAGGTTTCATTGAGAGGAAGCTGGTCTTTCAACTGGGACGGTGAAATGAGCGGGTCAAATTTTTCTACGCGAATGTCGTAAGTCTTTTCCATGCTGGTTTTCCTTTCCGGTCGAAGATTGGGTTTCTAATTCTGGGATCCACAAAACAAAAAAGCCGCGGGCGGTTTCGCCTGCGGCTCTTGCTTTTTCCTTGGTATTGTGGGTTCAGCAGATCACAGGCGCACCTCGGCTGAAATAAAAATAAAAACCGAAATAAATTGCGCGGGTGACTGGCTTTTTACTCATGGTGAAAATGACCTTTTTGATTAGATGCTATGCCTGTAACACAGGGTTTTCAAAGATGCAAACCCCAAAGTAAAAAAAGGCCGCTGCAACCAGCGGCCTTTTTTTACTTCAATCAACCATCAGGTGATTCAATCGCAAAGTTCAAACAGGGCGGCCGCACCCATACCGCCGCCGATACACATGGATTCCACACCGTATTTAACGCCTTTGCGCTGCATGTTGGCCAGCAGGGTGGCACATAGTTTAGCACCCGTGCAGCCCAGAGGGTGACCCAGGGCGATGGCACCGCCATGGATGTTGATCTTGTCCATGCTGTCGGCAAGGCCAAGCTCACGGATGCAGTACAACGCCTGGGATGCAAACGCTTCGTTGATTTCCCACAGGCCGATGTCGCTGGTTTTCATTCCGGCCAAGTCCAACAGCTTGGGAATGGCATAGCGGGGGCCCACACCCATTTCATCCGGCTCGCAGCCAACGGTAGTATACATTTTCAGCTTGGCGATGGGTTTCAGGCCATATTTTTTGACCGCTTCTCCGCTGGCAACGATCGTTGCGGCAGCGCCGTCAGTGGTCTGAGAGGAGTTGCCTGCAGTGACCGATCCATTGACCGCAAACACCGCGCGCAATTTAGCCAGACCCTCCTTGGTAGTGGTGGCCCGGACGCCGTCATCAAAATCCTGGATGAAGGTTTCCTTCTTGTAGGTCCCGTTGTCCTGAAGCACATACTTGGCGGCCGGCGTAGGCACAAGTTCCGTATACAACCCTTCTTTCTGGGCCTTGACCGCCTTCATTTGGGAATCGTATGCAAAGGCATCCTGGTCTTCACGGGTCACGTTGTACCGGTTGGCCACGTTTTCCGCAGTGATCCCCATGGACGCGTACAGGTCTGCGTGAGCCCGTGAATGTTCGGGATGAGGGCGGGGCAGATTGCCGCCCATGGGCACGTAGGTCATGGATTCAACGCCACCACCCATGGTGATTTCAGACCAGCCGGCCATCACCCGCAGCGATGCCAGGGCAATGGCTTCCAGTCCCGAAGAACAGAAGCGGTTGACCGTGGCGCCAGAAACAGTGATGGGAAAACCGGCAATCTGGGTGGCCAGCCGGCCGATGTTCAACCCCTGTTCCGCCTCGGGAAAAGAGCAGCCGATCATGACATCGTCGATGATTTTGGGTTCGATGTTGCCGGCTTTTTCAACCGCCGCCTTCATGATGAAGGAAAGCAGGTCTTCCGGCCGGGTATCTTTCAAGGCCCCTTTGCCTCTGCGGCAGCCTGGGGTCCTGACGGACGTTACGATATATGCATCTCTCATGGGTATTCCTCCTTTACGATAAGGCGATCGGATCGATTAGTTTCTCAGGGGCTTGCCGGTGGTCAGCATGTGCTCGACCCGGGCAACGGTCTTTTCCTGTTTCCAGAAATCGACGAATGCCTCTCTTTCCAGGTTGAGGATGATCTCTTCGTCAACGGCGCTGTTGGTGCGCACATCGCCGCCACTGATGACGTAGGCGATCCGTTTGGCCAAAAAGGCGTCGTATTCACTGACATATTTAGCCGACTGCATATTGAACAACTCGGCATCGATCATTCCCTGGGCGGCCGCACCGAACACCTTGATGGGCCGTTGGACCGGCGGTGCGTAGCCTTCATCCACCATCTTGAGGACCTCTTTTTTGGCTTCGCCGATGAGGTAATCCCGGTTGAAAACAATCCGATCCTGCGGGCCGAGGAACCCGTTGGCCCGCGCTTCGGCGGCGGACATGGAGACCTTGGCCATGGCAATGGCCATGAATGTGGGGATGAAAAATTTGGCCAGGTCCATATCGGTCACCGGTCCGGGAATGGTACTCGTCATTTTACGCCACAGGTTCAGGCATCCGCCGCCGCCAGGCAGCAAGCCCACGCCAATCTCGACCAGACCCATGTATAACTCGCTGTGGGCCACGATCTTGTCAGCAGCGCCCAGACACACTTCGCAACCGCCGCCGAGGGTCAGGCCGTAAGGGGCCGCCACCACCGGGAAACTGGCATAGCGAACCTTCTGCATGCCGGTCTGTGCCTTTTTGAGGAACGCATCGATTTCGGCATATTTTCCTGCTTTGGCCAGGCCGGCCATGAAAGCCAAGTCACCGCCGGCGGAGAAAGCGCCGGGCATGCCGCCCGCCTGATTCCCGATTACCAGACCGGCTCCGTTGGCATCCACATAGTCCATGCCTTCGGCCATGAAATCGACGATTTCGCCGTTGATGGCATTCATCTTGGTATGGAATTCCAGGCAAAAAACATCATCGCCGATATCCACCAGGGAGGCGGACTTGCAGGTTTTCACGGTCTTATTGTCTGCCTTGAGGCCGGCCAGGGAAATGATATTCTCACTGGTTTTCACCGGTAGGTAGCTGCCACTGGAAAAATCGTAAAAATTGGATTTGCCGTTTTCCAACTTGTAAAAGCTGTCGTAACCGGCCGCCAGCATGGATTTGACAGATTCGGGAACGGTGAGGCCGTCGGCTTCCATTTTGGAGACTGACGCCTTCACACCGATGGCATCCCAGGTTTCAAAGGGACCCATCTCGAAGTTGAAGCCCCACTTCATGGCGTTATCGATTTCCACAATGGTGTCGGAGATTTCCGGAATCCGGTTGGCCGCATAGATCAGATTGGAGGCAATCGCCTTCCAGGCAAACCGGGCGCCTTTGTCTTCACCGTAAACAACCGCTTTCATCTTTTCCGACAATGATTTGGCAGCCTTGGCGGCAGCCAGGCAAGGCAGTTCCGCCTTACCATATTCGGTATGCGCCAGGCTGGCCGGATCGATGACCGTGCGGATTTTTTTCCACTCGGGAGTCAGATCGGTCTTGTAAAAACCCACCTTGGTTTTTTTCCCCAGCATCTTACCCTCGATCATTTTACCCACAAACGCGGGCATGACGAAATCGGCGCGGGCCTCGTCGTCCTCGACCAGGTCGTAAGTGTTTTTAGCCACGTGGGCAAGAGTGTCCAGGCCCACCAGGTCTGCCGTCTTGAACATGGCTGTTTTCGGACGGCCCATGGCCGGCCCGAAGAGGGCATCCACTTCGGGGATGGTCATGCCGTCTTCCAGCATCAGCTGCATGGTTTTTACCATTCCCTGAACGCCGATGCGGTTACCCACGAAATTGGGCGTATCTTTTGCCCAGACGATGCCTTTGCCCAGAATGCGCTCACCGTAATCAGCCATAAAGGCGAGCACGTCGGGAAGGGTCTCTTCGCCGGGAATAATCTCCAACAGTTTCATGTAGCGGACCGGGTTAAAAAAGTGAGTGCCGAGGAAATGCTGCTTGAATTCGTCGCTCAACCCTTCGCTCATGCTTTTTAGCGGAATACCGGAGGTATTTGAGGAGACGATGGAATTGGGCTTTCTCACCGGCTCGATCCGTTTGAGCAGGTCCTGTTTGACCTTCAGGTTCTCGACGACGACTTCCACGATCCAGTCGCATGCCGCCAGTTTGTCGAAATCGTCCTCCAGATTGCCGATGCTGATCAGGTCGGCATCCTTGGACTGCATAAGCAGCGCCGGCCGGGACATGAGAACCGTATCGAGACCGGCCTTGGCGATTCTATTTCTGGCCACCGGATTTTTCTTTTCATCTTCCTTTAAGTCAAACGGAACGATGTCCAGCAGCAGCGTCTTCACACCGGCACTGGCCAGAAGCGCGGCAATGCCTCCGCCCATCACGCCGCTACCGATGACCGCTGCCTTTCTGATTTTCCTGGTCATAATATCCTCCTGCAGATTTGAGTTGCCCCTATTTCATTTTAACGCGTATGAAAAACACGTCACCCGCGCGAAACAGATTTCAGCACGGCATCAATCCGGTTGGGGTGGTTTCCGGCACCGCCTGAGACCGGTATTGCCATAAAATGGCCGGTGCCGGAAACGACCTGAGATTCGCTCTTCCCTGCCCGGTTCACACAAGATCCCGGACACAATGCTGGATTCTGGATACAGTTATGGACTTTTTGTTTAACCAAGGCCTCGATGAATTCGGACAAGGTTGAGCGAAAATGAAACTTATTTCTGAATGAACGTTCATTCATTTATCAGAGGAAGAAACGCGCTGTCAAGTCCAAAACGATTTCGATATTATCTTTCGAGACAAATTCAATATTTTTCTCATTAAAACAAATGTATAAAAGGCGGCAACGCGACGACGACCCGTGCGTTTGCTGCCGGGATCAGGCCCCGGATCAGCCAAATGAATTCAAATTCAGTATCTCAGGTATGGCTGACAGCGTGAATTATTTAATTTCAGGGGCTGGCCTGACAGGAATCAATATTGGCAAAACAATTTACCATTTAAATATAGGTTCGAGGAGGATTGTCGATCTCAAGTATACATGACCCGCCGAAAGAACATCCTTCAAATTTTGAATATTGATGAATGGATATTCAGTCAGGGAATAGGCTTGCCGTCGGCAAAGGCCGGTTCATGCAGCGGCAACAGAATGTCGGCCATCTCCTTGACCCGGATCATGATGTCGTAAGCGTCGTAGGCGTTCACATGAGTACCGGGAGGAATCACGTCCATTTCCATGGCCCGGATCTGCTGTGGCGGGAAAAAGTTTTCGTTAATCACGCAAAATCCGGTGATGGCCGCTATGCCGCCGGCCGTCTCCACCAGTACTGTCAGGCCGCCTTCGGTGTGGACGGGAGTGTGCATGACCCGGATGCCATCGGCGATCTCTCCGTCAGCCTCCACGAGTTGGATCTGGCCGTTATCCTCAACCTCCTCGATGTAGTCTTCCACGTATCGGAAATCCAAAGGGTGAGGGTTGTGGATGTGCGCCATTTCTTTTGGGTGGACGAAGATCTTCGCGTTGGTGCATCTGTAGTCGTTTTCGCAATGGTCGTTGTGAAGGTGGGTATGAATCACCGTATCGATGTGCTCCGGCGTCAGTCCATACTGGGCCAATCCTTCTTCGAAAGTATAGATCCGCCCACCGATGGCCCGTGCACGATCGTCAGACTGCACCGGATGCATCTCGCCGGTGTCCACGATAATGGGTCGGTCACCGCCTTCCAGATACCAGCAATAGATAGGAATCGTATACGGTTTCCCGTAATCATGCTGGTAGGTCATCATGCCCTTGTCAAACTGCTTGGTCCCCATAACGATGGGATGGATGCGATACTGGGTCACCGGTAAGTCTCCTTGCGTCAGGGATATCCCAAAACGGAATCAACTTTAATTTTAGGGCATATGCTTTTTCAGGTCAACGCTTTTAACCCGCGTTTCGTTCCCGTGTTGACAGCGCTGATTTCGCCCCCTATAGATGAGGCCCATTCACCAGATGCATCTGGCGAAAAAATCACCGCTGTTTGACAGTCGAACATTGACATTTGGTTTTTTCATCAACAGTTTATCTATACCTTCGTGGAAGGACTTGGCGCTGCATTTCAGCAACCCCCAAAGGACCTTTATATGGCCACAACAAACGATATCGTGCTGATTCATTTTGAGGACCAACCCTTGAGCTTCGCCAGGATTGAAGAGATTCTTCCCGATAACAAACCGGACTGGTACCATGTGAAATTGCTTATGCTTCAGATTCCACTGCAGGTGGTCACATGGATTCTGCGGGACCGGTATATCAAGGGCGACGAGTTTACCATGAACGGAAAACGGATGCGTCTGGAGCGGGTCGTCTGCCCGGAAACAGCGCTGGAAAAGAACGATCTCCCCAAAGACGTTCCCGGAGAACAACCCATCCCTTCCAATGGCAAGGGCACAGTGATCTCCCTGGCCGACAAGCTTAAACGCTAAATCAGCGTAACCTTATTGTCATGATCGGTGAACTGAAACAAATTCTGTCCGTTTCCAGAAGAACGGACATTCCGGCCTTTTATATGACCTGGTTCATGGATCAGGTGGCCCGGGGATTCATCGAGGTGATCAATCCCTTCAACCGGCAGGCCAGGCAGGTCATCGTATCACCGGAACGGGTCCACACTATGGTATTCTGGTCCAAAAACTTCGGGCCATTTCTGGCAGGCCGCTACGGAGAGCACCTCCGGGACGAGGGTTACCACCTGTTTTTCAACTTCACCGTCAATTCACGATCGCCGATACTGGAGCCGGGTGTGCCGGACCTGGATCAACGGCTTGGCCAACTCCGGCAGCTTTGCCACCGGTTCGGGAGTGCATCGGTACAATGGCGCTTCGACCCCATCTGCCATTTCTCCACGCATTCGGGCACGAACCTGACCAATCTCGATGATTTCGAAACCATCGCCGCAGCAGCAGGGGAATGCGGTATCGACACCTGCACCACCAGTTTCATGGACCACTATCGAAAAATTGAGCGGCGAACCCGAAACCGGATAACCTTTGTCGAACCGCCGGCGGCTGAGCGAGTAAAAATTCTGCTGAACATGGAAAAAGCCCTGTCGCCCCTGGGCATTGGGCTGGCCCTGTGCTGTGAAAAAAACACTCTCGGACAGCTGCCCCCGGAATCCACCATCAAGGCAGGGGCCTGCATTTCCGGCCAACGGATCATGGGGGTTCATGGTGGCAGGGTCTCCCTTCGTCCGGATTCCGGCCAACGAAAAGCATCGGGATGCGAATGCACCGTTTCAATGGATGTGGGTTCTTACAGCCTTCATCCCTGCCACCACAACTGCCAGTTCTGCTATGCCAATCCCGCCAGTGACCAAAGGCGCCACCAATGAAAATCGGTTCCGTTGAAACCGACAATTTCACCGTGCTGGCACCGCTGGCCGGCATCACCAACCTGCCCCTGCGGCTGCTGGCCAAACGGGCCGGTTGTGGGCTGGTCTGCTCGGAAATGATCAGTTCCAACGGTCTGGTGTACGGTTCCGGCAAAACCGTGCAACTGCTGGACAGCATTCCCGAGGAAAAGCCGTTATCGGTGCAGCTTTTCGGTTCTGACCCACAGGTTATGGCCGATGCAGCCCGTATTGTCCAAGACTCCGGTGCCGATATTGTGGATATCAATTTCGGCTGCTCGGTAAAGAAGATCCTTAAAAGCAATTCGGGATCGGCCTTGATGAAAAACCCGCCGCTGGCCCAACGGATCCTCGAATCGGTGAGAAAGGCGGTTTCCATCCCCGTGACCATCAAGATCCGAGCCGGCTGGGAACCATCCGGGAAACAGGCCATAGAGATCGCCCGGCTGGCCGAAGGTTGCGGGGTGGATGCCATCGCCGTTCATCCGCGTACGGCCACCCAGGGTTTTCGGGGAGAGGCGGACTGGTCGATCATCGCCGCGGTCAAAAAGGCCCTGACCATTCCAGTGATCGGCAACGGGGACGTATCGGCGCCTGAAGATGCACTACGCATGTTAAATGAAACCGGCTGTGACGGGGTGATGGTTGGACGGGCCGCTATCGGTAATCCCATGATCTTCGGTGGGATGCTGGCGGTAGCCCAGGGCCGGCCGGCTGCGGCGCCGGATGATGGCCAGCGCATCGACATGATGATCGGCTACCTGCAGGACTCGGTGCGCTATCTGGGGGAAAAAACGGCCTGCCGAATGATGCGCAGTCGCTTGTGCTGGTTTGTGAAGAGCATGCGCAACGCCGGACAGTTCCGCAGCGCAATCCGGTTTATCGCTTCAGAAAAGGAAGCCACGGAACTGATCCGGAAATACGCTGAATCGATTTCAGTAGAAGCAGAGACATTAATTTACAAATAGATTCGTCGCGTCTGTACCGAAATGATAGATTTTTGGTTCAGGCCAACGCCGCAGAGCCAAAAAACATAGGCGCAGCCGCTTTACGTAGAGGATTTCAAGTGGGTGAAAACCCCGGCCTGGACCGAAAGATGCCATTGCCGGATGGCTGCAACCTATCGCCCCGGAATCAATATGCTGCCAACCGGAGGTATTTCCCCCGATTCGGGTGTCCCGGAAGATTGCCGGGGCGACACTCGGCTGATGATAATTTCGCCGATTTTTAGTCCGGGTACGATGTAACGCTGGCCATCTACGCCGGTCAGGATCGCGCTGCCATCCAGCACGCTGAACCGATCTCCTACCTCAATGCCCACCTCGCTACCGGCCATAAGGACGCAGGAGCTGTCCTCGATGGAAGCAACGGCAGATACCCATTTGCTGTCTTTGATGGCATCGCCCATCTGTTCGCCGAGTTCTTCGCCCATTTCTTCGGCTAATGTGACCAGATCGTCAACCTGTGCTTCCTGTCCGTTGCGGATGATGCCGGCCTGGTCTTCGTCGACATCGACTTCATCGGTCAGGATTCTTAAGGCCAAACGAGCGCCCGTCGCCGCATCATATACCGCCGCCGCCGTCTGAATCTGAATGCTGTAGGCCACATCTTTAAAAAACCAGAAGCCCGTCTTCCGGGTACGAAGCCGAATATCCATGAGCACGGGGCTCACCACGGCGTTCATGCCTTCCTGCCGGGCCAGTCCTGACAGGGTGAACACATCGATGTCTCTGTTGGCGATCCGCGGCGGGTTCCACAAGAATGGAGGGACGTCTGCTTTACCCGGCACCATTAACACCGCATTGGAAGCATTCAATTCCAGGCTGGATAAAAAAGCTGCCAAAAATGGTGAAGACACCTGCGCACTGGTAAAAATGGTCGCATTGGACAGCGCCAGAACGCCGACCGATTTCCGGTATTTGCTGCTCTCGGGAAAATCGCGAATGGTCTTTTGCTCCGCGGGCCGGTAAGAGGAGGAAATCCCGCACCCGGAAAGCGAGAACACCACCAGCAGCGACAACAGCAGTCTGATTTTTTTCCGCCCAACCATAGCAATCATGATGTCGCCTCATATCGGGCACAGACATCGGCGGTCAACCCGCCCCTTGATGTGAAATGCCCGGTCACTTCCATCACCTTGGGTTTCAGCACCTGCACCAGATCATCGAGGATCCGATTGGACACGTGCTCATAAAACATGCCTACGTTGCGAAACTGAAGCAGATAGTATTTCAAAGACTTCAGTTCGACTATTAACTTGTCCGGCGTATACCGGATAGTGATAGTGCCGAAATCCGGTAGGCCGGTCATGGGACAGACCGAGGTAAATTCCGGCTGAGAAATGGTGATGACGATATCCCGTTTACCCTTATAATGATAGTCGATGGGATCAAGCACATCGGTGGTAACGATGTCCGGCTTATCCACCGTGTAGCGGACAGTGTGATCATAGGATTTCATGGGCCTCTCCAATCGGTTACTGTTGGGGCTTCTTATTAAAGGATGGCGGAAACCGTGTCAAACGTTCTGTTGCCCCTTTCCGCTTCGGACAGGGACCGTCTCTGTCGGCAGGCTGCGGTTGACTTACGGCAGGCTTCCTGTTAACAGGTCAATATATTTAATAATATGATCCGTAAAGGCGGGTGCTGATGAAAAAGGCAAGCCAAGACGAGCAGATCCTTCGGGCCACCAAAGAGATCGTTGTCAAGTTCATTGAAACCGGTCGGATTTCACCCACGGGCTTTCCGGAAGCCTTCAAGGCCATCTACCAGGCGGTGGATGAAACCGTGAGGCTCTCGGCGGCTCCGGAAACAGAAGATGAAAATTCCGGGGAGGCTGCCGGATAGACAACCCCCCCCGAAATGATGGGTTGTGTGGGTACAGATCAGGCAGCGTAGGTCAGGTTGAAGCTGACCGATTCGCTGAGAGTCTGAATTTTCTGAACAAACGACGTTTGCAGGGTCTGAACCACATCCCGGCTCATTTTGTCTGTAGGCGCGCTGTCCACTTCACCGTTTCGGTATCGGCCGAAGAGATCCTCAACCGATCTGGCCAGCTGCTTGCGGTGGCCGCGGAAGCCTTTGACTTTATCGGTCATGTCGTCGGTCAAGCGGTCGATGCGATTCATCAGCCGCTGGATGCGGCCATGGCCACGGCGGTGGGAATGGTCGTCCTTTTCCGCTGCCATGCCGCTGATCTGGACCTTCTCCTGCTCGGCATATACGACTTGCCTCTCCTGGGAAAACGCCGCTTCCAGACTGGAGATGGTATCCAGTTCCATCAGTAGTTCCCCATCCTTGGCCATTTCCTGTAGATCCCCGGAAAGAAAATCATCGATCATGGAACCGATGGCTTTCATGGCCCTACGAATATCTTCCAGTTCCGATTCATTGAGATCCCCGGTGACTTCAATGGCAATGTTCTGGCTGCTGGAGAATTCGAAAAATGCCGTTTGGGAGGATACGGCCCAGCCGTCCTTATAGGAATCGCTGCGGTAAATGCCGGCGTTGGCCTCCACGGCAGAAGCCATGCTGAGCGTGACCGTGTCCCCCTCGTCGGTGGTGATGGTAAGGTCCGTACTCTGGTTCAGGGACATGGATCCGGCTCTGGTCTGTTCCGCCTGGTAGCTTTTGCCGCCGACGAAGGCCCCATGGGGAAATGGGGCAAATGATTCTTGATGGGCAATCGGGTTCATTCTAAACGCCTTTCTTTTGAAGGAGAACCTTCTGTTCTCATTGGGTTTTTTTTGTGATCGGTTTCCGGTAGATCACCCCAGTTTCGAAAAGTGGGCCACAGACGGGTAGATTACCTTCTTACCTGACCACCAATGGTCACCGCTGCTGTTTCAGGATGCGTGTTCCACACGATCTTAATAGCTGTATCGGTCGTAGTCAGATGAAGTTTAATCTAAAAATGGATTCTGTGTTAAAAGACAGAACAAGAGAACAAAGCCATTGAGGGCTGTCTCGTTGGGTTGATCAATGTTCCCCTAACCCGTTGTATAAGAAGAAAAAATCAGGGAGCATCCAATGCCTGGGGCCAGAGGTAGTAAAAGCCGGCATCCAGGGAAAGCAGGTCGCCGATGGGACCCATGTCCACCATCGGCGTTAGATTGGCATGGGTGCCGCTGGTGAGGGTATTGTAAAAATTGTCGTTGGGGTAATCGGTTCGCCGATAGGCCACTACCCGGGCGTCGGGATTGAGGGCGGCGAGCGCTTTGGCATCGGCGATGGCGTCCTGAAGATAACCGATCTTATCCACCAGACCCGCTGCAAGGGCATCCTCGGCCAAAAAAATCCGGGCATCGGCAACGGTGGCCAGGCGTTCGCCCTCCAGTCCCCGGTGCTGTTTCACCAGATCGACGAACCGCCGGCCCAATGCATCGGCCAGGTCCTGCAGCATGTTCTCCTCGGCTGGCGTGATGGCGCGGAACGGCGATCCCATGTCCTTATTCTCACCGGATTTGTTCACCCGCACGTCCACACCGATCTTTTCCATGAGCCCCGACACCTGAGGCCGCATCAGGATCACACCGATCGAGCCGGTAACCGTGGTGGGATGGGCCATGATCACATCCGCCGGCAGGGACACATAGTAGCCCCCGGAAGTAGCCAGGTTCATCATACAGACGACCACCTTCTTACCGGTGCGCTGTTTGAATGCAGCAATTTCATGGTAAAGAATGTCGCTGGCCGTCGTGGTGCCGCCTGGGGTATCGATCTTGAACAGTACGACCTTGACACGGTCATCCTTTTCAGCCAGCCGCAGATGGGAGACGACCTCCTGCACCATGCCGGGCATCGTCCGCGTGACCCGGCTCTTGGGGGAATCGGTGATGACGCCGGTAATGGGAACCATCAGGATCTTGTCATCCGCCGTGCCGTCGAGCGTCACCTCCCGCAGCGGATCGGAGGCATCTGAAAAGAGGGTGATGCGTGGGCTGGCGCAAGCAACAAGCAGGATTGCAAAAAGACCGGTGAACATAAGGTCGGTGCATTTTTTCATATCAAACCTCCGGGGTAATTCACTTTCAGGCCCTATCAGTGGGCCTCGGCCCAGTTCTGTCCGCAGGCCATGTTGACTTTCAGGGGAACGGCCAGCTCCCAAACGTTTTCCATGCCTTCCCGAACCAGCGCTTTTGCATCGTCAAGTTCATCGGGCGGTACCTCGAATATCATTTCATCATGCACGGAAAGAAGCATGGCGGTTTTCATTCGCTTTTTGCGCAGTGCCCGGTCCACGCCGATCATGGCCAGTTTAATCAGATCCGCGGCGGTGCCCTGGATGGGCGTGTTGATGGCGGTGCGCTCGGCAAACTGGCGCACGTTGCGATTGGTGCTGGCGATATCCGGCAGCTGACGGATACGACCTAACAGCGTGCTGGTTTTACGGGTAGTGTGGGCCGTCTCGATGGTTTTGTCGATGAAGGCCTTGACGCCCTGGTAGCGGGAAAAATAGTGGTCGATATAAGTCTGGGCCATCTTGTTGCTGATTTCCAGCTCCCGGGCCAGCCCGAAGGCACTCATACCATAGATGATGCCGAAGTTGATGGCCTTGGCCTGCCGCCGCAACTCGTCGTTGATCATCTGGGGAAAGATCTGAAAGACCTCGGTGGCCGTTCGGGTATGAATGTCTTCATCATCTTTAAAAGCCTGGATAAGGATCGGATCCTCGGAACAATGGGCCAGGATTCGCAGCTCGATCTGGGAGTAATCGGCTGAAAGCAACTGCCAGCCCTCGCGCGGTACGAAGGCCTTTCGGATTTCCCGGCCCTCTTCCGTGCGGATGGGAATGTTCTGCAGATTGGGGTCGCTGCTGCTCAGTCGACCGGTGGCGGCAACGGTCTGGTTAAAAGAGGTATGGATGCGTCCGGTTTCCGGGTGAATCAGTTCCAGCAGGGCATCGGCATAGGTGGACTTGAGTTTGGCCAGCGTCCGGTGGCGCAGTACCAGGGCGGGCAATTCGTGGCTGCGGGCCAGCGTCGTAAGCACCTCAACATCCGTCGAGTAGCCGGTTTTTTTCTTAGTTTTTTTCTGGACCGGCAGGTTCAGTTTCTCAAACAGGATCCGTCCCATCTGCTGCGATGAATTGATATTGAACGTCTCACCGGCCAGGTCGTAAATCTGACGTTCGAGAATGTCCAGCTGTCCGGCAAAGGATTTTGACAGATCATGCAGCCGGTCCCGGTCAACACAGACGCCGGTCATCTCCATCTCCAGCAGAACCGGCAGCAGGGGCATCTCCACCTGCTCCATCAGTTCTGTCAGTCCATTTTCTTTCAGCAGGGGAACGAACACATCGTGAGCGGCCAGGGTGATGTCGGCATCCTCGCAGGCATAAGGGACTGCCTTTTCCACAATTACCTGGTCGAAGGTAACGGCAGTCTTTCCCTTTCCCGCCACTTCGGCGTAAGTGATGTTCTTGTGTCTCAGGTAATCCAGGGCAATCTGGTCCAGACCATGGGCCCGCTTGCCGGGATCGATCAGGTAGGAAGCCACCATGGTGTCAAAGTTGACACCGGCCAGGTCGACGCCGTGACGCCGCAGCACCATCCAGTCATACTTGATGTTCTGGCCGATCTTTTCGACGTCAGGGTTGGCCAGCACCGGCTGCAGACGTTCCAACACGGCCTTCAGCGGAAGTTGTTCGGGGGCACCCAGATAGTTGTGCCCCACCGGAATATAAAAGGCCTCACCGGGGGTAAGGCAAAACGAAAGCCCCACCAGTCGTGCCCGCATAGGATCCACTGATGTGGTTTCCGTATCCAGGGCAAACCGTTTGGCACCTTCCAGTCGGCGCACCAGTTCATCCAGGCCATCCATTTCCAGGATGGCGCCATAATGCCGCTCGACAGATGGGTCTTGGGAGGCATATTCCTGTTGCAGCTGCCTGAACTCCAGCTCGGCAAAGAGCCGGGTCAACGCTTCATCGTCGGGCACCCGCGCTTTCAAACGGTCCGGTTCGAATTCGACAGGCACATTCCGGTCAATGGTCACCAGTTCGCGGCTCAACAGGGCCTGCTCCTTGAACTCGATCAGATTTTCCTTCTGCTTTTTCTTGGTGATGGTGTCGATACCGACGAAAACCCCATCCATGCTGCCGAAGGTTTTGATCAGGTCCACGGCCGTCTTTTGGCCGATACCGGGAACGCCGGGTATGTTGTCCGCCGTATCACCGGACAGGCCCATCACGTCAATCATCTGCTCAGGTTCAAGGCCGAAGGCTTCTCGGATGGCGGAAGGATCGAGGATCTTGTCTTTCATGGGATCCCAGATCGTGCAGTGCTCGGTTACCAGCTGCATAAAGTCCTTATCCCCGGTAACCATGACCACGCGAAACCCGTTTTTTTCTGCATGGCGGGCCAGCGTGCCGATGAGGTCGTCTGCCTCGTATCCCGGCATCTCGAATACTGGGATGTTAAACGCCTCCGTGATCTTGCGGATCCAGGGCAACTGCTGAACCAGATCCTCGGGCATCGGCGGCCGGTTGGCCTTATACGCTGCATAGCGGTCGTGGCGGAAGGTGGGGCCCTTGGCATCGAAAAACATGGCCACATGGTCCGGGGATCGGTCCGCCATCAGCTTGATCAGCATACGGGTAAACCCGAAAGTGGCGTTGGTGGGCAGTCCACTGCTGTTGGAAAGCCCCCGCACTGCATGGTAGGCTCGGTAAATGTAAGCGCTGCCATCGATCAGGTAAAGCGTCGGGGTCGTCTGTTTCAAGTCCGGCTCAATTGGCGTTGACACGAAGGTGCTCCTGCATTAGTTAATGTCGTTTCGGCATGTTGGCCGCATGGTAGCATTAACCATCTTAAACGACAAGACTTCAGATAGTTAGCGATAAGCGATGAACGACACTACAACCCGGCCGGCCAGACGATACCGGCGACGGCAGAAAGGACCGAAAATATGCCACTGCTGCTCGAAAGAAGTTCTCTTCTGCTGGAGCTGCCGTTGCGGTTTCCTGATCTGCCAGGACTGCATGTATGAGAATGTGTGGGGCATGTCCTGCAATGGCATAACCTGGCAGTGTCCGGATTGCGGCGGCCAAAACGGGTTCGGGAACCAGTAGATGCCTAAACAACACCTGAAATCCGATCTGCTCTTCCTCCTCAGCGCCGTCATCTGGGGCTTTGCCTTTGTAGCCCAACGGATGGGCATGGATCATGTGGGACCGTTCACCTTCAACGGCATCCGCTTTTGCCTCGGCGCCATGGTGTTGGTTCCATTTGTTTACGGCAACCGCAAAAATCCGCCCCAAATAGATCAAGGCCGCAACCCGATCCAGAACAAAAACCTTGTTTATTACGCCGGACTGGCCGGACTGGCCATTTTCGCCGGCGCGTCCCTGCAGCAGGTGGGGCTCGTCTACACCACCGCCGGCAAAGCGGGATTCATCACCGGCCTGTATGTGGTAATCGTCCCCATCATGGGGCTGTTGTGGGGCCAACGCACCAACGCAGGTACGTGGGGCGGTGCATTGATGGCTGCCGTCGGTATGTACCTGCTCAGCGTCAACGAAGACTTCACCGTCTCCTTCGGCGATCTGTTGGAATTGATCGGAGCCGTGCTGTGGGCCTGCCATATCCATCTGATCGGCTGGCTCTCCCCTAAAACTGATTCCCTGCGGCTGGCTTTCATTCAGTTCATGGTGTGCGCCGTGACCAGCCTGATGACGGCCGTGATGATAGAGACCGCCAGCGTTGTAGACGTCGCTGCCGCAGCCCTGCCCATCATCTACGGCGGAGTCCTGTCCGTGGGAGTGGCTTACACCCTTCAGGTAGTGGCCCAACGCCACGCCCATCCGGCCCATGCTGCCATTCTGCTTAGCCTCGAAGCGGTTTTCGCCGCCGTGGGCGGATGGCTTATCCTTGGAGAAGTGATGTCAGGCAGAGGAATAATTGGGTGTTCACTGATGTTCACGGGAATGCTGGTTTCCCAGCTTTACGGAATGGTGGCAAAAATACGATCAGAAGCGGTTATTGGGTAGGATCTGTCCCCAAATGGCAAACCTTGGGTTTGTGCCCGGTTTCGTCAGCAATCGTGTTGGCTCCATCGGGCCATTCTCCTTTAGGATCTTCAGCATCTCCGACTGAAATGGGGTCAGCATCTGGTTTTTCCCGGCGTGTTTTTCATAGGTCTTGGCGCTGTGCACGGCCCATGGATCGAAGGTTTGTAGCGGCGTAAGCACATCGATGTAGCAGTCCTCGCAAAGGGTTTGTCCAAGGTGTTCCCTTTCCTCTATAGGTTCAATCGTCTGGTTGCAGCGATCACACTTTATGTCGCCCTCCATTAAATTTAAAAGGACCCGGCGAGTCAGGCCCTCCAGGGCCGAGGACTTTTGTGGTCAATAATTAGCACTGTGGATACTGAATCCCAATTATTCTCAATGAAATCCGATGCAAGCTCCACAGCATCTGTAAGGAATACAGCTATGTCGATTTACTGCACCGGTCGATTCTCAATTGATAGAATATAGTGCCACTCGGTCTCGGAAACCGGCATGAGGGAGAGTCGGTTCCCTTTGCGCACCAGCGGCATGTTTTCAAGTGCCGCTGGTGCCTTTAGTTCGGCCAGGGGAATAACTCGCTTCGTGTGGCGGATGTATTTGACGTCGACCATAAACCAGCGCGGTTTGTCCGGATTGCTTTTATCGTCGAAATACTTGTTGTTGGGGTCAAAGGCCGTATGGTCCGGGTAACCTTCACGCACGACTTCCATCAGCCCGACGATCCCCGGCACATGGCAGTTGGAATGATAAAAGAAGGCGCGGTCGCCTACCTTCATCTGGTCGCGCATCATGTTGCGTGCCTGGTAATTGCGCACGCCGTCCCAGTGTTCCGTACGGTCCGGCATTTTTTTCAGATCATCGATGCTGAACACCGACGGTTCGGATTTCATCAGCCAATAGTTCATTTGTCGCTCCTTTGGGAGGCCTGAAACTGTGATCGCCTGCAGGGCCGATCTCAAAAAAATGGCGTGCTCTTTACTGAATTGACAAATACAGATCGATACAAACAGGAACCTAACAGCTTGAACTTATAAGAAAATATACCCTAACCGATTTTACTTTGTGTTTCAAGTGTATAACTGCTGTGGTGGGATCGTTGCGTGTCTCTTCTAATGGATCCCTGCTCGTTCTGGGATATCAGCAACACGAAAGCGCATTTATTTTAAGAAATGTTCTCAAAAATGAGAAGGGTTTTTTAGGAGCGGCTTCCAGCCGCGATTCTACGTGGATAATTGCTGGTGGAAGCCGCTCCCACGCAACACAGGCTCCCCTTAATACGCCAATGCTTTGCGTTGAAGAAACGCCTTGATCGGTGATAATGAAAAGCAAGCCTCACGTTGGAATCATAATAGCAAAACGAGCGACGTCGAACGCCCGTTTGCCGCCGACAGAAAGACAGGATGATAGTGAAGCCCAATCCAGATCCAACCAGACCACCCGCGCCGGAAAAGCAAACTGCCCTGGAACGATCCGCCCTGTTCGTGGCCACCTTGACCTCATTCATGGGCCCCTTCATGATCTCATCGGTCAATGTGGCTCTGCCGGCCATCCAAAAAGATCTGAGGATGACGGCCGTCCAGTTGGGCTGGGTGGCGACTGCCTACCTGCTGGCCATGGCCGTCGGCCTGATTCCGGCCGGCAAGCTGGCCGACATCCACGGCCACAAGAAGGTGTTCAGCATCGGCCTGATCGTCTACACAACCGGGGCGACGGCTGCGGCCCTTGTCCACACCACCGCCTGGTTTCTCTTCCTGCGGGTGATCCAAGGCCTGGGCGCAGCACTGTTCGTGACCACCGGCATGGCCATCCTGACCTCCATCTTCCCGCCCCGCAAACGCGGCCGAGCAATCGGCGTCTATGTTTCGGCCGTCTACGTAGGGCTTTCGGTCGGGCCGTTTATCGGCGGATTTCTGACCCAGCAGTTCAGCTGGCGCAGCATCTTTGTGGCCATGTTTCCGTTGGGGGTCGGTTCCATCGCCGTCACCCATGCCTTTCTCAAGGGTGAATGGGCCAATCCCCGCAGCCGGAGACTGGACATGGTAGGATGCCTGATCTACGCCGGGGCCATTCTCTCCCTGGTTTACGGCGCCACGGTGATGCCTTCACCTCTGGGATGCACGCTGATTCCAGCCGGAACGTTGGGGCTGGTAATTTTTTTCAGGCAGCAGCGCCGCTCCCTTCACCCGGTCTTCGAAGTGTCGCTGTTCGTGGAAAACCGCACCTTCACCTTCTCCAGCCTGGCCGCCCTGCTCAACTACTCGGCCACTTTTGCCGTCACTTTCATGATGAGCCTCTTCCTGCAGTACATCAAGGGCATGACGCCGCAAACTGCAGGCGTTGTACTCATGGCCCAGCCGGTGATCATGGCCATTTTCTCACCACTGGCCGGGCGCCTTTCCGACCGCGTGGAACCTCGCCTGCTGGCCACGGGGGGAATGACCATCACCGCCTTGGGGATGGCCGTCTTCACGCAGCTTCACACTAATTCCTCCGTCACCGGGATCGTCGGCAACCTGGTGCTGCTGGGTTTCGGGTTCGCGCTTTTTTCGTCGCCCAACATGAGCGCCATCATGGGCGCCGTGGCCAAAAAGGATTACGGCATCGCTTCCGGCGCCGTGGCCACCATGCGGCTGTTGGGGCAGATGGTGAGCATGGCGATTGCCACCGCCGTGCTCACCCTGCTCGTTGGCCACCGGGCAATTACGCCGGACAGCTATGCCGGATTTCTCAGCGGTACCCGGGTGGTGTTCGCAGTGTCAGTGGGCCTGTGCACGGTAGGAATCTTTTTTTCCATGTTCCGGGGGCGGCTGCGGAAATAATAAGCACGGCAGAACAGGCGTTTATCCGGGAAGGATCGTTCAGGCGCGCTGGGTGCCGGCGATCATCCGGTAACGACACCCAGACCGCCAACTCGTAAGCCGCAATGCCCGGAAAACCGCTTAGCCGATAGGGTCTGGAAAAGGCAACCTGTTATATTTTCAGATATGTTACTCTTATAGAACCCAAAAACGGCATATAATTTGTAGAACACTTTAGCTTATACCAAATAAATCCCTATCTCATTTTAATATGCAGCCGAAAATAATGCATTTGTTATAGCCATATTTTTGTGAGATTTTTTCAAAAACATTTTCTTGTTCCATGTCTTTCATCGCCTGATTCATTTTGGCAATAGTTTTTTCACGGTTGAAGATTTTTGATTTTTTGGATACACAAATATAAATCGGTTTGGGTGCTGTGATCGGATGAGGCAACCTCACGAATCTTTCTGTAAGGTTCATATCTGCAAAATGAGCCTGGAGCGTGGAAGTTACTCCTGCAATCGCTTCGATTCTTTTACCGTCAAGCATTTTTACCAGACTGCCATAATTCCCTGATTCGCTCACGGGTATCATTCCCTCTTTCATCGCGTGATCAAATTCCTCGCTGGTAGTATATCCACGTACAATACCAATTCTTTTTCCATACAGATCTTCGATTTTCTGAAAAGAAAACTCTTCCCCTTTTCGGACAAAAATCGATAATACCGCCCAACTCAGAGGAGTATCTAAAAAAACGGCAAATGCTTCTCGTTCAGGAGTCTTGTACCCCCCAAAAGAACCGTCAATCGTTCCCTCTTCAATCATTTTCAGGGCTCTTTTCCACGGCAAGGGTACCAACATCACCTTGATCCCGCTACGGTCTGCAACTTCCTGAATGACATCAATAAAGGGACCTATATATTTTCCATTATCCTTCCATTTCCAAGGTTTGGAAGTGGTGTCATTGAATGCCATCACCAGTAACTGATCGGCATGAACAGAATCAGCAAAAGGGATTGTGGAAAAAAACAAAATGCCGACAAAACATGCAGCCTTTATTTTCCCCATGAAACCCTCTTTCGTCTCTTTCAACTTATAGGTACGTTTGGGTACCCTTGCCAATTCTGTCCTCTGGGGCTTCATGTCGTCGTCAGCTGGTAGCAGCGATTTGTGGATGGACGCTTTGCCTGAGAGAGTTCAGCTCCTATACTTTTTTGGGTACCGTATATCGTCCGGGATGCCCGGTGAGTAAAGGTGGGGGAAGGAAGTACGTATGATAAAACGCCCAAGGAACACCGGAGCCTTCAGAATTGTTTATAGAAAAACCCGTCCGACCCTGCCCGTCAATCTTGAATGAGATGTTAGCAGTTTTTCGTATTATATCCTTTTTCATTATAAGGTTGAAGCTTTTCTATCCACATTTCTTCAAGCAGTTGAAGTTCTTCGGTGTAATCACCTTTCATGTCATCCCTTGGTCTTATCTGGTCTATTATTTCGAAAGTGAAACTTTCCGCACCAACTTCATTAAAATCTCTTTGCATTGCCTTATTCATATGGAGACCATTTTTCAGTTGGAATTTGTTGCGATTGATGATTCCCTTGAGATTTTTTGAACTTCCAATAAATATTTTTCCGTTTATCATGTTCCTTATTTGGTAGATTCCCATAGGCTGAATGGTTTGCTTATAGTCGTTTATCAACTCTTTCCTGTTCATTTATGCTCCTGTAGTCTGGTTCAAAAAAAATATCAACTTACTGTTTTTCGTGTTTTAACAGGTAACCGCCGGGGTATTCGGCGATTCTGCCATGATAAGTTGATAATTAGGGAATTTTCGGGCAAAATTGATTTTTTTCAATACCGACCTCAATGACACCCCGTTCGACGACAAACTCACCGAATCCAGCCGATACTGTTGCGGGATTATGGCCAGGCCTCCGAAGGTACCGTTGGGCAAGATCGCCGGCTTTTTGGGCCAGCCTCGGCCGATGGAGGAGACATCAACGATCACCCCTAAAAAATTACCGCCAAGCAGAAAGCAGCGATGGCGGTATGACATGCGATTTGAAAGTAAATCCTGAATTGCCCGGTCGGACGCCCGGGATCGTCGGGTATCGCTTCGGGGCTTGGAAGTACCGCATGTTCTGCTATTTCACGTACGCGGTGCATATTATCGCGATCCGGTTCCATGGAAAATTCCAAATGCAGGCAGGACTGCCTTTGGAGGGGTGGATTTATTCTTTCATGTTCAAGCCCGGACACCTGCAGGCACCACCCCGATACGGCGACATGGGCTTGGTTAATTATTTGATTTGTCTATCTATTGGAACGCGGCCACTCCAAGGAATGTTCAAAAGAAACCATAGCAAAGCCTGGATTTTTTAGCAAATGTACAAGACGAAAAAAGCCCGGGTAAAATTGGTTCCGTGGTTTTTAACAGAATTTCGGTTTTAATAAATCATCACATATTTCAGGATGATATAAAACACCTGAAGTTGTCGACTAAAAAAAATCATTTTTTCCCTAAAGTTCTCTCCACAAGTGCCGAAAAATATTCCTTGGTCTTAAGCAAATAAGAACGAGCTTAAGGGGCATTAAAAACAATCCACCCAAAATACAATGGAGAAAACATGAAACGTAATGCAATTGCGGCAGCGGGAGTTCTTTTTTTGATTTTCGGTCTGATATCCACCGTTTTAGCAGGTACGCGGGATGATTGTATTCTGAAATGCAAAGAGGCGGCGGAATTAGTGAAATCAAAAGGAATCGATACCGCCATTAAGGAAATTTCAAGCCAGAATAACCGTTTCGTCTGGAACGATGGCGTCAGTTACGTTTTTCTCATGAATATGGATTGCCGGATGCTGGCCCATCCGATCCATCCTGAGATGACAAAATCAAATGGATTGCTTGAAACAAAAGATGTGAACGGAAAACCGATGTTTGTGGATTTCATCAATGCCGCTAAAAAAGGAAAAGGCTGGGTCAAATACGATTGGACGGTTCCCGGAAAGGATGTTTCCAAGCCCAAACACACCTTCATTTATCGGGTGCCGGACACCAATTATTTTGTTGGCGCCGGTTTCTACGTCATGGCGCCGGGTGAATTCTACTAAAAACCGGAAAACTCCCCAACGTCGCCGATTCGGTTCGCTGTTATGCTGTCGGTCCGGGTCTCGGCATCCGGACGGCGACCGAAATATTCGCGCACGAGTTTCTTGCATGTCGGGTGTTGACAATAGGCATTTAGATTTTCATTCAGTCTGATTCTTTAAAGATTCATCGACCCAATCTCAGCTTTTAATCAAAAAGGCCGTTCACGATATTTTGTGAACGGCCTTTTCAGTTTTGGCTCACCCGTTAGCTGTTTTAATTTATGCGGTTACCATTTATCATCGCACGATTTAAAATATTGCAGACATGCCTACCTACGGTAATGTTTTCAGGAAACGACGATGCTTGACCCTGGCCAGAGAAAGGAGCGAATCTGTCAAGCCAATCTGCCATTGGGTCCCGCCATACTGAAACCATAGACCTATGGCCACTGGCTGAGTCCTTATCGTAAAGCATTTGATTCGTTCCACAATATTATCCAAAAATGAAAATCTGACTTCACCGTGAAAAGGCAGACTAACGGATTCTGTAGCCTACCTTTTTTCAGGTACCGCCACTCCCTGGAAAATTACCATTTTTTTAAAGTTACGTAAGAACATGTCGATAACCCATTTGCATGGCGGATCAAGTTTCAATTTATTTCCTGATCCTTTTTTATGGTCGTATTCAAAATTTATATACTTGATAAGGAACACCTTAAATGAAACTCAATCTTCGGTCCATCTCTTCAAAACTGATTGTCGGCGGCGTAACCGCAGTTCTGATTCCTTTAATCATTGTGGGGTATCTGTCTTTTTCGAAAGCTAAATCCGCGCTGATGGATTTATCTCAGCACCAGGCCCAGGGGATAGCATCGGATCTGGCACGATTGACCCGCACGATTATTGAATCTGAAATGGAAAAGGCCGCAGCTGTGGCCAGCCAGGAAAGGATTGTTAACCTGAGCGAGGCTGTTGATAAAACTGGCGTCGAGACCAATCAATCTGGAATTGGAGAAATCTTTGCCGATCTGGGCCGGCAATTTCACAAGATAGGCGAGCATTATCAGGGGATCTTTCTCACCGATGTCCGCGGCGAACTCTATACGGGCGTGCTTGAAGGCGGCAAGGAATATAAAGGTGTCAATATTGGGAGTCGTGATTATTTCCTGGCGGCCAAACAAGGGGGCAACCCGGTTTTTAGCGAGATTGTAATTTCGCAAAGCACCGGCAAGCCTATAGCCGTTGTCTGTGTTCCAATAAAAAACAGCGACGGGAAATTTCTTGGAACGTTCGGATTGGTTATCAAGGCCGAATTTTTTACGGAAGTGATTTCAAGTCGTAAAATCGGCGAAACTGGCTATGGCTATATGATCGATAGAAAAGGCCTGTTTATGGCCCATCCGAAATCAGAATTTGTCCTGAAACTCGATGCCTCCGGCATCGTCGAAATGAGCCCGATAAACAAAAGGATGATGGCCGGTGAAACCGGCGTGGAAGCTTACGTCTTCAAAGGTACTCCTAAAATTGCGGGATTTGCTCCGGTGGGCGTGAACGGTTGGTCCATTGGCGCCACTCAGAACCAGGATGAGTTTCTGGCGACATCTCACTCCATCCGCAATTCGAACATGATGGTGGCAGTGATTGCAGGCCTGATTACGGCCTTTGCCATCCTATTTGCGGCTCGGGGTATTGTCCGGCCCATCAACGCCGCCGTTGCCGGCCTCAAGGACATCGCCCAGGGTGAAGGCGACCTGACCATGCGGTTGGAAGTCAACACCCGCGACGAAGTCGGAGAACTGGCCAAGTGGTTCAACACATTTATCGAAAAGCTTCAAGGCATCATCAAGGATATCGCCGGAGGGGTCAACACGCTCTCCTCCTCCTCAACCGAACTGTCGGCGATCTCCGAACAGATGACCCAGGGGACTCAGGATGTTTCGGATAAGGCCAACACCGTATCCGTCGCCGCTGAAGAGATGAGCGCCAACATGAACACCGTGGCCGCGGCCATGGAGCAGTCGGCCACCAACACCAACATGGTGGCCACGGCGTCCGAGGAGATGTCCTCCACCATCGACGAAATTGCCAAAAATGCCGAAAAAGCCAGGGGAATCTCCGACGAGGCGGCGCACAAGGCGTCCAGTGCCTCGGCCAACATGGACCAGTTGGGGATTGCTGCCAATTCCATCGGCAAGGTCATCGAGACCATCACCGACATCTCCGAGCAGGTCAACCTGCTGGCCCTGAACGCCACCATCGAGGCGGCCCGCGCCGGCGAGGCCGGCAAGGGGTTTGCCGTGGTCGCCAACGAAATCAAGGAACTGGCCAAGCAGACCGCCGCCGCCACCCAGGACATCAAGGAAAAAATCGGGGCGATTCAGGGGACCACCTCCATGACCGTGGGCCAGATCTCTGAGATCACCAAGGTGATCACCGACGTCAACGATGTGGTGTCCAATATCGCATCGGCCGTCGAGCAGCAATCGGCAGCCACCAAAGAGATCGCCACCAACGTGGCCCAGGCTTCCCAGGGCATCCAGGAAGTCAACGAAAACGTCAACCAGAGCTCGTCGGTGGCCGCGGAAATTTCCCGGGACATCGCCGGTGTCAGTGTATCCATGAATGAGATGTCCACCAGCAGCGGCCAGGTCAACCTGAGTTCCCAGGAGCTTTCCAAGCTTTCGGAGCATCTGAAACAGATGGTAGACCAGTTCAAGATCTAAACGACATTAAAAGCAGCGGGAACATTTCAAGACCGGTTCCCGCTGCTTCTTGATTGTCGCTCAGAGAACCCAAAACTGGAAACACTCCATCACAACTCGAATCCGAACATCGGGTTTCCCGTTCTCTTGGTGCATTCCTTGATGAACCTGCCGGTAAACGGGTCCCGGGCCCAGGAGTGTTCAAAATTCTGTGTCAGGTCTGATGGTGATCCGGACTTTATTCCCTGATGCGGGAATTACGGCACCACGCTTGCTATGGCTGAAGTCATATTTCGCTTTCATATTGTTTCACCTCACCTCGCTTCGCACAGCTTTACGTGCGGAAATAATCCTGATGGTGTCTTCTCGCCAGGTATAAACCACAACCAATAGGCGTTCGAAAGCGTTTTGGCCCATCTGAAGTGGAGGACTTCAGTCTTTGGCCTTATAATACTTCGGGTAATGTATCTTGGCGCAGTCGGGGCAAACACTATGACTCAGGTCCGCATGAGAGTGTTCATTGAGGTAGTCTTCAAGCTGGTTCCAGTATCCTTTATCATCCCTGATTTTCTTACAGAATGAACATATGGGCAAAATGCCCCTTAAGGTTTTAATTTCGCCGATAGCCTTTTGAAGTTGGCTTATCAAAGATTCTTTTTCGATGATTGTGTTTTTCAAGTTGGTGATATTAGACGCAACCCAGACGACCATGCGTTTTTGGCCCTCTATCTTTTTAATCGGCGATATATGTGCTTCGAACCACAGTTGACCCTCGGGACCGGGAAGGGTCTCCGAACCTTTTATATCCTTGGCCGAGAGCTCATAGACGTAATCCAGGACCTGTCCGGATTTAATCGCTTTTTTTATCTGGCCCAGAAATCGATCCGCAAGTTCCTTGTCCATGACATCATGCATGCGCTTGCCTATAAGATGTTGACCGTTATGGTATTTTTTCCGGTCAACGCCTCCCAGGGTTTCAACATAGTATCCGTCCTCATCGATAATAAGGAACGGTTCAGGCATGGCCGATATAAGCGCTTCAATAAGTTTTTCGTTTGATTTTTTTGGGAAGGGCATAGGTTTACCGGCACAAGATTTTTTAGAGCAACTTTTCTATGCTGTAATGGGATGGCCGAAATAATGAGCGATCGGCATGGGTGACATCAAGCTGCCGATCGTTTTCGACTTGAGGTGCCAATCTGGCACCTCAAATTCCAGAATAGCCGATAAGATTATTTTTTGTCGATAAAGCCAATCTTTTTGTTTAATCCATTTTCATCCGAAACCAGGTTGTCTAAAACGGTGAAAACCACTTGAAACCGTTCCTCTGTCTGGCTGCGCAGCGCTTCCAGTTCGCGCTTCAATTCAGCGTGATCGATGACCAGGTGCCGAAGCTGTACAAAGGCCCTCATGATTTGGATATTCACCCGGATCGCTTTCTTGCTATTCAAAATTCCTGACAGCATGGCCACCCCATGCTCGGTGAAGGCCATGGGCACATAACGGGTACCGCCCCAGCTTGAGGTGTCAATCTTGCTCCTCAAGTTTTGGAATTCATCGGGAGTCAGTTCAAACATGAAATCCTGGGGAAACCGGTCGATATTCCTCCGGACGTTTCTTTTCAGAACCTTGGTTTCCACTTCGTAGAGTTCGGCAAGATCTCTGTCCAGCATGACCTTGGCCTCGCGAACGGTATAGATACGCTGAGTGATATCATCTATGGCAATAAGCTGATTCAACGAAAAAATCCTTTTGGTACAAGACCAATGAAAATGCTATGCGTCGTCATCCATCCCGAGACCGGAAATCTGGTCCATAGTGTTCCGGTGCATCGCCGATGTCACATGCTGGTAGTGCTTGCGCAACGTCTCCGGTCTGGACCCGACCATTTCCGCCAGGGTACCGATATCCGCGCCATCCTGAAGGGCCTTGGTCACAAAACGGTGGCGCAGGTCATACGGCCGAATCCGCCTGGTGATTTTCGCATTTTCAAGGGCCGACTTCCAGGACTTTTTAATGGAGTTGACGGGGCGACCGTAATAGTGAGCGATGGGCATGGCGTCGGCCAAGGACTCCCCGTATTTTTTAACATCAGCGGCAAACCATTTCTTGAGCGTTTCAAAAAAATCTTTATGGATCGGCACCTGCCTGGACGCCGGCCCGCCCTTTTCGGCGGATATGATCAGGATCGTGGCGGAATCCCAGGAGACGGACCGCCAGCGCAGGGATAGAATCTCTACCCGGCCGGGCCTGGCGCCGATGAATAAGGAAAGCATGATGAAGCGCTGCAGGTGGACCGGTGAATTTTTATAGATCCGCTTGAGTTCATCCTGGGTGGGTGGGAGGAGGATTTCATCTTTTTTGCTGGGGCCTTGGCAGTCTCGCACCGGGTTGAAAGGAATCAGCGGCGACCTGCGTTTGACGCTCCAGTTGAGGATGGCCTTGATGTCGGTCAGCTCCCGGGCAATGCTGTTGTCTTTAACCGACCGGCGTCGGAAAGCCACATATTTATCCATGTCGTCATCGGATAGCATGACGGCTCGTTTGTGGCCGATCCGAGGCAGGGTGATTGCCGTGAGCCGTATTTTCAATTATGCCAGCGGTCGGGGCTTGAACCCCCGGTATTTCATGTAAAGAACGGACAGATCAAAAAGAGTTTGTCCTTTGGGCCCGGTTTTCGACGGCCGGCGCGTTTTTAACCCAAGTTCGCTATCGCGCTGGATAGCCTTGAGCTTGCCTTCCGGGCCGCGTCCGAAGTATTCATTGACGACGCCCTTTTTAATGCCTTCCGGATCACGGTAATAAACGATCCAGCGCCCGTCTTTTCTTTGTCTTACAGCCATCAGACGGTCCTTCCGCTACCACCAGGGACCACGTTATCACTCTGGTTTGTACAATTTGTAAAGAACGTCCCTAACTCCCTTTATTTGTAACGATTATAGATTTCTTCTAAGGTGCCGTCATTGCGCATATCTTTAATTATTTCATCGAATTGTGACAGAATTATAACGAAAGATGAGTTTTTCCGGACGCATAAATAAAACGGGGCCGAATCAAGTACATTCGGTATTTCAATAATCTGATCTTGAAAACCAAATTTTTTGATATTAAATAAAACCCCTTGGGAAGCATCCACAAAGACGTCAACCCTTCCGGCAGCTAATTTCTTTAACGTTTGGAAAACATTGGGGGTCCAATCCACTTTCATGCCATTAAGCTTCTGTTTCGCCCAACCACTTCCTAGATAATGTCCGACTGTGAATCCTTTCAAGTCATCTATTTTTTTTACTTTTTTTAAAGCTTCGGTTTTGGGGCTATCTTTTTGGGTAAACAGCGTAAATGTTACCTGGACAACTGGTTCACTGTTAACTTTAGTATAGGCTTGCCGTTCAGAAGTGGGAACAGTGACAAAGGCATCCGCCTCTTCTTTCTTGACCATCATTTGAGCCCTTGCCCAGGGATACCCTTTATGTGAAACAATTATTCCCATCCGAGTATGGATGGCTTCTTCAATAATGTCGACCAGAATGCCAGTCATCTTGCCATTTTCTTCCCAGGAAAAAGGCGCCCCATCAGAAAAATATACAAGTTGCATCGTATCTTGCGCAAACGAGGGAATGGTAAATAAAGAAAACAGCCAAAAGAAAAAAATCTTTTTCATTACCGGGTACCGCCCCAACTTGAGGTGTCAATCCGGCTCCTCAAGTTTTGGAATTCATCGGGAGTCAGTTCAAACATGAAATCCTGGGGAAACCGGTCGAAATTCCTCCGCACATTTCTTTTCAGAACCTTGGTTTCCACTTCGTAAAGCTCGGCAAGATCCCCGTCCAGCATAACCTTGGCTCCACGAACGGTATAGATACATTGAGTGATATCATCTATGGATATAAGCTGATTCAACGAGAAAATCCTTTTGGTTATATTTATATATTAATGGACGTCCCGCCACTCCCTCTGACTCCCAGGGCCCTACAACCCTTGTGCATGGCGAGGTCATGGGCTCGCTGCTATTGATGTGCTGAATATTCATCCAGAAGCCGGCGAATCATTTTTTGATACTGAGTATTATATTTCTTTGCTTCCTTTTTAAAAAAATCAATGCTCGTTTTGCTTAGAGAAATTGTGACCTTGACGGTTTCGTCCTTTAAAGCAAGTTCTTCAGGCGAAGGAAGAAAGTCGGAAATGACATTTACTTTTCCAAGGGGTTCATCCGTGTATTTTATTTTGGCTGTCATATATTTTCTTTCCTTTCCGCCAATATCCTACGCCGATTGTCAAATGCGGGGACACCGTGTCCTTTAACTTAATGGGAAGTCTGCAGTTCTTCCCGAACGACGCGGCGCAGGATCTCTTCAAGCGGTTGTTCCTGATGTTCCATGTGTTTTCTCAGGGCATCATTGAGCATCGACTGATAGTTCCCCCCTCTTTGTTTCTCCACTTTGGAGTGGAACCAATCAACAATATCCCGGTCAAGCCTGATGGTGATCCGGACCTTGTTCCCTGATGCGGGAAGCACGGCACCACGCTTGCCGTGGCTGAAGTCATATTTCGCTTTCATATTGGTTCACCTCGCTTCGCACCGCTTTACGTGCAAATATAATTCTGATGTTGTCGCCTCGCCAGGTATAAACCACAACCAGTACGCGCCCGAAAGCGTCCATCCCAATGGTGATATATCGCTGTTCATCGGAATTGGCGTCCTCAATCGTCACGGAATTTTATTCGTCAAAGACCGCGAAGGTATCGGCGAACGAGATCCCGTGCTTTAACTGGTTTTGCTTGTCCTTTGGTTTATCCCATTCAAACATGGCAAACAATATGCATGCACTAATGTATGTACGTGTCAAGTGCTGATTGGTGAACGCCGCCATCGTACCGAGTCCCCAAATTAGCAATGTTTTTTGTCAAATTTAGAGACCTGCCCCGTTGTCACTTTTGTTTGTACAATTTGTAAAGAACGTCCCCGAATTCCTTAATTCGATGCAAATTTTTCTCATACGCTTCCTGCTCAATAGCTGCAACTCTCTTCCGTTCGTCTTCTGATAAGATAAATGGCGCTGTCACTTTGATCATACGGTCTATCTTTTCCCAATTGACCATTATTGGAATACCACTTTTAAATGCACAACTCTGCTAATCAGCACCGCGGCTTTTTGCGTCGGCTGAATTAGCTTTGTTATGTGGTTTTATGCTTATGACGGCAAAGTTTCTATCATAGGGAATTTATGAAGATCTTTATCCCAATTTGCTTTGCTCGAAATAAAAATGTGAGCGGTGGGTGTGATGTGGATATCACAATCAAGGCTTCCAGCAGGAACCACCAGAAGTTCACCTCCCATTTGAATATTTGGAAGTGCCGATCCACAAATTGAGCAAAATGATTTTTTGTGTTGAGTTGAAGGCAATGTAAAATTTGTGACCTTGTCGACTCCTGACAACCATTTCAACTTGGCAGTAGAAGAAAAAAGATTGGCTCCATGAGCTGAGCCTGTATCTTTTCGACACCGACTACAATGGCAAAGGTAAAAATTATCAAAATCACCTTCTATTTCGAAAGTGACCTCACCACAAAGGCATGATCCTGACTTTATACTCATAGATTAAACTTTCCATGATCACTATTGGCCTGTCCCCGATTTTATTGGACTAACGTGTTTTGTACCTGCAGGAGTGGAGCGGCATCGTAAGACCTGTCCGATGCAAGATCACTATTGTCCCCGATTTTATTTCCGGCCTTGTTTTAGTCTGCGTATTCCGTATTCTGCAGAATTTCAAGCTGCTCAATGGTTTTTTCAACCACCTTTTTATTTTTAGTAAAAAAGCGTTGCAAACGTTCGATAAGCTGTTTTTGTTTTGTCTTATCATTTAAATAATATTCATGCGTTAGCAACCCTTTGGCCCAAGCTAAATTAGATTGCACTTCTTCAGGGATTCGTTCTCCGTCATGACGAACTGCATCTTCTGGGCATACATCGTGACAAACTCCACATCGTATGCACTCGTCCTCTTTTATAAAGGCAATTTCTTCTTCCATCGAAATTGCCCCGACAGAACATTTATCGACGCATATTTGGCATCCCGTACACAATTCTTTATTTATCCATGGCATTTGGGTTTATCTCCTTTTTTATTCTATGTACTCTTTTATCTCGCGGTAGGAACACCGGTTACCCAGCGCCCCCCGCACAGACCCGGACGTGCGGTTTTCGCGCATCCGGTTCCTCGGTTGCCCGTACCAATCCATTTTGATCATGGGACCAGTAAGTCTCGAAACCCAGGAAAACTATCCGTCGGCTTCGACTTGGATGAAACCGGCTGAACCGCATCAATTGCGTTTTCTCAGGCGCCACAGATAAACCAAACTTGGCCAGCCGTTTGGGCAAGACATCGAAGAAACGGCGCGCGTCGGACCGGTACTGAAAGGCGCAGACAAAGTCATCCGCATAGCGGAGCAACAATGCATCTCCTTTGCAATGGGCCTTGACCACTTTCTCAAACCACAGATCCAGCGTAAAATGCAGGTAAACATTGGCCAATACCGGCGACACTACGCCGCCCTGGAGGATGCCGGTTTCCGGATGGATTACCTTGCCGTCCGTATCCAGTATCCCCGCTCTCAGCCATTTACGGATCAGGTTCAAAAAGGCTGCATCATCGATCCGCTCCTGCAGCATCCGCATTATGCGTCTAAACAGTCGTATAACACTTGCATATTAGTGTTTATGCGACTGTTTAGACGTCTAATTATTTGACTATTAGTAAAGGGAGACCCATTTGAAGGGGTCAGCCTGTTGCTGATGCAAAGCTTTAATAGCGTCCGGTGATCAGCGAAAAAAGCTATGCGTCGTCACCCATTCCGAGACCGGAAATTTTATCCATGGTGTTCCGGTGCATCGCCGATGTCATATGCGGATTGTGCTTTGACAACGTCTCCGGTCTGGATCCGACAATTTCCCCAAGGATGCCGATACCCGTGCCATTATGTAGGGCAATTGTCACAAACCCGTGCCGGAGGATGATTTTATCTTTTTTGCTGGAGCCCTGGTAGTCGCCCACAGGGTTGAAAGGAAACAGCGGAGACCTTCGTTTGACGCTCCAGTTGAGGATAGCTTTTATGTCGGTTAACTCGCGGGCAATGCTGTAGTCCTTAACCGACCGAGGCCAGGCAGTTACATTTCCATCCATGTAATCATCGGATACGGCCATGGGAATGATTCCGTTATCGATGTTTAAGGACTTATTTTACGATGCGTTTCAGATCTTTTTTTGCACAATTTGTTTAAATTTATTCTTAAAGCCTGACTATGTTCACGGGAAGTAGTATCGGGCTGATTTAAACGTTTAAATTTCTGCCTTTCCCAGCCTCCCGATTAAACGATCAAACCACGGTCAAGGTGCCTCTACGCTCTTTTTTTCGGCCTCAGAGCCCGGACTGTCCCCCTGATTTCACCAGCCAGCATCATGAAGTGGTCGCGATCCGCCTTTTCGATTTCGGCAATACCCAGGATCATTTGGCGGGCTGTTTCATTGTCATCGAAATTCGAGATGATCCCTTCCCGCAGGTTTTGAAGTATTTTCCGGCGTTCCGCAATCGAGACTGAATTTTGGTTTTCGCCCAAATTTTCTGATGTTTGAGGTTCTGGGTACACATTTTGGGTCGATTCACCCTCTCTATTTGATATTTTCTTTCCATTTAGAACCCAGTTTAAATCAACGTTTTCGTTTATTCCCCATCTGACAATTGGATCAATTAATGTGCCTCGTTTTTTTCTATTGCTGAAATCCTGTGGTGATAAATCAAGCAAAATAGCGATTTCTTTATCTTTAGAGATATTACGAATACTCTTTATTCTTTGCAATGCACCCTCAATGTCGATCACACCAGGCATAAAAATTAACCATTCGTTGATTTTAAAGTCGACAGAATAAACTATTTGTGTATTTAATGTTAAAGGCCACACACCTTGATGGCCAAGGCAAGAGACAGGGGCAATGATATTTAATTGTCTGTTTTTATTGTTAATAAAGGCGTTATCGAACCAAGACGATGTTCGAATCCAAACATAGCAAAACAAAAGGGCTTTAGCAAATGAACAAAACCCAAGGAATCGAAATCGCCGAGCAATTGCGCAACCGGGGCTTCACTCTGAGCGGATGGGCCCGGGCCAAATATGGCCACCTGGAGCAGGTGGCGCGCATGGACGACAAGCAGCAGCGAATGCAGGTGTTTGACCAGGTGCTCAAGGAGATCGACGAGCTGCTCGACGAGTTCGGCCGCATGGACGAGATCGGTGTCGTCGTGAAAAGGAGGGACTGATGGAAATGCTGCAGGCGATGCGCGCGTGTGCGCCCGGCGGGTATGTCGCCCGGAGAGCTTTTCCAAACCGGAAAGACTGCGTCGACCATATCGATTTTATTTCAAAAAACTGAAAGTACTGTGCGCCAGGAAAGTACTTCTTTGAATGCCGGGATACTATTCGGTAAAAACGATCCGCTGTCTATTGGGTTTTAATCCTGAATAAATGAACAGACGAAGCAACATGGATACTACCCTATAAGCTCTTTGAAAATTTATGGGGTTAAAGAACGGCATCAATCTTTGACCCATCCAGCATATGCCACCTTTACTATATTGATGTAGTCATCGGCGTCCAACATTAAATTAAGTATCGATATCTTGATCGATTTGAATCGCTCAATTCCTTGGATTTCATCGCTGGTCAGGCGATTTTTGTATATTGCAACGACCTCTGCTATCGCATCCACGTTGGTTCGCGTTAAATCATAGTATAGCATTTCTGTGTCTGCACTATAATTTTTATCACTGATTGGCTCTGTAGATGAAACCAAAAAAGGTCCCGGGTTAGTGTTGATCAACTCACGTAATTCCTGTTTTTGAACGGACGCTGCGATGCTGGTCAATATTGATTTCGACAAAATGCAATTTAAACTCTCGGCATTTTCATCTTTCTTATATTCATAAGGTATCAGAAAAAGATTATACAATGAACGGTCGAAATCAGAGCTGTAATCAGTCACCGCGCTGGTCGAAGAGAATATATTTTTCACCAATGCATTGTATCGATTCCACGCGGCCGAATCCGCCTCGTTCCGGTTGATCAATACGTATGTATACATTGCATAACCGGCAGGCTCATCACCGGGATTGAAGAGCTTGGTCCATAGGTGAGATCTTATGTCCAGCATTATATGAATCGGACGAACCTCAACCGGCTTTACCGAACTCACCTGTGTTGTAGCGCAACCTGACAAAAGCGCCGCTAAACTCAACAAAGTGATGGCAAAACAAACAATTCGACAACTATTGATCGTCTTTATTTTTATCATCCTTTTTTCCTTTCTTATTACCTATTAACTTTTCAATAATGAAACCTGAAATGATAGAGACAACGATCACAAGTGATGCCGTCTGCGAAGGGTCGATTCGTGGGTAAATAAGCTTTATAAGTGAAAGAAGCACAGACCCAACTATGACTGTTACGATCAACATCCTTGTTTTGTTGATATTCGATGAGCCCATACATCCCTCCTTTGTGGACAGGGTTTATTCACCTTTCATGTAACCATTATTATTCATCAGCTTGCCATAAAAAATAATAGATGAACTTCTTTGTAAGAATACCAAACTCATGGCGGGAACGTACTGAAAACCAGTTCGATTTATTTTTTTAGTATATACCCTTCAAAAACCAACACAATTCATTTTTTCGATCATGGCGATCCAAATCACGAAATCTCGCTGGCTTCGAGAGTGATAATTATTCTAATCCAAAAGGGATTCTAAACAATGCTGAACCTGACTGAGCAACCGATTGCAATTGACTCTATCTGGCTTACCGATGAACAGCTCGAGCAGCTGGGCAGCGGTGTTTCCTCCGTGCGGTTCTCGAGGGCTGAGCGGCGGGTGCTGAAAAAGAAAAAGGCCATCCGGCCGTCGGTCTGGGCCGAGCGCCACCGGCATCTGCCCAAGGATGCGGCGGTGCCCGGGCGCTGGAAGAATACAACGGTGCCCTATGCCGCCGGCATCCTGGACGCCAGCTTCTTTTCCTCGGTCCAGGAGATCGTGGTGTGCGCGGCACCGCAGACGGCCAAATCGGAGATCAACTACACCTGCCTGGCCTATGCGGTCGACCGCAGGCCCGGCAACGCCCTGGTGGTCATGCCCGACGAGAACACGGCCCGGGAGAACAGCAGCGACCGGATCAGGCCCATGTTCGAGGACAGTCCCCGGCTGCGCTCCTACCTCACCGGGTACGCCGACGACCTGTCCTCCAACAAGATCAGGCTGCAAAACGCCATCATCTACATGGCCTGGGCCAACAGCGCCGCCAGGCTGGCCAACAAGCCGTTGCCCTATGTGGTCCTGGACGAGGAGGACAAGTATCCGGAGACCGCTACCAAAAAAGAAGCCAGTCCCACGGACCTAGCCAAGAAACGCACGCGGACGTTCGCCCACATGCGCAAGATCTGGCGGACCAGTTCGCCGTCGGTGGAGACCGGTCCCATCTGGCGGGCGCTGACCACCGAGTGCCAGCTGGTGTTCGACTATTGGGTAAATTGTCCCGGATGCAATGGTTACCAGAAGATGACCTTCGAGAACATCCGGTGGCCGGAGGACCTGCGCGATCCCCTGAGGATGAAAGCCGAGCAGGCTGCCTGGTACGAATGCGTCCATTGTTCATCCAAGTGGGATGACGCGGACCGGGACCTGGCGGTCCGGGCCGGCGAGTGGCGGGACCGGGACAAGGGCCGCTCGCTGATGACAGCATTGAATGCGATCCGGCCGGTGACCATCGGGTTTCATATCCCCTCATGGTTGAGCCCGTTCGTCAAGTTGTGGGAGGTGGCCCATGCCTTCCTGGAAGGTCTGGGCAACCGCAACAAGATGAAGGACTTCCGCAACGGCCATGCGGCCGAGCCGTGGCTGACGGTCTCGGTGGAGCGCAGCGAGGACCGTATCCTGGCCCTGGCCGACGACCGGCCGCGCGGCAGGGTGCCTTCCGGCGGCCAGGTGGCCTGCCTGCTGGCCGGCGGGGACACCCAGGATGACGGCCTGTATTACGAGATCCGGGCCTTCGGCCACGGGTTCGAACGCGCCTCCTGGGGCATCCGGGAAGGCAAGGTGCCGACCTTCGAGGCCCTGGCCCAGGTGCTGTGGGCCGACCAGTACAGGGATACCGATGGCAAGGTGTATCCGGTCCGGCTGGCGCTCCTGGACGCCATGGGGCACCGCACCAGCGAGGTCTACGATTTTTGCCGCATGCACCGCGGCCGGATCCTGCCCACCATGGGCAAGCAGACCATGGCCACCCCCTATGCCTACTCCAACCGGGAATACTATCCGGGATCCAAAAAGCCGATCCCGGGCGGGATCAAACTGGTGCGCTTCGACACCAACTATTTCAAGAACCAGCTGGCCGGGATCCTGGAGATCGCCCCCGGGGATCCGGGATGCTGGCACTACCACAGCCAACTGACCCAGGACTGGGCCCGGCAGATGACTGTGGAGGGGATCAACGACAAGGGCGTATGGGAGAACCCGCAGGAACGGCCGAACCATGCCTGGGACTGCGCAACGCTGTTATTGCTGGCCCACGAGGTCCTGGGGGTTTCGTTCTGGCCGAAGCGGGATTCGCAAAAAAAGGCAGCGGACAGGCCGCGACCGGAAGAACCCCCTGAAAGCCGTCGCATCGTCTACGAGCGTCCCAGATGGTTGAACCGATGAATGAAGCCCTGCGCGTGGTCTGCTTCAAGAATGCAGAGGAAATCGCAGCCTATGTCAGGGAGGATCCCAAGCGGATCAACCTGTGGTCGTCGAGGAAAACCTGCCCGCCTGGAAGCGCAACGGCATCGGGCCCTGGCGGGCGCTGAACATCGACCTGGACCGGTGGATGGTCGAGCAGAGGGACAAGCATTACCAGCACCGGGAAACCGGAACCGTATCACATGAACATCGAGGTGGATCAAGATGATAGCCAGTTCCAACCAGATTCTTATCGGCAAGCAGGCAATCATTGATTACCTGCAGATGAGCGAAAACACGATCATGAAATTCGTCAGACGGGGGTTGCCGGTGCGGATCATCGATAACCGCTATTATGCCCACACCGACAACCTGGACCGGTATTTCCAGGATCTGACACTCGGAAATCGCCGGGAAGGAAAGAAGTCATGAAAGGCGCTTCGCAAACCTGAATTTTCAGATCAGGATCCAATTGGATCCACCATATTATCAACTCAAATGGTCAGGACGATTCTTCGCTTTCAAACACTTCCCGTGATGCATTAATTCCGTTAATAGCAGCTGGAAATCCTGCAAATACTGCCATCTGGAGAACCACCTCTATAATGTCCTGTTTTGAACAGCCGACATTCAGCGCCCCTTTGATATGAACTTTTAGCTGAGGTGTTGCTGTTCCCATAGCGGTTAAAGCTGCAACCGTCGCAAGTTGTCTTGACTTTAAATCCAGTTCGGTACGAGATAAAACGTCACCATATGAAAAGTTGATTATCCAGTCGGCTAACTCAGGGGCTATATCTTTTAGGCTTTCAACGACGGCTGATCCTGATGAGCCTGTTATTTTTTTAAGCGTCTCTAATCCTTTTTCAAAGCGTGTCTGTTCCATTTTACACGATCTCCATGCAGTTAAAATTGGCAGCCAGACTTTACCATCCTATTATTGCCTCAGCATCATCTCCCCGACCTTTGTGGTGAATATCATGAAACATCTAAAAATCCGATTACTTACCGAACAATCCTCAAGCGGGTCGAAAGCCGAGCACCGTAGACTTGACGCCGTTAAGTTCCCGGTGGATGTAATCGGTTCTCATGGGCATACCTACCCGGATCTCCTCCGGGTTTTTGGTGTCGACTCCTTGGATACGCGCATCTACCCGGATCCCGTCGGCCAGCTCTATAACACCGGAGCAATATGGGTTTTTCCGGCCAAACCCCTCTTGAGTCATAGCCGGAGGCCCGACAGTAATGCAAGTAAAAGCCGCCAATTTGCCGGTCTCAGGCATCTCGACCCATTCAAGATCACGGCTAAAGCAGTTCGTACAAATCGGTTTTGGAGGAAGGTAGTCAGTACCGCAACTGCGACACCGGCACCCCATCAGCTTCTCTTCGGAAAGAAACTGTTGAAAGGACATATCACTGAACGCCCGATTTTCTGACATGTCTATCTCCTTTCCAGTATTGTGAAGGTACAGGTTCCACCGGTGCCACCCAGGTTATGCGCCGCACCAATACGAAGATTATTCTTGGGAACCTGTCTTTTTCCCGCTTTACCTCGGAGCTGAGTCCAGACCTCGTAGATCTGGGAAGCGCCGGTGGCACCCACCGGGTGCCCTTTGCACTTAAGGCCGCCCGAAGTATTGATCGGAATCGAGCCGTTTAGCGCCGTTGCCCCGTCAGCTATAGCCCTAAATCCCTGGCCCGGCTTAAAAAAGCCCAGATCTTCGACATGAATCAATTCGGCCATTGAAAAGCAGTCGTGAACCTCTGCAAATTGGATATCGTCGGCATCCAATCCGGCCATGCCATAGGCCTCCTGGGCTGCAAAACGCGTTGCCTCGAATGAAGTCAGCGAATCGCTGGCATGGAGCCCTCGGCCACTACCTTGACCGATACCGGCTACATAAATCGGATCGTCGGTAAAGTCCCGGACGATCTCTTCAGCAACAAGAAGCATGCAACTGGCGCCGTCGCTGATTGGACAGCAGTCGTAAAGGTGCATGGGCCAGGCTACCACGGGATTGACCGACTGGTCGAACAAAAAAGCCTTTTCGTCACTCCAGTTCGGTACCTGCAGTCCTTTGCGCTCCGCGCTCTTTTTACGCGTCTCCATAATATCTCTAATGGTAAGGGGAAACTGAGCTTTTGGATTAAGCGGTGCATTTTTGTGACTCTTTATCGTTATGTTCATGAGGTCTTCACGACCGGCGCCGTATTTGGCAAAATAGGACGTTGCCAGTGCACCGAACACCCCCGGAAAAGTAAATCCCACCTCCCCTTCGTATGGAACGGTCGCCAGGGCAAGGCCTTCAGCCACCTCTTCAGTAGTCCGCTTGGACATCTCTTCCACACCGCCAATCAGGACAATATCGTAAAAACCAGAGGCAATGGCAAAAACTCCCTCACGAAATGCCAGTGCACTGGATGCGCATGCGCCTTCGGTCCTGGTGGCAGGCTTCGGAGTCAGGCCGACCAGATCCGAGACAATAGGCCCCCAGTGGGACTGGTGAACGAAAAAGTCATTTGAAAAATTTCCAAGGTACAGCGCGTCGATGTCTCTGGGATCAATCCCCTTGTCCACGGAAGAAAGCATTTCGCTGAATGCCTCTGCAAACAGATCCTTTGAATTCTTTTCCCTGAACATGCCGAATTTGGACATGCCGGCGCCTGCAATCGCAACACCTCTGGCAAGATTTCTTTTTTTAAGCATTTCAAGCCTCCTGAATTCCAAATCTGATCAACGCTGGACCAGTTCGATATATACGCCGTTGAATTCCTTGGGTTGAAAAAACGCAACCTGCGATCCCCGCGATCCGGGAATGATCCGATCCCAGAGAAAAGATACACCCTGACCAAGCAAGGTATCGAAAATAGATTTTAAATCATCAACAGCAAAAGCAATGTGGTGGATCCCCTCGCCATGATCTCGAAGAAAATCCGCCGCCAGACCGTTTTTTGCCATGGTGTGCACGAGTTCTATATTGGTGTCGCCGGCCGGGAAAAAAGCAACCCTCAGTATCGCGCCATCCACCTCGATTTCCTCGATCTCCTTGAGTTGCAACCCGAGAATGGTCTGGTATCTGGCCATGCTGGATTCTAAGTTCGCAACGACGATACCGATGTGATCGATTTTTCCGACCATAGTGACTCCTTCCGGCTCTCGGTAGTGGTTAGGCCACACTCCTCGAAAACCTCCCGATATCATACAGACCGTTATGCACCGTTGAAGCCCCCTGAATAGACGGCCATCTGCCTGATTGCTTGGCCACCCTCGCGGTGAAGATCAACGATTCTGAGCATCGCGCCATTGACGTTGCCGTAAAGTAGCGGAAAAACCGTCTTATGAAATTGGTGGCATCGGTTTTGGCTGTATCGCAATTCGTTAAACGTTGCGCTCTTTTTTTTGCCAATATTGCGCCCGAAGTTCTCGTTTGAGGATTTTACCGTAGTTGCTCTTGGGCAACTCGTCTACGAACTCCACCGATTTGGGTTTCTTGTAACTGGCGATGTTGTCTTTACAAAAATCTATCAGCTCCTGCTCTGTAACCATCATCCCCGTTGTCAGGGAAACAACCGCTTTTATCGCTTCGCCCCATTTCGGATCCGGGACACCGATCACTGAAACCTCGTGGACAGCCGGATGTTGAATCAGGACTTCCTCGATCTCCCGGGGGTAGATGTTTTCACCCCCGCTGATAATCATGTCCTTCGAACGGTCCATGATGAACAGATACCCGCTCTCGTCCAGATAGCCGACGTCGCCGGTATGCAGCCACCCGTTTTTGATTGTTTCCGCGGTCGTTTCCGGATTTTTCCAGTATCCTTTCATCACCAGATCGGAGCGGGTGACGATCTCACCGATCCGGCCGGGTGGAAGCTCGTTCTCTTCCTTGTCGAAAACCTTGACCTCCACATCCGTCCGGGCAAAACCGGCCGACCCCAGGCGTTTGATTGCTTCAGGGCTTCCGCCTGCCTGGTGAGCCCAGTGCGGCAGGTAGGAGATGGTCATCGGAGATTCGCCCTGGCCGAACAACTGGACCAGGCAGGGACCCAGCTTCTCGATGGCCTTCTTGAGATCTTCCACCAGCATCGGCGCACCGCCGTAATTGAGCGACCGTAAAGAGCTCAGGTCGTATCGATCCACCGCGGGGTGGTCGATGAGCATCTTGATCATGGTGGGCGCGGTGAACATGTTGGTTACCTTGAACGCCTCAATGGTTTGAAACACCAGTTCCGGTTTGAATGCTTTGGATGCCAGAATGACGTTGGTCGCTCCTTTTCCGATGTTGGGCAACCCGTATAGCCCGCTTCCGTGGGACAGGGGTGCCGCGTGGAGGACCACGTCGTTGGGAGAAAACCCGGGGGCGATGTCCGCATAAAAATTCATTGTCATCGCAAGCAGGTTGCGGTGGGTCAGCATGGCGCCCTTGGGCATACCAGTAGTCCCGGAAGTGTAAAAAAGCCAAGCGAGATCATCTGGAGAGACATCGACGTCGGAAAACTCGTCAGTCGTTTCGCTGAGCAGGGACTCGTAGTCGAGAAGCTCGCCGGCGGCACCATCCAAGGTGATCAGGTGGTGCGCATGGGGGATCCGATCCCGAACGGCCATGATTGCTTCATTAAATTCGGGTGACAGGATAACCGCCCTGGACTCGGAGTGGTCGATGATAAACGCGAACTCCTTGGGATGGAGCCGGAAGTTGATTGGCACCGCGCCCAGGCCGCATTTAAAACAGGCAAACAAGGATTCGTAGGTTTCCGGATAGTTGTACTGAAGGATCGCGACATTATCCCCCTTTTTGAGACCCAGCCGCCGGAACACGTTGGCCAGGCGATTGACCCTGGCGTTGAACTGGGCGTAGGAAAACTGCCTGTCGCCGTGGATCAGCGCCGGTTTGTCCGGGAAAATCCGTGCGGTTTTGGTCAGCAGCATGCTAAGATTCATCTATCCACTCCTTGTGATCTTTGGTGGGTATCGAACATGAGTTAAGCCGTTACCCACCCCCCGTCCACGTTGAGCACCTGCCCGGTGATGTAGCTGGAAGCATCGGAAGCGAGAAAGGCGATGGCCGCTGCCATTTCTTCGGGTGTTCCCATTCTTGGTATCGGCAGCATCGATACATTGTAGTCGAAGCCCTTGGTCATTTCCGTCTCACAGGCTCCCGGAGCAACGCTGTTGACAAAAATGCCGTCTTTGGCCACATCCTTGGCGATCCACCGCGTCAGGGTGATAACACCACCTTTGGACGCCGCATAAGCCGGCCCCGAACGGCCACGCATTTTTTCAGGAGAATCGTCAAGTTTTGAAACCGCCCCGCCAATAATGCCGGAGATCGAACTGACGTTGACAATCTTTCCATATTTGCGCTCTCGCATGTGGGGGTAAATGGCCTGGATGCATAGGAATGTCCCCTTCAGGATGACACCGACAACCCGGTCCCACGTTGCCTCGGAGGTCTCCAGCAGGCTGTCCCGGTGAACCACCCCGGCATTGTTGACTAGAATGTCTATATGATCAAAGGTTTCGATGGCCCGCTCCACCATATGCCGGACATCTTGTTGCACCGCGACATTGGTCTCCACCGCGATTGCTTTTTGCCCCAGGGATTCGACCTGCCTGACGGTCTCCGAGGCGTCAATGAGATCCGCAACGACAACGTTTGCCCCCTCTCTGGCTAAAGCCAGGGCTGCAGCTGCGCCGATTCCCCGTGCGCCGCCTGTCACAATGGCGTTTCGCCCGCTCAAATCCGATAATTTCCTGTTCATACACTCCTCCAAACCAGCTGTGCCGGTTTCGGTATTAGTATCCTGAAACAAAGGAACCGTTAGGGCTCTACCTCATTGTCATTGGAAGCCAGTAGCTTAACGGTGGGAAAACAAAGAGAACCAGGGCTGCCACAAGTTCGAAAAGAACGAACCATAAACAACCTTTGAAGATGTCTGCCAGAGGGACATCGGGAACCACCCCCGCAAGAACGTAGACATTGAGGCCTACTGGAGGGCTGATCAGTCCGACCTCACACAGTTTTGTCGAAAGGATGCCGAACCACAGTGCATTGAATCCCATATGTTCGACCACTACCGGAAACATGATCGGCAAAGTCACCAATAACAGCGAAAAGGAATCCAGGAGCATCCCCAGCGGGATATAGAGAAGTAAAAAAAGGCCCACAACCATCTGGGGTGGAACCGGAAGCGTAGCCACCCAGGCCGAGACCATTTGGGGAACCTGGGCCAGGGTAAGAAAAAAGCTGTACAACCCGGCCCCGACGATCACGATAAAGACCATGCAGGATGTGCGCAGTGTGGATACAAAGCATTCCTTGAGCGCGTTCCAAAATGTTTCTTTCAATTGATTTCGCCGGATGGCCATGGCCAAGAAAGAAACAAAAGCACCGACTGCTGCAGCTTCGGTCGGAGTGAACCACCCGATGTAAATTCCTCCGACAACGATGAAGAAAAGGAGAAATGCCCCCAAACCGTACTTTAGGCAACGGAATCGTTCGCCCCAGGAAACCTGTAGCGGCTTGGGTGTCAAGGTGGGTTCTATTTTACTCAAAAACATCAATCCGAGAATATATATCAAAACTGAAATGAATCCTGGAATGACGCCTGCGATCAGCATAGAGCCAACAGATGTATCTGTAATTACACCATAAAAAACCAAAATGACGCTGGGAGGAATAAGAATTCCCAGAACGCCGCCGGCAGCGACAATGCCGCAAGCTAACTTCGGATCGTAACCCTGCGCCCTCATCTCCGGGACCGCCACTGCGCCCATTGTTGCAGCTGTTGCCACGCTAGACCCTGAACAAGCGGCAAAACCTGCGCTGCCAAAGATAGTAGCCACCCCCAATCCAGCTGGAAATTGTGAAAACCAGTTTCTCCCGATGAGATAGACATCCTTACCAATGCCAGCCTTAAAGGCAAAATGACCCATAATAACAAAAAGCGGAACGACCACCAGCAGATAGCTGGCGGACTGTACATAGGGGAATACCTTGAGCTGGATTAGAGCCATGTCCATCCCGGAAAGTGCGGCGCAACCGAGAAAACCAGCAATTCCGAGGGAAGCGAAAACCGGGATTCCTACTGCCAGCATTAGGAGAACTAGGGGGACGCTAAGCATTACGGCCAAGAATGGATCCATCATTAATTACCTTCCGTAGTAACGCTATGAAAAAACAAATTTTTGATCTGCCAACTCCATCAGGCTCTCTGCTTGGGCAGTCTGCCTCTTAGAAACTCGATGTCCTTCCAGATGTCAAAAATAAGCTGTATGTTCATCATCCAGCATCCGATGGGCACCAGCGCCTTGGCCCACCATATCGGCATCTGAACGGAGCCCCAACGGAATTCCCGGATTTGGAAAGACTCCCATGCGCCGATGGCGCTTTGGTATGCTAATATGAAAATAAAAATGAAGGTTACCACCCAAGCTAAAATAACAAATTTGACCTCGGTTTCGTCCGAAAAGCGCATCAAAAATGCTGTAACCCGTATGTGCCCTCTTTCGATTTGGGTCCAGGCCAAACCCATGTATACGCAAACAACCAACAGGACCTCGTTTAGTTCGAAAACCCCGGGAATCGGGCTGTTAAGAACATACCGGGCGGTTGCATCCATCGTTGTGCTCAGAATCATAAGCGCAATTGTGAATGCTGCCAGCACGGCCGCATATGTGCAAAAAACCTTGTATCGGTCTGCGAGTCTTTCGACCAGTAGCCGTTTCCGCGGTCTGTCCATGGTAACACTTTCTCCCCTGTGGATGGTGGTGGCAACGGGGCCGGGACCTCCGAAGAGCACCCGGCCCCTAAAGCATTTTACATGTACTTCTGTTGGTAGATTTCCCAGGGTTTTTTAAATTTACCAGGCTCGTATTTCTGAATAAGCGCATCGACCTTTGCCTGAAATGCGACGCCGTCGAAATTATTGGGCTTTGCTATTTTTTCGATCCATTCATTGATCTGGGCTGGCTGGACCATTTCGGCGGCTTTCTTAATTTCCGAATCTGACCAGGTTGAAAACTTGGCTCCAGCCGCAACCATTTTGTCCACACTCTCTTCGGTCAGCTTTGTATAAAGTTCAAGATATTGATATTTGTAGAGGTCCGCTGCAGTCTGGCTCACGACTTCCTTAAGGTCGTCCGGTAGGGATTGCCAGAGACCCCGGTTCATGACAACGGTACTTGGCGCATGTGCACCGGCCCCGCCTTCTACAATATAGGGCGCCTGCTCGTGCAGTTTCATCTTTTCGGCGGTAATGAAGGCGAAGGCAAATGCGCCGTCCAGGATTCCCCGCTCCAGGGATGTATATACTTCGCCAGCGACGATGGGCATTCCCTGCCCTCCGAGGCGGTTGACTGTGTCGGCACCGATTCCGTATCCTCGAACCTTTTTCCCTTTGAGGGCAGCCACATCGGGAAGTGGCGACTTCATAATAAAGGGACAGTAGCTCCAATTTGTGAAGTAGAGCACCTTGGCGTTGTTCCGGTCTTCCCACTCCTTGCGCAACTCCGGGGTGGAATCATACATGTCGCGACATACATACAGCAGGCTGTCGGCATGGTTGCACCCCCGGTAATACCATTCAAGGCCGCGGCTCAAGGGAACCGCGGATGGGTAATATCCGTAACTGATTAGTGATATTTCTGAAAGACCGTCTCTGATAGCCGGCAGATGCTCACCGACTTTGTGCAGGGAGCCCGACCAGAACTTCTTGATCTCGATTCGCCCGTCGCTCCGCTTGGCGATTTCGTCCAGAAACCAGTTGTCAAGCTGAGCCGGTTCCGCAGTGGCGCCGATATAACAGTCGTATTTCATAGTGTAGACGCCCTTCTTAGCGGCACTTGCCGGACGCAACCCTGGAAACATCGTCAGGCTTGCCCCGACAGCAGCCCCACCGAGAACAACATCCTTCAGAAACCGGCGGCGCGAAATCTCTCTAATTCTGTTTTCTTTGTCCATTTTTACTCCTCCTTATGTTTTTCTGAAAGATTATGAGTTTCCGCACCCGCCTGAATGGCCTTTCGCAATCGGGTTTTTCCAAAACCTGAAACGATATGGGTGCTTGTAGGTTTTCTCGGTCGGTTTAAATGAAAGATAGGGCACAATTCCGGCCTGGCCGGCATTGAACGGGTGGAGTTTTTTTGGATGGAGAAAGGCAAATTCTCATTTTCCTAAGTATAATTGGAGTTGTGCGAGGGATAACAACGGGAGGAAAAGATGTAAATGCCCCGAAAGGGTGAAAGTTCTTCACCCTAATGGGTGAAGGAGAGAAAGAGTTAAGGTGCAGCTACCGGGAAAGGCAAACAAGCTTTCCCTGGATCGCGGTCCTTGCAGCCTGGGAGCGACTACTAACTCCTAATTTCTGGTAAATATTTTTGAGGTGGGATTTAACTGTATCGGGTGACAGGTTGACCGCATGAGCGATATCCTTATTGGATTTACCTTCCACCAGGTGGGTAAGAATTTGAAGTTCCCTCTGGGAAAGAACCGGGCGTGCCGCCGCCGTCTCGTCGGCAGATGAGGATTGCTGAATGCTATGAAACAGTTTGCGTGTAACCGTCGGATCAATAAAAGCACAGTTCTGGAGCACGCCTCGAATGATTTTAAGTAAATCTCCCTTTTTCACATCCTTGAGCACATAACCATCCGCTCCGGCCTTGATCGACTCGATGACGTATTCTTCATCGTCATAATTGGTCAGCAAAATCACTTTTGTCTGGGGATATTTTTCCTTTACCAGCCTCGTTGCTTCGATCCCGTCGATGCCCGGCATTTTGAGATCCATTAGGATCACATCAGGAATCACCCTTTCAATCCCATCGAGACATTCGATGCTGGAACTTGCTTCAGCCACGACGGCAATGTCCTCCTGGAGTTCAAGCAGTGCCTTGATTCCTTCTCGAACAATGGCATGATCGTCGACCACCATAACGCGAATCTTACCGGCCATTTGTCCGCCCCCTCAAAGGGATCTTCACGATAACCCTGCAGCCCTTTCCAGGGCTCGAATCTACTTTGAACTCGCCCCCCAGGTCCTCGGTTCTCTCCCGCATGGTTAACAACCCCAAACCGGGCCTTTGCCTCTGACGGTTTTTCTTTCGCAGATCGAATCCTCGGCCATTGTCTTTCACCGACATTAACAGGCACCCCTTTTTTTCGAGACTCAGGGACAAAGCGATCGTCGAGGCCATAGCGTGACGCCGCGCATTGTGCAACGCTTCCTGAAGGATGCGAAAAAGCGCAATCCCCTTATCCGGATCAATCTGCAGGTAATCGGGATGTGAAAATTGGACTTCAATACCGAACTTTTTGCCAAAATCACCAATGAGCTTGCGGAATGCAGCAATGACCCCAATATCATCCAGGATATGAGGACGCAGGTTACTGATAATCTGTCGTGACTGTCGCAACGCGTCATTAATGGTCTCGGTCAGCAACTCCAGTTCCTGGTAAAGGCGGTCAACATCCTGCCCGACGATTTCCATGCAATACAGCGCCTTGTATCCAATTCCTGTCAGTGCCTGGGTTAGCACATCATGAATATCGGCCGCGATCTTTTTCCTTTCCTCTTCTTGAACGGAAATGAGACGGGTGGTGAGATTTCTCAAATCCTCCTTCTTTTCTGCAATTTCTGAAACCATCCGGCAATTTGCGGAGACCGCTCCGGTAAAATAGGAAAATTGATATAAAAGATTTCTATCGAACTTTGAAAAGCGGAAAGTACGTCCCTGATCGTGAACGCAAAGAACCCCTGTAAGCTGTGATTTACGATCCATGAGCGGGGAAGCGACAAACCGGAATTGATCCGTATCCATTGAGCCTGATAGGTGATGTAATCTGTGGTTAATGTCCAACCCCATCGGCTTCAGCGACTGAAAGATGCCAGTCAGAATTTCCTCCAGATCCCGCTGAGTTACCTGCAGACCAATCATCCTGGCTGCTTCTAACCCCGTTCCCTTAAAACGGTCTCCACCTGGCAAAAGAAAAGTCCCGTTTAGTCCGAATACATCGAAAACCCCCTGAGTGGTCTGGGCCCAGATGTTTTCTTCGTCGAAAACAGACACAACCCCGGCCGCGAAACGCTGAAGCGCCTGGAGTTGTCCCCTATGGCGCATGATAATCTCGTCACGGGTCTCTAAAAAGGACAAGGACAATAAATAATAAGAGCCGTCCAACAACTTATTGAAAGTGAATATGTCGTCATTATTGAGAAGATCAGAAGGATTTTTTTTGGAGTCATTGTATTCTCTACTGGTTCGCCAAAGCGCATCTTTGAAGGCCACCGTGAATCCGTATACGTCATTGAGGTGGTAACCTTCCATGGCTCTGATATATCCGATGTTTTTTTGATCTTCGAGAAAAGTCTCAACATTTCCAGAAAGGGCCGCCTCGAAAGAATCCAGATAAACACGAACTCTTCCTTGGCCTTCAGCATTTTTCAGAATAAATTCCCGGTATAGGGTTGGCGGTTCTGATTCGATAAACCCAATCAGGTAGGCATGAATTTGTTCTTTGTGGCATTTAAAAAAGTCGAGGCGTTTCGCAGTATTGCCTTTGGAAAGGATTTTGTGAAAGGTGCTATGATCAAGCATGGTTCCTGAAACAAGCGTCGGGGTAGAACTTAGCCCGTTTTTTTGGTAGGGCATCACCGGATTTTCCATAGAATTGGCTGAATGAGGTCCGCTTAGAGATAGATCTCAAATTCCTTTTTTAATAAGTGTGGTTGGTTATTGGCAGATCTCTGCACCACTGTCAACCAATCCCCAATTATGAATTGGCTACACACGGGAGAAAAATTTAGGATTCCCATCATTTTAGGCTATGAACCTTTTAGACCCTGGCCTGTGGCGAAATTCAAACATTGGATATTCATTGAATCAAAACTGAAATGAGTTGTCATACCTTTTATTGTTGTTCGGAAACCGGGAGCGATGCTTTCCTGAAATAGCTCCTGCATCGTAATTTATGAATTGTGATCGAGAAACTTCGAATAGGATGTGCGGGGTGGAAAATAAAAATTTCCGAGTTAGACGCAAAAAAGCCTGGGTACATTTTATTCGACTTTGTACCCAGGCTTTTCGCTCGTAAGTGGTAGGCGCGATTGGATTTGAACCAACGACCTCTTCCGTGTCAGGGTTACGGAGTATCGAACAGATTCAGTTTGTTATCTATTGCTTTTGGTCCCACTTGTAGGTTCAGAAACAACCGCGATCAAGCCTTTTTTTGGTCCTACTTTGTAGGTCCGGGAGGATCGACGCCCAACCCCGGGATCAGGTCCATGGTGCTGCGGTGCATTGCCGATGTAACATGCTGGTAATGTTTCCGCAAGGTCTCGGGGCGGGATCCTACCATTTCGGCCAGGGTGCCGATGTCCGCACCTTCGGCAAGCGCCTTTGTGACAAAGCGGTGGCGAAGATCATATGGCCTCAGCCTCCGGGTGATTTCGGCGGCTTTCAACGCGGATTTCCAGGATTTCTTTATCGAGGTGATGGAACGCCCGTAATAATGCACGATTGGTTTTAACAATGCCATCTTATGCCCGAATTTTTTTTCATCCTCCTCCCACCATTTCGCCAACTGATCCAGAAAATCCTTATGTATGGGAACATGTCTTACAGGAGGCCCACCCTTATCAGCCGACACCACCTGGATCCAGTGATTCTCCCAATCGACCTTGCCCCATTGAATCGACAGGATTTCGACTTTCCCGGGCCGCGCTCCGATGAAAGACGACATCAGGATGAAGCGCCGGAGGTGCGCCGGCGACTTTTCATAAAGGCGCTGGAACTCTTGGCGGTTCGGCGGCAGGATAATGTCATCCTGTTTGTTTGGCGCTTTGTAATCTCGTACCGGATTGAACGGGATCAGCGGGGGTCGACGCTTTACGCTCCAGTTCAATATGGCCTTCACATCGGTGAGTTCGCGGGCGATGCTATTGTCTTTGATATGATTCTGCCGGCGTTTGGCGACATAGCTGTCCATATCGTCATCGGTCAACATGGTGGCCCTCTTATGACCGAAGTGGGGCAGAATAATTCCCTTGAGGCGGATTTTCAGCTGCTCCAACGGGTTTGGTTTGAACCCTCGATGTTTCGTATAGAGTAATGCCAGATCAAAAAACGTCGGACCCCGTAAGCGGGTGTTCGACGTTCTACGGGGAGCCAGGCCCAGCTCTTCGTTGCGTTGGACCGCATTCAATTTCGCTTCCGATCCGCGTCCGAAATATTCCCTGCGGATTTTCCCAGGCTCTTCCGGCAGCCTGTAATAGACGATCCAGCGTCCGTCCTTTAATTGACGCACAGCCATCAGACAGGGCTCCCGCTGCCGTTAGGTATCGATGGGCGCCTGCGCTTGAAAAAAATCATGGCCATACCTCGACCGAAATATTCTCGGGTGCGGTTGGGGATTCCGTTATTGTTCCCTTGCGATAGGAAACGACCTCGCGGCCGTCTTCAAGTTGGGTAACAGCCATAGCTGTTTCAACATACAGCAGACTGATAAAAAAAGACAAGGCCCCGACTGGAAGGGCCTTGTCTGTTGAGAGGTGGAGAGGTATTTTGAACCGTTGTTTTTAAATATTGCATGATTTATGCCGATTAATATGTATTTCTTAATTAATCATAATACCAGACAGTTTCGTTTTAATCGACGCGCTTGCAAGTTTACGATGTGTATACCTTTGTTTACATTGTATCGATTCGGTTGTGTGGAAAATGAAAAATAAGCAAGTCCACCGAAGTGGGTCTTGCTAACAATTCATTTTGTGGAATGTTGAGACCTGACCCCGCTATCCCTTGGTTTGTCAGTTGTGCGGATAAGCATTTCGTGTACATAGGAAGGTTTTTTTTCACCATTAAATCTTATTTCCCATAAAAATTTGCCTATTTTTTCGATTTTTAGAGGGACTACAAAGACATCCACATTGTAGCTTTCACCAATTTGTAGATTGTGGGGAGGTGCTATCTCAGGAAGATGAATAGACTCTCCCTCTGGATTTTTGAGCAAAACTTGAATTGAGGTCAATTGTACTTTTATTTTTTTAAAAAAAATTGCGAGACAAATTTTAGGCAGCAATTGTGGGACATCTTCAACGACCACGTCATCATAAATTCCCATTATTGACCTTTTGTTTCCAACTTCACGCCGTATATCATCACATACAATTGTTATAATTTGATCAGCAATTTTCATAGATCAAGCCATTTTTCTTTCGTTGATGTTGATGACACTACCAACCGTTGATGGCCCTGTACCGGCGGCATACTTTTGAAGCTCTCCAGTTGCCACTGTGTTGTAAAAACAATTTTTGATCACGTTTATATCTCTCTGTAGCTTAGCGGTTCGATTCCTGTGAGATAGCAGGCTGACGATGTAGGTATTTAAGGAAACACCCTCTCTTTCAGCATCTCTGCTGAGTTCCGCATGAAGCGACTTTGGTAGCCTAATCCTTAATTGTCCGCTAAATTCTGGAAGTTTTTTTGGGTCAGGGATATCGCAACCGTCTTCCTCGAAAACTTTAAGGTAGAGCTCTTTTGCGACCTCAAGCTCTTTAATTGCCTCAGATGCTGTTTCACCAAAAGCGCTTAACCCTTTAAGTTCAGGAACTATTGCGATATAACCTTCATCCTCATCGCTCCATTGGCAAATGATGGAGTACTGGTCCATAGTTACTCCTCCCGTTCTAATAAGCCGAATTCATCTATGAAATTTAGTACTTGCTTAACTTGATAGTCCTTGGCCATGCCTTTGTAATCTTGAATCGTTATAGTACGTCGTGGAGGCTTTGATCTTTTGTAAGGTATGTGGCTGCCGCCTGGTTGCCTCGCTTCCATGCCAATCGCCTCACAAATCGAGCATAACTCTCTGAATCTAAGGCTTTTTGGATTTTCACGGGCTTTCTTCAACAACTTTTCTATTCGGCTCAAGATTAAACTCCCCAGCCGATGGTGGTTCCACCCATGGAACCACCATCGTTATTTATATCGGCATCGCAGAAAATAAATCAAGGGATGAAATACTATTTGAGGACACTTTTCAGCGATTACACAATATGTGGTGTGATTTTAGACCTGTATGGCCTACCAATGCTATATTTTTTTTTGTTCTATGTGAAAAACAGCACAATCAACACCTCAAAGGTGCTTATGGGACTGCCACCGGTGGCAATCCAGTGGAGTTGTCAAAGGGAATGAAAAGTCCCCGACCCCCTCTTGGTTCCGGATAGAAAATTTCTCTCTGCTATTCTGGTAATCCATGCAGTATTAGCAAACTCCGATTCACCTCCACCTATTTTTTTTTATGGAATGTGGAGACCTGACCCCGCTACCCCCGCATTATTTAAAATTCGCATTTTTTAGGCCGAACGTCGCTAATCAGCGGCGCGGCTTTTTGCGTCGGCTGAATTAGCCTTGTTGGACCGACTTCCGTTCATTAATTCGTTTATCAACGATTCCATTTGGATCTCTGTTAATAAATGTGAATTTTCAGATATCTTTCCGCTAACCTGCTCATATTCAGGCCTAAATTCTCCGGCAATAAAATATTCCATGGAGCACTCAGCTATAATCTCTGGCAACAGTGAATAATTTGGAACATAATTATCCTTATATCCAACTATTATCTGTTCAGAGCTGACAGGCAGCAACACTGCGATGAGATCGTCTTTTTTTTCAAGGAAAGGTTTAAAACTCCTATCTCCGACTACGTAAAATATTAATACAGAATCTCCAAGTGGAATAGGCGTATTTTTACAGCTAAATACACTATACTTATATTTTTCAAGAAGGTTAACCTTTACAGGAGGCGCTAAGCCTCTGTTTAAGGCTTTTATATGACCTGTTTTTGATGCTTGCTTCAATATTGAAGGCATTTCCTTCTTTGAATGGGCAATTAATTCGTTCATAAATTGCATCATATTTGGAATTGTCGATTCTAAAAAAGGCTTACTCATCCGCAATAGCAGTGGAAGCGCCACTTGAGAAATTCCACGTTTTTGCAACTCGTCAGCAAAAGTTTCTTTGATAAGTGATGGGTCGTCTATTATCCTATCCCTTAAAAATTTTTCACAGAAAGCAGAATCACTTAAATAGTATAGCATTTTATCAATTAAATTATTTCCAGTAGAGAAAAAATTTTGCCTTAGATGCCTTGTCCTCAGTTCAAGGTGGCTAATTAGTTGTGCGATCTTTTTATAATCTTGTTTGTCAACATAGTTGTTATTTCTAATCTTATCAATTAATTGAGCAAAATCATCTTCAGCAACGGTGATTGTGTCATCTAAGTCAGTATCACTATTTTCAGAGTAGAAAAAACCTTCAACGCCTACATTTTTAATGTTAGCATTAAACGGCGTTTTGCCTTTTCTATAGGCCCAAGTGAACACTTCTTCGCCAACAACATGACTAGCAAAGCCTTTTTGCAGAAATCTTGGTATAAAATGTTGACGTTTTCCTGTCATTATTTTTGTCCAACGGCGGGCTTCAGTGGGCGCATGGTCCTATCGATCCACTGAAAGCCCTGGTTCGGTCATCGATTAATGTTCCTTAAACTCTGGATTAAAAATGTATTTTCTTGACTCATAATTGCCCAAACTAAAATAAATGATCCCTTTTAAAAATTTGGTGCTTTCATCATCAAATACCGATCTATTCCAATCGTATTCCGCCGACATCTTTTCCTTTGTTTCTTTATTGTACGTGATCTTGTATCCATCGGAAAGAGATGAAAGAATAGAAAAATCACCAGCAATTGATATGTCGTTCAATTCGATTACGGCATAATTTTCTCTGGGTTTAGTAAATTGTTTTTGTTTCTCGATTTTACGTAAAAGCTTCTGGCGTATAGATGCCATTTCATTCTGGGTATGTGTTTTGAAATTATGAACTATGACTTCGCCAGGTTCGGATGGGGTTTTCACTTTAGGCCCTACACAAAATACCTCAAGATAAGCAAGTGAGTCATCAAGACGACGGATAATGATATCACATTCATTGGTATTACGCTCAATCGCTTTAATAAGATTCTCATATACAAGTCGGATGTAATAGCGGTAGACAATTATTTCTGAATAAATAGCTTCACAATTATTCCAGTCAGCTTGAGATGAACGCAATGACTTTGCAAAACCTCCTGCATGTTGTTCGTTGTACTCAAAAATTTCATTGATACTACTCAATAAATTGAAGTAATTACGCGACCATACTGGATGGCCTACTTCGCGCAAATGATAATAAGCCTTCTTGTATTTACAAAGATACTGGCATTCAAGGAGGTCAGAAAATGGAAAAATGCCTTCGGCATCATTAATTTCATCATGTGAAACAAACTGTGCCATGTCTCACCTTCAACCGAACATGGATTAGACGATCCAATAGTCGCCTTATTTTACGTCTATTTAGCAGACGAAATGGTGTTATGCGTCTAAACAGTCGTATAACACCCGCATATTAGGGTTTATGCGACTGTTTAGACGTCAAATTATTTGATTATTAGTAAAGGGAGACCCATTTGAAGGGGTCAGCCTGTTGCCGATGTAAAGCTTTAATAGCGTCCGGTGATCAGCGAAAAATGCTATGCATCGTCATCCATTCCAAGACCGGAAAACTGGTCCATGGTGTTCCATTTCACCGCAGATTTCACATGCTGGTAGTGCTTTCATAACGTCTCAGGTCTTGATCCGACCATTGTTTGTATAATTTGTAAAGAACGTCCCCAAAATCCGGTCCCTAAAATCCCTCTCAATGCTTTTGTTGGGTTCTGGATGTCTCTTCTTTTGGATTTTCCATCAAAAGATTAAATAACGCTATCTGATCATTAATTATTTCATTTTGCTTTTCAGAGATTTTCAAAATCATTTCAAATAAATTCGATTGAGTCTTTAGTTGATCTGTAAAATAATCATTGATTTCTTTTATTTTATAAGACATCTGGTTAACCGAGGAAGCTACATTCTCAATACTATTGGTTACATTTTTAATTTCTGTATGGATTATCTCATTTAAGGAAATAGGTGGTTTTTTATTGCTGTTTGAAATGATAATTGAAAAAATAACAACAGAAATCATTAAAAATATAAAATTCAGTAAAATAAAGTATTCCGCTGCTCTAACAAAATCTGCCACATAATCATTTCTGACTTGATTATTTATCGCACAGTATAAAAATCCTAAGCCCTCTCTTTTTTGTGAATACTCATGTAGTTTATCATTTCCATGATCGATTATCGTCGAAATGAAGGGCTCCTCAATATCACTGACTTTTCTTGAGCGGAAAATTGCTATGAAAGCAATCAATACAGAGAAAACTGAAAGCCCTAAAGCACAATGAAACATTATAGTGAGCAACCCATACGGAATATCTTTGCTAAATATGTAAGTTATCAATGCAGAAAATAGCGGCGTAAAGATCAATAATAAGGATAGTAGTTTTTCAGCTTTCAATTCTAATTTTTCTCTTCTTCTGATAGAGCTTTCGAAAAAATATTTACATTGATCAACTTGTTCTTTGGTAATTTCCTCTTTAAATTCTAATGGCTTTTCTGAAGATAAAATAGCATTATCATGTAATGTAATAGTATGAAAGAATACACAGAAGAAGGCTTTTGCTTCCTTACATAGCTTTTCACAAATTTCTTTAATATTAAAAAGTTTTTTGGGCCGTTTTGGTATATAGCTGTGCAAATCACTCATTTTTTTATTTTGTTCTGTAAAATGTTTTTATTAGAGATTCTCTTATAGGCAAACCCAGTTTATGTTCTATCCAAGCCCATTCACCAGTTGGGTTTATTTCGAAAAAATAATATTCGTCATCTATTGTTCTGGCTAAATCGATTGCACCGAAATTCAAACCTAATTCAGAAACTAATCGAATGCAATTCTCCTTCAATTCAATTGGCAGATCAAATTCCTTATAAGAAACATCACATTCCTTCCTTCTCCAATCAGGAGTTTTAGAATTATCAAAAGTAATTTGAATAGAGAAAATGTCGTTTCTCACTACTGTAACACGTATATCTGAAATTTTTTTTATTTCATTCTGGAAATATGTCGGATATATTGAATCGAATCCATCAAACATTTTCGGTTCAATTCTATTTGAATATATTGCGTAATTATCATCTTTCTTTTGAAAGTATCCATGATAAATGGGCTTACAAATAATAGGAACGTTTTGTAAATGGAATGAGTTTATCAAATTTTTATCATTTGAAATAAGAGTGTTAGGTATCTTAAAACCCATATTCCTTGCCACCTTTAATTGATAAATTTTTCTTTCTGCTTTAATAACAGCATCAAATGGGTTTACCCATACCAAATCATCATTCAGGCAAATCCCTTCAACAAGATGCTGTAATTCCCCTGATATAAATTTTTTTGAATAGAAGTCGATATCTTGATTTATAGAAGGAGAGATTGCCCTGCGATACCATACAGATTTAACTTCAGACAAATCTAATATTTTGTTTTTATGTCTAATTTTAGCTTCGTATTTATTATTTTGGCAGCTATAGTTTACAAGATAATTTTGAATGTCCTCGGAATTTATGCGAAAGTATGGAAGGCTCTTTTCTATCAATGCTGAGATGAGATAATCAGCGGCCAAATCATCTTTATTGGTTATTATTAAAAGCATTTTAAAAAATCTCTCGCTGATCAATTCCTTCACTTGTTTTGGTCATAATAGTTTCGCCAAAATCGGTCGAAGAATCTTGATTGACTATTTCTCTCTGATCTATACCCTCATTAGTCGCAGTTGAAATTGTTTCTCCAAAATCAGAACTGCTTAACACTTCTGACTGATCTACCCCTTCCTTAGTTTCCGTCATTATAGTCTCGCCGTAATTTGAAAATTTTTGTTTATTAAAGGTTTCCACAAGAGGCAGATTTGTTTGCTTATCAACCCAGATTTGCCTATCATTGTCATAGCAAGCAGTCCTATTTTCTGATTTACCTGGAATTGGTTCCAAAAACCTGAAAAGAAAAAAGTCTCTATCTTTTTTTGCCTGAGAATTATGTTCCAAAACAAATCCCTCCCTTTCGATAATTCAAGAAACCCAACGGTGCGCTTCAGCCGCGCGTCTTTTTGCGTCGGCTGAAAGCGGTTTGTTAGAATATTTTTTCATGAAAGAAGTAAAATCGCATTATCGAATAACCACCTAAAGGCTGTGTTGACCGCCTTAAAAAGAGCTTTTGATGTGTCAGGCGCAAAGGCCGCCGACACACAAACTGTAGTCAGCGTACCCGCAACATAATTGATCCAGTCCTTGCGGCCTAATCGTTGAGAAGCATCTTCAATTTCGATCAATTTTCTATCTATTAGGTTAAGCTGTTCAGAAGTAAACTTCTGTGTTTTTTTGATATCAGCACTCAATTTTTTAATGCTCTCTGATATTTTGCCGAGTTCGTCTGGTGTGAAAGGCGTGTTGTTTGGGTCATCATCAACAAAACCGCCAACAATCCCTAACCGGGGTGACACTTGGCTAATTAGAATTTCAATTTGTTGGGTATCCATACTTAATGCACGTAATTCAAAAACACCGTCATTTGGCGTCTCAAATAATAAAGCGTCACCAACCAGAAATTCTTCATTAACATTAGGCAAGCCGGGAGATCCCACCACAATCTCACTTTTCGAACCATATGTGTGTCGAACACTAATAATAATATTCGTGGATTCTAATCGTTCACTATTGCCTTCTTTGATGACGACGGTTTCCTGTTTCATTAGATTTGAAATCCATTATCTATATTCTAACGTTTTGGGTGAGCTGCCGGCCCCGTGCTTGCCGAAAAAACACCCAACCTCTTCCGGTCAGCTCTACCCGATGGTTAGTTTCTCGATTCCTAATATTTACTTTTGTTTGCAAACCCAGCGATAATTAAACCGATAAATAATGCACCGAACAATGCTTCAGAACCACAGACGAATTTTTGTATGTCCGTCTTCGGAGTTATGTCGCCGTAGCCTAGTGTAGTAAAGGTTACTATGGAAAAATACATGCAATCGACTAACGAATACTTAGCCGGTGTACTTGGTAAGTCTGGTAAGTTAAACAGTTTAAAATATGCAAAGCTGTATATAGATAAAATCGCAAGGGATGATATTAAAATGCGGATAGGCTTTTCACCATACCCCCAAACGAGCTCTTCAATGAGAGAAAGGCTATACCTCGTTTTATATTTTAACCATATGGTTGAATGAAATATTGTTGACTTAATGATATGAAATGCAAGCTCTGTTTTAGTAACATGCCCTTTCTTCCACAAGCCAAGAACCCTTTTAAACGGCCCAGGATGGGGCTTCCGCGGGAATTCTATGGAGTAATATACTAAAGGCTTAAAAAGTGCCTTTCTTTCTGCTTTTCTTTCCAGGTAATAATAATTTGATGCTTCCTTTCTTTTGCCAGCATTTTGAAAAGCCGTTCTAAGTCTCCTATACATTTGGATGTCAGAACGCAACGCCCCTTTCTTCGGAATATATTTCACTTCTGAAATGTCACATTTGTCAAATTCGGCAGAAACACCACACCTATCAAAGATAAGACCGACTATTTTACATTGAATAAACCTGGCTTCAATTAATGAGGATTGATCAAATGAGAAATCTTGAAGCCTACAATCTTGACATGAAAACTTATCTACTTTGCAACCCACAAATTTTAAAAAGGCAAGTTCAGCTTTACAGAAGGACATCTCACGGCAGGAAGAGAAATGAACATAAGTCTGTCTTGAACCATGCCATTCGCCTTCCACTCTTAGAGTGTCTATATCTACAAAATCTAGATTACGGCCGCCTATCACGACACTCTTACCTAAGGTCACACCACCCAGTTTTAGTACCTGAAAAGTCTTAAAGAGACTTGCACGACTATGAGGCCCAAGCCCTGACCACAGGTTATAAACAAAAGTATCTGTCTTTCCTTTATTCGCCTTGTCACTATCTATAAATCGGTTCTTCTTGAGCTTATTCTTTCCCCAAATAAAATACGGGAGGAATGTCTTTATCACTGAAGGAATGGGTATGCCGTGATTCGTATAACGTTTAACAAGCACCTCTTTATCTAAGTCAACAACTGAATAGGACCAATAAGGATTGTTAATATTGTCTTCGTCCTTATTCTGTATCAACAATCGAGGGGAATGTCCGACAAAGAGGTGACCAGTAGGCATTACGCTGCAAAACAAATTGTCATCAATATCAAACTCATTTAGCCATGTTGTAAAACCTGGCAACTTTTTTTTAAAAAATGAAAGTAGAATTGGTAAATCATGTGTAGAACGCCACTTATTGAAGTCATCATGATTAAGACTCCAAAGCATGTTTATATCATACAAAGGTACAGACATTATTCCTTACTCCTATAGTCTTATCCTGCAAACTAACGTGGAGTTGAGCGGCGAGCTTCAGCGAGTCCGACTCGAACGTTTGGTAAGATTTTTTATTTCATTTCAGATAGATACTTCTCGGTTAACAAACTTTTATGTATCCAAGTTTGGGTCAGTTTTATTAGTGTCTTCAGATCCTCGATATCTTTTTCTTCCCATTTTCTTACATAATGTGTTTCATCGTTACCAAGCCACGCTGCTCTACGTGCACATTCCTTTATATTCTCATCGGAAATATAGTTGTTAATTATATTTCCTAAGAACTGTTTTTTTATATCTTCTTCTTTCCCAGGGTTTTTTGAAGTAGTGTAATCCTTTATTAGAAATTCTAAAGATTTTCTATAACCAACTCCGGCAATTTGATTTAATCGATAAGCCTCAGCTGTTTCACTTTGATTTAGTAATTCACAATAATCAGGGGAAAGGTCTGCTACTTCTTTTGGAATCTCGGAGCTTTTTGGGACATAAGGTGAGGTTGACTTTAAAATATGTGGCCCATCAGGGTAGTGGCCCCGGTAAGACTTATTCTGCCTATAGTTTCCAATGAATACCTTTTGACAATCTGATCTAGGACATAAATATACGTTTTGTAAAATATCTCCACTCATCGTGCTTCCAAGGATATTTGAAGAACACAGTAAGGTTGGTACTTTGCCATGGTGGCATATTGGACAGTGATCAGGGTCAGTGTTGTATTCATATTGTTTGTTATTAACCCTAATACTAGGCATATTATTAATCCTCCAAGTGGATATTTGTATTTTTTAAATCTAACATGGATTAGACGACCTAATAGTCGTCTTATATTACGACTGTTTAGCAGACGAAATGGTGTTATGCGTCTAATCAGTCGTATAACACCCGTATATGACGGTTTAGACGGCTGTTTAGACGTCTAATTAATTCACCATTAGTAAAAGGGAGACCCATTCGAAGGGGTCAAACTGTTGCCGATGCCAAGCTTTAATAGCGTCCGGTGATCAGCTAAAAAACTATGCGTCATCACCCATTCCGAGACCGGAAATTTTATCCATGATGTTCCGGTGTATCTCCAATGTCACTTGCTGGTAATGCCTGCGAAACACCTCCGGTCTAAACACTACCATTTCGGCAAGGGTACCGATATCTGTGCCATCCAAAAGGGCCTTTGTCACAAAGCCGTGCCGGAGGAAAATTTTATCTTCTTTGCTGGAGTCCTGGCGGTCGTGTACAGGGTTGAAATGAATCAGCGGGGGTCTTCGTTTGACGCTCCGGTTGAGGATGTCCTTAATGTGGGTCAGCTTGCGGGCAATGCCATGGTTCTTAACCGACCGGGGCCGGGCAGTTACATATCCATCCATGCAATCATCGGATACGGCCATAGGAATGATTCCGTTATCGATGTTTAAGGACCTGTTTAATGATGCGGTTCAGATCTTTCTTTGCAATTTTTGTATAAATGCATTCTTAAAGCCCGACAATATTCACAGGAACTCGTATCGGGCTGATTTACAGGTTTAAATTTCTGCGATCCCCACCCTCCCTTCGATCTGGAAAGTCAATGGGAATATCTTCTTTGCGTCGCTCCGGATGCCCTGATTTCAACGCATCGATTTCCGCTTGCATCGCCTTTAACCATTCGTCATTTTTTTGAATGGTTTGCGCTTGCTCCATCGCGTTATGAAACGATCGTATATTGGCCTTCAGCAACTCCGCATAGGGTGATTCGGAATTGATTATGTCCGACACCTTCCTCAGCAATTCCATTTTTTCATCATCGATACCGGAAATGAGAACAGACTGATTACCGGGATTTTTTTGGCTTTCCTTTATTTGAATATCAATGCCATTGGCAGTTTCCTGACCGATGGGAAATGGGGCTGATCCATCGCATTTTTCTGCCAACTTTTTAATTTTATCAGGCAGGTCTGATCGTAAAATCTTTGATAATGCCGGTTTTGGTATCCTTTTTCTAAATATCCACTGACTTAGCCTGTTTGGATCTTTAATTCCAAAAATTCCACTAACAGCATCGAAGAGTTCGGTTTTATAGCCGTGCTCATCCCCTATTGCGTAATATTCAGCTAACTCTTTTAAAAAATATTCTACTGGATTTTCTGACATATCGTATAGTTAATAATTTTTATTCCATACATTCCATTTTTCTTGTTGACTTAAATGGAATGTATGGAATATTTAATGTTCAGTCATGCACGCAATAAAACCAGCGATCAGTTGATCGTAAAACGTTCAAAAGTGAACATAGCAAAATAACAATGGATCAGACAATGGAAAAAGAATGCGGCGTTAAGATTGCTGAAAAATTAAGAAAAAAAGGGTTCACCCTTACCGGCTGGGCCAGGGCGAACGGATTCCATCGGCGCACCGTAAACGATTTCCTTTACGCAGGCACGGGCCACAAACGCGGCGGGCCCGTTACCGAGAGCATCAAAGAAGCGCTGGAGCGTGACGGTATCGTTAAACCGGATGCAGCCACCCTCGGAGCGGAAAAATGCAGCGTGACGACGAAATAATCCACCTGCAACTGAGCCTGCAGGCGATTAAACAGCGCCTGATCCAGGATCTGGAAGCGCTCGAATCCAGGCTGGCCCGCATGGCGCCCGACGAAGCGCCGACCGGCATTCCCAGCAATCCCGCGCAACGGAAAAAATTTTATCGGGACCAGTTAAGCAAAATTTAACCCGGCCAGAGGATCAGGCTATTTTTTTATGCCATTTCGGTAAATTTCCAAAAAGGGGAGGGAAAGCAATATGAAAACCTGGCAGATTTTCCGAGCAGCCAAGAAAAACCTTCCACCCGGAGTGCTCCAGAGCCTTTACACCCGCTCATCGCGTCTCATCGACCTGTGGGCGGCAGACCCGCGAAACTGCGCATGCACCGCCAGAAACCCGATCGACCGCATCCGCGACATGCTAGACGCCATGGACACCGCCGGTGACGGCGATTATGCCCGATTCGCCATCGACTACATGGCCGAACCCCTGGGCGGGCGGTTCGCACCCTTCACCGACGGTATCGAAAGCGACAAGGGCACCGTGGACGGTGAGGCCGTGGACGTCACCATGGCCCTTTCCAACCTGGTGGCCACCATCCGCGACACCATGGCGGACGACCGCATCACCACTGCCGAGCGGGTGCGCATCATGCAGGCCGCCAGGATCATCAAGGATGAGGTGGACCAGCTGCTGGCCGTGACCGGCATCCAAGGGGGTGCGTGATGATGGCCAAGGAAGTCCTGATCGCCGGCAACGGCATCGAGCCTCTCAAATTCATCGACACCGAGCTGGACAAGATGTTCGACCGAACCTGTGACAACGTCACCATCGACCTGATCCGGTCCGCCTCCAAAAGCATGGTGCTGAACTTTCCGGACAACAAGCCGCGCAACATGGCCATCCTTCACATGCTCACGGCCGCCCAGCAGCTCAAGCGCTGCCTGGAGGTGGGTTGAGATGCAAAGATTGAAAAACGCCGTCTGTTCGATTCTCGCCATGGCCATTATCTGCGCCATGGTGGTGCTGTTCATGATCACCGCCGCCGGCGGTGATCTGCATTCCGGTCGCCGGGATCTGTCCACTCTGGACTGCATCTCGATGTCGGATGAATACGGGAGGTGAACATGGATAATTTCGTGGCTCTTTCCCCGACCCGGCAGGTCCTGGCGGCCTGCACCGCGGCCAATGACGACGATGCCCGTTTCCGGATCCTGATCGACCTGCTGTCCGGGCCTTGCAACCCGCGCCAAAAAGCGACACTCGCCTGCTGGAAGAAATCCGGATTGTGGGTGCAGATGTTCAGAAGTTCCGCCCGTCACCGAGGCGGCAATATCGGGGCCTCCTCATCATGCCCGGTCGGGATTGGCCCGGCCGGGCACACCTTACACGACCGCACGGCGCCGGACCTGATTGGCATGTCCGGGCAGGAGAAGCCATGAAACCGACCGACGCCCACCTGGTGGCCGGATTTCTTCTCCGGGAGTTTGACCGTTTTGCCGCCTTCTTGGATGACTGCGCCATCGATCCGGTCGAAGCCTCGATGATCATCGAGGAGATCGCCGGCGAGTCCGGCGGCGGCATACCGACCTGCATCGAACAGTTTTCGGGGTTCATCGGCGAATGAGCCAGCGCCCATCCATACCGGTGAAGATCAACGGCATCATCAGAACCACCGATGATGCCGTGCTGGTTCGACTGCCGTCCGGCAAAGCCCGCTGGGTGCCAAGGAGGCAGGCTGAGTTTTCCCCGGGTCACGTGATCCTGACACCGTGGATGGCGGCCAAATTAAAAACAGACCCTGTAGGAGGAAACCATGGAAAGAACCTTTGAGGAGATCAGCCTGACAGCCATCACGCCGTCGCCGTTCAATCCGCGCAAGGCGTTCAGCGGCGCCAAGTTCGACGAACTGGTGGCGTCCATCGCCAATGTGGGCATCCTGGAGCCGGTCCTGGTAAGGCCGGTGGACGGCAAGACACCTTACGAGCTGGTCGCCGGCGAGCGACGCTGGCGGGCCCGGATGACGGTGGCCGAGGCCAACGGCGGCGGCGAGTCCGCCACGATCCCGGCCATGATCCAGCCCATGGACGACGACACAGCCCTGGACATCCAGACCATCGAGAACCTGCAGCGCGAGGATCTGGACGGCCTGGAGGAGGCGCAAGCCTTTAAAATCTTCGTGGACCGCAAGGGAGTCGACGCCATCCCCGAACTGGCCCAGCGCACCGGCATAAAAGAGCAGTACATCCGCCGGCGGTTGATGATCCTGCGGCTGCCCAAAAAGATCCTGGCCGCCTGGGACAGGGGCGAGCTCAAGTACGGCCACCTGGAGCAGCTGGCCCGCATGGACGACAAGCAGCAACGCATGCAGGTGTTCGACCAGGTGATCAAGGAGAGTCAGCACCGTCAGATATCGGTCGCCTCCCTCAAGGACATGATCCGACGCATCTCCCCGGCTTTGAAGTCGGCACGCTTCAACATCGAGGCCGAGGGCTGCCTCACCTGCACGCAGAACACCGGCGTCCAGATCAAGCTGTTCGACCTGGGATCCGGTGATGATCATTGCAACCGTCCCGCCTGCTTCAAGCAGAAGCAGTCCGCCCACCTGCTCAAGACCTGGAACCGCACCAGATACCCGAAGAAATTCGGCACCACCGGCTTCCGATTTGACGACGAGGTCGGCTGGAACGATTACCACCACTTCTGGGGCAGCGACCGGATCGCCAAAAAATGCCGGACCTGCGAGCATCATCTTTCCATCCTGTACCTCAGCGGCGAGTCCAGCGATGATCGCGCCTGCTTCGGCGACGAAGCCTGCTTCAAGACGGCCAAGGGCGGCCAATCTTCCGGTGCCGGCAACTCCAAACCCGAGAAGAAGGACGGCCCCCGGGTAGCCTGGCATGGCCGCCACTTCCGTGAAGTGTTCTACCAGGAGCAGCTGCCCCAGCGCTTCGAGACCGTCGTCCCCGGCAGCATCACCGCCAACCAGGTGGCCCTGTTCACTATCGTCAAGGGCAATGCCAGGATCCACGACTGGTACATGGAGCGTCATCCTGAAATCGGCAAACCGCGCTGGGAGGGCAGCGAGTTCCGATCCATTGACACTGCTGCCCTGTTTACCCTGATCTCCTGCATGGACATGCTGCAGGTGAAAGATGAGATCAATGCCGTGGCCCTGCAGGCGATCCTTTCCGACGACTACGCCACCGAGGAGCGCGGCATGGTGGCCCGGCACATCGGCATCGACCTGGCCGGCGAGTGGCGCTTCACCCAGGCATACCTCGACAAGAAAACCAGGGCCGAGATGCTTGATTTCGGCCAGCGCTTCAACCTGTTCGAGGATCCCCAGGCGCAGGCCTTCCTCGCGGATACGCTTAAGCGCAGGGCCTTCACGGCCTGCAAAAAGGGCGAGCTGATCCGGGTGTTCCTGGAGTCCGGCGCCGACCTGAGCGGAAAAGTCCCGGACGAAATCCTGTCCGACAATCCTTCCACCTCCACCGACACCATCGGAGATTAACCCTTTGGACAGCATCAAAACCGACAGGCCCGGCGAATGCCGGGCCTTCCGATACCCGGGTGCCGCTGCTTTTGCCGCTCCCCCTTACCCCCACTCCCGGGGGAAGCAATCCAAAGGTCCTGTTTCCCAAGGGCAGTACCCCAAAGCCCGGCGGGTCCTCCCTGGACCCTTTCTCTGTACGGCGAACGAAGGCTCGATCGTCGGCCCTGGATGAATTTGATAAGTACGCGAAAAAACGGAAAAAATTAAATGACCGATACGGAAAACACCCCAAAAACCCCAGAAAAGATGCAGTTTGACGACGGTAAAATCCGGGAACTGGTCGAAAAGCGCAAGGCCGCCGAGGATGAGCAGTATCCGGAAAAAGCCTGCGACCCGGCCGAGACCATCACCCCCGCCTTCATCATGGATTGCCTGTACTCCAACGAGATGGGCGACGGGTGCCTCTATTCCGAGCTGCACAAGGACCGCTACCTGTTCAACAAGAACAGCGAGGAGTGGATGGAGTGGAACGGCGCCCACTGGGAGCGCGACGTGATGAACCGGTCGACGGCCGATGTGGAGGACGTGGCCGTCAAATACCTAAAGGAGTCGGACCGGATCATCGAGGAGATCCTGGAAGCCCGCAAGGCGGACGAAAAGGACCGCCTCCGCCACCTGGAGAAAAAGCGGGGCGATCTTTTAAGCCGCGTCAACCGGCTGCGCACCGAGCGCGGCCGCCAGAACTGCCTGAAGTTCGCCCACACCTCGCAGACGCCCCTGGCCATCCCGGGCGACCGCATCGACCAGCGGCCCATGCTGCTTGCCTGCAGGAATTGCGTGATCGATCTTTCCACCGGATTATCACGGCCCGGCCGCCAGGACGACTATCTCCATAAGGCCTCGCCCCACGAATGGAAGGGAATAGACGAGCCGGCGCCGGTGTTCGAGAAGACGTTGACAGAAATCCTGTCGGGCAACGAAGAGCTTATGCACTATGTCAACAAGCTCATGGGTTACGGCATCACCGGCGAGATCTCCGAGCATATTTTTGCGGTGCTGAGCGGCCAGGGCCGCAACGGCAAGGGCCTGCTCATGGAATCGATCGCCTACGCCCTGGGCGACCTGGTCGGCGTGGTCCAGAGCGAGATGCTCCTGGACCAGGGCCGCATGAAAAGTTCGTCGGGGCCCAGTCCGGACATCATGGCGCTGCGGGGCCTGCGGATCGCCTACGCTTCGGAGACCGACGAGAACCAGAAATTCTCGCCGTCGCGGGTCAAGTGGTTGTCGGGCGGCGACACCCTGACCGGCCGCAACCCCCACGACAAATACCCGACGTCATTTTTACCGACCCATATTTTATTTTTGCTCACCAACCATAAGCCGCATGCGCCGGCCGACGATTTCGCATTCTGGGAGCGGGTCCGGATCGTTCCCTTCCTGCTCTCCTTTGTCGACCGGGAACCTCGAAACGACAACGAGCGCCGGGTCGACAAGACCCTGAAGGAAAAAATCTGGGCCGAGGCCTCCGGGATCCTGGCCTGGCTGGTTCGCGGCTGCCTGCTCTGGCAGAAAGAGGGTCTGGATCCGCCCATGATCGTCGCCGAGGCCACCGCCGAGTACCGCCGGAATGAGGACCTGATCGGCGATTTTATCGATGAGTGCTGCGAGGTTGTCGAGGGCGGCGAGGAAAATGCCACCGACCTGTACAACCGTTTCGTCACCTGGTTCGAGCTCAATATCGGCAAGCGCTGTCCCAAACAGCGCACGTTCGGCAACATGATGAGCCGCCGTTTCGAAAAGGAGAAAGTCGGCGGCAAATACAAATACTACGGCCTGAAATTGATTATCGAGGATTTTACCGGCGATTGAGGTCCTATGGTCCTGTCGGGTATTTTTCGCCAAATTAACCGGGGAGTTATGGTTATGACGACAAAATTTGTAGGTCGATCAAGTCCAGGACGATCAGGACCAAGCTATCTTTATTTGATCTAGTTTAAAAATAAATTCCTTACTTTTTATTACATTCTAAACTTTACCGTAAAAAAGGTCTCAATAGTCCTAGTAGAAAAGAATACATTATTAAATAAGTTAGTTACAGCAGGACTGTCTCTATAACTAAATATCCTGTTTTGTCCTGGTAGGTCCTGAAAGGAGAAAAACCATGAACGTGCTGGATCTGCTTTCGTCGTCCGGGATCTCCCCCGCCCGGGCCTCCGGCCACAAGGGGGGCGAGTATCACAGCCCGTGCCCCGGGTGCGGCGGCGACGACCGGTTCCACGTCTGGCCGGAGCAGAACGGCAGCAAGGGCAGCTACTGGTGTCGGGGATGCGGCAAAACCGGCGACAACATCCAGTTCCTGATCGACTTCGAGGGCCGCACGTTCCGGGAGGCCTGCCGGCAGCTGGAGGTCGAGATGGATCACCTGCACGGCCCCCGCCGGCCGGTCCCCCGGTCGACCGCCACCCCTGCCCGGGCATTCACGCCGCGGGCGACCGCAGCGCCGGCCGAGGCCTGGGTGGAGAAAGCCAACCGGCTGGCTGCCGACGCCCACGACCGGCTGCTGTCCGACGATGAAAAGCTGGCCTGGCTGGCCGGCCGCGGCATCACTGTCGACACCGTCCGCCTGGCCCGGCTGGGATGGCTGTCCGGCGAGAATGGCAAAAACTGCCGCTTCCGGGCGCGGGAGGCCTGGGGCCTGGCCAGCGAGGAGAAAGACGGCAGGAAAAAGCGCCTATGGATCCCCCGGGGGCTGGTGATCCCCTGGCCTCCTGAAGGCGATGTCCGCCGGATCCGGATCCGCCGGCCGGACGCCGACCTCACCGAAAACTTCACCTTGCGCTACTACGTCATGCCCGGGTCCGACACCGGCAGCCTGTGCCTTCCTGGAAAGATGCCGGCATTCGTCATAGTCGAGGCGGAGCTGGACGCCTGGCTGTGTTTCCAGGAGGCCGGCGACCTGTGCGGCGCCGCGGCCATGGGATCCAGCTCCACCAAGCCGGACGGCCCGGCCTTCGAGCAGCTGCAGGCGTCGGCCTGCATCCTCAACGCCCTGGATTTCGACAAGGCCGGGGCCCAGGCCCGCACCTGGTGGTCGACGCAGTTTTCCCAGTCCCGGCGCTGGCCGGTACCGGCGGGCAAGGATCCCGGGGACGCCTATAAAGCCGGGGTGCCCATCCGCGAGTGGATCCTGGCCGGGCTACCGCCCTTGTGGACCGTAGGACCACCTCCTGGACTGAACCGGAAAGCAGGGGGGGCGCCTGATAAACCGCCTGGCGTGGAGAGTGCCGCACCGGAGCCGGTTTCCGGTCCTCAGCCTGATGCCGGTACCGATGTCTGGCCGGAGCTGGCTGAACTGGCCGAGCTTCTGCGCAAGCATCCGCTGGCCATCGACCACGATCCGAAGCGGACGCGCATCGCCGAGGATCCCGGCTGGGCTTCCCGCAACCCGGAGATGTCGCGGCGGTTTTCGTTCCTGGTGTTCCAGGTGCCGGAAAATTTCAAGTACATCGACGATCACCCGTCCGGCCGGATCGGCTATGCGAATTTCTGGGACGGGATCCGGGTATGTGGACAAATCCGTTTTTGACAAAGTCCGGGGAAGGGAGGCGATGGATGAAACTATCCGTGCACGGCAGCCGCACGCTCAACGACGAACGAGTTAAAATTCTTCTCATGGAGGAGATCGAAACGTACGGGATCACCGAGATCGTCACCCATGCCGAGCCCGAGGGGGTGTGCCGGGTGGCTCGGGACCTGTGCAAGGAAAAGGCGATCCCGCTCAAGCTGCACTTTCTCAACTTCAAGTACCTGCGCGGGGCGTTCGAGCACCGGTCCCTGGATGTGCTCAACGACGGCGACCGGGCAATCTTCATCCATGACGGCAGGAGCAAGGGAACGGCCAACGAGCTCATACTCGCGAAGAAGATGAACGTTCCCCACACGTTCCACGAGCTGGAGAAGACCGAATACAAAAGCTCCGTGGGCTTTGAAATAACGCAGGACTGGGGCGCGGAGCTTGCCCCCCTGGAACTGCCCGAGATCCCCAAGCTGGTTTAGGAATAGTTGATGAACATCGACCGCAACCGGATCGACACGCTTTTAAAGACCGTCGGCGACAGCGACAAGGCCCGATTGACGACTCTTTACAACGCCACGGTCTCCACCCTCAAGGCCTACAACCAGGACAGCACGGCGTCCAGGCTGCGGGACTGGCAGGCCTCCGAGAAAGCCCTGACCGAGATGGTGGAGGAGATCGAGGGGCGGCCTGGCGGGGATGCAGCCGCCGGGGACGGCGCCGGGCACGCGAGCGAAGACGGGCAATGCCTCCCGGGCAAGGATCCCCTGGAACTCAAGCGCCGGATCCATGCCGATGCGGACACGGACCTGCAGTTCCTGCTCATGGCCAAAAACGATGCCAAGCGGCGGGTCCTGGATGATCCGTCGGCCGCCAACCTGGCCGCCTTCGACAAGGCCAAGCGCCTGCTCGCCCTGGCCGCCGGTGGTGATGAACAGGGCCGCCTCTTCAAAAACCGCGCCGAGGCCCTGCGCCACCTGCAGGCCAAGGGATACAAGGTTCAGAAAAGCAAATTCTACAAGGATGTGGGTTCCGGCTTGTGCCACCTCAACCCGGACGGGAAGATCTCCGAAGGGGCCCTGATGCGCTACGTGCAGCACCCGGGCGCGGGCCTGATCCAGGGCGATGCGATCGAGGACCAGGACGACGACATCAAGATGCTGCTCCGGCGCGAAAAGCAATTGGTGATCGACAACCTGGAGATCAAAAAGCGCAAGGACCAGTTCAATTTCGAAAAAGACAAAGGCCTGCACATCCCCCGCGCCGACGTGGACATGGAGCTGGTCAGCCGGGCCATCGCCCTGAAAAGTCACCTGGCCCACCGGTTCACCACCCGGGCCACCGAGTTGAGCCAGATGAATGCGGACCAGCTGCGGCGCAACCTGCTGGCCGAACTCGATGCGAGCCTGACCGAGTACGCCAACACGACCCGCTACCATGTGATCGTCATCGATGATCCATCGCCGGGGGTTGCACCGGAATAGATCGGCTTGAGGTATTTTGACTGCGATGGTTCCCGAACCCGAAGACATCAAGAATCTTATCGAGTTTTATGAATCGAGGGGATGGGACTGGGTTCTGCCGGTTGCGTTCATGTGCGACCGGATCATTGAAAACCATAAACCGGTACCGGCAAGCGGCCACGTCGAAGCCATCGCAAAGGATATCTTTTCGCACCTGGGAATATCGCACAAGTTCATTCAGCACCGGTCGCGCAGGCAGGATGTCGTCAAGGCCCGGTATATCGCCATGTATGTGGCCAGGAAAACCACCGGCGAGAAACTGGAAAGGATCGGATCGATTTTCGGGCGGAGCCATTCGGCGGTGCTGCACGCCATCGGCAGGGTCCGGGGCGACAGGGCGATGATCGAAATCGCCCGGCAGTTTGCAGCCGTCGATAAACCCTATCAGCCACGGCAACTATCGCCGGGGGAGAGCTTATGTATCGAAAACCGTATTGGGGATGCACTTTGAAATTTTATTTCGGCGCGGCATTGATTGAATTCGATCCTGCGATGCCGGTGTTCGGCGGCATCGGCGTCAGATTGAATTTCCGGATCTACGGCAAGCGCTACTGGGCATTCAAGCGCAGGGTCCGGAAGATGAAAGCGCGCATGGCACATAACCAAATCAAAGCCGCTTGAGACAAAAAACGAAAGGAGTCGGAATGGATCCAAGAACCGGAGAAATTCATCGTTTCGAAAGTGAAGAAGCAAGGCGCGAGTTCGAAAAAAAGACCGGCAGGAGATTTGTCCCGCTGACGGAAGAGAAAGCCGGGGAATTGAAGCCGCTGTCCAGGCGGCGTCGGAAAGCGCTTCTGGCCGGCATGTCGTGCCCCTGCGCCAGCGGCAGATCGTTTAAAAAGTGCTGCTGGAAAAAATACAAATAAGACCAGGGAGTCAGAAAAATGGGCAATGATATCGAGTTGGTCGAAACCGAATGGTTTGAGATGAAGCCGGACGTTTACGGCGGCAAGGACTTCGATGAGCACATCCCGATGTGGAACGGCTATGTCGCAGGCGACAAGCAGGACGATACCACCCGCCAGCCGCTTGTTTTCGATCCGAAGGACTACCCGCCCGGGACTAAAATCGTTGTCAAAGAGCCCGTGTGCCCCAAATGCGGCGAGGTATTCGAAAACTGCATGGTACGCGGATATGGCGGTGACAATGAGTGCGATTTTGACTGGAATGAATGGGCCGAGGATCGGTATTCATAAGCCCTGGGGAGTTAGCACGTTTGTGAATTACTACAACGACAATGAAAAATTCGCGGCGAACTGGCTGCGCGAATTGATCAAAGAGGGGATGATTCCCAATGGCGAAGTCGATGAACGCAGCATCACAGATATTGAACCGGCAGACCTCGACGGATTTGTCCAATGTCACTTTTTCGCAGGCATTGGCGGATGGCCTTACGCACTCAGGTTGGCTGGTTGGCCCGACGACAGACCCGTCTGGACAGGAAGCTGCCCATGCCAGCCATTCAGTGTTGCCGGAAAGGGTGGAGGGCTTGACGATGAACGTCACCTTTGGCCAGCTTTTCGGTGGCTCATCGCCCAGCACCGACCTTCAACTGTCTTTGGCGAGCAGGTTGCGTCAAAGGATGGAAGGGATTGGCTCTCCGGAGTACGAACTGACCTGGAAGCAATGGGATATGCAGTCGGGGCCGCCGATCTGTGCGCTGCGGGCATCGGCGCTCCGCACATCAGGCAACGGCTGTTTTGGATGGCCGACAGCCAGCAGCAGGGATTGGAAGGATGTTACCAACCCGGGCACATGGAATTGCACAGAGGAACGGAACAGATTCGACCAGTTGGGCAGGGCGGTGCATCTCATTGGCAGCACTCCATCCTCATTCCCTGCGCCGATGGAAAGTGGCGGCGGGTGCCTGGCAGGGTGGCAGACACCGAAACAACCATCCGGAGGTTCTTGCGAAAGGAACACATCGGGCGGTGGCATGAGAAAACTGGAAGACCAGACGGAATTATTGCTTCAAGGGATGCAGAAAACATCCTTGAAATTGAACCCCTTCTTTTCCCTCTGGATGATGGGATACCCAATCGAGTGGGGGCGCTGCGCGGGGCTGGAAACGCCATCGTGCCTCAATTAGCGGCTGAGTTTATTATGGCTTATAAAGCCACTTAACTACCGTGCGTTAGAAGGGATTAAAAAATGAAAAACTCCACCAGAGAAATCCGCGCAAAGATGCCCGCCTGGATCCCGCTGGCGATTGCTGCCCGGATCCGCGAGGCCGGCGCCGTCGTCTACGACTTCACCCTGAGCCGGTCCGAGAAGAAAGTCCTGCGCACTCCCAAGCCGATCAAGCCCAGCGTCTGGAGCGAGCGCCACCGGGTGGTCACCATGTCCCGGCTGCCAGGCCTGTGGAAAAACGAGATCACGGCCTACCTCACCGACATCATGGACGCCGCGGCCTTTCCTTCCGTGCGCGCGATCATTGTCTGCAAGGCGCCCCAGGTGGGCGGATCCGAGGCGGTCCACAACTTCGTGGGCTGGGCCATCGACCGCGATCCGGGCCCGGTGCTTTACGTCTATCCGGACGAACTCACCGCCAAGGAAAATTCCAGGGACCGTATCGCGCCAATGATCGACTCCAGCCCGCGCCTGCGCTCATACAAGACCGGGGCCCGGGACGATACCGCCCAGATGCGCATCAGCCTCAAGCATATGCCGATCTACCTGGGCTGGGCCACTTCCGCGTCGCGCCTGGCCAACAAGCCCATCAAGCACCTGGTTTTCGACGAGACCGACAAATACCCGGCCAGCACCGGCAAGCGCGAATCGGATCCGATCAGCCTGGGGGAAAAGCGCTGCAAGACCTACAGCACGGTCTGCAAGAAGTGGAAGATCTCCACGCCCACGGTCGAGACCGGCTACATCTGGCTGGCAATGACCACCGAGGCCCAGGTGATTTTCGACTACTGGGTCAAGTGTCCCCTGTGCGGCCGCTACCTGCTCATGGATTTCGAGCATATCAAATGGCCGGCGGACGAGCGCAACCCGGAAACCATCGAGACCAACCTGCTGGCCTGGTACGAGTGCAACCACTGCGCCGGAAGCTGGGACGATGCCATGCGCGACATCGCTGTGCGCTGGGGCCAGTGGCGCTCCAGACCCACCGGAGACCGCGTTACCGTCGGCCTGGAGGTGCATGCCTACCTGAAGAATTTCCGGCCTGCCAAGATCGCCTTCCACATTCCCAGCTGGCTCTCCTTTTTCGTCAGCCTGAGCGAGGTGGGCGCCGCCTTTCTCAAGGGGCTGACCGATTTCCAGAAGAAAAAGGATTTCCGCAACGCCCACGAGGCCCTGCCCTGGAAGCAGCGCGTGGTCTCCTCGCAGGTGTCCGACGTGCTGCTCAAGGTCTGCACCGACCTGCCGCCCCAGACCGTGCCGGCCGCTGCCGTGGCGCTGACCGCCGGCATCGACATGCAGAAATACGGATTCTGGTTCGTGGTGCGCGCCTGGGCCAGGGATTATACCTCGTGGCTGGTCCACTACGGCAACCTGGCCACTTGGGAGGATGTGGAGACCCTGCTGTTCGATACCTGGTACCCGGTCCGGGATTCTTCCGTCAGGATGCGCATCTTCCGCGCCGGGCTGGACACCGGCGGGACCGACACCGGCCGGGGCATCAGCATGACGGAGGAGGCCTATATGTGGCTGCGCAAGAACGGCCGCGGCCGGGGCTGCCGGGTCTGGGGCACCAAGGGCGCCTCCCGGGTCCTGGCCGGCAAGGTGCATGTGGGCAAGCCGCTGGATAAGACACCCTCGGGCAAGCCCATCCCCGGCGGCCTGCAGGTCATCCAGCTGGACACCGACCAGGTCAAGGATATGGTCCATTACCGCATCCATCAGGCTTTGGATGGTGCGTCGAACGCCGCCTGGCTGCACAAGGACACCGGCGAGGACTGGGTCCGCCAGGTGATCGAAAGCGAGGAGAAACAGGTGGACGAAAAGGGCCGCGAAACCTGGGTGCATACGCGCGGCGAAAACCATCTGCTGGACTGCGAGGGTATTTGCCAGTGCTGTGCGGATCCGGAGTGGCCCGGCGGCGGGATCCACCTGATCCGTGAGCCTGCCAAAGCACCAACGGAAGCGGCCAAGACCCCACCGGAAACCTGGATCCACAACAGCCAGCGGCCCGCTCGGCCCGACTGGCTGGATCGGCGATAGGAAAGACTGGTTGAAGCGTAGTGAGGAAATCCTGATCGGACTTGATGAGATATCTGATTTTAGCGGGGTCCAATCCGGGCAGACCGTTAAAATTTTTATCCAGGCCGGCCTGCCCGCCTTCCTGTTCAACGGCCGCTGGTATTCCAGCAAGCGTGCCATCGATGAGTATTTTTACCGCATGTCAATATCTCACGCCAAACACCGCAAGGGAGATGAAAAAATATGAAAAATACGCTGTTAAACAGGCTATGCTCCGGGCCCAGAATTGCATGGAGCCCCCCTATGTTGTTTTGTAACGTATATGATGCATTCCATAAGCGATTCGATTATCGGGGATGCTATCGGGTTTGAACTGACGGACACATTGATGAAAGATTTGGCATTTGAATACCTTTGTGGGCATACAAGAGACCGTATGAAGGATTCCGATGCCCCGAAAATGGTTGTTCCGAAATAAGCTGGAGATCATAATCTGTTGTATTGCCAATATTTTAGCGGAAAGAAGACTTTAACACGTTGAAACCACACTATGTTGGGCATAATGACTTTACTAACCACAACACGTTTGGTATAGGTTTATATGCAAACCTCTTGATTGATATGGACACTGTTACCCCTGAAAAACGAAGCCAAATCATGAGTAGGGTCAGGTGCAAGGACACCAAACCCGAAATGATTGTTAGAAGGCTCGTTTATGGAATGGGCTATCGCTACAGGCTACATGGTAAGATGCCAGGAAAGCCTGATTTAGTGTTCAAATCGAGGAAAAAGGTGATATTCGTACACGGTTGTTTCTGGCACAATCATAAAGGCTGCAAACTTGCAAGGATGCCTAAATCAAGGGTCAAGTTCTGGAGCGAAAAGCTTGAAGCCAACAGGGAACGTGATCTACGGAATCATGAGAAGCTGAGAGCACTGGGGTGGAATATCCATGTCGTCTGGGAGTGCCAGTTGGGTGACACCGTTAAAGTATCGAGCATTCTAAAAAAATTCCTTGATAAGGAAAACGCATAAGATGGCCATGAAATCAATTGAGCTATTCGCTGGTGCTGGTGGACTCGCCATGGGAGTCTCATTGGCCGGTTTTGAGTCTTTAGCTGTTGTGGAATGGGACAGTTGGGCCTGCGATACAATCCGAGAAAATCAAACCCGGGGTTATCCCATTGTTCAGGACTGGCAACTAAGAGAGGATGACGTTAGGACCTTTGACTGGTCGTCCATTGAGGACGAAGTGGACTTGATTGCAGGAGGTCCGCCATGTCAACCATTTTCAATGGCGGGTAAACACAAAGCATTCGGCGATAAACGTGACATGTTCCCCGCAACAGTCGATGTTGTTCGTAAGTTGCACCCTAAATCTTTTATTATCGAAAATGTAAAAGGCCTAACTCGGTCAAGCTTTGCCAATTACTACCAGTACATTCTTCTTCAGTTAGAGTTTCCAGAAGTGGTCCGTGAAAAGGTTGAAAGCTGGATGGACCATTTCAAAAGATTGCAAAGCGAAAAGACCTCTGGCAGGGCACATAATTCAGGACTTACTTACAATGTGGTGCCAACCCTGGTAAATGCCGCCGACTATGGTATTCCTCAAAAACGTGAAAGGGTTTTCATCGTAGGTTTCCGCAACGACCTGGGCATTGAATGGTCATTTCCAAAACCCACGCATAACCTGGACGCCTTACTACACTCTCAATGGGTCACAGAAGACTACTGGGAACGCCACCGTGTACCCAAACGCCGCCGACCTGATGTGCCACAGTCATTGAAAGGCAGGATAAAAAGACTCCAGGCAGACACATCGCAAATACCAAATAAAAAACCGTGGAAAACGGTGAGAGACGCCTTGGAGAGCCTGCCAGACCCCCGAAAGCAAAAAGCTAAAGAGTTCCTGAACCATGATTTCCAGGAAGGGGCAAAAGTCTACAAGGGGCACACAGGAAGTCCACTTGATTTACCAGCAAAGACGTTAAAGGCTGGCGACCACGGTGTTCCTGGTGGCGAAAATATGATGGTTCTTGAAAATGGCAAAGTACGCTATTTCAGTGTTAGAGAGTCGGCACGACTCCAAACCTTCCCTGATGGATACATTTTTCACGGCTCATGGACTGAAACAATGCGGCAACTCGGTAATGCAGTTCCCGTCTCCTTGAGCCGTTGTGTTGCGGCTTCGGTAGCTGAATGCCTCTCCTTATCGGGATTAAATGGACTTCTTCTTGCCAACAAAAGGAACGTGGCATGACGGAGAAGAAGATCCTTCCTTTCAATCCCCTTGACAAGGTTCACCTGGGTTCAAGTGTTGGGCGGGCTATGTTACGCCAGCCTGTAAGACCAATGGCTGAACTGAAACAATTCATTGGTGCTGGATTATACGCCATTTACTATTCTGGCGACTTTGTAGCTTATGACATAATCTCAGAATGCAATGTGAATGACCGTTTTGGCGCACCGATTTACATTGGGAAAGCTGTTCCAAAAGGAACACGAAAAGGGGGAGACTTAAATGCAAACCCTGGCAAAGTTCTTCATGACCGCTTAAAACAACACGCAAACAGCATCATCCAAGCTGACAACCTTGATTTAAGTGACTTCAGTTGCAGATACCTAATTGTAGACGATATTTGGATTCCTTTAGGTGAGGCTTTATTGATAGCCAGGTTCAATCCATTGTGGAACAAATTGGTTGATGGGTTCGGTAATCACAACCCAGGAAAGGGGCGTCATGCTGGTTTACGACCGCGATGGGATGTTTTACATCCAGGGCGTCCTTGGGCCGAAAAGTGCCGGCCACGGGAAGAGACAGCGGATCAGATAATTGGTGAAGTCCGTGAGTACCTAAGCAACAATCCACCACCAGATGACTCGTCAATTTAGACTTCACCCTTAAACCCCTCGTGTTGTCCTTAAAATCTGATGTGATAATAGAAGTCTACGGAGGCGGTCCTCTGAAAATCCCCCCTTACCCCAAATCTTTGCAGATAATACCAGCTTTTGTTTGAAGATTACATTGCGAACCTAATTGTTGGCCACCAGAGTGATACACGATCGAATGTTGGTTATGAGCGCAAAATTCATTATCCTTAATATAGGGCCTGAAAAAATGCGTACTATTCGGTCGCCAAAAATGAACATCGAAAAACAGATAACCGATTAATTTCTTGACATAATTCTATCCGAAAGTCTATCCTTCCCAAGAAATCATCGACATCTATTTTCGACCCTTGATTAATTATCAGGAGCACAAAACGTATAAACAAACTCGAACTGAACGATTATGTTGTGCATTCATCGAAAAAAACCCAAACAAAATCTTGGAGGGTTTATGACCATATCTGAAAGAGCTTGTCAAATTTGGAGTATTCTTGCTTGGGTCGCAAAGAACAGACAATCGTTGACTTTTGATCTTCTATCAAAACTAATTGGTGTGCCAACTGCAGGTCTTGAACATTTATTGGAGCCAATTAACGCGTTTTGTATCCTTAACAATTTGCCTCTATTGACCGTTCTTGTAGTACAAACAGACTCTGGACTTCCAGATTCTAAATTAACTGGAACAAAAGCATCTGATATTGCAAAAAATCAGGCGGACGTTTTTAATTATAATTGGCTTGATTATGGAAATCCGCAGCCAAAAGGGTTTGAAGGAGTAATAAAGATTGATCTGCCAGATAATCTGAAAGGCCGAAATATTCGAGAGAAAATCATACCGACAGTATGCAATTTAAACAATATGTTAGACAAACTGAAAAGTGCGAAGGGAAATACTTCTCTGTTGAAACCATGGGAAAAAATAAGCTATAAGGCTTACCGAATTGATGAAATACAGAAAAAGTTATTTAATTCTAAAATGCGGTTCTCTATGATGCTCCAGTTGTCGCAAAATACTCGGACAGCGGGTCCAGATCCCAAGGAATCTCCGGCCAGGTTATCCGGGGCGTCTTTAGCGCTTGCTGAACGATGCGCATGAACTTTTTGCCAATTTTCTTTGATTTGCGGCGATTGAATCGAAAGACATACTCATCCAGGTAGTTTTGAAGGTATTTCGGTTCGAATCGACCCTGATACGTTCCTCTGATCAATCGCTTGATCAAGGTCGTCACCAAGTGAGCGCCGTATAGCTTATCGTAGTTCTTGCTCTTGCTTTGGTTGGTCGTTTCGCGACGGAACTGTTCTTTATCAATGATGTTGTAGCTTTGCCAGTCATCCGTGGCAATGGTTGAGCCGGGCTCAATATTGTCGAGAATAAAGGTTTCCAAAGAAAAACCTGAACAATCCAGGGCGACATGCAGGCGAATGCGACCCATTCGCTTTTCGAGGTCTCAGCGCTCGACGGCAACCGCTACGATGGTTTTGCCTTCGGCCCCACGGCCTCGCTTGCCGGTACGTTGACCGCCGATGAAGAACTCATCGACCTCGACGCGTCCAGACAGCTTTTCCCGCTCGTGGCGGATCGTACATCGCCGGAGTTTTTGAAGCCATGTCCAGGCGGTTCCATAGCTGCCAAAGCCCAACAGTTCTTTGAGATTTACCGCATTGACACCGGATTTGCGGGTAGTAAACCACCACATGGCTTTGAACCAGTAGGTGATCGGGCTTTTAGAGCTATCCATAATCGTACCGGACGTTAACGAATGCTGGTGTTCGCACTGGGTGCAAATATATAGGTTCCGCGAACTCAGCCAATACCGGTTGTGGCCGCATTTTCTACACACAAAGCCGTTGGGCCACTTTTGTTGGAACAGATACTCGTAACAGGCATCCGGATTTGAAAACCGTTGATCAAATTCGATCTCGGATCTTGGAAAGTCCTCAGTAATGGAAAAGTTTGTCATGGTGGCCTCCTTTTGTTGGTTGTGAGGCCATCATAACGCAGCCGTGTGACAGATACGGTCACAACAGGTTTACTGGAGTTTCATAGAGAACCGGAATTCTAAAATTGAATATTGTAAGGAAATAATAAGAAACCACATTTTAAATAATGACCCATCAAACTTTGGCGCAAATTGTATTGATATATATTTGGTTGCTTATGTCGCAAATAAATTTGGGCCAGGAAAAGAAAAATTTATTGATTATATAAAAGAAAGCGGTATTTCAGACAAGAAAAATACTGCTCAAGCAATCTGGCAAGTTGGAAAGGGAGATGGTGTATTTTTAAATTTATTAAATAATGATGGTAGCATAAAAGATTTTTCTTTTTTTAAAAATTGGCTGTCCTGTAAATAATCATATATTATGAGATGTTTTATTTAAAAAAAATCATACGATGGATTGATAAAAGAAAACAAGATTCCGGATCCCCCTTGAGAGGCCATTTTCCCACCCTCCAACCCCGAGCCCACAACCGCTGTCAACCCCAATTAATACCCAATTAATATACAATTAACCATCCATTTAGACCCCATTTAGGCCTTTTTTAAAAAAACCCCATGCTATGGTGTGCGAAAAACCTTCAACCACACCATGTAGGGGGGTTCGTTGAATGGCCGTTAAAACCACCCTGGAGCAACTCGAAGAAGTCCAGGTTGCCATCAGCCAGGTAATGGATGGCCAGGAAGTCAGCCGTGACGGCAAGACCTGGCGTATGGCCGACCTGCCAGCCTTGGAACGACGTGAAAAAACCCTGCTTGCCCGCTACCGCCGCGAGCAGGGCACCGGAAGCCGTCAGAACATCGGCCTGATGAGGCGCGGCTGATGAACCGCCTGGCACTATTCCAGCAGATGCTTGGTAATATGGCCGCCATGGCCGGCAAACCACTTTTATACGGTGCGGACAACCGACCGCTTACCCCTTCCGCCGAGTACGGGATCCGCCGCCTGGCCGCCAAGCGCACCGGATCAATGAAAAACTGGATCCCCGAGCGTCTGCTCTCCCGCGACCAGGAAGCCTTTGACCGCCAGGAAATCGTCAAGCGCTGTATCGACCTTTCCCAGAACGACCCCAACGCCGCCGGCGTGGTCGACAGTTTCGCCGCAACGGTCATCGGCGCCGGCTTGAATCCGCATCCGTCGCTGGATTGGAAGTTGCTGGACATCGATAAGGACCATGCCCGGGAGATCCAGCGGGCCCAACGTTTCGCCTACGATGAGTGGAGCCCCTGGGCCGACGCCGGCGAGCGCATGAACTTCGGCCAGATCCAGTACCAGACCAAAAATCACATGATCCGCTTCGGTGAGTATTTCGTGCTCTGCCTCATGCTGGACGACCCGGCACGCCCCTTCTCTCTGGCCCTGTTGGTGATCAACCCGCTGCGCGTCAAAACTCCGGTGGACCTGGTCAGCGACGGCCGCATCCGCGACGGCGTGGAACTGGGCGCCTATGGTCAGCCGGAGGCATTTTGGGTCAAAAAAAGCATGCCGGGAATGCTCATGACTCCGGACACCTCCGCCAATTTCATGCGCATCCCCGCCCGCATCGGCCACCGCTGGAACATGATCCACCGCTTCGTGGTCAAGGACCCGGACGCCGTGCGAGGTTTTCCGGCCCTCACTCCGGCGGTCAAGCTGCTGCGCGACTTCAACGACCTACTCGACGCCGAGCTGGTTTCCAACGTAGTTACCGCCGCCCTGACTTACTTCATCGAGGATCATACCGGCGACCCCTGGGACCTGGCCGACAGTTTTAGAACCGACAGCGAGACCACCACCACTACCGACGGTAAAGTCAAAAAAACCCACTACGAGGAGACCTGGCCGGGCCGCATCCTCTATGGCAACCCTAGTGAAAAGCCTCACCTGCTATCGGCCAACCGTCCGGGCGTCACCTTCGAGCCCTTCACCAAAGTGATGAAAAAGATGGTTTCCATGGCCGTGGGCATTCCCTACCCGGTGCTGTTCAAGGATGTCGAGGGCGTCAACTTCGCAGGTTTTCGGGCAGCCATGCTCGATGCCTGGCGGGTCTACACCATGGAACGTCAGTGGCATGCCGACGGTCTGTGTTCTCCGGTGTGGCGGATGCTCCAGGAGGAGGCCTGCCTGCGCCGGCGCTTCATGGCTCCGGGCTTCTACCGCCAGCTTCACCACTACACCCGGGCCCTGTGGCGCGGCACGCCCAAGGGCGACATCGAGCCGGTCAAGGCCGCCCAGGCCGATATCCTGCTCAACAAAAATAACCTCAAGACCAAATCGGTCATCACTTACGAGCACGGCGGCGGCGACTTCGAATCCAACATCGACACCCTGGACGAGGAGCGGGAGATGGAAGAGGAGCGGGGCCTGGTTCCCGCAGCCGATGCGAAACCGCCGGCCGTCGAGAAACCCCAAGGAGGGCAGACCAATGCCGATCAGTGATTTCAGCCGGGGTTCCATATGGGGCATCCGCGCCGGCGCCATGGAGGACATGCTCAGTCGCATGCCCAACCCTGATACTGTCGCGTCCCTTTCTGTGAAGTTCAAGGAAGATCCGGAAGAGGCGTTCGACTTCATGCTGCGCGACGGAGTGGCCATCATCCCGGTCAACGGCACCATCTTCAAACGCGGATCCATCTGGTCATATCTCTACGGCGGCACGCCGCTGTCCGTGTTGAACCAGGTCCTGACCGCCGCCGTCGACGACAAGGACGTGGAGGCCATCCTCCTGGACATGGACTCGCCTGGCGGCCAGGTGAGCGGCACCGATGCCTTTTCGGACCTGATCTATTCGGTCCGGGAGAAAAAACCGGTGGTGGCTTTCGCCAACGGCATGATGGCCTCGGCGGCCTACTGGATCGGCAGCGCCGCCGACAAGGTCATCGTTGAGCGCACCGCCCAGGTGGGCAGCATCGGGGTTCTCTATATGCACAACGACTGGTCGAAATACGATGCCAACCTGGGGGTCAGGGTCACTGTCATCGCCGCCGGCAAGTACAAGGCGATCGGCAACAACGCCGAACCACTGAGCGATGACGCCCGCGCCGTCATCCAGGCCGAACTCGACCAGATTTACAGCCTGTTTATCGATACCGTGGCAAGAAATCGCGGGGTCTCCACCGACACCGTCCTGGTCGACATGGCCGATGGTCGGGTTTTCATCGGCCAGCAGGCCGTGGACGCGGGCCTGGCCGATGCCACCGGAACTTTTGACGACGCCCTGACCGCTGCCGTGGAATTGATTCCTGCAGCGCCCGGGCAAATTTACTTCCAATCACGTTCTACAGGAGCGGCCGCTCCTGGAAAGGAGTTTTCCATGAAAAACGGAAATCAAGGAACCGTTGCTCCCGAAACCGCCGGCGATCTGGCGGCGCTGTTTCCCGACCTGTGCGCCCAGATCCGGCAGCAGGGGGCAGACAGTGTGGACACCGTCGTGATCATCGGTGAGGCCACTGCAGGTGAACGCGACCGGATCCTCGGGCTGGCCAGGATCCACTTCGGCGAGGAATCAGCCGGCAAGTTCGAGGAGATCATCAAGACCAACGTGACGGTCGAGCAGTACAAGGCCATCCGTCCGGAACCGGTGGTCAGCGAAGAACAAAAGGCCATTGATGCGGCCAAGGACGCCACTCTTGCAGCCATCCAGCAGGCCGGTGCTCAAAATCCGGGGGGTGCCGGAAGTGATATCGATCAGGGCAACAAGGGTTTTCTGGTCCTGGTGGAAGAAACCATGGACAGGAAAAAGTGCACCAAGACCGAGGCCATGCGCCTCGTCATGCGGGCCCACCCCAAGGCCCATGCCGCCTATCTGGAAAGCGTCAACTAATCCGCCGCCGGCAGGTGTGCGGTTTTAAATCAACATTTAGCACAGCAAAGGAGAAACCCCATGTTCACTGAAAGCCCCAAGACGTTTAAGGCCGGCGAAGCCCTGGAAGCCAAGCGGCGGGTGAAAATTGAATCCGGCACCACCAGCGATCCGCCCGAAGTGGTCCACGCCGGGGCCGGTGAGGCCTACATCGGCGTCACAGAGTACGCCGTAGCCGATGGCGAACCTGTGGCCGTCAAACTGAAAAACGACTCAGGCACGTTCGAGGTCGAGTGTGCCATCGGCACGGCCATCGCCAGAGGTACCGCCCTTTTCGGTGCGGCGGAGGGCAAAGTATCCGACACCACCAGCGGCAGTGCCCAGTTTACGTCCATGCAGGCGGCCGGCGCGTCCAACGAACACATCGAGTGTCTGCCGGTTTAACCTGAACCCCGGCCGTTCGGGCCGCTGAAACCCAACCAACATTTGCAAGCATAGGGAGAAAATATCATGAGACCAAAAGGAAGCAGCGCTGTCTACCGGCCGGATTTGGGCATGTCGGTCATGGAGATGGTGGAAGGCGATACCATGGGATTTATCGGCCTGGAAGTCATGCCGGTTTTCCGAACCTCTGTCAACGGCGCCACCTATCCGGTGATCCCCAAAGAGGCTTTGCTGTCCGCACCCGATGCCGATCGGGCGCCGCGGGGCAAATATCAGCGCGACGATTGGGATTACGAACGCGGCCAGTTCCAGACCGCGGAGAAGGGCGTCGAGGAACCCCTGGACGATACCGAGCGCGAGCTGTTCGACCAGGAAGAACAGGGCATGGCCGAGATGATGGCCACCCAGCGGGCCTACAAGAAAATTTTGCGGTCCCAGGAGAAACGTATCGCCCAGAAGATGTTCAACGAAACCAATTTTATCCCTCACCCGGTTACCAACGAGTGGGACGATGCCGCCGCTGCCACCCCTCTTGATGATGTCGCCGCCGGTATCGCTGCCTTTCGACTCCAGTGCGGAATGCTGCCCGACGCGCTGATCATCGCCTACTCCACCTTCCAGAACCTCAAGAACTGCGACCAGCTCGTGGATCGTATCAAATTCACCTTCCAGGGACTCGACATCGCCAAGATGAGTGCGGCCCAGTTGGCCGGGGCGTTCAACCTGCCTCGCGTCCTGGTGGGCGGCGCCGTCTTCAACAGTGCCGGTAAGGGAATGGACGCCAATGTGGCCGATCTCTGGAACAACGAATACGCCCAGCTGGTAAAGATTTCCAGCGGTCCGGACATCTCCCAGCCGGGTGTGGGCCGCACCTTCCTCTGGACGGCCGACTCGCCCCAGAATCCCATCGTGGAGTCCTATCGCGAGGAGAAGATCCGCTCCGACATCTTCCGTGTGCGCCACCATGTCGACGAAGCGTTCATCCAGAGCAAGAACGACACCGGCGCAGTGGTAAGCAACATCGCCGCCGCCTGCCAGTACCTGTTCTCCAACATCACCACGCATCCATAATCAGGAGCGCGGGCCGCCGCGCTCCCACCAACAAGGTGAGCCATGAATTTCAACGAATTGCTGACCGACGAGGAAAAAGCCGCCATCTCCGTTCTGGAGGCCGGCGGATTCAAAGCCTTCACCGAGGCAAAACTGGAGGACGTGCGCGAGCTGGCCACCGGCAAGCGCCGGCGCACCTTCCGCAACCAGGGCCGCTACCACCTGGTTCTGGCCTGTCGCAACCTGATCGGACGCACCCTTCCGGATCCAGGCCTGCAGTCAGATTCGGAATCCGCACCACCGAAGATTGTTCCTCCTACCGAACTCAAGCCGGTGGCCGACATGCTCAAGGAGGACCTGCTGGCCGAGGCCAGGACCTACCCGGAACTTACCGGCGAAAGCCGCATGAACAAGGCCGAGCTGGCGGCCGCCGTGCAGGCCCAGCGTGACCGCCGGGCCCTGATTCATAGATCGTTCAAGGAATAGCCATGACTTTTGCCGATGCCTCCAGGATGGCCATATCCAAGGTCTATAAACTGACAGGAAGCCCGGCTGTTTTTTCTCCGTCTATGGGAGACGATGTCGCTTGCACCGTCATTGTCGACACCAACAGCGACTGGCAGCCAGGCGGCACAATCCAGGTTGCCGAACAACAGACGATTGTCAGCTACCAGCGCGCGCATATCGACCGCAAGGTCAGACGCGGCGAGACCTTCGCTGTTGGATCGACGGTTTACACGGTGGTCTCGATGGCCCATTACCCGGGATCCTGGACCGAATTTGAAGGCAAAGCAGTGGTTGTCGAGGCGTAGCCATGGGGTTTGCTCAGGTAAAGTTATCCGAATCCGACCTGAACGATGCCAAACGCGCGTTGATCGGCATCGAGAACGGTTTTCCCAGGGCCTTTGCCAGGGCGCTGAACAAGTCCGTCGCCGGCGTCAGGACCGACATGGTCAGCCTGGCCCGGGAGGATTACAACTTCAAGGCGGCGGCGGTCAGAAAGCGGATCAGCATCCATAAGGCATATGTCAGCCGGCTGACTGCAAAGGCGGTGTCGGTCGGTCCGGGCGTCCATCTGACCGATTTTGTGGGTACCCGCCAGACTAATACCGGGTTGTCGGTCGACGTTAAAAAATCAACCGGCCGGAAAGCCATCAGGCATGGTTTTCTCAACAAAAGCCCCAAGTCCGGCAAACTGCTGGCCATGCGCCGGGCCACCGTCAACGGCCGGCGCGTTCCACGATATCCGATCGAGACGCTGTATGGTCCGCACCCGGAGGTGGTTTACAACACCGGACCCAACTGGGCCAAACTGCAAAAATCGGCCGATGAGCGTCTTAACAAGAATTTTGCCCACGAGATCGATGTGCTTTTAAAGGGGGTCGCCTGATGGCGGACACGCTGCGCGAAAAAATCATCAAGCATATCGTCGCCACGCTGGAAAGCTATGGCTCGTATGTTGCCATTCCTGCACCGGAAGTTTTCAGGGGGCAGGAACTGTTCGATCCGGATGTGGATCCCCTCCCGGTGATAACGGTTATGCCGGGTGTCGAGGAGGCGGAGCGATCGCGTTATGGCAGCACGCTTTGCACCATGCCGGTGGACATCAGCTGCCTGATATCCTTTGGCGAGAACAACCCGAGCGAGCTGGGCGAGGCGGTCCTCGGGGAGCTGATTACCGCCGCGTTGAGTTCATTACCGGCCGACGCCGAAGACCTGGAATACGCCGGCGGGGGGATACTTGAATATCCGGATCAGATGGGCCAGCGGACATTGACTGCCGGAATCGTCATCAACGTTAAGTATGAGACCGATATCGGGGATCCGTATAATTTAACCACCACATAGGAGATTTTCACCATGGCATCTTCACAGAGAGGAAAGATCCAGATCGAACTAAGCCGCACGCTCGTCGATTTTGCGGTGATGGCGGACAGCGGCGACCACCAGGTTTTCACCGCTGCCGGCGGCGTGTTTTCCGGAAAATCCGGATTCGAACCGGATGTCCGGCCCAACGGCATCGTCACCGGCCAGCGGGTGTTGTCCGTGCATGCCACGCCGGACACGGTCACCATTGCCGCATTCACCGCCTTCAGCATGGGGGTTCTCCACCAGGTCGCGGCAGCCGCCCTTGCGCTCACACGGCCATCTACCCAAACACATAAGATCTGCAGCGTGGTGATGGACGAAACCGGTACCATCGATGAGGTCGAGGGAACGGAATCGACCAGTTTCTCCGAAACCCGCGGAGCCGCCGGCGGTCCCCCGCTGATCCCGGTCGATTCGGTCGAACTCGGCCAGGTGAGATTCAGCGCCACGGGTTCGGCAGTGATTGCGGCTGATGAGATCTATCAGGACTTCGGCAACCATGCCGAATATGCCGATATCCCCGGGTTCGAGATCTTCAACATCGGCGACGGATCTTTCGCGAAAGTGGCGGCGAAGAAAAACGCCCATGTCCTGTTCAATGAGGCGCTGCCGCTGAGCCATGTTGGCCCTGCGCCGAAACGGGTCTACATCAAATATTACACTCCCTCGCTGACCACCCTTCCCAAAACCGCCGATTTCAAGGCGGCGGAGGTCGGCGTCACCAAGTCCAGCGAAACCATGTATGAGGGGTCCGGCGTGTCCGGCGCGATCGGTTCGATGAAAGCGGACTCGGTGGGCGACGTCACTTTCACGGTGTTTGCCAACGACGGGATCACGGACGCCATCATCCGCGAGAAAAACGAGTTCGTGACCGTCAAGTGGTTCCCGGATGCCAACCGGGCCCCCTACCTGTTGAGCCAGGGAATGGTCGGGATCGCCCGTGATTTCCCGTCCGGCGAACAGAACAAAATCAACGTGACGGTTTCTTGTGAAAAACCGTCTGTGGAGTTCAGCTCATAATGGATATCAAAAAATTCAAGTCGGCCGAGTTCGAGCGGCGGACGGCCCCGGTACCGGTTCCGGGACTGTCCGCTTTTTTCGATGATCCCGCAAAGGCTGAATTCATCGTCCAGGGGCTTACCGGAGAAGAGGTCGCCAGGGCCCGCGATCGGGTGAGTCAGAACAAATCGATCAAGGAGATTATCGAAGGCGTCCTCAGCGATAAAATCAGCGATAAGGTTCAGGGGATCCAGCAGGCCCTGGGGATCGACAAGGAGGTTCCCAGCGACCTGGTTTACCGGATTGCCTTATGCGAGTTCGGGGTCGTCTCCGTTCACCTTGAACAGGAGGATTGCGTCAAGCTGGCGGCCGTCTGCCCGGTAGCCTTCTATGCGGTTACCTCGAAGATCCTCGAATTAACGGGGATCGGGCAGGTGCACCCGGGGGAATCGAACGCCTCTGGAACCAGGAGCGAGTAAGAGGCGCCTTGGCGCTATGTTCCAGGGGTTTGGGCGGGCAGCGGTTTCTCTTTGAAGTTATTCCGGATCTTTTTCCCCAGGGTTTCCTCACCGACATCGAGCTCCTTTTGTGGGAGCGGTATTATGATAAAAACAGGCGGGAATAATGGCCGATCTTAAACGCACCATCGAAATCCTTTTCGAGGGAACCAACCGGACCGGCACGGCCATTACCAGCGTCGGCCGCGACCTGGACAAGCTCAACGCCTCTGTCGGATCCGTTTCCGCTCCTTTCGCCTCCCTTACCACAGCGGTGGTCAAGCTGGATGCGGTCCTTATCGCCATGGCCGCCTCCGGTCTCGCCTTCGCCTTCAGCGAATCCTCCAAGCTTCAATCCGCATTCACCGAACTGAAAAAAGTCGTCGGAGACAATGACGAGGCGCTATCGGTGGCCAAAACCACCGCCAAGGACCTTTCGGGCGCCTATGGCGAATCGGCGGCCTCCATCCTTGAATCCACCGCCAATTATGTCCAGGCCGGATTCACCGTCAATGAGTCAATGGAGCTGGCGAAAACCGGCATGGACCTGGTCATCGCCGGCGGCGTCGAGGCCTCGCAGTCCAGCGAGATCCTGATCGCCACCCTGAAAGGATTCAAGGCGCCGGCCAGCGACGCCGGCCGTTTGCTGGACATCCTCAACGAGGTGTCCAACCGCTACGCCACGGACATCGAGCAGCTGGGCATCGGCATGGCCGGCCTGTCACCGATCGCCCGGACGATGGGTTTTTCATTCGAAGAGACGGCCGGCCTGCTCACTCCGGTGATCGAGGTATTCCGGTCCGGCGACGAAGCGGCGGTGGCGCTGAAAACCGGCCTGCTCAGATTGCTGGACGACTCCAAGCCGGTCCAGGAAGCACTGGCCTCCATCGGGGTTTCCCAGCGGGACTCGAACGGGGAGTTAAGGTCCGGCAAGGACATTCTGCTGGATGTGAGCAAGGCGTTCCAGACGCTCGACCAGAACCAGAAGCTTTTCGTTACCCAGCAGCTGGTGGGGATCCACCAGAGTGCGCGAATGGTCGAGGTCTTCGACGGCCTGGGCAAGTCGACCGAGATCACGGCCGTGGCGATGAATGCCGCCGGATCGGCATCCAAAGAGGTTGCCGAACGGCTGAAAGATCCGGAAGTGGCCATCAACCGGCTGATCCAGGGATTCAAAAACCTGTCATCCTCGATGGGAGACGAATTCCAGCAGGCCGGCGTCGGCGTCATCGACGGGTTCACGGGTATTTTTAATGCCATCGAAAAATCCGTCGGCACCGGCGCCTTCGATCCGATCCTGGATGCGCTGAACCGTTTCCTCGATGGCGTATCGGAAAGCCTGCGATCCATCGCCAGGAACCTGCCCGAAGCCTTGGAAGGCGTTGACTATTCCGGTTTCGTTCATTCGCTGGAGTCTATCAAGGAGACGATCGGAAGCCTCTTCGACGGAATCGACTTCAACGATCCGAAGGACCTGGAAAAGGCCATCCAGGGAATTATCGACACCCTCGAAAGCCTGGTTCGTTTTTCGGATGGAATCGCAGGGATTTTTATTAAAGTCGGCAAAGAAATCATCGGATTGATCGAGAAATTCAACGACCTGGATGATGAAACCAAAAGTACCTTCGGATCCATTTCCGGGATCGGATCCGTTTTGTCCGGAGTGACCGGTCCGATCGGCGAGGTGACGGGCGCGATCAAGGGCATCGGTCTGGCGATGAACGTACTCGCCGGCGGGCAAATCGTTTCCCTGGTCAAGTCGTTGATCGGAACCGGCGGGCTCACGGCTGCCTTCACTGCGGTTGAAGCGGCGGTGGCGGCCAACCCCCTGTTGGCGGCCGGGGCCGCCGGCCTGGCTATGGGTACAGTCTGGCGAAAACTGGTCCCCGAAGTCGATGCCGCCGCGCAATCGGTCCTGGGTTTCATCGACAAGCACACCGGCTTGATCGGCGTCCAGGCCCAGCAGGCAGAGAACGAGCAGCAATGGATCGAGATCCAGGAGCGATGGAAATCGATCATGGAGGATCGCAAGGCGGCTGCAGTCGATGCGGAAGCGGATTTCATCGATGCGAAAAGTCAGATCGACGCGACGACGAATTCAACGGCGGAGCTGACCGAGCAAATGCGGGCGCTGGGGATCCTTGTCGAGGAAAAAAAGACCGTCAACATCGATACCACCGAAGCCGTTTCCAAACTCCAGACGCTTGAATATTACCGCGAATCGACCGGCACCTGGGAAACCATCACGGTCCCCGTGGATATTTCGCAAGTCCAGAAAGCCAAGGAGGCGATAGAGGAAATTCCGGCGGTCAAACGCTTCGAACTGGAAAACGACCTGCATATCGCCGAGATCAAGGCCCAGGCGGAAACGGTGCAGTCCGCGTTTGAATGGCGCGCCAAGGTCGATATCGCCGAAATCGAGGCAGGCACCGAGCGGGTCAAGGCGATCGCGGAGAACATTTCTACGATCTTCACCGACACCGGCGATCTGATCGGCGGCCTTTTTTCCCAGCTTGGCGACACCGAGAACACCGGGCAGCGATACAACATCGAGCGGGCGATCGATGCGGAGCAGGAACGAAGAGACAAGGCGCTGGAACTCCAGGAGAAGATGACGCTTTCCGAAGTCGCTTACCGGGACGCCATGACCGAGCGGTTGAAAAGCGGGGGTGCCTTGATCACCGTCAACGGCGACGGACTCGCCCCGCACCTTGAAATGATCATGTGGGAACTGTTCGCGGCGATCCAGATCCGGGCCACGCAGGAAGGAATCGACTCCCTGCTATTGGGTGGAAAATGATTTTTCTCAGCAAAACGACGGCGGACATCGACGGACGGATGGTCCTTCGAAACTACCAGGTGAGCGGGGAATATGAGAACACGGCCCGGATCAGCCGGGACAAAACCTTGGACGGCGGTTCGGCGTTCTCGCACCTGGGGGTCTCGGATACCGACCGGGATTTCGTTGTCGAATGCCGGATGACGCCTGATGAGGGAGCAAAATTCAAGGCTCTTTTCGCAAATGCGACCGTGCTTCGCATCTCGTTCTGGGAGGGTGTTTTCAAAGGGTATGTCTACCGTTTCAAGTGGCGGCGCGACGGTAAAGCGACCATAACGTTTTTATTCATGGAGAAAATGGCATGACGGACTCAATAATCACAGTCAATGGTGACGGCCTGACTAAACACCTTCAAAAAATCATGTTTGACCTTATGCAAAAAACTGTCGAGAGACTCAGTAAAAACAATCCGCGCGAGAAAACCAACTCTCATCAGAAAATACGATTCAGTAGTAAGTGGCGCGTGGAGCATTGGCGGGGAAACAAACTCCTTGCCGAGCGCATCGAGGACAACCTTGTTCCGAACGAATGCATCGACCATCTGCTGGATGTGGGGTTCAGCGGCGGCCCCCAGACAAGCCAGTGGTACCTGGCGCTTTTCACCGACGACCACACCCCGGCGGCTACCGATACTTATGCCGTGCCCGGGTTTACCGAGACGATCGAGTATGACGAACCGACGAGGCCCGCCTATTCCGATGGCGGGGTATCCGGTCAAAGCTTGTCGAATGCAGCGGCCAAGGCAACCTTCACGATGACCGGTGTCGATCCGACGCTTTTCGGGGCGGCGATGATGTCGCTCAACACGAAAGGCGATGTGGCCGGCGGAGGCGTTCTGGGTCCGATCGCGCAGTTCAGCCAGGGATCGATCACCGGCATCTCTGATGATGATGTGATCAAGGTCTATATCGCGATTTCCGGTTCGGATGTCTGAACATGTCTTTTTTTCAATGGCACCCAACCTATAAAACCCAATATTGGACGATCACCAATGGCGGGTTGACGCTGGAGCATCATCTGACGGCGTATGCCGGCGCCAATGCCCTGGCCCTGGCCAAGATCGATTTCGGAAAATGGTATTGGGAGATCGTCCTGAATGTTGTCAGCACGCAAACGATTATCGGTGTCGTCAGCCCATCCTACGCGATCACCGAACAACCCCTCGGCTATGACTCCCAATCCTGGGGCCTGAATGTCTCTTCCGGCCTGATTTACAATTCCAACAGCAGCTCCGCGTATGGCCCGTCCAGCACCAATGGCGATGTCATCGGCATCGCCCTGGATATGGACGCCGGCAAGATCTGGTTTTCCAAGAACGGCACCTGGATGAATTCGGGGGACCCGGCGGCCGGCACGGGCGAGGCCTTTTCCGGGTTTGCCGGCGGATTCCGGCCGGCGGCCTATTCGCAGGATCTGGGAGCCATCCTCGACGCGCATTTCGACAACGCCGATTTCGACTATTCACCGCCGTCCGGGTTCAAGGCGTTCGAGGACATGAACGCCTTGAACATGTGGTCCGCGTCGCGATGTTCAGCAAAGGCGCTGGTCACCAATAACGGGTTGACCTTCGATCGTACCGGGACCAACGGCGTGACGACCTGCGCGGGAACCCGGCAGGTTTCGGATGCCAAATGGTATTGGGAGATCGAAATCGTCGCCGGCGGGATCGCGGATTCTGTCGGCGTGATCAATGAACAATGGCCGGTCCAGACACAACAAATCGGTTATGACGCCTACGGGTGGGGTTACCTGTCCACAGGCCAGTCCGATCATGCGAACGTGAAATCATCGTTCGGTGATTCATGGACCACCGGCGATATCATCGGGATCGCGCTGGATGCAACCAACGGCAGGGCCTGGTTTTCTAAAAACGGCGTGTGGCAGGGATCGGGAGATCCGGCCAACGACCTGAACCCGGCGTTTACCGGGATCACCGGTCTGCTGAGTCTGGCCGGTCAAAGTTACTACAGTACGGCGGAGCAGGCGGGGAAATTCTCGGAAGCCAGCCTTACGTATACCCCGCCAACCGGGTTCTATGCCTGGGATTATGATCCGGATTTTAACGAGGTGGAACCGAGCACGATCGGATTCAGCGCATTCGTGGATGCGTTCAACCTATCGGATATGGGTATTTCCGTCGGGATTGGATTTTCTGCCGAAATTCATGGCAGTGTTGCCGTCCGGAACGTAGGGTTCACGGCAGGAATCGGATTTTCTGCCACCGTCGAATACCGCAAATCCTTCGACCGATCCTTTGCGGCGATGATCGCATTTTCGGATGACATTGGCGGTACGGATTTTACCCGGTGGCTCAAAGCCAATGCGGATCACGTCGTCTATCGGTACTTTGCCCGGTTGACCGGCGGACCGGACGGCCTTGCGGATCACCAGCTTTCCGGATTGAAGTCGCTCCAGTTCCGGATGAGAAACGGCGAACCTTCTTACCTGTCGGTCGTGTTGAAATATGACCCGACCGAAGCAGAGGCGATTGTCGCGCGTCAAAATGGTCAGATCGTGGTTGAGATGTCCGGGTTCATCGGCGGCGTGGAATCGCTGCGAGAGGAATTGCTGCGGGCAAAATATTACTCCCATCGTTACGATCGCGGCGGGTTGAGCCAAAGCACCACGCTGGTCGGGTACGATACGCGGGAATATCCGTCGAATCGTGTGGCTTTGGAAAACGTTACGCGCGAGACTTTACTGGCTGACGGGCGCATGCAGTTCCGCTGCGCGAACCCCGATTTTTACCTGCGTCCCGGGGATGTGGCGACCTACGGTCCTCATGAAATCACGGTCGGGACCATCACCTGCATCATCTCACCGGATTTCCAATACATGGAAGTCGCGGAGGCCCAGGCCTGAATGGGAAAAGCGGAAATCATCAGCGAAGCCGGCGAAGGGCTTTATACCGTCAAGGTGCTCCACGATACGGCCACGGCGGACCTGATGCTTGCCCGGTTTAACGCGGTTCTTGGTTTTCTCGTTGGGGTTCTGGCCAAAACGACGGACCCGAAGGAAATCGCAACTTTAAAGATGAGAAAAGCGGGCGTGGAGAAACGGATCGCGGCAATTACGGAAGCCAGGGACGCGGATTTCCAAACCGAGGCATGGTGCGCGGATTACACGCATAACCTTTCCGGGATCGTCGGGACGATCGAACCTGGCGCCGAATACCAAAACGGAATCAACATCAGGCCCGGGTATGTGGACAAATCCGTTTTTGAAAAGGTCCGGGATGGCCAGGCGACTCCGTTTCTGACCCTGCCGGTGGCAGACGCCATGCGCAATTTTGCAATCATGCCGGCCATTCAGAAATGGCGACCGACCTTTCGATACGGCGTGGTCTCCAACGTCGATCAGGAAAACTCGACCTGTTCGGTCAACCTCGATGGGTGCTGGTCGGGCATCCAGAACCTGGACATCAACCACCAAACGCATTTCGATAACGTTCCCATCGAGTACATGAACTGTAACGGCGAGGCCTTCGAGAACGGCGACCATGTTCTGGTCAGATGGGAGCCCTATAAAACGACCGGACAGGTCAAGGTGATCGGGTTCAAGAACAACCCGAAACCCTGCGAAGGCGGTCCTTATGTCGTCATCAACACCCAGACCGGGATCCCGCCCTATAACGACTGGAACCTCAGATCCGTGATTATCTGGGATGTCACCCTGGGCGATTATGCGCGGCATGACGATTTTGACGGGCTGGAATGGCCGCTTTCCTGGAATCAGGTCAAGGATTTTTTAGCGGCATTGGATACTATCGAGATCCAGTCGATATGGTCTCCATCTGTTGCTTCCGCCGAATTGCCTACCGATTATGTGTGGGGAATCGACTACCTGGTATGTCCTGATGGTGAGGGTGAGGGATACGAGAATCAGGGAATCAGCTCATATGATCTGCTCAATACCCATGAATGGTATGTTTACGCATGGCTTGAATGTCAGGGATTTGTTGACCCCTGTTCTCTTCTGATGGAAAGCGGGGGATCCAAGCGAACAGAAACCAGAATGCCCGCTGTTCATGAGGAACCTAACGACTCTCGCCCCTGGGGAGTTTATTCATATTATTTGAATCCGATCAATAAACCGGAATGGGGAACGCAGGAATGCCGGCTTCAACATGAAGTGGACAGCGACGGAACCTCGATTTTGAAATACGAGGAAGGTGATTGTTTTTACGACCGCATTTCAACGACCGAATATAAATACCGCTTTGTTACTCCAATCGGAGATGTCGCACTCAGAAAGGATTACTACCATTTTGAACACGACCATCTGGTAAACGTCGAATATCAACCGTATCAGGTCGATGACCGATACGTGATCCGCGATTTTAAACAGTTTGTGACCTGCTTTTATTCGGATAAAATTTTTCTCCAACTTTATGCGATTTTTTGTCGCCGTATAGAAACGCAACGAGTTTCCGATGGTGGATGGGAATCCGAATACACAACGATCCGGGATGAATATGTCAACGAGTTCAAATGTGCCGCCGCTGTGGATTATTATCGGGACGAAGGCGGTACCGCCACCCGTCACCCGAAAGATCAGGGCCGGGATGCAGGGCTCGAAGCGGCAGTCGAAAAATTGCTTGAAACCGTCTACGACGCCGGCGACCCGGCGGAACACTTATGGGTTAAATTCTATCAGAACGAAGAAGAGGCAATACCCTGAAGGAACGATAGATCAATCAAACCTGAGAAAAGACGGAAATATGAAGACATTCACAGCTCTATCTTTGTCAGCGATGCTTTCGAGTTTCGCATGGTTTGCCTCCGGCGGCGATTGGTCGGGGATGGATTATTTCACCTATCGCGGCACCACCGACAAAGCCATCACCGCCTCCTGGGATGTCGTGGAAGGGGCGACCTATTATGAGGCGAAAATTTACAGCGTCGATCATGATTATGAAACCAATTTGGGAAAAACCGAGACAAACCGGATCGCGATTCAAATCCCGCGGTCGGGGCATTATGTGTTTATGGTCCGGGCCTGCAACGATTTGATGAATCCTCCCTGTTCGGAATGGACGGAATCAACCGACCCTGAAAGGGCATCCGTTGACGGGAAACCTCGCGGATGGTGGGTTTATGGCCACGTCGCGCCTGCAGGAATACCAACAATCACAAAGGAGCCATGAAAATGAAAGTCAAAACTGTCACCTTGTCATTTCCGCCGAGCGGATCTCCGGACGTCTCCGGATATCGGCTTTACATGGAGGAAGCGCCGAACGCGGTCGGGTATGATTCGCCTTCCTGGGATCTGGGAAACGTTACCAGCATCGATCTTTCCACCCTGGACGGCATGACCACCAGAGATGGAATCTATAACATCGGAATCACTGCCAAGGATTCTGCCGGCAATGAAAGCTCGATGTCGAAAATGGAGGGAGTCACCTTTGACCTTGTCGCTCCGGACCCTCCTGGGCAGATCGTTATCGAACGATCATAGAGCGAATAATCCGGTGGTTTAAACGTTTGTTCGATGATTGAAATTGAACAGGAAAATCGAACCATGTTGACTGAAGACGATAAAAAGTCCATCGGCGAAGTGGTGTCCCAGGCGCTGGCGGCTGGCCTGAAAAACAATAATTGTCTTTGCCATTTACCATCAGATGCACAGACAGAAGTTCCTCATCTGATGGGCATGGTAAGGGATCTGGGCGGCGGCGACTATGCAAGGGGAATCGAAGTGATGCGACAAAACAACAGGGCGCTAAAACGGTTCATTTCCCGCGTAGACAAGATGGGCCAGGGCATCGCGTGGTTGATTGTCGCATCCGGCGTGGGCGGCGGGATCTGGCTCCTGAAAGAGGGAGTCAAAGCGGCCTTCAAGTCAGCAAAAGGGGGCTAAGCCATGATACCAATCATCGAATTAATTCGCCTGGAGGAAAATTTCAGATTCGGAACGTTTGGGGTTTGGCGGATCAACAAACAGGTTTTCTGTGTCACCCTTGAACCGGCGGATCTGGAAAATGAACGGAACCGGTCGTCAATTCCTGCCCAACAATATGAGATGAAACGGGTTGTTTCACCCAGGTTCGGCGAGACATTCGAAATTTGCGATGTTCCGGGCCGTTCCAAGGTCCTGTGCCATCCAGGCAACAAAGTCATTGACACCGAGGGCTGCATCATACTGGCGCAGCATTATGGAAAGCTGTCAGGTGATAGGGCGGTCCTTAATTCGGGGGACACGTTCAAGGCATTCATGGCGGAGATGATCGGAATCAATCTGGCCCATCTAACCATTTATGAGCATTTTTAATCAAGGAGAGACGACCGATGGCATTCGACTGGAAACAATTGGTGCGGACCGTGGCCCCGGGCATCGCCTCGGTGTTCGGGACTCCCCTGGCCGGCATGGCCACCAAAGTGCTGGCCGATACGCTCCTGGGTCCCGACCAGGATCCCGACCAGGACATCGATGAGCAGCTCAACGCGGCCATGACGGCCGCATCGCCGGAGGTGCTCCAGAAAATCAAGGCCGCCGATCAGCAGTTCAAACTTGAGATGAAGCGCCTGGACATCGATCTTGAAAAGCTGGCCTATGATGACGCTGCCTCGGCCCGCCATCGTGAGATCGAGGTCAAGGATAAGATGCCCGGCGCGATCGCGATTATTCTTTTTTTAATTTTCGGTGCAACTCTTTTGGGCCTATTCAATGTCGAGGTTCCGGATGGCAATAAAGCGATCGTTTATTCACTGGTCGGATCATTGGGAACAATGACGGTCACGGCAGCGGCCTATTACCACGGGACAACGCGGGGCAGCGCCCGGAAAGACGGGTTGATCGGTCGGATGGCGACGGCGGGGAAATAAGAAAATTCCTTTTCCCGGTCGACTGCGGCCGGCTATCTTACCAGCGGCCTGGGCTGCCGGCGGACGTCGGCCGGGAGATCTACCCCGCACCTTTATTTCGTACCCGAAAAATAAGGTCTCGAATTGCCTCTGACCCCACAAAAAAAAGACCGACCATACAAAAGCTTGTATGGTCGGTCTTTTTTGCTCGTAAGTGGTAGGCGCGATTGGATTTGAACCAACGACCTCTTCCGTGTCAGGGAAGCGCTCTCCCCCTGAGCTACGCGCCTACATGAAGTGAAGCTGATACCACCTGATTATAGTGGTGTCAAGGGAAATGAGACACTTTTTGTCACCGGTTCTTCTCGACCTACTGAAGGATTTTCATGCCGATATAAACGTAGTGAAGCCCGGAAATGGTGGTCAGTGCAGCAGTCGCCCAAAGCAGCAGATGTTGTACGGTCAAAAGTCCGACCATGCCGGGTGCCATCAAAAAAACAAACACCATGACGGTCTGGGCGGCCGTGGTCCATTTGCTAACGAGGCTGGGTTTGATCTGGAATTTTTTCCTCATCAGGGTAAAAATGGCGATGCCGATAACAATCAGGATGTCCCGCGACAGGACGATTACCGCCAGCCAGTCCGGGATGATTCCCATAATGGCGAGGCAGACAAAGGCTGAAACCAGCATCATTTTGTCTGCCACCGGATCCAGGTAGGCCCCGAGGACGGTCCGCTGGTTGAACCAGCGGGCGATGAGGCCATCCAACCCGTCGCTGATACCGGCCACGGCGAAGACGATCAGGGCCAGAGACAACTGGTTCCGAAGCAACAGGATGACGAACAGCGGCGTCAACAGAATCCGCGTCAGCGTCAGGATGTTGGGGACGTTTATGGCCTTGTCCGATCGTTCGGTGCTCATGACTTCAGGATCACGGGTTCACCAGACGGATGCGGATGGTCTTGGGTGTCACCTCAAAGATGTCGATACCGAAACCGCTGAAGGTCTGCAGCAGCAGCGCGTCGGCCAGGGATCGCGCACTTCCCTGGTATTTGACGGCCATGTCGGCCCGGTCGGGCGACATCGCTTTCATCTTCAGTTCATTGACTCCGGACAGCGAAGAGATCGCCGTGCGCAGGCGGACAAAGCTGGCGATATGGCCCCCGGTGCCCTCGACCTCCACGTCAATAACGGCACTGCGGTCCTGTTCCTGCTGCCAGACGGCCATGATCTGCCGGGCCAGGTCATTGCCGGCCGATACCCCCGCTCCGGACAGTGCCTCGCGCCCTCCCAAGACCTCGTCTTGATTGGAAACCACAGATTCCTGGCGTGTCCGACCCATCGGCTGACCGGTCTGGACATTAAACGCCCGAACATCGACGACAGCTTCATAAGCTCTGGTGGCCCCTCCCATGGTATTGGGTGCACCCGCGGCAGTACCGTACCCGGTAACCAGAACATCCGCCCCCAGCCGTCCTGCCAGGGCCACCATATCCGCCTCCGGTGCATTCACGGGAAGCGACAGGGGTGATGTCAAATCAGGCGGGTCGACAATCTCGAATCCGGTTGCCTCAAGTGTCGCTGCCATTGCCCCTTCACAGATGGTCCGGCTGAGCAGCCGGCGATCCCCCCACCAGTAAGTAAAATCAGCATCCGTTACATTTCTTTCCGCCACCATGAAAAGAATCCTCGGATAAACGGCACCGGCCAGAGCGAGGCCCATACGGGAAAGATCCCGGCTGACCCGATCGACGGCAATGTCCACTTGAACCAGAGCCCTGACGGTGGTCCCGGATACGGATTCGGTGAGCACCCGGTAGTTCTTAACGTAGTTGTCCCGTTCGGACAGGATGCTGTCGTTAATCTGCTGAAATCGTTGGACCACGGTCTCCCCGGTGAGCAGTTCCATCACCACCTGGCCCACGGCGGCAACCAGGGCATCATTGACCGCGTTCTGCCTGCCATCGGCCAGATTCTTTTCGTGGATGACGGCCGTTCCCAATACTTTCAACTGCTTGACCGCACGGCTGTCTGCCGCGTAACTGCCGGTACCGACAAGTGCCAGAACAATCGCCAGGCAGATTTGCTTAATCCATTTTTTCATCGCGTTATAATCGGACATAGGTTCCTTCCTCACGGATCGCCCGGATACCGGAACGAAAACACCGGACAGGTCCATCCGAGTGAAATGGTCGGGTGGGTCTTGGGTTGATGACGAGGTTATCCTTTTCGAACCAGCGCATAGTCGGCAATGTCCGTCAGAACTTCCCTCATGGGACTATCCCCAAACGGCTGAAGCGCCGTCTTGGCCTTTTGGATGTGGGCAGATGCCTGCGCTTCAGTATAAGCGATACCGCCATGAACTTTCAACATCTCTACCAGGGCGGCAAACTCGGCCCCGCTAAAATTCGGATTCTCGAGGATGGCGACCATGCATTGTCGATCCGTCCGGGGGGCCCGGGACAATGCATGGATCAGCGGAAGGGTCAGCTTTCCCTCCCTTAAATCGGCCCCGGCGTGTTTGCCCAGAGAAGAGAGATCCTGGGTGTAGTCGAGCAGGTCATCGGCCATTTGAAACGCCAACCCCAGATGATATCCGTAGTCGGTCAGCGCCTGGACCCTGGCCGCGTCGGCATCGGCCACCAGGGCTCCGGTCCGGCAGGCCCCTTCGAAAAGCACGGCCGTCTTGCAGCGGATTACCTCCAGGTAATCGTCCTCGCTGAGGGTGATATCCCCTTTTTTCTCCAACTGGCGAATTTCACCCTGGGACATGTTTTCGGTAATCCGGGCAATGGTCCGGATCACCTCGCACAAACCCGTGTCCGCGGCAATGGCGAGCCCCCGGGCCAGAAGAAAGTCACCGGTGAGCACCGCCGTGGGGTTGTCCCATACCTGGTTGGCCACCTGCCGCCCGCGCCGCATGTCCGCCCCGTCAATCAGATCGTCATGCAGCAGGGTGGCGGCGTGCAGGTATTCAAAGATTGTCGAGAAGCGGGCCGTGTGATTGCCTGAATATCCGCAAAGCCGGGCACACAGGACCATTAAAAGGGGGCGCAATCGCTTTCCGCCGGCAAACAGGATATGACCGGCCACTTGAGATACCAGATCGAAATAAGGATTCAGGTTTTCGGCCAGTGCCTGTTCGATGGCCTTGAGATCGTCACCCACGGCGGCCAGGATTTTCTGTTTCAGGTCGGTCATAGCGCCCTTCCGATCAGGTCGTACTCCAGGGTATCCGTTATCGTAACCGATGATAGTTCTCCAACCGATGGCGCGGGCCCGCCTGGCAGCGTCCTCACGAAGGTCATGCCGTCTACTTCCGGCGCCTGCAGAATCGATCGGCCCTCGTATAAATGGGGTTCGGGTGAGGCCTCGATCAGCACCGACAGGGTTTCCCCAATCATGGATGTCAGGTTGTCCGCCGAGATCTCCATCTGCCGCGCCATGAGGGTGTCGTGTCGGAACTGGGCCACCTTTTTGGATACATGCCCCGGCAGCCGATGGGAGGGAAGATCCTCGGCGTCGGAGTATGTGAACACCCCCAGGTGGTCGAAACGGACCTTTTCAACGAAATCCATCAGTTCCTGAAAGTCGGCGTCCGTTTCTCCGGGAAAACCGACAATCAGGGTGGTCCGGATAGCGGCCCCGGCAACCGTTAACCGAATACGCTGAAACAGATCCAGCAACTTCTTCTTTTCATAGTTTCGACCCATCTTTTGTAATACGCGGGTGGCCGCATGCTGAACGGGCAGGTCGAAGTAAGGGCACAGGTTGGGATGGGCGGCAACGGTCTCGATCACGCTATCGGTGATGCTTTCCGGGTGGCCGTATAAGAATCGAACCCAGGCATCCCCGGCCACGTCGGCGAGATGGGCCAGCAGGATGTCGAAACTCACCGGTTCGGGCAGGTCGTGGCCGTAATGGGTGGTGTCCTGGGCCACCAGATTCAGCTCCTTGACCCCACCGGCAACCAGCTCCCGGGCTTCGTTCAGGATATGCTCCATGGGCCGGCTTTTCTGGCGGCCCCGCAGCCGGGGAATGATGCAGTAAGTGCAGTGGCGGCTGCATCCTTCGGCAATTTTCAGGTACGCTGTATGGGACTGCCCCCGTTCCCGGGCTCCGGTTGTGTCGACGACGATGCGGTCCGGGTCCGGCAGCAGGCAGACCCCTCCGTCCAGTGGGCCGGTCACGGCATCGGCGATGCGGGTAAAGGCACCGGTACCCAGAAACTGGTCCACTTCGGGCAGGGCGTCGGCAATGGCTTCGCGAAAGCGCTCCGGCAGGCAGCCGGCCACCACCAGTCTTTTACATCGCCCCTTTTTTTTGAATCGGGCCAATTCAAGAATCGTTTCGATGGATTCGTTGATGGCCGATTCCACGAAGCTGCAGGTGTTGACGACAATAACGGCGGCTTCGGCCGGATCCCGGGTCAGCGACCATCCGGCCTGGAGAAGTTGTCCGGCCATGTTTTCACTGTCCACCTGATTGCGGGCACAGCCCAGACTTTCAATATATAGAAGCATGGAGGTCAACAGAATTTCCGGATCCCCCGCAGGGGATAAAAAACCATCGTAATTCTCAATTAATAGAAGGATTCTTGCATCGGCATCATCTACCAGCAACCTAGTGAAAAGTCAAAAGGCCGCCCAATATTTTCGGGAGGCCTTTGAAATTTAATGCCGACGCTCAACGCTCAAACGGTCGATAACGGGTTGAGCCGGTTTCAACATGTTGACGTTCGGTTACGATCAAGGCGGGCGATCATTTCAACCGGAGGCATGCATTCGCGGTTGTCGCGGATTTAAACCGCCGTTCACGGTCGATAGTGGCCGAAAGGAGGCGTTTTGAAATTAGCTCATCTACCCTTTCAGTTTTTCGATTTCAGCGGTTATGGCAGGAACGACGTCAAAAAGATCCCCTACAATGCCGAAGTCGCATTTGGAGAAGATCGGCGCTTCGGGGTCCTTATTGACGGCCACCACCACGCGTGATGAGGCCATGCCGGCCAGGTGCTGAATGGCCCCGGAAACGCCGCAGGCAATGTAAAGATTGGGTGCCACGACTTTGCCGGTCTGCCCCACCTGATCGGAAACCGCACGCCAGCCCTCGTCCACGGCGCTGCGGGAGGCACCCACGGCCCCACCCAGGACGTTGGCCAGGGCTTCCACGACCGCAAAATCGTCCCCGCCCATGCCCCGGCCGCCGGTGACCACTACATCGGCTTCGGTCAGTTCGATCTTTCCGGTTTCCATGTGCTTTTCAACGAGGCTCAAGGTCGTGCCGTCCAGATTGATATCCACCTTTTCAACCTCGCCTTGACCCTGAGTAGCCACCGCCTCCACGGCCCGGGGGCGGATGGCGACAATGGCCGGCGTGCCGGAAAGGCTCACCTCTGCCAGGACTTTCCCGCCATACATGGGGCGTGTGGCCACCACCTGGTCGCCTTCGACGCGGACATCCACGCAATCCATGGCCAGCGGGGCGTCCAGACGGGCGGATAGACGGGCTGCAATGTCCTTGCCCTGCGACGTGGCACCGATCAGCACCACGGCCGGTTCGGATTTGGCGATCAGTTGGGCCGCCGCCTGGATGCAGGCATCGGACAAGCCGTCTTTCAGCCCTTCATGGTCGGCGAGCAGGATATGGTCGGCCCCGTATTCGACAGCCTGGCCGGCAATGGCCTCGATACCGGCACCCATGACGCCGGCGATAAGCGGTCCACCTGTTTTTTCGGCAATTTTTTTGCCGGCGGAAATAACTTCGAATGAAACGTTTTTAAAAGAACCGTCGAGCTGTTCGGTGATGGCCAGTATTGCCTGTGACATGATTCTTCTCCCTGTATAGTGACGCCCGATCGTGCAACGGTATCTGCAACGGGCGGTGTCTGGATTTACAACGGCTGCCGGTGTCGTCGCTCAGATCACCTTGGCCTCTTCCCGCAGGGCTTTGACCAGGGCCGCCGCCTTGGCCGCCGCACTATCACCCTCGATGATCCGGCCGCCCTTTCGCTGGGGTGGCAGCCGCATGGCAATCGTCCGGACCTTGGGTTCTCCCGGATTGGTGCCGGTTTCCGACAGTGCCCGCGTATCGATGGGTTTTTTCTTGGCTTTCATGATTCCCGGCAGGCTGGCATAACGGGGCTCGTTGAGGCCGCGCTGGGTGGTGATCAGGGCCGGCAGGGCCGTTTCCAGCACCAGGGTGCCCCCGTCAATGGTCCGGGTGCAGCGGATCTTGCCGTCTGTCACCTCCTGACGGATCACCATGGAGATGTGGGGAATGCCCATCAACTCGGCAACGGCCGGACCGACCTGGAAATTATCGTCATCCACGGCCCGGTGGCCGGCGATAATCAGATCGTAGGCACCCTTTTTCAACTCTCCGGCAAGCACTTTGGCAGTGGCCAATCCGTCCAGCGAATTGCCCTGCGGATCGATGCGGACGGCGGTGTCCGCGCCCATGGCAAGGGCCGTGCGCAACGCCTCCACCGCTTTTTCGGGTCCCAGCGAGAAAACGGTCACCGTTCCACCGCCGGCGGCGCGAATCTGAAGGGCCTCTTCCACGGCCAATTCATCATAGGGATTCATGACCCAGTTGATGCCATCGGTCTTGATGGCGGCTCCGCCATCGGCGATCTCAATTAACGATTCGGTAGCCGGAACCTGTTTGAGTAATACGGCAATTTCCACGTTTCACCCTCCTTTGGATTACCGCGCCAAGGATGTTACGGGGGAAGCCCCCTGGCCGCGTTGTCTTGAAATCTCTTCGGTTAAAATCGTAACTTATCAATATCATGGGTATTGTTATGGTATTGACGCAAATACTATGATGCGACCGCGCTTGTCAACTGTCATTCCCCCATGCTCACACCATATAGAAGACGTCTTGGGAACCACTCTTGGCCCCGGTTATGACAGTGGTGATCTGCAGGCGAGCCGGCAGCCTGATCAACGCGGCTAATATATAGCTACTATTAAGCTATAAAGTAACTATTTAGTTGCATGAGGATTGTCAAGCAAAAAACTCATCGCGGGGAAGATGCGGTTGAGGAGGACTCGCCAGAGATTGCCGCCGTAACTGGAAGGGCGGTTTGCCCACGCCCTGATTTCCGACGGCGAATCCATCAATTGATCACGAATCCGCTGGATGGATAGTCCATGAGCGTACCGTCGGACTTTCGCGCCACGATGAGGCACTCCACCGATTCCTGGCGGTTGACCAATGCCACCCCTTTTTCCGGTCCCATCACCATGAGGGCGGTGGCCAAACCGTCAGCCACGGTGCAGTTGGCTGCCACCACCGTTGCGCTCACCACCCCGTTAGCCACTGGCCGGCCGGTTCGCGGATCGATGATATGCGAATAGAATTGATCAGCGAGTTGAATAAAAATACGGTAATCGCCACTGGTGGCCATGGCCCGATTCGTGAGGGGAATCGCCCGGTAGACATCATTGAAGGCCGCCTCCCTATCCGGGCGGTTGATCCCCACGAGCCACGGCTTCCCGTCCTTGCGCAGGCCGCGGGCGTAAACTTCGCCGCCGATCTCCACCAGGAAGTCCGCAAACCCCTTTTGGCCCAGCAGCCGGGCGATCTCGTCCACGCCATATCCTTTGGCTATGGACGCCAGGTCCAGGGTCACGGCAGGGTCGGTCTTGCCGATGGCGCCCGACGGATCCAGACGAATCCGGTCGAATCCCACATGGGAAAGGGCCTGCAGAATCTCGCTGTCATTTGGAATGTGGTTGACCGCCCCCTTTCGGCCGAACCCCCATAGGTTAACCAGCGGGTCCAAGGTTCCGTCCCATGCCCCGCCGGTTAGCCGGTGCAATGTGGCCGCCACCTGCAGCACGTGAAGAAAATCATCGGACGGAGAAAAGGATTCGGCTGTCGATTGAATGGCATTGAATCGGCTGATCTCGCTGGAGGAGTCATAGGTGGACATGCTCTTGTTGATGGCGGCCAGACGGATGTCGATCTGCCTCTGAATCTCAGCGCCGGAAGTCAACAGGCCGGCGACCACCTTGATGTGGTAGGTGGTTCCCATGGTCTTTCCGGACAACCGCAGCTCCCGTTTCGGTTGGCAGGCCGAACAGAGCAATGCGGCCAGCATTCCAAAAATAAGCACGGCCTCACGCGTAGGCCCGGGTCGCAGAAAAATCAGCATATGCGTGGCAGTTGTTCGCTGGTGAGCATGTCCACGATGCGCTCGCCGCCGATACGGGTTTTCATGAAAACGCGGCCGGGATGCTCGTCGACGGTTTCGCCGATGATGCAGGCATCCTTGCCGTAGGGGGAGCGCCGAATTGCCGTCAGCACCCGATCGGCCTGATCGACCGGCACAAAAGCCAGCAGTTTGCCTTCGTTGGCCACGTATATCGGATCGAAACCCAGAAGCTCGCAGATACCGGTGACGGCAGGCTTGACGGGCAGGCGGTCCTCGTAAATTCGAATGCCGATGTTTGATTTTCCAGAGATTTCATTGAGGGTCGTTCCCACTCCTCCCCGGGTGGGATCCCGCAGGACGTGGACGTCGCAACCGGTGCGAAAGATATCTGCCACCATGTGGTTCAATGGGGCGGAATCGCTGGCGACGTCCGATTCGAAGGTCAGCCCCTGGCGCTGGGTGAGAATGGTCATGCCGTGATCGGCCATGGTGCCGCTGAGGATCACCGCATCCCCGGATCGGGCGTTGGCGCCGGAAACATTGACGTGCTCGGCGATGATGCCGATTCCGGCCGTATTGATGAAAATTTTGTCCGCCGCCCCTTTGGGCACCACCTTGGTGTCACCGGTGACGACCATGACGCCGGCCAGCCGTGCCGCACGACCCATTTCCGCCACCACCCGCTCCAGGTCGGCCATGGGAAAGCCCTCTTCGATGATCATCCCCACGCTCAGATACAACGGTGTCGCGCCGCACATGGCCACATCGTTCACCGTACCGTTGATGGCCAAGTCCCCGATGCTGCCGCCGGGAAAAAAGATGGGATCAACTACATAGGTGTCCGTGGAAAAAGCGATTCGGCCGCCGGGAACATTCAGGGTGGCCCCGTCATCGAGCATAGCCAGGGCCGGGTTGTCGAATGTGGGCAGCAACAGGTTAGTCGTTAAGCCGTGGGAAATTTTTCCACCGCTGCCGTGGTCCAGAAGGATCTTGTCCGGTTTCATGGGGTCTTATTCCTCTCCGTGGTAACGGTAGTAGGCGGCGCAGGTGCCTTCGCTGGAGACCATGCAGGGTCCCACCGGTGCCATTGGGCTGCACACGGTTTTGTAGAGCGGGCACTGGGGGGGCGTTTTCATGCCGGTGAGGATCTCGCCACAGGCACAGCCTTTGGGCTCCGGGACCGGCTTGAGTTGAATATCGAAAACCTTGACGGCATCGAATGCCGCATATTCTTCACGGATGGCCAACCCGCTGGCGGTAATGGCGCCGATGCCCCGCCAGTCGGCGTCGGCCACCTCGAAGACCGCGTTCATCACCGCCATGGCCCGGGGGTTGCCGGCGGCGGATACCGCACGGGTGTAGGCGTTTTCCAGAGCGGGTCGGTGGAATTCCACCTGGTCCACCAGCATGGCGATACTGTGGAGCAGGTCGGAGGGTTCGAAACCGGCGACGACACAGGGCACCCGGTGGGCGTCGAAAAAAGGCCGGTAGGCGTCCAGGCCGATGATCACGGACACATGGCCGGGCAGCAGGAAGCCGTCGATGTCGATTTCGCCGTCCGTCAGGGCCTCCAGAGCCCTAGGCACGGTTTTGTGGGCCGAGACCACGCTAAAGTTGTCCAGCTTTTCCCGATGAGCGGAAATAATGGCGGCGGCGACCGTCGGTGCTGTCGTTTCAAAGCCCACCCCCAAAAAGACCACCCGTTTGTCCGGATTCTCGCGGGCCAGCGCCACAGCATCGAATGTGGAGTAGACGATGCGCACGTCGGCGCCGGCGGCCTTTTCGCGCTGCAGGGAGGATCCGCTTCCCGGTACGCGAATCAGATCCCCGAAAGTGGCCACGATGGTTTCCGGTTCCCGGGCCAGGGCGATGAATGCATCGATTTCTTTCTGCGCCGTCACGCACACCGGACACCCTGGGCCGGAGAGCAGAGAGATGGTCTCCGGCAGCAGGGAGCGAATGCCGCTTCTGAATATAGATACGGTGTGGGTGCCGCAGACCTCCATGAACCGGACCGGTTTGCGGCTGATGCGGGTGATGCGCGCGGCCAGATGCCGGGCAATTTGGGGATCGTGAAAGTCCTGGCTGAGTTTCAGGGTCATATGGGATCGTCCCTTATGGATTTTTTACTTTTGATGAATGCGTAAAAAGTCGTATTTCCGACGGCTTCGTAAAAAGTTCGAGATCAAGGCTTGCAAATCCCAAGGAATGAGGCGTACCTGTCGTACGCCGCAATGACGAGGGATGAAGCGTAACGCAGATATCGAACGTTTTACGGAGCCGCCACTTTTGCAGCCGCTACCACCGCCTGGCCAAGTGAAAGGCCACCGTCGTTGGCCGGCACCAGCCGATGGGTGAGCAGGTCAAAGCCGCTTTTTTCCAAAGCGGCGGTCAGCCCGACCAACAACCGGTGGTTTTGGAACACGCCGCCGCTCAGCGCCACCCGGTCGATGCCGGTGGCGGTGCGCAAATGACGGCACAACTGGTCAAACAGAATGATCAGCGTTTGGTGAAACCGGCCGCTGACGGTTGCCGGTGAAAGACCCGCGTTCACATCCCGGACCACACCACGAATAATGGGGGCATTCGAAATGAGAATCGGATCGTCACCGTGATCTTCCCAGGAAAAATCATAGTGGCCCGATGCGGTGTCGTCGGCAATCATCTCCAGTTCCATAGCGGCCTGACCTTCGAAGGCCACCTTGCCGCGCAGCCCAATGATCGCGGCCACGGCATCGAAGAGCCGGCCCAGGCTGGAAGTGAGCGGGCTGTTGATCTGTTTGTCCATCATCGCCAGGATGACATTCATCTGTTGTTGGTTGACCGACCGGAACAGGGGCAGCACGAGAGCCCCCAGATCTTCACCGAATGCACTCCTCAGATGACTGAGGGCCATGCGCCATGGCTCTCTGATGGCGGCGGCGCTGCCGGGCATGGGTACCGTCGCCAGATGGGCCGCCCGGGTAAAGGTGTGGTACCGGGCCACCAGCACCTCGCCCCCCCAGATGGTGCCATCTGTCCCCAATCCCGTACCGTCGAAGGAGAGCCCGATCACCGGCCCGTCGGCCTTGTTTTCGGCCATGCAGGCAGCAATGTGGGCATGATGATGCTGAACCTCGATGCAGGGGATGCTGCCGGCCCGTTCCTTCGCATAGCGGGTGCTCAGGTAATCCGGATGAAGGTCGCAGGCCACGATCTGCGGATCGATGTCCAGGATGCGTTGGAGATGGTCCACCGTGAGCCTGAAAAAATCGTCGGTGGCCCGATTTTCCAGGTCGCCGATATGCTGACTCACAAAAGCCTGCTTACCCCGGGTGAGGCAAACGGTGTTCTTCAGTTCGGCCCCGCAAGCCAGCACCGGCGGGATATCGTCTTTTAAAAACACGGGAACGGGCACATATCCCCGGGAACGTCTGATGGAACGCATGCAGCCGGCACTGTAGCTTACGATGGAGTCGTCGCTGCGCAGGTAAATATCCCGGTCGTGAGCCAGGAATGCGTCGGCAATCCCATCCAGTCGTACAAAGGCCTCGGCGTTATCGATGGCAATGGGTTCTTCGCTCAAATTGGCGCTGGTCATCACCAGGGCGGCAAAACCGGCGTCCAGCAGCAGGTGGTGCAAGGGCGTATAGGGCAGCATGATGCCAAAATAGCGGTTACGAGGTGAAACCGCATCGGCAATATGCGTTCGTTCGCGCTTTTCCAGCAGAACGATGGGCCGTTGGATGGACGTCAGCAACCGTTCTTCCGCGTCCGTCACACGGGCGATCTCCCGGATGCGGTCCGGACTGCTGCACATGAGGGCAAGCGGCTTCTCCTCGCGATGCTTTCGCCGCCGAAGACGTGCGACGGCATCCGCCTGGGTGGCATCCACGACCAAGTGAAAACCGCCCAGCCCCTTGACGGCGACGATGTTCCCGGACCTTATCCGTCTGGCCGTTTCTGCGATGGGGTCGTCGGTGGTGATGGCCTTCCCGCCGGCATCGCACAAGGCCACCCGGGGACCGCAAACCGGACAGGCGTTGGGTTGGGCATGAAACCGACGGTTATCCGGGTCGTCATATTCGGCCTGGCACTGCGCACACATGCGAAAATTCCGCATGCTGGTTTTGGGGCGGTCGTAAGGAACGTCGTCGATGATGGTGTAGCGGGGGCCGCAGTTGGTGCAGTTGATGAACGGATAGCCGAAGCGGCGGTCCGCTGGATTGCGCATTTCCGCCAGACAGTCCTCGCAGACCATCACATCCGGGGAGATGAGGGTCGTCCGGGCGGCGCTGCTCCGGCTTTTGACGATGGAAAAGACCGTAAAACCATTTACGGCAACGGGTGTGGCCGATACGTCGACAATGTGCGCCAGGGGCGGTTTCTTGACCGGAAGATCGTCGATGAACTGCCGGATGGCGTTTGGCGGACCTTCCACGATCAGGGACACACCGGTTGCGGTATTGGCCACTTCACCCTTCAGGCCGTAGTGGTTGGCCAACTGGTAGACGAATGGGCGAAAGCCCACCCCTTGAACAATGCCGTTGATCTCCAGGCGATTTGCCGTAAGTGCATCTGTCATGACCCGTGTTGAACGCTATCCTTTTTTGGCTTCAAGATCATCCATCAGGACCGCGGCTTCCCGCAGCAGCTTGATAGACTCCGCCGCCGCCGCTTCGTCCAGTTTTTGAATGGCGAATCCGGCGTGAACGATAACATAGTCACCCACGGCAGCATCTTCGAGCAGCATCAGGCTGGCCGATCGCCGGACGCCCTCCACATCGATGGTGGCCATGCTGTTTTCAATTGCGATAATTTGTGACGGAATGGCAAGGCACATAGGTGTTCAGGCTCCTTCTTTTTCTGTGTAGGCCACGCCCAGCCGGTCCAGTTCGGTCAATACCATATGGATCACATCGTCTACCCGGTCGGCCGTGGCGGGCGTCAGCTCTAAAGACAGGGTTTCCGTATCCAACGGTTCGATGCCGACGATTACCGTTTCCGGCACTTTATCCAGTGCCTGGCAAAGGGTCAGGGATTCGAGAAAATCGATCTGATGCAGGGAATTTTTGGCTCGGATCCGCTCGGGAATCGCCTCGCCGTCTATGCGGTACAAATCCCCGGCATTGCCTTTGTTGCGGATGACATCCACAACGATGAGCTGGTCCGCCTCGGCAATGATTCCCATCAGGTTGATCCCTAAAACACCGCCATCGATCACGGAAACATTCTCCGGAAAATCGTAGCGTTCCTCAAGCGCCTCAACCACCCGGATGCCAAAGCCTTCGTCGCTCAAGAGGATATTACCCACACCCAGAATCATAACATGTTCAGAATTCATATTTTGGATCTTCCGCTGTCTGTGTAATCGAATGTTTCAACCCAAGGCAAGCCGCATTGGTAACACTAAATCGACCTTGGTTCAAGGCATCATCGATAGGTTTCAGGCTTATTCCCTTCTATCCGTGGGGAGCGCCAGGTTGTGGCTGTCAAGCGTTACATGGCGGATACGGCCGGCCGCGACCGTGACCGGCTGCTGCCAGGCCACTTTATAGCCGCCGATCATAGCCGGAAAGGTGACGACAACATAGTAGTCGCCGGGAGGCACATTCAGGAAGGCAAACGTTCCATCGTCCGACGATTCGGCATTGGCGACCAAATAGCCGGGTTTATTGCGGTATTGTGCAAAATATTTATAAAAATCCAAATGCATCTGGTTGATCCGGTCCAGACGCCGATGCCGTTCCAGTTTGTCAATTCCCGGGTATCGAGGCACCGGGATCTTTTCGGATGTCAGAAAAATAGAGACATATTCGCCGTATATCCGCTGCCCGGTTTCATCGGTCAGGTAAAGGCTGCCCTGGAGCCACTGTCCGGCGTTGACCGGTTCGGGAAAACTCCATAACAACGCCGCTGATAAAAAAAAGATCAGGCCGAATCGGCTGGCAGCCATTGTCGATCTCCGGTTTTCAAGTTTGTGGCCGTCCGCGGCCTGGTTTCCGATATCTGGCCGCTGGGCCTATTTTGGATAGTATATTGAAAATATACTCAAAACATGAAATAGTAAAGGCCAACCTTTCCTTTCGGTTGTCCCGATTGCTGAAGCGGATTGATTACCCCGGAGGCTTTTATGGGCCATGCATATATGGGAAAGGTGTTGTGGGTCGATCTGAGCACCGGCACCATCACCACCGAATCCATTCCCGATCGTCTATACACCCGTTTCTTGTCCGGAACGGGACTGGCATCCTGGCTGTTGTACCAACGGATCCCCCCCGGCGCGGACCCCCTGGGTCCCGATAATATTTTAGGGTTCGTGTCCGGGGTTTTGACCGGGAGCGGATCCCTATTTACCGGCCGCTGGATGGCGGTCGGCAAAAGCCCGCTCACAGGCACCTGGGGAGATACCAACTGCGGCGGCAACCTCGCCCCCGGCATCAAGGGCTGCGGCGTGGACGGTATTTTCTTTACCGGCCGGAGCAACCATCCGGTCTACTTGTACGCAGACACCAAAGGGGCGGAACTTCGGGATGCGTCTCACTTGTGGGGCCAGGACGCCATCGAAACCGAACGTCTGCTGATTGAGGAAAACGGCCGGCGGCAACGGGTTCGGGTGGCATGCATCGGCATAGCCGGCGAACGCCGCTCGCTGATCTCCGGCATCGTAAACCACGGGGGCCGCCTGGCGGCTCGCAGCGGCCTGGGGGCGGTCATGGGGGCCAAAGGGCTCAAAGCCGTTGTCCTGTGCGGCGCCCATCGGGTTCACGCCTACGATCGCCCGCGCATGAAGGCGTTGAGCCTGTCATGCAATGCGCATGTCGCCTTTCAGCCGCCGTTTTTAAACGGCACCATGACGGCTTATCTCGGCACACTCATGCGGTTTCTGCCGACCCAGATGGAAATAGACGGCATGCTTTATAAGGTTATGCTGGAAAAGTGGGGTACCGTCAACCAGAACCAGATAGCCATCGAAATCGGCGATGCACCGGTGATGAACTGGAAGGGCTCCAACCGGGATTTTGGACTGGAAGCGTCCAGGCCCATCGACCCTGACGAATTTACCCGACCGGTGGTGGCCAAATATTTCTGCTATTCCTGCCCCCTGGGCTGCGGGGGCATCAGCCTGGCGCCGGATGGCAAAACCGAGGTGCATCGGCCCGAATACGAATCCACCATCGCCCTGGGAGGGCTGTGCCTCAACAAAGATACCGACAGCATTTACTACCTCAACGAACTGCTTAACCGTGCCGGCATGGACACCATTTCCGTGGGTGGCACGGTTGCCTTCGCCGTCGAGTGCTTTGAAACGGGCATCCTGACCTCCGCAGACACCGATGGCCTGAAGTTGACCTGGGGCAATACCGAGGCCATCGTCCAACTGGTGGAAAAAATGGTCAGACGTGAGGGCATCGGCGACCTGCTGGCCGACGGCACAAAACGGGCGGCCGAAAAAATCGGCAAGGGCGCCGGGAAGATGGCCATTCATGCCGGCGGTCAGGAACCCGGTATGCATGACGGCCGATACGATCCGGGATTTGCCCTGCACAACGTGGTCGAAGCCACCCCGGGCCGCCATACCATCGGTGCCTACATGTACTATGAAATGTTCCAGCTGTGGCGGAAAATACCGGAGCTTCCCAACCCATTCCTATTCTATCTGAAAGGAAGCAAATATCAGGCAAACCGGGAAAAAGCGATCATGGGAGCCGCCTGCAGCCAGTACATGAACGTCATCAACGGTGCCGGGTGCTGCCTTTTCGGCGCCTTTTTGGGCGCCCACCGGATTCCGGTCTTCGATTGGCTCAACGCGGCCACTGGATGGGATTTTTCCCCTGACGAATACATGGTTATCGGCCACCGGATTCAAACGGTCAAACAGCTGTTTAACATCAAACAGGGTATCGATCCCAAAGATATCCGCCTCAGCAAACGGCTCCTGGGCGACCCGCCCCAGACGGAAGGAGCCAACAAGGGAAGGACCGTACCCCTGGAAAAACTGCGCCGCTATTACTGGCGCGAAATGGGGTACGATATGGACAGCGGCGTTCCTACGGACACCTGTCTGGCCCAGTTGGGCCTGGAAAAGCAATGAATCGGAAACGGTATCGTCGGACGATGCTTAAAGGTGGGCCATGGCTTATCGGATAACCAACCGCTGCGTCGGCTGCGGGGTCTGCAAGCAAATCTGCCCGGTCGCAGCCATCACCGGGCAACGGAAAAAGCGGCATCGCATCGACGAAAAAATATGCATCGACTGCGGGGCCTGCGGTCGGGTGTGCCCCCATGCCAGCGTGAAGAATCCCGAGGATATGGTTTGCGAACGGATCCGCATCCGGTCCAAATGGCCAAAACCGGAGTTCAATCCGGATTTGTGCATCGCCTGCACCATCTGCGTGGAGGCTTGCCCCACCAATTGCATCGATTTGAAATCGGACCGGGGCACCCGGGAAACCCGGCGGCGCCCCTTTTTAAAAAACCACAGGGATTGTATCGCCTGCTCGTTTTGTGCGGCCGAATGCCCGGTAGAGGCCATTGCCATGTCCGGTGAAAAAGGATGAAGCGCTGAAAAATAAACCCCCTCCCGGATGACCATACCCGGGAGGGGGCGGTTGTCGACTCTTTAATTAGAGAACTTTGAATTTATAGACTTCGTTGGAGTCCGGATCGATCACATGAACCGCGCAGGCGATACACGGGTCGAAGGAGTGGACGGTCCGCAGCACCTCCAAGGGCTGTTTGGGATCGGCAATGGGTGTCCCGATCAGAGATTCCTCCACCGGTCCCAGCTGGCCCTTCTCGTCGCGGGGACCGAAGTTCCAGGTTGAGGGGACCACATACTGGTAGTTGCCGATTTTTCCATCCTTGATCTTGATCCAGTGGCCCAGCGCGCCGCGGGGCACATCGTTGAGTCCCACGCCCATGGCGCTTTCCGGCATCTCATAGGGCTCGTAGGTCTGGGTATCCCCACCCTTGATGTTTTCCAACAGATCCATGATCCAGCCCTGCATGGCGTCGCCAATAGCGATGGTTTCCAGACCTCTGGCAGCTGTTCTGCCCAGGGTTGAGAACAGAGCACCCGCGGGAATCCCCAATTTTTGAAGGGTGTCGTCCACGATCGGCTTGATATCCTTGTGGCCTTTGCCGTATGCGACCAGCACGCGGGCCAGCGGCCCCACTTCACAGGAAAGGCCTTCGTAGCGCGGGGCCTTGAGCCAGGTGTATTTGCCGCTGTCGGGCCGATACTTGGGATCTTCCTGCAGGGGCTTGGTTTCTCCCTTGTAGGGATGCAGGGCGGGGCCGTCTTCATACCAGGCGCGGGTCACCTCTTCGGTAACTTTGCCTTCGTAAGCCATGTCGATGTTCGCCAAATCCCGTTTTTTAATTATCCCCCGGGGCATATACAGGCTGTCGGGCTCGGCATCGGTCTGCGGGAAGTCCCCGTAGGCCAGGAAATTGGTGGTTCCGCCGATGGCGCCCCAGTCCTTATAGAAGGAGGCGACCGCCAGAAGGTCCGGAATATAGACGTTTTTAATAAAATCCTGGGTCTCTTTGGTGAGATAGAGAAATTCGGCGATACGGTCGGCTGTCATGTCCGCTACGCTGGTGACGCCGCCCACTACCAGCGACTGGGGATGGGGGTTCTTGCCGCCGAAGATGGCGTGCATGCGGGCCGCTCGTGCCTGAAGCCGGAGGGCTTCGATATAATGGGCACAGGCCATCAGGTTGGCTTCCGGCGGCAGCTTGTAGGCTGGATGCCCCCAGTAGGCGTTGGCGAAGGGGCCCAGCTGCCCGCTGTCCACGAAAGTCTGGATGCGCTGCTGGACCTGCTTGTAGTAGGCGGAACCGCCCTTTGGGTCGTTGCTGACGTTGTCTGCCAGGGCGGCGGTTTTTTTGGGGTCCGCCTTCAACGCGCTGACGATGTCCACCCAGTCCAGGGCGTGCAGATGATAAAAATGGACCAGATGATCATGCTGGTACTGGGCGCCATGAAGCAAATTCCGGATGATGCGTGCATTTTTCGGTATTTTCAGCCCGATGGCGTTATCCACGGCGCGGACCGACGAAACCGCGTGAACATAGGTGCAGACGCCGCACGAACGCTGGACGAAATGCTGCGCATCCCGCGGGTCGCGGCCCAGCAGGATGAGCTCGATACCGCGGAACATCTGCCCCGAACTCCACGCGTTGACGACTTTGCCTCCGGCCACTTCCACCTCAATGCGAAGGTGGCCCTCTATTCTGGTAATCGGATCAACAACTACACGCTTGCCCATTATGCAATCCTCCCTTATTCGTTAAGGACTTGTATTTTCAATTTTTGATGGCCTACATTTCTTCATAGAACGGGGACATCTTATCCCAGAAATTCGGTTCGCTGCAGCCGATGCAGGGATGTCCCGCTTCTACCGGCCAGCTGGTGCCGTCGTTAAATTTGGCAATCGGGCAGTTGTTGTAGGTCTCCGGTCCACGGCATCCCATCTTGTAGAGGCAGTAACCCAAGGCGGCCTCTTGGCTGCCGAATTCTTCCACGAACTCTTCGTTTTCGAAATGGGCGCGACGGGGGCACTGGTCATGAATGGTTTTGCCGTAGGCGAAAAGGGGACGCCCGCTCTCGTCCAGATCGGGCAGTTTGCCCAAAAGGAGGTAGTTGACCACGGTGCCCACCAGGTTAATGGGATTGGGCGGACAGCCTGGAATGTTCAGGGTCTTGATACCTAACGCGTCACCGACACCCTTGTAACCGCCCGGATTGGGAGATGCGGCCGGGATACCGCCGAATGAGGCGCAGGTGCCGATGGAAATAACGGCGGCAGCCTTGGGGCAGACCTCTTTGGCAATCTCCAGGAAGGAGCGGCCGGCGACCTTGCCATATCCGCCGTTGAATTTCGTGGCGATGGAACCTTCGACGATGCAGATGAATTTGCCGTCGTATTTTTTAATCGCATTGTGCAGTTGCTCTTCGGCCTGGTATCCGGCGGCAGCCATGATGGTTTCGTGGTATTCCACCGAGAGCACTTCCAGAACCAGTTCGTCAATGTAGGGGTACTGGGTCCGGAGCAGCGCTTCCGAACACCCGGTACATTCGCCGAAATGCAGCCAGACCACCGGTGGACGCTGTGCCGGTGCGGCAAACACCTCGGCCACCTTGGGAACAAAAGATGATGACAGTCCCATGGTTGCCGTCAGCGCCGTACAGTACTTCATGAAATCTCTTCGCGAGACGCCTTTTTCCTTCAACCTTTGATAAAATGATCTTTCCTTTTCCATTGGCACCTCCTGATGCTGATTATGGATGAATGTAGAGCAAAAAAAAGAGAACCAGCCGTCCATGAAAAAGCCGTTCGCACCTCAAAAAAAACGGTACGGTCATGGTCACACTGGTTCCACTTGTCTTTTCAAAGGCATTGGAACGATTTATCTTGGAAACTATCAATGGATTTCGCAAACCATTCAGTTATCAGACCCGGTATTCGGTGATCACTATACAGCGCTCGGCCCCACGTCTCTGCCAAGATGAAGCGGCACGGTCGGTTTCATTCGTCAATTCTGAATTGATTTCGATTTAAACGTGATAAAAAAATAAACGGCGTTTGGAACTATTAGTGGAAGACCCAGGGCAAGTCAAGGTAAAAAGCGCCTTTTGGCTATTGTTCAAGCCGGTTGGGATCACAGAGGGAAAGTTTTACGCGTGGAGGAAATCACTGAAGGAAAACCACAAGCGTCCGCATGTCTGAACGGGCGCCTGTGATTTCAATGGTGTTGACTGGGGTCAGGCCTCGTCGATGCTGGCATCCTCATCGGAAATTTTGATGGAATTTTTCAGATCTTTAATGATCCCTTTTTCTTCGAAATCATCATCGATGTCATCATCGAGCAGATCATCCACCTCTATCCCGGAGTCCTCATCATCGTCGTCATCAGACTCGTCCACTACCGCTGGGACCACGGGGTCGAACAACTCCCTTTCTTCGAAAAAAAGCTCGGCAGAGGAGTTGGCACCAGGCTGAAACATCTCGACAATGGCATCGGCGATACGTTCCGTGTACGTGCCCGGTGGATACATATTATGCGTGCGAAGGGCCTGGATCAGGGCATTTCGGTCCTTATCCATGGCAGCCTTGATCGCTATGGCATCATAGGTTTCCTCACACAGCAGGGAGAGCATCTCCTTGTCCAGTTCGGCGTATTCCTGAATGGCCAGCTTCCCATTTTCATTGTCCAATAGAACCACATATTTTTGTTTCATACACGTCTTCCTCCAGAAGCGATATTTTGCTGTTTTTTTGTGCCCGGAGGAACATCACAAAACATCTTTGATGTCAACCATCATTTGAAGTATCCGACAACAACTGCATTTAACGACAACCATCGTTTGGCCTTCGTTCTTCAGTCCTTGATCAATTTCTTGATCATCATGGATTCCGGTGTCGATATAAGGCAACCTGCTGAGCCGACACCCCCGGATGCATCCCGGACTGGCCGGGGGATAAAAGGATTGACGCTGATGGTGCAAAATGGTATTGAGGCGACTTATTTCAGTGGAGGGATGGCCGAGTGGTTTAAGGCGGCGGTCTTGAAAACCGTTGAGTGAAAGCTCCGTGGGTTCGAATCCTACTCCCTCCGCCAGACCCAAATAGCTGACCCTGGAGAGATGGCCGAGCCGGCTGAAGGCGCTCGCCTGCTAAGCGAGTGTGTGGTGAAAGCTGCACCGAGGGTTCGAATCCCTCTCTCTCCGCCATTATTAAGGATTAAGGTCAATTTAAGATCTCTTAGATTGACCTTATTTTTTTGTCTTTTTGGAAAATCGTTACAATAATCGTTATAATGCGGTTTGAAGTTACTAAACGACACCAAAGTATGCCAGCTGAATTTTAAGATCGGGATTTGGATGTTTCGACAACTTGAAGGTAGGATTTTTTAGGTTTGTCCAAAATGCTGGCAACCTTTTTCATGGACGGGGAAAGACCTTTAAGATAGTTGTCGGTTGTTGTTGGGCGCTTATGCCGGAGCATCTTTTGGATTTCCCTCAGTGTTGCCTTTCCAGAATCTTCTAAAATCATAGCGACATGATGGCGGATTGCTTGGAACCCAAATTTTCTTACCCCCGCCTTTTTACACAATCTGGCCATCATCTCTCGAATGCACATATCATTTTTCGTATACATCCCTCCGCCTGGTTTTGTAAAAACGTTTGGGCTGGACTTATCGCGTTCATCCCACCTTTTATTAAAACATCTGTGCAAAGTTGCGGACATTGGAACAAGGTCAGATTGCATTTGTCCACCTTTGCGTTTCCGGGTCCGAAGCGTTACCGTTCGTTTTTCAAGATTAACATCCCTCCATTCTAAACGTAAAATCTCGGATAACCGCCCTAATGTATGATAGAGCGTTTGAATGAAATCAAGCTCCCAATCGGATGCAACAAGAATAACCCTATCTATGTCTTCAGCTGGTGGAATATAGCGGGGCGTTTCTTCCTCTGGATATGGTTCAAGATTTACCACTGGATTGTGTTGAATGATAGTTTGGCGGTTAGCCCAAGTGAAAAGTGCCTTGAATTCTTTAAGATCCCGATTAGCAGTCTTGTTTCCATCCGATCCTTTCCGCTGAACAAGGAAGGAATATTGCGCCAAAAATTCTTTTTGCTCTTTTGTTAGCTTACCCTCATCCATTCTGGCCAGATTATTGGCATCTTTACGTACTTTGAGGTATTTTACAAAATCAGGAGGTGCTAAATCTTCGATTTCGGGATCTTGTTGAATAAAGGTGATAAAGCTACGGAAAACAAATGCTTTTTGCCGATAGGTATTTTTTTGATGATAATCACTGGAATAGTTACCCAGGTATTTATTTGATACCCGCGCAAAGGTCAAAGGGATCGTCTTTTGCGTCGCTTGTTCCGGATGCTTTTTGCGATAACGTTCGTTTTCTTCCCATTCCGCCGCCTCGGATTTTGTTGGAAACCCCTCTTTTTTGTAAATTTCCCCGTCCAGCATGAAACGGGTGAACCATCCCCTCTTCTTGTCTTTGTGCTTGTATTGTCCCATTGTTTCGCCTTGCCTCAGCTTCTTCTTCCAGAAAATCTATTACTTTTTTAACATCAAATCGAGCTGATTTCAAATTACATCCTTCACCAACAAAAAAATGAGGAAGCCGTCGCCACCCCTTTCTTAAGGTACTGGTGCTGGTTAAAAGTATTTTCGCCAGTTTGTGTATGTTTACTATTTCATGGGGAATACCAGCGTAATTCCTCGATGATCGCCTCAAACTTGAATCTACCACGATGTCCTCTGCCTTCCGGATCCAGAGTAACATCTCTTTTAAAATCGGCCTGAACGGCCTGTAACTGATTCTTTGGAAAGGTAATTGGTGTGTTGGCCATCGCCTGAGCGATGACCGTAAAATAATCAGGGTTGGACCCTATGTGTTGATTGTTAGAATTGTCAGTATTTCCCCATTATCCCTGAGGAAAACCGAAGTGTTTTTTCATGTCCCGAAGAATGTCAGGAATAAATTGCTGTTTAATTCCGGACATTTCAGGCATTTCTCGATAGATGTTCATTTCGCATTAACTGCGTATCAGGGATTTTCGGTTCCCCTTCCTACCTGCCGTAACAGGGTGTCTCGGCACCGTTTCTTGCAATTGCCTGCCCACATTTACATCCGATTTCGAGCTGGTTGTTATCACACTCCCATCCACGCTAACCGAGTGGTTGTTGACGAGCTACTCGCTTCCGCCCTATGCCCTGCGGATCTCGGTGTCGCGGTTCCGGTATTTCGTTGTCAAAGAGCACCATGACTGTTACAGTATATTTATCATTAATTCATGAAAAGCAACAACTGATTGAAATTACTCTTATTACCATTTACTATATAACGAATGGCCATATAATTAGCGTTTATGGTAAATACACGAAAAACATACTATGCTAATTATTTCAGCAAGATAAAAAAATATAAGAAATGCCAAAAAATCCAAAAAAAATTACGCCAAAAACCAAAAAACTTGTCCAGTTCCTGGTTCAGGATTTTTTAGAAGCCGATGCTGAACTTATAAAAGGGATCGCAGGCGACGAACAAAAAACTGAGGATTACTGGAATAACCTTGTGGCCATTCTCTTTGACAATGCATTCTGGATGGATCAACTTGATCCTGAAGACATGGGAAATATCGACCACGGGAGATCAATCGTCGAATATCACGCCTTGCTTAAACCCATGTGGGATCAGTTCAAGGTTGCTCTGCTTGATTATAAAAATGAAATTATCCCATCGAGAGATAAAGCGCAGGCCTTGGATCGTGATATTGAAAACTTAAGGTCCACTGAATATTACCAATACAAAGATCTTCTCAGGCAAAGCGATCATGCTCATCGAGAACGGTTTTATGATATGACCGTGCAGTTCAAGTTTTCGTTTGATCCCGGTCGCGCCACCTTTTATAAAAGAACCATCGATGTCGTTAATAATTTCATAGACCTTCTCAGCGGATTGCCGTTGTCATTTTTCAGGGAATGCAATCATTGCGGGAAATTTATCGTAATGACCCGCAGCGATAAAAGGTTCTGTCCAGGTTGTGCAGCTAAGAAAAATCAAAAGGATAGATGGCGGAATGATTCTGAAGGGATGAAGTTGAAGGAAAAAATTCGATACCGCACCAAGCGCAAGCAAATCGACGGGGAAAAGGACGGATAGGATAGGCGATTGATTCTTTGGGCAGGGAACTTGGTTGGGGCGGCCATCGCCTGGCGGTGACCGTAACATGATAAGGGTTGAACCCTGTTAAGAAATCTGACTACTTTCCGATATATATCTTACAGCTTCAATGGATTGCCACGCACATGACCGAAAGATTGGATACGGATCTATAATTACAATTCGGGAAGGGGATCAAAATGCCGAAGAAAGCAGCCACAAAGGACTCATTACCCGCGTTGCCAGCAAAGATCGTGGAATCCTTTTTCCCCATGGCCACGGAACTTGAACCAGGCATCATCAAGATCTCCAAGGTGCTTCGTAATCAGGGGATCGCTACCACCCACTTATGCCAGGCGATGGCGATCATCATCGGTATCATGTCATCGAGACTGGGCGATCCCGTTCCAATGATCATTACGGAAGATGAAGGCGCCGGTGCTCTTGAGTTGTTGCATACATGCCTAAACCTGGTCCCGGCGGACTCTTGGATTCAAGCACCAACCGGCAAGGCAATGAAGAGCGGTGAAATCAGTTTCGATGGCAAAACCGTTATCTGTTATGACGCGGATTCTGCAAGGGATCTATTGTCAAAGCTACTAATGGACATAGAACTCAGCACTAAAATCGACCAAAGCAATAGGCATTCCCAGGCTAAGGTGCCGACCTCATTCTTGGCGCTCACAAAAAATCCTGCCAATCCATTACTGCAAAATCGGTATGTGACACGAATTCACGTTAATGCCGACCACGAATCTAAACAGGGGCGACTGGCGAGTCTGTTGGTCAAATCAGATCATGAATCACAGCGGCGCAGTAAAGTTGAGTGTGCCTGCGTAAGAACACTTCTTGGCAGGGTTGGTGCCCACCCAGTTGATATCGATTTTGCTGGCCAGATAGTAGAACCAGATGCAGCAAGGTTTCAAAATATAGTCCCGTTTGTGGAGTCAATGTTTAGGATTATTAGAAATATAACCCGCATTAACAATACCCCGCCGCTGCGACCTGAAGAACTGCAGGCATCATTTGTCGGACTGGACCTTCAAGATTTGATCTCGGAGGGAGAGACAGGGGGAAAGGAACCGATCAAGGCGACCAAAATTGACTATGCATATTTTTTGATGATTTTCGGCGGCATATTTAGCGTTGGTAACGACTTTCTAACACCACGCCAACTTGCTATATATAGTGCTATTCTTACACAGAATATTGAATATCAGGAAAAATATACAAAACACAAAAGCTCCACATCCCAGCAAATGCTTAATGATTATACCGATGACTCAAATAACAAAGGGTGGGCGACCAGGGATGATATTATGACAAGTCTGGAGGGACATGTAGAGGAGTTCTCCTTGTCGACGCTGCACAAGGAACTGCAAGTGCTTCTCAATCATAACATAATCAAAGGGAAAAAGGTTCCGAGGAAGGCAAATCAATATCACTATGCGGCAACTCGAGTTCTAACGGAAGCGCCTTTGTTCCAAACGGACTGTTCGAAGATAGAAGACCCTAATATCAAAGGAAAATCTGAAGAGATTCCCAACTTTCTAACTGGCAAGATTGAAAAGATATAGTTTAACTTATTGATATTTGTTACCATTTATATATTTTCAATATTTTGTTATATTTCTGTCATAGTCGATAAATCACAAAATCTTTAAATATCAACAAAGGCAACTCTTTTGTGGTTGCCTTTTTTATTTTTCAAACACAAAAATATTTTTTAAGTCACTGTCATCACGTAGGATTTCGAACATATTCCCAAATGCAAAATTCATTTGCATTAAATTCAATTCATGGGAGGTATGTTTACAATGAAATCAAACCAAGAAACTAAACAAAATGTAAAAAAGAAGTCAGGAGGGCACGGAACACAAGAATGGTCGGTTAAGACGGTAAACTGTGTTACCGGATGTTCTCACAATTGCCTCTACTGCTACGCGAAGGGCATGGCGGTGAGATTCAAACAGGTTACGCCTGAGGAATGGCCAATTGAGCGTGTACGGCCCCACGATGTTGCAAAGCGACATAGAATGTACAGCGGGCAGGTAATGTTCCCGTCGAGCCACGATATCACCCCCTATAACTTGGTTTCATGCATAAAGGTGCTGAAAAAACTGTTGATAGTTGGCAATCGAGTGCTGGTTGTCAGCAAACCACATATTCAGTGCATAGAAAAACTCTGCGAGGAGTTGGCAGAATACAGAGATAAGATCCTGTTTCGTTTCACCATCGGTGCCCAGGACAATAAAATATTGTCGTATTGGGAACCGAACTCACCGAGTTATGTCGAGCGCAGGGCATCGTTGGTACATGCATATGATCAGGGATTCAAAACGTCTGTCAGCGTCGAACCGATGCTGGATGCAACCAACATAGACGACCTGATCAGCGATCTTTCTCCCTATGTGACCGACGCCATATGGATCGGGACGATGAACCATCTGGGGCGGTTTGGGAAAAGTTCAGACGTGGTTATGAAACAGGCGATTGCCATGATCCGCCGGGGGCAGACTAACGCGTCCATCAGGGCGATATATAGGCGTCACAAGGATAATCCGCTGATCAAATGGAAGAAGGAAATCAAGAAAGTGGTCGGCATCCCAATTCCTAAGCAAAACGGGCTGGATATTTAAATAGTTTGCATACTGATGTGAATAAAAGGGTGGGTTCTGCATTATGCAGGGGCTGCCCTTTCTTTTTCTGTACTACCAATCAAGTTTCATACTCGAACTAAACTGTCTGTTTTTACAGAACTAAACAATACAAATGCAATCATCATTGCATCATATTTCATTTTAATAAGGAGGATTTCAAATGAGAAGAAAACAATTTTCAAAATCACTGACCATTGCATTGCCGCCGGACCACTTCGAAGAAATAAAGCGGATAACCGATGACCAGCAGATCAGTATTGCCCAGTGGGTCCGGGAAGCGGTGGCAGCGGCACTCCCAACAAATCAACCAAAGGAGGAAGATATGTAATGTATCCACAAAACATGATCACAGACAAACAGCGGTACCAAAAAGCAGCAACACTATTTTTCAACATTTTGTTCGCAGAATCATTGCGGAACGGTTGTGGCGAGATCCAAATTGACGGTTTTTACAATGGCCCGAAATATCGATCCTACCACAATAATATTCAAGATGCAGTGAATGCAGCATATCAAGCATGTCAGCAGGGCCTGGAAGTCTATTTTGGCATCAACCCGCGCGTTGGCCAAGCAAGCGGAGAGAAAAATATCCACTACCTGTCGTCTTTTCATGCTGAGGTCGATTATGGGCAAGCTGGCCACAAAAAAAAGCCAGAATATGATACATATGATGATGCACTCGCCGCTATCATAGCATTTGAAATCCCGCCGACCATCGTAATCCACAGCGGTGGCGGATTTCATTGCTATTGGGTATTGAATACTCCGGCAAATGTCTCAGAAATAGGCCTAAATAACCTTGAGAACGTCAATCGAGCGATTTTGGTGAAAATCCATGCCGATGTTGGGACACACAATATCAATCGCATATTGCGCGTTCCTGGGACATTCAACTTCAAACTCCCTGGCAATCACCGACCTGTTGACATTGTAATGGATTCGGGGCCGACCTATGAGTTGAATACGTTCAGGCCCTTCATGGATTTCCAGTCCAAACCCAAATCGAAAAAGACATCTGCATCAACTGATCCCGTCATTGGTTCCTCAGAATGGGATCAGGATATATCCTCACTGCCAGTATCTCCGAAAATCAAATCGCTGATCATCAATGGAAACGATGGATCATACCCATCCCGAAGCGAAGCGGATCAGGCGGTCATCACGGTTTTGTTCAACAAGGGAATGGATTTCGCTCAAATCAAGGGCATCTTTGAGAATTACCGGATCGGCGATAAATATCGGGAGCATTCATCTCCGGATGACTATCTGAAACATAACATTGAAAAGGCAAAGGAATTTTCGAATCTCGCTGAAGAAGAGCGCCAGGATCCGCTGTTCATCTCCGGAGCTATCCATAAGAGTGACAATGGCAAATATTCATTGAAAATCGTTTCCTTCCAGGAATTCATGTACAAAAAGCACATGCTGAAATTCCTGGAAAAGGAACAGGCCTGTTTTCGCTATAATGGTAAATGCTATGAACAGGTCAGCGATTATCGATTGAATAATATTTGTCAGATGGAGTTGGGACCATATCGAGAACTATTTACGCCTTCGATGAAGACCAATTTTATTCATTATGCGATTGGTAATGATCTTGTTGATACAGAGAAAGCCTACAAAGACCAGGTCCGATATTTAACGATGCAAAATGGTCTATACGATCTTTCGACATATGAGCTTATCGGGCACGACTCGAAAATTTTCACGACCAATCTGCTGCCCTATGATTACGATCCCGAAGCTGAATGCCCTCGGTGGCTGCAATATCTGGATGAAGTGTTCATGGGCGATGCTGATACTATCTTATTCATTCAGGAGGCAGTCGGATACGCATTCCATAAGGCAATACCAAAGGCGGTCATCTTCTTTTTAGTTGGTGATGGGGGCAATGGAAAATCCGTCTTCATCGATGTGATCAGCGGCTTATGCGGCAAGGAAAACGTTTGCAATATCAGCCTGAACCGATTGAATGATGAAAGATACCTGCCTGAGCTGTTCGGTAAAATGATCAACGTGTCCGGTGAAACGCCCAATGCCAGATGCATGAATACGGATCTGATCAAGGCTGTGGTTGCTGGTGATTGGGTCACCGGCCGTGAATTGTACAAGAGGCCAACGAGTTTCCAACCATTTACCAAGCACTTTCTGGGTATGAACATTCTTCCGGAAATTGAAGACAATACCCATGGCATGTGGCGTAGAATCCATGTCGTCGATTTCCCACGCAAATTTTCTGAGAATGAGATGGATGTCGAATTGACGAACAAACTCATTCTTGAACTGTCTGGAATCTTTAATTGGGCGCTTGAAGGATATAAACGATTGAGAGATCAAAGTTTCATTTTCAGTGAAAGCCCGTCGATGCGCAGATCAAAAAGTCGATATAGGCAAAACAACAGCAGTGTGATCGACTTTGCTGAATCAAAGTTTACAAAAATATTTGGCGGAATTGATTCAGTTCCATTTAAAGATGTGTATTCATGCTATCAAGATTTTTGTTCGACAGAGGGTTTAAAGCGTACGCTATCGAAAAAAGAATTTCGAGCAGGACTTGAATCGGAGGGATATCGAATTGAAAACTCTAGTAAACATTCGAACCAATTAAGGATATTTTCTGAATAAACAGAATATAGGAATTGGTGAAATAAAGGGATTATTTTGAACATTCATGTTTGGGATAGTCCCTTTTCTTTTGAAGTCTATAATCTAATATCATGAGTGAAATAAAAAGATCTCTTTTCCCAAAGTTGCCTGCTGCTATAAACTAATAATACCCAAGAAATAGATTAGAAAAATTAAAATGGATTATATTGCTTTTAATCCCATAAATAAACTGATTACACCATCTTACAACGAAAATTAAAAAATTAACGTAATTCTTATCCCAAAGACTAAGAAGAAATAAAAATACAAATATATATAAAAGCATATATAAAGAATAAAAGTTGGAAATTGCGTTAATTTTTTAATCTTGGGGTTACTCAATTGTTTTTATTCTAATTATTAGATTAAAGCATGTTTTACAGAAAATCATTCGTTTTTAATCTTATCGATTTAGTATCCAATCTCGCAGCAGCTAAATGCAGGTTATCATATTTTTATCCTTAGATTATTAGCAACAGACATTAAATTGTTAAGCAGCAGCTCCTTTGGGGAAAGCAACGCTTTCCATTCCTCTATTAATACCCTCATATAATGGTTTTTATTCGAATCTTATATCATAATATTAAGTGATAGAGTTTTCGCTCATATCGAGCTAATAGACCATCTTAGCAATAAAAATTTCCCCATCCGGTACAAGCATTTTTTCATCCATAGTACAAACCCACATAATTCATATTAAATTATGCAAGTTATGAACTGAATCCAATTGCTCTATTAAATGAGAACAAAATATAAATGATATAAAATCCATCAAGGAGGAAATGTAAAATGAGAAAACGATTGTACACGCGTAATGTTGGGGTGTTGCTTACAGAGGATAGTTATCAACAATTAGTCAGTATCACTGATGAACTGGAAGTCACAGTATCAGGTTATATTCGCGATTTAGTAATTGAAAATTTAAAAGCAGGAATTAAAAAGGAGAAAGATAATGGATAACGTAAAAAGCAAATATAATGTGGATGAAATGTTAAAAACCTTTTCAGAGGACGAGAATTTAAGGCAGTTCTTGAAAAAATACGAAATCGCTGTACCTACAGATTTTATAAGCAAGAAATATTGTCATAAGGATGATAAACGCTGCATAGTAATTACAGATGCTAGGGAAGAAAATTTCAGTCATAGTACAAGAATAATGATAGATCTAAAATTGGGATCGCCAACCGTCAATCAAGTTTATGAAGCTCTATATGATATTGGCAAAGACTGTGATATCAAAATAATCTGCTTCACAAACGATAGCAATGATATCGATGACGGAATACCTGTTGCTGATGAATATTTAGTCGCAGGGATTATTGGTGAAATGCAAAATCATAACGTACCTATTCTATTGTTTTCGATTGACCATGATACATTAAAAGAAAAATATATTGAATATTATCAAAATTGGCATGCAGTTAATCGCTTAAAGGATTATCGACTACCATCGAAAGAAAAATTTATGGAAGATACTTTTTGGGGTGTTTATTTTGATTCATATAATTTTACTTTTTATGAGCCATGGAATGCATTTAAAGGTTGCTATAATGAAAATGGAAATAACAATTACATTATCTATATTGATAGTATTTTCTATGGAGAGATAAGACTACTATGGGATGAAAATGGTGTACGATTTGAAGCGAAACAAATCACTGAATCAGAAGAATTTATGAAAAAGGTTCTGGATGTCATTATGCAAGATCTAAAAAACAAATATGGTGATGATTCCGTTGAGTTTGAAAATGTAGTTGGGCGACTGCCAAGACTGTATATCAAGTTTTCTGACAAACCATTTAACTGGCTGTTTACTGCTACTCCAAGGCAGATTACCGAGTTTGCGGAAAAAATGTATCATGACGCATGGGGATTACGTTGGATGATTGAAGGCACTATTGAAAAACTGTATGAAAAGGTACCTGCTTAACTTGACTGGCAGTGCTCGATAATTCAGAATCTTCTGGGGTTCAAGTTTATGGATCCCAGATCAATTTGTTTTGGGGATCAATTGTTTCAGGAATTCAATGACATACTGTCGGTCGATAGAATCGGCGTTATAAATTAACAATAAAATGGGTGCATCTGTGACTGGGTGCATCCATCAAAAGGAGATAAAGATCATGGGTACGAAATATTGTCCTGTTTGCAAGGAAGTCGTTGATGCAAAGGTTCTTGGAAGATATTCGCAGGTGGAGTTCATGGGGATTCCGGTCAAGCGACGGAAAATAATCCATCTGGAGGAAGACGGTGGATGTGGGCATGAATGGTATACCGTCGAGATCGCCGAGGAAGTCCTGGAGTTATAGTTGATTGCGATGGGGATGGAATCAATAGATGCTGGCCGCCTGCAAAATCATTGTTGGGTGGCCAGTTTCATAAAGCGCTCATGATAACCATTTTACTTTTGAAAACCGTTCTTGTTTCTTTGGATTTAGGGCGATCGCGGGATAAAAATCGATTTTCCACTGAAAACGAAAAGCGGTTTTACTCAGCGACCGGAAATTTTTAGAAAAGAGGATTTCACATATGCACAACACTTACACAATAGCCAGCAAAACATACATCGACCTGGACCAGCCAGAGATTTATCAGCGGTTCATGCGGGGATATCTTGAGTTGCTTCGAACGAATCTCCAACAATACAAGTTCATGGATCAAAATGGCAATTTACGGGAAATCCGATATTCATGCGGCCAAGACCATGACCCTCGAAACTCAAACTGGAAACCCTTTCAGTATCTGGAGCAATGCTGTCGCAAATTTGGATACGACGACATGGAGGCGCGGGATGTCATTGAGGAGCGAATTGGCCGGCGGTTGGAGTGCGAGTGTCAGTTGTTGGGTGGGTAGCGGGTGTGTTTAGGTGAAAACTGCAACACCGAAAATAATATCCGTACAGATCACGGATTTTTGCTCAGGAACCCCGTTCTCGCTGCAACTAAAATTCTCATTTTGAGAATTGGTTTTGTAGAGTTTCCGGTACCTTCTTCGTTGAGCCAGCTATAGTATTTGGCATCCTCAGATACGCCTGATAATTTGTCGATGACTTCAACATATAGCTTCGCCCTTCAATTGCAAAGCCATCTAAATTGTGCTCTATCGTATAGGCCGAGAGATCGGCTATGTTGTTTATAAACCCCCTTCCTTTGAAATTTAGAGAGGTATTACACAAGACGCCGTAACCGGTACGTGCCTTGAACGCCACGAGCAGCTCATACAAATGGCCGTTAGTCACAGGAGACACCGTTTGAATGCGTGCCGTCCCATTGACATGTGTCACCGCAGAAAGCGCATCCGTAGAAACGAGCTGCGTGTAAAGCATGAATGGGCTCGGGTGATTGCAGCCGAACCATCTTACAGCATCTTCTTCGAGGCAGACGGGCGCAACCGGACGAAACTGTTCGCGCTGTTTAATTTCATTCAGCCGCACCCTAGTGCTATCCTGGAATGGCGAAGCAAGAATCGAACGATTTCCCAATGCGCGTGGTCCGATTTCGTATTTTCCATTTACCCATCCGATGATCAGGTTGCTATCCAGCATGTCGGCAATTATTGCGTAGTTAGTTTCGTACTCATCAAATAAAGATGCGTCGAATGCGTCATTGAATATAAACTCAAGACCAGAGTAGACATTCCAATCTATCTTAGGGTTCCCTGTAAAATGGAACTGCGCGTCAATCGCCGTGCCGATCGCCGAGCCTGAATCGTTGGCAACAGGTGGCACAAATACCTCGGAAAAAAGATTGGTCTCCTTCCACTTCGTGTTCCAGTCACAATTTAGTCCGCAGCCCCCAGTGATTAACAACGGCATGCCTCTCTTCATGTTCGACTCGGCAAATTGATAAAAACGATCGAATATTTTGTTGCTGACAATACCTGCGAAATTACGAAACTCAGGGTCATCCAGCCCTACGTTGTAGTGTCGGCAATGCCTTAACACCTCACACTCCTTCGGCTTTAGGTGTAGGCAATCCTGCATGAGAAACGCGATTATTTCCTCCTCTTCATCCGAAGGCTTGCTTCTCTTCGAAAATGAAGCCAAAGCCATGAGTTTCCCCGCGTCAGAAAATCGAGAGAATTCTGCTACACTTTTATCAAAGGTAGGGTCAGCCAGGCCGTAAAGCAGTGCATAGCGATGTCCAGGTTCAGGCATCACATCGGCGAGTTTTGAAAGGTTCAACTCGGAATCGATTTCGTAGAATGAGCCGATCACTCCTTCCCAAAGTAATGCATAGCACTGGGTTCCCTTGGGCAGATTCGACATGCCAAAAGCACAGAGAAGATGGGAACGTTCGTGGGAAGATGAGAAATATTCAACCATCTTCCCTAATAAGCGTTTTTGACCAACTATAATGTCGCTGTTGCTGACGCCATGGTATCCAGCAAGGACTTGTTGCTCAGAAAAATGCGTGTCGCTAAACGACCAGCCACCTCTACAAAGCACATCGGGAACTTCTTTGAGTTCACCGAGAACGTTGAACACATCCGGAACGGACAGTGGTGAGTATCGATAACGGGAGTGTTTCTCAGCCTCAATTGAGACTACTAAATTACCATCCTCAAGATAAGCAAATGCGCCATCGTGGCCCGGGTTGAATGATAGAATTTTCATTATGATAGCTGCCTCGTGTTAAAGCTACCCAGCCGAACTTGACAGGGGTAGATCATCGGTCCCGGGTAAGGAAATAACGGAATTCGCCTCCAAAGCGATCGATCCTACTATTGTGGTTGCTGGGAGCCGTCGGTTGTTGATCCGCCCGGCAAGTTTGGAGGAACGAGATAGCCAACTGTTGACATGGGGCTTCATTGGAAGGTGCGGGATTGGTGTCGGATCCCAAATCGCGCGCCTATGGACCAAATTTTCGTCAACTAACCAGCGGATCTCGCACGGGCTCCATTCAATTGCGAAGCGGTGGCTTGCTTTAGACGCGTCAAACCCGAGTTCTATATAGCTTGGAGCACCTCTATAGCCATAGTCAAAGTTTGCTCCTTCGTCACCTGGGTTGTAGAAGACATTGACCAAGAGGCGGTCTGGTCGATTCCCCGCGATCTCGATATCTATTTCCTGTCGTGGTGAGTTACGGTGGAGAAAGAATCCGGTGACCACACCGGGCACATTTGATGCTTGGATGGTCGCTTCGAATTTTCCGAACAAGTATTGGTCCCGACTGCACAACGAAGCGGCGGTATAGTCTCGAACTCCGAGAGGCTCCCTTTTAACGGAAAGCAAAGCCCCGATTCCAGAACTGAACTCGACGTTTGAGGGGCGAAACAGCGCCAAATTGTCCGTAAAAGTATCGCTTCTTAGAAGCCAGCGTCTCGTGTCGAAAAATTCAAAACAGTCGGTGATTCTAACGAACGTTCCAGTGTCCGTCTGCCCATCCTCTGCCGGGACAGAGCTAATTCCTTGCCACCACTTACGGGGCTCAACGACCCATGGCGACTTATCACGTTTAGGGATTTTGCACTTTAGGACTTGGTCCGCTTCAATGGTTCCGTCGAGAATTGGTCTTTGACCAAGGTCCTTCAGCGCAGGGTAGGAGCAGGTGGGCGGCGCACATCTGAGGTGTTCGCAAACGACTTGCCATCTATTCGATCCCTCTGAATGAAGAACAGCGATGTCGGCACCATTGAAGTCGTCCTCAACACTGAGGAAAGTGCCTTCTGCAGTGATACCCTTGGCTGCGGTAAGAATAAACTTTGCCTTCGGGTAGAGACAACGGAGTTCCCTGACGCTGGCGTCCAAAGATCCTATGTTTACATATGCGTCAAAAATCCGATCGCTTCTTCCCTCAAGAAGCCGTTCTAGTTCAGAAGCTGGTAATTTTCGGAGATCACTGCAACATCTGTATCCTATCATGGACAAAGCCATTGCAAGCGATGAATGGCCGGAGCCCTCAGGCCCAAAAGCAAACACTGGTTGTTCAGTTGGGCGGATGTTAAATAGAGATGCTCCTTCACTAGAGATCGCGCCAATTGTAGTGAGAGTGGGAAGTATTGAATATGAGTTGGTAGATATCGAGTCGCGTCTTTGGCTAATAAGAGCCCGTTTAGTTGCTCGTACATCCAGCACTTTGAACTGGTGATTTATCCAGAGGTCAATAGGACCACGACAAGGAAGTAGGCGAAGGAGTTTCTCAGCACCCTCGTGGGAAAGAACATATCCGGACAGATACCAGAGACCGCGTACTGGGCGAAATACGCTGCTTGAAAGAAAGGTTTTTGGTGCACCGTGTTTCACTTCGATATACGACACATAAAGAACGTCGAATCTGCCCTTCTTATCATATTCGACCGCGACTTCGTCCCACACCTGGTCCAGATATTTTGAAAACCCGGAATGAAACCATATATCGTCTTCAAGGATAAGTACGTACCCATGATTACTCGCCGCAACCCGCTTCCAAACATTAATGTGTGATTGAGCCACTGCAATCTCAGGTCGAGTCATTCGAATTGGAGTATTTAGTTGGAGACGCGTAGGAAGAGCTAATGGTTGAGGTTCTACAAAAAGCTGATCTCCAAGCGTATAGAATGGTTCAATGTCGGCATCATTAAATTGCTCCTGCGAGAATTCATTAGCATCGACGGCGACATGTCGTTCAGTCAAGCTCAAGAGTTCAGCTCCTGACGAGTCCAATATGTGACTGAGCTCTTGCTCCATCTTGGACCAGCGGCCCGGTTCACGATCGAGGTTGATGACATAGACCTTCTCGATCCCAGGACCTCTCTCCGCACATTGGACACCGAATGTTTGGCACTTCCGCCTCGGCAAGAGCCTCCGAAGAGTCAGCCAAAATCGGAAAGCGTGACCGACAACTGATAGTGGAGGGCGCGCCAAGTTCATCGATTCTCCGCGTGCCGTGGGGTCCGATACGCTTGCTGATTCGAAAGTCTCCAGTTTCTCTTATCACTTCGGTAACTGAGTGGCCATTTACTGGTGGAAATCTTCTCCCAATCGTGCACAACGAGCAGCGCTTCCTCCGAGCAGCTTTCATCAACGACAGCTTCGAATATGGATCTGGTGAGGTTGCCGGGGCCAGTGGTTGCCTGGACTTCAGGCAACTCGCCTTTTGATTCTTGCTCAAGGGTTGTCGTAGCGTTCAGCAGTGCATGCTCTATAATAGGATGATTGGGAACCGAGATCAAAGGAGTGGTGTTAAAGTAGAAAATCCAGTTCAATTCGTTTGCCCCCGGATTGACAAAAACTGAGGGCGGAACCATCTGAGCTGTCGCAATATCGTAGCAGAACGGTTGAAGCTTCAATCGCCCATCTGTGAAGAGGTGATCGATTGTCGTTCCATGATAGACGTCATCAGCGTCAATATAGAAGCCCCCCTCTATGAAAAGGTAGGAGTAACGGAAGTAATCTGACTTCATTGAAGGGTGGTAGCACTTGTCAAATGCGCTCTCATATCGCGAGCCTAAGTGAATCCGGATAAATTCCCTCGCAGAGCTTTCGTCGAAAACCTGAAGCTTGAATCCGGATTGCTCGAGTTTCTTCCAGGACTCCATGCACTCCCTAACGTCCCGAGGCAATCGGCCAAGATCATCCCAGAATTGCACTATGCGTCTTGGAGGTGTGGTTAGTGCGGGCGCCCGGACTAGTTTATTGGATCGTTGCACCAACTCACGGACGAAATTGGAGCGAGCACGGTCGTCTTGTCCTAAAGGATCTGCTTCACTGGATTCGTGCACATTCGTGTAATCGTTCATTGTACGGGTGGCCTCCACAAGCGAAGGTTGCAAATAATAGGTGCAAATAGAGCAAAGCGGAATTTGCATCCGAGTTGATTTGCTTTGTTAGAGAGATAGGTCAGTGCCGGGGCTCACCCTAACCAGCATTTGCCTTCAATGTCTCTTTCGTGACTTTATTGATCTCGCTGACCATGTTGTTGATGCTCCGTATCTCTTCCTCCGTGAAGTCACCCTCAACAAGTGGTGCTTCAAGCTCACCATGTTCGATCAGTACCTTGATCATGTCCGTATAGATGAACTTGCGCTCATCACCATCGAATGACTGAAGAACTGTGATCTCCTCCTGGTCGTTTTTCCTAAACACTATTTTCATCTTCTCCTCTGAATCGTTTAAGGTTGTATTTTTTAACTCGCTTCTTGATTGATGACTTTCCGCCATCGGTGGTGGATGCTATCACATCCACAACATCGAGGTTTTCTATCTCACCCTCAAGTGGGCTCGAACGAATCGTCATGAACTTATCATCATTCCTGCACACAATCACATTCTGAGCATCGCCTAACATCGGTATCGTTGCGTTGTGTGAGACCAGGATGATCTGCCGTGCAGCCTTACACTTCTTGATTGCCTTTAGAAGACCCGTATTGATATAATTTGTCGCGAGATTGTCCTCTGGCTGATCAATGATCAGCGGAGCCGTGTCGGTTGCACATCCCAACACTAGGTCGAGTATCACCGATGTCTTCCACCCAGCGCTTAGCTGATCGAAGTCCTTTCCTTCGCTGGTGGTAATGCGGTATTTTTTCCGGTTCATCGCTTGGAATCGACTTAACACCTCACGATGAAGATCCGAGTAACTGGTGATATTCGGTGATCTCTTTCGGAATCCGGCGGATGACAGGGCCATAGCTGAAGGAGTGATTTCATTGAAGCTACGAATCTGACAATCGGACCGGAGGGTCTGGTTTAGAATCTCAATAAACTTGGCGGGAGAGAGCTCGAATGCATTCTCGATGAAAAGTCGGTGTCCCATGGACTCGACTACTCTGGTACTGCACGTGATGGAGAATTTTGCGATTCGGTCACGAGACGCGTAGAACACCCGATTGTACTTCATGTAGTTTCGAACCGCCCCCAGCAGCGTGCCGAACTGGTAACTTTTTGTCTTCGTTTCCCGGTTCTCGCGAGTCTGCAACTGATGTATCGCGTCAGCGTGCTCGATGATCACTCGACGGACGTCTGATTCAAAACGTGACGCAGATTGAGCCATATCAAGTTCTGCCTTCAACCCTTCTACGAGACTCTTGTCGTGGGCTACAAATGGGTTCGTCTTTAGGAAATTATCGATCTCCTCAAGGGCCTTCGTGTGCCTCTTGTGAGTGGGATCTGAATACTCAAAGGTTTCCACGGCTGAGTCAGTTGGCTTGAGGTATTTCAGGGGGTTACGTTTTATAAGCGTGGTCACCACAAGGCGAGACAGCACTGGGATTGTTTTCAAATCTTCTTCAATGGCTTCAATCTTCTCCGCGGCTTCCACCATTTGGCTGAGACTCTCACTCAGTTGGGCCAGTCCGTTATCAATCTCAGTCCTTTCGTCCTTATCTCCAGGAAAGAGCCTCCGCAGTAATCCGATGCTGTCAATCGTATTGTCGTGGTCTTTCTGATCACATACCTTGACGATGTAGTTTTGCTCCAGGAAGTGCGGAACCTGACCTGTGGGGCTATCAACTGAAATCTGGTCAACACCATATGCTATATAACTGCTGCCAGAAAAGTCCCCACGAAGCCTCCGATATACCGAATCGACGAACAGCGTCTTACCACTGGACGAACCCCCGATGACAACATTGAGCCCCGGCGTCAGAGCCGCATCGATATCCAGATAGTCATTCGATAACGATACGTGACGTATGAATTCAGCCCAAGTGTCTGGCCGGGTTCCGTAAACAAGCCGATCCGACTCCGACAGCGACAATCGAAGTCCATTGAAAGTCGGACTCGCTAACATCCACGTATGGACAAAGGGCTCTGCCTGCGATGACTTCGATTCTGGATACTTCTTCGGATTGTAATTGTCGGTCGAGGTGATCAGGTTGACGAACTCTGAGATCCCAAGCCGACGAAAGTAGTCGTGCGTACTATCCAAACCAGAGTTGCTGCGCGCAGTGAAACCGTCGAAGTGGTTGTAGTAAATGCTGCGCTCGATTGTGGTGTCAAACTGTACGCCCTTTGGAATCGACTTGTCGAAGGTGGAATGCGATTGGCCGCCGTGAGGAAGGAGAACGAATTCGTAAGCATCAAAGTGCTTTGCGATATCCTCGATGCTCGGAATCTGGTCGGAAGTGCACACGCTCTTTTTGGGATACAGCGTGTCAAGAACCACATTTAAAGAGTCGATGGTGTCTGCGTCGACTGAACTGCGAAAGAAGATGTGGCAGTGGTAGGGCGGCTCATCGCGGTAGTTGCGAACGTGCAATTCCGCCCCTATCAAAAGATGGGGAAACAAGGACGTGGCATGTAGGTAGGCCACCTTGTTTATGGTATTGTGATCGGTCAGCGAAATGAGACACGGCGATCCCATCGCGCATTCATGAACCTTCTCATGAAGCGTGGAAACGTCGTATGCGGCATTAAGTGTATCAGGGTTTTCCGAAGTGTGAATATGAAGGTCTATGTATATGGGTTCCAAAGGATTCGCCTCTCGGTCTTCTGTTCAAAGATTGCGCCCGCTCCTCGGCTGGCAGCCTGTGGTTTGGTCAGGCCGGTGGCGTATTTCAGGGCTTGGATTAGCTGGACCTTGTTCATCTGGTCGGCGCTCCTGATTGTGGTCTGCGTGGGAATGGAGAGTGGGGATCTTGGATAGGATAGACTCTTTGGGCGGATTATGTCAAGAAATTGATTAGTTATCGATGGTTTTTACGATATTCAGTACCACCGCAGATTTTCCACAGGCAACGTAGCTACAGGGCGTACGTAACGTCTGGCGGTTTTGTCTGCTGGGAGATTCCTTATAACTGACAGTATCGGCAGGGTTTATAACAATTCCTCCAAGAACAACCGCAGTTTTTTTACCTTGGCGTCGCTTTTCTGTCTGAACAGCTTTGTAATCTCCATGGTCACGGCCTCCCTGTCTTCAGAGACCTTTTCACCTTCCAGAAATGAAAAAAGCTCAGCTGGTGTGATTTCGAAAATTTCGCATAATTTCAGCAGGGTGCTTAGGGTCAGATTGACCAGCCCGCGTTCAATCTTCCCATAATACCTGAAGTTAATCCCCAGCTGCTCCACATCCTCCTGCCGCAGTCCCTTGGTTAACCGAGCCTGCTTAAACCGCAATCCCAACCGTTTTTTTACATCTTCAGGGTCCATTTATCTCCTCCATGGCTATTTATAGATGAAGGTGACAGGACCTTACAGGCTCATAAAGAGCGTAAATCTATTGAAAATTATCCCTATAGATGGTAATCGGCCGGATAGGAATATCGTTTGATCGCTGACCTTAATTGAAAAACGTCAATGAACAAGGAGGGTTAAATGATTCAGAAGCTTGAAAATGCGTTCCTCATCATTCTGATTACAGTATGTCTGACAATTTTTATAAGTGCTTCTTCCCTCTTCGCGCTTGATGTTAAGGGCCTTGCACAAGAGGAAGAGGAAGAAAAGGTCACGACTGTCGCCAAGGAAGTGGAATATACGAGGGAATGGTTTTTTGAGCATGTCCATAAAAAAATGGACTCCATTTTGGCAGAATATCCTGATTTTTCAAATTTTGCAGAAACAATGGACTTTTTCGATTTCCTGGATCTAACGGAATACGATCCGAACTACAATCAATGGGGAGATGGTTGGGGACCTGGAGATGTTAAGATGCTCCGGAAATTCTTGGTGAAGGATTATGGCCTCAATGAAAAAATTGAGATAGATACGGATGAATATGACGATATGCGCAGTTTGTTCGCAAAACTTGCCAAATATTATAGCTTCAAGAATGGACTGAAGGATTATCACACCAACGAAGAAAAACTCACGGCAGATATCCAACAAAGCATAAAAAGCCTATTCATGCATTTCAGACCGAGTTTGCCGGAAACAGAGAAAGATAAAGTGCTAAATTTTATTGGTGATTTCGATAAATTCTTGGAAACTTATTTCACCGAAAAGACCGCGATATTTATAGCGAACACTGAAAAAGCCAAGAAAGAACAGCAGGATCATATCGCATCTATCAAGTCAGGTAAAGAAGCAGTCGATACATTCGAAAACGCCAAGATTTATTACGATGCACAGAATGGGTTCAACCTTATACAAATGCCGCCGGTTAAGCCAACCATGAAATATTACTATGTTTCTGGGAAACTTGAGGCCAAAGATGGTGATCTTTTCATTGTTCAACGAGTTATCTTAGGTGATATTAAATACTTTGTATTTCAGTTAACTGCTTCTGCCGGTGAAAAGAATTTCAGAATAGGCGGTGAGCTGGAAATTCTGGGAAAATTTGTTGATTTGTACAAATACACAACGACTATCGGTACAGAAAAATATGCCCCGGTATTTGATGCGGTTTATGTAGAACCATAATCTTCACAACTACTACACATAGAGAGCAGGCAGCATTCAAGCGTCAACAATACCGGATGAAAGGAGCCCACGGATATGACAGATGAGAGCGGATTGTTGTGTCCAGTTGGAGTGGCGGAACTACCTTATTCGGAAAGACAATTGATCGTTATCGTCCCGGACGACGTCAAAAAAACCGAACTGGAGGCCATGCAGAAGGCCAGGCAGGAAGAATCCAAGGATAAATCCACCTCCTGGTGGAACTCCGCCATCGATGCAATCGCCCTGATCGCCCCCAGGATTACCGTCTATGGTCTTGGTGTTGAATTCGTGGTGGGCATTTATAAGGGCATTCAAAAACTCAGGCAAAAAGAGATCAATATCCAAACCGTCAGCTATTCCGATGCAAATGGGTTGGTTTTTCCTCCGGGGCATCCTCAGAAAAAATGCGTCTATGTCGGAAGTCCGGTTGATCCGCTGCACTATTTTTCACTCGCCGATTTCCATCGTATGACGCTCGAATCCAAATTTACGGAAATCGTCAATATCCTAATGGCATTGGGCGCTGAAACAATTCAAGCCGAGCGAGTGATCGGATGGGGTGCCGAAATATCTGCTAATGCCAAGGTATTGTCTGCCGATGATTGCGGAGCCAGCACCTCTCGTACTAACACCACGGAGAAATCGTTCCTGTTCGAAGCGAACCTGAATCCGGACGGCAATCCGCAGATGCCCGAAAAAGTCGCCTGGTATCCCTTTGAACCCACCTGGCAGATGATCAGTCAAGGCAGGCTGCATCATGGTCTCAGGAACTTTGCTCTGAACGTGACCTATCAGGAAAACTACGGAATCACCACCGACTTGAATGCTTCGGTCAAAGGCGAGGGATTGTCAATCGGAGGCCAGTTCACGGAACACCAGTCAACCATATGGAAAATCACCGGTCAATTTTCAGAACAAGGCGTGAAAAAAGCAGATGACCATACGACTGCCCCAACGAAACATACTTGACTACGTTTTACGGCTGTTCGGGAAAAGGCGTGCCATCGTCATGCCCAGGGAAGTGATTGGCGAAAGTGGACCCTATTCGACCATTGTGGCCCGCAAGGAATCCTTTTTCACCGCCCTTTTAAGGCCCAGGAATAGAAAACTGCCGGATGGTTTTGTGTATATGGAGGATTTCTACAAATCGGATACCAAAAAAAACAATGAAGTTAAAACTTTTTATCCTCATCTGTCTTTCTATGCGTTGACATGAGGTAATATTTTGCTATTGTTGCCGCTGATAAAGCTGCCAAAGGTTGTAAATCCTTCGTTGTTGATTTTTTGGAATCACCGAAATCAGACACCCCACGAAAAATAAGCCAAGGCATATTAAATTCTTTACATATACTCGCAAATCCGCTTCCTTCCATTTCAGCAGCACGGGTCTGTTCGTGATATTCCTTTTGCATTGAAGGAAGGGTCCCATCTACGATTAATTTTTCGCCTGAAAGAATAATTCCATGAAGATAATTAGGAAACCAGCTTTTGATCCTCTTAGTTTTTATGACTTGGTTTAATTCATCGACTTTTCCAGAAACATAATTTTGCCAGTTTAATGAATCAGGGTGAAAATATGACAAACTTCTCTCCATAAACGTATCTAAACGGTAAGCATTTGGCCGTTTTTCGAACTTTTTTTGAGTTTTTCTACCACTCTCATAATCAAGTATCATATCAGCAGCAATTACGTCTCCAATTTTAACTTTACTTTTTAAGCCGGCACAAATTCCAATTAGTATGCATAATTTACAATCAATCACTGAAAATAGTTTACTACATGCTCTAGCACAGGTTACATTCCCTGCGGATCCAATCATTGTTAAGCCGATTGAAATTTTGCCATCATTTTGTGAATCAATGGTTTTTTCCCAAATACGTAATCCATCAACTTCGTAATTTTCGGGTAAATCTTTGTCAATATCGAATGCTATTTTTGCCGCAAATAACTCAGGGATTTTAATGGTTACAACTAAAACATCTACTTTATGTTTTTTTTCAGGTTTAGTATTACGAAATAATTCGATTATTTCCTTAGAATTTGAAGGCATGAAAGATGGTAAAATATCGAGGAATAATCTTTTTCTGATGTCCTTAGATAAATTTCTTGATTTAGATTGCAAGTCTCTATAGAAAAGATTTTTTTGTTTTAACCTTTGTTCTTCCTTAATGCGGTATACTAAGGATTTGCAGCTTACTTCTGGATCCTCTTTGAAAGTTCTTTTTTCCATAGTTTTTATCGATAATTAAATGAATAAAAATTGCAACATTGTATACCGATCGGCTTTACCTGTTCTTCGTAAAAGTCAATAATTGAAAAATAACATAAAGGGTTTTTATTAAATTTCTTTACTAAATTAATCATTCCTTTTCTTGTAGTACCAGAAACATTAAATTCATCGAGTAAAATTAAATCTTTAATTGTTGTGTTAACTAATTGATTTCTCCATAGTTCATCAGAGGAAATAATATCATCAATATTATTGAGATCGGGCTCTATAAATTTTTCAATTATTTCTTTAGGAATTTTAATAACATCCATCCTCTTTATCGCTCTTAAATAATTAGAAAATGTTTCAGACCCTTTTTCAGCGGGGCAAACAATTATTGGTGATGATGGGCTTCCATGCAACAATGATTGTAAAATTTGATCAAATTTTAACGACAACCATGCTCCATTTTGATCAATAAAGTTTGGCAGGTCTGGTACAATATCGAGTGGAGATCTGTAGGATGGAGCATCTTCTTCATCTTTCCATCCTGCTTTTTCAACCATATCCCACATATCAAAACTGGTGAGCATATCATATGAATCGTTATCTGGATTTGTTTTTGGGATACCAATTTTACAAAGTGGGCAGTTTCCCTCTTTATAGAAAAAATTATCAACTTTAAGCAGATAATCTATTTTCAGAACTTCTTCATCCAACTTAAGGTTTCTTATACGATTCTTTGTATCGTGACAATCTGTGGTCATAATAGCAAGGACATTAACATTTGGTTTTTTATTTCCAAATATTAATTCTATAACTTTTATTAGGCTGTTCCCACTATAAACTGTCGGTAAAATTAGCATGGGTAGAGAATTGCTTTGATCTATACAAAAATCAAAGTTTGGTAAATCAGAAATATCGATACCATTTAAATCTTTTTCTGATATCCAAGTAACAACAGTATCTTTTAACCATGGAGAAATGGGCGCATAATAAAAAATATTTGGTTTTTCATTTTTTTGATACTTTTTCGAAATATACTGATTTAAAAGTTCGATTAATTCATCTTTGCAAAGTTCCCCATCATAATAATATCTAGTACATACTGAATCAGGATTTGGGCTGTCAAACTTTTTAAAGTGTCCAAATCTTTTAATCAATTTAAATTTTAAGAGTTCTAAAGGATCTTTTCTTATTTTTATTAGACGGATTTGATATTCATTTTCTCTATATTTTGGTATTTCAGACAAATATTCTTTATTTATTTTGCCATTTCCTATTAAAATGATTTTTTTTGCTTTAATATGTGAATTCAAATTAGTCCGGAAAGGATCTAAATCGGGGGGTAAATCTGAAAGAAGAATTATCACTGTGGCAGGCGTATCGATTTCTTTGAAATATACCTCGATTGCCTGAGAAAGGTGAATTAAAGCAGGACCTCGCAAAATACCATATTCAGGCATTGATAAATCAATGAGTAGAACGTTCGCTTCCTTCTGCCAAATTTTTCGACTATCATGGAATTTTGTGTAAAAATCATATGGAGATTGTGTTAATGATAAATCATCAACTGGTATTGTTGTATTTCCTTTACCACTTAAAATCTTACAATCATCTTTTGTAATAACTTGCGAAACCCATCTATAAAAATCAATAAATTGAGGAGTGACTATATCAGGTGTAGATTCTCCAATCCTAAAGGCCAACAGGGCTACATTCTTCATTGCGTTGAATTTCCTTCGGCTTTACAGTAGGAGCGTACGATCTAAAGATTGGAAGACGGATAGTTAACATGTTTCCTAAAAAGTTTGGTAAATATTCGCTATAATTCATAGCTTTTACTCGATAATCATAATTCTTTCCTGTTTTTTTAGGCGCTTTCTTTATATTAATAAATATGTTTTTTGTACGGTATGCTATTTCACCTCCAAAAATATATACTACGGCATTTACTAAAATATATAAACCCATACCAGGTCTGCTAAAAATTTTTGGGACTTCTACATCCCCATCATTATTATTTATTATGTTCTTACCTTCTATATCACAGGTTATACCTGGGAAACACTCCGTTAGTAATAATAATTCATCAGAGCAATTATTATCGGGAGAAAAATCTGACCCAATTGTTTTTTCATTTATCTTTTTTCCATTTGAATCTTTTAAAACAAAAAGATATTTTGTGAAAAACTCATCAGCCTGCGTTGATCGTATTTTTTTTCCAGCCTTAAGAGCATTACGTAGCGTGTCAATCATGCTAATACCATCATCCCAAATGATAATAGTGAAATGTCCTCTAATATTATTTCTCTTATCTCTAACTGGCTGAAAAAATGAAGATGTTTGAACTATTTTTGCATCAGGATGGCGAAGCGTATTTGTCAGAGCCTCAAAAATTATTCTGTTTGAAACATAGCTATCAGGTCCTTTTAAATGGTTATTTAATACCGACGAGATTAGCCTATCTTGCCATCTTCTGCATTCATCGAAAGCAACCTTTGGAGAAAAAATAATTGAATCTATCGAGTAGGTATTGAAAGAAAAAAAATTTTTACTAAGCAAACGTGTTAGTCTTTTGTCATAGATGATAGATTGTGAATACTTCATATTTTCGAGGGAAAAATCTTCCCCAAAATATTTATGATCTTCCTCAATTACTATTCTCGAGAAAGGTATTCCAGACGCTCGCTTTAATGCATTTGGGAAATCCCAAACTCTAAGAATATCCCTAACATCTTTAGAGAAAGGCAGTTTTATTTTTGTTATAAGGTTTTTTATAGCTCTTTGAGTTATAAAAGAAATGAGAAATGCCAATGTAGTAATTTCAATAAACGGACATGTTGAAAAATCAAACAGAAGTTTTTTGATACTCGCTTCTGAATTGTCATAAATCTCATTAATTTGTTTTTCAAGAAGTCCAACAGTTGCGGGTTCTTCTATTTTGATGGTCAACATTTTTGAGGCCTGATTCGAAAATATAAGATATTGAAAGAAGAATTAAAATTTCCATAATATCCTGTCAATTGTACAGAAAATTAGAATGAAAAATATTGCATATGGCTTTAGTCTCTTTAAGTCAATAGAATTAATTGAAAATATTGTACCACCGGTTAATGTGCTACACCATGTTGTATTAAAAATTATTTTTGCACAACATGGTGTATTTTTTAATTTTAAGTTTTTTTAAAAAATTAATCCAAAAATTTCACGAACAACCCAATTTGATACCAGCACTTTAGATCAACCATCTTTCTCAATCCCCTGCCCAGCTTTAAAAAAAGGCAACTTTTTGATAGCGAGTTCGTCGGCCATTCCATTGAAAAAAATGTCCACGACGGCTGCAGCTTGCGATTTGGAAAGGTCGGTGGCATCCTTCAATGCCTGGATCAGCTGGACCTTGTTCATGCGTATGGCGCTCCTGCTTTTTTGATTGTGGGGAATGGAGAGTGGGGATCAGGGGTAGGATAGACTTGATCGATGGATTTTGTCAAGATATTGATTGGTTAGGGATGGAATGACTATCGTTGCGGCGGTATTGGTCAGGGTGCACCCAATGGATAAATTAGATAAGGCCTTATTATGGCATTCGACCTTCCCCAACTCACTCATATCGAACCGTAAGACAGCATAATGGCGACCTGCGAACCATAATTGAATGACTAGTATCAGATTGGATTCAAATCAAGAATCCTGGGAGTGTTGGTTGGATGGAGTGGCGGAAAGCGCTGGGATAGAAAAATGACATGACAATCTCGTTTCCGGATCTTGGGATTAAAAGCCCTTGACTGCTTGTTCTAAATTTTGCGGTCAAAAACAGAATGAGGTTCTCCACAGCATCTTGCATATTTTTAGCGGTGGATTCGGAATGTCGTGGCCCTGCTTGAGACACCCCACTTATTGATCGGTTGAATTGGCCAACGTATTCCTGGGGAGTTAGTAACCTTTTGATAGAAATGCGGATGGTAAATTAACTCCGCAATCGTTCTTTGAAAAATTGTGTTGGTAACGTTGCCGAACAACTTCCTGCGGAAATGCATAGTTGGGCATTTATTGATGGCACCAATGCCAGGGTTCGTACTGGTAGCCGCTGTCATTGCCCTCAGGATAGGACATCACGAAGCCAAAGCGCCCTGCGTGTTGCTGCAACCACCGAAAGGCTTCTGTATCTTTAAACTCCACCTCCAGGGGCTTACAGCTTGGCGTTCCAATATCGACGGCCCGGCCGGTATGATGCTCACTAAAGCAAGGCGGTGCCGAGACAGCAAGAATTTTGGAGATGGACTCACCGGAGGCGAACTTCCGTTTAACGATCTCAGATTGCCGCTCAATACTGCGGAACGCGGATACCACGAATAGCGAAACACCATCCTCAGATGCACTTCTTTTAAGAAGGCGCCAAGCCTCGGCGGCCGTTGGCTCCAACAGGTGCTGTCGCCCTCCAGGCCCAATTTCAGCAATCTCAAGTTCCTTGGCCTCCAATTGCTCCCTAAGGCCCCGTGAAGTCAACATCACGGAAGGAATTCCCAGTTCCCGAAGAAGCGTTTCTGCCTGCACAGAAAATAGCATAGCGGCAATCCTTATATGCCCAGTCCCATTTGTTGTCAGGTCAATTTGCCCGGGCAATCTTATACCGAAGGGAAAATCGGGCAAATCGATTCGCTGGTCATGCGAAACATTATTACTGAGTAAGCCAACACAATTTTTTGGCAAGAATCAAGGGAATTTGACATCAATGACAACGTTGGTAGCTACAGGGAGTGCGTAACGTCCGGCGGTTTGGTCTGCTGGGAGATTCCTTATAACTGACAGTATCGGCAGGGTCTATAATAATTCCTCTAAAAACAGCCTCAGCTTTTTTACCTTGGCATCGCTTTTTTGTCTGAACAGCTTTGTAATCTCCATGGTCACCGCTTCCCTGTCCTCAGAAACCTTTTCACCTTCCAGAAATGAAAATAGCTCAACCGGTGTGATTTCGAAGATTTCGCATAATTTCAGCAGGGTGCTTAGAGTCAGATTGACCAGCCCGCGTTCAATCTTCCCATAATACCTGAAGTTAATCCCCAGCTGCTCCACATCCTCCTGCCGCAGTCCCTTGGTTAACCGAGCCTGCTTAAACCGCAATCCCAACCGTTTTTTTACATCTTCAGGGTCCATTTATCTCCTCCATGGCTATTTATAGATGAAGGTGACAGGACCTTACAGGCTCATAAAGAGCGTAAATCTATTGAAAATTATCCCTATAGATGGTAATCGGCCGGATAGGAATATCGTTTGATCGCTGACCTTAATTGAAAAACGTCAATGAACAAGGAGGGTTAAATGATTCAGAAGCTTGAAAATGCGTTCCTCATCATTCTGATTACAGTATGTCTGACAATTTTTATAAGTGCTTCTTCCCTCTTCGCGCTTGATGTTAAGGGCCTTGCACAAGAGGAAGAGGAAGAAAAGGTCACGACTGTCGCCAAGGAAGTGGAATATACGAGGGAATGGTTTTTTGAGCATGTCCATAAAAAAATGGACTCCATTTTGGCAGAATATCCTGATTTTTCAAATTTTGCAGAAACAATGGACTTTTTCGATTTCCTGGATCTAACGGAATACGATCCGAACTACAATCAATGGGGAGATGGTTGGGGACCTGGAGATGTTAAGATGCTCCGGAAATTCTTGGTGAAGGATTATGGCCTCAATGAAAAAATTACGATAGATACGGATGAATATGACGATATGCGCAGTTTGTTCACAAAAATTGCCAAATATTATAGCTTCAAGAATGGACTGAAGGATTATCACACCAACGAAGAAAAACTCACGGCAGATATCCAACAAAGCATAAAAAGCCTATTCATGCATTTCAGACCGAGTTTGCCGGAAACAGAGAAAGATAAAGTGCTAAATTTTATTGGTGATTTCGATAAATTCTTGGAAACTTATTACACCGAAAAGACCGCGATATTTATAGCGAACACTGAAAAAGCCAAGAAAGAACAGCAGGATCATATCGCATCTATCAAATCAGGTAAAGAAGCAGTCGATACATTCGAAAACGCCAAGATTTATTACGATGCACAGAATGGGTTCAACCTTATACAAATGCCGCCTGTCAAGCCAACCATCAAATATTACTATGTTTCTGGGAAACTTGAGTCCAAAGATGGCGATCTTTACATTGTTCAGCGAGTTATATTGGGCGATATTAAATACTTTGTTTTTCGGTTAACAGATTCTGCCGGTGAAAAGAATTTTAGAATAGGCGGTGAGCTGGAAATTCTGGGAAAATTTGTTGATTTGTACAAATACACAACGACTATCGGTACAGAAAAATATGCCCCGGTGTTTGATGCGGTTTATGTAGAACTATAATCTTCACAACTACTACATGATAGAACATGAGTTCGATCAATCGAAATAGATTTTCACATAGAGAGCGGGCAACATTCAAGCGTCAACAATCAACGGGGAAAAGGAATTAACGGATATGACAAAAGATAGCGAACTGTTGTGTCCAGCCGGAGTGGCGGAACTGCCTTATTCGGAAAGGCAATTGATCGTTATCGTTCCGGATGACGTGAAAAAGACCGAACTGGAGGCCATGCAGAAGGCCAGGCAGGAAGAATCCAAGGATAAGTCCATCTCATGGTGGAATTCTGCCATCGATGCCATCGCCCTCATCGCCCCCAGGATTACCGTTTATGGCCTTGGTGTTGAATTCGTGGTGGGCATTTATAAGGGCATCCAGAAACTCAGACAAAAAGAGATCAATATCCGTACCGTCAGTTATTCCGATGCCAATGGGCTGGTATTTCCTCCGGGGCATCCGCAGAAAAAATGCGTCTATGTCGGAAGTCCGGTTGATCCGCTGCACTATTTTTCACTGGCCGATTTCCATCGTATGACGCTCGAATCCAAATTTACGGAAATCGTCAATATCCTAATGGCATTGGGCGCTGAAACAATTCAAGCCGAGCGGGTGATTGGATGGGGTGCTGAAATATCTGCTAATGCCAATGCCAAGGTGTTGTCCGCCGATGATTGCGGGGCCAGCACCTCTCGTACGAACACCACGGAGAAATCGTTCCTGTTCGAAGCGAACCTGAATCCGGACGGCAATCCGCAGATGCCCGAAAAAGTCGCCTGGTATCCCTTTGAACCCACCTGGCAGATGATCAGTCAAGGCAGGCTGCATCATGGTCTCAGGAACTTTGCTCTGAACGTGACCTATCAGGAAAACTACGGAATCACCACCGACTTGAATGCTTCGGTCAAAGGCGAGGGATTGTCAATCGGAGGCCAGTTCACGGAACACCAGTCAACCATATGGAAAATCACCGGTCAATTTTCAGAACAAGGCGTGAAAAAAGCAGATGACCATACGACTGCCCCAACGAAACATACTTGACTACGTTTTACGGCTGTTCGGGAAAAGGCGTGCCATCGTCATGCCCAGGGAAGTGATTGGCGAAAGTGGACCCTATTCGACCATTGTGGCCCGCAAGGAATCCTTTTTCACCGCCCTTTTAAGGCCCAGGAATAGAAAACTGCCGGATGGTTTTGTGTATATGGAGGATTTCTACGAATCGGTGAAGTTGCCGTAATCTAATGTGAACTATCGCCATTCGTTTGGAGCTGTTGGGTCGCCTAAGCGGGGAAAGCGCTCATCCAGCCAAGATATACAGCAACATCCCCATTTCAGGGTCATCGATCACCTTCGTGAACAATCTCTGGGAGCAATCCATCCTTGCCGACTAAATCATCAATAGGCTCATCAAAGTCAACTGCAAACCCGTTATGTTCACGGCGAACAACTTTCCCGGATACCTGAATTATCTTGTCGAATTGTAACAGCGGAAATTCGAGCGAAATAGTCTGTCCTTCGGCAATATTCCTCGATGTGCCAATGAATAAGCCTCCCGCCCCAATGTTCTTAATCACATCCCGGTAAGTTCCCTCCTTGACCGAGTATTTTGCGATGATGTAGGAAGTTCGGCGTGAATGTTGGTGCCGATTCGGTTTGGGGATCATTTCCCGTTCACCCTTGCTCTCAACCGGCCTGAACACTTGAACGTCACCACACGCCTTGCCGGCAGGATGGCAGCTTTGCCAGTAGCCGGATTTCTTCCTTTACGTTCCTTTTTATCCTTGACGCAAAATTTCCCAAATCCGGAGACCAAAACATCATCACCGGAACCAAGAGAAGATTTGATAATCTCAAGCAGCGTTTCGATCACCTCAATTGATTGAGCTTTGGGAAATCCCATTTGCGCTTGGATTTGTTCTACGATTGATTGTTTGGTCAGCGCCATAGGTATCGGACTCCGGTTATGCAGATGTAAAAAGAAAGGGGATCGGGCGTTGGGGTTATGGGTTGCTCATTGCTCTGTTCAACGGAGTTGCGCCCGATCCCCAGCGGAATAGTTGGAAATGTTAATCGGCCTATTCCGCGTTGGCAATTTTTACCATGGCCGTAGCTGGAGCGGCAAGTCTAAAATACTGAATCGACGCCATTTTATATCAAAAAAACAGACCAATGGCAGTCAGTCTTTTTCCATGTCATCAAATCAAATATCAAGCAGAATAATCAGGCAATTTTTTTAAGCGATATGCCCGCTTTGGTCTTTCTAACGGTAAACTTATCACCCTCAGATAATCCCATGCTTTCGATCAATCCTTTAGATAGGATTACACTTCCTCGTTTACTGACAAAGACTTCATTTGCAGGGGATGTTTTCGATGAAGTTCTACCTGTCTTGATTTTCGGGGCTTTGCCGGATTCTATCAACGCGCTGAGATAGTGGGTCTTAAACTGGGTCGCCGTGCTGAATTTAAACGCTTTCATAATTTCGGACTGAGGTGTTCCGCTCTCGACCAATTTAATCAGTTTAGCGTGATCAACTTTTTTTTTCGCTGGCATCAATAAGTTCCTTTCCGGAGGTAAAAGATAGGTAAATGGATGCTTTCTATCATCGGCATATCAGAATAAAAATCAAGAAAAAATTCTGAAAATATGAACTATCCGGCTTTGATTCTGGTGGAATTTACCTCTCGGTTGAAATCGATAACAGCCAATTTTGAGATTCCCATTATCGCTACTACCCAACTGAACCGGGAAGCCCACCGCAAAGGAAAGAGCGATTGGTCCTGAAATGATATCTGGATCGATTCAAAAGCAGTTTATCGCGGATTAGGATACATCTCAAAAAGGTCTAAGTGCCTATAAATTTGTTCAACACAATACCTCTTTTATCGCTTGTCCCAACTCTTTAATAACAACGGGTTTTTTAATATATTTGGCGGCGCCTGCTTCAAGAGCCTTTTTGACTTCGTCGGTTTCGGCGAAGCCGCTTAAAATGATCGCTTTTTGATCAGGATACATTTCTTTTATTCGGTCATAGGTTTCCCGGCCGTTTATTCCAGGATCCATGATCATATCGAGTAGCAACAGATCAACGCCGCCATGTTTCCTGACATATTCAATTGCCGCTTCTCCCGACGATACGGAATCAGGTGCATAACCCATCTTCTTCAAAATTTGACAGGCGATTTCCCGCTGGATTGTGACATCGTCCACAACAAGGACCCGTTCGCCTTGCCCATAAAGACTGTTGATCTGCAGTGAGCGTGCCTCGCCTGCCGGCATCTCACGGGTGATATGGCAATAGATCTCAAAGCAGGTACCCTGGTCATTGCTGATAATATCGATATAGGCGCCGTGGTCCTGGATCACATTCCATACCAATGTCAGGCCAAGGCCGGTGCCGCTTCGACCCATGACTTTTTTTGTGTAAAACGGTTCGAAAATCCGATCGAGCGTTTCCTGGTCCATTCCCGGGCCATTGTCCACCACGGTCAAGACAGCATATTCTCCCTCGGGGATGGTGCCATAGCCTTTCACGGGGCGGTCCAGATAACAGTTGGTTGTCGAGACGACCACTCGTCCACGACCTTCGATCGCCTCTGCGGCGTTGGACACCAGATTCATGACGGCCTTGCCAAAATGCATGGGGGATCCTTTGATATTGAGCAGTTGGGTTTCCAGGTCCGTTTCTACCCTGACCTTCGGATGGAACATCAACAGCTTCTTGTGCTCCGGGGATCTCACATAGGCCTCGACGATCCGGTTAAGATTCATCACCTCTTTTTCAATAGCCGCGCCCCTGGCGACGGTAAGCAATTCACTGACGATGGCCGCTGCCCGTTTTCCGGATTCCTGAATCGTCAAAATCGGTTGTCTAAGCTTGCTGTCTTCAGGCAAGTCCATGAGAATCAGCTCTGGATAACTGACGATCCCCGAAAGCACATTGTTCAGATCATGAGCGACCCCGCCGGCAAGCAATCCAAGAGATTCCATTTTTTTCAGGCGGGCGACTTTTTCCTCATTTTTTTTTCGTGCGTTCTCCTCGCGAATACGTTCCGAGATGTCCCTCAAGACTGCCAGAAAAGCGGTGCCGGCCTTATAGTGAATCGTGTTAGCGTTGATTTCGATTACAGATTCCTTCTTATCGTTCTTTTCGATTCGCACGGTGGTCGACTTTTCAGGATTTCCGGAATTCATTAACGAATCGTAAAACCGTAAAAACGTTTCTTTATCGTTTCGGGCGATCTTGGATGAAAAGTCTTCAATCGTACAACCAATCACCGATTGACCGATCAGAGACTGACAGGCCGGATTCTCAAAGACTGCTATCCCGTTTTGAACCACGAGGATGCCGTCATTTAGAAACTTGGTAACTGTGCGATACTTATCTTCCGATAACATTTCATAAAATCTGCCTGAAACAATCCAAAGCACAATAACGGCGAAAACAAGAAATCCATATTCCATAAGATACTGAAATGCCTTCATACCGAGGGCGGTCATGCCGTCATGGAAACCAAGCAGCGACCAGATTACAATTCCTGAAAGAAAGGATAGTTTGTAGCGCTTGCAAGGGTCCTTGAGTCGAATCCATATCACAACGGCCCACAGGCTTGCCAAGAACCCGTACAGTACAAAATAGAGCCCTAATGGTCCTAACGCCGGTTCAATATAAGGTTGGGCCAATCCCAAGAAGTGGCGGGTGACAAATCGATCGGCTACCAAGAGGTCGGTCCACCAGATCAAAAAGAGCAAGGTTAGATGGAATAAACCGGCAATCTGGTGATATCGTTTGGCACAAATTTTAAAGTAGGCAAACGTAAAGCCGTATAAGAGATGGATCAAAAAAACTATCGCCGTCCATTCCAGCCGGCCGGCCCATTGATTTAACGGTCCTGGCGGGGAATTGTATTCGAAGAAAACTCCAATGGCATAAAGCATTGCCGAAAAGGAAACTCCCAGGCTCCAGCCATAAAGAATGAATCTAGGTTTTTTGAAAAGGAAGATAGACTGAAAAATCACCATTACCAGCGCCAGTACGGCGACGGATAATGAACCGGCCGACTGAAATACTATGTTGTCCACGGTCACGTCTATCACCTTCCCAGCTTTCCATCCAGAATGGGATGCAGTTTCAGAACAATTCCGCGCAGGCCGTTATGGGTTTTTAGACATAAAGGTAACTTTAGACCATTTTAACCAGAGGCTACAAGCAATTTGATCGGACTGTTAGTGAACGACGTTTATTGCGAGTTGCCCAGTTTGGCGACACATTGATAACCGACAATCCCGTACAATTACAGATACTGTTCTTTCACCTCACCGATTCACTCGCGCCTTCAATTCCATCCCAGGTTTAAAGAGAGGAGCGGGTTTTCCTGATTTTGATCCGTTCACGTTTGCCGGAACGTCGCTCGCCGATGAAAAACTCATCGATCCAATCACAACTGAACGCACTGGCGCTTCATAGAGAACCTGATTCGGTTTTGGGTGCAGATACGGAGTCCAATAACCGGTTCAGGCGATTTAATTCTTCATGCAGTTCGTTTCTGCTGGCATGATACATGATATTCAATATCTCCTGTCGATTATTTTTATCGGGGGCATTGGACAGCCGCCGATCAATTTCCGACTGCAAACCTTTCAGGCGCGGATATAGTTCGATTAATGCTTCAGATTTCGCGGTTAACAATTCAACCGCCCTGTCATAGGTATGTTTATTTTCCATATTTATCTCTCCCTGATAAGCCGGTTTCCCGGCTTATGTGAATGCCTCGACGCTGAATTCCGTTTCATTTGCTGTCGAGGGCTCCCGTAAACCTGGATATTCTTTTGAACGGTCGACCGGATCACAGCTTGAATTGCTCAACCATCTCCTTTAACCGTTCGGAGAGCGTGGATAACTCCTCTGCACTCATTCGGACCTGTGAGCTGGCATTGGCGATCTCTTGGGAAGCGGTATTGACCTCAACGATATCTTTTGAAATCTCCCCCGAAACGGTTGAGGCTTCAGTCACGTTCCGGGTTACCTCTTCAATACCCTGGGATGCCTGGGCGACATTGCCGGCAATCTCCTTGGTGGCGATGGACTGCTCTTCGATTGCCGAAGCGATATTGCCGACGACGTCATTGACCTCATTGATGATCTCGGTCACCTGTTTAATCTCAGAAACGGTGCTCTGCGTTGAATCCTGGATGCCTTCGATCTGCTGGCGGATCTGCAGGGTAGCCTCGGATGTCTGCTTGGCTAATTCTTTTATCTCATTGGCGACCACGGCAAAACCCTTGCCCGCCTCGCCGGCACGGGCAGCCTCGATGGTCGCGTTGAGGGCCAGCAGGTTGGTCTGCTCGGAAATGTCCGTTATGGTCTCGGTGACTTTCCCCACCGCCTGGGCTGCTTTCCCCAGCTGTTCCATCTTCTGGGAGGCGCTGGTGGTCTGATTGACGGCGTCTGAAGAGATTGAACGTCCTTTTTCCGTATTCTGGGCTATTTCCTGGATGGTCGAACTCATTTCCTCTGCGGCTGAAGCCACGATCCCTACATTCTGCGAAGCCTGCTCCGCGGCAGCTGACACCGAATTCATGTTGGCGGACATTTCTTCGGCGGCGGTGGCCACATTGGCCGACTTTCCGGCGGACTGTTCGGAGTTGGACGACATCTGCTGGGAGATCGCCGAAAGCTCGGTGGATGAAGAAGCCAGGGTCTCTACGCCCTTGGTGATATCGGTAAACATTTTTCGCAAATTGTCCACCATGCGCTTCATGGCCGACAACAGTTCCCCAATCTCATCCTTGCTGCTGACCTCAATTTCCTGGGTCAGATCGCCACCGGCCACCCGCGTTGAGATTCCAACTGCATATGCCATCGATTTTTTGATGGTCAAAGCGATCCACAACGCAATTATGACTCCAATTAACAGGGCGATACCGCAGAATGAATAGATAAAGGAATGGGCACGGTTGATCTGGGCTTCCATTTTGGATTTCTGATCGGCCCGGGCCGTATCACACACCTCTCGAGCAGTACGGGCGGCATCCACCATTGCCTCGTCACTTTTTTTCTGATCAGCGATCTTGCCGAAAAATTTGTTGAATTCTGCATAATACGCTGACAGGGAGTCCAGTGCCAAATTAATTTGAGCGATATTTTTGGGGTTCTCAAATCTCTTTTTCAGATCAACACCCAGGGCCGTGGTCTCTTTCATGCGTTCCGTAATTGCGTCCAGATACTTTTGTTCGCCGGAAAGGATCAGCTCTTTTTCATTTTTCCGGACATCGATGAACCATTTAATCATCCGGTTGGCATCATCCGCTTTGACAAGTTTATCGTTGAGGCTTGCCTGGAACTCGGCTTGGTTCTCAGATAAATTTTTATTTTTTAATATCTCTCCCAGTTGTCTCTTCTGATCCGTACGGATTTCTTCAAGTTTTGATATGGTATCCCGAGCCCTGGCTCTCATCTGTTCCATCAACAGAGCCTTGTCCTTTTCGATCGCCACATACTGACTAAATGCAGCGTTATATTCATTAACCTTGGTCAGAACCTCGTCCATCTGTTCTTTGTTGACGGGTTGGTCGAATTTTCCCTTGGTCTCGTTAACCTGCTCGACCAAACTGGCTAATACTTCAGAGACCTTGTCAACATACTGTTGATCTCCGCGGATAACGTAATTCTTCTCATGCTGACGAGCCTGTTGGATAAATTTGACCATGCGGTTGACATCGTCTGCCTTTTCGACACGGTCGACCGTTCCGGTCATTCCGTTCAGTCCGATATAGCCAACCATAAGCATCAGGAATAAAACGATGCCGAATCCGATTCCGATTTTCGTAGAGATCTTGATGTTGTTAAGCATTGCGGTCCTCCGTTCTTTTCAGTTGTCAGTTCTTAAAATTACCAGTTGCAGTTCTTGGCTTGATTGCATGGAATTGGTTTTATGTAATGTTATTTATCTACAAGCGATTTTAAAAATAACTCGAAGATCAACAACACCCTCTCCGCAAGTTGTAAAAAACATGATGAGTCAATAATTCAGATTCTAATGGACAAATTCAAATATATTATTGTTGAACATTTTAAATCTCATTCAGTGTTAAGTTATAACCAATATCGGAATAAAAGAATGATAGTTGATATTAAAATAATATTAGAAAAATATCAGGGTTAAACCTATCATTATAAAAAGATACCAATAAAAAAGGACAACGCCTTGAGGGGAACAGGTTTTTCTTTTTATTGTTCAGACGGGGTTTTTGCTGATATTGTTCCGGTGGGTACATGCAGGAGATCTGCAATAGCCTTGCTTCACCTTACTTGCTTACTTAATATCCAACATCGCAGCTACAGTTGTGTCCAGCATCCGATTCGCAAATCCCCATTCATTATCACACCATACTAATAATTTGGCGAGGTTGTTTCCGCTAACCCGAGTTTGGGTTCCATCGACAATGCATGAGTGGGGGTCATGGTTGAAATCAATAGAAGCCAGTGGTATTTCGCAGTAATCCATGATGCCATTGAACTGACTTTGCGACGCTTCATTTAATGCGTTATTTATATCAACTATTGAAGCCTTATTTTTCAACAAAACAGTCATGTCTATGGCAGTTACATTTTGCGTTGGAGCCCGAATCGACGTCGTTTCAAAGCAGCCTGTGAACTCTGGTAATATTCTTTGGATTCCCTTATTTAGTTGGGTATCAACTGGTATCAAAGATGGGCCTGCGGCCCGACAGAGATTTAGATTTCCCTTATTTGAGTCAATTACCGGTTGATCATTCATTGCCGAATGAATCGTTGTAATATTTCCACAGATAATTCCAAAAGCCTGTTCCAAGACTACGATTACCGGGACAATGCAATTGGACGTACAGGACGCGTTTGAAATAATTTTTTCCCTTCCCGACAATCGATGATGATTAACACCGTATACTATGGTTGCATCTACATTGTTATCCGCGGGATTGGAAATTACTACCTTAGTCGCACCAGACATCAAATGCAGTTCCGCTTCTGCCCGGGTTTTATACCGTCCTGTGCACTCGAATACGACATCGATTCCGAGTTCACCCCAATGCAAAAGTGATGGGTCTTCCTGCCGAATCAAACGAATGCAATCATCTTCTACGTGGAAACTCTCTCCATGAAGTTCGACTGGTAAATGAAAGCGTCCATGGGTCGAATCATATTTTGTCAGATAGACAAGCTTAGACGGTTCGACCAAATCATTAATCGCCACAATTTTAATTGGCCATTTACGATATTCATACAAGGCCCGGAAAATACTCTTCCCGATGCGGCCATACCCGTTAATTGCACAACGAATAAATGGGGATGATAATGCCATAGTCCACTTTTCCATGGTCCTACGTAAAAAGATTTTTTTTGTTTTTAATAATTTTGGGCTCTTGACTAAGACCGCGTAATCAAATTACGCCCAATCCCAGTCATGATAATGAAAAGCAAATATATTAAGAGTTAAAAAATTACTGAATCCAAATTCAGGCAGTTAATTATTTTGTTTACGATCTTAATTCTTCAACAATAGCCTCGCTAACCCATCTAAATCGGAACACGGTCAATCGATATTTGGCCCTGATCTGTGAACATATCGCTGAATATTGCGAGACCCAGTCACCTTTTCAAGGTGAGATTGAAGTTTTCACGGGACTGTCTCCCAACCATTCGGCAAGCAAACGATTTCATCCGTTAACCTGTCCGTCTTGATTTGCAAGGGATCTTCTCAGTTCTGTCTGGGCTTCATCGGACATGCCGAAACTGTATTTCAGGGTGGGAAACGCCGAGGAACGGACCTCATCCCCGTAGGTTCTGATGGCTTCGATGATCGTGGGTCGAATGTTTGTATACTGCTTGACGAACTTGGGCACAAAGCGATCAAAAAGTCCTACCATGTCATGGGTGACCAGGACCTGCCCATCAACATCCACACCGGCGCCGATTCCAATCACAGGTACGGCCACCGATCCGGCTATGAGTCGACCCAAGGGCGCAGGTACCGCTTCGACAACTATGGAAAAAGCGCCGGCCGCTTCCAAAGCCTTGGCATCGTCAATGATCTTCCGAGCAGCTGCAGCGTCTTTGCCCTGCATCTTGAATCCGCCCAGAGCTCCGGCGGTTTGGGGAGTCAGACCAATGTGTCCCTGAACGGGTATTCCTGCTTTGACGATAGCTTCCACCACCAACGCAAAATCCACGCCGCCTTCCAGTTTGATCGCGTCGCAGCCGCCCTCTTTCATCAATCGACCGGCATTGATGATCGCGTCTCGAATGCCCGTGTTATATGACATAAATGGCATGTCGCCTACCACCAACGGCCGTTTGCAGCCACGCCTTACTGCTTTGATATGATGGATAATCATTTCCAGGGTTACCTGGACCGTGCTGTTCAATCCCAACACCACCATTGCCAAAGAATCACCCACCAGAACCATGTCTACCCCAGCCTCATCGGCCATCGATCCGAATGGATAGTCATAGGCAGTGACCATAACCAGTTTGCGGCCTTCTTTCTTTGCTTGCAGGATATCCAAAATACCTACTTTGGAATCAATCATCGATTACCTCCTAAAATGGCGACCAAAATGGTATAGAATCTCATCCATTTTTACCTACCTTCCCGCTGAAACGCCATAAATCCTTGGACACGCGAGTTTCGTACTCTCTTTTTAATAAACGAATGTGTTGTCGTTATTAAACATGAATTAGCCGGATCAGTAGTGGACCTCAAGGGTTTCTATGAGTGATGTCAGGGTGCGGTTGACTGGGACCGCAACACCTAGTTGCTGGGCCATGCGAACGATAAATCCATTGAGAGCATGAATTTCAGTGCGCCTTCGCTGCTTTACATCCTGGCCCATGGATGAACGATTATGCGCAGTAGTTGTTGCCACCTGAAACATCTTCTCCACCGGATCCTCTTGGATCGTTATGCCCATGGCGCGAGCGACCGACACAGCTTCGTCGACCGCCTCACGTGAAATCTGCCGGGTCTGCTCAAGATCCAGCAACTGCCCGTTGCTGATGCCAGTCAAGGCGGTAATGGCGTTGATTCCCACATTGGTAAACAGTTTGCACCACAGCATACTTTGGACATCGGCAACCGTCCGGGTGATAATACCGGCCTGATTGAATCGTTCGGCAATAATTTTTGCGCCGAGCATGATTGATTTTTTCCAGGGGCCAATAACCGTTTCACCGATTCCGGCATGACGAATCTTCCCTGGCGCCAATAACGTGGCGCCGTGGGAAGTCGTACCGGCGACTATCCGCAATGGATCAATTCTCTCAGAGAGTGTTTCAATATTTCCAAAACCGTTTTGCAGCGTCAGCACCCAACCCTCGCTTCCGGACAGTTCAGCTGCTGTTCGGACAACATCGGCGGTATGGGTAGACTTAACGAATACAAATGACAAGTCCACAATGCCGATTTGATCCGGATCCGTGGTCGCCTTTATTCTCACCGTACGGCTTCGGTCACCATCCTCGATGATCAGGCCGTTGGCGTTGATCGCATCCACATGATCCTTCATTATGTCCAACAGCGTGACGGTTTCACCTGCTTCAGCTAACAGTGCGCCGAAGAGACTCCCCATGGCGCCTGCGCCAATCATGGCAATCTTCATCGTTCCCCTTTTATTATCTTAGAATTTTCCGGTAGGATGATGGTAGAATTCGAAAAGATTGGCATTCAGTGCCCATCTGTTCTATCCTTAATTCGGTTTTCGGGATCCAAGATCAACACAACGGGTCGGTGCCCATCGGCTTCGGATTCATCGACAAGGGCGTAACTGACGATGATGACCTGATCGCCGGATTGGACCAAGCGGGCGGCAGCGCCGTTAAGGCAGATCTGGCCTCTGGTTCCCGGTATCACATAGGTCGAGAAACGGGCGCCGGTATTGCAGTTGTATACGTCAACCTTTTCATTTACCCGAAAGCGTGCGGCATCGATGAGTTCGGTGTCGATGGAGATCGAGCCTTCGTAATTCAGGTCAGACCCTGTGACCGTGGCCCGGTGAAGTTTGGATTTGAGCATCGCTATCTGCATGGTAACCATCCGCTATGATTTCATTTTATGCTTCAACGACAATTCTCCCGGCACTAACCGTGGACGAAGCCGACGAAATGGGTATTGCCGATATGAAGACATAGGATCATCATTCGCCTTTCTCGTATAAGGGCAGATTATCGATTAGCCTCACTTCGCCGCAGTGAATCGCCGCGCAGCGTCGGCCTTTAAAATCCTGAACATAATCAACCTCAAACCCATCCGCTTCAAGCAAATGGGCCACTTCTTCGGCCGGCACCCGGGTAGTTAATAACCTTGGGAAGGCGGCGGCTTTCTGGCGGTGGACTTTAGACAGACGGAGATTGCGCGAACTCAAGGCCAGCTGGTCTGTATCGCGAACGGTGGGACATCCCACAATGGTCACGGGCATGAAAAAAGCATCCACCATCCCCTTGACCAACTGGAGTTGCTGCCAGTCCTTCTCGCCAAAGTACGCCCGCTGCGGTCGTGCCAGGTTCAACAGCTTCATGACTACGCTAAGAACCCCATCGAAGTGACCGGGACGATGGGCGCCGCAAAGCATGCGACTGACTTCGCTTTCGGAAACGCGATAACGATAGTCGTCAGGATAAAGTTCATTGTAGTCGGGAAAGAAAATGGCATCCACTCCTTCAGCTTCACACAGGTTTCGGTCCGCCTCAAATGTGCTCGGATAGTTGGTCAGATCGTTCTTATCATTGAATTGGGTTGGGTTAACAAACAGGCTGATAGTACAAATATCATTTTCCTGTCGACAGCGGGCTATTAATGACTGGTGCCCCGCATGAAGGGCTCCCATGGTGGGGACCAATCCCAGGCTCTGCGTTGAAGGAATCGCGTTACGCCAGTCCTGCCAACCACCAATACTGGTAAGGAGTTTCATCTAAATTGTTCCATTCTATGTTTAAATAACAATTCATGAGGTTGTGATCCAAGTGACGGAGGCGGCTCCACAATTTGCACTCATAGGAAAACACTCAACCGTTGGTGCAGGGCTTCGAATTTCTCATTGATTATTTCTGCAATTTCGTTGATCACTTCGCCGGCGCTTTTCACTTCATTGATCAGCCCGGCGACCTGGCCGCAACATATTTCCGCTTCATCCGCCAAACCAAGATGCTGTGAATGATACTGGGAGTGACCGTTGAGAAAGGCCTTAAGATCGCTGTTGCTTGCACCGGCCTGCCTCATGTTTAGATATTCTTTGGTAAAACCATTGATCAGATCCCTTGCAAGCATATAGTCCTTGGGCACCGAGACGGTGCGTACATCCTTGATTTCAGCAATAGCCTGCTTGACGCGGGAATGGCTATCCGACTCACGGGTAACCATAAACCGAGTTCCCATGTAGACACCTTCCGCACCCAGTGCCATGACGGCCAGAACGCCACGCGCATCGCCAATGCCACCTCCGGCAATTACGGGAACATCAACGGCATCGGCAACCATGGGCGTCAAGGTCAGCGTGGTCAACTCGGTGAATCCCTTATGACCGCCGGCTTCAAATCCTTCACAGATAACCGCATCGACACCGGCAGCTTCGGCTTTCTGACCGTGTCTTGGTGTGGAAATCGCGTGCAGAACTTTAATCCCTGCCGCTTTAAGCGTATCGGTGTAAATATCCGGACGACCGACAGAAACAATGGCAACCGGTACCGATTCTTCAATGATTACCTCGACGATTTTCTTCGAGTAATTCATCTCCTCTCCGACGCCGACAACGATGTTCACGGCAAAGGGAGCGCTAGGCAGAGGCGCCTGACTTCTTTAATCTGAGCGCGCATTCTTTCGCCGGTCAGATCCACATCCGAGGTAATATCTTCGGCACCGCAATTGGGTCCAAGGGTACCAAGACCACCGGCATTCGATACCGCCGCGACAAGCTCGGCGCCGCTGACCCAGTTCATGGGGGCCTGGATGATGGGATATTTTATCCCCACAAGTTCACAAATCCGATTTCGAGTCAAATTTCTAATCTCCTCACAGAAAAGGTCAGTATGTGTTGGGACAGATCTTTTTCAATGCCGCCAAACAGAAATGATGGATTCCATGTGGATTCTGCAAGGACAGATTAGCCCCTTTTGTTGACATCGGATGCAAATCCCAAGCGATCCGGTGCAGGCATATCGTCTTTTAAAAGGATTTCCAACAGGCGACAATTCGGGCAATACGCCCCATTATTTTCAGACGGTTTGAACTTCAGGCCACATTGCAGGCATCGCACGGTTATTTCGGTGATGTCCTCCTCTTTCAACTATTATTCTCCCCTGCTATCATAGGTGATGGGTCGTAGCACCGATAGGAAAAACGGTCTTCAGTAATGATCGACAGTACCTCAATGGCGTACCCGGTGAACCTGCTCCAATAGGAGGGCTTTGGCCTTCCTAACCTGTTCCAATGCCTTTTCCCGACCCAGTTGATCGATTAATGAAGTTATCTGCTCAACAAGAACATCGTATTCACAAATTCCGGGGATCAGGGTTTCATGCTCATTGATTATCGTCATGGCCTGGAATATGGGGTCGGACTTGTTCATCAAAACCTCGATTATCAATGGAAACGGTAAGAATTCTTTTATGACACAAAAGCGTGATAGAACATGAAATGGCTTGTGTATGTGATGTGTTACCCGCGGTAATAGTTAATCGAGAATCAATGACGATTATCCGTATAGATCGACATCAGATTTAAATAGCCATTATAGATTTTCAAATTAAACGTTTACAGCTCTTTTAGCCGACATCCTTGAATTAAAATATTTTTCCTCATAAACCATTCGATCAAGTTCCAATACCAGGAACCGGCGATATACATATGCATTGTTTAACATGCTATCAAGCATCCCTTCTTTGTCAGTGTAGTCAGGCTTTTCAATCGGGAAAATATGTTTATTCCTGATCTTTTGCGGTTTTTCTCCCTGTCGAATTCCGACACCGCAGCAATTACCACAGATCGATAATACTATCGTGTCCAGCGACCACTCATGGATAATGTCGAACGGTTCACCATCACAGTGAATGCAGGCAAATCGGTTTTTATTAACCGTGTACGTTTTGATTCTTCTTTTCAGGCTGGTTTGTAACTCATTGAAGTTTTTTTTAATGAATTTTTTCCGTTGATCTCTTTCCATCTTGTATCTATTAAAATAGGATATAAAATCCATCGTGACCGATGCTTTGGAACCATTGCCGTCATTATTGTTTAGAGAGATATCCAGCCCCGAATACGCATGTCGGTCATATACCAGATAGAATATGATCGATGCGATCTCAACGTTTGTAAACTCGCTGGTGCAGCCTGGCAAAACCAAATATTCTGAATTGTCGTTTGTCCCACCCTCATCCATAGTTGGATGGTGAGGATTGATATACCCGGCTCCTTTGCATTTGGCGCAATAGGAAAATAAAAAAATTTCGCCATTTGCATTTTTAACGAAATTATCTTGCGTTTTATTTTCGCTAAAAGGATGAACGGCCCTTACCGCCTTACAATCAGGACACAAGCAATATCCCTCGGGGACATGGAACAGAACAGTAAAAACACGGTTCACCAGCTCCATTGCCTTTTTAAAGCGATGATATCTCACCTCGATTGGCATGGTTAACATGTTCTGAGAAATCGAATTCTGTATGACTTTTTTAGCATGGCACTCGATTTTGCAATCTGAAAATGTCTATCGATTCATTCTTTCTTTCAGCTCTTTAGCGACCTTAAAAAAGGGAAGTTTTTTCGGTGCGATTTTAACTTTTTTTCCGGTCTTTGGGTTTCGTCCAATAAAAGATCGATAATGTTTTACATGGAACGTGCAAAAGCCTCGGATTTCGACCCTTTCACCTTTTGCCAATGCTCCGGCAACGGCATCGAAAAACGCAGTGACCACTTTTTCAGCATCGGCTTTATAAAGTCCACTGGAGTGCCACAATGCCCGGATCAGTTCGATTTTGTTAATACGTTCAACTCCCGCTGATATACTTGCTGGATTTAGGTATTGCCGAATGACGGCGTGACTGCCAAGCGTGAGTCACTCGATTGCGATGATGCCTGAACTTGGTCCGATCATTTGTCACCATCTAATAGTTGACGGATTTTCTGAGACAGTTCCGACAAAATAAACGGTTTTTGAATAAACCCGTTGCAGCCACGCTGCATGATCAGTTGTGCCTGCCCATCGAGGGTATACCCACTGGAAAGGATCACCCGCATCTGTGGCCAAATCTGATGGATACGGTCGAACACCTCACCCCCACCCATGCCTGGCATGACCATGTCCAGGATTACCAGATCTATCGCTGAACCCATCCGTTGGACGATTTCTACAGCGTCATCGCCACTATTAGCCGTAATGACACGATACCCAAGTTTTTCTAGCAGGGCTCGGCCGATCTCTAAAATCATATCTTCATCGTCAACCAGCAGCACCGTTTCGGAACCTTGGGTGATTTTCCCGTCTGACGGAATATCCAGAACTGCTGTTTTTTCAGACACCGGCAGGTAGATATTAAATGTTGAGCCTTGCCCTATTTCGCTGAAGACCGTAATTGCTCCACCGTGATTCTTGACGATGCCATAGGCTGAAGCCAGCCCCAGACCGGTCCCCCGGTTTTTTTCCTTGGTCGTAAAAAACGGGTCGAAGATTCGCGACAGGTTTTTAGTATCCATGCCGATACCGGTATCAGTAACCGACACACGGGCATAACGTCGCGGTTCCAGTTGATACGCCATGCAGAATTCATCATCCAATACGGCAATTTCGGTTCCCAGATGCAGTTCACCGCCATCGGGCATCGCCTGCCAGGCATTCACGAACAGGTTGATCAGCACCTGTTCGAGCTGTCTCCGGTCTGCTTCCACCACAATAGGTCCGTCATGAGTTTCAACGTGGATGGTGATCTCTTTTCTTGTCCGGCCAAACATCGTGGCGGTCGAATGCACCAGTTCGTTGATGTTGGTGGGTTTGACCTCGTATTTTCCGCCTCGGGCAAATCCCAGCAACTGATTGGTCAGGTCCTTCGCGCTGCGAATGTACTCATCAATGGCAGTCAGATGCTCCATATGGGGATGGGACTCATCCAGATCCATTGACATCAATGTGGCTCGGCCCTGGATGCCCATCAACAGGTTGTTGAAATCGTGGGCGATGCCGCCGGCGAGTGTACCCAGGGCTTCCATTCGTTGGGCACTGTGAAGCTGGGTCTGGAGTCGTTTCCTTTCGTTGATATCCCGGATAACCCCATGGGTGCCGACAAGCTGTTTCTTTCCATCAAAAATGGCGGTCTCATAGATTCCCATGGACTTGAGCTCGACAGTCACGAACCGGTCTTCGCGGGACGGCGTTTTGCCGGTAACCTTCAAGCGCAGTTCAAGCCCCGAAGAGATGCGGTCTCCCGATCGCCTCTCGTTGAAAAACCAGTGGGCTTTTTCGCGATCCGCCTCACACACAATCGTCGAATAGGGTTTGCCGATCAGATCATCGACCGTTGATCCCAGCAGGTGTTCCACGGCCTCGCTCAGGAAGGTAAACTTGCCATCGGCGTCCAAGGTGTAGATGATGTCGGGAATGTTCTGGACCAGGTACCGATATCTTTCTTCGGACAGGTTCAGTTGGTTGTCGATGGCCTCCTTTTCTCTAAGCAGTGACCCCTGAGCCAGCGCATTTTCAACGGTCTTGATGAGTTCATCGGGTTCGAAGGGTTTGCGGATATAGTCATAGGCGCCGTTGCGCAAGGCCGACAGGGCAGAATCGAGATTGGTATCCCCGGTGATGAAGATGACCGGGGTATCCGGGCTTTTAATCTTGATGCGGTTCAGGATTTCATGCCCCAGCATGTCCGGCAAATGAACGTCCAGGATGACCAGATCGAATTGGGTTGCTTTTAGCAAGGTTAACGCGTCCTGGCCGCAGTTCGCCGATGAGACCTGGTAGTTCCTGCCTTGAAGCAGCGCCTCCAGGCTGGCGCACATGCGAACCTCATCGTCGACGATCAGGATTACCGGGGAGCTGGCCATTGCGGGTACCATGGGTTTATGGTGTAAAAGGCTTCATGACACGACCTGAACATCCAACTTGTTTCTTTATGATGCCTTTTTGTATGAAAAGGTAGTTATTTGGTGTTGAGCGCGTCAAGCAATCCATTTAAATGATCCATTTGCGCATGCAGATCATTTCTGCCAGCTTGAAACATGATATCCAGAATCTCCTGACGCATCTGTTCATCCGGGGCGGTGGACAACAGCCGGTCAACCTCGGATCGCAGCTTTTTCAAATGCGGATGTTGCTCGATCAATTCTTCGGATTTAGCGGTTAACATTTCGACCACCTTGTCCAGGTTATTTTTGTTTCTCAAATCTGTCTCTCCTTGATTGCCGAATTTGGTTTTCCATCATTCACTCTGCAAGCCATCGGAAAACCGACACAGGAAATCGTTAAATGGATACTGAAATGATAGATCCTTTCAATATTGTCCACCAAAGTTGCTATTTATCTTTCGATATTATGACAAACCGATATGAGCTATTTACATTTGTAATTAAATTTATTTCGATTTTTTAATTCTTCAAAGAGTTCAGGTAGCTGTAGAGATTTTCTTTTCTTTTATTCAATCCCAGTTTGATTCGGATATTATTCCGATGGAAAGATATCGTCGCAATTGACACGTTCAGCAAGTCTGCAATTTCCTTGCTTCGCTTTCCCTGTTTGATCAGTTCAATGATGTGCATTTCGGTTGGCGTAAAGCCATGTGCCGATAATGCTTTAAAATCGTTATCTAAAGATACGATCTTTTCCAAGTTGTTTTTAATTAAAGTCAGATAGGTTTGTGCAATAGAACTCAGCGGAACGGTTGTCATCCTTTCTATAAAAGGAAACACATTTTTTTTGATATCGGCGGATATCGTCTGGTAAATACCGGCTTTCTCTTTATCCCGGCGTTCCAGCAAGACTTCAAGCGTCGTGCTGATTCTGTCTATCTGGATCTCCTGCTCCCTGACTTTCTCTTCCAGGCTTGTCGCAGTTTCCTTCGTCATCTTCCGGTCCGCTGAATCGTCGCCAATGTTCGTAAAGGATAACCAGTTGTTAGTGAAATAAGGTTATTATCTTGATCTTTTAACGGTAAAATTCTATATCCATTCAAACGCCTTGGATGGTTCAAGGGTAATTGAAAAGATAGAGGGCTGGGCACGCCATCTCGCCGTTTAAAAGATGGCGCGCCCAGCCCTCGGCGGGAGATGGAGGAGGTGCCAGGATGGCTTTTCCCGCAACATCATATTTGCTTTTCCTTCCCAACAGGCCCGCAAATCACCATATAAAGTACCAATACCGATCCATACGGTTTGGCCGCCAAATCCAACATCGCCAGTGCCGATAGATGTTTGTGTTCCAGGCATCAATTTTGCGCTGCTTGCAGGCCTCTGATAAAGATGTCAAAGGCCAGTTCAAAGTTTTTACGGACAAAATCCTCGCTGCCATTGATGACCTTTTTAACTTCTTCTCTTAAAACTACCCCGGAAAAGGTACCCCAGAGGATATCGGCCAGGGCGATAGGATGGTAATCGCTTAAAGCGTCTTCTTTCATGCTTTCCTCCAGGATCCGTACTATTTTATTGAGAATATTCCTGGCCAGGTCCTTGATCTCTGTCAGCAGTTCAAAAGAGATGTGGTGCAAGGTTTCGCTGGACTGAAGGTTAAACATATTGATAAGAATCGGAGCGTCAAAATCGTAAACATCCAGCAGGGCATTTTTAAGACTCTCCAATCTCTCTTCGGAGGAGGTGTTCGCCTCTTTGCTTACGTGCTCCAGTCGGAGCATCAGATACTGCAGGATCCTTATCGAAAGTGAGGCGTACAGCTCTTCTTTATTTTTGAAATAAAGGTAAAGGGTTCCGGCGCTCAATTCTGCTTCCCTGGCGATATCCTCCATCGTTGCACAGCTGTACCCCTTTTCTAAAATCACCCGCCTGGCCGCAATCATAATCTGCTGACGCCGCCTGTCTTTTTCTCGCTCTTTTCGCTGTGGGATTCCCATGAACACCTCAATGTACAAATTTTTAAAAATCATTCCATCAACAACTGTAAGAAAGGCACCATTCTTCACATCCATTAAGGGAACCCTCAAAACGCTTGAATATTCTAGCAGGTCTTCCTTGCACTGGGTGCATATGAAGTCATTGGGTCAGCGCAGGTTTAAAAGATATGCCTGGCAAGCTGTTTCGTTGTTAAAGTGTGCATCAAAAGTGGCATAGTTTCTGGAAAAGCCCTCGGTAATCATGAATTGGTCCATCTACAGCCTCTTTTTCAGAGAATTGAAGGCCATCATACCGCCGGGTTGTGACAGAAGCAGTCACACCTCAGAAAAAGTTGGCTGGTACGAACATAAAATAGAAAATGCAATCAACATCATGTGTTGAACAGGGCTGCGGCGTCCATGGCAAAGTAGGTCAGGATCATGTCGGCACCGGCCCGTTTGACGGCGGTCAGAGTTTCCATCATCACCTTCTGACCGTCGATCCAGCCCATCTTTGAAGCTGCCTTGATCATGGAAAACTCGCCGCTGACATTATATGCCGCCACGGGCAGGTTTACTTCGTCGCGGATCCGGCAGATGATGTCCAGATACGCCAAAGCGGGTTTGACCATGATGATATCGGCGCCTTCCTTCACATCCATGGTGGCTTCGCGAATGGCCTCACGGGCGTTGGCCGGGTCCATCTGATAGGTCCACCTGTCCCCGAATTTCGGAACACTCTGGACGGCTTCCCGGAACGGACCGTAGTAGGCTGAACAGTATTTGGCGGCATAGGACATGATGGGGACCTGTGAAAAATCGTTCTCGTCCAGAATCCCACGGATTTTCGCCACCCGACCGTCCATCATGTCCGACGGTGCCACCATATCCGCCCCAGCCTGGGCATGCGAAAGGGCGGCTTTGGCCAAAAGGTCCAGCGAGGCGTCGTTATCCACCCGATGGCCATCCACAAAACCGCAATGACCGTGGTTGGTGAATTCACACAGGCAAACATCGGTAATCACCGCCAGTTCCGGAAGTTTGTCCTTCAGTGCCTTGACGGCGCGCTGAACAATGCCGTCCCTTGCGTAGGCTTGCGTGCCCAGAGGGTCCTTTTTGGCAGGGATGCCAAAAAGGATAACGGCAGGGATGCCCAGATCTATAGCCGTTTTGGCTACCCTGACCAGGTTGTCGATAGAAAGCTGATAGTGGCCCGGCATGGCATCGATTGGGTTTTTAATTCCTTTGCCGTCAATGACGAACAGGGGCAGAATCAGGTCGTTGACCGCAAGAACGGTCTCCCGGATCATTTTGCGGAACGCCTCATTCTGGCGCATTCTTCTGGGACGATAGTCTGGAAACAGCATGGTATGTTTCTCCTCGATAATTGTGAACGTCGTTATTGTGGTGTTAATGGTTTAGGCTTTCCTGCCATAAAAATGGAACAGATGGCCATCGCGTAGATAATAAGAAACGTGATCATTGCGTGGTGGTAATTGCCGAAGTGGTCATATAATAATCCGGCGCTGAAGGCGCCGATTGCGGCTCCGAATGACTGCCCCAACGTGATAATCCCAAGAAGCATACTAAATGACGTCAGACCGAAGAACTGCCCGACAATTAATGGCTGTAACACAAGCACCCCCCCCATACCGAAACCGAAAATTACCGCATAGAACCATATCAGCGATGGGGTATTAAGATTTAAAAGGATCATAATACCGATGGCCTGCAGCGTATAACAGAGCACCACAACCCATCTGAATGGTAGTGATTCGGTCAGCCACCCAAAACAGAATTTCCCCAATCCTCCCATACCGGAGGTTATTCCCAGGGCAGTTGAGGCGGTTCCATACGAAATCCCTTTGCCAGACATGAGGACTACCTGATGCTGCAGAACCGCCATTTGGGCCGTGGCGCCCAGAAAAAAAGTGACGACAATCCACTTGAAAGCCTTTGTTGATAGTGATTCCTTCAAGGACCGGCTGCTATCAGAAATACAGACTGGTTTTTGATTCCCATGGGCAGATGATGGTGGTTCATCTTCAACTGCAGGCATGTCTCCATACGGTAGTAATCCGCAGTCATATGGACTTTCTTTAATAACTATAATCACTATCGGCACGGCAAGAAACCATACAAGCAAGCCGAGGAATACGAATGCATGACGCCATCCTAAAATCATGTTTATCTGACCGATCACTGGGGCGAATATCATCCCTCCCGCGGATATTCCCATATATACAAATCCAATGGCGGTACCCCTGCGCCGGTAGAACCAATTGGCAATCAAGGTACTGACAGGGATATAACCGATTCCGATCATGTTTAATGCCAACAAGGCGTATAATACATAGAAAAAAAACAGATTACGGGTGAAACTGATCATGAAAAAGCATGCACCGGCACCTATCGCCCCAATGCACATCACTTTTCGGGGACCGATGGTCTGAACCAGTCGACCGGCGACCGGCGCGGCCAATCCCAGAACCATAAGGTAAATGGAGATGGTAAAAGTAATTGCCGATCGGCTCCATCCAAACTCGACCTCAAGGGGTTTGATGAATACACCAAAAGAATAAAACCCGGAGCCCGCAAAACAAAAAAGAAGCATAAATCCGGCGAGGGCGATGAACCAACCGTAGAATGTTTTAGGTTTCGGGATATCTATAGAGGCTTGTTTTATATTCATTTATCCGCTCAATGCATAACCGATCCGGCTGAGACGTTAACTGCTTGGCCGGTCATACCCGAAGATTCCTCAGATGATAGAAACAGAGCCAATTGAGCGACTTCTTCCGGTTCCAATATTCGACCCATTGGGGTGCGTGAAGATTCAAGATCGTGTATGGTCTTTCCTTCTTTCTCAGCTTCAATTTTTAATCGCGCTTGCAACATTTCTGTACGGATGGGGCCCGGGCAAATCGAATTGACGGTAACACCGGTTTTGGCAAGATCAAGGGCGGTTGCTTTGGTAAGTCCAATCAGTCCATGTTTTGAAGCGCAATAAGCGGATGCATAAGAAAAGCCTTTCTTACCTGCAGAGGATGAAATATTGATGATACGACCATATTTCTGAGCAATCATCATCGGAGAAAATGCCTTCGTTAGAAGATAGGGTACGGTGAGATTGAGATAAATACTTCTTTCCCAAAAATCATCGTCATAATCCTCAATGGACTTTGGATTTTGACTGCTTCCAATTCCGACATTATTTACAAGGATATGGAGTGATGAAAAGGATGATTGAACAGTATTTACAACAGATGCAATCGACTCTTTATCACCCAAATCGATTTCTATTCCAATTCCTCGAGATCCTATTTTACGAATTTTGTCAATTGTTGTATCGATGTCATTCTTCTTTCGCGCCGTAATAATGACATCTGCTCCCTCTTGTGCGAACTTAAGCGCTATCGCCTTTCCAATGCCTCTGCTAGCACCGGTAATTAAAGCAACTTTGTTTGATAATCTGCCCGGCATTTATTTCCTCCTTTAATTTTCTTTGACGTTTGGTTTTGTATCAAATTGGTCATAGATGGGCACTATTTAGCTGTTGAGAAATTGAAGTGAGTTACTCTTTTTTTATTCCAAAATACGGGAAGACGCTGTTTTACAAAAGAAATCGAATCTTTTTTCGGTTCAGACAACCCGTTAAGCTTGATGTTTTTGCCTGTTTTCAGGCCAATCCAATGAGATATGGCCGCCATTATCCATCGCATTTAGCTTGTTTCCATCAGGTTCCGTATCCGGATCAGGTTGTGGGCGGTTGTTGCTAAGGTAAAGATTGCATCGACCCGCTCTCTGCCCCGATGATGCAGTTTGCCAAGACAACCGATGGTCTTTAGCCATCCGAAAACCTCCTCCACCCATTTTAGAATTCTCAAGTTGAGGCGGTATCCCTCGTAACGGGTGGTTCGGCAATCAATGCTGATCCCTTTTTCTTCTGTGCGACATGGGCCTGTCGCTTTGCGTCCAAGGCACTTATCAGCGAAGTCAGCTGTATCGTAGCCCTTGTCGGCACCGACGGTGATCCGATGGCAACCGGGAACGTGTTCGATCATATCCAGGGTAGCATCGCGCTCAGACGTTTCGCCGGCCACCGTTACAGCGGGTATCAACCACAAGGCCGTTGCGGTTTTCCATCAGCGCATGGCCCATGTAGCACAGCCTGGATTGTTGCCCTTTGGCCTTTTTGTATAACCGGGCATCCGGGTCGGTGGTGGAACCATGCGTACCATTGGTTCTTTCTGGCCGCGACAGTCAACGGTCGGGTTACGTCCCGGATCATCATCGGAGTTGTCGTCAGAATCCTTTGGCCGAAAGCTTTTCATCGAGGCCCAGGCTTCCAGCAAGGTACCATCCACGGTGAAATGCTCATCGCTGATCAGGTTTTTCTTTTTGGCCTGATCCCGGATGGAACTGAAGAAAACCGATGCCATTTGCGTATTGAGCAGCCGATCCCGATTTTTGGAAAACACGGAATGATCCCAAACCGCGTCATCCATGAAAAGACCGACAAACCGACGGTAGAGCAGGTTGTAATCAAGCTGTTCCATCAACAATCGTTCGCTGCGGAATTATAGAACACCTGAAGTAAAGAAGCTCTGAGCAGATGCTCCGGGGGAATGGATAGCCTTCTGGTATGGGAATATAGATCCGAAAAATACCCATGCATCTGCTCAAATGCTTGATCGACCATCTTTTTGATTTCACAAACGGTTGGTTATCTTGATAGCGTTATTCCAGAAATACATAACTGAACAAGAATTCTTGCCTTTTTTGGCTGCCCCTCATCACAATCCTTCATAAATTCAATTGGTTTGTTGATGTAAGCAATATAAATCATCTATACAAAGTCTCAAGAGAAAAATATTTTCAGAAAATTTATTTTTGCATACAAAGAGAAAAATCGGTTATCATTTCAAATACCGCGTTTCGGCGAAAACTGCCTCCCAATTTTTATTCAGATCTCTCTCACCAGATCATCTGGTAGCTCCTTTGCAAATTAAAGGAAATATGGTACACTTCTAGTTGATTTGCTCACATGACGTTGAGTGTCTTCATTCTCATTCAATCTTCAAATTTATCTTGGAATTCCCGGCTCAAGATCTTGCCACGAACATTCATAAACCGGGGATTCAGGATGAAAACGGCTTGTGCTGTATTATGGTTTGTTATGAAGGGCCTCCCAGCAGTTTGTAAGCCAGCCAGGTGGCAATATCGGGGAATATCATTATGACTATAAGGGCCGCCAGTTGGACAGCGGCGTATCCGATCACCGAGCGGTAGATATCGGCCATGGTTATCCCTCTTGGAACGATCCCTTTAAGGTAAAACAGATTGAAGCCAAACGGCGGGGTCATGTAACCGAGTTCCATGTTCATGACGAACAGAATACCGAACCATAAAGTATCAAATTTGTAATATTCAACGACTGGCAGAAATACGGGAAGACAAATCATCATGATTCCTGCGGGGTCGAGTAGCATACCTAGAAACAGAAGAATAGCTTGCATGAAAATAATGGCTCCCCAGCGACCGCCAGGAATGTGTATCATCAGTTCTTTCATTAATTCGGCTGCACCCATGGAATCATAGGCAGAACTGAAGCTGTAGGCGCCAAAAATGATCCACATGATCATACTTGACACCCGTAATGTCTTTATAGAAGCCTCCTTGACAACGGGCCATTTCAACTGCCCATACACCTTGGCCGATATAAGGGAGCCTAATATCCCCATTGCCGCGGCCTCCGTCGGGGTGGTGACGCCTCCCATGATGGAACCTAAAACCATGAGCACAACGATAATCGGCAAAATAACCGATTTAAGCGAAATAATTTTTTGCTTCCAGTTGCCTCGTTCCTCTTCTGGAATGGGCGGTCCCAGAGAAGGATTGAAGAAACATCTTATAAGAATATAACTCGACACCATAACAAGGCACAGTAGACCAGGCATAACACCGGCGGCAAACATCTTACCTACTGATTCTCCGGTAAGCAGACAGTAGAGGATCATGGTAACACTGGGCGGGATAAGTATTCCCCAACTGCCTCCGGCATTAATGCACCCCAAGGCCAAGCTTTTATCGTATTTGTATTTAAGCATGGAGGGAAGCGCAATAGTTCCCATAGTAACTACCGCCGCACCGCTGACTCCGCACATAGCCCCAAAAATGGCGCAGATCACACATGTACCGACGGCAAGTCCTCCTCCGAGGCCCCCAAACCATAAATACATCGCATCGTACAGGGCATTGGCCATTCCCGCCTGTTCCATTATCATGGCCATGAAAATAAACATGGGGATGGCAACGAGGGTAAATTTATTCATGTTCCCCCAGGTAAGGGCGACCTGCATATAGAAAGACTCCGGCCCCCAGGTAAAGTACAGGAAGATAATTGACACGCCACCCAGGGAAAATGAGAGCGGAAGGCCCATTAACAAGCAAATAAGAACCGCGCCGAAAAATAATATGGACAACATGGTAACACTCATACCGGATGCCCTCCTTGAACCTCTGTCTTTGCTTCTATCCGGATCCCAAGAAGAATATAAAGATTCTGAATAAGTTTACTCACGCCCTGCAAAAATAAGAGCGCACCTCCGATGGGAATCATCATCTTGAACGGCCAAATTGGAGGATTCCACGCTGACTCGGATGTCTCGAAGCGGGACAGGGATTCCCATGCCATTTCCCATCCCATCCAAATGAACATTCCTGCAAACAGAAAAAACATGATCGATGTGACGATGTCGCAGGCGGCCCGGGTTTTAGGTGGAAATTTAGCATAAAGGATATCCACGTTTACATGACCGTTGATGCGAAGCACCTCTCCTCCCGTAAGGATGGCGTAAGCCCCGAAAATCAACTGGACAAGTTCATTAGCCCATGTCGTTGGAGCATTGAACAGATATCTTCGGAATACCTCCACCAACAACAGGCTAAAGATTACAAAGAGCAAATTATGCGCGAGCCTTCCAATCCACGCATTGGTCGTGTCTATCGATTTGATGAAGTATTTCAGAAATCCCATGATGTCCCTCTCAAAAGACAACAGTAGATGCGACTTGAATGGGAGTGTAGAGGTTCTCCCATCCAAGCCACTTAATTTAGGCAACCTTCAATTGCTATTTAGAGGTAACCCAGTTGTTCCATCATCTCTTTTAACATTTTCACTGCCTTGGCGTTTTCCGGACTTTTTGCGCCTTCTAAGTCCCATAGATTAACGGCCTGCTTGGTGATTTTCTTCATTTCCTCAGGTAAAATTTCTAAAACTTCAACATTGTATTTTTTTTGGACGTCTGACAGGGCCATCGAATTAAGGTAATCGTATTCGATGGAATACGTGATATAATGATTTTCCATTACACCAATGAAAGCCTTCCGAATATCATCCGGAAGCTTATCGATAGCCTTTTGGTTGGTGATGTAGCATGTTGCCCCGGCGATGGTAAGGGAAGGCTTCAGATGATACTTACATACTTCATAGAATCCCATTTGTTCTGATGCCAGGGCTGCCCCCCAGTGGGCCCCGTCGACCACACCGGTGGACAATGCCGCATAAATCTCTGACCCTGGAATATTTGATGCTGCGGCGCCCATTTCATTTAGAAGGTTCGCCAGTGCACCATAGGAACGAACCTTTAAACCATTGAAATCCTCAAGTGTGTGAACCGGTTTTTTTAGGACAAACTCCGTCCTGTAGACATTGTCCGTCACATAAAAAATGCCATCCTTTTTGCAGGCGGCTTGCATCATTTTTTCAAATCCCAATTTCGAATGAAAATAGATGGCTTCATCAAGGGTTTTAAAAGAAAATGGCAAACCCGATGCGATACTTGCCAAGGGTACCCGATTTTGAAAATATCCCGGGACAGAAGTTCCCATTTGGATCATTCCTCGACTGACGGCGTTGTATGTTTCCGTGTTTGGAACGAGAGCCCCCGCATTATAGGGTTCGATGATTAGCCGTCCGTTAGTCGCTTCTTTTATCTTTTCAACAATGGCCAACCCGCTGAGCTTATATGCCGGGCTCGCTTGAGGCCAGTGGGTTTGAAGCTTCCATTTGATCACTTTGTCGTCTGAAACGGCTGTTCCGGAGAAACCGATGATTAGCAAGCAGATGGTGATGATGCAGATGATAGTGTTGGAAACAAGTATACTTGATTTTCTTTTCATTTGTTCTCCCTTTTCACAGGTTGTCATGGTTTTTTTGAGGTTTCAAAAATCCGGAAACAATAGAGTACCTGCAACTATAGTTTTCTGATTAATTTGCTCTTGTTCTAATATGAATAGCTCTCAAAAGGAAGTTACACATGTCACAACTACTAAAAAGGATGATTAGATCATAACAAACGCAAACAGAACTGCATTGTAATAATATCGGTTTTTAATAATCCTTATTTAGCGGGTAAATGTTTTCTTTGGTTTTCAGCCTATTTTGGAGGCTACAATTTATTTCGAAGCATTAATTTCCTCCTTCCATTTTATTATTGATTATAAGAAAAAATGTGTAAACATCATTCCCATTATAATGCAGGCACCGATGATGATCGATATTTATGACTTTATTTCTTTATATAATTTGAACAATATGCTTTAAAAGGTTCAACGATTTCTTCTACGTAGCTATATGGATTTTTTTCCCTGTTAAAAATTTTTTTAATAATTTCATCATTGGCATCATTTTCTTTAATCAAAGCTTTAAGTGTTTTGTGTATTTCCCATTCAATCATATTCATTACATTTTTTTCTATTCTCTTGATACGTATATTCTGTAGTTTTTTACAACCTTCAAGATATTTTCGGTGTTCCAGTATTTTATCAACTAAGTTATCAACACCATCGTTGTTAATTGCGATAGTTTTTATAATGGGTTTATTCCATGAGTTATTCGATTCGCTCAATGCTTTTAGTAAAGTTAATTCTGAAACAAGTCGGCCTGCCCCCTCTCTATCGGATTTATTGACAACATAGATGTCACCGATTTCCATTATTCCTGCTTTTAGTGTTTGGATTTCATCCCCCATACCAGGGATTGAAATCAAAATTGTTGAATCTGCTGTTTTAACAATATCAAGTTCGTCTTGCCCCACCCCAACTGTTTCTAATAATATAAAATCTTTCCCAAACGCATCTATCAGTAAAATAGCTCCCGTGGTTGCTTTTGAAAGGCCGCCCATGGCTCCTCTCGTTGCCATGGATCTAAAAAAAACAGTGCCGTCCTTTATGGATTTTTGCATGCGCAAGCGGTCACCAAGAAGGGCACCGCCATGAAAAGGACTGCTGGGATCGACAGCAATAATTCCGACGCTATTTCCCCGCTGAGTTAATGTTTGTGTTATTTTGTCTGTAAGCGTACTTTTTCCTGATCCTGGGGGGCCTGTAATTCCGATGATATAAGAATGGCCCGTTTTCGAATAAAGTTTCTTGAGAGCTTCGACTGCGGCAGGTTGATCATTCTCTACCATTGTAATCAACCTCGCCAAAGCACCTACAGATTTATTTTCGAAATCCGATATCAACTCTGATATTCTTTTTCTTTCCATTTGACCACTTTTTATTGATACGCTTTTTGTATTTTTATATTTCCTGGTTTAATTCTTTAAGTTCTTCCACAAGAATCGGTAATCCCATTGTAACGGAATGTATACCTAAAATACTTACCAGTTCAAAAACCTCCATTATTTCTTCTTTTGTAGCTCCATATTTAAGCGCATTTTTGATATGCACTCTTGTTCCTTTTGCGTGAAGATGGGTACATGATGTATCAATAGCAATGTAGATCAATTCCTTAATCTTCGGAGCCAACACGCCTTTTATCCATGGTTTCGATGAAAAATTCATATACGCCTCGAAATAATCCGGATCCATTCTCAATAAATCTCCAAACGCTGCCTCTTTCCAGTATCCTCGTAAATTGATAAATTTATCTTTTATTTCTTCTTGTCTTGGCGTTAATTCTTTTTCCATTATGTCTTCTCTTTCTAATCTAAAAGTATGTTAATTATGGACAATTATTTAACTTGTCATTTTGAAAATTTTTAGCGAATCGATTTATCTTAAAGACATCGAAGGTTTCGCCTCCCAACGTCCCCAAACTTGTCGCAACGTGTCGCATATCTCTCCAACGGTTGCATAACTTTTTACTGCTTCCAATATCGCCGGAATGGTGTTTTTATCATCACTTGCAACAGATGCCAGATTTTCAAGCGTTTTTTGCACTTTCTGTTTATTCCGTTTTTTTTTGAGCTCTACGAGCCTTTCAATCTGCTTTTTTTCTTCTTCGGCTTTACCTTTAAAGGCTTTTACAGGGTTTTCGGTTCCTTTTTCATCTGATTGAAATTTGTTAACTGCTACCTTTATGCGCTTGCAACTTTGCATCTCTTTGAAATTTTCATATAAGGATCGATTAATAAGCGTTTCGTAATACCCATTTTCGATGGCGATCGCTGCTTTACCCATCTCATCTATTTTTTTGATTAGACCCATTGCTTTTTTTTCAATCTGATCGGTTAAATACTCCAAGTAATATGAACCCCCGAGAGGGTCTACGGTATCGGCCACGCCACTTTCATAGGCAATGATTTGTTGGGTTCGAACAGCAAGCCGAGCTGCTTGTTCCGATGGCAAGCTCAACGCTTCATCATATGAAGGCAAGTTCATTGAGGGCACGCCTCCCAACGATAGCGCCAACCCCTGAATTGTGGTTCGGATGATATTGTTCATCGGTTCCTGATAGGTAAGTGGAGCTCCTGAACCGAACCCGACGATATGCATCATCATCGATTTTGGATTCTTGGCACCAAATCGTTCTTTTAAAATCCTGGCCCACATTCTACGAATGGCTCTGAATTTCGCTACATCTTCTAAAAGGTTCTCGCCGCGGGCAGATACCAGAAATTCGTTTTTTGAAGCGACGTCATCAACGTTAACTCCTCGTTCAATAGCGCATTCGAGATATTGAATGGCATTCGCCAGAGAAAAAGCGACGCCTTCGATGGGTTTTGCTCCCATACTGGCCATATGTTCCCCGGATATTTGCAATGGGGACCAATTTGGAAGATTACGAACACAATACTCAACGGCATCAGTTGTAAATTTTAACGACGCCTTGATTGGAAAGATTTGGGTACCACGCCCGGCATACTCTTTCAAAATATCATTTTGGGTCCCACCATGAATACGATCCGGATCAATCCCTTGTTTTTCACATAAAGCCAACAGCATCGCTATCCAGATGGGAGCGATGGCATTCGCAGTCGTGCGGATCGATGTCATTTTCTCAAGAGGTATCCCGTCGAAAATTCTTTCCATATCTTCCAAAGAATCGAAAGCGACACCACATTTTCCAACTTCCTGGCGAGCCAAAAAATGATCAGAATCGTATCCAATTTGAGTCGGCAAATCCAACGCGATGAAGATCCCACTCAACCCTCGGGTTAACAGGTCCTTGATACGACGATTAGTCTCATCGGCAGAACCAAACCCCGAATATTGCGACATTTCCCAAAATTTACGACGATACATATTGGGCTCATTGCCACGCGTATATGGATACTGCCCGGGAAAGCCGATATCCTCTATATAGTCCACACCGCCCTCTTCCAGATCCAGTGGTGTATACAGTGCCTTTACTGGGATCATCCCTTTGGAAGCGGTGAATTCAGCACTCCGTTCTCCATACTTTTCAACCCAAGGAGAAAGAGTTTTTTCTGACCATTCTTTTTCACAGGCTACAAGTTTATTAGTATCCATTTTTTTCCTTTATCTCTTGAGTATGATTACGGTAGCAGCAGCCGTATCATCTTCGACAAATCCTCCTGATGTCTGGACTAAACCCACCTTCGGATCAAAAGTTTGTCTACCTCCTGCTTCTCCTCTCAGTTGCCATACAACCTCTGCCACCTGCGCCATTCCGGTAGCGGCCACCGGATGCCCCCGGCCAGCCAATCCGCCGCTGGGGTTAACCGTGATGTTTCCTGTTATTCGAGTGCGGCCCTCATCAAGCAATCTGACCGCCTCTCCCTCAGGGCAAAACCCGAGTTCTTCGTAATGGCAAAGTTCAATCGGCGCCATGGCGTCGTGAACTTCCGCCACGTCGATGTCCTCCGGTCCAACTCCAGCCAGCTCATAAGCGCTTTTGGCAGTTAATGCGATTGTATTCTCCGGTTCAGAATTATTAGGATCTTGAAACTTGCCTGATCGTAGGGAACAAGAGATGATTGTAACCAAGGGCCTGTTGGTAAATTTTCGGGCCATCGCTTCCGTACACAAAATTGCCGCCGCGGCACCATCACCCATCGGTGCGCACATGTATAGATGCAAGGGTTCAGCGATCAGACGGGAACCTAATACCTGCTCCGCTGACAATGGTTTTCGGTTTTGCGCATAAGGATTCATCGATGCGTTGAAACTGTTTTTCTCAACGACTCTAGCAAAATCCATTTTCGTGCAGCCTGAAGTTTGCATATATTTTCTTAGTTTCATGGCGTAGTGCGCTGTGAATTGAAACCCGAAATCCCGCAAGCGAATATCAGAATCGGCAGCCAGAATTTTTATTGATTCGGATGTATCCGGCAAAAAAAGTTTTTCGACACCAACCGCCAAAGCCACATCATGAACGCCGGAGGCTACTTCCAACCAGGCCCCTCGAAAGGCAGTGGTTCCACTGGCACATGCATTTTCCACATTAATGATGGGCAATCCACTTAATCCGGCGTCCCTAAGGATCACTTGACCCCTGACACCTTCTTGCCCGGTAACCAAACCGCCCAGTGAATTTCCTACGTAGGCGACTTCAATGTCTTTGGGTGAAAGCCTGGAATCTTCGATGGCATTCCAGATTGCCGTTCTTCCCAGGTCCATCAGGCTTTTGTCCAAAAATTTCCCGAAGGAATGCATTCCCACGCCCAACACGACTACATTTCTCATCGTGCAGCCCCTTTATCATTATTTACTGTACGAAATTGGAAACCCATCAATTCGTTTCCTTGCTCATCATCACGTATTTTCCCAAGTATCAATTTTACATGGGCACCAATTTCAATTGGTTGATCTGAAATCTCGCCCTGATGAATGATTGAAAAGATTCGTGGTCCTTCAACCATTTTTACGTAACCAACAACATAAGGAACCGGAAAGCCTGGTGCGCCAACATGAAGCACGGAATAGGTATCAACTTTACCGGTTCGGGTCAGTTCTGTCTCCACCATATTACCCCTGGTAACGCAGGCTGGGCATATAACCTTTTTGGGAAAAGCGACAAAATTGCAATTTTTACATCTGCTTCCAATAAGGTAGGGTTCTCCATCTTTTAGCCGGTAGTAAACATTTTCATAGGGCCATGTTTTCATAACTCTTCCTCATGTTTAATGAATGGATCTTTTATGCCCAATCCAAAAAGGCGCCCTCAAATCCTTTTTTGCAATTTTCCCCGCTGCAGTTAAGGGAAATGATTTCATAAATTCGATGCTTTTAGGCTTTTTGAAACTCGCCATCCTTTTTTTTGTAAAAGCGATGATTTCTTCTTCAGTAGCTGTCTTTCCCGGCCGTAAAACTACGATTGCCTTGACTGCTTCACCCCAATTTTCATCCGGAACACCGATTACTGCGGCTTCTAATACTGCAGGGTGTTCATGGATCACATCCTCAACTTCCCGGGCATAAATATTATAACCTCCGCTGATGATCATATCCTTTTTTCGGTCGACTAAAAAAAGAAAGCCATCTTCATCCATTCTTCCCAAATCTCCGGTATGGATCCATCCGTCCTTTAACGCTTCTGCCGTTGCTTCCGGATTTTGCCAATATCCTTTCATCACGATTTTACTGCGCACGGTGACTTCTCCTACTTCGCCACACGCCAACTCATTTTCCTTCTCATCAACGATTTTCACTTCGTTGTTCATGTATGGTCTTCCCGCAGAAGCGAGCCGATCGAATTCATTTTCCGAACCGCCAATTACATGATCGTCGATATTCAATACACTGATAGACATTAATGCTTCGGCTTGCCCATAGCTTTGAGAAAAACAATTACCAAATAATCTTATGGCATTCTTTAGCCTATCCATAGGCATCGGCGCGGCCCCGTAGGTAATCAGACGTAGGCTTTTCAAATCGTATTGGTGAATACCTTCACAATTGCATAACCGAATAAGCGTCGTCGGCACCGTGCTTAATATGGTAACTTTTTCACGTTGAATGGTTTCAAGGATTGCTTTCGGTTCAAAATGTGCGGGAATTATAAACTTGGCCCCTTGCAGAAAAGACACCATGGCACGGAAACCATTGGCATGGGCCAATGAGCCTCCTGATAGAAATACATCGGATTGTTTCATGTGCCAAAATTCCGCTTGTAAATTGTTAAGCACTGTGGAGATGCTTTCGTGGGTGTGAATTGCCCCTTTGGGCACACCGGTCGTTCCACCCGTATAAAATAGCATGGCGATATCGTTTTCTTCTATTACCCATGGGCATGTGAAATTTTTGGAATTATCCAGCAGACTTGAATATTCAATCACGTCTGGATTGGATCCGGAAAAAAATACATAATTCTTAACCTGATCCAATTGACCTTTTAAAGGCAACACCAAGTCGGCCAAACTTGAACTTAAAAAAACAGTTTTTGCACCAGAATCTTTAATAATATGGGCAATTTCAGGTGGTGAAAGCATAGGATTGACAGCAACCCGGATGAGCCCGCTCTTGTATAGGGCAATATCGGTCTCCAAATATTCTACGCAATTGTGGCTTACCAGTGCGACCCGATCTCCTTTCTCCAGTCCAAGATTGATGAGCCCATTGGCAACACTATTGGAGTTTTCATCAATTTCCGCATATGTTCTATCTTTACCGTCACAAACAAGTGCACATCGCTTTTTAAAAAAATTGGCAGCTCGGCTGATGACATATCCCAGTCTCATCTTATTCTCCTATAACAACTGAATCTTTATACGGTAGATATTACTTCAAAAAAGAATTCGCTTACAGAAATACTCGTTCATGAACCTTCATTCGTGAAAACACTGTATATCGTTATTGTGGGTTAACAATCTAACGCATGACGTTATCACGAATATATTGCGCGATCTCCTTTATGGTGGCACCGGGTGTAAATATGGCGCTAACGCCTCCTGATGTTAAAAATGGTATATCTTCAGTGGGTATGATGCCTCCAGCTATCACCAGGACATCGGTGCGGCCTTTTTCTTTTATTTGGTCGATGATTTCAGGCAACAGGTTATGAGCACCTGCCAAAGAACTTAATCCCAAAACATCAACATCTTCTTGTATTACAGCCTGCACAATACTCTCGACGCTTTGTCGGATACCGGTATAAATCACTTCCATTCCTTCGTCACGCAACCCAAAACTAATTGCTCTAGCCCCTTGCTCATGGCCATCCAATCCAGCTTTTGCGATTAGTACTTTAATGGGTGCATTAGAAACGTCTGCCATATCGCACTCCTTATTGATGATCATGTTTCAGCGAATTATCGAAATAAATGCCTACTCACCGTTTGAGGTTTTCCAAAATGGATACCACACCCAGACCTCCGCCGCAGCACGATCCTATTAAGCCATATTTTCCGCGGGTTCTGGCCAATTCGCTCATCGCAAAAATGCATATTCGCGCACCGGATGCTCCATTGGGATGACCATAGGCGATGGCGCCGCCAAGAGGATTCCACCTTTCCGGGTCAACAGACTCACCGGTCTGATTCTCAAGTTCTTTTGCGACAGCTAAATTTTGCACCGCAAATGCTTCATTGCATTCAATGACATCGAGATCCCGGACTTTGATATTGGCTCTTTTCAATGCAATAGGTATGGCGTACGCAGGTGCAATCCCCATTATCTTCGGATCGCATCCACAATCCGCCCCTGTTACCCATCGGGCTGACGGCTCATAATTTAATTCAGCGGCTTTTTCTGAGCTCATCATCAATACAAAAGCGGCTCCATCATTTAAACCGGATGCATTTCCGGCTGTTACGGTTCCGTTTTTTTTGAATGCCGGAGGCAATTTTGCAAGCCCGGCCAAGGTCGTATCAATTCGGGGGTGTTCGTCCTTATTAAAAAGGCATGCCGGTGTTTTTTGATCGCCGGGAATCTCGATTGGAATAATCGCTTTATCCAGAAGCCCATTCTCCATGGCGGCTTTGCATTTCATTTGGCTATTGAAAGCGAATTCATCTTGTCTTTCCCTGTCGATAGCGTACATTTCGGCAAGAATTTCTGCCGTCAGCCCCATTCCCAATTGTTCATCCTCAAATGGAGATAACTGCTGTTTGACTGCTGCTGGAGGAATCAATTTATATGGAGGGGTAAACATGGGAAATTTGGCAAATCGTGTACTATGAGATTCGAAACCGCCAGCAATAACCACATCTGCCAGACCGGATAGAATTTTTGACGCGGCATGATTGATCGCGTCTATGGCCGAACCACATTGCATTTCGATGTAAGACGCTGAGGTTTGGTGCCCGAGCCCAGCATCAAGGGTGGCCCATCTGGCAGGGTTGCTTGATTGGACACAATGCGCCGCGCTTCCTAAAAGAACACTGTCAACCTGGGTTTTTTCCAAAATTTTGGTTTTTTTAACCAACCCTTTGAGGGCAATTGAAGCAAGCTTGGACCCATTAATGTGTTTCAGGGTACCACCGATTCGTCCAAATGCTGTTCTCACACCATCAATCAATAAAACTTCCTTTTGCATTTTGTTTCCTCCGCGACATCTTTTACTTCGCCAGTTGGCTTAAATAAGGTCTCCCTTATAATTTCATTCACGCATAAATACTCCGGCAATTCCTTGTCCTCCACCACCGCAAATCGTTTCGAGACCATAGCGGGCGTTTCTACGCCGCATTTCATAAAGCAATGTGACCAACCTCATCGCACCAGTCGCCCCAATTGGATGTCCTAATGAAATCCCTGAACCATTAACATTGACCTTTGTGTCCATTTCAGCAAGAGACAGTCCCATGAGTTTGGCGTCAGCCAAAACTTGAGCGGCAAAGGCTTCCTGAATTTCGATGAGATCCATATCGTCGATTTCTACACCAGCAATTTTCAATGCTTTAACAACAGAAGCGGGTACTGCCGGGTAGGTCAGACGTGGATCGGCAGCCGCAACGGCAAAAGATTGAACGAAACCCAGGGGTTCAATCCCCAACGCCATAGCCTTCTCTACGGTCATTAAAACAACCGCAGCCGCTCCGTCATTTTCGGTGGAACTGTTGCCCGCTGTACAAATGCCATCTTTGTAAACCGTGGCCAGAGCACCCAATTTTTCAATGGTCACGTCCCTGCGAGGAGGTTCGTCCGTATCGATGACGATGGAGGAACCTTTTCCTTGTTGAACGGTCACAGGAACAATCTCTTCAGTAAATTTTCCTGAATCAATAGCAGAAATTGCCCTCTGATGACTTTTGAAGGACCAATTGTCTACTTCTTGTCGAGTAATTTTCTCTTCCTTTCCGGCAGCTTCAGCCCAGGTCATCATGGAATTTAATTCGCCAAACCTCTCGATGGGTTGGGACATTACGCGGGCTCTTTGAATTCTATCAAAGAAAGGGACTCCCCACATGTCGAGCGATCCGTGTGCTCTAGGCATAAACCCCCATTTCGGATCGTTCTTCCCTCCGATCCCTGCTTTAATAAAATCTCCGGGAATATAAAATTCAGCACGGCTCATACTTTCAACACCACCGGCAACCACAATTTCAGCCATGCCACTCATTATTTTCATTGAGGCAAATTGGATCGCATCAAGCCCAGAACAACATCGCCGGTCAATCGTAACGCCAGGAATTTCCACCGGCCAATTGGCCGCCAAAAGGGACATGCGGGCAATGTTAACCGATTCCCCATTTTGGTATGATTGGCCCATGATTACATCATCCACCAAATCAGGTGATATGTTAGCCCGTTTGACCGCTTGGTCCAAGACAATAGCGCCGAGCTTATAGGCTTCAATATCCTTAAGGGCTCCCATGTATTTCCCGATCGGGGTCCTAGCAGCACTGGCAATTACAATCTTTAATTTTGTTTTCATTTTAAAAACTCTTTTTATGTAGGGTTAATGTTGCTAATTTATATATATTATTTACGATCACAAGGAACTACTGTTACTGGGATACGTGATTTTCTCATAACACCTTTTATTTTATTTCCAATAGTATTGTCGTGGAAAAATCCAGTTCTCATTCCCATAACAATGAGATCCACATCGTGAATTTCAGCCTGATTTATGATTTCTTCAACTATGTCGCCCTCGACAACAATAATCTCTTTTGAGTCATATCCACAATTCTTCTCATTAACACCCACATCGTAACAAAATTTATGTAACGCCTCATTAATTAGAGTGGTTGTTGATTTTTGGGCAATAAGCGCATTTTGGGCTTCTTCCTTATGACGTTGGATAAGCTTCTTCCATTGATCATCACCAAAAAGCGTTTTTACGTCTTGTTTCTCTATTACATGTAGAAAAATCAATGTCCCTTCAAAGCCGCTTACAGTGCCTGCAGCGAATTCAAATACCGATCGTGAATTTTCAGAAAGATTGGTCGCCAATAAAATTTTTTTCACTCTTTTAAAACGCATATTTCCTCGGCATTATTTAAATTTCTAATGAAATAATCAAAAACCACCACTAGTATTTGTACCAACCCTCACCTGTCTTTTTGCCGTATTTTCCCTGGGTAAATTTTTGTACTAAACTGCTGTATGGTAAGTCAGCAATCTCTCCGGTGCTTTTGAATTTTTCAATGGCTTGCGTGTATGATAGATCAAGACCCGTTAAATCATTCAATTTGAACGGCCCCATGGGATGGCCAAGTCCATAGACGCACGCTTTGTCAATGTCTTCAACGCTGGCTATACCCATTTCTTTAAGCCAGTATGCTTCAAGGCGAATAACACGTAAGATCCTATTGACAAGGAATCCTTCAACTTCTTTTTCCACTATTACCGGATTTTTACCCAACTTTTCACTTAAATTGTAGACAAGGTCGGCGGTTTCTTCAGATACATGTTGACCTTTGACAATTTCAACAAGTTTCATTGCTAAAGCTGGATTGAAAAAATGCATATTACATACTTTTTCACTTCTTTTTGTCGCATCGGCAATTTTAGAACTGACGATATAAGAGCTGTTTGTAGTAAGAATCGCATGCTTTGGTGCTATATGGTCTACTTTAGCAAATAATTCTCTTTTTACACTCAAAACCTCGATTATGGCTTCGATGACAAAGTCCGCAGTATTTACTGCTTCTTCCAAGCTATGGGTAAACGATATGTTTTTTTTTGATATTTTAGCTTGGTCGTCAGTTAATTTACCTTTTTCAACTCTGGAAGCGACGTATGAGCTGAAAAACTCAGTTGCTTTATCCAAGGTTTTTTTATCAGTATCCGTGCAGAAAGTACGATATCCTTTTATTGCGCACAGCGTTGCGATCTGGCGCCCCATGTTTCCGGCGCCTATTATCGCAATTTTTTTTATATCGTTTAATTTCATCTTATTTTCCTTGTTAAATATTTAAAATTCGTCCTCTTGCATTTCTACCAATAGTTCATCATTATTTAGAAGCCGTATACTCAAGCCATAGATTGTGTTTAGTTCGTAATCAAAAAAGAAGCGCAATGCGTTTAACTTACCCTTATAAAATTTTTTTTCTTTTATATTTTCGTTTCTTTTCAACCCGTCCACAATTGCCTTACCCTGAACCAACCACTGCCAAGCAACAACAACTGTTCCAAACATATCAAGATATAGTGTGGCATCGCTTAACCATACACTTTTCTTTTTAGTTTTAGATTGATGAACCATATATTCAGTCACTGTTGTCAGCTTTCGAATTGCCTCTTCCATTTTTTTTGAATAGTATTTCAACTCTTCGATCAAATCTGTCTGGTTGATGGTTTTAAAGATCTCCTCGCATAATATTTCATATGCTTTTCCGTTTTTATATCGTATTTTACGATTGAGCAAATCGATTGCTTGAATACCTGTCGTTCCTTCATGCAAAGGATGAATTCGAATGTCTCGATACATTTGTTCCACCGGGAAGTCATCGCAATATCCATATCCGCCGAAACATTGTAAGGCGTTGCTCGTTGCAATGACTCCTTTTTCCGTTGGATAACCTTTAAAAATCGGTGTTAACAAGTCCAATAACAGTTTAAAGCGTTTCTTTTCATCATCATCCGAAACGATTTCCAGGTCTGAATATTTTGCCCCCTGAAGCAGCAGACACAAAGCGCCTTCGATCACCGATTTTTGATACAAAAGCATTCGTTTTACATCCGGATGTTCAATGATTGGTATGACAGGCGCCTCTTGATCCTTATCATCGAGACTTCTACCTTGTCGTCGTTCTTTCGTATAATATAGAGCGGAATAGTAGGCTGCCGAGGCAATTGCAGTAGCCCCAATTCCGACACTGATTCGGGCTTCATTCATCATTTGAAACATCTGGGTAAGACCCTTGTTTTCTTCTCCTACCAGATAACCGCGGCAATCGTTGTTATCTCCAAAATTTAATTTAGTTATTGGACATCCCTTATAACCCAGTTTATGAAATACTTCTGCTAATACTACATCATTAGGTAATAGTTTGTTATCTTCTTCAACCCGCAATTTTGGAACGACGAATAATGAAATTCCTTTTACACCCGACGGTGCTCCTTTAATTCGGGCCAATAACAAATGAACAACATTCTCCGTGTTATTATGATCGCCTGCCGAAATAAAAATCTTTTGTCCGGAAATGCGATAATAATCTTCTGAATCCACATGTTCTGCGAGTGTTTTTATATCACCCAAAAAACTACCTGCGTCTGGTTCGGTGAGAGCCATTGTGCCTTGCCATTGGCCATTAATCATTTTTGGTAAATAAAGCTTTTTCTGCAAAGCCGTTCCGAAGTTTAAAATCAATCGGGCGGCCCCGGATGTTAAGTTCGGAAATACACCTGCTGAATAATTGGCGGCTGATAGAATAAAACGACAAGCCAAATGAAGCATTGCCGGCATCTGAAATCCATCATATTCGATTGGAAAAGCGGCACCAATCCATCCCCCGTCACCGCACTCCTTCATTATTTCTTTTACCTTTTCATGAACAACAAGTTCTCCGTTCTTTAGATAAGGTGGTTTTTTATCCATTTCTTCATAAATCGGTCGAAACAATCGATCAGCAAGTTCAAAAGCGGCTTTTATCGTCATATCGACAACACGTTTATTTTTACTTTCTTTGAAGTATTCGTATTTTGTAACGGAGTCGATATTCAAAACTTCATATAATAAGAACTTTAAGTTTCGTTCGCTACAATACATTTCTCTCGTTCCCTCCTCTTTAAATACCTTTGAAAACAGGATTACGCTTTTCAGCAAATGCTTGAAAACCCTCTTTGCAATCTGCTGAATTTCCTACGACTTCACTACCAATAACTTCGGCGTGATACCCGCCGTAGGTCCCCTCGTAATCTCCTGCAAGCATCGCCTTCAAAGTCCATTTCACTGCAAGCGGCGGACGTTTCGATAAAGTGTGTGCCATTTCCAAAGCTTTGGGCATTAAGGTGCCTGGATCAGTTAGCGAGCTGATCAAGCCCATTTCAAAGGCCTGCTCGGCGCTAAGCGTCTTACTGAACAAAATCAATTCCAACGCCTTTGAATTTCCGATCAGTTTTTTAAGCCGCTGTGTTCCGCCCCATCCCGGGATAATGCCGACATTTAATTCCGTTAGACCCAACCGCCCTTTCGATTGTTTTTCCATTATCCGGAAATGGCATGCCAGGGCTAGCTCCAAACCGCCACCATTGGTGTGACCATTAATGGCTGCAATTGTCGGTTTCTCCAATTGCTCCACCTTCATCCAAAAATAGCGCCCCATTGGTCCTACTATCCATTTATTTTCAACGTCCTTGACATCGAGTCCTGCGGAAAAAAACCGATCACCTGCTCCCGTTATAATAACGGCCCGGGTGTTTTCATCCCGCTGGATGTCGTCCAATACTTTCCCAAAGCTGGACATAGTTTGAAGATCCCACGCATTCGCCGGCGCATGATTGATTGTTACGATGGAAACTTTTCCTTCTTTTTCATAATCAATATTCTGGAATTTCATTTTTTTTCTCATTGTCTATATGTATTGTCCTCCATCAACTCTGATCACTTCGCCTAAAATGTGACGAGCTTCCTCTGATGCGAGGAAAAGTATTACATTTGCAACATCATTTGGTTCACCGATTCGTTTGATCACAATTTCGTTTAGAGCCAAGTCAATTATTTTTTGTGAGTCCGGCGCTTCACTGATCATTACAGTTTTGATCGTACCTGGCGCTATCGCATTTACGTTTATATTATAAGGGCCCAACTCTTTTGCTATAGCTTTTGTGTAGCCAATCACCCCGGCTTTGGCAGCTGAGTAATTTGAATTGCCAAATTTTCCTCTGAGTCCATTTATCGATGAAACATTAACAATCTTTCCAGCTTTCTTCTCTTTAAATATTGGTGATACATGTCTTACAAAATTGAAAACGCCCTTCAAATTCACATCGATGACCCTATCCCACTTTTCTTCTTCCATTTTCCATGAAACGCCATCCAGTGCTGTCCCTGCATTGTTTACCAAAACATCTATTGTCCCAAAGGCGTCGATAGTTTTTACCACGACGTCGCTTGCGGCATGAAAACTTGACACATCACACTGTGTCGCGATGGCATCAGTTTGATATTCCCTTCGTAGATGATCAATAATCTTCTGGGCAGGATTTTCCCTGGTGTTATATGTAAAGCTGATCTTATACCCTCTTTTGGCTGCCTCGATTACTGTTGCTTCTCCGATTCCGGAAGATCCTCCCGTCAACAGTAAAACCTTGTCCGTTTTTGCCATGGTGCCTTCCTTTCAATGAAGTTCACTTGTCCACCAAAAAGTACACTAAATTGTATACAATAAAACGCGAGGTTCTCCGATTTTTGAATCGTGCAACTGGGCTTACATCAAATTTTCCCAGTTATGACCAATGGTGAATTGGTCATATCTCATGCAAAAATTGTATTAAACTTTCATTCTATATTGAATTAAATGATCACCTTTGCCTTTTTATGCAATTTACTGTATAATGAATTCTGGTAGCATATTTTGAATTAGGTATTTTAAAAATGCGACATTCATTTTTTTTAGTTATGCGAAACGAGAAACAACTAAAAAGTAACCCCCCGCTCCTGTAATTGTTTGATCAAACCATCCTTGATATGTTGAAGGTGAAGCTTCATATATTTCTCAGCCATTTCTCCGTCATTCTGTTCACATGCCGTTAACATCTTATCATGTTGTTCGAGGTATGTTTCGAAATGCCAGGGTACAGTAATTGTAACAAAATGGTATCGATTTACATTTCTCTTTAAATTATCAACCATTTGGATTATTTTCTGATTACCGCAGTTTTGAGAGAAAAAATTATGGAATAGAGCGTTGCTCGTAAGCCATGCTTTCACATCTACGTTTTTTGCGGCCAAATATAGTTTTTTCTGCAAATCCTTAAGATATGCTACATTATTTTTAGTAGCCTTTTCCGCTGTGATGCGGGCCGCATGGCCTTCAAGCAACCAACGTACGACATAGATTTCTTCAACCTGCTTGATCGATAGTTTAGAGACCGTAATGCCCTTGTTTTGTTCAAATTTTATCAACCCTTCAGATTCCAACAACCGCAGAGCTTCTCTAACTGGGCTTCTACTGGCATTGAACTCTTTTGCCAATCTGTTTTCAATCAGGCGTTCACCTGGTGATAGAAGTCCGTGAGTAATATTTCCCCTGATTTTTTGATAGATTTCATCGCGTAGTGATTTTTTCATATGATCAACCGAGCATTTTTATTTTAAAAATAGATTAAAATTTAAATTACCTCATACATAGAATACCAATTTGTATACAATATACCTTTATTATCCTTCCTTCTCCTATGTCAAGTGAATTTTAATCATTTTATCAAATATTGTTTCTTCTCCGAGTTAGTTGAAATAAATCCAGGGAATATGTCGTGATATCAGATAGAATGGACATCAAATAGGCCACGCTGCCCACTGGAACGTGCAAAGGCGTTTGTATGAGATGACGCTATGAAGAGCTGTTGATGGTAATTTTCTTTGAATTAGCGCTCAGATATAAAAAAGACATCCGGTTTCAGATTCCCATCTGTGGTTTTCACCTCCGACTACTGGCAGCATAATTTTTTCACTTGAAAAGTATTTCCGTTTTCCATCTGCCCGCATGACTCCTATTTCTTCCATAAAATCCATTTTAATCCGTCGATATCCATATATATAAATTCTTGATACCCCACCTATCCCACATCCATTTACCTGTATCAACGTTTTCATCTCCACCAATCATAAAAATTATATCGAAAGGAGCGACATCCATGCTGAACCAACTAATCCTGACCGGCAATCTCGGTAATGACCCTGAAATTTTCTTCGGATCAGAAGGTGACCCGGTCACATCATTTTCTCTGGCATTCAGATCAGGCCGTGAAAAAACTGGCTGGCTGAAATGCGTGTGCTTCAACAAGAACGCCGAGGTCGCAGAAAAGTATCTTCATTCCGGAGCCCGTATCGCTGTTGTCGGTTATCTGCAGCAATCAAAATGGAAAACCAATGAAGGCGAAAACCGCAGCAGCTTCGAAATGATCGTCAACAATATCGAATTCATCAAGACCGATGGCCGTGGTTTTGAAGACAGAAACGATAAACCGCCCTTTTAATGGATGAAGGAGTGCAATGACCCAACGCACAATCGACCTGCTGGTAAGGATCGCCATCGAAATCGTGGACTGGATCAACATTTTACTGAAAGAGAAGAGGAGGCCTGACAACAATGACCGCAACGGAACTTCAAAAACGAAATGAAAAATCTGACCATCTGAGGGTGCTTCAAACTGACAGCGGACAATTCTTTGTGGAATCCGGTGAAGGGAAAATCCTGTACAGCGTGACCGTCAATGATAGTGGCGATACCTGTACCTGCGGTGATTTCGCCAAGAACGTGAAACGTGACCCGGATTTCAAATGCAAACACATCCTGGCGGTATTCAATGCGGTGCCCAAGCGAGAAGTGGAAGGTGCCGTATTCCTGGAAAAGCAGGTTCCCCGACTGGATGAACGCTGGATTACCAAGATTGAAGGCAAGGAGTTTGTCAAGTATCCGGGCCTGCTGGATCTTGCCCATCAACATGGCCTCTCAAGCATTGAGGTCGATATCGTTCAGATGCCGACCAATGAGAATGGCAACTTTGCTGTGTGTCGAGCGACGGTCATGTCGAAGATCGGAGAAACATTCACAGATATCGGAGACGCCAATCCCAACAACTGTTCCAGCAAAGTAAGCCGGCATCTATTACGGATGGCAAGCACACGTTCCATTGCCCGAGCGCTTCGATCCTATACAAACGTAGGGATGACTGCGCTTGAAGAGCTCGCCGATTTCAATGACGCCATACCTGAAGGAGGACACCATGCAGATCCTAAAACGATTCGACAACCCGCGAAGAAATCCGCTGCGAAAGCACCGAAGAAAACCAGTCCTGCCGCTGCTAAACCGAAAGCGAAACCGGCGCCAGTGGCATCTGCCGTGGAAACCCAGACCGAAAAAGAACCTGCTGGCCAGACTGCTTCAAAGGATAATGCCGGTCCTCGGATGAGCGAAGCCCAGAAACGGGCCATTTACAATCTTTCCAGACGTCGCGGCATATCTGTCGAACAATTGGAGCAGATGGTCGCCGATGCCTATGCCTGTGGCCTTGAGACCCTAACAAGCAGCGATGCTTCGGCGTTCATCCGGCAACTTCAGCAGGCAGCCTAACCTATTAATTCCCAGACGTTAACTTAAACTAAAATGAAGGCGATAGGCGGATCCTAACTCGACTGAAAGGGATGCCTATCGCCTTTTTCATTTCAGGAATCCGCCGTATACAGCGGGTTTTAGGATGCCTATCAGGAGGAACATAAAATGGTTTTAAGTGAGCTTAGGCAGAATGACCATCTGAGTGCATCGGCGATCTTAGGATACGTAGATTGCAGTCTTGCCTATAAATTTGGTCGTATCGACAAATTGCCTATGGAATTCAAATCGGATGCCCTTGAATTTGGAACTTGCATTCATCGTGTCCTTGAGAATTTCTACAGTGCCAGAATGATCGGTGAAAAACTGCTTTTAAAGCATGTCCACCTGCTATTCGAAACCACGTGGACCGACATCGCAGCTGACAGGGACGATATCCGTTATGCCGAGGGCAATGATTTCAAATCCCTTTTGATGTACGGGAAAGACCTGCTGACCGCCTGGTACAACAAACTGCCCGATGATCATTTCACAATACTGGCTATCGAGGAGGCCTTCACGTTCATCCTTCCAGGCATTCCCATTCCCGTCATCGGAGCCATGGACCTGGTGGAAGAGGACAGTGCCGGCACCATCATCATTACCGACTTCAAAACCAGCGGTCGGGCATACAGCAAAGACGAAGTTGACCAGAACCAGCAGCTGACCATGTATCAGATTGCCGCCAAGCGTAATGGATACGCTGACCGGGAAATCCTGTTGCGTTTCGACACCCTGATCAAAACCAAAACTCCCAAGTTTGAACAATACTGGACTGTCCGCAGCGAACTGGATGAACGTCGCCTGATTAAAAAGGCCGCTCAGGTCTGGGATGGCATTTCAAAGGGAGTTTTCGTGGCAAATGACACGAGTTGGAAATGCAAGGGATGCGCATACAAACAGGCGTGTGACGAGTATCTGGAAGGAGAGATCAACTATGACCAAGCGAGCAATCAATGATGTTCAGTCGTTCCTAACCTTCATGGAAACGGACGGCAACCGGGTCTATCAAATCGTGAATGTTGAACTGTTGCTAAGACGTCACCCACCGGAAGCGGTCGTGTCATTCCTTCAGGAACTGCACAAAGACTACGGCAAAGCGCTGTCCAAGCTGATCCAGGAGGATAAGACCAGCAGTCAGATAAACGAAATGGTGGCCAAGCGATTCCGCCTGAAAATGGCCATCAATACCATCCGCAACTACGAAAAAGACATGGAGGCAGCATGAGCGAAGAATTGAATCCCAAGCAACGGGAAGCCGCACAATTTAAAGATGGCATTGCCGCTGTGATTGCAGTTCCTGGGTCGGGCAAGACGCGCACAATGATGGAGCGTATCGGCATCCTGGTAACTGAATACGGCATCCCGCCGGAGCATATCCTTGGTTTGACGTTTACCAGAAATGCGGCGGACGAAATGAGATCCCGACTGGTTCCTGTATTGGGCGATCTGTCATCAAGAGTCAGGTTGTCCACTATCCATTCATTCTGTCTACATCTTTTAAAGGTCGAGGGGAAGGTGTTTGATATCCTGTCCGGCAAAGAGCAGTTGGTATTCATTAAAAACGTTATGAAACGTTTACGGGTAAAGGACCTGACGATTGGAACCGTGCTGCGGGAGATATCCCTGGCCAAGAACAACATCATCGATCCCGAAGAGTTCAAGGCGCTGTTCGAAGGCGATAAAACCATGACCCAGATTGCCGACATCTATCAGGCCTACGATGAAGCAAAGGTGAATAAAATGCTTCTGGACTTCGATGACCTGCTGCTGGAGACATATTACCTGCTGCGTGAAAACCAGGATATTCGGGAAAAATACCAGGGCAGCTTCCAGTCCATACTCGTGGACGAATTCCAGGACACCAACCCGGTGCAGTTTGAATTACTGCGCCTGCTTATCCGTGAGGACAACAAACATGACCCATCAAGCTTTTGGGTAGCCGGTGACGATGCTCAGGCGATCTATTCATTCACCGGTGCATCCGTTGGCAATATCATCAATTTTCAAACCATGTTTCCCGGTTCCCGCCAGTTCATCCTCGATTTTAATTACCGCTCCACTCCCCAGATCCTGCATGCCTGCCAGAACCTGATCCGGCATAACGTCAAACAGATCCACAAGGACCTGAAAACCGACAATCCCGACGGTGAAAATGTAATCGTGCTGGAGGCATCCAATGAGGAGACCGAAGCGCTGGGCCTGGTCAATGAGATTGTCGACCTGATCGAAAGAAAGGGATTCGAATACAGCGACATTGCGGTTCTGTACCGGGCAAACTTCCAATCCCGATATGTCGAGGAAGCCTTTCTGCAAAACAAAATCCCGTATCATATCCAGAATGGCCAGACCTTCTATGATCGCTGGGAGGTGCGCTGCCTATTGGACTATCTTCGGGTGATCAATGCCCCCGACTCCGATGAAGGCGACGAGGCATTACTGAACATCATGAATGTGCCTGTCCGATATGTCAGCAATAAAGTGAAGGACCAATTGAAATCCTTCAGCCGGGAAAGGGGCATCCATCTTTACCAGGGGTTGAAGTCCATGATCGTCACCGTTCCTTACGTCAGAAAGCTTATTAAGGAGATGGTTGGCTTCATGGACCCATTAATTAAAAGCGCTGAAACGCTGGAACCGGTGCAGGTAATCCAGTCTATCCGAACCATGTTTGATTATGACCGCTTTATCGTTGACGAAGACATCCCTTCACCAGACGACGTGAAGATTTCCAATATCAACCAGCTTCAATTGGCTGCCGCCCGATATTCAACCATCACTGCTTTCCTCGAATACACCGACAGCTTTAAGGATGAGACGGTCGGTGACGACAAAGAGGGCGTGAGCCTGATGACCGTGCATAAGGCGAAAGGTCTGGAGTTCCCCATTGTATTTGTAATTGGCCTGGTCGAAGGCCTGATGCCCAGCAAGAAGGGCAACATGGAAGAGGAGCGCCGGATCTGCTTCGTGGCCATATCCCGGGCCATGCATCTTCTGTTCCTGTCCTATCCACTCAATTACATTGGCCAGCCCGCCAAGAAATCCATATTCCTCGACGAAATCCTCGGCAACCGCCAATCGGTCATCGATAAATCCGCTGCTTAGAACGTCCCCATCTATTTCTCCGTCCTTTCTCTGGCCAATCTAAATCAGGAACAAACAGTCAACAACAAAACCATTTCAAGGAGGTCTACCATTATGACTTTTCAACTTTTCCATTTCCGTGATTCGGACAGGATTTTAAAGGAAAAATCCATGCTCTGCTATATTACTTTGACGATGGAGCATGTCTTCAACGCCATTAAAGGGGTGTACCTGCGCAATACCCTGCTTCGAACCGTCCTGGACGAAATGGGCTGGCATCAGGGGGATGTCTGGAACATTATCGCCGGCCGCCGTTGCCGCTACCTGGGATATAAAAACGGGGTGGCCATCGAGGCGAGCTTTACCGATTACTCGTATATCGCCGAAGGCCTGACCTGTCTTCAGCTCGGTTACGACAAAGGCCAGATCGATGCGGGCATCCTGCTGTTGACCACCAGGGGCATTCCAGCGGGCAAGGAAAAGGACACGTCGGTCATATTGAACAAGGACATGGGCGCCATGGAACCCACCATAAGGTTGCCGGTGTGCATCTGCCTTTACGATTTCGGCGATCCCGTGATCGGTAACTGTAACAATTTTCCCTCCTGAAACCCCTCACATCGTCTACAGCACCGGATCTATTCAGCTGCATATCCCATTGCCTGATTAACCCGTTGATCGTCCCAGGAGGTCATGATGCCGGTAGTGGTGATCCATTTCAGGGACGGTGACAGGATATTGAAATCAGCTGCTTAAACTTTCCCACAACCGCTACAGAGACAGTTCTTCGTTAATCCATATCCCATAATGAATCGCACATATTGACCTTATATATAGGAGGGCACGCCATGTTCGAGATCCTGCACTTCAGGAAATCGGAGAGAATTCTTTCCAACAAAAACATGCTGAAAGATGTCCAGGCAACCATGCAGTACATCGACGATGTCTTGACCGGAGCGCTCTATACCAGGGAACTGCTCCGTATGGCACTGGATGAAATGGACTGGAGCATTGATAGTGATGCCATGCGAATCATCGAAAACCGGCGCTACATGTATAAAGGCGTTAAACGTAAAATCGCAATCGATGGAAATATTTGCGCCTACGAATATATCCTTGAAGGCCTGGTACGCCTGCAGATCGGGTATGACAAACAGCGCGTTGAAGCAGGCATCCTGCTGGTCAACTCCAAACGTAGCGACAAAAGCCCGCTCGGCACCACTTCACAAATCATCAAAGAGGAGATTGAATCGCTTTATCCGACCATTCACCTTCCGGTAGCAGTCTGTCTATTCAACACCGGTGATCCGATCTTATATGACGAGGAGGGCAATACCTATGTCGCATCCGTTTCGAAAAATGACCACCCGGCAACTGAGAAGGCTGCTCAGGGATGACCGGGAAAGAGACCGAATTCTGACCGACACATCCGAATCAACATCATCAAGCCCGCCCGTTGTTCAACCATTGAGAATCCATCCTCCCCAGTCCCAACATACAGATAATTCTTCCGACCCGCGTTAGTCGATAACTGAAACATCAACCAATAAACCAGATCAATTCCGGGAGCCGCCCGTCCGCTTGTATGGATACGCACCCTGTAGAGTCGTCAGGGGAAATATAATGCGCCAGGCGGTGAAAGGCGTATCTCCCGGATTCAAATTTGCCACAGCGCTATCAATTACAATTTAGAGGAGAACATACGTGGCCTACACACCGGAGCTCAGTTACCAATCATCATGCACGTTGCGAAGAATTGCGTGGGCGCTGGGAATACCGATGACAGAAGCAATTGAAAGAGTTTTCGATCACATGCCCCTTATCCTGGATAAAGAAAAGGTCTGTCAGAGGTGCCGGGACAACACCCGATGCCATGGATGCGCATTTAATCAATGATATTTAAACGAAAAATTGGAGAAAATATTATGCAGAAACTGACCACCCTTGGTAAAGTCTTTGATCGCGTCGATGAGATGTCCGCTGGCTGCTTTGACCTGAACATCGATGTCCCGGACATTTCCTTCGATAATCTGGATGTGCTGCGCATTGCCGGTGAACCGCATCCGGTGAGAACGGTGGCACAGCGATCGATTTCAAACCGCCTTGGTATTCCGTATCCATATCTGAGACGGTGTCCGCCCGATGTGCAGGCGTTAAATCTGAATCACTGGATCACCCAGGAGAAGAACGAAAAGCTCCTGTTCCGGTTCGATGGGCAGGATGTGCGGGCGCTGTTTACAACTAAATACACACCAGTCGACAATTTCGAGGTTATGGAACGTCTGGATTCTTTGAATTATGGACCGGACACCGAAGTGCAGTGCCATCTTGATCCGGAGTTCATGTCCCTGTCCGTAATGGATGGCGCTAAAGCGTTTGATATCAACGGGGACAAATTCAAACCGGGGATATCGATATCCAATTCTGAAGTGGGCTTGGCATCGTTGTCCATTTCGGTTTTCGTTCTCCGCTTGGTCTGCACAAACGGATTGGTAGCCAAATCGGATGTGTCCGCGTCATACCGGCATGTCAGCACCAAAATCCTGAGCGAATTTCCGCAGGTTTTGGATAAAGTATCGTACGAGCTTGGCGCCCAGCGATCACAGTTCAAGTTGTCCATGGAAAGTCCCGTTGATAACCCTGAATCAACGCTGGCCAGTTTCAATCGTCAGTTCGGTCTGAATGCATCCGAGAAGGAAGCGGTGGAGTGGGCCTGGCCAATGGAGATGGGCGGCAACATGTTCGCTATCGTCAACACATACACCAGGGCGGCACAGTGGGATGAATTATCAGCGGAATCAAGTTTCAAATTGTCGCGGGTAGGCGGGAATATTTTGGGGATGTTGAATTAACGATCCTCCGGTTTGCACAATCAATCTAAAAGACCCTCTTTGAGCAATCATTGAGGGTTTTTCAGCTTTTACAAGGATTATTCATGATGGAGAAAAAGCAATTCTGGGAGTCTTTGAAATCCGGCGAGTTTGCTTCGATGGTCAAGGAGTCGTCCAAGGGAGAGCGTCTCCTGGCATCAAAGGACGTTTACCATGTGATGAAACCCATTTTCGCTGAAACGGATGATACCGAAAGAATGTATTGTATCTTTTTAAACTGCAGAAACAGGGTCATAGCGATTGAAAAGCTGTTCGAGGGCACGATCACTCAAATGGCGGTATATCCACGTGAACTGATGAAAAGCGTTATCAATCTTAAAGCAACCGCAATCATCATGGTTCACAACCATCCTTCAGGAGATCCAAGTCCTTCAAGGGAAGATAAGGCACTTACGATGAAGGTGGCAGTGGTCATGACCGGCATCGATGTGTCGCTGCATGACCATGTCATCGTTGGTGACGGGTATTATTCAATGGCGGATTCCGGGGATATCAATACAATTATGGGGCGGGTGAACGAAGTGTTTTCCAGAGGAATATGAGGTGGCAATAATGAAAGGACCTGAAACCAAACCAACCGTTAAGCTGGTCGGTCATGATGGCAACGCATTTTCGATTATGGGACGTGTGAAACAGGCATTAAAACGCGCCGGCGCCGACAAGGAATATATTGATCGATATCTAAGCGAAGCGACTTCAGGGGATTACGATCATTTGCTGGTGGTCAGCATGGGATATGTAGATGTTGAGTAGCAGGTAAATTCGAAATGCTAAATTGATGGTGGAGCCTGCTTGTAGACAGGCGGCGCAGTGGGATGAACTGTCTGCGGAATCGAGTTTCAGGTAGTCGCGGGTTGGCGGAAATATATTGGGGATGCTGCGTTAAAGGCCCGACTTTGGACAGTGGCAATAGGAACCCCTTCTGGTCAATGGATCGGGAGGGGTATTTATTGTAATTTTGTCGTTTGATGGAAAACCTAATGTCGCTGGGTTTATAAGTCGGCATCTATTCATGTCTTGCTTTTTATATACTGTATATTATAATAGTGTTTATTTTACCAGTATATTATGGCATCCACTGGACAATAATGAAGGACCTGACAGATAAACAATCTAAGATACGTGACTTTATTGCCGAATGGCAGATTGACAATGGTTATCCACCGACACAGGCTGAAATACGAGACTATTTCAAGTTTAGCAGCCTCAATGCTGTGCGCAGTCACCTTGTACTGATTGAAAAAAAAGGCTATATTCGACTGGATAGTGGCAAAGCCCGTGGAATCCATTTAACAACTCCACCGACAAAGATCATCCGACAGCAGGAGGATTCTATACCCTTGCTTGGTAATATTGCGGCTGGAATTCCAATATGGGCAGAGCAGAATTTTGAAGACCATCTCCCAATCTCCCCTGCTTTGTTCGGTAACGGTGAGCTTTTTGCGCTCCATGTGCGTGGTGATAGCATGACAGGCGCAGGAATCAGAAACGGTGATATTGCCGTTATTCAAAGACAGGATGTTGTTGAAAACGGGGAAATAGCGGCTGTTCTTATTGAAAATGAGGCTACCTTAAAGCGATTCTATTTGTCATATAATTCGCTTGTACTCAAGTCTGACAATCCTGCCTATAAAGATCTAAAGTATGCTAAGGGCAATAGTGACCTCATCCATATCCTTGGGAGATATAGGGGAATTGTTCGAACAGAGAATCATCGGAGCTATTCATGAATATCGTCAACACAGTCAAAGCCTTTGGGTGTCACGATGTTGTGCTGCTTGACGATGAACCGAACCCAAGGCATTTAGACTACCTTGATTTGCTGAAGATATCCGGAAAAGAGAGGCTCAAAGTCGATGCGGTCGCCGAATTTCAGTCCAGGCCGCTGCTTTACATTGTATCAGCCGATCAGAAAAGAGCATTTGGCGAGAAAAACGTATTGGATTTGCAGTGCCTTTTGGCTAACCGTGGAGAACGGGCATATCTTAGTGTCTTGAGTCCTGGTGAGTTGCATGTTTTTCCCATAAACTTAGACCGTTCCATTCTGGCTAACAGCCGCAAAACAACAATAAAAAAGGAGTCTTCAAAAGCCCCGTTTTTTTTTCAGAGTATTGTGAATGGCATCTTCACCATGGAAGGACAACCTGAAGAACCTGATTATGTATTCGGGACAATTAATGATCTGATGACCCGATCTTCAAAACTGCTCATAAAAACTTACGAACTCAACCAATTAGACGTTCTCTCGTTTCTGGGACGAGCTTTATTTTTCCGCTTCTTGTGGGATCGCAAGATAATCCGATCCACCGAACTTACTTCCGTTTGCCCGCAGGCAAAATCTCCTGGTGACTGCTTTTCCAATATTATAAATTCCGTTGCAACATGCCGGTGGCTTGATGAAACCTTCAATGGCGACATGCTTCCACTTTCAGGCGATTATAATTCGGTTTTCAGCCAGGCAGACAAACAAACGGCTGGAAAATTATTTTTCCACATGCGAGCCATCATAGAGGGATGGAAGCATGCTGGTAACGAGGCTTTTCAACAGCTGATAGATTGGGGTGATCTTGACTTTGCCCACATCCCCATCGGTGTACTTAGCCAGGTTTATGAAAACTTCAGTAAAATTTGGGATCTTCAACAGAGAGAACAGACAAGTGCGTACTACACACCCAAGAACATTGCGCGCTATCTTGTAGACGATGCATTTGAAGGTGTTACTGAAAAGAAAGATGCCCGGATATTAGATCCAAGTTGTGGCGCCGGGATTTTTCTCGTCCTCGCATTTAGAAAACTGGTGGCCGCTCGTTGGGAAAATGATAAAAAGCGACCCGACACCAAGACAATTCAGTCTATTCTCTACAACCAGCTTTCCGGCTTCGATGTGAGTGAGTCGGCCCTGCGTCTGGCAGCGTTATCACTATATATTACCGCTATAGAGCTAAATGGCACACCTCGACCTCCCAAGAGCCTTAAGTTTCCAGAGCCACTACAAGGAAAAGTGCTTTATAATCACCGACGAGTCGAAGAGCAGTCGACCAGAGGATTTGTGCTGGGCAGTTTGCGTCCAGATCTCCCCCAAAACTTTGATGGTCGTTTCGATATGATAATTGGTAACCCACCTTGGAGTCGCTTGAAAGGAGACGATGAAAAAACCAGGCGCGAAATTAAGGCACAAAATGTCATTTTCACTAATTTGACACGTCAGATTCTGATTGACCGTGGACTTGAAGACATGGCGAAGACATACCGTAATCCGGACAATAACCCGGACCTGCCATTTCTGTGGAAATCTATTCAATGGGCAAAACCTGGGGGAATTATTGCCATGGCTTTACCCGGGCGGATTTTTCTTAAGCAAACAGCATCCGGCACTCGGACGTTTAATACCATACTGAAAGGGATTGAAGTTACGGGAATACTCAACGGGTCAAACCTATCAGATAGTTTGGCGGTATGGCCGGGTATGAATCAGCCTTTCATGCTCTTTTTCGCGCGGAATCAAGTGCCAGCCGACAATCACCATTTCCATTTTGTTACACCTCATTTTGAAAAACACCTGAATGACAAAGGACGCATTCGTATTGACTACCAATCTGCTCAGCCAATAGCTGTGTCTGACGTTATTAAGAATTCTCGGCTATTGAAAACACTATCGGTTGGGACTGCTCTTGATGTGGAAATTGTTCACAAGGTTGATGATTTGAATTGGCCTACTGTTAAGAAATATTGGAAAAGCCAAGGGCTTTATTCGGGATTGGGATACAATCGCTCGCCCAAACTGCGACAGTATGATGCATCTTTCATTTGCGGGCTACCCGATTTTATTCCACCAGCAAATGATGCTTTTTTGGTTGATATATCATCCCTACCTAAGTTCAAAGATTCCGAAGCGCATATGCCAAGACGCATAGAACTATATACACCTCCACTGCTTATTGTACCAGAATCACCTGGGAGTTCGCTAACTTCGCCAAAATCTTGGATTGTAAGGGAACCAACTGTCTTTCGAAAAAGTTATTACGGTTTTTCAGCCCACGGCTGTAAAGATGCGGCTGGGATCATAGCTATGCTTCATCTGATCACTCATACAGATCTGTTCAGGTATCATGTGTTGATGACGAGTTCGAGGATGGGTGCTGAACGAAGAACTTTTCTAAAAGAAAACATAGAAAATTTCCCGTTTCCGGCAAAAGCTTTGCTAACCAAGCAACAACGACAAAAAACCATGAAACTGTCCAGTCAACTTGAAACCGCGGCCAATAAACCCTGGAAAGAGATCAACGATTTCATTTTTAATCTCTACGGTCTTGATCAGTATGACCGTCAAGTTATTGAAGATACACTTAAAGTCGCCACTCCCTTCAAAGATTCTCGTAATCGCGCAAATGCACCACCTATAAAGGCTGAACGCAATGTGTTTTATATTGGGCTTCAACGACTGCTTCAACCTTCTTTTGAGGTTACTCATGAAACGGTATCGATTGATGAGATTGATATTTCAGAGCAAGATTTTCGATCACCTTGGCATTTCTTTACGGTTTCTTCATCTTCCATCCTTCAAAGTCTGACACAAACAGAGCAGAAAAAACTTATTTCAAAAATTGCTGAAGAAGCTAACAAAACAGGCTGTAGTCGTGTCATTGTACATGAAAAGGAGCATCTGCTTGTCGGGATCATTGGCCAATACCGTTACTGGACGTTAAGTCGTGCCCGCCTATGTGCCTCTCAAATTCTGCGCCATCATCTTGATACGTTCCCCATAGGGAGAAGCTGATGGCAATCGGCTTTTTTACGCAAGGTATTGAGTACAAACTTCCTCATCCGAAAATCTCTCTACGTATAGTTTTGATTCTTTGTAAAGTAATTAGAACGGCCTGGCAATTACTTGAAGAAACTCCACCTGCCGGTTTTGTTCGAAAATCGGCAGATGAAAAAATCATTACTCAGTTACTGGTTGAAATCATTGAAAACCGTTTGCGGAAAAACGGTGATGTGGATGGATTTAACTGTGCTCTTTTTGGTAAGGTTATCCGGGACCCAAAGATCGCAAACGTTGATAAGATGCACCCTGACAAGATGCCTGATATCGTTTTCGATCTAAAGCGAGATCAATTACCAATTTTCAGCGACCAAGATGGCCTTTTTGTGGAATGCAAACCTGTGGACCGTAACCACCCGATTTTATCCTGCTACTGCAAGAAAGGATTGATACGGTTCGTTAATGGTGATTACGCTTGGGCGATGCAGGATGCAATGATGGTCGGATATGTAAAGGATAATTATTCGTTTAAAAAACTCGCATCTATTTTAAATCACGAAGATTATAGTAGGATTCTAAATACAACATTTAATTCCTCTGGCGATGACCCTACGATCTACATTTCAAGCCACAATAGATACTTCAAATGGCCAGAAAATAATGGCCAGGCTTGCCCGATATCTGTAGCGCACCTTTGGTTGTCAATGTAAGTATTGATTTCATCGTCTCCCCAACCCAACTTTCACCCCCCAGACACTTTTCCCGTGATACCGGGTCTCGTCCCTTGAGTGCGTATTCCGCCCATAGTGACCACTCATTCCGCTGCAAACTGACCACCGATTCAGCTGCATTGTGACCATCTTTCCAAAGTCATTATAAACTGGGAAAAAAATCGTCCTTTAAGATGGACATCCCATCATTTAAGTATGTTATAAGAGATTATAATACTCTAAAGATTCTAAGTATTTTGTATATTCCAAATGTTTATTATAATCAAATACAGAACCATTCGACATATTTTTTTTCCCCATAGATGCTTGTATTAAATCTTCAATTGTACAATTTTTAGAACCATTAAATAAAAAAGGTTCCCCAACTCCATGACTATTAATAATGAATGTACAAACTATAGTAGGCTCTTTATGTATTAAAGCATTATAATAATCAGCTACCGGTTGACATTTATCAATGTGTCTATATACCTCACAATTAGCAGGTTTAGCAAGACACTCATTACATGGACTATAAGGATGACTTCTTCCTTTCATTGCACTAAGCATGTAACCTGTAGGAAACAAATAAAGACCCTCTGAATCTGGGGGTATAATAACTGGTAAGGAGTCTTTCATATATATTCCTTTCTTATTTCACTCCGGCTAACTCAAACTATTTATTTTTAATCAAATCATAAAAACTAAGTCGGATATAGCTGCCCATTGCATTTTTATCATAATCTAATTATCGGTCTTCAAAGGTGCTTTCTTAAATTGTAATTATAAAAACAATCTCCTATGAAAAGGCATTCCGTACTCAACGCACAGCATGCTACTGCGACATGCTACCGGGGATGTCTGGGGAAATGGCAGTGGATTGAAAAGGAATCTGGGATCCCTTTGGTGATTTCCGATCAAAATGGACAAATTAAGGTTACAACCGTTTTCCCCGCGGAAATCCCACGGCGGCACTGGATTTGGATGCGACCAAAGACCGATATCCCCATCTATGGCCATTGATTCCAGTTCCAACCAGCTCTCGCAGATCTCCATCTTACAATATTTCCGATATACCCAGGCCAGACCATTCTCAATCAGAGCTTCATTCGCACAAACATCTCCCACATAGACCATTCCGACAGTGCGGCCATAGCGATCCATATCCTTTTTAATGACGCAGACCTGTTTTCCGAATACCAAATCAGAGGTGAATTGTTTGGCCCTGTTTCCAAAGTCCTGGTGACTCTCCGGCGTATCGATACCATACAATCTGATTTTGTATTGAGTGCGGTTTTCGAGAACGGTGATGGTATCGCCATCTGCAACGCCAACCACTTTTCCGATGATTATGTCATCCGCATGGACTATGGCGGTAAGGGAAAGGATGAAGAAGGTGAAAAATAGGCGGGCAACTCTCGGCATTTAGATTCCTTTGAAAGATTTAAAAAGAAATTCTGAACGACATCACGGAAAGGCCCGGTCCTTAAATTTGGTTTGAACTTGGTCGATTTGCCACGATCTATTTTCCCATGAGTCCGTAAATGCAGGCTCGATCTCGATATCCTGGCTCCACCTATCATCACTCAGTTGGATAGCTGTGGCCACTCCAGAACCTATATGGACAAGCCGGGTCTGTTTTTCGGCAACAATCTGTTTGACATGATCTATATGTGCCCTGGTGGTTTTCCTCGATGGCACCAGACGCTCTGCTTCAATCTTGGATAGAATCATTTGAACATCAGCATCGAATAGCACGCTCTGGTCTTTGGATTTGATATATTTTATCAGACCGGGGCCATTGATGACATTTTCAGGCATGTCAGTTTTAAAGGTGCTGCTACCTACAAAAACAACGACAGAGAAAATCTGCCGGTCGTTCAATTCCAGAATCGATTTCAACGTTTCTACGTGTTTGTAGTTCTGGTGGATCGGGTTTTGAAATTTATTTGTATACTTGAATATTTTCTGGGTCCACTGTCTCTGATGGGTGCCGCCAAATATCCATCCCTTCATGTTTTTTGTTTCAATTACAAAAACGCCGTATTCAGAGACGATGATATGATCAATCTGGGTCGTACCATCAGTAGTGGGCAGCGTGACGTTTCTCAGAACGTGATATTTATCCTTGTTCAGGTGGATCTTTGCCAATACGTGAACATAGAATTCCCCGCATACACCTTTAAACCAGGGTGTTTTCAAAAAGGACAGGATTAAGATAACCGGAAAACAAAGCATTAAGATTGGAACGAGCGCTTTAATGATGACCAGATACCACATCATAAAAAATCTCCATTGGTGTTTGTTTTGGCAACTAAATGAGAAACTGCAAAAAGCAAACCAATGGATAAGAACTATATTTTACATGAAATTAAATAGTTGGGATGTGTTGAAATCGAATCAGACGAAGAAATGTCAATAATCGGTCAATCGACATTATATAAAATGTCACACAAGAACACTTCGTTTTAAATTAAAAATTCTTTACTGCCTGTTATTACCTGAAATATTGTCTTTTTGAATAATCGGCACAGAATCTGCTCTGACAATAACCAGTGAAGAGAAACAATACCCCATTGATCTGAGTTGATATTTTGCTGGTTCCTAAACGACCTCCGGGATTACCAGCAAAAAACTGAACTGCGCTGCCTCTCGCTTCTCCTTCTTAGGGCAAGACTCTGCCAATCGGGGTCTTGCTCCTTTTATATTTCCATCCATTCAATCTCGTGGTATCACAACCTACATACCTGAGCTGGGCAGTGTGACGAATTGTCCGCAGAATCCAGTTTAAGGTTATCGAGAGCTGGCGGGAATATTTTTTCTCCTGATCTATATTGACAATTAAAAAATAAAAAGTCAGTCAGTTATCCTTTAACAAATTATTTTCAAGTCATCATCACATAGCTAAAGTCAAAACGAAATCTACCGATATATTTATGTATTCGGGAAATCTTTACCCTCAAATATTGTTGTTAATCTCAGTTTATTTTAACCAAGAGGACCTTTTAATGAAACCTTCTAAGAAAGTTGGAAAACGTTCTAAATTTCAGGATTGGGTTTATAAAACAATAAGTTGCTGCAATGGATGTTCAAATGATTGTGTTTATTGTTTTGCAAAAGGAGATGCTATCAATAAAAAAAGAATATCATTACAGGATTGGAGACATGAAATTATTCGTCAGAAAGACGTTGATAAAGATTATACGCTTTTTGATGAGCCGATTATGTTTCCAGGCACACATGATATAACTTTGAGTAACTTAGATTCCTGTAAAATTGTGCTAAATAAATTGTTGGAAGCTGGAAATCGAATCCTTCTTGTTTCGAAACCTTTGTGCAACATCATTACTGAGGTTTGTGATGATTTAAAAGAATACAAAAATCAAATAATATTTCGATTCACAATCGGTGCAAAAGATGATAAAATTTTATCATTCTGGGAACCAAATGCACCAAATTATGCGGAAAGAAAAGCTTCTTTAGAGTATGCCTTTATGTCCGGTTTTAGGACATCTGTTAGTATTGAACCGATGTTGAATTCTAACAATATAGAAGCTTTAGTTGATGATTTATCACCCTTTTTTAACCATTCTATTTGGATTGGTACAATGAATCATCCGTGGTACTTTGATATTGATGAGAGTGACGTGAAAACAGATGCTGGGATTAAACGGGTAAAACGGAATATAGCTTATTATGGAAATAGAACGGCCAATAAGATAAAAATCGAAAGAGAAAAAATATTAGCGGGCCAGAGTCCTGAAAAGCTTGTACAGATATATAAACAACTGGATACAAAAAGGATCCAGTCTAATGGCAATCGGCTGATATATTGGAAGTGGCATATAAAAAACGCTTTAGGGTTACCTCAACCTGATAAATCTGAACAATGGCCTGTTGATCATTTACTATAGATCATGCTCCCCAAAATCATAAGTGTCCTGGCAGTCGGAATCTATGCTTGGAAATTCAAAGAGACCCCATTGTGTCGACCATGAATCATGTTGCCGTTAGGGTTCGGCGTCGGGTACGCTGTTTATTTGGTGGTAAAAAGGATGATTTGATAGTAAGAGTGGCAGATCATTCAGGTCAAAAAATCGTTACAAAAATCGTTACAATCGATTCAAGAAACAGATCATTTATTGAAAGTTGCTGAAAGTTGATATCTTTTAACCATTTGTTATACAAAATAATAAAGCGATATGTATACGATTACCTAAAATTGGTGGCTCGCCTGCTAAGCGAGTGTGTGGTGAAAGCTGCACCGAGGGTTCGAATCCCTCTCTCTCCGCCAGTTTATACCACGACCCGATAGCCCGCTGGTTCTGCGGGCTATCTTTTTTGGGAAAAAAGATCAAGCCGCATAGGTTCTGTTTTTTGCTCCTTTTTCACCACAGTCAATCCGGTATGCAAACACCACCGTCAAATAAAAAGTCATCGGCCATAGTGGCCATGTTTCTGCTGTTCGCCGGTTTTCTGGCATGCGCTCTTTTCGGGATGGCGCCGCAAACCCGGGCGGCCGAGCCCATGATCGATCAGGTGCAGGCCGTCATTCAAAGCCGGCTGGACGGGGACCCGACCGCCCCGTCCCTATCCTGTCAGGGAGAAATGATCTGCGGCATCGAGATGCTGCCGCTGGCCTACCGCAATACAAAGCATCTGCCTCTGTGGATCGATGCTTCGCTTCGCCTGGAGAAAGCGGAGGCCATGGCCGATACCATCGGACGCGCCGGAGAGGATGGACTTTCACCCTTTGACTACCACCTGGAGGCCATCCGCAATTTGCTCGCCGACGTATGCGAGCAATCGTCGGTTGCAGGTCCGACCTCGGTCTCTCCCGACTTGTGGGCAGATCTGGACCTGATTCTCACCGATGCCTTCCTCTTGTATGGTTCCCATCTGGCTGCCGGACGGGTAAACCCCGAAACCCTTCACACCGACTGGAAGATCAACCCGGGTGCCGTGGACCTGTTATCTTCCCTTACCCGCGCTGCCTCAACCGGTGATATCAACGCTGAGTTGGAAAAATTACGCCCGGCGCACAGCGGATATTGGAATCTTCGCAACGCGTTGGCTCAACTTCGCAGCCTGGCCGCTGCCAGCGGTTGGCCGGTGATGGATAACAGCCAAACACTCAGGCCGGGCGATGCCGGTTCCGCGGTGGTCGGTCTCCGCCGCCGGCTTGCGGTAATCGGTGATCTTGACCCAACCGGCCAGGATGACGACCCGCTTTATTTCGATGCCGCCCTCGCGTCCGCAGTGAAGCGCTTTCAGCAGCGCAACGGATTGAATGCGGATGGCATTGTGGGACGCGACACGATCGGAATGTTAAACGTTCCCGTCGAACAGCGCATCCGCCAGGTGGAACTCAATCTCGAACGATGGCGGTGGCTGCCCCATGATCTGGGCGCCCGGTACATCCTTGTCAACACAGCCGATTTTACCCTCAAAACGGTGGAAAATGGCCAGGTTGCCCTGCAGATGCGGGTGGTGGTGGGGCGGCCGGCCAGGCGCTCTCCCGTGTTCAGCGCCAACATGACCTACCTGGTGCTCAACCCATACTGGAATGTGCCCACTACCATCGCCATCGAGGATATCCTGCCCGAGCTTCAAAAAGATGTTGCCTACCTGGCCCAGAGGGGTATCCGTGTGTTTCGAAGCTGGGAAGTGGACGCACCGGAAGTCGATCCCGCCACCGTGGACTGGCACGCCTACCATGCCAACCGTTTCCCCTTCCGGCTTCGCCAGGATCCAGGTCCCTATAACGCCCTGGGCCACCTTAAATTCATGTTTCCCAACCAGTTTGCCGTATACCTGCACGACACCCCCAACCGCTCTCTCTTCAAGCGGGTTCAGCGGGATTTCAGTTCCGGCTGTATCCGGGTGGAAGCACCTGCTGCGCTTGCCAATTTCGCGCTGGCGGGTGATGAACGATGGACGCCCGACGCATTGACTGAAGCCATTGAAACAGGGGACACCCGAACCATCCTGTTGAAACATCCGGTTCCGGTGCACATTCTGTATATGACTGCCTGGGCGGACGAAACGGGTGAGATCCAGTTCCGCAGCGACATTTACGACCGGGACCGCGATCTATCGCGTGCACTTGACCGGCGAAGAACCTACCAGGCGGCTGCTTTTTTACATTAACCGCAAGACCGACAGGGCGATAAACGCAGAAAAATCAGGGCCACCATGGAGATGAAAACCATCCATCGTGGCCTATTGCTTTTAATGAAAGAGGGTGGCGGTGGCCCGTTACCCGTTCCAGGTTCGAAAAGCCCCGGTATCTACGTGGACGAAATCGGACCGGGGATAGTAGCCGACACCGCCGAGTTCCAAGTCCAGGCAGGCTTGCCGCAGCTGGTGGGTATCGCACCCGGGCAGGCGAATATCGATGGCGCGTCCCAGCATGTGATAGCTGAACTTGGCCACCCCTGTACTTTTCTTGCGGAGCAGGGCGTTGGTCTGGGGGGAGCGGTAACCGGAAATAATGTGAAAGGAAGAACAGGAGCCCAAGCGTTGGTTCACGGTATAGAGCAGGTCCATCAGTCGAACATCCATGGGTTCGATATCACCGGTGCGGTGATCCCTTAGGATGTGGTTTATCTGTCCCATGGCGCCGGGACAATAGGCGCCGTTTTTAAAATAGCAGACATTGAGCCGTTCGCCGGTATGGGTGTTATAAAAAGATAAGGAGCGACGGGTGCTGTCCGGCAGCAGAGCGGACCATCCCGCTGCCGGCACCAGGCAGGTGGCCAGAAAACCGGTTCCGATTTTAAAAAATTCACGTCGACTGCAGCTGACCATATCTTTCTCCGCATTTTAGAACGTTGGACCGCATTCGGCCATCAATCCAAACCGCTGGAGATAAAAGCAAAAGTCATACCGGAATGCTATAGTTGGCACAGAATCATGGATTTCTCCTTTTTTTTGGAGGCAACTTATTGTTATCATATTATATTGCTTGATATTCAATCATCGGTTCTTTTATGTAGCCGATTGATGGCATCTTTCATTTACAGCGGTAGTGTACACATTTTGTCAACCTGTTGACGGGAAATGTGCCATCAGACAATCCGCTGGAACTGCTTTTCCAGATCCTTGACGGTCCATCGGATCCAGATGGGTCTGCCGTGGGGACAGTGCGACGGGTTGTCGCAGGCATCCAGTTGTTCGAGCATGGCCCTGATCTGCATCTCGGTGAGCTGCTGGTGGGCCCGGATCGCATTGTGGCAGGCCATGACCATGAGGCATTCATCCATCATCGTTTCCATCTCGGCGCCCGCGCCGATTTCCGCTGCTTTTTCGACGAGCTGGGTAACCAACCCCGGAATGCCACCGCTGTTAAGCAGTGTGGGTACGGCTTTGACCACGAACGTGTTTCCGCCGAAAGGCTCAATTTCCAGCCCATAGCGGTCCAGCTCCGGAGCCAGTTTTTCCAGGATCTGGGCTTCACGGAATCCCAGGTCGATGGTTTCGGGCAGAAGCAGGCGCTGGGCGGCGGGACGACGCGCATTGGACTGGCGTTTGAGTTGTTCGAAAACGATTCGTTCGTGGGCCGCATGCTGATCGATGAGCATCAGGCCATCGTGGGCTTCACAGATGATATAGGTGCCCTTATACTGGCCGATGAAGGTCAGGTCGGCAAAAAACCGCTGATTCCATAACGGCGCTTGTCGAATTGGCGTGCCGCTGCTGACCGTTGGGTGTTTCGGTGCTGCCGGCGTATTGACGGAACCTGGGGGCGGCCATGGCTTATGCCTGTTCTCTGCCACAGCGGCATGGACCATTGAGGCTCCTGTGCGGTCCACCGCGTCACCCGGCCGGCTACCATGATGGCCTGTTTCAGGCGTCTGCGGCATTTCGTATTCAACATGCAGCTCGGACACGGCAACCGGCCGCTGGACCGTTTCGGCGATCCCGGGTTCATGCGCTTTCCACCGGGTGGGATCCGATCGTCTGAGGGCATCGGCCACGGCGTCCCGCACGGTGTCGTGAACCCATTTCTGATGGGCAAACCGGATTTCGTGTTTGGTGGGGTGTACATTCACGTCCACCTGGTCGAAGGGAACCCTTAAAAACAGCACTGCCACCGGATACTGGCCCTTCATCAGCCGTCCGGAATAACCGGCAAACAGGGCGTGCTGAATCACCCGATCCTTGACCCAGCGACCATTGACGAACAGATAAATGCCCCGCGCAGTAGACCGGTTCATGCGCGGGGCGGCCACCCATCCGCTGATTTCGATATCCCCGGTGACCCGGTCAACCGGATGCAGCTCCTTTTTAATGGCGGCGCCAAGGACATCGGCCACCCGATCCGTGGGGTCTGAGGCCGCTGCCCAGCTTTTTACGATCCGGTTGTTGTGCGACAGCCTGAACTGAAGGGACGGACGACACAGGGCCATACTGGCAATGGTATCGGCGATGTGGCCCATTTCCGTATCGATGCTTTTCAAAAACTTCCGCCGGGCAGGGGTGTTGTAAAAGAGGCCACCCACGACGATCATGGTGCCGGGAGGGGCACCCACGTCGGAAACTTTATTGATCCGCCCCCCCGCCACCTCGATCTGGGTTCCCACGTCGGCATCCGTTTCCCGGGTGACCAGGGTAAACCGGGAGACCGAAGCGATGCTGGGCAGCGCCTCTCCCCGGAATCCCAGGGTACGAATGGCAAACAGGTCTGGATCCTTGGCAATCTTGCTGGTCGCATACCGCTCTAAACAGAGCAGGGCATCGTCCCGGCCCATTCCCTGTCCGTTGTCCGACACACGAATGAGTTTTCGCCCACCCTGTTCAATTTCCACGATGATCCGTGTGCTGCCGGCATCGATTGCATTTTCGACCAGTTCCTTGACCACGGAGGCCGGCCGCGCCACCACTTCCCCGGCAGCGATTTTATTGGACAGGATCTCCGGAAGGATTCTGATTCGGGACATTGTTTAAGCTATTTGGCGATCTCTTTAAAACTGCGGGACAGATACTCCGCCTCCATGGGGGTCAGGTTGAATTTCAGACAGGCCGCCTCCATGAGTTGCTGACGGCTTTTGGGTGACCCCGCCTTTTTTTCTTCGGATATCCACTGGACTGCTTTTCTCAAGCTTTCGCCTTCAGGCTGTATGCTCATGGGAACCTTTCGTTAACCGTCTGTGTATGCACGTTCTATTCTTCTCACTCCTCGGTCACAGGAGCGGTTTTTTATCCGTAAGGGTTGCCGCCCGTTCGAACTGCCGGGCAATCTGGAAAAGCATCGATTCGTTAAAATGGCGTCCCATGATCTGCAGACCGATGGGCAGGCCGTCATCGGAAAAACCGCAGGGGACCGAGATCCCCGGGATGCCGGCCAGGTTGGCCGACAGGGTGAAGATATCCGACAGGTACATGGTCAGTGGATCATCAAGGGTCTCACCGATGGGATAGGCCGGCGTGGGCGCTACCGGAGAGACAATGGCGTCGCAGGATGCAAAGGCCGTTTGAAAATCATTCTTGATCAGCGTGCGAATCTGGGAAGCCTTGCCATAATAGGCATCGTAGTAGCCGGCGGAAAGGGCATAGGTGCCCAGGATAATTCGCCGCTGCACCTCCGGGCCGAATCCTTGAGACCGGGTGCTGCGGTACATTTGAAGCAGATCGGTCTGCACCTTGTCGCGAAATCCGTATTTCACGCCATCGTAGCGGGCCAGATTGGAACTGGCTTCACTGGGAGCGATCACGTAATAGGCGGCCACGGCATGATCGGTGTGGGGCAGGGAGACATCGATGCATCGGGCGCCCAGCGATTCGATGGTTTTTACCGCCCGTTCAACCGCCGCAGCCACCTGAGGATCCAGCCCTTGGGCGAAACTGTACTCTTTGGGGATACCCACCACCACATCCGAAAGCCCATTTTCGGCGATCGCCGAAAATGTCGGCACCGGTTCGGGGACGGAGGTGGAGTCTTTGGGGTCATGGCCGGCGATGGCATCCAGCAAAATGGCGCAGTCGGCCACGGTTTTGCCCAATGGACCGATCTGGTCCAACGAAGAGGCAAAGGCCACCAGTCCGAAACGGGATACCCGGCCATAAGTGGGCTTGATCCCCACCACCCCGCAGTGGGAGGCGGGCTGGCGAATGGAACCGCCAGTGTCCGAACCCAGGGCTCCCAGGCACATATCCGCAGCCACCGCCGCCGCCGACCCGCCACTGGAACCGCCGGGGATACGATCCAGATTCCAGGGGTTGCGGGTAACCTGAAAGCCGGAATGCTCGGTGGTGGAGCCCATGGCAAATTCATCCATGTTAAGCTTGCCCACGATCACCGCTCCGGCATTTTTCAACCTGGAAATCACTGTGGCATCGTAGGGCGGAACGAAATTTTCAAGGATTTTCGATGCACAGGTGGTACGAAGGCCTTTAGTGCAGATCAGGTCTTTGATGCCCAGCGGGATGCCGGTCAGCGACGCAGGGTCACCGCTGGCCAGGCACTGGTCCGCCGCTTTGGCCTGAGCCATGGCACCCTCGGCATCGACGGTCAGGTAGGCACCGACCTTGCCGTCCACGGCATCGATGCGGTCGAGTACCGCCCGGGTCAGTTCCACGGAAGTAATCTCTTTTTTTTTCAGCAGGCCCGAAGCCTGCGCGATGGTCAGTTCATGCAGTTTCATCGGTTCACATCCTTGGCGCGTTATTGGCGGATAGGGCCATTGTCGGAACGGCAAATGGCCGTCAGATCACCTTGGGTACCGCAAAGGCACCATCGTCCTTTTCCGGGGCGTTGGCCAGGGCGGCCTCCGGATCCAGATGGTTCTGCAACTCATCCTCCCGAAAGGCATTGGTCAGCGTAATGGCATGGGACGTGGAAGGAACCCCGGTGGTGTCCACCTGCTTCAGGGTATCTACATAATCGAGAATGGTGCCGATCTGGCCGGCCAACCGGTCGACGTCCGTGTCTCCGATTTCCAGTCGGGCCAGGTGAGCCACATGCAGGACTTCCGTTTTGGTGATTTTCATCAGGTTCAACCTTTTCTATTTTTTGACCAGGATGGGTTTTCTCTGTCCTCGGGTCAGCCGATCCATGTCCGCTGTCGCCTGTTCACGGTCCGTGTAGCGACCCACCCGAACCCGAAACCAGAGGCCCTTGTCGGGAATGACAATTCTCGACAAGTAGGCAGGATACCCATCCTTTTTCAGATTTGCAACGATTCGCTCGGCAGCTGCCCCATCCTTCAGGGAGGCCACCTGGATGGTCAGATTGCCCGGGGTTTCCGCAGCTGCCGGAGTTGTCCCGACAGTCGGCGTATCCGCCGCCGTGGATTTTTTTGCCATGACGGCGGTTCGCGACTTGTGGGGCGGTTGCAGCGATTCGACGGTTTCCGCCTGGGGGGACGGTTCAGTTGTCGATACCTCGGGTGCGGGAATCTGGACGGTGATGTCCGGTCCGTCTTTTTTCAGGGCTTCATAAAACTCCAAAGGCGCCTTTTCATCTTCTCCCCGGATGGCTTTTTCTACCGCGTCCCGCTCCTTTTTCATCATGGCGTCACGCAGAGCGGCCAGCTCTTTTTGCAGCGCCTGGGTGTCGAAATTCACCGGAGCCGTCCCCCGGCCCACCAGCACACCAAGAACGAACATCCATGCCGCAACAAAAAAGACCAGGAGGTATCGCCCCCAGGCAATCCGGCGTTTTAAGGCGGTGGCCTTGCCCTCTGTCACAGATTGCTTCCTTTACCCGGAAATGGAGTCCACTACAGGGGACCTACATGGAATCCGGAGCCGACACGCCCAGCAGCGCCAGTCCGTTGCGGATCACCTTCTGAACGGCCGAAATCAGGTAGAGCCTGGCCCGGGTCAGCTTCATATCGTCTTCGCACAGGACCCGATGCCGGTTATAATAGGTGTGAAAAGCCGCGGCCAGGGTCATCAGATAGTAGGTGATGCGATGAGGCTCCATAAAAAGACCGGCAGTTTCGACGGTTTCCGGATAGCGGGCCAGGGCCTTGATCAGGGCGATGTCTTCCGAAGTTTCCAGGGCGGAAAGATCCGATGGCGAAAAGCCGCTCACATCCAGCCCATCGGCCGCGGCCTTGCGGTGGATGCTGGAGATGCGCGCGTGGACATATTGGACATAATAGACCGGGTTGTCGTTGGTCTTCTGCTTGGCCAGTTCCAGGTCGAAGTCAAGGGAGCTGTCATAATGGCGGGTCAGAAAGATAAACCGGGCCGCATCCCGGCCAACCTCCTTGACCACATCGGCCAGGGTGACGAACTCGCCGGCCCGGGTGGACATGGCCACGGGCTGGCCGGCCCGCAGCAGGTTGACCAGTTGCACCAGAAGGACGTCGAACTGTTCCCGGTCGTATCCGGAGGCCTCCACGGCGGCTTTCATACGCGGGATGTAGCCGTGATGGTCGGCCCCCCACACGTCGATAACTTTGTGAAACCCGCGTTCGAACTTGTCCTTATGATAGGTGATGTCCGATGCGAAGTAGGTGGTCTGACCATTCTGACGCACTACCACGCGGTCCTTCTCGTCGCCGTAGTCGCTGGTCTTGAACCACAGGGCGCCGTCTTTCTCGTAAATCAGTCCCTTCTCCTTGAAATCGCGGATATCCGCCTCCACCTTTCCCGAGTCATAGAGGCTTTGTTCCGAAAACCATCGGTGGAAGGTCACTCCGAAATCCACCAGGTCGGCCCGCATACCTTCGGTAATCTTCTCCGCTGCATACCGGGCGCAGGACATGATGGCATCCGCCTCGTCCGCTTCAAAAATTTCCCGGCCGTCCCGTTCAAGCAGTTCGCTGGCCAGAATCCGGATGTAATCCCCCTGGTAGCAGATGTCGGGGAAATCCACGGTTTCGCCCAGCAGTTGTTTTCCCCGCAGGTAGACAGACAGACCCAGGGTCTGGATCTGTCGGCCGGAATCGTTGATGTAATACTCTTTTTGCACCTCATATCCGCAAAAAGAGAGAATATTGGCGGTGCTGTCCCCCACGGCACCGCCCCGTCCATGGCCCACGTGAAGGGGACCGGTGGGATTGGAACTGACGAATTCGATCTGAATGCGGGTCCCCTTGCCCAGGTTGCAACGCCCAAACTGGTCGTCCTGCTCGTGGATGGCGGCCAGCACCGGGTACCAGGCGGACGGGCGGATGAAGAAATTGATGAACCCCGGCCCGGCAATTTCCGTATGGTCGATGATGCCCTTTTTGTCCTCCAGATGGTCGATGAGCGTTTCGGCGATTTTTCGAGGTGGCATGCGCTGGGTCTTGGCCATCTGCATGGCCATGTTGGTCGACAGGTCGCCGTGGCTGTCTGCCTTGGGTTCTTCCAGCACCACCTCGCAAAAGTCAGACGAGGGGAAGATGCCTTTTTCGTAAAGGGCCGTGGCTGCCGCAAGAATGATTTCCCTGAGCGCATTTTTCATGAAGTATGTCCTGAAGGCTGCCGCCTTTGGATGGGCGTCAGCCGATTTGGCATGATAAGTTGATGGTTGCCCTCATCGGGCGATGGTATCTGTCTTCGGGCACCGGCCCTTTTCGGTAAAGTCCAGTTCATAAAGAGTTTTCCGATTCAAGTCAAGAAGGTTCCCCCCGGTTGCAGGATGCCGGACCGGGGTATTTTTGACAGGCGTAAACCGCTTTGGAGGGGGAAGACCGGTGGCAAAACCCGTGGCGTGGACACCTGACGGACCGGGCCCCTGTTTCCATGCAATAGCCTGTCTGCCTCTTGACAATGGGCTTCCCGGATGGGTCCTTTTCCCTTGCATTTCCTTAATTTCCAACGTAATTTGATTGTTTGCTGGCCACTGCAACACACTTGTTTGGATTCTGGCGCAACCAAAAAAGGCTGTAATTATTATGAATGTGAGTATCTGCAAGCAGCGGCAGAAGCTTGCCGTTGATGTCGATGCGGTTTGCCGTCTGATCACCGCCACCCAGCTTCCCTCAGGCGAAATCCCCTGGTCTACCGGAGAAAAAACCGATCCCTGGGATCATGTGGAAGCAGCCATGGGACTGGTGGTGGGAGGATACCTGGAGCAGGCCCGGCGGGCCTTCTATTGGTTGCGATCCATGCAGTTGGATGACGGCAGCTGGTTTGCCGCCTATCGCCGAGGAATTCCCGAGGACCGGACCCGCGAAACCAACATGAGCGCATACATCGCCGTGGGCGTGTTGCATTACTGGCTGATCACCGGCGATCGCAAATTCCTCGAAGCCATGTGGGACACGGTGCGGCGGGCCATCGACTTTGCCGTCGGGCATCAGTGCGCCAACGGGGAGATCTGCTGGGCAATCAGCCCCCAGGGCAAGGTAGACCCCATGGCCCTGCTCACCGGATCCAGTTCGATCTACATGAGTCTGAAATGCGCCATGGCCATTGCCGCCGAACTGGGCATGTCGACCGTGCCCTGGGCCGATGCATTCAAGCGTCTCGGCGACGCCATCCGCAGCCGGCCCTATCTGTTCAACATGACCAAATCCCGCTTTTCCATGGACTGGTTCTACCCGGTGCTCTGCGGGGCCGTAACCGGAGAAGCCGCCAACCGGCGCATCGACCGGCAGTGGAAGAAATATGTGGTGGAGGGACTGGGCGTTCGCTGCGTATCCGACCAACCCTGGGTGACGGTCGCGGAAAGTTCCGAACTGGTGCTGACCCTGGCCGCCATGGGAGACACGGAAAAAGCCCGGATCGTTTTCAACTGGATGTTGGACCACGTGTTCGATGACGGTTCCTTCTGGTGTGGATTCACCTTTCCGGACATGACCCGGTGGCCCGAAGAGAAGATCACCTGGACCAATGCGGTAGTGCTTTTGGCTGCCGACGCCCTGTTTAATTTCACCCCCGGGGGGCGGCTGTTCAGCCACGCCTGGTGGACTGAAAACGGTCATGGTTAAAGATCACCGCCCTTACGTTATCAAGAAAGCATACATCAGGCTTCAGAAATTTTATGCCAGCCACTTTCTACGGCCGCAGCTGGCCCACCTGGGGAAGGGTTTTACATTCATGCGGCCCTGGCATGTGGAGCTGTTCGGCGCCCCGATCACCATCGGACAATTCGCCACGGTCATCGCCACCCCGGACAAAAAAATCCGGCTGTCGGTATGGCCGGACCAGGCGGGCAAGGGGCATATCACCATCGGCAACTTCTGCCTGGTCTGCCCCGGCGTCAGAATCAGCAGCGCCGCCGGCATCACCGTCGCCGACAACTGCATGATCGCCAACGGCGCCTACATTACCGATTCCGACTGGCACGGGATCTACGACCGCATCTCCTTCGGCAGGGCCATGCCGGTGTCCATCGAAAAAAACGCCTGGATCGGGGACAGCGCCATCATCTGCAAGGGGGTGACCATCGGCGAGAACAGCATCGTTGGCGCCGGAGCCATCGTGGTGGATTCGGTGCCCGCCAACTGCGTGGCCGCCGGCAACCCAGCCCGGGTGGTCAAAAAGCTGGACGCCGAAGAAACCTTCACCACCCGGGCCGCATTTTTCTCCGATCCGGCCAAACTCTCCCGGGACTTCATGGCCTGGGAGCAGGCCATGCTCCAGGGCAACACCCTTTTCGGCTGGCTGCGTCACCTGCTGTTTCCCGCCCAAGGGGATTGATCCTTCCAGATCAGCCCCGGAGAACCGAAATATTTGATCTGCCATTCAAATGGCATTTCAAGCCCCCCCCGGAAAACCCCCGCCGCAGATACCTGACGATTAACGCCTGCAACCCCATCGCTGTTCCTGCTTTTTTTACGCTTCAATGCTATTTATGGCTCTGAAAGCGTCCCCGAATCGCCAAAAGAATCTTCCTCGCCCATCTCTTCACGGTTTCTTCATGATGGCCTGCTATACAGCGCTCCACTATCGAATAGGAGCGTTCCAATGAAAATTGTCGCCAATCAGAAAAAATGGGTCGTCCCCGAGGTTGACTGTGAATTCAATCACGACTAGCGCGTGGGATCGGCGGTATCGGGGACAGGAACCGGATCCTGACAGGTCACTTCCATATTCAAAGACACTGGAGACCCGAAAGGTCCACGTCTCTAAAGCGGGCCGGCTATCTGCCATAAACGCGTCGGTGGTGGCCCTGGTATCCCTCTACCTGCTGCTCTATATCCTGCCGCTGGGTTTCCGGCCCCTGTTTCTTCCGGATGAAACCCGCTATTTTGAAATCCCCCGGGAAATGATCGCCACCGGCGACTGGGTGGTGCCCCGCCTGGACGGCCTGCGCTATTTTGAAAAGCCGGTAATGGGATACTGGGTCAACGCGGTGTCCATGCTGGCTTTTGGCGAAAATGCATTTGCCGCGCGCCTTCCCTCCGCTCTCTCCGTGGGCCTTTCGGCTCTGGCCATTTTCCTGCTGGCAAGGCGGTTTGCCGGGGGGGGGACGCCGGCATTACTGGCCCCGACCATTTTTCTGACATCCATCCAGATCCTGGCCCTCGGAACCTTTGGCGTCCTGGACAACCTGCTCGGCATGCTGCTCACCGCCTCCATGGCGGCTTTTTTCTTTGCCTACGAAGAACGCCGCCCGTCCCGCCAAACCGGGTTGCTGATTCTGTCGGGCGTGCTCTGCGGGGGTGCCTTTCTCACCAAAGGGTTCATTGCCATTGCCGTTCCCGGGCTGACCCTTTGCGCCTTTGCTCTCTGGGAAAGGCGCTGGCGCTGGCTGCTGAAATCCGCATGGATTCCGGCCGGTGCGGCAATTGTGGTGGCACTGCCCTGGAGCCTTCTGATTCATTTGCGTGAGGGAGATTTCTGGCCCTATTTTTTCTGGGTGGAGCATATTCAACGGTTTTTATCGCCCGGCGATGGCCAGCATCCCGAGGCCTTCTGGTTTTTCATTCCGGTAATGGTGGCCGGAACCCTGCCCTGGTCGGCACTGTTGCCGGCCGTCATCCAGGGTTTTAAAAAAATTGACCTCCCACGGTCTCTCATCCGATTCCTCGTTTGCTGGTTCGCCATTCCGTTTCTCTTTTTCTCCGCCTCTTCCGGCAAACTGATCACCTATATCCTGCCCTGTTTTCCCCCCGCCGCCCTGCTGATGGCCCTGGGGCTGTGGCACTATTTCAAGCAGGGGCGGCACCGGGCATACCGCCTGGGAACCCTCTTCTTGACCGCCCTGACCCTTTCCGGCGCAGCCTTGGTGGTCGTCAATCAGTTAACAGGGATATTAGGCACACGGCCCTACGGCCCTGGAGAAACCTGGAAATGGGGTTTGGCCTGCATCGGATTATCCGTCTGGGGCGGCGGGGTCCTATGGAGCGCGGTGAAGGCGAACCCCATTAAAAAGCTTAAATGGTTTGCCCTGGCAGGCCTTTTTTTCTTTGCGGCATCCACCTTTATTTTTCCCAACTTCATCACGCAAAAAAAAGCGCCGGGCCCCCTGCTGGAGAGAAATCGGCACCTGGTGTCACCCGTGGCCGTCGTGGTGGCGGACGGCTATCTGATCCGGGCGACATGCGCCTATCTCAAGCGCGACAATATTCGCCTGTTCCTCACACCGGACGAACTCGCCTATGGCCTGGACCACGAGTCCGAAAAAACCCGGATGCTTGACGGCCATGCGCTGTTGCGTCTCATCGAAAATAACCGACGCCCGGAGACCCCCATTGTGCTGGTGGTGAGAGTCGACCACCTCGGCGGGTTTATGGGCGGCCTGCCGGCACCAAAAATCAAGGATGTTTACGGAAACTTCGCCTTTATGGTATTTTAATCACGGTGGCCGCCCCGGTTCCCTGGATTCTACCGTTTTCGACCCGCGGCGTAAAGAGGACATGGGCGCTGTGCAGAGCCCATTTAATGAAACAACCCCCGGCAGTTATGAAAATTCTTGTGGTGGAAGATTCTCCCGAGATGTGTGACCAAGTCCGGCAGGCCCTTTCCCGGGAACGTTACGATGTGGACACCGCCGAAGACGGCGAGGTCGCCCTGGACAAGCTGTTTGCCAACCCTTATGACCTGATCCTTCTGGACATCATGCTGCCGAAAAAAGACGGTCTGGAGGTCCTGGACGATATCCGCACCGCCGGGATCAAAACACCCGTTCTGCTGTTGACGGCCAGAGGTGACGTCCAAGACCGGATCACCGGCCTGGACCGGGGAGCGGACGACTACCTGGCCAAGCCCTTTTCCATGGCCGAACTCATGGCGCGGACCCGGGCTCTGCTCAGACGCTTCAGCGATCACCGCCAGCCGATGCTGCAGGCCGGGAATGTCGCCCTGAACACCGTCAGCCGCAAGGTCACCAGCAAAGGGAAGTCCGTGGACCTGACCCCCAAGGAGTTTTCGATTCTCGAATTCCTCTTATACAACACCAACCGGGCGGTCTCCCGTTTCACCCTGGCCGAGCATGTCTGGGGCGATGAATTCGACCCGTTCACCATGTCCAACAGCATCGACGTCCACATCAAGAACCTGCGGCGAAAGCTCGGCAATGAAGGCGGCGGGTTGATCCAGACCCTAAGGGGGGTGGGATACATCGTCAGGAACACGCCGCTGTGAAAATCAAACACCGCATCAGCCTCTGGATCGTCGGGGCGGGCCTGTTGACCAGCCTGGCATTCTCCGGGGTGGTTTTTTTCGAAATGCTGGAACAGCCCTACGACCTCCTCGATTCACAAATCGATCGCCAGGCGGACATGCTGACCGATCGCCTTCATGCACCGGTTACGCCCGAACATCTCGATGCGTTGACACGATCGTCTCCCGGGCTGTGGATCCGGCTCTTTGATGCCAATGGGCAAAAGGTCTGGCAGTCGTCGCTGGCCGGGCAGGTGGGCCTGCCGCTACACCACCGGGAAGGGGGCTATACTGTGCGGCTGCGTGTTCCCATGGATCAGGGGGAAGAACTGGCGCGTTATCTGGAAGCCGACGACGACAAGGGACTTTCCGATCAGATCGCCCTGCGGATCAAGGAAAGGGATATCACCATCGGCGCGCTCACCTACCGCATTCAGATTGCCCAACCCATGATCAAACTGAATGAAGAGATCCGCGAACTGATCGGCGCACTGGTTTTCGGAATGGCCGCTTCGATGCTGCTTCTGGCCGTTACCAGCACTTATGTGGCCGGCCGGATATTAAAGCCCGTCAACCAGATCAACCGCCTGGCCCATGAGATCGATGAAAAAACGCTGAGCCAGCGGATCCCCCTGGGCGGCAGCCGGGATGAACTCTACGACCTGTCCCGATCCCTGAATCACATGTTTGACCGGCTCCAGTTCTCCTTTGACCAGCAGAAGCAGTTCCTCGCCAGCGCCTCCCACGAACTGAAAAGCCCCATCGGCATCCTGCGGCTTTTCATGGAGCAGGCCGTCCAGCGGCAGGATCTGCCGGAATCTCTCAGGGTTGAGCTGGCGGAGCAACAGCAAATATTGATGGGAATGAACCGGCTGGTACAGACACTGCTGACCCTCTCCGCCCTGGAACTCAGCCATACGCTGCAATTGGAGACGTTCAGCCTCAGGGCATTGGTCGAATCCGTCATAAGGGATTATGATGGGGCGATCGCTTCCAAGAAATTGCGCCTTGGCGTATTTTTTTCCGGAACGCTGACGATTCGCGGGGACCGGGACAAACTCAGGCGGCTGCTGGTCAACGTGGTGGACAACGCCATCAAATACAATGGCGAAGCCGGCGAAATCCGCATCGAGGCATCCGACGAAGGGGGCATGATCGCCATCAGCGTGTTCAATACGGGAGCAGGCGTCCCCCATGACGAGCTGAAAAAGGTGTTCGACCCGTTCTACCGGGTTGAAAAGTCACGGGCCCAGCGCTATGGAGGCACCGGGCTCGGGTTGAGCATTGCCCGGCAGATTGTTCGGCTTCACCGGGGTCGAATCATCATGGAGAGCGAGTCCGGAGCCTGGGCTCGCATCCGGATCACATTGCCCCAAGATGCCGATAACGTAAAAGCGGGCGACCGATTGCCGCCGGAACCGATTAAGTTTTCCGGACAAAATGGGAAAATGGCGGGTTGACAATGAACCGGGTAAAGCATAGGTACCACGGCATCCATCCCTTTGTAACCAAACCTGAATGCTAAGGATTACACTATCTCATGAGAAAAGATTTTCTTCCCTTTTCACGCCCTTCCATTTTAGAGGCCGATATCGAGGCCGTGGCGGAAGTGCTGAGATCCGGCTGGATCACCACCGGCTCCAAGAACGCCGAACTGGAAGCCCGGTTCCGTGAAACCACGGGCTGCCAGACCGCTGTGTGCGTATCGTCAGCCACGGCAGGCATGCACATCGCTTTAAAAGCCCTGGGTATTGGCCCCGGCGATGAGGTCATCACGCCATCCATGACCTGGGTATCGACAGTGAACCTCATCGTTCTGGCCGGCGCCACACCCGTATTTGCCGATGTGGACCGCGACACTCTGATGGTTACCGCCGACACCGTAGAATCGAAGATTACGGACCGCACCCGGCTGATCATCCCCGTCCATTTTGCCGGTGCGCCGGTGGACATGGCCCCCATCCGTCTGTTGGCTGCCCGGCACAACAACATCGCCCTGATTGAGGATGCGGCCCACGCCATCGGCACGGAATACAAGGGCATGCGCGTCGGTCGACTGGGCACATCCATTTTTTCCTTCCACCCTATCAAGAACATCACCACAGGCGAGGGGGGCATGGTCTGCTCTGACAACCCGGATTTCGAGGAACGCATCCGCCGCCTGAAGTTCCACGGCCTGGGAGTAGATGCTTACGACCGCCAGACCCAGGGCCGATCCCCCCAGGCCCAGGTGGTCGAACCCGGCTTCAAATACAATCTGCCGGATATCCTGGCGGTTCTGGGCCTCTGCCAGCTGGACCGCCTGAAGGAAATGAACAACCGGCGGGCGGTGCTGGCCGGGTATTATCGGGATAAGTTTAAGAATATGGAAGAGCTTCTGCCATTAGCCATCCCCGATTATCCCCTGAAACACGCCTGGCATCTGTTCATCGTCCGCGTGGATGAGAATAAAGCCGGAATGAACCGGGACCGGTTCATGGCCGAACTCAAAACCCGCAACATCGGTACCGGACTGCATTTCCGGGCTGCACACCTTCAAAAGTACTACCGGGAAACGTTCCCGGACATTGTGGGAACGCTTCCCCATACGGAATGGAACTCGCAACGCATCTGCTCGCTGCCCCTCTTTCCGGACATGACGCCGGAAGACGTGGACGATGTGGTCGATGCCATCAAGGCGGTACTGTCCAAATGAACCAGTCGAACATGATTTCCGTGGTCATTCCGGTTTTCAACGAGGAGGCCAACCTGGAAGAACTGATCCGCCGGTGCCTGGACGCCTGCCGCCAGGCCCGGCGGCCTTTTGAAATTGTCCTGGTGGACGACGGCAGCAGCGATCGCTCGGCCGACATGCTGGACGAAGCCGCCGCCGCCCACCCGGAAGCGATCGTGGCCGTCTTTTTGAATCGCAATTACGGCCAGCACGCCGCTATCATGGCGGGCTTCGAGCAGGTGCGGGGCGAGATCGTCATCACCCTGGATGCCGACCTGCAGAACCCGCCCGAGGAGATCCCGCGGCTGGCCGAGGCCATGGACCGGGGTTACGACGTCGTGGGCACCGTGCGGGCCAACCGGCAGGACACCGTTTTTCGCCGAACCGCCTCGGCCCTGATCAACCGGGCCGTCCAGAAAGCCACCGGCGTGATGATGCACGATTACGGATGCATGCTGCGGGCTTATCGCGGCCACATCGTTCGGGCCATGCTGATGTGCCACGAGCGCAGCACCTTCATCCCGGTGCTGGGCAACAGCTTTGCCCGCAAGACCACCGAGATCGAAGTGGGTCATGACGCCCGAAAAAAAGGGGACTCCAAATACAGCTTTTCCCGACTGATCAGTCTCATGTTCGACCTGGTCACCTCCATGACCACCTACCCCCTGCGGCTGCTGAGCATCGCCGGCGCCGTCGTGTCGGCCCTGGGCATCGGTTTCGGCGTCTTTCTGCTGCTGATGCGGCTGCTGTTCGGCGCCCAGTGGGCGGCCCAGGGTGTATTTACCCTTTTTGCCATCCTGTTCATTTTCGTTGGCGCCCAGTTTGTGGGCATGGGTCTTCTGGGTGAATATCTCGGACGGGTCTACAACGACGTTCGCGCCAGACCGCGCTATTTTGTCCAGCGGGTGGTCTGCAAAAATCAATGCGAGGAGAAAACGCGATGAAAGCGGTTGTACTGGCCTATCACAACATCGGCTGCGTGGGCATCGATGCCCTGCTCAAGCAGGGCATCGAGATTGCGGCGGTATTCACCCACAAAGACGATCCGAACGAATCGGTGTGGTTCGACTCGGTGGCGGAAATGGCATCGGGACAGGGTATCCCCGTGTTCGCCCCGGACAATATCAACCATCCCCTGTGGGTGGAAAAGATCCGAGCCCTGGCGCCGGATATCCTGTTCTCCTTTTACTATCGGAACATGGTCAAGGCCCCGATTCTGGAGATCCCGCCGTCCGGCTGCCTGAACCTGCACGGCTCGCTGCTGCCGCGATACAGGGGCCGCTGCCCCATCAACTGGGTCCTGGTCAACGGCGAAACCGAGACTGGGGTAACCCTGCACCACATGACCCCCAGACCCGATGACGGCGACATCGTGGGACAGCGGCGGCTCCCCATCTCCTCAGACGACACAGCCCCGACCCTCCACCAGAAAGCCGCCGAGGCCGCCGCTGCCCTGCTGGACGACCTGCTGCCGCAAATCGTTGCGGGCACCGCGCCGCGTATGCCTCAGGAAAAGTCCTTGGCCACCTATTTCGGTGGGCGCACGCCCAAGGACGGCGAAATCGACTGGGCCCGACCGGCATCCATGGTCATAAACCTGGTCCGGGCAGTCACCCGGCCCTACCCCGGCGCGTTCAGCCACATCGGCAACCGCAAATGCCTGTTCTGGTCTGTCCGCAGCGCCGAGGGCGGAAAAAGAGTTCCGGGAACGGTGCTTTCCATATCCCCCTTCGTCATCGCCTGCGGGGAAGGCGCGGTGGAGGTGCTTACCGGCCAGGGCGACGGCGGTGTAACCCAAAGCGGTCCTCAACTGGCCGAGGAGCTGGGCCTGGTGGAAGGCATGCGATTCGGCACACTGCCGGAAATCCGGATTCAAAAGGCTCGTAAAAAAAGCGTTCTGATCCTGGGGGTCAACGGGTTCATCGGCAACCATCTCAGCGAACGCCTGCTGGAAAGCGGCCGATACGAGGTCCACGGCATGGACCTGGCTGCCGGGTCCCTGAAGCGCCTCCTGGATCACCCCGATTTTTATTTTTCCGAAGGGGACATTTCCATTCACCGGGAGTGGATCGAGTACCATGTGCGCAAATGCGATATCGTCCTGCCCCTGGTGGCCATCGCCACCCCCATCGAATATGTCAGGAACCCCCTGCGGGTGTTCGAACTGGACTTCGAAGAGAACCTGCGGGTGGTGCGCTACTGCGCCAAGTACGGCAAACGGATTCTCTTTCCCTCCACCTCGGAAGTGTACGGCATGTGCCGGGATGACCGGTTCGACGAGGACCACTCCCGACTGGTGCTGGGACCCATTCGCAAGCAGCGCTGGATCTATTCGTGCAGCAAACAGCTGCTGGACCGGGTCATCTGGGCCTATGGCGCCACCCAGGGGCTTCAGTTCACCCTGTTCAGACCCTTCAACTGGATCGGCCCCCGGCTGGACAGCCTGGAATCGGCCAGGATCGGCAGTTCCCGGGCCATCACCCAGCTGATCCTCAACCTGGCCGAAGGAACGCCGATCAAGCTCGTGGACGGCGGCCAGCAGAAGCGCTGTTTTACCGACGTCAAGGACGGCGTCGAGTGCCTGTTCCGGATCATCGAAAACCCCGGCAATTGCTGCGACAGCCGGATCTTCAATATCGGCAACCCGGACAATGAAGCCTCCATCGAGTCATTGGCACTGCAGTTGATCGATCGGTTCGAAAAACATCCCCTGCGGGATCACTTCCCTCCCTTTGCCGGCATCCGCAAGGTGGAGAGCCGGGCTTATTACGGGTCGGGTTACGAGGATGTCCAGCACCGCAAGCCGAGCATTAAAAATGCCCAGCGGACCTTGAAGTGGAACCCGACGATTCCCCTGGCGCAGTCCGTGGAAGAGACCCTGGATTTCTTTCTCAGGGAAGCGGTGGGTGACTGATGGCGCTCGGCAACCTCAGCATGCGGGGAAAAGCGTTTTTCGCCGTTTCAGGTAAAGGACCCGGTCAGCAGCCATGATCGTCGGACTTCGCGTGGACGTGGATACGCTCAATGGAACCCGGCAGGGCGTTCCCGCTCTGTGCCGGTTGTTCCGCAGGCACGGCATCCGGGCTTCCCTCTTTTTTTCCGTGGGCCCGGACAACATGGGCCGGCATATCTGGCGTCTGGTACGGCCCGCTTTTCTGGTCAAAATGATGCGGACGCAGGCCGCCAGCCTTTACGGCTGGGACATCCTGCTGCGGGGGACCTTCTGGCCCGGGCCGGACATCGGCGTCAAGGGCGCGGCGATGATCCGATCGGCATATGATGACGGCCATGAAATCGGCCTTCACGCCTGGGACCACCACGGCTGGCAGGCTCACATCGACGCCATGGATGCCGATGCCATCCGGGAGACCCTCCGACGGGGATATGACCGGCTCGGGGAAATCACCGGCAAACCGCCGGTGTGTTCGGCGGTACCGGCCTGGAAATGTACGCCAACGGTTCTGGAAGAAAAGAGCCGGCTGCCCTTTGTCTACAATAGCGACTGCCGCGGTCGATGCCTCTTTTACCCCGTGGTGGAAGGCCGGACCCTGACCCAGCCCCAGGTCCCCGTCACCCTGCCCACTTACGATGAAGCCATCGGGCACCACGGAATCTCGGCGGAAAACTTCAACGACCACCTCCTCTCGCTGATTCGGCCGGACCGCCTCAATGTCCTGACCATCCACGCCGAAGTGGAGGGCGGCATCTGCCAGGATTTATTCGACCGATTCGTCACCACGGCCCGTGCCCGGAATATCTCCTTTGTGCCCCTGAGCGCCCTGCTGGAAGCCGAACCGATCGCGACCGGGTTCATGACGAAGGGGGCGATCGACGGACGGGAGGGCTGGCTTTCCTGCCAGGTCGAGGTGCCTCGATGACTGATTCTACCAGCAGAAAGATACCGGTCCTTCTCCTGTTGGGTTTCATTCTGGTTTACTTGCTGCCGTTGGGATTCAGGCCCATGGTCGTTCCCGACGAAGTCCGCTACGGCGAGATATCCAGGGAGATGATCGCCACGGGAGACTGGATCGTCCCGCGGCTGAACGGACTGCGCTATTTTGAAAAGCCGGTCATGGGATACTGGCTCAATGGACTTTCCATGCTGGCCTTCGGGGAAAATCCCTTTGCCGTTCGCTTTCCGTCGGCAGTCGCCGCCGGATTGTCCGCCCTGATGGTATGGCTGCTCATGCGGCGAACCGGCAGCATATTGGCCCCCCCGATCTTTCTCACCTGTTTTTTAGTGGTGGGTACCGGGGTGTTCAGCGTCCTTGACGGCATGCTGACCATGTTTCTCACCATGGCCATGACCGCCTTTTTCTTCGCCTGCGACGCTCCCCGGAGAAGTTGGAAAGAAAAAGGTCTGCTGGCGCTGTTCGGCATGCTGTGCGGCATGGCTTTTCTGACCAAGGGGTTTCTGGCTTTTGCCGTACCGGTGGTGGCCATCGTGCCCTATATGTTCTGGGCCGGTCGCTGGAAAGACCTGTTTCGAATGGCCGCCATTCCCATTGCCGCCGCCGTGCTCGTATCCCTGCCCTGGGCCGTCGCCGTTCACCTGAAGGAACCCGACTACTGGAACTATTTTTTCTGGCAGGAACACATCAAACGTTTCATGGCCGAAGACGCCCAGCACAAAGCCACGTTCTGGACTTATTTTCTGGCCTTCCCCGTGGCTGCCCTTCCCTGGAGCCCGTTGATTCCTGCCTCGGTGCTGGGCATGGATCGCTCACGGGCACGAACGCCGCTTTTCCGCTATGCCCTGTGCTGGTTCGTGTTTCCCTTTCTTTTCTTTTCGGCTGCCAGCGGCAAGCTGCTGACCTATATTCTGCCCTGCTTTCCGCCTTTCGCCATTCTTTTAACCGAGGGACTCACCGCCGGTGTCGGCAAAGCGACAGGCAAGGCCGTTCAAGGCGGCCTGATCGCCCTGGTCGTCATTTTTTCGGGCATTTTACTGGGTCTTATCGTCATTCAGGCCACCGGTGTCGGCGGATTCGTTCCCTATCTTCATTCGTGGAAAACCCTGGCGGCGACATCGGGACTCGCCGGATTCATTTTCTGCCTGGGGATATCGCTGAAAAAAGCGATGTTTGGGAGCAAGCTGCTTCTCGTTTCCCTGGGAGCGGCTCTTTTTTTAACCACCATTCAGTTGGTCCTGCCCGATGACACCATCGAACACAAGGCGCCCGGCGCGCTTCTGCTGAGAAACGCCGCCCGGGTTCTGCCGGAGACGGTGCTGGTCTCTCTGGAAGACCCCTTGCGGGCGGTCTGCTGGTTTTACAAACGCAGCGATGTGTTTCAGCTGGGGGCGGCCGGGGAACTGGCCTACGGCTTCGGCTACCCGGACGGTAGCCACCGTCTGCTGGATGAAGCGACATTCATCCGTCTGATCCACGGACATGCGCCCGGCCGGGTGGTTCTGGTCGGGAAGTCGAAACACTATCGCAACTGGAAAGACAGACTGCCGCCGCCGATTTTTGAAGATACCAGCGGACCGGGCGGCTATGTGTTCGCACAATATTGAAAACCATCGAGGTGATACCCCATGAACAAATATCTGCCGCTGATTCTGACCGGTGTCCTGCTGAACGCGTTCGCCCAGATCGTTTTGAAACAGGGCATGCGGACCATCGGGACATTTGCCTTCTCTCTGGAAAATATCATTCCCATCGGCATCAAGGTCGGACTCAATCCCTATGTCCTGATGGGTCTGGGCTGTTACGGAGTCAGTGTCGTCGTATGGCTGATGGTGCTGTCCAGGGTGGATGTGAGCTACGCCTATCCCATGCTGAGCGTTGGATACATTGTGGCCGCCTTGGCCGGAAAGAGTTTCTTCGGCGAGCCGGTGGATCTGATCCGATGGGCAGGAATCGTCACCATCTGCATCGGGGTCTGGCTCATCACCCGAACCGCCTGAGGCTGAACATCCCACGGGATGTCATAATGCAGAAAACCGCGTGTTGAAACCAGGTCGACAGACCGCCGACTTTTCTCATCCCGCTCAAGACGGTCCTTTGGGAACGCCGACGATGCGCGAACCCAATCCGGAGCCGACCATGAATCCCTCCGGGTTGGCTTTCATCTGAATATCCCTTCCCTTGCACCGAGGGCAGAGGGGCGGGGTGTCATCGCCTTTGAAGGTCAGATGGGTAAAACGGTGGTTGCATGCGTTGCACCGGCACTCGGCAGTGGGCATGGCTGACAGCCTCCTCTACTGCATTGGACTCGCCACAGATTTAATGGTCGCATACAGGTCCGTCGGCCCCATGCCATGCCGGTCGGCAATATCACGCAACGAATCGGTTACCGTAGCCCTGATGTTTTTCGTTTCCAGGGACGCAATGAGGGTCTGGCTGTCCAGGCCGTAAGTGTCGCAAATCTCCGCCAGGGTCAACCGGCCGGTACCCGGCGGAGCGGTGTCGGGCAGCCCCTTTTTTCGGGGTGTCGATTCGGGCCCCCCCTGCATGACCGCATAGAGGACTTTGGGGGTGGTTCCGTTGATGGCGGCCATGGCCTGGAGGGTCTGGTCACCCCCCGTCACCTGAAAACCTGCAGCTTCCAGGCGCTGACGCGCCGCGGCGGCATCGATATCCATTTTTTTGGCAAAGCTGTTCAAAGATGAGAGTTCCGCGTGGCCGTATGGCGGCTCGCCGTATTTTTCCGCCCCGGCGTCCTTGAGCGCCGTATTGAAATCCAGCACCCAGGAAAAAGGGGGCACGGCAAAAAGGGTGCCGGCAACCGTCAGCACACAAACCGTCAGTGCCACATTAAATGCGGCCGTGAAAACTTTCATCTGCCGGGTCCGGTCTTTAAGATAGGCCATGAGTGGCTTCCAGTTGTAATAGATATGCAGACCCAGGGCCAGCAGGAAAAGCAGCCCAACATTGATGTGAATGTCGCCCCACTGAGTCTTGGTCAGGCCCCACATACGCCAATCCGCCCAGTAGGCCACGCGCCCCGGGGGGACGAGATACAGGATGATGCTGGTCGTCACCATCAAAACAAACGACAGGGTGGCGGTCAGGGAGGTAATTTTTCTCATGGTCATACGCGTCACGGCTCCTTTCGATCAACTCGGTTTCTGGTTCCAGCCCCGACGGACCGGGGTCTGTAATTATGAGCCCCCTCCTGCCATTTCGTTACAAAGCAATATCTTACCCGGAGGATGCCTGGCGATGCAGCTGCCAGATACAGGCAGAACCATCAAACAGCAACCTACAGGCTGATGATCGCCGCCTCACAGGAAAGATGGATCAATTCGGCAGCCGTGGCCATTCGGGCGCCTTCGATAAGATCCTTCTCCTCGATTCGCCGGGCTTTGGCACAGGGAGTACAGACCAAAATCGGCACCTCGTGCGCCTGAAGATAGGCGATGAGGTCATCGGCCACATCCCCCGTCGCCGCGCGCAGATGATCCGCAAGCCCTTGCTTGGCGATGTAAACCCCTTCGTCAAGCAGAAACAGGGTCGTTTGCTTGCCCTCCTTGTGGGCGATGGTGGCCAAGTGGATCGCCCGGGTGGACCGGTTGGGGTTGTCGGTACCACAGGACAGGACGATGACGACGTGCGTTTTCATGATGACTCCTTTTCGTTATCGTTTTCGATCTTGCCCCTAATCGCGCCCCCCTTGCCGGTGACGGGGTCGGCTCAGGGCGAGGTTTCGGATTTTCCGAAGGATGCAACCCAGTGAAATCCGGTGAACAGCAATCCTCCCGCAAGCGCCACAGCGGCACTGAACAGGAACAGGGAAGCGGTGTTGCCGGATTCATAGAGGGCGCCGCTGACAAAAAAACCCACGGTGAGTCCAAGCCCATAGGTGACGGCATTGTTCAAGGCCTGGCCCAGTGTTTTTTCCGATGCCGGAGCCAGTTGATCCATGTACAGGATGCCGGCCATGTGAAAGGCGCCGTAGGTGACCGCATGGAGAAGCTGACTGGCCAGAATCACCACCGCCGACTGGGCAACATACAGAAGGCCCCATCGCATCGCCGCCGCCGCAAAAGATACGGCCAGCACCCGTTTGAAGGAAAAGCGGGCAAACAGCCGGGGGGAGTTGATCATCACCACCACTTCCGCGGTAGATGCCAGGGCCCAGCAGACGCCGATAAAACTGCCTCCATGCCCCAGCTGGGTCAGATGGATGGAGAAAAAACCATAGTAGGCCCCATGGCTCACCAGCATGAGAAAGGCACACAGCAGAAAAACCAGGGTGTGACCCGATAACAACCGCACGGCATCATGGGGTTGCGCCTGCCGCTGCGAACGGATGCGGGGCATGGCGGTGGCAGCCATGGCCTGGGCGGTTGAGATGGCCAGCACCAATGCGACGACGATGCCTACGGAATACCGGTCGATCAGCTTGCCCAGAATAAGCACCACGGCGATAAATGCGACAGATCCCCAAGCCCGGGTGCGGCCATAGCGACTTTTTGTCTTGCCCAGGACATCCATGGCAAAGGCTTCGAGAAAGGAAATAATGGGGGCGTAAAAAGCACCGTAGACAATGGTGATGACCAGCATGAACCGAAAATCGGTGGTGAAAAGAAAAAGCGCCCACAGGGCCGTGCTGGCAAAACTGCACAGGATGAAGATGGGACGACGCAGGTCCTTTCGGTCTGCCAGAAGGCCCCAGAGAATCGAAAAGAGAATCAGTACGATCGAGCGGACGGCACTCAGGCTGCCGATCTGGAATCCGCTGAAACCGATATGGAGGCAGTAGAGGTTGAAGTAGGGCAGGAAGACACCCATCGCTCCGAAATAGAGAAAATACTGAACCCTGATCGCTGTTTTTTCGGTGATCATCAACCCATCCGGGATTAGCAAAATAGTTGGCCTGATCCGCTGAATGGGAGGTCCAGGGCCAACCACTCAGCGGGCAGGGTGTTTTTATGCATCTTATCATACCTGTTTTGAGACGAAAGGCAACGCCGGGAAACCGCTGTCTTCCTACTTGATGACGCGCATCAGAAAGATGGCGATCTGAAAATAAAGCGTAATGCCGACGGCATCGATCACCGTGGCGATAAAGGGGCCGGCAGTCAGTGCCGGGTCCAGATTGAGTTTTTTGAGCAGCAGCGGCATCAGGGCGCCGGTAAGATTGGCAGTGAGCAGGGTGGCCAGCAGGGCCACGCCCACGGTCCACCCCAGAATCATGCTGTGATCCTGCAAAAAAACCCGGAAGTAGGCCATTAGGCCCAGGGAACCGCCCAGGGCCACCCCCATGAACAGTTCGCGGCGAAAGACCCGGAACACATCGCCGGGGCCGATCTCCCCCAGGGCCAGGGCGCGCACCACCATGGTGGCCGACTGGGTGCCTGCATTGCCGCAGGTGCCGGTGACCAAAGGGATGAAAAAGGCCAGGGCCACCATCTGGTGGATCACGGCGCTGTTCATCTCCATGATCGTGGTGGAGACCAGCGAGGTGAACAGCAGCACGGCCAGCCAGAGAAACCGGCTCCAGAAAAGCCGTGGCAGGGGCCGCTTGAAATACTCCTCCTCGAAAGGCACCATCGCCGAAATGCGCTGGAAGTCTTCGGTGTTTTCCGCCTCCATAATATCGATCACATCGTCGACGGTGATGATTCCCAGCAGGCGGTTTTCACGGTCCACCACCGGCACGGCCAACAGGTCATACTTGGCGATGATCGCCGCCACCTCTTCCTCCGCCATGTCGTGGGGAACGCTGATCACCCGGGTTTCCATGATGGCTTCCAGGGTCGTCCGGGGCTTGGACATGATCAGGTCCCGCAGCGAAACGATGCCCAGCAGATGACGCTGGTCATCCGTGATGTGGATGGTATAGATGGTTTCCTTGTTGGGCGCCTGCAGCCGCATCTGCTCCAGGGCGTTGGCCACCATGATGCCCTGGGGCAAAACGGCATATTCGGTGGTCATCACCGCACCGGCGGTTCCTTCCTCGTATTTCCAGAGCTTGCGGATATCGTTTCGTTCGGCCTGGGCGATCAAGGGCATGATGGCTTCGCGAACGTCATCATCCACGGCCTTGAGCAGATCCACCCGGTCATCGGGCTCCATGTTCTCCACGAACCGCAGCATGGTCTGGGCATTGGATGCTTCCAGACAGGCCTGCTGGGATTCGATGTTTAGCTGACCGAAGGCATCGCTGGCGGTGTGGTTGCCGATCTGGACCAGAACCTCGACGATCTGAGACGGCGAACAGCCGCTTTCTTCAAGGGTTTCGGCAATATCCGAGGGATGCAGGTTTCTCAGTGCATCGATCTCTGCACCGGGCAGGGCTGCAACGGCAGAATTCGCCAAGTGGGCAATATTGAGGGCGTGAATCATGGGGCGCCTCCTTATAGTCTTGAAACCGGTATCCGACCGGCGAGACGTAAGGCGCCTGAAAACTAACGGAGAGGACGAAGCGTCAGCAGAAAGGCGTCACTTTCCTGGGATCGGATAAACCAAAAGCGGTTTTGGGGGTCATTCATCTTTTGATTGGCGGTGCTACAACTGCCAGGGCCTGCATCATCCATAAAAGGTTTCCTTTTGTTGCTGTTTCCATTGTGCACACGGGAACGGCAGGGTTCTCGATCCCCGGCGGCAAAAGTAGTCCGACTGTATGGCACCGATTGGGAAATAGCAAGCGCTATTGCATCGATTCGCCCAATGCGCATAGTTATTGATTGACGAGAACTTGTTTTTTCCGATAGGTTTGATCCGTGGAAGGCATCGACAGCGGCCACCATATCGACATTCAAATTGGGAAATGGAGGAAAAAGATGAACGATCATGGACGGATATCCCTGTGGGCGGCCGTTTTCATTGTTGGCGTTGCCATGACCGGGTGCGTTCAATCCCGGACAGCCGGGTCCTCGGCTGCCGCCGGTCAGAACAAGGCCGTGATGGAAAACCCGGTTGAACTGGTAAACCATCTCAGCAGCGATATTTCCGAAGCACGCATGGCCCAGATTAACGTTCTGGCACCCGATGGGTTCAAAAAAGCGGAAAGCGCCTTTTTCAGCGCCCAGAAGGACCTTGAAAAGGGCAATGAGATTGCCGATATCCGCAAGGCCGTCATGGAATCACGCGCGCACCTCCGGCAGGCCGAAGAAATCGCCAAAATTTCGCGAATGGCCCTGACCGATACCCTCAAGGCGCGTGAAATGGCCCGCAGTGCCGGGGCTACCAAGTTCGAAAGTGAATACCGTCGGGTGGAAAACGATTTTCTGGACCTGACCCGGGCCATCGAAAAGGACAATCTCAGTTATGCCCAGAATAACCGGACCAAAGTGATCGAACGCTACCGGGAATTGGAAGTTCGCGCCATCAAAGAGGCGACCATCGGCGAGGTCCGTGCACTCATCGCCCGGGCCGAAGCTGCCGATGCCCGGAAGATCGCGCCCCTCTCCTACGGCCAGGCCGTGGAGCAGCTCAATGCCACCGACGCGTTCATCTCGGCAAATCCCTATGCCAAGGAAGAGATGCACGCCATGGCGCGGGAAGCGCTGTTCAAGGCCAACCGGCTGGTGGTGGTCACCGAACAGAGCAACCGGATCAAAACCATGAAACCGGAGGCGATCGTCCTGCTGATGGAAAACCACCTGCACACGATATCAGCCGCGCTCGGTGCCCAGGACATGCGCGACCAGGAATACCAGACCCAACTGGACAATATCATCGGTTCGGTAAATTCACTGAAAAGCGACCGCACCTTCATGTCAGAAAAAAATCAAGCCCTGCAGGCGGAGATGGAAACGCTCAAGGCTGACTACCAGGCCCAGATCGACGCCCTCAATGTGCGCGTGGCCACCCTGGAAGGCAAAACCCGGGAAGACCAGATGGCCAAGGAACGCATGGCCAGGGAACGCATGGCCATCGAACAGCGCCTGGCCGCGGAAAGGAAGTTCAACCAACTCTACGTGACTGTCCAGGATTATTTCGAAAGAGATGAGGCCGAGGTCTACAAGCAGGAAAACCAGCTGGTGATCCGGCTCAAGGCCATGCGGTTTCCCGTGGGCAAGAGCATCATCATGCCGGAAAACTACGCCCTGCTAAGCAAGGTCCAAAAAGCCATCCGCACCTTTGATGACCCGCGGGTGATCGTTGAGGGACATACGGACACCACCGGTTCAGATGAGGTGAACATACTGCTTTCCCAGCAACGGGCCGAGGCCGTCCGCGAGTACATGATCGCCAACCAGACCCTGCCCCCGGACAGCGTTTCGGCAGTTGGCTATGGTTCCGAGCGCCCCCTGGCCTCCAATGCCACGTCGGCGGGTCGGGCCATCAATCGCCGGATCGACATCCTGATTATCCCTGCGGCAAAGCCCATATGACCGGGATCGTGCATCAATCGACCCCGTCAACAATCCATCAACCCAAGGAGGCTCCATGAAAAAAGTACTGATCGCCTATGTCAGCCGAACGGGAAAGACCGAAGCCATGGCCAATTATATCGCCGAAGGGTTGCGAATCGGCGGACAGGAAGTGGATGTCAAGAAGATCGCCACCATTGAAAATGAGAAGGGCATCATGGGATATGATGGGTATGTGTTCGGCTGCCCCACCTATCATAAGGACATGACCGCCGGGATGAAACAGTTCCTGTTCAAGGCGGAAAAGGCCAACCTGACGGGTAAAATCGGCGGCGCTTTCGGTTCCCACACCCATAGCGGCGAAAGTGCACCCATGATCTTCGACACCATGCAGCACGTTTTCAAGATGGATATGATTAACCTGGGGCCCTTGAACCTCACCGAAGCCATGGTCGAGGGCGGCGAGGGGATGAAGGCCTGCCAGGATTATGGCAAGGCGTTGAGCAAACAACTCGGATCCTGAATCCATTGACGCAACCGGCGGCCAGTCGAAAACCCGTTTGCTGACGTCTCGAATTGTGGTTCGGACCATATCCCTATTGGCGGAGGGAATCGGGTGACGGATCGGATTGGCGTGTTCATCTGCGAGTGCGGACCGAATATCAAGGATGCCGTAGACATCCCGGCCCTGGTTCGCTCGGCCGGTCAACTGGACGCGGTGGTGTTGTGCGAAACAATGGGGCTGCTTTGTTCGCCCGCGGGGCGGGATCAGGCCGCCAGGACCATTCGATTGCACAACATGACCCACGTGGTATTTGCCGGCTGCTCTCCCCGGGAACACGAACAGACCTTTCGGAGCATTCTTTCCAGTGCCGGCCTCAATTCCTTCATGCTGCAGACCGTCAACATCCGTGAGCAGTGCGCGTGGGTGATCCATGACCGCACGCAGGCGACCCGCAAGGCCGAAAGCCTGATCCGTGGAGCGGTCCATCGGGTGCGTCATCACGCCCCCATTACCATCGGAGAGATCGATTGCTGCCCCGACGTTCTCGTAATCGGGGCCGGTGTGGCCGGCATCGGCGCAGCCCGTACGCTCAGCCAGAATGGCCGACGGGTTTTTCTGGTGGATCGGTCCCCGTGCATTGGCGGGATGGCGGCCATGTATGAAGACCTGTACCCGGATTTCAACTGTGCCGCCTGCCTGATCGAGCCCCTTCTGGACGACGTTCTGCACGATGACCGGATCGAGGTGCTCACCCTCACCGAGGTGACGTCGGTGCGCGGTACCCCGGGCAACTTTACCGTGGCGGTGAAGCAGCCGGCCCGATATGTCGATCCTGACCGGTGCATCGGCTGCGCGGCCTGCCTCGATGTCTGTCCGGTCACCGTGCCTAATGAATTCAATGCCCGGATGGACACCCGCACCGCCGTCTATATTCCCTATCCCGGGGCACTCCCCCACGTGGCGGTAATCGATAAAAACCACTGCCTCCGGTTCAAGGATGGAACGTGCAGTGCCTGCAAAACCGCCTGTCCGTTCGACGCGGTCGACTATGGGGCGGCCGATACGACCCGGGAGCTGGTGGTAGGCGCAGTGGTGGCGGCCACCGGCTTCCAGGGGTTCGATCCCGGTCGCAGCACCCGCTACGGTTTTCGAACGGTGGACAATGTCATCACCGCCTTCGCCTTTGAACGGCTGGTCAATACCGCCGGACCGACCGGTGGAAAAATAGAGACTGCCGACAGTCGGGCGCCGGAAGCGGTGGCCTTTGTGCACTGCGTCGGTTCCCGGACCGACCGGTTCAACCGTTTCTGCTCCGGTGTCTGCTGCCTGTCCGCCTTCAAGCATGGCCAACAGGTCAAAAAACAACTGCCTGATACCGCCGTTCATCATTTTTTCGCCGATCTCTGTCTTCCCGGCAAAACCGCCCAACGCTTTTTTGAGCAGGTCCGTGACATGGCCGGCGTCAACCTGCACCGGCTCGCCCGCCCGGATGCCATTCACATCAGCGCTGAAAACGGCAGCGTGATCGTTCAATACACCGGCGCATCGGGGACAGTCCACCGCGTCAAGGTCCACTTGGTTGTGCTGGCCACGGCCATGGAACCCCCCGGAGACGCGGCGCAGATGGCCCGGATCCTTGACATCGAGCTTGACGACGACGGTTTTTTCAAGGAGGCGCACCCCGTGATCGATCCGGTGACCGCGACCCGCGCGGGGGTCTATCTGGCCGGCTGCAGCCAGGCCCCCAAAGACATTCCCGCATCCGTGGCCCAGGGACAGGCGGCCGCAGGCAGGATTCTGCAGCACCTGATTCCCGGAGAAAAAATGGCGCTGGAACCGATCGTTGCCCGGGTCGACCCGGATCTCTGCTCCGGGTGCCGAACCTGTGAAAACCTCTGTCCCTTTGAGGCCCTCGACCGGGATGAAACCGGCGGCCCCTGTATGACGGTTGAGGCCACCTTGTGCCGAGGCTGCGGAATCTGCGCCGCCGCCTGCCCCGGCGGAGCCATCAGCATTCGCCATTATTCCCGTGAAGCCGTTTACGCGGAGATCGCCGGTCTGCTGAAACCCGGCGGGAATTGACGCCCCATGACCCTCTTTGAACCCAAGATCGTCGCCCTGCTTTGCAACTGGTGCGCCTATGACGGGGCAGACGCGGCCGGCCGTGCCCGGCTGGACATTCCACCGCATGTACGCGAGGTCCGTGTCATGTGCAGCGGCCAGGTCAGCCCCGGTATGGTTCTCAAAGCTTTTGAAGCCGGGGCCGACGGTGTGATCGTACTTGGCTGTCAGCCGGGGGATTGCCATTATAAGGAAGGTAACCTTCACGCCCTGAAACGCATCGTTCTGCTCCGCTCGGTACTCAACCCCACGCCAGTCGATCCGCAGCGGCTGCAGCTGGATTGGGTTTCCGCCGGGCAGGGTCACCGTTATGCCCAGGTGGTGAGGGACATGGTAAAAAGGATCACTGCCCTGGGGCCTTTACCCTCCGGCCATTTCCGGGAGGAACGTTGAATGGGGGACAAACCGAAAATAGCCCTGTATTGGTGTGCGGGGTGCGGCGGCTGTGAAGAGTCGGTCATCGACCTTGCCGAAGAACTGCTGACCGTGGCTGACAAGGCGGACATCGTCTTCTGGCCCGTAGCCCTGGATGTCCGCTATCGGGACGTTGAAGCGTTCGATGACGGGGCCATCGATGCCACGTTCATCAACGGCGCCATCCGTCTGGATGACCATGTCCGCATGGTGCGGCTGCTGCGTAAAAAATCAAAGCGGATCATTGCCCACGGAACCTGCGCCCACCTGGGAGGGGTAATCGGCCTGGCCAACCTGTCCACCCCAGGGCAGCTTCTGGAATCCGCGTTCCGGCAGGTGCCCAGCATGGCGGATCGCCGGTCGGGGCCGATGCCCGGCGAGGGGGAGGACGAACTGGCCCTGCCTGAATTACTGCCGGCGGTCAAGGCCCTCGATCAGGTGGTGCCGGTGGACGCCGTCATTCCGGGGTGCCCGCCGCCTCCCGAAACCATGGAACGGGCGATATGGGATGTCATCGACGGTCGCCCGCCGTCGAAAGGCACGGTCTACGCCGACCGCAAGGCGCTTTGCCATCAATGCCCCCGGCGGGAAACCCGGCCGGAAAAGATGGAGATCACCCGTTTCAAACGGCTCCACGAAACCCGTTGGGATCCGGATGTCTGTTTTTTACCCCAGGGCCTCATCTGCCTGGGACCGGTGACGCGGGGTGGCTGCAATGCCCGCTGCATCGGCGCCAACATGCCCTGCCGGGGATGCTTCGGCCCCACGGAGCGGATGGATGATTTCGGCGCCGGAGCGGTCGCCATGATCGCCGCGATGATGGCGGGAACGGATGAGCCGGTGCTGACGCAGCTGATTGAAAGCATCCCCGATCCCACCGGCCTGTTCTACCGCTATTCGCTGGCCGCGTCGGTTCTTGGAAAAGGGTGGACCCCATGAGCCGCCGTATCCTCATCGATCCGGTGACCCGGCTGGAGGGCCACGGCCGCATCGACATACGGCTGGACGATTCCGGCAATGTGGCCCGGGCATTTTTCCAGGTGCCGGATTTCAAAGGCTTTGAAAAGTTCTGCGAGGGACGCGCCGCCGAGGAGATGCCGGCATTGACCCAGAAAATCTGCGGGGTCTGCCCCACGGCCCACCACATTGCCGCCGTCAAGGCGCTGGACGACCTGTTCGACGTGTCGCCCCCCCCGGCGGCCCGGGCGATCCGCGAACTGATGCACACGGCATTTGTCTTCGAGGATCACCTGCTGCACCTGTTCTATCTCGGCGGCCCCGACATCCTGGTCGACGGCCAGGTTCACCACTTGAAACGCAACGTATTCGGTGCCCTCGAGACGGTGGGAGACGCCCTGGGCAGGCAGGCCATCCGCGTACGCAAAAAAGTCCGGGACCTCAACGCCATGGTGAGCGGCAGCGCTCTGTATCCGGTCTGCGGGCTTCCCGGCGGGGTATCCCGAGCGGTTCCCCGGCAAGCCCGCGAAACGATTGCCGCGACCACGGCGGAAGCACTGGCGCTTGCCCGTCAACTGCTGGTGATGTTCCATGACAAGGTATTGAAACGCAAGCGTTTCAGGGATATGGCCCGCAGCAGCATCTTCTCCCTGCAAACCTACTACATGGGACTCGTGGACACGGATGGCCGGGTCAATTTTTATGACGGTCGAATCCGGATCGTCGATCCTCAAGGGGGAACCTTCGCCCACTTTCCCGCCGATGACTACCTCAACCACCTGGAAGAACGGGTCGCCCCAGGCAGCTATATGAAAATGCTCTATCTTAAAAAGGTGGGGTGGAAGGGATACCTGGATGGGTTGGACAGCGGACTGTACCGGGTGGGTCCCCTGGCGCGGCTCAATGCCGCCAGCGGCATGGCCACCCCCCTGGCCCAGCGGGAATATGAGCGCCTGTACGCCGCCGTCGGCGGGAAACCGGCCCACAATACCCTGCTCTATCATTGGGCGCGCCTGATCGAGGTCCTGTACGCCGCGGAACGGATGGTGGAACTGGCCGCAAGCCCTGATCTCACCCACCCCCACGTGAGGGATCTGCCCGTCCGATCACCATCGACGGGTATCGGGGTCTGCGAGGCCCCCCGGGGAACCCTGATTCACCACTATCAGACCGATGTCCGCGCCATCGTCAAGCGGCTCAACCTGCTGGTGGCCACCCAGAACAATGCCGGTGCCATTTGCCTCTCCGTGGAAAAAGCGGCTCGGGCGCTTATCAAAAACGGTCGAGTAACCGATAAACTATTGAATGGGGTGGAGATGGCCTACCGGGCCTATGATCCCTGTCTGGCCTGTGCCACCCATTGAGGCTGATTTCCGGAACACGGAAATCGACGACATGGAAGCGGTGCATCAACATTCGGCCCCGAACTGACCGGTTGCCATCCCCTCGGCCAGGGGCCTGCAAGGAGTATTGACAATGGCTGTTGAGATTCTAGATATGGTGGGGATGAAATGTCCGCAACCGGTACTGAAAATCGCCGTCAAAGCACCCGATATGAATCCCGGCGACATTCTTGAAGTGATTGGCGACTGCCCGACGTTTGAACGGGACGTGCGGGTGTGGTGCCAGCGGCTGCAGAAAACCTTCCTCTCCATCCGGGATGAGGGAGCCGGCAGGAAGCGAATCCAGATTCTTTTCGAATGAATGCAAACAGGTGACTTCCATTGCTATGGCATTCAAGCGAGCAAACCGGCTTCATCCCTGCCGAGTGATCGCCGCCGCCCTTCGCCACCGTGAAAACGAGAACATGACCCATGAGCGACAATATCAAATGCAACAATTTTTTTGACTGCACGAAAGTGGATTGCCCGGCGTATGATTCGGAAAACAGGAACTGCTGGCTGATTGATCACACCCAGTGCCGGGATGCCGGACAGGATAATTTTTTGACCAAGGTGGATCTGTGCCTCAAGTGCCCGGTATTCAAGAAAAACATGAACCAGGACGCCATGGAGGCATCCTGCACCATGCTGGCACGCCAGTTCATCGAAACCCGCGATGCACTCCAAGCACGGGACCGGGAACTGGAGTCAGTCAGCATGGAGATGGCCATCGGTCTTTCCGAGGTCTTCGAAGCTTTGAAAAAGATAGCGGCCGGAGATCCGTTGGTTCGGCTCAATGAATCGTCCAGTCTCGAGCTGATCGCCAAACTCAAGCAACTGGTCAACCGGACCGCCGAGCAAATGGGCGAGATGGTCGACATGACCCATGAATTCGCCATGGGCCTGGCCGAACATTTCGATGTCCTGCACCGGGTCGGCACCGGGAACCTGGATGCCCGGGTCCAGGGAGAATCGGAGATCGAGCTTCTGGAGTCTTTCAAGGCCGTCACCAACCGGATGATCGCCAGCGTAAAGGAAGAGATTGACCATCGCCGGCAGGTGACCCGGGATCTGCAGGTAAGTGAGGAGCGCTTTCGCACCTTTGCGGAAAATGCACCCCTCGGCATTACCATCATGAAACCCGATCTGACTTTCGCCTTCATCAACCCGACCTTCACGGAAATGTTCGGTTACACCGTCGCAGACATTCCGGACAAACCCACTTGGTTTAAAAAAGCTTACCCGGACAAGGCTTACCGGGAGAAGGCGATTGCCAGATGGGAAACCTACCGGGGAGCAACCGCCAGAATCGGCAAAGTCCATCCGATCACGCTGGATGTATGCTGCAAAAACGGACTGAAAAAGACCATCAGCTTTGGTACGGTCGTCATGGAAAACGGCAGGCACTTCGTAACTTATACGGACATTACGCGACAGGCGCGGGCGCAGGAAGTCCTCAAGGAATCGGAAGAAAAGTACCGCACGCTCATCGACAACATTCAGGACGGTGTGATCCTCATCGAGAAAAACCGATTACTGTTTGTCAATGAGGCCATGGCGCGCATGACCGGCTATCCCGTCGCGGAGTTGATCGGCATGGATTTCAGCAGGGTCATTGCCCCGGAAGATGTTCAAATGGTTGTCGACCGCTATCGCCGGCGCCAGGCCGGCGAAGACGTAAAGCGGAATTATGAATGTCGCCTGCTGCACAAAGATGGGCAGACCCGCTTAGCCGCCAGCATCCACGTAGGCACAATCAACTACCAGAACCGGGTGGTGACCATCGGGACCGTCAAAGACATTACGGACCGCAAAATGGCCCAGCAAGAGAAGCGCAAAATGGCCGAGAAACTGCAGCGGTCGAAAAAAATGGAGGCCATCGGCACCCTGGCCGGCGGGGTCGCCCATGACCTGAACAACATTCTGTCCGGCATCGTGAGTTATCCGGAACTGCTGCTCATGGATCTTCCCGACGACAGCCCACTGAAAGGACCCATTTTAACGATCCAGAAATCTGGAGAACGGGCGGCGGCCATCGTTCAGGATTTGTTGACCCTGGCGCGACGCGGCGTGGCCACCATGGTAGCTGTCGATTTCAACCGGATCGTAACCGAATATCTGGAAAGCCCCGAATTCGCCAGACTCGTATCCTTTCATCCCCGGGTAACCGTCGAGACCCGACTTTCCGACGACCTGCTCAATGTCTCCGGATCCCCGATCCACCTGTCCAAAACGATCATGAACCTGGTTTCCAACGCCGCTGAATCCATGCCGGAAGGCGGAAAGGTAATCATCTCCACAGAAAACCGGTATGTCGATCGGTTCATAAAAGGGTATGATGAAGTCATTGAAGGGGAATACGCCACCCTGACGGTGTCGGACACCGGCGTTGGAATTTCACCCAAAGACATCGAACAGATCTTCGAGCCCTTTTATACCAAAAAAGTCATGGGCAGGAGCGGCACCGGGCTGGGCATGGCCGTAGTGTGGGGCACGGTCAAGGACCACAAAGGCTACATCGATTTGAGGAGCCTCGAAGGGGAAGGAACCACGGTAACGCTTTACTTCCCGGTTACCCGGGATCATTTGCCTGAGCGAACGGACAAATCTTCTGTAGACACCCTAATGGGCAACGGGCAAGATATTCTGGTGGTGGACGATATGCCGGAACAACGGAAGATTGTGTCCGACATTCTGAACCGACTGGGGTACACCGTTGTCACTGTTTCCGGCGGGGAAGAGGCCGTGGATTATCTCAAGAACCACTCGGTGGATCTCTTGGTCCTTGACATGATCATGGATCCGGGCATCGACGGCCTAGAAACCTATCGTCGGATTGCGGAATTCAACCCCGGGCAGAAGGCAGTAATTGCCAGTGGCTTTTCGGAAACCGAACGGGTCAAATCATTGCAGCGGCTGGGCGTCAACGAATACCTGAAAAAACCCTACACCCTTGAAAAAATCGGCCTGGCGATCAAAAGGACCCTTGCTGGCTGACTGCATCGGCCACCGAAATCGGCGCGGACGCTCTTTTTTTTCCAATAGCGTCTAAACGATGCCGAGTCGTCCGGTCCGACCCCGACGTCGCAACCCCGCTGATGGTTTCGTCTGGCTCCAGGCGGCAGGATGTTATTGCCTGTCGGGTGTAGGATGTCTGCCGCCCGGGCTTTCCAGCTTGAACTGCGGTGCGGATGGCAATGCCTGAAACCCTTTTCATGTCGATGACCCCGCCTTCGGGTAACCGCAAACTGGATTCCGTTGTCAGGCATCCGGGGCTTCTGCGATTCATGTCGCATCATGCGGCGCTATAGCAGATGTTTGGTGGCTTTGTATAGGGTAGGGCTGGTGCACACTTCATAATATTTGCGGTGGGTGAAGTGCAACTGGCTGAGGTCCTTGGGATTGACCGCCGGCACGTCCGCTTCGCGCAGCACCAGTCGTTGGTATCGGCCGGATTTGGTAGGAAACTTGCCCGTATACAGGCGAACCTTTTTCAGCTGAAGATCGGGAATGTCGCCGTAAAACTGTTTCAGGTCGATCTCCTGGGCCAGTTTGCGGAATCCGGCCTCGTTCAACTCAATGCCGTTGACGTTATATCGCAGCAGAAGATCATCGGCCGTCTTTTGCATTTCCGCATCCGAAGCCCCTTGGAAAACAAAAAGATTGAAGGGGCTGATGTTTTTCCGAATGATGCGCCGCACCGATTTGTGGCATCCGGAAAGGCGGTCCGCCAGGTTGATGGCGGGGGATATCATGATGCGGTTGTCCTCATCGAAAAGAAAGGTGGGCGCGTCTGCCCGGTGGCAGATGCCGATGCCCAGTTCCAGAATCGGCAGCTGGTACTCCTGGCTCTTCTTGTTGTAGCGGTTGATGATCATCAGCACATTGATGGCCATGCCGCAGGATCGGGCCACGCCGTACCAGCCGCTGGGCGTATCCTCCCGCTCGAAAATGGAGAGGATGATGGCATCGCCTTCGATGAAAACCTTGTGCGCGTCATACTCCGACAGGATCTCGGTAATGGGGTCAAAAAAATTGAGGCTGAAGTAGGAGGCCGGGTTAAGCCCGCGTTCGTTCATCTGGTGGGTGATATCCGTGGACCCGCGCAGATCGGCCTTGATGATGGTATGGTTCATGATGGGTTTTTCGCCCAACTCCTGCTCATGGGGCAACAAAAATTCATACAGGGTATGGTTGGCCTTGGAGAGTGCCAGAATTTTTTTGTCAGTCACCAGATTGATCCGCTCCGCCGCATCACGATAAATATTGAAGCAGCAGAAATCGCGGTGGTACCGGCAGAAGGCCCGGAGGAACCGGACCAGGTATTCCTTTTTCCGTCGGCTGCCCATCCGTTCCATCTCAACCACCTTGCGGTTGAGGGGCCACATGCGAAACGACTTGTCGTAAAGCTGTTTCAGACGCTTGAGCCGGTTTCTCACCTGCCTCCGGCTCTTGGGGTTGATCAGAAACTGCAGAACCTGCTGGGGAACAAGGGGCGGGCAGTAGTCGCGATAAAGAGACTGCATTTCATATGAAGCCGTAATCCGTTCCATGAGACCGGTTCGGGAGAACTGCCGGAAAAAATAGCCCATCAGCAGTCGCTGGTTTTTCATCCGTAACCGGTGGGATCGTCGGGTCTCCTTGTCCGCCTTGGCCCTTTTCAAGGCTTTGTATTGTTTTTTGGCCAGGTCCCGATCCAACAACAGGTCGATGTTTTCCGGACGCTTGATCCATTGATCCAGACGTCGCAGCTGAAATTTTTTGGCTTCGTCATCGCCCGGCAATTCAGCCGCCGATATCTCCCGGCGTCGCCGGTCCAAAGTCCAGCTGATCGCAGCGGTTTCCTCCATGTCAAGGAAACCGAAAATGCTCCGCAGAAGACTGAGCATCATTTCGTAGCGGTCCGGATCCTCGACCCGGCGACCCAGGCAGAGGTCGTACTCTTCAATCATGAAGTGGTCGTTGAACGGATTATCCATGTGAACGATAGGATTGGTGAGCAGATCGAAGAGAAATGGCAGATCCTGGCCGAACACGGCTTCGCGCATCTCCCGGATGTCGGTCTCCCGGATCTCCCTGAAATACCCGCAAAGTTCCAGCCCCACTTTCTGCTGCACCGTTTCACGGCTCTGAAGGACATGGGCCAGATTTTCCTTAAGCTTGAGCGCCGCCTTGTGATCCTCATGGCGGGCCAAATCCGACCGGCGGATAGCGGTTTTACAATGGCCGATCAGAATGTCGTACTGCTTGCGGATTTCGTCGTGAACCATGGAAAGGATGGCTATCTGGGCCAGAAAATCGACCTGCATCTCTTTGGCTGCTCTGGCTTTGTTAACCGCATCGCTCATGATCTGCCCGTAGAGTTGACGGTAGCCCTCCTGCTCCCTGGCCAGAACATTCAGCCGTTTTTTTTCAGAAGTGGTCCAGATTCCGGTTTCGCGCTCGATGAGAAGGGCGGCCAGTTTGGCCGTGGCATTGCAGAACGAAGGACTCATGCGGACATCGCAGCGGATATTGTCCACCCCCAGAACCAGTCGATCCAGGGAGAAATCGGTGGAATAGGACTCCATGGGGAAGTCCTTGAGCCCGGGCAGTCTGGGTTGAAATTTTAAAAAATCAAGCATCCCTGCGCATTCCGTCCACTGTTGGAAAAAGGAGAAGGTCTGAATCAACCCTTTGTTACCTTTACCATTTGGCGCTTGCGGTGTCCATAAAATTAACCCTTCACCCGCGGCTGCATGCGTTGCCCGACCTTGAGAAAAAGGGATTTACATCGGCCGCGACCTCGTCTGCCGGATGGCCAAGCCGACACAAAGGAATCCAAACCGGGGGCACGGTCGGGTCTGGACAAGCAGACGGTCACCCGTTAAAGTGGGTTACGGGAAACCCTATCAGGATTCGGGTTCAAAAGAACTGCTGATCCGAGCATCAACTCGCAGGCATTCGTAGGTATGCCGAGGAGCTGAGATGAGAATTCGGCCGTGAGCGTCAGGTAAAATACGCTTTTGTGATGCCGGAAACCCGCCCAGCCGTACGCCTTAACCCTTGCAGCGAGGAGCATCCATGGTATCCATTCTTATCACCAATGCATTGACGGTAAATGAAGGCCGGTTGAACCATCAGGATCTACTGATTCGCAACGGCCGCATTGAAGCTATCGGCGGTGATCTGTCCCGCAAAGACGCGGACCGGATCGTGGATGCCGACGGCCGCGCGCTGTTTCCGGGGATGATCGACGATCAGGTTCATTTCCGTGAGCCGGGCCTGACCCACAAAGGCGACATCCGCTCGGAATCCCGCGCGGCGGTGGCCGGCGGGATCACCAGCTATATGGAAATGCCCAACACATCGCCGCCCACCACCACCATCGACCTGCTGGAGGAAAAGCACCGCATCGCCCGTGATACCTCCTTTGCCAACTACAGTTTCTACCTGGGAGGCGCCAACGACAACATCGAGGCGGTCAAGCGTCTCGACCCGAAACAGGCCTGTGGGGTAAAGGTCTTCATGGGGGCCTCAACCGGAAACATGCTGGTGGACGATCCCCACGCACTGGAACAGATCTTTACCCACAGCCCGACCATCGTGGCCACCCACTGTGAAGACAGCCCCACCATTGAGGAGAACACCCGGCGGTTTCAGGCCATCCATGGCGAGGACATCCCCATCGTGCTTCATCCGGCCATCCGCAGCGAAGCGGCCTGCTACCGGTCCACGGCCCTGGCGGTCGAGCTGGCCCGTCGCTGCAACACCCGGCTGCACGTTCTGCACCTGAGTACGGCCAGGGAGCTGGCGCTTCTCTCGTCGATGCCGTTGGAAGCAAAACGGATCACCGCCGAAGTGTGTGTCCACCACCTCCTCTTCTCGGGAACCGACTACCGGGACAAAGGCAACCTGATCAAATGCAACCCGGCTATCAAAACGGAGGAGGACCGCCGGCAGTTGGTGTCGGCATTGCGGGAGGGGACAATCGATGTGGTGGGAACGGACCACGCACCCCATACCCTGGCGGAAAAGCAGCAACCTTATCTGAGGGCGCCATCGGGCCTGCCCCTGGTGCAGCATGCATTGGTCAGCCTCCTGGAGCACGTCCACGAAGGTGCGCTCACCCTGGAACAGGTGGTGGAAAAAACCGCCCATAACCCGGCGCACCTGTTCGATGTAAAAGAGCGGGGATATCTTCGGGAAGGCTACTGGGCGGATCTGGTGCTGGTAGACCTGAACCGACCCACCGTCGTAGACGACCAGCCGATTCACTACCGCTGTGGCTGGACACCTTTTGCCGGACGGACCTTCCGATCGAGTATCGCAGCCACCTTCGTTTCCGGCCATCTTGCCTTTTTTGACGGGAAGATCGATGCGGAACCCGCCGGGCAGCGGTTGGCGTTTAACAGATAAGGGGAACGTTTTGAAATTAAGAAAGAAAAGACAGAGCACCGTGCTCCCGGAGAATGTTTATACCAATAGCAAGCAGGACGATGCCCCCGGTCATTTCCGCCCAGCGGCTTAATTGAGCCATACTGCCGATGGCTTTGCCCAGATGCATGCCGACCGTGGTAAAGGCACCGGCCACCAGCCCGATGATCAGCGCCGGGGTCCAGATGGAGACGTTGATCATGGAAAGGCTTAGACCTACTGCCAGGGCGTCGATGCTGGTAGCCACGGAGAGCATCACCATGGTCATGCCTTTGGTAGGGTCCTTGGCATCGGCCTCCACCGGTTCTCCCTTGAATGCCGATCGGAGCATCCCCTGAGCCACGAACGCCAGCAGGGCGAAGGCAACCCAATGGTCGTATGCCTCGATGCGGCTTCTGACCGTAAAACCGGCACTCCAGCCGATGATGGGCATTATGGCCTGAAAAAGACCGAAGTGCCAGGCCAGCCGAAAGGTCTGGCGGGCGCTGACGGTGCGAAGGGAAACCCCCGAGGCGATGGAAACGGCAAAGGCATCCATGGCCAGGGCCACGGCAAGGGCCAGCGTGTTGATCATTTCCAATGATCGATTTCCTGTTTCGGGCGGTTGGTTCCCTGTAGGTTCCAATGAACCGGGGCAACAAAAAAGGGCCCGGCAGATGCGTACAGGGCCCCAGAATATTGAAACCGGCCCGGCATCGCAACGGGTTGAACGGCTGAGCGCCGAACCGGGTTACTGGTGGTAAGGAAACTACCGCTGGGCTGAGCGGGGTGCCTTGCCTGCCAGTGGGTTGTAAAGCTTCATGATGGCAAACTTCATGACATCCAGGGTTTTTGTATCGGCGATGATCCCCAGCAGCTTGGCTTCAGCCTCGGCGGGCAGCAGGCAGGCCTTGGATTCATCACAGGTGAGGCCGGAAAAGCCTTTGGTAAGTTTTTTGTATTCCTTGGCAGTCATCTCCACCTGAATGGCCTCTTTCCCGTCGATCTTGATGATCTTGTCTGCCAAACCGGCATCGTTGATCGTGGCCTTCTTCGCCTCATCCAGAATCACATTAATGTAGTAGTCAGCCATCTTGTCCCCTCTCCTTGTTAAAATGATAGTGGTATTGGAAAAAACTCCCCCGGTGGAGGCTTTTTACAAAATATCACATGGCCGGTCAAGAAGGGATTTGATGACTGGACCGTCATTCCCGTTGGTGATAAAGCCAGGCTCGCCCATCCGGGCCACGGATGCTGTCCTTATTCGCAGTCCATTCAGGATGCGTGGCGGCCGCCAGCAGGCCGTCGAGGTGCCGACAACACCGGCAGAACGTGAATGCATTGTGGCATTACCAGCATTTTTCCGCTTTGGGGTAGCTCCCCAGCAGCTTGACGAAAAGGGCGTGCAGGGTCAGTTCGCCGATGGCTGATTTGACCTCGTCCGAGTCGATGCCCGCTTCGAATGCCGCATAAAAGACATATTCCCATGGATTTTCCGGGATGGGCCGCGATTCCAGCTTGGTGAGGTTCAGGCTGTATTTCTGGAATATCTTCAGACAGTCCACCAGGGCGCCTGGATAATGGCGGGTTTTGAAGGCAATGGTGGTTTTTCCGGTCACGTGGCCATCCGGCACGTTCTCTTTTTTTGCAATGACGAAAAATCGGGTGGTGTTGGAGCTGTTGGTCTGAATATCCCGCTCCAGGATCTCCATATCGTAAATCTCGGCACACAGTGCCGAGGCGATGGCGGCACAGTCCATACGGTCACCGGATGCCACCGCCTGGGCGGCGCCGGCGGTATCGTAGGAAGGCACCATCTTGATGTTTTTCGACTTCAGGAACGCCTTGCACTGTTTGAGGGCGTGGGGATGGGAAAAAGCCTCCTTGATGTTTTCCAGCCGAGCACCTTTTTTTGCCAGAAGGGTGTGCCGGATGGGCAGATACGCTTCGGCGATGACAAACACATCATTGGCAAAGAGAAGATCGTAGTTCTCGACCACGGTGCCGGCGATGGTGTTCTCCACGGGGATAAATCCGTAGGTCACGTCTCCGCTGTTCACCAGATCGAACACATCGTCGAAGGCGTCGCAGCCAACCGTCTCGACCACTTTGTTAAAATATTCGTGGAGGGCCATCTCGCTGTAAGCGCCACGTATTCCCTGAAATGCAACTTTCATTGACTGAGCCTTTCGTGTATATCGGTCATGGCGTCAATAAACGCCTGGCGTTTTTGTTTGGCATAGGGGTTATAGGTGTGCATGTCTTCGAAAAGCTGCCAGGTGTCGTGGCTGACCACCCCCAGTATGTGCATGAGCCGCTTGTACCCCTCGGTATCGATGTCTAGGTCCCGGGCACCAAAAGCCGACAGGGACCTGCCGATGAAATGGGTCAGGGAAAGACTCACGGCAATCTTCTCGTCATGCTCCTGTGCCGTGGTCTGGATGACCACCAGCCCCTGGCGCGCCAGCCATGCCCTGATTTTATCATATTGATCACCGCCGATGCGTTCGGGACAAAGGACGATTTTCCGGCCGTTCAAGGAATTGGCCGCGCTGTCCGGGCCGAACATGGGATGGGTGGGCAGTATGGAAACGGTTTCAGGTAGCAGTTCACGCATCCATTGAACCGGATAGACTTTCACCGAGCAGACATCCACCACCAGGGCATCTTCGCTGAGCAGCGGTGCGACCTGCCGCAGGGTCTCCCGCATGGCGGAGATGGGCATGCACAGGATCACGACCGGTTGACGGCAAGCGGCTTCAAGGGAGACGGACCGGGCACCGCAGGCCTTGATGGCTTCCGCCTTGTCGCTCCGGGTAGAAACGACCACAGGGAAATCTTTGGACAGGTAGCGGGCGGAAAGCTTGCCGAAGCGCCCGAAACCGATGATACCGATGCTGCTCATAGCACCTCGCGAATTCTCTTGAATGCATCCAGCAATTGATCGTCGGGAACGGCAAAACAGATGCGCACATGACCGTCCATACCGAAATCCTCCCCGGGTACAACGGCGACGCCGGTCTTTTCCAGAACCCGGGCGGCAAACCCCCCCGACGTCTCCCCTTGGTGCAGGTGACCGGAAATGTCCGGGAAAAGGTAGAAGGCCCCTTGGGGGCGAACGCAGGGAAAGAGTCCGGAAACCTGCTCGAAGGCCAGATCCCGCTTGTGCTGCAGATCCATCCGGCGCCGGACCAGCAGCCCCTCATCCATTTCCAGGGCGGCCATGGCACCGTGTTGGGCAAAGGTACAGACGTTGCCGGTAACATGGCTCTGGAGGCGCACCAGGGCCGCGGCCACTGCTGGCGGGGCAACGGCATAGCCCACGCGAAAGCCGGTCATGGCATAATGCTTGGAAAAACTGCGGGTGAGGATCAGCCGGTCGCGCACCGTTTCCAGATCGTAAAAAGATGACCGGGGCAGGTTGTCATAGACGAAAAAATCGTAGGCTTCGTCGGCAATCACAAACAGATCGTGTTCATTTGCCAGCCGGGCGACCCGCTCTAAAGCCTCCCGGGGATAGACGGCGCCGGTGGGGTTGTTGGGGGAATTGATCAGGATGGCCCTTGTTTTTCCGGTAACGGCAGTCGCAATGGCCTCGGTGTCCAGTTGGTGATTGGAGGTGGCGACGAAGACCGGATCGCCGCCGGCCAGCTTCACCTGCTCGGCAAAGCTCACCCAGCAGGGAATGGGAATGATCACCTGGTCTCCCGGATTGCAAATGCCTTGAAAAATGGCATAGAGCGCCTGTTTGGACCCGTTGAAGACGACGATGTTTTCGGCCCCGCAGCCGTCAAACCGGCCGGCCAGGGCCGTTCTTAAGCCCATGAGCCCGGCCATGTCGCTATACCGGGTCTCCTGCCGGTCCAGGGACTGTTTGGTGGCGTCGATCACCGGCGGCGGCGTATCGTAGGTCGGTTCACCGATGGCCAGGCTGATCACCGGCCGGCCCTGCCGCTTCAGGGCGTCCAGCAACGGAATGAACCGGGCCGTCTTGGAGCCCTCGACCGCCTGAATTCGCTTGGATAGTTTCAATTCCTTAATTCCTCAATGCCAATATCCATGTATGGTCTGGTGTCCGTTCACAAGGGTAGATTTTGGTTCAGGCCAAGGCCGAAGCATTTTTGAAACCGGAGGCGTAGCAGCGCTACGTCGAGGATTTCATAAATGAAGAGAACACCGGCCTGGGCCGAAAGATGCCCGTTTTGGACGGACATCGCCTACGCTCGCATTTTTTGGCGCAGGGCAAAATCCCCCAACACCAGCGCGGCCATGGCCTCCACAATGGGCACGGCCCGGGGCACCACACAGGGGTCGTGGCGGCCTTTGGCCTCCAGCGTCACCGGGTTGCCATTGAAATCCACCGTCTGCTGCGCAAGGCCGATGGTAGCCGGCGGCTTGAAAGCCACCCGGAAAATGATGGGTTCACCGTTGGCAATACCGCCCTGAATACCTCCGCTGTTGTTGGTGATCGTCCCCAGGCGGCCATCGGCAGCCACGAATGGGTCATTATGGACCGATCCTTTTAGCCGGGTGCCGGCAAAACCCGAGCCGATCTCAAACCCCTTGGTCGCCGGAATGGAGAGCATGGCCTGGGCCAATTTGGCTTCCATCTTGTCGAATACCGGCTCGCCCCAGCCGGCGGGCACATGGCGGCACACACAGGTTACGATGCCGCCCACGCTGTCCTTGTCCTCCTTGACCCGGGCCACCAGGGCTTCCATTGCTTTGGCAGCCGCCGGGTCCGGACATCGGATCAGGTTGCCGTCCACCCTCTGCCGGGTGATCGTTCGCACGTCCACCGCCGACGACGGAATGTCGCTGACCGCACTAACCCAGGCGACGATCTCCACCCCGTAGGCTTCTTTGAGCATCTTTTCCGCCACCGCCCCGGCGGCCACCCGGCCGATGGTCTCCCTGGCACTGGACCGTCCGCCGCCGGACGAAGCGCGCACGCCGTATTTCATCTGGTAGGTGAAGTCCGCGTGGGAGGGCCGCGGGATCTGGCTCATCTGGCGGTAGTCGCCGGGCCGCTGATCCTTGTTGGGCACAAACAGGCCAATGGGGGTCCCCAAGGTGACACCGTTTTCCACACCGGAAAAAATGGTTACCTGATCGGTTTCCCGACGGTCGGTGGTAAGCTTGCTCTGGCCCGGCCGGCGCCGATCCAGCTGCGGCTGGATGTCCGCCTCGCAAAGCTGCATGCCGGGTGGGCATCCATCCAGAACAGCGCCCACCCCTTTGCAGTGGGATTCACCGAAGGTGGAAACCTTAAAAAGTGTTCCGAAGGTACTGGACATGGTACGCGATCCTGTTGGGTTGGTGTTATGGGTTGATTTCATTCATCGCTTCAGGTGGACAGTGCCTCAGCCCGGCGATAAGGTGTTCGCAAAAAACGAAAGTTGCATCTCCGATCAGCGGCAGGGCCACTGTTATCCGGCCTCGGCTTTCAATCCCGCTTGTTCTATTATCCGGTCGCAAATGGCCTCGATTTTCTTCCGGTTCGTATCGATGGCGAAATCGGACGCCTTTTCGTATAACGGCAATCTCTCACCGAGCACCGACATAATCTCTCTGACCAGCCCCTGGCCGGTGAGAGACGGTCGGCTTTCCTCGGTGGCATCGTCGGCGAGCATCCGCGCCGCGATCGTTTTCCGGCTGGCCGTGAGCAGGACAACGGTTCCCGATTTTCTCATGACGGAGACATTGCGCTTATCGAGGATAATGCCGCCGCCGGTGGCTACCACCTGCCGGTCATCAGCAGACAGCGCTTTCAGGGTCTGCCGTTCCTGTTCCCGAAAATAGGTCCAGCCCTTTTCATCAACCATTCGGGCAATGCTGGTCCCCGAAGTTGCAGCGATCATCCGGTCCGTATCCACGAAGGACCATCCGAGCCGACGGGCCAGCGCTTTTCCCACGGTCGTCTTTCCCGTGCAGCGGTATCCGATTAAAAAAAGATTCATGGCGTTCGTCAGCCTGCGTAAAGCGTTTCCCATACCTCCCAGAAGTTAGGGAAGGATTTTTCTACGCATTGCGGTTCTTTAATCATTACCCCTGGCGTCATAAGACCGGCCATGGCAAAACTCATGGCGATGCGGTGGTCATCGTAAGTTTCGATCGAAGCGCCACCAGGTGCGCCTCCCGTCACCCGGAGCCGGTCATTCTCGGCGATGGCGGCGATGCCCATCTTCTTCAGTTCGGCGCAGGTGGATGCCAGCCGGTCGCTTTCCTTGGCCTTGAGATGCGAGACGTTTTCAATCACCGTCGTGCCGTCGGCAAATGCCGCTACAACGGCCAGAGTCGGTACCATGTCGGGCATGTCGGCCATGTCCACCGTTACGGCCCGAAGCTCGCCGCCGGTCACCGTAATGCCCTCGGCTCCGTGGTTTACCCGACAGCCCATCTGCTCAAGGACCCTGACCAGACCTACATCGCCCTGGGTGGAATCGATCGACACCCCCTTGACGGTAACGCTGCCGCCGGTAATGGCAGCCGCCCCCCAGAAATATCCGGCCTGGGAGGCATCCGGCTCCACTGTATAGTTGCCGGCCCGGTAAGTCTGGCCTCCGTCTATGTCAAACCGGGTGTAACCGTCCCGCTGTACCCGGATGCCGAAGCGCTCCAAAATATCCACGGTCATGTCCACGTATGGCCGGGACACCGGCCCGTGGGACACCGTGATGGACATGCCCTTTGGGGTGCAGGGTGCCATGAGCAGCAACGAGGAGAGGAACTGGCTGCTCACGCTGCAGTTGATCGCCACCGAACCGCCCGCTGCCTGTCCGCCCGGAATTTCCACCGGCGGGCAGCCGTTGCCGTTCACCGACCGCGCACCGATGCCCAGCTGGTTCAACGCCGTCAGCAGGTGGGCAATGGGTCGATGGTACATACGAGGAGTGCCGGTAAGGATGGTGGTGCCCTGTCCCAGGGCCGCCACACCTGCCAGGAGTCGCATGGAAGTACCGGAATTGGCCAGATAGACGGGCTCAGGGCAGGGCTTGAACCGACCGTTTAATCCGCGGATGGATACGGTCTGTTCATGGTCGGCGACCACCGCCCCCATCTTCACTAGGGCAGCCAGGGTCAACAGGGTGTCCTGACTGCGCAACGGGTTGCTTACCGTGCAGGGACCGTCGGACAGCGCGGCTGCAATGAGGGTCCGGTGGGTGTAGCTCTTGGATCCCGGCACACTGACCTGACAACGGCCGATGCGATGGGGCTTGATCTCGATCATGGCGGTCGTTTTCCTTTTTTACTGCTTTTTTCCCAAGGCCGCGAGAACCGTTTTTTTCATCAGCTGAACCGGTGCCTTTTCCCCGGTCCAGCGCTCGAACTGGAAAGCACCCTGGTGCACAAACATGGCGACCCCGTCCACCACCGTGCAGCCGGATTCCCGCGCCACTTTGAGCAGCCTTGTTTCCAGGGGGTTGTAGACAATGTCCATCACCGTCATGGCCGGACGCAGGCAGGCGGGGGAAACGGGCATCTGATCCACGTGGGGAATCATGCCCACCGGGGTGGTGTTGACCAGAATGTCATAGCCGACACCCGAGAAATCGACCAGGCGACAGAAATCACTGCCCACCTCGCCGGCCAGCCGGCGCCCCTTCTCCTCGCTGCGGTTGACGATGGTCAACTGCCCGCCATGGGCCTTTACCCCATGGGCCAGGGCCCGGGCCGCACCGCCGGCGCCGATTACCGCCACCCGCCTGCGGGCGACGGGGGTTTTTTCCAGCAGAGCGGCCATGGCGCCTGGGCAGTCCGAATTGAAGCCTGAAAGCCGCCCGGCGTCATTGACGATGGTGTTGACCGCGCCGATCTGCCGGGCCATGGAGTCCACGTGGTCCAGAAGATCCATGACCGCCACCTTGTGGGGAATCGTCACACTGCAGCCGCGGATATTCAGGGCTCGGATGCCGGCGATCGCCCCGGGCAAATCCGTAACGCGGCAGGCCACATACACCCCGCTATGGCCTGTCTGACGGAACGCCGCATTGTGCATGACCGGGCTGAGGCTGTGGGCGATCGGGTCTCCGATCACCGCATACAGCCGCGTGTTGGAATCGACATTAAGATTTGCAGTTTCCGATGCCATGGTTTAAACACCCACGCCGAGCATGGGATAGGAACCCAGGTTTTTCAGATAAAGGGCGTGCGGCTGAATCAGCTCGATGGCCTTCTGGATGCTTTCGTCTTCCAGGTGTCCTTCCAGGTCGATGAAAAAGAAATGGCTCCAGCTCTCGTGTCGCGTCGGACGGGACTCGATCTTTACAAGATTGATGCCGGCTTCGGTGATGGGGGCAAGAGCGCCGGCCAGAGCGCCGGGCACATGGGCCAGGGCAAACATCAATGAGGTCTTGTCCTTCCCCGACGGCCGGACGTTCTCCTTGCCGATCACCAGAAATCGTGTAGGCGGGCGTGAAAAATCCTCAATCTTCGAAGCGACGACCTCCAACCCGAAGATCGCCGCCGCACCCCCGCCGGCAATGGCTGCGACGCCCTTTTCCTCCGCCGCTCGCCCTACGGCAAAGGCACTGGAACTGCACTCTTTCAATTTGGCTCCGGGAAGATACTGGTTGAGCCAGGTGCGGCACTGGTTCAGGGCCTGGGAATGGGCATAGACCGTCCTGATCGCGCTGAGGCTGATCTCCTGAGCCAGCAGATCATAGGATACCTGGTGGTAACGCTCGGCGCAGATGCACAAGTCCGATTCGAAAAAGAGATCCAGGGTGTGACGGACCGATCCCTCCACCGAGTTTTCCACCGGCACCACGCCGTAGTCGCAGGCACCCTTTTCCACCTCACTGAAAATCTCCCGGATGCTGGGCTGGGGCACGTAGGTGACGGAGTAGCCGAAGTGGCTCGTGGCCGCCAGATGGGTGAAAGTGGCCTCGGGTCCGAGATAGGCCACCCGCTGGGATGCCTGGATAGCACGCGCGGCGGCAATGATGTCGATAAAGATGTGGTGCAGGACGTTGGGGTTCAACGGCCCCTTGTTCAGGCCGGTCAGGCGCCTGAGAATTTCGCTTTCCCGGGTGCTGTCTACTACCCGGTTGCCACTGTCCTTTTTTAACTCGCCGATCCGTTTGGCCAGGTTGAGCCGCCGGTTGATCAGCTCCAGAATGGTGTCGTCGATGCTGTCGATCTGGTTACGGATAGTGCAGATGTCGGTAGCCATCGTGCAACCGGTTGTATTCTCGCTGTCTGTCATGGTATGTTGGTCGCTTTCTTTACCAATCGATCATTGGGCGGTGCATCATTAACAAAGGGCCGGGGAGAATTTCTCCACGGCCCTAAAAAAGCAAAAAGCCGTGGGGTTTCTCGGTCTGCCCACGGCTTGGTTTGTCTGTTTGGATTCTCAGGACATTCAGCGCGCGCCGGGCAGACCCTTGCTAAAAAAATAATAAAAGCAAAAAAAGCTGCCGGTAAAAAAGCCACGCATCGGATCCATTCCTTTCATGCATAAAATTGGGCAAAAAATACAGTGTCCATCTCTACCTGTCAAGTTTTTTCAGGGGAAAGGCAATCCATTCTTCAGCGGGGCGGCAGGAAGATACCAAAAACCAGGCAGATCACCGCAGCGATCAGCGCCAGCCAGAAGACATCGATGACACAGTTGCCGATGGCCTGGTGCAAAACTGTCTGTGCATGGGGCAACAGCTGCTGCTGTACGTCGGGGCGGAAAAAATTCTCGAAATTCCGCCGGATCTGATCCATCACCGCAGGCGGTATTTTCGTTTGAAGCGCCGAGGCATTCAGCGTATCCGCCACCCGGGCGAACTGAGCGGTAACCAGGCTGCCGCAGATGCCGATACCCACGGTCCCCCCGAGGGTACGGGTGAACTGGTGTGATGAGGTAGCCACGCCCAGATCGTTCTTCTCCACGCTGTTCTGAACGACCAATAAGGTGGCGATGGAGGTGAACCCCATACCCACGCCGGCCAGTCCCATGGCCGCGGCACAGGTCCACAGGCTGGTATCCGAATTAAACCGCACGGCCATCAGGCAACCGGCGATCAGGATGACACCACCGGCCAGGGAAAAGGGTTTTTCGCCCCAGCGGTTGGATTGTCGCCCGCAAAACAGGGCGCCGGCCGACCAGCCGAAGCTGAGAAACATCATGACGATGCCCAGCTGAAAGGGTGACTGGCCAAGGGCACCCTGGATGAACAGGGGGCTGAAGGCGGAAAGCGAAAAAATGGCCGCGCTGCTGAAAAAGACCAGGCCGTTACCGCTGGAAAATCCCCGCAGCCGGAAAAAATCGAAGCAGAGGATGGGTTCGTTGCTGCGTTTTTCAGCAACATAGAAGCCCGCGGCGGACAGGGCGAACAGGGCGAACAACCCCAGGATCGGCCGCGATGTCCACCCGTAATCCCGTCCACCCAGTAAAAAAGCGGTGAGAAAGGAGAGGATCGCCACGATCAGGGTGATGATCCCGGCATAGTCGATCTCGATAATCTGGTGTTTATCGCGGGTTTCCTTCAGGAAGAACCAAATGCCGACCATCGAAAGCAGGCCGATGGGCACATTGATGTAGAAAATCCAGCGCCAGGAGACCCAGTTGACGATAAAACCGCCCAAAGAGGGACCCAGAACACTGGCCAGCCCCCATACGAAACTGGCATAAGACATCATTCGTCCACGGTTTTCCGGCTCGGAAATATCCGAAAGGACAATGTATACCAGCGCGAAATTACCACCGGCGCCGATCCCCTGAATGGCCCGGAACACGGTCAGGGCCATCATGCTCCGGGCCATGCCTGCCAGCACGGACCCAACCAGGAAGATGAGAATGGAAACCAGGTAAAGGGTGCGGGTGGGAAACAGGTCCGCCAGCTTGCCGAACACCGGCAGGGCCACGGCACGGCTGAGCAGGTAGGTGGAAAAGACCCAGCTGTAGAGGTGCAGCCCACCCAGATCGGCCACGATGGTTGGCATGACCGCGCTCATGATCAGCGTGTCCAGTGCGGCCAGGAACAAGGCCAGCAGTGTTGCCAGGATCAGGAGCAGGCGGCGCTTGGCGGGAAGAGGGTCGGGCTGCATCGGGACCTTTCAGACGGTTATTCATAAAGGAATAGGAGCCAGGAGAGACAAACGATACCCCGGCAACAATGACAATTCAAGGGCCTTGAATGGGTATTCGGAACACTCCGCAAGTCAAGAGCGACGGTATCTGAAAGGAATCCATCCGATAGCCTCGACGATAGATTTACGGAGAAGGGGTTCTTGACCGGACCGCGAGATGATGTAAAGTAGATCTTAACATCCGATTTTTCAGTCATTCAGCCTGCATTGGCGGCATTGCCAATTGGACTGCGCATTCATTCGGGAAAAGGATCCATCTGTTGAAAGTCACCGTATGCGAACTGCCTAACGATCCCGGGGCGCTGGCCGAACAATGGGACCACCTGGCCGACCACACCCGCTCGGCCAAAAGCGATCTGGTCCTGCTGCCGGAAATGCCTTTCCACCCCTGGCCGGCCGCCTCAGATCGGGTCGATCCCGAACGCTGGCGGCAAACCGTGGAATCCCACCGGCGCTGGATTGAGCGCCTGCCCGAACTGGGTGCTGGCGTCGTCATGGGTACCCGGCCGGTGAACCGCCGCGGCGTGCCGCACAATGAAGGGTTTGTGTGGACACCGGATGACGGTGTCATCCCGGCCCACACCAAATATTACCTGCCCGACGAGGCCGGTTTTTGGGAAGCGTCCTGGTACCGAAGGGGAAAAGGCGCCTTCAAACCCTTTGCCTGCGGCGGCATCGTCTGTGGATTTCTGATCTGCACGGAGCTGTGGTTCACCCTGCACGCCCGCAACTATGGCCGGCAAGGCGTTCACATCCTCATCTGCCCGCGGGTGACGCCGGCCTCATCAACCGACAAGTGGATCGCCGGCGGCCGGACCGCCGCGGTAGTATCGGGCGCCTTCTGTCTGTCGTCGAACCTGAACGGTCCCAATATTCCGGGATCGGACTTCGGCGGCACCGGCTGGATCATCGAACCTGAAGAAGGTGCCGTATTAGGAACCACGTCCGTCGAAAAACCCTTTCTGACCGCAGACATCGATCCCCGGTGGGCGGAGGCGGCCAAGTCCACCTATCCCCGCTATGTTTCGGATTAGCTGGATGTTAAAAACGTCAAAACCCAATGGACGATTTGACTTGAAAATACTGATAGTGCTGATTCTCCCCCTGCTCATGATCTCCACCCGGACCATGGCCTACGAAGAGGTCGAGGATCTGGTGGAAATCTTTACCACGGACAGTGCATTCATCGCCGTGGTGGATGGAAGCCGGAAATTCTCAGAAGATTTTCGTTCACGGGAAAAGATTCTTTGGCAGGGGGCAAAAGGGGAAGTTGGCGCCTTTCTCACCAGTAATCGGCTGTTGGCCGTTTCCGTAAAATCGGGGCAGTGGAACACGCGCTATTTGAAAATCAATGAGAAAAAGGAAACACCTGAAATGCTCATCTCCGCCCATCTGGTGATTATGCTGACCGGTGAACGGATCGTCGGCTTCGGCACCGATACCGGCGGCTTTTTCCAGACCCGTCTTCCCATTGGCGAGTCGGTCGTCGCCAACGCGGTTGAAGGCCGGGTGGCCGCCGTCGTCACCCCGACACGGGCATTCGGTTTCTCGGCCTACCGCCGGGGCGCTGCCGAAATCCGCTTTCAAATAAAAGAGAACGTCGAGTCCCTGAAAACCACCTACAACAAGATTACCCTGCGAACGTCCCAGCGGTTGATTACCTTGAAGGCGGAAGATGCCGTTTGGCGGTATTTTGATTTGAAGTAGATGAAAGCACGGACATAATGAACGACAAACCCGTCAAGGAGGTATGAGAAAACCGTTATGGACATCGATTTCCGATCGCTTATCGAAAACATTTTCGACGGGCTGTATCTGGTGGATAAAGACAGAACCATCATTTACTGGAATCGCGTGGCTGAAAAAATCACGGGGTATCGTTCCCAAGAGGTGATCGGCCGCCAGTGCCGGGATAATATTCTCGTCCACGTGGATGACAAGGGAAGAAGCTTGTGCCTGGGCAGATGTCCGCTGGCATCCACTATCGCGGACGGTGTATTTCGCGATGCGGAGGTCTACCTGCGCCACAAAGACGGCCACCGTATTCCCGTATGGATCCGGGCGGCGCCCCTTCATGATACTTCCGGCAGCATCATCGGCGGTGCCGAATTGTTCACCGACCTGAGCGCCGGAAACGCCATCACAACCAAGGTCCGGGAGTTGGAAAAACTCTCTTTCCTGGACAACTTGACCCAACTGGCCAACCGCCGCTACCTTGAAATGGAACTGGACAGCCGGATTTCCGAGATACAGCGCTATGGCACAGGTTTCGGTATTGTCTTTATGGACATCGATTTTTTTAAACGGGTCAACGACACCTACGGCCATGACGTGGGCGACCGCGTGCTCAAGACCGTATCCCGCACCTTCATGAACGCCGCCCGTCCATCGGACCTGATGGGACGCTGGGGCGGGGAAGAGTTCATCGGCATCCTCAAGCGCGTCGATGACGACGGCCTGCGTTCCGCTGCCGAACGGGTCCGGTCCCTGGTGGAGAAATCTCATACCCGGGAAAACGGCCGGACCCTGACGGTCACGGTGTCCATCGGCGGCACCCTGGCCAATAAAACGGACACCACTGACAGCATCGTCAAGCGCGCCGACACCCTGCTGTACCGAAGCAAGGAAAACGGCCGGAACCGATGCACTATCGGATGAAGCATGAAAACCATCTTTATTTGCAGCTTTAAAATATCTGTGCTATCGGCTTCAGAAAATACCACCATCGATCTTGAAAAAATCTTCGTCCGGAAAAACGACCATGACCACACCCGATCAATTTACCCTTCCCAAATATGACCGGGCCGCCCTGATCACCATCGACGTTCAAAACGACACCCTTGACGGCGGAACGTTCACAGTACCCGGCACCACAACCATTCTTCCACAAATCAGTCGACTGTGTCGAACCTTTCGCGATGCCGGCCGGCCCATCGTCCATGTGATCCGCATCTACACACCCGATGCCGAGGACGCCGACCGGTGCCGTCGACATTCGCTGCTGGCGGGAAAACCGATTTTGCTGAAAGGATCGTCGGGGCGTCGACCGGCAGAGCCGCTGCTCCCCGGCAAGGATGTCCGCATCGACGACGATCTGCTGATGTCCGGGGCGATCCAGCCGATCGGCCCCCAAGAGGCCATCGTCTTCAAGCCCCGCTGGGGGGCATTCTACCACACACCGCTTGAAGCCTTCCTCCGAGAGAGAACCGTTTCCACCCTGGTTTTCTCTGGTTGCAACTATCCCAACTGCCCGAGAACATCCATTTACGAAGCCAGTGAACGGGATTTCCGAATCACGGCGGCGGTGGATGCCATTTCCGGCATGGCTCCGTCAGACATCTCCGGGCTTGAGAAGATCGGTGTCAACTGCGCCGCATCGGAGGCAATCTGCAGGCTGGTGGAAAAGGAGCACAGCGAGCCGAAAATAGGTAAAATGGAGGTGACCGCGTGAACATCCTGTTTGCCGCACCCGAGGATGCCTGGGGTGGATTTTTGGGAATCGTCCGGACGCAACTGCCAAACCATCGCTTTACGGCAACCGGCGGATTTGCCATAGACAGCCTGGCCGGGGTGGATGTGCTCATACCCACCATGTGTCCCGTCACCCGCACCCTGCTGGCAGAGGCCGACCGGTTGAAACTAATTCAACAGTGCGGCGCAGGACTGGAGGGAGTCGACATGGCCGCGGCAGAGGAGAAGAGGATTTTCGTGGCCAATGTTCCCACCGCCACATCGGGCAACGCCGAATCGGTTGCCGAACTGGGCATCTACCTGATGATCGGTCTGTTTCGGGATGCTCGCGGGATGGCACGGAGCCTCCAGGTGGGCAGGATGGGGCAGCCCCAGGGCAAGGCGCTGGGGGGAAGGACTATCGGGCTGGTGGGTCTCGGTGGCATTGGTCAAGCCTTGATTCAACGGCTGAGGGGATTTGGTGTCCGCATCATCGGGATCAGAAACCGTGACCCGCAAACGGCCAAAGCGGCCCTGGGTCTGGACTGGGTCGGCGGCCCTGAACAATTGCCTGAATTGCTGGGCCAATCGGATGTCGTCTTTCTCTGCCTGCCCGTCACCCCCGCCAGCATGGGGCTGATGAACCGTCGGACCTTTGCCTTCATGAAACCCACCGCCTATCTCATCAACCTGTCCCGCGGCGGTATTGTGGATCGGGATGCCCTGGAATGGGCCCTGTCCAGCAGCACCATCGCCGGTGCCGGACTGGACGTCTTCTGGGAAGAGCCTCCGGATCCCGGCGACCCGATCTTTGCATTAAATGTGCTGGCCACCCCGCATGTAGCCGGATCCACGGATCTTTCCATGCAGGGAATCGTGGCAGGTGTCGTCGAAAACATCCGGCGTCTTGAAGCCAGCCAAGCCCCTCTGAACTGCGCACGATGGTAAGCGCAAATGGCCTTACTTTTCAACGGTTCCGGGTACCAGGGGATATTTCCCGTACCAGAGAATCTCGCGATAATTATCCGGATCGGTGGCCCCTTCGGTGTTGAACAGCAGCACCGTCGAATCCGGCCCGATATGGAGGGATCGCCTTAAATCAAGAAAATCCGGATGGTTGGCAATCAGATCCAGCAGACCAATCCCCACCGAACCGGACTCTCCGGACTCGATGCCATCGTCCCCCGCCAGGGGATTGGCCATAATGCGAATCCCGTTGGCGGCCACATAATTATCGCAGCTGACATAGGCGTTAGCAAATGCATGCAGGATTTCCCATGCCAAGGGGCTGGGCTCCCCACAGGCAAGGCCGGCCATGATCGTATCCAGATCGCCGGTGACGGCATGGGGTCGACCGTCACCGGCAGCGGCTGAAGCAAGCATGCAGGCAGCACGGGTTGGTTCCACAACAATGAACCGTGGCGGCTTCTCCTTGAATGCATTCACCAGATGGGCAATCATGGCGCCGGCAAAAGCCCCTACACCCGCCTGAACAAAAACATGCGTGGGATGCAGCCGATCCATTGCCATCTGGCCTATCGCCTCCCTGCTCAGGGTGGTGTAGCCCTGCATGATCCAACGGGGAATGTCGACATAGCCTTCCCATGCGGTATCCTGAATGACCTGCCACCCGTTTTCCCGGGCCATGCGGCAGGCCAGACGAACGGTGTCGTCATAATTCAGGCCTGTCACCTCGACGGCAGCGCCGTAGGAACGAATATTTGCCACCCGGGATGGCACCGATCCTCTGGGCATAAAAATCCTGGCCTCCAGCCCCAATTGATCAGCCGCCCAGGCAACGCCGCATCCATGGTTGCCGTCGGTGGCCGCGGTGAGGGTCGTCTGGCCGAGTCTCCGCCGCACGGCATCGCTGGTCAGATAGTCAAAGTCGACATCCTTCAATTCGATTTTCAATTGCTGACAGAGCAATCGCGCGATGGCATAGCTTCCGCCAAGCACCTTGAAGGCGTTCAGCCCAAACCGCGTTGATTCGTCCTTGACCAGGATCTCACCTAAACCCCAACGCCTGGCCAGCGCGCCCAGGCGGACGAGACGGGTTGACCGATACCCCGGCAGCGTGCGATGAAATCGCAGCACCTGCCGAGCGGTAGCGTCGGTGAAACGGGCTGGCAGGGATCGGTGGACCGGTGCCGTCAACACATACCGGATGCCATATTCGGGAATCTCTTGAACCATGAGTGAATCCTTTAGCACACGCATTTAAAAGGGGCATCCTTTCAGACCGGTTACAACCGAACGATGACGCATTTCCGTTGACTCGCGGGAATGAGATAAATTTTATGCTTATCGGGTAAGAAGGATCGCTATGGCATATTATCCCATCGTCCAGAAAAATTGCCGACATTGCCGAGGAGTGGTATCAGGAGTGATAGGGCTGAAGGCGGTCCGCCGTGAGCGGATCGTCATGACCCCCTAATTGAGACGATATACCCGAAAAGGAAATGCACTTCTCATCGCCGTCAATTCATCCTCTCCCGCGAGAACATAGAAATCATATAGGGTTTTTCGTGCCAGAGACATTGCCTGGGATGGACGCTCACCGTTCAGCAGCGCCCTGAAAAACCGAATCATGGTCTGGGCGGAGGCATCACCCTTCTGCCGACTGAAAATGGGTGCCACATAGGTGGAGACGCCGGATTGGTCGAAGTGGTTGATAAAATTCAGGTTCAGCCCGTACCGGTTGCAGTCGAAATAGACCAGCTCCGGCTGCAGGCGCGAGAGCATCTCCGGGCGAAGCTCCAGGTGCTTCATTTTAAATCCGTTCACACCGCCGTCGGCGCTGACCAGGATGAAATCCACAGATGATATGCCTTGGATGTCTTCCCGTCGGACGCTCTGGACGTCAAAGCCGAATGCACCGGGAAAGCTGGAGGCAACAGTGGCGACACCTTTTTCAGGGTCCTCATCCGCATCCGAGATGATCAGCCCACGCCAACTGGCAGATGCCTGTGGCGTGGTTGTGTTCTTTTGGGATAGACGGTAGGCTACCGGTTTTTTAAGAAACAGGGACGTCCCGCTGACATGCAGAGCATCGAATGGATAAAAAAAACAATCTTCCGTAACCACGAATTCGATGCCGCTGGCGCTTGCCACCAGGGGCTCTATGGGATCGAAGAGCAACCCGCCGGCCTCGGCCAGCAATCGGTTCAATGTTTCGAGCTCTGCAGACGGAGCATCCGTGTCTTGTTTTTCCTTCTCCTCTTTCAAAAAAGGAATAAGCGCCCGAACCGTACGGTACTGTTTATCCATGAAGTCACCAACTTGATCCAAGGTACCGGCTGCTTCCGGTCGGCGTTCGATCAGGTCGTAGATCCGCTCCATTTTCTGAACCATGCCGGTCTGGGAATCAATGGTGAATGCAGAGGTATCGAATACCGAGACGGCCCGAACATTTAAGGAATCTTCCTGTTTGTCGATGTAAATGGCCAGATCGGCGGCCAGGGCAGGCGAAAGAAAAGCGATGGGGACGAAAATGGCAGCGGCGGCAAACGATCTGAAGAATCGACCTGGATGAAAAGCCATGAGGCCACCTCCGTCGACGATGGGCGGTAAATGCAAAGCACCTGCTGCACCAGGCCGGTCTATCTATAATCGCCACGCGTTGGAGGTCGCAAATGGCGATGGTGGTTTATGATGGGGAGTCACACCTGCGGTAAAAAACGGGCTGGCAGAACATTGAAAATGTAGCGCAGATAGGCCGTAAAGTCATCTATAAATTTTTAAGCGATGTCTTTTTGAAGGTCAAGCGTTGCCTTGTTTTTCTCAGGAATGCAGATAGCCCCAAAATAAAAAACGACACCGGAGCGATACGCAAGCACACCCCGGCGCCGTTAGAACTATATCTATTTTGATTAACCTTTTCTTGAACCGGCGTAACCGATGCCTTTGAGGGCTTCCTCCATTTCGCCCAAGATGGTCGGGTCGTCGATGGTGGCCGGCACATTGTATGCCTTGTTGTCGGCGATCTTCTGGATCGTGCCCCGCAGGATCTTGCCCGAGCGGGTCTTGGGCAGTCGCTTGACCACCGTGGCCGTCTTGAAGGCCGCCACCGGGCCGATCCGGTCGCGCACCATCTGGATCACCTCCTTGACGATCTCGCCTTCGGCCTTGGATACGCCGGCCTTGAGCACCACAAAGCCCACCGGCACCTGGCCCTTGAGGTCGTCATCCACCCCCAGCACCGCACACTCGGCCACGTCCGGATGGTCCGAAAGCACCTCTTCCATGGCCCCCGTGGATAGCCGGTGACCGGCCACGTTGATGATGTCGTCGGTCCGGCTCATGATGTAGGCGTAGCCGTCCGCATCGATGAAGCCCGCATCGGCCGTCTTGTAGTAGCCGGGAAACTCTTCCAGGTAGGACTCCACGTAGCGGTCGTCGTTCTGCCACAATGTCGGCAGCGCGCCCGGGGGCAGCGGCAGCTTCACCACCAGGGCACCGATCTGGCCCGGCGCCACCTGCTGGTTGCCATCATCTACCACCTGCAGGTTCCAACCCGGCGCCGGCTTGGTGGGCGATCCCTCCTTGACCGGGAACGCGTGCAGGCCCATGCAGTTGGCGGCGATGGCCCAGCCCGTCTCCGTCTGCCACCAGTGGTCCACCACCGGCACCTTCAGGGCGTCCTCGGCCCAGTGCAGGGTATTGGGGTCCGTGCGCTCACCGGCCAGAAATAAAATCTTGAAGTTGGACAGGTCGTACTTCTTCATCAGCTCGGCCTTGGGATCCTCACGCTTGATCGCCCGAAATGCCGTGGGGGCGGTGAACATGGCCTTGACCTTGTGCTCGGATATCACCCGCCAGAACACACCGGCGTCCGGCGTGCCCACCGGCTTGCCCTCGAACAGGATCGTGGTGGCACCTTTGAACAGCGGGGCGTAGACGATGTAGCTGTGGCCCACCACCCAGCCCACGTCCGAAGCCGCCCAGAATACGTCACCGGCATCGATGTCATAAATGGCCTTCATGGTCCACTTGAGCGCCGCCACATGGCCGCCGTTGTCCCGCACCACGCCCTTGGGCTGGCCCGTGGTGCCCGACGTGTACAGAATGTACAGCGGGTCCGTCGCCGCCACCGGCACGCAGTCGGCCGGCTTTGCCGAACCCATCGCCTCCACCCAGTCCACATCCCGGCCCGCGATCATCGCCGCTTTCTCCATGGGCCGCTGAAAGATGATACACTTTTTCGGCTTGCTCGCGCTCATGTCGATGGCCTTGTCCAGCAGCGGCTTGTACGCAATCACCTTTTTCACTTCAATCCCGCACGACGCCGTCACGATCACCTTGGGCTTGGCATCGTTGATCCGCGTGGCCAGTTCCTTGGCCGCAAAACCCCCGAATACCACCGAGTGCACCGCACCGATGCGCGCACACGCCAGCATCGCCATGGCCGCTTCCGCGATCATGGGCATATAGATCAATACCCGGTCTCCCTTTTCGACACCCTGCGCCTTGAGCACACCGGCAAAACCGGCCACTTCGTCCCGAAGCTGACGGTAGGTGTATTTCCGGATTGTGTCGGTGACCGGACTGTCGTAGATCAGCGCCAGCTGGTCCCCCCGGCCCTGCTCGATGTGATAGTCCAGCGCATTGTAGCAGGTGTTGATCTGCCCGCCGGTGAACCAGCGGTAAAAGGGCTTGTTGCTGTCATCCAGCACCTTGTCCCAGCGCTTGTACCAGTGGCAGTCTTCCGCCGCCTTCGCCCAAAAACGTTCCGGATCGCTGATGGATTCTGAGAATGCGCTATCGTATAGGTTGGTCATGAATATATCCTTTCGAGTCTTGGCGCTGATTGCGTCGATAATGGGGTTCGATGTATCTGTTTGTCGCAGCAGGACGGTATCGGGCACCACGGTCTTGCCCGGAGGGGGCCGTCCGCTCCGGGCAAGGGGTGGTGGATCCCTGTGGGTTAAATTCAGGGATTACCGTTCGATTCAATGACGACCGGCATGGGCTGTGTGAGGGGTAGGATACCCGGTTCCACCGCCGGTAACACGATTAGGCCGTTTCTTTAGCCAGGGTTCCCACGGGTTCGGGTGATGAATCGATCCACGGCTTTCCAACGGGAAGAATCGGTCTCCCGAACACCTGGGCATAAATGGCGGCGGCCATCATATACCAGGCGTTCAGCGCGCACAGAATCAAAACGATGGCGGTGGGTTTGGTCAACCCGGGAAAACCGAAATGAGCCAGATCGAGACCGATAAAACCGATCAACAACAAGGTGAACGTAGATGCCATGGCACCGTGAACCCGCATGGCAGCGACCCACATGATCGCGGTGTATAGGGTCCAGACCACCAGGAAAAAGCCGACGTCGGTGTGGCTGAGGGTGTAAACCTTGAAATGGTTCAGCATCCAAACAATCCCCAGGGCGATCCAGAACGAGCCGTAGGAAACAAAGGCACTGTAACCGAAATTGTTGCCGCACTTGAACTCTTGAAATCCGGCAATCAGCTGGGCCACCCCGCCGAAAGCAAGAGCAAGCGCCAGAACCGGCCCGATACCGCACCATCCAAGGTTATGGAACTGGAGAATCAACGTCGTTAAACCAAAACCGGCCAGACCGACGACTGCTGGATTTCCTTGACCTTCTGCTGCCATTGAGACCTCCTGTGGAAATAAAATGGGGAATAGTGATATAAAGCGCATTTGCCCGATACCCGATTCAGCGTTGTAGAGCCTGATGGCATCCTGGAATCATTGAAGGATCGACGGATAGAGGACAGTGCCGGGTCAACTCTCCACGCTGAAATTCGAATCAAGTAAAAAGCAAGGGCAGTGCCATAGCTGGAAAAAACATTTAATTATTTAATAAACAATCGGTTGCGTCCTATGAAAATCGGTTTTTTAATGAATCCGATTCTTTGAATAAATGGGGCTTATTTGTCCCATTACAATATAATTGTGGCTTTATTTGTTTGTTTTTAAAGATAAATTAAGATTTGGGAATTTTATGTCCCAACTAGGGAAGATTAAAGCCCATAGGCTTTCATTTTGCGGAAAAGCGTTCGCCGATCAATGCCCAGCAACTCGGCAACGCGGGAGCGATGCCATTGGTTTTCCTTGAGCTGGTGTTCGATGAATGCCTTTTCGAAGGCACTGACGGCATCGCTCAAAGCCTCACTGGGCCCATCGGGTTGAAAGCGCGGTCTGCCCGGTGGGATGTCAGGTGTGTCACTCGGCTGGGGAAGGTCCAAAAAATCGATCTCTCCTAAGGTGATATACCGATGAACACTGTTTTGCAGTTCGCGGACATTCCCCGGCCAATCATAGCGCTGCATGGCTGCAATGATTCGCTGGGGCACCACGGGAAGCTTGTCACCATGGTGAAAGTCGCTGACAAAATGGTTTACCAGCAGCGGTATATCCTCTTTTCTGGATTTCAGGCAAGGCAGATAAATAGGCAGAATATGGATCCGATAGTAAAAATCTTTTCGAAAGCGGCCCGATTCCAGACTGCTTCGCAGATTGCGATTGGTGGCTGCCACGATGCGGATGTCGGCCTGTTGCACCACGCTGCTGCCGATGGGGGTGAATCCCCCGCCCTCGATAGCCCGCAGCAACTTGACCTGCATGGTCAGGTTCAGCTCACCCACTTCGTCCATGAACAGGGTTCCGCCGTCGGCCGCATCCAGGTAGCCGGGCTTGTCCTGATCCGCTCCGGTAAAGGCCCCTTTGCGATAGCCGAAGAATTCGCTTTCGATAAGGTTGTCCGGAATGGCACCGCAATGAACCGTAACAAATTTTTTGCTGCCGCGGTCGGACAGGTCGTGGATGGTCTTGGCCACCAGTTCCTTGCCGGTGCCGGATTCGCCGTAGATGATCACGTGGGCGTTGGATTCCGCAGCCTTGAGGATGTTCTCGTAAACCTCCTGCATGGGGCGGCTCTTGCCGATGATATGGCCGAACCGGCTCGCCGTCCGCATGGAAGATTTCAGGCGCCGGTTTTTTTCCGAAAGCTGAGCCTCCCGCTGGCGCAGCCAGTCTTCAGTGGCTTTGCGTTCAGAAATATCCAGCACCACGGCTTGTAGGTTTCGTACCTGTCCCTCACTGCCGAACATCGGCGATTGAACAGCATCATACCAGCGACCGTCTTTTTCGTTGTAAAATTCAGTGTGTGCGGTCTGGCCCCCAAACACGTCTGAGTATCGACACCATGGGCACGGCTGGTCCAAGCCATACAGGACATGATGGCAGACCTTGCCGGCCACATCCCCGCCCACGTGATCGGCCAGTTTGCGATTGACGAAATCCAGACAGAACTCCGAATCACAGGTATATATGAACCCTTCAAAAATGGAGACGACTTCAGCCAGACGGGCTTCGCTCTGCTTTAGAGCGGAAGCGGTCTTTTCCCGGATGGCCATTTCCTTTTCCAATTCTGCGTTGGCCGCCAGCAGTTGTTCGGTTCGCCAACGGAGGTCCTGGGTCCGTGCGCGGATTTCGTCCTCCAGGTGGGCCTGATAACGCCGGTTCTCCTCTATAAGGCGGGTGCGCTCCAAGGCACGGTTTACCGCATGCTCCAGCACCGCCATGTCGACGATGGGTTTGGTGACAAAATCGAAGGCCCCCAGGCGCAGGGCCGCCACGGCATCCTGGAGCACACCGGCTCCGGTAACCACGATTACGGGGACCTGGTCAAGTTCCTCGGCAATCGACGCCAGTACCTCAAGCCCGTCCATGCGCGGCATGCGAAGATCCAGCAACACCACATTCGGATCGACCTGCCGAAAGCGTTCAAGCCCTTCTTTGCCATCTTTAGCCTGGTGGACAACAAATCCGCTGTCTTCCAGATAGGTGGAAATGCTGTCCCGCACAATATCTTCATCATCGATAACGAGAACACAGTTTTGCAGTGCGATTTCAGCTGACATGAATGAACTCCGTCGGGTCGGTCGCGGTGCTGTCGCCGGATGGGTGTGGGTATCCCATCGAAGAATCGGATAACGGCAACCGGATGATAAAAGTCGCCCCCTTGCCCGGGGATGCATCCGCGGACATGGAACCGTTGTGGTTGTTGGTGATGATAAAATAAGAAACCGACAGTCCTAACCCCGTTCCCACCCCGACTTCCTTGGTGGTGAAAAACGGTTCGAAGATCCGTTTGAGCCGCTGTGCATCCATGCCCGGCCCGTTGTCCGCAATTTCAATAACCGCTGAATCGCTTTCCCTGCGTAGGCTCAAAGTAATACAGGGTGGCTGCCGCTGCCGCCCGTTTTCGCCCATGGCCTGGGCTGCATTACGCAGCAGGTTGAGGATCACCTGCTCGATTTCGGTGGCCGCACAGGGAACCGGCACCATGTCCGGTTCATATTGCCGGACAACCCGGATGTGGCGAAAATCAAATTTCTTTTTCAAATCATAGTCGTGGGCCGCCAGTTCAACGGCCTTATCCAACAATTCTGACAAATTAACCGGTGTTTTCCTCGATTCGCTGCGCCGGCTGAAGCTGAGCATATTTTCGACGATGTGCGATGCCCGCTCTCCGGAGACCCGGATATTTTCCAAAAACCGGAAGATCTCTCTTTTTTCCAGATAACAGCGAATGGTTTCCAATCGGGTGCCGCACGCCACTGCATCGGCTTCGTTGGCGGGCAATCCGGTAGACATTCGCCGAATGACGTTTTGAAGGCTCTGCAGCATCCCTCCCAGCGGATTGTTGATCTCATGGGCCATGCCGGCAGCCAAGCCCCCGACGCTCATCATCTTCTCGGTCTGAACCATCATGTTTTCCATTTTCCGGGCTTCCGTGATATCGGTGCCGATGCACAGGTATTCCTTTATCTCGCCGGAACGGTCATGGGTGGTCCGGCTGGTCCAGGCAATCCATACCCGGTTGCCGTTGCGCAGCATATTCGCATACGATTGACCCCCTCGCTGGCTGGATTGCCGGACCATCATCTGGATGCCGTCGGGCGTCTCCTCGGGAATGATGGTACCCACGACCGGCTTTCCCAAAATTTCCAACTCAGTGTACCCAAAAAACCGCTGTGCAAATTCATTGAAAAAAGTGATGGTACCCTGCGGTGTCATCCGCAGGATAATGCTGTTGGCATTTTCCACCAGTTCCCTGTATTTGGCTTCGCTTTTTCGAATGGCGGCCTCCGCCTTTTTACGGTCGCTGATTTCCGTCTTCAGACTTTCACTATAGACCTCCAACCGCTCCATAAAGGCGTTGAAATAGTTGGCCAGCGCTCCCACTTCGTCACGACTTTGCCGCTGCATACGCACCGAGATGTCCCCCCTGGCGCCCGACGCAAATCGATTCATCAATTCTTGAAGCGGGTTGGTAATGGATGCGCTGATCCGCAGGGTAATGGGCAGAACCAGAATGAACGAGATCACCACGGTGGCCAGGATCAGGTGGCCGATGGTCTTGAGCGGTGCATAAAACTCCTCCAGGTAGCTGGAAGAGGCGACAATCCACTCATATTCAGGAATGTAGTTGAATATGACCAGTTTTTCACGGGCATCCAATTCATCGGGCGGCGCCCATGAATAGATAATTTTTCCACTTTTACGCTCGCAGATTTCCCGAATGAATTGACGTCCCTTGACATCGGTGGCTTCGAAATAATTACCCTCGAGTGAGGGGTGCACAATCAGATTTCCTTCGAGGTCCAAAACATAGGAGTATCCCGTCTGGCCGAATACGATCGACAGGATGCTGTTTCGGAAATCCCCCACGTTGACCAGTTCTCTGAATTCATTCCGATAAGAAGAGACCGAAATGATCCAGTCCCAGGGTTCGAAATAGGTCATGTACAAGGCTTTGGGTCGTGGATGGGTCTCCCCCGGGTTCTTCCAGTTGTATTCCAGATAACCGACCTTCCTTATCTTCTGATCAGCGATAAAGGAATAGTCGGACAGGTCCACATGAACCAGGGCGTTTTCCGGATGAATCAAGATGACGCCATGGCTGTCGATGCAGTAGATATATCCGGTTTTTCCGATCGTCTGGCTCAGCATGACGTCCCGGGTTCGGCTTTTGGCCTCTTCCATGCTGAAGTAACCGGCCTGGGCCTGCTGGTAAAAATGCTGGGCAATTTCCCTGTTCTTTTCGGCAACGGCACGCAGGTGGTTTTTTATGGAAACGCCGGCAGAAGTCCGTACCATGTTCAATATGGTTTGGGTGGTAGTGGTCAGCTCGCTTTCAATATTGGTTTCGATGGCTTCCTTAACAAAAAAATATATAATTCCACTGCCAATCGAAAACGAGAGAACAAATACCGCGGAATAGCTGATAAGCATTTTGTAGCGGATTCGAAGATCCGCAAATCGACGAGACAGGGATAACATCCGCCTCTCCTGTGGATCAGCATGGGTCGGCAATAACAAGCGCGTAGACTAAAAAATGGCGGGCCCTTGTGTCAACAAGGAAAAAGAAGGGCATACGGATGGCGGCAGTGTCGCCCGCCGCCACGGCAATCACACACCGGACATGTTCACCCGGCTGTTGGGCATCTTCCTGAAAGCAGGAAAAATCAGACCGATTCAACCGATTTGAGTTCGGGGATCTGCTGCTTCAGTACCCGCTCGATACCGTTTTTGAGCGTCATCTGGGACATGGGGCAGCCGGCACAGGCACCCTGCAGCCGAACCTTGACGATGCCGTTGTCAACGCTGATCAGTTCCACATCACCGCCGTCCGCCTGGAGCATGGGCCGTATCTTATCGATGGCCGCTTTCACTTTTTCTTTCATATCAGAGCCCTTTCCCGAAATTGATAAACCCAATTTCTGAATAGAATTGGATATCGGACTTGTTACAAAACCGTCAATGTTTACTATAGAACGCCTTTTTAAACTGGTCAAACGTTCCGGCCAGGATCGCCCTGCGCATGGCCTTTACCAGATTCACGTAATAGTGAAGGTTATGGATGGTGTTTAGCCGGTATGCCAGGATTTCACGCGCCGTATAAAGGTGACGAAGGTAGGCCAGGCTGTAATGGCGGCAGGTATAGCAGTCGCAGGACGGATCCACCGGCCCCTCATCTTCACGAAAGCGGGCGTTGCAGATGTTGAGAGTACCCCGCTCGGTGAACAGCTGCCCGTTTCGGGCGTTACGCGTGGGCATGACGCAGTCGAACATGTCGGCCCCCCGGTCCACCAGTTCCACCAGATCCTCGGGGGTGCCCACCCCCATAATATACCGGGGCCGATCATCGGGCAGCAATGGCAGGGTATGGGCCGCCATTTCCATCATCAATTCCTTGGGCTCACCCACGCTCAGGCCACCGATGGCGTATCCGGGGAAGTCGATCGCTGCGATCGCTTCGGCCGAACGCGCTCGCAGATCCGCAAACATGCCGCCCTGGACGATGCCGAACAGGCTGTTTTGCTGGTCGGTTCGTTCCTGCCAAAAGGTTTTGCATCGCTGGGCCCAACGGGTAGTCAACGCCAGCGTTGCGGCGGCCTGCTCATACGTAGCCGGATGTTCGAGGCACTGATCCAGGCACATGATGATATCTGAATTCAAGCAGATCTGAACCTCGATGGATTTCTCCGGCGAAAGCATGTGCCGGGAACCGTCAATGTGGGACTGGAAAGCGTAGCCCGCCTCGGTGAGCTTGCGCAGCCTGGAAAGAGAAAACACCTGGAAGCCTCCGCTGTCGGTAAGGATGGGCCGATCCCAGTTCATGAATCGGTGCAGACCGGCGAATCTCCCGATGATATCGCATCCGGGCCGAAGGTAGAGATGGTAGGTGTTGCCCAAAATAATCTGGGCACCGGCCGCCTTGAGCTCTTCCGGGCTCATGGCCTTGACCGTGGCCTGGGTTCCCACGGGCATGAACACCGGGGTTTCCACTCGGCCGTGGAGTGTATCAAAGACACCGGCGCGAGCCGCGCCGGACTGCGCAATCAATTTGAAATCAAGCATGACAGGTTCGGTTCATTGGTTGCATCTGAAAGGTTGGTAAAATTGGTTCGCTTCATGGAAACTACCCTTGATTCAAAGCGGTTCACTCGAAACCTCGAATCCTTGCCCCCTTGAACCCTCAATCGATGAACATCGCGTCCCCATAACTGAAAAACCGGTATTTTTCATCCACGGCCTTATCGTAAGTGTGCAAAATAGTTTCCCTGCCGGCAAAGGCCGACACCAGCATAAGCAGGGTGGATCGTGGCAGGTGAAAGTTGGTGATCATGGCGTCCACGGTCTTGAACGGGTAGCCGGGATAGATGAACAGATCGCACCGGCCGCTTCCCGGGTGGAGGATCCCGTCCGATCCGGTGGCATACTCCAAGGTGCGCACGCTGGTGGTGCCCACGGCCACCACCCGGCGACCTCCGGTTTTGGCCCGGCTGACGATTCGGGCCGTTTCTTCTGGAATGGAAAACCACTCTTCATGCATGCGGTGGTCCCGGATATCATCCACTCGCACCGGTAGAAAGGTGCCGTATCCCACGTGGAGGGTGACGGCCGTCACCGCGACGCCCTTTTCCCGGATGCGCGACAAAACTTGATCGGTAAAATGCAAACCGGCGGTAGGGGCGGCAATGGCGCCCTGCTCGCGGGCATACACGGTCTGATAGCGCATCCGGTCCGCTTCATCCGGCTGCGTTTCGTCCCTTTTAATATAGGGAGGGAGGGGCATTCTGCCGATTCGGCTGAGCAGGCCGTCAAAAGGTTCCGGTGCTGAAAATGCCACCGTATATACGCCGTTGGAAAAATCCTGGACCTCGGCAACCAGTCCCTCGTCGAAAATGATCCGCGTCCCGGCAGCGGCCTGTTTGGAAGCCTTGATCAGACAGCGATACAACCGGTTAAAGTCATCACTGCCACGACCATCGGTTTCACCGTAATCGAGGATCAGCAGTTCAGCTTTTCCGCCGGTTGCCTTGCGGCCATGCAGGCGTCCCGGGATGACACGGGTGTTGTTCACCACCAGCACGTCCGAGGGGCGGAGCAGGTTGACGATATCATGAAAATGCCAATGCGAAACAACGCCACTATTGCGGTTCAGGTGCAAAAGCCGTGATCCGTCCCGATCGGTTGCCGGGGTTTGGGCGACAAGCGCCTCCGGCAGATGGTAATCGTAATCGTCGAGTGTGTACATCAATGTTGGCCGGTTCTCGCGGCCATTTCCTTTCCAGGAATGCAGGAGGATAGTGCTGACGTCCAACCCTCTCAACCGATGCATTCGAAAATTTCAGTGCCGGGACTATATGCACCTTCCGGTTCGGGATCAAGCCCAAGTGCTCCTGTTCGTAAATACGGTGACGCGCCGAGATTGCCGAGGCGGCCGGATCGCAAGGCGGGAGAAGCGCCAATAGCAGTGCTATTGGCGCGCCGAACAGCGCGGCGAATCGGGTTGCCTCGGCGATCAAATGCCATCAGATTTAGGAACAGGGCTACTGAGGGTGGGCGGTCGGTTATCGCAGACATGACACGATGACCGGTTTAAATAAAAATTATCCGCATCAACTGATTGCAATTCATAAAATTTTTCTTGACAGAGGATTGGCGTGCATTCTAACGTGCTGAACCATAACAATGTTACACTTACAAGTTAAATCGACCCCATCAAAACATTTATTTTTAATAGATTCAAATAAATACAAATTTTTTAAAGAGAAACATCATTATTATTCAAAGCATTTCAATAGAAATTGAACAAACTGAAAATAAATTTTATATAGTAAATACAGGTTGTTTAGATATAACCTGCCATTGAGCTGACCAATCCAACCGGACAAAACATAACAATGTTCACACCCCTTAAACCTGAAGTGTACCAACGGCTGGAACAGGCTGTTCTGGACATTTTTTCCCATTCCGATTTTCACAAGGCCAACATCCGCGACGTAGCCAACCGGGCGGGTGTAAGTTTTTCCACCATTTATAAACACTACGGATCGAAAGAGCGGCTGGTCTTTGCCTTTGTGGACGTCTGGCTGGGCAAACTGACCGAACGAATCTACGACCACCTCCAGGGCATTGAAGACCTGAAGGAAAAGATGCGCAAAGTTCTCTGGCTTCAGTTGGATTACTACGAGCGCAATCCGGGGCTGGCCAGAATCATCTTCATGACCTTGCCCATGAAAACCTGGATGGCCGACGAAACATTCAAGCAGAAAAAGATGATCAACCTCTACCTGGAAGTCCTGCGCAACGGCCAGAAAGAGGGCCAACTGAATCCCCATGTACGGGCCGGGGTATTGTTGGATTTCATGCTGGGGACCGTGCAGCGGGCATTTACCATGTGGATCTCCAGAGGGCAGCAGGGCCGATTGACCGATCAGGCCAGCATGCTTTTTGAAATGGTCTGGCGAGCTATTTCCAATCCAGGCAACAATTTGAACTGATTTCGTTGTTGATAAAATGGCATTTTCCGGCAGGCCGGCAATACCATTTGAATCGATCAACCGTTTTTAACAAAGGAGCATACCATGTCAGAACATCCCGAATTGCAGAAATGGAAGGATTTGGCCAACAAGCAGCTCAGGGGAAAATCCCTGGAAGACCTTCAATGGGAAACCCCGGAGGGGATACGGGTTAAGCCGTTGTACACGGCCCAGGACCTGGAAGGCATGCCCCACATCAACACCCTGCCCGGTTTCGCCCCCTATGTCCGCGGCCCCATGGCCACCATGTATGCCGGGCGCCCCTGGACCATTCGTCAGTATGCCGGCTTTTCAACGGCCAAGGACTCCAACGCCTTTTACCGCCGCAACCTTGCCGCGGGGCAGAAGGGCCTCTCGGTGGCCTTTGACCTGGCCACTCACCGCGGCTATGATTCGGATCACCCCCGGGTAATGGGCGATGTGGGCAAGGCCGGTGTGGCCATCGACTCGGTGGAAGACATGAAAGTGCTCTTCGACCAGATCCCCCTGGATAAAATGAGCGTTTCCATGACCATGAACGGTGCGGTGCTGCCCATCATGGCCGGTTACATCGTTGCCGCCGAAGAGCAGGGGGTCAAACAGGAGCAGCTTTCCGGCACCATTCAAAACGACATCCTGAAAGAGTACCTGACCCGAAACACTTACATCTATCCGCCTACGCCCTCCATGCGCATCGTTTCGGACATCATCGCCTACTGCTCCGAAAACATGCCCAAATTCAACACGGTCAGCATCAGCGGCTACCACATGATGGAAGCCGGCGCCAACAGCGTGCTCCAAACGGCCTTCACCCTGGCAGACGGGTTGGAGTATGTCCGCGCCGCCATCGCTGCCGGACTGGACATCGACGCGTTTGCCCCCCGACTCAGCTTCTTCTTCGGCGTGGGCATGAACTTTTTCATGGAGATCGCCATGCTGCGGGCGGCCCGCTACCTGTGGCACGACATGCTCAAGCCCTTCAACCCGAAGAATCCCAAATCCTCCATGCTGAGGACCCATGTTCAGACCTCGGGCTGGAGCCTCACCCAGCAGGACCCCTACAACAATATCATCCGCACCACCCTGGAAGCGCTGGCTGCAGTGTTGGGCGGCACTCAGAGCCTGCACACCAACTCCTTCGACGAAGCCGTGGGATTGCCTACGGATTTTTCAGCCCGCATCGCCCGCAACACCCAGATCATCATCCAGGAAGAATCCCAAGTGTGCCATACCGTCGACCCGCTGGGCGGCTCCTACTATATCGAATCGCTCACCGACGGAATCATCAGAGAAGCCCGCAAAATCATCGATGAGGTGGAGGAACTGGGCGGCATGGCCAAGGCCATCGAAACCGGCATGCCCAAACTGCGCGTCGAGGAGTCCGCGGCCCGCAAACAGGCCCGGATCGATCAGGGACTGGATGTCATTGTGGGGGTCAACAAGTACAAGCTCGACGAAGATACTCCCATGGACGTTCTGGAAGTTTCGGAACAGGTGCGCGAAGACCAGATCCGCATGATCAATAAACTCAAGGCCGAACGTGACGACGCGGTCGTACACAGCGCCCTCAACGGCATCACCCGGGCCGCCGAAAAAGGCGGCAATCTGCTGGCGGCCAGCATCGACGCCATCCGCGCCCGGGCCACCGTGGGCGAAGTGTCCGATGCCATGGAAAAGGTCTTTGGCCGGTTCGTGGCCACCACCCAGTGCATCTCCGGGGTTTACGCCTCCGAATATTCGGACAGCGCGGTCATTGATGCCATTCGCAAGCGCACCACGGACTTTATGGAAAAGGAGGGCAGACGGCCCCGCATTCTGCTCACCAAGATGGGTCAGGACGGCCACGACCGCGGCGTCAAGGTGGTGGCAACGGCCTTTGCCGATCTGGGCTTTGACGTGGACATCAGTCCCATGTTCCAGACGCCGGAGGAAGCGGCAAAAATGGCCGTGGAAAACGACGTTCACCTGGTGGGCGCCTCCAGTCTGGCGGCCGGCCATAAGGCGTTGGTACCGCAGTTGATCAGCGCCCTCAAGGAAGCCGGCGGCGAAGATATTCTGGTCATTGTCGGCGGCGTGATTCCGCCGGGCGACTACGACTTTCTTTACCGGGCCGGTGCCGTAGGCGTCTTCGGCCCCGGAACGGCCATTACCGAATCGGCCAACAAGGTGCTCAACGCCCTGGACAACCGAAAGTCAAAATAATTGTTAACCCAGATCCCCGCTTTTCCCGCCGACCTCGGAAAACATTATCCAGGCAGGAGGAGCGTGGACTTACTCAAAATACTTTAAGCGACCATGGGAGCCATTTTTCCCGATGGGTGATAAAGATCCCGACTATTATATCGACGGCGTCCGATCCGGCAACCGCCGGATCCTGGCCAAAACCATCACCCTGATCGAAAGCGCGCACCCCGCGCACCGGAGTCTGGGCCGAACCGTGGTGGATCGTTTGCTACCGGAAACAGGAAAGGCCGTGCGCCTCGGCATCACCGGCGTTCCCGGTGTCGGCAAGAGCACTTTCATCGAGAGCTTCGGCATGATGCTGGTGGAAAACGGCCTTCAGGTGGCGGTGCTGGCCGTAGACCCCAGCAGTACCCGCAGCGGGGGCAGCGTCATGGCGGACAAAACCCGCATGGAACGGCTTTCCGTTGCGCCGGGTGCGTTTATCCGCCCGTCACCCTCCGGCGGCACCCTGGGCGGCGTAGCCCGCATGACCCGGGAGACGCTGCTGATCTGCGAGGCCGCCGGGTTCGATGTGGTGCTCGTAGAAACGGTTGGGGTAGGGCAATCGGAAACCACGGTGGCCTCCATGGTGGATTTTTTCCTGGTCCTCATGCTGGCCGGTGCCGGGGACGAGCTTCAAGGCATCAAAAAAGGAGTGCTGGAACTGGCCGACGCGGTGGCCATCAACAAGGCCGACGGCGACAACCTGGAAAAGGCGCAAAAGGCCCGACGATCCTATGAGATGGCCCTTCACCTGCTCAACCCGGCAACGCCCACCTGGTCGCCGCCGGTGCTGACCTGCAGCGCCTTGACAATGGCAGGAGTCGACACACTTTGGGAGACCATAAAGGATCACCGCAAGCGGCTGTCGGCCACCGGAGAATTGGATGAAAAGCGTCGCTACCAGGCGTTGGCCTGGATGGGATCCCGCATCGAGGACGGACTCAAGGAGCGTTTTTACAGCCATCCTAAGGTCAAGGCCCGGTTACGTGATATCGAAGCGTCCGTGGCGCGGGGAGAACTCTCCCCCACCGTGGGCGCTGAAACGCTTCTTTTTTTGCTTGACAACAATCGCTGAGTCTATAAGGGTTACAGGCTTGGTTTCAGGCATACATTCCACAGGAAAAAAATTTTAACCATTTATTTTCTTTATTATATTTAATTTGCGGACGGCTGACGGATTACTTTCATCATTGCCCGGCAGCTAGTCAAAATGGTCTGCACTTCAGGTGAAAGGAATGTGACATGGGTATCGTGAAGGAAAAAATCAAGGATCTCAAGACGCGCGAAGCGCGCATTCTTGAGATGGGTGGGAAAAAACTCGTCGCCAAACACAAGGAAAAAGGCAAACTGACCGCCCGCGAACGGCTGGGAAAATTGTTCGACAAGGGGACCTTTCGGGAAATCGACATGTTCGTTAAGCACCGCTGCGTGAATTTTGGCATGGAGGAAGTCGACATTCCCTCGGACGGCGTCATCACCGGGCACGGCATGGTTGATGGCCGACCGGTATTCGCTTTTGCCCAGGATTTCACCTCCCGGGCGGGAAGCCTCGGAGAGATGCAGGCCAAAAAAATCTGCAAAGTCATGGACATGGCCCTCAAAGCCGGCGTCCCCTTCGTGGGCCTCAACGATTCGGGCGGTGCCCGCATCCAGGAGGGCGTGGATGCCCTCTCCGGCTATGGCCAGATCTTCTATCGCAACTCGCTGGCCTCCGGCGTGATCCCCCAGATTTCAGGCATCATGGGTCCCACCGCCGGCGGCGCCGTCTATTCACCGGCCATGACCGATTATATTTTCATGGTGAAAAACACCAGCTACATGTTCATCACCGGCCCCGAGGTGATCAAATCGGTCACCGGCGAAGAGATCAACTTCGAGGACCTGGGCGGCGCCATGGCCCACAATGAAAAAAGCGGGGTGGCCCAATTTGCCTGTGAGAGCGACGAAGACGCCATCAATCAGATCAAGCGCCTGCTTGCCTATCTGCCGGCCAACAACATGGAAGAGCCGCCGGTGGTCGATACGGGCGACGATCCCGCGCGCACGGACGAAAACCTCAACACCATCATCCCGGACAGCCCCAACAAATCCTACGACGTGCGCGATGTGGTCCGTTCCATCGTCGACAACGGCGATTTTTTCGAGCCCTTCCAATACTTTGCCACCAATATCCTGACAGCCTTTGCCCGGCTCAACGGCCGCACCATCGGCATCATCGCCAATCAGCCCATGGTCATGGCCGGCTGTCTGGACATCAATGCATCGGACAAGGCGACGCGGTTCATCCGCTTCTGCGACGCCTTCAACATCCCGCTGCTCACCATCGCCGACGTGCCCGGGTACCTGCCCGGCAGCCAGCAGGAGTGGGGCGGCATCATCCGCCATGGCGCCAAGCTGCTCTGGTGCTACAGCGAGGCCACGGTGCCCAAACTGTTGCTGGTAACCCGTAAGGACTACGGCGGTTCCTACCTGGCCATGTGCTCCAAGGACCTGGGAGCCGACTTCGCCTTTGCCTGGCCCACCGCCGAGATCGCAGTCATGGGCGCCGGCGGTGCCGCGAACATCATCCACCGCAAAGAGATCAAGGAGGCCACGGATCCCAAGGCCAAACGGGCCGAAAAGATCGCCGAATACGAGGAGTTGTTCTCCAATCCTTACTGCGCCGCCCAGCGGGGCTACATCGATGCCGTCATCGAACCGGCCCAGACCCGGCCGCGACTGATCGCCGCCCTCGAGGTCATGTGCAGCAAGCGGGAACTGCGCCCGCCGAAGAAACACGGCAACATCCCCATGTAGCGGCCCTGTAAAAAAGCTAACCGAACCCAAAAAAGGTGCGATTTATGGATGCAAATGAAAAAAGACTGGCCGCCGCCCTTGCCGCGGTCACGGCCTATATCCAGACCGAAGAGGAAGCGCTGGTCACGCCCCCCCCCGAAAGGCCGCGGCCCCGCCGCTTTGACCAGGGCAACCTGTGGAGCCTGTCCGGCAGGCAGGGCATGATGAACATGCGCAACCTCATGCAGATGAAAACCTTCAACCGACTCCGTTAACACCGGGAGGAACCGTTGGAACCGAGCAAGCCATTAAACATCCAATTTTTTTAAGAGGAGAGCCATACGATGAGTGACCACGATCAAGTCAAAATGACCAAAATGAATTACGATGTGAACCGGCCCAAGGCAGAAAACCCGTTGAAGGTCATGGATCTGAGCCTGCGCGACGGACACCAGAGCCTGTTTGCCACCCGCGGGCGCACCGAGGACATGATTCCGGTGGCCGAACTGATGGACCAGGTGGGTTTCTGGGCCGTGGAAACCTGGGGCGGCGCCACCTTCGACACCATGCACCGCTTTCTCAACGAAGACCCCTGGGAACGCATCCGCACCCTGAAGCGCTATTTCAAAAAGACGCCTTTTTCCATGCTCCTGCGGGCCCAGAACCTGGTGGGCTACCGCAACTATGCCGACGACGTGGCCAACGCGTTCATGGACCGCGCCTGCGAAAACGGCATGGACGTCTTCAGGACCTTCGACGCCCTCAACGATTACCGCAACTTCCAGACCGTCGTACCCAAGATCAAGGAGTACGGCAAGCATTTCCAGGGCTGTATCTGCTACACCATGACCGAACCGCGCCTGGGCGGCGATGTCTATAATCTGGACTACTACGTCAACAAGGCCAAAGAGCTGGAGGCCATGGGTGCCGACAGTGTCTGCATCAAGGACATGGCCGGCCTGATCGCCCCCTATGACGCCTACGAAATTGTCAAGGCCCTGAAAGCCGCCGTCAAAGCGCCCATCCACCTGCACAGCCACTTCACCTCGGGCATGTCGCCCATGAGCCACCTCAAGGCCATCGAGGCGGGCGTGGACATCATCGACACCTGTATGACCCCTTATGCCTACCGCACCTCCCATGCCGCCATCGAACCCCTGATCATGGCGCTGCTGGGCACCAACCGCGACACCGGCTTCGACATCAAACTGATGGCCCGGATCAACGAGATCTTCGAAAAAGAGGTCATGCCCAAGTACAAACACCTCCTGGACGACTCCAAGATGTCCATCATCGACATCAACGTACTGCTGCACCAGACGCCGGGCGGCATGCTCTCCAACCTGGTCAACCAGCTGCGTGACATGGACGCCCTGGATAAAATCGGCGAGGTCTACAAGGAACTGCCGCGGGTGCGCAAGGAACTGGGCCAGATTCCGCTGGTCACGCCCACCAGCCAGATCGTGGGCATTCAGACGGTCAACAACGTGCTCTTCGATACCCCGGAGGAGCGTTACAAAATGATCACCGGGCAGGTCAAAGACCTGTGCTACGGCCTTTACGGCAAGACCGCCGTGCCCATCGATCCCGAAGTGCAGAAAAAAGCCCTCAAGGGCTACGACCGCGGCGAAGAACCCATCACCTGCCGTCCGGCAGAAGTGCTGGAGCCTGAGATGGCGAAGGCCAAGGCCGAAATCGGCGACTTGGCCGTGGATCTGGACGACCTGGTCACCTACGCCATGTTCCCCGTCACCGGCAAGAAATTCCTGCAGTGGAAATACGGCAAAGAAGAGGCGCCCGCGTCGGTAAAGCCCATCACGATGGAGCAGGTTAAAAAACAGGACGCATTGCTCAAGAAAGCCAAGGCCGGTGAACTGGTCGAAAAGAAGAAAGACGCCCCGGCCAAGGGCGAAAATCTGCGCACGTTCAACGTTTTCGTGGACAACGAGTACTTCGAGGTGGGCGTGGACGAAGTAGGCGGCAGCCCCATTCTGAAATACGCCCAGCAGATTCAGCTTGCCGGCGGGTTGCCGGCGGCCACGCCCGCGGCACCGGCTGCAGCGCCTGCAGCGTCTGTGTCTGCACCGGCTGCGGCTCCCGCTCCGGCAGCCGAGAAGAAAGCCGCTGCACCGGCACCCGTACCGGCTGCCGACACATCCGGCACCCCCCTGCCCGCGCCCATGCCCGGCATGATCGTCAAGTACGACAAGAAAGTGGGAGACGAGGTCAGCGCGGGCGAAACCGTGGTGATCCTGGAAGCCATGAAAATGGAAAACGCCCTGTCCGCGCCGGCTAGCGGCACAGTCAAGGCGATCAACTATGCCTCGGGAGATTCGGTGGCCAAGGGAGACGTGCTTTGCGTGATCGGATAAGCCGGAAGTCGTGTGACCGATAAGAAGAGCATGGTCACCCGCCTCCGGCGGACAACCATGCTCTTCCTTTTTGAAAGGAGAAAGAGGCCCATCCATGAAAATTCATGAATACCAAGCCAAAGAACTGTTCCGCAAGAACGGCGTGGCCGTTCCCGACGGTCAAGTCGCCTTTACCGTCGAAGAGGCCAAGGCAGTTGCCGATAAACTGGGCGCATACCCGGTGGTGGTGAAAGCGCAGATCCACGCCGGGGGTCGCGGTCTGGGCGGCGGCGTCAAGGTCGCCAAGACCGCGGAAGAATTCGACAGCTACGCCAACAGCATCCTGGGCATGAACCTGGTCACCAAGCAGACCGGCCCCGGAGGCAAACGGGTCAAGAAGCTGCTCATCGAGCAGGGGCTCAACATCGCCAAGGAACTCTACCTCAGCATTCTGCCGGACCGCGCCACGGCCAAGATGATCATCATGGCGTCCGAAGCCGGCGGCATGGACATCGAAACGGTGGCCGAGAAAACGCCGGAGAAGATCATCAAGGTGTACGTGGACCCCAATGTGGGAATCCAAGGGTACCATCTGCGGGGGGCGGCTTTCGGGCTCAATATGCCCAAAGCCTCCATGAAGCCCTTTACCGTGCTGTTAAAAAACCTGTACAACCTGGCCGTCAACTACGACTGCTCCCTGGTGGAAATCAATCCTTTGATCATCACTGCGGAGGATGATGTCATCGCCCTGGACGGCAAGATGGATTTCGACGACAACGCCCTGTACCGCCACCCCGATGTAAAAGAATTCCGCGACCTGGATGAAGAAGATCCCACCGAGGTGGAGGCCGGCACCCACGGCCTGAACTACATCCACCTGGGCGAAGGCGGCAATGTGGGCAACATGGTCAACGGGGCCGGGCTGGCCATGGCCACCATGGACTGCATCAAATACGCCGGCGGTAAACCGGTCAACTTCCTCGACGTGGGCGGCGGCGCCAGTGCCGAACAGATTGAAAACGGCTTCCGCATCCTGCAGAGCGACGAAAACGTCAAGGCGATCCTGATCAACATCTTCGGCGGAATTCTGCGCTGCGACCGGCTGGCCAACGGTGTGGTCCAGGCTGCCGAGAAGGTGGGCCTGCGTGTGCCGGTGATCATCCGCATGGAGGGCACCAACCTGAAAGAGGGGCGCAAGATCCTGGCGGATTCGGGCCTGGAGCTGATCAATGCCAAAGACCTCAAGGACGCCGCCGAGAAACTGCAGGAAGCCATTCAGTAGCAAACAGCATGGACACGACGGCGAAAACCAACCTGATTTCGGAAGGCTTTGTAAGAAGCGCCGAGGTCAAGGCTTGCGGATCCCGAGGAGTGAGGCATACGGGTAGTACTCCTCAACGACGAGGGATTCGCATAACGCAGATATCGGACTTCTTACGAAGCCGCTACAAAAGCGAGGATTGAATCGTGAGCATCTTAGTCAACAAAGAGACCAAATTGTTGGTGCAGGGCATTACTGGGAAAGAAGGTCAGTTCCATGCCCGCGCATGCATTGATTACGGCACCCAGGTGGTGGCCGGTGTAACTCCAGGCAAGGGCGGCCAGAAGATGGACGACGTTCCCGTTTTCAATACGGTGGCCGATGCCGTCAAGATCGCCGGAGCCAACGCCGCCATGATTTTCGTGCCCCCGCCCTTTGCCGCCGACGCCATCATGGAAGCGGCCGATGCCGCCGTTCCCCTGATTGTCTGCATCACCGAAGGCATTCCGGTCATGGACATGATGCGGGTGAAGAACTATCTCAAGGACAAACCGGTGCGCCTGATCGGTCCCAACTGCCCCGGCATCATCACTCCCGGCGAGTGCAAGATCGGCATCATGCCCGCCGCCATTCACCAGCCGGGGAAAATCGGGGTGGTCTCCCGTTCCGGCACCCTGACCTATGAAGCCGTCCACGCCCTGACCACGACCGGCCTGGGCCAGACCACTTGCATCGGCATCGGCGGCGACCCGGTCAACGGGACCAATTTCATCGACTGCTTGGAGCGCTTCCAGGCCGACGATGCCACCGAAGGCATCGTCATGATCGGCGAGATCGGCGGCGACGCGGAAGAGAAGGCAGCCGACTATATCAAGGCTAAGGTCACCAAACCGGTGGTGGGTTTCATCGCCGGTCTGACGGCGCCTCCGGGACGGCGCATGGGCCATGCCGGCGCCATCATCAGCGGCAGCAGCGGCACCGGCCAGAGCAAAGTGGCCGCCATGAAGGCCAACGGGATTCATGTGTGTGAAAACCTGGCGTATCTAAGCGATGTCTGCGCCGAAACCTTTAAATAAGTGGGGACGAAAAGGGCACCTCTCACCCGATTTTTGCGTTGCCTTGAACTCGGGCACGATCAACCCTTTCTGAATTTGTCTGATAGATATTTGACCAAACAGACGGACGGTCTTTGCGGACCGTCCTTTTTTTATGAGGTTGAACAAATTCCGGCCGGATGATAATTGATCCGCTGGGCAACCTGATCACCCCTCACCCCGGCCCTCTCCCCTCGATGGGAGAGGGTGCAGTGGTAGGCGGTTTAGCCTGATAATGAACCTTTGTTGGGGAAACGTCCCCTCGCCCCTTGGGGTGAGGGGGCAGCAACATGCCATACAATCAGGAAAAAAATCGGAAGTCCGATGACGGATGGATGCCAGAGGTCCGGAATCGGTCATTCAACCTCTGAGTTCAGACATCGGACCTCGTTCCTCGGAGAAAACCATGCACGAAATGGGCATCGCCATGGAGATCGTGGATATCGCCAAGGCATCCATCCCGGAAGACATGCAAGGCGCCAGAGTCCGGCGGGTCAACCTTCAGGTGGGCAAACTGTCGGCCATCGTGTCCGACAGCCTGCGGTTTTGCTTTAACCTGGTCGTCAAAGACACGCCATTGGAAGGGGCCGAACTGGCCATCGAGGAGTTGCCCGTGGTGGCCCGCTGCAAGGATTGCCAGACCCAATGGACCGTTGAGGAACCGGTGTTTACCTGTAAGAACTGCCAGGGCGGGGCCATCGACATTCTCTCCGGCCGCGAACTGGATATTAAGTCCATTGAAATCGAAGACGAGGATTGACGATTGCATAAAAACCCGATATCTGCGTTACGCTTCATCCCTCGTCACTGCGGAGTACCCATAGGTACGCCTCATTCCTCGGGATTGAAGATTCCCTGCGGGAAATCTCCGCCGAAAAAAGGACGATCTATAAAGTTCGCTCGCGGAACCCGCTCGCTTTCGCGGCTCGCAAGCCTTGATCTCGGGCTTTTTACAAAACCGCCTGAAATGTAACTATTTACGTATTAATGGAAGAGGCGATTTCAAAATGCTGCAGTTCGGCTAAAATTAAGGCGGAGCGATGATTTCAACCGGAGGCATACACGCAGTATTCCGAGGATTGAAATGGGAGCCCAACGCAGATATTGGTCGAAATGGGGCGTTTTGAGATTTCCTCGAAGGATTGATTATGTGGTTTTTCTCTAATCGCATCACCCGACGCTATCATCACGATCATAAGCAGCACGGCCCCCACGACCATCACCACCATGATCACCATAATCACGATCATGACGTGGAATCCCGGAAATCGGGTACCCGTGAGATCAAGGTGGTCCGGCGGGTGCTGGACGCCAACGACATCATGGCCGACCGCATGCGAACTGTTTTTGCCGAGAAAAAGGTCTTTGTCTTGAATATGATGAGTTCGCCGGGTTCCGGCAAAACCACGACGCTGCAGAAGACGCTGACCCGCATCATGCCGGACCTGCACTGCGCGGTGATCGTGGGCGACATCTGCACCACGAACGATGCCGACCGCCTGGCTCAGTCCGGCGCCCCGGTAACCCAGATCAACACCGACGCCTTCGGCGGCGACTGCCACCTGGCGGCCCATGTGGTGGAAAGGGCCGTGGCCGACCTGGACCTGGACGCCATCGACCTGCTCATCGTGGAGAACATCGGCAACCTGGTCTGCCCGGCCGAGTTCGATATCGGCGAAGACAAGCGCGTGGTGGTGCTCTCGGTCACCGAGGGCGAAGACAAGCCGGCCAAGTACCCGCTCATGTTCCGCGAATGCGACGCCACGCTGCTCAACAAGATCGACCTTTTGCCCTACCTGGATTTCGACATGGACCTGGCCCGGACGACCATCGCCAATGTCCACCCCGGCATGCCGGTGTTCGAAATTTCCGCCAAAACCGAAAAGGGCTTTGACGCATGGATCGGGTGGCTGGTGGGGCAGGTAAAAGCCAAGCTAAGTTAAAACAAGTATCCAATGCCGAACAAGGAAACGCAGAATGGTGAACTGGGTTTATTGGTTTGTTCGTTGAATTGGTTTGATTGGTTATAGGTGAGCGTCCCTACGCTGAACGCTGAGGGCACGCTAATTTTTCGTTGCTGCAGGCTAAAAACCAAAAAGCGCGGTGTTTCCCGGTCCAACCGGAAAACACCGCGCTTTTTATTTAACGGCCGGTCAAGCCGTCAGGAGGCTTTTTGCGCCTGCTGCCAGAAGGGCGACATCTGGCGCAGGCGTTCGATGATCGGCGGCATCTTCTCGATGACGAAATCGATCTCTTCTTCGGTGTTGTATATGCTCAGGCTGTAACGGATGGAACCGTGGGCCGCAGTGAAGGGCACCCCCATGGCCCTCAGCACGTGGGAGGGCTCCAGGGAGCCCGAGGTGCAGGCCGATCCGGACGAAGCGCAGATCCCGTACTGGTCCATCAGCAGCAGGATGCCTTCCCCCTCGATGAACTCGAAAGCAATGCTGGTGGTATTGGGCAGGCGGTTCTCCGGGTCTCCGTTGACCATGCTGCTGGGCACACGCTTGAGCAGTTCGGTCTCCAGTTTGTCCCGCAATGCCCGCACCCGGGTGTTCTCGTCCTGCATGCAGTCCATGGCCAGCTGGGCGGCCCGACCCATGCCGATGATGGAGGCGGTATTCTCGGTGCCGGCCCGGCGTCCGCGTTCCTGATGACCGCCCATGAGAAAGGGAGCGAACTTGGTGCCCTTGCGGATGTAAAGCACACCGATGCCCTTGGGCGCGTGCAGTTTGTGTCCGGAGAGCGACAGCATGTCGATGGCGGAGTCAGCCATATTGATGGGTATCTTGCCCACAGCCTGGACCGCATCGGTGTGAAAGACGATGCCTCGCTCGCGCACCGTTTTTGCAATCTCCTCGACAGGGAAAATCGTTCCGGTTTCGTTGTTGGCCCACATGACGCTGACGATGGCCGTATCGTCGGACAGCTTCTTGTAGAGATAATCCAGATCCAGGCGCCCCTGCCGGTCCACCGGTACGAAGGTCACCCGATAGCCGTTTTTGGCCAGGTGCTCGCCCAGATTTTTCACCGCCGGGTGCTCCACCCGGGTCGTGATGATGTGTTTTTTCTCCGGATGGGACCGGATGGCAGCATGGATGGCCGTGCTGTCGCTTTCGGTACCGCAGCTGGTAAACAGGATCTCCTCGGGCTGGGCCCCCAGCAGGCTGGCCACCTGTTCGCGGGCCGTCTTGAGCTTGGCGCCCACGTTGCCGCCGAATGCGTGCATGCTGGAGGGGTTACCGTAAAGGTCGGAAAAGTAGGGCAGCATCTCCGCTACCACTTCGGGGGCGACGCGGGTAGTGGCATTGTTGTCCATATAAATGGGTTTCATGCGCTACACCTCCTCGACGACCAGATCCTGGGAAACCAACTCCTTGAGTTTGTTTTCCACGTAATGTTTCAGGGTAATCTGGGATTTGCTGCACGACGCGCAGGTGCCCCGCAGCTTCACCATCACCCGGTTCCCGTCCACATCCACCAGTTCGATATCTCCGCCGTCCTGGTTCAACGCCGGCTTGATTTCCCGTTCCAGGGTGGCATCAATCATCTTGATTTTCTGGATGTTCGTCAGGTTTTCGGGCTTTTTGGCGGCCCGGGGGGTGTTGCCCATCACCTTGTCGATAATGAACTGGATCTTGTCGTGGCAATTTCCGCAGCCGCCGCCGGCCTTCACATAATCGGTGACGTCTTCGATGCTGGTCAGGCCGTTTTCCTTAACGGCCCGCTCGATCTGCACATCGGTAACACCGAAGCACTCGCAGACGATTTCCCCCTCGATCTTTTTCTCGGATTCCCCGCGATAGTAGGCGATTGCCTTTTCCATGGCATCCCGCCCCATGACCGAACAGTGCATCTTCTCTTTGGGCAGGCCGCCCAGATAATCGGCGATATCTTCGTTGGTGACTTTGGCGGCCTCTTCCAGGCTCATTCCCTTGATGATCTCCGTCAGGGCCGACGAGGAGGCGATGGCGCTGGCACAGCCGAAGGTCTGGAACTTGGCATCGGCAATTCGCTGATTTTCGTCAAGCTTGAAGGTTAGCTTGAGTGCGTCGCCGCAAGCCAGGGACCCCACCTCCCCGATGCCGTCGAAATCGTCGATGAAGCCGACGTTTCGCGGGTTAAGAAAATGATCCTTCGTTTTTTCCGTATAATCCCACATGGTCTCCTCCACAGTAACAGGGTACTGTCAAATATTATCGAATACGGGACGCCTCACGGCTTTTGAACCCGTCCGTTATCATTACTCGGTATACCATAAGCATGATCTTATAAAAAAAAAGTCGTGACCTTGTCGTTTTTCTATGACAGAATTTTTAACCATAGAAAAATCGAAAACCCATTTTAAACAGTGTCTTTAAGGGTCTCAGCCAGAAGGGAGGCGCTGCCATGAATCTTAGAAAATCCGTCTTTTCCGGAAGCTGGTATCCATCGGACAAACAGGCCTGCGAAGACCTGATCCAACAGTTTCTCGAATCGGGCAAAAACCAGTCCGTTTCAGTGGCCAACCCCATCGGCGGCATCGTTCCGCACGCCGGCTGGTTCTTCTCCGGCAGCATCGCCTGCAACGTAATCCATCGACTGGCTCAGGCCGCATCGCCCGATGTGGTGGTGGTGTTCGGTATGCACCTGCACAGCGGTTCCCCCCGCACCATCATGCCCAAAGGGGAATGGGACACCCCCTTTGGTCCAATCGCGGTGGACACGGCCCTGGCCGATAAATTGACCCGCCTTTATACCTTCCAGCTGGAAACCCCCACCCGGTTCCAACAGGACAACACCATCGAGCTTCAGATGCCATTCATCCGGTATTTTTTCAAAGAGGCGCGGGTCGTGGCCATGGGCGTACCGCCGACAGCCGAAACCCTGGATCTGGCGAATTCAGTCGTAGAGACGGCACGGGAGTTGGATCTGCGTATTGCTGTCATCGGGTCGACGGATCTGACCCACTACGGTCCCAACTACGGATTCACCACCAAGGGCGTCGGTTCAAAAGCCGTGGAGTGGGTGCGCGACGTCAACGACCGGCGCGTGATCGATGCCATGACCCGCATGGACCCGGAAGCCGTGATCCGCGAGGGCCTGAGCAATGACAATGCCTGCTGCTGCGGGGCCGCGGCCGCGGCCATCGCCGTCGGCAAGGCCATGGGCGCCCGGAAGGCCGACAAACTGATCTACGCCACCAGCTATGACAAAAGTCCGGGAGACAGCTTTGTGGGGTATGTGGGGATGCTGTTTTGAAAAACAGGGTTCAAGGGGTCGAGGATTCGAGGGGTCAAGTATTACGCCAAAAAATTAAAGCGTCTTAAAGCCTGTATATCAGAAGTAGAACGAATGCTAAAACCCTGATAAAATCACTGGGGAAAAAACCCTCGGCCCCTTGAATACCCGACCCTTTTTCAATTATAAGCCCTTTTGTACCTCCATCAGTCGCTCACTGATCCCAACCGGATAAGGTTCCGCGTCCTCGAAACGTTTGTGCCGATTATCCAGCCGCTCGAAGTTTCCGGCAAAGCGTGCCCGAATCTCCTCCAGCGTCGGCATCGGCCCCACGGGTCGACCCTTTTCCATCACCGGTGCCAGAAGGGCGATCTTCCCGTCCGGAGAATCGTCTCGCAAACCGATGACATCCCCATTAAAAAAGCCGTTTTCGGCGATTTTACGAAACACCTGTTTTTCTCCTGCCAGGGTGATCTTGCCTTCACTGACCTTGCGCACATTCCTATCGCCCAGCCGAACCATTTTGTAGACCATGTCCAGGTAGGGGACATCGGCCGACACACCCATGCGGGTGCCGACGCCAAAGGCATCGATACGCGCGCCGCCGGCAATCAAGCGCTCCATGACATACTCGTCAAAGCCGCTGCTGGCAAAAATCTTCACATCCGGCAATCCCGCCTGGTCCAGTATCCGGCGAACCTTCCGGCTCAGGGCGACCATCTCCCCGCTGTCCAGACGGACGCCCAGCAGGGCGCTGCCCTTTTTCCGCATGCGATTGCCGACCAAGGCGGCATTTCTGGCCCCCTGCAGGGTGTCGTAGGTGTCGATGAGAAATACGGCGCTGTCCGGGAATAGGTTGGCGTAAGCCTCGAAGGCATCGGTTTCCGATTCAAAAGCGGTCACGAAGGAGTGGGCCATGGTGCCGGAAATGGGGATGCCCCAGATCTTGCCGGCCAGCACGTTGCTGGTTCCCGAAAAGCCGGCGATATAGGACGACCGGGCCACCGCCATCCCAGCATGGCTGCCTTGGGTGCGGCGCAGGGAGAAGTCGACGACCGGCCGTCCGGCCGCCGCGTGAACGCATCGGGCCGCCTTGGTGGCCATCAGGCTGGCGACGCCCATGGTATTGATCAGATAGGTCTCGATGATCTGGGCCTGGATCAGGGGCGCCGTCACCTCCAGCACGGGCTCCTCGGGGAAAAAAATCTCCCCTTCGGCCATGGCCATGACATCCCCGGTGAATCTCAGCGTGGCCAGGTGGGCAAGGAAATCGCGGTTGAACCGGCCGGACTGCGCCAGCCAGTCGATCTCCTCATCGCTGAAATGAAAGCGGGTCACGGCATCCACCACCTCCTGGAGCCCGGCGGCCACGAAATAGCCCCGCTTGGGGTGAGGGCGCACAAACAGGGAGAAGGTGGCCGGATCGTCCATTTGCCGGTCGAAATATCCGGCCGCCATGGTCAGTTCGTAAAGATCGGTAAACAGGGGGCCGGGGAATTCGGGGAAACTCATTGGATGGTCGCTCCGTAGAGCCGTTCCATTCGATTCAGGGCAAAATTGTGGGCCTCGGCGTCAAAATCGGCCACACCGGCACGCGGGACGATGGTTGGATAATCTCGGTTGGCCAGTCCGCCGACGGTGTCCATCACACAGATGGAAGTGCACACACCCACGACTTCCACCTCCGCAGGACCATATTCTGCGAGAATCTTCTCCAGATCGGTTCCGTAAAAACCGCTGTAGCGGGTTTTGGGCAGCACCCGTTCGCCGGGTTGCGGGGCAAGCGAGTCAATAATCCGGCTGCCCCAGGTGCCCGCCACACAGTGGGGGGGAAATTTTTCAAACTCCCGGTCGTCTTCGGCATGGGCGTCATGCAGGTACACCACCAGGCTGCCCGCCCGGCGGTGGGCCTCCAGCCGCAGGCGCACGAAGGGGATGATGTCCCGGGCACTCTGCCCGCAGTAAAGCGCCCCTTTTTCGTCGATAAAATCGTTGAGCATGTCGACAACGATCAACGCCGCTTTGATCATGGGGATCCACCTTTCCGGGCCGTTGATTCACCCGTCGATTGATGCAACCAAAATAGACCTCAAACAATCATTTGTAAACATATAGAAGAAACCCTCGGCCCCTCGAATCGGTGAGACCTTTAATGCACTGAATAACTGATGTTGATTAAGCGTTGCTTGGCTGGTACTACTGGTTCTCGATTACCCCATACCATATTGCATATCAATCCGCAGACAAGAAAGCTTAGGTGGGATGAACCCTGACATTTACCGGGAAATCAAGCGCCGGATTCTTTTTTTGGAATACGCGCCGGGGCAGATTCTCAACGAAAATGTTCTGGCCAAGGAATTCGGGGTCAGCCGCACCCCCATGCGCGAGGTGCTTTACCGACTGGCGTGGGAACAGCTGGCCCGCATCATCGCCCGCACGGGAACCATGGTCACGCCGATCGAGTTTCAGACGATGATGCACACCTACCAGGCCCGCCTGGGTATCGAAGCGGAAGTGGGCCGGCTCTGCGCCGAACTGACCACGGACGACCATCTGGAAGCAATCCGAGCCATTCGTCAGGCATGCCTGTTGCTGACTGACCGCAAAGACCCCGGCGCCCTGGTGGACATCGACCGCCGGTTACGCCGTGTCGTCCATGACGCCGCCGGCAATCCGGTACTCAAATCCGTTTCCGACCAGCTCTACACCCTGACCTTTAGACTGTGGTACGTCACCTTGGACAAGGGCGACTGGCAGCAGGAGGTCCGTGAAATGCTGGACGAAATCGAGGCCACCCTGGCCGGCATGGAGGCCGGTGACGGCATCCAAACGGCAAGCGTGAGGCGCGACGCCCTGGTGCGCCACTTCGACCGCATCCGCGCCAAGTATCTGGGGGTTCCCAGCAAAGTTAAACTATAAAGTCTATGTCCCTTACCCTTTTTCTGATCACCTACCTAGGCATCGCCCTGGGCAAAGTCCCGGGGCTGGTAATCGACCGGGTGGGCATCGCCCTGCTGGGCGCCATCGCCATGGTGGGGTTCGGCGTGATATCGACGCAGGCCGCGGTCCAGGCCATCGACCTGCCCACGATCCTGCTGCTCTATTCGTTGATGATCATCTCGGCCCAGCTGCGCCTCGGCGGCTTCTACACCTGGTCGGCATCGAGGATTTTGCTGCTGCTGACCCGTCCCAAACAGTTTTTATGGGTTCTCATGGCAGTCAGTGCCGTCCTGTCTGCCCTTCTGGCCAACGATATCGTCTGCTTTGCGTTCACCCCCGTCCTTGCGGCCGCCCTGATACGATCCGGCATGAACCCCCTGCCCTTTCTGCTGGGCCTGGCGATCTCCAGCAACATCGGCTCGGCGGCCACCATCATCGGCAACCCCCAGAACATGCTCATCGGCCAGGTCGGGCAGTTGGCCTTCGGGCAATTCATCGTCTGGTGCGCACCACCCGCACTGCTCTCCCTGCTGGGCAGCTACCTGGCGCTGCTCTGGATTTACCGGGATAAGATGACCCTTGGCGGGGCAGCATCGACCCTCGCGGATCCGGACTCCTGGCCGGACTTCAACCCCTGGCAGAGCGCAAAAGGCATCGTCGCCGTGGTTGGACTGGTGGCCCTGTTTTTCACACCCATCCCCCGGGAAGTATCGGCCATCGCCATTGCCGGTCTCCTGCTTTGCAGCCGCAGGATGAAAACCCGGGATATTCTGGGGCTGGTGGACTGGCATCTGATCACCCTGTTCTGCGCCCTGTTCATCGTAATCCAAGGTATCACCCAGGCCACCGATCTGAACATGGTGGTGAACCGATTCACCGCCTGGGGAGTGGACCTTGGCAACCGCACCATGTTAACCGGCCTGACGGTCGTACTCAGCAATATCTTCAGCAACGTACCCGCCGTCATGCTGCTGATTCCCTTCATGGACCCGCTGAATCCCCAGCAATGGTATACCCTGGCACTGGCCAGCACCTTTGCCGGCAACCTGTTTGTGTTGGGCAGCATCGCCAATCTCATCGTCATCGAGCAGGCATCCCGCCTGGGGGTGGTCATCTCCTTCAGGGAGCATGCGCGGGTGGGCGTGCCGGTGACCCTGATATCATTGATCGTTCTGGTGGGTTGGGGTATGATCTGACGGTCTGCAAAAACGATTAGGAGAAAGGAGATCAAAAGGATGAAATACGTAGTTTATCTGTTGGGATTTGTGTGGATTGCGGCAGGAGCCTTTGCGATTCTCTACACGGAGGATTATAAGGCCTATTTCAAAGGGCTGTTAACCAGGCTGGCACCCAAGCGGCTGGCAATTATCCCCGCCGTCATAGGCCTGCTGCTGCTCCTGGCCGCATCATCGACCGGCCACAGCTGGTTTATCGGGGTGATCGGAACATTAGGGATCATAAAAGGTGCACTGATCTATTTCAATCCCGGCGGCCTTTTTGAAACCAGCAAAAACTGGCTGAACACGCTTTCCGACCAGGGGTACCGGCTGGTGGGTATCATTGCCCTGGTGCTGGGGACCGTGGTGATCTCCTGGATTCAATAAGCAAGGCAATCCTCCGGACCAGAATAGGGCAAACAACCGATGCGTCAGCGTTCACCAACGGGAGGGGCGGTCTTGCGCTGGTCCCTTTTTGTCCTGATGCTGATGGGTCTGCCGCTGATGGGCATCATGGCCGCCGGCCGCGATCCCGCCCCCTATCTGGAAATGCCGCCGGTGACCCGCTACGTCGCACACGCCGGTTTTTCATGGGCCTGGTTTGGCTTTTTTGCCTTCGCCGATCTGATGCTGATCGGCGGCCTGTTGTGGTCGATTCGCTGCGGGCAACTGCGCACGCGGGAAGTGGTTGAGACGCCCGATTTTCCCAAGGCGTTGAAAAACGCCACGAGCGCAGCAGGTTTAAAACACCCCGGGCACTTTCCCTGGTGGGGCTGGGCCGGCATCATTCTCTGCCTGGCCTCCTGGCTCCTGGCCTGGAAACGGTTCACCTGGTTCTGGCTTTTCCAACCCCACACCTTTCTGCCCATCTGGGCCGGCTTTATCCTTGCCGTCAATGCCCTCGCCGTCAAACGCAGCGGCAGTTGCCTGGTCCTTCGCCGACCGTTTCGATTCCTGCTGCTTTTCCCGCTCAGTGCCGGATTCTGGTGGTTCTTCGAGTACCTCAACCGCTTCGTCCAGAACTGGTACTACACCGGCATCGAAGGCATGGGACCGGGGGAATACTCATACTACTCCAGCCTGGCTTTCGCCACGGTGCTTCCCGGCGTACTCAGCATGGTTGACCTGCTGCTCACCGTCCCCGCCCTGGGAAAAGGCCTGACCCGCTGCCGGCCGCTTAACCTTCCCTCCTCCCCGTGGATTCCTTGGGTTACCCTGGCAACGGCGAGTGTCGGACTTGCCCTGATCGGCATCTTTCCGGATCAGCTGTTTTCCCTGCTGTGGATCTCTCCTTTGCTCATCATCTTCTCCATCCAAAGCCTGACCGGCCGTCGCACCCTGCTCAGTCCGCTGCGGATCGGTGACTGGCGGCCGCTGGTGGTCCCGGCCCTGGCGGCGGTGCTCTGCGGATTTTTCTGGGAAATGTGGAACTACTTCAGCCTGGCCCGCTGGACCTACACCATCCCTTTCGTGCAACGCTTCCACCTGTTCGAAATGCCGGTCCTGGGATTCGGGGGATATCTGCCTTTCGGGCTGGAATGTCTGCTGGTGGGATCGCTGGTGATCGGCAATCCGTTCAGACAGGTGGAGCAGGATTGATTGATCACCGCTAAGATGCAGCGGGCGCAAGGGTGAAATTCATGGCCCCGACCCAAAACAGGACAAACCCACCCATTTCAACGGAGACTAAATGAGGTATTGGTTCAATAGAAAAGCCATTTGGGCCAACCCGTCCTCCATTAAAAGCAACGCAGCCAGCCTGAAAAAGTTTTACACCTTTCTGCATGAAAAAGGCCTGGTTGGAAAGGAAGATTTTCTGGATTTAAAACAAACAATAAAAGCGGAGATGCCGGAATGCCTGGAAGCCCTTGGGCGCTTTGATAGCCAATCCATTGAAGAGGAATGGTGACGTAACTGCCGGCTCAACGTTTCCATCACCGCGGGCGGTGGATGCGGCATTGGCCCCACGGCAATATTTCTGCACTTGTACCTGATCGGAAAATAGATTAGCGTATATTTTCATAAATAAGATCCAATCCTTATGTTCTTGTTTCAGTAAATTCGTTTTCGTCAGTTCGGGCAAAAGATGCACAAAAGATACCTTCTCCAGGCGGCGTGATGAATAAAACGAATCAGAAAATCTATTGTTTCGGTTTGTTCAGTATAGAATCGGTAATAATTAGTGGATTGGATATGGTTATTGGAATATCCCAAAAACAAAAAGTGGAAAATTTTCTATTCTATAACCGTGATACGCAGAAAAACTTTTCCACGTATTGCCACTGTTAGGTCAGGATATGAAGGAGAGCAAAAATGACCCTTGTACTCACTGAGATTAGTGCCCTAGGTTTAACTATGGCGGCTGATTCCGCTGTGACCATAACGAACACTGTCACAGGACTCAGCCATGTTCAGAACAACGCAGCCCGAAAGCTACAAACCATTCCGTACTTAGACGCAGGCATATCTTGCTGGGGAATAGGCACTATCAACGGCATATCTACGGATCAATGGTTGGGTAATTTTATTGCGGCTAATTCTGGCATTAATAATTTGGGAAACTTCGCAGTTTCCCTTGAGAATGAATTGAATCAATTAATTCCGCCCAATCCTAATCCACAGAATAGTAGACTCGGCTTTCATTTGGCAGGATATGAAATGTATCAAGGGGCACCCACTCCTTCTTTTTATCACATACATGAAGGGGAAAGCACGACTTTGCAACAGCGAGGAATAATAATAAATCCTAATCAATTCAATGCCAATCATGATGTTCCGCCACAGATTGCGGTTCAGCTTTTTGCTCAAGGTAATAGCTGGATAACGAGGAATGGCGATTACCAACTCTATGCAAATATCTTCCAATCTCTTGAGACGATGTTCCAACAGCTTTTGCCTCTTGGTATAAGAATACCAAATTCTCAAAATCTTGCAGATCGTGTTGAGTATCTCGTATTTCAGATCCGCACTATCTCGGAAATTTATCGCCTAAGCAATCTTATTCCGGGTATTGGTGGGGATATTTACTTTATATCGATTTCCCAAGTCGGGCTTCATAGCCAGGGCATAAAACACTACTAAGTTTGCAGGGACCTAACCTTGCTCTTGCAGCGGAGCGCAAAAACCGGCGCCCGCTGAAGAGCCCGTTATCCCAATAAACATATAGCTAACCGTTTATTAATTGTGTTGTGGAGATAAAACCAATGCAAAAAAGAAAAATAGGCAATACTGAACGGGCATTACCAACGATAGGCCTTGGCTGCATGGGCCTATCGGAGTTTTACGGACCGCCCATGGAGCAGACTGCTGCGATCAAGCTACTACACGAAGCGATAGAACTGGGCGTCGAACACTTCGATACGGCAGAAATGTATGGAATTGGCGGCGCAAATGAGACACTGCTTGGCAAAGCGTTCGCAGACCGCCGCGACCGCGTATTTATCGCAACCAAATTCGGGCCAACGCGGGATTTCAAAACCGGTGAGTTTATTGGTCTCGATGGTTCGCGTGAAAACTGCCGGCGCGCTGTCGAAGGTTCACTACAGCGCTTATGTACCGATGTTATCGATCTGTATTACCTGCATCGTGTCGATCCGGCAACACCAATTGAGGAAACTGTGACCGCAATGGCCGAACTGGTGGTTGAAGGCAAGGTTCGCACCATCGGTTTATCCGAAGCGTCGGGCGATACTATTCGCCGCGCAGCCAAGATACATCCGATTTCGGCGGTGCAATCGGAGTATTCGATCTTCAGCCGAGATATAGAGACCAATGTCATTCCTGCCTGCATCGATGTCGGTGCATCTTTGGTGGCCTACTCACCGCTCGGCAGGGGTATGCTGACGGGACGATTCAAGACAGAGACTCTGGGTGAAGGCGACTGGCGATTAACGACTCCTCGTTATCAAAGTGAAGCCTACACCGCCAACGTAGCGCTCGTTGACGAGATAGAAACGGTAGCCTCTGCCAAGTCATGCACGTCGGCACAGGTTGCGCTCGCATGGGTCATCGGTCGCGGTGAATACATCATGACCCTTACGGGAACGACAAAACTGGAAAACCTCAAATCGAATCTCGGTGCCTACGATGTGAAACTGTCGGATAATGAGCAGGCGGCCCTGGATGCGTTGGCGGATTGCGTTAAAGGCGATCGCTACGACGAATGGGGTATGGCAGCCATAAATGGCTAAATCGCTCTACAAAAGTTGTAGACCAATTCGTCCTATGAACCTGACCCTATCAATGGCCAACAATCACATACACTCGGACAACAAAAAGCGCCGCTCGTTCCTCGCTATGCTTTTTGCTACCGGTGATGTGAGACGTTAGATGGCGCTTCACCTGCCACTGCTTTCAGTGAAAGATAATAATGAACAAACGGGCATTGCATTCTTTAGCCGACAAGCTTCACGATATTCTATGGTGCGAGGAAGGTGAACTCAGCCTTACCATTCTGCGGGGCTTGGCAAAAGGTCAGCCTTTGACAATTTGCTACCTGGAAAATACGCTCAATATGTCTGCTGAAAGTGTCAAACAATCCCTTCGATGCTTTCCCTGCATAGAATACGATCAGGTCGGTAATATTCTGGCATCAGGATTATCTTTAACCCCGACACCCTATCGTTTTCAAGTTGCCGGTCAGGATTTATACACGTGGTGCGCACTTGATGCGTCTGGGATATGATCTTGCACAGCGCCGTCTGGTTTATGAATAAAAAAGCTAATTACCAGGAAGGAAAATATGAAAGCACTATTTATCATATCAACCGATGATGCTGAAACCATTTATAATGCAATCCGGTTGGCCGATGTTGCTGTGAAAAAAGACGATGAAGTGAGCGTTTTCATGCTCGGAAAAGGCGTTCTTTATGAGAAAAGCAGCAACGAGCAATTCAATGTAATTGAACAGGTCAATCAATTCGAGGGAGATTTTTATGTCTGAGGGGTGTGTCTGAAATCCCACGGTCTGGCGGGATCGAGCTCATGCCCTATTGCCTGGATGGATGATCTTTATGAGCTGTCCATGGAGGCTGACAAGGTTTTTACATTTTGAAATAAAACAACGCCGGCATGACCTGCCGGTTGAGAATCGAGGCGCAGAGAACGCGTCCGCAACCCAACTCGACGGTTCGACGAAATAGCAGGTATTATTTATGGAACACTGGAACTATCTATTGGATCCACTCCTTTCGTTCTGGCCTTTCCTCTGCATTGTCATTGTGTTGGGAGCCGCCCTGCGGGGCACACATTGGTTTCTTATCAGGCGACATCCCGATCTCAGCAGCGAACGCAAGTTTCCTCGTCAAATTACTATGCTGGGATTATTGCTTCTCGGTCTTATTCTCGCCATTCTTGTCTTACCCGTAAATGAAACATTTCGCGACCGGTTGCTTGGACTAATTGGGCTGCTGGTTTCAGGAATCATTGCATTCTCATCAACAACCATCGTTGCAAACTTTATGGCAGGGATTTTACTTCGGATAACCAAACCGTTTAAAACAGGTGATTTTGTCCGCGTTGGAGAATATTTTGGTCGTGTTTCCGAACGCGGATTATTTGACACGGAATTGCAGACAGAAAGTCGGGAGCTTATAGCCCTTCCCAACACATACTTGATCAGTAATCCCGTAACCGCGGTTCTCAATTCGGGAACCATCATTTCAATTTCACTGTCTTTAGGATTCGACATTCATCATTCACAGGTGGAGCCGCTGCTCATTGAAGCCGCAGAGAAAAGCGGGCTTGAGGAGCCGTTTGTTCACATTCTTGAGATTGGCAATTATTCGATCACTTATCGTATTTCAGGCTTATTGATTGAAGTGAAAGGACTTATCACATCCCGCTCTAACCTCTCCAGAAATGTTCTGGACACACTGCATGGCCACGGTATCGAAATCATGTCGCCAGTCTATATGAATCAGCGCCGTATGGGAGATGACAAGAAGGTCATTCCCAAATTCGTTAGAGAAGCGTCGTCGGAAGTGTCTGCAGCGGCTGAACAGATTGCCTTTGACAAAGCTGATCGGGCAGAACTGATCGAAAACGAAAAGCAACAATTGACAAAGGATCTTCAAAAGATGGAATCCTTATTAAAGGAAGCCTCTGGCGAAGACAAAGACCGGATTAAATCGAAAATAGCGGAGGGCCGTGAGCGTCTCAAGGATATGGAGCAAAAACAAGATGAGTTAAACGTGGATGACAGAAACGCCGAACCACCGGCTGCAGGCGAATAGGGCCAGCCGCCCATTAGACCCTTTACCTTCATTTCAGGAACAAAATGAGCCACGCATACGTTATCGGCCACATTACCGTGAAAGACCCTGAAAAGTGGAACCAGTACCGAAGTCAGGTTCCGGCTACCCTGGAGCCATGGGGCGCTGAACTGGTTCTCCGGGGGAAATTGGCTTCCATCCTGGCGGGTGACCATTCGCACACCGACACGGTTGTCGTCCGCTTTCCCGATATGAAAGCAATCAATGGCTGGTATGCGTCACCGGCTTATCAATCGCTCATTTCCTTGCGGGAAAAGGCTGCAGAAATAGTTCTGCTCGCCTATGAAGGGTAACGGTTCAGCACGCCACTTCATTTTCCACCGGGATCGACAGCGGCCTTATCGGGCTGCCGTTCAGGGGGCAGAAGGGCGTTCAACCGCCGGGCAGGGTAATCCATCTTTTTAAGTATAGTGGAGGCATCGCATGACCATCCGAATCGTTCGTCTGGGTACCGACAGATCCCGGGGAGAAGGACTGCGCATTGGGACGGTGAGGCGCCCCCCGCGGGGCGTACCCAAAGATGAATACGCATCGAAAAACTGGTATGATGTGTGGCTCCCCAACGTTGCACCCACCGCCGAACTCATGAAGGTCGGCCAGGCAGCCGAATCCGAGAAAGCGTGGGCCGCATTCGCCAGGAAATATCGTGCAGAAATGAAAAATCCTGAAAAGAGCCGAATCCTCGATCTGCTTGCCGCGCTGTCTCATCATGCAAATATATCCGTTGGCTGCTACTGCGAAAACGAGCAGCGCTGTCACCGGTCCATACTGCGCGAGTTATTGGCGGAGCGGGGAGCCGAATTCGAATGAGACCGGGTGCAACGCCGCACAAAAACAACACCCAACAGGCCTCTTGACAGGAATTAGGCGGCAAACGCTGCCTCGCCTGTATGCATCGGCGTTGGCCGGGAAAAAGGTAAGTGGCTCGTCATGATATCCAGTATTAATGCATTTTTTAAAGAGAGGTCATCGTTTCAAGTTACCACAGCCTGCCTGTTTCTTATTTTTATTCTCGCCGCAATGGACCACATCACCGGATACGAACTCTCATTTTCCATTTTCTACCTCCTGCCGATCGCATTTGCGACCTGGTATGCGGGGCTGTATCATGGCGCCCTGCTCAGCATTGTCAGCGCGTTCGTCTGGCTAATCGTTGATATCACGGCTGGGCACCACTATAGCCGATCCATTATTCTGCTCTGGAACGCCGGTGTACGGTTCCTGTTTTTCATCGTAACCGCGTGGTTGCTTACGACCGTCAGGGCCCAACTGGAAAAGGAAAGGAGCATGGCAAGGCTGGACGGTCTTACGGGAGTCATGAACGGGCTGGCGTTCGTGGAGTCCGCACAAACCATTTTCCGCATCGCAGACCGATTCAAGCGGTCAACGGCCATCGGATATATCGATTTGGACAATTTCAAAAGCGTGAACGACACCTGGGGGCATGCCGAAGGGGATCAGGTGCTAAAAACGGTCGCTTCCATTTTATTGACCTCTGTTCGCAAAGCAGACCTCGTGGGTCGGTTGGGTGGGGATGAATTCGTTGTTCTTTTACCGGAGACCACCTGTTCCGGCGCCGGCACCGTGTTCGAAAACATCCGTGAAACTTTTTCAAAAAAAGCTGAAGAACAAGGCTGGCCGATTGGTGTCAGCATTGGCGTTGCCGTTTTCCTGACAGCGCCATCAAGCTTGAACGAAGCAATCAGATTTGCCGACACACTGATGTACCGCGTAAAAAATAGCGGAAAGAACCGTATTCTTATCGAAGAGGTGGGTCGCCCGGAGATAATCGGCCGACATTCGAACGGGGAAAACCCCCGGAACCCGCGCGGCACGATTCCCGAAGCGCCTCATCAATAGCGTCAGGAGTTCAACGAATCCGATGACTGTCGCCAATTTCTCTGAAACCGGGGCGCTGGTGAAGGCCGGGAGGTTGTCTACCCAATGAACGTAAATCCAACCTTTTCCTATCAAGCGACAAAAGAACGCATCCGATTCATTGATATGGCGCGCTTCATCGCCATGGCCCTGGTATTTTACGGGCATTTCATCGAGCGGATCATGTACTTGAAGAATCCGACGGCGGCAGCGCAGTACAAATTCATCTACTCGTTTCATATGGTCCTTTTTTTTGTACTGGCCGGCTACGTGGCCAAACAGAGCGACCTGTCCTTCGGATTCTGGAAATTTTTAAAACAGCGGACGCTGTCGCGCCTGCTGCCGTTCGTTTTCTTCACCGCGGTGTTCATGCTGTCCGCCGCCATATTTCCAGGGGATTTCTTCCACCTGAAGCTGCCCAGCCTGCAGGGCTATCTCGACGGCCTGGCGAACACCGTGTTCGGCATTCCCCTGTTTTGTGTGCCGTCATGGTTTCTGATGATCATCTTCTCGGTGGAAATGGTTCACTATTGGGCCTGCCGCGTGTTGACCTCCGACAGGAAAATCGTCGCCGGCTTGGTTCTCTTTTATGTCGCCGGATACCTCTTCAACGGAAGGTTCGATATCGTCAATCCGCTCAAGGGGCGGGTCATCGGGTGGAACTATCTGTTCATCCACGAGGCGATCTTCATGTATGCATTCTACCTGCTGGGCGTCTGGATGCGCCGCAGAGCGTTTCTCAGAAAAGGGCCGTCCCCGATAATTCTGATTCCTGCGGCTATGGTCGCGTTTTTCATCGTCTTCTTCACCTACCGCCTGAACAGCGGCCTTTTCAGTTTTCCGCCGATAGATGCCGTAGTCATCCTTTTCTCATCCCATGGGCACTACATCTGGTTCCCCCTCACCGCCGTAACCGGCTGCCTGATGGTGCTTTTCGTCGCCAGGACCATGCCGTCCTGGACACCGATGGTCTGGATGGGACAAAACACACTGATTCTGATGTGCCTCAACGGCATTTTCTACCACTACATTAACCCGCCCATGGCCCAATGGGTTGTCGATCATCTGCAGGGAACACCGTTGACCGTATTGTGGGTGGGTTGTGCCATGACGGCAGGCAGCCTGACGGCTTGCATGCCCATGGTCTACCTGTTGAAGCGATGGCTCCCCCAGCTGGTGGGCCGGCCCACGATGGCGGGGCCGCTGCTGAAGAACCTGATTTAGAGCCAAATCCGGCCAACTGGAATAATTGTTGATCAGCCGTGCTGAAGGCCAGACCGATACGGCGCTGGATAGGCGCAGGATGTTTCCAAACATGGAACCAGCCCTCTGCCAAAAAGGCGATCGAAGCAGCCGTCATCGCATTAGAAGCGGGGGTAGACTCAGATCGAACTGTCGTTGCTTCATCCGGCGAGGTTCAGGAGAGGACGGTCTTTCGCTCGCGAAACTGACTCTGGTACAATCGATGGTAGGCGCCTCGCTGGAGGAGGAGTTCTGCATGGGTTCCCTGTTCCACCACCCGGCCATTTTCGATCACGATCAGCTGGTCGGCATTATAGATGGTCGAGAGGCGATGAGCGATGACGAAGCTGGTGCGCCCCTTCATCAGTTCAAGGAGGGCTTTTTGAATATACAGTTCGGTGCGGGTATCCACGGAACTGGTGGCCTCGTCCAGAATCAGGATCGCCGGATCGGCCAGTATGGCGCGGGCAATGGTCACGAGTTGGCGCTGGCCTTCGGAAAGATTCGCACCCCGCTCCGCCAGAACCGTCGCGTAGCCCTGTGGGAGCCGGCGGATAAATCCGTCTGCATGGGCGAGCCTGGCGGCTGCGAAGACCTCCTCATCGGTAGCGGTGAGCCGGCCATAGCGGATGTTCTCCAGCACAGACTCGCTGAAAAGAAACGATTGTTGAAGGACCACCCCCAGTTGCCGCCGCAGACTGTCCCGCTTCACGGTGCGGATGTCGACGCCATCGATGCGGATGGTTCCCGCCTCAGGATCGTAGAAACGGGAAAGCAGGTTGACGAGCGTCGTCTTTCCCGCGCCGGTGTGTCCGATCAGGGCGATCCGCTGCCCGGGCCGGGCACGGATGGAAACGTCCTTGAGGACGGGGATGCCGGGCATATAGGAGAAGGTGACATGGTCGAGCGTCACCTCCCCGGCCACTCTGGGCAGATCCGGCGCGTGGGGGGAATCGGTCCGGTCGGCAGCGGTATCCAGGAGATCGAAGATCCGTTCGGCCCCGGCCAGTGCCGCCTGGACCTGGTTGTACAAGTCACTTAGCTGGCGCAGCGGCTCGGCAAAGCGCCGCGAGTAGGTGATGAATGCAGCGATCGTTCCGATGGATACAACTCCGCGGATCGCCAGCCACCCGCCCAGTCCGCAAAGAATCGCCACGTTGAGATTCGACAGAATCCCCATCATCGGCATCACCAGCAACGCCAGGGTCATGGCCCGTACACCGGCTTTTCGAACGGCTTCGTTGGCCTGGTCGAAACGGTCCAGAACGCGTTCTTCCTGTCCGAAGGCAATTACGACCCGCTGTCCGCTATAGGTCTCTTCAAGCACGGCGTTCAGGTCTCCCAGTCGCGCCTGGTAGCTGCGGAAGGCCGTGCGCGTCTTGCGGCCGACCATACCGACGAGACCGATCATCAGGGGAAAGGCAATCATCGATCCGAGAGCCAGCCAGGGGCTGAGCACGATGATGATCGCCAGAATGCCGACAATGGTCAGGAGCCCGGTAAATAATTGCGCGGCGTTGTGTGTAAGGACCTGATTGATGGCATCCATGTCGTTGGTCAGCCGGCTCATCAGGTCGCCTTGAATTCGGGAATCGAAGAATCGCAGGGACAGCTTCTGCAAATGGTTGAAGAGATCGGCCCGCAGCGCCCGCATTGCCTTTTGGGCCATACCGGCAATGAGCACGCCCTGGGTAAGCTGCGCCGCCGCTGAAAACACGTAAGCGCCCAGCATGAAGAGGATCAGTCGAAATAACGCGGCACGGTTTGCCTTCACAAGCTGGTCGATGGCCCGGCCCATCAGGAAGGGCCCGCTTAACGCCAGCGCCGTTCCGAGCACGGCAAAAAGGCCAACCAGGATGAGGGTGGTTCGATAAGGACGCAAATAGTGCATCAAACGGTGCAGGGCACCCTTGGTGTCCTTCGCCCGTTCGATGGTTCGACCCTGGCCGCCACCTCCTCCGCCCGGCCCGGGCAGGCCGGTCATGCGGACAGATGCCGGTTTTTGCGCGGGTCCGTCAGCCATGATGACCTGCCTTGCCCTCACGCGGTTCCCCGAGCTGGGAGCGATAAATATCCCGGTATAATTCGCTCGTGTCTATCAGGCGGTTATGGGTGCCGATGGCGGCGATCCGTCCCTGGTCGAGGACGATAATCTTGTCGGCCAGCAGCACGGAGCTGATGCGTTGGGCGATGATGAACCGGGTCGTGGAAATTTTAAAACCCCCGATCAGCCGATCGAGAGCGTCCTGCAGCCGGACCTCGGTCTCGATGTCCAAGGCGCTGGTCGCATCGTCGAGGATCAGGACCGTGGGTTTAACCAGGAGCGCCCGTGCGATGGCGATCCGCTGGCGCTGTCCACCGGAAAGCGTCACCCCCCGCTGGCCCACCACCGTGTCGTATCCATCGGGAAGCGCGGCGATGAATTCGTCGGCCTGGGCGGCCCGTGCCGCCGCCATCATGTCTTCTTCGTCGGCGGTCATCCGGCCATAGCGGATGTTGTCGCGCACGGTCCCGCTGAAAAGAACCGATTCCTGCAGGGCTATCCCGATGGCGCCCCTCAGAGCGTGAAGATCCAGATCCCGCACGTCGATTCCATCGAGGGTGATCCGACCGGCCGTAGCATCGTAGAAACGCGGGATAAGGTGGACCAGGGACGATTTTCCGGAGCCGGTCGCCCCCACGATGGCAACCGTCTCGCCCGGATCGGCAACAAATGAAACATCCGACAGCACCGGTTCCTCGCCGTTACCCGAGTAGCTGAAGCAAACACCCTCGAAGGCAATCCGTCCCCGGGAATTGACCAGGCTCGCTGCAGATCCGGACTGCCGGACTTGCGGTTGGGCGTCAAGCACCTCTAGGATCCGGCTCGCCGATGCATCCGCTGCCGATATCGGGCCGATCATACCGGTAAGCATGAGGATCGGGAAAAGGGCAAAGGAAAGGTAGTTAATGGCGGCCACGACCTCACCGACCGTCATCTCACCCGCCATTGCCGTTTTGCCGCCGATCCAGACCGCACCGACGATCGCCAGGTTAAGGATCAGCAACATGAACGGGGCGAAAGCCGCCAACAGGCTGGCGATGCCGATCGTCTGGTTCATCAGCGCCTGATTGGCCTTATCGAATCGGGCTTCCTCATGCGCGATACGCACGAAGGCCTTGATGACACGAACGCCGGCAAGGTTTTCCTGAAGGACGATGTTCAGCCGGTCGAGGCGTTGCTGCACCCCCAGAAACAGGGGCCGGGTCTTGCGGGCAAAAAGCCACACCAGCAGAACGATCAGAGGCACAAACACCGTCATAATCAGGGCCAGGTGGGGGTTGGTGAGGATCAGCAAGACGATCGCACCGCACGCCCAGAGCGGCGCCCGGGTAAGAATGCGCAGCGACAGCATGACGATCATTCCCACCGCGTTGACGTCGCTCGTCGAACGGACGATGAGTTTGCCGGTCTGGAGATGGTCGAGATTGCCGAATGAGAAAGACTGTACCTTGCGGATCAGCACGCTGCGGATGTCGGCCCCGAATGACATGGCCACGTTCACCGAAAGAAAATTGTTGGCGGCGGCCAAGGCTGCGGAAAGAAGCGCGGCGCCCACCATGATAAGGGCGGTGACGACGACCACCCGGCCGTTGCCGGGCACGATGCCCTGATCGATAATCCGCTGGGTCAGATGCGGGATGAGCAGGTCCGACGCAACCATGGCAACCAGCAGGGTCAGGGAGGCGGCGGCCTGCCTACGGTACGGCCACAGATACGCATACAATCGCAAAAGAGACTTCACCGGATCTTCTCCGCTTCATCCGGCAAGGAGAACCGCCCGGGGCATGCGTGGCCGGTGTCTTCGTCCCCGGCCTGGATCAGATACCCGCGGACCTTCAGCAGGGATTGCCTGAGCGTTTCCTGTTCCTGCCGGGTCATCATCGACGTCATCTCGTTGTCCAGTTCCTTGAACGATGCATGGGCCTCTTCGCGCAGTTTTTTCGATTTCACGGTCAGAAATACACGCACGATCCGCTGGTCGGTTGCGTCTCGGCAGCGTTCTATCCAGCCGTCCCGCTCCATCCGCTGCAACGTGTTGCTGGCTGTCGGCGGAGTAATATGCAGGGCCCGGGCAAGCACACGCTGGGAAATCCCGTCTTCCTGCCAGAGTCGAAAGAGGATCAACCCCTGGGCGTGGCGAAGGCCGATGCCCTCCAACTTCGCTCGTCGCCGACTGCCGACGAGCCGGCAGACCTGCGCCAACAGATAACCGATGGCAGGCGTCCGCACATCTTCTTTCGTATTCTTCATGCACTCGCTCATATATAGTTAGCTTTCGAATTATTAGAAGGCTAACTCATAAGCGTTCTTGAACCGTCTGTCAACATTTTGGGTTTGCCGGCTTAGACCATTTGCCCAGGCCATTCGATTGGGAAACGCGCGGGCTATCGTCGGGGTGGTTTTCCGGTGAACGCATCTTGGGGCCTGTCCAAAAGTAACTGGCACCATCGTGCACCACTTAATTTCGGACAACCCCTTATGTGATGAGGGAGGCCCCGAACCTATAAAATCATTGATCTAAACCCCGGCTACCGTGCTATGATTCGACCCTCACACCAATTCTTCGAAAACAATAAGGAGGCCCGGTATGTATCCTCATCTCTTTTCACCGATCACCATCCAGGGCCTGCCCCTGAAAAACCGACTGACCATGGCGCCGCTCTACCTGGGCTATGCCGGCCAAGGCGGAACGGTCAGCGACATGCTGGTGGCGCATTACCGGCTCATGGCCCAGAGCGGTGTGGCCATGGTCGTGGTCGAGAATGCGACGGTGGACCACCCGACCGGCAGCGGTTCCGACCGAACCCTGCGGGCAGACACCGACGACAACCTGGACGGATTGAAGCAACTGGCCGCCGCCATCAAACAGGAAGGTGCGCTGGCCTGCCTGCAGATCAACCACGCCGGCCGCTTTGCCCACGCGACACCAGCACCGGTGGCACCGTCGGCAGTGAAGACATTCGGCCGGTTTCCCAGAGCCCTGGAAAAGACCGAAATTGCGCATATCATCGGCCAATACGCAAAAGCCGCGGCCAGAGCCAAAAGCGCCGGATTCGATATGGTTGAGCTTCATGGCGGCACCGGCTACCTGCTGGCCCAGTTTCTTTCCCCGCGGACCAACCAGCGCAGCGATGAATACGGGGGCAGTTTGGAAAACCGCCAACGCTTTGCCCTGGACGTACTGACGCGGGTCAGAAAAGCGGTGGGTGAATTTCCCGTGGGGTATCGGTTCCTGGCCGACGAATGGATGCCTGACGGGCTGCAGTTGACTGAGTCGAGACAATTCGCCAAAAGGCTCTCCCAGACCGGTATCGCCTACATCTCCGTCATGGGCGGCACCTACGAGTCCTTTTCCTTGCCGGATATCGTGGAAAAGTCAAAACAGGAAGGGTACATGCTCGATTTGGCCACCGCTGTCCGCACGGTGGTAGACGTTCCAATCATCGCTGCCGGCCGCTTCGCCACCGGCAACTTTGCCGAACGGGCCATCGCAGAGGGGAAAACCGACCTGATCGGCCTGGCGCGGGTGCTCTGGGCCGACCCACGGTGGCCGCAGAAGGTACGCGACGGCAAGGAAGCCGCAATTACCCACTGCAATCCGGACTGCGGCGATGCGTGCATGCATATGGTCATGAAAGGCCGGCCGGCTTTTTGTGTGGCCTGGCCGACGGATAAAATGAAGGAATGGAAGGTGAAGTTCGTATAACAGATTTGTTGGAATGCTTTTGCGCTGAAACAATGCGTAATGCGGGAATAACGATGGTCAGTCTGGCCCTGCTGGGCTGGTTGGCTGCATGCGCCGGGACAGATGGAATGATGGACAAAAAAATGGACCCCGGCATGCACAGCGGGATGGAAGACAAAATGAACAATATGCTTATGGGCAGTGACAGTCACCACGCCTCCGGCAAGGTCTCTTTCGGCATGGATATGAGCAGGCATGTGCTGACCTTAAGCGATATCAAAGTGGACAAAGTACCGGGCGGCTATGTCTATCTGACCAAAAACGCGGATCGGATGCACGGTGTGGAGCTGGGAATGTTGAAGCAATTTTCAGGCACCGTCTCCTTCGATCTGCCGGTCGGGGTCAACCCGGACGAGTATGACAGTGTGGTGATCTGGTGCAAGCAGTTTAATGTGGAGATCGGCCGGGCACATTTATCCGAAAAATGATGGAGGCATCGGCGGGTTCACAGTAAATTAAAACTGTCTTTCCGGTGGAAAACCGGAAGGGCAGCCGATTCTTCCGGATGCCGGATCAGGCCCGGAAGGCCAATTTGAACAGTTCCGCAACATGAACGTCCCTTTAATCCGTATCGCTTGATCTTACCGTGTTTTCCTTAAAACCGCCGAACGGAAAAAGTAAAGCGAAGTGTAACTTCTTTGTAACCTTCGGTCTGATATTTAATTTTTTTTACGGTATGACGGGTTCATCAGTTGCCGTACAACGAAAGGCCGGAACAAGGATTATTCATCAGGCCGTTATCCCTCCATCCGATTTTCAGGCGCAAATTTACCTCTGCGCTGCCGGTCAAAGGCGAAACATGCAGATTTTCGAAAATCACCCGTGGGTGCGGTGCATTTTCAGGGTTGTTGGCGCAGGGCTCCTGTTGTTCCATTTCATTGGGGAAAGTGCCTTTGCCGCATCCTCACCTAAAATTGGAACAATGGCCCAAGCCGAATTAAACCAGCTGGTTTCAAATGATCACGGCATCTCGTTGCTGTTTTTTACGGCCGCCTGGTGCGGCCATTGTAAAGAGATGCTGCCCACTGTCAATCGGTTGTACCACCGTTTCCACGACAAAAGCCTTCGATTCATCGGCATAAGTATCGATGCGGGCGGACCGGCGGCGATGGAACGGGTCTTGAAAAAAAGGAAGGTGGATTTTCCCGTATTTTGGGTCGGTGAGACCGTGGTCGATGAGTTCAGGCTGGTTGGCATTCCGATGATCTTTTTGGTCAAAAATGGCCAAATTGTTGAAAAAATCCCTGGAAAATGTTCTTATGACCTCCTCCAAGGAAAAATTCTGGACTTTATCAAATGAAAAAATGCGTCACCCTCTGGGTGTTGGCTGTCATTGTCCTGGCCTGCGGAAACACCAATGAGAGCCAGACATCGACCACCCAACTGCTCGGAATAACCGAGGACGAGATCCTCGTCGGCTCGTCCCTGGCCCTAGGCGGACACGCCGGCTATCTGGGCACTCAGACCCTGCACGGCGCCATGGCCTATATCAATCACGTCAACCGGCAAGGCGGCATTCATGGCCGCAAAATCAGGGTCATTGCCTATGATGACGGTTATGACCCTCCCCGATGCGTGACCAATACCCAGAAGCTGATCGTTCAGGACAAGGTCTTTACGCTCTTTTGTTATGTGGGCACACCCACGACGGTCAAGATCCTTCCCCTGGTGGAGGAGGCCAGGATTCCCGTGGTCGGCATGTTTACCGGCGCCAATGCCCTTCGGGAGCCCCTCAACCGCTATCTGATCAATGTGCGGGCATCCTACTATCAGGAGACCGGCGCGGCGGTTAAGCATCTCGTCGAAGCGATGAAACTTAAGAAAATTGCCGTCTTTTACCAGTACGACGCCTATGGGTTCGACGGCTTGAAGGGCACGGAGATTGCGCTGCGCCCCTACAGACTGGTGCCGGTGGCCACGGGCACCTATATTCGCGGCACCCTGGATGTGGACGGAGGCTTGCGCAAGATCATGGCTGCTCAGGCGGAAGCCGTGGTCATGATCGGTACGTATGAACCCTGTGCCAAGTTCATTCGCCTGGCCAAGGAAAGACACTTTTCGCCTGTTTTCTACAATGTCTCTTTTGTGGGCGCCGATGAATTGGCCCGGTTGTTGGGCCAGATCGAGGAAAAGATAATCGTTACCCAGGTGGTGCCGCCGCCGGAGGTGTCGGACAGTAATAAGAAACTCTGGGGAGCCCGGGAATATGTCGCGCTGTTAAAACAGTACTATCCCTCGGATCGACCCAACTTCGTCAGCCTGGAAGGGTATATCAATGCCAAGGTCCTGGTGGAAGGGCTCGAACGCGCCGGCCGGGAGCTCAACCGCGAAAAGTTTATCAATGCCATCGAATCCATCCAGAAACTGGACCTGGGCATCGCCAATCTGTTGTCCTTCAGCCCCAGGGACCACCAGGGCCTGGAAAGAGTGTACTTCACCCATCTGCAGGATGGTAAATTCGTATGGCGCAATCACTGATCGACCGCATCAGGAATTCCAGCCTGAAGAACAAAATCTTCTTCTCGGTCACGGCTGTCATCCTGCTGATCAGTGTCCTGATCGCCCTGTTCACCCGCTGGATTCTGATATCCACGCTGACGTCGGAACTCAAGCTACGGGGGCTGGGCATCGGCTATAGTGTTGCCGAAAGCTGCCGGGGCTACCTCCTCACCGAAAACATACCCCAACTGACCAGCCAGGTCTTTGAAGCCCGTCTGGGCGCACGCAAGGAACTGGTCGGTTATATTTTTATCTTGGACAAACAGGATCAGATTCTTGCCCATACCTTTACTCGTGATTTCCCCGAGCAGATCGCCGGCGCCAATCGAATCGCACCTGAAAGCGACCATCGTATCCAATTGATGCACACGGGCATAGACGAGGTCTACGATGTGGCCGTGGCTGTCAACGAGGGTATTTATCGAATCGGATCCGTGCATGTGGGCCTCTATAAAAAGCACATCGATCAACTGATCAACAAACTGCGCACCACCTTTCTGGGTTTTGTTTCCGTAGTGATCATCTTCTTTTTCGTTATCAGCCACTATCTTTCAAAAACCATCACCCAGCCCATCACCCGGCTGACCCGGGTTTCCGACGAGATCAGCCGGGGAAATTTCGATGTTCAGCTGGATCTGGAAAAGGGGCTTCAGGAAAACAAGGTCAAAGATGAAGTGCGCCAGCTATCCAGATCCTTTATCAATATGACCAATCGCATCAAAGAGTCCCAAGCCAAGCTCAAAGAGTCGGACAACAAGTACCGGTCCCTGTTTGCCAGCGGCCCCAACCCCATTTTTGTATTGGATCGGAAAACGTTGAGGATTCTCAGCGCCAACCCCAGTGCCGAGGAGGTATATGGCTATACCAAAGAGGAACTGGTTGGCCGGCCGTTTACGGATTTGGGACCTTTTGAACTGGACGAAAACAAGTGGACCGAATGTAGCGCCCAGCATCCCGGCAATGTCTCCATCATCAGCTCCAAGGTTCAATATTTCAAGAAAGGGCACCAGGCGTTTTATGTGAATGTCCATGCCTGCCCGGCGCCTTATGAAAACAAGAATGCATTGATTGTGGCCACCACCGATATCTCCGAGATGGTGGAAAAGGACAGCCAGCTGATTCAAGCCAGCAAGATGACGACCTTGGGTGAGATGTCCGCAGGGATTGCCCATGAGCTCAATCAGCCCCTCAACGCCATCAAAATGGGCAGTGAGTTTTTGGAGATGATGCTTGAAAAAGAAGAACGCATCCCTGAGCGGGAGCTTTTTCAAATCGTTCGTGAAGTGAGCAGTCAGGTCGATCGGGCAGAAGGAATCATCCGCCGACTGAGAGACTTCGGACGCAAAACGGACTTTACCAAAGAGAAGCTCTTCATCAACGATCCCATCAACTCCGTGCTTGACATCATCGGACGGCAGCTTCGCCTGCAGAATATCGATGTCCAGCTTCAGTTGACGACAAACCTGCCGCCCATCCTGGCCCACCACAACCGCATCGAGCAGGTCATCTTCAACTTGCTGACCAACGCCCGGGATGCTATCAATCTTAAGGAAGAATCAGGCCTGAGGAACAACCGGCGAAACATCCTCATCAAAAGCTTTACCGAGGACGGCCAGGTGGTGGTGGCCGTATCCGATAACGGTATCGGCATCGATCCGGCAGTGAAAACTCAAATTTTTGAAGCCTTTTTCACGACCAAAAAAATGGGCGAAGGTATGGGGCTGGGTCTCTCCATTACCAACGGTATCGTCGAAGACTACGGCGGGAAAATCCATATCGACAGCAAAGAAGGCCAAGGCACCACCTTTAACCTGAGCTTTCCGGTCGTGCAGTAAACACCACCGACCGATCGAATGCCTTTTAACGGAATTGCTTCAGGCGTTCAAAAGAAACGGATTGATGAACCATTGCGCCAATTTGTTCAGCCAGGTTCGCCGACAGTGACAAAACCGGCTGCATAGACAGCCGTCGGGTCAAAAAACCGGAACCTGACGGTGTTTTTCACTGCCGCCACACCGGCCTGGAGGGTGTGGACGTCCCGACCGATCTCCTTGAGGTATTGAATCCCCACCTGGCCGACGTTGACGTCACCAATTCCGCTGCGTTTGATCAGCGTTTCCAGGTACTCCAGATAAGCCGTGTTGTTCACATGTCCATTGGGATCATAGTCCCCTTCCCGGGTAGTAATGGTGATCGTCCGCTCCGGTACGAACGTCTTGTTGACTTCAAAATCTATGGCGCCGGTCGGCAGAACATTTTCCGCCTCGGCCGTGTAGGGCTCGGATACATGCTTGGGAATCTTGGCGATCCGTTTGCGGTTAAGGTCATAGTAGAGCCACAGGCTGGTGGCTGCCGCCACCTGCTCATCACCGCTGAACACTAAGAAATCCCGGCCGGCCCGAAAGCCGATCGATCCTTTGTGCCACGTCCGGACGGTGATCTCCTCCCGGTAGATGGGCATGCGGCAAATGTCCACCCGCATGCGATTTAAAATCCACACAGCACCGGCCGCCACCATGGCCGCCGAGCCCAGACCCACCTGTTCCGAATGATGAATGGCGGCGCACTGGAGGCGCTGAAACAAAACGGGCAGTTTCATCCGAAAATCCGTATCCACCTCATTGTAATCCACCATGGTCGTCTGTTCGATTTTCATGGGATTCCGCTTTCTGAATTAAATGATATTTTCCGGATGTCGCTGTCGGGCATGCCCTCGGCCTTTAAAGCCGTTATAAAGACCGGTTCCAAATCATAATTCGGATCAATTGGCAACCGTTTCAATGATCTCGACCCGATTGCCCATGCCTCAATTCTCAGGTGAACCAGGGTCGATTTTATGATATATACGCCTTGTATGCACAGATATACACGGTGTATTAAATGAAACAGCCCCCGGGGATGAAGATGGAGGACACCGGAACTATCAAGCTGCCGGTTGGCTGCGGAAAAAACGACGAGGATAGAATGTAACACTATGGAACGCTTGTTGCATTTTTGGGTCTAAACTATACCAGATCATGAATCCAGCGGGGACAAGAGGGGGGAAAGGGATGCCAGGCGCCAACCAGGAAAAGAGCACCACCGAGTTCGACCGCGAAACCTACGTGAAAATGCTGATCGCCATTGCCAGGGCCGATAAGGACAACGGTCTGCCGGAGTATCGCTTCATCCGGAAACAGGCTATCCAACTGGGTGTCGACTACGAACAGGTTCTAAAAGACACGGACAAGGATTTTGAAATCGGCACCCATAAAGTGTCCCGCCTCACCGCTCTTCGCGTGCTCAAAGACGCCGTCATGATCGCATCCATGGACGGCAACTTCACCCTTCCCGAAAAGCATAAACTATATACCTACGCCGAAAAACTGGACATTCCCCGAACCGATGTGGATGAGGTGGAAACCCTGGTTAAACAGCTAAAAGAACTGGATCAACGATGGAAGGAACTGGTTGCCGGCCACCCCAATGAGTGACACCGCATTTTTCGCTTCCCTCTCCGGGTATACAGACCAGGCAGCAGCCTATTGCCGGGCAGGCCTCCAGCAGTTGAACGGCTGGTACCGCCTTTCCGAGTCCATGGATCCATGGTTCTCCCTGGTTTTGTTTCTCGCCTGCTCCATGCTTATGGTTTACCGCCTCAACGTTCTGGAGCGCAAAGGACTCGAAGGCACCGTGCTGGGCACGCTGGTGATGCCCTATGCATCCGGGTTTCCCAACCTGGTTTTCGCCTTCTCTCTTGGCCGACAGGGGGGCAGTGGATCGGTCATCGTTGAAAACTGCATCGTCAACAACGTCACCAACCTCACCCTGCTTATCGGTCTTCCGGCACTGATCTGGACCCTCAACATCATCCCTTCCCGATCGGCCCAGGCCGCTCACAGGCCCGTATCCAAGCTTCAGCGCCTGAATACCTTGTCCCTGATCCTGACCCTCCTGGCCGTCTTCTTCTTCACCGGCGCCCTCTGGGCCCTGGGGCGTGACGGCAAGTTGGATTTCAGTGACGGTCTGGTTCTGGTGGGTATTTTTCTGTTCTGGCAGGTGCTGCACGTATTTGACGTGCTCAAATACAACATCCACCAGCGCCGCTCCCTGTCATGGACCATCCTGGTGGATGCTCTGCTGGTGGTAACCCTCGGCGCAGGCATCCTCCACGGAATCGACCGCCTGGTGGCCTGGGTCATGGCCCTGGGCCCGGGGTTCATCCTTTTCGACCAGCTGGGTATTCTCAGCGGCTGCCTCATGGTGCTGCCCAATGCGGTGCTATCCACATATTACGCCTGGGCCGGGCGGGCGGACATCGTCTACAGCTCTCAGGTGGGCGACGGCCATATCTGCATCCCCATGTGCATCGGCCTGTTTGCCCTGTTTTCGGTTATCCAGGTACCAGACCAGATGAATATGGGGATCATGGTCATCCTCGGGGCGGGGTTGCTTCATCTATTTTTCGTCTCCGTCATCGGCCGGCTTCCCCGAATCATGGGTGCCCTGTTGACCATCGCTTACGGGGTCTTCCTCTATACCGGGTTCATGGGATGACTGCCCCTGGCAATGCCAACGGCAAAAGCCCCAATTTCCAATGAAGGCAAGCAGCCGTTTTTCTATCGGCCATCCGCTGTAGGAAATGTGACGCCACGCGCAGGGGCATACCCTTTTTCCGCGGCCAGCATGTCCAGGTGAAGGGACGCCACCTGCTCCAACGGAGGATAAAAACGGCGATCCATTTTGCGGGTGTCCGCCACTTTCAGGTATCGTTTGCACTCCCCGCACAGGTTTACTCGGTATTCCGGTTCATCATCGGAAAATAGATATTCCAGTGAAGCGCTGTCCCGGTTGCTGCAAAACGGGCAGACCATGCGCGTCACCGCCCAGCGGTGCCAGCACACCCCACAGTGGATCCATTGCCGGCCCTCGGCGTCCAGTTCTCCGATAAGGGGCGCACTGCCGCACACCGGGCAGCTTCCCTGATTTTTCGGACTGCCGGTCAACCGGACGGCCAGCTGCCGGGCACCGGCCTCGACACTGGGTTTAACGGCCAGATAGAGCAGCAGGGAAAGCATCTCCGGCGAAACGTCCATGGTCCTGGCAAGGTCAGCTATCCGGCCCTTGTCCCCCAGAACATCGGCAAACAGCCCGGCCATAACAAACCCGCCGCTCAACGCCCGGGTCAACGCCTCGCCGGCAGCCCCGAGTTTCTCACCGGACCGCATGGCGATGTCGCAGATCTGCACCAGCAGTTTTTCAGCCGCCGGGAAATCGACCGTAAATGCCGCCGGTTCGATGAGTGGAAACCCCTCGTTTGATTTCATTTCCAGGAGCACCTGGTCAATCGGAATCGCCTCGGGGAAAGTTTTCCCGGCTGCATGGATCTGGGCCGCGAAAACCGGTCCGTAAAAGCCCAGAATGGATGCATATGCGGGCCGGAGGGCTGCCAGCTGCGCAACGGCCTGCTCCACTGCCGCCGCATTCCATAGGGAATGGCTGGTCATCGGATGGTTCCTTTCCATGGTTCAGTGTCCGTCCAGAAGGCATGTGTATAGTTTGGATTCGATATGTTTTTCAAACAAAAAAGGAGAGGCACTGCGCCTTGCAGTACGCAGCAGCCTCTCCTTTCACGTGCAAGAGAATAATAGGACAGGAGCCAGGGTCCCATCCATTCGCAGCCAGCCAGCGATGCTCCTATGCCAGTTGACGAAACGCCCACCGGAGGGGGCTGACCATTTTTCTCAGAGCCATGTGCCGACTCAGCCCGTGGGAACCCGCCGAGGCCATGACATACTCATTATACGCGTCAGGCGCCTCGGTTATCAGATAGATCACATTGACATCGTCGGCATCCACCAGTTGCGCTGTTGCATGTTTTTTACGAACCTGGGCCAACCGCTGCTCTGCCAGCGAAACCATCTGGTCACGATCGCCAAAATTCATGGTGCCCGTCGGGCAGGTCTTTACGCAGGCGGGCAGCAGGCCGTTGGTCACGCGATCATTGCACATGTCGCACTTGGCCAGGGTGCCGTCAGCCGCTTTGCGCGGGATGTTGTAGGGGCAGGACTCGATAATCTCGTCCACGTCCAGGGATTTCGTGTTGGCGGTAAAGATGACGGCGCCGGTTTTTTCGTCCTTGTATATGGCGGTGTCGTCATCGGCCGTTTGCAGGCACGGCGGCTCGATGCAGTGGCGGCACTGTTCGGGGAAAAAGAGCCATTTCAGCTTGCCGCCGGTTTCCGATTCACGCATGCGGACCAGTTTGTAGGTGGAAAAAGAGAGGTCCGGCGGGTTCTCGAAGGTTCCCCGGTTTTTCGTCTCTTCGGCCGGCAGGTCATGCCACTGCTTGCAGGCCACCTGACAGCCCCTGCATCCGGTGCACCGGGTGGTGTCGATAAAAAATGCATTGCTCATGCCGATTCCCTCCTTTTACAATTTGGTCACATTAACCATGAATGCCTTGGATTCCGGAATCCGGGTGTTGGGATCGCCGGCCGATGCCGTGAGGAGGTTGGCGCTATCCTCTTTGCCGGATGACGGCCATCGCCATCCGAAATGCCAGGGAATTCCCACCTGGTGAACCGTCAAGCCGGCGATCGTGAAGGGTTTGAACCGTTTGGTGACAATGGCGCTGCACTCCACCTTGCCGCGGGCTGAGGTCACGTTGACCCGTTCTCCGCTCTGGATGCCTTTGAGCCCGGCCAGTTCTTCGCTCATCTCCACGAACATCTGGGGCTGCAGTTCCATGAGCCAGCTCTGGGTGCGGGTCATCAGGCCCGTTTGCCAGTGCTCACTGACCCGGTATGTCGTCCCCACATAAGGAAAGCGCGGATCGCAGGTGGCGTGGACATCAGCTTCGGAGGCATAAACCGCCGCCGTGGGATTCACCATCTGGGCGTTGAGGTAGTTTTTTTCCACCGGGCATTCCAACGGCTCATAATGCTCGGGAAAGGGCCCGTCCGCCAGTCCCGGTCCGAATATCTGGGCATGACCGTGCTTTTGCATGATGAAGGGGTACTTGGCATCCTTCCTCCAGGATCCGTCCGGATTCTGCATCGGGTACCAGCCTCCGTCGGGCACATCCCCTATCCACTTGTTGGATACATACTTGCCGTCTTTTTCATCCCCCTTGAAAAATATCACCCAGTCCTTGCGGTCCCAGGGCACGCCCTTGGCGTCCACCGAAGCCCGGTTGTAGATGATGCGCCGGTTCACCGGCCAGCACCAGGCAAATTCCGGGAACAGTCCGATGTGGTTCACCGCGTCCTCCTGCCCGCGGCGGGCGGCCATGTTGCCCTTTTCCGTATAGCTGTTGCAGTAGAGCCAGTTGCCCGACGAGGTGGATCCGTCGGCCTGGAGGAAGGCGAAGCTGGGGACCAGCGTCCCTTTTTTATAGGTTTTGTCCTTGATGGTGACATCCTTGACGAAGTAGCCGTTGATCTCCCTGGCCACTTTGTGAGGATCGTAGGCGCCGTCGGTGTCGTAATCCCACTTCAGATTGACGATCGGCTCGGGATACACGCCGCCGTCCTTGTAAACCGCCTTGATCTTTTCTCCAAGCGCCAGGATAATATCGCCGTCCGGCAGACTGTTGCCCAGGGGTTTGGGGCCCTGGTAGCGCCACTGCATCCACCGGCCGCTGTTGGTAATGCTGCCCTCCTTTTCCACCGACACACAGGCCGGAAGCATGAACACCTCGGTTTTGATGGCGCCCGGATCCATATCCGGACCTCTCCAGAACGATCCGGTCTCATTGTCAAACAGGTTGACATTGACCATCCATTCCAGCTTACCCAAAGCCTCGCGCGTCTTGTTGGCATTGGCACCGCTGCAGGCCGGGTTCTGGCCCCAGGCAAAAAAGCCTTTGATCTTCTCCTTATACATGGCGTCGAAGATGTCGAACCAGGAGTAGGAGGCACCGTCATCGACCTTAGGCAGCCATTGATAGCCGAACTCGTTGGCAGCATTGGCCTTTTCACCGAAAAAGGATTTCAGCATGGACACGCTGTATTTGGGGTAGTTCTGCCACCAGTTGGCGGACAAGGGGTCCTTGCTGGTCGGTGTCCATGTTTCGTTGTAGGCCGCCAGGGTGGTGTTGGATGCCCGTGCCGTTTTGAGGTAGCCGGGCCAGATGTGCCAGAGCAGGCAGTGGTCCGTGGATCCCTGGACGTTGGATTCGCCGCGCAGGGCGTTGACGCCCCCGCCGGCCACGCCCATGTTGCCCAGCAGCAGCTGGATAATGGCCATGGTACGGATGTTCTGGGTGCCGGTGGTGTGCTGGGTCCAACCCATGGCGTACATGATGGTGCCGGCCTTCCCCCGCTCTCCGGTTTTACTGTAGACATCGTAGATCCGCTTCAAATCGGCCTCGGAGGTTCCCGTTATCATAGAAACGGTCTTCAGATCATACCGCTGGTAATGCTTCTTTAACAATTGAAACACACTGCGCTTGTTCTTCAGCGACCGGTCCATTTTGGGCACACCGTTCTTGTCCATCTCAAAGGCCCACTGGCTCTTGTCATATCTGCCCAGCACCGGGCCTTCAGGATTCTTCTCGAAGCCGGAAAAGAGGCCGTCTTTGAAGTCGAATGTTTTGCCGACGATGAACGGCGCGTTGGTGTAAAGCGCCACGTACTCCTCACTGTAACGCTTGTTTTCCAGGATGTACTTGATCATGCCTCCGAGAAAAGCGATGTCCGTACCCGAACGCAAGGCCGTGTATATGTCCGCCTTGGACGAAGTCCGGGTAAAGCGGGGATCTACGTTGATCAGCGTGGCGCCTTTTTCCATGGCCTCGGTGACATATTTAAAGGAAATGGGGTGGTTTTCAGCGGCATTGCTTCCCATGATGAGGATGCAGTCGCTGTTTTTGATATCGATCCAGTGATTGGTCATCGCACCGCGTCCGAACGACTCTGCCAGAGCCGCAACCGTCGCGCTGTGTCAGATTCGCGCCTGGTGTTCGATATACACCAGACCCAGCGATCGCATGAGGGCCTGGTAGGCCCAGCATTCCTCGTTATCCATGGCGGCGCTTCCCACCGATGCAATATCCATCGTGCGGTTGACCACCTGCCCTTTGTCATTTTTGACGGTAAAGGAGGCATCACGGGTTTCCTTCACGCGATGGGCGATTTTTTCCAGGGCCCAATCCCAGGAGACCGGCTGCCATTTATCCGAATAGGGCGCCCGGTACATGGGTTCGGTAAGCCGGTTCTCGTTTTCCGTCAGCTGCTTGAGGGAGCCACCTTTCGAGCAGAGGGCGCCGCGGTTGATCACGTGATCGGGGTCCCCTTCGATGTTGATGACCCGGCCGTCACCTCGCTTGCTGGTGTGGACGATGGCACCGCAGCCCACCGCACAATAGCAGCAGATCGTTGTGGTTTCCTTGGCGTACTTGGTTTTCAGCATGCCGGCATGGGCCCTGACCGGCTTCAGGTCGAAACCCAGCCCGCTGACGGCCAGACCGGCAGCGCCGGCACCGGTAATCTGGATAAACTGCCTGCGGTTGACATCCATAATCGTCCTCCTTTTCTATAACCGGTTATCCGTGAAAAAGCTCAACCACTGAAACGCCTGAAATCAGATTGTCGATGAAGTTGGATCAGGCCTTCACCCGGAGGTGCCAACTCAGCGGGTGAAGGCCGGGACTCATCAGGGGAGGCAATGTTGGGGCAATCGCAGCCAATCTCCCCCAGATTGATGTTTACCATCGTCGGGGTTACGAAAAAGATACAAGGGAGGGTTACAAGAAGATTGAGAAATACGGAGGTGAGGATGACCGTCAGAAAAGTCGCTATTCACCTGTCATGCATGATCTCGTGATAGATTTTGGTGGTGGCGGGGTCGGGGTCGGTATCCAGTTCCACGGCGAGAACGTCTACCAGGTCCCGGTATATTTTGAGGGCGGCGCTTCGGCGTCCCTGGCGATACAGCAGGCGCATGAGCCGCTGGTAGGCCTGTTCGGCAAGAGGGTCGGCCTGGATCACGATTCCGCAGTGCCGTGCCGCCTCATCCAAATCACCTTTTCGTTCCAGAAGTACTACCATCTCCATGAGCACGGCGAGATACCGATCCTTCAGGGCGGCACGTTTCATTTCGGCCCAACTCAGATAGGGCTCTTCAGGAAGAAAATCCCCCCGATAGATAGCAGCGGCTCGCCGGCAGGCCGACAGGATCCGCTCGTCATCGTCATCGCGCTTCAGTTGCCTGATCTCGTCGCAGGCCTCCAGAAAATCGTTGACATCCACCTGGCAGCGCCTCATGTCCAGACTGATCAGGTTGTCCTTCAGAAGAATGCAGGAAAAACCGGCTCGCTGATCCGCCTGAGGCTCCAGAATCCTGCGCAGCCGGTGGAGAGTCACCTTAAAACGCTTCAGGGCCGCCTCATGAGTACTATCCGGCCAGAGGGCATCCATGAGAATATCCTTGGGGATCTCCCGGCACCCATTGACAAGAATGGCCTTAAGCAGCAACTTCTGGCGAAGGCCGGCCCACTGGGCATCGGCAATAGCCTCGCCCCCATTGCGGCGGACTTCGAACCCGCCCAAGGTCTGGATTACCAGACCGGCAGGGGTATCATCGGAACCTGCCGTCGTCGCCGGCCGTTGGATCGGTTTTCCTGCATCCGATTCTTTGGCCAGTGCAAATCCAGGGGGTTGAAGGGACAGATGGGTCAAGAGGCGGCGGGCGAGGCGAGCCATTTCGGAATGGGTGGTCTGAAGGGCCGGTGTACAGGCCGCCACGATGTCTCGGGCAGCCAGGATGGGAAAGGCTTCGTATCCCTGTGATGCCGCAACGGCAAGGGCGGATTCCAAATGCCGGTCCGCCGCATCTCGATTGCCCATGGCCGTTTCCACCAGCGACAGGCCCAGGCAGGCCTCGGCCAGCGACAGGCGGCTTGACACCCGACTGAAAAAATCACGGGCCGACGTCAGCGCCTGCCTGGCGCCGGCCAGATCCTTCAGGTGATAGGCCGCCATTCCCAGAATCAGGCGGCAGCGAAACAGGTGAATACTCTCTCCCAGGCTTTGGGCAATCACGCCAACCGCCAGTTCGGCCCATCTTCGCGCCCGCTCAAAATGCCCCTGATGATAGGCCTTCAGTGCCCGCAAACGAAGGGCCAACCCATTGTAGAAAGGGTTGGCGGTCAGCGTGGCCACGTCTTTGAGATGCCGGGTGGTGTGCCCCACCGCATCGAAGCGCCGTTGATGAATCTGAAGCAAGCCGGACAAGTCCAGATGAATGGGGTATAGAAAAAGCAGACCAAACTTGTCGATATCTTTTTGGTTGGCGTCAAGCAAGCGCTGGGCGCAATCCAGATCTCCTTTGGATAGGGACAGTTTCATGCTGACAATATTTTTCAGGGCGCGGTATTCGGGATAGGCGGCCGCCACCAGGTGGTGGATCGTGGCAAGGGCTTTTTCCGCCGCGGCGAACTCCCCGGTTAATGTGAGCCCGAAGACATGAATGATAGTGGTGTTCACCGTAAGGGTTTCGTCCTGAATGGTGTTGGCCAGCAGCATGGCGTTGCGGCAGGCGGACAGGCCTTTTTGGAGATCGCTGGCGCCGGAGAGATATCCGAACGCTACCTGCATCCACAACACCGCCTTGGCAAAGGGATAATATCGGTTGCCGCTCACCCTTTCGAGCATGGTCCATGCCTCACCGAGCCAGCGGTTCAGCACCACCGCCGGGTGGCCGATGAAAACGGCGGCTTCAATGAGATAAGCCAGCGCCAGGAGTTGGCCCCGCTGATCGCCTTCCGCCTTGAACCGATCGAGCGCCCTTGAAAAAGCCTCGATATTCCTGCGCCCGCCACTGATGCGTCGACCCACCGCCTTGTAGAAGGAAAGCCAGGCATCGTCGTGAATCAAGTCATCGGGCAGGATGTCGATCCACCCGGCCAGGTCGGCAAACCGGCCCTGGGCGGACAGCCCCATGGCGATTTTCTTGATCCCTGCCGCCGCTTTTTCAAAAACCTCCGCCTGCAGGAAAAAACGAATGGCTCCCTCGTAATTGCCAGAATCCCAGTCCAGATCAGCGGCCCTGACGAGAAGTTCCCGCTGCTCCGCCCTGTCCAGTATCCCGTGGAATTTGTCGAGCAGAAAATCGCGGAACAGCTGATTGTATCGATATCTCAGGCCGGACTGTATGTCGGAAAGGCGATGGATGAACAGATTTTGCCTAACCATGGTATTGAGAATGGTTTCAACATCCCCCACCGGTTGGTTTTGCAGATAACTGGCGGTCTTTTTCGGATCAATGGTGTCGAAGATGGCCGATCGAATCAGAAAGTTCCGGGTGGTCTCATCCAGTGCGGAAAAAACCGCTTCGGAAAAATAGGCCAGCCGGTCTCCTTGCATGGCAACGGGCAGCCCCCTTTCAATAAAGTCAATCCGCTGTGCCTCGGGAATATGACTCAACGCCTCCCACACCAGCACCAGGCCGCCGGCCCATCCATCGGTAATTTCCCGGATCCTCGCCAGTTGGGGCGGAGCCAGGCGCAAATCATACAGGTCTGAAAAAAAACGGAAAATTTCGTCGGTGGTAAACGCCAGATCGTCATTGTTGAGAACGACCAGTTCCTGACGAATTCGCAACTGCTCAAGCTTCAGCGGCGGGGTTTCGCGGGATACAAGCACCAGGCAGCTGGGTGGAGAAAGGTTGACGAGGATCCTGTCGATGAGCTTCAAACTTTCAGCGTTGCCGGAAAGCCGATCAAGGCCGTCCATCACGATTCGAACCGGTGCCTGGGCGATGATTTCGTTCAGGAAAACGCTTGCCAGCTCGGTGATCCGGCCCGAACCCATTTCGGTCCCCAGGGCAATCGCCGGATTTTTTAAGAAGGCGGAGGTATCCAGGGACGGCCGCGAGGTCTTAAGGGCATGGACCAGCAAGTGGAAGAAATTCACCGGATCGCTGTCCGATGGGTCCAGATGCATCCATGCGCCGGTCGGGCCAGGCTGACGGGCAAGCTCTGCCGCCAGTGTCGATTTGCCCTGAGCCGCCTGCCCGGTGATCAGGATCACACGGGTGGCGTCCGCACCCAAAACCCGCTGGATCAGCCGCGGACGAGGAATGGCCCGGGAGTGGCCCGGCGGGGTTGTTCTGGAGATGGTTCGCGCATCAACCATGGCGTTTCGCTTCAGCAATTGGGCCGATAAGCACTTTACTTGAAATCAAAAATGATACCGATGGCATTGACCGGGTATCAGTTGGCATAGCCATGTTAACATGTTCCCGCAACTTGCGGTATCTGCAAAGCGGTGAAAATCGGCATTTTGTCACTAACTGTTAAATTATACAATAGATTACCGGACCTGTGCAAATGGCCGGCGACCGGCACGGGGCTTGACGAAGGATACAGACCTTTGCTCGGCCGGCGGCATTTCATCCGTCAAGGAAATCGTTGCAAATGTTCCTGTTTCAGGTATCATTGTGCCGTCAAACAGAAACGGCCGTACGCCGTTAGGGGGACTGAAAAATTATACCACAACGATTGGGCCGGATATCGGTTCGCTTTCGAGGCACGCCAGACGGCACACACAATATTGTGGCTGTCGGAGCAACGCCGAAGACGAACGAAAAGACAGGCAAGCGTGTGGGCTTATTGATCGGCGAGGCCCTGACACCCTTTTTATCCTAACCCCCCGACAGGGAATGATTCTTGCGATGAATGCCATGAAAACGGTCCTGGTCATCGACGATGAAACCGCCACATTGACCATGTTCCGCCTCTTTCTCAATGCCTACGGCTATTCGGTGCTGACAGCTGAAAATGGCGAAACCGGCCTTCGGCTGGTCCGGGAACATCACCCCGGCATCGTATTCACCGACCTGAAAATGCCCGGTATGGATGGGTTCGAAGTACTGCGACAAATCAAGAAGACGGCGCCGAAAACCGAAGTGGTTGTTATTACCGGCCATGGCGACATGGATCATGTGGTCCGCGCCCTCAATCTCGACGCCACCGACTTTATCAACAAGCCCATCGGCCGAAACGCCCTTGATGCAGCTCTCAAACGGGCGGAAGCACGCCTTACAGATGACCGCCGGGACAGCATGCCCATCCAGGTGGAGGTCTCCGCCGGTGTGGGTATCGTGTCCATCAAAGGAACCCTGACCGGCCGGCACAAAGACCTATTCACGGCATCGTTGCATCGTACGTTGGATTCAGGGGCCAAAGGAATCGTCATCAACTTCGACAATCATTCCGCAGTCAACGGGACCGGCATCGCGCTGCTCACCCGGCTGCTGTCGGAAGCCCGGGCAGCGGGAACGCAGGTCTGTATCACCGGGCTGTCGGAGAATTTCAAAACCATTTTCGACATGGTGGGCATCACGCGGGTCGCCCCGTACGTCGACACGGTGGAATCGGCTATCTCTGCCATAGGTAAAAACATAACAGTGTAACCTCTTTTGGTTCATGGGTCCAAAAACAAACTTGCGGTTTCGAACCTGAATCAGTATAGAAACGGCGATCATCGCCGTTTACCAATGAATCCGATAAAACCACGCAAGGGCAAATAGATGAAACCGTCTACCGTCAGCGACAGTTCACCGGGGCGCCTCCCCATCGACCATCGTTGTCCGACGATCCCTTGTTTTTCAGCGGGAAAACGCACCCCTTGCCAACATTCAACACCCTATGAGAATCCACGCACCAGCGTTTCAATGAGGAGGCACTATGGTTGATTCCCGAAGCTGGGACTGGGAGACCGGAGAGAAGAAAGTTTCTCTGGACTCCTGGAAAAAGGAATACCGATGGGTTGAGGAACCCTATGCCAGTCCCGATGGCGAAAAGGTCGCCGCCATTGTCAACGTGGACGAAGGCGAATTCACCGTCTGCGTTAACGGCCAGGCCTGGGGGGAAACCCTGTTCGATAAAATCTGGCACCTGCGTTTTTCACCGGACGGGCGGCTCACGGCCCTGGTGTCCGAAATGGGCGAATGGACCATGGCCGTGGATGGCGAAGCCTGGGAGAATAAATTCGGCTACATCTGGGAACCCCGATTCAGCGCCGACGGCGCCAGTATTGCCGCCGCCGTGCAGCAGGACATGCGGTATGCCATGGTTCTCAACGGGAAACCCTGGGAGCAGACTTACGCCAACATGACCTATTTTGCCCTGAGCCTGGACGGCCGGCACACCGCCGGTGCGGTTCAGGTGGAAGATGTGGACTCCGGAGAGATTCACAAGTTCCAGGAGGGCTCCTTTTCCGCCGCCTTGGACGGCAAACCATGGGACTCGCGCTTCGTCAACGTCTGGAACCTGGCCATCAGCCCGGACGGAAAACACCTTGCCGCCGAAGTGCGAATCAACCTTTACGATTACACCATTGCCGTGGACGGCGTACCCTGGAAATCGCACTACGCCACCGTCTGGGAACCGAGGTTCAACCCGGCCACCGGCACGGTGGTGGCACCGGTTCGGGAAAAAGGGTTGTGGGCGCTGGCAGAGAACGACAAAATCATCTGGGATCGCCGTTTCGTCCAGCTCTGGCACCAGATGTTCAGCCCCGACGGCAGCCGGATAGCCGCCATCGTGGCCCCCAGCTACGGCCGATGGACCGTGGCCGTGGACGGCGTGCCCTGGCCGGCCACCTTCACCCGGCTGGTCACGGACGCAACTTTCAGTCCGGATGGACAGCGTATCGCCGCCCTGGCCAAGGATGATGAAACCTATCGTGTCGTGGTCGACGGAAAACCCTGGTCCGATGGCTGGGAAATGATTTGGAAACCCGTCTTCAGCCCGGACGGGAAAGACGTGGCCGCCAAGGTGGAGAAAAGGGGCCGGTACACCTACACGGTGAACAACCGGGTCTGGTCCGCATCCTGTGATGCCGCTTGGCCCCCGGTCTTCAGCCCCGACGGCTCGCATCTGATGCTGCGCACCATCGAGTCGGGAAGCTATGTCCGGCGCATCGTGCCTGTTTCCACCATCACCGGTCAGGAGAGATAACCCATGCACACCTTCTACAACGTCGTCAGCGGGCCGCTGGCATGGATCGCCTTTATTCTCTTCTTCGGGGGCAGTATCTACCGCATTGTCCGCATGCTGATGCTGGTTGCCGAAAAAGAGAAATTTATATTCACCTACATGAGCTGGCGTTACAGCCTGCGCTCCATCCTGCACTGGATCATCCCCTTTGCCACGGTGAACTGGCGGCGCCAGCCCGTGCTTACGGTGGTCACCTTTGCCTTCCACATCTGCCTGATGGCCGCGCCCATCTTTTTACTCTCCCATGCGGTACTTTGGGACGAGGCCTTCGGCATCAGCTGGTGGTCCCTGCCCGACGCCATGGCCGATGTGATGACCGTGGTCGTAATCATCGGTGCGGCCTATTTTCTGGTACGGCGGATCAGCCAGCCGGAAGTCAAGTTCGTCACAACGGCATCGGACTTCGTGATTCTGGCCATCGTGGCGGCGCCCTTTGTCACCGGGTTTCTGGCCTACCACCAATGGTTCAACTACCCGCTGATGATGGGCCTGCACGTGCTCGCCGGAGACATCATGCTGGCGGCCATCCCTTTCACCCGGCTCAGCCACATGCTCTTATCGCCCTTTACGCGGGCTTATATGGGCTCCGAATTTGGTGGAATACGACACGCCCGGGACTGGTAGCAGCCAATGACACATTTGCGCGACAGCCGGTTTTGTTGAATCAGGCGTCAGCTTAAAAGGAGTTCTCAATATGGCGGAACCGTCAAAAAAAGAAAAAAACAAAGTCGTCGACGAGGGCATCGATGTCGGTATCTCCCGGCTTACGGAAGAGAAAATCCGGTCGGTGATCAACAGCGTCATCGACAACGAGACCGGCGCCCGGCTGAAGGCCTATGTAGAAACCTGCATTCACTGCGGGTTGTGCTCGGAAGCCTGTCACTACTACCTGTCCCATGATAACGACCCGCACTACTCCCCGGTAGGCAAGGTCAAGCAAACCATCTGGGAGATGCTCAAGAAAAAAGGACGGGTAAGCCCGGAATTTATCCGTCAGGCAGCCATTATCGCCCACACCCAGTGCAACCTGTGCAAGCGGTGCGCCCAGTACTGCCCCTTTGGCATCGACATCGCCTATCTCATTCTCGTGGTACGGCGGATCATCCACCGGTTGGGCGTCACCCCGCTGTACATCCAGGACACCGCCCACAGCCATTCGGTGACCATGAACCAGATGTGGGTCAAGGGCGACGAGTGGCCCGACACCCTGCAATGGCAGGAAGAGGAAGCCCAGGCGGAAATTTCGAATTTGCGCATCCCTCTGGAAAAGGAGGGGGCCGATATCATGTACAGTGTCATCGCCCCGGAACCCAAGTTCCAGGCCCAGTTAATCTACCAGACGGCAGTAATCATGAACGTAGCCGGGGTCGACTGGACCATGCCGGCCTCGGTGGGATGGGACAACAGCGACATGGCCATGTACACCGGAGACAATGAAATCATGGGCCGCATCAAGCGTGCCCACTTCGAGACCGCTGAGCGGCTCAAAGTCAAAAAAATTGTCATGGGAGAGTGCGGGCACGCATTCCGCAGCGTCTATGATATGGGCAACCGCTGGCTGGGCTGGGCCATGCCGCCGTTTACCATTGTCCACGCCATTGAATTCTACCACGACCTGATCAAGGATGGCCGCATCAAAATCGCCAAGAAGTACCAACCGCCCATCACATTGCACGATCCGTGCAACGTGATACGCGGAGGGGGGTTGTTCGAAAAGGCGCGTTACGTGGCCCATGCCCTGTGCGAAAATGTGATCGAGATGATTCCCAACGGGGAGCACAACTACTGCTGCTGCGCCGGCGGCGGTGTGATCAACACCGGCCCGCCATTCAAAATGACGCGAATCGAAGGCAACCGGGTCAAGGCCGAACAGCTCTTCGGGGCAAAAAGCAAGGGTGCCCAGGTCCTCGTGGCGCCCTGCCACAACTGCCACAGCGGTCTGGAAGACATCGTGCATCACTATGGAATCGGTCTGGACATCAAGTTTTTCGGGGATATCATCTACGAAGTCATGGAAAAGCCCGAATGAACCCGGGAGGAAATATGAAAACCGTCACGCTGATCGCACTGTCACTATTCATCGGAATTGTTCCGGTCATCTCCCCGGCGTGGTCCCAGGAAGATATGACCGTGGTGGACAACGCCGCCTTCGACACCCCCCAGCGCACGCCGTCGGTATTCGCCCACGATGAACACAATGAAACCGCCGGCATCGACGACTGCGCCGAGTGCCACCACGTCTACGAAGACGGCAAACGGGTGGACGGCGAATCGTCGGAAGACCAGCGCTGCTCGGAATGCCACGGCCTGAAAGGGTCAGGAGGCCAGCCGTCGCTGATCAGGGCCTTCCACGCCAACTGCAAAGGCTGCCACCAGGAGCAGAAGAAGGGGCCGATACTGTGCGGGGAGTGCCACATCAAGTAGTATTCGAGAGGAGACGGCATCTTGGCGCCCAGCTCTGCGTTCTCGTGTTATCGCAATCCTCGACGTAGCGCTGCTACGCCTCCGGTTGCAATAACCCTGCGGCCTTGACCTGAACACCAATATACCATCTCCCCTCGAACACTGGATGGGACAAAGTTTATTGTGCCTAATTGTTGGTCCGGATTCCAACTGCGATAACGCACGACCCAGGAAATAAATTAGGAGACGTCTTCCATGCCCAAAAAAATTCTCATCATCGACGACGACCCCATTGTGGTCAAATATCTGGAAGCCGTTTTCAGCGACAACGGCTACGAAACCTGCACCGCATCGAGCACCATGGAAGGTCTTAATGTGGTCAAAAAGGAAAAGCCCGACCTGATCACCCTGGATCTGCAGATGCCCGGGGAGTGGGGCCCCCGCTTTTACCGCAAACTTCGCAAGGACAAGGACCTGCGCGATACCCCGGTCATCGTGATCAGCGGCATCGACGGCGACCACGCCATCAAGGACGCCATCGCCTTCGTGAAAAAGCCCTTCGATCCGGAAAAGCTGGTGGGGATCGTGAAAAATACCATTGGTTGAAATCGACTTTCTGTCGATAGGGAACACCTGTTTACAACGATTTCATCGATATGGAATCGTGACCGCGCTGAAGGAAATTCGTGGGTTTGACAGCCAGGCTTGACGCCAATGATCGACAACACCCCCTATATTATCGTAGACAACCGGAAAATCTCCCCCATCGAACGGTCGTCCCGGCCCGATTCGGCAACCGCTGAACGAACGGGGCGGGAGGAGCAGACCTTCGGTATTGTCGACCGAGTCACCATTTCCAGGGAAGCTAGGGAAAGAGCCAGACATCAACCGGCCCATTCCGAAACCGGTCTAACGGCCCTTGAAAACCTGTCGAAACGGCCGCCCGCCACCAATAAGCCCCTGTTGACCTATTCACCGAAGCAATTGAGGTGATTGCGGCCGTTCTCGCCGTTACTTCCGACAGAAAAAGTGCAGATTAAAGGGGTCGTTGGGTATTTCCATCACGGACACCCGCCAGAAGCCAGCCTGTTCCAGCATCCGTTCGGCCAGCTGACGGCCCCACATCATCCCCAGACCGGCACCGCCGTCCACCAGCCCAACCGGCATGCAGTGCATCAGGCTGACCGTATACAGAAAAGGCCCCATGGGATGGTCCCGGTTGCCGTCGATGTCGCTTTCCGCAGCAATATCGATCATGGAAAAGGCCCCGTCTTCCTTTAATATTTCATGAATCCCCTGGAGCGCTTCCAGGGGGCGGGTCTGGTCATGAATGGCATCAAAGGCGGTAATGTAGTCAAAACGGGCGGACAGGTCATTGGGATGGCGCAATCCGGCAGCGTCGCGCTGTTCAAAACAGACGTTGGGCAAGCTTTTTTCACAGGCGCCGGCCCGGGCTGTTTCAAGTGCCTCGGCGCTGATGTCGATGCCGGTAAAGCGGCTGGTGGGGAAGGCCTGCGCCATCAGAAGCGTGGCGACCCCCTGGGCGCATCCCAAGTCGCAGACATCGATACCACGGTGCAGGGCCTGGACCAGTCTCCCGTCGTCCACCGACGGCAGGAAAGAATCCACCAGCACCTGGCGGTGCTTGGCGTCGCCCAGCTGCGCCATGAAATCGTGAAAATCCGGATACTGTTCGTAGGAGATCCCGTCACCGGTCAGAAAACCCTGAAACACGCGTTCCATGGCACAGGCCGTAAGCAGGGGAATCTCCTGAGTGTATACGCCCAGGTTTCCGCTGCCGGCACGGCGGGCGAGCACATCCCCATGGGATTTGGGCAAAAAAAAGCGGGGCTGGCCGTCTTCGCCCCGAATCAATTCCACAATCTCCCCGCACACCATCACCCCCAACCACTCCTGCACATACCGTCGGCTCAGTCTTGCCGCGCCGCAGATTTCATCCGCGGTACACGCCCGATTCATGGTGTCCATGATATCGAAAAGACCGGCACGGTACCCCAGGCCCATGGCCAGATTCAAGGACCCGTAGTTGAGGACATCGACCATCTTGTCCTGAAAGGTTTTGGCATCATCTTGCATGGTTTTTCCTTTTGAACCGGAAAACGTTTTCGCAATTTTCCAAACCGCTGGGCGTTGTTTTCGAACAATGACGACTATCGGTCCGTTTCCAGGAGTTGACGCATCGCCTCGGGCAACCCGCCGGAGTGAAAGGTCGTGGTCCCGGCTTCACCGGGAAGGCGCAGGGTCAGGGCATGGGCATGCAGACCCAGCCGGTTGAAACCGTGGTGCCGACGCAGGAAGGCAAGGGAACGGACCGATCCGTAACGCCGGTCCCCCACTACCGGATGGCCGGCCAGTTTGGCATGCCGCCGGATCTGGTGCTTCCGGCCGGTCAGCGGTTCGCATTCGATCAGAGAGTAATGAAGGCTGTGAGCCAGTAACCGGCATCGGGTGGTGCAGGGGTTCCGTTTCCCCTTTCCCGTGGGATCGTTACGACCAGCTGCCCCGGAAGTCAACGGCCAGTTCCAGTCGATCCGCTCATGGTTTCCGGAGGGCCCTTGAAGAAAGCCATGGACCACTGCCAGATATTGCTTGATGACAGCCCTTGCTGCAAACTGGTTACCGATGAAGGCCAGCGTTTCCGGATCGCCGGCCAGTATCACGATACCGCTGGTGTCCCGGTCGATCCGATGGACGGCATGGATGGCGGAAAGCTCCTGGTCCACAGCGGGCAGGCCACCCGCATGCACCGCTTCCAGGGCCAGCGAACACAGGTCGCTTCCCGGATCGTTGTGAATACTCATGCCGCAGGGTTTGTCCAGCACCAGCCACCGGGGCCCGAAGGCCACCACCGGAATCTGGACCGCTCCCGAAACGATAACGGTTTTCGGATCGGATTTTAACGGCAGGGTGGACGGATTCATCGGGGAAGCCTGTCCAGCGCCGTCCTGGCCTCGGCGAGCAGCATGTCGGCACCACATCGATCGAAAAGATCGATGCTTCTGGCAATATGTTCCCGGGCGTCATTGAATCGGTTTTTATGGCCATACAGCAATCCGAGATCCAGGCAGGCTTGGGCCAGCCTCAGTCGGGTGCCGATCTGCGTGCCGATTTCAATGGCTTCACGCAAATACCGCTCAGCAAGGCGGGACGCCATCGGCAGCGTTCGCAGCAGGAATCCGGCGTTTTTGATAACGGCCGGAAAGCCCATTGCTCCCTGCCGCAGGACCAGAGAGAGATAGAATCTTCCCAGCATATGCGTAAAGATCAGATCGTGGTTCCGCTTGCCCCGCTGCCGGTGGGTCTGGATCCGCTCTCGAATAATGGCAACGCCTTTCGCCAGGTTACCCATGGCGGCCGAAACGATGCCGTAGAAAGCATTGGCGGAGGTGCCGACGTATTCGTAACCGAACTGTTCGGTGGTGGCAATGACCGCTTCAAGGGTTTTAGCCGCAATCGGTACCTTGCCTTGTGAAAAATAGGCATAACTCAGAAAAAACCGCGCGTTCAGGCTGTAAATGGGGTCCACGGACACCTCGATGGCCTTGCTGAGCAGCGACTCGGCCTTTACGAAATCCCCCGCCGCCATCCGGGCGGCGCCCATGAGCAAATATCCTTCGGAAAAGGGTCGGGCATCTCCCTCCGCTTCACCGAATCGGAGCAGTTGCTCCCCGGTTTTCCAGCAGGCATTGATATCCCCGCTGAAAAAATGAAGCAGGCCCATTCCTGTGAGGTTAAACCGGATCAGTTCGTGGTCGGTTTTGATCCGGTCGGCCACGGCTGCCGCCTGCCGGCCATAGGCCAGGGCTTCATCCATCCGGCCCAGGTCCGTACAGGTCCAGCAAAGACCGGCGCTGCTGTAACCAATCAGATTGTCGTCGCCCAAAGCCTTGCCGATCGTCAAGGCCCGGATCAGGTAGGTGTAGGACTCTGTCACCAGTTCCCTGCGCTGCAGGGCCCATCCCATGCAGACCTCATACATGCCCGTTCGCAGGGGGTCGCCAAAGGCATTCACGGTAGCCTCGTGGCTTCGCAGAAGGTCCAGCATCTCGCGAAACAGCCCCCGCTTGTTGAAGGCAAAGTACCACTTGATAATCAGATCGATGAGCATGGCCAGCTCCACGGCGGTGGGAGCGGCAATCCGGTTCAACAACCGGTAAGCTCTCTCGTAATAACCATGGGATTCCTCCACCGCATATTTTTCCAGGCTTTTTTCACCGGAACGAATCAAGTATTCGGCAGCCTTGTGGGTGCAATCGCTGTTGGCGTAATGCAGGGCCAAGGTTTCCAGTGCGCTCTCCAGGCGGCCGTGAAGCAGGGTTTCCAGGGTGCCGGCGACCTTCTCGTGAATAGCCCGACGATCCGGCTTCAAGAGGCTATGGTAAACGACTTCCTGAACAATGGCATGCTTGAAACTGTATGTGGGTTCGCTTTGATCCGGAATCCGGCGAATCAGATCCACCCGTTCAATCTTTTCGATGCTCGACTCGAATTCCCCTGGAAAAGCCGTGATCCGCGCCAACAGATCCAGGCGAAACACCCGCCCGATGACCGAGGCTTCCTGCAAAATGGTTTTGGCGGCGTTTCCCAGCCGGTCCAACCGCCCATGGATGATACCGTTGATGGTTGATGAAAAGTCTGAAATATCAAAGGATTCGTCGAGATGCCACTGACTGCCGTAGCGCTTGAGTCGCTTGGCGTCGATCAGGGAATTGACGACCTCTTCGAGGTAAAAGGGGTTGCCTTCCACATTTTTGAGAATATAGCGGTCAAGTGCTTCGGGAATGGCCTGGGTACCCATCAGCGACCGGATCATTTCCCTGGACGATGGCGCATCCAGGTCTGTGAGTCGGATATTTTCACGGGAATAGGAAATGGGTTCACCGTGCTCACCGTCAGGAAAATCCAGGGTCGGCCGGTAGCTGATTACAAAGAGAAGGGGGAGACCCGATTCCTTGAGGAGGAACCGAATCAGCGCCAAAGAGGAGGGGTCCGCCCAGTGCAGATCCTCGATGCAGACAATCGTGGGTCCCTGACGCGCCAGTGCCGACAGCAGGGTGATGAACGCGCTCTGGAGGCGGAATTTAAAAATCTCGGGCCCTGCCGCCAGGCCTTCCGGGGGCGAAACGGCGTACAACCCCGCCAGAAAAGGAACGACCGCATCCGGGTCATCTACCAGCGATCCGATACCGGATTGGAGCTTGGCATCGATGACTGCTTCGGCATCCTCTTCGTGGATGTCGAAACGCCGGTTCAGCATGTCAATGAAAGGATAGTAAGGGATGCCTCGGTTATACGCATAGGCATGGCCGTCCAGCCACCGAAGGGATTCCGCACCAGCCGCGTCTTTGAATTCCGCGATCAGACGGCTCTTTCCGGTGCCGGCATCCCCTGAAACGGTTATGACCGTGCCTTCTTTTCGCCGCAGCCGCAGCGCCGCATCTTCCAGCTGCTTCAATTCCCGGTCCCGCCCGATGAGCCTCGCCTTCAAGCCATGAATGCGGCGCACCTTGTCCGGCTGCGGTGCCGCCGATCGGACCCGGTAAACCAAAACCGGCCGCACCCGCCCCTTTACCATCACCGGCGGGTGAGGTTCAAAGCTGAAGAAACCGGCAGCCGCAGAGAAAGCACTGCTGTCCGCCAGCACTTCTCCCGGTGCGGCTAGGTCCCTGAGCCGGGCGGCCAGGTTGACTGTGTCACCGGTGATGCCATGCCGACCGGTCTTCTCTTGCGTTGAGCCGGTAATCACCAGACCGGTAGCGACACCTGAACGCATGGCCAGCGCACCACCGAGGCAATCGGCGTATCGGCGTTCCAACCTTGAAACTATCCGCTGAATTTCCATCGCCGCCCGTAAGGCCCGGATGGCATCGTCCTCATGGGTCCGGGGCATACCGAATACCGCCAATACGCCGTCCCAGAGGATGCGGTCCACATATCCCTCGTAGCGGGAGATGATCTTGACCATCTCTTCGAAGAGATGGCGGGTCACTTCGCGAATCTCCTCCGGGTCCACCTGGTTGAAAATTTCCCGGTATCGACTGATGTCTGAAAAAAGTACGGTCACATGCTTGCGTTCACTTTTGAGTGAATCTGCCGGCGGGTCCGAATCCGGCTCAAGACGATTGCCGCATTGGTCGCAGAATTTGCTGCTCGGCCGGTTTACGGCCCGACACTGGCAGCATTGAATCGATGGCATCAGTGCTGCCCCGCAATGGCTGCATTCGGCCGCTTTTTGATCGACCGAACCGTGGCACCGGGGGCATATCATGAATGGTGAGCCTTTCCTGAAAACAATCATGTCTTTGGGGAATCGAACCACAGATACCTGACATGTGAGAACAAGTCAAATCCCCATTGCTTATGAGAAAAGGCATTTCCCGGAAAATGTGATCGTCCGGGTCCGATTCAGCCCTGGACGTTTGCGGTTAAACGATTGAAGACCCGTAAAGGAGGGATCCGGTGGATAAAAAACAGAATATCGGGCAGGTGATAAATTTCAAAAAAATGCTTTTTAAAAATTTTTGGCATAGTATAAGAAATCAGTGCCTGACGCTGCGCATTATCGTCTTTCAACAGCCTGAAAAGGACCACTATGCAAAAAAGGGGATGCAACATGATCGGCAAAACTTTCGACCAGCTTAACATCGGCGATTCGGATCGGTTCTCAAAAACCGTGACCGATGCGGATATCTATCTGTTTGCCGGCGTCACCGGGGACCTGAACCCGGCACACATCGATGAGGCCTACGCCCAAGGCACGTTTTTCAAGACACGCATCGCCCACGGCATGCTGTCGGCAGGATTTATATCCGCAGTGATCGGCACCCGCCTGCCCGGCCCGGGAACGGTGTATATGCGGCAGACGCTTGAGTTTCTCTCACCGGTGCGCATCGGGGATACGGTTACCGCGACGGTAGAGGTGATCGAAAAAATGGCGGATAAGAAACGGGTCCGTCTGAAAACCACTTGCGTCAATCAGGAAGGGACCAAGGTGTTGGACGGCGAGGCTCTGGTGAGCCCTCCGCGGCCACCGAAAAAGTCCTGACCGACATCGGCGACGGTTTGCGGGCGGCCCGAGGGGTCATTTGGATTCGGGCCGCCAACACCAGTTCTCGTAGTAATCCCAGCCCACCATGGAATTGAGCTGTTTGAGTTCCCCGTCCTTTTCCTGGATGGAAGCTTTCATGACATCGCCACTGGAAACCATGCCGATGGTTTTGCCGTCCTTTTCGATAAGCAGGTGACGCACCCGGAGCCCCAGAAACTTGTCCATAAGATTGTAGACCGTATCCGTGTGAGGTGCAAATATTAGGTCTCTGGTCATGTAGTCCTCGATGCGGGCGGTCTTGGGATCGAATGCCGCATCAAGGGAATTTCGCATGAGGTCCCGCTCCGTCCAGATGCCCACCGGTTTGCCGTCGCGGGTCACCAAAATTGCCCCCACCCTGCGCGCGTTCATTTGCCTGAGCGCTTCCAAAACGAGGGTTCCTTCCGTAACGCAGAGAATATCGCTGCCCTTTTCCTGGATCATGTCGTTGGCTGTCTTCATCTTTCGCCGCCTTTTTGTGAAGGTTGCGGGAAACCGCATCAGCCGATGCCCCTGAGTTACATGAGGGGTTCTGATTAGGTAACCACTGGGTGAGTTGGCTGCGCGCGGCATTCGCCTGTTAAAATAAAATAGCCTTCCGACCCCGGTCTGTCAACGATTCCCAAGCTGCATGTTGACACCGGCCGATCCCCCCCATTATAGTTCTGCCCAGTTCGGTGGCGGTTTTTGCCACCCCGACACCCCATGACTCTCCACAGGTGCGATGCAACCATGCCGCAATCCTTCCGAAACCTGTTTTCAAGTATCCGGCATCTTTTTAAGCGACGATCGCCGGACGATGTGCAGCTGGGCCAGGTGCTGGTGGACCGGGGCATCATCACCGACAAACAACTGGAAACCGCCCTCGTCGCCCAGCGTCAACGACTGATCGAAACCGGCCAGGCCGTCCGCCTGGGACACATGATTACCGAGTTGGGGCTGGCCTCCGAAACCACGGTGGTGGAGGCTATCAATGAGAACTTCAGGATCTCCGTCGCCTCCCTGTCGGATAACATCCGCGAACTCATTCTCCATCAGCGCGGCACCCTGGCCGAACGACTGCCCGCCCCGGCCATACCCATCTGGCTGAAACTCTGCATCGGTGCCCTGCTCATCGTGACCGTGACCATCGTTTCTTTCAGTTATTTTATCATCAACAAGCAAAAAGCCCAACTTTTCAACCAGACCGTGACCGTGGGGACGGTGAGCCTCAATTATTTTGTCAACAACGCCCGCATTCCGCTCATCGACGACGATATTCTCAGTCTCAACACGTTGATCAAAGAAGCCACCGCCACCGAAGGACTGCGCTATGCCGTGGTAACCGACATCCGGGGTCTGATCCGGGCGCACACCGATGTGGATCGAATCGGCACGGCATTCACATCTCCCGCCCCCGTATCGCCGCCGGTAACCCGTGGGGACATTTCCTATTTTTCTTTCATTGCCGGTTCCGGCGAAAAGATCTTGAACCTAACCCGGGATGTGGTCTTTCAGGACAAGATCGTGGGAGCGGTCCGTGTGGGCGTTTCGTTGGATTTTATCGAGCACCTGGTGGACAGGGAAAAAGGGCCGATCCTGTTTATGACCCTGGTGATGATGACCGTTGGCCTGGCCATTGCCGTCTTTCTGGGAATTCGTTTCTCCAGGCCTATCTCACAGCTGGTGGCCGCCACCGAGGCCATAGGAAAAGGGGATTACCGCCACCGGGTGGAACTCAATCGCCAGGACGAGCTGGGAAACCTGGCCACCGCCTTCAACCAGATGGGCGAGGAGCTTTTTCGGCACACGCTCACCCGCCAGTCCTTCGGTAAATATGTGGGCGAGGACGTGCTGGAAATGATTCTCGCCGACCCGGAAAAAATGTGGCTCAAGGGGCACAAGAACAAAGCCACCATCCTCTTTGCCGATATCCGGGGATTTACCGCCTACGCCGAAGATCGGGAACCTGAGCTGGTGGTGGAGATGCTCAACACCTATTTTGAAATCGCCACCCGCGCCATATTGGATTACGGCGGATACGTGGACAAATTCATCGGCGACTGCGTGCTGGGCGTGTTCGGAGTGCCGGTATTTAGAAAGGATCATGTGGAGCGGGCCGTACGGGCCGCCCTGGATCTGATGGATCAGTTGCACCGGAGCAGCATAAATGGTAATCCTCTGTTGTCGTCCGTGGGTATCGGTATCCATACCGGCCCCATCGTGTCGGGGAACATCGGCTCCCAGGTGAAAATGGAATATACCGTCATCGGCGACACGGTCAACCTGGCATCGCGGCTCAGCGGCCTGGCCGCCCCCGGGGAAGTTTTGGTGACGAATGCGGTTCATGACCGTCTGCGTGGACTCGTCGGCGTGGAACCGGCCGGTACCCGCACCATCAAGGGAAAAATCGCCCCCGTGGAAACTTTTCGGGTTACATCAATAGAACAGAGGGCCCATGTCAAAGCATCCGATTAGACACCAGGCATACCGGTTTCTCATCTGCACGGCCCTGCTGATTGGTTTCGTCCTGCTTCCCCCAACCGTCCATGGCGAGGAGACAGACCTCGGCCCGCCACCGTCGTTACCGCTTCTGGTGAAAGCACGCCGGGGCGATACCCCCGCATCCATCGCCCGGCGCTATTTAAACGATGCGTCAAAGGGGTGGATGATCGTTGAGTACAACGGCATGGCGGCTTTTTCCGGGGGTGAACCGGTCATGGTTCCTATGGCCCCGTTTCAACCCGGCGGCCTGACCCCTGACGGCTATCAGACCGTTCCCGTGTTGGCCTATTCGGATATTGGCGAGTCATCTGGGCAGACTCGGCAGGTGCCTCGGTCGGCATTCGAGCACCAGATGCGCTGGTTGAAAACCGAAGGCTTTGTCGCCATCACCCCAAGGCAGCTTACCGATTTCATGGGGTTCTTCGGCCAGCTTCCCCGCCGGTCGGTGTTGATCACCTTCGATACGGCATCCCGCAGCCTCTTTGAGATCGGCATTCCTCTCCTGAAAGAACTGGGCTTCACCGCAACGGTATTCGTGGCCACCAAGGATGTGGGTGGTAAGGATGCCATGACCTGGGACCAGATCAGGCAACTGCATAGAGACGGCGTCACTATCGGATGCCGGGGTCGAAGCGGGCTTTCATTGACCCATCGAACCAACGGACAGACATTCGAAGACTATTTCAAGTGGGTGGAAGCCGAACTGGGTCTGGCCCGGCGGGCGATCGAGACGCACCTGAACGCCCCCTGTCTGTTTCTGGCCTATCCGCAAGGCGACACCGACAGCCTGGTATCCGCCATGGCCGCCAAGCTAGGTTTTTCGGCTGCCTTCCTCCGGCGACCGGGTGACAATCCCTTTTTCGCCGACCGATACGGCATCCACCGAACCTTCATCAGCCGGGGGATGAACATGGAGCGGTTCAGTCAAAATCTCACCACCCGGATCAAGGCGGATCTCAACTGATGCGACACTGGCTGCCAGCGTTAGCCTTGATGGCCGCCGTCACGCTCTGCGGCTGTGCCGGCATGGTAAATTCGGTGTCGGATTTCATGGGTGCCGGCCCCTGGTGGGAGGCGGACCAGGCCGACAAAATCACCTCGCGGGCCCGCGAGTTGGAGGCGCACGGCGAACTGACCATGGCCTTGGATCACTGGCGGCTGGTTGACCGGATATCGGGCGGCCAGGCTGCGGCTAGCCGCGAAATTACACGCATCCAAAACAAGATCACCGAAGCGGTAAACGCTCACTATCGAAACGGAATGGCAGAACTGAGAAAAAAAAATCAGGCGGCGGCCCGCAACCACTTTCTGGCTGCCCTTCGCCTGGACCCCGCTTTTCAGCCGGCCTTGATCCAGATCAATGCCCGCTTTTCCACTTTTCCCCTGGCCGCACGCTTGTCGGTACCCGGTGACCGCCCGGCCACCGTTGCCGAAAAAGTCTTTAGCGATAAGGAAAAAGCCTTTCTCGTGGCCTGGTTCAACGACCTGCCTATGGCCGAGGCGATGACACCCGGCACCCTGCTCATCCTGCCCAAACTGGAAAAAACACCACCGAAGAAGGTCTACACAAAAAAGCCGCCCAATCATCTGGCCGAAGCCAACGCGCTGCTGGCGAAAAATAGCCTCGATGGCGCACTGGCTATCGTCGAACAGGCGAATCCTGACGATCCTGACGTTAAGGCCATGCTTCACGCCATCCGTATGAAGCAGGCCGCCGCCCAGATCGAAGCAGGACGGCCGGAAGCCGCCCGTCCATATCTTGCCATGGTCCCGGACGGGTTCGCGGGAAAGGATGCCGCCTTGAAAGCGCTGCAGGCCGCCTTACAACGGCAACAGACGTCGCTGGTCCTCCTAAAGGCGCGGGCGCATTTTGATCAGGGGGAGTATCGGCAGAGTCTTGACCTGCTAGAAACGCTGCAGAAGGACGGGCCGGAAAATGTTGCCGTCCGCGACCTGGCCGCCGAAGCGCGCTACCGGTTGGCGCTGGACCACTTCGACCACAAGCGTTTTCTGGAGGCCCGGGATGTGCTGAAAAAGGCCGATGGAAGCCATAAAGCCAGCATGGCCCTGAAGGGAACCGTCCGCTCCCGGTTGCTGGAACTGGCCCAGATTCATTACCGCAACGGCGTCAAACACTTCATCAACGAGGATCTGAAGTCAGCCATCGCCGATTGGGAAAAAGCCCTGATCTGCAACCCGGATCACGAAAAAGCCCGAGAGAACATCGACAACGCCCGCCGGCTTATGCAAAAAGTCGAGACCCTGCCCTGATATCGCATTCCTGTTAAAAAAAACAGAACCAAGACAATTCAGTGGCAGCTGTGAATATCGTCAAGACGTTTTTTGGCAGCCGGTTCGTGGCCGAATATGAAATCCAACCGTTCGCAGGGATATATGCTGCACCAACCGCCCCTTTTTATTTCCTTTTTAAACAAAAAAGGGAACAGTCCCGTCACCGTAAGTCGAATGCCCATGATTCGGATCAGAACGGAAAACAGATTCCTCTTCGGTTATTGGTTCAGGGTACCGCCGATGTACTCGATTGCCTCGCGAACCGTGTCATAATCGGCGTCCACCGAAGCGATCACAGCGACGATTTGCGCGTCGTCGAGAATTGGCTGGTGGTCGGGTTGCCGTATGTCCAAAGCCCGCAACGCCGTTTTCACAGCGTTCACGATGTCAGGATCCAACCCGCTTCTGGAGGAAAATACCCACCCTGGGTACCAGGCCGTTTCGGCCAGCACCCGGATGGCTCGCGGATCGATTTTGCCGACCACCACATCCAGGGTTCCCTGCCGAATCGTCCCGATATCGTACTTGCCCGCGCAAACGGCCAGAACCACCTTCTCCTGTTTGCCGCCCGGTCCCGGAGCAAAGGCAATTTCCTGGAAATCATCTCGGGTAATTCCATGGCTGTAAAACAGCGTCAGCGGAAACAAATATCCTCCGCCCGACCCCGGATCCACGGCGATCCATCGTTTGCCTCGGCAATCGTTCAGAGTTTGGATGTGCGGATTGTCTGCACGGCATATAATTTGTCCCCGGTATTGATCCCCCCCCTCTTTTTCGACGATTCGTGCAAAAGCCCTAGCACCGTAGCGGTGCGCCATCTGGATGTAGATATAGGGATTGGCGAACGACAAATCGATTTTCCCCTGGCCGACCATCTTCATATGCCCATCGAATGTATCCGGAAATATCTGCCGGATGTTCAAGCCGGTTTTTCGACGCAGGTATTCGACCAGCCGGTGGTGTTTCTGGTACGAAACCGAGTGGGAGTACTGCGGCAAATATGCGTAGGTGATGCTGTGGTCCACTTGCTGGATGCGCGGGGATTCACGTACACTCAAATCAACCTTGTACGTCGGTTCGCCCGGATCGCAACCGGCCAGCATGCACAGCGCAACCCCAATCCATACGGTATGCAGACGCAACATACCCTCCTTCCAAGATTTGGCAGGTAGTCTTTGATACCATATAGGGTCGGCTACCGCACCAAGGCGTTGCCACCTTGCCATCAATTTATTTTACACCGTATCACCTCAGTGAGCAAGCCGCCTTACGGCCTTTACGAGGCGTTCCCTGACACCGGCAAAATCCCTTCCGGGAAAGAACGGGTTGACCGGCATTGAGAATTTGCCTAGTATCGTGGCAGAATCTCCTGAAAGTTGGGGCAAGGCCATGATCTTCAGTTTTCGAACCCGGGTTTTCGTCAGCATGCTCTCCGTGGTACTGCTGGCTGGCGGCCTGATTGGGCTGGCCGTCAGCAAGACAGTGACCCCTGCCCTTAGCGACGAATACAAGGAAAGAGGCCTGGCCCTGGCGATCAATCTGGCTGCCCGCTGCGAGGATCCGCTCCTGGCGGTGGATTTCCTGCGGCTTAAAAACATGGTCGATGAAACCGTAAACAGCAGCGACGGGATAGCCTATGCATTTATCATGGATGAGCGCAGCAAAGTATTGGCGCACACCTTTGAAGGGGGGTTTCCGGTGGCGCTCAAAACCGCCAATTCAGCCGATGAACGACAGCACTGCAGTGTCCGGCTGATAGACACGGGCAAGGAGTTGATTTACGATTTCGCCGCACCGGTGACTGCCGGTGATGACCGGGTCGGCATGGTTCGGCTGGGGCTTTCCCGCAGGCAGGAAGCGATGATCATCCGGCAAATTCTCTGGAATATTTTTTCACTGCTCGGACTGTCGCTCTTCGTGGCTGCACTGGTCGCTTTCAGTCTGTCGGACAGCGTCACCCGTCGGATTTCACACCTGCGCTCGGCCTTGAGTCTGGTCAACGCCGGAAATCTGGACATCCGGGTCGGTCCGGCCATCGGTCGAACATGCTGGCAGGTCACGTCGTGCACAAAGGTCAATTGTCCCCTGAACGGCGACGTTCACCGGAGATGTTGGGCCATGCGGTCATGGTTGGCGGCCGGCAGCACCGATGCCGAGGCGGCATGTCAAACCTGCACGGTTTATCGCCGGCACGCCGGTGACGAAATTCAGCAGTTGGCCGAGGCCTTCGACGTCATGCTGCACTCCCTGAAACGCTCGGTCGGCCAGTTGGCCGAATCCAAAACCATCATCGAAGCCTCGGAGCACAAATACCGACGGATTTTTGAAACCTCCATGGACATGATTTTTATTGCGGATGGCAATGGGATTTTGCACGACATCAATCCGGCCGGCCGAAGCCTGCTCGGATACCCACACAGCTCGTCGCAGATCGTTACGTTGCGCCTTGAGGACCTGTTCCCCGATCCGAACACCTTCGCCGAGCTGCAACAAAACCTGGAACACAACGGATTCGTCAAGGATTGGGAAACCACCTTGCGTGCCTGTGGTGACGGGCCGCTGGCCGTTCTTTTCAGTTGCTCGTTGCAACGCGATGCGGCGGGCGGTGTCGTCGGCTATGAAGGGGTCGTCAAGGACATCAGCCATCGGAAAAACATCGAGAACCAACTGCTCCGGGCCGACAAACTTGCCTCCCTGGGACAACTCTCCGCGGGGGTGGCGCATGAGATCAACAACCCTCTGGGCCTGATTCTCGGTTTTACCCAGCTGCTGCTGCGCGAGGCAACGGACTCCGCCCAGCAACGCTCGGACCTCAAGACCATCGAGGAGGAGACGTTGAAGTGCAAGAAAATCGTCCAGGCCCTTCTCAGTTTTGCACACAAAACCGAAACGCGTCTGGCACCGGTCTGCCTTTCCGCCCTAGTGGATGATGTGGCCGCCATCGTACGGCACGACTTCGAACTGGCCGGTATTGAACTGGAAACCGACAGTGGTGTACAGATACCGAACACCTTCGGGGATGCCGAAAAGCTGCAACAGGTCATCGTCAACCTGTTGATCAATGCACGGCAGGCCGTGGGCACCAATGGCCGCGTCCGGATCCGCATCGTCCATTGGCCGGATCGCTCGACCGTTGGACTTGAAGTGCAGGATAGCGGCCCCGGTATCGCCCCCGAGTATCTGAACCGTATTTTCGACCCCTTTTTTACCACCAAACCCATGGGCCAGGGAACCGGCCTGGGGTTGTCAATCAGTTATGGTATCATCCAAGAGCATGGCGGCAGTATCCATGTAAAAAGCCGTCCGGGCGAAAAGACGGTGTTCACCGTGGAGCTGCCGAGAATACCACCCGACCTGCCGAAAGGAACGCATATCTGCCTATGACCACACGAATCCTGATTGTCGATGACGAATTGAAAATGCTGGCAATGCTTCAACGGACCATTGTCGGCGAACTGCCGGATGTTGAGATTGTTACCGCCGGCAGCGGTCAGCAGGCGTTGGAACAGACCGCGCACCAACCCTTTGATATTGCATTGGTTGATATCCGTATGCCGGAAATGGACGGTCTGAGCCTTCTCGAACGCCTCAAGGAGCATAATCGACTGTTGACCGTTATCATGATGACCGCCTACAGCGCCGTCGACATCGCCGTGACCGCCATAAAAAAGGGCGCCTACGATTTCATCACTAAACCGTTCGATAGGGATGCGCTTGTTCTGCTGATCCAAAAGGCCGCCGAACGCGGACGACTCCTGCGCGAAAACCTGAACCTGCGTGAGCGGATCGCCGAGACCGAACGGTTCGAGAATTTTATCGGCACTAGCACGCGGATGCAGAAAATCTACACAACCATCCAGATGATCAGCGGCACCGATGTAACGGTCCTGATCACCGGTGAGTCGGGAACTGGAAAAAACTTGGCGGCAAAGGCTATCCATGCCATGAGCGCGCAAAGTCAGAAGCCGTTCCTGCGGGTGAACTGTCCGGCGATTCCGGAGCAAATTCTGGAAAGCGAACTGTTTGGTTATCGAAAAGGTGCGTTCACCCACGCCAGTCAGGACAAAAAGGGGATGTTCCAAGCCGCCGACGGCGGCACGATATACTTGGACGAAATCGGCGACATTTCGCTATCCGTTCAAACCAAACTGCTTCTGGCCATCGAAGACAAAGAGATCAAGCCGCTGGGTGACCCGAAAAGCCTCGTGGTCAATGTTCGGGTCGTCGCCTCGACCAACTGCGACCTCAAGGCCAAGGTCGATGCCCGGCAGTTCCGTGAAGATCTATATTACCGGCTCAATGTGGTCAACCTGCGGATGCCGCCGCTCCGTGAACGGAGGGAGGACCTGCCGCTGCTCATTGACCACTTTCTTTCCGAATCCTGCCGTCTCTATGACCGTCCCAAAAAACAGATCGCCCCCGAATTGGTGCAACGGCTTCTGGCCCATCCATGGGAGGGGAACGTCCGGGAACTGGAAAACGTGATCAAACGGGCCGTCGTCATGGCACCAGGCGATACGGTCCATGCCGAAGACATCGGATGGGCACCGATCGGTCCGATGCTACCAACCGGCTTGACCAACCCCGGCCTGGCGCCGTATCAAGAAGCCAAAAAACAGGTCTTGGCCGCATTCAATCGCGGCTATGTCTCCCAGGCTCTGCGGGCCAGCGGCGGCAATGTCACCCAGGCCGCCCAGATGGCCGGCCTGGAACGTCAGGGTCTGCAGCAGATCATGAAGCGCTGCGGTATCAAGTCCGACACTTTTCGCGGCGTGATTCCCTGATCCACCGGTTTCTTCCCCTCCGACAGGCAATCTTTCCACCCCGTCGAGGCGCCTTCACGCGGGTGCAAAATTGCAATGGCGTGGGCCACATGACGCTTTTTTTCAGTATCTATTCGATATGGTAAAGAATATTCGCCTTCCGCCCCGACCGGATGCCACCTGACGTTGGCACCTCATCAAGATCGCAGAGCCTGCTCTGCGGCCCAAATCATGGCAAGCCCCGTTTAAAATTCCAAAAAAATCAATGCGTAAAGAATAATTCTTCAATTTGCCGGGAGGCTTGGCCGCCGGGTTGCACTGAAGCCTTTGTAAAGTGCAATTCGTCAACCCAAACGATTAAGGAGGGGTGCATGGAAAAAATTGACAAGAGAATGGGATGGGAAGTAGCGCGTGAGTTGGAAGCGGCCAAGCCGACGATCCTCGAACGGCTCAAACCGGATAAGAGCGAAATCGTCGCCGCCTTGTGGGGGGTTGCGATCTTTTTCGTGGTCTTTCTGATCGGATGCTGGCTGGCCGGCAATCCCTTCGAGGGATCCGGCCGTCTGCCGTCGGAGATCGTCAAGGCCCACGGATGGGAGGGAACGAACAACTGGACCATCTTCTGGTGGGTGGTCGTCCTGGCGATCATCCTGGAATTTCTCGACGCCTCGGCCGGCATGGGTTACGGGGCGGCCATGACTCCGCTGCTGCTGGTCATGGGATTCGATCCCAAACAGGTGGTGCCGGCAGTGATGATTCAACAGGCCACCGCCGGGATGATCGGCGCCTTTCTGCACAAGGAGTTCGGCAACGTGGAGTGGCGCTTCAAACCGATGTCGGAACCGATCAAGCTGTGGCTGATGATCGCCGTTACCGGGTGCATCACGGTGGGTCTTTCGGTAACAGCGGTATACGTGGTCTTCAAGGTCCACAAGATCTGGATCAAGCTCTACGTGGTCGTGCTGCTGCTGATGATGGGCGGCACCATGCTCTTTAAGGGAAGAAAGGAGCGGCCGTACCGACCCTGGCGAATGCTTGGCTTTGCCGCCCTAGCCGGATTCAACAAAGGCGTCGGCGGCGGCGGGTACGGCCCGGTAGTCACGGTGGGCGGTCTGCTGTCCGGGGTTCCGGTCAAGAGCATGCTGGCCGTTACCGCATTGAGCGAAGGAACGACCTGCGTGTTTTCCATATTCGTCTGGCTGGCGTTGTCGATCGGGGGTGGGATGACCATTGACTACCTCGTGCTGCCCTCCATGCTGCTTGGCAGCATGGTGGCAGCCATAGCCGCTCCCTATGCGGTTAAAGTCTTTCCGGAAAAGGCCTGGCGCTGGGTCGTGCCGATCTATTGCCTTTTCCTCGGCGCTTACAGCTTCTACAAGATCGGACCGTCGCTGATGAAACAACTCGCCGGCTGATCCAACAACCTGGTCTGATCGCCGGAAACCGGTTGGGGCAACCTGAAACGCCCCCCGCCCTCCGGGGCGACAACCCCCGGCCGGTTTCCCGGCGTTCTGAATGCGCCAGGGGCGGATCCCGAGGGATCAGGCATGATAACGACGCAAACCGGCCAAGTCAGCGATAATGCCACGCACATGATCCCGCAACCGCTCCGGCGTCATATCGGCAATCGTCGCATAGGGAATGGCCGGCCCGATGGATACCTTTACCGGTTTGGGATTCAGGTGAAAGGTCCCTTTGGGGTGGTAATCAAACAGCCCGCTGATGGCAAAGGGCAAAATATCGGCACCGGCCTGGCGGGCCAAGTGAAAGGGCCCTTTTTTGAACGCACCCATCCGGCCGGTGAGGGTGCGGTGCCCTTCGGGCAGGATGATGATGGACGTTCCCTCGCGCAGCCGCTGCCTGGCGATATCAAGACTCTCCTTGGCTTTTTCCAGATTGCTTCGATAAATGGGGATGCATCCGTAGCGGGAGACCAGGCTGCCCCACAGGGGAATCGAAAAATGGTAGGCCGCTTCAACAGCCACATACGTCAGGGGAATGGCGGCAGGAATCACGAACAGGTCGAACAGGCTCTGGTGGTTGCCCATAATCAGGTAGGTCCGTGTTCGGTCCAGACCGTCCAGGCCCGTCACCCTAAGGCGAATGCCCATTATTTTGACCTGAACGGAAAAAAGAAAGCGGGCCAGAGCAAAAACCCGTTTTCTGGAAAAAATGAACAGCGCGAAGGAAAGAACGGTGAAGGTCAACACAAAAAAGGCCGATCCCGCCGCCCACAGCATTGCCGATCGCACCGTTTTCATGCGAAGTACCTGACTCGTCGGGGATCAATGGCAACCTGCGTGGGCGTCGACCCGAAAAGCTCACCATCCGGCAACAGGGTTTTAGGCAGGTCGGTTTTCACCGATGCCGTTTTGGCCCGGTAAAACCGCACCGCCGGATTCTGCCCATGGGTCCCCTTGAAAATTTTGGGAAAGGTGGCCATCAGTGACCGGCGGCTCATTGGTCCCACAACCACCACATCGAACCAGCCATCGTCGATCTTCGCCTCCGGCGCCATGAGCATTTTGCCTCCTGTGTGTCGGGAATTGCAGAACTCCACGAAGCAGTTTTCCCCATCGATTCGCCTGCCATCGAGTTCCAGCTGCATCCGGTGAAACCGCAAGCCCAGCATCCGGTGGAAGACTCCGATAACATAGCTGAAATCACCGAACCGTTTAAATTGGTGAGCCGTCTGGGCCACATCGGTAACAAAACCGAATCCGGCGAGATTGACGAAATACCATGGCTGCCCATCCTGGGTAAAACTGCATACGTCCACCGGCCGCGTCTCCCCCATGATCAGCGCCCGGATGCCGTCTGCCGTGGTGTAGATGCCAAGATCCCGGGCAAAGGAATTGCCGCTGCCCACGGGGATGATGCCCAGCGGGGGCAGTGTGGCCGGGTCGTGATATTTCATGAGGCCGTTGAGCAAATGGAAGTTGGTCCCATCTCCACCTAAAGACACGACGCCGTCGTATTTCCCTAGGGTCAGTTTTCTGGCGATGTCCATGGCGTGGGCATGGTACTGGGTAATGAAAATCCGGTATTCAATGCCATGCCGGCGCAGGTGGTTCTCCACCTTCGGGATGGCTCGGGATCCTTTTCGGCCTCCGGCGCTGGGATTGGCGATCAGTGCAATAGTCATGGATGGCAGCAAAAAGTCCTTTCTGTTTTTGGCTTACGGGGCCGGCGGGTCAGGTTCAATTGGCTTTATGAAGATAGCGGTTCATGTGGTCCTCGATCAGCGCATCGATCCGGCCTTCATCGCGAAGCCTTCGGATCTGCCGGTTGATTTTTGGCAGAAGAGCGGCGTGGGGAGATCGCTTGGGAAATGCAAAACAGAAATTTTCCACCACCAGGTCTTTTTTGACAACGGCGAGCTTTTCGCCAACGCCCAGGCGATTAGCTGAGATATGCACCGCATAATAGCCGAAAAAAAGGTATTCCGCCTTGCCAGACAGGAGGTGGTCGATCATCTTATCGACGGAATAGACCCTGGCCATCCTGAGTTCTTTTTCGATGAATCGGTCCATGCTATCCCCGAAGCTGTCACCAAAAAGGGTCACGCCCCGGCGGTTCACCAGATCCTCACGGCCGGCGACGGGAAAGCCCTTCCCCTTTTCGACGAATACGGATGTGGGGTCTTGGCAATAGGGCTCCGAAAACTCCAGGTAGGCCTCCCGTTCGATGTTGCGGTAAATCCCGGCGATCAGATCCACCTTGCCATACCGGGCGGTTTCCTGGACCCTTTTCCATGGCCCCAGATAACAACTTTGATAGACTTTGCCCAGGCCCGAAAGGATGATCCCGGCAAGATCGGGCCCGACCCCGACGATGCGATTGCCTTCCTGCCACATAAAAGGCGGGTAGTCGGGGTGCCCGGAAATAATGATGGGGTCCTTGATCCCACCTTCCCGGGCAGACGTCAAGGTCGGCAGGTGAACGATCAAAATCAGCAGGATGATTGCTGGTATACGGTTTTTCCATTCAGGCATTGTGGGTCAATTCTCCCTGTTATCCGCTGTATCGATGGCATCACGAAAATGATCGGCGCCTGCCGGGTCCTTGGGGGACGCATGCGGATCCATTGTTCGCGATATCGGAATTCACCTTACAGATATATACCTGAAATAAATTTAACTCAACCTTCGGGGATCGCCGGGCTGCAATTGAATCGTTGGAGATTTCCATGACAATCCGAGGGTTTTTTGGTAGATAAGCATGCAAACTTATGGGCACTGGTCTTATGAAGATGCGAAACGAAAAGACAGTTCATGCGTACACAGCGCTTGCCCGCATCTGACCCGTCTAATCCACGGACGAAAGGAATCCTCACATGCAAAAACAACCGACGCCGACCGACGCCGAGGGGATGGCGGCCAGGTCACGCCAGCGTTACACCATTCTCCTTCCGGGCATCCCGGTGTCTTCCAACCGCGGCGCGCTGGGCTGGTCAACGGTTGCCCTGATCGAGACCGGCGATCTTCGGGTTCTTTTCGATACCGGCTCCCATGGCGACCGCAGTCTGTTGATGGAACGGCTGCAGACGCTGTCGCTCGACCCGCAGGCACTGGACGCCGTTTTTATCTCCCATCTGCACTACGATCACTGCCAGAACATCGATCTGTTCGAAAACATTCCGCTCTTCGTCAGCGAACGCGAACTCCGCTATGTCCTGGAAGGGGAATACCGACAGCGCCGGGATCCTTACGTGCCTGCGACCACGATCTTGAGTCTGAAGGACCGATTCCGGACGGTCCCGGACGGCAGCGAGATTTTCCCCGACGTGCGCGTGGTCGCGCTGCCGGGCCACACGCCCGGCCAGGCCGGCCTCTTTCTATCCCGGGAAAAGATACTGATAGCCGGCGACGGCGTCAAAAATGCCTGGGAATTTGCCAGCCGAATGGCGCCGCCGGCTTTCTTTTCCCAAGCCGCCGCCCTCAACAACTATGACTGGGTAAGGGCCCACGCGACCGAAATCGTTCCGGGCCACGACCGGCCGTTTCGCCTGCAGGCAGACGGCACACCCGCCTATCTCACTGCTGCCGCCGATGTCACGCTGACATTCTTTCCTGGACCCGGCCTGGACCCGAAAGCGGTCCACCTGTCCTGACGGCAAGTCTGAAAAACGTTCAAAAGGAACCCAAATGGCGTAGGAGCAGCTTCCAGCCGCGATGCAATGGGATGGGATGATCGCGGCTGGAAGCCGCTCCTACGAAAAAGGACCCTGTTTTGATTAACGCTTTTTTAGACGTCCTGATGAATGAGGCGTGCATAAGGTACGCCGCAGTGCCAAGGGATGAAGCGTAACGCAGATTGTGGGCTTTTTACGAATCCGTCAAGTCTGATACAGGCAATGAATGAGTTTATCCACCACCTCCGGTGAATCCCAGTCAACGGCCGCAGGGTGGAGTTCATCCCGTCCGGACCGCTGCTCGGCCTCCGGCAGTTTCATTTCGCGGCGAATCCGCTCCAGGAGTGACGCCTGGCTGCGGTAAAGCCCATGGGCGGCAGCCATATCGATACGTTCAAAGCGGATGCGGTCTCCCGGAAGGGCCTGGGCGACGCGCCAGATGTCGCTGGAAATCACCGTCGCAATTTTGGTGTATCCCCCGACCGTCTGTTCGCTCAGCAGGATGATCGGCTGCCCGTCCTGGGGTATCTGCACGCCACCGGGCAGACTCGGTTCTGAAATAATGCTCCGGGGCATGCCCTCGACCTGGGAGATGACCGGCCCCTGGAGGCGGCAGCCCATGCGATCGGCCTGGGGCGACACGGTGAACCAGGCGTTGAAAAAAACATCCAGGCCATGATCGAAGAAATCATCCTGAGGGCCGGGGATCGCCCGCAGGGTGATCTCGGACGGATATGCCGGAACAAGCGCCGCCGGCACCCGGCGTGCCGGAGGGTCAGCCTCGCCGGAACCACGCCTCAGGCAATCGCCGGCCTGAAGGGACCGCCCCTTGAAGCCGCCGATGGCTGCGCCGACATAGCAGGAACGGCTGCCCATAACCAGGGGTACGTCAATGCCTTGCGAGACCGCCAGATACCCGCGGCAGCCGCTTTTCGCCATACCGAGGGTCACCGTATCCCCGGGCTGAACGGGCACCGCGCACCAGCCTGCGGCCGGGGCACCGTTGATTGAGAGCGGCATATCCGCGCCTGTCAAAGCGATGGTCGCCGGAGCGAGGATCTTCAAGGCAGGGCCGGAGAAAGTCAGCTCGAGCAGTGCCGCCGTGTCGGGGTTTCCCACCAGCATGTTGGCGATTCGTCCGGCGAAATCATCCAGCATGCCGCTGGGCGGGACGCCAAACCGCTGCCAGCCGAATCGTCCCAGATCCTGAACGGTCGTGTAAGCGCCCGGCGACAGCACGTTGAAGATGTCAGTCACCCTGGCCTCCGACGGCGAGTCGCCGGTACTCGTCCGGCGTGATCGGTTCGAACCTGAGGGTGTCGCCCGCACTCAGGAGAAAGGGGTTCGGTCTTTCGGGGTCAAAGAGCCGCACGGGCGACCGGCCGATGAGCTGCCAGCCTCCCGGACTGGCGATCGGATAGATTCCGGTCTGGTTGTTGGCAATCCCGACGGAGCCGGCCGGGACCCGTGTTCGCGGGGAGGTCAGCCGGGGGGTGTGCAGCTTCTCCGAAAGCCCTCCCAGAAAAGGAAATCCCGGAGAAAATCCCAGCATGTAAATGGGGTAACAGGGTTCCGAATGGAGGCAGATGACATCATCGATGCCGATGTGGTTATGCTCGGCCACAAAGGCGATGTCCGGCCCGTACTCCCCGCCATAACAGACCGGAATGACGCTTTCTTTTGGTGGGGGTGTCTCAATCCGGGCCGTCCCCCCGTAAAGGGACAGGATCCGGGGCTCGAGCAGGGAAGGGTTGGTCGTCAGGGGATCGTAGACCACCACCACCGAGCGGTAGGTAGGAATCACTTCGCGGACACCGGGGACGGCGGCCGTTTCCAGCGCAAAAGTCATCGCCCGCACGGTTTGATTGATTTCAGGGGCGATGGCATCGCCGAACTCCACCAGCAGGCCCCTGTCGCCGGCCAGGCGGAATTTCGGTCGATCGAAACATTGACGGTTCACGGCCACGGCGTCAGTCACCGGCCGCCGGCAAAGGGGGCGACCCGGATATTCTCGTTTTCCAGGGTCTGGCGGATCTGTCGAACCAGGTCGACGGCTCCCGGCGTATCACCATGGACGCATAGGGTCTGGGCCTGCAACGGAATTCGTCTCCCGTCGGATGCCACGACGGCCCCGTCCCGAGCCATCATGAGCGCCCGGGCGGCAACTTCGGCGGGATCCTTGATCACCGCGCCCGGCCGGCTGCGGGGTATGAGGGTACCATCGGGGGTGTAGGCCCGATCCGGAAAAGCCTCGCGAATGACCTTCAGGCCCATCGCTTTGCCGATGCCGGCGACGAGTTCGCCCTTTTGGCCGGCCAGCGCCATGAAATAGAGATCCGGGTCGACGGCGGTAATCGCCTCGGCGATCCCGCGGGCGACGTCTTCGTTGGCAACGGCGGACAGGTAAAGGCTGCCGTGAGGCTTGACATGATGGAGTTTCATGCCGTGGGCCGCACAAAAACCTTGCAGCGCCCCGATCTGATAGATCATGTAGGACCGAATTTCATCGCGGCTCAGGTTCATCTCCCGACGCCCGAATCCCATCAGATCGGGATATCCGGGATGCGCGCCGGGACTGACGCCGTGTTCCTTGGCCATGCGGATGGTGCGGTCCATCACCAGGGGATCGCCCGCGTGCCACCCGCAGGCGATGTTGGCGGAAGAAATATACGCGATCACGGACTCGTCCATCCCGATCTTGTAGGCACCGAAACTCTCACCCATGTCGCAGTTAAGATCAATGCTGGTCGTTGCCATCCCCACCTCCTAAAATGTCTCTACCGCCCCGGCCATCACCTCGCAGGTGTAACCATGGCCAAGGGTGCGGTTTAAAACCGGGTCATGCAGCTGGAAGTCATATCCGTCGCCGGCGACCAGGCCATCCACCGTGCCGATCGTTCCCGAGAAAAGCACCAGACCGTCCTCGAGCCCTCCCAGGCGCTTTTGAAGATCGTCGATCCAGTATTCGGGCGGCAGGATCGCCGCGCAGCAATCCTCCTGGTAGAGCGACACCTTCCCGCTGCGGGTGACCGTGCAGCGCAGCCGGAGCTGGTCGAAATGATCCTTGACCTCTTCATAGGGCCACAGGTCCCGGGCGATGACGTTGAGGCACATGTTCTTGGATTTGGCCACCGACACCGACTCCAGTTTGCGGTCGGTGTGATCCGACCCGACGGTCACCAGGATTTCTCCCTGGTGCCACAGCAGCACCCATTCCACTTCTCCCGACGTCTGCGGTCCGTGCACCTGGATGTCACGGCTATGGGTCAACAGATGATTGCCCAAGGCCAGCAGGGTGGGAATGTGTTTCGGTGCCGCGACCCCGACTTCCGCCAGTTCATCGATGTGGTGCTGCAGGGCCTTGCGGTCCCTGCCGACCCAGCCCGCGTTGAACATCCGCTTGGCACTGAATACGATTTTTTCCGGCTCGCGGCTCAACCGGTGGACCGTCAACTCAAGTTCGACTCGCATGACAGGGCATCCTTCCTCTGGGTATGCTGTTGACCGTTATCGACAGTACGAACCCCGGTGTAATTATAAACAACGCGGTGGATAAAGACAACTGTCATCCCGCCATCTGCATCGGCAGGATCATGACAATCGTCGGGAACAGGGTGATCAGGATCACGGCCAGAAAAATCAGCAGGAAAAAAGGAACGGCGGCCATGGCAACGGTTTCCAGCCGCTCTCCGGTCAACCCTTGGATGACGAACAGATTGAAACCCACCGGGGGGGTGATCTGTCCGACCTCGATGACGAGCGTCAGGAAGATTCCGAACCATACCGGGTTGAACCCCGCCTGAACCACGAGGGGAAGGGTGATCGGCAGGGTCATGACGATCATCGAGATGCCGTCGAGAAAAAAGCCCAGGAACATGTAGAACAGGGTCAGAATGGCGATCAGCATGTAGGGGCTCAAGCCCAGGGACCCGATGAACGCCGCGACCTGAGCCGGCAGCTTGAGGTAGCCCATGGCCACCGCCAGAAAACTCGCCCCGGCAATGATGAAGCAGATCATGGCCGAGGTTTTGATCGTTCCCTTCATGGCCTCGACCAGGTTCGACCATTTCAGGTCTCCCAGCAGCGCCGCCGCGATCACGGATCCGACGGCGCCGACGGCCGCCGCCTCGGATGGGGTGGCCAGGCCGGAATAGATCGAGCCCAGGATGAACAGGATCAATGTCGACACCGGCAGCAGTTTGACCACTGCCCGAAACTTGGCCTTGAGATCGAATGTTTCCCTTTTGACCGGGGCCAGGGCCGGGTTCAGCAGAACCCGGACGATGACGTAGCTCATGCAAAGTCCGGCGACCATCAATCCCGGCATCACGCCGGCCATGAACAATTGACCGATGGACTCTTCGGCCAGCACCCCGTAGATGATCAGCACGATGCTGGGGGGGATGAGCAGCCCCAGGGTGCCGGCCCCGGCCAGGGAGCCGTGGCTGAGTTGTTTGTCGTAACCATCTTCTTTCAACTGACGCAGGGTGATCTTGCCGATCGTGGCCGCCGTGGCCGGCGACGAACCCGAAACGGCCGCAAAAATCGCCGAACCGAGGATGTTGATGTGCAGCAGGCGGCCGGGAATGATCTGAACGAACGGCCGCAACCCCTCGAAAAGAAGATCGGACATCCTCGTGCGCAGGATCATCTCCCCGAGAAAAATGAACATCGGCAAGGCGGCCAGGGACCAGCTGTTCAAGCTGTTCCACATGGCCTGCGCCCAGATCTTGGCCACCGGCATGCTGGTCAAAACCTGCATCGATATGCCGGCGGTGGCCATCAGCGACATGGCGATCCACACACCGGACCCCAGAAGCCAGAAGAGCAATACAATTACCGTAACCAGCGTGACGTTCATCAATTCTTCCCGGCATCGTGGGTGATTTTGAATTGTTGGAGTCCCCCGACGATCAGGGCGGTGAGACGGCCGAAGATCTGGAGGGTCAGCAGGACCATTCCGACAAGGACAATGGCCTGAGGGATATACAGTGGTGTCTCGGCCGGCGTGTAGGCCGTGAGATTGCGGGCTTTGGATGTCAGGACCAGGTCAAAAATGAAAACGCACGACAGTCCGGACAAAACCATCGCAAAAACCATGCAGCCGGCCTCCAGCACGAAGGCGCTCATAGCCCCCAACCGTTCCCGCAGGAAAGTGATGCGGATATGGGCATCCTCCCTGAAAGAAAAGCCCATTCCGAGATAAATCATGGCCGCCAGGGCGTATCCCGAATACTCGCCGGAGACTTCGGTCGAGGATCCCATAAAGTTTCTCAGAATCACCTCGGCCAGGATCAACAGGACCATCCCGGAAAAAATAAGGGCCGACAGGATGGCACCGACATCGGAAAGCCGGTTGATCGGGTTCACCAGAACCGCAAAAAGCTGATGTTTTCTCTTTTTGGGTGACGCGTTCATGGCAGCATCCATGGAATTGGTGCCTTCAAGCCCCCTCGTTCAGGTCAGCGTCAGGCATTGGCAGCCGTTTTCGGGGGGTTGCAAGCACACAGATGGTTAGGGGGCCGCAACTTACGGCCCCTGTTGAAATGTCGATCGTTTCTATTTGAGCGTTTTGCGTTCTTTATCAAACTTGGCCAGAACCGCCTCACCGACCTTGCCCGTCTTTTTCAGCCAGTCGTTAATGACGTCCTGGCCGCTGGCGCGCAGTTTGGCGGCAAGTTCATCGGAGACCTCTGTGGTGATGGTCATGCCGTTGTCGGCGCAGGTCTTCTCATCCTTGACCATGGCTTCCTCGGCGATCTGCCACTGGCGAACTTCCATTTCCTTGCCGATCTTCACAAAGACCGCCTGCTGTTTGGGGGTCAGGGCATTGAAGCTGTCCAGGTTGATATTGATCATGTTCAGCGGAATGGCGAAGTTGACGCGGGTGGTGTCGGAAAGCACTTCCCAGAACTTGCCGGCGACCGCGCTCTGGGACGACGTCAGAACCGAGTCGATGGTCTTGGTCGCCAGGGCGGGATAAACGTCCCCCCAGGACATGACGACGGCGTTGGCCCCGGCCTTTTTAAGGACCTCGGTGCCGTTCTTGTCATAGGTCCGGATACGCAGCCCTTGCAGGTCCTCGTATTTTTTGATGGGCCGGTTGGCATGAATCGAGCTGGGCGGCCAGGGGGCGGTATACAGAATCATCTGGTTGAACTTTTTGGCCTCCGCATCGTATTCCGGCCGAACGATATCCAGGAGGAGTCTGGCCTCCTTGAAATTCTTGATCAGAAAGGGCGAGGTGCTGAGACCGAAAATCGGCGACGTGCCCACGGCGGCACCCATCAGCACGCTCTGAATCGGCACAATGCCGTCGGCCACGGCCGTGAAGCGGTCTTCGTCCTTGAGCCCCAGGGCCCCGCCTTCGTGAACCGTGAGGACGACTTCTCCAGGCAGCGCCTCGTTGATCCGCTTGGCAAATTCTCGGCAGGTTTCAGCGTGCATATTGGCGCCGCTGTAAGTGGTGGCGATGTTCAGTTCCACGACAGCCGCCGCGGGACTGCCGATCAACACCGCGCACAGGACCAGACCGACTGCTACCCACAGTTTTTTCGACATGAGAAAACTCCTTTCAGAATTGGTTAAGTTGGGCAAAATCTACCCCAGATCGACCCGGTCATGCAGCGCACTGAATTCCTTACGCACGGACGCCACTTGATCCATGTCGATTTCCACCGTAATCATACACTCCTTCTCTTCCCCCTGGGCCAGGATGTTTCCCAACGGGTCGACGACCATGCTGTGACCCGCGTAGAGGGATCCGGCATCCGAGCCGGCGCAGTTGCTCGATATCAGAAAAGCCTGGTTCTCCATGGCGCGTACACGATTAAAAAGAACCCAGGGGTCCAGGCGAACCGCCGGCCAGGCCGAAGCCACCAGGAAAAAAACCGCCCCGCGATCAACCATTTTACGAAACTGTTCCGGGAACCGCAGATCGTAGCAGGTGGCCAATCCGGCCTTCCCCCACGGCGTGTCGGCCACGACCACCTCCGTGCCACCGGTGAGCAGATCGCGTTCGCTGGATTGGTAGCCGAACAGGTGGATTTTGCGGTAAACGGCGGTCACGGTTCCCTGGGGATCGATCAGCAGGCTGGTATTGAACAGCCCTTTGGTATTCCGCTCGACAAAGCTGCCCATCAGAAGGTGGCGCCGTATCGCCGCGGCCTTGTCCCTGAACGCCTGGACGACCGGCCCATCGACGGGTTCGGCATCGACCGGGTAACGGTCGAAACGGAAAAAACCGGAGGGCCACATTTCCGGCAGCAGGATCAGATCGCTCGACGACGCCTGATCCACCATCGCCAGGGCGTGGGCCGTGGCTTCCGCTTTTGAAATCTCCCGCCTTTCCAGCTGGATACTGGTGACTTTCATGGCTCGCATCCTTATGTGGGCGTTGACCGTAGACCCTTCAAAATTAGGGATTTGTCTCTTATCACAACGCTGATCATCAAGCAAAATATAGTTCGCATGCATATTGCCATCGGGTTCAAGCGCCTTGACAATACCGGGTTCCTTATTTATTTTCCCGTTGATTAAAATCCTCGACATGCCTCTGCCGGGATACCGCTTACGCAAAGAAAGATCCGACCCTTGACCAAAAGGAGAATACCGTGCCACTGGAAGAACTGAAAGCACAAATTGAAGAAAAGCATCTCGTGGTCAGCCGGATCCGGGAAGAGATCGGCAAGGTCCTGGTGGGCCAGCGGGATCTCATCGACGGCCTGCTCATGGGGCTGCTCACCCGCGGGCACATTCTTATCGAGGGCGTACCGGGTCTGGCCAAGACCAGCGCGGTCAAGGCCCTGGCCGACACCGTCCGCGCCGACTTCAAACGCATCCAGTTCACCCCCGACCTGCTGCCGGCCGACCTGGTGGGAACGGAGATCTACCGCCCCAAGACCGGGGATTTCAGCATAAAAAAAGGACCGCTGTTCAACAACATCATCCTGGCCGACGAAATCAACCGGGCCCCTTCCAAGGTCCAGTCGGCGCTGCTGGAGGCCATGCAGGAACGCCAGGTCACCATCGGCGACACCACCTTTCCGCTGGCGGACCCTTTCCTGGTCATGGCTACCCAAAACCCCATCGAACAGGAAGGCACATACCCGCTGCCCGAGGCCCAGGTTGACCGCTTCATGCTCAAAATTCTCATCGACTATCCGGACAAGGTCGAAGAGAAGGAGATCATGAAGCGGGTCGGCTTCGAGGCCCAACAACCGGTGCAGCCGGTGCTGGATCCGGTGGAAATCAGGGCCATAGGCCAGTTGATCAACAACGTCTATGTGGACGAGAAGCTTAAAGACTACATCGTGGACCTGGTTTTTGCCACCCGCAACCCGGCGGCGTACAAAATAGATGTTGCCAACTACATTCAGTTCGGGGCCTCACCCCGGGCCACCATCTTCCTGAGCCTGGCCGCCCGGGCCTACGCATTTCTTCAGGGCCGCGCCTACGTGACGCCTCAAGACGTGAAGACCATTGCCCCGGCCGTGCTGCGTCATCGGATTCTTTTGACCTACGAAGCCGAAGCCGAAGACATCGATACCGATCAAATCATCGGCCGTATCTTCGATTCGGTGGAAGTGCCGTAAGAAATGGTGAAGGGTGAAAAAGTAGCCTTTCCCGAATACAAGAAAAACGATTTTTTCCTTCAATTGGCATTTTAGAGCGCAGCGAAAAGCATGCTTTCCCCCGACATCATCAAGAAAATCAAGAAGGTCCACATCAAGACCGGCCGCATGGTCAATACGATCATGGCCGGGCAGTACCGGTCGATTTTCCGGGGAGCGGGCATCGAATTCGAGGAGGTGCGCGAGTATACGCCCGGCGATGAGGTCAAGAGTATCGACTGGAAGGTCTCGGCCCGCATGGGCAAACCGTTCATCAAGCGCTACCGCGAGGAGCGGGAGCAGGTGGTTATGCTGCTGGTGGACATGAGCGCATCGGGCCGATTCGGCACCACCGACAGCACGAAGCGCGAAACCGCGGCCGAAATGGCCGCTATCCTGGCTTTCAATGCCATCCGCAACAACGATAAGGCCGGCGCGATTCTCTTCACCGATCAGGTGGAGCGTTACATTCCGCCCAAGAAGGGGTCCGCCCATGTGTGGCGCCTGATTCGCGAGATCTTCACCTTCCAGCCCGCGAAAACCGGTACCGACATCGTAGCTGCCGCAGACTTTTTGGCCCGGGTGTGCCGCAAGCGGACGGTGGCCTTCCTGGTTTCCGATTATCTTACCGAGAATTTCGACCGCCAGACGACCCTGCGCATTCGTTCGGCGGCCCGCAAGCACGAACTGGTCAGCGTGCTGATCACCGACCCCGGCGAATTCCACCTGCCCGAAGGCGGTATCGTCGCCCTTAAAGACCTGGAAAGCGGCGTTGTACGCTACCTGGACGCCGCCGACCGCCGCACCCGCGAACGGTTCAAGGCCGGCCGCCAGGCGGTTCACGACCATATTTTGCAAATTCATAAAAGCATGGACTTGGATTGTATTGAAATGCCCACCGACGGAGATGCGGCCGACGCCCTGGTGCGCTATTTCAGGTACCGGGAGCGACGCCGCCGATGATAAAACGACTGCCAGCCATTGTCGTTGGTCTGATCCTGTGTCTGATTCTCGGTCGTGTCCTGCCGATTCTGGGCGCGGAAAACATCACCCCGGCCTTACCAACGCCGGCGCCGAACCAGACAACGCCGGACACACCGGCGCCCATGTCCGACATCCACGATATCCGGCCGCCGGTACCGGTGGGGCTCGACGCCCCGTGGCTGATTCCTGCGTTACTGGCCCTGGCCGGCGTGTTGATCCTGGCGGCATTATGGTGGTGGTGGCGCCACCGCAAAAAACGGACCATCGAAACCATCGTGCCTGAATTGCCGCCCGAGATGATCGCCATGCAGGCACTGGACGGCATCAGCGATATTCGTGGGCAGGACGGCAAGTCCTTTTACTTTCACCTTTCGGCAATTCTGCGCCAGTATGTTTTCGGCCGGTTTGCCGTGGGTGCTCCGGAGATGACTACCGAGGAATTCATGCCCTGCATCGACCGCCTGCCCGTCGACCACGAGCTGGCGCGCCAGCTGAAACAGCTTTGCCGGGCCATGGATCCGATCAAGTTCGGCGGCGTGGCAACGGTGGAAAAGCAGATGGAAACCGATCTTTTCTTTGCGCGCGCCTTTGTGCGCAAAACCACGCTGGCAGCGGCCGACGAACCTCAAGGTGACGTCAGCTCGGCGCTCAAGGCGCTGCCATCGGGGGAGGTGTAGCCCATGCTGCGATTCGCCTCACCCTGGTTTTTCCTGCTCCTGCTGCTTTTGCCGCTGCTCGTCTGGTATCGCCGGTGGCGGCACCGGCCACCGACCATGGCCAGCAGCGCCCTTTTTCCGGTTGCCGGCGTACCGGCGTCAACGGTCTTGCGGCTGCAACCCCTCGTGCCGGTCATAAAATACGCGGCCCTGATGCTGATGATCGTGGCTATGGCCCGCCCCCAGTGGGGCACCGAGCGTACCGAGGTGAAGACCGAGGGAATCAACATCGTGCTGGCTCTGGACCTTTCCGAAAGCATGGCGGCCCTTGATTTCAAGAAAGAGGGCCGCGTGGTCAACCGCCTCGAGGCGGTCAAGGGCGTAGTCCAGAATTTCGTGGCCAACCGTAACGGCGACCGCATCGGCATGGTGGTTTTCGGAACCCATGCCTACACCCAATTACCCCTGACCCGGGATTACAACACCATCGTCAGCATGCTGGACCGACTGAAGATCGGAGCCGCCGGTGAACGTACCGCCATCGGCGACGCCATGGGGATATCGCTAAAACGCCTGGCCGACATCAAAAGCGAGTCCAACATCATCATTCTTCTCACCGATGGTCAAAGCAACGCCGGTGAGCTCTCACCGGAAGCGGCCGGGGAGATCGCCACGCAAAAAGGGGTGAAAGTATACACCATCGGTGTGGGCACCCGGGGCAAGGCCCCGTTTCTGGTCAACGACCCTCTGTTTGGCGAACGCTACGTCTACCAGCGGGTCAACATCGACGAGGATACGCTCAAGGAGATTGCCGACGAGACCGGCGGGCTCTTTTTCCGGGCCGAAAACCTGGAAGGCCTGCAAAAGATCTATGACACCATCGACAAACTGGAGAAGACCGAGGTCAAGGTGGACCTGTTCGCCGACTACAGCGAGATGTATCCCTGGCTGTTGATTCCGGCCATTCTGCTTTTGCCCATTTACGTAATTTTGCGTAACACGAGGTATCTGGTCGTCCCATGAGCTTTTTTCGAACCCAAATGTTGTTTTTCATCTGGTCCGTACCGCTGCTTATCCTGGTGATTGTATACGGCATGCGACGGCGGGGAGAAATTCTGCGACGTTTTTCTTCCGATCACGGCTTGGCGGCCATCGCCCCGGAAACGGTCAGCCGCCGCCGCTGGATCAAGGGGTCCCTGCTGGCGGCGGCCGTGCTGTTTGCCACCATGGCCCTGGCCGGCCCCAAATACGGGTTTCGCTGGCAGGAGATCCGCCAGCACGGCGTGGACATCATCATCGCCCTGGACTGTTCCCGCTCCATGACCGCCACGGACATTCAGCCCTCCCGGCTTGAGCGCGCCAAGCGGGAGGTGTTCGATCTGCTGGGCATGCTTCAGGGGGATCGTGCAGGTCTGGTGGCCTTTGCCGGCACTGCCTTCTTGCAGTGCCCGCTGACCCTGGACTACGATGCCTTCAATCTTTTTCTCAATGCCCTTTCGCCGGACTACCTCCCGGTGGGCGGTACCGATATCACCGGCGCCTTGACGACGGCCACGAGCGCCTTCGATCCCAAGAGCGCCGCGGATAAGGCCGTGATTCTCATCACCGACGGCGAGAATACCGGCAGCGGCGACCCCTTGAAAGCGGCCGAGCAATTGAAGGAGAAAAAAATCAAGCTTTTCTGCATCGGGGTGGGCGGCAGCGATGGCGTTCCCATCCCGGAAGCGGCCGGCGGTTTCAAGAAAGACCGGTCCGGCCAGATCGTGCTTTCCCGGCTGGACGAGAAAACCCTTAAAAAGATGGCCGTGATCACGGGCGGGACCTATGTTCGCTCCGTGGCCGGCGATATGGACCTGGATACCATTTACACGGACGAGATCCGCCGCACCATGGATGCGGAAACCGTCACGTCGGGACGTAAGCAGGTATGGGAGGACCGCTTCCAGTGGCCCCTGGCCCTGGCTTTGGTATGCCTGCTGGCCGAGCTGATGCTGCCCGTGACCCGTAAAACCCTCATCCCGATGCTGCTGGCGGCCACGCTGGTAATGCCGGCGCTTCCAGCCCGGGCCAACGACACCAGCCAGGGCATTCAGGCATATGAGAAAGGCGATTACGAGAAGGCCCTCAAACACTTCACCGATGCCCAGCTCAACGCACCGGACAAGCCCGAATCCCTTTACAATGTAGCCGATGCCTTCTATAAAACCGGTAATTATGACGCCGCCGTGGAGCATTACCAAAAAGTGCTGGAGTCCGACGACAAGGCGCTAAAAGAAAAAGCACTGTACAATCTCGGCAACGCCGAATTCCGGCGTGGCAATGCCAAGGCGGCTATCGACCGCTACAAAGCGGCTTTGGTCCTGGATCCGGACGACCGGCTGACCAAAGAGAATATGGAATTCGTCAAAAAGGCGCTGGAACAGCAGCAGAAGCAGCAACCGTCGGATGACAAAAAGCAGGACAAGAAAGACCAGGCGAAAAACCAGGACAAACAGGGTCAGCAACAACCATCTCCACCCGAGGGAGAACAGGATAAACAAAAACAGCAGGAAAATCAGGCCCAGGATAATCTCTCGGATGGGCAGCAGGACCAAAAGCAGGCCGAATCCGGCAATGATATGGATCAGGAGCAACAAGCGGATCGGGAAGGCACCCCTCAGCCCAATGCGCCAAAAGACGATCAACAGGCTGCCGCCCCCTCCCAATCGACCCGGCCAGGAGAGCAGACCGGCGATCCCGGGCAGGCCGAACGGATGCTTAATCGCTTGCAGGATCAGCCGGGACGCGCTTTGATGCCTGCCACCGGTCGGCAACGGGTGGAAAAGGATTGGTAATGGCAAGGACGCTCACCATAACCCTATGGATGTTTTTGGCGACTGTCGTCACCGCTGATGCGGCCACCGTGCGTGCCGTGGTGGACCGCAACCAGGCCACCGTGGGAGAGTCGATCAGTCTGCAGGTCACCATTGAAGGGGGTGACGGCGAGGCCGACCTGTCCGGCCTGACGGACTTCAAAACCGTCTCCCGCGGTTCCACCAGCAGTTTTCAGATGATCAACGGCCGCACCTCTCGCCAACTGATATACAATTATGTGCTGATTCCCCTCAAGGCCGGCAATCTTACCATTCCGGCCATCCCCGTGACCATCGACGGCAAGGTTCACTATACGACGCCCATTCGCGTCACGATTTCCGAGGAACCGTCGGCTGACAGCGGCCAGCGCGATGTGTATGTGACTGCCGAGGTTTCGGAGCCGGCACCGTGGATCGGTCAACAGATAGTTTATACCTTCAGGCTTTTCAACGCCGTCCAGGTGGCCGACGCCAAATTCCAGGCCCCTGAATTCAACGGGTTCAATGCCGAGGAACTGGAGAACCGAAAATCCTATCGAACGGTAATCAACGGACGGGAATTCATTGTGACGGAGGTGGTTTTCATCCTGGTGCCCGTAAAAACCGGAGCCCTGGAGATTGAACCGGCCGTGCTTCAGGTAGGTCTGGTCCAACGCAGTCGCCGGCCGCGTCCCTTCGCCGGCATGGACGCCTTTTTCGGGCGCAGCGAAATGACCACCCGCGTCTTGAAAACCGATCCTATTGAGGTCCAGGTAAAGGACCTTCCTTCAAGGCCTCAGGGAACATCGTTTTCCGGCCTGGTGGGCCGGTTTGAGATTTCCTCCAGCCTGGACAAGACGGCCATGCAGGTGGGCGACTCCACTACACTGGCCGTCACCATCAGCGGCGCCGGCAACATCATGGATGCCCCGGAACCGACGATTCCCGCGCCGGCCGAATTCAAGGCCTATGCCGATCATCCCGAAGAGCAGATTCAACCGGGTCCGCAAGGCTATTCTGGAGACAAAATTTTCCGTACGGCCCTGGTCCCCGTGAAGCCGGGTCAATACCGCATCGATCCGGTCGTGTTGACTTATTTCGACGTGGAATCCGGACAATACCGAGATATCTCAACATCGGCTTTTGACGTCACGGTTTCGCCATCCGAAACCGCAGCGACCGACATCGATGTGTTCCGGGCTTCCTCCGCGCAGACCCCTTCGCTAAAAAAACGGGTCGAGTTTACCGGTCGGGATATCCTCCCGCTGAAAGAGGGCCTGGAGACATTAACGCCCCAGCGGTACATGCCCCCCCTGTGGTTCGGCCTATTTTTGATCATCCCGGTGCTGGGCTTTATATTTACCCGAACCATCGTGCGGATGACCCAACAGGATGACTCACCCGGCCGGGTCATGGCTGATCGGACCAGACAGGCCATCAAAACCGCTGCCACCGCCGGCACCACGGATGCCGACTTTCTCTCGGCCCTCTACCGGGCACTGGTATCGGCCATCCTTGGCAAACAAAACGTCCTGGGTACATCCCTCACCTGGTCGGAGGCCAATGATCAGCTGCTGGAAATCGGGTGGAATGGGGATGATGCCGCCGCCACTGCGCGACTGTTGGAGGAAATCGAAAGCTTCAACTACTCCGGCGGCAGGCTCGACGAAGAAAAGCGGGCCGGCCTGCTGGACCGGACCCGGCAGGCGGTGCGGAGGCTGACCCGATGAAACGCTTTTCCCTGACAGCCGCAATTCTCTGGCTGCTCCTGACGCTTGCCGCCTCGGCTACGGCAACGCAAAGCGCCCGCACCTTCATGGACGGGACCGAAGCCTACCGCAACGGAAATTGGCCGGCGGCCATCGCCGCTTTTGAAAGCCTGGCCGACGCCGGAACGGACAACGGCAAGCTTTTCTACAACCTGGGCAACGCCTATTTGAAAAACGATGACCTGGGACGCGCCCTGCTGTGGTACGAGCGGGCCCTGAAGCGCATTCCCGACGACCCGGATCTGCGGTTCAACTACAACTATGCCCTGACCCTCACCAAGGATGAACGCGGAGAAAGGGAATCGCCGCTGCTGCGGATCCTCTTTTTCTGGAAATACCAGTTGAGTCCTTCAACGGTCCGCTGGATCGCCATTCTCCTCAATGCGGCCCTGTGGATTGCCCTGTCGGTTTTGGTTATCCGGAAAAAACGCCTCCTGCGCCCCTCCGTGCTTTTGGTCGCCGCCGCCTCCGTGGTCTTCAGCGCCACGGCCGCTTTCAACTATGTCGAGACAGCGCGAATCCGCCAGGCGGTGATTCTTCCCGAAAAAGTCGCCGTGCGTTCCGGTTTCACCGAAAGCGCCACCCAGCTTTTCGTCCTTCACGCCGGCACCAAAGTCCGCGTCGAGCGTGAAACCGACACCCATCTGCTGGTCCGATACACAGAAGACAAAATCGGCTGGTTAAAAAAATCAGAGGCCGGCATTATCTGATTGATTCAAATTTAATCTGAGTTGCGATTTCACACCACCCAAACGCCTCTGGTGAAAGATCTGGGGTGAGGGCAAATAAGTTCTCGAAAATACCTTGCACAAAGCTGGATTCTCATTGTATTTTTTCAATAATTTTCAATAGCCTCCAAAATTACGACCCAATCAATAACGACATCATTTGATAGTTGGCGTCATGCGGATATTTTCATTACGTAGGCAAAGAGATTTTGTTGGACCGGGTCTGCTGCCAGCAATCTCGAAAAAAATCTATCGACGGCGGAGGACAAACTGCGTGTCAAGGTGGGTGCGGCAGCCTACAGCTGCAGGTGGTCCTCGACCTGATTTTTCTCAACCACGTGTTTGCCACCTATAGTTGCAGTTCGACTATAGCTCACAGCTGGAGACAGAAATCCATAAGAACTTGGCGGGGAGCTGAGTTATTGAACTGTAAACTTACGACAGGAGACTGGGATGGCTAAACAGCCGCTCACTGAGGGAGAAACCGTAGAACTTAAAAAAAGCCTAGCCGAACTCAAACAGGGACTTATTTCCATTGCGGCCATACTGAACAAGCACCAGGCCGAAACCCTCTGGTTCGGGGTGCGCAACGACGGCGCCATCGCCGGCATCGACGTCAACGAAAAAACCCTGCGTGACCTCTCCCAATCCATTGCGTCCCATATCGAACCCAAGATTTCCCCAAAAATTTCAAAGGTGTCCATCGCAGGCAAACGCTGCATCAAAATCGAGTTCAGAGGTAATGATACCCCTTATTTTGCCTATGGACGCGCTTTCATGAGGGTGGCGGACGAAGACCGCCAGCTCAGCGTCAAACAATTGAAAGGGCTCATCACCGTCCAAAACCGGGAATCGCTACGTTGGGACAATCAGCCCGGAAAATTCTCCCTGGCCGACCTGTGGCCCCGGCCAAAATCAAGCACTTCGTGAAACGAGCCAAGCTCTCCTGGGATACACCACAAAATGCCCTGGCCAAACTGGGATTGATCAATGCAGACCAATTGCTCAATCCGGCCCGGCTTTTTTTCGGCAATAAACCGCTTCAACTTCGATGCGCGGTCTTTTTGAGCACCGAAAGTTCTACCCTTATTGATCGCCATGACTTTGACGGCGACATTCTCGAACTGATTGAAGAGGCCCAGAAATAGATCCTCAAAAACATCCATATCGGCATGCGGGTCGAGGGATTGCGCCGCGTCAACGTACCGGAGATCGCTGTCGAAGCGCTACGCGAGGCGATCATCAACGCCTTCTGTCACCGGGACTACTACGATCCGGACTACATCCAATCGGCCATCTTCAAGGACCGGGTGGAAATCCGAAACCCCGGCACCCTGTTCGGCAACCTGACCATCGCGGACCTGCGCAAAGGCAATGTCCCCCAGCGCCGCAACCCCTTGATCGCCGATTTGTTCCGACGCATCGAAATGGTGGAGGCCTGGGGCCGCGGCATGCCGTTGATCCTGAAATACTCGCCAGACGTGGATTTCCGAAAAATCGGTAACTTGTTTATCGTTTCCTTTATCCGATGAGTGGACGCGGGATTAAGCCTTCTCTCTCCTTTTCGAAACCAGGCTGAAAAATTCACAGAGTTTTTTTCATTCCCACCTTGCCAACCGCCATCCCATGCAATAGATTTGCATTGATAGGCATCGGACAGTATTGGAACCATACCTTATCATAGGAGATCAATGATGGCTGTATTGAAGCGATCCATATTATTCATTTTAACAATATGTTCCTTCTCCATTTCAACTGCATGGGCGACGGATCCGATTCCCGTTTTCGTCAGCATCGCCCCCCAGGCCTATTTCGTGCAACAAATTGGCAAGGACCGGGTCGAGGTACAGGTGATGGTTGAGCCGGGAGCCGACCCCCATACCTACGAGCCTAAACCGCAGCAGATGGCAGCCCTGTCCAGGGCGGTGCTTTACTTTGCCATCGGCATCGAGTTTGAAACCGCTAAATTGGAAAAATTAACCGCCATCAACCCCCATATGCAAGTGGTTCGCACCGATCATGGCATCATGAAGCTGCCCATGGATGCCCACAGCAGCCATGGCGGGGACAACCATCCAGGAGAAAAAAAAGACCCCCATGGCAGCCTGGATCCCCACATCTGGCTCTCCCCGCCCATGGTGATGCTCCAGGCCAGATCGATCCTCGCCGCCCTGCAGGCAGTTGACCCGGTGCATCGTTCGGCCTACGAAGCCAATTACCGCTCATTTATCCTTGAACTCGTGGATCTGGACGCCTACCTGAGAGCGACCTTCGACAGTTTAAAAGGCTCGCCATTCATGGTATTTCATCCCTCATGGGGCACCTTTGCCCACACGTACGGGCTGGAACAGGTGCCCATCGAAGTCGAAGGCAAAAGCCCCAAACCGGCACAGCTGAAACAATTGATCGAAAACGCCCGAACGAGCCACATCAAAGTGGTTTTCGTACAACCCCAATTCTCCGCAAAAAGCGCCCAACAGATAGCCAAGGCAATCGGCGGCCGGGTGGTCGCCGTGGATCCGCTGGCCCGGGACTGGGCGACGAATTTACATCAGGCCGCTGAGGAATTTAAAGATGCCTTCAAATGATCGCACTCAGGCCATGGGCGAGCCCATCATTCAGATCCAGCACCTCGATTTTGCCTACAACGGGCAGCGTGTGCTCGAAGACGTGAACCTGGAGGTTCTGGAGGGGGATTTCATCGCCATGATCGGTCCCAATGGCGGCGGCAAGACTACCCTGCTCAGGCTCATGCTGGGACTGCTCAAGCCCGCGCGGGGCCGGATCCGGGTCATGGGCGAACCGGCCATGCATGTCTCCCATCACATCGGCTATGTGCCCCAGGATGTTCACATCAACCAGCGTTTCCCCATTACGGCCCTCGATGTGGTGCTCATGGGAAAGCTGGCCCCGGGAAAAAGATGGTCTAGTAACAATGCGCGGGACCGAAGGGACGCATTGGAAGCCCTGGAGCGGATCGATATGGCCGGCTATGCGCACCGCCGCATCGGCGAGTTGTCCGGCGGCCAGCGCCAACGCGTGTTCATCGCCCGCGCCCTGGTGACGCATCCCCGGCTTCTCCTGCTGGACGAACCCACGGCGAGCATCGATTCCAAGGGGCAGACGGATTTCTATCAGCTACTCAAGCGACTCAATAGGGAAGTGACCATCGTGGTGGTCAGCCACGATCTGCTGGTAATTTCCACCTACGTCAAATCCGTGGCCTGCGTTAACCGACGGCTGCACTATCATCAACAGGCCGAAATTACCGGGGATATGCTGGAAGCCATGTACCCGTGCACCGTCGAAGATGTTTGTCCCGTGGAGCTGGTAGCCCACGGCCACCTGCCGCACCGGGTGCTGCAGCACCACAAGGAGTGATTGATGATTGACGCCCTGCAATTCGAGTTCATGCGCAATGCCCTGGCCGCCGGCCTGCTGGCCAGCGTGATCTGCGGCATCATGGGCACCCTGGTGGTGGTCAACCGCATCGTTTTCCTCTCCGGAGGTATCGCCCACGCGGCCTACGGCGGCATCGGCCTGGCCTTTTACTTCGGCTGGCCTTACTTGGCGGGCACCCTGGGTTTTTCCCTGGGTGCGGCCACGATCATGGCCGCCGTCACCCTGAGAGCCCGGCACCGGGCCGACACGATCATCGGCGTCATCTGGGCACTGGGCATGGCCTGCGGAATCATCCTGATTGACCTGAGCCCCGGCTACAACGTGGATCTGATGAGTTATTTATTCGGCAGTATCCTCACGGTACCGGACACCGATCTATGGCTCATGGTGACCATGGGGCTCCTCATCGTACTCCTGGTGGCGGTCTATTATAAAGACCTGCTGGCCCTCTCTTACGATGAAGAGTTTGCACGCATCCGAGGAGTACCGGTGACCGCCCTGTACTTTCTGCTCATCGGCATGCTGGCGGTCACCGTGGTGATGGTCATCCAGGTGGTGGGACTGATCCTGGTGATCGCCCTGCTTACCATTCCCCCCTTTATCATGGAAAAGCATGCCCGGTCGTTGCTGCAGATGATGATCGGGTCCAGTGTCCTGGGCGTTGTCTTTACGGTTGCGGGGCTGTGGATTTCCTACGCCTTCAACCTTACCTCGGGGGCAGCCATCATCATGGTGGCCGGCCTCTTTTTCTTCCTGAACCTGCTGGTTGAGCAATTGATCCCCAAACGGAAAAGGCCCGAACCATCCAGAATCAATGAAGTAAACATTCCTGTGGACCTGCAGAGGAGCTGACATGTGCAATCAATGCAATTATGAACGGCTGCTGAGCGGCGCGCATCTGGATGCGACCGACAACCGGCTGCGTGTTCTCGAAGTCATCGGCAACAACAGCTACCCGCTCTCCGCTGCCGACATTTTCAAAACCATTGAACGAACCTGCAGGATCAACCGGGTGACGATCTACCGCATTCTGGATCTACTGGTTGAGCACGGGCTGGTGGATCGAATCAGCACCGGCGGCCGTGCCTTTTACTACGGCATGGCACCCAATGCGCACCACCATCCCCATCCCCATTTCTACTGCAAGCGCTGCGGCCGGATGGATTGTTTGACACCGGACAGCCTGAATGTGGACAGCGATACCTTGTGGAAAACCTTCCCGGGCCGCATCGACAAACTGGAAGTCCGCGTGGACGGCATCTGCAAGAATTGCATGAAATAAATGAATTCCCGCGTCTTAGCAGATCCGAACCATCCTCACCCCACCCGACAGGACACACCGGCTGCCCAAGTGTACCTGCTCGCTCAGCTTGCATTTCTTGCCGCGCTCCTCTGCCTGGTCTTTTTTTTCCGCCGCACCCCCTGGTTCGATACCCTGAGCATCACCTTTGTTTCCATTTTTCTGGAAGCGCTGCCATTCATGCTGCTGGGCGCATTGATCGGCGGATTCATCGAGGTTTTCGTTTCCAAAACACTGATCACGCGCATCATTCCGGCCGGAATCCTGCCGGCCATCCTTCTGGCAGCCGGCCTCGGCCTGGTTTTTCCGGTTTGTGAATGCGCCATTGTGCCGGTGGTCCGCCGGCTTTTCAGCAAGGGCCTGCCTTTAGGTGCCGGCATTGCTTTTCTGTTGGGCGGGCCCATCGTCAATCCCCTGGTGGCCCTGTCCACCGCCGTTGCCTATGGCAACGACCTGGCCATGGCCGTGTGGGCCGGCTGGCATCCGGATATCTGATTGCGGTGGCAATGGGGTTGCTGATCGATCGATTCTTCTCACGGAAAAGAGCACTGGCCGAATTGCCGATGGACGAATCTGGGGAAGCGGATGCATCTCTTCCGGTTTCAGCTAAAGTTTCCCGGGCACTGCGGCACGGGGCATCGGATTTTATCGATATCGGCCGGTTTCTGGTTTTCGGTGCCTTCGTGGCCGGAGCACTGCAGACACTGGTGGCCCGGGGTGATCTGGCGGTCTGGTTCGGGTCGCTTCCCTTTTCTGTTCTGGCCATGATGATCCTGGCGCTGCTCTTGAGCCTGTGCAGTGAGGCCGATGCATTCGTGGCCGCGTCTTTTCGCACCACACTGCCCCTTACCGCCCAGATGGCCTTCATGGTTCTGGGACCCATGCTTGACCTGAAACTGATTGCCATGTATTTCCGGATTTTTCGAAAACAGCTGATTCTGGTCATGTCAGTGTCGACCTTCATCATCGTTTTTGTATGCATGATGGCCGGCTCATGGATGGTCAGATGATACGAATCGTTAAAAAGGGAACGCTGTCTGTCTGCCGCTACCTCGATGTGCTTCTATTTCTTGCCTGGCTGGCTGCGCTGTGCGGGTTGTTGCTGACAGGGAAGGACACGGCTTTCCTTCACCCACGATTCCGACTTTTTTTAGCAGGTGGGACCGTTCTGCTGACGGCATTTATTCTTGTGATCCTGTTCGGCCCGAAGCGGCATAATACCGGCTGGCCATTGGCGATGACAACCGGGCAGGCACTCGTAATCATGGCGCCGTTGCTTTTCCTGGCCACCGCTGTCAATCAGGGAATGGGATCGCATACGCTGACAAGGAAGTTTACGGGTACGGAGCAAAACACCCTGACCCGTCTGCTGGAAAGCGGAAACGGAACCATCGGCGAAGCGAACCCGACGCCCGCCATGTCCCTTCTGGATATCGCCCGCAAGATGAAACAGATTGACGGCCGGCGGGTAATCACCGAAGGGCTGGTCTACCGCCCCGACATCATGCCGGAAAACTACCTGACCCTTTTCCGGTTCGCCATCTTCTGCTGTGCGGCAGACGCCATGCCGGTATGGGTATTTGTGGAGAATGCGGGCGTGGCGGCCTTTGCTGACGAAAACTGGATTCGCGTGGATGGGACCGTCCGGATTGTCAATTTCAACGGCACCGATGTACCGGTGATCAGGGCCGACACCATCGTAAAAAAACCGGCCCCGCCACCGGGTGAGCAGTATCTGTTCTTTTAACTTGGATCGCTGTCAATATTGCTTCCTGAGCCGTTGCACCGCCTTGATCACGACATCGACAGCCCGATCGATCTCTTCTGGGGTGGTCGTCCGCCCCGTGGAAAAACGCACGGTGCCCTTGGCCCATTCCAGCGGCACCCGCATGGCTTCCAGGACATGGGACAGGGTCACGGTGTCGGAATGGCAGGCAGCGCCGGCCGAAGCGGCCACCTCCAGTCCGATCTCTTCCAGAATCCGGTTGGCCTCCAATCCCTTGAAAGAGAGGCTCAGGGTGTTGGGCAGTCGCTTTTCAAGATGGCCGTTCAGGTGCATATCCGCCAGGCCATCCGCCAGGCCCGAGTACAGCCGGTCCCGCATGGCCTTCAAGTGGCGACCGGCATAATCGAGATGGCGATCGGCCATCTCGCAGGCCTTTCCCAATCCCACGATCTCCAGCACGTTTTCGGTTCCTGCCCGCCAGCCCATCTCCTGGCCCGCCCCGTGGCAGAATTTTTCGGGCCGCAGCCCCTTTCTCACGTAAAGCGCACCGATGCCCTTGGGGGCGTATAGTTTATGCCCGGCCACCGAAAGCATGTCCACGTTCATCGATTCAACCTCAACGGCAATCTTGCCGAGGCTCTGCGCCGCATCGGTGTGAATGCAGATCCCTTGTTGTCGGGCCAGTTTGGCGATTTCGGTAATGGGCTGAATGGTTCCAACCTCGTTATTGGCATGCATAATCGAAATCAGGATGGTGTCCGACCGGATGGCGGCGGCTACATCGTCGACACCGACCATGCCGGTGGCATCGACATCGACAAACGTGGTCTCAAAGCCTTCTTTTTCCAGGTATCGGCAGACCTCCAGCACCGCTGGGTGCTCTACGGTGCTGGTAATCAGGTGGCGGCCTTTTTCCTTAAGGGTTCGGGCCATGCCCTTGATGGCGTGGTTGTTCGATTCAGTGCCTCCGGAAGTAAAGAATACCTCTTCCGGCAGGCAGCCCAGCAGACCGGCCACCTGCCGCCGAGCGGTCTCGACGGCTCGTTTGGGCCGGATACCGAACCAATGCGAGCTGGAAGGGTTGCCGAATTCAGTTTCCAGGAATGGCCGCATGGCCGCAATCACTTCCGGGTCATGGGGAGTGGTGCCGTTGTAGTCCAAATAGATGGGGTGAATCCTGGTATCCATGCAAATTTCCTTCGTCATTTGAAGTCAATGAGTGTCGACTCAAAAGCCCGCCAATCCCAGGGAGGACGGAGACTGTCCGCTGAATCGTCAACCGGCCAGGGCCATTGTTGAGGGATCGGGCTGCGACACACCAAACGGTCTCCCTGGGTGGGATGGTCCACCACCAACTCGTGGGCCAGCAGGGCGATCTGCCGGTCGGGGAGCGGTGGCCCAGCACCGTAGCGCAGGTCGCCCAGGATCGGGTGCCCCATGTGGGCCAGCTGAATGCGGATCTGGTGGCGCCGGCCGGTTTCCAGGGAAATTTTCAACAGACTTTTTCCTGAGTCCCTGCCGAGGACGGCATAGCGCAGCCGAGCCTCCTGGCTGCGGTCCGTGGACGTCGGGACCACACGGCTCAGGCAATCCCGACGCTCGATGTGATCGATCAGGCTGGCTTCCCCGGAAACCGCCCCGCTGACCACGGCCAGGTAATGCTTTTCGACCGACCGTTCACGGAATTGTCTGGACAGACGAGCCGCTGCCTTGGATGTGCGGGCAAACAGGACCACTCCGGCCACCGGGCGGTCCAGCCGGTGAACCATGGCCAGAAACACCTTGCCCGGTTTGTGGTAGCGGTCCTTGAGCCATTGTTTTCCCAGGTCCAGCAGGCAGACGTCGCCGGTACGATCCCCTTGCACCAGCAGTCCCGATGGTTTATAAACCGCCAGCAGATGGTTGTCCTCGTAAATGACCGGCCAACGGGAGTCAAAGAACGGAAGGCCTTCGGTTTCGGCGGGGTTGGCGAGCATTGTTTCTATCCGATAATCGAATTTTAATGTTACGATAAGGCTTCGAGAATTCTCAGCCACAAGGAGTAGCATGTGAATACAGCAGGTTCAAGGCCTTCTCAAACCGCGGGGGATCGTGGTCGGAAAAAGCCCCCCAGGCCTGAGCAGATGGATGCGCTGCTGCAGCGCTGCGGCATCAACCTGGCTGCTTCCCAGCTCAAACAGCTGTGGGCTTACCATCAGCTGCTGCGGCGACACGATGCGGAATTGAACCTCACCCGGATCCGCAATTTTGAAAATATGGTCGTCAAGCTCTACGCCGATTCCATCCTGCCGGCCCTGCATGCTCCACTGCCTTCACCGCTGCTGGACCTGGGCACCGGTCCCGGCATGCCCGGCATCCCGCTTAAAATTTTTCGGCCGGACCTTCATATCTTGCTGGCCGAAAGCCGGCAGCACCGCAGCGACTTTTTGAAAACGGCCGTCTCCGTGCTGAGCCTTGCCGGTCTGGATGTGGTCGAACGGGGAATTGCCCCGGACTACGAACGACCCGTGGCCGGTGTGATCACCCGGGCCGTCGAACCCATCGCCGACACCTTGGCGCGTATTGTCGGTTGTCTGGTGCAGGACGGCATGGTCATCTTCATGAAAGGGCCGCGGTGCGACGAAGAAATCGAAAAAGCCGCGAAAATGTTTGCGTCGGCATATGAACTGGCCGAGGACATTCCCTACCAGATCCCTCACACCCCGCATCGACGCCGCCTGGTGGTTTTTCGACGAAAAACCCGGCCGGCCCCTGCCAGGGTCACGCCTCAAATTATGGAAAAACACCGCATAAAGATCATCGAAAGCGAAAGCAACGCGATTTTCAAGGATCTTAAAAAGCTCCTGGGCGGCCGCGGGGTCAAGAAGCAGGGAAATACCCTGGTGTGCGGCGCCACCCTGGTGGCCGAGGCAATGGAACGATCCCCGAAGCGCTGCCGGGCCTGGATCACCAGCGGCAACCGCCAACCGCCGCCATCCGAGGCCCCCTCCGATCTGGAGTGGGTTCAACTGGCACCGGACCTGTTTCAGTCTCTGGACACGTTCGGAACCAAACATCCCATCGTTCTTTTCGATATTCCTGCCCCCGAACCCTGGCATCCTGAAAACGGCCCGCTTACCGGCTGCAGCCTTCTGGTTCCGTTTCAAGACCCGGAAAATGTGGGTGCCGTCATTCGCTCTGCCGTGGCATTCGACGTGGATCGGATCATTCTGCTTGCCGAAAGCGCCAATCCGTTCCACCCCAAGGCAGTACGCGCCTCGGCCGGGACCGTATTTTCCGCCAGGCTGTTCCAAGGCCCGTCTTTGTCGGAAATCCCCCCAAACCTGCCGGTAATCGCCCTTTCCTCATCGGGCCAACCGCTGGCCCAAACGCGGTTTCCCACATCCTTCTGCCTGCTTACCGGTATGGAAGGCCCCGGATTGCCTTCCCGTTGGCAGGCGGAAACCGTGGCCATCCCCATGGCTCCCGGTGTGGAATCACTGAATGCGGCAGTGGCCACCGCCATCGCCCTCTATGAATGGCGCCGGGCCAGTGCCGGTCGGTAGGCTCAAAAAACAGTCTGTTTTCTCAAACAACGGTGTTTTTCATAGCTCACAGATGACCTTTGCGCATGGACGTCAAATAACAAAGGGGAGCATTGCGCTCCCCTTTGTTATTCCTGTAGCATGCGGCGGCTCGGCTTACTTGCGTCCGCTGTACTCCTGATAGGCCATGGCTGTCGTGCGGTAGACAATGTGGGCCAGTTTGGAAAACGGGGTGTAGGCGAACAGGCTCCAGATGAACATCAGGTGCAGAAAATAGACGACGGCCGACAGGCTGTACATTCCTCCCAGACGCAGCATCTGGGTCAGCATACCGGTTGCACCCAGGCAGAGCACCAGGCCCACCAGGTACCAGTCCCAGTAACTGGAAATCTGATCCTTTTTGCCCAGGCGGTTTTTCAGGAGCAGGATGCCGCCGACAACCAGGGCGATACCGCTGATGTTCCCCAGCCATTTGACCGGGTTGATCTGGCTGTAAGGCCCTTCGATGTGGAAAATCCACTCGGCGGCGAAAAAGCAGTTGGTAACGATGAACAGGCCGATGAAGCTGAAAAGCACCATCATGTGCGCCGTCGACCGATCCCGGTTTTCACCGCACTCGTTGAATTTCTGGTGCTTCAGGATCGTGGGCACCGTTTTGATCAAGGCCTGGATAAAGCCGGCAGGTTCGATCTTCTCCTTGTCGGTCTTCCCTTCCTTAACGGCATTGGCATGCATGTCGGTCAAAAAGCGTTTCAGGCCCAGGGCAAAGACAGCCACGGCACCGAAAAAGGTGGGGATCATGATGATGTCCACCAGGTAGTTGCCGATGTAATCCGCCTGCCACAGGTGGTCGCCGGTGGGGGCAAAGTTCAGCCAGTTTACGCCCACCATCTTCAGCAGCAGCCCCACCACCAGAAAAATTATGGCAGGAATGGCCAGCAGGATGGGCAGTTTCGTGGGATCGCTGACCATTCTGGCCAGGGCCTTGGGCGTGGCATACTCGATGACCGTGGCCGCGCGTACCGCCGCCAGCACGTCACCGGGCTGTGCGCCGCGGGGGCACAGGGTAGAGCAGTCGCCACAGTTGTGGCACAGCCAGACGTCGCCGTTGCCGATCAACCGGTCCTTCAACCCCCAGGATGCAGCAATCATTTCCTTTCTGGGAAATGGCTTGGTATCCGGGGAGATGGGGCAGGCCACAGCGCAAGTTGCGCATTGGAAGCACTTTTTGACATCGGCGCCTCCCAGCCTGCCCACTTCCTTAATAAAACCCACATCAGGTTCGACCAGATATGAATCCGCCATTGGTAACCTCCTCACTTGGCAAAAAATGGGTGGGAAAGGCGGCGGTCACCGCCTTTCCATCGTATCAAAAAATAATTAGAAGCCCTTGAACGGGTTCGGACCCAGTGCTTCGATGGATTCCACGAAATCGTTGATGATCTGCGGGATCTTGTCGTAGTCGTCGATGGCCACTTCAAACTGGGCCACCCGCTCGTTTTCCAGCGCTAGGCTGGCCAGGGCGTCGCCGATCTTTTTCATGCGGATCTCGGCCAGTTCTGAGCCTTTCACAAAGTGGCACTGGTAGTCGTCACCGTGTTTGCAACCCAGCAGAAAGACGCCGTCCATGCCCTGGGACAAGGCATCCTTGATCCAGATCACGTTCATGGACCCCAGACAACGGATCGGGATGAGGCGGACGTCCGCCGAGTAGGATAGCCGGTTGAGACCGGCCATATCCAATGCCGGGTAGGCGTCGTTTTCGCAGACCAGACCCAGGATGCGATACGGCGGTTCGCTGTAATCGTCCTCGGACGGCACGCCCACGGCCTTGACCATGGAACCGATGCTGTCGATGTTGTAGTCGGCAAAGCCAATGATACGTTCGGGGCAGGCACCCATGCAGGTACCGCAGCGACGGCAGCGGGTGGGATTGGGCTTGGGTGTGCCCTTTTCATCGTCGTCAAGGGCTCCGAAAGGGCACTCTTCGGTGCAACGCTTGCATTGGGTACAACGCTGGAAGAAGAAGTCCGGGAAAGTCATATCGCCGGAACGGGGATGCACACTCACACCGCGGTTGACCGACTCCAGACACTGGATGGCCTTGAGCGCCGCACCGGAGGCATCTTCTATCGCCTCTTCCATGGTCATGGAGCGGCGGATCGCACCGGCCGCATAAATGCCGGTCCGCTGGGTTTCATAGGGGAAGCAGATGAAGTTGGAATCGACATAACCGTTGAACAGGCCGATATCGCGAAAACCCGGACCCTGGCGGTAGGCCAGGTTGATTACCGGGTCGTCCTTGGTTACGGGAACCATGCCGGCACCCAATACCACCAGGTCCGCTTTCACCTGGAGCTTCTCGCCCAGCAAAGTATTTTCGGCGTCCACGATCATGCCGTCGCCGTTCTTGGCCACGCCCATCACGGCGCCCTTGGTCATGAAGATGCCGGGATCCTGCTGCAGTCCCTTGTAGAACAGTTCGGAAAACCCAGGTGTACGCATGTGCTGGTAGAAAATAAAGGCCTTGCCGTCATCGTAGTCTTCCCGGACGTACTTGGCCTGTTTCAGCGAAACCATGCTGGTGACCGCGCCGGCATAAGCGAAGTCGCTGTCGGATTCGTCCTTGCCCGGACTCTGAACGAAAACCACGGATTTGGCGGCTTTCCCGTCCGAAGGACGTACGATCTTGCCGGCCTTGGCGATCTGTTCGAACTGATGGTTGGTAATCACATCGGGCAGTTCACCATATCCCAGATGGGAATATTGGTCACCTTCTAGTTTGTCTGGACGCCATCCGGCAGCCAGGATAACGGCGCCGAACAGTTCTCCGTCGGGATCAAGCTGCAGGATGTCATTTTTGCCCTCGTTGTAAGCCAGGTAGGCCTCATGCTGCTTCTCAGCGTCCAGTTCCTTGCCGCTTTCGTCCAACTTCATTTCATCTGGCAGCGGAAAGGGAACATCGAAGGGGATCTTCTCCCCGGGCTTTTTAAGGGTAACGGTGAACTCGCCGGGCTGACCGGCAATCCGGGCAACCTCGGTCTCGGTTTTAACGGTGATGTTGGGAAGGGCTTCCACTTCCGCGATCTTGGCCGCCACCACCGGGGGAATCAGCGCATCGTAGGGCGCGGATACCGGAATCTGTTTTCTCACCTTGGCCGCATAGCCGCCCAAAGATGCGGTTTTTTCGACAATGGTGACATCGAAGCCGGTCTTGGCCGCGTCGATTGCCGCGGACATACCGGTGATACCGCCACCCAGGACCAGAATCTTCCTGGAAAGGTTCTCCACCAGGTATGGCTCCGGCAGCTTGATCTTCTCTACGCGAATCATGCCCATCTTAATGTAGTCTTCGGCCATCATCTGAACGCGGTCGAAGTTGTCCTCGTCTTCCTTTTCTTCTTCGGTCAAGGCGGGAAACTCGCTGCGCGGGTGAGACCAGACCACGCCTTCACGCAGGTTGACCCGGTCCACGATACAGCCGTCAAAGCGGAAGATATCAAAGTTTACCCGGCGGGAACAAGCCGCAATGACCAGGGCGTTGGTACCGTCGGCAATATCTTTCTTCAAAACCTCGACCCCGTCCTTGCCACAAAGAAAAGGATGGGTTTTAACTGGCACGCCTTCCTCTTCCGGGACCCCGCACAGGGCCTTCACATCGAGGGATTCCCCGATGCCACAACCTTCGCAGATATATACGCCATACTTTTTATCCATCGGGTTACCTCCTACCTTTTCACCAGGGTTTGAATGGCTTTCAGGGCCATGCCGGTCGCATTCTGGTTGGATGAGATCACGTCTGCCGGTTTGGTGGCGCAGCCGGCGCCAAACATGCCGCCCTTTTCAAAGTCGTTGATGATGAATCCATCATCATTGAACTTCAGATCGGCAGGCAGTTTCGTGTTGGCCGCAGTGGGCTGCATTCCCGTTGCCAAAACAGCCATCTCCACCGTCTGGTGAATCTTTTCCCCGCTGACCGCATTTTCGGCAACCACGGTGATATTCTTGGTGGTCGGATCTTCGCTGACTTCGGCGACTTTCCCCTTGATCAGGATGACGTTCGCATCTTCTTTGATCTTGTTGTAGAACTTTTCATACCGGTCGCCGGGCGAGCGGATATCGATGTAAAAGATATACACCTTGGTGTCCGGATACTGCTCCCGAATGTAAGTAGCGTGTTTCAGGGATGCCATGCAGCAGATGTAGGAGCAGTAGGGCAGATGATTTTCATCACGTGAGCCGGCGCACTGGACGAAAGCCACGCTGGCCGGGGGCTTGTCATCGGACGGACGGAGGATCTTGCCTTGGGTAGGACCGGATTTGGCGGCCAGGCGTTCCAGCATCATGTTGGTGACGATGTTGTCGTACTGACCGAAGCCCAGGTTGTCGATCCGATGGGCGTCGTAAGGTTCCCAACCGGTGGCCCAGACAATCGCGCCCACCGGCAGATCGACGGTCTTGGCCTGCATCTCCAGATCTACCGCATCGTATTTACAGGCTTCCTTGACCTTGGCCGCGTCATCGGTGCCGACGATCTGCGGCGAAATGACGAATTTGGCCGGAAAGGCCATTTCGAAGGGCAGATAGGCCCCCTTGGTTTTGCACATGCCGAGGTTATATTCATCGGAGACTTCGGTCTGGCAGACCTCGGCACAGGCACCGCAGCAGGTACAGTTCTCGTTTACGTACCGGGGATTGATTTTCACGCTGACCGTGTAGTTACCGGGCATGCCGGCCACTTTTTCCACTTCCGCCAGGGTAAACACCTTGATTCTCGGGTTGTCCTTGATCCGCCGGAAGTTGATCTCCAACCCGCAGGTCGGAGGGCATAGCTTGGGAAAGTACTGATTCAGCTGTGCAACTCTTCCGCCCAGATAAGGATTCTTTTCGACCAGAAACACCTCATACCCCACTTCAGCGGCCTCGATGGCCGTGGTCAGACCGGCGATGCCGCCGCCGACAACCATAATGCTTCCACTCGCAGGGGCTGCTTTGTCGTTTGTCATGCTATCCCTCCGTGCATCAACGTTTCTAAAAGGTCATGAATAAAAATGCGCGCCAAAACTGCCTTGGTTTCGGGTAATACCCGTTTATTGAAACTGGAAACGGGGAGCTGGAAACCGATCCGGCGATCGCCTCCAGATGCCGGTTTCAGGCTCCAATAAAAGCAACACGCGTTGCTGGAACAGCCTGCCGTAAAGCACAGCACTCTGTCCCCGATGGGTACTACCCGAAAACAAAAACCATCCGTTCGGTAATAAAAACCTCCAGGTGCCGCAAAGGCACCTGGAGGTGTGCTGCTATTCGACTAGAACAACCGTCGACATTTCATCAGTCCGGGATAATCTTGATGTAGTCTTTCTTGAAGACATCCCATTCCTTCTTGTCGGGATCGAACTTGGAGTTGACGAAACAGAACCAGTTCTCGTCATCCTGTCCCGGATAGTCAGACTGATAGTAGAAACCCGGGTAGCGGGTTTCTTTACGGTACTGAATGTGGCGCAGGTGGGCTTCCACCGTCCAGATGCGGTGTTCGATTTCCCAGCATCTCATCAGTTCGTGCAGGTCACCGGCAGCCATCTTGGCGCAGTCTTCGCGCATGGTGGCCAGCAGATCCATGACAATTTTCAGGCACGCGGTGGTGGTCTGATAGAAGGTGGCGGTACCTGCACCATACTCATGGGTGGCCTTCATCAGGCGATACATCATGCCGTTCGGCTTCAGGTAGTTGGGGTTGACGTCGATGGCGGTGGTGTAGTCCTTGTGATCCAGGAAGGTACGCACCGGTTTGTAGACCAACGCGACCAGCTCTTCTTTGGTCTGCTTCAAGGTCGGGGTGAAAGAAGCGAAATCCGTGGCGTAGCGCACCATCTGTTTGGCGGCGATACGGCCTTCGGCATGGGATCCGGAAGAAAATTTGTGACCGGAACCTCCCACGCCGTCACCGGAGGTAAACAGACCGTTTACGGTGGTCATTCGGTTGTAGACCTTGCCGTTGGTGGCTTTGATCTTGTAGCTGTCCGGCACCCAACCCAGATCCGGGCCGGAAGTCCACAGACCGCAGCAGCCGGAATGGGAACCCAGCAGGTAAGGTTCGGTGGGCATGACTTCTGAGTTTTTCTTCTCCGGCTCACAGTCTTGCGCACACCACAGGTTGGCCTGGCCACAGGTCATGTCGAGGAAGTCTTCCCAAGCTTCGGACTCGAGGTGCTTGAGTTCTTTCTTGTCCATGGTTTTGCCCAGTTCGGCCAGCGCGGTCACGGTATCCATCATGATGGGACCGCGGCCTTCTTTCATCTCGAACAGCATCAGGTGGTTACGCAGACAGGTCGGGGTGATGGCGGCAGTGCCATATGGCGCATATTTCTGCAGCTCGGCTTTAGCAGCGTCGCTGGCTGCGAAGTTCTCGCCCAGACCGTTGAGGGTTTTGGCTTTGAACAGGAGGAACCATGCACCGACCGGGCCGTAACCGTCTTTAAAACGGGCCGGGGTGAAACGGTTTTCCATCATGGTCAGCTCGGCACCCACCTTCATGCACATGGTGTAGGTGGAACCGGCGTTCCAAACCGGGTACCAGGCACGCCCTTTACCTTCACCAACCGAACGGGGCTGATAAATGTTCACCGCGCCACCGCAGGCAACCATCATGGTTTTGCATTTGATGATGTAGACTTTGTTTTCACGGACGGAGAAACCGACGGCGCCGGCAATCTGATTGGGCACTTTGGCGTCCAGCAGCAGTTCAACGATGAAGCAGCGCTCGATGATGTTGTCATCGCCGATAGCCAGCTTGGCAGCTTCGGCAACGATACGCTTGTAAGACTCACCATTGATCATGATCTGCCATTTACCGGTGCGGACCGGTTTGGCGCCGGACTTCAGGGTCCCCATTTTCTGACCCTTCTTGCCGTCCAGGTTCTTGCCGTCTTCGGTTTTCTTCCAGACGGGCAGGCCCCACTCTTCAAACAGGTGTACGGAATCGTCGACATGGCAGCCCAGGTCGAAGATGAGGTCTTCGCGAACCAGACCCATCAGGTCGTTGCGCACCATGCGAACATAATCTTCCGGAGCATTTTCGCCAACGTAGGTGTTGATGGCGGACAGACCCTGGGCAACGGCACCGGATCTTTCCATGGCGGCCTTGTCGCACAACAGAACCTTCTGGCCGTCCTTCAGCCACTTTTTAACTTCAAATGCGGCACCGCAGGCAGCCATACCACCGCCAACGATGAGAATGTCAACTTCGCGCTCGTCAACTTCAGGATCCCGCACGGCCTTGAGTTCACCCACAGGTTTATTCGGTAATGCCATATTTTATCCTCCTGTAGAAATACAAATTCTTAATGAAAATATCACCTGCAACCAATGGACTGGATTAGATCTTCGGCGTCGGGATGGCGTATCCGTCAGCTTCTTCGGTGGAGAGCAGACCACTTTCAAGATCTTTGCCTTTGAGGCTCGCATAGGCATTGGCCTGGCCTTCGGGGGTGGTCCGGATGGGGAATTTGAAGCGTTTGATAAGGCCGTTTCTGAACTTACAGGTCCACATCACGTCTTCGGTACCCATCATGGGCATAATGGAACTTCCCAGCGGCACGAAATCAGCATAACCGCGCACTTCGATGGCCTGGGTGGGGCAGATTTTTACGCAGGAAAAGCACTCCCAGCACTGATCCGGTTCCTGGTTGTAAGCTTTCATGGCGTTGGGATCCAGCACCATCAGGTCATTGGGACAAATGTACATGCAAGCGGTTTTATCGCCGCCCTTGCAGCCGTCACATTTTTCCTGAATTACAAAACTTGGCATTTAGTATACCTCCTACGGTTAGTTAAAAAGATTTCACTCAACCTACTTCCGAAACTAAGGCGTTCCCTCCTGTTCGTCGCACCTCCCTTCCATGGATTAGGTGTCCGAATGGTTTCGACCCGGACAGTTACATTGGGTTAACATAAAAGCCCCATACCCTGTTTCATCAAAACACGACGTGCAGACATGAATCCAATGCGCTGCGGCATTGATTTGTTCGATTGAATATATCGTATAAATTCGGGAAGATAGTCATTGTGTAACACAAGGTAAGATCAATACCATCCAGCATATTCATTGTCAAGAATTTTCGGAGGCATAAAAGCCTAAAAGATGCAGCCACTTACATTCGACCTTACGACTGCCTACATATCGTTGGACCCTCCCGCAAAGGTACCATATATGGTGGAAGATTCTGATTGACGGCTCCCGTCATCAAGTCGTTTGGAATTGATTTCCGATTCAGTCGATTCAGGAAAGCGGATCAACATTGCGGTTGACATGCCTGCCCAGCGTGCTACCACTGGCCCACTTGATCTGAACGCAACCCTACTGGAGTCCGGCCATGCAACCCGCCGTCACGCCGCTGGAAAAATATCAGACGTTCTGCTTCACCTGCTCCCCGCAGGCAGCCTGTTTTAATGCCTGCTGCCGGAATCTCAACCAGGTATTAACCCCTTATGATGTATTGTGCCTCAAACAGTTTCTGAAAATGTCATCCAGCGCGTTTCTCAAGAGGTACACCGAGGAGAGCACCGGCCCCGGGACCGGGCTGCCGGTGGTCTCCCTGCGATTCGGTGATGCAGATGACCTGGCCTGCCCCTTTGTCAGCGATGCCGGCTGCCGCGTATACCCGGCCCGGCCCGCCTCCTGCCGCACCTATCCCCTGGCCCGGGGCGTCTCGCGCAATCGGAAAAGCGGACGGTTGACCGAATACTGGGCATTGATTCGAGAGCCTCATTGCCTGGGTTTTAATAACGGACAACGGCATACGGTAAACCAATGGGTGGAAGACCAGCAAATTGCCACCCATAACCGCATGAACGATATGATGCTGGAACTGATCAGCCTCAAAAAACGGTTCCGACCCGGTCCGTTGAAGCCTTCCGAAAAAAATCGGGTTTTTACCGCCTTATACGACCTGGACGCGTTCCGCAGGGTTCTGTTTGAAGGGAATAACACCTTCGCGACCCGCACGGATACCGATACCCTCGACCGGCCGAAAACCGGTGATCTGGATCTGCTGCTCGTCGCCATGGAATGGGTCCGGAAAAACGTTTTAACGGTGTCCCCGGAAAAGGTGCGAATATGAAACCCAACCATAACGTGGCATTGGTACTTGGCGGCATCAAGGGTATCGGAAAAGCCATCAGCCTTGACCTGCTGAGTCGCGGTACCCGGGTAGCGGCCACTTGGCATGACTGGCCGGAAAGCCTGCCAGCCATGCAATCCGATTTCGCCGGCACGGGAACGGATCACCTGATCGAACGCATCGACCTGCTTGACACCGATGCCGTTCCGGGGCTGGTGGAACGGATCATGGACCGATTCGGCCGGCTGGACATCCTGATCAACAACATCGAACGGGGAGGGTGGCCGGTGGTTCACGGCCGTTACACCCGGGAGCAGTGGGACATGGAGATGGCCACGACCCTGCGGGCCAAACAGTGGGTGTTCGACGCAGCCCTGCCTTTCCTCAGGGCTTCCGGAGACGGCGCCGTAGTCAACATCTCTTCCATTGCCGGCATCATCGGTCGAAGCGGTCCGGCCAGCTATCTCTTCAACGAAGGGTATGCGGCAGCCAACCGCGGCATATCCCTGCTCACGGAAACCTGGGCCCGTTTAGGTGCACCCCGTGTGCGTGTGAACGAGCTGATGCTGGGTGTTTTTGAAACCCGTCATGGACCGAAAACCCGCGGATGGGGGCTGCTGACCGACCGTCAGCGGCAGGCCATCGCGGATCACACCCTGCTGGCCCGAATCGGTCGGATGGACGATGTGGTGCGGGCCATTCGATTTCTATTGGATGACGCCCCGTTCATGACCGGCAGCGTGATTCGGTTGGATGGCGGATACCCCCTGGGCGGCGAGCCCGTCGCCCCCATGCCCGAAGGCGTCGATTAGCACCCGCCATTCCCTACCCCGAAAAACCAGCAGCATGTTGAAAAATGTGATGAGCGCAGGCCAGACAAGGCAAAGTCAGGGATAACCGTTGCTCGAAGTCGTCAGGTATGCTTTTTTTTCACCGCTTCCACGATCCGGCTGCGGCGCAGCCGGTCCCGGGGATCATCGCTGACCGCCGTCAGGATTTTCGTCAGATAAGCCCGCTGGTTGTCGATGGCCCGTTGATAAAGGTCTTCATCGATTTTCCACCGCGCCTTGAAGTGGTGGACCATAAATCGGTTCGAGGATGACAGTTGGGTTTCAAAACGGTCCGCCATGCGGATGAAAAAATCTTTCGACTGAGCCATCAGGTCCAACTCGTCCTCATAGTCGTCGATGCGGGCCTCGTCCAGCTCGTAGAATAAAAAAAGCAGTTTTTCCAAATAGGTCCGATCAGCCATCTGGGCCAGGATATCCGCCGCGGCCAGCATCTTGCCAATCTGCTCAGTGGCTTTGTCCGGAAACGGAACCGATGCCAGGTCGCAGTTGAGATCGGTGCAGTGAATCATCGCCATACAGGGGTGGATTTCGCTCTCCTGAAGGCCGAAGGCTGCAAAGTGCTTTTGGAGGAAATCCATGCTGCGCCGCACGTGGCAGGCGGTGTACTTGGCGCCGGTGCCTTCGGTGTCTTCACTGTTTTGCAGGTATCCCGAATCATGCAGCAGGGCCGCCACCAGCCCCTGGTGAGCCTGTCGGGAAGAAAAATGGATTCCCGTCTCCCACGCACCATGAAAAAGCCGGACCATGGCCAGGAAACAGTCGGTGACATGTTTGAGGTCGTGATAACCGGTGTTGCAGCCTTGGATGTCTTCCCAGTCTCCCTGATACAGGGACACGGTCTGGTTGAAGGCAGACCGGATGGCCACCGGATCCATATCCGGGGAAAGGTGTTCCACCACGACTATCGCCTCGTCCAAAACCGCCTGCGGGGATTCCATGTGGACCAGATTTGCCAGCTGGATTTCAGCCATTCCTGGATTGTTCCTCCTGTTGACGACAGTTGCCTGCCCTGCGGTTTAGGACCGCAGGAAAAAAATTGGGCGGATCGGGTGCCGGATTTTGGTTCGGATGCAAGGCACGCCAATGGTTTCATACGGATGATATGGAATCATTAATGCAACGCCGGTGCCAGGCCCTTGAATTTCGGGGGCAAGGTAAAAACCATGTCGCCCGAAAGCATGGCCAAGGCATTTCTGTCTGGCATGGATCGGTCTAAACTTCAAGCCTAATTTGCGATCGATAGCCTGCCGCATCCGCCACTGGCTATTGCGGTTCAACTCGATTATTGATACATGTGGAATTCTGGCCAACGACACCCGACAGTTGTTTGAAAGGCTTTTATCATCAACGGCTTAACCAACGGGATGATCCGTCTGTTTTTAGCCGGAGAACGGCAGCAATGGGCTCCCTCAACAGGTAAAGGAACAGACCCGATGAGAGTGGTTACCCGACCCGATTTTGACGGCGTGGTATGTGCCGTTTTGCTCATGGATGCGCTGCAGGTCGGCCCGCCGGTGCTATGGGTCCAGCCTAGCGACATGCAGCACCGCCGGGTGAATATTCAAAACGGCGATGTCGTTGCCAACCTGCCTTTTCATGAAAAATGCAGTCTATGGTTCGATCACCACTATTCCAATCAACCGGAAACCCCCGTGGACGGGGTCTTTAAAATTGCACCGTCGGCCGCGGGAATTATATATGAACACTACCGGGAACGACTGGATCGGGATTACACCGAATTGATTCGCCAGACCGACCGCATCGATTCGGCAGATTTGACATTGGACGAGATCCTTCACCCGGAGAGCCACCCCTACGTCCTGCTGTCGATGACCATCACCCACCACGAGCCGTCCGAAGAACACTACTGGGATCATCTGGTGGACCTGCTGCGAACCCGATCCATGGCCCGGGTGATGGACGATCCGGAGGTAAAGCGGCGATGCCGGCGGGTAGTGGAGACCAACATGGTCTACGAAAAAGCCCTCAGGGCGAATACCTCGCTGATCGACCATGTCTCCATCACCGATTTCCGGAATCTTGATCCGGCACCCGACGGCAACCGTTTTCTGGTCTATTCCCTGTTTCCCGACTGCACGGTGAATGTCAAAATCGTCTTCGATGATGAAGATCTGGCCAGTATCAAAGTGGGTCACAGCATCCTTAACCGGGGCTGTGAAGTCAATGTGGGAAAGATGCTCTCCGCTTTCGAAGGCGGCGGCCATCCCGGTGCCGGTGCCTGCCGCTTCGCCCGGGAAAAGGCGCCGGACTACCTGAAACGCATCGTAGGAATTCTGCAAAAAAATGTCCCTGTCTGAACCACGCCTGCGAGCTCATTTTCCTGCCTCCGGCAGGGACGTCAAAGGAAAACCGTAAACCGACAGAGACCCAAGTCGGTGAATCGATTCCGCGTCCTGCCGCAGGAAGGCGCGAATGATTGCTACGATCTTGGAGAAAATAGTGTCCACCCACGTTCAACGCCCCTACCACCACGGTGACTTGAGACGATCCCTGATCCAGGCTGGATCTAAAATGATCGAGGAGAAGGGACTGGCCGGATTGAGCCTGCGGGAGGTTGCCCGGGCCGCCGGTGTCAGCCATACGGCGCCCTACCGGCATTTTCAGGACAAGGCCGATCTATTGGCGGCCATCGCTCAGCTGGGGTTCGAACAGCTCACCGACCAAGCCGGAAAGGCGGCTTCGCTGCATGAGGGTGATCCGTGCAAACAATTTGTGGCCGCCTCGGTCCAGTACATTCTTTTCGGAGTCAGAAATCCGTGCATGTCCCATCTGCTTTTTGGCGGCGTGATCAACATGCGGACCGCTCCTCGCGCCCTGAAGCGTTCCTCCTGGGCGGCTTTTCAACTGGTGGAAACCATCATCGATAATGGAAAAAGGGCGGGTGTCTTCCTCGACCGGGACACCATGGAACTGGCGGTGGCCACCTGGTCCGGCATCCACGGCCTGGCCCAGCTGATCTCCGGCGGCTACTTGAGCCGCCTGGCCGCCACGGAACGACAGGTGGAAGCCTTGGGGAAAATGGTGTGCCAGCTGCTTTTGACCGGCATCCTCAATCCGGACGAAAAAAAGAAAAGGCGCTCAGGATTCAAGGGGTCGAGGATCCCCGGATTCGAGTGACAACGGCAAAATTTTCAATGAAAGGGCCCCATTCCCTCAGAACTACCCCGAACCAATTGAAAATAGGTTTTTATCGATTTCAACATCGCAAGCGACGGAGTATTAGCCCTCGCTTCGCATTAAAAATCTTAATTTAATAATAACGTTTATGTTCCCTTGACCCCTTGGATCCCTGAACCCTCGACCCCTCTATCCAGCTATCCCGCCATGAACATGGCTTCGATCCGCTCGCGGCTCTCGACCAGCATCCGGCGGTTTTCGTCGAAAATTTCCAGGGTGACGGTGTCATCGTACCCGGCACCCTTCAGGCCCCGGACCAGTTCTCCAAAATTGACGGTTCCCTGGCCCACGGCCAGGTGGTCATCCAGTCTGCCCTGATTGTCACTGAAATGAAGGTGGCCGATCCGTTTCCCAAATGCGCTCACCAGCTCTTTTAAACGGCGACCCCGCCGGTCGTCGATATTGGCGTGACCGGAATCCAGGGTCATCTTCAGGGCGGGGAAGGTCTTGAATATCTCTTCAAAATCATCCGGCTCCACCCCCAGCCGGTTTCTCGGAAACATGTTTTCCAGACAGATCGTCACATCCAGGCAGCGGGCGGCGTCCACCATTTCCGATAAAAAATCAAATGCGTAGCCTTTTACCGTGTCCAAGACAAAGGCGCCCATGCCACCGGCCATGCTGGGGTGCAGGACGACCTTTTTTGCTCCCAGATCGGCAGCCACGTCCAGGGAACGCTGCATCTCCGTCACCGAGGCCCGCCGGAGGCTTTCGGTAAGATCGGCGGTGGTGAGAAAAGTTGGCAGGTGGCAGACAAGCCCCAGGCCGTTGACCTTCAGCGCCCGATTGATGGCCGCCCGGGAGGACGAAAGAATGCTGTGATGGGCCATGGGCGGATCCATGGCCAGCTCCAGGTAGTCGAACCCCAGCCGGGCAAACGTGTCGATTTCATCCAGTACCGGCGTTATCGGGAAATTCATGGCGCCAAATTGCATGTCACACCCCCCGACCCAGGGGAAAGGAAAAAGTCGGCTTCTTCGAACCCACGTGAATCATCAGAATACCGACCGCAATGAAGACCATCGCGACAATGAGATTGGGGGTGATCGGTTCATGCAACAGAAACCCGCTGAACACCACCCCAGCGATGGGCATGATGAACACAAAGGCGTGCAGGGTGGACGCACCGTACCGTTGGAGCATCGTACTCCAGGCCACGAAGCCGAAGGCGGCGCTGACCAGGCTCTGGTAGGCATATGCGCCGATTACCATCGGATTCAGGTTGAACAGCATCCGATCATCCCACAGGAACCCGGCAGACAGAAAAATCGGGACCGAAAAGATCATCGGATACAGCACCAGATGGAACGGTGAATAGTCATTGATGATGCGCTTGGTGTAAACCACATTGCAGGACCAGACCATCACCGCCGCCAGGATGATCAGATCGCCGGTATGCAGCGATCCGGAAATACCCGGCGTACCGGTAAACATGAAGGCCACACCGGCAAACCCCAGCACAATCCCCGTCATTTTTTTCCACGTGATGCGTTCACCGGGGATAAACCGGTGGGAGAGGAACAATACGAAAAACGGCAGCAGGTTGGAGATCAGCACCCCTCTTGAGGCATACGTGCGGTCAAGCCCTAGATAAAAAAGAGAAAGCTGAACCGTAAAAGCCAAAGACACGATCAGCAGTTGAAACGCCTGGCCCGTCTGAATGCAAAATGAACGGTCGGTGGCCCGGGCCCAGCAGGCGATGGCAACCGCCGCCAGAGCAAACCGAAGCCCCGCGCTGGTCAACGGTCCCATACCGGTCAGGGCCAATTTGATGGCCACGGTATTGCCACCGAAGATCACCGTAAGAAATATGATGAAGATCCCCGGGAACAGGGTTATGTCCGTATTGTCTGAAACCATTTGAATCCCATCTGACGCATCAAAAAAGAGAGCGGGTCACTCGAAGAGAGCTGTCGTGTCTGGCTGCAGCCGTCATCGGACATCAGCAGGCCGCTTCCAGCATGAACTTTAAAAAATAGGCTACGTTTTTGGCCGCATAATGGGTACCGGTCCGGCCGGCAAAATCAGGATCTCCGGCAAACACCGGTCCTCCGGCCACGATCCGGGTTTTGCGGGGCAGATGATTAGCGATGCGTATCAGATCGTCTCCGGTATCGAACTGGAGTATGGTCAGTCCCAAATATGCCGGTTGGTGGCGCTGGCATGCATCGATGATGGCCTCGGGAGTCTGCATCAGGCCCAGGGAGATCAAGCGGATACCGAGGGCAACGGCAAATTTTTCGATAACGGCCAGTCCCTGCCCCAGTCCGTCGTCCAGGGTGGCGGTGACCATCGACGGTGGATCTTCCCAGAGGCCGCTAATGTGCAGACGACTGCGCAATCCTTCCAGGTTTTCTGCCGCCTCGTCAAGACCCTGCCGCGAAGGCAGACCTGTCTCTATCCATTGGTTGGCAAGGGTACCCACCGCCGCGCGGAAAGGGTTTTTTGCATCGTCCATCGTTACGGATTTTCCTTCAAACGGATAGCCGACTGGAAATCGATTGTCATCCCTGCGGTGAAGCATCCGCGCAGGTCGCACAGAATGGTGTTCCGCCATCGAAACACCAAAAGAGCCAACGGGATACCATCACCACCGCGGACGAGTCAAACGGTGTTTAGCACCCATGGCGCGGTGGCAAGCTTCAACTATTACCTTTTTTTCCCATTATCTATCCAAGACTCCTTCTTTTTTCACACTGGCAATCGGAATATTAATCCCAGAAATTTGTTTTATGTAATTTTACCATATAGTTAAAATATCTCAAGAGGTTTGGCAAAAAAATTGCTGGTACTTTCGTTAAATCCAGGAATCATCGACCCAAAGCACCATGGAAAAGGAAAGACGCCATGATCGATTATATTCTTGCCGGATTGAGTGCCGGACTTTTCGCTTTTTTGACACTCTTTATCGTCTCTTTTGTTGCTCTGAGTGTGATCACCGGTGTGATTCATCTGGTTGCCGTTGTTTATCGGAGTCTGGTTATGGGTAAAGGCTCAGTTTACCGGGAACAGACCGTCTGACAGGGGTATCAAAAATAAAATTCGGGCGGTCAGGCAAGACCTACGGATTGAACATTCAGAGTCATCCATCTGCGACAGAAGCAAGTCCTCCGAGCCTGTTTCAAAACGTCTTAGTGCGGTCAAAATCAAGGCGGACGACCATTTCACCCACAGGCGCAGCCGCGCTGCGTTGAGGATTGAAATGTGAGCCCAACGCCGATATTGGCCGAAATGGGGAGTTTTGAAATTGGCTCCTCCATTTAAAATAATCCCGGTGCGTATACCGTTCTATTCATATCGTGACCGGACCTTCTGTTTTCTACCTTCCGGTTTCCTCTCCGGCTATGATCGACACCTCGATTCCACGATTTTTTTACGACATTCGATGGTTGACTTTTTCTCTTCGAGGTAATAAATAAAGACCGGTCGGTATTTTTAAAGGAGCCAATCATGTCCGCCAAAGGCGAATTGACACGCCGCAACATCATCGAAAAATCGCTGCAGCTGTTTTCCGTCAAGGGGTATTTCAACACCTCCATCAGCGACATCCTCCAGTCCGCCGGGTTGACCAAGGGTGGGCTTTACTGCCATTTCAAGAGCAAGGAGGAGGTGTGGCGGGCGGTTTACGATGAAGCCGTGGAAATCTGGAAAGCGGTTGTCTTTAAACGCATGCGGTCAGCCACCGACCCTCTTGAACGGATTGAACGCACGATTGAAAATGTCCTGCTCGACTATCTGGGCAGGGAGGTGTTCGACGGCGGCTGTTTTTTCGTCAACATGCTGGTGGAGCTGTCCGGCCAGTCCGACACCATGGGCCGCCACATCCTCAAAGGCTTCGTGGGGTTTTCCAAACTGTTCCAGTCCTGGCTGACGGAGGCGGAAACCGCCGGTCTGCTCAAACCGGATCTGGATTACCGGGAAATATCCAATTTCATCGTCATCACCTTGAACGGAGCCGCCACCTTGTACATGTCCACCCGTGACAGGGCGGTCCTGCAGCAAACCAACGACCAACTGCACTTTTTCATCCGGCAGTTGCGAAGTTAAAGAATAAGCGTTCAATGGATCTATTGCGGTAAAGATAATAAGGATGGATTATCAATCCCTTGAATTCTCGAACCCTTTATAATACCAACCGGTCTTACTTTAAAGAGGAGGTTTGTTCGTTATGCCCGATAAAAAACTGCTGGCCCGCCGCACCCACAACATGGGAGCCAGTGCCATCCGTGAAATCCTCAAGGTGGTTTCAAAACCGGGAATGATATCCCTGGCCGGTGGCATTCCTGCTCCGGAAAGTTTTCCCATGACCATTATCCGTCAACTCACGGAAACCGTGCTTGAAAAATATGGCCCCAGTGCATTTCAGTATGACCTCACCGAAGGTTTCCTGCCTTTGCGCGAAGCCCTGATGGACTACCTGCTCGGAAAAGGCATTGCCGCTGCAGCGGAACAGATCCTGATCTCCAGCGGATCTCAGGGCGTGCTGGACAGTCTGGGAAAGATTCTCATCGACCCCGGCGACCGCGTTGCCCTGGAAGCGCCCACTTACCTGGGCGCATTGCAGGCCTTTACCCCTTACGAACCGGCATACGTGCAGATCGATACCGACGATCAGGGGATGCTGCCCGATGCGTTGGCAACCGCCCTGTCACAGCATCCCGTCAAATTTATCTATCTGGTGCCCAATTTCCAAAATCCCACCGGGCGCACTCTGCCCATGAACCGGCGCCGGGCCATCGCCGACATCATCCGTCAATTCGACACCCTGCTGGTGGAAGATGACCCATACGGTGACCTCCGCTACCGGGGAACACCCCTGCCGCCGATCAAAACGCTGGCCCCGGATCACGTGGTATACATCTCGACCCTGTCCAAGGTCTTCGCCCCGGGACTGCGCATGGGATTCTGCCTGGCACCGGATCTTATTTCCCGGTGGCTGGTTCTGGCCAAGCAGGGGGTGGATCTTCACACCAGCACCTTCAATCAGGCCCTGGCCGCGGAATATCTCGCCGGAGGACATTTGAAGCGCCATCTGCCACGGATCGTCGCGCTTTATCGTCCGCGGCAGGAGGCGATGCTCGATGCCATGGCCCGGTTCTTTCCGGAATCGTTTACCTGGTCGGCACCGGACGGGGGCATGTTCGTCTGGGTAAAAGGACCTGAAGGGATAGATATGGAAACGGTGAACCAAAAGGCGGTTGCCCGGATGACGGCATTCGTTCCCGGAACTTATTTTTTCGCCCGTCCGGGGGACGGCAGGGAAACCATGCGGCTCAACTACACCATGGCCGATGAAGAAACACTCACCCGCGCGATTAAAATTTTAGGGGATGTTCTGGGTGACGCACTGATGCAACAGCATGTTCAGCACCGGGTAGCATAGCAGATAGTTTACTATTAGAAATGGTAGCTTGGGGTTCGGATCAAGGCCGCAGCCTTTTGGAAACCGCAGGCGTAGCAGCGCTACGTCGAGGATTTCCAAAAGGCGAGAACGCCGATCCGGGCCGCAAGATGCCGTTTCTGGTTGTAAGCTAAAAGGGGATGTCTTCCGCCCCCTCGAAATCATCGATGGTCTCGGAAAGCTGCTGGACCACAGCACCCTTGGTGCCCGATTGGAAAATGGCCACCAGCTCATGCAGGGCATCATATCCCTGGTCATAGGTGTTCATGTGAAAATCCTGGGCCAGCAGGGAAAACCGCTCGATATCCGTCTCTTTGAGACAGGCATCGGTGTAGAAGTGGATCAGTTCGCCCAGCATGCTGTCGAATTCGCTGAAATAGGACAGGTCATCCAGAAGATCCAGGTCGGTGGGGTCGGCGGCAAGGCCTTTCAACAGGATCGCTTTCAAATTGGGGTTGGCCTGTTTAAAGTACTTGCGGATCAGCGGAAGATTGGACGTTTCAGAATAACGCTCTTCCAGGTAGGCGTCGAGGACCGGCCGGGTGACAGGACCGCCGGTATCCAGGAAATTGACCAGGCAACGCTGGCTTTCGGTTTCCGGCACGGCCACATGCTCTTCTTTGGCCTCTTCCTCGTATAGCAGGTCGGGTTCATCATCCCGCCATTCAAACCCGATTTCCTCCAGCCGCTCCCGATAGTCATGGGGGTGGTTTTTAATAATCTCGCTCACTTGAGCGATCCGGTCCTCGAAGTCATCCGCTTCAAAAAACAAGCCGTCACAAGCCGCATCGATCTCCGGGTCGCCATCCGGTTCGGCCGATCCGGTGATGCAGGTAAAGCAGCCGTACCCGGCGACGGCGGATCCCGCCACCCAGAGGGGTTTGCCGCAGGCACAACGGACGCCCTGGCGATGGGCGGCAAGGGCGTCTTCGACGGCGGCCCGAACCTCATCTCCGTCTGCACCTTTATGGTTGCGCAGGTATTGTTTTACAAACTGATTCAACCGAACGGGGGCAAAACCGGACATCGACATGCCTTCCAATACGTTTTGATAGTTTCGATTTTTTCATGCTTTTGGCACAACCGATTTTTGCCGTCAAGGGTTAGGCGGCATTGCCTGAGCAAAAAAGATCTTGGCAACCGCGGCCTCACCAGAAATACCATATGATATCGGTGGGTTCATTGGGTTTGACATCATCAAGGGGGTGTTTATATTTGGACTGCAAAATACAGACCAACACTTAATTTTGCCCATTACCCATGCAAGGAGGAAATGATGCGGTTTGACCGATTTACCATAAAATCGCAGGAGTTAATCCAGAACGCCCAGACCCTGGCATCCACCCACGGCAATCAGCAGATCGAGCCGGCACACCTGTTGGCATCGATGCTCGACGAAAAGGAAGGCGTGGCCCGGTCGGTATTCACACGACTGGGAGTCTCAAGTGACAGCATCGCCAACGCCGCTGCCAAGGCTATCGAACGACTGCCCAAGGTCACCGGTGGGGGAGATGGGTATCTCTCATCCGCCGCCAAGGCCGTTCTCGAAGCGGCATTCACTGAAGCCGGCAAGATGAAGGACGAATACACCAGCATCGAACACATCCTGCTGGCCATGTGCGATAAAAAAGCGGGAGAGGTATCCCGCATCCTGTCCGCATCCGGCGTGAGCCGGGACGCTATTTTAAAGGTGCTCATGGAGATCCGGGGAAACCAGCGGATCACCGATCCCAATCCCGAGGAAAAATACGAGGCCCTCAAAAAATTCAGCCGGGATTTGACGGAGATGGCCCGCAGCGGCAAGCTGGATCCGGTCATCGGCCGGGACGACGAAATCCGGCGCATCGTTCAGGTGCTCTCCCGCCGGACCAAGAACAACCCGGTGCTCATCGGCGAGCCCGGTGTGGGTAAAACCGCCATCGTGGAAGGCCTGGCCCAGCGCATCGTGGCCGGCGATGTCTCCGAAAGCCTGAAAAACAGACGGCTGGTGGCCCTGGACATGGGCGCACTGATCGCCGGTGCCAAGTACCGGGGTGAATTCGAGGACCGCCTCAAAGCTGTATTAAAGGAGGTGGAAAAAGCCGAAGGTCAGGTCATCCTGTTCATCGACGAACTTCACACGTTGGTGGGAGCCGGGGCCAGCGAAGGATCGATGGACGCCTCCAACATGCTCAAGCCTGCTTTGGCCAGGGGTACGCTTCGCTGCGTGGGCGCGACCACCTTGAACGAGTACCGCAAGTATATCGAAAAGGATGCCGCCCTGGAGCGGCGTTTCCAACCGGTGCTGGTTCGCGAACCCAGCGTGGAAGACACCATTTCCATCCTTCGTGGGCTGAAAGAAAAATACGAAGTCCACCACGGCGTACGCATCAAGGATTCGGCCATCGTGGCCGCCGCGGCCCTGTCCCACCGCTATATCGCCGACCGCTTTCTGCCCGACAAAGCCATCGACCTCATCGACGAATGCGCCTCCAAACTGCGCATCGAAATCGACTCCATGCCCGTGGAAATCGATGAAGTCCAGCGAAAGATCCTCCAGGCGGAAATCGAACGGGAAGCCCTGAAAAAAGAGACCGATCCGGCTTCCCGGGAGCGGCTGGCCAAACTGGAAGATACCCTGGAAGCGATGCACGCCCAGATCGCCGGCATGAAAAACCATTGGGAAGAGGAAAAGCGCCTGATCCAGAACATCCGGAAAATCAAGGAGGCCCAGGAACAGCTGGGCATCGATGAGCAGCGGGCTGAAAGGGAGGGCAACCTGGCCCGGGTGGCCGAACTGCGCTATGGCAGAAGCAACGAACTGAAGGCTCAGTTGGAAAAGGCCAATAAAGATCTGGAAGCGCTTCAATCCGACAAGAAAATGCTCAAGGAAGAAGTGGATGACGAGGATATCGCCGAGGTGATCTCCCGGTGGACCGGCATTCCGGTAAGCCGCATGCTGGAAGGCGAACGGCAGAAACTGGTGCACATGGAGCAGCGTCTGGGCAAGCGGGTCATCGGCCAGGAACAGGCTATCGAAGCCGTCTCCAATGCGGTGCGCCGGGCACGCTCGGGTCTGCAGGACCCCAACCGGCCCATCGGTTCCTTCATCTTCATGGGACCCACCGGTGTCGGGAAAACCGAACTGGCCAAGGCCCTGGCCGAATTCATCTTCGATTCCGAGCAGGCTATGGTGCGCATCGACATGTCCGAGTTCATGGAGAAGCATTCGGTGTCCCGGCTCATCGGCGCGCCTCCGGGCTATGTGGGCTACGATGAAGGCGGCTACCTCACCGAGGCGGTGCGCCGGCGGCCGTATGCCGTGGTCCTGTTCGACGAGATCGAAAAGGCCCACCCCGAGGTGTTCAACGTGCTGCTGCAGATTCTGGACGACGGCCGCATGACCGACGGCCACGGCAAGACCGTGGATTTCAAGAACACCATCATCATCATGACCTCCAACGTGGGCAGCCAGTATATTCAGGATCTGGGGGGACGCGACCGCGAGGAGATGGAGCGCCGGGTCACCGAGGCCCTGCGCGCCGGCTTCAAGCCGGAATTTCTCAACCGTATCGACGAAACCATCATCTTTTTTAACCTGGAGCAGGAGCAGATCGGCAAGATTGTGGAAATCCAGATGGAACGGCTGGCCGACCGGCTGGCCGAGCAGCACATCGAGCTGATCCTGGCCGATTCGGCCCGTGACCTGATCGCTCGCCAGGGCTACGATCCAGCTTACGGCGCCCGCCCCCTTAAGCGGGTGATCCAGCGGCAGATCGAAAACCCGCTGGCCATGGAGATACTGGAAGGCAAAATTATGGAAGGCGCCCGGTTGAGTGCCGAGGCCGAAGGCGAGCGGATCGTGTTCCGGCAGGTTTAGGATTTTCTGCGGGAAGTCCGCACGCGGTACATGCGCTCGGTAAAGCCGCCCTCGTTTTCAAACACCTCGGATTGCGCGGCAATCTGGCGGTCAAGCAGGCTGCATGCCACGGCGATGAGAACCAGGGCGGCATTGACCGCGATTTCGGGGAAGGTGGTGAACGGAGTGGACGATGTGGACCCGGTGGACAATTCATTCCGTCCATGTCGTCCACCCTGTCCATTATGTCCATCATGCACCGCTTTCACCCACCATGCCACGTCATCAGCCGTCGTGCACCGCCTGGCAATCAGGTTGACCCGGCGCGGGTCCTCCCGCGCCCAGATCGCAAGCCGCCGCTGGCGCAGAAAATCCTCATAATCCAGCCGCAGCTCCTCCAGGCTGGCGCGGGCCACGTTAGTCAGCTTCAATTCGGTTTTCCGGGACGTGCCCGACGCCTGGCTACCTTCGGCAATGTTCTGCACGCCGCTTCGCGCGGCCTGGACCATCTGGTCGCGGGTGGGGCTGAACCGGTCGACATAGCGCTCACAAAAACGGACCGTCAGGTCATAGGCCAGCTGTGCAACCTGAAAGCTTTTCAGGTTGCGATAGCAGCCGTGCTTGGGAATCAATGCTTCCCGTTCAACCATCAGCCACCCCCTTGATTCAGTCTTGTCTCCCCTTCAATTCCGTCCGTCCACAACGTCCACGTTACCCGGTAGCCCACGGCGATAATGGCCTGTAAATTATAGAATTTCGTACGGTAGCGTTTGCCGTCCGTGGCAGTTGTCAAGTATTCCTTGACAACTCGATCCGCCGGCAACTCCCCTTGGCCAGCATGTAGTGAAACTGCCGGTTCGGATGGCCGTCTCCGTCCGCCGCACCGTTTCTGCTTCTGCCGCTGCCCAGGGTGTTGCCGAAGACGATATGGGAGACATCCTCGCCTTTGATCATCAGGTCCGATCCGCAGATGGCGTAGGATTCGGGATTGTACTCCTGGCCGAACAGTTCCAAGTTGGTCTCCGCGTTGTGCTCCAGAATGTACTTTTCGGAAACCGACAGCATGCCGCCGGTGCCAACGGTAGGGTCGTAAATGGTGACCACCCGGCCGGGGTCGTAGATTTTTTCGTCGTAGGTGTAGAGAATATGCACCATGAGGGAAATCACCTCGCGTGGGGTGAAGTGATCCCCGGCCTCCTCGTTGGCCTGCTCGTTGAAGCGCCGCACCAGGTCCTCGAAGATGTAGCCCATGGCCAGGTCGGGCACCCGGTCCGGGTGAAAATCGACGGTCTTGAATTCCTGGATGACCTGAAAGAGCCGGTTGGATTCGTCCAGCTTTTCGATCTCCTCTTCGAACTTGAACTTCTCCAGTATTTTGCGGGCGTTGCCGGAAAAACCGGCCATATACCTGGCCAGATTGGCAGGCAGGTTGTCGGCGTCGTCCAGCAGGCCGGCGAACAGCCCCTCCTCGCGTTTGGCAAAGGTGAACCCGCTGATGTTGAAAAAGTTGAGTTTGAATTTCTGTCAGATGATTTTTTCAATGGTTTCGTCATCGTATTTCTCAGCCGCCTTCAGCGCCGCGTATCGCTTCATCACCGCTTTCTTGCTGTCTTCCAACACACAGTCCAGACGGCGCAGCACCGTCAGGGGAATCATCACCCGCCGGTATTGCGACGGCCGATAGGGTCCGCGCAGCAGGTTGGCAATCGTCCAGACAAGGTCGATGTGTTTTTTGTATTGGGATTGGTCGATCATTGGGCCGCTTTCTTCCTGTCACAGCATGTTTTTTCACAGGGTTTGCGAAAAAGGCGGTGCCATGCAGCTTATCGCCTATATTGGTTAATAATCTCGTAAAAACAAACGGTTGGAATGATTCGCAGTAAACCTGAAAAGGGAGGGAAAGTCAATACAGGCTGGTTTTCTTTATAGCCAGAGGAGAGGGTCCGCTTTACGATTTAACGCACAAAGATTCTTTCGGGCTTCATGTGGGATATGGTCATCAAACGAATTATATGAACGATCCGGTTTTTCCGATTAGTAGCACGATCACAAAAATGATGGCCAATTCATCATCTTGTTACCAAAAACAACCACGGCAACAATGATGATCATCCACGCAACAACCACGATCACCGCGCCGATGACGGCACTGGATTTCTTTTTCTCAGGAGATGCCTCCCCGGCCCTGACGCGGCAATCTTCCATGACCTCAACCGGAATCATCTTCACGGCCAGCAGGATACCCAGAGGCAGGATGATCAGGTCGTCCAGATAACCCAGCACCGGGATGAAATCCGGGATCAGGTCGATTGGGCTTACGGCATAAGCCACCACCAGGGCCGCCACGAGCTTGGCCTGCCGGGGGACCCGAGGGTCGCGGTAGGCCAGTAACAGGGCATGCACCTCCATCTTCAACACCCGGACACGCGTTTTCCAGCGTTCCATCCATCCGGATCCATATTCCATCATGCTTTTCCGTTAACGATAGGTCGGGCCGCGGAAAAAAGAACGTCCGCATTCTGCTTGAATCTCAAATCGTTAAGACACAACGCCAATAGCCCATGAAACCTTTATGGGACCTTTGCCGAACCCGCTTCCGGTGCAACCTCAGATACATTTATTTTTCCGCGGCCCTGTTTGAGTACATTCCTTATCCGTCCACGAATGAGGGATTTCGCGGGAGTTTAAGGCGAACGGCTGATTTGAACCGCAGGCGTAGCAGCGCTACGTCGAAGACTCAAATCCTGGTATCCAATGCCGAAATCACGTGAAAGCGCCATTCGTGGATGATCACTTCGCGAACACCCAAAATGCATCCCTCGGCGATTCAACCACTTTCCGGATTTTTTCCTGATTGTCCCTTTTCTGGAGACCGTCCTTTTTATCCCAGGCCCCCTCGATTTTGGCCACCAGCTCTTGGATCTGGCAGGGTTTGGTCAGGTAGTCGTAGGCTCCCAGCTTGACCGCCTCCAGGGCCGAATCGATGGACCCGTGACCGGTCAGTATCAGGGTTTGCGTGAAAAGGCCCAACTTCTTGATCTCCTTCAGGGTCGTCAACCCGTCCATACCCGGCATTTTCAGATCCAGTACCACCACATCAAAAGCTTCATTTTCAAGGGAGCGGATCGCTTCTGCCCCGCTGTTAACCGTCAGCGTCCCGTAGCCTCTGGCATCCAACAATCGACCCATATTTTTGGCAAAAATCACCTCGTCATCCACCAGCAGTATTTTAGATCCGATCATCGCGGCCTCCTTTCAACGGGGACGGGTGTCGCCCGAATGGATATTTCGGTCCGGAACGCTATGGCCTCCCCCGACATCTCAAGCGGCTCGTTCCATTTGGTTTACAGGGTTGTTCGGATCGGTCTGTACCTCCGTTGAGCGCAGCGGCAGCCGGATGGTGAAATCGGTTCCCTGGTTGAGTACGCTCTTCACCTGAATCTGCCCCCCCAACCGCCGGATAATGCTATAGCAGATAGATAGCCCCAATCCTGTTCCCCTGCCCATGGGCTTGGTGGTAAAAAAAGGATCGAACACCTTGGACAGGTTATCCTCCGATATTCCGCAACCGGTGTCGGACACCACGATCTCCACGGTCTCTTCGGTGTCCAGAAATGTGGAACTGACGGCCACTGAACCATACTGTTTGCCCTCATGGGCATCGATGGCGTTGGTGGTCAGGTTCAAAAAAACCTGTTGGAGCTGGGAGGGATCCGACAGAATCGGCGGCACATCCGGCGACAGGCGTTCGAAAAAAGTGATACCGGAAGATTTGGCCTCGCGCGCCATCAGCTCGACGACCTCCCTGATATAGGCGTTGATGTCCACCGTATCGATGACGGATTGCGTTCTTCGGGAAAACCGGAGCAGGTTATGAGTGATGCGCTTGCACCGTTTGATCTGTGTATCGATTTGATTCATGGAGTCGTCCAGTTGGGCACCGAAAGCCGGATCGATGCCGTCGGCTTCCTTGGAGGCATCCAGGAGAATCTCGCGTTCGGTGGAAATAATCGCCAGGGGATTGTTGATCTCATGGGCCACCCCAACGGAAAGCTCGCCGATGGAGGCCATCTTGCTGGCCTGCACCAGTTGTCGATTCAGAATCTCGGCCTCGGCGTCCCTGCGTTTGACCATGTTCAGCATGTAGCGGGTTACCAGAACCGTCACCAGCAGGATGGTAGCTGCGCTCACATGCAGAAATATCAGAACGGAGAGGTTGGCCCGATTCTCCGCAGCGAATGCCTCGTCGAAATCCTGCCGGACTACCAGCATCCATTGCGGCGTCTCCAACCAGGCGGTACTGACGATTTGCCGAACCGACCGTTCACCGTTGAAACCGGCATCGGCGTCCTCCTGCCTTACCCGGATGCCGGGGTGGACGTCACCCACGGCCATTGATGCGTTTTCCATAATCCGGCCGCTGTACCGGGGGGTGGTCTGGTAAATACCCTCGCCGTTGACGAGGAACACCTCGCCGGTCCGGCCGATCATGACGTTTTCCACCAATGCACGAAAAGCCTCCGTATCCACGGTGGCCCGCAGGATCCAGGGGCCCTGGTCATCATCCCCCCTGACCGCAATGACAAAATGGGGCTCTCGGCGAAACCCCATGAACATATCGCTGATGTATAGCCCCTTCTCCATGACCATTTTGAACCAATGGGCCTCTCGATAGTTTTTATCCAACAGGTCGTAGGGACCCACATAGGCCAGGTGTTTACCCGTGGCATCGATGACGCCGAGATCCGTCAGCGTCCAACGCTCCTGATTGATCTTGTCGAAAACGAACCGCAATCGCTCGGAGCGGATGAAGTCCTGCCGGCTGTGGGTCATGGCAATGAGTTCAAGCTTGGAGCTGTGTTCTTTTAAAAACATCTCGATGACCTTGCGATGGTGCTGTACTTCGTTGCGGAAATCGGTCATCAGCCGGGTTTCGGCAAAACGATGGTATTGGGTACTGATACCCCATCCCACCAGCAGCAACGGTACGACGGAACAAACCAGCGTCAGCAGGACAAACCGCTTGAAAAGCCTTCTATACCGGTACCGGTGATCGGCAGCGGAATCGGGATAGGTAGAATTTTCCGAAACGTTCGATGGTAAGCTCGGCATGTCGCCTCCTTCAACAGATCGGTCCCACAGATGTAACCCTGCTTTTTTTTGCTGATATGTCGTTTCAGATCAAGGAACATGCCAAAAAAAGCCATTCCTCAATAAATCATTTTATATAACTTTATTAAACAGTTAAGTTTAATCACGGCGACTATTCCCGCCGTCAGCTGGTGGATGTGTCACCCGCTCGGTGACAGGGGTGTCTCTCTGCCGGGCTGCCGGCAGTGGCCTGATGGCAGGTTCGGATGGCAGGGTGATCATTGCGGGAAAGCGTCAGACGAGTTGGGGCCAAAAAACCTTGTGGACGTCGATCACCTTGGCGATGGTGGCTGGAACGAAAGGAGAACGCTGGCTCCAGCAACCGGACCGGTCGCTGTCACCACTGTCGATTTTACATAGTTGCTGGATAAACTTAAGGCCGCACTCTTCGATGCCTTTAACGCTGTACCCGCCCTCAAGGACAAAAGCGATCCGTCCCCGGCATTCCCGGTCGGCCATCTCAATCAACCTGTCGGTGAGCATCCCGTAGCCCTCGGGCGTTACCCGCATCCCTCCCAACCGATCATGCTGATACAGATCAAACCCCAATGAAACCAGAATGAACTCGGGCCTGAACCCATGGGCCAGGGGCTCGATGATCCGGTGGATGACGGTGGCAAAGTCCCTATCGCCGGCGCCTCGGTTCATGGGGATGTTCACGGTGAAGCCTCTCCCTCGCCCACCGCCGATCTCACCGACATTTCCCGTTCCCGGATAAGCCGGAAAGCGATGGGTGGAGACAAACAACACCGAATCGTCGTCATAAAAAACGGCTTGCGTGCCGTTTCCGTGGTGGGCGTCCAGATCGACAATCATGATGCGTCCCACACCGTGGACCTTCTGAAGGTACCGGGCGGCCAACGCAACGTTGTTGAGCAGGCAGAATCCCATGGCCCGGCCCGGCTCGGCATGGTGTCCGGGAGGGCGCACGGCGGCAATGCCTCGAAGGGCCCGGCCGCCGCAAATACCGTCCATCAGCCCGAATACGCCGCCCACGGCCAGACAGGCCACCTCCCATGACCGTTCGGTGGTCTGGGTGTCCATATCCAGCGTGACCAGTTGCCGGCCCGACGTCCTCTCCAGGCGGTCCACATAGTCGGGCGTATGGACCCACAACAATTGTTCGCGCTCGGCGGGCTCGATGGTCAGGGCGTGCCATCGACCGGCGATGCTGGGGTCGGCAAGGGCTCTGTTGAATGCTTCAACCCGTTTGGGGCTTTCCAGGTGAAATACATTTTGCAGATGCAGGGCAAATCGCGGATCGTTGACAACCAGTACCGTGGTTTGTGAATCGGGTGTTTCACCGGCGATGCGCACCTTGCCCGTCCGGGTGGCAAGATCAATGAGGACCGAGGCTTCTGGTACCCGGGTCCGGTATTTGAGCAGCATCGCCAGGGCGGTTGTTGCCGGATACGGTTGGTATCGTGACATGAGACAGCGGGTGATGAATCTCAGGGCCGACTCCCGGCCCCGCCTCCCGGCGACGCTGCGCAGCCTTTTAATTGAAGCGCCGATAAGGGCCTCCAACCGGGACCGGACCCGGCCCCGGGGTGACCGACTGTCGTCAGCCATGTCTGCAATTGCCGTCAGCAGGTACCCGCCGGGTGTTTGCAGAATATAGCGGCACAGCCGCTGCTCCCTGAAACCACAATCCAGGTAAAACTGTCGGGCCCCCACCTCCCCGTCTAAAAAAATATGACGCACATGGTGATAGAAAGTGTTCCATAACATCCAGACGCCCGCCAGTAAAAACGTTCCCACTCCCTTGGGAGGGGCCTCGGTGTCAAGATGTTGCGGCTTGCGTCGGGCGACATATTTGATTTCGAGGCGGGTGTTCACCGCGTGTCGATGCAGCTGGAGCTTAACCAGGCCCAGAATCTGCTGCTGGGAAATGCACGCGAAGATCCACGGCAGGGAGTCGTCGGACCCACTCCGCAGCAGAAACCGGACGTCGAAGAATTCGAACCGCTGCCCGGCCACCTGCAGCATCGTCGCCCGGGTAAGGGGCAATGGCATGAACCAGGCCGGTTGCCCACCGCTCAGGTGGCCGAAAAAATGGGGCCCGAACGATCGGGGGTCCGGCATCCGGAGCGGTTCATCCAGGCCTGCCGGACACGCCGTCAGTCGACGCAGTTCATGATCCACCACCGATTCAGCGCCGGCCCGTCGGATGTCGTCCGCCAGTTGCCGCACATTTCCGGAAACCCATCCCGCAGCAAGGATCTGTTTTTTCCTGAGTTCCCCTAGTTTGAAGACCAGGGATTGCTCGAGGGTGCCGATACCATCAGCAACGAAGGCAGTTTTAGGAATATCCACCCGCTGCCCTTCGAAATAGTAGTGGAATCCCCTGCCTGCGGAATCCCTTTCATGAAAAGCATCGACAACCGGAATGGTTATCCTCGCGGCACCGAAAAGTTCCTGAAGTCCGTACCCCGAATCCGGGTCAACGACAGATATGGCATCAATGGCCATTTTCAGATGTTCGCGCTTAATCATGTGCAACGGGTTGAAGTTAGCTCTGCATCTGCTCCCCGAGGTCCCGGGTATCGTTGGGGCAGCACCATCCTGAACGCCGTGCCGCCGGCAGGAGACGCTTCCAGGATCAGGGATCCCCCCAGGGCTTGGAGGATATCCCGTGCCACGGGAAGTCCCAGGCCGGTACCGTCAGGTTTGGTGGTATACAGGGGTTCGAAGATCATCTCACGATCCGCCTCCGGAATCCCTGGACCGCTGTCGGCGATGGTGACCGCCACGTCCTGGCCGTCGGCGGAAATGGCGATGTGAATCTCTCCATGTTTAACCACGGCATCCACCCCATTGAGCAGAATATTCTGAATCGCATGGCGCAGCCGGCTCCGGTCGGTTCTGATTTCAGGTAGGTTTTTGTCGATCGTCCAGACGACACGAATGCATCGCTGGGTCAGTTCCTTTTTCAACCATGCGACCAACTCTTCGATCATGCTCACCAGGTTTACATCGGTGATCATGGGCGCATCCGGTCGCAGGCGGGAGAGGAATTGTTTAAGACGCTCCTGGGCGCCGCCGGCCGACTCTCCGATCAGCTTGAGGTCCTCGTCAATCTGCGGCGTCATATCCCCGGACAGATGCTTTTCCATCCACTGCGACGCCACCGTGATACTGGCCAGCCGGTCCACAATTTCCTGAAGTAAACCAATACCCAACTCCATGGTGGAGGTCATAAAGCTGCTTCGGCGAAGCTGGCGGCTCAGGTGTTGGATCCTCTGTCGTTTGGCTTCCAGTCGGTTGACCAGGGTGTTGGCCGTCAGCAGGACAAAAAACATGATAATGATACCACCGATAATCAGCGCCCAAAATGAAAGGTAGCGCATCTCCAGAACAGGCGCAAACACCTCGTCGAGGTCATATCGAGCCGCCAGCACCCACGGTGCGGCCGAAAGCCATATGGTAAGGAGTATTTTGCCATCCGCCTCATCGATGCGGGTTCCGTCGAAGAAACCCTGAGCCCCCAATCCCGAGTCGGCCATCAGGCGCCAGCCGGCCCGCGACAGGGTTTGATAGCGGCCGTCACGGTCAACCAGAAAAACGTCCGCCGTTGCCAACGTTTTCCAATCCTTCAGCACTTGCTGATGGAGCGTATCGGCATCGATGCTGGCCCGGATAATCAGGGGGCTGTTGTCTTGATCTCTGCGGACAGCGATACTGATGTGAGGCAGCTGTCGATATCCCAGTTCCAGGTCGCTGATATAAACCCCGGCATCAACAACCTTTCTGAACCACTTGTGATCACTGAAATTCCGGGTCTCCCTGGCATAGGCGCCCTTATAGGCAAGCTGATTGCCGCCAAGGTCGAAAACCGCTAAGTCGTGAATCCAGGGAAATTCACGGGTCAGGTCGCGGGTGTATTCGTCAAAGCGTTCCTGCTCCGTAAGAAGGGTGGTGGGCGTTCTGGCCACCCATTTAAGCTCAAAAATCCGATCGTTCAGGAATCGGTCGAGATGCTGCCTGCGCATCTCAACATCCCGAACGAGCATCTCCACGGTTCGGGTTTTAAAAATCGACACCGAATAAAAGGAAAAGATACCGCCGATGAGCACCAACGGAATGAATGCCGATCCCATGAGTGCCGCCAGCACCCGGTTCCACAGCCGCCGGAAATGCGGGTAATCATTTTTCATGGGTTCTCATTCCTCAACACCTTCATCGGCCCAGCTCTGGGCGCCATCCAGGTATACCAGCACATCCCTGAGACGGATCACCCCGATCACCCGTCGGTCTTCGTCGGTGACAGGCAGGGTCCGGATACCTTTTTCGATCATGATTGCCGCCACCCGTTTCAGCGGCGTGGCGGGTTCGACCGAAACGGTGTCCGGGTGCATCACCTCACGGACCTTCATATCCGGCAGCCATTGCGGATTGGCGGACAGCTCTGTCCAGGTGAGGGTCTTACGTTCCCTGGGCCGGGCGACACAGTCCACAATATCCTGTTTGCTCAGATGGCCGGCCAGGCGGTCATTTTTATCCACAATAAAAAGGGTCTCCCCAGCCATCATGAGCAGGCGATGGTTGAAAATGGAAAAAGCCTCTAACAAGGGGTCTGTATCCTCGATGCGCCGAAACGCATTCAGGATCAGTTCCCCGGCCAGGGATCGGGACCACAGGATGGGTCGCCGCCGAATCTGTCCAACCGTGCAGGCCAGGTCCAATTTTGCCACCAGGTCTTCAATGCCGCATGGCTTCATCAGGTAGTCGAAAGCGCCTTGACGGATGGCCTCGATACCCGTTTCCAATGTCGCATGGCCGGTGAGCATGATGACCGCCGGTGCCGAATTTTTTTCCTGTATTCGACTCAAGGCTGTCATGCCGTCCATCACCGGCATGCGGAGATCAAGCACCACCACATCGAAGGTCTGGGCATCGATCAACGCCATCGCCTGCCGGCCGTCTCCGGCCGTGGCCACCTGAAAGTTCCGTTTTTCCAAAAGCTTGCCCAGCTGAGCGACAAAGCGATCCTCGTCATCCACCAGAAGCACCCGCCGGGTCTGTGGGAAAGATTCCGCCAACACGTCTTCCATAACGATGGCCTCACCGAAGGACCTTGTTTTAAAACGCCCCATGTCGACCCGCATCGCCGGCGGCTTCACGTTTAACTCCTCGGAAGATACCATATCTTCCGCCGGTTGAAATGATCGCCCGCCTTGATCGGGGTCGAACGCCTGCGTTTTGAAACCGGCTCCGGGATCTAAGGGTTTCCCGCTTCCGTACGCTGCCGCCTTCCACTTTCTAATTCTCTAGCAATCAAAAGCCGTGCCATCATAGTAACCGCTGACTGCTTGTCCGGGGAAGCGTTCAGGTATGCCCTCCGGGTCGCCGATTGCCTGAACCGGGGAGAAAACCATTCGTGGACATGCAACCCGTCAACTGTCTCCTGATTCTGGACACCGATAGCCGAATACCTACGAAATCGAAAGTTTCAAGTTCAAAAATAACTCCCGGACCCAGTCAAATGGATGGGACTGGATAAAGCTGAAAGATCCCTCTAAATGGCACTTGGTTTGCAGTATTATCACCCAGAGTCCGGGCAGACCGGAGCCAGACTATGCTTCAGCGGGGACGAGAGCCCGGACCGCATGTGAAGACCGACAAAAATTCGTGATCCACCATCCCATGTTAAGTCATCTATGCACACAAGAACCCTGAACAGTGTCAGAGAAATCCTGCTTCCCTTCACCGGGCAGCTGCCCCTGGAACCGTCGGTACGTCTCAACGATCAGATCACCACTGCCATAGCGGTCATGGTCAAGCACAATCTCCACATCATACCGGTATTTTGGAACATGCGGCCGGTGGGCCAGGTACGCCTCAAGGATGCATTCGACATTGTGGGCATCCGGATTCCATGAACGACCGGCACCCCGTTTCTGTTGTTTAATCCATATCCGCCTTGACCATCTCATGATCGGACAGGTCCTTGTAGGCGTCCGTCACAATGCCCGACTCTTTCATGAGGCGGTGAAGATACTGACGCTGGATACCCGCCTTTTGTGCAGCCCGACTTACATTCCCGTCGTTGTCCCGCAGCAGCCGATCGATGTATTGCCGGTGAAAGACGGAGATCATTTGATCCCTGGCATCCTTGAAGGATAGTTGACTCAGGGATGGCGGGAAGGCAAGGGCTTCCTCGGACCGGTCCCGATCCAAAAAGAGGTCTTGGGTCTTCAACGATTCGGTCCGGCAGAAAATCACCCCCCGTTCGATGATGTTTTCCAACTCCCGGACATTCCCCGGATAGTCCAGGGTCATGAGGCGCTGCATGGCCAGCGGGCATATCTCCCCGATCTGTTTTCCGTTGATACCGGCATACTTCTTAAGAAAATGGTAACTGAGCAGGGGAATGTCCCCGCGCCGTTCGGCCAGTGAAGGCAATTCGAAATTGATCACATTGAGACGATAGTACAGGTCTTCCCGAAACCGCCCTCGGGCGATCTCCTGTTTAAGAACACGGTTGGTGGCCGCAATAAACCGGATGTCCGCCTTTCGGGTGACATTCCCGCCCACGGGACGATACTCGCCTTCCTGAAGCAAGCGGAGCAGCTTGGTCTGAAGAATGGGGCTCAGGTCCCCGATCTCGTCGAGGAACAAGGTGCCCCCATGGGCATCTTCCACCAGCCCGCGCTTATCCTTCCAGGCCCCGGTAAAGGCCCCTTTTACGTGACCAAAAAGCTCGCTTTCCAGCACATTTTCCGGAATGGCGGTGCAGTTGATGGTAATGAAGCGGTTGTCCTTCTGGTGGCTGTAAGCATGCAGCGCCTTGGCCGCCAACTCTTTTCCCGTGCCGCTGGGTCCGGTGATCAGGACGGTACCATGGGTGGGGGCTACCTGGCGGATTCGGCTGAAAATGTCACGCATTACCGGTGTCGCACCCAACAGCGAGGCAAACCCGTTCTGCTTGCCGAGCGCCTCCCGTAAGGCTCTGTTTTCCCGTGTGACGGACTGAAAACTCATGACGTTTTCGATGGTCACCAGTATCCGTTCCCGACGGAAGGGTTTGGTGATGAAGTCGCTGGCGCCCTTGCGGGTGGCCTCCACAGCCGTCTCAATGGTGCCGAAGGCGGTCATGACCACCACTGAAAGGGTTGAATCCAGAGCCTTTATGCTTTCCAATAGCCGAATTCCGTCCATTTTCGGCATTTTCAAATCCGATATCACCATATCGTACAAACCCGTTTTCAGCCTTTCCAAGGCTTCCAGCGGGTCAACGGTGGTTTCGACCCTGTGTTCGGTATCCTCGGTGATAATGCGTTCGAGCAGCAGCAGCATGTCCTGTTCATCGTCTACTACCAATATGGAACCTTTCATTAATCCTCCTGCTGGCGCTGCGGCAGGTTCACAATAAATGTGGTGCCGCTTCTGTCGCCGGCCTGTTCTGCAACACGACTTTCACAGTGCATGGAACCGCCGAAACTGTTGATAATGCCGTAACTGACGAAAAGCCCCAGGCCCGTGCCTTCCCCTTCGGGCTTGGTCGTGAAAAAGGGTTCGTAAATCCGATCCAGGTCCGTCTCGGGAATCCCGCAACCGGTGTCCGACACCTTTACCACGGCACGTCGGGTTCCTTTGTCCAAATAGGCCCCGATAGCCAGCACGCCGCCCTGGGGCATGGCCCCCACGGCGTTGGTCATCAGGTTGAGAAACACCTGCTGCAGCTGGCGGCTGTCTCCACACACCATTGGCAGCCGCCGCGCGATGTCGGTCTTCACCGTAACCGCTTGCCGCTCGATGCTGTGCCGGGCTACCTTGATAATCTCCTCCAGACATTGGGTCAGGTCCGTATATTCCTCGGACACCTTGCGGTCCCTGGCAAAACTGAGCAGGTTCTCCACAATGTCCTTGCAGTGAAGGCCCTGGCGCTCGATTATCTTCAGGTCTTCGTATGCCTGGCTTCCCGCTGGCTGCCTGCGGAGCAGCAGATCGCAAAAACCCAGTATCACACCCAAGGGATTGTTGATCTCGTGGGCCACACCGGCGGCCAATGTACCCAATGCGGCCAGCTTCTCGGAGGTCACCAGGTGGCGCTGAAGGTTCTTGTTCTCCGTAATGTCCCGGGCGATGCAAAGCACCGCGCTGATCCCCCCCGTCTCATTTTTCAGGGGCATGTAATTGGCGCTGAGCCACACCGACGGATCCACGGATCGGATTTCGATCTCCTCGCGAACGCTTCGCTGGGATTCGTATACTTGCTGGACGGCCCTGATGTTGCGCCGGGCCACGTCCTTGGATAGCAGATCGGATAGGGAACGGTCCATGAGGTGCTCGGCATCGCTTCCGAAAAAATTGGCCGTGTAACTGTTAACGGACTTCAGGCAGGCCGATTCATCCAGGGTGAAGATTAAATCCTCGGCGCTTTCGATAAGCAGGCGGTATTTCTCTTCCGACCGCTTCAACGCCCGCGTGCGAGCGTCCACCACCTTTTCCAACCCCCGGGAAAAGCGGATTTCGAGCAGGTATAAGGCCGTGGCCGCAGCCGCCACCACCAGGATCGCCAATCCTTGGAGAATCAGATGCCAGCGATGGATCTGCCCAACAGCGCTGGCGATCTCATGGGTCGGTGCCACCACGGCGACACTCCAGAACTGCCGGGGCGACTGGGAAATGTAAATGGGACAAAAGGCGATGAGTTTATCCATGTTCCCGGTAAAGCCCCGATGCCAGGCCGATTGGTATGCTCCGGTGCCTTCTTTTCCCTGAAGCATCTCCTCTCTTTGTATCCGATCGATCTGTACCAAATTCAGGCCCGGATAGGTTTCCTTGCGGACCTCGAAGGCGCTGCGGCCGATAAAGTCAGTAAACGGGTGGTAGAGGAAACGCCCCTGGCCGTCGATAATCCAGGCGTAGCCGCTGGCCCCGGAGCGAACGTCCTTGAGCAGGGGTGCAAGAAACCAGGAGAGGTGGATCCGGAAAAGAAGGAATTGCCCGGCTCCGGACCCCATCGGCGTAATCATGAAAATGTACACGCCGGAACCGGCTGAAATGGGATGCGTCACCAAAACTTCTCCCGGACCCGGAAGGGCTTCCGAGGCCATCGCCGGTGCGAGATCCGGGGACGCCCGAAACGGTTCCCCGCGGGAGAACACCCACGCGGCATCCGACGCACGCTCCCAAATAAGGATATCGATAACCCCGGCAGTGGCAATCCGGTCCAGATCAGGCTGCAACTGAACCTGCCAGGCAGAGGGGTCCGGCACCGGCGCGGATAGCTTGCCGGCGATCTGCAGCAATTCCTTCTCCAGCGTGTTGAGAGAGTTTTCTACCAGTTTTTGAATGATACGGGCAACAGTCAACTGCTCCTGATTGAACTGGTCGACCACCAGTATTTCCATCTGCCGGGTGAAACGGAGGTGAATGGCGGCTCCCGCCATCAATATTAGGGCGGCAACGATTAAAATAATCCGTCCGAATCGATTCTGGCGCGGTTTTCGGGAAACGTTTTCCATAACGTGTTCGTCATAAGCAAATTATATGCCACGGCAAACACTAAATAAATGGCGGAACAGACTCTGTCCGGCAGCCAGTTAAAGCGAGTTCGGAGTATAGCGGCAACCGGCGGGCACCCCTTGTCTGTCAGTTTTTTTTACCCGATGTAAAGCCAATAGGAAGATGGAAATGCATCTTATCAATGCCGGCAGGCAATCGAATGCGGCATCTTTTTTATTGGTTCCATCGAAGCGGGCTTTTTAGCTGGCCACGCATCAGACGCAGAAAACAGCGATGAGCACGAACGCCAGGCAAGCCAGACAGGCGGTGTTGCTTATCGGGCCTTTTTTGACCGGATGGAAATGGGCTTCGGTTCGACGGTGCCCATGGGTGCAGACATATTCCACCACTGTCTGGCCGCCCGACCTTTTGGAGACGTGACGGGTGCGCTTGACCGCCGCGCCACATACCCCGTCACCGTCTTTTCCCATGGCCTTGCAGGTCATGCGGGCGCCGATAAAGGCGCTGGTGAGGTTGAAAATCCAGTTCCAGGAAAGGGCACCGATCAGTATCGCGAGCAGTACCATGATCACGTGGCGCTGGGTCACACCCAGTCCCGACAGGGCGGCTCCCATATTGGCGGGCGTCAGCGGCCCGTCCACGGTCCCGAATAGTCCCAAGTAGTAGAGGATAAAGCTGGCACCCATGACGACCATGGTCAGGCCGAAGTTGTACAGTCGGTTACGGGGTTGAGCGTTTCCAGTATACATTCCCGGATCGATATGCTGCTCGTTCATCCCTTGGCCTCGCTTGTTTGTCTTGTTTATGGTTCAAATCAGATTACCCCCGGGCCCTTCGAAGGGCCCGGAGGCATTGAGGACGGCATCACCCTCCGGCCAGTTTTTTCATGATATCCGGAATGATCTTGTAGAAGGCATACGCCGTCAGGCACAGGCAGTAGGTCGGCACCACGATCTTCCAGATCTTTTCCGGAAACACGCGGGTCATGTAGGGTGCCGCCACGGCCGAGAACATGGTGGCCAACATGAAGCTGGGCAGCAGGATGTAGTCGATGGTCACACCGCTGCCCAGCAGGGCCAGCCAGGTTACCACGGACAGGGTGCTCACCGTTCCCTCGCTGATGGCCGTCACCGCCATCATGCTTTTCACCGGCACACCGGCCATCAGGCCGCCGATGGTCACCACCGGCCCGTAGCCGCCGCCGCCCACGCCCTTGTTGAACCCGGCCAGAGCCGCCCACAGCACCATTTTCCCGGGTTTGTAGGGACGCTCCTTCTTAGCTGTGATCAGTGAAGTCACACCCATCATCAGCAGCAGCATGGCCACATAGACCTTGATCCATATCTTCCCGATGGCGAAGATCTTGTAAACACCGACCACGGCCACCACATTGAAGAGCACGCCGGTGCCGGCGATAATCAGCCAAAGCTTGACCGTTTCACTCATGGGCGAAAACTTCCACTCCACGTTCTCGAACTCCCGGTGCAGGAATGCCCCCACCAGGCCGGCGGCACCCTGCTGGATCATGACCACGGGCACGATCTGTTTGGGGTCGAAGCCCACCACGAGCAGCAGCGGGGTCAGGGCGGTGCCGAAACCCATGCCGGCCGAGGCATCCATGAATTCGAAAAAGGCCGCGATCAGCACCACGCTCCAGATGATGGACCACTCATTGCCCAGGAGCCCGTGGTCGACCACATATTTGGAGGGCATGCGCACCGTGGCTTCGAAGGGGTTGCCGGCCAGCCAGATGCCCACCAGAAATAGAAGGAAAAAGACGAAAACGCCTGAGAACATCGCCTTGAGATGGCCCGCTTCCGGAACCATGCGCTCCCAGATGGTCTTCTTGGTCGCTTCGAGGTCCTTGGCGACCTCCCAACCGGTCAATTTTTCTTTTTTAATATTTTCCATGCTGCCCATCCTTTTTTGGTAATGACTGGTGAATCGTTGACTTGTCCATTGAACTTGCAAATGCCGGGTACCATTCTTCTCCTTTTCAAAATTGTGAATAGGCAATTTACGGATTGAACAAAGCCGTTGACCCAAATATTTCAATCGCCATGCCAAGGATAGCGGGAACCAAAAACATTTTAACTATTTGTAAATATTATTTAATTAGATTTTTCTGTCCACACTTTCCGAATAATGCCCGCCAATGGAAACTGCCAGTGGACAATTTTCTTCAAAGATGTCTATCCGGTGGAGACATGTCGGAAAAGGCTGACGGTGAGTGTTGATTTGAATGTTATCCGGGTGGTTAAAGCGGTATCGAAAGGAGGACGAGGATAATAGAATCATAGCCCAAGGGACCGGTGTTCTAATTATAAAAAAGGGAACCCGTCCTTCCCGGGGGCAACCGGTCGGACGGGAACCGATAAAGGCAGAGGATTAATTTCAGATTCCCTTGCACTAACCCCACGGGAATTTAATAAGTCGGTGACTGCACTTGTTTTCGAGGTTCAACCCGAACCCTATACAACGGGTCCGGGTTGAAGGAAGGCGGCTCTACCCGCCAGCCAGTTTCTTAATGATATCCGGCATAATCTTGTAAAAGGCGTAAACGGTCAGGCACAGGCAGTAGGCTGGCACCACGATCTTCCAGGCCTTTTCAGGGAACACACGGGTCATGTAGGGCGCCGCCACGGCCGAGAACATGGTAGCCAGCATGAAGCTGGGCAACAGGATATAATCGATCTGCACGCCGCTGCCCAGCATGGCGAGCCAGGCAAGCACCGCAATGGTGCTGACCGTGCCCTCGCTGATGGCGGTCACCGCCAGCATACTTTTGACCGGCACGCCGGCCAGCAGACCGCCGATGGTCACCACCGGCCCGTAGCCGCCACCGCCCACGCCCTTGTTGAACCCGGCCAGGGCCGCCCACAGCACCATTTTTTTGGGTTTATAGGGACGCTCCTTCTTCGCCTGGATCAGTGAGGTCACCCCCATCATGAGCAGTAGCAATGCCACGTATAGTTTGATCCATATTTTACCGATATGAAAGATCTTGTATACTCCGACGATGGCCGTGACGTTAAACAGCACGCCGGTACCGGCGATGATCAGCCAGAGCTTGACTGTTTCACTCATGGGTGAAAACTTCCATTCCACGTTTTCGAACTCCCGGTGCAGGAATGCCCCCACCAGGCCGGCGGCACCCTGCTGGATCATGACCACGGGCACGATCTGTTTGGGGTCGAAGCCCACCACGAGCAGCAGCGGGGTCAGGGCGGTGCCGAAACCCATGCCGGCCGAGGCATCCATGAATTCGAAAAAGGCCGCGATCAGCACCACGCTCCAGACAATCGACCACTCGTTGCCCAGGAGCCCGTGCTCCACCACATATTTGGACGGCATGCGCACCGTGGCTTCGAAGGGGTTACCGGCCAGCCAGATTCCCACGAAAAACAGCACGAAGAATACGGCAATTCCGCCGCCGGCCGCCTTGATGTGGTTCCACTCAGGAATCATTCGCTCCCATATGGTTTTCTTCTTGCCTTCGAGATCTCTCGCGACCTCCCACCCTGACACCTTTTCCCTTTTTACATTTTCCATCTGCACCTCCTTTTATGGTGATATATGGTGAATCGTCGAATGGTTGACGATGTTTGCAGATGCCAGGGTCGATTCTTTTTTTCCATTTTTCGATCCGTTAATTTCAAGGTTAAGAAAAGCCTTTTACAATCACCATGCCAATGAGATTTAAAATAGATTTATTTTCAACTGCCTGTTTTTATATATATAAAAGCTATCCGACAGACATCGTTGTCAGCTGTTCTTTTTCAATGAATACTGCCAGTTGACACTTTTCTTCGGGGATGTCTTTCCTTTGAAGACAGGGGGGATCGCAAAATGAGAAACAAAAAAGAACCCGTCCTTCCGGGGGGGCAACCGGTCGGACGGGTTGGGCGAGGAGGATGCCGGAATCGTGCGAAAGTCTGCATCCAGGAAGATCGGGTTACCATTTCATCATCGTGAATCGCTGGTCACTGAAACCACCTGGGGGGTAGCCATTTCCATCGCCTCCACCGGCTGAAGGTCAGCTTGCTTACGTCGATAGAGGATCCATCTGCCCAGGGCGATCACGCCGATGGTGAAAGTGACCATCACCGCATATTCCACAACCTTGGGCGGGTGCAGCCAGTTGTGGACGACCGCGTCGGTGATCATCATCTCGCCGCCCACTTTGCCTAAAATACCGGAGCCGATGTAAAGGATGATCGGGTAACGGTCCATGAGTTTGGCCAGCAGGGAACTCATGAATACGACAAATGGAATGCTCAGCATCAGACCGAACATCAGCAGGAAAAAGTTGCCGTGGGAGGCACCGCCGACGGCCAGCATGTTGTCGATCCCCATACTCATGTCCGCCACGATGATGATCCACACAGCCTGCCATAGGTTTCCCGCTTCCCTGACGCTTTCATCTTCGGCGCCCTCCACCAATAGTTTAACGGCGATCCAGAGGATCACGGCGCCACCCAGGAGCTTGATAAACGAAATGGTCAGCAGTTTGGCCACGAAAAAGGTGCAGACAACCCGGACGAGGACCGCTCCGGCGGCACCCGCAGTAATGCCCCAGGTACGCTGGCGGCCGGTGAGTTTTTTAACCGCCATGGCGATGACCACCGCATTGTCGCCGGCTAACACCAGATCGATGATCACGATGCTGATCAAAGCTGAAAAGAACTGCGCATTGAGGTGCATTTCTCCTAAAAAGCTTAGATCCATTTGATACCCCCTGTGTATAATTTTCGTATGGGTTGGTCGTTTGCAGGGGTAAAAAGCAACTGCCGTGCCTTTTTCTTAGCTATTTTGAAAATTTTTATTTATATTTAAAATCAATTTGTTAAAAACATTTGCGATCATTCGTACAGAATCAATGGGCGAACACTGTAAACCCGATGGAGACGTTGCTGAAACTGGCAGGAGACAACTGGATGAGGAATATGGATGCGACCAACTAAGGATGTCGGTCCATGTTGGCGGCAAGAGAGCGAAATACGGCCAGGGATTCATATTCCATTTCGTCCCCGGTTTGGTTGTAGTCCGCATAGGCGGAGGTTTTGGCGATCACGACCCGGTATCGGGGGTGGACGTAGATAAACTGGCCATATATGCCGATGGCGCAATAATCCCCGTCAGAAGTTTCCGGCAGCCACCACTGGTAGCCGTATCCAAGGGGGCTTGACGAGGCCGGGTTGTTGGCACCTGGCATGAGATGGGGGCGGCTGGGCGTCACGGAATCCCTGATCCACTGCGCCGGCAGGATCTGCTGATTCCTGAAAGTTCTACCCTTGTTAAGAAATAAAAGCCCGAAACGGGCATAGTCCCGGAGCCGCGCATTGAGACCGCCGAAGGCCAATTCCATTCCAGTGCGGTCGACAATCCAATAAGCATCCGATTCGGCTCCCAGTCGTGACCACAGCTTCTCCTCCATGTATGCGGAGAGACTACGGCCGGTGGCCTCACGCAGGACCATAGCCAATACCTGGGTGTCCATGCTGACATAGTGGTTATACGTTCCCGGCGGACGGTCGTTTTTTAGCGACGCCACGAAGTCATCCATGGCCGTGCCCAAGGCAAAAGTCCGGCCCATGCGGTTGATGTCCGAATTGAAATCCGCATAATTCTCATTGAATCCAATCCCCGAGGACATCTGCAGCACATCCTTCAAGGCGACCCCGCTATAACCGGAGGCGTTTAGCAGGGGTACATAATCGGTAACCGGATCGGACAGGCTGCGGATCAACCCCTCTTCCAGGGCAAATCCCACCAACGCTGAAACAAACGATTTGCAGACGGACCATGAAATCCAATGGGTGGTTGCACTGTTCCCCCGGTAGTAACGTTCGAAGGCAATTTTGCCGTCGTGGATGATGATGATGCCGCTGGTGCCCGTTTTTTCGATCCATTGAGCCAGGTCATGCTGACTTCCCTGGTAGGAATAGAATTCGGGGAGGCGTTTGCTTTCGTAAGGGATGCGGTAGATCGGTCCGCTTCGGCGAACCGTGCGATAATCAAAAACCCGGGTCATGCTCCGAAAGTTCTCGACAATGCCATGGGCATCGAAAAGCATGAGGACAAACTGAAGGCGAATCAGGTCTTTTTTGAAAAACTGGGCTGTCCCCAAACCGATGAGCAGGAATATTCCGATTCCAAAACCGATCTTTCGCCAAATGGACTTTTTGAGAACGGACACGATCTTTCCTTTGGGTCGCGGCAATAATGGAATCAATACCGTTGCCCCCTTTAACCATTATCTGCATAAAACACAAGCTGTTCAATGTCGGTCACCTGTTTGCCGCTGTTAATGGGTTGTGAGCCTGGAGGACCCCAGATGAAACCTATCTTGACTGTAGTTAAAAGCAGCGGTTCATGTCATTGAAATCCCGTTGGGTCAGGCGCTTCGATTTCTCCTAAACACAGTGTTTTCCTTGACAATCATCCCAATTTATTGTTTTTAAGGGAAAAAGGGGCAAAACATGATTAGGGTTCAAGCCGCTGGTTTCAGTGATATCGGAAAAGTCCGCAAGGCCAATGAAGATAGCTTCATCCTCAACGAACCAATTGGTTTGTACGTCGTGGCGGACGGGATGGGGGGACATCGGGCCGGCGGGGTGGCCAGTCGAATTGCCGTTGAAACCATCGACGCATACCTGGCAAACCCGACGCAGGAATTTACAGATCCTGACGGGCCCAACGTTCTAAATGGCCAGAGTGCAGCCGCCAGACATCTCCGCGAAAGTATTTTTTTAGCCAATCAAAAAATCTACAAGCAGTCACTCATGGATACAGCCTGCCGGGGAATGGGTACGACTGTTTCCGCACTCTACCTTTCCGGCAATTCTATCATCACCGCCAATGTTGGAGACAGTCCCATTTACCTGCTGAGAAACGGGGAAATCGAAACCCTTTACACGCCCCACACCCTGCTCCACGAGCGAAAAAAGATACCCAAGTCGATGGAGGGCCGGTTTCCCAGCAGCAAGCTGGCGCATATTCTTACCCGGGCCGTGGGCATCCGGTCGGATGTGGGTATGGATCTTGTAGAAACCCCATGCTTTGCGGACGATATCATCGTCCTGTGCAGCGACGGCCTCAGTGGCAAGATTTCCAGAGAAGAAATCCGGGATCTGGTCTACCAGAATGATTCGACATCGGCGTGCAGAAAGCTGACAGATCTGGCAAATCAGAGAGGTGGCGAGGATAACATTACCGTCATCGTGGTACGGGTTACATCGGCAAACGAGAGGCCGGCCAATCGTCTGTTTGGACGGATTGTGGGCATTCCGGCATGGATTGTATCCCTTTTCGGTGGTAAAAAGCGCTCCTGAGCTGAGTCTCTCGTAAAAAAGGCGGCCAAATGATCAGAATGCTCGTCAAGTACAAGGACAGAACGATCAAAGAGTTCGCCCTCGATCGAATCGACACCCTTTCAATAGGTAGAAACCCCAACCATCATCTGGTCATAGACAATTATGCGGTTTCCGGCAATCATGCCGTCATCCTCAAAGAAGGCAACCGGTTCATTCTAAAGGACACCAACAGCAAAAACGGCACCTTTTTGAATGGATATACCGTCGAGCAGGCAATTCTCAAAAACGGGGATATCATCACGATCGGCAAGCACACACTGGTTTTTTTGGACCGTGGAAGATCACGGCCGAGACCTGAACAAGGCGGATTGAAAACCTCCGGTTTGCCTGGGGATCCGGGTCCGGATCATACCATGTTCATGGACACGGAAGTGTACCGCCGGATGCTGGCCGAGAGCGGAGACATTCCCGAGATCCCCAAAACACGGGCCTATGTGGCCTTTTTGGCTGGTGGGAACGGCAGGTTAGACCTGGAGAAAAGTATGATTACCATCGGAAGAACCCACCGCTGCGACATTGTCATTGGCGGTTTTTTTTCCTTCCTGGCCGGAGATCCGGCTGCGGCTATCAGCAAGACTCCCCAACACCACTACATCAGCTGCGTCAGTGGCTGGATCAAACCGAAAGTCAATGGTCAGATTGTCCGCGGACCCGTCCGCCTGAAAGACATGGACATCATTAAAATTGGTGTGGTGGTTCTCCAATACGCTTCGGAAGGCCCGGCATCGTCATAATGAAAACTCCCCCGGGAAGACAGAATTAAACGGATGTGGGCGCTATGAAAAAATGGATCCTGATTGTCGCGTTCTCAGCGCTTTGTACCGCCGTTATCTTCTTTTTGAAAGTTGATATCAGCTCAAACAGTCGTGTCATTTATATTAAAGGAGGAGAACCGGTCCTTGCAGACAAGGTCGACCAGTCCGATCAGTTCGTCTTTTACGAAGCCAACGGAAAAGCCGGCATGTTTATGCGTGCTGATGTTACCTCTGTCGGGTCGATCAAGGTTCAAAAGCAGGCCTCCCTGCTTTTTATCATCGACGGCCAGAAACGACAGATAATGGAGCGTCTGGGATTCAATCAGAAACTGATCCGGGCCTTTGACACCCGCCTGCTGATCTTCCTGTTTATGTTTGCCGCTGCATCTGGAATCGCCAAACTGATCCTGATGTTATCCAATTCGGTGAAAACCACGGTTTCAAAAACACCGGCGGGTGACAGTCTACATCAAAGATCGGATCACTCCAGGGTCCTTGAGGAAGAAGGCCGGGAGACTTCCGATCTTAGGGATATTGCTCTGTTTTTCCTCGAACTTTACAAGGTCCAAAATGGGTTGGATAGGAATGTTCCTGCCCGCTTTACCATGACCGACGCCTCAACCTCACAAAAAATGAAGGTGTTCGAATTGGGCGTCAAGGGCAGCGGCGACTGGCTGACCCGCCGAATGTCCGTCGGGCCATTGGGAGAAGAGACCGGCAGCAAAAGCAAATGCTTTTACGTCATCTACGACACCCATATGGTGGTAAAGATACCGCCGGTGCCCGTCACGGACATGGAAAAATATGTAGGAGACATCCGGAGAGAGGTGCAGATCGCCACGCACCTGTCTCCGGTCGCCTGCATCGTCCCCATGGTCTCCGTAGTACTCAAAAAAGTAAAAAAACTGCCCTATGAATCGAGCCTTACCCAGGAGCAATTGGAAAAACAGTATATCCGGCTGGTTGAAGAACATCCCGAATATCAGGAATACCTGAAAATAAAAGACCGATTTGCCTTCTTTATGGAACTGACCAACAGTTTCTTTTTAGGGCGCGTCATCGACGAATTGCACGAGTCCAAAGACAAAACCATTGATGAAATCCGTGAGGCGCCTGATGTGGCCTGGGACCAAGAGGCGTTCACCGCTCGATACGGGCTGGACGCCCTCCCCGTATTTGAAGGGCTTCAAACCCTTTACCAACTTGGTGAAGCGGAAGCCAAACGTATAATCAGGGAGTCGGGCCAAGGGGAAAAGATTCACACCTTTCAGATCAAAAACTGGTTTCTATCCAGCATCTCCGGAGAAAAAGGCAACCCGGAAGAAAAAGGCATCGATCCGGCCCTGCTGGATAGGGTCAAAAATGGTTTTTCAACTGTCTTCAAATCCAATCAGAAAAACGTAGACGACCTGATCCGGCTCTTAAAAACACAGCAGGAAATAAAAGCCTTTTCAAAAAACCGCCAGCAGATCGAAAACATCGCATCCAATATGCTGCAGCTGATCTGCCTTCTCAAGGAAAAGCGCTTGGCGTTGAGGGATCTGAAGCCGGACAACTTGTTTTTGGATGCAGATCCGGGCAACTATCCGGTCTTTCTGAAAAACAAGAACGCATTTTCAATAGGCGTAATCGATGTGGAAACGGCGGTCTCTCTGATGCCCACCCGGGACGGTACCATTGCGCAACCCCTTCTCGGAGGAACGCCCCTTTATGCCACGCCGCTCCATCTATTGAAAAACAGGACAATTTCCTCCAATTTCGGAAACCTGGCGGAAGCGCTTCATCTTCAGGATTGGTTTGCCAGCATTGCCATCATTTTCAAGGCGGTAACCGGGAGAAACCTGTTTCCCCGCGCCGCCCGTTCTTTCCCGGGGATACTGAAAATCCTCAAATCCAGCCGAAACCGAACAGACCCTGACGAAGCCACCGTCAAGGCCATGAGCCAGAAATTCTGGTCGGCCGCCGCCACTGACATCAAAACCCACTTGTCGGTATTTTCAGACATATTGAACCAGTTGACCCTGTCGGTTCCCGAAGCCATGGCACCATCAATCAAGGTCGAGCTGGAGCGCGAAAAAACGTTACTTCATATAGCGATTCGCAAGCATGTCTCTTTGTCTCCTCTTTTAAAAAGTGAAAAAAACAAGACTTTTCTTTTGGAGGCATCCTGCGAGACCATCGCCAAGCAGGCAGCCCGGTGGGAAAACCACACGCAGCTTCCGGATCAACATCGCCAGGTAGCGCCCCAGATGGTTGCTTTCTTGAATAACCTGAGTCGATTAAAACAGGGCGAATCGGAAAAAAGCCGGGCCATCGCCGCTTTTGCCAATCCATCCCACGAAGTTTCGGCCTATTCGCTCCTCGAAGCCATGTTTCAGATTGCCTTCAAAGCGATGTACAAATCCCGCTGGAAGGCCCTGCCCGCAGCCGATGGGGCATCCGATCAGCAGACCGCTGTAAAAGAAGACCGCTCCATGGTCACCACCATTTTAAACGGCAATTGATCCCCGAAGGACCGTCCTTAAAACAGCTCGGATTGACGGTCTTCCGTCTCGGAAAAGTTACTTGCGGAGCAGGACCGAAATAGCGGGAAATCGGTGAGCCGGCAGGAAAAGCGGCTGAATACGAAAAGAACAGGGGACAATATACCTCACGGGGAATATTCTATATTTTCCCGTTAATTGGATTCACCCACCGCACCCTGAGAAAAACAGCGTACCCACCTATATGCGGGCAGCTTTAATAAACTCCATCGTGGCCGCCTTGTCCTTGATTCCCTCTTCGGTCACCAGGAAATCCACATGCTTGAGGTCCACGGCATCGTGGGAATGGGTGATCAGCTGGAAAGAGACGTCCCCGTGGGTCTTGGACTCCACTTTGCGATGGATCCTCTGCTGGGACCAGGGCCGGTGAGAAAACTTGAGGGTATTGGCGAACAGGTACACCGGCAGGCGGTTCAGGTGGCACAGGCTGACAATGTTGGCCGACCCCACCGCCGACACCACCTTCATGTCGTCGGTGATCGACAGCGCCCCCATGAACACCTTGTTGCCCCTCTCGATATAGTGGCTCAGGCTGTATTCGGGAATGATCTCCATGTCGATCCCGGCCGCGGACAGCGATTTGATCAGACGGCGGGTCTTGGCCAGATCCTGCTTGAGAACGATCACCTTGAAGTTTTTGTGCAGAACCTCATGGGCCAGTTTGAGCATGTTGGTCACATCGTAGCTGATCGTGTGGACGATGATCACATCCCCTTCGTTGATGCAGGCCAGGCCGTGTTCGATCACCCTGCCCGTCTTGGTCTTGATCTTTTGGTACTTCTCCTCCAGAATCCGGATCGCCTGGGCCTTGATCTGGTCGATGGACGCATCGGGGGATTCTCCGATCTCCCGTTCAAACTCTTCGATCAGGTGGATCAGGGGAATGACCTTGGGCTCCGTATTCTTGATGGCCCGGGACAGTTCCGAATACAGCTCCCGGACCTCCTCGACACGGCAGCGCACCTGCCGGATCGATTCGATAAAGGCCTTGAGGGCCATCATGGTCACCCGGGAGGAGCCCACCGTATCCTCATGGTCCCGGATCAGGCTGCACAATATGGCTTTGTCTTCATCTTTCATAACGATATCCACAAATAAAGCATCAGGTAGCCCGAGGCGATCACCAGGGTGATCAGGGTGATCACGGCGCTTTTCCGGGCAAAATCGATAAACGAGATCTCCTGGCCGAATTTTTTGGCCATGCCCACGGACACGATATTGGCCGAGGCCCCGATCATGGTCAGGTTGCCGCCCAGGCAGGCGCCCAGCGAAAGCGCCCACCACAGGATGTTGTGGGGAATGGGATTGTTCTCCAGCATCAGTTTGACGATGGGGATCATGGTGATGGTAAACGGGATGTTGTCCAGAAACCCCGAGACGATGCCGGACACCCACAGCACCGTCAGTACGATCACATACGGGTTGTCGCCCACGCGCATGAAAATGTTATGGGCGATCCATTCGATCACCCCCTTTTCCTCGAGCACCCCCACCAGGATGAACAGGCCGGTGAAAAACAGCAGCGTGCTCCACTCGATCTCCTCCAGCATCTGTTCCACGTCGATGCGGGTGATCAAAAAAAGGACCATGGCCACAAAAACCGCCACTACACCCGGGGAGAGTCGGGTGACGGTCTGGGTGACGAACAGAGCGATGGCCAGGCCCAGGCAGACCAGGCCCTTTGTCAGAAACAGCCGGTCGATCTTCGTGTCCAGAAAATGGAAGCGGATCTTTTCCAGCAGCAGCTGCACTGAAAAAAGCTTGGCCAGGTTGGTGTCGATGGGCTTGAATTTGTCCCGGTTGGTGGCCCAGAGATAAACCAGGGCGGCACCGATGCAGACAATGATCGGCAGCGCGAGATTGAACATGAACTGGTTGAAGGTCAGTCCGACCTTGGAGCCGATGATGATGTTGGGCGGGTCGCCGATCAGGGTGGCGGTGCCGCCGATATTGGAGATGATCGCCTGGCTGATCACGTACATCCGGGGGTCCAGGCCCATGCCGGCGGTCAGCTCGATAATGATGGGGATGATGATCAGCACCGTGGTCACGTTGTCCAGGAAAGCCGACAGGACGGCGGTGACGATCGAAAAAAGAATCAATATTTTCAGCGGACTGCCTTGGGTCAACTCGGCAATCCGGACCGAGACGATAGAGAAAAAGCCGGATTTTCTCAGAATGGCCACGATGGACATCATGCCCAAAAGCAGCATGATCGTCTCGAAGTCGATAAATTCGACCGCCTGGTGCTCGCTGACCACGTGCAGCACGATCAGGATCATCACCCCGAGCAGCGCGGCGACCGCCTTGTTGACCAGTTCAAAGGTCAACGCCACATAGACCGCCAGAAAAACGACAATCGGAAGCAGTGCCCCTTCCATCTTGAATCCTTTTTTTACGAACCTGGATGATAAGCGTCTCAAAAAGCGAATCGCCCCACACAAACTGACCGATACGCCGTTTCAGGGAACAACGCTTCTGGATAATGTTGTGTGCCGTTGCTTCCCGAATCCACCACGCCAAAAAAAAACTCTCTTAATTCACTACCGCTCCAATGTCAAACAGGGAGACGATATTTTATATGAATTCAAAATATTACATCCGCATCAAGTGATTTAGGAAGCTGCTTTTAATGAATTGTGTTCATATCTGTAGTAGGAATCAAAATCAATCGGGGTGCTCTCCAGAAAGAAGCCGGTGAAGGGCAAAACGGAAGAAAATCGGGGGGACCAGGACAAAAAAACAGCAGTGCCGGTGATCGGGTATCTCCGGCACTGCTGTTTTTCCTGATTCTGTGGACAAGCGGTCCGGCGACCGCAAAAATTATCTCTTTTTGGGTTTTGTTGCCGCCGGTTTTTTTACCACCACATCTTTACCGCCGACCACCATACCGATCACTGCACCTAACGCCGCGTCGAGGTTTAATTTCTGTGTATTGATCACCAAATCGTAATTGCGTGGATCGGCAACATCGGCATTAAAGGACTGGCGGATAAAGGTGGATCGGCGGTTTTCCCGGTTGATCACCCGCCGCTTGGCTTCTTCTCGGGTGACGCCGAATTCCTTGGCCACGTTCTTCACCCGGACCTCTAAGGGCGCAATCACCCGAACACTCAACCGGTCTTCCGGTGGGATCAGAAAGTTGGCGCCGCGGCCGACGATGACGGCATTGCCATGGCTGGCGATCGCGGCAACCACTTTCATCAAATGATCCAGGTAGACCCCCGGCCACAGATAGCGATCGTTCACCAGGGATGAAATGAAATCCTTGATTCCGGAGAGCCGGTCTTTTTCCATGGTTTCGATCACGGCGCCGCTGATATGGGCACTTTCAGAAATTTCCTTGACGATGTCACGGTCAAAAAGATCGATGCCGAGCCGTTTGGCCAACCCCTGGGCAATGATCCGACCTCCGCTTCCCGGTTCCGAAGAGATGGTGATCACCGGTATATGGGTCTGGGTTTGTTTTTTCCACTTTTCGATTTGATCCTTGATAAATGTTTCGATGGAGGCATTTTTTTCCATGATTGACGTCCCGTCCTGCCCGTTATGTCCCAAAACGGCGATTGATAGTGGTTGGTGTGACGAAAAAAGAACCGAGGGTCTCCTAATGAAAAATGGTGGCGCTGTCAAGCTGCAAAGAAAAACCGACGAATGGGTATGAAAGGCGAGTCCCTTAGGTGTGATGGGGATTCGTTCAGTTATGGAGACTGCTCATATAATCATCCAAAAGATGCTGAGTGTCTCCAGAGTTCATTACGCTTGGCAGCTTTACCATTGCCTGATCGATGGCCATATTTAGCAACTCCATTTTGAGGACCCCCTTGGCTTGGTCTATCCGGTTTTCCATCTTACGCCGAGTCTCTTCCATCATGATTTTACTCTGTTGCTTGGCCTGTTCCACGATCTGCTGCTTGCGGGTCTCTCCCTGGGCGATCAGTCGATCTTTCAACTCATTGAAGTGGGCCCGGTTTTCAATCCCTTTTTGCTTTACAGCCTTGATTTCACTAATAATCCTGGCTTTTTCTTTTTCTAGTTGGCCAATTTCGGCAACGATGTCACTTTTTTGGAGCCTCAAAAAATCTTTGATGGGTTCTCTGGCATATTTTACGATCACTGCAACAAGGATGATAAAGTTTACCCAACGCATGGCCACGTCGTAGGCGGGTCTCCATTGGGCGTCAGCGGCCTGGGCAGCTGCAGGAAGCGCCACCATAAAAAATCCCACAAAGAGGATGGTGACGCACAGCGCACCTGCTCTATCAGTCAACCTCATAATTACAGCCTCCGATGAAGCACTTTTTCCATGATCGTCAAAGTAATGGCCTCCACCTCTCCGGCCAATTCCATGCGAGCCTGCCGTAATTGATCTTTTACCCGGGTCTCCGTTTCATGCCTCAATTCTGAAATCTGTTGCCGTGTCTCCTCCAAGATTTCCGAGGCCCGATGATCCCCATCTGCTTCAATGGAAAGAACAACTTTATGGGCCTCTTGGATGACCTTGGCCTGCTCGCGGTCAAAAGCTTTGCCTATCCGAACCAGATCTTCTTTCCCTGAAAGGATATCTTTCTGGAAATCGGAGATTAACTCCTTCCGCTGGGAAATGGTGCTAAGCAGCGGACGGAACATAATCCGGTTCATAACATAAAGAAATATCAGGAAGGAGACCAACTGAACGAAAAAGGTCTCATTGATACTGATCAGCGAGGTAGTCGCAATAATTTCCATGGTGGACGCTCTCTGTTGAATATTTGCCGTTCCAGGTTTCTTATGCCTGGGCGGCAGGTTGAGACAGATCCGAAAATACCGGCGTCAGAGATGGTCCACTAAACCACAAACAGCAGCAACAGCGCAATAACCAGGGAATAGATGCCGGTCGATTCGGAGACAGCTTGGCCCACCAGCATGGTTCGGGTCAACAGTCCTGCTTCCTTGGGATTCTTGCCGATGGCCTCGCACGCTTTGGCGGCCACCATTCCTTCTCCCACACCGGGACCGATTGCGCCTAGCCCCATGGAAATACCTGCTCCTAAAAATGCTGCCGCTTTTACAATGTCTACACCTTCGATGGCCATAATACTCCTCCTCGGTTACCGTTTTATCATCATGTATTTGAAAATATTAGAGCGAAGCGACCGGAAAGTCGCCGAAATCCTTAAACCTACAAGACAAAGATCAACACCAGGCTGACCACCATCGCATAGATGGCCGTGGACTGGGAGACGGCCTGGCCCACCAGCATGATCCGCATGAGATCGGCCGCATGGGTGACGTTGCGGGCCACCCAGCGAACGGCGCCTTCCGCCGCCATGCCGTTGCCCAGGCCCGGTCCAATGCCGCCAAGGCCCGTGCAAAGTCCTGCACTCAGCAGCGCCATGGCTGCTTGCAGCTGCATGGATTCGGGAAAGGTTTGAACATCAGGATAAAACTAACCAGCAATCCGAAAATGGATGGCGTCTGAGCCACCGCTTGGCCCACCAGCATAATGGTTGTAATATTTGCCACCGTCTCCGGCTGACGGGCAACCCCCTCGCAGCTGGCCCCGGCAGCCATGCCACCGCCGTATCCCGAACCGATGGCAGCCAGCCCCGTGCTCAGGCCTGCCCCCACCAGCGCCGCCCAAGTGGGGTGAAGGGGTGCGTTGGAAAAATCCATGAACAGAAGCATCAGCGCCACCACCATGGAGAAGATCGCCGGGGTCTGGCAAACGGCGGATCCGATAAGCATGTTGGTGGTAAGCTTGTTGGATACCGCGGGCTGGCGGGAAAGTCCCAGACAGGCCTGGCCTCCGGGAAACCCGGACCCGATACCCGAACCGATAGCCCCGAATCCCATGCTGACGCCGGCGCCGAAAAGGGCGGCCGCTTTGAGCAGCGTCGGATTTCCCTTGTCCATGAACAGGAGCAGGATCGCAACCACCAAGGCAAAAATGGAAGCTGATTCGGCTACCGCTTGCCCCACGAGCATGTTTTTGAAGATCTCTCCAGAAATCTTCGGGTTTCTGGAAACGGCCAGATTGGCCTGGGCAGCGGTATACCCTTCGCCGATGGCAGCGCCAACCGCACCCAGCCCCATGGCAATACCCCCGCCGGCAAACGCGGCGACCTTAACCCAGGTCTGAACATCGAGATCCATCATCTATTTCACCTGGACTGAGATGTATACAACTGTTAGCATTGTAAAAACGAACGCCTGAATCGTACCCACGAACATGCCGAAAAATGCATTAAGAAAAGGCGGCAGCAAGATGCTGTAGGTGAGATAAGAGACCACAAGGATGATGATCGACCCGCCCATGATATTGCCGAACAGACGGAAGGATATGGAGACGATCTTGGCAAACTCGCCGATGATATTCAGCGGCGCCATGAAAAAGATCGGCTGAAAATACTCGCTGACATAGTTTTTAAACCCTTTTTTGCGTATCCCGGCGACATGGGCGATAACAAAACCCATCATGCCGAGGCTCAAGGGGGTATTGAGGTCCTTGGTGGGCTCATCCAGGTGAGGGACGATTCCCAGCCAGTTGGACACCAGCAAAAACAGAAAAAGTGCACAGATCAAGGGGCCGTACTTTTTGGCCAGATCCTTGTCCAAGGCGTCTTCTGTCAGTTTGTAGAGATTGGAAACGAGCAGTTCCCCGAACACCTGCATGGATCCCGGCACCATGCCCCGTTTGCGCGCCATAAAAAAAGCAAGCACAAAAAGCACAAAAAAGGCGATCCAGGTCATGAGAATGACCTCGAGGTTGAAAGTCATGGAATAGCCGAAAACCGGTATGATCAGCTGATGAATCCTTCCGAGTTCTCCCATGTATCGTGCCCTTGGTTCAGTGTTTGACAGCAGTGAAGATCAACCGGGAGCCATGTTCGACCATGATCACCAGTTGAACCATGAATAGACCGACTGCCGTGGCTGGAAAATTAAACCGGTCGGACCGCACGGCCAAAACGAGCGGGATCGCCAGCAGCGCATAACGCAGCAGCAGGGAAAGCAGAGATTGCCGGGTAGCCGCCTTGCGATTGTCCCTGATACGGAAGCGTATCAACTGGCCCATGATCGCAAAATTGACGGCGCTGAAAACCCCGCCAAGAACCAATCCACGGCAAATCCCTTGTTGGCCCAAGGCAAGAAAAAGGAGACCGGCACCAATGGCAAGCACCAACGCCCGCGAGCCATATTTTTTTTGTATGTCAAAAACCGTTGTGTCCGTTTCCATCAGGATCTGCCTTGTCTTTCGGTTCGGTGATTTCCAGTATCTGTCGATAGCAGACATTGGCGCCACCGGCGATGCCGAGGAAAATGAAAATTGCGGTGAATACTCCCCGGAATCCCAACCATTTATCCAGATAGTGCCCTACAAAGAAACAAAAGACGATGCAGCCGGCCATGGTCAGCCCCAGCTGCATGACAAGGGTCAAATTTTCTGCCCAGTCTCTGTTTTTTTTATAGTCGAACAAACAGCGTTCCCGTATCGATTCATCGATCTTCTTTTATTATCCGCCAGCGGTCAGCGGGTCGGACGGGGTCTATCAAAAGCTTGAAAAATTCGTCGGACACTGAAGCGAAAAGAACTTACCCGGACCGGTGGTTGATTGAACATAAATTGCTGCACCGGCTGGATTTTTTAGATTACCGATAGTTTTCGAATAGCGGCAGAAATAACAAATACAATTCAGCATTGTCAAGCACCATGATTGCGCGGCAACATCCGACCGACTAACCGAGAAAAGCAAAGCAAAGCCATGTGGCCTCTTTTTCAGGCACCCGGCAAGCCGATTTTTTTGACCATTTCCCGATATCTTCCGGTTGTATTCTTTTCAGGTTCAGCATACGATTGCGGACCTATGGATACGACCCCCTTTTGCAGGCAAACGCAACAACCATGAAAAGCCAAATCACCATTCTGGGATCGGGAACCTGTGTGCCCTCGCTGGTGCGCAACCCTTGCTCTTTTTTGATGAAAACCGGCGGGGAAAACCTGCTTTTCGACTGCGGGCCGGGGACCATGCGTCGCCTGCTGGAAGTCGATGTCTCCATATTCGATATATCCTACCTCTTTCTCAGCCATTTTCACCCGGACCACAGTGGCGAACTGGCATCTTTTCTGTTCGCTTTGAAATATCCGGCACCATCCTCCCAGAAACAACCCCTGACCATTATCGCGGGACAGGGGTTCCGATCCTTTTTCGAACGCCTTAAAACGGTTTACGGAAATTGGATTGTGCTGCCCCCCGGGATGTTCACGGTAGTTGAACTCGACACACAAAATGCTGATCATCGCGTGTTTTCATCATTTACCGTTTCCTCCATGCCTGTGGCTCACCGGCCGGAAAGCCTGGCCTACCGCATTGGCGATACCGATGGTAAGATATTGGTCTATTCCGGGGATAGCGACGTTTGCGACAGTCTGACCGCTATCGCAGTCAACGCAGATCTAATGATCTGCGAATCAGCCTTTCCCGATGATCAGAAAGTCGATGGCCATCTCACCCCCGCACTTGCCGGGAAAATAGCCCAGGCGGCCGATGTCAAGCGGTTGGTGCTTACCCATTTTTATCCGGCATGCGAAAACACCGACATTGAAAATCAATGCCGAAGCACCTATAATGGGCTGATTGTTCTGGCGCGGGACCTGATGACCCTGACCCTATAGGTGGTGGACATGCGGTACTATCCGGTAAATCTTGACATCAACGGCCGGCGATGCTTGGTGGTGGGCGCTGGACGGGTAGGCGCCCGGAAGGTGGACACCCTCGTTCAATGTGGCGCCGTGGTGACCGTGGTCAGCCTTGAGGTCTCTCCGGCGGTTGCGCAGCTGGCCGCTAAAAAAGTCATCACCCTGAAACAGCGGCCCTATCGGTCCTCTGACGTGGAAGGCATGTTTCTGATCATCGGCGCCACCGATGACGAAACGCTGAACCGGCAGATCAGCACCGACGCGGCGCGCTGCAACCTGCTGTGCAACATTGCCGACCGGCCGGAAATCTGCAATTTCATCCTCCCGGCCATTGTCAGGCGCGGCGACTTTGTGCTGGCGATCTCCACTGCCGGGAAAAGCCCCGCCTTTGCCAAACATATCCGCAAACGTCTCGAAACCCAGTTCGGGCCCGAATATGGAATCCTGCTGGATCTGATGGGCGCTATCCGAAACAAACTGCTGGCCGATGCGCATGAACCGGAGGTGCACAAGCCCCTGTTCGAGCAGCTGATCGACGGGGGCCTGCTTGCGCTGGTCAAATCCCAAAAAATTGCCCAGATTGACCAGTTGCTGAAAAAGGTTCTGGGCCCTGGCTACCGATATCAACAAATAATGCCATCCAACCGGCAGCCCCAGGAGTGACATGGAGTCAGTTTTCATCATTGCCACCATCACTTACATGTTCAGCTGTGCATGCTATTTCGGCTATCTTTTTTTCCAGAAATCGATCCTCCAGCGGTCGGCCATCGGATTCATGGCCGCAGGGTTTTCCCTGCACACGGTTTCCCTGGTGGCCTGCGGTATCCGGGCAGGCAACTTTCCGGTCAATAACCTCCATGAGACCCTCTCGGTCACGGGTTGGGCGATCGCGGCGGTATTTCTGATCTTTTTTTTCAAATATAAACTTAAAATACTTGGAATTTATGCCGCGCCGTTAATTACCCTGGTGATGATCGTTGCCTACCAGATGCCCAGGCCGGTAGCCCATGACCCTCAGCTCTTAAAAAGCTGGTGGTTGGCCGCCCATATCGTCACCATCTTTTTGGGCAATGCGGCTTTTACCCTGGCATGCGGTCTGGGCATCTTGTATCTGCTCCAGGAAAACGCCATCAAAAAGAAAACCCGGGGATTTTTCTTCAGCCGCCTGCCATCGCTTGACCTGCTGGACACCACCGGCTATGCCAGCATCGTCGTAGGATTCTCGATGATTACCATTGGTCTAATCACCGGTGTCGTTTATGCCAAAGCCATTTGGGGGAGATTCTGGAGCTGGGACCCCAAGGAGGTCTGGTCCGCCATCACATGGCTGTTTTACGCAGCACTGCTCCATGAGCGGTTGACCGTCGGGTGGCGAGGACGGCGGGCCGCTGTCATGGCCATCATCGGCTTCGGCGTCCTGCTCTTCACCTTTTTCGGCGTCAATTTCCTGCTGCAGGGTCACCACGGAACCTTTACGGCCATGTAGGCCGGTAAAATGTTAAAAACAGGGTCCCTTCTGCCTCGGGTGAAGCAAGCGGCGGACCGACAGCGATAATGAACTATGCGCGATATTGTACTGCTTGGATTGAATCATAAAACCGCCCCTGTCGACGTTCGGGAGTGCATCGCCTTTACGGCCGACGAAACGGACCAGGCGCTGATGATGCTCCGCGACAACCCGACTATCGAAGAATCGGTGCTTTTTTCCACCTGCAACCGGATCGAACTGCTCATGGCCGTCGATGAACGTGAAGCGGCGGTAACCCATGCCAAACAGTTCATTTCCGAATTCAAGAAAGTCCCGCTTTCCCAGTTTGAGAAGTCCCTCTATCAGTATGTCGGCGACGAAGCCGTCCGCCACACCTTGCAGGTGGCTGCCAGTTTGGATTCCATGGTGGTAGGCGAACCTCAGATCCTCGGCCAGATGAAGGAGGCCTATCGGAAAGCCACCGTGGAAAAAACCTCCGGCGTAATCCTTAACAAACTGCTCCACCGAACCTTTTTCGTGGCCAAAAAAATTCGCACGGAAACCGGTATCGGCGATCACGCGGTGAGTATCAGCTACGCTGCGATCGAACTGGGCAAAAAGATCTTCGGCGATCTTGAAGGCAAGCGAGTCATGCTGGTCGGTGCCGGGGAAATGGCCGAACTGGCCGTCGAACACCTGATCCGCAACCGGGCCGGCACCATTACCGTGGCCAATCGCACCTTTTCCAGGGGCGTTGAACTGGCTGACCGCTTCCGTGGAAAAGCGATTAAATTCGAAGAAATAATCAGCTGCATCAAAGACGTGGACATCGTCATCAGTTCCACCGGCGCCACCGATTACGTACTTCGCAAAGATCAGATCAAAGAAGCCATGAAAAGTCGCCGCAACCGAAGTCTTTTTTTCATCGACATCGCCGTTCCCAGAGATATCGATCCGGACATCAACCGGATCAACAATGCCTACGTTTACGATATTGACGACCTAACGGGCATCGTGGATGAAAACATCGAAGACCGAAACCGGGAGGCCGTAAAAGCGCAGCGGATTATCGATGAAGCGGTGATCGGGTTTCGAAAATGGGTCGACACCCTCGAGGTGGTGCCGACCATCGTCTCACTGCGCGGCAAAGTGGAAGCCATCGCCAGGCAGGAGCTGGAAAAAACCCTGGGGACAATGAGCCACCTCTCTGACATCGACAAGCAGGCCATCGAACGCATGACGGGCGCCCTGGTGAACAAAATTCTCCACGGACCCACCGATTTTCTAAAAAAAGATGGCTGCCGTGGCAATAAATCCGCTGCTTTGGACCTGACCCGGAAACTCTTCAACCTGGAGGATAACCATTGAAAAAAATTGCCTTCTTGTTTCCCGGACAGGGTTCTCAATCGGTAGGCATGGGACAAGACTTGTTTCAGGAATATGATTTTGTCAGGGAAATCTTTGACGCTGCCGATGACATCGCGCGCGCCCATATTTCCCAATACTGCTTTAAAGGCCCGCTGGAAACCTTGACGGAAACCGTCACCCTTCAACCGGCCCTTACGGCCGTGAACCTGGCTTGCCTGGCCGCCATTCAACGGTCCGGCATCCCCTGCGATTTTTCCGCCGGACATAGTCTGGGGGAATATAGTGCACTGACTTCCGCCAAAATTGTCTCCATGACCGAAACCCTTCGCCTGGTGCTTAAGCGGGGAGAATTGATGCATCGGGAATCGTTGAAACACAAAGGCGCCATGAACGCCATTGTGGGTTTGGATATCGCGGCAGTAGAGGCGCTGGTCAACACCTGCCGTCAAGCGGGAGTGGTTTCCGTAGCTAATCACAATTCCGAGCAGCAGATCGTCATCACCGGAGCCCCCGATGCGGTGACGGCAGTTTCGGAAGCGGCCAAATCAAAAGGTGCCCGGGCAATCCCTCTCAAGGTGAGCGGTGCCTGGCACAGCGACCTGATCAAGGGTGCCGAAGAGGAATTCACCGCCTTTCTGAACACGTTTCAATTTGGTTCACCGACCCACATGCTCATTCACAACGTCACCGCTGACAGCTGCAAAGACCCTAAAACAATCCAACGGCACATGGCCCTGCAATTGTGCAGTCCGGTGCGATGGTACGATACGATTCGTCGACTGGTGTCGGAAAAGGTAGAGGTGTTCGTAGAGGTGGGTCCGGGAAAAGTGCTGGCCGGCTTGCTTAAAAAAATTATTCCTTCAGATTATGATCATCGCGTATTCAATGCCAGCAATCTGAAAACGCTGGAGGCCCTGGTTTCAGAACTGTCCTGAAGTCGAAAACGCGACTGAAAAAAGATGGCAACCTCGCCGATGCGCAGTGGAGTTGCCATCTCTGATTTCAGCAGTCGTCAATCTTCGGGTTCAATCCAAACGATGTGGGCTTTATTGATGAACAGGGTTTTACCTCTACAGTCCATGTAGCTGGTATCCACAACCACCAGAAACGGTCCCTTTTGCAGTGTCAGCAAGTCGGAAACCCGTTGATTGGGTGAGATGTTCACTTTTCCCTGAACCGTTGAACCATCAATGGTTTTAATGGTTACCGTCCGATAATCGGTTTCATAGGCACTTTTTGACCCGGTCATGCAGAGCTCTCCTTGGTTAATGGGTTTAACAAGAAAAAACGATTTTTATTCTCATCATTCTTAAAAGATTTGTCGGCAGGACTCAAGAAAAAGATACCCACCGGGTCTTTCCAATAGTTGAAAATGAGCATCATCCTGTGCGGCATTGACCCCATAGATTCAGTTAACTGTTTGAATATTAATTTAAATTGAGACAGTCGGACTCAGCACCGCTGACACAAAAGCACTTTACATGCCCATCTCCATGTGTTAGGTTTCTTTTTTGTTTAAAATAGCAACCTTCACCTTGGCAGGATTGAGCGATGAACAAAAAAGATCAAAAATTTTTTGAAGAGCTCCTTCACAAGCGATTGCAGGAACTGCTGAGCCATGCCGGCGAAACCGTTTCGGGAATGACGGAACAGAAAGAGACGTTTCCGGACCCCACGGATCGGGCAACGCTGGAATCGGATCGAAACTTCATGTTGCGGATTCGTGATCGTGAGCACAAGTTGATCAAAAAAGTAAAAAAAGCACTTGATCGGATCGAAAACAACACCTTCGGTGTCTGCGAAAAATGTGGTGAAGACATTTCTATTGAACGACTCAAGGCAAGACCGGTCACCACCCAGTGCATCGATTGCAAGACCAAAGAGGAGGCTTTTGAAAAAGCCCTTGGCATCTGACCCACATGCCGGTATCGATCTGCATGTCCACTCAACAGCTTCTGACGGTACGCTTGCACCACCCGAAATTTTGGAGATGGCGGTTGGGCTCGGCCTGAAAGCCGTCTCAATTACTGACCACGACACCCTTGCCGGTTCAGCCGCAGCCCTGGCTTTCGGGATTCCAAAGTGCCTTGAATTTCTCACCGGAATTGAAATCAGCGCGGGGGCTCCCGAAGGATATCCATCGGGAAGCAGCGTCCATATTCTCGGATACGGGTTAAATCTTTTCGATGTACCTCTGAATAACCTGCTGGCCGTCCTTCAATCCTCCCGGGAAAACCGGAACCCCCAGATAATCGAACGGCTCAACACGCTGGGCATGGATGTGACCATGGAGGAATTGTCCATGGTCGTCGGTGACGCCACGGCCGGACGTCCCCATATTGCCCAAATGTTGGTCGCAAAAGGACTGGCTGATTCAATTGACGACGCATTTGACCGGTTTTTAGGAAAAAACAGACCTGCATACGTCGAAAAACACCGCGTGCCGATGAAAGAGGCCATTGAGGCTATTAAAACCGCGGGTGGGGTTGCGGTGCTTGCCCACCCGTATCTGAATGGCGTGACTGATTTGAACACCTTTGAGCCGTTTCTACTGACCCTCATGGACATGGGGCTTGAAGGTATCGAGGCCGTCTATCCCGAGCACCCTGAAGAAGCAACAGCCCATTATTTCCAGCTGGCCACCAAACACAACCTTCTGATCACCGGTGGGACTGACTTTCATGGTGCCATTACCCCCGGGATCCAGATGGGCGTTGGTAAAGGTGGCTTTCATGTTCCCTATTCCCTCTACGAAAATCTGATGGAACACCTGGGGTGATAAGTATGGATGACCCGACTCCCGAAAACGCCACCCGGGACGACCTGGAATGTGCTCTCGGGTACCGGTTCAACAGCCCCGAACAGCTGACCGCTGCCCTTCGCCACAGCTCCTTTGTCAATGAGCAGCCCCAGCCGAACATCGCCAGCAATGAACGCCTGGAGTTTTTAGGCGACGCCGTGCTGAACCTGTCCATCAGTCATCTGTTGATGAAACGATACCCCGATCTGGCCGAAGGGGAGCTCTCCAGAAACCGGGCGCAGCTGGTCAATGAAACCGAACTTGCCGCCATTGCCCGGGAGATCGGCCTTGGCCCCCACCTGCTGTTGGGAAAAGGGGAAGCACTGACCGACGGCAGGAAAAAAAACTCGATTCTGGCGGATGCGACAGAGGCGGTGATCGCCGCCATTTATATTGATGGCGGATTCGACGCCGCGTTCAGGTTTGTGGAAAATCAATTTCGGGAACGGCTTCGCAACGTCAGCCATCCACGCTATGAAACCGACTACAAGAGCATGCTTCAGGAGCGTGTCCAGTCGACCTACCACGAAGTGCCTATATATCAGGTCGTCGATGAGATCGGCCCGGACCACGACAAAACCTTCAGGGTTCGGATGACCGTAGCCGGGATCACTGCCGAAGGCGATGGAAAAAGTAAGAAAATGGCTGAGCAGGAAGCCGCCAGGGCAGGCCTTGATCGGTTGGATCGATCCGCTTGACCATGGAAATCCGAGGCGACACTGGACCTGCCGGACGACCCCTGATCATCCCTATATTCATCCCCCACATGGGATGTCCCCACCAGTGTATTTTTTGCAACCAACGTGCCATTACCGGCAAAGCCGCACAGACGCCGTCTCCGGAGCAGATCCAACAGGAAGTGAACCGTTTTTTAAAATACGGAAAGAAACTGCCTTCCACCACTCAGATCTCCTTTTTCGGTGGCAGCTTCCTGGGTCTCGAAAAAGCGACCATCCTCTCTTTGCTGCAGGCAGCCCTGCCCTTTGTGCGGACAAACGCTGTGGACAGCATTCGCTTTTCCACCCGACCGGACACCATCAGTCAGGAAACCCTGGGTCTGCTGGAACCGTTCGCGGTCTCCACCGTTGAGTTAGGCGTTCAGTCGATGAATGACCGGATCCTCGATGCCGCCGGACGGGGGCACCGGGCAGCAGATACGGTGATCGCGGCAGGACTGTTAAAAGCACGGGGCTATAAATTGGGCCTGCAGATGATGGTGGGGCTTCCGGAAGATGACGACGACGGCGCTATGGAAACGGCCCACCAGATTGCCGCCTTGCGGCCGGATTTTGTCAGAATCTATCCGACCCTGGTCCTCAAAGGCAGTCTGCTTGCCGGACGATTGAGCGGCGGCAGCTATCATCCCATGGCGCTGGCATCTTGTGTCACGCTAGTAAAACGACTCTACCTTTTTTTTAAATCCCACGACATACCGGTGGTCCGCATGGGACTTCAGGCCTCGGACGGATTGACCCGGGCGAACGACTTTATTGCCGGTCCCTACCACCCGGCCTTCGGCCACCTGGTGCACGGAGAAATCGTTTTCGATGCCATTTCATCCGCACTGGACAGGATGGAAAAACGGCCGGACCCCCTGACCATATCCGCCCATCCCAGCATGGTTTCCCGCGTTCAAGGTCTGAACAAACAAAACATCTGCCGGTTGAAAAGCGCTTTTGACATCAAAAAGATAGCCCTGCTCCAAGATGAATATCAGGCGAAAGACCTTCTGGTGGTCGCTGAACAACAAGTTGCCCTCCCATAGGCACCGGTATTCGGTAACGCCCTTTTTTTGTCCAAAAAAAACCCCCGCCCGTTAAGGCGGGGGTTTTTTGGATTTGAAGTTAACTGAGTGAACGCATCTTCCAGGGGTCGATCAGGCGGCCGGGGCTTTCTTGAACAATCCGATGATCTGTTTGATCCAAATCCCGCTCAGAATATAAGAATAGAGCCAGGTACCCATGATAATCAATACAAAGGCCTTGACGATATCCATGGCGCTGCCGTTTAGTGAGAAGGCCGGGACATAGCCGAACAAGAACGGCCCCAGATAGAGAAATTTGGCAAATTTGAACGAGGCAAAGGCCGTTCGCCACATGTTGGCCTTGGCGATCGTCGCCCCTGCAAAGGCGGCAATGCACACCGGCGGGGTGATGTTGGAATCCTGGGAGAGCCAGTAGACGATCATGTGGGCGGCGATTTCGTTGACCCCCAGATGGGTCAGGGCCGGTACGGCCACCACGGCCGTAATCAGGTAAGCCGCCGTGACCGGCACGCCCATGCCGAGAACCAGGGAGGCCAGCGCGATCAGAAAGATGGTCATCACCAGCGATCCGCCGGCCAGCTCGATGACAATGTCGGCAAAGGTCAGCACCAGGCCGGTAAAGGTCAATACGCCGATGATGATGCCGATGACCCCGATGGTGGCGCCGATCTTGAGGCTGTTTTCCGTGCCGGAACGGGAGGACTCCACAAACCGTTTGAGCCCTGAACGAATGGCCGGGCGATGTTCTTTTTTAATCGCATACCAGATCACGCATAGAGCGATGCCGGCAAACACCATTTCCCTTTCGGAAACCATATGGTTGAAACTTCTGCCCGCCTCGGGTCCGACGGTCTTGCTGAGCAGCAGCGATATCAGCTGCGTGGTCAGGACCAGGGCCATGACCACGGCCAGGGTATAGTCGATATGGGTGTCCTGGTACTTGTAGCTGACGATGATGCAGGTGGCCAAACCCAGGATGGCCGAGTAGCCAGGTGAGTAGCCGGTCAGCATGAAGATGGTGATGACGATCAGCGGCATGGTGAAGAACCACTCTTTTTTCAGGATCTCCATGGCGCTGTGTTCGGATCGCTCGCCCACGATGTTGTGCATCTTGGCTTCGTAGTGCACCATGCAGAATACGCTGAAAAAATACATGACGGCCGGGAAGATGCCCACCAGCATGATATGCGAGTAAGGCACACCGGTCAGCTCAGCCATGATGAACCCGCCGGCACCCATGATGGGGGGCATGAACATGCCGCCGATGGAAGCCGCCGGTTCGATGCCGCCGGCGATATGGGGCCGGAAACCGGCCTTTTTCATCATCGGAATGGTGAAGGTTCCCGTGGAGACCGTATTGGCGATGGCGCTGCCGGAAATGGAGCCGAACAGGCCGCTGGCGATAACGGACACCTTGGCCGGGCCGCCGATTTTGTGTCCCACCGCGGCCAGGGGCCAGTCGATGAAAAATTTCTGGGCGCCGCTTTTTTCCAGGAAGGCGCCAAACAGGACGAACAGAATCACGTAGGTAGCCAACACGTTGGCCATAATGCCGAAAACCCCGTCACTCATGTAGTAAATGGTGGTGCACAGGTTGGGAAAGGTGTCCCCCGGATGGGCGAAAAGATCCGGGGCATAGGGGCCATAGACGCCATACAGCAGCATCACCGTACCGATGATCACAAAGGCGTTGCCCACCACCCGCCGGGCCAGCTCGATGCCGATGAGCACCCCGACCACGGCGATGGTCTTGTCCATCGCATTTTCCGCGCCTGTCCGGTAGTTGATCGCTTCGAAGTTGAGGATCCAGTAGCCGATGCAGATGATGGAGAGCAGGATCAGGATGTAATCCACCACCCGCATCACCTTTGATTTGGATTGGTACAGCAGAAACACCAGTACATAGGTGATGATGACGTAAATGCCCCGGTGGTACTGGGTGGATGCCGGCTGGACCACGGCAGCATAAGAATAAAACAAAACCAGCAGTACCGAAAGAACATCGAAAACAATTTGTTCGAATCGCTTGAGTTGATCGTACACGGCGGCCCCTGCCTTGTTGATAGGAGGTTATTCTGCAAGCATTTGAAAAGGGGCCGCGGCTTAAACCGTCGGCCCCATATTGGCTGGGTTTATTTCAATATGCCTTTTTCTTTCCAGAACTTCTCGGCACCCGGATGCAGCGGGGTGACAATACCGGTGATGCCTGATTCGATGCTCATGGCCTTGGCGGTCTTCTTCACGTTGACCATGTGGGCCAGCCCTTCAGGGGTGTAGATCTTGGAAAGCAGCGTGTAGACGACGTCCGCGGGAACATCTTTGTTGGCCACCCACAGGGCGGAGTCCTGAAAGGAGGGAACGTCACTGTCCACGCCTTTATAGGTCCCGGCGGGAATCTTCAATTTGGCAAAGTAAGGATATTTGGCATAAAATCCGCTGGCCTCGGCTTCGGCATTCAGATCGATCATTTCGATGTCGTTCTGCTGGGCGGCCATGACCACCGCCCCGCTGGGAAAAGCGGTGAACAGCCAGAAGGCGTCCAGTTGATTGTTGCCGAAAGCGGCGGCGGCATCGTTGTAGCCCATGGCGTTTCGTTCGATCTTGTCCCAGATGCCCATGTGGGTGAAAAACAGTTCGCAGTTGGCAAAGGCACCGGAACCGGCGTTGCCCACACCCACTTTTTTGCCCTCGAGGTCTTTCACTGTTTTTATCCCGCCGCCTTTTTTCACAACCAGCTGAGCGGGCGCGCCATAAAAATATGAAACTGCCATCACGTTTTCATATTTCTTCGGGTCATTTTTCATCCGGCCGTTGAGGCCAAGATAAACGTGGCCGGAATAAACCACGCCAAAGGCGTAGGCCCCGGAATCGACTTTTCTCATATTCTCGACACTGCCGCCGGAAGCGCCGGCCAGCACCCTGAACTCCTTGATGTCCTTCACGGGCGGGTAGGTGGAGATGCCTCCGGCCATGAACTGAAAAGTACCTCCGGCAGGCCCGCCGCCGAATTTATAAATGGCTTTGGCATTGGCATCGGCCGAGAAGGCCATCGTCATCATCAGAACTGCACAGACACCGATAGCAACGGTAAAAAAATTTTTCCTCATTCGTTCCTCCTGCTGGGTAAGTGGGGTTATCCGTGGCGGATAGAAAATGCCGCCGCAGAGCATCAGAAAACTTTTCGGATGATTTACAGACTAACAAGGCATGGAAACCGGGTCAATTGGGGTATTTCTGATTATCGTGTAATACTTTTTCTTACAAAACAGACCACCCGACGATCACGTGCCGCTGAGGTAACAGCATCGGACTGTCAATGGCATAACGGTTGCGAATAAGGAGTGAATCCTGCTAAAAGCCATAATTCACATCACCCCATCATTGAAAGAAAAGGCATCATGCCCGCTGACAACACCCGGTCATTAAACCATGCCCTATGGAGAACCACGCTGGGCGCCATAATGATCAGTTTTTCCGCAGTGTGGGTTAAGCTGGCTCATGTCCCGCCCACGGTCTCCGCATTTTACCGGGTCTTTTTCGGTGGGCTTTTTCTGCTGATCATCCTGCTCGTCCGCCGTGAAAAGTTGTGGCGGGGGTGGCACTGCCTCGGGCTATCGCTGCTCGCCGCCATCTTTTTTGCCCTGGATCTGTATACCTGGCACCGCAGCATTGTCCATGTGGGACCGGGACTGGCCACCATTTTAGGCAACTTCGAGGTGTTTCTTGTCCCGGCGGTCGGTGTGCTGCTGTTCGGGGAACGGCTGAATCTGCGGTTTGTCCTGTCCGTTCCCCTGGCGGTCGCGGGGCTGTTCATGATCGTCGGTCTTCGCTGGGAGCAGTTGAGCCCGGACTACCGGATCGGCATCGGCTATGGCCTTTCAACGGCGTTTTTTTACACCGGATTCCTGATCGTCCTGCGTAAACTGCAATCCCACACGTCGAAGCCGTCCGCGGCCCTCAGCCTGATGGTCGTCTCTTTTTCCACGGCACTCTACCTCGCCCTGGAAATGGTCCGGACCGGTAACTCTTTTTCCATCCCCGATCTTCAAAGCGGGCTCTCGCTGGTGGCGCTGGGCTTGATGTGCCAGACATTGGGTTGGCTGCTCATCACCCGCTCCCTGCCCTGGATTCCCGCCGCCGTTGCCGGGCTGGTCCTGTTGCTTCAGCCGTCGCTGTCTTTTATCTGGGATGTCCTGTTCTTCAACAGGACCACATCGGCCTTGGCGTGGGTCGGCGTAATCCTGGCCCTGTCGGCTATCTACCTGGGAGCCACCAGCGGCCGGAAGGCATAGGAAAAATCGGTCAAATCCGCCAGCGCTCCCGCAAGAAAGACCGATAGCGTGCTACACGAATCTTCATCGTGGAAGTCAATCGTCTCTTTGATCGGCATGACTGCTGTACCCGAACCGGGTTTTGACCATATCAGGGATGGGGTCAAGCAAAAGCAACCATTTACAGGCCACCCGGTTATGCGTTAAATTGATTCATCGGATAAGCGTGAACCACGACGACGGACACAATCCCCCGGCCGGACAAAGGACGTGCCGACCGCCCTATTCAGTCCCATTTAAGGAGAATAACCATCGAAACCCCAACTGACAAACCATCTGCCACCGTGCAGGAGATCGTCGACCTGACCAAGGATCTGATCCGCTTTAAATCCACCCACACCCGACCCGAAGAGATCCAACGCTGCGCCCGGTTCATCGAAACATGGTTTAAGGAGCATGATATCCCCTGCGTCTTCATGGAACACGACGGCGTTCCATCGGTGAGTACGCTTTCGACACCCCGGCAGACCCCCGTCTTGCTGATGTCCCATGTCGACGTGGTTAACGCCACCGATCCGCTGTTCGAACCCTTCGAAAAGGACGGCAGACTCTACGGCCGCGGCGCCATCGATGACAAGTACGCCGCCGCGCTTTCCATGATCCTGCTGAAAAATCGCATTGATTCCAACCGCCGCCGGGGCCTGGACGACAGCACGGTGCCCCTGGGTGTGCTGATCACCGGCGACGAAGAGGTCGGGGGCTACCATGGTGCCCGCAGCTCCCTCGGCGGGATAACCTGCGACTTCTGCATCGCCTTGGACGGTGGCCGCGTGGATAAGATCGTGGTCAAGGAAAAAGGAATCTTGCGGCTCAAGGTTGTTGCCGACGGGAAAACGGCCCACGGGGCAAGGCCCTGGCAGGGAGAAAACGCCATCGAACGGCTGATGGACGATTGCCGCGTCGTAAAGGGATTCTTCGAAGGGCTGACGGAACCGGAACACTGGCATCGCACCATGAATCTGTCGATAATCCATGCCGGGGACTCGGTCAACCAAGTGCCCGACCATGCTGAAGCCACATTCGATATCCGCTACACCGAAAATGACGATGTGGACGACCTGATCCAGCGAATCGGTGCGGCGGTATCCGGCAAGGTGATCACGGAGGAGCGCGAACCCCTGTTCATCAGCCCCGGGTCACCCTACCTCGATCGGCTGCTGGCTCTCTCCACGGACACCCGTACCGGCATCGCCCACGGTGCCAGCGATGCACGCTTTTTGACCCAGTTCAACATCCCGGGCATCGTGTGGGGCGCCGACGGCAACAGCAGCCAGCATTCCACGGATGAACACGTGGAGATCCAAAGCATTTCCCGGCTCTACGATATTCTGGACCGATTTTTGACCGACATCCGTGAAAATCCCCTATAAAGGACTCCTTTTAATTGATCGCGGTCACCGGCCTGCCGAACGGAAACCATCATTGGGGAGGTGGTCCGACGATTTCAGCCTGGGATGCGCCATTAAGCAGTCCCAACAGCTTCATCAGGATCAGGGCGACGGCCATGATGCCTACAAAAACAAGTATGGCCGCCCACAGAGGCCACCCCCACCACAGGGGACCGTTCACCAGGACAGTGCACCCCCCGACCACCGGCAGGGAAAACACGTTCATGACTGCAATCTCATAGGCGACCGGTGTTTTGAAATCCGGATCAACGATGCGCAGCAGGAGCAGACCGCAGGACACCGTGCCGGTGACGACACCGTATATGGCGGCCGTGCGCTCCAGACTGTACGCGGAGAGGCGCCGGCCAAAATATACCACCAGCAGCGTGGTCATTACCCCGTTGACCAGGGCCATCAGGCTGATGGGCAGAAGGTATTCCCATACGATTTTCAATTCAATGGCTGCCACCGTGGCAACAATCAGGTAATCAACGGAAAAGCCGGTAATCCGGCGCTGCACGCCGGCATCAGCCAGATAGTGGATCTCCAGCCGCGCCATGGCCCACTTGACCAGCAGAGCAACGCCCAGGCCGAAAAAGAAGAAGAACCCCCAGAGCATTCCGGCCACGTCCCCAGGTAATAAACCGCCGAGAAAGGCGATAATTCCGTAGGTGATTCCGTATACGCCACCCACCAGGGCCAATTGAAAGGCCAGGGTTTCCGCATTTCCCGAGTGAAGGGTCAACCGGCCGGCAGATTCCGCAGTCCCCTGTGGATCGAGAATGCCAGTGAGAAAATCCCTGGGAATCTGCTGGGGGCCGAAGGTGGCCCGTCCGCTGCGGATGCCCCGGTTCACCAGCGGCACGCCAACGAAAAAGGCAAAAAAATAACCCACCGCGGCAAAGGTCAGTCCAATCGTGGCGGCATCGGCAAATCCGACGCCCTCCCATACTTTGCCGATGGACAGGGCCTGTCCCGGCCCCTCGTTAAACCCCAGGGGAACCAAAAAGCCGAAAGTGGGAAAAAGCTTAAGGCCGAACCAACCCAACAGGATCACCAGCAATCCTCCCAGGATCGCCTGCATGGGAAAGGTGAGTCCCTGCATCAGTGCCATCCAGGCCGGGCCCTTGATCATCTGTGTTTTTACCTTGTGTTCCCGGTCGTTGTCGTCCCGGGTCAATCCCACGGAAATAAAGGAAATATTGAAAAAATGATAGGCAAAGGCTTCGATGGTGGCGGTTTCAATACCGTGAATGCCCGTGTGCATGAGCACCAGTCCCAATACACCCCCGATGAGGCAGCTTGGCACCAGGAAGCGCTGGAAGAACCCGACCCTGGACCGCAGGCCGACGCCTACCAACAGGAGCACCGACAGGAAGGCGAAGGCCAACATGCCGTCAAAAGGGAAAGGGGTATTCATGGCGCTTTCCTTATTGATTTAGGGTTGAGAAAACATATCATTGACAAAGGCTGTGAGGATTTTTTCCCGGACCTGGGCCGGCATGGCGTCGAGGACGCCGTTGATGTCGGCCATGCGGCTGGGCAGGGAACCGTCTTTAATCCCGGCCGCAGCCATCATCCCCATTATCTCTTTATCCGAAATGGCCGACAGATCCACTCCTTCCAGACTCCCTTTGATCAACCCGGTCAACTCTCCCTCCGGCAGGGTCCGCGCGATTTGGACGCATTCGGCCAGGTTTTTCAGCAATTCGTCCTCCCAGCCCACATTGGAGGCGCTGACGGAAAGGTGAATGTGCGCCGGCGAGTTGTCAAAGGAAAGCGATGGCTGAATATACCATCCCCGCTGGTTCATTTCATCGATAATATGAAAAACGTTCACCTCGTCCGATATAAATGAGATCAGGCACATATCCGGGCGCGTCAGCAGCCGCAGGCCGTCAATCCGTCCGATGCCCTCAGCGATCTTCTTGACGGCAGCCAGTTTTTTCCGGGCGATCTCCAGGTAGCCCTCGTCTCCCACATAGTTGATGACCGCCCAGGCCGCCGCCATGGGTCCGCCGGATTTACTGCTCTGCACGGCGTTGTTGACGATGGTATAACCGATCCAGCCGGAACAGGCAAAGATCTGGTGCCTGCGCAATGCCTTGTTCCGATATAGGACCAGCGATGCTCCTTTGGGCGTATAGGCATACTTGTGAAGATCCACGGAGATTGAATCGACGCCCGGAACACTGAAATCGAAATCCGGCACTGGTTCGCCCAGGCGGCGGAAATAGGGAAGCAAAAACCCACCCATGCAGGCATCGGTGTGCATCCATAAATCATTTTCTTTTGCCAGGGCGGCAAGATCCGCAATGGGGTCGACCACCCCGTGGGCGTAGGACGGTGCCGATCCCACAATCATGATGGTACGAGCGTTGATGGCCCCCCTCACCTTTTCAACATCGGCCCGGAAGGTTTCCGGATCGACGGATACGGTCACCGCCTTCACATCGAGGTAATGGGCCGCCTTGTGAAACGCCGCGTGCGCCGTGGCCGGCAGAATCATTTCCGGTGCGGCAATATCCGGACGTTTTTCCCGGTAGCAGTCACGGGCGGCCTTCACCGCCAAGATGATACTTTCGGTGCCGCCGGAGGTAAAGTTACCCACCACCTGGTCGTCACCGCGCAGGTGGCGCGCCCCAAATGCGGCCAACTCCCGCTCCAGGCGCAGCAGGCTTGGAAACACCGTGAAATCCAACCCGTTTTCCGAGAGGAATTCATTGTAGGCGGCTTTGCCCACCTCCAGGGTCGCTTTTCCCGGATCAAAAATGTATCCGTAGGTGCGGCCTTCCTGCCATTTAATGTCGTTCCTGCGAAATTCGGCAAGTCGTTCGAATATGGCCTCCCTTGTCATTCCCGTTCCGGCAATCTCCATGAATCACTCCTATGCATGGTTTTAGTAAAAAGCGGTCACGCGAACACCCCCTTTGCCGCCCGCAGCATCATCAGCAGAGACAGCAGCATCAGGAAAAGCAGCACCCGCTTTCGAAAGGTATCTTCAGGTGCCCGCATGAAGGCATGTTTCCCCACAACCAGCCCGGCAACCATGGGAAGGGCAAGAATCAGGGCCCGTCGGGCGTGGCCGACGGTCATGAGGCCGCCAGCGGCGCACGTTCCGGCGGCCAGGATGTCCGTGGCCAGAAAGAAAGTGATCAGCGAGGCCCGCGATACAACGGCGCCGATCGGCGATGAGAAGAAAAAAAGAATGGCCGGTGGTCCGCCGATGGCCGCCGCACCGTTGAGGACACCGGAGGCCAGTCCCGCGGCCATCGTCTCCGACCGGTTCAACCGCCGTTTGACCACGAAACCCTGACGCAGCATCAGGGCCAGCATGAAAATGATCATCGCTACCGCCATTTTCATGGGTTCCGGTGAAACGTTTCCAAGTATCCAGACCCCAAGAGGCGTGCCCACCGCCATCCCCATCAGCAGCCATGACAGGTCCGGCCAGTTCACGTGGCGCCAGACCCCTGGCAGGAGGAACAAACTGGCGGCCACCTCCAGAAGCAAAACCACCGGCACCACCTGAACCGGTGCGGAAAAAAGCGATAGGGCCGCCACCGTGATCATGGAAAATCCGAATCCGCCGTATCCGCGCACATAGCCGGCCAGGACCACCACGACGGAAGAAAAGAGCACCAGCGTTAACGATTCGTTCATCTTGGGCCTTGACGGCAAACAGGGAAACTTGATATTCAACAAGGTGTCGTTTTATTCACCATAATGAATTATCATTCACTATCAGTTATTGTCAAATCAAAAGTCCCCGATCAACGGATTTTTTGCCCAAAGGAAGAAGCGCCATGGACAGTTCGGACCGAAAAGTCTGGGAGCAGGAACAGCGTAGAATACGCATCGTGGATATGGCCGAGGCCGTCTTCTTCAAATACGGATACGACGGAGCGACCCTGCCGGCCATCGCCGAGGCGGCCGGGTACAACAAGCGCACCCTCTATCTCTATTTCAAGGACAAGGAGGATCTATTTCTGGCGGTGGTGCTGCGGGGGCTGGAAGGCCTGCGCGCGGCGCTGAAAGATGCGCTCGACAAAGCCGGCGCCATCGGCGGAGGTCTCAGGGAACTGGCTGGCGCATTTTTCACCTTTTCCGTGGACCACCCGCTATACCTGGACCTGATCATGATCTACGAGAGCCGATACTTTGTTTACCATGGCGGAACCGCTTGTACGGACCCGGACAGCCACCGGGAAAGTTGCCAGCAGGTTTCCGAGACGATCGCCAGCCTCGTGACGGCGGCCATCGCCGTGGGAATGGATGCCGGCAGGGTGAGAAACGATCTGACCCCGCAACAACTGATGCTGATCCTGTGGGGCCAGATCGTCGGCGTGATGAAAATTCTGCATATGCGTCGGGAGCATTTCGACGCCGCCTTCGGTATCAGCCGCGAGGGTCTGTTCGATCGGTTTGTGGAGATGATCGAGCGGGGCTTGCGACCCTGACCGCCTCGATGGCCGAGCGCCTGCACAACAGAGCCGGCGGGTCATGCATCCGCGGCCCGCAGCATGATCCGGCAGTCGGCCACCACGGCGCCCTTGCCCTCGGGATAAACGATCAACGGATTGATATCCAGTTCGCTGATTTCCGGATGATTGGCCACCAGGGTAGACACCTGCAGAATGCACGTCTTAATGGCCTCCAGATCCGACGGCGGGTTGCCGCGGATACCTTGGAGCACGTTGAAGGTCTTGATGGAACGAATCATTTTCTCGGCGCTGGCAATGTGCATGGGGGCCAGCCGAAACGTAACATCCTTGATGGCTTCCACCAGGGTACCACCCAGCCCGAACATGACGATGGGACCGAATTTGGGGTCTCTGGCGCATCCGATGATCACCTCCACTCCCTTGCCGGCCATCTCCTGCATGAGCACCCCGTCGATATGGGCATCCGGGTTGTAACACCTCCCTTTCTCCAAAATCTGACCAAAGGCTTCCCTGGCCTGGGCCGCGTCGGCGATGTTCAGCCTGACGCCCCCGGCGTCTACCTTGTGGACGATGTCCCGGGAAACGATCTTCATGGCCACGGGGAAGCGGATGCTTTCAACGGCCGCATCGATGCCTTCCGGGCTGGTCACCAGGCGGCTGGCCAGAAGCGGCAGGCCATAGCTGTCAAGCAGGTCGGCAGCCTCCTTCTCCGGCAGGTAGCATTTCAGGTTGCCGTTGAGTTTGGCACGAATAAGACTGGCGGCATGATCGCGGTTGCAGGCCAGCTCCGGCAAGACCCGGTTGCCCATCGCCAGCCGCTCGCCAAAGCGGGCCATGGCCGCCATGGTGCGCGAGGCCGCCTCGGGAAAGACGTAGTTGGGAATCCCGTTGGTTTCCAAGTGGGCGACCCCTTCCGAGACGTCCACGATGCCCATGAACGAACAGAGAATGGGCTTGTCAACCCCCTTGGCCACGCTGGGAACGATCTGCGCGGTTTCCAGGATGTCGGTCATGGCCTGGGGAGTCAGCAGAACGATGGCTCCGTCCACGTTCTCATCCTGCATGACGGTTTTCAATGCAATTTCGTATCGCTCATGGGTGGCATCGCCGATTACGTCCACCGGATTGTGGATGTTGGCGGTAGGCGGCAGGAATTGCTTGAGCCGGGCTTCGGTCTCCGGGGAGAACGTGGATAGATGCAGGCCGTGACGCACCGCCGCGTCCGTGGCCATGATGCCCGGCCCCCCCGCATTGGTTACGATGGCGATGCGTCGTCCCTTGGGCAGGGGCTGGCGGGAAAATGCCATGGCGTAGTGGAACAGCTCGTTGACGCCTTCCACCCGCTGGATGCCGCTTTGCAGAAAGATGGCATCGTAGGCCGAATCCGTCCCCACCAACGATCCGGTATGGGAGGCCGCCGCCCGGGCGCCTTCCGAGGAAGTACCGGATTTGACCGCCAGGATCGGCTTGCCCTTGTTCCACGAAATGTCGCTGGCCACCCGGATAAACTCCTGCCCGGCGGAGAGATCTTCCAGGTACATGCAAATCACCTTGGTTGCCGGGTCCTCCCCCAGGTAGCGCAACAAGTCGATTTCGTTGACATCCGCCTTGTTGCCGAAACTGATGAACTTGGAAAACCCGATCTTGCGCCCCTCGGCGTAGTCCAGGACCGACGTGCACAGGGCTCCGGACTGGGAGATGAAGGCGATGTTGCCCGGCCGGGGCATTTTGCGGGCAAAACTGGCATTCATGCGCACATCGGCGGCGGTATTGATCACCCCCAGGCAATTGGGGCCCACCAGGCGGATGTTGTGGCAGGCGGCCACCGCCTGGATGCGCTTTTCCAGGACGACCCCCTGCCCGCCGACTTCCTTGAAACCCGCCGTGATCACCATGGCGCTGGAAATTCCCTTTTGGGCGGCATCCTCCATCAGGGCGGGCACCATCTCCGGTTTGATAATGATGATGACCAAGTCAACCGGGTCCGGTATATCGCCAAGGGTTTTATAGGCCTTGACGCCGAAAATGGATTTCAGGACCGGGTGCACCGGGTAGAGTACCCCCTGGAATTCGCCCTGAATGAGGTTGCGGACCACCGCCTGACCCACGCTTTGCGGCCGGTTGGTGGCACCCACGATGGCGATGGACGTCGGGTTGAAAATGGTGTCGATATCGTTCGTCATGAAAAGTCCTCCTCAACACAGACAGGCTCAACAATGATTACCACGGGCCATGCCACGCCCGCAAAAATTATGGACTGAATCAACAACGCGCTTCAATTTCCTGCCAGATCTCCTTCATGGTATGTTTGATGGTTCGTTTGCGCTCCCGATAGGTGGTATGCAGCAGATCATGGGCCTTGTGGGAATTGGGCTGGCCTAAAAAATCATCGTAAATTTTTTCGATGAGCGGGTTGTTGTGGGACTGGCGCACCGACCGCTGGCGGTCGATGTCATACAAGGCGCGTTGCCGCTCCTGCCAGCTGGCCTGGTAAGCTTTCTTGCTGCGCGGCTGCCCCCCGCCACCCATGCATCCGCCCGGGCAGGCCATAATTTCGATAAACTGGTAAGGCGCTTCGCCCTGAAGAACCATTTCCGCCATCTGACGGGCCGCTTTGAGGCTGTGGGCGACGGCCACCTTAACGGGAGGCGTGCCATTTTTCAAATCCACCGCAGCTTCTCGAATCTGTTCCCGGCCGCGCACCAGCCGGAATTCAACGGCATCAAGTTCCTGGCCGGTGAGCACCTTGCAGACCGTACGAAGGGCCGCCTCCATCACCCCGCCTGTGGTACCGAAAATAGCGGCAGCACCGGAGTAATCCCCCATCCACGGGTTGTCGTATGCCGACGATTCCAGGCCGGCAAGGTCGATTCCCTCCCGCTCCAGCAGGCGGGCAAACTCCCGGGTGGTCAGGACGACATCCACGTCAGGGACGCCGTCGCGAACAAATTCAGGCCGTTTGGCCTCCTCCTTTTTGGCCGTACAAGGCATGATCGAAACCACCCGCATTTTCTTGGAATCGAGTCCCATCCGATCGGCCAGGTAGGTTTTGGCCATGGTGCCGAAGCATTGCTGGGGCGAACGGGTCGTGGAGATGTGGGGCAGGATTTCCGGAAAATTCTTTTCGGCAAAGGTAACCCAGCCGGGGCAGCAGGAGGTAAACATGGGTAGCCGCCCGCCCGCTTCTATGCGCCGAAGCAGTTCGGTGCCTTCTTCCATAATCACCAGGTCGGCCGTAAAATTGGTGTCCAGCACCACATCGGCACCCAGCTGCTTCAGGGCCGTAACGATCTGGCCCTCGACGTTGGTGCCGGCAGGCATTCGGAACGCTTCTCCGAGGGCCACCCGGATGGCCGGGGCAAACTGGAAAACCGTAACGATGCGCGGATCAGAAAGGTAATCGATGACCGTTTCGGTGTCATCCCGTTCGGCCAGGGCCCCCACCGGACAGACCAGGATGCACTGGCCGCAGGCCACGCAGTCCGAACTGCCCAGGGGCAGGCCGTCGCGGACGCTTATTTCTGTGGCCAGGCCCTTTTCCGTAATCACCAGGGCGTCGGTGCCCTGAATCTCACGGCACACCTTTACGCAACGAAGGCAGCGGATACACTTGCTCATATCACGCACGATGGCCGCCGAGGAGTCGTCACGGGTGCGCTGTTCGTAAAAACTTGGATAACGGTAGCGCGACTGCCGCAGGCCGACGAACTGGGCCACGTCCTGAAGCTCGCAGTTGCCGTGGCGGATGCACACGGCACAATCCTGGTTATGGTCGGCCAAAAGCAGTTCCACCTGAAGGCGCTGCTGCTCCCGCAGGGCAGGGGTGCGGGTCAGCACGGCCATGCCGTCTTCCATGGGCGTGTTGCAGGAAGTCGCCACCTGCCGTCCCCGGCCGTTTCGGCGCTGGATCTCCACCAGGCAGACCCGGCAGGTACCCGGCGCATGATCGAGGTCCGCCATCTCGCACAGGGTCGGAATAAAATGACCGTTTCGCTTGGCCACCTGAAGGATGGTCTCATTCTCGCTGAATTCCACCGGTTTGCCGTTTATGGTACCATTCATCATCATTCTCCTAATCATTGTTCGGTGATTACCGAATAGACCCGATAGCATCGCATGCAGCGATCCGCCTCGTGGTATGCTTCTTCCACCGAGATGGGTTTTTCCACCTCCTCGAACATGCGTTTTCTGACCTGCGGGTCCAGCTCCTTGACCTTTACCCGGTATTCATGGCGAATGGGGATCGAGACCCCTTTGGAAATCATGGGCTGGATGGCCTGTACCAGGTCGCTCATGCGTGCATCGGGAAAAAATCGCACCCGCCCCAGGGTCAGGTAGTCGTCCATGCACCGGGCCGCCTGGTGCCCCTGGGCCATAGCCTGGACCAGGGTGGCCGGCCCGGTGACGCAGTCGCCGCCGGCAAAGATGCCCTTGCGGCTGCTCATCAGGCTATTGGGATTGACCTCGATCAGCCCCTGCTTGGTAAAGCGGATGCCCTCGTCCGGGCTCACAAAGCTGTGATCCACCTGCTGGCCGATGGCCGGCACAATGCTGTCAGCGTCCAGGACAAATTCCGATCCGTCCACGGGAAGAACGCTCCGTCGGCCGCCGGCGTCCACTTCACCGAGTTCCATGCGGGTCACCTCAACGCCCGTAACCCGTCCGTCGGCATGAAGAATCCGCACAGGATGGGTCAGAAAATGGAAAATGACCCCCTCTTTTTCGGCGGCCTCCACCTCCTCCACATCGGCGGGCATCTCATTTCGGGACCGCCGGTAGAGCAGGTGCACTTCCTTGACGCCCATGCGCAGGGCCGAACGGGCGCAATCCATAGCCACGTTGCCCCCGCCGACCACGGCCATCTTTTCTCCCAGATCCATGGGAATTCCCCGGTCGACATAGTCGTGATTGATGTGCAGCAGCATGTTCACGCCAAACTGGTAACCCTGCAAGGTGGTGTCTTCGCCGGCAATGCCCAGCATTTTGCCCTTGTGGGCGCCGACACCCAGGAATACGGACTGGTACCCGTCGTTCTGGAGGCTTTTGAGTGTGATATTCTGCCCGAGGCGTCGATCATAGTGAATGCGCCCCCCCAGGGTTTCGATAATGCTGATCTCCTTGCTCAACACCTCTTTGGGCAGACGGTAGTTGGGGATCCCCGTGGCCGCCATGCCGCCGGGGACCGTCTTGTCCTCAAAGACATCCACCGGATAGCCCTTGAGCAGCAGGTGGTAGGCGGCCGATATGCTTGCCGGTCCGGTGCCGATGACCGCCACCTTCAGGTCATTGGATTTTTTTTCCGCCACCGGGTAGCTGCTGAACCATTCGTTGGTGATGTATTTTTCCCGGTCGGCCACAAAACGTTTGAGCACTTTGATGCCCACGGCCTCATCTACCTGGGTCCGTCGGCAGGCCATTTCGCAAAACCGCACGCAGACCCGTCCGCAGGTGGCGGCCATGGGGTATTTTTGCAGGATAACCCCCAGGGAATGGGTAAACTTGCCGTCCTTGATGTAATCGATGTAGCGGGGTACATCGACCTTGGACGGGCAGGCCTCGATGCACGGTGCCGAAACATAGGTGGTGCAAGGTTGGGCCGGTTTGCCGTTTCCGGCAACGATCTCGGCGACCAGTTCCTCGCGCAGGTAGCTGAGCATCTCCAGCAGGGCCACCGGTGCGGTCTGGCCCAGGCCGCACAGGGACGTGCTGCGGATGTGCTCGGCAATGACGGCGATCTCTTCCAGGATGGCCGCGTCCCGGTTGCCGTTGGACAGATCGCGAAGCTTGGAGGCGATGATCTGCGTGCCCACCCGGCAGGGGGTGCATTTGCCGCAGGATTCCCGTGCCACCCGTTCCATGTATTGGCGGGCGGCATCCAGCAGATGGACGCCCTTTTCAAAGATGAAGAACCCATGACCGCCCATGAACGCCTTGATGGGATTGCCGGGATTGAAATCATCAAATTCCCGGAAGGCGGGGTCTTCTTCGATTTCGAATATCTTGCGTTTCCTGTTGTCGATGACCTTGCCGTCCCAAACGCCGAAAATCACTTTTGCCATGTAGCTATCCTCGCTTTTTTTCATTTCTACGGTGTATTGGTCCGCCACCCGTGTCGCTGCGGGCGACGGGGCCTTGCCGCTATTGCCAGGCAGCGCCATGCGGCCCGGGTCAATGGTGTTACCGAGCCCACCCGAGGGGTTGTCATCAGGCGGAACGCAGCAGTGCCTTTCTATGAAACACGCGGGGTGAATCCCCCCATTGATGTCGCCCCACCGTCCGCCCCAGCCCTCGGATCCGAGATTCCAGCGCTTTCTGATAACCGGAATCGGTTTCATCGTCGCACGGCTTGGCGTCGTACAGGGTGTAGTTTTTCCGGCAGCTGGCCGGAGTAACCTGGGGCATGATCACGTTGGCGCCGAAAGCCAGCCCCCTTTCCCTCCCCAGGGGTGCCAGGGTCTGCAGGGCCGTGGTGGCAGCGATATTGACATCCCGGAGCACCAGGCGGACAGCGGCGATGGCCAACAGGGTGCGCCGAAGACGCACCGCCGGGGAGTCCACGCCAACCGCCGCCAGGGGCGCTGCGTGGTGGGGGATGTATGGCCCCATCCCGATCATGTCCACGTCCATCTCCCTGAAAAAGGCCACATCGGCCGCCAGGTCGGCCGTGGTCTGCCAGGGCGCGCCGATCATGACGCCGGTACCCACCTGGAAACCGATGGCCCGCAGGTGGTCCAGGCAGTGCCGCCGGTTGTCGAAAGTCTGGCCGGCGGGGTGCCACCGCTGAAAAAGGCGCGGCGATGATGTTTCGATACGCAGCAGGTAGCGATGGGCGCCAGCATCGAAAAAGCGGCGGTAGCTCTCTCGTGATTGTTCGCCGACACACAGGGTGATACCCAATCCATCGGGCAGGATAGCCGACCGGGTCTCTCGTTTGATGGCTCGGACGACATCGGCCACGAAATCGACGAACCGGGGGTCCCGCCGCTCCCCCGATTGCAGGACCACGGACCCGAATCCCCGGTCCGCGCACCACCGGGCCTGGCGCAGGATCTCACCCTGGGTAAGCTGGTATCGCGCCACGTCCCCGTTGCTCCGCCGGATGCCGCAGTACTGGCAGTCACAGTTGCAGATATTGGAAAACTCGATAATGCCTCTGAAATAGACCGTGCAGCCACAATGCAGCAGGGTCATCCACCGGGCCTCACGGGACAGGGCATCGATCTCATCCCTGTTGGTCATTTCCAACAGGGATTGGATCTGCCCGGCCGAAAGGGTCGAGGGCGAATTGATGCTCGGTCTCTGAATGAGTGTGGACATATCCATTTTTAAAAATAAAGGTCCCGCTCGCCGGCGACGATTCGCTGGTAGTAGGCCATGAAGGCGTCAATGGTCTCGGGCTGCTGCCTGCCGATCGCTTCGATCTCGCGTTGAACGACGGGTTCGGCAGCGGCGGCCGTCTCGGGAGAGGCAAAGTCATCGAGCCATTCCCGATAGGTCAGGACCGCGTTGAGTTTGCAAAAACGTCCCTCCCTGCCGCTTCGCAGCAGGTCCATGATCCGCTTGCCCGTGCGGCCGCACCGGTAACCGGCCGTGCAGAAGGAGGTGATGGTGCCCATCTGCGCCAGTTCCCGAATCACGGCATCCAGGCTGCGTGTATCGCCCAGCACAAACTGCTGCCGGTTGTCCTGGACGTGGTCGGCCGTCCCATCGGCGTATGCACCCACACCGATGCGGCTGGACGCATCGATCTGGGTGATCCCCAGGGGCATCAGCGCCCGCCGCGTGTCAGCCGATTCCCGCGCCGTCAGGATCATACCGGTGTAAGGTACGGCCAGGCGCAGCACGGTGACGGCCTTTCTGAAATCGGCGTCCGCGACACGCAGGCGGGCATCCTGGAGAAAAGGCGTGTTTTCAGCCGGTTCGAGCCGGGGAAAAGAAATGGTATGGGGTCCAATGCCCACGGCCCGCTCCAGTTCATGGGCGTGGGCCAAAAGGCCCAGCACCTCGAAGCGCCAGTCGGCCAGACCGAACAGGGCGCCGATGCCGAAATCGTCCACGCCCGCTTCAAACGCCCGGTGCATACAGTACAACCGCCATTGGTAATTGCCCTTAAGCGTATCCGCCGGATGGATGCGCGCATAGGTGGCATGGTGATAGGTCTCCTGGAAGACCTGGAAGGTACCGATCCCCACTGTTTTCAGCCGCTCCAGGTCCTGGATGCACAAAGGGGCTGCATTGACGTTGACCCGCCGGATCCGGCCGGTGCCCTGGTGGACGGGTACTGCGACATCGTAGATGGCCGCGATGGAATCCACCATGTAATCGATGTCCGACACCGGGTGCTCGCCGTAGACCACGATCAGTCGTTTGTGCCCGATCCGGCCGCACAACACCTCTGTCTCCCGCCGGATCTCATCCATGGACAGGGTCACCCTTCGGATGTTGCGATTCTCCCGGCGAAACCCGCAATAGCGACAATTGTTGACACAATGGTTGCTCAGGTAAAGCGGCGCGAAGGTAACGATACGATTGTCATATACGTGGCGCTTGATCTGTCCGGCGGCTGCCTCCATCTCCGCCAGCAGGTCAGGATCGGTGACGTTGAGCAGGGCCGCGGCATCGTCGATGGCCAGCGTCTCGATGGCCAGGGACTTGGCGATGATGTCTCGGATCCTTGCCGGGTCCGGGGATCGGTTGGCACCAATGGCCGCTGCCAGTGCTGCGTCGTCAATGAAATCCCGGCCGCCGTGCAAGTACCGGTCGATTTCGTCCCATCTGATTTTTTGCTGTTTCCATGAATCGGTTTTCACGGTTGAACTGAGCATGAGAAGCCTCCCTGTCGGTTAGTCGCGGTTTGGATGGATGGAATCGAGGTCATCGTATTGGGTTGTGTGGGGTTCTCATAGGCCTGCCAGGCCTCCGGAAACGGTTCCAGCACCCGCTGGAGAACCTGGTGCAAGGCGGAGACGCACACCCCATAATTGGTAATGGGCACGCCTGCCGCCGATGCCCGCTGGATGCGGGCCAGCATCTCCCGGCGGGTCAGCATACAGGCGCCGCAATGAACGATCAGCCGGTAGTCCTCCAGGTTGTCCGGATAATCCCGACCGCTGTAAGTATCGATCTGAAGCTCGCAGCCGGTTCTCTCCCGCAACCATCGGGGAATCTTGACGCGCCCGATATCATCTTCCACGGGATGGTGGGTGCACGCTTCGGCAACCAGCACCCGATCCCCGTCGACAAGATTGTCGATAGCTTCTGCGCCCCTCGCTGCCGCACAAAGATCGCCCTTCAGCCGGGCGAAAAGAATCGAAAAGGTCGTGCAGGGAATTCCGGCGGGGGTCTCAACCACCATTTGCATGACCACCTGGGAGTCACAGACCACCAGGTCCGGCGGCCGGCTGAGGCGATTTAGCAGTCCCCGGTACTGCCTTTCGTTGACCACCAGGGTAGCGGCTTCGTAATCCAGGGCATCACGGATAGTCTGCACCTGGGGCAGGATCAGGCGCCCCTTGGGCGCTTCCGGATCGATGGGCACGATCAACACCGCCAGCCCGCCGGGGGGGAGCAGGTCACCGAGGATCGGCGGCTGGGCCATGGCCCCTTCCGGAAGGGCCTGGATCAGCAATGCCTTGAAGGCACTGACATAACGATCCCGCGGGCTCCCCGGTCGGCTGGAAACGCAGCACACGAAAGGGGAGGCCGCCTGGAGCATCTGCAGGAAATCCGCTTCCGGCTGCCGGTCATCGATCTTGTTGACCACGATCAGGCAGGGGCAGCGGCGTTGCCTGGCTGCGGCGATGATGGCGGACTCATAATCGGTCCAGTGGCCGGCCTCGACGAGCAGGATAAACACCTCCGCACGATCGAAGACCCGCCGGGTGCGCGCCAGGCGTTCAGCGGCCAGCCGGGTGTCGTCGTCCATACCGCCGGTGTCCAGAAACATCACCGGCCCGACGGGCAGCAGCTCCATGGCCTTTTCCACCACGTCCGTGGTGGTGCCGGGAATGGGCGAAGTAACAGCCACATCCTGTCCGGCGACCATGTTGAGAAAACTTGATTTGCCCACATTGGTCCGTCCAAATAGGCCGATCTGCAATCGCATGGATTTGGGGGTGAGAATCACGCAGCACCTCTGCTCCTGGGTAACTATCGGGATCATCATTCGCCGTGAGAAAACCGGTGGATGAGCAGTTCTCCTGAAAACACGTTCAGGCCGACTCGTTATGAGACAACAGCAAAGGGGGTGCCAGGGGGCATGAATTTTTACGGGGAGAGTTATTGCATTATAATTGAATGGGTTATTATAAACTCAACCCTGGTTTTAAAAAGGTAAGCACCGGCCGAACCTGTCATTTTTTTTTCCACGGTGTCAAGGCTCAGGAGACATAATCAATCCAAAAATGTCCACGGCCGGCAATGAGAAGAGAGGGACAAGGATCGACCGGAAGACACGCAGCGCTACCCCACGGTCCTGATAATATCCGCCAGGGAAACGATGCCCGCTTCAATTTTTCCGCTCCAGGGGTATCCGCAGCTGATGCGGATAAAGTTGCGGTAGCGGCCGGTGGTGGAACAGATGATACCCGGGAAGACGGATATCTTTTGCCTTCGCGCCTCCTGAAAGACTTTCAACCCATCCACCTTTTTATTCAGCTCCACCCACAACGTTAGGCCCCCCTGGGGTGCGGTGATCCGCGTATCCTCCGGAAAGGTCCGGGCGATGGCCAGGGCCGTATTGGTAATCTGGTTTTTCAGGGCCGTGCGCAGGCGGCGCAGATGACGGTCGAAGGCGCCGGTTTTTAAGAATTGCGCCACCACCTGCTGGTTCAGCGTCGGCGATGCAATGGTACTGTTCATCTTCAAGCGCCTGACCCGATCGGTGAAACGGCCCGGCAGGGTCCAGCCCACCCGAAGCCCCGGAGAAAGGGTTTTTGAAAAAGAGGCACAGTGAAGGACCAGCCCCTTGCGGTCCAGCGCTTTCAACGTTGTGGGGCGTGCGTTGCCAAAATAGAGCTCGCCGTGGATGTTGTCCTCGATGATGGGAATCTGCTTCTCGCCCATCATTTTGACCAGCGCGGTTTTCTTCTCATCCGACATTTCGAACCCCAGGGGGTTATGAAAGTTGGGAATCAGGAGACACGCCGCCACCTCATTCTTCTCCACCGCGCGTCCCAGCTGATCCAGGTCGATGCCCGTCTGAGGATCCGTAGGTATCTCCAAGGCAAATTTGTTCTGGTCCTCTATAATTTGCAGAAACCAGGGGTAGGTGGGGGATTCCACGACCACCGTGTCGCCGGCGCGCCCGACAGCCGCCAGGCAAAGGCTCACCGCTTCGATGCACCCGCTGGTAATGACCATCTCATCGGTTATGGCCTGCCGGGCCTGGCCGACCATGCGCTTGGCGATCTGTCGCTTCAGCTCGGCATTTCCATAAGGGTTTTCATAGCGCATCAGGCTGCGTTTCATCGCATCCATGGTTTCTGCGCGCATGCAGCGGGTCAGTTGCTTGAAGGGCAGCAATTCCGGCATGACAACGGATCCGCCCAACTGGAGAAAGTCTGCATTGCTCATATCCTCCACGATGGAATAGGCCAGCGTGTTCATGGTGACCTTTTTGGGAACTGGTCGTAGCTTTTTCGCTTCAGGAGGCGGTAAAATCCTATCCAACAGCGGTTTGACGTAGTAGCCTGATTTTTGCCGAGGCATCACGACACCCCGCTTTTCCAGTTCGATGTAAGCCTGGTAAACCGTGGTGATGCTCAGGCCGGTCTGGTCGTGTAATTTTCTCAAAGAAGGCATTTTTTCACCGGACCGGTAGATACCCTCTCTGATCTTTACCTCCAGATCATCAGCCAAACGAGCATATCGGAAGCTCGGAACCATGCTGTCCGTCATGTGGGCAACCTCCCATCTGTTATTAAATAAAATTTAGTTTTCTGTATCTGTTATTGTCTAACGAATCTGTTAGGCTAAAGCAAGCGTTGACTTCAGCTACCGGAGGCGAATAATGAAAAACCTGTCGGTAAAAACCCACACAACAATTAAGGTTCTGCGTTTTCTGCTGGCACCCGAAGATTCGTCGGCCACATCCTCAGGGAATGCCCCACCATATGGTGTCACCCCTTGGACCCAGGCCAAAACCTTGATCTGGTTCGTTTTCAGCGTGCTGGCAGCACTGACGGTCGGACAATTGTGAATATCGGGAAAAAATCAGAATGATCGAGGAGATGCGAAGGGGTGCACTGGCCAATCTGCCGGTAGGCGCCAGCGTGGCCGCATACGGCAGTGTTCTGGGAATGCTGGCCGCCCAGAAAGGGCTTACCTGGGTGCAGTTGCTGGCGATGAACCTGTCCGTTTTCGCCGGCTCCGCCCAGTTTGTCATGGTGGAGATGTGGGCACCGCCCCTGCCTGTGGTGGAGATGACCCTGGCCGTCCTGATCATCAACATGCGCTACCTGCTCATCGGCGCCTCTTTGAATCCGCTTTTCCAAGGGAAATCCCTGGCCCACAAAGCCGGAATCATTCACCTGGTTACCGATGAAAACTGGGCGGTCACCATGGCGGCCTATCGCTGCAAAGGCGCCACCACCGGTTTTCTGCTGGGCGGCGGCATCTGCCTGTGCAGCATCTGGTCCATGGGCACCTTGCTGGGCCATCAACTGGGCGCCCTGGTGGTCCGGCCGGAGCGGTTTGCCCTGGACTTCGCCTTCATAGCGGTCTTTACCGCCCTGACGGTGAGCATGTGGCGAGGAAAAGGCGACATCGCCCCGTGGGCAGCCGCAGCCGTACTGGCCGTCGTTGCCGAACGATGGCTCCCCGGCAAATGGTACATTGTTGTCGGCGGCATCGGCGGGGCATTGGTTCCGGCCGTTCGAGAAATTTTTATAGCAAGGGAAAACGCCCGGAACCCGTTGTCCAATCGATCCCGGAGCGACCCGATGACGAAGGAAACCAAATGACCGGACTCTCTCCGACCGATCTGTCCATTGTCCTGGCCATTGCCGGGGCCGCCCTGGCCACCTACAGCCTGCGCCTGGGTGGCCTGCTGCTGGCAGATCGCCTGCCCAAAAACGGCGGGTTCAAACGCTTCATGGAAGCTCTTCCCGGAACGATCCTGCTGTCACTGGTGGCACCGGGGATATTTTCCGCCGGTATGCTCGGCGGTGTTGCCGCCCTGGCCACTGCCCTGTGCGCCTGGAAAACAAGGAATATCCTGCTTGCCATGATTGTGGGCATGAGTCTGGTAGCAACGGGAAGGTGGTTGGCCTGATATCACGACTGATCCAAAAAAAGCGTACCGAAGCCTGCAATAGCGGCTCCTGAAAGCATACCGACAATGGCCTCTGCTTTTTCGATGCGCTTTTCAGATACCGCACGCAAAATTCCGGCCTTCCCCATCCCCAAAGCGATGCAAATCGCCAGCAGCAGGCCCAGAAGTACTAAATCCATGGACAGGCAGAACAGCATGACCATCACCACTGCCGGGCAAGGCACGCCGCCAACAGCAACCGCCCAAGGCCACACGTTTTTTCCCCGCTATCGGTCCCGGTTTCTTATCCGACGGGGATTCCTGCCGAACAAACAGCGTGTAGGCATGTTTTGCCAGGATTCCCATCCATAGGATGGCGGTCAATCCGAAGCTGACCATCTGGGTTATTTCGGTAACCGAGGTCAGCCGCTGCGTTCGATGACATAGCGCAGTCCCAGGACGCTCACGATGCCTGACATGCTTTGTTTCAACTGATGCTGCCAGACAATAATTTTAACGAAAAACTCAACTCCCGGATAAAAAAAGGCGTTTTCCTTTACCGATTTGACTTCATCGGCTTCCAGCGTGCCGTTGCGTTTCTTGTCGTGATCTTCGGCGATCATGCTGGCGAACATGTCATCCATCTTCCAACGCACTTTGATCCCAGCCAGCCAGTTTTCATGGAAAACGAGATTCAGCCGCTGGACGATAAACACATGGGGATGGGCGTTCGCTCTCGACAAAAACGGCAACGGGCCTCCCGCGGCCATGCCGAGGGCGGTGCATATCAATCCAAGCCACATGCTTTTTTTCGAAAGCCACCGCATTTTTTAACGTCCCTGCCCTCTTCCCCTTGTATCCAGGGCAATCGATGCCATCGCTTGGCAACAACCGAATCTATACCAAAGCGCTTGCCCAAGATCCAAATTTTAATTTGAAGACGAAGGAAAATAAGAAGGACGGGAGAGGTGCGTCTGAAGATGAGACGTCCGACACCTTTCGCTGGCATCAAAACGAAAAATGACGGAGCCGGGAGTAATTTCCCCCGTCCCCGATATAACCACCAACTGCTGTTAATCGTCAGGTTCGCATCGCGAATGCGGCCAAGCTAGAATTCTATGGATAGCTGCGCCGTCAATGCATCCTCTTCGTCATCGTTTTCATATTCGTCGTGGGCGTATTCAAACGCCAGGTTGGTGCCTTCAAGGATAGCGATGCCGAAGGATCCCATGTATCTGGTTTCAGGAAGACGGCTCTGGGCTTCGTCGGTACCCTGGAGCGCAGCGGCCAATACGGCTTCTTTTTCGCCGACGGTGAAGGCATAAGCGATTTCCAGATTCCAGGCGGCAATTTCATCTTCATTGACCGCTGCGCCGGAGTCGTCAATCCATTCGATTTCATCCAGGGCCGTCACATACTCGCCAATCAGCGTGAGCTGCCCCACGCCAACGATGGCATAGGCCCCCATACCGGCGGCATATTCATTGAGCGCCAAACCTTCTTCATCGATGATGTCCTCCCAGGCATCGGCATCGATCAGGTTGTTGATATAGCTGACCCCGAAGTCAACGGTGAATCCATCGCTCTCCATGGTGTAGCCAACGGTAAACGTGTGGTTCGGCGTCCCTCCTTTCTCAATAAAAAGGCGCAAGAAATCTTCCGAAAAATGTTCGGACTCTCTTGCGCCTTCACTTCCTACGCGTCGGCAATCAACCGGAGAACGTAAGACAAGTTTTTTAAAGATAGGATCTTCAAATTAACGGGATTGGTTCCGTTCCAGAAAATCGAATTGTCGTCAAGCCCTTTTTATTGGGCCCCTGAAGCTGACGTTTTGGGGACATTGGAGATCTGAAAAACCAAAGTGGCGGTGTGCTTCATTTGGGTGTAGGGCTCCTGCTCGTCCCCTTGGGCATCGATTTTGATAAAATAAAAAACCAAGCCAAGCCACTTGGCCGGGGCTACGCCCAACCAGCCATGCAAAACAAACCCGATAACGGCAATGATCGCCACCACCATCCTGACAGCAAACATTTTTGCAGACATACAGTTCCGTCCTCACGGATGCCATCCAAACCCGATCTTGTTTTCAAGAATGACCCCCGGGCGGCCCCGATTGGGTGGGGAAAGGGGCGCCCGGGGATCGTCAGTCGCACAGTGGAGGAGGCGACACGAAAAGCTATTTCATATCCCGGGCCTGGACCCAGATCACAGCATCCTGGGACAACTCTTTGCCCTTGTGTTCCTTTGCCGGTCCCGCGCCCAGAGCGCAGAAACCCCACCAACCGGCCCTGGGAATGCCAAAGGAGAACTCACCGTTGACATTAGCCTTGATCGTCATGGTGACAAAGGCATCCTGGGGTGCTTCCACCGCGGCGCTTTGCGCAAAGGCATTTTTGTCAGGCAGGGGCTGGTGGTTCATGTATTCCACCTCGATCTCGGCAAAGGGCACCGGCTTGCCCTCGCCCTTGACGATGCCCCGGAATACGTTGCCCGTCCACAAGGCGTAGGGTTTGTCCAGGGGCACGATCTCGGCCGGCAGGCCGATCTCGGCATCCCAATCGGTGGGGAATCCGCCGGTGTTAACCACGAGCTTGGTGATCTGCTGGATATAGCAATTCTCTTCCTTTTCCAGATACGGAGAGGGCACTAGGCAGAAGACGTTGTCGCCCATGCCCCGCAGCTTGTAGGTGGTTTCGTATGCCGCGCCGCTGTTGGTGAGGCTGGTCCAGGTGATGGGCTTCAGTGTGCCAAGCAGATCGGTCTTCTTCTCCTTGCGCACCACGTAAAACTGCTCGGGCTGCCCCATGTCCATGGTATGCCCGGCTTCGAAGGGATGGGTAAACACCAGTTTCATCCCGATGGTATCGGCTTTCGCCAGGGCCGACACGGGTGTGTAGACCATCTGGAAATGGGCCATGGCCGGAACCGCCAAGGCCAGCACCAACAAACCGGCGAACACAACAACTGCCTTTTTCATTGAAATCATCCTTTCCATTATAAATTGCGATTGTATTACGTAACTGTCACGATTCGACCAATTTCTCGCTTCTTATCTCAATGTACCGCAATCCAAGTGACAGCAATGTATCACTCCACAATCTCCTTGCCGTCGATTTCGATCTTATGACCTTCGCCGGCGTCGAACACGACTTTGTAAGCTTCGTCCGGTTTGTCGAAAGTAAACTCGCTGTCCTCATCCATTTTGCCCTTGAGCAGGACACTGCCGTCTTTTTCCACGCGCATCTGCACGCTGGCGGCCGAAGATCCGTCGGAAAACCCGCCTTCGCAAGTAACCGTGCCGTCCCCGTTGTCGTAGCAGGAGCACAAAGGGGTGTGCGCCAGGGCCTGTCCTGCAGCAAAGGTCGCAACCAGGGCCAGCAAACCAATGAAAAACATACTGCGCTTGAACATGAAACGATCCTCCTTTTTTGATTAGGTATATTGGGGTTCATTTTTGAAAAAACCCATAAAAACTGTGAACGCCAGAGCCAGCACATAAAAGGCGAACATCGCCTGCAGGCCCGAAAGCCCAAAAGCCCTGCCCAGCGAGAACACCAGGGTGGCGAACGCCAACCCCAGGAACATGGGATAGGCAATCGAAAAGAGCATCCACTTGACCGAACCGGCCTGAACCTTGACCGCGATGGCCGTTGCCATGCAGGGGGGATAGAGCACCATGAAAAGCATGAGCGCCAGGGCGTGCAGGGGCGTAAAATCAGTCTCGCCCCTGGCCATGCGCTGCTCCAGGGCTTCCCCATCTTCCCCCTGTTCGTAAAGGGCGCCCAGGGTGGCCACGCTGCTCTCCTTGGCCGCCAGGGCGCTGAGCAGGGCCACGTTGACGCGCCAGTTGAAACCGGCCCATCGGGTGACCGGTTCCAGCCACCGCCCCGCGGATCCCAGGAAGCTGTTGTCGATGCGCTCCTTGCGCATCTCTCGCAAGAGACCCTTGCGCGCCTTGACCAGGGTTTTCAATTCGCGGCCGACCTTCTTGGCCGCCTTGTCATCCCCCGGCTGGACGATTTGATAGAAAAGCGCGTCGCGGGCTTGGAATTGGGCATTCAGCGCCGCCACCCCATCTTCTCCCCGGGCGCCCATCTTGGCGTCTTTGTAAGCTTCCGCGTAGCGCACCAGAGCGATCACGCGATCTTCCCCAAGCGCTTCGGCAAAAGGCGTGCCCTTGATTTTTTTCATGAAGGCGGCCACGGCCTTCTCCTTCTCGGCATGGTAATAGTCCATGCGCGCCGCATCGATACCCGGAAACTGGAGCAGCGCGAAGATGATCACTGCCACGGCCACCACGATGGTGGTAATCTTACGCACGAACAGCCACACCCGCTCCATGGCCCTGCCCAATACGCCCCGCCAGGTGGGCAGGTGGTAAGGCGGCATCTCCATCACGAAAGGCGCCGTCTCCTTGTCCTTGAGCACGGTCAGGGTGAGAATTTTCGATACCGGCAACACCAGCAGCATGCTGATGGTGGAGATGAAGAACATGGCCCAGGCCTTGTGGGCGGCAAAGTAGATATTGATCAGGAGAACGTATAAAGGCACCTTGGCCAGGCAATTGAGCAACGGAATGATCAAGATCGTGGCCAGGCGCGAACGCTCGTCCGGGATGCCTTTGCAGGACATCACCCCCGGCACCGCGCAACCGCCCACGTAAATGCCGCCCAGCACCATGGGCAACGTGGATTGGCCGTGGAGGCCGTAGCGGCTGAAGAGCCGGTCCATCATAAAGGCCATGCGGGGCATGTAGCCGCTGTCCTCCAGGATGGCGATCAGCGCGAAGAGGATAAAGAAGATGGGGATGTAGTTGAGCAGGGCATTGATGCTGTCCACGATCCACAAGGCGAACTCGCGGATCAGCGGGATCTCGATAAACCCGGGCTGCGGAACAACGGCTTCGGTCAGACTGCGCAGCTTGGCCAGCAGCGGCCAGGTGTAGTTGGTGATGTTATACCCCTGGACGATGGCCAGGTAATAAAGCAGCCAGATCACACCGACCATGATAACCGGCCCCAGCAGACGATGGCAGACGAACCTGTCAATTTTATCCGAAAGCGGCCGCCTGGCCCCCTTGGGCAGGGTCAGGCACACCTTGGCAATGGCGTCGGCCGCCTTGTAGCGGGAATTGGCGATGTGCACTTCACAAGCCTCGTCGAAACGCTCCTCAAAGGCCACCCGCAATCCATCGACCGTGGCCATGAACATGTCACCATCCGGGTGATACTCGCGGATCAACCGCTGCACCTCCCCGTCCCCCTCCATCAGCTTGATGGCCAGCCAGCGCAGCGGATAGTGTGTGGTCAGGGTGGTCTCCGAGGCCAGTCGCTCGATCGTCTCCCGGAGCATCGGCTCCATCTCGCCGTAATCGATATGAAGGGGTTTTGCCGTCGGCTTCACCGCGGCCACGGCATCGATTGCCTCGCGCAACGCCTTCCTGCCTTTTCCAGACTTCATGGTCGTGGGAACCACGGGAATGCCCAGCTGCCGGGACAGCTTCTCCATATCGATGTGCATGCCGCGTTTTTCGACCACGTCCATCATGTTGAGATTCAAGACCACCGGAGTCTCCATTTCCAGCAGCTGGAAAGTCAGGTAGAGGCAGCGCTTGAGATTGGACGCATCCATGACGTTGAGCGTCACCGACGGCTTTTCATGCAGGATGAAATCCCGCGACACCCGCTCCTCGGGTGAAAAGGAGGTCAGGCTGTAGGTGCCGGGAAGGTCCACCACCGCCACCCGGTAGCCATTGTGCCGGTACGATCCGGTCATCTTGTCCACGGTCACGCCGGGATAATTGGCCACATGCTGACTGGCCCCGGTCAGCGCATTGAACACCGTCGACTTGCCGCAGTTGGGCTGGCCCGCCAGGGCGACTAAAATGGTATCGCCGCTCACGTCACTCCACCTCCACGAAACGGGCTTCCTCATGCCGCAGGCTGACGAAATATCCGTCCAACTCGACCTCCATGGGATCTTCCAGGGGCGCATTGCGAACCACCTTCAGGGTTAATCCCGGATAGACCCCCATGTCCATCAATCGTTGTCCCAACTTGTCACGCACAGACAACCGTTTGATGCGTCCCTCACAGCCCGGTTTCATTTGATCCAGTGTCATGGTCAAGCTCCTTTAGCGTTCCATAAAAAAAGGCGTAACCGGGTGTGATCGAAAACACCTCGCGCTACGCCTTCACTTCTTCCGCGCCGACGATGGCCGAAAGCCGTAAGACTTGTCTCTTCATGATAGAAGGTTCTATCTTGATGAGGATGCCTAAATTTCACATCGCCGGTTGGTTGTCAAGCCTTTTTTATCTTATCAAGGACAACCAGCGTTGTCCTCGACCGGATCATAATATTTCCACTTGCCGTCGATCAGGATCCTGGGCGCACGTCTGGTTTCATCACGACCGCATCGCATCAGCCGGTCCATGGTCATCATCCAGCCTTTGACAAGTCCATAGCGGGCCACGGCCTGTTGGCTGTACTGCGAACAGGAGGGATACATGGGACACTCACCCCGCCGGACCGCTTTTAGATGGTTCAGCGGGCCTACGTAGACCCGCATCAACTCTTCATAAAGGCCGCCATCCGGCAATTGGGCGGATCCTGCGCCAGCATTCGGTGAATGGGCACATGCAATCACGGCGGTCAAGTAGACCAGGAAAATCAACATCAATGGTCGCATCATGGATCCATCGTTTTACGGTAGGGCAACCTTTGCCGCCAAGATGGTGGGTAAAATCTAGCGCAATGCCGCCTTGAATTTCTCGGCCACGGTGCGTAGGTTGGCCGCCCAGTCCTCGGCCAGCGGATTGGCGGGCAGCACCTGGCCATGGATGGCCTCCGCAATTTGCTCGGCGCTCTTGGCGGAAAACTGCGGCTGCACGAAAATGACATTGATCTTGCTCGTTCGGGCACGTTCGACCAACCGCTGCAATTGAGCCGGTTTGGGGTTCTTGCCTTCGATCTCGATGGGCACCTGCTCGAGTCCGTAGGCATGGGCAAAGTAACCCCAGGCTGGATGGAAAACCATGAATTGAAGGCCCTTTCTTCCGGTGAAGGTCTGTTTCAATTGTGTGTCCAGTTCATCGATGGTCGATGCGAAGCGTTGGTAATTGGCCTCATAGACGCTCCCATGGGCCGGATCGATCGCCTGCAGGGCGGCCATGATCGTACGCGCCTGGATCTTCACCAGAGGCGGCGACAACCAGATGTGAGGATCGAGGCCGCCATGGGCGTGGCGGTGCGCTTCCCCGTGTTCCCCCTTTTCATGGTAGGCATCAACCATTTCGTGATGCCCGCCCTCCTCATGGTGATGATGGGCGGCCATGTGAAGCTTCTCGATGCCATGATCCGTGGGCACCACCTTCATGCCGGGATTGGCGGCCGAGACCTTGCTCAGCCAGGCGTTTTCAAACGGCACGCCGATGGAAAAATAGATCGCGGCCTTTGAAATCTCGGCCATCTGTTTGGGTTTGGGCTCGTAGGTGGCGGGGCTGGCACCAGGCTGGACCATGACTTGGATCGCCACGAGGTCTTTGCCAATTTGTTGCACGAAGAATTTCTGCGGAACGATGCTGACAAAAACCGGAATTCTCTCCGCCGCACCGCCGTGCCCAACAAAAACACAGGAAAACATAAATACAAACAGCATCCTAACCATTAATGGTATCATTTTATTCTCCTTGTTCAGTTTGGTTTACCGTATCATAATCCACTTTTGTGCAATTCGTTTGCATGTACTTTGACGGGTTCACAAAACATCGAAAACCACGTCGTTTAATCATTCCGGATAAATAAATAATCATATTATTCATAAGTGTTATAGTCTCCTCACCACGTCCGCTATGGCGATTCGCAGCCCATATTACGCGTTCATCAACGTTAAACCTTTCTAATCAAAAAGTTGTAATTTACTGGTATAATTTATCTATCTTGACGATCTCTTAAGAATGCAAATATATTGCATTAAGTTGGAATTTGCAAAATGTTCTCCCCAAAAAAGGATCGGCAATATGCAAAAACCCTCGACCAAACCGGTCTACGGCATCGGTATTGATACCGGTGGCACGTTTACCGACGCGGTGCTCGTCGATTTGCGAAGCCAGGCGGTGCTCGATGTGGCAATCGCCCGACCATTCACCACAATCTCGGCCAGGGAATCGTCGATGCGCTTGACGATATCCTTTCCCGTAAGAAAGCCGGGGGCATCAAAACAATCGCCTTTTCAACGACCCTGGCAACGAACGCCATTGCCTTGGGTTGCAGTTGCCAGGGTGAGATTGATTGTTGATCAGGCTCCGCTACGCTCCGCCTGATCAACGGCCGGGGTGACCGGTTCCCGGTCACCCCGGCCGTTATCGGTCCGTTGGACAACGTTTCATTTTTCTCGGACACAACTTCGCGGGGTCCCTTGAATTTGACCATCGTTCACCACCATCGTGGAAAGAAAAAGCCAACTCAAACGGAGCGCATCGACATCCTTCCCGCGCTGTTTCTTGTCACCGCCCTTTTTTTTCTACCGGCAGGATCGGATTCGGCAGCGTTGAACTCCCTGGCCATCGTTTTCATCAGCATCGTCCTCGAAGCGATCCCGTTCATGTTCCTCGGCGCCCTGATCGGCGGCCTCATCGAAGCCTTCGTGAGTCGGGAACGCCTGACTGCCATGCTGCCCCAAAAGGGGTGGCGGACGGTGTGCGTCGCGGCAGCCGCAGGCATCCTCTTTCCGGTGTGCGAGTGTGCCGTGGTGCCGGTGGTCCGGCGGTTGATCGGCAAAGGTCTCCCATTTTCGGCGGCCATCGGCTATCTTCTCGCAGGTCCCATCGTCAATCCCGTCGTGGCCGCCTCAACCGCCCTGGCCTATGCCTTTGACTGGCGGGTGGTGGCCCTGCGCCTGATCCTGGGATACGCCATCGCTGTAATCATCGGGTTGGCGATGGGACGGATCTTCGACGAGGCCACGGCGGTAGCCAACCATGCCATTCGGAGTGCAGACGCGCCCCTGCCGTGCGGCATCCATCAACACATTGCGCTCCCTCGAGGTGACCAACCTCCTGTTACGCAACCCGGAATCTTTGGGCGGATGGATTCAACCGCGATCGGGGTAAACGGATGCGTCTGTTCACAAGTGAGAGAGAAGGATGATTGGATGGGCAAGGTGGGATCGGCCTTTTGTCATGCGCAGGAGGATTTTTTGGCCGTGGGCCACTATCTGGTGATCGGGGCCTTTGTCGCGGCCCTGGCGCAGACGACCATCCAGCGGTCCGCCTTCCTGACGATCACCAGCGTGCCGCTTCTCGCAGTGGGGCTGATGATGGCGCTGGCCGTATTGCTCAACCTGTGTTCCGAAGCCGACGCCTTTATCGCCGCCTCCCTGCAGGGAATCATGCCTTTGTCGGCCCAAATGGCCTTCATGCTCACCGGCCCTATGTTCGATCTCAAGCTGCTGCTGAAGTATGGGGTCATTTTCCGCCCCCGGGCGATCACTATCCTGGCAACCCTCATCCTTCTGGTTGTCTTCGGCGTTTCAGCCGGCCTGGAATGGGTTGGTGGGGTACGCCCATGAACGCAGCGGATCGTTTCTTCCAGCGCTGGCTGAGCCCAATTCTGTTCGGTATCTGGTCTGCCTCCCTGCTCTATCTGATCGCCAGCCAACGATACACCGCGTTCCTGCGACCCGGATTCAGACTGCTACTGGTCCTGGCCCATTTCATCGCCATGGGATTCATGATTGCGGCCATGCCGGGAGAGCGTCCGTCAAGATTGGACTTTTCCGGTGTTCTGCGCGCAGTTGTACTGCTGGTACCGATTCTATTTCTGATGACCATGCCGGAGGCCACGCTGGGTAGCCGCGCGTTTAAAAACCGTTTTGTCGGAACAGCCGGCATAACCGCTGCGCTTCCCGGGCCGCCGGCCCCGCCCCCTCGAGGAATATATCGTTCGGACCGAGAGCTTACGGTCTTCAACCTATTTTTAAATCCGGAACGTTTCGAGGGCCAACGGGTGACATTCACGGGAATGATGCTGCATGATGAGCAGTTGGGGAAGTATTTCGGCGGCCGGGATACCGCCGTGTTTCGCTTTCTGATCAATTGCTGCGCCGCCGACGCCCTGCCCCTAGCCGTGGCCGTGGATTCCGACCGGGCCAGGAAAATGGCCAACGACCAGTGGGTTCGGGTGGAAGGGATCTTTCATCTTTGCCAAATCGAGGGCGATGCGGTGCCGGTGGTCGAAGATGCCGCCGTGCAGCCGGTTGACGCCCCTAAATTTCCCTATCTTTACTGATTTTTCATAATGGCGACAGGTACGACAGCAAATCGTAAGATAGATAAAGGACGATGCCGACCCGATCAGCTGTGCGGGTATGGTTCTTTTTCCGCGGTAGCCGCACATAACTGCTCCAATCGGAGCCGATCCGCGCGCATGGTTTCCAAACAACGATTTAGGTCCTCGGCAAGACCTGGGAAGGCATCTCCCCGCCGGAAAACCACCGGCTGTTCCGGAAAACATCCTTCGGCGGCAACCCGGAGAACTTTCCGGATCTTAATTACGGGCCCGGCAATGGAACGGGATCGCCACACTGTCCAGAAGAAGATTCCAACGGCGATGCAGCCCATGATCACGCAAAACTTGACCACATAAGACTGATTCCACACACTGGTGGCCAGATGATCGTTCAGAATATAGACGAAGGTCCAACTGACCACTACCGTGGTGGCCAACATGCTGAAGCCGGCAATCAACAGAATGTTGGCGGTAAAAGACAATTGGAAGTTCTTGTCGACGAGTTGGCTTCGAAAGCGGAAGCGCTTTTTCATGATCTTCGCCCTTTCTTTGGTGACTTCAACGCTGGCGGAGTCCATTAAATGTCCTCCTTTCAGGAACCGGTGGCTCGCAGGTCGTCGGCGGTGCCCACGAAACCGTCCGGGCCGTTGCTGGTCAAGTCAAATTTTTTGCGTTTAGGACCAACCTGATAGATTAGTCGGTTGCCCCAATGGTCCCGGCCGAGTTCATGCACCGGGCTTTCCTTGAATGTCCGCCGTAGCCAATCCGGGAAATCTGTAGTTTGCGGGTAGCAGCCTTTTTTCATGTACTCGTAGTCCAGCATATTGCTGATGCTGCGCAAATCTGCGACGGTGGCCAAATGCCGTGCCTGGGCCACGGTATCGTCGTAAAAGCGGACAACCTCGTCGACATTACCGGCGATGATGCCCACGGCCAGGCCGGCCACAAGCAGTCTTCTGATGATTTCAACCATCGGCATGCTTTCTTTTCAATGGCGGGTTCACACGTTGAAAGGGTCGGCGGGAGCCCTCGATTTCAAGCCTCGCATGCCGCTCGCTTTCGGCTGTGCTTTTGGCGTCGTAAAAAAAACAACAGTACGCCAGACACGAGGATACCCGCCGCGCTTGCCGGAAAAATATAGCGCTGATAGTAAAACCCCCATTTCTGGACGTAAGTATACATTTCAAGGGGCATGTCACTGCCTTGCGGCAGATAAGTCCACACACCGTCGTCGTTACGCCGGATGCGCATCGCATCGGGAAAGGTGGTCTTCTCCTTGTTGTCCAGCACGACGAAGCGGATTTCGGCCTCGTCCCCCTTCTGGTCCACGGCAATGAAATCCCTGACGTAAAAGCGATTCTTGCTCTTGGCGTAGCGCGTTTTGTAAAGCTCGCGATGGACGTAGGACTCGACGAAATAGGCGACATCGTCGATGACGATGGCTTCCTTGGCCAGCGGGATCCTCAACCGCCCCTTGGTGCTGTGGGCCGCCGCGGTCGCGGGGACGAGCATGGCGATCATTGCCGTCAGCAGCAGAACGGGAAACAACCGGCACGGAAAAATGGTTTTCATGTTGATGGGCCTCCCTCGAGAAATGGTTTCAGCTTTTCATCGTCGACTTCCAGCGAGAACTCCGCTTTCAGCCGATCATAGGTTTCCTCCCAGGCATCCCGGTAGCGGGCGTAGAGCAGATCGTTGCGCACATAGGCCTTGCGCTCCTCGTAGTCTTGGGGAACCGCTTCGGTTTTGCGCTCCAGCTTGAGCAGGTACCAGGCATCGCCGATTCGGGTCGGCGTGGAAACGGCGACCGGCGCAAGGGCGGCGACGGTCTCCCGCCAATCGGGCCGGAAACGGTTCAGGGGCCGCGTGCCGACGGCGCCGCCTTTTTCACGGGTGCTCGCATCGGTGGAATACTGTCGGGCGGCTGCCTCGAACGTGATCTCACCGTTTTCGATCCGCTTCAGGATCTCGTCCAGCAAGGCGCTATCATCGGCACGAATCACCTTCACGTCGTAGCGCGCAGGCGTCCGGTAGCTTTCGGGATGGGCATCGAAATAGGCCCGGATTTCATCTTCCGAGAAATCCGCCTTGTCGATTTCGGGAACGAGGTTATCCTGCATCACCTTGAGGAAGAGGTCGGCCATGAAATCGTGGATCTCGGCCCGGATACGTGGATCACGGTGAAGATTCTCCTTGAGCCCCTTGGCGATGATCATCTCCATGTTGACGGCATGTTCGAGGACGAAGGCCGGCGTCAGCATCTCCGGCTTGTCACGGAAACGGGAATTCTTTTTCAGCCTCGCCAGATGGGCCTCCAGATCCTCCACGGTAATGCTGCCATCGTCGAAGCGGGCAACGACATTCTCCCCGTGCTCCGCTTTTTGGCAGGCCGGCAGGCCAAGGCCCAGACCGGCGATGATTAGAACCATAACGGGAATTCTACTCAGCTTCATGTGTTCTTTTCCTTTGGATCATAGGTTGTCTTAATGCAACGTAATCGGGCCGCCTTCACGATACCGCCGAATACATCGCCAGCATCCCGGCCACCAGTCCCCAGGCCACGTACCCAACGATACCGCCCAGCACGACGACCAGCACCGGTTCAATCATGGCGCTCATGCGGGCGATCTTGTCCTGCAGGATTTTCTCGTGGAGCTCGCCCACGGTGACCATGGCCTGGTCCATCAACCCCGAATGCTCGCCGATCTTCACCATGGCCCTCACGATGGGCGTGAAGAACCGGTCACCCTCGAAAGCCATGGAGAGCGGCTCCCCGGCGATGACCAGGTCGTTCATCCGGCCGACTTGCAGGCGAACGGCCGCGTTGGTCATGGTTTCGCCCGTGGCGCGTAGGGCATCCACCAGGGTGATGCCGCTCTCCAGGAGCGAGGCCAGGGTTTTGGCGAACTGGACGATCACCCCGTAGCGTATGATCGGGCCGATCACCGGGACCCGGATCTTGTACCGGTCGATGATCAGGCGGCTGGCCGGAGCGGCGAAGAGGGCGGCTATTCCGCCGACCAACGCCACGATCCCCACCAAAATGGACCGGGCATTGTGGGTCAGGAAGGCGGACGCGTCCAGCAGGAACTGGGTGTTGGCCGGCAAGCGGCGTCCCCCCATCAGTGTTGCGAATTTGGGGATCACGAAGGTCACCAGAAAAATCACCACCACGGTGGCGACCACCACCACCACCGAAGGATAGATCATGCTGATGATCAGCCGGGCCTTCAGGGCGGCTTTGCTCTCCAGGTAATCGGAAATGCGCTCGAGCACCACATCAAGGATGCCGCCCAGTTCGCCGGCCTGGATCATGCTGGCGACCACCTGAGGAAACACCCGCGGGTGGTCGGCCATGGCCGCGCTCAGGGGCTCTCCGCCCTCGATCTTCAACCGGATCCGATCCAGCACCCGTTTGAGTTTGCGGTTCTCCGCCTGCTCGTAAAGAATGTCGATGGCCTCGGAAATGGTGACGTTGGAAGCGATCAGGGCCGAAAACATGCGAAAAAAAAGAACGATATCCTTGGTCCGCACCATGCCGAACATGCCGGCCAAAGTCCCGACTGCGCCGAGATGGGCGGCGCTGTCGGTCTCCTCGATCTCGGTGACCATCAGTCCCTGGCTGCGCAGGCGCTCGGCGGCCGCGTTGGCATCCGCCGCGGTCACCGTGCCCCGAACTTGCTCCGCGTTATCGTCGATGGCTTTGTAAAAGTATTTCGGCATTGTTGATTATTCCAAAGTCACCCGCATAATCTCCTCTGGCGTAGTCAGCTTCTGCCTGACCTTGTCGATGCCATCCTGCCGCAAGGTCCGAAACGCCCTGTTCTCCACCGCTGTCCGGCGCAGGACCTCAGTGGTCGCCGATTGCATGATCTGCGCCTTCATCCGCTCGTCCACTTCGAGCAGTTCGTAAAGGCCCAGCCGCCCGCGGTAGCCCAAATGGCAATCGTCACAGCCCGTCCCCTGCCGCACACTGAAGGCATCCCCGTCAATACCCAACATTTTCAGCTCGGCATCTGTGACGGTGCGCTCCCGTCCGCAGGCCGGGCAGACGGTCCGCACCAACCGTTGGGCCAGCACCGCCCTTACCGATGCGGCCACGAGAAACGGCTCGGCGCCCATGTCTATCATGCGGCCGAAGGCGCTGGGGGCGTCGTTGGTATGCAAGGTGGAAAGCACCAGGTGCCCGGTGATGGCGGCCCGCAGGGCGATCCGCAGGGTCTCCGTGTCACGGATCTCCCCCACCATGATGATGTCCGGGTCCTGGCGCAGGATGGCCCGCAGGGCGTCGGCGAAGGAGAGTTTCTCGCCCCGGTCCACCTGGGTCTGGTTCACCCCCCGCACGGTTAGTTCCACAGGATCCTCGATGGTGGTGATATTGGTAGTCTCGCTGCGCAGCATCTGCAAGGCGCCGTAAAGGGTGGTGGACTTACCCGAACCGGTGGGGCCGGTGACCAGCACGATGCCGTGGGGCGTTTTAAGCAGATACTTGAAGCGCTCCAGCATGGCCGCGTGCATGCCAAGTTCCTCCAGCCGGATCACCTCGTCATGGGGCGGCAGAAGGCGCATCACGGCCTTTTCCCCGTCCATCACCGGCAGGGTGCTGACCCGCACGTTGACGCCATCGATGGCCACATTCAGGGCCTGGGGCATGAAATAAAACGCGCCGTCCTGGGGCTTGCGACGCTCGGCGATATCCATGCCGGCCACCACCTTGATCCGTGACACCAGCCGGGCGCAAAGGTCGAAGGGCAGGGACTCGGTCTTGACCAGCATGCCGTCCACCCGGAAGCGCACCACCAGGGAATCCCTTTCCGGTTCCAGGTGCAGGTCCGAGGCCCCCTGGTTGATGGCCCGCAGCATGAGCTTTTCGAACAGTTCGATGACGAACCCGCTGTCCTCCACATCCACCCGACCGGTCAATTGAATGGAAGTATCGTAATCGCGGCTGAAAAACAGGTTCTGTATCTTCTTCAAACGACCCGGGGAGGTAAGCATCAGCCGCACCTGCCGTTTGGTCAACCGTGAAATGGTTTGCAGCATGGTTTTGGACAAGGGGCCGCCGCACGCCAGCAGCAGTTCGCCGTTTGGGCCCCAGCCCACGGGCAGCACATTGGCCTTGAGGGCCATCTTCATGGGAATGATTTGCGTGATGCCCTTTTCAATCGTCTCCACCGAAGCCTTGAACAGAGGCATGCCCAAAAATTCGCCCAGGTATTCGGTCAGTTGATCTTCGTCGATCAGGCCCTCGCGCACGGCGATGGTGCCGATCTTCTCGCGCACCATGCGCTGGGTGGACAGCAGACGGCTCAGCACCTCGCGGCGGATGGCGCCCTTTTCCACCAGAAACTCGCCGAAACGCTCCACCCGAATCATGCCCGCCACTCCATTTTACGGTTGCCGTTGCCCCCGCCGACCTGTTGGCTACCTCCCCGCCGAGCCGACAGGCGCTGGCGCAACAGGTTCTCGCTGCGGGCGGCACCCAAACCGGTTTCCAGGCCGATCTTGCCGTCGCCGATCAGCCGGATCAGGCTCTGCTCCATGGTCTGCATGCCCTGCTGAACCCCGGTTTCGATGGTCGAGTAGATCATGTCGTCCTTGGCCTGACGGATCAGGTTGGCGATGCCGGGCGTGGAAATCATGATTTCCACCGCCGGCACCCGGCCACTGCCGGCGGCATTGAGCAACAGGCGCTGGGAGACCACGGCCTTGAGCGTGGAGGAGAGCTGCTGCCGGATCTGGGTCTGCTCGCCGGCCGGGAAGGCGCCCACCAACCGGTTTACGGTGGAGACGCAGTCCCGCGAGTGCAGGGTGGAGAAAACCAGGTGGCCGGTCTCGGCGGCCATGATGGCCGTACGCATGGTTTCCAGGTCGCGCATCTCGCCCACCAGGATCACGTCCGGGTCGGCCCGCAGGGCATCGCGCAGGGCGTCGGCGAAGGAGGGCACGTCGGTGTGCAGTTCCCGCTGGTGGATGACGCTGCGCTGGTTTGGGTGGATATACTCGATGGGATCCTCAATGGTGATGATGTTGCGCCGGGCATGGTTATTGATATGGTCCAGCACGGTGGCCAGGGTGGTGGATTTACCGGACCCGGTGACCCCGGTGACCAGAATCAGGCCGTCGCGCAGATTGGCCAGGTCGGCAATGCTTTCGGGCAGGCCCAGGCTGGCGAAGGTGGGAATCCCCGCGTGCAGTAGGCGGGCCGCCACGCTGAGCGCCCCGCGCTGGTAAAAGGCCGCGATGCGGAAACGGCCCACGTCATTGGCGCTGATGGCGAAATCCACCGATTTTTTCTCCCGCAGAACCTCCCGGTGGCGGGGGGTGAGGATTTCGCCGAGCAATCTCTCGATCTCCTCCGGCGAAAAGGGATCGCAGGCCATGGGCACGAGATCCCCCTTGAGACGAAACACCGGCGGCATATTGGCCGTCAGGTGCAGGTCTGACGCGCCGCGCCGCACGGTCTCGCCAAACAGCGCGGACATGTCCCGGGGACGGGCCTCGGAGATCGGAGGGGGGGGGCACAGACTCATGGTTTCACCTTTTGGTCGTGTTCCAGAATATTCTCCCAACCCTTGGTGATCTGTTCGTGGGAACTCTTGCGTTGCATGAACTCTCGCGACGCCTCGCCGGCCATGGAGGGATGCATGATCACATGGGGCGTGAGCACGATCACCGTCTCGGTTTTCTTTTTGGTATTGGCGATTTCGCGGAAGAAAAACCCCAGGCCGGGAATGTCGCCCAAAATGGGCACCTTGTTTTCGCTGAGATCGAGGGTCTCCTTGATGATGCCGCCGATGGCGATGGACTCGCCGGAGCGAGCCGAGAGGATCGACTTGATCTCGCTGGTGCTCTTAGCGTCCAGGGGAAAATCGAGGACATCGCCTGTCACCTCGTTAACCACCTGGATCGTGCTGTAGTTGAGGATCGCACTGGATATCTCGGCCTCGAACTCCAGGGTCACGGTGCCGTCGGCATTGATGAAGGTGGTCATCTCCACGTCGGTGCCCAGCTCCTCGCGCACAATATCCACTTCGAAGGTAGTCATGGTTTTCCCCTGGTCGCCGACCGCCGTCGTCGTGGTGGAGACGTCGTCGCGCAGGGGCGTTTCCTCGCCCACGAAAAACTCAACCTTGCTGTTGTTGGCCGCCATGAGAAACGGCGTGGAGATGATTTCCGCCCGCCCCTGCTCCTCGAAAAAGGCGATACGCGCGGAAATTTTATCGTTACCGAAAAGATAATCCAGGGTGGTGCTGCCCGCAGCCTGCGTACCCATCAATCCAAGTGCATTTTTCGAATCGCCCCAGTCGAAGTCGAAGAAGCTTTCGAATCCGTCGCCGAGGGTCAGTTGAAGAATGCGGATTTCCAGCAGCACCTGGCTGGTGGGGGTGTCCAAGGCCTCGATGATGCGGCCCATCTCGTTGAGCAGGGATTCCTCCAGGCTGCGGGCCACGATGCAGTTGTTACGCTTGAACACCGTCAGAATGGCCAGCAGGGGTTTATCGGTCTTGGAATTGTTGGCCTTGCCACTACCGGCGGCAGTCGTCACCACAGGAACGCGCGGCGTCCTGGCCGCAGAAGTAGTCTTGGCGGTCTTTCCCTCGTTCAGTTCCGGAGCCTCGTAGTCGCCGTCGCCCACGTCGGCCTCTTGCTCGGGATCGATATGACCGTAGATCTCCTCATCCTCGATCGCTTCCAGGTGGACATCCCCGCCCATGGCCGCCTGGATCACCTTGGCCATGTCGGCGGCGTTGGTATAGCGGATATAAAAGGCCCGGGTCTGGTCGCTCTGGCGCACCTCTATATCCTGCACGTACTCCTGCCGGGTCATCAGGGTGACGATCCCACCGCCTTCCCGGTACCAGAGGTCGTTGAGACGGCAGATGGCGTCCAGGGCCCCGCGCAGGGTGATATCCTGCAGGTAGATGTCGATCAATTGATCAGCCACCGAGTTGGTGGCCACCACATTGGTCCCGCAGATTTCGCTGAGCAGTTCCGCGATGGTACGGACGGCCACATCACGAAGGACCAGGGACTGGACAATGGTATAAAGCCCCCTGGCCGTATTGACGACTTCCTTCCGGGCAAGCAGCTCCCGTGCCTCCTCGGCGCTTTTCACCGGAACCCCTTTGATAACCCGTACAATGGGTTTTTCCTCACCCGGAGCAGGCGGTGGCGTTGTTTCGGGGATGGGGGTTGGATTTTCTTTTGCCAGAATGTCGAAGGTGGGGCCCTGCATGGATTGGATCTTTTGTTCCACGTTTTTGGCCACATTGGCGCACCCCCCGCACAAAACGATCAGCAGCACACTCAATACGCGTTTGATGGATCGGCTCATCGAACAATCACCTCATAGGTCTGGACGGCATGTTGCCCGCCGGCGGAGGCCGGCGGCACGGTTTGGAAGCCAACGGTTTTCGCTTCAATGGTCGCGACGCGGAACACATGCGGCCGCCCCTGGCAATCCAGGGAGAGCTTGTCTCCCGGCTTCAGAACGGCCAGGCCGTCGATACCGGCAATGCTGACGATGATCCGCTTCGCTGCTTTCGTCCGCACGATCCCCTTCACAAAAAACTGGTGAATGGCCTGTTCGTAATTGAGCGGAATATCGGCCGAGGGCGTGTTCTCGAACGGGTCCCTGGCCGTTTCGGCATACCCCGCACCGCCGGCGGCGGACAGGCAAAGCCACACCGCAAGCATCATCGTCGCTGTTCGCATGGATCTCCTCATGGTTCAAATCATCAGGTTGAAGGTTATTTTCAGTCGCCGCCCGTCGAGCTTTTCCATCCGCAAGCCCTCGATCTTGACCACGTCGGGCATATCTTTCAGCGCTTGCATGAAATCCAAAAATTCGTAAAATGTACCCACCATATCGATGCGGAACAGGTTCCATGTGATCGGGTCCTCCTTGATCCGCCCGTCCGGCGCCAGGGCCTTGACGCGCAGCCCGTGGTCCGCCATCTTCTTGTTGATATCGCTGAGCAGCCGGGTCACCTCGCGTGCCGTGCCGGTGCGCAGTTGGTTGTTCTTCATCCGAAGCTTCAGTTCTTCAAGCTTTTCGCGATTGGCTTTCAGCTTGTATTTGACCGTGGCCTGGGGTGGAACCTCCTTGAGGTTGTTGACCTGGCCGATCACCTTGTTGAGGGCTTTGACGGTTTTCTTCAGCCGGGCCTCCTGGGGCTCGTACACCCGCTTGACGTAGAAAAAGGTGCAGACCACCAGAATCGCCGCGATGATGCCGAACTTTTCGAACCGGGAGAGTTTTCTCATGCCCCTTCACCACCGGCGTTGACCGTCAGATCGAAGGCCAACCCCTCCTTGCCGGATCCCGTCTCCAGCTTGTCGATCACGGCCGCCTCGCACCAGGGCGTTTCCTGGAGCTTGGTGGCGAAAGCTCCCACAGCCTCAAGGGCAAAAGCGCTGCCGGACACCTTGTAGACGGTCGGACCGCCCTGGCTGACGCTTTGCAGCACGATGCGCTCGGGCAGGGCCGCGGCCAGTCCCTGGAGGCAGGTGATCAGTTGGGTCAGATTCTGGTCCGCCTTGCCCCCGATGTACGCAAGTCGCTTTTTGGTCTCGTCGATCTCCTTTTGAAGGGCGTTGCTCTCGGCCAGAAGCTTTTCGTACTTTTCCACCTCGGTCTTGCGGTTCTTGGCCTCCTCGTTCAATGAAACGATACGCGCCTTGTAGCGCTTCTCCTGGAAACGCATGAACTGATAGTGGCCGGTCAGCAGCAGCACGAGGACCGCCGCCGTGGCCAGGGGGACGATATATACGCTGCGCTTCAGGCGGGGGATCAGGGGCACCTTGTCGTCGATGCCGGCCTGGCGCGCCTTGCGCCCCTTCAGCTCGCGGATGGCCGCGCCCACCGCGGTACCGAACACCGCATGGGCCGCTTCTTCGGGCGCATCAGCGACGCCGGCGGCCCTGGACAGGGTCAGGGGCCTGGCACCGCCAGGACAGAAGCCGGCGATGAACGCCACCACGGCGGCATCGGCGGCGCCCTGGCCGGAGATCACCAGAGGCTCGCCATCCGGCGCCTGACGGACCGTGAAGCGCAGGTTGTCCTCCAGCTCGTTGGAGACCTGCTCGCCAGCCAGGTGTGCGCTCAGGGAATCGAGGCTCAGGCTCAGGGTGCTGATCTGTTCGGGGGTGCCGCCCCGCAGGATGGCGAAGTTGGAGTAATCCGGCCCCACCTCGAGCAGGGCCCGGGGCGTTTCGATCTCGTCGAGCAAAAGGGCATAGTAGAACGTCTCTTCCGGCGGGTAGATGCGCACCAGTTGCAGCCCGGCCACCTTACAGCGCTCCCGGGCGGCCCGGTAGACATTGCGTTCGATGGCGGCCACGGTGATGGTCACCTGATCCGTGTCCACCTCGGGAACGATCTCCCCGGGCAGGGGCTCGACCTTGCGTTCGGGCTCCACGCCCACCAGGGCACTGGTGCCGCTGATGCCGGTATAGGGTTCCACCTCCCAGCGGACCGCTTCCAGGAGCTGGTAGTGCTTCATACCGGCCACCTTCCTACGGTCCATCAACAACTCGAAGGCCCGGGCCAGCGGGGTCACCAGCACGACAGGGCCGCCGGCGTATCCAAGGCGGTTGGCCAGGGCCTTGAGGGCCTCCACCGCAGGCAGGTCGTCCTGGGGGTCGGGACGTTTCATGGCGGCGAAATCCATCACCTCGAGGCGGCGGGCCTTCCTGTGCACCAGGGTCGCACGAATATCGTCGCCGGCCAGTTCCACGGCCAGTATTTTGCTGGTTAAGGATAGTTTCATCGTTATTGGTTTTACTGGCTCAATTGGTTTAATCAGTTTTATTGGTTGTCTATCTCGGTTTACGGTTCACAGTTTACTGATCACCGATAACCGTCCTCTGTCGTCTGCCGGCCATCGCCCATTGTCCATCCTCCATCCTCCCCCTACGGAAGCATTCTGAAGGTAGCAGTATCCACGGTTATCGCATCGTACTGCCCGCTGCCCGAGGAGGTGCCCACCGGATAGATGATCGTATGGTAGTTCTCGCCCCTGTCGATCTCGCCATCGTCGTCGGCGTCGTTCCACAACACCAGGTAGCGCGCGCCGGAAACGGCGGTTTGCGTGGTGGTGTCATCAAAATTGAAGGCCGGATCGCTGACGGTGCCGTCCCCCTGCTCCCAGTCATCGTAGGCGCCGTCACCATCGCCGTCGGTGAGGACCGTCGGAACCAGCAGGTCCACGTCGCTCACCGCCGTTTCATCGGCCCGGAAAAAGCGAGCCTTGGTGGTGCCGTGGGTGGCATCGCTCATATAGGCATTGACCACGGTAAATCCGAGCAGGCGGAAAAAACCGGGCCGCCAGTCGCTCTCGGCCACCACGATATGACAGTTGTCGGCATTGACCGCCGCAGTGGGATCGTAGGCGGTAACGTCAACGGTTTCGATGGGATTCTTGGGCTCGCTTTGATCCGTGTTGACACTGCCGAAAGCGAACATTCCGTCCTCGCCCCGCGAGAGAACCATCGTCAAGCCGTTGGCCGTATCGTAAAAGAAGAGGATTTCGCGGCCCCAGGCGTCGGTGAGCAGATTGTCCGCGCCTGCCTCTTCTGGAGCGCTCAAAAAAGCATGCCGCCAGCCGATCCCCCATTTGCAGGCCGCCAAGTCATCGCCGCTGTCGGCACTGTTAGGCGTGGCAGTCCACAGGCCCCGGGGTTGTCCCTTGGTGTAGGCGGTATCGGCATCATCGGCATTATCCCAGAAGTCATCCGTCGCATCATCCGGGGTGCCGTTGTCCTCCCAGCGGGACAGGGCCGACCAGGCGCAGAAGGCCCCGGTGTAGCCGCTGTTCAGGCCGCCGGGGCTATCCCCCACCAGTGCCCGGCGGATGCGCTCCAAAATGGCGTCGGTGGCCGCTTCCCGGCTTTGGGTCTCCTCCGCGAAGATCGCTTCCCAGTCGCGGGAGTAAAGCTTGAGCACGATGTTGTCCTGGTTTTCATCGGCATCCGGATCATAGGCCGTGGCCATGGTGTCGGTGGGGTCCACGCTCCATGAGTGGCCGCCGCAAGTCCCCTTGGCGGGATAGACACCGTCTTTGTCCGGGCCTTCGGAGATAATCCAGAAGACGGTGCTGCCTTCGTGGTCCGGGTCGGCGGTGATGAAAAAGCGCAAGGCCCGGTCCCAGCCGTCGGCCAGGCAACCGTCGTTCTGGAGAAGGCGGAAGGATTCCTTCTCGTCGGAAAGTTCGCCGGTGAAAAGATCGTAATCGCCGTCTTCCCAGGTCGGCAGCCATCTGTGGTTTACTTCGTCCCACACCGCTCTTGGCAGTGGTGCCAGATTTTCGTATTCGCCGTCATCAACAGCCCAATGGTCGGCATCGGCAAGCAGGCGGTCCGTGGGCGGCACCAGATACGGGCCTTTCCAGTTGGGACCGAGGTCGGCGCCGGGTTTCGTGTAAACGCCGATGTCGAAATTTAGTTCCTCGGGATAGCGGGTCCACAGGCCACGTGGCTGCCCCTCGTTTTCGGTTTCCAGACCGCCGATATGGTCGGCGTTGGTGGTGCTGTCGTCCATGAGCTTGCGATAGGGCGTGTTCCAGCGCCAACGCTTCTTGACAAAAGTGCCCGACGGCCTACGAAACACCAGGCCGTCATCCACAGCGTAGTTCGGCCCCTGGCCGTATCCAGTGCTCATGGATGAAGGATTTTCCCATCCGTTGGCAACCCCCGGTCTGATCTCGGCCCGCGCCTCCCACAGACCGGGCCAGGCCTGCATGTCGCCCACATACCCGCCGATAATGGGCCGGCCGTCGGCGTCGAAACGGTCGTCCGGCCCCAAAACGGCCCGCCGGATGACCGCCATGCGCTCCCTGGTGATGCGCGTCCGCTCGGCGTTATCCAGAAGGCCCATTGCCGGCACGGCCATGGCGGCGATCATCCCCAGTATGAAGAGCACGATTAGTACTTCCAGTAGGGTGAATCCGGATTGATTTTTTTGGTTTGATTGGTTCAATTTGTTTTATTGGTTTCGTTTTGATCGTCTGTCGTCCGTTTTCCCTCGTCCGTCATCCCTTCACCCTTCACTGATCACCGACCACCAACCTTATCAAAAGGATCAGCCCTCACAGCCGCCCCACAAAACTGGCACCGGACCTGGAAAGGGTGCACCATTTTGCCGCATTGGACGCAGGCACGGGGCTTCATATCGGGTTGGTATTTGGCGTCCAGCCGGCCGTCCCGGAGATCGATAGCATTGACGCGGGCTTTCAGGTCCGCTTCGGTGGGCGAGGTGTTTTCGCTCAAAAGCTCCCACGTGGCCCTGAGGACCAGGGTCAACCGCTCCACCGATTCGGCCGAGGCGGCGGCCCTGCGTCCGGCCCAGTCGGCTTTTTGGCGGGCGCTGGAGACCTCGATTTGCGTGGAAGCGATTTTTAAGTTCTGGCTCAGGTCCCATAGAGAGCTCAAGGCTTGTTCTCCTTGTTTTCGTTTTGATCGTTGGGATCGTTATATTGGTTTAATTGGTTCACGGTTCCGGACAGGTCGAGGCATTGAGTACCAGACCGTTCTTGATCAGGGACGTTTCCGGTCCCAATCCAAACAGAATGCGGAATAACTCATCTGGGTGCCTGCGGTCTGACTCGGCCGTATCCACTTCAGCACTTACGATGGTTCCGTCGTTGTCAGCATCGCCGCCACCGGTCATGAGCACCGCCACGCCGGCTGCGACTTTATCCATAAAGGGAGAACCCGTGGCCACATTGCGATCATTGGGCGAGTTGTAATTATAAATATTTACAACGCCCAGGCTGCGCAGTTCGGCGGCTTCGGATTCATTCAGGTAATGAAGGAACAACCGGTAGCGGTGATCCATGTCATAGCCCAGCACCTCGGGTTCGTTGTCCGGGTTCCGGTCTGAGACCATGGGCTTGTGATACGTCCCGGCAGAGCTGTCCACGCTGACGATATTGATCATGCCTGAGGGATACTTACCGTTACGCTGCAAATCGGCGGTGATGTAATTGATGAGATCCGTCATATTCTGTTGGGTCATCGTGGCCAGACTCTCCCTGGTGATGCCGCCGAAACGTGTGGACGCCATGGCCATGACAAAACCAAGGATGGTGAGTACCACCAGGACTTCGAGCAGGGTGAAACCTGACCTGTTTCGGAATAATCGTTTTGTTTTCGTTGTCATGGCGGCCTGTCTGCGGTGTGGATAGGGGTGTTTTGTTTTTTTGTCCGGCTCAGGAGAATGCTCTCCAAAGCGAGAACACGCAACTCAAACGGACTGAAGAGAGAGGAGGGCGCCGCAGCGCCCTCCAATGTTGCCGAATATCAGCAGAGCTGATTACGGAGCAGCAATACTACCATCTGCATTCAGGTCGATGGCCCAATATTCGCCGTCATCTTCAGGATACATGTGACCTTCCGGGCACTGAGTGGCGTACTGCCAGGATTCCATGGCATCCAGGGTGAAGGCGCGTGAGCGGTAATTGCTGTCATTATCTGCAATAACGTAAGCTGCTGCCTCGCTCCAGGACTCGTCGTAGGAAAGAGCGGCCAACTGAACACCATCCGTGTTTGCATCGCTGTCCATACCGGTAACCGTAGCGTCATACCGGTCAACAGTTGCGGAGAGACGCGGAAGAACCAGATTGTAATCATTGTAGGTAGCGTTGTCGGCGTTCTGGATGCCGCCGGGGCAATGCGCAGCATTGCCGATAACACCAGAGGTGATCAGGCCGCACTCGGGTCCCAAGCCAAGCACGATACGACCGAAGAAATCCGGTTCACCAAAGCCACCTGTTTCAGCTGTACTGGTCAAAACAAAAGCACCAGTAGCAGCATCGGCGCCTACACCAGTCATGGCCACGGCAATTCTATAATCATAGGCGTTATCATGATTGGCATCCACTGCCAGCTTGACTTCTTCCATGGAAGGGGATTGCCCCGTGGGAACCGCATAATCAACATCGCCGGACTGAGTGTAACCCGTCTTAATTGCATCGCCGGCTTCATTGAGCGCTTCATAAGCATTGAGGTTGAGCAGGGTTGAAAGGCCCATATCCTTCAGTTCTTTTTGCTCAAAATCGTTAAGGTAATGGATCTGGAAGTGGTTGCGCTCATAAAACTCGGAGGCGATTGTTTCCGGCCCATTTTCGGGGTCATCATCTGACACGGCGGGAAACTGGTAGGTTGCCGCATCTCCCAGAGCTGCACCATCGGTCCGGTCAACCAGGTTGGTCAGTCTATCCGGGAAATTGTTGGTCTGCTCGAAGTAAGAGGCCATATAGGTGACCATGCGGTTCTGGTTGGTGTCGCATACCGTATCAACGGCGCTGCCGGAGATACCGGCCAGGCGAGGTGCGACCATGGCAATCAAGAAGCCCATGATGGTGAGTACGACGAGGATTTCAAGAAGGGTGAAACCTTTGTTGCTGTTCAGCATTCTTTTGGTCTTTTGCATGATAAAAGTTCTCCGTTCGAAGGAAGGTTGTATTCCGTGTCCGCAACCCCGCCGCAGGGTCTGCGCCACTATACTGCTTACTTCCGATTGATTCGATTCCGGCAACCCGGCCGTCCGAAATCAGCGTCTGTCAGCTAACTTCCGGACCCGCGGCTTTCCGTCCCCCGGTCGCCCGGGGTTTGGCTCTTATCGGAATACAAGGTTTCCTTCCGGCGCCGTGCCGTGACAGGCGGACCGTCATCGCGGCCCGAATCGTTTGGTATTGGCGTCACCTCCTTTCGGCTCCCCTCGAGGGGGCGTTTGGTTTTTTTTTGGGTGTGTTTGCGAGGTAGGTCCGTCGGGAAAATCGACCACGAAACGGAATTCCTTGCCGCAGATTACCAGGACTTCCTTTTGACTTTTTTTAAGAAACCGCATCTCCACGCGTAGGGTTCCGTAACCGTCATGGAGGAATAGGTCGCGGTAGAGTTCGCAGATTTTACGCATAATCGGTTCATGTTTGCCGGTCAGATCCAAGTTCTGTTCAAATGTCATTGGTTGCAATTGATTCTCCCTTGTCTTGGGGGATCCGGCATGGCCGCTGCTTTTGCTGGGGGGTGCCGGCATGAAACTGCTTGATACGATTTGCTTTAATACCCTATCCGTGTTCGAATTGTCTAACCCGGTAGGCCATAAAAATCGCCCCAAAAGCCAAATCGGCAACCCCGGAGCGCGGTGCTATTGCATGTGCCTGGCCAGGGAGGGGTTGAAGCCGAATTGGCAGGCAAAGGCCCGCGAAAACCGGCTGGGGCTGGCATAGCCCACCTCCAGGGCCACTTCGGTCACGCTCATGTCCGTGTTGTGCAACATGTAAAAGGCCTGCTCCATACGCGCCTGGCGCAGGTAGCCATATGGGGGCAGCCCGCACACCCGGGGAAACACCTGTTTGAGCTTGGAAATGCTCATGCCCACACGCACCGCTAATTCGGAGAGGGAAGGGGCCGTGGTCAAATTATTTTCCAGGATCGCCTGGGCATCGCGCACCGCCTGCCGATCCGCCTGGCTGACCTGGTTCCTGTCCGGAGGATCTAAGCTGTTGACAAACAGCCACATCAATTCCAAAGCCTTGGCCATCACAAACAACGGATTGGCCTTGCCATGGGCCGCATGATTTTCCATCACGCTCAGGATGTGGTTCATGGGCTGCGTTATTTTGGTTATGGTTCTCACGGGCCCTCCCCGGCAGCAGCCCGGGAGGAGCAACCGCACCAATTGGTTGGCCCCCATTAGCTTCAACAGGTAGGACCGCGAATACCAGACATCCACGATACGGGCATCGCCGCAACCGGCGCAGGCCAGGCAACCGCATTTTTTTTGCGCATATACCAGGCCGCAGCAGCCCGAAGCGATCTGCAAATTCTCCTGAGACGCCGCCACCTCTCCTTGGGATTGCAGCAAGCCGTCCAGACAAAATACCAGCCGGCATGTATGGTCGCCGGCTTGGTAACGCAGCATGGGCGACCCTTTGGCCGGTGGCTTCAGCCGGGTCCAGCGCACCCGTACATCGGGCAGTACCAAATGCAGCGATTCGCTGGGTTGCGCTTGATGGGGCAGTATCTCCATCGCAGTTCGCACTCCTTTCGCAGGGATCAATCAGCAGTGGCGGGGAGATAACGATTCCGCACCATGTTTACCGCGACGCTTTGACGGCAACGGCTGGACAATGCCGACCTCGCGCACGGACGTAACAGGAAGTCGGGACAACGGCGGGGCACCAATTGGGTGGCAACATTTTCCAACTGGGCAGCCAGCCGGTTTAGGCGCCTGCACCCGGTCGGGGCTTCTCGCCATAGGGCTTCCACAGCTTTGCAGACATATGCGCCACAAGCACGCTTTCGATTCACAATCCAGGCAGCGAAAGTCGGCCGCACGAACCTGCCCGCCTGCCAGAAGTCGCAGCAGGGTGGTTTCAGCAATTTCGACACGAATCTGTTTATCCTCCATAGCTTCCATGGAAAAAGCTCCTGCGTGGCGTTGCTCAATATTTTTTCTTCGATTGGCAACAGGTGCAATTGGCGCAATTACCCCGGCAGCGGTGTTTTGGCAAAGACCGGATGACAGTACTTCCCTTGGGAGCGATATCGGCCCCTTTCTCGCCTTTGAAAAAGAGTCGCTCAACAGGCAGCTGCTGCCGGTTCAGACGGCACTGGAATGTGGTGCAGCCAAAGGGGCATAATTGGCGCAGATTGGTGGTTTCGATATAAACCCGCCCCTCGCCATCGTAGTGTTCGTGCAGCAGATTGATTAACTCCCAGGCAGCGCTGCCGTCGAAATCGCCGCTGGGACTGACATGCAGATTACCGTTGTTTTTTTTAAATTCCACTTGGAAGTTGCTGCTCATTGGAACATCCTCCATCAAGGGTTTAATCTTGTAAAAGAAAACTGCTTGAAAATGTCCGGATCAGTTTAGGGTGCATGCATCGTTACATGCTTTCCCCCAAATCACCTGGGATACGGTACTCAAGCTTGAATTAGCCAGGATATGAACGGCTTTATTATGCTTTTTGCCAAGATTTTTGACGATGGAGCAGGCCGCATGGCTGTTGCAGTTAACCGGACAAAGCACCATATCCGCCCGCCGGAGAGAAGATTCCAGGCTTTTGGCTCCTTTTTTGACGTACCCATCGTGGTATTCGAAGACCCCGCCGCGACTCTCGATCAACTCGCGGTAGAGCGATTCCATACGGGTGATCCCGCCCACGATCAGGATGCGTTTTTTGCATAAATCGAAGGACGGGCAACTGGCATCGCAAGGGTTCCAATTGGCCATTTCACCGATAATCGCCTGGGTTTGCTCTTTAACGTGGCGGTTCAGGTTGCACTGCTCCTCGAGTTGCAGGGACAGGCAACTGTTTTGTTTTTCGAGAGCGGCGGTTTGGCACAGAACTTTTTCCAATCGTATGGAGAGGGAGGCATAGTCCTGTTGAACCCTGCGGTTCTCCATCTCCAGCGCCTCAACCTGTTGATGGCGATCCAATTCGGCGAGGGCCCGCTGCAGATGCGTTTTCTCCCGTTGCGCGGTCACGAGTTCATTCTCAAGCCGTTGGCGGCCCTGCCGATACGCTTCGATCTCATTTTCCATCGACCGGCGCTGGCGGGATTGCGCTTTCACGCGCTGGCGCAGCCCGTTCAATTCCCGCTCCCGCCGGGCCAGCTTGCGGCTGAGTTTCAAGCGCTCCCCGGCGGTCCAATGCATGGCCATGTGAATTTCACCGAAGATTTCCCGGTTCGATTCCGGGGACAGGTGGGGATGGATCCCAGCAGCCCACAAGGCGCAGGCCCCCTCGCCTTTTTCCATGGCAACCTTGAAATGTGTCGTGAAGGCGTTGGCATCCAAAGCGAGCAGGCTTTCCGCCTGTTTGCCATACTTGTGATCGAGCAGGTTGTCCATCCGCCGCGAGAGCCGGTTTTCGGATTCGAGGCCGGCAACAAGTTTTTCGTGAATGTCGTATGCACTGTTCTTTTTTTCCAGAAGGCCGGTTTTTTTCAGCAGTTGCTTTTGCTCGGCAAACGTCAGGCACATCCCGACCACCGGGCATTTGAAACAATGGTTGGTCTCCCAGATTCGAAGTCGGCCCTCAAGGCGGAAAGCCGGGCCATCCGGATCGCATGTGGTTGTTTCACCATCATGAACAGGTTGTTTTTTCATCAGCAAGTTAATGTCCTCCTTGGTAATATTACCACGTCGATCGACCCGGCCTGAACCGAACCGGCCAATAAAAAAGGCGTATCTCGATCGTTTTCGATCTCGAGTTACGCCTTCACTTGTTCCATGCCAATTAGAAAACATGGAACCCGTAAGACCTTCCCCTGGCTATATCATTCCACTTCGATCAACACCTGGGTGAGCTGTTTACGCAATCCTTCTATTTTTTTGGATTTAAATGCCTTTCGGCTCTCTTCCAGAACGTCGATCGCCTCGGCAATCGCTTTTTCCAGCCGAATTTCCCGCGATCGCTTGGGACAGCGGTCCAATATCGGTTGCAGCTTGTTCTCGTCCAGCCGCCCCTCCAAAATGGAGGTTACCAGACAGCAATGCATATCGATGCCCTGCTGAAGTTCTTTAACGCTGGTATTAAGCACATTGACCAAATCCTTTTTGTCCACCCCCATGTCGATAGTATCTCCTTTCTTTGATAGAATTATCTAACTATCAGAGCAAAAAAACACCGCCTTGATAGTGTTGCCCTGAAGGCGGTTTACAGCCCGACCCTTTGCCGGAAAATCGGCTGACACAACAAGGGATCAGGAATTTTTAACAGGAGCAGCCTGGTTCTTTAACTCGGAAGAAAACGTTTCACAGCGTGTTTTGCACGATTCAGGCCTTTTGCCGTGCAACCGATAGTCGTCGAAAAACTGGAGCCAGTCTTCCCCCGTCCTGGGGCACACCTGGATAAACGCCATAAAATCGGTAAGGTTGCCCAGGGTTGAAGCACTGAGGGTATGCTCCATTTTACACGCCTCTTCATCTGCGGTGGAATGGTCAATCTTTAAAATTTCGGTCAGAAACTTGAGCAGAATCCCATGCCTGCGACGCATTTCCTGCCCGACGCCCATTCCGTCTTTGGTCAGTTCCACATATTCGTATTTTTCGTAGTTCACCAACCCCCGGGTATTCAAGCTTTTTAACATGCTGGAAACGGTGGGCATTTTCACATTCATTCGTTTGGCGATATCTTTTACGCGAACAACGCGCTTTTCCTTGTCAAGATCGAAAATCGCTTCCAAGTAATCTTCCATAACGGAAGTCAGTGGCTTTTCAACAATATCTCTTCTTTGGGCAGAAACCATGACGGGAACCTCATTGTTAGATGAATCTATCTTTCGTTTGAAAACCTAATAACCATTTCGATCATCGTGTGTCAAGCTTTTTTAAAAGGCGCTGAGGCAAGAAGCGATATGGGTGGCTAAAGAGCCATCAGCAAAATTGATGATCCTGAATCTGCATCAGGCTGGCGATAGTGAAACCATCACAACATCGGCGATGGACACCGGACACTGACAGTTGACAAAAAAAGGCGCCTGTGGTCTTTTGATTATCAGTCCGCCGGGGACCATTTCTCTTCACCAGGCCCGGCACGTTTCGTCTCTACACGACATTCAACACGTTATTGACAACACCATAGATATGCCTTCCCGGCATTGGACAATAGACTTTTGGTTTTCACCCGACAACCTGCAAGGAGGATTGAACCATGAAGCGATTTAAGCACGTCGTAGGATTCTTGGGGATCATTGCCGTCCTGGCATGCCTGGTTTTTGCGGGATGCGCCGGTCCCAAACCCAAACCCGGAGAAGTCTTTCCCTGCGCCGCAGACAGCAAAATTGAGAAAACAATCGCACCGGAAGCCGAGCTGGCCGACTTCTCATGTGTAGTCAAAAACTGGGAAGGAACCGACACCCTGCACTTTACTGTTGCCGTCAAGAATATCAGCGACCAGCCCCAGCGCTTCCGGGTCAATATCTTCCTGGACAACGGCAAAGCCGTCGGCGGACTGATCCCGCAATCAACCAAAAAGGGGCTGGTCGAACCCGGACAAACCGCCTCGTTTGAATATCCGGTCAGCGGAATGGATTGCGGGCCAAAATCAATCGTACTGATGGTCAAGACCATGAGTCAATAGATCTGAAAATCATACGGGAGGATTCTGATATGAAACGCATAAGCTTTGCAATATTAATCATTTTCGTCGCGGCTTCGATCACATCGCCAGCCCTGGCCAAAACCACCTTTATCAGCATCGGCACCGGGGGTACCGGCGGGATTTACTATCCCTATGGCGGTGGGGTGGCCGAAATCTGGTCCAAGTATGTCAAAGGCGTAAAGGCGGTGGCCGAGGTGACCGGGGCCAGCGTGGAAAACGTCAAGCTGGCTCACAAGGGCGAAACGGTCATCGGTGAAGTCATGGGCGATGTGGCCGTAGCCGGCTTCAATGGCCTGAGTAAATTCAACGGCAAGAAGCATGACATCCTCTCCATGGCCATCATGTATCCGAACCTGCTGCAAATTGTAGCGCTGAAAAGCGCCGGTATCACTGACATCACCCAGGTAAAAGGTCGCAGCATCAGTACGGGAAGCCCGGGAAGCGGTACCAACTTCATGGCCGAAGCGGTGCTCAAGGCCTTGGACATCGCACCGGACAGCTACAAGGACAGCCGCCTGTCTTTCACCGAAAACGCCAACGCCCTGCGTGATGGCACCATCGATGTCGGCGTGTGGTCGGTGGGTCCCGGCACCAGCAGCATCCTGGATCTGGCCACAACCCACGAGATCCATATGATCGGTTTTACGCCCGAACAGACCGAACAAATTCTGGTGGCCAACAAAACGTATTCGGCTGTTGAACTGGCCGGCGGGGTTTACCGCGGTATCGATCAGCCCGTGTCCACCATCGGCGTGTGGAACGTAATGATTTGCCAGGCCTCATTGGATACCGAGATGGTCTATAATCTGGTCAAGGCCCTTTTCGAACACAACGACTACCTTCAGAAAATTCATCCGTCTGCCGCCTACACCACGCCGGAAAATGCGGTGAAATACTCTCAGATCCCGCTGCACCCGGGGACGATCAAATACCTGGAGGAAAAGGGCATCGCCGTGCCGGACAAGCTGCGGCCCTGATATAGAATGTCGGCCAGATTAGCCAGGCGAATCGCGATCGCCGGAATCGGCTTGACGCTTCTGCTGATTGCCGTTGCACGGGCTTTACCCGGTGGACTGGAACTTCGCGTAACGCCGGTCAAAGGGGGGGCGCCGCTGCTGGTGCTTCCCTTGGAAGCCGGCGAACCCTTTACCATTCACTACTATCATTCGGTGGAAAACGCCCCGATCTGGGAAACGCACAGCCTGGACCCGTCGGGGCGCATTTTCATTGACGAGGAGCGCTACCTGAAGTTCGGCGCGGGCATGGGCAAAATGCCGGGTGTGGGACACATGGTCACACGCGGGCCGTACGAGGTAATCGAAGACATGCACATGCCCACCGGTGATTTTGTCCTGCGCATCGGCAGCATCGGCGTGGACCATACGATCGTCTGGCGCGGCACCCGTACCAACCTGAGCGTGATGGCCCCCCATGCGGCGGTAAAATTTTCTGCCAGACCGGTATCATTCTTGTACCGCTATTGGCGGTACTTTTTCCCGCACGCGGCAACCCCCTCGATGGTCGACCCAGTGAAAAAATAACCCAAAAAGCGGAATCAGCAGAAAGAAAGCACACGTGTCTATATGGCCAATAGCGATCCAGCAACAGCCAACAGTAGCAACCCGGCATTGGTAACCTTCACCGCCAAACTGGTCATGGTGGTGGCGGTGAGTTTGAGTCTCTATCAGCTCTACACCGCCGGCATTGCCGCGCTTACGGCCCTGGTCCAGCGATCCATTCATCTGGGTGCTATTTTGACACTGACCTTCCTGCTCCGACCTCCATTTCTCGGCGCCCGCAAGGATCGAATCAATTTCTGGGTGGTCATGGACTGGGTTCTTGCGGCGGCATCGATCTTTTGCACGGCCTACATCTGCATCAACCTCACCGAAATCTTCGAGCGTCAGGGGGACTGGCTGCCGGCTGACCTGATCGTCGGCATCGTCGGTACGCTGCTGGTATTGGAAGCCTGCCGGCGGGTCATCGGTGTGATCATGACCGGCATCTGCGCCGTGGCCATGCTTTATGCTTATTTCGGACCATGGATGCCCGAAATCATCATCCACAAAGGCTACTCCATCGAACGAATCGCCACCACCCTGTGGCTGACCACCGAAGGTATTTTCGGCCTGCCTATCGGTGTAGCCGCCACCTTTGTCTTTGTTTTTGTCCTGTTCGGCGCATTTTTGGAATCCACCGGCGGCGGCAATTTTTTCATCGAGCTGGCCTACGCCCTCACGGGGCGTTTTTCAGGTGGCCCGGCCAAAACTTCGGTGGTGGCTTCCGGTTTCATGGGATCGGTGTCGGGCTCTGCCGTCGGTAACGTGGTGGCCACGGGCTCCTTCACCATTCCCATGATGAAAAAAGTCGGCTACCGGCCCCATGTGGCCGGAGCCATCGAAGCGGCAGCTTCCACCGGCGGGCAGCTCATGCCGCCGATCATGGGCGCCGGCGCTTTTCTCATGGCCGAATTCACGAACACCAGCTACCTGACCATCATCAAGGTGGCCCTGGTGCCAGCGATCATGTATTACGTCACCGTCCTGTTCTTCGTCCATTATGAAGCCAAAAAATTCGGTCTGGAAGGCCAACCCAAAGAAAGCCTGCCCCGGGTGGGCAAGGTGCTCAAGGAGGGCCTGCATTTCATTATCCCCGTAATGATCCTCATCTATGTGCTGGTGAACAATTACTCGCCCATGATGGCCGGTTTCGTAGCCGTCATCAGTACGCTGGCGGCCAGCCTGGCCGCCAATACCGTTCGCTGGGCCGTAGCACCGCAAAAAATGGAAACGGAGAAAAAACGCCCTTCCGCCGCTGCATTCGGCTTCGGGGAGTTAAAAAGCATTGTGAAGGCGCTGGAGAAAGGGGCAAAAAGCGCCATCATGGTGTCGGTGGCCTGCGCCGCCGCCGGCATTATCGTGGGCATGGTGACGCTGACCGGCATGGGTTTGAAATTTTCCAGCCTGGTGCTGGACTTGAGCTATGGGATCGAATTGCTGGCCATCCTGCTCATCGGCGCTGCATCCCTGGTTCTGGGCATGGGCCTGCCGGTCACGGCCAGCTATATCGTCCTGGCCACCCTGGCCGGACCGGCCCTGCTGGACATGGGCGTTCCGCTATTGGTCAGCCATATGATCGTTTTCTGGTACTCCCAGGACGCCAACGTCACCCCGCCGGTGAGCCTGGCCAGTTTCGCAGGCGCCGGGATTGCCGGTGCCAACCCCATGCGTACGGCCTTTACTTCCTGGAAGCTGGCCAAGGGGCTCTACATCATTCCCATTATCATGGCCTACCGCCCCCTGCTGGGCATGGGAGCCGGTTATGAACTGCTGCACTGGCAGGTGGTGGAGACCATGATCGCCACCATGCTGGGACTCATCGCATTCGCTTCGGCCATTGAGCGCTTTTTCATCCGCCGGGCCACCTGGCCGGAGACAATGCTGTTCTGGATTGCCGCCGCCGGCCTTTTCTGGCCCCAGTACTGGGCCGATGGAGTGGGTCTGGCCGCATTCGCTGCAGCCGTTGCCATGCAGAAGCTGTCACCAGCCACCAGTTAACCCGATGGCGCTCCTTATTTCTTCAGGATATATTTCCCTTGATTTTCCATCCCGCTTAATTTACCCCCTACTATTCATTTCTTTTTTCGACCGTTCTCTGGTTCTGTGTTTGAAAAACCACTGCTTCGTTAGGACAAAAGCCACCGGAAGGGGGGAGCACCATGGGCGGATTGTTTGGCGTTGTTTCAACATCGGACTGCGTATCCGATCTTTACTACGGAACCGACTATCATTCCCATTTAGGCACCCGCCGCGGCGGCATGGCCGTATACAACCCCACTGACATCCAGCGGGCCATCCACAATATCGAAAACAGCTATTTCCGCACCAAGTTCGAAGCGGAACTGAACCGCTTCCACGGCAATTTCGGCATCGGCGTGATCAGCGACACCGATCCCCAGCCCCTGATCGTCGGCTCCCACATGGGTACCTTCGGCATCGTCACCGTAGGCAAGATCAAAAATCAGGAGGTGCTTGTCCAGAGGGCCTTCAAGCGCAGAAGCTTCTTTTCCGACACCACGGCCGGCGATGTGCATCCCACCGAAGTGGTGGCTATGCTCGTCTGCGAGGCTGACAGCTATGTGGACGGCATCAGAAACGCACAGGAGGCCATCGAGGGCTCCTGCTCGATGCTCCTGCTCACCGACCAGGGCATCTTTGCCGCCCGCGACCGGCTGGGGCGAACGCCGCTGACCATCGGCTGCCGCGACGATGCCTTTGCGATCAGTTCCGAAACCTGTGCCTTTCCCAATTTGGGCTACGAAGTGGATCATTGCCTGGGCCCCGGCGAAGTGATCCAGATGAGCCCGGACGGCTGGGATCAGCAAACGCCCCCCGGCGAACGCATGCAGGTCTGCGCTTTCCTGTGGGTCTACTACGGCTACCCGGCGTCGGAATATGAAGGCATCAATGTGGAGGACGTTCGCAACCGCTGCGGCGCGGCCTTGGCCAACAATGACGATGTTGTCGTCGATTTCGTGGGCGGCATCCCCGACTCGGGCATCGGCCACGGCATCGGCTACGCCAACCAGCGCCGGCTGCCCTACCGGCGTCCCTTCGTCAAGTATACCCCCACCTGGCCCCGTAGCTTCATGCCCCAGAACCAGAAGATGCGCGACTTGGTGGCCCGCATGAAGCTGATCCCCGTTCACCAGCTCATCGACGGCCAGCGCATCCTCTTCTGCGAGGACTCCATCGTACGGGGCACTCAGTTGCGGGACAACGTACAGGTGCTGTTCGAATACGGCGCCAAAGAGGTTCACATGCGTCCGGCCTGCCCCTGCCTGATCCACCCCTGCGAGTTCCTCAACTTCTCCACCTCGCGCTCCACCCTTGACCTCGCCGGCCGCACGGCCATCCAGGCGTTGGAAGGATCCGAGGACCGGCACCTGGATGAATATGCCCGTCACGGCTCTGAAAAAAATCTGGCCATGATCGACCGGATAAAGGAGAGGCTGCACCTGACCACCCTCAAATACCAGCGTATGGACGACTTGGTGGCTGCCATCGGACTGCCCAAGGACCGGCTGTGCACGCATTGCTGGGACGGCAGCAGCTATACATAGCGCCCTTCCGGAAAGGGCATCTTTCTGAATGAGCACAGCCTGGTAACTATCCTTAGAAAAATGTTTGCTATCCTACCCACCGCAAAATCACGGTTGACTTGATATACCGTTTGGTATATTTGCAATTTCATGAAACCCGCAACCAGCCCCCGATCCGAACGCACCCGGCAATTGATCATTGAATCCGCCGCCCCCATCTTCAACAAAAAAGGCTATGCCGGCACCTCCATGTCCGACCTGACCACGGCCACCGGGCTGACCAAAGGCAGCATCTACGGTAATTTCAAGGATAAGGACGACGTGGCCGTGCACGCCTTCCAGCACAACATCGATTTGATATTCGATTTCTTTTCCAAGGAACTCAAGGCTGCCGGTTCGACCCTGGACAAGCTGCTGGCCTATCCCCGTGGCTTTCGCAAAATTTACCGCATGATCCTTTCTTACGGCGGCTGTCCCATTCTCAACACTGCCGTGGAGGCCGACGACACCCACGCCGTGCTGCGCAAGATGGCCGTGGATGTCTTGGCGAAATGGAAAAAAAGTATCATTTCCCTGATCACCGGCGGCATCGAAGAGGGCGTTTTCGACCCGGCCACGAATGCCCAAAAGAGCGCCGAGATCCTCATCGCCCTCTTGGAGGGGGGCAGTGTCCTGTCGAAAATCTCCGGCGAGGAGTCGTATATGCTCAACACCATCGACATGGCGGAAAAAATTATTACCGACATGCGCCGGCCAACCTCAACGATATAGTATACCAATCGGTATTGATTAATAAAATATCACACCACAGGAGACAACAATGAGCGATGTCTATCAAAAACTGGCCACATTTCTGGACAACCTGCCAGCGGGGTACCCGAGCACGGAGAGCGGCGTCGAACTGAGAATTCTGAAACGCCTGTTCAGCCCGGAAGAAGCCGAAGTCGCCATGACCCTGACCATGATGCCCGAAACGGCGGCGGCCGTCGCCGCAAGAACCGGCAGAAACGAAGGGGATTTGGCCGAAGCGCTCGAGGAGATGGCCAAGAAAGGCTTGATTTTCAGGATTTCCAAAAAAGATTCAAGTCTCTACAGTGCCGCCCAATTCGTGGTAGGCATCTGGGAGTATCATCTCAACAGCCTTGACGAAGGTCTGATCCGCGATGTCAACGAATACATGCCGGCCCTACTGAAAAAGGGCTGGGTCGATGTCAAGACCAAGCAGATGCGGGTGGTACCGGTATCAAAAAGCATCTCCGCGGGTATGGCGGTGACGCCCTACGAAGCGGCCGAAGCGATCATCAACGCCCAGTCTAAAATCGTGGTCTCACCCTGCATCTGCCGCAAAGAGCAGAAGATGGTGGGCAAGGGATGCGACAAACCCCAGGAAGTGTGCCTGGCCTTTGGCGCCGGCGCTTATTACTATGAAAAGAACGGCCTGGGCAGATCCATCGACAAGGCCGAGGCCCTATCCATTCTCAAGGCCGGTGTCGATGCCGGACTGGTGCTCCAACCGGGCAACCAGCAAAAACCCATGAACATCTGCATGTGCTGCGGCTGCTGCTGCGGCATTCTCAAAAACATGAAGACCTTGGACAAGCCGGCCCAGATGGTCCACACCAACTATTATGCCCAGGTGGAGGAAGAGGCCTGCATTGCCTGCGAAGCCTGCGTGGACCGCTGCCAGATGGACGCCATCACCGTCGATGCATCCGCCCAGATCAACCTCGACCGCTGCATCGGCTGCGGCTTGTGTGTCACCGACTGCCCCACCGAAGCCATTACCCTCAAGCAGAAAGCGGAGGAAAGCCGGTACCTTCCTCCGAAAAATGTGTTCGAAACCTACATGAACATCGCCCAGGAACGGGGATTGATGTAAGGAGACGATCGTGGATGGATGGCATAAAACCGGATGCGTCCTGTGCGCCCAAAACTGTGGGCTGGAAGTCAAGGTGGCCGGCAACCGCATGGTCAAAGTGCGCCCGGACAAGGCCAACCCCCGCAGCCTGGGCTATGCCTGCCGCAAAGGGCTGAACGTGGCCCATCACCAGCACCACGCCGATCGGCTGACCCACCCCCTCAAGCGTACCGCCAACGGATTCGAGCGAATTTCCTGGGACCGGGCCATCACTGAAATTTCCCAAAAATTGAAGACGGTGGTAAACGAACACGGCCCCCGATCCTATGCTTACATGGGCGGCGGAGGGCAGGGCTGCCACTTCGAGGCGGGATTCGGCCGCACGCTGATGAAGCTGCTGGGGTCCCAGTACCACTACAACGCCGTCGCCCAGGAACTGACCGGCTACTTCTGGGCCTGCGGCCGCCACACCGGCCGGCAGACCGATTTTCACATCCCCGATGAACCGCGCGCGGACATGCTGCTGGCCGTAGGCTGGAACGGCATGGAGAGCCACCAGATGCCCCGGGCGCCTCTGGTGCTCAAGGAATTTTCCCGGAACCCGGACAAACTGCTGGTGGTCATCGACCCCCGAAAATCCAAAACGGCAAGTCTGGCCGACATCCACCTGCCCGTCAGGCCGGGCGCCGACGCCCTGATGGTGCGGGCCATGATCGCCATCATATTGGGAAACGGCTGGGAAAACAGGGCATACATCGAGAGCCACACCACCGGTTTCGACCGGATCCGCCCCTGGTTTGAAAATTTTGCGGTAGAAGAAGCGCTTGCCGTGTGCGGCCTCGACGTCAACCCGGTGGTCGACCTTTGCCATGAACTGGGCCGGCGCCGCTGGTGCCTGCATACCGACCTGGGCATCTACATGAACCGTCACAGCACCCTGGCATCCTGCCTGTACAACCTTCTGCTGGCCGTATGCGGGCGCCTGTGCGTGCCCGGCGGCAACGTCATCCCGGGCAAGTTCATGCCCATCGGCGCCCACACCGATGAACGGGGTCCCCAGAACTGGAGAACCGCGGCCACCGATTTTCCTATCCTCATGGGCTACTCACCACCCAACGTACTGCCCGAAGAGATCCTGGGCGATCACCCGGACCGCATCCGGTCCGTGATCGTCTGCGCCAGCAACCCCCTGCGTTCCTACGCGGACACGACCGCCTACGAAAAGGCGTTGGATCGCCTGGACCTGCTCGTCACCATCGAACTGGCCATGACCGAAACCGCAAGGCTTTCCCACTACGTGCTGCCGGCACGCTCCGGCTACGAATCCTGGGACGGCACCTTCTTCACCTGGACCTGGCCGGAAATTTACTTCCAGATGCGCCGTCCCATCATCGAACCCAACGGCGAACCCCTGGAGTGCGGAGAAATTTTCATGCGCATCGCCGACGCCATGGGTCTGATTCCCGCGCTCCCCGATGCCATTTACCAGGCTGCTAAAAAGGACCGATTCGCCTTTGCCGTGGAGTTGATGACCCTGGCCCGGTCCACCCCCGGCCTGATGAAGGCCATTCCGTTTATCCTGTCCAAGACCCTCGGCAGAGAAATGGGTTCCGGCAACCTGGCCGCCCTGTGGGGGCTGCTCTTCACCGCACCGGGGAAATTGAGAAAGGACGCGCTGCGGGCCGGGTTCGCCGAGGAAGGATGGGGGGAATCGATACGCTCGGCCCCGGGCAGACTGCCGACCATCGTGAAATCGATGATCAGGAACCGCAGCCTGGCTCCCCTGGCCGGCCTGCATCCCCGCGCCAATTACGGGGAGAAACTGTTTCAGGCCGTCATGGACCACCCGGAAGGATTGTGGCTGGGAAAATCGGACGCGACGGCGAACATGTCTGCAATCCGGACGCCGAGCGGCAGGATCGACCTCCATATCCCTGAAATGGACGCATGGATCGCGGACCTCACTCCCGAACGGGAAGCCGCGGCGCTGGCTCCCGATCCCGACTTCCCGCTGATTCTCATGGCCGGCCGCCATGTCCGCACCAATGCCAATACCCTGATGCGCAATCCCGAATGGAACCAGGGACGCCGCGCCTGCACCCTGGCCATAAATGCCGACGACGCCGTGGCATTGGGGCTTGTGGATGGCCAACAGGTGAGCGTGTTCACCGCCGCCGGCCGGGAGACCATCGAACTGGAAGTCTCCTCCCGGACCCGGGCCGGCCAGGTTGTGATGCCCCACGGTTTCGGGCTCAATTACCAGGGAAGGGTCACGGGGGCCAACGTAAACCGCTTGACCAAAGGAACGAACCGGGACCCGCTGGCCGGCACACCGCTGCACCGGTATGTGCCGTGTCGGGTTGAGGCGGCTTAGTGTCTGCCCAGAAAAGGCATCTTTTGGCCCAGGCCGGCGTTCTCGCTCTGCTGAGCACGTAGTGAAGCTTCAGCGCTATCCTCGACGTAGCCAATACTACGCCTGCGGTTTCAACATCGCTCGGGCCTTGGCCTGAACCAAAATCTACCATTCCCGGACGGACACTATAGGGGGTCAAGGTAAATGCTCGGATATTCAACCAGTGGTCAAAACGACCGCATGATTTTATCGGGAGAGTAAAAATGAAATTTCTGAAAAGACTTTTCGGCATCTGCGAAACTCCAATGCCCGGAGACCCGCAATCCTGGTCCGTGCAGGACGGAACCGTAAAGATAGACCTGCCCCGGACACCGGAACTGAGAACCCCAGGCGGCGGGGTGCGCCTGGAAGGCAAGGGGCTCGAGCCCCGGTTGCTGGTTTTCCACGGCGATGACGGGCAATACCACGCCATTGCCAACCGCTGTACCCACATGGGCCGTCGCATCGACACCCTTGCCGGCAGCAACACCATCCAGTGCTGCAGCGTCTCCAAATCGACATTCACCTATGACGGCCAGCCGGTGGGCGGTGCGGCCAAAAGGCCGGTGAAGACCTATCCGGTAACCCGCGATGGCGAGGCGCTTACCGTTTCGCTGTCCAACCAGGGATGACCGTTTTTTCAACGACAATTGAACCGTAAACACCCCTCTCCCCGTGATGGGAGAGAAAGACCTATAATGTTGAGCCGCCCCTTGGATGAACCAAGGCGATGCCGACGCCCCCTCGCCCCTTTGGGGAGAGGGACAGGGTGAGGGGACTTTTTTAGGAGATCAAGATGACCGCAAGCACTCTGTTTGAATCCAGCAACATCAACGGCATGACCCTGGTCAACCGGTTCGTTCGCTCCGCCACCTGGGAAGGCATGGCTACCGAAGACGGCCGGGTCACCCCCAAACTGATTGACACCATGGTGGCGCTGGCCGCCGGCGGCATCGGCCTGATCATCTCCGGCCACGCCTATGTGGCCAAAAACGGCCAGGCCAGCCCCTGGCAATTGGGCATCTATGACGACAGCCTGATCGACGGCCTGAAAGCCATGACCGACGCCGTCCACGCGGCAGGCGGCAGAATCGTGGCCCAGCTGGCCCACGCCGGCCATTTTGCCCTGGAGAAAGCCATCGGTACGCCACCGGTGGTGGTGTCCGATTTTGACGGACTTTCCCAGGCCCCCCGGACCGAACTGTCCGTGGCCGCCATCCAACTTCTGAAAAACGATTATGTCGACGCCGCCCGACGGGCCCGCACCGCCGGCTTCGACGGCATCCAGCTGCACAGCGCCCACGGCTATCTGCTCAGCCAGTTTCTCTCGCCCTGGTTCAACCGGCGTTCCGACGACTACGGAGGGACGATCAACAATCGCGTGCGCATCCATGCAGAGATCATCCGGGCGATTCGAAAGACGGTGGGCACCGACTACCCCATACTGGTCAAAATGAACTGCGAGGATTTCTCGGAGGGGGGTCTGACCGTTGCGGAGAGCATCGCGGCGGCCGGGCAGATGGTGTCCGCCGGCCTGGATGCCATCGAACTGAGCGGCGGGCTGCTCACCGGCGGCAAGCTGTCTCCCAGCCGGCCCAACATTGATAAATCGGAGAAAGAAGCCTATTTCAAGGATGCGGCACGGGCCTTCAAAGGAGAGGTGGACGTCCCGCTGATCCTGGTCGGCGGCATCCGCTCTCTGGATGTGGCCGAAAGGTTGCTGGACGCGGGAACGGCCGACTACTTCTCCATGTCCCGGCCATTGATCCGCGAGCCGGGCCTGATCAAACGCTGGCAATCCGGCAACCGCACCCGGGCCCGTTGCCTGTCCGACAACCTGTGCTTCGGTCCCGGATTGGCCGGTAAAGGCATCTACTGTGTGACGGAAGAACGCATCGATCAAAAGATGAAATGACAAGCATCCGGACAGAAAAGGCGGTTGAGACGAATGCTATTCGCAATCGCCAATCCGCCGGCCGCTGATTTTATTTTTTATCCGCATGCCGGCGCCTTTGATGACCATATCCATGGTCCCCTCCATGGAATCGCCCCGGTAGGTAACCGTTCCGGTGCCATCCATCTGGCCGTTCTGACCGGAACAGACGATCTTCCATGAAACGGTATCCCCGTCTTGTTGGATATCCGTTACCTGACACTCCTGGGAGGCCTCACTGCTCTGGGGAACAAGGTCATCTTTTTTCAGGCATTGGACATGGGTCATCGGCGGAACGGTCATGCCGGACATCCCGACCATCTCCGTCTCCGTGGTAATTTCCCATTTGCCGGGGTTCATGTTCGGTCCGGCAAAAGCAACGCCCAAATAGAATGCGAACAGTAAAGCGATCCCGAAAAAAAATACCCTTTTTGTCATTTTCAGCTCCCTTTTCTCGTGGTTATTTTCCATATAGACGCCTCCGCAGGATGTACGCCACCCGCTGGATACAGGACGTTTATCCCGATCTGCCACGATTATGTTGATTGTCGCCACCGATGGAGTGATCCCCCTTGAAACGCCGGCCAGGTTCATCCTTCAGGCCCTCTTTTTCACATCGAGTTACCCGAGCGCCCGGGTCTGTTTTCGCCATCGGCTGAACATGGCCACCCCCAGAAGGAGAAAAAAGGCGGAGAAGAAATACGGCACATAATTGAATCCAGGACTCCCCGGAACCAGCACCGCCTGTTCAGGTTTGTCGGGATTGTAGTAAACGGGAACGCTTTTTCCGACCGGGTATCGGGAAACGAGCTGTTTCGCGTTGCCCGGTGCTATAGTAAAGGAAATTTTAGTGGATTCGTAGCGCTTTCCATCGATGGGGTATTGATAGGCGATTTTGGGAATCAACGTCTCCGTTGTCTTCTTATCGGCCCCGTCACCGCTGGTGCTGGTTTGCCGTTCGATGTCAGACCGGATAATACTGCCGTCTACGGTCGGCCACGATTTGCTTGCCATACTGGTTTGATAGGCGCTGTAGCTGAACACGGCGATAACGATACCAATGGCGGGGAAAATAACGACACCGGCCATTTTTTCCATGGATGGGGACATAAAGCCACCCACAAGAAAAAACAGACCGACGCTCACGGTGATCAACCCGCCCATACCGACGCCCGAAAGAAGGAACGGCAAGGCAATCAACACCAGTAAAATGCCGGCAACCCGCTTCAACCAGCGTTTGACCGTCTTGATCTTGGGCGCCATGGCGGTGTCGGCCTTGCCGATGAATTCCGTGAAAAGCGCCTTGGTCTCTTCCTCTGAATAGCGCTTCCGGCTTCCCATCTTCTGGTACGTCGGCGGTGTAAATGGCGGCGGCGTGCCGGACGGCCCGGCTTCCAGGTTCGCATTGGCCGCGGCCACGGAGGCGGCCTCCGCCGACCCTTTCTGCGTCCATATGCGCGTATTGAGATTCAACTCGTCCACGATATCAACAACCAGTTTCAAATCGTCGTAATACTCCTGGATGTGGGAGATGTTGAGCAGGCTCTCTCTGATTTTGGGTTCGAACAGTTCTCTTTGGAAGGGAATGGCTACATACAGCTTGGAGGCCGAAAAGGAAAGCCGCATCTCCTGATTTGCCCGGTTCCGAAAATCGACGATCCGGCGCATCAAACTGGTGGAAAGGATGTAGCGCGCCTCCACCTGGTCCTCGCCGTAAACCACGAACAGCTTCTCGAACGCTGGATCTTCCATCTTGACCAGTTGGCCGTTTTGCACGTTGAGGCTCTGGAGCACCTGCCCCATGTCACCGAACAGCCGCTGGGCCGTGTCCGGCAAGACGATGGTCGTGCCTTTGAACGATTTATTGAAATCGGCCACGAAAAGAAGCCCCCTGAAGATGGGCGTGACGGTTTTTTTCGTCCGATTCGTGCTGCTTGAACTCGAACTTCTCCGGACGATATCGACCCGTTTGGCATGAACCTCCGAGAATTGGACGGCCGTTTCCCCCAAGGTGCCGCTTACCAGGTCGTCTCCGCGGTATTCACCGGGCTTGTCGACAAACAAAAGGCTGGCCATGAATGCTTCCTTGGGCACCATGCCGGCTTTGTTGTACCGCAGCCGCTGGTCGACAAAAGCGACAATTCTGGGGATGATCTTGTCCTTGAAGCCCGCATGATAGTCCCGGTAGTACTTGATGTGCCAGAAAAAAAACGTAAAGAGGGCCGATAGAAGGATAAACATCAACCAGACCATGAGATAAAGATTGAGGCCGAACAGACCATGAACAAATAAAAACGCCAGATTAAGCCCCACAAAAAGAATGATGGCCTGTTCGAATTTCTTTTTTACGGTAATCCGTTGTGCTTCCAGTTTTTCCAAGTCCGGCAACAAATCGGATTGATAAAAGGATTCCAGTGATTGCATGGTTGCTCCTTTTCGTGATTATAGGTCGAGAAGCTGCCCCACATCCACGTTCTTGCGCTCCTGGGCATCGATTTCGAAAAACACCTTCTGCTGATAGCGCATCAGGCTGGCAACAACATTGCTGGGAAACATTTCCAGGGCGTTGTTGTAATCCTTGACCGAGGCGTTGTAAGCCCTGCGCGCCGCGGAAATCTGTTCTTCGACTTCGTTCAGGGAGGCCTGCAGGTTGATGAAGTTCTCGCTGGCCTTCAGATCCGGGTAGTTTTCCGCGGCCACCATGATTTTCCCGATGGCGCTGGACATCTCCCGGTCCATGGCCACGGTGTCTGTATCGTTCATCTGGCCGGACATGGCTTTGGCCCGCATCTCGGTCACCCGGGTGAGCACGTCGACTTCATGCTTCATATAGCGCTGCACCATTTTGATCAGGTTCGGAATGAGGTCGAAGCGCTTTTTCAGCAATACATCGATGCTGGAAAAGGCATTGGCCACCTGGTTCTTTTTGCCCACCAGGTTGTTGTAAAGCAGGATGAAAAGAAGAACGATGACGCCAATGACAATCAGAGTAACGACCATGGTGCCTCCCTTTCTGTTTATTTAATTGCAGACATCCTTCCGACACATATTCTTGATGTCGGCCGTGCGAATCCTCTCGCACAGGCTGCAGTCCTTGTTTTTCATGGCCAACTGGTAGTAGCACCAGCCGTGCACCCCGTCGGCCTTGGGCCAGTACTCGAGAATCTTCTCGCACAACTCGGGTTGGTTGCGCTGCTCCAAAGCTTCCTGGTAGCACCAGGGGCCGCGGGGATGGTCTTTGCATGTTTCGTACAGAGCATCGTTTCCAGAAAAAGCATCTCCCGGGCTTAGGACATAAACAATTAGAATAAAAGCAAAAACAAACCAATAGCGCATTATAAACGTCCTTTCTTTTTGCGCAACGCCCGGCGATTGGCGCTTATAGGAAAAAAACGGCGAGCTCAGCAGCCCGCTTTTTTGTATTTTTCCAGTAGATCATTCAGTTCGTTCCAATAGGCTTCCTGCTCCCAATCGCTGAATTCGCTTATTGATTCGGGTTTATAACCCTTTTCAAGGTATTGCCGGGCATGGGTCAATTCATGTTTAATTTGGGAGTCAAATATGATTTCACCAGCACCCGATTCAAAGTAATCCTTGCCATAGGCTTCTCGGACCCGATCATAGTCGCCTGTTTTACGTGCTGAACTAAAATCGCCGTTTGGAAATTCCATGATCTTTACGAGTTTGCCATCTATATAGCCCTGTATCTCCACATTCACTACATGGCCGTCGAGGTCGTAATAGAGAACATCCGTTTTCATACAAGTCGCCGGATTACCTGTGTCACTGGATTCTATTCCCTGTATTTGACTTGGATCCAGGCTGTCGATAAAATCCGACGCCTCCTGGTAGGTTTCGAATTCCTGACTGTATATATAGCTGGCTGCCTTTTCGACGATAGCGTTATAGTCTGGATAATTTTGTTTTCCGAATTTTTCCTCGCAATATCGCTGGAGCTTTTTATTCTGGAAGAGCTTTCTGTTGATGCGGATGGTGTTTATCCGATTGAGAAGAATTTCACAGGGCTTTTTCTTGTCCGTGGGTTCAGCTGGAATTGAATTATATTCCTCTCCTTTCCGGATCTGCCAACTTACCCGATACGTCACGTTCCGGTTCCCGCCCGCAGGCGGTTTCAAAGGCTTCTTACCCTGTACCGCCGCGATATCGAGAATGGAGATGCCCAATGACGGCGGGCACAACCCCTGATCGTCGGCCGACCATGTTCGGGAACCAGTAAGCCCACCTGTCGCCGGCAGTTCGACCTGGATGCCGATGTGGCATCCGGGAAAACCCCGATCCACCGGGATGTAGACACACGCCGTTTGCCCTGAATCTTTTTTCCGGCCATTTATCCGTTTTTTCGATCCCCCCGGCCCCATCATCAATTCGTAGTAATCCGGCACCGCCGTGTTGTTTTTGAAAGCGGATAAAAAACGCTGCTTGTCCGCCGATAGATTCTGCAGATAGGGCGATGCCGAAGAGGAATAGCGATGAACTTTAAACAAACTTTCTACAGATAGCGGCATCACACCACCCCCCTGATATTCGACAATCAATGGGTCCTGACACTTTCCAGAAGGTATGCGCTTCAGGGTTATTCTACGTTCTTCGTAATTAAACGAAACAGTTCCGTTTTCCGCCTTGTAGGTCAACTCCGGTTTAAAGGCCCCCAGTGCACCATGAACGGTGGGGCTTCCCTTCTCAAAAATTTTCATGTTTCCATTGAAGTGCAGGTTGATCGTTCCGGTATACTCATATTCTTCCGGATCTGTAACCGTCCATCGGACGGAAGCATGGATGGAGACGGAAAGCTTTTCCGGCAGATCGCAGCCAGCATCCAACACATCCTCGGGTTGGGATGCGTCGTCGGATGACGAATCCTCTGCATCCGGATCACTGTCATCGGACGACGGGGAAGGATCATTCGGTAGATTGCCGCCGTCCTTTTTTCCGGTAACCGATCCATCACGACCCGACAACTCGGGGCGACGGATCAAATCGCCTTTGCCGATGGGCGTCCCTTCGATGGTGACGTTGCTGTTTTCGGGAAGCATCTTCTCTTTCGGGGCCGCGGCAGATTTCGTAGCATCACTATAGTGCTGGGCCACTTTCGGATCCAATGCCTTCTCGACAGACGACCGCAAGACCACGGCAAGGGTGACATATGTTCGGCCGCTCTTATCTTCCGCCTTAATCGAAAATACGTCCCCCTGATGCAGCAGCATTAGGGCGCAGTTTCTGCCGGCGGACATGATTCTGCCAGCCGGCCACCCTTTGGCCTGCATGGTCTGATGGTAAAATTCGACAACCTCCGCGGGCGCGATATCCACCTCGAATTCGAAACGCCCGGAACCCTGGAATTGCTTAACTTTTAAGATTCGAGCCCTGTCGATCAGGGGAATGTCGGTGCCCGAAAGAAAGGCGGCCTTGCCTGTGGACGGTTGGCCTGTTAAAACGATGGCCAGGATAACCGCGACCTTAAGGAAGAGGCTGATCTGCTTTTCATCAAAAGAATACGTCATCCGCTTTTTGCCTTTCAACTTATAGCAGGAAATGGCATCTGATCGGGAGCGGTTTTTTGTAGAAGCGGCGTCTTCGCAGCGATGATTTTCTTACTAATCGCGGCTGGAAGCCGCTCCAACATATCCACTCCTTTCTTTCGGATGTTTGGCCATCGGTGGCCTGAAGAAGCTTTAAAGGAAACGCCATGGAGTTCTCTGCACACTGTTCATGGAAATGACACCGTGATGATCTCGTACACTCCCGCTGTCGCTTACTGGCTGATAATGGTCACATCGATCCTGGATGCATTTCCCTGCCCCTTCACCTTGAAAACCAGCTGCCGGTTGGATTGTTTGAACATGAGCACGCCTTTGTTGCCCTGAACCATGGCCATGCCCGGCTCCCACCCTTTGGCCGACATGGCGTTTTTATAAAAATCGACAATGTCCTGAGGCGTGGCCTCCGCCTGCAATCGGGCCTGGGAATACGCCCCGGCCGAGCTGCTTTTCAACACCCGGGCGCCTTTGTACAAGGGCACTTCGCCATCGAGGATAGTGTCGCTGGAGGCTGTCGGCTGGGCCGTGGGGAGAATGGCCATTTGCTTCTTCACCTCAGGCTTCGGGAAGGCTTGGTCTTTGGGCTGGGGACTTGGCTTGGACGCATTTTTGGGTGCCGGCAGTTTGTGGACGGGTTCCTTGGAATCCGGCCCTTGGATCAGGCTGATTTTCGCCCGCCCTTTCGATATATCCACTTCCAAGCCTTTGATTCCCTGGCCGGCAGGATAACTCCAGGTAAGCGTCTTGCCACCCTCGATCATGAAGGGCGTCTTTTCCGAATAGTTTCCAGTCTCGTATTCCAGCCAAAACCTACCTGATGTCTGGTTATTAGAAGGATCATCTCCAGTTATTCTCAAGGTCAAGGGTTTCCCGGGATTTACAAATGTGCCATGCTGGTAGCCATAGTTATAGAAATCCTGGCGATTCTCTCCCGTCTGCCCCATTTTTGCGGATACCTCGCCCTTTTGTACTTGGATTCTGACTTCGTCAACAACCGACGACTCAGGCGTTTGCTCGAAGAAACGATTGAACCGCCACTCTTTTCGGTACTCGTCTCGATCAAGGGTTGAAGACTCAGCGTTGAAACCCTTTCTTGGTTTGCCGTTCCGGTATTCCTGCACGGTAACAACCGATTGGCCTCCTGCCCGGTTAGTAATCTCAAGATCGGCTTTCCGGTCGATATCGATGGAAACGCGCAGTTCGCCACCTTCGACAATTGTCACATAACAGGGAACCTGGGCGGTTCCCATGGAGGAAGGACTAGATACCGTGCTTGCGGAAAGCGGGGTCGTCGTGAGAGATAATGCTGCACAAAAAGTAACAAAAAACAGATAAACAAAAATGACCGGTTTCATATTTCCCCCATATTCAAGCGGTTTTTTATCCTGACAGAATTTTAACATGCCGCTGGTTCCCAGAAATCGGGTCGCTGTTCATAACGGTCTCGCTTTCCGCCTGTCCCTCAAATAAGCTTTCAAGCAAAAAACACCAACAACGAAAAAGAGTATTCCGGACAGTAAAAAAATAATCGACCGCCACGTGGTGCCGGCCTCCAGGACCCCGTAATTCGGCTCCTGGGGATTGTAGTACACGTTTACTTTTTTCCCGGTTGGGTATTTGTTCACAACTTTCTGGGCCCACTTCATGCTTCCGCCCGTCTCGCCCGTGCCGAATTGGATTCGTGAGCCGGCATATTTTCTTCCGTCAACCTGATAGTGAAAGCCTATCTTCGGATAGTAGGTCGTCCGGGTGCGGTGATTCGAATCCCGGGTGGTGCGTTTACTCATTCCGGAAGAAGTGATGGTGCCCTGGGTGCTGGGCCAGCTGCCGCTCTCCCGGGAACCCTTGATTTCATACCCGCCCCAGGCGATCAGGCAAACACCCGCGGCGAACATTCCCAGAACAAGGAAGAGCAGATTCTTGGCGGTTTTGCGGTTCACATCCAATGAACCAGTTGGTTTGACATTCGAATCGGTTGGAATGCGTTTGGGCATATTCGGTGGGGGTTTCGGGGGTGTCTGCATTTGTTCAGCCTCATCTTTGTTTTTTAGGATTCTGCGACAATGGGAAGCCATTAAAAAGCAAGGGTCTTTTCCACCGACTGTCCGGGCATGATTTCAACGTCGCGAACCTCTTTTTCCTCCTTAGTTTTTCTATCGTGAACCTTCAGGTAGTAAACACCCGGCACCAGGTTGTATTCAGCCGGTTTTTTCTGGTACCAGGTGTTCTTGCCGCCAATGCTTGTGTTGTCGTCCTGGCGGTACACAGAGGCTTGAGCCTCGAAGGGCTGGCCGTTTCGCGTTGCCGTGATTCTCAAAACACCACCGGCAATAAAATCGACTGTTTTTTCCACGGTCTGTCCGGAGACGATCTCGATGTCACGGATCTCCTGATGCTGAAAGGGCGTCACCGACCGGTCCGTCACCTTTAAAGCGTAGGTGCCGGGCACGAGCTTGTATTCGGCGGGCTTTTTCTGGTACCACGTGTTTTGGCCGCCCATGCCCTTGTTGTCGCTCTGGCGGATCACGTCGGCATAGGCATCGAACGGCTGGCCGTTTCGCGTTGCCGTGATTCTCAAAACGCCACCGACAATAAAATCGACTGTTTTTTCCACGGTCTGGCCGGAGACGATCTCGATGTCCCGGATCTCCTGCGTCTGAAAAGGCGTCAACGACCGGTCCGTCACCTTTAAAACATAGGTGTCGGGAACCAGCTTGTACTCGGCCGGTTTTTGCCGGTACCAGGTGTTTTGGCCGCCCATGCCCTTGTTGTCGCTCTGGCGGATCACGTCGGCATAGGCATCGAACGGCTGCCCCTCCTTGACGGCGGTGATGCGCAGGATGCCGGCGCCGCCGAAGGTCACGGTCTTTTCCACGGTCTGGCCGGAGACGATCTCGATGTCCCGGATCTCCTGCGTCTGAAAAGGCGTCAACGACCGGTCCGTCACCTTTAAAACATAGGTGTCGGGAACCAGCTTGTACTCGGCCGGTTTTTGCCGGTACCAGGTGTTTTGGCCGCCCATGCCCTTGTTGTCGCTCTGGCGGATCACGTCGGCATAGGCATCGAAGGGGCTGCCTTCCTTGAGGGCTGTTACTTTTAAATACCCTCCGGTGAACGTCGGCGTCTCCACCACTTCCCGGGCCGCCGCCAGAAATTCACCCGCGTTTCCTGCGGTGTAGTACTTGCCTCCTCCAGCCTCGGCCATACATTCCAACTGCTCCCGCTCCTCTTCGGTGACATCGAAGCCGATGACGTGCATGACGAATTTAATTCCGGCCGCCTTGAGTTCCTTCACCAGGCCGCAGGGATCCGGGTCGCAGGTTTCCTTGCCGTCGGAAACCAGGATGATGGTGGTCTCGTCCTCCAGATGTTTGATGCGCTTGGCGGTCAGGCGCACCGAGCGACTGATGGGCGTCTTGCCCTTAGGACTCAGTTCCTGTATCCGCCCCACCATCTTCTCTTTGTCCAGCGGCCCCAACGCAACCAGTTCTTCCACGTCGTCGCAGTCGCCCTTGCGGCGGTGGCCGTATGCCACCAGGCCGACCACGGCATCGTCCGGCAGGTCCCGGATCAGGCCGGTAAGAACCTCTTTGGCAATGGCGATCTTGGCCGTGCCCTCCACCTGGCCCCACATGGAACCCGAGGCATCGAGAATGAAGATAATATTGCCTGAAGCGGCGGCAGACGGCGGAGCCGCCTTGGATTTCTCATTCACCTTAACTGGAAGCACTTTCGTTTCGCCGGCCGGAGCGTCGCTCCGCTGTTCCACCGTAAAGCGAACCTGGCCTTTCCCGCCGTTCAGGTAGAGATCGTAGGGTAATTTCTCCGCCGGCACCTCCCAGGTTTTTGTTTCGCCATTTTTCAGGGAAACTTTTTCGGAAATGATGGTACTTTTATCTTTGGCAAGAACTTTCATGTCGGCCGTTGAGGGTGCACCGCCGGCATCGTCGCCGATAGCCGTGATGGTAATGGTCCGATCCGGCTCCAGGCCAATGGCATGGGCCGACGTGGGTTTGATCAGCACGCTCGTGGATAAGGGCTTTTTGGCCTTGACTGGTTTTTGGGATTTACGATCCGACGAATCCGCTGCCGGGCCGGCTTTGGTGTATCCCGACGGAATCTTGAAAAGGGCCTCATCAACCGGACCTTCCTTGATGTTCCTGAGCGCCATGGTGGCATTGCCGTTTAACGCATAGGAAACCTCTTTAACGGTGAACGTAAGATCCGGAGATACCCACACCCTGGATGCCACGCGATCGTTACCTGCTGCTCTGTATTCCATAATTTCACAGGGATACCCTTCCACCGTCTCCGTCCCGGCCGGGGTACCTGTCATATCCTTGCGCATATATTCCCATCCCACGACGGGATTCATCAGCATGGTTTTGACCGGATCGGTCTCCTCCACATACTGGCGCAACGGCGGGTTGAGTCCCCAGGTAACGCCGGTGAGTCGATTGTAGATGGTGGGAAAAGGCGGAACCGTCATGGGACCCTGGGTCTTTTCGAGACGGATAAGGTTGTCCTTAACCTTGAGGTCGTAAACAAAGTTCTCCCGGGGTGTGGTGATGGTCAGATCGGCGGTGAATTGCGCTGCATGGGATGGAAACAAGGGGACAATCAGTGCCACTAGAAAGGGTACGATTCTCCGAATACAGGCCAATCGACGGGTCAGCATCTCTTTCTCCTTTTAGCGAAATGTTCACTTTCTATCAGTTGAGCGAGTGCTTCATAGGCATCGGTGTTTGCACAATTACGGAATATGGCAACGGTTTTTATTTCATACCATGGCGCAGGTCACAGATGTGTCACCGATTAATTTGTCATTCATCAACGAATGTGTTATCACCCAATAAAAGCTGAAACCAATCTCCTGAAAAGCCGGTACTGTGCCCCATGAATCAGCATACCGCCTCCATCAGCAAAATTACCGCCCCTACGCTCCCTAAGATCATTTTACGTTCCCGATTGTTCAGGTACCTTGACGAAACAGAATCTCACACCGTCACCTGGCTGTCCGCCATGGCCGGATCAGGCAAAACCACTTATACCTTGAGTTATCTCACGCACAACCATTACGCATATGTCTGGTATCGTCTGGATGAGGGTGACAGCGATCCGGCTTATTTTTTTCAGAATCTCAGCCGCGCTGCCGGCAGCCACTTCGACAATGGGGAGCGGTCCCTGCCGATGTTTACACCGGAGAACACGCCAGGCGGGGAAGCCTTTGCACAGGTCTATTTCGAAAAGCTCTCCGCCGAACTGAGAAAACCAATCTGGGTGGTCTTCGACGATTATCAAGAGATAGAACGGCAATCACCCCTTCACACCCTGCTCAAAAAGGGATTCGCCGCCGTTCAACCTCAAGTCCGGATTCTGGTCATCAGCCGCAGCGATCCGCCACCGGAAATGGCAGTGCTCAAAGCCAAACGCCGGTTAAGCGTGATTCATGCCGAGGAATTGCGGTTTAACCGGTCTGAAACAAAGCAATTCGTGACCCTTCTCTCCGGCAGGGTGATGGACGAACAAACCCTGGGCGCCCTGCATACCCGGACCCAAGGGTGGGCGGCTGGAATCGTCCTTTTGGCAGGGGACCGGCACCCGGTGACGGCGGCGTCCTTTGAGCAGACATCGGCCTTGCCCACCGGACTGTTCAACTACTTCGCCGTCGAATTGTTCAATCGGCAGCCTGCCGATATTCAGCAGTTTTTCCTGAAGACGGCCCATTTGCCCCAGATGTCGGCCAAAGATGCCGCTCTGCTGACCCAAAACGCCAACGCCGAACGCATCCTGGAGGCGTTGAACCGCAAGCACCTGTTCATTGAACGAACGGATGCACCAGAACCCGACTATCGCTACCACATGCTGTGGCGGCAGTTTTTGATCGACCAAAACCCTGCCTATTTCAGTGCCGCCGAAGTGGATGGACTCCGAAATACCGCCGCTGGCATCCTGGCCGGGCGCGGCCATCTGGAGGAGGCCGCCGGGCTGCTGGTCCGGGCCGGTGACAGGGATAAGCTGACCACCTTCATTCTCCGGCATGCCGGGATTCTGATCAGCCGCGGTTGCCACAGCACGCTGGCCGATTGGTTGAACGGCCTGCCGGCCGCCTCGGTTCGACGCCATCCCTGGCTTTGCTACTGGTCGGGAATCTGCCTGCAATTCACCCAACCGGCCGAAGCCCAGAAGAAACTGGGCCGGGCACTCTTCCTGTTCAAAAAAACCGGCGATGCCGACGGTTGCCTGCTGGCCTGGTCCGGTATCGTGGACAGCATCGTCTACGAATGGCACTTCTTTGCCCGGCTGGATCGGTGGCTGCGCTGGTACGACTGCAACTTTAAAGACCAGGCGCATCATTTTTCCGACTCGGGTGTTAAAACCCGGGTTACGGTCAGCCTGGCCGTCGCCATGTTGATTCGCCGGCCTCAGGATTCGAAGCTGTTAACAATCGTCGACGAGGCCATTGGGTTGGCACGCCAAAGCGGCGAAATCGATCTGATCCTGCGCGCAACCGTCTGGACCATCACCTATTTTGCCTGGATGGGAAACTTCGGCCGCGCCGGCGTTTCATTAAACGAATTCAAACAGTTAGCGGCAGATCATGCCGACCGGCTGCCCTCACTGACCCTGCATTGGCAATGGCTGGATCTGTCCATACGAACCGCCACCATGAACCGGCTTGAAACCGCGCCCCGGGAGATCCGGGCGGCATTGGCAAGCGCCGGACGTAGCGGCCTTTATTTCACCGCCCAGACGCTTGTGTTTCTGGAGGCCTATGTCGCCATGACGATGGGTGACAAGATCCGGGCCCAACAAAGTATTGGCACCTTGGAGGCCCTGCTGGATGAATCCCACTACCATGGCCACTCGGTTTATCACCATTTTTCCGGATGGTACCAGCTGCAATGGGGTGACGCACACAAGGCGCTTGCCCACGCACGCAAGGCCACCGAGGTGTCGGACAAAACCGGATACGTACTGGCATCCCTGGTGTGCCGAATTCAGCTGGCTTTCTGCCTGTTTGAAAACAACGAAAAAGAGCAGGCCTGGCGAGAGATTACACGCGTGGGACGCTGGTCTCGTAAAACCGGAAGCGCTATTTATCGGTTCATGGTTCTGCTGATCAAGGGCTACTTCGCCGCCCGGGTGCAATCTCCGCGAGCATTGCGCTATCTTCGCGAGGGATTAACCATCGGACAACGGAACAACTATGTAAACATGATCTGGTGGGGCGTACCACGGCTATGGCGCTGGGTTGCGGCAACAGCGATGCAACACCATATCGAAACCGCATATGTCAAAGAATTGATTTTTCTCCATCGCATCGCCCCACCGGAAGGGGTTAACGACACCAATCAGTGGCCGTGGCCGTTCAGGGTTCGCACCCTGGGCGAGTTTAATATCGAAAAACACGGCCACGCGTTGACTTTCAACGGCAAGACCCCGCAAAAGCCCCTTGCGCTGCTCAAGCATGTCATCACCCGCACCCCATCCCCGGATGCCGTCGAAACGATCATCGACGACCTGTGGCCGAATGCCGACGGGAACAGCGGGTCCAGCGCCCTGTCCACGACCCTCAACCGGCTGCGCCGGCTGGTGGGGGATCCAGAGGCGGTTCGTTTAAACAATGGGCAGTTGTCCCTGCCGGCCGGTGATTGGTGGATCGATGCGATCGCATTCGAAAACGATTGCACCATAGCAGCCCGATACCATCAGACCAAGGATCTGAATAGGGCCTTGACTCACTACCGGAAGGCATTGTCTCTCTATCGAGGCGAGTTTATGGCAGGAGAAAAGTACGAACAGGCATGGCTGACGACTAAACGTGAACACCTGAAAAAGACGTTCGTGCGCTTGCTGATCAATTTCGGCCAGTGCCTGGAAGCCTTTAAAAAATACAACCAGGCGCTGTCCGTCTATCAAAAGGGCCTCGCTGTGGACCCATTCGAAGAAACTTTTTATCAGCGAATGATGCGTTGCTGTTTTCACCTGGGCCGCTATGCCAAGGCCGTCGGCCATTACCAGACCTGTTGCCAAATCCTGGAAAACGATTTGGGCGTTCCTCCTTCCGAGGAAACCCAGAGACTGTACCAAAATGTTCGCAAGGCGGCCGCCGGACAAATTTTAGCGTAGTCATCCAAGAACGGAGAGCCGGGGGAGAACCGGGGACGCCCAGACAACCTATTGTTTTCATATAAAATAACATTAAACTATGGCCCCCAAAATGGTCTTAGCCGTTCGGTTTTAGAGCCAAAAACTGCATTCTAAGCGGAAGACTGGTCAATGGCACACGCAAACCGACATTTCATTTAAGCTTTCCAAAGATCGCACTCGCTGGATTGAGTTGTTCTATGAAGCGAAAAAGCGCTACCGGTTGTCCATTCTGAATTTCATCGTCTCTTCCAACCATATTCACTTGATTGTTTTCGCCGACAATGGCAAGGACTCCATACCCAAGGCCATGCAACTGAGTGCGGGTCGGTCAGGCCAAGCGTACAATCGGCGCATAGGCCGCAAAAGGACTGAGGCAAACACAATACCCTGGATGCTGGAAGATTCCATAGAGTTTTGATTTGGATAAATGCGTTGGTCTTTTCCCGTTGACAATAGGCCGGCAATGCTGTTTTTTTATATATGTATTCCCTCGCTATTCAGCTTCCTGATTCGTTTTTCCATACAGTTCTGCACGCAATGCTGCTGGGATTGCACGCGCCAACCAAACCGGCAACTGCTTGATTGAGAAGGTTTTGTTCAATTCAAATAAGAATCAATTGTGAGCATGGTTGATGTAGACTTTATTTCCATCGATTTTTAACATCTTTAGCAATCAAGGAGGTCCATCATGCCTACGCGCACCTGCAACAACCGCACCTTCGATGCCCGCCCTGACCGGATCGATCTACGCGACCGCGAATACCAACCCAAACTGGTATCGCTGCCGGCCAGCTATCCGGACTTTAAAGCGATGGGCAAACACCTGCCGACCTATGCCAAGCACTTCGTGCTGGACCAGGGTGCCGAAGGGGCCTGCACCGGCTTCGGCCTGGCGGCGGTGATCAATTATCTTCAATGGAAGAACAACGGCTTTGACGTTCAGGAGCTGAACGTTGTCAGCCCACGCATGCTCTATCATATGGCGCAGTTGTACGATGAGTGGGCTGGCGAAGACTACGAGGGATCCAGCTGCCGGGGGGCGATGAAGGGCTGGCATCGTCATGGTGTGTGCAGCGACCTGTTTTGGCCGTATCGAAACATCAACGGCGAAATCGCCTTCGTTTCTCCGCAAGACAACTGGGAACAGGATGCGGCCAGCCGACCGCTGGGTGCCTACTATCGGGTCGACAAACGCAGCATCAACGATTTGCAATCAGCGGTCTGCGAAGTGGGTGCGATCTACTGCTCGGCCAATGTTCATAAAGGCTGGTATCTTAAAAAGACGACGAAGCTGAAGAAAATTCACTTCGATGCCAAGAACGTCGGCGGCCATGCCTTTGCCATTGTCGGCTATACCGAGGATGGATTCATCGTGCAGAATTCCTGGGGTGGGGACTGGGGTTACCATGGTTTCGCCATCCTTGGCTATGAGGACTGGGTTCGCAACGGCAGCGACGCCTGGGTCGCGGTTATGGGGGCGCCCATGTATGCTGCCGCATCCCCGACAACCTTCAGTTCCCGTTCGCTGCGCGAATTGGCGGCTTTCCAGGCCGGGTCGGCCGGAACCGACAAGGAGCCGGGAGCCGGGTTCCCGTATCGGAACCAAAAGGTCCGGCCGTTGACCGAGGATGAGGCCTACCGGTATACGCTTGTGCTGGGCAACAATGGGGTGCCCATCCACCGCATCGTCAGTGCGGAAAATGCGTTTACAGCCGCCGAGGACGTATGTGTCAGCCGGCCCCGGGCCTGGTTTGACGCGCAGGCCACACAGCATCCGCGCAAGCTTGCCGTATACGCGCACGGCGGCCTCAACAACGAAGCCGCTTCCATCAGGCGCATCCGCATGATTGCCCCATACTTTCTCGCCAATGGCATCTATCCGCTGTTTATCACCTGGAAGACCGGGGCATTGGAAAGCATCGGCAGTATGCTGGCAGACTCCGTGCGCAAAATATTCAGCAGTACGCCCAAGATGCGCGACGAAGGCGTCATCGATAAGATCAAAGAAGCGGCTGCGGAAATGCGTGACCGTTCCATTGAGGCGGCTTGCGAGAATCTTCTGGTCAAACCGTTGTGGACCGAAATGAAGCAGAACGCTGCGGCTGCGGCCGAACACGGTGCGGGAACCGATCTGTTGGCGGCCTGCCTGCTTAAGCTTAAAAAGAAGTTACCAAAACTTGAAATCCATCTCGCCGGACATTCCGCCGGCGCCATCGTCCTTGGCCACCTGCTCTCATTGATGGATAAAAGCCTATCCACCAGCACCCTGACACTATTCGCGCCGGCCTGCACGATCGGCTTTGCCAACCAGCATTATGGTTCGGCCATTCAAACGAAGAAACTCAGCTCAAACAACGTTCATGTCGACATCATGGATGATGAACGTGAACGGGCCGACACCGTTGGCCCCTATGGCAAATCGCTGCTCTATCTGGTCAGCCGTGCGCTGGAGTCCCGCCACAAGATGCCGCTCCTCGGCATGGCGTGGGCCTGGAATGCTAGCGGAGCGCCGGAAGACCAATGGTCCCAAGAACCCGTTATCCAAAGAGCTTTAGCGGATTGGTCAAAAATTGCAGCAGGAATGTCACTGCGCCTGCATGACAAACGGCGCGAGTACGTTCCCACCGGATCTGGACAGATCAGACTCGCCCATGGGTCATTCGACAACGACATCGAGGTTGTTGCCAAAATGCTGGCGCGCATACGGGGCGCAAAACTAATCGCCAAAGTGGAAAATCTCGCATATTAAATAGCCAGGCACTGCCCGTCCAGAATTCAGACAAATTGGCCAACTATGGACGGGCACTAGGTATGGGCGTGATTTTAAGCGGTCGAAATGCCCGGTCACCCCGACCGGTTGGCTGAAAAACGGACCTTGACAATATGCATGTTATAGCGTGATTTTTTTAAAAAACATCGAGGTGCAACATGCCTACATTATCTGCAACAAAGACGCGCACGAAGCTGTAACGCCTTATCGGGGGAGTCGGGGCGGGCCAAGGGGAGTCGGGGCGGGCCAAGGGGAGTCGGGGCGGGCCAAGCCAACTATTTAAAATAAAATCATAATTGTTTCAGGAGAGGGCCAAAATACACCCAATATTAAGATTTTTGGCCTCAAAAATTGCGATATAGGATGGTTTGATGGCAAGGACAAAATAACGTTACGCTTATAATGCGATTTTTGGCTCTGAAAATCACGAGGTGCTCTCATGCGTGAGTTGAAACTGAACAAGGCCTTTACCCTGATCGAATCAGGGCCTGTTGTCCTTGTGACGACCCATGATGGGCAGAAAGACAACATCATGACTATCTCCTGGACGATGGTGATGGATTTCACTCCGGTATTCGCCATCACCACGGGTGAGTGGAATCACTCTTTCGCGGCGTTGCAAAAAAATAGGGAGTGCGTCATTGCCATTCCCACGGTTGACATGCTGGATAAGGTGGTCGGTATAGGGACTTGCTCCGGGAAAGACACAGACAAGTTTGCCAAGTTCAAGCTCACGCCTGTGCAGGGCAAAGTCGTCAGGTCGCCCTTGATCAAGGAGTGCCTCGCCAACATAGAGTGCAAGGTCATCGACATCGTAAAAAAGCACAACATTATCGTGTTAGAGGCAGTTGCCGCTTGCATTGATACCACGCGCAAAGAGAAGCGCACGGTTCACGCTGTTGGCGACGGAACGTTCATTGTTGACGGGCGCAAGATTGACCGGAAGAAGATGATGAGATCCAAGCTCCCATACGGCCTTTAACGTTCATTGGCCAGCCACGAGGAAATTTTGCGGACCCGGCTCCCTTGCTTGACGCATTAAACCTTTTGGGGAAATTTGATCAGGGGGGTAGCGCTCAGGACAGATCTAATTTCGCCGCCCCCGTTTTCTCCGAATTTCGAACCTGTTGACGACAGCCTCATCCCCTACCGGTCGATCCCCGCCAAGCACAAATACTTCATCTCCAGGTATTCATCCATGCCGTACTTGGACCCCTCCCGGCCGATGCCCGATTGCTTCACCCCGCCGAAGGGCGCTACCTCGGTGGAGACCAGGCCGGTGTTGATACCCACCATGCCGTATTCCAGGTCTTCGGCGACGCGGAAGATGCGGCCCATGTCGCGGGCATAGAAATAGGCCGCCAGGCCGTAGATGGTGTTGTTGGCCATACGCACGGCATCGGCCTCGTCGTCGAAGCGAATCAGCGGTGCCACCGGACCGAAGGTCTCGTTGACGGCCACGCTCATGTCGGCATTCACGTTGGTCAGCACGGTAGGCTGGAAAAACGTGCCGCCCAGGGCATGGGGCTTTCCACCGGTACGCAGGGTCGCGCCGTTGGCCAATGCATCCTCTACGTGATGGGTTACCTTGTCCAAGGCGGCCTGGTCGATGAGCGGCCCTTGCTGCACACCGGGCTCCAGGCCGCTGCCTACCTTGAGCTTTTCAACGGTGGCCACCAGCCGATTGGCGAATTCATCGTAGACGCCCCTCTGGACGAAGAGGCGGTTGGCGCACACGCAGGTCTGGCCCGAGTTGCGGTATTTTGAAATCATGGCCCCTTCAACGGCCTTGTCCAGGTCGGCGTCGTCGAAGACGATAAACGGGGCGTTGCCACCCAGCTCCAGGGAGATTTTCTTGATATTTTCGGCGCACTCGGCCATGAGCTGACGGCCCACCTCGGTGGAACCGGTAAAGCTGAGCTTGCGTACCGTTGGATTGCTGGTAAGCTCCCTGCCGATCACGCCGGCGGAGCCGGTCACCACATTGAGAACACCGGCGGGAATTTGCGCCCGGCGGGCCAGTTCGGCCAGGGCCAGGGCGGTCAGGGGCGTCTGGCTGGCCGGCTTGACGACCATGGTGCAACCGGCGGCCAGGGCCGGCGCCGCCTTGCGGGTGATCATGGCGGCCGGAAAATTCCACGGGGTCACGGCTGCACAGACCCCGATCGGCTGGCGGATCACCAGGATGCGCTGGTCGGCGTTGGCGGACGGAATCGTATCGCCGTACACCCGCTTGGCCTCTTCGGCAAACCATTGAACGAATGATGCCGCGTAGGCGATCTCCCCCTTGGCCTCGGTCAGGGGCTTGCCCTGTTCGCTGGTGAGAATTACGGCCAGATCCTCCTGATGAGCCATTATCAAGTCGTACCATTTCATCAGGGCTGCCGAACGATCCTTGGCCGTCGTCCGGCGCCATTCGGCAAAAGCCTTGTCCGCGGCCGTGATGGCGGCGCGCGTCTCATCGGACGACAGCGACGGCACGTGACCCACGGTGCTGCCGTCGGCCGGATTGGTCACGGTGATGGTGTTGCCTGACGCGGCATCGATCCACTGGCCGTCGACCCACGCCTTTTGGCGCAGCAGGTTCTTTTCATGGAGAGTTTTCATCGCTTCATGGCTCCTTTCTAAACAGGCGACGTGCTAATCATGACATAACCGCCGTAGGATGCTGTTTCTGAACAAACACGTCTCTATTTGAGGAAAAACCCTTTCCTCTCCAGAAAGATCTTCATGTGGGGCCGGATCACCCGGCCCATGAGGTCAGCCATCTGGCGGCTCCAGGTCTCGTCCTTCAGGTTGCTGTTGCGGTTGAGGTAGTAATGGTTGGTGGTACGGTCGTAGGCGGCAAGCATGTCGGTCTCTTGCTGCTGGGGATAGCGGTCCGTGAACAGCACCGCCTCGACCGGCAGACGGGGCTTGGGAGGCGGATCCTGGGCCGGCCAACCCAGACACATGCCGAAAACCGGATAGGCCTGGTCGGGGATCTGCAGCAGGTCACACACCGTCTGGGGATCGTTGCGGATACCGCCGATGTAAACGCCGCCCATGCCCAGTGATTCGGCGGCGATCAGCACATTCTGGGCCAGCAGGGCCACATCGACGGTGGCGGTGACAAACTGTTCGGCCCACCCCTTTTCCATGACCGTATCATGCAGTCGGCAAACGGTTTCCAGCCGGTTGAGATCGGCACAGAAAACCAGGAATACCGGGGCCCGAGCCACCCAGACCTGGGGACCGGCCAGTTGAGCGATGGCCTCGCGTTTCTCCGGGTCTCTGACCCGGATCACCGTATAAGCCTGCACGAAATGAGAGGTGGCCGCACACTGGGCCGCCGCGATAATTGAGGTCAGGGTCGGGTCGTCCACCTGCCGGTCCGTAAATTTGCGGATCGAGCGGTGGGATTTGAGAAGGTCGATGGTCGGGTTCATAGGCTATGTACTTTCCGGCACCGGCGCCATGCCATCGGATAGGTGCGCGGCCGATGCATTTGGGTGATCCTTCAAGCGGTCCGCAGCCTTGCCGTCCACGCTGCGCAGATGCAGGTCCCGCTGGGGAAAAGGAATCTCCACGCCTTCGGCCCGAAACCGCCGGTCGATGTCCCGGATCAGGGCGCTCTGGATGATGCGCCGGTCATTGAAGTCGGCAATCCAGACTCGCAGCTGGAAATCCAGGGAGCTGTCGCCGAAATTCAGGAAAAGCACCATGGGTTGCGGGTCTTTGAGCACCTGATCGCTTTCCGTGGCCACGGCCATGAGTATCCGCATCACGGTCTCCACGTCCGAGCCGTAGGCCACGCCTACCGGGATGATCAGCCGCATGCTGCGATCCCCCAGCGTCCAGTTGGTTACCTGGGCGGAAATTAGGTCGCCGTTGGGCACCACGATCTCCGCCCGGTCAAACGTCTGGATCGTTGTGGCCCGCAATCCCAGGTTCGTCACCCGACCCTGCTGACCGCCGCTAAGCTGGATCACGTCGCCCACCTTGATGGGCCGCTCGAACAGCAGGATCAGTCCGGAAACGAAATTGTTGACAATGGCTTGCATGCCGAAGCCGATGCCCACACCCAGGGCACCGCCGATGATGGTAATATTCTTCAACTCGAAGCCCAGCGCGGAGAGGGCAACAAGAAAGCCAACCAGCACCAAGGCGTAATGGACCAGACGGACGATGGAAAGTCGGGCACCGGTATCCATTTGACGACGGCTCAGCACATTTTCCATAAGCAGCGCCTGAAGGCCCCATGAGAGAGCAAAAGCACCGTAGAGTATCAGGATGGCCGCCACCACCAGGCCAAGGGTGATTTTCTGCTCGCCGATGGTCGTTCCGAAGGAGAAAAATGCCTGCAGCGCCTCCACGGGAATGTCGTAGAGCTTCCAGGCCACCAGCAGGTTGGCGGCCACGAATATGACGATAACGCTGTTGGCGAAAAAAATGACTCGGCGCAGGATGGCATCCGCATTCTGTCGAAGGAAGGCAAACTTGTTTACGGGCAGAGACTCGACGCCGAGTTCCAGAGCCACACGGATCAGCCGCAGCATAGCCCATCCCATAAGCAGCAATATTGACGTGCGGATGGTGCCGTCCATGATCTGCACTGCAAAATTGCCAAAACCGATGACGTCGGCCACGGCAATGATAATAAACACACCGACAACCAACCGGAGCAGCCAGACCCGTACCGCCGGGTGGCCGGCAACTGCCCCTTGGCGGCCCCGCCACCCGAAATAGACGATGCCGGTCAAAGACCAGACCAGGAGGAACAGGCGCATGAGCGCCGGAGGAACCCCCGCGATCAGCAGCGCCTGGAATCCGACCATCACCAGGATCAAAATGTAGATGGCGCGCTTGATCCAGCGCTCTTTGACAAAGGCCGCCACCAGCCGTGCGGTCACAACACCGGCAATTGTCTGGATCAACACGCGCCAAAGGGTCGGCGGTGATCCGTAAAGAAATGAAAAGGTGAAGATGGTCACGAACAAAGACAGGGAAACCGGTCGTTTACCCAGGAACCGGCGGTCCGGATTGTCCAGCAGGCGCGACCGGTAACGGCGAATCACTGTAAACATGAACACGAAGACCACCACCTGAATGACGATCACCCATCCCTTTTCCGATAAAAAAAACGGATCCGGGGGGGGCACGGTCTTGATCAGCCGGGAAGGTTCGCTGGCCAGGTCGATCAGCTGCTGCAGGTAGGCGATGGAAAACATGTTCGGCATGCCGCCGCGCAGGGTTCCACCGCGCTGCTGGGCTATTCGAGTATCGATCTGGTCGGCAAGACCGCTGATTTTCGCCCCGATATCGCCGGCCTTCTGCTGAACGGCCAGCAGCGGCTCCAGTTTTCGGGAAAGGATATCCAATGCGTCGTCAATATCCGTGTTGGCCCGCACGAAAGCATCGGCGACGCTCTTTAAGGCCAGATCCGCCCCCAGTTGCGACCGCCATTGTTCCCAGCGAGATTTCTCCACCAGCCAATTTCGGCGACGCGACTCCATTTCCCGGATCGCCTCCGAAAGGGACTCCACCACCCGCTTGACGGCATCGGCTTCGCTGCGGACCTCCCCTTTGAGTGCAGCCAATTGCTGGTAGCTTTGCAGATCTTCATCCTTTAAAAAGCTCAGCCGGCTGTGGAACCGCTCGGCCTCTGCCTGAGCCTGTTTGAGCCGCTGCTCCAGCTTCTGCAGATTGCCGGACGTATCCGGCCTGCTTTTCAGCGCTGAGAGTCTCTGCGTCAGGGCCCCAGCCTGGTAGACCACGTCTGCCAGGCTGGGAGTCGTCAGTGACGTTTCAACACTTTTGACCGGTGGCAGGGTTTCTTCGCAGAACACCTGGGTGGCGGCACCGAAAACGATCAGACCGATGACTATAATTACGAAAAAAGCACGTACGGTTGCAGCAGCAAACAATCTCATGGCTCAGGGTTCCTGATCATTTTGAGCAATATGGGGGGTGGTAAAAAAAGGGTATGGAATCAAAAACTTCAATCGGGTCGGATTCTATACCATTCAGACCGTATGAATCAATGCCGGAAATATTGATGGGTATGGGTCTCGGGCATCGGCCAGAATTTTTCGAACCCCGTCGATGCTGGCGGCGGCCATCAGCGCCCCCGCGTGACCCCGACAGGCGTCGATGTCCAGGCTGGCAATGCGCTGATGCACGGCAGGCATTAACTGGGGGTCGATGCTTAGCCGTCTGATCCCGATCCCCAGCAGAAAGGGAATCATGGCCTCGTCGTGGCCCATCTCCCCACAGACGCTGATCGGTTTTCCATGATCGGCGGCGACGCGCACCACTCGGGCCAGAGCCCTCAGCACGGATGGGTGTTCCGGCCGGTAGTAGTCGGCCACGCGCTTGTTGCCGCGGTCCACCCCCAGCATGTACTGGACGAAATCGTTGGTGCCGATGGCAAAAAAATCGGCCTCTACGGCAAACTCCGCCATGGTTTCCACTACCGACGGCAGTTCGACCATCATGCCGATGGCCGGGTGGTTGTTATGCGCCAGCCCTTCTTCCTTGAGCCGATCCAGGCAGTCGAGCACCACCTGCCGGGCCCGATAAAAATCGTCCAGCGAGGAGATCAGGGGAAACATGATGCCCACCGAGTCGCTACCGACGGCGGCACGCAGGATGGCGCGGACCTGCTGCTCAAAGATATCCCGGTAAGCCAGGGTGAAACGGATGGCGCGCAGGCCCAGTTCCGGGTTCGGTTCGTTAGTCGTATCCGGAAAGGCCAGCGTCTTTTCACCGCCGATGTCCAGGGTGCGAAATACCACCGGCTTGTCACCCATGGCCGTCACCACCTGCCGATAAACCAGGTATTGTTCCGTTTCCGACGGAAACGACGGTCGGATGAGAAAGGGGAATTCGGTCCGATAGAGGCCGATGCCTGCCGCGTCCATCTCCCTGGCCAGAGGCAACTCTCCCAGAAGGTTGATGTTGGCCATCAGGTCAATCCGCGTGCCATCCCGGGTCGCAGTGGTGCCTGCCCGAACCGAGGTTTTTTGCGCGGCCACCTGCTGGCGAGCCTGATTGCGGGCATCGAAACGGGCAATGATGTCCGCCGATGGATCCACATAGACATTGCCCACATCGCCGTCCACCAATACCGGCGTCTCTTCGGGCAGGTGCATCAAATCCGGGCACTGAACCACCACCATGGGAATCTTCAGGGAACGGGAGATAATGGCCACATGGGAGGTAACCCCGCCGTTGGCCAGCACGATGCCCGCCACCGATTCGGCGGCCAGCTTGAGCAGTTCCGATGGGTAGAGCTCCCGGGCGACGACGACCCGGTTGGTGCTGTCCCCATTGCCATCCGGTGACGGCGGCGCCAGATTGTTCAACAGCCGGCCGGCCAGATCTTCGATATCGCTGACCTTTTCACGGATATAGGGATGGGGGCTGTCGGCAAACAGGTCGAGGTAATAGCGGGCCACTTCGCGCACCGCCCGGCTGGCCGGATCCCCCTTCTCGATCTGCGCCTTCATCCGGTCGATGAATTTGGGATCCTTGAGCATCATGAAATGGGCGGCAAAAATCAGTGCCGCGCTCTCCGGCAATCGCTCGGCACATCGTTGCTGAAGGGCATTCAATTGCTCACCGGTTTTTTTCACGGCTCGCAGAAAGTCGATCAGGGTTCCGCTATCGACCACATCGGGTTCGCCGACCAGCCGGCCATGGCTCCTTCCCCAGATGGTCGCCCGGGCGAAGGCAAAGCCGCCTGAGGCGCTCTGTCCTTTAATAAAGCGCAGGTCGTCTGCCGGTCGCTCCGGAATACTGCACATGCGCTGCAGATCCATGAGCAACCGGGCATTTTCAAGAACCGCAGCCAGTTGGGCACCGGTGGCCTTCAAGGCCATGATGTCACTGGTCTCAAAATAGTCCGCTGCGGTATGCTGGACCACCAGCACACCGATATTGACCACACCCTTTTGGATCGGCACGGCCAGAAAGGATTCGTATGGCAGCTCATCGGTTTCCGGAAAATAACGGTACTGCGGGTTTTTACTGGCGTGTCCCTCGCAGACCGGCTGGTGCGTGGCCATTACCGTGCCTACCAGTCCCTGGCCGGAGCCCATGCGTACCCGACCCACCGCTTCCGGATTTAATCCAATGGTGGCTTTGAGCACCAGTTCGTCGGCCGTTTCGTCATACAGGTAGATAGAGCATACCGGCGTGCCAAGGTGCCCGGAGACCAGCGCCACGGTACGCTGCAGAAAATTTTCGATGTTTTCACTGCCGGTGACCAGCGCGGACAGGTCGCTAAGGTCACAGAGCATGTTCAACAGGTCTTGCCGTTTGCCGGTCATTGGTATCTTGCGCCTTTCATGCAAAAAGGGGGGCTGGTATAAATAATTAACATAATGCATGTCCTGTACCGGGTCCAGTCTCAGGAGGCAAACCGTCAACAACGAATACAAATGCTGCCCCGCATGCTATAATTAACAACAATAATGAGTTTTTTAAGTTTTTATTTACATTTTTGTAGACATTTTTCGTTTGAAGCCAAGGCAATTAATCGTATTTTCGGATGAGAGCCAGCTCGATCAAGTGACTTGCAAAACACTCCAGTCATATACCATAAACGGTATATGACTTGCATTTTTTACCTATGCGTTAATTCCATCTGGACATGACTGGAAAGAAAGTCGATACGATCCATGACCACAACCGGTATGACGACACCCCTCCCTCCGATCCAAAAAGGCCTCTACCGCCCGGCATTCGAGCATGACGCCTGCGGCGTGGGCATGGTCTGCGACATCAAAAATCGCAAAAGCCACACACTGATCCGGGACGCCCTGCAGATCCTGGAGAATCTCACCCACCGGGGGGCCTGCGGGTGCGACGAAACCACCGGGGACGGCGCCGGCATCCTCATCCAGAAACCTCACCTTTTTTTGCAGCAAGCCGCCCGGGAGATGCTCATTCACCTCCCGGCCGAATCGGATTATGCTGCCGGCCTGGTGTTTCTGCCTGCTGACAAGGACCGTCGCCAGACAGCCAAAATCATCCTGTCCGCCGCCGCCGAAGAAAAAGGGCTGACCTTTTTGGGCTGGCGACCGGTGCCTGTAAATCCGGAGGCCGCCGGCGACCTGGCCCGACGGGTGATGCCGGTGATCGAAATGGCTTTCGTGGACAAAGGCGACACCGGCGGTGATACCTCAGCCTTCGAACGCCAGCTCTATCTAATGCGCAAAACCGCGGAAAACCGATTCCGCAGTAGGTTCGATCCGGAAGACGCCCTGTTTCACATCGCCAGCCTCTCGTCGAAAACATTGGTGTACAAGGGGATGCTGCTGGCGGATCAGATGAGCGCGTTTTACCCGGACCTGGGCGACCCATCTATGGTCAGCGCCCTGGCACTGGTCCACCAGCGTTACAGCACCAACACCTTTCCGTCCTGGGACTTGGCCCAGCCCTTCCGCTACCTGTGCCACAACGGGGAAATCAACACCGTTCATGGCAATGTCAACTGGATGCGGGCAAGAGAGCCGCTGTTCCGAGACGTCACTTTTGGTAAGGACATCGCGGACCTCATTCCGGTTTCCACCCCCGGCGGCAGCGACTCGGCCACCCTGGACAATGCCTTGGAACTGCTGTTGCACACCGGCCGCCCCCTGACCCAATGCATGATGATGCTGGTTCCCGAAGCCTGGCAGCATCACGACACCATGAGCCGGACAAAGAAGGATTTTTATGCTTACCACGCCTGCCTGATGGAACCCTGGGACGGCCCGGCGGCCATCCCCTTCACTGACGGCATCAGTGTCGGCGCCGTGCTGGATAGAAACGGCCTGCGGCCCAGCCGCTATACGGTGACCCGGGACGGCCGGGTGATCATGGCCTCGGAAACCGGTGTGCTGCCGGTAGATCCGGCCAACGTGGCCGTCAAAGGGCGCCTGGAGCCCGGCCGCATGTTCCTGGTGGATCTTGAACAGGGCCGCATCATCCATGACGACGAAATCAAGGAAACCATGGCAGCCAGGCGTCCCTACGGCCGGTGGCTGCAGAAAAACCTGGTAAACCTGCAAGACCTTCCTCCGGGGGAGACTCCGATGCCCCCGGGAACTGAGGCCCTGCGGGTCGAACAGCGGCGCTTCGGGTACACGGCCGAAGACCTCAAGCTGATCCTGGGTCCCATGGCCGAAAGAGGGGTGGAGCCCACCGGTTCCATGGGAGACGATATCCCCCTGGCCATCCTCTCCAAGCGGCCGCGCCTGCTCTACGACTATTTCCGCCAGCTGTTCGCCCAGGTGACCAATCCGCCCCTGGATGCCATCCGGGAAAAATTGGTCACGGCCCTGTCCACCACCATCGGACGGGAGCGCAACCTCTTTGCCGAAACACCCCTGCACTGCCGCCAGCTGCACCTGCCGCATCCCCTCCTCACACCGGCAGACCTGGCCGCCATCCAGGCCTCGGGCCACGATGACCTGAAATCGGCGGACCTGTCCATCTGCTGGCGACTGGCCGATGAAGGACAGGGATTGACCCGCGCCTTGGAATCCTTGTGCCGCTATGCCATCCGGCAGGTGGAAGCGGGTGCCAGGCTGCTGATCCTGTCCGACCGGGACATCCCCGACGGCTATGCGCCTATTCCCGCCCTGATGGCCACCGCCGCCGTGCACCACGGTCTTATTTCCGCCGGCATACGCTCCGGATGCGGCCTTATCGTCGAGACCGGCGAGGTCCGGGAAATTCACCATTTCTGCTGCCTGCTGGGCTACGGTGCCGGAGCGGTTGTGCCCTGGCTGGCCCTGGCCACCATCGACCAGCTGGCCGATGAAGGTCGGCTGGGTGGCAGCGGACCGCAGATGGCCCGTACACGCTATATCGACGCCGTCAAAAAAGGAATTCTCAAGGTCCTGTCCAAGATGGGCATTTCCACCCTTCAAAGCTACCGGGGAGCCCAGATATTTGAATGCGTGGGTTTAGATGCATCCGTGACGGATCGGTGGTTCACCGGCACCGTCTCACGCATCGGCGGGGCGGACATGCAAACCATCGCCAGAGAAATCAAGGCGCGCTGTGCCGGAATTGAGCGGCAAGCCGCTGCCGGCACGCTCCTGCCCGCCGGCGGTCGGTACAAGTGGCGCCGGAATGGTGAGGCCCACCAGTATAACCCGGCCACCATTCCCCTGCTCCAGCAGGCCGTGCGCCAGGACGATGAAAAGGCATGGCGGAAATACCGGGAGGCGGTAGACGAGCTCAACCGGAAGGAGGGGCTGATCCGCGGGCGGTTTGAATTCAAGCCCTCCGCAACACCGGTGCCGTTAGAAGCGGTGGAGCCCTGGACCGAAATCGTCAGGCACTTTAAAACCGGAGCCATGTCCTACGGCTCCATCAGCAAAGAGGCCCACGAAACCCAGGCCATCGCCATGAACCGCATCGGCGGGAAAAGCAACAGCGGCGAAGGCGGTGAAGACGCCGACCGCTTCACCCGCGACCCCAACGGCGACTGGCGCAACAGCGCCATCAAGCAGATCGCCTCGGGCCGCTTCGGTGTGACCATCAACTACCTTTCCAGCGCAGTGGAACTCCAGATCAAGATGGCCCAGGGCGCCAAACCCGGCGAGGGCGGGCAGCTTCCCGGGGAGAAAGTCTACCCCTGGATCGCCGCCACCCGGCACAGCACGCCCTACGTGGGCCTCATTTCGCCGCCGCCCCACCACGACATCTACTCCATCGAGGACCTGGCCCAGCTGATCTACGATCTGAAGTGCGCCAACCCCAAAGCCCGCATCAACGTCAAACTGGTCTCCGAGGTTGGGGTGGGCACGGTGGCTGCCGGCGTGGCCAAGGCCGGCGCCGACGTAATCCTGATCAGCGGCGAAGTGGGCGGCACCGGCGCCTCGGGGCTCACCTCCATCCGATACGGCGGCCTGCCCTGGGAGCTGGGGTTGAGCGAAACCCAGCAGACCCTGGTGCAAAACGGTCTGCGCGACCGGGTGGTACTGGAGTGCGACGGCCAGCTCAAGACCGCCCACGATGTTGCCGTCGCCTGCCTTCTGGGCGCCCAGGAGTTCGGTTTCGGCACCATCTCTCTGGTTGCGCTGGGTTGCGTGATGATGCGGGTTTGCCACCTGAACACGTGCCCGGTAGGCATCGCCACCCAGGACCCGGAACTGAGAAAGAAGTTTACCGGCAAACCCGAACACCTTATCCGGCTGATGCGATTCATCGCCGAAGACCTCCGTGCGATCATGGCCCGGCTGGGTTTTCGCAGCCTTGAAGAGATGGCCGGTCGGGTGGATCGGCTGAACATCAGTCCCACCCTGGATCACTGGAAAACCAGCGGCCTGGACCTGAACCCCATACTGCACCGTCCCGTGCCGCCGGCACACATCCTGCGGCTGTGCATCCCCAAAGGGCTGATGAACGATGCGCATACACCGCCGGATGCCGACCTGATCCGACAGGCCATGCCGGCCCTGGAAGGCGGCCTTCCGGTCAACATCGATCTTACTGTCACCAACGTCCAACGTACCCTGGGCACCCGCCTCAGTCATGAAATCGCCAAGCGCTATGGCGAAAAAGGACTGCCCGAGGATACCATCCTGATCAGCGCAGCAGGCAGTGCCGGCCAGAGCTTTTTCGCCTTCGGCGCCCCGGGCATCACCGTGCGTGTCAAGGGAGATGCCAACGACTACTTCGGCAAGGGCCTTTCCGGTGCGGTGCTGGCCATCCGGCCGCCGGACGGAGCCGCCTTTGCCGCCGAGGAGAACATCATCATCGGCAATGTGGCCCTTTACGGCGCCACCGCCGGCCAGGCCTTCATCCGGGGACGGGCCGGCGAGCGTTTCTGCGTGAGAAACAGCGGGGCCGTGGCCGTAGTCGAGGGTGTGGGCGACCACGGTTGCGAGTATATGACCGGCGGCCGGGTGGTCGTCCTGGGCCCCACGGGCCGCAACTTCGCCGCCGGCATGAGCGGCGGCGTCGCCTACGTACTGGACGACGCGGACGGAAGCTTCCGACAGTTCGGCTGCAACCGGGAATCGGTGGATCTGGAGCCGGTGGCAGGCGATGACGAAAAAGAGCTGTTTGGCCTCATCGAAGCCCACGCCGCGTTCACCGGCAGCCCAGTAGCCCGGCGGATTCTCGAGGCGCGGGAATCCATGCAACGGCAATTCGTCAAGGTGATCCCCGGGGAGTACAAACAGGCATTAGCCCGGCTGGCCGAAGAGGAGGGATAGCGACCATGGGAAAACCCACGGGATTCATGGAACACGACCGGCAGATGTCCGACAGGCGCCCGGTCGAAGAGCGGGTGGGAGATTTTCATGAAATCTACCGGCCTTTTCCCGACAAGACGCTGCGCGCCCAAGCCGCCCGCTGCATGGACTGCGGGGTTCCCACCTGTCACGCCGGGTGCCCCCTGGGCAACCGCATCCCGGATTGGAACGACGAGGTATACCATGGTCGCTGGAGGGAGGCCTTCAAACAGCTTATGGCCACCAACAACTTTCCCGAGTTTACCGGCCGCCTCTGCCCCGCCCCCTGCGAGGAGGCCTGCGTGCTAGCCATCAACGCACCGGCGGTGACCATCGAACAGATCGAAAAGACCATTATCGAACGCGCCTTCGAAAAAGGATGGGTCCGACCGCAACCACCCTCACAGCGTACTGGAAAAACAGTGGCGGTGGTCGGCTCGGGCCCGGCAGGCCTGGCCTGCGCCCAGCAGCTCAACACGGCCGGCCACACGGTGACCGTGTTCGAGCGGGACGCCAAACCCGGCGGGCTCCTGCGCTACGGCATCCCCGACTTCAAGCTGGAAAAACCGGTGGTGGACCGACGCCTGGATTTGATGGAAAAAGAAGGCATCCTTTTTAAAACCGGCATTCATGCCGGTGTGGACCTTGCCGGCGAAACCCTTTGCGGCGACTTCGATGCACTGGTCGTCTGCTGCGGCGCCTCCCGTCCCCGGGACCTGACCATACCCGGTCGCGGGCTTGACGGCATTCACTACGCCATGAATTTTCTTACCGGCCAAAACCGCGTGGTCTCCGGTGAAGCGCAGACGGTTGCAGTCAATGCCACCGGCAAACACGTCATCGTCATCGGCGGAGGGGACACGGGCAGCGACTGCATCGGCACCAGCCACCGCCAGGGTGCCGCCTCCGTAGTCAATTTCGAACTGCTGCCCCAGCCGACGGAAGACCGCCCGGAATCCCAACCCTGGCCTTTCTGGCCCATGCGCCTGCGCACCAGCAGCAGCCACGAGGAAGGCGGCAGCCGCAACTGGAATGTACTCACCAAACGATTTATCGGTGAAACCGGCCGGGTGCGGGCACTGGAAACAATCCAGGTGAAATGGACCGAGGAGGCCGGCAGGCCGGTGCGCTTCGAAGAGATTCCCGGATCGGAAAAAACCTGGCCGGCAAACCTGGTGCTTTTGGCGATGGGATTTGCCGGCCCGGAGCCGGACACCCTTATAGACCAGCTCGCCCTGGCTCTGGACGCAAGGGGCAACCTCCGCACCGGCAGCGATTTCATGACGTCACGGCCCGGCGTCTTCGCCGCCGGAGACGCCCGCCGGGGTCAGTCCCTGATCGTCTGGGCCATCTCGGAAGGTCGCGAGGCGGCCCGGGCGGTGGACCTTTTTCTCATGGGCCGAACCGATCTGCCGGAGAAAGGGTGCTGCGACCTGCCGCGGATTTAGGTGCCGCTTGAAACGCGCCTCGCGAAAACGCCAACGGCCCAATGACCTGTTTTCGACGAAAGGATAGGGTCCTTCAATTAAATCGCTTCATCTAATAGCCACGTCGCAGCGATAGTGAGAAATAACGCCACCCTTGCCGGCCGATTCCCTCTGTGTTCCCGGTAAACGCTGTGGTATTATCAATGTCATCATCCTGAACGACTGCATCCCATAGCGAAAGGGGTAAACCATGGATTATTTCGAGTACCGCGACGGAGAGCTCTGGGCGGAAGGGGTTCGCGTCAAGGAATTGGCCGAACGATTCGGTACGCCGCTGTATGTATATTCAAAAAAAACGCTCGAACGCCACTATAAGGCATTCGATATCGCCCTGGGGGGACTGGACCACCTGACCTGTTTTTCGGTCAAGGCCAACAGCAATATCAGCCTCCTTCGCCTGCTGGGCGAACGTGGGGCCGGTGTAGACATCGTCTCCGGGGGAGAATTGTACCGCGCCCTGAAAGCCGGCATCGATCCTCGCCGAATCGTCTTCTCCGGTGTGGGCAAGCAGGAACACGAGATCCGGGAAGCCCTGAAGGCCGACATTCTCATGTTCAACGTGGAGTCCGCCCAGGAACTGAAACAGATCGGGCGCATGGCCGCAGAGCTGAATAACACGGCGCGGATCAGCATCCGCATCAATCCCGACGTGGACCCCAAGACCCACCCCTACATCTCTACCGGGCTGAAGCAGAACAAGTTCGGCCTGGATATGCTTGAGGCCACCGGCGCCTATCTGTTGGCCAAGGAAACCCCGTCGGTGGAACCGGTGGGCATGGACTGCCATATCGGCTCCCAACTCACCCAGATCGGTCCCTTTGTGGAAGCCCTGAAAAAACTGCTCGCTTTTGCCGACCGGCTTAAAGCATCTGGCGTTGATATTTGCTACCTCGACCTGGGCGGCGGACTAGGCATCACCTACGACGAAGAGGCGCCGCCCCTGCCCGCAGAACTGGGCCGGGCCATCGCCGAGGCCGTCGAAGGCAGAAAACTCACCATCATCCTTGAACCGGGCCGCGCTATCGCCGGTAATGCCGGTATTCTGGCCACCCGGGTCCTGTACACCAAAAAAACCAGCGCCAAAAATTTCATTATCGTTGATGCGGCCATGAACGACCTGGTGCGCCCCTCCCTTTACGGCGCCTACCACCGCATCGGCGAAGTGACTCCCAGGGGCCGTGAGAAGATGGTTGTGGACGTGGTGGGTCCCATCTGCGAAAGCTCCGACTTTCTGGCCCAGGACCGCCGGCTTCCCGCGATGGAACCCGGAGAATACCTGGCCGTCTTCTCCGCCGGCGCCTACGGCTTCACCATGTCTTCTCAATATAATTCCCGACCCAGGGCCGCTGAGGTGATCGTCGACGGCGACCGGGCGACCCTGGCCCGCAAACGGGAAACGTATGCGGACCTCATCGCGCTGGAGAGTTGAGCCATGAAAGATATCCGCCAGCTCAAATCAAAACCTTCCTGCCTGTTTTCCGAGCAGTACTTCCCCGTCCTGGCCGCAAAGAACCTGATCATGGACCCCGCCGATCTTTTGCCTGGGGCTTTGCGGGGTCGCAAGGTGCTGGATCAAATCGATGCGGTCAACTCGCCAGAAAAGGATCTGCCTCAAATATGCCGATAGTCCTTCACGCCAATCAGCAGCAGATGCGGGCCATTACCAACATCTTGGATGGGGGGTCAAGTCAAAGATGAAGCCGCTTAGGAAGGTCCGGCAATCCGTTGGAGGGAGCGGGCCGACATTCCGTTCAGAAAACGATTTCCATCAGTCGCCGACTATCCCGACCAATAGCACCAGCCCGCATTGCCTCATCAGGCAACCCATCCGATTCTTTTTATCTTCTTTTTCTCGAACCGAATGACATAAAATTTAGGAAATAAATTACAGATTTCTCTCTCCTGTTTCTTGTTATTGTTCATTTAACATTTAATAATTATTGTAAATTTTAAGTATTTAGGCTTATTGCATAGTCTTTGCATAAGCAATCTTTCGAAGCGATGATAAAATTTTTAAAAGCGGTTCTCTAAAGCTCAAGTTGCGAAAACGTACTCGGATTTGTAACTGGAGAGGGGGTCAAAGTGAGTGTATGGTACTGCCGGGACTGCCAGACGTATAATTGCGAAGGCAAACAATCCCACCCATACAAGGTCGCCAGAATCGACGCGAATATTTTTTGCATAAAATTCTGGAATTCCCAATCCGAACCGATTCCCCAAGATGATGTAACAAAGTATCAGCGGCTTCGCAAAATTAATCAAACGGAGAAGAAAGAAAATATAGCGAATTTGGTGGTAAAATAAATGATTTTCATTTCAGTTCCTTGATTTTGGAAAGATCCGACTTCTTCCCCAAAACAATGAGAATATCGCTGTCCTTGACCTTAAAATCGGCGCCGGGCACCATAAAGAACCGCTCCGGGATCCGTTCCTTAACAGCGATGACATTGACGTGGTAGCGCTTGCGCAGTTCCAGTTCCATGAGTGATTTGCCGATGAAAGGCGGCGGCGGATCGACCTGGGCGATGGTATACTCTTCCTCAAGCGGAAGGAAATCCAAAATATTGGGCGATGTCAGCCGCATGGCCAGGCGCTGGGCCATGTCCATGCCGGGCCGAATGATTTCCGTGGCCCCCAATTGCTTTAGTATTTCGCCATGGTCGTCGTCCTCGGCTTTAACGATAATTTGTTTAATCCCCAAACGGGCAAGGTGAAAACAGATCAGGATGCTGGGCTTGATATTGGCTCCCGTGCTCACGATCACGGCATCCATCTCATCGAGTCCTAATCCTTTAAGTGCCTCGATGTCGGTAACATCTTGTACGATTGAGCTGGTGCAATGGGGTGCGATCACCTGAATCCTATCCTTGTTTCGATCGATGGTGATCACCTCATTCTTGGCTTCATAAAGGGCCTTGGCGATATGGTATCCGAAGTTACCGATGCCAATAACGGCGAATCTTTTCATTGTCACCTCATTTCTTACTAACCGATCATCAAGTTTTCTTCGGCGTGCTGAACCCCCTTGGTCAAACCGCCTCCTGCGATAATGTAGGTAAATACCGGAACTCCCACTCGGCCGATGATCATCAGGGCGATGATGACAAGTTTGCCTGACAGCGTCAACAAAGGGGTTACACCAACGGAAAGACCGACCGTCCCGAAGGCCGAGACCGTTTCAAAAAGAAAACTCAAAAATTGGCGGTCGCCCTGAACACGGGCACCGTGATCCGGGTCGATGAACACGATTAAAAAAACAGCGAAACAAATCGCGGCGAACGAGAAAACGAGCACGGAAATGCTTTTGGTGACGGTATCGTCCGGCACGGTCTTGCCGAAAAGGTTCACACATTTGTATCGCATCAGACGGCTCCAGGAAAAAGCCGCCAGCACGGCGAAGGTCGTTGTCTTAATGCCGCCGCCGCAGGAACCCGGCGAGGCTCCCACCAGCATCAGAAACATCATGAACAATAAAGTGGCCGTATTGAGCGAGGCAATATCCAAAGTATTGAAGCCGGCAGTGCGGCAGGTTATCGATTGAAAAAACGCAGACAGAACCCCTTTCCTCCATCCCATAGTGGGAATTAACGTACGTTCGGATACCAGAATCACCAGGACGCCAGCCAAAATCAATCCGAAACTGGTAAGGATCACGCTTTTGGTTTGAATCGACATCTTGCCGGCTTCTCTCAGAACCACACGGCGATAGAGTTCGAACACCACCGGAAACCCGATACCCCCCAGAACGATCAGTCCTCCCACAGTTGCGTTTAATAGCACGGATGCCCGTCCGGCGATGAGGCTATCCTTGAATTGTGAAAAACCGGCATTGCAAAAGGCGGAAACCGAATGGAAAACCGCCTTGAACAGGGCCTCGCCGAGGGGGTAGTCGGGGCGCCAGTGAAAAAACAGGATAATCGTGCCCAAGGCCTCGATCGTGAATGTAAATAGAAGCACCGAGCGGATCAGGTAATAGATGTCCTCCCGAGGCGTATGGGAAAAGACCTCCTGCATGGCCATACGCTGCTGAAACACCACTTTTTTACCGATGACCTGGAACAGCGCCACGGAAATCGTCATGATTCCCAAGCCGCCGATCTGGATCAAAAAGAGGATCACGCCCTGGCCGAATGACGAAAAAAAAGAGCCGGTATCCACAACAATCAATCCGGTTACACAAACGGCGGATGTCGCCGTAAACAACGCGTCAATTGCACCAATATCTCCATTCACCGTGGCAACCGGCAGCATCAGAGCCAACGTGCCAATGGCGATGGCCGCCAAGTAGCTCATCAAGAGCAAATTGGTGGGGTGTACACGATTTAAGCGGCTATGAAGCCAGGTGGACATGTCCTTAAAATCCCCGTGCTTTTTTTTCATCTGTCATTTGATTCTTCGGTCTCCTCCCGGGATAAGGCAAGGCCGCCACGCGGAAGAAGTGAAGGCCATGGCACTATTGCTGTCCTCTCTGGCGACCAGGAGCCAACTCCTCCGCGAACTCGTTCAGCGCTTCCCAGGCCTTCTGCAGAATGAAAGCGGTGCATTCCATGAAGTCGTTGTTCGTTGCCCTGTCTTGGAAATTCCTGGACGAGGTCGATGAATGTTTTGATATCGTTCTGTCAGGCTAATACCTGGCTCGCATCCGAATTTTGTAGTTTCGAACACAAGCCAAGACATATCAGACATCGTTCACCATCTCCAGCGTATGTGTAATCGTGATCGCCTCGATCACACTCTGAGCGGCCGGGCATAGCGTGATGTAATTGTTGAATGCCTCCTCGGCATCCGCACGCTTGTCCGCCGGCAGCTTCAGATTATAATGGACGTTGATGCGCACGATTTTCAGCACACCGCTGACATCTTCGATATCGCCGGTGACCGTTGCCATGTAACGGTCCTGAAAGGTGCGGATCTTTTTTTTGGCCAGGACCCCGGCCAAGGTGCCCATCATTCACCCGCCCACCGCGCCCACCAGGTGATCCAGGGTCGCGGCGTGTTCCTCTTCCGGGTCGACATTGTAAAATTTTTTGATCCCGCCGTGCACGCCATAGTAAACCGGCTGGTCGAATCCCCGGATGTGGGCGATGCGTGTGGGTCCCTTTTCGCGGGTAATCGTGATGTGCGACTGATGAATGATCTCTCCCATGGTGATTTCCTTTCCGTGAACTGTCTATGTTGTCTCGAAAAAGCGGTGATCCAGTGGGTTCAGCGGGTTGTGGACCCCCGTTTTCTGCGGGAGCGACAAGGGTTGGCGCATTTTCCAGATTCCAGCAACCCAACTGATGCAAAAAATAGGGATGCTTTGGCCGAATGTAAAATGGTCGCTCCATCCCCTTGAAACCAAGGGAGAAATCATATAGCGTTTAACTGTTTGTGAATTCCAGCAGCCCCGTTTCAAATCAGACCCGTTGTAAGATATAGAATGGGCCGCAAGATTGATGCACTCATCGCACCATGAACAAAAAACCAGAGGGTTTCAAGCATGACTTCCATAAAAATTGCGGTTATTCCTGGAGATGGCATCGGCAAGGAAGTAATTCCCGAAGGAATAAATGCCCTGGAAGCCGCCGGGAGCAAGCAGGGCGTCAAATTCGAGTGGACCGAATTTGATTGGTCGTGTGAGACCTATCATAAAACGGGGCGCATGATGCCCGAAGACGGAATCGACCGCCTGAGGCATTTCGACGCCATCTATCTGGGTGCAGTCGGTTTTCCCGGCGTACCGGACCACATCTCCCTTTGGGGGCTGCTGATACCCATCCGGCGGGCCTTCGACCAGTACGTCAATCTTCGCCCGGTGCGGTTGTTCGATGGCATACCCTGCCCGCTGGCGGGCAGGAAACCCGGCGACATCGATTTCTATGTTGTACGGGAAAACGTCGAAGGCGAATACTCTTCCGTCGGCGGCATTCAGTATGAAGGCACCGAGTACGAAGTCGTGTCCCAGGTAAGTCTGTTTACGCGCCGAGGTACCGACCGTATTCTTAAATACGCATTCGAACTTGCCCAAAGCCGGCCGGCCCGGCATCTGAGCTCGGCTACCAAATCCAATGGCATCTTCCACTCCATGCCCTACTGGGACAGTCGGGTAAAACAGGTCGCCAAGTCCTATCCCGAGGTAACCGTCGACCAATTCCATATCGATATCCTGACTGCCAATTTCGTGCGCATGCCCGAGCATTTCGATGTCGTGGTCGGTTCCAATCTGTTTGGCGATATTCTGTCCGATCTGGGACCCGCCTGTGCCGGTACGATTGCTATCGCTCCCTCGGCGAATATCAACCCCGAGAGGATCTTCCCGTCGATGTTCGAGCCGGTGCACGGCTCCGCCCCCGATATTGCCGGCCGGGGAATCGCCAACCCCATCGGTACGGTCTGGGCCGGAGCGATGATGATGCAGCACTTGGGCTATCCCATGATACATGACACAGTGATGGAAGCCATTGAAACCATTCTGCGAGAAGGTGGGACCCTGACGCGTGACATGGGTGGACAAGCCAGTACGCGCGAACTGGGCCAGGCGCTGACAGAGGCAATTAAATAATGCAGAGTGATTGTACCGCATCAACCCGTATGAACAAAAAGGAACACAGAAAACAAACAAAGCCCCTTGTAAGCCGGATCGATCAATAATTGCGCTACTTCCCCCGTTGATAGTGGCCCCTATCCCCTCCTGAAGCGCCGCTGGTTGGAATTGCATGTTTCTTCAAGATTGTTATTTTTAATTCATTGTAATTATTCACCTCATAATTGGAGAACCCATCGATGGGCATCGTATTATGGTTGTTGATTCTTCTGCTTTTAAGTCTGGGTGCGTGGGGGTTTCATCAATACCGGCACCAGGAGCTAAAGATGCAAACGCTCAAACACTCCCTTCTGGAAATCAATCAGAAAACGCACGCAAAAGAAGAAGCGCATACGAAAAACCAAGCCCAGTGGGAGCAGACCGAAGAAAAATTGCGCAGCTTCCTTCTGTTGATGGATACCGTGATGAACACCATTCCCAATCCCATTTATTTCAAGGACGCCGAGGGTGTTTACCAGGGATGCAATAAAGTCTTTGCCAAAAAGATCCTGGGCCTGACCCGGGACCGGATTATCGGCAAACGCCCCATGGAAATGCCCGATCAGATCCCGGCCGATCTGGCCGCCGCCTATCAGCGCGAAGAATACAAGATGATCGACAAGGCCGGTTTTCACGCCTTCGAGACCCAGGTCCAATGCGCCGACGGACAACGCCGGGATTATCTTTTCAGCCTAGCTCCGGTAATGGATCGCCAGGGCAAACTCAGCGGCAGCGTGGCTGTCCTTTCGGACCTGACCGAAAAAAACCATGCGGCCCGGCACCGCCTGCAAAAAGAAAAGCTTGAAGGCATATTGGAGATTGCCGGTGCTGTCTGTCACGAATTCAACCAGCCCCTGCAGGCCATCTCGGGCTACACCGAGCTGATGGCCATGAAGCTGGATGGCCACGAAGCCCATTCCTATATCGACAAACTCACGGACCAGATTGACCGCATGCGCGACATCACCGACAAATTGCAAGGCGTCACACGGTACGAAACCAAGGAATATGCGGGCAATACGAAGATCATCGATATCAAAAAGGCCTCTGAAAAACAGTAGCAGCCGATCCTCTTTTTTTGAGTCATTCTCATTCTCAGCGCAATTCCTCATCATCTCCCCCAATATGGACAGCCTGCCGTCGATCCATACGGGAATGGCTGGCAGGCAGGGCCGGGAGGCAAATCTGTTATTGTTCTATTATCGATCACCTGTATCTGTTTTATCCCTCCAATCCGGTTTAATCTCAGACCGGGCATGCTGAAACAAGCCGCATCGCCATACCGACAACCCCCGCAACCAAGGAGTCGCAACCATGCGCACCTGCAAAGAGAAAATTTCATTGGCCCATGCCCTGGGCGCACGGGAAATCGTCCGGCCCCATCTGACGCCGACGCCCTTGAGGCAGTATCCCAGCCTGGACCGTTGCGTTGGCACCCAGGTCTACATCAAGCATGAAAACCATAATCCCACCGGCACCTTCAAAATCCGGGGCGGCATCACCCTGATGCACCACCTGACGAATGACGGTGTCTCTGGCGTGATCACTTACTCCACCGGCAACCACGGTGCCTCGGTGGCCGCCAGCGCCCACATGTTCGGATTGACTGCGACCGTGGTGGTGCCGGAAGGGTCAAACCCGTTGAAGATCCAGGCCATCAGGGACGCCGGGGCCGAATTGATTGAGCATGGAAAGGACTTCGAAGCGGCCGGTCGGAAAGTGGCTCGACTGGTGGAGGAGAAGGGGCTTTATTTCGTCCACCCGGCCAACGAACCCCACCTGATCAACGGGGTCGGTACCGAGTTCCTCGAAATCATCGAGAAGGTGCCGGATCTGGATGTGATGATCGTCCCCCTCGGTGCCGGCAGCGAGGCGGCGGCGGCCATCACCGTGCTCAAGCAGATCCGGCCGGAAATCGAGATCATCGCCGTACAGGCCGAAGCTTCCCAGGCGGCATTCATGTCCTGGAAGGCCGGGAAAATCATCACCGCCCCCAACACCACCTTTGCCGGAGGTGTGGCTACCGGCACGGCCTACGACATACCCTTTTCGCTATATAAAGACGCCTTGGCGGACTTTGTGCTGCTTACCGAAACGGAGTTGTACGAAGGCATCGCCCTTGCGGCCCACCACACCCGCAACCTCACTGAAGGCGCCGGATCGGCCTGCTTGCGGGCTGCCTTCAAGATCCGGAACCGATTGTCCGGAAAAAAAGTGGCCATCCAGATGAGCGGCGGCAATGCCTCGGGAAAGGAGCTGCAAAAAGCGATGGATTTTCCATGCCTGCTTGACGGCTCCTGTTAGACCTTATTCAACCATGCAGTCCTGGTTCATCTGAAAAGCCTCCATCATGATAGTGTGGTCGATCATGCTGACGCCCTGGGCCAGGGCATCGACCATATCACTATCCTCCCATTCCAGAGCCCTCAGCCCCCGGATGTCCCCGGCCGTCACCGAGCCGGGGGCCTTGACGGCCTTGACCACGAAAGCCAGCATGGCACTTTCGTTCTCCTCCAGTAGGGATTGGCCGGGGTCAGCCTCCATCCTACGGATATCGTCATCCGTGAGGCCCTGTTTTTTCAGGATCAGCCGGTTGAAATCCATACAGAAGCGGTAGCTCAGGTTATGGGCCACCAGGTATCGGATATGGGCCAGCAAGGCAAAACTGAGTTTGGGGTGTTGTGAAAAATAAAGGATTCTTCGAAGCTGGAGCTCGAAAAGGGCCGGGCTGGCACTCATCATCTCCATCGGTTTGGGAATCACACCCATGTTTTTCATGAACATGTCATAGCCTTCCTTGATGGTTCCCTCGGCCTGTTGCGGTGAAACCGTGCTGATCAATGCCATGGCGGCCTCCTTTGTTTGGTTGGGGTAACCCGTCGATACAAACCCTTGGCTTGGAAAATAAGCCATCCTGTAGTATAAGTAAAATGGAATCTAATAATGATATCGATAAGGAAGGCTTATTTTTAAACCATGAACCATCTCGAAATCAAACACCTGCGCATGCTCTGCGCCATTGCGGCCACCGGCAATATGACCCGGGCGGCGGGAACGCTGTGCATCTCCCAGTCCGCGCTCAGCCAGCAGCTCAAAGACATCGAGGGCAGGCTGAAAGTCGACCTGTTTTTCAGGACCCACAAACGCATGCTCCTCACCCCCATCGGCAAACGCCTCCTGAATACGGCCCGGGACGTCGTCGGCGCCATTGAGGAGGCGGAACTGGAAATCGCAAGGATCGCCGGCGGCGACCGCGGAGAACTCAAAGTGGGCACCCAGTGCCTGTTCTGTTTCAAATGGCTTCCCGGTGTCATGCGGACCTTTCAGAAAAAATTTCCCAACATCATTTTCGAGATCGGCAACTCCGACAACCTGTCCCGGGAACTGGAAGCCAAACGCTACGATCTGATCATTACCGCCGCACCCGTGGCCGACGACTACGACAGTGTCGGGCTATTCGATGATCAGATGGTCTGCATCATGCCCGAGGACCTTCCCTTGAGCGCCCGACCCTTCGTCCGCTTCGAAGATTTCACCGGTTTCAACCTGATCGCCCATGTGGACAGGGGACAACACGGGTTTTACCAGCGTGTGCTCAAGCCCAAAGGTATAGAGCCGCAGCGCTTCATGGCCGTGGGCCAGCCCGAGGCCATCGTCGAGATGGTGGCCTCGGGGTTCGGTATCAGCGTATCGCCCCGATGGGCCGTGGCCCGAGCGCTGGCCGCCAACGGCATCGTTGCCCGCCCCATCGGCAAAAACGGCTTTACCTTGACCTATCGGGCGGCCTTTTTAAAGAAACGGCAGATTCCGATTTTTCAGCAGGAGTTTATCAACATCGTCAAAAAGGCGGATATCACCGGGCACGTCGTGCCTGCGGAGAATAGGATTGCAGGAATATAACGGAGGCGGTTTCAATAGGATGTGACCCTATCGTATCATTACTTGGAATTGACTTCGTCATACGCCTGTTGAATTCGTTTAAATCTCTCTTCGGCCAGTTTCTGAAATTCCTTGCCCAGATGCTGCACCTTGTCCAGATGATATTTCGCTGCAAGACGGCGGTAGGCAACTTTGATTTCTTCTTTGGAGGCATCCGGGGCGATACCCAATATCGTGTAGGGATCTATGTGATCCTGGCTATCGGAATCGGTGTCACGGTGTTGTCGATCATTATCTGTGTCTCGGGTTTGTTCGGTGCGGTTCCCAGGCCGTCGCCGTTGCGACAGACGGCGGTAATAGGACCAGAGCATATACACCACAATAAGATCATCGAGCCACCCCCATCCGACCAGAAAATCCGGCACCACATCGAATGGGAAAAAAACATAAAGCAGCGCTCCGATCAGGAGCCAAAAGACCATAGATTTATTCATATTGTTTTTTGCTTGCATCGGCAATCGTTTTCAACCGATCGACCAGCTTCATGTTCTCATTGTAATTCTCATCGGACGCTCGGAGGAGAAGCCGCCTGAAATCTTCAACCTGCAACGATTGTTAGGTCCGCCTTTCGGTGAACATTCCTTTTCCAAGTGGGATTAAAATACAAAGCCGAGGCCATTTGTTAGCCGGTTACAGGCTGTCCAGATAGTCTTAATCCACATCCAGATCCACCCAGAGCTGCAGGTGATCGCTCAGTTGAAACGTACGCCACGTGTTTTGGTAATACGCTTCACGCGGGTTTATGTCAGCCCGGAGTTGCCGGCGTTCTTCCATTTTTCTGCCACCGTCTTGAGTTCTTCGGTATGTGTCTTGGAAGGTTTTCTCGCTTCCAATGCCAGTTGCTCTGCAATCAGGGTATCCCATCTGGCCGCCAGCGTGGCGTCCACATCACTGTCATAGGCGGGGAAATCCTCGTCACGGAAAAGCGCAACGAACAGCCTCAGCACGCCATTGGCGCGATCCGCGTTTGCCATTCTCATTTCGCCTTCACGGGCCCAAAAGGAGATCGGATCATAGAATTTGGTTTGGGTCCGGTTGCTGCCTTCCTCATTGCGAACGATGGTGAAGTTGGCCTGCGCCAACGCATCTGCTGTGGCATCTCCGATTTTTTCAATGTTAAAATCACCTACCAGAATATAGACGCGGCCTTCCTGTTTGGCACGACTGACCAGATACTGCGCCACGGACGCGAACGCTTTGACCCGGCGCCGGTATGCACCCGGCTTTTTGGAGGCGTTTCCGTAATAAATATGCACCGTGGCGAACATGAAGTCCAGCCACCCGCTTTGAAACGCACAAGCAAAAGGCGTTCTGGCGAATTGACGTTTTTCGGTCACATCGCTGATCAGCAGTTTCTCGGGCAGCACAAATCCACCGGCAACGTCCTGGAAGAAAACCTTGTCGCGATGTCAGCTAAACCCCAGGCGTTTTTCGTTTCCCGAAGCGCCCTCGGTCACATCGGTCAGGATGAAATCGTATTCATTTCTCAGGCTCGACATCAGCCGTTCAAGGGGCCTCAGATCGCGGCAGATTTCATAGAAGGCAATGGCGTCGAATCTGAAGATCACTTCGACGATGTAAAAGAAGGTCTCTTCGAGGTGCGGTCCATTTCCAAATCGGTTGTTATCGAAATTGCGGATGTTCCAGGTGCCCAGCACCAGGGTGCCCTGGGCAGTGCGCTTCGGCAACTGCGCGTCGAGGAACCGTCGCAGCCGCTTGAAATGGTCGATGACCCTGCGGCGTCTGCCAAGTTCCAGTCTTTCATGTCACCGTCCCTCCCGAATGTCAAAAATTCATTGCCGCTCAATTATATCTTTTTTTACGGTCAAACGCTATAATGCCGGGATCGATTTGAATGTTTCATTGGATGGTTCCGGTCATGACGGATCACCCTTTCAACCCACAGCCATAGGCGCGTATGAAAAGGAAAGAAAGCGTGACGTCAACAAGCCACATGAAAGCCGCTACGATAAGCAACTATGGACCTCCAGAGGTGTTAGCCATCCGCGACGTGCCGATCCCTTGGCCCCAGGCGAACAAGGTGCTTGTGCGTGTACATGCGGCAGCAATCAACCCCAAAGACACCTTCATTCGCAAGGGGCGATTCAAGCGCTTTACCGGCAGGCATTTCCCCTTAATGACGGGTTTCGATTTTTCAGGGGAAGTCGCCGCAGTCGGCCCAGGGGTCATGGACACCACGGTTGGGGAATCGATTTATGGCATGCTTGACGGCTGGCAAGGGGGCGCCTGCGCCGAATTTGCGGCGGTCGGAACCGGCCATTTCTTCAAAAAACCGGAAGGGCTGTCTTTCGACGAAGCCGCAGCGCTTCCCCTGGTCTCGTTAACGGCGCTCCAGGCCCTGTGCAATTGTGGAGGCATCGGGTCGGGAATGCAGGTCTGCATCAACGGAGCATCCGGTGGCGTCGGCAGCATGGCCGTACAGATCGCCAAGATTATGGGAGCCGGGATAACGGCCGTCAGCAGCAGGCAAAACCACGACTTCCTGAAGGGTCTGGGTGCCGACCACTGCATCGACTACCGGCACGGGGACATTGCCCTTGGGCATCCATTCGACATCTTCTTCGACGTGTTCGGCAATCGGCCGTTCAGGTCCGTCAAACCGATCTTGAGCCACCGGGGGGTATGGGTCTCCACAGTGATCCAACCGCATGTGTTTCTCAGCGTCGTCCTCACCCGGTTTTTCTCCCGCCGCAAAGCCAAACTGGTGGTGGTCAAATCTGTCAGGGACGACCTGGAACAGGTTCGCCGCTGGGTGGCCGCCGGCCTTCTGAGACCAATTATTCACGACGTTTTCCCGCTGGAAAAAATACGGGAGGCCCATGTTCAGCAGGAAACCAAACACACCCGGGGGAAGATCGTCATCCACATTGGATGATCGAATTTCAAGGAGGATGTAAGTTTTAACCAATCCCCGCGCAGACGTGTCATCTAAAAATGGGTTGAAACCGGCGCCCCGTTGCACGAATCACATTTCATACCCGGATGAAGCTTTTTACGTTTCAGCCAAACATATACCTGAGTTGTTCCATACGCTGAGCAATCTCGATGATTACCTGGTCCTTCATCTGCTCGCTGATCCCCAGCGCTTCCATGGAATCGTTGATGAATTCCCAAGTGGTGTCCCCGAGTCCAAACCCGGCGGCCTTGGCAAGCAGGTCGGCCTGTTGGACAGCCTGCAGTGAATGGGACGCCGTTTCTCTGTCTCCGATGTGGTGGTGGCGCTTCACCAGCGATACAAACGTATCGGGGTAGCCCAGTTTAACCAGAATGCTTGCGCCGAGGCGCTCATGGTGTGCATCCATCAGGGCGTGCAGGTCGTCCACATGGAGGACAGCTTGCTTGGCATGCTTCCGCTGATCCAGATCACCGGCGACCTGGATCAGGAGCAATTTGCCGATATCATGCAGCAAACCGATCGAAAAAATATCTTCATCGACTTGCCATCCGTGGTTTTTCGCCACCGTCTCCGCAGTATGTGCACAGGCCAGTGAGTGCCACCAGAGTTTTTCCACGATCGCTTTGTACATGGGGTGATTCGTGGAAAAGTAGCCTCGGCAGCAAATGGACATGACCACTTCACGGGTGCGGGTGAGTCCCAGGCGGTTGGTGGCCTGGCTAAGCGTCGTGTTTTTTTCGATGCCCCGGTAATAGGCTGAATTCGAAACACTGATCAGTTTCGTGGCGACCGCCAGGTCTTGCTTGAGCAGATCCACCACGTCCTTAATCTCTGCACCGCAGTCGATCAGCTGCCTCACTCGCATGGCGATTTTTGGTGCGGGTGGCAGCTCCAGATCCCCATTTTTCAATTTCCGCGCAATCGTATCGAGAATATTGGCGGTGGAGATGGCGCTGTCTGCACCTCTTGAATCACTAGTGGGCACTAATTTGCCGGCCAACAGGCCATACTCGTCCAACTTGCCGAAAAGGCGGTCTTTTTCCACGGGCTTGGTAAAGAACGCATCACATCCATTTATCAAACAATCCGTTACCAGTTGATGCCCGGAAAGCACGGTGGCCACAAAGATCCGGCACCGTTGATCAGGGGAAACAGCATATTCATCCTCAATCGTTCTCAGCGCCCCGAGGATGGCATCATCGTCGGTATCGGTGACTTGAATATCAACAATAACAACCTGGTATGGAGTTCCGGCGTCGATGGCGGACCGAAATTGGGCCAAAGCGGAGTCACGGTCTCCGGCCTCCTCGCAGAGCCCAACTTCCTGCAAAAGCATTTTAACATGGGTACAGCTGAACGCGTCATTATCGATGATCAACACCCGCACGGTTATACTCCTTTACCCCATACGCGAACTATTCCTGGTAACCGGTTCCCTCAGTGCCCCTGTTCATCAATACGATGGCATTTGCTCGCCAATGCATCCCGACTCGCCGCGTTGCTCGGCGCGCCTTGCGATCCGGGCGCCTCGGCAATCTCGGTGCGTCATCGTGCTTACCAACAGGGGCACCAAGAAACCGATGTTTATTACCACGCGTACCTTATTTTGCAAGCACATGCCATGCGAATCAATGGCGACAAACAGTGAAAACGGTTATTGTTCATATGGTTAAACGAGATGTAAAAAACCGTTAGGCTTGGCTGTACAAGGTAAATGTACATGCCTGGACGGCATATTCGGCGCCGATCATGCAGCCTGCCATAATTGAAATTTAAAGGATAAATTTCATTCACATAATTTTGTTTCAAAATTTTTTATAATAGATTATGGTTAATCATGCTGGGTTTTTGCCACTGCGCGGTCCAGCCGGGCGCCACTCCACAAGATCAATGAAAAGCATCCGCCAGGGTGCTTCTATACGAATAACCGCTTCAAGCAGGAGGTGGGAAATGGGAACATATTTCGAATCGGTCACCACAAGGCTCGAGGAATCGGTCCTCCATTTTTTTTCACCGAGCGGTCTGCTGACCATCCTCATCCTGATACTCTTAAGTGTCTTGCTGTTCAGCGGTAGCAGCATCGAACGGCGCACCCTGGACAGGGCGGATGCTGATTATCACCAGGCCGCCGTCTCTCCGATTCTCGATACGGCCAGATAGTTATTCTTTCTTGCGGCTGAAGGTAAGATTGATCACCGCCAGCAAGGAAGTGCCCACGATGAGCAGGAAGGAAACGGCGTTGATGACGGGCGTTGAGCCGTCGCGCACCTGAAGATAGAGGGTGATGGGCAAGGTGGTCTGGGACCCTACCAGAAAGAGGGTGGTGTTAAAGTTTTCGAAAGACATCAGAAAAGCCACTGCACCGGCACCGATGATGGCGGGACGCAGGAACTTGAGCGTGATGTGCCAGATCACCTGCAGCCGGGTGGCACCGAGGTTCAGGGCCGCTTCTTCAAGGCTGCGGTCGAATTTTTTCAGCCGGGCCGACACGACCAGGGTCACCAGGGTCGATATAAAAGAAAACTGCCCCAGGACCACCAGCCAGAACCCCGGTCGGAAAAGAGGCACGTCCAGATTAAAGGTGTTTTCGAAAAACATCCCCAAGGTGTTGGCAAACAGCAGGATGGAGATGCCCAGGATCACGCCGGGGACCACCAGGGGGGCCAGCATGAGGAAGTAAAGAGCCTGCTTGAAGCGGAAATTCTCCTGCTCGAAAAGAAAGGCGCCGCAGGTGCCGACAAGGGTCGAAAAAATCGACACCCAGAAGGCGACCTTGAAGCTCACCTGGATAGCGGAAAGATTGAGCGAGTCGTGAAAAATGCCCACCCGCTCAGGCAGGTCCGCGGTGAACCACTCGAGGGTGAACCCTTTCCAAGGAAGCGCCGGAAACTGGGAGTCGTTGAAGGCCAGCACACAGGTAATGAACAGCGGGGCGAAAAGGAAAACGAAAAACAAGGCAACGTAGAGCTTGAAGCCCAGGGTGTAGGATCGGCTGTTGGGCAGTGAACGGATCATTGAACCACCCGGCTGAGTTTCTGGCGGGTAAGTTTAAGCCCGATCCAGATAATCGAGGAAGAGAGAATCAGCAGGAGAAAACCGAAGGCCGCACCCTGGTTCCAGTTGAAGCTGGCGATAAACTGATTGTAGATCTGTTCGGTGAACCACAGGGAATTCTTGCCCCCGATCAGGTTGGGGGTGAGGTAGTTGCCCAGGGTAAGCATGAAGACCACGATTCCCCCGGACACGATGCCGGGCATGGCATGGGGGATGATGATCCGCGTGACAATCGAAAAGATATTTCCCCCCAGATCATAGGCCGCCTCGATGAGGCTGTCGTCCAGGCTTTCCAGCACCGATATCAGCGGCACCACCATGAACAGCATGGACGTGTACACCAGGCCCATGACCATGGTGACATCGTTGTAAAGCATTTCCACGGGGTGCTGAAGCAGCCCGGCCTTTAGCAGGAAGTGGTTGATCACGCCGCTTTCCCGGAGCAGGATCATCCACCCGTAAACCCGCACCAGCTCGCTGACCCAAAAGGGCATGAGCAGCAGCAGGCTGAGAAAACCGCTGAAGCGCGGCGAAACCACCTTGGTGATGTAAAACGCCACCGGCAGGGACACGGCAAAGGTGATCATGGTGGTGAGAATGGCGTACACGGCGGTACGGGTGAACGTTCTCCAGTATACCGGTTCGTCAAAAAAATTCAGGTAATTGACCAGGCTCCACACCGTAGCCCCGGCATCGTCTTCGATCCGAAAGGACATCAGCAGCAGATCGATGTGGGGCAGGACAATAAGCAAAAACAGCCACATGAGCACGGGCGTGACGAAGATCAGGAAAGGCAGTGTAATGCGGGCCCGGGTAACGTTCATGATGCCTTGAAACAGCTGGCGGAACGGGCGCTCCAGCCGATATCGACACGATCACCGGCATTCAGGTGATCGTATTGTCGGTTCTGGGGAAGGGCGATCATCAGTTCCGCATTGCCGTCCACCGGTGTGGCCAGTAGTCGGCTGTTGGCCCCGTCGAAAAGGATCGATTTGATGATCACGGGCAGCCGGTTGAAATCGTTCAGCCCGGCATCCGGTTCAATGATGATGGCCTCGGGACGGATAAAAAACGCCACCGGTGTTCCAGAAGGAAGGTCCGGGGCGGCGGCGGCAAAGGTCTGGCCGTCGGTGGTTTTGATCGTACAGAGATCTTCCCGGTGATCGGCCACGGTTCCGTTCCAGGCGTTATTGTCTCCCACGAAACGGGCCACAAAGGGCGTCTTCGGATGGGCGTAAAGCTTGCGGGGGGTAGCCACCTGTTCGAACCGGCCATTGTTCATCACGGCCACGTGGTCGGACATCACCAGGGCCTCCGACTGGTCGTGGGTAATGTAGATGAAGGTAGTCCCCACCTGGGCCTGAAGCTTTTTCAGCTCCACTTTCATCTGTTCGCGAAGCTTCAGATCCAGCGCTCCCAGAGGTTCGTCCAACAGCAGCACGGCAGGGTCCAGCACTAGGCAGCGGGCAATGGCTACCCGCTGTTTCTGCCCGCCGGAAAGCTGGTCAATTTTTTTGTAGCCGAACCCCGGCAGTCCCACCCGCTCCAGGATATCCGCCACTTTTCTATCGATATCGGGCTTTTTCTCCTTGCGCCGCTGGAGGCCGAAGGCGATGTTCTGGGCCACGTTCATCATCGGGAAGAGGGCCAGGTGCTGAAAGATCAAGTTCACCGGCCGGCGGTTGGGCGGAAGGTTGGCCATATCGCTGCCGCGGATGAAGATTCGCCCCGCGGTGGGTTCGATAAATCCGGCGATCATTCTCAATAGGGTGGTTTTCCCGCAGCCCGACGGACCCAAAATGGAAAAAAACCGCCCCTGCTCCACCGCAAAAGAGACGTCGCTCACCGCGGTGAAATCACCAAAATTTTTAGTGACTTTTTCAACGGACAGGTCTTCGGTCATATCAATCGCATTTCGAAGCAATAGACTATCGTGTTTGTCCAGAGATGGCAGGTTGAGGCTCAGATCAAGGCCGCAGGGTTATTGAAACCGCAGGCGTAGCCCGGCTGCGTTGAGGATTTCAATAACCCGAGAACGCAGATCCGGGTTTCAAAATGCCATCTCTGGATGAACACGCACTAATTGGCGGCCTTGACCTTGTCTAGAATCAACCCTTCAATGGATTCCAGCTTGGCGGGAACCGGCGGATACCATTTGATATTGTCGATATCGGCCTTGGAAAAAGACCGCTGGAAGTTGGCTTTAACTTCGGCATCATAATAGTCGATGGCCCCGGCGGATGCGGTGCCGTATTTTTCCTTGTTGGTGAACACCGCCGCGTTCTCCGGCTTCATCATGAAATTGATCCATTTGTAGGCCGCCTCGACATTCTTGGCCTTGGCCGGAATAGTGAAGGTGTCGATCCAGCCCAGGGCACCGCTTTTGGGTGCCACGAAGTCGATATCTGGATTTTCGGCATGCATTTTCCACCCCCCGTTGTCCCAGGCCATGGCCACGAAAACCTCATTCGAACGCATGGACTGCAGCAGGGCGTCCCCGTTGGTCCAGTAATTTTTAACCAGCCCCTTGCCTTCGATCAGCTTTTCACCGACCCGCTCCATCAGCTTTTCGTAGCTTTTCGGATTGGCATAGAGCACAAAGGGGTCCTGCTGCATCGAAAAAGCGATGGCGATCAGGGTGGGCCGTTTGAGCCGGTAGCTGATCCTGCCTTTATAGGCCGGGTTGAGCAGGTCCTTGTAATCTGACGCTTGGGGCGCATATTTACGGTTCACGATCAGCCCGGAAGTGCCGTACACATGGGGAACCGCATAACTCTTATTGCCGACCATGGTGTTTTTCTTCACCGCCTCAAGCATGGAGGGAACGATCTGGGCGGCATCCACCTTGGTATAGTCGATCGGCTGGTAGAGCTTGTACTTGGCCTGTACCGACGATATACGGTCCTGGCTGGGCTGAGCCAGATCAAACCCCGCTCCGCGGGTGGCACGAAGCTTGGCAATAATCTCTTCGTTGTTTGAATAGGTCGGCTTCACCGTAATGCCCGTCTCCTTTTCGAACTTGTCCATCAATTCCTTGGGCGCGTATCCCTCCCAGGTGAGTAGTTCGAGGGTTTCGGCCTGGCACGACAGGGAAAACGCGAAGACCAGTGATAGTGCACAACATACAATCGCCAACTTTTTCATTTTTCTCTCCTCCTCTTAATTTGCGATGTCCGTAACACTGAATTGAACCGCTGAAAAATTAGCACTGAACGGTTCAACGCCGAATCAGATCGGGGGGGATCGTAGAACTGGAAATGACCTTGAAAAAGACATCTGAGATCCTGTTTCACTTTATTCCCGGGCCACTGCGGCGTCAACATGAAACCTGAAAAAATTCAGCGCGGGGTTGGCCTGATTTCATAAGCGGATTTCGGCGACATAAAGACAGTCCTCCAGGAACCCCCACCGAAGCATATGCCACACCATTGTTAGGTGCCGATGAGAAGATCGTTTTTTCAGCATCGACCTGAATCAATAATCCATCTTGTTTGCATTCACTCGCGCTTTTTCGTATGGAAAGCGAATAAAAAACACTTAAATGTAACCAACGTCAGCATAATTTATCCGAAATGAATTATCTCTTTAAATACAGGGTGTTTGCCGAATCCCTCTACGACGCCCTGACCGAAGACGCCTTTTATATAACCATGGAATGCAGCGTTTTCGGCGGATCGCACCAGCGCAGGGAAGCGATGCTGCGCTACTATGACTACTCGATGAAAGAAGCCCGTAAATTTGGCAGACTGTATCGGCCCACCGGGAAGGCTTTCGGCGCATCAATCTGGTCCAAGCCGGTCAGCGGAGAGCTGTCGAAGCAGATGGCCGATGAAAAAAAAGCGTTTCTCAAGATCCATATGGGCGACGCCAACCTGGCTAAATATGCGCAGATCACCGGAGGAATGGCTGAACAGACCGAAACGGTCGTACCCCCGAACAGCTGGTATCTCTCTATCGTCGGTATTGCCCCGCCATTTCAAGGCCGGGGCCTTGGCGGCACGCTGATCCGACCGATCCTGAACATGACGGACAAAATGGGCCTCTATACCTACCTGGAAACCTTCACTCCGCGTAACATGAGTTTCTACCAGCGACTGGGGTTTCAGGAAGCCGGTGCTTTCGATGAACCGGGCGTGAACGCGCGTTACTGGGTAATGATTAGGGATCCTGCCTAATCGGAAACCATGGGTTTATTTTAAAAATCGTATAATTATATATATTTAAGTTAGTTTGCAATCAACCCCAAAGAAACGATCAGGAGGTTCAACATGCTCAAGTTAGGAGAAAAAGGAGCCATTTTGCAGCGGGACAAAGTAACCTATGCCATCGCCCCGCACATCCCCTGCGGAGTGATAACCCCGCAGCTGCTGAGAACCATCGCCGATGTGGCCGAAAAATACGATGCGCAGGCCATCAAGATCACCGGAGCCACCCGGGTGGCCCTGGTGGGGCTGAAGGAAGAAAACATCGATGCCGCCTGGAACGAACTGCAGCTGGACAAGGGTGCCGCAGTTGGCCTGTGCGTGCGCAGCGTGCGGGCCTGCCCGGGAACCACCTACTGCCGTCTGGGCAAGCAGGACGCCCTGGGCATGGGCATGGAGCTGGATCGCCGATACCATGGCCTGGAACTGCCCGGAAAATTCAAGATGGCCGTATCCGGCTGCAACCTGAGTTGCTCGGAATCCTGGGTGCGGGATATCGGTCTCATCGGCCTCAAGGATGGCTGGCAGATGGTTATCGGCGGCAACGTCGGCGCCGAGCCGCGGATCGCCCAGGAACTGGTTTCCGGACTGGATGACAACCTGGTTTTGGAGGCCATCGACAAAACTGTTCAGTGTTACACGGAAAATGCCAAGAAGGGCGAACGTTTAGGCAAAATGATCGAGCGGGTGGGGGTGATTCCTTTTCAAAAGGCGCTGGGATAGCGCGGCCGTTAAAAAACGATTGCGCCTGTTCCCAGGCCTATATGGAAGTCACAGGAAGCCGTGTCCGCGGGTTGAACGAATCTATTGGCGCGACAGCCGGTGCCAGCGCAGGGCCGTTCACCGGCAAACAGGCCGGAGCAGTCTATTACAAGGGAATGGCCGATCCGATAAAAAAGTTAAGGGGAAATCATGGGTTGGCTCATGATTTCCCCTATGTTTATTGGAGGGTTCTACAACTGGCAGGTCAATGGCATTTCCTACCGTAGTGAATTTAAAATAGGCTCTCTTACAGATTGATGCAAGGGTGCAAAGCCTATTTTTTCAAATTTTCCTCAAGCGGGTGCCGAAAACCATGAGGCCGGCACCAAATAAAAACATGCTCAGCGGTTCGGACGACAAATTCATCGGGAGGGCGCCCTTGCCGATGAAGTCGGCAAACGCCCCTGAATTAATCAGAGGAAAAACCACGAACAGGAATATCAGGGTAAGCATTGCTGCTGTTTTCTTCACGGTTCACGCTCCTGCTTTGAAAATATATATCTGCTTTCAACAATTAAGTTTCGCGAGCAGTCGGCAGACGTAAAAGCAATGGAGGTGCCAAAGCAGGTTTCGAACAGGTGAGAATTTTAGCAAAATGGAATTATTGTTATAATTTAAAATAATTAAACATATAGTGGTCTTAAAAGAATACTTATGAATGGGGTTGGCAAGATGATTTCGCTTGAGCACCATTGTGGTGAGAACTTCATAGAAAAAGACAAATTGTGAAAATTATTACACAACCAGTCAGCCATCGAGAAGCTGGTTTTTCCCTCCCAACTGACCGCAGGCTGCCATAATCCTCCCCCCTTTTTCCCCACGCCTCCGAACAAACACGTTTTCTGCCACCAGCCAGGCATGAAAGCGTTCGTAGGCTTTTGCCGATGGGGGTTGCCATTCGGAACCGGGCGCCGGGTTGTAGGAAATCAGGTTCAGCTTGGCTGTCATGGGAGCCAGGTATCGAGCCAGGGCCCTGGCATGTTCCTGCCGGTCGTTGATACCTTGAATCAGCACATACTCCATAAACAATGCGGATTTTCTGGCCAGCGGATATCCAAGCAGCGACGCTTGCAGTGCTGCCATGGAAATGGATCGATTGATGGGCATGAGCCGGGAACGAATGTCATCGGTGGGGGCATTGAGGGAGACGGCCAGATTCACCGTCGCACCGTCCAACCGGGCAAGGCGGTCGATGCCGGCGGTCAGACCGACGGTGGAAACGGTGATATGGCGCCGGGCAATGTCCAGCCCCCGCTGATCCGTCAGCACTCGGATGGCCTGAATCACGTTGTCCAGATTGTCCAGCGGTTCGCCCATGCCCATGAACACCACATTGCGGATACCGACCCCCAACTGGTGCCGGGCGGCAAACACCTGGCCAACGATTTCCGCTGCGGTGAGATTTCTCAGCAATCCCATCTTGCCGGTCCTGCAGAAACGGCATCCCATTCGGCACCCCACCTGGCTGGATACACACAGGGTGTGGCGCCTGTACATGGGAATAACCACGGACTCGATGTCCAGGCCATCCTCCAGGCGCATAACATACTTGACAACATCCCCGTCGGACACCTGCTTAATGATCCTTCCCGGTGACGGCTCCAGGTCGGCTTCCACTTGACCGGCCAGTTCAGACAAATGGGAAAAGGCGGCTAACTCGTGGAGTGACATTTTCCCGGCTTTCATCACATGGCGGTAAACCGGCGTGCTAAAGTGGGTCCCCTTGCGGTATCGCCGGTGAAAAGCATCGGCAAACTGGTCGTGAGTCTGGTCAACTATTTTCATTCAAGGACAATTTCCCTCTGACTGATTTTTTATCACGGCATGGCCGTCGACTCTCACCGTTTTCGTGGCGATACCGTATTTTATCGGCAGAAAAAAGCAACCACAAGCTGCATCCATGGGGTCTGTTTCCAAAATCGACGCCATTGTCGGCCGGTAGCCGGACGGGAAGGAGATAATTCGCCTCATGGTTCCTTTCCAGGTTTATCGGTTTGACACCCTTTAGGGTTTTTGCCATATTCAGGGCCGCTCGGCATGCGGATTCCGCAACCGCCTTCCGGATCGGACAACTATTTCAGGCAGCCTGGAATTGCCAGGGGAAAACCAAGGAAAATTAAGATGACGGAAAACGAAACCACACCCGGATCCAACTTTATCACGACCATTATCGAAGCGGATCTGAAGGCGAACAAAAACAACGGCCGGCTGGCCACCCGGTTCCCTCCGGAACCCAACGGCTACCTGCACATCGGCCACGCCAAATCCATCTGCCTGAACTTCGGGGTGGCCAGCACTTACCATGGCACCTGCAACCTTCGCTTTGACGACACCAACCCCACCAAAGAGGACGTCGAGTATGTGGACGCCATCATGGAGGACGTACGATGGCTGGGATTCGACTGGGATGACCGCCTGCACTACGCCTCGGACTATTTCGAACAGCTTTACGATTTCGCCGTTCAACTCATCCGTAAGGGTAAGGCCTACGTGGACGATCTTAACGCCGACGAGATCCGCCTGCATCGCGGCACCCTCACTGAACCGGGCACGGACAGCCCCTGGCGAAACCGCGGTGTAGAAGAGAACCTGGATCTCTTTCAGCGTATGCGTGCCGGTGAATTCGAAGAGGGGTCCCGGGTATTGCGGGCCAAAATCGATATGGCCCACCCCAATCTGATCATGCGCGACCCCACCTTGTACCGGATCCGCAAGACCAGCCACCACCGCACCGGCGACACCTGGTGCATCTATCCCATGTACGACTTCACCCACTGTCTGTCCGACAGCATCGAAGGCATCACTCACAGCCTGTGCACCCTGGAGTTCGAAAACAACCGCCCCCTGTACGACTGGGTGCTGGACAATGTGGACGCCCCCTGCCACCCCCGGCAGATCGAGTTTGCCCGCCTGAACCTGAGCTACACGGTGCTGAGCAAACGCAAGCTGATCCAGCTGGTGGAAGAAGGCCATGTGAGCGGGTGGGACGATCCGCGCATACCCACCATCTGCGGCCTGCGGCGCCGCGGGTACACCCCCGAATCCATCCGTAACTTCTGCGACCGCATCGGCCTGGCCAAGCGCGACAGCGTGGTGGACGTGGCCCTGCTAGAGTACAGCATCCGTGAAGACCTCAACAGACGGGCCCCCCGTGTCATGGGCGTACTGCGGCCCCTGAAGGTGGTCATTGAAAACTATCCCGCCGGTCAGGTTGATGAACTGGAGGCGGTCAACAATCCAGAAGATCCGAATGCCGGCGTACGCAAGGTCCCCTTTTCCAGGGAAATCTACATCGAACGCGACGACTTCATGGAAAACCCGCCTAAAAAATTCTTCCGGCTGGGACCGGGGCGTGAGGTGCGGCTGCGTTACGCCTTCTTTATCACCTGCACCGGTGTGGTCAAGGATGATACCGGCGAGGTCATTGAGCTGCGATGTACCTACGACCCGGCCACTCGCGGCGGCGATGCCCCGGACGGACGCAAGGTGAAAGCCACCCTGCACTGGGTGTCGGCCACCCACGCTATAGACGCTGAAGTGCGGCTGTATGATCGTCTCTTTAGCAAGGCCAACCCGGACGAAAAGGAAGAAGGTAAAACCTATAAGGATTTCATCAACCCCGATGCGTTAGAAGTGCTTCATGGCTGCAAACTGGAACCCATTTTAGCCGATGCCGGTCCGGGATTTTTCTGCCAGTTCGAGCGCATGGGGTATTTTTGCGTGGATGCGAAGGATTCGAAGTCAGGCGCTCTGGTGTTCAATCGTTCCGTCACCCTTCGTGATGCCTGGGCCAAGCTACAAAAACAATCCTGATCGGCCAATGTAAAATCAAAAAGCCTGACCGGTTTGATTTCTGGTCAGGCTTTTTTTGATAAGATTATTAATATGGGATCGTACGAAACTTCAACGTTTCACCGGCATGGGGTTTGAATAGGGGCACTTAGCCCGCTGTTCATGGCGCCGCTTTTTTTCCCGATCCAGATGATACAAGGTTGCCCCTACCGGCGCAAAGCTGAGGAAGAGAAGGTTTAGCACGGGAATCAGAAAAGGCAGCCCAAAACCCAGGTGAAAAGGCAGTGCCCTTCCCAGGGCCTTGAAGCGCTTGCCAAACGGCTGGAAATTCCGGGCAGGGATGAGGTCGGTGTTATCCCATGCCAGGAAGATAGCCGCCACGATGGGGCCCACGACTGTCAGCACCGGCCCTAAAGGCGTCAACCACCCCAAGGCCATGATGATCAGTGTGAGCAGAACCGGAATAACGTTTCTGGGCAGCTCCTGGCGGACCAGAAAGCCCATCTGTGCGATAATCGGGGCATTTGGGGTGGCCGTCACCTGCCCGGTAAGCATGCGCTCGGTGATACGGGACATAAGGTCCATGATGAACACGGCAAAAAGCAGCTGGGCCATCAAATAGGCAGCCACCGCCGAAATGCCCATCAGCAGCAGGGTGAGTAACCAGGAGGCCAGGTGCCAGGCCCAGACTATCCACGGACTTTCGGGCTGCTGCCACAACAGGGCCAAGATGTCCGCATGCTTGGCCAGGATCAAGCCGGAGACCGCCACCGTCAATATGGCCACGACGGCAAAACGCAGAAATCCCAGCAGCAGCAGCCGGGGTGTTCGGATGCCCAGCCACAGCCCCTTGAAATTATAAATAATGCCTGAAAAAAGGTTCATCTTACCGCCTCCACGCCTTTAATATCAGATTTAATCGAACTTCCTTTAAAATGTAGACGGCTGTGTGTACCTTTCAAGATTAAGGATCACAAGTTCCGGGACGTGCGGCAAACCTAGTGAAAAATGCCGCACAGCGCAGATCGTGGACATTTTACAATGGTGTCATCCCTGCTGAAAAGCCACCACCTTGGAAGCATAAGTGAGGAACACCGCACCTCTCAATTCCGGCAGCATCTCCTGTAACACATCCAGCGTAACCGGGTGAGGATGGGCAATACCGATAGCGTAGCCTTGGCGTTTGGCCCTTCTTATCAGCAGCTTAAGCTGTTTTCTGACAAATTCAGGAGTCTGTTCGTGATCAATGAAAACATCCCGCTCGGCAAAGGGAAGGTGAAGCAGTTCTGCCGACGGCCGACACAGGGTATCCGCCGAGGTGCGGCTGTCCACAAAAAAGAGGTCGCGTTTTTTAAGAATACTGAAGATCTGACGCATCTGCTCGGATGATGCCGTCAGTTTCGAACCCATGTGGTTGTTCACCCCCTTTACGCTGGGGACCCTGTCGAGGTTTGCATTGAGCTGGGCGATGAGTTCATCGGGCTTCATTGAGGACAGCAACGCCCCGGGCCCTGGGTTGACACTCGGGTAGTTCTCCGGTTCCATGGGCAGGTGGAGCATGATTTCCACATCTTTTTTCAACGCCTGGTCGATAATGCTGTGGTTAAAGGTGCCTTCGGGTAGCACGGAAAAGGTAAGCGGCACATCCAGTTCCAGAAACGCCTCAGCGATTTTTCGGTCATAGCCGATATCGTCGATGATGATCGCCACGGGAATGCCGTTGGTCACAGGCTTGATCCGGGTGATGGGAGGCGGCGGAACCACCGCCTCCCGGTTGAAAGCCTCGTAATCGGGGACGCTGTGATGAACCGGACCTTTTTCGGGTTGGGTATTAATAATTGACTTGGGTTTTGAAACTACCTGCGGTGCGGGCCGCATGAGAAAACGGTTGGCCAGCAACCCGGCCGTAAGGACAAGGCACACCAATAAGGTCAGCCCCGCAACGATCTTCATAAACTGGAGTTTTGGGTTGAATCCTGTTTTTTTATTTTTTTTCCGAACTCTTGGTTTTGCGGAACCTTTCTTAGCCATTTTTAAGGTCTTTGAAAATATCGTAGCTGATCAAAATATCCAGCGCGCGCAAGACCTGGTTGTCGGAAAAGAGCGCATCACGGTCCAGGGGACTGTTTTTGGATTTAAAGCGTATAAGTGCCGGGGGATCCGGCGGCACTTCCTTTTTGGGTGTATCAGGATCAGTGAGAGGGGCTTCAAAGGCCTCGTCCGGTTCTGCGTCCAGATGATTTTTCAAGTCTTTTTCCTTGAGCATCCGTTCGCCGCTGGTTTCGGTGTCGGAAAGGATATGATGCTTGACCTCCACATCGGGCTCCACCCCTTTGGCCTGAATGGAGCGGCCCGAGGGGGTGTAGTAGCGGGCGATGGTAAATTTGAGGCCATAGCCGTCACGCAAGGTCTCCACAGTCTGCACCGACCCTTTGCCGAAAGAGGTGGTTCCCAGAATCAGGGCTCGCTTGTGGTCCTGAAGCGCACCGGCCACGATCTCTGAGGCACTGGCACTTCCGCCGTTGATCAGCACAACAATAGGATAATCCCGCTTAACGTTGTCGGCATGCGCCCGAAACACTTTGGTATTTTGACCGTCACGACCCTTGATGCTGAGAATCTCCCCTTCTTCGAGAAAAAGATCGGACACCTCAATGGCCTGGTTGAGGATTCCCCCGGGGTTGTCCCGCAAGTCCAGAATCAACCCTTTCATGGGCGCTTCTGGAGTTTCCATCGCCTTCAGGGCCTCGATCAGGTCGTCGGTTGTATTTTCCCTGAAGTTGGTGATCCAGACGTACCCATAACCCGGCTTGAGCAGCTCTGCCTTGACGCTGTATATGGGAATCACGTCACGCACCAAGCTGAAATCCAGCGGTTCGGGCGCACCTTGCCGGATAATGGTGATCTCGACGGTGGTACCCTTGGGACCGCGCATGCGCTTAACCGCGTCGCGCAGATCCTCGGTGGGCGTTCCGTCAACCTTGATGATCCTGTCTCCTGCTTTGATGCCCGCACGGTAGGCCGGTGTGCCTTCAATGGGGGAAATGACGGTCACCAGGTTGTTGCGCATGGTCACATGGATACCGATTCCGGTAAATTCGCCGTGGGTGTCGATCTGAAGCTCTTTCAGGGCATCGGGGGGAAGCAGGGCCGAGTGTGGGTCCAGGCTCCGGACCATGCCCTGAATGGCAGCTTCGATCATTTTCTGCGTGTCGACCTCATCCACGTAATTTTTCTGGATCAACTCGATAACGTCGGTAAAAAGCTTCAGACCTTTGTATGTTTCTTCGCTATTGGCGGATAAATCCCGGTAAAAGCCGTGACCCAGTATCAGCACGGCTGACACGAGCACCATTGCCACCCACATTTTCAGGTATCGGGTTTTTCTGGCTGTCATGCGTATCTCCTCTAGCCTTTCTTGATCCAACCCAATGGATTCATCGGTTTCCCGTGGTGACGTATCTCAAAATGCAGCCCGGCGCCGGTCAATGAGCCGGTATCGCCCACGGTGGCGATTACTTCACCGGCCTCAACCGGATCTCCTTTAGACTTAAACTGCTCTTCCAGGTGGGCATATACGGTGTAATAGTGGTCTCCATGATCAATAATGAGCATATTGCCAAAACCCTTGAACCAAGAAGAAAACAGCGTTTGGCCGCTGTATACGGCCCGGATGGGTTCTCCCCTGTCCGCCTTGATGTTAATACCGCTTTGAAAATTGGTCACCTTAAATTTACTGTCTTCATATTGACCGAAAAAAGATACTATTTTACCTTTCACCGGCATCATAAGCAAGCCCTTAAGCGCCGCAAAGGGTTTTTCCTCAACCGTAGGGAGCGGGGAGGCCGCCGGAATCGGTTCGGTTTTGAAGGCTGCAACCGTCTGGTCCAAGGCCCGGGCCGATTCCTTCAGCGATTCAATGGCCGCCAGCTGCAAAGATTTTTTGCCCCGGATCTCCGTGAGCAAGGCCTCCCGCCGGGCCTGTTCGGCGTTCATGGTATCGATACGATTGCTCAATTCTGCCGTGGTCGCCTGTTTTTCATTTTTCCTGGCAACCAGTTGTGCCAGCAGGGCCTGCATCTCGGATTTATCCCGGGATAATTGGGCAAGCACGGTCTCATCGTGAGCCAGAATCTGCTCCATGGCATGTTTACTTGAAAAAAAATCAAACATGGAATCCGCCGATGCCAGCACGTGGAATTTACCCAGCCAGCTAAGCTTATAAAGGGCGGCCAGCCGGCCGGCTACGTATTTCTCGTCGATGTCGGCGCGGTGTTCGATTTCCCTATATTGCGCTTCGAGCTCACGGATGCGAAGCTCCACGGCCTTGAGTTCCGTGGAGAGTCGGGCCACTTTTTTCCGAATGCCGTCCAGCGCCTTTTCAGTATCGTCCAGCGCATTGATGATGGATGTCTCCTCTTTTGAGAAAGATGCCACCTTTTTCCTGGACACCTCTATCTCCCGGTTAAGGTTGCCAGTCGAATTGTTCGGTAATTCGGTTGGCCTTCCATCATCTGTCAACGCCAAACCGGGTTCGTCAATGCGCAGATAGTTCTCCCTGTTCAAGATAAAGCCGGTCTGTTCCTCGAAAAGAATTCGGACCCACTCCCCTTCGTATGAGAGCACCAGCACCCGCGCACCTTTGCGCAAAGTGGCAATAGGTGGGTGGTGGCCTCCGGGTCCGGAGCGCATGTTGAGTTCTTCGACAAGGATCGTTCCCGACTTGGGATCACCGGCACCCCAAAGCGGTTGAGCGAACAAACTGAAGATCAGTACCGGCAGCAAAAGCAGGCAAACGTTCCCACGGCGAAAAAAAATCTTGGCACGCAGCATGTTTTTCTTGCCCGACCGATCCATCATTCTTTCATGAACTGTTTAAGGGAAAAAAAGCACCCCAACAGGCCCGTCACCATACCGCCACCGAGAATTGCCGCACAGACGCCCATGGAAAAAAAACGAATGACCACCATTTCTGCAGACAGTGTCTGTTCAAACTGGGACCCAATAGCGGAAAAGGCGGCGTAGAGCATCCCCAGCCCGATCAGGCCTCCGGACAAGCCCTGGATTAGGCCCTCCAAGAAGAAGGGAAACTTGATGAAATTATCCGTGGCACCCACCAGGCGCATGATATGGATCTCTTCCCGGCGGGCGTAGAGTACCAGGCGGATGGTGTTGGCCGCAATAAATACCGTGGCCATGAAAAACATGGCGCCCATGCCGTAGCCGGCCAGCTTGAACAAATTGAAAAAGTTGGCGAACCGATCGATCCACTGCCGCCCGTACTCAACTTCGGATACCGAGGGCAGACCTTCGATGCGTTGCGCCAGAAACTCTATTTTTTCCGGGGAGTTGGATTCGGTAACCAGGGTCACCTCAAAAGCATCCGGCAGAGGATTCTCCCGCAGGTTGTCCAGCAGTGAGGTCTGTCGCTGCATCCGATCCCTCATCAATTTCAGGGCGTCATCCTTTGAAATGAAGCGGATGCTTTGGATACCGGCGATAGACTGGAGCCGGAAGCGGGTATCCAGGCGTTGGGCCTCGGAGGTTCCCGGTGCCAGGTAAACCATGATCCGAACCCCCTTTTTCCAGGCGTTGAACATGTCCTGCGCATTGAGGAAAAAGAGGCCGAAGGCGCTCACAATGAGTACGGACAGGGCGATGGTGATGATGGTCACCACATTGAGAAACCGGTTCTCCAGGATGTCCTTGATGGCACGCTGGGAATATAAGATCATCGGTTCGCCTTTTCAGATATCCGGTGGAGTATCCAGCCGCCCCTGCCGGATCTGGAGCACACGGCCGGTGGCATTTTCGATGAGGGTTTTGTCATGCGTGGCCACCACTACCGTCGCCCCTCGATTATAGAACATGTTAAGCAACTGAAAAATAACAGCTGCCGATTCATCATCCAGACTACCGGTAGGCTCGTCAGCCAGAATGATCTTGGGATCGCCGGCCACGGCCCGTGCCACGGCGACCCGTTGCTGCTCACCGCCGGAAAGGCTGGGGGGGTATGCGGTCAAGCGGTCTTCCATGCCCACCACACGAAGAACGCTTTTAACCTTTTTTTCGATGAGGCTGCGCTTCTTTCCCATGACCTCCAGCACCAGGGCCACGTTTTCGTATACAGTTCGGGAAGGAATCAATTTGTAGTCCTGGAAAATGATGCCAAATTTTCGTCTGAGCAAGGGGATCCGCCGCCGGGGAATCCGTGAGAGATTCATGCCGTCCACCAGGATCTGCCCTTCGGAAACCGGTTCGGCCAGATAAAGGAGTTTGAGCAGGGTGGATTTACCCGCCCCGCTGGGCCCGCTGATAAACAAAAATTCATTCTTGGCAATATCCAGGGTGGCATCCACCAGCGCCTGCTTGGCTCCGTATCGCTTGTGGACATGAAACATCCGGATGACCGCGCTTTTTTCAGCCATGCTGGTCATTGGACCTCGGCAATTTCGATTGTGGGTTTTCCCATGGCCCGGTCAAGGGCGGCCAGCGCAATTTGAAAATCGTACAGGGCATTGTAGTATCGGGTCATGGTTTCGGAAAGCTGGGTCCGGGCATCGAGTACATCCGTGGATGTTGCCATTTGCTCTTTAAAAAGCGCTTCACTGATACGAAAGCCTTCCCTGGCCTGATCGATGGCGGATTGCACCGTGACGATATTCTTCTCAAACTCATCGGCCTTGAGCCAGGCCTGCTTTACCTCCCGCTGGATGTTGTCCAGCAATTCGGTGCGGTTGAGACGCGCTTCAGCCAGCTTGCTTTTCTTTTCGGCAACGCCGTGACCGGTCCTTCCCCATTGCCAGAAATCCCAGCGGGCTTGAGCCTGGACATCCCAGAAGCTGCTGTCGGAAATCCCTTCCCCACCGGCCACCTGCCAGTCGGTGCCCAGTTTGTAGTAATTGCCTTGAACCTGAACCATTGGATAGTAATCCCTTTCAGCCAGGGTTACTTCCTTCTCACGGATCTGGATTTCCAGACCGGCCACCGCAACCTCCACGCGGTCCTTTTCCCCCGTGTCCAGACACTCCGCAAGCGTTCGGGACAATGGCGCATAATCCAGGATATCCACGGGGGTAACCGATGTGCCGATGGGGCGGCGAAGCAGCAGGTTGAATTCGGCCCGGGCAATCTCCAGGCCATGTTGGGCTGCCACCAGATCCTGCCGGGCATTGGCCAGTTCGACCTTGGTTTTAAGAAGGTCGTTTAGCGGCGTCATCCCCACCTCGTGATAATTAACCGCCACTTCCGTCTGCGCTTCCAGCATGGTAACGGCTTCTTCGGCCACCACCTTGAGCTTTAGGGCTTTGAGCAGGTCAAAATAAACCCGCTTGGCCTCGAAGACGATGTCCCGGCGAACCAGCGCCTCGTTTAGACGGGCGGCATCCAGCCCCATCCGGGCCAACTGGTATTGACTGGTCAGGGTGAACCCGGTGAACAGGGGTTGGGTGACACTGGTCACAAAGGCGTATTCTTCCTCGGGCTGAACGACTCCCAAGATGGGAATCACGCTGTAGCGGGGTTCGTCGTTGCGGGTATAGTTGTATTGCGCACTGAAGGTGGGCAGGAACTCCGTGCGCCGGGATTTGACCAGGGCATCGGCACCGCGGGTCCGCTCGCTGGAGATTCGAGCGGAAATATTGGCTTCGAGAGCCAGTGCTACGGTCCTGTCCAGGTCCATGTCGGGCAACGCCGCCGTCTCATCACCGCTGACCGGCACCACTGGGGCAAGCCACATGCAAAATACGGTAATAAATCCGAAAAAGCATCGATAGATCGTCGATGGATGTGGCAATATGGCAGATATCTCCCCGGGGTTTGGCATTGACCGGCAACCTCGCAGCTGTTATGAATCGCTACTAAGCTCAAGGAGTGCTGTTCCCAGTTTTCCTTGCCGAAGCCTCCACTGAATCCCAATGACGGGCTTCTTCCAGTTCGGTGGAGGCTTTTTTATACGAAAAATCCCTTAAAATCAAGTATTTCTTATAAATCCGGCCGTCTGAGAGGATCCCCATGAAAAAAGAACTGATCCACCTGTTGTGTCAAAAATCCTTCAAGTACAGCGAAACACCCGCATTCAAGCTGGTGTCGGGCCGCATGAGCCGGTTTTATGTAAACTGCAAGCCCACGACCATGAATCCCCGCGGCATGTTCCTCACCGGCCATCTGATGTTCGAAGCCCTGCAAGACAGCGGGGCGTCCGCCGTGGGTGGCCTCACCTTCGGTGCCGATCCCATCGCCATGGCCACGGCCTTTGCTTCGGAGCTCAAAGGCCAGCCGGTGAAGGCTTTTTCCATCCGAAAAAGTCAGAAGGACCACGGCATCGTCAAATGGGTGGAAGGAGACATCCTGCCCGGCGAGAAGGTCGTGGTGATTGATGATGTGGCCACCACGGGCGGTTCCACCATCAAGGCAATTGAAAGAGCCCGTTCCGAAGGGCTGAAGGTGGTTCGCGCGGTGATCCTGGTGGATCGGCAGGAGGGGGGCTTGGAAAACATCCGTGCGCATGTGCCCGACGCAACCGCCATCATCACCCGGGATGAACTGGTGGCCTGCTGGAAGCATACTGCGCCAGTGTCATAGCAATGACCGAACGCAAAGGGAAACGGCCGACCTATTTATCTTTTCCGGCGGTTTCCCTGCTTAGGTTTCTTATTAGGGTGGACTACTTTGGAAAATAGGTGGCGCAGGCGTCTTCAGATTCCCACGTGGTCACCCGGCTGACGGCCATTCCAGGCTCTTTGATCATCTCCTGCAGGCTGTTGGCGATATAAAAGGCGAGATTTTCCGAGGACGGGGCGACGGTGTCAAAATAGGGCAATTCGTTTAAGAACTTATGGTCCAGACGGTCCATGATCTCTTTCACATACCCTTTGAGAATACCGAAATCGACCAGTACGCCGGCGTTATTAAGGCGATCTCCCTTAACGCAGACCTCCACCTTCCAGTTGTGCCCATGAAGGTTTTCGCATTTTTTTGCCACCATGGTCAGCTGGTGGGCGGCAGCAAAATGACTGATGATTTTTAGCTCGAACATGATCTATCCGCTCCTGTGGGTTCGCCGAATTGACGCCGGTGGGTCAGTTGGCCACCCGGGTGGGACCGCTTTTTAGAATGGTTTTCAGCTTACTGGTAAACTTGCGCTCTTCCAACGTGGCAAATTCCTTAAGGAGTGCCACCTGTTTTTTATTAAGGTTGGTGGGGGTCTTAACGTTCACCTGAACAATCTGGTCGCCACGGTGGCTGTTTCTGAGGGAGGGAATACCTTCGCCCCGCAGGCGGAAAATGTCGCCGGGCTGGGTACCCTTGGGAATCGTCAGCTCGCTCTCCCCCTTAAGGGTGGGGATGGTTAGGGTATCACCCAGGGCCGCCTGCACAAAGGAAATGGGAATCTGGCACAACACGTTAGTATCGTCCCGCTTGAAAAAATCATGGGATTCCGAGTGAATGAACACATACAGATCCCCATGCGGGCCGCCGTAGGCGCCGGCTTCACCCTCTCCGGTGAGCCGCAACCGCGAACCGTTGTCCACCCCGGCAGGAATTCTTACAGACACCTTTTTCCGGGCCAGCACCTTGCCATGGCCCCGGCAGGTCTTGCAGGGATTGGATATTACCTGTCCCTGGCCCCGGCAGTGGCCGCAGGTGGTGCGGACGGTGAAAAAACCCTGGCTGCGGCCCACCTGGCCGCTACCGCCACATTGAGCACAGGTTTCCACCCCGGTTCCGGGTGACGCGCCGGTTCCCTCACAAGTGGTACAGGCTTCCGCCTTTTCCACCTCGATCTCTTTTTCCGTGCCGAAGGCCGCTTCCATGAAGGTCAGCTGCATGTCGTAACGGAGGTCGGCGCCCCTGTTCGCCCGGCTCCTGGATCGGCGGCCGCCGCCAAAGCCGAAGAAATCTTCGAATATATCCCCGAAACTGGAAAAGATGTCTTCGAATCCACCGAAACCGGAGAACCCCGATCCCTCCAGCCCCTGGTGGCCATATTGGTCGTAAATCTGGCGCTTTTTGGCGTCCCTGAGCACCTCATAGGCCTCTGCAGCCTCTTTGAACTTGTCTTCGGCCTCCTGGTCTCCCGGATTTCTATCCGGATGAAAGTTCAGGGCCAGTTTCCGGTAGGCTTTTTTCAGATCCGCATCGCCGGCGTTTCGATCAACGCCGAGCACTTCATAATAGTCTCGTTTGGCTGCCATGGATTGTCCTGAAGCGTTACCCCTTCGTGTTGTCACAAACGGTGTGATGTGTTAATTTTCCGTCCTTCAAATGATGCATAAACTTAATGCAAGATGAAAGGATGTCAATGGAAAGTCGGGAGCTTCCCTTCGTTCGGGAAATGTTCGACAACATCGCCCCGCGCTATGATCTGCTCAACCGACTGCTCAGCCTCCGCCAGGATGTGGTCTGGCGTAAAAAGCTGGTGTCGGCCATGGTCATTCCTGAAAACGGAAAGGTGCTCGACGTGGCGTGCGGTACCGGCGATCTATCCCTGGAGATCTGCCGGCAAAAGGGGCCGCTGGTGAAGGTGGTCGGCATCGATTTTTCACCGGGCATGCTTTGTCTGGCCCAGGAGAAGATCCGCCGGAATCAAAACACGACCATCTCGCTGCTCACCGGCGACGCCCTGGCGCTGCCCTTTGGCAACGCATCCTTTCACGCGGTGACCATCGCCTTCGGCATCCGCAATATCCAGGATAAGGCAAGCGCCCTGAGGGCTTTTTGCGATTGCCTCATTCCAGGCGGGATGGTCCTGGTGCTGGAACTGGCCACCCCGAAAAAAAGCCGCCTGCGGGATGCCTACCTGGCTTACTTTCAAAAGGTGCTGCCCACCATCGGCCGTCTCTTTTCCAGGCACAGCTTCGCCTATTCCTACCTGCCCGAATCGGTTTCCCGGTTCCCGGAAACCGATGCATTTATGACCATCATGGAAAAAGCAGGCTTTTCCCACGTCACCTGTCGCCGCCTGACGCTTGGCATCGCCAACCTGTTTATGGGGATCAAGCCTCGTTAAAATGAAGCAGCGCCCTAAAACGATTTCAAGGATTAATTCGCTTAATATTATATGGCGTTAGGCGCATGCATTTGGAAAAAATTGTCCCACAACGCATCGAGCCTTTCACAGGCATCCGTCAATGATACGGCCCTCCATACCGGTGTGCCGGTTTTGTCGGTTCCGGCGATATTACAAAGATTCAATCGCTTCAGTTTTCCCAGAGCATCTTCGATTTCGAAATCGATCGGGACGTGGAAGGTCTCTTGAAACCACTCTTCAATTGCATCATCCAGCGCGGCAGCGGTCAAGCCCACTTGGGATTGTACCAGGAAGAAATAGCCCAGGAGAGCCTCCTTAAACTCCTCCTCTTCCGCGTCAGCAATGATATGGTGAAAAACGCCGGCATTGTTGTCCAGATTCTTAAAATAGAGACTATCCCCCAAGGTTTTCATAAATTTGATTTTGCGGTTTTTATAGCTGTTCCACTGTTTGAAAAGAAAGGCCCCAATGGCGGCCAAGGCCGTGATCCCGCCCACCATGCCGGAGATTTCCACGGGGCCCAACGGTGGAATCGTGCCGCTGTCGAGGAAGACGGAGCGGGACATCAACCACAGGATACTCGCCATGGCAACCAGACCCGCACTGGCTTTCAAAATAACCGTGATGCCGCCACCGACGGCAAAGCCGCCCATAAACAGTTTGTCTTTGAGTTTCATGCGGACCTGGGCGTTGGGAAACAGCATCTCCAAATCTTCTTTGGGAATGTTCTTAAAAAGTTTTACGATCATGGTTCCCGGGTTAAAATTAAGCTCTTTCCGCTTGCGCGCCTTGAAGTACGATTCATCCTTGTATTTGATGATCAGCGCGACCCTGTCGTACACGGTAATGTCGATGGTTTCTTCTTTGAACATCCATTTTTTGCGCCGGATACGATGGGATTGGCTTCCCCTTCTGAAGACCAGTTGGCTCTCAAAGTCCTCGAAATCCACAACCAGGTGGATCTTAAAGAGGGATTCCCGGCTGATGGCGTAGGTCAGATCGCTTGCGGTGATCTGTTGATAGTTGGCCTGATTCAACACCTCTTTAAATGCCGCCATGAGCCGGTCTTCATGGGCCTTGCGTGCTTCATGGGAAAAGCGGCGGACCGTCACCGTATCGTTGTCAGGGTTGAACGGGTAATAGCTTTCCTTGAGCGCTTCTGTTTTTGCATGAAATTCAAAATGGAAGATACTGCCAAGGATATTGCAGAAGAGAAGAAAGGACTCCCGGTCTTTGGGTGTGACCCGCTTGCTATTGGACAAACAGTCGATGAGCTCCGCCTTGCGGATGGGAATGAAGCGTTCTCTGACTGAAGGATCTGCCACCATCAATCCACCCAATCGAAGGTGCGCTGGACCGCCTTCTTCCATCCACGGACACCAGCCTGGCGCACATGATCGTCCATCTGCGGCTTCCATGTCCGGTCCACCGACCAGTATTGTTTCAGGTCTTCCATGGAGTTCCAGAAGCCCGAGGCCAAACCCGCTGCATAGGCAGCCCCCAGAGCCGTGGTTTCGGTGATGGTCGGCCGGATCACCGGCACGTTGAGCAGGTCGGACTGAAATTGCATGAGCAGTTCGTTAGCCACCATCCCTCCATCAACCTTGAGGCTGTTGAGCCTGACCCCCGAATCCTTTTTCATGGCCTCCATAATGTCCAGCGTCTGGTAGGCGTTGGCCTCCAATACGGCGCGGGCGATATGACCCTTGTTGACATAACGGGTGAGACCGGCAATAACCCCGCGGGCGTCGGAGCGCCAGTAAGGAGCGAACAGGCCGGAAAAAGCCGGAACGATGTAGGCGCCGCCATTGTCGTCTACCGTTCGGGCCAGGGTCTCCACCTCCGGCGCCGAAGCAATCAATCCCAGGTTGTCGCGCAGCCACTGCACCAAGGCCCCGGCAATGGCCACCGACCCTTCCAGGCAGTAGACCGGCTTTTCCCCGCTGATCTGGTATCCAACGGTGGTCAACAAGCCGTGGGCGGAGTGGACCGGTTCGGTTCCCGTATTGAGCAGCATGAAGCAACCTGTGCCGTATGTATTTTTCGCCTCGCCGACCCCAAAGCAGGTCTGACCCACAAGGGCAGCCTGCTGATCCCCCAGGGCGCCGCAGACCGGAACCATCGCACCCATCGGACCTTCTTTCAGGGTGTGCCCCCAGGTATTCCTGTCGATCGAAGGTACGATGCGCGGCAGCATCTGTCGGGGGATTCCCATGATCTTGAGGATCTCATCATCCCAGGCCAGACTCTCCAGATCCATGAGCAGGGTGCGCGAGGCATTGGATACATCCGTCACATGGGTGCCGCCGGCCGCACCGCCGGTAAGCTGCCAGATGATCCAGGTTTCGATGGTGCCAAAAAGTGCTCGGCCTCTGTCCGCCGCCGCCCGCGCTTCGGGGATGTTGTCCAGAATCCATTTTATCTTCGGCCCTGAAAAGTAGGTGGCGATGGGCAGCCCGGTCTTTTTGCGGAAACGGTCCTGTCCGCCCTCTTTTTCCAGGGCATTGCAAATCTCGCCGGTGCGGGTGCATTGCCAGACGATGGCGTTGTGACAGGGTTTGCCGGTTTGTTTATCCCAGACCACGGCTGTTTCCCGCTGGTTGGTAATACCGATGGCAGCGATATCCTTACCGGTGATCCCGACTTTTCCCATTGCCCCTTTGATTACCCGGCGGCTGTTTTCCCAGATTTCCAATGGATCATGCTCCACCCAGCCCGGCCTGGGAAAGATCTGCTCGTGTTCCATCTGATCCACGCCGGCAATCTGTCCCTGGTGATCGAAAAGGATAAACCGGTTGCTGGTGGTGCCCAAATCCAATGCGCCGATATAGTTGGCCATATCTCGCTCCTTTCCTTAAGTGAAGGTGGGTGGGTCCGAGTGGGGAATCATTTTCGAAGGTTTATCATTTTGCTGGGAAACGGGCAACCGGGCATAAATAGAGCGGTTTGAACCGCGGGCGGCCAATTGTGGCAAAAGTCCGTCCTTCATCACACTGCAATTCTTTGTTCGATATCGGACCGTCAAGCGTATACGTAATGGGTTCCCATCGATTTCAGCGTCATCTGTCGGTAAACCCGTTAACCATAGCCTCAATTGCCCCGTAAGCCGTGGCCACGGCAAGCCCGGTACCGCTTTTGGTTCGAATCCAGTCCTGGTGAGCCAGAATGGAGCCAGCGGCAAAAAGATTCCCATAAACGGCCTGGCCACCCGGGTTCATTGGCCGAAACCGGTCGTCCACCTCGATTCCGGCAAAATTGATGGAATGGCCCTTGGGATCCAGAAACTGCTGTCGATGCCAACAGCTGCGGTTTTCCGGTTGGCAGACAGGCAGGTCCATGAGCGCTTCGCGGATGCCCTGGCGTTCCGCGACCAGCCCTTTGCCCAGAAACCGGCCGGTGGCCAGCAGCACATTATCCGCCTCCACCGTTATCTCGGGTTCAGTGCTTCCCAGCTCGAGGACGAACCGACCGTTGGCCCGGCGATGAATGGTATGAACGGTATGGTGATAAAAGGATTGCACGCCGAGTGGGGGCAAATGGCTTTCAAAAGCCTCTTTAAGGCGAATGCCGGAAATGGCGGGTGGCATGGTGGGAATCTCGAAAACCGGTCGTCCGAGCATCTGCTGGAGATCGCGGCGAACCCCCTCGCTGTCGTGAATCCCAAGAATAGCTGGCAAACCGACATATTTCACCTGCCCCAGATGAGGCCGAATGGCGTCGGCCAGCTCCCGACGAGCCGTTTCAACCTCTATCCCCCGGGCGATGTGCTCAGCATATTTGGGCCCCAGTCGGTTTTCCCAGGGCAGATCGATGGAGGCGGACTTTAAATCCAGCCATGATGGTTTTAACGTACTCAGGATCTGCGTCGCACTGAAACCGCGCAGACCCTGGATATCGACAATCAGGCAGGGGGCCTTTTCTTCTAACGCCTTGACACCGGCCCACATGGTCTCAGGCACCCGGAAGGTACGCTTGATCGTACCCACCGGGGTGATCAGCCGGGCATTTTTATTGGGGTAACCCGTGTAAGGATGGCCGGCGTCACCCAGAAAATCAGTCACCAGGTCTATGGCCGAACGGATCTGGTGGGTGGAGACGCGACACAACGGATGTTCGGGATAATTCTGTTTGAGCTGTTTCAACCCCTGCCAGGGATCGTCGATCAGCTCACGCGGATTACCGTGAGAGACGCCGTATAGATCGAACAGGCCGCTGGCATAAAGGGTTTCGCCGGTGAGCCCGGCCTGCACGGTGGAAATGCCGCGACGGGCGGCGAACAGGGCTGCCGCCATTCCGGCCATTCCGGCACCGATGACCATCAACCGGCATTCTATCGGTTTCGCATTCGCAGTTTCCATAGTTTATTTTCTTTTTTGAAGGACATTAGGCGGTTTCGCATACATCAAGACCCAACAGTCCGCAGTGAAGAGCCTCCTGCAGCTCGGCCTGAGAGACCGCCGGCCCCCACAACAAGGGCTGCATCCCACGCCAGCGTTCGTTGAGAAAATCCTTTAATTCACCGATCCCCTCGCCGTCGTTGAGCATCCCTTCATTGTACATATGAGCGGCCATGCGAAGGCTGCAGAAGGAACCCTGGCAGGGGCCTTTGCCCACTCGGCTGCGCTGGCCCATCTCCCTCAAGCCGGGCCGATGGCCCTTGTGAGTCAGAAATGCGGCGATCTCATTGAACACACTGGTGGGAACCATTTCACATTCGCACAGCAACAGGTCCGAAGGATCTTTCTGCTTAAACCACATTTTCGGGGTAAAACCCGGTTCGGTATATCTGGCCTCCTTGGAGGCTGGCAGGGGGTCTTTGGCCGTCCGACAGGGGCTGGAATTGCCCAGCCGCCGACAGACCAGATCCGCGGTCTTTTCCGCCATGAGCCGGTAGGTGGTGAGCTTGCCGCCCGTGATGGTTATAAAGTTGTCCAAACCGTCGGATTCATGGTCCAGCAAGGAATAGCCTCGGCTCACCGCCCGATCATCGGACCCGTTGCCGGACCGCACAAGGGGACGAACACCGGCATAGGCGCGGATGAAACGGGTGTCCGCCAGTTTGGGCACCATAGCCATGCCGTCTTCGATCATGGCATCGATCTCGGACGTGGTGGGGCGGCATTGGTCCGGTGAATCGATGCGTTTGGAGGTGGTGCCGAAAATGGAAACGGTTCCCGCAGGCATCAAGATGTCAGCATCCGCCGCCTTGCGCAGCCGGTTGATCACCCGCTCACCCAGCCGCATTTGGCTAATAATCAGGCTACCCTGGGAATAGACCATGTTGATATGGGCACCGGCCATGGCCGCCACCTCTCCGGCCCAGGCCCCGGCAGCATTGACAATCTGGCCGGCATGAACAAGGACCTCGTTGCCCTGGCGGTGATCCATCAACCGCACCGCCTCAATGCGGCCGGCACGTTTGACAAACCCAACCACCTTGTGATGCAGCAGCAAGGATGTCCCCAGCGCACCGGCCTGGGCAAGGTTGTCCAGAGACAGTTTAAACGGATCGATAGAAGCATCTGCCACGGCAAATGCGGCAATGGTGTCCGGTGACAGGGAGGGCTCCATTTCAAGAGCCGCTTGGGGATCAATCGCAGTGGCGATGATACCGCACTGCTCACAACGATCAGCAAAATCGGCAATGTAGGTCTCTTCGTCACCCTTAACGGCAACGAATAGACCGCCTGTCTCTTCAACACACTGGGGTGCCAACCGTTTGATAATCGCCCCCTCTTTGCAACACTCCCGGGCCGAGGCTTGATCCGAGGCAATATACCTCGCACCGCTGTGCAGCAAGCCATGGTTCCCCCCGGAGGCGCCGGCATTGATGTCTTTCTTTTCCACCAGGAGGCATTGAACGCCGCGAAGCGCCAGGTCCCGGACCAGGCCAGTGCCCGTGGCGCCACCACCGATAACCAATACCTGCGTTTCCATTTCTTTTTCCATTATGATCCCGCAATAGCGGCCCCGGCTGTCGGCCGGACGCTTAACCAAAATGTTTTCACTTGAGAAAAAATTGTTCGAATGTTACATGTAACGAACATATTATAGGCTCATTTTTCTGGAACATGTATAAAAAATATCATACAAGCCAACTATTGTCACCAAATTTTGTTCGTTTTTAACCATACCTTTCAAAATTATTCTTAAACGAAAAAAACCATCCATCGATCGGAAATCAAATAGAATGACAGGTAAAAAAGCACCGGCCGGCGTGCCACCCAGAACGAAAACAAACGGGAAGGTTGCCCCGGTTCGAAACCGGCACGATAAAATAAAGAAAATGGTTCAATCTCAAGGTTTTGTGACCAGTGAAGCTTTAGCCCAAGCCTTTTCGGTAACGCCTCAGACCATCCGCCGGGACATCAACACGCTCAGTGAAAAGGGCCAATTGTGCCGATACCATGGCGGCGCCGCCATTCCCACCTCCACCGAAAACGTGGCCTACAATGAAAGAAAAGTGCTCTGCTTCCGCGAAAAACAGAAAATTGCCTATCTGCTTGCTCAGCACATTCCGGACAACGCCTCTCTGTTTATCAACATCGGCACCACCACCGAAGCCATTGCCCATGCCCTGTGCAATCATAAACGCCTGCGGGTGATCACCAACAATCTGAATGTTGCGTCCATCATGAGTACAAACGAAAATTTCGAGGTGATTGTCGCCGGCGGCATGGTCCGCCATCGGGATCAGGGCATTATCGGCGAGGCCACCATCGATTTTATCAATCAATTCAAGGTAGATTACGGCATCATCGGCATCAGCGGCATCGATACCGATGGCACCCTTCTGGATTTCGATTATCGCGAGGTACGGGCGGCAAGAGCCATTATCGACAACTCGCGGAGTGTCTTTCTGGCCACCGACCATACCAAGTTCGGCCGAAACGCCATGGTCCGGTTAGGAAATATTGTCGAGATCGATTGTCTGTTCACGGACCGTCGGCCACCTGCCGGACTTGCAGAAATTATTGCCGCTTCGGATGTCGAGCTTCACGTCGCCTGAAGCGACGACCTTGCACCGACCCGTAAAATTGTTTTCGCTTGCGAAAATACAGACGGGATGTTAGTCTAAAGTTAATCATTTGCCTTCGCTTTCTCATATCCAAACCATAGCGCAGTATTCAGATCGGAGTCCGAACGATGGGCTTGAAGATCCAGAACGTCAGTAAAGTGGTGGGAGGAGAGACACATCTCCGGCAGATCGATCTTGTTTTTGAAACGGGGTCTCGTAACGTGATTCTGGGCCGAACCCTTTCCGGCAAGACCTCCCTGCTGCGGATCATGGCCGGACTTGACCGACCCACCAGCGGGAAAATCATCTTCGACGGCCAGGACGTGACCGGTGTCTCCGTGAGAAAACGAAGCATCGCCATGGTCTACCAGCAATTCATCAACTACCCCTCCCTGACCGTCTATGACAACATCGCCTCGCCCCTGAAGATCGGCGGCATACCGAAAAAAGAGTTGGACCGGCGGGTCCGAGAAACGGCTGAAATGCTCCACCTGGAAGGTATGTTGGACCGGATTCCCGCAGAGTTGTCCGGTGGGCAGCAGCAACGAACCGCCATCGCCCGGGCATTGGTCAAGGATGCCCAGCTGCTGCTGCTGGACGAACCTTTGGTCAACCTCGACTACAAACTTCGGGAAGAGCTTCGGGTGGAGCTTCAAGAAATTTTCCGGAAACGGTCCGCGATCGTGGTGTATACCACCACTGAACCCTCCGAAGCCCTGATGTTGGGTGGCAACGTCGTGGTCCTCGACGAAGGCCGGGTGGTGCAAACCGGCGCCACCGCCACGGTATTTCAGCGGCCAGAAACCTTGAGAGCCGCGGAAGTGTTCAGCGACCCGCCCATCAATGCCCTCGACAGTGCAGTGGCTGACGGCAGGGCTGTCATGGGAGACAATATTCCGGTTCCCTTGACCGGGCACCTGGCCGATCTTACAGACGGATCATACCGGTTTGCCTTCCGGTCAAACCACCTGTGGCTTTCCAGCCAGACGGACGGGGACCTGGCCATTACGGGCACGGTGGAGTTGGCCGAAATCAACGGCTCGGAAACCTTTATCTACATCCATCATGGGAAAAGCGCGTTCGTGGTGCAACAGGAAGGGGTGCACCCCTTTGCCATGGGCAACGAGATAACGGTATTCATCAACCCTAAACACCTTTTTGTATACGGCACCGCCGGTCAACTGGTGGCCGCGCCTCCGGCTGCCGAGCCTTACAACCAGCCATAGCCGGGAGAACCCCATGGCGCGCATAGAATTCGATCAAATCGCCCACTCCTATTATCCGAACCCCGAAACAGCATCGGACTATGCCCTCAAAGAGATCACTGCCGTGTGGGAAGATGGGGGCGCCTATGCCCTCCTCGGACCTTCCGGCTGCGGCAAGACCACATTGCTCAACGTGATTTCCGGGTTGCTCAAACCCAGCAGAGGCCGGGTGCTTTACGACGGCACCGATGTAACCGCGCTACCCCCGGAAAAGCGAAACATCGCCCAGGTGTTTCAGTTTCCGGTGCTTTATGACACCATGAGCGTTTTCGACAATCTGGCCTTTCCGCTGAAAAATCGGGGTTTCAACAAAGCGGACACCGCCCGACGGGTGCAGGAGGTGGCCGAGATACTCGACTTGACTCTGGACCTCAATAAAAAAGCAGCGGGCCTGAGCGCCGATGCCAAACAGAAAATATCCCTGGGCCGCGGCCTGGTGCGCAGCGATGTGGCGGCCGTACTTTTCGATGAACCCCTCACCGTGATCGATCCCCATTTAAAATGGCATCTTCGGCGGAAGCTCAAGGAGATCCACGAACAGCTGAACCTGACGATGATCTATGTAACCCACGACCAGGTGGAGGCCTTGACTTTCGCGGATCAGGTGATCGTTATGTACGAGGGTGAAATCGTTCAAATCGGCACACCGGAGGAGCTTGTCGAAAATCCCCGGCACAAATTCGTCGGTTATTTTATCGGAAGTCCCGGCATGAATTTTCTGCCCTGCAGCCTTGATGGCCAACATGCACAGGTCGACGGAGTGACCATCGCCTTGGAGCCGGAAACAGCCGCTCTCGGGGCCAAGGCTCGGGGAGTTCTGGAATTAGGCATTCGCCCCATGCATCTGGAAGTGCGCAGCTCGGCCGTCGACGGCGGGGTGCCGGTAACGGTGAAAACCGTGGAAGACCAGGGCAGCTTCAAAATTCTGACAACCGCACTCAACGGGCATACGCTATTAGCCCGCATTCCTGAAGGGCACCCGGTACCGGAAAACCATGCGTGGCTGAAGTTTCCACCTCAACGGACCAAACTATTTGCCGACGAACGGCTAGTCAGATAAAGGGAGGACCCCATGGAAAAATGGGCGGACAACAAGGCATGGTTCCTGGTGCTGCCGGTTTTTGTCGTCGTGGCCTTCAGCGCCATCATACCGCTGATGACCGTGGTCAATTACTCGATCCAGGACATCTTCGGCCCGGGCAATGCCGTATTCGTCGGGACTGAATGGTTTAAGCAAATGCTGACCGACACTCGCCTGCACGATGCCTTGGGGCGTCAATTTATATTTTCGGGATTGGTCCTTTTGATCGAAATACCCTTGGGCATCCTGATTGCGCTGGCCATGCCCAAAAAGGGCTGGGGCGCCTCCGCCAGCCTGGTAACGCTTGCTATTCCCCTGCTGATTCCATGGAATGTGATCGGTACCATTTGGATCATCTTCACCCGGCCGGATATCGGCTTGTTCGGCGTAGGAATCAACAGTCTGGATCTTCTCAAGGTTCCCTTTGATCATACCGCCCGACCGATTTATGCCTGGTTCACCCTGATGGCCATGGAGGTCTGGCACTGGACCCCCCTGGTGGCCTTGCTTTGTTATGCCGGGCTGCGCGCCATCCCGGAGGCCTACTACCAGGCCGCTAAAATTGACGGCGCTTCGGCCTGGGCGGTTTTTCACTATATCCAATTACCCAAGATGCGCGGTGTCCTCACTATCGCCATTTTGCTCAGGTGGATGGACAGCTTTCTCATTTACGCCGAACCCTTTGCGCTGACTGGCGGGGGACCAGGCAACTCAACCACCTTCCTGTCTATATATCTGGTCAAACTGGCCACCGGCCAGTTTGACCTCGGGCCGGCCGCGGCCTTTTCCCTGATTTACTTTCTCATCGTTCTCCTGTTCTGCTTTATCTTCTACCAGGCACTGTTGAATGTCGGCAAAGGAGAAAAGTCATCATGAAAATCCAAAAAAGAACCGTCGCCTTACTCTTCTATTTCATACTGCTGATCGTGCCTATATACTGGATGCTCAACATGTCGCTGCGCAGCAACGCGGATATCCTGAGCACGTTCTCCCTCTATCCGTCCCACATGACCTTTGAAAACTACATCAAGGTCTTCACGGACCCTACTTGGTACTCAGGGTATATCAATGCCATGATCTACGTCAGCATGAACACCGTCATGTCCCTGGCCTTTGCACTGCCCGCCGCCTATGCCTTTTCTCGCTTTAAATTCCTCGGCGACGGGCAGATGTTTTTCTGGCTGCTGACCAACCGCATGGCCCCACCGGCGGTTTTTCTGCTGCCCTATTTTCAGCTGTATTCCACCGTGAACCTGATCGACACCCATATCGCCGTGGCCCTGGCCCACTGCCTTTTCAACGTGCCCCTGGCCGTATGGATTCTGGAAGGGTTCATGTCCGGTATTCCCAAAGAGATCGACGAAACGGCCTTTATCGACGGATACTCCTTCCCGCGATTTTTTTTCACCCTATTCATTCCGCTGATCAGGGCGGGGGTTGGCGTGACAGCTTTTTTCTGCTTCATGTTCAGTTGGGTCGAGCTGCTGTTCGCCCGGACACTTACGGTCACCGAGGCCAAACCGATTGTCGCCACCATGACTCGGACCATCAGCGCAACCGGTCTGGACTGGGGTCTGCTGGCAGCCAATGGCATCCTTACCATCGTTCCGGGTGCATTGGTCATCTGGTTCGTGCGCAACCACCTTGCCAAGGGATTCGCGTTGGGTCGCGTCTAAAGGGGAAACAGCATGAATTTCGAATGGATGTATTGGACAGTCCCGACGGCGATTTTTTTTATCACCATTTTCCTGATGATCGCCGGCATGCTCGTCTGGGAACTGGTGTCGCCGACCGTCGAACGTCGGGGTTTCCTGAAGATCCCAACGACCAGGGGCACACGATTTTTTGTCGGTTTGTTGGGCACCGCCTATATCCACCTGGCCTGGCTCGGGCTCACGGATTTGAATTTGTGGTTTGCGCTTCCGATTTCAGCGGTTTGGATATTTATCGTGATGCGCTGGGGATAAAAAATTAAACCTGTTTGTATGCACCAGAATCGCTCCAGCAAGGCTCCACCCCGTGTTCAAAAAAGGACGTGTGTCTATCGTTTGGCGATTACGGCCTTCACGCCCGCGATGCCGTCCGACTGCTCCACCCCTACCCCTGAAGGCTTAAAGGAGGAGACCCATGAACGTGAAGATGAAAAAGACAATGCTTTTTGGAGTTGCCTTGGCGATCATGTTTGCCTTGGCGGCCGGTCCGGCCATGGCGGATATGGCTGCCGCAAAGAAGTGGGTTGACGAGGAGTTCCAACCCTCAACCCTGTCCAAAAAAGAACAGCTCAAGGAAATGGAGTGGTTCATCAAAGCGGCCAAACCATTTAAGGGCATGCATATCAAAGTGGTTTCCGAAACTATTCCGACCCACGAGTATGAATCCAAAACGTTGGCCAAAGCCTTCGAAGAGATCACCGGCATCAAGGTGTCTCACGACTTGATCCAGGAAGGCGACGTCATTGAAAAGCTGCAAACCCAATGGGCGTCGGGCCAGAATATTTATGATGGCTGGATTAACGATTCCGACCTGATCGGCACCCACGCCCGCTATGGCTATGTGGTGCCCTTGTCCGACTTCATGGCCGGCGAGGGTAAGGACGTGACCCTGCCCACACTGGATGTGGATGACTTCATGGGCAAGTCTTTCACCACGGGACCGGACGGAAAGCTCTATCAACTGCCGGATCAGCAGTTCGCCAACCTTTACTGGTTCCGTTACGACTGGTTTAAGCGCCCGGATTTCCAGAAGCAGTTCAAAGAGATCTACGGCTACGAACTGGGAGTCCCGGTCAACTGGTCGGCGTATGAAGATATTGCCGAGTTTTTCACCGAACATGTCCGTGAAATCGACGGGAAAGCCGTATTCGGCCATAACGACTACGGTAAAAAGGCTCCCGATCTGGGCTGGCGATTTACCGATGCTTGGTTGTCCATGGCCGGCGCTGGCGACAAGGGCATTCCCAATGGCAAACCGGTAGATGAATGGGGCATCCGCATGGAAGGATGCCGGCCCGTAGGCGCAACCGTGGCCCGTGGCGGTGCTGCCAATGGTCCTGCTGCCAAATACTCCCTGCGCAAATATATGGAGTGGCTGAGGAAATACGCCCCTCCAGGCAGTCTGGGCATGGATTTTTACACTTATCTGCCATTTCTGGCGAACGGCAGTGTGGCTCAGCAGATCTTCTGGTACACCGCATTCCTTCCCAGCATGGTCGAACCGGGGCCCACGGTAAATGAGGACGGCACCCCCAAATGGCGCATGGCCCCCTCGCCCCACGGCCCCTATTGGGAAGAAGGCATGAAACTGGGTTATCAGGATTGCGGTTCCTGGACCTTCATGAAGAGCACGCCGCTGGAACGCCGCAAGGCAGCCTGGCTCTTTGCCCAGTTCACGGTATGCAAAACCACCTCTCTGAAAAAAGCCCACGTGGGATTGACGCCTATTCGCAACAGCGATATCAACGATAAATCGTTTACCGAACGCGCCCCGAAACTCGGCGGTCTGGTGGAATTCTACCGCAGCCCGGCCCGCGTGGCCTGGACCCCTACCGGCGTCAATGTGCCCGATTATCCGAAACTGGCCCAGCTGTGGTGGCAGAATATCGGCGAGGCGGTTTCCGGTGAAGTGACCGTGGATACAGCCATGGACAACCTGGCCGAGGAGATGGATAAGGTCATGGAGCGAATCGCCCGCTCCGGAACCCAGGGCGAATGCGGCCCCAAGCTGAACCCGAAAAAAGACGAGGCCTACTGGCTGAATCAACCCGGTGCCCCCAAGGCCAAGCTGGCCAACGAAAAACCCAAAGGGGAAACAGTGGATTACGACAAACTGATCCAAGCCTGGCGCGAAGGAAAGGTGAAATAACGCGCACTCAAACCTGAAAAACCAAACCACCGGGGCCGGCTCGCTTCTGAGCCGGCCCCGGTCATTTCAGAGCCCATAGTGACGGGATATTAGGCCCGAAGCTTCGCAATAAAAAGAATCTTTATAGTAGCTCCTCCCCGCAACGTCGCCGAGGGAAAGGTTCAATCCTACCGGACTCATCGCTTCATTCGCCAGTTCCGTCGCCCGGATTACCGTTTGACTTTGGCCATGGCCTCCGTTAAATACGGCCCAACTATCGAACGATCAGGAAAGGACAACCTATGAACGACGCGGAGAAAACAGCCTGTATCTCGCCGGTACGGCTGGGATATGGAAGCCCATTCAAATTCAAATGTCACCCCGGGGTGTCATGCTTTACCCTTTGCTGCCGGGGCATCAACATCATCCTCACCCCCTACGACATTCTCCAGATGAAAAACCGGCTGGGCCTCTCTTCTTCGGACTTTCTGGCCATCTACACTGAGCCGCACCTGCTGGAAAAGACCGATCTGCCCATGGTCACCCTCAAGCTGCTGGATGACGAGCGCGAATCCTGTCCCTTTGTCAAGGACAATGAAGGATGCATCATTTATGAGGATCGCCCCACGTCCTGCCGCTATTACCCCCTTGGCGTGGCGACCCTTCAGCACAAGGAGGGTGCCGATGACGACGGCTTTTTCTTTTTCATCAACGAGCCCCATTGCAAGGGTTTCGAAGAAGACACCAACTGGACCGTAGCCGAGTGGCGGGAAGACCAGGGAGTGGATCTGCGTGACGAAATCAATCGTGAATGGACGGACCTGGTGGTGCGCAAACGTTCTTTTCCACCAAACATCAAACTGATGGATAAAGCCAAACAGATGTTTTTCATGGTGAGCTACGACATCGACAAGTTCAAGGACTTTGTCTTTGAAAGTTCTTTTTTAAAACGTTTCAACGTAGACGAAGCCACCGTGGAAAAAATTAAAACGGATGAAACCGAACTGCTCAAGTTCGGGCTGACATGGCTCAAGGGCGTGCTGTTTAAAGAAACCGATCCCGAACAGCAGGCGGCCAATTTTGCAGACAAACAAAATCCCGCGTGAAAGGTCGACGGTGATTACTTAAACATTCGGCAAACGCCTGTCTTGAACGATTTGTGTCCATCCTTCGAAGACCGGCCAAACATAAAGCAAGGCAGGATAATATTTTTCACTGCCCGAAACAACCGCCCAGCCTGATACAGTCAGGACGGGCGGTTGTTTTTTCACCGGTGCAAATCAATAGTCAGGATAGGCCAGTCCCTCCATCAAGCGCTTATCGTTGAGCCGCGCATCGATGTCCACGTTGAAGAATGCGGCCAACGGCGCAAAAATTTCCGGGTTTTTCGATTGAACGGTCTTTGCGATCTTCGCCACCACATCCAGGCCGGCCCGGCTCATTTTCCCCAGCGGCGGGCGGCAGGGCCCCGAGGGCACTCCCAGCAGCTGCATCAGCGCCTTCAACGCCAGCGGGTTTCGCGCCCGGCACATCACCTCGCCGTATGGAGATTTTTCCATGGTTTTCACGGTCACCAGCCCGAACAGCGGCGCAAGGGCGTCGGCCAAAGTTTTTGCCTGGTCGGTCTCCTTGTTGGCCAAAAAGCGAACCAGATCACTCATGGCCTTGGGGACGATATTGGAAACCACCGAAATCACTCCTGCGGCGGCGATATCTGGGTCAGTCATCATTTCAACCGTCATCCCGTCGTCGCCGGAAAAGATGTTGAATTCCGGTCCGCAGCATTGGCGGGTTCGCCGCATGTTTTCTATATTTCCGGTAGCCTCTTTAACGGTATTCACGTTTGGATAAGCCTTGAATATCAGGGCCAGGTCTTCGGGCAGCAGTTGAGCACCGGTTCGCCCCGGGATGACATAAGGAATGATGGATAAATCGGGAAAGGCTTTAGCCACCGGTGCCAGATATTCTTTTCTGATCTCCATGGAACTGGGACCGTTGTAGTAAGGGTCCACCAGCAGCACCGCATCGGCACCCGCCTCTGCGGCATAGCGAACGGCAGACAGGGCCTCTTTCGTGTTGTTGCTTCCCGCTCCGGCGATGCACAGGCATTTACCCTTGGCATGCCGTGAAAGGATCTGAACCACCCGATGGTGCTCTTCCCAGGCCAGGGTGGGACTTTCACCGGTGGTGCCCACGGCCAGAATGCCGGCAACACCGTTTTGAATCTGAAAATCGGCGAGGCGGGTCAGTCCCGTTTCATCCACCGCGGCACCGTCGAAAGGCGTCACCATCGCGGTATAACATCCTGAATTCATGTTACCTCCTGAAAAAGTCACGTTGTTATGAAAAAAGAAACGCGCGAGAAGCCCGTTAAGACCGGAAGAAACGCTTACGGCTTCGGGGGTTGCCATCATCCGCTCGCGGCGCTACCGCACGTGTTCTGGCAAAATCCCCGAAAATCTCCGGTATCATGGCAATGGTATCCTGTAGGTTAGAGAAACGGCTGAAACCAACAGCCGGTGGTGCCGGTTTGGACGGCACGCGCAACAATGGCAAAACACTAAGGAAGTTGGGGTTTTATGTCAAGCAAAAAGCAGGTCGGCCTCAATTATTTTCCTTGACACATGAAGGCAGTCACGTTACCTCTTTCAACTTTAAATAAAAATCTGATCGGTGTAACCACCGGAAAAGGATGTTATCATGGAAAAAGCACCCAATGCAGAAGCGTTCATTGACCAGCAGAAAAATGCCATCGCCTCAAATCCCGACTGCGGCACCTCCCATTACAACCTTGGCGTAGCCTTGCTGGGTCAGGGAAAGATTGAAGAAGCCAAACAATCATTGTTTGCGGCCATCGAGTGCAGCCCCGGCCTGGCCGAAGCCTACGTCCAGATTGGCGGCATTTGCCTGAAGCGCGGCGATATGGATGGCTGCCTGGACTGGAACCAACGGGCCGTCAAAGCCAAGCCCGGTTTTTCTGAGGGATGGGGAAACATCGGCTTTGTCCTGCTCCAACGCGGTGACGTGGAGGGCGCCATCAAAGCCCTGGAAAAAGCCACCGTGTTCAATTTCAGGTTTATCCAAGCCTTTGCCACCCTGGCCAACGCCTACCTGATGAATGGCCAGATCAAAGAGAGCATCGAGGCCAACCTGAAGGCACTGAAGCATTCTCCTGACTTTGCTGTCGCCCACAACAATCTGGCCATTGCCTACCTGGAAGACGGACAACCGGCTCTTGCCGTTGAACACGCCGACAAGGCCAGGGAACTGGGGTATGACGTGGCACCGGAGATACTTAAAGAACTGGAACCCTACCGCACCTGATTGAACCTGTCGGGTATCCCGACCGAGACAGCCACTGGTCCGGATACCCGTTTGAACTCACATTTTCCGATAGCCCCTTCCCCATGCCGACCGTTTCTTATTTTCTATCCACAACCGATTATCCCATTGATGAAGATCACCCGTTGTGGCACTGTCCGTTGCCTGACAATCGTCTGTCAGGAACAAAAAAGCCAGAATCGATTGGCACCGAAGCCGTTACTTATGGCAGATATTTTTCAGCGGTCTCCCAATTTTGCGAGGCCGCCGGGTGGGACCGGATTGTAAAGGCCGCCGCCCGTCAATTGGAGCGGCCGATCACGCAAAACGATTTGGGACACCTGTCCATCTTTTTAGAGAAGCACGGAGCTTTTTACCACCCGGCCCGACTCCAGGTGGTGGTCAGGGATCGGAGACTCCGCTTTGTGGTCAACGTGGCGGCATCCAGCTACGGACGCCAAGCGTTGTCCCGCGAGGTAATGGCGCTGGAACATCTCAACGATCAACGGCCTTTTGGATGGTTCCCAAGGGTTTACAGCTGTTCCTATGACGAACTGCCCATGTTTCTGGGTGACTGGTTTGACGGCTTCCATGAATTTCACCTGACCCGACGACCCGACAGCGACGAACCCGCCATCGTGATCTGGGATGGGGCTGAGGCCCCCTGTTTGCTTTCAAAAAAACAGGCGGCGGATCTGTACCGCAATGCTGCCATGATCCTGACCGCCAGCTACGATCCGATCACCTCATTTCAGATCTTTCCCTGGCACCACGCTGCCGGCGATTTTGTTGTCCGCGTCGAAGGAAAAGGGGTGAAAGTCAGGCTGGTCACCGTCAGAGATTATGTTGCCATGGTCGGCTCCGCCTCCGGATCCGTCAATGAGAGGTCGATTTTGGATGCCCTGCTGGTTTTTTTCATCCACCTGTCCGTGCGCATGCGTCTGGATCGGCTTGACGGGGTGAAAAAAGTTGCCTGGGCGTCGGACCGCTGCCTGGCGCCAATGATCGACGGCTTTTTTATGGGACTGGATCTGACCGCCCGGATGAGTGGTTTTCCCGAAGCCTTTCCCAAGACCTTTCGGCATTATTTCAACCACCATGATGGGGCGGATTTATTGACCTTGGCACGCAGGATCACCAAATCTGTTTTTGATCAGCGGACCGAAGAAAGCCGTCTCACAGACTGCCACCTGACCCGTCATGTCCAAGGACTTCGCCGGCTATTGGCCGCTTGATAACAAGGGCTGCCGAACACACCGAAAGAAAGCACACCACCTCAAAAGGAAGGAACGGTGGTCAAATGCCCCAAATAGAGATCGAACACCACATGGAGACTTTTTGGCAACGATGCTTACAACATTTTGTATGAAGGCCCCATCGTTACCGACGCTTATAGCTTAACTGCGCGAAACCATGCTTTTTTATTGACAAGCCCCATGATTAATTCTATATCTGCTCCTTGAAGTTTATAATAAAAAAACCACGTGATTTCAATAATCCCGACAATATATGAAGAAAAAAATCGAGAGGAGGTGACCTTGAAACCCCCCGTCGGGGACGGTTCTATTTTTATTGGCAGGTTGGTTTAATATCAATTCAAATGGAGGTAAAAGATGGCAAAGCATGCAACCCCTTTGTTGGACCAGCTTGAGTCCGGTCCGTGGCCGAGCTTCGTGTCGGACCTGAAGCAGGAGGCCGCGCACAGGGCCAAGAACCCGAAAAACGTCGAATACCAGATCCCCCAAGACTGCGTGGACGATCTTCTGGGTGTCTTGGAACTCTCCTACAAGCATGGCATGACTCACTGGAAACACGGCGGCATCGTGGGTGTTTTCGGTTACGGCGGCGGCGTTATCGGCCGCTACTGCGACCAGCCTGAAAAATTTCCCGGCGTGGCGCACTTTCACACCATGCGCGTCAACCAGCCCGGCGGCAAGTACTACACCACCGAGTTCCTGAAGAAACTCTGTGACCTCTGGGAATTCCGCGGTTCCGGCGTCACCAATATGCACGGCTCCACCGGCGACATCATCTTCATCGGAACCTCCACCCCCCAGCTGGAAGAAATTTTCTATGAGCTGACCCACAAATTCAATCAGGATCTCGGCGGCTCGGGCTCCAACCTGAGAACTCCGTCCGACTGCATCGGCTCTTCGCGTTGTGAATATGCCTGCTACGACACCCAGGCGATCTGCTACAACCTGACCAACGAATATCAGGACGAACTGCACCGTCCGGCCTTCCCCTACAAATTCAAGTTCAAGTTTGACGGCTGCCCCAACTGCTGCGTGGCCTCCATCGCCCGCGCCGACATCTCTTTTGTAGGAACCTGGAAAGATGACATCAAAATCGATCAGGAAGCGGTAGCCAGTTACGTCGGCGGTGAATTCGCCCCCAACGGCGGGGCCCACAGTGGACGCGACTGGGGCAAATTCGACATCGAAAAAGAGGTCACCGGTCTGTGCCCGACCAAATGCATGAAGTACGAGGGCGGCAAGCTGTCGATCAACACCAAAGAGTGCACGCGGTGCATGCATTGCATCAACGTGATGCCCAGGGCCCTGCATATTGGTGATGATCGTGGATGTTCCATGCTGGTCGGCGCTAAGGCCCCGATCCTCGACGGCGCCCAGATGGGCTCCCTGCTGGTGCCTTTCATCAAGGTCGAAGAACCCTACGACGAGATCAAGGAAGTTATCGAAGCCATCTGGGATTGGTGGATGGAAGAAGGCAAGAACCGCGAACGCCTCGGCGAGCTTCTCAAGCGCCAGGGTTTCCAGAAATGTTTGGAAATGACCGGCATCAAACCGGTTCCCCAGCATGTTCAGGAACCGCGCCATAATCCCTACATCTTCTGGAAAGAGGACGAGGTAGAGGGCGGCTGGGATCGTGACATCAACGCATTCAGAAAAGACCACCAGAGATAGAGGGGAGGAATCGCAATGGCATTTATTTCTTCAGGATACAATCCCGACAAACCGATGACAGATCGGATCACCGACATCGGTCCGCAGAAATACGATCTTTTTTACCCGCCGGTCATCGCCAAGAATAAGGGCAAATGGCTGTATCATGAAATCATTAAACCCGGCGTTCTGGTCCACGTAGCCGAAAGCGGCGACGAATGCTACACCGTGCGCGTGGGCGGCGCCCGCCTGATGACCGTCACCCATATCCGTGAAATCTGCGCAATTGCCGATAAGCACTGCGGCGGCCACCTGCGCTTCACCACCCGTAACAACATCGAGTTCATGGTGGACGACAAAGCTAAGGTCGAGCCCCTGATCAAGGATCTGGAGAGCCGCAAATTCGATGGCGGTAGCCAGAAGTTCCCAGTCGGCGGCACCGGCGCCGGCGTCACCAACATCATCCACACCCAGGGCTGGATCCACTGCCACACCCCGGCCACCGACGCTTCCGGTCCGGTCAAGGCCACCATGGACGTGCTCTTTGAGGACTTCAAACAGCATCGCCTGCCGGCCCAGCTGCGTGTCTCCCTGGCCTGTTGCCTGAATATGTGCGGTGCCGTGCACTGCTCCGATATCGCCATCCTCGGTTACCATCGCAAGCCGCCGCTGCTGGACCATGAATATCTGGATAAGATGTGCGAAATCCCGCTGGCAATTGCCGCCTGCCCCACCGCCGCCATCAAACCGGCCAAGGTGAAGGTCGGCGAGAAGGAACTCAAGTCCGTAGCCGTGAACAACGACCGCTGCATGTTCTGTGGCAACTGCTACACCATGTGCCCCTCCATGCCGCTGGCCGACAAGGAAGGAGACGGCATCGTTCTGATGGTTGGCGGTAAGGTCTCCAACCGCATCAGCACGCCCAAGTTCTCCAAGGTTGTTGTGGCCTTTATTCCCAACGAAGCTCCGCGTTGGCCCTCGACCACCGCAACGATTAAAAAGATTGTCGAGGCCTACTCCGCCGGCGCAAATAAATACGAGCGCCTGGGTGATTGGGCCGAAAGAATCGGCTGGGAGCGGTTCTTCGAAAAATGCGAGCTTGAATTCACCCATCATCTGATCGATGATTTCCGTGATCCCGCCTACTACACCTGGCGCCAGACCACCCAGTTCAAGTTCTAATGTTTTCCATATAAAAGAATCTTTGCAGGGGGAGGCCACGCGCCCCCCCTGCCTTCTTTAGAAAAGAGGTTACCATGGAATACGAAGAGGCAAAAAAGCTGATCGTAGAAGAGTTGACCAAGAAGTTGAAGACTAAATCCAAGTTCTACTTCAACGACCTCTCCAAAATTCTGGACATGAAACCCCGCGAGGCCAAAAAAATCGTCAACAAGCTCGTCGAGGAGAATGTCCTGGAATACTGGTCTTCGGGAAGCACGTCCATGTATGGGATGCCCGGAACTGGCAAACAGGCTGGGGCCGAGCACGAAGAAAAGGAAAAATAGCATTCCTTCGACGGCCTTGACCATCGATGGTGATCCGTCGCCATGTGTACGCTATTGAATCAGGCTCCAACCAACCAGCGTCCCATACCAACCCCGGGCATCGTTGTCGCCGCCCTGCGGGGGGGATCGGGAAAAACCATTTTTTCCGTCGGCATTATCGCTGCATTGCGAAGCCTGGGCAGGTCCATCGCACCCTTTAAAAAAGGTCCGGATTATATCGATGCCGGCTGGCTGGCTCTTTCGGCCGGCCGGCCCTGCTATAATCTGGACACCTTCCTCATCGATAGAGACACGATTCTCGAGTCTTACCACACCCACACGCAAAACACCGATTTTGCCGTCATCGAGGGCAACCGCGGCCTATATGACTGCATCAACACCGACGGGGAAACCAGCACCGCCCAACTGGCCAAGCTGCTAGGCCTGCCGGTAATCCTGTGCATCGACGCCACCAAGACCACTCGCACCATGGCTGCCGTGGTGGGGGGGGTCGTTGCCTTTGACCCCGGTGTGCGCATTGGCGGCGTAGTGTTGAACCGGGTGGCCGGCAAGCGGCATCAAAATATTCTCACCCGCAGTATCGAGGAGTACACCGGCATACCGGTCCTGGGAGCCGTGCCGAAACTGAAAGAACAGCGTTTTCCCGAACGCCACATGGGGCTGGTGCCTACCCCTGAACACAGCTGGGCCAATCCCGCTATCGATGCCATCCGCCTGGTGGCGGAAAAGCATCTGGATCTCAAGCGAATCCAGCGTATAGCCGCAACGGCAACATCGGCTGAATTTGAAGGGATATTGAAAACCGATGCGCCTGAAATCACGTTAAATTCAGACCGGCCCACCATCGGCATCCTCAGGGATGCGGCTTTTCAGTTCTACTACCCGGAAAATCTGGAAGCTCTCGAGGCCGCCGGCGCCAGACTGGTCTTCGCCAGCCCGCTGACCGATCGACATCTTCCGCCGGTGGATTCCCTTTATATCGGCGGAGGTTTTCCGGAAACCCACGCCCGTGAACTGGAAGCGAATACGGCTTTCAAAAACGAATTAAAAACCCTGGCACAAAATGGACTGCCCGTATATGCCGAGTGCGGGGGGCTTATGTATCTTGGGGAGCGTTTGATTTTATCGGAAGGCACATTTGAAATGGCCGCCGTCCTGCCGGCGGTATTCGGCTTTTCTAGACGGCCCCAAGGCCATGGATATACCATCATCCGAGTGGAAAAGGAAAACCCGTTCTATGCAACAGGAACGACTCTATTAGGCCACGAATTTCATTATTCGAGTGTAAAGGAATGGAAGGGAAAAGATGAAAATCTGGCGTTTTCCATGGAGCGCGGCGCCGGCTTCCTGAAGGGAAAAGACGGGGTTTGTATAAATAATGTTCTTGCCACCTACACCCACATCCACGCTTTGGGAACGCCCGCCTGGGCCAAGACGATGGTCAAAAGGGCTCTGATCTATAAAGCCAGCCAGACCAAACCGTGACGAATCAAAGGAAAAAGTCCCTTTTTATTGATAAAACAGAAGCGGGGTAGCACTACCGATAGCAGCGCTGCCCCGTTCAATGCATCTGACAAAAAAGGAAGGATTATTTTTCCTTCGGGTGACATTTGGTGCACGTCTGCGGTGCAGCCTTGGTCTTGTTCTTCTTGTTGAAATCCTTGTGGCAGCTGATGCAATTCTCGTGGATGGCTTCGGCGTGATACTCCAACTCTTTTGCGGCGATCTCCTTTTTGGATGCCTTTTTTTCCTTCATTTCTTTTTTAAGATCGCCGGGCATCTGCCCGGGGATCTTGTGGCACTCAAGGCAACCCTTCACATCATCACCGGCCTTCAGGTCGGTCAAAGGCTTTCCCTTGTCGTCGTGGTGGCATTCACCACAGCCAACTTTGTACTCTTCGTGATGCTTTTTGTGACTAAACTCCACAATGCCTTTGGTGTGCTCGCTGTAGGCTTTGTGGTCCATCTTGATCACATCCTGAACCGCCGTGCCCGCATTAATGGATCCCGCGGCAAATATCATGGCCACACAGACTGCCGCCAATAAAATAAAAATTCTTTTCCCCATAACCACCACCCTCCTCTTCCCTAATTGGTTAAACACCCAAAATCACTCCACTTGAAATCTCTATCAATCCTTATGCGTACTGTCAATGGGAATTGAAATCTATTTTTGTTTATGTATTTTCAAATAGTTATTAAATAAACGCGGGTTGATTCGGCTGTATTGGTCGAAGTCTGCCATCATTTCGAAGCCAGGAACCAGGGCTTTGACAACAGGGATTTCCACGTCCTTGCGGGTAATCTCCACATATATGGGTGAAAAGCCGTTGGCCAGCAGCGTTTTTTCCACGAGCATCAGATCCTTATCCGGCGTGCCGGTGGAAAAATCCGGCAGGGCTTCAAACTGGAGCCAGGGCAGATCCGGCGATGCCGGGGCCGAAGGCGGACCACCAGGGTAGGGGTATGGCGTTTCGGTCAATGCCGAGAGCACGGCCCATTTGCCGTTAAGGTTGGCTCCACCGCCTTTGGCCACCGTGCCGTCCCGATGGGTCACAAAACAGGTGCAGCAGGGGATGCCGAAGGCCGGGCTGATGTCCTGAAACTGCAAATGAATGCCGCGCGCCCGGTAATCCTCGAACAGGGCCTTCATTTGGGAGTCCTTTGAATAGATCCGGAAGCAGCGGGATGGATGGTAAGGGTTCACCGCCTCGCTGTCCCGCTCGAGCACCTCATACAGGGCGCTGAGCCGAGCCTCGGCCAGGGTATTTCCCGAGGCCAGACCGGTTGAGCCCAGACCTGAAAACAGGGACCGCTCGTCCAGATTGCAAAACAAGAAGACGCATTGCACCGGCACCCATATGGGTTCGCTGCCGCCTGGTGTTAATCGTTCCCCCTCCATCCAGTAAAGTGGTTCGTCCCGGTAGGGCACCTCTAGTCCCAGGCGATTAGGGTCCAGAAGCACATAACCGCCGGCCGCCAACTTTGACAGGGAGCCATGGATTAGCGGATGGGGTCTGCGGGTTCCCGCGATGCCGTTTTCATCGACTCCGGCAAAGGCGCAGCACCGCTCGGCCACCTCCATGAGACAGGAGGCCCGGGCCGCTTCCAGGGATAGGCCTCGGCCGTATGAGGTCTGGATGCCGGATAGTACGTAATTCAGTCCGCCGCTTTTCACCGGGTGGTTAACCCCCCATTTCCGGAGCAGGGCGTAAAGGCTCAGCGAGGATTGATGCCGCATCTCCGATCCCTCGAAGATCTCCAGGCGGCTGAGTCGCTTCATGGCGTGTGCGATCGTCTCTTCCAGCGGCGGCCGAGGCTTGCCGGATCCATCCATGTCAACCGGAAGCCGGTCGATAATTGCCTGTAAATGGGCCTCGGCAGGCAATGGGTCATCGCTGCCGTCGACCCCTTCAACGGGAAAGACAAGCCCCGTGGTTGCCGGCGGTGGGAGGGGACGGTGCTGGGTCATGTTGGCATGAAACAGCCGTGCCCATTGCCGATGAACCGCCTGGTCGGCCAGCTGTTCGGATCGCAGAAACACCAGCGGTGTGCGGTCTGCCAGAATTTGGGTCTCGCCTGGTTTGAATTGTTCCTTGACCTCGGCCAGGCGTGGGTCAACCGTAGCGGCTTCCAGAACCAGCGCCCGAATCACCGGGTCGCTGTCCATCTCTGATTTCAGAAGGGCCACCACCGACCCGAGATCCATCTCACCGATGGATTCCATCAAATGGGCATGCATGAAACTGTCGTTGGGGTGCCGACGCAGGTATGCAAGCCCTGCCTCAAGCGTCGGCAGATTCTGGGGAACCGGCGCAAAGTATCCGGTGCCGGCCGCCGTCTCTCTTAGATCAAGACGGTAATGAAGAGACCTCCGGGTCTGGCTCATTGATCGCTGGAGCTCTCAGCTTCAGCGGCCGGTTGCGATGCTTCTTTTTTCTTGCCGAAAATCCGGGCGCCGACAATGCTGATTTCGTACAGCACCATCAGCGGCAGGGCCATCATAATCTGAGTCACCACGTCAGGCGGAGTTAATATTGCCGCACCAATAAAGAAAATGAGAATCGCATATTTCCTGTTTTTCTTTAAAAATTCAACGGATACAATGCCCAGGCGCGCAAGGAAGGTAAGCACCAGAGGCAGCTCGAACACAAGCCCGAAGGCCAGGAGCAGCTTGGCGGAAAAACTCAGATACTCCTTCATGGATGGCATGGGGCGGATGGTTTCCGTGGCAAACCCCAAAAAGAATTGAAACCCGAATGGAAAGACGATGAAATAGCCAAACAGGGCGCCCCCAACAAAGAAAATCGACGAGAGAAAAACGACGGGAATCATCAGCCGCTTTTCCCGGTCGTAGAGGCCCGGCGCAACGAACATCCAGAACTGGAAAATAATCACTGGCGAGGCGACCATGAGACCGGAAAGAAAGGAAACTTTGAGAAAGGTGAAAAATGCTTCAGGCAACCCGGTGTAAATTAGGGTTTCCCCCTCTTTCATGACGGAAATCAGGGGATGGGTAAGGATCTGAAACAGCTTTTCCTTGAATCCGTATGAGATAACAAACCCGATGCCCACGGCAACAAAGCAGGTAATCAGGCGCTTACGCAACTCTTCCAGGTGAGCGGTAAAGGGAATTTTGTCTTCCGTATCCTTTTCCTGGTCTGCCACGTTCCTTACCCCTTGCGTGCTTCAGAATCCGGGTCGGATCCGGTGGCAGGCATACCGCCGTCGGCTGGGGTACCCTCATCGGAATCCGAAGCATCTGTGTCCCGGCGGTCAAAAGCCGTCTTCAGTTTGTCCATCGCGTCGCCGTCACGGCCTTCCGGTTTGTCGGCTTCAGGGGTCTGATCCTTACTGTTGGTGTAACCCTTGGTCTTTTTCAGATCATCCTTGCCGATGTCATTGAAGGCGGTTTTAACCTCTTTGAGTTCCGTATCGATCTGCATGCTTTCTTTCAGATCGCTGGTCGCCTTCTTGAATTCCCCCATGGCCTTTCCTAAGGACTTGGCCAGATCCGGCAGTTTCTTGGGTCCAATGACGATCAGGGCCACCGCCAGAATCAGGATCATTTCCGGCATTCCGATACCGAACATGAATGTCTCCTTTACTACGCTTGAAGTGCATGCTTGCTAAAATGGGCAACACTACTGGTTTTGCCTGGGGGTGTCAAGACAAGAGCACGGCGTTATTCCGCGAAACCAGGGGCTAAATCAATCCGCGCCGGAACACGGCTTATTGGATCTCCGGAACCAACACCAACAGGTAAAACGACCCTCTTTGCTGCATGTGGCCGGCAGCAATCTGCGCATAGGGTCCGTTGCCCCAGAAGATGTCCACGCGTCCCGGTCCCCGGATAGCCCCGCCGGTATCCTGGTTCAGGGCAAAGGCAGAAAAATCCATCCACCGGTCGATGCGACCGTTGCCATCCACCACGGGGATCTGGGTTTGCAGGAAGGCCGGGGCGGCCAGGGGAAAAACCCGGTGATCAACTGCAACGGAGCGGCCCGGTGTCAGGTCCACGCCGATCGCGCCGATGGGTCCGGATGTTTCGGTTTTGAAAAAGACATAACTGGGATTGTGGTTGAGCACCGCGTCCACCTCGGCGGGATGGGCATTCAAATAGGTCTTGAGCCGCTGCATGGACATCTCCTCGGCCGGGATCTTGCCCTGGTCGATGAGCAGCCGGCCGATACTACGGTAAGGGTGGCCGTTGGAACCGTGGTAGTGTACCCGAATAAAGGAGCCGTTGGTCAGGTAAATCCGCCCGGAGCCTTGTATCTGGAGAAAAAACAGGTCGACCCGGTCGTCCACCCAGGCGATGGGCGGTGCTTTTTGAGCAAAACCCCTGTCCGCCTCGATGGCCTGCCGATCCGGGTAGGGCACCACCGTATTGCCCTGCAGACGGCCGATGATGCGCTTACCTTTGAAATCTTCCGAAAATGGGGAAAGGTCGATAACCATCAAATCCTCGGGAATGGCATGCACCGGATAGCGGAAACGGGCGTCGGGCGTCAGGCTTCCCTTGAGATGGGGTTCATAGTAGCCGGTAAAAAGAACCTGCCCGCTCTCGGCCCCCCCGCTGGATTGGTACACCCGGTAGCGGTCGACAATAAAACGGTTCACCGCCGCCGGGCCGGGTCCAGTTTCCACGAAAGTCCGCAGGGTCTCCAATGACCGAACCAGGTGAATCGCACTGTAGGTGTCCCTTCCGAAGCGGAAGGTGCGCTCGGCAGGCACCCTGCTGAGATATTCCAGGCTTTTGCCGATCCCGTAGGAAAGGTTGTCCAGAAAGAAACCGTCTGAAAAATTGGGATAATCCTGCACGGAAAGCCGGATCAGCGCTTCAGCCGGTTTGACGGGGGGCTTTTGAAAAAGGGTACAGCCTGCAACCATTAAAATGGACATGCCAAGGGTAAACAGCTTAACGGCAGGATAGATTTGTTTTTTTTTCATGGGGTTGCGTTTTCACGAACAAACGTGCCGCTCTTACCACCGGTCTTTTTGAGCAGGCAGAGATCCGTGATGGTCATGGATTTGTCGATGGCCTTGCACATGTCGTAAAGGGTGAGGGCTGCCACGGAGACGGCGGTGAGCGCCTCCATTTCCACTCCCGTCTGATCGTGGATACGCGCCGTTCCTTCGATGCGGATGGCATGGCGGGAAGCATCGGGAAAAAAATCAACCTGTACGTGGGTCAGGTTCAATGGATGGCACATGGGAATCAGATCGGCGGTCTTTTTAGCCGCCATCACCCCGGCAATACGGGCCGTCTCCAAAACATTCCCCTTTGACACCGTACCGGCAACAATCCGCTGGAAGGTCTCCTCCGTCAAATGGACCACGGCCTGGGCCACCGCGGTCCGCCGGGATGGTTTTTTTTCGGTCACGTCTACCATGCACACCCGGCCCTGGCTGTCAATGTGGGTCAAATCGGCCATATTTCTCTCCCGGTCAAGAGGAAGCGGATCAAGCAAAATACTCGGTTTTGGCAGTTACCGTGGTTTTAATGGCATTCAGGGTATCTGTCAGGGCATCGATAACATTTTCCCGGACGTCCCCGGCCACCACCAGCATCATCACGTCATCACCGATGGTGAGGTCGGTGTCGGCGGCAATCTCCACCTGAATGTCCATAATCCCTGCCCGGGCTCTTTGTTCGGTAAGCAACCGCTTCAATCGTTCCCGGTCGACAGCCACCCGCAGGCCCGTCACCTTCCGGCCGTCGCGGGAGGTTCCCCTTACCACCCCGTTGTGGCACAAAATCATCCCCACCTGGTCGTAGGCCGGATGTGTCTTTATTTTTGAAATCAATTTATCTGCATTCATTTTCCCACATTCTCCTCAACCATTCTGCTGATAAAGGGCTTCCGCCAGAACCAGATCCCCGGGGGTGTTGACATTGAAAAAAGAGATGAGGTGAGGGTCAACCTTCCTCAGGTCGGCTTCGTCAAGTGTTTTCACGCGAACCTTTCGAAACAACCCCTGGATCTTCAACAGGTCCCGCTCCAGCTGCGACACCATGGCCGGCAGGCAGGTTTTTTTATACACGGCAACCATCGGCTCGTAGCCGGCCGATGTGGAGGGAACGATGATATCCACTTTGGGCGTGACTGCGTCCAACAAACGCTGGATCAGCTCGCCCTTGATAAACGGCGAATCGCAGGCGGCAAAAAAAGCGTATTCATGGGCTGCGGCAAACAGACCGGCATGAAGGCCGTTGAGCGAACTGCGCACTGAATAGTGGTCGGTAACGATCAGGGCATCGACATCCGTGTAGGCTGCCGGATCGTTTGTCACCAGTACAATCTGATCGAACCGCTGGGCATAGACGTCCAAGAGGCGATCCAGGATGCGCTTTCCGCCGATGCTGATGAAGGCCTTGTTTTGTCCGTCAAATCGTTTGTTTTGTCCGCCGGCGAGAATCACGCCGGTGCAGGGTACCGCCATTTAGCAATCTCAGCATAGATGGGTTCAAGAGGCCGTGCTGCTTTAAAAATTAAGGAACCATTTACGATCAAACATAGAAAAAACCTTTTTTAAAAGCAAGGAGATTAAGGGAATCTTGACTTGCCATGGAAAGCCTCATCGGTTAGGTAGTGTTCATTCAAGTGAGGTGGCTTCGGGTTCAAGCCAAGATCGTAGCGGGGATAATACCGATGGCGTAGCAGTGCTGCGCTGAGACTTTTAATAGAACGAGAACGAGGGGTTGAGCCAGAAAAAGCTATTTCTGGCAACCATTCAGACAAGGCAGAAGAATTATGGGCGTACACCAGCATCGACAAGCGGCACCGACATCGGTTGATATGGGTATCCTCTCAGTTTCAACCACCCGGACGATTGAAAACGACGAGAGCGGACTGTGGATTGCCCGGCAGGCCAAAAAAGAGGGGCACCAGGTCCGGTTTCACCAGGTGGTCACCGACGACATCACCATCATCCGCGATGCCTCATTAAAAGCCATCCGGGACCACGGGCTGCTGGCCCTGCTGGTCACCGGCGGCACCGGCATTACGCCGACAGATGTAACCATCGAAGCCATCAAACCCCTGTTTACCAAGGAGATGACCGCCTTCGGAGCCATCTTCGCTCAGCTCAGCTACGAAGAGATCGATTCCGCCGCCATCCTCTCCCGCGCAGCAGCCGGCGTTATCGGCAGCACCGTGGTCTACTGCATGCCCGGCAGCACAAAAGCCTGCCAGCTGGCCTGCAAGGCGCTGATTTTTCCTGAGCTGGGGCATGTGGTGGCCCATATTAAATAGAGCCCCTCCAAGTAAGGACGACGATGAACGCTCCGGAAAAACCCATAAAAGCACCGCTGACCGTGAATGAGCTTCAGGCAACCGTGGATCGCTGGATCAAAACCTTCGGTGTGCGTTATTTCTCCGAAATGACCAACCTGGCCGTACTCATGGAAGAAGTCGGAGAACTGGCCCGGTTAATTTCCCGGACCTATGGGGAACAAAGCTTCAAGGGTAAAAATATTGCAACTGATCTTGGCGACGAACTCGCCGACGTGCTCTTCGTTCTCGTCTGCATCGCCAACCAGACCGGAGTGAACCTGGAAACCGCCATATCAAAAAACCTGCAAAAGAAAACGGCCCGGGACAACCAGCGCCATCGGAACAATCCGAAGTTGAAGCCTTAACCTATATTCCCTGGTTGCCATTTCGCAAAGGGTTTTGCGCTGCATGCCCGTAAGCTTACAAAAAGGCGAGTTGTCAAAAGTCGTATCCCGGTTCTCAACCACCAGAACCATGGCGTTCGGGCTGAGCGAGTGGGTGTGCCAGATCGGTTTTTTAACATTGTAAGTCGTGTGAGGCGCCATGGGTTGCGCGTAGATCTCCGAAATCGAATCATCATCGCCTTTTCCCACAAACAGGATGCACCGGCCCCGAAGCAGCACGAACATTTCATCGTAGGCCATCGCCACTCTCCGCTAAACTAAAAAGACGGCTGTTAAGGACTGCCGTCAAAGCCCGGTCGAATTTCAAAGGCCGGTTGTCCAGGCTCAATGCCGGCACGGCTCCCATAAGGGCATTGGTTAACAGCACCATGTCGGCATCCAGGACCGCATCCGGGCTGACCGACCGCTCCTCAATTGAAAAGCCCAATCCATGAAAGCATTGGCAAACCGCATCCTGCATCACTCCGGACAGTACGTGAGAAGACCAGGGGCGGATCACTGTCTTTCCCGACAGCACCAGAATACTTGCTGTATTGGTTTCAGAAAGCGTGCCGTCCGGATTCAGGATCACGGCCTCGTCCGCGCCTTGCTCCTGTGCCCAAGCACCGGCCTGATGGTAGTATAAATAATTCAATGTCTTATGGTCTGCCAGGGGGGACGATCGCCGGTGTGGGTAGGTTGCCAGTCTTAATCCGGCCGCCTCCAAAATCGACAACCGCTGGGTATACGGCCGAGCAGTCACCAGTAGGGTGCCATTATTTCGGGAGCCGTTTCCATCGCCCCGGGTAGCAAGAATTTTGATCGCAGCCGTTGCATCGCCCAATCCATTTTTCTCGACGACCTGAACGATAATATCCTTCCAGGTCAGGTCCGGCGGTACATCGCCAAACAAGGCTGCCCAGCTCCGGTTGAACCGATTCAGGTGCGCCTGCAAATGGCAGGCAATCCCCTTTTCCACGCGCATCGTCTCGAAAATACCGAATCCGTATTGCAGTCCCAAGTCGGAGACAGGCAGGACGGCCTGTTCCTGGCGGACTAACCGCCCGTCCTGCCACATCCAGGGGCCTGAACCGGTTACAGTCAGCGGCTTTTCCGCCGCGTCCTGAAACACCGTCATCAGCGTGCGTCCCTTGTGGAGGGTTTCTTGATACTCGTCTTCGGGGTCGGAGTCATAGACGATGCCACCCCCCACCGAAAATACAAGCCGGTCGCCGATAATGGTCGCGGTTCGGATGGCGATGGACAGGTCCATAGTGTCGTGAAAACTGACGTACCCGATGGATCCGGTGTAGACATGGCGGCGACGGGTTTCCAACTCGTCGATGATCTCCATGGACCGAATCTTGGGACAACCGGTAATCGAACCGCCGGGAAAGGTGGCCCGGATCAGGTCCACGGAATCCTTTCCCTCGGCCAGCGTTCCCTCCACCACGGAAACCAGGTGGTAGACATTCTGGTAAGCTTCCAGACGCTTGTGCTGGGCCACAACCACCGATCCCTTTGCACACACCTTGCCGATGTCGTTTCGCAGCAGATCCACAATCATGGAAAGCTCGGCATCATCCTTGGGGCTGTTGGCCAGTGCGGCCTTCATCTCCCGGTCGGCCTTCGGCGTTTCCCCCCGTGGACGAGTGCCTTTGATGGGACGGGTCTCCACCCGGCTGCCGTTGCGCAGCATAAACCGCTCCGGCGACGTGGAAACGATTTGATGATCGCCGGCATTGACGTAAGCGAAAAAAGGGGCGGGATTCATCTGATAGAGGGTCTGGAAAAGGTGGTAACTGTCACCCCGAAAGCTCATTTCGAACCGATGGGACAAGTTTACCTGGTAAACGTCCCCGGCGGCAATGTAATCCCGGATCCGTTGCACCGAGGTTAAATAACCGGTTCGGGTGAAGTTGGATTTCAGTGACTGCCCGTTTCCTGAAAACTCGCCGTTTGATGGTGGCGGGGACTTCAAGGCTTGCAGGAAAGCGTCTATCTCTGCACTCACTGCCCCGACAGCCTGACCCTGGCGAACCGGTGCATGAACCTCGGTCGTTCCGTTGATTCGGTCATGTACGACTATCAAGGATGGGGCGAACAAGCAAAGCTGGGGAAGCCCAAGGTCGTCTATGGTGGTTCGGGGTAGGACTTCCAGGTCGTCTTTCAGATCGTAAGCCAGATATCCGAAAAGGCCTGCGGAAACTGGACCCGCCGCATCACCAAGGCTCAAACGGCAGTTATCTAAAATCGTTCCCAAAACATCCAGCGGCGCTTGAGGAATCACATGATTCGCCCCATCGATGGTGACTGTCGTTTCCCCGGCCCGCCCGGTGAACATGAGCCAGGGGTGGATACCCATGATGTGATAGCGGGCGCAGTCCAAGGAGCCGCCGCTGAGCAGCACCACGGTACCCGGCTCGTGAGCGAAAGGGGCCGCCATGTCCGCAAAGGCTTCTTCCAGATAAACGGTCTTTGTCTTTATCCCGGCAATCCCGGACAAATAACGCTTCAACCGTTTCAACGAGCCCTCCCTTCGACGGTCTTCCTGCCGACCCTTTCCACGGGGAAAACGGGGTTGACCGCCCGCAGCGGTCCATCCGTCGCCAAGTCCTTTTTCAATGGACCCAGCCGCAGGAAGTTTTCAATCAGAGTGAACCCGAATTTCGTTAAAAAACTTTCCGGATGAAACTGCACGCCGTGAAGGGGAAACCGGTTGTGGGACAACCCCATGATCATGCCATCCGCGGTGCGCCCGGTAACCAAAAGATGCTGGTCGAGGGCCACGGCCGAGGGTTGCACCACGAGCGAATGGTACCGGGCCACGGTGAACGGGGAAGGTATTTGGGAAAAAAGAGTCTCTTGGCAATGATAAACCAGGCTGGTTTGACCATGTCTGGGCGCGGTCGCCCGAACGGTGCTACCGCCGAAAACTTCGTTGATGCACTGCATACCCAGGCAGACCCCTAAGATGGGGGTCGTTCGATAAAAAGTCTGGATCAGCGCATTGGAAATACCGGCGTGAATCGGGTCCCTGGGCCCCGGGCTGATGAGCACATAATCCGGTCGCTCACCGGCCACCCGGTCAAGGGTAATCCGGTCGCTGCGATGAACCTGAATGGAGAGGTCGTAATTCATGAACATCTGCACCAGGTTGTAGGTGAATGAATCATAGTTGTCGATCACGAGTAGCTTGGCCATGACTGCCTCCTGGATCGTATCTTTATGATTTAGGATACCGGCACAAAAAAAACAGCCACCCCGGTTGAGCCTGGGTGGCTGATGCCTGTTGCATAACTCAATAATCGTCGTACCCGATTGGGCGGACGCTTGATTTGTTTTTCAATTCTCAGTAGCGGATATGACCGAATCGGTCAAGTAAAATGACGCCCTATGCCGTATCTTAATCCACTGGCAACAAAACCGTAAAGGTAGTTCCCTTGTCAGGAACACTCTCAACACTGATCTGGCCCTTTAAAGCCTCCACCAGCCCCTTGACGATGGGCAGCCCCAACCCGGTGCCGGTGATGAAACGGGTCTTGTCGTTCTTCACGCGGAAAAACCGGTCGAAGATCTTATCCAGGTAGCGAGCTTCGATACCGAAGCCGTTGTCGATCACCCGGACACGCAGATTGATGCCGGTAATATCCGCCTTGACCACAATCTCGCCCCCGTTTTGGGTGTAGTTGATGGAATTGGTGATCAGGTTTCCGAAGATGCTTTCAAGTGCCAGCGGATCGGCTTTAATGGTGGGCAGTGGTTCTTCCGGCAAGTCTATGGAGAGTTTCTGCGCCTTGGTTCTGGCCCGGGTGCCAAGAAAGTCGACAATGTTGCTCAACAGATCTTCCAGCTGAACCGGTTTGGGCTCCTGGCAGGTGGTTCCGGATTCAATACGTGAAAGATCCAGCAGGTCGCCGATGGTTGAAATCAGGCCCTGGGTTTTTTCCTTGGCCCGGGAGATCAGGTGTTCTTCAGATTCGCTGAGCTGCCCCATCAGATCGTTGAGCACAAGCGCCAACTGCTCGTGGATAGTGGACAACGGGCTTCTGAGTTCATGGGAAACCTTGGCTACGAATTCGGACTTAAGCCGGTCCAGCACTTTCATGTTTGTGATATCGATAACAGTGACCACCGCGCCCAGGCACTCTTTGCGCTCTCCCAAGACCGGCCGGCCGCGAGCCATGAGAAACCGATCGCTGCCTATGGAAAATTCGTATGTGGGGATATCGTCAAAATCCACATGCCGGCCACTGGATATTTCCACAATCAGCCGGCATAAGCCTTCGTCGGGAATATATGCCGAAATCTGCCCGCCGGCAGTGGTGTCCACGTCTCGAGCCAGAATCCGGCAAAAGGCCGGGTTCACCAATACCACCTGGCCGTCGACATTGGTCACCACGATACCGTTGGGAATAGAATCGATGATGGTATGGATTCTGCTTTTTTCTGTTCCCAAATCTGCGAGGGTCCGTCGCCGCGCGACTTCCAGCTTCGCCGCTTCATTTTTTAACCATATTTTTTCCCGGGCACGGTTGATCACAATTCTCAGCTGATCCGGCTCGAAGGGTTTGGGAATAAAATCGTAGGCACCCCGTTTCATGGCCTCGATAGCGGTTTCAATGGTAGCAAAGCCGGTGATGACGATAACCAGAATCTCCCGGTCCAGGTCTTGTATCCGTTTAAGCACCTCCATGCCGTCGATGCCGGGCATTTTCAAATCCAACAGCACGATGGCCACATCGGTCCGCCCGACAATGGCAAGCCCCTCTTCACCGTTTTTGGCCGTCAGTGCGTGGCATCCCATGCGGCTTATGATCCGCTCCGACCCGTCCCGGATGCCCTTTTCATCATCTACTACCAGAACGGTTACGGGATCAGGCGTGCTCTGCATGTTCGGCTCCTTTTTCGGTTTCACGGGTGATGGGAAGCTCGATAGTGAACGTACTTCCGCGGCCGGGAATGCTTCTGGCGGTAATGGTTCCGCCGTGGTTTCCAACGATGCCGTAAACAACGCTCAGCCCTAAGCCGGTTCCTTTGCCCTCTTCCTTGGTGGTAAAAAAAGGCTCGAAGATATGTTCCAGATCTTCCGGGGATATTCCCGGGCCGGTGTCGGAAAATTCGATTATCACCCGATCCTTGGTGGCTGAGTCCCGGGTGCTGATGGTGATAGTGCCATTGCCGTCCATCGCCTGGGCTGCATTAATAATGATGTTCATGAACACATGGCCCATCTGTTGTGTATCTGCCAACACCGGAGGAACGAAGGGCGCCATCTTTTTTTTAAAGGTGATGTTGTGGAACAGGGTCTGGTTTTCGATGAGAAAAAGCGTCCGGTCGATCGATTTGTTGATGTTCAGCGGCTTCATGAATTGGCGTGTCTGTCGGGCAAACTCAAGCAGTTCCTTGACGGTGTCCCTACACCGTTGAGCGTCTTTTAAAATCCGGTAGAGATCCTCCTTGGCATTATTCTCCAGATCATAATCTTCCAACATTAGCTTGGTGTAAAGCGTGATTCCGCCCAGCGGATTGTTCAACTGGTGAGCCACCCCGGCAGACAATTTTCCCAGTGAGGCCATTTTTTCGGACTGGATGAGCTGGAGTTGGGTTTTCTCCAGTTTCTGCTGAATATGGATGCGCTCTCTCAGATCATGGAAAAAGCCGATGGATCCGGCTTCTTTGCCCTGTTCGTCGTAGATGATCGAGGCATAAAGGCTGATGGGTATTTTCTCTCCGTTTTTTCCAATTGCCTTGATCCGGTATTTTTTCAGTTTTCCTTTTCCGCCATATTCATCGCTTCTAAGGTTACGCATCACCTCTCTAGCGCCGTCTCCTTCATATATCGATCTGATATTGAGGTGATCGAGCGCCGCTTCCACGCTATGCCCGGTTACCTCAGCGGCGGCATCGTTGAAAATGATGATCTTTCCGGTCGAGTCGGCGGCAATCACACCGTCGCACGCGCTTTGGAGCAAGTTATACAAAAAACTATTGGCACGCCGCAGTTCTTCCTCCAGGCCCTCCAGCGCCGGAAGCTCGAAGTTGAAAATCGTCAACACTTCCCGCCCATCCTCGTCCACAATGGGGTAGGCGTAAAGGCAGGATCTTTTTTGTTTACTCAAGGAGCTTGGCGAAATATCCCGCAGGGAGGGCTTTCCCGTCAGCACGACTTTTTTGGCCGGGCAGTTGTAGCAGGGTTCGGGGCGGTTGAAAAACAACTCATGGCAGCATTTTCCCGATGGCGACGCCCCATCAATGCGGGCGTCAACGCCGGCAGAAGCCAGGATGCGAAAATCCTTGGAAATTACGACCATCTTTCGTTTAAACGCATCCAGCGCTTTGAGCAGCAGGTTCTGCTCTTTATCGGTGCGCATCAGACCTCCCGGGGTTTAGGTTCCGGAACCACTCATGGTCGAGCGATTAAAAGATAGTTTCATAATGTTGTCAACAGCTATACAAGGAAAATGGTTGACAATTTATCACTGCGGCAGCGATGGCTGGGCTGGGAGGGCGACGCCCATCGTCATGGCTTCGGCCGTTATCGGTTATGGCAAGACTTGAAACGTGTGAAGGTATTCTTCCCATTCCATGGGAAGCAATTGTTTTTTCTTGTTGTTGCAGGATTTGCAAGCCGGAACGACATTGCCTTTGGTACTTTTCCCCCCTCTGGACAACGGGACGATGTGATCCATGGTCAGATCTGCTGCTGGCAGTCGGCTGCCGCAGTAATGGCAACGGCCTTTGGCGCATCGCCGTTTCCACCACTGGGATTGTCTCAGCTCCCGGGCTTTTTGGCGTTCCCGATTGAGATCATTCTGGTCCAGATCATAAGCGTAGGGATTCATAGTATCTCCCTGGCGGCCATTGCCATCGATGACCGGTTAACGATCAGCCCCAGATCGGCCAGCCAGTTATTAATCTCCGCCTGCAGCATCGTGTAAAAACGGGCCGAGCCTCCCAGGCCGGTTCTGCCGAAGAAGTAGTTGATCTCCAGAAACAGCGGCTGCGGGGCCTTCTTTGCGCTCCCGGATTCGTCGAAAATAAAATCGAACCCGGCCAGGTTGATTCGCGTTTGCTGGCAGAAGCTGCGGGTCAGGGCCATAGCCTTCCGGCGAAGATTCGGATCTGCCTCGGTGTCGATACGCGCTCCTTTGGCCAAACTGGTGCCAAAAATACTGGGATTGTCCTGAATTCTCCAGTAAGCGACCCGTGTCTTTCCGATCACGGCAACCCGCAGCGTCCGCTTTGAACCCAAGACAGCGGTTTGAATAATAAATCCTCGCTGGCCGGACTGCTCATATGCCGACGCCGTTGACATGGCAAGCGCCAGATCGTTGTTGGACCGGATCAGAAAGACGGTGTCCCCCTCTCCCCCCCAATCCAGCTTGAAAACAATTGGAAAGCCGGCATTAGCGACCACTTCGCCACAATTCTGGAAGTGCTTCAGGTCATCAAAGACCCAAGTGCGGGGATGAGGAGCATCCAGTGCCTGAAAAAGCTTGGTCTGGCCTGTTTTGCCTGGATAGTGGAACCGCGCATCATAGTCGGGAAAGACATGGGGGCAGTTTTGCCTGGCCATGCGGTAAAGCGCTTCCCGGCATCCCTGGGGCAAAACGACGGCATCGGCGGCACGGATGGCCGACAGGTCTTTTTCATCCGGTTCCCTGCCGGCACAAAGCATGTTGCGGTCGGCTTCATAGCAGGGATGATAAGAAAGAATCATCAGTATCCGAACTTGCGCAGCGCCTTGGTGTCCTTGGTCCAGTTTTTCTGCACTCGGACAAAGAGTTTGAGAAAAACTTTCGTTCCCAGCATTTCTTCAATCGCCAGCCTGGCCGCCTCGCCGATCTGCTTGAGTTTGGCTCCCTGCCGGCCGATAACGATGCCCTTTTGGGATTCCCGCTCAACGTGGATGGAGGCATGAATCCGAATCAGCGCCCCCTCTTTTTCCTCCTTGAAGGAATCAATGGTGACAGCCACTGCATAAGGAATTTCCTGGCCGGTAAGCCGGAAAGCCTTTTCCCGGATCATTTCCGCGGCAATGAACCGCATCGGCAGGTCCGTCAGGCTGTCGGGGGGAAAAAGGGGCGGTCCGGCAGGAAGAGAGGCATCCATGGCATCCATCAACCGATCCACCTGTTCTCCGTTTTTCGCGCTGATGGGGACGATGGTCGCAAAAGGAAAGGCTCCGGACCAGCGTTCGATCTGCGATAGCAGGGCCGACCGCTTGACCTGGTCGATTTTGTTGAGGGCCACCAATACCGGGAGTCGTTGATCGGAAAGCTTGCCAATCAGCAGTCGTTCCGACGGTTCGTCCGGGATCTGCGCATCCGCCACCAGAAGAATAAGATCTACTTCCGACAAGGTAGACAGAGCCGTCTCGACGATCCGTGCATTGAGCGGGTTCTTGGTCCGGTGAATACCAGGGGTGTCCAGAAAAACCATCTGAGATCCGGTCCGGTGAACCACACCTAAAATCCGGTTGCGCGTCGTCTGGGGCTTGTGGGATGTAATCGATATCTTCTGGCCCAGCATACGGTTGAGCAGGGTGGACTTTCCCGCATTGGGTGCGCCCAGAATAGCCACAAAGCCGGATCTGAAGGATTGGTTTTGGTCAATCATGTTCGCGGTGTTCATCAAAGACGGCCCTTTCTATGGCCGACCAGACCTCCGGCCTGCCCAGCCGCGTCTTGGCGGAAAAAAGAATCAGGGCGGCTTCATCCACACCCAGGGTGGTGCCGATGGCCTGTCGCTGTTTTTTCTGAACGGATTTGGACAGCTTGTCGGCCTTGGTCAACACCAGGATGGGCGTACGGTGGTAGAGTTCCAGCCAGTCGATGAAGTTTTGTTCTTCAACACCCGGGGTCCTGCGAACATCTAAGATCAAGGCCACCGCTTTCAGTGTCTCCCGCCCTTTCAGATAGGTCTCGATCATGGGTCCCCAATTGCGCGTCACCGATGCGGGAACCTTGGCATAGCCATATCCGGGCAGATCCACCAGTGAAATGCAGTCGTTGACCGTAAAAAAATTGATCAGCTGCGTTCGACCGGGGATGGAACTGGTTTTAACCAGTCGCTTTCTGTTTACCAGGGTGTTGATCAACGAAGATTTTCCCACGTTGGAGCGACCGGCGAACGCCACCTCCGGGTGCAGGGCCTCGGGATATTGGGGCGGTTTGACCGCGCTGGTGACAAATGCTGCCGATTTAACAATCATGTCACTGCCCCCGGTTCATGAGCGGGCCTTAAGATAGGCCTTTAGGCGGTCCATGCCTTCGGCAATATTTTCCATGGAGTTGGCGTAGGAGAAGCGCAGGTATCCCTCTCCATGCTGGCCGAAATCGATACCCGGCGCCACCCCCACGCAGGCTTTTTCCAGAATATCGAAAGCCAGGGCATAGGAGTCCTCGGAGATGTGTCGGGCGTTGGCGAACACGTAGAATGCGCCGGTGGGTTCCACGGTAATGCCCAGCCCCATTTCTCTCAACCGCCGAATCATGAATTGCCGACGCTCGTTGTAAATTCGCTTCATGCGGGCTACATCGGCTCCAGCATCCTTCAACGCCGCGACACCCGCTTTCTGGATCATGGCATTGGCCGAAATGAAAAAGTTCTGCTGCACCTTTTGGATGGGACGGATAAATTCCTTTGGCGCAATAAGGTAGCCCAACCGCAGGCCGGTCATGGCAAATAGTTTGGAAAAACCGTTGAGTACGAAGGCCCGGTCGGTGAACTCGAGGATCGAATGCTCTTTTCCTTCATAAACCAACCCGTGGTAGATTTCATCGGAAACGATCCAGGGATGCATACCGGCGATAGCTTCCATGCGCCCTTTGGAGAGCAGGTTGCCCGTGGGATTGGACGGTGAGTTGATGAAAATCGCCCGGGTGCGGTCCGAGAGCTTTTCTTCGATGGCCTCAGGGCGGTATTGGAATCCGTCCTCCTCGAAGACCGGCACTCTCACCGGCTCTCCGCCGACGAACTTGATGAAGTTGGGATAGCAGGCGTAATGGGGGTCGGAGAGAATCACCGGGTCTCCAGGTTCCAGTAGGGCGGCGAAGGTCATGAAAATGGCCGGCGAACTTCCGGAGGTGACCACCACCTGGCCCGGATCCACGGAGACGCCATAGGTTTCATGATAGTATTCGCAGATGGCTTCGCGCAACTCCAGCATGCCCAGGCTGTGGGTGTAATGGGTGAATCCATCCGTCAGGGCTTTACAGGCCGCGGCTTTTATGCATTCCGGCGTATCGAAATCGGGCTCCCCCACTTCCAGATGGACAATGTTCTTGCCTTCGCATTCTAGCGCGCATGCCCGTTCCAGCACATCCATGACAATAAAAGATGTCATCTCTTCCGTGCGTTTCGATGCCATGGACTTCTCCGTTTTTTTGGCGCCGACCGTGTTTCTCGGGCGACGCGTTAAAGCACCTTGTTAAGCGGATATTCGATGATGCCTTCAGCCCCGTTTTTCAGCAGCACGGGAATCAGATCCCTCACCACGCCGGTGCCGACAACGGTTTCTACGGAAAACCAGTCGGACTGGTAAAGGGAGGCAACGGTGGGGGCATTGAGGCTGGGCAGCAGCGTCACCACCCGCTCCAGCTTATCATGGGGTACGTTCATTTTTATTCCCACCATCTTTTCACCCAGCAGTGCCCCTTTGAGCAATAAAGCGATCTGTTCGATCTTCTCCCGCTTGTGCTGATCTTCCCACGCCTGTCGATTCGTTATCAGTTGGGTGTTGGTTTGCATGAGCTCGTGGATGATACGTAAGCCGTGGGCCTTGATAGTGCTGCCGGTTTCAGTGACCTCCACCACGGCGTCAGCCAGGCCGGACACCACTTTGGCTTCCGTGGCACCCCAAGAAAACTCCACTTTTACGGAGATGCCGCGCTCGTCAAAATAGCGTTTGGTAAAAGCCACCAGCTCAGTGGCAATTTTCTTGCCCTTCAAATCCTCAAGGGATTTAATCGGCGAATCGTAGGGCGCAGCCAACACCCAACGAGCCGGACGGGCGCTGACCTTGGAATAGATCAGGTCTTCTACTACAATGACATCGGAGCTGTTTTCGGCAATCCAGTCCTTACCTGTGAGACCGGCATCCAGAGTGCCGCTTTCCACATAACGGGACATTTCCTGGGCCCGGCAGATGGCACATTCGATGGTGTCATCGTTGATTTCAGGAAAATAGCTCCGATCGTTGACATTAATATTCCAACCGGAACGTTTGAAAAGAGCAAAAGTGGCATTCTGCAGGCTTCCCTTGGGAATACCCAGTTTCAGGGGCGTCGTCATTCTTTATAAACCTCCTTAGGATCGAAAACCGGCTGCCCTGTGGTAACCAGGGCGCCGTCTTCCACACGCTTAAAAAAACAGCTGGCATAACCAGTGTGGCAGGCTGCCCCCCCCACCTGTTCCACCTTCAACAATACAGTGTCGTCGTCGCAATCCACCCGGATTTCCTTGACATGCTGTATATGACCTGAGGTAAGTCCCTTCACCCACAGGGTGTCGCGGGTCCGGCTGTAATAGGTGGCTCGTCGTGTCCTCAGGGTCGCTTCCCAGGCCGCCGGGTTCATAAAGGCCAGCATGAGCACCTCTCCTGTTTTTACGTCCTGGGCAATAGCGGGTACCAAGCCCCCCATTTTTTCAAAATTCAGTTCGATCATTCGTTTTCACTCCTCCGGTAAACGCCATCGGACTCTTTTCATTTTTAAAATCCGCATCATCCGCGGTTTACTAATAATTCACGTAAAACCGGATTATCTAACCACATCACCTGCGGGAGTCAATCCCTTTTTTTCGCAACTGCGGGATAATCTTGCGAAAAATTATTTACTTTGTTAGGGTGGTGCGGTTAGTTCCTTCGGACTCGGACCAAGGGGGTTCGTTGGGACAACCGATGCAAAGACCAAAACAAGAGCAGATGATTCCAATTCGACTATGTCCAAAGAAAAAAGCGCTTCTCAGATTCTGAAAAAAAGAGCTCGCCGCCAACCGGGAGCAATCATTGGCCGCATAGCCAAATGGTCGCTGCTAATGGCCCTCATTTTAATGTTCATGGGGGCCACAGCCATGGTGGGGGTCTATTTTTATTTGAGCGACGACCTGCCGAAAATAACCTCTCTGACAGATTATCATCCATCTATCATAACCACGGTCTATTCGGACGATAACCGTAAAATTGCCGAGTTTTACAAGGAACGGCGCATCGTGGTGCCCTTGTCCAAAATTCCCATCCAGCTCCAGCAGGCCTTTATCGCTGCTGAAGATTCCCGATTTTACAAACACCAGGGCATCGATTTTTTTAGTATTATTCGGGCCTTCATTAAAAATATCGAGGCCGGTACCATCGTCCAGGGAGGCAGCACCATCACCCAGCAGGTCACCAAATCATTCCTGCTCACCCCAGAGCGAAGTTACGAGCGAAAGATCAAAGAGGCCATTTTGGCCTATCGGATCGACAAGACCTTCACGAAAGAAGAAATCCTTTACCTCTATCTGAACCAGATCTACCTGGGCCACGGCGCCTATGGTGTTGAAGCCGCAGCGGAAAATTACTTCGGCAAATCGGTCAGTGAACTAAATCTGGCGGAATGTGCCATTCTGGCTGGACTGCCCCAGGCGCCCAGCCGATACTCGCCGTTCCGGTTTCCCGAGCGAGCCAAGCAGCGGCAGATCTATGTGCTGAACCGGATGCTGGCCGAAGGTTTTATCAATAACTCCGAAGTGACTGAAGCCATTGATGTGAAGATGGACATTAAACCGCGCCGGAATTGGTACATTGAAGAGGTGCCGATATACACAGAACACATCCGGCGGTACGTCGAAAAAAAATATGGTGAGGACGCCCTGTACACCCAGGGGCTCAAGATTTATGCGGCCGTGAATATCGAAATGCAGCAGGCCGCCCGACAGGAGGTCGAAAAAGGCCTCCGCGAACTGGACCGCCGGCTTGGATATCGGGGGCCGGAATCCACGATTACCCCCGAGGAAATTGAAAGTTTCAGCGATGAACTCCAAGCATTATTGCAGGAAACCCCGCTGGCCGAAGGGTTGTCGACCAAAGGCGTGGTCATCGATGTAAATGACAAAGCGGGGACAGCCACCATTCGCATGGGCGACGCACGCGGGGTGATTTCAGTTGAGGACATACACTGGGCGCGAAAACCCAATCCGAACTTGGCTTTTTACCAGGCCCAGGTCAGAAAGATGAGCCAGGTGCTGAAAACCGGAGATGTAATTCTGGTGCGGTTGCTAAAAAAAAGGACGTCCGGAGATCTGTGGGACGTTTCATTGGACCAAGTCCCCGATGCCCAGAGTGCACTGTTGTGCATCGAAGCGGAAACCGGCCTGGTAAAGGTCATGGTCGGAGGGCGCGACTTCATGGAGAGTCAGTTCAACCGAGCCATTCAGTCCCGTCGCCAACCCGGTTCCGCCTTTAAACCCATCATTTACGCCGCAGCGCTGGACAAGGGCTTTACTGCAGCTACGGAGATCATCGACGCCCCCATCGTCTTCAAAGACGAGGTCAATGATTTCACCTGGAAACCTAAAAACTACGGAAAGAAGTTTTACGGACCCACCTTGCTTCGCGAGGCCCTGACCAAATCACGCAACGTCGTTACCATTAAAATTCTTCAGGAAATTGGCATCGACTATTGCATCGACTATGCCCGAAAGTTGGGCATCGAATCAGACCTGGCCCGGGATCTCTCTATCGCCTTGGGATCTTCAGGGGTGTCACTTTTAGAGCTGGTCAACGCCTATGCCGTTTTCGCCAACCAGGGCTATCTAGTGGAGCCCGCTTTCATCACCAAAATCGAAGACCGCTTTGGAAATATCCTGGAAGAGATGAACCCGTCCCGGGAAAGAGTGATCGACAAAAGTACCGCCTATATCATGACCAGCCTGCTTGAAAGTGTGGTGAAAGAGGGTACCGGCAAGCGGGTCAAGGCATTGAACCGACCGGTGGCCGGAAAAACCGGAACGACCAATGACCTTCAGGATGCCTGGTTTGTAGGCTACACGCCTCGGTTCATCTCCGGCGTCTGGGTAGGATACGACAACGGACGAACGTTGGGCAAGGGGGAGACAGGCTCTCGAACCGCCAGCCCGATCTGGCTGGGTTTCATGGATAAGGTGTTGAAAGACAAACCGGTGCGCATGTTTCAGGTCCCCGAGGGTGTTGTTTTTGCGAAGATCGATGCGGAGACCGGCCTATTACCCATTCCAGAATCCCGAAAAACCCTTTTCGAATGTTTTAAAGAAGGCACCGTTCCAACCGAATACACCAAAAAACCGGATACCATCGTGGATGCCGATTCATTTTTCAAGTCCGATATGTAACCGTGACACCCCGTTGTCTTCAATCATCCGGATCTGCCTTACCGTCGTTGTTGATCGTTTTCAACCACGCTTACCGTCCGTCAAAATCCATCAGCAGGCTGGGCCTTATCGATGAAGCTACGTTCTATTCTTCGGGTGCTCTCTTTGGTGGCCTTCCTCTCCGCCAGCGTTGCCGGCTATTTGTACTATAGCACCTTAAAAGAATACGCCTTTCAGGAAGCGGAGCGCAATGCCCTGGATCGGCTGCAGGCCACCAAAAAGAACCTGTCTGCTTTTTTCTCCGAAAACATCAAACCCGCACGGGTTCTGGCGCGAATGCCCCCCTTGGTTGATGTCCTGCTTCACCCAGAGCCGCAAACCTTGAAAGCAGCCAACACCCTGCTGGACCTTTTTAAAAAGGCCTTAGATGTTGAGGTCTGTTACCTTATGGATAGCCGGGGAAATACTATTGCTTCGTCGAATCGAAACGATCCAGACAGCTTCGTAGGTATGAATTTTTCCTTCCGCCCCTATTTTCAAGATGCCATGCAGGGGCTTCCAGCCAGTTACCTGGCGCTGGGCACCACTTCGCGAAAACGGGGTGCCTACTACAGCTACCCGGTTTACCGGAAAAATTCCGACACACCCTTGGGCATTGCCGTCATCAAGGCATCCATTTTTTTCGTGGAACAGGAACTGACTCCGGAAGAAACCAGCATCCAACTGGTGGTGGACCCCCAAGGGATGATTTTTATCTCCAGTCGCTCCGAATGGCTCTACCAACTCTTGTGGCCGTTGCAGCCAGACAAAATCAGGCAGTTACGGCAAACCAGGCAGTTCGGCAACGGTCCCTGGCACTGGACGGGGCTCCGAAAAAAAGGGGACAAAGAAGTTATTGATTCTTCAGGAAAACCATATCTTTTTCACCAAATATCAGTCGACAACTACCCTGGCTGGAAAATTGTCCATCTATACGACTTAAAAACCGCATCCAAATTGGTTTCCGAACCTTTGTTAAAAATCATCCGGCCGGTCATCATCATCCTTTGCGTGTTACTGGGAGCATCAATTTTCTTCCTCTACCGCCAGGCCAGCCTGGAAATCGCCAGACGCCGTACCGTGGAACAGGCGCTTCGAAAAAGCGAAGAACGATACCGCTCACTATACCACCATACCCCGGCCATGCTCCACTCCATCGATAAAAATGGAATCCTGGTCAGTGTCAGCAATTACTGGTCCGATGCTCTCGGATACACACGAGAAGAAGTTATTGGCAAAAAACTTACTGATTATCTTGCTCCGGTTTCCCGTAAATTTGCCGAGGAAAAAATAATTCCCACTTTTTTCAAAAAGGGCTTTATTAAAGATGTTCCCTATCAGTTTATCAAGAAAAACGAAGAGATTATCGACGTTCAGATTTCCGCCATCATTGATCGTGATGAGCAACAAAAGACATTTAGGTCCCTTGCTGTATCCATAGACGTCACCGAACGAAACAAAGCCGAGCGCGCGCTGCAGGAAGCAAAGGAGGCGCTCAGCAGCTATTCCAAGGACCTGGAGAGTCTGGTACGTAAACGCACCCGTGAAATTTCGGGAATTCTCCAGTACACGCCTGCTGTGGTCTATATCAAGGACGCCGATGGCAAATATACCATGGTCAACTCAAGGTTCGAAGGGCTGTTCGGTATCCGTTCTTCAGAAGTTCGCGGGAAAACCGATAGAGCTTTTCTCGCGCCGGATATCGCCGACCAGTTCTTTAAAAATGATGAACGGGTCCTTCGCGAAAAGCAGTCCATTCAGGTTGAAGAAAGCATTGTAATCGACGAGGAAACACATACCTTTCTGAGTACGAAATTTCCTCTCTACGATGGCAAGCGTCGGGTGACAGGCGTTTGTGGCATTGCCACTGACATCACCGCACTCAAAAAAGCCCAGGAAAGATTACGGCGCCTATCTGCCGGCATCATGACCGGCCAAGAAAAAGAGCGTGCCTACCTCGCCCGCGAACTTCACGATGAACTAGGGCAAGTGCTTACCGCGCTTCGCATGGAAGCGGTCTGGATTCGCAATCGCGTTAAAAAAATCGACCCGACCGCCTCGGCCCGTGCATTGACAATGTGCGAACTCATCGATACAACCATTGAAGAGGTTCGTGGTCTGGCTATCCGTTTGCGACCGGGCGTATTAGATCATTTGGGCTTAGTGGAAGCAATTGAATGGTATACTGCTGATTTCGAAAAGCGATACGATGTCACCTGTGTTTTTGAACACGACGACGGTCCGGAAATTCGCGGCAATATCGCAACAGCAGCCTACCGCATATCCCAGGAGGCGTTGACCAATGTTGCCCGCCACGCATCAGCGACCCGCGCCAAGGTAACCCTGTCGTTTGACAATGGCAATTTGACGCTCACCATTAGGGATAACGGAAAAGGCTTCGAACCGGAAGCCTTGGGTGAAACCGATGGCCTGGGTATGGCAAATATGAGAGAACGCGCCAACCTAGTCGGAGGCTTTTTCAATGTTCAGTCCAGACCCGAGGGAGGAACTCGGATCTGCTTCACGGTAGCCCTAACAGAAAGCTCACCACCATGATCAGGGTTCTTCTTGCCGATGACCACAGCATTGTTCGCGCCGGACTCCGTCGAATCGTTGAAGAGAGCGGAGACATAGAAGTGGTCGCCGAAGCGTCGGATGGCCGGCAGGCAGTACTAGCCGTACGCAAAGAGAAGCCGGATGTGGCGGTGATAGATATTTCCATGCCTGTTTTAGACGGTTTGGAAGTAATCACCCAGCTCAATAGTGAATTCCCGGAGGTGCCCATTCTGGTGCTAACCATGCACGAGGAACATCAGTATGTGGTTCGGGCCATCGAAACAGGCGCCATGGGGTATATCACTAAACAAAGCGCACCGGAGCAGCTGGTCAAAGCCATTCGTAAAGTCCATTCCGGATCTTTGTTTTTAACGGACGAGGCAGCTGAAGCATTAGCCCTTCGGGTCGCCAAGGGCAACCGGACCCAAAGCCCACTGGACTCCCTTTCCACCCGGGAGCTGCAGGTACTTAGACGCCTTGCCTTGGGTAACAGCAACCGGGAAATCGCCTCGGCCTATCACATCAGCATCAAAACGGTGGATACCTATCGATTCCGTTTGCTGAAAAAATTAAACCTGCGCAACAACGCCGACCTGTCCCGCTTTGCCATCCAGAACAACCTCATCGAAACCTGACCTAACTACTTGCCATGTTGTTTCGGCAATGAAAGTTTCCCTCTTTTTCAACAGTCATCTTTCATTATCAGTGAAAACCCCTATCTCCTGGCTAAAAGGCGAGTGGCGGCCTGCCTGACTTGAGCATCCTTGTCTGCCAGAAGAACGCACAGGATATCTTTCAGCGATGCATAGTCGACAGGATCTTCCGCAGAAAGGATTTCCAGAACCTGACGGCGGATCCGAAGATCCTCCTCTTTTAATAACTGCCGGTAGCGGTTAAGAATGGTTGCGGAAAGAGGAACCATGGCCAACCCGGATAACGCGTCCACGCGTAAATCCGGCGAAAGGGTCTCCATACTACCGAGGTAAACGTCTTCAACCTGGGGAATCTTTTCCGCAAACCGCCAGAGATTAAGCAAAATGCTTCGCTGTTCCTCAGCGGTTCCGCGTTCCAGACGGGCAGTTAAAAGATCGAATACGCGAAGATCTCCCACGGATGTCAGCGCTGCAATTGCCGCCGCCTGAACATTCCGGTCAGGATCAGACAGATGTGCCATGAGCGATTCAACCGCCGGCCAGTTTCCCTCCCAGCCTAGTGCCAGCGCACAGTTGCTTCGTACAGATGCCTCAGGATGGCTAAGATTTTTAATCAACTCGGCCCTTAATGCTGAAGAATCATTGCTCAAGGAAGCCGCAAGGCCCAACTGCACTGCTGCCGAAAGGCAGACCGAATCATCCGCTGACCCCCCCCGCATCAGGCGATAGAGCGGCCACAGCACCCGATCTTTGCCTGCAACCCCGAGTAGGGGAAGCATTTTCAATATAAATTCCGTGTCTGCATGGGGCAGTGCATCCAGCATTATCGTCACCGCGTCGGGGGTATCGAGAAAAAACGCTTCCATATCCGCCAAATAATTTTGCGCCTTTTCAATAAGCCTTTCCGGTCGTTTCATTGGAACAAGGGTAACGGTTTTCATATTATTTTTAATGACTTCCTTGATGGTCACCAAAAACCTTGAGAATATATTTGGCTGCAAAATCGTCGCGGCTAAGATATTTCATTCCCATGTCCATGGCGTTGTCCCATATTTCCTTTAAAATCTGGGCTTTGTTTCCATCGCTGATGAAATGTCGCTCTATTTTTTTCTGAAAAACAACCGCTTCGCCCAAAGCGACTTTGATCTGTCGGAAGTTTTCATCATCGACGGGATTGTTGTCGAACCATTTCTTTTCCACGGGGATGGTAACATCGATCTTCACACAGACAGACCAGCGATCAGCGGCAATTTTTTTTGACTGATCCACACACAGCAAGGTCAGTCCATTTTTCAATAAAAAGGATGAGGGGGGACGGGTCGACATGATAATCCTCTCTAAAACAGGGAAAGTTGTTCCTGGGTGGGCTTTTCAGTTTTCATGATGTCTTGACCTGAAAAGTATTTATAACTATTTTCAATATCTTTCACGAACGGGGATATTTGTCGGGGTTGTTTGTGGCCGTTAATCCGGCGGTATCGAGCTTGGGTCAAAAAAAGATGCTTTTTGGCCCGGGTCAGGGCCACGTAAAAAAGTCGCCGTTCTTCTTCCAGATCTGCCGGGTGGGTGGTTGATCGGTAGGGTATGAAATCATCCTCGCAACCGGCGATAAACACGACTGGAAATTCCAATCCCTTGGCGGCATGCATGGTGATCAGGGTCACTTTCTCCACGCGATGATCATAGGTATCCGTATCCTTGGACAGGGCAATCGCCTCCAAAAAGCCGGCGGCATCGCATTGATATCCACTGCCGGTTTCAAGTAAATGGGTACAGCCACGTTCAAATAAAGGGTCACCATCATATTTTTCCCTTAAATCGGCTTTCCTTATTATCAATTCAAGGGTATCCACAACCGGTAGACCTTCAATTTTTTTCTTAAACCTTGATATTTTTCCTAAAAATGTAAAAAGCTGCTGCTGACGGGTATGTCCCATATGAGGAATCGGCAGGCGGCGCAATTGAACCAGCGCTTCCGTCAGGGAAAAGGTTTTCTGGTAAGCCCAGTGTTTTATAATGTCTATGCTTTTTATGGAAACCGGCGAGTTGAAAATCCTTATAGAGGCTTGAAGATCGGAAAACATACTCACTCCGTTTAGCAACTTAAAAACCGACAACACTGATTTTACCCCGGGATGACTAAAAACCGTCTTCCGATCGATCACCTGACAGGGAATGCCTGCTTTTTCCAAATATTTTAAAATAACCTTACCCTGATTACGTGTTCGGTATAAAACGGCAAAATCAGCGAAACTCAACGCCTTTTTGTCCATGGTGCCATCCACAGAACCGGAATCCAAAGAAAAGAAACCCGTTCCCCCCACCATCACTTCTATTTTTTTTCCAATCGCAACAGCTTCTGCATTTTCCGTAGCCGCCCGCAAAATATGGATCCGACGTTCACCCGATAGGTTAGAATAGACATCACCTCTACCGACGCTTTCCATCAACTCCGAATTTTTTTTAATCACCTGTGTCGATATTTCCAGAATGGTCCGGGTAGATCGATAATTTTTCCTTAATAAAACAGTCTGGAAATCAGGAAAATCTTTCATAAACCATTTAAAACAAGCGACATCCGAACCTCTAAACCCGTATATGGATTGATCCGGATCGCCAATAATGCAGATATTGGCAAGATCCCCAGCCAGCAGCCTGACAAGCCGATACTGGCCGGCGTTTATATCCTGGTATTCGTCGATAAAAATATCGCTGAAGCGACCGATATACCTATCACGTAAATCCAGGTTTTTTTCCAACCGGTAAACCGTTTGAAAAATTAAATCTTCAAAATCCACAAAAGATTGAAATTGCAGCAATTGTTCATAGGTTTCATAACACTGAACGAACGGTTCCAACCGGTCCTGTGGACAAACTCCGTATAGCGGATCTTTACTGGAAAGCATCTTTTGTTTGGCGGAAACAATCCACCCCATCATATCTTCCACACGGATTGCATAATTTTTTTTTGTTAGGCCATTCAATACCATGGAATCGCGAACCAACTCTTTTCGGGATGCCTCATCGACCACCGACAACATCGTATCCGTTATAGCTTGGCTCAAGATGAGGTAACCCAGGGCATGAAAAGTGCCCACGAAGGGGAGTGGCCGCGAGTTCCCAAAGAAGGCTCGAAGCCTTTCTTTCATTTCTTTTGCGGCCTTATTGGTAAACGTTACTGCCAGTATTTGCTTGACATTCACACCCGTTTCAATCAACCGAGCAATTTTATGGGTCAGCGTGCGGGTCTTCCCTGTACCCGGTCCGGCAACAATCATCAGGGGGCCGCTGGGATGATCCACGGCTTTTTTCTGCTCCTCGTTCAAGGATATGCCAGTTTCAGGCGGTTCTTCCGGTTTCGGGATCACGGCGCACACCAATTTTTCGTCACAATTAAAAATTATTGATTTTTTATCACTGTCGGCCCATTCAATTTTTTTTTCAAAACCAGAAAAAAGGCTCCGCTGCCCAAGTAACCGATCCCTTTCCCTATCAGAAAAAATTTGAACGGTTCCGAAAATCCCATCATAACCCGGAGAAAAGGAAACGCGATTGTCCCTCATTCGAAAAATAGCCTCGGCAAGCAGCGGCACACCCACTGATTCGATTATATCTCTATCCAGATAATGAAGAATCTTAAATTCATTGCCTATTTTTTCCAACAGGGCTCGGTACGTTTGTGTGACCTTTTTGGATTGGGCACCGACTCTTAATATTTCAGCCAATAGAGCATCAAGTGGGATCAGCCGGTAAAAAGGAAAATGACGATTCGGAAGGGTTCCTTCAGGACGCGTGGCCAGCTCTTGCACGCGGTGCAGCACCCCAAGTGTCAGTGGTTTCCCACAAACCGGACAAAGGCCCTGGTGGGATTGGGTCTCAGCCGGAGTAAAGCATACCTCACATTTACGATGCCCGTCCACGTGGTATTTTCCCTCTTCAGGAAAAAATTCAAATGTACCGGCAAATTGGTTTTTATCTCCTTTTTCCATGGCCGACCGGATGGCATGATAATTCATTTCTGTTTTAAATAAATTCGCTTCTCTGCCCAGTTTTGAAGGTGAATGGGCATCTGAGTTTGAAATCAGGGTAATATCATCTAAGTCAGACACTTGCCAGTTCATGGGTGGGTCCGATGATAGACCCGTTTCTGCGGCAAAGATATGGGAACTTAGATCTTCGAAACAGTCCTTGATTGAATTAAATCCTGATTTCGACCCCAACATAGAAAACCAAGGGGTCCATATATGGGCGGGAACAAGGAAACCATCATCGGATGTCTCCAAAACAATTTCAAGAAGATCCCTTGCATCGAGACCGATGATGGGTCTTCCGTCGGATTTGATATTTCCGATCGTCTCCAAACGGTTGTTGAAAAAGCGAACCCGTTCTAAGTCCGGAAAAAAAACAAGGTTATGATTTTTTCGTGTTCGACCCTTCTTTTTATAGATATTGCTTATTTCACAACTCAACATAAACCGAACAGGCGCCCGGCAAGAGATCGGCACAATTTCATCGCAGCAACGGGCAATATCTGGTTTAAGCCTAAACAGACCCGGTTCGGCTGGTTCCAGTTTTTCGCTAATTTCTGAAATCCATTCAGGATGAGTAAAATCTCCGGTTCCCACCACTGAAATACCTTTCAATTGGGCCCATATATAAATATTTTCAATATCGAGGTTACGAGCGGTAGCCCTAGAAAATTTTGAATGGATGTGGAGATCAGCGATAAATGGATCTGAAAACATGATCAATAAATAGTTAACTATTTAAAATTATTTAAAATATTAATAAAGCAGCCGTATATTTAAATATTGAAAACCATTTGTCAATATTCCAAATTTTCATTTTTTTTTATTTATCATATTAAAATAATTCAATTATTCAATAAATTGGGTTGATTCTGCCCGGATTCCAAAAAGAGCTTGAAAGAAATACATAAAAAAGCTATATGTATTTGTTTTATTGAAAAATAATATACTTTATTCTTTATAATTAGGACAACTAATGTAATGGGTATCTTATCATCATCCGTGTCCATCACTCAATATTGCGTTGAAGGAAAAATTTCTGAACCGATTCTGGAAACCGTTGCCACCGGGTTAAAAAAACATTCCATTGAGGAAATAGACAACGAATCTTCAGACAAGTCTATTGGTTGGACCTGTTTTAACAATCCCTTCAGCACCGATTTTAACCAAACACCCTTTCTCATCGGCACCTATTTTGTTTTTTCCATGAGAATAGATAAAAAAACGATTCCCTCTAAAATTATTAAAAAATATTACTCCCTTGAAATGAAAAAACGGCTGGAAAAAAATGGCCGTGAATTTTTAAGCAAAACCGAAAAAAAAGAAATCAAGGATCATGTTCTTCACGTATTGAATTTGAGAATTCCGGCAACGCCTAATATATATGATCTTATTTGGAACTACGAATCCAGGACCCTTTGGTTTTTCTCTAATTTAAAGGGTGCCAATGAAGAATTAGAAACCCTTTTCAACCGGTCATTTAAATTAAAATTAATTCGTTTATTTCCCTATAGCATGGCTACACTGACCTCACCATTGTCCAACGTCGAAAAAGATGCCGTATCCCAATTCACCCCAACCCGATTCACGGAGTAATTCATAACCCATGCTGGATGTCTCTGTTTCATATAATCGATATAAATTTATTGGAAATGAATTTTTAACCTGGCTGTGGTTTACCATTGATACAGACCAACCTTTTTTTCAAACGGTAGATGAGACTATTACCTCCCTGTATCTGGGCAATCGAATCGTCCTTGAAAACAACATCAATGATACCATTGAATTAATTACCATTAAAGGAGATGATGCCGGACTTGAAGAAGGTCTTTTATCACTTCGAAAAGGTGCTGTCGTCATCGAAATGAACCTTTCCTATAAAACGGAAAATCAGGATTGGAAATTCACGCTGAAAGGGGAAAGCCTGAGTTTTTCAAGTTTAAAAGTGCCGGAAACCGGTCCGGTCGAAACCAAGGACGATATTGAAGGGATGGTGCTGGAAAAGGCATACCTGTATGAAAAGGCAATTAATCTGGTCAATCGTCTATTTAATATTTTTTTAAAATTAAGATCTACTGTAGAATGGAATAAACAGACCGTCCCAAAAATAAAAAAATGGATAGAAGTATAGTCAACGGCCACTATAAACAAAAATTTTTAAAATTTGTAGATAAGTTACCAGTTATCAACAATTTCATTTTTTCTGACGAAAATAAGTTCTTTTTAGAAAATCGTGTAGTCACTTATCAACCATCAATACTAATTAATTTTATATATAAATTCAATTAATTAAATAATTATAAACTTTTGTCGGCTTCAACTACTATAACAATATATTTAAAAGGGATTATATTATGAAATTCATTATCAACAAATTCCAAATTGTTAATGTGCTGGCAAAAGTGCAAGGCCTTACCGGACGCCGAAGCAATCTCGCTATTACTGAAAATATTTTGATTCGGGCTGTTAACGATGGAATTCATCTGACTGCCACCGACCTTGAAACCGGATTTGAAGGGTTTTATCCGGCGTCCATTGAAAAAGAAGGCGCGGTAGCTGTCAGTGCTAAAAAATTATTTGAAATTCTTAGGGAATTTCCATCAGAGGATATTCTTATCCATGAAGTGGAAAATAAATGGATAGAGATAGGCAATGAAAAAGTTCAGTACCATATTGTGGGTATGAATCCGGACGATTTTCCTGAAACACCTCATATTATTGATGTTGATTTTTTTTCCATCGAAGCATCTATTTTAGAAAAGATGATAGAACGATCCATCATCATATCAGCCGCGGGTGATGAAAAACGAGCGCACATCAACGGAGTTTTCGTTGAAAGGACCCATCAAGATGTAAATCGGCTTAGGTTCGTTTCCACAGATGGCAGCCGTTTAAATGCGGTTAATCATTTTTATGCGTCATCGGAAGATATTCCTGCTGGTGAAGGAGTGTTGGTTCCTAAAAAGGGATTGAATGAAGTAGCAAAATTTTTAGACATCGAAGGAGAAGTTCACATTGGTATAAAGGATAGTAATTTCATAGTAAAGAAGGAAAAAGAAACGATTATTATTCGTATGCTGGAGGGAGAGTTTCCTAAGTATGAAGATATACTGGCAAAAGGGAATGACCATCTTATCAAACTGGATAAAATTAAATTTGGAAAAATGCTTAAAAGAATGTCGATTTTGGCAACGGATAACTATAAAGGAGCTGTTTTCACCTTCGATGACAATAAACTGGTGGTGACTGCCACTAATCCTGATTATGGAGAATCTAAAGAAGAAACGGAAATCGAATTCACCGGAAACCCCATTGAAGCAGCCTTTAACCCAAAATTTTTTATGGATACCCTAAGTGTTATCGATGAAGAAAATGTGATTATTAATATTGTAGACGGTAGCCGTCCCTGTATTGTTGAAGGGGATACAGATAAAACCTTTATCGGCGTCATTATGCCGATGAGAATTTAAAATAAATGAGAATTTAAAATAAATGAACGACAATTACGATGCAGATAGTATTGATGTTTTAGAGGGTCTTGAACCGGTTCGATTGAGACCGTCCATGTATATTGGCAATGTTGATGTGGCCGGTCTCCACCACCTTGTATACGAGGTGGTGGACAATAGTATCGATGAGGCCATGGCGGGATATTGCGAAAATATTCGGGTTACCATTCATAATGACAACAGCATCAGTGTCGAAGACAATGGTAGAGGGATTCCCGTTGATATTCACCGTACGGAAAATGTACCGGCGGTAGAGGTGGTATTGACAAAACTGCATGCCGGCGGGAAATTCGACAACGACAGTTACAAGGTGTCCGGTGGACTTCATGGGGTTGGGGTAAGTGTGGTCAATGCCCTGTCTAAATTTCTTGAAGTTGAAATCTACGCAAAGGGAAAAATTTACTATCAGACCTATGAGCGCGGATTAAAGACCTGTGAATTGAAGATTATTGGAGAAACCGAAAAAAGAGGTACCCGAATTCACTTTGTTCCGGATGACCAGATTTTTAATGTATCCGAATTCAGCTACGACATTTTGTCCCGTCGGTTAAGAGAACTGGCCTTTCTCAATAAAGGAGTAAGTATTTTTATTGAAGATGAGCGGTTCGATAAAAACGACAGCTATTTTTACGAAGGGGGTATCGTTTCATTTGTAGAGTATTTGAATAAACGGCACACGGTTCTTCATGAACCGGTTTTTATTGAAGGTTATCGAAACGACGTTAATATTGAAGTAGCTATCCAATATAATGGGACTTATAAAGAAAATATTTTTTCTTTTGCTAATAATATCAATACAGTAGAAGGTGGATTTCACCTGATTGGATTCAAGGCGGCATTAACCCGGTGTATTAACCAATATGCCGTAAACGGGCATCTGCCGAAAAATCTTACCGCTAAAATCAGCGGTGACGATGTTCGAGAAGGATTGACGGCGATCATCAGCGTCAAAATAAAGTCCCCCCAGTTTGAAGGACAAACCAAAACTAAACTGGGCAATAGTGAAGTCAAAGGCCTGGTTGAATCACTAGTAAATGAAAAACTCAGTGCTTTTATGGAGGAAAACCCCGCGGTATCCAGGAAAATTATGGAAAAGGCCGTGGATGCTGCCAGAGCGCGGGATGCTGCCAAGCGGGCACGCGATATGGCTAGAAATAAGGGAGCACTGATCGATTCTACCCTTCCAGGTAAACTGGCAGACTGTCAGATATCTGATCCGACTCTACGGGAACTGTTTCTGGTTGAAGGAGATTCCGCCGGTGGATCTGCTAAACAGGGAAGGGATAGAAAATTTCAGGCTATTTTGCCTTTGAAAGGAAAAATTTTAAATGTGGAGAAGGCGCGTTTTGACAAAATACTTAGAAGTGAAGAAATTAAAAATATAATTACAGCTTTAGGAACAGGTGTGGGTAAGGAAGAATATAATATTGACAAGATCCGCTATCACAAAATTATTATAATGACCGATGCGGATGTGGATGGATCCCATATTCGGACCCTGTTGCTTACCTTTTTCTATCGGCAGATGCCCGAACTGGTAGACAAAGGGTATTTGTACATTGCCCAACCCCCTCTTTTTAAAATAGGGAAAGGTAAAAGTGAATCATATATGAAAGATGAAGGTGAACTAAATGATTTTATTTTGAAAAAAATTTGTGAAAGAAAGCAGATTAAAATTGTAAATAGCGGGAAAATAATATCTGATCATCAGCTTTTTATTTTTCTGGGTGATTTGAGTGATTACACGTCAGCAATGGCTAAACTGGAAAACCGCGGGTTTGATTCTTTGGTTGTGGAGATGCTGGTCAAAGAGGATGTTCAAGATAAAGCATTCTTGCAGGACTTGGACAAAATGAAAGATTTAAAGGGCAAAATTGATAAGCACGGATATTTGACGGAAAATCTGTCCTGGAATGATGAAGATGAAATATTTGAGTTGACTGTAAGATCAACGGATCCAAATAATTATCAGAAGACCGTCATCATTGGCAGGAGTTTGATTTATTCATCCGATTTTCAAAAATGTTTGATTTTAAATAAAAAATTGGAAGTAGATGATATTCCTCCATTTGAAATATTCACGAAGGATCGCGATGATCCACCAGTAATTATTGAAGATAAACGGCAACTTCTGCTATATCTGCTGGAAGATGGTAAAAAAGGTATAAATATTCAGAGATATAAAGGCCTTGGTGAAATGAACCCCGAGCAGTTGTGGCAGACCACCATGCATCCCGACAAGCGCAATCTCCTAAAAGTTACTGTGGAAGATGCAGTTGAATCTGATGAGATATTTACAATCCTGATGGGTGATGAAGTTGAACCCAGGCGGGACTTCATTCAAAACAATGCGTTAGAAGTCAGTATGCTCGATATATAAAGAACTTACTTTAACAGACAGTTGACTTAAAAAAGAACCCCTGAAATTCCGTTGGGAAGATCAGGGGTTCTTAAATGGGTGCGCTCTTTTAAATAGCAAATAATAAAATCGAATTCCGCTTCAGAAGGAGATTCAGGAGTATAACTGAAAATTTAAGATGAGCCTCAAGTCAGGTTATCTGCATCAAAGAGCACACACTGAATCTCATAAACATCTTTACTTGTCAATTATTTTTTTTAGGCGCTATACTTTTTCTTCCGGTATAATATATCGTAAAAATTGATATAGTTTTTAATTCTTTTCCATGATAGCAAGGTGGAAAAAATGAAAATTCATCGAATAAATGCCAGAGATCTTCCGGATCTGTGGTTTCAAGCGGTTCATGATATTCTTGATAAGGGGAACCGATTTACCATTGACCGTGGCTCGTATGCCGGCCAAACAAGGCTTGAATACGATTATTTTTGTGGACATGTGAAATTTCCGGGAACCCTGCCATTAATACCGGATATTCCCCCATCCTGTTGTATTCCGAATCCGGTTGAAGAGGCTTATATCTTTGGCGGAGAAGGATACAATCGATCGTATATTGAATATTTAATGACTGGACACAAAGAACCCGGGGAATCCTACACCTATGGTGAGCGCTTGACGCGGGTTCCCATTAGCGGCGATAAATTGAGTTGGTGGAAGAAAAAAAACCGCGACATTATCGACGAAAGGGATACTGATGGAAAAGCGGTCTTCACAGAAAATGGAGAGTTGTATCTGAATCAGATCGAATGGATTATTGATACATACAAGCGGTTCGGATCCAGAAATAACCAGATGGTGCTCCAAGTCGCGCACCCCTCTGATTTAACATTGCTCGATCCTCCCTGTTTGCGGTCAATTGATACGCGCATTCAGGACGAGACGCTTCATTTCATCGTTTATTTTCGATCCTGGGACCTTTGGGGGGGGATGCCGGCGAATCTGGCGGGCATTCAAAATTTAAAAGAATATATGGCTGGTGAAATTGGCGTCCAGGATGGAGAAATGATTGTTGAAAGCAAGGGCCTTCATCTATACGGATATGCTGAAGAACTGGCTAAACTTCGTTGTTTAAAGCAAGCCTGATTTTTAAATCACAAGAAAACAAATATCTTGCCGACTGTCGGTCTCCATCATGGTATTATAACTGGTAAACCGAAGATATTTTTAAAACTCAATATTCCCCGGGGTTCTGGGAAAGGGAATCACATCCCTGATGTTCGACAGGCCGGTAATAAGCATTAACAACCGTTCGAAACCCAGTCCAAATCCACTGTGGGGAACCGTTCCGTAGCGCCTTGAGTCCAGGTACCACCAGTAGTTTTCCTTAGAAAGCCCACCCCCGACCATTCGGTTTTCCAGCACGTCTAATCGTTCTTCACGCTGGCTGCCTCCGATCAATTCACCGATTCGCGGCACCAGAATATCCATGGCTCCAACCGTTTCGCCGTCATCGTTCAGACGCATGTAAAAGGGTTTGATGGTTTTTGGATAATCATAAATGATAATTGGTTTTTTAAAATATTTTTCGGTCAGATAACGTTCATGTTCGGATTGAAGATCTGATCCGTAAGACAAATTGAATTCAAAGGATTCTTTTGACCCTAGCAAAATGTCGATGGCGTCTTTGTAGGGAATACGAAAAAAATCAGATGAAATGATATTTTCGAGTGTTTTCATCAACGTTTTGTCAACAAACCGAGCAAACAGGTTTAAATCATCTGCACACGTGTCGATGGCAAAACGGACGAGATGTTTGATGAGAGCTTCACCTAAATCCATGTTACCAGCTAGATCGCAAAAGGCCATCTCCGGTTCGATCATCCAGAACTCAGCCACGTGACGGCTGGTGTTGGAATTTTCAGCGCGAAAAGTCGGTCCAAAAGTGTATACATCTCCTAAGGCGAGGGCAAACATTTCGGCGGACAGCTGTCCTGAAACCGTCAGATTGGATTCCGCGCCGAAAAAATCCTTGGAAAAATCAATTTTTTCGTCTGAATTCATCGGCATGGATGGCTTCAGCGTCGTTACTCGAAATAGTTCTCCAGCACCTTCACAGTCTGATCCGGTAATCACCGGGGTGTGAATGTAGCGAAATCTCCGATCCCTGAAAAATTGGTGGACCGCCCAGGAAAGTTCGGAACGGATTCTGAAGACAGCTCCATATTTATTGGTCCGTGGCCTCAAATGGGCAATGGTTCTCAGATATTCATCGGTATGGCGTTTTTTCTGTAACGGGAAGGTTTCGGGTGCGATACTGATAATATCCATTTTTTCAGCCCGAACCTCCCATTGCTGTCCGCCGCCCTGGGATGGGACAAGGCTACCCGATACGGCAACTGCCGATCCGGTAGTCAGCTTTTTAATTTCGATGTAGTCTGATATTCTTTCATCAACGACAATCTGCATATTTTTCAGACAGGAACCATCATTGACTTCGATAAAAGAAAAATTTTTGGAGTCCCGTTTGGTTCGAATCCATCCTTTAATCAGTATATTATCAATAGGAGCAGAGGTTTTTAGTAGCTCGATAATTTTTTTTCTTTTCATTATGAATTATCTTTCATGGTTGTATTCACATAGTATAGATTTCCATGGCGCTGAATGAGAAGTACCACTGACGGTTTGTTCCGGTATTTTACCATGGCCGCTTTAAAATCCGCCATATTTTCCACCTGGGCTTCGTCGATCTGGCGTATAATATCTCCGGGTCTCACGCCGATATGGTCAAGATAGGAACCCCTGCGTATTTTTATGATTATAACCCCGATGTTGGTCAGGACGTCATATTTGGACTGGACCTGTTTATCAAGGTCGGAAACAGTGATGCCCAACCTCTGTCCGGCTAAATCCAGTGCCCGATCGAGAGGAAATATAGCCGTTTTGATATTTGTTTGAGCGGTTTTTCCTTTTCTTCTGTATTCAACCGATATGGTTTGGTCGGCGGATATTTCGTTCATCTTCAATTGATAAGTGGAGATGTCGGTTGTCTTCAAGCCGTCTATGGAAAGGATGATATCACCTTCACGAAGGCCCGCCTTTGCCGACGGGCCTTGCGGATCCACTGCAGTGACCATTAGTCCAAGATCGCCTTGGATATCGAGATATTTGGAAAGGCTGGAATCAATGGGTTGAACCGTGATGCCGACCCATGCCTGAATCACCTCTCCAAAATTGATCAGGTCGGAAATGATTCGTTTTGCCCGATTTATAGGAATGGCAAAACCGATGCCCTGGGCTTGCGCAAAGATAGCCGTGTTGATGCCGATTAACTCTCCGTTGATATTAAGCAGGGGGCCGCCGCTGTTTCCCGGATTGATGGAGGCATCGGTTTGAATGAAGCGGTGGAAGACCCTTTCTGCGGTCTTGATACTTCGATTGATAGAACTGACCACACCGGTGGTGACCGTATGGGAAAAACCAAAGGGATTTCCGATGGCAATAACCGATTCTCCGATCATTAAATCATCTGAATTGCCCATTTCAATGGCTGGTAACTCGTGATCCGATTTTATTTTAAGCACAGCCAAATCCGAATCCGGGTCCATTCCCACAATGGTCGCCTCGAATTCTCTTTGATCGTTCAGCGCCACGCTGATGGTGCTTGCCTTTTCGACGACGTGGGTATTGGTTAAAACAAAACCGCGCATGCCGTCAATGATGACGCCGGAGCCAAGACTGGTTCGCTTTTCCCTTCGTTCAAGTTCGGGGGAAAAAAAATCCCTGAAAAAGGTATCCAACAGCGGGTCTATCCCATATCCTGAAAAAGGATTGGAATTCTTGCGGATTTCATATTGTGAACTTATATTGACCACGGCCGGGCCTGCTTTTCGTACCGCCTTGACGACATTGTTTTCTCGTGTTTCAATGCCGCAAAAGCCATTTTGCCAGCTGATAAGAGTGATAATCAAAGATCCCGCAAAAAGCAGCAAGGATCTTTTTTTTAGGTCGTTTTGTTTGGCGATCATTGGCATGTCAACCCGTTTCCATAAAAATATCAGGTATAGAAACATAACATGAGTGAAACATCCATTCAAGATATCCTGCCGTTGGTCCAGATGCCCAGCCGTTATTTGGGAAGCGAAATCAACCGTATTAAAAAATCCTGGAATCAAACCCAAGTGCATGTCGCGCTGGCATTTCCAGACCTTTATGAAATTGCCACATCCCACTTCGGCATTCAGATTTTATATGGGATGCTAAATGCTCGGGAGAATATTCTGGCCGAGAGGGTCTTTGCCCCAGCAGTGGATATGGAGGAGCAACTTCGAAAAAACAGGCTGCCGTTAGGCTCTCTAGAGTCCCAAACCCCGCTCAAAGAATTTGATATTATCGGCTTCAGCCTGCTTTACGAGTTAAACTATACGAATATGGTGAACATGCTCGACCTCGGGGGTGTTCCCTTCTTTACCGAGCAGCGGAAAGAAAAAGATCCTTTTGTTATCGGCGGTGGACCGTGTACCTGCAATCCTGAACCCGTGGCTGATTTTTTTGATGCGATCGTGGTGGGTGACGGTGAGGCCGTTATTTTACAAATGACCGATGCATGGAAAGACTGGCTGCAATCGGGCAGGGGCAATAGAGAAGCATTGCTCGACCGCTGGTCGCTGATAAAAGGGGTGTATATTCCTTCATTTTTCGATGTTTCCCTCGATTCTGGCGGAAAGCAGCAGTTAATCTCAAAACGTGCGTCATACCGTGATGTTGAACGAGCCGTTGTTTCCGATCTGAACATGGCACCGTTTCCATTGCAGCCTATTATTCCCTTCGGTAAGCCGGTTCATGACCGGTTACGCATGGAAATTGCCCGGGGCTGCACCCGAGGTTGCCGGTTCTGTCAGGCTGGAATGATCTATCGGCCGGTCCGAGAACGCCATCCGGAATCGATATTGTCTTCAGTGAGCCAATCGTTGGAGGAGAGCGGATATGAAGATCTCTCGCTGCTGTCTCTGAGCACGGGGGATTACTCCTGCATTGCCCCGTTGATGAAAAAGATTATGGAATTCGGTGCAAAAGACCGGGTGGCAATATCCCTGCCGTCCTTGCGGGCGGGTTCTCTGACTCCCGAGCTGATGGAACTGATTCGCAAGGTCAGAAAAACTGGATTCACCATTGCACCGGAAGCAGGAAGCCAGCGCCTGCGAGATGTGATCAATAAAAACATCACGGAAGCAGATATCGTCGATACCGTTGAAAATGCCTTTTCTCTGGGCTGGAAGATGATCAAACTTTATTTTATGGTCGGTCTTCCCACCGAAACGCAGGCAGATATCGAAGCGATTGTAGATCTGGTAAAACATTTAAAACCCATTACCAAAAGACCGGGACGAAGTGGGAAAATTAACGTCAGTGTTGCTACTTTTGTTCCCAAGCCTCACACACCGTTTCAGTGGGAACCGCAGATCAGTCTCGAAACGGCCTTGGAAAAAATTAACTGGTTGAAAGAGAACCTTAAACTCCCCGGCATCCACGTTAAATGGCAGGACCCGCGGGTCAGTATGATCGAAGGGGTCTGGGCCAGGGGAGATCGAAAGTTGAACAAGGTGTTGATCAACGCGTGGAAAGACGGATGCCGGTTCGATGGGTGGACAGATTTTTTTAACTATGATCGGTGGGTCACGGTTTTTGAAGAGAGCGGGATAAACACGTCACAGTATACCTGTGGAACTTCCGATACAAACCAGCCGTTGCCATGGGATCATATCAACATTGGTGTGGATCGGTCTTTTTTAGTGGAAGAAAAGGACCGAGCGTTCGAAGGAAGGATCACCAAGGACTGTCGTACCGGGTCCTGCAGTGGCTGCGGAGTTTGTGATTTTGAATCGCTGAAACCGGTTTCTTTTCATGATCAGAAAGATCTTTTTTCAGGGGAACCCCCGGCGGCTGAATCCGAGCCGTCAGAAAAAAGCATCAAGTATGTGGTCACTTTTAAAAAAATGAACGCTTCGCGGTTTTTGGGCCATCTTGAAATGATAAAAATATTTATAAGAAGCTTTCGACGGGGAGGACTTCCTTTAAAATATTCCAAAGGGTTTCATCCCATGCCAAAAATCTCTTTTGGAGATACGTTGCCCATGGGGATGCAAAGTGAAGAGGAACAACTGCTGGTTACGCTTACCGAATCGATTGATCCGGGAGAGTTGGTTTTGCGTCTCCGCCCGCAAATGCCTGGTGGTCTGGAAATTACCGGTTGCACACCAGAAGTCCAACAAAAGAAATTGGAACGAGACAATAAACAGGCGTATCGGGTCGAACTAAAAGATGGCTTTTTCATGGAAAAAGATTTAGATTGGTTTTTTGGGCAACAAAGCGTAACTATTGAAAGAAAAAGCAAGAAAGGTAAGTTGGTTGTCGTTGATTTAAAAAAGGCGGTTTCCGAAATCAGGCTGTTGGACCGCCATCAAGTTTTTATGTCCCTTGGAACAGATAACAACCTGATGGTAAGACCGGGGCATGTGATGAAAACGGTCTTTAATTTGAGCGATCGGCAGATCCTGACTGCGATAATCACCAAAAGAAAAAAGAATTATGTCTAAAAAAATAATTATCAATGTGGCCGACCACGAAACCCGGGTTGCTCTTGTTGAAGACGAAACCATCGTTGAACTTTTCATTGAGAGAAAGGGAAGCCGCGATAATACCGGTAATATATATAAAGGACGGGTTCAGCGGGTGCTTCCGGGAATGCAGGCGGCTTTTGTAGACATCGGATTGAACCAGGCAGCCTTTATTTATGTTGATGATGTGGTCCGCGATAATTATTCGGATATCGAAGACCATTTTATTTGCAACGATGTTGAGGAAGATGTTTTCTCTGAAGAAGATCACCACGCGACTGCTAATTTAAAAGAAGAAAAATACAACATTGAAGACCTTATTACCGAAGGGCAGGAAATTCTCGTTCAGGTTTCAAAATCACCCATTGGCACAAAGGGTGCCCGAATTACCTCTAATATTTCACTTCCCGGACGCTTTTTGGTGTTGATGCCCACCTCCTCTCATATAGGAATTTCGCGTCGGATTGAGGATGAAAACGAACGTCAACGGCTTAAAAACATTGTTTTTGAGTTATCCAGTAATAGTTCGATGGGCTATATTGTGCGCACTGCAGCAGAAGGGGTGCTGAAAGAAAAAGTAGCCTACGAAATGGGTTTTTTGAAGAACCTGTGGTGCAACATCCAAAAAAAATATCAGACGGCCCCTACACCATCCCTTCTTCATCAGGAATTAAACCTTAGCCTTAGAGCGGTCAGAGACCTGCTCCTACAAGAGGCGGAAAAGCTCGTGATCGATTCGAGAAAGGATTTCGAATCGGTACTGGCGTTTCTTGATACCTTTAATCCTTCCCTTAAAGATTCTGTGGAGTTGTTTGAGGGCAATGAACCTATTTTCGATGCCTATAACCTTGAAGGAGATATTTCAAGGGCATTGAAGAGAAAAGTGTGGCTCAAATCAGGAGGGTATATCGTTATCGAACACACCGAAGCCCTGGTAGCCATCGATGTAAATACGGGTCGGTATGTTGGAAAGTACAATCTCGAAGAAACCATTTTAAAAACAAATCTGGAGGCGGTCAAAGAGATTGCCTACCAAATCCGGTTACGGGATATCGGTGGAATTATCATTATCGATTTCATCGATATGGAAAAAAAATCAAATCAGGAAAAAGTCTTTTCTGCGCTTAATGAAGCGTTTACCAAGGACAGAAGCAAGACCCATATCCTTCCCATCTCTGATATGGGTCTTATTCAAATGACCCGGAAAAGAACCCGTAAACCCCTTACGCGGTTGCTGTGTGATCCGTGCCCCTATTGCGAGGGAGAAGGTTATATAATATCAATCAAAACAGTATGTTACTCAGTATACCGGGAAATTTTAAGATATGCCGCCGATATGACCGGTTCCCGACTTACCCTACGAGTGAATCCCGAGGTTGCCGAGTTTCTTCATGGTGAGGAAAATCATTTGATTCCTGGCCTGGAAAAGAGCATTGAAAAACAGATCGTTATTTATCCGGACGACCGGTATCACATGGAAGCATTCGAAATTATTGAATCTGTACATGATTAAAACGAGATTGGGAATTATCCTGTCTTTTTGAAAATACAAGCTGATAGTTTTTAACTACCGCTTCCGGCGACCCGTTCTTTTTTGCGGCTTGACATCGGTGTTTTCATGTGGTTAGGATACCCGATTCAACTTATTTAGAAAAGAATGCATTGGCATTACATCATTGGAGAGAAGGAAATTAGACGATGAAACGTACTTACCAACCGAGTAGAATTAAACGTGCCCGAACGCATGGATTCAGAAAAAGAATGTCAACGAAGGCCGGTCGCCGTGTTATTAACCGTCGGCGGGCGCGTGGCAGAAAACGACTGGCGGTTTAACTGGATTGTCGATGAAGACCCATTTTTGAATTGTCGGTGGAAAAGAAAAATAAAAAATACTATGAAAACGGGTCTTTATCAACGTTACGATTTAAGTTCACCAAGGCGGATCGAATAAGAACGTCCATTGAATATCGGACGTTGTCTAAAAATGGAGGTCGTTTTTACAGCGACTGTTTTATTATAATATCCCGAAGAAATCAGGTTTCGAGATCTCGCCTTGGCATCACCGTCTCTAAAAAAGTCGGGAATGCCGTGACGAGAAATAGGATCAAGCGAATCATTCGCGAATATTTTCGATTAAACAGAGGCAGATTGCCGGGCCGGCTCGATATTAACATCATTGCCAGACAATCGTCTGGAAGGGTAGGGACTGAGGCAATTATAAACCAACTCGGGTCTTGTTTCGAGATGCTTGCCGGAAAATCCTGAATTGCGGGAAGATGAATAAACTGGCACTACTCCTGATTAAATTGTATCAGATCTTTATTTCACCCGTTTTAGGGCCTGCATGCCGATTTGTTCCGTCCTGTTCCGAATACGCTTACCAAGCGATCTCCAATTATGGTGTTTGGAGGGGATGCCTGTTGGCGCTCAAAAGGCTTTTGCGGTGCCATCCGTTCAACCCTGGTGGCTTTGATCCGGTTCCGTAGACATTCAGCCCCTTTCGAAAATTCGATTTGATTTGTTTTAACCCGCCTCGATTGCCTTCTGCGATAAGCTTACGCCGTTTAAAAAACCTACAACGTATCTTTCGCGACTGTTGGCGCAATTTGGCGTCAAGGAGAAAAAAATGGAACAATTTCGACTGTTGCTTGCCATTGGTCTGTCTTTTCTGGTGCTATTTGTCTGGAGCATGTTTTTTGTTGATCGGCAGCCGGTAATCGACAATCAGAAAGTCCAAATAACGGAAAAGATGACGGCAGAAAAACAAGCGCCGATTAATACTGGCACTACAACGGGCAACACCATCAGTCCTGACGCGATCGAGGAGATGCAAGCGGCTCAGATTCCGGAAAATCAAGGACGGGAAATAACCGTCGAGACCCCCTTCTACTCCGTTCGCATTTCTGCTAAAGGTGCATCTTTTACCAGTTATATCCTCAAAAAATATCGTGAATCCGTAGAAAAGGATTCTCCGAACAAACAACTGATTCCTGAAACCTTCAAAAATGGAGTTATTCGTACATCCCTATCAGGAAAATCGTTGAAAGGTTTGGATGAAGCAATTTTTTCAATTGATCAGGCGGGTGACCGACTGGTCGTCGATGATTCACCGAAAGCTCTGTCCTTTAACTGGGTTGCTCACGACGGGAATATCGTTAATAAAACCTATACCTTCGATCCCGATTCCTACCTTATCGATTTAAAAGTCGTTCTAAAAAATTCATCAAAACGGTTGTTGAAAGATCAACTAGTTCTTTCTGTCCGAAAACCCATAGAAGAGAATAAAGGGTATGGTTTTGTTGGACCTAGTGGGTTGATCAACGATAGTCTGGAGCAGGTTAAAACAAAAAAAATTAAGGAGCAGGATGAATATAAAGGCAATATAAAATGGATCAGCGTAGAAGACCGGTATTTCCTTTCGTGCATTATTCCCGCAAAGGAAATCAACGGAAGCATGAAATTGGCAACGATAGACAAAATAGTCGTAAATCAGTTGGTTAACCCCATTTTTGAAATTTCACCGGGCACCCAGGAAGCGTTTCAGTTTTATGTATTTATGGGGCCCAAAAGCATGGATTTGTTAAACAGCCTTGGCCATGATCTCGGCAAGGCACTGAATTTCGGTTTTTTTAATGTGATCGCCAAGCCCTGCCTGTGGTTTATGAACAAAATCCATAGCGTTGTTCCCAACTACGGAATCGCAATCATCCTTTTGACGGTGTTCACGAAAATTATTTTATGGCCTTTGGGCAACAAAAGTTACAAGTCAATGAGTGAGATGAAAAAGCTTCAACCATTGATGACTGAAATTCGCGAAAAGCATAAGAATGACAAACAAAAAATGAATCAGGAGTTGATGGCGCTATATAAAACCTACAAGGTCAACCCCATGGGAGGGTGCCTACCCATGGTCCTTCAGATACCCGTATTTTTTGCCCTTTATCGGATGCTTTACCAGGCTATCGAATTGAGACATGCACCCTTTTTTCTATGGATCAACGACTTATCAGCTCCTGATCGGCTTTTCCACTTTGGTTTTTCCATTCCTTTTATGGAACCGCCTTATGGAATTCCCGTTTTAACCATTATCATGGGTGCAACCATGTTGCTTCAACAAAAAATGTCTCCTCCTCCAGGAGACCCCACTCAAGCCAAAATGATGATGCTAATGCCCGTGGTTTTCACTTTTATTTTTATCAATTTTTCCTCAGGACTGGTGTTGTACTGGCTCGTTAACAACGTGCTTTCCATAAGCCAGCAATACTACGTTCAAAAGAAAACCACATAAAATTTGGAGGCAATTATGTCTAAATCATATGAATTTCAAGGGAAAAATGTTGATCAAGCACTTGAAAAGGCTAGTGACGAACTCAGTATACCGGCTGAAAAAATCAAACACGAAGTCATGGCTTATGGTTCAAGTGGGATCTTTGGCTTAGTCGGTGTTAAGAAAGCTAAAATTAAGGTGTTTGTTGAGGAAGATAAAAATAAAGCAAAGCGTTTAAAACCGTACCAAAAAAAATCGACTGTCGAAAAATTTGAAAAAACTCTCCCTATTAAAGGCACTCTTGAATCAGAGGGCTCGCCGAAACATGATGAGGAACTACTTTCTTCCGGAATTCAGGGTCTGCAGACCCTTATAAATGGAATTACGGTCGGAGCGACCGTTCAACTAGTTCAGAAAAAGGACAAATTGATTTTTTCAATTTCAGGTGGAGATAGTGGCGTTCTGATTGGGAAAAGAGGGCAGACGCTCGAAGCTATTCAATATCTTCTAGAAAAAATGATTAATAAAAAGAGTACCAATCGAGTCCGAGTGCTGGTGGATGTGGAGGGTTATCTCGATAAACGCAAAAACAATCTCGAACAGATGGCATCTCGTATGGCCGAAAAAGCAAAAAGAACTAAAAAGCCGGTAACCATCGGGCAAATGAACGCACATGACCGACGAATCGTTCACATCTATCTGAAGGATGAAAACGGTGTGCGAACCCAAAGTATTGGAGACGGTTATTATCGGAAATTGATGATTTTTCCAAAAAAACAGTTTGGATCCAATAGAAGAAACACTGATGCAAAAGCGTAAAAAACGGCTGTTTTTTTCATCAGGTGCTCTATGACCCAAAATACGATTGCCGCCATTTCAACGCCGTTGGGTCCCGGCGGAATAGGAATCGTCAGAATTTCAGGGCCAAACGCCTTTGCGATCCTTAAAAAACTCTTTGTTCGGGATAAACAAAAAATCGGACCAATCGGCAAACTTGCCATTGAACGTGCATTGAATTCTCATGTGGTTTACTATGGGCATCTCATTGATCCGGAAAACGGTATTATTCTCGATGAGGTCCTGGCAATTTATATGAAAGCGCCCAAAAGTTTTACACGGGAAGATGTTGTAGAATTCCATTCACACTCAGGTTTTGTGGTTCTGGATCGGATTTTAAGTGTCGTTGTCAACAACGGCGCTGTTTTATCAGGTCCCGGTGAATTTACTAAACGCGCTTTCTTAAACGGCCGGATTGACCTGACCCAGGCGGAAGCGGTTATCGATCTTATTAACGCACCCTGTGAAACGGCCGTTCAATTGGCTAGTTGCCAGGTTGCCGGTGGACTCCGAGACGTAATTCAGGGTGTTTCAGATTCTATAACAACCCTGGTGGCGAGTTGCGAGGCAGGTATAGAGTTTTCCGAAGAGAGCGAAATTGACCAGGAAAGCTATCTTAGAAATATTCAAAAGACAATGAGACAGACTATTTTTCCGGAGATATCTTTGCTCATCCAAAGGCAAAAGGACACCGCTATTTTTAAGGAAGGCCTTCTTTTGGCCATTGCAGGCGCTCCTAATGTCGGAAAGTCGAGCTTATTGAACCGGCTGGTTGAAAGGGAAACCGCCATTGTGTCTGAGGTTCCCGGTACGACCAGGGACGTTGTACGAGAATATTTTTCAATAAACGGGGTTCCTGTAATTATCTGTGACACTGCAGGAATTCACGACACGAACGATCCTGTAGAACGCATTGGTATTAAAAAAGCGCGTGACCATTTCAATCAGGCGGACCTTGTAATTTTGGTTTTAGAAGCAACTCGGGAGGTTAACGGTTTTGAGAAAAAACTGGCTGAGGAGCTTGGAAGATCAAAAACGATTGCCGTGATAAACAAAGATGATTTGGCTGAAGATGACATGGTCTTAAGTATACAAAAGCAAATTGATGGCGTTCCTCATATCAGAGTTTCTGCAAAAACGGGGACCGGGATTGTTGACTTGAAGAGGTTAATATTTAAAGATTTACTTTCGGATAAAAACATCACCAGCCGTGAACGGATCACCCCTAATTTGCGCCAGAGGAAAATTCTGGAAAAAGTATTGAAGGAGCTTGAACAATGCGTGATCGCTGTTGAAACGGTGCAATCGTTAGAAGTTGTTTCTGGAATGTTAAATGATGTCCTCCGTCTTCTGGACGAAGTCTCTGGAAACAGGAACAAGGAAGAACTTTACGATCATATTTTCAGCCAATTCTGTATTGGCAAGTAGTGTTTCACGTGAAACATTCGTTGGGAGAAACCGGCCTATGATACCCGAATTGGAAAATGTATTTAAGAAATATGAAACCTTTGTCGACCAATTGGATGGGATCTTTGAGACCGTTCGAAAACAACATCCAGATTGCGTGAAATGTAAAATGGAGTGTTCGGATTGCTGCCAGGCACTGTTCGACCTTTCTTTGGTCGAAGCGATTTATATTAACTCGAAATTTTCGGAAAATGTTTCGGCCGAAAAGAAAGATAAAATACTTGAGGTTGCCAATACATCAGATCGAAAAATATACCAATTGAAACGGAAAGCGTTTAAGGCGGTGGCGGCCGGCGAGAAATCTGAAGAACAGGTCCTTCTTGAAATGGCTGCCGAACGGATACGCTGTCCGTTGCTGAACGAAGAAAGTCGGTGTGACTTGTATGCGTTTCGTCCAGTGACTTGCCGACTCTACGGTATCCCCACCGCGATTGCCGGACGTGGTCATACGTGTGGGCTGTCTGCCTTTAATACGGGTGAATCCTACCCCACAGTTAATTTGGACTCGGTGCACACAAAGCTTCATGAATTGTCTTGTGAAATCATTGAGGTGTTGCAATCCACGCATGTAAAGATGGGTGATGTGTTGATGCCGCTTTCCATGGCTCTGTTAACCGTTTTCGATGAGGCGTATCTTGGTATCGACGCAGATAAAAAAAAGCCTGAAGACAGTCAGGCATGAGGGGGTAACATGGAGAGCTCTTTTTCCGATGCGGACAAGAAAAAAGCCATTTTTGACACCATGTCGCCCCGGCGGCAAAAACACATTCTAAACAAACTCGGCTACGACAAGTGGGATCCGTTTGAAAAACCGAAAGACCCGATCGATATCCGTAGAGATAAAAGCCGTAGAACGTCTCAAATGTTAGTCAGAGAATTTTTGCAGTCGCGTCCATTGGACGGGTATTCCAACAGCTACGGGAGAGGTGCGTTGGATATGGCGATAGGGATCGTCAATGATGACGACCGTTACCTTGCGATGTATGATTTTGCTTTGTGGCATAATAATCTGTTGAAGAAAGAAGGGCTTAAATAGTGCCCTGTTTTTTCGGTGGGATAGCCGGAAAATGCCATCCCCGATTGAGGTGACAACTATATGTGTGCCTCACAATCCCAGATTCTTCGATTCATCGCCGAATCGCCTTTCAAGGTAAGTTTTTGTTGTTTAAAACGTCATTTCTGCGATATTCACCAGTGTCATCCAAAAAAGCTTAAGCTCTTGATCGCCAGCCTTATGCAAACCGGCCAGTTGTGTTATACCTCCCACTACGGAAATTCCTTCATCGAAATTTCATACGACCAACCAACGGCCGTTTCCGAAAACGTGGTTATAAAGCCACCGTTGAGTTCTTTGAAGCCTCTCCCGGGTCAGGAGGTTGTTTCCCTTGGCAGGGGGGCCTCTTTTGGTGGGGGGGAGCATCCAACCACCCGCCTTGCCATTCAATTGATTGACGAACTTCTTCATCAGCCACGTCTGCGGGATAAGTGCCAAAAGTACAGAGCCGTTGATATCGGGACAGGATCCGGCATTTTGGCGATTGTTGCAGCAAAAATGGGGGTTGGTTTGGTTTGGGGTATTGATTCGGATCCCTGTGCCATTTTTGAGGCCAGAGAAAACGTTCGTCTGAACCAACTGGAAGAACGGGTCAAAATCCTCGATGATGATTTATCTGCCATTACCGGTTCGTATGATTTGGTCTTCGCCAACCTGAGAATGCCAACATTGTATGGATTTCGGTCCACTTTAGAAACAAAGACCGCTGCGGACAGTGTGCTTATTTTTTCAGGGTTGAAAACAGATGAGGCCCACCCCTTGTGTGAGTTTTACAAAGAGGTCGGGTATTTTGTTCATCAAAAATGTTCGGAAAAGGGCTGGAGCGCAATATGCTTAGCCAGAGGCTTTTTTTTGAACGAAAATGTCGTGCCCATAGATAATCATTGGGGGGGGTGAGATCGTTTAAAATTCAAGCACTCCAAAAGCCGTCTTTAACCCTTTGTTTTTATAACTGTTTTAAGGAACTGAGGCGTGGTGGGAAGAATAAAAATCGAAAAGGACTTGCATGGCCGTTTGGCACGATCGCTATCGTTTAACTCTCTCTCAGAAACGATGTTCCCAGATGGTATTCTTCATACTGGGTGGGTCTGGTCTGATAAATCTCTAACATGGCCTCATAGGTTTTCCGCGTCTCACTGTTTTTCCATGCCACCCAGTCTTCCATGCGTTGCCATGTAGCAATGACCGCCATGTTTTCCGGAAAGTCTTTTTGCATGAGGGTTTCTCCCGAAATATATCCAGGCTGGTCCAAAGCTATGGATCTGATCTTGTTTAGCAGTGAAAGAATTTGAGGTGTGTTTTCCTTAACGAATCGGCGTTTGATTATTACTTTTGCAATCATGGCTTCCCCCATTAGTTTAATTGGTTGAAAAAAGAGAACGGCAGTAGATGTGGCGACGAGAGAGGAAGGCTAAGGCGCGTGTTGAAAATGACAGGGCGCATCGAATTCGCCGAACCGTTTCCATTAACATTTTAAGAATCGCACAGTCAAATCCAAGAGGTCAAGCGTAAATCATAGTCTTTAAAACAAGCAAACAAAGATGCCGGAGAATGAATTCAATTCTCCGGCATCTTCAGCGGTGTTGAAACGGGTATCCTCGAATGGTAGCAGTTATCCTACATTAAAACTCCACAGAATACCGGCGCAGATTGCAGACCCGATAACGCCGGAGGAGTTGCAGGCCATGGCATGCATCAGAAGGTAGTTGGATGGATCTTCTTTCTGTCCCATCATATGTACTTCTCTGGCAGACCCGGGAACCGCAGATACACCGGCTGCGCCGAGTAAGGGGTTGATCTTTTCTTTTGACACGAGATTCATGAATTTACCAAAAAGCACACCTGACGCTGTAGCGATGCTGAAGGCCACCGCTCCAAGCGCAAAGATGCCAACCGACTTGGTGGTGAGAAAAACATCGGCCTGGGTGCTGGCCCCGACGGTTAACCCTAAAAAGATTGTGGCCGTATCGATGATGGCGTTTCGAGCGGTTTGTGCAAGGCGGTCGACAACACCGCTGACCTTCATCAGGTTTCCAAAAAAGAAGGTTCCCAACAAGGGAATGGACGCTGGGGCTAGGAAGCAGCAGAGGAATAAACCGACGACCGGGAAAATCAACAACTCCTTTCTTGAAACCGGCCGAGGGTCGGGCATGTGAATCCGGCGTTCGTTCTTTGTTGTCAGCAGTTTCATGATCGGCGGTTGAATGATCGGAATCAGTGCCATGTATGAATAGGCGGCAATGGCGATGGGGCCTATTAGGTGCGGTGCCAGCTTGGCCGTTAAAAAGATGGATGTTGGGCCGTCGGCCCCACCGATGATTGCGATGGAGGCAGCCTCTTTTGGAAGAAAACCCAAGGCCAAAGCACTGAGCAGGGTAAAGAAAATGCCCATTTGCGCTGCCGCTCCGAGCAGCATCAGTTTCGGACGTGCCAGCAGCGAGGAAAAATCGGTCATGGCACCGAGGCCAAGGAATACTATCGACGGATAGACGCCGGTGGTCACGCCAAAATAAAGGTAGTGAAGAACGCTGTTCGGTTCATAGATGCCGAGTCCGAAACCCTTAAAAAAAGGGACATTGCCCAATAAAACCCCAAAACCGATGGGAAGCAGGAGCAACGGCTCATATTGTTTACCGATGGCCAGGTAGACAAAGACGATTCCAATGCCCCACATTAAAAAGTGCCGGTAATCGGCCAGGTAATACCCGGTATTGGTCAGAAACTGCAGTAAAAGATCCATTTATCAGGTCCTTGTTCTTTATTCGGATAGGGGTTGCCAGGAAAAGCGTCCGTCGCCTACAGAAACCAATATGCCTGCGTCCCTGAAGCGTTTGATCGAAAGATGGGGATGGGGAAGTCCGACTTCTTTGGCTTTCCGGTGTAGATCGATCAGGTCGAACGTTTCACCTATGTCTTCGGTAAAGGAGATATAGATCGTTGATGCGGCGCCAAGTTCGTCCGGAAGCTTATCTGGAACGATCCTTTTCGGTTGGGTCGATATTTTCGATTTTTCGATGGGTGGATGGGGCTTTTCTTCAAAAAAACCGGTAAGGCGGGGAATCATCGATATTAAAAAAGAAAGTACCGCCAAGCCGATGAGAACGATACAGGCTCCCGCGCCGGCCATGGCCCACCCGTTGGCTTGTTGTATAGCCGCTAACCCGTACATTTTATCCTCCTGAGACTGACGCTGTCAGTCACCCTTATAATAAGGTGACAAGCGCCCGGTATTTAAGTTTCCTGAAATTACAATTTTCCCATAAAAGACCAAAATAATTAAACAATCATACCGCTAACCCAAAGTCAATGATAAAGCGTCAATAGCCGTTGAATCAGAATATTTCTTGAATTGGATAAAAATGTGATGAACAAATCGAAAAAGCAGAGGCAACACTCCGAAGATTGAAAAACACTGTTGTTGACTTAACGAATCGGATCATCGTAGTTAAAAGTCCTGTTTGAATCAGGAAAAAACGACTAAAAGGTTCTGTCAAGAAAAGGAGGAGCAAATGAGGGGCAGTAAAATATTGCGAAAGCGTTTTGTCTGGATCGTTTTTTGTGTCGTGCTGTATACCCTTTTTGGATCCGGCGTAGGTGTCGCGGCTGAAAAACCGCTCAAAGCCGGTTTTGTCTATATTGGACCGGTTGGCGACTATGGTTGGTCTCATGCCCATGACGTGGGAAGAAAATATGCCGAGAAGCAACTGCCGTGGTTAAAGACCGTTTTTATCGAGTCCGTGGCTGAAGCTGATTCCGATAGAATAATCGACCGGTTTATTCAGGAAGAAAAATGCGACGTCGTTTTTACGACCAGCTTCGGTTACATGGATGGCACCCTTAAAGCGGGCAAGAAATATCCGGACAAACACTTCATGCACTGTTCCGGTTTCAAACAGACTAAAAATGTTGGCACCTATTTCGCCGACCTTTATCAGACCTATTATCTGAATGGGTTGATGGCCGGCGGGCTGACCAAAAGCAATAAAATCGGCTATGTAGGGGCCTTCCCCATTCCGGAGGTGGTTCGCCATATCGATGCCTTCGCCCTTGGTATCAAAGCGGTGAATCCCAAGGCGGACGTTCATGTGCGGTGGACCTATGCCTGGTATGGGCCGGACAAGGCCAGGGAGGCGGCAGAGGCACTGATCGCCGACGGTTGCGACGCGCTTGCGTTTACCGAGGACACACCGGCGGTCATTGAAGTGGGCCAGGAGCATACGGAAAAAGGCAAGCAAATTTATACCTTCAGCCATTACAGTCCGATGCAACCCTATGGAAAAGACTCCGTGGTGTCCGGGCAGTTGGTGGACTGGGGGGTCATGTACGAAAAGATTCTCAAGGATCTTCATGAAGGAACCTGGACGAGTGATGACCTTTGGTGGTTGGTTGCTGAAAAGGCTGCCATCCTCGGCGGTTCATTCGAAGACCCGATCAATCCCAAGTTTGTAGATGCATTGAAGGCCATTTCCGTTCCAACGAAAGATTTTGGATCCCTTTCCGTTTATGACCTGGTCGTCAAGCGCTATGAGCAGATGAAAAAAGGCACCGACGTTTTCGATCCTTACATGGGGCCCATTTCAGACAATACCGGAAAGCTGCAGATCAAAGCCGGAGAAAAGGCCTCCAAGGCAGACCTGCTGAGCATCATGTACTACGTAGACAACGTCGTGGGAAGCATCCCCAAATAAGACGCTTGTTTTGATTAGAAGGGGAGCCGGAGTCTTAAGCCCGGCCTCCCTTTTTGTTTTTTTGGATGACGGCCATTATGAAAAAAATTGAAACGCTTGAAATGATAAATATTAACAAGTCATTTCATGGGGTTCGAGCAAACGATAACATCAATTTGAAGGTGTCGTCCGGAGAAATCCTTGGCCTGCTGGGGGAAAACGGAGCCGGAAAAACCACGCTGATGAATATCCTCTACGGAATTTATCAGCCCGATGCCGGAGAGATCCGGGTCAATGGCCATCGGATTTCGATCGATTCTCCCAAGGCGTCTATCGACCATGGTATCGGCATGGTGCACCAACATTTCATGCTGATTCAGAACCACACGGTGATTGAAAACATCGCCCTGGGTTATGCACACGCGCCCATGCTGTTCCCGCAGAAGAAAATGAGACAAAGCATCGTTTCGTTCTCAGAAAAATTCAATTTCAACATCGATCCTGACAAAAAAGTATGGCAGCTGTCTGCCGGCGAACAGCAACGGGTGGAGATTATCAAAGCGCTCGTCAACGGTGCAGGGTTGTTGATTCTTGACGAACCCACCTCTGTTCTTACCCCTCAGGAAACCCGGGATTTTTTCCAGGTTCTGGAAAAAATGAGAAAAGACGGGCAGATGATTATCCTCATCAGCCACAAGCTGGATGAAATCAAAAAGCTTTGCGACCGGGTGACCGTGCTTCGCAAAGGCCGCGTGGTTGGACATGCGTGTACCGAACAGATGGACAAGCGCTCCCTGGCGCGTATGATGATCGGCCGGGACGTTGTTTTCTCATTTTCCAGGGAAAAGATGCCGAGAAAAGAGAAAGTACTGGATGTGGTGGACGTCAAGGTAGATGGCGACAAAGGATATCCGGTAGTGAACGGCATCTCCTTTGAGGTGTACAGGAACGAAATTTTCGGTATTGCCGGTGTTGCCGGAAACGGGCAGCGCGAACTGGTCGAAGCCATTACCGGCCTGCGGCTGGTGACCCACGGAAGGATTCGGATCAACGATATCGATATTACCAACCAGTCGCCCCGAAAAATCCACAACACCGGCGTGTCCCACGTGCCGGAGGAACGGATCCGGTTTGGCATCGCACCTAACCTCTTTCTTTACGAAAACGCGATCCTTAAGCAGCACCACCAGAAGAAGTTTTCCCGGCGGGCTTTTCTCGCTTATGGCCGCATCAAGGCGCATACCCGGCAGTTGATCAAAGATTTCCAGGTGGCCACGCCGTCCATTAATATTCAGACGAAAAATCTGTCCGGCGGTAATATTCAAAAATTGATTCTCGGCCGTGAGATTGCTGACAAGCCGGATATGTTGGTGGCTTCTCATCCCACTTACGGCTTGGATGTGGGTGCAACTGAGTATCTGCGCAATCAGCTGCTTAAGCGGCGTGCAGAAGGCGGCGCTGTCCTTCTGGTGTCCGAAGATCTGGAGGAAATCTTCGCGCTGTGCGACCGGGTTGCCGTCATTTTTCAAGGGAATTTTATGGGGATTCTGGAATCCGATGATTCCCGGATCGCGGATATCGGATTGATGATGGCCGGCACAAACTATTTAAAAACGGGAGAGGGGGCGGATGCTTCACTTTAAAGTCTCTGATCGAGAGCAGATATCCGCCATCGGCATCTTTTTGACCCTGGTCCTGGCGCTGGCTGCCGGCATGGCGGCTATCGGATTGATTTTTATTTTATGCGGCGTGAACCCGATTTTTGCGTTCGAGAAAATTTTCAGCGGATCTTTCGGCAGTATTTACGGTTTCAAAGAGACCATTACCAAAGCCATCCCGCTTATTCTTATCGGTGGCGGCCTTGCCGTGGTGTTCAAAGCAAAATTCTGGAACATCGGGGCCGAGAGCCAGCTTCTCATGGGAGCTATTTTTGGCACGTGGGTGGGTTTGCACTGGGGGCCGGCGCTTCCCTCTCCAGTGATCGTTCCGTTGATGTTTTTTGCCGGGTTTGTCGGCGGAGCGATTTGGGGATTGATTCCGGCAATTCTCAAACTCCGGTTTTCAATCAACGAGGTGATTTCCACTCTGATGCTCAACTACATCTGTGCTGAGTTTCTCACATTGCTGATCGTCGGACCATGGAAGAGCAAAAAAAAATTCGGTTTTCCATATACCGACGATCTTCCGGATTCGGCGATCTTGTCCTTGCTGCCCGGATCACGAATTCACACGGCTACCTTGATTTTGGCGGTGATTGCCGTTGTCGTGTTATCTGTTGTCATCTACAAGACCCGTTTCGGGTATGAGGTGCGGGTGATCGGCGAAAATCCTGATGCGGCAAAATATGCGGGCATCGATTTTTCCCGAACGACGATGCAAATCATGGTCATCAGTGGCGGCATGGCCGGTCTGGCCGGGGTGGGGGAGGTAGCCGGTATCCATCATTATTTGAGCTATCCCGACTCCATCTCCTCCGGCTATGGTTTTACGGCGATTATTGTGGCCTGGTTGGCCAAGCTCAATCCGATTTACGTCATTTTTTCGGGTATCTTTTTTGCCGGGATTCTCGTAGGTGGAGACGCGATTCAGATATCTCTCGGACTGCCTGCGGCAACGGTGGATGTTTTTAATGGAACCTTGCTGATTTTTCTTATTATGGGTGATTTCTTTACCAAGAACAAGGTACGCTTACTGTTGGGAGAAAGGGCCTAACCCCATGGAGGAGATCATCGTTTCTGTGGTTGAGCGTACGCTGGTTGCCGGAACCCCCTTGCTGCTCGGTACCGTTGGCGAGATCATTTCTGAGCGCTCCGGCATACTTAATCTTGGCGTGGAAGGCGTAATGGCTGTTGGTGCGGTAACTGCATTTATCGTTACCCACCATACTGGCAATCCATGGCTCGGGCTTTGCGCGGCCATCATTGCGGGGATGCTGATTTCCATTGTTCATGCGTTTGCATCGGTGAGTCTTCAATCCAACCAGGTGGTCTCCGGCCTGGCGCTGACCATGCTCGGATTGGGGATGGCGGGATTGCTGGGAAAACCTTACGTGGGGAAGCCGCTGGCCATTAAAATCAACGCCATGCCCATCCCTTTCCTTGCGGACATACCTGTGGTGGGCCCGGTACTTTTCAATCAGAGCCCCTTTTTTTATATGGCGGTGCTCCTGGCCATTGGCGCCTGGTTTGTTCTTGAGCACACATTGCTGGGTATTCGCATCCGTTCGACCGGCGAGAACCCCAAGGCCACGGAAACCCAAGGGGTCAATGTTTCGATGGTCCGATATCTATCCGTAATTATCGGTGGTGGCTTTTCTGGCATGGCCGGTGCCCACCTCTCCATTTCCTACAGCAAATCATGGATCGAGGGGATGATTGCCGGGCGCGGTTGGATCGTTATCGCCCTGACCATTTTCGCCCTGTGGAATCCAATGCGGGCCGTGGTAGGCGCTTTTCTTTTCGGTGGAATCTTTGTGCTTCAGTATATGCTCCAACCCTTGGGGATTTCTCCCAACTTTTTAGCCATGCTGCCCTATATGGCTACCTTGCTGGTGCTTTTGGTGGGGGGGCTTCGGGACAGCCGCCGCCTGAACGCCCCGGCCATGCTGGCGGAACCCTACCGCCGGGGAGACCGGTAGCCCGAACCGTATATGAATTCATGTTTTTAGGGCTATCGCCACTCATTGAATGCCATAGCTGGCCAGTTTGCGCCGCAGGGTATTAAGGCCGATACCCAGCCGTCTGGCTGTTTTCGACTTGTTTTCTCCTGTTTGCTCATATGCTTGTAAAATGTGCGCTTTTTCCACCTCGGCAAGCGGCTTTATCGGCAAACCGCCGGCGGTCACGCCTTCCTCCTCACACGCTGTTAATGTTGCCGTGATATGCGAAGGCAGGTGCACTTCCCGGATCGGTTCTCCGCGAGCCAGATTGACCGCGGACTGGAGAATAGATTTCAATTCCCGGATATTGCCGGGATAGGGATAACGCATCAATAGGTCCAGTGCGGATTTTTCGATAAAGCCTTGTTTATTCACATCGTAATATTTCTCCAGAAATTTGCGGGTCAGCAGAATAATGTCCTCCCGGCGTTCGCGAAGCGGGGGGAGGTGGAGCCAGCCGCCTCGGATGCGGTAATAGAGGTCTTTACGAAAACGTTTCTGGGTCATCATCTGTTCGAGATTTTCATTGGTGGCTGCGATAAAACGCAGGTCTACCTTCTGCCGGGTACTCGACCCGAGTTTGGAAAACTCGCCATCCTGAAGCACCCGCAGTAGTTTCCCTTGGAGGGATAGCGGTAGGTCGCCGATTTCGTCCAGAAACAGAGTGCCCTTATTCGTGTATTCCAGGTAGCCGACCCGGCCATGTTCAGCACCGGTGAAAGCGCCTTTGGTATGGCCGAAAAATTCAGCCTCAAATAATGAACTGGTGAGCGAGGACATGTTGATGGGGCTAAATGGGTGCTGGGAACGAGGACTGGCGCCGTGGATAGCGCGAGCCAGAAGCTCTTTGCCGGTACCGCTCTCCCCGGTAATCAGAACGGGAACCAGGCTGGAGGCATGAAGCTCTGCCTCTTTGAGGATCCGCAGGACTTTTTTGGACTGGGTGATAATGGGACGGAAAGGCTCTTCGTTTTCTAGAGTGGGCAAATCATCGCGCTTCTCAAGGTCCAGCAGATCCAGAAGCCGTTTTCGTTCCAGCGTTCGCTTAATGGACAAAGAGAGGTCTTCGGTGGCCACCGGTTTGACCAGATAGTCATAAGCCCCCTTGTTCAGGCATTCCACAGCGACGCGTGCCTCGTTGATGGCCGTTACCATGATGCACTCCGTGGACGGAGAATTGGCCTTTATTTTTTCCAGCAGGGCCATGCCGTCCATCTCCGGCATGGTCATATCGATGAGGGCCAGGTCGAAAGAGAGCCCATTTTCCACCTCTTCAGCCAGCTTGACGGAATTGTCTTCAAGGCGGACCCGTTTAAAGCCGATATCGGCCAGCTTTCTCCCCAGAACTTCCAGGTAATCCCGGTCATCATCTACGACAACGACATGACTGTTCATTGCTTCCCATCACCCTTCATGCTGTGCCAATATGGACCGTGCCAAATTGGAATGACCTTGGTAACGACCTTAATTTTCTTTGTTTTATGACATTAATAGTCCAATATGGCATAGTTGTCTACCTTTTTTTAAATTCTTTTTTGTTTGGGGGCATGCCTTGAATTATTCTTAACATGTTAATTATATTTAATATAAACATTTTGATGGAGTAGATACAGTTTGCTGGCACAGGCTTTGCTGTCCCAGAATGGCAGGAAAAGGACACAAATCGGCCAGAATTTTTAAGGCCTGCTTTTTCCGGAAGGTGTCCGCATTCTTCCATCGCCAGATACCGATTTGACGCGCTCATTTTTTAACCGTTACCGCGTGTTTTCCGCAGCAACCATAAGGGGATTGGCTTATGCATTTAAAAAACAAATTCGATGTAGGCAAGTTCACCATTCTTGCGGAGATGCAGCCGCCCAAAGGGGTGAATGTTTCAACGATGGTCAACTGCGCAGTTCGCGTAAAGAACATGGTGGATGCCTTCCTCGTGCCGGAAATGGGCAACGCCGTCATGCGGATGAGTTCCTTGGGTGGATCCATGATTCTTCAGAGCCATGGGCTGGAAACCATCATGCAGGTGAACTGCCGGGACCGCAACCGGATCGCCCTGCAAGCGGACCTGCTGGCTGCCTATGGGTGCGGCATTCTCAATATCATGGGGGTTTCCGGAGAAGACCCCGGCCTAGGAGATCATCACCAGGCCAAAGCGGTCGACGATATCGACCTGATGACCCTGTTTAAGGCCGTTTCCGCATTGCAGACCGGAAAGGACCTGGCCGGCAATGAACTGTCCGGTGCACCCTCGTTTCTGATAGGTGCCAACGTCAATGCCCGGGCCACCGGAGATGCGCTTAAAAAAGAGTTGTCCAGGATGGCTGAAAAAACAGAGGCCGGCGTGGATTTTTTCATTGCACCGCCGGTTTTTGATATTGGGGCCATTGCCCCGTTTCTTGAGAAGGTTGATCTTAAAAAAACACGTATTATTCCCACCGTGATGCTGTTGAAATCCGTGGGAATGGCACGGTACCTGGACCGGCACCTGAACGTTACCATTTCTCAGGACTTGATTAAGCGACTCATGCGAGCTCCGGACAAAGCCGTGGAGAGCCTCTCCATCGCCACAAAAATTATATCTGCGGTGAAAGAGGCAGGTTTTTCAGGGGTAATGATTTCCGCCATGGGCTGGGAAGACAAGCTGCAGAAATTGCTGGATATGGTCTGATGGACGGCTGGAAAACTGATAATCCCTCTATCACCAACCCTTTCATGAGGAACGTGTAATGGCAGAAAAAGAAAAAACCCAAGGTAAGGATGTCGTCGGTTCCGTACTTGTGGTCGGCGGCGGAATTGCAGGCATACAGGCATCTCTGGACCTGGCGGATTCGGGTTATTACGTTCATATGACCGAGACGAAGTCGGCCATCGGCGGGGTTATGGCCCAGTTGGACAAAACCTTTCCCACCAACGACTGCTCCATGTGCGTCATCTCACCCAAGCTGGTGGAGTGCGGAAGGCATCTGAACATCGACCTGATGACCTTGACGGAAATCGAAGAGGTAACCGGAGAGGTGGGGAATTTCACGGTAAAGCTTCGCCAGAACGCGCGTTATATTGAAATGGACAAATGCACGGCCTGCGGCGAGTGTGCCAAAGCTTGCCCTATCGAAACACCGAACCTGTTTGACGAAGGACTGCGAGATCGTAAAGCCGCCTTCAAACTCTACCCCCAGGGCATGCCCAGCGCATACGCTATCGATAAGCGCGGAACGGCTCCCTGCAAGGCCACCTGCCCGGCCCACGTGAGCATTCAGGGGTACATCGCCCTGATCAATGACGGTCGCTATAAAGAAGCCCTTAAACTTTTCAAACAGGACCACCCCTTCCCGGGGATCTGCGGCCGGGTCTGCCACCACCCCTGTGAAAGTCAATGTTCCCGCAACGACGTGGATCAACCGCTGGCGATCCGTGAGCTTCACCGCTTTCTGGCCGACTATGAATGTCAGAGCGGGGAGACATATATTCCGGAAATTACGGCGGAGCAACGAGAAGAGAAGGTGGCTATTATCGGTTCCGGTCCCGCGGGTGTCACGGCGGCCTATTATCTACTCCAGCAAGGATATCGGGTGACCATCTTCGAAAAGATGCCGGAACCCGGCGGCATGATGCGCTATGGGATTCCTGAATATCGGCTTCCCCGGGACCTCCTGGCCGGAGAAATCGACGTGATCCGGCAAATGGGGGCTGAAATCAAATGCAGGGTGACCTTCGGTGCGGACATCACCCTGGAAAGCCTCAAAGCCGACGGTTACCATGCCTGCTTCATGGCCATCGGACTGCATGGCGGACGCCGCCTCGGCGTAGAAAACGAAGATGCCGAAGGCGTGCTCCAAGGGGTTTCTTTTCTACGTGATGCCTCAATGGGTAAGGATGTCCAACTCGGGGAGGACGTTGTTGTGGTGGGTGGCGGCAACGTGGCCATCGACGTGGCCCTCACCGCCAAGCGAAAGGGGGCCAAGAACGTCACCCTGATCTGTCTGGAAAAGCGGGAAGAGATGCCGGCCTGGGAACACGAGATTCAAGAAGCCCTGGAAGGTGACATCAAGATTGTCAACAGCTTCGGCCCTAAATCCTTTTACATCGACAAGAACAAGCGAGTGTCGGGAATCGAATTCAAGACCTGTACGGCGGTTTTTGATGAAAAGGGTAGATTCAACCCCGCCTACGACGAAGCGGAATGCCAGCCCTTTTTCGGCGATACCATCATTATCGCCATCGGCCAGAGCACCAATCTGGACGGCATCAAGGAGCAGGGCATCGCTATTTCCCGCCCTGGCGGTCTGGAAGCCGATCCGGTGACCCTGCAGACGCCGATCGACTGGGTTTTTGCCGGCGGCGATGCATTCTACGGACCCAAATCGGTGGTGGACGCCGTTGCCTGCGGAAAAGAGGCGGCCGAGAGCATCCACCGCTTCATCAACGGTATGGATCTCACCGAAGGTAGACAAAAAGAATGGGATTTTGTCAAACCCGATGATTTGAGTAAGGAGCCGACCAAAAAGCGGACACCGGTCCGGTGTCTCGATCCGGAAGCCCGGGAATGCAACTTCCTGGAAGTCTCCTTCGGTTATAACGAAGAAGAGGCCAAGACCGAAGCCGAGCGGTGCCTCAAGTGTGGACTCTGCTCGGAGTGCTACCAGTGTGTCGATGCCTGCCTGGCCAAGGCAGTCAATCACGACATGGTGGCCGAGTACAAGACCATCAACGTGGGAGCCATCATCCTGGCCCCCGGATTTTCCCCTTTCGATCCCACCCAGCACAAGACCTACCAGTATGCCAGCCATCCCAATGTGGTGACCAGCTTGGAGTTCGAGCGGATTCTTTCCGCTTCAGGCCCTTACGCCGGCCACCTGATGCGGCCGTCGGACCACAAAGAACCTGAAAAGATCGCCTGGTTTCAGTGCGTGGGCTCGCGGGATATCAACTGCAGTGACCACAGCTACTGCTCCTCGGTGTGCTGCATGTACACCAACAAACAAACGATCATCGCCAAGGAGCACAGTGACAAGCCGCTGGACACCGCCGTTTTCTTCATGGACATGCGTACCCACGGCAAGGAATTTGAAAAATACTACATGCGCGCCCGGGATGAAAAGGGGGTGCGCTTCATCCGTTCCAAGGTGCATACCATCGATCCGGTGGAAGGTGACAACCTGCGGCTGCGCTATATTACCGAGGAAGGGAAACTCATTGAGGAAACCTTCGATATGGTGGTCCTGGCCGTTGGCCTGGCTCCCAACAAGGAATCGGTGGACTTGGCCAAAAAGGTGGGCATCGATCTCAACGAACACCTTCATGCCGCCACCCGGACCCTCGAACCGGTGAGTTCGAGCCGGCCGGGTGTGTTTGTTTGTGGTGCCTTCCAGGAGCCCAAGGATATCCCCCAGTCGGTCATGGAGGCCTCCGCCGCCGCATCAACGGCCACCCGGCCTCTGGCGAAAGCAAGAGGTACACTGATCAAAACCAAAGAGCTGCCGCCGGAGATCGATGTATCCGGGCAGGAACCCCGGGTGGGGGTTTTCGTATGCAATTGCGGCATCAACATCGGCGGTGTAGCCGACGTGCCCGCGGTGAGAGAGTATGCCGCTACCCTGCCCCATGTGGTCCATGTGGAGGACAACCTGTTCACCTGCAGCCAGGATACCCAGGACAAGATGAAAGAGGTGATCAAGGAACATGGCATCAACCGCGTGGTGGTGGCCTCATGTTCCCCGCGAACCCACGAACCGCTGTTCCAGGAGACTATCAGGGATGCCGGTTTGAACAAATACCTGTTTGAAATGGCCAACATCCGCGACCAGAACACCTGGGTTCACATGAACAACCCGGAACGGGCCACGGCCAAGGCCAAGGACCTGGTTCGCATGGCTGTCGCCAAGGCCGCCTACATCGAACCGTTGCACCAGGTTCGGCTGGAGGTGACCCAGAAGGTGCTGGTGGTGGGTGGTGGTGTGGCCGGCATGGAGGCGGCGCTGGGCGTTGGCGACCAGGGGCTCCCGGTCTATCTGGTGGAGCGGAGCGATGTGCTGGGCGGCGTCGCCCACAAACTGCGGTCCACCTGGCAGGGGGAACCGGTGAAACCCTATCTGGAAGCGCTGGTCGACCGGGTGCGCAACCATGAACACATCCGGGTTTTCATGAAAACGGAACCGGTGGAAACCACCGGTATCATGGGCAACTTCACCACCACCCTCATGACTTCCGGTGAATCCCTGACCGAGACGGTGGTGGAACACGGTGCCACCATCATCGCCACCGGCGGCAAGGAATACATCCCCAGCGAGTACCTGTATGGTAAGAACGCCAATGTCATGACCCATTTCGACCTGGATGCCGCCATGGATGCAGACGATCCACGGCTGTCTGCTGCCCGGAGCGTGGCATTTATCCAGTGTGTCGGGTCTCGGACTACGGAAAGGCCATACTGCAGCCGGCTGTGCTGTACCCATACTGTCAAGAGCGCCTTGAGTCTCAAGGAAAGCAACCCGGAGATGGACATCTATGTGCTCTACCGGGATGTCCGCACATACGGATTCCGCGAAGAGCTTTATAAAAAGGCCAGGGAAAAGGGCATCATCTTCATGCGCTACAACCTGGAAGACAACCTGCCCGATGTGAAGGAAGCCGACGGTCATCTGAGTGTAACGGTTAGGGACCATGTGCTTCAGATGCCTGTGGAATTGAATCCGGATTTGCTCGTGCTGGCAACAGCCGTGCTGCCCAATGAAAACAAGGACTTGTTTGAGCTCTTCAAAGTGCCGATCAATGCCGACGGTTTCCTGGTGGAGGCTCATGCCAAGTTGCGTCCCGTTGATTTCGGTTCCGAGGGTATCTTCATGGCCGGATTGGCCCACTATCCCAAGGCGTTGGACGAAAGCATCGCCCAGGCGCGGGCCTCGGTGTCAAGGGTCATGACCATCCTGTCCCGCGATTCGATCATGGTGGGCGGTGTGGTGGCCGAAGTGGATCCGGACAAGTGCGCCGTCTGTGTGACCTGCGTGCGAACCTGCCCGTACCACATCCCCTATATCGGGGAGGAGGGTCATGCGGTGATCGAACCGGCCGAGTGCCATGGCTGCGGTTGTTGTGTGGCCGAATGCCCCGGCAAGGCTATCCAGCTCAAGCATTTTACCGACGAACAGATCGTGGCCAAGACGGCGGCCCTTTTTGAAAAGAAAAAAGGGGCAGCGGCTTGATCAAACAGGGAATATGGGCGCCAGAACAACCGGCAGCCTGAGAACTCCGGGCGCCCGAAATATAGGCAGATAGGCTGAAGGGGGTTAGACTGAAGACAGAAATGAGAGCAAACAAGAAATATGGAGTCTTTTTTTTCGACCTTCGACCTAAACAACTAAACTCCTAAAACACATCGGAGAATGACCATGAATGAAACCTTTGAACCCCAGATCCTGGCATACTGCTGCAGGTACTGCGCTTATGCAGCGGCCGACCTTGCCGGATCCATGCGCTTGAATTATCCAAGCAATGTGAAGGTGATTCAGGTGCCGTGCAGCGGCAGGGTGGACATCCTTCACCTGCTGACCGCCTTCGAAGGAGGAGCTGACGGCGTATACGTGGCCGGTTGACTGGAAGGTGAATGTCATTTCCTGGAAGGAAATCTCAAAACCAGACGGAAAGTCGAGTACGTTCAACGAACCCTCAAGGAACTGGGCATAGAGCCGGAACGGGTGCAAATGTTCAATCTTTCTTCAGCCCAGGGCCCACGCTTTGCGGAAATTGCCACCGAAATGACCGACACGATCAAGGCGCTGGGACCCAGTCCGGTGACTTCTTAAACACAGATAAGAGGCGGAGTCTTCCGCCTTTGGATCCTAAGAGGTGAACAAATGATAATTGCGGATCGAAAATCTCTGGAAGAGATACAGGACATGATCAAGGCGTACAAGAAAATTCTTCTTGTGGGGTGCAAGGGGTGCGTCACCGTATGCAATGTCGGCGGTGCCAAGGAGGTGGGGGTGCTGGCCGCCACCTTGAAGATCGCGCGCAAGAAAGACGGCAACCCCATCGAGATCGACGAGAAAACCTTGGAGCGCCAGTGCGATCCCGAATACGTGGAGCAGATCCGGGACATCTTCGACCAATACGATGCCGTCGTCTCCATGGCCTGCGGCGTCGGGCCCCAATTCCTTTCCGAAGCCTATCCCAGCCAGAAGTTTTTTCCGGCGGTAAACACCAAGTTCTTCGGCGGTGCGGTTCAGCATGGCATCTGGGAAGAGCGGTGCGCCGGGTGCGGCACCTGTGTCATTCACTATTACGACGGGCTGTGCCCCATCGCCCGGTGCTCAAAAAGTCTTCAGCATGGACCCTGCGGTGGTAGCGCGGGCGGTAAGTGCGAAATTGCCAAGGACGTGGAATGCATTTGGGATACCATTGTCAAGAAAAAAATGGAGCAGGGTCGGCTGGAGGATCTTCGAACCCTTCGGGCGCCGAAAGACTGGCAGACGGCAAGGGACGGCGGTCCCCGGAAAAGCATTAGGGAGGAGTTGGTGCAATGAGCAATAACGGTTTGAAATCAGGAAGTAACCTGGAGAAGGTGCTCAAGGCGGGCCACTTTGCGTTTACCGGTGAATGCGGTCCACCCAAGGGAGCCAATGTCGAACACCTGAAGGAAAAATTCGAACACCTGCGGGGCAAGGTTGATGCGGTGAATGTCACCGACAATCAGACCGCCGTGGTGCGTATGTCCAGTGCGGCTGCCTCGGCCATCATGGTGGCCAACGGCATCGAACCCAACTTTCAGATGGTGTGCCGGGATCGCAACCGCCTGGCCATGATGGCCGATGTCCTCGGGGTGTACTCCCTTGGAATAAGGAACATGCTCTGCCTTTCCGGCGACCACCAGAAGTTCGGCAACCATCCCCAGTCAAAGAACGTCTATGACATCGATTCCATGCAACTGATCGCCATGGTGAAGAAGATGAGAGACGAAGGCAAATTTATTAACGATGAGGATATTGACGTGCCGCCGAAGATGTTCATCGGAGCCGCCGCCAACCCGTTTGCCGATCCATATGAATTCCGGATTTACCGGCTGGCCAACAAGATCGACGCCGGCGCGGACTTCATCCAGACCCAGTGCATTTACAATATGCCCCGGTTCCGGGATTTCATGAAAAAGGCCGTGGACATGGGGCTGACGGAAAAAGCCTACATTCTCGCCGGCGTCACGCCCATGAAAAGCGCACGCATGGCTCAGTATATGGCAAAGATGGTTCCCGGCATGGATGTCCCGGAAGAATTGATCGAACGGCTTAAGGGTGCTGGAAAAGGCAATCAGGCTGAAGAGGGGATCAAATTTGCTATCGAGCAGATCGAAGAGTTCAAAGAAATGGAAGGGGTTGCCGGTGTTCACCTCATGGCCATCGAATGGGAACACAAGGTACCGGAAATCGCCGAACGGGCCAAGGTCTTGCCACGGCCTCAGGTTGATTAATCCGATGGAGCCGGAATGGCAGGGTGGCGGGAGAAATAAACGCCACCGCCCCACCCGGCCCAGACCTGCGATTTATATTAGCTCAGGCTGCTGATTTTTCAACAATCAGCTTGTTATAAAGGAGAACACAAATGAGTGACAAAAAACGAATCCTTGTGGTGGACGACGAGCCCGATTTCTGTTCGATCGTTCAGGGGAACCTGGAAAAGGAAGGTTTTGAAGTGGAGGTGGCCTATGATGGCGTTCAGGGTTTGGAAAAGGTCCATGCCAATCCACCGGATGCCATCGTTCTGGACGTCATGATGCCCGAAAAGGACGGCTATGCGGTGTGCAAGGAATTGAAAAGCAATGAAAAATACGCGGACATTCCCATTGTGATGCTCACCGCCGTGGCTTCTCACGTCTCTTCCACCCGTTATTCCCACTACGACGGCATGAGCATGGAAGCCGACGACTATCTTCCCAAACCGGCTTCAGCGGAAGAGATCACTGAAAGCCTGAAAGGGCTGTTGAACCTGTAGCCTGGTATTGGCCAAAAACGGGTTGCCGGCGATGGTTGCTTGTATCGATTGAACCACGAACGGTTGTCATCGTCATTTTTTCACAGCAACAAGCCTGCTCGGGAGGTGCGAGCAGGCTTGTTATCCTGAAATACGGTTAACAATCAAACCCAGATCATTGCAGCGGCCATTATTATCGAGGGGGCATTGATCATCAACAACCGAGACCCAGCCAGATGAATCAGCCTTCAGGAATTCTGGACGTGACATACGCGTTTCAGAAAAAGGTATTCTGTATCATCAGTGATCAGCGGGTCTTTCGATCCAGGGCGCCGGCGATATTTACCACGGTGCTCGGCCGGACAGGCATCAATGGGGCCTATGTGCCCTTTATGGTTGAAGATGGCAATATCGGCAAGGCGCTGGAGAGTCTCCGGGTGCTTAACATTGCCGGCGCCAACATATCCTCGCCATTCAAGGAAAAAGTGTTGCCCTATCTGGATGTGCTTTCCGAAGGGGCCAACATCATCGGCGCCGTTAATACCATTGTCTGCAAGGGCGGCCAGCTTAAGGGATACAACACCAACGCCATCGGCGTCATGGATGCCCTCAACGAGGTGAAATTCGACATTGCGGGAAAAAAGGCGCTGGTGATCGGTACCGGCGGCTCTGCGCGGGCCGTGGTGTTTATCCTCAACTGGCTGCGGGCCGAATCGGTTGTCGTGGCCGGCCGGGACAATGAAAAAACCTGCCGTCTGGCCGGTCATTTCAGCTGTATCCCACGGATGTTGAAGGATCTGCCCGGCGTTCCCCTGAACGCGGATCTCATCATCAATGCAACATCCATCTCCGGCCGTGATGAATCCAGCGACTTGGCCGGCATCGTCAGCAGCATGATGAGCAACGGTTGCCAATTGGTGTTCGATCTCAATTACGGTCACCGGGAGAATATCTGGCAGTCCCTGGCGGAAAAAAGCGGCATCCGGTTTATGGACGGTCTTTCCGCCCTGGCCTATCAGGCCCGCCGAACTTTCCTGCTGTGGACCGGCCAGAACGTGCCGCAGGAAGAATTCTTAAAGGCGCTGGAAGAATAGCGCGCCATTCTCTTTATCAAGGCGTTGTTGACCTGCGTCTGATTATCGTTTGATTTCGCGTTTCAGGTTGATCCCGTATTTTCGCATTCGGTTCCAAACGGTTACCCGATTGACGCCCAAAAGCCGGGCTGCCTGGCTTTGGTTACCGCCGGCGGACTGAAGGGCATCGATGAGTTGCAGCCGTTCGGTGTTGCCGATTTCCCGGATCGTCCGGTTGGATGTCGACGTGGCCGGCACCGCATGGGTCTCCAGGTGGGGCGGAAGGTGATCGATGTCGATAGCGTCCTTGTCCGCAACGGTGAAGGCATACTCCAATGCGCTTTTCATCTCTCTGACGTTTCCCGGCCACCGGTAATTCATGAACCGGTTCAACGCTTCCCGGGTCAGCCCCCGGACCGGTTTGCCGGTCCGTATCTCCAGCCGATCGATGAAGGTGTTGACCAACAGGGGGATGTCATCCTTTCGTTTTCGAAGCGGCGGTAGATGAATGGGAATCACATTGATGCGAAAGTAGAGATCTTCCCGAAAGCGCTTCTGCTCGATAAGTTCCAACAAATTCCGATTGGTGGCCGTGATAATCCGTACATTCACCGAAACCGGTTGGTTCTCTCCCACCCGCTCGAATTGACTGGTCTCCAAGACCCGCAGCAGCTTGATTTGGATAGACAGGGGGATGTCTCCGATCTCGTCAAGGAACAGGTCTCCCCCGTTGGCCGCCTCGAAACGCCCGACCCTGTCGCGGAAGGCGCCGGTGAAAGACCCTCTCACATGGCCGAATAGTTCGCTTTCCAGCAGGGCTTCGTTGAGTGCCGCGCAGTTGAGCTGAACGTAGGGGGCCGTGTTTCGTTTTCCCCGTTCATGGATCGCCCTGGCCACCAACTCTTTGCCTGTTCCGCTCTCTCCAAAAATGATGATGGGGGCGTCACTTTGGGCCGCCTTTTCGATGATCGCGAAAACCGATTTCATCGCATCGCTGCCGCCGATGATGGCGCCGTAGCCACTGTTTTCGTCCAATTGGCGGGATAGAATTTCCACCTTTCGGTCCAAACGGTCAATTTCGCTCAAATCCGTCAGGGTCTCCACCGCCCCAAGCAACGCCCCGTCTTCGTCGCGTAGGACCGAGGCGTTTTTCATGGCCGGCAAAAAGGTCCCGTCCTTTTTTTTAATGGTACAGCGGCAGCGGCGCATTTCCGGCTGGTCGGGTTCGAACAGCTTGCACCACCCGTCGCCCTGATTGTTGATGGCCATTTCACAGGCCTGGCATGCCAACAGCGTGCAGGGCTGGCCGGACACCTCGCTGGCCGAATACCCGGTCAACTCTTCGAATGCGTGGTTTACCGACAGGATCCGACCCTCCTTGCTGATGATGAGCAGCGCCTCGGCCATGGTGTTGACAACGCGTTCCCAGTGCTGATTGATCTTTTTGATCGGCATCCCCGCTCCCTTCAAAAGTGTTTAAACAAACATTTATTTCGTTAACATGTGTTTAAACAAAATTTAAACACTTATTTTGTTCAACGCCGTCAGAAAAATAAAATTATTATATAATTTCAAACTTTTACAACATTTTGTAATTTTACATGAGACTGGCACATTTTTTGTTAATCTCTGTTAATCCATCTCTCCCTATGCGGACAAACTGACGATGGTCGTTATTCGTTCAAAAAGAACAGGGAAAGCATGTAGCATGTGTCGGCATCTTCATATCAACCTTGAGGATCTTCCCTGGCCGGTAAGCGTTCTCAAATTTAACCAGGTTGTCTATGAAATGCAGCCCGGAGACAACATGATCGCCACGATCAAAGATGCTGATGTTGTCAGTAACTTGCGGCTGCTCTTAGGCAGCCAGCCGGACGTGAATTTTGATCTGTCCCAAACGGACACGCACTATCGCATCCGGGTAATCAAACGTTAATCGAGGAGGGCCTATGGGGTTGAACAGACGCGATTTTTTTAAATATGTGACCGCTGCCGGCGCGGCGGTGACTGGATCCGAACGATCCGCCCATGCTTGGCAATCCAGAGCGCCTTCCGACCCTGTCGGCTGCCTGGTGGACCTGACCCGGTGCATCGGCTGCCGCAAGTGTGAAGATGCCTGCAACCGGGTGAACCTTCTACCCGCGCCGGAACAATCTTTTGAAGATTATACGGTCCTCGACAGAAAACGCCGACCCGACGAAAAAGCCTATACGGTGGTCAACCGCTACACCTCGGGTCAGATCGACGAACGGGACCAGTTGATTCCTACTTTCGTCAAGCTGCAGTGCATGCACTGCCAGGACCCGGCGTGCGCTTCTGCCTGTATTGTGGGCGCCCTGTCAAAAAAGGAGAACGGTACGGTCCATTACGATGTCACCAAATGCATCGGCTGCCGCTACTGCATGGTGGCCTGCCCCTTCGAGATCCCGGCCTACGAATACCATGACCCCATTACCCCCCGGGTGATGAAGTGCACCTTCTGCTATGAACGGGTGCAAGCGGAAAACAAGCTTCCAGGGTGTGCGGAAATCTGTCCGGTGGAGGCCATCACCTTCGGCCGACGGAGCGATTTGCTAGCCGTGGCCCATCAGCGGATCAAAAAAAACCCAGGTCAATATATCGATCACGTCTATGGCGAGAAAGAGGTGGGCGGTACCAGCTGGATGTACCTTTCCGGAGTGCCTTTTGAACAGGTGGGCTTCAACACCCTGCCGGAAAAACCCATGCCCCGGCTGGCCGAAACCATCCAACACTCCCTGTTCAGCTACATGTGGTCTCCCATCGTTCTTTTCGGCATGCTCGGCGGGATCATGTGGGCTTCCAAGGACAAGGGGGACCGGGCCGGCAATGGCAAGGAAGGAGGCGGCAAATGATGCATCATGCAGCGCCCATCAAGGCAAAATTCTGGACCCCCGGTGTCGTGGTGCTGGCCGTGCTCATGGCGGCCGGTGCAGCCGTCATTGTGGCCCGTTTCATCGGCGGCATTGGTTATGTGTCCAACCTTTCTACGGCACGGCCCTGGGGACTGTGGATCGGGGTGGATGTAGCCTCCGGAGTGGCCCTGGCCGCCGGCGGGTTTACCACCGCCTTTCTGGCTCACATCATCGGCCGGCACTATTATGAAGCGGTCGTCCGTCCGGCACTTTTGACGGCCATGCTAGGCTATACCTTTGTGGTGCTGGGGCTGCTGGTGGATATCGGCCGGTCCTGGGCCATCTGGAAGCCCTTACTATACTGGAATCCCACCTCGGTGCTGTTCGAGGTGGCCATGTGCGTCATGTTCTACCTGAACGTCCTGTACATCGAGTTCCTGCCCATTGTGGTGGAACGGTTCAAAGGCCGCGTGGACCTGCCCGGACCGCTGGCCGTGCTGAATGCACCGGTGGACGGGCTGCTCAAACTGGCCGACACCATTTTGCCCCGGATCATGTGGTTTCTTATCATTGTTGGCGTGGTGCTGTCCTGCATGCACCAGTCCAGCCTGGGGTCGCTGATGCTCATCGCCCCGACGAAGCTGCATCCTTTGTGGTATACGCCCATGCTGCCGCTGTTGTTTCTCACCTCGGCCATTGCCGTGGGCTACCCCATGGTGGTTTTCGAGGCGACCCTGGCCACCACATCCCTCAAACTGGATTCGGAGATGAAGATTTTGACCCCGCTGACCCGCATCACCATCTTTTTACTGGGGCTGTATCTGGCACTGAAGGTGGGTGATATGGTGGTTCGCGGTACCTATGTGTATCTGCTGGACGGTACGGCCCAGACGAATGCCTTCCTCGTCGAAGTAATCCTGGGCGTGATCGTGCCTTGGTTGATGCTGCTTGCACCAAAGGTTCGCCGGTCGCGCCAGGCCCTGTTCATTGCTTGTTCGATGATTGTCGGCGGGGTGCTTGTCAACCGGATTAACGTCTTTGTTGTGGGATACCGTCCCCCTATCAGCGAGGCCAATTATTTTCCGGCCGTCGGTGAAATTATGGTCACGGTAGGGCTCATCGCTGCTCTGATGTTCATCTATCGAGCGCTCGTGACCTATTTGCCCGTACTCAATAAACCGGAACAGGAGGTGTCTGCATGACCCGAACAGGACCAGGTGTGCGTTTCATTGTAATGGTGGCCCTGGCCGGCATCCTTGGTTGCACAGCGGCCCTGGCAGCCAACCCGGCACCGGCGGAAACGTCGGCGGAAGTCGAGTCCGCCTGGTTTGCCCCGGACCAAGAAGCGGCCAAAAAGCGTGCCCAGGAGGTGGTTCCCTTTGTCGAAGCCGTCAGGGACGAATGCCGGTTATGCCGTCAGCAGCGGCTTCGGGACAAGGGCCTGGGAGTCAAAGACCAGACGGAAAGCTATTTTCTGCTGGACAGCCCCATTATCCGTAAAACGGAAGATCATTATGGCCCGGTGCGGTTCATGCACGCCAAGCATGCTTTTGTCGCTAAGGACTGCGCCCTGTGCCACCATTACCGGCCCCTGGATGAATCGGCTTCGGAAACGACCCGCTGCTCGGCATGCCACCAGGAGCCCTTTCAAAAAGACCACCCGGAACGCCTGGGCCTCAAAGCGGCCTACCATCAGCAGTGTATGGGGTGTCATCAACAGATGAACAAGGGCCCCATCGACTGTGCCGGCTGTCACCGAAAAAATGTGCCCGATCATAAAGATTTAATTCAGCTGGCGGCGAACCCGGACCCATCCCAGGTAACCAGCGAATGCCTGCGTTGCCACAAACCCGCCGGCGAGGACATGCTCAAATCGGCCCACTGGCTTTGGAAAGGGCCTTCCCCATTCACCCTGAATCATAGAAAAATGGTCGATCTTGGCAAAGCCACCATTGCCACGAACAACTTCTGAATTAGCATCATCAGCAACGAGGCTCGTTGCACCAGTTGTCACGCCGGCTACGGATGGAAAGACGCTACCTTCGACTTTACCGACATGACCAAAATTGACTGTTTAGTGTGCCACGATCGTACGGGCACTTACAAGAAAACACCCACGGCTGCCGGTATGCCCGATCCCGAAGTGGATCTGGTAGCGGTGGCCAAAAGCGTAGGCCGCACATCCCGCAAAACCTGTGGGGATTGTCATTTCAACGGGGGCGGCGGCGAAGCCGTCAAACACGCCGATCTCTCCCGACAACTCCTTCATCCGGAGCGTAACTGCGATGTCCACATGGGCGGCTACGACTTCCAGTGCTCGGAGTGCCACCGTACCCGCAACCATAAGATAGCCGGACGCAGTTCTTCGGTCCCCGTGGTTGAAGGCAGTATGGCCTGCACCACCTGTCACTCGAAAACGCCCCACGACAGGGAGCATTTGCTCGATCACCATTTGAACAAGCACTGCGACAATATTGCTTGCACCACCTGTCATTCACCGGTTTACGCTAAATGCAAGCCCACCAAGACCTTCTGGGACTGGTCCACGGCGGGTGACATGACACGCAAACCCAAAAAAGACAAGTACGGCATGCCCGACTACGACTGGAAAAAAGGCGATTTTATATGGCAGGAGTCGCCCAAACCGAATTACGCTTGGTACGGTGGCTTTATGAAACGAGTGTTTTTGGGAGACAAGCTTGATCTGACGCAAGCTGAGATCAACATCAGCGAACCCGTCGGGTCCATCAACGATCCCAACTCGAAAATATCGCCTTTCAAGATCATGAAGGGGATTCAGGCGGTTGACGCCGAATACAAATATCTGCTCATTCCCCATCTGTTTCCCCGGAACAAGGAGGATAAGACCGCCTATTGGAAAAACCGGGACTGGCAGAAGGCTTTTTCAGACGGTATGAAAGTTGCCGATATGAAATACAGCGGCAAGTACGAATGGATCACTACCAATATGTACTGGGGGGTCGAACACGAGGTGATGCCGGCGGACTCGGCCCTCTCCTGCGTTCAGTGCCACGAAAGTCTCAAGGGCGAGCGGACCTGCAACCGCTGCCATCAGGACAGCCGCGACGTTGATTTCAAATCCATCGCCCACAAGGGGACCGATTTTTCCTACATGGCTGCCAAGGGGCGCGACGTGAGCCATCTGGTGGGCACCACGGATTATATCGACTTCAAGGCATTGGGCTATAAGGGTGATCCAATTATAACCGGTGGTCGGTTCAAGATACTGCCCATGGGTTACAAGGCCAAGGAGTAATCAAACGGTGTTTTTGGGTCGCGTGTCGGATCGATCACCCGCCATCACCGGAATCTGGGTGATCGACCCGACACGCAGCCGTCCGCTGAGCTGATTGTGATTTCCAACGCTGTCCACGAAGGTGCCCTTTCTGTTTGATGATGGTTTGACATCATTACTGGATTTAAATAGTATTTAAATCATATTCTCAAAAAAGCTTGGCTGTTGACCACCGGGTCGATACCGACTTGACAGTCGGATCAGTTCTCGATATTTATCTTGATAAGGATAATGGTTTTCCCCAGATAACCGATTTTATAAATGTCCCATTCTTCCAGAAGGATGGGTTTTCTACCAATACCCAACGAAAGGAGACAGGTATGCCAGAAGAGTTGGAGGTCGGGTGCGCCCGACCCACCGGAGGACCCGTTGGAGAGGCGGTCCCGGAGACCGCCAAAGAGGCAACTGCATCCATCAAGGAGGAAATGAAAATGATTCATGTCGGCGAAAAAGCACCGGACTTTGTGGCACCGGGTTATCAAAAGGGAAAATTCATCAACGTCAAGCTATCCGATTATCTGGGAAAATGGGTGTTGGTCTGTTTTTACCCCGGCGATTTCACCTTTGTATGAGCCACCGAGATTTCGGCGGTCGCCGAAAAATATCCCGAGTTCCAGAAACTGGGTGTGGAATTGCTTTCCATGAGTATCGACAGCATGTTCGTCCATAAAATGTGGGATGACCACGAATTGAGCAAAATGGTTGATGGCGGCGTTCCCTTTCCCATGTTGTCCGATGCCGGAGGAAAGGTGGGTAAATTGTTTGGTGTTTTCAACGAAGCGGCTGGCGTGGAGAACCGGGGCCGATTTATCATCGATCCCGATGGGGTGATCCAGGGATACGAGGTGCTGACCCCACCGGTGGGCCGCAATGTGCAGGAAACCCTGCGGCAGGTCCAAGCCTTCCAGCTGGTTAGAAAAACCAAGGGTGCCGAAGCCACGCCGTCGGGATGGCGGCCGGGGAAAAAGACGTTAAAACCCGGACCAGCCCTGGTCGGTAACGTCTGGAAAGAGTGGAAAACCAGTATGGCGTTCGATTGATCCGATAGTCTTTCAAGCTGTTGTGGGGGCCCGGACGGGGTGTGCTGTTGGCGACGGCCCGGGCCCCCATGGTTGTGCCGACAGGCCCTGCCGAAAATCATCAACAAAGGAGATGGACATGTATTTCAACCAAATCGCCGTTCCCGGATTGGGGTGTCTTTCCTACGCCATTGGCTGCCCGCGGGCCAAGGCGATGGCCGTCGTGGATCCCAAGCGGGATGTTCAGGACTATCTGGAGATTGCCCGGGAGGAAGGGATGCAGATCACCCACATCATCAACACCCATGTTCACGCTGACCATGTCAGCGGGGACCAGGAGCTGCGCCTGGCCACTGGAGCGGACATTTACATCCATGAAAGTGCGCCGGTGGAATATCGGCACAAGGCGATCAAGGAGGGAGACGTGTTCGAAATCGGTGCCGCAAAAATGGAAATCCTGCATACCCCGGGGCACACACCGAATTCCATCTCCTTGCTGGTTACGGATAGGGGGCGATCCGAGGAGCCCGAGATGCTGCTTACCGGCGACCTGTTGTTCGTGGGCGATATCGGCCGACCGGACCTGCCCGGCGCGGAAATCCTGGATGAGCAGGTGGAAAATCTGTACAACAGCATTTACGTCAAACTGGCCGACTACCCGGATCATCTGGAAGTGTTTCCGGCCCATGGCGAAGGGTCACTGTGCGGACGGGGCATGAGCGCCAAGAAAAGTTCCACCCTGGGTTACGAACGGCGGGCCAACCCTATGCTGCGGTTCGCGTCTTTCGAGGCATTCAAAAAAGATGTGATGTCGGCGTTTCCGGTGCGCCCGAAAAGCTTTTCGCACATTATCCAGACCAACCTCAAAGGTGCGGCCACCCTAGACGCCTGCCCCATGGACAAGGGCCTGACCCCCAAGCAGTTCGAAGAGATGGTTGCCGGCGGGGCAACTATCATCGACGCCCGCGATTCAGCCGCCTTTGGCGGTTTTCATATCCCTGGCAGCATCAATATCGGATTCGAAAAACAGTTGGCCAACTGGGTCGGCATGGTGGTGGATCCCGGTGCAGAACTTCTCCTGGTGGTGGATGACCGCGAGGATTACGATCGCATGATGACCGAACTGCATCGTATCGGTTATGATCTTATTTTCGGCTATCTTTCCGGCGGGATAATGGCCTGGCTGATGAGTGGTCGGGCCGTGGATCAGCTGGAGCAGATTTCCCCCCACCAGTTGGCCGCGCGTCTGGAAAACAGCGGCATCCGTATCATCGATGTGCGCACGCCGGCGGAATGGAAGGCCAACCGAATCAAGTGGGCAGAGCATTTACCCCTTTCCGATATTCTCGCCGATCGTCTACCCGAAGCAGAAAAGGACGAAGAACTGGTTCTGCAGTGTGGCAGCGGCTATCGCTCCAACATCGCCGCCAGCATCCTCCGCCAGTCGGGTTTTTCATGCGTCAAATCCCTGGCCGGTGGCGTGTTCGCCTGGTCCAATGCGGGTTTTCCGCTGATCGCATCGTGATGGCGCCCTCCGTGTCCGCCCGGGTTAAATGGGCACGGAGGGCGTTTAATCGAACGCCGCTGCCGCGGAAAAGTTTTCCCTGGCAGCCTTTAACTTGTCGTTCAAAGTTCTTCAAGCGATTAACGAAAGAGCGTCCTTTTGCCAGAAGCAGAAAAACCAACGCACGGCTGCTTTCATTCATTGGATAGCCGAAGATGCCGCTGTGGTAACACTGGGAAAAGCGTTCAGGTCCGTGTGGGGCAGAAAAAGGGCCGAGGTGAATTCGTCCATGTACCGGGGGTTGCTGGAAAAGTCGACATAAGTCATGCTCTCGCAGATCGTTCGGGCCTCCTGTCGATACTCTGCAGACAACAGTGCCATGTAGGCCCCCACGATGGAGCTGTTGCCCATGTAGGCAAATTTGCTGCGGTCGATGTCGGGCAGCAGGCCGATGGAAATCGCCTTTTCGATGTTGAGATACTGGCCAAACCCACCGGTGATGATCATGCGGTCCACCATTGAAAAATCCATGCCCGCGTGGCCCAGCAAGGTGGTGAAGCCGGCATAGACAGCGCCCTTGCTGTATATGAGGTTTTTTAAATCCGATGCGGTGAAGACGATATCTTCCTCCATGGACGTCCTTTCGCCAAAGGTGAGGACGTAGGCCCATTCATCTCCCAGCTTGCGGATCCGTTCGTTGTCCAGCCCCTCGGCAAACTGGCCGCTGCGGTCAACGATGCCGGTTTTTAACAGCTCGGCAATCAGATCGATCATCCCCGACCCGCAGATCCCCCGGGGAGGGGCGTCTCCGACCATTGACAGGTCCGGCACCAGGGTTTGCGGGTCGATGGTCACCTTTTCGATGGCCCCCTCCTCGGCCCGCATGCCCCAGCGGATGCCCCCGCCTTCGAAGGCCGGCCCGGCGCTGCAGGCGGCGGTCATCAGCCACTCCCTGTTGCCCAGGACGATTTCTCCGTTGGTGCCGATATCGATGAACAGCGTGACCGGATCTTCTCGGTGGAAACCGGTATACAGCACCCCGGAGACAATATCGCCGCCCACATAGCTGGCCGGTCCGGGCATGACGAACACGGCCGCCATGGGATTGGCTTTCAGGCCGATCTCTACGGCTTTCAGGATAGGAAAGTCCGACACCGTTGGAATATAGGGGTCCCGGCGGAGATAGCGGGGTTCGATTTGAAGCAGCAGGTGGACCATGGTGGTGTTGCCGGATACGACCACGTTGCGGATGGCTTCCTTTTTAACGCCGGCGCTGTCAAGGGCTTCGCCGATGAGGTCGTTGATGGTGGCCAGGGCCATGCGGCTGAGTTTTTTGACCCCGTCTTTTTCCGCGCAGACGATACGGTTGATGACATCATCTCCGCAATCCGCCTGGCGGTTGTGGCCGGCAGTGGCTGCCAGCACCGACCCGTCGGCCATGTCCACCAGGTAGACCACGATGGTGGTCGTGCCCACGTCGATGGCAAGGCCCAGCGATTGGTGCTGTCCGTTGCCGGGCCGCACCTCCAGAATTTCATTGGCGCATTTGCGGCGGATGACCGATACGGTGATTTTCCAGTTGTCCCGGCGGACCACATCGGCCAATTGACGCATGACCTTGATGCCCACGTTGAGCCGGGCCACATCGCATCCATGCTTTTTCAGTCCACGGTTGAGTCGGTCCAGATCGGAGACCGAATCGTCGAGGGTGGGGGGCGCTAAGGTCAGCGGGATCTCTTGGAGCAGGGGGTCGATGTCCGTGACCCATCCTTTGAGCCGGTCGGTGATCGCCTGCCCCATGCCCGCGATTTTGAGTTTTCGCTCCAGGGCCTCTTCGGGAATCTGCACGGAGACATTTCCGAAGATCCTGCTTTGACAGGCTAATACATACCCCTTGGCCTTTTCGCCGTCCGTTAGCAGTGGTGTGGGTGCTGTTTCTACTTCACCCGCAACGACTACCAGCTTGCATTTTCCGCAGGAGCCTTTTCCGCTGCACGAGGCGTTGACATGGATCTCCGCGGCCTGGGCAGCCTCCAGCAGGGTGCTTTCGTCGGGAACGGAAACTGTCTGTCCGTCGGGCAGAAACCGGACCGTATGAGCGGCCGCGGCCGCTTCCTGTCTATCTTCGGCCTCCCATCCTTCCTTGCGTTTGCCCATGAACCAGATGGGGCAGGCAGAACGGTGTTTACAGTAGATTTTCGGGTCTCGGCATTCCAGACAATCCTCACATAAGTAGATTTGATGTTTCATGCAGATGTATGGGGTTTCACGATCCGGATGATTGATACACGTTCCCATGTTTACAGCACTCCCCTTTAACCGCCGACGGGTCGGCGTGTTTATTTATTAGTTGCGATGGATCATAGCATAAAATAGAACTCACGAAAACGGCAGGAAATATTTGAAACCCATGTCAACACCGGATTTTCAAAAAAGGGTCGGATACGGTGCGATCAGTTGGGATGTCGCGGCCGATCGATCAACTTTTTTAATGCTCGGGTAAGCGTCCCAGCGGTTTGAACGCCAATAAATCGGTCCATCTCTCTGCCGTCTTTGTAGAGTATGATGGTGGGAATGCTCTGCACACCGAGATGCATAGCGATGTCTTGGTTATCATCGATATTTATATTCTTGACGGCGGCCTTGCCGCGGTAGTTCTTTTTCAATGCATCGATAATTGGTTTTTGAGTGCGGCAGGGTCCGCACCAAGGGGCATCGAAATCTACCAGTGTAACGCCGTGCAGGACCGACTGTTCAAAATGCTTCCGGGTCAATCGTCCAATGGCACCCATTGCTATTCTCCTGGCCTCATTGGGAAACTAAAGGGCGGCAATCTGGAACATTGCCGCCCTCACTGATCATTCATCCATCGAATCGGTTTCCGGCGTTCATCCACCGAAGTTGCCGCCACCCAGTCCCCGCATGGCTTCTTCGGTTGTTACCCGAAGTGTTGAGATCGAATTGTTAAACGCTTCCCGCTCCTTCTGAATGTCATCCATGCCGGTTTCCGGTGTGCAGTTTTCCCGGATCTGATCGATCCGGTCGTCCATTTCCGCGATCAGGATGTGCAGGTCTTCGATGTTGGGCAGAATTTTTTCTTTTTCGCCGCCGGGCAGGGTGTCCATTTTACGAGCAATATCGTAAACGATGGCCTTCCAGCCGGTGAGTTCCATTTCCATTGTTTTGCAGCAGTTTTTTGCCATCATGACAAGATTCTCCTTTTTTATGGTTTGGGTTTATCGATCATGCCGTTCCTGAAGTCCCGCTCTTCCCTCCAAGACAATCTGGGTATTGCTCGTGTTAAAAACCAATCGTTGCGGCTCCGAGCTTGGTGAACAAGAAACGTGACGTCCTCAGGGCCTTAATTCAACAACTGTTATTAGGTATAATCAACTTTTGTGCCACAAGGGCGATGTAATAAAAAAATTGAGAAGAACTATAATATATTATAAAAACTGTTAGTTATGTGCTTAATAACTAAATGCTAAAATGCATCGAGATGCCCACAAGGGAATAAAAAGTAAATCAATGCCGTTACTTTCAGACAGGCATGCTTAAAGTTAACGTTAGGTAACGTTTTTTTGGGTGATGCTTGTGCCGGAATGAATTTTCGCAAACAAGCGTTGGGTGATCAAAGGCAAACCGATTACTTTGCGTTGAGATCGCGAGTGAATTCTCGATTGCCCGAGGAAATGCTTTATGGCAAGCTGGAAATCGGTTTTTTCTTGCGGTGAAGACACCCCGCGGAAAACTGCGGGGCGCCTTCAATAATAACGGTTAAAAAATTTCATCGCAACCGGTGAGGTGGCCGACTACCTGCGGCGACGGGGTTCGGCTGGTTTTCTAAAACGGATCATTTGGACATAGCGGTTTTTGTTGCAAAAACATAAGTGTTATCAGATGGTTTTGCCGCCAGTTCGGGATGGGTCGCATATTGGTAGTCCATGAGATTGTCCATGGTCGCACCCATTTGAATGGCAAAGGAGATAAAATCCACATTGTGGGCCGAGCAGTTCCCTTTCCGCAAGACACTGCCGCCGACTATTTTCCGATTTTCCCGGTTAAACACCAGCTTGGTTCGAATGGTGTCCACCGGGCTCATCATCGGATATTTGCTCAAGACGTCGGAATATCCGGTTACGACGTCAATGCCGGCATCCCTTGCCATTTGTTCGGTCAGTCCGGCGGATCCCAGGCTCCAATCATATACCGCCGTCACATTGGCATTAATGATGCCGGGGAATGTTTTCTTTTTTCCAAGAATATTGTGCGCAACGGTTTTTGCCATGAAGACCGCGTTGGTACCGAATTCGCCGCGGGTGGGTTGGCCGGTGACAAAGGATGTCTTTTCCGCGCAGTCTCCGCAGGCAGATACACCCTCCGCATCGGTTCGCATGTGTCGATCCACACAAATCCCCAATCGGCTGGTTTTTATACCTGCCTGGGCGGCCAGTTCGGTGTTGGGTGCAACACCCACCGATAGCACCACAAAATCCGCCGCCAACGACTCCCCGGAACCAAGCTTTACTACCACCTGGTCGGCAGACGGGTGCACGAATTCAACCACTTTTTCATTGGTCAACAGCTGGACGCCCTTTTCCGACAGTGCCTCGGTTACCCGTTCGATAAATTCGGGCTCAGTCGTTGCCATGAGAATGCTCGGCAGCATTTCTACGACAGTAACATCGAGCCCCATTTGCTTGAGAACGACGGCGACTTCAATGCCGATATATCCTCCACCGACAACGACGGCGCGCTTGCCGGTTGAGGCCAGTTGCCGAAGCAGGGACAGGTCCTTGATGGATCGTACGGCGGTGATGTTTTTCCCCTCTACACCGGGAATCGGCGGGATGACCGGACGAGAACCGGTGGACAGCACCAGCTCGTCATAAGGGTATCCACCGCCCGCAGCCGTAAAAACCTGCTTTTTAATCGTATCGATCTTCTCAACGCGATCAATCACCAATTTTGCACCAAAATCGGTCACCAGGGCGTTGGGTATCTGAAACTTTTCCAATGGTTTTTCATCCGGGATGCCATAAGGTACCGCACAGCGGTTCGCATTGATTTTTTCATCCTTGATCAAGGTAACGGACATCTTTTGGCCGGAGGCATGGAGCATATGAACGAGGGTGCGCCCGGCCGGGCCACCGCCTATGATAACGACCTGCCGTTTTTTCACATTACATCTCCTTTAAATGAATCTTTGATTGTTTTTGCCGGTGGGTCTAATCGGCTTTTCAACCGTTTCATTTATATGCCATTGTCGACGAGTTGTAATCGGTGCTTTCTCGGGAAGGCGAATCACCGTCACCGGTACATAGCTCAACCGAATGACATCGCTGGCCGTGCTGCCGATGATGCGTTCTTCCATTTTCCCGTGGCCGTGGGTCCCCATGATGATGAGATCGAAGTGGCCTTCCTGCGCCGTCGCAATAATTTGTTTGACCGGATTCCCGATTTTGACAACCACATTGTCCTCGGTTAGCGGGCAACTGGGAATCTCTTTGGAAACACGGCGCGAGGTTTCCCGGATGCGCTGATATATGGTTTCTTTGGCTTTTTCGATGCCGTTGATATGAAAATCTGCCCACGCTTTTTTGCCCATATGATCGGCCAGGTCGATGCCGGCTTCCCTGGAAAGTGCGTCGAGGACATCCGGAATGACGTGGAGCAACGTTACTGAGGCGCCAAAACTGTTGCCAATGCTGCAGGCGTATCGGACCGCATGGCGTGCCGTATCGGAAAGATCGGTTGCATACAGGATTTTTTGAATCGGTGGAACCATCGGTTCGTCCACCGTCGTTAGCCGGGTGGGAAGTTCAGTGACCGTGGCAAGTTTTTCGAGGGCGGGCCGGTTGACCTGCGGCGAGGGCTGTTTTTTGGCATCGCCGAAGATTTTTCCGACTAAACGGACATACCAGGCGGCTGTCTGGATCTGGATCACATAGGCCATGGCGATGAGCAGGGCGATGGTGAGTCCTTGCTTGCCAAAGGCGGTCATGGCGATGGCCAAGGCAATGGACAGATCTCGCATGACCACCCCGAAAACCATGGCGATGGCATCCTCGCGTTTAAAGAATAGCCGCCCGGCAACGGAGAGCACCCCATAGGTAATCAGATAAAACACCGCCAGGGGAATCAGGATGGTGAGGATATCTGCCGGGTTGGCGATGATATTCCTGGCTTTCAGCGACATGGCCACGAAAGCGATCAGGATGACACCCAGGGCCGAGAATGGTGGGAACTTCGGTTTGATGCGATCGTTCCAGGTCTGGTTGCCGACTTTTTTAATGGCGAGGTACTGGGTCAGCAGGCCGGCGAACAGCGGTACAAAGACAAACAGGGCGATCTGTTTGAACATATGCAGCATATCCACATCGATGGTGGCGCCCATGAAGGCTTTGGTATAGATCGGTGCTGCCAGCGCGCCGAGCACCAGCCCGAAGACTACCATTTTGATGGCGGCTTCCTTGTTGCCCCTGGCGAACCCGGTCCATGAAATGGTCATGCCCGACGTGGGCAACACGCCGATCAGAAACAACCCGACGGCCCACAGGCCATATTTCTCAGGGCCCCCGCCGAAAAACAATCGGCCGGTGTAGAAGGCCAGCAACGGCACGAGGACGAAGTTAATAATTTGGGTGGTGATTTGGAGTTTGTAGTCTTGTCCCTTGAAAATCGTTTTTACATTCAAGGTTACCATCATGGGGTAAACCATAATAAAGGTCACCGGGATAATGACTTGTTTCAGGGGGCGGGCATCAAACAGGTACCCGTACAGCAACCCGATGATCATGGATGTGGGAATTGACCAAACCAGGTTTTTTTGAAGAAATGAAAGCACACGTAACATATTGATCTCCTTGTTTAATTTTCTAATCTAAAACATGGTTGACGTTTGAACGTATGGAGAGTTAAATCAATATTTGTGCCATTATTTTAATCAACGTCGGTGATTGAATTATTGATTGTGAAACTGGATGGTTAAAGAGTTTTTAGCCCGGACAAGGAGGTGGGACAGCGGAACACGGAAACAAAAAAAGCGTTACCTGTGTTGCGGATGGACAAAAGGTAACGCTTGGAGACGGTTTCAACTCAATTTTTTCAACAATTGATTGGCCGCGGTTAGCAGCGGATCCCAGACCGGGCCAAAGGGTGGGGCATAGGCCAGATCCGTTTGAGAAAATGCTGCCACGGACATGCGGTTATGCAAGGCGACGGCAGCGGCATTGATGCGATGGGCAACCCCCTCGCACCCTACCATTTGGGCGCCCAGCAGCTGCCCGCTTTTTTTGTCACCAATCAAATTTACCCAAATCGTTTCGGCCCCGGGGTGGGCGTGAGCCCGGGATCGGCTTTTGATGGTTACCTCAACCGGCTCGAATCCGAATCGGTGCGATTCTTCAAGCGACAGCCCGGTGCGGGCGACTTCGAGATTGAATACCTTGAAAACGGCGGTGCCGGCAACACCCTCCAGTCGGGTCTCCTTGCCGCAGACGTTGTCCGCTGCGGCCCAACCGGCCCGATTGGCCCGCAGTGCCAGCGGAATCCAGGTTTTTTGGCCGGTGACCACATGATAGGCGTCCGCACAATCGCCTGCCGCATAAATCCTTTCGTCTGAAGTTTGCATTTGATGGTTTACGGCGATGGCGTTGCCGACCCCCGTCTCGAGTCCGGCCTCGGCGGCCAGCTCGCTGTTCGGTTCGATGCCGATGGCGACCAAAACCATCTCTGCTGTCAGGGTTCGGTCATTGCAGACGATATGAAGACAGTCGGCGGTTTTGTCGATCCCCTTGATTTCGCAGCCGAGGTGCAATTTGACCCGGTTGGCTTCCAACTCCTGGTTGACGACCCGTGCGAGTTCACGCGCCATCCAAGGCAAGAGATCGGGACCGGGTTTGACCATCTCGACATCGATGTTTCTCTCCCGAAGCGCTTCGGCCATTTCCATGCCGATGTAGCCCATGCCGACGATTACCGCTTTTTTGACCGTGTGTTCCCGGATATGGGCTTTTATTATTCTGCCGTCTTTCAGATTTTTAAGGGCGACCACACCGGGCAGATCGAATCCGCTGCCGGCCGGGATGGTGGGCCTTCCCCCCGTGGCGATCAGCAGTCGATCATAAAAAAAGCGGAACCGCTCACGGTTGTGCCGGACCGTCCCGGAGACGATGCGGTTTTTAGTATCGATCGATTTAACATGGTAACCGGTCAGCAGGTCGATCCCCTGCTTTTTGCGGAACACGTCGGCGGTTCTGACCACAAGGTCGTTCATGTCCCGATTTGCATCAGCGATATTGTAAGGCATGCCGCAGGCGCTGTAAGAGACGTCATCCGTTTTTTCCAAAACGATGACATCCATCTCCGGCATGGTTCGTTTGACCCTGCTGGCTGCGCTCATGCCGGCAGCATCTCCCCCGATGATCACGAATTTCATAAGTCACCTTACGAGCCGGTCTGAAGTGCAATCTTTTAGGCGTTCACTCCAGTGGCAGTTATCTCGATTTCCGGTGGCTGGGCCAGAGTGCGTTTTACCGTGCACATTGCCGCCGCACGAATCACGGCCTTGCGATATTTTTCGGGGAAACCGGTTGGCAAGCGGATGTCCATCGCTATTTTTTCAACCAGATGAGACGATTCATTGCGCTCAAACCGGAGGGTCATCGATATTCCCTCCGTGGGGATGTTGCGGCTTTCGCAAAAATAGACGATGTATACCCCGGCGCAGGTGCCCATGGACGATAAAAACAGATCATAGGGTTCGGGTGCCGAGCCGTCGCCGCCCTCGCTTGGTGGCTGATCCGTCTCCACCGTAAATCCTTTGTAGATTGAGTTTACGCGCTTTCCGCCCGGAAAATTAACTTGCATCTCCATTGTCATCGCTCCGTTTTGTGCTGTTCACGGGGAAAATTTATATCGTTCAGTGGCTCCATCTATCTATCATGCACGCAAGGCGCACTTATCGGCATCAGCGGACAAGATAATGGTATACCCTGCCGCGCCGCTACGGGTCAAGGCAGCGACAAGAAGATAAACGGACGAAGTTGTCCAACACCGGGGGATCAGCGTTGCCCATGTCAGTCGCAGTCCGGGTGACTTTCTCCATAAGGAATCGTTTCTCCCGGTTGCCAGGTTGAAAAGGCGTTCTCGGTGACACCATATCCGGGTTTGACTTTCTCCTTGAGCCAAACAATGCGGGTGTCGCACTCCCACACCTTTTTTTTGCCTAACCGGGCCATGCGCTTTTCCAATGCATGTTCGGCGGTTTTCCGGGTTTTGTGTACGGAAAGCACCTGTTTAAAGGGTTTGTCCTGTTCATGGGCGTCATAGATTAATGCAAACATAGGCACCTCCTTTGTTTGGTGGTTGCCAATGAAAATGCATATTAAATGCCAACCTTCTATCCCGAGCCTGTTGGCGAATAAGCCCTTTTCAAGTGGTTGATGGCAAAGCCGAGGCTTTAATACCCTATTGCTTGCGGCGGGGAAGTTATTTTGATCTTGACCCTTCCAGCGCTATAGTCTTAATAATCGTGTAACGGTTCGTAACGCTATCGTAACGCCAAGAATCTCAGGAGCAATAATGGAAAACAAAATTCATGAAATCTGGAATGTGCGCTTCATCAACCGAATCATTGATTCCATGGCCGATGGGGTGTTCACCATGGATGCAACAGGTCGAATTTCTTCATGGAACCCTTCCATGGAGCGGATCAGCGGGTATTCGGCCAAGGATGCGTTGGGAAAAACCTGCCAGTTGATTCAGTGCAGTCGCTGTTTTGGGAAAAACTGCCCGGCCAGCATAGAAAAATGCCGGATTGTGGAAAAAGGGCAGTCAGAAGCCAAAGAGTGTCATCTGCGTCATAAGGATGGCCATGATGTGTCGGTGATCAAAAACGCCAGCGTTGTTAAAAACGACGACGGCAATGTCATCGGCATCGTCGAAACGGTCACCGATATGACCGAACTGATGAGGGCGCGCAAACAGGCTGAAGAGGCTGTTTTCCGACTGGGAGAGATCCACCGCATGGATAACATCATCGGTAAAAGTCGGGCCATGAAGCAGGTGTTCGAGGCAATCCGGGCAGCCTCTGCCAGCGAGGCGACTATCCTGATTCAGGGGGATAGCGGTACCGGCAAAGAGCTGGTTGCCGGTGCCATCCATTTCAACAGCGATCGTCGGGAGGGCCCGTTGGTGGCGGTTAACTGCAGCGCCCTTTCCGAAAACCTGCTGGAAAGTGAACTGTTCGGACACGTTAAAGGTTCTTTTACCGGCGCCAATCGGGATCGCATGGGACGTTTTGAAGAGGCATCCAGCGGAACGATTTTTTTGGATGAAATCGGTGAGTTGAGCCCCTATATTCAGGTGAAGCTCTTGAGGGTGCTGCAGGAAAGAGAGGTGGAGCGGGTGGGAGATTCGCGGAGACGCAAGATCGACATCCGAATTATTACGGCCACGCATAAGGATTTATATGCCCGCGTGCGGGAAGGGCTTTTCAGGGAAGATTTATACTACCGGTTGAAAGTCTTCCCCATCTACCTGCCACCCTTGTGCGAGCGCAGAGAGGATATTCCGATTCTCGCGGACCACTTCATAAAAACCATGAACAAAAAAACAGGCAAGCAGATCACGGGGTTTTCAACGGCGGCGATGCGTGTATTCATGGATCATCCATGGCCGGGAAACGTCCGTGAATTGGAAAATGCCATTGAACATGCCTTTGTATTATGCAATCGCAAAGCGATCGATATTTCAGACCTCCCCATTGAAATTCGTCAGCCGGAGCACTTGACTCATTATAACACGAGCATTGAAAGCAATTTTCCCTTAAAATCGTTGAAAAAAAATCGCAGGAAATTGTCGAAGGATGCTTTACGTGAACTGCTTGATGATTGCGATTGGAATAAGGCCGAGGTGGGGCGGCGGGTGGGACTGAGTCGTACAGCCATTTGGAAGTATATGAAAAAATGGGATATTCCATTAAAGCCGCCGGAGCGATGAGGTTCGGGGACCAAGCGGCATCGTGTTCATCGAAAATGCCTTTGGGATGCTGTGGAAAAAAGAAACCGAAATCCGTAAACCCGCGGTAAAACATATGGAATAATTGATTTTTTAACGTCTCCATTGCTCGAAACGCCGAATATCATAAACCCCTATGGTGGTGACCAGTGCCGCCAGGGAGCCGGCCCCAATGATGTCCGGAACGAATTTTCCATACCCGTTCAAACCTGTTCCAAACGGACGGATTGGCAATCTCAACGAGGACAACTCACTTGAGCTTGTATGGGTTGATCGAGAGTACTGGAATGGGTGCGTTCTTCACCACTTTTTCCGCCACGCTCCCAAAAATCACGTGCTCCAATCCTTTGCGGCCATGGGTGCCTATGATCAACAGGTCTATGCCTTCGGACGCAATGACCTTTAGAATTTCATCCGCAGCATCTCCGGAAACGACGATTTTTTGAAAATTGGGGCAGCGTTGCAATTGATTGTCACAAACGATTTGCATAGCCTTTTTGGCAGCTTCGATGGCTTCTTTTTGGAATTTATCCATGGAAGGATGCGGTACATAGAGTTTGCCCCATTTGTTAAGATCCTGTACCACGTGGAGAAGGACAACACTGCTGTCGTATTTCTCGGAAAGCGATAATACATAGGGCAAAAGCTTGGATGAATTTTCGGTTAAATCCACGGGGAATAAAATCTTCTCGATTTTTATCGTGGCTTCAACCCTCTCTCTCTCTTTTTCCATTGGTTTCCTCCCTTTTTTCCTTGACGTGGCGGTTTGCAGGGGGCCTTGGTTTGGCCGAGGGTGCCGATATTTATTGTGACAAGCGCATGAATGTCGCTATTCACAATCGCTTTGGGCTTTCGACGACGAAGGAACTTGAATCATTCTACCACCCATACGGTGCAGTTGCGCGCATGGTTGACGATCTTGCTGGAGACACTACCGAAGAGAAACGCTTCACTTCGCGAAAGACCTTGCCTGCCAACCACAATGGTATAGTCTTTGGATTGCCGAAGTTCCAACAGAATGCACTCCGCCAATGAAGGACAGTGGCGGAGTGTTGACCGAACCGACACATCCTCCGGCGCAAATCCTTTTCCGATCAGAATCTCGCGATAGTCCTTGAGCATGGCATCAACCTTCAGCTGATACTCGCCGAGCCATTTGTTTATTTCCGCGGAGGTGGGGAAAAAATCTTCTTCGGGGTGACGAATGATATGCAGGATCAACACCCTGAAGCCTTTTATCCCCCCAAGCAGATTACCCACATAGGACACCGCCCGACGGGAGTTTTCCGATTCGTCCACTGCGATCAGAATATTTTTGTTGAATTCAACTTCATCAAGGGTCATGGGTTTCTCCTTAACGTATTGAGTCCTCGACACCATGAAGTATCAGGTCGCTGTCCTAACGGTGCATAGTGTTTTTCAACACCCCCGATGCAAAATGAAGGAATTTGCATAAAATTATTAAGCAAAATTGGCGCCAACTATTTATATGAAAGTGGGCAGTCCCGGGGTAAAAATGAAAATAAAGGTTGCTTGCGCCACGGCGGAGCGACAGGAAAAGGCCGGAGAGGACAGACGCAGTCTTTAATTGACCTGTGGAAGCGTAGAGGTCCTTAAATTTCAATCACCCTGCCGGCGCCGGCGGCCAGATACCTGTTCGGATATCGTCGTTTGATTTCTTCGATGTGTTGGGTGCAGTGGGCCGGGCAAACGCTACCCAGTCGCTCGATCAGGGAAAAATCGTTAAACCCGTGCAGGCCTCCGATCAGGGTTTTGATCTCACCAAACTGGAATGCGGCGGTGAGGATAACCCCGACACCGGGGTGCGAGCATCCCGCAATGACCACCGCATGGTCGTGCTGCCGGATGACCAGCGACTGTTCGATACTGTCGAGTTGTCCCGTAGAGTAGGCATTTTCGAAAAGCTCCATGGGCTTTTTAACTGAAACAACCCGGGTGGCACCCTCTGGTGGCGGGCAGGCGGCGGGCTGGAAAACCGCTGTGGGATGGATGTGCAACAAGTTGGCAAGGCCGCCGATATGGTCCCAGTGGTTGTGGGATATGAACACCGCATCGATGGCCGCCGGGTCGATGCCGAGCTTTTCCATGTTGCCGAGAAGAATCGCCCCTTTGGCGCCGGTGTCGAACAGGAGGGTGTGGCCTTCTGTCTCCACCAGACAGGCGAAGCCCCAATCGGCCCTCAGGGTCGGCTTCCAGACGACATTGTCGTAGACGATGGTGATTTTCATGGGCAAGCAGCCTCGATATGACCGCGGGAGAACTGCGAACAACAAGGGGGTGCCGGTGTTTGGTACAAGCGATCCCGTCAGGCCGGCACCCCGGTTACGTAGCTATTATTCGGAACTCTCCTTTTCCATTTCAGCGAGTCTTCGCCGGACGGCATCCAGGGATTTTTGCATGGCATCGGCATCGGCCCGGAGCCTCTCCATTTCGTCGCTTTTGCTCATCGGGTAACCGGTGCCAAGGGCCTGCGGGTAGGGGTATCCACCGGTGGCCGGCCCGAAGCCGTAACCACGACCCCTGCCGTATCCGCGTCTGAATCCCATTCCTCTGCCATAGCCATAACCGCTGCCGTAAGCCGGCAGGTTGGCTGCGGCACCAGCACGCCCGCATATTCCCCTGCGACCGCCGGTCATTGGACCGGCCCCCATGGGACCGCTTCTGTCTAATCCTGGCATAATGATGTCCTCCTTGATGGTTGTGTGATTGTCGATTACTGATTCTGGCCGCGTCCTCTTCCTGAGCCGCCGCCTTGTCCCTGTCCTCGTCCGCCGCCACCCCGACCTTTACCCTGGCCGGTTCCACGACCGCCGCGACCGCCACCCCCCCCTCCCTGGGGTTGGGGCGGTTGGCCACCTTGGCCGCAGGGGCCTTGTCCTCTGCCTGATTGTCGACCCTTTCCATCCGGGCCGGTTCCGTCTCCTCTGGGCATGTGTTTCACCTCCCTTCTTCGTGCCTTCAATAAACGGTCTTTTTGCCAATATTGGTGTTGTTTCGTTTGTCAGTATCCATGTTACTCACGCCCTCCCATTCGGCCCCGGCGGCCGCGGTGCCGTCTTCCTCCTCCGCGCATGGCATAGTTGCCGCCGGCGATTTTCAGGGCTTTTCCGGTGACCAGGGCTTCGCCGACGATACCGCGGGCCGTGGATAGAATCCTGCCGTAGGTCTGGCGGGATACCTGCATGAGGTTGGCTGCCGATTCCTGGTCCAGCCGCTCGAAATCGCTCAGACGAATGGCTTCCAGTTCTTCGACCGACAGCATTACTTCGCCAGTGATCGGCATACCCTGCGGGACAAAGGCGGCGATGATCGGATAACCGGATACAAATCTTGGTTTTTTGGGTCTCGGCATGTGCTTTCCATCCCCAGTTATGATCGTTTGACTAAAATATAGGAGCACTATATTAAGGTGTCAAGTCGTTTTTAGGTCTTTTGATCAAAATAATTTTCCTCGGTCGGGCATGGGGCGCGTGAAGTTCACGGGGCAGGGTTATTTTTTCCTGAAGCGGGGTCGGTTTAAGCCTCCGCAAGGATGGATTGAAAACGGTCCGGCGTCACTCGGTTCGGAATGATCGGTATACTCATTCAGCCGAACATCAGCACTCAATCGCTTGAAAATTCAGGGAACATGAAGCTTGAGCAATACCTGTCGTGTCTCCGTTTAATTGGAAAGAGCGGGAGAGGGCGCTGTGCGTATAAACCCTTTCGGCCAATCCGAAAGTTCAGGACCTTTGCTGATATTTTGACCGATCAGGACGAGAAATCGGTCCGACATGTTTGGATTATTAAACTCCGAAAATTCATAGCGGCCACCAACGTATTGAAAGAGTTGAGATTTGTCAGTGTCGGTAAAATCAACTACCCCCTTGACACGAAAAACTCCACGGGGGATGGTTTTCATTGCCTCAACGAAGGACGCCTTGTCCAAAGGCGTCGAAAACGAAAATTTATGGCTCGAAAGCATGTTGTGTTCATGCGAATAGTGAATCGGGTAAGCGGTCGCTTGAAATTCTTTCCTGATGGGAGCCGCCGGTTCATCTAACGGATCGACACCATACAATAAGGCCGGATTGATGTCACCCTTACAGACCGTCAGGATGGGAGCAGCTGGATTTAGCGCGTTAAGCGTTTGGTAACTGTTATCAAGTTGGATTTCTGTCAAAAGGTCTTTCTTGTTTAATAAAAGTATGTCTGCAGCTTTTATCTGATCTTTTGCGACCTCAAACGATTCAATCGATTCACAGACGTTCAGACCGTCAACCAGTGTCGTTATTGAATCGAATCGGACCAATTCTTCCACTTCCGATATCTCATCTAAAAGATTATAGGGGTTGGCCAATCCCGTGGTCTCAAGGACGATAACGTCGGGTTGGAAACGGGATAGAATCTGATGGATGGCCTTTTTTAGATTGCCCACCAAGGTGCAACAGAGACAACCTTCGTCGATTTCCGTGACGGCATAATCATGATCCAATAATTTTCCATCCAGACCGATTTCACCAATCTCATTTTGGATGATGGCCACAAACCGATTCAGTTGAACCTGGTATTCGATAAAATGTTGCAAAAAACTGGTCTTTCCAGACCCCAAAAAACCGGTCAACACTATTAATTGGGGTCTGTCATCGATACCCAACGCATTCTTGTCGAGGGTTTTAAAATCGCTTATTTGATGGGCCGTCCACCAGAGAGAATCTTTAAATTCCGGTATGTCAGGTATCCCTTTTTCCCAGGCCACATCGTAATTGAATGATCCCGCTTTGTTTTCCCTGTTTTCAAGGATGGTTTTCCATTCGGCATCACCGTAGCCCAGGTATACTGATTTTTCTTGGGAATCGCCCGACGGAATATCCCAATGTCGGCCGGTGGCGTCATAGACGATTTCCTTGCCGGGCCGACGGAAATGTCTCAGATAAGCGGGGGGTGCTTCGAGATTAAAGGTAAAAGAGGCAGCCAGAACCTGAAAAAAGGCCAGTGCGATGTCATAGGACGGGAAATTTTGATCGTAACCCCCCGGCTTGATCAGTTCCACGACCCGGTTCTTCCGGTGTAATGATACCCCGTTCTGGGCAATGAGCCGCTGATGAGAGATGCTTTCCAGTCCGAGAATCAGGGCGTCGGTGGCATGGTCCGCCATGTTTATACCAAGATGGATGACGCCGATATTAAAAAGTTCACACAGGTGCGGGTATTTTAAAAAGTCTCGAATATGCGACAGGTAGTCTTGCCTCTGCGTATACGCGCCGGCCTGCAAAGAACATTGTTCGACCAATTCTTCCTGCGGGTCCGGGAAATAGCATACGGTAAAACTTCCGTTTATCCACTTGGTTGCTTTTCCGGTTCCGGAAAAATACATCCCGAAAACCCCGGCCGGGCCTTTGATCCTAGCGGTCCATCCTTCCACACTGGTATGCAATTCCGCTAACCCCCGCCATCCGATGACATGGCGAACACCGGGCACGAAGTTCGTTCTGACCAGAAATCCTCGCATTAATTGCTGAATTCCTTGATCCGGAGAGGATAAAATGTCATTTGGGTACAACTGGTTTAGTTTCATTCGAGATATGCCCGTTACAGCGACCTATTTTTTTTGTCCCTTAAATTCGATGGAAATAATTTTTCCTTTTTCCCAGCCGACTTTATATACTTGAACTACATCGGATGGAATTTCGCTGGATGTTCCAACGGTCATTCCTTCAACCGTATAGGTCGTTATCGGGCCTTCTTTTTCGGTTCGCACAACATACGGTTCCTTGAGAATCAGCAGTCCCATTGCCTGCCGGATAATACCGGGGTCGGCATACTTTCCGATGACGTATTGATATTCCTTGGGGTTTGTGTGGGCGCGCATGCACGCTTTCATTTCAGGAATGATTTCATCGTGGATTTTGTTTTTGGGGCCGAAAAATTCCAGAGAGATGATACGTCCATGATCCCAACAGACTTTGTATATTTGCGTGACGTCAGAAGGAATTTCGCTGGACGTTCCAATCGTAGTCCCTTCAACCATGTAGCATATCACCGATCCCTTTTGTTCGGTCTCCAACACATAGGGTTCCCTTATGACCAGCAACCCCATGGCCTGGCGAATAATACCGGGATCGGCGTACTTTTTTATGACGGCCCCATATTCTTGTGGGGTTGTGTGGGCACGCATGCATTCTTCCATCTCAGGGATAACTCCGCCGCCGGCCCATCCAGTCGTTCCCAGAATAACTAAAAAAACAAGAATGGATCTTAATACTTTCATAACAATTCTCCCTCTGGTACCAGGAGATGGGAATTGCATCCTCATCCCCTGGTATCGAAAAGCCTTGTAGAACTGGTCTTCGAAACGGTTTGAGCAGACTCGCATACGCAAACGCTGAATAACAAATCGTTTTATATTGCGCGACTATACCCCAATTCCGAATCCGATTTTATCGCCGTTTCCCAAGTAGGCCTTGTCTTTGGAACGGTTTTGGGCGGTGCCCTCTACCACCGGATAGCCTGCGGAAATAAATTTTTTGGCACACAGGATACCGGTGCAATGATTACAGCCGATTTTCTCAAATCCGTATTTTCCCAACGAGATCACGAGGTCGTCATATTTGGGGTCCCAGTCCTCAAAGGGGGAAATATGCAGACCACCATAAACACCATACAGGTTGTCATTTTCATATTTAATCTCACGATACGCAGTTTCGGCAAATTGAATGATGCTTTGATGGCAGCAGCCGGTGACGCTTACCAACCCCTTGTCCTTAATGTTAAAATACATCGATTGTTCCCCATAGACGCGGCAGATGATCGGGATTGCAAATACAAAAGAAGCCATACCGGGGATAACCGGGTTTAACCCTGCCTTAACCTTGATTACCTTTCCCTTATGACCTGAATCCTTGATATACTGGAGTCCTTCCGGATAGAAGCCATCCGGAATGTAGAGGGTGATGGTTGGATCATATTTCATGGTAACCGGTAACCCCCAGAAATGATCGAAATGTTCGTGGGAGATGAAGAGAGCCTCGATCTCTCGATTTTGCAGCATCTTGTCGATGCCTTCGCGTTGGAAGCATTCATCGGTCCATTTATATGACCAACCGGAATCGAGCAGGTATTTATGTTTTTTACCATTGAGTTCTTCCAACTCGATCAGGCAGGCATAACCGCCGGCATTTTCCGGGTGCACCGACAGCTTTTCAGTAATTTCCCAGGCCTCCTCCAGTCGATCCGGCAGCAAGTGTTTGATCTTGTCGATCCCCTTTTGATAGGAGCCCTTCCCCAGGCCGGCACCGTCCCCGAAAGGCGGCCAGTTGTAGTCGTACTGATTGACCAGCAGACCGCCGGCACCCTTGATATCACCCATCAGGTGCGCATTTTCAAACCAGCTGGTTTCGGAAATGTTGGTGACTTTGATATTTTTACAGGCCCCGATGTCCGCCAACTTGCGTTCGACCTTGGGGAAGTGGGCTTTGCGCCAGGGAGCATAGGAATAAAGCCCCATCATGGCCAACGTGCCGCCCATCGCACCTATGGCTGCGCCTTTAAAAAAGTCGCGACGTGTTGTCTTGCCTTTTTCCTCAGTCATTTTGTCCTCCTTGTCGTAACCCCGGAAATCCGTTTACCATGGGCTATTTGATGACATCGATGGCCTTGTAGAACACCGGCAACAAACCGATCGTAATAAAATAGACGATTACCCCGGCAACGACGCCAGTACCGAGCCCCCATCCCAAAGCAGGATTCCAGCGGACGTCCTGGATTTCCTGGGTTCGCTTCTCGTGTTCCGTGGCGCGTTCATCGGCCGTTTTGGGTACCATTTTCCAGCCAGGCCAGTTGTCCATGAACCAATGGTGCACCAGCCAGATATTGATCAACCATATGGTCGGGATCATTGGAAACTGCTGGGGATGCGAAAACCCTTTTTGGGTGCCTAAAAAATTGTGTGACGTCTTATAGTAGAAAATATAAAGCAGGATGGCGGCAACAACGGTGACCACCGTCCGGATCAGCACATTCACCGGCATACTGAACTTTTTAGGCCAGTTGTTGCAGTAAAAGGTTATAAACAACGCCGGTACCAGGAAGAACACCGCCATTTCACCGACGTGCAGCCAGCGCCAGTCCGGCGCGAACGCCCTGCGGGTGCCGCGAATGGCCGGCCCCCAGGTCAGTTCCTGAGCAAAATAGAGAAAGAAATGCATTGCAAAGGCAATGGCAATGATTCCGAAAAAGGCCACCAGGCGCCGCAACCAGTTCCTTTTAATCAGGTTGAACGGATAGCGCCCCCAGATGGTTTCAACCATCCAGACCGTGACCGTGCAGCACATAATCCAGGAAACATGAAAATTGCCGGAGACGGTATTGGCGAACTTTTCCCAATAGGGCGGTGCAATGGAGGTAAAATACTGCCACGGGTAATATAAAATTCCCATATGAGAATGCATGGTCATGAAATAGATGAGGGTGCTCAGAAAAAAAGTCATCATCAGGATGCTGACCCCTTTTCCCGGTTGTTTTAAATCCTGCCAGGGAGCTTCTTCACAGGCGACCACCCAGGCCGGGCTCAACCAGGAAGCGATGGCTGCAAACATCAGGCAAGCCAGAGCCGCATATTCAATCGCAAAAAATTCCGTTACCCCCGGCAGCTTCATCAGCTGTTCGGGGTTAAAGTAGGCCAGGCCGAAGTTTCCCAGAAGTCCTTCGAAAAACCCCTTGATCAGAACATAGAGGACGCCGTAAGAGACGGCTGTGAGGATAATTCCTTTTATCACCGGATTGGTTTTTTCGAGCCAGGATCGTTTAAGGGGCCAGTAGTTGAATATGTAGACCATCCATATCAGTACGATGAGCCACCAGCGGGTGTACATATAGCCCACATACGGCGTGTACATGCGCATCCAGCCGCGAGGATCCTGGAAAATCCACCAGGTTGCATAAAAGATGACCAGCGTGAACACCAAACTGACAATGGCTGGAATCGGCTGCGGCCATCGCGCCACAAGGTTACGTTCTTCCAAATAGTGTGTTCCGTAAGGTTCCATAGCCCCTCCTTTGGTGATGGTGCGTGCCATTGTTACAACCAACGCGATATCGCAATGTGGCCGATGGAAAACGTACGTATGTCAACGGTACGTTTTCGTATCGGCCAGCGCTGCTTGTTGAACCAACTGGGTAAGTTGGTCGAAATCCTTGGTTCCGGGATCGATTCCCAATGCCAGGGCTTTTTGGAACACGCTTTCGATATCGACGGTATCCGGTTTGGGCGATTCAGTTGCTGGGGACGGGCTTGAACAGGGGGAGATCACCTCCGCGAACCGGATTACATTCCGCAACGCTCTGAATATAAACTGTTTGCGAGTAACCATCTCCAATCCTCGCGGAGCAGGTTGATCCGCTTGATTTTCAAAGCGTTTCGTCCGCTCCCAAACGGTGGTTTGGAAAGATGCGTATTTTTAGCATATGCACAATATGTGCCTTATACTATAGCGGCTGAAATGGCAGGGCGATGAGTTCATCTAAAAAGCAGGCAAAGATGGTTTTGCCTTTGTCCAGAGGCATCCGGATTAACGCGCATCGGGTTTAATTTGCGTATAAATCAAGAACCCGAACGATTGGTGGCCTGGTTGAAAAGGAAAAATTCATGACAGACAGCAAAAAATGCTGACACCTCCGGTTTTTCATTTGGGTTTATTGGTACGATCACCGCAATTAATTTTCTACCGCTTATCGGTATACTCAGGCATAATGCCGCCGACGAGGGGCTCATAGATGCGGTATTTCGTCGCCTCACCGGTGATGGCGTCGATTTTTTTCTGGATGGCCGTGCGCGCCCCGCTGTGAAGCCAGGTGCGCCACTCCTCGACAGACCGCCAGGTGCTTCTCACTAGGTATTCGTCCTCTCCGGGAGGGTCGATACATTTGAGGGTTTCACCGGAGATGTAGCCCGGCTGGGCCAGGGCGAGGGATCGTAAGCGAACGACCAGCGGGGCCAGCGCCGCTTCTTTCTCTTTGACAAACCGTCTTCCGATCAACACCTCGATTGCCATGGGAGGCTCCTTTCATTTTAGGTGGCTCGCAAAAGAACGCAGGCTCGTCTATTTGCTGCCGGCGTTGAGTTTTTCGGCCTGTTCCGTGAGCAGGGACTTAAACCGATCCAGAGTCACCGGGTAGGGAATGATCGGAATTCCCATCCAGTCGGAATATTCCAGAAAATCTTCCGGGTGCTCGGCCATATAGGTGTCCAGGTAGCCCACCCCATCCAGCACCACTGCGCCGCCGCTATGCCTGGGAAAATTTTCGTTGGCCAGCCCCTTGTCCCACCCCTTGAACACCTTGTGGCGAAACTTGATCCAGCCGGGCGTCATCCACCAGACTTTCTCGCCACCGGCCACTTCGTCTGCGATGCGCTGCCGTTCGGCTTCACTGGCGATCATGTCCATGCAGTGGGTGGCATTGATGCGGGCCACGCCCGCCCGCTGTTCGGCAATGATCTGCTGCATGGTGCGGGTGGGTTCGTCGGCATTGACGTAGCAGAACTTGCCGCCGTACACGACCAGAACCTTGTCGGCTTTTTCCCTTGCCCGGCCGATTCGTTCGAGCAACTGGCGCTCCAGTTCATGAATATCCTCGTGAAGTCCCGGTGTGGTGAAAAACAGGTGCTGGGTATCGAGGAAGCCCTCGGATTTGAGATGATTCAGTTCTAGGGAGAGGGTGCCGCAGGAAACGATCGCAATATCGGAAAATGAGATCTCAGCCATGAAATCCTCCTAGTATTTTGAGGCCAGGGCATACCCGGCATGAACAGCCGTGAAAATGTCCATCACGTTTTCGGCGTCGCCGATGACCTCGACGGAGGGCACCGCTTGCGCGATGGCCGGTTCGGGGCCGGGCGCCGAAAGCATTCCCGATGCGAAAATGACCGTATCGAACGGCGCAAGCTCGATGGTTCCCCCGTCTTTTTCCACCACGACCTTGCCGGTTTCGAAGCCCTTGACCGTCGTATGGGGCATCAAGGTCACGTTGCTCATCTGCTCGATTCGCATGAGGGTCAATTTTTTCGTGATCATCTCCATCATGCTGCCGATGGGGTCCGTTCGCTTGGTGGCCGTCACATCGAGGCCGTCTGCGCCGAGTTTTTCCACGATTTCAAGCCCGGTGCGGCCAGCGCCGATGACCAGGACCCGTGGCCCCTTGACCGACTTTGCGCCGCTGAAGTATTCGATAGACGTCATGGCGTATTGGCTGTCGACGCCCTGGATTATCGGGACCTTCTGATGCGCCCCGGTGGCCCAAACCAACAGATCCGGTTTGACATCGGCAACCAGATCCATATCCACGGTCTTGCCGGTCAGCACGGTCTCGGCATTGGCGTTTACGCAAAACGCCAGATGGTCCAGGCCGTCCTGCATCTTCTGTTTGCCCGGTGCCTGCCACGCCAGATTGAACTGCCCGCCAAGCCGCTTTTCCCTTTCGACCAAGGTGACCCGGTGACCGCGTTTGGAAAGGTATAGGGCGGCGCTCATCCCGGCCGGCCCGCCGCCGGCTACCAGAACGTTCATGAGCTTGGACGACTGTTCCAGCACCGGCTGCCCGATTTCCGGATTTACGTTGCAACCGATGGGTTCCCCGTTTTTCACTCGGTGCAGGCATCCCTGCAGACAGTATCCGCAATATCTCACTTCATCGGGTTTTTCAGCTCTCCATTTTTCGATCAGGTCGGGGTCGGCGATCAGGGGGCGGCCCAGGGCGACGAGATCGGCCAGATTTTCGTCGATCACCTGAACGGTTCGGTCAACACGACCCATCCGACCGGCCGCAATCACCGGCAGATTGGTCTGTGTACGTACCCAGGCAAGTGCGTCCATCTGGGGTTTTTCCGGCAAGCGGGCGTGATGGAAATACCATGGCGGACTGAAGCATGCCGACCCCATTCCCACGTGAACGGCATGAATTCCGGAGGATTTGGCCATTTTCAACAGGGGGGCCAGATCATCCGGTGCGATGCCGAAATCCGGGGACATTTCGTTTCCGGAGATGCGCAGAATGAAGGTCAGATCCGGGGCGCCCGCTTTTACCGCAGCCAGAACCTCCTCGGCAAACAACAACCGGTTTTGGCCGTAACGGTCCGTCCGGCGGTTGATTTTGCTGTTGAGAAATTGAGACACCAGGTAGCCGTGGCCAGCCTGGACTTCAATCGCGTCGAATCCGGCGATCACGGCCTTTTCCGCTGCTGATCGATATCCTTCCACAATGCCGCCGATCTCTGTTTCGGTCAGCGGTTCCGAGGATGCGCCGGAGGTCGGACAAGTGAGGGCCGATGGCGCTTTGGGGATGACACCCGTTGCTTTGGGATTGGCCGCGGCACCGGCGTGGTTGAGATGCAGACATGCCAACCGGTTTTTTGCATGGATCACGCCTACGATCTTTTTCAGCTCGTCGGCACTTTCCGGAAGATGGATGCACAGCTGTTTGGGATGTTCCTTGCCCTCCGCCGTGACTGATACGGGTTCGAGAATCAGCAGCCCCGGCCCGTTTTCGGCAATTTGCCCATAGTAGGTCAGATGTCGATCGGTGACATTGCCCTTCGGGGTGCCGTAGGCCGTTTTAATCGGTGGAAAGATGAACCGGTTGGCCAAGGTCAACTTCCCCAAGGTCATTTTTTCAAACAGTCGTTGCATGGTCTGTCTCCTTTTTTGGCATGTAAGGCCGTTAAAGCGATTGAGTCATCAATGGTGTATCTCAATTTTTATGCCAACGGAGGCGTGCATGTCCCACCCTAATCGAGAGACCCCGTCGCTGGACGACAGGATCGTCCCGAAAGACCGTGGCCATGAATGCCGGCATCGTGATAAACGTCCGGTATAGACTTGCGATCAGGGGCAGTAGCTGGCCGGCAAATCGGTCAGGTCGTCAACGTTACCTAAACTTTTTGATGACAGTTTGTAACGTTACTTTAACGATAGTACCGATGGGTTGCCGAAGGATGGAGAACAGGGCCTTTTTAGGGAAGGTTCGTCGCCTCTGCGGGTTTTGAAAATCATTGGTTCGCCGAACTTATCACATCAAGGGTGCCAGATGGGGATGCGTGTAGCCGACTAACATGCATCCCCATCTTCCTCATCGCTGCGGCAAGCCCGGCAATCGCTCAACTTCGGTAGACGAGGCTAGTTGACAATGAACGGCGCCGGCATGGCTTCACCGGCAAGGGCTTTTTTGATCGCATCTTCGAGAACGCCTTGAGAGACCATGCCGGTGATGGAATTGATGCTTTCCCCCCCCTGGAAAATCATCAGGGTGGGGATGGATTTGATGCCATAACGCGCGGCCACGGCGGTGTTGTTGTCGACATCGCATTTTGCGAAAATCATTTGATCTCCGTAAGTTTCCGATAGAGATGCAAAGGCTGGCGCCATGGCTTTGCAGGGGCCGCACCAGGGCGCCCAAAAGTCTACGATGACGGGTTTGGCCTGCTGCAGGACCTGTTGGTCGAACTGGTTCTCTTGGATTTCGATGACAAATTCGGACATGGATCGATTCCTCCGTAATGGTGGTAGTTAGAATCCGGCTGCCTTATAAAGCCTCAGGATGGTTTCATCTTTCGCTTGATAATCCAAAAGTTGTGCCAAAAAGGAAAAGCCCCGACACAATGAGCATGCATTTTCTCGTGTCGAGGCTTCAGGAGGTGAGAGTAAGGTTGAGTGAATCAAAACGGAGGTTTTGATTGGCTTACTCAATCGGATTTTACAGCAAACGATGTGCCAGAACGTTTTCATTTTATGCATTTACAGGTGAATCTTATATTTTTTCATTTGGTTCCATACGCTGGTCCGGGAAATACCCAGCAAGCGGGCGGCTTCAGATTGGTTGCCGGTCGCCTGTTTCAGGGCATCGATCAACCGACGCCGCTTGACATCGTCCAGGCTCTCGGTTTGTGGGCATTGCACACCATTGCAGGACGTAGGCGCAGCGGCAATCTGGGGGGGCAGGTGGTCGGCGTCGATCATGCCACCGGGACAGCTGACAAAAGCAAATTCAAAGGCGCTTTTCAGCTCCCGTGCATTTCCCGGCCAGGGGTAGGCCATCAGATTGTCCATGGCAGTTTTGGAGATGCCGTCCAGCTTTTTGCCGCTTTTCAACAGAATCCGGTTGAAAAATGATCGTGCCAGCAGCGGAATATCTTCGATTCTTTCCCGCAGCGGCGGGACGTGAATCGGAATGACGTTGATCCGGTAGTAAAAATCTTCACGAAAAGTCCCATTGGCGATCAGGTTCGACAGTTGGCGGTTGGTGGCGGAAATGATGCGTACGTCGACATGGATGGAGTGATTGTCGCCCACCCGTTCCACCACCTTTTCTTCCAGCACCCGCAGGAGTTTGACCTGGGTGGAGAGGGGTAGGTCGCCAATTTCATCCAGAAAGATGTCACCTCCGCTGGCGGCTTCGAAACGGCCTTCCCTGCTTTTGTGCGCGCCGGTGTATGCACCTTTCACATGGCCGAACAACTCGCTCTCCAGCAGGGATTCGTTCAAGGCCGCGCAATTGACCTTCACGTATGGCCGGTTGCCGTCGGCACCGGCGTCATGGATGGCTCTGGCAACCATTTCCTTGCCAGTGCCGCTTTCACCATAAATAATAACCGGGGCATCGGATCGGGCGGCGTTGGTAATCAGTTCGAACACTTGCTGCATAGGGCTGCTCACGCCGATCATGCCGTAAAAACGGTCCTCGGCATCCAGTTCCCGGCGGTAGCTTTCAATCTGCGTCTCCTTGGCCATCAGATCGGTGATATCGGTCATGGTCTCGACGGCGCCCGTTACCACACCGCTTTTATCTTTGAGTACAGAGGCATTCTTGAAGATATTAACGATTCGGCCGTCCTTTCGGGTGATGCTGCATTTTTGCCGCCTCAGGTGGCCTTTTTTGAACATGACACACCAGTGGCAACCCTCTTCCCGGCGCGCGATTTCACAGGAAGTGCAGTTGAGCGTGGTGCAGAGTTTCCCCACAATTTCATGCCGGCCGTAGCCGGTGATATCCTCGAACGCCCGGTTGACGGAGATGACAATGCCCTCCGGATTTACGATCATGACGCCGTCCTGGATCGTATCCACAACGGACTTCCAGTAATAGTTCAGGTCAAAAGTGTCCACAATCCCAACTTTTGTTCAAGTTGTAAACAGTTCACATGTCCAGAAAATTAACACATGAACAGTCATCTGCCAATACAAAAAAATGATCAAATTGCTTTTTCCTTTCCCAAAAGCCCACACAACATTTTTAATATATTGATATGATTATGTTTTATTTTTTGTCACCCCACGCTTACCAATTTGGCATCTCCATTGCTCTTCAGAAAACCGTCATCGAACCGTCATCGCCCTCTTTTCGGAGATACAAGAGCCACCATGTTAACCTTCGATCTTCGCGAAACCCTCATTCCCTTCTCCCTGCTGCAGGTCGCCAATGCATTCAAAGAGATGAAGCCAGGCGAAGAGATGGAGATCTTCGCCGGTGCCACTCCCATCGATGCCGCCATCTTGAAGGACGTTCTGCGGATTCTGCCGCAAACCGATTATGACCTGATATTCAGTGAAAACCGGGCGAACGATGATCCGGTCACGCGGCTGATACTAAGGAAAAAGCAGTCATTGAAAACACATAAACAAAAAGGAGATTTATCATGTCGGAAATCGATCTGAGTTCGGTAGAAGTGGCAAGTACAGTAGACGCCAGAGGAAGCGCATGCCCCGGTCCGTTGCTGGAAGCCAAAAAGGGTATCGGCAAGGTCAAGGTCGGCGAAGTGCTTGAAATCTACTCCAACGATTCAGGGACCCGGACCGATATTCCCGCCTGGTCAAAGAAAGTTGGTCACGCATACCTGGGTGTGGTCGGGGCGGATGGGTACGACAGACATTTTGTCAAAAGAAACAAATAGAACAAATAGGCGGAAGCGCTATGGCAGCACATGAAAAGGGCGTAAACCAGGAAAAAATTCTGATTCTGGCCACTGAAAGTTGCGCCTATCCGGGTGCGGATTCCGTGGGACAGGCCCATTCGACCTACCCTGCGAACACCTATATTCTCAGGGTGCGCGCACCGGTTCTTTTTCCGGAACAGTTTTACCTCGATTGTTTTAGAAAAGGAATCGGTGGCATCATCATTATGTCCTGCGGAGAAGAGTGTCCATACGACGGGGCGTATAAGGCCCTCGCCCAACGATTGGACCGGGTTTACAAAATCATGAAAGAAAAAGACCTGGACATTCGTCGATTGCGTCTGACCGCTATCTGCACAGTGTGCAACCGGGCCTTTCTCAATGAGGTCAATCAAATGAACGACCTGGTCAATGAACTGGGGCCGGCAGTTTGCGCCTAAATAGGAGGAATGAATGGATTCCACGCGAGTATTAGCGTTCGACGCACTTGTTGTCGGCGGCGGAATTGCGGGTTTGCAGTCGGCCCTGGATCTGGCGGATCAGGGGTTTCAGGTGGCCCTCGTAGACAAGGATGCATCCATCGGGGGGAAGATGATCCGCCTGTCAAAGGTGTTTCCCACCCTCGATTGCGCCAGCTGCATCACCACCCCTAAAATGGCGGCCGCGGCGCATCACGACAACATCCGTGTGTTTACCTATTGCGATATCGCTTCTCTGGATCGTCAAGCGGACGCCATCGTTGCGTCCGTCACTCAGCGGCCCCGCTATGTCGATGCGCAGAAATGCATCGGCTGCCGGCAGTGCGAGTACACCTGCCCGGTATACGTGGCGGATGAGGAGCAGGGCGGCTTTTCCGCCACAAAGGCCATATCTATTCCGTTTTCCAACGCCATCCCGCAAACGGCGGTATTGGATGTCGAAAGCTGCATGCTCTGCGGCAAATGCGCCAAGGTGTGTCCGACGGAGGCGGTAGACTATTTCCAGCAGCCCGAGGATTTCATCATTCAGGCCAAAACGGCGATTCTGGCTACCGGCTTCGACATCACGCCGCTTGAAAACAAGCGGCAGTATGGCAACGGCAACATTCCCAATGTGATCACGGCCCTTCAGATGGAGCGGCTGCTGGCCCCCCACGGTCCCTATAATCGCGTTTTGCGGCCTTCGGACGGAATGGAGCCGGATTCCATCGCATACATTCAGTGTGCCGGTTCGCGGGACAAGAGCATGGGCATTTCCTATTGTTCCCGGGTGTGCTGCATGTATGCCATCAAGCAGGCCATGCTCCTCTCCGGGTCGCTGCCCCTGGCGGATATCACCATATACTATATGGATATCCGTGCCTTTGGAAAAGGTTACGAACAGTTCTATCAGAATGCCAAAGCCATGGGCATCGATTTCGTCAAAGGCAAAGTGGCCACCATCGGCGAAGGCGAGAACGGATCGGTTGCCTTGCGCTATGAAGCCCAGAACGGCGAAGGGGCGACCACGGTCGATCACGATATGGTGGTGCTCTCGCTGGGAATGGTCCCCGGCTGGAACCCGCAGGGGGTTTGTCCGGTCTCGGCGGATTCTGACCAATTTATCAAAACCATTCAACCCAAGCTGGCCCCCACGCTCACCGACATGGAAGGGGTTTTCGTTGCCGGCGCGGCGGCCGGCCCCAAAGATATTGTCGATACGATTACCGAATCGGGTTCGGCGGCCATGGAAGCGGCCAAGTACCTGGAACAGACCCGTCAATTCCGAAAAGCGGTGGCTTAATCAGTTAGGAGATGCAGGAATGACCGACGAGAAGAAAAGCAACTCGAACCATAAGGCGCCGGGAAAAGTAGGCATCTACATCTGCTACTGCGGCGGAAACATATCGGACCACGTCGATGTGGAGGCGGTGCGTGACCGGGTGGAAAAACTGCCCGGTGTGTCCGTGGCGCGGACCAACATGTTCATGTGTTCGGACCCCGGCCAGGAACTGATCATGGAAGATCTGAAAAACGGTACCGTCAACCGGGTCGTGGTGGCTTCCTGCGCGCCCAGTCTCCATGAAACCACCTTTCGCAACACCCTGCTCCGTGCCGGCATGAATCCCTATGTATACGATCATGCCAACATCCGCGAACAGGTCAGCTGGGTCCATCACGGACAAGCGGCCACCGATAAGGCCACCCGCCTGGTTTCGGCAGCCGCCGCCAAGGCCGAGCAACTCACGCCCCTGGACCCGATTCGTGTGGAGGCCAAGTCTCACGCGGCGGTTATCGGCGGCGGCATCGCAGGTCTTCGAGCGGCCAAGGATTTGGCCGAGCGGGGAATCACCGTCACGCTGATCGAGAAATCCCCGTTCTTAGGCGGTCAATTGGCCCGTCTGGATCGGATTGCCCCTACCGGAGATCGTGCGGAAGATTTGGTGAAGGACCTTGCCGGACAGGTTCTGGCCAATTCGAAAATTATCGTTCACACCTGCTCGGTCGTTGCGCATTTCGAGGGGTATGTCGGAAACTTTGTGCTCGGTGTTAACAAGCAGCCGCCGACATTCCTGCCGGGAGAAGATAAAAACAAGCCGGGCAGCCTGGACGGGGTCAACCCGGGTGACTATGTGCCTTTTTCCGGCGTATACCCGAATCCGGTTCCTGCGGAAGCTGAAACCCTCACCATCGAGGCCGGTGTCATCGTGCTGGCCACCGGGTTTAAATCCTACGTGCCGCGCCGCGGCGAGTTCGGTTACCGAGACTTTAAGGAAGTCATCACCCTGACCGACTTGATTCAGATCCTGGCCGAGACGTCCGCAGATGGAGGCCGACTCACCGTGGACGGCAGAAAAATCAGAAGCATTGCCATGATTCACTGTGTCGGCAGCCGCCAAATTCCGGGGATCCACCCCGAAGACGAGTCCGGCAATTTGAACGAATACTGTTCGCGTACCTGCTGCTCGGCCACCCTCAATGCGGCCAATATCATCCGGAAAACCTATCCCGGCACCAGTGTCTACGAGTTCTATCGGGATATCCGGACCTACGGCCGCGGCCAGGAAGATCTGTACAATGACGCCGCCAAAAACAAGGTGGTCTTTTTGCGGTATGAGGCGGAAGATGCTCCCCAGGTTGTTGAAAACCGGGATTCCAGCGACTATCCGCTGCGGGTCCGCGTCCATGACACCCTGACTTTCGGAGAGGAAGTCGACGTGCCTGCGGATCTAGTGGTGCTGGCGACGGGCATGGAACCCGCCGGCATCCCCGAGTTGGTGGAAATGATGAAGCTGCCGGTGGGTACGGACCGTTTCTTGCTGGAAGTCCATCCGAAGCTGCGCCCGGTGGAACTGCCCCAGGCGGGAATATTGCTGGCCGGCACCTGTCAGGCCCCTATGGATGTCGGCGAGGCATGCAACGGTGCGGGTAGTGCGGCGGTGAAGGCTGCAGCGCTTCTGGGCCGTGGTTATGTGGAACTGGACCCGTTCGTCGCCGAAGTCGATGCGGCCAAATGCAATGGAAGCGGAGCCTGCGTGGAGGCCTGTCTGGTTGACGGCGCCCTGCGCATGGTGGAGACATCCGTGGATGGCCGGACGGTGCAACGCGCCGAAGTAACCCCGGCGATGTGCGCGGGGTGCGGCGCATGCGTGGCGGTCTGCTCGCAAAACGCCATCGACATCAACGGCTGGACCCTAAAACAGTATGAGGCCATGGTCGACCGGATTGTTGCCGCCGATGTGGCGGCTTAGTTCATGACCCATATTTCGCGGGATCAAGTAACTCCTTAAATAAAAAGGCAAGGCAATGACTTCACCCGAGCAGGACAAGCAAGCTGAGAAAGCGGTCATGAAAAAGCTCCGCGAAGAACGGGCTCCCTTTATCAAATCGGCCTCGGCCAAAATGCAAATTCAGAAAAAGAAGATACAGGCCATTAAGGATCAACTCAAGGATGGGGCCCAAACGATTCCTGCCATAGCCGCGGCAACTGGTGGCACCACGGCGGAAACACTCTGGTACGTGGCTAGTCTTAAAAAATACGGGGAAATCAAGGAAGCGCAAAAAGACGGCGGCTATTTCAAGTACGAACTGGCCAAGTGAAAACAGGGACGCCCCTGGGAGGAAAATATGACACTGGTAAACCCGGAGTTTGCACAGGACCTAGCAAAACATGGGAACGAGACAGCGCTTGAGTGTTTCAACTGCGGTACCTGTGCGGCGATCTGCCCGTTGGTCTATGAACACTTTCCACGCCGGATGATCCGCTATATCCAGCTTGGCGCGAAAGATCGAATTCTGGAAAATGCTCAGGAACTCTGGCGTTGCCTGCACTGCGGACTTTGCACCCAAACCTGTCCGCGAGGGGCGGATCCCGGGGAAGTCATTCTGGGGTTAAAACGCTATGTCGTTGCCGACTGGAGGAGGTCTTAAATGCTTAACCCCAAAGATATTATCGATCTGATTGCCGACAACCTGAGAAAAACAAAAAATCCGTTCGGCATTCCCAGATTCGCCGTTAACAATTGGTGGAAGAAAGCCAACGTCCCCCAACAGGGAGATGCCCTGCTGTTTACCGGATTGATGTACCAATTCGTTCCCTACATCGAAACGTCGACCGCCTATCTGGCCCGCGTCGAGGACACCCGTTGGGCCGACTACCTCAAGTACGGCAAATATATTCCCAAACTGTTGTCCGGCTTAGGCCTGGCGGCCATAACCCCGGGGCGGGAAAAAAAGAAATTTAACGGCATCCTGATGGATATTGCCGAGATTCTGACCAAGTCCAGGGTGGATTTCTATTACGACCCCCGCCTGGACGATTACAGCGGTGTCCTGCTGTACGACCTCGGCGACCAGGATGGTTTTGTGCAGCACGCCAGATACGTGGCCGCCAAGCTCAAACAAAACGGCGTTAAAAAATTGATCACCGTGGATCCCCATACCACCTATGCCCTGAAAATTCTCTTTCCCAAATATACGGGGGTCAGTTTCGAGGTTTACACCTATTTCGAATTGTTGAATCTGACGTCGAAAAACGGCCACAGAAAGATTGCGTTGCACGATCCCTGTTTTTACGGGCGATACCTGGAGTTGTCCGACGTTCCAGCCAGAGTGCTTGCCAGCGTGGATATCGAATGTGCACCCATAGCAAGCTCGGGACGCTTTACCAACTGCTGCGGGGGACCGGCCGAATCCATATCGCCCAAACTTTCCACGGAGGTGGGCTCGCGGCGAATTGCCGAACTGGAAAAATCCAACGATCCCATCGTTGCCATGTGTCCCATCTGCCTGGGCAACCTGAGGAAGGCCGGTGCCGAGGTGGAGGATCTGTCGACGGTTCTTGCCCGCCAGGCAAAATAGCAAGTGCCCCGGTATCATATGGGAACAGTATAAAATAGAATTCAAATTCAATTGAAAAGGAGTTGGAACATGTCTGAAAAACAAGAGAAAATCCTTTACGTGTGCACCTGCGGAAAAGACCGGTCCGAGACCGCCCATATGCCTTTTGTGCTGGCCAATGCAGCCTTGGCAATGGATGTCCAGGCTACCATCGTGCTGAATGGGGAAGGTGTCACCCTCGCTAAAAAGGGTTACGCCGAAACCATGCCTCCCGGAGGCGGGTTTCCCCCCATTAAAAAGCTGGTGGACGATTTTATGGAGCTGGGTGGAAAGATGTGGGTTTGCGGCCCGTGTATCAAAGTACGTGAGATCGACGAAGCGGACCTGATTGAAGGGGCTACCATCACGGCCGCAGGGGCGGTTAATGTGGAAGCCCTGGAAGCCGATGCGGTGTTCGTCTTCTAACGCAAGGGGCCTGTGGTTATTGGCCGCATGAAAACAACCCGTAACAGACCACCTAAAACGAAAAAGTGAGGCGCGCCATGGAACTGGCAACCCCAAACATCCTGCCCCATCGCGTAACCGATTTGATTTCCTTTAAAAATCGTGGCGTATCAGTTTCGGCCAGGGTGTCATTTGAAATCCTGCCGGTCGATTTCGACCACCGCGACAACCCGTTTCAGGCCTATATCTTCCTCAGCCGGTATACCGGTGATATTGATGGACAGGAATACGTGTTCAGGAAGTGCTATGCGCGAGGCTGCCCCAACAACCTGTGCCCCCATGTTTCCCAGGCCGTTATGATTGCCAACCGATATTTGCAGCGGGACTATCGCCGGATGGAAGACGCGGGAATCGAGGTCGAGAAAAACCTTTTTACCCTCGAAGAGATGATGGTCAAGTTCGATACCAGCCACCAGGCACATGGCTCGGTGATGGCCATTTACGACTATATCAACCTGGCCCGCGAAGGCACAGATGTGTCGGTGGAAATACAACTGGAATACGTGCCGGCGGTGGAGCATTTTGCAAGCCATAAAAATGCACAAATTTTTCTAATGGCCGATTTCAAAATTGCATGCCTTGGAAAAACCAGCCATGTCGAACGCTGCCTGGCCTGCTACCCAAAAGAAAAAGAAGAAGAAAAATCGCAAACGATGGAAATTGCCAATGACCGCTTGAAGCTTCTTTATGAGGAGTTTGAACGCGCATCCGTAAAATTCGGGCAACGCTTTTTTCAATAAGAGGGGGACCATTCATGCATGCTACCATACAAAAAAAAATTGAAGAGATTGTCGGCTACATCAGACCCGGAGAAAAGGTGTTTGTTGTCGGCTGCAACAACTGCGCCTGGAAATGTCATTCCGGCGGACAGGACGAAACTGAAAAAATGGCCGAACGGCTGACCCGCCGAGGGATCGACGTTGTGGGATATACGGTTCCAGGCCCCCAGGGCATGTCCCTGTGCAAGCTGGACCACACCCGTAAAGTGCTTCAGGAGGATTATACTGAGCAGGTGAACCAAGCGGACAGTTTTCTGGTCCTGGGTTGCGGGCAGGGGGTTCACACGGTCATCGACGCAACCGATGGCGGCATGGTGCACCCGGGCTGCGATACCATTTTCGGCGGCGAAACCGTTTCCGAATCCGATATCGAAGAGTACTGCTCCCTGTGCGGCGATTGTGTGATTGAATTTACCGGCGGCCTGTGTCCCATGACCCTGTGCTCCAAGCAGCTCTTGAACGGGCCGTGCGGCGGTGCCGAAAAGGGTATGTGCGAAGTGGACAAGGAGCGTCCTTGCGGATGGGTCATGATCTATGAACGGCTCAAGAAGCTGGGACGGCTGGAACTGCTTAATCCGTATCAAAAACCTAAAAATCATGCCAGGTGGAGCCGCCCCCGCACCCTTAAGGTCAGCGCAACCGAAGCTACTTTTTGTTCCCAGGCCGGCAGGGTCACGGTCAGCAACCAAGATTAATCACCAGCGGAAAGAAGGAAATACTCAATGAAATTAACCAATTTGTTCGATAAAGGTGAATTTGTGGTGACCGGCGAGGTAGGCCCGATCAAAGGCGCCGTGAACCGCGACAAAAACATCGACCCCCTTTGCACCCAGGAGGCCAAATATCTGCAGGGCTGGGTGCATGCCGTCAATGTGACCGACAACCAGTCCGCCGTGATGCGGTTAGGATCGCTGGCCGCCAGTGTCGGTTTAAAGCAAAAAGGTGTCGAGCCGGTATATCAGCTCACCTGCCGGGACCGCAATCGCATCGCCTTGCAGAGCGATCTGCTCACCGCCTATTCATTGGGCATCGACAACGTGTTGCTGCTTACCGGCGATCATATCCAACTCGGCGACCACAAGGAAGCCAAACCGGTTTTCGATCTGGACTCTGTGCAGCTCATCGACATGGCCATGGGACTGCGCAGGGGACATGACATCACCGGCAATCCCATTGAAAATCCGCCGGACATGGCTTATGGCGCCGTGGTCAATCCCAATTTCGAACCCTTGGACCTCCAATTAATGAAAATGAAAAAGAAAGTCGATGCCGGCGCCGAATTTTTCCAGACCCAGGCGGTTTATGATCGCAAGATTTTCGAAACCTTCATAAACAAGGCGTCGAAGTTGAACGTACCCATCCAGGTGGGGCTGGTGGTGCTCAAATCCCCGCAGATGGGGAAATTCATGAATGCCAATGTTTCCGGAATCGAGGTCCCCCAGCGCTGGATCGATGAAATCGGCAGCGTGGAAAAAGAAGACCGCAAGATGAAAGCGGCTGAGATGATGGGGAAATTCCTGGCTGAGATCAAACACATGGTTCAGGGGGTACACCTGATGCCGTTGGGGTGGGCCGATATCGTTCCCAAAATTTTGCAGGAGGCACGGATCGCGATTTAATCAGTCTCCGGTGTCCCGTGTCATGAAATAGTAGATCAGGCCGGCCACCAGCATGGAGGGAATCGACCCGCCGACAGGATATTTCATCAGGGCGATAACCTCGAAGGTTACAAACCCAGCCGCCCAGGCCACCGCTGCGGTGATATTGACGCCTTTGTAATACCAGTAAGGCCCGCCGACGGTGTCGATGGATTCGATCTGCAACTTGCCTTTACGCAGCAGGAAATAGTCAGTAAGCACCACCCCGAACAGCGGCATAAACATGGCACCGATGAAGAGCAGGAAGTTTTCATACTGCTCCATGGGAAACACCAAGGCAACCACGATGGACAGAAGCCCAGCCATCCACATGACGGTGTTGGCCTTAATTTTCTGTGAAATGTTCATCATGGAGCAGGTGGCCGAATAGATATCCGGAAAATCGGAGGTAATCGTGGAAAAGACCACCATGATGAGTGCCGGAACCGCAAACCCGATTTTTCCCATGGTCTGAAGAATAAGTGCGCCCGGGTCCGTTTCACCGGTCACTAACGTGGCCATCAGGCCCAACAGATACATCCAGGAAGAAACGATAAAATAGCCCCACCAGGTGTTCCAAAAGGCCGGCGCGCTTTTTTTGGAAAAGCGGGAGTAGTCAGCCACCAGGGGCATCCAGGATATGGGCATGGCGATTACCAGGTCGAGGCCGATCATAAACGGCATCGGTTCGGTTTTGGCTGCCGCCACCCCGCCGCCAAACTCACCAAGGGAGACCCAACTCATCAGGACAATTACCAGCAGCAGGGCGATCACCGCGGCGGTTTGCAGTATTTTCCAGATCGATTTACCGGTTCCCAGGGCCCACAGCAGGGTTCCCATGCCGATCAGCACGATCCAGAACTGGCTGGAAGCCAGCAGCCCTCCAAAGGGTTTTCCCAGCATGGCACCGGCCTGGCCGCCGATGATCAGCATGATGGAGGCCCAGCCGATGAGCTGGATGATGTTCAGGAGCGCAGGCAGGTTGGAACCACGGATACCAAAGGCGGGCCGCACCGAAACCATTGAGATGATGCCGTACTGCGAACCGATGACGCCCCCCAAGGACATCAAGGTGTTGCCGATCATATGGCCCAGAATGATGGCCCAAAGGCCGGCCCAAAATCCCATGGGGGCCAGAAAACCGCCGGCCCAGATTTCGGCCAGAGAAATCGCCACTCCAGCCCACAAGAGAAAAAAATCGATGCCGCCGAGATTCCTTTCCGAGACGGCAATTGGCCTGATATCCATCATTAATACTTTTTAATCAGATCGCGGATAAAGGGCAGCAGTTGCTCCCGCATGTCCGGCCGGTCCAGGGAAAAAGCCAGGTTGGCCATCTGGAAGCCCGCCTTGTTGCCGCAATCGAATCGGGTACCCTGGTAGCGGTAACCGTAAATATCCTGGGTTTTGAGCAGCCGGGCCATGGCATCGGTGATCTGGATTTCACCGCCGGCGCCCATCTCTTTGCCCTCCAGAATGGAGAAAATTTCCGGGGTCAGGATATACCGGCCGATGATGGCCAGGTTGGACGGCGCCTCTTCCGTTGCCGGTTTTTCCACCAAACCCCGAATTTTGGTGATGCTGTTAACTAGCGGGTCGGCATCCAGGATGCCGTACTTGCTGGTGTCTTTCGGGTCCACTTCAACGACCGAGACGATTGAGGATTGCAGCGCGTCGAATTTTTCCATCATCTGCTTTAACACCGGTGTTTCAGCCTTGATTAAATCGTCTGCCAGCAGAACCGCAAAGGGTTCTTTGCCCACGATGTTTCGGGCACACCAGATGGCATGGCCCAGTCCCAACGGCTGGTTCTGGCGGGTGTAGATAATGGAGCCGGAATCGGGGATCAGGGAGTGAAGCTCTTTCAACTGCGCGTCCTTGCCCCGGGCCATGAGCATGTGCTCCAGTTCGCAGGTGTGGTCGAAATGGTTCTCGATGGCCGCTTTTCCGGCGCCGGTGACGAAAATGATCTCCTTGATGCCCGAGGCGTAGGCCTCTTCCACGGCGTACTGGATCAGGGGTTTGTCCACAATGGGAAGCATCTCCTTGGCCATGGCCTTGGTGGCCGGCAGAAACCGGGTACCTAGACCGGCGACGGGAAAAACGGCTTTTCTGACTTTCATAAATCCTCCCTGGTTGAGAAAATGTGCCTCCGTGCGTCAGCGGTCACTCGGAAAATCCAGCTGCCTAACCAATCAGACCGTCTCCACCCAGCCCCGGGGACCCTCCATGGTGCCGTCCTGGATGTCCTGAATGGCCCGGAAAAATTTGTGGGCAATCGGGCCGACCTGACCGTCGCCGACGGTGATGACCGTGTCTTCGTACTTCAGTTCACCCACCGGAGAGATGACCGCGGCGGTGCCGGAACCGAAAATTTCCTTCAGTTGACCCGAGGCGTGGGCATCGATCACTTCGTCGATGCTGATCTTTCTTTCGGATACCTTCATGCCCCACGATCGTCCCAAGTGGATCACCGAATCGCGGGTGATGCCGGGCAGGATGCTGCCCGAGAGCATGGGCGTAATCAACTCGTCGCCGATGACGAAAAAGATGTTCATGGCGCCGACTTCTTCCACATACTTTTGCTCCACACCGTCCAGCCACAGCACCTGGGTGTAGCCGGCCTTGTGGGCCTTGTCGCCGGCAAGCAGGCTGGCCGCATAGTTGCCCATGGTTTTGGTGTCGCCCACACCGCCGCGTACGGCCCGCACATGTTCTTTGGTGACCATTATCTTTACCGGGTTGAACCCTTCGGCGTAGTAGGCCCCCACCGGACTGAGAATGATGAAGAACCGGTAGGTAAAAGACGCACGGACGCCCAGGAAGGGGTCGGTAGCAATAATGGTGGGGCGGATGTAAAGCGAGGTTCCCGGAGCGCTGGGTATCCAGTCCTTTTCGACGGTGAGCAGCTGCTTGAGCGCATCAAGGGCAAAGGTTTCGTCTATTTCGGGAATGCAGAGCTTACGGTTGGACGCATTGAGGCGCTTGAAGTTCTCCTGTGGTCGGAACAGTTGAACGCCTCCCTGCTTGTTGCGGTAGGCCTTTAGCCCCTCGAACACGCCTTGACCGTAATGAAGGACCATGGTGGAGGGCGCCATCACCAATGGGGCGTAAGGCTCGACCCGGGGGTTGTGCCATCCCTTTTCAACGCTGTAATCCATGTTGAACATATGGTCGGTGAAGATGGTTCCAAACCCCAACTTGTTTTCATCCGGCTTGGCTTTCAGCTGCCCGGCTTTGGTGATGGTCACTTGCATGATGGGTCCTCCTCGGTGAATGAGACAGTCTTGGTTGGGCGTCCGGATCAAGGAAACGAAAATAAATTAAACCAGTTCAGGAAAATTACAGACGGACAAACATACCCGTTATTGATACACTTATTTTGCCCATGAATCAATACAATCAGTAAATGGAGCGGGTGGTGCTTGCATCGAACAGATGCAAGTGATTCAGGTTCATGGCCATGCGCAATTGCTGGCCGGTTTTAAAGATTCTGCGGCCCTCGCTTTTGACAATAAAAGTGATGCCTTTAAAATTCATATGCATGTGGGTTTCCCCGCCGAGGGGCTCGACTACCTCCACCGTGCCGTCCAGCTTCCATTCGTCGGGATAATTGCCGTTGCCGTTATCCACGGTAAAATCCTCGGTGCGCAGACCCATGATCACGTCCGTCTCTTCCCGGAGGTTCATGCCTGCCTTATCGGGAATGGGCACGCTAAGTTCGTCATTCAACCGGATCGTCAGGGCCTCGTTGATCTTGACGATGCGGGCGGGAACAAGGTTCATGGGCGGGCTGCCGATAAAGCCGGCGACGAAGGTGTTCGCCGGGTTCTGAAACAGCTCGATGGGCTGGCCCACCTGCTCGATGTTCCCGTCGCGCATCACTACGATGCGGTCGGCCAGGGTCATGGCTTCCACCTGGTCGTGGGTGACGTAGATGACTGTAGACTGGACTTTTTGGTGCAGCCGTTTGATTTCAACACGCATCTGGGTCCTCAGTTTGGCATCCAGGTTGGACAGGGGCTCGTCGAATAGAAAGACAGCCGGTTTGCGAACGATGGCACGGCCCATGGCCACCCGCTGCCGCTGCCCGCCGGAGAGCTCGTGGGGCTTGCGATGCAACAAATCTTCCAGTCCCAGAATGGCGGCCGCTTCGTTGACCCGTTGGAGAATTTCCGCCTTGGGGGTTTTGCTCAGCGTCAACCCGAAGCTCATGTTGCCGAAGACGTTCATGTGGGGATAGAGTGCGTAGTTCTGAAAGACCATGGCCACGTCCCGGTCCTTGGGTGCCACGTCATTAACTATCCGATCACCGATGCTGACCGTGCCGGAGGTGATTCTCTCCAAGCCGGCGACCATGCGCAGGACGGTGGATTTACCGCAGCCGGAAGGGCCCACCAGCACCACGAACTCCTTGTCGGTGATGTCCAGGCTGATGCCATGGACCACTTCGGTTTTACCGAACTTTTTAACGATGTCCTTAATAATGACCTGTGCCATGAAGAGCCTATCCTGAAATGTGGGTTGTAGTCGTGAAAAATGACCATGCTTTTCCGGTTCAAGTCAAGCACTCTTTATGCGGCAGGGATAATTTTCCAAACCAACCAGGTATGACCCGTCAATCTGCGTTGATATTTTAATAAATGCTTGACTCGTGAGAGGGAACCCATTACTCTAGTTTTATCTCGGGCGGAGATATCATCTTTTCTATCTATTTCAAACCGTTACATAAAATTGGGAGGAGCGTGCAGCCATGATGAAAAAGCTCATGATGTTGATGGTATTGGTGATCCTGGCGGTTTTCGCCGCCGATCAGGTTTTTGCGAAACCCATTGAAATCCACTGGTGGCACGCCATGCGTGGCCCCCGGGGCGAGACCCTGAAAAAAATTGTGGACGCCTTCAATGCATCCCAGAAAGATTATGTGGTGGTGGAGACCAACAAAGGCAATTACGATGAGACTGTCAATGCCGGTGTGGCCGCTTACCGGGCCAAAAAACATCCCCACCTCCTGCAGTCCTTCGAAGTGGGTACCCTCACCATGATGCTCTCCGGGGCCATTTATCCGGTCTACAAACTCATGGCTGATCAGGGTTACAAAATCAACTGGTCCAGCTACCTGCAGCCCGTGCTTTCCTATTACGTGGACGAAAATGGGAACCTGCTGTCCATGCCGTTCAATTCATCGACGCCGGTCATGTATTACAACGTCGACCTGTTCAAGCAGGCGGGCATAGATCTGCCATCCAAAACCGAGCCGTTGACCTGGGACCAGATGGGCGACATCACGGCCAAGCTGGTGGCTTCAGGAGTGAAAAAAGGCATGGTCACCACCTGGCAGTCATGGATACAGGTGGAGAACTACAGCGCTATCCATGATCTGCCTTTTGCTTCCAAAGCCAATGGCTACGAAGGCCTGGACTGTGAACTGCTGATCAACAACCCTCAGGTCATCAACCATCTCGCACAGCTCAAATCCTGGATGGCGGACGGTCGTTTTTCCTACGAAGGCCAAAAATACCAGGGACCTCAGGCGGCCTTTGTCGGCGGTGAGGCAGCCATTATGATGGAATCCATCAGCGGTATCGGCGCAGTAAAGAAAAATGCAAAGTTTGCCTGGGATCTGGCCCCGCTGCCCGTGGAAGCCAGCATGAAAGCCCCCCAAAACAGCATCATCGGCGGCGCCTCCCTGTGGGTCATGAAGGGTCATCCCAAGAAAGATTACAAAGGTGTAGCCGCCTTCCTGAATTTTCTTGCCCAGAACGATATGCAGGAATTGTGGCACATGGAGACGGGCTATTTCCCCATCACCATTACAGCCTATGAAGACCTGAAGAAAAAGGGCTATTTTGATGAAAACCCCTACCAGGAGGTGGGCATCAATCAGATGACCCGCCGCCAGCCCACCAAGAACTCCCGGGGGCTCCGGCTGGGATATTTTGTGCAGATCCGCAACATCATCAACGAAGAGATGGAGCTGATCTGGAACGGCTCCAAGACCCCGCAGCAGGCCATGGATGACGCCGTGTCCCGAAGCAACGAGAAGCTGCGCGAGTTCGAAAAAACCTATAAGTAGCCGTTATAATAAAATGGCGGATTACCCCTTGCGGTGCACCGGGCGGACGCGATATGCTGCGACGGTACGCCGCAAGGCTTTTTTGACCTCATGAATGAAAGCTCACCATGGCGTCAGTTGACCAACGATAACACCGGAATCGATCACCGCTATCCATGATCAAACGATCCCATTTCACTTCGCAAACCCTGGCCTATCTGCTGATCCTGCCGCAGATCCTGGTGACCCTGACTTTCTTCTACTGGCCGGCCGTGCAGGGCCTGCTCCAGTCGTTCATGCTCAGCGATCCATTCGGCCGGCGCAGCCAGTTCGTCTGGTTCTACAATTTTATCAATATTTTTACCGACCCCCTGTACCTTAAATCCATCGGGATCACCCTCGGCTTCAGCCTGGCCACCGCCCTTACCAGCATCATTTTCGGCCTTTTTATTGCCGCGCTGGCCAACCGTGCCCTGCGGGCCAAGGCGATGATCCGCACCATGCTCATCTGGCCATACGCCGTGGCGCCCGCCATTTCGGGCATCCTCTGGCTTTTCCTGCTGCACCCGTCATTCGGCGTGTTGGCCTATTTCCTCCAGGACCGGATGGGAATCGACTGGAACCCGATGCTCAGCGGCACCGACGCATTAATCATGGTGGTGATGGCCAGCGCCTGGAAAGAGATCAGCTACAACTTTGTCTTTTTCATGGCTGGCCTCCAGGCTGTTCCCCATTCGCTCATCGAAGCGGCGGCCATGGACGGGGCCGGGCCTTTCCGGCGGTTCTGGACCATCACCTTCCCGCTGCTTTCCCCCACCTTGTTCTTCCTGATGGTCATGAATATCATCTACGCTTTTTTCGAGACTTTCGGGGTGATCCATACGGTTACCCAGGGCGGACCCGGCGGTGCCACCAACACCCTGGTTTACAAGGTTTACCAGGACGGCTTTATCGGCTTGAACCTGGGATCGTCCGCGGCCCAGTCCGTGGTCCTCATGATCCTGATCGTTACCATCACCGTGCTCCAGTTCCGCTTCGTGGAGCGCAAAGTCCACTATACGGTGTAATCGCTCACTATGGTTGAACGAACCCCCATTCTCGACACCCTCACCTACGGCTTTCTGATGCTCGGCATCTGTATCGTGGGTTTTCCCATCTTCTATACCGTCGTGGCGGCGACGCTGCCCCTGGAGGAGGTCGCCAAGGTGCCCATGCCGCTGATCCCCGGTGACCAGTTCTGGGTGAATGTCAACACGGCCTGGGAGAAAGGCAATTTGGGGCAGCAGCTGATGAACTCGTTCATCATGGCGTCGGGCATCACCATCGGCAAGATCGTGGTTTCCATGCTGGGCGCTTTTTCCATCGTCTATTTTGACTACCGCTTCCGCAAAGTGGCATTTGCCACCGTCTTCTGCACCCTGATGCTGCCGGTGGAAGTGCGCATTCTGCCTACTTACGAGATAGCAGCCAACATTTTCGGTCCTCTGCAGTGGTTCATCGACACCTTGCATCTCAACAGCCTGATTCAGTGGTGGGCTGGCAACGATTTTGAAATCGCCCTGGAATGGAGCCTGCTGGACAGTTACACGGGCCTGATCCTTCCCCTGGTGGCCTCGGCCACCTGCACCTTCCTTTTCCGGCAGTTTTTCCTGACCGTACCCGAGGAGTTGTGCGAGGCGGCCAAGCTGGACGGCGCGTCGGCCATGATGTTTTTTCGCAAGATTCTGCTGCCGCTTTCCCTAACGAATATCGCCGCCCTGGTGGTCATCGAGTTCGTCTACGGTTGGAACCAGTACCTCTGGCCGCTGCTGATCACCACCAATCCGGACATGACCACCGCTGTCATCGGTCTTCAGCACCTGATCCCCCAGGCGGACGACGTGCCTTACTGGAACGTCGCCATGGCCGGTTCGCTGCTGGTGATGATGCCGCCTATCCTGGTAGTGCTGATGATGCAGCGCTGGTTTGTCAAAGGGTTGGTTGAACGGGAAAAATAAGTTTGACGGCTTGGTAAAAGCCCGATACCTGCGTTACGCTTAATCCCTCGTCACTGCGGCGTATGCTCGATACACCTCATTCCTCAGGATTCGCAAGCCTTGATCTCGGACTTTTACCAAGCCGTCCGATCGGCAGGGTTTTTAAACAGGCTCGTATGAAACAACTGTGAAATCCGGAAATTGAAGGCATTCTATCCTTTACATCGGTTTTACATCCCTGAATTCCCCCATCCGAAATCCATCAATCATTTTATGTGGTTACAAACCATTCCACCGGTCTGCGCAGGCTGACCGGGTCCGGATACTTTTCGAGATAACCCACGCGCAAGACAAATTGAGGAAAAAAGCCGCTGCCGTGAGAACCCGCGATCTGGTCGAGGCCATTTTTTTCCTCAAGCATCTGGGTCATGGGATGGATGCCGATCCTGTGTTCACGGGCCAGCAGTGCCATGCGTTCAAAACGTCGGCCGGTGTCGATTAGATCTGCCACCGTCTGCCCCGAACTGGTGATGACCAGCCATCCTCCTCCCTCCTGCGCCAGTCCGGCAATCAAATCGATTCCTTGTTGACGGTAGGTTTCCTTCATAAAATCTTTTGGTTGGATAAATTGACGTACCACCCAGCCCTTGAAACCCAATATTTCCATACTTTGGGTGGTCAAACCATCACGATGGTGCTTTGCATCCCGGGTATTAAAGCGCAACCAGCGCACCAGCTCTTGCTGGGCGTCATCTCGCCTGGCTTGAACACGGTAATTTTCCACGGCCGCCTCCCGCATGCATGCGGCGTGGTTGGACTCCCGTGGGAAGTAAAACAGATGCCCTTTCATCCCATCGGATAGGGTATTTACATCCGCAGCGGAAATTTCTTTGGGTAAATGTCCATGTTTGACGGTCCGGCGCTTTTTGATTCGTTGCAACGGATAGTCGTTCGGCCCGTCCTTTTGGAGGGCAACACGGATCACATCCCGGTCATAGCGATCCCGGGCAATCACTTGAATTTCGGTGCTCACCCCATTTGCTCCGGCGGCCAGCGACAGATTTTCGACAAAGGCCCCCAGCGACAACATCAGCTCACGGTTCTGCGGATCCACACATGGTAGTCGACGTTCAGCATCGGCTTCGATAATCCAATTATCAGGACTTTCGATTCGAACGCGCCAGGGTTGGCTGTTGTGCCCGCTGGGAGCCAGGCCGGCGTGATAGAGGATGGTTTTCGCCGTTTTATCCAGATTGGACAGCGGACTGTTTGTCTCTTGAAAGGCAGGGAAATCTTTACGCGTCAATCCCGAACAGCCATTTAACGTGGCTGCGCTTCCCAGGAAAAAGCCGGCCGACAGGGCTCCTTTAATAAATGCACGGCGATTAAGCATGAGCAACCCTCCTTATCGATCCAGAATCACGTTCACCATTTCGGCAAAGCCGAACCCGCCTTCGGCGCGGGTCACCCAGGTCGGCGATGCCTCCAGCAGAGCCTCGAAGGCCCGGACATTGGCCACCCCTACCGAATGGGGAAAAAAGCCGAACATGGGCGAATCGTTGGGCGAATCGCCGCAGAAGATCACCTGGTCCCGTCTCGCATCCATTTGCTCCTTAAACACTTCTTTGAACATCAATCGGGACATGGACAGCTTATCGTAGTCGCCGAACCACCCGTTCACATGGATGGAGCTGATTTTGGCGGTGGCTCCGGCGGCCTCGAAAATCGTTTGGATGGCCTGTGCCGACGACATGGGCAGGGCCGGCACGTCTTCGCAGAAATCGATGGCCAGGTCCGCCTCCCGATAGGCCTGATCGGCGGCCACGGCGCAGCCGGGAACCTCGGCAAGCACCTTCTCCCGGATGCGATCAAGTCTGGTGCGATCGGAGATTCGTTCTTCCTTTGATTTCCAATAGCGCCGGGTCATCTTTTTTTGACGGTCATCGTATCGAAAATAGAAGGCGCCGTTTTCGCCTACCAGCCCGTCAACCGGCCACATCCGGGCGATGTGGTCGCACCAGCCGGCCGGGCGGCCCGTGATGGGGACCACCCGGATGCCGGCCCGTTGGAGGTTCTCCATGGCGGCGAAGACCACGGCCGGCAGGCGGCCGTTTACAGTTAGGGTGTCATCAATGTCGGTGAGCACATAGCGGATGCCGGTCTTGTCGACCTGGTGAAACGTGTCGATCGGTTTCATCGAAGTCCTTCTTTTTAAGATTGTCCATGCTTGTATCCTACGTTTTGGAACATTCTTGGTGATATAGACGGGAAGAGTCACCCTGTCAAACGAAGGGAAACATGCGGACTGTTTATTAATCTTGCGGTTTTTTTAGAACTTGATTAGGACAGTTACCGACCTTTTGGGAACAATTGGAATAAAATTTCAGCAACAGAGGATTGTTCGTTTATCTACATGATGAAAAAACAACTGCAACAACGATTGTTTATCGCCCACCGTGGGATCAGCGCCCGCTATCCGGAAAACACCTTAGCCGCGTTCAACGGTGCCATCGATGCCGGCGCCCATATGATCGAGCTGGACGTTTGTCTCTCCAAGGATCGCCACTTGGTGGTGATCCACGACGAAACCGTGGACCGAACCACCAATGGAACCGGTCCGGTCAAGACGCTGACTTTAGCTCAGCTCCGCCAATTGGATGCCGGCAGCTGGTTTGACCCGCGGTTCCACGCGGAACGGCTGCCTACCCTATCTCAGGTGTTGGATACGGTAAAAGGGCACCTGCTGGTGAACATCGAAATCAAGCCCGAGGCTTTCGAAGAGAAACGGCCGGCAGATGCGGTGGAGCGGCAAGTGCTGGATTTGGTGCGTGAGAAAAACATGCTCGATGACGTTCTGGTGTCCAGTTTTGAATGGCAGGTGCTTGAAAATCTGAGAAAAATCGATCCGGGCATCGCTTTGGGCCTGCTTTCAGAGGTTCCCGCGGATGAGAATCTGCTCCACTGGTATCAACGGATCAAGGGTTTCTCGTGGCACCCGGACTTCAGGGTGTTGACTCAACAACAGGTAAACACCCTTCATGATATGGGTGCGTGCGTGTTCCCCTATGCGGTGGATGGTGAGATCGACACCCGCGGGATGCTTGCCATGGGTGTGGACGGATTGATCGTCGACGACCCCCGGCAGATGATTTAGCCATCCTCTCGACTGTCCCGCCGGGGACATTCCGCCCATCGGAATCGAGGCGCAGTGATCGCCTGCAAGGGAAAGGCGCACGATGTGTGCGCGTCATCCTGACCGTTGCTATCGTGGGACCTTGACGCCGGTTGCCGCTTTTGCCATACTCCCTGATGTCGCACCTGCCTGAGTCGGTTCAGTATCCCTATCAACCCTGCAAGGAGAAGAACGATGGCCCCACCCGTGCTTGTTGACGTGGAGAATCAGACTGCGGTGATTACCCTCAACCGCCCCGAGCGGAGAAACGCCATCAACCAACAGCTCCTCATCCACCTTTACAATGCGCTGGAGGCGGTGACCACCCGCAGGGATATCAGGGTAGCCATCATCACCGGAAACGGACCCTCTTTCTGTGCCGGCCTAGACCTGGGTGCCATCGGCAAGGAGAATCTTTTCGATCCCCGGGGAGATGGCAGCGATCTGCCGGATTTGATGCGTGCATGCAACAAACCCATCATCGGAGCGGTGAACGGCCACGCCATCACCGGCGGTTTCGAGCTGGCCTTGAATTGCGATTTTATCATCGCCGCAGAAAATGCACAGTTCTCCGATACCCATGCCCGCGTGGGAATCCATCCGGGCTGGGGAATGACCCAGCTGCTCCAACAGACCGTGGGTCAGCGCCGGGCCAAGCAAATCTCTTTTACCTGCCAGCCCATATTCGCCCATACGGCGCTGGCCTGGGGGCTGGTCAACGAAGTCCTGCCCAGAGAGCATCTGCTGGACCGTGCAAAAACCATTGCCGCCCAGATCGTTCAGGCCGATCCCCAGCTTCTGGGAGTTATTAAAACCCTCATCGAAAACCGCAACCGCAGTCCCCTGGAGCAAGCCTTCGATAAAGAGAGAAGCGGATTCAGACAATTTATTCAGGACAAGATCAGTCAATTCAAGCTCTCTCGAAAGGAGTAGCACCATGGGACGCTACCTGCTGCTGGACATCGGTGCCGGTACCCTGGACATGCTCTGCTATGACACCGACCATGATCTTCACTACAAAGCGGTGGTCCGATCGCCGGTGCGGGTGCTGGCGGACGAAATCCGGCAGACCGGCGGCAATTTGTTGGTCACCGGCTGTGAGATGGGCGGTGGTCCGGTCTCCCAGGCGCTGATCGACCGCGCCAAGACCGCTGACGTGCTGATGTCAAAACCATCCGCCGCCACCATCCATCACGACATGCAACGGGTGGCTGCCCATGGCATCCGCCTGGTTGACGAGGCAGAAGCCGAGGGCTTGAAGGATGATTCCCGATTTTATCATATCCGTACCGGAGACATTCAACCCGATCGGCTACAGCAACTCGTCCGAGGCTTCGGTGTTCCCTTTGAATTCGATGCCGTGGCCATCTGCGCCCAGGATCATGGATTGGCGCCGTCCGGGGTCTCCCACCTGGATTTCAGGCATCAACGGTTTGCGGCGGCACTGGCGCATCACCCGGTTCCCCAGACCCTGCTTTACCGTTCCGATCAGGTCCCGGCAGAGATGAACCGGCTGTCGGCCATCGCCAAAGTGGCAAAGTCCCTTCCCACCCATCGGGTCTATGTAATGGATTCGGGAATGGCAGCCATTCTCGGCGCATCCATGGACGTGCTGGCAGCGAATCAAAAAAGAATCCTCGTGCTGGATATCGCCACATCCCACACGGTGGGTGCGGCCATGGAAGATGGCATGCTGTGCGGCTTTTTTGAGTATCACACCACAGACATCACCGCTGCGCGGTTGGACCAGCTGCTCAAGGACCTTGCCGACGGAAAGCTATCTCACCGGCAGATTTTAGATCAAGGCGGCCACGGGGCCTATGTCCGCAAATCATTGGGCTTCGACGGCGTCGAACTGATCCTGGTCACCGGCCCCCGGCGGCGACTGGCCCTGGAATCAAAACTTCCCATCACCTTCGGCGCCCCCTGGGGAGATAACATGATGACCGGAACGGTGGGCCTCATGGAAGCCGTGAGGCGACGCGAAGAGATGTCGCCGATCAGGTACCTGTAAGGATTTTCCCAGCAGGTAATTTACCTCGACGACGGCTCGGCGTTGTCCGGGAGCAGCGTTGGTTCGGTTTACCGGAACCGGCTGCCGAGCGGCAGCGTTTTCGAACCCTTTTTCCTCGATTGCCGGATGGAGTAGACTGTTATTGTCGTTACGCCCGAGGAGGGCGATCCATGCCAGATAGATCACGCCAGGCAGCCATCGATGCCCACATCCAGAACGATGCCTTTGCCCGGTTCCTGGGTGCCGAGGTAACGATCGTGGCACCGGGGCACAGCCGGGTTTCGTTGACCGTCACCGCGCAGATGACCAATTTTCACGGGATCACCCACGGCGGCCTAGTGTTCGCCCTGGGTGACCTGGCTTTCGCCGCCGCCAGCAATTCCCGGGGGCAGGTGGCCGTTGCCTTGAATGTAAACATCTGCTTCCTCAACCCGTCCAAGGTGGGTGACCGCCTGGTGGCCGAAGCCAAGGAGTGCCATCTGGGAGGAAGAACCGGGTTATATGAAATCACGGTGGTGGATGAAAAAACCGGCACCCCCATCGCCCGCAGCCAGGATCTGGTGTATCGCAAGAAGGCGTGGTTCGTGGCACCGGAAGATTAAACGCCTTCTGCGGGTGGGCCGGTTATAGTATTTGTGAAATGTAGACGAACGCGACATCCCTGCTTTCGGGTGTCTCCAGAAAACGCATGATGCCTTCGACGGTATCCGGTCGCGGATGACCGATTCCGATGGCGCTGCCATGCTTCAGTGCACGGGCCCGAAGCCGTTTCATTTGCCGGATGACCGACCGCACCTCCCGCTGATTGTCCAGGAACAGATCCCGCCTTATCGTTGACATGCCCATTTGCCGGGCGCAGGCGTAAGCTGCTGAATGCCCGGTGGTCAGACTGTCCACAAAAAACAGGCCGCGGTTTCTGACCACGTCCAAGGCCTGCCCCATTTTTTGGGGCTGCTGGGTGTATTTGGATCCCATGTGGTTGTTGACGCCCACCACGTTGGGCAAGGTGGCGATGTTTTCGGCCACCACATGGTGAATGCGTTCCGGTCGGTCATTCACGAAAATGGCGCCGGGTCCCGGATCCACCTTGGTGCTGAACGGTTCCATGGGTTGGTGGAGCATGATTTCGTGGCCGGGGGCATGCAGGGCCAGGGCCGACTCTACGGACCAGCAGAGTCGAGGCAGAACAGAAAAGGTAATGGGAATATCCGCTTTGAGAAATTGTTCGGCCCGTCTGAGGTTGAACCCGATGTCGTCGATGATCAGGGCGATACGGGGAGGGCCGGCGGCCGGCGGTAAAAAGGATTCTGCCGAAACCGGGATACGGGAAACGAAAAGACTTCCCAGGAGAAGTCCGGCGCTTTTAGCCAGAAAAGTACGTCGATCCATCCGTTGTTCCGCGTTTCTCCGGCCTGCTGCCAGGTGACCCACCTTTCTGGTGGGGGTAGATTTTCTTCCTTTTTGAGAGCGTTGAATCGGTCTTGCATGATAACCCTTGTTTTCTTATACAGGTGGTTGCGTTTTGGATCAACCCCTAACACTATATATAGGATAGCTTGGGAATTCTGAGGACTTTTGCCAGTGACGGGCTTCCAATTCTCCAGGGCAGCAGGTGCGTCCTGCGGTCCAGCCTATCGTACGTCCACGACAATTGTGCCGTTCGGTCAGAACGCAAATCCGCCATTGGCGCATTTATTCTGGTCGGTGCTCCAGGCGGGGTCTTTGCCCGGAAGCAGGACCACGGCGTCGGCGATATCCGCCCCGAGGGCTGATGCCGTGGCCTGGACAAAGCCATCGATTTGTGCCACGCCGCATCATAAAAAGAATCCCTGTCAGATTGATAGCCTGAAGAATCATGTGTTGAAAAGATCTTGCTCGGCGTTTCTAAATCGTTCATACTTTCGCCTATGTATTCCTGGTTTCACAAATCATTGAACCCCACGAACCAACCATGAAAAAACCCTTGCATTCGATCCTATTGCTGGCCCTGCTCTTAATTTCGTTGCCAACGCAGGTAATGGCAAACAAAGAGGCTGTCCAGGTAGCCGTTGATGCGGCCTATCCGCCTTACATGTTCGGTACAAGCCCGGTAAAAGGCCTCTATCCGGAAATTATCAGAATGGCCTTTTCCCTGTCCGGCATCCCTGTAAAAATAACCGAATATCCCTGGAAGCGGGCACTGAGCCTGGGCCGTGAAGGCAAGGTTGCCGTCGGCGGGATCTATCAGAACCTGAGACGCATGGCCCTGTTCGACTATTCCGACCCGATTTACCTTGAAACATTGCGGGTGTGGGTGAAAGCCGGTCACGAATTTCCATTTAGCGGGGTGGTGGACCTGAGCGGGAAACGGGTAGGCATCAACCGGGGATGGAGCTATGGCGAGGTATTCGACAGCGCCCGCCGGGCCGGTTTGTTTGAAGCCGAAGAAGCTACGGACAATCTGGCAAACCTGAAAAAGCTTATTCTCGGCCGTCTGGATTGCATTATTGCCGATGAACTCTCCCTTTCGCAGATTATATACCAGAGGGGGTTGGGTGGTGATGTGGAAATGCTCGATCCTCCCGCTGCAGTCAACAGCGTGCATCTGGTTTTCGCCAAGCGCGCAAAACAGACCCTTGTCTTGGATCGGTTCAATCAGGGTTTGGTCAAAATGAAAGAAAACGGGACCTACAGCCGGATCATCGACGAGTTTATCCATGGGGTTGAAGTAGATTGATTCCTCTACGCATTCAAACCCTGCCGCTGTCGAGTCCTCCTTGCCCTCAGGCGTAGCCGCACTCCGACCCTCTCGCTTTTTCTACCCGACAAAACTATATAAAGATAAGGATCAGCATCAGGCGCTGGCGTGGGCCACCTCCTCTTTAGAAAAACTTCTGGGTACGCCTTCGTACGGGGTCCTTTTTTTAGATTTGATCGTTCGGGGATCACGCATGGATTTCAGAATGTCGATGCTTTCCTTATACCCTTTGTTGATCCGGCACAATTCCAGCGCCATGCCGACCACCTGGGCGACAGCCTGGACGAAATTCACGTCATTATGTCCGAACTCCCAGGGTTCGGCCGTGTAAACCCGCAGGCATCCGATAATGCGTTCACCGATGATCATCGGTACCGAGAGAATCGATGCGATGCCCGCTTTTCGGGCAGCTTCCGGGTATTGAAGCCGCGGGTCGTCACTGACATCGTAAATGGCCACCGGCTGACCGTCTTCAAGGGCTGATGAGATTGATCGAAGGGCGCTGATCGGTCCCTTGTCCAGGTACTCCCGGCTGAGTCCATAACTGCCGGCAAGCGAAAGCACATTGCTTTTCTTGTCGAACAGAAACAGGGTGCAGCCTTTGACGTTCAACGCATTGGTGACCCCCTCCACCGATATCAGGACAATTTCTTCAGGATCCCGGATCATCGAGATGGATCGGGTGATCCGGATCAGGCTCTCATAGGTGATGACAGGTTTTTCCATGGCGACCTCCTTGGGTTAAAATGGTTGATCCGTGCCGGCCATCGAGTTCAGACTTGACGGCAAAACTGGTTCAGGAGGCGTTAGGTCGTTAACGGAAAGCCGTGTTGCGTTATCGGGCCAGAAATATCAGAGGAAGAAAAAAGACGATGAAAAGATTTGCCGGGTGCAATTACACGTGTCGGTATCGATCAGGCGCTGAAGTCGAATGGTTCGATGGCTGGTTATAAATAATGTCCCACAGAATTGGATTGATTGCAAGGCACATGATCTGTCTGTCGCGGCAACTTTACGTGAAATCCTTCCGGCGGTTTCTGCTTGGGCGGCCGGAAGCTGCTCCTCCCAGACCGACTTTCTGATTGTCCGGTTTGTTTTTATGATCCTTTTTAACTCCCGTGAATACGAGGGAATTCAGACTTCACCCGACCTGTGACATCCGGTCGATGACCCGCCCCAACCGTCGGATGGCTGGTAGGGCCTCGTCGGACCAGTTGGCTGCGTTCAGGCGAATGAAATTGCGGTATCGGTTGCCGGTGGAAAAAAGATGGCCGGGGGTGATGGCAATGCCCTCCTTCAGCGCGGTTTTGTAAAGCGCCAGAGCGTCGACGCATTCGGGCAGTTCGATCCACAGCAGATAGCCTCCGGCAGGATCAGTCACGCGAATACCGGATGGAAAGAAGCGAATCACCGCCCGTCTTAACTCCGCTACACGTTCCTGGTACACACGGCGAATCCGGCGCAGGTGCTGACGGTAGCCCCCTTCGGCCATGAATTCGGCCACCGCCACCTGGGGGAGAGTGGCCGCGGCCAGGCTGGTGCTGTATTTCAACCACGCCACTGTGGATCGGTATCGCCCGGGTGCGGCCCAGCCGACCCTGAGCCCTGGTGAGAGCGTCTTGGAAAATGAGGCGCACCACAAGACCAGGCCTTTGGTATCGAATGCTTTGGCGGACAAGGGCCGTTTGGCGGAAAAGTGAATGTCCCCGACGATATCGTTTTCAATCAAGGGGATGTCTTGAGATGCCAGCAGTTTGACCAGTGCATTTTTGCGTTCATCCGGAATACAGCTTCCCAGAGGATTGTTGAAGTTGGAAATGACCAGACAGGCCTGCACGGAGTTGTTTTCCAGGGCAAAGCCCAAGGCCTCCAGGCTGATGCCGTCCCGGGGATGAGTGGGGATTTCCAGGGCTTTGAGGCCGAGATTCTCCATGTATTGAAACACGTCGAAACAGATCGGCGACTCCACCGCAACGGTATCGCCGGGGCGGCAGACGGCCTGCAGACAGCTGGAAACGGCTTCGCCGCAGCCTGACGTGATGATGATTTCATCGGCATCCAGGGTGCAGCCGGCGTCCACCGCATGCCGGACGATTTGCTGGCGAAGAGGCTTGTTGCCGGGCGGGGCCATGTACAAACCGGCGCGATCGCCCATGCGGCGGGCCGCAGACGCCATGATCCGGTTCAGCTGCCGGGTGGCTGTGAGTTCCTGGGCCGGGTGGGCGGCGCCCAGTTGGGTCAGTTTCGGGTTGAGGGTATCACGCAGAACGATCATGGTGATCAGTTCGCGCATACCGACGGCGCTCGGATCTGGTTCAGGATCGGAAAGCGCCGGCTCCGGGGGGGCGCTGGGAAGCTGGTTGCTGACATAAAACCCCGATCTTGGCCGGGGAACCAACAGTCCTCGTGCCTCCAACTGGTAGTAAGCTTTCAGTATCGTGGTGATGCTGACCTTCCACTGCTGGCTTAACTTGCGCACCGACGGTGCGGCCGCTCCCGGTCCGAAGGCCCCTTCTTCGATCAGACGCGTCAACTGGTCGGCGACCTGTTGATATTTTGGTGTTTTACCCATGGGCAACCTCCAAAACTTAAAGGTTTCAAGGCTTCAATCAGTACAATTGGGTTACTTCGCAACCAGTACAGATGTAAAATTATCATAACTGTACTCATAACAAAACATTAATATTGTGGCTGTTATTGTTTTTCTGGAAATTGTATTCATCATGCCAGGGTAACGCAGGTTGCCTTCAGCGTGGATGCCTTGGACCCGTGTGGTACGTGTCGACGGAATGAATTTGTTCTACGGCTGATTTTTTTATAGCTCTATCGATCCTGCCACATTGAAGGGCGGGGTGAGGAGGCAGCAATGAATCATCAATTTCTGGATTCCGGAAGCATCATGAGTGCCCAAAAGCGATTTTTTCTTTCAAACCTGAGCACACCGGATACGCTGGTCGATCTGGCCGCCGGTCAGGGTTGGGGACTAAAGGGAAAACGCCGGCAGCAAACCCTGTTTTGTCTCCAGGGAAGCGTGTGGGTCACTCAGGAATGCGATATCCACGACTATGTGCTCGAAGAAGGCGATGCTTTTCTTGTGACGCAGCCGGGACTGGTGCTGGTGCGAGCCCTGACGCCGGCACGAATCGGCTACGCCGAAAGCCTGATGCCTATGCCCTTTAAAGGGCGTTTCAGCCAGACCGTCTTCAACTAGTGCCCATTAAGATTTTTGGCGAACAATAAAGTTGGGTTCCCATGAATGAAAAACGACTGGCCGTGCTGATGCTCTTTACGGCCGCCATCTTCTGGAGTACCAGCGGGGTGCTTATCAAGCTGGTCGCGCTTCATCCCATGGCCATTGCCGGCTGGCGCAGCCTGATTGCTGGCGGCGTCATCCTGCTCCTTTGCAGAAAAGAGGTCCGGATTTCTTGGGGTATCAACCCGGTGATGGCAGCCGCCTGCATGGGGCTGTTCTGTATCTGCTTCGTGATCGCCACCAAGCTTACCACGGCTGCCAACGCCATTGTTCTGCAGTATGCGGCATCGGCCTATGTGGCAATTCTGGCCCCTAAAATGCTCGGTGAACCCACCCGGCGACAGGACTGGTATCTGTTGTCGGTGGTCGTCGGCGGCATCGGTCTCTTTTTTGTCGATACGCTTTCCGAGCGAGGCACTATGGGCATTCTGGTGGGCATGGTTGGATCGGCCTTCTGGGCCGGCGCCATGATTTTTCTGCGAAAATCCCGCAGCGGTTCCACCGCCTGGCCTTTGGCCCTGGGAAATTTCATGGCCGCGGGCCTGTGTCTACCGTTCATGTTCAGACAGATACCCACGTCAATGGACTGGCTGGGGATCGTGGGCTTGGGCGTCATTTCACTGGGGGCCGGCTACGCGGTCTTTGCCTATGCCATCAAGCGGGTCCGGGCGCTCGAGGCGGTCCTGATACCGTCCATCGAGCCGCTGATCAATCCCATGTGGGTTTTTCTGGCCACCGGTGAAGCGCCCGGCATGTGGGCGTTTTTAGGTGGGACCCTGGTGCTGGTCGCGGTGACGGTGCGCGGTATGGTTACGGCCTACCACAGTCGGATTTCAACGCGACCGGTCAAGCCGATGTCACTTGCCTGTACGACGACGGGATAGTCGAACGTCCTAAAACCCGTTTCTTTTCCCACGGCCGGAATGACAGTAGCCGTCTACCGGCCCCGCTTCGTTTGCTTCATTTTTTGCCGCAGATTCAGCCGTGTCGCCAGATTATGAAGGTTGCTTCGGTGCATGCCCAGATCGCGTGCGGCCGCAGCCCAATTGTTTTGATTGTTTTCAAGGGCCCGTCGGATGGTTTGTCTTTGAAAATTCCTGGTTTCCGTGCTCAGCGAAAATCCTTTTGAAAAGATCGGCTCGGAAAGCTGGATGCCACGCGTTTCCTTCGTTTGACCAGACGACAAATCCCCTCCCAGGTGGTTCGGACGGATCACCACCGGTCCTCCCCGCGGCAATCCCGACGAGGCCTTCAGCACGGCTCTTGAGATGATGTTTTCCAGTTCACGGACATTTCCCGGCCACCGATAGCCGGTTAGCAGCTCATGGGCATCCGGGTTGATTCGAACCGGCCCCAATCCCAGCCGACGTTGGGTGCGTTCACAAAAATATCCGGCCAGCATCGGGACGTCGGCCCGGCGTGCCCTCAAGGGGGGCACCGTGATAGGATAGACATTCAGGCGATGAAACAGGTCCGCCCGGAAGCGGCCGTCGTTTACCTCCGTCTCAAGGTTGCGGTTGGTGGCCACCAGAAGGCGCACATCGACCCGAATCATTTTATCCGACCCCACCCGCTGAATTTCACCTTCCTGGATAACCCGCAGCAGCTTGGCCTGGATGGAGAGCGGCAGCTCGCCGATTTCATCCAGAAAAAGGGTGCCGGCGTCGGCCAACTCGAATTTTCCTGTGCGATCTCTGCCTGCGCCGGTAAACGCCCCTTTGGTGTGACCGAAAAGCTCACTTTCAGCCAGCGTTTCCGGCAGGGCGGCGCAGTTCAGGTAGAGCATGGGACGGTCTGCCCGTGTCGAACGCTGGTGGATGGCGCGAACCACCAGTTCCTTGCCCACACCCGTCTCCCCCAACACCAGAACAGTGAAATCCGACCGTGCCACCAGGTCGATTTCCCGACGCAGGTGATCCATCACCGGACTCCCGCCTAAAATCTGGGTGCCGTGCTGCCTGACAATGTCCTGCATCAGGTCGATGGCAATCTGCCCCTGTCGTTCGGCACTGTGCTCTAATGCCTCGATGAGCCGGGCCGTCTGCATCTGGGCACCGGCCAATGCGCCCACTGCGATGAGAAACCGATGATCCAGGTGGTCGAAGGCTTTGGGATCCAAAGCATCGGCTGTGAGAACGCCGACCAGGGTGTCGTCCACACGCAGGGGGCATCCCAGGCAGGCATGGATATTCCCCAGGGCATCCGGATCCGCAACCAGCAGCCCGTCAAAGGGATCGGGCAGGCTGTTGTCGTCGGGAAAGCGTACCGGCTCCCCGGAGTTGCAAATGATATCCAACCGCGGATGATCTTTGCGTGCATAGTGGCGCCCCATGGCGTCCGCGGACAGCCCACGGGCGGCCACCGGAATCAGCCTGTCTCCGTCAATGCGCAGCAGTGCCGCTGCATCATAGGGAATGGCCCGTTTCAGGGTGTCGATCAGTCGCTGGTAGCGGTCCCGGGTGTTCATCGCGGCCGTCAGGTCGACGGCTATCGGTATCAGTGTGTCGATCATATCCATGGTTATCGTTTTTACAACAAAGTTACGATTATGGCAACAGTTGTATGGTTGTCGTTTTTACAACAGCATTCTTATTCTATTGAAATGTCAAACAAAAAAATGTGGCACACGGCTTGCTGAATCAATTGGAAAGACAGCAATAATTCTGCTGGTTAAGCGAGCAGTGAAAGAGAGGAAGCGATGAAAGAGACCAAACGACTGTGGATAGTGTTGGGAGCCGTAATTTTTTCCACCCTGTTTGTTCTGGGGTGGTTCGGGCACGAATTGTACCGCAAGGTGCCGCCTATCCCGCTGAAGGTGCAAACCGGGGAGGGGGAGGTGCTGATGACACGCGATGACATTCTGCGCGGCCAGCAGGCCTGGCAGAGCATCGGCGGCCAGCAGGTGGGATCCATCTGGGGCCATGGCGCTTACCAGGCGCCGGATTGGTCAGCCGATTGGCTGCACCGTGAATCCGTGGCCTTGCAGGAGCTGCTGAGCCGAAAATATCACCGAACCGGATTTGAGAACCTGACCCGTCCGCAGCAGGCCGAAATCAACCAGCGCCTGCAGGCCGAAATGCGCACGAATACCTACCACCCGGAATCTGGAACCGTGACCATATCCAACGAACGGGCAGCGGCCATTGCCCGGACCGCCGACCATTATATGGCGCTTTTCAACGATGATCCTGACTTGGCCGGTCTTCGCGAATCCTATGCGCTGCATGAAGGCGCATTGCCCGACCCGGTTCGAAGGAAAGCCTTGACAGCCTTTTTCTTCTGGACTGCCTGGGCGGCCACCACTCAACGCCCGGATTTGGCTGTAAGTTACACCAACAACTGGCCTCACGAGCCGCTGGTGGGCAACCACGCCACCACCGCCAGTTTGATCTGGTCGATAGCCAGCATCGCTTTCCTGCTGGCCGGGGTGGGCGGTCTGGTGTGGTACAAACTGTTCCACGACCGTGAGGAAGAACCACCCACACCGGACCGGCAAGACCCCCTGGACCGTATCGCTACCACGCCGTCCATGCGGGCGACCGGCAAGTATGCTGTCACCGTCATCGCCCTCTTTGTCGTCCAGGCCCTGCTGGGCGGTCTGACAGCCCACTACACGGTGGAAGGCGATTCCTTTTTCGGGATGCCCCTTGCCAGCATCCTGCCGTATGCCGTAGTACGGACCTGGCACGTCCAACTGGCCGTTTTTTGGATCGCGAGTGCTTTTTTAGCCACTGGATTGTACCTGGCCCCCGCTGTGGGCGGACGTGAACCGCGCTTTCAGCGCCTGGGGGTCAATGTGCTCTTCGGAGCCCTGCTCGTGGTGGTGGCCGGCTCCCTTATCGGCGAATGGCTTTCGATTCAACAGGTATTCAATCTGGATGCCGGATTCTGGTTCGGGCACCAGGGTTATGAATACGTGGATCTGGGACGCTTCTGGCAGATCCTGCTTTTCGTTGGACTGCTGCTGTGGCTGGTGCTGATGCTGCGCGGCCTGTGGCCGGCGCTGCAGCAAAAAGGCCACCGTCGCCAACTGGTGCTGCTGTTTGCCGGATCGTCGGCCGCTATCGGCCTGTTTTACGGTGCCGGGTTCTTCTATGGTGCCAGAACCCACCTGACCATAATGGAGTACTGGCGCTGGTGGGTGGTCCATCTGTGGGTGGAGGGCTTTTTTGAGGTCTTCGCCACCGCGGCCATGGCGTTCATCTTTACCCGGCTAGGGCTGGTGCGATCCCTGAGTGCTACGCGGGCAGTGCTCTTCTCGTCGGCCATTTACCTGTTCGGCGGCATTCCCGGAACTTTTCATCATCTGTACTTCAGCGGTACACCCATCTCCATCATGGCTGTGGGCGCTTCCTTCAGCGCCCTTGAAGTCGTTCCCCTCGCCCTGATCGGGTACGAGGCCTGGGAGACCTATCAAAAGGTCGAGGCCGTCGAATGGATGGAAACATACCGTTGGCCCATCCGTTTTTTCATGGGTGTAGCCTTCTGGAATCTCGTGGGGGCCGGTATTTTCGGATTCCTGATCAATCCGCCCATCGCCCTGTATTACATGCAGGGATTGAATACGACGCCGGTGCATGCCCACGCTGCCCTGTTTGGGGTATACGGACTGCTGGCCCTCGGACTTGTGCTGGTGGTGCTGAGGCGGCTTCACCCCCAGGGCGTCTGGCGGGAGGCGCCGTTACGGCTGGCCTTCTGGTCCATGAACGGCGGCCTGACATTGATGATCGTCCTGAGCCTGCTGCCCATCGGCCTGATGCAGACCTGGGCCAGCATCGAACATGGGTTGTGGTATGCACGCAGCGCCGAGTTTCTGCAGCAGCCGGTGATGGAAAATCTGCGCTGGTTGAGAACCATTGGCGACACGGTGTTTCTGGTGGGCGTGGCTGCGCTGGCCTGGTTCGTGGTCGGTTTGATTACGGGCTGGTCATACAAAAAAGTCGGGGTTGGCCGCCTCCCCAAAGATGAGCCGACCCCTAACGGCATAGCGGCATAATTTAGGATTGCGTCCGGGCATTCAGCCGGCAGGCCAATTCCCGGACGTCATCAACAAACGAGTGGACCCGTGCTGAGAACTATAGGAGGATGACAATGAATGCCATCGAAGATCTGAGGGAAGAACATGAAGCGGTTCGATTGACCCTGAGAATCCTGGACAAGATCATTGTGGAGACGTCGAAGGCAGGCCGTGTCCCCCGGCCTGGAGATATGGATCAGCTGCTTGATTTTTTTTCCATCTTTGTCGACACCTGCCATCACGGCAAGGAAGAGGAACAGCTTTTCCCGGCCATGGAGGCGGTGGGCGTCAGCCGCGACGGCGGTCCTATCGGAGTGATGCTCAAAGAACACGAAGAAGGCCGCGGGCATGTGAAAGCGATGCGGGCAGCTCTGAAGCGGAGCCATGAGGGTACCACGGGTGCGGTGGATGATCTTATCCGGCATGCCCGGGCCTATATCCAAATGCTTGAGCAGCATATTCAAAAAGAGAACCGGGTTCTTTTTCCCATGGCGATCCGGCATCTTTCCACCGCCAAATTGAATGAATTGAATGATGGCTTTGAGAAAATTGAAACGGATAAGATCGGTACGGGCAGACACGAAGCCTTCCACCGTATGCTGGATTCCATGAAAAGCGTTTATCTGTTAAAAAAAGGAGGTTTACATGACCACTGAACCTGTTAAACTGGAAGACACTGCATTTCATCTGGCGAATTTTATCGACTATTCTGACGATTCCGTTGTCAGCAAAACCCTGCTGAAGAAGACCACCGGCAATCTCACCCTTTTCGCCTTCGATGCTGGCCAGGGCCTTAGCGAACATACGGCCCCTTTCGACGCGGTGGTATATATCCTTGACGGCCAGGCCCGGATCACCATCGGCGGCCAGCCTCTCAGCGTGGGCGAAGGCGAAATGCTGATCATGCCGGCCAACATTTCCCATGCCCTGCATGCGGAAAAGCGGTTTAAAATGCTGCTGGTGATGATCAAAGGTGAATAGCCGCTATTTTTGGGTTGTGTCTTGCTTTTCAGCCATCCCTGCCAGTTATGCGCAGGGACTCCAACCCGTCATCAAAGAAAAGAAGGAGGGTCGCCATGTTTTGTTACCAGTGTGAACAGACCGCCAAAGGGACCGGTTGCACCATCCAGGGGGTTTGCGGCAAGCAGCCCGAGGTGGCCGCGCTCCAGGACCTGCTCCTTTACTCGCTCATGGGCTTGTCCCAGGTGGCGGTGGAGGGGCGTAAAGTGGGTGTATCAGATAGGGATGTCAACGTTTTCACCGTCAAGGCCGCCTTCTCGACCCTGACCAATGTGGACTTTGATCCGAATCGTTTCGTGGTCCTGATCAACCAATCGGTCAACCTGCGGGAAGCGTTGAAAACCAAGGTTCGGGCGGCCGGCGGCAATGGCGCCTGGCCGGCCGGCGCCGCCGCCTTCCAGCCCCAATCCTCCCTGGACGACCTGGTGACCCAGGCTGAGCAGGTGGGGCTGAAATCCTATCCGGGCGACAACCCCGATATTCTGTCGCTGAAGCACACCGTGCTGTTCGGCATCAAAGGGGTCAGTGCCTATGCAGACCATGCATTGATCCTTGGCAAAGAGGACGAAAGCGTCTATGCATTTGTCCACGAAGGATTGGCCGCCATTCAACGCGACGACATGAGCGTGGACGACTGGGTGGCCATGGCCCTGCGATGCGGCGAAGCGGCCTACAAGGCCATGGAACGACTGGACGCCGGCAATACGAAAACCTACGGCCACCCCGTGCCCACCCGGGTTCCCTTGGGGTACAGGAAAGGCAAGGCCATCCTGGTTTCCGGACACGACCTGAAAGATCTGGAGGAACTGCTCAAGCAGACCGAAGGTACGGGCATCACCATTTACACCCACGGGGAGATGCTCGCCACCCACGGCTATCCCAAACTGAAGGCCTACCCGCATTTTTACGGTCAGTTCGGCACGGCCTGGCAAAAGCAGACCAAGGAGTTCGCCGAATTTCCCGGGGCCATCCTGATGACCACCAATTGCATCCAGCGGCCCAAGAATGACTACAAGGCCAACCTTTTCACCAGCGGCATGGTGGGTTGGCCGGACATTCCCCATATCTCCGACCTGAACTTCAAGCCTGTCATCGACCGGGCCCTGGCGCTTCCAGGTTTTACCGAGGACCGGGTGGATAAAGAGGTGACGGTGGGCTTTGCCCGCAATGCGGTGCTCGGCGTGGCCGACAAGGTTATCGAAGCGGTCAAGGCCGGCCAAATCCGGCACTTCTTCCTGGTGGCCGGCTGCGACGGCGCCAAACCGGGGCGCAACTACTACACCGAATTCGTCGAAAAGGTTCCCAAGGACTGCATCGTATTGACCCTGGCTTGCGGCAAATACCGCTTTTTCGATATGGACCTGGGCGACATCGGCGGCATCCCCCGGCTGTTGGACGCAGGACAGTGCAACGACGCCTATTCGGCCGTACAGATTGCCACGGCACTGTCCAAGGCGTTCGATGTAGGGGTCAACGAACTGCCCCTGTCATTGATTATTTCCTGGTATGAGCAAAAAGCGGTGTGCGTGCTGCTGGCCTTGCTATTCCTGGGCATCAAAGGCATTCGCCTCGGTCCGACCCTGCCGGCGTTCATCACTCCCAATGTGCTGGATACCCTGGTGAAGAATTTCGACATCAAACCCATCGGCACGGCCGACGAGGACCTGAAGGCGATCCTGGGATAATCGATTCCGTTGGGAGGGGCCAAAAAAAAGGGGCTGCCTACGACGCCTGCGGCTGCCCCTTTAAATTTTATGCCAGCGGTCAACAGTAAGCTTAGAACGGGATATCATCCTCCTTGTCATTCTGGTAGGACTGCTGGGGGTAACCCTGATCCTGGGGATAGCCGCCGCCACTTCCGCCGCCTGCTGCCGGCCGGGGACCACCACCGCCCCCCTCGCGGGTGCCGAGCATCTGCATGATGCCGCGCTGGTCGACCACGATTTCCGTGGTATAGCGGTCCTGTCCGTCCTGCCCCTGCCATTTGCGGGTCTGCAGTTTTCCTTCGATGTAGACCTGCCGACCCTTGGACAGATATTCCCCGCAGATTTCGGCCAGCTTGCCGAACACGACCACGCGGTGCCATTCAGTTTTTTCGCGTTTCTCTCCGCTGTTTTTATCTTTCCAGGATTCTGACGTTGCAATGGAAAAATTGGCTATCGGTCTTCCGTCAGCGGTGTACCTGATTTCAGGATCCTGCCCCAGATTTCCCACCAAAATGACTTTATTAATACCACCCGCCATAAGCTACCTTCCTTTCATTCATGGGCATCCGATCACAGCCCGTTGGTTCTTACCAATTTTTATTGGCTCCATTATCGATTTTTCGTCAACCATGCGACCACTTTTCCGGCTATCGGTTTTTTGGCCCGGATGGCCGCGTGGGGGCACACCTCCAGGCAGCAGTAGCAGCGGATGCACGTGTCGGTGTTAAAGGCAATTCCCCGGTCGGTGTAGGAGATGGCCTTGGCCGGGCAATATTTCCAGCATTCACCGCACAGCTTGCAGGCCTTGTTGTCCGCAACCGGCTGCTGAATGACGAACCTGCGCATGAACCGGCCCAGATAGTCCGGTCCCATGGTCAGCGAGCCCAGTTCCGGAAATTGAAAGTCGTCCAGGATTTTCAGGTCGCCGTTGATATGAACCCTGCCGTCATACACCCCCATTTCCCTGGCATTGCGATGGGTTTCCAGGGTGTCGGGATCCAGTCCCACCTGCAGGCAGGCCACATGATCCACGGCGTGGGCGTTTTTGCCTCCCATCAGCAGTCCCAATTCCCTGGGGGTCCCGCTTCTTCCCGGACCCTGACCTTCCATGGCCAGGATGCCGTCCATGATGGTATAGGCCGGGCCGACAGCCTGGAAGATGCTGACGATCAGTCGTCCAAACATCTGCCGATCGACGCCCGTGCGCATGTGCCATTCGGGTTTTTTCAGGCCCACGATGCAGCCGAAAAGATTTTTAACCCCCAGGGTCAGCATCATCTGGGTATGGGTTTTGAGCTTGGCCAGGTTGATCACCACATCGGCTTCCATGGCATCTTTGGCTATGTCGATGCTGCCGAAAGGTTCACCCACGTCCACCGAAATGGTTTCTTCAAAGGGCTTGACCGTCACGTCGAGGCCTTTGAGCATTTCCTCGTAGCCACCCTTTTTCCACAGCTTGGAAAAACTGCCCATGGCCGGGCTGTCCGATATCTGGACCCGGGCGCCTTTGGCCAAAGCGAATTCGGCGGCTGCCTTGAGAAGCAGCGGGTGGGTGGTCAGCGCCTTTTCGGGTGCTGCCGGGGCGAGAAAATTGGGTTTAATCAGCACCCGGTCGCCAGTGTCGATGGTCGGCCCCTCACTGGATTCCAGCATTTCGAAAACGATGGGCCGAAGCACCGCTTCGTTGTAAGCTGCTTTTCGAATCATGACAGTGGACATGGCAGCGGGCGCTTTCTGAAGCTTAACCTTGAGACGGCCGGCGGCTTTCAGTGCCGTGGCGTCAAGGGTGAACGACGGTGATTGAACATTTGCAATCGAACTGATAGGATGCGCTCGTCAGGCAACTTAATATTGATGCAGCGGTTTATCAAGTCCTTTCCCCGCCCAGTAATTGTCCAAAGCGATGAGTGATTCGATCTCCGTTAATCCAAAAAACGATCATGTCGGCGACAGCGCCTTTGCCAAGCGTGTCCGCCGTCACGTTGCCGGGCGTGTTCGCGCTTACCATGCAATCGCTTCCCCGGGTTTCGAGGATCTCTGCTGCCAGGAATTGATTGCCCTGGGCATGGATCCCACAGCAATGTCCCTCCACGCCGGAGGCGTGACCTTTACCGGTCGGTTGGTGGACTGCCAGCGGGCCGACCTCCATCTGCGCACGGCCACGCGAATTCTCATGCGTATCGATGGGTTTGTCGCTACGAACGCGCGCCAGTTGGAAAAAAAATCATCCGAAATTCCCTGGGAACTGTTTCTTCCATCCGGACAGTTGCCGGATATCCGGGTGAGCAGCCGGCGATCAAGGCTCTATCACACGGAAGCCATCAGAGAAGGCTTGCAGAGCGGTATCGCCAATCGATCGAGCGGCTCCTCCGATTCTGCATCCTCGTCGATTCCCCAGACCCTGTTCGTGCGCGCGGTGGAAGACCGGTTTACCCTCTCCCTGGACAGCAGCGGTGATCCGCTTTACAAACGGGGACTGAAGGCGGGTCCGGCCCGGGCCCCCATTCGTGAAACCCTGGCGGCGGCCATGCTCATGACCGCCGGCTACGACCCCCGACGACCCCTGGTGGACCCCTTGTGCGGGTCCGGCACCTTTTCCCTGGAAGCGGCCATGATGGCCAAACAGATGGCACCGGGCGTGAAGCGGGCGTTTGCCTTCATGGGCTGGCCGGCCTTTCGTGAAAACCAGTGGGGGTTTATTAAGCGGAAGGCCGAATCAGCCGTGCAGGATTTGGAACAGCCCCTGATCTTTGCGTCGGACGTTGACCCAGGTGCCTGCGAAAGGCTGACCGGCATGATCGCCGGCAACGGGCTGGCGGATGCCGTCCAGGTGGGGCAAAGGGATTTTTTCCAATGTGAGGCCGGTCAGTACGGCGGTGAGACCGGTTTAGTAACCATCAATCCACCTTATGGCGTCCGCATCGGTTCTGTCCAACAGGCGGATGATCTGTTCAAGGGCATCTGCCGGCACCTGACAACGTGTTTCCAAGGATGGAAGGTCGCCCTGATCGCTCCCCGACCGGCCCTGGCTTGCAGACTGCCTTTCCCGGCCAGACAAGTGGCGATGTTGCATGGAGGCCTGAAGCTGACGCTGATCGTTGGAACCATCAGGTAATAGTCGGTTCTATCTAATTATCCAATCCACATCGCGGCTGTTCAAGTCTGGCTGAAAAGCGCATTTTCAGTGGCTCCAATGAAGTTCTTCACTGAGTCGGGTAACCAAGAAGCTTTGGTTTTCCGTCCCATAGGCAAACAGCCGATAGTCATTGCAGCCCGGTCCATGGCAACGATAGCATATGGAGAAAGTGGGACCTGGCGGGCGATGGTGATATCGTGCCTCTTATCCGTGGAAATGTGCTTCGATATCGTTTGCATCCTCGACTTTCCGCTTCCTCGTAGGGCTACTTCCTCGGGGGAAGCACTTCGGCAACGTGAAGAAAGTCATGCACGACATTGCGGATTAAGGGATTGGAGATTGAGGAAGCGGCGGTTAGCCGAGATCGGTTTCAGATTTCGGACCGCCTGCATCCGTTTTCCGGGCGGCGATGGCGACCCAGCCTTCCTTTTCCAGCACTTGAATCACCGTAAACCCTTTTTCATCCAGACTTGAACGCACGAGATCTTTTTTGGCCGATATAATTCCGGAACAGATAAATACCCCCTTATCTGTCAGGGTGGCCGCCACGTCCGGCAGTAATTCAAGGATGACCTCGGCCAGGATATTGGCAGCAATCACATTGAAGGTCTGATTCACCTTGTCCACGAGGTTGCCGGTGGAAAGGGTGAACCGTTCTTGGTCAATACGGTTGGCCTGAAGGTTTTTGTTGGCCACGGTCACGGCCACCTCGTCGTTGTCCACGCCGCAGATTATGCTTGCTCCCAGTTTGGCGGCGGCGATCATCAGGATGCCCGATCCGGTGCCCACGTCCAGGAAGGCGTCGCCGGTTTTGAGATGGGTCTGTATCATCCGGATGCACAGGGCTGTGGTGGGATGGGTGCCGGTGCCGAAGGCCATCCCCGGGTCGATCTCCAGAATGATTTCTTCCGGTCCGGCCGTGTACTCCCGCCAGGAGGGTTTGACCACGATCGTATCGGTGATTTTTTCCGGCCAGAAATATTCTTTCCAGGCTTCGGCCCAGTCCTGATCGTCAATGCGTGAGTATTCCACCCGGGTTTCGATGTCTGCGGTGTCTTGAAGGCGCAGCAGTTCCGCTTCAAGGGTTTTGCACTTGTCACCCGAGCTTTCCGTATCTGCAAAATAACCCGTGACACCGGGTGCTTCCGACGGGCGAATGGCATCTTCACCCCAGTCCTGCCCCGGGTCCATGTCCGGGTCGTTTATGACAACCCCCTTCAGATCTAAAGCGTAGAAGATATCGGCCACGAGGTCTGTTGCCAGAGCGCGGTCCGGGCTGTCGAAGGTCACTGTTGCGGCAATCCATCTCATGGCGAGGCTTTCTTTTGCATTGCATCCAGGCTTGCTTGAAAATGTTCCTTCGGGGGATTGAAGTAGCCGTACTGAAGATTGGAAAAGCGCTTGCGGATCATTTGCAGCAGCGGTTCCATACCCACGGCCAGGCCAAGGGGGACGACGCTGGTCATTGCCTGGAGGTATCGCTGGGGATCGAAGTTGAGGTTGCGCCACTGGATCAGGTGCACCGGGTGCTTTTCCAAAAAGACAAACAAGGCCGCAGCTTCTTCAGGGCTGTCGGTAAAGCCGGGACAATTCAGATAGTTGATCGCCACGTGCTTGCCTTTGGCGATGGCCAGGTCGATGCTTTCGACCACTTGGGAAAAGCGATATCCCTTGGGCCTGAAATAGGCGGTGTAGCAGGTTTCACGAACCGAATTCATGCTTACGCGGAGGCTGTCCAGCCCGGCATCCAGAAGCGGCGCCAGCACATGCGGTAGGCTGGCGTTGGTGTTCATGTTGATGGTGCCATCTGCGGTCTTTTTACGGATTAGGGCAATAGCGGGTCCAATCACCCGTGCCGCCATGAGCGGGTCGCCTTCGCATCCCTGACCGAAGCTCACCACACTGTTTTTAACCCGTGCTATATGAGCCAGGGCCACGCCGGCGATCTCTTCTGCCGACGGGGTGAAGTCGATTCGGTTCTGGCTGCTGGTTAAATGCGCGTCATGCTGAAGGGAAATGCAGCCCAAACAACGGGCATTGCAGGCACGAGAGGTGGGAAGAGGCGCTTCGTACCGGCCCAGGAAGAAATTTTTACCCGCCGGGCAGCCGTATGTCAACGCACAATGTTCCAGGTGGCGGGCCAGGCGGTTGTCTGGCAACTGCATGCGCATCTGTTCAACGCCGGACACGATGTTTTCCCTCGGCATCAGGCGAAGATCCTGACGGGGTTCTGTATCCACCACGATGGCCGCCGACCGGAACCCGTTACCCTGCCAACCCACTGCGCCATATGAAAAAAGAGGCAAAATGGATGCGCCGGGATGCTCTTCGTAGGCGCAGGAAAGGGCCAGTACCACACCGGGAGAGTTGAAGGCCGCTACTGGAAAGATGCGTTCACCCGGAGAATAGGGGTTTCGGTTGACGGGTCTTATCTGTCCGGTTTCCAGATTCATGAGTACCGGCATCCGGTCCGGCAGGAACATCAATTCACTGCCGTGAGGTAATTCGATGGTGTCTCCGGTGGTGATGGGTGACAGCAGTTCTCCATCGGCTCCCACGGCGGCAAATCCTTCCAGGTCGAAGATCTCCCCTTTCTCATTGGCCACCACGGCAAGGAGCAGTTCCGATTTTTTACTTTCCTTGGTTTTCCTCTTTCGGGGCGGTTGTTTCCGGTTTTTCATAGTTTGGTCTTCTTGGCCGGCAAACGATACAGGCGAGCCAATCGCCATGGCGCAATACCTGCCAGGCTGCCGACAGCAATGATTGCATTGATGATCGTGGTTCGCATGGTTCCTAAGTGCTGCCACCGTCTGCCGGAGGTGACAGCCGCGGCCGGGGCCAGGGTGATGTGGCCGTTCCGGGCCATTCGGCGGACCAGGTGAAGGTCTTCGGCAATGGGTACGTCAGGAAACCCGCCAGCTGCATCGAAATCATCTTTGCGCATGAACAACGCCTGGTCGCCGTAGGGCAGGTTGAGCCAGCCGGCACGTAGGTTGGTGAAAAATGCAACGCTTCGCATGGCTGGCGTATGGATGTCCGTTGCAAAGCGAAACGCCCCCAGTAGGGTTCGCCGGTCCATCAGGGTTTCGAAAACATGATCCACATAATTGCCGGGCAGCCGGGTGTCCGCGTGAAGGAAAAGCAACACCTCGCCTCGCGCGGCGGCCGCTCCCCGGTTTTGCTGGCCGGCCCGGCCCGGTTCACCGGAAACGATACGGGCGCCGAGGGAGCTGGCAATTTGGACGGTGCGGTCCTTGCTGCCGCCGTCGGAGACAATGATTTCCGCGTCCGGGGATGTGGCGGTGGCGATGGTTCGGGCCAGCTGCCGCGCCTCATCGATCGCGGGAATGACCACCGACAGGTAGAGTGGTGGGTTGGCTCCCTTTTCCATAGCCAGATCGTCCGGTGTGTCCAAATCATTCAACGGCTCCAGCAGATGGGACGTCATGCCTTTGTCCCGGGCTACGGCCAAGGTCTTTTCCAATACATCCCGCTGGCTCCAGGTGATACCTTCAAAAATGTTTTCGGGCCTTTTCATGCCAACCAGCCAGTAGCCGCCGTCGGTGCTTGGTCCGACCACCAGGTCCCTTTTTTGTAGCGCGTTGAAAGCCTGATTCAGAATACCCGTTGTCAGTCCGGGAATGTCCGTTCCCACCAGCACCACCCGGCGGGCACCGCCATCGAATGCGCTTTTCAGGGCCAGGTGCATGCGCCAGCCCAGGTCTCCGTCGGCCTGAGCCACATAACGGATTGGCCTTCCGCCCAACCATTGACGGAGTTGTTTTTCATTACCGCCGTCATGGCAGAAAACCAGGCGGGCACCGATCCGTGTCGTTACCTCCCGTGCGGTTGCCATGGTTTTTTCGGCAAGTCGTTTTTGAAGTGCCGCGGCGCCGGCCGGCCCCAAGGCAGGGATAAGACGGGTTTTGGTCATTCCAACCCGTGGGTATCGGCCGAAAACAATCAGATGGGCATAATCGGTCGAGTTTACCACAGTTCTCCTGAAAGGTGGTTGTTCGAGCAACAGGTGTCTGCAAGGACAGAAAACTTTTTCCATCTATCATATCCAGCGCACAAAGTACATTCGATAACAGGGCGTGTATAGCCCCTCGCCCACGCAACGGGCTCTATAAAAAACGGCTTGACCTTGGCGATCCTTTGGGATATCCCTCATTTCCAGTGGACAGGCCGAAGCTTGTCTTTTTTTGATTTAAAAAAGCGAATAATCCGTAAATCAAGGCCACGAAGGTTTCCGTCCAGAAGGACGAGCGACATCGTGGCTTTTTTCTTTTTAATTAAAGCCGGCGGCGTGAAAAGTCTGGAAAAGCGGGTCAATGAGTGGAGGAGGCCATTGGCAGACCGGTAACGGGAGGCAGGCGGGGTGATCGCCTTCAGATCAGCCGGTTGATTGAGGTCGAGGCCTACCATGAAGGAGTTAAGTTGTTATTGGTCAATCGCTTTGAGTCAGCACTCATCTTGGGTCCAATGAAAAATTATGGAGGAAAATGATGCGTTCATGTAAAATGGGTATATGCTTGGCAGTTGTCGCGGTTGTGGTCTTTTTTTCCAGTTCGGCCATGGCTCATTTCGGCATGATGATTCCGTCCGACACCATGGTGATGCAGGAAGACAGTCACACGATCAATGTCACCCTCTCCTTTTCCCATCCCATGGAAATGGTCGGCATGGAGCTTGAGAAGCCCAACGTCTTTGCGGTGTCGGCCAATGGTAAAAACCAGTCGCTGCTCGGCCAACTGAAACCGACCAGGGTGATGGACCACGCGGCCTGGATCGCCGATTACCCCATCAAACGCCCCGGCGTTTACATGTTTTACATGGAACCCCAGCCTTACTGGGAGCCGGCCGAGGACTGCTTTATCGTCCACATTACCAAAACCGTGGTCACTGCCTTCGGCGACGACGAGGGCTGGGACGCGGAACTGGGGTTGAAGACCGAGATCGTGCCGCTCTCCAAACCCTACGGCCTTTATAAGGGCAATGTGTTCCAGGGGATCGTTAAAATGGACGGCAAACCCGTGCCCTATGCCGAAGTTGAAGTGGAATTTTACAACCAGCACAGGACCGCGCATGCGCCGACTGACTACATGGTTACCCAGACCATCAAGGCCGACGGCAATGGTGTCTTCACCTACGCAACGCCCACTTCGGGATGGTGGGGTTTTGCCGCCTTGAACACAGCGGACTACACGATCAAGCATGACGGCGAGGATAAAGACGTGGAGATGGGCGCCGTGATCTGGGTTAATTTTCACGACTGGAAATAGACGGCTATGCATATTTCAGAAGGGGTGTTAAGTGCGCCGGTACTCGTTGCCGGAGCGGCTGTGGCCTTGGCCGGTACGGCCGTCGGCCTCAAAAAACTGGAACTGGATCGGGTGGCCCAGGCCGGTATGCTCTCGGCGGCCTTTTTCGTGGCATCGCTGATCCACGTGCCGGTGGGACCGTCCAGCGTCCACTTGATCTTAAACGGCATCGTGGGACTGCTGCTGGGGTGGGCAGCCTTTCCGGCCATTCTGACGGCCCTGTTGCTCCAGGCCATGATGTTCCAATTCGGGGGAATCACGACCCTGGGCGTCAACACCGCGATCATGGCCCTGCCGGCGGTGGTCTGCTACCATCTTTTTGGCCCACTTATCCTGAAACCGTCGCGGGTAGCCGTGCCGGCGGCGTTTGCCTGCGGCGCCGGAGCCGTCTTTATGGGAGCGGTTCTGGTGGGTGCCAGCCTGATGTTCACGGAAGGCAGCTTTCTAGAAGTGGCCGGTCTGGTCGTCACGGCCCACCTGCCGGTGATGGTTATTGAAGGGGTCGTCACGGTTTTCTGCGTGGCATTTTTGAAAAAGGTCAAACCGGAGATGTTGCGCGGCTATGATGCCTCGGTATTACAACGGGCAGAAAAATGATTTACAGGACTGCTTTATGAAACGATTGCTTACCGGATTGGTATTGACATGGCTTTGTTGCTTCGTAGCTCCTCCTGCAGCCCATGCCCACAAGGTGACGGTCTTCGCATGGGCGGAAGGGGATCGGATATTCACCGAAAGCAAGTTCAGCGGCGGTAAAATGGTAAAAGCAGGCAAGATCGACGTGTTTGACGCCAGCGGGAATCTGCTGCTGGAGGGCCGTACCGATGACAACGGGGCGTTCGATTTCAAGGCCCCGGCAATTACCGATCTGAAGATCGTGCTCACCGCCGGTATGGGTCACCAGAATTCGTGGCTGCTGTCCGCGGCCGAACTGGGCGAGGGAGAACCAATGCCGGTCGCAACGCCTGACACTCGGTCCGAACCGGCTGTCCTGGAGACACCTCGGGAAAAGGTAACACCAGAGGCGGTACCGGGTTTGACGGCCCGGGAAATAGAAGCCATCGTTTCCCGCCAGCTCGAACAGAAGATTACGCCCCTGACGCGAATGGTGGCGGCATCCCAGGAAAAGGGACCCACGCTGAGTGACATTTTCGGCGGTATCGGCTACATCATCGGCCTGGTGGGGCTGGGTGCCTATGTGCGCTATCGGAAGGACAGCCGGCGATCATGATCACAGAATCCTTTGCCGAGGGCAACTCATGGATTCATGGCATCGACCCTCGGCTGCGGGTGATTTGGGCTTCGGTTTTTGCCGTCGTGGTGGCCGTCTCCTACGCGTTTTCGGCGCTTTTCATCGCCCTGAGCCTTTCCCTGATCATGGCCCTGTCCGCCCGGCTCGATTTTCAGGCGGTTGTGCGGCGTCTTCGGGCACCGGTGATCTTTCTGATATTGCTGTGGGCGGTGCTGCCGTGGTCTTACGAAGGAGATGCACTGAGAGCATGGGGACCGGTGATAATCACCCGTCAGGGCGTGACGCTTTGCGCCCAGATTAGTCTGAAAACAGTCAGTCTGATGGTGGCTTTTATGGCGCTGGTGGCCACGATGACCGTGGACACCCTCGGCCACACCCTGAACCGGCTGCGGCTGCCGGACAAGATGGTGCATATGATCCTGATCACCTACCGATACCTGTTCGTTATCGAGCAGGAATACCAGCGCCTGGTGCGGGCCATGAAGATCCGCAACTTCCAGCCGAAGACCAACCTCCACAGTTACCGGACCTATGCCTACTTGGTGGGCATGCTTTTTGTCAGGGCCTCGGAGCGGGCGCGGCGGGTGCATTGCGCCATGATCTGCCGGGGTTTCAACGGCCGGTTTGTCAGCCTTCGAGTGTTTCCCCCCCAATCCCGCAACTATATATTTTCACTTGTATTCACTCTTTTCCTCGCGCTGCTGGTAACGCTGGAATGGGTAAAATGAGTTGATGCGGCCAGTACCGCCATGCTACACAGCCGGTTGCCATTTTCGATTGCAGGCCGGTTCCACTCCATCGAAGGCGCCAATCCATGAGCCCCGTTATCTTTAACCTGTCGAAGATCCGCTACGGATACCCCGGCGGTCCGCTGGTTCTTAACGATCTTGATTTTCACCTGCATGCCGGCGACCGTATCGGTCTGGTGGCCCCTAACGGAAGCGGCAAGACCACCTTGTTTCATATCATTATGGGGTTGATTAAACCCCTTTCCGGAACCGTGGAGGCGTTTGGTGAAGTGCGGGAAGCGGAAGCGGATTTCGTCGAGGTACGCCGGCGCATCGGGCTATTATTCCAGGATGCCGACGACCAGCTTTTCTCTCCCACGGTGCTTGAGGATGTAGCCTTCGGACCGCTGAACCTGGGGAAGTCCCGCGAAGAGGCGGTGGCCGTGGCCAGAAAGACCCTTGACTTTCTGGGTTTGAACGGTTTCGAGGACCGGGTCACCTACAAGCTGTCCGGCGGGGAGAAGCGTCTGGTTTCCCTGGCGACGGTTCTGGCCATGGAGCCGGAGGTGTTGCTGTTGGACGAACCTTCCACCGGTCTGGATTCATCCACCAAGGACAAACTCATCGACATCCTCAACGGACTGGCGCTCTCCTTTGTGCTCATTTCCCATGAATTTGATTTCCTCTCCAAAACGGCCGGGCACATCTACACCATGGATGAGGGGCGCATCCGCTTTGACCAGGAGCTTCATATCCACACCCACGAACACGCCCATCTGATGGGCAGGCAACCCCACCGGCACGTGTGATTCTTATTCGCCGGGTCGAATGTCGGTTCATCTGCGGCGAACTACCGTACCGACGGATGATGAACACACCTTCGCCGTTCCTTATCGTTGCCCGGCATCACCCTAACCCGTGCATGCCACCCCGGCCGTCAGGGCGTTGTCCAGATCATCGAGAATATCCTGAATGTCCTCGATGCCCACGCTCAGACGGATGAAATCCGGGGTGACCCCGGCGGCCTGCTGTTCGGCTTCGGTGAGCTGCTCGTGGGTGGTGGAGGCCGGATGGATCACCAGGCTTTTGGCGTCGCCGATATTGGCCAGGTGGCTGAAGAGCCGAAGGCTTTCGATGAATTTGACGGCCGAGGGTTTACCTCCCTTGATGCCGAAGCCCACCAGGGCTCCCTGCCCTTTGGCGAGATATTTTTCCACCAGGTGGTAGGTCGGAGACGATTCCAGCCCGGGGTAGCGGACCCAGGACACACAGCTATGGTTTTCCAGGTAGCGGGCCACGGCCATTCCATTTTCCGAGTGGCGCTGCATTCTCAAATGCAGGGTTTCCAGCCCCTGGAGGAACATCCAGGCGTTGAAGGGGCTCATGGCCGCCCCCATGTCCCGCAGGCCGATGACCCGGGCCCGCAGGATAAAGGCCAGGTTGCCGAAGGTCTCCACGAATTTCAATCCGTGGTAGGCGGGATCGGGGTCGACAAAATCTGGGAACCGGCCGGAAGCGGCCCAGTCGAACGTGCCCGAATCCACGATGATGCCACCGATGGAGGTACCGTGGCCGCCGATGAATTTGGTGGCCGAGTGGATCACGATGGCCGCCCCGCAGTCGAAGGGCCGGGTGAGGTAGGGGGTAGTGACCGTGTTGTCCACCACCAGGGGGATACCATGGCGATGGCCGATGGCGGCAATGGCGGCAAGGTCGATGATATCAAGCTTGGGATTGCCGATGGTTTCAACGAAAAAGGCCTTGGTCCGTTCGGTGACCGCTTCTTCCCAGGCGTCCATGTCGTGGGGGGAAACGAAGCGTACAGCAATGCCCAGTTTCTTCAGGGTGTGGGAAAACAGGCTCACCGTACCGCCGTAAAGTTCGGCAGACGCAACGATTTCGTCGCCGGCCTGTGCCAGGGTCAGAATGGTCAGCGTTTCCGCCGCCTGCCCGGATGCCACGGCCAGGGCGCCTACCCCGCCTTCCAGCTCTGCCACGCGCTTTTCCAGCACCTCTGTCGTGGGATTCATGATGCGGGTATAGATGTTGCCGAACTGCCGAAGGCCGAAAAGGTCGGCGGCGTGCTGTGAACTGTCAAAGGTAAACGATGATGTCTGGTATAAAGGCACCGCCCGGGAATGGGTGGTGGGGTCCGGCGTGTGGCCGGCATGCACCGCTTTTGTTGCAAAACCTCTTATAAATTCGGTCATTATAGGTTCTCCTTGGATTTTATCTGGGTTTCTTTTGCAGGCAAACAAAAAAAGCCGCTTCCTTCAGGGGAAGGCGGCGGCTGAATCCTTGCCCCACAGATGGGGCCGCATGTTTCCCGTTCGGGCTGGAATTGGCACCTTGTCCTTGAAGGTTGCCGGGCGATCAACGGGCCAGGTCCCTCTCGCCACTCCTCATGATAGTTTTAAAAGAAACTAATTTTAGATGCTGATTTGTCAAGGGGAGCGGGATCAGGCGGCTTCCAAAAACCCTTGAATTTCCCGCTGAAAGTTTTTGTAGGTGATCATCAGTGATTTTAGCTGCTGTTTGTCGGGGAAAAAGTCATTGAAGACATCCTGATACACATGGTAGGCCAGCCGGTCCACGCCAATGCCCGTATCCACCATCATGGCAACCATGTCTGCCAGGTAAAGCGTGGCGGTGGCCGGGTCGTTCCGCGATGCAGGATTGGGCAGGTGGTGGTTTTCGATCATATAAATCATATGGGGACTGAAATGCCATTGTTTGGCGATGATACCCCCCAGGGTGGTGTGGTCCATTCCCAACACCTCTTTTTCGGCTTCCACAAAACTCATGTCCTTTTCGGCCACCAATTTCTGGATCGCCGAAAGCTGGTCGGCCACAAACTCGTGGAGAATGACCTTGCCGATATCCTTGAGCAGGGCGGCGGTGTAAATGGCCGGAAGGCTCATCAGGTCCCGCTGGCGGGCAAGCGTCCTGGCGACCATGGCTACGGCCAGGCTCTGACGCCATAGATCTCCCTTGGCCAGTCCATATCCCTTCTGGGAGCGCTTCAGGTTGCCGGACAGGTTTTGAGACAGTATCATTTCGACGACTTGCTGCAACCCCAGCATGGAGACGGCCTGCCTTACGGAATCGACTTTGACCGGCAACCCCATGTGGGCGGAGTTGACCGTTCTCAGCAGGTTGGCGGTGATGGCCGGATCCCGTTCGACCACTTCCATCAGGTCTTTCAGCGACGATTCCGGATCGTCGGCGAGATCCAGGACTTTGTGGATGACCATGGGAATGGGTTCCAACCGGTTTACTTTTTTCAATATGTGGGTCAGGCTGTCCATTGTTCAGAAATCCTTTTATTCCGTTTTGTCGGGTTTCTCGCTTACCGTCGTTCGAGCTACCCTAAGACATCGGCCTTTTCCGGGCAGGCATTAGAAATATTTGTTTCGGCTGTTGCTCATCCCGGGAAAAATCCAGAAAGATGCCCGCGGCCCTCAACAATGGCGGCCAGCAGCAGCAGGGGGAGAACGATCAGAAAAAACACCTGGTTGGATTGCTTCCAGCGTTGAAAATAGGTTCCCGGGTCAACGCTGAACCGATACCCCGCGCCGCGCCACAGGCCGACACCCCAGGCGGTCATCATGGCGGGCCACTCGAAGATGCCGTGGGGCACCAGCATGGCGGCGGCCTCAATCCAGGACGGGCCGGTGGCGGTTACCACAATCCACCCCAGAAGCAGGCCATTGCCAATGGCGGTGATTATCGGGACTATGCCCCATAGGGTTAACAGGCACATGACGATATAGGTGGCCACGAGGTTATGGAGAAACAATGAAAAGATGAAATTCGAGCCGACCTGGCCGGCAAATTTTCCGGCCAGACCGCTGGCTGCCTGTTGGAAAAAGCTTAGGGCGTCGGCATAAATCCAACCCCCCAGGCAACTGCCGGCATAGATAAGAAAAGCGATCAAAATTCCGTAGCGGGCCTGGTACAAGGTTGTCAAGGCGGCGGTATATTGGCGATTCAACAACATCAATTCCAATCTATCGGTTGAGTTTAAGGGTATTAAACGGGACGCTTGAGGTACCTGTCAATTCCTTTTTAAGTGACGATTTTCAACTTTTAGACATTCAACCGTTGAGGCAGATCAGTGAAAGGGTAAGGTGGCTCCATGATCCGACTGGGTCTTTGCTGCATTTTTCGAGAGGTTCCGATCAGGTTCCGACGCACCACGGCCAGGTATCTGCGGTCGTTGTCCGAGGCGGCCCGGCCGGCCCACCTGGCTTCTATCTGCATAGACAACGCCGATGCACTCTACCGTGCTTTGGCATTCTGCGCGGACAACGGCATTGGCGCCTTTCGGATCAACAGCCAGATCCTGCCGGTTAAAACCCATCCGGAGGTCGGATACGACCTTCATCAATTGCCCGATGGATACCGGATTATTGAGCGTTTCAAACAATGCGGGGAGTTCAGCCGGCAAAACGGCATCCGGACCTCTTTTCACCCGGATCAGTTTCTGGTGCTTTCCTCACCGGATGCCGGTGTGGTCAGACGTTCGGTGATGGATCTGGAATACCACGCTCAGGTGGCCCAATGGGTGGGCGCCGATGTCATCAACATCCACGGCGGTGGAGCCTACGGAGAAAAGGGCACGGCGCTGAAACGACTGACTGCGGTTATAAACGGTCTTTCCTCTGACGTTAAACGCCGGCTGACGCTGGAAAATGATGACCGGGTGTATACGCCGGCGGATCTGTTGCCCGTGAGCACGGATACCGGCACGCCACTTGTCTACGATGTCCACCACCACCGCTGCCTGCCTGACGGAAAAAGCGTGGAAGATATTACGAAAGCAGCGCTGTCCACTTGGAATCGTGAGCCTCTTTTCCACCTCTCCAGTCCGCTGAACGGTTGGGACAAGGGACCCTGCCGGCCCCATCATGATTTCATCGATCCGACTGATTTTCCTGAATGCTGGCGGGATCTTGACATTACCGTAGATGTGGAGGCCAAAGCCAAAGAACGGGCGGTGCTGAAGTTAAAAGCGGATTTGGAAAGGAGATGATGGAACCCTCCCCGTAGTTTGCCGCGGGGAGGGTTCACTGCAAGGATGAAAATCGATTCCCCGTTCACTCGCTAATCCTGCCGCAAGCAGCGGGGAATGCACTCGCTATCGCGGATCAGAAGCCGGACTTGTCTTTTTCCTTCATCAGGCGTTCCAGCCCGCTGAGCACGTGTTCCTTGACACTCTTGATGTGCTGTGAAAGCACGGTTTTGGCCCCCGTCAGGTGGTTGTTGCGAATGTGGCTGAACAACTCCTTGTGGGCGGTGTCCGCTTGGTCCATCGAGGTGGAAAAAAGGATGTTCCCCCCGTATTTGAGGTAAAGCAGGTCGAACAGCAGGCGTAGGGCCTGGTGCTGAACCCGGTTGCCGGACAGGCCCGCCAGCGTCAGGTGAAACTCCATATCCTTGAGCAACCGGCCATACAGGTAAATCTCCCTCGAGGCTTTCAGGTGGGCATTTAATGCATCCTCCAGCGTTCTGATTGCTGCGTTGTCCATTCGGGCCAGGGTTTGAGGCAGCAGCGCCAGTTCGATCTGTTCCCGAAAATCGTAGATTTCCTCCACTTCCTGGATGCTGACCGGCTCGGTGTAATATCCCCGGTGACGTTCGTGGCGGACCAGGCCTTGAAATTCAAGCCACTTCAGGGCCTGGATCACCGGGGTCTGGCTCATGCCCAGCCGTTCGGCCAGATCCCGGTAGGCGATTTTTTGCCCCGGTACGATCTCGTTGTGAAACAGCATCTGCCGGATGCCTTGGTAGGCCTTGCGTGTATGGCCGGCATCCGGCTTTGATTTTATTTTGGAGGGGGCCATTTGATGTTCCTTGGCAGAATATTAGGTGGCAACGTATTGATGAATAGGCGCACTAAGCATTTGATCAATTATTTGATTAAATAAAAGCGGCCATGATGTCAATACGGGACACCTCATGACCGGATTGTTCCGTGTGGATAAAATTGCCTGGTGATGCCGCGAATCCGGTAATTGGGTCCCCAACGCCCCCTAAATTTCTAACTGCTTGTTTTATTTTAACGAAAAGCGCCAGGCGCAATACCAATCGTCCGGGTGGTCGTCCGGGGGACAGCCGATGCATTCGGTTTGAATGCGCCGGTCGATGGCACGGGCAAAATAGGTGTACTCCACCAGGCCGGCAGATTTGCAGGGGTAGTCGGGCAGGTCTTTGCTTTTGCGCGCGACCTGGACGCGGCATTCATTCATGTGGAAAATGAAGGCATCGGGTCCATCGTCGGTAAAGGACTGAACGTTGATCCGGGCGTAGACCCGAAAACTCAGGGCTTTTCTCAACCCATCCAGGCCGGATTGGTCGCCGAGTCCCAGAAACCGTTTGATAGCCCAGGCCTCAAAGGGTGAAAAGTGGGCCCAGCAAGAGTCGTTGCAGCGCTTGGCGTCGTTCATGCCGCTGGTAAATTCCACAGACTGGAACCACACGCCGTCGTTGGCCAGCCAGTTGAATGCAGCGCCGTCCAGCAGCGCCAGCAGGTCTTTTTTAGGCAGGTTCAGCAGTGGTTTGGGGATGCCGTCCTGCATATCGAAACCCAACAGCTTGGACAGTCGGTTGAGTTGAAGGCCCATGCTCTTTTCCGAGGCAACGGACAGGGCTTCCAGCGCCTTTTCCATGCCCATCTGGTGGCGGATCTCCGTGAACCAGAGTGCATAATGGATGAGGGTCCGATGCATGACATCCATGACCAGGCGAGCGGTCTGCTCATGGTTCAGGTCTTCAATGGTTCTGACGGTATCGGCCATGGGGTGTCTCCTTTCATGGATCGGGAAATTTTAGGATGGCTTGGCGGTTGAGGTCAATCGGTGGGCACTGTAGGCAATGGTCCGCATGAAGTCAAGAAATTCGGACAAAAGCTCATAATCGAAAACTTTCCGCAGCGAAGATGGTTCGTTTCCGCTGTCGGGTGCCCTTCCATAGCTGCCTGGCGGTCCACTGCTTAAGCCGCGCTGCATGGGAATGCTTTTGCCGTTAAGGTGACACCAGAAGAGGATGGGCTCCTTCGTTCGGACGGAACCGGACGCGTGGACCATTGCCTTCTTTTCTTTACATTACCGGCGATTTCAGTTATTTTCATAACCTTGTGCGGGTATTCATCGTTCCAACTCGATCTAATACCACCTCTATTGACGAACCAAAAGCGGTATTGATTTGATGGCCCAGTCTATTACGATTACCAATATGTTGGCCGGTCTCGGCCGCATGGCCATTTCCCCTGTTCAGGAACTGGGCCGGGTGGCCATCTTTTTTTTCCGCGGCGCCCTCCATCTTTTTTCGTTTCCTCTCCAGGCGGACAAGATTATCGACCAGGTTTATTTTATCGGTATGAAATCGGTGTTCGTGATCTGTCTCACCGGCGCATTTACGGGGATGGTACTAGGCCTGCAAGGTTATTATACGCTGGTGAAGTTCGGTTCCGAAGGACTGCTGGGAGCGGCGGTGGCCTTGAGCCTGATTCGGGAAATGGGACCGGTGTTAGCCGCCATCATGGTTGTGGCCCGGGCCGGTTCGGCCATGGCCGCGGAAATCGGCATCATGCGTATTTCCGAACAGATCGATGCCTTGGAGACCATGGACATCAACCCCGTGAGGTTTTTGTTCAGTCCCCGGCTGGGGGCAGCGCTGATCAGCTTTCCCTTCCTCACGGCTATTTTCGATGTGGTGGGGATTATCGGGGGCTACGTGACCGGTTCCTTGTTGCTGGGAATCAATTCCGGGCTCTATTTCAGCCGGGTGGAGTCCAGTGTGCTGATGGAAGACATCAACGGCGGGTTTGCCAAATCCTTCTGCTTTGCCGCCATCGTAGCCACGATCTGCTGTTTTCAAGGATACACGACCCACCTGCGCAAGGAAGGTTTCGGCGCCAAGGGCGTGAGCCTGTCCACCACGTCGGCTGTGGTCTTATCCTGCGTGATGATTCTGGTGGCCGACTATGTGTTGACCTCGTTTTTGCTGTGAGACAACGATGACTGTGCCGTTGATCGAATTTAATCAGGTGTTCAAGCGCTTCGGCGACAATGCCGTGCTCAAGGGGGTGGATCTGTCCATCTACCAGGGGCAGGTTACGGCCATTATCGGCAAGAGCGGCATCGGCAAGAGCGTCCTGCTCAAGCACATCATCGGACTTCTTGAGCCGGACGCGGGAGAGATTCTGTTCCAGGGGCAGGCGATCCGTACTATGACCGCCGCCGAACGCAAGGCGGTGAAGATGAAGTTCAGTTATATGTTTCAGGGAACGGCCTTGTTCGATTCCATGTCGGTTTATGAGAATGTGGCCCTGCCGCTGAAAGAGAAGGGCCGGGTCCCGTTCCGTGAAATTGAAAGCCGTGTGCGTGATAAGCTGGCTCAGTTGGATCTGGTCGGAATCGAAGACAAATACCCCTCCCAGCTTTCCGGAGGCATGAAAAAACGGGTAGCTATGGCGCGGGCGCTGGTGACCGATCCGGAGATCGTTCTTTTCGACGAGCCCACCACGGGGTTGGATCCCATCCGCAAGAACGCGGCCCACGCCATGATTGCCGAATACCAGAAGACCTTCGGTTTTACCGGAGTCATGGTCAGTCATGAAATTCCCGATGTATTTTACATTTCCCAGCGTATCGCCATGCTGGATCAGGGTCGGATCGTTTTTCAAGGAAGCTGTGAGGAGATCCAGAACAGCACCGAACCGGTGATCCGGCAGTTTATCCGGGGCCAGGACCCGGAGGCCATCAAAGCTGCGCCAAGCGAGCGCTAACGATGATACCCGCATTGGTTTCTTTTGCGGCTGCGGAGGTAATATGAAAAAAACATCTGTCGAAACCGCGGTGGGCGTGTTCGTTCTCATCGGCCTCATCAGCGTGGCTTACTTGACGATAAAGCTGGGAAAAATGGAGTGGTTCGGCGACGATTATTACATGCTTAATGCGCGGTTCAATTCCGTTTCGGGCCTGAAGGCCGGCGCCCTTGTGGACATGGCGGGGGTCGAAATCGGCCAGGTGGCCGATATCCACCTTGACAATCAGAAGCAGGTGGCCATCGTCAGTCTGAAAATCAAAAAGGGCGTAATACTCACCGACGACGTCATCGCCTCGGTCAAGACCTCCGGGCTGATCGGCGATAAATACATCCGGTTGACGCCGGGCGGTTCGGACAGAATACTCAAGTCCGGAGATATGATCATCGACACCGAGTCGGCCCTGGATATTGAGGAACTGGTCAGCAAATACGTATTCGGAGATGCGAAAAAGTGATTCCGCCGGGCTTGCAAGAAGGGACCTACAGGATAGAACGCATCGACGGCGCCGGGATATGAAGGCAAAATGGAATAAGATAATGCGGAGGATGTTATGATCCCCAAAAGTATTGCCGCTGTAATGGCTGTTTTTCTGGTGATGGTGTTCCCGGCCGCAGCGGTATCCATGGAACCCCTGGCGGTCATCCAGGCCCCCATCGATACCGTTATCGCCATTCTCAACGATCCCCAATACAAGGTGGCGGGCACCAAATCGGCCCAGAGGGACGAAATCTGGAAGATTGTCAAACCGATGTTCGACTTCGATGAGATTGCCAAAAGGGCCGTGGCGCGTAACTGGAGCGATTTTAACGATGCTGAAAAGATCGCATTCACCGATGTGTTTGCCCAGTTTCTCGGCAACACCTACATCGACAAAATCCAAGGGGAGTACCACAACGAGCAGATCGTTTACCTTGGGCAGGATTTCTACTCGGACATCTACGTCGAAGTCAAAACCCAGATCGTCCGAGAAACATTAACGATTCCCGTAAACTACCGAATGCTCAAGGGCGGGGATGGCCAGTGGAAGGTCTATGATATCATTGTCGAGGGAGTCAGCCTGGTTAAAAATTACCGCACTCAGTTTGCCAGCATCCTGAGCAAGGATAAGCCGGCCCAACTGATCCAGCAGCTCAACGACAAGCTGGCCGAGCAAAATAAACGGCTTGCTGAAAACGGATAAAATTAAAACTGATGATGCATCGGCAGCGAATGGCCCTGATTGGGGCGTGCGACTTTCAAACGGCGAAACAAGCCATGGTGATAAAGCTCAGATTGTCTTTCTCGATGGTGATGGTGTTTGTGCTGATGGGCAGTCTTGCCTGGGCGAATCCGCCGGCAACCGAGGCCGCCAATGCTCCGCCCGGTGATGCCGTGATGTCGGCCGATCAGGTTCCCTTCGATCCTTTCGATAATCCCAGTGGTGATAGTTACGGGGATAAGGATCTGATGCTGCAAGCGGTTGCCGACCCCATTGAGGGGTTCAACCGGACCATGTTCGTTTTCAACGACAAGTTGTATTTCTGGTTGCTCAAGCCGGTGGCTTCCGGATATCGGGTTGTCGTTCCCACACCGGTCCGGGTAAGCGTAAAAGATTTCTTTTTCAACCTCATGGGACCCGTGCGCTTTTTCAATTGCCTCTTTCAGGGAAAATGGAGGTCGGCGGAAGGCGAGTTCTGCCGGTTCATGGTCAACAGTACGGCAGGGTTTCTGGGATTGTTCAACGTGGTAAGAGATAAACCGTCATTCAACCCGCCCGTTGAGGATTTCGGCCAGACGCTGGGGTATTACAGCATCGGAAACGGGATTTACATCATCTGGCCGCTGTTCGGCCCGTCCACCCTGCGCGATACGGTGGGCAGTATCGGGGACTGGGCGTTGAACCCGGTTTCGTTTATGCAGCTGGTCAATGCGGATGCGGGTGAATTGACCTCCGGCACCACCAACGTGATTGCCTACGGTGTCAGAATTGTCAACGACACCTCTTTTCGCATCGGTGATTACGAATCCCTGAAAAACGCCGCCCTGGATCCCTATGAAGCCTTTCGCAACGCCTACATCCAGAACCGGCTCAGTAAGATCGCCCAGTAGGTCAGCGGCCAACAACCGCTTTTCCGGAAGCGGCTTATACAAACGAAACTGACTATCCTGTGCGAAAAAGTCGTGGACCGGCCCTTCGGTGTTGTGGGCCAACATGGGTTGGCCTGTTTTATCGACACCGAGGCCGGCAGGGTGCTGTTCGACACCGGTCGGGCATGGACACCTGCGGAAACGCCGCTGTCCCGGGCAAAAACCCGGCATCGTTGCGGGCAACCGCCATCCGCCATGGCCATTACGATTACACCGGATGACGGCCACACGTTCTCAACCAGACCGGCCCGATCCTTGTAGTCGGCCATCCGGATATCTTTGCCTTCACGCACGGGGTCAGACGGTAACGCCACCCGGTATTCCGGTATGCGCAACCGACGCGAATACCTCGAATGGCTGGGTGGGTGCCGAACGGGAGGGATAGCGGTGACGTTCCTGCCCTGGCGCGCCATTGATCAGCAGCCCGATAGTGATGGCTGCCCCGGTTTCGTGTACCCCATGACCTGATAATTGGCAACCACCCATGTACAATCGTTTTTTTGGCTTTAAAGAGAGACCGTTCAAACTGGTGCCCAATCCGGAGTACCTTTACCTGTCCCGGATTCATGAAGAGGTGCTGGCCCATTTGAACTACGCAGTGGGTTATGGGGAAGGCTTCGTTGAGATCACCGGCGAAGTGGGTACCGGCAAAACCACCCTGTGCCGCATGTTCCTGGAAAGCCTGGACGAGAATACCACGGCGGCTTATATTTTCAATCCCAAGCTCGATGCCCTGCAGCTGCTCAAAGCCATCAATGACGAATTCGGCCTTCCTTCGGATACCGAATCGGTAAAAGTCCTCATCGACCGTCTCAACGCCTTTCTATTGGAGAAAAAAGCCCAGGGAAAGCGAGTGATTTTGGTGGTGGACGAAGCCCAGAACCTGAGCGCCGATGTGCTGGAACAGCTGCGGCTGCTGTCCAATTTAGAAACCACCACCAGCAAGCTGATTCAGATTATTCTAGTGGGTCAGCCCGAGTTGGGAGAGCTGTTGGAAACCGAAGCGCTCCGCCAGCTGAACCAGCGCATTACCTTGAGTTGCCACTTGATTCCCCTGAGCACCTCGGAAACCCGGGAGTACATTCGCCATCGCATCCATATTGCTTCCCGAAAACCGGGATTGGAGTTCGCTGCGGGTGCCTACCGGTCTATTTTCAAATATACCCATGGCGTCCCCCGGCTCATCAACATCGTCTGCGACCGGGCCTTGCTTACCGCCTTTGCCCTGGGAAAACACCGCATCACCAACCGTATCGTCAAGCGGGCCTTGCGTGAGTTGGATGGGAAAAGCAAGCGATCCCACAAGCCAATGTTTTTACGAGAAAGGTTGATTATCGGCCTGCTGGTGGTCCTGGTCATTCTAGTGGCCGGCCTGGTTGTCGCCCAGACGATGTTGAACAGGGCCGGCCGCATGTCCGCTGCGCCGGTCATCCACCATAAGATTGAAAAAACGGTTTCGGAATCAACGGCCGCTATAGCCTCCGAGGCGGCCAAAGCGTCGGTTCCGGAAGCAGCGCCACTATCGCCGCCACCGCCACCTCCCGCAGCAGAACCTTCAACGGTAAAGGCCGTACCCCCAGGCGCCATGGCAGTCGCCGTTGATCCGGTACCGCCGCCACCTGTTCGCGACCTTGAACCCGTGATTATGTCCAGGGACGCCTTAAATTCACGCATCGGTGCCTTGACGGCCGTACTGAGGCAATGGAATGCGCAAGCACCCCTGGGCTTCGGACCGGTGGCGGTGATGGACAGCGACACTTTTTTTCGCCTTTCCGCCCGGCATAGTAATATGGAAACCCTTCGGCTTCATGGCAATCTGACCCTGATCAGAAAATTGAATCTGCCGGCCATATTGGAATTTCCCCATCCGGACGGCAGCGATACCCGGTTCATGGCCCTGGTGGGTCTTGCAGACGATGAACTCCGGTTGTCGGACGGTGAGGATACCTTTTCCGTCGCGCCGGCATCTCTGGCAGGACTGTGGAATGGTGTGGCGCATATTTTCTGGAAAAACTATTATAACTACACGGGGATCATTCCGATCTCGTCACCCGGAGAAGTCATTTTGTCCCTCAAGGTCCACTTGAAAGCGCTGGGGTTTCCCATCGAAAAGATGACCGCTGCCTATGATACCACCACGCGGCTGGCCGTAGAGGCCATCCAGGCCCGCAATGGCCTGGATGTAGACGGGATGGTGGGTCCCATGACGAAAATTGCACTTTACAATGAGGATCCATCGCTGAACGGCCCCCGCCTGGCAGGCAGCAGGACGGAGCAAGGAAAGCCGGTTGAGGAGCAGAATCGTTGAGTTCCATTCTGGACGCACTGAAAAAAGCCGAGCAGGAATCCACCACGGAGCGCGGTGCGGGGACCCCATGGCCGGCCCCTCTTCCCGCGCAATCCCCTTACCGGCAGCGCACCCGTCGGTGGTGTGTTGGGCTGGGTATCGTCGTTGGTTTATGTGCTTCCGGTGTGGTTTCCTGGAAAATTTGGCAACCGGAGATCACGCTCCCTCTTAAGTCAATGACAGGGGTCCCGCCATTGCTGTCACCCAAACCCAACCACACGGTGCCGCCATCGGTTGCCGAGGCGCCAAAGTCCAACATGCCGGTTGCCCCCCCGCGGCAAGACACGGGAAAGGAGCCTGCCTCCACCGTTCAAACATCCGCCCCCATAGCCGCGGTCCAGCCGGTTCAACTCGGGAAAAAATTATTGCGCACCGTCACGTCGGCGGAGGCTCCGAGGGCGCAGTCATCGCCCATACCCAATGAGAAGACCCCGCGGCAGACGGTTGTACCGACATCCGAATCGACGCTTGCTCCCGCAGAGGACCCGAACCGCCGCCCGGCGGACCCAGCCAAGACGACCGGTCAGCCCATGGCAGGAGTGCCGGATATCGGAAAATTTTTCAGGAGCGACCCGCGAATCGACCTGCAGGCGCTGGTGTGGGCCCCGGAAGCCGCTGCGCGGTTTGTCGTCATCAACAATCGCCTCATTAAAGAAGGCGGATCCATAGACAATATCGTTGTCTTGCGAATCAATCCGGACGACGTGCTGCTGGCCGAAGGATCCGATCAATGGCATGAGGTATTTAAAATCCGTTAGGAAAAGTTGGACGGATTTTTACAAAGACCAATATCGGCGCTACGCTTCATCCCTCATAATTGCGGGGTAAGATAAGCACACCTCCTTTCAATGCCCGCCAGACAAGATATTGGGACGATCCACCGCGCCAATGCCGACCTTCCGGCGCTGGTCCTTACTGCCTTTCCAGCCGATGCTTTCCGCCGGCTTTTTACTTTCCCTCAGCGGTAAAAAAAAGCCGGCAACAATCCAGTAGTCAATAAAATGCTTGAAAAAACGGTTGATTACCATAAACGCTTTTGTTAAAGAGGCAGTCATGCAAGCTAAAGTAATCCATAAAACCGACCGAAAACCTGCTGAGATTGGCTGAACGCTCGAAAGGAATGTCGAACATGCGTTGGAAATGTAATATGCTTGCAGTATGGTTTTGTGTTGCCTTGATGGGAGGATTTTTTCTTTTATCTCCCCGGTTATCCCTGGCTTCCGGTCTCCAGGCCGAAGCCCCTGTCGCCGAGACCCTTGGGATTGAAGCGTTTCCTGCTGCACCTGTCGTCAGTGTGGTAGAGGGAATCATTCGCAATCGTACGCTATACGATGCGCTGACGGCCTGTGATATTCCGCCGGCGGAAATTCTCTCCCTCTCCAGATCCTTCAAGCCGGTTTTCGACTTCCGTTGTTCCCGGCCGAAAGACTCCTATGAGGTCAGCGTTGACAGCCAGAACCTGATCCAGAAGTTTGTCTACAAAACCAGCCCCCTGGACGAATATGAGGCCGTTAAGGAAGACAACGGCGACTATACCGTTCACAAGCGAAAAATCGTACTGGACCGGCAGGTGATTGCCAAGGTGTTCACCATCGAATCCTCGTTGTACCAGGCCGTGGCCGACAATGGCGAGACCCAGCATATTGCCGGTTTGATAGCAGACATTTTTGCCTGGGATATCGATTTTTATCTCTATCCGCGAAAAGGCGATCAGATCGCGGTGGTCTATGAGCGCTGCTACAAAGACGGTGCGTTTGTGCAGTACGGGGATATCCTGGCCGCTCGTTACGTGGGTAAGCAGAAGACTTTTTCCGCATTTTTATTCAACGATGGCCAGTTTGACGGATACTATGACGAATCCGGCCAGCCGCTGAAAAAAATGTTTTTGCGGACCCCGTTGAAATTCGGTAAGATAACTTCCTCATATTCCATTCGACGATTCCACCCGGTTTCCAAACGCTACAAGCCGCACACCGGCATCGACTACGGAGCCCCCACGGGTACGCCCATCATGGCCACGGCCAACGGTCGGGTCACTTTTTCGGGGCGTAAGTCCGGATACGGCAAGCTGGTGATTGTTAAACATCCCAATGGCTATCAGACTTACTACGGTCATTGCAGCAGGTTGCTGATGAAGCCGGGCCAGCTGGTGGAGCAGGGCCAGGTGATTGCCCGGGTCGGCCAGACCGGTGTGGCCACCGGCCCCCACGTACACTACGAAGTCCGTGTGAACGGGAAACCCATCGACCCCAACACGGTCAAGAAAAGCCGGGGAAAGCCGCTGAAGACCGAATTGCTGGCCAGTTTCACGGATACGGTAAATGAACGGCTGCTGGTGGTAGAGGACCTGTTGAAGGAAAAAACCAGCCTGGTGATGCTGACCCGCGACAATTGATTTTCTTGACTCGTTCCAAAAAAAGACCTAAACAAGTCATAATCAAGGTCTCGATAGTCCGACTCTCAATGGGGGTGTAGCTCAGCTGGGAGAGCGCAGCGTTCGCAACGCTGAGGTCAGGGGTTCGATCCCCCTCATCTCCACCAAAACAAATCGAGGGGTTACGGTGATCGCCGTAACCCCTTTTCCTTTGGATTTTGGCTATGTCTGGCCAGTCATGGAAGCCACCGAATGCCAGTTCGGTGCTTTTTGCATCGGTACACTTAAAATTAACCTTGACCTGGACCACATTTTCCTGCTGGGTCAGTTCCGGCTTTATGGGGCGCTCGATCATTTTGCCGGCCAGATCCATAGAGACACATAGGTTCTTGAATTGCAGATTTACACAGTTAATCAAACATGGCACAGGCGGGTTTGCCGGCATCACCTCCTTTTGGTCAGAGGATTGATCTTTGCGGGTATCGTTCAGCAGCCAGTTGAGCATCGGTTGCGCCGTAAAGGTATCGCCTCCAAAGGGCATAGCGGGTAACTTCCTTTACAATGAGGCCACCATTCTCTTTTTACGGCCGGAGCGTCACGGCTAAATATTTGACCTGAAAACGAAAATCGCTTATAATGCCAGAGGGTTGTTTCTTTCGGTCCTTCGTGAATCCTTCATGGTTTCATGAACAGCAGCAACCCCACGGATCCCTTTTTTCTGGGAAAAGCCTTATATGGCATACCTGCATCAGAGCCAACCGATAGCCAGCAGATCCATCGGTAAACGAAAGTGAACGTGATCCATGAATAAGCCACGATCAACAGAGGCCACCCTTTCTGCCGGCAAACTGGGTACCTTTGCCGGTGTTTTCACCCCCAGCATTTTGACCATATTGGGGATTATCCTCTTCCTGAGGCTCGGGTATGTGGTAGGAAGCGCCGGATTGGCGCGAGGTCTGGTCATCATCGCCCTGGCCAATGCCATCAGCGTGATCACCAGCATTTCCATGTCTGCCGTGGCCACCAACCTCAAGGTGCGGGGGGGAGGGGATTACTACCTCATATCCCGTACCCTGGGACTGGAATTCGGCGGCTCTATCGGCCTGGTGCTTTTTTTTGCCCAAAGCGTGTCCATCGCCTTTTACTGCATCGGCTTTGCTGAGGCGGTGGCCGCTTTTTTCCCCCATATGCACCCGTTGACCGTTCAGCTGATTGCTGTCGGTGCCGTTGCGTTTCTTCTAATTTTCGCCTGGCTGGGTGCAGACTGGGCCACCCGGTTCCAGTTCATTGTCATGGCCCTGCTGATCGCCGCCCTGCTCTCTTTTTTCATCGGTGGCATCCGCAGCTGGGATTCGGCACTGTTGTCTGCCAACTGGGCTTCGCCGGAAAATGGTGCCCCCTTTTGGATTCTCTTTGCCATATTTTTCCCGGCCGTCACGGGATTCACCCAGGGGGTGAGCATGTCCGGTGATCTGGCGGACCCGGGAAAAAGCATTCCATTAGGTACGTTTCTGGCCGTGGGAATCTCTTTTGTCATCTATTTCGCCGTGGCGGTCCTGTTTGCGGGGTCCCTGCCCAACCCCGTCCTGTCGTCGGACTACGGAGCCATGAAAACGGTTTCCGCGGTTGGATTTTTCATCGATGCCGGGGTGATCGCCGCGACCCTTTCCTCAGCGATGGCCTCATTCATGGGAGCGCCGCGAATTCTGCAGTCTCTGGCTGTGGACCGGATTTTTTCCCTGCTGACGCCTTTTGCCAAGGTCAGTGAACCGTCGGGCAACCCCCGGCGGGGGGTGCTGCTCTCCGCCGGCATCGCCTTTGTCACCATTGCCTTGGGGCAGTTGAACCTGGTGGCTAGTGTGGTTTCCATGTTTTTCCTCATTTCATACGGGCTGCTCAACTATGCCACTTATTTCGAGGCCAGAACCCAAAGCCCCTCTTTTCGACCCCGCTTCAAATGGTTCTCTCCCCCACTGTGCTTGTTGGGTTTCGTGATTTGTTTAGGCGCCATGCTGGCCATCGACCTCAAGAGCGGGGCGGCGGCCATTGCCATGTTGTTTGCCGTTTACCAATATCTCAAACGTACCGCCGGCCCGGCCCGGTGGGCCGACAGCGCTCGATCCCATCATCTGCAGCAGGTGCGCCAGCATCTGCTTGCCGCCGGCGAAGATCCTGAGCATGCACGCGACTGGCGTCCGCAGTTGCTCGTGTTTACCCAGGACTCGACGCGTCGTGGCCCTCTGCTGGCATTTGCCGCCTGGATTGAGGGGGGAAGCGGGTTTACGGAGGCGGTACAGATTGTTGAAGGCGAGGGTTCCGCCGCCAAAAAAGCGCAGGACTTGGCTCACCGGACACTGGCAGAGGCCATTGCGTTCGGTCGCCACGCCATGTTTCCCCTTACCGTGAGTACGCCGGATTTGACCCTGGCCATGGGTATTCTCATCCAGAGTTCGGGAATCGGTCCGTTGCGCCCGAATACGGTGGTGCTCAATTGGATGGGTGAATCTGCAAAATCCATTTCCGGTATCGGCGCCTATAACTACGTGAAGAACCTAAGGCTGATTTTCAGGCAAGGAAAAAATTTGGTGGTTTTTCGTATGGATCCGGAATCCTGGACCCGGCTTGAGGCTGAACCGAGGGAAGGCCGCCGGATTGATGTGTGGTGGCAGGGCAATGCCACCAGCCGGCTGATGCTGCTCTTGGCGCATCTTATGACCCGTAACGAACCGTGGGACAAAACCACCCTCCGGGTGCTGACGTCGGGTGATGGCATGGGTATCGAAGCGGAAAAAGAGAAATTGAATAAAATCCTGGAGGATGTTCGCATCGAGGCAGCCGCCGAAATCGTTGAGAATTTTGATGCCGACACCATTGTGCAGCAGTCGGCTGATGCAACTTTTGTTTTTTTACCGCTGAAAATTGAGCAAAACCGCATTGCGGACCCCACCGGCAAATCATTCGAACGCTCCCTGCCCCGGCTGCCGGTTTCTGCTTTGGTCATGGCTGCAGAAGACATCGATTTGGATGCGGCTCCCGAAGAGGGTTTGGCTGCCCAGGTTGCCCGGGCGACCGATGATCTGGAAGCGGCCCGGAAAAAAGCAGCCGCCGCTGAAAAGGTGGCCGCCGATAAAAAGGCCGCCCTTGAAACGCTTAACAGCCGGCTCGAGGCTTTGGAGGTTAAGGGCGTTTCCGGTGCGGTGCCCCTGGATGCCCGTAAGGGCTTGAAAGAAGAAATCAAGGATGCCGAATCCGGTGCCGAAAAGGCCTATCGACGTGCGGTAAAAGCCAAAGTCAAGGCCGATGATGCCGAAAAGACGGTGGATGTTTTAAAACCCGGATTAAAGTCTGAAAAGGAACCGTCGAAATAAATGGTATCTGCCCCGACCACTAAAATGGAGATGCCCATGGCCAGTCCTAACCCGGCTTATATCGGTGCGTTGATCAACGTGGTGAATTCCAGCCCCTTTCCCACGCATATGTTGATGCAGCTCAAAGTGATCGCCTTCGATCATGCGGTGGTTTCACTGAAAACCGACACCTGCCATCTTCAGCCCTATGGGATTGTCCACGGAGGGGTATTGGCGACGCTCATCGATACGGCCACTTTCTGGGCTTCATTTCTCAGGCTGCCCGACGATGACGGGTTGGTGAATATCGACCTGAAACTCAATTATCTGAAGCCGGTGGCGGAAGGAACACTCACGGCCACCGGGCGCTGCATCCGCTCCGGCCGGTCGCTGAGCTACGCCGAGGCCGGAGTGACGGATGCCGACGGAAAACTGGTCGCCCATGGTACGTCAACCCTGATGGCCCTGCCGGGAAAAGGGCTTGCCTTCAAGATGAACAAGTTCTTGGAGGATTGATTTTTTATCAAACGACAGAAGGGCGGATACGGATGACCCCTGTTTCTACATGAGAACCACCCCATGAGTGGAAAAGACTTGATTATTGAAGGGTTTTGAGTTGAAATATAGCGATTTACCGTTTACCCGGAAAAACGCTCTGCCCCTGCTTAAGGAGTGATTCGCACCAGCAGCTACGGATAGTCGGTCATGATCATTTATTGTGAGGAGTGCGGTTTTAAAAATACGATTGACGAGGCACTCGTCAAAGGTCCCAAGCCTCAAATTCCCTGCGGGAAGTGTGGGGATTTTTTGCGCTTTTACGGGCTGAAGGCAAAGGCGCTGAAAGCGCCTTCGCCGAAGCACAAAAAAGCGCCGCGATCCTGCCTGATACTGAAATACGGCAAGGTGGTTGTCCTTGTTAACGAAACTAACTCCCGTGTGGAGATCGGCCGCCAGAAGAGCAACGACATCCAGGTGGTGAACAACCGGGTGTCGCGGACGCACGCGTTAATCGAATACAAAAATGGGAAATATTATCTCACCGACCAAAGCTCCAATGGCACCTATGTTCTCATGGAGGGCCGCAAGGGTATCACCGTCAGGAAAAAAGAAATTTTGCTGACCGCCAAGGGCGTAATCGGCCCGGGATACAAAGTCGATTTCAAATCCTCCGACGCCATTCATATATTGTTTGAACAAAATCCCTAATCCTACCGGACATTTATTAATGTGCGATTGACGCTGAATCTAAATCGACATCATACGTTCATTGGATAATTTTTAACACCCTTGCCGTAAAGGAGACTTTTTCATGTGGCCGCTGTTGATGAAACTGTTTCTTCTGGTGTTCGCGGCATATACTACCGGCATCCTGGCTCAGCATTTCCGTCAAAGCGCCATCGTGGGATATCTATTGGCCGGCAGCATGGTCGGTGCCCTGTTGTTCAACTACGGGACGATCGCATCGGTGGCCGAACTGGGTGTGGCGCTGCTGCTTTTTTCCATCGGGCTGGAATTTTCTTTCCAGCAGCTCAAAGCTCTGGGCAAGGCCGTGCTCGCCGGCGGCGCCCTTCAGGTCATGCTGACACTGATTGCCTTTGCCGCCCTGCTGATCCTTCTCGTTCCGGTCTCCCAGGCAGTGATCATCGGTTCCGCTTTTGCCCTGAGTTCTACGGCCATCGTGCTGCGGGTGCTTCTGGATAATGCCCAGATGGATTCGACCCGGGGACGTATGGCCCTGGGAATTCTCCTGGTTCAGGATCTGGCCGTGGTTCCCTTGGTGTTATTGGTCTCCCTGATGGGCGAAGCCGGGACAGTGATGACAGTGGCGTTGCGAATCGGAAAAACACTCGCGGCCGCCGGGGGGCTGGTGATTGTCTTTTATGTGATGTTCTACCGGTTCATCCCCTGGCTGCTGAAAAAGCAGGGGCTTTTCGCCAATCGGGAACTGACCATTCTTCTGGCCATCCTGTCGGCCATGGGCGCCATCGGCGGTGCCCATTTTGTCGGCCTTTCACCGGCGCTGGGCGCTTTTCTGGCCGGCATGCTTCTCGCCGAATCTCCATTTGCCACCCAGATCCGTTCGGATATCGACGCCATCCGCACCCTGTTTGTGGTGCTTTTCTTCACTTCCATCGGCATGTTGCTGGATCTGGGATGGATGGCCACACATATCCATCTGGTTCTGCCGGCGGTGGGGCTGGTGTTTGTCATCAAGGCAGCTATCATTTTCGGCATCCTCAAAATGATCCGTGTAGACACCCAGGTGGCCCTGGCGGCAGGAATCACTCTCGGACAGGTGGGGGAGTTCGCCTTCGTGCTGGCGGCGGCGGGACGGGACAGCGGCGTGGTAGATCCCAACCTGTTTGCCGGCGTGGTTTCAGTCACCTTGCTTTCCATGTTTCTGGCCCCTTACATGGTCCGCTACGCCGATCCGCTGGCCGAAAAGCTTGGCGTCCGGCTGTTCAAACAGCCACTGACATCTTCTATCAGGAGTGAATCCAGCGGATGCAAAAAAGCCCTGATCGTCGGTTTCGGACCAGCCGGCAGAAAGGTAGCCGGGATATTGAAAGATATGGGCGTGGTTCCTGAAATCATCGAATTGAATCCATCGGCCCTTGAATCCGCGGACAGCCAGGGGGTTGTCATGCATCTGGGCGATGCCACCAAAACGGATGTGCTCGAACACGCCGGCGTCCATGATGCCGCTGTAGTGGTGGTGACCGTACCCGACAGCCGCACCGCCGCCGGCATGATTCGCACCATCCGCATGCTGCTGCCGAATGTGAAGATCATCGCCCGGGGCCGTTATCACCGGCACATATCCCTTTTGGAAACGGCCGGTGCATCATTGGTTGTGGACGAGGAGCAGATGGTTGGCTTGCGCCTTGCCGAAACCACGGTGGGACAGCTGTCTGAAATGGATCTCTATGCCACGGCCTGCCGGATGATTGGGAAAAACCCGCCATCCAATCCATCGGTTTCTGGTGAATTCGCGCCAAAAGGCAAATCGGCTGAAGTAAAGCCGAGGCCCTGAAAAAGGGTCCGGAGTGTCGGGTCATCTATCGGAAAAGGGCCGCGGCGCCTGGCTGGCCGAAAAGACGTTCCCTTTTTCCAGCCGGAGAAGCCGCTGCTTGAGGTCAAGCCCGCCGCCGTAACCGGTCAACGCGCCATTTTTGCCGATGACCCGGTGGCAGGGAATAATGATGGAGATGGGATTGCAGCCATTGGCGGCACCCACGGCACGCACGGCATCGGGCTTGTCGATACGCCGGGCAATCCACTGGTAGGAGACCACCGCGCCATAGGGAATCTCTAACAGCGCGGACCACACCTTCATTTGAAAGGGTGTGCCTTCCGGAAACAGATCGACTTCGAAGGTTTTGTGTTCACCTGCAAAATAAGCGGACAGCTGGGTTTTCACCGATTTGAAATGAGCCGCGTCCCGCTGCCAGTCCCCTTGGATGAACACCGGATGTTTTCCGCTGACGAAATTCAGGTGTCGCAGCCCTTTCTCGTCTCCAGCCAGCACCAGGGTGCCGGCCATATCGGTATCCATATAATCATAGATCATCGTGTCTCCTATCCCTGTTCCTGCCACAGGTAAATTGTCGCGTAAGCCCGCCAGGGGCGCCATGCTTCGGCGCGCGACATCACTTGTTTAACGGTCGGTCGGGTGTCTCCCCCCTGGAGTGCCTTCATGATTCCCAGATCCGATGCCGGGAACGCGTCGGGTTCTCCCAGGGCACGCATGGCCACATAGTTGGCCGTCCACTCTCCGATGCCCGGTATGGCCGTCATGGTAACGACAAAGGGGGATAATCCTCCGGCCGAGTCGAACGGCAGCGATCCGGCAACGACGTGCCGAGCCAGTTGCCGAAGGGTCTCCTTCCTTTTTTGGGGCATGCCGATGCCTGCCATATCGGCGGCTGCCATATCACCGGCATCAGGAAAGAACCATGCCAGGTGGGGATTTCCATTACCGCCATAAGGGACGCCGGCAGTGCTTGCGATACGACCCAGCTGAGTGACGGCGCCCTTTACCGAGATCTGCTGGCCGACTATTGCGCGTACCGCGGTTTCGAAGGGGTCCCATGATCCGGGCAGGCGCACTCCCGGTGATTTGCGGATCCGTTCGGCCAGCAAGGGATCCAGGCTGAGGGTCTGGTGAATGGCCCGGGGATTGGCATCCAGGTCAAACATGCGCCGTACCCGATCCACGACCGCCATCAGCTCGCGGCTGTCCGTCATGCACACCTCAAGGTCAAGGGTGTGGCCCTTTTGGGCGTGTCGCACAGCGAGGGTTCCGCAGGTGGTCGACAGGCGGATGGTCCGGTGATAGGTCCCGCCATCCACCCATTCCACACCGGGGATGGCCCGTTCCTGGAAAAAGGTCAGCATCCGCTCCCAATCGTATGGCGGCCGGTAGGGCAGCGTCAGGGTGCAGCGGAATCCGGAATCGGATCGGAGACGTGCCTGCGGGCGACTTCTGCGAAGCTGAGACGGCGTGCGATCGACGTGCTTGCGAAAGGCGGCATTAAGGCGCCGGATGCTGCCGTAGCCGGCGGCAAGGGCCGCCTGGGTGATGGGCATGTCCGTTTCCACCACCAGCCGTTTGGCAAACAGCAGGCGCTGGTTATCCGCAAGGGCTTTGGGCGTGGCTCCGATATGCTGTCGGAACAGACGGCGTAAGTGCCGGGCGCCGACACCCAAGCGTGCGGCCAGATCGTCTACGGAACCGCTGTCAAGAGCTCCCTGGCGAATCAGATGCAAGGCCCTGGAGACGGTGGCGGAGGTGCCGTTCCAGGCGGGAGTGCCCGGGGCCGTTTCGGGCCGGCAGCGCAGGCATGGACGCAGGCCGGCCGCTGCGGCTGCGGCTGCCGAGGGATAGTAAACGATGTTTTTCGGCCGGGGTGACGGGGCCGGACAGATGGGTCGGCAATAGATGCCCGTGGTTTTGACGCCGATGAAAAAGAGGCCGTCAAAGCGCGGGTCCCGGGCGAGTCTGGCGCGGTCACAGACGTCACGGTCCATCATAGTATTCATATTCAGCCTTTATTCATGGTGGCGTGCATCCAGAATTTATATTTAAGGGGATTCCTTTTATGCTGTGCACCATATTCAGATGTTTTTTATCGGCTGACAAGTCGTTTTCGGACATGACTATAAAAATGAGAAGGGAATAAAAATAGGGGAAAGACCATCCTATGTATGGTTGTTTTACTGACATTCTGCGCAGGTACCCGGATCGCATCCGTACCAACAGGCGGTCGCGACAGTATTACAATGACTATTTCCGGTTTTTCGACTACGCCTGGGATTATGTTCTTGCGTCCACCGTATGCGTTGAACGGGTGGCCATCAGCCTTGAAACCCGGCTATATGAAGTGAAGGCGGAATCGCTGATCTGGGCTGGGGAGTTGCAACTTATGGATCCGAAAACCACCGGGCAGGCGATCGGTCAGGTGGTCGATTCGGTTATGAATGAGTTGGAAAAAAGTCGACTGTTGCCCGAACGTTAATCATTTGAACCGGCGCTCCCGGATTTGTTTGTCCTTGTCGGTGCTCACCGTATCTACGGGAATCTCTTCCTGCTCCTCTTCCCTGCAGGTGGTAATCCCAAACGCCGCGGTGACCGGACACCAGGCAATCATGGCGGTTATGAATACAACGACAGCCACGACGTAAAAACCTTTCCACCAGCTGGCACCGAGGGCCATGAACGCCAGACTGGCGACAATGCGGATGATCCGTTCGGTTCGGCCTACATTGCATTTCATGGTCGGCTCCTTTCATTTTTAAATTCACCGCTTCCTTATTCAAAGCAAGACAAATACCAATTTGGCGGCAAAATATTATTTATATTAATAGTTGGTTATAAAAAGTTATCGACCGATTTGCCGTCCCGGGTGTCAGCCTTTTTTACCGAATGACAAGAAAGGCTGCGCCAAGGTGACGTCAGAACGACTACTAAATTTACAAACCGTATGATTTGCGCTACACTTCTTTTTATCCACCCGTGTCATTTTCCCTATCCGTTCATAGGACCACCAATGTCCCGATTCACCAGAAAGTCATCAAAGAAAGCCGGCAGTTCCCCCGGAACCTTGGTCCACGTGGGAGAAAGAAAAACGGATGATGTCCACCTGGCCTTGTTGCACTATGATGCAGAAACGGTCATAGAGAAGCCGTTGGAGCTTGTTGAAGAGGCCTTGCCGCTATTAACATCCAGCGCCACCACCTGGCTCAATATCGATGGTATTCACGACATCTCATTGATGGAACACATCGGTAAAATTTACGGCGTTCATCCCCTGACCCTGGAAGACGTGCTCAACACCACCCAGCGGCCAAAAACGGAGGCTTTCGACGGTTACCTTTTTATCGTGTTGAAAATGCTTCATTACGATGCGGAAAAAGAAGGAATTTCTTCGGAGCAGGTCAGCCTGATACTGGGGAAAACGTTCCTCATTACCTTTCAGGAAGTTGCCGGTGATGTTTTCACGCCGGTGCGAGAGCGGATCCGCAAAGGCAAGGGACAGATTCGCACCGGTGGCTGCGATTACCTGGCATACGCGCTCATCGACGCCATTGTGGACAACTATTTTGTGATTCTGGAAAAGGTGGGCCAGCGGCTGGAAACTTTAGAAGAGACGATTGATGAAAATCCTGATGCCGGCATGCTGGAAGAGATTCATGCCATCCGCCACGATTTGATTTACTTGAGAAAACAGGTCTGGCCACTGCGGGAAATCATCGCTCATCTGCAAAAGGACGGCGCTCCTTTTGTGGGTGAGGCGATCGGTCCGTTTTTGCGTGATGTGTACGATCACACGATCCAGACTATCGATACCATCGAGTCCTTCCGGGATATCCTGTCCGGCATGCAGGATCTTTACCTGTCCATCATCAGCAACCGTATGAACGAGGTAATGAAGGTGCTTACCATCATTGCCACCATCTTCATTCCCATCACCTTTGTGGCCGGCATCTACGGCATGAACTTTACCCATATGCCCGAGCTGGCCTGGCGCTGGGGTTATCTGTTTGTGTGGATAGTCATCCTGGCCATAATCATCGGCATGCTCGTTTTTTTCAGGCGCAGGAAATGGGTGTGACGCTTGCCGCTGTCTGGTCTTTGCCTGTGTTCATGACCTTTTCAACAGTCGGGAAGAAAGACACCGCCCAGCGGTCTTTGGAGAAGGTTCCGGCGAGCCGGCTTGAATGACGTTTCAGCAGGAAAAAAAAGGGCCTTCCGGTTAAAACGGAAGGCCCTTTAAAAATCGAAAAACGAAGTTTTAGACCACAGTCACGTTAGCTGCAGCCGGCCCCTTGGGACCCTGCTCGATTTCAAAGCTAACCCGGTCTCCTTCGTTGAGAGATCTGAATCCACTGGAATTGATTGCCGAATGATGCACGAAAACATCCGGGCCGTCTTCCTGCTCGATAAAACCAAATCCCTTGCTGTCATTGAACCACTTCACAATACCATTTGCCATGCTAACTTCCTCCTACAGAATAAAAAAAATTTAATCATTGCTTCAAACTTCAGGCGCCACTTTAACAAGACAAATGGATCGATGCCCTAGCAAGAAACCGGACCGCCAACACCGGCAATCCTTTATGACTTGTCTGCCATATCACATTTATAAATAAATGCAAGTCAATTTTGACGGTAGGGCAAAACCTCCAAGGTAGGAATTATTTCCTGGCCCGCTTCGGCCGGTAATAATGGGTGGCCGTTCCGTGAAAGATATCGGCTGCCTCCTTGAACGTTTCGGACAGGGTCGGATGAGGATGAATAGTTAAACCGACATCGGTGGCATTGGCCCCCATCTCCAGGGCAAGCGTTGCTTCAGCGATCAACTCCCCGGCGCCGGGTCCCACGATGCCTGCACCCAGCAGGCGTTCGGTTTCCGGATCGATTATCAGCTTGGTGAGCCCGTCACTGCGGCCCAGGGTGACGGCGCGCCCGGATGCCGCCCAAGGGAACCGGGTGACTGCGACAGCCATCCCTTTTGCTTTGGCAGCGGCCTCGGTGAGGCCGACCCAGGCAATCTCCGGATCGGTGAAGACCACTGCCGGGATGGCTGCGGGATCGGCGATCACATTTTTCCCGGCGATATTTTCCACGGCGATGCGTGCTTCGTAGGCGGCTTTGTGGGCCAACATGGGCTGTCCGGCTGCGTCGCCGATGGCGAAGACCTTGGCAGCCGTGGTTCGGCATCGGTTGTCCTTCTGGACAAACCCGGTTTCATCCAGGGACACTCCGGCTTTATCCAAGCCAAGGCCGGTGGCATTGGGCCGCCGGCCTACGGCTACTAGCACCCGCTGGAACAGTTGGGTTTGAGGCTTTTCATCCTGTCCCTGGAAGGTCACCTTAACGCCGTTTTTCTGGATTTTAACCGCCGCCACCGTGGTGTTCAGCAGGATTGCCTTGAATCGGTCCGTTAGTGTCTTGGTAAGAAAGCGCACCAAATCCCGGTCGGCACCGGCCAACAGGTGGGGCAGCATCTCAACGACGGTGACTTCGGAGCCCAAAGCCGCATAGACACTGCCTATCTCCAGGCCAATATAGCCGCCGCCCACCACCAGCAGCGTTTTAGGAACCGTTTCCAGATCAAGGGCTTTTTTCGAGTTCCAGATGAGATTTGAGTCCACCGGAAACATGGGTATTTCCGTGGCGCGGGATCCTGTGGCCAGGATGGCGTGCGCGAAACCCAGCGTGCTTGTTTTCCCATCAACGCCCATCAGGGACAGTGTCCGGTCGTCGGAAAATACCGCGCTGGCCCGGATGTAATTGATTTTTCGCTGGCTGACCAAACGCCCCAGTCCGCCGGTGAGACCGGTTACCACATCCGATTTCCATAGCCGCATCCGGTCGATGTCGATTCTGGGCTTGCCGAAAGAGACACCCCAGGCCTCGGCATCGGCTGCTTCATGGATCAGCCGGGCGATATGCAGCAGGGCCTTGGAGGGAATGCACCCGCGGTAAAGGCAAACACCGCCGGGGTTCTCTGCCGGATCGATGAGGGTGACGGTAAGGCCCATATCCGCAGCCAGAAAGGCAGCCGCATAGCCGCCAGGGCCGGCACCGATGACAGCCACCTGAGTGTTGTTGTCAGCCATGGATGATACTCGCTTTCTTAACGCTAATCGAGAAAAAGGGTCATGGGTTGTTCCAGCCCATCGCAGATCCAGCGAAGGAACCGTGCCGCGTCGGCTCCGTCGATGATGCGGTGATCGTAGGAGAGCGAAAAGGGCAGAATGGTTCGCGGTTCGAAGCGATCCTGCACATAAACCGGTTTGACGGCGGACCGGCTCACGCCCAGGATGGCCACCTGGGGCCACAATACAATCGGGGTGAACCCCACCCCGCCGATGCCCCCCTGGTTGGAGATGCTGAAGGTGCCGCCCTCTAATTCGTCGGGTTTGATCTTTTTGTTGCGGGCACGTTGTGCCAGGTCCCCAATGGCTTTGGCCAGGTCGACGATGCTCTTTTGGTCGGCATCGCGGATCACCGGCACCAACAGGCCCCGCGGAGTGTCGGCAGCTATTCCGATATGAACATATTGTTTGAGGATGATGCGGCGGTTGGCAACGTCGATACTGGCGTTGAACCGCGGAAACCGTTTCAGGGCTTCGGCGCACACCCGGGTGACGATGGCCGTTACGGTGAGCTTGGCACCGGCCGTTTCCACCGTTGGAGCATTTTTTTCGATGAATTTCATCACACCGGTGATGTCCGCCTCATCAAACTGGGTGACGTGGGGGATGGTCGTCCAGGAGGCTGCCGTGCTCTGGGCCGTCAGCCGTCGGACCGTGTCCATCTCCTCGATGTGGACCTCTCCCCAGCGGCTGAAATCGGGAAGCGCCAAGGTTCCGGTTACAGGGGGACTGCCGGAAATTCCTGGCGCTCCTGGCTGCCGGTGACGCACATGGGTTTTGATGTCTGCTTCGGTAATTCGGCCACCGGGGCCACTTCCGCTGACGTTGACAATATCCACCCCCAGCTCCCGTGCCAGGCGACGGATTGAGGGCGCCGCCGGTGCCGGAGGACGCTCTGGCGTCGTTTCGCGTCCGGGGGGCTGAGACTCGGAGCCCGCGGTTACAGGTGGTGCGGGTGCAGGGGACGCTTCCTCCTCGCCGTTCTCGGACGCGGATGCGGGTTCTTCCGTCGCCGTATCCGGCGCCGGAGGTTTTTTATCCGCTTTGGCCGCTTTACTTTCGGTTTCCACCCGGGCGATGACATCGCCCACGTTCATCTGGGCGCCTGCCTCGGCCAGCACTTCAGTCACCCGGCCGGCAAATGGGGACGGAATTTCCACCAGGGCTTTGTCCGTCTCCAGTTCGATCACCGTATCATCCACCGCCACTGTGTCTCCGATCTTGATGTGGACGGCCACCACGACGCCCGATTCAACATTCTCGCCGATTTCCGGAACTTTGATTGCTTGTATCATGGAGTCTCCTTCTTCTATGCGAACAAGGGATTGGTGCGATCGGGGTCGATCTTCAACGCCATTCGGGCTTTTTTTACCGTAGCAGCGGGTATGGTCTTTTCCCGAGTCAAGGCGGACAGGGCCGCGAAGGCGATGTGCCGGGCGTCTATCTCGAAAAAGTCGCGCAATGCTTCGCGGGTATCGCTGCGGCCGTAACCGTCGGTTCCCAGGATAACCACCGGACCAGGCAGATGGCGGGTAATCGTTTCCGGCAGGGCCTTGAGGTAGTCGCTGGCCGCCACAAACACCCCGGTTTCACCGGTGGTGAGACGCTGCAGAAAAGAGGGGCGGGGGTTTTTTTCCGGATTGAGGCGGTTCCAGCGATCCGTCTCCTGGGCGTCCCAATAAAGATTCTTGTAGCTGGTCACGCTCCACACATCGGCAGCGACGCCATAGTCCGATTCCAAAATGTTCCGGGCTTTGAGGCACTCGTTGAGAATGGCCCCGCTGCCTAGCAGATGCGCCCTGGCTTTGGGCTTTTTGAGAGATGATGAAGTAAATTTATAGATGCCCTTGAGAATTCCTTCCTCTGCGCCGGTTGGCATCTCGGGCATGGGGTAGAATTCGTTGGTGATGGTGAGATAGTAGACCAGGTTTTCCCCTTCCTCCAGCATCCGGCGGAGCCCCTCGCGCACGATGACCGCGATCTCGAAGGCAAACGCCGGATCGTAGGCCAACAGCGATGGGTTGGGCAAAGCCAGGATGTGGCTGTGGCCATCCTGGTGCTGGAGCCCTTCACCGGCCAGGGTGGTACGGCCGGCCGTGGCACCCAGCAAAAAGCCCCGGGCCTGAACATCGCCGGCGGCCCAGATCATGTCGCCGATGCGTTGAAAGCCGAACATGGAGTAGAAGAAAAAGAAGGGCACCATGTTGATGTCGAAGGTGGAGTAGGCCGTGCCGGCGGCGATGAACGAAGCCATGGATCCGGCTTCGGTAATGCCCTCCTCCAATATTTGACCATCGGTGGCTTCTTTGTAATAGAGCAGGCTGCTCTTGTCTACCGGCTCGTAGTTCTGTCCCACGTGGGAGTAGATGCCGATCTTGCGAAACAGGCTTTCCATGCCGAAGGTGCGAGCCTCATCGGGTACGATGGGCACGATATAGCGCCCGATTTTTTTGTCCGCAAGCAGCTTGCCGAGCAGGGTAACCATGACCATGGTGGTGGCCACTTCACGGTCACCCGACCCCTTTAAAAATTCGGCGTACAAATTTTTGGGCGGCGGCCTGAAGATGGGTACCGACACGCTGCGTGCCGGCAGGTAGCCGCCAAGGACTCGTCGCCGTTCTTTCAGGTAATGGATCTCTTCGCTCTCTTCGTCGGGCCGGTAAAAGGGGGCATCCTGGATCTGGTCATCGGGGATGGGGATGCCGAAGCGGCTTCTGAAATGGCGCAGTTCCTCTTCGTTGAGTTTCTTCTGCTGGTGGGTGACATTGCGTCCCTCGCCCGCTTCTCCCAGGCCATAGCCCTTGATGGTCTTGGCCAGGATTACGGTGGGCGCCCCCTTGTGCTCGACCGCCGCCCGGTAGGCCGCATAGACTTTCTGCGGGTCGTGGCCGCCCCGACGCAGCTTCTGCAGCTGCTCGTCGGTGTAGCCTTCCACCATGCGGGTCAGTTCCGGGTAACGGCCGAAGAAATCCCGGCGGATGTATTCGCCGCCGGACACCGAATACATCTGGTACTGGCCGTCGGGCACCTCCTCCATTCGCCTGGCCAGCAGGCCCTGATCATCCTGGGCCAGCAGCGGGTCCCAGTCGTCTCCCCAGATCACCTTGATGGCATTCCAACCGGCCCCGCGAAAGGCGGCCTCCAGCTCCTGGATGATCTTTCCGTTGCCCCGCACCGGTCCGTCCAGGCGCTGGAGGTTGCAGTTGATCACAAAAATAAGGTTGTCCAGGTGCTCCCTAGCCGCCAGGGTGATGGCGCCCAGGGTTTCCGGTTCGTCGGTTTCGCCGTCACCCAGGAATGCCCACACCCGGCGGTCATCAGGCGGCTTGATCCCGCGATCCTCCATGTAGCGGTTGAAGCGGGCCTGGTAGATGGCCATGATCGGTGACAGGCCCATGGACACGGTGGGAAACTGCCAGAACTCGGGCATCAGGTACGGGTGGGGGTAAGCGCTCAAGCCTCCGCCTTCGGCCATCTCCCGGCGGAAATTTTCCATCTGCGCCTCGCTGACGCGGCCCTCTAAAAAGGCGCGGGCGTATATTCCTGGTGCTGCGTGACCCTGGAAGAAGACGATGTCTCCGGGGTGGCCGGCGCTTTTGGCCCGGAAGAAATGGTTGAAGCCCACTTCGTAGAGGGTGGCGCTGGAGGCAAAGGTGGAAATGTGGCCGCCGATGCCCGAATGCTGGCGGTTGGCGCGCACCACCATGGCCATGGCGTTCCAGCGGATAATGCTCTTGATGCGGCGCTCGATCTCCCGGCTTCCCGGAAAGGCAGGCTGGCGGTTCGCTGTTATGGTGTTGAGGTAAGGGGTGTTGGCGGAAAAATGGATGTGGACGCCGCGCTGCTGGGCTCGTACTTGAAGGTGACGAAGCAGCTCTAAAATGCGTGCAGGTCCTTGATTCTCGTATACATAATCAAGGCTTTCGATCCACTCCCGGTTCTCCACGGCGATTTCCCGGGCTGTGGTGTCGGCATCTTCGTGGGGCATGCGCACGTTCCTTTCCTTGGGATACGAATATTGGAAGGCGGCAACTGGACATCTGGCAGAAACCTATCGCGAGTGTGGCAGAGATTTATGTCTGATAGGAAAGGGTTGCCGGATGTCCGTGATGTTTACTATTATCGGGTTGATAATAAACGCCTGTCAATAGCCGTAACGTTAACCGGCGCTTTTAGCTCAGTCTGCATGCACCGCAGGGAAAAATGCGGCCGATGTATCCATGAATCGTGTCAGCTAAAAACGCAGATAAAAAAACTCATACTCGCCGTCGTTGATATCGATCTTCAGGTTGTAGCCTCTGGCTTCGGCAAACACGATCCATGGCGGCCGCCCGCCCCCGCCGCATTCGTAATTCGGCCAGAATTCGCCGGTTTTCCCGCTGTGGTAGGACAGCATCATGGCATTGCGGTCCATGTCGCGGGCCTTTGCTTTGGCTATGTCGCGGGCTGTTGCCAGGTCCAGGTCGGCATTCTCGACATTCATCGCTACCGTGTCCAGGGTATATTCATTAGATGTTGCTCGAAGCTCAGCCATCGGTGTATCCTTTCATTGAAGACTGGTAATTGAATCAAAATAAGAAGGCTTCGCCATTTGTAAATCAAGCGCTTGTCGGCGAAAATCCGCATGGTTTTATTTTTTGGCCATCGGGGTATGGATCTTTCTCGAAAACAATTGAAAATCCTGGAAGGAAAACATGAGCAAGTTATTGGAAGCAACCAACCTGGCGGTGTTCTGCGATTTCGAAAATGTCGCCCTCGGGGTGCGGGATGCACGTTTTGCCCAGTTCGACATCAGCAAGGTGCTTGAGCGGCTGCTGCTCAAGGGCAGCATCGTGGTCAAGAAAGCCTACTGCGACTGGGAGCGTTACAAGGAGTTCAAGGCGGCCATGCACGAGGCGGCCTTCGAACTCATCGAGATCCCCCATGTGCGCCAGTCGGGTAAGAATTCCGCCGACATCCGTATGGTCGTGGATGCCCTGGACCTGTGCTACACCAAATCGCACGTGGATACCTTCGTGATCGTTAGCGGCGATTCGGACTTCTCCCCCTTGGTCAGCAAACTGCGCGAGAACAACAAAAACGTTATCGGCGTGGGCGTCAAGAACTCCAGTTCCGACCTGCTGATCGCCAATTGCGATGAATTCATTTATTACGACGATTTGGTCAGGAAGAAGAAAAAGGCCAAGAAACCGGCCCGCAAGCCGCAGGTTAAAGGACCCAAGACGCCGGCTCCTGAGGCAACTCCCAAAGAGGATGCCGAGACACTGACCCAGGAGGCGCTGGACCTGGTGATGGAGACGTTGGAGGCCCTTGCCGAAGAACGCGGGTCGGAAGATAAAATCTGGGGGTCCATGGTCAAGCAGACCCTCAAGCGCCGCCGCCCGGGATTCAACGAATCCTACTACGGTTTCCGCTCGTTCAAGCGGCTGTTGGACGAGGCCGCCAGCCGCGGCCTGATGGAACTGGAGTCTGACGAAAAATCAGGCGGGTACATTATTCGCAGCTTCCATTCGGAGGAGTGATCCGCGTTCAATCCAACCCACTGGGCTGGCCCATGCGCAACGGCTCGCCCCGGGCAGTGGTCCACAGCAGGCGGTCGCAGCCGGAATCGGGCACGGTAAAGACGTCCATGCCGTGATCGAAAAGTATGGATCATGATCTCCTGCTGTGCCCCATTTCGTTGAGATCGGCATTGCCTCCTTCTCCGGTGCGATTGCTATAACGCGGCCAGGCCACATCGGCTAATCCGGCCGACTGATACCGGTCCCCGTTGAACGGCCACACAAACACCTGGGCACCGCCTTCATCGGTGGGTAAGGTCTGCGTGGTTGTAACGATGATTTCGATGGACCCGTTGCCGTCCAGGTCGGCGGCGGCCAGGCCCCCTACTTCCGGGGAACTGCCGGCACAGGCGGTGTCCCTCGGCCAGCCCGATTTGACAGAAAATTGCCTGTCGCGCCACTCATAGGCGTATACTCACCTTCCCTGCCCGTAGACGATTTCAACCGGGCCATCCCCTTCCAGATCCATCACGACGTGGGGAGCGTAAATGCGACTGCCGTTGCCGTCCAATGCACGTGCCGAAGAAGAACCGCCGGTACCGCTCCTACCACCGCCACGACGCGTCACAGTGAGAAAAAAATGCAATCAAACCCCTAGCTAAAAGGGTCCTGTTCATCCATCCTCCTGCGCGGGTCGGAAAAAATGAAAGGGGGTTACGTCAGATCGTTGCAATGGGTGATCCTTCTTTCATTGAAGATCAATTGTTCAATAATTCGGTTGTTTAGTTCCCGATTAAGAATGGGGATGAGCCGGTGGTAGGCCCAGCTTGCGCATTTTGTGCGTCACTATTTGAACCCGATCAATCCGTTAAAGAAATGCAAAAGCAGCATGCCGACAATTTGCATTTGTTTGAATTGTGTTCCGGGTTGGATGCCGTAAAATCCAACCATCGATCAAACACCTTGTAAACCCACGAAAGGAGTTCTGAACATGAGCAACAATCGACCTGCCACCAAAACTTTTATTGGAATGCTTCTTTTTGTTTTCGGTTGGATCCCTTCTGTTTTCGGCGGCAGCCTTGCCCCTGAAACAATGGCCGCTACCCAATCCGAGCGCCCGGCGGTGGAGGTGATGTTCGTCCTGGACACTACCAGCAGCATGACCGGGCTGATCGCCGCGGCCAAGGAAAAAATATGGTCCATCGCCAACACCCTGGCTTCGGCCGACCCGGCGCCGGACATCCGCATGGGGCTGGTAGGCTACCGGGACCGGGGCGATGCCTACGTTACCGTGTTCACGCCCCTGTCGGACGACCTGGACGCGGTTTACGCCCGACTGATGCAATTCGAAGCCGTAGGCGGCGGCGACACCCCGGAGAGCGTCAACCAGGCCCTTTACGAGGCGGTGACGAAACCGGATTGGAGCAGCAGCCCGGCAGTCTACCGGGTAATCTTTCTTGTGGGCGATGCCCCTCCGAAAATGAACTACCCGGATGATGTCAAGTATATGCAAAGCTGCGCCCGGGCGGCCCAAGCCGACATCGTCATCAATACGGTTCAATGCGGCAACATGCCGGAAACCGTCTCCATCTGGCGGGAAATCGCCCGGTTGGGAAGGGGCGAAACCTTCCAGGTGGCCCAGTCTGGTGGTGCCGTGCTCCTCGATACCCCCTACGATGAAAAAATCGCCAGCCTGTCGCGGGCCCTGGACGACACCCGGATCTATTATGGTGATGCCGATCATCTGCGTGAAATGGAAGCCCGCCGGAAAACAGCCGACGAGATTTACAGCGAAGCCCGGCCTTCCGCAGTGGCCAAACGGACGATTTTCAACAGCAAGGCAGCCGGGGCGAAAAACTTCATCGGTTCCCAAGAGCTGGTGCATGCCGTGGAAGCCGGAGAACTGGATCTTGCCGAGATTCCCCAATCGGACCTGCCGGTCGAACTAAAGGGCATGAGCGAACCGGCATTGGCCGCGCACATCGAGGCCCGCAGCCGTGAAAGGAAACAGCTTCAATCTCAGATCGAAGACCTGGCCAAAAAGCGGCAGCATTTTATCGAGAATAAAGTCAGAGATGGGAAAGACGGGGGCGCAGATTCCCTGGATACGAAAATCTACCGGTGCATCCAGGTCCAGGCCGCCCGGAAGGGCATCGATTATACCGACGGTCCGGCATATTAGGCGGAATCCTTTTCCATCTTCTCTTCCCTCGGACGGTGACGGTCACCATCCGAGGGATTCCGCGAAGCCTTCAGCAAGGGGGCATCTATTCGTGTTTGCGCCTGATCATTCGCTTGATGGCGTATTCCATGACCGGTTCATCGTCTTGATTGCTTACCCGATGAAGGAATGAGACAATGCCCCGATCCGGTTTTTGGGTCTGTCGCTTGTCTACCACGTCAATGTCGACTTTGATGGTTTCGCCGATGAAAACCGGTTTGATCACCTTGAGGTCGACGCCCAGAAAGGCCAGGCCCGTGCCATGCAGGATTCCGGACAGGATCGTCAGGCCTTCTGCCATTGAAAAGGTCAGTGCCCCGGGAACGATGGGCCGCTTGTAGGGCGTCTCATCGGCCACGTACGCCCGGTCCATGAACAGGGGCTCGAAAAAGCCGAAGGAGGTGGTGAAATTGATGTGATCCGCCTCGGTGATCGTACGACGGTCCGTGGCGTATTGCTGTCCGGCCGAGAAATCCTCGAAATAAAGTCCACGACTGTGCATGGAAGGCCCTTTCCTTAATCGGCACGCGTTGAGGGGTTCATTTCCTTGCTGGACTATTGACGATCATATTTCCACTTCCGGGTGACCCTATCCGTCAAGGCTTTTTTGCCTGCGTCCGTCAGCCCCAGGTCGTCGATCTCGCGCGCCAGTTGTTCTTCGCTGCCTTGCCCGCTTGCGTATCCGTTGAGGCGCGCCACGGCGGTGGAATCGACAAAATCGCGGTGAAGCGGATAGATGCGCGACATTTCAGCACTCAGGTAGTAATGTTGTTTGAGAACATACTTCTGGTGGTAGTCTTCGGCCATGGTAAAGGTTCGCAACGGAGCCACTTCGGTTTTGACCCGCTGGCCGATCTTTTTCTCCACGGCCGACTTGGAATCCATTGCCAGCTGCCGCTGACGGTCGTCGTGGTAGAATACCGCATTCATGTACTGCCGGGACCACGACCGCCCGGTGGGCTTATGGCTCTGCCAGAAAATATCCAGCAGCTCGTTGTAGGTGATGCGCTGCGGATCATAATCCACCTGCACGGTTTCCGTGTGATCGCCGATATGGCCATAGTCCGGATTGGCCTGCCGGCCGCCGGCGTAGCCCACACGGGTGCGAATCACGCCTTCGATCATCCCGAACCGGGATTCAATTCCCCAGAATCACCCCAGTCCGAAGGATGCGGTCTCGAATACCGCTGGTGCCGCCGCATCAATCGGCGGTATTGCCAGGGCATCGGTTTTCGTTTTATATGCCAGGTTCATGGCTGCCTCCGTTGATTTCGCTTCATGACTTGCCTGTGAGTCCATTGCCTGGGAGCAGGCCCCCAGTAACAACAGTATACCCAAAAAAAATAAACACCATTTGCCGGTTGTGCAGCATCTTTTTTTCATCGCGCTTTTCCTCTCTTTCTTTCCGCTGCCTTTATTTTTCCAAGGCGGGACTTCAAGTCTACCGATATAGTAAACAATAACTATTCATTATCAGGATTCTGTAAAGATTCGATAAAGATTGCCGGGCAATGCCCCTTTCACGGCAAGCAGCCGCTTATGCGATTTCAGGTGGTCCCCTTGTTTGAAAAGACACATCAGTCAGGATTTGCGCTTTTTTATTCTATGAGTTATTGTCTGTTAAAAAATACAAAGCAAAATGGGTGTCTCGATGCCTGTCACCATTGATAGAAACGATCCTGACGAGTTGACCACGTTTTCCTTGTCCGGAAAGGTGAAGTTGCCGGAGTTGGTTGGTGCCCTGGAGCGATATGGCCGCAGTGGCCCGACGCGCTATGAATTGTATGATCTGGGCGAGCTGACCGGAGAACGATTGTCGAGTGCAGATATTCGTTCGCTTATCGATTTTTTCCGAAAATATCCGAATATACGTCCACCGGAAAGTAAAACAGCCATCCTTGTGGCAAGCGATATCGATTTTGGCATCGGCAGAATGATTTCCATACTTTCAGATGGCCAGGTGCCTTTTAAAATAGAGGTTTTTCGTTCCCTGGATCAAGCCTTGAACTGGCTGCGGCTGGAATGATTTCTGTCTGCATTGAACCACGGCAACCACGGCAACCGATGTCGCTTGAGGCGGGCTGGCGAGCAAACCTAAAATCGATTTTTTATCCTTACGGTGATGATTCCCGGGGCCTCACGCGGGGAGGATTCACTTGGGTGTTGGAGATACCGATTAAGAAACAGATCGATACGCAGATGCACAGCGCCGAGCATATTCTCAACCAGGCCATGGGCCGCCTGTTTGATTGTGACCGGTGCTTCAGTGCGCATATCGAGCGTAAAAAATCCAAATGCGACTACCGCTTCAACCGATCGCTAACCGACAAAGAATTGAAAGCCCTGGAAAACGAAGTCAATGGCGTGATCGAGGCCGGCTTGCCGGTTTCTGAAGAATATGTTTCTATCGATAACGCCCGGGAGCGGTTCAACCTGTCCCGGCTGCCAGACGATGCCGGGGATCGTGTGCGCATCGTGAGTATTGGCGATTATGACCACTGCCCGTGCATCGGGCGCCATGTATCATCGACCCATGAAATCGGGACGTTCCGAGTCACATCGTCTGGATTTGACGACGGCGTCCTGCGTATCCGCTTCAAACTGCAGCGGCCTTGAACAGGTGGCTCGATGCAAGCGGTAAATTTTTTCAATGCGCCTGATATACAGCCCCCATGAAAACCGACAAAGATACCGGCCCCCACAGCTTCAGCATGCCCGCGTGGATCAGCTGTGCGCCATTCGAGCAGTTGCTGAGTATGGAGATTGTCAAGGCCGAGAGGGGTGAGGCGGTTTTAGAAATGCCGTTTTACAGGGAATTGGCTCAGGGGGCGGGTCTGATGCATGGCGGCGCACTGGTGAGCCTGGCCGATACCGCCGTGGTGATGGCCATAAAAAGCGTGCTGAGGCCGGGAACCCACTTTGCCACCATCGCCATGGAGATCCGCTTTCTCTATCCCGTGAAAAAAGGCATCCTGTTGGCCAAAGCAATCCTGGTCGAACGCAAGGGCGCCATCATCAAAGGGAGCTGCGATATCCATGATGAAGCGGGTCGCACGGTAATGACGTTTACGTCTGTTTTTAAAATCGCCAGTGATGCGACGATCAAAGATATCCGTTTTGAAAACACGTCAACGCGTCGGCGCGATGAAGATTCCCAGGATTTACGCTGACCGACAATCGACCGACCCCAAACAACCCTTTCGCAGGTTACCTCACGCTTTCATAGTTGGGACGAACCCCGTTTCTTGAAAACACGATCTGCCACAGCTGGTTTCTGCGGGCGCGGAAGGAACCTGCGCAGGCCAGCAGATAATAAGTCCACATGCGGAAAAACCGCTCGTCATAGTTATGGCGGATGTTTTCCCAGTTCGTGACGAAATTATGGTACCAGGCCATCAGGGTGGGATCGTAGTCCGGTCCGAAGCTGTGCCAGTCTTCCAGGACCAGCAGTTTTTCTGCCGCCGCAGAAACCTGGCGGCTGGACGGCAGCATGGAGTTGGGGAAGATATAGCGGGTAATCCAGGGATCGGAGGAGCGCACCGAGCGGTTGCCGGCGATGGTGTGCAGCAGAAAGAGCCCCTCAGGGGCCAGGCAGCGGCGAATCATCCGCATGAAGGTGCGGTACCGGCCGGCGCCCACATGTTCGAACATTCCCACGGAGACGATGCGATCAAAGGTTTCCCGCATGTCCCGGTAATCCTTCAGTTCGATGGTCACCGGAAGATCATCGGTGCGCTGCCGGGCCAGCTTCACCTGTTCCCGGGAGACGGTAACGCCGGTCACTTCGACGCCGTAATGCTGGGCCGCAAACGCCGCCAGCCCGCCCCAGCCGCAGCCGACATCCAGCAGGCGCAGGCCGGGTCGCAGATGCAGCTTGCGGCAGATGAGGTCCATTTTGGATTCCTGGGCCGCATCCAGGTTGTCGGCATTCTTCCAGTAGGCACAAGAGTAGTTCATCCATTTGTCCAGCATCAGGCGAAACAGTTCGTTGCCGATATCGTAATGGCGGCGGCCGATGGTAAAGGCGCGGAATCGGCCCGGCGAGCAGGTGAGCGCCGCCTTGCAGCCGCACCACAAGGCCTTGATGGATTTCCTGGCCCGCTGGTCCAGCCGCAACTGTAAGATGCGGTCGAAAAACTGGTCCAGGGCCTCGCAGTCCCACCAGCCGTCCATGTAGCTTTCGCCCAAGGCCATGGAGCCGCCAGCTGCCAATCGTTTGTAAAACAGGTCGTTATGTACCTGGATATCCCAGGAACGGCGACCGTCGGTTCCCACGTCTGCCGCAGTGAAAAATTCCCTTACCAATCGTTCCGGTGCCGATGCAGTCATGATGAGGCCTCCCTTTTCCGGCGATTTCATGCCGGCAGCGGTTGCAGTTGTTTTAACGTCCCGGAAAGCGACAGGAAAACACAATGTAAAGCGCAGTAGAGAAAACAGGAGGTTGCAAAGGAATCAGGTCAGAACTCATGAGCGACGGACCAGGGGCGTCCTCTTTGGCTTTCCGAGTCTTCGCTCAATAATAGTGGTTCCAAGCCGATCGGGCAAGGCAAAAATGGAAGGCTTTCCTATCCTATCATAGACAGCAGATTTGGAACGTTAGTGAGGAACGTGGAAAGGGCATGATTTATTGCATTCAGTCACAACCATCCAAAAGAAACGCATAATTTTATTTCCGTTCGCGTCCCCGCCCCCTGCGTCCATAGGATGTTATCTTGAATCACGGTTACCTCTGAAGGGGGGACGATCTACGGCAAGCTCGACAATCGCTCAGCTTAGGTTTTAATAACAGCCCCCAAATATCATAAAAGGCATGAATCCAGTTCCCGATCAATTCTTTATTTGTGCATGGGCAAGCGAAAGCACGGGGGTGGATTCCCGGTCCTGATTCACGCCTGTGAAATATGCGGCATTAAAATATTCGGATGATACACTGACAACATTGGAAAAGCCCCTGTCTGTGAGGAACTTTTCAATATTATCCCGGCTGATGCCAAAAAGAAGCGGCTCATCCGACTTTTGCGATATTTTAAACCATTCTTTGGCTTCTTTGCGCTCAAGGGTCCCTGCAAGCACCTCGGGATAGGTATAATCAAAAATAAGACCGCTGCCGTTCCCAACGTTGTTTGCTATAAAATCAAGGGTTTGTTCCACAGTAACCGCATCCGCATACATGGTTACCCCTTCCCATATGAACAGGGTTTTCAACTGCCGGTCATATCCATTGGCAAGCAGGCCGGTCTGAAAATCTTTCTCGACAAAATCAACGGGGATATAGCGCACATGGGCAGGCAATGCCTTAAATCGTTCAAAGACTTTTGCTTTTTTCACCTCCTGGGTCGCCGGGCGATCCACCTCGAAGACCTTGATTTGATCTGTCAGCGCATTGAACCGATAGGCCCTGGAATCATAGCCGGCACCCAGAATGACCAGTTGCTCCAGTCCGTTGTTTAGGCAGTCCTGCAAGTGGTCATCGATATATCGCGTCCGGGCAATAAAAAATTCATGAAATCCCGGGACAAGGGCTTTAAAAAAAAGGAGCGCTTGATCCTCAGGGATGTCGTGTGGGCCGATAACCGTGAACCCCGGGGGCAGAAAATCCCGGGCATACGGGTCATAGCAGACTCGTTGATGTTCATCTTTGGATGATTCCATAGTACGGTGGGCGGCAATAATTCCTGCGGAACGGCTGGGTTCCTGGTTTTTCATCTCGCTTCCTCCTGGTTACGGCACTTACACAGAAATTGGGCCAAAAAGACTATTTCGGGATTGCTTCTTGCAACTGCACAGGAGCAGGCCAGGCAAGTCTTATCGTAGATGAAAAAAGATTTATTCCATATGAATAAATAGAAGCGATCTCAAAAATGTCTTCCAGCCCAATATCTGTGTTGGATCCGCATTTCAAATCCTCGACATATTCCATATATGCCTGCGGTTAGAAACGCGAATCCGCCTTGATCTTAAACCGGAATCCTATTTTTTCTAGCTTCTAGAGCACACCAATTCTTATTTTTGGAATGCGTTCTACTGAGGTTTATTTATGAATGCGGCCGGGCTCATTCCAAAGTGATTTGAAAATGCTTTTGAAAAGGAGGGGATGCTGTTGTAGCCGACTTCATAGGCTGCCAGGGTCACATTCAACCGGTCTGATTCAAGCAATTTAAGTGGAAGCGCCCAAAGAAATTCTTCAGAACTTTTTGTGAGTATATTGTTTTTCAGCACCATATCCGCCATAAAAGGGTCACCCATTAAAGAACGGGTCTGTTTTTGCTTCTTGCGGAACCCAGAAGTCTTGAATCTGGATTGTCCCATCCATCATTTTCCAAAACCGCCTTCGATCACCCTGATGATCCGCTGCACCGTGGCGTTGACCGGTGTAGCGGTGTCATACTGCTTTCCCAGTTCCACCACCCGGCCGGAAAAAATCTCCACTTCGGTTTTTCTTCCGGCTTCCACATCCTGAAACATGGAGGTTTTCCCTTTCGGTGAAAGGGTCATCATCACCCGCTCCCAATCTTCGATATCTCCGGTGCGCAGGTCGACACCGGCCTTGGGCGCCAGCGTCACCACCTCTTCCATCAGCGAGCGCATCAACTCCCTGGCGTCGGGGCTGGACTGAAAAACGCCGTAGGGAGCCCGCAGCACGGCCGAGGCCTGGTTGATGCCTACATTGATCATGAATTTCCACCACATGGCCCGCATGATGTCCGCTGGAACCTCGCTGGGAATGCCCGCGCGATCCAACGCTTCCTGAATGCGCTCCAACCGGGGGCCGCTGCCGTCATCTTTCACCAGACCAAAAATTATTTTGCCGGGATTGGCATAGGTGAAGCTATCGTTCTCGCGCACGGCATCGATGCCCACGGCGATGGCGTAGACCAGCTTGTCCATGCCGCAGGCAGCACCGATGGTCTCCTCGCTCTCCAGGCCATTCATTACCGACAGGATGGCCGTATGCTCACCCACCAACGCTGCGATATCGTTGACGGCACCGGCTAGATGGTGGTGTTTCAAGGCGACAAGAATCAGGTCCGCCGGCTCAGAGACTTTGTCCGGGTGAACCACGGGGACGTTATACAGCCGGGCATTTACGGAGAGGGTTTTGTTTTTCAACCGCTCGTACCGTTCACCCCGGGCTGCGAAGGAGACGGAAAACCCGGCGGCATCGGTGAACAGGGCTGCATAGGCCGCGCCCATGGCACCGGCCCCTACAATGGATACTTTTTGAATGGCTTTCATGGCTGATACTCCTTTTGCCGCTTCCGTGGAGGCGGCGATGGCGATACCATCCCCGCAATTCGAAAAGGGCTACCTTTTTACAATCCGGATATCTATCGGAAGATAACCGATTTTACAACCTGTCGGAAATGTTTCCAGCCAAACCGTTCCACTTTTCTTTTAATAAATGTGATTTCAAATAGTTATTGTTGGCATCCCTTTTGATAGAGTCTGTTCAGCAACAATCGTTGATGCAGTCTTTCACCGGAAGTGACGAACGCTGCCGGAAAGCCATTGAAAAATGATTGGAAAGGAGGCCCCATGATTCAGTCACCGTGTCGCCATTGTCCGAACCGGACCAAGGATAAAAGCCTTTGCGCGGGTTCCTGTGTGTTGCTGCGCCGTGTGCAGGCGTTACAAGCCGGAGGCCTGGAGCGTTCGCTGTATACTGCCGTGGATTCCGCAGATGAGGGTCGCTACCAGTTGATGACCGCTCATGAGAACCACCGGAGGGGCATCGACGGCCTCAGCCTTTTTTGATGGGTCGTGCCGGGAATGACCGTTGCCGACCCGCGGTTATACCTGTCCGGGCCAGCTGTCATTCCATGGCCGGATCTTCTCATAAGCCCGGGCTGCCTGCAAGACCCGGTCGTCACGGTGCCGGGGCGCGATGATCTGGACCCCAACCGGTAATCCGCTTGGGGTCAACCCCGCCGGCACCGAGGCGGCCGGATGCCCGGAAAGGTTGAAGGGATAAGTGAAGGCTACAGCCCCCAAAAGGGGGATGGGGTGACCGTCAATCTCAGCCGGCGGCGGCCCGCCGGCGGCAAACGCCTCGGTGGGCATGGTGGGGGTGAGAAGGATATCGAATTCTTCGAAAAGCGCCGCCAGTTTCCGGTTCAGCCGTGCCCGCAATTGCTGGATGGGGGTAATCTCGGCAACCGTAAGCCCCCGGGTCCGATCCACCACATCAGCCAGGGTTCTTCCGATCTCGCTCCGTTTTGTTTCCATCACATCGCATAGCTGCGCATAAATATCCGTACAGATCAACGGTGTCCAGACGTCGCCCGTATCCGGCAGGCTGCCGGCCCACCGTTCCACCCGATGGCCCATCTCCTCGAAGGCATGCACGGCCCGCTCAACGCAGGCCATCACCTCCGGTTGAACCCTGGCGTATCCCAGGTCCGGGCTGAAGACGATTTTCAGCCGCTTCGGAAGCTCGTCGATGCACGCCTGATAGGACGTTGGCGGTTTGGGCAGGGAATGGGGATCCGCCGGGTGATAACCTGCCACACAGTCCATATACAGGGCGGCGTCGATAACCGTCCGCGTCAGGGGGCCCATTACGATCATGGCGCTGTAGCTCAAAAAGGGCGACGGTCCCACCGGAATCCGGCCGAAGGAGGGTTTTAGCCCGAAGCAACCCGAATAAGATGCAGGGATGCGAATGGACCCGCCGGCATCGGATCCCGTGCACAGCGGGACCATGCCGCCGGCAACGGCCGCTGCCGATCCGCCGCTGGAGCCACCCGGGGTTCGCTCCGGATTCCATGGATTGCGGGTGGTGCCGTGGAGCCTGTTTTTGGTGAAACCGGTAAACCCGAATTCCGGGGTGTTGGTCTTGCCCACCACAATGGCACCCGCTGCCTTGAGGCGCGCCACTTGAATCGAATCGGCCTGCACCAGATTGTCTTTAAACGGGAGGGAACCGTAACTGGTTACCATGCCTGCGGTATCCTCCAGGTCCTTCACACCCAGAGGGACTCCGGCCAGGGGGCCAACGGGTTTCCCTGCCGCAACTTTCTCGGTCAGTGCCCGTGCTTCGGCCATGGCCGCTTCCGGTCGCAGGGACACAAAAGCATTCAGGCCCGGATTGACGCGATCAATCCGGTCGAGGGTGTCGCGCATGACTTCCAGCGGCGAAATTTCCTTCTTGGCGATGCGGGCTGCCAGCCGCCAGGCTGGCTCGTGGCTGATCGACATGTGAACGCTCCTTCCCGGAGTGAAAGATGAAGGCACGGGTGGGAATTGTGGTTCAGTGAAATACATGATCGGGTTCCGGCAGTCAAACCTGTTGATTCTCATGTCACCCTCCCGGATGAGGCATCCGGATAAGCCCTTAATTGCCCGACGGTTTTCCAGAATTTCGTTCAGCAAATATATCGCATGAGGAAAATAGAATGCCGGCAAAAAACTACTTGACATATGCTCACCTTAACAATAAGTTTCCTATTTGGAAACCGTTTTTCTTCTTAATATTAGCTAACAATACAATAAGTTAAAAATATTTTAGTATTGGGTTGATTTCTTGGGAAACTTAGAGAGCCCGTGCAAGGCGTCCTATGTTTTTTTAAATGAGGCCATGCTCTTTGCTCAATTTGCAGGGCTACTGCCTCCGGTTGCCGTTCATTCGACCGAAATTATCTGGTCGGCATCGTCGTTAAAAAAGCTGACACGTCTTAACGGCGACGGATAGCCATTCTCTGGCCACAAAAAAAAGAGGGGTGAATGATTCCGGAATCCCAGATCGGAAAGAATATCAAATCCCTTCGTCTTTCCAGAAAACTCACCCTGGCGGGACTGGCAGGGAAGGCCGGCCTCACCAAAGGCTATCTGTCCAAAGTCGAGAATTCCGAAAAATCCCCCCCCGTGTCCACCCTGATCGTCATCGCCAAGGCGCTGAGCGTGACGCTTTCCCAGATTTTCGGAGAAGAAAATACGACGGTACGCTGTTCGGTAGTCAAAATGGCGGAACGCCAATTCATGGCCAAAACCAGCGTCGGCTTCGGTTACTCTTACGAGACCCTGGCGCATAAATATCCCAATAAAAAGATGGAGCCTTCCCTTTTGACAATCCCGGCTGACTCAAAGAAAAGCCTTGTTTTTCAGCATGATGGTGAGGAGATGGTCTTGGTGGTTGAAGGTACTATGCGATTTTTCCATGGCGAGGACGAGTACCTTCTGGAAACCGGGGATTGTGTCTATTTTGACTCCAGTGTTCCCCATTTCGCCCTTCCAGCCGATCATCGGGATGTGAAATGTGTGGACGTCATTTACGTTCCTTAACCCCCTGTTGGGAAAAAGCCAGGTCAGCCGAGACGAGGAACCCAAATACGAAAAAGGAAAGAGACGAATGGGCAACGAAACTTCACCGAAAGCCATCATCACCGCGGCCGTCACCGGTGCCATCCACACCCCGACCATGTCGCCGCATCTGCCGATTACCCCCCGAGAGCTGATCGATGACATCATGAGTGTCTACGAAGCCGGCGGGGCTGTGGCGCACTTGCATGTGCGCGATCCCGAAACCGGCCAACCCAAGGCGGATCAGACGATGTTCCGGGAAGTTGCCACCGAGGTCAAACGCCGCTGCGACATCGTTATTTGTGCCACGACCGGCGGAAGCCTCGGAGATACGGTGGAAAACCGTGCCAAGGTGGTCTCCAGCCTGAAGCCGGAGCTGGCCAGCCTGAACGCCGGATCCATGAATTTCGCCCTGTTTCACGTGGTCCCCAAATACGCGGGCCAGTGGAAATACGACTGGGAGGAACGGTACCTGTCGGGCACCGATGACTTCATTTTTCCCAATACTTTTTACACGATCCGCAAGTTCACCGAGCTGATGGGACAGTACGGTACCAAACCGGAGTTTGAAATTTACGACGTGGGCATGATCAACAACCTGGCTTATCTGATTGATGCCGGACATATCAAAACGCCGGTTTACCTTCAGTTCGTGCTGGGCATCCTCGGCGGCATCCCGGCCACCGTTGAAAATCTGGTCTTTCTGGTGCAAACCGCCCGGCAGCAGATCGGCGAGTTCCAGTGGTCGGTCTGCGCGGCAGGTCGCACCCAGTTTGCCATGACCACGCATGCGCTGCTCATGGGCGGGCACGCACGGGTGGGCCTGGAGGACAACCTGTACCTGGGAAAAGGCGTTCTGGCCAAAACCAGCGGAGAGCAGGTAGCCAAGCTGAAGCACATCGCCGGCGAACTGGGTGTCGAAACCGCCACCCCGGCCGAGGCCCGTCAGATTCTGGGCCTCAAGGGTTTGGACCATGTGGACTATTAGGCGACAACGCGGGTGAGAAAAACGAATTTTTCCCCGGGAGCGACGGGTGCCGGACAAGTCCCGGAAATCAAAAAAATCTATATTTACAGGGAGGTGTCATGAATAATCCGAAGACGCTTTGGCGGCCCGATGAAACGTTCATTGAACAGTCGAACATGATGCGTTTCATGAAAACTGCCAATCAACGCCACCATCTGTCCCTTTCCAACTATTCCCAGCTTTGGCAATGGTCCGTCGATCACATCGCCGACTTCTGGGGCCTGTTCTGGGAATTCGCCGATATTGTTGCCAGCAAGCCCTATAAAAACGTGGTAAGCGATCCGTTGAAGATGCCCGGGGCTAAATGGTTTACCGGCGCCGAGCTGAACTTTGCCGAAAATTTGTTGCGCTACCGGGACGAGCGAACGGCCCTGATCTTCCAGGGCGAGGGCCAGTCCCGACAGTCCTGCTCATACAGCCAACTTTACGACGAGGTCAGCCGCATGGCTCAGGCTTTGAAGGCTGCCGGTGTGACCACGGGCGACCGGGTGGCCGGCTTCATGCCCAACATGCCCCAAGCCATCATCGCTATGCTGGCCGCCGTGAGCCTGGGAGCCATCTGGTCCTCATCTTCCCCGGATTTCGGCATCAAAGGCGTCCTGGACCGCTTCGGTCAGATCGGACCCAAAGTGCTCTTCACTGCCGATGGCTACTATTACAACGGCAAAACGTTTAACAGCCTGGAACGTGTGGGCGGTATCCTGCGGCAACTGCCCATGGTGGAAAAAGTGGTGGTGGTCGGATACACCACGGCCGAACCGGCTCTGGGAAAGGTGCCCAACGCCGTGTCCTGGGAATCCTTTGTGGCGCCTTACGCGCCGGCGGAGATCGATTTTGTCCAAGTCCCGGCCGAGCACCCCCTTTACGTCATGTACAGCTCCGGCACCACCGGCAAGCCCAAGTGCATGGTCCAGAGCCATGCCGGCATTCTTACGAACCAGCTCAAGGAACATCTGCTGCACTGCGACCTGCGGCGCGACGACGTGCTGTTTTATTTTACCACCTGCGGTTGGATGATGTGGAACTGGATGGTCTGCGGGCTGGGCGTCGGGGCCACCCTGGTCCTATACGACGGCTCACCTTTTTACCCCGGCCCCGAGGTGTTGTGGAAATTGGCCGAACAGGTGGGCATGACCATCTTCGGGACCAGTGCCCGGTATATCAGCGCCCTGGATGAGGCGGGTTACCGGCCCGGCAGCGACTGCAACCTGGAAAAGCTGCGCATGGTCTGTTCCACCGGTTCCCCCCTGTCCGTATCGGGTTTCGAATACGCCTACCGTAAGATCAAGGCCGACATGCAGCTGGCTTCCATCAGCGGCGGCACCGACCTCAACGGCTGCTTCGCCCTGGGAACCCCGTTCCTGCCGGTCCACGCCGGAGAACTGCAGGGGCCCGGTCTGGGTTTGAACGTGCAGGCCTTCAACGATGCCGGGGAGCCGGTCCTCGACGAAACCGGCGAACTGGTGTGTACCGCGGCCTTTCCCAGCATGCCGGTCTATTTCTGGAACGATCCGGACGGTGAGCGATACCGCAAGGCCTATTTCACGAAATACCCGGGGGTGTGGACCCACGGCGACTTCATCAGCATCAACAGCCGGACCCGGGGGATCACCATTTATGGCCGAAGCGACGCCACACTCAACCCCGGAGGTGTGCGCATCGGCACCGCCGACATTTACACCGCCCTGGAAACCCTGGAGGAGGTAGCCGATAGTGTGGTGGTGGGTCAAAAGTGGAATGACGATGTGCGGGTAGTGCTTTTTGTCACGCTTGCCAAGGGACTCGACTTGGACGAGGCGCTGGTCAAAAAAATCAAGACGACCATCCGGGACGCCTGCAGCCCGCGCCATGTACCGGCCAAGGTCATCCAGGTGCAGGAGATTCCCTACACCATTAACATGAAGAAGGTCGAACTGGCCGTACGCAACGTTATCCACGGCGATCCGGTGACCAACCGCGACGCGTTGGCCAACCCGAATTGCCTGGAGCAGTACGAAGGTCTGGCTGAATTGGATCAATAGCCATCAATGTGTCCGGTAGGGTATTTGTTATCGACCCGAGCAAACGCCGGGTTCCCTGCTTCAGGGCGGTGCCTGCATGAATCGACACCGTCAAACCAAATCAAAAGGAGAAAAAAATGCTAAGCGGTATCGGAACTTTTTTTGCGGTTCGGTTTAGAAGATGGTTGCCGGACTCCTTTATCTTTGCGTTGATTCTCACGCTCATCGCGGCGGTTTGGGCCTTGTTCAGCATGGATGTCGGGCCGGTCAAGATCGCTGAGGCATGGTACAAGGGGTTTTGGTCGCTGCTGAGTTTTGCCATGCAGATGGTGCTGATTCTGGTCACCGGTTACGCCATCGCCATCAGCCCCATTGCCAGCCGCTTTATCGACTGGCTGGCCGCCCGGATCAACAAACCGGTGGCGGTGTATGCAACCATCATGATCGCCGGGCAGGTTTTCGCCCTGATTTCATGGGGCTGGATCGTGCTGACCGCAGTATTGGCCCGCGAACTGGCCATGCGGGTCAAGGGGGTCGACTACCGACTGACCGCCGCCGCGGTTTACGCGACCTTCCTGCCCTGGCATGGTGGTCTGTCGGGTTCCATTCCGCTGGTGATCAATACCCCGGAAAATTTTCTGATCAAAGCCGGGGTGCTCAGTGAAATCATCCCCACTACCCTGACCCTGGGCAGCGTCATGAACATCGGGGTCAACCTCGCTCTGCTGATCACCTTGCCCATGCTCTTCATGCTCATGCGCCCCGCGGAGGAAAACATTCAGACGTTTGACGATCTGCGTGAAGGTGACGCGCCGGCCAAACCCATGAGTGTGGAGGAGGAGGCCAACAGCCTTTGCCTGTCCGACCGTTGCCTCAGCGACATGCTCAACGCCTCATGGATCATCAACCTGCTGATTGTCCTCATGGGCGCTTATATCATCGTGGCCCACTTCTGGAACAAGGGGTTTGACCTGAACCTGAATATCATGAACTTCGTGTTCATCATCCTGGGTATGCTGGCCCACAAGACACCCATCCGTTACGTGGTGGCTATGAAACGGGCCTGTTCCAATGTATCCGGCATCATCCTGCAGTTCCCCTTTTATGCCGGCATCATGGGCATCATGATCCATACCGGCCTGGGCAAGCAGGTGGCCACCTCTCTGGCGGCGGCGTCCTCCCCGGAGAGCTTCCCCTTTGTGGCTTTTCTCATTGGCGGTTTCCTCAATATCTTCGTTCCGTCGGGCGGCGGTGAATGGGCCGTGGTGGGGCAGCCCATCGTCGAAGCAGCCAAAACCGTGGCCGCCAACGCCGGTCTGGCCGCCGATGTGACCCAGGCTTTCATCGCCAAGGTTTCCATGTCCGTGGGATACGGCGACAGTTGGACCAACATGATCCAACCTTTCTGGACCCTGACATTCTTGCCCATCGTGGCCGCCGGCAGCCGCCTTCAGGCCCGCGACATCATGGGTTACACGTTCGTGGCCATGCTTTGGTCCTTTGTTATATTCGCACTGGGCGTAAGCTTTCTGCCCATGTAGTCTATGCAAGGCAACCGGGGGGCATTTTCAATGCCCCCTGGAAAGCCGTTTCTCAAAGATCATCGAACGACTGCACTCTGCCAACCGACAGGGAAATGGCAAAACCCCCGCCTATAAGGTCCGCAGCGGATCGAAGAGATACTCTAGTCCGTTGATTTTGATTTCATACACCATCTGCAGCATGTCGCCCAACTGCCCGCCCGGAAATCCCTTGTTGGCCAGCCAGATCACATAGGCCTCCGGCAGATCGATCAGCAGGCGGTCCTTGTACCTGCCGAAGGGCATTCGCATGCGGGCCAGTTGGAGCAGCACTTCCGGATCGGGCCGGCATTCATTTTTATCGGTCATGCGGTTTGTCCCTGGTGTTTTGACGAATGGTTGTGATTAACCGCATTGGCGAGAAATGGCAAGCCCGGCGTTCCTATTTTGCCCTCCACCACCCCCTTGAAAAGAGCGGCGCAGCGGGGACATGGCGGTCTTTTGTCCCGTATTCACCCGAGCACCTTTTCAGTGCCTTCATCTGTCTGATTTGAAAATCCAGTGGGATGCCTTATCTTTCTCTATCTTTTGTTCAATGTCGTTTTATAGGAATATTTTTTGGAGCGAAGATACGCCCTGTCATTATCTATCAACCTGATGAGCACCCTCACGGGCCTTTCACATTCTGGGAGACACAACCACCATGGCTTTGCTGGAAGCGCGACACATTACCAAAACCTATACCGTGGATCACCGTGCCATCACCGTGCTGGAAAATGTTTCCTTGTCTGCCGAAAAGGGGGAATTCATTGTCATCGCCGGTAGCAGCGGCAGCGGTAAAACCACTCTGTTGACACTGCTTTCCGGGCTGGATCACCCCACGTCGGGTCAGGTATTCATCGACGACCGCGATATTACCGACGCCTCCGAAGAGGCGTTGGCGCCGCTGCGCAACCGAACCATCGGTTTCGTGTTTCAATCCTTTCACTTGGTGCCGTCGATGACCGCCAGGGAGAATATCATGTTCCCGGCCGAGCTGATGGGTGATCATGAAGCGGACGTGCGTGCCGGGCGGCTGCTGGCCCGGGTAGGCCTGTCGGCCCGGGCGGACAATCTGCCCAGCCAGCTGTCCGGGGGCGAAAAGCAGCGCATCGCCCTTTGCCGCGCCCTGATCAATCGACCCAAGCTGCTTTTTGCCGACGAACCCACCGGCAATTTGGATTCGGAGAACGGCAAGATCGTGCTCGCCCAGCTCATCGATCTGAAAAACGAACACGGGGCCACCCTGGTGCTGGTGACCCACAATCCGGAAATCGCCCGGGCCGCCGACCGGGTGATTTCCCTTAAAGATGGACACCTGACAGGATAGCCGCCCATGCGTCATATGCCGACAATTCTCCGCCAGGTGCGGCGCTCATCCAGGCAGGCAGGCCTTTTCGTGCTTTGCGTGGCCCTTTCGCTGACCACCCTGACCGCCTTTTCCGGATTCGCCAGAAGTGTGGGCCGCGCCCTGCTCGATGACGCCCGCTCTCTGCACGCCGCCGACATTATCATCAAATCCTACGACCCCATTTCCGCCCCGCTGAAGCAGGCCATTGATCAACTGGCGGAACAGGGGCAGATCGTGCGGGCCAATGTTCACGAATTCTATAGTGTGGTGCGCGCGCCTGACGAAAAGGCATCCGTGCTCGCCAGGCTGAAAGTGGTGCAACCGGGCTACCCTTTTTACGGCCAGATCGTTTTGAAATCGGGTCGCCCCTTCAGGCAGGTGCTTGTTCCCGGCGGCTGCATCGCGGAGCAGACCCTGCTGGACCGCACCGGCCTGACGGTGGGAGACCGGTTAAAAGTTGGCTACACCACCTTGACGATTGATGACGTGGTTACCGTCGAACCGGATCGCCCCTTGGATCTGTTTGCCTTCGGCCCACGGATCTTCATTCACAGTGCGGACCTGGATGCCCTGGGCCTGATGGCCACCGGTAGCCGCATCCGCCGCGTGGTGCTGCTCAAGGTGATCGACCCGCTTCAGGTGGATGCCATTGCCGCCCGCTTGAAACAGGCATCCCGGTTAGACGGTGAAGACATCGATACCTACCTTACCGCCGGGTCCGTGGTTAAACGGTTTCTGGACAATTTCCTTTTCTTCCTGAAACTGGTGGGGCTTTTCATCCTGATCATATCCGGGCTGGGCATACAGAGTACCCTCACGGCCCTGTTCAACGAAAAGCAGCGCACTATTGCCGTGATGAAAGCCGTGGGCGCCACCGGCCGGTTCATCACCACGCATTTCATGCTCATGGTCTTTTTGCTGGGTGCCGCGGGAACCGGCGCGGGCATCTTGGCCGGTGCGGCGGTTCAGGGCATCCTGGCCTGGATGCTGGGCCCCTTATTGCCCGGGCGCCTGGGTTGGGCCATTTCCTGGATCGGGGTGGGCGAGGCTGTCATGCTGGGGTTTACCGTGGTCGCCCTGTTTTCGTTCCTTCCCCTTTACCGGCTCAGGGAGACGCGTCCGGTGGTCATCTTCAACCGCCTGCCGTCCGTCGGCAACTCACGCTGGCCCAATTACCTCTCCGGCCTGCTGATCCTGCTCTTTTTTCTCGCTCTGGTGCTGTGGCACATGCGCGACCTTCGTTTCGGCTTTTATTTCGTCGGCGCTGTCGTCGGCCTGATCCTGGCCGCGGCACTGCTGGCCCATTTGGTCCTGTGGACGATAAAACGCCTGCCGGTTCGCTATCTGGCCCTGCGCCAGGCCATCAAGGGGCTGTTTCGACGGGGCAATGCCACCCGTGCCATCATGATTACCCTGACCGCCTCACTGGCCATGATCTTCGGGGACCACCTCATCGAAAAGAACCTGAATGCCACCTTTGTCCAGTCCTTCCCCGCCGATTCGCCCAACGCCTTTTATGTGGACATCCAGCCCGACCAGGCCGATGCGTTTTCAGCCGCTATCGGCCGCCCGGTCCAATTTTACCCCATCGTGCGGGCCCGGATTACGGCCGTCAACGGCGAGGCCATCGACCGCAGCCGAGAGGGCAAGCAGCGGCGCGACAACCTGTCGCGGGTTTTCAACCTGACTTACCGGGAGGTGCTGCTGGATGACGAAACCCTGATTGACGGCGACACCCTTTTTCGCAAGGACTGGACCGAGCCCCAGGTGTCGGTCATGGATACGATAGTGGAGATGCGGGAGATGAAAATCGGCGACCGCATCACCTTCAGGATCCAGGGGGTCCCCTTGACCGCGCGCATTTCCAGCTTGCGTACCCGGGACAGCCGGACCTTGAGCCCGTTCTTTTACTTCGTCTTCCCGGATGCGGTGCTGAAGCAGGCCCCGCATACCCTGTTTGCCGCCATGAAGGTGGCTCCCGGGCAGATGGGGCCGCTTCAAACGTCGATCGTCTCCCGATTTCCCAATATCAGCGTCATCGATATGTCCCAGACCATCGGCATCCTGGCCCGGATGATGGCCCGCCTGTCGCGGATCGTGCGCGTTTTCAGCCTCTTCAGCATTGCGGCCGGCATCCTGATCCTGGTGAGTGCGGTCTTCGCCACCCGTGCCGAGCGGACGGTGGAGTCGGTTTACTACAAGATCCTGGGGGCCGACAGGCGGTTCGTCTTTACCGTTTTCGCCCTGGAAAACATGCTGGTCGGCCTGCTCAGCAGCGCGCTGGCCCTGATCATGGCCCAGGCAGGCGCATATTGGGTGTGCGTGGTGAAATTCGATATCGGCTATCGGCCGTTTTTGTCGGTATCGCTGGTGATGGTGGCCGCCACCGTGGCGCTGGTGGTCTCGGTGGGCATGACCGCCTCGCGATCGATCATGGCCAAAAAACCGGTTGCGTATCTCAGGGAGCAGCAAAATGAATAAATGTTTGAAGCCCACCTTCTGGTCCAATCTCTGCGTTGGAGCCGTGTTTCAAATCCTCGACATACTGCAGTATGCCTGCTGTTTGAAATACGGATCCGCCTCGACCTTGAACCAGAATGTACGCTTCAAGGTACCTTCTAGAGAAATTGGGCATTTTTATGGGTGGCGGGTTGATCGTGCGGCGCTTTTGCTGATCAGCCTCGGTTTCGTTCTGCTCGGCTGCAGCCAGGAGCCGACGGTTGAAAAATCCGTTGCACCGCAAACCGCTGCTCCTTTATACGAGGGCACGATCGTGGCTGTGGGAGACAGCCTGACCGCCGGGCTGGGCGTTTCCGAAGATCAGGCCTTTCCTGCCCAGCTGGCCCGCCGGCTGCAGGCCGATGGGCGCAACTATCAGGTGATCAATGCCGGGGTGAGCGGGGAGACCAGCAGCGGCGCCCTTTCGCGCATCGGATGGGTGATATCCAGCCTGTCACCGGACATCGTCATTCTGGAAACCGGCGCCAATGATGGCCTGCGGGGCCTGGATCCCGAGCTGCTGAGAGCCAACCTGGACCGGCTGGTCAGCCTGTTAACGGCGCGCAACATCCAGGTCATTCTGGCCGGCATGCTCATGCTGCCCAACCTTGGCCCGGACTACACCCAGGCCTTTTCCGAGATCTATCCGGAAATTGCCGAGAAGTATGGGGTCCTCTTTATTCCCTTTTTCCTCGAAGGCGTGGCCGGAAACCCGCAACTCAACCAGCCGGATAAACTGCACCCCACGGCTGACGGCTATGCCCGCATCGTGGAGACGGTCTACCCGTATATCGTGACGGCCATTGAACGGCACAAGGCCGTGTGACTTTGCCTTATCCGGCAATACACTGTTTCCCGTCGGAGACGAGATTGTTGCTGATACCGGATTGTTTTCGGCATACGAAAAGTTTTTCATCTTCGACGAGATGTGATACAGGATGCCTCCTGTTAAACCGACAGACCCTCACACAAGGAGATCCATCGCTCGTGGCGTGGCACACCATCAGATCATTCGGCGCAACCGACTACCAGGCGGTCATGCGCTATCGGGACCCGGGCACGCAGTCATTCCGGTTCCGAACATCGACGAGTCGTGCACTGACACGGGAGATGCGCAAGAAAGACAAGTGGTATGTCGGCGGGTGGAAAATCCATCTGTCCATCTATCCCGCCGATTATGCCAAAGCGCTGCCGGCCATCAGACTGTTCGAAGATCGCATGGCTCCCACCGGCCTGGTTTACAAGTATGCGGCCTCGAGACGGTTATATGAAAGCTTTGCAGGTGAAGTGAAGGGAAAATTTGCCACGATCTATTGCAAGGCGCCGACGGATATTCCAACGGTTATCCATCTGTTGAACCAGATATTTACCCAGGAGGGCATAACGCCTGTGGGCAGGAACCAAATCAATGGGCTTGATGGGTTGAAGCATGAGCTGCCCCTGACCGGCGGGTACGGCTTTGTCAGATACGGGGCCTTTTGTTACACCAACGGGATCCTGGATCTGACCGATGCCAATCGGGAACCGATGCCGGACAACCGCCATCGTCCTTTTCCCCTATTCACGGATCCGGCCCGACTGGATGGGGAAATGGCCTTGTTTTCAGATCTTGTCGAACGATGATCCCGGTGGTTTCCGGGCTTCACAGTCCTCGCGCCGACCGTCACGATTCCACCATTTTGCCGTTATTGCTCGCGTTGACGGAAACCAGCATTGATTTCCAATCGCTCCAATGAGAGCGCGATCACATCTTTCAGACGCGGCTGTTTTCGCTGTAAATGGTTGCAGAAGGTGCGTGTGCGATCCGGATCCTGCAAGCCGGGGCCGGGCACGAAAGCGGCCACCACCCGTTCGAATAATAGGGGATGCATCCGTTCAATTCGCGGGAAATTGTCGACAAACCAGGCCCACAGGCGATCCACTGCCGCCGGGTTGCCGGCGGCCGCCACCAGTGGCATAAAACGAATTCGATCGGGCATCTTCTCCAGGGTATAATCCAGAGCTTGTTCCAGCAGGGGCCATGAGTTGAAACTGCCCAGTGCGCCAGCCAGGGTCATGCGCTCATGCTCGACCCCACTCGCTTCGAAACGGCCAATCATGGCTTCCAGGGCCGTCCCGCCACCCGAAACGGCTCCGGCAGTCATCACCCCCCTGAAAATATCGGGGGCGATTATGGAACCGCCCAAAAATGCATTGAACTGATCGGTCAGGAAATCGAGGGTCTGTGGGTTGCCGATCAAGGCGCCATGGACCAGGAGCTGGTCGCGCAGCATGGCCGTGGTCTGCGATTCATCCGGCGCAGGATGATGGCCGAAAGCGTCCAGGGCGCCATTCATCAGGGTCATGGCCGTGCGGGTCGTGCGGGTCCGGATTTCGCCCCGGAGCAGCAAAAAGGCTTCGAACAATTGACTGTCCAGACTGGAAAGGGGCAGGTAGGCCCGTTCACCGAGAAAGTTTTCGGCCATGTCCAGCAGCTTCGCCATGGGCACGAGACCGGATTTGACCAGCGCAAACAGATCGTTCTGCAGGCCCCAGCGGTCCAAGGGGGGCAATTGCTGACCAGCGACCATGGCGCCCAGCCGGGTCAGATTGTCCGCATCGTTGTAGCAGACATGGTAAAATCCGGTTTGACCGGTGTTGACCTTGTAAGCGGTGGTATTCACGGGCAGGGCGAGGTCGGTTTGTTTTTTTCTGAGCAGGATCGTTTGGGTGTCCGCCTTGCCGTCCGGGAAATAGGATGTGACTGTTACCGGCACCAGCCATGTCTGCGCCGAATCGTTGGGCAGGTAGGTGAAACGCCGCTGGCTCAAGGAGAGCGTGTTTTTTTTGCGCTCGGCGGTGATCACCGGAAAGCCCGGTTGGGTGACCCAGTTGCGCATCAGGTCGGCCACGGGCATGCCGGACGCGGCAGACAGCGATTCCCACAAGTGGTGGCTGGCGGCGTTGCCATAGGCGAAGTCGGTCAGGTAGCGCCGCAGGCCCGCCTTAAAAGAGTCGGGGCCGATCCAGGCCTCCAGCTGTCGTAAAATGCTGCCCCCCTTGCTGTAGATGATGGGCGCCGTGCTGGTGGTGATGGCCACTGGGGCGCCGCCCGGCATTTCGATGGCGAAGGTTTCGTTCAGGGCGTCACGGGACAAGGCCGTTTCGGTCTGGCTTCTGACAAACTGATCCCAGATCTCCCACGCAGGATAGTGGTAATCCACCATGCCGTAACCGAAGTAGGTGGCAAAACTTTCGTTCAGCCAGAGATATTTCCACTCCTCCGGGGTGACCAGATTGCCGAACCATTGATGGGTGATTTCGTGGGCAATGACTTCGCAGATGCGCGCTGCCGCTTCCCTGGAGGTCACACCGGGAACGTTTAACAGCAGGTTTTCTCGAAAGGTGATCGCTCCCCAGTTTTCCATGGCCCCGAAGGCGAAGTCGGGCACGGCAATTAGATCCATCTTGGTCAACGGATAATCGATAGCATAGTAATTTTCACCGTAGGCCAGTGCCTTGCGGCCAAATTCGCGGCCGAATTCGGTCTGGTTCCCCATCCCCGGCAGACAGACGGCTCTCACCCGGCGGTCGACGGCGTCCTCGTGGATTTCGAAGGGACCCACACCGAAAAACAACAGGTAGGTGGACATTTTGGGGGTCGGATGGAAGGCGACCCGCTGCCGCCCGTTTTCGAGGTTGGTGATTGTTTGAATGTCGGTGTTGGAAATGGCGGTCAGGTTGCTGTCGATGATCATTTCTACCGTAAAAACAGCCTTTTGCGCGGGATGGTCGACACAGGGAAAGGCGCGCCGGGCATCACTTTCCTGAAACTGGGTGACGGCAATATGATCCGGGGCCTTATCCGTTTTGATCCGGCTGCGGTAGAAACCGGCCATGCGATCGTTGATTTTGCCGGCATAGTCGATGATCAACTGAAAGAGTCCGGAAAGGGGCTCGGGCAGATGGATGATCAGGCGGGTATTGGCCGGATCCACGGTAAACGGACAGTCGATGAGATTTTCATCGGATCCGTTCTGTTGAATCCGGCATTGCCAGATGGCCAGCTCTGCACAATCGAGGGTGAGGGTATCGGTCGGTTGATCGGCATGGGCGGAAAGGGTCATCCGGCCGGAAAAGGAAAATCGGTAAAGGTCCGGTTCGATGGTGAGCTTGTATTCCATCGGTTTAATGGAAGCGGGCATGCGGATCTCCATTGGTTTTTTTGAAGGGTTGCGGGAACGGGTGGAAGGCCGCGACAATAACTAATTTTTCTCCCCGCTGGTGCAATATCGTGCATTAAGTTCTTGCCGGGAGTCTAAAAAAAGCGGGGCAGAATGAACCGTCCGATCGTGTAAGCCACTCCGGTGGAGATGAATATCCCTGCGGAAACCGAGTGGACCCAGAAAGCGCCCCCGATCCGGCCGGTCATTTTTTGGGTATGCGCAATATAGGTTTTGTAGAGGGCCATGATATTCGGCGCCAGCGCGTTCCGATCTGCCAGACCGCGGTCGAACAGGTATCGGGCAATGATTGAAAATGAACCGGCCGCAATGACCGCGGCCACTCCCATAATAACCAGTATTGTGTAATCTGCAGCAATCAAAAGGGTACCTGCCTGGAAAAACTTTAGGTTAGGTGAACTGCATGAGCATGGTGATCCGAATCTTAATGCCCTATGACTCAGCGTAATGGCTTTCCCCAGATCGGCTGATGGTGGATAAACCGCCTGCCAAAAACGTGTGAACAATCAATCTGCCGCAACACCAGGGTCGGTTAATTTTTAAATTTAAAGCGGTTTGCGTCCTTGACGGTATAGCCCCTGCCGGTGAAAATTTTTTTTTCATCGGCTATGCGCTTGTCGGCGATGGCCTGGGATCGATACGCTACCCGGGCGCTGGTGACAAAATCAGCGTTGTCCATGCCCTGTCCCGCCAGGTAATTTTGAAACTGCTCCTCTATTTTACGGATCAGCTCCACGTCAGCGACAAATTCCTCTTCGCTGTATGTTGCGCCTGAGACTTTTGCAACAAATACGGGAGTGATATAAGCGATTTTTCCGTTCATGGAATAGCTCACGATGTAACAGTAGCCCTTTTCTTTGGCCCAACAGGACGGTGCGCTGAACACGATTGCCAGAACCAGGGTGACCAGCAGCTTCAAACAGGTTTTTTTCATATGCAACCTCCTTTTCAACACCTATGCTTGTCATATCGCGTACCTCAGATTACCGCTACGCGAACCCGTTTGTATCTATGGTGTTTCAGGCGTTGACCGGCGTGGGTGCAACGCCTGTATGGTAAAGCTGCGAATTGATGTCTTTATTCCTATCACGCCATGAAATCCGGTGCAACCGTGCGATCCGTTGGTTTTTAGCCTGTCCCTTGTCAACGTCCTGCCCAAACCCGCTCAGGGCCGCTTGCCGCTGTTGTGAAAGGCTTCCAGGCTGCTTCGGTCGATCATTACCCTGCCGTGCTCACGCACGGCGCGAATTTCGTCAAATTCGACCAGCTGATAGATCACTTTTTTACCCACGCCGATAAATCGGGCCGCTTCGCTGACTGTCAATACCGGGACCTCAATATATTTGCCGTTGTCGTCTATCATTTTGTGAATCCTTATGGTTGTTGTCCCCGTGCGGCACATGCCGGATCAATTTTACGGACCGCATCCCGATGGCCGCGGCGGTTGATTGGAAAAGTTGGGTTATCTCTTCTCTGGCAATTTCAGTTGTGGGGATGGTAAGCATCATTCCATAGGCTGCAAGAGTTTTGCGACAAGGAGCCCTCGTCATCCCGGAAAATCCGAAGCCCGGATCATTCGTGGTTCTATTGTTGTAAATCCAATCCGCATTCTTATGTTTCAGGTGTTAAAAACACTGAATGGGAAACGGAGGAGAACGTGCAAAACACATGGACCTACAAAAACTTTGAGATCAGAGAAGGCTTGAAGCCCGGAAGCAAAACCTTTCGATATTTTTTCAGGGTTCTCGAAGATGGTAAGAAAAAGTGCAATTACTGTATCTGGATCGTCGATGACGCGCTGACCCGCTTTGATCCGTCCACCGATTTCAAGGCAATCGTCGCTTTCTGCCAAGCCGACTGGCACCAGTGGGTTATGGGAAAAATTGACGGCGGGGATTTCCGGAACCGGGCGTTGAAATTCGAAAAAACGGGCGAACAGGAGATAAATCTGTCGGAGATGAAAGAACATGTCAGGCCAGACTGATCCGGCTGCAAAGCTAAAATGGGTATCGCGGTTGACAAACCCTTATAGCCTAAACGACTATATCTATAAGGTCGATTAACGACAGCACAGGGGATTTCCTTTAAGGAGCGATTCATGAAACTCACTTCCGGGTTTTTTCTTTTGGTCTTCTTGCTTCTCTCCATGACGTGTTGCCTGGCTGCCGGCATAACCCTCGTAACTGAAGAAAACCCGCCGTTCAATTATACCGAAAGCGGGAAACCGACCGGCGCTACCACCGCGGTGGTCCGGGAAATCACCCGTCGCCTGGGAATTGCGGGAGACATCCAGGTCATGCCATGGACCCGGGGGTACAAGCTGCTCAGCAGCGAACCCAATGTGGTTTTGTTTACCACCGCCCTCACGCAGAAACGGGAGCCGCTCTTCCAGTGGGTCGGACCCCTTTATACCGTTCGGTTGGGTTTTTATGCCAGAAAAAGTGATGCGCGCCGGATCGATTCTCTTGAAGCGGCAAAGCAGGTGGGAGCCATCGCCACCTACAAGGACGATTTCAGGGAACAACTCCTGACATCGCTCGGATTTACCAATCTCGACAGCTCCAAAAGTCCGCAGAGCAATCTCCGCAAACTGATGTCCGGACGGGTGGACCTCTGGTTTTATGATAATATCGGCCCTTACCAGGTGGCCCGTGAAGTCGGGATCGATCCGAATGAAATTGAAGAGGTCTTCACATATCAGCAGCACTTTTCCTACATTGCCATTTCAAAACAGACATCGCCGGTTATTGTGCAGCAGTGGCAGGCGACCCTGGATGAAATGAAGGCGGACGGCACGTTCTGGTGGCTGACGCGTAAATGGCTGCCGCCGGAGGCCATCATGGTATCCGAACGCCAGACCTCCACCGACAGGCCATTTCCCCTGAAGCTGTACACTGAGGATTCGCCGCCGTCTTCTTATAAAGAAAAGGGCCAGATCAAAGGTCTGTCCACCGAAATTGTTCAGGAAATTCTCAGACGGATCGGCCAGCCCGATACCATATCGTTGGTCCCGTGGGCCAGGGGATACAAGCTGGTCCAATCCGATGCCGGCACAGCCCTTTTTTCAACCACCCGGCTTCCCCAGCGGGAAGCCCTTTTCTCCTGGGTGGGGCCGCTGTACCGTCAACGATGGGGGTTCTATCGATGGAAAGGCAGCGGTATCGATGTCCCGGACATAGAGGCGGCCAAAAAAGTGGATCGCATCGGCACTTACCACCAGGATGCCAAAATGCAATACCTGCAGGCATTGGGATTTGAAAACCTGGTCCCCACCAATAAAAATATTTCCAATGTGACCCACCTAAAGAAGGGAAATATCGATTTGTGGGTCAGTTCGGATTTCAATGTGCCATACCTGGCCGATCAAGCCGGTGTTTCTGCGTACCAATTGGAACTGGCTTTCGCCTTTCATCGTGTGGGCAATTATATCGCATTCTCAAAAGCAACCTCACCCCATGTTATCCGACTGTGGCAGGCGGTGCTGGATGAAATGAAAGCAGACGGCAGTTACCAGCGGATCTGCCGCACATATAATTATGAGCCGCAATAACAGCCGGCTCGCAGGAAAACGCATTTGATATCAAAAAGAAATAACTTCCCCGAGCCTGTTTCACAGAGTCCCCCCATTCGAGGCATTGGTTCACTGAGGCGCCGATCCATATCCACCGAGCTGGCCTTCAGCCTGGTGCTGCTGGTGTTTCTGGTGGAGGGGATTCTGCTTATTTTAATATACAACCGGCAGGCTGACGAGCTGTACCGCCAGCTGCAGGCAAAAGCGGATGAGTATGCCGTCAATCTGTCCGAAACGCTGGCAGTTCCGATCTGGGACTATGATGACGAACAGATCCGGCGGATCGGAGAGAGCTTTGCCCGGAACGATCTGGTTACTTCGATCCTCATTCTTGATGCAAAGGGAACCGTCATCTATGAATTCAGCCGGAACACCGCCGAGAACCCGATCGTCCGGGTGGTGCCGATTATTCACATCGGAAAACCGATCGGCCAGGCGCGGATCTCATTATCACTGGACACCTATCGCCAAGACCTGACCTGGCTGCGAAATACCGCCATCCTGATTCTGGCGGTATCCCTGGTGGTCATTATCCTTGCCACGAGAATCGTATTACGGGTGCTCATGCGCATGCCTTTGGCCATACTCCGTCAGGGAATGGACCGGGTGGCCCGAGGAGACTATGACTACGGGTTCGATGAGGTTCACCATGATGAGCTAGCCGACATCGCCCGACGGTTCAGCAAGATGGCCGAAGAAATCCGCAAACGCGAACAGTCGTTGCAGAAAGAGGCCGCTGAACGCAAACGGGCGGAGGATAAAAGCAGGGAGAGTGAAGCCAGGAGCCAGGCAATTCTCGACGCCATTCCCGATATCATGTTCCAGTTCGATCGCGACGGCCGGTTCATCGACGTGCGGGGAAAACCGGGAAACCTTACGGTACTTCCTGATCAATGCATCGGTCGGAAAATCGAGCATGTCATGCCTGGCCCAATTGCCAGGATTTTTCGGAACCAGCTCGTCCGGACGTTCGAGACCAGGCAGGTGAGGGTGTTCGAGTACGACCTTCCGATCGAGGATGCCGTCAGGTATTACGAATGCCGGCTCGTGGCGGTATCGGACGACCTGGCACTGGGCATGGTGAGAGATATCTCTGAACGGGTGACCGCTGCGGCGGAAAAAAAACGGTTGATGGACCAGCTCCAGCGGGCCCAGAAAATGGAGGCTATCGGCATGCTGGCCGGCGGAGTCGCCCACGACCTGAACAACGTCCTGTCGGGACTGGTCAGTTATCCGGAGTTGATTCTCATGGATCTTCCGGAAGAAAGCCCTCTGCAGAAGCCCATCCGCACCATCCAGCGATCCGGTGAACGCGCCGCCAATATCGTTCAGGATCTGTTGACCCTGGCCCGGCGGGGGGTGTCCGTCGCAGAAATTGTCAGCCTGAACCAAGTGGTCCGGGAGTACCTGAAAAGCCCTGAATACGAAACATTGCGGAGTCACCACCCGGATTTTCAACTGGAAACGGAGTTGGCAGACGACCTTCTGGATATTTCCGGCTCTCCGGTCCACCTCGCAAAAACCGTGATGAACCTGATTTCCAATGCCGCGGAAGCGACGATGCGCGAAGGACTGATCCGTATCGAAACGGAAAACCGATACATCGATGCCCCCATTAAAGGCTATGACGACATCGAAGAGGGCGATTATGTGGTGCTGACGGTGACAGACAACGGCATCGGCATTTCGCACGAGGACATCGACCGGATTTTCGAGCCGTTTTACACTAAAAAAGTGATGGGCCGCAGCGGTACCGGACTGGGTATGGCGGTGGTATGGGGGACTGTCAAGGATCACCGTGGGTACATAGACATTCAAAGCAAACCGGCACAAGGCACCACGGTAACCATTTTCCTTCCTTCCACCAAAGAGCACCGAATGCAGACGCGTGCACCGGAAACCGTTGAAAACCTGATGGGTGACGGTGAGCGAATTCTCGTTGTGGATGATGTGAAGGAACAGCGCGAAATCGCTACTGGAATGCTCACCCGGTTGGGTTATGACGTGGCCAGCGTTTCCAGTGGCGAAGCTGCCGTTGAATATTTAAGGGAACAGCGGGTCGATCTGCTGGTGCTGGATATGATTATGGATCCCGGCATCGACGGCCTGGAAACCTACCGGCGCATCATCCACATGCATCCCGGCCAGCGAGCCGTGATCACCAGCGGGTTCTCTGAATCCGACCGGGTACAAGAGGCCCGAAAACTGGGAGCCGGCGCCTATGTGAAAAAGCCGTATCGGCTTGAAACCATTGCAAGGGCGATTAGAGACGTGTTGAAGAGTCATGAAAAATGATGAACCCCTTCCAACCGGTCGTTTGCCACTCCAGATACCCTCTGGGAGAAAATGTGAAAAAATCAACATCCGCTTATTTCGTTCCGAAGGATCCCCCGGCATTTAGGGTATGGGCGGAATCAATCGCTTGCTATCGTATCGGATGGTGATATGATGCGTTCTCGAAGGGCTGACGCGATTCCGTCCCAAAATATCAGGCAAGCCCTGATCTTGCCTGAATTTCCCACAGACCCATCAACTGGATGTGTGGTTTCCAACTTCCTTAATAGGAGATTAAAATGAACATTTATGTCGGTAATTTGTCGTTCGATGTCACAGAAGATGATTTGCGTTCGGCGTTCGAAGTCTTTGGCAAGATAGATGCGGTCAACATTATCAAAGATCGTGATAGCGGCCGTCCCAAAGGATTCGGATTTGTGGAGATGGCTTCAGGTGAGGAGGCCAAGAAGGCCATTGAAGCGCTGAACGGCAAAGAATTCAAAGGCCGGGCCATGAATGTCAATGAAGCCCGTCCCAAACCCGAAGGTGGCCGTGGCGGCGGCCGACACGGTGGCGGCGGCCAGGGCGACCGGGGACGGCGCGGTGGCGGTGGCGGTCGGCGTTATTAATTGATTTTTAGTGGGTTAGCTCATTACACGCCATTCCAACCTATCCCTCGCCCCATTGCCGGGCGAGGGCCGCACCTGGCAATGGCTGTATTCAGCGGTTCAACTTACTGTAGGTGCCGCGCATGTCGCGCTTGAGGATTTTGCCGGTGGGGGTCTTGGGCAGAGCATCCACGAAGACCACGGCTTTGGGCACCTTGAATCCGGCCAGTTTCTTCCTGCACATGCCGATGATCTCATCCTCGGTGATGGTTTCCCCTTTGCGGGGCACCACCACCGCCGTAACCGCCTCCACCCATTTGGGATGGGGCGTACCGATGACGGCCACCTCCTCAACGCGCTTGTCAAGGTAGATGGCCTCTTCCACCTCCCGCGTGGAGACATTCTCGCCGCCGGTTTTGATCATGTCTTTCTTGCGGTCCACCACCGCGATGTAGCGATCGTCGTCCAGCACGCCGATATCCCCGGAGTGAAACCATCCGCCGCGCATGGCCGTTTCGGTTTTTTCCGGCTCCTTGAAATACATGATCATGGCGTGGGGACCCTTGCCGCAGATCTCGCCGGGGATTCCTGCCGCGTCGATGGGCTGGAAATCCTCATCCTCCAGCCGGGTTTCCATGTTCAGGCCCGCCATACCGGCCGATCCCAGCTTTTCCAGGGCGTCTTCGGCCTTCAGAATGGTGTGGTAGGGCGCCAGCTCAGTCTGGCCGTAGTAGTTGTAGACCTTGCAACCGGGCAGCCGCGCCATGAGTTCCTTGAGGACTTCCACGGGCATGATGGAAGCCCCGTAGTAGCACTTGGTGAGGCAGGAGAGGTCGTAGCGCTCGAAATCCGGATGGCGCAGGATGCCGATCCACACGGTGGGCGGGGCGAAAAACATGTTGGCCCGGTAACGGTCGATAGTTTTTAAAATCATGCCGATGTCCGGCGCCATGAGAATATTGGTGCCGCCCACCCAGAAAATGGGGTTTAAAAATACGTCCCGCTGGGCGCAATGGTAGATGGGCAGGGCGTTGACATTGATATCCCCGCTGTCGTAGCCCCCATCGATGATGGCTCCCATGTACTGGGCCATGAGCGCTTGGTTGCTGATGATCACCCCTTTGGGAAGTGACTCGGTCCCGCTGGTGTATGTCATCTGGCAGGGATCTTCGATGTGCAGGATCACGTCGGGCTCCGTGTCCGGGGCGGCTTTCATCCAGGCGTCGAAGCCCAGGAAACGGTCGTCCACCGCCGGCTGGCCACCCCCCTGGTCAGACCATATCAGGTGGTTCACCGTCGGCATCTCGTCCAGCACCCCCTCCACCAGCGCGAAAAGGGCGTCTTCGACAATGAACACCTTGCTTTCCGAATGGTTGATGCAATAGGTGATGTCCGGGCCGCGCAGCAGGTAGTTGATGGCCAGGTACACCGCCCCGATCTTGCAGCAACCCAGCCAGGTCAGCACATGGTGGATGGTGTTGTGGGCCAGAATGGCCACCCGGTCGTACTTGTTGACCCCCAGGCCGGCAAGGGCGTTGGCCGTCCTATTGGCGGCTGCCTCCAGTTGGGCGTAGGTGAGGGACTGGTCACCGAAAATGATGGCCGTCTTGTCCGGGGAGTGGTAGGCGGTTCGCCGGATCATGTCTGCGATGACCCACCGATTGACCCGGTTGTAGCGGTCCATGAGAAATTCGAGGTTCTCCTTGTTCAACGCGTTGAACCGGGCTTTTTGTCCATCGGTCATAGGGTTTCCGGGTGCCGTCATTCAATAGCCTCCTTTTTACTGATGGGTTTCCGAACGGTCGGAGCGGCCATCGGTGGTTGTGGGTGCGGAAAAAACGGTTTCGGACATTCCGAACGCCGGAGCTGAAAGGGCTGAACTGAGAAGAAAAAATGCCCACAAAACCTACCGGATGTCAATGCGCAAATTGGAGCAGCATCGTGTTTATCAGGTCAGATCCCTTTAACATACGGGCACCTGTTGATCGCCGGAAGAATTTGTGTTTTTATAGCTGCCGGCAACGCCAATTGAAACCATCTGAGGGTGCATCGTATGAAAAACCTGATTATCGCCATCGCCGTTCTCATTTGTCTGCCGCTGGGGTGTGCGTCCATTTCGGAGCACGGGAAAATGGAGGCGTATGGACGGACCATGGATTCATACGGAACCGCCCTGCGTCTGTCGGATTTCAACGCCGTGTGCCAGTATATTGATCCGGTGGAGATGGGGCGCAACGATTGTTTGAAGCGATATGAGAACATGAAGATTGTCAGTTATGATCTGTTAGGGGTTACCGTGGCCAAAGACAAGCGGGAAGTGACGCAGGCGGTTGAAGTGGAATACTATTTTCTCGACCGCTATGTGGTAAAGAAGATCGGATATGAACAGTCGTGGCGATACAGGGAAGACATGAACGATTGGCTGCTTCAAACCATCCCGCCGCATTTTGAATAAAAGTGGCTTTCACACCTTTTCCGGGCCACGGCGGTGGTGCCCTCCTTCCGGATTTTCCCTACAGGGTTTTTCTCACCTGGGCCGCACCGGCGGCCAGACTGCGGATTTTGTCCACGGCTATGTCGTAGGGGAGGGGGGCCATGCCGCAGTTGGTACACGGATACAGCCGTTCAGGCGCTACGTGCGCCATGACCGAACGAATGGTGGCGGCAACCTCGTCCGGCGTTTCCACCCGGTGCCGGGTAACCGCAACGACACCCACCATCAACCCCTTATCCTTCAGCAGTTTCATCAGCGACAAGGGCACGCGCGAGTCGGCGCACTCCAGTGAAACCTGGTCGAGGCGGCTGGCATTGAGTGCCGGGAAGATGTCTTCATACTGGCGCCACTCGCGGCCCAGGGTCTCCTTCCACCGCAGGTTTTCGTCGATTCCGTAGCCGTAACAGATGTGCACGGCGGTGGTGCATGAAAGTCCGTCGATGGCCCGGTGGAGGGCGTCGACGCCCCATTCCTTTACGTCGTTCATGAAGACATTGAAGGCCGGTTCGTCGAACTGGATCAGGTCGATTCCCGCGGCCTCGAGTTCCTTGGCCTCGGTGTTGAGGATGTCGGCAAAGGCCATGGCCATTTCCGCACGGCTGGTATAATGGGCGTTGGCGATGGTGTCGCAGATGGTCATGGGGCCGGGCAGGGTGAATTTGAGGGGCCGATCCGTTTGCGCCCGGGTGAAGCGTGCCTCGTTCAGGTGAACCGGCTGCGGCCGTGAAACCGGACCTGTGACCGTGGGCACATCCACGGTGTAGCGGTTGTCCCGGATACCCATGGGCGTTTTCTTCTCCCAGTCTATGCCTTGTAGACTCTCTAGAAAGCCGTGAACAAAATGGATGCGGTGCTGTTCACCGGCGGTGACGATATGGATCCCCGCAGCTTCCTGATGGTGCAGCCATTCCACGACTGCGCGTTCCTTGGCACGCTCCAGGGCCTCGCCCTCGAGGCGCCAGGCCGGCCAGAGTTTTTCGGTTTCCGCCAGGTATTCCGGTTTCGGCAGACTACCGACGGTGGTGGTTTCCAGCATGGGGCGCCTCCTTCGTTTAGGGTTGGCTTTCTCAGGTGCTTGGGGAGCGGTTTATACCGCATGCATCCCCTGTTGAACGGTTATTCTGAAATATCGACCACTTCGGCATGGGTCACCTTGAGCAATTCCGAGGATGACAGCCGCATCATGGCATCGACGCTCCCACCGCCTCCGTATACGGTGGCGATTCCTGCGGTGGCGGCGTCCACTATAGTGCGCAGATTTTCGCGGTGGCCGAATGGCGGCATGCTGCCGACCACATAGCCGGAAACCTCCAGTGCCTTCTCGGCACGGGCAAATTTTACCCGTTTGCGATTCATGCCCAGATATGCGGCCAGTTTCTTGCGGTCCACCCGGGCCAAGCCGTTGTTGATCACCAGGATCGGCTGGTCCCCGGCCATGAACACCAGGGATTTGATGACCCGGTCGGCGTCCACACCCAGGGCCATGGCCGCATCTTCCACCGTGGCGGTGTGGGCATCCATGGGCAGGATGACGGCTGCCAGGCGGTGGGTGTTGATGAAGGACTGCAGGTTATGGCTGTTCAGCGGTGTCGTCATTGTAATCAATGCACCATGAGAAAGGCGTAGCGATCCATCTTCTGATCGTAGGCGGTGCGCACGGCGATGGGAAAGCCGAACTGGCGCACGGTACTGTATACGTCCACGGCCATGGCCTCCGGGGCTGGCCGGGCCATGCGCGGCATGTTGCAGGTGCGCCGGTCGCCGCTGCATTCCTTGCAGAAGCAGCACGAGTCCATGAACAGAAGAAAGGCCCGTTCGCAGCCGGCCAGAAAGATTTCGCGCTCCAATTTGATCAGGCGGGCGTTAATTTTGGCGGACCAGGCGTGACGGTCCTCGGGTTTGTCCATCTTGCCTTCGAAGTGGAGGATCACGGCCTGGGTGTACTCATTGAAAAACCCTTCACATTCGGCCACAGACGGGGTGTTGGGCGGGCAGGCGCCGCCGCGGCCGTATTCCCCGCAGCCGAACATGCACTTCATGCGCACCCACTGGGCCACCACGATCTGCTTCGGATCGACCCACTTGTAATCGGTGTATCCCTGGGTGTGGAAGATGTTGTCGAGCGTTGCCTTTTTCTCCGCGTCAAAACTCATGAAGGAAGATCCTCAGCGTCGGGGATGTGGCCCCTTTATTATTTATAGCTGGTCAGTCCGGCGGCCATGTCCGATTCAGGTGCTTGAGCATGTTGCGTACGGCATACCCGTGCGTGGCCAGAAAGATCGTCAGTTCCTCGAGATCGTATTCATCGATCTCGATTTCGCTGGTTTCGATCAGGTCAGCCAGGTCTGCGGCGGCATCGAGTACACGGTCCCATGCGTCGGCTTCTTTTTTGGATATGGCGGCCATGGGAAGGTTTATTTACCTTTGGGTTTCGCCTTGGCCGCGGGGGTTCTCCGTTTTGCCGTGTCTGCCGGGGTTTCGTCTTTTTTTTCCTCACCCGTTGCAGGTGCCGGCGGCACATGGGGTTTCATTCCTTTGAGGATCCGGGTGACTTCGGGTCCGTTTTTGGCAAGGAAGACCGAAATGGTATCGATGGCCTTGCCGTCCAGTCCGATCTCCAGTCCGGCGCCTTTGATGTAAGCGGCCAGGTTTTCGGCGGCATCGCGCATCTTGTCGTAGGCCTCGGCCTCTTTCTTGACCAGAAACACCCTGTCCAGTTCAATGCCATTTCGAACCACCACAAACTTGGTAATAACGGCCATAATGAACGCTCCTTTGGTTTGCCGATTGCTCCGGAGTTATGGATTTGAATAGTACCCTTCGGGCCAGCTGCGGCCGAAGCCCCAGCGCCAGGGCGTGGGCAGCCACCCGTGGCCGCCGATGCGGACACTCCAGTAAACCACATGAGAAAGCACAGGGCGGCCTTTTGCCGCGATGCATCGCCTCAGGGCAGCGTCGGCGGCCCTGCGCTGGTCGGGGGTGCCCCCTTGCCAGTAAACCCGGTCGTGTTCCACGCAGCAGTCACCATAGTCCAGGTCGGGAAAACACGAGCATCCATCACTGTAAAATGGTTTTTCAGGGGGGTGTTGCGGGACGGGTGGATGACTGCAACCGCCGATATGGATCGCGAATAGAATCAGAAGCCATTTCATGTGAACTCCAGGAATTGACGGGCGATGCGGGTCTACCCTATCCGCTAATGACTGATTGCCACATCGAACGGGGAATTACTTCCGGCGCTGGAGATACCAGCGCTGAAGGTCATAGATAACCTGGGTGAGCTTATTCTGCTCTTCCTTTTCTATGTCCTCGAATTCGAAGGCGTAACGGTAAAATCCGCGGTCCTGATCGTGTTCGATCCGCTTGACTTCGGCCTTCTTCACGTAAATGGTATTGCCCGGCCGATCATGATCGCCTGGAAATACCAGGCTGACATCATAGACCTGCTGGTCCATTTTCAATACCGGTCCGCGCATGAACTTGAAATTGTGTTTGGTCAGGACTCCGTAAACGCCGCCGAGGCTGACATTGATCAGGTCGATGACACCCTGGATTTTTTTCAATTTAAAATGCATCTGGGTCCCGATCAAGGTATTTACCCGAAAATTCCGGCGACGCTGCAGCCGCTCAACGTGCTCGGGAAAGGGTATTTTCAGACCCTGCTCGCACAGTCTGCCGCCCCGGGTGCTGAAGATGTACTCCAGACGATCCGGTCCGTTGAAGTTGAACCGCAGATGCCAAAGATCCTTGACGGCGGCGGCCTCCTCGAAGTCGTCCGGGGGGTCGACCAGCAAGTGGCTGCCGTCTGAATCCTTCGTGATCCCGGTGATGCAGGTGAGCCGATCGAAACCGGCCCCGACCACATTCATGGAGATGATCACTTTTTTTGCAACCAGGGTGTTGAACAACTCGCTGAGTTTTTCACCCTGGACTTTTCCTGCATCCCCCATAATCAGAGACCCTTAATCTGCATGCCGGTCGCTTCCAGCTTAATCCGTGAACCTTTTTTCTATTTTCGGCCGCCGTCGCCGATTCTTTAACACAGACACGGGTGGATGGGGCAATGGTTTTTTTCGGTCGGTGTCAACAGGCCATTGAACCCTGTTTATTTATCATCGGCCGCCTCGTCCAGCTGCTGATATTTTTCCGTTTGCTGCGTCTGTATCTCACCAAGATCCTCTTTCATCTTTTTGTAGCGGTCGACGTTTTTTTTCCCGGCCATTTCTTCCACCGTGTCATCCACCTTGTCCCGGGTGTCCGTTCCTTCGCATCCGCCGGCACCCAGTGAAACGCAGAGAAGGAACACAAGCACCCCGGTTTTTAATGTCCTGCCAAATGCTCCACTCATAGCGCCTCCTTATTCAAACTGTTTGCGAAATGATTTAAAAGCGGCTCCAAGGTCGGCCAATTCATCTTTCAGAGACTGGATTTCTGCTTCCAGCCGTGCCAGCCGATCGATGTCATCGGGTAGAGGCGCCGGGCCGGTAGTTTCAGCGTTGTCGGCGCCGTCATCGGGTTCACCGGAAAGCAGGTGCATGAACCGGCACTCTTTGTGGCCGGGCAGTCTCTCCAAACGGCGCACATGGCCCCATTCGCACATCCGGTCCAATGTCTCCTGCACTGCTTCAAGACTGTCGAAGGCATGCAGGCGGTCGGTGCGACTGCGGATGGCCCCGGGCGTCTGGGGGCCGCGAAGCAAAAGCACGCAGAGCACGGCGGCTTCGGAGGCTACCATATTGTGCTGCCGGGTGAAAATCTCCTCGTATTTGGGTACCCGGCCGACTGTGCTCCGGTTAACCAGGCCGCTTTTTTCCAGGCCGCCCACCGCGTCCTCTACGGTCTGCTCGTCCCAGTCCACCACCGGATCCCGGTTGGACTTCTGGTTGCAGGCATTGGTCAGGGCGTTGAGGGACAACGGATAGTATTCAGGCGTTGCCATGGCTTTTTCCATGAGACAGCCCAGCACCCGGGCTTCCTGGGCATTCAACATTATATCCATCGTGGTTCCCTCCCTGTCTGGTATGGGCTTGAGGCCTTTCTCAACACCCCGTTACCGGAATGGTTTCGTTCTACTTCGTCTGTTCCAGCATGTCGTTTGTCTTTTGGATCATCTCTGTCTTGCCGGACAGGTAATCGGGAATCTCAAGGAACGGGATATCCACAATCTGGAAAAATTCCAGAATGAGGGCCGCGACGACGATGATCAGGGCATAAATGACAAATTTTCCCATGCGGGCCTCCTTTCGTGTGCGGATCGGAAAAGGTTAAAAATCGTTCTTAGGAGCGGCATTCTACAGCGATACGTGTGAATGCAAATGTGCAAGAAAGGATATTATCGTTTCTCTGTTCAAAAGACCAGCACGGAGCGATTTCATTTTTATTCCTGATTTTTTTATTCCTCTGCGGAACAGGCCCGCATTGGTGACCGCCGCATAAACAGTTGCGATGGAATACCTCACTTGAACCCCCGGTTGACCAATCAGAAATTTGCCGGGGCAATGCGCGTTAATTTTTTTTATTGACTTTTATTGACTTTTTATGATTGTTTTTATCAATCAATTGCTGGTTAATCGGATCACATCTATGATTGTTGCGCAACAAAAAGCAGACATCATCCCCGCCCAGCGTCGCAACGTGATCCTTGAGCTGTTACGACAAAAGGGCGTCGTTTCAGTTCACGAACTGTCCGATGCCATCGGCGTTTCATTGCCGACGATCCGTCGCGATCTGGACTGGTTGGCCAAATCCGGTGCTGTTCATCGGAGTCACGGCGGCGCGACGCTGAAGACAACCCCTGGTACGACTTTCGAACCGGACTATCATATTTCATCCAAAATCGCACGAGAGGAAAAAGCGACCATCGGCAAACTGGCGGCCGACAGGCTTCAGGACAACCAGAGCGTTATTTTTGATTCCAGCTCAACCGTCTACGAAGCCGCATACCAGGTCGTCGAAAAAGGACTGAAACTCACCGCGGTAACCAACGATATCCGAATTGGTGAACTGCTTGCCGGAAACCCGTCGATTCATCTGCTGGTCAGCGGAGGGTCTCTCCGCCCAGGCTCCTACACCCTGATTGGCGAGCCGGGATCGAGTTTTCTGAAAGGCCTGCATGTGGATGTGGCCTTGATGGGAATTCATGCCATCAACCAGTCGTCGTGCTGCGATACGTCATTGGAGGTGGCCTATACCAAGCGTTACATGGCTGCGGCCGCCAAACAGGTCATCGTTTTGGCCCATGCCTCAAAATTCGGACACGTCGCGTTTTTTGATGCGTTTGACGTCGATGAAAAATTTGAAATCATCACGGACCGACCGCTGGCCCCGGCGATTCTCAGAGCGTTGGAAGAGAAGGGCGCCACCGTCACCATTGCCGGCAATCGAAAAGGATGATTCACGCGGTTGATTGCCGCTTGCCCAAGAACCATTTCGAAAACACGACACCGGTTTTCCGAGGATTCGGTTCAGCCGGTCGGTGCAACCCATCACCCGTCATCAAGCCCCTTGGACGAATCAAAAGGGAAAATATCAACGGAGGAATATTACATTGAAAAAGAAACTTACACGCTTCGATCTCCAGAAAATGAAAACGGAAGGCCGAAAGGCTGTCTGGGTAACCGCTTACGACTACATCACCGCTCAGTTGGCTGAAGAAGCCGGCATGGACATGCTCCTTGTGGGAGATAGTCTGGGAATGGCTGTTTATGGGTATTCGGGAACCGTTCCCGTCACCATGGACCAGTGCATCTATCACACTGAAGCAGTGCGCCGCGCAGCACCCAACACGTTCGTCATCGGCGACATGCCTTTTGGCGCATACCAGGTTGGTGTTGAAGATGCCTGCCGCAATGCAGTCCGGTTTCACAAGGAAGCCGGTGTCGACTGTGTAAAACTGGAAGGCGGTACGCGGGTAGCGCCGGTCATCCGGGCCATCAGCGATGGTGGCATGCTGGTGATGGGGCACGTCGGACTTACCCCCCAAAGCTCCGGTGCCATGGGTGGATTCCGGGCGCAGGGGCGCACCGCCGACAGCGCCAAGGCGATTATCGAAGATGCCAAGGCGGTTTATGCGTCCGGTGCGTTTGCCGTGCTCGTGGAGGGGGTCCCGCCTGAGGTCACCCGGGTCATCTGCAATGAGATTCCCATACCGGTGTACGGTATCGGTGCCGGCGATTGCGACGGCCAGGTGATGATCTGTTCGGACATCCTGGGCCTGTTCCAGGCGTTCACGCCTAAATTCGTCAAGCGTTATGGGAACGTCGCCGACGAATACCGCAAGGTATTCTCCGCTTACATCGATGACGTGCGCAACGGAACCTTTCCCGGCGAAGAACATGTCTACCGGATGATAGACGGGGAAGCCGCCAAGCTCGAAGCGGATGAGACCGACTGAACCTCCTTACAATGAATAAAAAAATGAAAAATATTGATTTCACTCTGAAGATCGGCAAGGGGACGACAAGCTTTTCCATCCCGGAATCGCAGCTGCTCTATCAGCTCGTGGGGCGCAACCGCAAACCGCCGGAAAATTTGGCTGCGGCCTATCGAAACGCCCTGGACCATCCCATCGACAGCCCGCCGTTGAACGAAATCGTCAAACCGGGGCAGACGGTGGCCATCACGGTCAGCGACATCACCCGGGGCTGGCAGCGCAACGACCTCACCCTGCCGATCCTGATCGACTACCTGAATGAAGCCGGCATAGCGGATGAGGCGATCACGGTCATCATCGCCGTCGGTGCGCACCGCCAGAACACTGCCGAGGAGTTTGTGGAGCTTTGCAGTGAAGCGGTCTGCCATCGTGTCCGGGTGATCAACAACAACGCGTGGGACACCGATAACATGGTCTACTACGGCAAGACCAGCCGGGGGACCGAGGTGTCCGTGAACCGCGTGGTGGCCGAGGCCGACCGCGTGATTCTCACCGGTGGGGTTATCTACCATTACATGGTGGGGTATGGGGGCGGGCGCAAGAGCATCCTGCCGGGGGTTTCTTCTTTGAAGACCATTCAGCAGAGCCACATGTGGGCCATGGAGAAGACCGTCGGAAAAGGCTCCAACCCCCTGGCCGCCAACATGAAGACAACGGGCAACCCGGCCCACGAAGACATGATGGAGGCGGCTGCATTTATCAAGCCCGATTTTATCGTCAACGTGGTGCCCAATCTGGACGGTGACATTACCGGTATTTTTACCGGCAATTGGATCTCGGCTTGGCAGGCAGCCACACGCCTGGTGGACGACATCTTCGGTGTGGCGATTCAAGAACAGGCCGACATCGTTATCGCTTCGGCCGGCGGCTATCCGAAGGATATCAATCTATATCAATCCCAAAAGACCATCGACAATGCCGTTTATGCCATGAAGCCGGGCGGCGTGGTCATTCTTTTGGCGGAGTGCCCGGACATCAAGGAACCCGGCGAATTTTTCGATTGGTTCAATCACCCCACCTTTCTGGAAATGGAGCAGGCGGTGCGGGCAAATTTTTTAATCTCGGGATGGGTGGCCGTGCGGCAGCTGGAGTATGCCCAGCAGGGGCACATCATCATGGTCACCCGCAAAGAGAATATCGAACTGGCGCGTAAGGCCGGCGTCCAGGGTGTGGCCACCATGGCGGAGGCCCTGAAAATGGCGTACGAGAAGTGTGGCAGCAGCGAGCCGAAGATAACGGTCATGCCACAAGGTGCCAATACCTTTCCGATCCTAGAAAAATAAGGTCCAGGGAGTGAAAGGCCGCGGCGATAAAACACATTTTTATCCATCAAGGAGGTAGTTATGCGCAAAAAATTGTCGATGATTGTCCTGTTTTCTCTGTTTGTCGTCCTGGCGATGTCCCCGGCGAGCTACGCCAAAATCATTCTCAAATGCGGCACTTCGACCCAGCCGACCCATATCTACAACCTGGCGGCCGAGCATTTCGGCAAAATCGTTGCCGAAAACAGCGGCGGCGAAATCGAGGTCCAGGTGTTTCCGGCATCCCAGCTCGGGTCCGAACGCGACATGGTGGAGGGCCTGCAGCTCGGGTCCCTGGAGATGACCCTGACCTCCACCGGCCCCATGGGCAATTTCGTCCCCCAGGTCAAGCTGTTCAACCTGCCCTTTCTCTTCAAGGACCGCGAATCCTGCTACCGAGTCCTAGACGGTGAAATCGGCACCCAGATCGCCGACCGTTTCACCAAGGTGGGCATCCGTTCCCTGGGATGGTTTGAAAATGGCTTTCGTAACATCACCAACTCCAAGGTGGCCGTACAAAGTCCCTCGGACATGAAAGGCATTAAAATCCGGGTCATGGAGGACGACGTTTTCATCCTGACCATGAAGGCGCTGGGGGCCAGCCCGCTGCCCATGGCCTTCGGTGAATTATACACCGCACTGGAGCAGAAAACCGTGGACGCCCAGGAAAACCCCTTGGCCGTGATTTACTCCTCACGGTTTTTCGAAGTCCAGAAATACCTTGCCATGACCGGGCATTTCTACTCTCCGGCCGTGCTGCTGATCAGTGAGATGACCTGGAAGACGCTGACCCCCGAACAGCAGAACATTGTTGCCGATGCGGCCGCCGAGGCCCGTGATTATGAACGCGAGCTTTCACTCAAGGCCGACCAGGAGCTTGAAGCCGCCTGTAAGAAAGAGGGCATGACCATTACCCATCCGGACAAAGCGCCGTTTGCCAAGGCCGTCGCTTCCGTTTACAGCAATCCGTCGGTCATCAAAGCCATCGGCGGCGGCAATGCCGAAGAGGGCCAGAAATTGATCGACGCAGCCATCGCAGCAGCCAAATAAAACGCAGGAAAGCAAACTGAATCTGTTATTTCCGGCCTGGTCGGTAACGACCGGGCCGGCCGCACCCGGATAGTCCCATGGGACACAAACCCCGATCAAAGGGTGACAGACGTGTTTTTTAATTCTGTTTTCAACATCATGGACCGTTGCATCAACTGGTTTCTGGCCCTTCTGATGGCCGGGATGGTGGTCATCATTTCGGCCCAGGTCTGGTATCGTTTCATCTTGAACGACCCGCTGTCCTGGTCCGAGGAGGCCGGGCGCTACCTGTTCGTCTGGATCTCCTTCATGGGAGCCGCGGCCGGGGTTCGCTATCAGGTCCATCTGGGTATCGACCTGATGGACAAGCTTCTCTCCCCCGGAGTCTATCGATGGGTGGTGGTGCTGGTCAATCTGATCATCCAGATTTTTCTGCTCATGATCATCTACTGGGGTTTCAAAATCCTGGGGATCATCCAATTTCAGGAATCTCCGTCCATGCACATTTCCATGCGCTACCCATACATGGCCGTGCCGGTTGGCGGGATTTTCATGCTGATCAATTCATTGCGCATCATGGTGGCCGCCATCCAGAACCGCACGCTGGATCGGGAGGTGCGCATATGACTGCCGTATTGTTCGTTTCCCTGCTGATCTGTTTTGTTTTGGGTGTGCCCATTGCCTTTTCCCTGGGGGTGGCGTCGGTGGCGACCCTGCAGTTCGCTTCCAGCCTGCCCTTAACCCTGGCGGCCCAGCGGCTTTTTACCGGCGCTGATTCTTTTCCGTTGATGGCCATCCCTTTCTTCATGCTGGCTGGCGAATTGATGGAGTCGGGCGGCATTTCGCGACGCCTGTTCGATTTTGCCCATGCCCTGGTGGGGTTCGTGTCCGGTGGACTGGCCATGGTGGCCGTCGTGGCGGCCATGTTCTTCGCCGGGATTTCAGGCGCTGCGGCGGCAGACACTGCAGCGGTGGGGGCGGTATCCATCCCGGCCATGATCCGCAAGGGGTACCACAAAGGGTTTGCCGCCGCAGTGCAGGCTGCCGGCGGATCCATCGGCGTCATCATTCCCCCTTCCATTCCCATGATTATTTTTGGTGTCGTGGGCGGGGTCTCCATCGGAAAAATGTTTTTGGGCGGTTTTATCCCCGGTGCACTGATCGGCGGCAGCCTGATGGCGGTCAGTTATTTTCTGGCCCGGCGTGCCGGCTATGAACGGGAGAACTTTCTCGGTTTTAAAGCCATCGGGAAAACATTTTTCGGAGCTTTCTGGGCGTTGCTGATGCCCCTGATCATCCTGGGCGGTATCCTGGGCGGCATCTTCACCCCCACCGAAGCCGCCGTGGTCGCCGCCGTTTACGGGGCGATTATCGGTTTCGGGGTGTACCGCGAACTGAAGGTCCGCGACTTGCCCAAAATTCTCGCCAAAGCCGCGATTTCCACTTCTACAGTAATGCTGCTCATCGCCACGGCCAATATTTTCGGGTGGATCCTGACGGCCGAGCGGGTGCCGCAGAATGTGGCCGCCTATCTGGTCAGCCTGACGACCTCCCCGGCGGTGCTATATGCCCTGATTCTTGCCTGCCTGCTGGTGGTGGGAACATTCATGGAAACCTCGGCATCGCTGATTATTCTGACCCCGGTTTTTCTACCGGTGATCGAGCAGTTCGGCATCGACCCCGTGCATTTTGGCGTCATCATGGTTACCGCCCTGGCCATCGGCATGCTTACGCCGCCGCTGGGCATCTGCCTGTTCATTTCATGCAATATCGCCCAGATTCAGCTCTCTGAAATCATCAGATATATCGTTCCCTTTCTGGCGGTCATGATCGGGGCGCTGCTACTGATGACCTATGTTCCCGATATCGTCATGTTTATCCCGAACCTGTATGGAGATTGACGCCCATGGCAACGGTGACCATCCCTTTTGACGGCAACCCGGTAACCTTCAGGGTACCCGATCGGAATCTGATTGAAACACTTAGCCCCAGGCCGTCGACTCCCTTAAGTGATCTGGAACGCGCAATCGATGACGCCTTCGATGCGCCGATTGGTCAGGAGCCGCTGGAAAAATGGGTCAAACCGAATGACCGGATCATGATCGTCAGCGACGACAATACCCGCCTGACGCCGGCGGACCGAATCATACCGCCGCTGCTCGAGCGGCTGAATGCCGCCGGGATTCCGGACGACCGCATCGAATGCATCATGGCTCTGGGCACCCACCGTTATATGACGGAAGCCGAGATGGCGGCCAAGGTGGGTGAACGCGTCTACCGGCGGATCCGTGTCTTCAACCACGAATGGCGAGACCCCGACGCCCTGGTGGACCTGGGTGCTTCCAGCCAGGGAACCCCACTGCTGGTGAACCGGGCCGTGGCCGAAGCGGATATCGTGATTGGCCTGGGCGCGGTTGTTCCCCACCACATCCCGGGATTTTCAGGCTCCTCCAAGATCATCCAGCCGGGGGTTTGCGGTGCCCGGACCACAGCCGAAACCCACCTGCTCTCCTGCAGCAGCGGTGGCGACTCCTTGCTGGGTATCGTCGACAATCCGGTGCGCCGCGATATGGACGACATGGCCGACCGGGTAGGCATGCACACTATTTTTAATGTCGTCATGGACAGTCAAGGTGGCGTGGTGGGCGTCTTTTTCGGTGATATGCGCGCGGCATTCAAGGCCGGCGTCGAAATGGCCAAGGATATATACGGCGTGGCCTACCACGAAACGCCGGATATTGTTCTGGCCAACTCGTATCCCTGCGACCTGGATTTCTGGCAGTCCCACAAAGCCCAGTACCCTGCCCAGCGGATGGTTCGAGCGGGCGGGACCATCATCGTCTGCACGCCGGCACCCGAAGGGGTCAGCCCGGTGCATACCGACCTGTTGGATTTTACCGCCTGGTCATCCAAGGAAATCAAGACCGCCTATCGCGACGGTCGGATCAAAAACGGTGTGGCGGCAGCCCTGGCCATTGCCTGGGCCATGGTTAGAGAGAAGGCCTCGGTGATCATGGTCTCTCCCGGTATTTCCGCCGCAGACAAGGCTCGCCTGGGGCACACCCATGCCGACAGCATCGATGCGGCAGTCGAGGAAGCCCTGCGTCGGCAGGGTCCGGATGCGAGATTGAGTGTTTTGACACACGCACCGGACATGCTCCCCATTCCGGCCGTTGAAGCTCTCATTCAATCATGAACCGCGTCGTCCATATCGCCGTCATTGCGGATGACATTACCGGTGCGGCCGATACCGGAGCGCAGTTCTGCCCAGCCGTCGGTCCGGTCTACATGGCAGGTGCGGCTGATGGAGACCTGACCGCCGCTGCTGTTCATACGGCAGGGCTGGCCGTTTTTACCAATACACGCCACACCGAGGCGGCAAGGGCAGCTACAATTGTCGGCAGGGCGGCTGAAAAGATCCGCGGACTATTCCCGCGAATGGTTTATAAAAAAATTGATTCCTGCCTGCGGGGAAACCTGGGCGCGGAAATCGACTCCCTGCTTCAGGCAACCGGCGCAACCGCCAGTTTTGTGGCGCCGGCCTTTCCCCAACAGGGGCGTACCACCGTTAACGACCACCATCTGATCAATGGAGTACCGCTCGCCGAAACTGAAATCGGTCACGACCCTCTCTGTCCCGTCCGGGAATCGCGGCTCTCGGTTCTCCTGTCCGCCCAAAGCCGGATGCCGGTGGGGCATGTCGATCTGGCCTGCATTGAAAAAGGGCCTGCCGAACTGGCGGAACGGGTCCGAAGCTTGCTCAACGGCGGCTGCCGGAACATCGTCTTCGATGCCGAGCAAACGGTTCACCTGGATGCCGTCGCCAGCCTTGCCCGGGACCACTTTGAGAATATACTGCTGGCCGGGTCCGCCGGCCTGGCCGGCAGCCTGTCCCGAATGATGGCCGGAAATCTTCAGGCCCCGGCGGCTGCGGACCGGCCGAGGATCAAAAAATGGTTGTTTGTCTGCGGTTCGGCGTCACGGGTGCTGGCGGATCAGGTCGCGATGCTGGCCAGAACTACCGGCTGGGCCCACGTGGCCATGGATCCGCTGACACTGGCCTCCGGTGAAGGTTCAGTTTGCCGGGAACCGTTCGGTGCCGCATTGGTTGACGTATGGGCTGCCGGCAGCCTGATCCTGAGCATCCAACCGATCCAGAAAATGCAGCCAACCGAAAAGCCCGATCATGTGGTTCAGGGTTTGGCAAAGGTGGCGGCGGACCTGCTGACCGATCATTCCGTGGACGGGTTTTTCCTTAGCGGCGGCGATACGGCCGAAGCGTTCTGGCATCAGATCGGCGCTAATGGCCTGCTCATCCGGGAAGAAATACTGCCGGGCCTGATGCGCGGGGAGTTTGTCGGCGGCATGCGCCACGGGCTTCCCGTGATCACCAAGGCCGGCGCTTTCGGCAAAGTCGACACTCTGAAGCAACTTATCAACTCATTGAAATAGAGGTTTTTCATCATGAAGCAGACATCCACGCTTCCCCTGCTGGGCATCACCATGGGCGACCCCGGTGGCATCGGTCCGGAGATCTGTGCCAAAGCGCTCAGCGATGCGGGGATCTACAGCGTCTGCCGTCCAATTATTGTCGGAGATGCGGCTGTGATGGCCGACGCGGTCAAATTCTCCAACCTGAATCTGACGATCAATGCCTGCCGGCAGGTCACGGACGGCCGGTTCAGGCCGGGAACGCTTGACGTTCTGGACCTGATGAATATGCCGGTGGCCGACCTGCGGCACAAAAACGTTACCGCCGGGCAGGGAAAGGCCTCGTTCGAATACATCGACCGGGTCATCTCACTCGCCCTTGCCGGAGAGATTGACGGCACGGTGACCGGTCCGATCAATAAAGCCGCCATCAACGCCGCCGGGTTTCACTACGCCGGTCACACCGAGATTTACGGTGAAAAAACCGGTACGACCGATTTTGCCATGATGCTGGTCGATGGGAATTTCCGTGTGACGCACGTCTCCACGCATGTATCCCTGCGGGAAGCCTGTGAACGGGTCAAAAAGGAACGGGTCCTGAAAGTGATTCAGCTCACCCACAGCACCTTGAAGGGACTGGATATCCCCACGCCCCGGATTGCCGTTGCCGGCCTCAATCCCCATTGCGGCGAAGGCGGCCTGTTCGGCAATGAGGACGACACCGAAATCACGCCGGCGGTGGAGGCCGGTCGAGCCGCGGGGATCCGGGTGGAAGGACCCCTGCCGGCCGATACCGTTTTTTCCAAGATGAAAGGCGGCATGTATGATGCCGTGGTGGTCATGTACCACGATCAGGGCCATATCCCCGCCAAACTGGTCGGTTTTCAATATGACGACGGTACCGGAACATGGAGTCAAATGGCGGGCGTCAACGTGACCATCGGGCTCCCCATCGTTCGCACGTCGGTGGATCATGGCACGGCCTTCGACAAAGCCGGGGAAGGCCGTGCCACGCCCCAGTCCATGGTCGAAGCCATCAAGATGGCGGCCAAGCTTTCCCGGTGACGCCAACGCCCTGATTAAAACCGTTCATCCCCTATCGACGGGAGTTGATAAGCATGAAACTTCGCAGTCAGAAAATTCTCGAGCGGCCGGAGTGGAGCATTAACCGTGCCTACTATAAATCCATGGGTTACACCGACAGGGATCTGGAAAAACCCCTGATCGGAATTGCCAACGCCTGGAGCACCACCGTCCCCGGCCATTATAACCTTCGCCAGGTGTCTGCGGCGGTTCGGGAAGGGATCCGCGCGGCCGGCGGCACGCCGGTGGAATTCGGGGTCATCGGTGCCTGCGACGGCATTGCCGAGGGCCACGAAGGCATGCGCTACATCCTGCCCACCCGCGACATCATCGCCCACAGCATCGAACTGATGGTGCAGGCGCACCAGTACGACGGGCTGGTGCTGCTGGGATCCTGCGATAAAATCGTTCCCGGCATGCTCATGGCAGCTGCACGACTGGACCTGCCGGCCATCCTGGTCAACGGCGGCCCCATGATGGGCGGACCTCGGATTGATGGCCGCAAAGCGGACACCACCTCCATTATCGAAGGGGTCGGCCGGTTGAAAAAAGGCGAACTGTCGGCGGAAGCGCTGATCCGGATGGAGGATGCGTGCGCCCCTACCTGTGGTTCGTGTTCCTTTCTGGGGACCGCCAACACCATGTGCTGCATCGCCGAAGCCATCGGCATGTCCCTCACCGGCAGCGCCATGATTCCGGCTACCCATACCGGGCGGCTGCATGCGGCCCAGGACTCCGGCCGCGCCGTTGTCGATCTGGTTCGCACCGGTATCACCGCCCGGCGGATCATCACCCGCCAATCCCTGGAAAACGCCGTCCGTCTGACCTCCGCCATCGGCGGCTCCACCAACGCCGCCCTGCACATTCCCGCCATCGCCTATGAGGCCTGCGTGGCGTTCGACATCAAGATGTTTGACGATATCAGCCGCAGCACGCCCCTGATTGCCAAGATGAATCCTGCAGCTGCCTGCAATGTAATCGATTTTTTCGAGTCCGGAGGCGTACCCGTGGTGATGAATGAGATTGCCCCCCTGTTGCACCAGGAGGCAATGACCGTCACCGGCCGGACGATCGGTGAAAACATCCACGGCCATGTCTCACCCGACAATGCCGTAATAAAGACATTTGAGAAACCCTTCAGCACCAGCGGCGGGCTGGCGGTGCTGCACGGCAACCTGGCGCCGAATTCGGCGGTCACCAAGCCGGCAGCCATCCGCAGCGACATGTTAATCTTCAGCGGGCCGGCACGGGTTTTTGATTCCGAAGCCGAGGCCAATGCGGCTATCATGGCTGATGCGGTGCGACCCGGCGATGTGGTGGTAATCCGCTATGAGGGCCCCAAGGGCGGGCCGGGTATGCCCGAGATGTTCAAGGCCATGAAACTGCTGCACGGCCTGGGGCTCAGCGATAAGGTCGCCCTGGTGACCGATGGACGGTTTTCCGGGACCAACAACGGCTGCTTTATCGGCCATATCTCTCCCGAAGCCATGGAAGGGGGCCCTATTGCCCTGGTGACGGACGGGGATGTCATCGCCGTCGACATTCCCGGCAAACGACTGGACCTGAAGGTGCCGGAAGACGAACTCGCTCGCAGGCGTTCCCAATGGCAGGCGCCGGCCCCGCGGGTCACCTCGGGATATCTCTATCTTTACAGCCGGCTGGCCGAATCCGCTGATAAAGGCGCCATCATCCGGACCCGTGCCGATTGAGCGGCAGCCCTTGCTCCACGCCTTTGCCTCCATTGAACCAGCAGGCCACCTGGTGGTGCCTGCCCGCTTCGATCAGCGGCGGCCGCCGCTCGGGGCATGGATCGAATGCGTGGGGGCACCGGGGGTGATAGGGGCATCCGGGCGGCAGCGCGGCCGGGTCCGGGGGTTCGCCTTCCACCGGGACCGGCGGCAGGATCACCTGCGGGTCCGGTTGGGGCACGGCGGCCACCAGGGCCTGGGTGTAGGGATGCCTGCAGGCCCCATGGAACCCTTCGGAGCCGGCCGTCTCCACCAGTTGACCGGCGTACATGACGGCAATCCGGTTGCAAATGTGTTCCACTACACTGATGTCGTGGGAGATGAAGAGATAGGCCAGGCCGAACTGCTGTTGAAGATCCTTCATCAAATTGAGAATCTGGGCCTGGATGGAGACGTCCAGGGCGCTGACCGGCTCGTCGGCAACCACCAGTTCGGGCCTTACGCACAGCGCCCGGGCAATGCCGATGCGCTGGCGCTGGCCGCCCGAGAACTCGTGGGGGAAGCGATCCAGGTCGCTGGTCCGCAGGCCCACGGTGGCCAGCAATTCAGCAGCCAACGAACGTCGTTCACGTTTTGAAAGCGTGGCGCCGTTGAGAAGGGGTTCGGTGACACTGGCCGCCACGGTCATGCGCGGATCCAGGCTGGCGTAAGGATCCTGGAAGATGATCTGAATCCGCTTTCTCAGGGGTCGCATGGCCCGCCGATCCAGAGCACCGATCTCCCGGTCCCCGAATCGGATGGAACCGTCGGTAGGCCTCAGCAGCCTTGCCACCAGCCGGGCCAGCGTGCTTTTACCGCATCCCGATTCGCCCACCAGTCCCAGGCTTTCCCCCCGGCCGATGGAAAAACTGACGCCGTTGACCGCCTTCACCCATCCTATGGGGCGTGAAAAAAAACCGCTGCCCACAGGGAAGTGTTTGGTGAGATCCGTGACCTCAAGCAGGGGGGCGGGATTCATGGGTTGGCCTCTTGCTTGGAAGGGTCGTACAACCAGCAGCTCACCTGACGTTCCTGCCGAACCGTTTCCAGCACCGGGTCATCGCGCCGGCACCGGTCGAACGCCGACGGACAGCGCCCGGCAAAGGGGCAGCCGCTGATCGGATCTGTCGCGGCGGGAACGGTGCCGGGGATTTCATGCAGCCGCCCACGACCCGCTCCCAACCGCGGCATGGATTGGAGCAACCCCCGCGTGTAGGGGTGCAGGGGCTCGGCAAACAGGAGCCGCACACCGGCGCATTCCACCACCCGGCCGGCGTACATTACCGCCACCCGGCCGGCGGTCTGGGCGACCACCCCCAGGTCGTGGGTGATCAGCAGCATGGCGGTGTCCAGCTCGGTTTTCAATTCCGCCATCAGCGACAGGATTTGGCGCTGGAGGGTCACGTCAAGGGCCGTGGTGGGTTCGTCGGCAACCAGCAAACGGGGCCGGCAGATCATGGCCATGGCGATCATCACCCGCTGGCGCATGCCCCCGGACAGCTCGTGAGGGTATGCCCCCAGCCGGCTTGCCGCCGACGGGATACGCACCCGGTCCAGCCACCGGGCCGCCTTCTTCAGGGCCTCGGAGCGCGACATCCCCAGATGCGCCACCAGGGGTTCGGCCACCTGCCGGCCGATGGTGAGCACAGGGTTCAAGGCGGTCATGGGTTCCTGAAAGATCATGCCGATCTCGTGGCCCCGGATGCGGCGCAGGCTTTCGGGGTCGGCTTTAAGCAGGTCTCTGCCCTGAAAGCGGATCTCTCCCGCCACGATCCGGCCCGGCGGTGAGGGTACCAGACCCACCACGGCCAGGGTGGTGACGCTTTTCCCGCAGCCCGATTCGCCCACCAGTCCCAGGGTTTCACCTGGGGCGATGGACAGGTTGACGGATTCCACCGCCCGGCCGACTCCCTCGGGGGTGTGGAAGTGGACCGATAACCCCCGGATGTCCAGCAGCGCATCACTCACCGGGTGTCTCCGGCATAGAGGTAATGAAGGGCGGTGAGGGCATAGATGCGGGCCGTATCCACCAGCTGGTCCAAATCAACCCACTCGTCCGCCTGGTGGGGCACCTGGCGGTCCCCGGCACCCATGGTGACGATGGGAATATCTTTCAGTGCCCAGAGAAAGGTGCCGTCGGTTGCGCCGGGAACCCCTGCGAAGTCAGGCTTTTTCCCGCTGACCTGGCGGCTGGCCCAAACGGCCGACGCGATTACCGGCTCGTTTTCCTCGGTTCGGGTGCAGGGCCGGTCGGAAAGAAATTCAACCGCCACGTCCAGCTCCCAGGGGCGTTGGATACCGAGCCGTCGGTCGGTTTCCCGGTAGTGGTCGTTGACGTCCCTGACGGTCTGCTGCGCCAGGTCACCCAGCGCCTCCCGAATGGCATCGTGGCGCTGACCGGGAATGGTGCGTACGTCCACCAGGATTTCTGCTTCACCGGGCATTACGTTGAGCTGAGGCGGCCCCTGTGAGGGTGCCTGAACCACCGTGGGAGTGAAGCTGGGCCACCCCAGCAGGGGGTCTTGTCCAAAAGCCCTCACGGCCTCGGCTTCCAGTCCGGCCAACCCGTCGATGATGCGGGCCACGGCCGCTGCAGGGTTGATGCCGGACAGGGGCATGGCACCATGGCTCATGCGACCCTTTACGGCAAACCGTGCCCTCACCGCTCCCTTCTGGGCGATGCAGACCAGTCCGTCCTGGGGTTCGCAGATCACCGCGGCGGTCACCTGATCGGCATGGCCCTGCGCGATGAAATGCTGCACGCCGGTCATCATGCCCTCTTCGTCGCACAGGATTCCGCCTATCATGGATCCGGTCAAGGGGATGTCCGATGCCTTCAGGGCCGCCATGGCCACCAACATGGCGGCCAGGTTTCCTTTGGTATCGTTGGTGCCCCGGCCGAACATACGCCCCTTTTCGATTTTTGCGCCGAAGGGATCGTAGCGCCACCGGGTCAGGTCGCCGGGCGTGACCACATCCGTGTGTCCTTCGAACATCAAGGTTCGAGGTCCGGGGCCGAAAGCCCAACGGACAATCACATTGGGACGGTCCGGGGCCACGGCTTCCACGGACACGGAAAAGCCCCGGTCCTGAGCCCATCGGGCGGTCAAGGCAGCCGCTTCGGCTTCACTGGTGCCTGCTTTCGGATCCCACACCGAGTTGCATCTCACCAGGCGGGCCGTGAGATCGACCACCGCTTCCGGATCGATCTGTTCCAGGACTTTGTCCATCAATGTTTTGTCTATCATCTATCGCAACCTCGGATCCAGAATGTCCCGCAGCCCATCACCCAGCAGATTGAATCCCAACACCGTCCAGGCAATGGCCAGCCCGGGAAAAACAGCCATCCACGGGGCCAGTTCCATGAACGTCTGGGCTTCGTTGAGCATCCTTCCCCAGGAGGGATGCGGCGGCTGGGTGCCCAGCCCCAGGTAGCTCAGGCCGGCTTCGGCCAGAATCGCTACGGCGAACTGGACGGTGGCCTGAATGATCAGCGGCGAGAGAATGTTGGGCAGCACGTGGCGCCAGATGATGGCCACCTCCTCCTGCCCCGCCGCCCGGGCGGCGGAAATATAGTCCAACCCCTTTATGGTCAGGGCCGATGCCCGGGTGAGCCGGGCAAATACCGGAATATAAAAAATGCCGATGGCCAGCATGGCGTTGACCGCCGACGGCCCCATGACCGCCGTGATCAATATGGCCGACAGCACCGCCGGAAAGCCGAAGAGCAGGTCTGAAAAGCGCATGATGGTTTCATCCGCCAGCCGGCCGCCCCAGGCGCTGGTCAGTCCCAGGACGATTCCCGCTCCCATGCCGATAGCAACGGTCATCAATCCCACGATGATGGAATTCACCGCCCCGACCATTACCCGGGAGAGCAGGTCCCGGCCGTATTGATCCGTACCCAGGGGGTGGGCCAAGGAGGGCGCTTCAATGCGATGATGGGCGTCCATGGTGGTGGGGCGGTATGGCGTCCAGAACAGGCTGACCACGGCCATGGCCACCACCACTGCAGAGAGTGAAAGCCCTATAAAGAAGTTCAGGTTTTTAAAATAGCGACCCATGGCTATCAACCGTCCAGCCGGATTCTCGGGTCCACGACCGCGTATGAGAGGTCCACGAGAAAGTTGACGATCACTACGGCGGCCGCCATGAAGAGCACCACCTCCCGCACCACGGGTAGGTCCCGCTGGCCAATGGCCTGGAACACCAGCCGTCCCAAGCCCGGCAGGGTGAATACATTTTCGATGATGATGGCTCCGGCCAGCAGTTGGCCCATCTGCAGGCCGAAAATGGTCAGCACCGGGATCAGCGCATTTTTCAAGGCGTGGCCATACACCACGGTGCGTTCCTTCAGCCCCTTGGCGCGGGCCGTACGCACATAATCCTCCCGCAGCACCTCCAGCATGGAGGATCGGGTCAGCCGGGTGAGAATGGCCGCCCGAATCAGCCCAAGGGCCAGGGCCGGCAGGAACAAGGCCTTCAGGGAGCCCCAGATATCCTCTCCCCAGCCGGGAAATCCGCCGGCGGTAAACACTCCCCAGTGAACGGAAAAGAGCAGCATAAGCAGGATGCCCAGCCAGAACTCGGGAACCGCCAGCCCCACCTGCGTGCCGGCCATCACTGCCGCATCTCCGGGGCGATTCTGGTGGCGGGCGGCAAAAATACCCAGAGGAAGGGCCAGTGCTACGGCAATGGCCATGGCCATAAGCGCTAACGGGCCGGTTACTGCCAGGCGGGATCCGATAAGGTCGAACACCGCTGTATCATAAGTAATGGAGTGGCCTCCGGTGCCGTTCAGCAGACTGCCGATCCACCTGCCGTATTGGACCCAGAACGGTTGATCCAATCCCAGCCTCGCTCGAAGGGCCGCCAGGGTTTCCGGAGAAGCGTTGATCCCCAGGATGATCTGGGCCGGGTCGCCAGGCAGTACGAAAAGTACCGAGAAGACGGTGAGGGAAACCAGAAATAGCACTGCCGTCAGGCTGATTCCTTTTTTCAACAAATAAGCGGTCATCAGTGCCTGGTCGCCATGATTACGGCTTCCACCATACCGCGGTGCAATCCAGGGCAATGGTCGGGTAGTTTTCCCACCACCCCATGACGCCAGCCTTCATGACCGGCAGGCTGGGCGCTGAAAAAAGAAATCCGTTGACCGCGTCATCGGCGATGATCTCCTGGCAGCGGCCGAACCATTTGGCCTTGCCCGCTTCGTCCGGGGCCTTGAGGGCATTGGCATAAGCATCCCGGAATTCCTGGGAGTCATACTGAAAGTAGTAATCCGGTTTGGCATAGATGCCGATGTCCCAGGCCTCCACGTGGCCGATCATGGTTAACTGGTACTCTTTTTTCTTGAAGATCCGGTCGATCCACTGACCCCATTCCACGATTTCGATGGTCAGGTCGATGCCTACCTTGGACAGCATGTCGGCGATTACTTCACCGGCGCGTCTGGAGTAGGAGTAGATAGCCGGCAGCTTGATGGTGGCCGAAAAACCGTCTGGGTATCCGGCTTCCTTCAGCAGGGCCCTGGCCTTGTCCGGGTCGTAGGGAAAGCGGCCGGTGAGATCTTCGTAATAGGGGGTGGAGGGTGACCAGTGGGAACCGATGGGGGTTCCGTAGCCGAACATCACCAGATCCACCACCGCCTGGCGATCGATGGCATGGGCCATGGCCCGGCGAACCAGCAGGCTGTCGAAGGGTGCAGCCTTGTTGTTGGTGGACATAATCACCTCGCCGGTGGTGGTGCCGGCATATACTTTGAAGCGTTTGTCCTTTGCCAGCATCATGGCCGACTCCGGCGCGGCGATATAGCCGATCACATCAATATCGCCGGCCTTGAGCGCGGCGATCTGGGCGGCAGGATCGCCGATGAAACGGAAGGTCACCCGGTCCAGGTAAGGTAAAAAGGGGTTCCAATAGCCGTCGAAACGGGCCATCTCCACCCGGTCCCCCCTGACCCATTTGACGAACTTGAAGGGGCCGGTGCCAATGGGGTTGGATTTAGCATTCTCATACCCTTTCATCGGCAACATGACGGCATCCCCTTCGGCCATGTGGGCGATGAACAGGGCGTCAACGTCTTTAAGGCGGATGACTAATGTATGGTTATCCGGTGTGGCAATGCTCTCGATGCCATTGAAATATTCGGGATGGATGTTTCCATTTTCCGGTTTGGCGGCGCGTTCCAGGTTCCATTTGGCCACCGTTGCATTGAAGGTTTCCCCGTTGTGGAAGACCACGCCTTTTCTCAGGTTGAAGGTGTAGACCAGGCCATCGGCCGATAGGTTCCAGCCATTAGCCAGGCCGGGGAGAAAGCCACCCCCGCTGTCCACCTTCACCAGTCCTTCATAGATGTTGGCATACACCACGCGGTCAATGGCCGCCTCTGTACCGGCCGTGGGATCCAGTCCCGGCGGCTCCGCCGGTTGGCAGACCATCAAGGTGCCGCCCTTGACCGGTGTCTGGGAAAAAGCGGGAGTGCTTACGACAACCAGCAAGAGGACCACAAAAAAGGACCGGAAGGCATTGTTCATCTTTTCTCCTTTCAGCGATGATTGGTTGGAAAACGGTTTTTCCGTTATCGATGGTCAAGATCTCGATAGGCAGTCATGCCATAACCGCTTTTTGCATCGAGAATTCCTCGGATGATGGCTCGTGCCAGGCAGTCGGCAGCGGCATGACCGATAGTATTGACGGCTCGGGCGACCGGTGCCGAAAAAAAACCCGGGGTTTCCGGTAGAGGCCGTTGGCCGGTGGCGAGGCAATACACGATATCCCCGTCGAACATGGTATGGGCGGGACGGATGGCCCGGGCCATGCCGTCATGGGCCATCATGGCGATTTTTTTTGCCTGGGCCTTGGTGAGAGTTGCGTCGGTGGCCACAACGGCAAGGGTGGTGTTCTCACCCGGCGAACCGGTGGGTGGCTCGGGTAGTATTACCCGATGGCGGATATGCCCGGCAAATTCGTTTTCGATTTCAAGCCGGATTTCCCAAAAGGTTCCCGTGGCCGGATCGATGGTCGATCCCAGGGAGTTGATCGCCACCAGGGCCGCCACGGTAATGCCCGTATCCAGGACTATGCTGGCACTGCCCAGACCCCCCTTTATGCCGCCGGACATGGCGCCCGTACCGGCACCTACGCAACCTGTTTTTACCGGTCCCGGGCCGGCGGAGCGGCAAGCCAGGTCTCCCCAATGGCTGTCCACCGGCGGTCTGAATTCAGCGCTGCGGCCCAGGTCGTAGAGTACGGCCGACGGAACGATGGGGGCCACGTGGGTGGAATCCAGAGGGAAGCCGATCGACCTGGATTCCAGATGCCGCACCACACCGTCCGCCGCGGCCAATCCGTACACCGATCCGCCCGAAAGACAGATGGCCTGAACTTTTTCAACCAGATTTTCAGGGGCAAGCAGGTCGGTTTCCCGCGTGCCCGGTGCCGCCCCCCGAACATCGACGCCGCCCACCGCCCCTTCGGGACACATTACCACGGTCGTTCCGGAGGCTGCGCGTGTATCGGTATAGTGTCCCACCCAGATGCCGGGAACATCAGTCAACCCATTTGTTTTTCCTGCTCGGTGCATGTCGTTTTAAGATCGAAAGGCGTGGTATGAGAAACGGTTCATGGCCGGGCGGTCCGATTGCCGCCCATACTCCGAAGTATACCCTTTTCAATAGAACATGGCTATTGCGGATCGAGGAAGCCGGATTCGAACAGATCATCGGCCTGATTGTCGATGATGCGTGAAAGGGCCAGGTATCGCTCCATGAGGGTGTGGGCATAGGGGGTGAGCGTGGAGCCGCCGCCGGCACTGCCTCCCTGGCTCTTCACCAGCAGGGGTTTGCCCAGAGCCTCTTCGGTCACCTTGATCTTGCCCCAGACCGCCCGATAACTCATTTTAAGGTCTTTGGCCGCCGCGTTGAGAGATCCGCATTTTTGAATGGCGTTTAAAATTCGCATGCGACCCAGTCCAAAAATGATTCGTCCCTGGCGATCCTCGAGCCAGACCTTTGATTTGACACTGACTTTTCTGGTTTTTCCGGCCATCCCACCTCCTGTCATCCGGGCAAGGGTATCGGTAAACGCAAAAAGAATAGCAGGCGGGAGAACGGTCAGCAAGGAAAAAGATGGGCTAGTTGCCGGCTCACCGGGGCCACTCGGAGAGCCGGCAACACTGAATGTTAGGTTCGGAAACCATGCTGGAGTGCGATGGAACCGGTTATATGTCGAAGACGATTCCCTGGGCCAGGGGCAGGCTGCAACCGAAGTTGATGGTATTGGTCTGCCGGCGCATGTACCCCTTCCAGGCATCGGAGCCGGACTCCCGGCCGCCGCCGGTTTCTTTCTCTCCACCGAAGGCGCCGCCGATTTCCGCACCTGAGGTGCCGATGTTGACGTTGGCAATGCCGCAGTCCGACCCTGCCGCGGAGAGGAACTGCTCGGCCTCACGCAGATCGTTGGTGAAGATGGCCGACGAAAGACCTTGGGGAACGTCGTTCTGGATGGCGATGGCGTTGGAGACATCGCCGTTGTAACGGATCAGGTAGAGAATGGGCGCAAAAGTCTCATCCTGGACAATGGCGTAGCCGTTTTCCATCTCGCACAGCGTGGGCTGTACGTAACAACCCGACGAATACGCGGAGCCTTCCAGCACCTGGCCGCCATATATGATCTTTCCTCCCTGGGCTGCCACCTGTGCCAGTGCATGGCGATAGTCCGCGACGGCTGCGGTATCGATGAGCGGCCCCATGTGGTTGGCTGAATCCAGCGGCGTGCCGATACGTAGGCTTCCGTAGGCTTTGGTCAAGGCCGTGACTACTTTGTCGAAAATGGATTCATGGATGATGACCCGGCGGGTGGAAGTGCAGCGCTGGCCGGCTGTGCCCACGGCGCCGAAAACGATGGCCGTGACCGCCATGGCCAGATCGACCGCCGGGGTAACGATGATGGCGTTATTGCCCCCCAGTTCCAGAATGGTCCGTCCGAATCGACCGGCCACGACCTGGGCGGCATGTCGGCCGACCCGGGTGGACCCGGTGATTGACACGAGGGGCATCCGCTTATCCTCCAGCAGGCGTTGGCCCACGGTGCTTCCGCTGCCCACCACCAGGGAGAAAAGCCCTTCGGGGATCACATCGGCATTGTCCCGCAGCACATCGGCCAGGATATGCTGCACGGCAATGGCCGAAAGGGGAGCTTTGGATGACGGCTTCCAGAGGATCGCATCGCCGCACACCGCCGCCAGCATGGCGTTCCAGGACCACACGGCCACCGGGAAGTTGAAGGCGCTGACGATGCCCACGACTCCCAGGGGATGATATTGGTCGTACATGCGATGTTCCGGCCGCTCCGAGTGCATGGTGTACCCATAGAGCTGCCTGGACTGGCCCACGGCAAAGTCACAGATGTCGATCATCTCCTGGACCTCACCCAGTCCCTCCTGAAGGGATTTTCCCATTTCGTAGGACACCAGGGTACCCAGCGGCTCTTTGTAAGCCCGGAGTTGCTGGCCGATTCGCCGGACAATTTCTCCGCGCCGGGGTGCCGGTACCTGCCGCCACGTTAAAAAGGCGCGGTGGGCAGTCTGAACAACCAATTCATATTCGGCTTCCGTGGCTGTGAATATGCTGGCGATAACGTTGCCGTCCACCGGTGAAATCCCTTCGATTTTCGGTCCGTCACCGCCACCCATCCATTTCAGGCCGGTAGACACGCCGAGGTTTTCTTTCTCAATACCCAATACTTTCAAGAACTCCATGATTTCATATCCTTCCAGGGGTCGGTGAGTGTTCCTAATACCGGGTTCTCCGGCCGGGTCGCTTTACTCCGCAGCCATATACGGGTAGCGGTAGTCGGTGGCCGGCAGGAAGTTTTCCTTGATGGTTCGCGGGCTGACCCAGCGATAGAGATTGAGAAAACTGCCCGCCTTGTCGTTGGTGCCTGACCTCCGTCCACCGCCGAAGGGTTGGCGCCCAACTACGGCACCGGTGGGCTTGTCATTGATGTAGAAGTTGCCGGCTGCATGAACCAGCCGGCGCCTGGCTGTAGCCACCGCCGCACGATCCCGAGCCCAAATGGCGCCGGTGAGGGCATATGGCGACGTCCGGTCGCACAGGTCCAGGGTTGCTTCGAAGTCCTCGTCGGCATAGATATAGACCGTCAGCACGGGTCCGAATATTTCTTCTTCCATGGTTTTAAAATGGGGATCGGTGGTGAGGATCACCGTGGGCTCGATGAAATAACCGGAGCTTCGGTCATAGGCGCCACCGGCGATAATCTCGGCTTTGGCGTGCTTGCGGGCATATTCGATATAACCGGTGATCGTGTCAAATGCAGCCCGGTCGATAACGGCATTGACAAAATTGGAGAAGTCTTCCGGGGTCCCCACTTTGATCGTGAGGAGGGCGGCCGTCAGTTTTTCCTTCAATTCCGCCCAGAGGGATTTGGGAAGGTAGGTGCGTGAGACGGCCGAGCATTTCTGCCCCTGGTATTCGAAGGCACCCCGGATCAGAGCGGTGACCACGGCGTCAGGATCAGCGCTGGGGTGCACAAAGACAAAGTCTTTTCCACCGGTTTCGCCGACGATGCGCGGGTAGCCTCGGTAGCGGCCGAGGTTGTCGGCAACGGTTTTCCACATGCCCTGGAATACAGATGTGGATCCGGTGAAGTGAATGCCGGCCAGATCCGGGCTGGCCAGAACCGGAGTGCCCACCCGGGCGCCGGCGCCTGGGATGAAATTGATTACTCCCGGCGGAAGTCCGGCCTCAATGAATGTCTCCATGAGCATCCAGGCTGAATAGACGGCGGACGATGCCGGTTTCCACAACACCGTGTTGCCCAGCATAGCCGGCGCCGATGGAAGATTGCCGGCGATGGCGGTGAAGTTGAATGGGGTAACGGCAAAAACGAAGCCCTCCAGGGGCCGGTATTCCAAATGATTCCATTCAGCAGGCCCGGATTGGGGTTGCTGCCGATATATCTGCGTGGCATAGAAGGCGTTAAAGCGAAGGAAGTCTATGATTTCACAGGCGGAATCGATTTCCGCCTGGAAAATGTTCTTGCCCTGTCCGAGCATGGTGGCAGCGTTTAACGTCATACGCCGTGGTCCGGCGATGAGATCGGCAGCCCGGGTAAAAATGGCCAGGCGGTCGTACCATCCCATGGCCGCCCATTCCCCGGCGGCTGATGCCGCTGCGTCGATGGCCATGGACACTTCTTTCTCGCCGGCCTGGTGAAAAAGAGCCAGCTGATGGCCATGGTCGTGGGGGATCGTGCATCGGCCCAGGTTCCCCGTTTTTATGGGACGTCCGCCGATGATCAGCGGAATTTCCATTTCCATGTTTCTGAGCCGCTGCAACTCATCCTTGATGCGACGCCGCTCATTGCTGCCCGGCCGGTATTCAAGAACCGGCTCATTGGCCGGCGGGTCTATGGAAAAAATCGCATTGGCCATGGTTCACCTCCCCTTTCCTCAAAAGCTGAATTTCCAGGTGCAGGACATCTTCACCTTATGAACAGAATCAACTGGATGCGCAGCTATCTGTCTGTAACTCAACAAGCCGCGTCAGGCATGCTTCCTGCGTTTCCGGCCTATTTGATCGCAGCGGGCAAGGTGCTATCACAGGATTACTGCTGTGTCAATGAAGGCATAACGCAACCGATTGCATCAAAACACAAAACCAGTCTTCAGGGGTAAGGTAACTCAAAAGACGGCACATGCAAGGAGGGGACATGGGATGTCCAAACAAAAACAGGGAAAGCCGCTTTTAAGCAACTTTCCCTGGATTTATTCTTTGATTCGAAAAATCCCGCATCCGGTCGGGGTCTTTCCCGGATGCAGGTGACTGCGTGCTATCAGCAACCCCGCGGTCCTTGGCCGTCAGGGCTGCACTTCGGCTCTGAAATTCTTATTCCGTGACTTCCTCCATGGAAAGTACATTGATGACTTTCATGTTTTCCTTCTCAGCAACCGTGCCGGTCACCTTCACTTTTTTGCCAACCATGTCGGCTGCCATATCACTGCCTTCGAGAACGTAGCTGCCGTCAGCAGCGTCAAGCACGATGACGTCGCCCTTTTCCGAAATGGTGCCGACGATGCTGTCACCCGCCATTGCCAGGCCGGCAGTGGCCACGACCATAAACATGGCGGCAACGAGACCGGCTACGATTTTACCCTTGAATGTTTTCATTGCTGCTTCCTCCCTCCACTGGTTGTTGGTTGACCCCTCTTTTGCCCAAGAAGGGACAGGCGCCCTCCCTTCGTCAACACACCCCATGCTGAACTTTCAGCATCCCGGAACCGACCGACGGTGTGCCGCGCTTATTTTTTCAGCTGAGCAATGGGTGTGCCAACGATATAACTATTCGATTTTATACGGTGTGTTGACCTTTTTTAAAATCCATGCAGCCTTAATCCGTTTCGTATTTTGCACCAGAAGGCCCAAAATTGCGCATCGACAGGGTGCCGATGGCCAATTTTCAGCGGTGGGCATGAAACATGTAATAGTAAGCATGGAATGCCGAAATTAGCGTTTTGGTCGTTAATTCCAGCGAATTTAAAAATTAATAGTTACGAAAATATTGCCGATAACGGAATCATGAGACAATTGAGAACAGGCTTTTCCGCAAACAAACGCTTGAGCCGGCGCCGCTTGATGCAACTGGGAGCGATGGGTCTGACCGGCTGGATGCTCTCGCCGATCAGGTTTGCTGCCGCAGCCCTGAAGGACGACTTGGAACTGGTTTCGAGAATTCCTCAGATGATGGAACGGGAAGGCCCGATGCTTGTATTTCGGGACTTTTTGGCAGACCCGGATGTTGAGGTAGCGCAGCACATCCGCTCTCAGCTGGGCCAGCGGAAGGATTTGTTGAGCCAGCTCAGAAAAAAAATAGGATTTGAAAAGCAGGTGAGATTATCGGTGGAAGATATTCAGGTCCGTCTGATGTTCGTTCCACAACTGCAGGAAGGCCACGCAGCCGCCTATCATCACTATTGCCGGGATATCACCAATTTTCTGTTCGAGATGAACCGGATGGAAAATTTCTATGCGGTCATCTCCAGTCCGAGGGAAAGCTATCCACCGGTATCAGAGACCGGTATATCCGCCTTTCTGGTTCACCGGCTGGCAAAGGATTATCGGGCGGTCTGCAAATTTACCGCAGAATCCGGATGCAGTGTAAAGTACAAGGCCACCGGTGCCATATTTTCCAACCACTTGGGAGCGGTGGATCTGGAGATACAATCGATGGCGTCGGGGCAGTTTGATTTGACGCGCAAACCCTTTACCATCTGGCAGAACAATACCGAAAACCTTTACACCCTCATGTCAGTTCCTGTGGAAGAGACCCTGCACTATCAACTGGGAAAGGCAACGGATCGTGAAATTGCGACATCCATGAGGAATCATCCGCCGGAGAGCCTGTCTGCCGCGCAGCGTCTCGCGGAAGAATGGATGGCCGTGGAAGAGTCGATTGTTGGTGGATTGGTGCATTGTGTGTTGGAGCGCTATTGCATCCAGCACCATATGGCGGTACCGGCTTCCGCTCCCGAGAAAAAGCCACCCTTGGTGCCAGCCCTTCGTCAATACCGATACCGCGACCGGGGCATTCAACTGGTCGGGAACCTCGGCTTCCAGGAGGCTACGGCCCTTTATATGAACAGCCCGTCTGATTTCAGGGACCAGCTGATCCGGCAGCAGGATGCATGACCAGCGCGGCTCGACAAAATAAAAGTCGATCCGTTGATCGAAGAAGGCCTAAAACCATCGTGAGGGGATATCGCCCCCCGTATCCGGATTAATCATAAATCGATAGCATCCTTCACACAGAATCTGTTTCTCATCTAACGCCAATTCCCTGCCACTGTGGATGACCTCTCCGCATTGGCTGCAGCGGCCCACAAAAATCGACTCATCGCCTAAAGACAATGGCCTCTTTTCGACAATGCCTTCCATGACAACTCTCCCTGAACATCCGGTTTAATGAATGCGCCTATCATGCCGGTCAGCAGGCTTTTGAAACCGGCCAGGCAAATGGCGTGCTGACGGTACAGGACCATGCCGTATGTAAAAATCGAACAAAAATAAACTCGGTCGGGCAGCCATTTAAACGAACTAGATAGCAAGAGTAATGCCTAATTTAAAGGACGACTCATTACGTATTTATTGTCTTTTATATCATTAGGTTGAAATTTAATGTCGGACAAAATCAAATCCAGAAATCGTAACAATTGTGCAATATCATTGATAGGTTTGTGACAATTATGTCCGAATTGAAAGGAGCGTTTTCACCAAAAGAAGTTAACCGTCCGTATTCGGCCGATTCTATTACTGCAGACAGATGAAAACGATTTTTTTTCGAAAATGCACCGTCAACCTTGATCCGATGCCATCGGTTTCCAAGCCTGATTTTAACGGTTGTCTTAGCAAATGGCGATGGATTCGTTTTGACTTTTTAACCTACATAAAATAATCTCAATCATTTTTTGCCGTACGTTCCTTTTTGGCAAAACAGCACATTTTCGCTTCAAATGGGCAAGCCGCGCCATGAGCACCCTCGCCATCATCCTGGTCATTCTATCCGCGGCCATGCATGCCGGCCGCAACTACCTCACCAAAAAGGCCACCGATAAACAGGCGTTCGTATGGTGGTATGAAGTGGTTGGATTGGTGCTGTTTACGCCGCTTTTTCTAGTTTACTTTCCCGCAACACCCCTGGCCTCGATCCCCGTCTGGATCTTTATTCTGGCATCCGGACTGCTACACTTCCTCTACTGGGTCCTGCTCACCAAAGCCCTTGAAACCGGTGACCTTTCATTGGTCTACCCCATCATGAGATCCTCGCCGGCCCTGGTCCTTCTGTTTTCCATTTTTGTTCTCAACGAAGCGGTCAGCCCACAGGGTGTTGCCGGGATCCTGTTGGTGGCGCTTGGCAGCTATACCATCAATATGCAGCGGATGAGCGCTACCGAACTGGTCCGGCCGTTGCGGGCCTTGTCCCATGATCGCGCCATTCAGTTTGCCTTTCTTACCCTTGTGTCGGTGGCGTCCTATTCCATCGTGGACAAGGTGGCTGTGAGCCACATTCATCCGGTGGTTTTTGCCTATGTATATCCCTGGTTCAGCATGCTGATGTTTTCAGGGTACATCAGCAGTCATAAAACAAAGGGTGAGATCAAAAGGGAATGGCAGACGAATCGTACCCCCATCCTTGTTTGCGGGTTTCTGTCAATTTTCGGTTATTTTCTGATTCTTGTGGCGTTTACCATCGACCGGGTGAGTTATATCGTCGGCCTCAGACAGTTGAGCATTGTTTTTGCGGTTTTGCTGGGCGGGTATGCATTAAAAGAAAAGCATCAGAGGATGCGATTCACCTCTGCATCGATTATCTTTATTGGCACCTTTCTCATCGCCTTCGGATAACATTTCCACCTTCTTGCATCCATCTTTGCATCTGACAGGGACCGCAGGGATTCCAGTGAGTTGAGAAAGGCATTGACGACCGCCTAACTTTTGGAAAGCAGTGTTTTGGACAATAGAATACTTGTTACGCAAGATCGGTGATGATATGCTTTTATAATTGTTCTCGAGACTTTCAACCGGTATTCACCGTGTGATTATAGAGGCTGTCCCGCCCGCCCTGGAAGCAGGAGATCGTAATGAAGCGTCACCCCTACCCGAATGTTTTTAGGCCGCTGGACCTTGGTTTTACCTCCCTTAAGAACCGGGTAATCATGGGCTCCATGCACACCGGTCTGGAAGATGATCCGGATGGGTTTGAACGACTGGCCGCCTATTTTGCCGAACGGGCTGCAGGTGGAGTGGCACTCATTGTAACCGGCGGGTTTTCTCCCAATCCTGAGGGGCGCGTGGCCGACTACGCCGTGCAGTTGAGCTCGGCAGACGAGGTTGATCGTCACCGGATGGTGACGACCGCGGTTCATGACCGCGGCGGCAAGATCGCCCTTCAGATCCTGCACACCGGCAGGTACGGGTTTCATAAAAATCTGGTAAGCGCATCGCCCCTGCAGGCACCCATCAACATTTTCAAACCCAAGGAACTCACCGAAGACGAAATTTTGCACCAGATCGACGATTTTGCCCGCTGCGCCGATCTGGCCCTGCAGGCCGGCTATGACGGGGTGGAGATCATGGGCTCGGAGGGCTACCTGCTCAACCAGTTCATCGCTCCGGCCACCAACCGACGTACAGACCGCTGGGGAGGGACCTATGAAAACCGAATTCGGTTTCCCATAGAGATTCTTCGCCAGGTCCGACAGCGGGTGGGCACCGATTTTATCATTATCTACCGGTTGTCTATGCTGGATCTGGTCGTCGACGGCAGTTCCTGGGACCAAGTGGTGAAACTGGCCCTAAAAGTGGAAGCTGCCGGCGCCACCATCATCAACACGGGAATCGGCTGGCACGAGGCCCGGATACCCACAATCGCCGGCATGGTTCCCCGGGCGGCTTTCACCTGGGTCACCGGTCGTCTCAAGGGTGCGGTGTCCATTCCCCTGGTGACCAGCAACCGGATCAACACGCCTGAAGTGATCGAAAAGATCCTGGCCGACGGTCATGCGGATCTGATTTCCATGGCCCGCCCTTTTCTGGCGGATCCGGCGTTTATGAAGAAGGCCGGCGAGGGCCGAAGCGATGAGATCAACACCTGCATCGGATGCAACCAAGCCTGCCTAGACCATATTTTTCAGGGTAAGGTGGCCAGTTGCCTGGTCAACCCGCGGGCCTGCCGCGAGACTGAATTCGTCATCACCCCGACACCTTCCCCCAAAACCATCGCTGTGGTAGGTGCCGGCCCGGCAGGACTTTCTTTTGCGGTGTCGGCGGCATCGCGGGGACATTCAGTGACCCTTTTCGACCGGCAGGACCGCATCGGCGGGCAGCTGAACCTTTCGGTGCGGATTCCCGGCAAGGAGGAGTTCGCCGAAACCCTTAGATATTTCCGCCGCCAGCTGGCCCTGCGGAGGATCGGTGTCCGGCTGAACACCCCTGTGGATGCGGATCTCCTGGGCGGTGAATCCTTCGACGCGGTGGTGGTGGCCACCGGTGTCCGGCCGCGCCGGCTGAATATCCCTGGTGCGGATCATCCCAAAGTGATTTTCTACGTCGATGCCATCCTGGGCTCAAAACCTGTCGGTCATGCCGTGGCCATAATCGGTGCCGGCGGTATCGGCTTCGACACAGCCGTGCTTGTCACCCACGAAGGCGCATCTACCAGCCTTGACCGCGACCGGTTTCTGAAAGAGTGGGGTGTGGATAAAGACTACCGCCAGCCGGGCGGGCTATTGGCGTCTCCTGCGGAAACCCAGCCCTCACCTCGACGGGTCACCATGCTGCAGCGGAAAGCGTCCAAGATGGGGGCCGGGCTGGGCAAAACCACCGGTTGGATCCATCGGGCCACCCTGAGAAAGCGTGGGGTGGAGATGATCAACGGTGCGACCTATGAAAAAATCGATGACGACGGCCTTCATATCGTCAAGAACCAATCCCGCCGGACGATTCCCGCCGACACCATCATTGTCTGCGCCGGTCAGGAACCGCTGCGGACATTGGCCGATGACCTGAAAAACAGAGGGATGCATGTACACGTCATCGGAGGCGCGGACAAGGCTGCCGAACTGGATGCCAAACGGGCCATCGAACAGGGAGCCCGGCTGGCCATGGAGATTTAACGTGCGTCTGCCCGCTGCCGTGCTGGACCACCTCGTGGTGGCCGCCTACACCCTGGATCAGGGTATGGCGTATGTTCGGGACCGTCTTGGCGTACCCATGACCGGCGGTGGTGTGCACACCGCCATGGGCACTCACAACCGAGTGCTGAAGCTTGGCCATGGCCAATACCTGGAAGTGATCGCCATCGATCCAAAAGGCCGGCGACCCGATTCACCGAGATGGTTCAACCTGGACGATTCGGGTCTCCAGAGCGGATTGAAGATCCGGCCTCGGCTGATCACCTGGGTAGCACGAACGGATGCAATCGATACGTTGGCACCAGGCATTTGCAACCGCCATGTTCAGGTTCGACCCATGCAGCGGGATTCACTGCGATGGCGGTTTGGCTTTACTGACGACGGATCGATGCCGGGCGATGGATTGATCCCGCATTTAATCCAGTGGGAGAGCGACATTCATCCCACAGAGAAAATGGAGGACGCGGCCTGCAGGCTGTTAAACCTCGAAGGCGCCCACATCGACCCCCCATCCGTTCAGCGGGTGGTTTCGTCAATGGGCCTCGACCATGCCATCACGGTCCATCCGGTTTCAAAACAGCGCCCACCGGGGTTATTGGCCAAGATAAAGACGCCCATCGGAGTGGTGGTATTGGACTAAGGGCTCGAGATTCATACAAGGAAACCGTTTATTTGAAAATTCAGGGAGCAGATCATGTCGGCTGTTAAAAAGGGAAAGGATTCGGACCGGCTGTCACAGGTGGTGGCTGACGCCCGTCGCAATATGAAGGATCGGGAAAAGACGTACCGCGAGAAGGCCCTGAAAATGTATCCGCACGTCTGTGGCCGCTGCGCGCGGGAGTTCAGCGGCAAGCAGCTTAGAGAACTCACCGTCCATCATCGGGACCACAACCACGACAACAACCCGCCCGACGGCAGCAACTGGGAACTGCTTTGCATTTACTGCCACGACAACGAGCACGGCCGCCTGGAAGTGGCCGAGGCCTACGATGGCCGGTTATCGTCATCACAGACGTCAGATTCCGATTTCGCCCACAGGCCCTTTGCCGCCCTGGAAGCGCTGTTAAAGGGGAAAGACAAGGGGAAATAGGTGATATCCATCTTTATAGAACCTATCAAAACAGACAATGAAGTAACCCATCCGGGTAGTTGAAAATTTCGCCGTTGAAGGTGATCCAGAAGGTTGTTTCTTCGTTATGGATGGGCTGGTGGCCCATGGCGGGAGTCATCGCATAGCGGGTTTTGAAGTTAACGATTCCGGCAATACCGCAAATCAAGCCCCCATCTGGTTCGCATAAAAAACTCCGACGGGGATAAAATAGCAGAAGCGATAGCACCAAACAATGAAAACGGCAACCCGCTGTTAAGTATCGCAGGCTGCCGTTTTCAGGAAGGACCGATTATCGTTAGAAGGAATCGGTCACGCCATCAGTTAACGCCTAATTAAATGTCGTAGTACAAGAAGAACTCGTGCGGGTGGGGACGCAGCTTCACGGGGTTGACCTCGTTTTTGGTTTTGTACTCAATCCACATGTCGATAACATCCTTGGTGAAGACGTCGCCTTTGAGCAGGAAAGCGTTGTCTTCGGCCAGGGCAGCAAGGGCTTCGTCAAGAGAGCCCGGTGCAGACGGGATCTCGGCCAGTTCTTCTGGCGGCAGGTCATAGATGTTTTTGTCCAGTGGATCGCCCGGGTCGAGCTTGCTCTGGATGCCGTCGAGTACGGCCATCATGATGGCGGAGAAAGCCAGGTAACCGTTGCAGGACGGATCGGGTGTGCGGAACTCGATGCGTTTGGCCTTGGGGGATGCCGAATACATGGGGATGCGGATGGCCGCACTGCGGTTGCGGCTGGAGTAGGCCAGGTTTACCGGCGCCTCAAATCCCGGAACCAGTCGCTTGTATGAGTTGGTGGTGGGGTTGGTGAAGGCACACAGGGCCTTGCAGTGCTTGAGGATGCCTCCCATGGCCCAGAGGGCTTCCTGGGAGACGCCGGCGTATTTGTCACCGGCGAACAAGGGTTTGCCTTCTTTCCAGATGCTCACGTGGGTGTGCATGCCGGTGCCGTTGTCTCCATACAGCGGTTTGGGCATGAAGGTAACGGTGTGGCCGGCCTTGTTGGCCACGTTTTTCAGTACATACTTGAACCACATAAGCTGATCGGCCATCTGTAGCAGGGGCTTGAAGCGCATGTCGATCTCGCTCTGACCGGCGGTGGCCACTTCATGGTGCTGGCACTCCACGTCAATGCCCAAGCTCTCGAGGGTCAGAAGCATGTCGGAGCGCAGGTCCTGGAACTTGTCCGACGGGGGCGTGGGAAAGTAGCCTTCCTTGTGGCGCAGCTTGTATCCCAGGTTGGGATCTTCACATCGGCCTGTATTCCAGGCCCCTTCCACGGAATCGATGGCGTAGAAGGCGCTGTTTGTCTGACTCTCGTAGCGGATGTCGTCAAAAATGAAAAATTCTGCCTCTGGGCCGATGAAGGCGGTATCGCCGATGCCGGTGTTTTTGAGATAGGCTTCGACCTTCTTGGCGATGTTTCGCGGATCACGGGTATAGGCTTCACGGGTGATGGGATCGGCGATATCGCAGATGAGCACCAATGTCGGCACCTTGAAAAACGGATCGATTTTCGCTGTGGATGCATCCGGGATCACCAGCATGTCGCTGGCGTTAATGGGCTGCCATCCCCGGATGCTGGAGCCATCAAAGCCGAAACCATCTTCGAAGCTTTCTTCGGTCAGTTCCACGATGGGGACAGTGAAGTGCTGCCACATTCCCGGGAAATCCATGAAACGCAAATCTACGACTTTTACGCCTTTTTCCTTTGCCATTGCCAATACTTGTTTTGGGGTCATAATTTCCTCCTGAAAATGTTGAATAGGTAAAGAAATGATATTAAAAGTAATTCTTCCAATTAAATGGCGTCTGTTCCGGTTTCGCCGGTTCGAACCCGGATGACCTCTTCCACGGAGAATACGAAAATTTTTCCATCGCCGATTTTGCCGGTATTAGCTGCCTTTTGAATGGCCTCCACCACCTGGGCGGAGCGCTCCGAGTCCACGATAATCTCGATTTTAACCTTGGGGATGAAATCCACCACATACTCGGCGCCCCGATAGATCTCCTTGTGCCCTTTCTGGCGCCCATAGCCTTTGACTTCCGAGATGGTCATTCCCTGGATGCCGATCTCGTTGAGGGCCTCTTTTACATCGTCCAATTTGAAGGGTTTGATGATGGCCTCAATCTTCTTCATTTTTCAACCTCCTGTTATTAATGGCCAAGAGAGCGTTGGACGTCTCTCCGAATGTTAAATCTCAGCAATTTCAAAACCGCGTTCACCGTGAAGTGCGTTGTCCAGGCCCTGAATCTCCTCATCGCGCTCCACGCGCAGACTCCCGGTCAGCAACTTGGTGGCAGCGATGACAATCAATGTCCCCACGGCCGTAAATACCGCGGTGGCTACAATTGAGACGATTTGGATCCACAGTTGTCCGGGGTTGCCGTAAAACAGGCCCGTGGCGCTTTCGGTGATGGCGGGGTTGGCGAAAAGGCCGGTGGCCAGGGCGCCCCAGATACCGCACATGCCGTGGACACCAAAGGCGTCCAGCGAATCATCGTAACCGATTTTTTGTTTCAACACGGCAACGGAAAAGTAGCCCAATGCCCCGGCGATCAGACCAATAAACAGTGCGGCGGGCAGGTTGACAAACCCGGCGGCTGGCGTGATGGCCACCAGTCCGGCAACGACGCCGGAAGCGATGCCCAATACCGTCGGTTTGCCGGTAACGATCCATTCGCAGAACATCCACACCAGGGCCGCGGTGGCGGCAGAGGTGTTGGTCACCAGAAAGGCCGATGCAGCCACCCCGTCGGCAGCCAGTTGGCTGCCCGCATTGAATCCGAACCAGCCGAACCATAACAGGGCTGCGCCCAGGGCAGTCAGTGCAATGCTGGAAGGGAACATGGCTTCTTTGCCATAGCCGATGCGTTTACCCAGTACCAGCGAGAGTACGAGGCCGGCCACACCGGCGTTGATATGAACCACATTGCCGCCGGCAAAGTCAAGGGCGCCCATCGTTCCCATCCAGCCCCCCCCCCACACCCAGTGGGCGATGGGGCAATAAATGAAGGTGATCCACAGGATCGTGAAGACGATCCACGAGGAAAATTTCATCCGGTCGACGATGGAACCCAGTATCAGGGCGACAGTGATGCCGGCAAAGGTCATCTGGAACAGAGCGAAAACAAAGGTGGGGATGGTTCCTGAAAGGCTGTTCACGCCGATGCCACTCATGAAAAAATGGTCAAAGCCGCCGATCATACCGCCCTGGCTGGAGCCGAAGGCCAGGGTGTATCCCCACATCATCCAAATGACACTAGCCAGACAGTAGGACACGAAGGTCATGGCCAGGGTGTTGAGCAAATTTTTGTAGCGCGACATACCACCGTAAAACAAGGCCAGTCCGGCGGGGGTCATCATCATCACCAACGCCGTTGAGACGATCATCCAGGCGGTGTTGCCCGTATCCAACGCGTCTTCTGCAACAGCAGGGGTAGCGATCAATCCGAGTATCAATGCCAGCCAAATCGATTTTAGTTTCATTTTTTGGTTGCCCTCGTTTGGGGAATGCTATTTACAATGCATTCCAGCAGTTTAACTGATCGTGAAGGCCCTGGTCAGCCATGGATCGGATCTTCACCCGGGAGAATTTCCTGGATGGCTGCCTTGACGGCCGCTACCTGTTGCGGTGCGTCCACCTTCTGGCCGTCAAAATCCCTCACGTAAAAAACATCCACTACCTGGTCCACCTTGGTGGCAATCTTGGCAACCCAGATATCCAGGCCGCACTTGAAAAGGGCATCGGTCACCCGGTACAAGAGGCCTGGAAAGTCAAAGGTTACCACCTCCACAATGGTAAAAAAGCTGGAGGTTGTGTTATCCACCGTAATTACTGTCGGTCGTTCGGCCGTGAACGGCCGGATCGAGGCGGCGTCGTTTTTTTTACGGATCAGTTCTTTGCCCAGATCCAGTCGGTCCGCCAATGCATCCTCCAGGTTCCGGCAGGCCCGGTTCCATCGTTCATCTTCGAAGATCGGGTCCGGCGGCGGGGTCACTTCAAAAACGTCCAGTGCAATGTTGTTGCGCCAGGTGAATATCTGTACGTCGAGGATGTCGATATTGTTGAGAGTGAAAACGCCGGCAATTCTGGAAATGAGACCGGGCCGGTCCTTGGCGCAGATAGTTACGGTGCGGGTATCCGAATCCGGAGATTTTTGGATATGCCACACGAAGGGCCGGTCGCCGATCCGGGCGTAAAGCTGTAGGTGCTTGGGGATGTTTCCGACAGGGGTATAGAGCATGTACCGGGGAGACATAAAGTTGAGCAGTCTTTCCACCTGGTCCGGAACCATTTCCATGGCCATGGCATCAATCACCGCCTGGCGCTTTTTTCCCACGGTTCTTACTGCGCGGCCGCTCGCCAGTTCGCCGTGTTCGAGAACGTTGAGGACTTTAAAAAAAAGGTTTTTGAGCAGTGAAGACGTCCAATCGTTCCAGGCCTTGGGGCCGGTAGCCATGGAGTCGGCAACGGTGAGTAGATAGAGCATCTTCAGCAGATCGACCTTCTTGATGATTCGGGCCATGGCGATGGCCGTCTCTTCGTCGTTGATGTCCCGCCGTGTGGCCGTCTGAACCAGCAGCAGATGATGCTCAACGAGAAAGGCAACGGTTTTGGCATCCGACGGGTTGGCCCCTTTTTCCAAGAGGATTTTTTCTACCAGGACAGCACCGCGCTCGGAGTGACCGCTTTTGGGATCACCCTTGCCGATGTCGTGGAGCAGGGCGGCCCACAACAGGACCTTCTTTTTTTTCAGTTCCTTGTACAAGCTGTGGGCGAGGGGGTCTCCCTCGACTCCCGCATCGGTATCGAAGCTTCGTAAAATCTTTATGGTGAAAAGCAGATGCCTGGCCACCGGGTATAAGTGATACTGGTCGAACTGGATTCGGTTGACCACCGAGTTGAACTCGGGGATAAATCGGGCCAGGAAACCCGTGTACAGCATCTGATTGAGCACTTCGAAAGCCCGGGAGGAGCGGATAAGGATCCGTTCGAACTGCTGCACCACGTTGGGATCGCATCGGAACCTATCGTCCACCAGATGCGCGAAATCTTTTACCAGCCGCTTGGCTTCGGTGTTCAAAGGGGATCGCTGAGCGGCGCTTTCCACAAAGATATCTATCAGCAGATGCGGGTTGTTGAGGATTTTTTCCGGAGAGTTGAAATTAAGCATTCCCCGGTTGAATTTAAGCCCCTTGACCTGCGTGGTTTTCAGCCCCTTGTTTTTCCGCTTGAGACGCTTTTTTTGTTCCATTTCGTACAGGAACATCTCATGCTGTTGCTTCACATATTCCATGTGCCCGTGAAGCTCGCCTAAAAGGTGTTCCACGGGCAGGTGGCCGTTGACAGCCTGTATCCCCATGACTTCCGCCAGCTTACGCTGCTGCTCAAGATGAATCTGATCGCTTTTCCGGTTCATCATCAGGTGAAACCGGTTTCTCACGTTCCAGATGAAGGCAAGAGCGTCGGACAGGCGCGTGTAATCATCATGGGAAAAATAGCCATAGTATTCCAGATCCCGGCGCTGTTTGATGCCGGACTTGATCTTGGCGATCCAGAGCATGGTGTGATAATCCCGCAGACCCCCCTGCCCCTCCTTGAAGTTGGGCTCCAGCAGATAGGAAGAGTCGCCGAAGCGTCGATGCCGTTCCCGGTTGGTCTCAACCAGCCAGGAGATAATCGTGTCGGGTTTGAGATTGATGAACTTGGAACGAATCTGGTCCATTAACTTTATGAACAGTGGAGACATGCCGCAAATGAAACGGGCATCCAGGATGGAGGTCAGCACCTCGAAATCCTTGCGTGCCATGGAGACACACTCTTTGATGGAGCGCGTGGCATGTCCCACATCCAGTCCCATGTCCCACAACGGATAGACGATTTCGCGAACCAGATCTTCGGCCACTCGGGGAACCTTCTTTTCAAACAGGAACAGAAGGTCCACATCCGAGAAAACGCATTGTTCCGCCCGCCCATATCCCCCTAAAGCCACCACCGCATAGGGGTTCTTGGCGATGTCCATCTTCGGACCCACTGCACTTTTTTCGTAGCTTTGACGGAAATAGTCGTCGATGAGCCGGGCGTGGTCATCGAGAAAACCAGGTGCGTTTCCCGCCAGGAGATCCTCGATGAGCTGTGCCCGACCCTTTTTCAGGGCCAGGGAGACATCGGCGTATAGGTTGTGGGGGTCCGTATGGGGCACGTCCATATCCTTCGTATTATAACAGGGATTGATCAGAGCAACCCGCGTGCCATCCGGCGATATTTATTAATTATACAATGATAATAGTATCTTAATAGTTTTTGCGTGATTGTTTGAATTTGCAGTATGATTCCAAAAATGTAATTTTAATTTTATTTGAATTACAAAATTGGAATTACGGGTTCGGAAAGCGAAGTTGCCGCAAGTTCGATAATTCTAATTGAAAATGCACCTCGAAGCAGCGGGACCAGCCACTTCGAGGTGCATTCAGGGGGGGAACAGTGATTTACAGTTTTAAAAAAATGTTTGGTTAACGTTTCGATTAAGACTGGGTTAACGGACTTGTAGCCGAGGCGTAGCTGGGCAATCCTGATGATGGAGGCCCGGAAATGGATGAGATCCCGCCGTGGGTGGAAACTCCAAAGTCCGGATAGGCAATACCGCCGTGCTCGGCGTAGTCTAGCCCTTCCAATTCTTCTTCCGGTGTAACCCGCAGCCCGATGGTCTTGTCGATGAGCTTGAACATTATAAAGGCCACGGGAAAAGTCCAGAGAAAGCAGGAGACGATGCCCAGAACCTGAACACCGATAATGGCCGCCGACGTACCACCCATATTAAAAATGCCTGCCGCCAAGGTTCCCCATGCACCGTTGACGCCATGTACGGAAACGGCACCCACTGGATCGTCGATTTTGATCTTGTCAAAGAACATGACCGAGAAGACAACGATGACACCGGCAATGGCCCCGATGATGATCGAACTGGAGGGTGACACATTGGCGCAGCCGGCGGTGATGGCCACCAAGCCGGCCAGGGCCCCGTTGAGGCTCATGCCCACTTCGGGTTTGCCGAATTTCATCCAGGAGACGATCATGGCCAGACAGGAACCGGCGGCGGCGGCCAGGTTGGTGTTGACGAAAATCATGGCAATGCTGGTATCTGCTGTTGTGGTGGAACCGGGGTTGAATCCGAACCATCCCAGCCAGAGGATGAACACGCCAAGTGCGGCCAGCGGAATGTTGTGGCCCATGATCGGTTTAATCTTTCCGTCTTTGGTGTATTTGCCCAGACGGGGACCGAGTACGATGGCGCCGGCCAGGGCTGCCCAACCGCCCACCGAGTGCACCACCGTGGAACCGGCAAAATCGATGAAACCGAAGCCTTCCAACCAGCCGCTGCCGTTGAGCAGGCTGCCCCAGGCCCAGGAACCGAAAACCGGATAGATCAGGGCGGAAACAAAAATGCTGTAAATGATATAGCCGGTAAATTTGGTTCGTTCGGCCATGGCACCGGATACAATGGTGGCGGCAGTGGCGGCAAACACCACCTGGAACATCCAGAATGCCAGCACCCAGGGATCACCGTCCGGTGTGAAGTCGCTGAGAAAAAACCCCGTGGTGCCGAACCAGCCGGTGGTGGTGGCTCCGAACATAATCCCGAAGCCAATGGCCCAGAAGGCGATGGAGCCGATCGAAAAATCCATGAGGTTTTTCATCATGATATTGATGGAGTTCTTGGCCCGGGTGAAACCGGCCTCAACCATGGCAAAACCGGCTTGCATGAAAAACACCAGGGCGGCGGCCACCAGTGTCCACAGGTAGTTGGCATGGGTCTGGACCAGATCGATGGCTTCCTTGTTGGTTATAGCGGTGGGTTCGGGATCTGACGCCATGGCAACGGTGACAGTCATCAGGGCAACCAGCATCAGCAGGATAAATGCTTTCAGTTTCATTTTTCTCTCCTTGTAAAATATGAGTGGTGACAATTTTAAATTGCTTAAGCTACTAAATCGCATCCTTTCCCGACTCACCGGTGCGTATGCGATATGCTCCCTCGATGGGCATAACGAAGATTTTGCCGTCTCCCACACTGCCGGTATTGGCCACCTCAGTGATGGTGGAAACCACTTTGTCCACCATGTCGGAATCCACAATCAGGTCGATTTTGACCTTGGGAACAAAATCGGTCTGGTATTCGGCACCGCGATAGATCTCCTTGTGGCCCCGCTGACGCCCGAATCCTTTGACCTCGCTGACGGTCATGCCGGACACGCCGATGCGGTTTAAGGCGTCTTTCACATCATCCAGTTTGAACGGTTTGATTATCGACTCAATTTTTTTCATTGATGACATCTCCTGTTGACTAAAAAAGTTGATCTACCCTGGTTAATGACTGTTGTTTGAATGGCTATTGAGCAACCGCTGTGCCATGATTGCCGTAGTGTGTGATAAGAGTCTTAATTTATGGAAAAAATTTTATTATTCGCAGGAAGCCGGCCCGAATTTTACAAAACATTTATGTAACATTAAAGAAATTGAAAAAACAAATATGGAAATAAATACTATATAAACAACAATTGTGTAATTTTAAAATGTCGGCTCTTTGGCATTGTTTTCCGACAACCCTAACAGGCGCCCAAAGATTGGGAATCAGCACCCTGCCTGACTTACGGATTTCGGGAACATAACGGGTTTTTGCTTGGATTTTGTGGACGTCTGGTCATGCTGCTTAATCGTCTAAAACTGAACCTTTGGCTCAGGATTCGAAGACTGCGGCGACAGTGGAAGAAAACAATGGTTTCTGTTGCAGGCTACAAAAATGTATTATCGGTGTCGTACTCGGATGGCGGCGGGATCCAGCACGATGGGGTCCGAATAGTGACCTTTATCCGACGCCTGAAATTATGGCTTGAATTTTCTTCAGGATCTCCATAAGTTACTTTTTCATTTTACGACAGCATACGGCGTGCAGGTCTTTGGCACCCGTGAACCTACCGCAGAAACAGGAGAAGCGTACGATGACCGTTGCACGCAAGATCAACGACATCATGGCTAAATCGTCATGGATTCGCAAAATGTTCGAAGAAGGGGCCAGGCTTAAGGCAGAACACGGTGCAGACAAGGTGTTTGATTTCAGCCTGGGCAATCCCATCCTCCCACCGCCGGAAAAATTCAATGAGATTCTGCGCGATACCGTGGATTCCTGCGGACTCGGCGACCACTGTTACATGCCCCAAGCCGGTTATCCTCAGGTGTGCGTCTCCATTGCCGACTACCTGACCGAGGAGCAGGGCGTCGCCATTAGCTGCGATGAGATCATCATGACCTGCGGCGCTGCAGGTGCACTCAATGTCATCTTCAAGGCCCTGCTGGATCCGGGTGATGAAGTGCTGACGCCAACGCCGTGCTTCGTGGAGTATCGTTTTTATGCGGACAATCATGGCGGTGTCCTTAAAATGGTGGGCACCCGGCCGGATTTCACGCTTGATCTCGATGCGATAGGTGAAGCCATCACCGGGAAAACCAAAGTCGTGCTGATCAATTCCCCCAACAATCCTACCGGTCAGATTTACAACGGGGAAAGCCTGGAGGCGTTGGGGAAACTGCTGGTTGAAAAAAGCCGCGATTATGATCACATCATCTACCTGGTATCAGATGAACCCTACCGGAAAATCGTCTTCGACGATGCCACGGTGCCGTCCATTTTCCAATGTTATCGTGAAAGCATTATTGCTACCTCCTATTCCAAGGACATTTCCATTCCTGGCGAACGCATCGGTTTTGCCGCGGTGAATCCCGCCGCCACCCATAAAAAGGAACTGATGGCCGGCATGGCGCTGACCAACCGGATTTTGGGATTTGTCAATGCACCCGCTCTGATGCAGCGGGTGGTTGCCTGCATGCAGGGGATGAGCGTGGATATCGGCGAGTACAAGCGCAAAAGGGATTTGCTTTGCGACGGGCTTGCCGATGCCGGCTATGAATTCACCAGGCCGCCGGGTGCGTTTTACCTGTTTCCGCGCACGCCTATTGCCGATGACGTGGCATTTGTCAAAGACTTGCAGCAGGAATTGATCCTGGTGGTTCCGGGCAGCGGTTTTGCGGGTCCAGGGCATTTTCGAATTGCCTTTTGCGTTGAGGACCGGACCATTGTCAACGCTTTGCCGGGATTCAAGAAGGTAATGCAAAAATATATTTAAAAGGAGGCGAGTACTATGAAAATTTTGAAGATCGATCATTTGGGCATCGCGGTGAACAGTATCGACAGCGGCAAAAATTTCTGGTCCGGGGTGCTGGGGCTGTCTTTCGAAGGGGCGGAAACCGTTGCCGAACAAAAGGTCACCACGGCATTTTTTCCCGTGGGAGAAAGTGAAGTGGAGTTGTTGGAATCCACTGCTCCTGACGGCCCGGTGGCCAAATATATCGAAAAACGGGGCCAGGGTATCCAGCATGTCGCTTTCCGGGTCGAAAATATTGACGAAGCCTTGGCAGAGTTGAAAGAAAAGGGTGTACAGCTTATCGATCAGCAGCCCAGAATCGGTGCCGGCGGAGCCAGGATCGCCTTTCTGCATCCCAAGGCCACCAACGGCGTGCTGGTTGAGCTGTGCCAACGGGATTGATGGTTCTTCTTTCTCTTTAAGGGAGGCTTCCCACCGCTGATTGTAGGGTTCCAACAGAACTGTTTTTCGGCGGGAGGCCGTCCCTGAGTTTTCATGCCTCTTTTGGGCCAAAATGCCCACCTTCCATTTTTTGCCTGCCCGCCTGGCATTTTCAACTTTTACGGCATTTTTTTTGCTTAAGCTTTCGGTAACGACTGAGTCGGGGACATGGGCCATGCCAATTTCCCTTCAAGCCTTTTTAACTGAAATCATAAAAAAATTGAAATGCCTGGAGCACTGCCATGGAAGAAAAATCCACCTTGTCCGCATCCGCTCATCCCATGTTGTCCCCCCTACCGCCGGACCGGGCCAAAAAAGGAAAGGTTGTTTCCGCTGAGGAGGCCGTTCGCATTATCCGGGACGGTGATACCATCGCCACCGGCGGTTTCGTGGGTATTGGGTTTCCCGAACAGATGGCCATTGCACTGGAATCGTATTTTCTTAAGCACGAGCGTCCCAGGGACCTCACCCTGGTCTATGCCGCCGGCCAGGGTGACGGCAAGGAGCGGGGATTGAATCATCTGGGGCACCTGGGCCTGGTGAAGCGGGTCATCGGCGGGCACTGGGGACTGGTTCCCAAGCTCCAGAAACTGGCTCTGGACAATAAGATCGAAGGGTACAATCTGCCCCAGGGAGTCATTTCCCATATGTACCGGGACATTGCCGCCCACAAACCGCGAACCATCACCACCGTCGGCTTGGGCACTTTCGTCGATCCGCTCAACGGCGGGGGGAAGATCAATGCCATCACCACCGAAGACCTGGTGGAACGGGTGCAGTTCGATGGCAATGACTACCTGGCCTACAAGACCTTTCCTATCCATGTGGCCATCCTGCGGGGCACCACAGCGGATACGGATGGAAACATTACCATGGAAAAGGAAGCCCTGACCCTCGAAGCGCTTGCCATTGCGACGGCAGTCAGAAACTCCGGCGGTTTCGTTATCGTCCAGGTGGAGCGTGTGGCTGACCGGGGCACCTTGAACGCCCGGCAGGTGAAGATCCCCGGGATCATGGTGGACTGCGTGGTCGTCTCGGAGTCCGAGAACCACTGGCAGACCTTCGGTACCCGCTATGACCCCTCTTTCAGCAGCGAGATCAAGGTGCCGGTCCAATCGCTGCCGCCCATGGAGATGGGAGATCGCAAGATTATCGCCCGGCGGGCGGCTTTCGAATTGATTCCCAACAGCGTGGTCAACTTGGGAATCGGCATGCCCGAAGGGGTTTCGAATGTGGCCAACGAGGAAAAGATCATCGAATACCTGACGCTGACCGCAGAGCCTGGCGTTATCGGCGGATTGCCGGCCGGCGGCCTCAATTTCGGCGCCGCGGTTAACACCGAGGCCCTCATCGATCAGCCTTCGCAGTTCGATTTCTACGACGGCGGCGGGCTGGACCTGGCCTTTTTGGGACTGGCCCAGGCCGACGAAGCCGGCAATCTCAATGTGAGCAAGTTCGGCCCCAAACTGGCCGGTGCCGGCGGCTTTATCAACATCAGCCAGGCTGCCAAGAAGGTCGTCTTCGTTGGCACGTTTACCGCCGGGGGCCTAAGGATTTCCGTACGTGATCGAACATTGTCGATCGACCAGGAAGGCAAGGTAAAAAAGTTCGTCAAACAGGTGGAACACGTCACCTTTTCCGGTGCCTATTCCGTATCTAAAAACCAACCGGTTCGCTATGTCACCGAACGATGCGTCTTCTCGCTGACCGCGGACGGAATGGAGCTGACCGAAGTCGCTCCGGGGATGGATATAGAAAAAGACATCCTGCAGCACATGGATTTCAAACCGGTGATCAAGGGAACGCCGCTGCTGATGGATGAACGAATTTTCAGTCCCGAACCCATGGGGCTCAAGGAGGATCTGTTCGCCGTCTCCCTGGAAAAGCGCTTGGTTTATGACCCGCACGAAAACCTGTTCTTCGTCAACTTCGAAGGATATTCGATTCGTACTCCTGAAGATGTTGAAGCGGTATGGTCCGCCGTCGCCAAGGTCTTGGATCATGTGGACCATCGTGTCTATGCCGTGGTCAACTATGATAATTTCAGCATTTTACCGGAACTGGTGGGCCCTTATACCGACATGGTGAAAAGATTGGTGCATCGCTATTACACCGGCGTTACCCGCTATACCACCAGCACCTTTCTGCGCATGAAAATAGGCGAAGCGCTCAAAGAGCGGAAAATGGCGCCCCACATCTATGAAAGCCGGGAGGAGGCTGAGACCGCTCTGAGGGGTGGCGGGAAAGCGACTGATGCGTGATTGGCCGGTATGTATCTGTTTTGCTACACTCTTCCCCTGTTGCTTAGAGATATCCCGTGCCTTTTCATTTTTTTATAGAGCAGGGTCCGGTGAATACCCAGTAAAGAAGCGGCGCGAACCTTGTTGTTGCCGGTTTTTTTCAGCGCGGCGACAATCACCGCTTTTTCCGCATCGGCCTGGATCTCGCGAATGGGTTGAACCCCAACGATATCGGGTGGCGCCGGTTGTCTCTGGAGAGGCAACGGCAGATCCGTCAGTTCGATTACATCTCCGTTCATCGTGGAAAGGGCTCGGTCGATAATATTGGACAGTTCCCGTACATTTCCCTGCCATGAATACGTCAACAGCGCATTGATCGCCTTCGGACTGAGCCGGATTTTGTCGGTGGCGGTGTCCGGAGCCGCCTGACGCAGAAGATGGCGAGCAATAGGGATAATGTCTTCCGTTCGCTCTTTCAGCGGCGGGATGTTCAATGAAATGACATTGAGCCGATAATACAGATCATTGCGGAAACGTCCCCTTTCAATCAGCCGTTCCAGGTTCTGGTTGGTGGCGGCAATGAGCCTGAAATCGGATTGAATGACGGTATTTCCGCCAACCCGTTCAAACACTTTTTCTTCCAGTACCCGCAATAACTTGGGCTGCATATCCAGGGGCAGGTCACCGATTTCATCCAGGAATATGGTCCCCTGATGGGCCAGTTCGAATTTGCCCGGCTTGCCTGCCGACCGGGCACCGGTAAATGCGCCGCGGTCATACCCGAACAGTTCTGACTCCAGCAGGTCCTTTGGAATGGCGGCACAATTGATCTGTACAAAAGGATGGACTCCCCTTGAACTGGCATGGTGAATGCTCTGAGCAAAAAGTTCTTTGCCGGTTCCGCTTTCACCGACAATCAGCACCGGGTAGGTGTTGGTGGCTGCTACCAGCGCCTCCTGCTTCAGTTCAGCGATCGCCCGGCTATTGCCGATAATACTGTCCAGTGTGTATCGGGTGGATCGCAGGGTCATCAGTTCCTTTTGGTATCGTTTGACCTGCGACTCCAGATGGCGTAGTTTTTTGGCCAGTTTAACCACTTCTCCCACATCCTGAAACATCACCAGGCCGAACACGGCAATAACTTTCCCCGCTTTTTTAATGGGAATGCGGTGCACCACGATGTTTTGCCCGCGAATCATTTGGGTCTGATTGATTTCGGGTTTGCCTGTCCTGCCCACAATATGCATTCGGGTGTTCTCTACGACTTCGGTGCAGTGTTTTCCGATGCTATCGACTGCATCGAGGCCGAGAAACCGCGCATACGGTTTGTTCAGATGGGTCACCATGCCATTGGCGTCCGTCACGATGGCGCCGTTGTAGATGCTGTCGAAAATCAAGTGAAACAACTCCAGTTGGCTATTTACCTCTTGGAAATCGCGGCATTCTTCTGTGTTTTGATTGTTCTTCATACGGATTTGGTCCTCCGATGCCCACTTAAAATTTAATTCCCGGTGAACGCGGGATGTCGCAAATTTGGGTCATGTAGTCATATAGATACATTCTGATGGCGTGGGAGTCTACTCAAAAAACGAATACAATTTATTGAAAAGGATGTTAACTATTTGATAAAATATAAGATTAACATAAACTGGTCCTGTCGTTTTTAATTGGTCCTTTAATTGCACTCCATTCTTTATTTTTGGGTCTGTGTTTTAATTGGTATCGCCATTTGAAAACCGGCCCACGGAAGTCGGGCCTTTTATATGGTGTTACCAACGGCTTCTTCTAAGGCTTCATGTAAAATTGAGGATCGTCGCCTCACTATCCGTACAACTTAAAAGGCAACCATTGAATTTCGAGTTTTTACCTATCGATGACGACTACCAATAATTTTCGTCAATCCCAGAAGTCGTGCGATGGTAGCTCTTCTGCTTACTATCGGGCTGCTTGCATCCCATCGTTAAACAACGGTCGGCGGAGGATCGGGTCCGCAACAAAAATGTCTTTTTAATAAACGTCATTCATCATTTGTATACCAAAATTATTGTTGACATGGTCCAGCTTCTATAATATCCGAAATGATCAATGGTATGACCAATAAGCTATTAAACATAGGACCATTTCTGCAAAACAGCCAGGATGCCATTGAAAGGAGGTGTGTGGCCAACCTGTCGGCAAGAGCAAGATATCCCTTTTAAAGTTGAGATGTTTTTAATCCATTCGATTCAGCAGGGAGGAATCCGTCATGAAAAAAGCGTTAACCACCATTTTTTGCATCGCCCTGGCCCTGTGTTTCCTGACCAGCGCATCCATTGCCGCTGAAAAACGTGAAAAATTCGGTAGCGACAAACGCCACGATATCGCCAACCGGGTGAAGTTCAAACCCAGTACTGAAAAAATTCGCTGGAAAATGGTCATGCCCTGGAGCAAGGGCCTTCTGTTTTACGATATTGCCGTCCATTTTGCCGACAGCGTGCGGCTGGCTTCTGCAGGCCGCCTGGACATCAAGGCTTTTTCCGCGGGAGAACTGGTGCCCGCCATGCAGAGTTTTGACGCTGTAAGCCAGGGTTCGGCCCAGGTCGGCCATGACTGGCCCGGTTACTGGAAGGGCAAAAACGAAGCCTTCGTGGCCTTTGCCTCCGTACCCTTCGGGCTGGATGCTGAAGGCTACAACATCTGGCTTTATGAAAAAGGCGGCCTGGAACTGATGCAGGAGCTCTATGGCCAGTTCAACCTTTTCGCCCTGCCCGGTGGTCAGGTTGGTCAGGAAATGGGCCTCTCCTCCAACAAACGAGCAACCAAGATGGAAGATTTCAAGGGCATGCGTGTGCGTACCCCGGGCTGGTACATGGATATCATGAACAATCTGGGTGCATCGGTCAGCCCCCTGCCCGGCGGCGAAGTCTACCTGGCCCTGGAGCGTGGCGTCATCGATGCCGCCGAGTTCTCCTCTCCGGCCATCAACTATCCCATGGGGTTTGACGAAATTACCAAATACGCCATCCAGCCCGGTGTCCATCAGCCCGGTGTCCAGTGCGCCCTGTTCTTCAACAAGGATGCGTATGAAAAACTTCCCGAAGACCTGAAATGGATCATCGATATCTGCGCAAAAGAAACCCAGCTGTGGAGCTACAACTGGATCAACAGCCTTAACGCCGAAGCCATTCGTCGCTTCAAGGAGAAAATCGAATTCGTCAAGATGGACAAAGAAACGCTTATCGAATTCCGCAAAAAAACCAAAGCCTATCTCGATGAAGTCAAAGCCAAGTACCCGGATGTAAAAAAGGTGCTCGACAGCCAGGAAGCCTTCACCGAAAGCTTTGCCGACTGGCGTGATGCCCGCTCCGGAGCGGCCGCGTGGCCCTATGAAACCTACATCGGCGGTCGTATTACCGAATAGAGACCCACGTGCATTTGATCGCTTGAAATCAGCGGTTCAAGGTTCGCATCCTGATAATGCGAACCTTGAACCGCTATCAACAGATTATGTGCCGTTTGAAAGGAACACTGGCATGCTTGGAAAAATAGTCAACGCAATTGATACATTTAACATCAAACAGGGTGAAATCAGTTCATTGCTGGCCATTCCTCTGTTGCTGGTGGTGGTCTACGAGGTGGTCATGCGGTACGCCTTCAATGCCCCCACCACCTGGGGTTTTGAAGCCACCACGTTTCTTTACGGGGTACACTACATGCTGGGGCTGGCCTACTGCGACGTCTACGGCGGACACGTGCGGGTAGACATTTTCACCTCACGCATGCCGATGAAGCCCCAGGGCGTTATCGGAATTTTGACTAATCTGGTTTTCTTCATGCCGGTGATGGTCCTGATGACCATCGCCACGTGGAAGTACGCCCTGACATCCATCGCCGGACGGGAACTCAACCCCACCAGCTGGGCGCCGCCGATTTATCCCATCAAAACCCTGATGGCCATATCCTTTTCGTTTCTGCTGATTCAGGGGTTTTCCAATTTGATCCATAACATCCGGGTGCTGCAAGGCAAAGCAGAAGGGGTGAGGTAACTAACCATGAGTGTAGAATTTCTAACTGTCGCGATGTTCGTATCGCTGATCGTGGCAATTGTCTTCGGTCATCCGCTGGCATACACCCTGGCGGCCGTGGCAACCCTGTTCGGGCTGATCGACAACGGATTTAATTTGAGTGCTCTGTTCGACATGTTTGCCAACAACGCCTGGGGCGTCATGGAAAACTATGTGCTGGTGGCCATCCCGCTGTTCATCCTCATGGCCCAATTGCTGGACCGGTCCAAGGTCAGCGACAAGCTTTTTGAAGCCCTCTATGTGGTCTTGGGCGGCATCAAGGGTGGTTTGGGACTGGCCGTGGTTGTGGTGTGCACCGTATTTGCCGCCACCACGGGCATAATTGGTGCTTCGGTTGTCGCCATGACCCTGCTGGCTGCACCAGCCTTGCTGCGCAAGAACTACCAGAAAGAGATGACCAGCGGTATCATCTGTGCCGCCGGTACCCTGGGAATATTGATTCCACCCTCCATCATGATGGTTATCTATGGCGGTTTGACCGGGCTCAAGGAGACCACCGTCGGCAACCTGTTTGCCGGCGCGATCTTCCCGGGCCTGCTGTTGGCGGGCCTTTATTTTGCCTATATTGTGGTACGCTGCAACATCAATCCGCAGCTGGGCCCCCCGATCTCCAAGGCCGAGGCCGGCACCTACACGGCTGCCCAAAAATGGAGCATGACCTTAAAGTCGATGGTGCCGCCCCTGGCGCTGATCCTGGCCGTAATGGGCACCATCTTGGGCGGCGTGGCTACGCCCACCGAGGCCGCCGGTATGGGTGCCAGCGGTGCGGCCATACTGGCATTTGCCAACCGCAAGCTCAACTGGCCGGTCATAAGAGACAGTTGCCGCGCCACCCTGAAAACTACCGCCATGGTAATGATGCTTTTCATCGGCGGAAAATTCTTCAGCTCGGTGTTTTTGAGCATGGGCGGCGGCGACGTGGTTGCCGATGTGCTCATCGGTTCGGGAATGAACCGCTGGCTGGTGCTCGTCATCATGATGGCGATCGTCTTCATCCTGGGGATGTTCATCGACTGGGCAGCCATCCTGCTGATCACTGTGCCGATTTTTCTGCCCATCGCCATGGAGCTGGATTTTAACCCGCTGTGGTTTTCGATCCTGATGTGCGTCAACCTGCAGACCTCGTTTCTGACGCCGCCCTTCGGCTACGCGCTGTTTTATTTCAAGGGGGTCGCCCCGCCGGAATATACCATGATGCACATCTACCGCGGCATCATCCCATTTGTGTTGCTGCAACTGGTAGGACTGCTGATCCTGGCAATTTTCCCGGGCCTGATTACCTGGCTGCCAGCCATCTTTTTCGGCAGCTGATGACACTCTCACCGAAGGTGACACCGATGAAGAGCCGAAACGATCCGGATCGATGCGAACCCGTCTATTTTTTCGGTACCTGCCTGATGGATGCCGTCTATCCCGATGCCGGGATGGCGGCCATCCGGCTGCTTGAATCCCGGGGTGTAAAGGTAATCTTCCCCCCGGACCAGTCCTGCTGCGGCCAGCCGGCTTACAATTCCGGATTCATCCGGGAGGCTCGGGCCGTTGCCCGCAAACAGATCGAGGTGTTTTCGAAACCTTATCCCATTGTGGTACCTTCGGGATCCTGTGCCGGCATGATGAAACATCATTATCCGACGCTGTTCGCCGGCACCCCCGATGAAGTCGCTGCGCGCCGTTTTTCCGAACGGGTGTATGAATGGTCCGAATATCTGGTCACGGTTCTGAAGGCTAATTTCGAAGATCGGGGAGCACCGCTGACGATCACCTGGCACAGCTCCTGTCATGCCCTGCGCGAAATGGATGTGATCCGGCATTCCAAGGCCCTGCTCCGACAGTTGAAAAACGTGACGCTGGTGGAGCTGAAGCGTGAGACGGAATGCTGCGGGTTCGGCGGCACCTTTGCCTTCAAGCAGCCGTTGATTTCGGCCGCCATGGTCAAGGATAAGATCGCCGATATCGTCCACACCGGTGCTTCGACGGTCGTGGCCGGCGACTGTGGGTGCCTGATGAACATCACCGGAGCGATGGAACATGCCGGCGTGGCGATTGCCGGCAAACACCTGGCCGAATTCCTGTGGGAGAGAACCCATGCACAATGAGACGACGTTCGACTTCGAAGCCAACATCGCCGATGCGCTGGAAGACGACCAGCTTCGTAAAAACCTGCGAAAGGCGATGGACATCCTGGTCGACAAGCGCCGCGCGGTCTTCCCGGACACCGCCCATCTCGACCAACTGCGCTCGGCCGGCAATGCCATCAAGCGCCGTGCACTGAAACAGCTTCCCCGGCTGCTGGAGCAGCTCGAAGCCAACTGCACCCAAAACGGTATTCAGGTGCACTGGGCCGAAGACACGACCGAGGCCAATAATATCGTGCTGGAGATCCTGCGCCGCCACGATTCGCGTGACATCGTCAAGGGCAAGTCGATGGTCTCCGAGGAGATGCACCTGAACCATTTTCTCGAGGAAAACAACATCGAAGCCATCGAGACCGATCTGGGCGAATTCATCATCCAGCTCAACCACGAGACGCCCTCGCACATCATCGTACCGGCCATCCACAAGAACAAGGACGAGGTGGCCGCCATTTTCCACGAAAAGATTCCGGACACTCCTTACACGGAAGACGTGGAAGAATTGACTGCCATTGCCAGGCGGGTCTTGCGCAAACGATTCGCCGCGGCCAAGGTGGGGCTTTCCGGCGTCAATTTCGCCATTGCCGAAACCGGGACCCTGCTGCTGGTGGAAAACGAGGGCAACGGCCGCATGTGCACCACCGTGCCGGAGGTGCACGTCGCCGTGATGGGCCTGGAAAAGGTTATCGAGAAGCTTGCCGACGTGCCCCCCCTGTTGCGGCTGCTGACCGGATCGGCCACCGGGCAGACGATTACCACCTATGTCAACATGATCACATCGCCCCGTCGGGCCGGTGAAAAGGATGGCCCCAAGGAAGTGCACCTGGTCATTTTGGACAACGGCCGCTCGCGCATGCTGGCCGACCCGGAATTTCGTCAGACCCTGCTTTGCATCCGCTGCGGCACCTGCCTGAACCATTGCCCGGTTTACGTTCGCATCGGGGGGCATGCCTACGGGCACGTCTACCCGGGTCCCATCGGCAAAATTTTGACCCCGCAGATGGAGGGGCTTGAACGGGCCGGTGTGCTGGCCACCGCATCCAGTCTTTGCGGCGCCTGCGGGGAAGTCTGCCCGGTTAAGATTCCCATTCCCGATTTAATCCGGCGCCTGAGAAATGAAAGTTACGATCAGGACGGCAGTGCAGTGGTGGCGGGCGGGGGCTACAAAAAGAATTTGGCTGAAACGCTGGTGTGGAAAGGTTGGGAACTGGTCAACCGTTCACCGGCGCTCAATGAAATGGGCACCCGCGTGGCTGGAAAGATTGGAAAACGCCTGCCCAAGGTCGGCCCGCTCAAAAAATGGACACGCGTCCGCACGTCGCCCAAGGTGGCCTGCACCAGCCTGCACCAACGCGCACGCAACGAAGGGGTGAAAGATGAGTAGTCACCACAATGCCCGTGATCGTATATTGGCCCGTCTGCATGCTTCCGGGGCGGAGCAGACTACGGTTCCAGAGGCGCCGCTGCTACAGGAGTTGTCGCTCGATCGGGATGCCAGGATTGAACACCTTGCAGCGATGATGACGGCCATGCGTACCGACGTCCACATCGTGGACACGGACACCTGGATCGATACGTTCAAGGAATTGGCCCGGGAGAAGGGCTGGAAGCGGCTCCTGTACGGGCCGGGGGCTCCGATCGGCCCGGCAATCGAGATGGCGTGGGCAGCCGATGATAGCGGACTACCGGAACTGGTGGCTTACACCGGGCCGGTGGAAACCTTCAAGGAAGACCTCTTTCAGATCGATGCCGGGCTTACCAGCGTCCGCGCGGGGGTGGCCGACACCGGCGCCGTGGTCCTCTGGCCCACCCCGCATGAACCGCGGCTTATGTCCCTGGTGCCTCCGGTCCACGTGGCGGTGCTCGATGCCGACACGATTTACAACTCGCTGGCCGAGATAATGTCTGAGGAAAAATGGGTCGGCGGCATGCCCACCAATGCCCTGTTGATATCCGGTCCGTCCAAGACCGCCGACATCGAGTTTACCCTGGTGTTTGGCGTACATGGTCCCAAAGAGCTGGTTTTGCTGATACGGAAATGAAAATTTCGATAAACGTCGACCCTCGAAGGATGAATATACAATGATGAAGAAACAGGCTTTTCTTAACAAAGGGTGTGGCCATGATCGCTGATGTTCTTGTCCGTCAATTCAAAACCATCGTGGGCGACGATAACGCGTGGACCGATGCCACCGATCTGCACACTTACTCTTACGATGCCGCTGTCGTGGATCCGGTCCAGCCCGGGCTGATCGTCCGGCCCACCACGATCGAAGCCCTGGGGAGGGCGGTGCGCCTGTGCAACGACAGCGGCTTGCCGCTGACTGTTCGAGGCGCCGGTACCAACTTGAGCGGCGGTACGGTGCCCCTTCCCGGCGGGGTGGTCATGGTCACCAATGGAATGAAATCCATCCTGGAGATCAACGAGGCGGATATGTATGCCGTGGTTCAGCCAGGCGTGGTCACGGCCAAACTGGCCGCTGCCGTGGAAGCCAAAGGCCTGTTCTACCCACCCGATCCCGGCAGCCAGGCCGTCTCCACCATCGGCGGCAACGTGGCCGAAAACGCCGGCGGCCTGCGCGGGCTGAAATACGGCGTCACCCGGGACTACGTGATGGGTGTGAGTTTCTTCGATGTGGGGGGTAACCTGGTCAAATCGGGATCCAGGACCGTCAAATGCGCCACCGGCTACAACCTTACCGGGCTGATGGTGGGATCGGAAGGCACCCTGGGGGTATTTGCCGAAATCATCCTCAAACTGATCCCGCTGCCGTCCCACCGCAAGGCCATGATGGCGGTTTTCGAATCCATGGAAAAAGCCTCCGAAACCGTGGCCGCTATCATCGCCAATCGCATCGTTCCTGCCACCTTGGAATTTATGGACAACTTCACCATCCGGGCCGTGGAAGATTTCAGCAAAGCCGGCCTACCGAAAGATGCCGCGGCAATGCTCCTGGTGGAAGTGGATGGCTATCCGGCGCAGGTGGAAGAAGACGCCGCCAGGGTAGAGGCGCTATGTCGATCCATGGGGGCGACTTCGATCCGCGTGGCCCAAGATGCGGCCGAGCGCGACCGGGTATGGGCGGCCCGCCGTGCCGCCCTCTCCGCCCTGGCTCAGCTTAAACCCACCCTGGTGCTGGAAGACGCCACGGTGCCCCGCAGCCGCCTCCCGGAGATGGTTGTCGCCATTCAGCAGATTGCCAGACGCTATGACCTCACCATCGGTACCTTCGGCCACGCCGGCGACGGCAACCTGCACCCCACCATTTTAACGGACAAACGCAACCACACCGAATGGGAACGGGTGGAAAAGGCTATCGACGATATCTTCGATGAAGCGCTGAAAATGGGGGGAACGCTTTCCGGCGAGCACGGAACCGGTCTGGCCAAGTGCCGCTATCTGGAAAAAGAGACCAGTGCCGGAACCATCCTGTTCTCTTCCCGGATCAAACGGGCCCTGGATCCCAAGAATATTCTAAACCCCGGCAAGATTATCGCCGCGAAAGCGTAGCTCCGATCATGGCATCAATGGAAACACTTGCCCGCCTCATGCGGGAACTGGAAGATCAGCTGGTCGTATGCATGCGTTGCGGCATGTGCCAGTCCGTTTGCCCGGTCTTCGACCAGACCGGACGCGAGGCCGACGTGGCCCGGGGCAAGCTGGCCCTGCTCAGCGGGTTGATGGAATCCATGTTTGATGATCCCGAAGGGGTCTATCAGCGGCTGAACAAGTGCCTGCTGTGCGGATCCTGCGCGGCCAACTGCCCCAGCGGAGTCAGTGTGCAGGAAATCTTTCTCAAGGCCCGGGCCATTCTTACCGGATATATGGGGCTGTCTCCGGCCAAGCGGCTGATCCTGAAAGGGATGCTGGCCAATCCGGCGCTTTTCGATCGACTGGTCGAGTGGGGGGCACGGTTTCAAAGGATTTTCACCCGTCCGGTCAATGACATCATCGGAACGTCCTGTGCCCGGATGATGTCGCCGTTGATCCAGGACCGCCATTTCAGGACCCTTGCCCCGGTGCCCTTTCACCGGCAAGTGCCGTCCATGGATAGCCCGTCCGGCAAATCGGGCCTCAAAGTGGCCATTTTTACCGGGTGCCTCATCGACAAGATGTTTCCGACCATTGCTCACAGCACCATCAAGGTCTTGAATCATTTGGGAATTGGCATTTTCCTGCCGGAAAACCAGGGGTGCTGCGGTATTCCGGCGCTGTCCAGTGGTGACCTCCCCACCTTTCAAAAACTGCTGAACCATAGCCTGAAACGCTTCAATAGCGGTGAATTCGACTTTCTGGTCACTGCCTGCGCCACCTGCACTTCCACCATCCATGAGGTCTGGCCGAAGATGGCAGACGACCGCAGCCGCAACGCCGCCATCCGGCTGGCCCGGCGAACCATGGACATCAATCAGTTCCTGGTCAAGGAAGCAAAACTCCAGCCATTGACGAATTCACCGGGAAAGGCTCGTACCGTCACCTACCACGACCCGTGTCATTTGAAGAAAAGCCTGAAGGTGTTCAACGAACCCCGTGCCGTGATCCAGGCCACCCCCGGATGCAATCTGACGGAGATGGCCGAACCCGATTGGTGCTGCGGGATGGGAGGGAGTTTCAACCTTCAGTACTATGATATCTCCAAAGGCATCGGGATGAAAAAGGCGGCTCAGATAATAGATACCGATGCCGATGTGCTGGCTACGGGATGCCCGGCCTGCATGATCCAGATCTCGGACATGCTCTCTCAGGTTGGTGCGAAAATCGCCGTGCGTCATCCCATCGAACTTTATGCAGAAGCACTGGGCGAATGAAAATACGGCTTAAACCCATCAATCCCAAACGTATTTCCGATCAGGTGTTCGACCAGTTGCGGGAGCTGATTTTTCGTGGCGATTACCAACCGGGTCAAAAGATCATGACCGAGCGGGAACTCGCCGAAGCCCTGAATGTCAGCCGGAACTCCGTCCGTGAAGCCATCAACAAGCTGGTCACCCTCCGTTTTTTAGAGCAGCGCCAGGGTCAGGGAACCTTCGTGCGTTCAATGGACGAAGCCGTGAAAATTCCGCTGGCCACGGTCATGGAGACCCAGGATGCCAGCCTTATCGATTTGTTGGAAATGCGCATGGGGATTGAGTGCACCGCCGCTTCGCTGGCGGCGCAGCGGGCCAATGCGACAGATCTGGATGCCATTGAAAAAGCCATTGCCGAGATGGAAATCGATACCCGTGCCGGGGGGTTAGGCACCGAGGGAGATCTTTCCTTTCACATGGCCATCGCTGCGGCAACCAAAAATCCCCTGCAGATCTATATCATGAAGAATGTCTCGGACTTCCTTCATGTGGGGATCCGGGAAAACCTGCTGCACCTGTATGAAGATCCGGACAACATCGTTGAAATTCTCCAGCAGCATAAGGCGATCTACCAGGCCATAGGCGACGGCGATGCCGAAGCGGCCTACAAAACCATGCAAAATCACATCAACTATGTGATCCGCTTTTTCGGAAACCGCATCTAAACCGACGCTTTTTTTCTTCGGTTCTGCCACGCACGCCTTAATATTTCCCGATGAGAAAATCCCATTCTCACGAATGATTTGCCCCGCAGCCCAGGCAGGTTGGGATAAATGCATCGGTCATGCGAATAAATGGCCTTCGCATCGATTTTTAGGTATAAGAATAGAGTAAACACGGCCAAGTCAACGGCATCGCAAAGCAGTCGGCTAAAAAGATACAGGAGAGACGAACCATGGGTGACATAGAAAAATTTCAACAGGAGCGGCAAACCCTCAATGAACTGGTAATGAAATACGCCGGACTGGGTACCAAGCGGTACTACAGTCTGGATTCGCAAGCCTATCGGGAAGGGGTGCTGCCGGTTAAGACCAAGGAGCTGCTTGGCCTGGTGGCCAGTTTCGTGTTGCGTTGCGATGACTGCATCACGTACCATGTGATCCGCTGCCATGAAGAGGGCGTCACCAGCCAGGAATTGGAAGAAGCCCTGTTTATCGGTTTGATCGTGGGCGGTACCATTACCATTCCCCACCAGCGCCGGGCCATGAAGGCCTGGGATGAGCTGAAAAACAAAAGTTCCGCATAATGGATTGTCACCCCCGCGTCACGGGGTTTTCCTGTGCTTTTGAACTCAGTGGGTTGTGTGTAAGGCTCCCCCGTCGCTTTCGGGCGCAGACTGGCAGAGGATTTTTTGGCTGATCCGTCATCCGACATCCCTCCTCGGGCTTCCGGAGCGAAATAGAATTTTTCTATAGGCCATAGGCTCCTTATCGTTTATTGCAATTTGATTTCCGCAGCGATGGCGATTAATCTCGACAGATTGGAAGTACTGGGAGAGGATATGTCTGAAAACGGGTTGTCTTGCATTGATCCCCGAATGACGGTATTGGATATCCTGAGCCGCCACCGTGAAACCGAAGCGGTGTTCAAGGCGTGGGACAGTCGAGCGGGCGCTTGCATCTGCTGCCAGGCACTGTTCGATACGGTGCAGGAGGTGGCTGACAGGTACGGCCTGAATCTGAAGCTGCTGATGGCCGAAATCAATGCCGTCGTCCGCCCGGCCGATGCCATCCTCGACGACTGAAAACACACGTTTTCCAACTCACCCTCTAACCGGGAGGAACAAAATGGCCGAGAACGACCCAATCCAGACACCCCTTCGCCTGACCGAGACGGTCAGAGGGGCCGGCTGAGCGTCCAAACTGCCTCCAGGGGACCTGGAAAGAGCGTTGTGCGGGCTGGATTTTCCAACAGACCCCAATGTACTGGTCGGCCTTTCCCGGGCGGATGATGCCGGGGTCTACAAAATTTCCGACGATCTGGCCCTGATTCAGACAGTCGATTTTTTCACGCCGGTGGTGGACGATCCCTATTGGTTTGGACAGATCGCTGCGGCCAATGCCCTGAGCGATGTCTATGCCATGGGCGGAGAGCCCAAAACGGCCATGAATCTGGTGAGCTTTCCCCTGAAGCGAATGGACCTTTCCGTCTTGAGAGAGGTGATCCAGGGGGGGATCGACAAAGTCAGGGAAGCGGGAGTGGTCCTGCTGGGCGGCCACAGTGTGGAGGACGATGAACTCAAATACGGGCTTTCCGTGACCGGGTTTATCCATCCCAACCGGATTCTGACCAAACAGGGGCTTAATGTGGGCGACCGCCTGGTGCTCACCAAACCCCTAGGTACGGGCATCGTCAACACGGCCATCAAGGGCAACCTGGCCTCGGGGGAGATCACCCGGAAAGTGACGGCCATCATGGCCGCCCTGAATCGGACTGCCGCCACGGTGATGAGGGAATACCCGGTTCATGCCTGTACGGACATCACCGGCTTCGGGCTCATCGGCCATCTGGCGGAGATGATGCAGGGAACCGGCCTGGGATTGAAAATTATCCTGGAAAAGCTGCCCATTATCGACGTGGCGCTCGGGTTCGCCGCCATGGGCATGGTTCCGGGAGGTACTCATAAAAACCGGAGTTTCCGCGCCCACATGGTGGACATGGACGAGGGCGTGGATCCAGCCATGCAGGACATCATTTTTGATCCCCAGACCTCCGGGGGGCTTTGCATCGCCGTGGCGCCGACCTCCGCGGAGGGGTTGGTGGACCATCTGCAAAGCGAAGGCGTGGAGCATGCCGCCATCATCGGCGAAGTGGTGGACTATCCGGCAGGAATCATCCAGGTCGTGTAAGGTCAAAATGCCGTTGGGGGATTCCGCCGTCTATCGTTGAGTTTGTATCGGGGATCATTTTCGAATGGGTTCCAAAATGATCGGCGGGTTTTGCCGGAGTGGCGGTTGGCGATGCGATGACTAAAAACTCCATAGCAGATTGAGGATTGTGAATTGAACAAGATCGACGTAAGAGGATTGTCCTGTCCGGCACCGGTGCTGGAGACCAAGGCGGCCGTGGAGAGCCGGCATCCCCAGCACCTCGAGGTGCTGGTTGACAATGAACCGGCCCGGCAGAATGTGGTCCGTTTTCTGGAATCGCAAGGTTACGGGATCCACGTTGACCAGGAGGGCGATTTATACACGGTTATCGGTACCGCCGGGGAGGCCGCTTCGGAGCCAACACCGGTTGCGACTGCATCGGGAATCCCTGATAAAAAGATCATGGTGATGGTGGCGGCCGACCGCATGGGCAGCGGAGACGATCTGTTGGGCGCCAAACTGATGATCAACTTCATCAAAACCCTCAAGGAGATGGGCGACGAATTGTGGCGACTGGTGTTCGTCAACAGCGGGGTGAAGCTGACCATCGACGGTGCTGGTACCCTTGAAGATCTGAAGGGGTTGGAAGAAGCGGGCCTTACCCTCCTGGTTTGCGGTACCTGCCTGGATCACTTCGACCTGCTGGAGAAAAAGCGGGTGGGCCAGACCACCAACATGCTGGATATTGTCACCGCCATGCAGTTTGCAGACAAGGTGATCAACATCTGACCGCCGGGACCGGTGGGGCATGTTATTGTCCCACCGTCACCCATTATTCGGCGGCAATTCCTTTTCCATTTCTGTCAACGCCCGACGCATCTGCTTGAGGCCCTGGCGGATGCGGTTTTCGTTTTCCACGAGGGCCAGACGCAGGTAACCGTCCCCTTCCTCACCAAAACCGGCACCGGGGGTGACCGCCACGTTGGCCCGATCCATCATTTCCACGGCAAAATTCACCGACCCCATGCGGCACCAGGGCTGCGGTATCTCCACCCAGACGAACATACCCGCCTTGGGTTTTTCCACCGGCCAGCCCATGCGCGCCAGTCCCTCGCACATGACATCCCTTCGGCTCTGATAGAGTTGGGCCTGGGCGGCGATGTCCGCTTCGCAGTCCCGCATGGCCACGATGCCGGCGATCTGGATGGGAGAGAAAATGCCGTAGTCGTAATATCCCTTGATTTTTCCCAGCCCTTCGATAATCGTTGGATTGCCCACACAGTAGCCCACCCGCCAGCCGGCCATATTGTACGATTTGGAGAAAGAGCCGAACTCCACCCCCACCTCAATGGCGCCGGGAACCTCCAGAAAACTGGGAGCGGTGTAACCGTCGAAGGTGACCCGGGCATAGGCAAAATCATTGACCACCATAAATCCATACCGGTTTGCCAAATCAACAATCTGTGAGAAGAATTCCCTGGACGCCAGGGCACCCGTGGGGTTGTGGGGGTAGTTGAGCATGAGCAGGCGTGGTGCAGGCGTCAGAGATTCGCACATGGTGGTGATCCGCCTTAAAAACTCATCTTCCGAGGCGATGGGCACCCGGATGACGCTCGCACCGGCAATGACGGCGGCATAGACATGGATGGGAAAAGCCGGGGCCGCCACCAGCACCGTGTCCCCGGGTCCCACCAGAGCCAGGCACAGGTGGGAGATCCCTTCTTTGGAGCCAATGGTGCAGATCACCTCTTTTTCTGAGGCCAGGTCTACGGCATAGTTGCGTCGGTAGTACAAGGCGATCTCCCGGCGCAGGTTCAGCATGCCGCCGGCCACGGGATAGCGGTGGGTTTTTGGATCCTGGGCCACTTCGCACAATTTGCCGATGACGGCATCCGGGGCCGGGTCCACGGGGTTTCCCATGCCCAGGTCGATGACGTCCTCCCCGTTCCATCGGCGCTCCATTTTCATCTTGTTGATCATACCGAATAAATACGGCGGCAATTGGGACATGCGTTCCGAAAAGCGGATGGTCGTTGTGGTTTTCATGCGTCTCTCCTTTTCTTGAACCCTGCTATTTCCGGCTTTGAAAAAAAAACCCCTTGGCCGTCCGGCCAAGGGGTTGAAGCAAAAGGGGCCGGTGTCATGTCCGGCCCAATGAAGTGTGGTGGTTCAGCAGTTGGTTTTGCTGCCGCCGACCGTCAAGGGACCGAGTCCATTGCGGCGGCCGCGGCATGGATTATATATGTTTCCATGGCAATTCACCTTTTAAGTATAATGGGCATCCGATATTGCTCATAGCAAAGCCGCTTGTGCGCTGTCAATGATTCTGCAGATCATAGATGCATTTGACCGAGGAATCCGAAAAGATGTATAAGCACCTAAAAAAGACGCCATTTCCCATGTCGGCTGATCCATGAGAAAGAAAACGCCATGTTTGCGCTGAAAAAGACGATCACCCCATTCATTCTGCCGCCGGGCATTTTCATCCTGGCGATCGTGTTCATTTCTTTGGTGATGATTTACCGGAAACGCTGGAAACTAGGGCTGGCGAACTTGATGGTGGGGATGATGTTATGGGCCCTGTCTACCGTTCCGATGGCCAATTTCTTGATTCATGGGCTGGAACTGGATTATCCCATCCCATCGGATCCGTCGGGAGATGTGATTATTCTGCTGGGAGGCGGTATGATCCAAAGTGTGCCGGACCTCACCGGTACGTCGGCGCCATCGCCGTCGATGATGGGCCGGATCGTCACCGCTGTGAGGCTTTTTCAGCGGTTGGGGCTTCCCCTTATCGTCACCGGCGGCCGGGTGGACGATGACGCAGATTCCGCGGTAGCGACAGTGGCCAAACGGTTTCTGATGGACCTGGGCGTGCCGGAAAAGCTAATCACGGTGGAAGATCGGGCCCGGGATACGGCGCAGAATGCCCGGCTTACTGCCGCTATCTGTCGGCAGCAGGGCTTTTCCAAACCCATCCTGCTCACCGCTGCCTACCACCTGAAACGGGCTCGGATGGCGTTCGATGCCGCCGGTATGCGTGTCACCCCGTTTCCCGCCTATTTTATGGGGTCCAGGAATATCCCTTACACGTGGCGCCACCTGCTGCCTCGGGCCGGCTGCCTGTGCACCTCAACCGATGCCCTTCACGAATACATGGGTATTCTTTTCTATCGGATGTTTGGGCCCTGACCGCGATGCTACTGTGGATGCTTTCCAATCGATGGTCAATAGACCCGGATAAAACGATGCTTTGGAATCAGCCGAAACTTCATTTAAAAAAGGAAGGTTTGTGATGAAAAAATCCTTTATCCTGATACTGATTCCGGCACTTTGGGGGATTTGGGCCTGTGCCACCTCGCCATCGGTGACCTCGTCTGCCGATGGCCCCGGCCAGGGGGATCGGGAACTGAATCGTGGCATCTATTGGTATCAAAAGGGGTGCTCACTCAAGGCCATGGAGCATTTTCACGCCGCCCACGAGTACTATTCCCTCACCGATCAGCAGGCCGGTGTGGCTCGCAGCCTGAACGGCATTGCCAATGGTTACCGACAGGCGGGTAAAGATGAAGACGCACGGTTGTTTTACGATGCATCCATTGCCGTCGCCAGGCGCTGCGACGACCAGCGAGTGCTGGCGCAGGCGCTGTCCAACAAGGCGGCGATGCTTATCGAATCAGATGATCTGGCGGGTGCCGAGGTGCTGCTGGACGAGGCGCAGCTGCTGGCCCGGGAGACAGGTCCGGTCTATGCCATGGTTTTGAACCATCGGGCCGTGCTGTTGATGAAGACGAATCGAACCGATGAAGCGATAAACCTGTTGGATCAGGCTGATTCCGCAACTGGTGGCGGTGGGTTCAATGCCGATGCAACCGTTCATTACACCCGGGGGCGGCTGATGATGAAAACCGAAAATTATCCGGTAGCCATGAGCCATTTTCAGCAGGCCCTGGAATTGGACCGCCATGCCGGATTTTCTCGGGGGATGGCCGACGATCTTTCTGCTATGGCAGTCATTTACGAGCAATTGGGTGAGGATGAGGCCGCATTGGATTGTCTGGATCGAAGCATCAAAATCCAGGCCTTGATAGAAGACCGTGCTAAGGTGCTGGAGAACCTGGGACGGTTGAAATCACTGGCACAAAAAACCGGAACCGACGTTCGGGTGACCGTTCATTTTATCAATCAATGGCTGGCCGGTGAAGCGATCGATGCCATCTGTCGTTAGTGAAAGAGGACTTCCGGCTAAGTGCCCAGGCGGTTTTCCGGCACAGCACCTGTGCTGCCAGGTTTATGAAGGGGGCCGGCCATGACCCTGTCCCATCTCAAACCGACAGTTCCCAAATGCTGGCTGTTTACGGCCTCCGGTGTGATGTGGAGCGCCGTGGGCATCATGATGTGTGCTACCGGGATTGGCTGGGTGGCGAATCGTGGGCTCGTTCGAGGCATGGGTCTTGAACTGGCGGGACTGATTTTGGCCATGCTGTTTTTTCGTTGGGGGTTTGGCAGCATTGCTCAAAAAAATATCCGTCGCCTGCGCCGGCTGCCGGATCGGGGTTGTTTTTTTGCCTTCCAGGCCTGGAAAAGCTATCTGATCATCATGGTGATGATTGCGCTGGGGATTTCCTTGCGGCACTCATCGATCCCGAAACATGTCCTGGCCGTGGTTTACACGGCCATCGGCGGTGCCCTGATTCTGGGTAGCTTTCACTATTATCGTCACTTGGCGCGGTTGATGAGAACCGCTTCCCGCCGACGCGTTATTCCCTAGTCGAAGGTCAACGACGATTTTTCTATGTCCACGATGCGTTCTCCCTGCACATAATCTTTGGTTTCGTAGCGGGTGATGCCCATCAGTTTCTGGGTAATTGCGCCCATGCGTTCCACCTGGGATTTGATCTTGGAAATTTTCAGGTAGACGGGGTCCTCCGGGTCAAGGGTGTCCATGAGCAGTTCCGTGTGGCCGGAGATGGCCATCATGGGTTGGTTCAACTCATGACAGATCGCACCGGCGGTTTCCAATACCGCCTGGAGCTTTTCCCGGTAGATCCGCTCGGACTCGCCGCGGTGGCGATGCATGGCAATTTCGATAGACACCATCAGACTGCGGGTTTCGAAGGGCTTGACCACGTAGCCGAAGGGCTCCATGACTTTGGCCCGCTCCAGGGTGGCCGGATCGGTGTAGGCGGTGAGGTAAACAACGGGAAGGTTGAACCGGTCCCGGATCACGCCGGCGGCTTCGATGCCGTCCATCTCGCCTTTGAGCCGGATATCCATAAGTACCAGGTCCGGACGCATCTCCCCGGCATGGGCGATGGCGGTCCGTCCGTCATGGGCCACGGCGCACACTGTGTATCCCGATTTTTCCAGGCGGCTTTTGATCTCTTGAGCCACAATGCCTTCATCTTCCACAACCAGAATCGTCGCCTGTGTCATGTCAGAACTCCTTTTGGGGTCGTTCAGGGGCGTTCAGAGTGATGCTGAACCGTGTTCCATTTTCCGTTTTGATAGCCAGGGTGCCATCCATCTGAGTCGTAAGCGTATCGATGAGCCGTAGGCCCAACGATTTTTTCCCAACATCCGCCGGGGGCTCGACCAGACCGATGCCGTCGTCGGCAACCCCGATTTCTACCCGGCCACCGTCAAGGGTTCGAATGACGATGTCAATCGTCCCGCTGGCATCGGGTAAAAAAGCATGCTTGAGGGCATTGGATACCAGTTCGTTGATGATCAGGCCGCAAGGCACAGCCATGTCCACCCCCAGTGCAATATCATCGGCACGGACATTCAGTCGTATGCGGGTCGGATCGATACCGTAGGCATCGAAGAGGTTGGCGGTCAACCCCTTAATATAGTGGCCGAAGTCGATTTTTGCCAGATCTGACGTTCCGTAAAGTTGCTCGTGAATCAGGGCCATGGACTTGACCCGGTTCTGGCTTTCCCGCAGAATTTCCACGCCTTTGGCATCCTTCATATAATCCTCCTGAAGGTAGAGCAGGCTCGAGACAATCTGCAGGTTGTTTTTGACCCGGTGATGGATCTCCTTGAGCAGCGACTCCTTTTCCGCCAGCGACTGCCGCAATTTGTGATCCGCGGCCAGCAGTTCCTTTTCGGCCATCTGCCTCTCGAATAGTTCCCGTCTCAATTCGGCGGTTTTACGGCGGACCATTCGGTTTTGCTGGAGGTAGCCAAGAAAAATGGCCGCTAAAAGCACAACGACCCATAGAAACACCCAAAAAATGCTCCCATGCATTGGATCGCCGCTGCCGGCGGCATTGGCCGGAAAGGGAGCCAAAAGCAAGGCTGCGGCTCCGAAATGGCGACAGCCGGTTGTCATGCCGCGGGTGGGGGTGGCGAGTATGGAAATCATCAGATCAGCTTATGAACTCGTTCTGCCAGGTCATGGACCGCCCTGGCCGCTTTGCTGCCGGGTTTTTGTTCGATAAAAGGTACCTGGTCGAGAACTGCCTGGCGGACCGCCTTGTCTTCCGGAATGCTGCCCAGGTGGGACAGTTCCAAGCCAAGAAACCGCTGGGTCACCCGCTTGATGGTATCTACGGTATGGTTGCCCTCTCGGATGCCGCGAACGAAATTGAGCACCAGGTTGAACCGGTTGATTCCGTGATCCCGGGATAGCAGTTTGATCAGGGCGTAAGCATCGGTCATGGATGTAGGGTCCGGGCTCAGGATGAAAATGTTGTGGTCGGAAAATCGATTATACCACAACACCGAAGATCCGATTCCTGCGGCCGTATCGATGATGACATAGTCGAAATCCGATGAGACATCCTTGATAAAGCCGGCCAGCCGGTCTTGTTGTTTTTCTCCCAGCGACACCATCTCCGGAACACCGGAACTGCCCGGCAGGATGGCCAGGTTGGGGCGGGCGAAAATGAGTGACTGCCGTGGATCGGCGCCACTTTCCAGCATGTCCCGGATATTGTTTTTAACTGACAGCCTCAGCAACACGTCCACGTTGGCCAGTCCCATATCGCCGTCCACCACCAAAACGCGGTTGTCGTTGCGGGTCAGGGCGATGGCGAAGTTTACCGTGAAGCTAGTCTTGCCCACACCGCCTTTACCACTGGTTACGCAAAGGGTGCGCGGTGTCTTCCTGCTCAGGGCCATATTTTTACCGTCCGGGGCATATTATGGGTTAATTGAACTGTTTCCCACATTATCGGTCGCCGGTGACCTTTCTTTAACATGAGCTTAAGATAAAAACCATGGTGGACCTGATTGCTGATCCGACAGCCTGTCGGGGATGCACATCATTTCTTAACATCAGCCGTATAGGCATGCATGCCCGGCCTCCAAAACCAGCCGCGTGTGAAGGTGTACCGTTACGATTCGATACAGGTTGTTACCCTTTTGAAAAGGCTGATCGGCAAAGCACGTGTATCTTCTGCGAAACGCTTTCGCAGGCGGGACCGAGGGCCGGGTGGCCCCTATTAGTTAATAAAACTTATTAGATTAGCTAAATATTATATTGACAAAAATTTAGAAAAGCTTAATGTACTGCCTTCATAATTATTGGAGGTCCCCATGACAGAACCAGATGTATTGATCCATGCCCGTTTTATCTTTACCACAGGAAGAATGATCCATGACCAGATTATGCGGATATCTACCGGTGCATGCATGCGCATCGCCAAGGATGACCGCTTCGGGGAGCTGTCCGCACCGCAGATGAACATGCTGATCATGATTCGTGTTCGTGAAGCGGTGTCGGTTACCGAACTGGCAGCGCTGCTGGGCGTATCCCCACCATCGGTCTCAACCATGGTAGACCGCCTGGTAGAACGGGGGCTGTTGACCCGGGTTCCCAGTGATCAGGACCGGCGCAAGGTTGTGATCCGGGTTTCTCCCGAGGCGCTGGAGGATATTGCCCGGGTGGAAGAGATGCTCCTGGGATATTTTGTTGAGCTGGTGGAGGCCGTTGGGCCTGAAACCACCAAAAAATGGTGCGAGGTGCTCGAACAGATCAAGCAGGTTCTTGGAAAGAAATTACTTTCAGCTTAATTCAAGGTTAGTCAAATGGACAGCAAGGAAAAAAGTCGGCAGAAAAAACACGTGATGCTTCGAATCGCCATCTGCGTCCTGATTCTTGCGGTAGGCTGGGCGGCAATGAATGGGTTGGCCAGCCTGAAGCAACCTCCCGCCGAAGCCAAAACCGAGGAGCGCCCCATCAAGGTACAGACCACGACGGCCCAGCCCCGGGACTATCCGGTAATCATCACCGGGTTCGGGGAGGCCGTGTCGCTGACCGTGGTGACCGTTGCGCCGGAAGTATCCGGCCGGGTGATCTACACCCACCCAACACTCAAGACCGGGCATCGAATTCCGGTTGGTGACGTGATGTTCCGGATCGACCCGGCCGATTACGAGGCCGGCCTCCAGGAGGCCAGGGCCGGAGTGGCCCAGTGGCAGACTTCGGTGGCCCGGTTGAAAAAGCAGTTTGCCATCGACATGCAGCGGTTGAAAACGCTGGAACGCAGTGCCCAGCTCGCCAGGACCGAGTTCGAACGGGTCCATCAGCTGTTCGAGGCAGATCGCGTAGGGACCCGTTCCGGGGTGGATCAGGCAGAGCGGGCCTATAACGGCGCCTTGGATCAGGCGGATCAGATATCCCAGGCAGTGAGCCTTTACCCGTTGCAGATCCGGGAGGCCGAAAGCAGCCTGCTGTCTGCCGAGGCCCGTCTGGCGATGGCCGAAACCAATTTGTCCCGATGTACGGTCAAGGCACCCTTCGATGCCCGGATCAAATCAGTATCGGTGGAAACCGGGCAGTATGTCTCTCCCGGTCAGAACATTTTGACCTTGGCCGACGATACGATTCTGGAAATTCAGGTTTCCCTGGACAGCCGGGACGCCCGTCACTGGTTGCAGTTTGAAACGCCGGTCGACGCCCGTCCGCCCAGCGCCTGGTTCGCCACGCTCAAGCCGGTTGCGTGCACCATTCGCTGGACCGAAGATAAGACCGGAGCGGCATGGACCGGCATTCTTAACCGGGTGGTGACGTTCGACCAGCAGACGCGAACCCTTACCGTGGCTGTGCGAGTCGCCGCCGCATCGGCCACGGGCAACGGGAACCGGACACTGCCGTTGGTGGAAGGCATGTTTTGCACAATTGACATACCCGGCCGTACCATGCACGATGTCTACCGGCTGCCCCGGCAGGCGGTGAGCTTTGAAAATAAGGCCTACCTGGTTAACGCCGACAACCGGCTTGAAACTGTGGATGTTCGTGTGGAGCGGATCGAAGGAGATTATGTTTACGTCGGCCAGGGACTCAACCCGGGCGATACGGTGATTGTTACCCGGATCATCGACCCGCTTGAAAATGCATTGCTTGAATTTGCGGATGCAGTCACCGCCAGGGAGCCCACATCATGAAAGGGGTACTTGCCGCCTTTGCCAGGAACACCGTGTTCGCCAACATCATCCTGTTGCTGATTTTTATCGCCGGCTACATCGCTACGGCCAACATGATCCGTGAAACCTTCCCGGAGTTCTCCCTGGACATGATCACCATTTCGGTACCTTATCCCGGCGCCGATCCGGAAGAGGTGGAAGAGGGGATCAGCCGTAAAATCGAAGAGGCTATCGAAGGGTTGCAGGGCATCAAACAGTACACCACCGAATCGTTCGAAGGGCTGGGTTCGGCCAATATCGAAGTCCGCGAAGACTACGATGTGGACGAGGTCCTGGACCGAGTACGCACCAAGGTCAACGCTATCTCGACCTTCCCGGTGGATGCGGAAAAGCCGGTGATCAGCGAGTTGTTGCTCAAAGATGTGGTAACGCTGCTTTACCTGTCCGGCGATATGTCAGAACGGCGGATCAAGGAGTGGTCCGAGCAGGTCAAGGACGAGATTCAGCAGCTGCCCACTATTTCCCAGGTGGAAACCTTCGGCGCACGGGACTACGAAATTTCCATTGAGGTTTCCGAGGAGCGCCTCCGCCAATACGGCCTTTCCTTTTCAGATGTGACCGATGCCGTCCGTCGAAGCAGCCTCAACCTGGCCGGTGGCACCATTCGGACCCGGGAAGAGGAGATTCGGGTGCGCACCATGGGGCGCAAATATACGGGCCAGGAGTTGGCCTCTGTCGTTGTTCTGGCACGGCCGGAGGGTGACGTCGTCACTTTGGATCGGCTGGCCCACATCGACGATGGATTTTCCGAGGACCCTATTGCCGCCACCATCAACGGGGAGCCTGCCATCCTTTTGATTGTCTACAAAACGCCGGAAGAAGATGCCCTGGTCATCTCGAAAACCATCCATCGGTACATCAAGGATAAGCAGCAGCAGATTCCGAGCGGCGCCAATATCGAAATTCTATACGACAACACCGATATGCTCAAGGCGCGGATCGACCTTTTGATGAGAAACGGGATCATCGGCCTGTGCATCGTTTTTTTGCTGCTTTGGTGCTTTCTCAATGCCCGGCTCTCATTCTGGGCCGGTATGGGCATCCCCACCTCAATCGCGGGTGCCCTGGTCATTCTCTGGGCCATGGGCGGCACCATCAACATGATCTCTCTTTTCGGTCTCATCATGGTATTGGGCATCGTGGTGGATGACGCCATTGTGGTGGGCGAGGCCATCTACGTCCACCGCATGCAGGGAAAGACAGCCCTTAAAGCAGCTGTAGACGGGGTCTCGGAGGTGGGTATGCCGGTGATTGCTGCCGTGCTAACCACTATCGTGGCCTTCATGCCCTTGTTCTACGTGGGTGGCATCATGGGGAAATTCATCTCCATTCTGCCCGCCGTGGTGATCGCCTGCCTGGTGGTTTCGCTGGTCGAATGCCTCTTTCTGCTGCCGGCCCATTTGAGCCACCTGCCTTCCCCCAACAGGACCACCGATCAGGAAAGCAAGCTGATCCGGCGACTCTCCAGGGTTCAAGAAACGACCTCCCGGTGGATGGTGTTGTTTGTGGCCCGGGTGTACATGCCGTTTCTCAGTAAGGCACTTCGCTGGCGTTACATATCCCTGGCCACGGCCATCACCGTGCTCATGGTGACCGTCGGCATGGTTCGCAGCGGTATCATCAAGTTTGAGGTCTTCCCCAAGCTGGACGGGTTTGTGATGACTGCCACGGCCGAGTTCCCCAGCGGCACTCCTCCTGAGGTCACCCGGAGGGCCATAGGTGAGATCGAGGCTGCCTTGACGCGGCTGGAGAAAAAAATTCATACGCAGTCCGGCGAGCCCCTGGTGGAAGACCGGTTGACCCTGGTGGGACAGACCTTGAGTGATATGCCCCAGGTGGGCCCCCACTATGGTTCCGTCCAGGCCATTCTTCTGGATTCCGAAGCCCGGGGAATCCATACCGAGGAGCTGATGGTGCTCTGGGAAAAGGAGATCGGCATCCTGCCCGGCATCAAATCCCTGACCTTTGCCGGCATGGAGGCCGGGCCCCCCGGCGACCCCATAGAGGTCTGGCTCCAGGGCCACGACATGGACGATATCCTGGTTGCCGCCGACGAGCTGATGGAACGGCTGAGAAAATTCGACGGGGTTTACCAGATACGTACCGACTTTTCTCCCGGCAAGAACGAGATGCGGCTTCACCTCAAGCCGGAAGCCCGGGCCCTGGGACTCACCGTGGATGATCTGGCCCGGCAGATCTATGCCGGCTATTACGGCGACGAAGCGCTCCGGCTTCAACGGGGACGAGATGACATCCGGGTCAAGGTGCGCTACACCGCCAAGGAGCGCAGCCGGCTGTCCGACCTGGGCCAGGTGCGCATCCGCACCGCCGGTGGGTTTGAAGTGCCGCTCATGTCGGTCGCCGATGTAACCTTTACCCCCGGATTCTCGACCATCACCCGCACCGACGGCATGCGCCGGGTAGCGGTGAGCGCCGGTGTGGACACCAACAAAGCCAATGCCAACGAAATCTTTGCAGAGCTGTCGGCCAGCTATTTCCCCGAGTTGAAAAAACGCCATCCCGGACTGTTCGTGGCCCTTCAGGGAGAGCAAAAGAAGATGCGCGAATCATTCGGCAGCCTCTTCATCGGATTTCCGCTGGCGGTACTGGGCATCTTCATTGTCATTGCCACCATGTTCCGCTCCTATGCCCAGCCCATTGTGATCATGTTTACCGTGCCATTCGGCATTATCGGCGCCGTATTCGGCCACCTGCTGATGGGCTACGATCTGTCCATCATGAGCATCTTCGGCATGGTGGCCCTTACCGGCGTGGTGGTCAACGACGCCATTGTGCTCATCGAGCGCATCAATGAGAATTTTGCATGCGGAATGCCGTTTTTTGAAGCGATCCTTCAGGGGGGAACCCGGCGGTTCAGGGCCATTTTCCTGACCACCTTGAGTACGGTGGGCGGCCTGGCCCCGTTGATTATGGAGACCGATTTTCAGGCCAAGTTCCTTATTCCCATGGCGCTTTCCATCGCGGCCGGCGTGGCGTTTGCGACCATTCTCACGCTGGTGCTCATTCCCAGCCTGCTGGCCATACTCAATGACCTTCGACTGGTGGTGCACCGAATCAAGCACGGCCAATGGCCCAGGCGACTGGACGTGGAACCGGCCAGAAACCGGCATGCAAATCCGCTGGCCGACGATCTTGAGCAACTGCGCCCACCGTCGGTGGATGTCTGCAACTAGTGTCCGTCCAGAAGTGGTGATTTTTGGCCCCGGCCTGGAAAAAAATCTACCACATTATGGATGGACAAAGTCTATCGCCATTGAAAAATCACGAAAGGGTGGAAAAAATGAAAAGACGTTCCCTTTGGTTCGCCATACCCATGCTCTGTTGCGTTCTCGCCCTGCCGGTGGCGGGTATTGCTCAGGAAGGTGACGCTGCTGCGGCATCCGTCAAAAAATATTCCGGGAATTCCCCAGCCGTGGACTGGGCCGCCACGTCGACCCTGGACCTGGAAGCCGCTGTCAAGATCGCCCTGGTCGGCAACCCAGGCCTCGAAGCGGCGGCGGCACGGGTCCAACAGGCCAAGGCCCAGGTGGATCAGGCGCGTTCCACCTATTTCCCCTGGCTGGACGCCAATGCATCCGGGGCTCGGGTGGACCTCTCCGAAAACACCTATCAGGAGAATCTGGCTATGGCACGGTTTTTTAATCCGACCGCTTCCATCCAAAATCCCGAAGACTATTACAATGCCAATCTGACGGTATCATGGACCCTGTTTGACGGATTTGAACGCAAGTTCTCCAATGCGTCAGCCCGCTATGGCGAACAATCCAGCGCAGCTGCGTTGAAGGACGCTCGGCGGTTGCTGATTTCAGCCGTGGCACTCTCCTATTTTTCTGCCCAACTGGCCTTGGAGAACATTGCCATTGCCAAAGCGGACGAAGCCTTCAACCAGCGTCAGCTGGCCGATGCCGAGGCCCGCCAGCGGGTTGGAACCGGTGCGCTGAGCGATGTGCTCAACTTCCAGGTCCGCAAAAACCAGGCCAAGACAACCCGCATCAACCAGGAATACCAGTATGAGATCGCCCTTTACGGCCTGGCCGCTCTGCTGGGACTGCCCGATTCCCGGTTGCCGAACCATGTGCAACTGGCCCGGCTCTCTCCGGAGACGGCTGTGGAACTCTCCAGCCCGGCGGTGGATGACCTGATCGCCACGGCCATGGATCATCGACCGGATATCCAGCAGGCCCAGTGGGGCATTAAACAGACCGATGCTCAGGTCAACATCGCCCGGTCCGGCAACTATCCCACGGTTGTCCTGGCCGGCAGTCTTGAAGGCGAACGGGCTGAGGATCCGGGGTTCGGTCAGGACGATTTCGGCAATCGCGTCCAGGTAGGTTTGTCCTACAACCTGTTTGCCGGAGGCTACACCCAGGCCCGGGTTCGCGAGGCCCGGCAGCGCAAGGTAGAGCTTGAAAAGCGCCTGGATGAGCTGATCCTATCGGCCACGTCGGAGATCCGCAGTTCCGTGGCACTGGTGGCAACGGCCCAGACCCAGGTGGCCCTCCAACGGGAAAATGTTGACCTGGTGCAGCGTACCCGGGATCTGGTGGAAAAGGAGTATAACGCGGGCCAGGGATCCCTGGTTCGTCTCAACGAAGCCCAAAAGGATCTAACCACCGCCCAGAGCAATCTGGCCCTGGCCCTGGTCGGTCTGCGCCAGGCGTGGGTGGAACTGGAAACCCGAACGGGCAATATACTGGCCACCTACGCCACTCCTGATGCGCCCTGATGCTTGTCGTCTCCGTGCTGGGTTGGTCATGCAGTAAAAGGCGGACCCAATCGCATTCAGCGACTTGCTACATTACCCGATTGATGTTAGACCCGCGGGCTTGTGAATGATCTGATGAACCATCGGGGAGCGCCGCGGTTATGGACCCTGTAAAAAAAAATCCCATGTATCTCTACCTGGTGGTGCTCACCATCGGATCTACGGTAGGGCTGCAGGCGTGGACGACCCTGTTCAACAACTTTGCCGTGGAAGTGGCCCGGCTGGACGGCGACAGTATCGGCCTAATCCAGTCCATTCGTGAAATTCCCGGGTTTCTGGCCCTGCTGGCCATTTTTGTCATCCGGCTTATCCCGGAGCACCGACTTTCCGCCCTGTCCATCCTGCTGCTGGGACTGGGCATTGCCGCTACCGGGTGGTTTCCCTCATTTGCCGGGCTGGCCCTGACGACGCTGGCGATGAGCTTCGGGTTTCACTACTACGAAACCACCAACATGTCCCTTACCCTTCAGTATTTTGACAAGCACACCTCGCCATGGGTGTTCGGAAAGCTGCGCAGCATCTCCTCCGCGTCCAGTATCGTCGTGGGGGTGTTTATCTTTTTCATGGCCTCCATGTTGGATTTTACCCACATGTACCTGATCATCGGGGGGCTTATCGCAGCGGTGGGGCTGTGGGGGGTTACACGCACCCCCACCAACACCGACATCGTGCCCCAGCACAAGCGGATGATCTTTCGCAAGCGTTACCGCCTTTATTATTTTCTCACCTTTATGGCTGGCGCCCGGCGGCAGATTTTTATCGCCTTTTCGGTGCTCCTGCTGGTCCAAAAATTCGGTTATTCGGTCCAGGCCGTGACCTTTCTGTTTGTGCTCAACAATGCCATCAATTATTTTCTCAGTCCCACTATCGGCCGCGCCATTATTCGTTTCGGCGAACGCAAGGTGCTCACGCTGGAATACGCCAGCCTGGTCGCCGTGTTTCTTGCCTATGCCTTCACCGATTCAAAATGGGTGGCCGGCGTCCTGTACATTCTCGACCATATCTTTTTCAATTTCGGCATGGCCATCAACACCTTTTTCCAGAAAATGGGTGATCCCGGCGACGTGGCGCCGACCATGGCCGTGGGGTTCACCATCAATCATATCGCCGCAGTCTTTCTGCCAGCCGTCGGGGGCTATTTCTGGATTGTCGATTATCGCATTCCCTTTATCGCCGGTGCTGTCATGGCCCTGATATCCCTGACCGCCGTACAGCAGATCCGCATCGCACCGGCGTCCTCGACCAATGATTCTCGATAGAAATCCCCGATAACGCTAAACTTTTTGACCTGAACGGCCAATAACGGTATAAAAGAAAAAGGCGTCAACGCTGACGGCGACCGTTCTTTCCATGGTTGTTTTCCTAAGGCTGATATGGACGAAAGATTCGAATAATGGCCGACCAAAAAGGCAAACGACACCATTCCCGGTGGGTATCGGTCAGGTTCTCCATCAATACACCGTGCCTGTTATTGGTGTTCTTAATGTTGTTGGGTGTCTCTTCTCTCAATGTTCCCGACGGCTACGCGTCACCCCCTGTCAACGTGCTGTTAATCAATGCCTACCACCCGGGTTATCGCTGGAGCGATGAGCTGGTCAGAGGGTTTCGCGAAACGCTCATGACCGCTGAACCGCAAACCCAGCTTTTCGTAGAATATTTGGACAGCAAACGCATCTATTCGCCACGGGCCTTGGATCGCCTTGCCGACCTGGTCCAAGAAAAATACCGTCATACCGCCTTTGACGCCGTCATCGCCGCTGACAACAATTCGTTCAGTTTCCTGAAACAACATCGCCAATCCCTTTTTAGCGGCATACCGGCCATCTTCTGCGGGGCCAACGATCTAAACCCGGCCGACCTGAACGGAATGGCACCCATTACGGGCGTCAATGAGGCCGCCGATGTCCGTGAAACCCTCGATGAGGCTCTCATTCTCTTCCCTTCCACCCGGCGCGTTGTGGTGGTCAACGATACCACCCCAACTGGCCGCAACGTCCATAAGGAAATCGAACGGATTGCCGCAATCCATCGTGACCGACTGGTGTTTTCCTATTGGGAAGATCTACGGCGGGAGGATTTGCTCCACCGGCTGGCCGGTCTGAAAAACGGCGATATCGTCCTTTACACGTTTTTCTTTCGCGATACCGCCGGCCGGTTTTACGAGTATGACGACAGCGCCCAAAGCATCTGCGACGCATCTCCGGTACCCGTCTTCGGCCTTTGGGAATTCAACCTCGGCCTGGGTATCGTCGGCGGCAAGCTGGTCAGTGGCTACGAGCAGGGCCATGCGGCGGGCAAAATGGCTCTGCAAATCCTTGCCGGAAAAAAAGCCGATGAGATTGCCATACAAATGAAAAGCCCTAACCGGTTTGCCTTCGACTACCGGGTGTTGGAAAAATTCGGCATCGACGAATCGCGCCTGCCAGCCCAAAGCCTGATCATCAACCGCCCCGTATCCATCTATCAGGAATACAAGGCCGTAATCTGGAGCACCCTGCTGGCCCTTGTCGCCTTGGCTTCGCTGAGTCTTTTTTTAATGGCCAACATTGCGGCCCGCCGCCGGGTTGAAAAACGACTGCGGAAAAGCCAGCAGTTCATCACGGGGGTCACCAGCAACGTGCCCGGGGTAGTATATCAGTTCTACGCAACGGCGGACGGCAAGTTCGGTTTGAATTTTGTAAGCGGCAAGGTCTTTGAAATTTTTGAACTGGATGTCCCCACGGAAGCATTTTTCTCGGAGTTTTCGGCGTGCGTTCACGAGGACGACCAGGCGCCGTTTTTTGAGTCCATCATCAACGCGGTGAAACACGTCAGTCCCTGGCATTTTGAAGGCCGGTTTGTCAAACCGTCCGGTGAGACGATCTGGTTCTCCGGTAACTCCATTCCCCACCGTGAGGACACAACGATTGTTTTTGACGGCGTGATCATGGACATTTCAGGAATCAAAGCCGCCGAAGAAAAACTGCGTAAATCTGAACGGCAGATGTCCCAGATCATCAATTTCCTGCCGGATCCCACCTTTGTCATTGACCGGAAAAGCCGGGTCATCGCCTGGAACAGGGCCATGGAAAACCTGACCGGCATCAAGGCCGAAGCCATGCTGGGAAAAGGCAATTATGAATACGCCATTCCTTTTTACGGTGAACGACGCCCGGTGATGATCGACCTGGTTGGTACCTGGAACGATCAGATCGCCAACCAGTACAAAGATATCAAGAAAAAGGGCGATCTCCTCTTTTCGGAAACGCTGGAGCCGCATCGTCCTTTAGGCAACCGACATTTTCGCAATACGGCCGGTCCGCTTTACGACGAAAACGGTACGGTTGTGGGTGCCATCGAAACCATCCATGACATCAGCGAACGTCGACATGCCGAAACGCGCCTGCAGTTGATGGACCATGTGGTGCAAAACAGTCCGGTGATACTGTTTCGCTGGCAGGCGACGGAGAACTGGCCGGTTGTTTATGTTACCGACAATGTGGACCAATTCGGCTATACACAAGAGGAACTGCTTTCGGGCAAGGTCCCTTTCAGTGTAATGATTCATCCCGATGACCGGTCGCGGGTGGTTGAAGAGGTGATGTCGTACTCGCGTCAGGGCGTTTTCGATTTCAAGCAGGAATACCGTATTGTCACCAAAGACGGCGCTGTCCGCTGGATCGATGACCGAACCGTGGTTGAACGGGATGGGCGTGGTACCATCACCCACTACCAGGGCGTGGTGTTGGACATTACTGACCGTAAGTCGGACCAGGAAGAGATCAGCAAGCGGCAGCTGTATTTGGAATCGGTGCTTTATCATGCTCCGGATGCCATTATCACGTTGGATGCACAGCACCGGGTGGTGGATTGGAACCCGGGGGCCGAAAATATCTTTGGCTACACCAGCCAGGAAGCTCGCGGCAAAGAATTGGACGGCCTCGTCACCAGGGATGAGGTCCGAGTCGAAGCAGGTGGAAAGACCCGACGCGTTCTGTCGGGTAAACGGGTTGAAGCCTTCGAAACGGTACGTTTTAGAAAGGATGGGACCCCTGTTCATGTTATTGCCGGTGGTTCGCCCATCATGGTCGACGGCAGCCTCACGGGTGTGGTTGCCATGTATACCGATGTGACCGCACTGAAACAGGCACAGGATGACGTCAGAAGAAGCGAGCGCATGCTGCGCAGAATCATGGATATCGTCCCGTCGATGATCTTCGTGAGAAATACCCAGGGTCGATTTCTCATGGTCAACCAAGCGGTGGCGGAGGCTTATGGCATGGCCGTCGAGGAGCTGATCTCCATGTCCCACGAATCGGTTCATCCTGATCCGGTCCAGGTGCAAGGCTATCTTGCTGACGACCGCGAAGCGCTGGAATCGGGCCGGCCCCTATTCGTTTCCGAAGAACCTTTCCAAGACCATACCGGCGCTATACGGTGGCTGGAAGTCACTAAAATCCCCGGCGATGCAGATGATTTTGGAGAGCCGGTTATCGTCGGCCTGGCTACGGACATTACCGAACGAAGAGCGGTGGAAGCCCGGATCCAGGAGAGTGAAAAGCGCTATCGGACCATGTTCGAAAATACCGGCACAGGGACGGTGCTCAGTGAGGCCGATACCACGTTGTCAATGGTCAACAGCGAATTTGCCAAGATGGTGGGCTATTCCCGGGAAGCAATCGAAGGAAAGATGAGTTGGACGCAATTCATCGTACCCGAAGATGTCGGACGGATGGAAGCCTATCATTTTGCCCGCCGGGAAGATCCATCCTCCGCCCCCACCCAATGGGAGTGCGGCCTCGTTGACCGGTCTGGCACGGTAAAGCGAATGCTGCTGAAGGTTCGTTTGATTCCCGGCACCCAGACAAGCATCGGGTCTTTTCTGGATATCACCGAGCGTATACGAGCCGAGGAGGACCTAGTGGAGGCCAACCGTATGCTGCGACTGATACTGGACACCATTCCAGTGCGGGTGTTCTGGAAAGATCGGGAATGCCATTACCTGGGATGCAACCAGGCTTTTGCAGGGGATGCCGGTCAATCCGAACCGGAGGCGCTGATTGGAAAAGATGATTATGAAATGACCTGGCGGGACCAAGCGGACTTGTATCGTAAAGATGATCAGGCGGTGATCGATTCCGGTACCGCGCGAATCAATTATGAGGAACCCCAGACCACACCGGAGGGTCATACCATCTGGCTGCAGACCAGCAAGGTGCCCATCCGGGACAATCAGGAGAACATCATCGGTTTGCTGGGTACTTATCAGGATATCACCGAACGCAAAAATGCCGTCGAAGAACTCCGGAGATTGCGCAACTACCTGACCAACATCATCAACTCCATGCCTTCGGTGTTGGTGGGCGTCGACACGAAAGGGCGGGTGACCCAGTGGAACAAGCAGGCTGAACTGGCCACGGGAATGACCTTCGACCAGGCCCGGTCGCAGCCCCTGACAGCGGTTTTCCCCCAGTTGATCGATGAGATGGATCGCATTCAATCAGCCATTCAGGATCGGCGGGTACTGCGGGACCCGAAAATTCCGAGGCATTCGAACGGTGAGACGCGATTTGAAGACGTCACCATTTTCCCATTGGTGGCCAATGGCGTCGAAGGGGCGGTGATCCGCGTGGACGATGTGTCCGAGCGGGTGCGACTGGAGGAGATGATGATCCAGAGCGAAAAAATGCTCTCGGTCGGCGGGCTGGCTGCCGGCATGGCCCATGAGATCAACAACCCCCTGGCCGGCATCCTGCAGAATGCAGCCGTACTGGAAAACCGTCTGTTCGGGGACCTGCCTGCGAACCGGCAAGCCGCCGAGGCCGCCGGCACCACCATGGCAGCGATTCAGTATTATCTGGAACTGCGCAAGCTGCCCATCATGCTGGATAACATCCGTTCCTCAGGAAAACGGGCTGCTGCGATTGTCAGGAATATGCTCAGTTTTGCTCGCAAATGTGATCACAGCGTCTCTAGTCATGATCTTGGGACGCTGTTGGAACAGACCATTGAATTGGCGCAAACCGATTATGATATGAAAAAACGTTATGACTTCAAACAGATCCATATTGTCAGGGAGTATGATGATACGGTCCCTCCCGTTCCCTGCGAGGCAAGTAAACTTCAACAGGTCTTTCTGAATATTTTGAAAAACGGTGCCGAGGCCATGGCAGAGGTGGCTGATCGGAAGGTACAGCCAACGTTTACCCTGAGGGTGAATGATGATGAATGTTGGGTGCGGGTGGAAATCGAGGACAATGGGCCCGGGATGGATGCAAAAACCCGCCGCCGGATTTTCGAGCCTTTTTTTACGACCAAACCGGTGGGCAAGGGAACCGGATTAGGTCTTTCTGTTTCTTATTTTATCATTACCGAAAATCACGGCGGTAAAATGGATGTGTTTTCTGCAAATGGGGAGGGTACGCGGTTTGTGATCCGCCTGCCGAAAACGGGCATGTCATGACCGTGAATGTTGACAAAACCGTAATCTCAGCAAGGAGACCCGGAACCATGACCCCATCTCGTATACTGATCATTGACGATGAGAAAGCCATTCGAGACAGTTTCGGTGCCCACCTGGAAGATTGCGGATATGAGGTTCTTACTGCTGAAAACGGACGGGTGGGACTGTCCCTGTATGACGATGAACAGCCGGACCTGGTCATTGTCGATCTGCGCATGCCCGAAGTGGACGGCAATCAGGTGCTCCAACAGATCAGCCGGGTTTCTCCATTGACGCCGTTGATCGTGGCATCGGGCACCGGCATTATCGCCGATGCCATCGAAGCGCTTCATTGCGGCGCCTGGGACTACCTGCTCAAACCCATCGCTGATTTATCCGTCCTGACCTATGCTGTTGAAGCCGCTCTGGAAAAAGGACAACTGAAAAGAGAGAATCAGGCCTACCGGGAGCAGCTGGAACACCAGGTTGAAGCCCGAACCGACCAATTAGAGCAGGCCAACACGAATCTGTCACAAATCAACGCCCGGTTGCGGCATATTGTGGATACCACGCGAAGCCTCTCTTTCTGCAGTGAAGTTCAGGAGTTCGGATCGTTGCTGCTGGAAGAGTTCGGTCAGCACATGTTGGCCACGGGCGGCAGCATCTACTTGAAGGAGAATCACGGCCTTCGGCTGGTACATACCCTGGACAGGGGCCATGCCGCCGAATTCATTGCCTTTCCTTTGCCAGAAAATTCACTTTTTGCGCTTGCTATGGCAGAAAACCAGCCCATTCTGGAGCACCATATTGGTGAAAATGAGGCAATCCGACCCAGTGGGTGGGAAGGATATGCCGATGGTTCGGCCCTGGTGTTTCCCCTGCCTGACGAGTTCGGCGGTATTGCCGGCATCATGACCCTGCACAGCAAAACGCCGCCTCCCTTCGTGGATCAGGACCGGGAGATCGGTACCATTTTGGCCTCATACAGCTGCGAAGCCTTGCGGGCGGTCCGCGCTTCAGAGCAGCTTCGGGATAGCGAATCGCGGTTCCGTAAAATTCTGGACACCATTCCCATTGGCATCATTATCGTCGATGCTGAAACCCAGCACATTGTTTATATCAATCCTGCTGCAGCCGGCATGATCGGCGCCGATCCGCAGGCGCTTACCGGGAAGGTCTGCCACGAGGTGATCTGTCCCTCACAAGCCGGTCATTGTCCCATGGTGTCGGATAAGGAGATGGGACTATCCGAACGAACACTGATGACGGTGGACGGGTGCAACGTGCCGGTGCTCAGAACTGTTTCCCGAACCACGCTATCGGGTCGGGAATGCTTTCTGGAAAGTTTTATCGACCTGTCCGAACAAATCCGGGCCGAAGCAGACAAGGAAAAGCTGGAGGCCCAGCTGCGCCAGGCCCAGAAAATGGAAGCTCTGGGAACCTTGGCCGGGGGCATCGCCCATGACTTCAACAACATCCTCAGCGCTGTGTTGGGGTACTCGGAGCTGGGGTTGCAGGATCTGGACGATCAAGCCCACCCCCTTTACCCCAAGTTAATGGCCATCAATCATGCAGGCCATCGGGCCAGAGACCTGGTGGAGCAGATTCTGGCCTTCAGCCGCATGCAGGAACAGCTCCAGGCACCCATTAAAATTTCTCCCATCGTCAAGGAAGCGATCAAGCTGCTTCAGTCTTCCCTTCCGGCCAACATCCAGATCAAGGCGGCCATCACAGCCGACAGGCCGGTGCTGGGCGACCCTACGCAGATTCACCAGATCATCATGAACCTGTGCACCAATGCCTACCACGCCATGCAGGCGTCAGGGGGCGTGCTGGGTGTCTCATTGGAACCGGTGGCCGTCGACGCATCGGCGGATTTCGCTGCCTTGGACCTGCCACCGGGTCCCTACCTGCGGCTGACCGTTTCCGACACTGGCGACGGCATCAGCCCGGCCATCATCGACCGCATTTTCGATCCCTATTTCACCACCAAGGACAAAGGCAAGGGCACGGGGTTGGGGTTGGCGGTGGTGCACGGCATCGTCAAACGCCATCGAGGGGAGATATCCGTGGAAAGCCGGGTGGGCGAAGGCACGCGGTTTACCGTCTTTTTGCCGGTCTCCGATGATGAATCGGCGGAAAGCCGCATGCATCCGATCTCTTTGCCCCGGGGCACCGAACATGTACTGCTGGTGGATGATGAGAAAGACCTGGTGGAGATCGGGAGAGAAATGCTCCACCGCCTGGGGTATCGGGTGACCGCCATCACCGGAAGTCTTGATGCCCTGGAAGCCTTCAAGCAGGATCCTCTCCGTTTCGATATCGTGGTTACCGATTACAACATGCCGGGGTTGACCGGGGACCAGGTGGCAGGGCAGATGCTATCTATCCGCCGGGAGATACCCATTATCGTCTGCACCGGTTTTTCCGAGGTGTTCGATCAGCAGCAGGCCAAATCCATCGGTATCCGGCAGATACTGATGAAACCGGTGACCATGGAAGCCATTGCCCGTGCCGTGCGTGAGGCTCTGGAGACGCGATAACGATAAAAAACATCTCTGCTTTTTGCCTGTTTCGGTCCGCGATAAACAGCAAGAGGCCGCCGGCTTGGGCCAAAAAATGCTATTTCGGACTATATTTCCATTCCCGTCCGATACCCTTGATGCACGGCATCAAAGGCCAGGGCCACCTTGCCGGCGTCACCGGCCACCTTGAAGGCGATGCCCAGCTTTTCCACCACCTTTTGAAGCGGGTTGTAGGATGAGGCTCCGGCGGCGACGACCACCGTGTCAGCGGGAATTGTTTCCTGCTGGCCGTCCTTTTCCACTTTCAGGCCCTCGAGGCTGATTTCGACCACCGTTGTCCGGTTGACCGTGGTCACCCCCATACGCGACAATTCCTGCATCATGCCCCAGCGCGTGGACTTGCCGATGTCTTTGCCCACCTTGTCCAGCATCTCCACCAGCGTCACCTGCCGGGTACCCCGGGTGGCCATTTCGAAAAGGGTCTCCGGGCTCTCGGCGCGATTTACCAGCAGGAACTTGACGCCCTCGGCGGACAAGGTTCCCTTCTCGGCCAGGAAGAGGGCGGTCTCGACGCCAACGGCACCGCCGCCAATGATGACTACACGCCGGCCGGTGATCACCCGGTTGGCCAGCACATCCCAGGCTTGAACCACGTGGGGCAGGTCGCAGCCGGGAATGTTTGGGGACAGGGGGGTTGCGCCCGTGGCCAGGATCATCGCATCGGGATTTTCCTCACGGATCAGGGATTCATCGACTCGACAATTGAATACCGTGGGAATGTTTGCCGCCTTCACCTGTCGGGACAGATCCTTGGCCAGTGAGGCGAATTCGGCCCGTCCGGGAGGGGCTGCGGCCAGGAAAAGCTGACCTCCCAGACGGTCGGCCATCTCAAAGAGTGTCACCTGGTGGCCGCACTCGTGGGCCGCCATCGCGGCACTCATGCCTGCCGGACCACCGCCCACCACCATCACTTTCTTCGGCCGCGATGTTTTTTTAATCGCCATCGCGTTTTCGTGGCCGGCCCGGGGGTTGCACATACACTCCACGTGTTTGAGCTGGAACAGGTGGTCGAAGCACCCCTGGGCGCAGGCAACGCAGTGGATGATGTCCGCTTCTTTTGACTGGCGGGCCTTTTCCGGGAGCCATGGATCGGCGATCAGGCTGCGACCCATGGCGACCATGTCGCACATGCCGTCGGCGAGCATCTCGCGGGCCGTGGCCGGGTCGTTGATGCGGTGGCTGGCGATCACCGGCACATCCACCTGTTCGCGGATGCCTTTGGCCAGGTAGGCAAAAACGCCCCGGGGAACCGCGGCGACAATCTGGGGAACGCGGGCTTCGTGCCAGCCCACGTTGATGCACAGGGCATCGGCAGGGCCAGCTGCCAACGCCCGGGCGTATTCCTGAAGTTCCAAGCGGCCGTTGCCGCCGGGCATGAAATCGTTGCCGTTCATACGTACGATCAGCGGGTAATCGTCACCGACGGCGTCGCGAATGGCGGCCATCACTTCCAAACCGAAGCGCATGCGGTTTTCCAGACTGCCGCCATACCGGTCGGTGCGCTGGTTGGTGAGTGGGGAAAGAAATTCGCTGATCAGATAGCCGGTTCCGCTGAGCACTTCCACGGCATCGAACCCGGCGGATTTCACTCGAAGGGCAGCGGCTGCAAAGGAATCGATGGTCTGCCGGATCTCCTCTTTGGTAAGTTCTTTGGGGGTTTCCCCGGTCATGCGCGAGGCGACGGGAGAGGGCGCTACCGGCTGCTTGCCGTCCAGAAAGAAGGAGAAATTGTAGCGGCCTGCATGGTTGAGTTGGACGGCGCTTCGGGCGCCGTTGTCCTTGATGGCCGTCGCCAGCCGGGTGAGGCCGGGGATGAAGGCGTCGTCGTGGGCGCCGATGTTCTGGGTGCTGCCGGACAGATCGTCCACAGTGGCATAGCCCACGCAGATTATCCCCACACCGCCTCTGGCCCGCTCGGCATAAAAGGCAATCAACTGGTCGGTCACCTGGAAATCCACAGCCATGCCCAGGTGCATGGCTGGCATGTAGATCCGGTTTTTGAGTTCTATCCGATTGATCGTGATGGGCTGGAATAGGGGGTCCGTCATTTTCTTTTCTCCTGTATTAACCCGTTCGATTTTTAAGTCCCTTGAAGTGGGACAGTCGTTTTTGCATGATGCGGTCGATGACGTAGGCCCTCAGGGCGCGGGCCATGCGGGTCAGCTTCAGGGTCATGGCGGCGTCCTTTTCAAATGAGAGCGAATCGGTGTATTTTTGGCGCAGGGCGATCTCTTTTTTCACCACGATGTCGGCCAGATCCGGGTAAAAGGCTATATCCGGGATGGTCATTCCCAGATCGAACCCCATTTTAAGCATCCGCCCCATGGCCTGGTCCTCGGCATCGAACCGGTCGTCGGCCATGGGAACTAGGATACGAGCTTCGCACAGGCGATTCACCTGGTCGGCAGTTAAACCGGTGGTTTTGAAAAAGGCGGTCTTGCCTATCCTCCTGCCCCGAGAACCGAACAGGTCGATCTGAAGTTCCACCAGGGGGTCCACGTCATGACCCTTGTCCATTTCTTTGAGCAGGCCTTTGATGGCTGCCAGGGGTAACCGGTAGCGGGATTGAGTCTGTTTGATAAAGGCCACCCGCTCCACACAGGACGGATGATAGTAGGCCATGTTGCGTTGTGTACGCACCGGTTGGGGCAGCAGGCCGGTATTCACGTAAAGAATGATGGTGGACTTGGGCACGCCGGTGGCGTTCACGATTTCCTTCATCTTGAGAAACGGGCGGCCGTCTCGTGTTTGGGGTTTGTCCTTGAATTCAGGCACGACGATTATCCGTTTTTGATCAAGTGCCGGTATTTATTAAAAGCGTAAACTGTCACTTAACACTTTATGCGTAGACCATTTTCCGGTTCACTTGTCAAGCACTCATAGGAGACAGGTTTTTCGAATACCATTTCTTCGAAGCACCATTTTGGGTCTTGACAACCCGTTGACAATTCGCTTAATAAATATTGCAGTCTAACGACCGGTCGGTAAATATAACTGTTTTTGATTCACCCCCGTGTACAGCCCGCCGGTCATTGTCCGTTGCATCCCCGAGCCGAATTGCCTTATGGCCGACATGAAAGCGACCATTAAATCCGTTTCCATCGATCTCTTTTTCAAAAAAGGATACTTTGCCACCAGTATCAGTGATATCGCCGGGGGCAGCGGCATCCAGAAGGCCAGCATTTATTATCACTACGCCAGCAAAGAGGATCTGCTGTTTCACATTCTAAAGTCCACCATGGACGATCTGACCACTACCCTCAAGCGGTGCCTTGCGAAGGGAACGGGCACTGAGCAGCGGATGCGGGCGGCGGTTCGCGGCCATGTGCGGTTTCACCTGGAACGGCAGAAGGAGAACTTCATTGCCAACAGCGAACTGCGGGGGCTCACCGCGGAGCACTACCGGTCCATTACCCAAAAGCGGGATGAATATGAGCTGATCTTTCAGGACCTCATCCGCCAGGGTGCCGAACAAGGTGTGTTCGCCGACGTGGACGTCAAGATTTTATCCTACGCCATCTTGACCCTGTGTACGGCCGGTGCCACCTGGTATAAGCCTAACGGGCGTCTGACGGTAGATGAGATTGCCGACATCTATGAGAATTTTATTATCAGCGGATTGAAGCAGGGAAATCTCAACACCCCTGCCAGTTACTGAAAAGATATTTTCAACGGTACTGAAAGGAAGCCGGCGCCGCAGCAATACGGTGCGAAAAGGAGGTCGTCGTGGATTTTGATTTGACTAAAGAACAGGAAATGATTCGCAAGGAGGTTCGTAAGTTCGCTCAGAGTGAGATCGCGCCGGTGGCCCTGGAACTGGACGAAGCAGAGGAATTTTCTTCCGACCTCACGCGCAAGATGGGCGAGATCGGCCTGTTCGGCATGTTTGTCGCTGAAACATACGAGGGCCAGGCTATGGATTATATCTCCTACATTATTGCGGTTGAGGAGATCGCCCGGGTGGACGGCTCCCAGGCGGCCACCATTGCAGCGGGAAACTCTCTGGGCATCGGTCCGCTCTACTACTTCGGCAGCGAAGAACAAAAACAGAAATATCTGCCCACGCTCTGCAACGGAAAGGCCTTGTGGGGGTTCGGGCTCACCGAACCCACTGCCGGTTCGGATGCCGGCGGGTCCAAAACCACGGCAGTGCGCGACGGCAACGAGTGGGTCATCAACGGTTCCAAGATTTTTATCACCAACGCGGCCAGTGATATGACCTTGGGGGTGACGGTCCAGGCTATCACCGGCACCCGCCCCAACGGAAAACCGGAATATACCTGTTTTATCGTTGAAAGCGGTACTCGGGGATTCAAGGCCGTGCCCATGAAAAAAAAGATGATGTGGCGTTCCTCCAACACCGCCGAGCTTTACTTCGATGATGTGCGCGTGCCGGCGGCGAATATCCTTGGCCAGCAGGGTGACGGCTTTCACCAGATGCTCAAGACCCTGGACGGCGGAAGGCTATCCATCGCCGCCATGGGGCTGGGTGGTGCCCAGGGTGCCTATGATGCAGCATTAAAATATGCCCAGAAGCGGGAGCAGTTCGGTCAGCCCATCTCCAAGTTCCAGGCCGTGGCCTTCAAGCTGGCGGACAGTGCCATGGAAATCGAATGCGGTCGCAACCTGCTTTACAAAGCCTGCTGGCTGCGGGACCACAAGCGCCCTTTTGAGAAAGAGGCCGCCATGGCCAAGCTCTATTGCTCGGAACTCATGGGACGGGTGGCTAATCACGCCGTGCAGATTCACGGCGGATATGGACTGATGAAGGAATACGATGTGGAGCGGTTTTATCGAGACCAGAAGTTGCTGGACATCGGAGAAGGCACCTCGGAAGTCCAGCGCATAGTTATTTCACGCTACATCGGATGCTGACCGTTTCAACCAACACGTCCTTTTTCGGAGGGTTGCATGAACGATATGATTCTGCTTACTGAGCAGCAAGATGGGGTAGCCGTCATCACTTTGAACCGGCCCGAGGTCATGAATTCTTTCAATTTTGCCCTGCTTCATGCACTGGCGGAAAGAATCGCCGACATCCGCTTTGACCCCTTGGTTCGCGTCGTCATCATCACTGGGGCCGGCGATCGGGCGTTTTGCTCCGGCGCCGACCTGAAGGAGCGGTCCACGCTGTCGCCTGTCCAGGTCAAGGAGTACATCTTTACCATCCGCAACCTGTTTACGGCCATTGAACAGCTCAACAAACCGGTGATTGCCGCCGTCAACGGAGTGGCTTTAGGAGGCGGTACTGAACTGGCGCTGGCTTCGGACATCCGCATCGCTGCGGAGACAGCCACCATGGGGCTCACCGAAGCCCGGTTGGCCATAATCCCCGGTGCCGGCGGTACCCAGCGACTGCCGCGTCTGGTGGGCAAGGGCAAAGCAAAAGAATTGATTTTCACCGGCAAGCGCATCAGTGCGGCCGAGGCCTTGGAGATTGGGCTCGTGAATAAGGTCTGTGCGCCTGAACTCCTTATTGACAACTGCCGACAGATGGCTGCCGAGATCTGCGAAACCGGCCCAGTGGCCATCGAACAGGCCAAATATGCCATCAACTACGGCATGGAGACGGATCTGTCCACCGGCCTGGCCATTGAATCCAACGCTTACTGGGTATGTATTCCCACAGAGGATCGACTGGAGGGGTTGGCCGCTTTTCGTGAAAAACGAAAACCGGTTTACAAGGGCTGCTAAAAATAAAAAATTTAAGGCCGTAAAGGAAGCCTGAAAATTTAAGAGGAGGCATCATGACCGAATACGATTATTGGAAAATTTTTCCGAGAATGCCCAAGAAGATTACCCTCGGCGACATCACCGTCAGGGACGGCTTTCAGCATCTGGAAAAATTCATCTCGACCCGCGCCAAGATTTTTTACGCCGAGGAGATGATTTTTGCCGGCTGCCGCAACATCGAGGTGACCAATTTGGGAAACCCCTACCTCATGCCTCAGTTCAGCGACGCAGAACAACTTCTGGCGCACCTGCGCAGCGACCGCTTCCGTGGCCGCTGCCAAAAGAAGGGCATCAACCCGGACGATATTACTATTACCGCCGTGACCATCCGGGAGCCGGGAGTGGACCGGGCTATCGCCCTGGCCAAAAAGGGAGTCGGTCCGGATCGCTGCCTGATGATGGTTTCCACCGAAGAGGAACACCATTTCGCAAACTCCGGCTTGACCCTGCCCGAATACTGGAAAGAGTGCGAACGAGCCATCCGCAAATGTCGGGACGCGGGACTTCGGATGTGCGGCACCGTCAGCACCATCTGGGGCAGCCCCATTGCCGGGGCCACGGAGTTAAAAGATGCCGTGGAGTTCACCAAACGTTGGCTGGAGATCGGCGCTACTGATATCGAGCATGCCGACCACGACGGTAGCGCCTCGGCGCCGGAGGTGTACCGATATTTCTCCATGATTCTCGACGAAATTCCTGATACTTCGGTGCACATCGCCCACTTCCACGAGACCAAACGGGTGGCGTCGGCTTCGGTGCTGGCCGCTCTTCAGGCAGGTATCTGCCATTTCGAGGGAACGTTGGGCGGTCTGGGCGGGCAGCCGGCCAATTTCCTAGACGATTGCCCGGTTCCCGGGACCGGTGAATACTATTACGAAGATCCCCGTTACGTGGGATTGACCTGCCTCGAAGACATGCTGGTGCAAATCGATGAAATGGGCATTGAACACGGTTACAACGTGGATCGCATTTTGTGGCTGGGGAGACAACTGGAGCGCACGGTAGGCCACCGTTTGAGGAGTGAGGCGGTGATCAACGGGCGCACCCTCAAGGAAGGACATCCCAAATTTGCCCGACCGGGGTTAAAGCGGCTCAAGGAGAAGATGGCCGAGGCGCCTGACCAGAAGCTGCCCAAGCAATGGGCAGGAAAGGCGGTGCTGCCGGAACGCTACCGCCCTTTATCGGCTTGACCCGTGGTTGAAACCGGGGCATGATATGCTATAAAAAACAACGCCCAATACCGAACCCATCAGGAAAGCCGGGAGAATTCCCGCACCAGGAGCATTGCCATGGAAACAGGCGAAAAGAAACCCCACATCAACGTGGACTATTTCGAAGACCTGACCGGACAAATTAAGGAGGGTACCTGCAGCCAACCTGAAGGTGGCCAGGAAGACATCGGCCAGCGGATCAAGGCGATCCGTGAAGCCAAAGGGCTTTCCCTGGACGAGCTGTCCCACATGACCGGTTTCGATGTGGAGTTTTTATCCGGCATCGAAAGCTGCGAGGTTCAGCCCCAGTTGGGAACGGCCATCAAGCTGTCCAAGGCCCTGGACAGTGCTTTTGGGCGGTTGGTGTCCGGTGTGGGAGAAAAGCTATATTCCATCACCCGCAAAGGGGAACAGAAAATCGTGTCCCGGTCTACCTCAATGAAGGGAAAGAAGCAGGCCTATACCTACCGGAGCCTGGCTCCGGAAGTGAAAGGCCGACATATGGAATCCCTTATCGTCCAGTTGGAAGAGGCACCGGCCGCGGAACGCTCTGTCCACGATGGCGAGGAATTTATCTATGTGCTGGATGGGAAGGTTTCTCTGGATATCGGGGACGATCATTTCGATCTCTCTCCGGGAGACAGCGCTTACTACCTGTCCACCACCCCCCATCTGATTGCCTCCGCCAGTGGCCGGGCTACCATTCTTGCAGTGCTGTACGGAAAGTAATACCGGTGCCACAGATAAACACAAAGGCCATCCCGGTATTATTTATACGGGATGGCCATTATCCATATTCCTCTGTCGGCCGGGGTAATAGCGACGGGGGAGATCTGTCTTAAAAGAATCCTCGGGCCAAATTAAAACTCGAAAAAGTAGCCTGGGTTATCTTAAAATCGATTGATAACGGTTACGCCCGTTTGATCGAACCGGTCCATGACGACCAATTGAGCAATCCCTTCTTCCAGACTCACGGTTCGCCCGATAAGCTTTTCCGGGTGCAGTTTTCCGGCGGCAATCATATCCATCAGCCGTCCGTATTCAAAAGCCTGGATGCCGTGGCTGCCCAGAATTTCCAACTCATGGGCAATGACCAGGTCCATAGGGACGGCCGCATGGCGGTGCTCGGTATTCAGGATACCCACCTGGATATGTTTTCCCCTTTTTCTGAGGCTGGCAACGGAATCGAAACAGGTCCGGGGGCTACCCAATGCATCTACCGATACATGGACTCCACCGCGGGACAGGCTGCGGACGGCTTCGACCACGTCGTCCACGGACCGGGCGTTGATCGTTTCCGAGGCGCCCACGGATCGAGCCATATCCAGCTTGTCATCCGCAATGTCAACCGCGACGACCCGAGCGCCCAGGGCGTCGGCGATCATGATGGCGGACAGGCCCACCCCGCCGCAGCCGAACACGGCCACCCATTGGCCGGCGCCGACCCGGCCCTGGGCGGTGATTCCCCGAAAGGCAGTTACGAACCGGCAGCCCAGGCTGGCAGCGGTGACAAAATCCATTGAATTCGGTAGGCGCACCAGGTTGACATCGGCATACCGGATGGCCACATATTCGGCGAAAGACCCCCATCCTGTGAATCCCGGTTGAAACTGGTGGTCGCAGACCTGGTGGTTGCCTGACAGGCATTGGGGGCATCCCCCGCAGCCGCAAACAAAGGGCAAAGTCACTCGATCGCCGGGCTTCCAGTGGATAACTCCCTTTCCTGCAGCTTGGACAACACCGGCCAGTTCGTGCCCGGGTACATGGGGCAGATGGATATCCGGGTCGTGTCCCATCCATCCATGCCAGTCACTCAAGCATAATCCCGTCGCTTTAACTTTGATAACCACGCCGTCTTTCGGAGGGGTCGGGTCGGGTAGATTTTTAATGGTAACAGAGCCCCCGAACTCTTCATAATAGGCTGCACGCATCGATCTTTCCTCAGGTGGGTTTCATTCAGTGTTTATCATTATTGCCAATTCCCTGTAACAAGATACCCCGCGATTAGCGCGGGGTATCTTGTAGCTCCGAGAGTAAAACGGTTGCGGCAATCGTATCAAGGACTCACCTTATCCAACACAAAACACGGGGCGTGACGGATTGTATGAATTTTCAAAGGTTTTAGAAAAGCAGATAACCACGCGCTGATGGCGGTTGCCCTGCTATTGGTTCCCCCAAACGGTTGGTTTCCCATTTTCAATTATATCACCGTTCAAGGGTAAAGGAATACTTTTTGGTGCGTCCACTATCTAATAGACGAGCGACCATCATTTTGGGAGATGTGGTCGCTCGTTAAAAAGAAACGGTTCGGGTTTGTCGAAAGCCGCTATTTTCTGAAATGAGCTGGTCTATCGCTGCTCCAGCTGCACAATTTTCGGGTTCATAAATATAAGTAATTCATCGTTAGTCGCTTCCTCAATATTGCTCTGAAACATCAACCCAAGAACCGGGATTTTGTGAAGCCCCGGAAAGGCCGATTTCTCTTTGGTCGCTCTTGACTTGATGATGCCGCCAATTACGATCGTATCCCCGTCGTTCACAAGAAGTTGTGTCTGTGCCTCGTTTGTAGAAATGACGGGCACACCATCAACAAAACCGGTGACATCATTTTTCTGGATAACGATATCCATGGAAATCCGGTTGTCCGGCGTTACGTGAGGCGTAACTTCAAGCATAAGATCGACATCTTTAAATTTTACGGAAGATCCGCCCGCTGAGTCCCGCTCCAAATATCCTATTTCCTGTCCCTGCTTGATCTTCGCTTTTTTGTTATTCAGGGTTGCAATTTTCGGAGCAGAGAGAATCTTGCCATTCCCATTGGATTCGAGGGCTGTCAGAATGGCATCCAGGGTAAACGGAGTCCCGGCGATTTTTGCAAAATTCAATTGAAAGCCATTGGTGGTAGCCGCCGGATAGTTCATCGCGACGGATGTGCTATATCGCGATTTGCCATTGTTGACCGTTACCGGTCCGACACCCAGATTCCACTCAAATCCGAGTTCCTTGGAATAATTCTCGTTGACTTCGACCACCCGGGCTTCGATGATCACCTGGGCGGTTACCTTGTCGATTTGTCTAGCGATTTCCAGAGCATTGTCAATCTTATCAGCCGTATCGGTCATGATAATCTGATTGTTTTTGACATCGACTGAAACGGAGCCGCGATCTTTGGTTACGATATTTTGAATATGGGGAAGCACCTCTTTGGTAGCATCGGAGTAACTGATCGGAATGTATCGTGTTTCCAGAGGTTCCAGAGATTTTATTTGCGCCTTTTCTTTTTGTAGAGAGGCAATTTGCGCGTTCCTGAGATCGTTTTCTTTTTTCAGGGTTGCCAGGGTGGCAATCCGGACGATATCGCCCTCCACGATCATGCCGAGTTGGTTCATTCTCAGCACCAAGTCCATCACTTGATCCCACGGAACCGGCTTGTCAAGCGTCAGTGTAACTTTGCCGCTAACATCATCGTCGATGGCAAAGTTTTTACCGCTGACTTCCCGTAGAATCCGGAATACATTTTTGATGTCGGTTTGAAAGAAATCCAGGGCGATTTTCTCGCCGGTGTATTTTTTGATATTTTTTCTTAAAACCATTGCCTGGTCGCTGTCTAACGCTGTCTCAAGAGAAGAAGACGCGTCGGCCGTTGTCTCCGCGGGTTTTATCCCCGAGGCCTGGCTTTCGTCCGGAAGTTGCATTGCCTTGGGGTATGTGGAAACAACATCAGCCGGTCCAATAGTTTCCTCAAGGGCCTTCTTCCAGGCAGGAAGATTGGCCTCGTCGGCCGGTACAGGTGGGACAGAGGATGCTTCAAAGTGGACCAACAGAAGTCCTCCGGTCTGCTCCGTATAGTAAGGGACGGGTTCCCGGAGCTCGATGGAGAAAATTGAAAAGTTCTTCATGGATGGCAGCTGGATCGGCATGATACGGTTAACAGCGCTTTCAAAACGCGTTGTTATCAGCGGACGCTGTCTGAAGTCAGCGATGTTGGCGTTGGCTAAACGTAATTCTAGAAGTTTATCCGATATTTTTTTAATGTCGTAATCGACCGGGGCCGTTGTTTCGATTGAAAGTGTTGATCGGCCGTCTTTTTCTCCTAGAAAATCGATTCGGTTGACCCATATCTGATTTTCTTTCCCAATCCTGGCGCCCGTGCCTTGGAAAGCACCGGACGGTTTAATGGCTTCGATGCGGGAAGGATCCATGGCGCGAGTTTCTGTGCCCGTCCCCAGTTGCTGGGTTGCGCCGGTTTGGGATGTCGGGGTGTTGCTGGCTCTGCCTGAACCGGGAATGGCCTTATCAAACTGGATTTTGAGTGAAGGGCCGTCTTGAACTACATTGTACGGAACGTCCGATGCCAGAAGAATTTCGATACGCGTGGTACTGTTTTTTGCCTCGATTTGGCCTGCGTGAATTGAAGTGACAGGGTTTCCCGAGGATTGTACATCGGTTTTGGAAACGTTCAACCGGGTGTTTGGAAAGTATAGAACCACACCAAGGGGAAGCGGTTGTTTGACTGATGTGTAAGTCAACGGACCGATTCCGTCAATCACAACGTTCATCGTGTCCGCTTCTTCAGATAATCCGATAGATGTGATTTCCATGGATTGGGAAGGATCAACATCGGTCACACCGGTTTGACGACTAGAATTTTGAGTTGCACATCCTGGAAATAGAAAGGCAACAATCAATCCAAGGCAAAAAACAAGTGTCAATCTCTTTGAAAATTTGATCCTGAAGTTGTGCATATCACTCTCCAGCTGGTTTCTGAAGTTTTATTTCGGTATTTTGAAGAATTAGTTCTCCCAGAAGGTTCTCTATTTCTTCTTCGACGATCACGCTGTTCGCGTTGATCTGCGTCACGATTCCTGAATTTAAGCCGATATAGGTCCCAATTTTGATGATATAGCCTTTTCCGGTGTTTTCTTCTACGAGTGCTTTGTTTCCTGATGAAGAGCGAATGATTGCCACCAGCTTAAGCTGGTTAAGGCTTATTTTCTCTAAAGGAGTCTGTGGAATGCGTTTCTTTCTTTTGCTTTTGTCACTTTTATCCGCAACGGTCTCTTTTTTATCTTCCCTAAATAGAGGTATAAACGGGTTTAGCCGCTCCGTGGGATCGTAAATTCGCTTAGCTACTTTTTGTTCTTCTTCTTTCGTATCGGTTGACTCAGTCTCTTTTACAGAAGCCACGGCTGTCGGACTTTCATCTTTCTGCTGCAGAGCTTCTGGCTTGGTTTGTACGGAAATCTTCTTGCTGATCACCGGAGCCTGGGATTGGGATGGCTCTTTTTGATCACCGCAGTTCCAGAGAAAACACGAAATCAGCAGAATCAGAGTCACAACAGGGTAAGATTTTCTAAATTGCATGGGCATGATTTTACCGCTTTTTCTTCTTAGACGTCTTTTTTTGCGTTTCGGAAGCTTCAATAAATTTATATGTCACCGCAGTACATGTCGTCGTCAGGGACGCACCATCCTTATCCGGCGTCATGTATATATCCCTGATATTTACGATTCGATTCAGTTCCGCAACATTTTCAAAAAAGGTTGCTACACCATGATAGTCTCCGGTAACTTTCATCGCTACAGGAATTTCGGCGTAAAAATCTTTTTTTACCTCAGGCTTGGGCTGAAACAGAAGAAAATTGAGTCCCGCGTCTTTTCCGGATTTTGAAATGCCGGTGAGCAGGGTGGGGATTTCTTCATTTTCAGGCAATGCCCGCATTACAATTTTAAATTGCTCTTCGGCGTCCTGCATTTTTTTCCTATACGCATTCAACTGCCGCGCATTTTTTTTGGCAACCTCCAGCTCTTTTTCGATTTTTGATAAATTGTTCTTGAGCTGGTCGATTTTCTTCAATTTGGGAAGATATGAAAAGTAGACGAAAGCACCAATAAATAATATCAACAGACCTGCGCAGATAGCGATCCGTTGGATTTTGGAAAGCTGCTCAAGCTTGTCAAAAACCGGATTGACTTTTTCTATGGAAACCGCTTTGCCTTTCTTCATTTCCTCATTACCTATTTAGGTTGATCCTTAAGGGGAGCTTTGCGAAACCTGATATCAAACCTTTTCAGTTGCAACCCTTTGACCGATGTGTCCTGGTTGATGGTCAACAGTTTGATATCGACATATTTTAAGGATGCTTCAATCCGGGTCATATATTCCGCAATCGTCGGGTTGTCCAAGGCGATTCCGACGACCTTAACATTTCCGGATTTTTCCTCTAATCCCGTCAGCCACATCCGCTTTTCTATTAACAGTCTGGACATATCGTCAAGCAGTTCAACTGGCGCTTTTCTGGTCAGGTCCAACGATTTGATAACTTCAATCTTTCTTTTCAGAATATCCAGTTTTTTCTTGATATCCGCGATCTCTTTGTTGATTTTGTTATACTTTTCAACCTGCGCCTTGGTCTCTTTAATCTGGTTGTCTAAGGATTTTATTTTGCCGGATAATAAATAGTTGAACCAGGAGGCGACAATCACAACCAAGACAAGTGACAACAGAAATATGGACACTTGTCGCCTAATATTCTCTTTTTTCCGTGCGGCTCGAAATGGGAGTAAATTAATGCGTATCATTTGTCATCAACTTTTCTTGTTGCCAATCCCATGCTGATTGAGGCCTGGGGGGCTATGCGTTTTAGAAATTCCACATCAAACCGGTTCTCATCTATGTGAAGCCCTTCAAAGGGATTTATGGTGACCACTTCCGCGGAGGTTTCGACAGACAACAACTGCCTGAATTCCTTTATATTGCCACCTCCTCCACTGAGAATTATTTTTTTGATTTGATCATCGGGATAGGTTGAATAAAAGAAGTCCAGCGCCCGCCTGATTTCAGTGCACCAGTCTGAAACGACGGATGAAACGATGTCTGAGAGGTCACCGGCGGTTATCTTTTCGGATTGGTCGCCAAACTTGATCTGCTCGGCTTCTTCAATGGAACAGTCGATGAGCGATGCGATCTTCTGATTTATCTGGCCACATCCGAGCGAAACATCTCTCATGAAGACAGATGCCCTGCCTTTCAAGATATTTAATGAAGTTTTGCTTGCTCCGATATCAATGAGTGCAATGTTCTCATCTTCAGCAGGGGAATAATTAAACTCGTAAATATTTTGAAGGGCAAATGCATCTACATCTATGATGCATGGATTCAGTCCTGCCATTTGGGCAAGATTGACGTAGTCATTGACCATTTCTTTTTTTGCGGCAACCAGCAGTACGTTCATCTGGTTTGGGTTGGTTTCATTCTCACCCAGAATTTGGAAATCCAAATTCACGTCAGATATATCAAAGGGGATGTATTGTTCCGCCTCAAAACTGATTGTGTCCTGAAGCTGCTCCTCCGGCATGGACTGAACATTGATCTTTTTTACGATGACCGAGTAGCCACCAACCGAGAGGGCCACATTATGGCCTTTTATGCCATAATTCTTAAACATTTGACGGATGGTGTCTGCGACTTGTTCTGCATCTTTTATTGCGCCATCTTCGATAAGTCCCGGAGCGATATCGATGATGCCGAACCGTTCAAGGGAAACACCCTTCTTCGTTTCGGAGATTTCCGCCGCTTTAATGGATCTGGACCCGATGTCCAATCCAACTATTTGGTCTTTTTTTCCAAAAAACATGGTTCGCTCTTTTATTCACCAAAGATTTTTTTACTGTCCGACAGGCTGTACCCCAAAGCCAGCAAGATTTTTCTTTTGGTTTCCAGCCGACACGGTTTCCCTTCTTCAATCCGCGTAATCGTAATCGGAGAGACATTCGCTTCTCTCGCCAGTTCCGATTTGCTCATCAGGAGGGACTCTCTTATTTTTTTTAACGAATTCTTCACCATTTGATCCATCGTCTTATGGCAATCAAAAAAGTAAAAACAGCGTTCGCTTTTCAAAGAAGATTGGGGCTTACTGTCTGTCAATTTGAACGGGAATGCCGACTCTTGATTTCGATTCAAGACCGAAAAGAAGTCGTTGTCAAGTAAAATTATATGACTTTTATGCATAATTTAGTCTATTTAATATATATTGTGGCTCCATAACGATAATTACCCTTATCTTGTGTGGTGGCAGCGTCCATTTTTTTAATATTTCAATGGGCGTTATTTATTTCTCTTCTTAAGGGTCGTTTTTTAATAGTTTGAATTGACGATTGAGCTGAAACAGTAAATTGCAGCAGATCAAATAATAATTATCCCTAAGATTTATTGGCGCGGTGCCACGTATCGATGTAGAAAAAAAATAGTTTAACGCTCTGGGCATTTATTCACCGCACATTGACATGACCCGCTGGTTTCTTTATATGGCATTACAACGGTTTCCGGTGCTATGCTTTCACTTCGGCACTCACAACGAAAACTTTAGTCGCTTGTGTGTCCCCTCGACGAAATATTTGAAATGCGACGTGTCCGGTATATGTGATGGATATGATGACAATCGGTGCGATAGACCGCTATGCATTTAGATTTCTTGAACAATCTAAACAGATTGGTTTGTTTTAGATATAAGATTGCCCTGCCATTCATGGCAGCAATGGAAACGTCATGAAACCGTCCAGCTTTGCAGAACGGGCCAAACCCTTTCGTCTGGTAAAATATTTTACCTTTACCAGCCTTATTGTCATTTTTATTGGAACGATCATCCTTTCCGTGCTTAACACCCATTGGGTTCGTTCAATGCAATACCAGAAAAGCGAAGACTATGCATTGCTGCTTATCGAGAACCTGAACCATCAGGTGTTTTTGCAGTTTATTCTTCCTGTGGGGTTAAAGTATGGAAAAATCGAACTCAGGAATCAGGAACAGTTCGAAAGAATGGACAGTGTCGTCCGCAGCACGTTGCACAGTTTCAAAGTTGAAATGGTCAATATTTACAGCAAAAATGATATCATTGCCTATAGTTTTTCACCTGAACTGGTGGGAATGGAAAATCTTGGAGGAACTTTCTATAAAAATGCGCTGGACGGGCAATCATCCTCTAAGCTTGTTCAAAACGGTGCATTTTGGGAAATTCTTCTGGGGATTCCAAAGGAGATTAAAATCATCACTTTTGCTCCCTTAAGGGCGGAGAAGCCTTTGTCTCCGATCTCTGGACCGGTATTGGGCGTCGTTGAAATCAGACAGGATTTGTCGAGCGATTACCGCAAAATTTTCAAGTTTCAGGTACTGGTGATTTGCACTATCAGTGTTGTCATGGGGATTTTGCTGCTTACCTTGATTTATGTCGTGAAGCGAGGTGAGGGCATTATCGAAAAGCGGGCTTTAGAACGAATACGGCTAAAAGACCAGCTGGCCAAAGCCAAGCACCTGTCCTCGCTGGGAGAGATGGTTGCCGGCGTTTCCCACGAGATCAGAAACCCATTGGGGATTATCAGCAGTTCCGCTGAATTGCTGAAAAAGAAAATGGCTCCCCAGGACAACCTCAATGCCATCGCTGATATCATCGTGGCGGAAGCGCGGCGCTTGAACGATATCATAACTGATTTTTTAAACTACGCACGTCCCAAAAAACCCAACCGAAGTCTATGCCGAATTGATGAAGTGGTTACAAAAAATATTCATTTTCTCGAACATCAGATTAAAGAAAACGGATATGTCATCAGGACATTTTTCGATGACGAGATCCCCGTTATCATGGCCGATGGAGACATGCTATACCAGGCGTTTCTCAACCTGCTTATCAATGGGATGCAGGCCATGCCCCATGGTGGTGAGATTGACGTGACCATTGAAACGGGTGATGGTTCCCTGTGGGTATACATCGAAGACGAAGGCGAGGGTGTCTCCGCATCGGTCATGGAAAAGATTTGGGATCCGTTTTTTACTACCAAAGAGAAGGGTACGGGTTTGGGGTTGGGGATCGTAAGAAACATTATTGAAGCCAATGATGGAATGATTCGGATTGATAACCGCAGTGAAAAAGGGGCCCGGGTTTCCGTCAAGTTTCCGTTAAGCCAGGAGTCGAAATAATGGAAACCATCCTCATTGTTGACGATGAGAAAAATTACACTCTCATCCTATCGGCGATCCTGGAAGATGAGGGATTTGAGACGCTTACAGCCAACAGCGGACCAGAGGCGCTGGAGACGCTTTCCCAATCCGACGTCGATCTGGTAGTTACGGATATGAAAATGCCGATTATGGACGGCATCGATCTTCTTGAGAATATAAAGGAAAAAGATGCGGATCTTCCGGTTATCATGATGACCGCCCACGGCACCGTTGAAAAGGCTGTGGAGGCCATGCAGAAAGGGGCCTATAACTATATCCTCAAGCCTTTCGATAATGAACGGCTTGTTCTTTATGTCAACAAGGCGATTTCCATGTATCGTGTGGTCAAGGAGAACCGCCAGCTCAGGCGTGCTGTAGAAGGCCGCTATAGCTTTCACAATATTATCGGCAAGAGCAAGGCCATGCAGGATGTCTTTCACCTCATCCGAAAAGTCGCACCGGCTATGGCAACGGTCCTTATCGAAGGGGCAAGCGGGACGGGAAAGGAACTGGTGGCGAATGCCCTGCACTTTAACAGCCCCAGAAAAAACAAACCTTTTGTGGCGGTCAATTGTTCCGCCTTGGCCGAGACACTTTTAGAGAGTGAGTTGTTCGGCCATGAAAAAGGGGCATTCACCGGTGCAGTCTCCATGAAAAAAGGGCGTTTCGAAATCGCAGACGGAGGGACCCTTTTTCTGGATGAAATCGGAGAACTTTCGTTGGCCCTGCAGGTGAAACTGCTTCGTGTCCTGCAAGAGCGGGTGATCGAACGGGTGGGAGGGGTAAAACCGATTCCCGTCAATATCCGTTTAATTGCTGCAACCAACAAATCCCTGAAAGAAGAGGTGGCCAAGGGTAATTTTCGGGAAGACCTGTTTTATCGGCTCAATGTGGTTTCTGTCACCCTGCCGTCGCTGCGTGAACGGCTTGAGGACGTCCGGCCCCTGGTGGGACATTTTATTGCCAAATACAGCGGTGAGCGTAACATGGGCTTGCCCGTGACCGGAATTGACCGGGACGTGGAGCGCCTGTTTTACGAATACGACTGGCCGGGAAATGTACGGGAGTTGGAAAATGTCATCGAACGGGCGGTGGTGATGAGTCCGGGGGAGATCATTCAGGTCTCTGACCTTCCTAAAGATTTCATTGATAATGCCCATAGCACCTTGCATATTGACGGCATTCCGATAGATGCTAATTTGTATGACACCCTGGTGCTTGTGGAAAAGAACATGATTCTCCGGGCATTGAAAAAAGCCAATTATGTACAGGCCCACGCGGCAGACTTGTTGGGCATCGGCAAAAGTGGGTTGAATCAAAAAATAAAAAAATACAAGCTGTTTGCAAAAGATAAATCCTAAAAACGACCTCTCATTAATTAATAGAAAAAGGGCAAACAAATCGTCGCCCTTTTCAATTTACTGATAATATTTGAATTCTCGGGAATCCGTCACCATCGACTCCTGTATCCAGAAATAGGGTGTTTGCTTCCCTTCAACCGCTAAACCTTCTCCCTCACCAAGTCGGCATACATGCTCTCCGGGAAATCGGTTAAAAGTTGTTTATACAGAGCGGTACTTTTCTCTTTCTTGCCGGTTGCCTCATAAAGCCATGCCAGATTGAAAAGTGCGCCGCTTTTCATGGTTTTTTCCCGGTCTGCCGAAATCGTTTCAAAATAGTGAATGGACTGAGGGTAATCTTTTTTCAGAACAAATGCATGCCCCAGTCCGCTCAGGATGAGGTTTTTCAATGCCGGAGACTGGTTAAAATCATCCAGCGCTTGGGTATACATGGCAATGGCGGTATCGGCGTCCCCGGCATTGTAACTGATATCTCCGTAAATGATTCGGGCGATTTTCACAGCGTTTTTTGAACTATATTTATCAAAAAGATCGGCAAAATCGGCCTTCACCCGATCATAAGCCGTTTTGGGATTCGTGTCCTGAAGGGCGGCTGAATACTTGGCCACGGCTTTTTCAACCAGCCCAGAGGCCCGGTTTTCATTCCGGTGGGAAATCTGTCGTACCGTTACAACAGCCAACAGCAGCGCAACAAGGATCCCCGCGCTGATCAGAATCGTTTTTAAATTGGACCGTCCGAAGGCGATCAGTTTCCCTGAAAAGGTAATGAACTGATCGGGTTCTTTCAAAAGTTGTTTTCTTGTTACTGCCCCTTTGGCCATTATTCCTCCAGTTTCTTTTTGATTCGTGTCCATCCATCGGCGGGGATATCGGCGCCGACCACCTGACATACTTCATATCCGCATGCCGAAGCAAGCGTGCCGCTTTTTTCGAGGGCAAAACCGCAAACCAGTCCATATAAAAACCCGGACGCCCAGAGATCTCCGGCGCCGGTTGTGTCAACGGCCGCTCCCGAGCCCTGTGCCGGAATCCGCCAAACACGATCTTCATGTTGGATGAAGCTTCCCCGTGCGCCGACTTTCAGGGCGGCAATACTGACATGACGGGCCAATCGGTCCAGTGCCTGCGCTTCGTCCTTCAAGCCGGTATAGGCCAAGGCTTCATCTTCATTGGCGATAAGAATGTCAACAGATTGTTCGATTATATCATCGAGCAGGGCTTTGGACTGCTCGACCACAGTAAAGCTGGATAGATCCAGAGAAACCAAGGCCCCTGCATTTTTGGCGGCTTTCAACGAGGCCGTCATTAAATCGGGATTGAACAGCAGGTAGCCCTCCATGTGGACCACCGCACTGTCCGTGAAGCATTCCGGCGTGATTTCTTCCGGCTGGGTGTCGGCCGATGCGCCTAAATAGGTGATCATAGTGCGTTGTGCATCGGGGGTAATGATGGAAAGTACCCGGCCGGTGGGCAGTGCCGATATCGTCAAAAAAGGGTCCACCCCCCGGTCAACAAGGGCATTTTGAAAAAATTGCCCGGTTTCGTCGTTTCCCCGTTTACCGACGAAGCGGGCTCGCCCGCCTAACCGTCCGATGCCCACGGCTGTGTTGCAGGCCGATCCGCCCGGTACAACGATGGGCCGGGTAGACGCCTGATTCAGAATTTTTTCCAACTCCGGCATATCCACCAGGGTCATGCCGCCTTTTTTAACACCGATGCGCCGGACAAAGTCATCGGTTTCGTTGACCAGGATGTCTACAAGGGCTGAACCGAGTCCAACGATCCGCGTTTTTCCATCCTGTCGTTTCAAACCGACTCCTTCGTTAGCGAGGTCCCTACCATACCAGAGATCGATGTATCCACCCTTGATCGCCATCCGCATGGACCACATGTAGCCAGTCCCCTTTTTCTTCCAGCACTTTAAAGGGCACGCCTTTGTCTACGGTAAACTGGATATCGTTAGTGGTTCCGGGTCCCGAACGAACGTTGCAATTATCGTTTTTAACAATCACGGTGCTAACGTTGGCGAGAAGGGAGTTGTGGATCCACCCGCGATCGCCTTCGAAATCCTCGAAGAGGTACCAGCTGCCTTGCTTCTGGACCACCTCCAGGGGATGATATTTCTCCACCTGCCAGATGACCACATCGCTGGTATCCGGTCCGGAGCGAATATTGGCGATATCAGCTTTCACGCTCAAGCGTTCCGCAATAGCGAGATCCGTGCCGGCAAAAATCAGTAGGAATGCCAGAATGATGGGAATGGATTTCTTCATTGTTGATAACTGTCTTCGGTGTAGCGTGCCCGTGGCCTCTATCTTAGGAGAAACATATTACAGGCAGGTTTGCAATGACGAACTACTCCGTGTTGGGCTTGACCTGAACCATCAGCTTTCGGGCCATGCCTCGTCCGAGTACGATTCGTTTGTAATCGACGCCAATCACCAACTGCCCCTGCCCTGAATTGGTGATCACGTCCACTTCATCGCCAATTCGAAGGCCCATGGCCATCAATCGTGCCCGCGCCATGGGGCCGCCGTCCAGCCGGACGATCACCAATCGCTCCCCCCGGGGTGCTTCGGAAAGCGGGAGCAGTTCCCGGCGTTGGGACATGCATTGTTCGCAGATGCCGTACATTTCCATTTTGTGCTGGAGCAGGTGGAAACCATAGCGTTCTGCTGCCTTGACCTGAATCGTCTCCAGCTGTGGGTCTTCAAATTCCACTATTTTTCGGCATTTGGTGCAGACCATGTGATCATGGTGCTGCCCCAGATGCAGATGTTCATACAGAATTTCTCCATTGTCGAACTGCTGTTTACTGGCGAACCCATACTGACACATCAGTTTTAGCGTGTCACGGACAAATTCAGGTTCCAGCCGGTATCCCAGTTCGATGAGCCGTTCGATCATCTGAGCAGAAGAAACATGACCATCGGTCTGCATAAAGGCTTCCATGACCGCAAACCGATCCTCGAAGTCTGTGAGCTGATCCTGTTTGAACAGCTTGCAGAACTGTTCTTTTTCCTGCTTATGCAGTGTATGTGTATGTGGCATGGGTTGACCTTAAATGAAACAATAGATCGAATATCAACGCCGGAATAAAAATATCGGTCTCATGCCGGCCCGGGGATGGTATAGGTGGTGCACGAGCCAGAGCTGCAGGTCCGTGTCTGGGAACCGGAATCGGCAGGCTGGCCGGAACCGCCGCCGGTGATCGTGTGGTTCGTGGTTGAGAGGATTCTTTCCAGGTTGCCGGAACCGCAATGGGTACAGGCCATTTCCACCTCCTCCTGTTTATTCATCACCAAAAGTTCCATGTATTGGTCACAGTCCAAGCATTTAAATTCAAAAATGGGCATTTCAATCTCCTTAACGCAAAAGTTTTTAAACACTGGTTATTATTTATAGATTGTCAAGCTCCGGGTATTCTCCGTCATGAGGTCATCAGGGTTCGTGCATGTTCCAAAGCGGTCCGCGTAATTTTTTCTCCGCCCAGCATGCGGGCGATCTCTTTGATCCGCTCTTCCTGGTCCATTGGCTTGATCGCAGTGGTCGTCCGGCCGTTTTTGACCTGTTTTTCTATATAATAATGATAGCCGCCGAAGCGGGCAATCTGAGGTAAATGGGTGATGCAGATGAGCTGATGTTTTTTGGAGAGGGTTTTTAATTTTCTGCCCACCACGTCGGCCACGGCACCACCGATACCGGCATCCACCTCGTCGAAGATCACCGTCCCCACTGCTTCGGTTTCCGCCAGTATCGCTTTTAGCGCCAGTACCACCCGGGAGAGCTCACCTCCTGAGGCAATGGATGCAAGGGGTTTTAACGATTCCCCTACATTGGGGGCGATCATGAACGCCGCCTGATCGATGCCGGTGGCGGTCAATAAATTGCCATCCACGCAAAGCCACGGTGATGTATTCGTGTTGCAGGGGGCACAGAAAAAGTGGACACCGAACCGGGTGCCGGCCATCTTCAGACTGTCAAGTTCCTTTTCAACGGATTCGGCAAAATTGGCGGCCACCCGTTTTCGTTCTTCGGACAAACGTCGGCCCAAGTCTGCCAGTTGATTGTAATCGTTCTGCAACTGCGCTTCGGCGCGCTTAATGTCATCATCGATAGTGGCGATGCCGGAAAGCTCGGCATCAATTGCATCACGCCTCATGAAAAGCGCTTCCAAGGAGCCGCCGTATTTGCGCTTCAATTTGTTGATCAGGTCCAAGCGGGCTTCCACCGAATCAAGCCGTTCGGTTTCGGTGTCCAGGGTCCCCAGGTAAGACCGCAAGGTTTCCGTTAAATCTTCCAGACCGAAAATGTGGTCGGAAAGCCCCTGCGCGCCGGTCATCAACCCATCGTCCAGATTGGCGGCTTTCTCCAGATTCTTGCGGACTTCACCCAGCTGTTCCAGAATGGCGCCATCGGCCCCGTGAAGGGCTTCGAGGGCGGAAAATACGGATTCGTGGAGGAATGCGGCGTGCTTGAGCCGCAGTCGTTCTTTTTCCAGAGAATCGTCTTCGCCAGGAAGAATATCGGCATGGGCAATCTCGGCAGTCTGGTACCGAAGCAGGTCCATTTCCTTTTCCTGATTGGCTTTTTTCTCTTTTAGGGCTTGAAGTTTTTGGGACAGCGGAGCCACTTTCCCATATAGCTCCGTCACTTGTCCAACCTGTGGTAAAAGACCGCCAAAACGGTCCAGGATGGCCAGATGGGTCTCTTCCCTGAGCAACCCCTGGTGGGCATGCTGGCCGGAAATACTGGCCAGATCCGCAGTGATGGTGGCCAGCATCTGCATGGTGGCCATGCGGTCGTTGATGTAGATGCGATGGCGGTCATTGCCGGCGATGATCCTGCGCACCAGCAGGCCGTCTTCTGGATCATAGCCGTTTTCTGCCATGATTGCAGCTGCAGCGGACGCTTTGGGGACATCGAAAAAAGCTGACAGTTCGGCGGTATCGTAGCCGTCCCTGATCATTTTAGCGCTGGCGCGGGATCCCAGCAGCAGATTCACTGCGTTGATGATAATGGATTTGCCTGCGCCGGTTTCGCCGCTTAAAATGGTCAGCCCATCCTCGAAGTGGATATTCAGGTCGTCGATAATGGCGAAATTCTTGATTAACAGCTCTTTTAACATAGTGAACGCCTCCACAGCGTCACCGTCGGCGATTGCACGACGAATCGCGGTTATCATAAAAAAGGCAACGGCGGGAATCAAGCATTATCGTAACCGATGATGTTTCAGAACGGGAGGACGGTGCGTCGGAAGTTTATTCAGGATAACCTGTAATTTCGCGTATTTTTTCGTAAAGTGGTCTGAGCTGCCGATACATCCGTTTGTACACCTTATGATAGAGTTCATTGTAAAGCTGGTGGTTTGAGGGGTCCGGTTCGAAACGATCACCGGGGCGGGTCATGGCACCCACGGCAGTTTCAAAGTCAGGATGAAACCCCAGTCCGACGGCCGTGTCAATGGCAGCCCCCAGACCCGATGTTTCGTAGAGGTGGGGCCGGGCCGTTGGCAGCCCGAATACGTCGGCCGTTAACTGCAGGGCTAGGTTGCTCTGGCTTCCTCCACCGGAGACCCGCAGGCTGGTTATGGGTTTGCGGCTGCGACTTTCGATGCGCTCCTTTCCTTCCCGCAGGGCATAGGCCAGTCCCTCCAGAATAGAGCGATACAGGTGGGCCCGGGTGTGGACATCCCCGAAACCGATGATGGCGCCTTTGGCCTCGGGGCCCGGCGTCCGGATACCCGGTGTCCAGAATGGTTGAAGCATGAGCCCCATGGATCCGGGGGGAATGTCCTTTATCAATGCTTCGAATAAAGCCTCGGCGGCCACACCGGTTTTTTCGGCTGCCTGCTGTTCCGGGAACCCGAACTCTTCCTTGAACCAATTGACCATCCAGAACCCCCGGTACACCTGGACTTCTACGTTATGGAAATCAGGAATGGCGCTGGGATATGCCGGCAGGAGCCGGATGGGTTCGATATACCGGCGATGCGTCACGTTGATGGTGGCCGTAGTGCCGTAACTCAGGCATCCCACCGATGGGTCGAGACTGCCGGAGCCGATGACCTCGCAGGCCTTGTCCGCAGCTGCGGCAAATACAGGCATGCCGGCAGGAATTCCGGTTTCCCTTGAGGCTTGTCGGCTCACGATCCCGAGAATCTGACCCGGGGCCACCAGTTGCGGAAGCTGATCCGGACTCACCGGCACACAACGCCACTTCCAGTCCCAGGAGCAAGCCCACCGCAACCGTTTGTAGTCAAAGGGCAGATACCCCACCTGACTACCGACGGAATCCTTATACTCGCCGGTGAGACGGAAATTCAGGTATCCGGACAGCAAAAGATATTTGTGGGTTTGCGCCCAAACCGCCGGTTGGTTTCTTAAGATCCAGTTCGCTTCGGTTTCTGACTGGAAGTAAGCCAGGGTGCCGGCAAGCCCGGTGACCCTGAACAACAGCCCCCATAGTCCTCCCAGTGGTGGCAGACCGTGGCATTTGCGCTGGTCCAGCCATAGGATGGCCGGTCGCAACGGGCTGCCATCCTTATCCACATTGATCACCGTGCCCCGTTGGGTGGTCAGGGAAACGCCGGCGATACGTGACTTGTCGATGTCAGGCCTTGCAAAAATTGCCTGGCATGCTTGGCAAAGGGCATCCCAGAAGACCTGGGGGTCCTGTTCGGCCCAACCGGGATGGTCTGCAAAATAAGCGGTGAACAGCACCTGTTCCCGGGCAACCAGATTGCCGCCGGTGTCAAAGACCAGCGCCTTGAGGCTTTGGGTACCGTTGTCGATGGAGAGCAGCAGATCCTGATCAGTCATTTTTCACAATTTCAGGCGAAGTGTTGGCGCAGGCGTTTACCCACATTGGAAAAAAAGGATTTTAGCGTTCCCCGAGACCTTGCATAATGACCCGGCATGCCGTGGGAGAAACGCCACATTTCCAAGTAGTTGCGGATCTCTCTTTTCCACCGATTCGAGTCCCAGCCCAATGCCGGTGCACACAGGTGTCGGATTCGACCCAAATGCCCTCGCCCTCCTTCTGCGGTCAATAATCCTATCCGGACGCGGCGGAGGAGAAGGTCGGACAGATGATGAATCCTTTCATGGGCGGCGGCGTGTAAGATTTCCGCCCACATCGTTTGTGTGCCCGGAATGATGGTAAACTCCGATAGAGAAGCGCCCATGACAATAGTTACAGCAGAGTGGCCGTATCGACCATAAAGCCTTTCCCAATGCAAATCGGCAAGGAGAGATGGCGCTACCGGTTGGCTTTTGAAGGGTTGAAACACCGGCGATTCTTCATCTGCTGTGGCGTCAGTCGGCAAAAACGGTTTGGCCGCCTTCAACGCATCGAATGCCAGTTTGCGAAAGGTGGTCAGCTTGCCCCCGGTGACGGTTACTAAACCGTTGTCAACCCACACCACATGCTCCCGCGATTCTTCCGACGGTTCGCATTTTCCCTCGCTGAGCACTGGTCTAACTCCGGCAATCGTGGCGATGCAGTCCCTTGCCGACACATCCAATGCAGGAAACAAGGCGTGCAGGCCATCCAGCAGATAGGCCACTTCGTCTTCCGTGATCCGGGGTTCGATCGACAGGCTGTTCTGATGATCCAGGTCAGTTGTGCCCGCAACCACGGCGCCCTCCCAGGGTGCGATAAAGAAGGCTCGTCCGTCGGCCGGATGAATGGTGCTGATGGCCTGATCCACCGGAAGCACATGGGCCGGGAAAATCAGGTGGCTTCCCCGCAGGGGTCGCAGATGCCGGTTTTTCTGCGGAGATGGGTGAAGGCGTTCCGCCCAGCAGCCGGTGGCGTTGATCACCGCTTTCGTTTTTAAAGAAAGGGTCTGGTGGGCGTGAACATCTTCGACGGTTACGCCATTTATCCGGCCTTCTTTATTCCGACCAACGGCAGCCGCCCGGACGTAATTCAAGGCGGTGCCGCCATTGGCCATTCCCTCAAAGATCAAACGAAGCACCAGCCGGGCATCGTCCACCTGAGCGTCGAAGAATTGAAATCCACCGACCAGCCCCTTCCGGTCGATGTTGGGTGCCTGTTTTACGAACGTCTCTGCATCCAGATAGTCGTGCTGGCGCCGTTTGGCGATCAGGTCGTAAATGGACAGGCCGGCTTCCAGAGTCCACCTTCCCGGTCCCCGATCTTTATAGACGGGCACCAAAAAACCGATGGGCGTTACCAACCCTCTGGCCTCGACGAGCAATCGTTCCCGTTCACGGACTGAATCCCGGGTCAGGAAGAACCGTCCTTCTTTGAGATAGCGCAGTCCGCCGTGAACCAGCTTGGATGACCGGCTGGAGGTTCCCCATGCAAAATCCTGCTGCTCCAGCAACAGCGATTTCAAGCCCATGCGGACCGCTTCCCGGAAAATGCCGGCACCGCTGATACCGCCACCGATGACAATCAGATCCCAGTTGTTGTCCAGATTCATCATGATCAGATCCCTTTGAGACTTTCCCACAGGGCGATGCTTTGATCCATGGCGTCCATCACCACCGATTCCACCCGGTGGCCGCCGGCTCGGATGGCCGCAAGAAGATCCCGGTAAAAGCGTCGGGATGCCGCCCGTCCCTCGGGAAGGGAAAAATAGGCGGTCGCAAGGGTTTCGAACATGAGGGAAAAATCGTTGAGGATCAGTTTATATATAGGATTGCGAGATTGGGTGGCCAAGAAAAGCTGAAGCCGCCAGTCAAAATCAACAAATGCATTGACGTCGTCATCGAGCTTTCCTGCATTTTCTAAAAATGCGTGCACTTGATCGGGTGCCTGATCGACAGCCAGCCCGGCAATAATGGGCAGGAGGCGGCTTCTGACCTCCATCAGATGGGTGACGAATTGTGGTGGAAGGGCATCGATATACTTGGCCAGGGTGCTGAGCAGCCCCATGCCGCCTTTTTCCCAATAGTCGTTTACCTGCGTGGGTTTTCCATGGGCAATGGTCAGCCATCCTTCGGTAGCCAGCCGGTGGAGGGTTTCACGAAGGGGGGGCCTGGCCACGCCAATGGTTTCTGCCAACTGCCGTTCGTTGGGAAGTGGTGTACCTGGGGGATAGGTGCCATCCAGGATGCCGGTGATGATGCGGTGCTCAACTATCTGGGCCGGTCGGACGGGAGGAGATGCCGATAATATCACCTTCATGGAAGGCCTCCTTGGGTTAACTGGTAAGAGGTCATACCAGTTGTGCCCGAGTTTTGTCAAGCCTGTCCCCCGGCCATTTGAATCTGTGTGTTTTTCTGTTTAAAAACTTGCCGATGGTCCTGCTAACCGTCTGTTGTCAGCCGTTTGTCTGGTTTTTTCGGGTTGAAGTTTGGCAATGAAGTGCTATACTTCGAATTAAGGCAATGGAATTCTCATCCTGATGAACCCACGGCGACAGCCGGCGATTCCTTCGTACTTACCTTTGATTGTGATCCTTTCCATTGCATCCGAGCCAGTTGCCGGCAGCGCACCCGGTTCCGGGTCATGCCGATTGCCGTCAGAAGCGCTTCTTGCATCCTATTCTTCCCTGACGGTGGACCTGGAGGTTGACGTATAGGTCTTATTGTCATTTTCCTGTTTCGGCTGAAACAACTGGGGCCGCACCATTAACCAGTTTCAACATCTCCTGCACCGGTCATTAAAAAATTTAGGGGGACACCATGGTAAAGAAGAACGCATCGGCGCTGCACCATCATCTTGTCGAGGTCAAGGAGGGAAAACGCTGTTTCGAAAACGCCTTTCAGGGTGTGGCCAGGATGATTCTGGACAGCGACATCGAAAAGGTGGTGGTCAACGGCAAGACCACTTACGATTTCAGTATTTTCAGGACCGGTAAAAAGCACATCATCGGCATGTATGATGAAATCAACAGTTTTGTCTCCTACGTCAAGGATGCCGCGGAAAATGGGTCATCCAAGGAAATGGCTTTTGTCCTGGTAGGCGAACCGGGAAACGGAAAAACCTTTCTGGTGGATTATGTCTGCAATAAATACAGGGATTTTTTATCCCAGCAGGCCAATCGCAAATATTCCTTCCGATTTACCGGCCTGGACAAAATCGGGGGGTACGGGAAAATCACGACCATCGAATCCCAGACCTATGAGGATCCCATGATTCTGGGGATGAACATCACCGACGACCCGGACAAGAACCATGAGTTTTTGGCCCAGGAGATTGGATTCTCGGACAACGAGATAGAAACCCTGTGGAGGGATTATCGCCCGCTGGGTGCCTGCAGTGCCTTCATATGGGACAGCATCAGAAACCACACCAACGGCGATCTGGCCCAGATGCTGGAATTCATCCAGATCATTCCTGTCCCAATGACCGAGAGCCTGGGCACCGTCACCGGTAAGTACGCGGCAAAAGACAAGATAACCTCATCGGCGGTCGATCTTTTAGGTGAAGAATCCATTCAGCGGCTGCTGCACATTACGGAAACCAACAACCCGTACCGCTTCGATCTGCGGCGAGGGGCCTTGGCGCGGGTTGCCGGGGGGGGCGTCCATTTTTCCGATGAAATTTTCAAGAACAAAAAGGACCTGGTTCAGGTTTATCTGGGCGTCATTCAGAACCGAAACATCGAAATCGACGGTTATAAGTGGCCCATCGATACTCTGATCATCGCCACCAGCAACAATTCCGAGTTCAACCGATTCCTCGCGGAAAAGGAGGAAGCGCCCATCGTCGACCGCTGCCGCATCTGCTATGTCTCTCACAACACCAACTACAAGCTGCAAAAAGACCTGACCATTTACGCCATCGGAAACGAGATCCGTACTACCCTCGACCGGGAATATCTGCATCAGGATCCCAATCTGAACCATGCCGCCTCGGTGACGGTGGTGCTCACCCGGCTGGCTCGTTCGGAAAAGCTTACTCCCATCGAGACCATGAAGCTCGCCGCCGGCGAGGTGGCCGGAGAAAAGAGCATCAAGACCCTGGCCGAGGTCATCGACACCCTCAACCAGGACCCGGACATCACCAAGCGGTTCGGCCAGAAAGGGTTGGGGCAGCGGAACCTGGGGCGGGCCATCCAACTGCTCAACGAAAGCTCGGAGACCAACGAGGGCCGGTGCATGTTCGCCTACGACATCTTCAAGGCCCTGGAACGAATTATCCTCGATTACGTGACCGACGCCAACGACCGTGCCAAATACCTGGAGGACCTGAAGACGGCCAAGGGGCTCTATCGGGAGCGGATCATGACGGAGATGTTCAACGCCTACATGGACGAACCCTTGGCCATCCGCAAGGATGTCATGAGCTACGTGAACATGATTATCGGCATCGACGCCGAAAATCTGGGGCCGGACAAGATGTGGAAGTACAAAGACCCCCAGAGCGGCGAACTGAGAGCCCTGAAGATAGACGAACGCTACATCAACAGTGTGGAAGATCGCCTGGGATTGAAGACGACCGAGCAGCGGGAGACCTTCCGGACCTCCATCCGCAAGATATACGGCCAGAAGATCTCCGTGGATCCGGACTACGATTTCATGGACAACCTGGAACTGGTCAAGGCGGTCACCGACGTGCGGCTGAAATCGGACATCGCCGGTGCCGGCAGCCTCATCGGCGCCCTGGCCAACCGGACCAACGAGGAGAACCAGAAGCTCTACGACCGCATGGTCGACACCATGCTCAACAAGCTGGGGTACTGCAAGACATGCGCGCAGAAGACGATCGAGTATTTTTGCACGCAGGAAGACGAAAATTAAAATGTACGTCCACAAACGGCATCTTTCGGCCCAGGCCGGCGTTCTCGCTCGGCTGAAATCCTCGACGTAGCGCTGCTACGCCTGCGGTTTCAACCTCGCTGCGGCCTTGGCCTGAACCAAAATCTACCATTTGTGGACGAACATTTGCAGTGCAACCCTGATATTGTTAGCAACCCCTATCAAGGATGAAAACAAAATTGAAAAAAGAAAGACTTATCATCGTTGGGAGTATTTGTTTGTTGGAAATCATTGCTTTCAGTTGGGGTACGGTGACAGGAGATTGGCATGCTCTGGAAAAAGTTCACACAGGATTTTTAGTATTGACATCGCTTTATGTCGGCAAATTCATCCAACTGGGTTAAAACAAACGATGAGCCGGTTATAACATGCTAATTAAATTGAAAAAGATTTATGCTAATCTCAAACATCAAGGTCTGACACCCGAGCAGGAAGAGAAGATCCTTCTGGAGCTCAACGACGACCGGAACCACAACATGCCGATCATTGGCGGGGGCATGGCGGTGGTCACCACCGATAAAGGTGAGATCCGTCTGCTCAACCTGTACGATTACCATGACCTGATGACCCTGCAGGCCATGGCCCAGCCCAAGGGTTCCTATGTCAGCCACATCCGCTCCATCGACGAGTTGCTTGAAAAGGACCGCCAGCGGGAAAAGGACGGCTTTCCCCGTAAAATCCGCGTGGGCAAGATGATCAAGCCCGGCAAGGCCGGCAAGGGCAAGGTGGTGGTGGTGCCCACCACCGTGGAAGAGAAGTTCATCCACGACCCCAACTTTGCCGAACAGGAAGAGGGGCAGGGTCAGGGCGGCAGCGGCGATGGTGAAGAGGGCGAAGTCATCGGCGAACAGCCGGTCCGGGATCCGGATCAGGCGGGTGCGGGGGGGCCGGGCCAGGGAGAAGGCGGCCAGCACGAGATGGAGTCGTCGGCCTACGACCTGGGGAAAATCCTCACCGAGCAGTTCGAACTGCCCAATCTGCAGGACAAGGGAAAAAAGCGCTCACTGACCCGTTACACCTACGATATGACCGACCGGAACCGCGGTTCCGGTCAGGTGCTGGACAAAAAGGCCACCCTGAGGGAAATCGTCGAAACCAACATTCATCTGGGCAACATCCCCGACCTTGACGACATCGACCCGTCCGGGTTCATCATTTCTCCCAGAGACAGGATCTACCGGATCCTGTCCAAAGAAAAGGACTTCGAATCCCAGGCGGTCGTTTTCTTTCTTAGGGACTATTCCGGCTCCATGGCCGGAAAAGCCACCGAACTGGTGGTTACCCAGCATGTGCTTATATACAGCTGGCTGATCTATCAATACGCCAACCAGGTGGAGTCGCGATTTATCCTCCATGACACCGAAGCCAAGGAGGTCGAGGATTTTTATACCTACTACAACTCCAGGGTGGCCGGCGGAACTCAGGTATTTTCTGCCTACGAGTTAGTAAACCGGATCGTTAAAGCGGAGAATCTGGCTGCGGACTACAATATTTACGTGTTTCACGGTACCGATGGCGACGACTGGGACACGGAGGGCAAAAAGGCCATACCGGCATTGGAGGAGATGATGGGCTATGCCAGCCGTGTAGGCGTGACCATCGCGGAGCATGCCGGTAGTTCCCAGAATAACTCGGAGGTGGAGCGGTACCTGAAAAAATCAGGACTGCTTGAAAAATTTCCCAAGCTCGTCCGACTGGACGTGATTAATGAAAGCACGGACGAACCCCGGCTGATAGAGGGGATCAAGCGGCTGATATCCTAGCTAAAAGACGGAAACGGCAAAACCCATGGAACTGATCAACCAGCATACGAAAACGATCATGGAGGGCTGCAAACTGCGGGCCCGCGACGCCGGTCTGCGTTTTGAAGACGAAAGCCTGGAATACATCGTCACCAATCGTGATCTTATCGAGCTTTCCCCCAAGGTGATGATTCCAACCCTTTACGATTACTGGGTACACGATGTGGAGGTGCTCAAAGAAAAGGGTAAATACGAATTATACCCGGGCAACCCATACGAAACGGTTATCAACACCCGCCCGGCGATATCCTTTTATAACGACAACAATCCGGACTGGCTCAATGTGATGATTTTTTATCACGTCATCGGCCATATCGACTTTTTCCAGAACAACCTCTATTTCAGGCATACGTGGGATTACGACTTTAACGGCGAAGCGCTGTCTGACAAGCGAGCCCTTGCCAAGCTTCGTTCCGAACGGGGCCGCTGGGTGGACTATGTGATCGAGTTTGCCCGGGGCATTGATAACCTGGTGGGATATTACGGACTCTTGTCAAAAATTTTTTCAGCGCCGGATTCAGGGCTTTCCGGAAAAATGGATTTTTATTTCGACATCTACCTGCAGGACATCGCCAAAGCCAATATCAATAAATACATCAAGGAGCTGGAACGGTACAATGCAAGCATGAAGGACGATCCGGTAATGGGTGAACAAGGTTTTTTCTCGTTGGTCGACCAGCGTCATCCGGAGTTTGGAAGCCTGTTCAAAAAGCATCAGGAAGCCAAAAAACAAAAGTCCAGGGATCTGCTGGAATTCATCATGGAAAATTCCAAAATGCTTCGCCGGGAAGAGAATCAATGGATGCTGATGGTGATCCAGATTATTCGAAAAACAGCGCTATTTTTTCAGCCCCAGATTCGCACCAAGATCATGAACGAAGGCTGGGCCTCCTACTGGCATGAGACTTTGTATATGAATGATGACCGCATCAAAGGGCATGAGGTGGACTTTGCCCGGGTCAATGCCGGCGTGACGGCCATGCCCCGGGTGGGGCTGAATCCATACGCCCTGGGGATGCGGCTGTTCTACTTCCTGGAGGAAATGGCCGAGAAGGGCAAGGTGTCCTGGGAATTTCAGCATATGACGGATACCGGGCGGCGAAAAGATTACGACGCTAAAACCGGGAAAGGGAAGGATTTCATTTTCAACGTGCGAGAAAATTTTTCAGATTTTACCTTTATTCATAGCTTCGTGGACCAGGACTTTGTCACCGGCAACAAGCTTTTTGTCGCCGGCAAGCGGTTGAACCAACAAAAAATGGTCTGGGAGTATTTCGTGAAAAGCCGGAGCGCGGATGATTACCGGGAAATGCTCATGGCCTCTCTGTACCACCCGCCGTGCATCGAGGTTGATCAGGAGAAAACCAAGGATAATGCCTTATACCTGCACCACCGGTTTGAGGGCAAACCGCTGGTGGCCGAATACATTCCCAATACCATGCTGGGCATTGAATACCTGTGGGGCAATCCGGTTCAGTTGGAAACCATGGAGGTGGCAGCGACGCCACCGGCGCCAAGAATGCCCACCCTACCCGGGATCCCCATGCCTCAGACCGATGCACCCCAGCCGCGGGAACTGAAATGGCAGCGGGTGCTGTATACCATGAAAGATCGAAAACTGAGCAGAAATGTCCTTTAACTAACACGACCGGTGCCGTACCATCCGCCGGTCGGATAAGGCAGTATATGGACAACATCAAAAAAGCCATGCAGCATATCGATAGGGTCGGTGGTGGGTCAAACCATCGCAACCCCATCCCCTTTGAGGAGTTTCTCCAAGTGGTCCTGGCTAACCCCATCGGCACCATCCGCAACGTGTTCCAGGTCTTTCACGATCTGTTTAAAGCATATGTGGGCGAAGGCTTCGATGAATATCCAAATGACCCGGAATCGATCCAATACGTGAGCTATGATTGCAGCCGATTGTTCGTCGAAGGCGCGGACCACCCTTTTTTTGCGGACCGTCTTTTTGCCAACCGGCTGGTCAACCATGTTGAGGCCCTGCGAAGCGGCGCTCAGCAAAACAAGATATATATTTTTGATGGTCCCCACGGCTGCGGCAAGAGCACCTTTTTAAACAATTTGCTGAAGCGTTTCGAAGAGTACGCCAATACGGAAGCGGGAACCCGTTACGAGACGGTGTGGCGCCTGGATCGCAGGCAACTGACCCAGGAAGGCACCAACGAGACCGCTTCCATTATCGAGAGCCTTTTCCGAATGCAGAAAAATCCGAACAAGGAACAGTTTGAAACTGTTCGGAACATGGCCCTGCCCGACACGGATAACTATATGGTGGAGGTTCCCTGTCCCTGCCACGACAATCCGCTGCTCATGATCCCCAAATCGCGGCGGCGCCAATTTCTCGATGATCTCTTCGAAAACAACGAATTTAAATACACCTTGTTTACCGACAAGGCCTTCGAATGGATTTTTCACGAGGTTCCCTGCACGATTTGCGGGTCGCTTTACGAAGCGCTCCTCACCCGGCTGAAGAGTCCGGCAAAGGTATTCGATATGGTCCATGCTGTTCCATACAGCTTCAATCGCCGGCTGGGCAGGGGGATCAGCGTTTTTTCCCCCGGTGATCGCCCGGTCAAGGAGATCATTCAAACCAACGAATATCTTCAGCGGTTAATCAACCGGCTTTTTTCCGACAGCAATCAGGTCCGTTACATATATTCGCGTTTCGCCAAAACCAACAACGGCATTTATGCCCTGATGGACATTAAATCCCACAATATTGAGCGCCTTATCGAACTCCATAACATCATCAGCGAAGGGCTGCACAAGGTGGAGGATATCGAGGAAAACGTCAATTCCCTGTTCCTGGCATTGATGAACCCGGAAGACAAGAAGAACATCAAGGATTTTCAGTCTTTTTCCGACCGTATTGTATACATCAATATCCCGTATGTCCTGGACCTGAACACGGAGGTCGAGATCTACCGCAACATCTTCGGGTCTCACATCGATGACAGTTTTCTACCCCGGGTGTTGCACAATTTTGCCCGGGTCATCATCTCTTCCCGGTTGAGCCTTCGCTCCGAAGCCATGCTCGAGTGGATTTCCGAACCTGAGAAATACCGCCGGTACTGTGACAAAAATCTTCAGTTGCTCAAGATGGAAATCTACACCGGGCATATCCCCGAGTGGTTGTCCGAAGAAGACCGCAAAGCGCTTACTGCCAAACGCCGGCGTCGGATTATCGGTGAATCCGATAAAGAAGGTCGACAGGGAATCTCCGGACGCGATTCCATTAAAATATTCAATGAATTTTACACCACTTACGCCAAATCGGGCGAATTGATCGACATGTCCATGCTGTGCAAATTTTTCCACGGGCAGAAAGACCTGAAAGCCTCCATTCCGGAGGGTTTTTTAGATTCACTGCTCTTGCTGTACGATTTCACTATTTTGCAGGAGGTCAAAGAGTCCCTGTACTATTTTAACGAGGAGCAGATCCACCGGGAAATCCTTCACTATATGTTTGCCGTCAATTTCGAACCGGGAACCATTGAAACCTGCCAGTTTACCGGAGAGAAAGTCCGCATCACCGAAGAGCTGCTGGACGGGTTTGAACGGCGTATGCTGGGCCAAAAGGTGGAAAAGATCAAGCTCTTGCATTTCAGGAAGGAAACCCAGAAAGAGTACACCTCCAGAACCCTCACCCAGGAGATCATGGTGACCGGCACTCCTCCAACGGCAACCCACCTGTTTCAATCGTTGAAAGAACGCTATGTTTTTAACCTGAAGGAAAAGGTGCTGGATCCCTTTCTGGAAAATGAAAATTTCCGGCGGGCGATCAAGGATTATGGCGAGGAGGATTTCAAGACCTACGACAAAAAAATCCGTGGTGATGTCACCTTTCTTCTGGACAACATCATGAAGCGTTACCGGTACACCGAATACGGAGCCAGGGCGGTTTGCATTTACGTTATCGACAATGATCTCGCCAGGAAATTCACCAAACCGTGACAACAATCCCTTCTATTGACCATGTTGGCTACCGGGCTTGCTTGAACCGGGCCGAAATGGGAAGGCCGTCTATATTCTCCATCGGCGGCAAGGGGCCAACAGGTCTAGTGGCAGGTCTATCATGATGTCGCGGGAGCTGATGGGAGAACTGGTGTCGGATGGACTGCGTCGGGTCAACCCGAACCAGCATCTTTGCGAAAAGGGTTTGCCTTATGGAAAAGAAGGTCTATTTCCCGTCGCGGTGTAGTGATTTGGAAGGCCTTTACCACTCCGGAATTTCAGATAAGGGTGTTGTCATCACCCAGCCCCATCCGCAATACGGCGGGGATATGTACAATCCGGTCGTGGAGGCCATCGTTGCAGCGTATCGCCAAATAGGCTTCACTACCTTGAGATTCAATTTCCGGGGTGCCGGCAATAGTGCCGGCCAATTCGATCAGGGGGTCGGGGAGCAGGATGATTTAAGATCTGCCGTCTCATTTCTGTGCGACCGGGGATTGAAAGCGATTCACCTTTCCGGATATTCTTTCGGTGCCTGGGTCAACGCCATGGCCCTTAATAATGGTTTGGCGGTGCAGGGGATGACCATGGTCGCCCCACCGGTGGCCTTCATCGATTTCGAGGAGGGGATTCATCTGCCTATGCTCTCGGCGGTGGTTGCGGGCAGCCGGGATGAAATCGCCCCACCGGTCCTGATCCGTCCGTTGGTGGGGCAATGGAATCCCGATGCGCGCATCGACATCATCGACGGCGCCGACCACTTTTTCTCCGGATTTCTCGACAACGTGACCCGGAGCTTGATTCGGTGTTTCTCGTGTCGCCTGACCGGCCCGGCATAACGGTTGTTGATCCACCGAATCGACAGGATACTTGACCTCAAGTCCGCAGTTGAAACAGCGGAATAATGAAGCCCGCGCCCATGAGTGTGCCCACATGGCTTCCGGGGTGGGGCTGGTTCAGGGAAGTGCCCGTTACTTCAGAGTGCAATAATCGAAACATCCTTCAATGGGATGTTGCTATTTTTTGCACATCTCCATGAAGCTTCCTCAATTCAATATGACATCCCCCGTTGTTGATTTGTTAAAAAAACCATTAATATTGGTGCGATAAACACAATTTTGGGCGCTATTTGGTTTTTTGGCACTACAGTTGCTTTGACTATCTGCTCGACAAAGGCAAACCAGCCGAAAGGCTGGGACGCAAAGCCGCTTGCCTAAACCCATTACATCCGGGAATGGCAGAAGGGTTGCCGAGCGAAGACAGCATCTCTCAAGTTCGCTGCTGATCGCAAGGCGAATGCAAACTTGGGAGATGAACCTTGAACCTTTTTACTCGATCTTTTCTGAAAACGCTCTTCGCGTCAATCATAATCACTGCAATCAGCGCAACGGTTGCTTTCAGTGCAAATGTAACCCTGATGTGGGATGCCAACGATCCGGCACCGGAAGGATACCGGGTTTTCGCCCGTGAAGGCAGCCAGAGCTACAACTACGATTATCCTCTCTGGGAAGACAACCTTACCACCTGCACCCTGACCGGTCTTACTGAAGGGGTCACCTATCATTTCGTCGTTCGTGCATTCGATGGCGATCTGGAAAGCGCCGACTCTGAAGAAGTTTCCTACACCCCCGCCGCTGTTGTACTCAACCAGGCCCCCATGGCCGTTGCCGGACAGAATCAATCCGTCGATGAAGGCACATCGGTAACCCTGGATGGCTCCGGTTCCAACGACACGGATGGTACGATTGTCGGTTATCAATGGGTGCAGACCGGTGGAGCGGGAATATCCATTAATAATGCCGCCAGTGCGCAGGCATCGTTTACCGCACCGGTTGTCGGCATCGATGGCGACACGTTGACTTTCAGCCTGACGGTTACCGATGACGACGGAAGCAGCTCGGTTTCAACCACGACTGTCAGCGTGCTCAAGTCCTCGAGTACCGATGTCGATGGAGACAATGTGCCTGATGTTCTGGACCGGTTCCCCAACGACCCCAATGAATGGGCGGACAACGATAGCGACGGAACGGGCGACAATCAGGATCCGGACGATGATAATGACGGGATGACCGATGTCTGGGAAATCACCTATGGGCTGGATCCGCTCATCAATGATTCCGCACTGGATGCGGATGGCGATGGCGTGACCAATCTGGCTGAGTTTCAGGCGGATAGCAATCCGACGACCGCTCCGGCCAACACGGCTCCGGATGCACCGGTTATTGATGGGGTTGCCCAGATCGAGCGTGTTGGGCTTACGCCCGTGCTTGTTTCCGGGGCTTACTTTGACGTGGACAATGATGACCACTATCAATCGCAGTGGCAGATCAGTACGGATTCAGATTTTTCGACGCTCATTTTGGATGAAACCAGCGAGACGCAGCTGACGGCTTATACCGTCGGTGAAATGGTGCTGGATGCCGATACCGTTTACTCTTGGCGGGTAAAATTCATCGACGCCCGCAATGGTGTATCGGATTGGTCCCAAACCTCAACTTTTACGACTATCGCTGCCGACACTGCGGGTGATGCGAATATCGATGGTATCCCGGACGCTCAGGAGGTCGATGGGTCGACGGATGTTAACGAAAACGGAACTCCCGATTCCCTTGAAGACAACATCATGAGTGTTAATACGATAGAGGGTCAAACCATCGTCGGTGTCGAAACCGTTTCCGATAATGTCACTCTGGTTTCGATTAAATCGCTGTCTACTGAAGCGATTCCCGACAAATCGGTGAAGATGGGATTCGGCCTGATTGGTTTCAAACTATATCTGCAAAATGGGGCAAAGACCGCGACGGTGAAAATTCATTTTTCAACCAGGGTCCCCAAAGATGCGCAGTTGTACAAATACGTCACCGACAGCGGATGGCAGGTATATGAGAATGCGGCTTTTGCCAAAAACGGAAAAAGTGTAACCGTATTGCTCGAAGATGGCGGCATGGGCGATGAGGATGGAATCGAAAATGGGGTGATTGTGGACCCTGCCGGCATTGCTTACACTGATTCCGAAACTTCCGACAGCGCCTCTTTAACAACAGGGGGGACGACTTCCGCTGGCGGAGGCGGTGGCGGGTGTTTCATCGGAACAGGTCTGGACGATAATTTAGAGAAAGGGATCGGTTCCAATCCAGCGCTGTGGACCGCCATGATCCTTATGCTGACGGGTGCCGTCTTTGCCATTGCATCGCTTCGCATCGATAACAGGTAGAGCCGGATAGTAAATGCAGTCGTCCCAATTTTAAAGTGGACATCCTAAACGTCAACGATCCCCCCTGAGCCAGCAAGCACAGGGGGGATCGTTTTTTGGGGATCTCTATTTGTATCTGCCCGGTGATTGGCACAGTATGACGGCGAATGAATTTATCCACCGCATATCCTCGCGGCGGGAAAAAACGGGACGCACCAGAATGCGTCCCGTTTTTGAGTTGTCAGCAGAGATCGGCGGATTAGTTGCCAGTGGCTGCCTTATGGGTTTTGATTTCCACTTTTTCGGTCAGGCCTTCATAGTACGTCCGCAGGATGGCGACAACTTCGTCGCGGCCAAAATGGTCGGGCAAATCGCCGCCTTCGGAGAGCATCTTGCGCAGCATGGTACCGGAGAGCAGCACGCGGTCTTCCTTGCCGTGGGGGCAGGTTCTCAGGGAAGCCATGCCGTCGCACTTGTAGCAGTAGAAGGTCCAGTCGATCTTCAGGGGCTGGCAGAGCAAACCTTTACCGTCTCCCGGAGTCGGGATCTTGTTGAAGATGGTCTGGGCTTCGAACATGCCATAGAAGTCGCCCACGCCGGCGTGGTCGCGGCCGATAATCATCTTGGAGCAGCCATAGTTCTGGCGGAACACGGCGTGCAGGAGGCCTTCCCGGGGACCGGCGTAGCGCATATCCAGCGGGTAGCCGCCCTGAACCACGTTCTTGTCTACAAAGTAGTTTTTCACCAGAGCATCGATGCATTTGACGCGCACGGATGCGGGGATGTCACCCGGTTTCAGGTTGCCCACCAGCGAATGGATGTAAACGCCGTCGCACACTTCCACAGCGATCTTGCACAGGTATTCGTGGGAACGGTGCATGGGGTTGCGCAGCTGCAAGGCGGCCACGTCGCTCCAACCCTTTTCCTCGAAAATCTTACGGGATTCGGCAGGGCGATGGTAAACGCCTTTGTAGCGGGTGGGATACTCGCCTTCGCTGAGGACCTTGACCGGGCCGGCCAGGTTGAAGGCCTTCTGGTTCATGACCATCTGGACGCCGGGGTGATCCTCTTTGGCGATCTTCCAGAACTCTTCAGCCGTCGGGGTGCCTTCACCCATGAAGACTTTTTCGCACTCCCATTCCTTGTTGGCTTCGGTCAGTTCGTACTTTTCGGTGACCTTCATGGTGGCCATGATCTCTTTTCCCTCGGGATCGAACAGGGCGATCTCTTCGCCGACCTTAATGGCGTCGGCATCGGTGCTGCTGACATCTAGGGTGACTGGAACCGGCCAAAAGGTGCCGTCGGCGGTTAGAAACTTTTCGCAAACGCCTTTCCAGTCCGCCTTGGTCATAAAACCGGTGAGGGGGCTGAAGCCGCCGATACCGAGCATGATCAAGTCACCTTTGACACGGGGGGAAATTTCGACCTGCTTGAGGCCGGCGGCCTTCTTCAACTCGGCGGCTCTCTCAGCGCCTTCGAGCAGACAGATGGTAAGACCTTTGCCGCCATGGGGGGGAATAAGATTGGACATGTGTTCTTTCTCCTTTCGATAATGTGATTTTCGCAATCTGTATACACAGATGAATAGCCGGGAAGGATTTAAAATACCAAGTTGAAATAACTATGCGGGAACAGCTTTTTTGTCAAGAATATTTCGGAGTATGTCGTCTGATCCATGCAGAAATATGGTCCGGAGTCACGGTTATACGCGAATGTTCGAAACCCTTACAGGATCCCGATGAGCATACGGGTGCCTACCACCAGCAGCAGTAAGGCAAATACACGTTTGAGCCGGTCCACGGGAAGGCTGTGGGCCAGGCGAACTCCCAGGGGAGCTGTCAGGACGCTGGTGACAACGATTCCAAAAAGTGCCGGCAAATAGATATATCCGATTGAAAAATCGGGCAAATTATGAACCTCCAGACCATTGACGAGGTAACCCAGGGTGCCGGCAATGGCAATGGGGAAGCCGATGGCTGCAGAGGTGCCGATGGCGTGGTGAACGGACATGTTGCACCAGATCATGAAAGGCACGGAAAGGGTCCCGCCACCGATCCCTACCAGGCTGGAAACCATGCCGATCACGTTGCCGACGCCAAACATGGCCACATGGCCGGGAATCTGACGGGATGGTTTGGGTTTCTTGCTGGTCAGCATCTGAAGCGCCACGTAGTAAAGAAAAACGACAAAGAAACCTTTGAGAAACCGGGTGGAGAGGTGGGCGGCGATGGTGCTGCCAAGGAAGGTGCCGGTAAAGATACCGATGACAATTTTTTTTACCACATCCCAATGGACGGCACCGTGTTTGTGGTGGGCACGGAAACTGGCCACGGCGGTAAACATGATGCTGGCTAAGGATGTGCCCAGCGCCAGGTGCATGATTATGGTATCGGGGATTCCCTGCCGGACAAAACAGAACACCAGCATGGGCACGATGATCAGTCCACCGCCGATGCCCAGCAAGCCGGCCAGGATACCGGCCACGGCTCCTACCAGAATATACATGAATAAGATTGCCGTCATGCTGGCGCCTCGCTGATTGACTAAAGTCATGTCCGTTAAATCAGTTGAAGAATCGACAGGACCCGTTATCATATTTGCCCGCGACCCACAAGGCAGATCCAACTTCATCACTTCGTCCGGATGGCCCAAGGGAGCGTCGTATGAAGGCTTGGACAGCATTGCCGGCTGCTCGGTTATTTTTCCAAGCCACAAAAAACGAATCACGGCCGGATTAAATGATAATGGTCGCTTTCAACCTAGGGCCCTATGGTCATTTTTGCTTTGACATCAAAATATTATCCTTTTATATGGTTGCCCGATGCGGCCGATCGGTATCGGTCCCTTTTTCTATCACGGTCAATGCGCTAACAGGAGAATATGGCTTATGACGGAACATCAACCCCCCAAGGACTTCAACGCCTCGAGAAAGCGGCGAATTGGCGAACAGCTGATGGACGACGGCCTCATCAATGCAGAGCAGCTTCAACAGGTGCTTAAACGGCAGGCCCAGGCCGGAGGACAGCTAGGATCGATTCTCATCGAAATGGGGTTTGTGGCCATGGACGACCTGCTGGACCTGTTGAGCCGGAAGTTCGGCGTCCCGGGGATGAATCTTTACCAACGAAACATTAAGGAAGAGGTGCTCCAGTTGCTGCCGGTGGAAAAGATGACCGCCATGCAGGTGCTGCCCGTAGCCATGGAAGACCAGGCGCTGGTGCTGGCCATGGTGAACCCCCAGGATTTCGCCACCATCAGTGAAATCGAGTTTTCCCTGGGAAAAAAGATTCGACCGGTGGTGATGCCCGCCTTCATGATAGAGAGCGCCATCAGGAGCATTGCTGCCAATCCTGGTACGGGCCTGCGCGGAGAGGTGCTGTCCGAGCTTGTCGAGATGGAAAAAGGGGAAAAGTCTCCCCAGCTTATGCCCCTGCTGCGCTACTTGAAAAAGACCGGCGCCAACGACATGGTCTTTATGGCCGGGTCACCCCCGTCCATCAAAATTGCCAATACGCTCAAACGGCTGGCCATACCCGCCCTTACCCCGGACGATTGTATGAACTACGCCCGGGAAATGCTGTCCGATGAAGGCTGGCAGGCGTTTTCAAATCAGACGGATTATGAATTTTCCGCCACTTATTCGGGAATCGGACGATTTCGGGTGGCCTTATACCGCCAGCGCAGCTCCATTGCCATTGCCTTGCGGCCCATCATGGACGATGTGCCGGAACTGACCAGCCTGAATTTGCCGGATTGGATCGTTAATTTTGCCCTGCGTCCGCAGGGGCTGATTCTGGTTTCCAGCCCGGCGGGCCATGGAAAGACTACCACCATGGCCGCTCTGGTGGATATCATCAACACGCGCCGGGGATGCAATATCGTTACCATGGAAGATCCGGTGGAGTATTTGTATCAGAACAAAAGGAGCAACATCAGCCAGCGTGAAGTTGGGCGGGATGTGGGATCTTTTGCCCAGGGCATGCGCCACGTGTTGCGCCACTCCCCGGATGTCATCGTGGTGGGTGAAATGCGCGACAAAGAAACCTTTCGTATCGCGCTTCAGGCGGCTAACTCGGGGCATCTGGTTCTCTCTACCGTGCATTCGGACAATTCCACCTCCATCATCGAGCGTATCGTCAACATGTTCGAGCCCTATGAGCAGAACCTCATCCGCATGACTCTGGCCGAGTCCCTGCTGCTTTCCCTCGCCCAGCGGCTGGTTACCCAGAAGGATGGCAAGGGCCGGATTCTGGCTCTCGAGTACTTTATCAACAGCCACCGCATGAAAGGCTTCATCAGGGACGGCAAAACTCACCAGATTCGCACTCAGATGCAGACGGGCAGCGATGATTTTTCCAGCATCGACATCTCTTTGGCCAAGCTGGCCAAAAAAGGGCTGATTCGTGTGGAAGACGGATTGAACCAATCGGAAGACGAAATGTTCTACCGCGGATTGATTCAGGCGCCGGACAAAAAGTAGATTCAGGAAGACTTGTTTTTGGAGACCAGATCGGCAGGCAGGGGAAGTGGGGTTCCTGTGGGGTATCCCCGCTCCCGGGCCAGATCTTCCAGGTGGCCGATGCGGCGGCGATTTTCCGGGTGGGATGCGAAATAGTGGCCGAAGCGGCCCGGATCGCCGTCTTTGGGGATTTTGCTGAAAAAGGAGGTGGCGTCCGCCACGTGTCCGTAATGGCAGAACAGCGTTTCCAGAGCATATTCGTCGGCCTGGGTTTCCTGTTTGCGTGAAAAGCTCAGCTCGGTGAGTACCATGCCCTGCCCGATCATGTTGTTGACGCTGTTGTCGGCCCCCAGCAGCACGGTGGACGCCGTCATCAGCACCAGTGACCGCCCCAAGCCCCGAAGGTGGTCCCGGTGGGCATAATGCCCCAGTTCGTGTGCAAGGACAAAGGCCAGTTCGTTTTCCGACGCCATTTCTGCCAGCAAACCGGTAAAGACCATCATGTGGCCTCCGGGCAAGGCCGCCGCATTGACGGCGTCGGATTCCTTGACATGGACGGTAATGGTGTAGGGCAACGGGGCGCATCGGTCCTGGAGATTGTCCACCAGGGTTTGGAGGGACCGGGTGGTCTCGGTGACCGGTTCCGTTTCCACGATCTTCCCGATGAACGCGCCGGCCAGCTTTTTCTCCAAATTCATGGAGATTCGTGGGACTATCAGGTCGACCGCCAGGCCGAGGGCCAGATAGACGCCTACCACAACGGCCAGCAGGCCGCCGGCCAGAATGGCCAACTCCTTGAGTGGATGGGTTGGCGTGACGTTGACGTTGATGCCGGGCTGCCGGGCCGTGAACTTCACTTACTTCTCCACGGTCAGCGCCGTCCCGTAGGCCATGGCTTCCAGACAGCCGATGTTCTTCCGTCCGGACTGCTTGCCGATGGCCGCCGTTTCGATGCGCACGTTGACAATGACCGTGGCATCTCCGGCCATTTCTTTCATGCGCAGCAGGGCTTCCCGCCGTGCCCGATCGAGGAGGCTCTCGTAGGATTTCACATCCCCGCCGAAAATATTGCGCAGGCTGGCCAGGATTCTCTTAAAATAATCCACAGAAATCACGGCACTGCCATGGACCAATTGGGCCGACCGGATTTTGTGCTCGGGAATATCGACGGATTTCAAGGTGACGGCTGCCAGGTTTATCGTTGTATTTTCCCGCTCGGCAATAGAACGATAGTGCCGTTTTTCGGCCCAGGTCCCCGCACCGTATCCCAGCGCCAGCAATGACAAAAAGACGATCAGATCAACCATCGGCAGTCTCCTATTCCACCCGGACAGCGGTCCCGTAGGCGTAAAGTTCCGCCGCCCCCTGAGCTACGGAAGAGGTGGAAAAACGGACGTTGACAATGGCATTGGCGCCCATCAGGCGAGCCTCTTCGGTCATCCTGTCCATGGCCTGCTGTCGGGATTCCTGGAGCAGCTGCGTGTAGCCTTTGAGTTCCCCGCCAACGAGATTTTTAAGGCTGGCCATGAGGTCCCGCCCGATGTGCTTGGCCCTGATCGTGCTGCCGGAAACTAGTCCGAAATGCTCCAGCATGGTTTTTCCGGGAACCGTTTCGATGTTGGTGATTATCATTTTCCCTCCATCTGATGTCGTGATATAATGAACCTTGATAGGCGAAGCGGGTGGCTGTGGCGGAGCAGGCGATTGTGATTCCTTGAAAGCGTCGGCAACCGATGCCGAATCGCCGGAGGGTGGCTCCGGTGCCTGGCTTTCGGCTGCACCGTCCTTGCGGATATCGCAGAATGCGCCGGCGGCGGCAAACACCTGTTTGTACTTTTCGGCGGTCGCCAGGTCCGTGTTCCTGCGGACGGCTACGGGCGTTCCGATGAACAATTTAGCGATCCCCTGGTCATCGGTCTTGAGGGCGGACTTCAATCGATCCTTGACCATTCCCGCGCTTTTCCCTGGCATGATTCTGCCTTCGAAGATGACGGTATATCGGTCACTCATGGTGCGCTTTCTCCTTGTCAGGGTGTTGATGGTTAGAAGCCGGATACATCAGCGAATGGGTCTTCATTCACATGCATCGAATGGCTTATACGTCATCGATGATTATCGGACAACCCCCGATGAAACATGAGAGAAAAAAACCGATAAAGACCGCTTCGGCCCTCCGGTTGCTTCTGTACGCATTGATTCTATGGCTGACAGGGGGGTGCGCGGCGACCTATTCGCCAACCTTTTCCAGCCCGCCCCAGCCGGTGACCCATGCACCCGCGCCGGAGGGCTACGGGTGGTGGTTCGTTCGGTTCAGAATGGAGCGCCCGGCAGGGGAAACCCGCTGGGAGAGAGATTTTCTGCTCGCCCACCGGGTCGTCGCTCCGCTGCTCAGAGCCAATGAAGGGGTTATCGACCTGTGGCGCTTTCACCGTCGTGCAGCGGAAGATAAAACCGGCCACCAGTTCAGCTTCCTCTTTTATACCTCCGCGGCTGCGGCTGACCGGATCAATCAGATGGTTTTGAATGATCGCCTGGTAAAGCAAATGCTTTCCGACGGAGTCGTCCGGGAAGTGGTCACCGATGCCGTTGATCATAACGATCACCCGAATGTGGGGGACACCAGCGACCCCAAATGGTCACCGGTCATGCAGAATACCTGGCCCCATTATATCATGGGGGTGAGCCGCATGTGGCTGGGAATGATCGAGCAGGTTTCTCAGGAAATCGGTATCGTGGATGACCCCACCTTGGGTCAGCTGCTGGAGCATTACGAACGGGTCAACAACGAGGTCACCCACATATGGCAACAGGAGGGCTACCATGCCTTACTCCACCACCTGAATGCAATCTTCGGGTATGAGGCCATGGTATACTGGGAAAAGCGATGGAAATCTTTCTGATGTGATCTTTTCCGATTCTCCGAAGGCGCCCGTTTAACGACCGGCGAACGGAAGCCTTATTCGGACGATTGGGTTTTACTGGCGCCGGGCCGTGGCCAGAAGCATGGCACGAACCGGTGCGGGGTAGCCTTCCACGGTTTTTTGGGGATCTCCGGGATCCAGAAAATCCGCCAGGCTTTCCGTGTCGATCCAGTCCGTCTTGCGCTGTTCCTGCGAGGTGGTCCGGGAGACGTCCACGCATTGGATGTCGTCGAAGCCGGACCGCGTCAGCCAGTGGTTCAGGCAGGCGACTGTCGGGATGAAAAAGATATTGTTCATCTTGGCATAGCGCTTTTCCGGAAACAGCGCCATCTCGTCATCCCCCTCCACGACCAGTGTTTCCAGCACCAACTGCCCGCCGGGCACCATCCGTCCATGAATCTGAAGCAGGGTATCCAGCGGCGAACGCCGGTGGTACAAGATGCCCATGCACATCACCATATCGAAACAGCGCCGCATGGCCGGAATCTCTTCCAGTGTTAAGGGCAGGCAGTGAACCTGGGGAAAGGCCAGATAGCGGGAGAGGGCCAGAAACTGGAAGTAAAAATTCAGGTACGGCTCGATCCCCAAAACGAGGGCCGGCTGCTTTACGGCCAGCCGGAACATGTAGTAGCCGCAGCTGGAACCGATATCCAGGACCCGTTTTCCCGCCAGTGAACCCAGGTGTCCGGCCAGCCGGTTCCATTTGATGGAACTGTCCCATTCGCTGTCTATTCGAATACCGAAAATTTCGAAGGGACCCTTCCTCCAGGGTTTCAGGTCGTTCAGCGATTGATAAAGGGAGGCGAGTTGCCTGTCGTCAAGATCCTCGGTCGTGCCGATGCGAATGCGGGCCTGGTCCGCATCGGTTGAAGAGGGTTTGACGTCCGGCAGCTTTTCCAGGGCACGGGCCAGCGCGATTCCCTTTTTGTTGCCGTTCAGGATGTCGTTGCTTCGTTGAGTGACCTTGTCGTTCAATTCAGCCAGATATGATCCGATCAGCGGATCGTGGGTCAGCGTGGTCAGTCGATTCATCGGGTGCAGATCCAGGAACAGAAGTTGAACCATTTCAGCCAGACGTCAATGCCGGAGAATCCACAGCGGATCAACCGGTCCTGGTGGGACTCCATCGTTTCCGGGACCAGCACATTCTCGAGGGCTTCGCGCTTCTGGCTGATTTCCAGTTCGGAATAGCCATTTTCCTTTTTGAGCCGGTAGTAAAAGTCGACTTGCAGGTCCGATAATTCCTGATCTGCATGGATGGTCTTTTCCGAGAAAAGAAGCATCCCGCCGGGCATCAGGGCATCGTAGACTTTCTGTAACAGCTCGTCCCTGTCCGCCGGTGGAATGAACTGCAGGGTAAAGTTTACGACCACCGCGCCTGCCCGGTCGAGCGTTACCTGGCGAATATCCTTGCCCATCAGTGTGATGTCATCGAACCGGCCAGCATCCTTCAGGCGCTTTCTGCATATGTCCAGCATGGGTCGGGAGCTGTCTACAGCCACCATCTCGAACGAACCGGCCGGCATCAGCCGGCACAGGGCCATAGCCAGGTTGCCGGTGGAGCATCCCAGGTCGTACACCCGGGTTCCCGGGCGGCAGCATCGCTGCACCAGCTGGGCCTGCCGGCGGATGATTTCGCCGTACATGGGTACCGACCGGTGGATCATGTCGTCAAACACGCTCGCCACCGCCGCGTTGAATTCAAAGGGTGGCACTGAGGTTCTCGGTGTGCTGTAGATGGTGTCTCTGTCCATGGGGTGTTCCAACTCCTCCAAATATCCAGTGCCAGCCAGCTGTCAAGACCCCGATTAACGATGAAAACGCCCCTACCGGGTCAATTCGGAAGGGGCGTCCGGTGAACATCCTTAAAAGGAATTGTGGATCAGCTTGGCTTCTTACCCGGCAGTATCAGGTTAAGGACGACCCCCAAAATTCCGGAAAGGCCGATGCCGCCCAATGTGAAGTTGCCGAACGGAAGCACCATGCCGCCGATGCCGCAGACCAGGATCAGGGCCACGATCGACAGATTGCGGGGTTCCGTGAGGTCCTCGCCGGCCTTTACCAGGGTGTTGAGGCCGATAACGGTGATGGCGCCGAAAAGCAGCAGCATGATTCCGCCCATCACCGGTACCGGGATGGTCTGGAGCAGGGCGCCCATCTTGCCGATAAAGGCCAGGGCAATGGCGAAAATGGCCGCCCAGGTCATGATGCCGGGATTGTACATCCGGGTCAGGGTCACCGCACCGGTGACTTCACTGTAAGTGGTGTTGGGCGGTCCCCCCAATAAGGACGCAAACGAGGTGGCGATGCCGTCGCCCATCATGGTGCGGTGGATGCCCGGTTCCTTGACGAAATCCTTTCCGGTGACGCTGCCGATGGCCAGGATGTCGCCGAAATGCTCGATGGCAGGTGCAATGGCCACCGGAACGATGAAAATAATGGCCTGAAGGTTCCACTCGGGCAGCACAAAAGCGGGCACGGCAAACCAGGGCGCTTCTGTCAGCGGCTTAAAGCTGACCAGGGCGGGGCCGGTAAAATTCTTCAAGGCGCCCGGATCGAAACCGGCCTGGATGGAGCCGGAAACCCCGAAAAAATCGAGACCCAGGGCCGCCACGTAGCCGGCTGCGACGCCGATGAGAATCGGGATCAGGCGAAACCAGCCTTTTCCTAGCAGCGAGGTGACGATGGTGACTAAAAGGGCAATGCCGGCCACAATCATGGCCGTGTTCTGGGGCACCAGCCAAGCCGACCCGTCGCCGGTGCGGCCCATGGCCATGTGAACGGCCACCGGTGCCAGCACCAGCCCGATGACCATGATCACCGGTCCCACCACCACCGGCGGCAGAAGCTTGTGCAGAAAACCGGCACCGAATGCCTTGATGCACAGGCTCAGCACCACGTAAAGCAGTCCGGCCGCCACGAGGCCGCACATGGTGCCGGGAATGCCCCAAGTGTTCACCCCATAAATGATCGGTGCGATAAATGCAAAAGACGATGCCAGAAAAATAGGAACCATACGTTTGGTGATGAACTGGAAAATCAGGGTGCCCGTACCGGCGGTGAACAGGGCAACGTTGGGATCCAGACCGGTAAGCAGGGGAACCAGGACCAGGGCGCCGAAGGCGACAAACAGCATCTGGGCGCCCACCAGGCTGTCTTTCGGGCTGAACACGTAATCGGTGGCAGACTTCTGCGCGGACATAACACCTCCTTTGGGAAATTGGTATACCGTGGGGTAGACGAGAAAGTTGAGCCGGTCTATATGCGGAAACCAAAGATGTGTCAAGCACCATGCCACAGACGCAACGATATCTTTTTTTTCTTGCCATAAAGAAAAAAAAACTTTACAAATCCATAAGTTGTGCCGATACCACCGTAGACGGAACGAGAGTGAATGAATTTGTGTTCCCTTTGACGGCAAAATAACTATGCACCCATTGATTCGACCCAACCTGATCCGGAAGCACACTCTATGGATCGCCGGCTGTCTGATTCTGCTGCTGGCGATGCCGGCTGCGGCCGATATCTATATGTATATCGACAGCCAAGGGGTCATGCACTTCACCAATGTCCCCACCTCCAGCGACTACCAAGTCTATATCAAAGAGCGCCCCAGACGCCAGGGAACCCAGATGGACGCCAACCGGTTCGATCGGTACATTGATGAGGCCGCCAGTCTTCACGGGGTGGACTTTCCCCTGCTCAAGGCCGTGATCCGCGCCGAATCGGCCTTTGACCCCAAGGCCGTTTCCAAAAAGGGGGCGCTGGGACTCATGCAGATCATGCCTGAGAACCTGAATGCTTTCCGGGTCTACGACCCGTTCGATCCCTGGCAGAACATCATGGGCGGCGCCCGTTACCTAAAGGCGCTGATCCAGCGATTTGACGGCCAGGTACCGTTGGCCCTGGCCGCTTACAATGCCGGCCCCCAGGCGGTGGATTCCCACCGTGGTATCCCGCCGATTGCGGAAACTCAGGCGTACGTTAAAAAAGTGATGAAATTCTTCTACCTTTACAAGAAGGGATGAACAGATACCGCTTATCGCCGCCCCATATAAACCAGCGCCAACCCCGCCACCATCATCACCAACCCGAACCGACGAAGAGATGCCGGTTCCATTTGCATGATTTTTGCCATCCACCCCTTCATCTGACTCGGTGCCGCAAAATAGGGAACCCCTTCGATAATCATCACCATGCCAATAACGCAGAGAAAATAATCCATTGTTGTCTACTTTTCCGATTGTTGGAGGGGATATCCGAAAGCCGATCCGAGGGTAACGGCGGTATTGCCCGAAGGGTCACGGTGATGATGCGCCGGTGGGATGCTTACCGGTTTTCTCCCAGTGAACGGCGTAGCGCACCAGTTCGTTGGCATGCTTCAGGTTGAATTTCTCTTTGATACGTTCGCGGTAGGTGCCGATGGTTTTGATGCTCAGGTTCAGTTTGGAGGCAATTTCGCGGGTGGAGAATCCTTTTCCAATCATTCGGAATACCTCCAGCTCCCGATCCGTGAGCCGGTCCATGGGAAACCGGCCGCCCCCGGCAGGGCGGTCGGTCAGGTTGAAAAGGATCCGATCCTTGACCGTTTCGTTCAGATAAATCTTGCCTGCCAGCACCTGGCGGATGGCGGTGACCACCGATTCCATGGCCTCCTGCTTCATGATATACCCCCTCGCGCCGGCGTGCAGGGCCCGTTCGGCGTAGAGGAACTGGTCGTGCATGGAGAGAATCAGGACCGGGATGTTTTTGTTGCGGCGGTTGACTTCTTTGGTCAGGTCGATGCCGTCGCTGTTTTCCAGGGTGATGTCGGCGATGATCAGGTCCGGGTCCAACCGTTGGATGGCCTTCCAGGCACCGGAAACATCGGTGGCGTCACCACACACGATCATGTCCGGCTCCTGATTGATCAGTTCGCTCAATCCCCATCTGAAAATAGGGTGGTCCTCGACGATAAGAATCTTTTTTTTGGTCTCTGTCATGGGTCAACGGGGGCCGCTGGATTGCCGCTGAGGGAAACCTGCACCACGGTTCCGCCATCTTCGGGGGTGCGGATGTCCAGCGCGGCGTGAATCATATTGGCACGAAAACCCATGATGCGCAAGCCCATGCCATCGGTTTCCACGTCTGCCGGAATGCCACGGCCATCGTCCTTTACCGACAATTGGAGGCGGTCTTTTTTGCCGTTCAGCGTGATGGTGATCGCCGTGGCCTGCCCGTGGCGGACCGCGTTGTGAACGGCCTCTTGAACGATATGAAACAGATGAGTGGCTACTAGCGGGTCGCGGATGAGCACGGGTGCCTGGCAGAGGAAAAGACAGGCCACGCCGAACACCGATTCGGTATTGGCGGCCAATTCCCGCAGGGAAGACTCCAGACCGCGGTCGACCAGGAATACCGGGCACAACCCCCGGGCCATCCGCCGGGTCTTGGTAATGGCATCCTTGACCAATCCGGTGATTTTTTCCGCAAGCACCGCCTCTTCCGGCGCTTTTTCAGAAAGTCTGCGCACCAGGACCTTGCCCAGCCCTTCGACGCCGATCAGGTGAGGACACAGGTCGTCGTGGAGGTCCTGGCCGATTTTCTGCCGCTCACGATCGCCGATATCCATCACCTGTTTTTCCAGCCGTTTGAGATCGGACACATCGCGGTGGATGATGACGCTGCCCACCTGGCGTCCCGTCGGGTCCCGGTAGACGGCCCCGCGTATGCTTACGTCCAGAACCTGGCCACTTTGGGTCAGGCGCCGGGTTTCCACACTGGACAATGGTTTTCCCGATGTAATGGTGCTTAGCCCCTTGCAGGTCTCTTCCCAGTTTTCCCCCGGAACGAAATGGTCCAGCTTCCTGCCCATGCACGCGTCGGCGGTCCAGCCAAACACATCCGTAAAGGCAGGGTTCAGGTAGGTGACCCGTCCTTCCATATCGTAAACCACCATGGGATCGGGCATGGCTTCAATCACCGAGCGATAGCGATTTTCACTGAACCGCAGGGCTACTTCTGCCTCCTTGCGCTCCTGGACCTCCGCCTCCAGGTTCCTGCTGTATTCCTCCAACCGATCCATAAAACAGTTGAAGTACCCGGCCAGGCGCCCTACCTCATTCTCGGAATGCCGATTCAGCCTCACGGACAGGTCCCCTCTGGCCCCCTGCTCCAGGCGGTTGACCAGTTCGGCCAGCGGCGTGGTAATGGAGGCGCTGATCAGCGCGGTGATGGGCAGCACCAGCAGAATGCATCCCAACACGGTAAGGATGAAAATATTGCGCACATGGTCCAGCGGGGCATAAAATTCGTCCAGATAACTGGAGGAGGCCACGATCCACTCGTATTCGGGCAGGGTGTTGAAAAGGACGAGCTTTTCGCGCATGCGCGGTTCCCCCGGATTCTTCCAGGAGTAGACGATCTTGCCGCTTTTTTCTTTCAGCATGGTGTCCAGGGGGTGATTGGGGAACTCCCTGGCCGCAATTACATTGACGCCCTGCAGGCTCGGGTGAATGATCACGTTGCCTTTGCTGTCGGTAACAAAGGCATATCCGCTCCGGCTGAAGTGCAGGGAGAGAATGCTGTCCCTGAAATCGTCGATGTTCACCAGGGTGCGAAACTCCTTGCGGTAGGAGGAAACGGCAATGATCCAGTCCCAGGGTTCGAAATAGGCCATGTACATGGCTTTGGGGCGGGCATCGGTTTCGCCGGGATTCTTCCAGTCGTATTCGATATAGCCTTGCCGCTTCTCGCGCATCTGCCGGACAAAGTCGTAGCGGTTGATGTCCTGGCCGAGCCATTCGGCTTCAGGATGGACCACCATGATCCCGCTGCTGGATACGCAGGCAATGTAGCCGGTAGTTCCGATGCGCTGACTCAACAGGAGGGATTCAGCCAGTCGTCTGGCCTGTATTTCGGTGAGTTGATGTGTCTGGACCAGCGAATACAGGTGAGTTACCATCTCCAGGTTTTTTTCTGCCACGGCCCGCAGGTGGTTTTTAATGGATACCGAGACCGAGGTCCGCACCATGTTCAACATGGCATCGGTGGAATTTTTCAGCTCGCTTTCAATGTTGCTTTCTATGGTGTTGCGCACGATGGCGTAAATAACCATGGCACCCATAGCGATGATTACGCAAAAGGTGACCAGGTAGCTGAAGAGCAATTTGTAGCGGATCTGAATGTTTTCGAGAAAGCGGACGGACATCATGATCCATGCCTTTCATCGGAATCGTCGGTTCATCGGAGGCCTGCCGGCCGAAACAGGTCACTCCTGGCCCGGAAAGCAGAGCATCGATTTGCATTATACTGCCTCCTCAACGAGATGCCCGGCGGATATCGGCGCCGCTTCTGCCGGGAGAGAGGCAAGGCTCCGGTCATAGTACATCCCCCAACAAAATATCAACCGCCTCCGGGCACAATTCCGTGAAAAACGTCTTCCGTTATGTTAAGAAGGATGTTCAGTCAACCTGCAATACCATTTGGCCATCACCGATCAGTATTCCCAAACCCGTTAACCATCGGCGACCGTATTGGACTACCCGTTCACCGGCCGTAATTTACCAGGCCGATGGTCATAAGGAGGCAACGATGAAAGGACATGTTGGGTGCGCAGTCCTATTGCTGACGATTCTGATGGCCCCCCTCGTGCGGGCAGCCGATCCGGCCATGGTGCTGGCACCGCCGCAAGGTCCGGTTCAGGGTGGGGATACGGTGATTGTCGACCTCTATTTGCACAACAACACAGACACGGCCATTACCCGAGAACTGCCGCGGTCATTGCCGTGTCGAATCGTCACCGGCCAGTCTACGCTAATCGTCAAGGCAGACTCGGCAGATCCGGAAGCGGATTTATTGCTGAGTATTCCCGGCCGGGGTTTTGCCAAGCGGCAATATGCCGTCACCCTTCCCGTCTATGCCACGGGGGCGGTCCGCATCATTCTCGAGACGATAGACACGAACCCGATCATCATCCAGGTTGAAAAAGCGCCCTCCGAAGCGTGGGAGGGCCAACAGGTGCCTCTGGATGAAGGACCCACCATGCTTCAATCCTTTCTTGAGGACCTGTCCGTTCATGAACCCATGTATTTTCTGCTGGGTGTGGATCCGGGGCTGGACCAGAGCAAATTCCAGTTCAGTTTCAAGTACCGTCTCTTCAATTCCGAGGGGTACCTGGCGGAAATAGCCCCCTGGGTGACCGGTTTTCACTTGGGATATACCCAGCGATCGATCTGGGACCTTAAAGGCGACTCCAAACCCTTTGACGACACCAGCTACATGCCGGAAGCCTTCTATCTGCTGCCGAAGCTCGATCTGAACCTTGCGCGCATCTCCGCTTTCGGCGTCCAGGGCGGCTTTCAGCACGAATCCAACGGAAGGGCAGGCACGGCCTCCCGCAGCACCAACTACCTTTATGTGAAGCCCATCCTGGGCGTTCACCTGTCCGGCCCGTTCCATATGAAAATAGCCCCTAAAATTTATACCTATGTGGAAAACGAAGATGAAAACAACGGGGATCTGGCGGAATATCGGGGATATGTCGATCTGGAAGTCGGCATCATGGACCCGGAAGGGGTCGCCTTGAACTCGCACCTCTGGTGGGCCAGGAAAGGGGCATCGGTGCAACTGGACCTGACCTATCCCATGACCCGGCTGCTGGGCAAAAGCCTTAATTTCTACCTGCAGGCCCAATACTTCAGCGGCTACGCTGAAACCCTGATCCACTATAACGAACGCCATGATGCCTTCCGACTGGGGTTTTCCATCGTTCGTTGAAGCCGTTTCCGGGTAAAACCAGCCTCCGGTCGGCAATCATTAAGTCGGGAATCGATGATTTGAATTTCCTCAATTTGTAATTCCGCCATTGGATTTTTCGGATGAATATCAGCTGCCCCAAATGCCGATCCACCTTCTCCTTCAGCCCCGATGGAACCGACCCTGAACGTGCCGAGGTTCGGTGCATGGCCTGCGGTCATACATACCTGTTGGCCATTTCAGCCTTGGAGGAAGAAGGGCTGCCTGAATGGGATCCCGGGGAAGACGAGCCGCCCGAACCGTGGGTTGAAGACGGGGACGATCGGCCGCCGGACCGATTCATACCACAACGGGAAACCAATCCCGAATCCATCCTCAACCGGGTGTTCGGCTACCCCTCTTTTCGGGAGAACCAAAAAGCGATCATCGACACCCTGGTTGCCGGCCGCGACGTTTTCGCCCTCATGCCCACGGGCAGCGGCAAGTCCCTTTGTTTCCAGATTCCCGCCATCATCCGGTCAGGTGTCGGCGTGGTGGTCTCTCCGTTGATTGCCCTGATGCAGGACCAGGTGACCGATCTGCGCCAATATGGGGTCCGGGCACATTTTCTCAATTCCAGCCTCTCCGCCGAGGAGGCCGCGCGGGTGGAAGGCATCGCCGCCGCCGGCGATTGCGACATACTCTATGTGGCCCCCGAACGCCTGCTCGCCGATCGGTTCCGGCGGCTGCTGGCCACCATGAACCTGGCATTGTTCGCCATCGACGAGGCGCATTGTGTTTCCCAGTGGGGGCACGATTTCAGGCCCGAATACCTGCAGATCGCCGAAGTTACCCGACGGTTCCCGGGGGTGCCGAGAATTGCCCTGACCGCCACTGCCGATCCGACCACCCGGCGGGAAATCGTAGACAAACTTTACCTGGCCGATGCGGTCCGGTTTGTGGCCAGTTTCGACCGCCCCAACATCTTCTACCGCGTCCAGATCAAGCAGAACGACAAACACCAGCTGCTCGCGGTTCTGCGGGAGCGACACGACGGGCACGCGGGGATCGTATATGTGCGAACCCGCAAGCGGGCCGACACCATCGCCCGATGGATAGCGGATAAAGGGATTTCGGCTTTGCCCTACCATGCCGGACTGGATGCCGAGGTACGCCGTCGGAATCAGCAACGGTTTTTAATGGAGGACGGACTGGTGATGGTGGCCACCGTCGCCTTTGGCATGGGGATCGACAAGCCCGATATACGCGTCGTGGCTCACCTGGACCTGCCGTCAAGCATGGAGGCCTACTATCAGGAGACGGGACGGGCCGGCCGCGACGGCCAGCCGGCCGAAGCGTGGCTGTTCTATTCACTGGCCGATGTGGTGGCCATGCGCAGCCTTCAGAGTCTCTCCAATGGAAGCGAGGCCTTCAAATCGGTCCAGCAGCGTAAGCTCGGCGCTTTTCTGGGCTTTTGCGAAAGCCCCGAATGCCGGCGGAAAGGGCTGTTGGCATATTTCGGCGAGCCATACGCCCCCCCGTGCAACTGCTGCGACAACTGTACCGAGCCGGTAGATACCTGGGACGGCACCATTGCCGCCCAGAAGGCTATGTCCTGCGTTTACCGAACCGGCCAGCGTTTCGGTGCGGTCTACCTCATCGATGTTCTGACGGGTCGCACCACCGAGCGGATGGAACGGTTTGGCCACCATCGCATCAAAACCTTCGGCGCGGGGCGGGAGCTGGAACCGAATCAGTGGCACTCGGTGTATCGTCAATTGCTTGCCGCGGGCTATCTGGATACGGATCTGGCCGCCAGAAGCGGGCTTCGCCTGAACGAAAACAGCTGGAAAATTCTCAAGGACGGCCAGACGGTCTTATTCCGAAAAGACCCTTTACCGGTAAGGCCGGCGTCCCGTAAACAAAAGTCGGCCAAGATCTCCATCCAATTTGAAGATGCGGAGTCCACCGCGTTGTGGGAAGCGTTGCGGCAGTTGCGGCTCGATCTTTCAAAGGAACTGAACGTTCCGCCCTATGTCATCTTTCACGACAAAACCTTGAAAGAGATGGTGGCCCGCCGCCCCGTCACCCGGGATGACCTGCTCGGCATTTCAGGAATCGGCCAAAGCAAAATGGAACGGTTCGGCGATGATTTTTTAAAGGTCATTGCGCAGTCGATGGAAGGTGCGGCATTACCGGCAGACGATTGACGGGGGCCCGCCAGTCAAAGTTCGATCAGGATCTCCGGTTCGAGCAGCCCCATCAGCAGCGGCAGGTGCCCGGTGGATGCGAAATCCTTGGGCATGTAGGCGTTGACCGCGCGGTCAGAGGACAGCAGTCCCATCTTCAGGTAGCTGTCGGCCACCAGTTCGCTGCAGAAAAACGTGTCCAGCCTCGACGGTATATTGAACAGCCGGCCTTCGACCACCTCAACAATCATGTTCCACTCGCTGGGGTTGGGAAGGCCGTGATCCTGGGTGAACATTTTCGTCAATCGACGGATCATGGCGTCGGTGCGCGTCACATCGAGCTTGCGGTAGGCGAATCGGGCGGGCACATAGGGTTTCAGATCACGCCCGTACTGTTTCATCCGCTGGTAAAGGTTGACGACTTTCGGCCCTTGCAGATGATCGTGAAAGATTTCATCGGTCAGGTTCGTCAGCGTGGTGGATTCCCAGAAAAGCGGTTGTTCCCCCTCCGGCAGTTTTACCACCATACCCACATGAGACCAGGGGTTGCGTTCGAGTTTCTCGATGAGTTTGCTCTCTTCATAGCGGCCGCTGAAAAGGACCAGATCGCCGGTTTTCATCTCCGGTGCCAGTTCGGAAAACGGCTTTGTCTCCATTGGGCTTTTGCTCCCTATACTTCAATTCGGTTTCGACCCGATGCCTTGGCGCGATAGAGCAATTGGTCCGCCATTTCCACCAGCGTGTTGGCGCCTTCGCCGTCTCTCTGCACAATCCCGCAACTGATGGTCACCGATGGCACCTGATCATTGAGGCCGCCAAGGTTTTTCTGCAGGCGCTCAATAATCCGGCGGGCGTTTTTCACGCTGCAATCGGGAAAGATAATCAAAAACTCATCGCCGCCATAGCGGCCGGTGATATCCATTTCCCGCACAGACCGCCGGATGGTGTCCGCAACGCCTTTCACGACGATGTCGCCGGTCTGGTGGCCATAGGTGTCATTGACGCATTTGAAGTGGTCGATATCGATCAGCGCGATGGACAGATCCTGCCGGTTGCCGGCGGCAAAAGAGAGGGCGTTGTCCAGGTGCCCGTGAATAGCCTGGTGGTTGAAAAGTCCGGTCAGCCCGTCTCGTTGGGCTTTGTCGAAAAGTTCTTTGTTTTTCTGCCCGATGATAATCTTGTCTTTGTAGATTTCCAGCCGGTACTGGTACATCATCCTGGAGATCAGCCAGGCGATCACATTCAATATTCCGCCATTGATGACATGCCAGGTCACAATCCGGGGATTGTTCTGGACCATCGGGACGACAGCAATGAAAATCAGATAAAACAGGCAGTAGATTACCATGGCATGACGCGGGGGCATTTGAACCACCGCAGCGATGCCGAACAGGACGAGGACATAAACGGTGATATCTCCCGTGATCATTTGGGCCACCGCCGTGTTGGCTACGGCCCAGGACAGGGCGAGCACAATAATGGCATAAATGATTTTCAGGTTACGGGAATATTTCGAGGGGTCATTGCCGATTCGGATGTGGTGGAACTGACAGATGGAAAAGATGCTGAGAAACACCGCCACGAGCTTTAGCGCCATGGCGGCGATCATGACCGGGGTCCATTCATATAAGAGAAATTCGAAGATGAAAATGATTGCTTCCACCACCATGACGGTGGTGAAAATCGGTCTCATCCGCTGGCAGTTTTCGATCAGGATGGCATGAAGAAATTCTGGATTGTGCTGAAAATTGTTCGTTCTGCGGTCAAATGGGGGCATGGGCCGGTCTCGCGTCTCAGAGCTTTTTCAGGGCAAAAGGCGTTCAGCGTCTTCCGATATGGGGTGTTGACCGAATTAAAGTCTCATTGCAGCAAACCGTGTGTACTTACTTTCGCTTTATACCAGCGGGCACCTGAATAAATCCAGGACAAGAAATATCGCCCCCCTCCCGTTAAGGCTGGCCGGCCAGCAATGAAATTTCTCCTGAAAGTTGTCAATCGCGATTGACATGCGCTAACGCGTATACCGCATCAGAAGTGTTTTGTACTCATCGCTTTTCTTGATCTTTGCAATCGTATCCCATATTTTTTCAGAAAGATCAGGCTGCTGCGAAACAAAGGCGTGGGAGAGCATCAGATAATATGCCTTTTCCGCTACCGGCGGAAAGATCTTCTGAATGTCCTGGTAACGACTCGGCGACTGCACGATATACGCATCGATCACCGTGTCCAGACAGACCACCCCGGCAATGCCGCCTTTTCTCAGAATGATTAAAAGATCTACGGGCCTTGGTTTCTCCAGAAGATCGACCCCCATTTGGCGGAGGTCCGTGACGATGGACCAGTCCAACGGCACACCGATAGTTTTTCGATCCATCAGGCCCATGTTGACGAAGGAACGTCCGTCCCATCCCAAAGGCGACGCCCTTCTCGTGTAGAGGAAATAGGCGCTGTCGCGGCTTTTCCGGGTCGGATCGATCCTGCCGTTTTTTGTTGGGAATCGGCCCAGGGACAATCGTTCGGGTTTGAAGCTGGCGGGAAAAACACCATCTACCCGGCCATGCTCCAACTCGGAGAGGCAGCGTTTCCATGGCAGCCGAACTACTTTCAGTTGCAGATTCAACTTCTCGGCCATAAGCCGGTAGAGTTCGATCTCCAACCCGGGCGATTTTTTTTGAAAGTGCGAACCACCGCCCATGATCCACGGGTTGCCTGGGGTATCATCAGTGGCCAGGACGAGTGAGGCTGCCAAAGCGGGAAGAAGCCGCAGGCAGGAAAGGCCAACTACGATGGCTATCGATGCGATGAATGCCTTAGCCACTTTTCCTCCAGTCGGGGCCATAAAAAAGCCGGCCCGGCAGGGTGATCGGGCTCCTGCCGGGCCGGCTTGAACGGTATACCAGTCCTTTCAGAGATCAACGGTTAAACTTTTTTATCCTCTTCAATCTTTTCCGGCGACTCCTTCTCCGCTTCCTTGGAGGCATTTTTGAAATTACGGATGGCTTTTCCCATACCGCCTCCGATTTCCGGAAGTTTACCTACGCCAAAGATGATAAGGATGATGACCAGGATAATGATTAATTCCGGCATTCCGATTCCAAACATATGTTCCTCCTGTGGTAAACCGCATTCAAGCGTAATTATCCCGGTCCGGCCTGCCGTTGTGCTGGGGATTGTGTCCCCTCAGGTCTGGTTCGGTTTCAATTCGTCGAGGAGCCGCTCAAACTCTTTTGACTTCAAATAGCTGTCAACGGCGCCCTGGTGCTCGATCCAAGAGGACCATAATTTCATCCAGGCATCGTTGTGCCAGTAAAAGTCTTCGTTTGGCTTGCCTTTGAGCGTTTCGATGTACTCGACGTACTCTTCTGAACAGCTGTCGCAAAAATTGTAGGGGACCCTGAACCCCGGTACTTCCGGATTGTTTTCCGCGGTAATCTGGACCCCGCACTTTTCGCATTTGGAAACACAGTGCGTGCACCGGAAAGTTTTCCTGACGGCCAGAAGCTTTCTTTTTCGGATGATGGCGTCTTGTTTTTCCCGGGTGCATTTAAGTTTTTCGTCAAGGGAGATGAGGTTTCCCATGGCCTGCCCGCCGTGACCGCATGAAGTGTCCAAGGTAAGAACATTCAATATCATTGTGTCCCATGGGTGTCAATCCGCGCCTTAGGAAAAGGTGTCGATAGAATTGATCTGAACGGTGGGCACCCTTGATGGCCCATGGCTCCCGCATTTGGCGATTTTGCCTGCAAGCGCCGGGATGGCCGGGAATGGGGAAAACAACGGTGGCAAAACCTTGATAAGACATCTTCCCCCTCCTTGTTAAACCGCCGCCACCATGGTAACAAACGGGGTATCCCAAAGCCAGTGAAAGGAATTACCGATGTTTCAACCGTTGAAACCCGACTGCCTGCCACTGCTCATCGGCAGTCTTCCCCTGGACGATCACCCGGCGGCCTCCCGCCTGATCATGGACTATACGCCAGCCATTCCGCTATGGATCCAGCTGCCGGTTTTCCCGGAAGAGGGCATGGTTCCGCAATTTCTGCCGGGAATGCCGGGCGTGGTCAAAAAGGGTGGCAAAGCCTTTATCGATACCGCCGCTGAGTCCTTCGACGACGACCTGCTCTCATTTTTCGAGGATTACATGACGGCCACTGAGGATCCAGACCGGCTGCCCGCTTCCCGTTTTGCCTTAAGCGAGGCCACCGGCAAGGGCGTGGCGGCCCTGCTGGACACATTGGGCCGGTTAGAGAAGCCTCCCGTGGCGGTCAAGGGGCAGGTGACCGGTCCCGTTACTTTCTGTACGGGCGTTAAAGATCAGGATGGCCGGGCGATTTTCTACAACGAAACCCTGCGTGATGCGGCGGTCAAGCGTTTGGCCCTCAACGCCCGCTGGCAGATCCGCACCCTGTCCGGACCGGGATGCCCCGTGATCATCTTTATCGATGAGCCGGCCCTGGCCGGATTCGGTTCATCGGAATTGATCAGCATTTCGAAGGAAGAGATCCTCGGCTGTCTCCAGGAGGTGGTGGATGCCATCCACGCCGATGGGGGACTGGCCGGCATCCATGTATGCGCCAATACGGACTGGTCGCTGGTGCTGGAATCCGGTGCGGATATCGTCAATTTCGACGCCTACGCCTATTTCGATCGATTCATCCTGTACGGTCCCCAGATCAGGGACTTTCTGGCCTCGGGCCGGTTTCTCGCCTGGGGCATCGTTCCCACATTGAAAACCGAAGAGATCGAACGGGAAACCGTCGACACGCTGCATGCCGGCTGGCAGGAGCGATTCCGCCAGGTCGAAGCCCTCGGCATCGCCCCGGCGGCCATCCGATCCCAGTCCTTTATCACTCCCAGTTGTGGTGTCGGATCCCTGACTCTGGACCTGGCCATGCGCGTACTGACGCTGACCCGGGATCTCTCGGCCGCCATTCGTAATGCGATTTAATTGATTTCCCATATTCATTATAAGAGGTGTTCATGACCAATCAACCATCAGATGCGTCCTTTGCCGGGGCGACCCGATACGTGCTGGATGAAGAACTGGCCCAGATTGTCAATATCTCCATGGCCCTGGAAATGCCCCTGCTGCTCAAGGGCGAGCCGGGAACGGGAAAAACCATGCTGGCCCACGCCATTGCCGAGAGCCTCAACATGCCCCTGATCGTTCTCAACGTCAAATCCAGCATGAAACTGGTGGAGGCGTTGTACCAGTACGACACCCTGACTCGGCTCAACGACAGCCGTTTCGGCGACAGCCGGCGGGATGTCAGCAACATCGAAGAGTATATCAAAATGGGCAAGATCGGTCAGGCCTTCGTGGCCGACAAGCGGACGGTGCTGCTCATTGACGAAATCGATAAGGCGGACACCGATTTCCAGGACGATATGCTGGACGTTCTGGACCAGATGGAGTTTGATATCATCGAGATCGACAAAACCATGTCGGCCCGGCACCGGCCGGTGATCATCATCACCTCCAACGCCAAAAAGGATCTTTCCGATCCCTTTCTGGGCCGCTGCAACTTCCACCACATCGCCTTCCCGGACCCCAAGATGATGCGTAAAATCATCGGCGTGCATTTTCCCGACATCCACGATGATCTGGTGGACAACGCCATTGCCGCTTTTTACCACATGCGGGAGCTGGAAGCTGTGGAAAAACGACCGGCCACCCGGGAGCTGATCAACTGGATCCGGGCCCTTAACGCCGATCCCGATTTCAAACCCAAACGGCTGGCCAAGGGCGACGTGCCCTTTCTGGGCGTATTGTTTAAAAAAAGCGGCGATTATGAACGGGCCAGCGCCTTCGTCAATCGCCGGAAGATGTTCTGATTATGTTCCTGGCCTTTTTTTACAAGCTGAAGGAGATGGGGGTGCCGGTCAGCCCCACGGCCTTTTTGACCCTGCACCGGGCACTCGCCGGCCACCTCATTGCCAGCCTGGACGAGTTCTATACCGCCTCGCGGACCATCCTGGTGAAAAGCGAACGCTATTTCGATCTTTTCGATCAGGTGTTTGCCCACCATTTCGAGGGAGCCGAACTGCCCGACGTGGAGGGCTTGGAGATCGACGAAATGGCACGGGCCATGCTGGAGCAGTGGCTAAAGGACCCCAAAGCCATGGCGGACGCCCTGGGCATGGATAAAGACCAGCTCAACCGGATGACGCCGGAAGAACTGATCGACTATTTCAAAAAACGACTCCAGGATCAGGAGGGACGCCACGACGGAGGCAGCAAGTGGATCGGCACCGGCGGTACGTCCCCGGTGGGGCATTCAGGCACCCACCCCGGAGGAATGCGCGTGGGGGGCGTGTCGCGCAACAAGTCCGCCGTCAAGGTGGCCCTGGAGCGTCGCTACAAGGACTATTCCCTTTCCGGCCCCCTGACCCAGGCCATGGTTGGAGAAGCGCTCAAGCGTCTGCGAAACATGGTGCCCACCGGCCCCAGGGACCAGGTGAATATCGACGAGAGCATCTACCGCACCATGAAAAACGGCGGGGAGATTGAAATCGCCTTCGACCGGCGCATGAAGGACCGGCTGAAGGTGGTCCTGGCCATCGACAACGGCGGGTGGTCCATGGACCCATACGTATCCGTGGTTCAGACCCTGTTCGACTACGCCCGGGCTCAGTTTAAAGAGGTCAAGACCTTTTTCTTTCACAACACCATTTACGACACGATCTGGCAGGATGCGGCCCGCTACCGCAAGCCCATCCGGATGGCCGAACTAATCCGCATGGACCCGGAAACCCGGCTCATCGTGGTGGGAGACGCCAGCATGGCACCCTATGAACTGATGTCCCGGGACGGCTCCATTTATGTGCAGGACCGCAGCGGTCAGCCCAGCATCGAGTGCCTGCGCATGCTGGTGAACACCTTTCCTCACAGCGTCTGGTTTAACCCGGTATCCGCCGCCATGTGGGATTTCACCCGCACGATCATCATGATCCGGCAGATCTTTCCCATGTTCGAATTGTCCATCGACGGATTGGAAAAGGCCGTACAGCACCTTATGGCGAAATAGTCAGTACCCTTGCGGAGATGCAATCCGGCCGCCGGGTTCCGGGCCGCCGCCTGCCATTTTTCAAGGGTTGCCCGTATGGGGCCGGGTAAGGCGTCAGCTTTCTGAAGGATCGATGCGAAACAGGGAACAGGTGTTGAACCAGATCTGTTCCGCCAGGGGCTCCGGATCTTCCTTGCGAACCTCGGCTACTTTCAGCAGGACCTCACGAACGAACGCCGGCTCGTTGCGCCGAAACTGGTTTCGCTGGGGGGTGGGCGTCAGGTAAGGCGCATCGGTTTCGATCAACAGCCGATTGACCGGAATGGATGGAACCATTTGTCTGAGTGCCGCCCCCCGTTTGCTCACCGTGACGATCCCCGTGATCCCGATATAAAACCCCATTTCCAGGTATCGGTCCAACTCCGCTTCCGTTCCGCTGAAACAGTGGATTACGGCGGGTCGACAGGTGGTGGCTTTGAGGATTTCCAGCAGGCGGCCCTGGCTGTCCCGTTCATGGAAGATCAACGGCAGGTCCAGCGTTTCGGCGACTTCCAACTGGCGGATCAGCCACCGTTCCTGGTCCTTTCGGGGAGAGTGCATCCGGTTGAAATCCAGGCCCGTTTCTCCCCAGGCGACCACCTTCGGGTCGGAAGCCAGGGTCGCCAGATGGGCCAGGGTCTCTTCCGTGCAGGACCGGGCATCGTGAGGATGAACCCCTACCGATGCAAAAAGATTGGCATGCCCCTTGGCCAGCGCCACCGCCCGGTCCGAGGTCTTGCGGTCAATGCCGACAATCAGCATTCGACAGACCTCCGCTGCGGCGGCACGATGCAGCACGTCCTGAAAATCCGATTCAAAGGATGGATCGTCCAAGTGGCAGTGACTGTCAAAAATGTTCATCGGTTTTTCCTAAAGTCATCAACCATTAAAATATGTATCGGTAATTGCCGGATAGAGAAGTGCTTAAAACTATCCGACAGCACTCGACGCCGACCAGTTCGCCAAGTTCTTCATACCCATTTTCAAGGGCAGCAAACCATAATGGCAAGCCATAAAAAACCGGTTAGTTTATCTGTAAAAACTTTAACCGCTCAATTTGGATTCAATCAAGACCAAGCCAAACCTGCTGCTAGACTGGCTAACCCAGTACAGAAAAGCTGCTGTCACCGACAATGTCACGATTTCGCGAAAAGAAACCCGTATTCAAATTGAAATTTATATGCTTCAGCATTAGGGTCACCGGTTCATGGTCATGGTCTTGCCCGTTTTCACAGGCTTCGATGATCCGGGCCATGATCTGTCCGATGACCGGTCCGTTTTTGTACTGGTTGCCGCTGGTGCCGATGGCCAGATAAAACCCATCGAGATCTGATTTGTCATAAATCGGAATCCAGTCGTCAGACACGTCGTAGAGATCGGCAAATCCTTTGGGACGGTTCGGTATGGGCAGGTCGGGGATACGGAGCGCCAGACGGTAAACCTGTGCCCGCCATTGGGCGTTGGTGACGTTGCGGTTGAAATGGTCCGGGTCATCGACCCAGTCAAGCTTATCGCAGTCCGGGTCTTCACTGCCCACCAGAATAAGGTTTCCGACTTCGGGCCTGTGATACCCTGCCAGATCCCCGTCTCCTACCGTTATCCCCTCATCTTCATAGGAAAACCGCTCAGGAGAAGGAACAAAATGCACTTCGTGCCGGAGCGCCCTTGTTTTTATCTTCATTTTTTTATCAATGCCGGCGAGTCGGTTGACAATAAAGGAATGCGGCCCCGAGGCATTGACGACCACGGGAGCATCAAATGTCTGCCCGCTTTTTAATGTTATGCCGGCAGCCCGGTTGGTATGCGTCCGGATTTCTGCCACTTCGGCATTGAACATGAAGGTCGCACCGTTTGATTCACTTGCCTGCTGGATATTTTCAACCGAAAGCTGGGGATCATTAATGTAGCCGTTGTTGGGAAAAAACAATACCACCGGATTGATCTTTTCCACAGGAGGACTAAAAAAATCGGGGTCATCGGGCCGCTTGGGCGGGAAATATGAATCGTCTACAAAATGAGGCATGCGCTTGATCAACTGCTCCGGAGTCCATATTTCATAAGGAATTTTCAATGCGTCATGATGTTTGATATATTTGCTCCAGTCAAAATCCTTTTTATTTAAGACGACAGCTCCTGTCTGGATAAATCTGGCAAGGTCTTTTGAAGTCTTTTTATTGAGATATGCCGCCCAATTTTTCCAATAGAACGAACTCTCATAGGCCACCGCCGTTCCTTCGAGAGTGGAATAATGCGTTCTTATGATGGCGCAGGTCGAACTGGTGGAGCCGAGTCCGGCAGCCGAAAGTTTGTCAACAACTAATGTCCGGTATCCTTTTTTAGACAGCTCAAAGGCAATAGAAGCTCCGGTGATACCGGCACCGATGATAATCTGGTCATAGTGTTTCGTCATTTTGTCCCCGTCATGTCAGATGGTTTCTTCTGAAAAGGCGTGTCACCCCAGTTGAAACCCGAACTTCATGGGATCTTCCCGGTGTGATATTAATTGATTGATTCCCGTAATATAGGCTTGGGATGAAATCCTTGGGATGACTTTGACAAATCCGTCTTCTTTATAGGCCCGGACTACTCTTCCCCTGAAACGCGTCCCTGTGATGCTTTCATTGATAAAGACCTCATCAATGGCTAATTCCCCTCTGGCATAAAGGGCCGCCATCTTGGCGGATGTGCCCGTCCCGCAGGGGGACCGGTCTACTTGACCCGCACCAAACACCACAACATTCCTGCAGTGTGCATCCGGATGATCGGGCTCTTCATATAGCTCTACAACATCAACCGTTTTAAAGTAAGACTTCTCCTTAAAATCAAGCCGGATGGTTTCATTGACCGCATCACGGAGTTTCAGGCATTGTTTTGATAATCGGGCCGCTTGCTCAGGGACAAGGGTTAAACCCAGTGCCTTTGCCGGGCAAAGAATAAAAAATCCGGCATTAAAAGCAATGTCCACCGTTACTTCACCCATTCCGTCTATTTTAACCTGTAAATCCTTCTGGTACAGGAAGGCGGGCACGTTTTCAATTTCCACCTCAACAACATGGTCATTTGTGACCGTCGCCCATCCGGTCACCAACCCATCAGGGGTATCCAACAACACCTTTGTCAGCGGTTCCGTTCTTTTGACCATTCCCAATTCGACAGCGGCCGAAATAAGTCCAATGGTGCCATGCCCGCACATATACGGGTAGGCTCTCGGATAGTCTCCCGTGCTCAAAAAAATAACGCCCAGATCTGCATCCGGGTTCACGGGTTCAACCAGCGCGGCCCCGAACATATCATTATGCCCTCTGGGTTCCCGCAGGATCATGGTGCGGATTGGGTCATGATTTTTTTCAAAATAATCGCGTTTTTCAAGCATGGAATCCCCTCGGATCCTTGGTAATCCACCGACAATGATCCGGGTTGGTTCTCCTGCGGTATGGGTATCGATAACACTTATCACCCGATCAATCATAATCCCTCCGTGGCTTATTCCACTGGCCCATTTATGATCACCGATGCGAGCCCTGGTTCATCATTTGACATCGAAACGGCCCATGGGAAAAAATCATTAAATTAAAAAAAATCAGCATAACCATCACAATCATTGGTGAGCAACCATAAATAAAGTTTGTAGATTAATCGATACGTTGCCCCCTTAATTAAATGAATAATATAATCCTGTTATCTTACTATTTTTTTTGATAATTAGATTTGGTTATACAGGCAGTCATCAATTTATTTCGCTGCATTTAAAAAGAGTATGCCATGCGCAAACATAATGGAACTCAGCTATATGGGATTAAGAAAGTCCTTACAACCCTGAAAATGGGCATGAACAAGGAGCTTAAGCATTTATCCCTCAAACAAAAACTGGCCATGAACTATGTATCCAGGGAAAGCAAGCTCACGAAAATTAATGATAAAATATATACGAATACCTTTACGCCATACTTCCCTTCTTTAGCGTATGACCGTTTTCTCAAGGGTGTTGTTTCCGTAACCTCCGGAAAACCCGTGCCTGTGGTTACAAACTTTGCCATAACACCTAAATGTCCATGCAATTGCTGGCACTGTTCTTTTTCAGATCGCTCCAAGCAAAATGTCCTGTCTTTCGATCAGCTACGGAAAACAATTTCAGAGGTACAGGATTTGGGCACAAGCGTCATTGGCCTTACAGGAGGGGAGCCTTTGTTGCGCGATGACCTGGAAGATATCATTGCATCTATCGATAAAAGATCCATGCCTCTCATTTTTACCACCGGGTACAAACTCACCCGAAAACGGATAAAAAGCCTAAAAAAGGCGGGGCTGGAAATTCCGGTAATCAGCCTTGACCATTATAAACCTGAAATCCATGACAAAGGCCGCCGCAAGGAGGGAATTTTCGATTATGCCCTGAAAGCCATAGAGATGTTTCAGGATGAAGGCTTTTACGTTGCTGTTTCTTTCGTGCCCGATAAGTCGCTTGTCAGTGACAGGCAGGAAATCTTCAAGGTGATAGAATTTTTCAAGGACATCGGCATTAATGATATGCGGCTGACATCGCCCATTTTAAGCGGGAAATTGATCAGTAAACCCGAAGAAAAACTGTCTGACGAAAATGTGAAAACTATCTTCGACATTCAAAAAAAGTGCACTAAAACCAAAGGCTACCCCGGTGTTTTTGCCTACGATTTTTTTGAAAGCGAAAAATACTATGGTTGCGGTGCGGGCTTCAACTACATGTTTATAGATTCCCAGGGCAATGTCTGCCCCTGTGATTTTACCATGCTTTCCTTTGGCAATATTCTTGATCGATCTGTTCGGGAGATCTGGGAAGAGACAAGTCAACATTTTTGTACCCCGGGGCCGGAATGCTATGCCAATGTCAGCAATGATGTGATTTTTTCGAAAAGGACCCAAGAATGGCCTTTGAAAAAACAGGCTACGCTTGAAATTTTGAAGGAATGCCCCTCGTATAATCGGGAAAGAGTCCCTGAATTTTACAAAAGAATGGGACTGAAAGGGTGTTGAAAAACGTCATGAACCGCAGGCCGGACAAGGCAAAATTTGGTGAAAAACTCAGTCTATGAGTGATAAATGAGCATTTTTAACCGAATTCTAACGCCGTATGGTAATGCGCAATAGTTTTTCAGCAGATGCTAAGTCAGGAGCGCATGGTGACAACCGTCAGCCTTACAAGAGAATCGAAAATCCCCTTGGACAAAATATGGTCTTTGTTGAGCGATTTCACCGGATCGCCAAGCCCGGCCGGAGGTGGACCCCATCGGCTGGACAGCCTGAGGGGTAGAATAAGCTATGAGCCGAGAGCTTTTTAAAAGATAAAAAGGCATCAGGCAGCCTCGGCGAAAGGATGGGGCAGACCGTAATAAACCTCATCCGGGGTTCTGTCGTCAAGGGCCGAATGGCCCCGTTCGTGATTGTAATAATCGAGCCACCGGCCCAGACCCTGCCGCAGCGCCTTACCGGTGTCGAATGCGTGCAAGTAAATGTATTGGTGTTTGAGGGTCCACCACAGCCGCTCGACGAATATATTGTCCTGGCAACGACCCCGACCATCCATACTGATGGCGACCTTGTTATCGATGAGAACCTTGGTGAACGCGTTGCTGGTAAATTGAGCCCCTTGGTCGGTATTGAAGATTTCCGGTGGCTCATAGCGGCTCAACGCCTCTTTAAGGGCATCGATACAAAAGGCGCTGTCCAGGGTGTTGGATATCCGCCAGGCGAGCACCTTGCGGCTGTGCCAGTCCATGATCGCCACCAGATACATGTACCCACTGGCCATGGGGATGAAAGTGATGTCGCTGGCCCAAACCTGATTGGTGCGACTGATGGTCATACCCCTTAGCAGATAAGGATATACCTTATGCTGGGGATGGGGGCGGCTGGTCCGCGGTTTGGGATACACCGCCTCGATACCCATTAATCGCATCAGCCGCTGAACCCGTTTGCGATTGGCTGTTATGCCCTGACGATCCAGCTGGCGGCTGATCGTTCGGCTGCCCGAGGATGGATTGGTAAGATACAGTTCGTCGATCTTGCGCATCAGTTCCAGCTCTTCTTGGCTTATGGGTATGGGTTGGTAGTAATAGGATGACCGGCTAAGATCGATTAGTTCACACTGCCGGGAAACGCTCAGCTGCCGATCCAACGGATCGATCATGGATTTACGCTGTTTGCGATTCAGCTGCTGAGCTTGCGTGCTAAAAAATCGTTTTCCACCTTGAGTTGACCGATCTGGCGGTACAGTTCGGCGGTTTGGGCATCGGCCTGTTTTCTGGATCGGTGGCTTTTATCGAAGATATCGGCTGCACCGTCGAGCATCTGCCGCTTCCAGGTGGAAATCATGGTGGGGTGAACACCAAATCGACTGGCCAACTGTGCTGCGGTTTCTTCGTTCTGAATGGCAGCCAGAGCGACCTTGGCTTTGAACTGTGGACTGTGTGATTTGCGCTTGTTACCCATCGTCAGATCCTCCTCATTTTTGGTCTGACTCATAGCTTAGCACATTGTCCAGTTTTTGGGGTCCACCGCCGCCTTCCCGGTTGTTGTTCATGAAAAGGGAGACCCCAGGTATAATGGTGTCGGTACCATCAGGACCCTCACCATTGGTAAAATTACCGTCATGGAACGCCTTGAGGCCGTTACGCCATCCGACTTTTTCATGTACAGCATTCTGTCAGACTCTCTAGTAAAACAATACCTTGGTAAATGGGAGTTTAGCAAAGAGAAGGATTTGACAGTCGTTCGATGGAGTGCTGACTTCCAGCCAAAATTTCCATTGATCGGGTGGCTCATCGCCAAGGTGACGAAGAGAGTTATCCATCAAATTATCGATCAAATTGAAGCCGATGATATGGACGGGTGAATGAAAAAACTGGAGGATAAATGCAGGACCTACTAAAAAATTATCCGGTGGTAATCGAAATACCAATAGCATGGGGTGACATGGATGCCTTCCAGCATGTTAACAATATAATGTATTTCAAATACTTTGAAAGCGCTCGCATTTCATATTTTGAAAAACTTAATTTTCACGACCAAATGATAAAAACCGGTATTGGACCCATTCTTGCCAACACGCAGTGCAAATTCAAAATTCCCTTAACTTATCCCGATCGGGTAAGCGTCGGAGCAAAAATTGATATGATAGAAAAAGACCGCTTCTTAATGAAGTACTTGGTGGTTAGCCATAAACACAAGAGTATTGCTGCGTTAGGGGAAGGCATGCTTGTTTCGTTTAACTATCACGAAAATAAAAAAGCACCCCTTTCTGATGAAATAAGAGCGAGGATTACCGATCTTGAAAAGAATGTTAATCAAGATTTTCAAGTGAGATAATGATGATATTATACAGAAAAAATGTTGATCGAAATGGCTCATAAAAACATCGAGCCTGGAAAAATAGGAAACCTTAGTGGGAATCCCCGTTAGGATATAAGAAATAATTAACTTCCAAAAATTGGTAAGCATTCACGGGGTACTTTGAGGATCCAACTGGTCTCGCAACCCCCCGAAATCAAAGCACAAAAAATAGATCATAACTAACCGAAATAATACAAAATAAATCTAGATTTTTCTTTTTGACTATGGTAGAGTGCTTTTCATGGCACTCAAAAGACCCTTTTCGGAACTCGATTGGCAACTGACACCAGAGCCGGTGCGACAGTATATCATGGCTCTGGAACGGATGCTTTTCGATATGGAACAGCGGATTGTAGCCCACGAAAAGCGGCTGGAGAAGCTTGAGGTTCGGTCCAGCAAAAATTCTCATAACTCCAGTAAGCCGCCGTCATCCGATCCGCCCTTTAGCAGGCAAAAGAGAAAACAGAAAAAGAGTACACGTGCAAAAGGCGGTCAGAAAGGCCACAAGCCGCATCAGCGGCAGATGCTGGATCCGACCGAGAGCCATTGGTTGATGCCGACGCGCTGCGCATGCGGGCATGCGCAGTTCGATCCGCAAAAGATGCAGCCGTTTTATGCGCATCAGCATATCGAGCTACCCGAAATCGAAATGCAAATCAGCCACTATATTCTCCAGCAATGTGACTGTCCCAACTGCGGCAGGACGGTCAAGGCCGCGCTACCTTCTGACGTATCCACCGGTTATGGGCCGCGCTTTACCGCGCTTATCGGAGAATTGAGTGGGATCAAGGCCATGAGCCGCAACGACGTCAAGCAGTTGTGTGAGTCGGTTCTGGGCATCGGGATTGCCACCGGAACCATCCAGAAGCTTGTCGACCGCACGTCAAATGCGCTATTGCCGGCCTACGAACGCATCGGCCGGGTCGCCCGACGCTTTTGGTGCAACTACATCGACGAAACTTCCTGGTTTAAGGAAAACGACCTGCACTGGTTGTGGGCCATGGCCAACGAACGGGTGGCGTTTTATCGCATCGACCCGCATCGCTCCAAGGAAGCTTTCGAAAAACTGGTCCGGGATTGGGACGGGATTCTGGTCAGCGATGGTTACGGCCTATATCGAAAATGGGTTAACCGCCAAACCTGCCTGGCCCATCTGATCCGCAAAGCCGATGCCCTGGCGGAACGAAAGAAAACCGATCTTTGCCGCTTCGGAGAAATCGTCGCCGCCTGGCTGAGGCAACTGGTATCGTTTGCCAAAGAACCTCCCGACCCGGAAATGTGGTCGGATTTTTATACGTTCTTTTTGTTTACCGTCTCCGTTTGGGAGAAGGACAAGACCGACGCCGGAAAACTCGCCCGGCAGATTGTTCGCGAAATGGACAGTCTGTGGACCTTTCTCGATCACCATGGCATTGAACCGACCAACAACCGTGCCGAACGGGCACTGCGCTTTGGGGTGCTATGGCGAAAGCGCAGCCTGGGCACCCAAAGCGAAAAGGGAAACCGGTGGGTCGAAAGGATATTATCCCTGAAAGAAACCTGCCGTCTAAATGCAAAACCGACGTTCCCGTTCCTCGTGGAATGTATTACTTCCAATTTTCGAAGGTCGACGCCCAATCTCTCCTGGATTTAATTCAAACTGGAATATCCCGTGAACGCGTACAAAAATTGTAAACAAAAAGTGGTGGAGGCGGCGGGAGTCGAACCCGCGTCCACCCATGAAACAAGCGCGTTTGCAAGGAATTCCCAAAACATTCCCAAAACATCACTAAATGAAACATTAATTATTACAGCCTGAAAATCAAGAGGGCAAAGCTATGCTCGAGTTATGGATAGAGAATATGATCGATCAAAGCGGCTGGCCGCTCGCGAATCGGGCAATTGAGGCGTGGTCGTTGTGTGACTACGCCACGGTTGCGTAGCGTAAGTGGTGGGAGCCGTTTTAAAACCACAAAGATGCCAAAGCACCTTAAACCGGGGGAATACGGACCCTATCTGTTCAGTATTTGACAGTGTTCTTTTTCTTATCTCAATCAATCTGCAATCAAGCAAATGTTTAGATTAGGTATTGTAACCTGCAGTTTCTGGCAGGATGAAAATCTACAGGATAGTTATGGAAACCTGTCGCTTTTGAGTCAACCATTTCTTTGGGATAAACTTTGATAATCTGTTGGGCTATCAATTTCCACCAAAATTGGTGGAGACCGTTTATCACAACTTTTCCGATTTGCCCTGTCTTTGAAAATTGCGATGGATTTGGAGGCCAGCCAGAATAAAACTATGCTATGTAATCACAGCTTTTACTTGCTCTGGGCCGACCACAATATCTTGGGGTTCCTCAAGATTTCCAATTGATATAGACATCGCAACATAATGGCAAGAAAGCACAAGGAACGGTAGGGTTCCTTTTTGTGAGATAGCCATAGCGTACTGTCTGGTTAATAAAAATAGTTGGTTCAACTTGTCGCAAAGCCAGTTTTTCCTGCGGCCCATCGAACAGAATCGCGTCCTGAATCCTTTTTCAGCATATTGTGAAAGCAGGCCAGCTATTGCATGATGGACTCACATCAATTCGGTCTGGGCCAGTACATGATGATTCCAACGCCGGCCAGAGCCACAATGCCACCTATGATGTCAAAGGCGTCCGGTGCGATGTTGTCGATTTTCCATCCCCATAAAATCGAGATAACGATGAAGACCCCGCCATAAGCGGCATAGACCCTGCCAAAATGGGCGGGCTGCAAAGTAGGAACGATGCCGTAAAGTACGAGCACGACCCCGCCGATAACGGCATACCACAACGGTTTGCCCTCGCGCAGCCACAGCCAGACAAGGTAGCCGCCCCCGATTTCAAACAGGCCGGCGAGAAGGAAATAAAAGATCGATTTGGTGGTGGTGATTAAATCCATTCATCTGCTCAAATGTGCTGGCTCGCTAAAAGTCTCACTCTGAAACGGCGTCGGCACCGTGCTCGGAAAGCTGCGCACCGAACCATCGATGCACCGCTGTGATGAGGTGGATGTCTGACGTTTCGAATCGGATCGCGCCACCGGCGGGCACATCCGTATAGAAAATGCTGATACGGTGCGCTCCGCCTTGAAGCTCGCGAAGACCAGGCATACCGGCCCCATGAAGTTTTGCTGGATCTGAAAAGTCGCCGCGTTGGAAATTCTCCGCTTCCTGCTTAAGATGCCGTCGAATAAGACTTATCTGATCGTTTTCACTGGGGTCCTTCGCCACCACACGCTGTATGCCGCCCGACGCCGTCATTTTAAAGATGTGTACGGCCTTGGAAATATCGAAGGGCATCACCATATGCGCGTTGTGATGCACATGCTCCTGCCGGGTCTGTGAAAACCCTGTGCCGCAGAAGATGCATGCCGCGAAAGCGAGGATCGCAGCACCTCCTATAGATTTGGTGAGTACGCGAAGATATGGTTTCATGGGTAGTCCTTTCAGTTTTCTGAATATTTGCATCCACATCGGATACGGTCACAAGATCCACCGGCGCTTGATGTTCCAGAGGCTGGCGGCGAACAGAAAAACGCAGAAAGCGCCAAGCAGGGTCAGGTCCAGGACAAACGGCATGGTATGTCCGCCGTGCACGGCCCCGTGGAGGACGTCGGCTCCGTAAGTCAAGGGGAAGACATAAGACAAGGGTTTGAGAAAAACAGGCAGCTTCTCGATGGGGAAGAAGAGCCCGCAGAGAAAGATCATGGGGAAGCGGAAAAAGTTGGAAAAGGTTTGTGCCTCGAACACCTCGCTCACCGCCACGGCGATGAACAGGCCCAGAAAGGTGGAGGCTATTGCGATCATTACAACGGCAGGCACGAAAACGCGCCAGGCCACCGCAGACAGATCGGCCAGAAATGCCGCCATGACTACCGGCACGAAGGCGTTGGCAACGCCAAACAGGATGGCCCCGCTGGTCTTGGCCAGCATCAGCAGCTCAAAGGGTATGGGCGCAAGCAACAGGCGTTCGAAGGAGCGGTTCTTTTTTTCGAAGGTTACCGTCACCGCCAACATCGATGTGGTTCCAAACAGAATGGAGATGGCCACAACGCCCGGCAGAAGCCCCATGATGCTGTCCAGTCCGCTGCCGGACTTGATGAAGAACATGCCCGTCCACGCCAGGGGGAAAATCAGCCCCCAACTGACGTTCGGCGGCTTCAGGTAATAGGTCCGCATGTCCTTGACCAGAATGTTCCAGAAGGCGATCCAGCGTTTCATCGGCCGCCCCCTTTCTTCTCCTTTTCCTTGCACATGGCGCCCGCCTCGATGCCGGTGATGGATACAAAGATGTCCTCGAGGGACGGTCGCACGCGCCGTGCTTCGCTGACCTCGGCGCCGTTGTCTTCGAGAAAGCGGACCAGAGGGCCGACCTGGACGGGATCTCCAGATTCCACCTTTATGAAGCCGCCGTTCGATACCGTAAATGTAAGTACCGGAAACGCCTCGGCGAGTTTGTTGTGAATGCCGCTGGGTATGTTGACGCAGGCAATCCGCATCACATGTTTTTCCCTGATCGGTTGAACCAGTTGCGCCACCGTGTCGATTTGAACGATGCGCCCTGACACGATGAACGCGATGCGATCGCAGAGGCGCTCGGCTTCTTCGATGTAATGGGTGGTAAGAAAAATGGTGGTCCCTTCCTGGTGCAGATTTGCGATCATCTGCCGCAATTGCCGGGCGCTGGCCACGTCGATACCCGTGGTCGGCTCGTCTAAAAACAGGATCGACGGCCTGTGGATGATGCCGGCGGCGATGGTGAGCTTGCGCTTCATGCCTTTTGAATAGCCGGCGAACTTCCGGTCCGCTGCCTTGGCCAGATCGAAAATATCCAGCAGCTCACGGGCCCTGGTTTGTCTTTCAGTTTTTCCAATTCCGTAAAGCGCCGCGCAGAAACACAGATTGTCGTAGCCGGTGAGTTCCGGGTACAAGTTGCTTTCGTCCGGCACCACGCCGACCAGATGCTGGGCCGCCTTGGGGTTGACCTTGCAGTCGAGTCCGCCGATTCGGATCGCTCCCGAATCCGGGCGCGCCAAACCTGTCAGCATGTTGATAGTGGTCGTCTTGCCGGCGCCGTTCGGACCGAGAAAACCGAACAGTTCGCCTTGTTGCACGCTGAAGGAAATGCCATTAACCGCTTCGACATTTTCGAAACGCTTGGTCAAATTCTGGACATAAATCGACTCGCTCATGTTGGACGATACCCTTGGCCTTCGTAGTGCCGACACTCCATTTACCTGTGAATGGACCTGATGATGTTCTTAATTTCTATTCGGAAACGCTCGCGACAACTGCAATCATGTACATTGTCGTCTTCGGTTTCTCTTGATTCGGGGCACTCATTGCATGGAACGGCTTCCTTTAAAAGCAACCGCATCTGTTGGGTGTCCCCGCAATGTCGAAGTTGCTTGAGAACAGTATCGATGTCGTCTCTTGTACACATAGCACCTCCAGGCTTGATACGGCTTTAAATTACGCAGTAACGATATACGTCTCCAGATCCGACCGCCACTTGCGCTGAATCAACCCCTTTGATTCCATGGCTTGCATGACTCTGGCGATATCTTCGAGATCCCCAGGCAACGAATCGATGACCTCGCGTTGCGTCATCGGCCCTCCATGTTGACGCAGCATCGCGAGAATTTCGCGATTCGGATATTCCAGTTCTTTTCTCTCTATCGGTGTCAAACCGTCTGATGCCACCCTTTTTCTATGGATCAGCCAAATGACGCCGGCGATCACGATAACGAAAACAAGGATAATCACGCCCGTCATCCAGGCATCGCCGGCTATCAACGCAATATGGCCGTGTCCCATGATTTCCTTCTCTCCTAAAAGTAATATCGTACCCAAACCTCCGGGCGCAGGACGTCCGGCTTTTCGCCAAACTCGGTTTGCGGCGGACCCACGGGAATACCTACCCGCAAATTGAGTTCCAGGTTGGTCACGGGTGTCCAGGTCATACCGGGCTGAAGATTGAAGCTGAAATCCTGAAGGTTGACGACTGACGCCACCCAGGGGTTGAAATACAGGATATCGAAAGGTTCCTTCTGCGAAATTTTGAGATAAAAATAATCCTCACCGTAATTGCGCTGCTGATAATAGGGCCGCGTGCTTTGATTGGCACGCTGCATCACTGAAGCATTGCCGGTGGCCTGCCATTGATCGCTGACCGATTCCTGGTAGGTGTAAAAGTCATCCAGTTCGTTTTGGCTGTATCCCGCGCCATTGTGGTAGTATTCGGCGATAAAGGTGGTATCGAACGCATTCAGGTAGCGTATCCCCAAAAGGTAGCTGAGCTGATCCTCCCGCGTTTGCTCGACGGTGCCGTCTTCATCGATAACGAGGTGCAGTGCGTCCAGCCGATAAGCCAGTTCCCCGTGCACCTCGAAATTTTCGACCAGGTTTTTTGCAAAGTCGAACCCGACGCTGCGGGGCTGATCCGGCCCGTCAAAATAGATGAAATCGAAATCGGTGTCATACCAGAGCAGGTAGAGCTTGAGGGCGGCGTACAGATCGCCTTCTTCCCCCAAATCTTGGTTACCCCAGTCGTCAATGACCGGCAGCAAAAGAGCCGTCAATCCGATGTTGGCCAGGTGACCGGCGGTATAGCTTCGGATCAGATCCAGCCCCAGCAGGGGGCGTCCCTCCAGGTTCAGGGCAGGGTCGTCCGGGTCCTTGGGCCGGTTTATAAAGCCGGCTGGGTTCCAGGCGTAGCCCTTTCCCCACAAGACCAACTTCTTGCCTGCATCCAAGGTGAGCTGAGGAGATGGCGCCAACGAAACATAGCCCTCATAGATCTTGTTGTCCCACGCTTCCTCTAAGTAACCATCGACATACTCAAAGTGGGCCAGTAGATTAACCTGAAAAATGCCCTGCCGGTAACTGCCGGAAAGCTCCGCCAGCGTGCGCCATTCATGGGTGTCCGCGCCGGGATCGTCCTGGTAATAAATAAGCCTGTATCGGTCCGAATCCTCATCCAGCCAGTGATAGATATAGCGAAATTCCATTCGGCCGCCCAGCTCATAGGGCTTTTTATCCGCCTCGGGGATGGTGAAGTCATACTCTCCCGCACCAACGGTGGTGCAGAAAAATATCAGGATTGTCCCAAGACAAGCCCCCAGGCGCATGGTTTACCGCAAGTCCTTTACCCTGGGCAGATAGTTCAGCGTGAAGACTTCATCCGTCAGGCTGCGTTTTTTGAGGTTGGCTGAAATCATGACCGATCGATAGCCTTTGTAAAGGGGGCTGTCGGTTTCCATCACCGCCGGACGCACGACACCGTCACCGATATCCTTGATCTCCTTGAAATGGAGCGTCTTGATAAGCATTCCCGTGGCGGCGAAACAATCGATCCGGGTGGGCACGAGTTCTTTTTTAAGCACCCACATCTTGAGCAGGTCATAGGCCACGGCCCCGCTTTTGGCCTTGAGCTCTAAAAGATACTGGCCCTGGTCTTCCAACAGGGCGGTCACATCGTATTCTACGCTGTAATCCAGGCGCATGATGTCGGCATTGTTGAAAACGCCGCCGACCACCGATTGCATGCTGGTGATACGGATCGGCTTGCCCACGTTGGGAATATAGAGCCACATGTTGTCGCCCAGCCGCAGGGTCGCACGTCCCGCCTCGCTGGCCGGTGACACGAACAGGGTAACGATTTTGTCCAGGTCTTTTTTAAGGAACCAGAGCACGAATTCCTTGCGGCTGCCGTCCGGTTCAATGTTGATGATTTTACGGTACATCTCCAGATCGTTGGGCTGTAGGTTGCGGTCCACCTGGGAAAGAATTTGGGTACCGCTCAACGCCTCCCCCCAAACGTTCGGGGGTAGCATGCAGAGTATCAGGACGACGGCTGTTAAAGCGAAGTGCTTCATCTTCGACTCCGATTGATAAGGATCAGACATGGCGCAGGGCGTCCACCGGGGCCAGTCTGGAGGCCTTGGCGGCCGGTTGCAGACTGGCCAGGATCGATACGGCCAGGACAATCAGGCAGGCCGAGACCAGTTCTCCGGGAGAAACGCTGGGCGCCAGGGTGAAGACCTGGTTGGCGCCGCCGAAGGTGACGCTCACCCCCTTCAGGTTCAGACTCCACAGGATGGCAAGACCGATGCTCGCGCCGGCCAGGGCACTGAAGAGGCCCAGGCAGAAGCCCTCGGCCACGAACAGGCCCAGAATCCGCCTCGGCGGAGTGCCCATGGCGGCCAGGGTGCCGATCTCACGCACCCGCTCGTAGACGCTCATCATCATCACGTTGAGCACGCTGATCAGCACCACGGCGATCAGGATCACCCGCACGCCCATGGTCATCATGTCGATCATGCGCACCACATTGTAAAACGGCGTCAGCTGGGACCACGTGTGCAGTTCGAACATCGGTTTGTTCTGCTGGTTGGTCATGGGGTCCAAGATGCCGTGCAAGGACGTGGCGACGTCATCGATCCGGTCAAAATCGCTCACCCGTACGGCGATCTCGCTGACTTCACGCGTTTCCATACGCAGCAGGGCCGCGGCATCGTCAATGTGCAGGTACCCGTCCCGGCCGCCCGGCCCCATGAGATTTTCGACCAGGCCGGCCACCTTGAAGGTCATCCCGTTGACCGAGCCGTCCTTGTTGTTGGCCACCAGCACCACGGTATCGCCGGTGCCGACACCCATGCCTCTGGCCAGCGCCTCGGGCAACAGCACCTCGCTGGGGGCCACCAGAAGGTCCTTATGGGCCGCGTCGCGGATTCGCGAAATCAGCAGCGGCGCGGTGGCCTGCTCTTTTTGCGGATCGATGCCGTTGAGCCGGACATTGGTGGTCTGGGCGTAATTACTCAGCATGGCGCCGAACTTGATCCGCGGAGAGAACGCCTCTACCCCTGGCGTCTCCGTCAGGATATCGGAGAGTCTGGCATAGGCCTTGGCCGGAAGCATGCGGTCCAGCGGGAGATTGTCGACACTGGACATGTATCCCTTGCGGTGCACCTGTAGATGGCTCAGCATGGAATCGGTAATCTGGCCCACGATGGCCTTCTTGAAGGAACCGCTCAGTCCGGCGAACACGATCACGGCCACGATACCCACGACGATCAGCATGCCGGTGAGCAGGGTTCGGCGCTTGTGACGCAGCAGGTTTTTGAGTGCCAGGCGTAGGATTTTATGCATGGCGATCCTCTCCGTAAGCCGTCGGTGCGTCCAGAAGCCGCCCGTCTTCCAGATAAAATGTTGCCTCCGCCTGATCCATGATTCTTGGGTCGTGAGTCGAAAAGACGAACGTGGTGCCGAAAACGTCGCGCATGCGTTTCATGAGGGACATCACCCGCTGCGCCGTAGCACCGTCCAGGTTGGCTGTGGGTTCGTCCGCCAGTACCAACTCCGGGTTGCCCACCAGCGCTCGGGCGATGGCCGCCCGCTGCTTCTGGCCGCCGGAAAGCTGTGCCGGATATTTACCCGCCTGATCGGTCATGCCGACTGCCTCCAACACCCGTTCGACTGCCGGTCGGCGTTCGCCCCTGGGCATATCGCGTATCATCAACAGGGGATACTCTACATTCTCGAATACCGTGAGCACCGGCAGGAGATTGAAGTCCTGAAACACGAATCCCAATTTCTCTCCCCGAAATTGCGCTCCGCGACGACGGTCCAGTCGGCTGACCGGTTGGCCGGCAACGATCACCTCGCCGGCGGTTGGGCTGTCCAGACAGCCGATCAGGTTCAACGCGGTGGTTTTGCCGCTGCCCGAAGGCCCTACCAGCGCCGCAAAGCCGCCTTTGGAAATCCCGAAACTAACCTGGCTCAGGGCGGTCACGTCCACTTCGCCTATGCGATAAGTTTTGGAAACGTTTTCAAAGGATACGATGTTCATTGGGTCAGATTGTCTCCTTACTGGATTAGCCATGCCTGGTGGAACAGTTTGATGCACAAGGCGAAGAGAATCAAACTGAATATCATCCGAATGGTTTTGCCTTTCAATCGTGCGCTCATGATCCGGGCACCGGCCTGGCCACCGGCAAATGACGCCACGGCAGCGGGAAGGATGAATCCCCAGTTGATCGCTTCCATGGATGCATATCCCAGAAAACCGGTCAGGGATGAAAAACAGACGATGAAGGTCGATGAGGCGGCGGCGATCTTGGTGGGGGTTTTAAGGATGTAAATCAAAAGGGGCACGACGAACACACCGCCGCCGATGCCCAGCATCCCGCCCAGGAAGCCGATACACGCGCCGATGCCTATGCCGCCGGCGATCTTCCGGGAAGGCGTCATACCGACACCGGCAACTTCATCCGGTGTCGACATTAGCATGCGAACACCTGCCAGGGCCAGCACGATGGCCATTAGGATCAGGAAAGGCTCCAGGTCGAGGCGTCGGTTGACCATTGCACCAGCGGGAGCGCCCAGGCTCGACGAGACGATCAGGGGGACGGCGAGGGTAAAATCCACCATCTTCTTGCGTGAATAGGCGTAGGCCGCCGACGCTGCAGCGACGAGGTTCAGAAACAGCGACGTCGAGGCTGCCACAGCCTTGGAGTATCCGAGAAGCACGAACAGGGGAGAAAAGATCAGACCCCCGCCGAGACCGACCATGGTCAGCACTAGGGAGATGAGAAAAATCCCGGCAATCAGGAACGCAGAGATGGGCATGGCCTGGAAAATGCCTTTTTCTATTTGGGTTCAGGATCGTTTTTTTCCTTCATGCAAGGATGGCCTTGAACATCACCGTGGCATTTACGGATCTGTTCAGGGGTGCAGTTTTCCGGCTTGTCCTGCAACTTGGTGGGTTGCTGGCAACAGGTTTGACACATATCGACCTCCTCAGTTATTTTTTAGTTTTGAAGGTATCGTCAATCCGCCAACATATGGCGTTGTTGCTTTTCTTTGTCGCAGCCAGTTCGCTGATTTGCGAAGCCACCTGGTTCAAGGCCTCGCGTTCGACGATATAGTGGGTCCAGTAGCCGCGTTTTTCTCCTTTGACCAAACCTGCCTTGCGCAATATTTGAAGATGTTGGGATACGGCTGGCTTGGATATGCTGAGATGCTTGGCCAATGCACCGACACACAAATCGTTGGTAGTGAGCAATTGTAGGATTTTCAATCGGCGCTCATCCGCCAGAGCTTTTATGACCTTGATTAAAAGCATTCGCTTTTCCAATTAAGTGAATGATGAAATAATTAAAATAATAGTTTATTAGATTTGTCAATCAAAAATAATAGCACCGTCCGTTATCTCAATAGTCCGCATATTCTTCACACGTTGAGTTTTTCCGATTTCAACACATAAGCGACGACGATGCCCACCAGGAAACCGGCCGCCAGGTTCGAGGCCAGAGTGATGCCGACGATCAGAATTGATACGAATAAATCTTTGCGGGTATTGATATCCAACAGGGTAAGGCTCAGCTGCGCCCCGGCGAATATCAGCAGAATGCCCAGGGCGGACATGGGAAGCAAATAAATTATGCCCATGAGATGGTCGCCCAGAAGCAAGGCCAAGAGAATGAATAGGCCGCCGATCATCAGGTTGGACCCTCCGGTACGGGCACCAAAGCGATAGCGTGAGGCAAGCCCGCCGGCACCGGTGCACATGGGCATGCCTCCCAGGAAGAAACTCCCCAGGTTGGCCAGCGCCATGCTGATGCAAAGCGCCCGGTAGGTAACGCGCCGGCCGTCTTCCGGAAAATACTGGATCGACAGGTCGGCATTGGAAATGACGGCATTGCCCAGTGTCATTGGTACCTGCGGAATCACCAGCACCAGCAGGGCGAAAGTGAAATCAGCGGCCGAAGGAAGTCCATAAGGCAACCAATCAGGCGGGTATAACCCCAGTTGAATCTGCTGAAAGCCTTCGCGCGTTCCCCAAAAAAGGCCGATCAGTATGCCCACGCCAACGACGACAATGGCTGCCGGCAGTCGTTTGTTGTCCAACAGGACAAGCGTCAGTAGCCCCAAAACGCCGCCGATGACCAACCCCAGAGGAATAGGCCCAAGGGCCTGAACACTGAGGTAGGGCTCCGCCGCCTGTTTCAGTGCCTGGAATTTGGATGTGCCCAGCATCAATTTTACCCCCTGGGACACCAGCAGCACCCCAGTGGACAACTGCACGCCCCGGATTACGGGCTTAGGAATGTAACGGCCAATGACCGTAATAATGCCGGTCCCGCCGATGATGATCAGAAAGAGAAACAGCCAGAGGCTCGAGGCCTGGATCTGGCTGGCGCTGATGCCGGTGGCGATGGCATAGGCGCTGATGACCTTCATTGGCTCTACCGGACTGGTTACCTTGAAATAGAGACCGGAAAGGACATAATACAGCCCCACCATGAGAAACAAACCCATTGGGCTCAATCCGTTGATCAGGATCATACCGATGGCCAGGGGCAATATGGTTCCCAAATCGCCCAGGCTGCCTGCCAATTCCATACGATTGAACCGTAGCGCCAAATTCATGCCGGTTCGATGATGGGCCATACGGGTGTCATCCATGCCGTTCTCCTCAGTCTTTCGCTGGATCTATATCAAGAAGATCACTTGACATATAATCACGTTTTTTATTATATTCGTGATATTAACTGCCTGCTGAATTGATGTCAAGCATGATGTTAAATGTCAGGGTCACGCATTCCATATGTAGTTGAATTTACAAGCATTGAGGACAACGATAATGAAACTGAAAACCCGAAGAACGGGCAGTCAAGCATCTCAATCGGTTGCACTTACGGGAGAGGGGCGTCAAAGACCCATTTTTGCCACCCCGGCAAAAGGAAAATACCTCGATGCGACCCAACTCCACCGGTTGGAACAATCCTATCGCGAATGGGTCGGGGCGACACCGCGATCTGATGTGCGCATCGCTCGTCAGCGTATTTTACTCATTTTCTTGATCATTCGGCACACGGGTGTGAAGCTGAATGAAGTGTTAACCCTCGATCCAATCCAGGATATTGATTTTGATCTTAAAATTCTAAAGATCGTCGACTCACAGGATGACACGGACCATCCTCGACGCACGGTCCAGTTATCGGAAGAATTGTGCAAGGAAATGCACGCGATGATTTCCGGTACATTGAAAGGTGATGCTGCGAAAAGTCTGTTTCGTGTGGATCCTGGATTTGTCAGGAAAAAGTTCTACGAACGTGCGGAAGCCTGCGGGTTTGCCAAACAACTTGGTGCACCCGAAAGCTTACGCAAGTCACGCGGCGTCGAATTGATTCAAAACAATATGCCCCTTCCAGCCGTTCAGATGATGCTGGGGCATTCCACGCCGAACCTGACCTCCTCCTACGTATCATTTTCCCAAGATGATATTCAGCAGACGATCAGGCTGTTCATTGAAAAAGAATCGGATCGTAAAACCAGTGCACGGAATACTTTCTTCGGCAAAGTCGAAGCCATCAAACAAGGCGATATTCAGACCCAAGTTACTTTGATGACTTTGGGAGGCTATCGACTGACGACAGTGATCACCAATGATAGCTTGCACCGCCTTGGTTTGAGCGTAGGCAAGGTAGTCACTGCCGAAATCAAAGCACCTTGGGTCATATTGCAGCAATCTGGAAAGGACGTATCAACCAGTTCGGAGAATATTTTAAGCGGTGTGGTTGAAAGGATCCACCAAGGGAAAATAAATACCGAATATCAAGTCCGATTACCAGATGGAACAGCGGTTTGTTCCATCGTATCAACTGAAAGCGCTAAACGACTCGCACTCGTAAAGGGGGATCAAATTTATGCGATGTTTAACGCATATTCAGTGGTACTGCTGTCTGGCTGAAAACAATTAATAGCCATCACAAAGCCCTATAGTACGAGTTGTTCAGATACCTGCTATGTAGGAAATAAAAATACATTTCAGCATGATAGGCCACCTCATACAAGATCTTGTGGCCTGCTTTTTCCGAAAAAATCAACGCTTCGTTCCGCGTATCTTTATTGGCAAGTAAGAAGGGGGTGAAACCGAAACCGGCATCACCCCCTTTCATTTTCACTCAATAGCCTCAGCCCTGTCAGCATGGATCCCGAATTCACCCATGATATCCAATTGATAAATGAAAATTATTTGTTTTCTTTGATACTTATGGAGGCTGGCAATTAATGCCAAGTTCTGGTGGTGTCCATTTTTATGGGATAGCCAGAACGTATTTGCGTGGCCATGGAGATTCTTGCGACTAATATGAAGCATATCTATCCTAACATTTGGCAATGATGCGATTCGAAAGCTTATCTCAAAATTTGGAATCAAGCCAAGCCTGATAGCTACCAGATCGCCCGAATCCTGGACTTGACATACCCAGGATTCATTACCACCTTGAAAAACAGACCGACCGGTCTATTCATAGTCACCAACTCAAACAGGAGACGAAAAATGAAGATATCCAAAGACGCAGTTACAGTTCAATTGGAGATCCCGGGCGCCGTGATCCGTCAGCAGAAGGGCTTCGGCCAGGCCGGCGACTTCGGTACCATCAGCGGCGAGTACTTCACGCTCGCGTCGGGGGTCGATACCACTCCTCTATTCAAGGGGTTGGATGGTGATAGCTGCCAGTGCCCCCACTGGGGCTTCGTGCTGAGCGGCCACATCACCACCACCGATGCGTCTGGCCAGCAGGAGTCGGTCGCCGCGAACGATTTGTTCTACTGGCCGCCCGGGCACAACGTGAAGGTCGAAGCCGACGCGGAGATCATCATGTTCAGCCCCCAGCGGGAGCACAGCCACGTCATTGAGCACATGGCCGAGAAGCTGAACGGATAGCCGAGGCCCAGGGGGCGGCGCGGACGGCCAATGCCGCCCCCTCCCTTCCTTACCGGCCGAAGGAGGTGTAATGAGTTCAGAGTCGTCAACGCGCGAGCGCCTGATCGCCACCGGCCTGCCCATGCTCTTGGAACGAGGATACAACGGCCTCGGCCTGCAGGCCCTGTTGTCGGCGGCAGGCGTCCCGAAAGGGTCCTTTTACCACCATTTCCGTGACAAGGAGGACTTCGCGCTCCAGGTCGTCGACGCCTATATGCGAGAGGTGCATGCAGGCCTCGACGCCTGCCTCGGCGACCCTTCAGTCATCCCGCTCGACCGGGTGCGCCGTTTCTTCACGGCGACGCAGCAGATCTACCGCCAGCAGGGATACATGGGCTGCCTGCTGGGAGGGCTCGGCCAGGAGCTTTCGGGGGTAAGCGATGCCTTCCGGCGGAAGATCGAAGAGTGTTTCACTGAGATCTCCACCCGCCTGGCCATCTGCCTTGAGGAGGCACGGGAGCGTGGCGACCTCCCGGCCACCTCCGATCCGCAGCGGTTGGCAACCCTGCTGGTCGACTGCTGGGAGGGCGCGGCGCTGCGAAGCCGACTGCAGCGTGATCATGCCCCCCTGGAGGCGATGCTCGAATTCTATTTCCGGTCAGCGGGCAAATCCTGACACAGGAAGGAGAGTCCGAGTTCTCGCACAGGGCCGAAGTCGGCGAAGTGGGCTACCCGATTCAATGGTCGTGAAATTAACTCCTGCCTTTTATCCGCCATTATAGAAAAATATAATCATTTTCGATGATCATATTAAAATTTCAAATTTCCGAATTGACTTTATGAGCAAATGCTTTTAAACTTTTAGAATCATTTTTAAAAATCAACCCCTTAAAAGATATTGATTATTCACGATTTAAGAAAGGAGAGCTGATGTTAAGACAACCTTGGAGCCCGTATGTTGCTGGCGGCTTGACGGGTGTGCTGCTCATATTATCGGTGTGGGTCGGCGGCAATTTTTTCGGAGCTTCAACCACCTTTTCCCGTAGCGCGTCGGCTATCGAGGAAGCCGTCGGCATCGATACCTCGAATATTGAGTATTTTACAACCAGCAAGGGGAAATACGGTCCAGGCTCGTTGCCGAATTGGCAATTGATGTTTCTGGTCGGCATTATTATCGGCGGATTCGTAGCATCAAAATTGTCTGGGGACTTTCGCATTCAAGCGATTCCTGACATGTGGCAGGAACGCTTCGGACCCAACCCGGTGAAGCGGGCCGTGGTTGCCATTATCGGTGGTACAATTGCGTTGTTCGGCGCCAGGCTTGCCGGTGGCTGACCCAGCGGTCACGGACTGAGCGGTCTGGCTCAGCTTTCGGTCAGTGGATTTGTCGCATTGGCAGCCTTTTTTATCGGAGGCCTGATTTCTGCCAACCTGATGTACGGTACACAAAGGAAATAAACATGAGTCTGATTTATGGCATTGTGACAGGCATTCTCTTTGGCTTTTTACTGCAGAAAGGACATGTTCTGAGGTACGATAAACAGGTTGGGGCTTTACGATTGATGGATATGACAATTTTCAAATTCATGCTGAGCGCTATCATGGTGGCGGCAATCGGCATCTATCTTCTTAAAGATCTTGGCCTGATTCAACTGAGTATGAAATCAACGTCCATCGGAGCCCAAGTCATCGGAGGGATGCTTTTTGGCATCGGATGGGGCCTGTTGGGTTACTGTCCGGGAACAGCTGCTGGAGCTCTCGGCGAAGGCCGCATCGATGGCTTGTGCGGCATACTTGGTATGTTATTGGGAGGGGCGATATATGCGTCGGCTTTTCCATTTATGAAAGCATACATTATTCCCATGGGAAATTTTGGAAAAATCAGCCTTCCACAAATCATCGGTATCAATCATTGGATCGTGATTCTTATTTTCGCGGCACTTTTGGTCTTGTTGTTCCGTTTTTTCGAAAAGAAAAACCTATAAGCGGTCTTTCGTAACAATCCTGTAAATTGATTTCCAACGAGTTCTTGTGGATCAATTGCGGGAACAACAGAAAGGAGGCATTGATGCCTGAAGAGATGGAGGTCGGCTGCGCAAGACCGACCGGAGGGCCTGTTGGAGAACCGGTCGAAGAGACTGTGGTTGAAGAAAACAAACCCATTCAAAAGGAGATATCAATGATTCACGTGGGAGAAAAAGTGCCCGATTTTGTTGCCCCAGGATATCAGAAGGGCAAATTCATTAATGTCAAACTGTCCGATTATCTAGGCAAATGGACCCTGCTATGTTTTTATCCGGGCGATTTCACTTTCGTCTGAGCCACTGAAATTTCGGCGGTCGCCGAAAAATATCAGGATTTCCAGAAGCTGGGCGTCGAAGTGCTTTCCATGAGCATTGACAGCATGTTTGTTCACAAGATGTGGGATGACCACGAATTGTCCAAGATGGTCGACGGGGGCGTGTCTTTCCCCATGCTCTCAGATGCTGGTGGAAAAATCGGCCGTTTATACGGTATTTACAATGAAGCTGCCGGTGTGGAAAACCGCGGTCGTTTCATCATCGATCCGGATGGCGTGTGCCAAGGGTTTGAAGTCCTGACACCACCAGTGGGCCGTAACATTCAGGAGACCTTCCGCCAGGTACAAGCTTTCCAGCTCATTCGTGAAACCAAGGGCGCGGAAGCCACGCCATCCGGGTGGCGTCCGGGCAAAAAGACACTCAAACCCGGGCCTAATCTGGTCGGCAACGTCTGGAAGGAATGGAAAACCAGTATGGCATTTGACTGATCGAAAATTCGTTTCCCTGACCCAGAAAAAAAATGAATCCAGGCTGGAATGTCATTTCATGTTTCCGATATTCCAGCCTTTTTTAAATACACTGAAAGGAGGATACGATGCGCTGGAAACAATTCTTCACTCCGACAAAATCGATTTCTGCCGAGGAAGCCAAAACGTTAATGGCAGAAAAATCTCAGGATGAATTCAATTTGATCGATGTCCGCCAGCCCAAGGAGTATGAAGCCAGCCATATTCCAGGTTCCAAACTGATCCCCATTGCCGATCTGGATAAACGGCTTGACGAGATCGACCCGTCAAAGCCAACCCTGGTCTACTGAGCCGTCGGCGGGAGGAGCCGTGTAGCGGCTCAAATGCTGTTAGGCAAACGAAATTCCAGTATACTCCCAATCCCTATTGCATAGGATACTATAAGTTCATTCATAGAACTATTTCAATGCACTTTGAAACTTATTTGCAACCTCGCGCAAATTGGCCATCCAGTCTCCAGCTAAAGGATCGGCAAAAACTACCTGGCCGCCAATCTCCTGGGAAATGAGTTGGGCGCTTTTGGTTGAGAACTGAGGCTGGACGAAAACCACCTTGATACCGTTTTCCCTCGCATGCTCGATCAGCTCTTTTAGCTGAGCTGGTTTGGGATCCTTGCCTTCAATCTCGATGGGCACCTGTTTCAACCCATAGGCATGCGCAAAATAGCCCCAGGCCGGGTGGAATACCAGGAATTGAAGACCTTTTTTCCCTGCGAAGGTCGTTTTCAAATCGGCGTCCAGTTGGTCGATCTGCGCTGTAAATTCATGGAAGTTGACTTCATAGTCCTTCTGATGCGCCGGGTCTGCCTCCTGCAGCGCGGCCTGGATGGTGCGGGCCTGGATTTTTACAAGCGGCGGCGACAGCCAGGTATGCGGGTCAAGGCCGGTATGTTCGTGATGGCCTTCATCATGCTCCGTCTCCCCATGATGTTCACCTTTTTCATGGGCATGCTCCGCTTCAGCATGGTGCTCATCCTTCCCTTCCTCATGGTGTTCACCTTTATCATGATGTTCCTTTTCATGGCCGTCATGATGATCGTGGTGAGCCGCCATGGCAATCTTTTCGATACCATTGTCCGTATGGATTACCTTAAGATTAGGATTGGTTGCCGTTATTTTGCCTAAGTTCGCCTCTTCAAACTCGATCCCCACAGCGAAGTATATTTTGGCTTTGGAAATGGCAACCATCTGCTGCGGTTTGGGTTCATACGTATGTGGATCGGCGCCAGGTTCAACCATAACCTGGACATCAACCAAATCCCTGCCAATTTGTTGCACAAAAAATTTTTGGGGTGCGATAGTGACAAATACGGGGAGCCTACCAGCTGCGAAACAATTTCCCAGCAAAACAAATAGAATAGAGATAGCAAGAATTAACATTGTAAACTTTCGGTTCATTTTGACCCCCTTCCATACGGACATGGTTTTGGTGATAAATTCATCATATGCAAATATGTTTCGCACAATTTTACTCTTTTTTTTGTTAATAATTATAATATCACTTTGTTTATATTGATAAAAACAATATACAAGAAAAATATTGTCTATGCAACAATATTGCATTAGTTTTTGAAATGAAATATTGACCTCGTCCATGAGGTGAAAAAATGGTAACAAAATCCAGTAAGCCGATCTACGGTATCGGTATCGACACCGGCGGCACCTATACAGACGCGGTTCTCTTTGATCTGCGAGAACGTCAAGTCATCTGCGTCAGCAAGCGACCGACCATTCACCACCGCCTTGAACGGAGCATTGTTCAGGCACTTGACGATATTTTTCCTGTCGGTAACGCCAAATCCTTGCGGAAGATCGCCTTTTCCACGACATTGGCCACCAATGCCATTACCGAGGGTCGCATGAGCAGGGTCGGCCTGATCGTCATCGGCCAGGTAAAACCGTTCGATGCCCCGGTGGTGCTGGTCCGGTATGTGGAGGGCGGCCACGACCACCTTGGCAAAGAGGTCTTGCCCTTAAATGTTGAACAGATTGTCGATGCGGTGAACAGCTTCAAGGGGTATGTGGACGCTTATGCCATCGCGGCATCGGGCAGCATCGAAAACCCGACGCATGAGCAAGTGGCGGCCAAGGCAATCGAACTGGTGGATCGCAAACCGGTTGTCTGTTCCTGTGATGTCAGCTCCAAATCAGGCATCCGTAAAAGGGCGACCACCGCCGTCCTCCATGCCAGCTTGATGCCCGTCATCCAAAGATTTGTTTCGCAAGTAAACCAATTACAAAAGGATCGGCTCCTTACCGCTGATATGCGGATCATTCGAGGCGACGCCACGGCTGACGATCTGACGAAGGCAGTCGCGCTTGCAGCCAGTACCGTGGCCAGCGGTCCGGCCGCCACGGCCTATTTCGGGGCCAAGTCCACTGCTGCCAAGCTGGCAATGGTTGTTGACATCGGCGGAACGACTACGGATATCACGTTCATTTAAAATGGAAAGCCGGTGATTTCGAATGAAGGCAGCCTGATCGACCGCAGGCAGACACAAATTGATGCCGTCGATATGCACACCGTCGGCATTGGTGGCGACAGCCTTGTTCGGTTAAGCCGTTCAGGTCAACTGAGCGTCGGCCCTTTGCGGATTCAGCCTCTGGCGATGGCCCAAGGCATTCCCGATCCGGCAAGTTGGATCGGAGAAGAAAATCGCAGCCGATGGATCATCAACGTCAATTCGAATGAACGAGACCAATCTGCTGCTTTGGATCCTGTAGTTGCTCACCTTCTGCGCGAGAAAGGGGCAACCCCGGCTGACATGATCGCACGATTAGGCATGTCCGACTTTGGCCTGGATCGTCGATTGGAAGAACTGGCTTTCAACAATAAAATTTCCGCTGTGGGTTTTACGCCCACCGATGCCCTTCATGTGCTCGGCAAGTCTCAACTGGGGGATGCGGCGGCATCCATTGCAGGCGCTCGAATACTGGCAGATTTACGGGGCGAAACGATTGAGGCTTTTTGCAGCGCGGTTCTTGAAGCAACGCATCGAAAGATCGCCGACGCCATTTTGGCATATACATTTTCCAAACAGACCGGCAAATCGATAAAAGCCTTCTCAACTGATGACCAAGGTATTCTGCTTTTTTCATGCAACTTCAAGCTCGACGTCCCCATCGTCGGCGTCGGCGCAGCAGCCCGGCATCTGCTGCCTAAAGTGGCCAACAGGCTGCACACGGAGGCGATTTTTCCATCCCACTTCGAGGTCGGCAATGCACTGGGCGCCATTATGATTGCATTGAACGATGAAAGGCAAAAATGAAAACACTCTCTCCCAGACAGATGCATGCCGGCAGCTGTTTTGAAGCCACATTGGAGGTTGCCAGCGAAACCAGGGATGCCGTTGTCATTCATGGCTGGCTTCACAACCAGGAAGGCTGGATCCTGCATGCCTGGTGCGAAGTCGATGAATGGGTCATCGACCTTACCGAAACCCGGGAACCCATAGATAAATCCACCTACTATCGGATCATGGACGTCACGACCGAAAGATCCATCCGCTATAATCGACAGGAGTTTTTTGTCTTGGCGGCAGAGCATGGGCATTTTGGACCCTTCGACAAGGTCTTTTTCTTTGCTGAGCAATCCGCTGTCGATCCCATCAAAAAAATTCCCTGAGGATAATTATCAATAGAACCTGACTTATTCGGAGAGAATCTTGCAATGCTACAAATGCTGATAATCGGTGGCGGGATGGTGTTCAAGGAGTTCCGGATTAAACCGGTTAGTTTGAAATATACGGTGTCCAAGGGAAAGCAGACGACAGGCAGGGAGCTGTTGATTACAAATTATTAATTGCCGATAAATTGAATGCACTTGTGGGACGCCAAATAGCCCATGAATCTCTGAATGATCTTTACCATGACGCTGTATTGAAAAATTATCCGTAAATACGGATAAGCACCAAAATCGGCATAATATCCGTCTGTTTTAAATTTAATGGTCATTGTCAAAAAAAAGTCAGCAAAAAAGAGAAGGACTCAATTTTCTTGATTTATCAAATGGCTATGGTAGGGAAAAGAGGTCTGTGTTCCAAAAACCAGCGTTTTTCAAACCGACATGCGCAAACTTGATTTTAACCAAACCGTTTATTCATCGTATTGCGATGAATAAACTATGTTATAGCTATTAGGAATAACCCTTATTGAAGTTTTTATATTTTTTGCTCTCTTCATACTATTTTCTATTCAATTCTTGTAAGCATTCACGGGGTACTTTGAGGATCCAACTGGTCTCGCAACCCCCCGAAATCAAAGCACAAAAAATAGATCATAACTAACCGAAATAATACAAAATAAATCTAGATTTTTCTTTTTGACTATGGTAGAGTGCTTTTCATGGCACTCAAAAGACCCTTTTCGGAACTCGATTGGCAACTGACACCAGAGCCGGTGCGACAGTATATCATGGCTCTGGAACGGATGCTTTTCGATATGGAACAGCGGATTGTAGCCCACGAAAAGCGGCTGGAGAAGCTTGAGGTTCGGTCCAGCAAAAATTCTCATAACTCCAGTAAGCCGCCGTCATCCGATCCGCCCTTTAGCAGGCAAAAGAGAAAACAGAAAAAGAGTACACGTGCAAAAGGCGGTCAGAAAGGCCACAAGCCGCATCAGCGGCAGATGCTGGATCCGACCGAGAGCCATTGGTTGATGCCGACGCGCTGCGCATGCGGGCATGCGCAGTTCGATCCGCAAAAGATGCAGCCGTTTTATGCGCATCAGCATATCGAGCTACCCGAAATCGAAATGCAAATCAGCCACTATATTCTCCAGCAATGTGACTGTCCCAACTGCGGCAGGACGGTCAAGGCCGCGCTACCTTCTGACGTATCCACCGGTTATGGGCCGCGCTTTACCGCGCTTATCGGAGAATTGAGTGGGATCAAGGCCATGAGCCGCAACGACGTCAAGCAGTTGTGTGAGTCGGTTCTGGGCATCGGGATTGCCACCGGAACCATCCAGAAGCTTGTCGACCGCACGTCAAATGCGCTATTGCCGGCCTACGAACGCATCGGCCGGGTCGCCCGACGCTTTTGGTGCAACTACATCGACGAAACTTCCTGGTTTAAGGAAAACGACCTGCACTGGTTGTGGGCCATGGCCAACGAACGGGTGGCGTTTTATCGCATCGACCCGCATCGCTCCAAGGAAGCTTTCGAAAAACTGGTCCGGGATTGGGACGGGATTCTGGCCAGCGATGGTTACGGCCTATATCGAAAATGGGTTAACCGCCAAACCTGCCTGGCCCATCTGATCCGCAAAGCCGATGCCCTGGCGGAACGAAAGAAAACCGATCTTTGCCGCTTCGGAGAAATCGTCGCCGCCTGGCTGAGGCAACTGGTATCGTTTGCCAAAGAACCTCCCGACCCGGAAATGTGGTCGGATTTTTATACGTTCTTTTTGTTTACCGTCTCCGTTTGGGAGAAGGACAAGACCGACGCCGGAAAACTCGCCCGGCAGATTGTTCGCGAAATGGACAGTCTGTGGACCTTTCTCGATCACCATGGCATTGAACCGACCAACAACCGTGCCGAACGGGCACTGCGCTTTGGGGTGCTATGGCGAAAGCGCAGCCTGGGCACCCAAAGCGAAAAGGGAAACCGGTGGGTCGAAAGGATATTATCCCTGAAAGAAACCTGCCGTCTAAATGCAAAACCGACGTTCCCGTTCCTCGTGGAATGTATTACTTCCTATTTTCGAAGGTCGACGCCCAATCTCTCCTGGATTTAATTCAAACTGGAATATCCCGTGAACGCGTACCAATTCTTTATTAAGATTCGATTGAGAGAATTGGAAACAAAATATGGTGGAAAGGTTCGCTGGCATCCCGTAGGACCAGATTTTACATCAGATGAAATTGAACTTAGTCTCTATTTTGGACGATCTGGAAGCAGCACAACTGTAAATGTAAAACAACAACCAAAAAAACACGTCTGGTTGGAATTAAAACCCTTAAATTCTTTATATTTAAATCAGAAATCAAACCACAATAGCTTTGATGAACTTTATTCTTGTATAGTTCATGTCCCCAAAGATTTTGAAATTTTAACTCAGGAAATAAAAGCTTTTATAGCAGAAACTTCTATGGGCTATCTGTCTTTACACATTAATCAATATGAATTCTTTTTTACGGTTCTCTATGAAGCTCCAGTTTGATTGGTTGTGACCGTATCTGTCACAGCCCCGCGGTAATGTGGCCTCATAACCCAAAACAGGAGGCCGCCACCATGACCGATTTTACCATTGCCGAGGATTTCCCGAAATCCGAAATCGAATTCGATCAACGTTTTTCACAACCGGATGCCTGTTTCGATTATCTGTTCCAACAAAAATGGCCCGATGGCTTTGTGTGCAAAAAATGTGGCCACACACGGTACTGGTTGAGTTCAAGAAACCTGTATATTTGCACCCAATGCGAACATCAACATTCGTTGACGGCCGGAACGATCATGGACAGTTCCAAAAAACCGATCACCTACTGGTTTAAAGCCATGTGGTGGTTCACGACTCGCAAATCCGGCATCAATGCGGTGAACCTGAAGGAACTGCTGGGCTTTGGCAGTTATCAAACCGCCTGGACCTGGCTTCAAAAGCTTCGTCGCTGTACCATTCGCCACGAGCGCGAAAAGCTTTCCGGCCGCGTCGAGGTCGATGAGTTTTTCATCGGGGGGCAAAGCCCAGGCAAACGGGGCCGGGGGGCTGAAGGCAAATCCATTGTTGCGATTGCCGTGGAACGGTGAGACATCGAAAAACGAATGGGTCGCATTCGTTTGCATGTCGCCCTGGATTGCTCAGGATATTCATTGGAAACCTTCATCCTCGACAATATCGAGCCCGGTTCGACCATCGCTACGGACGATTGGCAAAGCTATAATATCATTGATAAAGATCAGTATCGACGCGAGATAACGAACCAAAGCAAAAGCAAGGATTACGAAAAACTATATGGTGTCCATTTGGTAACGACCTTGATCAAACGACTGATCAGAGGAACCTACCAGGGACGATTCGAACCGAAATACCTCCAAAACTATCTTGACGAGTATGTGTTTCGCTTCAATCGCCGCAAATCGAAGAGCATTGGCAAAAAGTTCATGCGTATCGTTCAACAGGTGCTGAAGACGCCCCGGATATCCTGGCCAGAGATTCCGTGGGATGTGGACCCCATCTCTGAGTATTTCCTGACAACTGGAGCTTCATAGAGAACCGTATTCTTTTTAAGAACGACAAGCATTAGAATAAGAGATATAGAAAACTGCCTTCAGCTGCTTATAATGGTAAAAAATAGAATCAAAGAATACGAGTCTAACACTTAAAAGTGTTATAACAATCTGCTGCTCCAGACGCTCGTTCCTCGCGCCGGAGAGCAGCACGTTGGGCTCATCTATTAGCTCGAAATCTATGATAAAAGATGCGGGAGCATCTTTTCAGGAGATCTAAAAATGAAGACAAAAAAAGTAAACGTATCTGGTCTTGGTCGGCTCCCTGCATTTTGTCATGCAGCGATTGCTGGGGATTTCATTTATGGGTTCCTCGCTGTTTCGTATGGGTAGATAGTTGATTGACTTACCGCACTAGTGATAATCGCTAAGCACTATGAAAGATACAGAACTCCTTCAAATGGCTCTTGGTCTGAAACCGCCCTGGCAGGTTTCGACAGCGGATTTCAACCCCGATGAAAAGCGTCTGGATATCCGCCTTGATTTTCCCAAAGGGAGCACCTTCACTTGCCCGAAATGTGGGCTATCGGGAGTCAAGGCCCACGATACCGTCGAGAAAACATGGCGGCATCTGAACTTCTTCCAGCACGAAGCGTATCTGACCGCCAGGGTTGCCAGAATCGACTGCAAAAAATGCGGCATCCGTCTGGTTGATGTGCCCTGGGCCAGACCCGGCAGCGGCTTCACGCTGTTGTTTGAAGCGATGATTATGATACTGGCCAAGGCTATGCCGGTGAAAACCGTCGCCGAGTTTGTCCGTGAGCACGATACCCGGTTATGGCGTATCTTGCATCACTATGTGGGCGAAGCGCGTAAGGCCGCCGACCACAGTCAGGTCAAGCATGTCGGCATGGACGAAACCTCAAGACGCCGCGGCCACAACTATGTCAGCCTGTTTGTCGATCTTGACGAAACCCGGGTTCTGTTCGCCACCGGCGGCAAGGATGCATCAACCGTTGATCGATTCAAAAGAGATCTCACCGACCATGGCGGCAATCCCGGCGCTATCGAGGAGATGTGCTGCGACATGTCTCCGGCGTTCATCAGCGGTGTCGAAAAACATTTTCCCGAAGCCCATATCACCTTCGATAAGTTCCATGTGCTGAAAGTCCTCAACGAAGCGGTGGACCAGGTTCGCCGGGAAGAATCCAAAGGCCGGCCGGTGCTAAAGGGCAGCCGCTATCTTTGGCTGAAGAACCCATCCAACCTCAAGGCGTCCCAGGCCGAACAGCTTGAACAATTGACGATCAAAAAGCTCAACCTCAAAACCAGCCGGGCGTACCACATCAAACTCAACTTTCAGGAATTCTACAATCAGACCGCCCGGACCGCCGAAACCTTTTTGAAGAAATGGTATTTCTGGGCAACCCACAGCCGCCTGGAGCCCATGAAAAAAGCCGCATACACCATCAAGAACCACTGGGACGGCGTCCTGCGTTGGTTTACCTCCAGGATCAATAACGGAATCCTAGAAGGGATAAACAGTCTGATTCAAGCTGCCAAAGCCAGAGCCCGAGGGTATCGAACTGAGCGAACACTTATCACCATGATTTATCTTATTGCAGGCAAACTGAAGTTCGATTTACCCACATGAAACAGCGAGGAACCCATTTATGTTTCAGGTACATTGGGGACAAAATCAGACTCAATGGAGCTTGTAGAGGGAGGAACCGGAGCGGAAACCGCTCAGGCTCTTCAGAATATTGGCCTCATTCTAAAGGCATGCGGTGCCTCTTTTTCCGATCTTGTAAAAGTTAGTGTTTTTCTTGCTGATATAAAGACTTTCCCGGAAATGAATGATGCCTACCTTGAAGTGATGGGCAGTGATCCTCCCGCACGTATCACGGTCGGTGGCGCTGAACTAGCACGTGGAGCTGCAGTCGAGATTGATGCGGTTGCATACAAGCCACACGCGATATCGGACGGGATTAGCGAAACTCGATAAGGAAACATAATGAATGCGGGAACACTTTATCGGAGGTCAGCTTTTACGGACAACCCCAAAGGTGGTAATCCCGCCGGAGTTTGGGTTGGTGAGACATTGCCATCTGTAGATGTTATGCAGCGAATTGCGGCCGAAGTCGGTTACTCCGAAACTGCGTTTGTGGCGCCGACTATCGGACAGAACCGAACGATTCGTTATTACAGTCCTGAGATGGAGGTGCCGTTTTGTGGTCACGCTACCATTGCGACAGGTGTAGTGCTCGGCGAGACTGAAGGTGACGGTACATATCGATTAGCAACTGCTGTGGGAGAGGTCTCTATCACGGTTCATTCCCAAGGTGGAATACGAGAAGCCTCGCTGACTTCAGTGGAGCCCAAGAACAAAGGTGCTTCCGATTTACTTGTCAATGAAGCTCTCTCAGCGCTTGGCTGGCAATTCAGTGATATAGATGGCTCAATTCCTCCAGCCAGAGTTTATGCTGGGGCATGGCATTTGTTATTGGCCATCAATGATCCGCATAGACTGGCCCAGTTAAATTATGACTTTGAGAGACTGAAGGCTCTTATGCTTCAAGAAGGACTTACTACGCTACAATTGGTATGGCGAGAGAGTACCAATGTATTTCACTCCCGCAATCCATTTCCAGTAGGTGGGGTTGTAGAAGACCCCGCCACGGGTGCGGCAGCAGCAGCGCTTGGGGGGTATCTCCGGGAAGCTGAACTCATTGCTGTGCCCGCCACCATTTTCATCCGTCAAGGGGAGGCGATGGGCCGTCCGAGTCGACTGACAGTCGAAATACCTGCTACAGGGGGAATCGTGGTAAGAGGTACTGCGGTTCCGATTGAGTGAGGCTGAGTAATGTCGAATGAGGGTTGTGTAATCGAGTGCGGTTTCAATCCGTCACACCCGCCCAACAAATCGCTTCACTGGATTTTCACTCCGCTGGGCTTCGTGAAAACCAGTGAGTTCAACCGTTATATGGGCTGAAAGGGGAAAAATATGAGGTTAAATAGTATTATTTGGATTCTATTTATCATCCTTTTTGGCTGCTCTGATGATTATTCGAATTTGCCGCAAATGTCTGTTGATTTTAATTGGCCGAAAGACCAGAAGTGTTTTGATGAAAGATCGCCAAGAATTACTCTTGAAAATGTCCCCAATTCTACCAAATCATTTCAGATTAATTTGTATGACTTGGACAGTAGGTATGATCACGGTGGTGGAACCGTCACCTTTGAGGGTTTAGAGATTTTGGCAGAGGGATCGCTAAAAGAGTATAAAGGACCTTGCCCAGGCTATGGCTCGCCACGATATCAATTGACTGTTAAAGCAATAGATGGGAATGGAAAAGTAATCGCCATTGGAAAACAGACTAAAAAATTTCCTCCTGAGCCTGAATGATAGAAATCATATAACAACACCATGCACTGGATTCGCAGGGACGGTCTACTGTGGCACAAGCACAGTTTGGTATTAACGTGCTACTATCGAAGTCCTCATTCCCTGCTCCCCAGTGATGGTGAACGTTAGCACGCTCATCTCGGCACCAACGTCGGGCAGTGTCCTACGGTAACCAGGCTTGAAAATACTTTGCATGACTATCCAAAGATCCATTCGGAGCCCAAGAGGTAGCCAATGCCTTCCGGAGAAAAAATCGGAAACCGGTTTAAAACACTGGCAATGGTTGTAGTTTTCGGGATTTTTGTCTTCTATGTACCCCTGCGGTTGGCTGCTTCGGATAATCACACCAGGTTGTCGATGCTTAAACCGTTCCGGCTCCTCGGCCCCATACTGATTGTCCTGGGGGTCATCGGCTACATCATGAGCATCTGGAGGTTCATTGCGGAGGCAGCAGCATCGCCAATGATGGGCGATTCCGGCAAGATTATCACCACGGGGATCTATCGCTACACGAGAAACCCCATCTACATCTTCGTCTGGATGGTCCTCTTTGGGGAATCCCTATTTTTCACCTCACTGGACCTGCTGTACTACCTGATTTTCTGGATCGTCATTTTCAACCTGTTGGTACGTTTCGCAGAGGAACCCTACATGCGCGCCCAATTCGGCGAGGAATACGACCAATACTGCCGCAAAGTACCCCGGTGGTTTCCGGCGCTGCCGAGGCGAAGGAGAAGAAACGGCTAACAATTTTTTGCACCCGGCAGGCGTTCCGCTGCCGCTCCACACCTGCCGGTGAAAAACACGTTCTACGAGGAAAGAAATGAAGAGGGAAATATACGAAGCTTTGCTCGATACTGTTCGCAGCCCGATTGTGTTTGTAGACAACGACCACATTATCCGGTTTCTGAACAAGCCGGCTAAAGACCGATACTATGGGAAGCTAAGGTATTCTGACCTTATTGGGAAATCCTTGTTCGACTGCCACAATAAAGAGTCCGAAAAGCTGACCAAGCATATCCACGCCAGGCTTATGGCCGGTGAGGACGAGGTGTTCTTGAAGTTGAGCGACGATAATTACAGGATCACTGTTGTTGCTGTTCGAGAGCGTAGCGGGAATCTGATAGGTTACTATGAGCACTTTGAGGAACTCGCAGAACCAGTAAATTCAACGGAACCAAAGGGCCGCTGATTAATCCGTTTTTTCCAAAGGCAAATAGACGACTGGAAGAGAGTTGCTGATCAGCAAATTTTAAGGAGGCGATGAGCTAAAAAAATCAACCTGCCGATTCTGTCGAATTGCTATATGCGATTCGGACAAGTTTTTTGCGTTCTCATGATCCCGCCCGAAACTTTTCTGAGATAGTGTGCAAACTTTTCTGAGATAGTGTGCAAGTTTATAACGAGATGGCGCTTCTGGTTAAGAATCGGGGGAAGGTTTTACCCAAAACGTTCCCAAAACAAACAAAGGCCCATGAAAAATCATAAGCCATTGAAAATACTCCTAAAAATTGGTGGAGGCGGCGGGAGTCGAACCCGCGTCCGAAAACATTCCACACTGATATCTACATGCTTGTCCTGATCTCTAAGTTTCGCCTTTGGCAGTCTCCATCAGGCAGGGTACTTCAAAGGCTATCCTGCTAAAATTTCGCCGTTACTGTAACAGGCATTCAGATTCGGCTATCCCACTAGTCGACGTTCTATCCAGGTCCGCGGGAGAAACCCGGTAGAACGGTAGCATTAAGCTGCTACGGCGTAGTTATAATCGTCTGCGATTATGTTTATTTCCCACCGGTTTTACGAGATGGTAGGAACTCGGCATGCAATCGGTGCTTCTTTATCCCCGTCGAAGCCGTTTCGCCCCCAATTTGTTAAAGAACAGTCTTGACGGTATACTAACGCTCGGGTCTGCCGATGTCAAGCAGCTGCGGAAATATTAAACGCCCCGGAAACCCTTTTCAATCAAGGGATCAGGGGCGTCAGGTGTTGGGCATATTCAGGCTATTCGCCCAGATAGGCCTTGCGTATATCCGGGTTGTCGAGCAATTTTTTGGCATTATCCTCCAGGGTGATGTTGCCGGTTTCCAGCACGTAGCCCCGGGAGGCAGCCTGGAGGGCCAGATTGGCATTCTGCTCCACCAGTAAAATGGTGGTGCCTTCCCTTTTGTTGACATCTTTGATGATATCGAAAATCTGTTGGACGATCAGCGGAGCCAGTCCCAGGGAGGGTTCGTCCAGCAAAAGGACCTTGGGCCGGCCCATCAGTGCCCGGGCGATGGCCAGCATCTGCTGCTCTCCGCCGGACAGGGTACCGCCATGCTGTTTATGGCGATCCTTGAGGATGGGAAACAGCTTGTAGACATGCTGCCGGTCTGATTCGATGGCTGCATTATCCTTGCGAAAGAAAGCGCCCAGAGTCAGGTTCTCGTCCACGGTCAGGCGGGGAAAGATCCGCCTTCCTTCCGGGACCTGACACAGGCCGGCTTCGGGCAGGATCTCCGCCGCTTTCCCGTGGATGGGATTTCCGTCGTACCAGATCTCTCCCTTGTCGATGGGGATCACGCAGCAGGTGGTCATCAGCGTCGTTGACTTGCCGGCACCGTTGGCGCCGATGATGGCCACAATTTCCCCCGGGTATACTTTGAGGGAAATTCCCTTGAGGGCCTTGATGCTGCCGTAGCTGGAATAGACGTCTTTCAGTTCGAGAATCGGTTGATCAGCCATCTATCCCTCCTTCTCTTCGCCCCGGGAGCCCATGCGTTTGGCCGGGATGAGGCCGGCAGGCCGGAACAGCATCATTACCACCATGGACATACCGAATACCAGCATACGGTAGGTTTCAAATTCGCGGAAGACCTCCGGCAGCACGATCAGGGCGGCTGCGCCCAGGATGATGCCGGGGATGGAGGCCATGCCGCCTAAAACGACCATGCTCAGCACCATGGCCGATTCGAGGAAGGTGAAACTTTCCGGACTGACAAAGCGCATGCGGGCACAGAAAAACGCCCCGGCCAGCCCGGCGAAGAGCGCACCCATGGCGTAGGCCAGCAGTTTAAGTTTGAAGGTATTGACCCCCATCAGTTCGGCGGCTGTTTCATCTTCACGGATGGATTCCCAGGCCCTGCCGATCCTGGAATAGTTCAGATGCCTGACCGAGATGATGGTGACGATGGCCAGGAACAGGGCAACATAATAGAGGTAGTGCAGCTTCTTCAGGTACAGAACCTCCAGGCTGAACCCGTTTTCGAAACTGGGGATATAAATGCTGGGCGGGTTGATGCCGAGAATGCCGTTGGGGCCGTTGGTCAGCGACATCCAGTTGTTGAGCAGGATGCGTACAATCTCTCCGAAACCCAGGGTCACGATGGCCAGGTAGTCGCCACGCATGCGCAGGGTAGGATAACCGATGAGGCATCCGGCAGTTAACGCCAGTGTTGCCGCAATGGGCAGGCAGATCCAGAACGACATGCCGAAATGGATGTTTAAAAGGGCGTAGGTGTATGCACCGACGCCGTAAAAGGCAATGTAGCCCAGATCCAGCATCCCTGCCAGCCCCACGACTATGTTGAGCCCCAGCCCCAGACAGACATAGATCAGCACGTTGGTGGCCACGTCCTGGGCATAGCGTCCGGTGAAGAAGGGATAGCAAAAGGCGGCCGCCAGCAGTATGATGATCCAGACCCAGGTGGGCACCTTGCCCGAGGCCCGCCCGACGGTGTCCCGCAGCCCGGCGAGTGGCCGGCTGACGGCATTCAGAATGCCGCTTTTGTTCATGACATAAAGCAGCAGGCAGATTGTGGTACCGATGGTGATATAGCCCCAGGCGGTAAAGGTCTTATCGAAGGATAGGGTGCCGTCCGGGTGAATGCCCAGCATGGGCCACAGCAGCCCCAGCAGCCATAGAAGGCCGATGGTGTAAGGTTTCCAGATTTTTTTAAACTCTTGTATCATCGATATTCTCGCCCATGATTCCAGTCGGTTTGAAGTAAAGCACGGAGATCAGGATAATGAAGGCAAACACGTCCTTGTATTGCCCGGATATGTATCCCGCACCGAAAATTTCCACCATGCCGATGATCAATCCGCCCAGCATGGCGCCGGTGATGTTGCCGATACCGCCCAGCACGGCGGCGGCAAAGGCCTTGATGCCGGGCAAAAAGCCCATGTCATAGCGCACCGAGCCGTAGTAAAGGCCCACCATGATGCCGGCGGCGGCGGCCAGCCCGGCCCCGATGGCGAAGGTCAGGGAGATGATCCGGTTGCTGCTGATGGAGACCAGACTGCTCATGACCTTGTCCTGGGCCGTGGCCCGCATGGCCATGCCGATCTTGGTCTTAAACACCAGGAGATTGAGTCCGAACAGCAGGAAGATAGTCATCCCCACGATCGTCATTTGCAGATAGCCGATAGTGATATTTCCCAAATTGACACCGCCCTGGAACAGCTCGCCGGGATAGGCTTTGTCATAGACGCCCTGGGTCAGCATCATTCCGTTGGACAGGAAGATGGACATACCCAGGGCGGAGAGCAGGGCAGCCAGGCGCGACTGGCGTCGCAGGGGCTTGTAGGCCACTTTTTCGACGCCTACGGCCAGAAAGGCGCAATAGCCCATGGATAGGACAAAGGCGGCTGCCAGACAGAGTATGGGGTGGGTGTCCATGTATCCCAGTCCGGTAAAAAAACTGAGCAGGATAACACCCATATAGCCTCCGGCCGCAAAAAATTCACCGTGGGCGAAGTTGATCAGCTGAATTACACCATAGACCATGGTGTAGCCCAGCGCGATCAGGGCGTACAGGCCGCCCAAAGTAATGCCGTTTATCAACTGCTGAATAAAAAATTCCATAGCAATCGCTTTTCAGATGTTGTGCTTGCAGTGAACCCGATAAGGGTGACCGCCCTGTCAACTTGCCAAGGCGGTCACGTCACATTACCGACTTATTTGAGTAGTCCCTTCTCGGGAGACCAGTAGGGCACGAACTCGCCTTTAACAACCTTGAAGGCGATGTAGGACGATCCGGAGTCTCCGTTGGCCTTGAACTTGATCCGTTTGGCCACGCCGTCGAAATCCATCTTCATGATTTCGGCCTTGATTTTGGCCGGGTCGGTGGAGCCGGCCGTCTTGATGGCCTGGAGCAGGACGGTGGCTGCATCATAGGCGTAGGTGGCATAAGCGGCGATGGCGCCGTATTTGGGCACGTAGATTTTTTCGAAGGCTTTGTACTCGGGGGTGGTGGTATCGGTGAATCCGTAGGTCAGGTAAACACCTTCGGCCGCATCCTTGGCCACTTCCATGAACTTGGGCTGGAACATGGCGTCCTGGGTGACAATCTGGGACGTCATACCCAAACGTTTGGCCTGCAGCGCCATCAGTGCGCCGGGAGAGTATCCCTGCAGCGACATGTAGAAAATATCGGCATTGGCGGCTTTGGCCTTGGTCAGCACGGCGGCGAAGTCCTTGTCACCCTGGTTGACGTGATCATGCTCGACGACCTCGATGCCGAGTTCCTTGCAGGCTTTGCTGACGCCGTCGGCCAACCCCTGGGAGTAGGTGGTCTTGTCGTCGACGATGAAGACGGTTTTGGCCTTCAGGGACTCTTTCAGGAATTTGGCGGCGGCCGGCGCCTGGTCATCGTCACGGCCGCACAGGCGGAACATGTAGGGCAGACCGCGGTCGGTGACTTTTTCGTTGGTGGAGGCCGGGGTCAGCATGGGGATGTCTTCTTCGGCCAGGGTCTCGGAGGCCGGGATGGTGGAAGACGAGCAGTAAGCGCCGACAACACCGACCACTTCCAGGTTGATAAGCTTGTTGGCGGCGGCCACGGCCTGTTTCGGATCACAGGCGGTGTCCTGGGCAAACAGCTCGATCTTGTCATAACCGGGAATCCCGCCGGCTTCTTCGAAAACCTGAATTGCGGTCAGCACACCGTTTTTAATGTCGGTTCCATCTGAGGCGTAGGGGCCGGTCAGCGGACTCATGGAGCCGATATTCAGGGTTTTTGCGGTCGCCGTTCCCATGATGAAGGGGACGACCATCAGGCCAAGTACCAGTGCGACGAACAGTTTTTTCCTCATTTGAAGCTCCTCCTGTTGATTAATGATTTTTACTTGCCGGTTGACCCAGGTATGCCTCGATTACCTGGGGACTGGACTGAATCTCTTCCGGCGTCCCTTCGGCGATCTTCACCCCGTGATCAACACATACAATACGATGACACACGCCCATGACCACTTTCATATCGTGCTCTACCAGGAGCACGTCGATCCCGAGTTCACAAATCCGGGAGATATCCTTCATCAGCGCCGAACTTTCCGACGGGTTCATGCCGGCGGCCGGTTCGTCCAGTAAAATCACCTTGGGCTGGGACGCCATTGCACGGGCGATCTCGAGCCGCCGCTGCAGACCGTAAGGCAGGTTCGAGGCTACCGTGTCCGCATACTTGTCTACACCCATGAATTTGAGAGCTTCAAGTGCTTTGCCGCGAATCTGCCGCTCTTCCCTTCGCTGGGAAAGGGTGCGGAAAATAGCGCCCACCACCCCTTTTCTGGACCGGCAGTGCCGGGCCACCATGGCGTTTTCAACCGCCGTCATGGCCGAAAAGAGTCTGATGTTCTGAAAGGTCCGGGCCACCCCCTTTGCAAAAATCTCATGGGGGCGTTTGCCCAGAATATTTTTACCCTCGAAGCGCACCTTACCGGAGCTGGCCTTGTAAACGCCGGTGAGCACATTGAACACCGTGGTTTTGCCTGCGCCGTTGGGACCGATGAGGCCCACGATCTCACCTGAATTGATCGAAAAGCTCAGTTGTGACAGGGCCACCAGCCCGCCGAATCTTACCGTGATGTTGTCCAATTCTAAATGTGCCATAACACCCAACCGTTAATTCTGTTGACGTATTGAGCCGCACCCACGGGCGGCTTCCAAATCATGTTCTACGCTGCCGCTCCCGCATTTCCATGTAGCCGTTGAATCGCCTCACGTGGGTTCGAACGATCTCGCCGGCTTTTTCCGCATTCCCGCTTTCCATGGCCGCCACCACATCCTCGAGATCCTGAAGGTTTTCATTCATTTCCGGTTCCTCCATCACCAGAAATTCGTCATAATAACGGCGAAGGTTCTCATGAATGGTCTTGAGGATCGATATATAGATGGGATTGCCCGTAATTTTGGCAAAATACAGGTGAATTTTTTTGTCTGCGGCGAGAAAATCGGAAACGGCTTCAACACCTCGATCCGCATATTTTCGGGCTTCATTCAACAGCGTCTTGAGAATACGCCGATGCGATGCTTTCATTCTCGATGTGGCCAGGACTACTACATCGCCTTCCACCCGTTCACGGAATTCGGCAATGTGCCGCAGGGATACCTGATGGGAGCGAATCAACAGATCCAGACTCTCGGTTACGAGATCCGAGGAGACCGTTTTGACGACGGCACCGCCGCCCATTCCCAGCTTGATCTCGATGAGCCCCTTTTGTTCCAGTACGCGCAGGGCTTCGCGAAGGGTGCTCCGGCTGGTCTGAAGCATCTCTTTGAGGTCGCGCTCGGCGGGAAGCCGATCCCCCACTTTCAGTTGGCCGTCGATAATGGCTTCCTGGATCTGTTCGACCACATCCTGGAAAATCCGGTTTTGTCTGGCAGCGCGAAACAAATGGGTCATCGATCAGCAGCTCGATCCTGGGTGAACATGAAAACCTAAAGGCGTAAAAGATAACGTGAAACAGCCACTCCGGGGGAGCGATGAATTTATTTTCAGAATGGTCTGACCATTTATAATATTTGCTTTAAACTGTCAAGATGATTTTTTTTCAAAATGCCATTTATTTTATGCATCCCGATAAGTTGGGAAAAAAAGTCTGACCGATGCCATATGCCGTTTCAAAGCCGTCGGTAAGCCCTATTGTATGGCCGGCGTCCAATTCCATGCTTTCGACATACTGACGCATTCCTGCGGGTTGAAACGCAGACCCACCGAGATTTGGTGTCGCGAAAACGGGTGCGTTTCCTGCGGCTTGCCACGGAGAGGTTTTAACCCTCATGCTCATTAATGAGAATGCATATAAATCAAATGCCGTGCCAGGGATGAGAAGAAACTGTATAGGTTGTGGAGTCAACAGGTTAATGCGAAGCGTGGCAGGATTAGAGGGGGTTTTTGTATTTCATTTTTGTTACTATGCCAGCATAAATATGCCGTTATTGTCAGTATCCGGGCAGATACGAAAAAAGGCCTTTCCATTATGGCGGAAAGGCCTTTTTTCAGTTGCAGGATAATTTGCCGATTATTTTTCCGGTTTTAAGCGGCCGGATGCTATGGATCACGCCTTGTTGGTATACCGTTCGAATCAAAAAAAATAACGCCGTGATGTCGCTTAATCGTTGATCAGCGACTCCACGGGCGCATATTCCAGTGCGAAGGCCTCGGCGACGGCCTGGTAGGTCACCTTGCCGTCGATCACGTTGGCCCCCCGCTTGATCTCTTCGTTTTCCTGCATGGCTTTTTTCCAGCCCTTGTTGGCGATCTGCAGCGCATAGGGCAAGGTGGCGTTGGTCAGCGCCAGGGTCGACGTCTTGGCCACCGCACCGGGCATGTTGGCCACGCAGTAGTGCACCACTCCGTCCACCACGTAGGTGGGCTTGCCGTGGGTGGTGGCTTTGGAGGTCTCGAAACATCCCCCCTGGTCGATGGCCACGTCCACCAGCACCGAGCCCTTCTTCATGGTCCCCAGCATGTCCCGGGTCACCAACCGCGGCGCCCTGGCCCCGGGGATCAACACGGCGCCCACCACCACGTCGGCCTCTTTGACCAGCTTGCGGATCGTTGCCGGGCTGGACATCAAGGTAAAGCAGTTGGCCGGCATCACATCGCTCAGGTAGCGCAGCCGGTCCAGGTTCATGTCCAGCAGGTACACCTTGGCCCCCAAGCCGCAGGCCATTTTGGCCGCGTTGACGCCCACTACCCCTCCGCCGATCACCACCACCGTCCCCGGGTCTACCCCTGGGACGCCGCCCAGCAGCACCCCATGTCCGCCCTGGGCCATCTCCAAATACTTGGCTCCCTGCTGGATGGCCATGCGTCCGGCTACTTCGCTCATGGGCGTCAGCAGCGGCAGGCTGCCGTCGGCCTTCTGGATCGTTTCGTAGGCAATGCTCACCGACCGGCTCTTGATCAGGGCTCGGGTCTGGGTCTCGTCGGCGGCCAGGTGCAGGTAGGTGAAGACGATCTGCCCTTCCCGGATCAAATCATACTCCGGCGGCAAGGGTTCTTTCACATGCATGACCATGTCGGCCGCCGCGAAGATCTCTTTGGGGGCATCGATTATCTTCGCCCCTGCCTTGGCGTAGGATTCGTCCGCAAAGCCGCTGCCGGCACCGGCGTTTTTCTCCACCAGCACCGTGTGGCCGCTGTGGATCATCACTTCGACACCCGCTGGGGTCATGCACACGCGGTTCTCTTCCGTCTTGATCTCTTTTAAAATGCCGACGATCATGGTTCCTCCTTATCAGGTTCAAAGAATTGAGTGGCGATGGAATAATAACTATGGAAAAAAGTAATTTGGTTCCACGCAAAATGTTTGCCAAAAGAATACGGTGGACCAAGGATCTGGGTGAAAATTAAAGGATAGATTAAACTCAGAACCGCAAACTACAAAATTAATTTTTTATTTAAACAGGTTAGGGTTATTTTAAAATCGGCTGATCCCTGTTGCCAATCGCGGGGAGCGGGTATTAAAAAGGTGAGCGATGTTTATTCAGTGGAAATATAAATTGCCAATAATTTGATTAAATCACGGTTAACTTATTTGTATATTGTCGTTTATTAAAAAATGGCAAATAATATTGCCAGTGGACATTTTTCATTCCATGGGAGGCGCTAGGGTTGGATCACCGGAAGAATTTTTTTCAGGTGCCGCTTCGGAATTTGTGGATCTGTCGCCGGTATTGGATGCAATCAACGCCCGGCAAACCGGGCGAAATCCTCAAAGGCCGTGCGGCTGTCGAATTCATAAGAAAATCCGGTTTTTTCGATAAACCATTTCGGGGACACCACCCACAAATAGCGAAATAACCCCAAAGCGGCACTGGGAAACCGGGTGAAAAAATGCAGCCGCAGGGCCCAGGCGATCCGATTCAACGGATAGAGGAACCGGCTGGGCACCCATACCGGACGATTGCCCATCAGGCGGACCATATCGGCCACGGTGATGGTTCCTGCTCCGGCAATGTTGAACGTCCCCGATATATCGTTTTTCAGGCAGTGCAGGATGGCCCGCATCAGATCCGTTTCATGGACCAACTGGAGGGGAGAAGTCTCTTTGGGAAGCACCACCAGACATTTTTTCAGGTGGTTGGAGAGCGGGTTGTCCATTGTGGGTCCCACGACGAAGCAGGGCCCCAGCACGCTGACCGCAATGTCCGGATGCCTTTTGGCAAACGGTGCGATGATGGCTTTGATCTCCCGCTTGTTCTTGGCATAGGTAAAATCTTTATTTCCCCGCAGCGAATCGGTTTCGGTCAGGGGTACGGGGTTATCCGGATGAAACCCATAGGCGGTGGCGGAACTGGTGACCAGCAGGCGCCGGACGGCGGCCCGGGCGGACGATTCCAGGACATTGCGGGTACCCTCCACATTGATGCTCTCCATCAGGTCGGTATCGTGAAGGGGCGGCAGGACATAGGCGGCGTGGACCACCGTGTCGACGCCGTGCCGTGTCATCAGATCGGTCATCGGTTGACGTACGTCGTGTTCGAAGAACTTTATTTTTTCAGGAGCGGCAGCCGGTCTGCGGATGTCGATACCCAACACGGTTTCGATGGTTTCATCGGCACAGAGCGCCCCGGCAAGAGTGCTTCCGATATACCCGGAAACCCCGGTGATAAGCACATTTTTCATTCACCGTCCCCTATCGTTGCGGCTTTGGAAAACGCCAGCATCTTGACCAGCGGCCGCTGGAAAAACGGAAAAGCCAGGGTTGAAAAGCGCAGCAGACGCATCATCTAGCCCACCTGCCAGTGGCGCCACCGGCCGTGGGCGGCCCGCCAGACCACCCCGGCCACCTGCCGGGGGTGATGTGTACACCCAGCCGCGACACGCTGGCCGCTGCTACCGGCGAGGAGGTGATCATGGGGGTGCGCACGTAGAGTGCCATGACATCACACACGTGGATGCCCAGGGGCTCGAACTCGATGTTGAGCGCGTCAGTCAGGGCGCCCACGGCCGCCTTTTTGGCGGAATATACAGCCAGTTCCGGGGTTCCATAAAGGGCCGACGCCGAAGATATGTTGATGATGGTTGCGCCGGGGGTGGCCTTCAACAGATCGAAACAGGCATCGATACCGTTGAGGATCCCGATGAGATTGACGTCCACCGTTCGTTTTTTCAGTTCCAGAGAGATGGTCTCGTGGTGGCCCATGTAAAGCACGCCGGCATTGTTGAATAGTACATCAAGTTGTCCGCCTGTCCAGCGGGCCAGATGGTCGGCAGCCGCCCGGACACTGTCCGGCCGGGTCACATCCACGATTCGAAAGCAGCCGTTTTCAGGCCGATCCGGTTCCACAATTCCTCCAGGGCCGGTTCGTTTACATCAAAAAGCCCCACGAACCAGCCCTTTTCGGCGAAGACCAGGGCGGTTTCCCGGCCGATGCCCGACGCGGCACCGGTGATGGAAATGCTCTTTTTCACGCTACCCCTTTTCCAGAATATGGATGCACATGGCCGTCTCTTCGACTCCGATGTTACCGCCGCCGTTTTCCGCCAAACCCAATCGGGCTCCGTCTACCTGGCGGTTGCCGGCGTCGCCCCGAAGCTGGATGCCGATCTCATAGATCTGGGCCAGCCCCGAGGCCCCGATGGGATGGCCGCGGCACTCCAGCCCGCCGCTGGTATTCACCGGCTGCTTGCCCCCCAGTCTGGTGGCGCCGGTTTCCGCCCAGGGCCCCCCTTCGCCCATAGGACAGAACCCCATGGCCTCGGTTTGGTGCAGTTCTCCGTATGCCGTGGCGTCGTGAAGCTCGGCCAGGCTGATGTCGGCAGGCCCGACGCCGGCCATCTCATAGGCCTGCTTGGCCAGTCGTTCGCCAATGTCCTGCCCATCCAGGTCGCGGTCCGTGCCTGTTCCCAGCACCGAAGCACGAATTTTCAAGGGGCGGGCATTGGACAGTTTTTTCAGATAGGCTTCGGAGCAGACGATGGCATTGGCAACCACCAGATCGAGGATGCCCAATCCGAAAAAACCGATTTCGATAATGGCTGGCAATACGCCATGGAGCTTTTTGCGGCTCACCGTTTCTCGGGAGACCATTTCCCGGCACATGGGCGTCTGGGTTAGCCGCAACCTCCTGGTTCCCGGGATTTAAAGGCGTCGAACCGAAGATCCGTGGTGCCGCTCAGGCGCTTTTCGCCTTCCACGATGACGGTCTGGCGAGGGCTGGCCGAGGTCAATGAACTGGCGCATCCGGCAGCCAGCAGGGCCAGGCGCTGAAAATTTTCAAAGGCTGCCGTATCTTTTCCCGGCACGATCACCGTTATGGGCATGTCCGTTCCACAGATCGGTTTCCAGTTTTCAACTTCGCCGTTGAATATTTGGCGCACCTGATCGCTGGTGAGTGAGCTGGCCGGGCTAAGATCTTGACAATGTCTGGAGGGGCCGGTAGATGTAGGCGTCTGTTGCCTTTGCACCGGCCGAAATGCCCATCAGCCATTTGAAAAACGATTGTGCCGGGTTAATCCGCGTTAACCCCTTCCGCTCCGTATGCGAATTGCAGGCAAAAGCGATCGGCTTGACTTTTAATCGTTACCCATGGAGGACGCCATGACCAGCCCAGTCTATTTCATCGATATGCGGGCCACCATCAAAGAGAATTTTATCGTAAAAATCGGACGGCTCATGGAAACTGCCGGTATATCGACAGTTCTCGAAAAGCGCGATCTGACTGCGGTCAAAATCCATTTTGGAGAGATGGGCAATGCGGCGTTCATCCGCCCGGTGTACATCCGCAAGGTGGTGGAAATGGTCAAGCAGGCCGGTGGAACGCCTTTTCTCACCGATGCCAATACCCTATACGCCGGAACCCGCAGCGACGCTCCCCATCACCTGACCACTGCCATCGCCAACGGATTCGCCTACGCCGTGGTTGAAGCGCCGCTGATAATCGCCGACGGCCTGCGGGGCAAAAATGAAACGAGGATTACGATCAATCAGAAACGCTTCGAGTCGGTGTACATCGGTACGGATATTGTGGAAGCCGATGCCCTGGTCTCCGTGGCTCATTTCAAAGGCCACGAATTGGCCGGCTTCGGCGGCACCATCAAGAACCTGGGTATGGGCTGTGCTTCCCGAAAAGGCAAGCTGGCCCAGCACTCGGGCTTGTCTCCCAAAATCTCGGCCGAACAATGCATCGGCTGCGGCGAGTGCCAGGAACACTGCTCCCAGCATGCCATCTCAATGACGGGGGAGGCGGACCCAAAGGCTCAGATCGACACTGAGGCCTGCATCGGCTGCGGCGAGTGTATCCTTATCTGCCCCAACGAAGCCATTGCTGTCCAATGGAGCCAGTCCATCCCGGTCTTCCTGGAAAACATGGTGGAATATACCCTGGGGGTTCTTAAGGGGAAGGAGAACAAAGCCCTTTTTATCAATTTCATCACTGATGTATCCCCCGCATGCGACTGCTACCCGTCCAACGATGCCCCCATTGTGAAAAATATCGGCGTCGTGGCGTCCACCGACCCTGTAGCCATCGACCAGGCCTCGGTGGATCTGGTGAATGCGGAACCGGCCCTGGCCGGCACCCGGCTGTCCACGAACACCGCTGCCGGTGAAGACAAGTTCAAGGGCATCTATCCCAAGGTGGACTGGGAGATTCAGCTGGACTACGCTGAACGACTGGGCCTGGGTACGCGGGCGTATGAGCTGGTAAAATTGACGGATTCGTAAAAACCCCGAGATCTGCGTTACGCTTCACCCTTCGTCACTGCGGCGTACGCTCAGTACGCCTCACTCCTCAGGATTCGCAAGCCTTGATCTCGGGGTTTTTACGAATCCGTCGGGGCGTGAATATTTTCGAGTTCATCAAGATAGTAGAAAGACAACCATGCTGCGCACCGCTGTTCACATGGCCCTGCACGTTGTGGTGCCGGCCGTCGTTGCCCGACTGGCATTCCCCGATCGCTGGAAAGGGGCCTGGATCGTAATGGTCTCCACCATGGCTGTTGATCTGGACCATCTGGTGGCCACACCGGTCTTTGATCCCAACCGCTGCAGTATCGGCTTTCATCCCTTGCACACCTGGCCTGCCATGGTGGTGGTTCTGGGGCTGACCGCTGTCCCCAAAACCCGTCTGGTGGGATTGGGCCTGGCCATTCACATGGCTCTGGATGGACTCGATTGCCTGTGGATGGGGTGGGCTGGAGGGGTGTGAACAGGAGCAACCGAAAGAGGATGACAACCGAGGCATTGAATTTTTTTTACCCGTGGTGTTACCAGATCTTGATGCTCCGGCCCTTCAACTCCAAGAGTTCTTCCGTGGTAACTCTGAGCCGGTTGGCCAACACCCCTGAAAAGACACGATAGATTACGTATCCGAATGCCAGTTTGTCCGTTCCGGTCAGTTGTTCGATGTAGTAGATGTCCGTGGCCAGGCAGACCGTTTCCCCGACGGCTACAGCCGAAGCGCTGCGGGGGGCACACTCGATTGCCCCCATTTCACCGAAAACATCGCCCCTGCGCTGAAGCAGGGCCACCGGCTTGTTATCCTTCATCAACCGGACTTTTCCATAGACCAGAAAATAGAGCCATGTATCGGAACTGCCCTGCTCGAGAATAGTTTCGCCCGGGTTGTACTTTCTGATTTTGCTCATGGACATTAGATGGTGGAGTTCTTCGTCCTGAAAGGGTTCGAAGATTTCGAATTTCTTGATGTCGTTCAGGACTCTCTGGTTTCCTTTTAAGAAATCGGTCTCCTGCATGGCGCTCCCCTTTGGCCCGGCCGTCCTGCGATACCTATGAAACGGCGGATCCTGTTAAAAAGACAGATGGGTTTTTCTAATCATAGTATACGTGCGCCTGGAGGCAAGACGTTTTTTCAGTTTGCCGGCTAAACAGGCAAAAGAAAAATAAACGTCAGGGTCAGGGCAGCCGCTATGGATTGTCAGGCCGTTGTTCCACCCTCATGAACCAAGCTTTGATGACGGCGTTGGCCAGAGTGGCCAGGGGAATGGCGAAGAAAAGCCCCCAGAGCCCCCACAATCCGCCGAAAAGGAGTACAGCCACGACAATGGCCACCGGGTGAAGGTTCACCACCCCGGAGAGCAGCAGCGGCGCTAGTAGATTGCCGTCCAGTATCTGGATGACCGCATAGGCGACCATGGCCGAGGCAAATTCGCTGCTCCACCCCCACTGGACGTAAGCAGCCAGCGCCATGACAAATCCCATGACGGTCACGCCGATATAGGGAATGATGACGGACAGCCCGACGAAAAGGGAGATCAATAGGGAAAACTGCAGTCCCAGAGCCTTGAACACGGCATAGCTGACCCCCCAGATAATCAACAGTTCCCATCCTTTACCCCTGATGTAGTTGGTCACCTGGATGTTGGCCTCCTGCCACACGGACTCGGTAAGGTCCATGTTGTCGGGAAGAAAACGCCGGCTCCAGCCCAGGATCTTCTCCTTGTCTTTCAACAGAAAGAAGACCATGAAAGGTACCAGCACCAGATATACCACCAGGTGAAGCAGCCCCACGACCGAGGCCAATGACAGGGTCAGGACCCGTTTGCCCAGGGTGGATATGCCAGCGTTGAGAAAATCGATGATCTGCCTGACCTGGACTTCGGAGATCACTTCCGGGTAGCTGGTGGGCAGTTGAAGCAGGCGGTATTGAACCGTGGTCAACATGCCTGGCAGTTGCTGGACCAGCTGGCTGATCTGCTTGACGGTCAGGGGGATCAGCCACAGGATGATGACGATCATGCCGACCATAAAAAACGTAAAGACAATGGATACGGCGGCCAGGCGGGGAATACGGGAACGGTGAAGCAAGCCGATCATGCCCTCGAGCAGATAGGCGATGATGATGCTGATAAAGACAGGCGTCAGTAGACTGCCCAGAAAATAGACCATGCCCGCGCCGGCCAGCAGCATGACGCCGAGAATCACCCGCTGGGGATCGGAAAAATGCCGTTCTTTCCACGTTCTGAACAGCTCAAACATGGGTCGATGATCCTGTTTCCTTTTTAAAAAAAACCGTCCGGTGGCTTACATTGTCCATCCACTCCGTTAGAAACGGTATCCGTATACCAACCCCAGGGTATCCATGCCTTCGTTGGGCGATGCCAGATAGGCATTGGACATGTGGTCGAAAACAAGGATTATCCGGTGACGCCGGTTGAGGGCATAGCCGATTTCGATGGGGATCCTGAACAGCACCCGCGATCCCAGTGATTTCCGGTCGGCCGAATCCGTATCCAGCCTGCCATCGTGCAGGGCCAGACCTAAACCCGTCGAAAAAAAGAATGCCGACGCCGGTTCCCACTGAAGCAGAAAGCCTCCATATACCTTGCTGGTATCGTTACGGGTGTTAAGACTGGCTCCCACGTTGGGGTATGCCGCGGCGGAAAGCAGGTGAAACAGCGGCCGGCTGAAGATTACCTCCGCGCATAGGTCAGGCCCCTTCTCCCTGGATTCTCCGCTCCACAGCCCGTCAACATCGTGGGCCGCCAGCCCGACACGGAACGCTCTGACGGGACCGGCCGGTGAAGATGGGTCAACGGCGTATCCGGCATGGGCCATCGTCAAAACAAGTGCCAGTGTCCAAAATCCTGAACGAAGGAGGGACCACCGGTGGGCCGTATCCGGAACTATCATTCAGGGGCTTCCGGAGGAAGCTCACAGGTGTCCGCCCGCATCGGTTTTTTTGCCTCCACAAAATGAGCGGCGGCCAGGGCGGCCGTGCAGCCGTCGGCTGCCGAGAGGACGATCTGACGGGCGAATTTTTCCCGCAGATCCCCGATTACGAAGATACCGGGAGAATTGGTCTCACACTTTTCGTCGGTCATCACCATGCCATCGGCGTTCATCCGGGTGCCGGCGGGAACCAGCTCGTTATTGGGGTTGAAGCCGATGAAGATGAACACCCCGTCCACTTCCAGTTCCCGGGTGCCCGCCGTGATGGTGTCTTTCAGGCCCACGCGGTTCACGCCACCGCTGCCGGCCCTGATATCCGTGACCACGGTGTTCCAGAGCACCTCGATGTTGCAGTCATCGAAAATTCGCTGCTGGAGGATTTTGCTGGCCCGCAATTCATCCCGGCGATGGGCGATGTATACTTTCTTGCATAACTTGGCCAGATAAAGGGCCTCTTCTGCGGCACTGTCGCCCCCGCCGATGACCACCACGGTTTTTCCCCTGAAAAAAAATCCGTCACAGGTGGCACAGTAGGAAACGCCTTTGCCATAAAATTCCCGTTCTCCAGGTACATCAAGCTTTTTGGGGCTGCCACCGGTGGCCAGTATCACCGCATGGGCTTTCAGCGATTCGCCATTGGCCAGCTTCACCGTATGGTAGTTCAACCCCGGGTCCAGCGCCGTCACTTCCTGAGAGATCATTTCCAAGTCATAGGACTGGGCGTGCTGGGTGAACTTCATGGAAAGCTCGGCCCCGCTGATGTGGATGAAGCCTGGGTAATTCTCCACCTCGTCACTCATGGTTACCTGGCCACCGGTGACACCCTTTTCTACTATTACCGTTTTCATTGCCGCGCGCATGGCATATATGGCGGCGGACAACCCGCCGGGACCGCCGCCGATGATTATAAGGTCATAAAAATTGCAATGTGCCATCGTCAACCTCCCTTTTTCTTTTGAGACAGGGCTTTCTTCAGTTGGTCTCCAAGTGAACCCAGTGTGTCAGCGGTGCCGCCGGCAAATTCCTGCCATCCCTGGTCATCGGCGGCATCACCGGTGCCTAAAGAGATTTTCCGTTCCCTGGCATTGACTCCGTCGATGGTCACGGTGATGGCGGCCCCTGGCTTGAGGGCATCAATCTGGGCCGCTTTTTCAGAGGCGGCCATCTTGGATTTGGGAAGCAGGCCGTTGATGCCCGGTGCCAGGTTGACGAAGATACCGAAGCCCTCCTTTTTTTCCACCCGCCCCTGTACGGTTTTACCCGGCTTGAATTTCTCTTCGATGTCCGCCCAGGGATCGCCTTCGGCATCCTTGATGCTCAGTGAAATTCGTTTGCGGTCAAGGTTGAACTCCTTGACCATCACCATGATCTCGTCACCGGGAACGACTACCTCTTCCGGGCGCATCACCCGGCGCGTATAGCTCATTTCGCTGATGTGAACCAGCCCCTCGATGCCTGGAAAAAGCTCGACGAAAGCACCGAAGTTGGCGCATCGGGTCACCTTGCCCATCAATTTATCACCTACGCGGACCCGGTTGGTGGCATCGACCCAGGGATCACCCATGGCCTGCTTGACGGAAAGAGCGATCTTTTTGGTTCCCGGCTTGTCGCCGTCTTTGATGCTCAGGACTTTTACCTGGAGTCGATCCCCCACCTTGACGGCCTGTTCGGGGGTGTCCAGCCGGGACCAGCTCAGCTCACTGATATGCACCAGCCCTTCCACCCCGGGCGCCAGGGCCACAAAGGCACCGAAGGGCATGATGCGGACCACCGTCCCCTCGAAGACTGCATCCGCGTTCACCCGTTCCATGAACGCGTTGCGGCTCGCTTCCATCTCCTTTTGAAGAATCTCACGCCGCGAGATGACAATGTTGCGGCCTCGTTCTTCGAACCGCTTGATAACAAAGGGAAATGTTTGCCCTACGTAGACTTCCGGATCTTCCACATAGGTCAGGTCCATCTGGCTGATGGGACAGAAGGCACGCTGCTTGATCACCTCCACCTGGAACCCGCCTTTGATGGCGGCCACCACCTTTCCCTCCACCGGAATACGCTGCTCCCAGGCATCCCTGAGCATATTCACTCCGCCCATACCGGAAATAGCCTTGGACAGGCGGATTTCACTTTCGTCGGCAGAGACGACGTAGAGGTCCAGTTCGTCTCCTTCAACCAGCTGCAGCTGGCCATCCTCATCCAGCAATTCGGACTTTTCCACCACACCATCCGCTTTGGTACCCGTGTCCACAAACACGCTGCTGGTGCCGATGGAGATGATTCTTCCCCGGATCTTGTCGCCCACCTGGAGATTGTCATTCATGCCGGCGCTATACGATTCAAACAGGTCGGCAAAGCTCTCTTCCCCTTCAGGGGGGGGCTCATTTTCAAAATCGTCGTTCATGGTTGTTCTCCCGGTCGATTAAAAGGTGCGGCAACTTCACCAGAAAATGATGCCTTTTGCAAGCCAATTGTCGGTTTCGGGCCAATTGAACCTCCCCGCGGCAAGCCGCGGGAAATCTTTACCGTAAGGATAAAAAAATCGATTTTCAGTTCGCTCGCCAACCCCGCGGCAAGCGGCGGGGGATGCGCTCGCTGTCGCGGTTCATGGATCGCGGGCCAGTGCTTGTTTCACCGGCAGGGGCACCGGCTTGAAAAAGCCGCGGCCGGGGTTGACAACGATCCGGAGATGGATAAGCTTAGTCCAACCCATAAGGAGGACATGCCATGGCTATGATCAAGTGGGATCCGCTGGGAAACATTGCCACCCTGCAGGACCGCATCAACAAACTCTTCGATGACTCGTTTCCCCATCAGGCGCATGACAACGAAGAGGTTCCCCTGTGTGCCTGGACGCCTAGTGTAGACATCTATGAGACCGACAGAGGCGTCATCCTTGCCGCCGATCTGCCCGGCGTAAACAAGGAAGATGTGGTGGTGGAGGTCAAGGACAACGTGATGACCATCAGCGGCGAGCGATCCGCCGACCCTGACCTCCAGGCGACAAACTATTATCGCCGGGAACGCATCTGCGGAAAATTCCACCGATCCTTTACCCTTCATGCGATGGTTTTGCCGGAACAGATCAAGGCAAAATTCAAAAATGGCGTGTTGACGGTGGAAATTCCCAAACCCGAGGAGGATAAACCCAGACAGATCTCCGTGGAAATTGACTGATCCCGTCAGCCGTTGTTGAGGTGTTTGTCGAAATTGGAGATGTGGTAGAAAAGCATATCCCTGAAGGTGCTCAAAAAATCATCTTTTTCCAAATCGGCCCGGTCTACCTGCTTTTCGATGCGGGCAAGCCTGGCTTTGAGTTGAATGTGCTCTTCGAGATGGTCGGGAGTCATATTCAGGCCGTCTTCCCTGCATATCTTTTCCTCGCTGTCCAGATGATTGGCAAGGGCCGAAATCAAGATCCGGGCCGTAGGCATCCATTCATTTTCTTGGTTCCGGCACAGATAAATCATACAGTCGATATTGGCATGTTCGCTGTCAATTCTCACACTCCCGGTCGAAAAGTAAGAATAATACATCAGCGGCCCGATTGGTTGAAGACGGTTGTATTGACGCATAGAAGCGGTTGACGATAGCAAACCCCATGACCGATCGTCAATTCGTATTTTTTCTCCGCTGAGAGTCAAGATAGAACCGGAACCAATTGCATGGGCTTCCCGTGTGGCTGCCAGTCGTTATTTTCCAACCATTAGGAAATTCTTTTTTTGCGGTATGCACAGGCGGTCAATCCTGATTATTTTCTTTGCCTGCCTGCCTGCCTGCCTGCCTGCCTGCCTGCCTGCCTGTCAGATGCCGGCAACACCATGGATTTCATAACGGTTTCAAAATGGACCCGGTTTTTTTCAGTTAGTTTATTCGTCGAAACCGGCATCGGATCCGCCTGCCTTGTAAGAGCGTATCTGCTGAATCAGGGTTTCGTATTCATCTTCCAGAGCCAACAGGTCCATCATCACCGGCGGCTTGACCGAGTGGGCGGGAAGGCGCGCCTCGGTCTCATTGATGGCCGCTTCCAGTTCCTTCAGCCGGGCTTCCATTTGGGTCAGCGATTTCATGGTGTTTCCTCAACGTGATCAATATTGACACGAATATCAATATCCGATTCCTGCCGCCATGGCAAGGTCCGCAGGGGTGCAGTGAAAGGGGGGCACCGCGTATACCATGAGGAGGGAGGAGCACCGGCATCGCTGCCATTGCCGATTGACATTTCCGGCAGATCGGCCATACTGCCGAGCAAACCCATTTAATACCCATGAAAAAGATGGAACGTGACTCCATGAACGATGTCGATATTCCCAGACACTTCCAAAAACAGGGAGAGATGCTCGCCAACCGGGTAAAAAAACGATATAAGCACCTGCGCCATCGCTTCAATCGAGAGAATATCGAGGTCTTCCGGCTCTATGACTGGGACATCCCTGAGATCCGCGCCGTGGTGGACTGGTACGGTGGCCATCTGGTGATCGGCGAGTACATGCGACGCCAGTCGGAACCCGAATGGCTGGCCCTGATGGGCCAGGCCGTGGCCAAAGCCCTGGACGTGCCAGCGGACAAGGTCCACCTGAAACAGCGCTGGGCCGGCAAGCAGGATGGCAAGCGCTACGAACGCATCGACCAGACCGATAAAAAAATCGTCCTCTCCGAACGGGATTTAAGATTCCTGGTCAACCCCTACGATTATGTGGATACGGGCCTGTTTGCCGACCATCGGGATACCCGGCAGATGGTCCGGGGGCTGGCGGCCGGAAAAGATTTTCTCAACCTGTACTGCTACACGGCCTCTTTTTCCTGTTACGTCGCCAAAGGCGGGGCCCGCTCCACCGTTTCCGTGGACCGCTCGGAAAACGTGATCCAATGGGCCAGGGAGAACATGGTTCTCAACGGCATCGATCCGGCGGCCAACCGGCTGGTCCAGGCCCACACTTTCGATTTCCTGAAAAAGGCCGCCAGAGAAAAACAGCGCTTCGATCTGGCCGTGGTCGATCCGCCCTCCTTTTCCACCACCAAGACCCGCAACGTGGCCTTCGACATCACCAGGGACCATCCCCGGCTTCTGGCAGCGGTGATTGAACTGCTTCGACCGGGTGCCACGCTGTTTTTCTCCACCAACCATCAGAATTTCGATCCCTGTATGGACAGGCTCAAGGCGGCCGAAGTGACGGAGATTACGGCCAGCACCATTCCCGAAGATTACGTGAACAAGCGCAAAACCATCCATCGCTGCTGGCGCATCACCACCTAGCGGATCAATCATCAGGCCGGCCAATGAACCCCACGCCTTGAAGGCGGTCACCTCATTCAAGATGGTGCTGACCATGATCCGGCCTTAATCCGGTCCCCGCGAGCGGCGGGAATGATTTGCCCGGATTCGACTCCTTGCATCAGGCGGTTGATGAAAAAAGGCTCTGGATTTCTTCGGCGCGCTGACTGTCCCTTGCATGAAAAAATGAACCGATAAAGAAAAGAATCCCCGCCAGCAGGGCCGCCAGGGGCAGGAACGCCATGGCGGTCGCCAGACCGAACCGGTCGGAAAGGGCCCCGATGACAGGCGGGCCCAGTGCGCTGCCCAGAATGTGCTGAACGATGACGCACAGGCTCAGCGACACGGCCCGCAGGCCCGGATGAACCACGTCCTGGGTCACCGCCGCGGCGGCGGGTACGAAAGCTACCGCGCTGATCCCGGCACCCATCAGCAGAGCATACTGGACCGGTCCGGCGAAGCAATTAAAGGCCGCCAGCAGGATCACGGCGGTGGTCGTCGAAGAGATGGCGGGAAACAAAAGCCTGGCGTTTTGCCGGCGTTTCATCCAGCGGTCCGTCAGATATCCTCCCAGCGGCGCCCCGACGATGGCCAGCATCATCACCACGCCCCCCTTGGCGGCGGCCCGGCTCATGGAGAGGTCCTCCATCCGCTGAAAATAGCTGGGCAGCCAGGTCATCAGGGCCGTGGTCACGAAGGTATTGGCGGCAAAGGCCAGATTGTTGAATACCAAGGTCCGGTTCTTCAAGAAGTGCCCGGCGATATCACCCCACCTCATCCGGATGCTTGCATGCCCCGGGCTGCCTCCTGGCTTCACCAGGGCAATCGTGCGGTAGTCGCGAACAAAAAAGAACAGCACGGCCACGATGACGCCGGGTAAAGCCACGATGCCGAATGCGTGGCGCCAGCCAACATGCTCGGCGATAATGCCGCCGAGTATGATTCCCATGGCACTGCCCAAGGGGATGGAGGCATTCCAGACGCCCAGGACCCGTGCCCGCATTGCTTTGGGAAACATGGCGGCAATCAAGGCGGTCCCGCCGGGGGCGTATCCCGCCTCTCCCAGCCCGATGGCGGTTCTGGCGCTAAAGAGCTGCGTGAAATTCTGCGTAAAGGCGCAGGCCAATGTCGCCGCGCTCCACAAAAGGGCCATCAGGCCGATGCTTTTCTTGCGGCTCCAGCGGTCGATAAGCACCGATACGGGAAGGGTGAAGATGAGGATGGACCAGTAAACGGCGGAAACCAGCAGGCCGCACTGGGTGTCCGAAATGCCCCAGTCTTGTTTCAAAAAGGGGAACAGGGAGACGACCACCAGCCGGTCGATGTAATCGAACATGTAGAGCAAAAACAGCAGTGAGAAGACAACGCGTGGAGAAGATAACCGGGCGCCTATACCGGGATCGACTGAGTTGTTATTCATAACGGCCGTATGTTTTCGCCGCCTGGAACATGGCGATGCAATTTTCGGGATTCACGCCGGGATGCAGGGAATTGGACGAGCATAGGATGTATCCGCCCCCCGCCGCCGCTGCATCGATGGCCTGCCGGACCGCCGCATCCACCTCGGCCGGCGTCCCTTCAGGAAGCAGGTGCATGCAATCAATGTTGCCCAGCAGGCAGATTCTGTCTCCGCAGGCATCTTTGACTTTCCCCAGGTCCATGCCGGCCTGGGGTTCCAGAGGATTGAGGCCGTCGTAACCCGAAGCGATGAGGGTGTCCAGGATGGGCCACAGGTTGCCGTCGCTGTGGCGGACGACCCTTACCCCCAGGGCGTGGGCCCGGTCAACCAGCCTGCGGTTGTATGGATTGACGTAACGCCTGAAATGCGCGGGCGAGATCAGCAGGGCCTTGGTGTTGGCGATGTCGTCTTCCACCACCAGGACATCCAGCCCGGCATCGGCCAGCATGTCCAGCTGCTTGAGGTTGTACCGGGTGACCATCTCCGCCACCCGCTCGACCAGCAGCGGATCCTGGTAGAGCTTGATCATGTAGTTTTCCATGCCCATGAGCCGCCAGCTCCTTACAAACACCCCCCGCATCAGCCAGAACAGCGCCGCGTTGCCTTTGAACCGGTCTCTGGCCAGATCCAGCAGCAGCAGGTGGGCGCGGTCGGGTTCCGGTGCCGCGTAGCGATCCAGGTCGGCGGCGTCCTTTACCGGATGGCCCTTGGCCACCGGCAGTCCGTGGGGGCTGCGCCGGTAGGTGATACCCCAGTCGTCCATGACATGTTTGTCATCCAGTTCGCTTTCGTGACCGATCTCAAACGTCGTGATGCCGTCCACACCGAAGGCTTCGTGGATCAGGAACAGGGTGTCCACCAGCTTCATCTTTTCCCCATCGGTCATTTCATGAAACTGCCGGGGTGCCGGCAGGCCGTCGGTGAGGTGCCGGCCGATGCCGATGATGGGTGCCTCATTGATGCCGTGAATATAAAGCGGCACCCGGTCGGGCTGCTGGATGGCCAGCGCCTTGAGAATTCGCTCTTTTCCATTCATATGGCCGCTGTCCTAATTAAAATTGCCCTTTCAGAGTCATACCGATAAACGGGGCCGTATCCTAGTCGGTGCCGCCCTGTTCATTGCCGTTTTCATCCTTTTCTGGTGAAAAATGACAGCGGGTGGCAAAACCTGAGATATTTCTCTCTACACCGATACCTTGACGTTCGTCGAGGACTTTCAAATAAACCAAAACGCGGCGTTGGGCCGCAAGATGATTTTGATGGATGGGCTCGAGCTAAAAAGGGTATGGAATTTTCCGCGCAAAGCGCATTCGAACCGCCTGCCTGCCACCTGTACCGTTGGCCGGTTAAGTTCACCCGATAGCGCGCAACAAGAGATCAAGCGCGGATGGCCCGCAAAACGAATGCGGCCAGCAGGGAGGGGCAACATGCTGAATACGTACTATTTGAAGCTAGACTGAAAAATGGGCATTCATCAATATGAATTGACATTTTGTGATCGTTTGGCGAATTTGTAGAACATCTAACCCCGCAGTGATTGAAACGGAAGAAAATGAACTCGAAAATTGATAGACGAATTACTGAAATCCTGAATAAAGCCGAGGATAGGGTGCCTGTCAGCCGGGAAGAAGCAATGACCCTGATGGGGGTGCAATTGCACACGCGGGCGTGCTACGCCATCATGGAGGCGGCCAACCGGTTGTCTCGTGCCCAGTTCGGCAATAAAGGCGAGAACCATTACCACATCGGGCTGAATGTCGAGCCGTGTCCGATGGACTGCCTTTTCTGCAGCCTTACGCGCAAGGCCGGAATTTTCAAAGAGAAGATCGAATTTCCCTTGGATCAGGTTGTCGCCTGGGCCAAGCAGGCGGAACAGCATGGTGCCGACGGCCTGAACCTGATGACCACAGGAACCTATCCGTTCGCACGGCTGCTGGAAGTCGGCCGTTTGCTCAAAACGGAGACCGCGGTCCCCCTTGTGGCCAACACCAGGGATATCAATCACCGCGAAGGAGAAGCGCTGCTCGAGGCCGGTTTCGTGGGGGCCTACCACGCGGTCCGTCTGGGTGAGGGCCGCGATACGCCCTTTGACCGTGAAAAACGCATTCGGACCATACAGGTGTTCCGTGACGTCGGATTGCTCTGGATGAACTGCGTCGAGCCGGTTGGACCGGAGCACGCGGACGATGAGATTGTGGATTTGATGCTGCTGGCCCGCGATTTTGGTGCGGTTTACAGCGGAGTCATGCGGCGAATCAATTTTCCAGGATCGCCCATGGAACGATTCGGCATGATCAGCGAGCTTGAAATGGCCCGTCTGGTCGCCATCAGCCGTCTGGTCATGGGTGATGTGCCCAAGGCCCACTGCACCCATGAACCCCATACGGCTTCCCTTATGGCCGGCGCCAACCTGTTTTTCCCCGAGGTGGGCTCCAGTCCCCGGGACGGCCATGCCGATACCGAAAAGGGCCGGGGCACCGGCATAGAGACCTGCCAGCACATGCAGCGGGAAATGGAATGGGAACCATCGCTGCCGTCAAACTGCTTTGGTGATTCTGCGCCAAGGAAAACGGAGTAAGCATGTTTTCAAAACAAAGCTGGATTCTTACGATTATGGTCTTTCTCATGTCGCTGCTGCCCTTGTCGGCTTCGGCTGTCGATCCGCTTCGTATCGGCACATGGAAAACACCGCAGACCATCCAACCGTTTTTCTATGACCGTTTTCTGCCTCCATCGATAAAGAGCCAAATCCTGCCGTTTACCAATCCGGCCGATCAGAAGACGGCGCTTCTGGCCGGCAGCCTCGACATGTGCGGAACGACGCTGGCGCATGCCATTTATTCCGCGTCCGTTGATCAGCCGGTGGTCGTCGTGGCGGCGCTGTGCAACAAATGCTCAGCTCTGGTGGTTAAAAAAGACGGACCGATTCATTCCGAGAAGGATCTCGCCGGCAAGACCATCGGCTATGTTCCGGGGACCATGCATGAAATCCTGCTGCGGGAAACGCTGACCCGGAACCATCTTTCACCGGCAACCGATGTGACCTTGATTCGGGTTGACTTTTTCGATATGGGGACGGCCCTTGCCGGGGGCAGCATCGATGCCTTTCTTTCCGGAGAACCGTTTCCTACCTTGGCTGCCAAACAGGGATACGGTCGAATCCTTGCCTACCCTTACTTCCCGGATTCGATCGGGACGATCAACGCCGGGATGCTGGTCCGGCGATCCAGCATTGAAAACGAACCGCAAAAGGTGTTCCAGTTGGTTCTGGCCCACGCCCGGGCCACCCGATTTTTGGAGACCCACCATGATACGTGGCTGGGCAGGGCATCCGGTTTCGGGACCCCGATGGCGGTGTTGACGGCCGCTGAACCCAATATGGAACTCGCCTGGGAGATGGACGACGCTTTTGTGCAGCGTGCCAGGGCTTTGGGGGATCGTATGCAGGCCCTGGGCATCATCCACCGTCAACCGGATTACGATCGGCTGTTTGACCTGTCATTTGTCAAACGGGCCAAGGAAAACCTTCCATGAAGCGCAGCGTTTCCCATACCGGCTTCCCGGCTCAGCTGCTTCCCTGGCTGCTGCCAGCCATCCTGCTTCTGTTATGGATTGCCGCCTGCGAAACGGGAAGGGTGCCCGCGTATCTGCTGCCCCACCCCAGGGAGATTTTCGCCACTGCAACGGCGTACATCTTCGGTGCTGCCGGCCAGGAAACCTATGCGGGTCGCTTCTGGGGCGACCTCATCGCCAGCAGCGTGCGGGTCATGTGGGGTTTCGGCCTGGCGGCAGTGGCGGGCATCCCCCTTGGCATCCTTTCCGGCAGAATCGTCTCCGTCAACCGGTTGCTATCCATGACCGTCAATGCCCTGCGCGCCGTTCCCGGGATCAGCTGGCTGCCACTGGCGATGGTCTGGTTCGGCATCGGTCTGAAAACCACCGTTTTTTTAGTGGCCCTGGCTGCCTTTTTCCCCATTTACCTCAACGCCGAGGCCGGTGCCCGTCAGGTCAACCCGATCCTGCTGCAGGCCGGGGCAATGATGGGCGTTCATCGCCTGCGGGGGACGTTTGCGATTCTCATACCGGCGGCCATGCCGCAGATCATCACCGGACTGCGCCTGGGGATGGGCATCTCCTGGGCTTATCTGGTGCTGGGTGAGCTTACCGGCGTGCCCAACGGGTTGGGTGCCGTCATCATGGATGCACGCATGCTTGGACGCATCGACGTCATTATCGTTGGCATCCTGATGATCGCCTTGATTGGCCGGATATGTGACCTGGGCCTTAACCAACTGCTGCGGCTGAGTTTTAAAAGCGCGAGGAGACTGCCGTGACGGCGCGTTTGCACCTTGTCGATCAACGAACGGAAGCGATGCCGGTTATCCTTGAGGTTTCCGCCCTGAGCAAGCGGTTCAGCACCAACGGGATCGCTCCCGTTGGCGTTTTGCAGGATATCTGTTTTTCTGTCCGGCGGGGGGAGATGATCTGCTTCCTGGGAAGAAGCGGGTGCGGCAAGTCTACCCTGCTGAAAATCCTGGCCGGCTTTATACGGTCCAGCAGTGGTGCGGTTCAATTGAACGGCCGGCCGGTCGGGCGGCCCGGTCCGGATCGGTGCGTGGTGTTTCAGGAAGACGCACTGTTCCCCTGGCTGACAGTCAAAGAGAACATCGCCTTCGGATTGAAAGGCCGTAAGCTGAGCCGCAGAGTGCGGGACCGGGAAGTGGATCGGTTTATCGGCCTGGTCGGCCTGGATGGCTTTGCCGACTATTTGCCCCAGGCGATCTCCGGCGGGATGAAGCAGCGCGTCTCCCTGGCCCGTGTGCTGATTCTGCAACCGGAAGTCCTGCTTATGGATGAACCGTTTGCGGCACTGGATGCACAAACGCGCGAGGAGATGCAGAATTTGCTGCTGGATCTGTGGAAGAAGTTTTCGTACACTGTTTTATTTGTGACCCACGACGTCAATGAAGCCGTATTGCTGGCCGACCGGATCATTCTCATGGACAAGAATCCCGGCCGCATCCGCGAAGATATTTCTATCGACCTGCCCCGGCCGAGGCACAAGGGCTCAGAGCGCTATTTCGAGCGCTGCCGGGCGATGATGACCAAAGTCAACCAGGTTTGATCGCACCAGGTCAGCTTGCTGCAGGAGCATCACGCGTTCGGAAAAACCATGGCGACCGGGTGTCTGTTGCATCTCAAATTGACCGCGGAACGAACCCGTGTGTTTGCTTTCCGGCGTTTAGCCCGGTGGATCGGAAAATGCGCCGGCGTAACAGGAGCAGCCAGGCAAACAATTGCTTTGGGTCAATGCTGGCGTCCTGGAGCTGTGGAACAGTTAAATGAATAACAAAATGCCAGGCAACCTGCTGACGACCGCCATGGCAGTAATGCCCCATACGGATGTGAAATGTGCCCTTGAAACAGCCCTGTCCATGGACGTGCCTTTCTGGCCCCAGCTGCCCAACTTCAGCTACACCGAAGACATGTATGTGCAGGCCGCCGAACATTTCCCGGGAATTGTGCTGGACATGGAGAAGCGAACGCTAAGCTTTTCCATGAATAAGTTCGCCGAGGAGTTGGAAGAGACGCTGCTGCGTTTTGACGATCCAACCTATTTTGACGTCAGCGAGACCTATTCGGCGGTGTATCACCGTTTTCTATCGTTGGACCTGGCGGACCGGCCCGCCATCCGGGGGCAACTGGAAGGGCCCATCAGTTTCGGGTTCAATATCATCGATCAGGACGACCGGCCCATTATCTTCGACGACACCGTTCGGCCGTTCATGCTGGACTTTATGGCCAAACGGATCAATGTGCAATTGGCGCAACTTAAACGACGCAACGGCAATGCCTTCATGTTTGTGGATGAACCCGGTCTGCAATTCCTGTTTTCCGCCATGGCCGGATACAGCGACCTGAAAGCCAAGGGCGACCTGGATCAATTCTTCGCCCAGGTTGACCGGCCTCGGGGCATCCACTTGTGCGGCAACCCAGATTGGGATTTTCTGCTCAATCTTGATCTCGACGTACTTTCCTTAGACGTTTACACCAATGCGGAAATCTTCTCATCCTATGCCGCTTCGGTTCGAAAATTTTTAGACCGCGGCGGCGTGATGGTTTGGGGTATTGTGCCGACAGGGTTCGAGGCTTTTGCGCAGGAGGAGATTCCCTCACTGATCCAACGGCTCGAAAACGTCTGGAAGATCCTGTGGTCCAAGGGCGTCGACCGGGATCAGATGATCGCCCGCAGCATGCTGCCTGGTCAACCCGGACAGGGAGCGCACCGTGGAGCGCGCCTTTGCAGCCGTCAACCGGATGGCCGACCGGTTGAAGGACAAATATATACCCTAATTGATGATGGGTTGACCGCTTTCAATCCAGGCCTTGAGCCCGCCTTCCACCCACACTGCATCATGACCCTCTTTGTGCAGCCGGTTAACCACTGACTGACTGACCGAGCCGCCCTTGACGCAATACACCACGATGGGGCGGCCCGCAGGAAGGGCTTTGGACCAGGTGTCGATGCTTTCGGGATCCCACCACCGGGCGCCTTCAATTATTTGCGGCATTGCCGCGTAGTCCGCCTTGCGGCGCACATCCAGCAGTAAAGGCGCATCGCCGGCAGCGAGCAATTGATTCAATGTATTGATGTCGATGGAATTCGGCATGGATTTTTCTCCTGTTGGTCAGATGGTTAAACAACCATTTTCCAGACAACACCTGCCGCCGCTCCGATGGGCACCAGGTACTGGATGGGGAAATGAAATTTCTGCAGCAGCACCAGCGAGACCCCTGCTGCAATCAGGGCAAACCTGTCGACCCCGGCATCGGGCAGGATCACCTTGGTGCCGAACCAGACCGCCAGGTTCAGGATCACGCCCACCACGGCGGCGGTGACGCCGGTGAGTGCCGCCTGGATGCGCTGGTTGCCGGCCATGGCCTCGATGAAGGGGGCGCCGGCAAAGATGAAGAAAAAACAGGGCAGAAAGGTGACATAGGTGGTGATCAGGGCGCCGAGAATGCCGGCGGTCAAAGGGGCAAGATCCCCGGGCAGGTTCCAGGCTCCCACGAACCCCACGTACTGGGTCACCATGATCAGCGGGCCGGGGGTTGATTCGGCCAGGCCGAGGCCGATCAACATCTGCCCGGTAGTGAGCCAGCCGTTGCCCACGGCGAAATCGGTGATATAGGCCAGTACGGCATAGGCACCACCGAAGGTGACAAAGGCGGCTTTGGTGAAAAAAAAGGCGATGCGGGTCAAGGTGTCCTCAAGTCCGCGCAATCCCCACAAGCTGCCTACTACCAGCGCCCACAGTGCAAAGCAGATGCAAAACACCCGCACGACATATACGAAAGAGGGTGCGACAATCTTCCGCCCGTTAACGGTTTCATCTTCGATACGGCATTCCCGGGTCCGGGCATCAAAGACACCTTTGCAGAAGATCTGCGGCAAAACGCGATGCATGAGCAGTCCGCCTGCGGCCGCACCGGCCACAATCAGGGGAAAAGGGACTTTTAAGAAAAAAATGGCGATGAAGGCCAAGGCGGCAAAGACATAGAGTACGCGATGCATGAGCGCCTTTTTGCCGATGCGCAGCACCGCCTCGATCACCACCGCCACCACCACCGGCTGGATGCCGTAGAATGCGGCGGCCACCGCCGGTATGTCGATGTGGGCCACGGCTAGGTAGCTTAACAGCAGCATGACGAAAATCGAAGGAATCACGAAAAGCGATCCGGCCGCAATGCCGCCCCATGTGCCATGCAGCCGCCAGCCGATATAGGTTGCCAGCTGCTGGGCCTCGGGTCCGGGCAGCAGCATGCAGAAATTGAGCGCCCGCAGAAACTGGTTCTCGCCGATCCATATGCGCCGCTCCACCACTTCCTGGTGCATGATAGCAATCTGGCCGGCCGGTCCGCCGAAGCTGATAAAGCCCAGCTTGGTCCAGAATTTCAAAGCTTCCCTGAAAGAAGCCGTCCGGGAAGGTTCGGAAATCGATTGCGTTGTCATGCATTCTCCTTGGTGTCGGCCGATTTTGGATATTTATTCATTTCAGGACGCCTTCCAATCTTCAGGCACCCGGTTATCACGGTCGAAAATCGCAAATCCCACGGTGCCGACGATCCCGAAAACGAATGCGGTAACCCGGTTCGTCTGCGGGCTGATTTGCCATAAAAACGCCCCGCCCAGAGCGGCCAAGGCGACGAAAACATCCCGGATCAGATAGTAGAGCTCGAACATGCCGGCCTTGCAGCTGTCCGGGAAAAGATCGATGATCAGGGACTTGCGTGTGGGTTCGACGAATTCCTTGAGTCCGCGCAGGATAAACGCCGCGAGGGGCCATTCGAAAGAGCGGCTGAGAATAAGCACCAGGGGAAACAGGGTGAAAAAGACGAACGTGATGAGCAAAAAGGGCTTTTTGGTGCTGAGGTCGACCAGGTAGGCTATCGGGATGTACACCAGAACCGCCGTAGCCATTTCGATGGTCGTCAGCACGCCGCTTTCCATGCCCAGCATGTAAATGGGCAGAAAGCGTTCGGCCATACACTCGCCCATGGCCAGCAATACCACCATGGCCAGCACGGCGACGGTGCTGCGTTGCAGGTCCAGAAAACCGGAGATCCGGTTAGTGCCGCTATTTATGCGTTCACGAATAGCCATGCCGGGTTGCCTCTACGAATCGTTTTTCGCCACATCCAGCCGGCACCAGGCATACAGCGCATCGTAGACCTCGAACTGCCCTTCGATTCTTCTGCAGGTCATCGGGAAAGCGCAGGCTTGTAGCCCACGGCGATGGCTTTAAGACCGGCATCCAGCGGGTCGGCATCCAGACGGTTGGTGTTGGCGGCATTGATGGCCGGGCCATGCGTAACGGCGCCTTGTCAGTCAATTCGTAATTCTCGATGATGGCATCGAAGGTACACAACGCATCGCGATGATGCAGTTCGGCGCCGGGCGTCTCGAAGGGAATCGCCCCGGTTTTTTCGGCGATTTCCATCACCTTGTGCTTGGGTACGAACAGAAACTCGGCATCCGAATCGACAAACCGGGTGATCAGCCAGGGACAGGCCACGTGATCGACGTGGACATGGGAGCGGGTTATCCATTTCAATGGAATATCTCCTTTGCGTATACAGTGATAGCTTGCTGCGTCTTCGCTTCAGGATGCCAGTTTCCCCTTTTGTCTCTGGAAATAGGCATACAAGTTGTCGATGAGCTGCATTCCTTCGTCCATGCGCTGGTCATCGTCCGGCCGGGACGCCACCAGGCCGCTTAGCAAGGCGTTCAAACCATTCGTTTCGGCATGATCGTACTTGCCGTCTTTCAAGTCGATGTCGTGGATTACTTCGGCCAGGAGGACAAGTCCGCGGTGCCGGAGCCCGAAGCGCTGGACCATCACCTCAAAGGTGCATCGATCTCCCTCGTGGGTGTACTCGCCGTCGAACATGTCGAAGCGGATCTGGTCGGGTTCGGGGGTATGCGTATCTGCATCAACGAATTTGAAAACAGCCGACTTGTCTACAAAACGCCGGATCAGCCAACCGCAGGCGATGCGGTCCACAAAAAGGTTTTTACGGGTCACCCAGATCTTACCGTTGAGGCCGTCGAGCGTGTGCATGCCGGCATTTTCACTGGACGACTGCCCGGACAGGCGTGCAGCCAGGTCCTGGATTAATATTTCAGCAGTGCCCCGCTCCGGGGCCTGGAAAAAATCGATGGTGGCAACCTCCTCAAAGCGACGTTGCAGCTTCGATACTTGAGCCGCTCCTTTGACCGCCGGGTCCTGGGGATCGAGCGTTCCGGCCGACCAGTCGGTGAGCAGGGTGTTCGCCTCCTGGATGATCTTTTGATAATCCGACTTGCGGGCCGTTTGAAAAAGGGCAATGACCTGTTCGTCGGTCAGCCCTTCCACAAAGCGCACAACGCCGATGGATCCGTCTCCCCCGCCGGAAACGATTTGTTTGAGCGTCCAGCTTAAATCCTCCTGAGATTGCTCGGAAAGGGGCATGACGTATACCGACTGTTTGATGGCCACTGCCCCGACCTGCTGCAACCGCCGCCAGATTTTGACCCTTAGGGCGTTGGGTTGGGGGGGCAGCTGGTGAATCAGGAGCAACCACTTTCGACCTTCCGGAGATGTCATCCTTGCCTCCATATCAACTGTTACAAAAACAATGTATCAGCTGTTACAACTTGTCAAGTACGCCGGCTCCTTTTTCAGCTAAACACCTGCGAATATTTTGTTGACAAAGCCGACCGGCCTGATTTAAAAACACAAATATGACTGAGCGTTCGCTCGGAAATTTATCGAAAAACTCAATATTGGCTGATTTTCCAGAATGTTGAACATGGTTCATAAAAAAACCGAGAATAGGGGAATTCCCACCCAGGTTAAAAACCAGGCATTGGTCACACAACGCCGGCGGCAGATCGTGGATGCGGCGGTGAACCTGTTTATCGATAACGGATTCCACAAGACCACCACCCGCCAGATTGCCCAGGCGGCGGGCATCTCCATCGGTTCGCTCTATGAATACATTGCTACCAAAGAGGATGTGCTTTACCTGGTGTGCGATGCCATTCATGCGGAGATCGAGCGCGGGGTTGCTGAAGCGCTCAACCGGGCCAAAAATGGTAAAAATCCCCTGGCCGAAGTGATCCGCGAATACTTTATGGTCTGCCACCGTATGAACGACCATATTTTGCTGATTTATCAGGAAACCCAATCCCTGCCTGACAAATGGCGACGGGTGGTGCTGGAAAACGAAATCAGGATTACCGGCATTTTTACCGGTGTGCTGGCCCGGCTTATGGCGTCGGGGGATCTGCCCCGCATTTCCGCCCGGCAACTGGACCTGGTGGCCCATAATATTTCAGTGCTGGGACACATGTGGACCTTCCGGCGCTGGTTTCTGGCCAACCATTACGGCATCGACGAGTACATCGATTTTCAGACTCGCAGCATCCTGGGTATGTGCCGCGAAAATGCGGCTTGATGAAAAGGATTCAAGGGGTCGAGGAGTCAAGGATTCAAGGGGAAAAAAAGAGCGGCATGATACTGCGTCGCGGTAAGGGATGAATTCGAATCCTTGAGTCCTTTCAATTACGGATACAGAATGGACGGATACCATTACTTACAAATGCAGGAGGGATAGAATGGAATTTGAGCTAAACAAAACCCAGAAGGACATTCAAAAAGCGGTCAGAGACTTCGTCAAAGGCGAATTTGACAAGGAGTTGGCCCTGGAGCTGGAAAAAAAGCATGAATTTCCCCGCAAAATCTGGAAAAAGGCCTGTGACCTGGGGCTTATCGGCGTTCACTTTCCTGAAAAATATTCGGGCCAGGGGCTCGGCTCTCTGGAAGATATTCTCGTTGTCGAAGAACTGTGCCGCGGTGATTCCACCATCGGCAGCGCCATTGCCCTGGCTGCGTTCGCTTCGGAAATCATCATGCACTACGGCTCCGATGAACAGAAGGAAAAATATCTGCCTGCCGTGGCCGAAGGCGAGATGCTCTCCGCCGGGGCTTTCACCGAACCGGACCACGGCTCGGACATCACTTACATGAATACCACCGCTGTGAAGGACGGCGATGAATGGGTGATCAACGGCGGCAAGACCTTCATTACCAATGGTGGATTGGCCGGCTTTTACAATGTGCTCTGCCAGACCGATCCGGACGCCAAACCGGGATACCGCGGCCAGAGCCTGATCCTGGTGGAAGCGGACCGGCAAGGGCTCTCCACCGCCGACGTGGGCGCCAAGATGGGCATCCGCATGATGGCCACCGCCGAAGTGACCTTCAAGGATGTGCGCGTTCCCCTGAATAACCTTATCGGCGAGGAAAACAAGGGCTTTTACCATGTGCTGCACTTTTTCGATGAAAGCCGCATCCAGATTGCCGCCCAGGCGCTGGGTACCGCCCAGGGCGCCTTTGACCGCGCCCTGGCATACGTGAAGCAGCGTGAGCAGTTCGGCAAGAAAATCGCCCAGTTTCAGGTCACCCAGCACAAATTGGCTGACATGGCTACCAAGATCGAGCTGGCCCGACTGATCACCTACAAGGCCGCATGGAACTTCGACCAGGGCCGTATCGATCCCAAGCTCACCTCCATGGCCAAAATGTATGCGGCCCGCACTGCCGTGGAAGTGGCCGACGAGGCCATCCAGCTGCTGGGCGGCTACGGTTACATGACCGAATACGAGGTGGAGCGCTTCTACCGCGATGCCAAGATTACCGAAATCTACGAGGGCACCAAGGAAATCCAGAAGAACACCATCGCCAGTGCATTGATCGGCAAGCTGAAATAGCAGGTGACTCTGGCCGTCGAAGAACACAGAGACGGCTAAATGGCGGCTTGACCCATCCATGGATAAGAATGTCAAAGGCCAAATGAAAAATGTCAAATGAAGGTATCCTATCGATTCTATCGTAAGACAGGTCAACCTCCTTCATTTGACATTTGGATTTTGATATTTGGCATTCCTTCCTAAAATTCCGTCAGGCCTTGAAAGAAAAATTCAGTCTCCATCATTTGTTCGATGCTGCAACCTGAACCTATCGACCGCCACCACAGCATCTTTCCATGGATGTCCGACAGGCACCAATCGGTCTGTTCCGGACAGGGGAAAGCCACCCGCTCGGCGGTGCGTGACGATCAGGACCAGCCACAGGAGGACGCATGAACGATGACATCCAGGTGTACCGGCCCAGGAACAACGTCCGGGTCGTCACGGCAACATCTCTTTTCGACGGCCACGACGCTTCCATCAATATTTTCAGGCGCATTTTGCAGAGCACCGGGGTTGAAGTGATCCATCTGGGCCATAACCGGTCGGTGAAGGAGATCGTGGATGCCGCCATCGAAGAGGACGTCCAGGGAATCGCCATTTCAAGCTATCAGGGAGGGCATCTGGAGTTTTTTAAATACATGGTGGATCTGCTTAAAGCGGGCGGAGCCGATCACATCAAGGTGTTCGGCGGCGGTGGCGGGGTCATCGTTCCCGAAGAGATCAAGGAACTGGAAGCCTACGGTGTGGCTAAAATTTACACGCCGGAGGACGGTACTCGGATGGGACTTCAGGGGATCATCAACCACATGGTTCAACTGATGGATTACTCCCGCTCGGATGCCGCAGACCTGGATCTGTCCGGCCTGACTCCGGACAACAAACTGCTCACGGCCAACCTGATCACCGCGCTGGAGCAGGCCAAAGCCAAAGAGAACGGTCACCTGGCCAAATTCCGGCAGGAACTCAAATCCAGGATCGGCGACCACAAAATCCCGGTGATCGGCATTACCGGCACCGGCGGCGCCGGAAAGTCCTCCCTCACCGACGAGCTGGTCCTGCGGATGCTTCACGACCTGAAAGCGATCCGCATCGCCATTATCAGTGCCGACCCGTCCCGTCGAAAGACCGGCGGCGCCCTTTTGGGCGATCGCATCCGCATGAATGCCATCAACAGCCCCCGGATCTATATGCGCTCCATCGCCACGCGGCGTTCCCATACGGAGATCCCCGATGCCCTGGAAGAGGTGCTGGATGTGGTCAAGGCCGCCGGATATGATCTGATCATCGCCGAAACCGCCGGCATCGGCCAGGGAGATTCCCACATCATCGATCTGGTTGACCTGTCCATGTACGTCATGACCAGCGATTTTGGCGCCGCTTCCCAGCTGGAGAAGATCGACATGCTGGATTTTGCGGATATCGTCGTGGTCAACAAGTTTGAAAAGCGCGGCGGTGAGGATGCGGTGCGCGACGTGCGCAAGCAGGTTCAGCGCAACCGCATGATCTTCGATCGCCCCCCGGAAGACATGCCGGTGTTCGGCACGATTGCCTCCAAATTCAATGATGACGGCGTCACCGCCCTTTACCATGCCCTGCTGGACGGCATCAAAGAGAAGACTGGCGTCGCCTTCGAATCCAGCCTGCCGCGGCCGGACACCAAGCAATCCACCTCCAAGACTATCATCATCCCGCCGGAACGTACCCGCTACCTGGCGGAAATTGCCGAAACGATCCGGAACTACCACCGGGAGACCGACCGTCAGGCCGACGCCATGCGGCGGGTGTGGCACCTGGAAGAGACGGCTGCATCACTGACCAGTGAAGGCATGGAGGGAGACTCCGCTATCCTGCTGGAAAGGCTTAAGGGAGAAATCGTCAAGGCCCGTGACGCCCTGGATGACGAAACGGAAAAGCTGGTCAGGGGGTGGGAAAAGATCCGCGCCGACTATTCCGGCGACGAACTGGTATACACGGTGCGTGGCCGGGAGATCTGCGTGCCCCTTCACAGCGAATCCCTCTCCCACCAGAAAATTCCCAAGATATCCCTGCCGCGCTTCAAGGATCCCGGTGAAATCTTCACTTGGCTGAGGCGGGAGAACCTGCCCGGCTACTTTCCTTTCACCGCCGGCGTGTTCCCCATGAAGCGGATGGGCGAGGATCCCACGCGCATGTTCGCGGGGGAAGGCGACCCGGCCCGCACCAACCGAAGGTTTAAACTGTTGTCGTCCAACAGCGAGGCCAAACGCCTGTCCACCGCCTTCGACTCGGTGACCCTTTACGGCTACGACCCGGACCGCCGTCCCGACATCTACGGCAAAGTGGGCAATGCCGGGGTGAGCGTCTGCACGCTGGATGACGTCAAGGTGCTCTACGGCGGGTTTGAACTGTGCGCTCCCACCACCTCGGTCTCCATGACCATCAACGGTCCGGCGCCGATCATGCTGGCCATGTTCCTCAATACGGCCATCGACCAGCAACTGGACAAATATGCTGCTGAAAAAGGCTGCCAACCGTCTGCCCAAGAGACCAATAAGATTAAGGCTATGGTGCTGGAGAACGTACGCGGCACTGTGCAGGCGGACATCCTCAAGGAGGACCAGGGGCAGAACACCTGCATCTTCTCCATCGATTTCGCCCTGAAGATGATGGGAGACATCCAGCAGTATTTTATCGACAATAACGTGCGCAATTTTTACTCGGTCTCCATTTCCGGATACCACATCGCCGAGGCTGGGGCCAACCCCATCAGCCAGCTGGCCTTCACCCTGGCCAACGGATTCACCTACCTGGAGTATTACCTGTCCCGCGGCATGCCCCTGGACAGCTTCGCACCCAACCTCTCATTCTTCTTTTCCAACGGCATGGATCCCGAGTATACGGTCATCGGCCGGGTGGCCCGCCGCATCTGGGCCGTGGCCCTGCGGGAGAAGTACGGGGCATCGGTGCGCAGCCAGATGCTCAAGTACCACATCCAGACTTCCGGTCGGAGCCTGCACAGCCAGGACATTCAACTCAATGACATCCGTACCACCCTGCAGGCTCTGTGCGCCATTTACGACAACTGCCAGAGCCTGCATACCAACGCCTTCGACGAGGCCATTACCACTCCCACGGAAGAGTCGGTGCGTCGCGCCCTGGCTATCCAGCTGATCATCAACCGGGAGTGGGGGCTGGCCAAAAACGAGAATCCCTATCAGGGCAGCTTTATCGTAGACGACCTGACCGATCTGGTCGAAGAGGCGGTGCTCATGGAGTACGACAAGATCACCGCTCGCGGCGGGGTGCTGGGGGCCATGGAAACCGGATACCAACGCAGCAAGATCCAGGATGAGTCCATGTACTACGAGATGCTCAAACACACCGGCGAATATCCCATTGTGGGCGTCAACACCTTCAGGGACCCCCATGCCGACGGCGCCGATCTGCTCGAAGGGGCCTCCTGCATCGATCTGGCCCGGGCCACCACCGAGGAGAAGGAATCCCAGCTCAACCGGCTGAAAGACTTCCAGACCCGCAACGCCGACCAGGCCTCCGACGCCCTGGCGCGGCTTCAACAGGTGGCCCTTTCCGGTGACAACATCTTTGCCGAACTGATGGAAACGGTGAAATGCTGCAGTCTGGGTCAGATCACCGGCGCATTGTATGACGTGGGGGGGCAGTACCGGAGAAATATGTAAACGAAGGATCCAGGGGGTCGAAGGGTCAAGGGCTCAAGACGGCAGGCCTATTGCGAACCATTTTTTCACTTGAACCCTCGACCCCTTGACTCCTTGAACCCTTAATCTGTTGGAGAATTGATATGAACGAACCTGTAATTGTCAGCGCCGTACGAACCCCATTGGGCAGTTTCAACGGATCCCTGGCCGGCATGGGCGCCACAGATCTGGGTGCCATCGTGATCCAGGAAGCCATCAAACGGGCCGGCATCGAGAAAACCGAGGTGAATGAGGTTCTCATGGGCCTGGTGCTGCCCTGCGGCTACGGTCAGAATCCGGCCAAGCAGGCGGCGGTCAAGGCCGGCCTCCCCTGGGAAGTCGAGGCGATAACCGTCAACAAGGTCTGCGGTTCCGCCCTGAAAACCGTCATGCTGGCGGCCCAAGCCATTCAGGCCGGTGATGCCGAGGTGGTGGTGGCCGGCGGCATGGAGAATATGAGCATGGCCCCCTATTACCTGGAAAAGGCGCGCTTCGGCTACCGCATGGGACCGGGCCAACTCCAGGACTCCATGATCCACGACGGCCTGTGGGACATCGTCAACGATTTTCACATGGGCATGTCCAACGAGCTTTGCTCCCAGCGATACCAGGTCAGCCGGGAAGCCCAGGACCGCTATGCTGCCGAATCCTATCGCCGGGCCATAGAAGCCATCAACAGCGGTCGTTTCGATGCCGAAATCGTGCCCGTCTCCATCCCCCAGCGCAAGGGGGAACCCAAAATCTTCGCAAGGGATGAATGCGCCCGGGATACCTCCTACGACGCCCTGTCCAGAATGAAGCCGGCCTTTAAGAAAGACGGATTCGGCACGGCGGGCAATGCGTCCATCATCAGCGACGGCGCCGCGGCCGTGGTGGTCATGTCCCGGGAAAAGGCCGATGCGTTGGGGTGCACGATCATGGCTACCATCGGTGCCCAGGCCTCCTACGGCATCGACATGAAATACGTGCTGGTGGCGCCTATCTGGGCCATTCCCAAATGCCTGAAGAAGGAGGGCCTCGGCATCGATGATGTGGACCTGTTCGAGGTCAACGAGGCCTTTTCCGGATCCACTGTTTCGGTCATGAACGAACTGGGGCTGTCCGTTGAAACAACTAATGTCAACGGCGGCGCTGTGGCCCTGGGCCACCCCATCGGTGCCAGCGGCTGTCGGGTATTGGTGACCCTGCTGTACGAGATGATCCGTCGGGACAAAAAGACCGGCTTGGCTTCGCTTTGCCTGGGGGGCGGGGAGGCGGTGGCGATGGTGGTAAATAGATGATCGCCGTTAGCGATTATTGCTGATCGCTCATGGCTGATAGCTGATAGCGAGATGGATTTACCTTCGGCTCAGCCGTTTGAACTAAAGCGCTCATATTTATTTCAGGGCTAATAGCCTTAAGTATAGACATCCAAGAGAGGAGTGAGAAAATGGAAATCAACACCTTCGGCGTCATTGGCGCCGGTCAGATGGGCAACGGCATCGCCCAGGTGGCGGCCACCGCCGGTCTCAATGTCATCATGAGCGACATCAAGATTGACTATGCGGAAAAAGGTCTGGCCAACATTACCAAGATCCTTGGCAAGAACGTGGACAAAGGTAAAATCTCGGCTGACGACAAGGATGCGATCCTGGGCCGCATTAAGATCACCGCCGACCTCAAGCATATGGCCGACGCGGATTTCGTGGTGGAGGCGGCCACGGAAAACGAGACCCTCAAGTTCAAGATTTTCAAGGATCTGGACGCGATCTGCAGGCCTGGGGTGATTCTTTCCACCAATACTTCCTCCATTCCCATCGGCCGGATCGCCGCCCAGACTGGACGCCCGGACAAGGTCATCGGCATGCATTTCATGAACCCGGTGCCGGTGATGAAACTGGTAGAGGTGATCCGCGGCCTGGCCACCTCCGATGAAACCTACCAGACCACCTGGGACCTGTCGCTGCAATTCGGCAAGACCCCGGCCCTGGCCAACGACTTTCCCGGCTTCATCGCCAACCGCATCCTGCTGCCCATGATCAACGAGGCGGTATTTGCCCTGTATCACTCGGTGGGCACCCGCGAAGACATCGATACGGTCATGCGCCTGGGTATGAACCATCCCATGGGGCCGCTGGCCCTGGCGGATCTCATCGGTCTGGACACCTGCCTGGCCATCATGGAGACCCTGTACAACGGATTCAAGGACTCCAAATACCGGCCCTGCCCGCTGCTGAGAAAATACGTGGAAGCCGGCTGGCTCGGCAGAAAGACCGGCCGAGGGTTTTACGAGTATTAACAGCAGGGTTCAAGGGGCCAAGGATTCAAGGATTCGAGTGAACCCATTGGATTAAACAGCAGCATAATGAGACGCGGGTGCGCTATAAAAAAACGGCTGTATTCACTTGACCCCTCGAACCCTTTTTTACAAGGAGGTACCATGCCCCCCAGAAAAACCACCCGTCTGACCCCCGTGGGCAAGAAGATCAAGAAGGCCCGGATCGACAAGAAAATGTCCTACGACACCCTGGCCAACGAGACCGGCTTTTCCATCGAGTTTCTCAAGAAGGTGGAAGCCGGCAAGGTCACGCCGCCGGTGGGCTCCCTGCTGCAGATTTCCCGGGCCCTTGAAATCGACTCCGGGGACCTGCTCAAGGAGGATGAAGACCGCATGCAGGACCGCATCAAGGCCTACACCAAGCGGACCTCGAGCTATGCTTACACCACCCTGACGCCGGGTGCCGAGAACAAACATCTCAAGGCGTTCCGGGTGAAGATCGATGCCATGAAAACGCACGAAGGCGTCAGTTACAACCACGAGGGGGAAGAGTTCGTATATGTGCTCGACGGGTCTATCGAGGTGGTGGTCGGTGAACACGTGAACGCTCTCGGTGCCGGCGACTCCCTGCATTTCAATTCCGGCATTCAGCACCGCTTGAAAAACACCGGAGATACCGATGCCGAACTGATTGTCGTGATTTACAACCCCTAACGACCGCTTTCAACAAGGCGGCTCCGCTGGGGCTGTGGACGCAGAGTCCATGCCGCAACGGTTGGCCGGTGCATGTCGGTTTTGCCGCAACCATGCCGCTGTCGTTGCCGCCCGTCCGAACCATCAGGAAAGGGACCACACCATGTCATTCAAGCTGACCGATGAACAACTGATGATTCAGTCCATGGTTCGCGAATTCTCCCGCAAAGTGGTGGCTGAAACTGCAGCGGAGAGGGACAAGACCAAGGCGTTCCCCGCTAAAAACCTCAAGAAAATGGCCGAACTGGGGCTTTTGGGGATGATGGTCCCCTTCGACTACGAAGGGTCAGATTCGGATACAGTGGGATACGTCCTGGCCCTTTCCGAAATAGCTTACTCCTGTGCCTCAACGGCGGTGGTCATGTCGGTGCACAACTCCATTGTTTGTGAAAGCATCCTGAATTTCGGTACCGAAGAGCAGAAGCAGCATTATCTCAAAGACCTGGCCATGGGCAAGTATATCGGCGCTTTCGCGCTTACCGAACCCGAAGCCGGCTCCGATCCGGTGAGCCAGCAGACCACCGCCGTCCGGGACGGTGGCCACTACATCATCAACGGCACCAAGCGGTTCATCACCACCGGCAAAAACTGCGGTCTGGTCATCGTCACCGCCAAGACCGATCCGGATGCCCGCCACAAGGGCATCAGCACGTTCATCGTCACCAAGGACAACCCCGGACTCGTCGTGGGCAACGTGGAAGACAAGATGGGGCTGCGCGCCTCGGACACCACCGACCTGCATTTCGAGGAGTGCCGGGTGCCGGTGTCGGACCGGCTGGGAAAAGCGGGGGAAGGGTTCAAGATCGTCATGAAGGGGCTCGACGGCGGGCGCATCGGCATTGCCGCCCAGAGTCTGGGCGTGGCCCAGGCGGCCTTCGACGCGGCCGTGAAGTACGCCAAGCAGCGGGACCAGTTCGGCCAGAAAATATCTAAATTCCAGGGGCTGCGGTTTATCATCGCCGACATGGCCACCGAAATCGAAGCCGCCCGGCAGCTCACCCTTTCCGCCGCAGCCATGAAGGACCGCAAGGAACGCTTTACCATCCAGGCCTCCATGGCCAAGCTGTACGCCTCCGAGATGGTCAACCGGGTCACGGCCAGGGCCCTGCAGATGCACGGCGGATACGGGTTTACCACCGATTATCCCGTAGAACGGTTTTACCGGGATGCCCGGGTGTTCACCATCTACGAAGGCACCTCGGAAATCCAGCGGGTGGTGATCTCCAACAATATACTAAAGGACAAACGAACGCCCTGATAATATCCAGAAACGGCATCTTTCCCTTTCTGAATACAATCCGTACCTAAACAATGGCTTAAAGGAGGACCATCATGGTCAGAACGGAAATCTCCCTGTTCCTGAAAAACGAGCCCGGAGAACTGGGCCGGTTGGCTACGCTCATGGGCGAAGCCGGCATCAATATCGATGCGCTGACCATCCAGGATGCGTCGGCCTATGTACTGGAACTTTTCAAGGCTAGGGGTAAATCACTCAAACGGATCGCTTCGGCTGCCAGCTACAACTCCATGCGCAAGGATTCCGCCCAGTTTGCCCTGATTCGCCTGCTGGCCGAAGACGGCAAAACCAACGCCGCCATCGACCTGCTTTCGCAGCACGATTACACCTTCGACATCATGCCGGTCATCGCCGTCCAGTTGGACAACAAACCCGGCGAACTGGCCCGGCTATCCTCCCAATTCGGAAAAGAGGGCATCAATATCAACTATGTCTACGGTTCCGTGGCCGGCCCGGATGCCAAATGCCTGTTTGTCTTCTGCCCCGAGGACATCGATCTGGCATCCAAGATTTTTACCCAAGGAAAAACAGAAAAATAGATGAAGGTCCTGCCGGCCCGAAAACATCTGCAACCCGGCCATTGATATTTCCGCTATCGTTGTAATCTTTTGTCTGTGAAAAATCTGAATCGAATCAGATACCGCCATAAAAACAAACCTGTTGGAGGTTCGATATGAACAGACAAGATTGTGTAAGTGAAAAATGGTCGAGCCGGACTATTGGGCTGATCGTTCTGCCCCTGGCGCTGGCGCTGGGTTTTCTGGGATTTCTGATCCTTCCGGTGGTGGGGCTTTTCTTTGCGGTTCCGCTGTTTATCCTTTCATTTTTCTTTATCGCGGCGCCGGAAAGCAGGGTGTGCCGTATGATTTTGCGCAAAGAAACCTGACCAGCCGCAAAATGAGCACCGGGTGCGGCCAAGGCTGTCGGCTTTGCCGCACCACCGGTTTGCGAGGCAAACGATGGCATCATGCTGCCCGGAAGCAAAAGATTCCCGCCATTCATCCCCATATTCCTGCCAGGAATCGTCCGCCGCCGGCCTGACACCGGACTTTCCTGTGGTCAGCGGTAACGCGGCATCCTGCTGCGGCATCCAGCCGTCGGAGCCCCATGCGTCGGTTGAAAACCCCGGTTTCCGCCGGTGGGGCTTTGTGGAAGACTTTATGGAGACGCCGGCAGGTCCGGTTCCCCGGGTGCGCACCCGCCTGATCCGTGAGGATCGTCTGGGAACCGTTTCCGCTCGCCTGGGCATCGGTCGGGACAGGTACAGCATTGCTCCCGGGATTTACGGCGTGGGATCGCCGGACAAAGAATCACCGGTGATGGTTACCGCCAACTACAAACTCTCCTTCGATGCCCTGCGCTGCTCGCTTGCGGGCATCAGCGCCTGGATTCTGGTGTTGGACACCCGAAGCATCAATGTCTGGTGTGCAGCCGGAAAGGGGACTTTCTCCACCCGGGAGGTGGCCGAACGCGTCAAGGCGACAGGACTCGATAAAATCGTCACCCACCGGTGCCTGATTCTCCCCCAGCTTTCAGCCACCGGGGTCGCTGCACGCCAGGTGAAAACCCTGTGCGGGTTTGAGGTGATCTGGGGGCCGGTGCACACCAGGCATATCAACACCTTTCTGGAGAATGGAATGAAGGCCACCCCGGCTATGCGCAAGGTCACCTTTTCCTTCTGGGAGCGGGTGGAATTGATACCCGTGGAACTCAACCACTTGGGCAGACCGACGCTTTACCTGATACCGGCGCTGTTCCTGCTTTCCGGGTTGGGGCAGGGCTTCTTTTCGGTCAGCGCCGCTTTTTCCCGGGGCCTGTGGGCCACCCTGGCATACCTTCTGGCCGTGGCTGCCGGCGCCGTTCTGGCACCGGTCGTACTGCCCTGGCTGCCCGGCCGGGCCTTTGCCCTCAAGGGCGCCGGACTGGGCGCCTCCGCCGGCGCCATGATGTCGGCTGCCTTTGCCCGCCAGCTGGTCTGGTCCGAAATGCTGGCTCTGACGCTCTTCATTATGGTCGTCAGTTCTTATCTGGCTATGAATTTTACCGGGTCGACACCGTTCACTTCCCCCACCGGTGTAGAAAAGGAGATGCGCCGGGCCATCCCTGCCCAGGCAGCCGGTGCCCTTGCGGCTGTGATCTTTTGGGTGGGGGCTGGATTCATGGGGGGATAGTGCATGGCACTGACGATGCTGCAAATGATCAGCAAACAAGGAGCACGGATTCATTAAGGAGAACGCCATGGAAAAATTCAGATACCTGCCCGGCGTGTCCACGCTCAAGTACGAGGAGGATCTGTGTGTGGGCTGCGGGTCCTGCGAGATCGTTTGCCCCCACGGGGTGTTTGCCATGAACGGGAAAAAGGTGCGGCTGGTGGATAAGGATGGTTGCATGGAATGCGGCGCCTGCGCCCTGAACTGCCCCACGGCGGCCATCCGGGTCACCCCGGGGGTGGGTTGCGCAGCCTACATCATTTCCGGCTGGATCCATGGCAAGGAGAATGCCAGCTGTGGGGGGGAGGTTGGATGCTGCTAAACCCGCCCATCTTTTACCAGTTTTGCAAAATTCTCGAAGCTGCGGTCGTAGGTGCGTTCGGCATCGTTGGGGAAGACGCAGGCCGGCAGCTGGCGCATGGGCAGGTGGTATTTGAGGCACTCGCAGCAGACAGCCTTGCGCGAACAGGGTTCGTATGAACAGTTGCAGCGTTCCAGGTTCCGGTCTTTGTTGCATTCCAATTTATGCTTCTCCCTTCAGTCCGATCGCATCGGCCACGTCCCGCATGCCCATGATGGTGTCGGTGATCAGGTCGCCCAACTCCACTCCCAGCATATCAGCTCCCTTTTGAATGATGGACCGGTCCACACCGGCGGCAAATCGTTTGTCCTTCCATTTTTTTTTAACCGATTTGGCCTTCATGTCCATGACGCTTTTGGTCGGCCGAACCAGGGCGGAGGTGGCCACCAGGCCGGTCAGTTCGTCGATGGCGAAAAGGACTTTTTCCATGTTGGTTACCGGTTCCACATCACTGCAGATACCCCAACCGTGGCTGACCACGGCACGGATCAGGTCCTCAGGCCAGTTGTTTTCTTTGAGGATCGCTTCTGTTTTTTTGCAGTGCTGATCCGGGAACTGTTCGAAATCCAGGTCGTGAATCAGCCCGACGACGCCCCAGACGTCCTCGTCCTCCCCATATTTTCTGGCCATATGGCGCATCACGCCCTCGACGGCAAAGGCATGCTTGATGAGGCTTTCACTCTGGTTGTAGGTTCTGAGAAGGGCTAGGGCGTCTTCCCGGGTGGGTGTCGGACAGCTCATAATCGTCTCCAAAAAAAGGATAAGCGTTGTCGGTGAACATTGCGTGTCTTATTTTTAACAAATATATAATTTAGCACATGCCTGGGCGGGCAACAAGTCTATTGGCTGAAAATGCAAGGGCAGTCACATCGGTCAACGGTTGCTGAGAAGAGCCTTCGTGAAGTGATTTCATTTTATCTTGACTATCGCCCTGATGGAGATATTTCGATGACCCGCAAGCGATCCCGAAATGAAGTGAACCGGCTGACATCGGCCCTTCAGACGCTCAATACCCGCTTGGCCAGACAGGCCCTGTCCCTTTGGCAGGGCCGAGCGCCCGCTGGTTCACCGGACCAGATATACGACGGATTCGAAGACATCCTGACCCCGGAAACCATTGCCGGAGTATCGGGTGTCCCGGACAAACAGGCCCGGATCCGCATCCGCCACGGACTGATCGATCACTACCTCCAGCGCAGGCTGATGCCCCACGAAACCGAAATGCAGGCCTGGAGCCGCGGCGCAGCCGCCCATGTGGACGGCGAAAAGATTTACTTTCCGGAAGTCATTCCCTGGTGCCAGAAATCCAGCACTCTGCTCAAGCGCCAGCGACTCCAGCAGGAGACCGGACCGCTGTGTAAACTGCTCAAACCCTTTGCCGTCAACTACTGGAACATCGTGCTGGAGACCCTGACCGATGAATTGGGGTTTGACAGCTACATCGACTACTGCAGCCGCAAAAAGGGCCTTGACTACCACCGGCTTTACCGCGAAATGAAAGCCCTGGTTGCGCGGACGGACGATCATTATTTTGCCGCCATGGAAGCGTGGAGCCGCCGGCGCTTCAATCGCCCCCTTAAGGAACTATCCCGGTTCGACGCCATTTACCTGCTCAGCCTCGGCCAATGGGATCGGCTGTGTCCGGTGGACAATCCCGAACCCACCTTGAGCTTTTTCAGCCGTTGGGGACTGGACCCGGCCCACCATCCCGGCCTTTACCTGGAAATCCAGCCGGCGGCGGGCAAAAGCGCCCAGGCCATCTCCGTCATGGTCCGGATACCCCAGGAGGTCCACATTCTCATGCGGCCCGAAGGCGGGTGGATCGATTTGGAAACACTCTGGCACGAGCTGGGGCACGGGCTGTCGGCCGTTACCACCGACCCGGCGCTGCCGGTGGTGGATCGCGAACTGGCCACGGCTTTCAACCTCTCCGAAGTTTACGCCTTCCTGTTGCAGCGAATAGCCCTGTCCCGACCGGTGCTGGAATCGGTGATGGGCCTGCCCGAGAAAACCGTCTCTACGATGATCTTCTATAAAGACCTGAAGGATCTTTCCGTCTTTCGCCGCTACGCTGCCAAGTTCATCAGCGAATATGAGATGTTCTCCGGGAGTGACCTGTCCGACGGAAGGCTCTATGCCGACACCATGGCCCGGATTACCGGTTTTTACCATCAGCCGGAAAGCCACCTCTTCGACCTCGTGCCCGAGCTGTACTGCGCGGACTACCTGCTGGGATGGATGGGAGAGGCCGTTCTGCACAACCATCTGCAATGCAATCTGGGCTGCAATTGGAGTCAGTCTCCCGAAGCCGGAAAAATGCTCAAGGGGTTGTGGCGTCAGGGAAACAGCCTGGACATTTTCTCTTTTTTCGAAGCGAACGGCATCGGAGAGCTCTCCCCCGCTCCCTTGCTGGAGCGTTGGGGCCGACTTGCTGATCGCCCCTGCCCGGATTGATCGCAGCCCAGGTTTCCGACCCTCCTGCCGGGGTAAGCGAAAGACTTATCAATAAAAAAGGGAATATTGCGGAAAAGACCGCATGGGGTTGCATTCTGATCGTTGGCTGGTATGATCCTGCCGTTGTTTTACCCAATCAGAAAAACCTGCGGAGCACCAATTGAAAATCGTCGTTACCAATGATGATGGCTTCGACCAGCCTGGACTGGCAGCCCTTGTCGAAGCTCTGAAACCGCTGGGAAAGGTAACGGTTGTCGCACCGGCGACGCCCCAGTCCAACGTGGGTCACCGGGTGACCATGAAGGCGTCTATCCGGGTGGACCGGCTGGACGAAGATACCTATGTGGTTCACGCGACACCGGCCGACTGCACCCGCCTGGCCGTCAAAGCGTTGGTGCCTGATGTCGATTGGATCATCGCCGGCATCAACCCCGGGGCCAACCTGGGCAGCGATGTTTACCAGTCGGGCACCGTTGCGGCTTCACGGGAAGCCGCCATTCTGGGCGTTCGGGCCGTGGCCGTGTCCCAATACATTGCGCCGGACTGGTCCGTGGACTGGACGGCTGCACGGGTGCAGGCCTCCCGTTTTCTGCCGGGAGTTTTAAACGAACCGCTGGCAGCGGGACAATTCTGGAACATTAACCTGCCCAGTCCCATCGATGCCGATTCGGACCTGTGCCGTCAGCACTGCCCCCTGGACAAACATCCCCACCGTTATCGATATGTCGAAGATGTAAAGGGGTTCCGTTATCATGGCATCATTCACGACCGTCCCCGGTCAACGGGAAGCGATGTGGACGTCTGCTTCGGCGGGATGATATCCATCACCCTAATGGAGATATGAGCGGATGAATTTCTGTTCCCAGTGCGGCGGACCGGTCGCACTCAAAGTTCCCGTCGATGATGACCGGCCTCGCCACGTTTGCGCCTCCTGCGGTGCGATCCATTACCAGAACCCCAAGCTCGTGGTGGGATGCATCCCCGTCTGGAAGGATCGTATCCTCATGTGCCGCAGGAACATCGACCCGCGCAAAGGCTGCTGGACCCTTCCTGCCGGTTTTCTGGAAAACGACGAAACCGCAGCAGCCGGTGCCCGGCGGGAGACTCTCGAGGAGACCGGTGCAACGGTTGCCGACCTGAGGCCTTATCTGATGGTCGATATCGTCCACATTCACCAGATATACCTGATGTTCTGCTGCCGCCTCGCGGCACCGGACTTTCACCCCACCCGGGAAAGTTCCGAGGTGAAGTTGTTCCGGGAAGCGGACATTCCCTGGGATGACATCGCCTTCAAGGTGATTGAGAAAACCTTGCACAGCTACCTGCAGGACCGGCCATCGGGCCGCTTTCCTTTCCGGACCGACAAAATCGAAAAACGGGATTTGATCGGACACTGAACCCGGTATGGATTTGAAAATTAGGTGCGGAGGCCTGATGGCCGCGGTCGGAATTCCGAATTGAGGCATTGGGGACCCAATGTATTGCGGGAAGGCCTTTCAGCCGTGCCCGGCTTCGTCTAATTCCGGATATATTTGCGCACAGGTCGGCTCCAGTTTCACGGTCCACTGCAAAACCTGCGAGCAAGCGTATGGGCCGGCTTGACATCAAGATGACCGGTCATAATTTGAACCATCGCCGAAATGAAAGGAAAAAAGCATGACGAATACACTGTTTACTGCATATACCCTGGGCTCCCTGAACCTGCCCAACCGCATGGTCATGGCGCCCATGACCCGCAACCGGGCCGATGAAAACGGGGTTCCCAAGCCCATGACTGCCACCCATTATGTCCAGCGCGCCACGGCTGGTCTGCTGATCACCGAGGCCACCCAGGTTTCCGAAAAAGCCAACGGATATATGTATACTCCAGGCATCTACACCGAAGACCAGGTCCGCGGATGGCAGGCCGTCACCGACGCGGTTCACCACAAAGGCGGCCGTATTTTCAGCCAGCTGTGGCACACCGGCCGGGTATCCCACACCCTGCTTCAACCGGACGGCGGGGACCCGGTCGCACCATCGGCCGTTAAGGCGGAGACCATGGTGTTCACACCCAACGGTTTCGAACCGCCCACCATGCCTCGGGCGCTGGCCATCGAAGAGATCCCGGCCCTTGTGGACCAGTTTGCGAAGGCGGCAGGGTTGGCAAAAAAGGCCGGTTTCGATGGCGTGGAAGTGCACGGCGCCAACGGCTATCTGATCGAGCAGTTTCTGAAAGACGGATCAAACCGACGCAACGATGCCTACGGCGGCGATATAACCAATCGGATACGCTTTGCCCTGGAGGTTGTGGGGGCAGCGGTGGAGGTGTGGGGGCCGCCGGGCCGGGTCGGGTTGCGCATCTCGCCGCGCGGGGTCTTCAACGGCATGCACGACTCCGATCCTCAGGCCCTTTACAGCCAACTGGCGGCGGCGCTGAACGACATTCCCCTGGCCTACCTGCATGTTATCGAACCGCTTCCCGGCCACCCCTCGTTCAAGAGCCAGGAGGAGTTCCCGCCGGTGGCGCCTGAGCTTCGAAAGATCTATAAGGGCACGATGATTATTAACGGTGGCTACGGGAGGGAAACCGGCGAAAAGGCCCTGTCCGAAAACGCAGCGGACCTGGTGGCCTTCGGTGTTCCCTTCCTGGCTAATCCGGATCTGGTGGAGCGATTTCGACGCAACGCCCCGCTGAACGAACCGGATCAGGACACCTTCTACGGCGGAGATGAAAAGGGGTACAACGACTACCCGTTTCTGGACAGACAGTAGCAAATCCGGGCATCCGCCCCCCAATCAACCCACGCCGAGCCCATGGTTCGGCGTTTTTTTTCGATCCGGATCTGCGGCCTGATAAATTTGTGCCGGATCATCCTGTATGAGTGCACACCTTCGGGGTGTTGAACTACATGTAAAAGGCATAAGTCATCGCCACCAGAATGGAAATATAGATGATCGCCAGCAGACTCCCGACTTTTATATAGTCCCTGGTCCGGTATGCCCCGGGGCCCATGTACAGCGCATTAACCTGGTGAGTCGGGAGGATAAAGGAGTTGGAAACTCCCAGGCCCACGACAATGGCCGCCACGCGCGGGTCCACGCCGATCTGGGTGGCTATGGAAATGCCCAGGGGAACGAGCAGCGTGCAGGCGCCTACATTCGAAATGACCATGGTAAACCCACAACTCAGCGTGGCCAGGACAATCAAGAACAGCAACGGAGACATGAGCGAACCGAGCCCGAGGACGATGCCTCTGGCGATCCATGCCGCCGTGCCTGTCTGATCCATGGCCATCCCCAGGGGTATAAGCCCTCCCAGCAAAAAGACGGTGCGCCAATCTACCGCTCGGTAGGCTTCATTGATGGTTACGACCCGGGTCATGATCATGCCGACGGCACCCAGCATGAGACAGACCGACAGCGGAATCGGATTATACGGTCGGTTTTGAAAATAGAAACTCGACAGAATCATCAAAAAAAGCGCCGCCAAAAAACAGGTCAGCGCCCAGCCTGATTTTTCAGGCTTGTGGAACTCTTTTTCAAAGGGCGTAATAATGATCAGGTTATGGTGAAGGTCTTCCAGGGCGTGCAATTGCTCCCAGGTTCCGTGTACGAGGACTGCATCGCCGGCCTGCAGGGGGCGATCCGCCAAGAGCCGGTAGTAGGTTTTGCCGGATTGATGGATAGCCAGGGGTGTCAGTCCGAATGTCTCACGGAAGCGAATTTCCCTGATCGTTCGGCCGATGAGGCTGGAGCGGGGGGAAACCACCCCCTCGACCATCCCTGCCAGTGACGGGTTGAACATATTATCTTTGAATATTTCAGGTTCCGCTTTCAGGACCAGGCCGAAATCCCTTACGAATCGTGCGACGGCTTTCACCGGACCGTAAACACACAGGATGTGGCCCGGTTCGATCGCACTCTCTGGAATCGGGGCGATGTCGGTTGTACCGTCGGATTTGGCCGAGGCTACGATGTTCACCAGAAAACGCCGGCGAATCTGCCTTACCGACTGCGGCCGAAAGGCCGGTTGGAAATTTTCCGGCACCGCGATCTCGAACGGTCCCTTGATCAACGGGTAGGAGCCGAGGATCCCCGTTTCATCACAGCCGGTTTCGTTGGGGCGGCATCCGGACGCGTGCTCGGAATGTCCCGCCAGCACACGCATGCCAACCGTGGACAGATAGGCAATGCCTCCCACAACCAAGGCGAGACCGATGGGCGTCAATTCCAGAAAACTGAATTTGGGCATTCCCGGCGGCAGGATATCGTTGAGCAGGATCAGGGGGCTTGTACCGATCATCGTCAGGGTGCCGCCTAATATCGCAGCCATGCCAATGGGCATGAGCACGCGGGAAATAGGAATTTTAAGCCTATAGGAGGCGACCAACCGGATGGCGGGTAAAAAGAGCACGGCCGCACCGGTATTTTGCATCACACTCGATATGACCGCGATCAAACTTGAAAAAATCACGGTGAGTCGACGAGAACTCGTGCCGACGGTTTTCAGCAGCGGTTGGATCATTCGATTGACCAGGCCGGCCCGGTTTAAGCCGTAGCTGATGATCATCACCCCGATGATGGCGACCACGGCGTTGCTGCTGAGGCCTTTAAATGTATCCTTGGCATTCAGCAACCCCAGTTCGGGAAGCAAGACCATCATGGCCATGGCGACGACGTCCACACGCACCCATTCCACGATAAAGAAAAAGATGGCGGCTGCGATGACCGCCAGCATCAACAGTTTCGTTCTGAGATGGGTATCGACTTCAAACGGTAAACGGGTATTGCCCATGTCCTGGACCTTGTTTCCGTCCGGGGTAGTCAGTTCCGCGTAAATGTCCATCCAAAACGTGTGCTTGCCTGAAATGGTTCTCGGGTTGACGCGATATTCAACCACCGCTGTCAGGGGCTGCGAATCGGGGTCGGCGGGCAGCGCAAATTTCACCAAAATATGCTGATGGGGTCTGTCCGGGTGCTGCCTGTCGATAAATGCAATGCCACTGTTGTCCGGAGAAGCGATCCAGATGGCCAGCGGCGTGGTAACGCTGCGGTCCCAAAGGGGAACGTTTCCAAAGGAACCTTCCGGTGCATTTAGGCGGGCCTCGAGTTCAAAACTGCCCGTTTCACCGGCAATCAATGTCTTCAGCTTTTTTTTCATCTGAACGGAAACAAAACGAGGCGAACGCGAAGGGGCGTGCGAGCCGGAAGTGTCCAGCTGCTGTGCAAATGACAGCGGAAGTGCAAACGCTTCATCAAAAGGGTGGTTGGCAATGAAAGGATTGACGACAATAACCGTAGGAACGGCCAGACAGACAACAACAATGAGCCATCTTAAGGTTCGCATGTTTAATTTCCTATCACGAACACGATGGAATTTCAAAAAAAATAGACGGCCTTTAAAGCTATAAATGGTCTACCATTGCGGTTGCAGGGAGCGGATAAAGGCCACCTCGTTGCGGTAGCGTGCGATGGTGCGCCGGTGGGCGGGAATTGGATTCGGGGGTATTTGCGGCACGGGCAGCCGGGATCGTAGATCAAAGGGGGTTTGGCGAACTTTCAGGTTATAGGCGGTGACCATCAGCGACTCCAGGTTGATGGCATCTTGCAGGTTGTAGGCGAGCAGGGTCTCCAGGGCCTGCTCGTCGCGGTTGCGCAGATAGGCCTTCCAAAGCACCACCGCGAACAGCCCGTCAATGTCCTCGAGATCGCCGCGGTGCATGTCCAGTTGCGCCTCGCAGCGCTTGAGCCCGCCTTTTAACCCCAGGCTGGCCAACACGTAGCGCAGGTCGATGTGGGCGTGATCCAGCGGTTGGCCAAAAAACCTTTCGATTACCGGGACATCGAAGCATTTGCCGTTGTAGGTCACCAGAAGTTTATAGCGGCGGATGTCCTCGATGAAGTCGTCCAGGTTTTGCCCATTTACGTAGGTGACCATCGCCGATCCGTCATACACGGCGATGGTGGAAATGGTGCAGTCTTCCTCCAGCCCCGTGGTTTCAATGTCCAAGTAGGCCGTCTGGTCGCGGAATTCGCTGAACAGCCGCCATTGATGGCTGGCGGGGATACGCCGGGCGAAGTACCCCGGATTCCGTCTATCCAGTTGATGCCGGGATTCGGTCAGTGCCTCGGCGATGGTTTTTCTTTTCGACGCTGGCAGCTTCAGCGCAGCATCGTCGAAAAAGGCATCCCACCCATCCACACCCGCTGCCCAGAAGCGCTGTTCGGTTTTCGGTCCGATGCCCGGAATATGGATAAAGGTCTGTCGAAGCATGGGGTGTCTCTTACCTGATTTAACCGACAATTGAAATGGTTATCGGTAGGATGGCAATCCCGGCACCTGCAGTTGATACCGGCGAAAAACAATGGCCGGTTAATGGGTTGCACCCGTTTCCACAACAGGGGAGAAGGTCTAATTGCAAAAGGCGATGAAGCTGGGGATGGCGATGGCCGCTAGGATACCGATGACAGCGATAACGATCATCAATCCGGTAAGTGTAAAACCTGTATTATCCATCTTTCTCATTTTCCCGGCATCTAAAGCTTCTTCGGATCACACACAATCTACTTTTTCAGTGGCTGATTTTGCCTTTCAGTGCGCTAAAGTCTTTGGATTTTATTGCGGCCTTGTTTTGTATCACCATCGCCCCCGCAAAATTTGGGTTGAATAAACAATGGCTGAACTGAAAACACCTTTTAATAGTTTTAAGCTAATCGGAATGAGTTTTTGAGAATTATTTGCAATTTCATTGCCATAACAATATATTTAAATATTTCTATAAGTTGGGGAACATGTCGGAGAATTAGGCGCGTGGAAAGGAAAAAAAGATGCAGGTTTTTGACAATTATTGTGAAATTGATTTCGCAGTTTGTCATGAAGCAGCCCTTGACGCGGCATGGGCTGCACGGCTTCTTTTTGGGTTGACTGCCAGATCCAATTTAGCGAAAATCTGAGGCGGATATAGAAAACGGCGGAGGAATCTTAGCATTTAATCTTGCCTGAAGCCTGGTGAGAAGTGTTGGCAGTGTTCGCATGCGCCCAAAATTATTTCAATTCAATAAGCGGAATCATTTCGAGTAGGAGCAAATTATGGCTGGTGGTTGGTCCCGGGATGGGGCGGTGCAGGATCAGATAGACGCCAGTGTGGAAGACGCAGTCAAACTGGCCAGGAGCCGGTTGCCTGATGGCGAGGGCCTGTCTCATTGTGAGGAATGCGAGACGGCTATCCCAGACGCTCGTCGCAGAGCAATCCCTGGTGTCCGTCTATGCGTCAGCTGCCAGTCAGCACTCGAAAAACAACAGGCGCCGCTCACGGACTTCAACCGACGCGGCAGCAAAGATAGTCAATTGAAGTAACCCGTTGATTTTGAATTATTAATTTCTATATCCATACTCCAAAAACAGATGAATTGGCTACAATGGGGATATGTCCCCCATTTTAAAAAAATGGGCGGTGGGGGCGTCTATATAAAGAAGAATCAGAATGCCTTGTAACCAATCTCGCATAACGGGATCTGTAATATCAGTGGAAATGCCATCAACCTCCGTTCCACTCTCACTCCTCAGAAGCCCCGGCAGATCATACCTCTGCTGGGGCTTTCTTCATGACAAGCGACCTTAACGACCCTGGCAATAATTCTCTTAACCCGCTGTCGATGCCATGGAAAATATGACAGAACTTGAATCCAAAGGAAATCGTTAACTGAAAATGTCTTTCGAGGAGCATCTTCAGGCATTTTCAGGAGTAACTATCCATCCGGCGGGTGAAACAGTTACGCATCCAGATCAAAAACGAGTTGCGCTGCTGGCCAATGGGTGCCTAGAACCAAAAAATGGGAAAAGAATAAAACTTGTAAAATGTAACTGCAAAAACTTAACTGGAATTATTTTAATATATATAGATGGTTATATAAATACCGGACAAATATTTGTTAGTCACGTGTTTTGAGCTTGATTTCAAAACCCGGGCATGTATATTAGCCAAGTTCAGCTTATTAATATAGGTAGGTTTTGCGGCAAGATGGCTGCAACGAAAACAAAGACGTGGAGGACGCACATGTTCAAAATCGTAAAACGGGAGGAGATGGCCGAAGGGACCGTGATTTTAAATGAGATCGAGGCCCCTTTGATTGCACGGAAAGCAAAGCCAGGACAATTTGTGATTTTGAAGGCCAATGAAGACGGGGAGCGGATCCCGTTGACCATGGCCGATACGGATCCGGACAAAGGCACCCTTACCATCATCTATATGGTCGTGGGTAAATCGACAGCCCTGTTCAAGACCCTCCAGGTGGGAGATGCCTTTCAGGACGTCATCGGACCGCTGGGCAAGCCCACCCATCTGGAAAAACTGGGCAAGGTGGTATGCGTGGGCGGCGGTACCGGCGTGGCCGTGCTGCACCCCATCACCCGCGCCCTGAAACAGATCGGCAACGACGTCACCTGCATTATCGGTGCGCGGACCAAAGATCTGCTGATTCTCGAATCGCAGATGAAGTCGGCGTCCCACGACCTGCGGGTCTGCACCGACGACGGGACATACGGGCACCACGGTTTTGTGACCGACGTCCTCAAGGAACAACTGGAGGGCGGAGACGTTAAACTGGTGGTAGGCATTGGGCCGGTTCCCATGATGCGGGCCGTGGCCAACCTCACTCGACCTTTTGATGTTAAAACCATGGTGAGCCTGAATCCCATCATGATCGACGGTACCGGCATGTGTGGGGGCTGCCGCGTATCCGTGGGTGGTGAAACCAAATTTGCCTGCGTAGATGGCCCGGAATTCGATGGCCACCTGGTCAATTTCGATGAGTTGATGCTGCGCCTGCAGGCTTATTGCGAGGAAGAGAAGGCCTGCTACGAGGATTTCTGCAACCTTCGGGATGCTACCTGAGCTGCGATCCGAATAAAATGGGATATTAATCCATATTGAGAAAGTTAACCTTGGGGTGAAAGACCGGTGAGCCGAGCAGCGCCCGGCAATTGTTGAGACGGAGGAAAAAAATGAAGGAAACAGCGGGTAAGAAAGAGAAGGCATCCCGTGTGGCGATGCCCGAGCAAAAACCAGAAATCAGAAGGCGGAATTTCGAAGAGGTTCCTTTAGGATATACCGTGGCCATGGCCCAGGAAGAGGCGGCCCGATGCCTCCAGTGCAAAAAGCCGGGTTGTGTGGAAGGATGTCCGGTGAGTGTAGACATCCCCGGATTTATCAACCTGATCACCCAGGGCGATTTCACCGGTGCCATCCGGCACGTCTGGACCAAAAATGCGCTTCCCGCCGTATGCGGCCGGGTGTGTCCCCAGGAGATCCAGTGTGAGGGAAAGTGCATCGTGGGCAAAAAGGGCGAACCCGTGGCCATCGGCAACCTGGAGCGGTTCGTGGCCGACTGGGAGCGGGAAAACGGCACCGGCGCCCTGCCTCCCCAAGCGCCCTCCACCGGTAAAAAAGTGGCCGTGGTGGGGTCCGGTCCCTCCGGCCTGACCGTGGCCGGCGACCTGATTCAAAAAGGATACGACGTTACCGTTTTAGAGGCCTTTCACAAACCTGGGGGCGTGCTGGTCTACGGTATTCCCGAATTCCGTTTGCCCAAAGCCATTGTCGCCCAGGAGATCAATTTCCTGGAACGTCAGGGCGCCAAGGTGGAAGTGAATTCCGTGGTGGGTCGTACCGTCAGCCTGGATGAACTGTTTGAAGATGGCTTCGAGGCTGTTTATTTGGGCGTGGGGGCGGGCCTTCCCCGCTTCATGAACCTTCCCGGTGAGAATCTGATTGGCATCCTGTCGGCCAACGAATACCTCACCCGGGCCAATCTCATGAAAGCCTACCGTTATCCGGACGTGGACACCCCGATTCCAAAGGGCAAGAATGTGGTGGTCCTGGGAGCCGGCAATGTCGCTATGGACTCGGCCCGCACCGCCATGCGTCTGGGAGCGGACAGCGTTAAGATCGTCTATCGCCGGTCCCGGGATGAAATGCCGGCCAGAGCCGCCGAGATCCACCATGCCGAGGAAGAGGGCATTGAATTCTTCCTGCTCACCAACCCAACCCAGTTCAAGGGGGACGAAAAGGGTCGGCTAACCGGCATGGAATGCCTGAAAATGGAACTTGGTGAGCCCGACGATTCCGGCCGCCGTCGCCCCATTGCCATCCCGGGTTCGGAATTTCACATGGACACCGACCTGGTCATCGTGGCCGTGGGATCCGGGGCCAACCCCCTGCTGACCCAGTCCACACCAGACATGCAATTGAACAAGTGGGGCTACATTATTGCCGATCCGGAAACGGGAAAAACCACCAAGAAGGGTGTCTGGGCGGGCGGCGACATCGTTACCGGCGCAGCTACGGTGATTCTGGCCATGGGAGCCGGCCGTAAAGCCGCCGACTCCATCCACCAGTACCTGACCTGGGGGTGGTAACCCCTTGATCCTTGATTGACCTTAAAGCCGGGCGGGGATTTGAATCCCGTCCGGCTTTCTTCTATGACGGCATAAAACAGGTCAGATAAAATGGCGGCCTTTTTATTTGACACCTCGTTGATCGTGTGGCTGCAGCAGTTCAGCCCGACGCTCGACCTGCCGTTTAAATTCATCACCTCCCTCGGCAACGAGCCATTTTTTTTCCTGTTCCTTCCTCTCGTCTACTGGTGCATCCATCGGCGTATCGGTGCCGGACTGGCCATTCTTTTTCTCATTTCCGCATCGGTAAACGCCATTGCCAAAGCCGCATTCGGCATGCCGCGACCCTTTATGGTTGACTCGTCGGTATTGCAGCTGGCAGCGGCCGGCGGCAACGGATTTCCCAGTGGCCATACCCAAGGGGCCATGGTGGTCTGGAGCTACCTGGCCGTCCGATTCCAGAAAATCTGGCTGTGGTGGCTGGCCGGTGCATTGATCCTTCTAATCCCGCTTTCGCGGCTCTACCTCGGCGTTCATTTTCCTGCGGACCTGGCCGGCGGGTACGTTATTGGCGGTCTGCTGGTACTATGCTTTTACAAAACCGAGCGACCGGTCGCCGAGATGATCGGAAGGTATTCACCGGGGATATGGATCTTGGTTCATTCTGCAGCCACCGTTGTGGCCGTTTTTGGGGTGAAGGATCAAGGGCCGTACGTGATCAGTCCGGTTGCCGCCTTGATGGGAACCAGCCTGGGTATTTTCCTGGAGCACCGCTGGATCGGGTTTCAAATCAATGCCGGCCTGGCAAGACGTTCAGCCCGCTACCTGGCGGGCGTCGGCGGCCTGTTGGTGTTCTATATCGGTTTGAAGACCGTCTTTTCCGGGATGGAACCTGCATGGCTGTTTCGATTTGTCCGCTATTACCTGGTGGGATTGTGGATTGCTGCCGGTGCCCCGCTGGTATTTAATCGGTTCATTACACAGCAAAAGCCGATTCAATGATTTGAATCGGCTTTTTGTCAGCATCGGTGTCCGCTGAGTTTGTGCGGCTGTTATCAGGAAAACAGGTCAACCGCCTTCTGCATCGCCTGATTGGAAATGGAGGCCTGGGTCTGCGACAGCTTCTCGGAAGCTTGCCGGGCCACCTGGACGGCTTCTTCCTCGGAAAGATCCGTTTTTTCCGAATCCTGGCCGGATGCCTGAGCGCTGGTCAGTTCGGCGACGGCTTTTTTAGACGCATCGGACAGGCTGATCCGATAATCCGGGCTTTCTTCGGTCTGGGACGCCTGCCGGCCCGGCGCTTCTTCTTTCTCCCGCTTGACTTCGCTGACTTTTTGCGCGGCTCCCAGTCCCTGGACCTGATTGTTGGTGTTGATTTCCATGATGCCTCTCCTTTTTGCTCATGCCCGATGATATTTCATGCGTTTATTTTTCGGGCGGTTCTTTTTGGTTGACGAACGTCTGCCAGCACAGCCGGAAGGTTCGTAAAAGACCCGTCATGTGTATCGGCACCTGGAAGAGATAACTTTAGCTTTTTTTCTTAATTATTTTTCCCGGAGCAGGCGTCCAATGGTTTTCGGCTGGACCGGAATGGGTATGCTTTTCCCCCCGGGTGTTGCGGCTGCCAGCGCAGCGTCCAATGCTTCCCGGTATAAAAAGGCATCCATCAGCGCATAACCGTCCGCTGGATGCATCGGAACATCCGCTTTTTCAAACCGGCTGACCCATTCCTTCAGCCGATGATCCATTTCGGCGATCAGGGGCCTCAATTGGTTCACGCAGGCGTGCCGGTCCAACACCGCCAACGCATAAAAGGTGGCCGCTGGTGTCTCCTCTATGAAAACATCAGCAACCCGCCCATGGGAAATCGCTTCCTGGAGTGCATGGTTTCCGCATTTCGCAGCAAGTTTGTGCGTTTTCCGATCCAGCGATGCGGGAAACGTCCCCATGGCTTCAATCTGCATCTTTGTGCGACCGGAAATACTAAAAGCCAAGGGCTTTTCGAGTTCGGTCAGCGATCGCTGCTCTGCTGTATTCCGATCCGACGCCATCCCAAGGCCGGTGAGAAACCGATTCGGCGGGTAGGTTATTAAGGCATTTTCCACCCATCCCAGCCGATCACCGGTTTTCACGGAGATCGGTATTCGCTTTTTCATACCGATGCCCTTTGATGGCACCGCCGGTATGGCTTCAGGCGACGTCTGTGTGGGCGGTTTTCGGTCGGGAGTGATGACTGCCTGCCGGGTGCATCCCTGGCCCCCGACCATCAAAAGCAGAAGGATTATTACCATCTGAACGAAACGGTTTCGCACATTTTTTCCAATGCTGTTATAAACATAATCGGAAGTTTTACCGGCACTCCCCTTAATATCTATATCTCCAGTTGATTCGACATGCAATTTAAAACCCAATGGGATCGTGGTCAGCATGGCTTAACAGATGACATTCGTTTCAGTTGACAATACCCAACCAGGCCTTAATTTAGTCGCTAATGTTTGGTGCAAGGCATTTAATGAATCCTCAGATTGAATCGGCCAACCCACATCATGGAGGCGTGCAGATGGCTTTTGAAACCAAAGAAGAAGTTTTTGAAAAAATTTTGGGTATGGAAAAGCCTGCCTGCCCTCACTGCAATGCGAAGATGAGCATCTGGGAGGTGCCGTCCATCAACGTCGGCGACGGTCTGGGCTGGGGAACACCTTACCTGTTCATGTGCTTTAACGACGAGTGTCCCCTTTACACCCAGGGATGGGATAACATGATGGAAAACTACGCTCATCACGCCTCTTACCGCTGCATGAACTATCCCGGGACCGACCAGTTCGAACTGATGCCCGTTTTCAGCCCGGTTGGGGCAACCGGTCAGGTAATCGATGATCAGGCGCGTGCCGAGGAAGAGGTCCTGAAACAAAACATCAAAAAAGGATTTTCGATTCTGGCTGACTGCTATGTGAACCATGACGGTGTAACGATCCTGAGGCTGCTCATGGATTCGGCTGAGCCGGTGCGGGTTCGCCTGAAGGCGGCGGAAATGATCGGCGATATCGGCGAACTGGAGGCTATCGAACCCGTCCGCAATCTCAAATTCGGCAACCAGCGCCTTCAGGAACAGGTAGATGCCGCCGTGAAAAAAATACATGAACGGTTTTACAGTCGCGAATGCCCTTTCTGCGCAGAAATAATCAAAAAGCGCGCCAAGGTCTGCAAACATTGTGGCAAAGAGGTGGCCGGCCTGTAACGTTTAATCCGATGCGCCGTTTCCAATGCCTTTGCCTTTCTGGTAAACGGCGCAGTCTTGCCTTTCCCAGTTTTCCCCGCTACACTCATCCCATTCGGTCATTTGAAAGTCTCAAACGTCTTCCCTACTGCGAGGCACGGTGGAAAACGAACATCATCTGACACCAATGCTGTCCGCCATTGAGCGGATTAAAGCGGATTTGATAGATTACCACCCCAAGGCGCTGCTGTTGTTCGGTTCGCTGGCCCGATGCCTGGCCGGTAATCCGGGAGACCATCTTCCCAACGACGTGGACCTGCTGGTGGTCACGAACAACACTCCTTTTCTGGTCATGAAAACGGACTACGGGTGCGCGGTGGAGCTTCACAGCTTTCCGGTGAACCGGATCGTAGGTATTGCCAGGAGCCTGCGTTATGACAGTCGTCCGGTTGCCCTTTCCAAGCTTTACAGCCGGGTGCTGGTTAAGGAGCATGCCATTGATGTGATCGCCGCCGCCATGATGCTGGGCTCCGCTTACGGGGATTTCGGCATCGAGCAGATTGAGATCAACGGTATCACCGACACCCGTGATTATTCAATAAAAAGGGTGTTGATGGGTGAAGCATGGTGGCAGCGTCTTTGCCACTATGCGTCCGAGCGACGCGGACCACTGATGCGGTTTACCGACAAGATCGTGCGCAATTATGATTTTGAGGGATGAACCGAGAACTTATCTCAATTGCCCCGTCTTCTTACATTCACGTTCATGGAATCATAAGACCGAAATACCAGCTTTTCTCTATCCAGCCGGTCGGGCGCTACCGGGGGTAATGGATCCGCCTCGGCAAGGTTGACGGCCTCGTTTCTGGTCGGGATAGCTGCAAGCCCGTTGCCTATTTTCTTTCCGGTTGCCACATCCAGTACTATGGCGCCGGATCCGTCGGACACCACCGCCAGGGGAAGCGGAGAGGCGCCATAAAGCCGTGCCGCCGATACGATTTCCCTCTCTCTCGACCCCAGTGAACCGGCCGCACATTTTACGGCGATTAACGGTCTGCTCCCGATTTGAACCACCAGATCCACCACCGACCGATATACCTCATCATTGATCTTTACATCAATCGGGGCATCCACCATCACCTCTTCACGACGGAAACCGTTGATTTCTATCAGGTATCGTTCCACCCGCTGACGGTTGGCTTCGGCCCCTATATTGGGCACCGGTTTTCCGGAAATAAAATCGACGATGACATCCGGATTGGGTTCTTCTTTCATAATTCGCTCCCAAAGGCTTTGAATCGTTAAATGGGTTGGTGCATGCCACAATTACTTGCCGATATCAAACGGCCACCCTCCGGACCATGGCCACGAGGGTGGTCATTAAAATTACAGCGCCTCCGACAAGGGTGTGGAGGGACGGTATTTCATGAAGCAGAAAATAGGCAAAGACAATCCCATATACGGGTTCGAGGCAGGTGATCACGGAGGCCAGCTGGGCGCGGACAAAAGTAAGCCCGCGAATGAACAAGGCGTGGGACAGGGCCGTGCAGACAACTCCCAAAAAGGCCAGCATTCCCCATTGACCGGCATCGATGTGTACATTGACCCCTGCCATCATCGGCAGCAGCAGCAGGGTCACCCCGGCATTCTGGTAGAAGGCGATGACCACCGGCGGGTATTGCCTTACCCATTTCCGGTTTAACAGGGAAAGAACAGCAAATGTAAACCCAGAGATCATTCCCCAAAAAACACCGGAAAAAAGATGTCCACCAAAAGATGACGGATAGACCATGATGCACAGCCCCAAAACGACCAGCAGTGCTGTGACCATATCCATCGGGCGACGTTTTTCCTTAAACCACCAAGGTTCGATGCATGTAATGAACACCGGGAAGGTGGAAAAGGCCAGCAAGCCCACAGCCACGCTGGAAACCTGGATGGCATGAAAAAAAGTGATCCAATGAACGGCCAAGATCAGCCCCAGCAGGCCAAACAACCCCATGGTCTTAGCATCTTTGGGCGGGCTGTTTCTTTTGGTGAGCCAGAGAATTACCCCTAAAACGATCGTGGCGAAACCAGTCCGGCCCAGTACAATGCACCATGCGGGCAGCGCCAGAAATTTCCCGAACAATCCCGCAAGACCAAAAAGCAATACGGCCACATGGATATCAACCAGCCCGGAAGTTTGAATCTTGTTCAATTTCAGCCTTTTCTGGAAAGCAAGGGTAGCTTTGTTCTGTACACTGAACCGCGCGAGTTGATCAACGCTTTAATGGTTTTTTCAAATTGTCCCCGCCGTCGTGGGATCCCCGCATGGGATGAACAAAATAACCGCTCCCTTGATGAAAAAAACATGCAAAGCAGCCTCAAAGCGACGATTTTCAACAGTCTGACCACTATCTATTTTCTTTTCCTCAGCCGCCCGGGTCATCGACCGTATCTATCAAGATGGCATTGGGTGCATTCGATGCCATACGACCCCCTTGTTTACAACTTTCGCCAGCGGCTCGAACGGCCCTTCGTGCCGCGACGGTCCGGCCAAACCAGTTGACAATAAAATGAAAACCGTAGTATGCAAGACTTACATTCCATTTCATATCTAATGGTTAGACGATATCCTGAAAGCGTGGCAAACCTGATTTTCCATTGGATTTAGACGCTGAGCGGAGCGATAGGGATAGAAAAAATTACAAGACAGACATCGGAATGAACATTAGGGAAAGCCTTTTCCACCTGAGGATGGCACTCCCTGAAGATAACTGGCAGATCTGAGCAGTGGTTTTACTAGTGCCCATCCATAAATGGTTATTTTTCCAGATCTTTGCGTTGCGCGAAAAATTTTATCCTCGGAATATCATCTATATGCCTCCGGTAAAATTGTTCGCTCGCCTTGATCTCGACCAAAATCCCTCATTTCTGGACGGACACTAACTGACTGACCATGCCGGGGGATACCCTATCGGTTCAGTCGGCGATCTCCTTTTTCATCGACATGGGTCAATCGTTGAATTGGCCCTGTTTCTCAACAGGGAGGCCAGACAGCCCATGAGCATAGCCCGCAGACCTTTGATGATCATGCGTGCCCTGTGGTCCGTCGCCTTTTTGCTTGCTCTGGCCGTCTATGCGCCGATGTTATCAGCGTCCGAACCGCAGGACACACTTGCCGAACATCACGAAGGCAATACTTCAACGGCGGGAACCTCGCCGACTGAACGAAACACGCAAGAGGGACTCAGCGCGACAGACCCGGGGCTTCATCAGAGTCATGAAGACCTGGGCCCTGTCCTGCCGCTGTGGAGCTGCATACCCTTCGCCTGCATGCTGCTTTCCATCGCCTTGTTTCCGCTTCTGGCACCGGAGTTCTGGCACCACCATTTCGGGAAGGTGTCAGCCTTCTGGGCAGCGGCCATGGCCGCTCCGTTCCTTTTCGTCTACAAAGGCACCGCTTTTTATGAAATTGTTCATATTATCCTGGCGGACTATGTGCCCTTCATTATTCTGCTGTGGTCCCTGTATACCGTTTCCGGCGGCATTCTTTTAAAGGGGTCGCTTCGGGGAACGCCGGTGGTCAACGTGATCATTCTGACATTGGGCACCCTGTTGGCTTCCTGGATGGGTACCACCGGAGCCGCCATGCTCCTGATCCGGCCCTTTTTGCGGGCCAACAACTACCGTAAAAACCGCACCTTCATGGTGGTTTTTTTCATCTTTCTGGTGGCCAACATCGGCGGGTCATTGACACCGCTGGGAGATCCGCCGCTATTTCTGGGTTTTTTGCATGGGGTCTCCTTTTTCTGGACGTTCAAAATTATACCCCAGATGGCAACCGTTTCCGGATTGCTGCTGGTGATCTATTTTTTTCTGGATTTATACTACTTCCGAAAGGAAACCGGTCGCGTCCCGGCGGACGAAGCCGAAAAGACGCCGCTGAAGCTGGTTGGGATCCACAATTTCATCTTCCTGGCCGGCATCATCGGCGCCGTGCTGATGAGCGGCATGGTCGACTGGGGCCACGTTAATGTGCTGGGCGTCCACCGGGGGATCCAGGACTGGGCTAGGGACAGCTTCCTGATTGTCATGGGCCTTCTCTCCATGGCTACTACCGCCCTGGAAATCCGGGAAGACAACGACTTTACCTGGTTTCCCATCATCGAGGTGGCCTACCTGTTCGTGGGCATCTTTATTACCATGATCCCCTGCCTGCTGATTTTAAAGGCCGGCGCGCATGGCCAACTGGCCTTTCTGATCAATGCCGTGAATGAGCCGGTACACTACTTCTGGGTCACCGGGGCCCTGTCCGGTTTTCTGGACAATGCTCCTACTTATCTGACCTTTTTCAACACGGCGCTGGGCAGTCACTACCCGGGAATGGCCGAGGCCCAGGCGGTCCCGCTGCTGATGACGGACAAGGCCCTGTACCTGAAGGCCATCTCCGCCGGGGCCGTTTTTTTCGGCGCCTGCAGCTATATCGGCAACGCCCCCAACTTCATGGTCCGTTCCATATCCGAGGAAGCCGGTACGCCCATGCCCAGTTTTTTCGGGTATATTCTGAAATATACGGTGGTATTTTTACTGCCGTCATTTGCGGTGGTGAGCCTTATATTCTTTTAGGAACGGGAGACCGACAATGACTTTCAAAACCATGCTTTTTCATACGCGTTTCCGGGAATTGGCCTTTAACTCGTTAAAGAGCCTCCTCGAATTGAAGGCGGCCGGACTCAAAAAAGTGGTTCTGGCTAATGTGATTCTGCGGGAAGATGTGGCATTTGTCCCCTATGGCGGCACGTTAAAAGAAGACGAGAAACGCATGCGCGAGGAAGCCCGCATAAAATTCGATGACTGGATACAGACCATCGGCGACCCGCAACTGGAATTTCACCAGCGGGTCGAAGTGGGGGCGACCAATGCCGCAATCCTGGAAATGGCAAAAGAGGAAGACGCCGACCTGATTGTCGTAGGCCGCAAGAAACGTACCACGCTGGAAAAGGTGTACGTCGGAACCCACATCCTTGACATTCTGCGCCGGAGCACCATTCCGGTGCTCATGAGCAAATACATGGTACAATATGAATGGCAGGGAGAGTCACTGATGCGAACCAACGAACAGATCTGGAAGCGGCCGCTGCTGGCGTCGGACTGGTCGGAACCCTCCCGGCGTGCCCTCGACGCAACGCTGGCATTGAAAGGACTGGTGGAAAAACTCATCGTCACCCATGTACTGGGTGCCCGGCGAATCAAGAATCTAGAGCCGCCGGCGGTCAAACGCCTCGAAGACGAAAGTGTAAAACGGCTCCAGTCCTATTGCCGGGAGGTTGATGATGCCGGCATACCGAGCGAATATCATCTGACAATGGGTCGTACGGTGGAAGAAATCATCAAGATGTCCAGAGATTTCGGCGCCACCATGATCGTTATGGGGCGAACCGGAAAAGATTGGTTCCAAGAGTACTGGCTGGGGGGCGTATCCCACCAGATCGCCGAACTGAGTGAACTGCCGGTGCTGCTGATTCCATAACCTAAAAAATAAAAGTGGTAAGACAACAGGTTCCATGATCCGTCAAATCGAAAATGCCAAAATTGCCATTGTCGGGGGAGGCAGGTTTTGCGATAAACTGCTCAGACACCTGTTAGGCGACCATTTCAAGGATAGGCATCCGGAAGTTCTGGGCGTCGCCGATCTCGACGACAAGGCAGTGGGTATCACTTACGCCCGCTCGCTGGGGATTTATACCTGCGGGGACTACCGCGAGATTTGTAGTCTGGAAGGGTTGGAAACCATCATCGAGGTCACCTGGGACCTTGACCTGGCCCGTACCATCTCGCGCATAAAGCCGGCCGAGGTGGAACTGATCGACCATCAGGATTCGCGGTTTCTCTGGGACTTGCTGCAGTTGGAGACCATTCGCAGAGAAGCCCTGGATTCACTGACCACCGAGACACTCACCCTTGAAACGGTCCAAGACCGGATTCATCAATGCTTTCGTAAAACCGCTGACATCCTGATGCAGCGCAACCGCCGGTTCAAGCAGATCGAAACCGAACTTTACGAAAATGAAAAATCACTTTCCCAGATCATCCAGGGTAGTACCATCCCTACCTTCGTCATCAATCGTGACCACGTGGTCACCCACTGGAACCATGCGCTGGAAGTCCTCACCGGCCACGGTGCTGACAGGATGGTGGGCACCCGGAATCACTGGAAGCCCTTCCGCAGGCAAGAACGGCCGATTATGGCCGACGTGATTCTCGATCAGTTGGAAACGGGTGAGATCGACCATTACTACGGATCCAAATGGCAACCCTCCACGCTGGTGGAAGGCGGCTTCGAGGCGGAAGAATACTTCGACCACCTGGGTGACGGCGGCTGCTGGCTCTTTTTTACCGCCGCTCCGATCAAGGCATCAGACGGCACGATCATCGGCGCGATCGAAACCCTCTGGGACAATACCGAAAACCGGCGGGCCGAGGTCGAACGCCGCAAATACACCCGCCGCATCGAAGAGAGCGAGCGAACCCTTTCCCAGATCATTCAAGGCAGCACCATCCCCACATTCGTGCTGAACCGCGACCATGTGATTACCCATTGGAATCAGGCCCTCGAAAAACTGACCGGTTATCCAGCCGCCAGGATGGTCGGTACCCGGCACCAGTGGGAGCCATTCTGGGAAAGTGAACGGCCCTGTATGGCCGATGTGCTCATGGAACAGCAAAGTGAAGCGGAACTTAGCATGCTTTACGGAGAGCATTGGCGAAAATCCACCCTCATTGAAGACGGATATGAGGCCGAGGTCTTTTTCCCCAGGCTGGGCAAACGGGGACGATGGTGCTGGTTTACCGCCACGCCCTTGAAAACATCCGATGGCACCGTCGTCGGAGCCATGGAGACATTTTGGGATACCACGGAAAACAAACGGGCGGAAACGGAAAGCCGCCGGTACGTCAAGGAACTGGAGGAAACCGAGCAGGCCCTGTCCCAGATCATTCAGGGTAGCACTGCGCCCACCTTCGTGATCAACCGGAACCACATTGTGACCCATTGGAATCAGGCCCTGGAAGAGCTCACCGGTTTTGCCGCCAACGAAATCGTGGGGACCAACCATCACTGGAAGCCGTTTCGTAAAAAAGCCCGTCCCATCATGGCTGACGTGATTCTCGATCAGCTGGAGTCCGGTGAAATCAGCCAATACTACGGGGCCAAATGGCGACCCTCTGCATTGGTAGAAGATGCCTATGAAGCCGAAGAGTTTTTCGAGCATTTGGGGGAAAAAGGGCGGTGGCTCCTATTTACCGCTGCTCCCATAAAAGCTTCGGACGGCACCCTGATGGGGGCCATCGAAACCTTGTGGGACACCACGGAGAAAAAGCGGATCGAAGGCGAACACCGCCGGGATATCATCCGCATTGAAGAGAGTGAGAACCGGCTTACCCAGATCATCCAGGGCAGCACCATCCCCACATTTATCTTGAATGGGGACCATGTCATCACAAACTGGAACCATGCTCTGGAACGGTTAAGCGGCTTCTCATCCATGAAGATGGTGGGCACCCGCCACCAGTGGGTTCCCTTCTGGGACAAAGAACGGCCCACCATGGCCGACGTCATTCTGGATCAACGCAGCGAACAGGAAATTTGGGACTTATACGGCGGCAAGTGGAAAAAATCGGAGTTGATCGAAGGGGCTTACGAAGCGGAGGTCTTTTTTCACAAGCTGGGCAAAGGGGGCAAGTGGCTTTTTTTTACCGCCGCTCCCATCCGGGCCACGGACGGCAGTGTCATCGGTGCCATTGAAACCTTCTGGGACACCACGGAGAAAAAAGAGGCCGAGACCCAGCGCGCACGATACACCCGTGAGGTGGAAGAGAGCCGCCGGTCGCTGTCCCAGATCATTCAGGGCAGCACCATCCCCACCTTCGTTCTCAACCAGGAACATGTGATTACCCATTGGAACCGGGCTTTGGAACAGCTGACCGGTTATCCGGCGTCTCAGATGGTTGGCACCAACAATCAATGGGTGCCCTTCTGGGACAGCGAGCGTTCGACCATGGCCGATGTCATCCTGGACCAGAAGAGCGATCAGGACGTTTGGGACCTATACGGCGGCAAATGGAAAAAATCAGAATTGATCGACGGTGCATACGAAGCCGAGGTCTTCTTTCCCAAGTTGGGTAATGACGGCAAGTGGTGCTGGTTCACCGCCGCTCCGATCAAGGCTGCCGACGGCAGCGTTATCGGCGCTATTGAAACCCTGTGGGACAATACGCCCAAAAAACGTGCCGATGCCGACCGTAGGCAATACACCCGCAAGCTGGAGGAGAACCAGCGTGCCCTGTCTCAGATCATTCAGGGCAGCACCATCCCCACCTTCGTTTTAAACCGGGATCACACCATTACCCATTGGAACCAGGCCATGGAAAAGCTTACCGGCCACCCTTCATCGGAGATGGTGGGAACCAACCGCCAGTGGGCTCCCTTCTGGAGCCGCGAGCGCCCGGCCATGGCCGACCTCATTTTGGACCAGAAGAGCGACCAGGAGATCTGGGACCTTTACGGCGCTAAGTGGAAAAAATCCGCCCTGATCGACGGCGGATACGAGGCCGAGGTCTTTTTCCCCCGGTTGGGCGTCAGCGGCAGGTGGTGCTGGTTCACCGCCGCCCCGATCAAGGCTGCCGACGGTACCGTGGTGGGAGCCATCGAAACCCTCTGGGACACCACTGCGGCCAAACAGGCCGAAGAGGAACAGCGGCGGCGCAACCGGGAACTGAGCACCTTGTGCTCCATATACACAGCCCTCAACGCGCCGCTGACCCTGCAGAAGCGCATCGAAGGTGCGGTGTTGGAGATCCGCGATTTCATGAAGGCGGAGAGCGTTTGTTTATACATGGCAGAAGACGGGGGGCGGTTCGACCTTCGTTATTTCAATACGTGCTATGCGGATCCGGGATACGGTCAGGCCGGCCCCGACTCGCAAGCGGAGATTATCCGCAAGGTGTTTCGCACCGACAAACCGATCATTTACAACGAGGGGGATCACCGGGGGCGGTTTTTAAATGACGAAGAGACCGCGGGTCCGACCTTCGCCTACGTTCCCATCAGCGCCAAAGAGACCAAGGGCCTCGGTGTCATGCGCATCGAAAGGGAGACCGAGCGGTTTTCATCCGAAGAATTGAACCTGTTGGATCTGATCGGCAACCGCATCGGCGCCACTATTGAAAATGCCCTGTTGCATGAAGAACTTATGCGCAAGTCCAACTTCCAGGCCAAGTTGATCAAAAGCGCCAATGACGGCATCATTGCCACAGATGATCAATGGAAAACCGTCATTTTCAACCCGGCCGCCGAGCGGATTTTTGGCTATTCGGCTGCCGATGTCGTCTCCACCAAAGATGCCAGGGCTTTTCTGCCCCAATGGGTTCAGGAGACCCTCACCCGAACGGGTTTGGGGGAGGATGCCAACGAAACCTCGCCTTGGGTGGAAAACGATATCCGTGCCAGCACCGGCGAACCCATTCCAGTTCGATTTTCCGGCACCGTCCTGCGGGAAAAGAAAAAAATGATGGGAACCGTGGCCTTCTTCCAGGATCTGCGTGAAATCAAGCGGCTGGAACGGGATCTGGTCAACAGCGAACGGCTGGCTGCCGTGGGCCAGACCGTTGCCGGAATGGCCCATTGCATCAAAAACATCCTCCACGGGTTCAAAGGCGGCAGCTATCTGATGGACGTGGGGCTGGAGCGGGACAACACCGAAAAATTGAGAAGCGGCTGGGAGATGATCCAGCGCAACATCACCCGCACCTCAGACCTGGTGATGGACCTGCTCTCTTATTCCAAGGAACGGGAGCCTGAGTATGAAACCTGCAATCCCAACGATATTGCCGGAGATGTTTGTGAACTGCTCGATGGGGTGGCCAGGGATCACGAGGTGACAATGGTCAAACAACTGTCCGACCGGATGACACCGGTGATCATGGATCCGCGCACCGTACACCGCTGTTTGATGAATCTGGTGACAAATGCCATCGATGCATGTATCTTTGATCCAGATGTCGAAAAGGACCATCAGGTGACGGTCACCACCGAAAAGGAGGAGACCGGGACCATTCGCTTTGACGTGAGCGACAACGGCTGCGGCATGTCAGAAGAAGTCAGATCAAAGCTCTTCTCCTCCTTTTTCAGCACCAAAGGGGTGAAGGGGACCGGACTCGGCTTGCTGGTGACGGCCAAGCTGGTGGAAGAACACAAGGGAACCATCGACGTTGCATCCACCGAGGGGGAGGGAACCACCTTCAGCATACGATTTCCGGCCCAGGTGCCGGATGCCGTCAGCCTGAACTGAAAATGGCTTTATGATAATTAATTTGGATTGCGTTATCGGCCGTCGATATATTGCCATGCGGCTTCCTCTCTCTGGGATTGTCAAAATAGTTATCTTAACGTCTATCGATGCGCATTTTAATTTCAGCTATCGGCGTTAACCTTTAAGGAGGTCTCGAGATGAGTAAAAAAGTATTGATCGTGGACGACGATCCGGATGTAAGGTTGTTCAATACCACTGTTGTGGAAGAGAGCGGCTATACGCCCATCGAAGCAGCCAACGGAGAAGAGGGGCTGGAGATTATCAAAAAGGATCGGCCGGACCTGGTGGTTCTGGATGTGCTGATGCCCAAACAAAGCGGCATCCGCCTCTATCGTGAATTGAAGACGGACAAGTCGCTGGTCGGTATTCCCGTGATCATCCTTTCCGGGGTGGCCAAACGTACCTTTCTGCGCTCCCAGAAGGCGCTCACGGAATTCGGGGACAAACCGGTGCCCGAACCGGAAAACTATCTGGAAAAGCCCGTTGAACCCGATGAGCTTGCCCGGGAGATTAAAAAATTTTTGGGATAGCGGTCCGGAAGTTGGGATACGGTATGGTCGGCAAGGCTGGCAAGGATGAGATAAAATGGAGATAAAAAAGCTGTTATTTGTCACCCGTTTTGACAACCTCCGGTTCGATGCGTTGCAGTCCCTGATGGACCTGAAGAAAGCCGCCCTCAGCCATGTGGTGTTCCTGAATGTCATCGAGCGTGACAAGGTAGCCATGCGACGGGGCAAGGGTTACGAAAAAGGAGCTGAAATCCGGCTTCGGGAAAAGGCCAACATCCGGTTTATCGACTGGGCGGAAACGCTTTTCGAACAGGGCATGGAAGTGGGGGTTTATATCGTCGTCGGCAGTTTTGCCGGCCAGGTGATCCAGGCGGCCGAGAAGGAATCGGTGGACCTGATCGTCCTGAGTCCTGAGCGAAAGGGGCGCCTTGAGCAGCTCTATTCCGGGTCTGACATCACCGAAATTATTCACCGTTCCGCAACCCCCGTGCTGGTTTATAAATATCTTGCCCAGAAGGGACCGTTGGCGGAAAATCCCTTTGAAAAGCCGTTGTTGGCCACTAATTGGTCTGCGGCCAGCCACCGGGCCATCGACTATCTGAAATCCCTCAAAGCGGTGATCCGCGAAGTAGATGTGGTCCATGTAGCCAGCGAAAAAGACCTGAAGGAAACAACTGCCATGGGCATCCAGAAAACCCGCAAGGAAAACCGCAAAAAACTGGATGCCCTGTGCGATGATCTGGAAGATTACGGTATCACGGCAAAACCCCATGTCTATATCGGCGATCCGGTTTCGGAAATCGACAAAGGTGCCAGGGAGTGCCAGTCTTCCATGATTATTGCCGGTTCCCCGCATAAAAGCCTGTGGAAGGACCGATGGGGAACAAGCATCAGCAAAGGACTTGCGGAGCAGTCCATTTTTCCGGTCCTGCTAATTCCTCCTAAAGAGGGGTAGCGGCCGGCAAGCACCGTGGAAATCGATCCTAACCCGCAACGAGAGTGAGGAGGCACCAATGGCGGTCATCACCATTTCGAGGCAGTTCGGCGCAGGCGGCATTACTCTCGGCAAAATGATTGCCGATTCTTTGGGCTACACCTTTGCCGACCGCGACATTCTTGAGCGTGTGGCCAAGGAGGCCAATGTCTCCACCCACTGGGTTGAATCCTTTGAAAAAGAGGCCGGCAGCAAGTTGTCCCGCATGATTTCCCGCATGGTTTCAAAGCGCTGGATGGATCGGGTGCTGTCAGATGAACGTGGCTATCTGGATGAGCAGATCTATCTGGATTACCTGGTGCTCATTATTGCCCAGTTCGCCGATGAAGGAAATGTGGTGATCCTGGGCCGGGGAAGCCAATATATTCTCAACGACCACCCCGATGCTTTCCACATTCTGCTGGTGAATGAATTTGAAAGCCGGGTCCAATTTATTATGAAACGCTATGAAATGGCACGCAATAAAGCCGAACGGCTGGTGGGCAACGAAGATCGTCGACGGTTGAGCCTCTATAAACGGCTGGGCAAGAGTGATTATGAAAATCCGCACTTATACCATCTGGTGCTGAACATGGGGCGACTGGATCTTGAGACGGCCCGGGACATGGTCTGTACCCTGATGGAACACAAGGTGCCATTGAACCCCGCATGATGGATTTTGACGGCTGACGTGAAGGCGCCACCGCACGGTGTAACTATCTGTCGGCGTTCAGGATCATATTCATCACCGAGCAAAGTCGGCATCCGGCTTTGTTCTTGTTTTATAAGACGATGTCATTATTGACATTTCCAGACTATTGCTCTATTGCTGACCTGCTCCATGGCACATATCCGCTTTTTCTCGGAATGCCGGGCGCGAAAAAGAAGCCGACTTTAACGACAGCGGTTGGTTAACCGGAAAAAGGAGTGAGCCATCCATATTTTTCGCACTATCAGCCAGATGCGGCGCTTTTCATCCGATCTGCGCCGATCGGGAAAGACCATCGCCTTTGTACCAACCATGGGGTTCCTGCACCCGGGCCACCTGTCCCTCATGGAAAAAGGCAAATCCCTGGCAGATCATGTGGTGGTGAGCATTTTTATTAACCCCACCCAGTTCGGCCCCAACGAGGACCTGGCCACCTATCCCAAAGACGAAACGCGGGATCTGGATATGACCCGAAAAGCTGGGGTTGACGCGGTTTTCCTTCCCGATGCGCATCAGATATATCCAGAAGGATTTCAGACGTTTGTATCCTTGAAATTTCTTCCTGGACACCTCTGCGGCCTCTCCCGCCCAGGCCACTTCGACGGCGTAGCCACGGTAGTCACCAAATTGCTGGGCATTGTCCGACCCCACATGGCCATCTTTGGTGAAAAGGACTTTCAGCAGCTGGCGATCATCCGGCAGATGGTCAACGACCTGGAGATGGGCGTCGACATCGTCGGTGCACCTATCGTCAGGGAAGCTGACGGCCTGGCTATGAGTTCCAGAAATATGCACCTTACGCGCAGCCAACGGCAATCCGCCGCCTGCCTCTACCAGGCCCTGGTGGCATCCCGACAGTTGGTGGAGGATGGAGAGACCATCGCCGCCGCCATCACCCGGTCCGCTGCTGCAAGAATCACCACGGTTCCAGATACAACGATCGATTACATTGCCATCTGTGATCCTCAGACTTTGGACGATGTGCCGGTTGTCAACGGCCCGGTGCTTATGGCCATGGCGGTGAAGGTGGGGAAAACGCGGCTTATCGACAACATGATGCTTACCCCGTGATCCATAGCGGGTTCCTCATTTTGAAAAAAGGAGACTTTGCATGACCAACAAATTTCTATTCACCTCCGAATCGGTTACCGAAGGCCATCCGGACAAAGTGGCTGATGCCATTTCTGACTCCATATTGGATGCCATCATGGCCCAGGACAAAGGATGCCGCGTGGCCTGCGAAACCCTGGTCACCACCGGCCTGGCTTTCATTGCCGGCGAAATTACCACCGAGTGCTACGTGGATATGCCCCAGATCGTCCGGGACACCATCAAGGATATCGGGTACCATTCCTCCCAGATGGGGTTTGACTGGCGCACCTGCTCGGTGATCACCAGCATTGACCACCAGAGCCCGGACATCGCCCAAGGTGTTAACCGGGGTCAAGGGATGCACCTGGACCAGGGGGCCGGCGATCAGGGACTGATGTTCGGCTTCGCCTCGGACGAGACGCCGGAACTGATGCCCATGCCGATCATGTATGCCCACAAGCTGACCCGGCGCCTGACCCAGGTGCGGAAAAACGGGGCTCTTGATTTTCTGCGACCGGACGGCAAATCCCAGGTCACTATCGAGTATCACGACGGCCAACCCAAGCGGGTGGATACCATCGTGGTTTCCAGCCAGCACAAACCGGACGTTACCCATGAAGACCTGCGCGAGGCCATTATCGAAGAGGTGATCAAAAAGGTCATCCCGGCCGGGATGATCGACGGTGACACGCGCTATTTCATCAACCCTACCGGGCGGTTTGTGGTGGGCGGCCCCATGGGCGACTGCGGGCTCACGGGCCGCAAGATTATTGTTGACACTTACGGCGGCCAAGGCAGCCATGGCGGCGGCTGCTTTTCCGGCAAGGACCCGTCCAAGGTGGACCGCAGCGCCTCTTATATGGGACGTCACGTGGCCAAAAATGTCGTGGCCGCCGGCCTGGCTAAAAAATGCGAAGTCCAGATTGCCTACGCCATCGGCGTGGCCGAACCGGTATCGGTGATGATCGACCTCATGCACACGGGAAAGGTGCCCAAGGAAAGGGTGGAGGAGATCGTCAAAGCGGTTTTCGACCTGCGACCCGCGGCCATCATCGAGTACCTGGACCTGCTGCGGCCCATCTATCGAAAAACCGCTGCCTACGGCCACTTCGGCAGGACCGAACCGGAATTTTCCTGGGAGCAGACCAACAAAGCCGACATTATCCGTGAAAAGGCCGGGTTGTAATCGGCGTCAGGACGATTATTATAGTATTATAAAAACAAAGGGGGCCAATGGCCCCCATCATTTATGGAGGAACACGCATGACACTTGCCCAAAACGTGGTGGCAATTGATAGCCTACCCATCTACGACCCGTCACTGCCCTATAAAATTGCCGACCTGGCCCAGGCCGACTTCGGTGACAAGGAGATGCAGCTGGCGGAAAACGAAATGCCCGGACTCATGGCCGTCCGGGAAAAATACGGCCCGCAGCAGCCGCTCAAGGGCCTGAAGGTCACCGGCAGCCTGCACATGACCATTCAGACCGCTATGCTCATCGATACCCTGAAGACTCTCGGCGCCGACATCCGCTGGGCGTCCTGCAATATCTTTTCCACCCAGGATCATGCGGCTGCGGCCATCGCCCGCAAGGGGTCGGCCGCCGTTTTCGCTTGGAAAGGGGAAAACCTGGAGGAGTACTGGTGGTGCACGGAGCAGGCGCTGGTTTGGCCGAACGGCAGTGGGCCGGACCTGATCGTGGACGACGGCGGAGACGCCACCCTGTTTGTTCACCAGGGGGTGGCGGTGGAAAAGAACCCGTCCCTGCTGGAAAAAAAATACGATTCCGATGATATGCGGTTGTTGATGGCCCGTCTGAAAACCAGCGCCGAGAAGGATCCCGGATTCTGGACCCGGATCGCCGCATCGGTCAAGGGGGTTTCCGAAGAGACCACCACCGGTGTCCATCGCCTGTACCAGCTGGCCCAGAAGGGAGAGCTTCTGTTTCCTGCCTTCAACGTCAATGATTCGGTCACCAAATCCAAATTCGACAACTTATACGGTTGCCGCGAATCCCTGGCCGACGGTATCAAGCGGGCCACGGACATCATGATGGCCGGTAAGGTGGTGGTGGTCTGCGGATACGGAGACGTGGGCAAGGGCTGCGCCCATTCCATGCGCGGATACGGGGCCCGCGTGCTGGTGACGGAGGTCGATCCCATCTGCGCCCTGCAGGCGGCCATGGAAGGCTTCGAAGTGATCACCATTGAGGACGCCGCGCCCCTGGGCGACATCTTCGTGACCGCCACCGGCTGCTACCAGGTGATCACCGGGGCCCATATGGAGCAGATGAAAAATGAGGCCATCGTCTGCAATATCGGCCACTTCGACAACGAGATCGAAATGGGTTATCTGGAAAAGAGCGCCGATTGTAAAAAAACATCCATCAAGCCCCAGGTGGACAAGTGGACCCTCAAGTCCGGCCGGTCCATCATCATCCTGGCCGAAGGGCGGCTGGTGAACCTGGGATGCGCAACCGGCCACCCCAGCTTCGTCATGAGCAACAGTTTCACCAACCAGTGTCTCGCCCAGATCGAGCTGGCCTCGGGGGGATACGATAAAAAGGTATACACACTGCCGAAGAAGCTGGACGAAGAGGTAGCCCGGCTCCACCTGGCCCGGTTGGGGGTCAAACTGACCACGCTTACCCCGGTTCAGGCCGATTATCTGGGAGTCTCCGTAGAGGGTCCCTTCAAACCGGATCATTATCGCTACTGAAAATCAATGGGGCAGGGGAAGAAAACCCCTGCCCCGTCAGTCATGCCCATTCGATTCTCAAGCCTTCGGTTAATACTGAACGGTCGATCGCATCCCTTCCAGCAGATTAAACCCACGATCCACGGCTTTGGCTTCATCCGGTGTGGCCACGATCCCTCTGGCTTTTTCCAGCGTCTCAAATCCACCATCGAGATTCCCCCGATGTCCCTGAACCAAGGCAAGACCCACATAGGCCGGGGCATAGTCATCATCCAGACTTTTTGCCCGAATGAATTCAGCATCGGCTGCATCGATCTTGCCGCGTGTTAACAGGCTGTTCCCATTTTTCACGTGCTGTTCCGGTGTATCCAACGCCGGCCGGAGGAAAATGGTGTCCGGCCCGCAGGCCACGAGAAGAACCCAAAAAAGAACCAACCATGCAAGATTGTTGCGTCGAGCCATGATATCTCCTCATTTGCCAATCAACGGCATTTGATAGATAGGGTATCCCTGATCACGGATTGGCCACCGGATCCATCACAATGCTCACCCGGCAGGCTTTCAGGAAATTCAGGTGGACCACCGAGCTTCGCAAACGTGCCCCATCGGCGTTTGAGACGACAAGGTCTGTTGCTCCCGTGGATCGTGTTCTGATGGCCTTGACAACCAGGGGCTGGTCTCCCACTCGTTTGTCACGGCGGGCCGCAGCCAATGTTGTGGCAAAGCCGCTCATGCCTCGGGATACGGCAAATTCGCGGCTTACAAAGGCCGGCCCATACACCACTTCTCCCGATTCATCGACGACGACCGGTACCAGGGAAGGCTTGGCACCAATGCCGGTGGCATCAAGGATCAGCCCCGTGTTTGGACTTCCGTTGGTCCCAATTACCGGTATAGACGGTTTGTCCGCATTCGGTTCAGCGGCAGTCATGGTAACCACCGAGTCTACCTGTCGAATTTCTTCGGGCAGCACGAACTGGCTGAATCCGCCGGTCAGATTCATGGTCAATTCAATTTCTACGGTGCCGTCGGATAAATATTCCTGGTGGGAGAGGGATGCATTTCGGGCAAGCGTGCTCAATCCATCACGAAAGTCGGTGCTTTGTGTCATTCGGTCCGCCACCTGTGAAACGGAATCGATGGGAATGGCGCTTGCGGTTTCCATCAGGTTGGCTTGAGCCATCCGCCGGGCGGCATCGAGGATGTCCGATGGTGAATCCGGTGATTCGTCATCATCGATGGTGGCGGGGGCAGCGACACCGCGCGCCCGGACGGTTCCGGCGCTCCAGTCGATGCAGCCCGTATCCAGCACCTGAATCAGTGTGTCGTCGGCCACACTGGGCCCGGCTAAGGGTAACACGAGCAGCAAGGAGAGCAACAGAATATGAAGAAAAGTAAATTTTGCTTTCAATTCTTGATAGTTAACCCTATGCTATTGACCCACACGGATTATATATTGTAAGAATTCGGATAAGTCAACTAATGACACCTCTTCCGGGATTTCCATTCGGGGAAAGAGGAGTTGAGGCCAAATGGAAAATTTTGTCGGTGCCTTGGGCAGAAAAACTATTCGCTCCGTCAACCGACTGATGGACCTGTTCGCGCTGACCTACCGGCTGACGGCCATCGCTGTGCCGCTGCCCCGCACCGGTCGCGCCCTGATCAAACGGGTGGTCGTGGAACAGGTTTACTTTACGGCCGTTCAGGCCCTTCCCGTGATCATTCCCGTAGCCCTGATCACCGGCAGCATGCTGATCGTTCAGTTTTCCCAGTTGTCAGGTCAAGTGGATTTGGGGAAATTGGTGGTGTTGCTGGTGCTGCGGGAAATTGGCCCGCTGGCTACCGCCATCATCGTGATTCTGCGTTCCGCAACTGCAGTCACCATCGAAATGTCCTACATGCGTGTCCTCCATGAGATCGACGCATTGGAGATGGCGGGTATCGATCCCCTTCACACCGTCTGCCTGCCCCGCCTGGTGGGAATTACTACCGCCATCGTCAGTCTGATTCTGGTTTTCGATCTCATGGCGATCATCGGCGGCTATGCCATCGTCAAGGGCACCACCATGCTGCCTGTGGAAGGATTTTTCCAGCAGATTGCCAAAGGGGTTGTGGGGGCCGACATTGCCGTTGGAATATTAAAGGGCATCTTTTTCGGGATCACCATCACGGTGACCTGCCTTTACCACGGACTGGCCCGAAAAAGCCAGATTACCCAGGTGCCGGTGGCTACCTCCCGAGCTGCCGTGGATTGTTTTTTCTATTGTTTGGTAATTAATATTTTTATTTCGTTTCTTTTTTACGTGTAAATGGAATCGACAGCGACACCGATCATTGACATTGCCGACCTGGCGCTGGGCCCGCCAGGCATGCCCGGGCCGTGTGGCTCACTCCGGTTGGCCGTTGCCCCTGGTGACGTGATCGCCGTTATCGTCGACCCGCCTGTAGACGGTAGATACCTGCTGCGTATCCTGGCAACATTGGATCAGCCGGAACGGGGAGAATATCGTTTCAATGGGAAAAAAGTTGACCTGAAGGATTATCGACAGTGTCTTGCGATCAAACGACAGATTGGGTATGTGGCCCCGGACGCAGGCATGATCAGCAACCGGACCCTTCGGGAAAACCTTCTTTTAACGAGGTTTTACTCCGAAAACGATCTGACCATCGACATCGATGAAACGCTGGATTCCTTATGCAGAGGGGCGGGTTTATTTCCGATGCTCAACCGGCGGCCATCCGTATTGAGCGACAGTGAGTTGCTTAAGGCCATCACCATTCGGGAAATGGGCAAAGCGCCGCCGGTGATGCTGATTGACCGACCGGAAAATTTCATCAAAATTGATGAAAATGACGGGATTTATAGCCATCTTAAAAATATGGCAGGATCCGGAACTGCGGTGGTTTTTGTTTCCCACAACCGCAAAATGACCGGCCTTGCGAACCGGCAGCTGATACTGACTGACGGAGAGATCCGGACAATATCCGTCTAACGATCCGGTAATATCCAACGGCTGACAGGTGACGATCCGATGGAAACCAGCTATTCAAAGGCAGAAAAGAGCGTCGGTCTCTTTGTCGTCGGCATCACGGTATTATTGCTGACCACCGTGGTGATTCTTGGCCGGGGAAAGGACTGGTTTGCCGAGGAGGTGACCTTCTACACCAGCTTCAAAGAGAGCTATAATCTCCAGGTCAATGCGGCAGTGAAGCTTTTCAAAGCCGATATCGGCAAGGTGAAGCGGATTTCGCTGGGAGAAGACAATGTGAATGTCCAGTTGGGCATTCTATCCAAGTACGCATCGCGCATCCGGCAGGACTCGGTGGCCGTGGTGGACAGCCCCACGCTCATCGGCTCGGAATACATCTCCATCGTCCCCGGTGCCCCTGACGCCCCGAAAATCCCCGTTGGCGGAATGATTCCGTCCATTGAAAAGAAATCCATTTCGGATATTCTCAAGGAGTTCGAAGTGGAAAAGACGGCGATGCTGGCCGTGCGGACGATTCAGGAACTGGCTGACCTGATGGTCCTCATGAAAGACCCGCAGGGGCCTTTGCTGACCACGTTGGCCAACATCGAAAAAACCTCCACGCATCTGGAACAGATCACCGGCGGTATCCGGCAGGGACAGGGCTCGCTGGGGTCTGTCGTGGCTTCCCGGGAACTGGTCGATGGGGTTCTGTTAAACCTGGAAAAGGTAAACAATCTGCTGGATGATATACGGGCCACCTCCACTAGGGGGCCGGTCATTTTGGATCGGGTCAGTGACAATCTGGCTACGATTCAGACGGCCGGGGCCGGGGTGGTGGAAAATGTTCAGGCTCTGAAAGGCATCCTTGAAGAATCCCGGGGATCATTAAAAACCATCCGGCTCATATTGGAAAACCTGAAACAAGGCAGCCAAGACATCCCCCGGGTAACGGCAACTGCCAGGGAAGGCATCAGCGAAATTCGCAAAGGCGTGGAGAATATCGACCGGGTGGTGCAGAGTCTGCAGCGCAATATTATCATTCGCTCCAATATGCCCGACGAGCCCCTGTCGATGGACACCGACGCCGGAATCCGGCCTTGAGTCGCCGTTCCGAAATCCCTTTTAAATGGTCTATCAGGCTGTTGAAAAAATAGTGCGCTTGGCTATACGGCGTTGAAATCCGGCTCAAAATGCTCATTTATCACCCATAAGCTGCGCTTTTTCGTCGAATTTTGCCTTGTCTTGCCTGCGCTCATGACGTTTTTCAACACCCTGCTAAGAGAGCGTTGATTCGTTGGCTCGCGGTCATTCCGGCTCGCCATGCCTCGGGGATGGCCGCCATGCCGTGGGCGGCGCCCAGTACCATGCCCGCCATCATTCCCCGTGCCGACGAATCTCCACCGGCCATCACATTTTCCACCATGGCTGTCTTGAAATCGTCGGCATAGCGAGAAATCAGGTGAACCGCTCCGGGCAGACCGGCCTCCACGCTGCACATTTGACCAAATTCAGCGATGGTTTCCCGGGTTTCCCGGTCGCGGCTCTCTATACCCATGGTAACCAACGATGCGATGGAACTGTTGGCAAAGTGGGCTTTCACGGTGGCCTCCATGGCTGCTCCGGGAGGGTTCCCGTCGAGTACGGCCAAAACGGATCGGGCAAAAAAATCAGCACTTAAAATCACCCGGTCATTGTTGTGGGTGATGGCGGTCTGTTCCCGGGCAGTGCGGACCAATTGTTCCCGATTGTCATGATAGACGGGCACCAGCGCCGCCAAGCGCGAGGCCCCTGCCAGGTCGTCCGAATGGGAAGCACTCTCGGTCAGGCTTTTGCCGGCATCCATATTTTCCAAGGTGGCTTTGGTGGCCTGGTCGAAATAGCCGCCGTAGTCGGCAAAAAAGGAGCGCCACGTTTCAGCAAACCGATGGGCATCGAATCCGCCGCCGCTGATCACCGATTCCAGCAGCACCAGCATCTGATCGCCATAATGGGTGAAATCGCCGGCTTTCTTGCCTTTGTGGTAGGAGGTCAGCGGATCGTAGAATTGTTCCACCCGACCGAATTTTTTTTCGATTACACCGGTGTTGTACACCCAGTGTACGCCCAGGGACAGCGCATCGGCCACAAACGCCCCGATGACCGCCGCTTTTATCCGATTTTCAGTCATTCGTTCCTCCTTCAGTCGATTGGCCTTCGTTTCTTTAATGCCATATCATAACCCACGCCTCGCTGGTTTTCAAATCACAAGTTCCGGAATACCGTCGGCCGCCGTCAGGGCAAGGCACACCGGTAAGGGGGAACCGGCTAAAGTTTTGCGACTGTCGCACGATATATAAGGGGCAGGCCGATTGACTGCAAATCATCGATATATTCGTAAAAACGAATTGGACTAGCGATGCCTTATGTTTCCATTGATCAGCTTAAACCGGGAATGGTCCTGGCGACCGACGTGACGGATACCAGCGGCCGCCTGTTGCTCTCCGAGGGACAATCCATCGCTCATAAGCACGTCGGTATTTTTAAAATGTGGGGTGTCCCGGAAGTGCAGGTGCAAGACGCCGGGAAGGGGGGAGCTGAAGAAAACCATGCCGTAGATCCGGAGGCCACACGGCGGGTGGCGGAGATGCTTAAACCCGCCTTTTCAGACAACGACCTCACTCATCCGGCCGTCGCCGAGATCTTCCGCCAGGCGGTGATATACCGCAGCAGGCATGCCGCCAGCCATCACCGGCAGGGGAGAATCGAACCGGTCAAAAGACCGTCTTCGCCCATAACCGGCATAGACATGCGCAAGAAAATACGAAGCCGTGACATCAAGCTGCCGGAAATCCCTTCCCTGATATTCAAACTTAACGACACGATCGCCGATCCATTCTCATCGGCCGATGACATTGCCCAGGTGATCAGTAAAAGCCCCGGCCTGTCCGCTCTGCTCCTGCGGATCGTCAACAGTGCCTTCTACGGCTTTCCCTCCCGGATCGACAGTGTCACCCGGGCTGTAACCATCATCGGATCGAAGGAGATCTCGGCCCTGGCCGTGGGCATTACCACCATGGAAATATTCAGGGATATACCCAAAGAGGTATTCGACATGCAAGCGTTCACCCACCACAGCCTGGCCTGCGGGGTGCTGGCCCGAATCCTGGCGGCGGGAGGCAATATTCGAAATACCGAGCAGCTTTTCGTTTCCGGGCTGCTCCACGACATCGGCAGAATGGTGATTTTTAAATATTTCCCCCAAGAGGCCGGATTGATGCTGTCAGGTGTGCATGATGACAAGGCCTCTCTCTATGACATGGAAAAGATCGTCATGGGGTTTCGACACACCGACATTGCCGGCGATCTTTTCGAACAATGGAAGTTCCCCGTGGCCTTGAGCCAGAACGTGGTTTATCATCACCGGCCGATGGCGGCACAGGACCCGGCTAAAGCCGCAATCATCCATCTCTCGGACATCATTGCCCACAGCCTGGGTGAAGGAAAAAGCGGCGAATGGCGGGTGCCGGGTCTGGATGTGGCGGCCTGGGACAAGCTCAGGCTTTCCTCCCAGACCCTCTCCACGGTCATCCCCCAGGCGATTCACCACCTGGGTTTTCTCATGACGGTTTTCCAGAGCGGTGCATAAAATGGCATTGGAAAGCAACATCGACCTCTTGAAAGCACGGATTGTCCATCTTGAGGACAGCCGGCGCTATATCCAGAATTCCCTGGAGATGGTTCTCTCTCTTGAAGATTTCTACACGGAGATTGGCGGAGACCAATACTGCCTCGATACCTTGTTGCCGGAAGCCAAGCGTCGCATCGATGCGATCTTCCCTTTCGAGGTGCTGGCTTTTTATATGGTCGACGAATCCGATTTTTCATTTCAGCCGGCCTTTCGGCATCCGGACCATCTGGCCGACATGATCCAGCAGGAAGTGGCCTTCATGATCGATAAGGGCTATTTTGCCTGGGCCATCCGTGAGCGCCGAGGCGTGGTCATTTCTTCGAAAGACCACGACCGTCAGTATCTGCTCCACGTGATTGCCAATCACAATCAGGTTAAGGGTATGTTCGGCGGCCTTTTGCCAAGCGGCCACACTTCCCTTCCGGATACCGCCATGACCCTGTTGTCCATCATCATGCTGCATGTGGCCAATGCAACAGAAAGCATGGCCTATACCAGTCTGCTGAAAAATCAGAGCCTGTTGCTGGAGAGGCAGGTGGCTGAGCGGACCAAAGCCCTGACCCGGTCCCAACGAGAGTTGGAGCAGGCCATGACGCGAGCCAACATCCTGGCCGAGGAGGCCCAGGCCGCCAGTCTGGCCAAAGGCGATTTTCTGGCCAAAATGAGCCACGAGTTGAGAACCCCGCTCAACGGCATCCTCGGCATGACCGAGGTGGCCCTGTCTACCCGTTTGGACGAGAATCAGCGCCGGATCATCGAAATCATCGGCCGCGAATCCTTTTCACTGCTTCGACAAATCAACGATGTACTGGATTTTTCTAAAATCGAATCCGGCAAGCTGGAGTTGGAACAGATTGACTTTGATCTTCGCACACTGATGGAAGAGATCGGGGAAAGTTTTGTTTTTCAGACCTCCGAAAAAGGGGTCGAGCTTAACATTTTTGTCGATCCATCGGTTCCCACCGAACTGGTAGGAGACCCGGTACGGCTGCGCCAGATTCTGCTCAACCTTGCGGGAAATGCAGTAAAATTCACCCACGAGGGAGAAATCCTCATCGAGGCCAAACTGGATCAGCCGCCTGGGGAACGGGTGCTTCTCCGTTTTTCCATTATTGACACCGGGATCGGCATCGACCCGGAAAAAGTGGATCGGGTTTTTTCCAGCTTTACCCAGGTCGACGACTCCACCACACGACAATATGGCGGTACCGGGCTGGGCACCACCATCAGCAAGCAGTTGGTCGAACTGATGGGGGGGCATATCGGTGTTGACAGCCGGCCCGGCAAAGGCAGCACCTTCTGGTTTACGGCGGAATTCGGCATGCGATCGGCCCGAATGCCGTTGCCGGCAGACGATAGTCCCCGGCAAAGCAAGAGAAGTCTTCTGGTGGTAGACAACAGCACCACCACGTGCCGGATTTTGTCTGCCTATCTGGGTCAACTGGGCATGCACGCAGTGACGGCTAACGATGGTGAAACGGCGGTTGCCCTGCTGGGCGAACGGACCGATCAGACACCAATGATCGATGTCATTATTACCGATGCCCGCATGCCGGGTATGAATGGCGTTGCGCTGAAAGACCATATCCGGCGAATGCCCTCTTATGCAAGGACCCCCATCATCGTCGCCACGAGCCTGAAAGAGATGGTTGAGGGCAGGGATTATGTCGCTCTCGGCTTCGACGGTTCTTTTTCCAAACCGGTCAAGATCGGGGAGTTACAGGCGGTCCTTGATCGGGTGACAAGAGGCGGAACCGCAGACAAAGAGAATACAACGGTGCCGTTGACGCAGGCCGCCATCATCGATCGCACAAGCCGCCGCGCAACCGCACGATCCGGCCACATCCTGGTTGCTGACGACTATCTGACCAATCAGCAGGTCGCCTTCATGCACCTGACGGCGGCAGGCTATACCGTGGATGTGGCGGATAACGGACAGCAGGCCATGGATGCCTTCGACCGCACCCGATACGATCTGATTCTGATGGACATTCAGATGCCGATCCTTAACGGTTTTGACGCCACCGGGAAGATCCGGGCGCTCGAGGCCGCCCAGGGTCGCAAACGGCGAACCCCTATCATTGCCCTGACCGCCAATGCCATGAAAGGGGATGAGAAAAAATGTCTGGACGCCGGCATGGATGGCTACCTGATCAAACCGGTTCACCGCCACCAACTGATCAAGACGGCTGACCATTGGATCAGCCTGCGGAAAGATTCATCCAGAAGTCAGCCGATGGGCAATCCGGTCCCACCGACGGTCGCTGGTGAAAATGATGATGTCCGCATCATGGATGTCGCCACCGCCGTGGAAGAGTTTGGCGACGCGGAAACGGTGAAAACCGTGGCCGATCAGCTGATCGAACTGGTAGCGGGCCAACTCGAGGTCATTCGAAAATTCATTTCAACTGAAAACCGGGAGGGAATTCGCAAGGAGGCCCACGCCATCAAAGGCGGAGCCGCCACGATGGAGGCCGCAGCCCTTTCTGCGGCAGCTGCCCGCCTGGAAGCGCGGGCGCGTGATGCTGAAATGGTGGATATCCGCGCCGACTTCGATGAATTAAAAAAACAATATTACTATTTCCGGGAGTTTATTGCCCAATGGAAAGGAGCGCCTGACCATGCGAATTTTATTGATCGATGACGAGCCTGTGGCTTTGACCAAACTGGAGCTGATGCTGAAGAAAAACATTGGGGATTGCGATACTGCGGTCAGCGGAATAGAAGCGACCGAACAGTTCGTCAAGGCCATCAGTGAAAATCGCCCCTATGATCTGGTCACCATCGACATCGATCTGCCGGATGTCACCGGCCTGGACCTGCTCAAGCGATTCAGTGCCCTGGAAGCAAAAAACCGGATCACCCCGTCAAAAAAGATTATGGTGACCGCTCACAGCAAGGCAGACTATGTCGTTAAGGCCCGCAGCTATTGTGATGCCTACCTGGTCAAACCGGTTCGAAAGGCCGCCCTGCTTGAAAAAATAAGCAATCTGTTTCCCCCGGAAAACACGGAGGCCTAACCGAGCCGGTTGTCTGCCCGGGGCTAATTGTCATGACGCCGGATGCCCAGAACTTCCCGGCAGTAGCGGACGCTGCGCCGAATGGCGTCGATCTCCATGTCGAGCGCCGTCTGCATGTCGTCCAACGGTGTTTCCAACTCCGTTTCGATGTTGATCCGCTCCATGAAAGATCGATCCCGGATGAGTTCGTAGGCCCGGCGCATGTCGATGTCCCCCTCTCCCACGGCAGTGCCCACCAGCTTGAATCCCCAGCGCTGGAACTGGATGCGGTCGTCTCGAAAATGGTTGGTAAACGCACGGGGCGCCAGACGTTCGATGGCGGCCATGGGATCTTCGGTGACGTGCAGGCCGTTGACGGTGTCGATGCAGGCGCCCACCACCGGGCTGTCCACCCGATCCAACAGCCAGATAATTTCTTCGGAAAAGCTGTCGCAATGGTTTTCTACGGCCAGGCGGATGCCATAGTCGGCAGCCAGCGGCGCCGCTGCCGACAGCAGTTCCGCCACTTTTTCCATTTGCTCAATGACCTTTGGATGAAACCGGCTGCCGGCCACGGGCCGGGGTCGGCGCAGGTCCATGCCCACCTTGACGATGTCTGCGCCAAGGTCCCGGGCGGTGTGGATGGCTGCGTTCAGGTCGTGCTGGATGCCGATGCCGAACCCGCCCCGGTCCATGGAAAAATTGTATTCCAGATAGAGCGCCGCCTCCCTGGCGGCTGCTCCCACTTCATGCAGGTATTCCGAATCCAGACGCTCCAGGACCCCGTCATCCAGGTGAACCCCCTCAAGATCCAGTTCCACCAGCAGGTCGAACAGCTGAAAGGTCGAGAGTTGACGGTCCCAGGGGCAGGTGAAATCCGCCCAGGCCTGGCCGATGCCGTGCAGGTTCAGGCTGTAGGTGTGGAGGCCAAGCTTCATGGTCGGTACTCTCCGTATAGTCGTTTCGGAAATCAGGCGGCGTTTTTGCTCTGGGGAACCACCGGTTCCATTGCCGCCAGCTGCTTGATGGGAATGTGGCAGAAGATACGGTGTTCTCCTTCACCTTTTTGCCACGGTGGCGGTTCAAGGGCACAGATGGCACCTTTTCCCGGGGCCATCTCCCGGCGCGGGCAGCGGGTATGGAACCGGCATCCCGACGGAGGATTCAAGGCACTGGGCACATCGCCGGAGAGACGGATCTGGCGCCGCTTGGCATTGGGATCTGGCACGGGCACGGATGACAGCAGGGCTTCGGTATACGGGTGGTATGGCGGGGGGTAAATCCGGTCCACCGGCCCAAACTCCACGATCTGGCCCAGGTACATGACGGCAATGTAGTCCGAGATGAACCGGACCACGGAAAGGTCGTGGGCGATGAAGATCAGGGTGGTGCCGAATTCGCCCTTGATCTCGTTGAGCAGGTTGAGCACCGCCGCCTGGACGGAAACATCCAGGGCGGACACGGGCTCGTCGCAGATGACCATGTTTGGATTGCTGGCCAGGGCGCGGGCGATGCCCACGCGCTGCTTCTCGCCGCCGGACAACTGTCGGGGATAGCGGTCATAATAATAGGCGGCCAGCTTTACGGCTCGGAGCAGCCGCTCCACCTCCTGGCGTACTGCCTTTCCCTTCCCCGTCTTGAACCGACGGATGGGCCGGCCGATCTGCTTGCCGATAGAAAATGAAGGATTTAAGGTGGAGTCGGGATTCTGGAACACCATCTGTAGCTCCTTAATGAGCTTGAGACTCCGTCGGGATACCGGATCGGAGATGTCGAGTCCCATCAGCTGGGCCTGGCCATCGGTCAGCCGCTCCAGGCCGATCAACCCTTTGACCAGGGTGCTCTTGCCGCAGCCCGACTCGCCGACAATGCCCACGGTGCTGCCCTTGCGTATGCGCAGTGAGATGTCATCCACCGCCTTGACGTAGCGCTTTTCCCCCATGCCGAACAGGCTCTTCAGGGAGCTGCTTTGCTGCTCGTAGTATATCCGTATGTTCTCTAACTTGCTGAGCGTTTCCTCCGGCCGTTCAACGGCACCGTTTTCAGATACCGCCAAGATCCGCCTTTTTCCTCTGGTGTATTCGTCATAGGGATAATTCAGGGTTTCTTTGCCTAAAAAACAGCGGGATTGATGCTCCGGCGTGATGCCTTCCAGCTCGGGATGGGCAGTGCTGCATCGGTCGAACGCCCAATCGCAACGGGGCTGGAAGATGCAGCGGTCAGCCGACCGCTCGGCCGGCGGTGGCACGCGTCCGCGAATGGACCACAGTTGGGAATAAGACAGATTGTCGGTCAAGCGCGGGATACAGCAGAGCAACCCCCGGGTATAGGGGTGCGCCGGTTGGGCGAACAAATCGTTGATGGGGCCTTTTTCAACCAGCTCCCCGGCGTACATGACGCAGAGGTGGTTGCTGACCCGGGCCACCACGCCCAAGTTGTGGGTGATGAAAATGATACCGGTGTTGAAATCCTTTTTCAGGTCTTCGATCAGGTCCAGTACCGCGGCCTCAACGGTGACGTCCAGGGCGGTGGTCGGTTCGTCCATGATCAGCAGGGCCGGGTTGTTGAGCATGGCCATGGCAATGACCACCCGCTGCTGCTGGCCGCCCGAAATCATGTGCGGGTAGCGGTTCATGACGTTGGCGGCATCAGGCATATATACCCGGTCGAGCATTTGAATGCTCTTTTTCCAAGCATCTTCCCGGGACATATCCTGGTGGGTGGTGAGCACTTCAGACAGTTGTCGGCCGATGCTCAAGGATGGGTTGAGGGCCTGCATGGGGTCTTGATAGACCATGGAGATTTGGTTGCCGCGGATGCGGCGAAGCTCCTCTTTGGGGCGGCCTACCAATTCTTCTCCCTTGAAGCGAATGCTTCCGGCTACCACCTTGCCGTTGGTCCCGAGAAAATCGAGAATGCCGAAGGCGATGGTGCTCTTGCCGCAACCCGATTCACCGACGACCCCGACTGTCTCCTGTTCGCTAACGGTAAAGCTCACGCCGCGAACCGCCGGGACGTCCCGTTTGCGGGTCTGGTAGGAGATGGCCAGGTCTTTGACTTCCAGAATCGGTGGTGCACTGGACGGTCCGCTTGCGGTCATGGTTCAGGCTTCCTTTTTGGGGCGGTTGATAAGTTTTTTCAGTGTTGTGATGAGACTTTATTAAACAGGCTGCCGACTCCCCCGGTGCCGGCAGCTATGAATGGGACTGACGGTCACCGTGCTACTGGTAGCGCATGGACTCCTCACGCAGGCCGTCGGCCAGCAGATTCAGCCCGACAACGAGGGAGGCGATGGCCAGCGAAGGCCACAGGGCGGCCCAGGGGCTGCCGATGAGAATGAACTCTCGACCCTTGGCCACCATGGAGCCCCAGTCCGGCGATGGCGGCGGCAGGCCCAGTCCCAGAAAGCCCAGGGTTCCCATGGCGAAGATGGCATAGCCCACCCGCAGCATGGCATCGATGATGATGGGGCCCTTGGCATTGGGCAGAATTTCGGTGAACATAATATACGCGTCGCTCTCGCCGCGGGTTTCCGCCGCCCGGACATAATCGCGCGTGCGGATATCGAGAGCCAGGCTTCGTACCAGCCGGGCCACGCCGGGAGTGCCCACAATGGCGATGGCCAGGACCACGTTCACGGCCGATGCGCCGATGGCCGCGACGATGATCAGGTAGAGCAGGATGATGGGCACCGACATCATGGCGTCCAGAAACCGCATGATGATCTCATCGATCCATCCTCCCCGGTACCCACCCAAAAGCCCCAGGGTGGCGCCGAAGAGCAGGGAGGCAAATACCCCCCACAGGGCGGTCCCCCCGGGAATCCAGAAACTGTCGGTCACCGGCAGGATCACCAGTACGATACGGGCGCCGTAGGCCAGCCGGGACCACAGGTCCCGACCCAGTTCGTCCGTGCCCAGCGGATGGCTCCAGGATGGGCCCTGGTTGGGCGCCTTCCAGTCCTGGTCGTTGGGCCCATAGCCGGTGATATAGGGGGCGAAGAGGGCGGTCGACACCCAGAACAGCACTATGAAAAGCCCTACGATGGCGGTCTTCGAAGCAAAGAGAACGGTGGCTGCGTTGGTCAATTTTTCGAAACGGCCCCCGCCTGACGGGGGTAGTGTTTCATCGCCTGTCGCACGGTTGTTTTCCATACTCGCTTCACTATGCATATCGAATTCTCGGATTGAGGAAGGTGTAAATGATATCGGCGACCAGTTGGGTGGAGACGGCCAGGAGGACCATGATCATGGTGCCGGCCTCTAAGGCATTGATGTCCTTGTAAAGGGCTGAATCCAAGAGGTATTGGCCCAGCCCCGGATAGCCAAAGACTACCTCGACGATCACGATGCCGCCCAACAGCCAGTTGACGTGGAGCATGATGACGGTGATGGGAGCGATCAGCGCATTTCTCACCGCGTGGCCGGTCACCACCTTCCAATAGGGCAGGCCCTTTAGGAAGGCGGTGCGGATGTATGGCGAGCGCATGACTTCGGACATGCTGGCTCGGGTGATGCGCAGCACGTAGCCCAACTCGATGAGCGTGAGGGTGAGCACGGGCAGAACGAGCATGTCCGGCCGCTGCCAGGGGGCTTTTTCACCGAAGACGGTGGCGCCGGGCACCAGCTGAAGCCAGTGGGAAACGATGAGGATCAGAAAAATACCGGTGGCGAATTCGGGAATCACCGAGAACATCATGCCGCTGATGGACAAAAATCGGTCCTTGACGGAGCCTTCCTTGAGACCGGCGATGATGCCCAGCACCAGGGCCAGGGGCATGACGATCACGAAGGCGATGCCGGCCAGCACCAGCGAGTTTCTCAGGCGCACGAACATGCTTTTGCCCACCGGACGACCGGTCCGCAGGCTGACGCCCGGATCGCCGCGGAGAAAGCCTTTTTTCAAAGGGATGTACTGAACGGGTCCGCCGGTGGTCTTCATCCAGCCTTTGCCCACCACGAAACTCCAGACCTCGCGGTCGGCGCCCTTTTCCCACAGTACGGCGTGGTTTTGCCTGTCTACCCCCCAGAAGGTGCTTTTTCCGTTTTTATCGGTGGTCCAGCGGCCGTTGTCGACTGATTCGGTGACGCCACCGTCCGGTTCACGCACCATAGCCATCAGATTTTCTCCCTGAAGGGTCCAGCGGATCAGGTGTCCGGATTCGTCCACCGCCCACCACTCCTCGAAGCCTTTGGGCGTGGTGATCTTCTCCAGAGCAAGGCCCACCTTTTTGGATGCGTGCCAGTCGCTGCCCGCCAGCCAATAGAGATAGCGCTGCCAGGCCGGCTTGTCCAACCCCATCTGGGCCAGAAACGAGGCCTCCTGTTCCGGGGTGATAAATGCACCCAGAATGTTTTTGGCTACATTGCCCGGTGATGACTCAGCGATGAGAAAGACAGCCATGGAGACCAGGAACATGGTCAGCAGGAGCAGCAAAAATCGCCTTAAAATGAATTTGGCCATAGCGTCAGGTTCCTGTCGTGTTGGTAGAAAAGCGATGCCCACGGCGTCGTTGGAAAGGTCCCGGCGCGCGGATGCATGGCAAGTGATGGATGATTCCGGCTGAAACGGGGGGAGGTTGTCGAGAATAAATGGCACCGCACCCCACCGTTCAACCAACCGGTCGTTCTGTCGATTTGGATTTCAGTCGGTTTCAGTGCGTTGAATTGTACCATCAACAGTGGGGGCGCTTTTCCTTTATCCGGGCAAAGAGGACTGCGTTCGGCCCTCTTTGCCCGATTTTCATAATATCACTGCGTTACGGCATCAGCTCATCCAGACATCGTCCAGTTTCAGGTAGAGGCTGGGATGGGCCTTGACCCCCTGGACCGGCTTCCTGGATATGGTCCAGACGTTGATCCAGAAGGCGTTGCCGATGGAGCCGCGCTCCTGCTGGATCTTCTCCAGCTTGCAGAAGATCTTGCGGCGGGCTTCCACATCCAGGGTGCCGTTGGCCTGGGTCAGCAGGTCGGAAAACTCCTTGTCCACCCAGCGGGTTTCGTTCCAGGCCACCGGTTTGCCATTCTCGTCACCTACGTATGCCAGATTGAGGACCATGGTGCCGACCGGGCGGTGGGCCCAGGTGGTGATCCCCAAATCGACTTCGGTCCATTTTTCCCAGTACTGGCTGTTGGGCATGGTCTGGATGTTGATCCGGAAACCGGCCGGTGCCGCGTCTTGTTTGAGGATTTCGGCGTAACGAACGATCTCGCTCCAGCCGCTGCCTACGGCCAGGTTGACGTCAAGACCGTTGGGGTATCCGGCTTCCGTGAGCAGTTGCTTGGCTTGCATGGGATCGTATTTGGGGGTGCCGATGGGGCAGTACTCCGGATGTTTGGGGCTCACGTGCTGATCTTGACCTTCCAGGCCCTGCCCGAAATAGGCCAGGGCGAGAATTTTCTCACGGTGCTGGCAAAGCTTCAGCGCCGAGCGCACCCGGTTGTCGGACCATGGCTTCATGTCCACGCGCATTCTCAGGATGCGGGTCTGGTTGGTGGTGACCGGTTGAACATTGACCTTGGGGTTGTCTTTAAGGGCCTGGTAGGCTTCGGTGCCGCCGATATCGCTGAAATCCAGCAGGTCGATCTCGCCGGCCTGGATGGCGGCGATCATGGGGCCCATTTCCGTGCCCATGTCGATGAATTCGATCTTGTCCAGGTAGGGCAGCGGGTTGCCGTCGACTCCCTTCTTCCAGTAATCGTTGCGCCGTTTCAGCACGCAGCGTTCGCCTTCGAGGTAGGTTTCGATGGTGTAGGGACCGGTGCCGTGGGGCGCCTTGATGAAATCCCCTTCGAAGGTGCGGTGGTTAAGAACCATGGCCGGATAGTGAAACAGGTGCTCGGGCACCGCGATCTCCGGATTTTTCAAGTGGAGTTTGACCTGGTGGTCATTCACTTTTTCGATGCCGCCGGCATCCAGGTAGCTGAGCATGCCTTTCATGGAAGAACCCACGTCCTTGTCCAGCCACTGGTTGAAGGTAAACACCACGTCATCGGCATTGAAGGTGTCGCCGTTATTGTGTTTGATGCCTTTGCGCAGGTTCAGGGTCCAGGTTTTCAGGTCGTCGCTGGCCTGCCAGTTTTCCAGCAGGTAGGGATGGGTGACGTTGTTCTCGTCGGTATAGGTCAGATACTCGGCGACCTGACGCATCTGATTGGTGGGCGAGATCCAGGAAAACTGGGCCGGATGGGTCACTTTGTGAACCGGTGCGGCCACTTTCAGGGTCCCGCCCCGTTTGACCGAGCCGGCGAGCACCTTGGCCGGAAAGGCCAGTCCCGCCATCTGGGTGGCGGCCGCAGCGGATACCCCCAGGAGAGTGGTGAAACGGATAAATTCCCGTCGGGTCATTTTGCCTTTCTGGAAATCGCTGTTAAGTGCTTTGACTGCCGAATGCATCTTTTCTTTCATGTCTCCTCCTTGGATGGTTGGGGTACACGGATCGACTATTCAGTTGCCACCTGCAACCGTTGCGCGAACATGGGGGGATGGTGCCGGCAAAGTGTAGTTGGCAAACGTCTCAATTGAAAAGGACCGTCATGGCAGTGGCGGTATCAATGAAACAGTTTAACTTCATAGACTATAAGAATCAGTGAAAAACCCATAGCATTTATTGCCTTTAATATCAATAAAATTGATTCAGGGTTTTAATTTTATGAATTGATATATCAATATTGCTGAATAAGTTTCTTCCCACTGGGTTCGAATGGGTCTTCTTTCGGGTTGCCTTCCTCATTGCGGTGAGAAGGTGTCTTCAAAGGCATACAGATCACTGCGCATATGGTAAATCACATAAGAAATGGGGCGGTCGTCGGCAATCAATAACTGATGCATGCAAAATGCAGGGACACCGGGCGGGACACCCAGTTCCACGGCAACAGCGGTGTTCAGGCTGACGGCTTCCAACCGTTGCCACACCCGGGTGATGACCAGTCCAAAGCGCCGGGTGAGCAGGTCATGGACGGATTCCACCGCCAGGTCTTCACTGAGAATGGCGCCGCAACAATCGGCCCGCAGATAGCGTATTTCATAGCATGCCGGCTGTTCGTCCAGATAGTGGACCCGCTGTATGCCCACCGCCTTTTTCCCGGGCAGCCGCGTGTCCAATTCCTGAGGAAGGGTCACCATTCCAGAACGGATCAGCCGCGATCGGGTGCCCACATGAAAGATTCTGGCGTTTTCCGAAAATGGATGAATGTGGAAATATGCCTGCGTAAAGCCCTGTTTTTTAAGAAAGGTTCCCTTGCCCGGTACCCGTCTGGCAACCCCGTCGCGCACCAATTCATCCAGGGCTTTGCGTGCGGTCATCCGGCTGACTTTGTGGAAACGCGCCAGTTCATTTTCCGAGGGAAGGCGATCATGAAACCGGCACGATGCAACACCTTGGACTAAATGATCCTTGATCAGTGCATATTTGGGAGCCGATGTTTTCATGAGAATAGGAGTCACCCATCAGATGAACAGTGGGCCGACCGGCCGGAAACTTATTCTAACCCATCGCACATCTCATACCAATTGTCGAGGTGAAATTTTCTTGACTTTATCATTGCCCGCGAATAATAGGGCTGTATGCTGTATATACAGGCGACAGGGCTTATAAATAAAGGGCCTGTCTCGTGCAGCAAAATGAAAAATGCTGATAGAACAACGGTTTCAAAAGTGGTGGAAAAAAGGTGGACAGCAACCCGTCAAATCCGTTCGGTGATCTGCTCGAAGTAAACCTGGATGAAGGCGTCTGCAGCCGTCGGCCGATCTCCGATGCGCTCATCGCCCGATTCCTGGGCGGTCGGGGATTCAATGTGGGGTACCTGTTCGAGCATTTGCCGACCGGCACCGACCCTATGGGGCCCGACAACATGTTGCTGTTTTCCTGCGGCCTGCTCACCGGTTCCCGGGCGCCCGCGGCTTCGCGGCTGCATCTCAATGCCCTGTCACCCCTCACCGGTTTGATCGGGAGTTCCAATGTGGGTGGCTATGCCGGCGCCTGGCTGCGTTCCACCGGCCTCCTGAGTATAGTGATCCGGGGCCGGTCATCGACGCCGATTTACCTGTACATTTCCGATGCAGGTGCTGAAATCAGGGATGCCGGAGCCTATTGGGGGCTGGATGCCGTCGATACCCAGGACCGCATCGCCGGTGACCTGGCCCGGGAGAACCTTCAGATTCTGGCCATCGGCACGGCCGGTGAGTCCGGGGCCCGCTTTGCCTGCATCGTCACCGGAAAAGACCATGCGGCCGGGCGGACGGGCCTCGGTGCCGTCATGGGTGCCAAGCACCTGAAGGCGGTGGTCATCGAAAAAGGCACCTTGAAGCCTTTCGAGGACCGGCGCCACCTCATCGGCAGTGTGGTCAAGGCCTATGTCAGGCAGATCAAAGCATCACCGGATTACGAAACCTTCTCCCGCTTCGGTGGTGCCGGATACATCAAGTGGGCCGACGATATGGGCGTCATGGGTACCCGCAATTACCGGCAAAAGCGTTTCGAGATGGTGGACCAGGTGGATGGCCGTCAGCTTATCAAAGACAAGCTGCGTTCTTCCGGCTGCTACCGCTGCCCGGTCCAGTGCAAGGCCGATCTCAAATTCAAGAGCGGGCCCATGAAGGGCCAAACAGCCACCCGTCCGGAATTTGAGCCCATGATCAACCTGGGATCAAAGTGCGGTCTGGGAGATCTGCAGGCCCTTGTGCGGCTGGATAACCTGTGCACCCGCCTGGGACTGGATTCCACCTCGGCGGCTACGGCCATCGCTTTTGCCATGGATCTGTTCGAGCGAGGCATCCTCACCGTCGCCGATACGGACGGCATGACGCTGGGCTGGGGCGACGGCGCGGCCATGGAAACCCTCATCCGCCAGATGGCTGCCGGCACGGGCGTGGGCGGCATCCTGGCCCAGGGGGTCAAGCGGGCAGCGGCCATCATCGGCAAGGATGCCGAAAAATTTGCCGCCCATGTCAAAGGGTTGGAGTTGACCGCCTACCATCCGGCGGCCATCCTGGGCAGCGCGCTGGGCTACGCCGTGTCCAGCCGCGGCGGCGATTACAACAATGTATATGCATCCCTGGAGCACCGCTGGCCGGCAGAAAAGGGTGCCGAGGCATTCGGGTCTGCAGATTCGGTGGACCGGCGAAAGCCAACCGGCAAGGGCCGGCTGGTGCGCCGAGCTGTGCTGGTGAACATCATTGTGGATAGCCTGGGGTTGTGCAAAGTTCCCACCCTGTCTCTGCTGGGTGCTTTCGATCTGGAAAATGAAGCGGTGCTCGCATCGGCGATTACCGGACTGTCCCTATACGCCGAGGATCTATTTCACATCGGGGACCGGATCGCGGCCATGGAGCGCCTGTTCAATCTCAAGCATGCCCCGGAGATGGATGAGGACCGTCTTCCCGACATGTTTTTCCTCGACGGAGACACGGTGCTGTCGCAAACGGTCATGACCCAGATGCTTCGCGAATTTTACATGGCCATGGGCTGGGACGAAAACGGACGTCCCCTGAATGAAAAACTGGGAGCACTGGACATCGAACCCGTTGCTTCCATATCCTGAATCCTTCAACCTGCACGATCACGGGAACCAACCCAAAAGGAAAATCGACCATGAACCTGGAACCTAATGCCTTCTCTCCCACCTTGTCCTTCCTGTCGGAAACGGACAAGAAAAAAATTTATCACGCGGCCCTTCACGTGCTGGAACGCACCGGCATGACCCTGCAGCACGATGGGGCCGTGCAGTTGCTCAAGGACGCGGGATGCCGTCAGGATAAGGACGGGTTGGTCACCATTCCCGCCGTGCTGGTGGAAAAAGCGGTCGACAGCGTACCGGCCAACATCCCCATGTTTAACCGGGAAGGCGAGCATGTGATGGATCTGGGGGGCCGACGGGCATATTTCGGTACCGGCTCGGATCTCATGTACCACGTGGACGGCAAGACGCTGGAGCGGACCCGTACCCGCCTGGAACACATTGAACGGTCGGCACGGGTTTGCGATGCCCTGACCAACATCGATTTTATCATGTCCTTTGCCCACCCCCACGACATCGATGCGCATCGGGCCTACTTGGAAAGCTTTGCCGCCATGGCAGCAAACTCCGTTAAGCCCATCGTCAACACGGCGGACAGCCGGGTCGATCTGTCGGCCATGTGGGAAATATCCAAAATTCTCAGGGGCGGCGAACTTCAGCTGCGTGAAAAGCCCTACTGGGTTCAGTATGATGAGCCGATCAGCCCGCTCAAACATCCCTTCAAGAGTATCGACAAGCTGATTTTCTGCGCGGAAACGGGAATGCCGGTGATTTACTCCCCGGCTCCCATCGCCGGTTCCACCGCGCCCATGACCGTCGCCGGACACGTGGTTCAGGGGCTGGCGGAATGCTTGTTCGGCCTGGTGGTCCACCAGCTCACCGCACCTGGGGCGCCCTTTCTCATGGGTATGGGGGCCGCCGTGCTGGATATGGCCACCAGCCAATGCTCCTACAACGCACCCGAATATCTCATGGCATACATGGGAATGGTGGAGATGAGCCATTTCTTCGATATCCCCAACTGGGGCTATGCGGGCACCAGTGATGCTCAGATTCCTGACGGGCAGGCTACCTACGAGGCCGGTCTGCTCACCTATATGTCCGCCGCCGCCGGCTCCAACCTGAACCACGATGTAGGCTACCTGGACTTCGGCCTGACGGGCAGCCTGGAGATGATCGTGATCATGGATGAGGTGATCGATCAGATCCGCCGGATCCAAAAAGGCATCCAGGTAGACGACGATCATCTGGCAGTGGAGGTCATCGTCCAGGGCGGGAGACAGGGGCAATTTCTCACTCACCCCCATACCCTCAAGCACCTTCGCAGCACGCAGTGGCGGCCGCGGTTGATTTGCCGGAACGGTTATGAGCGATGGTCTGCGGAAGGGCGCACCAGTCTCCTGGATCGTGCCCATGAGCGGTTGAATCAGATTCTGAAAACCCACACGGCGACACCCGTGGATGAGAAGATGGCCGGCGCCATCGACGCACTGGTCACCCATTTCAAATAACGCGGATGCCTATCGATCGCGTGTCCGCTTTTTTAATAAAAACCAGAATGGATTAATGGAGGCGAACGGTGATTCAACCCTCACGAACCGAAACCCGAAGTGTTGAGATGAGCGTCCTGACCGATGATCAGATCTGGGAAATCCGCCAGGCGGCCTTTGAAGTAATTGAAAAATCGGGCTTCAAATGCCTGCATGCAGGGGCCCGGCGGATGCTGGCCGGCGCAGGCGCCATCGTCAAGGGCGAACGGGTGAAGATTCCCCGCTACATTGTCGAAGGCTGCCTGACGACAGTCCCCAAGGGGTGGACCATCTATGATCGCTGCGGCCGACGGGCCATGGAAGTGGAGGGACGAAAAAGCCATTATAGCACCTCGACGGCCAGCCCCAATACCAAAGATGCCCTCACCGGAGAGTACCACGAAACGCGGGTCCAGGATATCGCCATCGGCGCCAAGGTGGCCGACGCCCTGCCCCACATCGACTTCGTCATGCCCATGGGTTCGGCACAGGATGTCAACGGAACGGTGGCTGACCTGTACGAGTTTGAAGCGGTGGTTACCAACACCTGCAAACCCATGGTTTTCATCGGATACACCCCCACGGGCTGCGAATATGTTTTTGAAATGGCGGCAGTCGTCGCCGGTGGGGCCGACCAACTGAGAGAACGTCCCTTCGTGCTGCTTTATCCGGAGGCGATCTCCCCCTTTGTATTCCCCCAGGATGTGGTGGATCGCATCTTCATCGCGGCCGACCGCTACATGCCCCAGGTGCCCGGTGCCACGGCCCAGCCCGGGGCCACGTCGCCCATGACCCTGGCCGGCACCGTGGTTCAGATCACCGCCGAATCCCTGATCCATATCAGCCTGGCCCAGCTGCGCAACCCCGGTTGCCCCGTATCCATGAGCGGAAACGTCGGCATCCTGGACATGGCCACCGCCCTGATGGCATTCGGTGCACCCGAGGGCAGCCTGGGCCTGGCGGCCCAGGCCCAGGTGGCCCAGTCCTTCGGCCTGCCCACATGGGGCCTGGCCGGTGCCACCGACGCCAAGCGCCTGGATGCCCAGGCCGGCATCGAGAGCACTTTCGCCATTTTCAGCCAGGCTTTGGCTGGCCTGAACCTGATTCATGACGTGGGGTATATGGCCAGCGGCATGGCCTGCTCCTGCGAGCAGCTGGTCATGGGCAACGAGATCATCGGCATGACCAAGCGGTTCGTCGGGGGGATTACCGTGAATGCGGACACCCTGGCCCGAGACGTCATCGACGCTGTGGGGCCCGGCGGCAATTTCCTGGCCCAGCGGCACACGGTCACCCATCTGCGCAAAGAGCTGTGGCAGGCCAGATTGCTGAACCGGCAACCCATCGCCACTTGGCAGGAGGCCGGACAGCCCACCATGGAGGATCGGGTCCGTGAGGAGGTGCGCAAGATCGTGGAGACTCACCAACCCGACCCCCTGGACGGCAACATCCGTGAAGAAATACAGCGGCTGAAACGGGAAGGGGAAAAGGAGATATTGGCCAGGATGGAAAAAGGCTGATTGCGAAGCATTGCCTGCCCGGCTGACGGCCAGGCCGGAGGAGATTTGTGCTTGGCCTGGGCGGAAGGGCATGAATGATCGCAGCGGGTGCTTTATTTGTCCGTTGCAGGCGGTGGATGGAGGTTCGCCGAATTATCAGACCTGGAACCAGGCGAACTTAAAATTCTTGATTTATCAGTAGGATATGATAAAAAACGGGCGGAGATGCGAACCATTGGGATTTGTTGCACCAATTCTCCAAAGAACGTACTCAGCTGCTCGTCGTTGCGCAATGGGTGACTAAAGTTCGTATTTCCAAGCCATATCAGCTGCCGGCCTGACCGTAGCGGGGGAAAAGCAGCCTTCCTCTATTTTTTGAAGCGGCCGGACCACCATCCTGCCTTCGGGCCGGCTCTGCCATCCATAGCGGGTTTTGTCCATCGGCAAGACCCGAACCGGGCTCAACATTAGCACCGATGGGACTGCGAGCGGCATCGATGCCGGATCATGTTACTGCAATCCCACCCACCCGCCTGCGCGGTGTCAACCTTGGCGGCTGGCTGGTTCTTGAAAAATGGATGACGCCGAGCCTCTTCGAGGGGCTCGCCGCCACCGACGAGACCACCTGGTGCGCGGAGTTGGGAGGTGACGCGCCGACGCGGCTGCGCAGCCACTGGGAGCGCTTCATCACGCGCGAGGATTTTGCGTGGCTGGCCGGCGTCGGCATCAACGCCGTGCGCATCCCGCTGGGGCATTGGATCTTCGGACCTCCCTATCCGTATCACCCAAAGTACGGCGCCGACCCCCATCCCTTCGTGGATGGCGGCATCGACGTGCTGGACCGCGCGCTTGGCTGGGCCGAGGCGTTCGGCCTTTGCGTCACGCTCGACCTTCATGCGGCGCCCGGCTGCCAAAACGGTTTCGACAACGGTGGAATCATGGGCGTCTGCGAATGGCATACGCGCGAGGAATACCTGGCGCATTCGGTCTCGCTGCTGGGCCGGCTCGCCGAACGCTACCGCAGCTCTCCCGCCCTTTATGCGATCCAGTTGCTCAACGAACCGCGTTGGGATGTGCCCACGGCGCTGCTCAAGGATTACTACCGGCGTGCTTACGAGGCGGTCCGCGCCCACTGCCCGCCGGAACGCGTGGCGGTCGTCTTCCACGACGGCTTCCGGCCGCACCGCGAGTACCTGGACTTCATGCTGCCGCCGGCGTTCAAGAACGTGATCTTCGACGTGCACCGCTACCAGTGCTTCGAACGTGAGGACCTCGACATGGACATCCACGGCCACCTGCACAAGGCGGGGGACCTGCGGCGTCAGGAGGCCGACGAGATCCAGCGCGGACTGGGGCTGCCCGCCATCGTCGGCGAATGGAGTTTGGGGCTCGACCTCAAGGTGGTTTCGCTCTGGGCCGAGGGGCCGTTCGACCACGCCCTCCAGCACATGGATGCGTTCCAGAAGAACGTTGCCTATCGTGCCTACGGCGCCGCGCAGCTGCTTTCCTTCGAGCGCTACCGCGGCTGGTTTTTCTGGAGCTACCGCACCGAGACCACGCCGGCGTGGTGCTTTCGCGAGTGCGTCGAGCGAGGATGGCTACCGCCGCGGTTTCAGTGAGCGCTGCCGTTTGCCAGACCGCGGCGGGTGATGTTTTCCGCCAGTCGGACGCTGGCTTTCCCACGACCCCGTCGGACAAGGAGGGGGCATGCAGGCGGAAAAGGACGATAATACGGCGCGGGGCCCCCTTCGGCGTTGGCTGGATGACATGCCCCTGGGCCTGGCGCCCCTGCTCATTGCGTGCATGGGCCTGCTCGCCGGCCTCTATCTGCTAGTCAATCCGGTGCGCGGCGGGCATGCGAACCTGTCCATGTGGGTATTCGGCCCGCTGCACGCCGATGCCTACAAAACGGCCGCCGACGGTTTTGCGAAAATGACCGGCCGCACGGTCGACGTCCAGCTGATCAACTACAACGCTGTCAACCAGAAGCTGCGCTCGGCGCTGTGGGCGGCGGTGAACATTCCCGACCTGGTGGAGATCGAAAAAAGCGCGGCCGGCGGGTTTTTCCGCGGGCCGCTGGACAAGGTCGGCTTTCTCGACCTGAAACCCTTTCTGGAGCGCGACGGCATCCTCGACCGGATTCCGGCCAACGCACTGGCTGCCTACACCGACCGCGGGGCCATTTTCGGGGTGCCCCACGACATCCATCCGGTGATGCTGGCCTACCGCGCCGATATTGTCGATCCCTACCTGGCCCGGCGCGGCCTGCGCATGGAAGACCTGGCGACCTGGGACGACTACTTCCGCGAACTGCACGGGCTGCTCGTCCCCGACCAGCGCTACCTGCTGCAAGTCGAGTACGGCGACGCCTGGGCATTCCAGATCTTTTTAATGCAGCGCGGCGGCGGCATCTTTGGCCCCCGCGGCGAGCTGCGCATGGACGACCAGGTCGCCGTGGGGACCATGACCTGGATGATCCCGCTGGTCGCCGAGGCGGAAGGCCGAAAGGTGGCCGAATCCCTGGGCAACTGGGACCCGTCTTTCTATCGCGGCTTCATCGAGGGGTTCTACATCGCCGCGCTCTGTCCGGACTGGCGCACATCGCAGCTGGAGGCCTTTGCCGGGGAGCTGTCCGGCAAACTGCGCCTCGTGCCCCTGCCGGCACCTGCGCCAGGCGGACTGCGCACCAGCCAGATGGGCGGCACCATGCTGGGGATCGCGCGCTCGGCGAAGGACCCCGGGCTGGCCTGGCAGTTCGCCCGGCAGATCTACTATGGCTCGCCGGCCCAGCACGGCCGGCTGTTCCGGATTACCAACATCCTTACCCCGGACCGCGAGGCCTGGAGCGACCCGGCCTACCACGAAGCGCGGCCGTACTGGGGCAACCAGGTGCTGGGCGAGCAGTTCATCGCCCTGGCCGACGAGGTGCCGCCCTTCTACTCAAGCGGTTTCCTGCCGGTGGCCCAGGCCAAGCTCAACGAGGCCATTGTCGCCTGCTACGGCCAGTACCGTTCCCACGGGGCGGCGGGATTCGAGGCCTTCGTCCGCCAGCGTCTGAAATCGGCCGCCGACCACGTGCGCCGGCAGATGCAGCGCGAACCCGACTGGGATGCGGGGAGGTGACCATGCAGATGCGCAATGCCCGCACCGCGCCGTACCTTTTTCTGGCACCCTTCGTGATCAGCTTCCTGATCTTCGGTGCCTATCCGATTGTGCGCAGCATGATCCTGTCGCTCTACATCACCTCGGGGCCGGAGGCCCAGCATTTCGTCGGACTGGACAACTACCTGTACCTGCTGCGGGACCCCGATTTCTGGACCGCCTTCCGCAACACCGCCACCTTCGCCGCCGGCAGCGTCGCCCTCCAGCTGCCGCTCAGCCTCGGCTTGGCGATCCTGCTCAACCGCCCCGACGTCCGCGGCCGCGACGTCTTCCGCTTCATCTTCTTCTCGCCCAACCTAATGGGGCTGGTCTTTTCCGCCCTGCTGTTCATGCTGATCCTGGCGCCCCGCTTCGGCCTGCTCAACGCCAGCCTGCACGCCCTGTTCGGCCTGCCGCTGACTACGCGCTGGCTGTCGACGCCCGAACTGGTCATGCCGGCGCTCATCATGGTGGCCCTGTGGCTCTGCACCGGCTTCAACATGGTTTACTTCCTGGCCGCCCTGCAGTCCGTCGACGGCGAGCTGTACGAAGCTGCCACCATCGACGGGGCCGGCCGCTGGTCGCAGTTCTGGCATGTCACCCTTCCGGGTATCAAGCCGGTGCTGATCTTCGTCGTGGTGCTCTCGACCATCGGATCGTTCCAGCTGTTCGAACTGGCCTTTCTCCTGCTGGGCAACAGCTCCGGGCCCGATCAGGCGGGCCTGACCATTGTCATGTACCTTTACCAGAACGGATTTCTGGGTGGCGACCTGGGTTACGCGGCCGCCATCGGCTGGACCCTGGCGGGCATGGTGCTGATCCTGTCGCTGATCCAGCTGCGTATCACCGGCACCGGCAAGGAGGGCCGCTGACATGCGACGGGTCATCGTTTACAGCCTTCTCGTGGTGTTCTCCATTGGGTGCCTGGTGCCCATCGCCTGGCTCGTGGTCTCGGCGTTCAAGGCCAACGCCGATTTCCAGGCCTATGCCTTCGTGCCGCCCGTCGACCGTCTGACGATCGTGAACTTTCCCAGTCTGTTCGAGCAGATGCCCTTCCTGCGCTTCATGATGAACAGCTTCTTCGTTGCCGGCGCAACGGTCATCGTCCAGCTGTTCTTCTCCTCCCTGGGCGGGTTCGCCCTGGCCAAGTACGAGTTTGCCGGCAAGAAGGCGATCATGGGCGTCATGCTTGCCACCATGATGATTCCGGGCCCCGTGCTGCTCGCGCCGATGTACGAGCTGATCTACCACCTGCGGCTGATCGACAGTCATCTCGGACTGATCGTTCCGGGCATGGTCAACGTTTTCGGCATGTTCCTGTTCCGCCAGTCGATGCTGTCGGTTCCCGACGAGATGCTGCAGGCCGCCCGCATGGACGGCTGCAACGAATTTCAGATTTTCTGGCACGTGGTGATGCCGGTCAGCCGGCCCATCGTGGGCGCGTTCTGTCTCATCGCCTTCATGGGGACCTGGAACAGTTTCCTCTGGCCGCAGATCATTCTGCAGAGCAGCGACCGCTTCACCCTGCCGATCGGCCTGAACCAGATGGTCGGCGTCTACGAGGCCGATTATGGCGCAATGATGGCCGGCACCCTGCTGGCGGTGCTGCCGGTCGTCATGCTGTTTTTCCTCCTGCAGAAGGAGTTCATCGCCGGGCTGACCAAGGGCGCAGTGAAGGGATAACCAATGGCGGACATCGCATTCCGTGGCGTGAACAAGATCTATCCCAACGGCTTTCAGGCCGTGTACAACCTCGACCTTGAGATCCAGGACGGTGAATTCCTGGTCATGGTCGGTCCCTCGGGTTGCGGCAAGTCGACGACCCTGCGCATGCTCGCCGGCCTGGAAGCCATCAGCAGCGGCGATCTGCTCATCGACGGGGAAATGGTCAACGACCTGCATCCGCGGACGCGCAACATCGCCATGGTCTTCCAGAGCTACGCCCTCTATCCGCACAAGACGGTGCAGGGCAATATCGAATTTCCCCTGCGCATGGCCAAGGTCCCGGCGGCCGAGGTCAAGGCGCGGGCGCTCAAGGTGGCCCGCATGCTCGAACTGGAGCCGCTGCTGCAGCGCAAGCCCGGTCTCCTGTCGGGCGGGCAGCGGCAGCGGGTGGCCATGGCGCGCGCCCTGGTGCGCGACCCGGTGGCCTTTCTCATGGATGAGCCGCTGTCCAACCTGGACGCCAAGCTGCGGGTGCAGATGCGTGCCGAAATCGCCGCGCTGCAGCGGCGCACCGGCACTACCACGGTCTATGTCACCCATGATCAGGTCGAGGCCATGACCATGGGGGATCGCGTGGCGGTATTCAAGGATGGTCATCTGCAGCAGGTCGACACCCCGCAGCAGTTGTTCGAGCGACCGGTCAACACCTTCGTCGGCAGCTTCATCGGCTCGCCGAGCATGAATCTGATCGCGTCGCAGATCGCGCCCGCCGGTGATGGCCTGGTACTGACCCTGGCCGGAGAGCGCCTCGCGCTGGGTCAGGGTCTCGAGGCGCGCTTCGACGACCCTGCCGGTGCCGCCGGTCTGGTGGCCCAGGTCGGCCTGCGTCCCGAGGACGTGGTCGACCCGCATCTGGCCGGAGAAGGCCAGCAGCTGCATGGCCGGGTCGTGCTGACCGAGCTGCTCGGCCGCGAACAGATGGTGTATCTCGATTTGCGCGATGGTACGCGGGTGGTCGCCCGCCTGCACGCCGACCATCGCCTGCATGCCGGCGAAGAGGTCACCGTTGGCATCGATCCGACCCGTCTGTATCTGTTCCAGGCCGATGGTCGGGCCCTGAGCTATCGGTGACAATCAACGGAGATCCTATGACGCACCTGCGCCGCATCCAGACTGCCCGCGACAGCGGGCATCGCCTGAGCGATATCGACCCCCTGGTAATCGATCGAAGCGATTGGCCCCGATTGCCGCTGATCGACGTCGACAGCGCAGGACAGTGCCAAGAGATCCTCGGATTCGGCGGAGCGTTCACCGAGAGTGCCTGCACCGTTCTGGCCTCCCTGCCGGAGGACGAGCGCGAAGCGATTCTGCAGGCTTATTTCCATCCCGGCGACGGCATCGGCTACCGCATGGCGCGCACGCACGTCAATTCCTGTGATTTCAGCCTGGGCAACTGGGCCTGCTGGGAGGGGCCGGAATCAACGCTCGATATCAGCCGGTATGAGCAGAGCATCTTTCCTGCGATCCGCCATGCCCAGCGCATCGCCGGCGACCCGATTCGTCTGCTGGTGTCTCCGTGGAGTCCGCCCGCCTGGATGAAAACCAGTGGGCAGATGAATCATGGCGGCAGCCTGCTGCCGAGCCGGCGCGATACCTGGGCCCAGGCGCTGTGCGACTGGATCCAGGGCAGCCAGCAGGCGGGGATTACGGTATGGGGCCTGACCGTGCAGAATGAGCCGGCGGCTAAACAGGTGTGGGAGTCGTGCCTCTATTCCGCCCGGGAGGAACGTGATTTCGTGTGTGACCACCTCGGTCCGGCGCTGCAGGAGGCAGGTCTGGACCGCCAGCGGCTGCTCGTCTGGGACCACAACCGCGACGCGGTCTACCAGCGGGCACAGGTCGTGTTGTCCGATCCGGATGCCGCGCGGTACGTCTGGGGCACGGGGTTTCACTGGTACAGCGGCGACCAGTTCGAAAATCTCGACCGGCTGCATCACGCCTTTCCCGACAAACACCTGTTGTTCACCGAGGGGTGCTGGGAGGGCGGTGTCAGGCTCGGCCGCTGGGACCGGGGTGAGCGCTATGCCCACCATATCATCGGCGATCTTAACCACTGGACCGAAGGCTGGCTGGACTGGAACCTGGCGCTCGATCGGCACGGCGGCCCGAATCACGTCGGCAACTGGTGCGATGCGCCGATCATCGTCGACACCGACCGGGGCACCTGGACCCGGCAGAGTTCCTATTGGTACATCGGCCATTTCAGCCGTTACATCCTGCCCGGCGCTCGCCGGTTGTACAGCACCCAGGCGGGCAACGGCCTGGAAAGCGTCGCCGCCCGGAACCCGGACGGCAGCCTGGTGCTGGTCGTCTGCAATCGCTGGGATCGGCCCCTCTCCGCGGCCCTGCGCATCGATGGCGTGTGGGCGGAGCTCACCGTCCCGGGCCATGCCATTCAGACCCTGATTGGCGATCCTCGGTGAGGGAACCCTGACCCTCTATCCCGAAGGTTAAGGTTTTGCATCCAACGTCACCATTTCCTTTGGGGCGGCCGGTGGTCCGGTGGCCGACTCCTGTCGCCGGCAGTGCCGGGGGCAGATCTCCACGCCCACCCCGCAACAGACACAAATAGGCGAAGCAAAGGGCCACCATTTCCGCTTTGTTCGCTGCGGCATGTAGTCGGATAGACCGCTTGCCCTGCATTTTCAGCGTTCTTAAGTTTTTTTTCGGGAAACCGATCCTACCGGATCGGTGAACGAGCAGGGCACGATGGCGGCGCACTTGCCGCAGACATCGGCCAGACCGTGACGTTCGTGCAGGCGGGCGTTTTCCAACAAACGGTCATAGCAGGCGTGGCGGCGGAAGGGATCCCCCCCAAGGGCTTTGGCCGGGCAGCGTTTTTCGCATTGGCGGCAGGTCCCGTCGTATTTGAACAGGCAGCGTTCCCGGCCGGTTCTCGGGGTTGGTGAGACGACGGCATCGGTGACCACGCTTCCCAGCCGTCCGCAGCACCCCTTATCCGTGATAAGCATATGGTGGTGTCCGAAACTGCCAATGCCGGCAATAAAGGCCACATGCTTGTGGGACCAATCGCTCATGAGCTGCTCTTCATCGAAATTGTGAGTGGCCGGCAGGCGGGTACCCCGGAATCCTTTTTCCTCTAAAAGTCCGGTAATCTGATCATTGATGCCGGCGATCAGCCGGTTGGTCTCGATATAGGCGACGGCCCATACCTCGGAACTGAAATCCCCCCGGTGATTGGATCGGGGGATCGCCGGATCGAAGGGCAGAAAATAAGCGATTACCGTGCGGGCGCCCGGCAAAAGGTCACTGGGCAGTCCATGGGAAGGGCGGACGGCTGTTTTCAGTTCGGCGAAGAGCGGATCTCCGGCATCGGCAAAGCCTGCCAGCGGCTTTTTCCAGGCGGATACGATGTCCCCTTGTGCGCTGGCTTTCTCAACCGCCGATTCAATGATTTCGATGATTCGATTCCGTAGCATCATTTCCCGTTTTCCCTGTCTCCTCCCGTCCCCACATGCCAATAAGCCGCTTCTTCCTGCATGATACGGTCCATAATGGCCCGCCGGCTCTCCTCCACCTCCTCCAGAATTGCCTTCCTGGCGCCGGTGACGTCATGGGCATGCAGCCGTTCGACCAGTCGGGCATGGATTTCTTCGAGGCTTTTTCCCGCATGACGGATCACCATGAATCGGGCCAACCGATCATGGAGGCTCCTCAGGGCCAGGGCCAACTCCTGGTTCCCGGATGCCTGGGCCAGCAGATAGTGGAATCGCCGATTTTCATCGGTGTAACGGGTGTAAGCCTGGTCGTCGTCTCCGGTGTAACCGGCGTGTACGTTCCTGAGTGCGGCCAGCTGGACATCGGTGATGGCCAGCGCGGCCCGCTCCACCGCGGCCACTTCCAGGATTTCCCGAAGTTCCAGCATGTCACTCAGCGTTTTTAAGGTGATCTGGGTGATAAAATATCCGGAGCGGGGCTTGATGGTGATCAACCCTTCTTGGTTGAGCATCTGCAACGCATCGCGAACCGGGGTCACGCTGGTACCGAACCGGGTTTTCAGGTCGTCGATGGCCATCCGTTCGCCGGGTTTGCGGTGCCCCAAAATAATTTCAGTTCTCAAGGTGGCGTAAATATCGGTTTTGGATGTCCGCGCTTTGGTTTTTTGAGGCATCAAGGACTCCTTGTTCAATTTTTTTCATTCTTATTCGAAAGGTTCTTTTTAATATCAATAACCGGTAAAGGTGCAACAATAAAATTGACATTTAAATTCCCATAAAATAGTAATTGATACAACTTAAACATTAATTGATATATCAAAATGAGGTGACGCATGATACCAACCCATGAAAACCGTATGACCAGTGCCCGCTATTCCCGCATGGGTCATCAGGAATGCGACCGCATCCACATTGGAACGCTGGAGATCCTGGAGCGAACCGGCGTGGATGTCCACGATGAAAAGGCCCGCCAGATTCTGGTGGCCGGCGGTGCGATTGCCGACGGCATCCGCATCCGCATCCCCGAACACATGGTGACCCGGGCGCTTGCCCTGGCGCCCAGACGCCTGACCCTGTACAATCGCCATAAGAAACCAGCCATCCGGGCCTGGGGATACAACACCTATTATGGCGGCGGTTCGGATTGCCTGACGGTTCTGGACCACCGCACGGGTAAACGTCGGCCGCCGGTGCTCGAAGATGTCGAGGCCGCGGCCAAGGTGATGGATTTCCTGCCCGAAATCGACTTCGTCATGTCGCTGTTCCTGCCCAAGGACGTGGACCAGCGTATCTACGATCGTTACCAGATGGAGGTGATGCTCAACCACACCACCAAACCCATTGTGTTTGTCTCGCCGGATTTCGAGGGGTGTGTGGCGGCCGTGGAGATGTGTGAAGCCGTGGCCGGCGGAGCCGAGGCCTTCCGGCGATATCCGTTCGCCACCTGCTACATTAACGTGACCTCCGGGCTGGTGGCCAACGAGGAAGCCCTGCAAAAGTGCATATACCTGGCGGAAAAGGGGCTGCCCCAGTTGTGGATTCCCCTGAATGCGGGCGGAGTCAACTCACCGGCCACCACCGCCGGATGCATGGCATCCATGAACGCCGGTATTTTGCTCGGCGTCGTTCTCTCGCAACTGGTTCGGGAAGGATCGCCCATTGCCGTGCCGGGCTGGAATGGCGGCCCCTATAACTTGAAAACCATGGTGGGTAACTACGTGCTGGCCGACGAGCAAGGTGTGCCTACCAGCATGGGTAAATATTACGACCTGCCCGTTTTCGGCCTGGGCGGATCCACCGATGCCAAGGTACTGGACCACCAGGCCGGTATGGAATGCACCATCAGCCTCATGACCGCCCTGCTTCACGGGGCCAACATCGTTCACGACGTGGGTTTTATGGACTCGGGCCTTCAGGGATCCCTTCAGCTTCAGGTGATGGCCAACGAGACCATCGGATTTCTGCGCGCTGCCACCCGGGGTGTCGTCGTGGATGACGAGACCCTGGCCCTGGATGCCATCGACGAAGTGGGACCCACGGGCAGCTTCCTGCAGCATCCCCATACCATGCGTCATTACAAGGAGCCGTTTTACTCTAAGCTGTTCGACAAGGGACCCTATTCCCAATGGGAGAAAAAGGGCTGTCTGACCCTGGAAGACAAGGCTGCCGCTGAAGTGGACCGGATTCTGGAGACACACACCGTCCAACCGCTGCCCGAAGAGCTCCAAGAGAAGATCAAAGCTATCGTGAAGCGGGAACAGGATTGGATCGACGGAAAAAAGTAAAGATGGCTTAAAAATGTCTATTGGGCCAATAACTTTGTCGGATTCATGTTTCACATCCTCGGCATACCAAAGCATGCCTCCTATGTGAAACATGATTCTGCCGTGATCGTGCATCAAAATACTATTTTTAGATTAATCCAGCGCCATTGATACATACAGGAGATGTAAACCATGTCCGACGACAAGCATTTTTTTCTCAGGGAACCCTGGATCTACGACAAAAAGGTGTCCCGGCCGATCCGCGACGATGCCGCCGGCGGTTTCGAAACCCGATCCCTGCACGCCGGATTCAACCCCATGCAGAACCAGAACGACTTCAGGTCCTTCGTGCCGCCGCTGGTGCAGTCGATAACCTTTCCCTACGAAACCTTCGACAAGATTCCCTGCCCGGTATACGGCCGCACCCGCACCCCTACCAACACGGTGCTGGAGGAGCGCATCGCCTCTCTGGAAGGGGGCGAATCCTGTCTGACGGCTGCTTCCGGGTCCCAGGCCCTGTTCAACCTGATCTTTACGATCGCCCGACCCGGCGACAACGTGGTCACCTCCCTCAATGTCTTCGGTGAAGGATACAAGCAGGCGGTGACCATCTTTCCGGAACGCTGCAACGTTCAATTCAGATTTGTGAAAGACCCGGCCGATGCGGCCAGCTGGGATGAGCGGATCGACGAGAAAACCAAGCTGGTGTGGGTGGAAACCCCCAGCAATCCCTGCCTCTTCGTCACCGACATTCAGGCCGTGGCCGACGTGGCCCATGCCAAGGGCGTACCGTTGATGGTGGACAACACCACGGCTACCGCCGCGCTTCAGCGGCCCATGGATCTGGGTGCGGATATGGTGATGCTCTCCATTTCCAAATTCATGGCAGGCAACGCCACCATTCTCGGCGGCGCCCTGGTGGGGCCGGAGCCGCTGGTGGAGGACATCCGCTGGAACACCACCGAGTTCATCGGCGCCATCATGCAGCCCATGGAAGCCTGGATGACCCTCCAGTACGTGGAGACGCTCTCCATGCGCATGCAGCGGCACAGTGCCAATGCCCTGGCCGTGGCCCGCTACCTGAAGGCTCATCCCAAGGTGGAGCGGGTCAACTATTCGGGCCTGGAAGATCACCCTCAACACGCGCTGGCCTGCCGGCAGATGTCCGGCCACGGCGGACTGCTCTCCTTCGTGGCGCCCGGGGGCATGCAGGGGGCGGCCACGGTGATGAACAGTTTTAAACGGGTTGTTCACGCGGTCACCTTCGGCACCAGCCGATCCATCTGCATGCACCCGCCCACCATCACCCACGAGCACCTGACCCCCGACGAACGCAAGGCCGCCGGCATCGACGACGGGCTGATCCGTTTTTCCGTGGGCCTGGAAAACCCGGAAGACATCATCACCGACCTGGAACAGGCCCTGGCCAAGGTGTAAACCGGTTTATTCTTGACACCTTGAAGCGGTTTTAGTAGCCGTGGTTCCAATAGGCAATCAACCCCGGTGCTGACTGGACATTTTTCTCAGATATGCCATCTGGATGAATTTGAGAGGCATTTCAGCCGCTGCCCTTTTAGTCAGTTCGTTTGCTTTCGTCCCATCGTAAAGAAACACACATCAATACCGCATGAAGAGATCAGGTGACCGTTAACCCAACGAGGAGGGGATTATGAAAAAGCGTTCTGTTTTCAACGTCTGTCTTTCGATCATGATCATTGCATGTTTTCTTGTGTTTGCACCTGCATCTCACGCGGCGAATACGCTCAAGATCGGAATCGTTGACTGCTATTCGGGCCCGGCCAGCACCTACACCAATGATGTGCGCGACGCTTTTAACTTGGAGGCTGAAAAAATCAATGCCGGCGGGGGGATATTGGGACGTAAGATCGAAGTCCTCACCCGGGACAGCAAATTCAAGGTCGATATCGGCCTGGCTGCCGCCAAGGAATTGATTTACCGGGAGAATGTCGATGTCCTCATGGGCACGATTAACAGCGCCCTGGCCCTGGCTATCTCCGACATGTGCAAGAAAGAGAAGGTACCTTTTTTTGCTACCTTTTCTAAAAGCGCAAAAATAACCGGGGAAAAGGGGCATCGGTATGTTTTCTCGATTACGGAAAATACCGCCCTGGCCGGTAAAGCTGCGGCCGTCGGCTTGGCCCAAAAGCCCTACAAGAAATACTGGATTGCCGGGGATGACTATGAATACGGGCACGCCATTGCAGACGGGGTGTGGGACAACCTGCAAAAAATGAAACCCGACGTCGAGCTCCTTGGTCAGTCGTGGTGGAAGGTCGGAGAACCCGATTTTACCCCCTATATCACCGCGATTCTATCCGCAAAGCCCGATGCCGTTATCATCGCCACCGGCGGACGTGACTGCGTCCCCTTCCTCAAAGCCGCCAAAGCCACCGGATTCAACGAGCGGGTTCCATTTTATATGCATACCGCCACGGAACTTTCCACCCTGAAGCCGCTTGGCCTCGAGGCTCCTGAAGGTGTCATCGGAACCTCCAATTACTTTTTTTATTATCCGGAAACACCTGAAAACAAGGAATTTGTGAGCGATTTCGAAAAAGCGTACAATCGCAAACCCGCAGTCGGGGCCGTCTACGGTCTGCTTACTGCGAAGTACATCTTTGGCGCCTATGAAAAAACCGGGGCGTTCGACACGGAAAAATTTATCGACAATGTGGAGGGCATGACCGTCGACAGCCCGATCGGCAAGGTCACCATGCGTGCCTACGATCATCAGGCCATGTTGCCGATGTTTATGGGCGTGACCAAAAAAGTGGCAGGGTACGATTTCCTGATCGCGACCGATATCATGATCATACCGGGTAAAGACGTCATGCCCTCGATTGAAGAGATCAAAAAGGCCAGAAATCAATAGCGGCATCTATTTGTTGAACACTGACTTTCGGGCGGGGGGGCCTCTCCCGGTCCCTGAGTTTCTGCGTGGTATGGGTGGGCTATGACCTTGGCCGCGAATATAACCCTGGCCGCACTGGTACAGCAGGTACTGGTCGGTCTGAGCCGAACCACCATCCTCTTCATCGTGGCCTCCGGCCTGAGTCTTGTGCTCGGTGTCCTGCGGATCCCCAATGTCGCCCACGGATCTCTTTATATGACCGGCGCTTTTCTCACCTACAGCGTTGCCACGGTTTTCGGCCAAAGCACTCTGGGTTTTTGGGTAGCCTTGATCGTCGCGCCGTTGGTGGTCGCCCTGTTAAGTTTCCTCGTGGAGCGGGGGTTGTTTTGTCACCTTTATGAACGCGAACACATGATGCTCCTGCTGTTCACGTTCGCCTTTTCGCTCGTGATCGGGGATATGGTCAAGTTGGTGTGGGGCTCGGATTACCGAAGCCTGATCGCGCCGTTGTTTCTGCAGGGATCGTTTTCCATCTCCGGTTTTCCTTTTCCGCGTTACAATCTGTTTCTGTTGATCATAGGCCCCCTGGTGGCAGCCGGCCTGTGGTTTCTGACCAACAAAACCAAGATCGGAAAAATTGCGCGAGCCGCCGCCGTTGACAGGGAGATGGTCGGTGCCATCGGCATCAATGTCAGCTGGGTGTTCGCCGCCGTATTCGTTATCGGCTGCTATCTGGCGGGCCTGGGCGGCGCGCTGGTGGCCCCCACCCAGAACATCACCCAGGGAATGGATCACGCCATCATCATCGAGGCCTTTCTGATTGTCATCATCGGTGGTCTAGGTAATATCTGGGGCGCCCTTCTCGGCGCACTGATTTTCGGCCTGACCGATTCGATCGGGATCCTGATCTGGCCCCAGTTTGCCATCGTCTTTCCGTATGTGGCGGTGGTTACCGTACTGCTTTTTCGCCCGAAAGGCCTTCTCAAATCAACCTGGTAGGCAGCGTGAATCGTGTTTAAAGCCCTGTTCGGCGTAAAGACAACCATCACCGGTATGCTCATGCTGGCGCTCTTCCTTCTGTTGCCCCAGTTCCTGCCGCGGTTTTACGTCTACCTTTTCGCGATGATCTTCGCGATCGTGCTTCTGGCTACCAGTCTCAATATGGTGCTTGGGTACGGGGGCATGTACCAGTTTCATCATGCGGTTTTTTACGGGGTGGGCGCATATGCCTTTGCACTTTTTGTCATTAAATCCGGTCTTCCCCTGTGGCTGGGCTATGTGATCGCCCCTATCTGTTCCGCTGCGCTCGGATTGATGATGGGGCTGATCACCGTGCGTTTGAACCAGCTTTACTTTGGCATGCTGCAAATTTCGCTTGGATCTCTGGTTTGGGCCATCACCTATCGCTGGTATGCTTTTACGGGCGGCGATGATGGTATCCATGGGATCCCCCTGCCGGATCTGCTCGGGTCATCCACCGGGGCGTACTATTTTAATTTGATCGTGGTGGTCACTTGCCTGCTGTTGATGTATATGATCGTCAATTCACCCTTCGGACGGATATTTCAAGGAATCCGCGACAATCCTGAACGATGCCGGGCCGTCGGTGTCAATGTCCAGAAACAGCAACTCGCCGGCCAGACGATCGCCGCTTTTTTCGCAGGGGTGGCCGGTACGCTCTTTGTGACCGTTGAAGGCTCCGTTTTCCCGGATCTGATGTTCTGGACCCTCTCTCTGGAGATTCTGATCATGTGCCTGCTGGGCGGCTGGTTTATTTTTCTTGGCCCTGCGCTGGGCGCCGCGATTATCATCAGCCTGAGAACATTTGCCGGGATTTACACGGAATACTGGACCCTGATTCTGGGCATCGTTTTAATGCTGCTCATCTTTTTTCTGCCGGAAGGTGTTCTCGGCCTGTTTCTCAAAAAGGCCGGTTCTGCCGGAAAAAGGGAGGGGTAAATGCTCCGTGTGGAGTCCCTGAAGAAATCCTTCGATCGATTCATGGCGGTAGACGGCGCCACCCTCAAGGTCGCAGCGGGAGAGGTGGTCGCCGTGATCGGACCCAACGGCGCCGGCAAGACCACCTTGTTCAACTTGATTTGCGGCCAGTTGGCACCGACTTCAGGGGCCATCTGGTTCAAGGAGGAGAATATTGCCGGTCTGCCGCCCCATCAGGTTTGCCGCAGAGGCATCAGTCGATCCTACCAGGTGGTGAATATCTTCCACCGCTTGACCGTATTTGAGAACGTCCAGGTCGCCGTTCTTTCCTACCAAAAGAAAACCTACAATATTTTCAAGCCGGCCAAACTCATGGCAGTCGAAGAGACCCGGCAGATACTCGGCAGTGTCGGCCTGCTCGACAAGGCTGACATGACCAGCGGAGCACTGTCCCACGGAGATCAGAAAGTCCTCGAGATCGGGATTGCCCTTGGCAACCGTCCCGAACTGCTCATCCTCGACGAGCCCACCGCCGGCATGTCACCCGAAGAAACGGCGGTGACGCTCCGGTTGATGAAACGGCTGTCCGGGGAACTGGGCCTGACGATCCTTTTTTGCGAACACGACATGGGCATGGTGTTCTCCATTGCCAACCAGATCATGGTGATGCAGCATGGGGGAACGATCATCCAGGGCCCACCTGATGAGGTCCGCAACAACCAGCTGGTGCGCGAAGCCTATCTTGGAGGAGCAGACGAATGCTCCGTGTAGATAAAATTCACACCTACTATCAGCTAAGCCACATTCTTTTTGGCGTTTCCCTTGAAGTGGCTCAGGGAGAAATCGTCTGCCTGCTCGGGCGAAACGGCGCCGGAAAAAGCACTACCATGAAAAGTATTATGGGGTTAACGCCTCCGAAACAGGGGACCATTGAATTTAAAGGCATGATCTGCACCGGCCAGAAACCGTATCGGATGGCCCGCATGGGCATCGGCTTTGTTCCCGATGACCGCCGGGTTTTCGCCGATCTTACCGTCGGCGAGAACCTTGAAATCTCCGAGCGGAATGTGCACGAAGGCGGATGGAACAAAGACCGGGTCTATAATTTTTTTCCCGCTTTAAGGAGGATTGATGCCCGGCGGGCCGGATTTCTCAGTGGCGGTGAGCAGCAGATGCTAACCATTGCGAGGGCACTCATGACCAACCCGGATTTTATTCTGCTCGACGAACCCACGGAAGGACTGGCTCCCTTGGTTGTGAATATGCTTGAAGAGCAGATTGCCCGCCTTAAGGAAAGCGGGCTTACTGTTCTTCTTGCGGAGCAGAACCTTGAGGTCGCCCTGCGGCTCAGCGACCGTGGCTATGTCATCGACAACGGGGCCATCCAGTGTCACGGCACCCGTGATGATTTGCGTTGCAATGAAGCGGTCCGTAATAAATATCTCTGTGTCTGAAAGTTTTTTGCCATGCGCGTAACTCTTTTTGTGCAATGTCTGGTGGACGGCCTCTATCCGGAAGTGGGTGAGGCGGTGGTTGCTCTGTTTAACCGACTCGGCCTGTCGGTGATCTGTCCCGTAGATCAGACCTGCTGCGGGCAGCCGGCCTTCAATGCCGGTTATCGCAAGGCGGCCAGAGCTGCGGCGAAGCGATTCATTGAAATCTTCGAGGATGCCGAAGTGATCGTGTGTCCTTCCGGATCGTGCGTCAGTATGGTCAGGCACCACTATCCGGAACTTTTTGACAACGGGGGAAAGTGGTTTGACCGGGCCGTGAGTGTCGGTCAAAAAACATTTGAGCTCAGTCAATACCTGGTTGATGTCCTCGGGGTCGACGATGTCGGCGCTTCTTACAACGGCAAGGTGACCTACCATGACTCCTGCCACCTGTTAAGAGGGCTCGGTGTCGCCGAGCAACCGCGGCGTCTGATTCGAAAGATCAAAGGCGCAGAACTGATTGAGATGAGAGATGCAGACAAATGCTGCGGTTTCGGGGGTACGTTTTCTGTTAAATACCCGGAAATATCCGTTGCCATGGTTGACGACAAAATAAGCAACATTATTGCCTCCGGCGCCGATACCGTTGCCGGCTGCGATATCAGCTGCCTGATGAACATCCAGGGGCGACTGAGCCGGACCGGGTCGCCGGTGAAAACGATGCACCTAGCGCAACTGCTGGCCGGTTGACCGTGGTCCAATCCCACCGTTTTCCATGGACGGACGCCCTCGTCAGCTTTTGTGTGCTTTGTATCGATGAATGAAAGAGCCAATTGAAGCCTTCAACCTATCAAATTAGAGCGGAAGCGGCAATCAAAGATCCGGTGCTGCAAGCGGCCCTGGCCAACCTTCAGCAGCGTCTCGGCCGGGGGGCGGCCGACGGCTATCGCCGATTCCCGGAAGGTCCGGAACTCAGGCTCAAGGGCCATGATATCCGGATGAAGGCCATTGACAACCTTGATATCCTCCTGGAAGCCCTTGCCGATAGAATAGAGAAGAACGGGGGCCATGTCCATTTTGCCCCCGATGCTCGGACTGCCGTCAGTCGTTGCATCGAGATTGCCCGGCTGCATGGCGCGTCTATGGCGGTCAAAGGCAAATCGATGCTCACCGAGGAGATCGGGCTCAACCCGGCGCTGGAGGCCGCCGGTATTGAAACGGTGGAGACCGACTTGGGTGAATACATCGTTCAGCTTGCCGGTGAAGCACCATCTCATATTATCGCCCCGGCCATCCATAAGAGCCGGGAAGCGGTCGGTCGCCTTTTCAGGGATAAACTGGGTATACCGTTTACGGATGACCCGCCCACGTTGACGCTTGCCGCCAGACAAGCCCTGCGTAAAAAGTTTCTTCAAGCGGATATGGGGATCTCGGGATGCAATCTTGCCTGCGCCGAGACCGGGCATATCACCACCCTTTCCAACGAAGGCAACATCCGGATGGCCACCACCCTGCCACGGGTTCACGTGGCATTCATGGGCATGGAGAGAATCGTTGCCGACCTCAAAGACCACGCAATTCTCTTCAGGCTTCTTTCCATGGGAGCGGCGGCACAGGACATGGCGGGCTACGTGAGTTACATCGGAGGCCCCGGAGAAAAAGGGCGCATCGACGGCCCCGAGGCGTTTCATCTGATTATCGTCGATAACGGCCGCAGTCGCATCCTGGCGGATACGGATTTCAGGGAGATGCTCTGCTGTATCCGTTGCGGGGCCTGTCTCAACGTGTGCCCGGTATACGGCAAAATTGGCGGACATGCCTATGGGTCCGCCTATTCGGGACCGGTTGGGGCGGTGGTCACCCCACTACTCAAGGGCATCAACCCGGCTTGTGATCTTTGCCTGGGAGAATCTTTGTGCGGTGCCTGCATGCCAGCCTGTCCGGTCAATATCAATATCCCCCGAATGCTTCTTCTGCTTCGTGCGAAACTGGCCGAAGGGGATGCCTCCTGGGATGTGAAAATTAAAAGCAGGGCGGAACAGGCTGCATTCACCATGTGGTCCTACCTGATCCGCAGCCGGACGCTTTACGAGATTTTCCTTAAATGCGCCTATATCGGTCAAAAAATTCTGCCCGGAAAACAGAATATGCTCAGCTGCCTTCCCTTTGCCGGCAAGGGCTGGACCCTGAGCCGCGACCTGAGACAGGTGGCATCCCAAAGTTTCATCCAACGATTTAACAACGACGGTGCACGCAGGAAAAGGAAATGAAGTCATCCGGACGGGTTGAATTCTTAGAAAATGTCAGAAAGGCGCTGAACCGGAAAGACCCTGGTGAACGGTCACTGGACGATATCATCCAGATGGAGCCGGATGCTGACGATTCAAGGGTTCTGGAAAAAATTGCGGTCCGGGACACCAACGCTCATATAGCGTTGTTGGCGAGGCTCATTGAAGCCGGCAAGCGTGTAAATGTAGACGTCCTTGTAAAAAAAGACGCGGTTTCGGCCGCCGCCTCGATTTCCGAAATAGCCGCCGAGAAAAGCGCCGAATGGGGTGACCGGAAGGCGGCGGTCGCCTGGGAGCATCCGATAGTAAGACAACTGGCGATCGCCGCCTGTCTTCGACCTTTAGACATACCTGTTTATTTTCCGGATATCGAGCCCGGGACGGCCGACCGGCAGAAGGCGTTTCGTAAACACGCTGAAGGCGCCTTTATCGGCATCACCTCTGCCGACTACTGTATTGCCGAAACGGCGACGCTCACTATGAAAACCCGCCCCGGCCAGCCTCGCAGTGTCTCCCTGCTGCCGTCCATCCATATCGCTGTGATTCGGCTGGAACAGATTCTCTCGAATCTCAATGAGCTTTACGCGCTGCTGAAATGGAACCCCAACGAGCAGACCGAAGGCATTACCCCTTGCATGACCTTTATTACCGGTCCCAGTAAAACGGCGGATATAGAGGCCACCCTCGTTCATGGAGCCCACGGCCCACGGGAGTTGACCATTATGGTTCTGACCGGTTGAGCCCATCCTTGTACCCTATCATTACGGTCCCTGCGGATCAAATTGGTGACGGACTTATCCGATCCGGCCAAAAGCAGAGGGATGGAGTCATCGGCAGGTGCTTCGGTGATTCGGGGTAAACGGGGCTGTCGGAGGAAAGCTTTGGCCTGATTGACCTTGACGCCCGTGAAACCGGTTGCTTTAATCTATCTATTGTCCTATTCTACAACCTGCTTATCAGCAGCTATCTTTCCGAATCGGCTGGCCCCCCATACGCTTGATTCCAGCGCCGGGTCACCATCTGATTTCGGCGGCAGTTGTCACGACTGCGAGCCATATCACCCTCTCATCAGATGGTAGCCCATGTCCAAACAGAATCCCTGCATGCGGTGTGGTGCCTGTTGCGCCTTATTCCGGGTATCTTTCGACAGCCACGAGACGGACAATTTTCCGGACGGCGTGATTCCCTCCCATCTGGCCTTTTCATTGGATGAAACGAGATCGGCCATGAAGGGTACCGAGAAGCGGCCGATCCGCTGCCAGGCCTTAATCGGAGAAATCGACCGGTCTGTCCACTGCACCATTTATGACCGGCGACCGACGAACTGCAGGAAGTTTTTGGCTGTAGGGGAAAACAACGCGGTCAATGCGCTTTGCGATCAGGCGAGAGCCACCTATGGATTGATGCCGTTGAGCAGTTTCTGAACGCTTTTATCCGTCCTCAACCCGAAGTTTACTCCGGCGTTCTGCCATCAAGATCCTTCATGTTGAACAGCACATCATTTTCCCAGTAGGACTGCTCCAGTTTGGCCTGATGGTCTTTCAGGACATCGCCTTGCCGGCTGGCCAGTTCGTGGACCAGGTAGTTGATCAGGCAGGACATGGGGGTCGGACTGCCCAGGTAGGGGATATGCTTGGAGGCGGCGATCAGGTGATGGTCGGCGAATTGGAGGACCGGGCAGGAGGCGCTGTCGGTGATCACCACCAGGGTCTGCCCCAGGCGCTTGACCAATTTGCCCAGGCGAATCAACTCATTGGGGTAACGGGAAGTAGCCACGATCACGACCACGCTGTCTGCCGGGGCGATGGTCAGCCAGTCGATGGTGGTGCGGTCGCTGCCTTTCATGATCTGTATGTTTTCGCGGACCTTGGTCATGGCCCAGCCCATATAATAGGCCAGGGTATAGGAGAGTCGCGAGCCGATGACGTAAATCGGCACCCGCCGGTCCAGAACGTTCACCACCGCTTCCATAATCTCGACGTCTAGGGAGTTGTAAAGCTGTTGGAGATTGTCGATTTCCTCGGCAACCGTTCTCCGGAATCGGACGGCGCCGGGCGCCTTCATGTCCGCGATGTCCAACCGATCCAGCAGGGTCAGTTCCGTGTCCACGAAATCCCGCAGGGCCTGTTGAAAATCGCTGTAGCGGTCGTAGCCGATGCCGGAAACGAATCGTACCACCGTGGCCTCGCTCACCTCGCAGGTTTCGGCCAGTTCCTTGGTGGTCATGAATACCGCTTTGCGCGGCTGGGATGTGATGTACTCCCCAAGAATACGCCCTTTGGGCGTGAGCCCCCCAATGCTTTCCGAAATTTTCTCGATCAGGGGGTGCAGCTTCGGCCTTGTCACAGGGAACCTCCACTCTTTGAAGAATGAAAAACATTCAAAGTAATAAAACCATTCATTGGCTTTTAGCCGATATTTCTTTCATATGACTATTTTTGATACCAAATCACAGGCAACCGCGAAAGCGCAATAATAAAATTACAAATACCCCTGATATCAATTTTTATATTGTTTTCATTCGATTTTTTTTAATCTAAAATCGATCTTTGTTTTTATCTTGGCAAGCAGACCGAAAAATTGGAATGAATGGAATTTTTTTAATTGACTTTGATTATTTCATATGAAAGATAACCAATCATTTGAATTCTGCAGACAACAGTCATTTATTTGATACATTGATGGCTCCAAAGCCATAAGGCTGAAGCCTGAAATCGGAAAACCAGAAAACCACGGTCGGAAAAAAGAAGTATCACACCATGATCATGGCGGCTGCCAAAGGAATTGACGGGGTGATCGGCAAAGGGATGGGCAGGCGTATGATGGCCATTATCATCGCGGCGGAACCGCTGGCCGGCCGGGACCACTTCTGCATAAACGATCTCAAGGCCTTTCGGGCTGGCATGTTTGCGGGGCGACCCCCTTTTGCGGATTGCCGATGGAAAAATTCCACCGATCTATTAATAAAATCAATAGGAGACGAGAAATGAACTCGAAGGGTCTCAGCGGCGGCATTTACAAACCCTTGTCGCCCGAAGGCATCGAAACCATCCACGACGCATCACTGACCATCCTCGAAAAGACCGGTATCGCCTATGAATCCGGTTTGGGCGAAACGGTAGGTATGCTTGCCAACGCGGGCGCCACGGTTGACCGGGAGATCAAACGGATTCGATTTCCCCGTGAACTGATCCTCAAAGAGATCGCCAAAGCACCTTCGCAGGTGATCCTTTACGCCCGCGACGGGAAAAATGACCTGGACCTGACCGAAGACAAGGTGCATCTGGGCACCGGCGGAGCCGCTGTCAAAATCCTCGATATGGAAACCGGGCTGCCGCGGTCGTCAACCCTCAAGGACCTGTACGACCTCGGGCGGCTGGTGGACAGGCTCGATCACATTCATTTTTTCCTGCGCCCCTGCATCCCCACGGACATTCCCGAGGCCGACTACGATGTGAACATGTTCTACGCCTGCCTCAAGGCCACAGGCAAGCATGTCATGAGCGGCGTCAACGACGAGGCGGGGCTGAACCGCATCATCGACATGGCGGCCATGCTGGCCGGAGGGAATGAAGAGTTGCGGGCCCACCCCTTTATCTCGATTATCACGTCATTTGCCATCTCACCGCTGAAGCTGTGCACCCAGTCCACACGCATCATGCAGGCATGCAACCGGCAGGGTATCCCTGTGGCGCTGTCCGCCGCACCGATGTCCGGTTCCACCGGCCCCATGACCATGGCCGGTACCCTGGCCCAACTGCACGCCGAACAGCTGGCGGGCATCACCATCTGCCAGCTGACCCAACCCGGTGCGCCGCTGCTCTACGGAGGCATTCCGGGCATGGCCAACATGACCACCATGGGCTACCTCGGCGGCGGTGTGGAGTGTGGCATGATGAATGCGGCGATCCACCAGATGGCCGCCCACATTAATATCCCCAACTATAACTCCGCCGGGCTGACCGATGCCAAACTGCCCGATGCCCAGGCCGGCTGGGAGAAGGCCATGACCATCCTGCTGGGTGCCATGGGCGGTTCCAATTACATGCACCACAGTGCCGGTATGCTGGAATCCATGCTCACGGTGGCTCCCGAGCAGTTCGTTATCGACGACGAGATCATCGGCATGGCCTGCAAGGTGCTCAAGGGGATCGAGGTGGACGCCGACCACCTGGCCCTGGAGGTCATCGACGCGGTGGGCCCGGCGGGCAACTTCATGATGTCACCCCATACCATGAAATATATGCGCAGTGAGTACTTTCAGGGAAATGGCGTGACCGATAGCAAAAGCCGCCACCAGTGGGAACAAGGCGGCTCCATGGACACCCGTGAGCGGGCGAAAAAAATCGCCCGCAAGATTCTTGCAGCTGAAGAAAAATCCTACATCCCAGCCGATATCGATCGTACCCTGAGGGAACAATTCAACATCCTGCTGTAACGATGAAAGGAGGGACATGTGACAACTTGGCAGTTTTTCACCGGCAACTGGCATGAAACCCTGTTGCTGACCCGGCATGCCGGGTCAGCCTTCCCCTGTTTTTCCCTTTCAAGCGGATGCGGAAAGCGAAACCATGGGTGAATTGACCTCACATGCCATCGACTTCACGCTGGGCGTCCGATGGGATGACTTGCCTGCCGGTGTCCGGCACCAGGCCAAGCGCTGCCTGATGGACGCCCTGGGGGCGATGATCGCCGGATCGCAGACCCCCGTAGCCGATATTATGCGTAAGACGGCCATGGAACAGTTCGGTGGCGATCAGGCCACGATCATGGTGACCGGCCAGCGGGCATCCGCCGCCGGCGCCGCTCTGGCCAACGGTTTTTTCGGCAATGCGCTGGACATCGACGACGGCTACCGCAACGTCAAGGGACATCCGGGTGCATGTGCGCTGCCACCGGTGCTGGCTGCCGCCCAACTGGCCGGCGAGTGTACCGGTCCAGAATTTCTCACCGCCCTGGTGGTGGGATATGAACTGGGCATCCGCGCCGGTGTGATCCGCCACGCCACCTACGAGGCCTACCACTCGTCCGGAAGCTGGGGGGCCATCGGTGGTGCGGCTGCCGCCGGAAAGCTGTTGGGGCTAACTGCGGTGCAGCTGTTCAACGCCATGGGCGCGGCCGAATACCACGCCCCCATCGCCCCCATGATGAAGGGTATCGATACCCCATCCATGGGAAAGGACAGCATCGGCTGGGGATGCATGGTGGCGGTGCTGTCGGCTGTCATGGCCCGGGACGGGTTTACCGGCATCTGCCCGCTGTTCGACGACGTACTGGACGATTCGTGGGTGAAAAACCTCGGGCACCGGTGGGAGATCCTCAACCTATACTTCAAGCCTTATTCTGCCTGCCGATGGGGGCAGCCGGCGGTGGCCGGCGCCCTCAACATCGTAAGGGATCACCACTTGAAACCGGCCCAGATCAAGCGTATCCGCGTACGCACCTTCGAGGCGGCCACCCGGCTGCCCAGTGGCCATCCCCGCAACACGGAGGAGGCCCAGTACAGCCTGGCCTTTCCAGTGGCTGCCGCCCTGCTGGACGGTGAAGTGGGGGCTCGCCAGGTCCTGCCGCCGCGCCTGACCGATCCCGACTTGCTGAATCTGCTGGACCGGGTCTCCACAGAAGTGGCCGACGAGTTTGACGCCGAGTTTCCAGCCAAGGCGCCTGCTGAAGTCATTGTCGAAACCGCAGCCGGTGAGGTTTTTCGATCCGGCCGTATCGAGGCCTTGTGGGAGCCGCCGGATACCCTGCCCTCGGACGCGGACCTGCAAGGAAAATTTCTCTGGCTGACCGGTCCGATCATTGGTAAAGGTAAAGCCAGCGATTTGATCGAAAAAATCTGGTCGGCCGACCAATGGGCATCCATCGATCCTATTTTCGACGGATGCCGGGCAAGGGTTGCCTGAACGGTCAGGCGGCCGGCAGGGTTCAATTATCAACATCAAAATAGGAAAACATCAATGAAAGTGGGTGTCTATCAGACCGATCCGGTCCTGCTGGATGTCAAAACCAACCTTGAGGCCACCATAGACAAGATTGAAGCGGCCAAGGCGCAGGGGGTCGACCTGGTGGTCTTCCCCGAGCTTTCCCTGACCGGCTATTTTGTCCGGGAAAGATATCACGAAGCGGCGCTGCGCATCGACTCTCCGGAGATCAGGCGACTGGCCGGGGCGACCAAAGGCACCGCGGCTGTCGTCGGATTCATCGAAGAGTCCCAGGCCATGAATTTTTACAATTCGGCACTGGTGGCCGTGGACGGAGAAATCCTGTTCGCCTACCGCAAACTCAACCTGCCCAATTACGGCGTCTTCGAAGAGCGCAAGATTTTCTCCGGCGGCAAGCATGTCCGGGTCTTCAAGCTCAAGGGCCTGACCGTCGCCCCTTTTATCTGCAACGACCTGTGGCACCCCTCCCTGCCGTATTTAGGCGTCACCCAGAAGGCGGATATCTTCATCACCATGTTCAACTCCTCCAGGGGATCCATGGGAAATGAGTTTTCCAATATTGAAAGCTGGAACATCATCAACCGATTCTACTCCCGGGTCTTCGGGGTCTACAACCTGTGCGCCAACCGGGTCGGCTGTGAGGTCTTTGAAGATTTGCGGTCCGACGACGGCGAGCAGAAGGACTCGGCCCCCCCGGCGGTCGATGAAAACCCTTTCCGTTTCTGGGGCGGCAGCGAGATCATCAATCCTTTCGGCCAGGCCATCATCACGGCGGCCCTGTTCGATCCCGATGCCATCTTCGCGGATATTTCCCGGGACATTGTCCGCAAGAAACGGATTCTGCTGCCTTATCTGCGCAACGACGACCCCTATTTCACCCACCGGGAACTGGGCCGGATCCTTTATGGAAAAAATGTCCCCAAGGGCTAAACAGATCGAACAGCGCACCCGGAGCCGGACAAAATCCCGGTGGCGCTGTTCAATCACGCTTATTGCATCGACCCCCCCCACACCTGCTTGAGAATCCGGGCCAGCCGTGATAAAAATCATTATTGATTTCAAATTTTCATGCCAGAATGAGGAGGCTCCCCATGCATCAAGTCATGATCCACCCGGCAACCTATGATACCGTTCGTGCCTCCATAGACAAGGCGTTTGATCTGTTCCCACAGGATCTGAGGGGCAAAAAGGTATTGATCAAACCCAACGTACTGCGCGGATCGGAAGCCGCGGAAGGCATCGTTACCCACCCGGCCGTACTGGCTGCCGTGGTAGATAAGGCGGAAACCCTGGGATCGGCTTCGATTATCGTGGGCGACAACCCCGGCCTTTTCAGTTACGGCGCCAATGAAGCGGCCTTCGAGCAGACCGGCCTCATGGCCGCTGCCCGGGGCACATACCGCAACATCGGCCTCGATGCCGTTTCCCGCCCCTTTAACCCGGATTTCATGGAGACGGTGAACGTTTCCCGGGCCATCCTCGAGGCGGACGTCGTCATCAGCCTGCCCAAGTTCAAAACCCACGGCCTCACGGTCATGACCGGTGCCATCAAGAACAGCTACGGGTTTCTGCCCGGTGCCCAGAAGGCCCGTCTGCACAAAATCGCCGGCAATCCGGACCGATTTCACGATTTGGTGGTGGAGGTGTTCAAGCTGAGGGTCCCGGATCTGTTCATCGTGGATGCCGTGGTGGGAATGGAGGGCAACGGACCGGCATCACCGGAACTGCGCGAGATTGGCCTGATCCTGGCTGCGGACAACGCCGTGGCTCTGGACGCGGTCATGGCCACCATGATGGGCCTGGAGCCGGGTCGCCTGCGGTTTCTCAGGAAAGCCGCAGAGGCCGGTCTGGGCACCTGGAGGATGGACGAGATTCACATCGATGGCCATCTGGTGACCCTGGAAAACTTTAAGCTTCCCCCCCTGGGCGGCGAGGCCATCCAGGACAACCCGGCAGTCCAGGAAATGCTGGAAAGCAAAACCCGGCTCACGCCCCAGGCGGATCCGGATGGCTGCACGGCCTGCGGCACCTGCGTGGAGCAGTGCCCGGCCCAGGCCCTGTCCATGCTGGACGATTTGCCCCAGGTGGACATGGACCTTTGTGTCACCTGCTTCTGCTGCCAGGAGATCTGCCCGGAAAAGGCCATGGTTTTGCAATAAACTTCACGAAAGGTTCGCGGAATAATGAAAACAGCATTTATTGCCTTCTGTTCGCCGGCCGGATCCACCGGCCATGTGGCCCGGGTCATCGTCGATGCTCTGGAAGAGAGATCCATCATCACTCACCTGCTGGATTTAGGCGCCGGTCAGGATCCCTCCCCCTTCATCGCTTTGCTGAAAACAGCCGAGGCAGACGATTGTCTCTTTGTCGGGTCTCCGGTTTACCGAGATGTTGCCATTCCGCCGGTGATGAAATTTCTGAGCGAATTGCCGGTGGTTAACAATTGCCCGGCTGTGCCATTCGTCACCTGGGGCGGTGCCATTAGCGGGATTGCCCTCTGGCAGATGGGAAAAGCGCTGCAGGAAAAAGGGTTTTTTCTGGCCGGTGCGGCCAAGGTAATGGCTGTCCATTGCATGATGTGGCAATCCGATCATCCGGTTGGCCAGGGCCATCCGGATGCCGATGATAACAGGCAGGTGCGCAGCCTGGTTTCCACGGTCATTGACCGCAGGTTAACTGCAACAGCCAAACCCATGCCCTTGAGTGCCCTTGATTACCAGCCGGACTCGATTGCCGCCGATTTTAAGGCAAAGATGGACCAGCCATGGATGATCATTCCCAAGGCCATTGATCAAGCGAGGTGCACCCAGTGCGGGACCTGCGAGACAGTGTGCCCGGTCGGGGCTGTGACCCTGGACCCCGACCCGGTATTCAACGCACGTTGTTTCGATTGCTTCAAGTGTGTCCGCGAATGCCCGGAAGATGCAATTATCTCCTCTGTCCCCCTTGAGAAGATTGAATCCAATATCCGCCAACGGGCGGAGACCTATAAAGAAAAGCCATTTACGCAGATTTTTTTCTGATCGCAGAAAAGGGTTCGAGGGGTTGTGGGTTCAAGATGTTTTTGGGGAATCCTAACGGAGAAGCAGAACTCCGTGTCCGGCACTGATTGAAGCAGATGTAAACGGCATCCCGGGTGACTTCAAACCGGATCTCGTGGGGCCGGCCCGATCGGTCCGACCGGCAGGCTTCCACGGCGTTTTCGATGATGTTGGTCAGGGCGCTGCGAATGATTCCGCATCCACCTCGAAGCGTCCGATGGCGGGTTCGAAGCGGTGGTTCAGCGTGATTTCAGGTCATTTTCCTTGGCAGAGCCGTGGATGTCCAGCACTACGTCCCGGATTCGTCTACTCCATGGAGCGTACGATACCCCACCCTTCATGGATCTGCCATATTTGGGGTAAATACCCAAAATAGTTTTCCGGCAGCATTGCTATTTGTCCGCGAAGCGACTATCTTTTATATTTATATGGATTTTGTCGTGGTCAATGGGGAAAATTCACAGGTAAATACTAACCCATTGCTGAACTGTCTGTGATGGGAGGTCAATAGTTAAGGAACCGAATCAGATATGCTGGTAACCCAAAAAAAACAATATGCCCTGCGCGCCATCTTCGAACTGGCCAGACAGCAGGGTGGAGAACCGGTAAAAACTTACACGATCGCTGAGGCCCAGTCCATACCGCTGCGTTTCCTGGAGGTGATCATGGGGCAATTGAGGCGTGCGGGCATTGTGGACTCCAAGCGGGGTTTTTGGGGCGGCTATACGCTGACACAGCCTCCGGATCATATTCGCGTGGGTGACATCTTTCGGGTGCTGGACAAAGAGGATCATGCGAAAGCGTGTATGGCCTGTACATCCAAAGGCAACTGCCCCTTTCTGGGAGATTGCGTGTTCATGAAATTATGGGACCATGCCCAGGGTGCCATGGATGCCGTGTACGATCAGACCACCATCCAGGACCTGATTTATCAGGAGAACAAAAAGACCGGCACGAATGATGGATGATGTCAGGGAGAAGGGCGGCTCCACCGCCTAAATGTGCCCTCCATGGCATTGGTGAATGTTGATCGGATCCATGTGAACCCCGAGCCAGTCCGGCAGTTACTCCCCAGATCAGGCCTATCCCGTGATCCCGGGTCCGGGATTGCATCAAATCGAAGGCTTCACGGACGGGTTGCGCGTGATTGACCTGCCGATACTTCAGACGTTCGGTTTTGGCAACGTTCAACCGGTCCAGGGAAGGGTTTTAATCCGATCCCCATTTCCACGAACCCGTTTTCATCCGGCACGCCGACCCCGGTGTCACCAACCGATAGGGTGACGGTCTTGGCGTCACTGATCGTGACCGGTTTGAGACGGCTTGCCTCTGTGATCCGGGACGACCGGCTAATGGTGATTCTCCCCTGGTTACCGATTTCGAAAATCTTCCAATATCCGTACCGACCGGCATCCCGGTGGAACCGAAGTCCGGTAAAAATAATTCGATCATTCACATACTGTATGAAATTCATCTTTTATTCTTGACATAAATCATTGTTTTTCTCTATTGTTCCTTGACGATTTTGTCTGTTCCCACCGAGGCGGCTGCCGGACGATCACAGTCGGTTATCCCCGAAACCACGATATCCAGGAAGACCTCGGAATATATGGAACCGGAATATCGCAGTCACCATGCAACGATGTTTCCCTTTCATTTTTTAACCAACGGCAAAAGGAGGCCACATGACCAATCCCTACCAAGCTGCATTTGAACAGTCGATCAACGATCCGGACGGATTCTGGGCGAAGGCGGCGGAAGACTGCCACTGGTACAAGCGCTGGGACAAGGTGCTGGATGACAGCAACAAGCCCTTTTACCGCTGGTTCACCGGCGGGCAGATCAACACCTGCTACAATGCGCTGGACTATCACATCGAGCAGGGCCGGGGGGACCAGCTGGCGCTGATCTACGACAGTCCGGTCACCGACACGATCCGGAAATACACCTACCGTCAGCTTCGGGACGAAGTGGCCGGTTTTGCCGGTGTGCTCAAGGCGCAGGGTGTCGAAAAGGGAGACCGGGTATTGATCTATATGCCCATGATCGCGGAAGCGGCCATGGCGATGCTGGCGTGTGCGCGCATCGGTGCGGTGCACTCGGTGGTATTCGGGGGTTTTGCGGCCAAGGAACTGGCCACGCGGATCAACGATGCCAAGCCCAAGGTGATCGTGACGGCGTCGTGCGGGATTGAAGTGAAAAAGGTGATTGCGTACAAGCCGCTGCTGGACAAGGCCATCGACATGAGCGCGAGCAAGCCGAAAAAGTGTATCATCTTTCAGCGGCCCATGGAGAAAGCGGCGATGATCGCGGGCCGGGATGTGGACTGGGTGGAGGCGATGGGTTCGGCAAAGCCGGCCGACTGCGTGCCGGTGGCGGCGACGGACCCGCTGTACATTCTGTACACGTCGGGCACCACGGGCCAGCCCAAGGGCGTGGTGCGGGACAACGGCGGCCATGTGGTCGCGCTCAAGTGGACCATGAAGAATATCTACAATGTGGACGCCGGAGATGTCTACTGGGCGGCTTCGGACGTGGGCTGGGTGGTGGGCCACAGCTACATCGTCTACGCCCCGCTGTTCAAGGGCTGCACCACGATCCTGTTCGAGGGCAAGCCGGTGGGCACGCCGGACGCCGGTGTGTTCTGGCGGGTGATATCCGAGCACAAGGTCAAGGCCATGTTCACCGCCCCCACGGCATTTCGGGCGATCAAGCGTGAGGATCCCAAGGCCGAGTTGATGAAGAAGTACGACCTGTCCAACTTCAAGGCGCTGTATCTGGCCGGAGAGCGCCTCGACCCCAATACCCTGCACTGGGCCGAGGACGCCCTGAAGGTGCCGGTGGTGGACCACTGGTGGCAGACGGAGACGGGCTGGGCCATCTGCGCCAACTGCCTGGGCCTGCACGCGTTCCCGGTCAAGGAGGGATCGCCCACCAAGCCGGCGCCGGGTTGGAATCTGCAGGTGGTGGATGCCAACAACAAGCAGGTGGCTCCAGGCGAGATCGGTGCCCTGGTGGTGAAGCTGCCGCTGCCCCCGGGCGCGCTGCCGACATTGTGGCAGAACGACGACCGCTACGTGGAGTCCTACCTGGAAGAGTTTCCCGGCTACTACAAGACGGCCGATGCGGGCTTCATCGATGCGGACGGCTACGCCTACATCATGAGCCGGACCGACGACATCATCAACGTGGCCGGTCACCGGCTATCCACGGGGGCCATGGAAGAGGTGCTTTCGGACCATCCGGACGTGGCCGAGTGTGCGGTGCTGGGGGTGGATGACGACCTCAAGGGCCAGGTGCCGGTGGGCTTTGTGGTGCTCAAGGCCGGCGTATCCAAGGCCGAAGGCGAGATCGTCAAGGAGGTGATCCAGATGGTGCGCGACCGGATCGGCCCGGTGGCGGCCTTCAAGACGGCCACGGTGGTCAAGCGACTGCCCAAGACCCGCTCGGGCAAGATCCTGCGGGGCACGATCCAGAAGATCGCCGACAACAAGGCATACAATGTGCCGGCCACCATCGACGACCCGACCATCCTGGGCGAAATGGAGGAAGCCCTCAAGGGCATCGGCTACGCCGGGGCCAGAAAGTCCTAACGGCCAACCGGACCCGAAAAATTGAACCAAGATGTACAAAAAACGCCGGGTGCTTCTGCCAAAGAAGGCCCGGCGTTTTCCTTTGTTTCAGGGTGAGTTGCCATATATGGTGGACTCCGATATGTAACGTTCGCAAATGTTTTTCGACCGGATAGCTAAATGGCGACGACCTTATTTCTCCCCCGGTTTTTGGCCTGGTACAATGCCTTGTCAGCCAAGTCTACCAGATGGCTGCCGGTGATAAAACCATCGGTGGGCAGAACCGCAACACCGACGCTGGTGGTGATGTGAAGGCTCAGATCTTCATAGGTGAATCGGTGCTCGTTCACCCGTTCCCGAAACCGTTCGCACAGGGTCCGGGCCTCGTCCATCGACGTGTCGGGAAGAATCACCGCGAACTCCTCGCCGCCGTAGCGACACCCCACATCATATTTACGGATACTGTCATCCAGCAGTTGCCCGAACTCCTGTAGCACCCGATCTCCGCACAGATGGCCGTGAGTGTCATTGACCCGCTTGAAATGGTCCAGGTCGATCATGCAAAGGGCCAGAACGTGACCGTAGCGCTGCGCCCCTGAGACCTCCCGTTCCAGCGCCTCACGAAAATGGCGCCGGTTGTACATGCCGGTGAGTTCATCGCGCACGGACATCTCTGCCAGTTTCTCCTGGGCCATGCGCATTTCCCGCTTCAAACCGGCCTTTTCCAGGGCATTGGAAATGATGCGCAGCAGGGCCTTGCCGCTTACCTTGGCCTTGGGCAGGTAGTCGTAGGCGCCGGCCTGGATGATCCGGGAGGCGATAAGTTCGTCTCCCTGGCCGGTAATGACCACCACCGGCGTCTCCACCCCTTTGCGGTTGATGGCTTCAAGAAATTCCAGGCCCGTGCCGTCGGGGAGCAGATAATCCAGAAAAACGAGATCGAAGTGCCCCTTTTCGAGGCGATTGAACGCATCTTGGATGGATTTCACCCGGGTCAGCGCAATCTCATGGTGATTCCGAAGGATCTGCTCGACGTTGGTGAAATCCTCATCTTTGTCTTCAATGGCGAGGATAGAGACATGCTGGTCCAGATTGAGGATGGTTTTCCCGCCGGCGTAGGTTTTGGGTTCGTCGTGGCGAAGGGTCTGGATCTTTTTGACCGTGTCGGAAATCCGATTGGCGGCCTCGGTGATTTTACTCACCCGGCCGGCCAGGTGGGCCGGGATGTTGCCATCCATTTCCATCAGTTGAACGTTTCCCATCAGAATCATCAACGGTTGGTTCAGTTCATGGGCCGTGGCGCCGGCCATCTGAAGCAGAACTTTCAGGCGCTCCTCCTCGATCACCGATTTCTGCTGCTCCTGGATCTGCCGGTTGACGGCTTCCAGCTCCGCGACCGCAGCGCTCAACTCCCCATTGCGCTGTTGAAGAATTTTGCGCTGCCGAAACAGTTCGACGAAGACATTGACCTTGCTTCTGAGGATAAGCGGGTCCAGCGGTTTGAACAGGTAATCCACCGCTCCTTTTTCATAGCCGGCAAAGACATGGGTTTCCTCTTTGCTGATGGCCGTGAGGAAAATGATGGGGATATGGCGTGTTTTCTCGCTGCCGCGCATGAGCTCGGCCACTTCGAAGCCGTCCATGCCCGGCATCTGAACATCCAGGAGTATCAGGGCGAAGGTGTGCTCCAGAACCAGCCCCAGGGCCTCGTTGCCGGATGTGGCGGTGACGATGGACAGTTCCGGCCGCTCGAGGACGGCTTCGATGGCCAAGAGATTCTCAGGCCTGTCGTCCACTACCAGGATTTTTATCTTTTCCTCTGTCGGCATGGGTTGCGTCCTGTGGGTTCGCTGAATGAAAGGCTACCTGCCGAACGGTCCCGGGACGGCCAGCTGCGGGTCCATCCAGATTTTTAACATGGATGTCAGTTTGTCCAGGTTGACCGGTTTGGCGAGGTAGTCGTCGGCCCCTGCTTCGATGCACCTGGCCCGATCTCCCTGCATGGCTTTGGCCGTCAGGGCGATAATGGGAATCGTCCGATAGCGGTTCCGGTTTCGAATCTCCCGTATGGCCTGGTAGCCGTCCACTTCCGATATCATGACATCCATAAGAACAAGATCAATGTCCGGAAAGCCGTCCAGTTTGTCAAGACTTTCCTTGCCGGACTTTCCGGCGAGCACTTCTGCCCCCTGGTCCTCCAGAACATTGGAAACGGCAAATACCGTTCGCATGTCGTCATCCACGAGGAGTACTTTGCGCCCCTTCAAACCCGACCGGGGGTTATCCATGGCCATCAACCGATCGCGATGGGCCTTTTCCAGTGCGTCGGCAGGCAGGTGGAGGCTCAAAACCAGTCCCTGCAACAGTTGATCCGGTGTGTCGGCCACGTTGATATTCACCGCCTGCGCATATGGGCTGATTTCCGACCGGGAAAGGGCCTTCAGGGGGCCTCCAGGGTATAGGTAAATCGGCATCGGATCATGTTGCAGGCCGGTTAGAAGGCTGCGCTGTTCGGTAAAAGGGGTGGCCGGATGCATGATCACGGCATTTACGGTGTTTGCTTCCAGGACCGTCTTCGCCTCGGCGGCGGTGGCCGCCGTCATGATGCGGAACGTCTTTCCGCCGACAGCGTCGTTGACCTGCGCAATGGCGTCCGAATCCGGGGCGACCACGAGAACCGTTCGATCGTCGATCGACTGCAGATGGTCGATCAGGCGAAACGCTGACTCCAGATGGCGGGCGGTGATCGGTTCGATCACATGGCCTGCTGCTCCATGAACCGCCGCCGCGAAATCATCGGCGAGGGGGGACAGGGTAAAAACCGGTATGTGCCGGCTTCTGGGATTGGCTTTGAACGGCTGAATCATCTCCCAGCCGTCCACGCCAGGAAGGTTCAGGTTGGCGAAAATGGCAGTGGGGAGATAGTAATCGGCAAAGTGAAGTCCGGTCCGGTACTGCTCGGCCACCAGCACCTTGTACCCCATCCGGTAGGCATAATCCTTGATGGGTTCAGTAGAGACGGCGTTGGCGTCAATGATGAGAATGCATGGGTCCCCGGGTGTCAGCCGATGCCGATCATCCGGAACGGGTTCCATACCCTGGGGAGCCCCCCCGTCCTTTTCCGGCGGAGGCGGTTCGGCCGTTTCCATAGATGCAGCCTTGAAAAGGCTGGCCTGAATCGCTGCGGGCTCCTTATCCGGCAGGGGGATAATGGGAAGGTGAAGGGTAAACCGACTGCCTTTTCCCTCTTCGCTTTCTATCGTTATCTCACCGCCCAGCAGGCGAGCCAGCTCCCGCGAAATGGAAAGGCCTAACCCCGTGCCGCCATATTTGCGCCGGGTCGACCCGTCAACCTGCTGGAAGGCATCAAACACCATCTGATGTTTGGCCGCCGGGATCCCGATTCCCGTATCCATGACACTGATGGCCAGACAGCCGTTGTCATGGCTTTCGCCGGCGCCGCGGCAGATGACCAGCTCCCGGGATACCGTGATCTCGAGGCGGATGCTTCCTCTGGCAGTGAACTTGAAAGCATTGGAGAGAAAATTCTTGACGATCTGTTCGATGCGCTTGCGGTCGGTGATCAGTCGTTCCGGTACATCCGGTGCCACATGGCTGGTAAACGTGACCCCGCTTTGCTCGGCCAGGGGAGCAAAACTTCCCTGCATGGCATCGGCAATGGATTGAACCTGCACCGCCTGAAGTTCGACCTCCATTTTTCCCGATTCCACCTTGGCTAGGTCCAGAATTTCGTTGATCAGGTTGAGCAAGTCTTCTCCGGCCGAATGGATCGTCCGGGCAAACTCGGACTGCCTGTCGGTCAAGGTTTTCTCCCTGTTTTCCAGAAGGAGCCGGGAGAGCAGCAGAATACTGTTGAGCGGCGTTCGGAGTTCATGGGACATGTTAGCCATGAACTCCGTTTTGTAACGGCTGGATATCTCAAGCTGCCGTGCTTTTTCTGCCAGCTCCCGGTGCGCTTTTTCCAGCTCGGTGTTTTGTTTCTCCATATCCAGTTTCTGCTTTTCCAGGATGGCCATGTGGGCTTCAAGATCGGCAGCGTTCTTTACCATCTGTGCGTTGGCGGCCTTCAGTTCCATCTGTTTGAGCTGCAGCTTTTCCTCGGATGCCAGAAAGGCCAGATGCTTGGACTTCAGTTCCCGGGTGCTGGTCTCCAGCGACGCTTCGCGGATCTTCAATTGCTGATCCTGCCGCCGGGTTTTTTCCAGCAGGGCCTCTTCCTGCCGCCGGGTTGATGCAGAATTGACGGCCACGGCAATGACCGGCGCCGCTGATTCCAGGAACCGACTGTCAAAACGATTGAATCCGTTTGTTTTTTCAAGCTCCAGAACCCCTTTGACGGTTTGCCGCAGCATCAGCGGAACAACGATCAGATTGGCCCGCTCAGCGGTGGGAAGGGACGTCACCACCCCGCTGAGCACCTCCTTTTGGAAAAAGGCCGTGGTCTTTTCCAGAGCGGCCTGGCCCACCTGCCCGTCTCCCGGGTACAAGACCTGTTGACACTCACTATCGGGATGGCCGGGGAATCGGCTGGCGCATTTCAGCCTCCCGTCGGCAGCCATGATAAAAAAATCAGCCTGACACAGACCGAGAAATCCGGAAAGGAATTCGAGCGTGCTGAGGCACAGTTCCCCGAGTTCCTGCTGGCCGGCGATTAACCGGTGCAGGCGGGTCAGGCCGGACATGAACCGTGACTGGGAATCGTTTTCGGCGTTGGTCGCTCTGAGGTGCTCAATCATGCTGCCAAATGCCACTGCCAGTTCGCCGATCTCATGGTTGGCGGTTACATGAACACCTTGGTCAAGTCGATCTTCCGACACCATCAACATGTTTCGGGAAATATCGCGGACCGGCACAACGATGGTTCGCGCCAAGGCCATAGAGACAACCAACACCCCCATGCCGGTCAGGATTACGAGGGTGACGATTATCGCCCGGAGCGAATTGAGGGTGTCGAACGCTTTCGCCGTATCCATTTCCACAATCAGGGCACATGGGCTATCGCCTATTTGAACCTCTGCGTAGGTGCCGATTACCTGCCGGCCATACGGTCCTGCATAGGTAAAAGGCTCAGGCAGGGGCGCCGTGGAATGGTCGCCCGTCTGGTTTTCCCGCCACAATCGTGTTTGCGCGGTGTCTACCGTGCTGCCGCTGTCGAGAGGCGGTTTCCCGATCGTGCCGGCCAGCAGCGTCAGGTCAGAATCCACCAGATAAATCCGGAAGCCGGTCCCTTTTTCCATGGGGGCCTCCAGCACCTGGCCGGCGGCGTTGAGCAAAGTCCCTGCATGGGGTTCATGGCCCTGCCTGTCGGCGTCAGCCAGGTAGTTGTCGACAAAGCGCTGCAGCTGGCTGCTTTTCAGCTCGGCGGCGATGCGGATGTGCTGGCGGGTTTCCTGCTCCAGGCGGTGGTAAGCGGTTTGGTAGCCGATGAATCCCACGACAGCCATGGGTATCATGGAAAGGCCAAAAAAACAGAGAAGCAGCGTCCGGCCCAGGCCCCGGCGAAACACCATCTCCAGGTCGAAAGGAAACTGCCTGTCAGGGGACTGGTCTACCATGTTAAAGGCCTTTCATTAAACCGCTCAATCGCGTCGTTGCGCCGCTGTCGGTGGAAATTTGGGTATTACCATCGCCAGGTGCTATCGACCGGCTGCCGGTAAAGTTGAGTGAATTTGTAAGCGGGCATACGGCGTTCAGCTTAACGTTTGCTGCCAGAAACGCTTCACCAGAGTCCTCAGGTGGTCGAACCGATGACAATCGACCAGGGCGGATCGCTCCTGCAAATTGAGCCGGTGAACCACGGACCTGAAAATCAGGTAGGCCTGCCGGAGCCGGTAGGCGGTTACGCCGTCAACGACACCGGTTTCGGCCAGTGCCTGCAGCAGGCGAACATTGTCAGTCCAGCGGGTGATTTCGGGATGGTCGGCTGCGTATTGCAATACCAGGTATTGGACCAGGAACTCGATATCCACCATCGCACCGATGTCCTCCTTGACATCGAACTGGTCTGCGGGAGCCGAAAGTCGGCTTTCGCGCATGCGTTCCCGCATTTCCCTTACGGATGCCTTCAGTGTTTCCGGTTCCCGGCGCAGGCAGAGCACCTGACGCCGGATGGTGGAAAACGCATCTTTCAGCACGGCATCGCCGGTGATGGGACGGGCCCGGATCAGGGCCTGGTGTTCCCAGGTCCAGGCATCTTCCATTTGGTAGGTTTTGAATCCTTTCACATGGCTGACCAGCAAGCCCGAAGTGCCGTTAGGCCGCAGTCGCATATCGGTCTCATAAAGGGTGCCGGCAGCCGTGTGAGCTGAAAGCATATGAACCACCCGTTGACCCAGCCGGGCAAAAAAGTGGGCGTTGTCGATGGGTCGCCTGCCACCGACGGTTTCACCGGTGTCGGCCGCATGGAGAAAGACCAGATCCAGGTCCGATCCATATCCCAGCTCGATCCCACCCAGTTTGCCGTAGCCGATGACGGCAAAACCCCTTTCGCAGGTTTGCCCCTCAAGGGTACATGACGGACGGCCGTGTTTTTCTACCAGATGGTTCCAGGAGATCTCCACCACCTTGTCAATAATCGCCTCGGCAATCCAGGTCAGATGATCGCTGACCTTCATCAACGGCAGCACGCTGGTGATATCCGACGCCGCCACCCTCAGGGTGTTGATCTGTCGGAAGATACACAAGGCTTCGATCTGGTACTCCGGATCGTCATCGGTCACCCTGGCCAGCTGACGGGTTATGCCGGCTTCCAAGGCCTCGGGGCCGGGTGGGGTATATAGCGTCCGCGAATCCAGCAGTTCGTCCAGTACCACCGGGTGGCGGCTCAAGAAGGCGGCGATCCAGGGGCTCGCGCCGACCAGCCGGATCAGATGGGTCAGGGCGGAGGGGTATTCGATGAGCAGAGACAGATAGCTGATCCGCTGCTGAATGCTCTTGAGAAGCTGCAAAACCCGATCCAGAACGGTCTCGGGGTCGTCACATCTGCCGGCTGCCTTCAATACCCGCGGAATCAGCCGGCCCAGACGACGTTTTCCCGCACTGCTCAAGGATCGGGTGGCCGGTTCGGATTTAAAGGCTTCCAGAAGGGCGGCGGCGGCATCTCCATCTTGAAACCCGGTTCTTTCAAGGAGTCGCTGGCGTTCAGCGGTTGTCATGGAAAAGGACCACGCATCGGCCAGATCCTCTGCCTCCGGACTGCCACTGCCGTCGGCGGTGGTTTTGACCTCGGGTTCCAGCAGGCCGTCGAAATGCGACCGCACCCGTTCGCGATGGCCATCGAGGACCGTCCGGTAGTCATCCCATGTGTCGAATTCCATGGATCGGGCCAGCTGCAGACAGGCGAGGGGATCCGATGGAAGCGCGTGGGTCTGCTGGTCGTTGGCTTCTTGGAGCCGGTGTTCGGTTTTTCTTAAAAAGCGATACGCATCGGTGAGTTCCCGACAAACCGGTTGTGGAACAAATCCTTCCTTGCCCAGTATGTCCAGAATGGTCTGGATGGCCGGCTGCTGGAGCGTCGGAAGGACACCTCCCCGGATCAACTGGAACATCTGCCCGAAAAACTCGATTTCCCGAATTCCGCCGCTGCCCAGCTTGATGTTGTCGTGAAGTTTCTTTCTCCGGACCTCGGCAGTGATCTTCTGCTTCATCTCCCGCAGCGATTCAAACACGCCGAAATCCAAATATCGACGATAGACGAATGGCCGCAGGCGACGGAGCAGCCGCCGTCCTGCATCCCGGTCTCCGGCTACCACGTCGGCCTTGATCAGTGCGTAGCGCTCCCATTCGCGGCCCTGGGACTGGTAATAGTCTTCCATGTGGTCGAAATTCATGACCAGGGGGCCGCCGTCGCCGTACGGCCGCAGCCGCGTATCCACGCGAAAAACAAATCCGTCGGCGGTGTTTTCAGCGATGGCCTGGATCAGGTGCCGGCACAGCCGGGTAAAAAAGGTCTCGTTGGAAAGGGGGCGTTGGCCGCCACGGGTTTCACCGCTGGCAGGGAAAGTGAAAATCAGGTCCACGTCGGAGGAAAAATTGAGTTCACCGGCACCCAGCTTTCCCATGCCGATTACCACCAGTCGCTGGCAGTTGCCGGCGTCGTCCTCGGGAACGCCGTCGGTCGCACACATACGGTCAAACAGCAGACCCAGGGCACCATCAGTAGCCGCTGCAGCCAGGGAGGAAAGATCGGCCATGGTGTCGTCCAGATCGCAGATGCCGGCCAGGTCCCGCACGGCGATGCGCACCATTTCCTGGCGACGGAACCTGCGCAGGGCGGTTTTCAGCGGTGCCAGCAGGTCGTCCGGAGAGGTATCCGGATCTGCAGCTATCACCGACCGGAGCAGGGGCGCCAGGCGGCGGGCCATGCGGCCGTCAGCGTAAGGGCTAAACAGAACGTTGCTGTTAATCAGATCCACGGCCATGCGCGGGTGACGTATGCAGCTGGCGGAAACGAATTCACTGAAGCCAAAGGCTGTTTCCAGTGCCTTGGCACCGGTCGAGATGGGGGAAAAGGTCATGCCGGTGTTCCGGGCTTCGCGACAGAAAGTGGTCCATCGTTCCTGTCGATGTTGGTCCAGGAATTCGGTCGGAGCGCCAGTCATGGTAATGGAGCTTTCGTTTTCAGGGTATTAATGCCGTCTCGTCAGTTGCCGATGCCGGCCGAAAAACGCTGCTAAATGGGTTGCAGCAGGCATAATCCAACAATATCAGATTTCCCAAAAATTGCCAAGATCAGTATTTTTTCGATAGGTTACGACTATATCTGGACAACGGTCCATTATTTTACAATATTGTCATTCAAGGCAAAATTATATTGCAGTTATGTAAAAACTTGCTCTATAAATTGATGTGGCCAAATCGCCAGGCTACAATACAATTGGATTTCAGTGAGTTCTATATTATGGTATACAACTTGCTTTTTTGTTCCATTCCGGTCCGTCATTGACAGGTCAATGACGGACCTTTTACCACGGCAGCCAAAGGAGTGTATCAACCATGTGCCGACTGTTTGCCATGACCAGTGAGACCCCCGTCTCTCCCATGATTGCCCTGGAAGCCATGGACGTCATGCGGGAAGGCCACGACGGATCCGGTGTCGGTCTATTTCTGCGGGACCTCGGTGGACCCTTCGAGGAGATCAAGGACGCGCCTATCCTGTCCGGCATCTTCAGTGAAGCAGGATTGCGGCGGCTGGACGCCTTCATGATGGATATCGGGTTCATGACCAAATACAAGATCACCATCAAGGTACCCAAAACCCCGCCCCCCGGTGTTCCCAAGCGGGACATTTACCTGATCCGGGCCTACGAGTATCCAGAGGAGTGGGATGACTATCCCAAAGAAGCCCTCTACGAGAAGCTGCTGGAGATTCGCCTCCGACTGCGGGTCATGGGTGAGGAGAAGCATGACATGATCGTTTTCTCCTTCTGGCCGGACGTGATCATGCTCAAGGAAATCGGCGATCCTCTGCAGGTGGCCCACTACCTGAAGCTGGACCGCAAGGAGCTGCAGGCCCGGGTCATCATGGCCCAGGGACGGCAGAACACCAACTACGCCATCAACCTGTATGCCTGCCACCCGTTTTTCATCCAGGGCTATGCCTCCATGACCAACGGGGAATGCACGGCATTCACTCCCGTCCGGGAGTTTCTGCTGTCCCGCAACTTTCCCGGTTACTCGGGCTACCAGAGCGACTCGGAGGTCTTCACCCATATCCTGCACTACTCCCAAACCCGGCTGGGTCTTGGTATTTCGGCATACAAGCATATCATTACTCCGCTGCAGGATGCCGCAATTGCGGACCATCCCAACAAAGACCTTCTTAAACAGCTCAAGCATTCGTGCCGTCGCCTGATTATCGACGGGCCCAACTGTGTCATTGGATGTTTGCCGGACCACAGTCTCTTCATGGTCCAGGACCGTAAGAAACTGCGCCCCGGGGTAGTGGGCGGACGACCCGGACGCTACGCCTTCTCTTCTGAAATCTGCGGTCTGGACTTTGCGGTTCCCGATCGAGACAAGAGCAAAGACTTTCAACCCATGCATCTGGACACGGTCATTGTCGGGCCGGAGCGCCAGGAGGTTTCCATATGCAGCCAAACGCAGCCATTACCCCTTCTACATTAAGCGTGAAAGATCTGCCCTGGCAGATCCTCTGGCACAAGGACAAGTGCACCCTGTGTGGCCGTTGTACGGCCGTATGCCCGGTGAATGCCATCGAACTGGGTGTGTTCCGCAAGCGGCAAATCAAGGTCTCCCTGGAGCCCCAGGGCAACCCCTCCAGCAATTTCGATGTTTACCATGGCATCCGCCAGAAGACCGATCCGGCCTATGCCTGTGTGGGTTGCGCGACCTGCAGTCTGGTGTGCCCCAACGACGCCATTTTCCCCATGCGGTCCGATGAAGCGGACAAGCTCCGGTTCCACATCAACCGCGGCGGTCAGCCCCGCAGCCGCGGCGGCCGGCGCAACGTACCCGGGGGCATCTTGGACCAGATCAAGTTCATCCGCATTTCCATGCTAACAGACCCCGCCTTGGATGCCGGACGGCATGAATTCGAACTGCGGACGTTGTTGGGCCGTGTTCTGCCGCCGGAGCAGAGTCTGAAGTTCTTGAATGAAAACGGGTGGATTCCGCCGGTTCGGGAGATCTATCCCCTGATCATCGGTGGAATGAGCTTCGGCGCCCTTTCTCCCAACATGTGGGAGGGGCTGCAGATGGGGGTGGCATATCTCAACGAGGAATTAGGCATGCCGGTGCGCATGTGCACCGGCGAAGGCGGCTGCCCGCCGCGCCTGTTGCGAAGCCCCTTTCTGAAATACGTGATTCTGCAGATCGCCAGCGGTTATTTCGGGTGGGATGAAATCATTCACGCCATTCCCGAGATGGTGGAAGATCCCTGCGCCATCGAGATCAAGTACGGCCAGGGGGCCAAACCCGGCGACGGGGGCCTGCTCATGTGGCATAAAGTCAACAAATTAATTGCCGCTATCCGCGGGGTTCCGCCGGGAGTCAGCCTGCCCAGCCCGCCCACCCACCAGACCCAATACTCCATCGAGGAGTCGGTGGCCAAGATGATCCAGTCCATGTACATGGCCTGGGGCTTCAGGGTGCCGGTATATCCAAAAATTTCAGCCACCTCAACGGCTATGGCGGTTCTCAACAACCTCACCCGCAACCCCTATGCCGGTGGCTTGGCCATCGACGGAGAGGACGGGGGCACCGGAGCCGCCTACAACGTCTCCATGGACCACATGGGTCACCCCATCGCCACCAACATCCGGGACGGCTATCTGAACCTGGTGAAGGTGGGCATGCAGAACGAGATCCCCCTGTTCGCGGGCGGCGGCGTGGGCAAAGGCGGGAACCTGGCTGCCAACGCCGCCGCCCTGATCATGCTGGGAGCCAGCGGCGTCCAGACCGGAAAATACATCATGCAGGCGGCGGCCGGCTGCCTGGGTTCGGAGACGGACCGCTGCAACATCTGTAACATCGGCCGCTGCCCCCGCGGCATCACCTCCCAGGACCCGCGCCTCTACCGTCGCCTGGATGTGGAAAAGGTGGCCGAGCGGGTGGTGGATCTTTTCCTGGCTTTCGATACGGAACTGAAAAAAATTGTGGCCCCTCTGGGCCGGTCCACGGCGCTGCCCATCGGCATGTCGGACGCCCTGGGCATCAGCGATTACTATGCCGCCCAGCGGCTCAGCATCAAGTATGTGGTGTAAACAGGGTGGCAGGCTGTAGTGGTTTAGGCTGAAGAAAAAACCGGCAGCAAAGTTAATTGTTACCACAGCCTACAGCCTATGGGTTAACAACCTAAGCACCTTTTTGCATTGACCCGGAGAATATGTGATGACGGAAAACAGACAACCTTTGAATATAATGGGAAAGTGTGACGGAGAACGCCTGGCCTCACGGGTTGTAGAAGAACGGATTCAACAGGCCGTGGAAGCGGGCCATCGTCAGTTGATCGTTCATGCCTTTGGTCAGCACGGCATCGGCGGTCGCATCTGGAAAACCAATGGTGAGCCGGTGCATATAACGATCGACGGTCATGCAGGCCAGCGCCTGGGATCCATGGGTTATCCGGGCACCTTCATCGATGTGCTGGGACCGGCATCGGACGACGTGGGCTGGCTCAATGCCGGTGCGACGATCACGGTTCATGGCCACGCCTCCAACGGGGTGGCCAACGGCATGGCCCAGGGAAAGGTGTACATTGCCGGCAATATCGGCGCCCGGGGCATGACGATGACCAAGTACAACCCCCGCTTCGAACCGCCCCAGCTCTGGGTGCTGGGTTCCGCCGGGGACTATTTTGCCGAATTCATGGCCGGCGGTGTCGCCGTGATCTGCGGTCACGCCCCCCAGAATCTGGAAAATGTCCTGGGTTACCGCCCCATGGTGGGCATGGTGGGGGGGCGGGTGCTGTTTCGCGGCGCCCATCAGGGCTTCAGCCAGGCCGATGCCAAGATGGTTCCCATCGATGAGGACACCTGGGCATGGCTGACCGACGGGCTTGAAACGTTTCTGACGGCCATCGACCGGTTGGAACTGCTGGAGACCCTGACGGTCCGCGACGAATGGCAGCTCGTCGCCGCCCGGTCGCCTCAGGAAAAAAAGGGCGTCGAACGGCGTTCCATGGCCGATTTCAGGAAAACCGTCTGGGATGAAAAACTGGGCAAAGGCGGTATCGTCGGCGATCTCACCGACCTTGACCGCAGCGCCATCCCGTTGATTACCCACGGCGATCTGCGGCGCTTCGTCCCGGTATGGGAAAACCGTAAATTCAAGGCCCCCTGTGAAGCCACCTGCCCGTCGGGGATCCCGGTTCAGGAACGCTGGCGGCTGGTGCGTGAGGGACGGGTGGATGAGGCTGTGGACCTGGCCCTGGCCTTCACCCCCTTTCCTGCCTCCGTGTGCGGTTACTTGTGCCCCCATCCCTGCATGACCGCCTGTACCAAAGGATCGGCCTTCATGACGCCGGTAGATGTGTCTCAACTGGGCCGGGCCAGCATCAATGCCAGACTGCCGGAGCTGCCGCCTCTTTCCGGCAAGCGTATCGCCGTGGTCGGTGGCGGGCCTGCCGGTATTTCCACGGCCTGGCAACTGCGGCGCATGGGCCATGAGGCGGTGGTGTTCGACAACGCGCCCACCCTGGGAGGCAAGATCGCGTCGGTGATTCCCAGCAGCCGAATTCCCGCCGATGTGGTGGAGAAGGAACTGGCACGGGCCGCTGAGGCGATTCCCCACGTTCATCTCCAGCAGCGGCTGAACCGGTCCGATACCGCCCAACTGATCGCCGATTATGATTTCGTGATCATTGCCGCCGGCGCCCAGAAGCCGAGGACGCTGCCTGTCCCGGGCAAGGAACGATTAATCACGGCCATGGACTTTCTGTCCGAAGCCAAAAAAAACCGGGTCAAACCGGGCAATCGGGTGGCAATCATCGGTGCGGGCAACGTGGGCTGCGACGTAGCCACCGAGGCGGCCCGACTGGGCGCCGCTCAGATCACCCTGCTGGACGTCCAGGAGCCGGCCAGTTTCGGCAAGGAGCGTGAAGACGCCGAGGCGGCGGGCGCCGTTTTCCGTTGGCCGGTTTTCACCCGCCGGATTACCGACAAGGGCGTGGAACTGGAAACCGGAGAACTAATCCCCGCCGACACGGTGGTCGTATCCATCGGCGACGCTCCGGATCTGGAGTTTCTGCCCGACGATGTGGCTACCGCACGCGGTTTCGTGGCGGTCAATGAGGATTACCAGACTTCCAACCCCAAAGTTTACGCCATCGGCGACGCGGTGCGGCCCGGCCTGCTTACCGACGCCATCGGCGCCGGCAGGCGGGCGGCTGAAACCATCTCGGAAATTCTGGCCGGTAAGCGGCCCGGCGCGGATCGGAAGATGGTTATCGACCTCAACCGCATTTCCCTGGAATACCTGGACCCCCGGATTATTCAGTATGAGGATATCGACCAGTGCGGTTCCCAGTGTTCCTCCTGCGGCACCTGCCGGGATTGCGGTATCTGCGTGGCCATGTGCCCGGAGGCGGCCATCAGCCGGAAGGCCTTGGAGGGTGCCGACTTCGAATATGTGGTCAACCCGGACCGCTGCATCGGTTGCGGGTTTTGCGCCGGTGCATGTCCCTGCGGCATCTGGGACCTGGTGGAAAATACCCCAATGGGCTGATGCCGTTTCCCAACCCGCTGACAAAAGAGGCAGGCCCGTGTGCCTGCCTTTTTTAGGGGGTTGATTTGCCGGTCAGATGTGGTAATTGACCACAGAACTTTATAGGTGCGCGGCAAACCAGAACCGTGCAGCAAGACGGATACCAATGGAAGCACGATTGACACTCGAAGACGGCCGCACCTTTGCCTGCCGGTCCTTTACCGGTTCGGGAGAAGCCTGCGGTGAGCTGGTGTTCAACACCAGCATGACCGGCTACCAGGAGGTGCTTACCGACCCGTCCTACAGTGGCCAGATGGTCACCATGACCTATCCGCTGGTGGGCAACTACGGCGTCAACGACGAAGATGTGGAGTCCGCCAAGATCCAGGTGGCCGCTTTTCTGGTCAAGGAGTATCAGCCGTTTCCCAGCAACTTCAGATCTACCCGGTCCCTTGCCGACTACCTGGCCGGTCAAGACGTGCTGGGTGTCGAAGGACTGGATACCCGGGCACTGACCCGCCACATCCGAAACGGCGGCGCCATGCGCGCCGTCATCTCCACCACGGATCTGGATCCCGAATCCCTGAAACGGCGGGCCAATGCCATTCCCCGCATGGAGGGCATGGACCTTGCCCGGGACGTCACCACCGCCAGGCCTTACCGCTGGAACGGCGGCAAGCCCGAATCGCTGGCGGATGAGTTGAAGCTGGATGCCGGTATATGGCGGCACCGGGGGGATCGTCCCTCGGTGGTGGCCATTGATTTCGGCCTCAAGTACAACATTGCCCGCTGTCTGGAACGCGTGGGGTGCGAAGTCGTTATCGTGCCGGCGGCAACCGATGCCTCGGCCATTATGGACATGGCGCCCGACGGCCTCTTTCTCTCCAATGGTCCCGGCGATCCGGAGCCGGTCGTCTACGGTGTCCGGACCGTTAAAGAGCTGCTGGGTCGGCTGCCTATCTTCGGCATCTGTCTGGGCAACCAGATCCTGGGCCTGGCTCTGGGCGGGCGTACCTACAAATTGAAATTCGGACACCGTGGCGCCAACCAGCCCGTCAAGAATCTGGTTACCGGCAAGGTGGAGATCACCTCCCAGAATCACGGATTCGCCGTGGATATGGATAGCCTGGGTGCAGATGCCGTCGAAGTCACCCATATCAATCTCAACGACAACACCGTGGAGGGTATCCGGCACCGCCGGTTGCCGGCCTTTTCAGTCCAATACCATCCGGAGGCATCTCCGGGGCCCCACGATGCGGCCTACCTGTTCGATCAGTTCAGGGCCATGATGAAAACCGCCTGAAAAAGGTAGACGGATACGTAACCAACCCAACTTCTGGATTCTACCCTGATATAAATGCCCAAACGCACGGACATCCATAAAATCCTTATTATCGGCGCCGGCCCCATCATCATCGGCCAGGCTTGCGAATTCGACTACTCCGGCACCCAGGCGTGCAAGGCCCTCAAAGAAGAAGGCTACGAGGTGGTGCTGGTGAATTCTAATCCGGCCACCATCATGACCGACCCTGAAACGGCGGATCGCACATACATCGAACCGGTTACCCCCGAAGCCGTGGCCAAGATCATCGAAAAGGAACGTCCCGACGCCCTGCTGCCCACCCTGGGCGGACAGACCGGGTTGAACACCGCCGTTGAAGTGGCCCGACAGGGAACGTTGGAAAAATTCGGCGTGGAACTGATCGGTGCCTCGCTGGATGCCATCGAAAAGGCCGAATCCCGGGACCGCTTCCGTGAGGCCATGCATCGTATCGGCCTTCGCATTCCCCACAGCGGTATCGCCAACTCCATGGAAGAGGCCCGCGTCATTGCCGAAGAGATCGGTTTTCCGCTGATCATCCGGCCCAGCTATACCTTGGGCGGTACCGGCGGAGGGGTAGCTTACAACCCCGAGGACCTGGAAAACATTGCCAAATCGGGCCTGGACGCCAGTCTCACCCATCAGGTGATGCTGGAAGAATCGGTGCTGGGGTGGAAGGAATACGAGCTGGAAGTGATGCGGGACCACGCCGACAATGTGGTTATCATCTGCTCCATCGAGAACCTGGACCCCATGGGGGTGCACACCGGCGATTCCATCACCGTTGCCCCGGCCCAGACCCTTACGGACCGGGAGTATCAGACGATGCGGGATGCCTCCCTGGCCATCATGCGTGAGATCGGCGTGGATACCGGCGGCTCCAATGTCCAGTTTGCCGTCAATCCGCAAAACGGGGACATGATCGTCGTGGAGATGAACCCCCGGGTGTCGCGGAGCAGCGCGCTGGCCTCCAAGGCCACGGGTTTTCCCATCGCCAAGATTGCCGCCAAGCTGGCCGTCGGCTACACCCTGGACGAAATTCCCAATGATATTACCGGCGAAACCCTGGCTTCCTTCGAGCCCACCCTGGATTACTGCGTGGTTAAAATTCCCCGGTGGACGTTTGAAAAATTTCCGGAAACCCAGGACCTGCTGACTACCGCCATGAAGTCGGTGGGTGAAACCATGGCCATCGGCCGGACCTTCAAAGAGGCTTTTCAAAAGGGCCTGCGGTCCCTGGAAATCGGCCGCTTCGGTTTCGGTGCCGACGGCAGGGACCGCCCGGAGGCGGATGGCGCGCCACCCAGCCTGGACGAGATCGAACAGAAGCTGGTCATTCCCAACTCCCAGCGGCTATTTTACTTGCGTCATGCCCTTCAAGCGGGCATGTCCATCGAGACGATTTACCAGATGACCGCCATCGATCCCTGGTTTCTTTACCAGCTGGAGCAGATCTTCCGCATGGAGCTGGATTTGATTCAGGCCGTGAAGACGGCCGGCCGGCCTGGGAACCCGGCAGATGACCGCCTGTCCACCCTCACCGGCGACCAGTTGACCCGCGCCAAAGCTTTCGGCTTTTCCGACTTTCAGATCGCCCATCTCACCGGCAGCACGGAAAAAGTGATGGAACGGAGACGCAAGGACCTGGGTATCCGGCCGGTATATAAGCTCGTGGATACCTGCGCGGCTGAATTCCGAGCCGCCACCCCCTACTACTATTCCACCTATGAAACCGAATGCGAGGCCCGGGTGTCCGACCGCAAGAAAGTGATGATCCTGGGCGGCGGCCCCAACCGCATCGGCCAGGGCATCGAGTTCGACTACTGCTGCGTGCATGCCTCTTTTGCCCTGCGGGAAATGGGTGTGGAGAGCATCATGGTCAACAGCAATCCGGAAACGGTGAGCACGGACTACGATACATCGGACAAGCTCTACTTCGAGCCGCTGACCCGCGAGGATGTGCTGCACATCGTGGAGAAGGAAAAGCCTGACGGCGTCATCGTCCAGTTCGGCGGCCAGACCCCGCTGAATCTCTCCACCCCGCTGCACGCAGAGGGCGTCCCCATCTTGGGCACCCAGCCGGAAAGCATCGACCGGGCCGAAGACCGGGAGCTGTTCCAGGCCATGCTCAAAAAGCTGAGCCTTATGCAGCCGGCCAACGGAACGGCCCTGTCCATCCCCGAGGCCCTGACGATCGCCGACGCCATTGGCTATCCGGTGATTGTCCGCCCCTCCTTCGTCCTCGGCGGCCGGGCCATGAAAATCGTCTACGATCCCAAAGACATGGAGAATTTTACCCGTCTGGCCATTCTGGCCTCCCCGGATCATCCGGTGCTCATCGACAAATTTCTGGAAGCGGCCATGGAAGTGGATGTGGACGCCATTTGTGACGGTACCGCCACTATCATCGGCGGCATCATGGAACACATCGAGGCGGCCGGGGTCCACAGCGGGGACTCCGCCTGCGTGCTGCCCCCCTACAGTATCGGCAGTGACATGATGGCTCAGATCACCACCGCCACCAAGGCCATGGCCGCCGAGCTGAAGGTGGTGGGGCTGATGAACGTCCAGTACGCCGTCAAAGACAACCAGCTTTATGTGATCGAGGTCAACCCCCGGGCTTCCCGAACCATACCCTTCGTCAGCAAGGCCACCGGTGTTCCCCTGGCCAAGCTGGCCACAAAAGTCATGCTGGGGAAAACTTTGGCCGAACTGGGGCTCACCCGGGAGGTGGTTCCCCGCCACATGTCGGTCAAGGAGGCGGTGCTTCCCTTCGACCGGTTTCCGGATGTGGACACCCTGCTGGGGCCGGAGATGAAATCCACCGGGGAGGTGATGGGCATCGGGACCGATTTCGGCCTGGCCTATGCCAAGGCTCAGTTGGGAGCTGGTCAGCGCCTGCCCCTGTCCGGAACGGTTTTCATCAGTGTGGGCGATGAAGACAAGGCGGACGTCCTGCCCGTGGCCAAGCAATTTGCCGACATGGAATTCGATATTCTGGCCACCGACGGTACATGGTCCCATCTTTCTGCCAACGGCATTCCGGCTGAACGGATCAACAAAGTATCCCAGGGCCAACCCCATGCCGCCGACGCCATTAAAAATGGCCGGATACAGCTGATCATCAACACCGGCACCGGTGACGAACCCCGCCGGGACGGCTATACCATTCGTCGTTCGGCCCTCAAGTTCAAGGTGCCCTACGCCACCACCACCGCCGGAGCGCTGGCGGTGTGCCGGGCGGTCTCTGCATTGAGAGAAAAATCTTTTGAAGTGAAGGCCATTCAGGATTACCATGGGTAGCGGGCCACACCGGCCCCCCTGTTCAACCTCCAGCCCTGCAAGGCAAAAGACCATGAAACCATCACCGACCATAAGCCGGGAATTTATTGGCGATGACAAACCCCGCGAAGCCTGCGGCCTTTTCGGGGCGTTCAACCACCCGGATGCCTCAAAAATGTGTTATTTCGGACTCTACGCCCTCCAGCACCGCGGACAGGAGAGCGCCGGCATTGCCGTCGCCGATGCTGGCGCCATCGACGAGTACAAGGGGATGGGGCTGGTTCCCGACGTCTTCGATATGGACATTCTGGATGAGCTGAACGGCTCCAGCGCCATCGGCCACGTGCGCTATTCCACCACCGGCAGCTCGGTGGTGGCCAACGCCCAGCCTCTCGTGGCGCGACACCGCCAGCGGGCCTATGCCGTGGCCCACAACGGCAACCTGGTCAATGCCCACCATTTGAAAGCGGAACTGGAAGATACCGGCTCCATTTTCCAGACCACCATGGACAGCGAGGTGTTTCTGCACCTATTCGTGCGCAATCTCAATCTGGGCTTCGAGGAGGCGCTGAAAGCATCGGTGGCCCGGCTGAAAGGGGCCTTTTCCATGGTGGTGCTCACCAGCCGGGGAGAACTCATCGGCATCAAAGACCCCCATGGCTTCCGTCCCCTGTGCCTGGGAAAACTCAATGGCACGTGGGTGCTGGCATCGGAAACCTGCGCCCTGGATCTGGTTCAGGCGGAATTTGTCCGCGAACTGGATCCGGGTGAGATTGTTATCATCAACAGCGAGGGGGTCAAAAGCATCCACACCAAAACCCCCAAGCGCCGGTCGTTCTGTATTTTCGAGTTCATCTACTTCGCCCGACCGGACAGCACCTTTTTCGGCCACAACGTCTACCTCACGAGAAAAGCCCACGGCCGACGGCTGGCCGAAGAGTCTCCGGTGGAAGCGGACCTGGTCATGCCCTTTCCCGATTCGGGGACGTATTCGGCCCTGGGGTATTCGGAAGCCTCGGGCATCCCCTTCGAGGCCGGCATGATCCGCAATCACTACGTGGGACGAACTTTTATCCAGCCCACCCAGAGCATGCGGGATTTTGGGGTCCGGGTAAAACTCAATCCCATCAAAGAACTGCTCAAAGGCAAGGACATTATTATCATCGAAGATTCGATTATCCGGGGCACAACGGTAAAGACGCGCGTCAAGGCCCTTCGGGAATTGGGGGTCAAACGGGTCCATCTGCGGGTAAGCGGACCGGCCCATCGGTTTCCCTGCCATTACGGCATCGATTTTTCCACCAAGGGGGAACTGATCGCCGCCAGAATGACCGTCGAGGAGCTCCGCGACCACCTGGGCCTGGACTCCCTGTACTATCTCAGCCTGGAAGGGCTGCTCTCCTCCACCGGCATCGACAACCCGGAGAACCAATTCTGCAAAGCCTGCTTCGACGGGTGCTACCCGGTCCAGTTCGATGAAAATCTGTCCAAGCACTGCATGGAAATGAAATAAAGGTTTTTATCCGGTAAAAAACATAACCGTCATTTGAGATCTGGATATTGACAGGCGGTCTCTGTTAAATAGATGATGACCATGAAGCTTGCCTTTCTTGCACCGTCACATTAGAATACATTGCTTCGGACCATCAACGATTCATTATCGCCTAGGGGGATTTCATGATCGAGTCCAAATACCTGAAGGAAAATATCGAGAATATCCAGCGGCTCATGTCCATCTCGGCGCTGAAGCATTTTGAAACCCGCAATCTGGGCAAGCTGCTTCGCCTCAGCAAGATCCGCCAATACGAAGACGGTGAGACCATAATCCAGGAAGGCGACATGGATCCCTGGCTCTACTTTCTGCTGTCCGGCAAAATCAGAATCACCAAAGAAGGCGAAGAGATCAGCACCATCAGTAAAAAAGGTGAAATTTTCGGAGAAATGCGCATCATCGACGACCAGACGCGCAGCGCCACGGTGCTGTCCGATGGGAATACCATCTGCCTGGCCGTGGACACCTCGGCCGGCAACCGGCTCTCCACTTCCGAGCAAAAGGACGAGCGTTTGGATTTTTTGCTTCTGCTCTACCGTATTTTCGCCGAATATATGACCTATCGCCTGCGTCTCACCAACGAAGAACTGATCCGGGCCAAAAAAGAGGTGCGGCGCCTGGGCGGCGCAGCCAGTCCAAACGTGGATGCGGACGACGATGCGGACCTGGAAAATTTCATGAAATCGATGTAGGGCGGGCATGACCCTATGCGAAAAACCGTTTCATTCACCCGTCGGTCGGCCAACATCTTTTTCCATCTCCTTACCCGCTGCAATCTTCGTTGCCGCCATTGCTACATCAACCCCGATCAGCACGGCCGGAATACGCTTGACATCGATACCATCGACCGGTGGCTGACCCTTTTTGCCCATCGGCATCCATCGCCCAACGTGATTTTTTTGGGCGGCGAACCCACCCTGCACCCGGATCTGCCCACTGCCGTGAAACAGTCCCGACGGCTGGGCTACGCATCGGTGACCATCGACACCAACGGCTACCTTTTTCACGACATCCTGAACCGGGTGACGCCCGACGAAGTGGATTACTTCAGCTTCAGCCTGGACGGTCCCGACCCGTCGGTCAACGACCCCCTGCGCGGCGACGGCAGTTACAGGCAGTGCACCCAGGGCATTGCGGCAGCCAAGACGCGTGGTTTTGCCGTCAGCCTCATCTATACGGTGAGCCGGGCCAACATCGACCATCTGCAGCGGATGCCTCCCCTGCTGGCGGAACTGGGTGTGGACCGCTTCTTCATCCAGGTCATCGGGGTGCGGGGGCAGTGGGCTGGCGATGCCCAGCAGGTGGAGACCCTTTCCCAGGTGGACCGGGACACTTGGCTGGCGGTGATTCCGCCGGTGGCCGAAGCCGCCGCCCGCCGGGGCATCACCGTTACCTTCCCCAAGGTGTTCCTGGATCCGGACGAGCCATTTGAATGCGCGGGGCTGGTGGCGGACAACTACTTCATTTTCCCCAACGGCCGGGTCTATCGGTGCCCGCTGTGCGAGGATTACCCGCTGCACAGCCTGGAAATCCGCGACGACCGCCTGGTGGAGAGCGCCAAAGTCAACGAGTCGGATCTGTTTCCCCTGCTCATCCCCGAGGGATGCGTCATGAACCACATCATTCAGCCGCGCAACCTCCCCCCTGCCGCGGGCGGCAAGCAGCCTTATAAAATTGCCTGCTGTATGCTCAAGGAAGAGATTACCCCATAGTTGCAGAAGCCGGAGGACTCCAGATCCTGTGTTGCCAAGGGCGCGCAGTAGAATTACTATGGCTTTTCCCTTGGCGCCTTGACTCTGAAGCCCTTCGGCTTCTGCAACGGCGTCGATTACGCCAATGAATCGGTGCCTCCCGGTTCAGGTCACTGCCCGGATAAATGACCTTTCCATCTTTTGCCGCAATCCTTTAATTTGCCTGAGGGTTTCCTGGATGGTCTGCAATTCCGCCGGCTCTTTTCGCAGGCGTTGGGTCTGAGCCGGGCACAGGTACCAGGTGCAGACAAAGGGGCGCCGGATCCGTTCCAGCCGGCAGCCGGCAGGGCCTCCGTAACGGCAGTGGTCTTCCTGCCGGCCCAGCAGCTGCCGATCGGGCACCGGGATGCCGGCCAGGTGGCAGAAGAGAAGGTCCTTGAAATCGGCCCATATCCACGCCCGCTGGCAGCAGATGTCCGTGCAATCGGGACAGGACGTCCGGCACAAGCGGTCCATGTGGGGAAAGGTCAATTCAAGAAGGCACTTGATCTGGTGGGCCTGCCGGCGGGATTCCGCGATTACCGACCGGTTTTGCCGCACAGTGGTCGCCAGGGAGGCATTGGCCTCCTGCCAGAGGGCACGCGTATTCCAGGGAACCGATGAACGATGGTAATCCATTGCCGATTCATATCCTTTTTACAATGGTTTTTCAAATCGCCGGCCTTTTTTGTTTGCCTTGACGGATGTACCCGGATATGAGAAGGCCAAACCGATTTGCTAATTGAATGAAACCGCAGGAGCAAGCAAATGAGACTCGGCATCATCGGCCTCCCCCAGTCGGGCAAAACGACTGTTTTCGAAGCCTTGACCCGCAGCGTCGCCGCCGACGGCAACCGCCAGGAAAGTCGTATCGGCACGATCACCGTCCCGGACAAGCGGGTGGAGATTCTCAGCGACATGTACCATCCCCGCAAAACCATATTTACCCAGGTGGAGTATTTTCTGCCCGGTAAAGGGGATCACGGCGGAGCCGCCAAGAAGGATCAGAGCATATGGACCCAGGTGAGGGATTGCGACGCCCTGATACACGCGGTGCGCCATTTCAGCGGCTACGGCTTCGGTGCGCCCACGCCCAGGGAAGATATGGCCGCCATCGATCAGGAATTGATTATATCCGATTTGGTCGTGGTCGAAAAGCGCTTGGAACGCCTGGCCCTGGACGAGCGCAGGGGTAAAAAACCCAGCCCCGAGGAGGTCGCCCTGCTGGAGCGCTGCAAGGAACATCTGGACAACGAAACACCCCTTCGCCGGTTTCCCGATATCGTCACGGCCAAACTGCTGCGCGGATTCGCCTTTCTCTCCGCCAAACCCATGCTGATCCTCTTCAACAACGAGGATGAGGATGATGCCCTGCCCGATGCCGCATCACTGCCCGACGGGGAGGAATGCATGGTGATCCGGGCCAAGCTGGAGCAGGAACTGGCCCAGATGTCCGACGAGGATGCACAGGAGTTTCTGACCGAGTTCAACATCACCGCGTCGGCCACGGACCGGGTCATTCAGCGTTCCTACGACCTGATGGGCCTGATCTCATTTTTTACCGTGGGGGAAGACGAAGTGCGGGCCTGGACCATCGGCCGGGATACCGAGGCCGTGGATGCGGCCGAGGTGATTCACTCGGACATCAAAAAAGGATTCATCCGGGCCGAGGTGCTGGCTTACGACGACCTCATGGTGGCAGGGACTTATGCCGAGGCCCGTAAAAAAGGCACGGTGCGGTTGGAGGGCAAGACCTACAACGTTTGCGACGGCGATATCATCAACTTCCGCTTCAATGTCTGACCCTGATTTTGAGGATATGCTTGCAATTCAGGTTGTTTTCGTGTTCATTAAGATCCGTTCATTCTGGCCATATCGGCTCAATGGGGATTTTAACCGATCCAGACAGTGAAGGGAGAAAACATGAAGAAAGGTGAACATCTGGTAATTGTCGGCTGCAGCGGTGCCGGCGGCCCGGCGGCCATGATGGCCAAGAAGCTGATGCCGGACGTGGATGTAACGATAATCCGAAAGGAGACCTGTTTTATTGTCCGATGAGCATTGCCTCATGTCGTGGCCGGTCTGGCCACCCCGGAGTCCATTGTGGTTCCTGACAAGATGCTCGAAGGCGCCGGTCTTCATGTGGTCGTTGACGAAGTCTCCCACGTGGATGCCGCCAAAAAACGGGTTCGCTTGTCGGATGGCCGCGAGCTGGGCTATGACAAACTTTTTCTCGCTATGGGCGCCAGCTCTTTCATTCCCCCCATCGAAGGCCGCGAACTCGATGGTGTCCTCTCCCTTCGTAGTGCTGCCGATGCCGAAAAAATAAGGGCATACATCGCTGAGAAAAACCCCAAACACCTGCTGTTTGTGGGAGCGGGATTCATCAGCCTTGAAATTGCGTCCCTGCTCGCAGCGGATCCCAACCATCCACGGGAAATCACCATCGTGGAATTGATGGACCGTCCGCTTCCCCTAATGCTGGACCCCGATATGGCCGTACCTGTGGCTGAATATCTGAGCCAAAAAGGCTTTACCATTTTGACCGGCGAGAAGGTCAGTAAAATCCTTGGCAGCGATGGCAAGGTCTCCGGGGTGGAACTCGATTCGGGAAAAACCCTTGATGCGGATATGGTGTTCATCAACGTGGGGGTCCGACCGAACACCCAACTGGCCGAGGCCGTCGGCCTGGAGATGGGCCAGTTTGGCATCAAGGTCAACTCCTATCAGGAAACCTCCGATCCGGATATTCTTGCCGGCGGGGACTGTGTCGAAAAAATCAATTTCATTACCGGTAAACCCGAAGGCGGACGGCTTAGGGGCCCGGCGGTGATGCAGGGCCGTCTGGCCGCCAAACGGCTGGCCGGTTACGATATCCAGTTCCCCGGCGTGCTCAATGCCGGCGGGTGCCAGATGTTCGACCTGGTCGTCACGGCCACCGGTCTCACCGAAACGGATGCCAAACGGCACGGGTTCGACACCGTCTGCGCCGTGGTCGATTCCCGCAGCAAGCACGCCATGATACCGGGTATGCTGCCCTGGAAGATCAAGCTGGTGTTTGAAAAAAAGAGCCAGCGACTGATCGGCGGCCAGATCGTCAGCCACACCATCGGACCATCCAGGGAGATCGATGCGATCAGCGCCTTCATCCTTGGCAGGCGGACTATCGGCGAACTGACCACCTTTACTTCCGCTTGCAACCCGGATATTTCATCAGAACCCAGTGCCGAGCCGATCACCATTGCGGCGGAACAGGCATTGCAAAAATTAAGGGTGGCCCAATAAACAACGGGGCAACTGGTGATCCAATCATGCAGGTGCCGTCTCGGACGGCGTACTCGGTTTTTCGGCAGATGAAGCCGCCGAAACGGCAAGGTTGGCGGATGTTGCCTTCAGCGGTCCGTTTCTAGAGGCGGGGTTCTCATTTTAGAGCATCCGCGTCGGTCGGAGAGGCCATTTTTAAAGAGCGACGTTTGCCACGATTCCCCTTTTTCCGGGCTGTTGCGTTTTTCGTTCGACACGTGAAGCTGCGACAGCCTTTTTTCTATTCTCATTTTGAGCGCATGCAAGTCCCTTCAGATTTTTGGCCCAACAATGATTCTAAAAATCGTTGACACCGCCCATGCGGGTTCGCTATGGGTGAATCTGTTTGATCCTATATTTGATCAGATTTGTGATTTTATATTTTCGGAGGATTGAAATGGCACTGAATTTCATCGAGGGCAACGAGGCGGTGGCGCTGGGCGCAATGGCTGCCGGTTGCCGGTTTTTTGCCGGTTATCCCATTACCCCGGCTACCACGGTCTATAACGCCATGCTCAAATACCTGCCCCCGGAAGGCGGCGTCTGCCTTCAGGGTGAGGATGAGATCGCCTCTATCGGTTACTGCCTGGGAGGGTCCATGGCGGGCCACAAGGTGCTCACCGCCACATCGGGACCGGGAATCAGCCTGTACAGCGAACAGATTTCCTTTGCCATCGGCAGCGAGATCCCCCTGGTCATCGTCAACGTCCAGCGGCTGGGGCCCTCAACCGGATCCGCCACCAAAGGGGCGGATGGGGATATCCAGTTCATGCGCTGGGGCTCCAGCTCCGGGCTGCCGGTGATCGTGCTGGTGCCGGTGGACGTGACCGACTGCTACCGGCTCACCGTTCACGCCTTCAACCTGGCCGAACAATTTCGCTGCCCGGTTTTTCTGGCTTCCAATAAAGAGATCGCCATGACCCGCGAGAGTGTCGATCTCGATGACGTCGAACTGCCGGTTACGGTCACCCGCAAACCGGCGGACCGGGATAAACCGTTTCTTCCCTTTGCCACCCCCCGCGACGACATCGCTCCCGATTTCTTGCCCATCGGCGATCAAACCCCGGTGCGCCAAACCTCTTCCACTCACGGTGTCAACGGTTACATTACCGTGGACCCTGAGGAGATCGATGCCTTTCAGCATCGGTTGGAGAAGAAGCTGACTGCCCATGTGGATGAGTTCACCTTTTTCGACCAGGATCTGGATCCGCAGGCCAGGACCCTGGTGGTGGCATACGGCGTCACCGCGCGTGCCGCCCGGGTGGCCGTAGCCGCGTCCAGGGCGGCCGGCAAACCGGTTTCCCTGTTGATCCCCAAGACCTTGTGGCCGGTGCCGGAGCGGTTGATTGTCGATACGGCCGCCCCCTATGACCGGGTCGTGGTGGTGGAGATGAACATGGGGCAGTACGTGCGGGAGGTTCAACGGCTGCTGCCGGGTAAAACGGTGGACTTTTTCGGTCAGATGAACGGCAATCTGATCAAGCCGGAACAGATCCGGGAGGTGATATAAATGAGCAGTCTGATCAATACCAGCCGCCCCCCGGTCTTCTGTCCGGGATGCAGTCATGAACGGATCGTCCACACCCTGGACAAGGCCTTTGAGCAGATGGGCCTGGACGGCAGCCAGGTGGTCATCGTCAGCGATATCGGGTGCTCGGGACTTTTCGATACCTTTTTCAATACCCATGCTTTCCACGGCCTGCACGGCCGTGCCCTGACCTATGCCACCGGCCTGAAAATGGCCCGTCCGGACCTGAAAGTGATCGTTACCATGGGCGACGGAGGATTGGGCATCGGCGGCGCTCACGTGCTTTCCACCTGCCGCCGCAACATCGACCTGACCCTGCTGATTCTCAACAACTTCAACTATGGCATGACCGGCGGGCAGTGCTCTTCCACGACCCCCCGGGAGGCCGTGGTGGGGTCCGGCTTTCTCAACCAGCTGGAAAAGCCTGTGGACATCTGCCAGGTCACCGCAGCGGCCGGTGCCGCATTTGTGACCCGAACCTCGTCCTATGCGCCGGACCTGGTGGACCAAATGGTCGCCGCCATCCGCTTTGATGGATTTTCCGTTATCGACATGTGGGGCATGTGCCCCGGTCGATACACCAAGCGCAATAAAATCACTCCCAAGAGTATTGAGGCTGACCTGGCCGGGCTTCCCCCTTTCCGGGGCCCGGTGATGGATAACCAGCGCAGGGAATACGGCAGCGCCTACCGGGAAGTGGCCGCCCAATTGCCCACACCGCCCAGGCCGGCCAACATTGAGGCGCAGTTCCAGCCGCCGGCCAGCGGCCGCCAGGAAGTCCTCATATTGGGCAGTGCCGGGCAGCGCATCGTCACCGCCGGAGAGATTTTCTGCCTGGCGGGCATGACCGGCGGCTGGTATGCCACCTTGAAAAATGATTACCCCATAACGGTCCTGCGCGGCCATTCCGTCAGCGAGATGGTGCTGTCCCCTCAGCCGGTGGACTATACCGGTATCGAGCGGCCCAAGGTCGTTGTAGCACTGGCCGACGAGGGGGTGGGGCGGCGGAAAAAAATGTTGGCCCGGCTGGACAGCGACACCCTGATCATCAAGGCTGCCGGGGTCACCCTACCGGAAAGCGCGGCCACGGTGCAGGAAGTGGATTTCAAGGCGCAGAAGATCAAATCACAGGACTGGGCGTTAGCCAGCCTGGCCCTGCTGGCCAAAAAAAACCGGGTAATCTCAATGGAGATGTTCAAGGCAGCGCTGGCCATACGGTTTAAAAAAGCCATTCTGGAGGCGGCCATGGTATTGGTCGACCATGTCAGCGAATAAATAGTGTCTATCCAGAAACGGTCTTTTTACTCGATATCTGCGTTATGCTCAAAATTTTATCCTCGGAATATCAGCTATATGCCTGCGGTAAAATTTTTCGCATGCCTTGATCTCGACCAAAAATCCTCGTTTCTGGATGGACACTAAATAAAATCAACAAGCGAAATAGAAAAGGAGCCCCCATGGATTTTCAGTTGACCAAGGAACTGGAGATGCTGCGCAAAGCGGTGCGTGAGTTTGCCGGCAAGCGGATTGCCCCCAACGCGGATCAGTGGGACAAGGATCACTACTTTCCCTACGAGGAGGCCATCAAGCCCATGGGTCAGCTGGGATTTTTCGGCACGGTGATACCCGAGGAGTACGAGGGGGAGGACATGGGCTGGCTGGCGGCGATGATTGTGACCGAGGAGATCGCGCGGGCGGCCAGTTCGTTGCGGGTGCAGGTGAACATGCAGGTGCTGGGCTGCGCCTTCACCATTTTCACTTACGGCACGGAAGCGCTGAAGAAAAAGTACATTCCGGGGTTGTGCACGGCCGACTTGATCGGGGGGTTTGGCATCACCGAGCCGGACGCGGGTTCGGACGTCATGGCCATGACCTCCACGGCGGTGGACAAGGGGGATCACTGGCTGATCAACGGTTCCAAGACCTGGATTTCCAACGCGGACGTGGCCGACGTGCTGATCTACTATGCCTACACCGATCCGGAAGCCGGATCCCGTGGGCTGTCGGCCTTTGTGATCGAGCCGAAGCATTACAACGGCATCAAGACCACGCGTCTGGACAAGATGGGGTCGTTTTCGTCGCCCACCGGGGAAGTGTTTCTGGACAACACGAAGGTCCCCAAGGAAAACATTCTGGGCAAGCCGGGCGACGGGGCGAAGATCGTTTTCGGGTCGTTGAACCAGACGCGGCTGAGTGCGGCAGCCGGCGCCGTGGGGGTGGCCCAGGCGTGCCTGGACGTGGTCGTCAAGTACTGCAACGATCGCAAGCAGTTCGGCAAGCCGATCGGGCAGTACCAGATGAACCAGGACATGATCGCCCAGATGGCCACGGAGATCGAGGCGTCGCGGCTGTTGGTATACAAGGCGGCCTGGGCCAAGGACCAGGGTCGGTTGAACAACGGCCTGGACGTGGCCATGGCCAAGTACTTTGCCGGGGAGACGGTGAACAAGGCCTCCAACTATGCCATGCGCATCCTGGGGGCGTACGGCTACTCGACCGAGTACCCGGTGGCGCGGTTTTACCGGGACACGCCGACGTATTACATGGTGGAGGGATCGGCCAACATCTGCAAGTGGATCATCGCCCTGGACCAGCTGGGGTATCGCAAGGCCAACCGATAGCATCATCTGGCAAGCCAGCCTTTATGAAATTTTGTGAGGGATCGGGAAACAGCCGGCATCGGTTGCGGTGAGAAAAAAAAGAGGGCACCCCGGAGAATGGGGTGCCCTTTCAATCTGGAGCAAACCCTATTTGGCGGGTCTTAGATTGACAGCCTGTTTCCCTTTGGCCGTTTCCCTGATTTCGAATTCCACCCGGTCATCGCGCTGCAGGCCGAAATGGCCGAACTCTTTGATGCCTGACACATGCAGGAAAATATCTTCGTTTTCCTGGGTAGTGACAAATCCGAAACGTTTTTTTTCATCGTACCATTTAATGTGACCTTCCATCAGAAGCCTCTCTTTGGTTTGTGTCCTTGTGCAGTGACTTTGCGCTTATACCGGGGAGTTCACAAATCCGAGGATTAACGCTTTTGGGGCGTTCACCGGTCCTTCGGCGGCAAACCCACCGTTTTTTTCTCCGCCATGCCCGGCTGCCGGCCGATGCACTGTTTCACGCCGCCGCGCATAATTTAAGTTAAGCCCATCATAGGGCATTTTCCAGTGGATTGCACGCGGTTTTCCTGACAGACTCCCCGTGGTGGTGCCATTTCGTTCAAAAGAAGGTAGGGCTTCCATTAACCTGCCAAAAAGTATACCGCATTCAATGAAACTCAACAATATCCGGAAAGCCGCCTTGGTTGATTCGTTAAATCGTTTAACCCTATCCATACAATCTCCTTGACGTAACAACGGCCTGTGCTATTCTTTTCACAAGCATCTGACACGTTGATGGCTCCCCGATTTTTATTTCTGCCGCGTGAGACGTAAGGCGATTCCCGTCCATTTTTTGAACCGCGACAGCGAGTGTATTTCCCGCCGCTGGCGGCGGGGTTAGTGAGCGAGCTGAATTTCGGTTTTTTATCCATACGGTCCACTGTTTGCCAGTCGCCTGAATGACCTGCTTCCTCTATTTTCGAGCGCAGGGTTCCCGCATACGAACGAAAAAGGTGATTCACGTGAACATGAGGCTTTCATTATTTCGATGACGCAATGGGGGTGACCCATGGGATGGAGAGAAATGCTGGTCCCCGCGGACGCCGTTTTCGAATGGATACGCCCCGGCATGAGCGTCTTTCTTTCCACCGGGGCGGCGGAACCCCGCACGCTGGTGAAGCACCTGATGAAGGCCCACAGCGCCAAGCTCCAGGATCTCGAATTGATCCAGATTGTCAGCTTTGCCGATGCCATATCGCTGAAAAACCTCCAGAGTCAGAAATTCCGATTGAAGACCTTTTTCTCCGGTTGGGTGGCCGACGAATCGATCACCGCCGGACATGTGGACCTGATCCCCTGCTACCTGTCACGGATCTCCGAACTCCTGGAAAAGCGCAAGGTCCGGGTGGACATTGTTTTTGTGCAGATCACGCCGCCGGACAAGGATGGTTACTGCAGCCTGGGTGTCTCCGTGGACGTCGCCCGGCTGGCCATGGAACAGGCCAACCTCGTGGTGGGAGAGATAAACACCCGGGTGCCGCGAACATTGGGTGACACCTTTGTTCAGATTTCCGCTTTCGACATGCTGGTGCAATCGGACGAGCCGCCGGTGTATTTTGAAAGGTGGCCTGACGAGCCGGTTTACGATCTGATCGCCGCCAACATCGAACCGCTGATCGAAGATCAAAGCTGCATTGCTTTCTCCATGGGGCCGTTGTTTGAATCTCTCGGTCGCGCACTGACCGGCAAACGGCATCTGGGCGTCCACTCCCCGTTTTTTAGTGACGCATTGATGGATCTAGTGAAAAGCGGTGCGGTCACCAACCGCTACAAAGAGCTGTTCAGAAGAAAATCGATCACTTCCTATGCCTGCGGTACAGCGGAACTGTTTCAATGGCTGGACCAGAACCCGGCGGTTGAATTTCAGCCGGTGGACAAGGTTTTCGACCCGCTGAGCATCGGCCGGAATCCTCGTTTTGTGGCCATCATTTCCGCCAGGAGTGCGGACATCACCGGAAGAATCGCCCTGCATACGGGCCTTGGCAATGTGGCCTCCGGACCGGCCGAGGTGCTCGCCTTTCTGAACGGCGCCCAGATTTCGGAAGGGGGGTACACAGTATTCGGGCTGCCCAGCCGCAGCCGTCAGGGTATGGCCAACATCACCACATCCATCGAGGGGTTGAAAAACCGGGTCGATTTCAGAGAGGCCGTGGATTATGTGGTGACTGAATTCGGCGTGGCCAGCCTCAAGGGACTCACGCTCCGGGAACGGGCACAGGCCTTGATTGAAATCGCCCATCCCGATGACCGCGTCGGCTTGATCGCCGCCGCCAAGAGAGAAGCCATCCTCTATCGGGATCAGATCTACCTGGCGGAAAGCATTCGTTATTTTCCATCACAGATCAATGAATGCCACCAGTTCAAGGGTGGTGTGGAGATCCGGTTCCGTCCCATCAGGCCTTCGGACGAAGAAGAGATGCGGCGGCTTTTTTACCGGTTTTCCGACGAATCGGTCTACTATCGCTATTTTTCGTCTCTCAAGGCCATGCCGCATACCCGGATGCAGACCTACGTCAACGTGGACTGGAGCGATGTGATGTCCATTGTCGGTGTCGCCGGCAAACCCGGGCTGGGGATTATCGTCGCCGAAGCCCGATACCTCGTGAATCCGGACGGTCGGCAGGCCGAAATTGCCTTTGTCGTGGACGAGGCCTATCAGAGCCTGGGCATTTCCACCTATCTTTTCAAACTTCTCGTCAGGCTGGCCAGGGAGAGGGGCATCAAGGGCTTCTGGGCTGACGTCCTTGCTTCTAATGCCGCCATGATGAAGGTTTTTCATAAGGGCGGCCTGCCGGTTTTAACGGACATGGAAGACGGTGTCTACCATGTCACCATTCCGTTTGATCCAGTTAACGATAAGGGAGGTGCCCCATGTTTATCAGTAAATTCATGACGAAAGATGTAATCACCCTGGGCAGTGACTCGGACATCGCCGAGGCGAAACAACTGATGATCCGCTATCGGATCCGCCACCTTCCGGTGACGCGACCGGACCGCACCCTCATCGGCATCGTCAGCGACCGTGATGTCCGCAGCGCCATGCCGTCGAAGTTCTTTAACGACCACGGGATCGAGGAGACGGAAACCGACAGGCTCACCGGTGTCCTGGTTCAGGAAATCATGACCAAGGATCCCGTTTCCGTCTCTTTGTCCTCAACCATTCAGGATGCGCTTCTGCTGATCGAAAAAACGAGGGTGGGCGCCTTCCCGGTGGTGGATGAGAATCTCAAGGTGGTGGGCATCGTTTCAGACCGGGATCTGTTGAATGCGTTTATCCATGTGATGGGCATCAAAAAGCCGGGCGCCCTGCTGGGCATCGTGGTCGATGAGAAAAACGAAGAGATAGAGCATATCATCCACGCCCTGGTTTCAGAGAACATCTCCTTCGGCTCCATCCTCGTCTACAGAAACTGGAGCCCCGGCAAGCGAGCCGTTTTCCCTTATCTGTTGGCCAAGAACGTGGTCAACCTGAAGCAGAAACTGCGCAATATGGGCTACGACATTCTGGATCCCATCGAATGGTACATCCATCAGCGGCGTTGAGTGCCATGATTGCAGATGCCGTGCGGCAAACCAGAGGGCCCTTCAGCGCTAGGCGATGGATTGAATGGCGGTCGGATGGTCCACATGGTAAAGGCGGGACGGACTATGGATCGGGGATTCAAGTAAGTGAAAGGGCTGCCCGTTTTGGCAGGCAGCCCTTTCTAAAAAAAACCGATTGGAATGGTTCGATAACCTGAAACGTTTTGTTGCGGTCGCGCCGCCGTCAAACATCCAGCCAGATATCCGCCTCGCCGCCGCAATGGCTGCAGACGGCATGCCCTTCGGTTTTGCCTTCACTTTTGGCCACGACGCGAGGCGTCGCTTTGGCTGTTTTCTCTTCCTCCAGGGAACAGGTAATGACCATTTCGGCCTCGTTCCCGCAGTTTTTACATTTACACACCTGCTTGAATTTTTTTTCTGGCATTGATGATCCTCCTTAAAGTCAGGGAAAAGGGGCCTTTCGACCTGATGCTTGTTTATCCTCAGCCCCTTCTGCTGCGATCAGGCGAGGTCGAAGCGGTCAAGGTTCATTACCTTGTTCCACGCCGCCACGAAGTCATGGACAAACTTCTCCTGTGCGTCTGCACTTCCGTAGACTTCGGCCAGGGCGCGAAGTTCGGAGTTTGAGCCGAAGATGAGGTCGACACGGGTGCCGGTCCACTTGGGTTCACCCGTTACGCGATCGCTGCCTTCAAACAGGTCTTTGTCTTCAGAACTCGGCTTCCACTTTGTGCGCATGTCGAGCAGGTTCACAAAAAAATCATTGGTGAGCGTTTCGGGCCGCTTGGTGAAGATACCGTGATGAGACTGCCCGAAATTGGCATTCAAGACACGCATACCGCCAACGAGAACCGTCATTTCAGGCGGGGTCAGCGTCAGCAATTGTGCCTTGTCGACCAGCATTTCCTCAGCCGATACGGTGTATTTGGTCTTAAGGTAGTTGCGGAAACCATCTGCTTCCGGCTCCAGGGCGGAAAAGGACATAACATCGGTTTGCTCCTGCGAGGCGTCCATTCGTCCCGGCGTGAAGGGAACCGTCACCTCATGACCGGCATTCTTCGCCGCTTGCTCAACACCCGCACATCCTGCCAACACGATCAGGTCAGCCATGGAAACCGTCTTGCCGAACCCGCTTTGGATGCTCTCCAGTGTTTTTAACACTTTCGCCAATTGATCCGGCTGGTTGACTTCCCAATCCTTCTGGGGCGCCAGACGAATGCGGGCACCGTTCGCGCCGCCGCGCATGTCGGAACCGCGGAAGGTCGAAGCCGAGGCCCAGGCGGTTGAAACCAGCTCGGAGATAGACAGACCGGAAGCAAGGATTTTGCCCTTCAGTGCCTTGATATCACTCTCATTGATCAGTTCATGATCGACTGCAGGGATCGGATCCTGCCAAATCAGTTCTTCATCAGGTACTTCCGGGCCGAGATAGCGTGAGCGGGGACCCATGTCGCGATGGGTCAGTTTGAACCACGCGCGGGCGAACGCGTCTGCCAACTCTTCCGGGTGTTTATGAAAGTGCCGCGCAATCGGTTCGTAGATCGGGTCCATCCGCATCGCCATGTCGGCGGTGGTCATCATGATCGGAACCCGCTTCGATGAATCGTGAGCGGCTGGAGCAAGATTTTTCTTAGTCGCCTCCTTCGGCGTCCATTGCTTTGCGCCCGCCGGGCTTTTTGTCAGTACCCACTCGTTGCCGAACAGCATGTTCAGATAGTTGTTGTCCCACCTCGTCGGGGTCGGGTTCCATGCGCCTTCCAAACCGCTGCCGATCTGATCGCCGCCTTTGCCGCTGCCATAACTGCTCTTCCAGCCGAGGCCCTGCTCTTCGATGCCGGCAGCCTCGGGCTCGGGTCCCACATGGGACGCGGGGCCGGCGCCGTGGCATTTGCCAAAGGTGTGTCCGCCAACGGTGAGCGCGACTGTCTCGTAGTCGTTCATTGCCATCCGTGCAAACGTCTCTCGAACATCCTTGCCGGAGGCAATCGGATCCGGGTTGCCGTTCGGCCCTTCCGGGTTTACGTAAATCAGACCCATCTGAACGGCGGCCAGTGGATCTTCCAACTCCCGCTCCCCGGAATACCGCTTGTCGCCAAGCCAGGTATCCTCCGCTCCCCAATAGATGTCTTTCTCCGGCTCCCAAATATCCTCACGTCCGCCGGCGAAACCGAAGGTCTTGAATCCCATCGATTCCAGGGCGACATTGCCTGTGAGAATCATCAGGTCGGCCCAGGAGATTTTCCGGCCATACTTCTGCTTGATCGGCCATAGCAGACGGCGCGCCTTATCGAGGTTTACGTTGTCAGGCCAACTGTTGACGGGCGCAAAGCGTTGGTTGCCGGTCCCTGCACCGCCGCGACCGTCGCCGGTGCGGTAGGTGCCGGCACTGTGCCATGCCATCCGAATGAAAAAAGGACCGTAGTGACCGTAATCCGCCGGCCACCAGTCCTGCGAATCGGTCATCAGATCGTGTAAATCCTTTTTCACGGCGTTAAGGTCCAGGCTCTTGAATTCTTCAGCATAGTTAAACCCCTCGCCCATCGGATTGGACTTGGAGGAATGCTGGCGCAGAATATCCAGACTCAACTGGTTCGGCCACCATTCGCGATTCGCCCTGCCGCCCACAACGTGTCTGTCAGTTTTTCCCGTTACCGGGCATTTCTTTTCATCACTCATAAATTCCTCCTTTATAGCGTGTTTCTTGAGATAAGGTCCGGGTCAGATAACCCATGTTGATTATGTCCGGCAGACATGATGGGGCCCGGTAGCGGCAAAACCGGATAAATTACCGTCACAGGGTTCTCTGCCATTGCGGAGGCGCTTCAGCAGGATTGGAAAGAAGGATTCAATGTTGATGCGGCAGCTTCAGCCAATTGACGGGCTTCCCATCGATCAGCATGCAGGTTCCTTCTACCAGATCCGCATTGCATCCTCAAGGCATATCTGTCGGCTTAACTAATCGGTTTGGATGTCTAAAGAAATTTGTTATCGTTTAAATAAAGAGAATCCATATATCCGCCTCTCTGTGGTCGATCTGAAAAGTTAAAGATTGATGGATTCGTAAAAAGTCGAAATACCCTCTTTATTGTCATCCCCGCGTAGGCGGGGGTCCAGTGTTATCAAATACTTATAGATTCCCGCCTGCGCGGTAAGGACACATCTTGATACTTTTTACGAATCCATCAAGATTGATAATGCCCCAAAACACGATTGACCTTGATTCAAACAGCTGGATCCATAACTGCCGGCCATGTAAAGGGATCGTGGACGACCTGCAGATCCCTTTCGGGTGTGGCTGACCGGCAAAAGGCCGTCCCCAGGGCCAACCGAAGGCTTGGCGACGATTACAGGAATAAGACCTAAAGGATAATAATTATCAAATAGAATATTTTCAATATAAGGTCAACTGCAAATTTTCAAGGGAGGAAAACCGATTGGCGTCTTTGAGGATAACGGTTGCATGCCCGATAAGCCGATCGACAACTGGAGTTGATTCAATCGTCCTGCAGTCAGGTACCGCCCTTACCAGGGTATCTCTTCATCGAGGTGAAAAAATTTGCCTGTGGGGCCATCCGGGCCGATGATCGCCAGGCGAACGGCGGTTTTTGCGCCGTCCTCCACTTCCATGGGTGCCCGCTGGGAGCCCAGATCCGTTTTCACCCAGCCGGGATGTGCGGCGTTGACCTTGATGGGCGTCTGTTTCAGCGATGCGGCCAGATGCACCGTAAATTGGTTCAGCGCCGTCTTGGAGGCATCATAGGCCAGGGGTTTTACCTGGGTTGCCGCGGAAGATTCGTCGCTGTGGAGGGTCAGCGACCCCAGGATGCTGGAGACGTTGACGATGCGGCCGGCCGGACTTTTTCGGATCAGCGGTAAAAGCGCCTGGGTCAGCGCCACCTGGCCGAAAAAATTGACCTCGAAAGTTTCCCTCAGGGCTTGAAGGGAGACATGCTCCGCGCTGTTGGCAAACATCGGTTCATCCGGATGAATTATGCCCGCATTGTTCACCAGGATGTCCAATCGGCCGAAGCGATTTTCGATGAGGGCCTTCACCTGGGCGATATGGTCAGCCCGGGTTACGTCCAGTTGAACCGGCTCGACCGCCAGGTCTTCGGACTTCAGGCCGTCGGCGGCCTGCCCCCCCTTTTTCATGTCCCTTGCCCCCATCAGCACGGTTATCCCCCAACGGGCCAACTGCCGGCAGGTTTCCCGTCCAAGACCTTTGTTGCCGCCGGTCACCAAGGCAATTTTCTGTTTGGTCATCCTGTGCCTCCCTCTTCCAATCGAGAAAAAAGGCAGAGCCTCGCTGAGGCTCTGCCTGATTCAACTTCAACATAGGATAAATCTACCCGGCGACATCGATTCCCGGATCACAACCCAGATTTTTATCAGGTTTTGCACACTCGAAGTTCTGCTTGCGGGTATCTACGTGCCCCCGCTCTCTCTCTTTTTCACTTTCAATATAGCTCTGTTCTTGCTGTTTATTTTTATTATCCATGATACACCTCGAATGACGGTTAAATGACTGATTCGCTTACCACGCTCAAAAAATAAGACCGGTTGTCAATAGAACAATGTGAAAGGAGTCAGGGTATAGTAGCAGGAAAACACTACCACCACGCCAGCGGCCGGAAACCTTTTTTTGGGGCCCACCGGGTGCTTTTCGACACTCGCTCAAACATGATTACGCAGCTGAAGATCCAGCGGGTGGGGATTCAGGTAGGTCTGATCAGACAGGTAGGGTTGGCGGTATTTGCGCACGAAATGGTTCAGCAGGGTGACGGGAACGATCAGGGGCAGGTATCCGCTTCGGTAATTTCCGATCAATTCTAATAGCTCCTGTTTTTCATCGCCGGAAAGCTGCTTTTTAAAGTACCCCATGACGTGCGTAAGAACGTTGGTGTGTTTGGCTGCCGTTGCCCGAAGAGCCAGCGCTTCAATCAGCAGGCCTTCATACTGGTCGTAAAGGTCTGACGGCTTAATTTTCTTTCCTTCGGCCACCAGCCGCCCCATCTCGCGGTAATGCTTAGGACTGTGGGCCATGAACAGCAGTTTCTCGCGGGTGTGAAAAGCTACCAGATTTCCCACGGACTTTTTCTTCTCCAAAGCCTCCCGCCAGCGCTTTAAGGCGAACACCTGCTCGATGAAATTTTCTCTTAACACCGGATCCTGGAGACGGCCCTCCTCCTCAACCGGAATGCGCGGAAACCGTGCGGTGAAAGCGGCGGCAAACAAGCCCCTGCCACTTTTCACGGCCTGTCCATTGTCATTGTAGACCTTGACGCGGTGAAGGCCGCTGCTGGGCGAATCCTTTTTGAAAATGAAACCGCACAGGTTATCCTTCTCCAGGGCATCCAGCCGGCCGGCGGCCCAGGATAGCATTCGATCGGTGTGATCGGTGCGGGTCTTATGGGTCACCAGCCGCGGATGATCGACATCACCCTCCAGGCGCATGGCTTCTCGGGGGATTCCCAGACCGCACTCAGTCTCCGGGCAGACGGGAACAAACTCGAAAAACAACCCCAGCGTCTGGGTAATGTAGCGGCTGTGTTTGTGACCGCCGTCATAACGAACCTTTTCTCCCAGCAGGCAGGTACTGACTCCGATCTTTATTGCAGATGTCATTGCAAAACCTTGGGTTATGGGTGTTCCGTCTCATCCGATCGAACTTCACCCGGGGCGACGGAACGTAAAAAAGAACATCACCTTATTCGGGCGACTCACCGGCACCGATCAGCGGGAGTTCCTTGACCGTTTTAAAAACCACCAGATAACGAACCGCATCCGGCTTGTCGTTTATCCGGCATCGGCGGCAGAGCTCTTTGACCAGCGGCGTGCCGCTCTCTTCGTGGGTTTTGGTTAGGTGCAGGCGAACACCTTTAAACCCGGGACCGTCTTCTCTGAACAGGTAGGCCGCGTGGGGATTGGACTGAAGATTGCTGTGGGAAAGGCGGTCGCGCATGATAAACGCCATCGATCCGTCCTCCATCACATGGGGGCGTGCATACACGGCAGCATTGACCCGGCCTTCGCCATCTGCAGTCGACAGCACTCCCATACCCCTGGTCTCTTCAAAATAGGTTTTCAGGTTCATTGATATCTCCTTGCTGTTTTTGTTCCCCATACCGCATAGACCGGGTCCGACAGGGCCAGATCTCCGGCGTATTTATCTTTCCGCGGACGGGGCAGTCCGCGCATGGAATAGGTGCCCAGATTGTCGAAGGAACCACTTTTCAGAAAATACTCCATGACCAGGCCCACCCGTTCGAATTCGTGAATCTGCTCCCAGATGCGAACGACCTTGGGGGGAAACCAGCGGTTGGTAAAAGTGACCACAAAGGTTCCGCCGGGTTTGAGTACACGACCCACATCGGCGAATACCTCGAAAGGCCGGGTCAAGTATTCCACAGAAACACTGCAGATGGCAATATCGAATGATTCGTTATCGTAGGGCAGCACCGGGGAAACATTCAGGTCGTGGACATGAACATCGGTCAATCTTGGATTCTGTTCCAGTTCGGTACGGTTCATGCCCAGGCCGCTGACTCCCGCCGGCTCGACCCCCTCGGGAAGGTGAGAAACCCAGCTGCTCATGAGGTCCAGCACCTTCATACCGTCCTTGACGAAGCGCTTGTACAGGTCGGCCACCATGTACCGGGCAGTTTCATCGAGGTGATGTACCAGACGGGGGTTGCCGTAGAAGCGGTTGTCGGGCTGTTCGTCTCGCCGGGCAAAGGGCATGTCACTGAAAAAATCAGTAGGTTTTCCCTGCCAACGGGCCTGCATGCCGGGACCTTCAGTGAGCAGGCCCACCCAGTCCACGCTGCTGCCGCCACGCTCGCTCTCTTTGGCGGAGACCTGTCCCACCGTCATCGAAAGAGAAAGGGGATGATCTGATAAGGGGTGGGCGATATTTACCACCATGTGGCCGTTGTTAACTCCCACACAGCGAAATGGCTGCATGTTCTGGGGAAACACGCCGGGAAGGTCGCTCAGGCAGCCCTTGGGATAAAACCGGCCCGCCTTTGGATCTCTGGAAAATTGCCTGCGGTCGATGGTAAGCTGACCGCCATCGTTTCCGAAAAGCTCCCCTGGAGAAAAGCCCACAGCCGCCTGCTCAAAGGGCCGCTTGCCGATCAGCGACTGTCGAACAGTGTCCGGAAGCCAGTCCCGCCACAAATTTACCCCCCGTGCCGCATAGCACTCATTGTGAGCGGCGTGTTTGCTGTCCCACTTAAGCTGAAAAACGATATCGGCCACACTGTTTAAATCGATGACGTCCATGTCTCCCTCCACGACGGTTAATGTCCGAGCCGGTGCTCATAGAGAGGATTATAACCACCAGTCCGGCCGGGAGCCATGTGAATCGGTTAGCAGGTGAGTGGGAGGCAATACCTGCCAGTGGTGTTTTTTTCAAGAGATGGAAATCAGGTAACTTCTCAGATTGGTCTGACTGTTGCTCAAACCAAATTTCCTGCGCAGGTTTTTGCGGTGAAAATGGACCGTGGTTTCCGAAACGTTCAAAATGTCGGCAATCTCCTTGCTGGCCTTGCCGTCCTTGACCAGGGACGCCACCTGGATCTCCTGGGGGGTGAGGATGATGCTGGCATTGGCCAGCTTCTGCATCATCGGCGAGATGATGTCGCGCAGGTGGGAATCGATGATGTCGACCACGGTCTTGTCTTTGGGTTTCAGGTTGACCCGTTTGAGCTTTTCCAGGTAGGGAAGCACCATCTCTTTGACGTTGGTGATGACTTTCTGTTCCAGTTCGGATTTGTCTCCCTCGCGCTGCTTCAGCAGCACTTTCAGAGCGATGTTCGATTCTTCCAGCTCGATCTTCTGCTGCGTCAGCTGTGCCTCGCTTTTGCGCAGGGCCTCCTCGGAGAGTTTCAGGGCCGTGATCTCTTCATGGCTGACCACCACCCGCAGCGGCCCTTCCCCGGACATTCTTATGGCGCGCATGTAGTACCAGTGGGGGCCGTCGGCGCTGTGGCAGGGATAATCGTAGATAAACTCGTCCACCCGGCCAGCGATTACCTCGCGGATACCGTCGGCCACCGTCCGGGCATCGGCGCCATTTTCTCCATCGGCTGCATCGCAGATGGCGAGATAGTTGTCTCCGATGGAGTCGTAGTCTTCAGGCATGCCGCTTTTCACCGCAAAGTCTCGCCAGGCATGGTTGGTGTCCAGGATCACGCCATGATTATCCATGATGGCAATATGTGCGGAAAGCGAGTCCAGCACCGTACGGGCCTCCTCGCTGGAATAACACAAGGGCATAGGGGTGTGGTTCGGTTGAACCTCTGAATTTTCGTGCATGGGTTACCTCTTAATGGATAGAAAGAGGGAGGAGACACCTGCATTCGATTGAAATGTAGCATATGAAAACGATTATCACAACAAGCCGCGACCGTCGTGCGCAACGGGTGAAAAAAGGGTCTCCCGGTGTCAGAATTGAACAGCCTTATGACAACAGATGGTAATTTTTGGTCACTAATGGTCGGCTTTGGCAATTTTGCATGAATCTAATTGATTTAGCAGAATATTGTAACTTATGCTGTCATTCATCGGCTGTTATCGTCCCATATCACTATTTTTTCTTTTCATGTAACCGGAGGAACCCCATGAAGTGTACGGCATCAGTTTTATTGCTGCTCATGGTCTGCTTGACCACTATCGCTTTTGCCGGAGAGCCGACCTACCACCAGGGACAGGATATTTTCATCGAGACGGGTGTCACCCCACCCGATCAAGTCCCAACTTGGTTTGCTCCCATGGTTGCACAACCCTATGCGCCGGTGTTTGAGATTCTGGCCACTCGGGGTACCCAGGGGCGCTACTATCCCTATACCTACGCGGTTACCCTCAAAGACATGGTCAAGTTCCACGGGCATGACTGCGAGGGGTTGAGCCATGTGGCCTGCTGCTGCAAGGTGGCCTTCGCTGTGCTCTTTCCCGACGGCATTATCGATCGCAGTGTTTTATGGGGCATCACCGGAAATTCCCCCTGCTGGTCCGATGGTGTGGCCTTTCTCACGGGGGCAAGGATCCAATATGGCAATCTGGCATACTTCAAAGAGAAGAAATACGGCCACGCCATAATTCTCTATCGGGAGGACACGGACATGGCGGTCATGGCAACCTGGAAACACGGCATCGACAACATTCCCGGTGAACCGGTGGTGCTTCCGGAGAAAATTGCCTGGAAACCGGTGGTGGATATGCAGGAGGTTCTGGAGTTGAAAAAAGTGGTCAAAAAGGCCGGTGAACATCCGGATCCGTATCAGGTGGACCTTATGCGCTACTTTCAGTACCGGCACATTAACGATATTCTTTCTCGCCCGCTGGAGGAGAGCTATCAGGTCCAGAAGATGGAAAACTTCGCTTGGGCGGAGTGGGTCGACAGCGAAAAAATCATGCCAAAACCCCATAAACGAGGCGATATCCGTCTGAAGAACTATCCTTTTCGGGAAAGGCCGATAGCCGGCCCACGTAAATAAATACGCTACTGCCGGTAAATGACCGTGCCCACATGTTCGCCGTTCATGGCCCGGGTGATGTTGCCGGGAACCATGCCGTTGACGATTTGAACCCGATCGATCACCTCGCTGTTCTGGATAATTTCCAGGCATGGCCGCTCGATCACCAGGTCATCCATATCCCGTTCCATTAAATCCCGGGCGCCGATTTCGGGTATAAACTCCGCATCGGGATGTTTTTTGGGATCAGCCGTGAAAAGCCCGTCTTCATCCTTGATGAAAATAATGGTTCTGGAGCCGATGAGGTCGGCCAGAATGATCAGGCCCACATCGGTGCGATGGATGGGAATGCGGCCGGTTTTGGGTTTGATGGCAAAATAGTCGTACGGCGGCATGCCGTGCATTACCGGGATGATGCCTTCGGCAAAATAAGTCGGGAGCTTGACGATGTCCGAGTGGGCCATCTTGATGCCGCCCCAGGGGGAGAGCAGGGTGGCCACCATGAGGGCATTCTGCTCGGAAATCATGCTGCCGAATTTGGCGATGATGCCCGTGGGCATGCCCATCTCCAGGCCAATGGTGTAGATATGACGGCTGCGGGTGCCGCCGCCGGTGGTGAGCACCATCTTGTACTGCCTGCGGATGGCGACGATCTCCTTCAAGATGGCGGGCAGCGCCTTGACTCCCCGGTCGCAGATGGACTGGCCGCCTATTTTCAACACCGCCACATCCGGATAAAGCCGTTCCTGGGGAGCGATGTCCAGGTTGTCGATAAATTCCCTGCTCACCAGGCTCTCGCCCATGAGTCGGCTTTTTACATGCAGGCGTTTGCCGTCCTTATCCCTGACCAGTGACATGGTTTCTCCTTTATGCCTTGTCCGGTTTGTTCTTGCCGCCACCGCCCTTCAGTTCCACCAAGTCCGCACCGGTGGCGTCGGCAAGCTGTTTAAGCTCACCCAAGCGAAAATGGTCCGCATAGACCTTAAGATCCACGCCGGCCACCGCCGCAATCCTAAATCGCGGTGTTTTGGAACCGTCTTTGACCTTTTGCCGTTCCCGATAGAAAATTTGTCCGCTCATGATCGTCTCCTGTAACAATGGGATGGATGATAACAGATGAGGTATGTGGCAATGGTAAGACAACAAACAGGCTGTGTAAAGAATCGGATAAAAACGATATTTTGGCTTTATAGGGAGAATTTCCAGGCATCGGGAAGCACTGGTCGTTATCGGTTATCCCCCGTCATCACGATTCGTGGACGTCGTTCAACCCAAAAAAAACCGGGCAATCATGACACCGCAGAACGTCATTATATCAACTCGATTTATTTCTTGACGATGGTGCCTTCTACCCGATAAAGTTTTTAACAGCTGTTCCTTTCATATCATTCTTCCATCTTTTTTTCTTCAATGGTTACCCCTGGGAACTGAATAGGGGGCAATTTTATGGCGTTTTGCATGCGTTTTCCCGTTGTCATTCGCAGGTACCCATAATGGGAAATAGCAACCCGTCAACCTTTCCGGCCCCATCGATCCGGGGGCGTCAACCGGGAGGCGTTATATGAAACACGTGATCATCGGAAACGGTATTGCCGGCGTATGTGCGGCCGAGGCCATTCGCCTGCTGGATGCGACGGCCGACATTACCATCATCGGCGACGAAACCTTCCCACCTTACAGCCGCCCCATGATCAGCTATGTGTTGGCCGGCTCCCAGCCCCATGGCAAGCTTCCCATCCGCTCCGCGCATTTCTACGAGGAGCAGAAGATTACCCCGCTGCTCGGCCGACGGGCCGGCAGCATCGATGTGGACAGCCGGCAGGTCCTGCTGGCCGACGACACCCGCATCGATTTCGACCGCCTGCTGATCGCCGCCGGTGCCGACCCACGGCCGCTGAAGGCCGAGGGGCTGGAGCTTAAAAACATCTTTTACATGCGCACCCAGGAGCATGCGAAACAACAGGTGGCCGCGCTGGACGGCGCCCGCCGGGCGGTCGTCCTCGGCGGCGGCCTGGTGGGGTTCAAAGCCGCTTACGGCCTGCTCAAGCGGGGCCTTGCGGTCACCATGCTGATCACCTCGGGGTATCCCCTGTCCATGCAGGTGGACGAGACCGCCGGGCGCATGATTCTGGACGAACTGATCCGCCACGGCCTGACGGTCCAGGTCGGCGTCACTGTCCGTGGCTTCGAGGGCAGCGGGTCGATTCAGGCGGCCGTCACCGATGCCGGTACCCGTTTGCCCTGCGACATGGTGATCATCGGCAAAGGGGTGCTTCCGTGCCGGACGTTTATCCCCAAAGGGCAAATCGAGGTGGATCTGGGCGTGGTGGTAGACGAACACCTGCAGACCCGTGTGCCGGGCATATATGCCGCCGGTGACGTGGCAGAAATGGTGGACATCGCCAGGGGCTGCCGATGGGTCAATGCCCTGTGGCCGGAAGCGGCCGGTCAGGGGCGCGTGGCCGGCCTGAACATGGCCGGTCGGCCGGTGGCCTATCCCGGCAGCCTGAGTCGCAATGTCATGCGCGTCTTCGATCTGGATGTGTTCACCGTGGGCATCGCCGACCCGCGGGAAGATGCGGGATACCGGGTTGTGCAGACCGGCGGTGCCGCCCGGAAATACTACCGGCGCCTGGTGCTCAAGGATGACCTGCTGGTGGGGGCGGTGATGATCAACCGCATCGAACAGGGGGGTGTGCTGCGGTCGTTGATCGAGAACCGAATCCCCATCCGCCTGCCGCCCGAGGCATTGATTGCTCCCGGTTTCAATTTCGGGAGGCTGCTTTTCTAAAAAAAGGAGGAACCATGAAACAAGTCGTTGTTCACCCTGAACGATGCGTGGGCTGCATGCAGTGCATGCTGGCATGCGCGACGGCCCACTCGCGCAGCCTGACGCTCTTTGCCGCGGTGCAGGAGACCCCGCAGCCCAAATCGAGGATCCACGTGGGGGCCGGCCGCTTCAACGAAGGCTTTCCCAACCGCTGCCGCCACTGCGACCCGGCTCCCTGCCAGATGGCCTGCCTGGCCGGCGCTATTTATCGACGTGACAGCGCGGGCACCGTGATGATCAACCCGGACCGCTGTATCAACTGCGCCTCCTGTGCCATGGCATGCCCCTACGGGGTCATTCGCTTCCATGAAGACCCGCTGGGTCCGGCCGGGCACGCCATCGCCGTGAAGTGCGACAACTGCAGCGCCCGGGTGGCCAAGGGCCAGATCCCCGCCTGTGTGGAGGTTTGCAAGGCCGGTGCGCTGACCTACGAGGAGATGGATGCCGCCATGCGGCGAAAAACCAGGGATGTGGCCCGCAGCATGTCTACGGACGTCGACCGGCCGGCCATTCCTGCCGGTCTGACCCTGCTCAAGTCCATCAAACAATCTGAGCTGCAGCTCGGCGGCAGCTGAAGCCACCGCAAGGAGGAAAACATGTTTGATTCCAAACCCAGTTTATCAGTCACCCAGGATGGAGACCTGCTTTATGCCAAGGCCCGGTTGGACAATATCGAAACGGTGTGGGAGCGGCACGATGCCCAGCAGCCACAGTGCGGTTTCTGCGATATGGGGCTTTCCTGTCGGATCTGCATCATGGGGCCGTGTCGGGTAGATCCGTTCGGCGAAGGGCCGCAGACCGGAGTCTGCGGGGCCGATGCCGACATCATCGTGGCCCGCAACCTGTGCCGCATGGTTGCTGCCGGCGCATCCGCCCATTCCGATCACGGGCGGGATCTGGTGGAGGTGCTGGCCGGTGTGGCCGACGGTTCTGCCATCGGCTACAAGATCCGCGACGAAGCCAAGCTTAATCGTCTGGCAAAAGAGTATGGTGTAGCTATTGAAGATAAAGCGTCGTTGACCATCGCCGGAGAATTGGCCCAGGCTATGATGGAAGACTACGGCATGCGCCAAAAGGCGGTGAAAATGGTGGGCCGTGCACCCAAAAAGCGGCGGGAGATATGGGAGAAGTTCGGCCTGACCCCCCGGGGGATTGACCGCGAAACCTCGGAAATGATGCATCGCACCCACATGGGGGTGGACAATAACTGGCAGAGCTTGTTGCTTCAGGCCCTGCGCAATGCGCTGTCCGACGGCTGGGGCGGTTCCATGATCGCCACCGAAGTGTCCGATATCCTTTTCGGTGTGCCGACCCCACGACCCACCACGGTTAATTCCGGCGTATTGATGGAGGACCAGGTCAACGTCGTGGTTCACGGGCACAACCCGGTGGTATCGGAAATGGTTTCAAAGGCATGCCAGTCTAAGGAATTATTGGATCTGGCCAAAGCCAGGGGCGCCTCCGGCATCAACCTGGTGGGGGTCTGCTGCACGGGCAACGAATTGCTCATGCGCCGGGGCATCGCCATGGCGGGAAACCACCTGATGAGCGAATTGATACTTTCCACCGGCGCCGTGGAAATGATGATCGTGGACTACCAGTGCATCATGCCCTCGTTGGGCAAGGTGGCCGGCAGTTACCACACCCGCATGATCAGCACCAGCGACAAGGCCAAATTCCCCCACATGGAGCACCACGAATTTCACCCGCACAATGCCGAGAAAAAGGCCGTGGAATTGGTTCGTTCGGCGGTTGAGAACTTTGTCAACCGGGGCAAGGTATATCTTCCGGTGGCGCCCCAGGCAGCTGTGGGCGGTTTCTCCGTGGAGACCATCCTGGGCGCTCTGGGCGGTACGCCGGAGCCGCTCATCGATGCCATCAAGGCGGGTAAGATTCGCGGGGCCGTGGGCATCGTGGGATGCAACAACCCCAAGATCAAACACGACTACGGCCATGTAACCCTGACCCGGCGGCTCATCGAAAACGACATCCTGGTGGTGGATACCGGTTGTGTGGCCGTGGCCACCGCCAAGGCCGGCTTCAAGGTGCCGGCGGCAGCCGATATGGCCGGCCCGGGACTCAAAGAGATTTGCACTGCGCTGGGCATCCCGCCGGTACTGCATATGGGAAGCTGCGTGGACAACGTGCGCATCCTGGTGCTGGTGTCGGCCCTGGCCGATGCCTTGGGTGTGGACATCGCCGACCTGCCCGTGGCCGGTTCGGCACCGGAGTGGTATTCGGAAAAAGCGGTAACCATCGGCACCTACTTCGTCGCTTCGGGCGTCACCACCCATCTGGGCCCCATGCCGCCCATTACCGGCAGCATGAACGTGGTCAGCCTGCTTACCTCCGGTCTCAAGGACGTGGTTGGCGCCACCTTTGCCGTGGAGCCCGATCCGGAGAAAGCGGCCGTCTTCCTACGCCGGACCATCGAAGGCAAGCGCAAGGCATTGGGTCTGGATGCGCGCAGCGTGGAATAAACAAATTCAGTTAACCTTCTGGCCGCGGATGCCTTGCGGTATTCGCGGCCGCATATGTTTTCGACGACCCTGCCGGATGCCGTTTCCCAATGGAACCGGTCGAAACCGATTAGAAAATTAAATGCCACCCCCTTGTCAGGGTGTCTCGAAACGGTAGGTATTACCCAGAGGGGGTATCAAGCGCCTGTCAAATTTCGGAAACATGCCCAGCGCCAATCCGCTCCATTCCGTCACCCGTTCGCGGCCATCGAATTCAAACCGTGCCCGCACCGACCATAGGTAATCCGTTTTGGATCGCAGTGATATGTCAAGGGTGTGTTCGGGATTGGGTATTCGTTGACGCTGGTAGATTATTTCGAGATCATTTCCATGTCGCTCGGCGACGAAGAGATCATAGCTTACCTTTTTCACCCGGCCCATATCCTTCGGTGAAACCTTGATGTCGCTGTCTCGTGGAAATCTTTGCCAGCGCAGCGTGGGGCGTAAATTTTTTACCTTCCCCAAGGAAAAGCCCAGTGGCGGGTCAACGGGCGCAAGGCCAAGGGTGCCCCGTGGGAAGCAGGAATGCCATTGCTGATCAGGGAATGGGTACAATACAAACACATTCTCATAAATGTGTCGACCCAATGCCCCACACCCCTCGGACAAGGCATCCAAAAGCAGTTTGCTCTTGTTTGCCGCCCATTCTGAACGCGTATGCCTGTCTCCTTTATATTCGGCATCGGTTGAAAATAGTTCCGCATTATCCACTGTGCGCAGCAGCCGCGCATGCGCGAGCATTTTCAGGGCAAGCGGTGCATCCAGCGAATCTCCCTCGGCGCTGATCCGGGTAATCGCCAATTCAAGCACATTCTCCACGCCTGCATCCGCAAGCAAGGTGTAATCGGGCGGTTGGCCCGCATGTGCGTTGAGATTGGTTGAAACGGGCTGCCATGTGGTGCCATCGTGCTTCGCGGCAGCCATCACCAGATCAGGCAGACAATACATCAGGGGCCGATTTTCAAAATCCTTTGACCACGCTTCCTCAGCATGATTTACCGTGTCCGCACTCGGTGCCAATGCCGCGCCGATAGCGGCACCAAAAGGGAGGGTGATTGGCAGCAACAGGACCCCTAATTCGCCGCCCTGAAGGGATTCACCAAAAATCATGCCTATCGTGTCCATCGCGCCTTGGCCCTTGCTGCCGCTAAACCCTTCGAACTGGATTTTTGGGGCCTGATCCACTGCGACGATAGCCAATTGGGACATGTTGGCTTGAAGTTGGAATTTTTGCGGCGCAGCCGTGCAACCGACCTGCAACATTACCAGGGATGCAACGATCAGGCTGGTTGTGCAGCCCTTTATGATTGCAGTAGGCGGGGTTGTTTGCATCAGCACGGGAAGATTCTCCGCGGCTCGCCGCGGGAAGGGTTCAATTTATGGAAATGCACGAACTTGCGGATCCATTCGCAGTGTGTCCGTTCCGTATGGATGGAATAGTGCAGCAATCGTATGACATCCCGCACCTCATCCAGTCGTTTCCGGTTATTAGTCGTTGACATATGGAAAGGAATAAGATTTTAAATCATTAACGGGATCAATACCTTGTATCAGTTATTCTATCTGAAAAAATTGGAAACGCTCAGTTTGGGTTTCAGAGCGGAATGAATGGATAAGTCGTAGCAAGTGAAAGTCGATTAATCAAGCTTGATAGTGGCTCAGGGCAATTGTGCCCCTTTAACCAGTCACGCCGTGCCCGTTATCACGTTAGAATTGCCGGGTACCCCGGCGGTTACCGGCCAAAACACGAAAAACAATAAGTTGATATTTTTTTGAACCAAATAACAGGGGCATAAATGAACAGGAAAGCGTTGATAAACGATATAAGCAAACCAGCCTATGGGAATTTATCAAAAAGTTAAAAAGTGAAGGGCCCCTCTATTACCTCATAAAATAAATAAGATAAGGTGTCGAACATGGGAAAAGAAACAGATTCGGAGCTTAATGCATTTATTGAAGAGTGGAAAGAAACATCGGAAAAAAACAGAAAGGTGTTTCTGCATTTCAGGGAATACCTTGGTAAAAAAGAAGGTGTCACACTTGAATTCATCCCCCGGCCCGGCCTCACATATTCTCTCCGGGCTGTTACAGCCGCTCAGGAAAAAAGAGGACTTTTCGTCATGGTTGATGTCATCGAAGATACTCCACGATGGCTTTCCGTATGTTTTTACGGTGAAATGATAACAGACCCCGAAGAAAGGGGCGACTTTGTTCCCGAAGGTCTGCTCGGCGAGGATGCTGTATGTTTTGATATCGAAGAATGGGATGAAGAACTTATCCGGTACGTTGAAATCCGTCTTGATGAAGCCTGTCGGTTCGCTTCTGAGAAATAATTTTTTGTTAATACGGTTGTATCCGACAGAACTTCTTTTGCGCGTCCGTTACTCGATCTTGGGTTGACCGTAAATATCAGAAAGGATTCACCGGAAGGATTTTTATGTGGAATCGAAGCAATTCTCAAAATAAAGCTCAAGTTGTCTATTTCTCTCATGGCGGAGGCCCCTTGCCAATTCTTGGAGACGTCAGCCACATGGCGATGGTGGAATTCATGCGCCAGCTCCCATCCCGGTTAAAAAGACCCGAAGCTATTCTGGTCATCAGTGCTCATTGGGAAGAGGAAAATGCTACGTTGTTGGGCGCAGAAACGCCTGCGATGGTCTATGACTATTATGGATTTCCTGATGAAGCCTATCAAATAACGTATTCAGCTCCTGGAAGTCCGGATCTGGCAAAAAGGATCTCCGGATTATTGAATCAAAATAATATACCGGCGCGTATCGATCCTCAGCGGGGGTTTGACCACGGCTTATTCATCCCTCTGAAACTGATGTACCCTCAAGCCGATATTCCAGCGATTCAACTTTCGTTGTTGCGTGGTCTGGATCCGCGTACGCATCTATCCCTTGGTGCGGGATTGCGCGAATTAATGCATGAGAAGATCCTGGTGATTGGCTCGGGTTTTTCGTTTCATAACATGCAGGCATTTTCGTGGCATGGCGCCAATACGCCCGATGCAGCCAATGATGAATTTCAAAACTGGCTGATCGAGGTATGTGCGGGTCCACTATCCCCGTCCGAGCGGGAACAACGCCTGGTCGATTGGCAGGAAGCACCTTCCGCGCGCTATTGTCATCCCCGCGAAGAGCATCTGCTGCCACTCCATGTGTGCCTTGGAATGGCGAATAAAGCCGCCACAATGATATTTGATGACTATATCCTGGGTAAACGTGGACTTGCGTTTTTATGGTGAGCACACCGGCCGGTTATGGATGGGCTCCACCTGAGCCTCTCAGGACATGAACAAGTTTCTGTCGCGAGCACCCGCCTGGATCAAATTACCGCCAACGATGGAATATTCGGGAATGATTCGTCTGTCACCGGTCACGGTGCTGCCGCCGGTATCGACGTAGGCGAACTCGCCGTCAACAACAGAAAATATCGTCAGATCGATCGCACTGTCGATGGATATTTCGGATTCGATATTTAAAAGCTGCCTTGGCCTACATGAAATTTTCTCGGTCACGTCCTCGATGCTCAACCCTATCGCGAGGAATTTTGAGGCGACATTGGCAAAAGTTCGGCATTTGAACCAGGAAGGCAACAGCCACAAATCCGAACTGATCGTGAAATCCGTAAAATTTTGATCAAGTGCTTTTCTGGCGGAGTCAAATTCAAAACTCACGACACCATGGCCCACATCAAAGTGAATGCCTTCGGATTTTGAATGGATGGCTTCAGGCCTCACTTTTCCGTAAACATCGATAATGGCATTGGTTTTTTTCCTGAGACAATGGGTGATGATGTCTCCAGGCTTCGCTCTTTCCAAAAAATCGATTATCGACGGTGCCGGATTCCCAAGATGGTACATTACCGGCACCTGCAGTTCCTTGCCCAGTTTTGCCGTTACATCCGCTAAATAGGTCGGATTGTCATCGGGTGTATTCATTGAATCCAGGCGAACCTTGAATCCCTTGATAATTTGTGGGTGCTGATCGATCAGGCGACGCGCACCATCGGCATCTTCGATGCCGGGCTTGCTTTTGAAAAGGACATTGGAAAATTGGATGCCATTTTTCCGGACATTGAGGAAAACATAGATCGGGATATGGGAACGCTCAAAATACCGGTTTATCAATTCGTCAAAGGTCTCCGGGCCATACGTTCCCGCCTCCACAATAGCGGTAATCCCCATTTCGGGTCCCAGGAGGTTGAGATCAACGCCGATGCCTCCCAGGTGACAATGAAAATCCACCCACCCCGGCGATATGAAAAAATTTGAACAATCAATCACCGTGGTGCCCGTATCTGCGGCGCTGCCGATGTCACGGCTTATTTTTGTAATGGTGCCATTTTCAACGATCAGGTCCGTTTTTTTAAATTTTCCATTCAGAAAAATCGATCCGTTTTTAAGGATATATGTGTTGTATCTGATCATGTTATTAGTCGTTGACATAACCAAAGGAATAAGATTTTAAATCATTAACGTGATCAATACCTTGTGTCGGTTCATGCGGCTTGCGCAGGGGCAGCCACCTTGCGTTGGGCACCTCAGCAAGGGAAGGTTAAACAGGATCATTATTTCGAAGCAGCGTGCTGGATGTTGACAAAGGGTTGGTGACAATGTTTCTCAAGATATTCCCAAAGGAACGCTTAAAAGCCAATGATAACACCGCAAGTACTATTCAGGAATTAAGAGATGCCTGCAAGCAAAAAAAATGGCTGCTTGCCCCGGACCTGAACGCAATCCGTGAGGGACTGACAAACGCTGACGTTAAATTTATCATGGTCGGGGGGCTTGCAGCGGTTGTACCGGGTGCACCCGTAACTACTATGGATGTCGACATTGTCCATCATCGATCTCCTGAAAATATTGTCAAGTTACTTTCATTTCTCAAGTCAATTGAGGCCATTCATCGTTTCCCGAACGCAATCGAATTTATGAATAGGGGCACTGCGTTGCCGCTCCGCAAAGGCCTCTCAAGCAGGCATTATTATAACAAGAAAAGGGAGATCCTGTTATCGTAAAGACAGATGTTTTACAGAAAACGCCATTGATCGGTATTCTATGCTGGGAAGAAGGATGCAGTCCACGTGGCTTAGCGCAGCTGGAAAAGCTTCCGGGAAACAGTACCAACCCGGTAACTTTTGCGTTTCCAGTGAAATATAGCAGAATCAAGGGTGCCAATATCCATACGATTCTTGAAAATCCCTGTCAAAAGGTTCTGTGCTCCATGATTGGTGAAGCCCGAAAAATGGAAGCCCAAGGCATTCGTGCTATTACTACCAGCTGTGGTTTTAACGCTGTTTTTCAGAGAGAACTGGCCGATTCTGTGAGTGTGCCGATATTCACTTCCAGCCTGATGCAGATTCCTCTGGCGCAAAACATGCTGGGAAAACAGCAGACGGTGGGCGTTATCACTGCTAAAAAATCAGCGCTTACCGAAAAGCATCTGCAAAGTGTTGGCGTAAAAAACCATATTTCAATTCATATCGAGGGGTTGGAAGCCTGCACGGAGTGGAACAAGATATTTTCTTCGCCCAATGAAGAGATAGATATCCCCACGGTAGAAAATGACGTTGTCCATATTGCACGTTCAATGATGAAAATGGTCGATATCGGTGCGTTCGTATTGGAATGCACCGATCTTCCACCTTTTGCCGATGCTATTCGGAAAGCGACCGGCCGCCCGGTATTTGATTTCGTTACGCTGACAAATTTTATTTATCAGGCCATTAAAAGCGTTGTGTAGTTCCTCGTGCCGTTTTTGAGGATTGTCATGAAAGCATATTTAGAACTTTGCCGGCGGGTCATCGATGAAGGCGTTTGGGTGGAAAATGCCCGAACCGGAAAGCGATGCCTGACCGTGATCAATGCAGACTTTGAATACGACGTCAGTGACGGCAGCTTGCCGGTCCTGACCACTAAAAAGCTATTCTGGAAACCGGCGATTGCCGAGATGCTGGGTTATTTGCGTGGTTACCAGAGCGCTGCCCAGTTTCGAGCCCTCGGGTGTAATACATGGAATGCCAATGCCAATGATAACGCCGCCTGGCTGGCAAATCATTATCGCGATGGCGAGGATGATATGGGCCGTTGTTATGGGGTTCAAGGGCGACGCTGGCTCAATCCGGAAGGGAAAGAGATTGATCAGTTGCGTAAAATTGTCGACAACCTGTCCAGGGGAATTGACGATCGACGGGAAGTTATGACTTTCCACAATCCAGGCGAACTGGATCGTGCCTGTCTGGCAGCCTGCATGCACACCCACACGTTCAGCCTGCTGGGCGATAAGTTGTATCTGACCAGCTACCAGCGTTCTGACGATTTGCCCTTGGGCCATGGATTTAATCAAGTACAAGTAGGCTGGCTATTGATGATCATTGCCCAAATCACCGGTAATAAACCGGCCACGGCGTTTCATAAAATTGTGAATGTGCACATTTATGAAGATCAACTGGAGCAGGTAAAAGCCATTCAGCTGAAACGCGATCCTTATCCGTTGCCCAAACTGAAAATCAATCCCGATATCAAGTCGTTGGCGGATTTGGAGACATGGGTAACCCTTAATGATTTTGAATTGGAGGGATATCGGTACCATCCGGCCATCCAGTATGCCTTCTCTGTGTAAGCGATTTTGATCGCAGCAAGGCAGTTCGATGTCAATGGAAGAAACTTGAAACCCCCGCATGCCGGATTATGCGGGTTGATATCTGCCAACGAAGAACGTCTTGTGAATAACGACGCATTAAAGTGGAAAAGCCGCTGACTGCCGCATTGTCTCAACCCATTGTTTACGGAATGTTGGCCCATGGAAATAAACCTGTCTGACCTGGAACCACGACATGCCCATGATTTTCTGACAAGTTCCATTGTGCCAAGACCCATTGCCTGGGTATCGTCTATCAATAAAGATGGACAAGTTAATCTCGCCCCGTTCAGTTTTTTCACCGGCGTATCCTGGTCGCCTCCCGTCCTTGCTTTTTCTGTCGTTAACCGTTCGGATGGTTCCATCAAGGATACGATCAAAAATATTCGAGAAGTTCCGGAGTTTGTGGTAAATATGGTGTCGGTGGATCTCCTTCCCATCATGGAGTTTTCCGCCAGATCATTGCCTTATGGAACCGATCGGCATTCCATCAAGGGAATCACCTGGATCCCCGCAACCCGGATAAAACCCTACCGGATTCAGGAGTCCAGGGTTTCATTTGAATGTACTTTGGAACGCATCGTTACGGTTAGCGAAGGCCCCGATGCAGGCAATTTGATTCTCGGTCGAATAGAAATCGCCCATGTACACGATGAGTTGTTGAGAAATGGGAGGGAAGTTGATTGGCTGGGGGTGGATGTTCTCGGTCGGCTCAGCGGCAACCGGTATTGTGCCGTCCGCTCGGTTATTGAGAGCGGGAAAAAGTAGAAAAGCGATGCTCCCATGCGCTGTTTGAATGGTCGTTTCGCTTCTGCTGCGTGCCATCCCGCAAGCACTCAAAGATAGGAAATGGAGGATCCGGTGTCTGATCTGAGCTTCAAAAAAATCGAACAGAGCATCAAGGAACGGAAAAAGTTTCATTTATCATTTCTCAATCATGTCAAAACATACAAGCCGTTTCTCGAATTAGAAGAGAAGGCGTTCAGTGACGGGGCCCTGACCAAAAAGACAAAAGAACTGATGGCCCTGTCGATTTCCATCGTTACGAAGTGCGAGCCATGTATGGAGTGGCATCTGGATCAGGCCATGCAAGCCGGTGCTGAAGACGAGGAAATTTATGAAACCATTGATGTCGCTATCGAAATGGGCGGGGGACAGGCTGGCGCATACGGCCGCTTCGTTTTAAAAGCCATGGAATATTTCAAGGAAAAGGCAAACCGCGTTTAGCGGGGTGGTGGCAAGACGCTTTGCCAGGCAGGGGGGTATTATGCCGGGCGCACGGGGGTTGCGCGATTGAGTCCAGAACACGATGGTGAGTCGTCAAAATGATGTCGGAACCGGTTATAGACTATCAAAAGCTGTTTTCGGAAATGGCTGTTGAACTGCGGGAAATGGAAGACATCGGAACCGTTGCGTCATATATACCGGAATTGCGCAATGTCGATCCAACTAAATTCGGTATTCATCTCACCACCATCGATAGCCGGAACTATTGTCTGGGCGATTCCAACGACAAGTTTTCCATTCAAAGCATCTCAAAAGTGCTGTCCCTGTCCCTGGCCTTTGATTTAGAGGCGGAGAAATTGTGGGATCGAGTGGGCGTCGAACCCTCGGGGACGCCTTTTAATTCCTTGATCCAATTGGAATATGAAAAGGGGATCCCCCGCAATCCATTAATCAATGCGGGTGCCCTGGTCATTTGTGACGTGCTTGTCAGCCGACTGAAAAACCCCAAACAGGAGTTTATTGAATTCACCCGAAACGTTTCCGGAAATCAGACGATCGACTACTGCCCCCGCGTCGCCGAGTCGGAAAAAATGACGGGATTTAAAAATGCCGCCCTCATCAATCTGATGAAATCATATGGAAACATCAAGAATGATATCGAAATCGTCTTAGACTTCTATTTCAACCTGTGCTCCATCGAGATGTCCTGCAAGGAATTGGCCGAAGAATTTTTATTTCTTGCCTCAAATGGCGTCAACCCACTGACCCGCTTCAGGGTTGTCGATGCCAGCAAAACCAAGCGTATTAATGCCATCATGCAACTATGCGGGTTTTATGATGAAGCCGGAGAGTTTTCCTTCAAGGTCGGACTGCCGGGAAAAAGCGGCGTCGGGGGCGGCATAATAGCAATTCACCCCGGGAAATACAGCATTGCCGTCTGGGGCCCGAAGTTAAACAGCAAAGGAAACTCCTATAAAGGAATGAGAATTCTTGAATTTTTAACGACCCGGACCCAGTCGTCTATCTTTTAATGGATACTGTTGAAACGCCAATCGACGATGATGAATTGTGACAACGGTCGACGCATTGGCAGGCCGTTTAAGGGGAGAAAGCGTCATGAATAAGCAAGGTTTTGATTATGATTTCATCGTCATCGGTTCTGGGTTTGGTGGAAGCGTGTCGGCGCTGCGTCTTTCCGAGAAAGGGTACAGGGTTGCCGTATTGGAAAAAGGCAAGCGATGGACCCAGGACGATTTTCCCGAGACAAACTGGAATTTCAGAAAATTCATGTGGCTGCCCCAACTGGGGTGCTATGGCTACCAAATGCTCACCCAGCTGAAACACGTGCTCATTTTGCATGGCGGCGGCGTGGGCGGCGGCAGCCTGGTCTATGCCAATCAACTGCTGGTTCCGCCCGACGAGGTGTTCGCGCGGCCGGAATGGGGCCGCGCCGATTGCAAGGCCCAAATGATGCCCCATTATGAAACGGCCAAAAAGATGCTCGGCGCCAATCCGAGTCCGCAGATCGGCATCGCCGACAAACACCTGCGGGCGGTGGGAATCGAGTTGCGCGGCGAGGACACGTTTCATCGCAACGATGTGGGTGTGTTCTTCGGCACGCCCGAGAAAACGGTCCCCGATCCTTACTTCGGAGGCAGGGGGCCGGATCGAACCGGCTGCAAGTTTTGCGGGTCATGCATGGTCGGCTGCCCCGTGGGCGCCAAGAACACCCTGGATAAAAATTATCTGTACCTGGCAGAGGGGCTGGGGTCGCAAATTATTCCCGAAACCGAAGTCACCGGCGTGAAGCCCTGCACGGGTGGCTACGAGATATTCACCCGACGATCAACCGGGCTGACGCATCCGGAGAAAACCTATCGCGCCAAAGGCGTGATGTTCAGCGGTGGGGTCATGGGTTCGGTGAAGCTGTTGATGAAATGCAGGCAAAAGGGGTTGCTGCCCAATTTATCGGACCAGCTGGGCAGTTACGTCCGCACCAATTCCGAGGCCTTGCTTGGCGTAACCTCCAAAGACACGGCTACCGATTGGAACGATCAGATCGCCATCACATCCGGCATCTATGCCGACGAGACCACCCATATCGAAATGGTTCGCTACAACAAAGGGTCCGACGCCCTGCTCAACCTGCTCACCCTGATGACCGATGGCGGTGGAAACATCCCGCGCCCCTTAAGGTTTTTGGGAAACGTGATCAAGCATCCGATTCAGTTCGTAAAACTGTTATGGCCCCTGGGAAGAGCGGCCACCACCACCGTCGTTTTGGTCATGCAGACGGACAAAAATCACCTGAGACTCGAATACAAGCCCCGCTGGTGGAGGCTTGGCGGGCAAAGCATGAACTCGTGCGTGCCTTCAGGAATGCGCAGATCACCTGTATATATTCCGATTGCCAATGAAGTCACCCGACGCCTGGCCCGTAAAATGAACGGCACGCCATTGAGCAACTTTCCTGAAATCCTTCTTAATACATCCTGCACCGCCCACATTCTTGGGGGGTGCTGCATGGGCGAGTCGCCCGCAAAAGGAGTTGTCGGGTTCAACGGCGAAATCTTCGGCTATCCCAATCTGTTCGTGGCCGATGGCTCTGTTGTACCGGCCAATCTGGGAGTCAACCCTAGTCTGACCATTACGGCTTTGTCCGAATATATTATGTCTCAAATACCGCCCAAGATGGATTCGTAGCCCACCGAATCTCCAGGATCGGGATGTTCGCGTTTTGATAGGATCGTGAATTGGCTGTTGGAAGGATAGGTGGATTATCTATTCTGGTACCTGGGCTATATTCTGTCCTAACGTCCATACCTGAACATTCTTTCCTTTACCCTCTGTTAATGGTAATTATGGACATCGGTACGATTTCTTTTTATTGTTTCTAACTATATAGATTTACTATATTTTAAACATTTTCTTTCAGGGCGCACATCATTGGCAATATTTCAGGATATTAAAGGTATTAATGAATCTTCAACCCATTAAAATGCAACATGACCGATGGCGTCGGGATGAATTTACTATTGAACCATTTCCACCCTTAACGAAGTAAGAGCCGCCCGCCCGTGGTCGTCCACCACGCGGATGTCGAATGCTCCGCTTTGCGGGGTCCACATCAGCGGCCGACTGGGCTCTGAAGCGCCGACATACCGGTTGCCCACAAACCAGTAGAGCCGCCGCACATCGCCATCGGCAACGGCGCTAAAGGGGATTCGATGATTCAGTGGCTGTTCGCTTCTCATGGCATAGACCAGATCGGATTGGGGAGAAGTGACCGCCGGTGCCTGACCGGCGGTGGCGCGCTGATCGAGGCTGCACGCTTCGGCAAACGGCGGCGGTTCCTTGAGCGAGATGCCGGCCGTACGGAAGATGGCCAGCAGGTCCGACGGCCAGAATTCGAACACGGCCATCCGCGTCTGGTGGGAAGTGGGCCGGCAGGGGCGCATTCCCGTGGCGACGTCCACGGCCGCCGCCCGGTGAACCGTGCAGACCCGGATGGGTGATACCCCCGGAATGAACCAACTCGTCCGGGTGTGCGGGCAGTAGCGGCCGGGAAGTTCCCCGGTGGCGGCGCACACGTCGATCATTTTCAGGTTCAGACGGGAGAAGTTTACCTTATCCGCGACGGTCCATCCCCGCTGGGGTACCAGGGCGGCCAGCAGATCGAAGAGCAGGGGACCGGCTGCGGACCGGCCGACGAAGGCGCGGTTGCCCTCGCCGTCGAAATTGCCCACCCACACGGCAACGACGGTATCGGCACACACACCGACGGCCCATGCGTCCCTGAACCCGTGGGAGGTTCCGGTCTTCCAGGCCACCTGGTTGCCTGCCGCTGCCGACAACGGCACCCGGTGGCTTTCCGGGGGGGGATTGTCCTTGAGGATGTCCAGCACCAGGAAGCTGGCCTCCGGGCTGAGGATTTGCTTCGGGGATTCCTCCAGAGCCTGTTCTTGCAGCATCCGGATCGGCCGCAGCCGGCCGCCGTTGGCCAGGGCCGCATAGAGTCCCGCCACCTCCAGCATGCTGACTTCCACTCCGCCCAGGGAGAGGGCCAGTCCGTAAAATGAAGCGGGCTGGAGGTTGGCGATGCCTGCCTGCCGGAAAAACTCATGCAAACCGGGATTATGGAGCTGGGCCTGAAGATTGGCGGCCGGCAGGTTGCGGCTCAGGATCAGGGCGTCGTGGGCTGACAACGGCCCCAGGAAGCGCTGGTCGAAATTCTCCGGGGTGAACCCGCCGTAGCGTCGGGGCGAATCCTTCATCAGACTCGCGGGGTGGATCAGCCCCTGGTCCATGGCCAGGGCATAGACAAAGGGTTTGAGGACCGATCCCGGCGACCGTCTGGCCGAGACGCCGTTGACCTGCCCCTGGATCTGCGTGTTGAAAAAATCGGCCGATCCCGCCATGGCCGTCACCGCCATGGTTCGGGTATCCAGCGCCAGGGCCGCCGCATTGGTGATTCCTTCGGCCGACCGCCGGGAGATGTAATCGCGGATCAGCGATTGCATGGTCTGCTGCCTGACCAGGTCCAGCGTGGTGTGGACGGTGTCGCCGCCGGGCCTGAACCCGCCTGCATCGATACAATTCACGAAGTGGGGGGCTTCGAAAGGCAATTGATCGGCCGGGCGCACCGCCAGGGGCAGTTCAAAGAAAGCCCTTGACTGCCGGTCTTGCGGGTGATCTTCCAGCCAGCGTTGGAAGAGGCTTTGCCGGGCGGCCAGCAGATGGTTAAACCCTTTTGGGGTGGCCGGATTTCGGCGAACGGGATTCTGGGGCACCACGGCCAGGGTGAGGGCTTCGGGCAGTGACAACTGGTCAGCGGATTTGTTGAAATAGACCAGGCTGGCGGCCTGGACACCCTCGATATTGCCCCCGTATGGGGCCAGATTGAGATAGGCTTCGAGAATCCGGTCTTTTTGATAGTGGCGGGTCAGTTGAATGGCCCGCAGGATCTGCTCCAATTTGCCGGCCAGTGTGTCGGTGCGGATGCGCCAGCGCAGGCGGGCCACCTGCATGGTGATGGTGGAGGCGCCCACCCGGCGCGTCCGGGCGATGTAGGTGGTCCAGAAGGCCCGGGCCAGGGCGGGAAAATCCACCCCCGGATGGCGGTAAAAATCCTTGTCTTCGTAAAGGATGGTGGCCGCCACCAAACGCGGTGAGATGCGGTCCAGGGGGCGGTGCAGACGGTAGCGGTCATCCGGGGCCAGGCCCAGGCGCAGCAGGCGGCCATGGGCGTCGAAAAATGCCCTGGAGCGGGGGTAGTAATCGTCGAGATCCGGTTTCGGGCACATCAGGTAGCCGGCGGCAACCACCCCCAGGAGCCCTATCGCGATGATCAATCCGCGTTTCATGGGGCGCTTTTCACCGTCAACCGGCCTGCCGCCGTGGATGTCCTCAAGGAGCGATCGTACATGGACCCGGCAACGGCAGGCGGAACGGTGAAGACTCCCGGCGCCGTCACCTTGACCCGGTAGACCAGGTCACGCACCGTGGTTTCCACGCTGCCGTAAAAAATCACGCGGTCCTCGCGAACGTCCACATAGTCCGCCTGCCATCCCTGCACGGTTCTCGGCACCGAACTGCGGATCACCTCGAACCCGCCGGGCAGAAGATCGATGATGGCTACGTTGGTCACCATGGGCGCATTGAGCGAACGGATCCGCAGCCGCACCGTCACCTCCTGGCCGCGGGTGAAGGTGTCTTGCACCTCGCCGGCGTCGTCCAGAAAGTCACGATAAATCTCCAATCCGCTGCGATCCGCCTGGGTGGGCAGTGTCCGGTCGAAGCCGGACTGGACGTTGATGTAGAACAGGGGGCCGATCCCGTCAATGGAAACTTTCTTCGCATCCGCACCGTAGGCCGCCGTGGGGAAGGGCGCCAACCGGCTGTCCAGCGGTATCCGATCCCCGCCCGCGGTTTCCATGCTGAAACGGACGGTTTCCGCACCATCGGCCGGGAGGTTTATCCGGCTGTAGGCACCCAAGGCCAGGATGCTGTAGCTGGCCCCGATGGTGTTGACGTTTCCTTTGAAAATGGGATCGATGAGCCGCATCACGTCCTCGCTGCCGATATCCCCGGCGCGCTGTTCGAAATGCCGGCACAGCAGGTAAAGTACCTGGGCATCCCGGGTCAGGGGCCAGTTGAAGTCATCGAGCCCATTGTTACGGACGAGTCCCATCCGGTAGTGGCCCACCAGCCGATCGGCATCCGCATCCATTTTCAGCAGGTGGTAGGTGGCGGCCATGTATACGGCGGCAAGGTCCTGTCTCCATTGATCCTTATAATCGGCCTCCAGGGCTTCCTGGAGACGAACCAGAAGGTTGGTTGTGGTTCGGCCCATGCGGGTGAGCAGGTAGATCGCCTGGGCGATGACGCCTGCATCCGTCAGGCTGTCGATCTCCCTTCCGGCCACATCGCCCAGGTAATCGGTTCCCCGTCGCAGCATGTCCGACGGCACCGTGTAACCCAATTCATGGGACTCCAGCAGAAAATGCATGACGTAGACGCTGGGGAAATCGGCCGCGGCCGGACCGCCGGGCCAGAAGCTGAACCCGCCGTCGGCCAGCTGCCGTTCCCGCAGACGGTCCATGAGCACGCTGAAGCGGCCGTCGATATCCGTCCGGTTGGACCGGTAGGCCGGGTGACTCAACAGGCCCACCAGGGGAAATACCTGGCTGACCACCTGCTCGGTGCAGCCGTGGGGAAAATGGTCCAGGTAGGCCGTGAGCGCATCCACGAGGACCAGCGGATTTGCCGATGCCGATGCCCGCTGCTCGGCCAGTTCCGGGAAAAGCATCCGGGGCAGGCTCAGTTCGACGGAGCCTCCCTTTTCGTGCCCGCTGGCAAAGGTGGTGCGGTAGGGCATGGCCGGCCTGATACTGAGGCCGGCCGACCGGCTCCCCTCCTCCTGACCCAGCCGGGCAAGGAAGGCGAGGCTGGCCGCACCGGGATTCCGGCCGGCCCTGACCCTGAATTCGGTCCTGGCTTCGCCGCCCTCGTCCACGATCAGGCGGGTAGTGTCCGCTCCGATGATCTCCAGATTGTCCGACGGTACGACCGAGACGTCGATGCCTGCCTTCCCGCCGGAACCTTCCACCAGATTGGCCACACCCACCGTGGCGGTAAATTCGTCGCCCGGAGCAGCCTGGAGCAGCACGCCGGGCGAGATCACGAAGGGGCCGCGCACCAGGGTGTTTTCGGTGGCCGTGCCCACGGCGTCATCGCCCACGGCTACGGCCATGACCCTGAGATTCCCGGAAAACGTGTCGGGCACCGCAAAGGAGACGGTTTTCTCCTGAGGCCCGCCGTCCACAATGCCAGACCAGAACACCGCCGGGGTGTCGGTCTGACGGGCAAAGGGGTTGAGGTTGCTGGCCAGCGCCTTGCGCATGGCTCCGCCGCCGCTGGCCATGATCTCGCGGATCAGTTCGTACTCGGGCAGGATCAGGTCCAGCATCTGAAGGGTGGTCACCTCCAGGGCTCTTTTTTTCAGAAAATGGTCCAGGGGCTGGGGTGTCTGAAAACCGGCCACCTGGAGGATGCCCTCATCCACGGCAAAGATAGCCACCCGCGATGTCCGGGAGGTGGTATAGCCGATGGTCATGGTTTTGCCGGGCCGCACCCGGTTGTCCACCTGCAGGGTCACGTCCAGCTGACGACGACGGCGGTCGATGGTGATGGGGGCTACGGCCGTACTCAAAGGGCTGGTAAAAATCTCCGGCGATCCGGCATCGCGCACGAACGAGACATTGACATAGGCGTTGCCTTCCAGGCCCTCGGGCAGGCGAATGGTTTCAAGGGTGCTTTCGGTTGCCGTTTTAAACCACTTGAAGGCGTGCACCCGATCGCTTTCGACGGTGATCAGTCCGGCACCCACGTAAGGCGCCGTAATGCTCACCTGGATGTTTTCGCCGCCCTGGTAATCGGTTTTGTCCAGCTTGAGCTGGAGCACCGCTTCTTTTTCCAGGCGGCCGGTGAGGTTGCCGTGGCCGACCACCGTATAGGTCAGCCTGGCCAGGCGGGTGCCGGCCGCTCCATGGATCTCTATGGCGTAGTCACCGGGGGCCTCCGTGGCCAGGGTATAGCGGGTGCCTGCTTCGGAGATGGCAAAGTCCCGGCTGTCGATCGCTCTTTCCCGGTCCACGGTCTGATATTTGAAGGTTCCGTTGGGCTGTTTCACCAGGGTGGAGAGGTGCTGGATCTCCAGGCGCGTGAGCGTCAGGTCGGCAAGGGCCAGGGTGTCGAGGGTGGGCGTAATGGCGATCCATTCCACCCGGTAGTCGCTGCCGGCATGGATGAAGGTCAGGTCGCCGTCGCTCTTGAATCCCACCAGGTGGGGCAGCGGCGAAATCATGGTTCGATTCTGTGCCGATACGCTGCGGCCGCCGCCGGGATCGAACCCTTCCACAAAAAAATCCAGCTGGTAGGTCCCTTCACGAAACCGGTTCAACGGGATATCGAAACCGGCCAGGCCGTCGGCGTCGGTGACCGCCGGCGCCAGGGCTTCGTCAAGCTGCAGGGGCTTTCGGTCGGCATCCGTGAACGGATCGATGAAACGGTAATCGGCGAATTCCTTGAACCGGAAATGGGCGGGCTGGACGCTGATGCGCGCCTGCACCCGGCGCTCCCGGGCCGGGGAGCCGAACAGGTTTTTCAGTCCCACCCGGGCCGTGAGCGTTTCCGCCGTGGTCCATCCGCGGAGCGGTGCGTCGACCAGGGCGCTGGTAATTTTCATGGTGTCGGGTATGAACGCTTCCACCGTGAAGCTGGCCGAGCCCAGCAGGCGGTCGCGGGTGCGGTTGTCCCGCACCAGGTAGAGGGAGACCTGGTAGCGTCCGGTGTTGGATGTGGCCCCGGTCGTGTAGGCCACATCGAAAAAGCCTTTTTCCGGCAGGATGATCTTCTCGGTTTTTACCGTGTTGTGGCGCGGCCCTTGAACGACCACCTCCAGGGGGATGCCGGTCACGTTGTCCAGCGGGGCGTTTTTGACGATCATCCCCAAATTTACCGTCTCGCCCGGACGGTAGATGCCCCGGTCGGAAAAAATGAAGGCGTTCAGTTCGCCTTTCCGGCCCTGGCGTCCCCCCACGCCGCCCACGTCGAAACGGGAGGTCTCGATCTGTCGGGAGTGGCCGGCATAGGGAATAAAGGCGGTATCCGCTGCTGTTTTCACCAGGTACACGCTGGGCTGCTGTTCATCGGCAAAATCGCGGGTAACGGGAATGCCGGCATGGCCTTTGTCCGAGGTGGTACGCCGGAACAGGGGGACGCCGTTTTTGCCCAGCAATTGAACGTCGGCACCGGATACCGGCCGGCCGGTCTTGATGGACTGGACGAAGATCTCATGGGAGTCGTCGGCGTTGTTCTTGACCATCAGGCCGAGGTCCGATATCAGGATCAGCCGCTGATCCGAGGCGTTGTAGACCGGTTGGTTGCGTTTTTTGTCCCACCCTTCCACGGAGATGAAAAACAGGCCATACCCCTGTTTTTCATCGGACAGGTAACCGGACAGATCCAGCGAGGTGTAGTTGGCCTTGGCGGGATGCAGGGGTTTGAGGTCCAGGATTTTCCGGGAAAAAGCGGCAATGTCCGCCTTGGTAAAATTGGGATTGGAGAAGTAGGGGTCCCGGATATCACCGCCGGTCTGGGTGACCAGATGGGTGATCTGCCCGGGCAGCAGCCGGCCCACGGTAATTTTCAGGGCCGTCAGCCCCCGGGCCATTATCCCCAGGTGTTGTTTGCCGGACAAGGCCAGCACCGATCCTTCACCGGCCAGTTGAACCTGTCGGGGATATGCCGGGGTGGCCATCACAGCATCGTAGAATGAGCTGTGAACGAACCCGTTGACCGAGGTGAGGTTCTCGTCGATGCGCAGGTAAAGATACCGGTTCTCCGGGGCGTCGATCACAAAATGATAGGTCGTCGATGCCGATCGCTCGTTGGGGACGGATGTCAGCATCATTCGTTCGGAGGCGGCCAGCTCCTGTTCGGTCACCTCCCGGGGGCTTTCCCAGTAGCGCCCCTTGCGTTTGCTGTTGAATTCCGGCAGCAGATAGACGCTGAGTTTTTTAGAGAGCATCCCGGCGTCGATGGCATCGGTAAACGTGAGGCTCAGCACCTGCTGGGGTTCCTGCCGGTCGTTGACGACGATCAGGGCATTGGCCTCGCTCACTTTGAGAAAACTGAATAGATCGGGGATGAGCACGGTATCGGACAGGGAGGCCGTGGTCGGGCTGCCGCCGGTAAGCGGCATTACCCCCTTATTCACGCTAAGGCGCATGGTGTTGGGCCTGGGGGGAAGGGTCAACGGGTCGGAAGAGACATAGGCCCGACGCTGGCACTTGTCGTAGGTTATCGTCACGCCTACCGGCGTGGGAGGTGTCTGCACGCCCTCATCCGACGGCCGCCTGGCCATGGAAAGGCGTTGCTCCAGGCTTTGCCGATCCACCGGGTGAGAGAAAAACAGAGTGGCCACCACCCGGCGGATTGCCCTGTCAGTGGGGTCCTGGTAGAATTCGAGGGATTCGATGGCGGCTTCGAATGCCGGCGTCTCGAATTGATTGTCCGCTTTCTTCAGCCGGGTTTCGGGAGAGAAGATCGCAGGTGCGAACTCCACGGAGAACCGGGTGCCTGCGGGCCAGGCCTTTTCGGGCGAAAACTCCAGGGTGCGGTCGTCCACCCACTGCCAGCGGCCCGCAACGGCCGGGGTCATGCGGATGCCGTCGACCGGTTTGCCGATCAGGTCGATCCGCGCCACGCTGGGGTCCCCTTCGGGCTCCGGCTGGTCGGGCCTGATATCGTCCCGTGCGTACTCGAATTGAACCACCAGACGGTCGGGAACCGGGACGTCCGTGTCGGCTGGCGGGCCTGGTGGCGTAATTACCGCCATTACCTGGATCGGGCCCGGTATCGTAAAGCGGTAAGCAGCCCCAAGGGCAACGCTGGCAAGGACCAACACCAGGGTCCAGAAGATCGCCGGCCTGTTTTTCCTGAAGCTATTAATGGCGGTCATCCATGGCGGTGGGGTATAGACCAAGCGACCCAGGACGGCGCCCGGAAATCTGGCAATTCTCTTCATATTTTTTATCCACATGGTGAAAGCAGGTAATCGCGGCGTTCGCTTCGCGTTTTGGCAGCGTTAAATATGACACAAGGTCAGCTTGGGAAACAAGCGTTTTGGTTTTTCGAATACGTTTTCATTGTCCGGGTTGATATTTCCTTAAAAGCGACGATAAAATGAAAATCAACCCAGAAAGGGGACCCACATGTCCATCCTGTTTTTTTTGATGGGGAGTGCCGGATTGGCTGCGGTTGTTCTGGTTGTTCTATACAACCGGCTCGTTCGTCTGCGCAACATGGTCCGCGAGGGCTGGAGCGGCATCGATGTGCAGCTCAAGCGGCGAACCAACCTGATTCCCAACCTTGTTGAAACGGTAAAAGGGTATATGGGGCATGAGCGCGACCTGCTGGAGAAAGTGACCGAACTGCGTTCACGGAGCCTGAAAACCGGCAACCTTTCGGAAAAACAGCAGGTGGAGAGCCGGCTGACCGGCGGATTGGCCCGCCTGTTTGCCGTGGCCGAAGGCTACCCTGAACTCAAGGCCAACCGGAATTTCCAGGATCTTCAACAGCAGCTGGCCGAAATTGAAGACCAGATTCAGCTGGCCCGGCGCTACTACAACGGCACCGTGCGCAACCTCAACATTGCCATCGAGTCTTTTCCCGGCAACCTGGTGGCCGGGTGGTTTGCCTTTCAGACCGGCGATTTCTTCGAAATTGAGGCGCCGGCCGACCGGGCGGTGCCGACGGTGGGGTTTTGATATCGGAGTCATTTCTTAACAAGCGCTTGAGTTGAAAAGGGGTCGAGGACCAGGAAATAGGTGCATCGGGACGACTCCCTCGCCCCATGAGGGGAGAGGGTCGGGGTGAGGGGTGATTGAACAGGCAATGAATCCACTGCAAGAAAATGCCAGACAGCTTCGCAAACACCAGACAGACGCAGAGCGCCGCCTGTGGCAGCTGCTGCGCAATCGATCAATCGCCGGGTGCAAGTTCCGGCGGCAACACCCTGTCGGCCCTTATATCTGTGACTTTGCCTGTATTGAACGTCAACTTGTGATTGAAGTGGACGGCGGACATCACGCGGCCTTTTCTGAAAAAGACGAGGACCGCAGCGCTTATCTTGAATCACTGGGTTTCAGGGTAATACGCTTCTGGAACCACGAGGTGCTGACGGAAAGCGAGGCGGTGTTGCAACGGATACTTGAAAGGGTCGCGTCTTAGTCCCCTCACCCTGTCCCTCTCCCCGCGGGGGCGAGGGGACGTTTTCTACTGTCAAGGATTTGTGGGATGGACATTCGCGAAGTGCATTGTTTTCGAGAAACGTCGACATAGGGTCAAGAAATGAACTTACGCAAAACCCTGTTCCTGCTTGCCTGCCTGAGCATTTTCCTCACTCCCGCCATCCTTTTCGCCCAACAGGAGCGGATCCTCTCCTTTGACAGCCATATCGAGGTCCTGGTCAACAGCGACGTGGTGGTTTCCGAAACCATCCGTGTCCTCGCTGCCGGTCAAAAAATACGTCGGGGCATCTACCGGGACTTTCCGACCCGATACCGCAACAACCACGGCGGTGAGGTAACCGTTCGCTTCGAGGTGTTGGAGGTGCTGCGCGACAACCGGCCCGAAGCCTATCACACCGAACCGCAGTCCAACGGCGTCCGGGTGTACATGGGCAGCAAGGATGTGTTTCTGCAGCCCGGCGAGTATACTTACACCCTGACCTATCGGTCCAACCGGCAGATCGGCTTTTTCGATGAATACGACGAGCTGTACTGGAACGTCACCGGCAACGGATGGGACTTTGTCATCGATAAGGCCCAAGCGGCGGTTCAACTGCCGCCGGGGGCCGAGGTGGTCCGATATGCGGGGTACACCGGCCCGGTCGGGGCCAGCGGCCGGGATTACACGATCGACGAGACCATGGGTGATTTTGGTTTCACCACAACCCGGGCACTGGCCCCCCATGAGGGCCTCACGATCGCGGTGGCCTGGCCCAAAGGCGTCGTGACCGAGCCGGACACGGCCGAGAAGATCAGGTACCTGCTCGGCGACAACCGCGGAATAGTTGTGGCTTTATGCGGTCTGATCGTGCTTCTCGTTTATTACACCGCGGCCTGGTGGAAGGTGGGGCGGGATCCGACCGGAGGCGCCATCATTCCCCGCTACGCCCCGCCCAAAGGCATCTCCCCTGCCGGCATGCGTTTTGTCCGGAATCAGGGTTTTGACAAGAAGGCGCTGGCCGTGGCCGTGGTCAGCATGGCGGTAAAAGGCTTCCTGACCATTACCGAGGACAGCGACGGTGACTACTCGCTTGAGATCACCGGCGGCCAGTCGTCTTCTCTGTCTCCGGGAGAAGCCAGGGTGGCCCGACACCTGTTCCCGTCGGGAAGTCGATCGATCACCTTGAAAAAGGCCTCGCACCAACGGGTGGGGGCTGCCGTAAAAGCTCTTCGCACCAGCCTGAGCGGCGAATACGAAAAGGCATACTTTCTGCGCAACACCCGGTATTTCATTCCGGGCGTCGCCATCTCGGTACTGACGCTGGGAGGGATTATCCTAACCGCTTCCCTGGCTCCCGTCGCCATGTTCATGATGGTCTGGCTGTCCGGCTGGAGCGCCGGCGTTTATGTATTGAGTTCCACGGTGATTGCCGCCTGGCGCAGCCGCAAGGTGGCTGGGGCGATGGCCATCACCCTGTTTGCCCTGCCTTTTATCGGCGGAGAAATCGTCGGCATCGGAGTGCTCGCCTCGGCCATCGGCTTTACGAGCCTGGTCCTTTTTCTGGGTATCGTGGCCGCCAATATCGTGTTCTACCACCTGCTCAAGGCGCCGACCCTGGCCGGCAGACGGTTGATGGACGACATCGAGGGCCTGAAGCTGTACATGCGCGTGGCGGAAAAGGAACGCCTGAACCTGCTCAACCCGCCGGACCGGACGCTGGAACACTTCGAAGCCCTGCTGCCCTGTGCGATGGCCCTGGACGTGGAGAACGACTGGAACGAACAGTTTGCCGATGTCCTGGCCAACGCAGCGGCCGATCCGGCGTCGGGGCGCCATCATACGCCGTCCTGGTACAGCGGCCGTACCCCCTTCTCCGGCCTGGCAGCCAGCCTGGGCGGATCCTTCGCCGGTGCAGTATCCGCGTCGTCCAGCGCACCGGGGTCGTCGTCGGGAAGCGGCGGGGGCGGATCTTCCGGCGGTGGTGGGGGTGGCGGTGGCGGCGGGGGGTGGTAAAAGCAGGTCCCCAGGGCAATACCGTTCTTTTCTGCTTTACCCCTTTACTCCTAAACTGGCAGGCGTTACGATTACTATTAATTGTGAAATCGTTGTTATAGACCCCTTGGAAGGGACACTCGGGAGGAACGCTCATGGAAAAAAAAGTGTTGATCGCCGTGGATGATTCACGCCATTCGGAAAATGCTGTTCGTTATGCGGCCGGGGTTTACGAAACAGTGAAGGAGATGAAGATCGTCCTGTTTCATGTTGAACCCACGATCTCTCAATACCTGGTGGACGAAGCCAAAACAAAACCCGGCGCTTATGCCGAGCTGCAAAAACTGATGCGTAAAAGCCACCAGGCGGCCCAGGCGATGCTCGAAAAGGACAAAGCGCTGATGGTCTCGTCGGGAGTGGCGGAAAAGGATATTCAGGTTATGTCGCTGCCCCGAAAATTCGGCGCGGCCAAGGATATCCTGGAGTACGGCACGGCACTGCTCTATGACGCCATTATCGTCGGCCGACGAGGCCTCTCCGGCCTGGCGGAAGTCTTTATCGGCAGCGTCAGCGCCAATATCGTGGACAACTCCCAACTGGTTCCCGTCTGGCTGGTGGATGAGAAAAGCCCGTCCCAGGAGGTCATGGTGGCCGTGGATGGATCCGAAAGCTCCCTGCGGGCGGTGGATCATCTCGCATTCATCCTCGGGGGCAATACCGAAATGACCATTACGTTCTTTCATGTGGCGCCCCGGCTATCGGACGTCTGCCCGATTGATTTTTCGGAAACGGACACATCGCAGCTCGAAGCGGTCATTCAGCAGGGCGACAAAGCCTGTATCGATCGGTTTTATGCCCACGCCCTGAAAAAACTCGAGGAAGCCGGGATTGAGGAACGTCAGATCAAGGTCGATGTCAGGAAGGGGGGGCTCCGGGTCGGAAAATCCGTTTTGGAAGCTTACCGAAAGGGGAAATTCGGCACGCTGATCGTCGGCCGGCGGGGAATGAACAAACAGTTTTTTACCGGCAGTGTCAGCCGCAGCCTAGTCAATCAGTTCTCCAAAGGTGCTCTCTGGGTGGTTCCCTGACGCATTTTCAGCAGGCCGAATCTACCCGACCAGACGGAAGCCTTTGGCAGCAATGGCTCACGACGAAATTGACGCACGATACCATCCCCTGATCGTGATTCACAGGTTTTTCTTTTCAAACCAAAAGAACAACCCAATTGTTCCCACCCAAAACAAAGGAATGATGATCCACTGCGAAATATTTATCGCTTCCGGAAGTCCGATTCTTCCGAAGTCCTTCCAGGCAAGAACGGTTGACTTAAAAAAAGGATAGAGTTCTGCATAGAGTGCCGCCCCTGCCACCATGCCAAGTATGGCAAACACGGCGTGCCAGCGCCCTTCCCCCAACGCGCCAAGGGAGGTGCCGGGGCAAAAGCCCATGATTGCCCATCCGGCACCGAACAGAGCGCCTCCGATCACCACGGCACCGACATTCATCGGTTTATGGCTCAACGTTATGATTTCCATGTTCGAGAGCCAAAGGATCCCGACCATTCCAACCAGAATTGCCGAAAGCATGAATTTAAATATGGTCATGTCCGTCAACAGCATTGCGCCGACCTGCTTGTCGAAGCGGAGAACACGACCTTTCTGAAGTAGAAATCCAAACAACACGCCCGTGAGAAGACCCAGCCATTGTGCGGTATTCATGATTTCCCCCTTCCATAAACGATATGCGCCACCCAGACGCCTGCACCAAAGAACATGGCCAAGGCTACGAACGAACTGAGGGACAATTGCATCATTCCGCTGAGCCCGTGTCCGCTGGGACATCCATCGGCCAAACGAGCGCCCACCATCGCGATAACCCCTCCCACGAATGCCCCGGCTGCCCGCTTCCCGATGGATGGGCCAAATCGCTTCTCCCATGTCGGCGGAACACTTTCCAGCCGAAAGCTCTTGTCCGTGGCAGACGAAATGAGGGCACCCAGGACGATGCCGACAACCAGCATGAACTGCCAGTCGATGCGAACCTTTGTCTTGGTGAAATACTCGTTTGCCATAACATGATCCGCGGCGACCGTTTTTTCAAAGAGACCGGCTGCCCGAACGAACGTCGTCGAGGCGCCGAGGTAGCTGGTCTTGCCAAGCCATTGTGTCGTTGCCAGGACTGAAGCGATGGCCAGGAGACCGACCAGGGCTCCGGCGAGGTAAGGGCTCCAGCCCCCATCCTCTGTTTTCCATTTCATTGGTTTCTCCTTTCTCCTGATTATAGGGCAAAAAATGCAATTTCCGGGAATTTGTCGTGATGTTACGAATGCGGGCGCTCGTCGTCCGGAACGGCCTGCTTGTTTTTCATGGTGTGGTCGAGCTCGTCGATCCAGGTTTTCTCGAACAGGCGGATGCCCCGGTGGTAGGCGGCGCGGCCGATCAGGTGGGCGGCCACCGGTGCGGTCAACAGCAGAAACACGATGACGGCCACGGCCTTGATGGTCGTGCCCAGGTCGTCGGCCGCCACGGCTTCCGCCGCCAGGATGAACCCCGTACCCAGGGTTCCTGCCTTGGTGGCGGCGTGCATGCGAATGAGGGTGTCCGGTAGCCGCAGCATGCCCACGGCGGCAACCAGGCAAAAAAGACTGCCGACGATCAACAGGGTGGCCGCGATGATGGCGCTCAGCATTCGTCCCCCTTTCGGTTGGGCGTTTCGCCGGGTGCACGGCGGGAACGCAGCAGAAATCGGGCCAGGGCAACGGTTCCCAAAAAAGCGACTAGGGCGTAAGCAATGGCCACATCCAGAAAGGATGTATCCCCGGCATGCACCGCATAGGCCGCCAGAAAGGCGACGATCAAAACCGAAATCAGATCCAGCGCCACCACGCGGTCGGCTGCCTGCGGCCCCCGAACCAGCCGGAAGAATGCCAGCGCCATGCTGATAACCAGGAGCACCAGCGCCAGTCGACTGACGATCTGAAGCAGTGTCTGGCTGTCGGCGATCATCGCATCACCTCAAGCACCCGCCGCTCCACCCCGTCCGTGATGCTTTTCCGGAAGCGGTCCGGGTCGTCCAGAAACATGACATGAACGTAAAGGGTGCGGCGGTCTTCGGAAAGGTCGATGCTGAGCGTGCCTGGTGTCAGGGAGATCAGGTTGGCTACCAGCAGAATCTCCATTTCGGTGTTGGCACGCAAAGGGATACCGACAATACCCGGGCGGCTGATGTGCCTGGGGGTGACCACGTCCCACAACACCCGCAGGTTGGACAGGATCAACTCCATCAAAAAATAGCCCAGGAGGCGGGCGGATTTAGGGGCACGTTGAAAATAGCGGGACCGGCCATACAGAGGCTGGGTGATCCACAATGCCGCATACCCCAGCGCAAACCCCACCAATAACCCGGTAAGGCTAAACTGCCCCTGTACACCCATATAGCCGAATGCCAGAAAGCTGTTGATAAAGAACAGGTTCATCGCATCTCCCCCACAACGGTGTAAACATAAGCCATCGGGTCGAGCAATTCTTCGGCCGCCGTCCGGGCCAACTGAACAAACGGCTCCGGCCAGAAACCGATGCACACGGTCAGCAGGACCAGGGCCACGACCGGGGCCGTCATCCAGATGGAAACGCGGTTTTGGACGATGGCGGTTTCCGTGGTGGGCATTGGCTTCCAGAAGGCTTCGTTCCAAATCTTGGTCATGGAATAGACGGTCAGTAGACCCACTGCCGCAGCAACACCCGCCAGGGCGAATTGTCCGGAATCCAGGCTGGCTCGGATCAGGATCATTTTGGCCCAGAATCCGGACAGGGGGGGAAATCCGGCCAGGGAAAACGCGGGTATGAAGAACAGCAGCGCCACCAGACCGCGGGCGTACATGCCTCCGATGCGATTCAACGCAAATGATCCGCCGCGCTGTCGGATCAGGCCGCTGATCAAAAACAGATTGGCTTTTACCACGATGTGATGCAGCAGATAAAACACGGCACCGGCCAGGGCGAGGGGGGTGAACAATCCCAGACCCAGAATCATGTAACCCACCTGGCTGATGATGTGAAACGACAAAATACGTCGGATGTCGCTTTGCGCGGCGGCACCCAGCACACCGGTGATCATCGTCAGCGCCGCTGCCGCCAGGACCAACTCCCGGACACCATTGTCATCGAACGGAAACAGGAGGGTGAAGGTCCGGATCAGCGCATAGACGCCCACCTTGGTCAACAGGCCGGAAAAGATCGCCGATACGGCCACCGGCGGGGTGTGATAGGATGCGGGCAGCCAGAAAAATAGCGGAAAGAGCCCTGATTTGATGCCGAAGGCCGTCAGGAACAACACGGATACGGCCGCCACCTGTCCCGGATTGGCAACCGCGCGGAGCTTGAGATGCAGGTGGGCCATGTTGAGCGTTCCGGTCATGCCATAGACCAGCCCCAGGCCGGTTAGAAAAAGCAGGGTGGCAAAGAGATTGATCACCACATACGTGACGCCGCCTTTAATTTGGGCGCGGGTTCTTCCAAGCACCAGCAGGGCAAACGAGGCCATCAGCATGACCTCGAACCACACGTAGAGGTTGAACAGGTCGCCGGTCAGAAATGCCCCGCTGATACCGCCCACCAGAATGTGCACCAGCGGATAGTAGCCCCGCCGTATGTCGTCCGCACTGATTTCAGCCCGTGAATAGACGACCACGGCCCCGTAGACGACCCCGGTAATCAGAACCATCAGGGCGCTGAGATGGTCGGCGACCAGGGCGATGCCGAAGGGCGCCGGCCAGCCGCCCAATTGCAGGACGGCAATACCCTGATGGTGGACTTGGTAGAGCAACCACCCGCCGGCGACCAGATGAATGGCGGCAACGGTCAGTGCCGAGACATGCTGAAAAAGCGGCCGGCGGCGTCCCAGCAACGCAAGGGCCGCAGCGGCGAACGGGACAATTATCGGCGCAACCAGCAACCCGTTCATGGCCGCGGCCTTTCTGCCGGCGTAAGGTCCTGGTTGTCCGATTCGGAATCGGTCATCGCCTCGGTGTCCACCGTACCCAATTGCTGGAAAGCAGTTAAAAACAGGATGAAGATGAATGCCAGCAAGGCAAATCCGATGACGATGGCTGTCAGAATCAGCGCCTGGGGCAGACTGTTGGCCACGGCTGCGACCGGCTGCAGCGACCCTTGTGGAATCAACGGCGGCCGGGAGGTGTCCGGACGGCCGGCGGCAAAGATCAACAGGTTGACGGCGTTGCTGGCCAGCACCAGCCCAAAAATAAAACGGACCAGATTTTTGCCCAGCATCAGGAACACACTGCCGGCCACCATTGTTCCGGTCAACAAGGCCAGGACGGTTTCCATGTCAACTTTCCTCCAGGTGGAGCACGAGGGTCAAAATCGTCCCCAGCACGGCCAGAAAGACACCCACATCGAAGAGCAGGGGCGTGCCCACCGCCGGCGCACCGACCGTCGCATCCGCCGGCCACCACAGACCGGTCAGATAGGGTTGTCCGGTAACCACGGCCATCAGACCCGAACCGATGGCCAGCAGCAGCCCCCAGGCGACCAGGACGAGGGGGTCAATGCGCAGGGCCTGACGGACCGGCTGAGGTCCTTCGGCAATGGCAAACAATGCAAAACCCGTTGCGGCCACCAGGGCTGCGGAAAAACCGCCGCCGGGTGCGTTGTGACCGCGCAGCAGCAAATAGACGGAAAAAACCAGGATTAATCCGACCAGGATGCGATTGGCAGCACGCAGGATGAATGACGGCATGGTTGGGTTTACCTCCTCCGTCTGGCCAGCAGCGAAAAACCGGCCAGACCCGCCGTAGCCACCACGACGATTTCGCCCAGGGTATCCAGGCTGCGAAAATCGACGAGGATGACGTTGACGATGTTGCGTCCATGGGCTGCGATCGCGCTGTTTTGTTCGAAAAAATCGGTCAGCTGCCGATCGAGCGGTCCACCGGTGACCGCCAGGGTCAGCGCGGCGACCAGCGTGCCGGCGCCCACGGCCACCAGGGCATCGAACCAGCGCCCGGGTAAATGGAGTCCGGCTGTTTTGTCAAGCGATGGCAGTCGCAGCAGGACGATGGCAACGATGATCAGGGTCAGGGTCTCCACCAGCAGTTGGGTGAGGGCCAGATCCGGAGCACCGTAGACCAGAAAGATCAGTGCCGCGCCGGAACCGATCACTCCCAAGGCGCAAACGGCCAGGACGCGGGAGCGGGCGACCACCACCACACCAAGGGCCGCTGCCATCAGGGTAACCAGCAGCCACTGTGCCAACGGCAGGGACGGCAGGTGCAGCAGACCGGGACGTGCTGTGGCATTCAAGGCCCAGATGCCGGCGGTGGCCAGCGTGAACACGCCGATGATCGTCAGCAGATAGCGATGCAGCGAGCCGTTTTGGATGAAGCGGGTCAGCCCGGCAGCGGTTCGGGCCGTGGCGGCCATTCCCATTTCGTAAAACCGGTCACCGGTGACGGGCAGTCTTGCCATCCGGTCGGCCAGCCAGCCTCTTATCGGCCGCCTGACCAGATAGAGCCCCAACCCCAACCCCATGGTCAGAAAACTTAAGAGCAGCGGTTCATTGAATCCGTGGAACAGCTTTAACTGAACCGGTTCCACGGTCGGATGAAACGCGGAAACGGCCGGCTGTATCAGCCATCGCCCGACCCAGTCGGGGAAAATGCCGAAGATCAAACCCAGTGTGCCGATGGTCGCCGGGCCCAGCCACATGCCAATGGGTGCTTCGTGGGGTGCTCTGGGCGTCTGTCGCGGGGGTCCCAGAAATGGCCGGATCGCAATGATACCGGCAACGGCGGCCATCAGGGCATTGGACAGCACTGCTGCTGTGGTGGCAAAAGCCGGGAACATATCTTCGGTCAGGGCGCCTGCGTACATGATTTCCTTGCCGATGAATCCTAAAAAGAGGGGAAACCCCGCCATGGACATGGCAGCAGTGGCGGCGCCGAACGTCGTCATGGGCATGGTGCGAATCAATCCGCCGATATGCTCGACCTGTCGGGTTCCGGTCTCGTGGTCGATGATGCCGACCACCAGAAAGAGGGCGGATTTGTAAAGGGAGTGAACCAGCAGAAAGGTGACCGTAGCCGTCAGTGCCGGTGTGGTCTTGCCGCCCAGAAACATGACCAGGATGCCCAGGGCCATGATGGTGGTATAGGCCAGCATGCGTTTGAGATCTGATTGGCCGACGGCCAGAACGGCTCCCAGCAGGGCCGTTACGCCGCCGACCACGACCAGGGTGCCCATCCATGCCTCCGTGCCGCCCAGAACCGGATGAAACCGGGCCAGCAGGTAAATGCCTGCCTTGACCATGGTGGCCGAATGCAAAAATGCGCTGATTGGCGTCGGCGCGGCCATGGCGTTGGGAAGCCAGAAATGAAACGGAAACTGGGCGGATTTGGTGAAGGCGCCGATTAACACCATTGCCATGATGAAAAGGTAATTCGTTTGTCGCTGCAGCAGCCGGGCCTGCTCGGCAAGGGCGGAGATCCGGTAGGTGTCGACGATTCCGCCGATCATCAAGAACCCGATCAGCAGGACAAGACCGCCGGCGCCGGTGACCAGCAGCGCCTGACGTGCATGGCTGCGGGCACTTTCGTTCTTGTTGTCGAAGCCGATGAGCAGGTACGACAATACCGTGGTCAGTTCCCAGAAGACGAACAGGGTGATCAGGTTGTCGGCCAGCACCAGTCCTAGCATGGAGAGCAGAAACAGATGCAGAAAAGCAAAAAACCGGACGTAATACCGGTGGCCGGCCATGTAGTCGGCTGAAAAAAGAACCACGAAGACACCGGTTCCGGTGATGATCAGGCCGAACAGCACACTCAATCCATCGACGGCGACGTCGAGGTTGACACCGATTCCAGGAATCCAGTCCCAAGAGAAGAAAATGGCGCCGCCGCCTACCGCCGCCGGCACCCGTGAGCACAACCCGGTAAATATCGCCAGCGGCAGCAGCGCCGTCAACCTGGCTATAATTATGGAATCCGTGCGATTCATGCTTGGTTCACCTTTTCAAGCAGGATGCCCTCTTTTGCGCGGTGCAAGGATTTACCGGCTCCCTGTGACGTTTCTTTCCGCGTTATTGTGCCAGGAATAAAGGCCGATCGGCATTCTGGATCGTTGCCAGGGCCGTACTGCCCATGATCTGGCGAAACATCAGGCTGCGGACGCTGTTGCCCATGACGATGATATCCGCCTGGGTTTGCTGGGCGTGGTCCAGAATGCCTGCATCGGCGTCTTCATCCACTATCCGCATCTTGGTTTCGTAGCCGTGAGCTCGGCAATATTCGGTGGCGGCAGCCAACAGTTCCTTACCCTTGGAAGTGTCCGTGGAAAAATGAACGATGTCGATGCGGACATCCGGCCACAAACGCATTTGCACGAAACGTCGCATGGCCTTGGCCGACTCCATGGAACCACTGTACGCCACGAGGGCCTTGCGGATGTTGCGATACTGGGGCGATACCGCCAGAATCGGGCGAACCCCCTGGGACACCAACCGGATCAGGGCGTCTTTGGGTTCTTCCGTCAGGCCGTAATCGAAGAGGCTTTTCAACCCGAAAATAGTCAGGTCGTGGTAGCGCGCATGGGATATCATCAGGTCGAAGGCGTTGCCGGTCTCCCGTTCGACGGAGCAATTCACACCCGCTTCCTGGCAGGCCTTCTCGAATTCGGAAACGGCTGCTTCCACGCGCTCCCGGGTTACGTCGATGCGACGCTGGGCCATGCGCTGGGCATAGGCTGCGCCGCCAAGGGGCACGGGGCCGACCCTTTGCAATCGATCCAGTTCGACGATGGTGACCCCGGTCACGTGCGCATGGTGGGTCCGGGCCAGTTCGACGGCCCGTTTCACGGCCACCGTGGTAAACGGGGTTCCTCCCAGTCCGACGAGAATACGTTTGGTCATGGGCTGTCCCTCCATTAGTCGTCAGAAGCCGATGGAGTCTGGTTTTCGCCACTATTTAACGTCTCCGCCGGCTGGGTTGAGGACGTTTTCAAACCGTTCTCCGGCGTAGGTGGGTTTATGTTGTTTTCAACCGGGGAACCGCTGCTCATTTCGCGAGATTGCCGTGTCTGGGCATTGCGATCCCTGCGGACCGATTTTCGCGCCAACTCCGCTTCCAGCATAACCGCAGCCTCCTCCAGGCTGGGCGCCATGACAACGGCATCATCCAATGCCATGATCAAGCGTTTCAGCTGCGGGATTTTCAAGGCGCCCTCTTCCTGGAGGTAGACCGGCTGGATATAAAGCAGCGAACCGCCCGAGGGTTCGATGATCATTTTGCCTAAAAGTACCTCGGACCCTTCCTGATCCCAAAGGGTAAACTGTTCGGAAATGACAATGTCCTGGTTGACCAGGGAGTGGACCTGGGCGGGACCATACACCTGCTGGTCCCTCGAAAAGCGGTAAGCGAATATTTTGCCGTAGTTGTCGCCGTCGCTGCCGGCAATGACCAAGGCCCTAAGGTTATCGCGGCCAAAGGGCGCCATGGGCATGAACAGCAGAAAGTCATCCCTGCCCGGTTCAATCAGGTCCAGGGTCAGGTAGTACGGGTTGGCCGGAACCAGATCCCGGCCCTGGGGCACTTTCGAAAATTCCCAGATATCCTCCTGCCGATAGAATCGTTCCGGGTCCTGCTGGTGGTACTTGGCATAAACGGCGACCTGGGTCAAAAAAATATCCCGGGGATAGCGGATGTGTTTTTGAAGGTCCTCGGGCATCTCTGCCAACGGCCGGAAAACGCCGGGGTACATGCGGCGATAGGCGTTGATGATGGGATCCGTCCGGTCGGATACGTAGTAGGAGACTTTTCCGTGGTAGGCGTCCACGACAATTTTTACCGCGTTGCGGATGTAGTTGAACCCTCCCTCCACTGCCGGGGCCAGGGGGTAATTAGCGGATGTCGTATAGGCGTCCTGAATCCAGAACAGACCATCTGCCGTCGAAACGATATACGGATCCTGGTCGAGCTTCAAAAACGGGGTGATGTGCGTGATCCGGTCCAGGATGTTACGGCGGAACAATATCCGGCTGCGATCGTTGGTCTTGGCGGTAAAAAATATATTGCGGTCCTTGAAGTACATGGAGAAGAGCAACTTGCGCCACAGAGAATTGACCGGGACCCCGCCGTTGCCGTCGTAATGGACGATGGCTTCATCGTCGCCCACCGGGGAGCCGATTTCTCCGGCATCATTGGGGACGATCGCGTAAGGTTTGTCCTCGAGCCCGTAATAGATGGATGTCCGGTTAATGGACAACCCGAATTCGGAGCGGGGCGGGATATCCTTGATGAACCAGGTCATGAATTCGTCACCGGCCTGGGCGGCCGGAATCATCACCACCCCCTGGCCGTGGGTGTATTGCAGGTGGAGATTGATCCAGTTCTGTGCGGATTTGGGTAATTTGGAAAACTGGATCTCCCTGGCGCCCAGATATACCTGGCGGTAGCTGCCCTCGACGATGTAGCGATCCACGTCGATGGTCGGAAACGAATAATAGGTACGAATGCCCTGGAGCTCCTCGTAGACGCCGCCCAGCATCTCGCGGTCCCAGACGGGAATGTTCTGCAGGCGCCGCACCAGTGCCGGGTCTTCGGCATCGAAAGCGGGCTTCGATTGGGTTTTGAAATCCTGGGTCTGGACGGCATCGAGTCCATAGGCGGCCAGTGTCGATCGGATGTTGGCATCAATATACGGCCGTTCACGGGCAATCTGGTTGGGCGCGACGATATATTTGCGCACCATGTCGTTGAAGAAATCGGCGTTTTTTCCCATTACGCTGAGCGCAAACAGCACACCCACAATCACCGGCAGCTTCCAACCCGACTTGCGGTTAACGCTGACTACCAGTGAAATACCAGTCGCCGCCAGGAAAATCACGGAGAGCCAGATCATCGGTAGGATGATCTTCATCTCCACATATCCGGGGCCGAAAAAAATGGGCAGATTGACCGTTTCGTTGAGCAGGTGGAATCGTTCGAGCAGGAATCCCCAGCAGACGATGGCGACGGTTGCCAGGGCCAGTGCGCTGATGTGCACCCGTGCTCTGCGCGGCAGCGCCTGATCCTGAATGGCCAACAGGCGACTTTCGTACCAGTAGAGGAACATTACACCCAACAGCAAAATGATGAATGCCACCAGTACCTCTTTCTGGATCAGGGTGTAAATGGGCAGGGAAAGCAGATAAAAACTGATATCTTTGCCTATCAACGGGTCAGTGACCCCGCTGGCGCCGCCGAAAAGAAACAGCAGCGCCTCTTTCCAGTGGGCATACATGGGCGCGGCGATGGGCAACGCCATCAAAACGGAGAGGGGCAGGTACATGCGCCGCAATCCATTGTGCAGGGTCGTGATCAGGTTTCTTTCATTCTTGTCGGGGGACGTTTCGGCGACACCGACAACGCGCGATGCTAACCAGAAATTAACGGTAAAGAAGCCGAAGAATATCGCGGCAAAAAGGGCAAATACAAGGTAGCGGTAAATCAACCGCATGAGGAAGTAAACCGTCAATCCCTGCGACTGGAACCACCAGAAATCGACCACAAAATCGACAAAAATAAGTTTGAGCAGGATAACTGCCAGTCCAATCGCAGCAATTGCTGACGCGGCGATGAGCATTCTCTTTTTCAAAACTTTTTTCAAATCCTGCGCCTTTCTCCCAGACCCTCGATGGGTTTAACATGGAAAATCATGGGGTGTTCACGGTTTCTGATCGAGACTATCTGACATATCAATTCTCAGCTTGCGCCTCACGATATAGTAGGACACGGAAATCGTTATGATCAACGCGGCAATGCCAAGGATGACGACGCTGTCATATTCCTTAAGGTCCAATATTATCACTTTGCGTGCGATGGCAATAAGCGCCACTTCCAATACGATCTCGGAGTGAACGACTTTGTCCTGCAGGTAGGCCTTGATCGTTTCCAGCAATTCGATTCCGATGATGATCAGGAGGAAAAATCCAAAGAGTTCAAGCAACTCATCGATTTCAAGAAAAAAAACCGGCGGACTGATAATGTCCTTGACAAGCAGATAGCCCAGTTCGATCGTTGAAATCAGAATAATGAGGGCCATCATGTATATGAGAGACCGGATGATCATGTGTTCGAATGTTCGCAGCCATTTGGTCATTGTCTTCTCCATAAACGGTTGAAATCCAATCGGCAGGCACCCGGCATCGTAAAAGCGATGGCTCACGCCAACAACGACGGGTTTAGTGGTTAAGGTTCGGGATGCCGCCTAATGCGGAACCGATGATTCGATAGATAACCCGTGGAACATAAGAAAGCAGGGCGCCTGCGGATGACTGCGCGGCTGCCCTAGAGGATTCACTCCAATGCCGCCGGCAGACAGGTAAACTCCATTTTTCCCGCCAAATTTAGAGCATCGGCGGATAGGGTGTCAAGGGTGTGTTATGTCAAAAACAGACACCGGACGATTGCATCTCCCTATTATTTCACGTGTAGAGGGCATCCAATTGATCCTGGTATTGTTCAAGCACGCTGCGGCGTTTCAGTTTCATGGTCTGGGTGAGGGTGCCGGCCTCCAGTGAGAAGTCCTCCTGGAGCAGCACAACCTTTTTGGGGATTTCGTATCCGCCGAATTTGCCCTTCAGGAAGGCGGCGATTTCGTTGCCGATCATTTCCTGGATGCCTCTGTCGGCGACCAGTTGGTCCGGGTCTTCGGGGAACTGGTTTTCCCGGGCGTATTTTTGGAGCACCACGAAATCGGGTACGATCATGCAGACATTGTAGGGTTTCCCTTCGCCGTAAATCATGGCGTTTTCCACCCAGGGGAGCAGCCGGATCTCCTCTTCGAGAGCTGTCGGAAATACGTATTTGCCATTTTCCAGTTTGTACTGCTCCTTGATGCGGCCGGTGATGTACAGATACCCGTCTTTGTCCAGGCGGCCCCGGTCGCCGGTGCGAAATCCACCGTCTGTGGTCATCACTTCGCGGGTGGCATCGGGCTTGTTGTTGTACCCTTTCATTACGTTGGGGCCATAGACGATTATCTCGCCATCGTCGGAGTCCTCTTCGAGAAACAGCCGGTCAATTTCCACGAGGACTTGATCGATGGGGCGACCCACACTTCCCGGACGGTGGGCTGCCGGACAGTTCATGGTTACGGCCGGCGTGGTTTCGGTCAGGCCGTAGCAGTCGTACACGGGGATGCCCATGTCGCTGAAGAAGTAGCCGATCTCGACGTTCATGGTGGCGCTGCCGGTGATGGCAGTCGTCAGCCGGCCGCCGAAACGGTCCCGGATTTTTTGGAAGACAATTTTGTCGGCCAACCCGAACTTCAGGTTGACCATGAAACTGGATTGCATCTTTTCGGCCAGTTCGCGTCGCTGGCGGGCGCTCTCGACGCCCATGACGAACAGTTTCTTGACCAGGCCGCCGGTCTCGTTCATTTTAGCCCACAGGCCATCGTAGATTTTGTTGAAGACCCGGGGAACCGCAACCAACAGCGTCGGCTGCACTTTCGCCATGTCTTCGGCAAGGGTGGTGATGTCTCCCATGAAACCCATGGATCCGCCGAATTGAATTAAATTGTAAAGCTCCGCCGTCTGGCCGAAAGAGTGGGCCCAGGGCAGGATGCACAGGCTGCGGCTGTCGGAGCCCAGTTCCGGGAAAAGGGCGCCACCGGCCTGAAAATTGGTGGTGAAATTGCCGTGGGACAGCAGAACGCCTTTGGGATCCCCCGTGGTTCCGGAGGTGTAAATCAGCACGGCGATATCATGGGGATCGGGGTGGATCGCGGCAGCCGGGTGGGCCCGGCCCATCAGTTCCAGCGCTGCCATGGTGTTCTCGCCATGGCCATCGATGAGCAGCACCTTCTCCAGCCCCGGCGTTTGATCCTTGAAACCGGTTACCTGGCCGAGGATGTCGGGATTGGCGACGAAAAGCAGCCTGACCCGGCCGTCATTGATGATGTATTGCCATATCTTCGGCAGTTCTTTTTCGTACATGGGGATATATCTGGCACCCAGGCCGTAGGCGGCGAAGGCACAGATCGCCCATTCGGTGCGGTTGTTGGCGATGATGCCCACCGCGTCACCCTGTTTGATACCCATGCGGGCCAGGCCGCCTCGAAGATTGTCTATCCGGCGGCCTACCTCCCCGTAGGTCACCCATTCGTAGTCACCGGCGGCATTCTTGGTCCCGAACAGGGGGTCGTCCGAAAACGCCGCAACACTGTCTTCAATCAGGGAAACCAGGTTGTCCGGGGGATCGTAACGATAGGCCATGGGTTCTCCTTCATCAGCGGGTCCTGCCGCATATCATCTGCGGGTCGAAAAGTTGAAACGGGTCATCGACTATTTTTTATTTTGGTGAAATCCGGCCGAAAATACACGTTTCAGATCCAGTTGTCACCCGGTTTTTGAAACTGCCTGCTACTGCCAACCGATCACTTCATATCCCCTTTCCCTGAGGCACCGGTTTACGTAATTTCTGAAGACCGCATCCGGCTCGTCAGCATCGATCGCGCCGCTCACGGCGCCGGCCGTGGCACCTCCGGCGGCCCCTGCCCCGGCAGCCCGGCCTACATTGCCGCCCAGGACGGCTGAAACCACAGCGCTGATGGCCGCCCCGAGAGTCGCCCCTTTTACGGCTCTGCCGCCCACGGTTTTGCCGGCGTCATTTTTGACCCCGTATTCTTTGGCCTCGGCCATGCATTGGTCCGCATCCGCCCGGGCTTGGGTCTTTCCGACCGTCTGGAGATGATCGTTGGGATAAAACACCGGGCGCTTGGCACTGCAGGCCGATACCATCAGCAGGCTGCAGAAAAGCATCCCCCATTGACCTGTCCTGGAAACCTTCATGATGCGCCTCTCTACTTAAAAAATGAGAAAAGTCAGCCACAAAATGGCAGTGGGCAGGGCGGCTGCCAGCAAGATGTTAACGGGTGACACTTCTTCATCGAAAAAGGATTTGAGGATGCTCAGACCGGCGGGGTTGGGGGCATTGGCGATGATGGTCAATCCGCCGCCGGCCACGGCCCCGGCCACGATCGAATATTTCATTGCGTCTGAAAAATCGGGGACCAGGGTGCTCAGGAAGGTGATGGCCGCATTGTCGTTGAATGCCGTCAGAACGGTTGCTCCCACCATCAGGGGGATTTCGGTCAAGTTGCCCAGCACCGGTTCGATCCACCAGCCCTGGAGGCCGCCGTGGATCACCAGGCCGCCGAGAAAAAACCCCACCAGCAGGGCCGGTTTCAGGTTGAGTTGGTTTTGATAGGGGGAGGTGACTTGGGCGAACCCCAGGAAGAAAAGCAGCCCCGGGATAAAAAACGGTGGATAGTGGGCATTGATGATGGTCCACCCCATGAAGGCGATATGCGCCAGGGTCACCCACAGCGGCACCGGGTCGTCCCGGTGATCCCAATCCGGGTCTAAAAACGGCGGGCGATCCTCCGGCGGCAGGAGTCCGGGCAGGGCCCGGCGCATGCGTCGAAGCTGGATCTCCTTGTTGCGCTCTTCAAACGCCCGGCGGGCCAGATCCTGATCGATGCCTTTGCCTTGCAGTTCGGCCAAGGCCCTGACCTCTAAACGCTGGGTGAGTTCCCGGCCGACATCCTTCATCTGCTCGGAAAAAGTGCTCATAATATGGAAACGATTATCGAGCCGTTCGATGCACTGGTCCAGCATGTCTTCAACATCTGCACGTTTGAGATAGCGCTGTTGGATTTCATCCTTGAGGTTGTTTATGGCAAAAGACGCCTGAAGGGTCTTCAACTCACTGCGAAAAATGAGAAAATAGCTCAGGTTGGCCGCAAGCATACCCAATACAGCCTTCCATCCGAAATGGGTCAGCATGAACATCGTGTCCCAATTCCAGGGCGTTGCCACCATGAGCACCGGTGGCGCCGCATAACTGGTCAGGGTGCCGCCCACGGAAATGTTTACGAACAGCAGGCCCAAGGTGGCGTATTTGAATTTAGCGGAGGGCGACAGGGCATAGAATTTGTCGGCCAGCAGCATGGCGGCAATAGTCATGGCGGCCGGTTCGGTAATGAACGATCCCAGGATAGGGCCGATGGTCAAAATGGCCCACCACCAGGCGGTGAGGGTCCCGCCCAAAAGGTTGGCGATTTTCCACATGAACCGTTCCGTGACTTTCAGGATCGGGCGGGTGGCCGCCAGGGTCATGATCACCACGACGAACATCGGTTCGGTGAAATTCACCTTGTACAGAATATAGCTTTTGGCCGTGGGCCAATCGAAAAACAACACGATGACGCCCACCAGGGCAGCCGCCCAGATGCCGAACACCGCCTCCACCTCGCCCAGAAAATGGAACGCTTCCGCACCCAGGTGCACAGAATCCCGCGGCGCCAACCCCTGCTTGATTTTCTCTTCGTGATCATGGGACCACCGGTGGGCGATCGCCATAAACCGGCCGGTAAGGAAAGTGTGGATGATGGCGCACAGGAAGATGAGCGAGGCCACCAGATTGAAAGGCGTCTGACGGATGCGGTGGTCCAGGATGCCGATGATGCTGCCCAGATCACCGTCCCCATAGCTTTCCAGGCTGGGAGGAAAAACCGGTGCATCGGCCGGCGGTCCGCCGGCGGCCAGGACAATTCCGGAAACGGTAAGGGCCATTAAAAAAAAGAAAAGGACACGGGAGCGCATGTTTATTTACATGAAGGATTGAATATTTTTCAAACGGTTGGCCATGTCCTGCAGCCGGCCCGACATCACCCGGATAAAGCTTTTGCCGTCCGGTGTGTGTTCACCGTCGAAGCTGATGGCAATGCCGGCAAATTTGAAATCCACAGGGACACCGTTCACATCGATAGGTTCGTCCTGGAGGGCTTTCATCACCCGGTTCAGGGCTTTTTTGGAATCCTCGCGGTTGATCAGCGGCAGCACCGCCACGATGGTATTCTTGCCCAGCTGACCGACGATGTCCACCTCGCGGAACGTCTGGGACAACAGGGCCAGCACGGTTTCCATGAGGATTTCGTTGTTGATGGCACCGGTCGGCACCTTTGACCGGGGTCTGATCTTTACCATGGAGAAGGCCAGGGCGGAAAAGGAGTAGTCATAGCGGTTGGCCCGGGCGATCTCCTTTTCCAGAATAAAGGCCATGGCGCTGGCTTTGATCACGCCGGTGGGCATGATCCGGTTGGCCTCTTTTTCCTTGATCAGCTGCTTCTGATGGGCAATCTCATCCTGGATTTTTTTATAGTTGTTCTCATCGATCTCACCGGCCTCGACTTTTCTTCGGACGATCTTGAGGATTTCCCCCAGCTCGTCGTGCTCGCTGACGCTCTGCTCCAGGGTCTGGAGAACACTGAGAACTTTGTGGGGTTTTCCGTTCCCTCCGCCTTCACCGGGCTGGCCCTTGGATTTGATCCATTCAGCGCGCATCTGGTCCAGGACGGTTTCCATCCGGGCGTTGAGGCGGTCTTCCAGCTTGGCGATCACAACGCCTCCCACATCCATCTTGCCCAGCTGGCTGACAATAGTCGACTCGATGCTTCCCACCACCTTTTTCAGATGCTCGGGATCGTCCTTTTCCTGCGTCTGGTCCATGGCCATCTGGCCGCCCATCTGCTCCACGTAGCCGGCCAGAATATCGGCGAGCACATCTTCGTCCCCGCTGCCTTTGCGGATCTCGGCGGCCAGGTAAATCAACTGGGCCGCCTGCTCGGGATTATTCTTGAATTCCGCGATCAACTGATCCCCGTCCACACCGATCTCTTCGCCGCTCTCTTGGAGAATATTGGCCAGGCCCTCGCTCTGCAGTTCCTTGCCCAACGCCTGGATCAGCTCCAGATACTGGGTGTGGGACATGCCCTCCTCCAACAGGGTCGTTTTAATTTTGGGCAGCAGCCGTTTCAGTTCGCCGGCCTCGGGTACGAGCCGCCTGAGGATATGGGCCATGCGCGCAGGTGTGATCTTGCCTTGCTGGTACTCGTCTCTCACCAGTTGGATGAGCACCCGATCAGTGAGCTCATTGGCATTTTCCAGGATGGCCGCCTCGTTTTCATAGGCGACGCCCAGGGCTTTCTGGGCTTCGATGCCTTCCAACAGCTGCTTTTTCATATCGAAGACGGCACCGGCCAGATCGGCAATGGCCACATCGCCTTTGCCTTCCAGGTGCTTTTCCACTTCGAATCGCATCACTTCCAACTGCTGAAACAGCAGGTTGCCGTGGCCGCCCGTCCCCGATCCGCCGGGCCCTCCCGCACCGCTGCCTGTGCCGCCACCGCCGCTGCCTGGGCCCGTTCCCGTGCCGGCGCCATCTCCGGTTCCAGGGCCAGATCCTGTCCCGCCGGCTCCCCCCGGTCCGCTGCCCGTACCGGCGCCGCCCCTGCCTAAACCCGTTTCCGTCCCGCCACCATCTTCGGTGCCGGTTCCTGCCTTGCCAGGTCCGTCCCCGGTTCCACCCGGTCCCCAACCGCCACCCGACCCGTCTCCGGATCCGGTTCCCGGGCCGCCGCTACCGTCTCCAGCCCCGGTTCCCCCACCTGAGCCGCCGGTACCGTCCCCGATGGCGCTGCCGCCAACCGATCCCGCCCCCCTGCCTTCAGCTGAAACCTGCTCCAGGTCTGCCTGAATCATATTCTTGGATACGGCCCCGGGATTGGCCATGAGGGATTCGATGTTCAGGGTTTTGGCGAACTCCTCGGTGAGTACGCTCTCCAGAAGCGTGTCCATGAACATCTTGCGGGTTTTGGCCTCGTCTTCGGCGGCCAGCATCTGGGGGGTCAGGTCTTTCAGTGCGTCCCGGGCGATCACCTCATCATCGTCGGTCACTTTTTTGTAACGCACGTGGTTAACCTTGATATTGACGACCCCCCGGGCAAAGATTGCCTTTTTGAATCCTTCGGCCCCGGAATATTTGCTTAAGTTGCCAAACACCTCCAGAAAGACCTTGATCTCCCGCCGTTCAAGACCGGGTTCAATGGAAATGGATTGAATGCCGTTGGTCTTGAACAGCAGCGCCAGGCGTCCCACATTGAGGCGGGAATCCAGCGGCTCTTCATCCACGAAAAATTCCTCGCGGTTGAGAATGAACACCACCGGCGAGATGATCTTCAGCAGGTTTACGGCGCCTTCGTAGAACATGTCGATGGATTGTTCCACAAACGGATGGTTGGGCTGATACATCATGGAGCGATTGAACAGGAGGGCGATGGTCCGACCGAATTGGGAGAGCTGATTTTTCGTTGCGGCATCAAGTGGCATGGTGTCCTCATCTGGCTGAAGATGGTGTCGGCAATTTTTGCGAAAAGCGTTCCAGTTGCGATGCGAACTCCCGACAGGAGTCGTATCGCTGATCCCGGTCAAAGGCCAATGCCCTGAACAGGATCTCATCCAGGGTTCGGTTGGCCACGGGATGGACCTCAGATGGCCGCTGCCGGAAAATCCGGTCTTTCAACGCCAGCTTCATCTTGAGCAGATCCATGGCCGTCCGGTAGGGCGGGTAGGGCAGCTTGGACATGAGCATTTCGAGCATCATCACTCCGGCGCTGTACATGTCCGCGCGCCCGTCAACGGTTCCCGATAGAATCTGTTCCGGCGCGATATACATGGGGGTGCCCAACAGCAACCGGTCGCTCTTGCTCGTGGTTCGCGAAACCCGGGCCACACCGAAATCAGTGATCAACGGCCGCTTGGAATGCGTTTCGATCATGACGTTGTCCGGTTTGATATCACGATGCACGATGTCGTTGTCATGGGCATATGCCAATGCATCGAGGATTTTCAGCATCAGGGAAAGAATGGTCGGAAGCGGCATAAACCGTTTGGAAGGGACGATATTTTTCTGGGTTCTCCGAATGTAGTAGGACAATTCGTTGCCCTTGACCAGCTGCATGGTAAAGAAGAGGAATTCCTCCGTTTCGCCCACCTCATAAACGGGAATGATGTGGGGGTGCATCAAAATGGCTGCCGACTCGGCCTCCTGCTGGAAAAAAGCGGCGGTTTTTTCCGTCAGCAGGGATTTGGGAAGGATCTTGACGGCAATCTGCCGTTTAAGGGTTTTCTGGAAGGCCACGAAAACGGCGGACATGGCGCCATGCCCGATCTTTTTCAGCAATACGGAGGTGCCCACCTGCTGGCCGACCAGATGATCCAGATTGAGCTTTCCGATGGTTGACATAATTTCCCTTACATACCGATGCCCGCTATGACCGTCTGGCAGCCGCTGCACCGGCCATTTCGCACCCGGTTGTCCATAATCTGAAACCCACGGCGGGCGATCACGGTTTTCCCGCAACCGGGACAGAGGGTGTCTTCGCCGCCCTGTCCGGGGATGTTGCCTGTATAGACATACTTCAACCCGGCGGCAATTCCGATTTTTCTGGCCTGCATGAGGGTTTCCACCGGAGTCGCGCCTCGATCCGTCAGCTGGTAAGTGGGGTGAAAACGGCTCACGTGCCAGGGGGTTTCGGGACCCAAATCCGTGGCGATAAAGGCAGCCAGCTGGGAAAGCTCCCTGGGGTTGTCGTTAAGCCCGGGAATGATCAGGGTGGTGACTTCCACCCAGACCTTCAGGGTTTTCAACCGCCGCAGGGTTTCCTTCACCGGTTCCAGCCTGGCGCCGCACTGCCGTTTGTAAAAATCGTCGGTAAAGGCTTTCAGGTCCACGTTGGCGGCATCCAGCCAGGGGCTGATCCGCTCCAGCGCCTCGGCGCTCATGAACCCATTGGTTACGAATACATTTTTGATGCCCTGGCTGTGGGCCAATTGTGCCGTGTCGCAGGCGAACTCAAAAAAAACAGTCGGTTCGGTATAGGTGTAGGCGATGCTGGCACAGTTCCGTCCCTGGGCGGCCGCTACCACCTGCTGCGGGGTCGCCGCATCTCCCGCCACCATGCCGTCCCGGTCCGCAGGCATCTGGGCGATGTCCGCATTCTGGCAGAACCGGCATTTGAAATTACAGCCCACCGTGGCGATGGAAAAGGACCGGCTGCCGGGCATCAGGTGGAAAAGCGGTTTTTTCTCGATGGGGTCGTCGCCGGCAGCGATCAGGCGCCCGTATACCCGTGTCTCCAGAACACCATCCCGGTTTTCCCGCACCCCACAGATTCCCCGTTTGCCGTTGCCGATTACGCACATGTGGCTGCACAGCCGGCATCGGACACGTTGGTTTTGCAGGGTTTCGTAGAGCCAGGCTTCCATCGGGGGCGGCTCCTTTCCTTTCGGGGTCTGTTCCTGGCCATGGGGTCTGCGGGTCCAAAACAGAATTTTTTAATTTAGACAGTTATTTGAATCTTTTGTCAAATGATTCTCACCAAATTCGGTCAATTATTAAACCGAAAAGGGGATTGCCATTTCCAGCCGGCTATTGCCGGGAATCGTCGAAACCATTGGATGGGGCCATGCCGGAACAGCCGGCCGCACCGGCTACTATGCGGCCGACTTTTTTGGGCTTGTATTGGATGGCCAGGGGACGCGTGCGGAACCGGGGCACCAGGGTGACGACCATACCGGCGAAGGTCCCGAAGGGGAAGCGCTGGACCAGGCCTGATCCTTCGATATGCTTCATCCAAGCTCCCCAAGGGCCGGGAAACTGGCAGACGGTCCGCCAGCACACCGGGACCGGCCCCATCAACTCCCGGACCATGCTTTTGATTTCCCAGACGCTGAAAAAGTTGGCTCGGTTGTAAATGGTCGGGGTGAATATCCCTTGCACCCGCCGGCCAATGCCCGTTAGGGCGTAGCGGTTCAAAAATCCGATAAACACCCGGTCCTTGGCCACCCGAAAGGCTTCTGCCAGGGCCTTTTTCGGATGGTCTACAAATTCCAGGCAGGTAAACAGGCAGGCATGGTTGAACGAATTGTCATCAAAGGGAAGATCTTCGGCAATTCCGCGATACAGGGAGACGCGATTGCCCAGCGTTTCGGACAAGATATCCAGCATGTAGGGAGAAGGGTCGATGCCTGTCACGTCGAGGCCCTTCTCCAAGAGCGGTTCGATCGAGGCTCCGGTACCGCAACCGATGTCCAGCACCGATTCCCCGGCGACCGGATCCAGCATCCCCAGCATGAGGCGGCTCTCAAGGTCAGCGGCAAAGCGGTTTTTCCGCTTTACAATCCACTGGTCGTATCGTTTGGCATCATGAAAGTCGAAAATATATCCCATGAAAATAAGTGTATTTAATTACAACAGGTTAATCAAGTGAAACCTTTTAAACGGCTGTGGTAGCCAGGTCATTCAATGCCCGGTTGATCCGGTGTCCGGTTTGATTAGTCTATAATATATTTCTTGATCATCGGGTTGCAAGTTGATTGTATGAAACCTTCCTTCACTATTCACGAGGAGACCGCCATGAGCGACTCGTTTCAGGTGCATCCCATCGGCTGGGTTGGCAAGGAAGGCAATGAGGTGCGCATCGACCTCGAAACCGATTTCCAGGACGGCCTTCTGGGGCTGGAGGGTTTTTCGCATATCATCGTGTGCTACTGGTTTCACGAAAACGATAATCCGGAAGACCGCCGCCGGCTACGGGTACACCCGCGGAAAAACCCTGCAAACCCGCTTACCGGCGTTTTTGCCACCCATGCCCCGGTCCGCCCCAACCTGATCGGCATGTCGACCTGCCGGGTGATCTCCGTTACCGGGACCACGATCCGCATCGATGCGATCGACGCCCGCAACGGCACGCCGGTGATCGATATCAAGGGTTACCTTCCCGATCCCTTGAAACCATCGGAGATCCGCGTGCCGGATTGGGCTACGGGGCCACGGTAAATATTCAATCGGAAGAGCCAATTTCAAAACACCCCATTTCGGCCAATATCGGCGTTGGGCTCACATTTCAATCCTCAACGTAGCGCGGCTGCGCCTGGGGTGAAATGATCGCCCGCCTTGATCTTGACCGAACTAAGTCGTTTTGAAACAGGTTCGGAAGAAAATCACTTTCCCATTAACTGTCCGGATAGACGCGACGGCCACTTTTCTCATGCAACCGCCAACAATCCTTCAAACCGGCACCATTACCGAACGACTGCGCGGGATCGTGGATCGCGTCACCTATCATAATGCCGATAACGGCTGGTCTGTCCTTCGCGTCTTGCCGTTCGACAACCCCCACCAGCAGGAAACCGTAATTGTTCACCAGACCCGGGTATTTGCCGGTGCGACCATGGAATTTACCGGCGCCTGGACCGTCAACCCCAGATATGGCCGTCAATTCAACGCCACCCGTGCCATGGAACTCAAGCCGGCCACCAGCGCGGCGCTGGAAAAATACCTCGGATCGGGGCTCATCAAGGGCGTCGGCCCCAAGACGGCAAAAAAAATTGTCGGGTACTTTGACAAGGAGACGCTGGACATTTTCGAAGGGGATATCGAAAGGCTTACCGAGGTTCCGGGGATTGCAGAAAAAAAGCTGGAGACCATCAGCGCGGCGTGGATCGAGCACCGAGCCGTCCGCGAGGTCATGATGTTTCTCCAGTCCCATGGGATCAGCACGCTGTATGCCGTCCGGATTTATAAAACATACGGGGACCAGGCCATCGCCACGGTCACCGAAGACCCTTATCGGCTGGCCAGGGATTTTTACGGGATTGGTTTTTTTTCAGCGGACAAGGTCGCCCTGAGCATCGGTTTGGCCGCCGACAGCCGGCAACGAATCATGGCGGGAATCAGCCACGTGTTGGCCGCCAGCAGAGATTTCGGCCACTGCTACCTGACGGAAGCGCAGATCCGGGTGCAGACCCATGACCTGCTGGCCTTGGACGTGGTCGACCGTTTGCCCGCACTGCTCAAGGATATGGAGACCGGCGGCCTGCTGATGGTGCGTGGGCGAGAAGATCCCGAAGCGGGCACCGAGCGATGCTATTACTCAAAAACGCTGTATTTCGATGAGTTGGTTGTGGCCCGTAAGATTGCCCGCATGGATAGCCCGGTCCCCATCGACATGGATTGGGTGCGGCGCTGGATCGGCCGTTACTGCCGGATCAGCCGCATCCGTTTGAGCGATGAGCAGGCGGCGGCCGTTCAGGGCATCGTAGGCAGACAGTTCTCCGTGATGACCGGAGGTCCCGGGGTGGGCAAGACCACCACGACCCTTGTTCTGGTGAAGCTGCTCGAAGCGCTTCACGCGCGCGTGTTGCTGGCCGCCCCTACCGGCCGGGCCGCACAGCGGATGACCGATGTCATCGGCCGGGAATCCAAGACGATCCACCGGCTGCTGGAATGGCAGTTGGGGCGGTTCAAGAAAAACGAAGAGAACCCCCTCGATGCGGATTTTCTCATCGTGGATGAATGTTCCATGCTGGATATCAGCCTGACGGCGTCATTGCTCAAGGCGGTTCCGGAACGCGGACAGGTCCTTTTTATCGGCGATGCCGACCAGCTGCCTTCGGTGGGCGCCGGCAATGTCCTGCGGGATATCATCGCTTCCGGCAGGGTCCCTTCCTTTCGATTGACCCGGATTTTCAGGCAGGCGGAGCAGTCCCTGATCATCAAATACGCCCATGAGATCAATCGCGGAGGTATGCCGTATATCGACTCTCCGTTTAAAAAGCCGGAGATCTGGACCAGCGGTGCCGATTGTTTCTTCATGGATTCGGATGAAGCCACCCAGGATCAGCTGCGTTTCGTGTCCAGGGTGAAACGATTTTATGATGCGCGCCCGTCCTCCCCGGAAGCGGGTGGTGAGGATAATCTTTATGAATTCCGCATCAGCGAGACGGTCGTCCCTTACGAGACCGAACTGACGATTCCCAAAAAATTTGAACATGTCAATCCGGACCAGGTGGCCCGGGCCGGCAATCGAATCGAAGAACTGGTTTCCGTCCTGAAAAAAATCCACCCCTGGTCTTCACTGCACTATGGGCTTTCTGCGTCTGACGTCATCAAGAAATTATACCTGGAATGGATCCCGAAATATCGCGGCCGGGACTGTGAAATCCAGATCCTTTCCCCCATGACTCGGGGCAGTCTCGGCACCCTGAGTTTGAATGCGATGATTCAGGAGGCGGCCAATCCCCCAGCAGCAGGAAAACAACAGCTTAAGGTGGGTGAACGGGTCTTCAGAACCGGAGACCGGGTCATCCATCGCAGGAACAACTACGATCTGGGTGTGTTCAACGGTGACATCGGCGAGATCGTTCAGATCGACAACGCGGCGCTGACCTGCACGGTCTCTTTTTTTCCGGACAGCCGCACCGTCGACTATCAACGGGACGATATTGTCGAACTGGACCTGGCATACGCCATTACGATCCACAAATCCCAGGGCAGTGAATTTGAAGTGGTCATCCTTCCGGTGCTCACCCAGCATTTTAAGATGCTCTTCAGGAACCTCCTGTACACTGGCCTGACGCGCGCCCGGCGGCTGGCGGTGCTGGTGGGCACCCGCAAAGCCATGGCCATGGCGGTGAGAAACCAGGACACCAGCCAGCGGCAAACCGCCTTGAGGGATCTGTTGGCCTGGAGACAGAGGACTGAATCCTGAGGTGGGTGGTCAATGGTTCGGATGGTGGGGTTGCAGGCTATCTCCGGTTTGACAATGTCGGGCCATTTTTCTATAAGCGGCCTGGACGATATGCCATCCGGCCACCGATGATCACCGGTTTATCCAAGATCGATAACAGGCATTCAATGGACCGTGATGCGCATCAATGAATCGAGAGAGATTTTTTTCGCTTATTTTTCCGCCTATAATTGAGGAGGCCCCATGACACTTTCTCCCCTGACTGCCGTTTCCCCGGTGGACGGCCGCTACCGGAGGGCCACCGCCGCCCTGTCCGACTATTTCAGCGAAGGCGCCCTGATCCGCTACCGGGTCCGGGTGGAGATCGAATACTTCATCGCCCTGTGCCGGCTGCCCCTGCCCCAACTGGCGAATATCGAACCCGCGGCATTCGAACGCCTGCGGGAAACCTGTCAAACCTTCACCATGGACGATGCGGCCGAGATCAAGGAGATCGAAAAGACCACCAACCACGATGTCAAGGCGGTAGAGTATTTCGTCAAAGCGACCTTTGACCGGTTGGGCCTGTCCGCCTACAAGGAATTCATCCACTTCGGCCTCACTTCGCAGGACATTAACAATACGGCCGTGCCGCTCTCCCTGAAGGAGGCCTGGCACGCCGTGATGCTGCCGGCGCTGGAATCGACCGTGGCCGAGCTGACGACCATGGCCAGACAATGGAAGCCGGTGCCCATGCTGGCCCGGACCCACGGCCAGCCCGCCTCCCCCACCCGGCTGGGGAAGGAAATTTACGTGTTCGTGGATCGGCTGACCCAACAGATGAAGCTGCTGGCGGCCGTCCCTTTCGCCGCCAAGTTCGGCGGCGCCACGGGCAATTTCAATGCCCACCACGTGGCCTATCCGGACATCGACTGGATCGCCTTCGGCAACCGGCTGGTCAACGACGGGTTGGGGCTGCACCGCTCCCGGGTAACCACCCAGATCGAACACTACGACCATCTGGCTGCGTTCTGCGACGGCGTGAAGCGGATCAACACCATTTTTCTGGATCTTTGCCGGGACTTGTGGACTTACATCTCCATGGACTATTTCAAACAGACAATCAAAAAGGGCGAGATCGGTTCCTCGGCCATGCCCCACAAGGTCAACCCCATCGATTTCGAGAATGCCGAGGGCAACCTGGGCATTGCCAATGCCCTGTTGGAACACCTTTCTGCCAAGCTGCCCATCTCCAGGCTTCAGCGTGACCTGACCGACTCCACGGTGATCCGCAATATCGGGGTGCCGCTGGGTCACACCCTTATCGCCCTCAAATCGCTCAAGCGGGGGCTGGACAAACTGATTCTCAACGAAGACGCGTTGAAAAAAGACCTCGACAACAACTGGGCCGTGGTGGCCGAAGGCATTCAGACCGTATTGAGGCGGGAAGGCTACCCTGAACCCTACGAGACCCTGCTGGCGCTGACCCGCACCCACGCGGTTATCGACCGGGCCGCCATCATTGCGTTCGTCGGCACGCTGGATGTGTCCGAGCCTGTTAAAAAGGAACTGCTGGCGATTACGCCGGAGAGCTATACCGGCATTCACGATTTTTGACCATGCCCAAACTTTATCTGAAAGAGTACGCACGCGCCCTTGCCGGCAGGGAGGTTTTCATTGCCTGTCGGGAGGGCATTCTGCGCGATCACTTTCAGGATATCATCACCGACATCAAATTCCTGGTTCGCCACGGCGCCCGGACCGCCCTGCTCCACAACATGCCCAACCGTTTTGCCAACCAGAAGCTGGTCGTTCAGCTGGAGCGCCGGCTGCCGGCTACCGGCATTGTCCGGATTTCCCCGGAGATTGATTTTTACGAAGCGGTGCTCGATCATCGGGAATCCATGTTCAAGGTCATTTTTCTGGAGCGCCGGTATCTCATCGACCGCCAGGCAAACAAAATCAACGCCATCACCACCGCCCGGGTCCGCGAATCGATGGAGGATTTCGGTGATCTGATCGCCAACGTCAACTTCAAAGGCGCCATGGCGTGCATCTGCAGGAAGATCGAGGCCGGGCAGTGTGACCGTGTGCACATCCTGGCGGCGGGCAAAAATTCCATTAAGCACGAGCTCTTCACCGTGGAAGGGGCGGGCACGCTCATCGCCAACAACTTCCAGGAAGATTTCCGTCAGGTGCGGACCGATGAAGAGGTGGCCCTCGTTCACCGTATTCTTGAGATGTACAAGCGTTCGGGTTTTTTGAAACCGCGTACCAAAAGCTACCTGAACAAAAATCGGCAACGGTTTTACGTCACCGCCATCGACGGCATCGTGGTGGGCTGCGTCGAGCAGAAAATCATCGACGCCCGGACCGTGGAAATGGGCGCGTTGGCCATCTCCACCCGCTTTCGCAACCAGCGGGTGGGGGTGCATACGGTAAAATCCTTCATGGCCTTGATGAAGTCGCAGGGATACACGCGCTTTATCTCCCTGACCAACAACCCCCGCCTGGAAGCGTTGTATACCCAGCTGGGTTTCATCCAGGAGAGCCGTCCGGAATACCGGCAGAGGCAGGAACAGAGCCCGGATGTGAAGATGTTCTGTAAAATCGATGACCCGGTGGGTTGAACAACGCAGGTGATCCGGCAGCATCCGGTATGCGTTTTCCGAACACCGCCGGACCCGAATGCAACGGGGTTAGGCCAGACCAACCATTTTTAGCGCTTCCTGGGCACTGTAGTGAATCTCGGCCGTGAAGTTAAAATCCGGTATGCCGTAGAAGGATATATATCGGTTGGACACATATTCCATTGCCAAGGCCAATTTGGACTCCTCCACTTCAAAAATTTCCAGCCCATGGGTTCCTTCCATTTTTGCTTTGACAAAAGGACCGATCAGCTTCATGTAACCCGGCACCGGCGGCAGTTCTATAAAACGCTTGCCGATGTCCTTGGCCGTTTCCGGCTTGAATTTGATGGTTCCCACAATTACCATTTTAAACCTCCTTTTTCTCTGGACGGCAAAAGCCCTACTCCTGCCGCCATTAGGCCATTCGTCAGCCTTGCAATGGGCCTTCAGGTGGACCGTTCCGCCTGAAGGCCGGACATCGGCAATTTTATGGGACCACTATTCATCATTGTCACTCCTGAACGATATCATGCTTCATCAAACGTGCAATCGAAGCGGCGGGTGCGACTTGCATGGGGGGCGGAAACGGATCGAGATATGCGACAACGGCCAGTCCGGACACCTAATCAACAACACCGACTATAGGTTTGGTGCGGATGGCCTGTAAACCCTATAAAACCACCTAACCCTCCATGAGGGTATATACGGGGGGCTTCCGGCCTGCGATCATCCGCTTGACGATCAGGTCCAATGCAATACTCAACCGGTTGTTAATCACGGGTCTGCGTCTGGCCTGTAATTTGATCCAGCGCGCTTTTGACCCCCGCCAGGATCTCCGAGCGAAGTTCGGGGATATCCTTAAGTTGTCGCATGATGTCAATCAGGGGGTCCCAATTGTAGGAAGGGGCATCCGGATTCGATTTGTCACGGGTGTTGACTTTATCATGAAGGTTTCCCTCCAGGTACAGCAGGCGGTAGTATCCTTTTTCGGCCCGGAGTCCCGCTTTGCCCGGGGGGCGATTTTTGGGTGCTCGGACGTCGATGGCGTTTTTAAAGGTGGCGGCGATCAGTTCAAAAAGGCGCGTTTGCTGTTCAGGGGTTAACGCGGCCTGCTGCAGTTTTTCGAAAATGGGGTGATCGTTCAATGTTGTCCTCAACAACTCCTGATGATTGGCATCCAGATCCTTTTTATGTTCACGGGCAAGGTCTTGCGCCGTATTGCTAACATGGTGCTTCACCATTTAAACGTCAACTGTATTGCCCTGGACTTGGATAAGCGATATAAGGGAACCAATTTCAAAACGCCCCATTTCAGCCAATATCGGGGTTGGGCTCATATTTCAATCCTCGACGCAGCGCGGCTGCACCGGCGGGTGAAATGATCGCCCGCCTTGATCTTGACCGAACTGAAACGTTTTGAAACAGGCTCAAGGGGCTTGTTTTTTAATTCGGAGCAACCAACGGCCCGGATTCGACCCGCTGCCCCTACCCTCAGCAATGACGATGTCACAGGAGAACGACGATGCCCAAAGCCAGCAATCTTCAAAAAGGCCATATCATCAATATCGACAACCACCCTTACCAGGTCAAACAGATCGATGTCCACACCCCGTCGGCAAGGGGGGCCAACACCCTGTACAAGGTCCGGTACGCCTCGCTGATCACGGGGCAGAAACTGGACCAGACATACAAGGGCAACGATACGCTGGAAGAGATGGCGGTGGACAAACGCCGGGTGAGTTTTCTCTTCCGGGACCAGAGCATGTATACCTTCATGGACAGTGAAAACTACGAGCAGCATACCCTGTCCGAGGAAACCCTTGAAGGGCAGACCCAGTGGCTGATTGACGGCCTGGAAGGCATCACGGCGCTGCTCAGGGACGGTCACCCCCTGTGCATCGAACTGCCCCAGACCATCGATCTGGAAATCGTGGACACCACTCCGGTGATCAAGGGTGCCACAGCCACCAACCGGAACAAGCCCGCCACGCTGTCCAACGGGATATCCGTGATGGTGCCCGAATATATGACTGCAGGAGAGGTTGTGCGGGTGAACACGGAGACCGGTCAATACATGGCGCGGGTAAAAAGCTAAAAAGGAGCAACCCATGCCGGACTGCCGACTCACTCACTCGGTAACCGATCGAAAGGGCAACCTTTTGATCGCCGCCGGGACCTGCCTGTCCCCCCAGGTCATGGAAACGGTTGTCAGCGGGCGGGCGACTGCCATGGAAAGCTGCCGTCTGCTGGACTACCGGCAGGTCAGGGCCGATCTGCTGGGTTTTTTTGCCGCTTCCCCCTACGACCTGATTTTCTTAGAGACCCATAGGCAGGAAAGACTGCTTGAAATCGCCGGGGATGTCGTTCTTCCCGAACCGGTGTTGGAATCGCTCTATCATTTTCGCGAGCTGGATTTTTATACGTATCGCCACACCTTGCTCGTCTTCGCCCTTTCCATTCTCATCGCCCGGGAACTGATCGACGACCGGGACGCCCTGCTCCAGGAAGTCATGGCCGGGCCTACCCACGATATCGGCAAGCTATGCGTCCCGCTGGAGATTCTTACCAAGGAGACGCCGCTTACCACGGCGGAGCATGCGCACCTCCGACACCACGCGCTGGCCGGCTACGTGCTGCTGAGCTACTACTTCCAGGATCCTGGGACTTTTGCCGCCGAGGTGGCCCGGGACCACCATGAACGTAAGGACGGCAGCGGATACCCGTTGGGCATTTCCATCGACAACCAGATGATCGACATCATCATGGTCAGCGATGTATATGACGCCTTGATCTCACCGCGGCCTTACCGTCCGGTTTCCTATGATAATCGCACCGCTCTGGAAGAACTCACCCGCCAGGCCGATGCCGGCATCATCAGCGAAACCGTGGCCCGCGTCCTCGTGGCCCTGAACCGGCGATCCCAACCCCATTTCAGCCGGTGTGTGGTCTCCACTGAGCGCCGAGGAAGTCCACCGTCGAAGAATGTGTATGGGATCATCGAAACAAAAGAGTAAAATCGATGGGCAGGGTGCCGCGGTCTATGCGGCAACGGGTTGTCCATATCATTGATTCAGCGGCGAAATGCACCGGTGTTATACCGCCTGGCCGGCGCACCACCCCGATGACCAGGCCCATTGCAGGTTGTATCCTCCCAGACAGCCGGTGACATCCAGCACCTCACCGGTAAAAAACAGTCCCGGCACTTGACGTGCCTGCATGGTTTTCGAAGAGATGGCATCACAGTCCACACCGCCCACGGTTACTTCTGCGGTCCGGTATCCTTCGGTGCCGCCCGGTTTGAGGGTCCACTGCTGCAACTGGGCGGCAATTTCCCTGAACTGTTGATGGGAAAGGTGCTGAAGCGGTTGTTCGGCAACGGCAGGTGTGAGCCGCGCCGCCACCAGCCGTTTGGGCAGGAACGTCACCAGCACCGTCTTGGCCTTGCGCTGCGGGTGCCGCTCTTGCTGTGCTTTCAGCACCGCCACCAGATCCATGTCCGGCAGCAGGTCGATGGTGATCGGCTCGCCGGGCTGCCAGCTGGATGAGAGCTGCAGGATGGCCGGGCCGCTGAGTCCCCGGTGGGTGAACAGGATGTTTTCGCGGAACCGACGCCTCCGGCTGCTGACGGCGGCATCCAGTGAGATGCCGGACAACCCGGCCAGGACTTTTTTGTCCGACGGCTGGAGCGTGAAAGGAACCAGACCGGCACGCAGCGGCCGAACGGGGATGCCGAATTGCCGGGCAATTTCATAGCCCAACGGGCTGGCGCCCGTCTCCGGCATGGACAACCCGCCCGTGGCCACTACCAGAGAACGGCAGGCGTACTCTCCCCGGCTGGTATGAATCGCAAATCGGTGATCCGATAGCCCTTCGATGGTTTCAATTTTAATATCGAGGCTGAAAGAGACCCCTGTTTTTACGCACGCGGAACACAGCATGTCCAGGATCTGGCGGGCACTGCCCGTGCAGAACAATTGCCCGTGGCTTCTTTCCGCATAGGCGATGCCGTGTTTGTCCACCAGTTCGATAAAATCCCATTGGGTGTAGCGGCTAAGCGCCGATTTGCAGAAATGGGGATTGTGGGACAGGTAGCAGCCGGGGTCGATGTTCCGGTTGGTAAAATTACAGCGTCCACCGCCGGACATCATGATTTTTCGTCCCGGTGTTTTGCTATGATCCAGAACCACCACCCGGCGGCCGCGTTTGCCGGCTTCCATGGCGCACATCAATCCCGATGCGCCGGCACCGATAATGACAACATCCGTATTCGCGTTCAACAGTGACTTCCTTTTATTCGCCGCCGAGGTCTTCCGCGATATTTTTCCATAAGGCGGCAGCCGATATACGTCAAGCCAGGGGGGAACACCACGTGATTCTCACCGGGGGCAATATCCGTTGCCGTATCCGGCAGGCAAGTCATGAAAGCATGCTGCCTAAATAGTCGGTCCTGAAAAAGCATTTATCCACCAGAAAACATTAGAAAAATTACCTATTTTGTGCTATGTTATTTGCAAGATTACAATCCTTTATCCACTCTTTTCTTGCAAATTTCTGCCATGAAACCCAAGCAATCTGCACACAAAAACAGGCAAAGGGATCTGTTCCGACCTGAGCTCACGAAAATCATCGATCCCGGACATGGGCTAGTAAAACTAGCAAAAGTGGTCAATTGGGATCGCATGGACGAGGTGTTCGGACAAACCTACTGCCCGGACAACGGTCGGCCAGGTGTCAGCACCCGGTTGATGGTATCGTTGCACTACCTGAAGTTCTCATACAACCTCAGTGACGACGATGTCGTTTCCGGATGGGTAGAAAACCCCTACTGGCAGTATCTGAGCGGCATGCAGTTTTTCGAGCACGATCCGCCGATCGATCCGTCCAGCATGTCCCGATGGCGCAAACGCATCGGCGAAGCAGGAGCCGAAGAACTGCTCAAAGAGACCATTGCCGCCGGGTTAAAGATCAAAGCGGTCAAGCCCCACCAGCTCAAACGGGTCAACGTGGACACGACCGTGCAGGAAAAAGATATTCGTTTTCCCACCGACGCCCGCCTGTATGATCGCGCCAGACAAAAATTGGTTGATGCCGCCAAGCAGCGTGGCATTGCGCTTCGCCAAAACTACAATCGCAACGCCAAGCAGTTTTTAGCCCAGCAAAGCCGCTATGCGCATGCCCGCCAGATGAAACGGGCCAGACGGTGTACCCGGAAACTAAAAACCTATCTGGGCCGGGTGATCAGAGACATTGAAAGAAAATCCCAGCATCCGGATGAAGCGTTAAAATCACTGCTTACCATCGGCACCCGCATTTTCCACCAGCAGCGCAAAGACAAGAATAAGATCTACAGTGTTCATGAGCCGGCGGTAGAATGCATTAGCAAAGGTAAAGCGCACAAGCGCTACGAGTTCGGCTGCAAAATCAGTGTAGCGGCCACCAGCCGTGGCGGTTGGTTCGTCGGTGCCAAGGCGGTTCACGGCAATCCTTATGACGGCCACACGTTAAAAGATGCCCTCAAGCAGGTCGAACAGATTGCCCACCCCCCCGAGCATGTGTTCGTGGACATGGGCTACCGCGGTCACGGATACTCAGGCAAGGTTGATGTGCATGTCGACAAACGACGACGAGGAAGAACAGCCAAGAGCCTGTGGCGCTGGATGAAGCGTCGGGCGGCCGTTGAGCCTGGCATTGGACACCTGAAACAAGAACATCGAATGGATCGATGTCGCCTGAAAGGAACCCTTGGCGACTGCATCAATGCGATCTTAAGCGCAGCCGGAATGAACTTTAGGAAACTGCTGCGCTGGGCAGCAGATTTTTTGTACCAGTTTTACTTCCGACTTCTATTTTATCAAAGATCAGATACCTTAACCGGTATAGTCATAAAATGACTTTTTCAAGATCGACTAAATATGCTTGCTGAACAGCAGTGTGGCAAAGGTGCCGCCGGATGCGCAGGCGTTGACCAATCCATGGTTCACGGTCATCTCTCGAGCAGCCGTTTTCACCACATCCAAGGCAATCATGGGGGACGCAAGACCTAAGGTCGGCGGTACGATTCCGCCATGGATGGACAGCGCCATGGCCGCCGCCCGGATGCCGCCGGAAGCAAAGTTTTCTCCTGTGGCTCCTTTGACGGCTGTCACCGCCGGCGGCTGGACGCCTTTGAAGCACTGTTCCAGCGCCCGGGCTTCCAGCCGATCGGACCTGACGCCGCCGCTGGCCGCCGCGGATACCGTGTCGATGTCGGCGGGACCCACGCCGGCCATGGCCATGGCTTTTTGCAGGCTCAGCACCTGGCCGGCCGGGTCGTCGGGCCAGTCGTTGGCCGGCGCCGGTGCGCCGCTCAGGCCCCAACCGGTGATTTCACAATAAATGGCCGCCCGGCGTGATCGGGCCGATTCAAGCGACTCGAGGCAGAGCAGGCCTGCCCCTTCTCCCGCCACCGGGCCGTTGCGATTCCGGTCGAAGGGGCGTGCCTGCTCGTCGGCGTCATTTTGGGGAGACAGGGCCATGAATCGTTCCAGCATGGTGAAAAAAAAAGGCGAGAGAATATCTCCGCCGCCGGCCAGCACCACGTCGGCGCGTCCCTGCCGGATCTGGCTGGCCGCGTAAGCGATGGCCGTTTCCGCCGAGGCTTCCCTGTGGTTCACAGTGGTGTTGATCCCCCGCAGCCCCAGTTCGATGGCCGCATGGCCCGCCGGGGCGTTCATCACCGTGTTGGGTACTAAAATGGGATTGACCCGACGGGGGCCTTCGGTAAACAAGGTGCCGGCATACTGGGTGGCCACATCCGTGGCACCAAAGGCCGTACCCATGGCGATGCCGATGCGGTTGCGTTTTGACCCGTCGGGATCAATTCCGGCATCATCTAAAGCCATGCATGCCGACGCGGTGACCATCTGGGAGAGACGGTCCATTCGCCGCAGGGTCCGGGAGGAGATGAAATCCATGGGTGAGAAATGGCGAACTTCCCCGGCCAAATGAGATTTAAAGGGCGTGGTATCGAATCCCTCAATGGGGCGAATGCCGCCAATGCCGCCGAAAAGAGTGTTGGCGAAATCCGTCCGACCGATGCCCAATGGCGTCACCAGTCCCATCCCGGTAACCACCACCCGCCGGCTCACCTCCCACCGCCGTTTTCCGAAAATCTTCCGAAGACCAGGGCGGTGTTATTCCCGCCGAAGGCAAAGGAGTTGGAAAGCACCCGGTCAACTACCACGTCCCGTGCAACGCCGGGTACGAGGTCTATGTTGCATCCGTCTTCAGGGGTTTCATGGTGAATGGTCGGTGGGACGAAGCAGTGCTCTATCGCCAGCAGGCAGGCCACGGCTTCGATGGCTCCGGCAGCTCCCAAGGTGTGGCCGATCATGGATTTGGTGGAACTGACCGGGATCCTTTGTGCCCTTCTGCCGAACACGGTTTTGATCCCCAGGACCTCCATCCGGTCGTTGGCCGGTGTGGCCGTGCCATGGGCGTTGATATAGTCCACATCCTCCGGGGAGATGCCGGCATCGTCCAGGGCGGCGGTCATGGCATCCACGGCCCCGGCTGCATTCGGGGCCGGGGCGGTCATGTGGCTGGCATCGCAGCTGATGCCGCAACCGAGCACTTCCCCGTAGATCGTGGCTCCCCGTTTCAGGGCATGACCCAGGGACTCCAGGATCAATATTCCTGCCCCTTCGCCCAGGGTCAGTCCCTGCCGATGGCGGTCGAAGGGTTTGCAGTAATCCGGATCCACGGCCTGAAGGGCGTTGAATGCCGAATAGGTAATGCGGCACAAGGGTTCGGTGCCGCCGCAGATCACCACATCGGCAGCCCCCTGCAGGATTAGATCCCGGGCGTATCCAATGGCCGTGGCACCGGATGAGCAGGCGGTCATGAATGTGGTTTTAGGACCCATGAGTTTCAGATGGGTGGCAATGTGGTCCGCCGACGAGGCGCAGGAAAAGGCGGCAAAAGGGGAACCGGGCAGCCGGTCGGCGCCGGTTTCCAGGTAGGCGGCAAAAACCGGTTCGCACTCCAGCATGCCGCCGGCCCCGCCTCCGAGGACCACGCCGGTATGGGCGGCAAGCTCTATAGGAAAAGGTGTCAACCCCGCGTCTGACAGCGCTTCCAGTGTCGCCGCCATGGCCATGCAGTCCGACCGGGACATGCGCTTTAACGCGTAGTTTTCCGGAATATGCCGCCGGGGATCGAAATCCCTGACCTGGGCCCCGGTGTGGGTGCGGTAATCGGCGGTATCGAACAGGGACACCGGGCCGATGCCGCAGAGACCTGCCTTCAAGGCGGTGGAAAACTCCTTAACATTTTTGGCGATGGCATTGACGGTTCCCCGTCCGGTGACAACTGCACGGTCTGATTTCATATGCCTCGGTTGGGAGGGAGGAGCGCTTTTTCAAAATTTGGATGCCGCCTTGATATGCGGGCAGGACTTTAACCAGATGAATCAGGGAAAGTCAAGGTGATGGAAAGCGCTTCGCGTCAATAGCGTTGACCGTGGTCGACTTTCCCGGTATGAACACCATCCACGTTTTGTGGGCACACACAAAATAAAATCCCAAACGGAACTTGCGTGTAAAATATGGAACCGTTGACTTCTTCCACCCTGTTTCTTCTGTGGCTGGCCGGCCTGTTCTCCGGATTCGTGGACGCCATTGCCGGCGGCGGAGGGATCATCTCGCTGCCGGCACTGCTTGCCACCGGCATGCCGCCCCACCTGGCCCTGGGCACCAACAAACTCCAGGGGACCTTCGGCAGCCTGACGGCCGCCGTAAACTATTCCCGTAAGGGGCTGGTCAACCTGCGGGAAATTCCCACCGGTGTCGTCTTCACCGCCATAGGGGCGTTGATCGGAACCGTGACGGTGCAGGTGCTTTCCCCGGATTTCCTTCGGCACATTATCCTGATTCTTTTAGCAGGCGTTTTCCTCTACACCCTGTTTTCTCCGGAACTGGGCAAACTGGACCGCCTGCCGTCGATGGCCGCCCCCGCCTTTTTTGGCTGTGCCGGACTCGTATTGGGATTCTATGACGGATTCTTCGGTCCGGGAACAGGCTCTTTCTGGGCCATTGCACTGGTGATGGTGCTGGGACTCAACCTCAAAAAAGCCACCGCCCACACAAAAATATTCAATTTTACCAGCAATGTGGTGGCCTTAGGGGCTTTTTTTTTCGGACACAATGTGGTGGTTTCTGCAGGCCTCCTGATGGGGGCGGGGCAGATGCTGGGGGCCTTTCTCGGGTCCCGGCTTGTGATTCAAAAAGGCACGGGATTTGTGCGCGTGTTTTTCCTGGTGGTCGTGGCGGCCACCATCGTCCGGCTTGCATACACCACCTATGCCGCCCAATAAAATCTGATTACAGGAAAAAATTCATGTTTGGCCGTGCCATCGTCTCCGGGTCACGGCTGAAAAACGCCTCCAACTCCCCCCTCAGGGCTTTCAGGTCCGGAGCATGGCCAATCCGCTTGAAAAAACTGTGGGCGAATTTGAAATTGGCGCTGAAATAGAGGGCGAATTTCTTGTATCGCCGCAGGGCCCGCCGGTTATCGAAATGCCGCTCCATCAGGTCCAGCAGGGCAAAGGCCGTGCGCCGGTAGATACCGGTATCGGGGGACAGCATGCCGGCCATCTGGGCCATCAGCCAGGGGCGTGCAATGGCCATCCTGCCGATGGCCACGCCGTCGCAACCGGTGGTCTCCATCATTCGCAGGCAATCGGTTTCATCGAACACGTCTCCATTGCCGAACACCGGAATGGTTACCGCGTTTTTGACTCGTTTGATATAATCCCAGCGGGGCGGGCGGGAACGTCGATCCGGGGCCACCCGGGGGTGAAAGGTCAGGGCGTCTGCGCCAGCCGAGGCGAAACGCCGGGCCAGATCCACCGGAATGGCCGGGTCGTCTGTCCACCCCGTGCGAAACTTGACAAACAGCGGGATGGATATGGCCCGGCGCACCGCCTCGACGATGCGAGCGGCCTGGTCCGGTGTCTTGAGCAGGGCCGCTCCGCACCGTTGTTTGCAGATTGTGGCCACCGAGCAGCCGAAGTTCAGGTCCACCCCAAACAGGCCCTTCTCCTCGATGACGCGGGCCGCCGTTGACATGGCGCTTGGGTCGGCGCCGAAGATCTGCATGACCAGATGTTGTCGCTCCGCCTCCCGCCAGCCGAAATAGGCGGAGCCGGTACGGACTTCCTGGGGAATCCGCCGGGCGCTGCACATTTCGCCGAAGAGCAGGCCATACCCGCCGAAACCGGCCAGCAGCTCTCGAAAGGCGATATGGCCCAGCAATGTCATGGGGGCCAGGACCAGCCGGCGATCGATCGTGGTCCGTCCGATGGTCAGGGGACGATTGAGCCGTGAAGACAGGTCTGATTTCATCTTTGAAAGCAATTTTCAGCGCGGCCAGACGAGACGGTGGGCGTTGCAGTAGACCATGAGGCTGTCGCCCTTTCCCAGGGACGCCAGGGTGATGTTCAATGCCGTGGCCAGCTCTACGGCCAGGGCGGTGGGCCGGGAAATGGCCAGGATGACGGGAATCCTCGCCCGTGCGGCTTTCTGGACCAGTTCGTAGCTGATGCGTGAAGAGAGGGTCAGCAGCCGCGCCTGCGGCAGCCGTCCGTCGAGGAAGAGAGACCCGATGGCCTTGTCCAGGGCATTGTGACGGCCCACGTCTTCGGCAACGGATAACTGATTGAACGCGTGGTCATAGATGGCGGCGCCATGGGCGGCGCGGGTTTTGTCCCGGAGCGGCTGGTAGTCATCCAGGCGGAGCAGGCGATCCAAAGCCCCTTTCCCGCTTAGCGGCTTCCCGTCAGCCACCGGTGAAAGGGCCTGGACCAGATCGGCGACGATGGATTTACCGCAGATGCCGCAGGAAGTCTGGCTGATATAGGTCCGTCGATCCAGATGCTTGGCAACCTGTGTCCGCCGCGCAGGGGTGAGCGTGACGGTGACGACATTGGTGTCTTCCCCGTCGCAGAAGGCAATATTGGTGATGTCCGGGGGATGGTCAACGATGCCCTCTCCGAGGCAAAAACCGGCCACGTGGGCTTTTTCGCTGCCCGGGGTACGCATGACAACGGCATAGGGAGCCCCCTGGACCCGGATGGAGAGGGGTTCCTCTCCGATTAAAACCAAGGACTCGGGTCTTTTCCGCCCGTTTTCTACGATAGTAATGTTTCGACGTTGACCGTTCACACCTTTTCCTGTCAGCAGAAAATCGAAAAATCCATTCGGATCCTTGGCAACGGCAATAGGATAATGGGCAGACACTATAAGGATTTAACTGCCATTGTCCATAACTTTTCCCATTCCGATGGTCGAGCAGTTTTTTCTTGACAACGGTGTGGGAAAGTTTAATATTTCTTATTTTTTGAATTCATGACGAAGGAATCGGTTTTTACAGGAGGGCGGAAACATGTACGCAGTGGTTGCCACAGGCGGTAAACAATATAAGGTCGAGGAAGGTGATGTCCTCAGGGTTGAGAAGCTCGCCGGTGACATCGGGTCACCGATCGCTTTCGACAATATCCTTATATTTTCCGATGGCGAAAATGTCAAGATCGGCCAACCCGATGTTGACGGGGTAACGGTCCACGGCCAGATTGTGGCCCAGGGCAAGAGCAAGAAAATCCTTGTTTTCAAATTCAAGCGCAGAAAACGGTATCGCCGCAAACAGGGTCATCGTCAGCCGTTCACGGCCGTTCGTATCGATCGTATCGAGGCGTAATTCTTTTTCCGAAACACCTGCAAGGGTTGCCGAATAATTGGTAGGTCCGCTCGGCGCCCTTTTGTTATTGAGGAGGAAACCATGGCACACAAAAAAGCAGCCGGCAGTTCGAAAAACGGTCGAGACAGTAATTCCCAGCGTCGGGGGATCAAACGCTTTGGCGGCCAGGAGGTTCTTGCCGGCAACATCCTGGTTCGCCAGGTCGGCACCCGAATCCATCCCGGCGTCAATGTGGGAATCGGCAAGGACTTTACCCTTTTTGCCCTGATCGACGGTGTGGTCACCTATGAAAGAAAAGGCCGAGACCGTAAACAGGTCAGCGTTTATGCGGCGTGAAATTCATTGATGAAGCGCGCATTACCGTCCAGTCGGGCAAGGGCGGTGCCGGATGCGTAAGCTTACGGCGGGAAAAATATATCCCCAAGGGCGGTCCGGACGGGGGTGACGGAGGACGCGGCGGAGATGTTATTTTCAAAGCGACCACCAAAAAACGGACCCTGTACCACCTTCAGTTTCAAAAGCTTTACAAGGCCAAAAACGGGTCCGGCGGTCAGGGAAACAATCGGGCCGGCAAAGGCGGCGACGATCTGATCATCGAACTGCCGCCCGGCACCCTGGTGATCGACGCTGATACCGGAGACCTTCTAAAAGACCTCGTCGACCTCGACGAGGTCTTTGTTGTTGCAGCAGGAGGCCGGGGGGGGTTGGGAAATGCACGGTTCAAATCATCGACCAACCGGACGCCCCGCTTTGCGCAACCGGGAGAACCGGGACAGACCCTGAACCTGCGGCTGGAATTGAAATTGCTGGCCGATGTGGGGATCGTGGGTCTACCCAACGCCGGCAAATCGACGCTGGTTTCGGCCCTGTCTTCGGCCCGGCCCAAGATCGCCGATTACCCCTTTACCACCCTGACACCGAATTTAGGCGTGGTTCGAACGAACCGGCGGGAGCCCTTCATCATTGCCGATATCCCCGGACTGATCGAGGGCGCCCACACCGGTACCGGCCTTGGTATCCGTTTTCTGCGCCATGTGGAGCGGACACGAATCCTCCTGCACCTGGTGGATGCCGCAGCCATCGATCCGGACCACCCACTCAAAGACCTCGATACGGTCAACCGGGAGTTGCGCCAGTACAGCCCGGCCCTCGCCGAAAAACCGCAGCTGGTGGTGTTGAATAAAATGGATGTGGACTGGGCGGAAGATGCGGCCACATTTTTCAAGGAAGCGTTCGGCAAGGGAGACCTGATGCAGATGTCCGCCGCCACCGGCAAGGGCCTCGATCTGTTGACCGCAACCTTGTGTAACATGCTGGATCAACTCGATGAAACCGAATCGGAAGAAAAAGACTGACCCTATTCAGCGGGCCGTGGTGAAAGTGGGCAGCAATGTGCTGACCGCCCGATCCGGACTGAATATCGATGTTATTTCGTCCATCAGCAGCCAGATTTGCCGGCTTCTGGACCAGGGCCTTCAGATCATTCTCGTTTCTTCGGGGGCCATGGCCTCGGGAATGAAAAAAATGGGTTTTTCCAAGCGGCCCGAAGCCATCCCCAAGCGTCAGGCCATTTCCGCCATCGGTCAGGCGGGCCTCATCCGGGAGTGGGAGAAAGCCTTTGCCCGATTTGAACGCAAGGTGGCCCAGATCCTTCTCACCAGCGACGATCTTACCAGCCGGAAGCGATACCTGAATGCCAGAAATACCATGAACACCCTGCTCGAATGGCAGGTCGTGCCGATCATCAATGAGAACGACACCATCATGGTGGAAGAGATCAAACTGGGTGACAACGACAATCTGGCTGCCATGATTGCCCTGCTGCTGGACGCAGACATTTTTATCAACCTCACCGATATCGACGGCCTGTACGACAAGGATCCCCGGGTCTGCCCGGATGCCCGGCTCATCCCCCGGGTGGCCACCTACAGCAGGAGCATCGAGAAGTACGCCGGGGATATTCCCGGCGCTCTGGGAACGGGGGGGATGCTGAGTAAAATCAAAGCAGCCCGCAAAGTCACCGCATCGGGAATACCTATGGTGATTGCCAAAGGCTACCGGCCGGATATCCTGATTCGCCTGGCGGCCGGAGAGGCACATGGCACGTTCTTCGTGCCACGGCAGCAAAAGCTGAACCGCAAGAAATGCTGGATCGGTTACACGGTCAACCCCCAGGGCACCCTCACGGTGGATGCCGGGGCCGCCAGGGCGCTGCTGAACAACGGGAAAAGTCTGTTGCCCAGCGGCATTGTCGATGTGCAGGGGCAGTTCCCTGTAGGTGCAGCGGTGGCCGTGGTCACTGTAGAACGACAAACGATCGGCAATGGGCTGGTGAATTACAATGCCGAAGAGATCCGAACCATCATGGGGCTCAGGACCAGTCAGATCAAAGCCCGTCTGGGCCAGAAAACTTATGATGAAGTGATTCATCGGGACAATCTGGTCATCACCGGGGACCCGGAAGCCGCCTGATCTCCAACCCATTCCCGGAGGAAATGCCATGGATATCGATCGAATAATCCGGCAAATGGCCCGCGACGCCAAGCAGGCTGCCGGCGTGATCAGCCGCTGCGCAACGGCCCAAAAGAACCAGGCCCTGACGAACATGGCCGACCTTTTGGAACAGCAGGCGGAGACTATTTTTCAGGAAAACCGCAAAGACCTTGAGCGGGCTGGGGATGCGGGCCTTTCCGGTGCCATGGTGGACCGGCTCACCGTCACGGGGGAAACCATTGCCGCCATGGCCGGTGGTATCCGGGAAGTGGCCGCATACGCCGATCCGGTGGGCACCATGGGGGAGACCCGTGTGCGGCCCAACGGACTCCGGGTGTCGAAAATGCGTATCCCGCTGGGAGTAATCGGCATCATCTATGAGTCGCGGCCCAACGTCACCATCGATGCCGCCGGGTTATGTCTGAAGTCCGGCAACGCCGTCATATTGAGGGGCGGTTCCGAGGCGCTGCATTCCAACAGGGCCCTCGCCGGCATTATCGGCCAGGCCCTGGAATCGGTCGGATTGCCGGCACAGGCCGCCCAGGTGGTTCCCATGGAAGACCGCACGGCGATCAACGTTCTGCTGGCCCAGGAGGATTTTGTTGACCTGATCATTCCCCGGGGCGGTGAGGGGCTGATCCGGTTTGTGGTGGAGAACTCCAGAATCCCCGTGCTCAAGCACTACAAAGGTGTCTGCCATGTTTTTGTGGACCACACGGCCGACCTTCAGATGGCCGAAGGGATCAGTTTTAACGCCAAGGTGCAGCGACCCGGTGTGTGCAACGCCATGGAAACGCTGCTGGTCCATGAACAGGTGGCCCGTGATTTCCTCCCGGCCATGGCCCGCCGATTCGAATCGGCGGGCGTGGAGCTTCGGGGATGTCCGAAGACCTGCGCCATCCTTCCCGGCATCACTCCCGCCACCGACGCGGACTGGCCCGCAGAGTACCTGGATTTGATCCTGGCAGTTAAAGTGGTCGCGAACATGGAAGATGCCATGGCCCACATCGCCCGATACGGATCGAATCACACGGAGGCCATTATCACGAGCGATTACCGCCGGGCCCACCGGTTTGTCCGGGATGTGGATGCCTCGGTGGTTCTGGTCAACGCTTCAACCCGGTTCAATGACGGCGGCCAGCTGGGCCTGGGCGCCGAAATGGGCATCAGCACATCCAAACTGCACGCCTTCGGTCCCATGGGGCTCGAGGAATTGACCACCCGGAAATTCGTGGTTCTGGGCGACGGCCAGATTCGGGAGTAGCCTCAGGACCCATCGGGAAAAGCCAGGCACTGGAAAAATCCATGCGAGCAGGACTTTTCGGCGGTACCTTCAATCCGATCCACAAGGGGCACCTCATGGCAGCCGATCGGGTTCTCCAGCTATTTTCTCTGGATCGCCTTTACATCGTTCCCTGCCGGGTACCTCCCCATAAATTTCCTGCATACCTGGCACCGGCGTCCCTGAGGGTACGGATGATCCAACTGGCCCTGCCCACAGATGCCCGCTACTGCCTGTCCGATGTCGAAATCCAGCGCAGCGGACCATCCTACACCATCGACACGGTGGACCATTTCTGCACACGGATCATTCCCGGTGCCACCCTGTTTCAGATCATGGGCATGGATGCCTTTCTGGAGATCCATACCTGGAAAAGCTGGCGGAGGCTGTTGGAAACGGTCCAGCCGGTTGTGGTGACCCGGTCGATGGACGATCGGATGCAATCCGGCGGAGAGGTCGACCGACTGGCCGACTATATCCGTTCCCGGTTGTCGGACGATTACCGGTATATTGAAGCACAGAGCTGCTGGCGGCATCCCGACGGAAAGTGCATCCATCTGCTGCCGACAACACCGGTCAACATCTCATCCAGCCAGGTAAGGGAACTCATCCGGGCAGGAAAAGCCGTTGGCCACCTTGTTCCAGCGGCGGTAAACGATTATATTGAACAAAAGGAACTTTATCGATGACAGATACCACTGACGCTGAACTGGATATTTTCGTCAAATCGGCTTTGGGGAAAAAAGCCAGGGCTCCGGTCCTCCTGGACGTTCGTCACCTCACCAGCCTGGCGGACGCCTTTCTCATCTGCCACGGAACCTCCAACCGTCAGGTAAGCGCCATCGCCGAGCACATCCAGCGGGATCTGAAAAAACAGGGAATCAAGCCCCTCAGTGTCGACGGCCTCAAAGAGGGCCATTGGGTGCTTATGGACTACGGGCACGTAGTGATCCACGTTTTTTACGAAAGCACGCGCAGTTTTTACAATCTGGAGGGGTTGTGGTCGGATGCCCGGCGTATCCAGACGGAAAGCATGAACCAAGTGGTCGATTATCCGGATGACGATACGGATGTGGATGAGTCGGTATTCATCGAATAGCCAATGTTACGCCATACGGACATTAATTGACTGAATCATTGGGGGAAAGAAAATGAATAAAAAAACACACATGCTGATCATCCTCGACGGGTGGGGAATCGGCGCCGACGAACCCACCAATGCCGTCCTGATGGCCGACACGCCTTTCCTGGACCGGCTTCAATCCAGGTACCCATCGACACAACTGCGCTGCTCAGGTCAGGATGTGGGGCTGCCCACCGGCATCATGGGCAACAGCGAGGTGGGACACATGAACATCGGGGCCGGACGTGTCGTCTACCAGGACCTGGTTCGTATCGACAAGTCAATCGAAGACGGCTCCTTCTTTAAAAATGAATCGCTGGGTGCCATCATGGATAAGGTGGCTGACCGTGGTAAGGCACTGCACCTGATGGGCCTGTTGTCCGATGGCGGTGTGCACAGCCAGCTCACCCATCTTTTGGCTCTGCTGGATATGGCCCTGCGGAAGGGGCTGTCCACGGTCTTCGTCCATGCCATCCTCGACGGCCGGGATACACCGCCGGACGGCGGCGTGAACTATCTGAATCAGCTGCAGGATCACATCCAGGCCATCGGCAACGGCGCGGTGGCATCCGTCTGCGGCCGCTACTATGCCATGGACCGGGATAAACGATGGGATCGGGTGGAAAAAGCCTACCGGCTCTATTCCGAAGGCTTTGGCCGATCGGAAACCGATCCGGTGGCCGCCGTAAAAACCGCCTACCGTCGTGGTGAGACCGATGAATTCGTCCAGCCGGTGGTAATGGTCGACGAAAGCGGCCAACCGGTGGGAACGGTGAAGGACGGCGACGGCATCATCTTCTTTAACTTCCGTGCGGACCGCGCCCGGGAGATCACGCGGGCATTTACCGAAAAACGGTTTGATGGATTCGAGCGCCGGGTGGTTCCGGAGCTTTCCGGATACACGACCATGACCCTTTACGACGAGGGATTCGACCTGCCCGTGGCCTTTGGCCCCGTTCACCTGGAGATGATTCTCGGAGAAGTCCTGAGCCGCCGGGGGCTTTGCCAGCTGCGCATCGCCGAAACCGAAAAGTACGCCCATGTTACCTACTTTTTCAATGGCGGTGAAGAAACGCCGTTTGAAAACGAGGAGCGTTGCCTGATTCCTTCTCCCCGGGATGTGGCCACCTATGACCAGAAACCGGAAATGAGCGCCCCCCAGGTGGCCGACGAAGTGGTCGCCCGGCTGGATTCGGGAAGATACGACTTCATTGTGCTCAATTTCGCCAACATGGACATGGTCGGGCATAGCGGCGTGATGACCGCCGCCGTCAAGGCCTGCGAAACCGTGGACCGCTGCCTGGAAAAAGTAATAAACAAGCTTCAGGAGCAGGATGGCGTGGCTCTGGTAACTGCCGATCACGGCAACTCTGAAAAGATGGCCGATTCCGACGGCAAACCGTTTACGGCCCACACAACCAATCCGGTTCGCCTGCTGCTGGTGGACGACAGCCGAAAGGCAGCCCGGCTCCGGGAAGGCCGATTGGGTGATGTCGCTCCCACCCTCCTGGAGCTGATGGGCCTGGATCAACCGGTGCAGATGACCGGCCAGAGTCTGCTGCAGACCTGATCCGGGCGGGATTCGTCGATTCCATGAAAGAACATGATTCCCGACAACATGATAGCCGCCGAGTCAAGGCGAGTGCCAGTGCTCTGGACAGCGCTTTTCGGATCCTGGCCCGACGGGACCATACCTGCAAGGAGTTGGCGGTCAAGCTTCGGCAAAAGGGGTTTGACGGTGTCGCCATTGACGGTGCCCTGGCACGATGCCGGGAGCTGGGGTATCTGGACGATGCCAAAACCGCTGCGATCATTGCCGGGCATCTGGTCGAAAGCGGATATGGTCCCCTGCGGGTTCGCCAGACCCTCAGGCAGAAAGGGCTGGACGATGCATTGATCGAACAGGCGTTGGTTCGCTGCGGTGACGAGGAGACCCAGGTGATCAGCGCCCGGCGCATGTTGGAAAAAAGGACGTCCCACCTGGGTCGGGAAGGCGATCCATGGAAACGCCGCCAGAAGGCCTGCCGTTTTTTAGCCGGCCGGGGGTTCGCCGCAACCGTCATCAACCGCGCCGTCGCCGACCGCTGAAGCCTGCCGCTCAGCGGCGCAGGTAAGTAAAATCGGCGTCGGGCCGCCCCACGAAACAGGATTGGCTGAACCCGTATCGCCGGATAGCGGCAAGGGCCCGCCGTGCTTCGGGTTGGCTTTGGCCGAAATCGAACAACCATCGGCGGCCGGACACGATCTTCCAGCTTCCCTGAATTCTGCTTACATTGACTGTCTTCGGGTCGAACGCCACGCAATCTTCACCGGCCATGGCGCCCGATGGACTTCCACCTTTTGCGAGCAGATAGGAAAATAACGGATCCGGCCGGCCGATAAAGCAGAGGCGGTCCATGCGGTAATGACGAATCACGTTCAGCGATTGATGGGCCGCGGCCTGATTGGATCCGAAATCGAACAGCCAGTGGTCGCCGTCAACGATCTTCCAGTTCCCTTTGACCTGGTGAATGCTGACGGTCGCCGGGTCGAAGCGCACACAATCCCCGGTTCCAGATGCTCTCAGCGGCTTCAACGGCTGGGTGACCGAGGCGGCTGCCACTTTACGGGTCCATCGGGATCCGGCAAATCCGCCGGTTTTTTTCACGATCCGCAGTTCGTTTCCATCCTTTTCAAGCGCCAGTTCCAATTCCCCGGCTCCCTTTGTCCGCCCCTTGGGAACATCGGCCCAATTGCCCGTGATGCGGGCTCCCTGAATGCGGCCGGAGAAGACATTTGACCATGCCGGCTGAGCGTCGGCGGCTTCGCCGTACCAAAAAACCCGGCTGCCGGTCTGGCGAAGGTAGTAGGTGCCCCCGTCATTGCAGGACCATCGGCCGGTCAGATTTCCCCAGGCAGGCGAGGTGAGCAAGATTATCAGAATGAAACCTGCTGAAATAATCGTTTTCACAAGGCCTCCATCAGACAGCCATGACGCCTGAAAGATGAGTCGAGAATCGGGTTTACAGCTTTTATCAACTTTCTTGTGGGAGTGTTTAGTTCCGACGCATGACGCCGGCAGACGAGACCATCTCCTCCAAAGCTGCGTAAGGTTGTGCACCCACCAGCCGCTGGCCATCAAGGACGAAGGTGGGCACAGCGGTAATTCCCATCCGGCGGGACCGCTGCCAATCGCGGTCCACGGCTTCACGGTAGGATCGTTGATCCAGCACGACCTTTGCCGCTGCCGGGTCCAGGCCGACAGCCGAGCATACCTGGAGCAGCACCTCAGGGAGGGCGATGTTTTCGCCGCGCTGAAAATAATCAAGGAATACGGCGTGGTGAAAGGCGTCGCCACGGCCCTGATCCTCAGCCCATTTTCCCAGTTCCTGGGCCAGCCGGCTGTTGAAGGTCATTTTCCGCTCACCGAAGGGCAGGTTCAACTCCCGGGCCACCTGGCGCAGACGGGCCAGCATGCCGGGGATGTCCACCGGCTGACCGGCAAACAGCGCTTCCAAGGTCTGCCCGGCCGGCGGGGTTTCCGGATGCAGGGGGAATGCCTTCCATTCTACCTCGATATGAAATGCCGCTTTGAGTCGTTCAATACGCCCGGTACTGAAGTAGCACCATGGTCAGATATAATCGGAAAAGATTTCCAGCGTGGCGGTCGTCCCGGTTTCATCTTTCATCCTTTTCCTCCAACATATGGACTTTAATTATTGATCGTGGCCGCCGACAGGCCGGTGGGTTTTACATCGGCCGGCGGATATAAGCGCTGTAGTCTTTTAACTCCGGCTCATAGGCCGTGTTGAAGCTGGGGCTGGAGATCAAAAAATCGGCCGTGGACCGGTTGCAGGCGGTCAGGATATTATAAAGAACGGACATCCGCAGTAGCGCCTTTACATCCACGTCGTGGGGCTGGGCCGACATGGGATCCCAGAAAAAGATGAGCACATCCAGTTCCCCTTTGGCGATCATGGCGCCGAGCATCTGGTCACCACCCAACGGGCCGCTTTTCATACGGGTGATGGCAAGGCCGCATTGGTCGGCCAGCAGCCTGCCGGTGGTGCCGGTGGCGTAAAGCTGATGCCTGGCTAAGGTGGCGGTGTTTCGGCGGACCCACACCAGAAGATCTTCCTTGCGTTCGTCGTGGGCCACCAGAGCGATTCGTTTGGTTGCCTTCATGTTTTCTTTCCACATGGTGGGACAGCGGATTGGGTATCCCCCGTTTGGGCTGCTTTTACAAAGGGACCAACGGTGTTGACGATCCTCGGACCGGTCAAGGCCGGTCTACCGGCTCAGCAAGAGGGATTTGACAATGCTGTTGACAATTTTCGGATTTTCCTTGAGACGCCGGGTGGAATATCCAAACCAATGGCGGCCGTAAGGGACATACACCCGCAGGGTGTGCCCAGCCTCTATTAGGGAACGCCGGAGCTCCGGCGCGACACCATACAACATCTGAAATTCGTACCTGTCCCGGGGTATCTTATATTTGTCGATAAGGGCCAGGGCGCCGTCCACCAGGGACCTGTCATGGGTGGCGATGCCAGGATAGACGCCGTTTCGAAACATGAATTCGAGATCTTCCAGAAAATGGGCGTTGATTTCATCGTGCCGTTGGAAGGCGATATGGCCCGGTTCCGCGTAGATGCCTTTACAAAGCCGATAATTCAAGGGGATCGTCGGCGTATGCAGATCCATGAGGTCCTTCAGGTCTTTCAGGGTGCGACGCAGGTAAGCCTGAACGACCAGCCCCACGTTTTCCGGCAATTCGGTCTTTAACCGGCGGAACAGGTTCATTTCCAGATCCACACATTTGGAGTCTTCCATATCTATACGGATGAAATTGCCATAGCTGGCGGCCTTGGCCACGATTCTGCGGATATGGCTGTAGCAGGCCTCGGCATTGATGAGCAGACCGAACATGGTGGGCTTCACCGAATAGTTGCCGTCAATACCGGTGCGTTGGGCGATGTCGATAAGGGATAGGTACTCGTCACGGTTTTTTTCCGCCTCATCCAGGTTATGGATAAACTCACCCAGAATGTCGATGGTGGTTTTGATGCCGTCTGCGTTCAGGGTCTGACATGCGCTCATGGCATCTTCCACCGTTTCCCCGGCAATGTAGGAACGGGAAAAAAGCCAGACAAAACGTTTGGGAAGCAGGGGCAGGGTGCTGGCGATTAGTCGGTTAATCATTTCGACACATCATGCTCGGCGGTTGTCAGCGGCTCGACCTGGGATTCTGAATATCGCTCTTGAATGAGGCGGATAAGGGCTATCCGTTCCAGAAAAATTTCAACCAGTTCGGGATCGAAATGGGTGCCGGCGCCCTTACTGATGATTTCGATGCTCCGCGATTCATCCCACGGCTCCTTGTAGCTTCGCTTGGAGGAGAGCGCATCGTAGACATCGGCGATGGCAACGATTCTGCCGAGAATGGGGATCTCTTCTTGCTTTTTACCGGGCAGAGGGCCGCCATTCCGGCTCTCGTGGCCGGGTATGGGCTTGCCTGTTATTGGATCCACGTGGCCGGGGTAGCCCGTACCGTCCCACTTCTCATGGTGGTTCAAGGCGATAATGGCCGCCGCTTCATCGTAATCCGACTGCGGATTGGAAAAAAGCCGGGCACCGTGGATGGTGTGCTGTTTCATAATTTCAAATTCTTCGAAGCTCAGCTGCGCCGGTTTTTTTAAAATCAGGTCGGATGTCGCCACTTTGCCCACGTCGTGGAGCATCGCCCCCATGCGCAATACGTCCCGGGTCTTGTCGATCTCCTTCTGGTCGATATGTCGCCGCTTGGCCCAGTGTTCGTAGAGCTCCAATGAAAACCCGGCCACCCGGTTGACGTGGGCGCCGGTTTCCTTGGGGTCCCGCATCTCCGCCATACGAATCATCCGCAGGATCATGGATCGGGTCATCTGGGCCCGTTCCAGTGCCACGGCAGCAATGCCGGCGAAGTGCAGCATGACCTTCTCGTCGGTCTGACTGAAAATCCGGATCCGTTTTTCCTGATCCTGGGCGTTGATGATCTGGAGAATGCCCAGGACATCCTTTTTGGAACTCATTAACGGGATGGTGAGCATGGAACGGGTGACGTACCCGGATGCCCTGTCGAATTTCTTGCTGAAGTGATAGCTTTTGGTAGGAGACAGTTTGTAGACATCGGGGATACTGAGCATTTTCCCCGTGGCCGCCGCATACCCCGCGATGCTCGTCGGGTCGATGGGCACGGAAAAGGTGCTGTAGATCAGCTTTTCTCCCGCGGGGAGGCGTTTTTGCAAGGTGTCGTTCTGGGAATAGGTGAAATCCAGGCGGTTGCCTTCGCGAATATAGATGGACCCGGCATCGGCGTTGACAAACTGGCGCGCCCGCGTAAGCACCCGCTCCAGGAGGATGTCGAGGTCGTGGATCCGGTTCAGCTCGATCCCCAGCGTCATCAACGTATCCAGTTTCTGCTTTTCGTTGAGCATAATTCCAACGCTCCCGGGAAATAGGTTCCCTGCTAATCTATACGGCCGGCACCGTACCCGTCAACTTAAAAAGGGGCATCGGCTGCATCAATGGGTGGACCATCAAAAAACAGAAAGAAAGTGTTGGTTTTGGTTGGTTATGGTATGTATTAATTCTATTTTTCCTATAATTTATGGAAAACATTGACATCCATCTTCACGATTCCTACTAGATTATCAGTTTATGACCGTATATTCCTGCCAGTGACAATGCCGTTGAGAAAGAGGATCCCATGACACAGATGCTATCCACCAAAGAGGTGGCCAAATTTCTTGGAATCAATGAGAAAATGGTCTATACGTTGATTTCGGATAAGGGTTTGCCCGCTTCCAAGGTTACCGGAAAATGGATTTTTCCCCGACACCTGGTAGAGCAGTGGGTCGAGTCCAGCACGGTCAACTATCCCCAGAACCACAACGTTCTGCCTCCCTACGAAGGACTGCTGGTCATTGCCGGGAGCAATGACATTCTTCTGGAAAAGGCACTTTCCATATTCAACAGCCGCTATCCCACGCATTTGGCCGTATTCGGAAACTTGGGTTCCGTGGGCGGCATCAATGCCCTGCGTCGAAATCTCTGCCATATGGCGACCAGCCACCTGCTTCAGGAGAACGGCAACGAGTACAATTTCGATTTTCTGCAGCGCCAGTTCGACCGCATGCCCGTGGTGGTGAACTTTTGCAAGCGAGATCAGGGGATCCTTCTCCAAAAAGGCAACCCTCTGAACATCGCCGCCGTGAAGGACCTGGGAAAACCCGGCGTGCGGATCGTCAATCGATCTCTGGCTACGGGCACCCGCCTGCTTTTCGACCGGGAACTGAAGCAGGCAGGTATTGCCGGCGAACGGGTTGCCGGGTACGACCGCGAGGTGAACCGGCACATGGATGTGGGGCTCGAGATTTTGGGCGGTCGCGCCGATGCCGGACCGGGTATCCGACCGGTGGCCTCCCTGTTGGGTCTGGCGTTTCTGCCCTTGCGCCAGGAGCGCTACGACCTGCTGGTGACCCGGGAACGGTTCTTCGACCAGGGGATCCAGTTTTTTCTCAGCCTGCTCCACGAAAAAGCATTCATCCAGGCTGCGGAACAACTGGAAGGCTACGATGTGTCCAAAAGCGGTAAAATGATTTTTCCCCACGAGTTGGAGGCAGCTGAAGCCGAACAGAAATCCTGACCCACGGTTCAGCATCCCTATAACCTGAAACCCAAAAACGAGCGCATTTCCCGCTGCAGGCAACGGTAAATGCGTGCGGCCCTGAACGATTATTATTCTTACGGTGAAGATTCTCCGCTGCCTGTAGCGGAGAGGCTTCAAATCAATGAGCGAGGTAAAGCCATGCAAAGAAAAAAACAAATAGTAGTAAAGGCTACTGTAATAATGGTATTGACCCTGATGATAGCCGTGCCCGCCATGGCCGCCGACAAGGTGCTGATGATGGCCACCACAACCAGTACCGATAACACCGGCCTGCTGGACTACCTGGCCCCCCATTTCACCAAAGCTACGGGCATCGAACTTAAATGGACGTCGGTAGGGACCGGAAAGGCCCTCAAGATGGGTGAAAACTGCGATGTGGACGTCCTGCTGGTCCATGCCCCGCCAGCCGAAAAAGTGTTTGTGGAAAAGGGATTCGGCGTTAACCGCCGGGAGATCATGTACAACGACTTCGTAATCATCGGCCCGGAGAGTGATCCGGCCGGCATCAAAGGCAAGAATGTTGTGGACGCACTGGGCGCTGTGCGTGCCAGGGGGGCGGTGTTTGCCAGCCGCGGTGACAATTCGGGCACCCATAAAAAGGAGCTTTCCCTGTGGAAAGCCACCGGCGCGGCCGTCCCGGAAAAGGAAAGCTGGTATGTGCAAACCGGGCAGGGAATGCTGGCTACCATTAACATTGCCGCCGAACGCAACGGTTACACCATGACCGATCGCGGTACCTATATCAAGTACGCCGATACCATGAAAGGCAATCCGCCGCTGAAAGTACTCGTTGAGCAGGACGATATTTTGCTGAACCAGTACAGCGTGCTGGCCATCAACCCCCAGCGCTGCACAAAGGCCAAATTCGATCTGGCCACCGCCTTTTCGGACTGGATGGCCGGTGCCGAGGCCCAGGGATTGATCCGGGATTTCAAATTGCTGGGGAAACCCCTATTCGTGCCCAATGCAAAATGATATTGATGGGCTAAAATCAAAATGCCGCATTTCGGCCAATATCGGCCTTGGGCTCACATTTAAATCTTCGACATACTTGATGTATGCCTCCGGTTGAAATGGTCGCCCGCCTTGATTTTGAACAAGTGCCGCGATTTCATATTTAACGGATCGGATTGACAAGAAGGGGGCATTTGCCCCCTTTTTCGATCATTGGAACATCAAATGGATTTTATCTTTGCCGGATTCATTGAGGCGATACACCTGCTTTTCGGTGGTGACGGCCAGACCTGGTCTGCGGTGGCCGCCACGTTGAAGGCTTCCTCCGGTTCAATGGCCGCCAGCCTGACACTGGGCATCCCCCTCGGATTCGTTCTGGGTTATTTTGATTTTCCGGCCAAGCGTCAGGTACGGCTGTTGGTGGATACGGCGCTGGCCCTGCCCACGGTGTTCATCGGTCTGGTGGTCTATGCCTTTATCTCCAACCGGGGCCCGCTGGGAGAGATGGGCCTGCTTTTCACCCTGACCGGCATTGCCATCGGCCAGACCATTCTGGCCCTGCCTGTGGTGGTGGCCCTGAGCGCCACGGCTGTGGAAAGTATGGACCGGCACCTGCGAACGCTCCTGATCTCTCTGGGTGCCAATCGGCGGCAACTGTTGCTCAGCAGTCTGTGGGAGGTGCGTTATGGGGTGCTGGCGGCCGGTTTGACCGCCTATGGGCGGGTGATGACCGAGGTGGGCATCTCCATGATGGTCGGTGGCAACATCAAGTGGCATACCCGCACCATCACCACCGCTATCGCTTTGGAGACGGGCAAGGGAATGTTCGCCACCGGCATCGCCCTGGGTCTTGTGCTGATCGCTATCGCTTTTGGCGTTAATGTGTGCCTCTCTTTTTTAAGGAAAAAATGAACGGGAGGTGTTTACTGTGTCCCAACCCAGCTACCGGATTGAAAATCTTGTCCACCGTTACCACAGCGACCCGGTACTGGCCGTCGATCGGCTTGACGTTGAACCGGCCTCCATCACGGGACTGGTGGGGCCCAACGGCAGCGGCAAAAGCACCCTGCTCAAGCTCATGGCCTTCATCCTTCGGCCCACCGAAGGACGTATCCTGTTCGACGGGGTGCCGGCGGTCCCGTTCGACGAATGGGTCCGTTTTCAGGTGACCCTGCTGACCCAGGATCCTTACCTCATGAAGCGCACGGTCTATAAAAATATCGCCTACGGATTGAAGGTTCGCGGGGATCGTGACAATTTGACCCAAGCCGTACACGATTCCCTGACCATGGTTGGTTTGGACCCCGATGCCTTTGCCCAGCGCCAGTGGGACGAACTGTCCGGCGGAGAGGCCCAGCGGGTGGCCCTGGCTGCCCGGTTGGTGCTGAAACCCCGGGTGCTGCTCCTGGACGAGCCGACTGCCAGTGTGGATGCCGCCTCCAGCGAACTGATCCGCGTCGCCTCCCTGCGTGCCCGCAGCGAATGGGGGACCACCCTGGTGATTGCCAGCCATGATCGGGAATGGCTCTACGATGTGTGTGACGAGGTGATCCACCTGTTCAAGGGAATGCCCGTCGGTACCGGCAGGAGCAATATGATTTTTGGCCCGTGGATCCGCCAGGACGATGGCCTCTATGTCAAAGTACTCGGCGACGGCAAATGCTTTATGGTGTCACCACCGCCGAATGAAGGTGCCACCGCCTTCATCGACCCTGCCGCCATCCGTATCTTCGGTAAAGGGGAGGGGCCAACAACCGCTCATATGGCAACCGTTGACGGTACGATCACCCGCCTTTCTCTGGAAAGGCAGGGCGGCGATCTGTTTGCCGATGTGCGTGCCGGTTCCCTCACGCTGGTCGTACGTGTCGCCGAATCCCACCTGGCGGCCATGACTCTTCACCGGGGGTGGCCTGTTACGCTTGGCTACCGGCCGGACAGCATCCGCTGGCGATAAGATGATCAATCGCGAAAATTTGTTCACCTGGCCGCCGATTGTATTTTTCTGGGCACTGATATGCGCCTTGCTGTGGGGCAGCGCCTTTCCCATGGTCAAGGCCGGCTTCGTGATGCTGGATATCCAGCACAGTACCGGTGGCAAACTCTACTTTGCCGCCTACCGGTTTCTATTGGCCGGCATGATGATTTTTGCCGGGGTTCTGGTTTCGGGAAAAACCATCGGGTTGTCTCACAGACGCGATTACGTCGCCATGGTCCTGACAGGGCTGCTTCAAACCACCTTGCAGTACACCTTCTTCTATATTGGTCTGTCCAATACCACAGGGGTGAAGGCCTCCATCATCATCGCTTCAGGCTCCTTCTTCCTGGCCCTTTTTTCTCACCTGTGGTTCAAAGACGACCCCATCACCGTTCGGAAAAGCACAGGGCTGATTTTCGGTTTTGTGGGCATCGTCCTGGTCAACCTGCAGGGAGACGGCTTGGACTTTCATATGACCTTGACCGGTGAGGGCTTCATCCTTCTCACCGCCCTGTCTTCCACCCTGGCACTGGTGGTTGTAAAAAAAACCGCCGTTCGTGTTTACCCGCCGCTCATGTGTGCCTATCAGCTGGTTGCCGGCGCCGTGGCCTTGTTCCTTTTTGCCCTTTTTTTCGAATCACCGGCGGTATTAACCTTTTCAGGGCCGTCTTTGTTTTTGTTGTTTTATCTGAGTTTTCTCTCCGCCGCCGCCTTTTCCTTGTGGTACCTGCTGATCCAGGCCAACCGGCTTTCCAGCATGGCTGTCTACCGGTTTCTTATTCCGGTTTGCGCCGTCCTGCTTTCCGTTGCCCTCATCGATACCGAACGCCTGCACTGGCAGGCCATGGTTGCCCTTATTCTGGTTTGCCTGGGCATGGTACTTACCGCCCGGGAATAAAGGTCCGGGTGGATCCGAAAGGGTTGACCCGCCGGCCTAATTCGATTAGTTTCCAATAGCTTCAATGCGGGTGTTATGGAGGGTGACTTTGCATGTCAAAATCGAAGAAAGGGCCAGAATCCAAGACTTATAGAATTGCTGCCGGGATATTGCTGATCGGGTTGCTATGCGCCTGTGTGCAGCGGCAGACACAGCCGCTAACCGTGCCATTGCCCCTTGACTGCCCACCGTACCCTACGGAAAAGATCGCCGGGTTGGTTGCGCAGAACCAGAGCCTTCAAAAGGGTTTGGCTTCCAGCCATGCCAAGATTGACGAGCTGGAAAGCAAGGCGGCTGACCTGGAAATCCGGATGCTCCAGAAAGAGGCAATGGTCAACGAACTGAATCGGCGTGTCAGCCTGCAGCAAAGACAGCTGGACGATGCGATCATCGAGGTTGTCCGGACCAAATCCAAACTTCGCAGTATCGAAAGCAAAGCCGAGACGGCATCTACCATTGCCGAAACCGAAATCGCCGTGAAATCGATGAGGGGCCGGATTGCCGACACCGACCCGGAGGGGATGGAGGCGCTGTTAAAGGCCGAGCAGCTGTTGAAGCTCAGCACCCGGGAATTCAAAGCCCAGAATTACGGCGGCGCCCTTTATCTTGCCGTTCAGTCGAAGAATCAGGTTAGTGCCGGCGACCGCAGCCTTCAGGGCCGCGACGAAAGCGCCCCGGTGGCCGGTGAAGTCCCTTTTGACCAGCCCCTGCCGCTGAAGCTTATCAAGAACACCAACCTCCGGGAAGGTCCGGATTTCAAGCACAAAGTGCTTGCGACATTGACGGCCGGCGCATCGATCATTGGCTATTCCTACAAGGAAAGCTGGATCCGTGTGGATACGGAAGACGGCATGACCGGCTGGGTTCATCAGACGTTGGTCATGGCCCGATAACCTGGTTCCGACCGTTGGCCTTGGCCTGGTAAAGCGCGGTATCGGCACGACTGAGGATGGCTTCCACGCTGTCATCGCCGTCGATGCATTGGGCCACCCCCACACTGATCGTCATCGATATTTCGTTTCCGTCATTGTAGAAGCGTACCTGGCAGATCTGTTCGCGAATCCGTTGGGCCATTTGCATCGCGCCGGCGGCATCGCTGCTGGGAAGAATGATCAGGAACTCCTCTCCTCCGTAGCGTCCGACGTGGTCGCATTCACGGACCACCTGGCCAAGGGTATCGGCAATTCGACGAAGCACCGCATCGCCGGCCAAGTGCCCATAGGTGTCGTTGATTTTTTTGAAATGATCGATGTCGGCGATCAATACCGAAAAGGGAATCCGGTACCGTCGCGTTCGGGCCATTTCCATGTCGAAGAGGTCCATGAGGTGCTTGCGGTTGAACAGACAAGTCAGGCCGTCAGTGATGGACAGCAGATGCAATTCGCGGTTTTTCTCCATCAAGGCTTCGTGAGCCTGTGAGATCTCCGCCTGTCCGCGCCGCAGGTTGGACACCATGTGGTTGAATACCTGGGTAAGATAGCTTACTTCGTTATTTCCGTGAACGGGGATGTCCACATTCAGATCGCCTGACGCCACCTTGCCCGCATCGCCGCTGAGACGCTTCAGTGGCCGCACAATGGTGTGCCCCAGAAAATAGGCCAGCGCACCCATGGCCAGCAGCAGGATGCCAATGATTATAAATGTGATCGTTCGAAGCTGCATGATATCGGCATAGGCGCCGGCCTTCTCCATCTCGGCAAATACCGCCCAGCCCATTTCCGGAATCCTTGTGCCGAGTCCCACCACCGGCTGATCCCGGTAATTTGTATATTCGACCGGCGCTTGGGGGAAATCGGACCCGGTGGCCAAGAGATTCCTGGCAACAATTGACTGCGGCGGATTGCCGAAAATGGATGTCGAACTGACGATGAGCCGGCCCTTTGGGTCCGTCAGATAAATTTCGTCCACACCTTCTGCCGCTTTGCGCTCGAGAATCGCCATGATGGACGCCAAGTCGATTTTTACCGCCAGGATGCCCAGACGGCGGTTGTCGGATGATTTAATCACCTCGGCAAGGGTCAGCACCCGCATGTTGAGGGTGGCGTCCCAGTATGGATCGCCGACAATCGGCTTTCCTCCTTCCAGTTGTTTGAACCATTGGGCCGGCAGGTTGACTACCGGCGTTTCGGAACTGCTGGTGGCCAGCGGGTCGCCGATCATGGAGACCAGCACCAATTCCCGGTAATCTGAAAATTTTTCGCGTACCGATCGCAGGTACTCCTTAACACGATTGGCAGCGACGAGGCGCTCGATATTATCCCGGTCCTTTCCGAGCATGCGCTGGAGATTTTCGGAAACGACATAGGAGCTGCAAAAGACCTTCAAATCGTAAAATCGCGCCTTGAGCCACAGGTCGAATTCGGCGCTGGTCTGGATCGTCGCATTGCGCAGTTCATTGGCGATCTTTTCCTGGAGAAATTTTCGGTTCTGGATATATGAGAGGGTGCCCAGGGACATACAAGGAATAATTGTGGCCAGCAGCGCAAAAACGATTATTTTTGTTTTAATGCTGCGAAGCCGCGAAACTTGAATGAAACGGGTTTTATGGTCTTCGTTTTCCAAAAACCACCTCAGCCGGGGTTATAATAAAACTGTATCCGGACGCATATTCGTGCACACGGGTGACTCCTGGGCCACCTGTTTGGGAAGCCAGCCACCCTGGCAAGACGGTAACGGGTCGTCATCCGCTTACCGGGAAAAGCCTTATCCGCTCCTGCATCGGGATTGCCATGGCACTGACTCGCATTATCGCAGGCTGCACCCGATGCAATAACATAAATTATTTTCTTTCATAATTATTGTTTTTTGTAAATTTGAATTCCCGTGCGGTGATGCTGGTCGGACAAAAAACGGGCCAAACCCCGCTGAAAATAAAAAGATCCCCAGATTAAAAAAATATCGACAATAATCACAAAAATATATATAAAACAATAATCTGACAACTGATCCATTATGGGGGCATGTATATGGCAAGAGAATTTTCCCCGAAAGACCTTGAAGAAATAACCGGAATCGCGGCCAGAAGAATAAAATTTTATTCCGACTGCAGACTGTTGAGCCTGAGAGAACAAAATCCCGGAAGGGGGCGGGGGCGGAAATATTCGAGGCAGAATGTTTTTGAGCTTCTCTTGATAAAGACGCTTGATTCGTTAGGGGTAATGTTATCGAGGATTGAAGCGATCTTTGCCAGCGCCGGTACAAGTTACTCCATTTTACTGGACCTTGCCACCTATGAAAAAGACGATCCGCCAGGATTGTTCGTTCAGATATCCGAAAATGGTGTTCAGTTCGCCGGGGTAAGAGATAGAGGAAGCCTGAAGGGTACGGAAACAATTACGCTGGACATGTCCGGCATGGCGAGCACGATTATAATTAATATGATAAGTCTGGCGCGAAAGGTGCCCGGCTGATATTAATTGTCAATTAACTGACAACTGTATTAAGACTTGAAAACACGGGTTAGAAACTGTATCCAATGGAAAGATGAAACCGGCCTGCCGACTCGCCGTCATCCGGGTCCAGTTTGTGGCCGTAGAGCAGGCCCATGGGACCGATGGGGGTAATATAACGCAGACCGATGCCTATGGACGAACGGAACCGGTCCGAGCCGCCTTCCACCAGCGTATGCTGTACGCTGCCGATGTCGAAGAAGGTCGTCAGCTCCAGATTCATCCCCAGATCGATGCGGGCCTCCAGGCTTCCGACTACTGCCGTCTTCCCGCCCACGGGGTTTCCTGCATTGTCAACGCGCAGCAGATTCTCATCAAAGCCCCGGACGCTTTGAATGCCGCCCAGAAAAAACAGCTGGTCGTCCGGGACCAGTTCACTGTCCGCATAGGGAATCACCTGCCCGATTCTGGCCAGCCCGGCAAGGGTCACTTTTTCCAGGGGGGTCCAGTAGTAGCGGGTATCGAACTGGTAGCGGAAAAAGTCGTCCAACTGGTTCTGGACTCCCTTGGAGATGTCCACACCGACGGATGAGAGCAGTCCCCGTGTAGGACGCACAAAAGAGTCCCGGCTGTCGTAGCGCACATAGGGGGTGGTCACGAAAATGGTACGGGTTTCATCATCCACTTCTTCCGGGGGGCGATCTTCGACACTGAACTGATCCCTTTTTTCCAGTCGGAAGCTCAGCGCGGTGTTCACATGCTTGCCCCAGTCGCGGCCAAATCCTATCGATCCGCCGGTGGTTCTTGTGCCGAATGGCTGGTTGAATTCAGTCAGCTCTTCATTGAACGCACCGATGCTGGCCGTGGTGCGGGTGCTCAGAAACCGGGGTTCGGTCAGTCGGGTCTCCACCCGGTAGCCGGTCTGGCTGATTTCAGCTTCGGCCCACAGATCCTTGTTCAGGCCGAACAGGTTGTGATCGCCGGCTTTGGTGCGACCGAAAAAGCCGCTGTCCGACTGATAACCGGCGCTGGTTTGGGCGTAGTAGGGTTTGTTCTCTTCGATCTCCACAAAGAGGTCGACCGTTTTCTCTTTTTCCTTCAAACCGAAGGTGCGGTAGCTCACCCCGTGAAAAATCTCAAGATCTCTCAACCTGCGCTGGCCGTTATAAAGCGACTGCAACGACAGGGGCGTCCGGGGCTGGACTTCCAGTTCACGGCGAATGACCTTTTCAGCGGTTCTCAGGTTGCCGGACACGAAAATGTCTCCCATGGTCACCTGCGGACCCGCATCGACCTCGAAAACGATGTCCGCCCGGGTGCGGTCTTGGCTGTAGGTGACACTGGCCTGCACCGTGGCATGGGGGTAACCTTTCTCGGAAACCAGGCTGGCGATGGCTTCCTTTTCCGCATCCAATGCAGCGGTGCGAAAAGGGTCACCGATTTTGTGGACCAACACCTTCCTGGCCTTTGCTTCCGGCAAAACCGTCAACCCCTTGATCGCAATGGAACCGACCGTTGTCCGGGGGCCTTCCTTGATATTCAGAGAGATGTCGGCGCCGGTTTTGTCTTCATTGAAAGTCACCTCGGAATCCACCGTGCGCTCGCGGAATCCCTGTTTCAGGTAAAGGGTAGTGACGGCATAGGTGTCCGTTTCCAAGGTTTCGGGAACAAAGGCACCCTCGTGGAAAATCGTTGGTGGGCGGGTGAGAATCTGTTTCCTGATTTCCTTTTCAGGGAGGGCGTGGTTGCCGGCAATGGTGACCCTGTCCACGATGGTTTGCGGCCCTTCGTGGATGACGAAGCGCAGCTGGAGGGTTTCCACCGGGGTGCCGGGCACAAGGATCGTCTCCGCCTTGATCCGGACATCGAGAAACCCGTCCTCATGATACCGTTTTTTAATATTCCGGACGCTTTTTCTCACGCCGACATTGCTCCGGTTTCCGTCCTTGAAGATGGCTACATCCTTTTTCAGGGTCAGGTCCCAGAAACGCCGGTTTCCCTCGAAAGCCACCGTATAACGCCTCCCCTCGCGGACCAGGACGGTTACGTTTACCTGGTGGGAGCCACCGGTGTCATCGATGCGATAGGATAGTTGGGCATCCGCAAATCCTTTCCGACGGTAGTAAGTTAACAGGGATTCCATGTCTTTTTTGAGCCGGTATTCGCTGAACCGGCCAATGCCGGGAAACAGCGAACTTCTCCAGACACTCATGTGCCAGGCGAGGGAATTTGACGAAATAACCCGGTTGCCCTCGAAGACAAGCGTACCGAGCGCGAAATGGGAGCCCTTGTCGATGTCTACGCGGATAACGGCGTAGTCGTTTCCATTGTCCCGCTGCGCTGTTATCGACACTTTCGGGTCAATGTAGCCTTCTCGCTGATACCGTTTGATGATGGCCCCGGCTTGGGCAGAAAGGTCCTCCCGGGTGAATGGGTCACCCGGATAGAGGGTCATCTGGTTTAATATATCCCGCTCGAAAAGGGGATATTTTCCCCGGATGCGGATGTCCGCAATGGTCCGGTAGGGAGTCAGGGTGAAGGTCAGCGTTTCACCGCCGGGGTCGGAGCTGGAATCCACATGGATGGCTGAAAAGCGACGACTAAATTTGAGTGCATCGATAGATGCCTGTAAAGCAGCTTTATCTAAATGATCCGCCGGGTGCAACCGGATAAGGCGCTTGGCCATGGCGGCGTGACGCTCCCGTTGGTCCGGCGGGCCAACGATGACTACCTGGATGTCGCTGATTACCGTCTCCGACCCATTTTTTAAAATGGCATCGCTGCCCACGGTGTCGATGTCTGCGGCCAGACTTCGGACGAACGAGACTAAAAGCATGCCGAGAATCAAGGCCCACTGGCGCGCCTGTTTTTTTCCGCGTCGTCGCTTCACCGGGTCATTCACCTGAATTCTACCCGGAACACCAGTTCGGTTCCGAATATGCCCTGGTTGTCCTGGAACCCGCTGACCAAGATGTTCTCCAGCAGTTTGTACTCCGTGATCGCCCGCTGGATGATTTCACCATCCTTGGACTCCACTGCATATTTGACGGTCATGCGATCGGAAAGATGTTTGCCCACGGTCACCTTGACTTCGCCGGCATCCTGACTACTGCCGCTGCCGTTGGTTTCCAGTTTCAGAATATCGACTCCCGTGGTTTTTTTGATGTCGGCCCCAAAGGTGTCGGCAAGCATTTCAGCCATGATCTGGCCGGTGCTGCGTTTTGCAGCCCCCTCGCCGGCGGTTAATTCCTGGGCGGTTTGACCGAAAAGGATCAGGGACAGGATGTCCGAATCGGTTTCCGTCGGCACCGAGGAAAGCTTCAGATCCAGATTGTCGGGGGTGCCTTTGATGGCCAGCTTGATTGTCCAGGTTCGGATTGACGTCTCGCTTTCGATGTCGATTTCAGCTTCGGTCTTGTAGGGATTGATAAAGTCGATGATGCCCTTTTTAACATCGAAAGTCTTTTTTTGGAAGGTGACGGTGCCTTCCTTGACCTGGGCACGGCCGCTGATCACGGGATGGTCCAGACGTCCACCGATTTTCAGGTCCGGGCTGATCTCAAGCTGGGCAAGGTTGTTCTGGACCAGAAAAGGCTGCCGATGGTTGAGACTGATATCCAGGTTGACCGTATCAAAATAAGGGATCGATAAGGGACGGGTCGCCGGGGTGACGGCCCGCTGCCGGCCGGTCGTCATCTGCAGCAGGTTAATCTTCACATCTTTGTAGTAAAGCCCTTCTAAGAGAACAATCTCTCCCCTGGCAGCAGCGTTGCGCTGGTCGCCAGTGATTTTAATGTCGCCATTGAGCAGAACGGTCAGTGTGTCGGGAATTTCAAGCGGAAGGGATTTCGCTTCCAGAGAAATATTCACCCGGGTCGGGGTGAATTTTTCATGAGCGATGGTGCCGCCGAGGTTGAACGATCCCGTATCCAGGAATCCACTTAAGGTGTCGATGCGGATATTGTCGCGGGTCAGGTGAATGCGCCCGTTGAGATCGTGCACCTTTTGAACCAGACCGGGCAAGGTCATGCCGATGTTTTCAAGCTCGATGCGGGCATCGATTTGCGGGTCGTCGGTGTCGCCGGCAATTTTACCCGTCAAGGTCAGGATGCCGGTGGCATCGGCCAGTTCGTCGTTGAAAATTCCCGCAACTGCCAGGGGAATCCGGCCGTCGAGTGCCATATTGAGGCGTCCGCCGATCCGGGCATCTCCCTTCAGATGAAGGCTGCCCGAAGAGAGCACTGCCGCCTCGAATTCCGGAATGGTCAGTTCCTGGTCGGCCAGTTGGGCAACCATGCGGCCAGACTGAATCAACGAGATATCTTTGAACAGCAGATGAAATGCCTTCAGATCCACGTTTACCGAGGCGTTGGCGGCATCCCGGATATTTCCGGCTGCCTGGACCCGGCCGGTCAGCGTACCATGAAAATCCGGTTTTCCCACGGCCTTGAAGTAACTGTGGGTTTCGGTGTGGTCAAATATCAGGCGGGCATCGAAATCTCCCTTTTTCAGGTCACAGGTGGCGTCCATGTCAAAATTCAGGTTTCCCGTGATCCTGGCCAGCATGTCATGGAGGCTGAAATCGAGATTGACATCTTCGATGACTTCCTCATTGAAGATCATGTCGGAGATGGTCAGATGACCGTCGATGTCCGGGTTTTCCAGGCTGCCTTTTCCGGTGGCATCGAGGTGCAGCATGCCTTCTCCGGGAAAAAAGTCATGCAGCCGCTGGATGCGGGAGATGGAGATGCCGGCCGATTTAATGTGCAGGTCAATGGTCTTATCCAAACCCACCGATCCGCCACCCTCGACCTGTTCGCCGGGGGCAACCGCAGCCATGAACCGGTCCAGCCACAGGCGCCTGTCCGCCAGGCGGACGTCGAGTGAAAGCGTCTCTAAGGGCTGACCGGCCAGATTGGCCTGCCTGCCGTCAAGGGAGATCTGACCGGCGGGATTTTCAAGACTGCCCCCCAGCATGCCTGTGAGGGAAAAATGGCCGCTTGCCGCACCGATAAAATCCCCGGGGTCAAAGTGCTTTGAATCAATGGTGAAGTCCAGGGGTGGGTCTTCGACCCGGCGAAGCGTGCCGGGATCCAGCACGCGGATGCTGCCCGCCGCGTTGAATGCGGACTCGTGATTGCGCAGCTGGAGCCGATCCACAAAGACGGTGCCGGCCTTCAACCGCACGCGGGCATCAACGTCACCGATGGTGGCGTCATGAGTGGCCAGCGCCGTGGCGTTGAGGGAGAGCTCGCCTGTTAGCGATCCAAGCGGGCCGCCCACCTGCAGCCGGCCGTCGAGGGTTCCGTTGATAGGCGGGGAGTCCATAAAGGCTGCAGGGGTCAGCGTGTCCAGGGTGAGGGTAAGCGCGTTGACAAATTCGGGGTCGATGCCGCCGCTGTCCGGCAGCAGCCGCAGGCGGCCATTGCCCTGGATCCGGGTCCCCCGGTTATGCAGGCTCAGAGTGGTCAGGTCCAGCCGGCCGTCATGGTCCAGGTGGGCTTTGAGGGTCAGATCTCCGAGGGTATAGGTATCGACTTTCAGGTTCTTCGAGGTCAGGTCCACCGAGAATTGAGGTCGGTTCAAATTGCCGCCTACGGTCAGCACCGCCTTGCAGGCGCCCTGGACGGACGGTAGCCCCACGACGGCCAGGGCCCGGGAGAGGTTATCTGCCGTCAATGACAGTTTGCCGGCAAGAGCTCCGTCATCCATCTGAAAACGGCCCTCCCCGGCCAGTTCGACACCGTCGGCAGCGGCGTTGAAGCGGGATAGGGAAATTGTGCCGCGGTCCAACTGGGCCACCAGATTAGCGTCGGCGTCGACCGGCCTGTCCATGCCGGGGACGAGCAGGCGCCGTCCCGACGCCTTGATTGCCAGCCGGGTCGACATGCCCGAAGGGATGACTCCATTTCCGGTTAATGAGACCCGACCGGCCGATGCGCCGCTGATATCGATAAACGGTTTCAGCCACTGGTTGAGGTTTGGGATGTCCTGCACCAGGTTGAGCGTATAGGTGATGGCGTTGACATCTGCCGGCGGAGCGAGAAAGCCTGTTGGAAATGCACCGCGCAGGTTTACCGTTCCATTGAGAATGGCCGAACCCTCTGCCAGCCGGAGCGCGGCCTTATCGATTGTTATTTGCCGATCTTTAAGGTCAATGGAAAGATCGCCACGGTCCACCGGCTGACCGGCAATCACACCCTTGCCAACGGTCATGTCGAGCCTGGCATCAGGCTTGGCCACGGTTCCCTTGATGGCGAGTTTGGCGTTTACCGGACCGGCATAATCTCCGGCAAGATTGAAAATTGACTTCAATTCGGCCAGCTGGCTGTCGACGGACAAACCAGCGTCGATCAGTGGCGTCGTAAATAGACTGTCGGCCGAACCGGAGAGCCTCGATTCAGTGTGGCCGGAGGTGACATCCAGGGCGGACACGCTCAGTTTGTCGCCATCCAGATGTGCCTTTAAAACGATGCGGGCCGGTTCAGGACGGATGCCGGCGCTGTTGAACCGGAAACGGTCCACCGCCAGTTCCAGGCTGCCGGAGCGGGCCATTAGATTTCCCTCGGCGGAAAGGGTGAGTCCGGTGGCTTCCAGGTGCATGGTGGCATCTGACGGGGTAAACGTGAATCGGCCGTCGGTCAGCTGCACCGATTCAAAAACGATATTGAAGGGCAGTCCGGTGCTGTCGGTCGCCGGTGCGTCCGCCTCCTTTTGCCGGGCCACCGGCGTCAGGGCGGTCATCAGGTTGAGGCCTGTCGCCGCATCCATGGCGAGGTCTGCCCATGGACCCTGAAGCAGTATGCGATTCAGTCGGATCTCCCGTTTCCACAAGCTCTTCCAGTCAAGCCCCACGGAAAGATGCGTAAAACCCGCCAGGGAAAGCCCCCGGGGGTCGTGGAGCACAACGCCATAGAAGTCAAGGCCTGGGCAAACGAGAGACAGACCGAGCTTCTCGGCGGTTACATGGCCGGGGATCGCCGTGTTGATCCGGGACTGTACCCATTGAAGACCCTGGTTGGATTTAATCCAGAAGAGGGCACCGCAGAAAACAATGCCCACTGCGGCCACCAGGGTGGCGGCGACCAGCAGTGTGGATTTGAGGACGGGTTTCATGGGAACAAAAAATACCGCCTTCTGAGTAAAAGGACAATCTCAAAAAGGCGGTATTTTAAAGGTTTTATAGAAAAAGGCACCATTTTCGAGCCGGTGACCGCGTCACCCCCTGCGCCCTTTTCCACACGGTAAATGCGGTTTTTCAATTAAAGGGTTATGCGCCCGCAGCAGCCATGGCCGCCGCCACGCCCTTGCTGAAGTCGGTCGGTACGGTGGTCATCCGACCGGCCAGTTCCCGGTCCAGCATCATCAAACCCTGGGGGTTGTCCCTGATGAGTTTGAGCTGGGCGATGATGTCGTTGTCGTTTTCCTCCTCCTCCACCTGCTCGGTCACATACCACTCCAGAAAGATCTGGGACGCGTGATCCTTTTCGGCAATGGCAATCTCCATGAGGTCGTTGATGGATCGGGTGATGAACTGTTCGTGGGCCAGGGTCTGGGTAAACATGTCCAGGGGAGACTTAAACTCCGCCGGCGGCGCCTGGATGGCGGCCAGCTTTACCTGCGCTCCCTGCCGTTGGATATACTCGAAGATCTTCATGGCATGCAGCATCTCTTCATGGTACTGCACCATGAACCAGTTGGCAAAGCCTTTGAGGCCCACCTGGTTGCAGTGGGCCGACATGGACATGTAAAGGATGGCCGAATACATTTCCCGGTTGACCTGCTCGTTCAACGCCTGGGTCATTTTATCACTGATCATGTATCTCTCCTTCCCGTTTGGTGGCGATTATTGGTAACGCATGTATGGCCGGCACTTGCCGCCATTGGCAGGCTGCTGAAAAACGATTGCGTTTGGCCATACGGTGTTAAAATCCGGCTCAAAATGCTCATTGATCACCCACAAACTCCGCTTTTCGGCCGGATTTTGCCTTGTCGGGCCTGCACTCATGACGTTTTTCAACACCCTGTTGGTGGAGCGGGGCCGGGTGGTTCTGTTTTGCGGACATCGTGGAAAGCAGAATCATCCCGACTGATCGACTGCCCAACAGTAATCACCGACAACCCGGTCTTCAAGGGGCGGGCAATAAAGCGGATACCATTGTTTAGGAATGAAAGGAGCGCCGCGTTTCCGGCTAAATGATCCCCTGGTCCAGCATCGTGTCGGCCACTTTGATGAAACCGGCGATATTGGCGCCCATGAGATAATTGCCCGGACTGCCGTAGGCGTCGGCGGCGGCCAGGCAGGTGTCGTGAATGCCTTTCATGATGATCTTCAGCCGGCTGTCCACCTCCTCGCCGAGCCAGGCCAGGCGGATGCTGTTCTGGGTCAGTTCAAGGCCGGAGACGGCCACGCCACCGGCATTGGCAGCTTTGCTGGGTGCGTAGAGAATTCCCTTGTCCGCGAAAATGTCCCTGGCGTCGAGGGTACAGGGCATGCTGGCGCCTTCGCACACCAGTTTGACGTTGTTGTTGATCAGATGGTAGGCGTCCTGTTTGCTGATTTCATTCTGGGTGGCGCAGGGAAAGACGCACTGGGCACGGTGTCGCCACAGGGGATTCGACTCCTGGTCCGGGGTCGCCGGTGTGTAGACGGCGTGGGCATATCGGTCGGCATATTCGCTGAGCCTGCCCCGCCGGATGTTTTTCAGGTGGCAGACGAATGCCAGCTTGTCCGCATCGATTCCCTCTTCATCGTAGATGTGACCCGATGAATCGGACAGGGTGACCACCTTGGCCCCCATCTCGATCAATTTGCGGGTGGTGGCCTGGGCCACATTGCCGGATCCGGAGACCAGGCAGGTTTTCCCAGAGAGGGCGTCATTGCGGGTGGCCAGCATCTGGGCGGCGAAATAGACGCATCCGAACCCGGCCGCTTCAGGCCGGATCAAACTGCCGCCCCAGCCCAGCCCTTTCCCGGTCAACACGCCGGTGAATTTATTTTTCAATTTGCGGTACATGCCGAACAAATAGCCGATTTCACGGGACCCCACACCGATATCCCCTTCGGGCACATCCGTGTTTGCTCCGATATGCCGGAACAGCTCGGCCATAAAGCTCTGGCAGAAGCGCATTACTTCACCGTCCGATTTGCCCTTGGGTTCAAAGTCTGTTCCACCCGCGCCGCCGCCTAAGGGCAGGGTGGTCAGGGCATTTTTGAAGACGTGTTCGAATGCTAAAAATTTTAAAATGCTCTGGTTTACCGACGGGTGAAACCTGAGTCCGCCTTTGTACGGGCCGATAGCACTGCTCATCTCCACCCGAAACCCCCGGTTGACCTTGATCTGGCCCATGTCGTCCATCCAGGGCACACGAAAAGTGATGATGCGTTCTGGCTCCACGATCCGTTCTGCGATACTGTGGTGGCGGTATTCGGGGGTTTTATCCAATACGGGTCTGACGCTGTTCATCACGTCGCTGACGGCCTGGATGAATTCCTTTTCATGGGGATCTCGGGCCAGTGTGCTTTGCGGAATATCGGTCATGTCAATCACCTTCGAGTTGAAGCGGTTTTCATTTTATGAGCAGTGAACCGGGCTCTGTTTTAGGTCATCGGCGATGATTCTGCAAATCCTTTTTGGGAGGGTACGGTTTTGAAACTTAATTCCCAAAGACAATCAGGCGGGGTTCCAATCGCAAATATATCAAATTGTTGTGCCCTTTTTAGTAAAAAAAGCTATTGTTTTTTGGTAATGTGGCCGATAATATAGTCAAAACAGTACAACAAGGAGTCGCGAACATGGAAATTAAGGGCAGTGATATTCAATCCAAACTCAATGTCTACCAGAGCGCGCAAGTACAGGGGAAAAAGTTGGATACAGCCAAGTCCGAAAAACCTGAAGCACCCACCCCCCAACAGGACCGGGTGGCACTGAGCGGGCGGGGACGGTCAATCGCCGATGCCCAGCGGGCCATGGCTTCTGTCCCGGACGTGCGTGAATCCCTGGTTTCCCAGATCCGGAACGACCTTCAAAATGGGACCTACATCGTTGATAATCAAAAGGCGGCTGAAGGCATCCTGAGAGAATCCTTGGTCAACCAGGCCGCCATGATGTAATCCACCGACAGCATTAACGATGCGCAAATAAAGGGAGATGGCAGACCAGCCGTCTCCCTTTTTTGTGTGCCACCCACAACTGGGTTTGGATCTTCCAGTGTAACAGGCATCCGTTTCGGCGCAACGATCAGTTTGCCGGCGCGGGAGGGCCCGATTCGCCACCCGGTCGTTTCATATTCAGCTCGATGGTTTCCAGACGCTTTTCGGTTTCCGAAATATCCTCGTCAACGTAGCGCTGATCGCTTTGGTAGGTGGTCAGATTGTTATTCAGCACTACCAATTGCCGCTCGATTGATTTTTCATTTCTGCGGGCATAGGATCCGCTGCGCTTACGGTAGTATTCGGCATCCTTTTCCGCCGCGGCAATGCTGGCCCGGTTTTCCACGATGATTTTTTCAAGCTGTGTTTTGCGCTCCTTGAGCCGCTTCAGCTGTTTGTTCAGCTGTTCAGCCTGCTGCATCTCGGCGCTATTGGGCTGCGGCGGCGGATCGGGCGATGCGTTCGTCTCAGTCGGGGCGGAATAACGGATTACGCTTTCGACCGGCGAGCGGTCATTCGGTGGTTGGTCGGTAATGTGGATGTTGCCCTCTGCATCCGTCCATGTGTAGACTTCACCGGCGACAGCCGGGTTGATGAGCATCAGGAGGATAAACAGCGCATGAATCGTCGGCCATACCCTTTTCATGTGCCGCCCTCCTGCGAGAGCCGGGTGTGAAACAATTGCCGTATTTTCTCGATCCGTTTGCGATTGACGCCAAAATCAGAGTGTCCCACCCGCGAGGCGGATCGCACATGGATAACGGCCGTGTCCGGGAAAAAGAACTCCACATCGTCGACAAACCCCATTATTCTGGATTTGAATTCCACGTGAAGATATTGGTTGGTTTGGGTCACGATGCGGGTGCCCGGCATCCCCTGAACCACCTGCTGGATCATCTCCACGGCGGTGGTTTTTTGTCCTGCATAGGCAATGGGATCGATATGGTGCCGCTCATCCCCATCCTGGCTGATGACGCAGTTGGGTGTGCCGGGGCAGGGGGCCAGACGGCCTTCCCTGAGGCCGATATCCGAGGGCGGCTTGCCGGCGCATCCGAACAGGAGGACTCCGGTCAACAGGATAAATGCATTCAATGACCTTGTGTCAGGTTTCATTTTTTTCATGATTAGGAATTTTTCATCCATGCGTCAAGGTCTGACTGTATAAATTGAGGATAGAGATGGATGGCGGATGAGAAAACGACGCTGACCCGGCCTAATCCACTATATAACCGGTGAACCGCAATCCGGCGCTATCTCAGGTCAATTTATTGTTTTCCGTGGTCCTTGAGATGACTTCACAGAGTTTTTCCTGCAGTGCCTTCATTTCGAAGGGCTTCTGGATAAAATCATCCGGCGGGCCGATGCCGGAAAACTGGTCTTCGATTTGCTGCCGCGTATACCCGCTGGTGATGATAATTTTTGCATCCGACCGGATTTTCTTGATCTGTTGCATGGTTTCCAGGCCATCCATGCCGGGCATGGTGAAATCCAGCAGCAGGCAGTCGATGCTATCCGATTCCTGTCTGAATATATCCAGTGCCTGCCGGCCGTCCGAGGCCATCCGAACGGAGTAGCCCAATCGCTTGAGAAACTGGCTGCCGATATCCATCACCATGGCTTCATCATCTACCAGCAGAACGGTTCTTCCTTCTGCAACGGCCTTGTCGTCTTTCTTGTCGATCGTCATCGGCCGCAGGGAAATTCCCTGTATGGGAAAAAGCGCCGTGAACACTGAACCCTCGTTTTTGACGCTGCTGACCTTTACGGCACCGTTATGGGAACGGATGATTCCCATGACCGCCGCCATGCCCAGTCCACGGCCGGTGAACTTGGTAGAGAAAAAGGGGTCGAAGACTTTGCCCAGGGTTTCCGCATCCATGCCCTGGCCGGTGTCAGCGACTTCAACATAGGCATAAATGCCTTCGGACAGTTCTCCCTTCAGGTAGGTGGTGGACAGATAGTCCTTGTCACAGTGCATGGACCCGGTGGAGATTCGAACCCGGCCTTTTTCATTTCCCAGCGCTTCGATGGCGTTGGTAATGAACCCGGCTATCATCTGGCGCATCTGGTCGGCGTCTGCGGCCACCAGCGGCATGGGGTCCGCCAGATCCATATCCAGGGTCACATTGGCCATTTTGGATTCATCCAGGTTTTTCAGGACGGTATTCACCATTTGGGACAGGTCCACGGGAATGCTTTCCTTTTTCAACTGGCCCACATAGGTCAACATCATACCGCTCAGGTCCGCTGCCCGCTGCGATGCATGGGCTGCCCGCTGGATGTTGCGGGCTGCGGCTGACGCCTCAGGCAGATCCTCTTGGGCGAGCTCGAGATTGCCCAGAACGACCATCAGCAGGTTGTTGAAATTATGGGCAATGGACCCGGCCATGGTCCCTAAACTTTCCATTTTTTTAGCCTGCTGAAGCTTTTCCTTGACGGCCGCTCGTTCGTTCTCCGACCTTTTTCGTTCCGACAGGTCCCGGGAAATACCGAGAACGGCGTTGGGTTGGTGGTTTTCATCCATGATGAAGCCGGCGGTGATCTCTATGGGAAGGAGAGTTCCGTTTTTATGATACTCGTCCAGTTCCAGTGTCATGGAATAGCTTTGGGCGTCCAATTTTCTTGTTGCCGACCGATCCATGGCTTTGCCCAATGCATCGGCAGCCCGCTGAAAGGACTCCGGCGTCAGGTATTGGTCCATGGACAGGCTGATCATTTCATCCGGTGTATAGCCTAACGCTTTTTCTACGGAAGGACTGACATACTTCAATTTTAATGTCTTCAAATCGAGTATCCAGATCACGTCCATCACGTTTTCCGCCAACAGGCGGTAGCGCTGCTCACTCTCCTGCAACCGCGAGAAGGACCGGGCATTGACAATGCCGGTGGCAACTTGTGCGGCGATGCCCATAAGCAGGTTGACATCGCTGGTGGTGTGGTTTTTTTTGGACCCTTGGGTGTCCACAATAAGAAGGCCCAGGGGTTCTTTTTTATGAATCAAGGGAACGCTGATCAGGGCGTCGACATTGAGCGTTTCAATCAAATTGATGCTGTTCGGCGTCATGCCATCGATATTCCTATGGATATCATTTAAAAATACCGGCCGGCCGGTTTGCAGCGACTGAACGAACACGTCGGAAGCGTTTTTCAGATCGATGGGAAAATCCATCCCCTCGAGGAACTTCTGCTCTGCCCGGGAAAATCCAAAGTTTGCTGCGTGATGCAGTCTGCTGCATCCGTCGTCGCACAGGGAGATCATTCCCCGGGGAAAATCGAGGTTCCGCGACATGGATTCCAAAACGGTGTTCAGGAAGGTGCCCACCTCCAGGATGTCTGCCCCGGCCAGGCCGATTTCCTGAACCAGCCGGGCATTGTGGTATCGGGCTTCGATCTCCTCCAGCAGATTTCCAGCAGTGTCGCCTTGCTCTTTGAGCAGCTCAATGTACTCCTTTTTTTCCAGCCAATAGCCAAACAGCAAGATCGAGAGGCAGGTCACCCCCATGGCCAGCATCCACACTATCCAGGACCTCGCAGGCATGAAAAAAGGCATTCCGGAGGCAACGGCGATAGCAAGTATGCCGGCATAGGCGCCCATCCGTTTCCAGATGGCGGAGGATTTTTCCCGCCAGGAGATCAGGTAGCGGCAGGCGTCATCCCCGCGATGCATGCATGTCGGGTGGCTGACCTGAGCCGGTTGTCTGGTCAGAATATTGCCGATGGCTTCGAAAATGCCCTGACGATTTTCACACTGAAAGCGCTTTTCCCGGACGCCCGGCCGGACGGAAACCACCACGTCTGCCCGCCCCTTGCCGGTGACGGTGGTTTTAATCACATGTCCCCTGGACCATTTGGGGTAGAGCCGGTCAACGGCCCTGTACATGGCCCCGGGTGTGAGAAATTGGAGTCCATATCTTTTTATTGTTCCCGTCGATTTCATATACAGGGCGTGCCGACCGACCTTGTAGGAAATCTTCGGGTCTGTCAGCACCGCGTCCAGGCAGCGGTGGAAACGATTGATTTGCTCCTGATTTAAAAAATGCCCCTCATCGTTGATGTCAAACCGGGTCAGCCCGCTTCGGTGCAGCAGGTCGTCGGTATCGAGATCCACGTGGTGGGATTCCAGATAGTTGATGTAATTGCCTATGATACCGCTGTTGTAGAGCGGTGTCTGATCGTTGAAGGCAAACTGATCGGTTGACGTGGTGGAACTTGTCAAAAAAAATGCTCCCTGAAACATAGGTTGAATAGCGATATCGCCCCCGAATCGTGCGATTCAATTTGATTATCGGCACGTTGCCGGTCTGCATGAGGGGAAATCGGGGTGGATTGCCCAGTGAACCCCTAAAGCCCGGCCGCCTGCAGGTGCCGGCGGCCCCCCATCGCTATACCGTTTGAAGAGAAAGCGCGTGACCCGCCAATTTCCCGTTAGCCGTTTCAAGCCGATCGCGGCTGGAAATGACCGCAACCGCCTTGTTGGCCGGGCTATTGTCAAAGTAGCGATCGGCAGCTTCCACCACTGCCTTGCGATTCAGTTTCAGCAGGTTTTCCTTGTTGTGCAGGCGTGTTTCGTCGGACAGTCCGATAATCCGGCGGTAGAAGGCTTTGCGGGCGGCCGGACCCGGCGGGTCGGGCTTGTCGATTTCCGAGCAGACCTGCAGAATGGCCTCTTTCACATCCTCCTCGGAAAATTTTCCCGAGCGGATTAAATCGGCCGCCCCGTTGTAGACCTTCAGGGTGCCCACGATATGGGGATCCCGGTAGGAGCCGAAACTGAACAGCCCGTCTTCGGCATTGTACAGGGCGAAGCCGCCATAGGCGCCGCCTTTTTCCCGGATTTCCCGGTGTAGGTACATGGAGCGCAGCATTTTGGCAATCACCGACAGGGCGGGGCTGTCCGCATGGTCGAGGCGTACGGTTTGAAACGTCTGGGCCACGAAGGAAACGGCCGTGGAGGTACTCCACCCTTCCATGGGAAACCCTGGCGCTACGTCCAGCCGGGGCGGCACAAACCCATCGGTTCCGCCGTCTGCCAGTGCGCGGGTCAGGATATTCATGGGTTCCGCTGCCTGGACCAGTATCGCCTTCTCTCCGATTAGGGCCAGCTTGGCATTTTTCCGATAAAAAAGCGTATGTCCGATTGCCTGCAGGTCGGCAGTCAGACGCTGCATGCCGTCATCGTCCGTTTCCGTTTCCACCTGCTTGATGGTGTGAAGCTGGTGGATGCCTCCCCATATTTCCTGAAGGTGATTGGCGGGGGTGAAGTTGCGCGAGGCCAGTGAAATAGCGAGACGATGGCCGTTGTGGACCACAGCCGCCTCGAGGCCCGCCCGGTATTCCAGGATCAGCTGGTGCAGCCGCGTGTGGTTGGAAAAATCGACTTGGGTCGTCAATTCGTGAAGGATTTCGAACATCCGGTCCTGGTTGCGGTTCAGGCATTTGCCGGAAAACGAGATAAAAGGCAGACAGTCGCCGCTGTCGTCAAAACGGGTGCGGGCGTTTGCGGAAAAACCGATGCCGCCGGTATACAGGTCCATGCGGCGGGCCATTTGCGTGTAGTCGCAGTCGGTTGTGCCCATTTTGGACGCGGCATAGCAGAAAAAGGGTACCAGCGGCAGCAGCCGGCCGTCTATATTGCCGGCCCCCAGACCTCCTGAAAAATAGAAAATACCTGATGTGGGCTGGTCGTAGGTCCACACCGGCGGCTGAAAGGGGCCTGGCGTGGGGGCTATGCGGACCACGTCAGGGGGAATGTCTTCACGCTGCAGGGTGGGCAGGCATGCAAGGTTCTCCGGGTTTTCCTGAAGTTTTTCCAGAGCTGTCGCATCGACCCGGATGCGTTCCAGTTCGGCTTCGTCCATGGCGGCCCGAATAGTGGCCAATTCACCTTTAACACGCTCGTTTTCCCGTTCGGCCATCTCCTGGTCCGGGATCAGAGTAAAACGGACGCGGTGGGGGTTGTCCAGAAAATCGTGCCGGATTTTGTCTTCCAGAAATCGGCCTTTAGCCAGCGACTGTCTGAGACGGTTGAAGTCCGCATCCAGTTGAAGCATGCGTTCGGGATCGCCGCCGTGCAGCCAGCTGGCCGAGATACCGACCAGCAGTTTGATGCCATAGGGGTAGGGGGTATTGGTGATCTCTTTGCGGTGAAACTCGATCTGATGGATGGCCGACTCTACCAGTTCCGGATCGATGCCGTCGTTGGCTAGGTTTTTCAGAACCTCGAAGACAATGGCTTCGATCTTTTCTGCGTCGGATTCGGAAACATCTTTCAGGCCCACCGAAAACATGGTGTCCCGGTTTTCCGCATCGAATCCGGTGCCATCCGAAAGGGCTGTACCCAACTGGCTGTCCATCAATGCCTTTCGCAGCGGTGATGCCGCATTGCCGATGAGAACCTGTTCAATGACCGCGGTGACCAGCACCTCGAAGGTGTCCTTGATATCCGCCAGCAGCCATGCCACGCAGGCCTGGTATTTTTTTGCAGGGTTCTCGCTGCGGTCCAGCGGGTAGTGATACGCTACGATCTTCGGTGCGTTCCATCGGGGCTGCTCGGGAACGTCCGTTCCCGGATCGATGCGTGAAAACCGGTTCAGCACCCGCTCTTCGATAAAGGTAAGGTGGTCTTTCAGCGACAGATTGCCGTAAGTGTAGAAAAAGGCGTTGCTCGGATGGTAGTGGCGGGCATGAAACGCCTTGAGTTGCTGGTGGGTGAGCGACGGAATGACAGCGGGATCCCCGCCGGAATTGTTGCTGTATGTGGTGTCCGGATAAAGAGCGTTGAGCATGGAGCGGACCATGACCTGGTCCGGCGACGACATGGCGCCTTTCATCTCGTTATACACCACGCCTTTGTAAACCAGGCGGGCCTCTGTCCCCTCGCCCTCCAAGTCAAGCCGGTGCCCCTCCTGTTTGAAGCTCAGTTCATCGATAGCGGGGAAAAAGGCCGCGTCCAGGTAGACATCCATGAGATTAAAGAAGTCTTTGCGATTCTGGGTGGCGAAGGGATACATGGTCCAATCCGAGGCGGTGAAGGCGTTCATGAAGGTGGACAGGCTGCGCTTGAGCATGGAAAAGAAGGGATCGCGCACCGGAAACCGTTCGGAGCCGCACAGGACCGTATGCTCCAGGATATGGGCCACGCCGGTGGAATCCGACGGGACGGTTTTAAAGGCCACACCAAAGGTGTTTTCCCGGTCCGAATTGCTGATATGGATATGCCGCGCGCCGGTGCCTTCATGTTCCAGCTGGTAGAGCCAGGACTGGATATCCGTGAGGTAGGATAACTTGTTGACCGTATACCCGCCCAGTCGGTCTTTGGGGGCGATGCCGGGATTGTTTACATCTTTTTTCATATTCATGAAGGCCTCCAGTGCCTATTGATTGGTTTTTGGGTCGTCGGAGCAGGAAAGACTATTCAACGGCTTTGTAGCTGCCGCGGCTGACCCGCATTATTTTTTCCATTTTGTTCAACCGGAAAATAATATTGCGGAGCTTCTTGTCATCGAAGCCGGTCTGCTCCCTGATTTCCGCGATGCCGATACCGTTTTTGCTTCGTTTGATGAGATCCAGAACAATTTCCGTGGCACTCGCCGGAGACCCACCATTGTTTTTTGCCGCTGACCGCTGGTTTCGTGAAGGTATTGCTTTGATTAGCTTCTCCAGCCGATCCAGGCGATCATTGAGACGGTCGATGTCCCGCTTCGTGGGGATATTGTAATTGTGCATGAAAAATTTGACCATCGCATCGAAGCTTACCGGTTTTCCTTTTCGTTTGGTCATTTCCACCTCCATGGGCGCTTACCGGAAAATATTAAAAATCGCGGCTGAAAGCCGCCGGGCACGCTGGGATCATTCGAAGTCCCACGTTCGTTGCTTTACGGTTATAACCAAGCAGGCCACCCTGAGGGGTAAATGACTGCATTGCCGGTCAGATAAGCAATCAAGCTAAGGGATAACTCTTGCAAAGTCAATGGGAAGACCATTTGGAGGATGGTTAAAAATTTGAAATAGTTATATTTTTCAGGCTATTTACCGATGTCGGCAAAAACCGGCGGGTAGGGTTTGATGTCATTCATGCAAGTGGTCCTGATCAACCACTCAACGCCCACGATCCAAACCTGAAGCAGGGATAACCGAACAGGAAGTGTCAGATGGTCTGAAGACCTGAAAATATGTTGCCTTTGGGGTGATATCTGCTATCATTGTCGTGAATCGAGGAAAAAGGGGCTTTGGCGGTCCCCTGCGGCAGCGAGGCGGCATGACGGAAGGCACTATCTTTAAAATCAAGAAATATGCGCTGCACGACGGCCCCGGTATCCGAACCACGGTATTTTTAAAAGGATGCCCGTTGTCGTGCCGGTGGTGCCATAATCCTGAAGGGATCGACCCACGACCCCAGACGATATGGCGCCGCACATCGTCCGGGCGGATCGATGAGACGGTGGGCACCGTCATGGGTGTGGATGCCTTGATCAATGCCATCGAAAAGGATGTGCTGTTTTACGATGAATCCGGCGGCGGAGTCACCTTCTCAGGCGGAGAGCCGCTTTCCCAGCCCGGGTTCCTGGAAGCGGTGCTGACCGTTTGCAACCACCGGGAAATCCATGCCGCTTTAGATACCAGCGGGTTCGCTCCGGCGGCTGTGCTCGATCGGATCATTCCCCGGCTGCAGCTGGTACTCTTCGACCTCAAGATTATGGATGCTGTGCAGCATCAGCGTTATACCGGGGTGTCCAACCGGATCATTCTCGAGAACCTGCAGCGGATCGCCGGCAGCCGGACGCCCGTGCGCATCCGGATTCCCCTGGTTCCCGGTATTACCGACGGCGACGACAACATCGGAAAGATTCTCCGGTTCACGGGCACACTCGAAACGATACAAGGGGTGGACCTGCTGCCGTTCCACCGGATCGGGAGTGAGAAGTACCGGCGACTGGGTATGACCGACCTCACGGCTGAAACCCTTCCCCCCGGGCCTGAACGGGTGGCGGCCATCCAAACCCGATTCGAATCCGCAGGATTTGCTGTTTCCATTGGAGGATAAGCATGAATGAACGCATCAATCGCCTGAGAACCCGGAGCCTTGCGGCCGTGCCCAGCCTGTCGGACGAGCGGGCCCGGCTGCTCACCCGCTTTTTCAAAAGCGGCGTCGCCCGGACCGCCGCTATACCCGTACAACGGGCCATGGCCTTTGCCGCCATCATGGAGAATAAAACGATCTATATCGGTTCCGACGAACTGATCGTGGGTGAACGCGGACCGGTGCCCAAAGCCACACCCACCTATCCGGAAGTGTGCATCCATTCCCAGCGGGATCTGGACATGATCAGCGGCCGCGAGAAGGTGGCCTTTGCGGTGGGCGATTCCGTTCGTGACGTTTACCGCGAAGAAATCATCCCTTTCTGGCAGGGCCACTCCATCCGGGAGAAGCTTTTCTCCCATCTTCCTGAAGCGTGGAAAGATGCCTATGCCGCCGGTATTTTTACCGAGTTCCAGGAGCAGCGCTCCCCGGGCCACACCGCCTGCGGAGACAAGATTTACCGGAAAGGCTTTCTGGATCTGAAGGCCGAGATCCGGGAAGCCGTGGATCGGCTCGATTTTTTCGGCGACCGCGATGCCCTGGATAAAAAAAACCAGCTGGAGGCCATGGCCATTGCCGCCGACGGGATTATCGCTTTTGCCGGCCGCCATGCCGATGCATTGGCGCAACTGGCCGGATCGGAATCGGATCCGGATCGCAAAGCCGAATTGATGCAGATGGCCGCCATCTGCCGGCGGGTGCCGGCTCACACCCCGCAAACCTTCTGGGAAGCCCTCCAGGCCTACTGGTTTGTCCACGTGGGGGTCATCACCGAACTCAACCCATGGGATGCTTTCAACCCCGGGAGGCTGGACCAGCATCTCTATCCCTTTTACCGGAAAGATCTCGCCGAAGGCCGGTTGACCCGTGAGCGGGCCAAGGAACTGTTGTGCGCCTTCTGGATCAAGTTCAACAACCACCCGTCACCGCCGAAAACCGGCGTCACCGCCAAAGAGAGCAACACCTACGTGGATTTTGCCCTGATCAACATCGGCGGGGTAACGGCCAGCGGCAGCGACGCGGTCAACGACCTGAGCTACCTGATCCTGGACGTGATCGAGGAGATGCGCCTGCTCCAGCCTTCATCGATGGTGCAGTTGAGCAAGAAAAACCCGGATCGGTTTATCAAGCGAGCCCTGAAGATCGTTAAAACCGGGTTCGGGCAGCCTTCCATCTTCAACACCGACGCCATTGTCCAGGAACTGGTGCGCCAGGGCAAAACCGTGGAGGACGCCCGGGAGGGCGGCGCCAGCGGATGCGTCGAAGCCGGGGCATTCGGCCGGGAGGCCTATTTCCTGACCGGCTACTTCAATATGCCCAAGGTGCTGGAGCTCGCCTTGAACAACGGGGTTGATCCGATGACCGGCAAACAGCTGGGACCGGCCACCGGCAACCCGTCCCGTTTCCAACGGTTCGAGGATCTGTTCGACGCCTGGACCCGGCAGCTCAATCACTTTATCGACATCAAGATTCACGGCAACAACATCATCGAACAGATCAACGCCCGCCACATGCCGGTGCCTTTTCTCTCCCTGCTCATCGATGACTGCATCGCAACCGGGCGGGACTACAATGCCGGCGGCGCCCGTTACAACACCTCCTACATCCAGGGGGTGGGCCTGGGGTCGATCACCGATGCCTTGACGGCCCTCAAGGAACATGTGTTCGAGAGGAAAACGATCACCATGGACGGTTTTCTGACGATATTGAAGGAGAATTTCACCGGGTACGACGACTTCCGGCGGCAGCTGCTGGATGATACGCCCAAGTACGGCAACGACGACGACGCGGCCGACGACATCATGCAGATGGTCTTCGAAGCCTACTACCACGCGGTGAATGACCGGCCCAATACCCGGGGCGGCGTCCACCGGGTCAATCTGCTGCCCACCACCTGCCACGTCTATTTCGGCAGCGTCATCGGCGCCCTGCCCGATGGCCGCCGGGCAGGCATCGCCCTTTCCGAAGGCATCTCCCCGGTACAGGGAGCGGACCGCACCGGCCCTACTGCAGTGATCCGCTCAGCCTCAAAAATCGACCACATCCGCACCGGCGGCACCCTGCTCAACCAGAAGTTCCTGCCCCAGGTCCTGGCCGACGACACGGGCATCACCAAGCTGGCCCAGCTGGTGCGCACCTATTTTCGCATGGACGGCCATCACATTCAGTTCAACGTGGTGGACGGGGAGACGCTCAAGCAGGCCAAACGGAATCCGGACGACTACCGGGACCTGATTGTCCGGGTGGCCGGATACAGCGACTATTTTGTGGATTTGACAGAAGACCTGCAGGATGAGATTATCCGGCGCACCGAGCACGAGGCGTTCTGAGGCCATTGTTTCCCTTAACCCATCAGCATCGAGATAAAAAATGGCTTTTGAGACCATTCGCAAAAGTTCCGCGCCGGACATGGTGGCCGAACAGATTATTGCAAAGATTACCGACGGTGAACTATCACCCGGTTCCCAACTGCCCTCCCAGCGTGATCTGGCCCTGATGCTGGGAGTGGGGCGCTCATCGGTTCGCGAGGCTATCAACGCCCTGGTGGTGATGGGTTACCTGGAGCCGCTGCAGGGCCGGGGGACCTTCATCAAAGATGTGCTTCCCGCTGTGGATCCGGGTATCGAGAAACTCAAGGCAGCCTTTTCCGCCGGCTCGATTTTTGACCTGATGGAGGCGCGGGCGTTGCTGGAATGCCGTTCAGCGGCCCTGGCGGCGGAACGGGCCGATGCCGAGCAGATCCGGAATCTGAAGGCGGCCATAAAAAAGGTGAAAGGAACGGAAACGGAATACGCCATCTTCCTGGATGCGGATATCCAGTTTCATGCCGCAGTGGCCGAAGCTGCCGGCAATAGGGTGTTGTGCGAGCTGACCAAACTGGTGCTCGAGAAAGTCGTGGCCCATCACCATGACTTGAAAACGGCCTTGCTGCCGCCGGCCTACCGTGATGTTTCCATCCGGACGGCCGCCCGGGTGGTGGAAGCCATCGAGGCCGGTGACGGCGAAGACGCAGCTCGCTGGATGGCCCAGCACCTGGATGCCATTCGGAATGAATTGAAAAATATCATAGGGTAAGGAGGCAACCGAAACATGCACATTCGTATTTTGACGGCAGCAGACGTCCGCGCGGCGATTTCCATGACCGAGGCCATTGATGCGGTGGCACGGGCATACTCCCAGCTTTCCGCCGGAAAAGCCACCATGCCGCTGCGGTCCCGTTTTCACACGGAAAAAGGGGTGACCCTGCTCATGCCCGCCCATCTCCACGAAAGCGGCGATTTTGCAGTGAAGATCGTTTCCGTGTATGCCGACAACCCCAAGCTGGGACTGCCCACGGTGGCGGCCACGGTGCTGGCCCTGGACCCGCAGACCGGTATGCCCCTGGCCCTGATGGAAGGGGACAGCTTGACGGCCCTTCGTACCGGTGCGGCGGGCGGTGTGGCGGCGCGCTATCTGGCTCGGGCGGATGCCGGGACCGTGGCTCTGTTCGGCGCCGGTGTCCAGGCCCGTTCCCAACTCCGGGCGGTCATGGCCGTTCGCAACATTGAGCGTGTCTGGATTGTCGATCCCTTCGCAAGCGCCGCCCAACGGCTGGCCGACGACATTGCCGGATGGCCCGATGCGCCGGCAGTCACCCTGGCCGATTTACCGCAGACCGCCGTGGCGCAGGCGGATATCGTGCTGGCCGCCACGACGGCAACTACCCCCCTGTTTGACGGCAACGACCTGAAACCGGGCACTCATGTGACCGGTGTGGGCTCCTTCACCCCCCAGATGCAGGAGATCGACGCCGCTACCATTCGCCGTGCCCGGGTGGTGGTGGATCAACGCGACGCGGCCATGGCCGAGGCCGGGGACATCATCATCGGCAAGGCGGTCATCGACGCCGAGATCGGTGAGATCATCAATGGAGACAAACCCGGCCGGCAGAGCGATGAGGAGATCACTTTCTTCAAATCCGTGGGGCTGGCCGTGCAGGACGCGGTGACGGCGGCGGCGGTACTCAAGGCGGCGGAGAAGAAGGGTCTGGGGACGGTCATCGATATGTCGTGAGAGCCAATTTCAAAACGTCCCATTGCGGCCAATATCCGCGTTGGGTCCACATTTCAATTCTCGACGCAGCGCGGCTACGCCTCCGGTTGAAATGATCGCCCGCCTTGATCTTGGCCGCACCGCAACGTTTCAAACAGGCTCTGGAAGTAAATGGCTAATGATACAAAGAACCTGATTTCCATGTTTGAATGACCTTCTCGATAGGGGCGCCGACCATGCTTGAAAAGATGAGAAACTGGACGCCGCCGGAGGGCTGGCAACGGATTACCACCATCGATGCCCACACCGGCGGTGAGCCCTTCCGCATCATCACCGGCGGCCTGCCGGAACTGGAAGGGGAGACCATCCTGGCGCGACGCCGGTTTATGACCGACCACCTGGATCTCCTGCGCACAGCCCTCATGTGGGAGCCCCGGGGCCATGCCGACATGTATGGCTGCATCATCACGCCGCCGGTGACGCCCGGGGCGGACTTCGGCGTCCTGTTTCTTCACAACGCGGGATACAGTTCCATGTGCGGCCACGGCATCATCGGGGTTACCACCGTGGCCGTCGAAACGGGCCTGATCGAGGCCGTGGAACCGGAAACCACCGTTCGCATCGACGCCCCCGCCGGTTTGGTGACCGCCCACGCCCGTTTGGAGAAGGGGCGGGTCACCAGCGTTTATTTTCATAATGTGCCCTCTTTCGCCCTGACGCTGGATCAGACCGTCGTTGTTCCCGGACTGGGGGCCGTGCGTTATGATATCGCCTACGGCGGGGCGTTTTATGCCTTCGTCAAGGCCGAGGATCTGGGGGTGACTACCACCGGCCGGGACTTCAACGCCCTGATCGACAAGGGCATGGCGGTCAAACGGGCCGTCATGGCCGCCGGTCCGGTCCCGCATCCTTTTGAGGCCGACCTGAGTTTTCTCTATGGAACGATCATCATCGGCCCGCCCCACAGCCCGGGGGCCCACTCCAGCAACGTGTGCATTTTCGCCGACGGGGAGGTGGATCGCAGCCCCACCGGCACCGGCGTGAGTGCCCGGCTGGCGCTTCATTTCACCCGCAGGGAAATCGGCATGAACGATCCCATCGTCATCGAGAGCATCCTGGGTTCCCGTTTTACCGGTCAGGTGGTTGAAACCACCCCGTTCGGCCCGCATGACGCCGTTATCCCGGAAGTGGAAGGAAGCGCCTGGATCACCGGACGCAATGAATTTCTCATCGATCCGGCGGACCCGCTGAAAGATGGGTTCATCTTCCGATAGACGGCCTTCCTGTTCCTTATCAACTTCATGAAACCCCCATCGGTAAGTTCGTGAAAGGAGTGTTACGCATCATGTCGAATCTGGTGAGACAGGCCCCCCGGTTCAGTGAACGCCAGGCGGCCGCACTGGCTGAAAATTTGTTCAATCTCTCAGCATCGGCCGAAGGGCTGCCCAGCGAGCGGGACCAGAACTTCCGGTTGCAGGATGGAACGGGCGGCCAGTTCGTACTCAAGATCGCCAATGCCGCGGAGACCCGTGAAGTGCTGGAACTCCAGAACCGGGCCATGACCCATGTGGCGGAGCAGGGTGCCGCCCTGTTTGATGAATCCGCTCCCTGCCCCCGGGTCTTAAGCGCTCCCGGCGGCGAGGAGATCCTCTCGATCCCCGGGCAGGACGGGGCCAGCCATTTCGTGCGCCTGCTCACCTATCTGCCGGGGAAGCCTTTGGCCACGGTCAATCCCCACGACAGGGACCTGCTCTTCAGCCTCGGATTCTTTCTGGGCAACATCGACCGGGCATTCATGAATTTCGATCACCCGGCCACCCATCGGGCGTTTCACTGGGACCTGGCCCGCTGCGGCGAGGTGGTGGGGTCAATGTTGGACAATATCGATGACGCTGAAAAGCGGGATTTGGTTCGGCACCTGTTTGACCGCTACTGCGCCGACACTGCTCCGAAACTGGCGGGCCTTCGCACCAGCGTGATCCACAGCGACGGCAACGACTACAATGTGCTGGCGTCGCCTTATGGCCGGTGGGGCAACCGGGTCACCGGGCTCATCGATTTCGGAGATATGGTTCATTCGCACACCATCAACGAACTGGCCATTGCCTGCGCTTATGCCCTCATGGGCAAGAGGGACCCCCTGACCGCCGCCGTCCAGGTGGTGGCCGGGTACCACCGCGCTTTTGCGCTCGGCGAGACGGAACTGGCCGTGCTCTTCGACCTGATCTGTATGCGCCTGTGCACCAGTGTCTGCCACAGCGCCCACCAGATCCGCCTGGCGCCCCAAAACACCTATCTGCTGATTTCCCAGCAGCCCGCCTGGGAACTCCTTTTTCGGCTGCGGGAGATCAGCCCGGCTTTTGCCGAGGCCCTTTTCAGGGATGCCTGCGGTTTCGACCCGGTGCCCCGAAGCCGCTTCCTCGCCGCCTGGCTGAAGGAAAACCAATCGTCGTTCACCCCGGTGGTGGATGTCTCGCTGCCGGGCGACCATCCGCCGGTCATCGACCTGAGCGTGAGCACGCCCCTGCTGGGGGCCGGTCCGGAAAAAGGGGATGCGGAAGCCATGACCCGTCTGATATTCCGGGAGATGGAAGATGCCGGCAGTGCCCTCGGCATCGGCCGCTACAACGAAGCCCGGTTGATCTACACGGCCGATGCCTTCAAGGTGGAGACGGACACCGCTCCCGAATACCGCACCGTTCACCTGGGCCTGGATCTGTTCGCCCGGCCGGGTCAACCGGTTTATGCCTTCATGGACGGCCGGATCCACAGCGTTCAGAACAACGATGCCCACCAGGACTACGGGCCGACTCTCATTTTGTCCCACGAGACGGACACGGGGATTCCTTTTTACTCGCTTTACGGCCATCTGGCAGCCACATCGCTGGATGCCCTGGAACCGGGAATGGCCATCAGGGCGGGACAGACGCTCGGCGCCATCGGAACCTCAAAGGAAAACGGCGGCTGGGCGCCCCACTTGCACTTTCAACTGATCACCGACCTGCTGGGATTTGAAGGCAGCTTCCCCGGCGTGGCCCGGCCCAGCCAGCGACGGGTGTGGACCGCCCTGTGCCCGGATCCGGGTGTGGTCCTGGGGCTTGCCTTTGAGCCTCCGGCCACGGAAGTCCGCCAGGCAGATGAAATCATGGCCATCCGGCAACGGCACCTGGGAAAAAACCTAAGCGTCTCGTATCGCACCCCGCTGAAGATCGTCCGGGGCATGGGCGGCTTCCTCTACACCGAAACCGGACAGCCCTACATGGACGGGGTGAACAACGTCTGCCACGTGGGCCACTGCCACCCTGCCGTGGTGGCCGCCGGGCAGCGCCAGATGGCGGTACTCAACACCAACACCCGCTACCTTCACGACAACATTGTGGACTACGCCCGGCGGCTGCTGGCCACCTTCCCGGATCCGCTGAGTGTCTGTTTTTTCGTATGCAGCGGCAGCGAGGCCAACGAACTGGCCCTGCGTCTGGCGCGCACCCATACGGGGCAAGGCGACATCATCACCGTTGACGGGGCCTACCACGGCAACACCCAGGGACTGGTGGACATCAGCCCTTACAAGCACGACGGGCCCGGGGGGAAGGGGGCGCCGGACTGGGTCCAGACGGTCGTCATGCCTTGCGGCTACCGCGGCCCCCACAAGGGCACCGGACCCGAATCCGGCATTGCCTATGCCCGCTATGTGAAGACAGCCGTCGACTGCATCCAGGCCGCGGGCCGGCGGCCGGCGGCCTTTATCTGTGAGAGCATGCTGGGCTGCGGCGGCCAGGTGCTGCTGCCCGACGGCTATCTCCGGGCGGCCTTTGCGCACGTGAGGGCCGCCGGCGGGGTGTGCATCGCCGACGAGGTCCAGGTGGGTTTCGGCCGGGCCGGTACCCACTTCTGGGCCTTCGAGACCCAGGGGGTGGTGCCGGACATCGTCACCCTGGGCAAACCCATGGGCAACGGCCACCCCGTCGCGGCGGTGGTGACCACCCCTGAAATCGCCGGAACATTTAACAACGGCATGGAGTACTTCAATACTTACGGCGGCAACCCCGTTTCCTGTGCCGTGGGCATGGCTGTAATGGATGTGATCCAGACCGAAGACCTGCAGGAAAATGCCAGGCAGGTGGGCGCCTACCTGCTCGAGCGGCTGTCGACCCTGAAGGAGAATTCTCCATTGATCGGCGATGTGCGGGGCCTGGGACTCTACCTGGGGGTGGAACTGGTGACGGATCACGACACTCTGGCGCCGGCTGCGGACCACGCCGCCTACATCTGCAATCGCATGAAGGATTACGGATTTCTGATCAGCACCGATGGCCCCCTGCACAACGTGCTCAAGATCAAGCCGCCGATCGTCTTCTCCATGCAGGATGCCGACGCCCTGGTCGATGCGCTGGAGAATGTGTTTGAGGAAGATTGCCTGTGGCGCTGATTGGGGTTATTCGGAAGGTTCTTTCAAGGCGTCTCCGACAGCTTTGGCCAGTTCGAAGAGTGTGTAGGGCTTTTTCAGGTAGCCGGAGGCCCCCAGATCCAGCACGGCCGATACGCGTTGCGTCTCTGAATAGCCGCTGGCGACAATGGCCTTTTGCCCGGGATGGTCTTTAAGAACCTGCCGGTAGGTCTCCAACCCATCGATGCCCGGATCCATGATCATGTCCAGCATCAGCAGGTCGCTGCGGTGGCTGCGCATCCAGGCCAGCGCCGTTTTACCGCTGTCGACCGCATCGGCCCGGTAGCCCAGTTTCTTCAGCATGCCGGTGGCGATGATGCGCTGTTCTTCAACGTCATCCACGACCAGTACGTGCTCTCCATTGCCCGGGTGGTTCTCCAGGGAATCCGCATCCTTTTCCAATGCCACCTGGTCGGTGCGCGGAAAGTAGAGGTCAAACCGGGTACCCCGGCCCGGAACGCTGCTTACATCCACATACCCGCCATTGTCTTTCACCGTTCCCCATACCACGGCCAGTCCCAGACCGGTCCCGCTTCTGCCCATGACTTTCTTGGTGTAAAAGGGCTCGAAAATTCGATCCAGACTCTCTGCCGGAATTCCCTGGCCGTCGTCTGACACGGACAGCACGGCATATTCGCCGGGCTCGATAATTTCATACCCGGAATAGGCGATGATGATCCGGCGGTTTTCCGTCTCGATAGTCACCGTCCCGCCTCCGGAAATAGCCTCGGAGGCATTGGAGATAAGGTTCATCACGGTTTTGGCCAAGTGAACGGGAGAGCCGGAGACCTTGAACAGGCCGGGGATCAGGCGGGTATCGAAACGGACGGTGGGGTGGTAGTGAGCCAGCTTGGCCTGCTCGGGACTGGCCAGATACTCCTGGACAATGGCGTTCATGTCGGTCACCTGCTGGGCCGGTACTCCCCGCCTGGCCAGGGTGAGCAGATCCTGAACGATGGCCGCCGCTTTTTCTCCGGATTGCCTGATCGTTTCCAGGGGCTTTCTCATGGGGTTTTCCGGGGTTAAGTCCATGAGTAACAGCTCCGGGTAGCTGAGGATGCCTGACAGGATGTTGTTGAGGTCGTGGGCCACCCCGCCTGCCAGGGTGCCAACCATCTCCATCTTTTCGGCCCGCTGGAACCTGGCTCGAAGCGCCGCCTTTTCCCGCTCGGCTGCCTTCTGTTCGGTCATGTCCATGACGACGACGATGGAACCCCTGGTGGTGTCTCCGGGTGCGATGGGGCGGATCTTGATGTGGCAGGGAAATGTGGTTTTGTCCCTTCTGATAAGACGGGTATCGGGAACGTCGATGGACGGCTGGCCGACTTCATGGGCCAGGTGTTCAAACTGCTCCAGGTCGCCGACATTGGGGAGGAAGCGGCGGGCATCCCGTTCTATGGGTTCGTTTTTCCCGTAACCCATCATCTGTGACAGGGTTTCATTGGTCCAGAAGATTTCGCGGTTTTTAATCAGGGCGATGCCCACCGGTGAGGCGGCCAGGGTGGTTTTCAGGGTCTTTTCATTCTCCTCCAGGGCGTTCTGGGTTTTTTCGGCCGCCAGCGTGTAGTAGTTGGCCAGGTAGCCCAGGACAATGAAGTTCACCACGATATTGATCACATTGGCGGCGGTTTTCAGGGTTGGGGTCAGCATGATGTCCGGTGGCGACATGCGGCCGTGGGTGTTCAGCCAGATATAGATGCCCATGAGGATGCACAGCAGAAGGATGTTGACGAGCTTTCGCCACGGGGCGATGAACACGAAGACGGTAAGGCTCAGGATGTAGTAGTGAAACCCCGACTCCCACCCATAGGCCAGGGAACTGATGGATGCATGATAGGTGACCCCGGTCACCCAGATGCCGAAGGCCGCTGTATAGTGCCGCCGATGATTCAAAAAGAGGCACAGGGCGTCCATGGGTACGCACAGCAGGTTGACGGTGAACAGGAGCGGGGCGCCGAGAATCCAGTGGACGGGAATAAAGGCACTGTGACCCACTAGGGCGAAGACGAACATGAAGTTGCTGGCGATGACGTACCGGCGGTGGCGGGTGGGAACTTTTTCAGGGATGCTGAACAGCTTTTCCCGCAACTGGTTTCGGTAGGCGGTGATTGCTTTGTACAACGGACCGTACTCCCGGAATAAGGTGGAAATCTTTCCTACGGGGGTGATATCGGTCTTTTTTCCGAGAAATCAAGGATGGAATTGGACGCCCGGGGAAGGTTGCCGGGCACGTAAGGTTCGACTCCATTTTTCGGGCAATGAACTGGAATTATCGGGAGAACGTCGTCAGGTAAGTGACAGCTCCGAGTTCGCGTGTCCGGCTGGGATGAAAACCGAAGGGAAGAAGCACCGCGTTCAGTTCCCCGGGCGACAGCCGCACCTTTTCCGGCGGCCCGGGCGGCCCGGGCATTTTCTTGAACTCCACCACGGCCAGCTGTCCGGCTGGCTTCAGCACACGGGCGATCTCCTTGACCGTCCCCTGGTGGGTGCCGTCTTCGATCAGGTCGTGGAGCACCGTGGCCATGAGGCAGATGTCCACGGCGTGATCGCCAAGGGGAATTTTTTTGCTGACGTCACAAACCGTGGCTTCGATATTCTCCAGCCTCAGAGAGCCGGCCTTGAGCCTTAGCTTGGTAATCCCTTCCTCCCACAGGTCAAAGGCATGCACCGTTCCCTTATCCCGGATTTGCCGGGCGATCTCGATGGCATAGTTTCCGATCCCGCAGGCCACGTCCATGAAGACGATATCACCGCCTAAATCCACGGCGGACAAAAAGGTGGCGAAATCGATGAGGTCGAAACTGCTCTTGCCGGCGGCGATGGGTTTTTGTGGCATGGTTACTCCTTTGACGGATTCGTAAAAAAGCCGATATCTGCGTTACGCTTCATCACTCGTCACTGCGGAGTACCTTAAGTACGCCTCATTCCTCGGGATTCGCAAGCCTTGATCTCGGTTTTTTACGAATCCGTAGGAAAAGCGACTTTACGAGGGCAACATCCTTTAGCTATTTCCACAACCACATCCCTGGGAAGCGCCAGATTGGCAGTGACCTGCATCGCCTTGCAAATGGCCACAGGCACCACGCATGCCTCGCAGCATCCCTTTTTCCGCAAGACCGAGCGGCAGACTGCCAGTATTACGCTCTCGGCAATCGGGGTGAGTTCCTGGAACGCGTTGATCGGGTTCCGGGCCTTAATCAGATTGGCCAGTTCCCTGATGGTTTCGCAATCGCTGCCCATGCGCAGTTCGACGTTCATCCCGTCTTGGGTCTCGGCCGTAACCTTTGTTTTAAAGCCGCAGACGTCGGCATTGATTTTAGCGGTTGCTTTTATATAGGTCTTCCCTGATGTTTGATTGTCAGTGGGTGGCACCGTCAATCCTGGCCTGGATGTACCTCATCGGACCGGCTGTCAAAGACTTATTAAAAATAGGGGGCAAACCGGTCAAGTCAACTCAATTGATAAGTGCCCAATTGATAAGTGCTGCGCCGCCTCGGAAGACTGCTGTCCGCAGCCCAATAAATCAAGGGCCTTGCGGCCGAAGGTTACCATGCCGATAAACAGCAGGTCCCGCCGGCAAGTTGCTCTATTCTGACGGACCTTTTTTGACGATAACGGTACGTCCGACATCAACAATGGGAAACGGATACTGCGATTCACCCGAAAGCCTGTTTGTTACGGTCGGTAATCGTTGTCTTTTGAAAATTTAACGAAACATTGCCCAAAACAATTTGACTCGATGCCCGGTCCCCCCTAATGATAATAAGTTGAATGTTATGCCGTTGACCGTTACTTTTCGACTTGTCAGGAGGAGGATAAACGATGAACCCGTCTAATTTAAAACGTGCATTTTTATCAATTCTCATCGCCATCTTTTTAGTTATTTCAGTCCATGCCGTACCGGCTGCGGCCATGCAAAAGGTTATCATTTTTCATGCCGGCAGCCTGACGGTTCCCCTGGCCCGGATCGAAAAGGACTTCGAAGCGGCCAATCCAGATATTGATATTCTTAGGGAAGCCGGTGGCAGCACCAAAATGGCCCGCATGATTTCCGAACTGGGCAAGCCCGCCGACATCATGGCTTCGGCCGACTACAAGGTGATCGACAAGACCCTGATTCCGGGCAAGGCCGACTGGAACATCCGCTTTGCCACCAATCAGCTGGTGCTTTGCTATACGCCCAACAGCCGCTATGCCGACCAGATCAACGCCGACAACTGGTTCGAAATCCTTCAGAAAAAAGAGGTGGTATGGGGCCATTCGGATCCCAACCTGGATCCGTGCGGATACCGCAGTTTGATGGTCCTCCAGCTCGCTGAAAAATTTTACAACCAGCCCGGGCTTTACGACCGGCTGATCGCCAACCGACCGGAGAAGAATGTGCGCCCCAAATCCGTCGAGCTGGTGTCCCTTCTCAAAACCGGCAACATGGACTATGCTTGGGAGTATCTGTCCGTGGCCATTCAGCACGAACTCAAATTCCTGACCTTGGACGACCATATTAATCTGGGCAACTATCAGTTCGATGATTTCTACAAGCAGGCCCAGGTTAAAGTCACCGACAAAAAGCCCGGGGAGTGGATCACCCGTACCGGGCAGTCTGTCACCTACGGCATCACCCTGGTCAAAGACGCCCCCAACCCTGCCGGAGCCGTCCGATTCCTGGAGTATATGTTGTCGGACGACGGGGGCTTGAAGGTGCTCAAAGAGATGGGTCAGCCGCCCTTCATTCCCTGCCGAGTGCCCACCCAGGCCATGAAGGATGCCCTGCCCGGCAATCTGCCGACGCTGGTGGAGGTCCGTGAGTAGCACCGCCGGCAATAGTGCCGTGATTGCAGCGGGGCAGCGGCGGTATCAACACCGGGATCCCCTTTTCTGGCTGGCGGTGGCCAGCAGCGCCGTCATCGTGGCGTTCATCCTGGTGCCGCTCGTGGAGATGATGACGCAACCCACGCTGGCCGCATTGAAGGAAACCCTGGTGGATCGGGACGTGATCCGGTCCATCAGGCTCAGCATGGTCACCGCCGGTGCGGCCGCCGTCATCTCACTGGCGTTCGGAACACCCTTGGCATACCTGCTGGCCCGGCATAGCTTCCCGGGCAAAAAAATTCTGGAAAGCGTTATCGACCTGCCCATCATGATTCCCCATCCGGTGGTGGGCATCGCCCTGCTCAGCATTGCCGGTAGAAACCACCCGATCGGGCGGCTGATTCAGGCGGCGGGCATCGAGATCATGGGAACGGTTACCGGCCTGATCGCCGTGCTGACCTTCGTGGGCCTGCCCTTCTACATCAATACAGTTAAAACCGGTTTTGCGGAGATCTCCCCGCGCCTGGAGCATGTGTCCCGGAGCCTGGGCGCGTCGGCCGGCGCCACCTTTTTCCGAGTCACCCTGCCGCTGGCCTGGCGGCACATGGTCGTGGGCGGCATCATGTGTATGGCCCGGGCGGTGAGCGAATTCGGTGCCGTGGTTATCGTGGCCTACCATCCCATGGTGGCCCCTGTGATGATATACGAACGCTTCACCGCCTACGGCCTGAAGTATTCCCAGCCGGTGGCCGTGTGGCTCATCCTCGTCTGCCTGGTGCTTTTTCTGCTGCTGAGGGTCTTCTCGCTGGACCGCAAGGCGGCGGCATGATCCGCATCGACCAGCTCAGCGTGCGCCTGCCCGGGTTTTCCCTCAAATCGGTGGATCTTTGCGTCGAACAGGGCGAGTTTTTCTGCCTGCTGGGCCCCACCGGCGCGGGCAAGACCCTCATCCTGGAGTCGGTGGCCGGCGTCGTCACGATTGCCGGCGGGCGGATCGTTGTTTCCGGCCGCGACGTCACGGGGCTTCCTCCTGAACGCCGCGGCGTGGGCATCGTCTACCAGGACTGCGCCCTGTTTCCTCACCTGAGTGTGATCAAAAACATCAATTTCGGCCTTCGCTATCACCACCGGTCGACCCCGTCCGGACGGACCAGGTGCCGCGACCTCATCAATCGATTGGGCCTGGCATCGCTGCTGGACCGCTCGGTGACCACCCTGAGCGGCGGTGAAAAGCAGCGCGTGGCCCTGGCCCGGGCCCTTGCCACGGAACCGACGGTGCTTTTGCTGGACGAACCCCTTTCTTCCCTCGATCCCTGTTTCCGGGAAGAGATCCGCGATCTCTTCCGCAGCCTGCATCGGGAAACCGGGCTGACCGTGCTGATGGTGACCCACGATTTTACCGATGCCCACAGCCTGGCCCAGCGCGTGGCCATACTCAACGACGGCCATGTCGAGCAGGCCGGAACGGTGGAAGATGTTTTCAGAAGGCCGCTCACGGCCTTCGTGGCCGATTTCGTGGGCATGAAAAATGTGCTGCCGGTGCGGGTGGAAAATGGGACCCCTTTCATCGGCGATCTGGCGCTGGCGGTTCCGGGAAAAAACGGCCATTTCCGCCATGCGGCCATACGCCCGGAGCACATTCACTTGCAACCTGCCGGCTCCGATACAATGTCGGCTGGCAGCTTTTCGGGGCGGATCACCACCATCTCCAACCAGGGTTTCTTTGCCGAACTGACCGTGGACGCCGCCGGCGTCATCTTCAAAACCGTCATGCTCACCAGCAGTCTTCTGGCGATGAACCTCCGGCAGGGTGCGGAGGTATTCCTGAACATCGATCCGGCCGACATTCACCTGATCTGATCCCTCCGTTTCAATGTCCGGAGTATAGCAAACACGGCGTGATCATCGATTGCAAAGGCCGTCCGTTTAATTGGGATTGTGGGCATATGTAGGAGCGGCTTCCAGCCGCGATAACTAATCTCCGATTGACTGACCCTATCGGAAAGACACCGCTATTATTGATGATTTCAAACCGATTCCATTGCACGTCCAAAATGAGAATTGCCTTGATTTTCAGGAAAGAATTGTGTTGGTTGGACCTGTTCCTCGCTTCCTGCTCCATCGATCAAATCTGATGAAGCCATAAAAAGTCGAAAATGACTCTTTGTTGTCATCCCCGCACAGGCGGGGATCCACAAATTGCAGATAGCTTTAGCAGGCTGTTGAAATACTATTGTGCTTGCCAATACAGCGTTAAAATTGGGTTCAACATGCTCATTTATCACACATAAACTACGCTTTTTCACCAAATTTTGCCTTGTCTTGCCTGCGCTTATGACGTTTTTCAACAACCCTGTTAAACATTCGCTGCCGATGGAGGGATACTGTTTGATACTTTTTACGGTACCATCAGGTCTGGAATTCAATTTTTTTTTCTGTCTTGTGCGTATCGCAAAATCAAATAGTGTAAATAATTCCGGTATATTTTCCACCTTTTCCACGTATTGCCAAAGTTTGGCATCAATTATTACCTCAAATGACTGACGGATTAAATATGAGCAACTTTCAAATTTCCCTAATGGAACAGAATGACATCCAACAATCTGCGAAAGTACTAAGCATCGCCATGCTTAACAATCCACACCATATTGGTGTATTTCTGGGTAATGGCGAAAAGGTACGCCTGGAGATCGAAAAGATGTTTTTTGAACTCTTTAATTACCTGCCCGGAGTTGTCTTTCTGGCAAAGGAAAATGGAAAAATCATCGGAGTCATGAGAATGAAGTCGTGCATTGGCAAAGTAATTGATGATCCAGATGTATTTGGAGATGAAAATGATATCGATTGGAGAAAATCTGTCTGGTTTAAGGAATGGGCAAAGTATGATCCGGTCGAACAACATTGGCATCTTGGTCCGATTGGTGTGATGCCGACTCATCAAGGATTAGGTATTGGCTCTCTGCTTATGGAACGTTTTTGTAAGGAAGTGGATGCTTGCAGGGTGAAAGCATACTTAGAAACAGATTTGGATAAAAATGTACGCTTTTATGAGAAATTCGGGTTCAAGGTTATTTCTGAGTCCGAAATTTTCGGGGTCAAAAATCGATATATGTTAAGAGATACACAAATATGACTCGATGGAATCCATAGCAAGCGGCTCCATCGGGCGGAGCCGCTGAGCCACATCGTTATGCACAGGAAGCATCGATGTCTATTGCATCAATACAAACAAGCAAGCATTACCTTTGGGGTGGCAATTGCGACGGCTGGCACCTTGCTGCATCTCCAACTCTCAGCGTGATCCAAGAGCGCGTACCGAGTGGCTCTTCTGAAGTTCGCCATCTGCACAACAGAGCCGAGCAGTTCTTTTACGTCCTAAGTGGCATTGCTACGCTCGAAGTCGCTGGCAATATTCACGTGCTAAGGCCGAATGAGGGTTTCCATGTGCCTGCCGGCGTGCTTCATACGTTAAGCAATCGGCATGAACAAATTCTTGAGTTCTTGGTAGTTTCAACGCCGCCTAGTCACGGAGACCGAAAAAATGCATAACCAGGCGTTTCAAAGGAACAATTTTATATGAAGTCAGAATTAAGTAATAGCGCAAAACGTGTTCAGGATTTTCTAGCATCCAATGGTTTCTACTTTGAGGTCAAGGAACTACCCGGTTCAACAAGGACTGCACAAGAAGCTGCTGACAGCATTGGATGTACAGTATCGCAAATTGCTAAGTCGATCGTTTTTAAGGATAAGAAAACAGATTGCCCGGTTCTTGTCATTGCATCTGGCTCTAATCGTGTTGATGTAAAAAAGATCCAAAAAACGACGGGGTTAAAACTGGGAAAAGCAGATGGTAAATTTGTAAAAGATAGAGTCGGCTACGCAATCGGTGGCGTGCCGCCTGCAGGCCATAATGAATCTTTGGAAACCTTATTGGATGAGGATTTGAAAAAATATGAAATCATCTGGGCGGCGGCAGGCACTCCTTTTGCCGTTTTTCAGCTAAAACCTTCCGATTTGGAGCTCCTTACGAAAGGTAAATGGATTAATTTATCGGAAGAAATATAACGAGACTAATTCATCCGACGCACAAAAACAGCAGCTGATTAGCAACGTTCGGCGATGACTAAAAGAAGGAATAAATGGATTCAGCAGAGGCAATATCTTTTAACTCCCTTTTAGAACATTACCTTGGTACACGGCTGCCACGCAGGTTATCCAGAAATATTTCTTTTTCAGAATTATCGACCGAAGCCAAAGGTGTTATTGTACGCCTGCTAACCCTTATGAAACGGTCATCAGTTCCGGCAACAGAGATCAACAGTCAAATGATCTGGCTGCTGGCATCTGTAACGCCAGGCATGCTTCCATCGGCCTGGGGTGGGCGTATCCCACCTGTCACCTCCCCCGATCGGCACAGGAAACTTGACGACTATGTAGTTAAACAGACCCACACTTCTATCAATGGGAAGCCTGTATATATCGATTTGGGGTGCGGATTCCCGCCGGTAACAACGATCGATACCGCCCGACGCTTGCCGGACTGGACCGTTTTCGGCGTAGATCGGTCGTTTTCACGCTACGCCCTTTATGATGTCGATGGCAACTACGCCTGTTTCGACCGCTTGGGAAAACTTCAATACTTCCAGGCGCCGACGAAACCGCTGAACGAGCGTTCCAATGCGACCAGTGATCGATTCAAATCGCTTTTTACCGATCTACGCCCTCATATAAAGACTTCCGATGAAAACTCCAGCGCGACGGTCGAGAAAAACGGCAACCGGTTAATATGCAACCCTATCCGGACCTTCGAAGCGAAAAACCTTAAATTCCTGAAATCGAATATCGAGGATCTCAAGCTTCCTCCTGCCAGTACTGTCCGTTGCATGAACGTTCTCCTTTACTTTGAAAAAGAGATCAGGGAATTAATGCTGTCAAAGATTTGTACCCTGATCGATGATAACGGGATAGTTATTACCGGATTTAACCATCCTTTCGGCATTTACGCCCGATATTCCGTTTATACGAAGGATAAAACAGGAGTCGTTCCTTCCGAATTTTCGTTCAGTCTGGATAATCTTCGACCGTTGGGTGTCGGACCCTGGTTAACGCTTGCGGAAGAAGACCGGGAGGCCGAACTGCTAGCCGATTTGACCGGCGCCATTCGCGCGGATCGAAGCTTCTGGGCGGAATTCAACCCTTATGTAGACATGCTGCGATCAAGATATGGTATCTGTGATCGGGATGATTCCGGATTTATACATTTTACGAAAGATTCGCGCAACGCGCCTCCCGGTGCGGTCATGGAAAAGGCCTCGGCATTGTGGACCCAACTGGAGGCGGAAGGCTATACAGACGGCGCAATAGAAGCCTTGGGTCGCGCCGGCTATCAAGCATGGAAAAATCAAGTGGGCAATATTACGGTTATTCCCCCGGACGGATCTCTTCCAAAACCATGAGGAGCAAAACTGATCAAAATAGAAGCCCGGTAATCAATATTTCTCTGCAATCCGGATATTTCGTTTAACATCTAAACAATAAAACAAGCGGTTTCACAAAGAGCCGCTCGTACCTCGCGGCCAGTGAACCGGGGCGTTATCATCCCGAGGCAAAAAATGATCAATCTAAGCAATAAAGCAGCTAAACGATTTCGTATTAACTGGAAAGATCTTGAAGAGCGTTCAGGAGACTTCTGGAAGGTGGACGCCGTGATGGTCGAGCGTGTCCCGATGTTATTCATCGTGCACGAATATACATTGTTTACTCTGGTTCGACGCAAATCACAGTTTCGAGATACCTTGGCAATAGCATCGGAAATAAATAATGCTTGCCCATGGTATCGTGGCACAAAGGTCACATCCCTTGGAAAAAACGGAAACCGAAAACTTACGGGCAGCATTAATGAGATGAAACGGATGACTTTGGGCCTGTATGCTCCAGAACAAATCAATGCCATGGAGATGACTATCAATCAATGCCTCTTTTCGTATCTTTCCACAGATCGGAACGGTTACTCGACGCCGTTCGAAGCTGTTGAAAGCTACATCCAGGGTCAGACGCCTTGGCTTTAACCCACTGCTCAAGAGGGGCTGGGAGGAACCGTTCATTTTTTGGTTTCGTCATTTGTCTAAATCGAGGGGCGTTGGGGACAATCTGAGGAATTTTAACCTGCTGTAAAAAGATACGGGCCAAAAGAACGGCCCTCACCTATGAGCAAAAATGTTACCCTTTAGCACCCATTAGAAAAGATATGACGCATGAAGAAATTTCTTGTTATAATTCTAATTTGCATCGGCGCATACGCTTTGATTACCCATGCTCCAGACCGCTTTTCCATAAATTCTTTAAAGTCACTTCTTCAATTTACAAAATCTGGTCTTTCAACAAGCGATCAAGCGATACAAAACGCTTTCGATAACAAACTCAGTGACATTCAGATGGGTGGGTCGGGAAAGGTCATCAAAATTCTACCCGATGACAATGATGGCAGCAGACATCAACGGTTCATTATAAAACTGGACTCAAGCCAAACCCTGCTGATCGCACACAACATTGACCTCGCCCCAGAAATAAAGAACCTTAGGGTCGGTGATCACATCAATTTTTATGGGGAATATGAATGGAACGCCAAGGGGGGCGTTGTCCACTGGACACACCATGATCCCAAAAATCGTCATGAGGGTGGCTGGTTGAATCACGGGGGGAAGCTTTACCAATAAGCGGTAAAATCGCTGATCCCCTGCTTCCGGAGAAGAAGTTGATTATCAAAAAAGCACCGATTCAGATTTAGACGATGTCCTGCGCATAGAAGCCGAAGCGTTTGGGCATAGCAAGGAGTCGAACCTCGTCAACGATTTGCTGAATGACGATAGCGCCAAACCCCGGCTCTCCCTGCTTGCCATGGATGATGATGGGGCGGTTGGACATATTCTTTTTACCCGGGTTCGAATAACCCGAAATGAAGATGCACTGTCCGCCATGATCCTTGCGCCGCTTGCAATCCTGCCAATTGCTCAAGGAAAAGGCGTTGGCGGCGAACTCATACGGGAAGGGTTAAGGCAACTGTCTGAATCGAAGGTCCATCTTGTTTTTGTCCTGGGCCATCCGGGTTATTATCCGCGATTCGGGTTCAGGCCGGCTGGTGTTCATGGGTTTGACGCGCCTTACCCTATCCCGGTTAAAGACGCCGCTGCCTGGATGGTTCAGGAACTGAGACCGGTAACTATTGGAAGCTTCAGCGGCAGGATCGTTTGTGTGGATACGTTGAACAGACCTGAGCACTGGCGGGAATAAATGCTGAAAAGTTCCATAATTGCTCGATTTACACCCCTCACCCTGCCGCGACGGGCTTAACTGCCTGCCGTTGATGGCCTGCCGAGAAGATCGATAGCGGCCCGGCAATAGGTTTCAACACCGCTGAGCAGGATCTCTTCATTGAAGCCGAACCGCGGGTTGTGGATGCCGGCATAGCTGTCATTGCCCGCACCCAGGCAGAAAAAACATCCCGGGACTCGTTCCAGGAAAAAGGCCATGTCCTCGCCGCCCATTGTTTTTACCGGTTCGACCACCCGGTCAACGCCGACGACTTCACCGGCGATGCGCTTCATCCGGTCGGCCATGTCCGGATCGTTGATCGTGGGCGGATACCCCTGCTCATAGCTCATTTCATACCCGGCACCCATGGAACTGCAGACGCCCTTGACGATGGTTTCGATGATTTCGGGCCAGCGTTTCCAGATCGTCTTGTCGAAAGTCCTGGCGGTGCCGCACAAATTTGCGTTTTCCGGGATGACGTTGAAGGCGGTGCCGGCCTGGAATTTCCCGACAGTCACCACCGCGGGTTGCAGCGGATCCATCTGGCGGCTGACGATGCGCTGAAGGGCAGCCACTACCTGGCAGCCGGTGTCCAGGGCGTCCACGCACAAATGGGGCATGGCCCCGTGGCCGCCCTTGCCTGTGATGGTGATGTCGAAACTGAACATGGCGGCCATCAGGACGCCGGACCGGATGCCGATGGTTCCTTCGGGAATGGTGGGCCAGATGTGGCAGCCCAGGGCGTAGTCCACGTGGGGATTGTCCATCACCCCGGCCTCGATCATGGGCAGGGCGCCGCCCGGCCCCTCTTCAGCCGGCTGGAAGACAAACTTGATGGTCCCGTTGATCCGGTCCTTGAGCGCATTCATTGCCGTGGCGGTGACCAGGGCCATGGCCGTGTGGCCGTCGTGGCCGCAGGCGTGCATGACGCCGGGATGTTGGGACGCGAAGGGCAGCCCGGTGGCTTCCGTGATGGGCAGCGCATCCATGTCCGCCCGGATGAGCAGGGTCGGGCCGGGGCGACCGGTTTCCAGCAGGCCCACGACACCGGTGCGGGCGATGCCCGTGACCACGGACAGGCCTTCCCGTTTCAGGTAGTCGGCCACATAGGCGCTGGTCTTCTCTTCGGTGTAGGCCACTTCCGGTATGCGGTGAAGGTCCCGGCGAACGCCGATGAGATGGTTCTTGCAGGATGCGATTTGGTCTTTGAGTATCATGGGGATACCTCTGTCGGTTTTCAGTTGATTAATTCAGGAAGAGCCAGCAGGCTACAATGGCGAAGATCACTCCGGCGGCGTCGGCGGTCAGGGCGGCTGCCATGGCGTGGCGGATGCGCCGCACCTGGACGGCGCCGAAGTAGACGGCCATGACGTAGAAGGTGGTTTCCGTGGAGCCCTGCAGGGTGGAGACCAGCACGCCGGTATAGCTGTCCGGTCCGATGGCCGGGTCGTTGATGATCGAGGCCAGGATGCCGTAGGCGCCGGAACCACTTAACGGGCGCATCAACGCCATGGGCAGGGCCTCGGCGGGCAGGCCGAACCGCCCAGTGACCGGGGAAAGGGTCCCCACCAGCAGATCGAGGGCCCCGCTGGCCCGCAGCATGCCCACGGCCACCAGGATGGCCACCAGGTAGGGAATGATGCGCAGGGCCACCTGGAATCCCTCCTTGGCACCCTCGATAAACACCTCGTAGACCTTCACCCGCCGGACCGCCCCGAAGACGAGAAATCCCGCCATCAGGCCCGGCAGGATCCATGGGGAGAGGGCCTTGCCAAAAAGGACGGCGGTGGGGATCAGGGCCGCCAGGGCGGCGAGGGCCATGACGCTGACCCAGATCGGGTATGCCCCTTGGGCCGCTTCCAGGGTGGACATCTCACCCCGGCTCCCGGTATCGGCCTTTTCGCCGCCGTTTGTTTCCTTTTCATTGGCACGATGCTTCTTTCCCATGGGCGACAGGCGCTGGTAGAGTTTGGCCGCCAGGATGGCCACGCTGGTGGAGCCGATGGTCGCAAACAGGGTCGTGGGCAGGATGATGGCCGGGTCGGCACTGCCTGCCGCCGCCCGCAGGGCGATGACCCCGGTGGGCAGCAAAGTCACGCTGGAAGTGTTGATGGCCAGAAACAGGGCCATGGCGTTGGTGGCGGTTCCCGGTTGCGCGTTGAGGCTTTCCAGTTCCTGCATGGCCCGGATGCCGAAGGGCGTGGCGGCGTTGCCCAGTCCCAGGGCGTTGGCGGACAGGTTGAGGATCATGGCCCCCATGGCCGGATGGTCGGCCGGGACTTCGGGGAAGAGCCGCACCATCAGCGGCCGGATCAAACGGGCCAGGATGACCAGCATTCCCCCGGCTTCGGCCACCTTCATCAGGCCCAGAAACAGGGTCATCACCCCTACCAGCCCGATGGCCAGTTCGACCGCGCCGCCGGCTGATTCCACCATGGCCGTGGAGAGGGCCTCCATGGGTGACGGCAGATCCGCCGCCGGCTGGAAGCCGAATTGCTTCCAGCCGGCAAAGAGAACTGCGGCGAGAACGATGATCAGGAAGATGCGGTTCACGCGGCTGTGCCCGCTTTTTCTTTCTCGGGAGCCGGTTTGAGCAGGATCCGCGCGTCTACGATGCTCAGGCCTTCGTGGTGAACGATGACCGGGTTGAGATCCATCTCCTGAATCTGGGGATAGGCTTCGATAATCTCCGAGCAGACCAGCAGCAGGTTGATCAGGGCCTTTTTGTCGTAGGGCTTGTCGCCACGTACACCGTCGAGGATGGGGTGGGATTTGGTTTCCGCGATCATATGCTGGGCGGACCGTCGGGAGATGGGCAGTACGCGGAAGGAGACATCCTTTAAAATCTCCACCATCACCCCGCCCAACCCATACATGATCACGGGACCGAACTGGTCGTCGATCTTGGTGCCGATGATGACCTCGATGCCTTTATCCACCATGGGTGAGATCAGCACCCCTTCGATGCGGGCATTGGCCTTATACGCCTTGGCGTTCTTGATGATTTCCCGGAAGGCTTTTTTCACCTGGTCCCTGCCGGACAGGTTGAGCTGGACGCCCTTGGCGTCGCTTTTGTGGAGGATGTCCGGCGAGGCAATTTTCAGGACCACCTTGCCGCCCATGGCCTCCGCCGCCTCCGCGGCCTTTTCCGCCGTGGCGGCCATGGCATCGCTGGTCACCGCCGCGCCGTGAAACCTGAGCAGCTGTTTGGCTTCGGCCTCCAGCAACGCCGTTCGACCCTGCCGGTAAACATTGTCGATGATCTGCCGCCCTTCGGGTTTGGCTTTGGCCTCCCAGTCGAGGATAAAGTCGGACTTGGCGTGGTAGCGTTTCAGATATCTGCCGTATTGGGCCAGCACGCCGATGCACTTACAGGCAATATCCAGGCTGCCGTAAACCGGGACGCCATAGTAGCGCAGCAGGTCCAGGCTGTGGGGCTTTTCCGAATTGTAGAGGCTGTGCACGATGATGGCTTTTTTGCGGCGCTTGACCATCTTGCCCATCTGGTGGGCCGCGTCTTCTTCCATCAGTGCCAGACTCTCGGCAAAGCGGATACCATAGCCGCCGAACAGTCCCACAATCAGCAGGCCGCCCACATTGGGGTCGCTCAGGATGATGTTGGCGCAGTCGGCAAAGACGGCCGGGTTGTCATCGGTGCCGCCTGCTACGTCAATGGGGTTTCTCACCGAGGCCCCGCCGGGGAGGATGGCGCGCAGTTTGGACTGGGTCTTTTCTTCCAGTTCCGGAATCTGTACGCCCAGGTCGGTGAGGGTGTCGGCGGCAATCGTGGCGTGCCCGCCGCCGTCGGCCAGGATGGCAATCTGGTTGTTCTTGATCGGCGGCAGACTGGAGAGGCTTTCGGCGGCCGGGAAGAGCTCATCGGAATTTTCGATGACGATGATGCCGGCCCGCTCGAAGGCGCCTTTGGCCACTTCGGACATGCCGGCCAGGGCGCCGGTGTGGGAACCGGCGCTTTGTTTGCCGGTGGATGAGCGCCCGCTCTTGAGCAGGATTATCGGTTTGGTCTCAGTCGTCTTGTAGGCCTGCTGGAGGAATTTCCGGCCCTCCCGCATGCCTTCCACATACATGAGAATGGCGTGGGTGTCCGGATCCTGCCGGAAGAATTCCAGGTACTCATGAAAGCGGATGTCCGCCTCGTTGCCAACACCCACATAGTAGGTGAATCCCTTGCGGCTCTGCAGTTTGGCTTCGGTGATCAGGGTCAGGGCCATATTTCCGCTCTGGGTCAGCAGGGCGATGTCGCCTTTGGGAGAATTCTTCAGGCCCACCAGGTTGAGATTGTCCTTGAGGTTGATCATCCCGGAGGTGTTGGGGCCGATCAGGCGGATGTTATGGCGGCCGGCCATGTTGAGCACCTCGCCCTCCAGGGCTTTACCTTTTGCGCCGGTTTCACCGAAGCCCGTAGCCAGGATGATGGCGCCTTTAACCCCTTTCTTGCCGCAGTCTTCAAGAACGGCCGGAACCGTTTTCGCCGGGGTGGCAATCAGGGCCACGTCCACCTCACCCGGAATCTGAGAGACGGCGGTGTAGCACTTCAGGCCCATGATGCTCTTCTCTTTGGGATTTACCGGATAGATGGCTCCTTCATAGCGTTCATCCAGAAGGGTTCGAATGGTCTGGTAGCCCCGTTTGGTGGGCACCTTGGATGCACCTACGACGGCGACGGATCGAGCGTTAAGGACATGTTCGAGTCCCATGATAATCTCCTTTTTTACTTTTTACGATCTTCGAACGCTGTCAGGGAAGCCTGCCGTTCCTTGGTGGAGACGCAGGCCAGGCATGCCTCGACTTCGAAGTCCATGAGGGCTTCCAGGCTGACTTCTCCTAATGCCATGTTCAGTCCCTTCTTGATCATCTTCAGGGAGAATGATGAGTTGGCGGCGATCTTGGCAGCCATCTCCATGACCGTCTCCATCAGTTTCTCCGCCGGAACGGCCCGGTTGACCAGCCCGATGCGCTGGGCCTCCCCACCGTCGATATATTCACCGGTGAAGAGCAACTCCCGGGCCTTGCCCGGGCCGATAAGATCCTGGACCAGCCGGAACGCGCCGCCGGTGACCGACGAGGTGACCTTGGCCTCGGGGCTGCCGATTTTGGCCTCCTCGGCGGCGATGCGGATGTCGCAGGCCAGGGCCAGTTCGTATCCGGACCCGATGGCGAAGCCGTTGACGGCGGCGATGGTGGGCTTTTCGAAGCGGATGATGGTCCGGGAGACCTCCTGGAGCGATACCAGATAGTCCCGGTAGTCTTCGATGGAGCGGGTCTTGGACTCCTTGAGGTCGGCACCGGTGGAGAAGGCACGCCCTTCACCGGTGATCACCACCACCTTGATGCGCCCGTCCGCACGGGCATCGTCCAGGGCGGTCTGCATATCCAGCCAGAGCCGTTTGTTCATGGCGTTGAGCACCTGGGGCCGGTTGAGCCGGATGATGGCCACTCCGTCCCGTTTGTCGTAAATGACGCATTCCAATTCCATGGCTTCTCCTGTTGCGAGTGGTTCATAAAATGAGTAGAAAGATGCAGCTTGCCTTGGCCTAAAAAATCGGGCGGGTCAAGACAATTTTATCCAATCAGGCCAAATCTTCAAGGGCCTCGCCCATCAGGCGAGCAATGGGCAGCCGTCGCGGGCACCTGGCCTCGGCAGCCGAGTAGTCCGCCTGCCGCATCTGCCGCCGGACAGCATCGGGAAGGGCGGCGAAGCGCCGCCGGGCATCGTTAGAATCCCCGTAGTTTCTGGCATACATGAGATAGCGCATGACGTCGCCCACGGGGACATTGCCCGCGATGGCGTTCTGGCAGATCTGCGTGCAGCCGGCACAATAGTGGGAGAATGTCTCAGTGGCATAGTGCTCCAGATGCTGCCGCTCGTTGTCGGTCAGCGACGTGCGGTCCACGGCAGCGGCGATGTTGGCCATGAGGATCGACATGGTGGGCATCTGTGAACAGATGGCAGAAATCTGCGGGTTCTCCCAAACCGCCTTGAGCTTGGCCTGCTTGTCGGTAAATCCTTTTTGCACGAATCGACCGGCCAGTTCCAGCTCCCGGGAGGTGGTGGCGTCCACGGCCCCGCCGCCCTGGGTCTTCATGGCGGTGAGCCCGATGCCGGCGTCCACACAGGCCTTGACTGCCTCCTTCATCCGGTTCTCATGCATCAGCCTGAAATTATAGGTCATCATGATGCCGTCAACCCAGTTCAACCGGGCGGCCTCCAGCAGGCATCGCTCCATGTTGGAATGGGTCGAAAAGCCGAAGAGGCGGATTTTGCCTTCCGCTTTCTGTTCGGCGGCCCACTCGCGCATGCCGCTGTCCATGATTTCGGCATCGCTGATCCCGTGGACGAAAAAGAGGTCGATATGATCGGTGTTCATCCGTTCCAGGGAGGTCGCCAGATCCTGGCTCATGCCGCGGCCGTTTCGGGCGGTGGATTTGGTGACCAGGAAAATTTTCTCCCGGTGTTCGGTGTAGCTTTTGAAGTACTGGCCGATGCCCGCTTCGCTGCGTCCGCCGCTGTAAACATGGGCCGTGTCCCAGTAAGTCACTCCCCAGCGCATAGCCTGCTTGAGCAAGGTCTGGTTGGAAGGGATGTCGAACATGCCCCCCAGGGATAAAATGGGGACCTGAATGCCGGACCTGCCGAAGGGACGCGTGGGCACGGCGGTGATGCCGGCTGCTTCGGCCGGCGTGGCTGCATGTGCCTCGGACAGTTCCGCCAGGGGGGCCAGTGCGGAGCCCAGGCCAACGGCGGCGGCGGATTTGATAAATGATCGGCGGGAGATATGGGTGTTTTTTTCTTGCATGGTTGCACCTCGTTGGTTGTATGGCGCCTACCAAATATGAATCCAGGTCTTCGCCAAAAAGGTTTAATTCGAAAGGGTTCAAGGATTCGAGGATCCAAGGGGTCAAGGGGTTGAATCCAGGTGAAGGTCATTTTTTATACCATTCCCTCGAACCCTTGAATCCTGGACCCCTCGAATCGATCCACTATTTGAATGCAAAAGTTGGCTCTAACGGCAATTATTATCCTAACGGCTGACCAGACGGTTACAGCAGCAGCCGATGCCGCCGCTCCCGCGTTTCGTTTTCGGCCGTCACGCGGATGGCCCGGCGACCCTTGACCGGGCATTCGTGTTCACAGACCCCGCAGCCGATGCAGCGGGACGGATCCACATAGGGTAGCTGCAGTCTCACCAGCAGGGTGACCCGGTCCCCCTTTTCGGCCGCCCCTGAAAACGGATTGTCCGCCAAGGTAACGCCGCTGGAACCGATGTCGGCAATTCTGGCGGGCGGTATGTTGCGGTGGCCGTCAATGGCAACGAAATAGTCCCCGGTTGCCAATTGGTCGGAAGGCAGCACCGGGCCTTCGATGAGCAGCCGATTGCCCGTTATGCCCTGAAGGCGGATGTCTCCACCTAAGCGAATCGGCCGATACTCCTCGCGGGTGAAAATCGCCTTGGGGCTCACCGGACAGTTTTCCTGGCAGACGATGCAGGGGCGGTCCATGGCCCAGGGCAGGCAGCGACCCCGGTCGACAAAGGCCGTGCCGGTGCGGATCGGTCCTCTGGATTCGAATGCACCCTTTCCAAACCGTTCCTCCAGGGCAATCGGCCGGATGGCCGCGGTGGGGCACAGGTTGCCGCAGGCGATACAGCCTTGCTGGCACCCGCTGGTGCCCATGCGAAAGTTCAGGACCGGCGTCCATATCCCTTCGATTCCGGCTTGAAGGCCAGCCGGGTGGATTACGTTGGTGGGACAGATCCGCATGCACTGGCCGCACTTGATGCAGCGCTGGAGAAATTCCCCCTCCGGCAGGGATCCCGGGGGACGGATCACCGCCGGGTTCCAGGCCTCGCCGGTCATGCCGGCCAGTCGCGCCAGGGGAACGGCTGCCGCCCCCGCGGCCAGGGTGGCCACAAATTCCCTTCTGGAGATATCCGGAACGGAAATTTCTCCGGCGGCCGATGCATGCTGGTGAAAACCCATCACGTCATGACGGCAGGCCGCCAGGCAGTTCATGCACAAGACGCACTCGGGAGACCGGAGAACGGTCGCCGGTTCGCACCCGCCCTCGCAATACCGGTCGCAGGCACCGCAGGCGGTGCAGCCGTCGGCTTTCTGGCCTACCCGCCACAGGGCGTTTTTCCCCAGGAAGCCGAACAATGCTCCCAGCGGACAGACAAACCGGCAGTAAAAGCGCGGGACGGCCAGGTTAAGAAAAACCGCCGCCCAGAAGAGAGCACCCATGGCAAAAACGCCCGGATAAAGACGGCTGGCGGCGGAAATGGAGATCAGGCGGCCGTCAACCAGCGGCAGCAGGGTCAGGTTTACCGTCCGGTAAAAGAGCGGGATCGGATCCAGCAGGCCGGTCTGCAGGGATGCGGCCAGCAGCCGGGAACCGTCCGTTAAGAGACTCAGGGCGGCAACGCCGATGGCCGCCATGACAATGCCCGCCGTCCAGCGTTTTACCGATCTTTTGGTGGCCCGGGCGACCCCGGCAATCAGAACCAGCATTACAGCGACGATCCCTGCCGCCCTGGCGGGCGAGCCGATGGAAACGTGCAGCAGGCGGCCGATCAGGTCACCGGCGGCGGCGGCGAGCAGGAAGACCAGCAGGGCATATTTGACCCCCTGGCCCCGGTGGTAGCGGTTGGCAGCGATCATCACCGATGCCTTGCGGCCCCGGTTGGCCAGCCACCCCACGGCCTGGTGCAGGGCACCGAAGGGGCAGAGCCAGCCGCAGAAAAAACGGCCCAGCAGAATGGTCACGATTACGGTAAAAAGTCCCCACAACAGGCCGGTGTAAAGCGTGCCGGTAGCCAGGAGGGTACCCAGGCCCACCAGCGGATCCAGTTGGATCAGCCAGTTGACCGGCCACCCGCGCAGCTGCCACCACTGTTCTCCCAGGGTGGCAACGATGCAGAACCACAGGAAGAGCAGGAAGAAAAAAATCTGGCTGATGCGTCTGGCGGTGACAATGCTCATGAAACCTGTATTTCCTTTGGGTTCAACGACCGGTAGTCGGCCGTACCGGCCCCGGCCCTTTCCGACTTGGCGATATAGGGCAGGTCGGCGGCCGTCCGGCCCAGCAGTTCGGCCCCCACGGCATCGGCGGCTACCGGATCGGTGCTGACGATCAGGGTGCCGGTGGGTTTGAGGTCGGACAGGGAACCCCCGGTGGGTCCGTTGGTCAGCATGGACTGGGTGCCGTCCAGCACCACCACCGTGGGCCGGATCATCATGGCCAGTTCCTGGATGATGGTGTGGATATCCTGGTGAAAGATGTTGCGCCGGCCGCCCAGCAGGCCGTACCAGTTTTTCAGGGTCATGGAGGCGCCGCTGCGGTGGTGATCTTTCACCGGGGCCAAGCCGATGATGCGGTCCGACCGGGCCAGGGGGGCATAGAGAACCGGCCAGTCCCGGATCAGGCGTCCGCCCTCCACCGTGAATCGCTCGAACAATGCTTCGCGGGGCACCACCACCTCGGCGCCGGCCAGGCGGGCCGCCGCATCGATGCCGGTAAGGGCAAAGCAGGAGGCCGGGTCATTGATGGGGTTGTCGGTTATGGTTACGCGCGAAGCACCGGCGTCCAGGCACAATCGCACCACGGCAGCCACCAGGTCCGGGTGGGAGGTGGCGCCTAGGGTCGGCGGCGAGGCAAAGGCGGCGTTGACCTTGAGCAGAACGCGTTCGCCGGGTTTGACGAAGGCTTTCATGCCGCCTAATGCTTCGAAGGCTGCCCGGACAGTGGCCGCCCTATCCATACCTTGGGCCGTTCCCCGGGCGATACAGAGCTCGCCCTTCATATCGGGGATGGAGAAATCGGGGATCTTCACCGATGCGCCGGCATCGGACAATCCATCCGGGCCCCTGCTATCGTAAAAACCAAAACCCAGGGCTCCCGCTGCGGCCACCGAAAGCCCTGCGCGGGTGCATCGGCCCAGAAATTCCCGTCGATCGATGGGTGTTTCAGTCAAGATAGTGTCTTTTGGATGCAAACATGTATTCCTTTGGTTTTTATCGGGGTTGCTATCGAAATCGCTGTCGGATGTTGTGTTTGCTCCAAGGATATATGCTTTCTTTTCAATCCCATTCCCGATTTATTCCCCCAACCGTTCCAGATGACCGGCCAATTGGCCGGCCAGACTGCCGGCCGCCTCCAGACTGCCGGCTTCGTGAATGCCTGCCAGGTATTTCCCTCTGCTGAAGATGATTTCATAGGTGTCGAAAAACCGTATGACGGCCGCGCCTTCAACGGGCAGGGGCGCATCAGCGGTGGCGGCACCATAGGATACCAAGGTTTGCCGGTATTGTGCGGCCAGTGCGGATGCGGCAGCGGTGGTCTGCCGGTCGGACACAAATGCGGTCAACCGGGTGCCGTCGATCAGGTATTCAGCCGTATAGATCCGGTCCAGTTGTTCATATCCGAAAGCGTTGGCGGTAACCAGTTGAAGGCTTTCAGCCTGAAGGCCGCTCGCGGGAAACAGATCGGCTCCGGGTGCGCTGGCCACCGTGGCGCCGCCGTGCGCCTGCACAAAGGCGCGGGCCAGCTGGCCGATGGCCTGTTGCAGCGCTTCGGAGGCGTCCGTGCCGATGATTTCCAGGTAGAATTTTTCGTGGGCCATGAACAGGGCGTTTTCCGTGCGGTAGGCATTGGGGACCGTTTCGTCGCCTTGGGCCCCCTCCCTGCGCTGCATGCTATAGACGGAAAAAGCGTTTTCCGGCGTGGCCATGTCGTAGATGAACACCTCCACCCAGTTGCCAGCGGTGTTGTCAATGCTGAAGCGCTGGGTGCTCAGGGAGACGAACCCGGAAGAGAGGTAGAGGTCCGCCCGGCCATCGATTTTCTCGTAGAGCGTGTCCGGGTTGAACCGTTCCGGGGGAGAGAAGGGAGCCATTTTTAACCCCGAAATGTCAACTACCGCCGATTGATCCGCTTCGGACGGCAGCGCCTGCTGACGGGATTCCGGCCGCATGGCGACCACCCCCGGATTGATCCGGAACTGGCGCATGAATACGCCGGTTCCCGCGATCAATAATATGGCCATGAAAGCCATTGACAGGCGGGTTTCGGTTTTTCCCGGTTTTTTATGCGCGGTTGTTTTCATCGTCGTCACCGCAATGGTTCAAGTAGGGGGCTAACGTGGGCGCCTGTCCAATAATAGGAAGATTTCAGGATGGTTTGTCAACCGTTAACCGGTAAAGGCGATGGCTTGCCTGGACCGAATAGATGGAAACGCTGTCATCGGTACCCGCAGCAACCTTTCTATGTGTTGAGGATGCATGGCGGGTTTCGGTTGAAGCGTATCTGAAGAATATTCTCCTGATTCGCAGTTGGGGCAACTTTTAAATTTCCATCATACCGAAAATTGGTGCTTGCGAAGTTGGGTAGATAGTATTAAAATTCAGCTTATTTTGGGGTAGACGGCTCCTATATAGCCACGATAATTTTTGTCCGTTCAGCGTGATTTATTGACAAGCTCTTGCGGACATCCTGGTTTTCTGTTCTTGCCGATATTTTATTCATCCTTTCGCAATTTAAACGTCCTTTAGGTTTGTTGAATCTTTCGCTCCTGTAGATGAGATAGTCTCTTTGATCCGCATGGTTCAGGATCGACGATTTGCTGTCTGCCTCTGTTCGCATTTTGTCAATTGATTCCGAATTGACAGCAACCCACAACCGAAGGAGGCTACCATGTCCAGAAAAAAGAGACGTTGGGTGATGAGGATAGGCAATTGTGTCGTAATCCCTTTGATTTGTCTTATGGCTGCATTTATTGCTTTTGCAGCCAACATGGATGAAGACCTTATTCAGGCAGCCAAAAATAATGACATCAAAACAGTAAACGACCTGATCGGAAAAGGGGCGGACGTGAATGCAGCGAACGCTTTTCTGGCCACGCCGTTAATCGTTGCCGCCAAATCGGGCAATACCGAATGCGTTAAGACCCTGCTGAAAGCGGGAGCGAACATCAATGCAAAATGTATCCGGGAATGCACGCCATTGATTTGGTCAGCCGATTTGGGCCATGTTGATGTGGTTAAAGCACTGATCGACAATGGTGCCGATTTAGAGGCTTCCGATTTTTACGGATGGACACCCTTAATGAAGGCAACTTACCGTAACAATATTGAAATTGTAAAATTGTTAGTTGAAAAAGGAGCCAATGTTAATGCAAAGAATTTTGTGGGAAACAGCGTTTTGTATATTGCGGAAGAACTCAACATAAAGCCCGATATTCTTCACCTGTTGGTGAGCGCAGGCGCTATAAGATAGTGGAGGAGAAAACATGAGCCACCCGATGGACCTCCAGGCAATTGCTGAAGAGATTAAGGCAGCGCAGGATCATTGCAGGACAATAGTGCCGTTAACCTCACGGTTCAGAGACTTTAGTACTGCTGAAGCATATGCTGTGGCGCAGATGATTCATGAGAAGCGATTAACAGAAGGGGCAATCCCGGTGGGTCGAAAGATTGGGTTCACCAACCCGGAAATGTGGTCAATATACGGCGTACGCGAGCCGATTTGGGGCTACCTCTATGATACCACTGTTGTAAAACTGACCGATTCAAGGTTCCGATGTCGTATCGGACAATTCGCCGAACCAAAAATCGAGCCGGAGATTGTTGTCCATTTCGGGTTATCGCCACCGGAGAGAGCCGACATAGCTGATGTTTTAGCCTCAATTGACTGGATTGCCCATGGGATCGAAATCGTCCAGTCTCACTTTCCCGGTTGGAAATTCCAAGCCGCGGATACTATCGCCGACTGGGGACTGCATGCAACCCTGATTGTAGGTAAACCAATGGATATCAATCTGCTTGGAGTAGCAGTGGCAGGGGATCTTGAAAACTTCACCGTCACCCTTTCATGTGACGGTGAGGTGCGAGAGAAAGGAAAGGGTTCCAACGCGCTTGGTAACCCTTTAAAGGCCATCGTCCATTTGATTGATGTGATTGCGAAACAGCCTTATGCTTCAAGACTTCAGTATGGCGAGTTGGTTACGACGGGTACGCTGACAGCGGCACTCCCGATTCTTCCCGGGCAGACGTGGGCTACGAACCTGGATGGTATTCCGATGCCGGGTATTTCCGTATTATTCGAAAAGTAAGGCAACCATAAAAAAATAACCACGCCTTATGCCAACTGTCAAGGATATGATGGGCTCGCAAAAAGTCGAAATGCCCTCTTTATCGTCATCCCCGCGTAGGATTGAAACCAATGTTATCAAATGCTTATAGAGTTCCGCCTACGCAGGGATGACACATCTTGATACTTTTTACGAATCCATCAAAGAAAGCTTCAAAATAAATGCCCTTTGAATGATCGTTTGCTTTCTGCCATGCAACGCTGTTGCAGTGAGGCACGCCTTTCTGAGCACCCACTAAAAAAGGCTGGCACGATTTTACCGATGCCGGTTACAGGATTTTTCCCCAGTTTTCTGGAAAAGGTTTATAACTTTAATAAGTTACAAGTACCGGGGACTTTTTTAGGTTTGGCAGCCATGTTCGATCCCCTCTAATGTGTTTTTCATTTCATGTCCTGTGTATCCGGACCATCTCCCTGCGTCTTCTCGACAAGTATTTTGGAGATCAAAAGCTTTGACATGGGTCACTGTCGCGGTTTATTCTCAATGTATCTGGAACTTTCGTCCCACGCGTTAACCACAATCTAACGATTTCCACGCTGATGAATTGTCGTTTAAACAAAAAATGAATAGTCCTAATTTTTAGAAATTGGAGGCATTTCCAGTGGCCGAAAAACCGACCTATGCGGAATTGGAAAAAAGGGTTGAGGGGTTATCCAAAGCACTTGAATCCGCTATTCAAAGAGAGAAGGCGTTTAAGGAATCAGAAAGGTATTATCGTGCCTTTTTCTTGCACGGGGTGAATGGCGTCGTTGTCCTGGATCCTGAAACCGTCCAACCGATCGATTTCAATGATCAGGTGTGTCGGCAGTTAGGCTATACGCGAGATGAGTTTGCCCAGTTACGGTTGTCGGATATCGAAGCGAAAGAAACAGCTGAAGAATCAAAGGCTCACATTCAGCAAATAATAAGAAATGGGTTCGATAATTTTGAAACCCTTCAACTTACCAAGCATGGCGAAAAAAGGCATGTTCATGTATCGGCGCAGGTGATTGATATTGACGGGCGTCAAGTTTACCATTGCATCTGGCGCGACATCACCGAGCGCAAGCGGGCGGAAGAGGAATTATTGCGGGAACAGCTGCTCATGAAAACATTGCTGGACAGTTTGCCGGGTATTTTTTATTTGTACGCTTTTCCCGCGTTGCGTCTCGTCCGCTGGAATAAAAATCATGAAACGCTTTTGGGTTTTGGCCCTGAAGAGCTCCAAGACCGGTCAATCCTGGAATGGCACCTGCCCGAAGCGAAAGAGGCGGTTTTAGAGGCTATCGGCGTGGTCATGGAAAAAGGCCAGAATATGATCGAATCGACTCTGTTGACGAAAGATGGGGAAAGGATCCCCTTTCTGATGACAGGCGTCAAAGTAGAGCTTCAGGGGCAGCTATATATGGTGGGTGTGGGGATTGATATCTCTGAGCGAAATCGAGCGCTGGAGGCGCTTCGGGAAAGCGAAAAGAAATATCGTTTGATCGCGGAAAACACCGCCGACCTGATATCGGTCATGGATATGAATCTGCACTTTACCTATGTCAGTCCGGCCAGCATGCGTCTTCGCGGATTTACCGCTGAAGAGGCCATGGCGCAGACCCTTGAACAGGTCTTAACCCCTGAATCCTTGCAGGCAGTGGAGGCCGTCTTTGAAAAAGAGATGCTGCTCGAGGCCAGTGGAACGGCGGATCCCGATAGAACGCGCATCCTGGAGTTGGAGCAATACAAGAAGGATGGCTCCACTGCCTGGATGGAGGTCGGTATCTCTTTTCTACGCGAAAAGGACGGCCAACCTGTTGAAATTCTGGCCGTGACCCGTGACATCACCGACCGCAAGCGAACTGAACTGGCGCTGCGGGAAAGCGAGGAAAAGTTCCGCCTGACGTATAGTTCCAGTCCGGATGCAGTGACCATCAGTCGTCTTGACGACGGCCTGTATGTAGAAATAAACGAAAGCTTCACTCGGGGTCTTGGCCATACCCGTGAAGAGGTTATCGGCAAGACATCCCTGGAAATAAATATATGGCATGATCTCGCCGACCGGCAAAAACTGGTTCGGGGTCTTAAGGAAAAGGGTTATTGCGAGAACCTGGAAGCTCAATTCCGAAGGAAAGATGGCAGCCTGATTACCGCATTGATGTCAGCCAGAGTGATTTCTTTGAAAGGGGTACCGCACATCATATCAATCACACGCGACATTACTGAAAGCAAACTGATGGCAACAAAACTTCAGCAGATACAGAAATTTGAGGCGATCGGTACGCTTGCAGGCGGGATTGCACACGATTTTAACAATCTGCTTATGGGCATTCAGGGTCGCGCATCCCTGATATCATTGGATCTGGATGAGTCCCACCCCCATCAGGAGCAAATTCGTGCAATAGAGGAATACATCCGCAGCGCGACAAACCTCACCCAGCAACTGCTTGGCCTTGCCAGGGGCGGCAAATACGAAGTCAAACCCGTCGATATCAATGAATTGGTGAGTGGCAGTTCCGCCATGTTCGGCCGGACTAAAAAAGAAATCCGTATCCATACCAAATACCAGGCATCGCCCCTGGTGGTGGAGGCGGACCGGAGGCAGATCGAACAGGTTCTCCTGAACATGTATATCAATGCATGGCAGGCCATGCCCCCCCATGGCGGTGAACTGTATCTGGAGACAAAGATCGTCACGATGGATGAGGCATCCTGCAAAATTTATCAGACAAAACCGGGGCGTCATGTCAAGGTTTCAATTACGGATACCGGCTCTGGCATGAGCGAAGCCATCCGTCAGCAAATTTTCGACCCGTTTTTCACAACCAAGGAAAAGGGCCGCGGGACCGGTTTGGGGCTGGCCTCAGCCTACGGAATCATCAAGAATCACGGCGGCGTGATTACGGTATACAGTGAAGTGGGTCACGGAACCACATTTAACATCTATCTACCGGTGTCAGACAAAAAAGCGCATCGAGAAGCCCCTATTGACGAAAAGCTCATCAAGGGATCGTCAACCATCCTTCTGGTTGACGATGAAAAGTTGATCATTGATGTCGCCCAGGCCATGCTGGAGCGGCTGGGCTACCGAGTTGTGGTTTGCATGGGAGGTCAGGAAGCCGTGAAAATGATCACGGACATGGGGCACGAAATCGATCTGGTGATCCTTGATATGATCATCCCGGGAATGGACGGCGGAACGACATTCGATTGCATTCGCCAGATTCAGCCGGACATGCCGGTTATTCTTTCCAGCGGATATGCTATCAACGGTCAAGCAGACAAAATTATGCACAAAGGCTGCAATGGGTTCATTCAAAAACCATATAATATTTCTGAGCTTTCACAAAAAGTTAGAAAAGTATTGGATGAGTCAAAAGGCTCGATCCAACACTAATTATCCTTTACACAACCTTGATGGTTTCGTAAGAAGTCCCCAATGTGTCATTCCCGCGGGAATTTATAACTATTTGAATCTTATGGATCCCCGCCGCGGGGATGACGATAAATCTGAGATTTCGACTTTTTGTGATTCCATCAACCTTTGAAGCTGTTAAAAAATTTCAATAATACCCAATGTGAACGGCTTCAGCAGGAAAAACAATATACAGCAATAATCGACCGGACTATTTCCATTCTGACTTCAGTCCTCCGCATCCTTGTCAAAGGATATGGTCAACGCGTAGGCACCGTCCTCGAAGCGGCTGCGCACCGGGTATCCGCCCTTTTCGAATACCTTGATCATGGCCTGGTTGGTGGCCAGCACGTCGGCGGTCATGCCTCGGGCGCCGCGCTGGCGGGCCAGGCGGGCCAGCATCTGATAAAGATAGGTGGCGATACCCAGCCCCTGATAATCCTCGTCCACGACAAAGGCCACATCCACGTAAGGTTTATCCTTGTGCCTGGCAAAGCGGGCTTCGGCGATGATCTGCCCCTGGCCCGGCGGCCCCACCAGGCCGACCACGGAGAGCACATCGCGGTAGTCCACATTGACATAGGCCTGCATCTTGGCGTGGGGCATGGTTTTGATGGGGGTGAAATAACGGTAGTAGATGGCCTTGTCCGAAAACCGGTAAAAGAGGCGCCGCATCTCTTCTTCATCGGAGGGTTTGAGGGCGCGGAAGCGAATGTTGATGTCATTCTTGAACGTGTGCCGCTCGGCGATTTCAGACGGGTAGAGGTGGGCGCTTTCCGCCAGAAAAATCTGATCCGGGTAGATGATGTTTTCCGTCTTGGCTTTTTCCACCAGCTTCGGCCGGTCGTCGGGGTGAGCAATTTCGATGAGGGCCTGGGCCCGTTCCCGCAGGGTTCTTCCGGACAGGGAGGCAATGCCGTATTCGGTGGCGATCATGTTGACCGAGTCGGGCAGGTTCAACTGGTTGGGCATCTCTTCGATGGAGATGCGGATGTTATTTTCCCCTTTGAGGTTGCGGCTGGGCAGGGCGAAGATGGTGAACCCGCCCGGCGATATTTCGGCGCCGTTGAAAAAATCCATTGCCTGGCCCGGTCCGGAGGTGACCTGACCCTTGCCGGCATGCATGGCAATGCGCCCCGACAGGTCCACCTTGCGGGCCGGGAAGATCGCCACGAATCGCGAGTTCCGACCGATCTCGATGGGATTGAAGACCTTGTCGATGCTCTGAAATTCCACCAGGGGGTTGCGGTCCAGCCAGTGCATCAGTGCTGCCGAACCCATGGCGTAGCAGGTGAGCGATTTGCCACGGAAGGTTTTTTTACGCCGGTTGGTGACCGCCCCGCTTTTGACCAGGGCCATGACGGCGTCGGTCATGAAGGGGGTGTGGATGCCCAGATCCTTCTTGCCGGCCAGGTGCCGGGGAAGGGCTTCGAAAAGCGGTCCGAAGGTAAACCCCAGGCAGCTGCCGTCTTCGATCACCGAGGCCACGTTGGCTGCCACCCGGTCGAAAATGTCGTCTACCGGCCAGCAGGGGAACACCGGTGCCGGCTCGGTGCTTTCCACCAGCAGATCGAAATCATTCACCGATACGAAGGTGTCCCCATAGGTGCGGGGAATGTGGGGGTTGATTTCACCGATGACCACGGATGCCTGGGCCATGACCTGCCGCCCCACATCCACGGCGATGCCTAATGAGCAGAGACCCTCGTCGTCCGGGGGGGTCACCTGGATGAGGGCCACGTCCATGGGCAGCTGCCGGCCTTTGATCAGCCACGGAATGGCGGAGAACCGGCTGGGGATCAGGTCCACCCGTCCGGCGGTGATGGCCTCGCTGGCCACCCAGCCGGAGAAGAACGTTTTCAGCCGGTATTTATTGGAACGGAGTTCTTCCAGGGAGATGGCATCCCCGAAGCTCAGGATCTGGATCAGGGTGAGATCCTGAAGATTCAGGGCATCAGATGCCATGAGGCGTTTGACCAGGGTGCGGGGTTCGGCGGCGCCGGTGCCCAGGAAAATGTTCATTCCGGGCTCGATGCGGGCCAGGGCCTGGTCCGGGGTCGCCCGTTTCTTGTGCCAGTCGGTGCCAGTTGATGCGGTCATGATCGCTCCACACGTTGTGGGTGAAAGGGTTTGATTTTCAAATGTAACCATCATGGTTGAGAAAACAATCGACGTCAGAGGGATCGGGTGGTATGAGACCTCCTGTCAGCTGTTTGCCATCACATGATCAGGAATAAGAGGGAAGCATCGTCATGAAATATGATTTTGACCGGGAGATCAACCGCAAAGACACCCAGTCCGCCAAATGGGGCGTGATTCAGGATCCCGACGACCCGTCGCGCTGGCTTGCCACCGAAGACTATTTTGGCCAGGACCGGGTCCTGCCCTTGTGGGTGGCGGACATGGATTTTCCCGCTCCCCAGCCGGTGGTGGATGCCCTGGTCCGGCGGGCACAGCACGGCATTTACGGGTATACGGTTCGAACGGAGGGCTACGACCGGGCCGTGGTTGACTGGATGAAACGGCGCCACGGCTGGCAGATCGAACCGGGATGGATCGTGTCTACGCCCGGGGTGGTGCCGGCTGTCAACTTCCTCGTGCGCACCTTTGTGGGGCCGGGAGAAAAGGTGCTGGTCCAGCGGCCCGTATACTATCCTTTTTTCAATGCCATCGAAAACAACAACGCCGAGATTGTTTCCAGCAGCCTGTTCCTTGACGACGGCCGCTACCGGATGGATTTTAACGATTTTGAGAAGAAGGCGGCGGACCCCGCGACCACCCTTTATATCTTGTGCAGCCCGCACAACCCCGTGGGCCGGGTGTGGAGCCGGGAGGAATTGACGCGCGTCGGGGAGATCTGCCTGAAGCACCGGGTGTTGGTCGTTGCCGATGAGATCCACGCCGACCTGATCTTCAAAGGGGTAACCTTTACGCCCTTTGCCGCCATCAGCGAAGCGATGGCCAACAACGCGGTGGTCTGCACCGCCCCCAGTAAAACCTTCAACCTGGCCGGCCTGCACACCTCCAACATCATTATCCCCAACGATCGATTGAAACACCGGTTCCAGCAGACCCTAAACAGTTGCGGCATGGGAAAGTGGGCTACTCCTTTCGGGGTGCTGGCCTGCGAGACGGCCTACCGGGAAGGGGAACCGTGGCTGGAACAGGTGATGACCTATATCGAGGACAACCTGGACTATCTTCAGGAATTCATCGACAGCCACATTCCGGGCATCCGGGTCATCCGCCCCGAAGGCACTTACCTGGTTTGGCTGGACTGCCGGGGGCTGGGGCTGGATAAATGGGCGCTCAAGCGCCTGATGCTGGGCAAAGCGCGGATTTTTCCGGATGAAGGATTTATCTTCGGGCCCGAAGGCGACGGGTTCGAGCGAATCAACATCGCCTGCCCGCGGTCGATTCTGCAAGACGCCTTGCAGCGTATTCGACGGGCGGTCAGCGGTTGAACATGACAAATCCCAGCAGAATCAGCGCCATGCCCGCCAGGTGGAAGGTTTTCAGGGATTCTCCCAGAAAGACGATGGCCAGGATGGCCGCAAAGACGGGGATCAGATTGATGAACAGGCCGGTGCGGTTGGCGCCGATGACGGCCACCCCCCGGTTCCAGCAAAAATAGGCCACAATCGAGGGGAAGATGGCCACGTAGCCGATGCTGCCGGCCACGCCGGGGGTAAGCGTGAACGTGCCCACCACCGACACTTCCCACAGATAGAGGGGCAGCAGGCCCAGGCATCCGAGACCGAAGGAGTAGGTCAGAAAGCTCATGGGGTGTATGTTCGGCCGTTTGGGCAAAAGGGCCGAATAGAGGGCATAAAGGATCACCGCCACAAGCATCAGCAGGTCTCCCTGCACCAGGGACATGTCGATCAGGGACTGCCAGCGGCCCTTGAGGACCACCACACCGGCGCCCACGACGCAGAGACTCACCCCGGCAGCCTGAATCCAGGAAACTCGTTCCCCGTATAGAATCAGGGAAATCACAATGATGACCGCCGGCATGGTGGTCTGGATCAGGGCTCCGTTGATGGCCGTGGTGGTGTGCATGGCCATGTAGAGCAGGGTGTTGAAGCTGGTGACGCCGAACAGGGCGAGCAGCCCCAATATCTTCCATCCGGCCAGAGCCGTTTTCCAGTCCCGTTTGACGTAGGGCCAGGTCAATGGCAGGAGAACCAGAAAGGCGACGGCCCACCGCCAGAAGGACAGTGCCGTCGGTGGAATCAATGTGGCCACTCCCTTGGCCAACACGATATTGCCGGCCCAGCACAGGGGCGCCACGGCCACCATGAGGAAGGCGGGAAGGGTGGATTTAGGGGTTGCGCTCATGGCCGCCGCCGGTTTCTGGTTGAAAACGGGGTGCGGGGGTGTCGCCTGCCGACACCCGATAAAGGTCCCGCCGTTGTACCGGAACCCACCGGTTTTTGCAAGGCGTCCGGAATCTACGGACTGTATCGTGACCGGTAGTGTACTCTCATGCCCTCATTTACTGTTATTTGCATCCCCCCGCTCACCCATTGGCGTCGCTTTGCCTGTCCGGTGAAGTGCGTTGACACCGACTCCGGTTTGCGTCATAACACGGTGAACAACCATCCACGGAAGAACCAGCCACGAAAAACAAGGGAGGAACCACCATGAAGCAGGGTAAATGCCCCAAATGCGGGTCAGCGAAGATCTATTCGGCCGAAGACCTTCCCCTGAAAAGCGGTCCGTTCGGCAGCAATTCCATTCCTATCAGCCTGACGGCCATGGCCGCGCTGGACAACTATGTCTGCGGAGACTGCGGCCTGGTGGAGAGTTACGTGGCCGATGAGTACATGCTGAAGAAAATTTCAAAAAAATGGAAGGCGGTGAACGACACGGCAGATGATGAGGATTGATTTTCGACATCGCCGCTTAAAAACCTTCCAGGAATGATATCAAAAAGGTAATCTAATGCCGTTTCCCTTTTCCAGCCGCCGCCTCAGCGGTATTCGCCATTTCGGCCTGATCTCGCGCGTGCTCATCAAGCACGGCATGGGTGAAATCGCCGATCGACTGAAGGGGCGAACCGGCACCAAAATCAAATCCGGCCTTCCCGATCCGGCCCGCATCCGGCGCACCCTGGAGGAGCTGGGCCCCAGTTTTATCAAACTGGGGCAGCTCATGAGCACCCGTGCCGACCTTTTTCCCCCGGAATACATCGATGAATTTTCCAAACTGCAGGACCAGGTGCCGCCCGTACCCTTCGACGGGATCCGCCGGCTGATCGAAACCAACCTGGACCAGCCCCTGGAACAGCTTTTCGAAAGCATAGAAGAGAGGGCTATGGCCGCCGCATCCGTGGCCCAAGTGCATTCCGCCCGATTGAAAACCGGTGAGAAGGTGGCCGTCAAGGTGGTCCGACCGGGGATCGAAAAACGCATCCGCAAAGACATTCAGGTCATGTACTACTTTGCCGCCCGGTTCGAACGCACCTTCGACCTGGGCCGTATCCTCGGTGCGGTCAACCTGGTCAAAGAGTTCGAACGCACCATTTTCCGGGAACTGGATATGCTGATCGAGGCCGGCAACATCGAGCGCTTCACCCGCAGTTTCGAGGACGTCAACGAAATCTATATCCCCAAGGTTTTCTGGGATCTCACGGCCAAGTCGGTGCTGGTGATGGAGCACATCGAAGGGATCAAGATGGATCGCGTGGACGAGATCCGGCGCCACGGCATCGACCCCCAGGAAGTGGCCATGATCGGTCTGCGATCTTTTTCCCGCCAGCTGATGGCCGCCGGCATCTTCCACGCCGATCCCCACCCGGGCAACACTCTCGTCATGCACAACGGACGGGTGGGCCTGGTGGATTTCGGCATTGTGGGATACCTGGACGAAGAGACCATGATGCAGATCGCCCACCTGTTTCTAGGCTTTGCCGAACACGACTACGACATGGTGATGGAGGCCTTCGAGGCCGCCGGCCTGGTGGATCCGCGGACCATGGATCTGAAAAGCTTCCGGGTGGACCTCAAAGACATGGCCGAGCCCTTTTACGGTCGCTCCCTGAAAACCATTTCGGTAAAGGACGTTTACTACCAGACCATGCGGCTGGTTTACAAGTACCGCATCCGAATGCCCCGCAACCTGCTTTTGCTCTTCAAGACCTTTATCCAGACCGAGGCCCTAGGCAAGATCCTGGGGTCGGATGCCAGTCTGCTGGAGGTGACCCGGCCTTACGCCAAGAAGTTGCTGCAGCAGGGCTATGAGGCCCACAAAGTGCTCAAGAACATGGGCCGGGACATGAAGCTGTTCGGCGGCTACCTGCGCCAGATGCCCCATCTGGCCCACGGCCTCTTCAAACGCCTGGCCACGGAAACCCCTAAAATCGAGGTGAACCACACCGGCCTGGATGAGACCTCCAGAAAATTCGAACACGGCATCAACCGCCTCACCTTGGGATTGGTAACCGCCGCCTCGCTGATCGCCGCCTCGCTGATTCTCAACTCCACCCGCAAAATGCTTCTCTTCGAAGTCGATTTTTTCGGCGTTCAGACGCTCTCCGTAACCGACGTACTAGGCTTCTCGGGCTACGTCATCGCCACCTTCCTGGGGCTGTGGCTGGTTTTTTCCATCGTGCGGTCGGGAAAACTTTAATCCAAGCCGGCAGGATTTCAGGAATGGCCGCGTAGACAGCAGCATCCATACCGTTGCCAAAAGGCTGCCGGGTGGGATAGGCTTATTGACGATTCGGGATTAAACAACGGGAATACCTATGATTCTGAACCGGAAAAAGGTGATGCTGGTCGATCCGTCCCCGATCTTCCGGCGCCAGCTGAAAGCGGCTATCCAGACGAATGAAACCCTGGTGGACGTTACCGAAGCGAGTACTATCAATGCGGCGGAAGACATTCTGAGAAATCAACTGCTGGATGTTGTTTTTCTCGATATGGGGTTTCCGCAGGCCGACGGCCTCCGGTTGATCGAAACCATCAAGGGGGTGGCTCGGGATATCCGAATCGTTGTGCTGACCAGTCATGATTCAGCGGCGAATCAAGCGGATGCCATTGAAAAAGGGGCCGACTATTTCCTTTCAAAAGAACACGCCGTCGGGTTGCGCCTGATCGATGTGATTCATGAAACCATTCGGCGACAATAAGTGGTCAGATCGCAGACATCACTGCGTGGTCGATCGTTCTTTCTGTGCAAAAAGGGCAGATAGTCATCAAGTTGCCAGCAGCAGGGTCTCCAGCGCACGAAAACTCACCAACTTGCGCTGCGCTTCATCCCGGTTGTCATGGCGCACCCCATACACTCCCCCGAACTGATGCTGGACATAAAAAAGCCACATGCCAACGGGACTGGCAACGAGTTTATAAAAATGGATCAATCACCCCGGCGCCATAACCAGGCAGAGAATAGGCCATACCGCACAAAATCGGAGTGCTTATTGCGAGGAACCGGCGATCGGCGAGCAGCGGGTTTCCGTCAGGGACCGGATCACCTGCTTTTGCTGCAGGGTCATATTATCGAAGCGGACACCGATGCCTTTGGGATCCCGGCGTACCACCGTTCCGTTGATGGCGCAGGTGCGCTCCAGTACCGGAGACGCAAGGGACATGGTGAGCCGCTGGCCCACCTTGATGGGCTGTTCGGTTTCGATGTAGGCGCCGCCTTCGCTGATGTCCCGCATGTAGCACTGGTAGGTCCAGTCGCTGATGTCGTAATCCACGCCCACCAGGCAGTCGTATCGGCTGTGCTTGCGCTGGTTGGGCCGCTGGCTCTGCTTTTCGTCTACGATTCGACCGCTTTCCAGCAGCAGGTTCATCAGGGGGGTGGCGATCTCCCGTTGCACTTCGCGGGGGGCATAGTCGATGTCGATTAATACGTTTTCCCAGGTGAGAATGTGCAGCGCAGCAGACTTGCCCGTCAGCAATCCCATCCTGGCCGCAGCGGGTTTGCCGTCTAAAATAAAGATCGTTCCGGTTTTTCCTTTGGCCGTGACCTGCAGGGTGCAGGAACGGCGTTCCAGTTCCAGCATCTGGAGAAATGAGGAGAGCGTGATCCCCCGTACCTGTCCGCCGTAGTCGATCTGCAGCTCGGTGAAGATCCGCTTGGTGAGCATGCTGATGTCCAGGGCCTGATCAAAGTGAATGACCGACGCCATCTGTTTGATCTTGGTGCGGAGCATGGAAGAGGCGTTGTTGGTCATGACGATGACGCGGGTTTGCGGATATTTTGCCCCCAGCAGAGACAATAGTTCGAAGGCGTCCATCTCCGACATGTGCATGCCGGTGATCAGGATGTGGACGTCTTCTCCGGAAAGGACTTCCAGGGCCGTCTGGACGTTCGCGGCGGAGAGAATCTGCAAAAAGCTGCCCTGGCTTTTCAGCAGCCCAACAAAGGTATGGAGCATGATGGGATCGTTGTCGACAACTAGGACGTTCTTCATTCGGATGACAGCCTCTGGGGGTTCAATCAGTCGTTGGTGGTGATTCATGATGCGCTGTTTGTCGTCATCTGCCGTTATCCCTATCTTTTCGGTGTCAGGGTGAAGGAAATGGTTCCCGGGTAGGGGAACCGGTCCATCCGGCGAATGCCGAGATCTTCCAGCTCCGGGTAAAAAGAACATTTTTTCGCCGGAAAAACAAACAGTTTCTCAAAGCCGGAGAAAGTCGCATCATAGCCCAGCGGGGCAAATGCCTGGGTGATCGCCGAAAAAACACCGGTCTCCTTCCAGCGGTCCTGAACGATGGCATAAATCTTAAGCTGGCTGAAGGCGCGGGGATTTTTGAGATACTGTTCCCAGGGGGAATAGCCGTTGAAGGCCAGGATACCTTTTTTTTCGACCTCTTTTATGCCCATGTAGCTGGCGGCTCCCAGGCTTTCCAGTCTGAGGTCGGTGCCGAAGCGACCGTAAAGCGCGTTCATCATGTCGGCCAGCAGGGACTCGAAAAGGGGCACCGTCAGCAGCGGCGTGCCCGGTTCGATACCGGGGTAGAAGGTCAGGTGGGCGCTGCCGATACGCACCGATCCTTCGGCTTCACGCCTCTGGCTCAAGCGCAGCGAAACCCGGTGGATGCCTTTTTGGATCGACACGGTGTGTTCGATCAGCGTCCCGTAATCAAACGTTTTTTCAATTTCTGCCGGCATGTCGGTGGCGGCATGGGCCACGTGGCCGCTCGCATCCGTCAGAAAAACAAACGCAAGTGCGAACAGGGAGACGAAAAAGCTGACGTTCATGGCAGCCCTCGATCCATAGCTGTCGATTCAGCGTTCATGAGAGAAAATTATGGACGTTGCATCATCACCCCGTTAAGCAGGGGGTAACAAGCTTCGATAGATCAACTCCGGGTATTGGGAAAACAATAACAAAAGCAATTTTTGAAGGCAAGGACAACCTGAACCGGTCAGTCATCGGTCGATGACCGTTCAACCGGCCAGAAAGAAAAAGGGAAATGAATTCGGGAGAAATCGTCGGCAAGACTTATACGATTTTCCTGCACGGGGAAAAGGCAGGGTGGCAAAGGCATCCATATCTTAGGAAGCGTCAAGGCCACGGGGCGATTTTTTTCCCTCCCGTGGCCTTGGATTTATTAGATTGCCTTTAGGCAATAGAGATCCGTCACTGCTTCCTCAGCGGATCAGGCACCGCCGCCGACAACAAAGCCGCTGGGTCCGATGCCGGTGGCTGAAGAGGTGCCGGCTATTTTTGCCAGGTACGTATTTCCCAGCGTGCTGATATGATCGCTGATATTATCGAAATAGTTGAAATGAAGCTGCTCTTCATCGATCGTCTGCTCGAACAGTTTCATGCTGGTGCTGTCCCCGTTTTCGCGGCAGACCAGCAGAAACTGGTTGTAGATATCGATGGTATCGTCTTCGAGGCCGGCATCAAAGGGGAAAATCTGTTCAACCGACTGTCCCTTGGTTACCTTCTGGTCCGGTTCGGTGGTGGGCTCGCCACCCAGTTCCTTGATCCGTTCGGCAAAGCCTTCTGCATGGCGCATCTCGTCGATGGCGACCAGCTTGACCTTTGCGGCCAGTTCCCCATAGTCCTTGTCATCCAGGTTGTAATGCTGGTTCATGTACTGGGTAATGGCCGAAAGCTCCATGGACCGGGCCTTGTTAAGCACCTCGATAACCTTTGCCTTTTTCTTTTCCCTTGCCGTCTGAGCCATTTTCATCCTCCTTGGTTTCCATGTGTTCAGGGATTGTTGAGGTTTCTACAGGATATCTGCCATTATTTCGTAATGATCGAATGGGGGCATGATGCAGGCGCCGGCAAAGCGATTCCGGGCGGCATCGATCATTTCCCGGGCGTTGGCGGCACCTTCAGCCACCGAATCTGCCGCGCTGTTCATGCGCTGCCGCAACATGTCGGGGACCGTGATACCGGCCACCCTGGTGTGCAGGAATTCCGCGTGCCGGGGGGTTCGCAGGGGAAGGATGCCCATGATGACGGGGATGCCGATACCCCTGGTGGCTTCGGCGATCGTATCGGCCCCCGGTTCATCGTAAACCGGCTGGGTGACGGCAAACTGGGCGCCCGCAGCCACCTTTCTCCGCAGGTGATCCAACGCCCTGGCCAGACCGTTTTTTTCGGGATGGGTGTCAAAGACCACCCCGGTCCGCAGACCTGCCTCCCGGGCCATGCGGACCAGGCGGTATACATCGGCATCCCGGACGGTCGTCGTATTTCCCCTGTCTTTCAAGGCTACAAAATCACCGGTGGCCACCATTACGGTGGTTACCCCTAACGCCCTGGCTCCCCACAACTCGCCTTGCAGGCTTAATCGGTTGTGGTCCCGGGTGGTCAGATGCAGGATGGCCGGTTTCTTTGTGCGCTGCTGGATCATGGTGCACAGGGCCATGGCACTCATGCGCGGCTTGGCCACGGGGTTGGTGGCGACGCTGAAACCATAAAACGGCAGCGTTGCCAGAGAGTCCAGGGCGGAAAGGACTTTTTCCGGGTCCGGTCCATCCGGGGGAACCACCTCGACGGTGACGACGAACGATTCTTTAAACATATAAACACCACAATTATTTTTTACCGTCAAAGTTGCTTGGGCGATAATGCCTGGTGATGGGGCAGCAGCTAACGGGTTTGTCCGGAAAGGTCGGTAAGGCGGATCTCCCCTTTTTCCCCGACATGGACATTGGGCCGTAAGCCGCCCAGATCCAGTTTGGCGTTCAGCTCATAAGCGATGCGGTCTCGCTGGACGTTCATCAGATCGGCAAAAAAACGCATGCTGCTCAACAGGCTGGTGCTGGCAACCAGAATCACATCGCCTTCTGCGTAGCCGTCGATGGTTGGCAGATCGTTGGCGACGCCCGTCAGTATTTTATACCCGTCAAGTTTCAGGCTGTAGGCGATCCCGTGAAGCTTCAGGGGGCTGCGGTTGGGGTTGACGATATGGAGACCGATTTCGAATCGTGGCGCGATACTGTCGGAGGGCAGTGCCCGGATGGTGCTGACGGTTACGCTGGGCGTTTCGTAATCGGTGTACAGGGTGGCGCAGCCCGCGATCATCATCACCATCGACGCAAGAATCAAGGTTCTGTTGCATCGGGCCATCGGTATTTTCCTTTCGCGTAAACCCCTTCGTTTACCGTCTATTTTCCCATTATCATCAGCAGGGGTATGAAAACCAGACCGGCTAGGGCCAGGTACAGGCCGTTGAGCACTCGCTGATACTTGTATCGGGTCGTTTCGTCCGGCTCAGTCAGGGTCAATTGTTTGAACCGGCGGTAATCGTCGAGCCACCCGGTCATCAAATCCACGTGATGCCCCTTGTCTTTAAGCGTCATCTTGATCTGCTGAAATGAGTGCAGCGTGAACACGATGGAGCCGATCAATCCAATACTCAGCCAGTTCATGGGGGTTGCCTCCTGCGGGCCCTTATTCCGCGCATTGATGGGTTGCCTGACCTCAGCCTGCCGATCCGGGCAGGACGGGAAAATAAAAATTGAGTCTACCACAGATTTACTGCCCGGGCTACCGTTCAGTTTGACTTTTCAGTTTGCTTTTCTGGGTTTGACTCGCGCCGTGGGAGCGGCACTCAGCGGATCATCCGGCCATGGGTGCTTGGGATAGCGGCCTTTGAGTTCTTTTTTTACCTCGGGATAGCTGGTTTGCCAGAAGCCGGCGAGGTCCCGGGTGATCTGGGCGGGTCGCCCGGCCGGTGAAAGCAGATGCAGCATTAGGGGCATTCGACCGCCGGCGATGGACGGGGTGGCCGTGGTGCCGAACATCTCCTGTATCCGCACGGCCAGCACCGGAACCGGTACGCTGTAGTCGACGGGCAGGCGGGAGCCGCTGGGCACCGTGATGTGGGTGGGAGCCAGTTCATCGATTTGGCGCTGTTGCCGCCAGCTGAGAAGATTGCGTAGCGCGGTGGAGAAATCCTTCGCTCCCAGATCTTTCAATCGTGTCATGCCGGAAAGATAGGGGGTCAGCCAGTCCTCCAGGGTGCCCGAAAGCACAATATCGCAGATGTCCGGCCAGGGACCGCCATCCGCATCGATCCGTGCCAGCAGCATGACCCGAGCCTGCCAGGACCGCAGCGCCCGCGTCCAGGGAAGCATGTCGATGCCGGTGTCGCGGATACCACTGATCATGGCGGCCGTCACGGCTCCTGGAGATGGATTGCTCAGCGTTTCGGTTTCCAGGGTGAGTGCTCCCAGGACCTGCTTGCAAACCGCCGATACGGTCTGCCGCTGGGGGTCCCATGTCACCGTTTCCTGCCATCGGATCCGGTGCGCGAACTGGTCCTGCAGTCTTTCTTTATCGGTGGCGGCCGCCGTGAAAATGCGGGCTTCCCGCCGGTCGCCGTCCAGGTGCGCCGCGACTATGTATTCACTGGCACCCAAGGGTTCGGGCGGGTCGAAAAAGGCGCCGCGGCCGCCGGAGAGCAAAAAACGGCCCGGGGTACCGGGGCGTTGCCGGCCAATGCGGTCGGGGTACGCCCAGGCCAGCAGTCGGCCCGGTTCGGATGCCCCATTGGTTTTTTTGTTAATGCCCAGCCGTTGTTGAAGCACTGCCGACACTTTCAGAATGTGCCTCATGGCAGATGAATCGACGGTGCAGCCACGAATTGGAAAAGGTCTCTTCGCCTTATACGCGTTAAGTGCGTCCAATCTTAATCTCAGGTCGGCATCGCGCTCCCGGCCAATAAAATGGAGGGGGTCACGTTCACTTAAAATGGCGGCAATGTCGCAGGCGGTAAGACCCATCTTCTCTTGGCGGGCCGATAGAATCATGTGGGCCAGGCGGGGATGAACGGGCAGAGCGGCCATGTGCCTGCCGTGTGGGGTAATCTTTCCATCATGATCCAGGGCGCTCAGTTCGGCGAGCAAGCGTCGGGCCTGGAGGAATGCGGCCGCCGGCGGCGGATCCAGCCAACGCAGAGAATCGGGATCGTTCAGCCCCCAGGCTGCCAGCTCAAGGGCCAATGCCGCCAGATCGGTGTCAAGAATTTCCGGCCGGTTGTAAGGTGCCAGGCTGGGGTGCGCCGTTTCGCTCCAGATCCGGTAGCAAATGCCCGGTCCCAGGCGCCCGGCACGTCCCCGGCGCTGGTCGGCCGATGCCTGGGATACGGGCAGGGTCACCAGTCGAGTCATGCCGCTGCCGGGATCGAATCGCGGTGCCCGCTGCAGGCCACTGTCAACGACTACGCCGATCCCTTCGATGGTCAGGCTGGTCTCGGCAATGGATGTGGCCAGCACGACCTTGTGCTGGTCGGCGGGCGGTGGGGATATGGATGCATCCTGCCGTTCCCGGGACAGATTGCCGTATAGGGGGGCAATGATCCACCCGCGCGGCAGGTTTCCTTCTTCGAGCAACCGGGCCACCCGTCTGATCTCCGGTGCGCCGGGCAGAAAGACGAGAAGGTTCCCTTCGCTGCGGGCTGCCGACTGTCGAACGACCCGGGCCACGGTCCGTTCCACCGGCTGGGTCGCCGGCCGGTCCACATAACGGGTCTCAACGGGAAAGATCCGGCCGTCGCAACGGATCAGCGGCGCATCATCCAGCAGGGCGGCCACCGGTGCCGGATCTAGGGTAGCGGACATCACCAGCAGACGAAGATTTTCATTGAGAACCCCCTGGATGTCGCAACACAGGGCCAGCCCCAGGTCGCCATCGAGGCTGCGCTCGTGGAACTCATCGAAGATTACCAGACCGACCCCGGGCAGCGACGGATCGCCTTGCAGCATGCGGGTGAGCACGCCCTCGGTGACCACTTCGATGTGGGTGTGCGGCCCCACCCGGCTTTCCATGCGCACCCGGTATCCCACGGTTTCACCAACCGGCTCGTCCAGCAGGGATGCCATGCGATGGGCGGCAGTCCTTGCCGCCAGGCGGCGGGGGGCCAGAAGCAGCAGACGCCGGCCTGACAGCCAATTTTCGTCAAGCAGAGCCAACGGCACGGCCGTCGTTTTCCCGGCACCCGGCGGCGCTACCAGGACCGCCGCGGGGTTGTCACGCAAGGCGGATTTGAGTGCTCCCAGGATCGATGACACCGGGAGGCGGGCGATTGTGCCGGTGAGGTCTCTGTTTTCCATGATGTCTGGCATACCACGTTTTAGGATGAAATTCATCACATGGCCAGCGGCAGAAGGATAAAACCGCTGCCGGATTGGCAATGCCGGGTGAAGGGACGCTCACTGTTTACGCTGGTGTCGTATGCAGAGGGGCTACCAATCATCTACCATCGTGTTTGTTTGTCTTTGCCGATATCGTTGTGTTAAACAAATATATTATCAACATTGAAAGATGGCCTAACCATCCTGGAAATGGCGGCAACCAAAAACTCTTCAATCCGCGATTCCCCCCTATCGCACAGGAGAACCCCCATGTCGTCGAAAACCTTTCAGAAAAGAATGATCAAGAAGAGAAAACAGCACGCCCACAAAGCCAATAACAAAACGGATCAAAAGCGCATTGCCCGGAACCACGAGGTTATTTATCCAAAGGTCGGATAGAATTGTCGGTTCTCCACGGCAAACCGCTGAAAATTATCGCTTCGCATTAATTAGATATCGGTTATGCAACTGATGGGGTTGTCGCGAAGGTATCTCTTAAGCATGCCCACCGATTCATGGGTTTCGGTCGTGCATTTCTCCAACCGGACGTCCATATCTCCCCCAGTCGCTCGCATGGCATGGTAGGTGTTGGGGATCAGGAAATCATCTCTCTGAGAAACCGGCCCGTATAGCTTTTCTCTGAATGCGCCACTTGCTCCGGCGGCCCCTGAGCTACAACCTGCCCGCCACCTTTACCCCCTTCAGGACCCAAATCGATGATCCAGTCGGCGGTCTTGATCACATCCAGGTTGTGCTCGATGACCACCACGGTGTTGCCGCCGTCCACCAGCCGCTGAAGTACGGCCAGCAGCATCTTGATGTCCTGGAAATGCAGGCCGGTGGTGGGTTCGTCGAGGATGTATAGGGTGCGGCCCGTGGCTCGTTTGGCCAGTTCTCGGGCCAGCTTGATGCGCTGGGCCTCCCCGCCGGACAGGGTCGTGGCGGCCTGACCCAGCTTGATGTAGGAGAGCCCGACATCCATGAGGGTGTCCAGGATAAGCCGGATGCGCGGATGGTTTTTAAAAAGCTCCCGTGCCTGGATGACCGACAGGTCCAGCACATCGGCGATGGAGTGGTCCTTGTATTTGATCTCCAGGGTAGCGTTGTTGAAACGTTTTCCCCGACAGGTTTCGCAGGGGACGTAAACATCCGCAAGAAAGTGCATCTCCACCTTGATATAACCGTCCCCATTGCAGGCTTCGCACCGTCCTCCCTTGACGTTGAACGAGTAGCGACCCTTCTTGTAACCGCGCATGTTGGATTCGGGCAGCTGGGCGAAAAAATCACGGATAAAGTCGAAGACTTTGGTATACGTGGCCGGGTTGCTGCGGGGAGTGCGACCGATGGCCTTCTGGTCGATGTTGATCACCTTGTCCAGATGTTCCAACCCGTGGATGGCCTTGTGCCGGCCGGTTTCCAGCATGGCGTTGTGCAGCTCGCCCGCCATGGCCGGGTAGAGAATCTGGTTGATCAGTGTGGACTTGCCGGCACCGGAAACGCCAGTGACCGCCACCATGAGTCCCAGCGGGATGTCCACGGTGAGGTGGTCCAGGTTGTTCTCGGTGGCGTCGGCAATCGTGATCCGCCGATTGCCGGCGGCTTCGATGCTTCGCCGGTTGGATGGTGTTTCGATCGCTTCCCGGCCGCTCAGATACCGGCCGGTGAGGGAGGTTTTCAGACGCATGATCTGCTTGGGCGTGCCCTGGGCCACGATTTCGCCCCCCAGATGGCCGGCGCCGGGACCGAAGTCCACGATCCAGTCTGAGGAGGCCATGGTTTCCCGGTCATGTTCGACCACGATCAGGGTGTTGCCGATGTCGCGCAGATGGCACAGGGTTCCCAGCAGCTTGATGTTGTCTCGTTGGTGCAGTCCGATGGAGGGTTCGTCCAGGATGTAGAGGACGCCGGTGAGTTCCGATCCCACCTGGGAGGCCAGGCGGATGCGCTGGGATTCGCCGCCGGACAAAGTGGGGCCTTTACGGCTGAGTGACAGGTAATCCAGTCCCACGTTGACCAGAAAACCCAGCCGGCCGGTAATCTCCTTGAGCAGTTCACCGGCGATGATCCTGCGGTTGCCGGCCAGCTTCAATCCGGTGAGAAACGCCTGCGCTTCCCGGATGGTCATTTCGGTGACGTCGATGATGGAGCGGTCGCCGATCTTTACTGCCAGGACTTCAGGCTTCAAGCGCCGTCCGCCGCAGGTGTCGCAGGGCCGGGTGGAGAGGAATCGTCCGTAGTATTTTTTGGCGTTTTCCGATTCGGTCTGGGTATAGCGGCGCATGAGGGTGTTGAGCAGTCCTTCGTAGGTCGTCGTGAAAGACCCCTGGATTTTTTCCGCATTCCAGCTCACCGTCAGTTCGCGGCCGCCGGAACCATAAAGAATCAGGTCTTTCTGCCTCTCGGGCAGCTGATCCCACGGCGTGTCGAAGTCCACGCCCCACTGTTCTTCCATGGCCTTCAATTGTTCGGCCGTCCAGGAACCGTTCAGCTTTCCTTTGCCGGAAAAATGGCCTTGCCAGGGAATAATGGCCCCCTGCCGGATGGTCAGCTGGCCGCCGGCAATTACTTTGTCTGCGTCCATGGCCAGTTTGGCGCCGATGCCGTTGCAGTCGGGGCACATGCCCAGGGGTGAGTTGAAGGAGAACAGGGGCGGGTCCAGCTCCGGGTAGGCGATGCCGCAGCATGAACGGGCCTCGCTCATGGGGATGTCGCCGCTGTCCATACGATGGGCGATGATACGGCCCTCACCCAGCCGCAGGGCGGTTTCCACCGAGTCGGTCAATCGTTTCACGAAGCTGCCGGCGGTGGAGATCGTCAGACGATCCACCACCGCTTCGATGGTGTGTTTCTTGTAACGGGCCAGGGTCTGGACGGCCTCGATTTCCTGCACGACGCCGTTGACCCGAATTCGGGCGTATCCCTGCCGTTGAAGCTGGGCCATCACCTCTTTGTGCTCCCCTTTGCGGTTGTCGATAACCGGCGCCAGGATGAGGATTTTTGTGCCTTCGGGCATCTCCAGAATGCGGTCAACCATGCCCTGGGCGTCGCCCTTGCCCACGGGATGGTGGCATTTAATGCAGGTTTGCTGGCCGATGCGGGCATAGAGCACACGAAGGTAGTCGTAGATTTCGGTAATAGTGCCGACCGTGGAGCGGGGGTTCTTGCTGGCCGACTTCTGCTCGATGGAGATGGTCGGGGACAGGCCGCGGATGGTGTCGTAGCGGGGCTTTTCCATCTGGCCGATAAACTGGCGGGCATAGGCGGACAGGGATTCCACGTAGCGGCGCTGGCCCTCGGCGAAAATGGTGTCGAAGGCCAGACTGGACTTGCCCGAACCGGAGACCCCCGTGAAAACGATGAGCTTTTTTTTGGGCAGGCTGATATCGATCTGCTTCAGGTTGTGTTCTCGGGCGCCCTTGACTTCGATGGTGTCCAGTTCCACGGTTTTTCTTTTCTTCCGGGACCGGCTGACGGCCACCGGGGCGATTCCGTTGGGTCGGTTTTTCATATTGGTTTTCCGTATCGGCTTCATCGGTTGACACGAGGGCCATCCGGCTACCGCGTGATTCCAATTCGCAAACTCAAACAACACCAGAAACCGGTTGCCAAAAGGTCACCGGCTGTCATAGTATTTGAAAAAAATAAGTATCGATGCCCCCCTTGTCCACGCCAGCGACCACGATATGAAACAACAGACGCCAAAGGAACCGACGATGAGTCAACAGTCCACCGGTTCGGTCTACAACGAGACGTATTATTATTACCTGGAACAGTTGAAAACCATGCGGTTCGACGGAAAGGAGGATGTGCTGGGAATCACATTGGAGGGTGATACGGTGGTGGTTCCCTATTTCGGCCAGCCTATCCGGTTGACCGCTGACGGACTGAAGGACACTGCGGGGCGTCGTCCCGATTTTTCCGATTGCGTGGTGGTGTGCCGTTACCTGATCATGTGTCCGCTTTTTGAGCCCACGCAAAAGCAATGGGTGGCCTACCGGGATTTCCCCGATGCCGGACCGTTGACGGTCTTCTGGGCCGATACGGTGCAGGGGCCTCTGGCCAAGACTTTTTCAGGACGCGTCAGCACGCTTGAAAACGCCTGCGACGGGGTAGGCGGCAGCGTGCCGGACATGGACATCGCCTGCGATCTGTGCCGGTGTTTCATTCCGCTGCCCAAGATGCCCCTGCTGCTGGTTTTCAACGATGCCGACGAGGAATTCCCGGCATTGGCCTCTCTGCTGTTCGAAAAGCGGGCGTCGACATACCTGGATGCCGAGAGCCAGGCTATTCTGGGCCACGCCTTATCGAACCGGCTGCTGGCCGCTGCCCGGGATTGAACCGCGTAAACTGAGCTGTTTGAGGCGGACTCGCCACATTCCCCGCTTTGTGGGGGGCACTTTCCTCTCCATCGCTATTGGCCCACGTGTATCATAGACATGCCGTTTGCCGAATCTGCGGCAGGCAGGAAAGGGTTGTACATGACTATCCGAACCAAAATTGTGGCCACCATCGGCCCGTCCTCGAATGCTCCTGAAATACTCAAAAAGCTGGTTGAGGCCGGCATGAATGTGGCCCGTTTGAATTTTTCTCACGGGAACTACCAAACCCATACCGAGGGGATCCGCAATATCCGGTCCATCGCGCGCTCGCTTAACCGGTCTGTAGGGATCCTGCTGGATCTTCAGGGGCCTAAAATCCGTGTGGGCAAGCTGGAAAATGGTGAGCCGGTGAGGCTGAAGCGCAACGCCTCCTTTGCCATTACTTCAACACCCATGGCGGGCACGGCGCAGATGGTCTCCACCACCTACCAGAATCTGTATGCCGATGTGCAACCCGGGGACACCATTTTACTGGATGACGGCCTGATCCGGCTCCAGGTGGAATCCAAGACCCGCGACACGGTTAACTGCAAGGTAATCCACGGCGGCTGGCTGAAAGAGAACAAGGGAATCAACCTGCCGGGCGTGAATGTATCCGCCCCGTCACTGACGGACAAGGATGTCCGGGATGTGAATTTCGGCATCAAGAACGGCGTGGATTATTTTGCCCTCTCCTTTGTGCGAAGGGCGGAGGATCTCGAGGCGATCAAATCGATAATGAAAATGCAGGGGGTGTCTATTCCGGTGATTGCCAAAATTGAGAAGCCGGAAGCCGTCGAAAATCTGGAGGAGATCCTCGACGTGGCCGATGGAATCATGGTGGCCCGGGGGGACCTGGGGGTGGAGATGCAGCTTGAACTGGTGCCCATTATCCAGAAAAAAATAATCGCTGCGACTGTCCGTAAAAACAAGCCGGTGATCACCGCCACCCAGATGCTCGAGACCATGATCGTCAACCCCATACCCACCCGGGCCGAAGTGTCGGATGTGGCCAATGCCATTTTTGACGGTACCGATGCCGTGATGCTATCGGGTGAGACCGCCTCCGGAAAATACCCGGTCAAGGCAGTCCAGATGATGGCCAAAATTGCCGAGCAGTCGGAAAGTTCTCCATTTTTAAAGGTAAATCTGCACTACGATTCGGATCCGATGGATCCGGTGACGCACGCGGTGGCCCAGAGCGCCGTGAACATTCTCCAGGAGGTCAACGCGCGGTGCATCATTGCCTTTTCCGTTTCCGGCAGCACCTCCAAACAGATTTCCAAGCAGCGTCCGTCCAAACCGGTGTACGCCTTCACTTCGCGAATGGATACCTATCATCGCCTGTCACTGCTGTGGGGTATCACCCCCATGTTTATCGCCGACATCGAAGATGCCGCCCGCCTGGTGAAATCCAGCGAGAGCCTGCTCATCGGAAAGGACTGCGTCCAGGAGGGGGATCTGGTGGTACTGGTGATCGGCATGGGACTCAAGGCCGGTTCAACCAATATCATCAAACTCCACCGCGTGGGGCATGAGGACTGATTCCAATATAAAAGAACTGCTCAAACAAAAGCCACTGAACTGCGACTATACGGCCGAACCGGCCATCCATCGCAGCAACTGCCCGATGAACCTTCTCATGAAAGGAGGAAGGGCACATGACTTTGGAAAGAATGGAATACAGCGAGGCGCGATCATTGATGAAACCCGGAGATGTGATCGCCTTCGGCGGCAAGGGACATTTTTCGGAACTGATTAAGTTTGCCAGCCGTGCCGACGTTTCCCACGTGGGGGTGATCCTCCAGACCCGGGTCGTCGATGACGATACCGGGCGGTTTTTCAACCAGGTCATCGAATCCACCTCCATTCACGGCTTCAACGGCGTTGTGATTTCCCGGCTCAGCGACCGCATGGAAACCTACGAGGGGGAAATCTGGTGGCTGCCGTTGAACGACGGACTTCGCCAAGAGAAGTTCGATTCGGTCATCTTCTATAATTTTCTATTTAACCAGGCGAAAGAGCGCAAAGGGTACGACGTGCCCCAAGCCCTCAAATCGGCCGTCGACGCCCTGGATGAACTGCCCTTCGGCCTCCACGGCCCCGGATACAACCGTGAAGATTTCAACCGGTTTTTCTGCTCCGAGTTGGTGGCGGCAGGGCTGGAAAAAGCCGGTACCGTCGGGACGGTAAACGCCTCGGAAGTGACACCGATCGACCTGTGCCGCTGGAATATCTATGCTGCCACCTATTTTCAGCTCAAGGGGCAGGCCGATAAGCAGATTTCACGTTACAACACGCTGGATCCGGCCGATTGGAACGTATAGCAGGCCCACAAGAGAAAAGACAGGCTGTGTGGTGGTCAGCTTGCGGCGAAGCGGGAATAGATTTTCTTTTTGAGTCGCTTAAACCAGCTATCTTTCTCGGGCGTTCCGTTTTCGGTAACAATGCAGGCACGTTTGAGGAATTGGCCGAAATCCGGGTTGATTTTCCCGAAGTGGACGATTCTGTCGATGGAGAGCAGGTTTTCCAGGGTCGGGGGGGGGATCTCCAGGTCCGCTTCCCTGCGGATGGTTTCCATGGTAATGGACAGGGCGTAAATGGTGATATCTTCGGCCAGTTTTTCGGCCGATATTTCGGGACCGGCGCCCCGCTGCTTGTTACTGAGTACCTCGTGGACGCAGGCCACCAGAACCGGGTCTCCCATGTTCATGGTTTCGGTGCATTGATCCACTGCAAAATTACTGTCGAGAAAATCATCGCAGAGCTTCTGGAGTGTCTTAAGCCAAAAATCACTCAGATTATGGGGGAGGACGGCGCTGGGACCGTGAGAGAGTACTTCATTTGAAAACCTGGACAGCATGTGCGAAACTCCTTCCGGTTGAGGGTCGGCCCGTTTTTACCATAATTCGCTATCTCTGCCCACCCCAATTTTATCGGTGACCGCCGCTGATCCGATCCTTGATCTGATCAGCGTCCTTCATCCATCCCGATCAGCCGTTGACTTTGACAGGGTCAACTGGTAAGACCTCTTACCAGATGGGTGGCGTCAACCAGTCAACGCGCAGTCACCCCATCCCCACCTGCAACCCAGAGTTTATGACAGGTTGTCTTCAGCAGGGAGATCATTATGGCGGCCAATACAGGCTTTCAGCCAAACTGGATCGAAGCGGCGCCGGAAAAGAGGTCTTTCCGTTCCATTTTTAAATGGGGCGATCCGCATCGCTACAAACATCCCAACGCAAAACTGTTCCAACTGCTTAAGGAGACCTTCGGGCTGATCGACAGCCATTTCACGGTTCCGGTGAACGACGGCAACCGGCCGGTTGCATACCTCCACCCCCCCCGGGTGATCACTCCGGATCATGTCGTGGCCATCATCCGCATCGTGGGTGACGAGAACGTTTCCGCCGATGACTACGACCGCCTGAAATTTTCTACGGGCAAGACCCTGGAGGAATCCCTGCGCCTGCGGCAGGGAGAGGTCCAACGGGTCTCCGATCTGGTGGTCCATCCCCGCCACAAAGAGGATGTCCGGCAATTGGTGGCTTACTGCCACCAGAAGAAAATACCGGTGTATGTTTACGGGGGGGGCAGTTCGGTGAATTTTGGCCTGCGGCCGTCCAAGGGGGGGATTACCCTGGTGATGGGCACCCACATGAACCGGGTGTTGCGGCTCAACGAAACCAACCAGACGGTGACGGTTCAGGCGGGAATCATGGGGCCGGACTACGAAGCGGCATTGAACCAGGCTCCGCAACGCTACCGGACCCGGCACCGCTATACCGGCGGCCATTTCCCTCAGTCCTTCGAGTTTTCATCGGTGGGTGGATGGGTGGTAACGCTGGGCTCCGGTCAGATGTCCTCCTATTACGGTGACGCCTGCGACCTGGTGATCAGCCAAGAGGTCGTTACGCCGATCGGAGACATTAAAACGCTGGATTTTCCGGCAACCGCCAACGGTCCATCCGTGAACCGCATGATGATCGGCAGCGAGGGATGTTTCGGCGTGCTTGTGGAAGTGACCCTGAAGATCTTCCGATACATGCCCGAAAATAGACGCTATTTCAGCTTTGTTTTTCCGTCATGGGCGAAAGCGGTGGACGCGGGGCGCGAGATCGCCCAGGCTCAGTTCGGCATGCCGGCCGTGTTCCGCATTTCAGACGAGGAAGAAACCCACATCGGGTTGAAACTCTATGGCATCGACGGCACCCTGTTGGACCGGTTCATGCGGCTGCGGGGCTTCCAGCCCATGCAGCGCTGCCTGATGATTGCCTCGTCGGAAGGGGAAAAGCGATTTGCCGGCAATGTGAAACGGGGCGTCAAACATATCTGCCGTCAATCCGGCGGTATGTTCCTGACCGGCTACCCTACCCGGCAGTGGGAACCGGGGCGATTTAAGGATCCGTACCTGCGGGAGGATCTCAATGACTATGGCATTCTCATCGAGACCCTGGACACAGCCGTCACCTGGGACCGCATCCATCGACTGCACCAAGGGGTGAGGAGGGTGGTCAAGTCACGACCGGATACCCTGTGCATGACCCACGCTTCCCATTTTTATGCTCAAGGAACCAATCTTTACTTTATATTCATCACCCGGGCGGAGGATGCCGACGATTTCGTGGCCTTCCAGGAAAAAATTATGCATGCCATTCTGCAATTCGGCGGCTCGCCGACCCACCACCACGGCATCGGCAAACTTTTCAGTCCCTGGATGCAGTCTCATCTGGGAGCGGCTCAAATGGCGGCACTAAAAGCGCTCAAGCACCACTTTGATCCCAACACCATCATGAATCCCGGCGGCCAACTGGGCCTGGACCTGGACGGTCATCACTGGCGGGAGATTCGTTGATATCCCCAACCTTTTTCGTTTGGGGATAAATCGTCAATTCCGGGATCAGCTGGCGGCAGGGTAAACAGGCGGAATTTTTTACCAGTTAGCAACAAATATCTCGAAGTAGTTTGATGGGCGAACACAGGCCGGGCATTTTTCCGGCGCCCGCGGCCCCTCGTGGATGTATCCGCAGTTCATGCAGCGCCAGACCCGGTTGGATTCCCGACTGAAACTTTTACCTGTCGCCACATTTTCGGCCAGCGCGCGAAATGTCTTTTCATGCTGGACTTCGGCAACAGAGATGGCATCCCAGACTTCAGCCGCGCGATTGAATCCATCCTCGCGGCCAATTTCTGCAAACCCCGAGTACAATTCGCTGTGCACATATTTTTCCAAATCCGCCGCGGCCACCAGGTTGTCCAGGGTGGTTCTGACCACACCGGTGAGAAAACTGGCGGTTACTTCCAGTTCTCCACCATTGAAGAACTTGAAAAACCGCAGGGCATGCTCGCACTCCTGATCGGCGGTTTCCTTGAAGATGGAAGCGATTTGGATGTACCCATCCTGCCGGGCCTGATTGGCGAAAAACGAGTAGCGGGTAGTTGCCTGGGATTCGAAGGCATAGGAAATCAGCAGATTCTTTGCGGTCCGGCTCTCCCTGAATGTGCCCATACACAAACCTCCTGCAGATTGCAGCCGTTCATTAAAGCGGCCCACCTGCGAACGCGGTGGATTTCTTTTAAAATAACGGAGCGGCCTTTCGCCCTGTTGCCCATGTGGCGGGTGCCGCTCCTACAGAATCGTTCGATGGCTTATCAGTCTTCAATAATTCGTATGGCATCCGCGCCGCACTCGCTGGCCGCCTGACGAACCACCTCTTCATACTTCTCAGGGATGACGTCGAATTTGACGATGGATTGCAGCTGATCTTCGTCATATTCAAAGACTTCGGGGCAAAGGTTGTTGCAGTTTCTATCTCCCATGCACTGGCTGTCGATTTTCACTTTCATGCAGATTCCTCCTTGTCGAATAGAATGTGGGTGCCTTGTCAAGGCGGGTTAGGTGGCAAAAGGGTTAAACATGCGGCCTGCAGGGCCGGAAGCGTATGGCAAGGGACATTAACTCAAAAACGATGAGAATTCAATGCCGATAAGGCTCTCCGGTTCCGGGCCGCGGCGTTATGCTTACAAAACCCGATAGCGCACCGCCAACGGATCGTCTTCGCTGACCTTCTGCCCCAGGCCGATCAAGCCCTCTCCTTCCAATTGGATGACATCCCTTCTCAGCAATATGGGTTCTTCGTCCTGCGGTTTCAGAAAGGTGCCGTTGGTGCTCTGATCAATGAGCATGAACCGGTTCCGCTGCAGTTCAATGCGGGCATGCATGCGGGAAACCAGCGGATCGTTGATGATCAGATGATTGGCAACACCCCGGCCCATGGTCAGAATGGGCCGTTCGTGATCCACCAGAATGCGGTTCTGCAGATGCCGAATTTGAAGAAAGTCCTTTTCCGATGTCAGCGATGCAATCATTTCCTCGGTAAAGGAAGTGGACATGGTCATCTGTTCGGGCTTTCCCCAGATCAACTCGTGGATTTCCATGACATCGTCTTTTCCCCGAACCCGCGTCCGATCCACGATCCGTGCCCGACGTTTCAGGGGCAACTTCATTAAGGTGAGTGTGTCTTTATTGGTGATAATCTGATCGCTTTTGGCCAATTCCACCATGCGGGCAGCCACATTCACGGCGTCGCCGAAAACATCGCCGGGTTCACAGATTACCTCTCCGTGATGGAACCCGATTCTCAGATGGATGTTGGCCTGGATCATCTCGGGATCAAAAGAGATCTCTTCATGCATCTGCCTGGCGGTTTCAGCGGCATGATTGGGTGTCGAAAAGGTGCACAGTACTTCGTCGCCAATGGTTTTGATGACGGTTCCATCGTTTTCTCTGACCAGTTCTTTCAGATGGGACAGGCACTTGGAAATCAGTTCTCGGGCCTTGAAATCGCCAAACGTGTCGTACAGACGGGTGCTGCCTGCGATATCGGCAAAAAGAATCGTTTTCTGGTTGGTGGGGAGGGGGGGCATCTCAGGAATCCGCCATACGGATAAAGGTTGATTGGGACCCTGCAGGGTCACCCTTGCATGGCTGTGGCGGGTTGTCAAGGTATTGATCTCCATGACGATTGGGTACGCCAAGTGTCAATGCTTTCCTGCACGACAAGAAATCGATATCATCGATTTGGTAATTTGCGTGCAATAATTGGACTTTGAGTTACTGCTGATGTCACTTTTTTTGTACGGACCGGTTGGCCGTTTTACTTCCTACGTGTGTTCAATCCAAAAAATAATATACGAAAAACAGTTAAAAATTTAATGGGTTGAAGAAAACCTGACATGTTTGTCAGGGCTTCTTGCGCTATATTTGCTGAAGTCTTATTTGCCGAGAGTTTTACCGAACTGCTCGATAACGGCAAGCCCTTCGAAAGAAGGTGACGCAAAGCCACTGGCCTAAATTTTCTATTGTCAGGAAGACAGGGTAGCAGGGCTGCCGAAGGCAAGCGGTTGCATCCTCCGCGGATTCAACAGTTGTCTTAATAAAGAATCTTGGAGGATTGCAGCACGTCAAATCGGTTTTATACTCAGTTTCACGCCCTTGTTTTATTGGCGCTTATCTTAGGTCTGGTTCTTTTCGCTCCCGGTATCAGTTTCTCCGCTGACATCTACACCGTACCCCAGACGGCCGAGGTCAAACGGCACGGGCTATAATCTGGACTGGGATGTCACCTATTACTTTTTTGTGCGGGCATACGCCGGAACCCAGCAAAGCGCCGATTCAGAGGAAGTTTCATACTTTCCCCAATCTCCCGAAACGACGACGTATTCCCTTGTCGCCACAGCAGACCAGCATGGTTCCATTTCACCCGGAAGCACGATAACCGTTGCCGAAGGATCTGAAACCGCAGGGGCTTCTCTTATCTTTCAACTCACGGTCATCGATGCCGGAGGTTTTCAGGTTTCCGGTACCTGCCTGGTTACCGTTGCATGGGTCAACACGCCTCCGTTGGCAGACGCCGGCTCGGATCAGCAGGTCAACATCGGTGATGAGGTTATTCTGGATGGCTCACTGTCGACCGATGCCGATAGCGATCCGTTCATCACTTTTATTTAGAATAACTGCGGTTGGCATGTCGACGGCCAGGGGAAATATCCCTGGCCGTCGTCTTTTTTCAAGAGGTTTTACAGGTGAGGTTTTTCCCGGCTGACTACACCATCTCCATCGCACAGGCCATCGATACCCCCCCACCGCCGCACAACGTGGCCAATCCCAGAGATTTTCCTCTGTTTTTCATGGCGTAGAGCAGGGTCACCATGATCCGGCACCCGGTGGCGCCCACCGGGTGGCCCAGGCCGATGCCCGAGCCGTTGACATTCGTAATTTCCCGGTTCAGGCTCAGGTCACGTTCACAACCGATGTACTGGGCGGCGAAGGCCTCGTTCAGTTCCACGAGGTCGAAGTCGCCGATTTTCATACCATGGCGGTCCATGAGATTTCTAACGGCCGGCACCGGGGAGAGGCCCATTACCGAGGGATGGCAGGCACCGCGGCCCGTGGCGACAATTTTAGCCAAGGGCTGAAGGCCCAGTTCTCTGGCCTTGTCCGCAGACATGATCACCATGGCGGCCGAGCCGTCGTTGATGCCCGAGGAATTGCCGGCGGTAACCTTGCCGATTTTGGGTACGAAGGCCGGGGGCAGTTTTTCCAGCTGTTCCATGGTCAGACCGGGACGGAAATGCTCGTCTCGGGCAAAGATCAGGGGAGCCTTTTTGCGCCGGGGGATTTCCATGGGAACGATCTCGTCTTTAAATGAACCGTCGTCGTTGGCCCGCTCGGCATTGTTCTGGCTTTTCAGCGCCACCTCATCCATTTCTTTGCGGGAAATGTTCATGTGCTGGGCGATGAATTCGGCGGTCTGGCCCATGATGTAAGGCTTGCCCACACACATGCTCAACGGCGGCTGCGTGGCATCCACCGGGCCATCTTCGGGGTGGGGGATGATGTGGGAACCGCAGTGGAGGGCATGAATCATGGCATCCACGAAGACGGTATCCTGTAACCGGCAGCCCCAGCGGGCGTTGGGTACCTGATACGCCACGCCGCTCATGTGCTCGACACCGCCGGCCAGGATCACGTCGGCCATCCCCGCCTGGATCATGGCCATCCCCGAGAGCACCGCCTCCATGCCCGAGATGCATACCCGGTTGATGGTGACGGCGGTCACGGTTTCGGGAATGCCGGCAAGCATCGCCGAAACGCGGGTCACGTTGAGTGCGTCGGCCGGTTCCATGCAGCAGCCGTAGCGCACATCATCGATAATGGCCGGGTCGATGCCGGCTCGTTTAACGGCTTCCTTCATGGTGATGCTGGCGATGGTCGCTGCATTGGAATCTTTGAGGGTCCCACCGAAGGCTCCGATCGCGGTCCGGCAGGCTGATACGATGACGACATCTTTCATGTTCTTCTCCTGGTTAGTCGAGTGGTCTTTTAGGCATCCAGATCCGTTGACGGTCGCTATTCGATAAAACCGTATTTTTCTTTCTTCTATACGCCTCCAAAACCGCGTTCTGTGATTTTCAGTACGGCATCGTCGCCGGCGCGAACGGCAGCCAGTCGTCCGAGCGCGACCGGCAGCACCGCATTGATGAAGTAGCGGGCGCTTTGGATTTGACCGTCGTAGAAGGCGGCGTTTTTATCCTTATCCAGTTTTTCGGCTTTTTTCTCGTCGTCCAGCCCACCCATGATTTTCTCTAATTGGGGTGACGATACCGCCGCTCGCCAAAGCAGCATCCATCCCATGATCACATCCCCCATGGCCATCATGAATGGATGGGCCGATGCGAATGCCGTTTTAAACGATGGGCTCATGGCTTGCTTGCCGATCGCCATGGCCGTTTCTCCCAGCTGGTCGGCGGCCGTTTCCATTGCAACTGACAGCGGTTCGAGAGACCCGATGCCTTTTGCCTTCTGGATGGTCTTCTTCATTTCGCCCATAAAATCCATGAATACCGATCCCTTTTTCATGCCCAGCTTGCGTCCCAGCAAATCCATGGCCTGGATGCCGTCGGTGCCCTCGAAAATGGAGGCAATTTTGCAATCCCGGGCCAGTTGTTCCACCGGGTAGTCCATGGTATAACCGCAGCCGCCGTGCACCTGCATGGCCTCGGTGCACACCTCGAATCCGCGGCTGGCGCAGTAGGCCTTGATCAAGGGGGTGAGCAGGGCGATAAGATCCTCATTGCGCTCCCGCTCCTTCTCATCGGCTGCGCATTCGGCCAGGTCGAAGCAGCGGGCCACATAATAAATGAAGCTCCGCATGCCTTCCACGTGAGCTTTCATCCACAGCAGCATGCGGCGCACGTCGGGATGCCGGATGATGGGTACGGAGGGAGCCTCGGCATTTTTGCCTTCGGCGAGGTCTTTCCCCTGGATGCGCTCCCGGGCAAAGTTCACCGCATACAGGAAAGCGGCTGTAGCATTGCAGAACCCCATGAAACCGACATCCAGCCGTGCCTCGTTCATCATGTGGAACATGATCTTCATGCCTGAATTTTCTTCTCCTAGCAACAGGCCCCGGCAGACCCCTTTACTGCCCATGGACATGGCGCAGGTGGCGCTGCCGTGCAGGCCCATCTTCTCTTCCGTGCCGGTACAGACGATGTCGTTGGTCTCACCCAAACTGCCGTCATCGTTGACCCAGACCTTGGGAACGATGAAGATGGAGATGCCCCGGGTCCCCGCCGGCGCTCCTTCGATACGCGCCAGCACCGGGTGGATGATATTTTCGGTGAGGTCGTGTTCACCGTTGGTGATGTAGATCTTATTGCCGGTGATGGCAAATGTGTCGTCGTCGAGCCGTCTGGCCGAGGTGATCAGGGCACCCACATCCGATCCGGCCTCGGGTTCGGTAAGGTCCATGGTTCCGCCCCACTGGGCGGTGTAGAGTTTCTTCAAAAAGAGGTTTTTCTGTTTGTCGGTGCCGAAAAGTTCGATCATTTTGCCGGTGCCGTGGCCCTCCATGGCATAAATTACCATGGCATAATTGGCCCCGATGAAATATTCGTAGGCGGCACGCATGACCATGTGGGGTAGCCCCTGGCCGCCCACTGCGGGATCTTCTGTGAGGGACGTCCATTCATTGTCGACCATCAACTGGTAGGGGCGGCGAAAGCACTCGGGAACGACGACCTTTCCGTTTTCAAAGATGACGCCGGCCTTGTCCCCCTCCGCGTGTGTGGGCAGAACCTCTTTGATGCCGAAGGCCCGGGCTTCGGTGACCACCATGTCAACCATTTTCTTGTTCAGGTCCCGGTGCTTTTCGGTTTTGAACAACTGCTGGAGATCCAATTGTTCGTAGAGGACAAAATCGATGTCCCGGCGGTCTGCAATCTGCTGTGCCATGTTTCTTTTCTCCTGTTGCTGGATGGGGTTCCCATCGTTTCCCCGCCGGTGGTTTGACGACCTGGCGATGACTTGACGGGTGTAAACGCATGGTTTTTCCCGTCATGGCCCCGTCATTGCCGGCAAACCGGCCCGGAACAACCGGGCCGAGGTTTTCCGCGTTCGTGGAAAAGGGCGAGATGACGGTTGGTTGACGGAAAGGATGTGGCGAACGCCATTTTTGTTAGTATAGGGATGGGGCCTTGTCAAGCAGCGCAGGGCGTGAATTGCAAGTAGTTGTTGAACACGATTCAATGCGGCGGCGATCTATTTTCCCGGGCTCACCCAGGGCGCCGGTGATCCAAAAACCACAAACGGACCCGGGTTGATGGCGCCGCCGCCAATGGGCATATAGCCCATACCGATGAACAGGGCCGGGTTGATCATTCGGAGTTCATCGCGCATCCCGTGGACGATTCCGCCATTGAATGGACTATAGTCAAGATGGAAACTGTCTTTTTCATCGTAAACCGATGTGTCGACACGGGTCTTCATTCTGCGTGCGCGGATGACGGTCCCTTCGCTGCCTTTGTCCATGAACAGATTGTATCCATTGCCGGTCCGGCCATCTTCAGACATGAATCCTTTGCCCATCCACCGTCCCGGTCCGAAGAAATGGTGGGTATAAAAGTTGGCGGCCGGCGCCATGATGCCCACCGAAAGGTTCTTTGCCTTGAATTCACCCTTAAGGTCGGACATGGATGGCGTCGACGCGGCATGGTAGAGTTGTTTCACTTCGGATTTTGACAAGCGTTCAACATCCGCAAGCGTGGCGAGGTGAGGCGCAACGCCGAGAATCTGCTGCATGCTTCGGCCATTCCAGCCACCGATGCCGTTTTGTAAAATATTGATGCCGGTGATCAGGATGTTCAGGAGGACGAGCACCGCGAAGAGGCCAACGGCACGTTTGAGCAGCCAGTGCCTTTTGGGCGCCGGAACGGATAATGAGGCCGGTCGGTTGTCTTTCCTGCCGGTCCATGTGTCGTTGGCACCCCACATCCCCAGGATCTGGTTGAGGTGATCCATGAGGCTGATCGGCAGGAGTGCTTTGGCCAGGGGGGTGAAGATTTTTACGGGTAACGACGGCACCGCCACCATGGCTTTGTTTTTGCGGATGCCTGCAAGGATTTTTGCAGCAACATCCTCAGGGTCGAGCAGTCGGGTGCCGGCTACCATTTTTGAGCCTTCGAACATGCCGGTTCCCACGGTGTTGGGGCAGACCAAGGTAAAATTGATGTTAATTTTCTGTTTTTTCATCTCCTGACGAAGGGCATCGGTGAATCCCACGACACCGAATTTGCTGGCACAATAGGCTGTCAGGTTGGGCAGGGCGAGAATGCCGCCAGCGGAAGCCATATTGACCACGTGACCCTTGTTCCGGGCGATCATGGCCGGCAAAAAGGCTTTGCAGGTCCAGAACTGCGCGGTGAGGTTTACCTGCAGAATTTTCTCAATGGTTTCGTCCGCCAATTGGTTAAGGGGCGCCGGTTTAACGATACCGGCGTTGTTCACCAGGATGGTGACGGACCCCATCTGGGCTTGGATGGTTTTTGCCAGGGAATAGACGGCGTGGCGGTCGGCGATATCGCAGACGTATGGGCGGCAGGTCCCGATTGAAGACAATTCGTCGGCCGTGGATGAAAGGGCTTTTTCATTTACATCCACCAGCGCTACGTCGCATCCGGCCTCCAGCAGTCGACGGCTGACGATTTTCCCCATGCCCATGGCCCCACCGGTCACCACCGCCAACGCTCCGTCCAGTTGCATGTCATTCCCCTTTTTGTTCCATGGTTGGGTCGTCGCTGAGTATCCCCTTCAAGCTCATGGCGGTCCGGATGACGCCGCCGAGGTCCACATCCACCAGATTGTCGAGATTGGATGAGATCGTGGAAAAGGTGTGTTCTTCGACCGCCTGCACCAGATTTTCTCCTTCTGTTGTTATTTCCACGATTCGGCTTCGTTTGTCGCCGTGGCTTTGGCGCCGATTCAACAGGTGGCGTTTTTCCATGCGGTCGATGAGTCGGGTGGCAGTGCTGAGTGGAATTTTCATTTCAACAGCGATAGGGCTCATGGCGGCCGGCCCTTTTCTCCTCAAAAACTGCAACAGATAGATCTGCTCATACGTCAGACCGAATCGCTGCACCTTGACGCGCTCGAAACGGTAGATGGCCTGCAGTGCGCCGAAAAGAATTTCATCCAGATCCTGCCGGGAGATGCCGGTTAACATGATTTTGTCCACGCGTCGGATTGAAGGGAACGATCAAGCTGCAGTCGATTCAGGAACTACCTTGGGTTATTTAATTGCAGATTGCAAGTAAATATTGATTCATTCTATTTAGAAACGTCCGGAAGATAGTGAATCGGGTTTATCACCGGCGCAAAAAATTTGGCATTAAACTATAACTAATTGATAATTTACAAAATTTACAATGGGCACCAATCCGCTAAAGAAGTGAGGGGGGTGGGTGATTCGCAATATGAATTTAATTCGAATTTATAATCAACTTCATATTGCGCTTGACAAGGGCTGATGGATCGTCTACTTGATTGATTCAAGGATTGAACTGAATTCGAATTTATAATCAACTTCAATCAATTCGCAGCTTGTAGCAGGCGCCGCACAAACGCATGCCAGGTGAGGGAGGGACATAGAGAAAATGGATTTCGCATTCACCAGAGAACAGCTCATGTTCAAAAAAGAGGTGCTCCGATTTGCCAAAAAGGAAATCGTTCCCCGGGTTCAGGAGCACGATCTGAAAGAGGCCTTCGATTTCGAATCCTTCCGCAAGATGGGGGATTTCGGTCTGCTGGGGCTTCACTTCCCCACGGAATACGGTGGAGAAGGCGCCGATGTGGTTACCACCGTCCTGGCCGGAGAAGCCTTGGGTGAAGCGGGGGTGGACGGCGGACTGACCCTTGCCTACGGTGCCCACACCTTTTTGTGTGCCGATACGCTGTTTCGTAATGGCACCGAAGCCCAACGCAAATGCTATATCCCCAAACTCGCCTCGGGCGAGTGGATCGGTTGCATGGGCCTGTCCGAGCCGGATGCCGGGTCTGACGTGGCGTCGATGACGACCACGGCTGAAAAACGAGGCGATTCCTATGTGCTCAACGGCACCAAAATGTGGATTACCAACGGCCCCATCGCCGATGTGGCCGTGGTCTATGCCAAGACGAACCTCGAATTGGCTCATGCCGGCATCAGCGCCTTCATCGTCGAAAAGGGCACCCCTGGATTCTCTCCCGGCCCACCCCTGATTAAGATGGGTGTGCGTACCTCCCAGACCAGCGAACTGGTATTCACGGATTGTGAGATCCCTGCTGAAAACCTGCTCGGGAAAGAGGGCGAAGGATTTCTATACGCCATGCAGACCGTGGAATGGGACCGCAGTGCCCTGCTGGCGCCGTTTGTGGGTGTTACCACGTACATGCTGAAAAAGTGTGCCGACTACGCCAAGGGACGGGTTCAGTTCGGCCGGCCCATCGGCGCGTTCCAGGCCATCAAGCACAAGCTGGCCGATATGCGGATTTTCGGGGAGGCCGCACGCACCCTCGTATATCGCATCGCCTGGTGCAAGGACCAGGGGCGCCCCCTCAACCACCTGGAGGCGGCCATTGCCAAGCTGTTTATCGGCGACTGGAGCCTGGCCGTCACCAATGATGCGGTCACCCTGCACGGCGGCTATGGATACACTCATGAATTCGATGTGGAGCGAATTTTCCGGGATACCCGGCTGGCACCCATCGGCGGCGGAACATCTGAGATTCAAAAAATGATCATTTCAAAACTGATTTGAATCGTAAATACGGGATGGCGCTATTTTTCGATTCAGGACGTGGTTTGCCGCATGCGAGGAGAAAATTATGAATTTTGATTTTTCCGAAAAAGAGAAAACGTTTCTCGCCCAGGTCAGCAATACGATGGCGGCCTTTTCAAAAGCGCAAGATCTGGAATCCGGTGATCCGTCGATGATCCGAAACCACCTGACGGATTCCCTGGCCGTGCTCGCTCCCCTGGATTACCTTAAAATCGGACTCTTAAAAGAAGGTGCGCCGCTGTCCGGGACCCTGGCGCTGATGGCCGCCATGGAACAATTGTCCGGGATTGCGCCTTCCATTTTTCTGTCCGTGGAAATGAGCACACGGTTGTTCGGGCGTATCCTGCGCCTGCAGGAACCCGCGGATGACAGGCCTAAAATAGTTGAGAAACTGGCATTGGGAGAAGTCATCGGTGCCGTGGCCCTTTCCGAATCGGCCATGAATGTGGAAAACGACCCGCTGGCCACCATCGGGATCCGTGAGGGCGGTCGAATTGCGGTCAGCGGCGCCAAAAGCTATGTGGTCAACGGACCGATTGCCGACTGGTTCGCCGTGGTTGGGCGTCTCGATGACCAGACAGCCGTTTATCTGATTGAGAAGGAGACACCCGGCCTGACCCTGACCGAACGCATTGAAACCATGGGATACGACGGACTGGCAATCTGCGGCCTGGAACTGGATAGCGTCATGGTACCGGAAAGCCATATCATCGGGCCGATCGAAACCAACCGATGCCTGGACCTGCTGAAGCTGTGGGAGAACCAGATCCTCATCGCCGCCGCCTTGGGCATGATGAAGAGCAGTTTCGAGGCGGCGAGGGACTACGCCAAGAGCCACCGGTCAGGTGGCAAGCCGGTCATCGCCTACCAGGAGGTGGGGTTCAAACTGTCGGAAATGCTCACTCTCTATCAAACGTCTCAGCTTTATGCTTACCGGGCAGCCTGGATGGCCGATGAAGACCCCAAGGAGGCCGGCGTGCTGACTCTGTGTGCCAAGGTGTTCTGCACCGAAGCGGCGGAAAGCGTTGCGGGAAAGGCGCTGCAGATTCTGTCCGGGGAAGGTTACCGGTCGGGCGGTGCGGCCGAACGCGCCTACCGTTGTGCCAAATTCGGACAAATTGCCGGCATCTCGACGGAAATCGCCCGGGTGCGGATCGGCGATGCGGCATTGGGAAGACGTTGACCAGGACTCGAAGAAAAGCGTTTGTGCCGGTTCATTTTTTCGGCTACACAGGTGGTGCGGCACTGGCAGTTCCGGGCAATCATTGCTTCGGTTCATGGTTACTGAACTTCCCTGAAATTTCGGAGAGGAGATGAACAAAAAGAGCAACAAGAAGGAAACGGCGGCGCCTTTATCCAAAAGCGCTCTTCGGCGGCAGCGGGAGCGCGAACAGCGCCTGGAAACCATTTTGAGCGCGGCCCAGAGGCTGTTTGCCATCGACGGCTACCATAAGGCCAGTATGGAGAAGATCGCCGATGCGGCAGAGGTGTCGGTGGGGACGCTTTATTTTTACTTCAAGAATAAAGAAGACCTGCTGGTCAAGCTGCTCAGCCAGATCGGCTTCGATCTTCGCAACATGCTGGGATCGGCCTTTGTCGGCACGGATATCTCCCTGGCCGGGATCCGCGAGGCCGGCAGGATCTTTTTCGACGATTTCTGTCCCAATCATCCGGAGAGCCTCACTATTTTTTTCAGAGAATCGGTAGGGCAGAGCGAGGTGGTGGAAGCCCACCGCAAGAAGATCTTCGACAAGCTAATCGATGACGTCTGCCAGGCCCTGATCCGGGTTAGCGAGAACCAGGGCGCCCGGTTCCAGAGCAACCTGTCGGCGGAGGTTATGGCTACCAGCATCATGGGCATGTTCGAGCGCCTCGCCTACCAATACCTGATCTGGCAGGATCGATCCGCGGATTTGAAGGTTATCGGGCAGGATGCGATAGACTTCATCATCGGTGGCATCGAAAACCTCTTTCGGTAGCGGGCATGCATCTTAAAGGCGCACTGCATGTGCACACCACCTGCTCCGACGGTACCCTGTCCATCGGCCAGACCGTATCCGTGTACGCCGGGCTAGGCTTCGACTTTATAGCCCTGACCGACCACGACTACCTGCTGCGCGGCGGATGCTATGACGAGGTAAAAACGCTCAATACGGAGATGATTGTGTTCACCGGACTGGAACTGACCATTTTTGAGAAGGGCTATCTGCATGTCAACCGCATCGACGGAGACCGTGAAATTCTGCATGTCTTCAACCACCCTGCGGAGCTGGATCTTCCCTTGGCCAAGGCGATTGCGCGCATCAAGGCGGTGGCCGAGCGGTTGCCCATCGATGCGGTGGAAGTCACCACCAAGGGTTTCCGGACCCCTGAATATGAAATCGATGATATTCCGTTTCCCAAAATCGCCACGGACGACGCCCACACCATTCAGGGATGCGGGCGGGCCTGGGTGGAAATGGATTGTGCCCGGGACAAGGACAGCATCATCCGGGCCATAAAAAACAATGCATTCTGGAACTGTTACGCCGGCTGACAACCGGCGGCATAAACCGGGAGGCCGCGTGAGCCGAAGCAGGCTGGATGCCGGTGTCGCAACCCATCCACCCCTTCTTTGAAACGGATCATACCCTTCTCCCGAAAAAAGTTATCTATCCGGGAATATCGGAGCAAGGAGCCGTTTGCCAATTGAGCGCCTAAGGTTCCTTAACTCCACCATTTTTCACTTCCACGAATCTATCTTTCAAGGAGGATCGCGGTTATGGCAAGACGAGTGGGCATTTGTGCGGTGGGTCAAACCACCTATGAACCGGACAAATGGAACGAGCGGTTCCAGGGCATGGCCCTGGAGGTGCTCGAATCGATCCAGGCGCAAACCGGCGTCGATTTTTCCGAAAACAGGGGCATCGGCATGTCCATCAACGTGTCGGACGACATCTTCGATGCCCGCACTATTTCGGACAACGCGATGACCGATGTCCTCGGTGCTCATTTCGGGTGTGAGGAGAAGGTTGCCCAGGAGGGCATTCAGGCCATTTACTACGGCCTTGCCGCCATCCAGTCGGGCCACGTGGATGTGGTCCTGATTGTGGGGCATTGCAAGGAGTCCCAATGCCAAAGCCGCAACATGGTGACCCATGTCGCCTTCGACCCCTTCTACACCCGGCCGGTGGGGCTTGATTTTTGTGCGGCTGCCGGGCTCCAGGCCCAGGCTTACATGGACCAGTCGGGCATCACTGAGGAACAGTTGGCAGCCGTGGTGGTCCGATCCCGCGAGAATGCGCTGAAAAACGATCGGCTGCCTGCGGTTGAGGCGGTTACGGCCGAAGAAGTCATGAATTCTCCCATGTTGGCCGATCCGATCCGCCAGCTTCACGCCTACCCGGTTTCCGACGGTGCCGTGGGTATGTTGCTGGTGGCTGAGGATCGCGTCAAGGAGTTTACCGATACACCGGTGTGGATCACCGGTGTGGGCAACTGCATGGATTCTTTTTTCCTGGGAGACCGGGACCTGGCATCCAATTTCGCCCTTAAGGAAGCGGCCAGGCGGGCCTACCGGCGGGCCGGCATCGCCGACCCGAAAACCGCTTTTGATGTGGTGGAAGTATCGGATTTTTACGCCTACCAGCAGCCCATGTGGATCGAAGGCTTGGGGCTCTGCGATGCCGGCACCGGCGGTCTTGCCGCCAGTGTCGGGAGCGCGGGCAGGACGGTGATCAATCCTTCCGGAGGCACACTGGCCGGCAATCCCTTGATTCTGGGAGGATTGGTGCGGGCGGCGGAAGCCTCTTTGCAGCTTATGGGAAAGGCCAATGGCCATCAGGTGGACAATGTTGCTACGGCCCTGGCCCACGGCATGATGGGGCCGGCGGGACAGTTCCATTCAGTCGTCACCCTGGCACGGGATTAAAGGAGGAAACCCATGCAAAAAAATAGAAATGTCGGCATTATCGGCGTCGGACAATCGGTTTACTCCAGTCATCGCGAAGAGGTCAACCAGCCGGAAATGATTCAGGAAGCGGTGGTCGAAGCACTGGAAAGTGCCGGTATCACATTGGATGATGTGGATTGTATCGTTCACGGTAATATGGAGTTGTTTGAAATGGTCCACCAGCCGGATCTGTGGCACACGCTGGGCACCGGTGCCTACGGTAAGGAGAGCCTGCGGGTGACCACCGGCGGCACTACCGGTGCGACCCTGGTGTGCGCGGCGGATCATCTGGTGGCGTCCGGCATGCATGATGTGGTGATGGCCATCGGCTTTGAAAAGCTTCAGGAGGGGCATACCACCGGCGGGATCACCAACATGGCCGATCCCCTGTGGGGCCGACAGCTTCAGACCGGTGCCCTCACCGGGATGACTGCCGCCCAGATGATCGATGAATTCGGTGAGGAGCGGGCCAAAAAGGTGGCCATGAAATATCGCATAATCATGGACAAGCATGCCATGAAAAACGATAAAGCCCACCGGCGACTGGGCCTGGAGTTCGACCAGGCGGACGATTTGGCGGCCAATTCGCCGGCTCTGGTAGGCGAACTTCGCATGATTCACATGTGTTCCCAGAGCGACGGCGCCTGCGTCATGATTTTCGCCTCGGAGGAGAAAGCGAAACAGTTATGCGATCAGCCCGCCTGGATCAAGGACCACGTCACCGCCCACCGGGAGGAGATGTTCTGCATCTTCGGCGACGCGCCGGTGCTGAGCACCCACCGTTATGCGGCCCGGAAATTGTTCGAACGCTGTGGTATCGGCAATCCCCGTGAGGAGATCGACCTGTTCGAGATGTACGACCCGTCCAGCTGGTGGGGCTCGGATTGGCTGAGGGAATTTCTCCTGCTGGAGGGCGACGAACACCTGAAGATGATCGAAAACGACGAAATCGCCATGGACGGTGCCTTTCCGGTGAACCCGTCCGGCGGCGTGACCGCGTCCAATCCCATCGGCGCCACCGCCATGGTGCGCGTGGCCGAGGCGGCCCTGCAGATCATGGGAAAAGCGGGCACGCACCAGGTTCCCAAGACGGTGAACCAGGCCCTGGCCTCGGGATTTGGCGGCACCATGTGGACGGTGCTGACGCTGCTGACGCGGCATGTTCCCTGGTAGCGCTGATGACAGCAAACTGAGGTCGGAAGACCGAAGACGGAAGTCGGAATTTAAATGATTGATCAACCATTAGTGCAACCCATGTGGAGGATACCATGAACCTGGGTACATATCTGGACACGGCCGTGCAGCGATACACGGACCACCCTTATCTCCAGTTTTATGATCAGACGGTAACCTATGCCGAGTTTGGCAGACAGGTGAACATCCTGGCCAATGCCTTGAAACGCCAGGGGTTTGAAAAGGGGGACTTCATTCACGTGCTCGTGCAAAACAGCCCCCAGACGCTGGTGGCCTATTTCGCCATCCAGAAGATCGGCGCCGTGGCCGGGCCGGTGAACGGCTGGTGGAAAGCACCGGAGGTGCAGTATCTGCTTAATGACTCCAAAGGACGGGGACTGATTGTCGAGGACCAGTACCTGCCCATTCTGGATGAGATCAAGGCCAATTGCCCCCACCTGGAGAAAGTCATCGAGGTGGGCGACAATCCGCGATCCGAGCACATCGATTTCGCTGCGCTTCTGGCTGAAGGTGACGAATCGCCCGTGACCTGTGACGGTGACGCCGATGACACGGCCTACATTTTCTACACCTCCGGTACCACCGGTAATCCAAAGGGCGTTTTGCTGTCCCATAAAAACGTCCTGGCCGACGTGGACGGGGTGACCCGGGCGCTCAGCCTGGAAGAGAACATGACCGCCCTGATTTTTTTGCCCCTGTTTCACGTCAACGCCATGCTTTCGTGCACCTTTGCATTGGGCATCGGGTTGCAGATCGTTCTGCGGCGGCAGTTTTCCGCCAGCGAATTCTGGGAGGTGGTGGACCGCTACAAGGTCAACTTCTGGTCGGCCGTACCGGCGGTTTACCAGATCCTGCTTTCCGACCCGACCCGTCAGAAGTACGACCTGAGCAGTTTGCAGTTCGGCATCTGCGGGGCGGCGCCGCTGACCGAAGAGACCATGAAGAATTTTCAGAAGACGTTCGGCATTCCCATTGTGGAAGGTTACGGACTCACCGAGGCCACCTGCGTGAGCACCCTCAACCCCCGGGACGGGGAGAGAAAGACCGGCTCCATCGGCCTGCCGCTTCCCGGACAGAATATTAAGATTCTGGACGAGAATGGCAGTGAATGCCCACGAGGAAATGCAGGAGAAATATGCATCGGCGGTGATGCGGTCATGAAGGGGTATTTCAACCGTCCTGAAGAGACGGCCGACACCATCGTCGACGGATACCTGCATACCGGTGACGTTGGTGTAATGGACGACGACGGCTACATATTCATTGTCGACCGCATCAAGGACATGATTATCCGTGGTGGGGAGAATATCTACCCCAAGGAGATCGACAACCTGCTGGCCACCCATCCCATGATCCAGGAGGCGGCTACGGTGGGAGTCCCGGACGACACCATGGGTGAAGAAGTTAAAGTGTTTATCATCTCCCTGGACGATGATCTGACCGAGGCGGAGGTGATCGAATTCTGCGAGAAAAACCTGGCCCGGTTCAAGGTGCCCAAATATGTGGAGATTATCGAAGACGATTTTCCGCGCAGCCCCATCGGCAAAGTGCTGAAAAAAGAGTTGCGCGAATGGGGCCTGACACCAAGGCCGACAAAGGACAAAGGTCCGCAGGTCACCGTGGCAGATATTTTCGGAACCATGGAATCGCGGGTCAACCCCGACGGGGTGGCCGGCGTCACTGCCAACTACGGCTATATCATCACCGGCAGCGGCGGTGGGGAGTGGACCGTATGCGTGGCCGACGGCAAGGTAGCGGTCAAGGCGGGGCTGCACGACCCGCAGGTGACCACCACCTGCAGCGCCAAGGACTGGATTGCCATCACGCTGGGCAAGCTGGACGGCATGACCGCCTTCTCCTCGGGTAAGCTCAAAGTCGAAGGAGAGATGGGCCTGCTGGTCAAGGCAGCCCAGTTTTTTAAAAAATATCAGCCTCCAGCACCGGCACCACAGGTCACGGTAGCGGATATTTTCGGAACCATGGAATCGCGGGTCAACCCCGACGGGGTGGCCGGCGTCACTGCCAACTACGGCTATATCATCACCGGCAGCGGCGGTGGGGAGTGGACCGTATGCGTGGCCGACGGCAAGGTAGCGGTCAAGGCGGGGCTGCACGACCCGCAGGTGACCACCACCTGCAGCGCCAAGGACTGGATTGCCATCACGCTGGGCAAGCTGGACGGCATGACCGCCTTCTCCTCGGGTAAGCTCAAAGTCGAAGGAGAGATGGGCCTGCTGGTCAAGGCAGCCCAGTTCTTCAAAAAATACACCCCGCCCGGTCCCGCCGGTCAGGAAGAGAAGAAGGAAGAGCTGCTCCGGCTTAACCAGGTCCTTTCCATCCCTCAGCGCTTTGCCACCGGTCCGGTAATGGGAAAATTTCTTAGGGCCTTCAAAAAGAAGAAAATCCTGGCCAACAAATGCCCCAGTTGCGGGCGGCTTCAGCTTCCCCCCAGAGAAGTCTGCGCCGAGTGCAAGGTTCGCGCGGAAGAATGGGTGGAGGTGGGGCCGGGAGGCGTCATCGCCACCCCGGACATCACCTATTATGCCAGCCCGGACCCCTTGACCGGCGAAAGTCGGGAAACGCCCTATATCTCGGCTCATTTTCTCCTGGATGGGTGCAAGGGCCATGAAACCCTGTGGCACGAGCTGGTAACCGACGATTTCTCCAAGGTTAAACGCGGCGTCCGGGTGCGTCCGGTATGGAACGAAAAGCGTATCGGTGCCATCACGGACATCAAGTATTTCGAGATTGTGGAGTGACGGGGGAGGATTGATCCTTCGGGAAAAAAATTAAAAATACTAAAAAATTCAAAGAATGCAAGGGGTCGAGGGGTCTAGGATTCAAGGGTATCGAAGAGATGTTAGGTGAACATTCAAAAGATATCACTTGACCTTTTGCATCCTCGAACCCTGGAACCCTTCTTTAAAAAGGAGACAACATGGATGCTAAACACGCAGACAGCTTCGTGGTGGATGGGAAGCTGGCCCTTCCCTACCAGTATTTTGCCGGCAGGACAGGCAGCCGGTTTATCACGACCATCAGGGATAAAAAGAAAATCATGGGGCTCAAATGCGACCGCTGCGGCAAAGTATTCGTGCCGCCTCGTTCCACCTGCGAGCGCTGTTTCGTCGATATTTCCGATAACTGGGTGGAGGTGAAAAATACGGGAACGGTGACCGGCTTTACGGTTATTCGCTACGAGGAACCTCACCAGCCCTTCGACCCGCCGTATGTCCAGGCCCTGATCCTGTTGGACGGCGCCGACACGCCGCTGGTCCACATCGTCAAAGGAATTCCCGTCAGCCAGATGCAAAAGGGCCTGCGAGTCAAGGCGGTGTTTGCCAAAAAGACCACGGCTACCATCATGGACATCGACCATTTCCGGCCCGATATGAAAGATGACGTCAAACTGGGATACACCTACGAGGAGTTGGAGATCGGCATGACCGCCTCATTTACCAAGACCATCACCGAGACGGACGTTTACCTGTTTGCAGGTATCTCAGGTGATTTCAACCCTATGCATATGAACGAGGAATTTGCCAAAAAGACGCCCTTCGGTACCCGCATCGCCCACGGGGCGCTGCCTCAATGCCTCTGCGCACCGGTGCTGGGCATGAAGCTGCCGGGTCTGGGTACGGTGGCCTTGGAGATCACCACCCGCTTCAAGGCGCCCACCTACTTCGGTGACACCATCACCTGTACCGGCGAGATCATCGAAAAACTGGAAGATCGCAAATGGGTGCGCATGTCCCTAACCTGGACCAACCAGGAGGACAAGCTGGTGGCCGAGGGGAAGGCGCTGGTGATGCCACCTCGTCCTTAACAAAAATGCCTTTTGGCCCAATATCTTTGTTGGATCCGGAATCCAAATCCTCGACATACTCCAGTATGCCTGCGGTTTGAATCCCGAATCTGCCTCGATCTTGAACCAAAATTCTATATTTTGAATTGTTTAGTCGGATAAAATAGCTAATTGGAGAAAATCCATGGGCATAAAATATTCAACCCGGGCCGACTGTCAGCAGTATTTCACCAAAGCCCACGACATGGTGCGCCGCTCGGTCAAGGAATTCGTCGACAAAGAGGTCAAACCCTTTATCGACGAGTGGGAAGAGGCGGGCACTTTTCCTAGGGAGATTTACAAGAAGGCCGGGGATGTCGGCATTCTGGGCATCGGCTATCCTGACGAGTGCGGCGGCACCCCTGGTGACATTTTTTTCACCATCGCCGCCAGCGAGGAATTGATGCGTTCGGGCTCCGGAGGGTTCGTGGCCGGCCTGGGATCGTTGAACATCGCCCTGCCGCCCATCCTCCGCCGCGGGAGCGAGGAGCAGAAAAAAAAATTCGTCAATCCGGTGGTTGCCGGCGACCGCATTGCGGCCTTGGCCATCACCGAGCCCGGTGGCGGGTCGGATGTTTCCAACCTGGCCACCACGGCGGTTCGCGACGGTGACCATTATATCGTCAACGGCAGCAAGACCTTTATCACCAGCGGTACCCGGGCCGACCAGATCACCTGTGCCGTGCGCACCGGAGATCCCGGCGCCCAAGGCATCAGCATGCTGGTGATTGAGTCCGACACTCCGGGTTATTCCGTCTCCACTCCGCTCAAGAAAACCGGTTGGTGGGCATCGGACACCGCGGAAATCTTCTTTGATGACTGCCGGGTGCCGGTAAGCAATCTGATCGGTGAAGAGAACCAGGGGTTCTATGCCATCATGGAGAACTTTCAGGGAGAGCGGTTATCATTGGCCATAATGGCATACATGACCGCCCAGATGGCGTTCGAAGAGGCCCAGGCCTACGCCAAGGAACGCAAGGCCTTCGGCAAAACACTGACCGGTTTCCAGATTACCCGCCACAAGCTGGTGGATATGGCCACCCTGGTGGAGGTCGCCAAAGAGTACACCTGGCGGGTGGCTGCCAGGATCGATGCCGGCATCGACCAGATCAAAGCGGTCTCCATGGCCAAAAATTTCGCCTGCAGCGTCAGCGACCGGGTGACCTACGATGCGGTCCAGCTGTTCGGCGGCTACGGATACATGCGCGGACAGCTGGTGGAGCGGCTCTATCGGGACAACCGTATCCTGTCTATCGGCGGGGGGACGACGGAGATAATGAAGGAGATTATCTCAAAGTTGATGTAATAGGGGATCTGGGTATTCAGGAATTCGGCGAATGGGAATTGAGAAGATTAAAAATAACAATGCCCAAAAAGTAAATGCAAAATAAATCCCAATAATCCAAATTCCAAACCTTGGCGCTTCGTTTTTGTTTGGCATTTAGATATTATTATTTGGAATTTATTTGAGATTTGTTGCTTGGAATTTGGAACTTCCGGTTTATCCGGAAGGGGAAACAGGAGAATAGACCGACATGGCACTGGAACTGGCTGAACGCAGGGACGTGGATTTTGTTCTTTACGAGCAATTGGGACTGGATAAATTGATCAAACATGATCGCTTCCGGGAGTTCAACAAAAAGGCCCTGGACCTGATCATCACCGAGGCCCGCACACTGGCCGTCAAGGAACTGCTTCCCGCCAACGTTCCCGGGGATCGTGAAGGCTGCGCCTTCGAAGGCGGTTCGGTAAAAGTGCCCGAGGCCTATCGACGGATTTACGATCTTTATCGCGCGGGCGACTGGATCGCCCTGGCGGATGATCCGGAATCGGGCGGTCAGGGACTGCCGGTTACCGCGGCATCCGCCGTTCACGAGTATTTTAATGGCGCAAACACCTCCTTTTGCATGTATCCGGGGCTGTGCCACGGGGCCGGCAAGCTGGTGGAACTGTTCGGCACCGACGAACAGAAGAAATTGTACCTCGGGAAGATGTACTCCGGTCAGTGGGGCGGCTCCATGCTGCTCACCGAACCCGAGGCCGGCAGCGACGTGGGCAGCCTGACCACCTCGGCGCAAAAGAACGGCGACGGCACCTGGTCGATTAATGGCAGCAAGATCTTCATCACTGGCGGCGAACAGGATCTGACGGAGAACATCATTCATCCGGTGCTGGCGCGCATCGAGGGGGCGCCGGCCGGAACCAAGGGGATCTCGCTGTTTCTGGTTCCCAAGATCCGGGTCAATGCCGACGGCAGCCTGGGCGAAACCAACGATGTGGTCTGCACCGGTATCGAGGAGAAGTTGGGCATCCACGGCAGCGCCACCTGTTCGCTCACCTTGGGCGGCAGAGGCCAGTGCATCGGTATCCTGCTGGGTGAGGAGAACAAGGGCATGCGGGTCATGTTTCACATGATGAACGAGGCCCGGTTGGGGGTGGGCATCCAGGGATTTGCCATGGCCAGCGCGGCATTCTCCTTTGCCCTCAATTACGCCCGGGAGCGCAAACAGGGCAAAAACCTGCTGCAGATGATGAATCCCGACGCGCAATCGGTTCCCATCATCCAGCACCCGGATGTGCGACGCATGCTTATGTGGATGAAGTCATACGTAGAAGGCATGCGCAGCTTCGTCTACTACCTAGGCAGCTGCTTCGACCGGGTGGCCATCGCCGGGGACGACGCCGAACGGGACCGCTGGCAGGGGTTGATTGAAATGCTCACCCCCGTGGTCAAGGCCTATTGCACGGACAAGGCTTTCGAGGTGTGCAACCAGGCGGTTCAGATCTACGGCGGGTATGGCTACACGATGGAGTACCCGGTGGAGCAGTACCTGCGGGACTGCAAAATCACGAGCATCTACGAAGGCACCAACGGGATCCAGGCCATGGATCTGCTGGGGCGCAAACTGGGGATGAAGCAGGGTAAATATTTCCTGGCCTTGCTGGGTGAGATGCAGAAAACGGTCGCAGCGGCCAAAGGGATCGAATCGCTGGCAACGATGGCCCAGAAGGTGGAAAAGGCTGTGAACCGACTGGGCGAAACCGCCATGACGCTGGGTACCACGGCCATGAGTCCCAAGGTGATGACGGCGTTTGCCTTTGCCCAACCGCTGCTGGAAGTCACCGGCGATGTCATCATGGGATGGATGCATCTGTGGCGAGCAGTTGCCGCCGTGCCCGGCCTGGAAAAGCATGCCGGCAGCCTCGACCCGGCCGTCAGGAAAGAGAAGGTGGAGAAGAACAAACACGCCGCCTTTTACGAGGGTAAGCTCCGGGTGGCTGAATTTTATATCTACACCCTGCTCCCCACGGCCATGGGAAAAATGGACGCCATCAGCGGCACCTGCGACGCGGCCATGGAAATGCCGGAAAAATCTTTCGGGAACTAGATACCGAAAGATTTAATTCCGAATTGGGGGATTAAGGGACTAAGTGGTTACTGGGTGTGGCGTCAAGCTGGGGCCCCATTCCTCAATTTCTTAATTCCGAAATCCCTGAATCCGGAATGCAGTTTTTTTTCTCAGACTTCTTATTTCCGACCTCAGTCTTCCGATTTTTTATACGCGTCGCGCATTTCTCGTTTGAGCATTTTTCCGGCCACATTGCGCGGAAACGACTCCATGACGACCACATCGCGGATGCGCTGAAATTTGGCGTCCACCCGGCTGTTGGTCCATTCGATCAGGGCTTGCGGCGTTATCGTGGCCCCGGGCATGGGCACCACCGTGGCAACCGGCACCTCGCCCCATTTGTCGTCGGGAACGCCGATCACGGCCACCTCGCTGACGTCAGGATGGCGGATGACGATCTCTTCGATGTCCTTGGGGTAAACGTTCACGCCGCCGGAAATGATCATGTCCTTGATCCGGTCGACGAGAAACAGGAATCCGTCTTCATCCACGTAGCCGGCATCTCCGGTGTGCAGCCATCCGTCGATGATCGCTTTCTCGGTCAGGTCCGGCCGCTTGTAGTAGCCGGGCATCATCATCGGGCTTTTCCCGCAGATTTCGCCGATATCGCCGGGTTTACATTCCCTGCCATCGGCGTCGAGGATGCGCATTTCCATAAACGGTGCCGGGACGCCCACGGAGCCCACCTTGCGTATGGCGTCATGCTTGTCAAGCACGGTCATGAATCCTTCGGTAAGTCCATACAGTTCGTAGAAACGCCCGGGCAGAGTTTCGTTGAGGCGATGCTTGTACTCAAGGAGCAGCGGTGCGCCCACGTTATGGATCATTTCCAGGGAGGCCAACCTGGCCGGGTTATAGGCCGGGCTGTTGAGGATGGCGACGATTTGGGCCGGCACCATTACCACGTGGGTTACTTTCTCTTTCTCGATGGCGGTGATGAATGCTTCCGGATCGAATTTCTCGTGGAGAATGTAGGTGGCGCCTAAAAACATCCAGGGCATCAGGTCCAGCATGGCGCCGTTGAAAACGATGGCGCCGGCGTGGAGGCACACGCTTTCGGGGGTCATGCGCCAAGAGGCGGCGAAGATGGTGCAGTACATGGCGCGGACATAGTGAGTGTGAACGATGCCCTTGGGTGCGCCGGTGGTGCCGCTGGAGTACATGATGTTGTACATGTCGTGGTCATGGATGGGAACCTCGGGCGGGTTTTCCTCGCTCGCAGAATCCACGAATTCGTCGTAGCTGATGAATCCGTCGCGGCGGTCGTCCGGCTCCACCAGCACGTATCGATCCTTTTCAATGGCCGGCAGGTCCGGGCGGATGCGGTCCAGGACATCGGCAAAGGAGCCATCGGCAACCACCAGGGCGGTGTCGGAGTTTTTCAGCAGGGTGGTGAGCCCGCCCTCGTTGAGCATGGTGCTGCTCGGCACGATGATCATTCCGGTCTTGGCGGCGGCCCAATAGGCGGCCATGAGCTGGGTACAGTTGGGCAGGACCGTGGCGAACTTGTCCCCCTTGACCAGTCCGCAGGCCAAGAGGGCATTGGCCAGCTTGTTCACGTAGGCGTTAAAAGCCTTGTAGGTGAACCGGTTGCCTCCGCAGACAAAGGCGAGATGCCCGGGGCGATAGCGCGCATGGTGGGGTAATAGGCTGCCGATGTTCATCGAGACTTCCCTTTCGTTGCCAGAAGGTAAAAAAGAGAAACAAGCACAGCCTGGTTTTCGCCCATATCCTGGAAAAAATCAACAGCAGGGAGGATCAATTTATAACCCGACCCATTGGATAGTCCATGCTACCGGCCTTTGATCAACTCAAATGGCTTGCCTTCATCATTACCGATCCACTTCACTGCGCCGGTCGCCGTATCGATCACGAAGAGGTCCGGGAAATTGCCCCTGACTATCGCGGTTAGCCGATATCTGCCGATCTGGGCGGTCCTGTAGATAAACGGCGTGGCCCCGGTCAACAGCAGGAGTGCGAGGACCATTGAAATACCAAACAAGGTGAAAATAAGTTTTTGGCTGGCGTCTTTGCTTTTTATGTCAAGTCCTTTGTCGGTATCGGTTGTTGGCGAAAAACGTTAACGCAGGTTTTTATTCACGGAGGAAAATTCATCGGCTACTTTTCCAGCTCATCCCTGATCGCTATTGCCTTCTAAAGCTGCTGCAGGACACTCGCCACTACCTGGTCCGGTGTCACACCGGCGGTGGAGACGGTGATATCGGCGAAGTGTTCATAGAGGGCACGACGCTCCACATATAGCCTGTCGAGGGTCTGCCCGGGCATTCTCAGCACGCCCCGCTCGTCCAGGTTGCCCAGTCTTTCTTTAAGCGCCTCCAGGCCGATCTTGAGATAGACTGCCGGCCCCAATGAACGGAGGTGGGCCATGGCCTTCTCACTGTAAACGGCGCTGCCGCCGGTGGCTACAACCCCGCAGTCCGACACTACGGAGAGCAGATAGCTTTCCTCGATGCGGCGGAATCCGTTTATCCCGTGTTTGGCAATGGTCTCTTGAAGAAAGCAACCCTCGCCCGTCTGCATCAGGATATCCGTATCTAAAAAGGATACGCCCAGACGCTTGGCCAGGAGTACGCCGATGGTGCTTTTGCCCGCCCCGGGCATGCCGATGAGGATCAGGTTCTGTTTTTTCTCCATTGACCGCCCATCATTCAAGGATTTTCCAGTCGGATCCGTTGAAACTTCTCGCCTGCCGGCCGCGGAGAGGTTCCGATGAACTCATCGCAATACTTTGTAATTTCCTTCATACCAGTTTTTCAGATCACTGATATACCATTTGGAAAAGCGTCTATCCGAGGGACCACCGGCCAGATTGGTATGGATCTCATCGGTGGCGAGATCGGCGATAAAGCGGTAGCCGGGGCTGAAAGTCGTCAGTCGCCCGGCATTCTTAAAAATTTGTCCCTGAGGGATGGTGGCCCGACACCCGGGAAGGGTCAGCGGGCCGTAATCGAATCCCAGAAATTTCGGCAACTGGCCGCCGAACATCAGGTGGGCCAGGGTGATCGATCGGGTTTTTCCGTATGCAGCCGGTTCGACACCCAAGCCAGCGTCGATACCCTGCTTAAACAGCTGTTCTCTGGTTTGTCCGTCGAACCATGCCGATGATTGTTTTTCCAGAATCCGGTCCAGGTTGGCGTAATAATCGTTGAAGAGGCTGGTTTCCGAGAAAATATGGTTCACCACATCGGTTCCGAACCCGTGGTCGCCAAACACCACGTCAATAATGGCCCGGTAAACGGACTCGAAGAGCATGGCTCCTGTTGAGTCGGCGTTATACCGCAAATCCCACGCTTTCAGAATGCGGCCGTTGTCCGTATCCGGCAGCAGCGGGCCGATGACTTCCATCAGCCTTTCCGCCTGCAGGGAATAAAGGTCGTAGTGCATGTCCTTCATGTATGCCGCATCGAGTTCACTGCCGGTTTCCAGCAATTGAACGATGCGGTCCGCCCGGTAAGGACCCATGGCCAGGTTAATGGGATTGGAACGTCCCAGATAATTTAGGTCCTGGTTGGCCGTGGCGATGATGCCTTCGGGGGGATTGAGTACATTGGGCAAGTCCCCGGGACCGTTAAACCCACTGGGATCAAATTGTTCATTCCATCCCGCGTGGGGAAGCAATCCACTGATTCCTTCAGGCCGTTTGAAATGGCGGCCGCTCATCTGATAGCCGATGTTTCCCCGGACATCGGCAAAGACCCAGTTCATGGCCACGGCCTCCACCTGACGATACAGTGCCATGGCCATTTCCACCGTCTGCGTGTCCATCATCTTAATCAGGGTGTCAAAAACCTCTGCCCCGCATCCTTGGGCACCCGACCATCCCAGCACCAGATAGTGGCCTTCCGTATGGGGGTCACCTTCCAGCAGTCCGTATTCATTCTCATGGATCTGGATTCGGATGGAAGGCTTGTTTTTCACCTTGATCTCTTCCTCACGAACCGTAAAAGGCTTCCACCCGTCTTTTCGAAAATAGTTGCCGCTCCGGCAGCGTTCGATGCGGTAATCCAGCATGTCCATATAGGCGTAAGTGGCGCTCCATGCCAGGTGGTTGCTTCGGCCGATGATCAGTCCGGGGACACCGGGAATAGTGACACCCATCAGGGTGGTTCGGGGCCGCCGCAGGATGACCTCCTGCCAGACATTGGGCAGGCGGTTGACCTCCAGGTGGGGATCCCCGCACAGGATTGGAAAGCCGGAACGGGTGTGGCGGCCGGCAACGGCCCAGTTGTTGGAGGCGTTGAAGCGCGGGAGACGGTTGAGCCACTCGACCGCCGCCGGCACCAGGGAGGGCGAGAGCGTAACCTGGTCGATCAAGGCCGTGTCAATGGGGTCGGTGAGATAGGGGAACAGTTCCCTCAATTTCTCTTCCGGCAGCCCTTTCTGGATCATCTCCACCAGAAATTTTTCCATATTGGCCTGGATGTCGGCCAAGCCTAAAAATCCGAATACCTTGGCCAGTCGCAGACAATCGGTCACCGCGTAGGGTTCCGGGTGCCGATATCCCATCAGTTTGAATTCAAATACCGCCCCGTTATCTTCCATCCAGTCGTTGAATCCACTCACATAGGCATCCAGGGGCTTGCGGGTGTCTGGTCCCATCCGGGCGATCTGCTCTTCCGGGTCCGGGAGAAAATTCATTCGTCTCATATAGGTGTCTATCGCGATGAGACCGTCATCGGCCTTGAGCAGTTCGGCGGCACGACCCTGGAGGAGAATGCGCGTGAGCAGAGTCTGCAGCTGGCGGTCGTTGGCGTGGATCCACCCTAATCCCCGCATCAGATCGGCGGATGTTCTCGCGGTGATTTCCGGGATGCCGTGGTCGTTTCTCAGAATATGGATTTTCCCGTCATCGCCTTCAAGGTCAACGGGCGCCTTTTTCAATTTCATCGTGTCGACTCCTGTTAAAAACACGGTATAACGGCTTGCCGGCAGAATCTTTCAGATCGGTCATGCATGTGCAGATCGGACACGGACTGTCAAATCGCCTGAAGCCATTGCTGATGGGTAAACATTTGGAAAGGACATTTGTTGAGGTGCGCAAACCGGAAAAAACCGCATCCGCCCCTGATTGCGGAAGGGTGGCGTCCAGTCTTCAGTTACTATCCACCCGGTCCAAAGGCAATAATCGACGTTGCCACGGCAGCTGCGTTAAACAGCCATGCCGGCAGGATGCTGTGCGACCGCTCCCTGATCATGCCGGCAGCCATGCCGAATATGGCAGCGACAGCTATATGTTTAATCAGGATGCCGTTGGTCAGAATTGCCATGGGAGTGTCTGACATCATGGTCATTTGAAAACCGATGGTGACTGCATACAACAAGGCCGATCCAATGGTGGGTCCGGAGAAGAACCACCGGCTTTCACAGTCCTGAATGCTGGCCAGCTGAGCCATCATGCCGTGTATTAGGCCTCTGAACAACAGTTCCAGGGAAAGGGGAATCAGGACCAGGGCAATCGTCCAGGCTGCCACGGGGTCGGCGGCAAAAAACATTTGGCCGGGAACCCACACGTCTCCGGTAAATCCGCAGATGACGGCCACGGGAAGAAGGCGCCACCAGTCTCTTCCGGCGGGCAGCATAATGCCAAACTGCCACGGCCGACGCAGCGCCACGACGCCGAGCATGATGAGGGTAAAAACCAGGAGTGCGGTGTGGAACCCGAGAATCGGACTCCGAGCGACCTCGCCGAGTGCTTTCCGACCCAGCCACCGGGCCGGCTCCCAGTTCTGACCGGTGGCAATGGCGGCGATAACGATGAGCATTGAAAATGCGGCGCTGGTTAAAAACCGTTTCACATGGCGGATGTCGCTGCGTTTTTCAATGACATCGCGGCAGGCCGAAACAATCTCTCCGGGTAAAAGCCGGGTGCCGCGATCCCTGGGTGAGCCGCCGATATCTCCGGATCCACCCCAGCGGCTGACATTCATTCGACCCTTGACTGCCGGGTCCATGAAGTTTAAGCGCTGATATACATCCTCCAGATTGACCGGCATGAACAGGTCCATCTGCCTCAGGGTGTAGTCGTTTTCGCCCCTGCGGAGGGCCACCCATCCCAATCGGTTGCCGTAGAGCTTGGCCAGGTGGGGTTCCAACTCGTAGATGCCGAGATCCGATGCCACCACGACGGCAATGCGATTGTTGGTCAGCTCGATTCGAGCCAGTTCCTCGACCCCCTTGAAATCATCCAGTTCCCCCAATTTGATCAGAAACTGATCTAACTTTCGCAGCACGCGGACGGTATACTCGAGGAAATCGGTCTTGGTCCACTCGCCGGCTTTCTTCAGTTCCAGCTCTTCAGTACGCAGTCGATCGATGACCCGCATCAGTTTCTGGAGCAGATCCATCGGCAGGCCGCTGAGTTCTCGCAGTTCCAGACCCAGGGCATCGATAATCCCCTCCAGCCTGACCAGTGCGAAAAGGGAGCGTCGGTGGATCGCCTCCCGGTTGTTGATCCGCTGATGATTGAGAATCAGCCAGATGGACAGAATAGTGTCGAGGTCCGGCTCGTTGGCGAAAATCTTCCATTCCCGGTCCCGCAGGTCCAGCCCTTTCACGCACATGATCAGGGCCTGCTCGCAGGTCGCCAGGGTGAATGTCCGGACACACCCTTCGTGGTGGTCTAAATTGTAGACTTTTTTTTCGTGATCCAAAAAGGGTTCTGCCTGGGCGACACCGTCCAGAAATATGGTTCCCGGAGGGGCTTTGCGTGCAGCGGAGGCGGTGACGGTCAGGCCGGCTTTGATGAAGACCTGAAGGTTGGGGGTTTCGAGGCAGGTCAAAGCTCGATCCGTTCCCACCTCTTTAATCGCATAGCGATCAGGAAAACCGTTTCCGGTGACATCCTGCTTGAGGGGCGCGTTTTCCAGCACAAAGGGCGAGTGATCGATATCTTCCATGTCCGGAAATTATCCTGAGCTAAGTAGGAAGCCAACTGATACAAATGAAGCTCATGCTATCTATCCATAACAATCACCGCGGGGAGGGTCAACAGGTTAATGGTTTGCCGCCACGGCGACCATTCCTTTTCGAAAGGATCTATCTTTTTGTAATATTGAATTAATTTAAGTTGTTCAACCGGTTGGTGGATACCAACGGGTTGAAGGATCCGAGGCTTTAAGAGGCCAAGGGGCTTTTCTCCAATAATTTTATCGGGGATTTAAGCATCATTGCCTTGAACGCGATCGGTTTTAAAGCACCCGTCCATGATCGTCGAATTCCAATCCCAACTCAATTTTTTCCGCATCTGAAAGGAAATTGACGGACATGATCTCCACCGGATCCGGTTCGTCATGGGTGGGCACCACGGTCATGCTGACCCATGCCTGCTGATCCATTCCGAAGGTGATCACACAGAACTGATCACAGGCCGTTACATCGTAGCCGTCCGATTTAATCCATTTGAAGATAAACTGGGTGAACCCTCCGTGCTGATTGCCGAACCAGTCAACGGCCCCTGAGGCGGCCACCGGCAGGGTGCAGATCACATAAAAGGCGTTGCTTTTGATCAGTGGAGAGCAGTGCTGGTTCTGGTCGGTCCGGGTCTGTTCCATGTTTTCGCGAGCTTGAATGGCGATGGCGCCGCACATCTCGTCGGGGAAAAAGGTGTCGGCAAAGGCTTTATATTTTTCTCCCAACAATCGAATCTGGTCCACATGCCTGTCCAGGCATCGGCGCATGCTTTTCTCAGATTCTCCGGAATCGAAAAGTCCCTCGCCCGATTGCTCCGGTGCCGCACCGAAGGCGGTGATTTCAAGCATCACCGTATCTCCGCTGATAATCTGGTCCAGGCGCACGAACTTGAATGCCAGGTTGGCAAAACTGATCCGGTCGCCGCTCTTCAGGCGGACGGGCTTGTTGGCCGGCACCTGGTGGTCGTTGAGACGTGTACCGTTGGTGCTGCGCTGGTCTTCAAGGAAAAAGGCCCCCTCCCGGTATTCGATGATGGCATGCAGGTTGGATACCGTGGCCGAGGGAAACATCAGGTCATTCTTTTCATCCCGACCGACCGTTACCCGTGCCTTGTCAAACCGGCGGAAGCCTCCGCTGCTGCCGTTGATGTCCTGCAGTTCCCACTCCGGAGGTTGTGGCATATTCGCACCCGGAATGGTAAATGGAATGCTCTTACGGCCTCCCAGCCAAGCGGGCAGGTTGAAGAGCTTAGACACCAGCATGGCCACCAGGCCCATGAGAACAAAAATGATGAAAATCAGAGGTAAGTAGAATCGCCAGAAGCTTCGCGACGCATCCTGGGCCGGAATAGGTTCTTTTAGCGAAGCAGCGATGGGTCCCTTGGATGTTGGGAGCTCGGTTGTTGCCTGGCCGTCATTCATTTCAGGCGGAAGGGTTTCAACCTTTACCACTGCCGTCGTTTCAGGCAGCGGTGGGGACAGCAGAGCCCGAATCCGGTCCAGCACGTCGGCGATGTCCGCGGCATGTGTGGCCCGGAAATAAGAGCCTCCGGTACGTGATGCCAGCGCCTGGATGAGAGGAAAATCGGCGTTTTCGGTAAAGGCGATACCCAGAATGCGAATGCCGGAAATACTGCATTCGGCGGCGAGATCAGTCTTCAGCCACTGGGTCAACTCGATGTCTTTTTGACGGTCACCCGTATCGACGATGCCGTCGGTCAGAAAGATGATGCTTTTACGGGTTTCGGTTCTTCCTCCGGTTTTGAGTTCATAGACGGCCCGCTCGATACCGGCGGCACTGTTGGTGAATTTCCCCCGATAATCCACCTTGTCCAGGCTGTTGATAAGCCGTTCCCTTGAAGCCGGATCAGACAGGTCCGTCAGGGGCTGGAGCAAGCGGGCCCGCTCATCGAAAAGCACCATCGCCGCGCGGGTGGTATCCGGCAGCTGGCCCAGAAACGTACGAACGGTCTTCGGCGTTAACAATCGGGGATCGTTTTTGCGCATGCTGCCGGAGTTGTCGATGACAAACACCACCTCCACCGTGCTATCGCCTGCTGGTGCAGCGTAGGCATCATCCCCCAGGGGCCTGCCTGAAACCGCGATGACCGCTGTCAGCAGGACTATCAAACAACGAAGAATTGAAAGCTGAACCTTGTTGAAAGACCCCATAATTGCCCTTCCTGGGTGCCGGTCCATGAGAAACCGGTCCGCCGGTTTATACTGTCGTTGGGTTGATTCGGTATCGATGATCGCGGCCACGTGGGAAGGGCTGGATGCCTCGCCAGCCGAACGGCTGACCGGCAGCGGTTCGACGGCATGGGCATCCGGGAAATGACCGCCGGATATCACCTACCTCAGATAGCCAAAAGGAGAGAGAATGTCAATTCCGTACCGATTAATCTCCCGGGGTATGAACATCGCTAGATCCGGCAATGTTGTGATTCAATCATATAGACGGTCCGGCGGTCGTATACTCGGGGGAAAAGTTAAAGAGGAGAGAATAGGGTAAAGGGCGGGTAGATGAGCAGTTACCGCACCGGAATCTCCTGGAAACGTTGAATGACTCCTGTTGGTTTCACACTACTTGAGAAGAACCGTTTGAAGGTGGCTACGCCAACCGTTGTTGGCAATCGTCCAGGCCAATGGCCACTTGTTTTCTCAAAAACATCTCTTTTTATTTGATTATTTCAATAATTGCGGATAGGAATGGGTCTGTCGGTCTTTACCGGGCTGGTCTATGGTTAATCTGTTCGCCCCGATGCGCGCTTAGCCGGCTGTTTTGAATAACTGTTGCGCTTGGCCATACGGCGCTAAAATTCGGTTCAAAATGCTCATTTATCACCCATAAACTGCGCTTTTTCACCGAATTTTGACTTGTCTGGCCTGCGCTCGTGACTTTTTTCAACACCTTGTTAGATCCTGCCCGAAACAACCGATACCCGCAACACCTGAAAGCGTACCGGAGACCGGGAACATGGCAACCACTGGAAAATTATGAGCCGTCTGATCATTGCATGGCACCTGGCAGTTCTGCTGGCAGGGGTCAATGGTGCATATGGTAGCGCCTTGTGCCCGGATCCGGAAAGTCAGTTCCCAGCCCCGGCCAGTGAAGTGGTGGAAATCATCTCCGGCTGGTTCAGTGATCAGGGATATTCGGTACGGAGGGATTTTCCGAGTCCCGGCACCGTTCATCTGACGGCGTGGAACTGGCAGGATGAATGGGATATCACCGTCAGGCCCCACTCGGCTCTGGCGTCGGTGGCTACGGTGATCCATGAAGGCGCTGCCCCTTCAAGCCAAGCCTGCCGACGGCTGTTGGAGCATGTAAACGGAGAGTTGCTTGGAACCGTAACGCGTCGCCCACCGCCGGCAGAACGTCTCCAACAGACCGTTCCCACGGTGGTGCTTGATCGAATCGAAACGGTAGTCTGCATCCGTGCCCGGTCTAAAAAGAGGGAGGTGCAGTTTTCGGGATTCGTGGTCGATCCGGATGGTCTGGTGCTATGCACCGCCCACGATCTGGCCGATCATCAGCGGGTCACGGTGACCTTTTACGATGGGGTCAGCGTTCCCGGAACCATCGTCCGGTTGGATCTTCGCAAGGATCTGGCGTTGGTTGAATATTCGGCAGGCACCCGGGCGTTCGTGTCCCTTTCCTCCGGCCGGAACCTTCTGGGCATGGGAGAAAGCGTGTTTTCCATTGGATGCCCCAACAACCTGCGGGGTACGCTGGCGCCCGGCACCATCAACGGGCCGCCCCGGCTGGTCAACGATCAACCCTTGTGGCAGGTGGAAATGGACATCTATCCCGGAAGCAGCGGCAGCCCGGTGTTCGATGCCCGGGGTCAGTTGGTGGCCATGGTCAAAGGACGTTACCGGGGAACCTCAACGGTGGGTTTTTTAACGCCGCTGGAAACCATCATTGCTTTTTTGCTCAGTGGAAACGAATGACACATCGGAGTTATGACATTGGAATCCAAACCGGGGGTTGAAAATCGTTTGTTAACGCCGTACATCCAGTTGCAATAGGACTTCAACACCCTGCTTAACCCCACGAATGGGAGGAAACTTATGCGGTATACGACCACCCTGTTGCGGGTGACCGGACTGATCATCGCCATTTTCTGGTCAACGATCACCTTGGCCGGCGATCTGCCGGCCGTCGGCAAGCCGGGACCCGATTTTACGCTGAACGATGCCAACGGCGTCCCCCATGTGCTTTCCGCCTTAGCGGACCATCAGATGGCGGTGCTCTACTTTTTCGATGCGGCATCTCGGCCGAGCCAGGAGGGGCTTGCCTACCTGGACAGTCTCAAAAAACGCTTTTCCGATAACAACCTGGTGGTGTGGGCTATTACCATGAGTCCCACCGATGCCGTGGCCCGTTATATCAAGCAGGCGGCGCCGGCCTTTCCCGTGCTGCTTGATCCCGGTGCCGTGAGCGATCAATATGGCGCCCGGGCGATTCTGCCCACCGTTTGTGTTACGGGCCCGGACCACAAGGTGCTGGATGTGTTCCAGGGGGGGGGGAAAACTACGGAAATCCTTCTGGTCCGATTGGCCGAGCGGACCCTGAGCCGCAAAGAACCCCTCATGGCCAAAGCGATCAGCGATGCGGTAATCGCCAAAAACCCGGACAACATGGAAGCAAGGGCGGTTAAAGGTTACGCGGAGATGAAATCGGGAAATTTGAAGGCGGCCGAAACTATTTTTGAGGAGGTGGCCACCGGCCCCGGAACAGAAGCGGTGCTGGGCCAGGAAGGATTGAGCGCGGTGTACGCCGAGAAGGGGGAGGACGATAAAGCCCTGGCCATGGCCGACCAGGTGACCCGCAAAGCCCCAAAACGGGGATTCGCCCATGTGGTAAAGGCCAATGTGCTCTATCGCCAGAACAAGAAAGAGGCGGCCGAAACCGAACTGAAAACGGCCGTCGACCAACCGGAATCCTCACCCTACCAGCAGGCCGTCGCCCTGAACAAGTATGGTCGGTTTTACGCCAGCGTGGGCAAGCACGAAAAGGCCCGTGAGTTGTACGACCAGGCGGTGACGGTGGATCCCTATTTCGTTGAAGCCACTTCCAACAAAGGCATGTCCTACCAGCGTGAAGGGAAGTGGGACCAGGCCCTGGCCGCCTACCGCCAAGCATCCGGCATTGACACGACGGATGCCTTTGCGGCCTTGCTGGCTAAAAAGGCCCAGGAGATGATCGAGCTGCAAAAAGACGCCGCTAAACGCAAACAGATCGATGGACTGATCAAGGATCTGGCCGAACGCTACCGGAACCAGCAGAAAAACAAGCCCGCTGACGCGGACCCGTGGACCTCCCGCCCCCTCGTGTTTGCTTTTATCGATTTTCAGGAGAAGGGCGGACTGGGTGACCGGGACGGCATGTCCACCATTCTTACCACCCAGTTGGCTGATCACCTGAACGCCTCTGGCCGGGTGAAGGTGGTGGATCGGGTGGTCCTGGACCGCCTGTTGTCGGAACTCAACTTAGGATCTTCGGATCTGGCCGATCCGGAGACCGCACTTCGGCTGGGCCGTGTCATGGCTGCACGGATTATGGGTACCGGAACCCTGTTTACCCTGCCCGCAGACACCTTGGTGAACCTACGGTTGGTCGACACGGAAACCTCGGCCATCGCCAAGACCCTCACCCGCCAGCTGGGTCCTGAATCCGGATGGAACAAAGAATTGCTTCGTCTGAACCGTGAGATACTGGCCGCCATCGTCGCGGGTTATCCCCTTCAGGGATATGTGGTTCAGGTTTCCGGGGATCAGGCTCTGATCAATTTAGGCGCCGGCCAGGGCATGATTCAAGGTACCCGGCTGGATGTGGTCGAAGAGACCCCACCCATCGCGTACAAGGGGCGTAAGCTGCAAGGGCTGCCCAAGGTCGTGGGCCAGTTGGAAGTGATCAGCGTGGAGACCGATCTGTGCCATGCCCGAATCCTCAAAGAAGAGCGGGAATTGAAAGCGGATGACAAGGTCAGGGAAAATGTTTCTCCGATGTAAGGGAACAAGGAAGTCTTTCGGCAGGATGGTTTGGAGATGGAATCTTGTTTTTCTGCTGGGGGTGACAATGGCCGGATGCGCTACCGTGCCGGTTTCCGGTCCGACCGGTCCGCCGGCGCTGGCGGTTTGGACGCTGGAGGATCTCAGCTTGCCGGGAACCGCCCCGGCGGATCTGGCGGAAATGCTCACAGCCCGTGTAATGGATACTGTCGAGGCGACGGGCACCTATTCCCTGGTGGAGCGGGAGCGGCTCCTGGCCATCCTGCAGGAACTCAACCTGGGGTCCAGTAGTCTGGCCGATGAGGCTACCGGCCTGCGCATCGGGCGGTTGGTGGGTGCCCGGCTGATGGTGTTTGGCGCCTATCAGGTGGCGGCATCCCAAATGCGGCTGGATCTGCGGCTGGTGGAAGTGGAATCGGGACGGGTGCGCAAGGCCTCCAGCAGGACCGTTTCCGCCGGGAACCTTTCCGCATGGTTCCAGGGTGCCGAAGCGGCGGCACGGGACCTGTTGTCAAAAGAGTGACCGGTGAGGGTTTGGAATTTCCCCTGGGCCTTTCTACTTTTTTTGTCAGAAGGCCTTGGTCACCGACACATCCACCACCATACCGCGGTAGGTCCGGTCGTCGTCATGGTACCAGTTGCGTCCCTGGTCCAGCAGGTAGCCTTCCAGGCCGATGCGTCCGGAGAACTGGGGGGAAAACTGGCGCAGCAGCGATAGACCCAGTGATATTTTCTGTTTTTCGTCGATAAAGGACGGATCGTTCTCGTCGTAGTCGTTTTTCAACACCATCAGGTAGTACAGTCGAGAGCTGAGGGTGGTTTCCGGGTTCATCAGGAATCGTACCGTCAGATCGGCCAGGTACTCGTCGCCGTACCCGGCTCGGTCTTCGGTGGCCAACTGCAGGTTGTCCGCCGGGAACTCGCTTTTTCCACGGAAAATGCTCTGGGTGCTGAGCGCGGCTTCCCACCGCGTTTGAGAATAATCCACGCCGATGCCCGCTAAAATGAAATCCCCCTCCCGATAGTAGTCCTGAACGCCCAGTTCATCGGTGCCATACCAGGCCATTTCTCCAAAAATTCGTCCCTGCCAGGCATCGGTAAACGCGTAAAGGCCTTCCGCGGTAATGTTGAAGATCTCCCCCGGATCGAAATCCATGGCAGTTTCACTGAAGTCGTATTCTCCCCGCCACAGATAGCCGACTCCGACCCCGACACCCCATCGGTCACCCTGTTTGGCCATGGTGATGGTGGGGTTGACGTTGAACCCCTCCCCGTATCGGGAGATGGTCACCAGATCGGGATCCAGCAGCATGCGCTGTTCTTCGCTGTCCAAATGGGTCCGGCCGGTGGGCAGGTTGAAGTCGAGGCCGAACAGGATGTCCACCGGCCATTTCCCCACCACGGCGTAGGAGGCATTCAGCTTGGTGTCGACGGCCGTGGTCATGCTGTTTTTCGACGCATCCGAGGGGTCGATGCGGGTGCTGACAAAGGCGGAGAGCACGCGCACGGAAAAATCCCCCTGGGCGGCATCGATGGTCACCGGCACATAGGTCTGGCTGCCCCGGTCATTGGTGTCGCTGTCCCACCAGTTGGTGTTGACGCCGGTCTGCACGCTGATTTCCATGGCCGGGGCCACGCCGCCAGCAATCAAAATCAGCACCGTTAACAATAGCCATCTGAAGGGTTTCATGAAAGCTGTCCTTTCACCATTGATTTTTTCCATTTGCTGTCTTTTGCAGGTAAAACTACTGCAAGGCATCGAAAGCATACAATATGGATTTCAACACCCATCAGGAGCGTCGTAGGGGTCACCGTTACAGTTTCTATCCACGGGAGTGCAGTCCTCAATTGCACCTGGGTTAATGGTGGGATCGTTGTCGTTGCAGTCTAGAGAGACGGGCCAACCATCGCCGTCGTTATCGATTAAATTGCGCTGTTGTCTTTGTTGGACATCCGCGGGTGTCCTTACTCGTTTGACCGCATCGGCCGGAGCCAGGCTGTTGCTCAGCGACGTCCGGTCGCGCACGGACTTTAGCAGGGACATGGGCTTTTTAGGCGCTCCATACAGGCCCAGTTGCCGAAGCTCCTTCAGGGCGTCCGATGCCGGTTTCAGGCCCGGATCGGCCTGGCTGGCTTTGTCGTAATAACTGCCGGCCCGGTCATACATCCCCCGGTCACTGTAATCCAGCCCGATGAAAAAATAGAAGAGGGCCCGGCCGTTGGTGGTCAGGGGAACACGCAGGGCCGATTTTTCTTTCTCGCTCAGGGAAATTTTCAGTTGTTCGACGATGGAATAAAGAAGATCCTTTTCGATCTGGAAAAGCACGCTGACCAGTCCCTCTGCGGCTGGCAGGTCTAAACCTTGTGCGGCCGGCACATCCAGCAGGCCCGGATCGATGCGGATCCGGGTTTCCAGGGCGCGGGAGATGGCGCCTTCATCCAACGCACCGCCCGAATACCCATTCCCGGCAGCACCGGACAGGTTGCCGCTCACCAGAAACCGGGCCCCCAGTAGACGGCCCACCCGGGGAGCCGATCCCGGGTCGACCAGACCGGATGCACCCAGACCCATCTCCTCGACCAAGGCCTGCAATTTCACCCGTTCCACCAGCGTCAGGCCTTTGATTGTCGACAGGTCGGTCATGAGCATGAAGGCCAGTCCCTTGCTCAGGGTGTCCAGTGCGGGCTGTCCCGTGGAGTTGGAAAAATAGAGCACGGAGAGGGTGTTGTCCGGCATTTGGGCGGCATCCAGCGCCGCCTCCTGCGCCAGTGCCTGCCGAGCCCAGGTTTTTTCCCTTTCGGTAACCACTTGGCCTGCCCATGCCGAAGGAACCGCCAGAAAGAACACCAGCAACCCGCCCATGAGCATGCGCAACCGTTGATTTCTCATCTCAACTACTCCTATATGGTTTTTGAAAACCGGATCTTAGCCACGGACCCGGATGATATCGCCTGGGATTTCTATCCGCATGACCATGGGTGTTGTTACGATACGAAGGGTGGGACAAAGACAATTCGCATTCATATAGCCTGTCGGCACAGAGGCTGTCAACGGAATTGCCGATTGGAGAAAAACAGGAAGGGGTTTGACGCAAGTTTCAGGTAGATTCAGTGCGTTCATCCTATAAGCCAGCGCCCCGCATAAAAACTGCCGGCGGCCACGAGGGTGCATAAAAGGGTGCCCCACAAGATATCCACGGTCACCATGGCCAGAGGCCATCCCTTAATGGTGGCCATGTTGGTCAGGTCATAGGTGGCATAAGTGAAAAAGCCGAACAAGGCACCCCACACGATGGCTCGCCGCATGGATCCGTGGGCCAGGGCCGGCACCACCGCCACCACCAGAATGCCGACAATGTATATCAGATAAAACGCGATGGCCGCCGTCCAGTTGACCTGGTCGCTAAGTATGAAACCGATTTGTTTTTGGTAGAATCCACGGCCCAGCCAGCCCAGCCATAGCATATCGATAAGAAAAAAGACGGGGATGGTGAGGAGATAGAGCTTGATGTAAAAGATTGCATTCATGAATACCTCCGGGGGGATGGCCGGCATGCCGCTCGAGGTCATGTTCCGTTTGCGTATGGTTGATCAATGCTGACGCCTATTTCTTATCCAACCACCTTGATCCGTCCCACCGCCGCTTCCACCGCATCGAGAATTTCGCCGGATCGCAGTACGTTTAACATGGTTTCCATATCCTTATACAGCTCGCGATCTTCAGCCATGTAGGGCACATGCCGCCGGATCACCCGGTAGGCCTCACGGGTGCCTTTTCCGGCTATCAACTTTTGTTTTTCGGTAAGCAGATCATAGGCCTGGGCTGCACAGAGCAGTTCGATGGCGATGACGCTTTCCACGTTGGTGAGAATTTCACGGCTCTGGCGGATGGCGATGGTGCCCATACTTACATGGTCTTCTTTATTGGCGGAGGTAGGTATGGAGTCTACGCAGGCCGGGTGGGCCAGCACCTTGTTTTCCGACACCAGGGCGGCGGCGGCATACTGGCCGATCATGAAGCCCGAGTTGATCCCTCCCTGTTTGATCAGAAAGGCGGGCAGTTCGCTGAGCTGCGGGTTGACCAGCCGTTCGATGCGACGTTCGGAAACGCTGCCCAGTTCCGCCAGTCCCATGGAGAGATAGTCGGCGGCCATCGCTACGGGCTGTCCGTGGAAATTTCCGCCCAGCCGCACCTCTTCGGTGTCCGGGAAAATCAGAGGGTTGGTGGTGGTGGAATTGATTTCAATGTCGATAACCCGGCGGGCGTGGGCCACGGCATCCTTGCTGGCTCCGTGGATCTGGGGTGCGCAGCGCAGGGTGTAGGCGTCCTGGACCCGGGCACAGCCTTCGTGAGAAGTGATGATCTCGCTGGCCTCGGTCAGGCGGAGCATGTTCTCCGCGGTAACCAGCTGTCCCGGATGCGGGCGAACCTGGTGGATGCGCGGGTCAAACTCGCTGTTGGACCCCATGAGCACTTCCAGGGTCATGGCGCAGGCGATGTCCGCCATCTTGGACAGGCGCACCGCGTCGTTGACCACCAGGGCGCCGATGGCGGTCATCACCTGGGTGCCGTTGATCAGGGCCAGCCCCTCCCCAGCGGCAAGAGCCAGCGGGGCCAGTCCGATATGGTCCAGTGCCGCTGTGCCGGAAATGCGGTTCCCCTGATAAAAGGCCTCGCCTTTGCCGATGAGCACCAGGCCCAGGTGGGCCGTGGGCGCCAGATCACCGCTGGCCCCCACCGAGCCCTTTTCCGGAACCACCGGCGTCACGCCATGATTGAGAAAAGCGAGCAGATATCGAATGGTCTCCATGCGGCAGCCGGAATAGCCCAGACACAGGTCATGAACCCGAAGGGCCATGATGGCCCGGACCACGGCCTCGGGCAGCGGGTTGCCTACGCCGGCGGCATGACTCATGAGAATATTTTCTTGAAGCCGCCGTGTGTCGTTCTCGGAAATAATGACATTGCACAAAGCCCCGAACCCGGTGGTGATGCCGTAGATGACGCGTTTTTCCTTCACCCATCGCTCAATCAGGGCGCTGGTCCTGGCCACCCGACCTTCTCCCGCAGCGGACACACCCACTTTGCGGGCTGATCGGGCCACCGTCACCAGGTCGTCAATCGTTATTCTATCTTTATCCAGAAGCAAGGTTTTCAGGGTCATTGATGTTTTCCACTTGTTTTTGAAAACAACCTATTCACTGCTGTCTCCACCGCATCGTCGTCGGCCAGAAAGGGGAGCGTGATTTGATCCCCATTGTCATTTTGCAGGTTGTAGGCAGCGGCCACACTGATAGCGTTGGGGTTTCTAGCCCAGTTGCGCCGGGCCACCCCGCCCATGACATCCCAGTTCATGGCCGACCGGATAATCCCGTCCACCCCCCGGCTGCCATCGAGAACCAGGCCGAAGCCGCCGTTGATGGCTTTGCCGATGCCGGTGCCCCCGCCGTTGTGCAGCGCCACCAGGGACATGCCCCGGGCGGCGTTTCCGGCAAAGCAGTGGGTGGCCATGTCTGCGGTCACGTTGCTGCCGTCGGTGATGTTGGCGGTCTCCCGAAACGGCGAATCGGTACCGCCAGGGTCGTGGTGGTCCCGGCCCAACATGATGGGGCCTACTTCCTTATTTCTCACCATGGCGTTGAAGGCCAGGGCGATGCGCATACGTCCCTGTGCATCCTGGTAAAGGATCCTCGCCTGGCTGCCCACCACCAACCGGTTCCTGCCGGCATCGCGGATCCACATGTAGTTGTCGCGATCCTCGGGGCGACGGTCGGGATCGATGCAGGCCATGGCCGCCCGATCGGTTTTCTCCAGGTCCCGCGGATCGCCGCTGAGGCACACCCAGCGGAAGGGTCCGTAGCCGTAGTCGAAGATAGGCCCCATGATATCCTCGAAATAGGAAGGGAAGACGAAACCATTCTTCGCGTCATGGCCGTTGCGGGCCACATCCGTGACCCCGGCGTCGAAGACGGCTTTCAAAAAGGCGTTGCCGTAGTCGAAGAAATATGCGCCTTTTTGGACAAGTGTCCGGATCAGGGCGATGTGCGTTTTCAGGCTGGCATCCACCTGCCGGCGGAACGTTTGGCGATCTTCGGAGAGAAGTCGGGTGCGCTCCTCGAAGCTGATACCCTGGGGGCAATAGCCGCCGTCGTAAACCACATGGCAGGAGGTTTGATCCGAAAGCAGGTCCACAGGAATATTTTTTTCAACCATATATTGCAGCAGATCCACCACGTTGCCATGGTAGGCAATGGAGAGGGGGCGTTTTTCGTCCCTGGCCGCAAGGGCCGCTTTAAAAATTTCGGCAAGGTCGTCTGATACCATGTTCACCCACCCCTGGCGGTGGCGGGTGTCTATGCGTGAACCGTCTACTTCGGCGATGACGGATACGGTTCCGGCAATCTCGGCGGCCTTGGGCTGGGCGCCGCTCATGCCTCCCAGTCCCGAGGAAACGAAAAGCAGGCCGGCCAGGTTTCCGTCGGCCGGGACGCCGCATATTTTGCGGCCGGCTCCCAGCAAGGTGTTGTAAGTCCCGTGGACGATACCCTGGGGGCCGATGTACATCCAACCGCCGGCGGTCATCTGACCATAAGAGGAAACCCCCATCTGGGCGGCGATCTCCCAATCGTCCGGGTTGTCAAAAAGACCCACCATCAGGCCGTTGGTGATGATGGTGCGGGGGGTGTTCTGGCCGGAGCGAAACAGTCCCAGGGGGTGGCCGGACTGGACCACGAGGGTCTGGTCGTCGGTGAGCGCCTGAAGATATTTTTTTATGAGCCGGAACTGCATCCAGTTCTGACAGACGCTGCCGGTTTCGCCGTAGGTGACCAATTCGTATGGGTAAAGGGCCACGTCGACATCCAGGTTGTTGTCCATCATCAGCTGAAAGGCCCGGCCGGCCAGGCAGTTTCCCTGATATTGGTCGATGGGCAGGGCCCGGATCTCCCCATGGGGACGAAAGCGGTAGCCATAGATGCGCCCCCGGGTTTTCAACTCTTCAAGAAATTCGGGAATCAAGGCGGCGTGATACTTTTCGGGCACATAGCGCAGGGCGTTTTTCAATGCCACCGCGGTCTGGCTGGGGCTTAGCCGGAAACCCCGATCCGGGGCACGGCGGACATCGGGATGGAAAGCCGGCATCCGGGGCAATGGACCGTCCAGATGAATTTTCATCGCTCGGGAGACATCGATATTGGTCAGCATGGCATCATCCTCATTTATTATAGCCAGTCAACTTGTATATACATTTATGCTATGAGCCATAAAAGGAAGGGACGCTCCTGTCAAGAAAAAATGTGGACAATCCACTTCAATAATGGGATAAACGGTTAAAATCAGAGGTATTGAATTGAACTGATTCACCCCAAAGATTGAAATATTTAACAAGTTCACTATACAACAATGAGACACCAAGGGCCATTGCGTACGTTACCCACCTCCAAATGCCTGTACATCAAGCAGCAACTGATCCAGGGCATGCGTGCCAAACGCTTTACCGATAGGCTTCCTTCGGAAAACCAGCTGGCGGCGACGTTCGGGGTGAGCCGGATGACCGCCCGCAAGGCGCTGGTGGAACTGGAAACCGAAGGACTCGTGGAGCGGATCCGGGGCAGAGGCACCTATGTGAAGAAATCGGATCCGGCCATGGGCTACTTTATCGTCCAGCCCTCCCGCCGCCATGCGGAAACCCTCGAGGTGACTTACACCACCCGGGTTCTCGAATTAAGGTCACTGGAGAAGCCGCCACCGATGGTTGCCAAACGCATGGCCTACAACGGGATGACCATTCTGGCCCGGCGGCTCCATTGCTTCGACGGCCAGCCGGTGAGGTACGAGATCCGCCACCTGCGCGGAGACCTGTGCGGGAGCATCCTTTTCGAAGACCTGGAGACGGTTTCCATCCACGAGCTGCTGGTGGACCGTCTCGACCTGCCGTTGACCCGCGTGTGGCAGCGCATCACCGCCGAAACCCTTGACGCCCAGACTGCAGCTGTATTGGCGGTACCGGTCGGCCGTCCGGCTTTTCATATCCTGCGCACCACTTATACCCACGACACCCCCGTTACCTGCGTGGAGTACTTTATCCGCGGCGAACTGGCTTTTGAAGACACCTTCGCTCCGGGCCGCACCGGGCCGCCTCCCGGTCTTGGCTTCGGTCACTGAGGTCTGTCATTTTTCGAACCCAATTGTTGAAATGGCTGGAATTCATGGGACGGCTCCTGCCAGCAGAGCAGGCCCGGCAGCGTTGTGGTCCGAAGCGGTCCGTCGTCAAAGTCTGGATACCGTGGGCCGGGCGTTGGCGGAATTTTATAGTTATTCTGCCTATGGGGGCAACGGGATTCTGGTTGTGCTGCCTTTTAAAAAGGCGGCCACCCGGGCACTGGAATCATTTTTGGCTCGGGATTTTTACGGCTGGGCACTTTACCGCAACCAGGACATTCAGGCGGCCCGTGAGGCTGGTGGCCGAAGGTATAAAAAGATCAATAAACAGGTAGATCGTGCCCGTTTCACAACCTTCATCATAGCCGCCGATGCATGTAGATGACACCGGAAAGCGGATTCTCATAATACGGGGAGCACTTTTGAAAACCTAAGGCGGTATATAGGGAGAGCGCCGGCCCCAGCTTTTCCAGCGTATCCAGACGCATTCGTGCATAGCCGGCCTCTCTGGCCCGTTCGATAACGCTCAGCGCCAGTTTTTTACCGATGCCTTTCCCCAGATAGGTCGGCCGGACATAAAGCCGTTTCATCTCGCACACACCCGCGTCCAGCGGCCGCATGGCCACGCATCCTGCCGCCTGCCCTGATGCCGTTGCCAGCAGCAAGGCACCTTGCGGGGGTGTATACCTACCAGGCAGGCTCGCCAGTTCCTCCTCAAAGCCTTGAAAGCAAAGATCCACCTGGAGAAAAGCTTCGTATTCGCGAAACAGACCTTGAAGGGTCTGCATCTGGGATGGGGTTGTCGCCTGGACAATTTCGATCATGGCGGATATCCGTCGGTGGCTGTTTAAGTGACATTTTTTTACCGATCCGGTTAAATGGGAAGCCTGTCGATAGCGCCCTGTGCAGCTGTTGCAATCACTGCTGCTTTCTCCGTCGGTTGCCCAGATCTTCAGGTGCATAAAATCAAAGAATCGGTGTTCGAACCCTATTACACCTGACGGACTCCTTTCTGGCTGATCCCGACACCGATAATGACGGCGGCTGCCGCCAGACATTGTAGCCCGCTCAACGACTCACCCATGACCATCCAGCCGATGGCCACGGCCGTCACCGGTACGAGGTTGATGAAAACCGATGCCCTGGATGCCGGAATGTGGCTCATCCCCCAGTTGTATAAACCAAACGCTCCCAGCGTCACCAGTGCCCCCAGGAAAACAATGGCGGAAATCAGCGGGATGGTCCATTCAACACGGGGCTCCCGAAGCAGCAACACCAGCCCGGGTGAGAAAAACAAGGTTCCGGCAAACACCTGAAGCGCCGTTAGCAGCCAGGGATTGTAGCGGTCACACAGGCGCTTGACCATGATCATGTTTACCGCCGCGCAGGCCATGGCACCCAGTTCCAGCAAATTGCCCAGCAGCGGATTGGTCGCCGTGTCATCCGAACTGCCGGAAACGCTGAGGATCGCCACGCCGGTCACCGACAGGAAAAGGCCCACGAGGGTTCTTCTTCCCAGCGGTTCGCCAAGCATCATCCAGGCACCGACGCCTACCATTATCGGCACCGACGCACTGATGACCCCGGCCTGGGAAGAGGTGGTAAAGCACAGGGCATTGGATTCAAGCAGAAAATAGAGGCAAGGCTGAAAAAGAACCATGGGTATCAGTAGCTTCCAATCTCCTTGGCGATAAGCGTCGGTCTTCAGGCGGCCGGCGAAGGGCAGGATTACGACCAAGGCGATGGCCATGCGCAGCCACATGACCGACCAGGGGCTCATGGCTTGCACCGCCAGCCGCATGGAGGCGAATGATCCGCCCCATAAAATTACCGCCGTAAAAAGGGCCGCAACCGGTAGAAGCCTTCCGGGTTCAATTACTATCCGTCCGCCGGGTTGGTTGAGAGCTCGGGTCATTTGGGAATTTTTCATATCTTCATCGTTTTAATCATGAGAAGTTGATTCGATTTATTGTCCGACAAAGACATAGCAGGTCGAACAAGGAGTGGATTGCAGAAAATTGCGCACGCCTAATTGGACGATTCGGACAGGTACTGACCCGGAGTTGCACCGGTGTACTTCCGAAAGGTATTGGTGAAATGGCTTTGATCAGAAAACCCTAAGGTCAATGCGGTCTGTGCCAGCGGTTGACCGTCGCGCAGCAGCTGTCTGGCCTGGTCGATTCGCCGCAGGGTGCGAAACAGGTGCGGCGGCAGGCCGGTTTCCCGTTTGAACACCCTTAAAAAATGATACCGGCTTAATCCTGCCGCCCTGGCGACATCCTCGAGGGATACCTTGCGGTCGAGGTGTTCCGACAGAAACGCTTTGGCATGACGAATGGATCTGGCGGCGCTCCGAAGAGGCATGCTTTCCGCTTTCCCGTTTGCGCAAAAGGGGACCAGGTGCGACATTACGTCCATGATGGCCGACTCCTTTTCCAGTCGGTCGCCCGGGCCCTGAACCACCCGGCAAAACCGCTGCAGGCAGCACCACAATAGCGGGTCCCCCACGACCATGTATGGAAATTCGGGGATGGCTGTGGGTTGACGGGAAATATCACCAGCGGCTGCCGCCATCAGACGCATGTCAAAATAGATCATGCGGTAAGAAATCTGCTTGTCGGAAACCGGAACCCCGGAGTGCACCTGGTTCGGATTGATCAGGGCGATCTGCCCCGCAGATACCAGCGAGTAGGACTTTTCAGGCCCGAGACAATAGCTGCCCCCGGACTCCATCATGCCGATGGCATAGATGCCGTCATGGGAATGGTCCGGGAAAATATGCCGGCTTCCGTCAACCCGGCAGATCTCTACACCCTCGAGTTCCGGGTCCCGCCAGTAGGTGACATTTTCTATGGGTTTCATTGGCTGGGTCCTGCTACGCTTTTATAATTTTTCAAAAAATAGATAATTGAATTCAAAAGCTACCACAAGTCAGGTATGTTTTCTTGTAAAAAATTGCTGCCCATCTAAATCCTGCTTCGAAAATGGGAATTATCGTTTGACCTGTCCCCGCCCCATGGATAAAATGCGTCATCCAAGGAACTCTGGTCTATGCGCCCCTATCATTTATGGTTTACAGCACTTATAAAATCGAAACCCGTTGGGATTGCCGATCTCACCGTATAACCGGTGTCAGCCGGCATCCCGCATAGGCACTCGAAGCCGGGTGGCAGGGGGCGGCCATTCTCATGGCCGACATTCGGGGGGCACACCCATGACCGGACATCTGTCTCCGGAAGACACCATGGACATGCTCAACCGATATTTTTCAGCCACACTCAAAGGGGTATCGGCACCATGAAGCTATCCGCGATCAATCCGTGCGAAGGCTTTTCATAAAAGCCGGAAAGGCAAAAAATAGTGATCGAAAAACGAGCAATTTGGCTGCAAACGGCAATAACCAGTGCTGTTGAGGCAGGCGGGGCTATCCTCGAGGTTTATAATTCAGCGGACATGGGCGTGGAAAAGAAAGCGGACAACTCACCGCTTACCCTGGCTGATCGCCGTTCCCACGATATCATCATGGCAGACCTCGCTGGCTTTGGGATCCCCATACTCAGCGAGGAGGGGCGTAATATCCCTTTTGCAGAGCGAAAACAATGGCCGCGGATGTGGATCGTCGATCCACTGGACGGGACCAAGGAATTCATCAAACGCAACGGGGAATTCACGGTGAACATCGCGCTTGCTGAAGCGGGTAGATCCACCATGGGTGTCATTTACGTTCCAGCGTCCGACACCCTTTATTTTGCCGACCTTGACCTGGGCGCTTTCAAGATCGATGCCTATCAAAAGATTGGGATCGGTGAGAAGAAATCCATAGAGATGGACAATCTAAAATCGCTGGTAAAAAAAGCTGTTCGGATGCCTCTGCGACAGAAGAAGGACCGTTCCTTCACAATTATGGGGAGCCGCTCCCATGCCACACCGGAACTGGAAGCCTACGTGGAAACCATGCGGAACCAATATGGAGAAGTGGAATTCATTTCGTCGGGAAGTTCGCTGAAAATCTGTCTGGTGGCCGAAGGCCGGGCGGATATTTACCCCCGGTTGGGTCCCACCATGGAGTGGGATACGGCAGCCGGCCAGGCCATCGCCGTGGCCAGCGGCGCCCAGGTGGTCCGCCATGATGACGGCCGTGTTCTGGCATACAACAAAGAGAATCTGCTAAACCCCTGGTTCGTTGTCAAAAGGCCGTGAATCAACTTCTTAAAGGCTTCTGCAGGATGTTGGCAGCAAGAAAAAACGCTTGACTTAACAATACCGTCCCTTCTATATGTAGGATCACTTTTTGGGCGATTAACTCAGCGGGAGAGTGCCACCTTCACACGGTGGAAGTCACTGGTTCAAACCCAGTATCGCCCACCAAAAACCATAAGGATTTACAGGCATCAGGCTTGTAAATCCTTTTTTTATGGGCGTTTGTAAGGCAGGTTGGTGTGAATGAGTGTTGTCGTCGGTCGTGTCGTCTCATGAGTGGTAATTTGGCTTTTACCAATGCTGATTTGAAATACCGATTTACAGTATGGGGAGGATATCCGGCACATAACCATCGGCAGGAGTGAAGAGCAAATTGCCCAAATGCAGCAGCTGAAGAATGAATTGACACTCCATAAGCTTGGGGTCAACCCAACCATTTGTTTTTATTGAGAAGCACTATATTCTAACACCTCGTCGCTTGCGGCGGGGAGATTCATTTCCACTTGACTACCAAGATCAAATTATCCTATTCACAAGCAATACCCCTATTTATGCCCATCTTCCTTTTCAAAATCATAGCCGCAATTGTGAATACCTGCACCTGACAACTCCTGATGATTAGGGTTCCACCTCTGAGAGCATGATGGGTGCATTTCGCATAGTTTTTGAACCAGGTTTTGCAAAACCACTGGTTAATGGATGCTCGGAAACGAAAAGCCTTTCTTTGATTATTTCAGCATGGACCATCTAAGGTGGACCAATGTTTCAAACCACCCAGATTCGGTGGGGAAAATGGACATAGAGCTGCATCCGCCAGACAAAGCGCTCAGGCAGCCGGTAAAAATGTAGGTGCTTGCCACTTGGGAAAAAGAGATTTTTTAAAATTTCGACAAGATGGCTATGTGGATTAGCGAGTCCAAGCTGGCAGCGATGGTGTTCCAACCAATGATAGATTGGAGGACAGAATGAGTCCTGCGAAGGCATTGCAAACCGGGATGGGGGCGTTGCCGCATGCTGGCGGCACCACGTTTCGTGTCTGGGCGCCATTTGCGTCCAGTGTTTCGGTAGCCGGGGAATTCAACCAGTGGTCCACTGAGATGCATACCCTTAAGGTTGAGCCCGGTGGTTACTGGAGTTGTGATATCCCGGAGGCAACTCCCGGACAGATGTACAAAATAGTAATCGATACTCCGGATCATGTTGGTTTACTTTGGCGTGTGGATCCATATGCACGAAAGGTGATTCGGCGGGTTGTGGATGGGGTAGTAAACGGTGTCATCCATGACCCGGCATTCAACTGGGGGACCGACCAATTCCACATGCCTCCTCGGCATGAACTGGTAATCTATGAACTGCATGTGGGGACTTATAATGATGTCCCCGGCGGCCTTCCGGGCCACTTGTCCAATGTGATCGAGGAGTTGCCCTATCTGAGCGACCTCGGTATCAATGCCATTGAATTGATGCCCTTGGTGGAATTCAACGACATCTGGTCCTGGGGGTATAACCCCTCAAATCCTTTTGCAGTCGAGGATGTGTATGGCGATCCAAACGACTTGAAACGGCTGGTGAAACGGGCTCACGAGTTGGGGATGGGTGTCATACTGGATGTGGTCTACAATCATTTCGGTCCCGACCAGTTGGATATGTGGCAGTTCGACGGCTGGAGCAAAGATGGCAAGGGCGGCATTTATTTTTACAACGACTGGCGGAGCAAGACGAGTTGGGGAGAAACCCGTCCCGATTACGGCCGTGGTGAGGTTCGGCAGTTTATTCGGGATAACGCCCTTTATTGGCTCAATGAGTTTCATATGGATGGACTTCGGTTTGACTCCGTTGTGAATATCCGCAACGCAAACGGTAAAGGGCAAGAATATGGTACGGACATCCCAGAGGGGTGGAGTTTGTTGCAGTGGATCAACAATGAAGGATCCAGCAAGTTACGCATTGCAGAGGATCTGCAGCGCAACGACTGGGTCACGAAGCCCACGGACCAGAGAGGCGCAGGGTTCAACAGTCAGTGGGATTCTCTTTTTGTCCATACCTTCCGCAATACGGCCATCGCCACTTGGGACAGTGACCGACGCATGGACGATATTCGTGACGCCATCTATCATCGGCACAATGGCGACGCCTTTCAGCGTGTGATCTACACCGAGTCACATGACGAAGCCGCCGAAGGAAACCATGGCAAGCGTCTGACAGATGCAATCAAACCTGGTGATGCAGAAGGCTATTATGCGCAGAAGCGATCCACGTTAGTGGCAGCAATACTGTTTACAACGCCCGGTATTCCGATGATCTTCCAAGGGCAGGAGGTGCTTGACTATCAAGCATTTCACGACCAGCGGCCGATACGATGGTACGAACGCATGCAGGCCCACAGCGGAATTCATTTAATGTACCGGGATCTGATCAGGCTGCGCCGGAACTGGTTCAACAACACGGCGGGCCTGCGAGGTCAACATGTGAACGTATTTCACGTCAACCATTCGGATAAAGTGATTGCGTACCATCGTTGGGGAAACGGTGGCTTGGGCGATGACGTGGTCATTGTGGCGAACTTTGCGGACCGCTCTTATGATAGTTACACTATCGGTTTCCCAAGAGGTGGTGAGTGGAGGACGCGCTTCAACAGCGACTGGAACGGATACAGCACTGTATTCGGAAACCAGCCCGGGTACAATACAACTGCCTCCTATGGGGGTTGCGACAACATGCCGTTTCATGGGGATGTCGGAATCGGATGCTACGCCTGCCTGATTCTCTCGCAAGGATGATCGATAGCGTTGCGATGGAACTGTTGTCCCGAAGCTGAAAGTTGCTGCCGGTTGCTTATGTTGTTGGTCTAACAATAGTTACGGCAACTGTAAGCTGATATCACAGGGTTCTGAAAACTTGTGACATGAGAATAAATAATTTACCCTGATCGTGCTCACATGCTTCTGAACCGGTCACGATAGCGGCGGCTAACATTGAACGCGCAAATGTCTTTAAGTGTAAGAACTTAGCTGCCGGTGATGGATGTCCAAGTCTGCCCCATCCACGGCGCGGACGTAGGCCTCGCCCATGTCGCACGTTTTGGTGACTTGAGACATTTGTATCAACATCGATTCCTGTTCCTTAACCTGATTTTTCTATTTATCAAAGGGTTTTTCCCAGACCCTCAATAGATCTTGGATCATATAACCCAGAAACGTTTCCGGCAATTTTTTCTCTTTCACTTTTAACCAATAGCATCAGCATTTATATAATCGAGAGAAAATCCGCTTATTTCAGATACCCGGCCACGCCACCAAATACCTTCACTGCCGGAAACCAGGGTGCCGTTTGAATCGAAAATTCTGGCATTTTGCAGGTGGATATAACATGGAAGAATTTCTTGCCTATCCAATCTATCTTTGATGTGAATCTTTTCACATGCCTTTATTGATGTCCGGAGACGTTCTCCATTTATATTTTCATTACGACCCTCCACAAACTGATTAATAAAACCCTTAAAATACTTATGACCACCAACGAGGTCTCCGAAAACCAATAATCCGTTAACACATAGAATTATACCGACCCTAAGGTTGCTGTCATTTACCAGATTGATAATTGATTGCAAAAACCAATCCCCATTATCTACTCTCATCGCAGATGTTCCAGAACTCATTCGACTATCTCCTTCGCCTACTTAGCAAGCATGTTATGACCAATCCGTTATAAGGATGGCTGCACGATTTTATATCCTTTGCGCTGGATCCGCATAAAAAAATGGGCAAGGTTCTGGATAGGAGTCTTGCCCGAGCAGGAGAAGCGGAACCGAGCGCGCGCTGTCAGTGTCCAGAGGGGATCAGTCCACTTGAGTAGGATGTATTTCTCTTCGTTGGCAATCGATCAAGCACATCTCATACCATTTTTACCGAATCCAATTAAGCATATGATATCATGGAGTTAGGCATATCATGTCACGGATGAGCCATGCTTGTTTGACAATATTTGTGAGAGGGAGCTTACAATAATTGTCAAAGGAAGCACCTTACTGATAGTCTCTGAGAGTTCGTTGTATATTAAACACTTTTCTATGATAAATCCGTGTAATCGAAGGTTTTGACAAACCCAGAATTTGTGGGACAATCTCAATATATTCCAACCTCAACATCTCTTTTAACTACCCCAACATCTTGCATTTTCCTATTAGACTGATATGCTGCGCGAATTAACACCGAACCAATTTTTCTGATTCCTTCCCAATCGGAATGCTGGCGATTTGTAATTTCATTTTCAGGATCGACTGTAGGATCCCAATCCTATTGTAAACGGTTGCCAGATTTTGGGATAATGCAAGAATTTGTAAATCGACCAGATCGTAAAATCACAGGGAATTACGATGCCAAACAAACCGACATATGAAGAACTTGAACGACGAGTACGGGAATTGGAGAAATCGAATTTCGAGTTCAAGGGGGCCGAGAAGGAACTGCGGGAGCGCGAGGCACTTTTTAGGAACCTGTTCGAACATCACTCCGCGGTCCAGCTGATCATTGATGCCGATAGCGGCAACCTCATAGACGCCAATGATGCGGCAGTAGAATTCTACGGATGGACGAAGGAAGAGCTCCAACAAATGAAGATTCATGACATCAACACGCTTCCACCCGAAGAAATAAAGCAGACGATTGAAAACGTCAGGACTAAAAAACAAATCTATTTTGAATTCCATCATAGGCTGATGGATGGAACCATCCGGGATGTGGAAGTGTTCAGCAGCAAAATACAAGCAAAAGGAAAAGATCTCCTTCACTCTGTTATTCACGATATCACCGCACGCAAGCAGGCGGAAAAGGCCCTCAGGAAGAGTGAGGAGAGTTTTAGCCAACTCTTCGAGTCGGCACCGGTCCCGATGGGCTATGCCATCAATATTGGAGGATATAAAGGCACAACCTGGAACGATGCCTGGTATCGTACCTTCGGCTATTCCCGTGAACAGGTGGATGGTCGAAGTGGGAACGACATCGGACTGTGGTTCAATCCTGAGGATCGCAGCCGTTTTATCGAGATGGCCAATCGGCAGAATTACGTTTCCGATTTCGAGGCCCTCCTGCGATGTCGAGACGGCGCCATCCGCAACTGTTCGTTATTCGGTCGTTTCATCGATAAGGCCGACCACCGGCTTCTAATGGTGGTCTATCTTGATATTACCGACCGCAAAAGGGCGGAGGAAACACTGCGGTTTACCCAATTCGCAATCGACCATATGGCGGACGCCGCCTTCTGGATGACACCCGAGGCGCGCTTCTTTTATGTGAACCAAGCGGCTTGCCGAGCCCTTGGGTACTCCCGAGAAGAGTTGATGCGGATGTCGGTGGCAGACATCGACCCGGAGTTTCCAATGGAGGCCTGGCCGCAAATTTGGAATGAAATGCGGGAAAAAAAACATCTCGTTTTACAAACTTCCCACCGGGCGAAGGATGGCCACGTCTATCCGGTCGAAATCCAGGCGAACTTCGTGGAGGTCGATGGATGCGAATACAATTGTACCTTCGCCCGCGACATCACCGTGCGCAAACGGGTAGATGAAGATCGGGAGAAGCTACAGTCACAATTGAATCAGGCCCAGAAAATGGAGTCGGTCGGACGCTTGGCCGGCGGGGTGGCCCACGACTTTAACAATATGCTGGGAGCGATCCTTGGCTATACGGAATTGGGCATGATGAAGGTCAGACCGACTGATTCGATCCATGGGACGCTAAGAGAGATCCAAAAAGCAGCCCAAAGGTCCGTCGACCTCACCCGGCAACTCCTGGCCTTTGCCCGCAAACAGACCGTGGCGCCCAAGGTGTTCGATCTGAATGATGCTCTGGAAAGCATGCTCAAGATGCTGCGCCGGCTCATCGGCGAAGACATCGATTTGGTCTGGCTGCCGGGAAAGAAGCTTGGCCGGGTCAGGATAGACCCCTCCCAGATCGAACAGTTGCTGGCCAATCTGTGCGTCAACGCCCGGGATGCCATCCGCGATACGGGCAAGATCATCGTCGAGACGGGTGTGGTCACCTTTGACGAAACTTTCTGTGAAGCGCATGCTGGATTTGTTCCCGGAGAGTATATTCTGCTGGCTGTGAGCGACAATGGCTGCGGCATGGACGTCGAGACGGTTTCGCACGTATTCGAACCGTTTTTCACCACCAAGGAAGTGGGCAAGGGCACCGGCCTGGGGCTGGCCACCGTTTACGGCATGGTCAAGCAGAACAACGGCTTCATCAATGTTTACAGCGAGCCGGGCCAGGGCACGACCTTCAAGATTTACCTCCCCCGGCACGCGACCGAGGCTGGCCGGAGAACGAAAACGGATGCGGCACAACCGGCAGAACGCGGTCACGAAACCATCCTTTTGGTGGAAGACGAGTCCATGATCATGGATATCACCAAGACGATGCTCGAACTCCAGGGATACACGGTGCATGCCGCCGCCACGCCGGGTGAGGCGATCCGTCTGGCGCAGGAGCATACCGGCGAGATCCACCTGCTCATAACCGACGTGGTCATGCCTGAGTTGAACGGCAGGGACTTGGCCAAAAGACTGCAGTCGCTTTATCCGAATCTCAAGCGCCTATTCATGTCCGGATACACGGCCAACGTCATCGCTCATCACGGCGTGCTGGACGAGGGTGTTCATTTTATACAGAAACCCTTTTCCATGAGGACCCTGGCTGTCAAGGTTCGAGAAGTGCTGGACGAGACGAAATAGGCGACTCAAGGATAAAGTATTGCACCCGCTTTGATGCTGCTGGACCTTATGTTGCCCGGTGGGGATGGTATAGCGGTTTGCAGGGAGGTTCGAAAGCTTTCAGATATTCCTATCATCATGGTTACCGCCAAAGTCGATGAAGTGGATCGCCTGGTAGGCTTGGAGATCGGAGCCGATGATTATATCTGCAAGCCCTTCAGACCACGTGAAGTGGTGGCACGGGTCAAAGCGGTATTACGACGCGCACGTCCTGAAAAGGTCCCACTGCGCCTAATCGCCGGGCCGATCATTCTGGACGAAAACACCCGCCAGGTGACAATAGACGGTAAAACACTCAGCCTGACCCCCAGTGAATTTGGCCTGCTTAGCGTGTTGATCGCCTTTCCGGAGCGCGTATTCTAACGCGCGGAACTGCTGGATTAAGTTCAAGGATACCAGTTAGAAGGATATGACCGCACCATCGACAGTCATGTCAAGAATCTGCGTAAAAAAATCGCAGAACGATTGGCGAGAAAAGAGGTCATTCTGACTATCTATGGTGTGGGGTAAAAATTAAACGTATGATGAGAAATAGGTGGCAAACAGTCAATGTGTGGGAGCCGATTGAGTTGTTTCTGATATACATCCTCACTCGTTGCGGCGCACGACCCCATCGGCATGGGTATATCAACACATCGGAAATGACGTTCCGATGGAGTGCTCAACTGCCGGTTTTTCCCATCGGGCATGCCGGATAACGGCATACGGTGCAGTTCAGGCACAACCCGCCGACGGCGAAGCGGGCCAGGTCCCGTTCATCGAGCCTTTCACCGGCCAGCAGCCGGGGCAGCACCAGATCGAAAATGGTGATCTGGTGGTACAGCCCGCAGGCCGGGATGCCCACGATGGGCATCTCCTTTTTGTAGGCCAGCTGGAACATGGCGCCGGGCAGCACCGCCGCCCCGTAGTGAAGCGTGTCCACCCCGGCCAGGCGGATGCCGTGGCGGGTGACGTCGTCCGGGTCCACCGACATGCCGCCGGTGGTGATGATCATGTCCGTATCGGCCGCGGCAAAGCGGCGAATCGTGTCGGCGATCCGTTCGGGGTCGTCGGGCAGGATCGCGGTTTCCTGCAGGGTTGCCCCGAAGGCGGAAAGCTTTTTTTCGACGATGGCCTCGAAGCGGTCTTCGATCAGCCCGTCATAGACTTCGCTGCCGGTGACCACCAGGCGGACGATTTTACGATGGTAAGCCTTGACGCTGAAAAGGGGGCCCCGCGCTGTGGCCAGGGCCACCGCCCGGTCCAGGACCTGCCGTTCGATCACCAGGGGAATGGCCCGGGTACCGGCCACGATCTGGCCTTGGGATACGGGCACGTTGTCGTGCATGGCGGCGCACATGACGTCGGGGATCAGATTGAAATCCACCAGGGCACCGGTGTCGATTTTCAGCAATCCGGTGTAGGCGGCCTTCAGCTGAAGCTTGCCTTCGCTGGGCTGCCGGCCGAAGGTAATGCCGGGGCCGGCCAGGGCCGTGGCCAGCTCCACCACGGCATCGTCCTCGTGGACCTGGTCCCCATTCAGGTCGAGGACGTACAGGTGCCGCTTGCCCAGCCGCATGAGCCGGCAGACGTCCTGCTCCCGGACCTTGTGTCCGCGCCGAAAAGACGGGCCTTTGAACTCGCCCGGGCGAATCTCCGTGATGTCATGCGCCAGGCGTGTGCCGACGGCTTCTTCAACGTTGATCTTGGTCATGCCGCCATTGGACTGGCGGGCGTGGTGGGACTGGCACATGGTCGATGTCCTTTGCGATAGCGGTCGATGTTAAGCGATTTTCAGATGGGTATGGCCTTCCAGCGGCCGATAATAGGTTCCGTAAGCGCAGGGGCGGCAGAGTATCCGGTCTCCCACCAGCACCTCCTTTTTGTCCCGGACCATGGCCCCGCACGACGCGCAGCGGATCTTGAAGCGGGAGGGGCCGGGCATATCGTGGATGGGCACATCCACCCAGACCGGCATGACGGTGAACAGGACGTCATCGGCCATGTTTATATAGGCATCGAGTTGCTGCCGCCGGACATCGTCGATGCCCGGCGCGTAAACATGGGCCAGGTCCCGGGAGGACTCGGTGGAGACGATGCGGAAAGCCTTGCCGGTTTCCAGGTTGACGAAGGTGGCGGCCATGATGCCGTTGTCCACGAATTTGAGCGAGCGGCGGCCCAGCCTGGCGCCGGTGACGTAGGCGATGGCATCGGCGGCGCAGCGGTCGATCTCCACATAAACGATGAGTTTTTTAATCTGGGGCAGCTGGCTGGGATCGTCCAGACCGATAAGACTGCACCCCAGCATGGCCATGCGCACCCCCACCACCTGGCCGGGACACAGGTGGCCGTGAGACCGGGCCGAACCTTCCAGCAGGGTGTTGAAATCGTCCATGATTTCCTCTTCGAATCTATGTTAAACCGAACATAACTGGGTGCCAAAAAAATGCCCTTGCGGTGCAAAGCGGGCATTTCTTTTTTGACTACGGTATAAAACGAATCCGAACGATTACTTCCACATAGTAAGTTCTCATATCAACACAACAGCAAACAAACTAACCTTCATCGATCCGGTTCCAGGGCGTCCAGGTCATGGGGCTGAACCCTTTTCCCCGGGCTAATATATCGAGGTGGACCATGCCGACAGCGGCCATATCAAGGGATGCCGAGACATTATTTTCCCGCAAGTCGATACCCAGCAGATAATGACCACAATGACGGCACGCATCGAAGCGTTCACTGGTTTCCCCGACCTCTCGATAGTAAATCCGATTGTCCTTATCATCGGTATCGCACGCCGGGCATCGATTTCGCTTGAAGCGCCAATTTTGACCACACAGTGCGCAGTGCAGGAATTTTTGTCCCCCGCCGCCACGCAGAAATTCAGAAGTCGGGCCGTTGGGTTTGGAAAGGTAGCTGATGGCGGGCAGAGACCCGCAAACGGGGCAATAACCTTTAGACCAGGAGGAAAGATCCACCGCGTTTTCCCATTGGATCCGGGCTGCATTGAGCACAGCGGAAAGGGTCCAATTGACGACAAACCCCAAGGCACCCGCAGCCCCGACAATATTTTGCACCGACGACTGAAAAACGCGGCAATTGCCTTCCAGATAAGCTTTGGCCAGAATGCTCAGATCGGATTCACCATTTTTGATAGCGGCTTCGATGGCGGAAAAATCGGCTTTCAGGTTCGGAAACGATCGATTCAGGACTGGCATCAGGTTGGCCAATGTCTTTTCCAGGGCCATTTTCCAATCCGCAAGGGAAATGTCCGTAACCATGGGAACACCGGAAGCGAGTCGGTCGGCGGTTCGATCCATATCCATCGGCTGCATGAATGCGCTGATCTCGGCGACGATAGACGCCCTTTTAACGAGTACGGCGGCAAAGGGTTTGATAACAGTCTCCAGGGCCGGTCGTTTTTCCAACGACCGCTCAACCGCCTGGTAAAATTGTTGCTCGACCTTAGCGCTGGAACTTTCAAGATGCATCATTTAAAGAACTTTCTATGGGTGGTCCGACGTCACCCCGGCTATCCACCGCGGCAAATATCCAGGGCGACGTTAATTGGAAAAAACACCGTCGACCAGGCTGATGAAACGCCGGGCCGGTCAGGACGTCAATATGGATTGCATGCCTCTTCGCAGCGGGGCACCCAATTTTGCAAAAAAGGCCTTGCGATCCATGCCCGGTTTATACTGGGCCACACTAAACTCGTAATACTTCATAGGGTCGTCCATGAGCAGATAAATCACGTTCACATCGTCCACGTCGGCCAGTATGGCCTTGGGATGCTCCTTTTTTACCCTTGCCAGGCGCTGTTCGGCCAGATCGAGCATCTCCCGCCGCTCGCCGAAATTCATGGCACCGGTGGGACAGACCGCAACGCAGACCGGCAACAAGCCACGGATCACCCGTTCGTAGCACATGTCGCATTTGCTGATCTGTCCCGTGGCCCCATTCCTGCGGGGAATGTTGTACGGGCAGGCCTCGCGGATCTCCTCGAATTCCGCTTCGGGTATCTGTCGCGTTTTGTCGGTGTAGATCACGGCACCGGTTTTGGCATCGTGAATCATTGCACCGTCCACCAGATCGCCACCCACTGCCACACACGGCGGTTCCAGGCAGTGGCGGCATTGATCGGGGAAAAAATACCAGCGGATGGTGCTGCCTTCCAGATGTTCGCTGAAACGCACTAGTTTGTAGTTGTTGGGATTGAGATCTGGCGGGTTTTGATGGGTCCCCGTCTGTTTGGTTTTATTGGCCGGCAGTTCTTTCCACTCCTTGCAGGCTATCTGGCAACCCCGGCATGCCGTGCACCGGGACGTATCGATGAGAAAGGATTTGGCCATGATGATGTCTCCTTATGGGTGTTGAGCGGAATGGTTCCGCCCATATGTCCGTCAGGCTATTTCGGTCAGTCGATCCGCCTTGTGAATGTTGACGCAGCAAGCCTTGAATTCCGGGATGGTGGTGTTCGGATCCCCCACCCCCGGGGTCAGACGGTTGACGCCGTCCCCACAGCCCGGCGTTGTCCAGCCGAAACAGAAAGGCATGCCGATCTCATGCACAATACGGCCTTGAACCTTCAGCGGACGCATGCGTACGGTGACCATGGCAATGGCCTCGACTCTCCCGCGAGCGCTTTCCACGACGACACCGTCCCCATTTTCGATCCCCTTTTCATCGGCCAGTTCAGGACTCATTTCCACGTACAGTTGAGGTTCGGCTTCCAGCAGGTTGGGAACGTTGCGGGTCTCGCCGCCCCCGCACCAGTGCTCGGTCACACTGTAAGTGGTCAGCACGATGGGGTAGTTCGGATCGGCCGGCTTGGCCAGCAGATCCATGTCGCTGGACAGCGATTTATAACAGGGGCTGCTGAGCTGGGCCGAAAACGGATGACTGCTCACCGGCGTCTCCACCGGCTCGTAGTGTTCCGAAAAGGGCCCGTCCGCGCGGCCGGGGCCGAAAAGCTGGCCGTAGCCGTGTTTGTGCATGATAAATGGATAGCGTCCCTTGCCGGTGGCCATCGGCGGCCATCCACCATCGGGCACGTCTCCGATCCATTTATCGTTTTCCCAGGCGATCACCGTTTTCTCGGGACTCCATGGCCTGCCGTTTAAATCCACCGATGCCCGGTTGTAGAGAATCCGGCGGTTCACCGGCCAGCACCAGGCGAAGTTGGGATATAGACCAATCTTGGCCTGCATGGGGGTCTGGGTCGGATCGCGGCGCTTGGCCTTGTTGCCCTCCTCTTCGGTAATGCTGCCGGCGTAGAGCCAGTTCAGCGAAAGGGTCGAGCCGTCATCTGCCAAGGCCGTAAAGCTGGGCACCTGCTGACCCTTGAGGTAGCGTTTGCCCTTAACCTCCACATCCCGGGTGAAGACCCCGTTGATACGGCGGGCCACGGCTTCGGGGTCGTAGGATTCAGGCCAGGCCAGTTTGAGGATGGGATCGGGGTAGGCCCCGCCCTTGCGATCGTACGCTTTGCGCACCCGGTTTATCAGGTCCACGAACATGTCGCCGAAGGTGCGTGCCTGACCCGGGGGCTTGACCGCCTCGTAATGCCAGAGCATCCAGCGGCCACTGTTGGTCACCGAGCCCTCTTTTTCCAGCCGGTGGGCCGATGGCAGCAGAAAGACTTCGGTCTTGACCGTTTTTGGATCCACACCGGGGCGATGCCAGTTGTCACTGGTTTCACTGTTGTGAACATCCACGGCCACCATCCAGTCGAGGTTGTCGAAAGCCTTGCGCACTTTGTTGGCGTTGGCCACGCTGTTGGCCGGATTGAGACCGAGAATGAACCCGCCTTCGATCTCCCCCCGGTACATGCGATCGAACAGGAACAGATAGGAGTAATCCACTCCTTTGTCCAGCTTGGGCAGCATGCCGTAGCCGAAGTCGTTTTCCGGGGTGGCGTTGTCGCCGAACCATGCCTTGAGCAGGCTGTTGAAATACTTGGGCTTGTGCTGCCACCAGTTGGCGCTTTCAGGATCAAAGCTCACCGGCGTATTGACCTTGTGGTAGTCGGCCAGGGTCGGCCAATCTGCCCGGGGGGTGGCCATGTAGCCGGGGATGATGTGGTAGAGCAGGGTGTGGTCAGTGGACCCCTGAACGTTGGGCTCGCCGCGCAGGGCATTGATGCCACCCCCGGCCACGCCGATATTGCCCAGCAGCAGCTGAAGGATCCCAGCCGAACGAATGTTCTGCACCCCTACAGTATGCTGGGTCCAGCCCAGGGCATAGAGAATGGTACCCGACTTTTCCGGTGTACCGGTGGCCGAATAGGCCTGATACACCTTGAGCAGATTTTCTTTGGAAACACCCGTGATGTCAGACACCTTATCGAGCGTATAGCGGGAATAGTGGCTGCGCAGCAACTGGAACACGCAGCGTTCATTTTTCAGGGTGGTGTCTTTCAGGGGCACCTGATTGGCATCCATATCAAAGGCCCATGTGCTGGGGTCGTAGGTTCGGGTTTTCGGGTCGTAGCCGGAGAAGAGGCCGTCTTGGAAACCGAAATCCCGGCTCACAATCAGTGCCGCATTGGTGTAGTTGGCTACGTAATCATGAAAATACTTTTTGTTTTCGAGGATGTAGTGGATCATGCCCCCCAGAAAGGCGATATCGGTGCCGGATCGCAAGGGAACGTGGAAATCGCTGCGTGCAGACGTTCGCGAGAACTTGGGGTCCACATGCATGACCACGGCCCCGCGATTGTATTTGGCATCCAGCACCCACTTGAAGGAGATGGGGTGGTGTTCGGCAGCATTGCTGCCCATGATTAAGATGGCATCGGCATTTTTGATGTCGATCCAGTGGTTGGTCATCGCACCGCGTCCGAACGACTCTCCCAGAGCCGCGACTGTGGCGCTGTGTCAGATGCGCGCCTGGTGGTCGAGATGGACGACCCCCAGCGCCCGGACGGCCTGGTGCACCAATGCACACTCCTCGTTGTCCATGTGGGACGTCCCGAGGGTGAACAGATTCTCCAGACGATTGACCCGTTGCCCCTTTTTATTGGTGGCAATATACCCTTTGTCGCGGGTCTCCTTGACCCGCTGGGCGATTCGATCCAAGACCCAATCCCAGCTTTTCTGTTCCCACTTGTCGCTATACGGCGCCCGGTACAGTGGCGTCGTGACGCGATGGGGATTGCGTGTCAACGACAGCATGGCCGCGCCCTTGGCGCACAGGGCCCCTTCGTTGATCGGATAATCGGGATCGCCTTCGGTACTGACCAGCCGGCCATCTTTGACATGTGCAATGATATGGCAGCTGACCGAGCAGAAGGGACAGATGCTGATTACCTCCTGGGTACCCTCGGTTTTGATCCCGGCTGCGTATCCCTTCACCTGCTTCATGCTGCAGCCCAACTGCATTAGCGAGAGGCCGGCAATGCCAGCTCCGCTAACCTTTAAAAAATCCCGCCGGTTGTATTCCATACCCATCTCCTTTCCATGCCGATTTTTGTTATGTCGATTCTGATACAACGGGCAGGGTTACAAATGGGTTACAACAATCTATGGAAGGCTGATTTCCATCCGCATGATAAGCGATCAATGATTTTTTTTATCTATAATATAAGCTTATTAAAGAATTTTTAAATTTTTGCGGGTTTTTGGGAAGGCATCGCTTTTTTGCTTTGAAGGAAACTTTTTCGTGGTTGAATGGATTCTTCGTGACCCTCATCGTTTCCGCAACATTACGGCAAAAGAGAAACAATAGGGTCGATAAAAATTTTGCTTCCGTCTGTGGGGTCTATTGTGGTCGTTGTGGTGTTTCATAATTCACTGACATTCAGGCAGGTTGTTATATGCCATATACCGTGCCACCGGGCTTCTGAATCATGATGAGTTGCATCAGGCTGAAGCCAGAACTCTTAAGATTACAAATCTGGGACCCGCACATACACTCGCTCGCCGGCGCCATGAAGCCCGGCACCTATTCCGGAGAGAGGATGGCCATCATTTTTGCAGACAGTTGATTGATATTGTATGGCTTTTGAATAAAGCCGCGGCATCCGCTTTTAAGCAATTCTTCGGTGTGTCCGGACACCCCAAAACCGCTGGATATCAATACCTTTACCTCCGGGTTTATTTCTTTGAGGTTGTAGTATAGATCCCTGCCGCTCATATTCGGCAACACTAGGTCCAGGATCACAAGGTCGATCCTTTTCCAGTCTTTTTTAAATATCTCCAGGGCTGCTTCTCCATCGGCAGCTTTGATAACTTCGAAGTTCATGATTCCCAACAGTTTTGAACTGGTGTCAATGACCTCCGGTTCATCATCAATCAACAAAATTGTCCCTTGTCCGGCAACGACTTCCGATACAATATCTGGAACGGATTCCTTAGAACCGTCCGGTAATGACGGCAAATATACGAAAAAGCTGGATCCTTTGTTAACTTCAGATTCAACGTAAATTTCGCCGTGGTGATTTTTCACGATGCTATATGCTGTTGATAGACCCAAACCGGTTCCTCGTTCGTACCCTTTGGTGGTAAAAAAGGGTTCGAAGATGCGATCGAGAATATTTTTGGGTATGCCTGCTCCAAGATCGGATACCTTCAATAAAACATAGGCTTTGGTACTGGATAGCGAGTTTCCCACTTGGGCTTGGCAGCCTTTTATGTATGATGTTTCTACCGACACGTCTCCCCCGTTCGGCATGGCATCGGCGGCATTCAGCAAAAGATTCAACAGAACTTGTTCAAGTTGTCCTTTATCGGCTTTTATGCAGGGGATGTCTTTAGATAAATTTTGATTTATCCGGATTTGTTTTTTCGTCGCCAACAGGGTTTCCGACGCTTCTTTAACCAAACGATTTAAATCCACCGTGCCCACTTTGCAGCTTTCCCCCCGGGCATAATCCAATAGCTGATGGGTCAGCTTGGAACCGCTTTCGACCAGCTTGCTAATTTTATTCAGATATTTATAAGTACGCGCAGAGGGGTCCATACCATTTAGAGAAAGCGTTGCATTGCCATGAATCCCCATGAGCAAATTATTAAAGTTGTGGGCAATCCCCCCTGCCAGAGTCCCTATTGCCTCCATTTTTTGGGCTTTTCGCAGTTGGGCCTCCATCATATTCTGAAGGGTGATATCCCTTAAAAAATTCAGAACCGCTGGTTTTTCTTCCCAGATTATCAAAACGGCATTCACCTCTACATCTCTTACATGGCCGTCCTTGTTAAGAATCCTGAAGAAAACCTGATCGGACAGGATCTCTCCCCGCAGGCGCTTGAAATAGCGATCCATAATAACTGCCCGGTCATCGGGATGAACGAATTCAATAAATGGTTTGTCAGCGATACAGTCGCAGGTGTAGCCCAAGACTTCTGATGCACTGGGATTCATGAATCTGATATGATCGTCCTGTAGAACAAATATTGCATCCTTGGCATGTTGGACCAGGATGCGGTATTTCTCCTCGGAACGTTTGAGCGCTTCTTCTATCTCTTTACGATCCGTTATATCTACAAGGATACCCTGGACACCCACGACCTGTCCATTTTTTCGGATAGGTCTCGCACTTGTCCGCGCCCATTTTATTTCGCCTGTTTTTGTAAAAAGTCTATATTCAGTCGCTTGGTTTTCACCGCCAAGAATTTTAAGAAACTGCTCTATCCTGCCTCGCAGGTCATCGGGATGAACGAATTCGACAAAATTTCTTCCGATCACTTCCGACGGCCGGTACCCTGCCAACTGGATGATATTGGGGCTGACATAGGTCACCACCGCATTTTCATCGGTAGTGTAAACAATATCGTTGAGGTTTTCCACCAGGGAGCGATAACGCTTTTGTTCCTTGAGCTTGCCTTCACCAGAAGGATTCTGCCCAGTGGCGGCCGTAGTCGTCACCAGCCAGCAATCCTGGTCGCCATACCGACAAGGCAGCACGTCAGCTCTAGCTCGAGGTTGGCTGCCGTCCGGCATTTTAAACTGGATGACGCCATCCTCAATTTTGTCGATGTGGAGTCGGTCGTTTATTTCCCGTTTATCGCCCAGCCTTGACGGAAAATCATAAAATCCGGAGTCACCGCCTTTCGGGAACTCTCCCACGGACAATCTGAAGGCGATACAAAAGTGGTGATTGGCCGCTACGATGCATCTGTCCGCTTCACGGAACACGGCCAGGGGATGAGGAAGCGCATGGAGAAGATTGAGATAATTTTCGGCACGTTGTTTGTCTTGATTTGAGGCATGAATATCAGAATCAGCGGTTACCTTTTTCATTGTCAGCCCTCCGTTGCCACCATTTTTTGACTTTCTATCATCAATGATCTCATCATTTCAATCAATTATGTTTGAGCTGTTCCATGAAAACCTTCAATACGGCAGGCGGAATTGCTGCGAGGTGTGGCGAGGCTGTTGGCGGTTTCTGTTTTCTTGAAGGAGCATCGGGAGTGGTAAAAAAATTAAGGGTGGGTTCGGATGGCATCTGTAGATTCCTAATCCATTTATTGAATCACGAGCCATTGGGAAAACCATTGACATTAGCTCTGCTTTTGAGTTTATTTACCAACACAATAAGCTACATTTTCATCCAGGTGCCCGATGGGCATAACAGGGAAAGCGGTGCAAATCCGCTGCGGACCCGCCACTGTAAGTGGGGACGAAAGCCGCAACAACTCACTGCCTGATTGGAACAGGTGGGAAGAGGCGGTCAGTAGACAGATCCACGAGCCAGGAGACCTGCCCGGATGATGAAATCAAGAGCGCCTTCGCGGTCAAGGCTGATGGTATAATCCGGTATTTGATGCCCCGCCTTGAGCCCTTCACGGCGGGGCTTTTTTTCCGGGAACAATCAATGGGGACGCAATCGATAAACGCACATCCGAAAATAATTGCTGTCCCTGTTTGTTCAGCGGTGGAGATTGGTGGAAAAATGATGCGCGTCAAACGCTTTCGCGCTATTTTGTTAGGCTGTCTGCTGATCCTCGTTAACACGCCCGTGTCCGCGAAAACCTCGATTGATCAGTTGGGCCGGCAGGTGATGGTGCCTGACCGTCCACAACGCATCGTCGCCTTGGCACCCAGCATTACCGAAATTATTTTTTTCCTGGGGTTGGCCGACCGTCTGGTAGGCGCCACCCAGTTCAGCGATTTCCCTCCGGCCGCAGAAAAATTGCCCAAGGTGGGATCATACGTTCATCTGGATGTTGAGAAGATCGTCGCGCTGGAACCTGATTTATGCATTGCCGTCAAGGACGGCAATCCGATTTCTGTCGTGCATAAGCTTGAATCGATGAATATCCCGGTGTATGCCGTGGATCCACGCAATTTGGGCGCGGTTATGGACACCTTGGTGGAGCTGGGGCAATTGCTGGATGTCGGCGTTCGGGCCGATGCCGTCGTTGCCGATATGGCCGATCGAATCCGGAGGGTACGGCAGCGTGTGGCCTGTGGCGACCACCCCCCGGATGTGTTTTTCCAAATCGGCATCTCCCCGATCGTTTCCGTGGGAACACCCACGTTTATTCACGAGCTGATTGTCATGGGCGGGGGGACGAACCTGGCCCAGGGGCTGACGCCCTACCCGCGCTTTTCCAAGGAGCAGGTGATCGGTTTGCGGCCGGAAGTGATCATTATTACCTCTATGGCTCGCGAGGCCGTGTTCGATCAGGTGAAAGCCGAATGGCAGCAATGGAAGGAGTTGCCGGCGGTTAAAAACGACCGGATCTATCTGGTGGACTCCAATGTGCTCGACCGTGCCTCCCCACGCCTGGTGGAGGGATTGGAACTTTTGGCCCGGCTGATCCATCCGGAATGCTATCGCACTGACTCACCGGAGGCGCAGCCATGACCCCACGGGCGTCATCCCTATTTGTTAAAATGACTGCGGTCTCCCTGGTTCTTTTACTTTTGCTTGTGGCGGTAATGGCCGCCGGCCTGGCCATGGGTTCATCCGGGACCCGCCTCGATTCCATCTGGACTTCGCTGTTTGCAAACGGAACGGGCCACGCCATGGAAGATGCCATTATCTGGCGCATTCGCTTTCCCCGGGTGCTGCTGGCCGCGCTTGTGGGAGCGGCCTTGTCCCTGGGCGGCCTGGTCTTCCAGGCACTGCTTAAAAACCCTTTGGCCGAGCCCTATATTCTTGGCATTTCCGGTGGTGCAGCCATCGGCGCCATTATTGGTATTATTTTGGGGCTGTCCCGTATTCCCGGGGTAAGCTTAACAGCCTTTGCGGGCAGTCTAGTTACACTGGTTTTGATCATTTTCATTTCTTCCGGCAGGGCCGTGGTGGTCAAGGATGCGTTGCTGCTTTCCGGCGTAATGGTCAACGCCTTCTGCACCGCAGTGATCATGTTTCTGCTCTCTATCACCCAGGATAACCGGCTGCACAACATTATCTTCTGGCTGATGGGTGATCTTTCCGCTTCGCAGATTCAACATGTGGGTATGCTCGCCGTTATCCTGCTGCCTTGCTTCATTGCCATATTCATTTACTCCAACCGGATGAATCTGCTTTTGCTGGGCAGTGATATGGCCACCTCCATGGGGGTTCCTGTGCGGCGAGTGACCCTTGTGCTGCTGGTAATCACTTCGCTGATGATCAGTGTCACGGTAAGTCAATGTGGACTGATCGGATTTGTCGGACTGGTCATCCCTCACCTGCTGCGCCTGCTTTGCGGCCCCGATCACCGGATCTTGGTGCCGGGATGTGTCCTTGGCGGTGGGGCTTATATGGTGGTTTGCGATCTTCTGGCTCGCGTGTTGCCACCCCAGGGAGAGATGCCCGGAGGCGTCATCACCGCTATGATCGGTGCGCCGTTGTTCATCTTTTTATTGAGGCGGTCAAAGGGATGAACCCAGCCATTCGCATACACCGACTACACTGCGCCTATCCCCAAACACCTGTATTGCGGGATCTGACCTTTCAGGTGGACCGGGGGGAATTGTTTATCATCATCGGTCCCAATGGATCGGGAAAGACCACCTTGATCAAAGCCCTGGCCGGCTTGTTATCCATTTCCAGTGGAGAGATATTTTTCAAGGAACGGTCGTTGAAACACTATAAGCAAAAGGATTTGGCACGAAACATAGCCTATGTGGCCCAAGCCGACATTGCCGACAGTCCGTTTACCGTCCAGGAGATGGTCCTGATGGGGCGGACTCCCTACCTGGGCATATTGGGGCTGGACAGCAGGGCCGACCTGGAGATCGCCCGGCAGGCTATTGCCTTCACCGGTTTAAGCCACCTGGCCGGCCGTCGTCTCAGCAGTCTCAGTGGTGGCGAGCGTCAGCGGGCCTATATTGCCAGGGCCATCTGCCAACATCCGGAACTGATCCTGCTGGACGAACCGACTGCCGCACTGGATCTGTCTCACCAAATACGCATCATGGACCTTATGGAGAGAATGAAGACAGCCCAAGGCACCTCGGTGGTGATGGTATCCCACGATATCAATCTGGCCGCCATGTATGCCGATCGATTGCTGCTGCTGGTCGACGGCCGCATGGCCGCCTGCGGCCCGCCATCGCAGGTAATCGATGAACGCATTCTTTCCCAAGCCTACGATTGCGGCCTTCTGGTGGACTCCAGCCCTGCAGGTCCCTGGCTGCGGGTGAACTTGATGCGGAACGATCCAGAACAGAATGCCGAAACCTGAGATTGAGGTTAAACTATGATTGCAATTTTTAACAGCGGTGGACCGGTGATGGTTCCGCTGCTCGTTTGCTCCCTGCTTTCGCTGACGGTGATTTTTGAACGGGTAATCTTCTGGACCACGGTAAGCATGCGTGCCAATCAGCGATTGGTCAACGGGGTGATGGAACTATGCCAGGCGGGTGACTGGGAAGGCGTGCGCAAGACAGCCGCGGGTTCAAAAAGTTATGTGATCCGTATTCTCATATCGGGGATTCTGCACCGCGAGTACTCTCTGGTCAAGGCCATGGAAGCAGCGGCAGCGGATGAAATTTCCCGTATGCGGCGTTATATGGGGGTGCTGGACACCATCATTACCGTGGCCCCCCTGTTGGGCATCTTCGGCACCGTTTTAGGCATCATCAGTTCTTTCGATATGCTCGGCAGCGGCATCGACCATCCCGAAGCGGTTACCAAAGGCATTGCCCAGGCCCTGATTACCACGGCTTCCGGTCTGGGTATCGCCATTTTCACGGTGTTTCCCTTCAACTATTTCAACGCCCGCATCGAGCGGGCTGCCCGGTTCATCGAAAAGTACGCGACCAGTCTGGAGATTGTATACGAAAAACTTGCCGACAAAAATGGGTCGGGCCGGGAGAGCAGGCATGAAAGTTGATTTAGGCAGTCAACGCAAAGCACGCATCGACATGCTCCCGCTGATCGATATTGTCTTTCTGCTGCTGGTATTTTTCATCTACGCCATGCTGTCCATGGCCGTCCACCACGCACTGCCGGTGGCCCTCCCTTTATCCACTACCGCACCGCTTGAAAAGCAGGTCAACCTCTCCGTAACCGTCGATCGAAGCGGTACCGTATTCGTCGAGAAAACTCCCGTCGCGCTGGAACAACTGGCCGACACCCTGCGAACCCAAACCGCATCCGCCAAGGAGCCGAGCGTACTGCTGTTTGCCGACAACCAGATTACCTACCAAACCCTTTACCACGTGATCGACCAGATCAAAATGGCGGGGATTGACCGCCTTTCTCTGGAATGTGAGAGGCAGCCGTAGTGGTCATGTTCATAAATACGGTGACGCATCGAGGTGGCCGAGGCGCCTGGACCGCAAGGCGTGAGGAGCGAGAATACCCGTCGTATTTAAGCAACGAGCAACGCAGACGGACCGGGATGCGTCGGTCAGCGAATGCCATCGCATTAAGGAACAAGGCCACTTAGATGCATCGCATGGTGCCAGCTTTTATTTTGGCGGTTTTCATTCACACCCTGCTGTTGACGGCGGACGCGAGCCGGCTCATTCGTCAGGAACCCGTTGTTTCCCATGCCCGATCGCTCACCATGCGGTTGGTTGATCGGGCACCGTATTCCCCACCGCTCATTCGCCCCCTGCCTGCGCCGCCACCGCAGATTCCGGCGGCACCCCCGAAACCGGCCTTGGAAAGGCCAGCCATCAAACCGATACCGGTCGTGAAACCATCCAAACCCCTTGCCAAAAAACCACCGGAAAAACGTTTTCCGCCATTACCACCGGCTCCTATGCCTGCCGTCCCTGAACCCGAACCGGAATCGGCACCCCCGCCGTCCGTTGCCGACCCTGTCCGCACAGCAGCTGACCTGCCTCCGTCGCCCCCGTATTCGGCTAACGCAGTCACCTCCGTGGATCCGGATGCGACACCCGGAGAAAGTTCGTCCGCTGCTTCGGCGGTGGTCATGGCAACGCCGCGATACAGCGACAACCCGCCGCCCGTATACCCTTCGATTGCCCGCAGGCGTGGATACGAAGGTACCGTGGTGCTGGAGGTGTTCGTGGGTGAAGATGGACGGGTAGGGGAGTTGCATATCGCGGAATCCAGCAGTTACCGGCTATTGGACCGATCGGCGGTCAAGGCGGTCGAAGGCTGGCAGTTCGAACCGGGCCGCGAGGATGACAAGGCTGTTGCCATGTGGGTGCGGGTGCCCGTTGATTTCCGCCTGCGATAGGTGGCGAATCAGTTCAATTCCGATAGAAACTGAGAATTTAATTGACTTTGCATGGTGGTCTGTTAAAAGAGAACTCGTAAGGTGCCGCAAGGCTTAATAGGGAACCCTGTGAAAATCGGGGACGGTCCCGCCGCTGTATCCGAGGACGAAATCCGCAGATGCCACTGGCTTGAAACAAGACGGGAAGGCGCGGAGAGTAGGGTGATTCGGAAGTCAGAAGACCTGCCTTGAAATAAGAGCCATGCCCACGGTGATCTGGGTAGATGGCAACCGTCAAGGGTCAAGTAAGCTGGGTGCAGCCCTTCATGCGAGCAGAGGCATGAAGGGCTTTTTTTATACCGGTTAATGCCGCACCCTGGTCCAGAAAGCAAGGGGGATTTCAGGCAGGAATCCTCTTTCGCTTTCGGTGCTTGTTTAGCCCTGAAATAAAAGACTCTAAGATTCCGTTTCAGGACGGACGCAGTTTATTCCTCCGACTGTGTGCAGCGCCGGGTGTCCGGCACCCGCAAGGCCCGGAAGACATCGGATGGTCTTGACAGCACCCGGCGCTTTAATTTCTCATTTCAAAATGGAGTTTCGATGCCTATGCCTGAAATCCACCGGAAAATTGACGACCATTCCCACCCGTTGGATCGGGGCTATGTGCACGTGTATACCGGTAACGGCAAGGGCAAGACGACCGCTGCCCTGGGATTGGCCCTGCGTGCCGCAGGTTCTGGCCTGCAGGTGGCCATTGCCACCTTCATGAAAAACGGTACCGGCGGCGAATTTGGAATGCTGGAACAACTCAAGGCCCGCATCCAGGTACACGATTATGGCAGCGGATGCTTCATCCACGGCAGACCGGCCGGCAGGGAAACCATTCTGGCCCAACGGGGATGCCGCTCCATCGAATGGCTGATGAAAAGCCGACAGTTCGACCTCATGATTCTGGACGAGGCCAACATGGCCGTAGCCTGCGGGCTGCTGAACGTGGAAACTCTGTTGGACTTGATTCGTTCAAAGCCGGCCGAACTGGAGTTAGTCATTACCGGACGCTGCGCCCACCCCGACGTGATCGCCGCCGCCGATCTGGTTACGGAGATGAAGGAAGTCAAGCACTACTATCGAAAAGGTATCCAGGCCAGGCCGGGAATCGATCTGTGAAGGTCTGAAACTGATCCGAGAGCATGAAGACCCGCCTTAACATGAGCCATACCCACGGATGTTGGGAGAAATAGAAGTGCCAAGTAAACAGGGCGCATCCCTTTATGCGAGCAGAGGCATGATGGGTTTTTAATACCGGCGGGAATGGCGATTAAATCGAAAGGAGAAAGTGGGTATGAAATCGGGAACAATTATTTACGTTGCTGGAAATGCACCGGAAGGCTGGACAGAGGATGATGAAGCGCATATCAGAAGCTTTGAATCCAAAGCCGATTTGATTGAGATAATAACCACAGAAACGGGTCACTTCGATATCCCCGATGCCTGGCGGGATCTAATTTCAAGGGGTATGGCACAGATAATATGTAAAATGGCGGTTTTTGGTGAATCTGGCGGAATTGAATTTACGGGGAAACATTTAAAGCTGTGCGGTTAAGCTTTCTCCGAGACGGAATCGGCAACATGGCCTGGGTTGGAGCACCGATTCCAAAAATCTCTGAATCCTTGAACCGAAAATCGATAGTCAGCCTTACGGTTACCCCTCCCAACGACTTGCAGCGGGGAGGGGGCAATCATCGATCGGGAATCGTCTCCAGCGCTTCACGGATGTGCCGGATGAAGATATCGATGATGGACGGGTGTTTGCCCATCCCCTGGGTATCGAATGTGACGGTCAACCCGGCATTCTCGCAGGCATACCTCCATGAATCCTCATCCCCAACAATATCTTCCTGAAGATGGACACCAGCCACCAGCATCAGCGGTACCAAGCGTACCGACCGGGCGCCCGACCGGAGAACATCGTCGATGGTCTCTTTCATCGTCGATGTTCCTTCGATGGTAGCCACATGGACATTGGCACCCGCTGCTTCCAGAATGCGCGCCAGGGTCGGGTAGGCTGTCCAGGCCGGATGGTCCGTACCATGTCCGATCAGTAAGGCAGCCGTCTCGTTTACTGGAACACCGTTTTGAAGAATGGCTGCGGCCGTATCCTCATAATCCTCGGGCGAGGCCAGCAGTGGAAGCCCTATGCTGGTTCGCACGGCGCCATCCCTGACCTCATCCACCAACCGATAGAACTCGTGACCGCAGATCAGATGCATGGACTGCACCACCGCCCATTGATGACCCCCTTTACCCAGTTCGTCCAGGACCAGGCGGGGATTTCTCATGTTGGTGTTGCTGTGTTTTTTCATATGGGCTCGAACCATCCGGGAGGTATAGGCCCACTTCACCGGATGTCCGGGGAACGCCGCTTTAACGGCTGCATCGATATGGCTGTAGGTGTCCATGGCCCGCGAGGTGGTGCCGAATGCGGCCAGTACGATGGGTGTTTTTTCGCTCATGAAAACATTCCGAGAACCGTTGGATCGTTGGCAATGAATGGTTTTGTCGCTTGAATGGGGTGTGTGGTTGAAATAGCTTTAAGAGGAAGCATTCCTTTACTCCTGACAGCTATCAGCCGGCAGCCCATCAGCTATCCTAAAACGTCAGATTCAAACCCGAAATAAACCGGACCCCTTCGTCGGGATAACCGAAATGAGTCTCATAGTCGGTATCCAGCAGATTTTCGATGGTCACGAACCATTCGGTGGCCACGGTCTTAATCGTAAAAGGATAAATGGCCTTGAGGTCTACGGTGACATAGTCGTCGATCCGCTGTTGTTCATTGTTTTGCGCCTCGCTGTACTGCTCGGAGACATAGCGCACCGTCGTCTCCAGACGGGTGGACGAGGGCCTCAGGGTATAGAGCAGGGAGAGCTTCAGTTTGACCCGGGGTGTGTAAGGCAGTTCATTCCCGGTTTCTGAAACCTGGGAGTCCTGCGCGATGGCATTGACATCCAACGTCAGTCCGCTTTCCGTCAGGTATTTGAACGTGGCCTCCGCACCGTGGCGCCAGGAGCGATCCGCGTTGGCCGGCCGGTAGATCAGGTCGGTGCCGCGCAGATAGACGATGGGGTCCCGGGTGTCGGACCGAAACAGGGAGACCTGGATCAGGTGGTCCTTGTCCTGGCGGTATTCTATTCCGGCGTCATAGGACCAGATCTTCTCCTCATCGAGGTCCGGGTTGCCCCGCGCCTGATCGATACTGCCATGACTCGGCTGGTAGAGCTGCCCGAAGGTGGGAATGGTCACCGTGTATCCTGCGTTGACCTTGGCCTGCCAATGCGTGGCCAGCCCATAACTCAGGCCGGCGTTGACGCCGGGACTGAAGTCAAAATCACTGGTGTGGTCCTCGCGTAGGCCGACCGTAGCGGTGAAGGCGTTCCAGCGTCGGTCCGCCTGGGCGCCGAATCCCGCCGTGGCTCGGTGGTGAACGCCTGACAGGGTGTGGTCGACATCGTCGCGTTCAAAAATGCCGTTGAGACGAAGTGCCCAGAGATCGTTTTCATCACACCAGTTATGTTCACCTTTGATCCCCCATTTTACATCATCCAGGGTGGAGGTGAGTCCGGACTGGGATTCATCCGTCAGGTCGATCATGTCGCCATACAGGTTCAATGCATAGTCGCCCCCATCGCCCAACAAACCGCTTAGCCGGCTGTCCACGGAGGCTTTGCGGTAGGCTTGGCGGGCATCGGGTGTGGGGTTGTCCACCGGACCCGCGGAGCCGTATTCCGATGCATAGTAGCGGCCGTCGAGTTCCACCCGTCGCTCGCCGGCCAGTTGCCTGTCCCAGTGAAGGGAAAAATTTCCGCTGTCCCTGTCGCTGTTGGTGCGTTTCCCGTCGCGGTGGTTGCCGGACGCCGTAGCCATGACAGCCCCTGAGTCAAGGTTCGCCCGGTGGCTGACACTTCCTTCGGCAAGCCCATAGGAACCGCCGGCGGCACGCACCCGGGTCACATGCGCTTTATCTTCCTGGTTTTTACCGGTTTCATCCCGGGTGACGATGCTGATGGCCCCGTCGCTGGCCCCGGGTCCCAACCATACGGGCACCGGCGGTTTAAATACGGTGATGGATTTGACAATATCGACGGGAATAGTGGACAGATCCGCACCACCGTACTGGCTGCTGTTCAGGGGCCGGCCATTGAGCAGCACCAGGACGTTGCCGGACTTCCCCGATCCGCGAATGGAGATGCGCGAACCGACCCCCGCACTTTGCTTCACGTCCACTCCGGCCATGGTGCCCAAGGCTTCTTCCACGCTGAGCATGTTGCGCTGCCGGATCTCCTCCTGCCCCAGGACAACCACCTGTCCGGGATGGTTTTGTACGTACGCGTCGATTCGTTCGGCGGTCACCACGACGGCATCCAGAACAACCGGTGACGCGGTTCCATGTCCTTGCCCGTGGTCCGACTGCCCGTATACGGCGCAATGGCCTAACAACAGCAGGGTTATCCCCAACATCCGGGCCACCCTCATTGCATACCGCCTGTTCCACACGTCTGTTTCAAATCGAGAAGTATTCTTTTCGCCAATGCGTTGCCGGTAAATTCCAGTCATTTTCACCCGAAATCGTTGTGAGTGTTAATAATGCCTTATTCGCCATTCAATGGTGGACGTTCTATTGTTTTTTATGCTTCCCCTTATCACTCTTCATCGATACACCCGTAAAAATGGCATCCAGCGCCTTGGCCAGGGGTACGGGCATATCCGTATCGGTAAAATAACGGTTCAACGCCGCCACCGGCCGGCCGGCAATCCGCTCGGCCACATCCCTGCACCAGGCTTCATACAATTCGAGGTCGTTGACTGTTCCCCGGCCGCTGCCGTCAGCGATGGCCATGGCAGATTCGAGGAAACCGGCATAGGCCGGGTCCAGCAGAACCGACTCGACGGCACCGGCAAACCTGTTTTTTTCTCTCCTGCAATCGCAATTGGCCTCGTCAACCAGTTGAAAGGGACTCAGATGGCGATCGATCAGCCGCTGAAAGACGTTGCGTCGGGGGGCGATGCCGTTCTGTTTGAGAATCGCCTCACAAACCCCCGCATAGGCCGTGCGGGCGATCAACTCCCCCATTTTGCAGTGCCCCCCGGCGTTGTCGACAATCGGTCCGTCGCCCTGGACGACGATGATGTTATCGGTTCCCGTACCCGTGGCCGCCGAACTTAGCGGTTGATACGAGCTGCGGATGTCCAGATCCTGCAGGGCTGCGCTTTTGCCTTCGGTGGCCGAGATGATCGCCCGGGTCATGGCTCGGGGCGTCAGGTGCATGTTGGTGAGAAAAATCATGTTGATGGTTCCCGGCTCGTAGTAGTTGCCCACGTCCCGGGACATTCGAACGGCATTTCCCCTTACCCCTGCCGTTACGAGACCATAGACGGTCATGGCTTTGAAGGTTTCCTTTTTTACGGCCAGATTGTCCATATCAGCTCCGGTGAAGAGAAACGCCGTGCTGGCTTTCTCCTTGCCGATTACCGGGTAAATCTCTTTGAAAAGAGCGTCCAATCCCGCCATGGGGGTCAGTGCCCAGCATGGCGGGGGCGAGTAGTGGTTGCCCACCGTCAGCACCCCATTGCGCCCGCCCTCAAGGGTGGAGACGATGCTGCGCGGCGATGTAAAATCGACGATCAGGCTTTTGTTGGCGAAATCGTGAATGGTGCTGGTGGCGACAGCTGCCGCGCGTACATAGTCCAGGTCAATGGAAACCGGCCGGCGGTCGATTATCTGGCGAGGCAGCACATCCCCTTCGGCATTGGAGAACGATTCCGTATAGATTAACGAAGCCAGCCAGCTGACGAAATCACCCAGGTGGGCACCGGCCCGGCAGGTCAATTCGCAGGGCAAGGTGTAAAATCGATGATTCTTGACGGCATCGACGCAGTCCCATCCGTCCTGCTCCGCAATACCTTCGGACGCCTGGCGATCCCCGCCGCAGCCATAGAGAACCTGGGGATTGAATTGATTCCACTCCTGTCGGGTCACTGGCACCACGCTGCCGGTCTTGCCGAAGTCGGGAGGAATGCCCCCGGCGGCTCGGATCATCTCGTTCTGGAAGGAATCGCTTCCCGGGGTCATGATCGCACTACGCCCCATCAGGCGCATGACCCGTTTACGCTGCGCCGGTGGAATGGTGGCCACTTTGCGGGCGATCAGATCGAGCTGGCGCCGGTTTTTCTCCACCAGTTCCCCGGCCGCTGCCTGACGTCCGAAAAGAGCACCCAACAGCTGTATATGCCGAAAGGCATCGTCCATCCGACGGGTATTGAGCACCAGCACCGGAACGCCGACACTGATCGCTGCGATCCGCTCCGAATGAAAGGATGAGGTGATCACCAGATCCGGATCAAGGGCCATGATCCGATCGACAGACGGTGAAAAGAATCCGCCAACCAGGGGTTTTTCGGCGGCACCGCAAAGGTCGCTGCTATGATGGGTGATACCGGCCAAGGCATCGCCGGCATCGATGGCGAAAATTATTTCCGCGGCTGACGGTACCAGACAGACCACCTTTCGAGGCACCGCCTCGAAATGGAGGGTGTTGCCGGCATCGTCGGTCACATGGATGCTTTGCGCCCACGCAAGCGGGTACAGAAAAAGCCAGCAGACCATTGTCAATAGCAACAATCGTTTACCGCACCATCCGTTTTTCATCCAAATATTCTCCACAGTCGCTTGATCGTTCATCGCTCATGCCCGTTTTCGTCCGGCACATACACCATCGACCCATTCTCCAGCCGGTAGGCCACCCCTAAGCGGTTGCCCATGCCCTTGGCCGTTTCCCGGGTCACTCGGGTGGCTTCTATTTTCTTGCCTTTCTTGGTGATGATCTCCATCTCTCCCGAAGCCTTTTGCTTCATGATGGTCATCTCCGATGTCTGGTCGAACAGGTCTTGGAGGCGGTAGGCGCTGAACAGCGTCATCAGCAGTCCTACGATAAAAACCAGGCCGATGTCGAACAGGTTGGCCACTCCGGTCATGGGATCGTCGTCCCGAAACGCCGGATCGCCGAACGCCCTGGCGGCACTACTGGTTCGCCGCTGCTTTAAGTATTTCATACCCGCTCCGTTTTTCGTCGCTCATCAGCATTTCAGTGGCCAGTTCCATGTTTTTGATGTCTTCTTCGATCCAGCGCCGGCGAACCGTGTAAAGAAAAAAGGCCATGGTTCCAATGGCCAGTCCAACCACGGTGGTTGTGAAGGCAATCACCAGATCCGTTGTCAGCCGGGTCATGTCTCCCTGCCCAAGCGCGGCCAGTCCGGTACCCATGGGAATCAGGGTGCCGATCAAGCCCAATGAAGGTGCCGCGCGCACCAGAATTCTCAGCCGATCCATGGATTTCCAAAGCTTCAGTGTGGTCTCCTGCAACAGATTCTCGATATTTATTTCAGCGGACGCTTCCGACCGTCGGGCGTGTTGCAGCGTCCGGACATAATGGTTCACCCGGTGGGTAACCGATGCCGACGGCTGGCCGTTTTTAAGCAGCACCGGAAGCTCCTGTGGGGAGCAAGGCTTCAGCCGCACCCGCTCCAGCCACTCGGCAAAAAACGATCCTGCGTAGACGATGACCACCAGGGTCAACGCCACCAACAGCAACAATACCGGATAGAGCAAGGAAGAGGAGATGAGATAGATAACGGTTTTGAGCAGTGCACCCAGGTCAATCATGTGAGGCTCCTTATTTTCCTGGTGGTAAAAACGTAGCCAGCTGTAAAAACAGCGGCGGTGAAGATGACCAACAGAACCGTCTGGATGCCAGCCCGGGGCGGTTCCCCCGCATCGTAGCAGGCCAGGCGATACACCTTGTCCAGACCGGCAAACTGGGGCATGACGTTCACCGAAACAATAAAATAGGCCGCCATCAGCAACATGACGCAGCCCAGAAACATGTCGGGTGCCATGCCCGACAGGTTGCCATATCGGTAAACCACGCCTGACGCGGTCAGGCTGATCAGCACGAAGACAAGGTACAGCATGGCTGTCACCCGCAACGGATGCTCCGGGAAACAGGTGATCAAAAAGCCGGTCGACAGCAGGATCACCGTAATGCACACCGGGCAGGGCAGCACCAGCATCAACCAGCCACGGCTTGATGACCGGGAAGTGGTTTTCTGTTTGAGCAGCACGATCCCCCAGCCCATCATCAGGCCGGCCATGATCAGGTGCACGAGCATGCCGGACTGAATAAAGGTCTGGACGGCAGTCAGGTGACGCACCGGATCCACGCGGGGCAGGATTACGGCGGCAACGGCGAAGACCAGCGCATAGACGATGGCAAAAAGGGTGAATCCGAGGGCGACGGCTCGTTTACTCCGCTGCCGCCACACCACATAGGCGATTCCCACGCCGCTTTTGACGGCGAAAATGCCGATGCCGAACAACACGCCCAGAATGAGACTTTTGTACAGCATGTCTATTTTCTCCGTTTCAGGCCCCAGAAAAACAACCCCAGCACCAACAGGACGAACAACGAAGCCATCCATTGAACGCCCGATGAATTCAGGTCGGTGGTCTGGTCAGGGGTATCCATATCCTGCATCTTATACCCCTCGACCGGCTCGGCCTCCGCCGGGCTGTCTGTCTGAGCCGCAACGGCTTTATCTTCAGGGGCATTTGGTTCAGCCGTCGATTTTCTGTTGCCCGGACTTTCCTTCAATTTCTCCAGTAGATCGTTTCTCTCAAGGGTTTGCGTTTCCAGGGATGCTGCGGCCATCTTTTCGATGGCCAGCTTGAATTGTTCAACCATTTCCGGCGACAGAACGCCCGGCAGGGAAATGATGCTGACCACCATCTGGTTAAGCATCGGGTTGTTGCAGGTGTGGTCGCAGCAGGCCACGCCCTTCTCCACCACATTGACGGCGTATTCGGCGGCCAGTTTTTGTTTGACCGTTTCGTCGGCCGACCAGTACCCTTTTCTCACCGCTTCCAGCATGCGCGCGGTCATGGACTGGTAAGCCCAGGGGTTGTGGGTATTGAAAAAGCGCTCGAGGTCCTGACCGTACTTATCTTCCACATACACTTCATAGACTTGCTGCCACTTAGCTGCATCCACCGCGTCGCGTACGGTTACCTGCCAGCCCCACAGGTTCTCGGCAAAATCAGCCATCTGGCGGGCACCCCCGTAGTTTTCCCTTTTCATCCCCTCGATCCACTGGGGGTTGAGATAACGGGTACGCAGCTCCCGGCCGATGGTCTTGGCCACATCTTCGACCATGACTTCGTCTTTTCGGCGATGCAGGGTCACCAAGGTGTCCGGGGCTTCGCCCCGGACATTTTTGACGGCCAGAGACATGCCACCCAGGTACATGAAAAAATCATCGGTATCGATGATGCCGATGACATTGCTGGAGCGAGAGTGCACCGCAATGTCCACCCCCCGCAAGTTTTCCGCAAATGCCGCTTTGACGGGAACGGCCCATTGACCCTGCCCCACGGCAAACTGGGTACGATTCAGGTAGACGTTGCTGACGGCGTCGTCGGCGTCCCACAACCCCGACGCGCCGACCATCTCTTCCACGCCGTTGCCATAGGAACCGGGCGTTTCGGTAAAAATCCGGAAACGCGACTGCACCTCGGCCTCCCTTTCGGCCATGCCCGAAGCCATCAGCGTATCCTTGATGGTCGCCTGGTTGCCGGCGAGGAAATTTTCTATATCGGTTTGGGCCATGGCTTTCTGGACCGCCTCGTCCAGGAAGATCAGCTTGTCGGGGAACATGTCCCGGTAGAGCCCGGACGGATTGATCAGCACATCGATGCGCGGCCGGCCCAATTGCGTCCCGGGAATCGCCCGGCTGCCGATCACCCGTTCGGTGGCATCCCAGACCGGTTCGACGCCGATAAGGGTGAGAATCGTGCTCTCGTTCACTCCCTCGTTGCGGGTGGTCTCCGTGGCCCAGAGCACCACGCCGACCTTCTGCGGATAGGTCCCCTCTTTTTTCAGTTTCTCCCGGATCATCTTTTCGGCGGCGCGCTTGCCCACCTCCCAGGCCGCCTTGGAGGGCACCTTGGCCGGCGAGAAGCCGTAAAAATTCCTGCCCGTGGGTATTGCCGCCAGGTTGCGCAGGGGATCGTTCCCCTCCCCGGCCGGCACGTATGCCCCGTTCAAGGCGCTAATCAGGTTATCCATCTCCTGAACAGGCGAGCGATTCAGCGCCTTGGTCACCCGGGTTTTGTCCACGGTGGGGTTCTGGTTCATGATCAACCGAACGGTCTCTTCCGCCGCCTCCGTTTCGTAGGGTCTGCCGAAAGTGTGCAGGCCATAGGGCAGGGAGTTGGTGTCGATCTCGTGCAGGTAGAGATGGATCTTTTCCATGGCCTCCAGGTTCATTTCGGTGATCGCCAAATCCTTGGCAATACCGGTCTCCTTTATGATCTCGCTGATCTGCCGCATATATTCGGGCGCCGTTTCGCTGCCGCCGGCGGCGGTGATTTCATACTTGTGAAACAACTCGTGGAGCCGGGCGTACTCGTGGTAGAGGTCGGCTTCCTTCATGGGCGGAGTGAGGTGGTCGATGATCACCCCCCGGCCCCGGCGCTTGGCCTGGATGCCCTCGCCCACGTCGTCGACGATATAGGGATAGATGTTGGGGATGTCGCCGGTCATGACTTCCGGCGGATCGGAAGGATGCAGGCCAGCCTGCTTGCCGGGCAGCCACTCGTAGGTGGCGTGGGTCCCCAGGTGGATCATGGCGTCAGCCTTGAAATTTTCGGAAAGCCAGAGATAGGCAGCGATGTACTGATGATGGGGATAAAGGGTCGTGTCATGGTAGAGCTTCATGGGGTCGTCGGTCCATCCCCTGGCTGGCTCGGGGAGCAGCACCACATTGCCCAGCTTGACCATGGGAAACACCAGCCGACCGTCCCTGGTCATGATCGTGCAGGCCTCCGGTGGGCCCCACTGATCGAGAACGGGCTTTTTGAATTTCTCGGGCAGGCGCTCGAACCACGTTTGGTATTCCGCCAGGGAAACCGTCTCGGCTTCGCCGGCGGCCAGCAGGGCATCCAGTTCTCCGGGCGCCCACGAACCGATGTTTCTGCCGCCGCTGAGAATCAGGTCCTGCAGTTTCTGCTCGGTCAGCTTCTCCGGCCCCTGGACGGAATACCCTTCTTTTTTCATGCGTGCCAAAATGAATTGCAGACTGCGGAAAACGTTCAGGTAGGCGGCGGCGATGTTCTGTTTCCCCTGGCTGTGGTTGTAGTAGATGATGGCGACTTTCTTTTCCGAGTTGGCCATTCGTTGTAATGCGACCCATTTTTTCAGCCGCGGGATGAGAAAATCGATGGCTTCCTGGATGGTTTCGTACACAAACAGATGCCGTCCGGTTTCCCCGTCGACGATCTCCTGCTTGCCTGCCAGCACCGTCGGCTCGATGGCGCCGGAAAACTCGGGGGTGGCCACAGCCCAGACCGTTTCCATGGGACCCAGTCCCACTTCGCTTTGTCGCCACTTTGCAATGGTTTCGCCGTAGGGCCGGATGACATTGAAAACGGGCACATCCAACGCCATCAGCGTCGATCGGATTTCATCGTTGATGCCCGAGGAGAATTTCATGCTGAAGGTTAGCAGCAGATCCACCGGCGATCTGCCGGAAATCGGTTTCAGATACCGGTCGAAAATCAGTCCCACCGGACCGAAACAGGGAAGCACATTGAAGCCGGCCGCCTCCAGTTGCCGGATCAGGGTATCGGCCGCCTCCACCTGCCCCTCCTTTAAGGTGGTGCCGTAGAACATAATGCCCACGCGCGGATTTTTTGGATCATGGCCTGTGCGACCGGCATCCCAGGTATCGAAGGCGTGTAGGTCCTGAAAATTGATCTGTGCGGCCGGATGGTGAATACAAACATCGGGAACCTTTTCCAGTGCATTAAAGGAGACCGAGGCATCCATGTGCCGCTGCACGGCCATGCGGACCATGCTGATCAGGTTGGCGACGCTGCGATGATGATAGTAATCGATAACCGCATCATCGAACAGGTACTCCTTTTGGGCCAGGGCTTCGGGGTCCCCGGCCCGGTTGAGGGCGTATACGTGGCGACCGCTCATGAGACCTTTATCGACCATGTAGTTGGCCAGCTCCGGCATCATCACATTGACGAAGACCACCGTCGAACCGGCAATGAAGTCCCTGGCCCCTGGGTCGGTGCCAAGATCGGCAAAGGTGAAGAAGCGGGTTTCAATGGATACGGGGAGGTCCAGTTGCTTGACGGCCTGGTGAACCTGGTAGCTGTTGATATCGACTTCAAGGATCGCCACCCTATCGGCCTTGGCCGATAACGGCAGCAGGATGAGAATGCCGGAAGCCACGATGAGAAAAACAGTCTGCATTCCTGGTCGAAAACATCTCATTGCATTATTCCCATATTTATTGTCATACGGTCCTCACGCCCTACTTTGAGGAAGAGGGTGTTATCCGAACAGGTTCCCTTTGCTCCAAAGGGTGAGGACCGGGGTGAGAGAGAATCATCAGACTCCGATCGGTCCATTTGCAGCGGCGTCTCCCTCATCGCTCAGCCCTCAACCCTCAGCCTTCAGCTCTCAATACGTGTATTTCAGCCCCAGATAAAAACTTCGACCCGGCATGGGATAGCCTTGGATGGTTGCATAGTCTTCGTCGAAAAGATTGCGGATATCCGCCTTGATGGAAACATCACCGTGTTTTTCAAACGCGAAGAGGGTCTTGGAAATCGTCAGGTCGGCAACCGTGTAGCTGCCAAGGGTCGTTTCACCGGTGCCTTCATAGTCGGTGATGTCCTGTTTGGAGGTGTGCGTGATGTTCAGGCGGGATACGAATCCGATGTCACGGTTGGCCAGCCGCAGACCACAGGATGTCGTCCATTCGGGCGTATACTGAAGGTCTTCGTCGGCCTCCTCATTCCAGTATTTCATAAGCTGGGTAAAGGTAGCGTATGGCGCCAGCTCATAGGTCCAGTCGAACAATGCCCCGATATCGAAGTCCAGTGTGCCCTCGATGCCGGCGATGGTCGCACCCTCAACATTCTTGTATCGGGTCAGGTTATCGGCAGCGTCATAGGTATACGCGATTTTATCCGTGAAGTCGGTATAAAAATAGGTCACGCCGGCGGAGAAACTGCGCCTGGAAAATTCCATTCCGATTTCATAGGTCTGGCTGGTCTCCGGAGCCAGGTCGGGGTTTCCCGTCCAGATGCCCCATATGGGACCGTAGTCATTGTACATGAACAGTTGATCGGGGGTCGGCATTTTGAAGGCTTCGGCGTAGTTGGCACGGACCCGCCACGCCGGCGTGATCTTATAGACTACCCCCAGGCTGGTGGACCAGTTGGTCTCATCGATCCTCCGGTTCTGATCGCTTTCGATGGAATACCAGTCATGACGCCCGCCCAAGGACAGGATCAGCTTCTCGTCAAGCAATTTTGCCTTGACCAGGAGAAATGCCGCCGGGCTGTCATAGGTGTTTTCCCCGGTCGAATAGGTATTCGTGATCTCATAATTGAGCCAATCGAATCCGGCGGTCACATCGACATGGGTCCACTTGCCCGTCAATTGGGCCTGTGCCCCCCGTTGATCCGTTTCCCGAAAGTAGGACGGCGTGTCCCCGTAAAATTCGGGATCATAGGTTTCGTACTCTTCCTTGCCGTCAAAATAGCGCAGTTTCCAGAGGAATGCCCCATCGTCTGTCTGGCCGTCATAAACGGCATCGACAGAGTGCAGGTCATGGTTCCCATAATCATCCAGATCGTTCTGGCTCAGATAGCCAGGATTGCCGATGCCGTCCCCCTGATAGTCGGTGTAGGTCAGCCCGACACGCTGGTTGGTCATAAACGTCCAACCCGCGTTCATGCTGACCCTATCTTTGGCATCAAAGCCGGTATTATGGTAGGTGTCTCCCTGGGCGGTGTCGTAATCGTCTTGGGACTCCGTCGAGGCACTGAGTGAAAAATCCAACGCCTTGAATTGCCCCGAAGCGCCGGCACCGGTTTTATGGTAGCCCCAGCTGCCCAGCGTCCCCTCCGCGAACAGGGTGGGTTTCCCACTGCCTTTTTTGGTGATGACATTGACGACGCCTCCCGCCGCCGAGGCGCCGTACTGGACGGATCCCGGCCCGTGGATGATTTCCACGCGCTCGATGTTGTCGACATTGATTTTGGTGAGGTCTCCGGTTCCGGATCGGCGTCCATCGATCAGGATCAACACATAACCGTTCAGTTCTTCGCCGTAGGTGTCGGTGCTGAAGCCGCGAATCTTCGTCGTTCCCAACGAATTGATATATTCCCGGATCATAAATCCCTGCTGGGCGAGCACGTCCCCCAGATCATGGGCCGACGATTCCTTAATCTGCTCTTCGGTTACCACGGTGATGTTCGTGGCCACATCGGTTTTCTTTTCCTCCACCCTTCCCGCGGTGACCACCACCGTCTCAAGCAACGGTACATTTTCTCCGCTATTTTCGACGACCTCGCCTGCCCATGCCGCAACTGACAGCAACATCCATCCCATGACAATCCAACGAACGCCCCATTGTTTCATCACCCAGCTCCTTCCTGAAGTATAAAGATGGCGGTTCGTCCGGAGAAAAAAAATCCCCGGACCGATAAACGCTTCGATCCGGGGATGTCCCATTTTTATCCGCGGCAATCTGTTACGAGCCGGACACGGTCCACGCGTTCGCGACTCATTCATCTCAGGCAGGTCTTCTGACTCACGGATCATCCTACCGGCCGTAACCTTCCCGACAGTCAACGACCGTCAGTGGTGTTTTTACGGCTTTCGTCCCCGATTACAGCGGCGGGCCCGTCCCCGATTTGCACGGGGTTCCCTTAAAAGCTCATTTTGAGCACCTGAGCGAATCGGCCTATTCATATCGGACTTGTATTTTTTGTCAAGGCATTTTGGAAAAAACTGCTAAATCAGACACCCGCGGCATACCATTGTCCCCTGCATCATCTCCAGCTTGGATGCCATGGTGGGTTCACCGCAGCGGCTACAGGGTGTGGACGGCTCGATGCGGGCCTTGTCCGGCATGCCGGCGGTCACCGGCGTCATGCTGAACAGGTCTTCGGCGCGGGTGCCCAGCACCTCGACGGTCCGCTGCATACCCAATGCTTTCAGTTCGGCCTTTTCCGCATCCGTAATGCTGCCATCGCGTGTTTTCCTGAACAGGTCGATCTGCCGTTCGTTGACCCGGAAAGTGTCAGGCTTCATAGCCAGGCGCACCCCCTGGCCGGTGCGTCGGTTGAAAAAGGTAAAGCCCATCTTACCGTAGTCCCGATAAATGAGGTTGCCTTTGCCGAAAGTGCAGCCGGTGAGAACCTGGACGGCATCCACGCAGCAGGCGTCGGTTTCCACGATGGCCACCAATTCCTCGTCCAGGGCACGCTTTTCCCGCAGCCATGCCAGCCCGGCCGTGGCCGCGACGTAACCGATGGCCAGACCGCCGCACACGTGGCCGTGAAAGGCCTCGCAGCGTTTGAAGTTATCGCTTTCCATGATCTGTTGCGCATTCATTTGAATCCTCCTTGATTGGCGTGTGCAACCGGTTTCGTTCGAGGCGCAGAGGCCATCGAGGAACCTTTTTTGTTCACTTCCGAAAGGGTGTGAATGGTATCAGTCGGATTCCATCTCCCGGTGAATCTGCTCCATCCAGGCAGGCATGCTGAGATTTTCCACCTGAAGGTAGCTTTTGGAATAGGGCTTCACATCGATGATGGGGCTGCCGTCCATCGCTTCGAAGCCTCTGACCTGGAGTACATTATTGATTCTGGCCACCAGCGGCACCGCGGATACCAGCACCGGATTGGGCCGGGCCGGGCTGCAGGTGGCAAAAATTCCCTGCCTGGGAAGGTCTTTGCGTCCCATGGGATGGACTTTTCTCAACTTGCGCCGCTCTGGATCGATCAGGTGGGGCCAGTAGAGAACCAGGATGTGCGAAAAACCTTCTATCCCGTCAAGAAGTTCTTCCCATTGGGAGTCGATGACCAACTCGCACACGGATGCTTTCACCTGGCGGTGGTATGCCTTGATTCTATCTATGCGTTCGGCAAGTGACAGGTCCGATTCGTCGGCGGTCAGCATGGGGGTTTTGATGTCGCTCCGAACCACGCCGACGGGATTGAGCTGCATGGGTGAAATTTTTGTCATTTCGTTTTCCTTTTCATTAAATTTCAAGTGGGACGGTCAACAGGGTCGTAAAGGGTTCGCCAACATAGTCGCTCGTTTTTCCCGCCCGACTGTCATCTATGGCATTGATCGGCGAAACATGCGCTTCGTCAAATAGATTGCTGAATTCCAGCGAAATTTTCAAGGTATCAATGAAGGGAAGATTCTTCTCCGAGAAGCCGATTTTCAGATCAGCCACCCAATAATCATTCATTGTATCCGTATTTTTCTTTTTTATTACAGGCGTATATCGAAGAAAAAGGAGGTGCGGCTTCAAACAGGCTGCATTTTTCTTGCGGACATGTGTAACCTTGATTCCAAATCAACCGACTTTTTTCATATCATGATGAATGACTAATTCTTGGGGCAAAGGACGAAATTGACCGGGTTCCAGGGGACCGGCCGCTCATGTCTACCCATTTCGCCGAAAGCGGAAACCCAAAGGCTTTTTACACAGACAGGGGGGCTGTCCCCGGAAGCCTTAACGCTGAATAAGGAGAATATTATGAAACATCGCGCCCCGCTGTTCCTAATTTCATTGTTTTTTTTCACTGCGACCTCCCTCCACGCTGAATCCCTGCTAAATTGTGGAAATGGAGGTTCTGCATCTTTGGGGGATTTAAAACAGGAAGTGCGTTTGTCATGTGGTGAACCGGAAAGTATAGAAATTATAGGCTATATTGACAAAATTCAAGATGCAGAACGAATTAGGGTAATGAAAATCGAAGAATGGATTTATTCAGTACCGTATTACGGAAAACGATATTATTACAGTCTGGTATTCGAAGGAAACCAGTTGGCTGAAATTAAAAATGCCGGCAGTCAATAGGTAACCGTGCCATCCAACCCGTCCAGGTGACGGCCAGGGCCTGGTGGTGAGCGAGGACATTCGGGGGACGTTATCAAATATGCCGGCATGGGACTGAAGGGAACGTTGGCAAACGCCCCATTCCGTTTGCCAGACCGATCATATCTCTGCTATTTTAGAAAAATGGCAAGACAACCGTGTCCTGTTCCGATAATCCCGGAGGATCTGTTGTGGCGAATGCAGAATTAGTGTTGGACAGACTGATGGAGGAGATGCGCAACAAGGGCAGCCTGCCGGCCCTGAGCGAGACGGTCCTTGAAATATCCCGGCTGGCCAAGAAGCACGATTCCAGCGCCCTCGACCTGGCGGCTGTCATCATGCGAGACTGCGGACTGGCCAGCAACCTGATGGCCACCGTCAATTCCGCCTATTACGCCCCCCGGTTTCCCGTTAAAACCATTTCCGCCGCGGTGACCTACCTGGGGTTTGACAAGGTCTATCTGCTCTCGCTGGGGTTGGGCCTGTTCCGGCACACCATGGAAACCCTGCAAAAGCGAAAGCTGTTGAAGCTGTATGCCATTTCCTATTTTTCCGGCATACTCGCCATGTCCCTGGCCAAAGCTTGCCGCCACACCAACCCCGAGGAAATATTCATCGCCGGACTGCTCTACCGGCTGCCGGGCATGAGTCTGGCAAACACCTTTCCAGACCAGTTCCACGAAATGGAAATACGGGTCAACGAAAAGGGCATGACCGTCAACCAGGCCTGCCTCGATGTGTTTCAGGTGCGGTATGACGACATCTGTGATGCCGTGCTGGCGTTTTACCATCTGCCCGAGGATGTGGAACGCATCATCCGGAAACCAACGGCTTCGGATGACCCGCTGAGCTTATTGGTGGAAGAATCCGCCGCCATGGCGGCCATGATGTTTGGGGATCAACCTGGCGGGAAAAACGCCCTTCGGAAATCCGAAAAAAGGATCAGCAAGATTTTGGACGCCCCCAAATTCTCTATTCCCGATCTGATCCGGCAGACCTTTGAAACCGATGAAAATGTGAAATACTTTTTCAATCTGAGCGCCGAGGACGTGGAGGTGATGGTCAACATTCTGGAATGGGGTAAGGCCAATCCGATGGAGATCGTTACCCATATGGGCTTCGGTGCCGCTCTCGACTGTTCAGCGCCGGTTGATACGCCGGAGATGCTGATCGGTCACTTCCTTACCGAGCTGGCGCTGTGCCGAAGACGCGGTGGCGAGTTAAACCAACTGTTGATGCTGGCCCAGGAGGCACTTTTCCGATGCCTGCCGGACAGCGAGATCTTCATCGCTTTTTTAAGTGCGGATAAAAGGCTGTTGCAGGGCCGCTTTTATGTGGGCAGCACGATTCATATCCATGCACAGGATTTTTCCGTTCCCTTGAACAAGTCCGATTCCGCTATTGTTGAATGCCTCCAGTCCCTGTCTTCCTTTCATTGGCAGGCCGGTAAACTGGGATTGGGGTTGCCCTATACGCCCTTTGGGCAAATGCCCTTTCGTCACGCCTATATGTCTCCCCTGTTGGTTCGTAATCAGGCTATCGGACTCTGTTTTGCCGGTCGACTGAAAGGGGAGGGATTCAATGAGAGGGAATGTGTCTGGATCGACCAGATCGTGGATCATATTGCAGATGCGTTTGCTTCCATCCGGGAATGATTTTGACAGCCGGGTTTGGCCAGGTGATGCCAACCTTTTCAGCGTCGCCGAACGGTTGTCCTCGCCTGAAGAAATTCGGCGACTGAGGAAGCATTACCCAATCAGACAATCTGCCACCAGCTCCCACAGGTATTTCACGCTCAGATCTTCCATCCCGTAGGCTTTTTTGATGCTATTGATCTGGCCGTGGCAGCTGTGGCACGGCAATACCAGCATCCGGGCCCCCGTTGCCCGGATCTGTTCCATTTTGCGGCGGCCATAGAAGATCCGTTCATCGTTGTATCCCGTGGTCAGCGCGCCGCCGCCGCCGCCGCAACAGGTCTGGTGCAGACGGTTGGGATGCAGATCCACCCAATCCTCAAGGCACTGGTCCATGATCCATCGGGGCTCCTGAAAATAGCCGTGGCCGAACCGTTTTTGAGCCCGTCTTCCATAATTGCAGGGGTCGTGGTAGGTGGCCCTTACATCGAATCGCCGTTGGTCCAGACGAATGCGCCCGCTTTTGATATACTCAATCAGCAGGTCAAACACCGTAACCGTTTTAAACTCCTCCAGGGCTTCGGGATACCATTTTTGCAGACCATACCTGGTCGCCAGATAGGCGTGCCCTCATTCGGGCCACAGCAGCGTATCGACCTCCAGTCGGCGCATGTTCTCCACAATGCGGCCGGTCATGATTTTTATGGCTTCGTCATCCCCGGTAAAATAGCCCCAGCTGGTTCCTTCCCAGTTGTCCGACGCCACGGTCCAGTCTTCCCCGGCAGCATGAAAGATTTTCCACCACGGCTTGAGGTCTTCGGTGTGGGTGTTCACCAGTTTATTGTGAACCGTGGTGAGCAATCGTGCACCTTTTTTATCGATGGGCACGCTGAATCCTTCGAAGCCAGGTTCTCCGGCAACTTCTTCGGCTACATCTTCCAGGATGAAGATAAAGTCTTCCTTGGGCAGAGAGAGATTGTTGCCGGTTTCAAGGGCGGCGGTGAGGCCTTTGTACAAAATTCCCGGAATCTGCCGGCCCTGGCGCAGGGATCGGATGCGCCGGGTGATATCGGCGATGTCGATACCCATGGGGCAAATCTGCTCACACTTGCCGCACATGGTGCAGATCCAGGGCCAGCGGGATTGGACCACCTGGTCCACCATGCCCAGAGAGACCATGCGCACCATTTTGCGGGGATCATAATCATCCACCCCGGCCACCGGACAGGCGCTGGCGCACATGGCGCATGTCAGGCAGACATCCTGTTCATAGGACCAGTCTTTGCAGCAGGCTGAATTCAATGCTTCCAGACGGTCCGGTCGATCGTTGGCCATGGCGGTCTTCCTTTGATGATGGTTCAGTAGTCGATTAAAAAGTGCGCCCGGCGCTCCTGCACGTTTCGAATCGGGCGCCGGGCAGCCATTACGAGCGGTTGAGTGCGTTGATCCGATCCACAAACGCGTGGATCATGAAGGTGAACTCGTTGCCCATGTTGGCCGCCACCGAGGTGATGTTCAGCCGGTCGCTTTCCACGCCGGCGCCTTTCAGCAGGTTCCGCGCCGAATCGGCTCTCCTGCGGGCCACTTGGTTGCCGATTTCCGATTGGCAATTGTCGGTGTGGCAGGTACACAGCATCACGCCGTCTGCACCGGCGTCAAAGGCCTCCAGCAGGTGGCCGCTGGAAATGGTGCCACCGCAGGGCACCTCGATAAATTGAACCCCCTGGGGCAGGGTATAGCCCGACAAACGGCTCAATGCGCGGGCCTGGCCGGCCGAACGGGCGCAGCCGAACACCATCACCTTCGGTATGCTTTCCGGGACCTCTTTTTTTGCATCGGGTTTTCGTAATCGCCGATATATCTCCGCGCCGATTTGAAACCCTTCCATTTCAATCGCCCGGGCCGGGCAACCGGCCACGCATATGCCGCAACTCTGGCAGGCTTCAGTCACCACTGAAACGCGGGGCCCGATGGCGATGGCCACATGGGGGCACAGTCGATAGCAGGTTAAACATCGGGCGCACCGGCCGCGAACGATCTCCACCTTTGGCAGGCGGTCGGCATCCAGATCCTGCAGGAACGCGATTACTTTCAAGGTGACCTGGTCCGCGTCGGCCAGTTGTTCGTCTTCGGATAGAATGTCCCGGGAACCGCCGGCCACGAAAATGCCTCGACGATTGGTGGCGTTGCACATGCGATGGACATTGTCGCTCTGGGCAAATCCACGGTTGTCCTGTCGGGTCGCAAGTGCGTGCGCCAGGGCATCCAGGTGCCGGCCCGGTCCGACGGTTTCATCAACAACCACCCAGTCGGTCGTCAGTTGAAAGGGGGTGCGGGTCAGCTCATCCCGATAGTCGATTTCAAAACGGCCGTCCGCCAGTGTCCGGATGGTTGGGAAATCTCGGGTGAATTTCAAAAAGAGGGCTCCGGATCGCTTGGCCGCCTGAACCAGCGCTTCGGCACCGTTGGCCGCCACTTTCAGGTTGCCGGTCATAAAATAAGTGGCCGCCCGGGATCGGCTCTGCAACTGGAGGCAGCAAGACAGCATCCGCTGGGCGATCGTCGGATGGCTGTCATTTTGCCAGCCACAGAGAAACACGAACCGTGCACCGTTTTCAAACAGATCGTCGGTCGATGCCTGACGCATTTTCTCTTCCAATGAAGAGATGGATAACACCCGTGGATCGGGTGTCAGCCCATAGGGTTCGTAGTTGGGGGAACGGTCATCATCTTCTGCAAGCACGATGGCAGGCACGTTTCGATGAAGAAGCGAGCCCTTTTGCGTCAGCTTCAGTTCAAATCTTTTGGCAAATCCGTGACAGGTGCCCAGTTGGATATGGGTTAACCAATGCATTTTCTCGCCATGGCCGGCTGAAGGCGGTGAGTCTTCCCTTGCTGCCAGACAGGCGTTGATGCCCTGATCGTAAAGGTTGGCGGCAATTTTCCGTGCGCAGGCACCGCTGCCGAAGATCATCACTTCAGGCGGCGGTGAGGCTTGCCTCCGATGGTCGGTATACGTTCTTTCATCCATATCGATTATTTCTCACCGGCATGTTTTCAGCGCTTTTTCCTGAAGGCGTCGAATACCTCCCTCCGGCCTTTTACGAAGCTGTCAAGTATTGGACCAAATCATAGACCGTCTTTTCCGCACTGCTCACACTCTCGGCAATCGTCATCGGGCCGGTGGCCGCACCGGCGGTATAGATGCCTGCCGGTGCAGGGTGGCGTTCGCTTCCGTGAGGCGGCAGGAATCCGCTTTCATCCAAGGTCCAGCCCAATATGCGGGCCATGGGTTCACTGTCTCCAGAGGGAAGCAGTCCTATCGCCAGCACCACGATGTCAAATACAGATTCCCTGGATGCGCGGGTTTCCGGGTCAAAGTAAATGACTTCCAGTTCGTCCGTCTCGGTTCTCAATATATCGCCGGGGATAGCCCTGATCATGGCGATGTTTTTGCGGGCATTGAGATAAAAGGGCTGAAAATCTTTGCCGAAGGTCTGCATATCGATATAGAAAAAGGTGATCTGCGCTTCTTTCTGTCGGGATTGAATCAGTCGCGCAATTCTCATCGATGACCCGCAACATATTTTTGAACACTAGGGATGGCCTGACTGGGCGTCCCGGCTTCCCACGCATTGAATAAAGGCAATGTGTACGGCCGGTCGACCGTCCGACGGACGCTTCATTACGGCATGTTCGCGCAGTAGGCGCTCCGCATCCAGGCTGGTGATGACATTTTGAAACCGGCCGTAACCATACGGTTTGTCGCTGGGATTATAGGGCGCGAAACCGGTGGCTAAAAAGATGGCATCTGCCTGCAGGCTGCCCGATCTCGCCCGAGACCTCAGCGTGATGGCGCCTCGGGGGCAGATATCCCTGCACAGGCTGCAGGCGGCATTGTCGAAATAGCGGCACAGGTCCCGACGAATGGCCACATACGAACCGACGCGCGGGGCGCGGCCCTGGAGAATGGCGCCGGGGACCGGGCATTTTTGGATACAGATGCCGCACCCGTTGCAGCGGTCTGCGTTCACCATGGGCGAATGGGTTCGATAAGCAATCCGATAGGGAGGGGGGCCGCCGACGGTTTCGATCTGTGTGCCGGGATAGATGGCCACATGGGGGTGTCGGGTGGCACGCAGCAGACGGTCTTCGGCTACGCAGGCACCGCATTTGACGCAGGCATCCGTGGCCTTGCAATTGAGCTGGATGGCATGACCGCCGAGAAACGGTGTCTTTTCAATCAACGATACCTGTGCGCCCCAGGTGGCCAACGCGTCGACTGCCGTCAAACCGGCCACGCCGGAGCCGATGACAACGACGTGTTTGTTTTCGAGGTTCAAAAGCGTTCTCCACGTTTCAATTTCGATAAAAATTTTTTTCTTCGAAACGGTGGCGCTTGAATCAACGGCAACTTCACCAGCGGCGTCAATCCCCGGCAATCAAGCGATTCAGTGAGTGGTCGCCTGGTACGCCGCCACGATCCGCCCCACCCGTTCCTGAATGAACCGGCTGATTTCCCGAGCTTTTTCCATGGATATGGCCGGTATGCTTGTGGCCAGTTTCTTCAGGGCCGCTTCTTCAATCCCGGTAATTTTATTGACGAGAAAGGTATCGGCCACGCCATCGTCCAATAACAGGCCGCAGCCCGATACGGTACCGACAAATTCGTCTCCTGAGAAGATCGGCACCACCAGTTTAACCATGCCGGCATCGCATTCTTCGATTACCGGTTCGCGGGACGCTTTGGCGAGATTGGCGATATTCATATGCGCGGTGGCGCAGATAAAACTCTGCCCCTTGGGGTTGGCCTTGATTTCCGGGCATAGCGGGTTAGGCCAAACGGCTGGTGGAATAATGCGAATGCCTTCGGTGCTGAATACGCCCGCATTTAAGCCCGTGCGCTCGCGAATGTCGTCTTCAAGGGTTTTCCACGTTTCGAGAGGACAAAGGTCCAGCAATTCCATGGCGAATCTCCTATTGTTTAGGCTTTGACGATGGGGGGTAAGGATTGATTCGCGATGCACTATAGACGGATTGCGAAAAAAGTGCAAGATTGGAATTTTGCATAACTATTTTAAAGTGTTCAATATTTATTGTATCTCATCCCAAATCGGGATGTCTATCGATTCAGCGATGCGGATGAATGCCAACCGTCAACTGAAAAATGTGGTATACGATTAATTTTATACCAATATCTTCGTTGGGCTCACATTTCAAAGGATGGCTGCGTTGCTGAATATTTATGTCGATGCGGATGCCTGCCCGGTCAAGCAGGAAGTCTGCCGCGTCGCCGGGCGGTGCGGGCTGACCGTGACGTTTGTTGCCAACTCACCCATGCGCGTTCCCGATCCGGGCATATCCAGGCTGGTGGTCGTCGGCAGTGGCTTCGATGAGGCGGACGATTGGATTGTCAATCAGGTTTTAGCGGACGACATCGTGGTCACGGCGGATATTCTCCTGGCCAACCGGTGTATCGGCAGGGGCGCCCGGGTGATCGGCCCTGCCGGCCGGCCATTCACCCTGGAGAACATCGGCCAGGCTATGGCCATGCGCGAACTAATGTCCGATCTGAGAGAGGCCGGAAATATAGCAGGCGGACCGCCGCCGTTTCAAAAGAAGGACCGCTCCCGCTTTCTTCACCAGTTCGACCAGATGATTCAGGCGTTAAAACGTAACAACAAGAAATAGGTGGGGGGCCGTTGGAACCCCTGCCGACGATTAGGGAACCTGCACAGTAGACGATGGAAAGGATCTGCAATGAAGCGAGGCGTGAAAGGTCTTCTGGCTGTCATGGGGGTGCTGTCGATCGGGCTGGCGGTCGCCGCTGTATGGTTTCTGGCCCAGGCCATGCCCATCGGCACCGGCTACGTTGCCAAGTACCTGTGCACCAGCACCTTTATATCCAATAGAGACCCGGAGATCGTTTTTACCGAAGATATCAAGCCGGTCAACCCGCTGGCAAAATTCGTCACCTGGGACATTAACGCAGATAGACAATCCGTCACGGCCACGGCGTTCAAGGTCTTCCATTCCAAGGCCATCTATCGCGGCGGCTGTGGGTGCACCCTGATGGCCGGCATCGTTGAGGAGGAATTACGCAACCAGCGGTTTTATCGACCCGGTGAAGCGTATACGCCGCCGTCGCAATCAACCGCATTGCCCTGGCCGCAAGGCGGCGGGGGGGCTGTCGATCCGGCGGCGTTGGGTGTGGATCCCGGGAAACTGGAACAGGCCCTGGATGAGGCATTCGCCGAACCGGGACCGGAGAACCCCCGTAAGACGCGCGCCGTGGCCATCGTTTTCGACGGGCAGTTGATCGCCGAGCGATACGCACCCGGATTCGGCCCTGAGATGCCGATCCTGGGATGGTCCATGAGCAAAAGCATCACCAATGCGCTGGTGGGCATCCTCGTTCGCGATGGAAAGCTGGCGCTGAAAGACCCGGCACCGGTTCCCGAATGGCAGTCGCCCGACGATCCGCGGCGGAACATCACCTTGGATCAGCTGCTGCGCATGAGCAGCGGACTGGCCTTCGAAGAGGTCTACAAACCGCTGGCCGATGCGACGGATATGCTATTCGGCAGCAATGATTTTGCCGCTTTTGCCGCCGGCAAAGCCCTTGAAACGGCACCGGAGGAAACCTGGAACTATTCCAGCGGCACGGCCAACATTATTGCCCGCGTCGTCCGGCATGAGGCTGAAAAAGAGGCCGTTGACTACTACCGTTTTATCCGCGAAGCTCTTTTTGACCGGATCGGCATGACCAGCGCCATTATAGAGCCGGATCCTTCCGGGACCTTCGTGGGATCCTCGTACACCGTTGCCACCGTCCGGGACTGGGCCCGCTTCGGCCTGCTCTATCTCCAGGACGGCATGTGGAACGGCGAGCGGGTCCTGCCCGAAGGGTGGGTCGACTATACCACCACTCCCACACCCAAGGCCCCCAAAGGAGAATACGGCGCCCTGTTCTGGCTCAACGCCGGTGCGCCCGGCAATCCCGACAACCGCCTGTGGCCCCATGCCCCATTGGATGCTTATGCCGCCCAGGGATTTCAGGAGCAGAAGGTCATTGTGATTCCCTCCAAAAAACTGGTGCTGGTGCGCTTCGGCGCCACGGCCCCGAGGTCGGCCTGGGATACCGATGCCTTCATTGCTGATGTGATCCGGGCGCTTCCCGGATAAACCGCCGACGGGATGCCGGCCCCCTCACCCGGTTAAACCGGAAACAACCCATTAGAAGCATCCATTCTCAAATTTCATTCTGACTTTTTTACCCGATCCGATGGACAGATGCTGCTCGAAGTGGTTATTATCTTTCTCTATGGATGCAAGATCGAGGTGAACCATGAATCACGCGTTGAAAGATAAAACCGTGGTCGTCATCGGCGGCAGCTCGGGCATGGGGCTTGCCGTGGCCCAAAAATCCTCACTGTCCGGTGCCCGGGTGGTGATCGCCAGCCGGAGCCATGAAAAACTGAAAGCCGCCGCCGCGCAGATCGGCGGCGATGTGCACTGGCAGGTGGTGGACACCATGGACGAGGTATCGGTGTCGGGCCTGTTCGAGCGGCTGGGGGCCGTCGACCACCTGGTGATTCCTGGCAGTTCGGTAAAAACCGGCACCCTGCGGGAGATGCCCCTGGCCGACGGTCTGTTTACCATGCAGAGCAAGTTCTGGGGACCCTACTTGTGCGTTAAATACGTCCGGATCAATCCCGGAGGGTCGATCACTCTCTTCTCCGGTATACTGAGCCGGCGGCCCGGTCGGAACGACGCGGTGCTGGCGTCGGTCAACGCCGCCGTGGAAGCCATGGGCCGGGCCCTGGCCAAGGATCTGGCCCCGGTGCGGGTCAACGTGATTTCTCCGGGAATGACGGCCGGCACCGGTGCCTACCTGAAGATGCCGGAAGCGGCCCGGGAAGAGATGTTCACGGCCGTTGGCCGGCGCCTGCCGGCGGGACGGGTGGGCCGGCCGGAAGACATTGCCGATGCCGTGCTGATGTTGATGACCAACGGCTTTATCACCGGCATTGTCCTGGATGTGGATGGCGGTGGAATGATTGCCTGATCGTGTTGTCGTGTCGGACCACTTTCGGCAGCCGGTAGCTGATTCCACGCCTGCCATCCGTTTGCCTGCGGCCGCCGATCGTCGTTCAACTTGACTTTGCCGGCATACCCTCTATTATGGAAATTAAGCGTTTGCTCCCTGCCATTGACAACCCACTATAACCCATCGAGGTATTGCCATGTTCTCCCACCTTGATCCCGTATTTCTGGCGCGTGCCCAATTTGCCTTTACCGTGGCCTATCACATCACCTTTCCGGCGTTTACCATCGGCCTGGCCAGTTGGCTGGCCGTGGTCGAGTGGCGCTGGCTTAAAACCGGCAACCCGCTTTACGAGCAGATTTATCGCATGTGGGTGAAAATTTTTGCCGTGACCTTCGGCATGGGTGTGGTTACCGGTGTGGTGCTCTCCTACCAGTTCGGCACCAACTGGTCCGTGTTTGCCGATCAGGTGGGCAACGTGATAGGACCGCTATTGGGCTACGAAGTGCTTACGGCCTTTTTCCTGGAGGCATCCTTTCTGGGCATCATGCTTTTCGGCTGGAACCGGGTGAGCCGGAAGATGCACTTTGCGGCCACGGTGATCGTGGCTGCGGGGACCCTGATATCGGCCTTCTGGATCCTGTCCGCCAACAGCTGGATGCAAACCCCGGCCGGCTTTCGCGAGGGCGTCGACGGCCTGCTTTACCCCACCAACTGGATTCAAGTGATTTTCAACCCGTCTTTTCCCTACCGCCTTCTTCACATGGTCACCGGGGCCTATCTGACTACGGCTTTCGTGGTGGGCGGCATCGGCGGATACTACCTGTGGCGTGGCCTGCATGTGAAACACGCCCGGATCATGCTGGGCATGGCCATGATCATGGCCATCTTCGTGGCGCCCATGCAGTTGCTTTTCGGCGATATGCACGGGTTGAACACCTTGAAGCACCAACCGGTGAAGGTCGCGGCCATGGAGGGCATCTGGGACACGGAGCAGGGCGCCGCGCTGCGGCTCTTCGCCTGGCCAAACCAGATCGAGGAGCGCAACTCCTTTGAAATAGCCATTCCCAAGCTTTCCAGCTTCATTCTCACCCATGACTTCAACGGCGAGGTCAAGGGACTCAAATCGTGGCCCCGGGGAGATCGTCCGCCTGTGGCCATGGTCTTCTGGGCCTTCCGCCTCATGGTGGGCCTGGGAATGCTGATGATCGCCACCGGACTGGTTGCGCTGGTGCTCCATTTTAAGAAACATCTTTTTACCACGCGGTGGTTTCACTTGTGGTGTATGGCCATGACGCCGGCGGGATTTGTGGCCGTGGTGGCCGGCTGGTTCGTTACCGAGGTGGGCCGGCAGCCGTTCATCGTATTCAACGTATTGCGAACGTCGGAAACCATCTCGCCGGTGGCTGCGGGTCCGGTCGCCATTTCCCTGGCGGCGTTTGTCGTCACCTATGGTCTGGTGTTTACCGCCGGTGCCTATTACATTCTCAAACTCATCGACAAGGGGCCGGAAACCAAAGAAGAAGATGCTTACGGAAGCCACGGCGTCAAGCAGCCGCCGCTGGTAACGGATCTGGCTGCCGGAACAGGAGGGAAAGATGTTTAGTTTCGAGAGTTTTCTGGACCTGCCGCTCGTCTGGTATCTGTTGATCGGCACGGCCATCTTTCTTTACATCCTGTTGGATGGCTTCGACCTGGGCGTGGGTATCCTCTTTCCTTTTGCCCCTTCCGACCAGTGCCGGGACCGCATGATGAATTCCATCGCCCCGTTCTGGGACGGCAACGAAACCTGGCTGGTGCTGGGCGGCGGCGGCCTGTTTGCGGCCTTCCCCCTGGCCTACGCCATTCTCATGCCGGCTTTCTACATCCCGATTATTCTCATGCTGCTGGGGTTGATATTCCGCGGCGTGGCCTTCGAATTCCGCTTCAAGGCCACCGGTAAATCCAGGCGGATCTGGGATTACTCCTTCCACTTCGGCTCCCTGGTGGCCACCTTCATGCAGGGCATGGTGCTGGGCACCTTCGTTCACGGTATCGCCGTGGACGGCCGCAATTTCGGCGGCGGTGCCTTTGACTGGCTGGATGCCTTCAGCGTCATGACCGGCGTCGCCCTGGTAACCGGATATGCGCTGTTGGGCGCCACCTGGACGATCATGAAAACCGAGGGCGACACTCAGGACTGGGCGCGCAAGTGTGCCCGTTACGTGTTGTTATACGTGGCCCTGTTCATGGGACTGGTCAGCCTGATCATGCCGATGATGAACAGTGACATCAAAGACCTGTGGTTCAGTCTTCCCAACTTCTACTTCCTGCAGCCCATGCCGATTCTGTCGGTGGTTTTTTTCGTCATGCTCTGGCGGGATCTGCGCACCGATCGGGAATACCGACCCTTTTTTCTCACCTTGGGCATATTTCTGATGAACTACATCGGCATCGGTGTGAGCACCTGGCCCTGGCTGGTGCCCTTCAAGGTGACCCTGTGGGAGGCGGCCGCCGCTCCTGAATCCCAGTCTCTGCTGCTGGTGGGGACGGTGTTTCTGCTGCCCTGTGTCCTGGCCTATACAGGCTATTGCTTCTGGGTGTTCCGTGGCAAGGCCTCCCACGAACATGATGCGGCTTACTGAAAAACAGCGCCAGTGGTTGTGGTTCGCCGGCCTGTTCGTCGGCGGGATGATCGCCATGCTGGTGCTGGCCGGAATCGTGCGGGTGATGCTGGGGATGGGGGTATAGGTGCCACGCTGAACCGGTCAAATCATAATTTAACGGAGGAACGGATCATGAGCATGATTAAAGAGTTTAAGGATTTTGCAGTCAAGGGGAATGTTGTCGATATGGCTGTGGGCATCATTATTGGTGCGGCATTCGGAAAAATCGTTTCTTCCTTTGTCGGTGATGTGATTATGCCCCCAATAGGTGTGCTCTTGGGCGGCGTCGATTTTACCAATTTGGCGCTCACGGTTAAAGAGGCTTCGGGAGATCTTCCTGCCGTGGTGATCAGCTATGGCAAATTCATTCAGTCCGTGGTCGATTTCACCATCATCGCCTTCGCTATTTTTATCGCCGTTAAAGCCATCAACTCGCTCAAGCGAAAAGAGGAAGAAGCGCCTCAAGCGCCGCCGGAACCCCCTGCGCAAGAAGTCTTACTTAAGGAAATCCGTGATTTATTGAAGGAGCGAAAGTAACTTCTCGTCAGATCACGCGGGTAAAACGGAAAGCCGGAGGGCAGCTGGCTTCCCGAACAATTGCGAGCGTGGGTCCGCATGGGGCGGTTCACAGCAACGATTGGGATATGAACGGACGATGGCCCGCCCGGGGATCAGCAGTCTTTTGCCTGATTCCCATGTGCCTTTTCCAGACGCCTGATCCCATTCAGCTTGTGTCCTTCACTTTCCAGAATCTTTTTTCTTGGGTCATGACCCCCTTTCGTCGCTGCGGGTCAAGGAACCGCTGGTAAAGTTTTTCATTCATGTCGACCGATCTGCCGAGGAGTTTTTCTTCGATCAGTGACAGCGCTTCGATGGATTTGTCGCATACGGGGTAGCCTTTTTCGTCCAGATCGATCGAAGACCCCGGAGAAACCCTTGAGATGTTGTTGATGTCCACCAGACGGATGCCGCCGGCAACGGTGATGATCAGATTGCCTGCTCCGGCCAGATCGGGGATGTGCCCGGCTTCGGTGACCATCCGTTTGATTTTTTCGATGAACCCGGCTCCTTTTTTCCGGACTTCCTTGATCCATCGGGTTTCCGATAGGGTCAGCGTTCCGTCCTGGGCACGAAATGTTTCATACAACCCCGGTAGCAGTTCCGCGGTGCCAAGAATGGTCCACGGATCCAGGATCTCACCCCTGACATATTCCTGAAACCCGCACAGCACCAGGTCCCGGCCTTGGGGCCCCCGATAATCCACGATGCATTCTGTGGACCGGGCCATGAAATCGGGTGCCAGGTATCGCTCGACGATTTTGACCCGCCCGATTTCGAAAAGGGCGTTTTCGAGGGTTTCAAGACGGGCACGGAAAATGCGGAACATCCGGCGCGGCGGCGCTTTGGGAAACCATCTGACCCCGTCGATCACCTTCCCCGATTGCTCGATTTCCACATCCGACGCGTTGAGGATTTCCATGATATGCGATCGAAGGCCCTGCCTGAAATGTCTCCTGAACATATAGGGTGTGGACGATCTGACGAAGTTCAGTGCGGTGACATCGGCATGGCCGATGGATGATCTGTCCCTTATGTCTTCAGGCATATCTACTTTTCCGCTTGGTTGAAATACGGGAACTGCCGATTAAAAAGCCTTCCCGGTATTGCTTGGATGCGTTGGCCAAGACGGTTGCGCCTCCACGGTTCCAGTCGGCAGCATCATGCAAATTCACCATAGCGCACAATTTATCTGCTGTCACTCTCGTGGGAGTAACGGTGGTATTTCAATAGGTGGAGGTTATTTCCGGCTTTCAAACAAACAGTCTTTTGGTCATTCAGTGGTAGGTTAAACCCACCGTCTGTTCCTGTGCTCTTAATAAAACCTATTTAAAACGAGGAGTTGTTTTTTTCCTGCGCCTGCCGGCTAACCCGTCTGTTTCTGCTGCATCTTGAAGATCTCAAGCCGGTGACTACTGTTGAAGTGTACGATTTTTCATCAACTCAAACTGAATTTAAAACGTGTGAGGTGAACCATGAAAATTAATGTCAAGTGCTTTGCATCGCTTTCCAATGACGACACCTGCCGGCACGATCAGCCAATATCCATAACGATTGGTGAAGACAACGCTACCATCGGAAATTTAATAGACCACGTGCGGGTTCCCGAAAAAGAGATTGCCACGGTATTCGTCAACGGTAGACGGGTGGGACGCGATGGCCGACTGGCGGACGGCGACCGCGTGGCTTTCGTACCGGCTGTCGGTGGAGTGTAGGCTGTGGATGCCTGCGGCCAGGGGCAACTTGTGGCAGGCTATCAATATCGGGGCATCGATGCCTGCCGGTCCGAACTCGTCACCATCTTAATCTGGCATATGCAACCGGCGTCCCTGGGTCCCTGAAAATAAATGGAGAATGGGAAATGAGTTCAAAATAGTTTGTCGTAGTTGGCGGCACGTCGGGTATCGGACTTGAGATTACGCACCGAATGGCAGCCAAAGCGTATTCGGTAGTGGCGATTTCTCGGTCGGCGGGCAGTGTGGCTAAGTTGCCCGGCGTGACCTACCTGCCGGTGGATGTCACCCGGGAGGAGATTGATGCGGGTAACCTTCCGGACAGGATTCAAGGTCTGGCCTACTGTCCGGGTTCCATTCGACTGCGACCCTTTCACCGCATCAAGGAAGACGATTTCCTTGCCGACTTGCAGATCAATCTCCTCGGTGCTGTCAATGCCATTCAAGCTTGCCTGCCTGGCCTGAAAAATGCGGAAAGCCCGTCATCCATCGTTTTGTTCAGCTCGGTGGCGATGGGAACGGGTATGCCCTTTCACGCCTCCATTGTCAGTGCCAAGGGGGCCGTGGAGGGCCTGACCCGCTCGCTGGCCGCCGAGTTCGCACCGATAATCCGGGTCAACGCCATCGCCCCGTCCTTGACCGACACCAATATGGCCACCATGCTGTTGTCCGACGACGGAAAACGAACTGCGGCTGCGGATCGACATCCGCTCAAACGGTTTGGAAATGCGGGGGATATCGCGGCTGCGACAATATTCCTGCTCGAGAATGCATCCTCGTGGGTCACCGGTCAGGTGATTGCGGTGGATGGGGGTATGGGCGCGTTGCGGACATTTAAGTAACCGGTATTTAGGGTAAGGCGTCTTTATGGTCACTGCAGCGGACAGGGAATCCAGGATAAAAGGGGCGATCTTGGGCATGTACGTTGGCGATGCCCTGGCCATGCCGGTTCACTGGTACTACGACCGACAGGCACTTGAAAGGGATTATGGTCAGGTGCGTGGCTATCTGGCCCCGAAAAATCCGCATCCGGACAGCATTCTCTGGCGCTCCACATACACACCGATCAACACAAAGGCAGAAATCCTCCACGGCCAGGAGCGGTTCTGGGGACGTGCGGATGTGCACTACCACCAGTTTCTCGAGGCTGGTGAAAATACCCTGAATCTGAAGCTCTGCACCCTGTTGCTCAACAGCCTGTTGGAAAACAACGGCTACAATGCAGATGCCTATCTGGCTGACTACATCGCCTTCCTGACCACCGCCGGCAGCCATCGGGATACCTATGTGGAGGAGTATCACCGTCATTTTTTCAACAACTTTGCGTCCGGAAAGCCGCCACGGGCATGCGGCGTCATGGAAAAGCACATCAGCGGCATTATCGGAATGGTCCCGCTGGCCGTCTTCTACGTCGACGACCCCGACCTGGCCAGGCGGGCCGCATTCGAACATCTTGGCCACACCCATTTGGGTGAGCGCATGGTGGCCGCCGGTGAATTTCTTATGGATGTGCTGCTTCCCGTTTTGAGCGGTGAAGGTCTATTTGACGTGATTGCCGACAAGGTCCGGCGGCAGGACAACCCGCTGCTGGGCCACCCTTTGGTGCGATGGCTTGACGATCCTGACGAAATTGTCGTGGGACGGCGACTCAGCAGCGCCTGCTATGTGGAAGATGCGCTTCCGGCCATCGCCTACCTGGCCCTGAAATATCACGATGATGCGGCCCGGGGGCTGATTGCCAATACCAACCTGGGCGGCGATAACGCCGGAAGGGGAGCGGTACTGGGCGCCTTGTTGGGGGCGGCCAATGGCCACGGGGCCTTTCCCGAATTATGGATAAAGGGGCTGCGTCACCCACCACCGGAAGAGCTCATTCGTTGAGCGGGTGGTCGTGGAAATGAAGTGCTGCAGCATGATGATTTACCAAACTAAAAAACCATTGCCGATTCATCCTCGCTTAGAATAGTCGGCTATTGATTGAAAGGAAAGACACCTATGAGCACAGAAAACAGGGAAACCCTATATGTGAAGGTCAGAGATCTGGCGGGCAACGATTTTGTTTGTCCCCTGGACGAGTTGAGAGATCCGAATAGCATCAGCGATGCGGAAATGGAAAATTGTGTCGAGGACGCTGTGGTCGGCCGGTATGCGGGTCGGCTGAAAATTGTCGATCCTGTGCATTGAAACACTGTCAACCCGATTGACTAAATAAAAAGCGCCGTGAGTGAATGCCCGCGGCGCTTTTTTAGGGACCCTGAATCTAATTAAAGCTTTTCGGGGTTGCACAGGTTCTTGTCGCTTACCGCGCTGCGCCCGCAGTTTTTGCAAAAGTGCACTGCGGGCTGGATCAGTTTTTTAAACGCTTTTGTATTGGATTCGATAAAGCCCTCTTCCTGGAGGGCACACAGGGTTTTTTCTTCGGTATCGCTCATGTCGGTATCCTTTCTATCGTGAACATCAGGGTCTGCTGATGTGGGGTTTTCGGGTGTTGTTGCATACACTGCAACGCGTCTGACAAAATATCTCCGCTGGTCCGTTAACCGGCATAGCGGGATTCATTTTTCATCCCCGAGCACTTCATTGAAAAAGTTGGTCATTTGCTGCCAGGAGCGACGGTCCGCCGACGGATTGTAGGCTAGGGCGGGCATGCCATGCTTGTCCGCATCCGGATTGGTAAAACCGTGGCGGGCACCGCCAAAGACGATCAGCTGCCAGTCGATGGTTGAGGCGTTCATGGCATCGACGTAGGCGGTCAAGGTCTCAGGCTTGTTAAAGGGATCTTCGGCGCCGTGGCAAATCATGATTTTCGCCTGGGTTTGTCCGGCCTGCTCGGCGGAGGGTGAGATCAGGGAGCCGTGAAAACTGACCACCCCTTTGAGGTCGGCACCCCCATAGGCCAGCACCTGAACGGTGGCGCCGCCAAAGCAATACCCGATGGCCGCCATCCGGTGGGTATCCACACGGGGCTGTTTCTTGAGTACGTCCAGTCCGGCCGTTGCCCGTTTCAGCCACTGGTCCATGTTGGCGTTGATCGCTTTCATCCAGGCGGCGGCCTGGTCCGGGTGTTCGGTGGATTTACCCTTGCCGTACATGTCCAGGGCAAAGGCCACGTATCCCATCCGGGCCAGTTGTTCGGCGCGGGAGCGAACGTAGTCGTTGAGTCCCCACCATTCGTGGACCACCAGAATCCCGGGCGCCTTTCCGGAAACGGCATCATCGTAGGCGAGATACCCTTCCAGGGATACGCCGTCGTGCGTGTAGGACAGCGACTGGGAGACCACCTTGGCAAAGGCGGTTCCGGTCGACAACCAAAGAATGAGTGAAATCAAAAAAAGTTTGCTTTTCATGCGGACTCCTTTCAACAGGCCAAATGGCGATGAACCGTTTTCACCACCGCCCCGTTTTTTTGACATGACTGGGTTAAATCGCATCTTTCATGGCCGGTTTACCGCTGAACGGATGGAACATGTTGAACCGGCAGGTCGAACTGGTCGCGTTATCGATGGATGGCGAATGCCTGTCACGCTTTCCCGTTTTCTTCAACAGATGATCTGCCTTCATAGTAGGTAGGATTTGGGAAAGATCAAGGTGGCCGGCGCTGCCGCGGCTGGCAACCCGGCGAGCATGTCAGGGGGGGACGACGGGAAAAATAAAACCGACCAGGAACGCGAACGCATCCTGACCGGTTTAAGGCAAATCACCACATTTCCGGTGGTCGAAAAACTGTTGCGAGAAGCTAACCAGCGATATCGTGCGCTTCGACATCCTTGATTGCTGCACGGCGGGCACCAATCAACCAAAGCTGCGCATATGATAAGAATCGGGTGTCATGTTTTTGGCCGGAACCGGGACGAAATTGACGGGTGGCATGGCGCCTGTTGAATTAATCACCGCCAACCGTATTGTTTTCCGGCATCTTTGACCTTCTCGAAATTGGTATAAAAATTGAATATTTTTTAGTTCGAAAAATCAACACGGACGGGGCGATCATGATTCAGAAAACCGGTATGACCATCGATGCATATCTTAGAAATGCGGGAATCAAGCCAGTCGGCACGATGAGCCGCAGGCAGTTCATTCCCTTGAAAACCGGCACGACGCCATCCTTTTCAGAGGATCTGAATTCGGCGATATCTTCCAACCCTCCTGAAGCCGTCGGCGAAAAAACGGGGATGACGATTTCGGACTACCTGCATCGAGCCACCGCCAATGCATCGGGCGGCTTGTTCCGCAACTCGACCCTTCTAAACGGTTCCCTTCACCCCGGTTATTTGAATACGTTCAGCCTTATTCCCGTTCCGTCTAAAGGGGACCCCACCACCGCCGCTTTCGCGTCGCAGAGCCGTTCGATAAGCACCGACACCGGTGTCACCACCCCTTCGGACGGTGAAACGATTGTCGCCGAGAGTATCAAACGCGCTGCAAGGAAATACGACCTGCCGGAAAAGCTCATAGCCGGCGTGATTCGGGCCGAATCCAATTTCCAGGCGGATGCCGTATCCCCTGCGGGCGCCCAGGGGCTGATGCAGCTTATGCCGGCAACGGCGAAAGAGCTGGGTGTGAACGACCCCTTTGATGTCCGGCAGAATATCGACGGTGGCGCCGGCTATCTCCGGCAGATGCTGGATCGCTTCGGAGGCGATCTGAGATTAGCCCTGGCCGCATACAATGCAGGTCCTGGAACCGTGGAGAAGTATAACGGAAACGTTCCCTATCGGGAGACGCGGAATTATATCGAACGGGTTCTCAAGGGGGTTTCGGCCTGACAGGGGGGGCGATGTGCGCTTGTGCGAGGTTGTCCGCGAAAATCGACTCAAAACCTCATCAATGAATCATAACCCCCTGTTATTCGAATAAGATTGTATTGTTTGCCCCCTTGAGCGTTTTTAAAATTCCGATCCGCTGCCCCGGGTAAAAAAGACTATCCCGGTGGCGTTCTATAGATTCAACCCACATTTGTTCAGGGTTACGAGGCCCCCCTGCACGCTGACCGGATCGGCCAATCCCATCGCCCTCAGGTTGAGCTGGGCTTCGTAGGAGCGAACACCGGTGTTGCACAGCAGGATCAGGTCTTTTCCCGGAGGGATTTCTCCAAGGCGTTTGCGCAGTTCATCCTGGGGAATATTCATCCAGCGGTCCGGATATTTTTTCGCATAGGCGTCCCCATCCTGCCGGGCGCGGCAGTCGAGGATCAACAAATTGCCGTTTCCGTTGATCCATTTTTCGGTGAAAGTATCGGCGTCTATGGGATGGAAATGGCCGTCCAGCATGTTTTCGGCGGCATTGGCCAGCGCGTTGAGTACATCCATGGCTGAAGAGAATGGCGGGGAATAGGCCAGCTCCACATTGCTGAGCCGGTCGATGGTCGGCCGGTCTTCCAACAGGGCGGCCACCATATTGATTCTTCCCACCAGGGCGTCGCCTTCTTCTCCGAATCCCTGAATACCCAGAATCCGCCGCGATTTCCTTTCCACAACCAGTTCCAGGTGTATCATGGCCTTGTCCGGGTAAAAGTGGGCGCGGTCAAGCTGGGCCACCTGGATGCTGACGGCATCGAAGCCCGCTTTGCGGGCCCTTTCCAGACTCAATCCGGTTCCGGCCAGGGCGGCCTCGAATGTCTTGATCACAAAGGAACCGACAGCACCCTTGAACACGGCGCTTCCTCCGGCAAGGTTGGTGCCGATTACCCGACCCTGCCGGTTGGCCATGGACCCTAAGGGGTAGTAGCCTGGCTGGCCGGTGACCAGATTGCGGATTTCCGTACAGTCTCCGCCGGAATAGATGGCCGGGTCGGACGTGCGCATGTGTTCGTCCACCGCAATGGCGCCGGTTGGGCCGATGCGCAGTCCGGCTTCCCGGGCCAGTTCCACATTGGGGGTGGCCCCGATGGCGATGATAACCAGGTCCGCCTCCAACCGGCGTTTATTCGTCACCACGGCTTCAACGGTGTCGGTGCCTTCGATGGCCTGCACCTCTTCGTCGAGGAAAAAGCGGACATCATGTTTTTCCATTTGCCGCTGGGCCATACGGGCGAACTGGGGCCCGACGAAACCGGGCATGATCTGATCGAAATATTCTACCACCGTGGTATCCACCTCCCACATGTCGGCCAGGGCTTCGGCCATTTCCAGCCCGATAAAACCGCCGCCGATGATGACGGCCCGTTCCACCTGACCCTTGGTGACCAGTTCCTTGATCGCCTGGGCATCGTTCAGGTTGGCGGACGTATGCACCATGGGAAGATCGGCGCCGGGGATGTTCAGACGCCGGGGTCGACTGCCGGTTCCCAGCACCAGCTGGTCATAGGCGAGAGTGTCCGCGGTGCCGTCCGGCCGGAGAATGTGAAGTCGTTTGTTCTCTCGGTCGATCCGCTGGGCCCGGGTCTGGGTGAGTACCTCGATATCCTTGCAATCTCGGAAAAAAGCCTCGTCCCGCAGCATGTGAAAACTGGTCTTGCGAAGATCGTTGACATCGCTGACATCCCCGGAGACATAGAAGGGAATTCCGCATCCGCCGTAGGATACGAAGCGGTCCTGATCGACAATGGTTACCTTCGAACGGGGTTCCAACCGCTTGAATCGGCAGGCTGCCTTCGATCCGAGAGCGACGCCGCCAACGATGACGATGTTCTGTGACATTTTCAACCTCTTGTTTTACCTGTTGGTCATCATTTATCCTGCACCCTGGTTATCATTCGATGCAGGACGCTGACGGCCACTTTTGGGTACCATGGGTTACCGCATCGAGATAACGCGCAAAGGGGTATAAATTGTACCTTTTTTTGGGTTTGTCAAGGCTCGGCACAAGAAAACGGGAAGGCACTGCATGCCGGCTTTTAAAGAGGCATGAGGCGTTTCCAGTACGGTTCCATTGAACAGTAATAATCGGGTATTCACAAGGGGAATGGGGTTGCCGACAACCGGCGGCCGGTGAATATTAACGCTGACATTGGTTTCAATCCCGCCGGACCAACAGCAGGGTGTTGCCGATGACGGTCAGGCTGGAGAGCAGCATCGCCGTCGCAGCCACCAGGGGGGTCAGCATGCCGTTCATGGCGATGGGGATGCTAATCATATTGTAGATCCAGGCACACCACAGATTTTGGGTGACTTTGCGGTTGACCTGCCGGGACAAGGGGAAAAATTCCAACAATTGGGCAGGGTCTCCGCGCATGAGGGTAATGTGGGCGGCTTGCCGGGCCAGTCCCTGCCCGGAATGAACGGCCACCGCCAGATGGGCACGGGCCATGGCCGCCGCATCGTTGATGCCGTCGCCCACCATGGCAACCTGCCGCCCCCGTTCCTTCAACGCATCGATATAGTGTGCCTTGTCTGACGGCAACAAACCACCTCTGGCTTTGTTCAGGCCGATGGCCCGGGCTACTTCACGGGTGGCGGCGTCCCCGTCTCCTGATACCAGGTGAATGTCACGGGAATTTCCTTTCAGGGCGTCTATCATCGACGGTACCGTCGGTCGGATCGTATCGCCGAAGATCAGGGTTGCTGCCGGACGGTTGTCGATGCTGAGAAAGACGCGGGAGGTCAGGGTCCCTTCGGATTCCTCCGTGACGCGATCAGAAGACGCCATCTCCCCCCGGGTGAATCCCCGGTTTCCGATGCGTACCATTTTTCCATCCAACCGTCCCTGAACCCCATCTGCGTAAACCATAATATCCGCTGCCGCGGCTGGCGCGATATCCTGAGCGCGGGCATAGGCGTTGATGGACCGGGCGATATCGTGATCCGAGGCCTGTTCCAGACCGGCGGCCCAGGCGGTGATGGTCGCTGGATGGTATCCCGGTTCGCATTCGATATGACTGAGTTGCCAGCTGCCATGGGTCAATGTGCCGGTTTTATCGAAAACGATGGTGTCGATGGCACCGGCCCGTTCGAAGGATTCGATTTCCCGGACCAGAATGCCTCGGCGTCCGGCCAGGGAGATGCCTGCCAGCCGCGCCATGGGGATGGCTACACCCAGAGCGCAGGGGCATGTGATGACCATCACGGTCACCGCCCGCACCACGGCCTGGTTCACGGTCAAGCCGGCCATGGCGCAGAACAGCCCCGTTCCCCCGGCAAGGGTGATGATCATGGGGACGAACCACTTGAGCATTCGATCCGTGCGTCCTTCGAATGCACTTTTCTGCTCGAGGCTGCGGGTCATGATGGCGATCATTTGGCCCAGGACGGTATCGCCGCCTACCTTTTCCGCCGCTGCAATGACCCGGCCGTCGATTATCCGGGTGCCGCTTTTGATGGAATCGCCGATTTTGACAGCGACCGGTCTGGGCTCTCCGGTCAGCGAGGATTCGTCAAGGGCAGCGGTGCCGGATTCCACGCGGCCGTCCGCCGGAACGATCTCATCCGCTTCCACGGCAAACCGGTCTCCCGGTGCCAGTTGTCCGATGGCCACATAACGTCCCTTGGGTGAGGTATCGGTGATCAGGCGTACTTTGGCGGGCTGCAGGGCGAAGAAACTGTCCAGATCCCGGCGGACGCGGCCTTTGGCCTGCTGCTCCAGAACCTTTCCCAAAAGGACCAGGGTGATGAGCATGCAGGCGGTGTCAAAGTATAAATGGATGCTGCCGGTCAGCCAGTTATAGATGCTGTAAACAAAGGCACAGCCGGCACCCATGCCCACCAGGGTTTCCATGCCCGGTGCCCGGTGGATCAGACCGAACCAGGCTTTGCGCAGCATGGGGCCGCCACCATAGACGAAAACCACTGCCGCCATAGCCACGATGGGCAGGGAAATCTTGGATATGGCATCGTTGTCAAGGGCGGTGAAAAAGCCGGCGTAAAGCGCCCAGGAGAGCATCATGACATTGGCGGAGAGCAGGCCGGTGATCGCCAGCCGGATCAGTTCCCGGCGCCGGTTCTCCATTCCTGCGGTTCCGGCATCAGCTTCCCGGAGACCATAGCCCAGGCGCGTGACGGACTCTCGGATCTGGTCGGGCGCCACGCGGTCGGGACGATAACGGCAGCGCATGCGGTCCGTGGAAAAATGGCAGTCTACCGCCTGCACCCCGGCCAGCCGGGACACCGCTTTTTCGATTACCCAGGCGCAGGCGGTGCACCACATGCCGTCGACCATCAGATCCAACGCCAGGGTTCCGGACGGGTCCGAGGCTCCTTTCTCACCGCCCGCTGATCTGGCGGCGGTGTGTGTTTCCTGCTTTTCCTTCTCGTGAAGGCGGCGAAGATCCTCTTCGCTGGCGGGAATCACCCCGGCGGCCACACACTGACGGTATAAATCGGTTTCCTTGAACCGGGTCGGATTGTCGATTTCGGCCGATTCAAGCAGCATGGTGTAGACCATCCGGCATCCGTGGCAGCAAAACCTCAAGGGTTGATCATTGACGGAATGGGAAACGGTGCCGTAGCGCAGGGGTAGGCCGCAGAGATCGCAAGTGGGGGTTGGCATGAAATTCAGCCAGGTTTGGAATGAATGATGCCGGAATGGACATTAGACAATGAAAATGTCAAATGCCAAATGCTGGAATCCTGTCGATTTAAGAATAAGATCTCCCTAATCCTTCAATTGTCATTTGGGCTTTGATATTTGACATTGTCCGCATTATTGGCGCTGGCCGAGGCTCTTGACGTAGGCGATGGCATGCCAGCGATCCTCGACGGCCATGGTCGTGTCCAGGGCCGGCTGCCGTCCGCCGGGGATGCCGTAGCTGATCTCTTTGAACAGCACGCCCTCGGGCATGGACTGTATCCGGTTGCTGCGAAGGTCGCCGGGCGGTGGGGCAAAGCTCTGGCCCACGGTGCCGTAGCCATCGAAATTCTTGCCGTGGCAGTGGATGCAGTAATATTGGTAGGCGATTTTGCCTGAGGCGATGGCTGCCGTTTCATTGAGCGGAAAAGGCGCTGCGATTTCCTCGGCGGCTGCGGAGCGGAAGAGTGCCTCACCACCGTTAACGGGCATGCTGCCCGCCGCCATGACCGGGATGGGGTTTTCGTAGGGTTTGATGCCAGGGGTCTGCCACATGCGTCCCACCGAAAGGAAGTTGTCGTAACCGGTGATCACGCCCCAGGCCACCAGGGCAATTGTCGAAACGATCAGGCCGACTGACAGTATGCGAACCATTTATTCTCCTCCGGCCCCTCTGACGTGCTGCGGGTTGGGCAGCCGCTGGTATACGGCATAGGGTGACGATGCCGGTACATCTTTCACCGGGCGATAGGCCCAGGTGGGCTGACCCATGTCCGAGACCACATAAAAGGCCAGAAACCCTTTAAACAGGATGACGCCCAGCATGACGCCGAGCCATAGCCAGGTTCTGAGCAGGGATTCGTGATGATGGTCGTCGTTCATATCAGATTTTTACTCCCCATATGCCGTGCATGACAATGTAGAAAAAACCCCAGATGAAGGTCCCGGCGATGATCAGCATCATGAACAGGGGGTAGGGCGCGTCGCGCTCCTCGATGCCGTCGGCATAGCGGCCGGTGATTTTTTTCTTGCGTTCCTCGCTGTCCTTGCCATGCAGGTGAGCAAAGGCCAGGCCTACGCCGAAGACCACCATGAAGATCAGGGCCGGGAACAGCCACGCCATGGTATGCTGGAAACCCAACAGTTCATAAAATCTCATGGGTGTTACCTCTTATTTGCTGAAATACAGGGCAAAAGCCAACACCGTCGTTGTTGCGCCAATCCCCGCCATCGCCAGGAAAAAGAGTCCGTAAATTTCAAGCCGATTGAATCGGCTGGCTTTGACCGGTGGTCGGTCGTCATCGTCCCGCAGAGGCAGAAATCGCGCCCGCTGCTGGTCGGTGAACTGACCGGTCTTAAAAGCCCAATAAAACACGACCAGACTGATGGTCAGGCCGATGGTTATATAGGCGATGAAGTAAGGATAGTACATCGTTGTTCAATTCCAAATTTTAAATTAAGAATTCCTCATCAGGGTTCGTAAGCGGCATCGATTCCCTTTGGTTCCATGTTGGCGTCGCTGTCGTTGATGAAATTGACTGCCACATAGTTGCCGACGTCCCAGATTTTTTCCGACTCCAGTTCACGTTTGAAGTAAGGCATGGCCGTGCCGGTGATGCCGTTCATGATCTGATAGTAGAGGATTCCGCCGCTGATTTCCCTGTTTTTCAGGATGGTAAAGTTAAGGGGCGGCGGATAGATCCACGGCTGGGCCGGGCCCATGCCGTCGCCCACCGGACCGTGGCAGCCCAGGCAGAAATCCTGATAAATTTTATGCCCTCGTGCCAGTCCCGCCTCGCTGGTGGGATAGGGGTTGGGCACATCGCGCCATCCTTGGGGAATATGTTCGCTAAGCCACTGCACGTTGGCATCCGGTCCGGCTTCATAGGCCTTGGTGGCTTCCAACTTCCAGAATCGCTGACGCTGCATGCGTCGGTCGGCGTCCTTCATGCCCAGGCTTTGTACGTAGCGGATGAGGTTGCCGGTATTGCCGTCGCCCAGAAATCTGAAAGCCGGCATGATGGACAGCGGCCGCGTGTAGCGGGGATTGGTGAAGTGGGCGGCGTGCCAGTCGTCCGGGTGTTCGCCGCCATCCTGGGACAGGTCCGGCCCGGTGCGCTGGGAACCCAGCAGGATGGGGTAGTCGGCCACGTAGTCTCCGGCCTGGGCGATGCGTTCGGCGCCCAGCCCCCAGTCGATGGTGCGGATGGACTGGCTGTGGCAGTAGACACAGCCGTTGGCGATGTAGAGTTTCCGACCGGCGGCTTCGTCTGCCGCCCGCTGGCGGAAAATGTCCGATGGCGCGGTCTGACTGGTGTTGACATAGGGCAGCAGGATTACCACGAACACAATCGTGGCCAGGATGAGCAGTGAGCCGGTGACTACGGCAAGGGGTGTCATTTTCATGATGACGCTCCGGTCTTTCCGAACAAGGAACGGACAATGTTATAAAAGCCCAGGACCGCGCTGGTAAAGATCATCAACCCCAGGCCCGCGCGCACAACGTAGTAAACGTGGATTTCCGGCAGTACGCGGTAGACGGTTTCGCCGTTGAGCCAGGCGTTTCCCTGGATCAGGCCGGCGATGGTCAGCACCACGGTGAATCCGACCATGCCGATCAGGACCATCCAGTATTGGAAGTCGGCCAGAAAACGGCTGTAGAGGGGTTTCCCGGACAGTTTCGGTATCGTGTAGTAAAGCCCGCCCAGGGCGATCATGCCGGCAAAGCCCAGCACCCCGATGTGGGCGTGGGCGACCACCCAGTTGTTGAAATGGGTTACGCGCTGGACGTCGGGCAGGGCCATGAGCGAACCCTGGATGCTGACGAAGAAGTACATGATGGTGCCGGTGAAGACGAATTTGGCACCGATGTCGGCGTGGATTTCACCCAGTCTGCCCTTGGCCGTGTACCAGATGTTGATCAGAAAGGCCATGACCGGGATCACCATGGCCACGCTGTCCACGATGGCTACCACCTTGAGCCAGGTGGGCACCGGTACCTGCAGCAGATGGTGGGTGCCGATGTGGGTATAGACCACGATCAAGGCCCAGAAGCCCAGCAGGGAGAGGGTGTGGCTGTATAGGGGAGCCCGGCAGGCGCGGGGGATCACGTAGTAGGCCACCGCGGCCGAAAGGGGGGTCAGCAGCAGGCCGAAGACGTTGTGGCCGTAAAACCACAGCAGGATGGCGTCGTGGATGCCTACTAGTGCACCGCTGTCGGGTTTCCAGATCACGTTGCCCAGGGCGAAGGTGCATGCGGTGAGGATGATGCCGGCCAGCACGTACCACACCGAGACATACAGGATCGGTTCCCGGCGGTATTTGACGGTCATGATAAAATTGTAAAAGATCAGGCCGAAGGCGGCCACCACCATGATGTCGATCGGCCAGATCAACTCCGCATATTCACGGCCCTGAGTAAAGCCGGCGGCCAGGCTGGCCACGGCGCCGATCAGGGCGACGTTCCAGGCCACCACGGTAAAGACGCCCAACCGTTCACTGAACAGGCGGGTGCGCAACAGCCGGGGAATGAAGTAGAAGGCCGCCGAGAGCAGACCCGGGGTGACGAAGCCGAAGAGCACCAGGTTGACGTGGGTGGGCCGCACGCGTCCAAAAACGATGCCTCCGATGTTCTCGGTCAGGTCCGGGGCCACCAGTTCCGTGGCCCCCAGCAGTCCGAAAAAGGTGGCGATCATCATCCAGAAGGCGGAGGTTAAGGCAAACCCCTTGGAAGTGGTGTTGGCGGATTCAAGGGTTTGGGTTTCAGCGGCCAATGGCGACTCCTTGCAATTTTTAATTTTGAATTATGAATGTTGAATTAATGGTTGCGGTCCATTTTTAAAACGATAGAATTCCTCGATTCAAAATTCATAATTGTAAATTTTCAATTAACTGTGGCAGGCCAGCCAGCAGCCCAGATTGACCTTTTTCTCCCGGTGGCATTGGATGCAAAAGCCCATTTGGAACCGTTTGCCTTTCAGGCGGTCCATCTGCCGCACTTCATCGTGGCACGATTCGCAGGCGATTTCCTTTTTGATATGCCGCTCATGGTTGAACAGCACATGTTCGGGCAGCAGGTAGACTTTTACCCACGGCGTGGGGGTATCGGTGTTGAAATAGTTGTGCTCTTTTTGTATTTCTGGATGGTTGGCAATAATATAATTATGGCAGTAGAGGCACTTCTCCACGGGCGGCAATCCCGGATTGATGGACCGGTCAACGTAGGAATGGCAGAACCGGCATTCGATAGCCTTGTGGCCGGCATGGAGGCGATGGCTGAAGGGAATGGGTTGAGCGGCACCGATGCGGGTGGCCGGCGATGCATAGAAAAAGAAAAGGAATCCCAGTACCAGCACCACGCAGGCAGACACCCAGAACATGGGTCCCCGGTTTAGCCAGACCTGCGCCAGCGTCTCGCCGAATGCGGTGATAAAACGCATGGGCCGTCCGCGGGTGCCGATCAGGATGACAATCACGGCGAGGGTGAGCAGAGAAAAAGAGGTAATCAGAATTTCCATTATTGAAACTCAGGTGGTTAGGGGTTTAGGTTGAAGACTGAAGGCTAACCGCATCTCCTATTCAATCCCACAATCCCTCAATTCGAAATTCATCAATCATTAGGTTGATATCCCATTTCCCGTAACTCTCGTCAATCGGCCGAGGGAAACATGGACGGGGCCGGCAGGCGCCCATTCCATTTCTCAATCAATACGTCGACTTTTCATCGTCTGCCCCTAAACCCCTTCAACATTCACCCTATCCACCATATTTCCCTTCAGCAGTTCGGGAAACTGCTTGAAATAAGTCGTTACGGCGGCGGCCAGCAGACCGAAGAATCCTACGGCCACGGCCGCTTCCACCCAACCCAGCGGCAGGTGGTGGACATGGTGGTGAAAGGCGGGTCCCAAGAGCAGGTAGTGCTCCAGCCAGATGCCGGTCATGATCGCCAGGCAGATCCCGATCATGGCTTTGGGCATGGTTTTTATCCGCCGGTTGATCAGAATCAGAAACGGCGCGACGAAGCAGCCGACGAAAATGGTCCAGGCCAGCGCGTTCCAGGGAGCGGCCATGGTGCGCTCAATGATGTAGGCGGTCTCTTCGGGGATGTTGCCATACCAGATGACCACGAACTGGGCATAGAAAAAATCGGCCCACACCAGACAGAAAGCGAAAAAGAGTTTGCCGATATCGTGGAACTGATGCTCGTCGACATGATAGTCGTTTTTCTTGCTCAGATGTAAAAGGGAGCTCAGGACGATCAGAGCCCCGAATCCGATATAGACGGCTTTGACAAACGTGTAGGCACCGAAAAGGGTCGAGTACCAGTGCGGGTCCGTGGCCATGATCAGATCGTAGCCCACCAGGGAGAGAACCAGGGCAAAGGCCAGCAGATAGAGGATGCCGAAGACGGTCATGCGGCCGGCCAGGCGCGCCTCGTCGGGCGGATGCCGATCCCAGCGTGCCAGCAGCCGGCGGCCGAAGTAACCGGAGGCGCCCCGGGCTTTCAGAGAGAAGTAGAGCCGGTGGTACAAAAAGGACAGGCCGAGCCCGTAGAGCAGGCAGAGCCCGACCAGGTCCCGTTCGAACAGGAAAGGCAGGTTGAGCCAGACCTCCTTGCCGTGAAGGTCTTCGTGCAGCCAGGGAAAGATATGCTGGCGGCCGAGAAACAGGATCACGAACAGCAGCAGGGAAACCGGGAAGAAGGCGGCGAAGGATTCGGCCACATCTGCCAGTGGCCCGCTCCATTTGGCTTTAACGGTATGCATGAGGGCCGAGAAGAGCACGGCGCCCTGGGCGATGGCCGAGAAGAAAAGAAAGTTGAGCAGGTAAGCCTGCCAGGCCCGGGCCGGGTTGCCGACAAGGGCGACAACAATGAAAATCAGAAACCCGACGGCGGCCAGGGTGTAAAAAATCTTCATCAGCGGCAGTGGTTTTTCCTGATTGGTTAATGCTTGCGTTGACATGCTCGCCTTTCAAATCTGACTTTTTCCGTGTTCGTCTGCTTTTCAATCAGAAATCAGTTTTTATCTCGGCGCCTTTTTCCTCGAAAAAACGAGTCAATTCCTCCTGCTCGTCGGCACTGCAGCGGGCCAACACCCCGAAGTGACCCCCGGAAAAGCGCTCATCGTAGCCCGGCTGGGTATCAAACCGCGGCAGACGGGCCTGGGAGATCAGCCCTAGGACGTTGCCTAATACAGCGAACAAAATGGTGAATTCGAATCCCACGATAAAAAAGGGAACCAGCGCCACCACCGGTTTGCCGCTGACGATCAGCGACCAGCGCATGGAAGTGAAGGCCGCCAGCAAAAACCCGGAGAAGAACCCGACGATGCCGCCGGCCAGGGTAAACCAGCCCACCCGGCTCTTGGGCGGTTCCAGGGCGTGTTCGATGGCGTGGCTGGGGATGGGGCTGTGGACCCGCTCGATGGTCCAGGGAGTTTCCCGCAGCCCGTCAATGGCCGACGCGGCGCGGCGTTCGCTGGAAAATATCCCCATGATGGAAACCGGTTCAGCCGGCATGGGACGCTCCTTCATGCAGAGTTTCTTTCATTTCGGTCATGGAGACCGACGGCATGTGTTTGACAAACAGCACGAACAGGAAAAAGAAGAGGCAGAAGCTGCCGATCATGATGCCGAATTCGATCAGGCTCGGCGAGTAGAGCCCCCATGCATGAGGCAGAAAATCGTGGGCCACCGATCCGATGATGATTACGAACCGTTCATACCACATGCCCACGTTGACCAGCAGGGAGATGACGAAGAGGATGCGGATGTTGGTGCGCACTTTTTTAAACAGCAGAAACAGCGGAATGATGGTATTGCAGGTCACCATGATCCAGTATTCCAGGGCGTAGTCGCCCAGGGCCCGCCAGCGGAAGGTTTCCATCTCCACCGGGTTGTGGCTGTACCAGGCGATGAAGATTTCGGTGGCGTAGGCAAAGGCTACGATCAGACCGGTGAAGACGATGGTTTTGGCCACACTTTCCAGGACGCGGTCGGTGATGATGGCTTCGTATTTGAAGATCATGCGCAGAGGGATCATCAGGGTGAGCACCATGGCTAGACCCGAGTGGATGGCGCCGGCTACGAAATAGGGGGCGAAGATGGTGGTATGCCATCCGGGTACCACACTCAGGGCGAAGTCCCAGGAGACCACACTGTGGACCGAGATGACCAGCGGGGTGGCCAGGGCGGCGAAAAAAAGATAACCGCGCGTGTAGTGGCGCCAGATTTCGAATTCACCGGTCCAGCCCAGGGAGAGCACGGTGAATATTTTGCGCCGCACGCCATGGGCACGGTCGCGGATGATGGCCAGATCCGGTAGCATGCCGGTGTACCAGAACAGGCTGCTGACCGTCAGGTAGGTGGAAATGGCCACCACGTCGAACATCAGCGGGGATTGGAAGTTGGGCCACAAGGTTCGCTGGTTGGGAATCGGCAGCATGTAAAAGACCATCCAGACCCGTCCCAGGTGGACAAAAGGGAACAGACCGGCGGTGCACACGGCAAAGACGGTCATGGTTTCGGCGGCCCGGGCGATGGGGTTGCGCCATCCGGCCCGGAACAGGTGCAGGATGGCGGAAATCAGCGTTCCCGAATGGGCGATCCCCACCCAGAAGACGAAATTGATCAGATAGGTGCCCCAGTGCACCGGGTTGTTCTGGCCACCGACGCCGATGCCTACCAAGATCTGGTAGAGCCAGCACCCCGCGCCCATGAGCACGCCGGCAAAAAGCAGGGCCACGAGTGCCCAGTAGCTGCGCTGGGGCGGTGTCAGGGTGTCCAGAACCGTATCGTCAATTTTGCGGTAGGTGAGTGTCTGTTCCATTGCTACCTTTATTCTATCCCGGATGATTTGGAATCAGCAAAATACAAGCACCAAATCTCAAACAAAACACAATCCAATTAAACGGTTTGAGTCACTTTTTTAAGGTAAATCACCGCCGGTTTGGTATTTAGGTATCCCATCACCTGATAGGCCCGCGGATCCTTGATCAGTTGGCTCACCCGGCTGGCCGGATCCATGAGACTGCCGAAGGTCAGCGCCCCGGTGGGGCAGGTCTGGGCGCAGGCCGGCACTACCTCGCCGTCGCGGATGGCCCGCTTCTCGTTTTTGGCCGTGTTATGGGCGGCCTTGATGCGCTGGATGCAGAAGGAGCATTTCTCCATCACGCCCTTGCTGCGCACGGTGACGTTGGGATTGAGCTGCATCTGCAGCGGCTTGGGCCACTGCCAGTCGAACCAGTTGAAACGCCGTACTTTGTAGGGGCAGTTCTGGGCGCAGAAGCGCGTGCCGATGCAGCGGTTGTAAATCTGGTTGTTGAGCCCCTCTTTGGAGTGGTGGGGCGCATAGACCGGGCAGACCGCCTCGCAGGGGGCGTTGTCGCAGTGCTGGCACATCATGGGCAGGAAGGTGACCCGGGCCATGTCTGCCGGGTCTTGATATCGCTGGATCTGCAGCCAGGCCATCTCCCGGCCTTCAATGATGCGCTTCTCACCGACGATGCCGAGGTTGTTCTCCGCATAGCAGGCCGCCACGCAGGCCGTGCAGCCAATGCAGCGGTCCATGTCTACGATCATGGCCCAGCGGTAGCCGTCATGGTCGTGGGGCGGGTAGAGATCCCGTTCGGGGTCGTACCCCTCGGGGGTCGGCGGGGTCAGGGGAAAGGTATCCATGGTCAGTCCCGGCTTGTCGTGGCCGGACTTGTGGCCGATCTGTTCGATGGCCATGCTGAGGGCGATCTTGCGGCCCAGGGAGACGCGGCTGCCCGAGGTGGCGGCCAGCGACATGCGCGTGCCGGTGATTGCCATGCTTACCAGTGGTGTCGCGAACGACGGCGCCCCTGCGTCGGCATTCACCGATGGATCCAGAACCGACAGCGGGTTGACGCCCTGGCCGCAGGCCCAGCGGCCGAACGTGGTGTGGCCTAGTCCGGCAGGCACCACAACGGTTCCCGGGAAAACCCCCGCGTAGGCATAAACCGGCACCTCGATTTCTCCCGCGTGGGTCTCCAGGACGACCATGTCGCCGTCCTTGATGCCGCCGGCGGCCATGCGGTCCGGATGGATCAGGGCCGGGGTCTGCCAGGCGATCTGGGTGAGGGTATCCGGGATTTCGGCCAGCCAGGGCCGGTTGGCGCCCCGGCCATCGAAAAAACGGATGGAGGGCGGGGCCATGAGCACATCACCCGCTTTAGGCTCCGGCAGGGCCGCCAGGCAGGTTTTCAGGGTTGCCGCCGCTCTCAGGTTAGCCTTGGGGCTGCCTCCCGTAGTGCTGTTGTCACTGAATCGTCCTCCTTTCTGAATCGTTTTCAGCCAGGCCGCGGCGGTCTGACTGCCCTGGCCGGCCAGAACGGATCGGGTCACCAGGGCTTGGTAGTCTGCCGCCGGCCGCTTCTCGGGGGGAAGCAGATTGAGCAGCAGGTCTCCCAACGCGGGCGCCTGGGTGATCTTTCCCATGGTGGGCTGCAGGGTGGCCATCGTGGCGCTGTTGCTTTCATAAGCATCCCAGGTTTCCAGGGCCAGCTGCACCGGAACGATAAGATCGGCGAGGGCTGCTGTCTCATCCATAAAATTGGAAAAGGCCACCACGAAGCGCTTTTTGTCGCTCAGGATTTTGGCGATGCGGTTGCCGCCGGGAATGGAGAAGACCGGGTTGACATTGTTGATCAAGACCAGCTCCACGGATTTTTCATCCATGGCATCGAATGCGTCCAGTACCGTGGACCGACGGTCGGCGATCTCTACCCGGTGGCGATTGTTGAAGTCGAACAGGGACAGTTCAGGATCCAGGGCCAGGTTGAGAAAAAGGGCGGCCAGTTCGGCGGCAATTGAATGTTCACCGCCACTGCCGGCGCCCGTGCCCAGAACCAGGGGCCGTTTTGCCGCCAGCAACTGCCGGCCGACGACGGACTGGTCTTCAACGCTGACGCCCGACAACCGGGCCACCGCTTCGGGGGTGTACGCTTCGGTCGCGCCTGCCAGCGCATCCCGCAGATTCCGGTTCACTTGGCGGCCGTTGGCGTCATCGATCACCAGGCGGACCAACCCCATGATCACTGCGGCCTCGGTGCCGGGCCGGCAGCCAATCCAGCGGTCGGCATTGGCGCCGGTGAGGGATTGGAAGGGGCTCACCTGGATAAACACCCCCTTGCGGCCATCGTTCAGCTGATGCATGGACTTGAATTTGCGTGCGTATTCCACCGGTGAGAGCCAGGTCTCCAGAAAATCGGCGCCGAACCCGAGCAGCACATCGGCCCGGTCCATGTGCAGAACCGGCAGGACGGGGTCGCCGAAGAGCTGCTGGTGAGCAAACTTCAGGGACTCATAGGCCAGGGGTTCGAAGACGACGGGCGGCGGGCTTTTGAAGGTTTGCAGTACCGTGGCAAACAGGTCCAGTTGGGTCCGGCCCACGGTTTCGGTGACCATGGATATGCGGCCGGACCCGCGATTGGCTGCTGCCCCGGCCTTTTTCCGGATTAACGCCTCGGCTTTATCGAAAGGGATTTCCTGCCACCCCTTCTCCGTTTTGAGTTGCGGCATCCACAGCCGGTCGGGATTGTAGAGCCCCTGGAGGGCCGCCTGGCCCCGAATGCAAAGCGTGCCCCGGTTGACCGGGTGCAGGCCATTTCCTTCCAGTTTGATGACGCGTCCCTCACGGTTTTTGGCCAGCACCCCGCAGCCGGCAGGACATTCGCGGCAGGTGGACGCATACCAAGATTCCTGACCGACGACCATATCTTCGGTCGCCCGGACCATGGTGAACAGATTGTCTTCGGATTTGGCTGAGCAGCCGGCGGCCACGGCGACGCTGCCCATGGATGCAATCTTGAGAAAAGTTCTGCGATTCATACGTGATGCCCGTTCGTGCCAGGTTCCCCATGCCGATGACATGGGTTGATCGGGTCCGGTACCCATCCTGTTGCCGATGGATGGTTCAGTATCAGTGAGATTTTCAACCCGTGGTTAGCGGGGCGGTCGTTCTGTCGGTGAATGTCGGGAATAAAACGGTTTGGCGCAAAGTTGAAATTACGATATCAAAAGGCGGATGGGCTTGTCAATCGGTTAGCGTGAGAACCGATGCTATAAGCATATGATTAATATAAGGATTGATAGATTGTAGGAGCGGCTTCCAGCCGCGATCAGTCTTTGGTCTTCCGTCATTCGACTTCAGCCTATATGTGGGGTTGCGCCACAGGCCTTACCGGACAATCCGTTTTTAATTAGAAGGAGCCATCCAGCCAGACGCCGCTGCGCAGGCGCCAGGCGATGGCTGGGCCCGCGGTCAAGATCGTGAAACCGATCAGGGCGATGGATATCCGCCAAGCGGCCTGCCGGATGCGTTTGTCGGCCGGTTCCTTCAGAACCGGGATCCGGCCGCGGGTGCGGTCGGCCAGCCAGAGGGCCACGCTTTCCGTGACGACCACGGCCATACTGGCGAAAATGAAGAATCCGGCGCCGCGATAATCCGGCAGAAACAGGCACCAGGGGCAGGGGTGGGAGAGGACCTGATAATAATAGGCGGACCACACCTGTTTGACGGAAACGGTAGCCCCGACGGACCAGAGGAGGGCAATGGCGCATCCCAGGGCACCCGATCCGCGACCGGGGCGGCGGATGGCAGATACCGCCAGGACCAGCAATGCCGCACCGCCCGCCAGGCTGCCCCAGAGGCAGATCGGCGCCAGCCGTTTCATGGCAACGGATCCGGGTGCGTTATCGAGTACCTGGTCGTACACGGCCGCGCAGCAGCTGACCGGGGGAACGTTTTCGATCCGCATCAGGGCCTGCCAGGAGAAGAAGATCGCCAGGACCAGAAAAGGGGCTGCGCCGATCATTACCCGCGCCCCGGTCCGGGTTAAAAGCCCTTCGGGGTGATGGCTGTCCAGGCGGTCGAGGGTCCGCCAGCCATACAGGACCATCAGGGCGGCGCCCCAGAAAACCATGGCCCGGCTGCCGTCGGTTCCCATGGCCTGAAGGACGCCGGTACCGCACATGGCACCGGGTATAATCCGGTGCCAGACCACGGCAATGCCCACAAGGCCCAGCACGGCGGCTGCCGACAGGCTGCCCAGGGCCCAGTGCCCCAGCAGGGCAGCCATTTCCGCATGGCGTTCCCGCTGCAACTGATCGACATCCGCACGCGCCGGGCGCCAGTTCAGTACCACATCCACAGCCTGAAGGGCGCCGGTTGCGTAAAGCAACCCGCCGGTGGCCGCCGCCATCCAGAATGCCCAGACCAGGGGATGCCAGATCATGCTGGTTCCTGACTGGACCGGTTCCGGGTCAATGCTGCCGAGGCCAGATGAAACCGTCGGTCAACCCGGTTTGACGATCGCATCCGCGGGTCGTGGGAGCAAATGACGACCACCGCTCCTTCACGGGCTGCATTTTCTAGCTGTGCGCCGATCCGCGATGCATGCTCGTCGTCTTGAAAGGCGGTGGGCTCGTCGGCCAGGAGGTATCGGGGCCGGACCACCAGTGCCCGGGCTATCGCGACTCGCTGGCGCTGTCCGCCGGACAGGGCACGTGCCGGCGCGTCGGCCAGGCCCGACAGGTCGGCGTCCGTAAGCTGCCTGAAGATTTCATCCTGCATGCGGAACCAGGGAATTTGTCTCGGGATCATGGGTAAAAGGAGATTTTCCGCCACAGTGAGGTCCGGTATCAATGCGAGATGCTGAAACACGATACCCACCTGCCGCCGCCAGGGATCGCGGTGACGTGACGGCCAACGGGAGACCGGTTGGCCGTCGGCCCACACTTCGCCGGCCGTGGGGCGCAGCAGCCCGGCCAGCAGATGCAAAAGGGTGCTCTTGCCGCTGCCGGTCTCTCCGGTCACCAGGTTGACCGTGCCCGGAGCAAACTGCGCATCTATCGATTCCAGCACAAAAGAGGCGTCGGCCTGTTTTCCGGGCCACCTGAAATCCAGCTGGCGGCAGTCCAGTCCGGTGTTCAATCCCATGGGGCCGCCTGAAGCATGGTCCAGGGAGCACCGGCCGCTCCCCTAAGGCAGGTGAGAAAAACAGTGGCCAGAAAGGGCAGGCCCACCATGGCAGCGATTTCGAGCATGACAAGCGGGGCCCCGGTATCGGACAGGGTCAGCGCCGGCAGGTGCTGGCCGCCGGTGATCCAAAACGCGGTGACCCCTGCAGCAGGCGGATAGAAGACCGCGGCGTAAGCCGACCCCAGGCCCAGTACCACTGCCGGACCGCCCACGAGGGTCGCCTTGGTAATTTGAAGCCGAACGATGTCTGCGGTGGTCCACCCCATGGATTTGAGCAGACCCCAATGGGATTGCAGGCCGGTGGTGTCGACGATCGTTCCGGTGATGATCAACAGCATGGCCAGCAGAGCCGGGATGCCGGCCACCACCGCGATGCCGCCCGTGCGGACAGCCCGTGTGTGATGACGCAGTGCGCTGGTGCTGCGGTCGGTGATTCGCACGGGCCAGGGAAAGGCGGCGGCCAGATCGGCCTGGATGGCCTGCTCCTCCTCCCGCCGGAACAGGTGGACGGCCAGGTCGCTGGCCTGGTCCGGCGCCAGTCCCAGCAAATGGCGGGCATCCTCCGGGGTTGTCCAGACCAGGTCATGGGTGGCCAGACCAGTGTCGGCCGGGAATGTGTCTATGACATCCAGGGTGACGGGGCTGCGGCTGCCCAGATTCAAACGGCTGCCTGACAGGCGTCGGGCGATGCCCCGGCCCACCACGGCCTGGCCGTTGGCCGGGACCTTCAGCCCTTGGCGCACATTTTCAGGGATGATGCCATCGGTGGCCACGACGGTAACCGGACCTTGCGGGCCTGTTACCACGCCCCACAGGCGGGGGGTGGGGTCGAGCGCACCGGGAATTTTACTGGATAGGGCCACCGCGGTTCGGGCCGGAATGGGAGCCCATCCGCCGGCATCGATTCGCCGGACGACGAGATCCGGAGCCTGGTTGACGAGCCGGGCCCAGGTCGCGTCCAGTGCTTGGCTGAACAGCAGGGCCGTGGCGGCCACAAAAACGAGGCTGGCCAGGCAGGCAAACAGGAGCGTGGACCGGCACGGATGGCGCAGGACTTCCCTGGCGGCCCAGATGGCCATGGGCGAATAGCCGGGTTTGTGCATCACGGGTCCGTTTCCAGGCCGGGAGAAAAGCGCAGGTCAACCGCCGGATTCACCGTTTCCGGGTGACGCAGGGGGCTGCCGGCAGTATGCAGGGCCGGTGTGGAGAGGGAAAGTGCCTGCATCCACGCCCTTGCGGCGCGATCTTGACGGGGAACCCGCAGCAGCCAGTCGGCGCCGGCGGCCAGAACTACCAGCGTGCTGGCGAGGATGGCGATGGTCAACAGGCGCCGGGCACCCCGGCTCGGCGCCGGCGGCCGATGGGTTTTCACTTCGGGCAGGTGTTTCATGATTCGGGACTGCCGGTTCAATCCGTTTTGGCTTCCGGCAATTCGCGCCGGCTGATTTGCTTCCACAGATCGTCATCGACCTGATCGAGCGTAAATACGGTTTTGCCGCCATGACGGCCTTTGAAGACGGCCAGTTGCCCGGGGTCGCCCAAGGCGATGATCGCCGGACCCATGGGGCCCACCACATCGGAACCGGCTACCCAGGTGGCCGTTCGCCCGTCAATGGGCTGGCCGGAAAAGTAGTCCCGGACAACCAGACGATCGATTTCGGCCCGGGATCTTCCCAGGTAGACTGCGGACCTCAGCCAGGTCCTGAGCAGGCAGCCGTTGCCGCAGAAATAAAAGGTCTCGCCGCTTTTCAGTGTCATGGCAGCCGCCGTCTGGGGGCGTTGTGCGGGAAACATGGCGCAGACCGGACATCGGTCGGACTTGCTGAGGGTCATCTGCCCGTCGGCCGAAAGTGATTTCAATGCCGGTGCCGGCCCTCCGTCGGCAGCCGGGGTGGCGGCGGGTGATAGGAACAGTGCGGCGGTTACGACCGTTACCCACATCCATTGCCGTTGTTGTGATGAGAATTTCAAACCGGGGCCTCCTTTTATTCAGGAAAGTGAAAGGCACGATCCACTATTGAAAACGAAAGGAAACGAAAAAAGAGAGTATTAATGTAACTGCTTTTGTGCGAAACTGCAAGATCCTGTCATCCAGAATAGGCATCTTGAGGCCCATATCTGCGTTCTCGTGTTTTTGAAATCCTCGACGTAGCGCTGCTACACCAGCGTTTTCAAAAATCCTGCGGCCTTGATCCGGACCTCAACCCACCCATTCTGGAAAAACACGTAGATATGGAACAGGGAATTGAGGAACGGGTGAGAAGATGACAACGCCGATCGATACGATTTCCCTTTTCATGCTGGGCCTGCTCGGCACCGGCCACTGTATCGGCATGTGCGGCCCTTTAGTGGTTGCCCTGCCCGGACAGACCGGGCGGTTTTCCGCCCACCTTGCCTACCATGCCGGACGGCTGATCACTTACGGCATCATCGGCGCGGCCATGGGTGCCGCCGGCAGCGGATTGATCCGCCTGGCCGCAGCCGTCGGCGGCGACCCGATGGTGTGGATCGCCCGGGTTCAGGTGGTGATCAGCGTTCTGGCCGGGCTGTTTCTGCTCTTTTTCGGCCTGTCCCGCCTGGGGTTCGTGGCCGAACCGCGATGGCTGGCCATAGCCATGCCCAACCGGATGCCCGGCTGGCGGCGCCTCATGTCCCGGTCTGCCGGCGGGCGAAGCGATGCGGATCTTTTTATTTTGGGACTGATTCTGGGGGGCCTGCCCTGCGGGCTGTCCTATGCCGCCTTTGCCAAGGCGCTGTCCTGCGCTGGCGTGGTTTCCGGTGCCGCAGCGGCCCTGATCTTCGGTCTGGGTACCCTGCCGGGGATGCTGGCCGTGGGGGTTGGGGCGGCCGTCTTTCTGAATCGTTTCAGGCAGCAGGCGGACATCCTGGCCGGGTTGATCATGATCGGCATGGCGGCAATTCTGCTGGTGAAGGCGATAGAGGTGGTGGGGAAATGACCCCCTTCCGGACTGCCTTGAAGTCCTTTCCGCCGATGCAAATGGTCCCCGTATCCAGGCGCGCAAGGCCGGTAAGCATATTGATGGTCGTGATTGTTGAGGCCACCGTTGGGGCCGGGAAAATCGAACCGTTCGCCGCAGATGGCTCAAAAAAATCGATTGTTAATCAGCGGCCACCAACCGCGTCGGCGGCTTATAATTGGGGTCGGTCTTGACATCAAGCGAATTTAAGTTATTATCCCAATCTCTGAAAAATGTGAACCGTGCATATAGTTGTATATTGCGGCAGGAAGGTGTTAAAAAGAGACAAATCAAAGGTCCGGCTGGTACCTGGCCGTGCGATCGAAACGTTATAGCAACCGTGAATGTTTGACTACAACCAGATAATCGATTTCGATTGTGGAAAATTCATCCAGATAGACGTTGGGCTGGAACCGACATTTCCTCTTTTCTTCGGTTACGATATCGAAGATCATTTCATCGAAACCCTCGACCGTGCAACACGCCGCCATCCTGTAGACCGGGTTTTTTTATTGACCGATCCTTTTATTTTCGACCTTTTTGGTGATCCCTTTTTAAACAAGATCAAACGAACGTTTCCCGATACGGATATCTACTTTCTTCCCCGCGGGGAAACGTGCAAGACCTTCGACGTCCTTCAACAATTATGTGACGAACTTGTTGGAAAAGGGGTCAGCAAACGATCGCTTCTGATCGCTTTTGGAGGCGGTTCGGTTGGAAACATCACCGGCTTGGCCGCCGGGTTGATATTCCGGGGAATTCGTTTTGTCGAAGTCCCGACCACGATTACCCACCAGACCGACGGCATGCTGAGCAATAAGCAGGCCGTAAATGGGAAATACGGCAAAAATAATTTCGGACTTTTCCATGCTCCGGTTTTTGCGTGGGCGGACACGCGATATACCGAGACGGAACCCTTGCGGTTCAAGCGATCCGGCATCATCGAGGGAATCAAAAACGGGTTGATCGACCAGAACGCATTTATCCCTTTTTTGGAGGGCGCCATCAGGCGGAACGGCGATTATTCTTCACGACAACTGACCGACCTCTGCTTTAAATTGATCCGTTCAAAGCTTGAAATCCTCAAAAAGGATCCGACTGAAAGACATTACGGGATCATTCTTGAATATGGACACACCTTTGCCCATGCGATGGAGTGGCTTTCAAAGGGTGCCCTGACACACGGCGAAGCCGTTTCTTTCGGCATGAAAATCGCCGCCGAACTTTCCTTGAACCTGGGTTATATCGATGGTGAAGCGGTAAGCCTGCATTACCGGCTGATTGATGATATACTGGCACTGAGGCCAACGCTTCCCGAGCATCTTAACCCGTCGAATATCTTCAATACCATGTATGTCGACAATAAAAAAATCGGCGGAGATGTTCGGTATGTTCTTCTGCAAAGCATCGGACAATGCAAAAAAGGAAATGGCGACTATCTCGTGCACGTGGATAAAAAAATCGTTCAACGGGTGATCAAGGATTTCTTCAATGGTTATTGCAACTGAATCCAATTCGGTAGCGTATGATTAGGCACCTGGAATGAAAAATCCTAATCTGGGAAAAGCGTCTGACCGGGCATTGAAAAAGTTACCCGCGAATTTCCGGAGCAGATGGCTCCGGACGCTGAATGTGACGGATGCACCGGCGCACACCGACAGCCCCCACTGCGGGTCCATCGGCCATGTTCTGCCATTTCAGGAGAGCTGCCGATTGGCCCAAAAATTCGGATTTGACGCCATCAACGCGGATCGTCGCTTTTTGAGAGAACATGGACCCAGCCAGGCCATCAAACTGATGACGCAGCACCACTTGAAGCCGGGGGCATTCGCATTTTCGGCCGCTTTCAATGCGTGTTATTCCAACTCCGATTTCGAGCAAAGCCTTGCCCTATTCGAGCAGGACTTGTCTTTATGCCGGGATGCGGGTTTCACATGCTGCGTCGGGTATGTGCAGCCATCTTCCAATACGTTGGACTATTACGATCACTTCGCCCTTCTGCGCAGGCGGTTAAAACGGATCAAACCGCTATTGGAAGCCTATGCAGTGCGCCTCGGGCTGGAATTCATCGGCCCGACGACCATGCGACGGGAACGACGATTCGACTTCATCCACACCCTTGACGGCATCAGGGCGCTGATTGCGGCCGCAAATTCACAACACTGCGTGGGCATCAAGCTGGATGCCTTGCATTGGTATACGAGCGGCGCCGGACTGCTGGATCTAGAACGGCTGTCTTCCGAAGAGGTCGTTTATGTAGAGGTCAATGACGGTCTGGATGGAGATTACGACCGGTTCACCCTACCTGAATTTCAAAGGGAACTGCCGGGAGCAACCGGAATGATCGATTTAACCGGCATGCTTAAAACACTTGATGCGTTGGGATTCGATGGTCCGATCGTCGTCGAACCATGGAATGAACCGCTTCGTAAAATGAGTCCTCCGGATGCCATAGAGAAAGTCAAAATCGCGCTGGACCGATGTCTTGAAAAGGCCAATATCGTCCTCCCCGTTTGAGCGGATGTGACGATTACCGGTGTCCACGGATTCGACACCGTAATTGTTAAGGCATCAGCGGTTAGACACTTTTCATTGACATCCATACCCCGCTGATAGACCGGCAACACTGATGAGCCAACGGCATGCCCTCCCGCCGATACCAAGGTGATCACCCGAAACTGTGGTGATAAAACAGCCGCCGCCACCCCCACCACTTCCGCTCTGTGGTCCGTTTACACCCGAATCGTCACCACCCGCCGGTCCGGACGGATCGACGATCACCCCGTTAGCTACGCTGTCCGCGTCTCCATACCCGCCGTCGGTAAGTTCGATTGCCACGGACCGGCGGTCGACACTAATGGTCACATAGCCCGAATAATCGAACCAGCCGCTGATGCTGTCATGCTTGTACCAGGAGACATTCTCGGGCAGGGCGGTCGAATAGTATTTGCTCACCGTCACCGAGTCTCCGGGGGCCACCGCCAGCCTGAATCCGAACAAGCCGAAGGGGAGGTTGTCCGGCCTGCCGTCCGTGTCCGTGATTTCATCGCTGTCGATGCTGTAAAATTCTTCGACGGCACTGGCTTCCGTGTCTTTGAGGCAGGTCCAGCCGGAGCCGTCGGCCAGCGCCACACAGTGCATGTCCGCCTGGGAGAGATCGTCGTTTCCATCGGCGTCCAGATCCGATGTCGTCCCCGCGGCGACCTCTTGGTCGTCGGGAAGCCCGTTGCTGTTCCCGTCGCCACTGTCCGGTGTGGTCGTAAACATTTTCGAATCCGACCAGGGCCACAGCAGCCCATCGCTATCGATATAGCCAACCCGCCAATAGTAAGGGGTTCCGGGTTCAAGAACGCTGAATGGAACTGTTATCCCGGTTTTGTGGTTTTCGGAGGTACTATCAAGTATGGCGGCCGCTCCTGAAAAATCCGGGTTTAGGGAGATCTGCCAACGGGTTCGGGCATGAAGCGATTCAAGTCCCGTGGCTGCGTAGCCTGTTTCCAGCGGCAGGGAGAGAGCTTGCCCGGTCGCCAGGTGATCCGGTGAAACGAGCACCGCCACGCCGGGACCTGGTGTTTCCGCCTGGGGGTCGGTCCCGGTCCGATACTCCTGCAGGTTGGTCAATCCATCGTTGTCCGGGTTGAGGGCCGCATCGTCCGCCAGGGGATCGAGGCCGTTCTGTTGTTCCCAGACCGTTGGCATGCCGTCATTATCATGATCCTCGGCGGCATAGATGGATAGATTGAAAACGGCGCTGTTATCCGTACCGTCATTGACGATGACGGGGACTGTGAGAAAGCCGGTATAATCTTCGGCAACCGTGATTGTCGGGCCGGAACGATCGTAGTCGGCACCGTCCTGGACCGTGAGGGTGAAATCGTCGGGGTAGGTGTTGTCGACGTCGGTGACGACCAGATCGTTCAAGGTGATGGTCAGGGGAAAGGTTTCAATGGGACCGCGTGCAACTTGGTTGACGATTAGCGGCGCATCGTTAACGGCGCTTACCGTCACCGTGGCGCTGAACGTGGCCGACGTCGTGCCGTCTCCGTCGCTCAAGGTGAAATCGATGGTTCGCCCACCGGTGGTAGGGGTGGCCGTATCCGTGTTCTCATAGGTCACGGCCGCAATCAAGGTCGCCGTATTGGCGGCAGTGGCGCTGCTGTTCAAATTCACGACCAGATCCTCTCCGGCGGCAATGGTGCTCCCCAGAGTACCGATCAATGTCCCGTCCACCGACAGGTTCGATCCCATGGCGGTGCCGGCCATGGACACTGTCCCACCGGTATACAGGGACAAGGTGTCTTCGGCGTCATCCTTACCTGCGCCAATGGCCACGGTCAGTGTTCCGCCGTCGAAGTCGACGCTGTCCGCGTCGCTTACACCCGCAGCCGTTCCCTGGTCAATCACCACGGCGCCGTCGCCTTCCTCATAGGCCAGGGTATCGCCGGAGAGGTTGTCGATCACGGGGGCGGCGGCGCCGGTTCCCTGAATGCTGAAATTATAGGGATTCTCGTCAGTATCGTCATTCTCGATGCTGACCTGAGCCATGCGGGTCCCGGTTGCCGATGGATCGAACCGAACGGTAAACGTCGTTGTCCCAGCCGCCGCCACGGTGCCTGCCGGTTGCAGGCTTATCGTGAAATCCGCGGCGTTGCTTCCCGATATGGCCACAATGGGGGTGTCGCTGAGAGTCAGTGGGTCAGTACCGGTATTCAGGATGGTGAAGGTGCGTGATAATGTTACTGAGGCAACATCCACCGTTCCAAAATCCGTATGGTCCGTGATGGATGGTGCCGTATCGCCATCTGCAATGGTGCTGCCGTTGCCCTCGACGCTCATCTCCGGACCGGCACCGGCTATCGTCGGCGAACCCGATACATCGGCATGCGCCGTCCAGCCGGTCAGGCCTGCCGGCGTCGCGGCAACGGATTCTTTGTAATACAGGTAGTCCTCATCCGTATCGTCGGTATCCACATCTATATTCCAGTAGCGTGTACCGCTGAAGTCATCATTGAACAGATAGAAGGATAGCGATTCATGTTTCCAATACTGGAACTCATTAACGATTCCCTGATGAACATAGGTGCCGTTCGCCGCCACCGGCTCGGTGATGGTTGAAATTACCAGATCCCGGGGGGAGAAGCCGTCGCCTTGAATGGAGAACGTGTATGTGCCTTCGTCGCTGTCGTCGCTGGCGATGGAAACCGTTGCCGATTTTGTGCCGGTTGCGGCCGGCGCGAAGGCAACGACGAAGGTCGTGGAATCCGCAGCGGCAACAGCTGCGGCCGGTGTCGCGGTCAAACTGAAGTCGGAAGCGTCTGTCCCGCCGAGGGTCACACCTGATATATTCAGTGTCGTGTTTCCCTGGTTGTGAACGGTATATGTCCTTTCCCGTGAACCGGACGCGATATCCACCGAACCGAAATGGGTGTGATCGCTAAAGGAAGGAGTGGTATCGTCGTCGGCAATATCTGCACTGTTGCCCTGAACATTGATTTCGGGGATCGGTGCTCCCACGGAGATAAACGGATCACCATCGGCACTCGTAGTTGCATTGGCTGTCCATCCGGTGAGCCCGGTGGGTGTCCCGCCTTCGGAAGCGATATAAAAAAACCAGTCTTCATCCGTATCGTCGGTATCCGCATCCAAATTCCAATAGCGTGTCCCGCTGAAGTCGTCGTTGAATATCCAATAGTCCTCAGTTGTGTGTTTCCAATACTGGCATTCATAGATGACGCCCTGATGGAGATAGGTTCCGTTGGCGGCCGCCGGATTGTCGATGTTTGACACCGTCACGTCCGCGGGCGTGAATCCGTACCCCCGGATATCGAAGGAATAACTGCCTTCATCGGCATCGTCATTGGCAATGGTAATGGTTGCATTCCGGTTGCCGACAGCGGACGGATTGAAAGTGACGGCAAAAGACGTGGAACTGGAAGACGCAACCGACGCCGCCGGTGATGCGGATATTGAGAAATCGGAGCTGTTTTCTCCGCTGATGGATACACCGCTGACGGTTAGAGCTGAAGATCCGTTGTTTTGTATGGTAAATGTTCGCGCTGTTGTTCCTGATGAAATATTGGCGGAACCGAACTGGGTATGGTCGGCAAATGTCGGTGTGTCATCTCCGCTATCGATATTGGTGGCGTTGCCGGTCACATTGATTTCGGGGAAATCGACTCCGCCAATCGACACGGTCGGAGACCCGGTCCCATCCAAAGGCGTCCAGTCGGAACCCACCATGTCGGGGGAAACCAGATCGGCGAATGGAACCGGGTCGGACAAATCCTCATCGCTGTAGAAATAAACTTCATCATCATCGTTCAGATCGACATCGATATTCCAGTATCCCTTGCCGGAGTATTCATCAGAATAGATATAATAGGCTCCGTCGTCACGGACCCAGTATTCATGCCCGAAAGATCCGTGCGTTCCCTGTTTTTCATAGGTGCCGGTAACATCGGGAACAAGGTTGTTTCCCGTGACCTGGACAGATTGCGGTGTTTCGGCAAAAAGGCTTCCGGTGATTGAAAGTGACAGCAAACAAAGAGCAACTGCGTATTTCAAGGTTTTCAGAATAGTTCGCTTCTGCATTTCTCCTCCCAGCGTTCAGATCAGCTTTTTGAATCAGCAGTTGCCAGAGTGTGTTACGAAGCCCGTCTTGCCAGCCTCATGTTTTATACCGCGGAGTCTTCATTCTATTTCCAGAAGAGGATACTCCTCATCATTTTTCAGGGTCGGAGGAAAAAATCTGCCTTGTCGCCAACAGAGAACGTCTTTATACCAACATGCCTGTTTTGACAAGCCGGCTCACCAATGAGGCGATCAGACTGCTGTCAATGACGATGCCGATTTTCCCGGAACCATTGCGTTGCCCGGGGAGGATGCCAATGGCGGGAGATATTGGGAGAAGATTCGAGCAGTTTTTCAGTTCCAGAGAATTCGGTTCGGCAGGAAAAGCCATGCTGAAGGCTGTGGGGAGCACCAGGGTTTTGGAAAAAGAACCAATTGGCGAGGCATCGGAAGTTCCATACGATGTTCACGTTGTGGCCATATGGTTTGCAGACAACATTTTTCTGAAAGTAGCGATATGCTTTTTTTCCTCCGTAATGATCTGCTCCAGCTGGCCCACCGCTTCCGGGTCGTCGATGAAGGCCTTCAGGATCTCATAGAACGCAACGGTGTCGTCTTCGAAACCGATAAAGGTGCGGATCATTTTATCCGGGGTGTCGATGGTTTCAAAATCGACTTCCTGGAGGGAAAATACCTGCCCCTGGACTACATCCTCCACCAGCGCCCGGCTCAGATCCGCCATCAGATGGTGATCCTCGCCCTGGGTCAATCGGTTTTTTAACTCGGTAAACCAGCGGGCGTGGTTGTGCTCTTCCTGGGCGATCCAGGTCAGAAGCGTCTTTAATTCTTCATCCGTGATGTGCTGCCGGGCTTTCCGGTACGTTTTCTCACCATTATTTTCCAGCCGTATGGCAATGTCCAGAATATCGTGGGCGGTGAACATGGCAATTCCTTATCGTTAGCAAAGGTTCGCATCAAGGCAGATGTAATGGATTCTTCGGAAAGTATCAAGATGGACCGTCGGCAGCAGCGGGCAAGGCAACAGGACGGAGGGGGCGTTGTCGCCGCGCAACTTCCGCCGGGTTGAACGCTCATGAAACGCCGGAGGCTTTTTCGATGTCGATGATCTGCTGGTCCAGATAGGGTTTGGTCTCATAGCGGGTGACATGCATCAGCTTTTTCGTGATCTGCCCCACTTTGGCGACCTGTTCGACAATTTTTTTAAGCTTTTGAACATGGGGGCCGTCTTCGGGATAGTCCATCAGGATCAGTTCCGCATAACCGGTGATGGCCATGAGCGGCTGATTCAAATCATGGCAGACGGCACCGGCCAGTTCCAGCGCCCCCTGGAGGCGTTCGCTGTTTCGGGTCGTTTCCTGAAGGGCCGATTCGGCCTGTTTCTGTTCGGTTACATCATCGAGAATGACCACACAACCGCTGAATTTTTCACTGACATCGAGCATTCGTTTAATCTTGATGGAGAGATGTCGACTGCCCAAGGCCGTCTGCACCCATTTTTCTATGTTTTTTTCGCCTTTTCCACTGGCGACGAACCGGTCGATTTCTGAGGAAAGCCATGCTGCCGGTGGGTTGATTCGCGTATCATCGTAATAGTCGGCGCCCGGCACCGTCCTACCATCGAAAAGGGTTGCCCAGGCGTGGTTCATGGTGTCGATGCGACGGTTTCGATCAAACACCGCCACCGGTGATTGAAAGCTTTCGAAGATGGTCAGATATTTGTTTTTTTCGTTGGTGATCCTTCGGTTTGCCCGCTGGAGTTCAGCTATCGGATCATTTTTATCCGGTGCGATCCAGGCGGTCATCAAACCCATTTCGATGCGGTCGAAAAACCGATTCAGGGTGAGGGAAAAGCGGCGCCCGCTTGCTGGGTCCGGCGAACGTCGATCGATCAGGTCCAGGTAGCTCTGGCGGTAGTATTTCATCAGGCCTAGAAACATGGCCTGGTTGACCCCCCGTTTAAGGTGGCGATGGGCCTCGGTGATGCCGAAGCAGGCTAACGGGTCGCCGGTGAAGTCTTCATCGGGATTCAGTTCCACATCGGGCAGGCCCTTTTCCAGGACGGCAAGCAGGGGGGCTGAGAGCCCGGCGATGGATTGCCGCCAGGCTTCCCGCAGGGTGGATGTATATCGGGCGTACCCTTGGCGTTTGGCATAAAAAAGGATCCGGTCAATCAACCAGGCTTCATTGCCGGCAATGATGGCGTGAAGCGATGCAGCATCGGTTTCGGATTGATCGGCCAGTTCCGTCGGGCTCATCTCCTTCTCTCTTTTATTCTCCATGTGCTCATTCTCCTGCAAACCCTGAAATGTCAACGCGGAATGGATGCCCGGAATCGGGGTGCTGTATCTCAGATTAAATTAAATCCGGCTTGGTGTAAAGGCGGCAACCCCCTGCGCTGCAGGAACCTTTCGGCCGTGACGGCGGGGGGAAGTACGACCACTTTCCTCGGTTCGCACCGGTTTGCCGAAGCGGGTGTTCAGGTCGCCGTGGTGCTCTCGGCGCCGGCCCTGAGCGCCCGGAGGGACGACTGCAGCCGATTTGTTTTGCCCTTCAGGCGGTTTTCCAGAACGGTTGCGATATCATTGAGGGAACAATGGAGCGACCCATGGCCAAAACCTTCCCGTTGGGCGCTGGAAAGGGTAAATCCAAGCATGATGAGATTCACGGATCGGGGGTCGTCCATTTCTCGGGCCAGCCGGTCTGCATCGAGGTAGAACGGTGTTGACGATGCCTGCATCTTCAATGGCGCAGGGCCGTTTACCGCAGCCCATCCCCCCGGCTTGAGAAAACCGCCGTGCTGGTCCAGGCTTTCAGCCTTGAGGGCAATCATGCCGTCGGCTCTTCCCGGGCTGATCAGCGGGCTGGCAAATTCACCGATCTTGAGATGCGAGATCACCGTGCCGCCCCGCTGGGCCATGCCGTGGGTTTCCGAAGTAAAAACGGGCAAGCCTTTTTCGATAGCCGCTTCTGCCAGCAGCCGGGTAATGAACAATACGCCTTGTCCGCCTACGCCGCTGATCACAATCTGATAATGGGATTTGCTTTGCATTGTCTTTTTCAACCTACCGTCTCAATTGTGGGTTCGGCTGCTTAAGGGCCGTGAAGGGTCAACCGTGATCCGTGAACGGTGAACGGAAACCATGGAGCTATGTTTTTTCAATGATCGCCCCCTTGGGGCAGATGTCCAGACACACACCGCATCCGTTGCAGACCAGGGGGTCGACGGCGGTGCGCTGGCCATCGTCAACAGCCACCAGTGCCGGGCACTCGAAATGCTGAAGGCAGAAACCGCATCCATCGCACGCTTCGGTGACCATGACCTCGATCGGGTCGGCGGCCTTTCCCTGTCGCGCCAGGTCGATGATGCAGGGGTGCCGGGCGATGACCACGGCGGGCCCTTGGATGCGGCTGTAAGCCACCGCGGCCTTGACTGTTGCAATGAACCCGTTGGTATCATAGGGATCGCCGACCTCAAGAAAATTCACGCCGCAGCCCTTGACCAAGGTCTCCATATCCACTTCGACCAGGGTTTCTCCGGTGGCGCTTTTGCCAGTGGCCGGCGTAGGCTGGCTGCCGGTCATGGCCGTGGTGCGGTTGTCCAGGATCACCAGGACGATGCGCACGTTCTGGTTCACCGCATCGACGAGGGCGGGCACACCGGCATGAAAGAAAGTGGAATCGCCGATTGTGGCCACGATATCGGGCCGCTTTTTCTCGTGCTTGTAGGCATGATAAAACCCGGCGGCCTGGCTGATAGCCGCGCCCATGCACAGGACGGTGTCCACCGCTTTTAGATTGAGCCCCAGGGTGTAGCAGCCGATGTCGCTGGTGTAGATGGCCCGCGGCGCCGCTTTCTTGATGGCAAAAAAACTGGCGCGGTGCGGGCAGCCCGCGCACAGGGTCGGCCGGCGTCCCGGGGCCTGGGTCAGCGTCGGCAGGTCGATCTCAAGGCCGGTAAAATCGGCCAGCAGGGATATGATTTTCTCGGGCAGCAACTCGCCTACTCGCGGGACCATGCCATTCAGCTTGCCTTGGATGCGGGAGCGGTCGGCCAACTGCATCTCGATGACACCGGTGGTTTCTTCCACGATCAGTACATCGTCAAAGTCCGTCAGCAGCCGGTGGATGAATGCGGTGTGCAGGGGGAAAGGCTGCAGCACCTGAAAAAAAGGCAGGCGGCCCCACAATCCAAGGTCGTTCAGCCCTTCGGCCGTATAGGCCGCGGCTACGCCGCTGGCAACCACGGCGCATCTGCCTGTCGCTTTCGGGTTGCGCAGCACCGGTGCGGTGGCCGGATGTTCCGCAATGCGGGATAGTTTTTCCTCCAGTTCGAGATGCAGCTGGTAGCGGAATTTGGGCGTTGCCGCCCAACGTGAGGGATCTTTCTTGAAGTCCGGTTTCCCGGTCATCGGAGAGATCTCACCGGGCCGCACGTCCTGGCGGGAGTGGCATACCCGGGTGGTGGGACGCAGCATCACCGGCGTTTTGAAGGTTTCGGAAAGCGTGTAGGCCATACCGACCATCTCCCTGGCCTGATGCGGCGAGTCGGGATCCAATACGGGGATCTTGGCCATCATGGCCATCATGCGGCTGTCCTGCTCGGTCTGGGAGGAGTGCGGGCCGGGGTCGTCGGCGCTGATGACCACGAACCCGCCGGCCGTGCCCATATACGCCGCGCTCATCAAGGGATCCGAGGCCACGTTGAGCCCCACCTGCTTCATGGCCACGGCCGTTCGCAGGCCGGTCTGGCAGCCGGCGTAGGCGATCTCCAGGGCCACCTTTTCGTTGACCGCCCACTGCGTGTGCATGTCGATGCCTTGCTTCTTCTGATAGGCGGCCACCGCGGCCAGAATTTCCGAGGCCGGCGTTCCCGGATAGGCCGTCGCGATGCGGCAGCCGTTTTCAATCAATCCGCGGGCAATGGCTTCATTGCCCATCATGAGTTCTTTTTTTACTGCCTGGTTCATGTGCGCCTCATCGGTAGAAGAAGTCAGAAGTCGGTCAGGCAGGGGCTGGAAACTGCTCCTGGCCGCCAAACTCCCGGTTGCTTTTACACGGTAATGGATGAAATGTCGAGAGTGGCGATGCGGAAGGTGAATGCACGTGAAATGAACAGGTGGATGGCAATATGGGGCAACCGAACGCCGTCTACCTGCTGTCCCCCCGGCTGGAAACAGCGGTGCGGGCAGGTCAGGATTATTTTTTGATGTCAGGATAGTAGATGTCTTTACAATCCGGGCAGATGGTGTGGGTGAAATCCGAATCCGTATGGACCCGGACATATTCATCCAGGGGCCACCATTTACCGTCGTCATCCCGGATCCTTCTGCAGCCGCTGCAGATCGGCAGCAATTTGCGCAGTACCTTTATCTCTTTCAATAACCGTTCTTTGTCCGCCAGGGCGGCGAACAGTTCCTGATTCAGCTTTTCCAATTGCAGTTCGGCTCTTTTACGGGTTGTGATATCCCGTGTAATGCCGATGATTTTAGGCCGGCCACCATATTCTTTAGCCAGTTTTGCCCTGACCTCGACCCAATAGGTGTCGCCGCTTCTACGCACGAGTTCCAGTTCTATCGACCGTGACTCTGGTTCGCCGCTTTCATGATCTTTCAATCCTTCGAATAACGCCGTTTTTGCCTTTTCCGAAGATTCCGGGGTCAGTCGATCGAAAACAACCGTGCCGATGAGTGCTTCAGGGGCATAACCGCTGATTTTTTGGATGGAGGAGGTGATATATTCGTATTTCAGTGTATCGGCATCGACTACCCAGACAGCGTCGACCAGGCTGTCGGTGATCAGGCGATTCGTTTTTTCCAATGCCTTGACCTTGTCCTTGATTGATTGGGGCACCGTGAAAATCCTTTCTTTTCAATTTCATCCTAATCTTTATTTTAGGACGGTGAGGTTCAATTAGGAATACGAGGCTTATCGGGGAGCTATAATCAAAAGTTGTGTTTAGGAAAGTAGGTGGTGTATCCCCCGGTTGACTGTTTACGAGGCATTCAACCGGCCAACAATTGGAAAGGATACACACACCATGAGTAAAGATAACTTAATCAAGCTGAAAAAACCAGATGTCTTTGTGGATGACCCGATCACCGATATTTTGCGTCAGGGAGCCAGAAAGTTGTTAACCCAGGCGCTGGAGGCCGAGATCGAAATTTTTGTTCATCAATACAAAGACCTGGTTGACGAACTGGGCAGGCAACGGGTTGTTCGAAACGGCTATTTGCCAAAACGGGAGATTCAAACCGGGATCGGCCCGGTTCCGGTTAAAGCCCCACGGGTTCGGGATCGATCGGGTCAGTCCTCAGACAGGGTTTATTTCAACTCGTCCATCTTGCCGCCCTATCTTCGTAAAACGAAAAGCCTTGAGCAACTGATTCCCTGGCTTTACCTGAAAGGGATTTCCACGGGTGATTTTACCGAAGCACTGGCAGCTTTGGTTGGAAAAGGTGCCCCAGGGTTGTCCGCGCCGACCATCAGCCGTTTGAAAACGGGCTGGGAGAAGGATTTCCAGGATTGGCAAAAGCGCAACTTGTCAGGCAAGGATTACGTTTACTTTTGGGTCGATGGTATCCACTGCAACGTACGCATGGATGACAAACAGTGCCTACTGGTTATTATCGGTGCCACCCGTGACGGCAAAAAAGAACTGGTGGCCATCGATGGAGGTTTCCGGGAAAGTGAACTGTCGTGGACACAGCTATTAATGGATATCAAATCCAGAGGGCTTGAGATCGGCCCTAAGCTATGTGTAGGCGATGGTGCCCTTGGCTTCTGGAAAGCCATTTCCCAAGTATATCCTGACAGCCGCTGGCAGCGATGCTGGGTTCACAAGACGGCCAATGTTCTCAACAAAATACCAAAGAGCATCCAGCCCAAGGCCAAAGAGAAACTTCATGAGATCTGGCATGCTGACACCAAAGATGACGCCGAACGTCACTTTGACAACTTTGTTCAGGTATACGAGGCGAAGTATCCGAAAGCCGTACAGTGTTTAAGAAAGGACCGGGAGGCCCTGTTAACCTTTTATGAATTTCCTGCCGAGCATTGGCGGCACATTCGAACGACCAACCCCATCGAATCGACGTTCGCAACTGTCCGATTAAGAACGGCAAAGGTCAGGGGATGTTTTTCTGCCACCACTGTCACCACGATGGCGTTTAAGCTTTGTCAATGTGCAGAGGGAAGATGGATAAAGCTGCACCATCCTGAACGTTTGGCAGAAGTAATAAAAGGAGTCAGATTTGTGAATGGAATAGAAGAGAATCGGATCGCCGCCTAATTTTTCCATACACAACTATTGACCATAACTCCTTATCGGGTCACATTGCTGGCTTTGACTGCTGCGGTTTGATACTGTTCAAATACCCCTTCGGCTTTCATTTGTCTAAGGACTTCGGCCAGTTTCGGCGCCAAGGGGCTATGCTTTTTATGTAAGAATGGATATAACGTGATCTCTTGCATGACGCCGACTTGATGAATCCCCTTATCTTTGAAGGACTCCCGGGCGAGAATGCGCATCACGATAGCTTCGGTGCCGACAAATATGTCCGTATGACCTGCCTGAAGTTTTTTAAGCCCTTGCGAAATTGTCCCGACGTCGGATAGCCGCTCCGCAGGAACCCGTTGAGACAATTCACGTTCCGTGTTCACTGAATTTTTGAGATATTCGACACGATAGGGGGTATTTTTCAAACTGTCCCATCCGTTGAGGGACAATGACGGGTTGCCGGCAAAGGCAGCGGTTTTCAGCGTGAGCACCGGTTCTTCCACCCGGATCAGATTGGGATAGGCGTTTGCGTAGTTCCCGACGCGCGCGGGTTCCCCGTCGACCTCGCCATTGTTGGCCATCACGCCACACCGCAAGGTGGGATATTGACGATGGGCAAATCCCAGTCCCAACCGCCGAAACGCTTCCCTGTAGACCAGTTCGGCCGTTTTGAACAGCACATCCTGCTGCTGGTTATCGATAAATGCCATGGTGATGGTCTCCGCGGCTGAAGAATGCATGGGAGCAAAGACGCCCCCTGCAAACAGGAGGCACCAGGCGATGCATACCTTGTAACGATCGGTTCTCTTGGGATTCAGAGGGGGCAGCATGATGAATCCTTTCCGGTAACGGTTGGTCTTCATGACATCGGTCGCTTGTGGTTCAACGGGGCGCCTCTGACCCATCGAATTTTTAATCGGGACCGGGTTATGCCAGTACCGCACGGATCTTTACCGCCAGGTCTTTCAATGAAAATGGTTTTTGAATAAAGTTGACTCCTTCGTCAAGAATGCCCTGGTGAGCGATGATGTCGGCGGTATATCCGGACATGAACAGATGCCGCATGCCCGGCCGGATTGCCAGCAGTCGGTCGGCCAGTTCACGGCCGTTCATTTCGGGCATGACCACGTCGGTGATGAACAGCTGGATGTCCGTGTGTTCGTCCTCGGCCATTCGGATGGCCTCGCCGGGGGTTGCCGCCGGGAGAACGGTGTACCCCAGACGTTGAAGCATCAGCAGACCCATTTCCCGCATGGTGGGATCGTCTTCCACCATCAGGATGGTCTCGCCCTGGCTGTACGGGATCGCATTGTCCCTGTCTTCGATTGTGGTCCCGGCGCCACCGGCATGCCGGGGCAGGTAAATATCGAAGGTCGTGCCGATGCCGGACTCACTGTAAAGTTGGATAAATCCCTGGTTCTGCTTGACAATACCGTATACGGTGGCCAGCCCCAATCCCGTGCCCTGGCCGAGTCCCTTGGTGGTAAAAAAGGGTTCAAAGATATGGTCCTGGGTCTCCCGGTCCATGCCACAACCGTCGTCGCCGACAGTGATCCGTACGTACTCCCCGGGGACACAGTCGGCATAGGCGCTGCAAGAGATTTCGTCGAACAATATCGTGCAGGTCTTTATGGTTATTTTGCCGACCTCCGCGATGGCATCCCGGGCGTTGACGCACAGGTTGGCCAGGATCTGGTCCAGCTGGCCGGGGTCCATACATACGGAGCATTTTACGGTCGCTGGCTGCCAGACCAATTCGATGTTTTCACCGATGAGCCGGCGCAGCATTTTCAGGGTGCCTTCGATCGAGGCGTTGAGGTCGAACACCACCGGTTCGATTGTCTGTTTCCGGGCGAAGGCCAGGAGCTGCCGGGTAAGGTTGGTCGAACGCTGGGCGGCGTCGAGGATCTTGTTGAAATTTCTGCGCATGGGGTCGGACGAATCCAGTGTGCTCATGGACAGTTCGGCATACCCCATGATGGCTCCCAGCATGTTATTGAAGTCGTGGGCCACCCCTCCGGCCAGGACGCCCACGGCTTCCAGCTTCTGGGATTGTTGCAGCTGAGCTTCCAGACTTCTGCTTTTGGTGATATCCTGCAGGATGAAAATCAACGTCACTTCGTCCGAAATACGGATCATTCGGGCTGAATAAACACCGATCCTCCTGTTACCGTCTTTGCGCCGGAATTCTATTTCGCGATGCAGGACATCACGGCCGGCCATCAATTCGGTTACCATATCCTCTCGAGCCGACGGATCGGCCCAGAAATGAATGTCGGCCGATGTCCGTCCCACGACTTCGCTTCTTTTCCAGCCGGTGGTCTCCTCGAAGCCGATATTGACATCGATGATCTTTCCGTCCTGCAAGCGGGTGATGGCGATGATATCCGGTGACATGGCAAAAATTTTGGAAAATTTCTCTTCGGACAGGCGCAGCATCTCCACGGCACGCTTGCGGTCGGTGATGTTCCGCGCAATGCCCAGCACGCCAATCTGCCTGCCTTGCGCGTCAACCATCGGCGTCTTAACGGTTTCCACGAGTTCGCGATGGCCATCGTCGGCAAAGGTAATCTCTTCCTCATTCAGGCAGGCGCTGCCTGCCGCCATGGCGGCCTGATCTTTTTCCCGGAAGAAATCAGCCAACGCCGGGTCTACAAAATCATAATCGGTCTTACCAATGATATCGGATTCTTTCGTCCCATACAAACGTTCAAAACGTTTGTTGCAGGCCAGGTAAACCCCCTGCGGATCCTTGAGCCAGACCAGATCAGGCAGCGTGTCAATCAGTGTTCGCAGGCGTGTTTCACTGGTTTTCAATGCCGCCTCGACCTGTCTGTGTTTGGTGGTGTCGAGGCATGTTCCGCAGACCCTTAGCGGGCAGCCGTCCGCATCCTTTTCGATCACGCGGCCTTTGGCGAGCACCCAGATATAATGCCCCGCCTTGTGCCGCAGGCGATGTTCGATCTCGTAAAAATCCGATTGACCCTCCAGGTGCAACTGCATGGCCTCGTTCGCGGCAGTTATGTCTTCAGGCGCGATCAACCCTCTCCAGTTTTCGAGAAGCGGCCCGATTTCGTCGAACCGGTACCCGATTATCTTCGCCCAATTATCGTTGACCGTCATTGTGTCGAAGGGTATGCACCATTCCCAGGCACCCAGATCGGCGCCGTGCAGTGCCAGTTCCATCTGATTTTGGGCTTCGATAAGACTGCGGGTGCGCTCTCCGACCAGCCTTTCCAGTTGGTCCCGTTTACGATGGACGGATCCGAACCATCCCGCCAGCAGGATCGTGAGTGTCAACCCGGCGATCAGGACCAGCCACGCCACCTGCACGGGGTAGAGCCTCAGGAAGGCCGACCCCGCATGAGCAGTTACCAGGAATACCTGGCCGAATTCGAAGATTGGGCATACCACGGATAACCGGGTGTATAGGAAGCGGCCTTGTTCCCGGGACTTGGCGAGGGTTTCGATGGTCGTCCCGGAAATTCCAATCGCCAGTTCCAGAAGTACCGCATCGGTTGGGCGTGCGCTTTTCAGAAGCGCGGCAGGTTGGAGATCGGCCAGTGCAAACCCGCGCAGGCGGGAGGCATCGTCCTGCGCAAAAACGGGTCGGAACACTTGAATGATTGCCGGGCGGTTCGGTTCACCCGGATTGCCGATGGGGGCGCTGCAGGTGGTCAGACCGGCGTGTGCGGCCGTTTCCAACGCCTTTCGTCTCAACGGATCGGAACCGAGATCGAATCCCAGAGCATCCCGCTTTCTTTCTAAAGGGGCTGCATGGATGATTGGGCAGTAGCCGTCGTCGCGCTTTGGGACGGGAAGGCGGTTGCCGTTTACATCCCGCTGCCAAATCGTAAATTCAGAGAGACCCTCGGCATGGATTTGCTCCTCCATGCGCTCCCGGTCCGAAGTCGGCATCCATTGGGCCCAGGCCCAGGTCCGGATCACAGGATTCTTTAGCAGATAATCGGTGTAATCGTTGAACTCTTTTGGGCTTACGTACTCGCTGACTTCAAAAAGACGCGCCAATGCTTCCAGTTCGGTATGATGCAACGTCTGGAGGCTCTTGGCGATGGCGTTGGCCTTGTCCTGTGCCAGTTGCCGGAAGGCATGGCGGCGTGAATGGATGCTTTGTTCATTGGTTATCCAGGCCGTCGACAAACTCAGGAACGATCCAGTGACGACGATTGCAAGAATTATCTGCCGGTATCGGCTCCGGTGGGGTGACTGATCGTTACCATTGGAGCGTCGGTGGATAAGGTATGCCCCGACGGTTAATAGCGCCATCGTGACCAGGGTAAGCCGGATCGGTGGTAATGCAGTTTGCTTCAGTTCCCGTTGCCAGTCGCGGGCATCGAAATCTATTCCCAGGACCGCGACCAGGGCATCCGAATCAGGATCGGTCAGGGGTACCAGGGCACTGACCCATGTCCCCCAGCGGTCGCTGGCAGGCCCCGAGGTCAGGGCCGTCTTCTCTTCAAAAGCCCTCAGGTCCTCGTTGGAAACCTCTCCGTAAATCTGGCCGGCCGGGGATTCGTCTTCGGAGCCAGGCGGTTCGCTATCCACAAAGAAGAAAACAGAGCCATTTGCCCGGCGGCCCAGGAGGTAAATGAATTTACATCCTGGGCTGGCTTTTCTGGTACAGGCCAACTGCTCCTTGAGGCGGAGATAGTCAGCGGCAGTCAGGTCGGCATCGGAACCCGAAAGCAACAGGATCCGCTTGATGTCCACTGTCTGAGCCACGAGACGGGCCTGGTAAAGCAGGTCTTCGCGCATACAGCGGTCCGATTGCCTGACCGTCCACCAGATGAAAAAGGCACCCCCCAAAAGAATACCGACAAGGACGCTGATTATGGTCCGGCTCATCCATGAATTCCTGGCGGTCGGCTTCGATTCAGTCATAGGTGCATGATTCCTTTATCGTGGCTGCCGATTCAATCCATGGTGTAATCTAAATTTTATATCACAGCGGTATTGTTTCGACCATAGATTTCATGCGAGACATCTGCTGCCCTTGCTGGTCTCCCGGCTGTATAATGGCTTACGAAAAAAACTTCACATTTATGGACTTGACCTGAGCCGGCGGCTGGCATAGTCTGGGCCTCTTTAATTTCGAAAATGTTTCTACGCGGAGGAACAGTGACCGGTTTTCAGGACCTGCTGCAATTCCTATTTGCCGGCGTTACCAGCGGTGCCATCTATGCCCTGATCGCCTTGGGATTCTGCGTGGTGCACAACACCATCGGCATCGTCAACTTTGCTCAGGTGGATTTTGTCTCTCTGGGAGGCATGTTCCTGTTCAGCGGCCTGTTCTGGAGCGGTCTGCCCATGGTGGTTGCCCTGCCGTGTGCCGTGGCCGCCGTTACCGTGGTGGGCATCGTTGTGGAACGGCTGGGCGTTAGGCCATCGCGTTCCCAGAATCACCTGGTGCTGATCTTTCTGACTATCGGCATCTCCATTATTCTGCGCGGCGGCATGAAGCTGGTCTGGGGTAAAAACCGAATGGCTGTGCCGCCGCTGGCCGGCGAGGAACCTCTGCGCATCGCCGGCGCCGCCATTTTGCCGCAGGCCGTGGCCATCCTGATCATTACCGCCATTGCCATCGGCCTGCTGGTCTTTTTTTTCCGCGGCACCCGGCTGGGCCTGTGCATGCGTGCCGTGGCCTCCAACCAAACGGCAGCCGCGGTGGTGGGCATTCCCGTGGGGCGCGTCAAGGCGGCTAGTTTTGCCCTGGCCGGCGGATTGGGTGGACTGGCCGGCGTGCTGGTGACCCCCATCACCACCTTGAGCTATGACGTGGGGGTCTTGCTGGGGTTAAAGGGATTTGCCGCCGCCATTCTGGGCGGGTTCGGCTCTTTCCCCGGCGCCGTATTGGGAGGCGTGATGCTGGGGCTGCTGGAATCCCTGTCGGCCGGATATTGGAGCAGTGCGTACAAGGATGTATCGGCATTCGTGGTTTTGCTGCTGGTGCTTTTTGTAAGACCCAAGGGGTTGCTGGGAAAGTGAAAAAAATAGAAGTCAGAATTCAGGAGTCAGAAGCCAGAAGAAAGGGGATGTCGCTTCGCTCCGCCGTTTTAATCAAAGATTGAGCCGAAGGCGAATCCACTCTTCTGACTTCTGACTCCTGGCTTCTGCATTCTCAAATTGTTGATATGCTGATATTGATCGGCGCTCCGTTGAAACGCCATGCTAACGACCAGAGACAACATCTTCTATTTTATCTACCTGCACCGCACCGGTCTGACCGTTCTGGCCTTGTCCGCCCTGCTGCTGGTCTGGCCGATGATGGAGAGCAACCCTTACAACCTTGGCCTGTCCAACCTGATCGCCATCTATGCAATCGTGGTGCTGGGGCTGAACCTGTTTATCGGCTATGCCGGCCAGATCAGTCTGGGGCACGCCGCTTTTTTTGCCATCGGCGCCTACGGATCGGCCATCGGCACTGCCACACTGGGCGTACCGGCCTGGCCCGTAATGATGGCGGTCGCCCTGGCGGCCGCCCTGGTCGCCCTGGCTGTGGGACTCCCCGCCCTCAAGCTGAGCGGACACTACCTGGCCATGGCGACCCTGGGGTTCAACATCGTGGTGTATACCCTCCTGGTGCAATGGGATGCGGTCACCGGCGGCCCCAGCGGTTTCGCCGGCATCCCCTACCTCACCATCGGTTCCGTGGTGTTCGACAACGAAATCTATTTTCACTACCTGGTGTGGACCTTTGCCATGGTTGCGCTTCTGCTGTGCCTTAATCTGGTGCGTAGCGGTGTGGGACGGGGCCTGGCCGCCCTGGCGGAAGATGAAACCGCGGCGGCGGCCTTGGGGGTGGATACCCGCCGTGCCAAGGTGAAAGTGTTTATCCTTTCTGCCGTGCTGGCTTCGGTGGCCGGCAGTCTGTTCGCCCATTGTTATGCTTTTGTGAGCCCGGATTCTTTCAATATTTTCGTTTCCGTGGATTTTGTCATCATGGTGGTGGTGGGCGGCGTGGGTTCCATCTGGGGAACCCTGTTCGGTACGGCCCTGATTACCCTGCTGCCCGAATGGATCGAGGCCCTGGAATCGTTCAAAGACATCATCCATGGCCTGATTCTGGTGCTTATTCTGCTCTTTCTGCCCCAGGGACTGGTTACGGGCATTGTAGATGCGGTGCGCACCAGGATTGCCCTGAGTCGCCATCATGCTTGAACTGCAAAAGGTGAGTAAATGGTTCGGCGGCCTGCCGGCCCTGCAGGATGTCTCGTTTCGCATTACCCCGGGGCAGGTGACGGCGCTCATCGGACCCAACGGCGCCGGAAAATCCACCCTGATCAATTGCATCAGCGGCGCGGACCGGGCCCAGACCGGAAGCATCCTGTTGGCGCAACGCCCGATTGACGAATTGCCGGCCCATGAAATTGCCGCCCTGGGTGTTGCCCGTACGTTTCAGAATCTGAAACTGTTTGCCAGGCTGTCCGTGTTGGACAACGTATTGACCGGCCTGACGGTTGCGGCCGAGCGTTCATTTGCCGTTTCCATGCTGCGTCTGCCGGCCCTGCGCCACCAGGAGCGGCAGCTTCGCCTGCGCGCCCTGAATGCCCTGGATGATTTCGGGCTGGCAAAAAAAGCGCACTGGCCGGCATCGTCACTTTCCTACGGCGAAAAAAAACGGGTGGAGATGGCCCGCGCCTTCGTGAGCGATCCCCGTCTGGTGCTGTTGGACGAGCCGGTGGCGGGACTGAACACGGAAGAAACGGCGCAGATTGCGCGCCACATCCGCCGACAGCGCAGCGCCGGCCACACCATGCTGCTGGTGGAGCACGACATGGAACTGGTGATGGGCGTGGCGGACCAGGTGGTGGTCCTGGACAGCGGCCGCTGCATTGCCTGCGGAAAGCCGGAGGCGGTCCGCAGCAACCCCCTGGTTCTGGAGGCCTACCTGGGCCGCATGGAGGCGACTGCCTGACATGACCCAACCCCATTTGCTCTCCATTGACCAACTGACTGCCCATTACGGGGCTGCACAGGCCCTGTTTGGGGTGGATCTGACCATTGATCCGGGAGAGACGGTCGCCCTGGTGGGCGCCAACGGCGCCGGGAAAACCACCCTGTTGAAATGCATCATGGGTCTCATGAAACCCTCGGCAGGAGAAGTGTTACTGGAGGGTCGTGACGTCACCGGGAACTCACCGGTCCAGATGGTTCGCCAAGGCTTGGCCCTGACCCCGGAGGGAAGGGAAGTCTTTCCGCACCTGACCGTAGCGGAAAATCTGCAGATGGGCGCGGCTGCATTGAAAACCGGACGAAAAGAAGTCACCCTGCGCATGCAGGCCGTGTACGACCGTTTCGGTCGTCTGGCCGAGCGCCGGGACCAGGCGGCAGGGACCCTGTCCGGCGGCGAGCAGCAGATGCTGGCCATGGGGCGAGCACTGATGGCCCGGCCGCGACTGCTGCTGCTGGATGAACCCAGCCTGGGCCTTGCCCCTTTGATCACCGATGAGATCTTTGCGATCATCCACCAGCTGTCGCGTTCCGGCGTGACCATCCTGCTGGTGGAGCAGAATGCCGCCCGAGCGCTGTCGGCCTCCCATAAGGCTTTTCTGATGGCCGGCGGACGCATCGTTCAGCAAGGAAGCAGCCAGGATCTGCTCGTCGACCCAAGGCTGCGCGCCGCCTTCCTGGGCGCCGCCAGCGAAGAGAAACCAGCGGCCAGCCGGCTGGGGGCAGCCGGTCTGACCAACATCCGTTTGGAGAAACCCGACATGCATCGACACACTTTTATGCCCGATTTCCCCGATGACCAGGCATTGGCCGCCCACCAGCTCAACGGGCTGCGGTGGACCGTCCGCCACGCCTTTGAAGGCTCCAGTTTCTACCGCCAGCGCCTGGAAGCGGCAGGGGTCACCCCCGCGTCCATCCGGAGCCTTGACGATCTCAGGCGGATGCCGTTTACCACCGCCGACGATCTGCGCGAGTTTTATCCGTTTCCCCTGCGAGCGGTTCCCTTTGAGCAGATCGTGCGTATACACGCCAGTTCGGGCACCACCGGTAAGCGCAAGATCATCGGCTACACCCAGAAAGACCTGGACGACTGGATTCATTTTTTTGCGCGCTGCTATGAAATGGCCGGCGTTACCCCCCTGGACCGGGTGCAGATTGCCGTGGGCTACGGCATCTGGACGGCCGGCATGGGCTTTCAGCTGGGATGCGAGAAGGTCGGTGCCATGGCTGTTCCGGTAGGGCCGGGCAATATCGATATGCACCTCCAGTTCATGCAGGATGTCCGCTCGACGGTTTTTTGCAGCACGGCCTCCATGGCCCTGCTCATGGCCGAGGAGATTCATCGTCGCGGCATCGCCGATAAAATCAACATCCGCAAAATCATTTACGGTTCCGAGCGCAGCTCACGATCCATGCGTCGCAAGATATCCGAACTCTTCGGCGGCGCCGAGCTCTTCGACATCACCGGCCTCACCGAACTATACGGCCCCGGCACCGGCATCGAGTGTGCCGATCATGACTGCATCCATTACTGGGGAGATTACTACATTATGGAAATCATCGACCCGGAAACGCTTCAGCCCATGCCGGACGGCGAGTGGGGGGAAATGGTGGTCACCTCCTTGTGTAAGGAAGCGGCGCCGTTGATCCGCTACCGGACCCGGGACATCACCCGCATCATCCCCGGCAAATGTACCTGCGGCTCGGTCATGCCCCGCCACTCCCGCATCAAGGGCCGCAGCGACGACACCATTAAATTCCGGGGCGTCAACATCTACCCCTCCACCATCGATACCATTCTCTCGGCGATTCCGGGACTGGGCTCCGAATACCAGATTGTCCTGACCCGCGACAGCTCATCCGGGAAGGATTCCATGAAACTGGTCATCGAAAGGGGGCAGGCCGTGGATGCCGGCCGGACGGCGGAGCTGGTTCATGAAACCATCTACCAGGTAAAAAGGCAGTTGCTGGTATCCATCGATGTCGAACTGGTGGATTATGGCGAGCTGCCTCGCACGGAGCGTAAGAGCCAGCGGGTGTTTGACAGCCGAATCACGGACGAAATCGTTTGATGTTTATTCATAACCGGTGTCTTACGGTCCATATCGGCGTCCTCCCATGTTTCAGATCTTCGCCGTAGCGCTGCTACGCCTCCGGTCTGAAACATGCTGCGGCCTTGATCTGAACCGTAATCCACCAATTCTGAACAAACATCAGTTTATACTGATTTTGGATTTTATCGGAGGCGCAAGGCCTTCTTAAACTGAATCACAATGGAAAAGGAGGAGAAGATGAAACGGATGACTCGACTGGCGGCTATAGTTGTTGCTTTGATGATGTTTTTTTTCGGGGGTAGCGCTGCTGCCAAGGATACGATCAAGATCGGTGCCTTTTTCGACCTGTCCGGTCCGGCGGCCTTCATCGGCACGCCCACCAAGCTGGTGGCCGATATGGTGGTGGATAAGATCAACAAGGAGGGCGGTGTCAACGGCACACCCATCGAGCTGATCGTCGGCGACACCGAGGGCGACCCGGCCAAGGCCGTCAACATCGCCAAAAAGTTTATCTACAAGGACAAGGTGGCCGCTATCATAGGTCCCACTCGCACCGGCACCGGCATGGCGGTCAAGAAGATCATTCATGAGGGCAAGATTCCGACCTTCATGACTGTGGGCGGCGACCCGGTGATCATGGGGGGAGAGAAACTGGGCCCCTTCGATTGGGTGTTCAAATCACCTCAGCGATCATCGGTGGCCGTGAAGCGCCTCTACATGTACCTGAAATACAAGGCTCTCACCAAAATCGCTCTGCTCACCGCATCGGACGGCTTCGGCAAGGACGGTGTGCGCTGGCTGACCACGCTGGCCCCCGACTTCGGCATCGAGGTGGTGGCCCAGGAAGCTTTCGGCCCCAAAGACACCGACATGACCGCCCAGTTGACCAACGTCAAAAACGCCGGGCCCCAGGCTATCGTGGTCTGGACGATCGGCCCGGCCGGATCCATCGTCTCTAAAAACAAGGCCCAGCTGGGCATCGACTTGCCCCTGTTCCAATGCCACGGCCTGCCCGATCCCAAATATATCGAACTGGCCGGCAAGGCCTCCGAAGGCGACCGTATGCCGGCCACCAAGTTGATGGTCGCGGATGCTCTGCCCGACAGCGATCCCCAGAAGCCGGTCATCAAGGAGTTCGTCCGGCTCTACACGGATGTCTACGGCTACGACAAGCAGTTTCCCATCAATACCCACTCCGGATATGCCTGGGACGCCATCATGATCGTGGCCAACGCCATGAAAAAGGCCGGTATCAAGGCTAACGATCTGCGGGCGGCCATTGAGCAGACCAAAGGTTATGTGGGTGTCTCCGGCGTATATAATCTCACTCCGGAAGACCACAATGGCCTGGATGTGGATTCCATGGTAATCGTCCAGGTCCAGGACGGAAAATTCGTGATGGCGGAGTAGTCGTCGCCATTAGGCGTGTAATTCAAACCGGGCGACCCTACGTGGACGTCCGGTTCTACTTGAGACCAACCGGATGATGGCGATCCGCACCATTCTTGCCTTTTCGGCTGCCGGTGGTCGTTGATTGCCCCAAGGCTGCGTGGGGTGTTCGTGGTTGACCCGCCCTGCATGCGTTTGCATCGGTGCAGGCGACGATTTGATGACGGGTTACCTACTGGATCTATAGGAGGTGTCGGCGTTGAAACGAGCGCATTTTCTAAAAAACCAAAGGGGCTCGATGGTGTGGGTGGAATTGATCATCCTGATTGTGGTGATCGTCCTTGCCGTGGTCGCGATTCAGTTTTTCCCGAGACCTCCGGCACCGGCGCCACCACCTGCCGTGGTCAGAGTTAAAATACCGCCCATGCCGGTTCCCAAGGCCGATCCGATACCCCAGATGCCGCAACCACCAGCCACCGAATCAGAAGTCATTGCATCCTTATTGAATGATGATAAAGTGCCGGCGCCTATACCTGCGGGTGATCCTGAAGCCGCCCCTCCGGGCCAGGCGCCGACAGGGCAGGCATTAACTGAAGATGCACAAATAGGGCACGCGACACCATCGGATAAGGCCGCAACCACGGTTGAGAAGCCGGGACCGGAAGACCTTTCGGTGAATGAGGAGCAATCCGTAACCGTTGATCCAACTGGCGACGCTGATGTGGAGGAGGCAGCCCCAACTGCGGACATGCCGGTGGCGAAACCCTCGCCGGCCGGAACGGTCACAGAAAACGAGACTCGATTCACCATCCAGGTTGGAGCCTATCGCACCAAGGCGTATGCGGAAAACAACGCCGCAGAATTGAAACGGCTTGGTTACCCCTCCTTGATCGTCAAATTGATGGATGAGAACGTGAAACTCTTGTATTTGGTTCGCTTTGGCCGTTTTCAGACCCGCGAAGAAGCGGTCGCGGCGGCGGACGCATTTAAGGAGAAGGAGAAGATACCGGCGGTTGTCGTTCGTGCGAAAGCCCTTTAGAATACCCTATGGTAATTGATCATTCGAAATCGGATGGCCTGCGATTCTCTTTTTTCATACCGCCCGTGTCTCTTTCTTCAGATGCCACTCGAACCGCTCCACCAGCAAAGAGCAGATCAGGCAAAGCACGAAGTAGATGGCCAGGATGGTGATCCATACCTCGAAGGTGAGGAAGGTGGCGGCCATCAGTTCCATGCCCTGGAAGGTCAGTTCCTGGATGGAGATCACCGAGACGATGGCCGAATCCTTGATGGTGGAGATGAACTGGCCGGCCAGGGGCGGCATGATCCGCCGCAAGGCCTGGGGAAAGATGATGTGGCGCAGCTGCTGGGCCCGGCTGAAGCCCAGGCCGGATGAGGCCTCCCACTGGCCCTTGTTGATGGACTGGATGCCCGCGCGGATGATTTCGGTGATGTAGGCGCCTTCGTAAACCGCCAGAGCCACGGTGCCGGAGATGAACATCGGCACGCGGGAGGGTTCGGCCATGAGCAGGCGCAGGATCCCGGTTAGGGGGCCGCCGTCCATGAGTGTTGCCCGGCTGATGCCGATGGCGGGCAGGAGGCGGTCCCCGATAAAATAGTAGAATATGAAGATCCACACCAATACCGGAATATTGCGGATCAACTCCACGTAACCGGTCCCGATCATGCGGCGGTAGCGGCTGCAGCTGGTTCTGAACAGCCCCATGACCGTGCCGATGATCATGGCCAGCAGGGTGGCCCAGATGCTCAACCGCAGGGTAACCATTACTCCCTGGAGGATCAGGCCGGGTACCCAGCGGCCGCTTTCGGCATCCAGGCGCAGCAGGTACTGGGGAATGGCCGGCCAGTTCCATCGGTATTGGGCCTGCACGGTGGTATGATAGAGCAGCCACACCACGGCGGCCCCGATCCCGGTCAACAGGATCAGGTCCGTGGCGGTGATTCTGATCTTTTTTCCGATCACTGGAGTTGAGATTCCCAGTCTTTGGTTTCAAACCAGTAGGTCTTGCGTTCTTTCAGCCAGCCTTCGGCATCCACGTAACCGATCCAGTTGTTGAAATAATTCAAGGTATCCACATCACCCTTTTTCACGGCAAATCCGATGGGCTCCCGCGTAAATGTGCCCTGGATGGGCAGAAAGAGCTTGTCCGGGTATTTGATGGCCTGGAAGGCCGGTGTGGGGGCCGAGCCGACCACGGCGTGCACACGGCCGTTGATGACCTCCTGGTAGGCCTGGGCCTCGTCGTCGAACATGCGAATTTCCGCGTTGGGCAGGTATTTCTTGGTGGCGGTGACCGCGGTGGACCCCAGGCGGGCCGCAATGATGACGCCGGGCTTGTTGAACGCCTCGATGCCCGTCATGCCGGCGGCCATCTTCTTGCTGGCCACTATGGACATTCCCGTAAAATCATAAGGATTGGTGAAGTTGACCTTCAGGTTCCGGCTGGGCAGGATGCCCATGCCGCCGATGATGACGTCGAACTTGCCGGTAAGCAGCGCCGGGATGATGCCGGACCACTTGGTGGGAACGAATTCGATCTTGACGCCCATATCTTCGGCCAGGCGTGTGGCCACGTCGATTTCAAAACCGATCAGTTTTCCGGTTTTGTCCTTCATGGCCCAGGGCACGAAGGTGGACATGCCCACTCGCAGCACCCCGCGCTGGATCACCTGCTCCACAACACTGTCCTGGCTTTCGGCGGCATTTGCGCCGGGGAGGCCGGCCAGGGTGAAAACCAGAACGGTCAGGAAAATCATTCGGGTCACACGTGTCACGATTTTCATACTTACGCTCCTTTCCTTAATTGAAAATGATTTTCAGGGTCACACCCAAACATCTCAACCTGTCAGCGCCAGCCGTTTTTCCATGGCCTGGGCGGCCAGTGACAGGGACAGGGTCAATATCAGGTAGATGGCCGCGATGGTAAACCAGAGTTCGAAAACCAGATAGGTCTCCGCGATGATCTCCTGGCCCTTCATCGTCAGATCGTAGATAGCGATGGTGCTGACCAGCGCGGAGTCTTTGATCAGGGAGACGGCCTGGCTGACCAGCGGCGGGGTCATGTGCCGAAGGGCCTGGGGCAGCACCACCTGCCGGTAGGTGTGCAGCCGGCCCAGGCCGATGCTTTTGGCTGCTTCCCATTGGCCCTGGGGAATGGCCAGGATGCCGGCGCGGATGATTTCCGAGGCATACGCCCCTTCGAACAGGCTCAGCGCCAGAACCGCCGAGGCAAAGCGGCTGAGATCCACCATGGGCGAAAATACGAAGTAGATAAAAAACAGCTGGACCAGCAGGGGGGTGTTGCGGATTAACTCCAGGTAGGCCCGGGCAATGGCCCGGGCAGCAAAGGATCCGGATAAGCGGCAGACCGCCGTGATCAGGCCGAGCAGGCTGGAGAAAACCAGCGAGACGGCAGAAACCTTCAGCGTTACTATCAGCCCCTTGAGCAGGGGACCGGCCAGAAAATGGCCTTGCGAAAAGGTGTACAGATAACGAGGTACCCGGTACCACTGCCAATTGTAACCCAATCCCGCACCGCTTGCATAGACGAACCAGACGAGCAGGCCGGCGGTGACCATCACCCGAAACCAGTCGAAGGCGACTTGCTTCCAGCTATGTCGGGAACTGTCGTCCGGAATGAGGAAATCACAAGCGTTCATGGAATAATTAAAAACTCAATGCGTCGAACGGATGATGGCTTTTGAGGCGGTCAACGAAAGCCTTCCGGCTTCTGTCTCTTCTCACCTCGGATACTGAGCCGTGTGAATTGGTTTTGTTTGATTTGCCAATTAAAATGCACCATTTTTCGCAAAATGCAAGCTTTAGCGGGGGATGGATTATGAATGTATGCCAAAAAAGGTATCATTAGCCCGCATCTTGAAGAATGTGCTTCATGTATTATTATTAATTGATACATAAATGTATCGCTATGTGGCATGTGGACATTAAGGCTGTCGGCCTTGTCAGGGGCCTTATGCCGATTGCGGTCCCCAGAAACCGTGCGGGATGAATCGTAACTATCATTAAAAATTGATGTATTTTCTGTTTTTGGCGATCATTTCAACGTGCGGGCGGGATTGGCATGTTTCTGGCTGTTATATCTGCCAAATGGACGGATAGTAACAATCCTTAATCCCACCGGCCGGATGCCGGGTAAAAAAACCACCAGGAGTACAGACATGATGAACCTTGAGGAAATCAAAAGCAATTCGGATCTGGTCAATTCGATCGACTGGGAAATGACCCCTGAAGAGGCGGTTCGCCTTTACCTGGAGTGGGGAAACAACTGGGCTCGGGGTAATTACGTGATCCGCTCGAAAGATGATGTGTCCCACTATTTTGTGGTCAATACCTGGAAAGATGAGCCGGTGATTTATTTTATCCGCCGGAACAGTGACGAAGCGGTGGAACTGGCTAAGATCAAGATGCCCGGAGACCTAAAAAAACGTTACCTGCATTCTCAAGGCAGGCACAAAGGCGTGTGGGCCCTGGAAGGCGAGGTCAAATCCTGGCTCAAAAAAAAGCTCGACGTGCATTCGTAAGGGGTGTCGAAAAACGTTGCGCGCGCGGGCAATACACTACTAAACCCGGCACAATGGCGCAGTTAATGTTTGCCCCATGAATCTTTTTAGCCGTATACCAGCGCCCAAAAGCCTCTCAGGCCTGTGAAGAGAGTTATTCTTTTTCTGAGGCCGGTATTTTTTTCCAAGAACACCGGTTTTTTTTATGGCAGCACCTAAAACCGCCGCCGTCCTGTCCCGGAATACATCAACAATAAATCGAGATATCGTGAATTGCCTTTGCTTTTAATCGAAGGCTTTGCCCGGTTTTATTCCCAAGGGTTTAAGGATTTTCACCAGCGGGCAGAAGCCGGTGAAACTGGACTGCAGGAGATTGGCCCCCACAAAAGCGGTGAACCACAGCCAGTAGGCACTATGAATTTGAGACAACAATAATGATATTAAAATCATCGCCCCTGCAACAGCCAATACAACGCGGTCAATGGTCACGGTTAACCTCCAATCGGTTTTCGAGTATTTGTTTGTGGGCTAAAGAGATCCGGAAGCATCGAACTGTTACAATTTTTTTGTAGCACGCCGTTTCCCCAATAATCGCTCAACGCAGGATAAAAAACAATGGCATGTTAGTTGCTTTTTTAGTATGTCTATCGGTAACTGCCGATTGGGTTGAGTCAGTTTTCCGCGCATGAAAGATGTCACCCGGGTATTTGTTCTCGTTCCATCGATTACCATTTTCCGTATCAAGGGGGTAACATGAATTTCAATTCCTTCGAAGAGATCCTCGATTTTGCCATCGAAAATGAGAAACGGGCGGTCAGTTTCTACCAGAAACTGGTGGATAAGGAAACTTTTCCGGCATCCAAACAAACTCTTGCCGAGTTTGTTGAAGAGGAGAGGAAGCACCAGGCGCTCCTGGAAGAGTTCAAAAAAGGCAACCGGACCGTGGTGGAGTACAAATACGTATGGATTCCGGATATCAAGCGCAGCGACTACATTGTTGACATGGAGTACGAGCCGGGGATGGACTTTGCTGAAATTCTCCGGCTGGCCATGAAGCGCGAGGAAAAGGCCCTGCGCCTTTACAATGCACTGGCCACAAAAACCGACGACGCGGCGTGCATCAAGCTGTTTAAAATGCTGGCCCAGGAAGAGGCCAAGCATAAGCAGACGTTCGAGACCTTATACGACGACCACATGGCGGCCTTGGGGGATTGATGTCAACGGCGCCTCATCGCGGGATGCCGTCGTGGGCCTGCGGCAAAACCGAGATGGGTGTTTGCCGGACGGTATGCCAGCGTTTCGGAGAATCGATATGATTGACTATATCTCCCGGTTCAACCCCATTACCCAGGCTTTGCTGGCCACCCTGTTCACCTGGGGGGTGACTTCCCTGGGTGCCGGCATCGTGGTGTTTACCAAGCGGGTCAGCCCGCTGCTGATGGATACCTCTTTAGGGTTTGCCGGCGGAGTGATGATTGCCGCCAGTTACTGGTCCCTGCTGGCCCCTTCCATCGAGATGGCCGAGGAGGCCGGCACGATCCCGTGGCTGCCGGCAGCCGTCGGCTTTTTAGGCGGTGCCCTGTTTATGCGCCTGGTGGACATGGTGCTGCCTCACCTGCACCTGGGGCTTCCCACCAGCGAGGCCGAGGGGCCTAAAACCTCCTGGCAACGGTCGACCCTGCTGGTGCTGGCCATCACCCTGCACAATATCCCGGAAGGTTTGGCGGTCGGCGTTGCGTTTGGCGCCGTGGCATCCGGTGTGGGTTCGGCCACGGTGGGCGCCGCCGTCGCCCTGGCCATCGGCATCGGTCTTCAGAATTTCCCCGAAGGTATGGCGGTGTCCCTTCCCCTGAGACGAGAGGGCATGTCCAGGAGCAAAGCCCTTTGGTATGGCCAGTTGTCCGGCATGGTGGAACCGGTGGCCGGTGTGTTGGGGGCGGCGGCGGTGATGTTCTTCTACCCGATGCTTCCCTATGCCCTGGCATTTGCCGCCGGAGCCATGATTTTCGTGGTGATCGAAGAGGTGATTCCCGAATCCCAGCGGGGCAATAACGGAGACATCGCCAGCATGGGTACCGTGCTGGGTTTTACCACCATGATGGTTCTGGATGTGGCTCTGGGTTGAAGTGAGCTTCAATTCCGTATGATTCGAAACCCGCCGGTGGATCGGCGATGACACCTGAATAGGAGTGACAATATGCTGCCTCAAATCAAAAATATTCTCTATGCCACCGATATGTCTGAAAATGCACGCTACGCATACAATTACGCCGCCAGCCTGGACAGCAATACGGTGCGCGTATTACCATTCTGCATGTCATCGAGAAGTTGTCTGCAGAAACCTTTCTCCAGATTCAGGGATACGTGGGCGAAGAGAAATGGAAAAAGCTTCAGGAGGAAAAGCAGGCCGACTTCATTTCCACCCTTAAGGGCCGGCTGAACAACTTCTGTGATGAAATCAGCAGCGAGGTGGATGCCTGCACCTTTCAGGTGGACAAGATTCTCGTGAAAGAGGGCATTGCTGCCGACGAGATTCTTCATCAGGCCGAACTTAACGATGCAGACCTCATCGTTATGGGCACTCGGGGTTTTGGCATGTTTAAGGAAGCACTCATGGGCGGCACGGCGCGCCGGGTGGTGAGAAGAAGCACCATTCCGGTGATGGTGATCAGGCTGCCCGAGAAAGGATAGATTTCAGATCCTGCCGGTGCTCCAGTAGAAGGGACATATAGTCGGCTTCCAGTCGGATCATCGGCTGGTCATTTTTGCGCATCCATTCGCTGAGCCAGGCAAAGCGGATGGCCAGCACCAGGTCATGCAGCGTGTTCCAGCTCTCATGGGAAAAGATTTCCGCTTCTCTCAGCCGGCTGATCAGCCGGCGTGCGAAAGGACCGGCCAGGCTCTGCGGATGTTCCATTCCCAGGCATCCCAACAGGTTGGCCAGATCATAGGCTTCCGGTTTGATACCGCAGAATTCCCAGTCGATGACCGCCCGGATAGACCGTTTACCCCAGATGATGTTGATGGGGTGAAGGTCTCCATGGCAGAAACGGATGGGGAGACGGTCACGCTCGGGAAAGAACCGTTTTTCCAGATGATCCATGAAAGGGCGATAGCGTTCGGCGACTGTTTGATTGCGTTGAGAAAGCGTGGCAAAAAGGTCTCGGATATAGGCGCAAATAGAAAAGGGCGGCGTATTGAAAACCGCAGGATTTCGAGAGCTGATGGCATGGAGACCAATGAGAAATCCTGCGACCGCATCACCCCGCCAGCCGTCCATGACATAGGCGGGCCGATCCAGAACCACACCTCCCACATAAGGGCACAACTGCCACAGGCCATGGGCGATCAAGGGGATGAATTCTCCGTGGACATCCGGCAGGTAGAAACCCGCCTGCTGAAGCCCTTGGTCTGACAGCTCCTTGAGGACGCCGGCGATCCGACGCTTGCGGCCGTAGATTATCGAGGGGATCTTTTCCAGAACAAACAGTTGGCTGTCGGCAGTCTCCACGACACTTCGCCAGACGGTGCGTTCCGGACTGCCGGCAAGGGGAAGATCAGGCCGAAAACTGACGACGCTCATTTTCCATTGCCGGGAGACTGCCGCCAACAGGTCCGTTTCATTCAGCTGAGGTTGCAAAGGAGCTGATGAATCGCGTTTGGTTGATCTTTTACTATTTCGGAATCACCCGCCGATCTATCAGTGGCATGGTGTTCGTCTAATCGATTATTCCTGAGGTGCATGGCAGGCTTCCGGGTCGGTTCGGCAGGAGGTTTCGCGGGTTTTTTCAGCCAGGCGCACCCGGCGCCGGGCCTGAGCCTGACGGTTGCGTCGCTGTTCTTCATCGGTTTCCAGCATCAATGGGGGCACCGGCCGGGGGCGGAACTGGTCGTCCAGGGCCACAAAGGTCAGGTAGGCGGACGCCGTATGGCGGACTTCGCCGGTTTTCAGGTCTTCGGTCTCCACGCGCACCCCCACCTCCATCGATGTGCTGCCCACCAGGTTCAGGCTGGCCTTGAGACTGAGTAGATTGCCGATAAAGGCCGGGTTGTGAAAATCCAGACGGTCGATGGACGCGGTGACCACGTTGCAGCGGGTGTGCCGCAGGGCCACCACCCCGGCGGCGTCATCGATGTGCTTCATAACCACGCCGCCGTGGACGATGCCTGCCGGGTTGGCATCCTGGGGCTGCATCATGTGTGACATGGTCACCCGGCTTTCTCCTGCGGTTTTGGGCGGGTACGGGACGCCGTTTTTCGAACACCCGGTCATTATTTTTTCCAGTATGGATTGATGATGTCTTCGAAAATGGCCAGGGCCGCTTCGGAACCATAGCCCGCGGCGGTGACGATCTGTTTGAAGCCGCCAGCCACATCTCCGGCCACATAGATGCCCGGGACGTTGGTTCTAAACTCCTTGTGTTTGATGTAGCCTTCCTCGGAGAGTTCCAGCCCCACTTTTTTGGCCAGTTCCACGGCCGGATCGTAACCGATGGCCAAAAAGACGCCGTCGGCCGGTTTGGTGGCCGTCTCACCGGTGGTGTTGTTCAGCAGTACCACCTCCGTGACCCGGTTTTCTCCCCGGATCTCCTTGACCTCGGTGTTGAAGAGGATGGGGATGTTGCTGTCGATCAGTTTTTGAACCAGCACTTCCTGGGCTTTGAGGCGGTCCTGCCGGTGGACCAGGGTAACGGCCACGCCCATGTTGTGCAGGTGCAGGGCCTCGGTGGCGGCACTGTTGCCGCCGCCTACCATGAAGACCCGTTTGCCCTTGAACAGCGGCCCGTCACAGGTGGCGCAGTAGCTGACCCCGCGGCCGGAGAAGCGCTCTTCTCCCGGCACTCCCAGATGCCGGTGGGAGGCGCCGGTGGCGATGAGCACGGCCCGGGTTTTGAATTTTCTCCGTGAGGTCTGGACAATGTGCGGTTCGCCGGGGATGATGTCCACCACCTCTTCGCCGGGGAAGATCTGCACATATTCCAGGGCATGGGTGACCATGATGTCCACCAGGGTCTTGCCGCCCACCTCCTTCATGCCGGGGTAGTTTTCCACCACGGGGGTCAGGGCCACCTGTCCGCCCAGGACACCCTTTTCCACGACCACGGATTTCAGGCCGCTGCGGGCTGCATAGATACCGGCGGTGAGTCCGGCAGGACCGCCGCCGATGATCACCAGCTGGCACTCCACCTCCTCCGCGTCACTCTCGGGGATGAAGATGGTCTGCTGCTCCATCTTATCCAGGGAGGCCATGAACAGCTCTTCGGTCTGGGCGCCCAGGGCGGTGAGCACATCGTTGGCAAAGGTCTGGGGTACCGAGTGGGCCCCGTACTGATCGGCCAGTTCGGCGTTGGCCTGAATATCGATGATCTCCAGGGAAATCATCTCCGGTCTGGCCACAGCGGCCTTGAGGGCATTCAATGCCTGCTGGGGGCAGTAGGGGCAGGATGCGCTGACGAAGACTTTCAGATGGCGGGGCTGATCTATTTTTTTCAGTACACCCATGGCCGCCTCGTTCAGGTCGCTCTTGCCGGTGCCGATGCGCAGCAGGACTTCCAGGAATATTCGACCTTCTTCGCCTAATGGTGCGCCCAGCCAGCGGACATGGTAGCGTCCCGGGTCGAAGACCAGGGTGGGCGAGTGATCGATGCCCATCTCTTGAGCCTTCTTATGGTTCAGGTCGAATTCCCGCAGAACGATCTTATCGGTCAATTGCCGGAAAAAACGCAGTGCCTGGCGGGCGGCATCGTTGAAGACGTCGTTTTTCCCTACCTGGGTGAACAGAAAAATGGGTATTTCATGTTTAAGGCCGCTGAGAATACGGGTCAGCTCCATCTGGACCTGCTGCATCTGTGATTCGTCGATATCATGTGCCTGACTCATGGTGTAAATCTCCTTATCAGTCTCTGAAAACCAGCTTGCCGCCGTACCAGCCGGCGGTACTTGCCGCTCCCAGCATAATAAGGTTGATCATGAAAAAGGCAACCCGGGACGGCTGGGGGGTGGTGATCACCGCCGGGTTGACCAGCAACCAGATGAACAGAAACCAGGCGGTGACCGTGACGATGATGCCGCAGGCGATCTTTACGATAAAGACATCGGTGATGGCGCCGTTGAAGCGGTTCTGCCAGTCCACCCAGCCGGAAAACAGCACCAGCGGCATGGAAAGGGCTACCACACCCAGGTTGTACGTGGCCGCGCTGGCCATGCCTTTGATGCTGAACAGGGCCGACAGGAAAATGAACAGGATGGATACGGGCAGCAGGCCGTTGGGGATATGGACGGTTATGGGATGCCCGTGGAACCTGGTCATCATGTCGAACAGCCCGCGGTAGCGCGAATCCTTGAATGGGGAAACGGGTTCGGGTTCGGCAGGTGCAGCCGCTGCCGCCGGTTCGGATATTTCCGGGAAATCCGCCGCCGATCGGGTTTCGGGCGTTGCGGGTGGAGCCGGCTTCGGCGCCGGGGCCTCTGGTTCGGTGACGTCGATGAATTTACTTTTGGGGGCCCCGCAGACCGGACATTTCTCAGGGGGTTCATCGCCGGTGTGAATGTAGCCGCAGACTGTGCATTTCCATTTTTTCATCTTGAGTGTCAAGCCTCTCTTTAGCCTTGGGTGAATGTGGGGGTGTTATCGCTGATCCATGGGAACGAACGCGCATTCGTCGGGTCCGCAGTAGTCGCCGACATAGTCGGACTCCGGTCGGTACAAGGTGGGTTTGGCCGCGGCTCCGCCGAACTGCTCTTCGATCACATGGGCCGACCATCCGGCGATCCGGGAGATGGCGAAGATGGGAGAAAACAGATCAACGGCGATACCCATATAATAGTATAGGGAGGCGCTGTAAAAATCGACATTGACGAAAATGTCCTTGCCTTTTTTCTTCTTGAAGGCGGCTTTGCCCTTGACCTCCAGTGCCTTGGACAGATCGTACCAGCGGGTGTCTCCGGACCGTTTCCCAAGGGAGAGGGACATGGGTTCGAGGATGCGCGCCCGGGGGTCGTCGACCTGGTAGACGGCATGGCCCAGCCCCATGATCACACCGCCGGTGTCGAGGATGTTGGCGACGTAATCGTCGACTTTGTCCACTTCGCCGATTTCCAGCAGCATCTGCATTACCCGCGTGTTGGCGCCTCCGTGAAGGGGGCCGGAGAGGGAGCCGACGGCGGCGGCTACCGCCGCGTAAAGGTGGGCCTTGGTTGAGGCCACTTCCCGCGCGGCAAAGGTGGATGCATTGAAGGAGTGTTCGGCGTGGAGCACCAGGCCCGTGTCCATAAAGCCGGCCAACTCGTCATCGGGCACCTCACCGTTGAGCATGTAAAGGAAATTGGCCGCCTGGTTCAGGCCCGGGTCCGGGGCGATGGGGTCCTTCCCGTTGCGAATCCGGTCCCAGGCCGCCACGACGGTGGCGAACCGGGCAATCAGGCGCACGGCCATGCGGGTCGCGCTGTCGATGTCTGTCCGGCGGAGGTCGGGGTCATAGTTCGCCATCATGGGGACGGCGGCCTGGAGCACATCCATGGGGAGCGCATTTTTGGGCATGGCTTTCATGGCGGAAAGAATTTCATCGGGAACCGCCCGCTGGTCGGCGATCTGTCGTTTGAAGCCCGACAGTTCCTCCTGGTTGGGAAGCCGCTCGAACAGCAGCAGGTAGGCCACCTCCTCGAATGAGATTTTACCGGCCAGTTCCTTGACCCGGTATCCCCGGTAGACCAGCTTGCCTTCTGCACCCTTGACATCGCTGATCTTCGTACTGGCGATGGTTACGCCCCTTAATCCTGTGTTGACAACTGGTTTGCATGCTTCCATGGGTCACCTCTTTTAGGTCTGGGGTGAAAGAATAATTATTACGGAGTGTCGGGCCGGATATTCTCAGATGGGAGATTCAAATTACATGCCAGGGACGATGTCGGTCGTTGCCCGCCGGCCTCTCTCTTATAAGATCCTTTTTCGGCGGGATCGGCGGGTGTTGCAGGCGTTATCTTTGCCTTCCGCACCGGAATCTGATGTCAAACTTGTCTCATGTTTCTGTTGATACAGGACTGTATCTTAGTACAACTGTTTGGAATAAAAAAGATAATTTGAGCCGTGGATCCGAACTAACTGGCCGCTTGTCGCCGGTTCTGTTGCCGGGAGCACTGGGGGCACAGTCCGGTGAATTCCAGATTGTGGCCGATGATTTCATAGACCGTGGTGCCGTAGAGATCATCCTCCAGTTCGTTGAGCGGTGCGATGGGTGCATCGTCAACACGGCCGCAGCCGACGCATCGGATATGGTAATGCTTTTTAGGAATGCCGTCGTAGCGTTTCATGGCGCCGGAGAGCTCCAACCGCTGGATTTCACCCAATTCGCAAAGCACATCGAGGTTTCGATAAATGGTGCCCAGGCTGATTCGGGGCAGCCGTTTTCGTACTCGTTCGTAAATTTCATCTGCGGCCGGATGGTCGTTGGTTCTGCGGATCTCTTCCAGAATGACCCGTCGCTGTCGAGTCATTCTTGTCTTTTTATCCAATTCCACGCCCATGATCTCCAAAATAAGGTCTGATCTTTTCCTAAGATGAAATCGAGCATATGTCAAGGGGAGCCGTTCTCCTGTGCCACGTGATCGCATGCCACTCTTCCACTTTTTGATTCAGACCCGGGAGGGACTGCCGGCTTGCAGAACCGTGTAAATCATGTCAAAATAAATATTCAGGTTTTTACAGGATAACCCGGAACACTGTAGGACGCCATCCTCATGGAGGCGCCGTTACGGTATGAATTTTGCTGTCGGTTGTATGTTCGATATGTGCGCGACCATCGGACGATGGTGGATAAATTAGTGTCAAGGATCCTGAATCTGCACTGAATTCTTTACCCCAACTACCGAGCTGACCGGATAAATTTTCAAATTTGCACCCTGTGTGCCCTAACCAAGGTTAAGCGATGAACGCCATACGCCTGAAAAAGGGGTTTTCGATCCGAATTGCCGGAGCCCCCGGACGGCAACTGCACCTGCTGGATACGCCCCATCATGTGGGCATGATTCCCGAACACATCCCTTTTATCAAACCCCGGCTGCTGGTTGAAGAGGGCGATCCGGTGGCCGTCGGCACCCCCCTTTTCGAAGACAAACGCAATACCCGCATCCGTTTTCTTTCTCCCGGCGGGGGGCAGGTGACGCGCATCGCGTTCGGTCCACGGCGGATTATCCGGGAGATCATGATCACGTTGGACAAGAATGAACCCTATGAAGCCTTTGATGTGCCTACGGTCGAACAACTGGATGAAATGCCGCGGCAGGCATTGGTGGACAACCTGCTTAACGGCGGGATGTGGCCGTTTTTCAAAGCGCTGCCCTTCATGGATCTGGCCGACCCCGACACGGTCCCGCCGGCCATCATTGTGCGCTTGGGGGACGACGAGCCCTTTGGACCGGACCCGGTGGTATACCTTAAAGACCGGGAAGACCAGTTCAGCCTCGGCATCGATTTGCTCAACAAACTGTGCGACCGGGTGGTGATCAACCTGACCGGTGACGAAGCGGCCGTCTCATCTTTGCCCGACCCGTCCGTCATTCATCGGTTTACAGGCTGCTATCCGTCGGGCAACCCCAGTGTGCAGCTTTACCGGATACGGACCGGACCGGAGCAGAACCGATCCTGGTTCATCGACGGCCAGGATGTGATTCTGCTGGGCGACTATTTCCGGACCGGCCGCTATCCCGTGCAGCGCATCATGACGGTGGGCGGGAGTCTTGCACCCGCCGCCGTGCATGTATCGACCCGGACGGGTGTGCCTTTGCGGCACCTATGCAGCCATGGTCCTGCCGGCAAACCGGCCGCCCGATATATCACGGGGGGTGTGTTCACCGGGTTTGCCGGCAGTCCCGACAGCTTCATGGGGTTTTACCAGAACGCCCTGAACCTGGTCGACGACGGTGACCGGGAGGAATTTTTCGGCTTCATCCGGCCGGGCGCCCTCAAACCCAGCTACTCCACGGCGTTTCTGTCCGCCTTTCATCGCAAGCCCTTCCCCATGGATTGCGGGCAGCACGGGGAGGTGCGGGCCTGCGTCAACTGCGGCACCTGCGCCACCATCTGCCCGGTGGACATCCTGCCCCAGTTCACCATGAAATGCCTGGTGGCCGACGAGGTGGAAGAGGCCCTGGCTCATGGCCTGCTCGACTGCGCCGAATGCGGGCTGTGCACCTATGCCTGTCCGTCGAAGATCCAGCTGCGAGACGTGTTTCGATCGGCCAAAGCCCAATATTACAAGGAGATCGCCTGATCCCCGCCACCCTGATACGGGCGATGACGACCTGCTGCCAGAGAATGGAAAATGATGAAAGCCCTCAAACGCCTGTTTAACACCACCCGGCCGTACTTTGAATCCGGTGGACGGCTGGAAAAACTGCACCCCCTGTTCGATGCCATCGAAACGGTCGCCTTTGCACCGGCGCTGACCACCACGGCCGACGCCCACGTGCGGGACAGCCTGGACCTCAAGCGATTCATGACTTTCGTGATCATTTCCCTGATGCCGCCCTTTTTCTATGGCATTTACAACACCGGTTACCAGTCCGGACTGGCATCGGGTCTGGATCCGGGGATGGTCCCGGTGATGATGCGGGGGGCGTGGGTGGTGCTGCCCATGCTCATGGTTTCTTATGCCGTCGGACTGTTCTGGGAACTTCTTTTCGCCTCGGTGCGGGGCCACCATATCAGTGAGGGTTTCCTGGTGACCGGCCTGCTCTTTCCCATGACCCTGCCGCCCACCACCCCCTTGTGGCAAGTGGCTGCGGGGATCTCCTTCGGCGTGGTGATCGGTAAGGAGATTTTCGGCGGCACAGGAAGGAATATCCTCAACCCGGCGCTGACCGGCCGGGCTTTCCTCTTTTTCGCCTATCCGGCCAATATGTCCGGTGACCGGGTCTGGACCGTGGTCCAGCAGACCGGTCAGCAGGCCGTGGATGCGCTGACAGCAGCCACCCCCCTGGCCCTGGCGCCCCTGGCGGCCTCCGGAGGGTCGGTGGCCCGCATTCTCACTGATGCCGGCTATACATTCCAGCGGCTGTTCATCGGAAATCTTCCGGGCAGTGTGGGCGAAACCTCGGCCCTGATGATTCTGCTGGGAGCCATTTTTCTGGTGCTGACCGGAGTGGGCAACTACCGGATCATGGTAGGCGGCATCCTCGGTGTGCTGGCCGTGGCGTATCCGGGGTATCTGATCAATCTGTCCTCCGGCGGAGAGGCAGCCCGCATGTTCTCCGTGCATCCGGCCTGGCACCTGGTCATGGGCGGCTTTGCCTTCGGTATTGTGTACATGGCCACGGATCCGGTGTCGGCGCCAGGTATGAACCTCTCCCGGTGGATCTACGGATTTGCCATCGGGGCGCTGACCGTGATGATCCGGGTGTTCAACCCGGCTTACCCGGAAGGGGTGATGCTGGCCATCTTGTTTATGAACCTCTTTGCCCCGCTGATCGACCATTTCGTTATCAAGGCGCGGTTGAGAAAAAGGGTGCCCAATGTCTGATCAATTGAAATCCATCGCTTTTACCGTCGCGATCGCCCTGGTGTGCAGCCTGCTGCTCACCGGCGCCGCCACCGGGCTCAAGGATCGGAAATTGCGCAATGTGGCCGTGGATCGGGAGAAAAACATATTGAAGGCCGTGGGACTCCTTAATCCGGATCAGCCTCAGACAGTTGCCCAGATCGAGCAGCTCTATCAGGAAAAGATCCGCTGCTATGCCATGAACGGCGCCGGCCGGATCGTGGCTGGCGATTCGGTTACAGACGGCTTGCCGGTCTGCTTCTACGTCAAGGGCAACCAGCCGGCCGCCTACATCCTGCCGGTGGATTCCCGCGGTCTGTGGGGCAAGATCCACGGCTACATGGCCATCGAAAGCGACGGCAAGACCGTGGCCGGCTTTTCCGTATACAGCCACAACGAGACGCCCGGACTGGGAGGCGAGATTGAAAAACCCTGGTTTCAGAAGAACTTCGTGGGCAAACAGATCGTGGATGGGGCGGGAAAATTTGCCGCCGTGGGTATCGCCAAGGGGAAGGTGGCCGACGCCATTCCGGCGGATCGCCAGGCCAACTATGTGGACGGCATCTCCGGCGCCACGCTCACCGGTAAATATTTAACCGGCGGTTTGAAGGATGTCCTGTCGGAATACGAGCCGTTGTCCAAGCAGTTCCGCACCGGCCGGGTGGTTCTGCCAGCGGGCAGCTGATAAACTAATAAGCCTATACCCTTAATTGGATCCATTGCCATGAAATTGACCCAATCGCCGACATTCAAGGCCTTTGCCGAACCGGTGGTCAAGAACAACCCGGTGTTCATTCAGAGTCTGGGCATCTGTTCGGCCCTGGCTGTTACGGTGCAGCTGAATACCGCCATCGTCATGGCCCTGGCCATGACCTTCGTCACGGCCTTTTCCAGCCTGACCATTTCAGCCATGCGCCACGTGATTCCTAGGAACGTGCGCATGATCGTGGAACTTTCAGTGATCGCCTCGCTGGTGATTCTTGCCGACGAGGTGCTGCGGGCGTTTTTTTACGATATCAGCAAACAGCTCTCCGTGTTTGTAGGGCTTATCATTACCAACTGCATCGTCATGGGGCGTGCGGAAACCTTTGCATTGGGCAACCCCCCGGTAAAATCCTTCATGGATGGGCTGGGCAACGGCGCCGGATACGGATCGGTGCTGGTGACCGTGGCCTTTATCCGCGAGCTTTTCGGTGCCGGCAAACTCTTCGGGTTTTCCGTGGTTCCGCAGGTTTTTTACGACCATGGATACATGAACATGGGCTTCATGCAGCTGGCACCGGCGGCGTTTATCATTATCGGTCTGCTGGTGTGGCTGCAGAAAAGCCTGATGAGAAGATAATTTTTACGGTCGGATGCGGCCGGGGAATGACACGTATGGAAAATCTGATCGGCCTGTTTCTCAATTCGGTATTCGTGGGCAACATCCTGCTCTCCTATTTTCTGGGGATGTGCTCTTTTGTGGCGGTATCCAAGAACATGGACACGGCCATCGGGCTGGGTTTTGCCGTGGTGTTCGTGCTCTCCATCACCGCCCCGGTGAACTGGCTGGTCTTCCACTTCCTGCTTTCGCCCGGGGCGCTGCGCTGGGTCGGCCTGGAAACCGTTGACTTGAGCTTTTTAAAATTCATCACCTTTATCGCCGTGATTGCCGCCATCGTGCAGATGGTCGAGATGGTGATCGATCGCTATTCACCGGCGCTTTACATGGCATTGGGCGTGTTCTTGCCGCTGATTGCGGTCAACTGCGCCATCTTAGGCGCGTCGCTCTTTATGGTGGAGCGCGACTACACCTTTATCGAAACGGTGGTTTTCGGTTTCGGCTCCGGTGTGGGCTGGCTCATGGCTATTGTTTCCATGGCTGCCATTCGCATCAAGATGCGCTACGCCAATGTTCCTGAAGGGCTGGAAGGATTCGGCATCACCATGATCATGACCGGACTGATGGCCATGGGATTCATGCTGTTTTCGGGAATCACCCTGTGAGAGCCAGTTTGTAAGAAGGAGAGACCGTTGATATATCTTACCGCAACCACTGTTTTTCTCGCAGTGATTCTCATCCTTGTGGGGCTGCTGCTTTTTGTTGAGGGCAGGGTGGTCCAGAAGGGGAACAACCGGGTCATCATCAACGACGACGAGGAAAAGAGCATCGATGCGCCGTCGGGCAGGACGCTTCTGTCCGCGCTGTCGGCCAACGGCATCTTTATCCCCTCCGGCTGCGGCGGCGGCGGAGCGTGCGGCATGTGCAAGTGCAAGGTGGAGGAGGGCTCAAGGGGGGTGCTGCCCACCGAACTGGCCCATCTGTCCCGCAAGGAGAGAAAAGACAATATCCGCCTGGCCTGTCAGATGAAGGTCAAGGAGGACCTGAAGATCCGCATCCCCGATGAGATCTTATCCGTGAAAAAATATACGGCCACGGTGGTTTCCAACGAGAACGTGGCCACCTTCATCAAGGACCTGGTGTTGGAACTGAATGATGATGAACACCTGAATTTCACGGCCGGGGCCTACATCCAGATCGACATCCCGCAATACGAGATCCCGTTCGAGCATTTCCGGATCCGGGTGGCCGAACGTTACCGGCCCGACTGGGATCGATTCAATCTGTGGGGGCTGCGGGGCAAGAATCTGGAGCCGGTGTTCCGGGCTTATTCGCTGGCCAATCCGCCATTGGAAGATACCCGGCTGCGTTTCACCATCCGCATCGCCACCCCGCCGCCGGGAGCGAAGGACCTGCCGCCGGGGACCGGTTCCACCTACATCTTCGACCTCAAACCCGGGGATAAGGTGACCCTGAGCGGGCCGTTCGGTGAGTTTGCCGTCAAGGATACCGACCGGGAGATGTGCTTCGTGGGTGGCGGCGCCGGGATGGCGCCCCTGCGCAGCCAGATCCTTGACCAACTTCTGGGAGTGAAAACCGACCGCAGGTTGTCATTCTGGTACGGCGCCCGCTCCAAACTGGAACTGTTCTTCGATCAGGAGTTCAAGGGGCTGGCCGAAAAACACCCCAATTTTTCCTATCACGTGGCCCTGTCCAACCCCATGCCCGAGGACCAATGGGAGGGGATGACCGGTTACATCCACCAGCGCCTGCATGACACGTATCTGGCCACGCACAAGGACCCCACGGAGATCGAATATTACCTGTGCGGGCCGCCCATGATGGTTCAGGCCGTCGAAGACATGCTGGACAGCCTGGGGGTGGATCCGGAGATGATCGCCTACGATAAGTTCTAATGATCCGGCATCCGTGGCGGCGGGCTATTCCTTTTTTCCGAGTTTCTTGACGTATCCCTCCAGTTTGAGCCCACTGACGGCGGCTTTGATTAATGACCATATCCCCGGTGAGTAGATATTGGTGGTCAATTCGGTGAACAGCTGAAACTTGCGTCGGGTGTAGGGGAACCAGTTTGCCTCCATCTTGCCGCTGTTTTTGTCTACGAGGATCGATTTGATGTTGGCAAAACAGTAAAATCCGAATTCTCCTTTGTACCGTCCGATGCCGCTTTTCTTGGACCCGCCGAAAGGCAGGGCGTGGTTGCCTTCGGTGAGCATGACGTTGTTGATGGAGACGTTGCCCGTCACGATGGCCCGGGCCACCCGGTCCGCCCGCTGCCGATCCGCCGACCAGACGCTGGCGGACAGGCCGAAGTCATCGCTGTTGGCCAGCCGGACGGCTTCGGCTTCATCGTGAAAAGCGAAGATGGGCAGGACCGGGCCGAAGATCTCCTCCCGATTGAGCAGCATATCGTCGCTGCTGTCTTCCACCAGGATCGGCGGGATGGCCGCCGAAGCGCCGTCCCACTCCCCGCCGGTCAGCAGGGTCGCCCCTTTTTCCCGGGCATCTTCGATCTGCCTGGCAATCACTTTAACCTGGGCACTCGTGGTCATGGGGCCGATGTCCGACCCCCCGTCGCTGTCGGTTCCCCGAGTCAATTTTAGTGTTTCGCGCACCAGGATGGCCTTGAACGCCTCGTAGATGCCGTCCTGAACATAGAGCTTCTCCACGGAGGTGCAGGACTGGCCGGTATTGGTGAAGGCGCCCCAGATGGCTCCGGCCGCCGCCCGCTCTAAATTGGCGTCCTCAAAAACGATCATGGGGTCTTTTCCCCCCATTTCCAGTTCCACCGGAATCAGCTGCTCCGCCGCCTGCGCCATGATCTGGCGGCCGGCTCGCTGGCTGCCGATGAAGAAGATCTTGTCCGGGCGCCGGTCGATGAGCATCCGGCCCAAATTCCTCCCGGGACCATATACCACCTGGACCCAGGCGGGATCGAAACCGGTTTGTGCGAGCAGTTCTTCCACCAGCCCTTTTAGCGGGGTGGCGCTGGAGGGTTTGTAAATGATCGCATTGCCCACCGCGAAGGCAAGGGTGATGGGAACGATGGCCTGATAGAAGGGATAGTTCCAGGGAGAGATGATCAGCGTGGTGCCCACCGGCTCGAAGTAAATTTTCGACTGCTTGCCCATCAGGGCGAATGGGGTGGGCACCTTCCGGTCCTTGAGTACCTTGAGGGCATTTTTCTCCAGATAATCCAGATGGTCCAGCGTGCCGAAAATTTCGGCTGTCAGGGCATCGGTCCGTGATTTGCCGGTATCCGCCTGGATACGATCCAGAATTTCGGCCTGACGGGCGATGATGATTGCCTTCAGCCGGGTGATGAATTCCAGCCGCTTCTTCACGCCCCAGGACAGAATCTCGGGCTGAGCCTGCCGGGCGCGGGCAAATATCCTTGCGACATCCGGTTCCTCGGGATTCTCGTAAGCGATATCCGGTTGTGGGTTTTCCGACGGTGCATCATCATGGGCCATGACCAGCCGTGCGTTCCATCCGATAATGTCGAATACCTTCTTGCCCTGGTATTCTTCACCGGTCAGGTTGGAGTAATAAAGGCTCATGACCATGCCCCTGACGCCGAGGTCGATGGTTCTCAAGGCGCTGCCCAGAAAGCCGGGAGCCAGTGAGTTTTTCGCGCAGGCGGTCATCAGGAGCCGGATCAGCCATGTGGGGGAAAATCGGAAGAGTGTTAGGAGCAGCCGCAATCCGCCTAAATCATCGCTGGTCAGGCTTGACGCCATGCAGTCCACATGGTCGATGCATCCGGTACGGGAAAAGGACGGGGAGACATCCGTGCCGGGCAGGATCACATCGCCCGCCTTGATCAGTCCGCGAAGCTGTTGCGGGTTGAAGTATTTTGATATTTTCATCGGTTGGCATCCTTTAACAATTGTGCAGCCGCCTTCTTGGAAAGGGCCATAATGGTCAGTGATGGGTTGATGCCCGGAGCGTTGGGGAAGATGCTGGAGTCTGCGCAAAAGATGTTTTTAAATCCGTGGAGGCAAAAGTCGGGATCCACGACCGAGCGGTTCGGGTCCGTTCCCATGCCGCACCCGCCCATCAGATGCAGGCCGATGCCCATGGTGCCGTGGATTACTTCCTTGGCCCCGGTGGCATTAAAGATTTCATCGATGACGGTCAGCCCTTTGTGATAGCGTATCAGATCTTCCTTGTTTTGCCGTTTGACGATGATTGTCTTGCCCTTGCGGTTGACCCTGATGCGGCCGGGCTGGGTATCCCGGGTGCACACCTCGATGCAGGCGAAATGGGACAGCCGCTCCATGGTCCGGTGATGCCGCCGGCCGAATCCGCTGAGGAGCAATGCGATGGCCGCCGGGCCGGCGTAAACGTTCTCCAGTTTGAAGCCGTTTTTCCTGAAACCCGCATCATCTGACTTGAAGGCCTGAAATGCGCCCAGATGAGACATGACCGGTTGGTCGTAGACACCGAAGTTCATGTACTGGGGGTGACAGAAGAAGTTATGGCCCACGGCGGGCAGTCGTTTGCCCAAACCTGAATTCAGCAGTAAACGGCTGTTGCCGATAGCCCCGGAGGCCAGGACCAGGTTGCGGGCCCGGTAGGTGGTGACGCCGCCGTCGGGTGTCTGGCAGGTGACGCTGATTGCGTTGGCTGACGAATCGATTTTCAGGGCTTCGGTTTCCGCCCGCAGTTCGAGCCCCAGTTCCAACGCTTTTTTCAGAACGGTTTCCGGGGTGCTCTGCTTACTTCCGATGCGGCAGCCGTTGAGACATTCGATGCAACAATTGCCTGCCTCGTAATTGCAATCTTTTTGTGCCCGCCGTAGAGGGGCCAGCTGGTATCCCAGGCGCTGAAAGCCCTGTTCGAAAATGTCCGCGTTGCGGTTCCGGTACTCGCTGGGGATGGTCTGGATGGCAATTTCCGCTTCGGCTTTTTCGTACCAGGGCACCATGGCTTTCTCATTGAAGTCGTCGACCCCCGAGTCCCTGCGCCAGCTGTCAAAGGCATCCTCGTCAAACCGGTCCACCAGAGCCTGGTTGACTATGGATCCGCCGCCCACCACCTTAGGGCGCAAAAACACCAGCCTGGCGTCCGTACCCAGTTCCAGTCCTCCTGACCAGTAGAGTTGGGCGGTACCATCCAGGTCATTGCGGGGATAGGTTTTGCGGGTGTATTGTTTGCCCGCCTCGACCATCAGGCATCTGGCGCCGGCCCGGCAGAGTTCATGGGCGATAAAGGGGCCCGAGATTCCGGCGCCGACAAGGATATAGTCATAAAAAGGTGAGTGAGTGGGGGTCACGATGGGGTCCTCCGGGTATTAAAAAAGGGTTCAAGGGCTCAAGGGTTTACGTTTCGACCCTCCAATGGTTTAATTTGCCGTATTCCTCTTGCCGGTGGATAAGCCTGCTCGATTAAAGAAAGGCAAAGCCCTGTCCCCGGTACGTTTTGACCCTGTCAACAATCTTTTTATCTTTGACCAGGAGCAGATGATTGAACCGCTCGCACAGCTCGCCGGCTTTGGCGTGCTGAAAAAAGACAGGATCGCCGATGTCGAACGGCGGGGCGCCGGCGGGCAGTTTCAAGGGCGTCTGCACCTCGCCGGCACCTTCAATGCCGATATATCTCAGTCCTGGAGGCATCACCGGCCAAGGCAGTTTATTCCGGCCGATTTCACCGGAGGCCACGTAGCCCCCGCCCAGGCAAGTGACCATTCCCGGCGCCGGCGTACGGACTACCTGGAGGGCGAAAAAGGCCGCCGGCTGAAAGGCAACCTCCTGGAAATGCCGGAACAAGCCGGGTGCGAAAAAGGCCGAACCCGCGGTGACTTCCGTTACGGAACTGTCCATGGCCGTTGCTTTTAAGCTGCCGCTGCCGCCGCCGTTGACGATGTCGATGGCACTGCCTGACGCCTTGAGGGCATGAATAATGCCTTTCCGCCGCGCCATCAATTCCGCCATGGAGCGTTGCTTCACTTTGCGCAGCAGGGCGTTTTTCAGCCGCTGGCCGGGGACGCTGTCGTTTACCGAGGCAATCTGCGCTTCGTACCCCATGACGGCCGTGATTTTGACGCCCTCAAGACCGGCCCCCCGGCGGGCCAGTTGGACGGCCTGGTCGGCCTGGCGCAGCGGGCTTCGTCGGACCCCAAGGTGGATGGCATGGCCGACAGGGCGGAAGGACATGTCGATCTCCAGACAGGCTTGCAGAACCACTCCCGAACGCCGACCGGCCTCTGCGAGGCATCGCAGGTGCTCCAGGGAGTCTACCACCAGAGATATTTGGATCCCTTTTCGAGTGACTTCCGCCATCAGATCCATGTCAGACGGTTGGACGGTGGGATAGGCCACGATAATGTCGTCGAAACCGTGGTCGGCCAGAAAGGCGCCCTCTTCGACGGTGAAGGCCAAGATTCCCTTGAAGGTACTGCCGCCCTTTTCAAATACCCGTCGAATCAGATCCAGGCAGCGGATGGATTTCGAGGCCACCCGGATGGTTTTGCCGCTTCGTTTCTGGGTGCCGGCTACATAGGCCACGTTGGCGTCAAAGCAGTCAAGGTCGACCCATGCGAGCGGCAGGCGCTGGCCTTTGATGAGGTTGCGATAGAAAAGATAGTCACGGGTGGGATTCCCGGTCATCATTCATTCTCCTGATAGAAGGATCGATTTTCTATGGCAGAGCTTTAAAAAAATAACCGAAGCGGTAGTTTATCCGGCGAAACCCGTATTCAGGCGATTTCCGGATACCGGATCCGGTCCGGCAGAACCGCGGTCGAACTCATTACGACCGCATAAAATTAAATGAATCGAAATGGAAAGTGATTGCTCACTCACTGTAACTACTTTGAAATGTTTCCAGCAGGTTGTCAAGAAAAAATTCACACCGAACTCAGGTTGACGATATCAAACGCTTGACTTCATGCGGGTGAGTGAGTAGTCATTCACCAATAGATCGTTGAATTAGGTGGCTATTTATTTAACCGGGTTTTCGGTTGCGCTACCAATGGGTAAACAGGACCGTCGGCGAATCATGGAAAAATACCACAAAGAGACGTTTTCGCGGATTCCCGCGGAAAAGCAACTGCGAATTCTGGATACGGCGGTGGCCGAATTTGCCGCCAAAGGATTTCCCGGCGCCAATATCAACGTGATTGCCAAAAAGGCCGGGATCAGCATCGGGGCCATGTATAAATACTTCGGTTCCAAGGAAGATCTCTTTCTCACGATCATTGAGCGGGCCCACGGCTTGCTGGAAGGGGTGCTGGACGACATCGAGCGGTCACCGGGCGATATTTTTGATAAAATTGAAAAAATGGTGCGGGCCGCCCAGACATACGCCAGAAAATTTCCTGAACTGCACCAGATCTATCTGGACATGACCTCCGAGGGCCTGTCCCACATGTCCAGGAAACTGTCCGGAAAGATGGAAAGTATTTCGGCGCAATTCTACGAAACCTTGATCCAACACGCAATGGCGCAGGGAACCATTGACGGCCGGTTAAACCCGCGCGTGACCGCGTTGTGCATCGACAACCTGATCCTCATGCTTCAGTTTTCCTACACGTCGGACTATTTTAAGGAGCGGATGAAACTTTTTCTCGGATCCGATGCACTGACCGACGACGAGAAAATCGTCCGTGGCGTCATGGGCTTTATCAGGGGAGGACTGCTGGCGCAGAGCCGGCTGATATGATCTCATACCGGCTGGCTCGCCAGGCGTTAGAAAAACATTTTTTCAGGCGGCCGTCGTTCGGGCACGTATTCCTGCTCAATTTTTCCTTCGTTCCATTCTTTGGAAACGTAGAGGTTGCAGTAGCATGAGCCAAATTCGGCCACATCGGGCTGCCGGTAATCGCAGGGGCAGATGATGTCCCGGTCATTGTCCCGGTTGCCGGAGGCCAGTCTGCAGGGGCAGACCATGTAGCCGTAGCGGTCTCTGTTTACCAGCAACGCCTCAAGCAGTTCCATTACCCGCTCATGGTTGTTGCTGAAATAATATCCTTTTGGCTCCTGGACCTTTTTCAGTTTTTCGTAAAGTTCACCGGCATCCATCACAATCCCAGCGCCTCCTTGATTTTATCTTCCTTGTAGCCGACGATGACATCGTCACCGATGATAACGGTGGGAAATGAACATCGGGGGTTGAATTTTTTCACATCGGCAAGAATAGCCTTACGTTCATCGCCATCCAAGAGATCCACATCAACGAATTCATATTTGACCGTGCATTCGTCCAGAAGACGTTTGGTGGATTTGCAATGGCTGCATGTGCTCAGCGAGAAGACCTTCACAGGCTTGTCAGTCATGGTCGTTTCCTTTCCATGGATAAGGGGGTGAATGTGCTTATCGTCCCCGGTTCCATCAACAAATAGCAAGGGTGAAAAGCCTTACATTAAAGATCCGACGGAGGGTGGTCAAGGGAAATCACTCAAACCGGACCACAATATTGCCATCGGTTATTGGCGAGTCTTCCATGATCGAGCAGGCTCGTCACGGCCGAACCGCATCGGGCGGGCCAATTCCAGGGTGGTCAATAGCCTTTTCCCGAACATTTTTTTTAAAATATAAAAAGATGACTCATTGATTCATGACACCCCGCCATGGGCAATTTTTCCTTTCAACGTTTTAAAGGCAAAAAAATGAATCAGTGCTTGACAGGCGATCAAATATTATTTATTGCAAACAGTAATCATTCCTGTTAAGAATGATAAGAATGTCAGTGCACCTGAATCGCTGTTTACCACAACTTGATTTCACAGGATACATGCGTTTCCTTAATTTACATGCCAATGAGGCGTTCATAATAACCGTGATCGAATAACCCACACGTAATCTTTCCACGAAGGAGGGAACATGGTCGAGAAGAAAGCAATCACAACCAAGAAGGAATTTGAAATCAAGGACTTTACAATCTGCGAGGCCACTCAGCAGATGCTTGAAAAGGCGCGCCGTGACGGCGTGGAAACGGCATTTGACAGAGCCGCCAATATGAAAGCCTGCCCCATCGGGGCGGATTCAGCCTGTTGTAAAAACTGTTCCATGGGACCCTGCCGGCTCAATTCAAAAGATCCCTACGGCAAGGTCGGGGTCTGTGGTGCCACCATCGATACGATTCAGGCCCGCAATTTTGCCCGCATGGTGGCAACGGGCGCGGCGGCCCATACGGATCATGGCATGGCCATGGTGGATCTTTTCCGTGAGGTCGTCAACGGTCATATCACGGAGTACCGGATTAAGGATGTCGGCAAACTTGAAGCCGTCGCCCAATCCATTGGCATTGAGACCGAGAATCGCAGCGTGAAGGAAATCGCCACCGACCTATACAAAGAGTTGGAACGAACCTATACCCAAGTAGAAGGAGAGATCCCCTTTGCCAAACGTGTGCCTGAAAAAACCCTGGAAACCTGGAGAAAGCTCGGTATTGTTCCACGGGGCGCCATGCGGGAAATCATGGAGTTGATGCATCGCACGCATATCGGTGTGGATCAGCACTACGAGAATATTACCAAACAGAGCAGCCGCACCGCGCTGGCGGATGGATGGGGTGGATCCATGGTGGCAACGGAGATTTCCGACATCCTTTTCGGGACTCCCACCCCGGTCGCGGTGGATGTCAACATGGGCGTTCTCAAAGAAGACCACGTCAATGTTATCATTCACGGTCATGAGCCTAACATGTTTGAATCCATGCTGGTCTCTGTCAATGAACCCACCCTTGTTCAGGCGGCCAAGGAGGCGGGTGCCCAAGGGATCAATCTCGTGGGAATGTGTTGTTCAGGTGCCGAGATGATGTCACGGCACGGCGTGCCCCATGCCGGCAACTTCATGTCCACAGAGGCGATCCTGGTGACCGGGGCTGTCGACGTCATGTGTGTGGACATTCAATGCATCAAGCAAGGGCTGGTGAGCGTAGCCGACTGCTACGGTACGCCGCTGATTACCACCAACACCCGGGCCCATATCGAAGGGGCCACCCATATCGAATTTAACGATCATGATCCTCAAAAATGTACCGATGATGTGGTTATCAAAGCGATCAACCGGTTCAAAAACCGGTCAAAGGCAATTGAAATTCCCAATATTCGCAATACGGGAATTCACGGGTTCTCCCATGAATACATCAATTACATGCTGGGTGGGTCGTTTAGGGGCTCTTATACCCCGTTGAACGAAAATATCATCAACGGCCGCATTCGTGGCGTGGCCGGTGTCGTGGGCTGTACCAACCCGAGAATTAAGCAGGATTGGGCCCATGTGGAACTGGTTAAGGAACTCATCAAGAATGATGTCCTCGTGCTTCAGACCGGATGTTCCCAAATCTCCCTGGCAAAAGAAGGCTTGTGCACGCCCGAGGCGTCCTACCTGGCCGGACCGGGATTGAGGGAAGTGTGTGAAACCGTCGGAATGCCGCCGGTTCTTGGCATGGGATCCTGTGTGGACAACAGCCGAATCCTTATCGCGGCTTCCGAAATGGTAAGGGTGGGTGGACTCGGCACGAGTATCGCCGACTTGCCGGCCGTCGGTGCCGCTCCGGAATGGATGAGCGAAAAAGCCATATCCATTGGTCAATATTTCGTCGCTTCCGGTGTTTTTACCGTGTTCGGCGTTACCTTCCCGATCGTCAAGGAGACTAAATTCCACAAGCTGCTGTTCGAAGGTCTCGAGCAGCAGGGACTGGGCAAGTGGGGGTTTAGTGCCGATCCTTACGAGATGGCCAAGATGATGATTGCTCACATCGACAAGAAGCGCAAAGCCCTGGGTATCGACAAGGCCAGAGAGCGCGTACTCATGGATATGTCCGACCGGCGAGAAATCGAAGCCGCTTAACGGTCAATCCCATTTGAAACCAGAAAACGGGGCTCGATATCGAGCCCCGTTTTTCATGGCAGCAGATAGCTTTTCAGGGGCGCGGCGGGATTAATCGCCGGTTCGTCCATGGGGATGATCCCCCAGAAACCGGTACAAGGTGGCACGGCCGACTCCCAGAATTTTTGCGGCCCGGGCCTTGTTGCCGCCTGTCTTCGTCAGCGCCGCCTCGACCCTCTCCGCGTCCAGTTTTCGCTGCGGACCCCGTTTTGGCTTTTCGAATATGATATCCTTCAGCTCCAGGGGCAGGTCTTCGGGTCGGATCACCTTTCCCTTGCAGCGAACAATGGCGAATTGAACGGCGTTTTGAAGCTCCCTCACGTTTCCCGGCCAGGCATAATCCATAAGCATGTTCAGGGCTTCCTGTGAAATACGGGCTGGCCGCTGTCCTTGGAACACCGGTGCTTTGGACAAAAAATGGTCCACCAGCAGGGGGATGTCGGATTTGCGTTCGCGGATGGGCGGGATGTGGATGGGAATGACGTTGAGACGGTAGAACAGGTCTTCCCGAAAGCTTCCCTTTTTTACCTCCTTTTTGAGATCCTTGTTGGTGGCGCTGACTACGCGCACATCTACCGATACGGTTTTTTCGCCACCGACTTTCTCGAAAGTGCCTTCCTGGAGAAATCGTAGCAATTTGACTTGAAGCAACTTGGGCAGTTCGGCAATTTCATCCAGAAGGATGGTACCCTTGTTGGCCAGTTCGAATCGGCCTTTTTTGTCCCGGATAGCACCGGAAAAGGCTCCTTTGACATGGCCGAACAGTTCGCTTTCAATCAGGCCCTCGGGCAGTGCGCCGCAGTTGATGGGCACAAACGGGTTGCCGGCGCGTAGGCTTTCGCTGTGAATGGCATTGGCCACCAGTTCCTTGCCGGTGCCGGTTTCGCCGAAGATGTGGACGGGGTAGTCGTAGCCGGAAACATCCTTGATCTGCCGGAACACCTCGACCATCTTGCTGTCGCAGCCGATAATGTTGGAAAATCCTGTCATTTCCTTGGCTTTGACTCTCAGTTCGAAAAGGTCCGTGACATCCCGGAAGGTCGCCAGCACCCCGACTTCCCTGTCGTTTTCATCGCGCATCATGGTGGCCGTCATTTCAAGCCGGCGCGGGTCCCCACCACGGGTGATGATGTTGATCGGATACTCGGCGGTATCGAGAAAGATTGGCTGGTTGCCGCAAAAGGAACATCGGCTGCCGCAAAAGGGCCCGCCCAGGGCTTCATGGCAATCTTTGCCGACGACATCTTCCCGGCGATATCCAGTGATCTCTTCGGCCCGTTTGTTGAAGTAAAAAATGCGCCGACTCAAGTCATGGGCGATGATGCCATCTTTCATATTATCCAGAATCCGTTCCAGGTTTTTCGGATTGGACAATATGTTGTCGATAGTCAGCGCGCTCATTTTCGCTCTAAATTAAGTCTGAGAAAAGAAATACGGGAAATCGAAGTGGCGCCCGCCTATGGCCGGGCTTCCTGCGATAAGCGAGCGTAAGATAGCACCAATGGTCGAAATGTTCAACCAAAATGGGATGGAGCAACACGCGACAGTCGGAGGTAACGCCTATAAAAGAGAGAGGAGACGATTTGTCGACAGGCAGTGACGCCAGGCTAATAGATCCAGGTGCGGTCAAGGTTGCCGGCGGGGCAGACTGTCCATATTCAGGTCCGAACGGATGCCCAGACGGGTCAGGGAGAAGTCGAACCGGACAGGATCCTCGGCGCAGATGGCCTTGAACCCGGCAGTGACCTCAAGGGCGGTGCGCATGTCAGCCTGAAGTCGATGGGTAAAGCCGAGGCGGCGGCCGACGGTGTGCATGTGGGTATCCAGCGGAACGATGAGCTCGGACGGGGCCACGCACCGCCACCCGCCGGGATCTACACGATCCGCACGGACCATCCAGCGCAGATAGAGATGCAGACGTTTGCAGGCGCTGGTTTTGCCGGGATCCGGCAGCAGGTGCCCGGGACTGCGGCGGCCGCGGGTCAGCTGACCGAAAAAATGGGCCAGGGCAGGAAGCAGATTTTTCCGATCCGGCGTCAGGCCGGCGGCGAGACCCTTTTCCAGGCTGCCGAACTGCCGCACCACCCGGCCCGCACCATACAGCAGGACCGCCATCTGGTCTCCGTCCGCAAAGCGATGCCGGAAGCCGGAGAAGGTCTGCTGCATGGTTTTCAGTGTGCTGCGAGTGATGAAGCGGTGCGGAGACGGTCCGATTTTTTCAAGAACCGCCGATACGCTTTTCAGGATCTGAACCACCCGGCCATAGGCCAGGCACGATGCCACCAGGCCGACGATCTCCCGCTCCTGCACATCCTCCCAGGCATAGAGGAACTCAAGCGGGTCCGGGTGGACATAATCGCGTTGATGATATTGCCGGTAGACCTGTTCCAGAATTTCCGCCAAGGCCCGTCGACTTATGCCGGATGTCAAACCGACCATTTTTTTGAGAACTCGTCGATATCCGCATCGGTGAGCAACTGAGCAAAGCGCTGACCCCGGGTGCTGTGTGCTTTGTAGAATGCCAGAAAATCGCCGATCATGCGAACTACGGTTTCCGGGTCGTGAATGCCCGGCAGTTCCCTGGCCAGACGAGGATGGCGGCCCAGCTTTCCGCCGATCAGCACCCGGTAGCCTTTTTTACCCGTTTTCAGCGTATCGGTGGGACAGACGGCTATGCAGCTGCCGCAGTGGACGCAGCGCTTATCGTCGATGGCGGTGGCTTCGCCGGATTCAGACAGCACCATTGCATCTTCCTTGCAGGCACTGGCGCAGGCACCACAGCTGCTGCAGGGGATCTCCGTGAACGCGGGCGTTGCCGCACCGAGGATGCCCACATCTTTGATCTGGGGCTGGGAGCAGGCATTGGGGCAGTCGGCGATGCTGATGCGAAATTCATGGTGAAACTTCAGATCGCCCTGTACCCGTGACCTTAAAAATCCCAGCAGGTCGGCATCGGCCATGATCCGTTCAATCTTTTCCACCAGTTCCTCGCTGGCCATTGTCCGATGGGGGCATCCGCTGCTGCCGAAGCAGGCATCCACCTGGTAACCGTTGACCTCGCGGCTCATTTTCTTGAGGTAGTGGGCCTGGGTGGCTTTGACATCGGAGAGGGTCACGCCGGTTTTGCCGTTTTCGGCGGCTTCCTTTTCCACCCGCGTGCGAACTTTTTTCCGAACGAAAAAAGGCACCTTTTTTAAGGCTGCTTCGGCTTCGTCAGTCCATTTCATAATCGATGAGTCTCCTGTACCCATCCTCCAACTGCAGCCATAGCAGCGCGGCGTCACGAGAATGCGGTGATGCGAGAACACTTCCCCGGGCCGCCGGATGTGGTTCTTGGAAAAACAGGATCAGCCGGTTTTTCCCATCGGGCATGCCGGATAACGGCATACGGTGCAGTTCAGGCACAACCCGCCGACGGCGAAGCGGGCCAGGTCCCGTTCATCGAGCCTTTCACCGGCCAGCAGCCGGGGCAGCACCAGATCGAAAATGGTGATCTGGTGGTACAGCCCGCAGGCCGGGATGCCCACGATGGGCATCTCCTTTTTGTAGGCCAGCTGGAACATGGCGCCGGGCAGCACCGCCGCCCCGTAGTGAAGCGTGTCCACCCCGGCCAGGCGGATGCCGTGGCGGGTGACGTCGTCCGGGTCCACCGACATGCCGCCGGTGGTGATGATCATGTCCGTATCGGCCGCGGCAAAGCGGCGAATCGTGTCGGCGATCCGTTCGGGGTCGTCGGGCAGGATCGCGGTTTCCTGCAGGGTTGCCCCGAAGGCGGAAAGCTTTTTTTCGACGATGGCCTCGAAGCGGTCTTCGATCAGCCCGTCATAGACTTCGCTGCCGGTGACCACCAGGCGGACGATTTTACGATGGTAAGCCTTGACGCTGAAAAGGGGGCCCCGCGCTGTGGCCAGGGCCACCGCCCGGTCCAGGACCTGCCGTTCGATCACCAGGGGAATGGCCCGGGTACCGGCCACGATCTGGCCTTGGGATACGGGCACGTTGTCGTGCATGGCGGCGCACATGACGTCGGGGATCAGATTGAAATCCACCAGGGCACCGGTGTCGATTTTCAGCAATCCGGTGTAGGCGGCCTTCAGCTGAAGCTTGCCTTCGCTGGGCTGCCGGCCGAAGGTAATGCCGGGGCCGGCCAGGGCCGTGGCCAGCTCCACCACGGCATCGTCCTCGTGGACCTGGTCCCCATTCAGGTCGAGGACGTACAGGTGCCGCTTGCCCAGCCGCATGAGCCGGCAGACGTCCTGCTCCCGGACCTTGTGTCCGCGCCGAAAAGACGGGCCTTTGAACTCGCCCGGGCGAATCTCCGTGATGTCATGCGCCAGGCGTGTGCCGACGGCTTCTTCAACGTTGATCTTGGTCATGCCGCCATTGGACTGGCGGGCGTGGTGGGACTGGCACATGGTCGATGTCCTTTGCGATAGCGGTCGATGTTAAGCGATTTTCAGATGGGTATGGCCTTCCAGCGGCCGATAATAGGTTCCGTAAGCGCAGGGGCGGCAGAGTATCCGGTCTCCCACCAGCACCTCCTTTTTGTCCCGGACCATGGCCCCGCACGACGCGCAGCGGATCTTGAAGCGGGAGGGGCCGGGCATATCGTGGATGGGCACATCCACCCAGACCGGCATGACGGTGAACAGGACGTCATCGGCCATGTTTATATAGGCATCGAGTTGCTGCCGCCGGACATCGTCGATGCCCGGCGCGTAAACATGGGCCAGGTCCCGGGAGGACTCGGTGGAGACGATGCGGAAAGCCTTGCCGGTTTCCAGGTTGACGAAGGTGGCGGCCATGATGCCGTTGTCCACGAATTTGAGCGAGCGGCGGCCCAGCCTGGCGCCGGTGACGTAGGCGATGGCATCGGCGGCGCAGCGGTCGATCTCCACATAAACGATGAGTTTTTTAATCTGGGGCAGCTGGCTGGGATCGTCCAGACCGATAAGACTGCACCCCAGCATGGCCATGCGCACCCCCACCACCTGGCCGGGACACAGGTGGCCGTGAGACCGGGCCGAACCTTCCAGCAGGGTGTTGAAATCGTCCATAACCATTCTCCGATTTTTGATTATGTCTGCTTTAACATAGCCGGAGGCCAAATAAAACCTTTTTAACTGCCGGATGTCAATATTCGGAACATTTGATTCAGGTCAATGGTCAGGTGTTACGGAAAGGATATTCTGAAAACCGGTGATCGGGTCGCCGTTGACCATTATCAGGGTGTAGGAACATATGCCCAGTATGTAAGTTTGCACTTTTTTAACCTGACATTTTCTGTCAAAATAGCATTCCGGTTCACGGGTGACGCTTTACATTGCCGGTTAAGGGAATTATTTTTCCGATTAGACTTAAAACAGGCCTGCCAATAGCCGGAAGTCGGTCCTTGTCCGTCGTTTTCTTTGAAACCGATGGCGGTCGACCCGATGCAGGCGGCACCCGGCCCGATTTATTGTTGTCCATCAGGAGGAGTCTTTTTTGAAGAACGCGAACCCGCTGTGGAAATTTTTCTGTTCCGTCAAGCTGACTATTGTACTGCTGCTCTCTCTGGCACTCACCTCCATCATCGGCACCGTCATTCCTCAGAATGAAAGTCCGGATGCTTATCTTCATGCCTACGGGGCCTTTCGATACCAACTGCTCAGCACCCTGGGTATTTTGGATATGTACCATTCCTGGTGGTTCCAGGGTCTGCTTTTGCTGTTGACCATCAATATCGTGGTTTGTTCCATCGAGAGGCTCAGTGGCAGTTGGAAGCTGATTTTTACCCGGAGTCCCAAAGTTCGTCCCGAACGGTTTACCAGTCGATCGGACGCCCGGACGCTGACCGACAAACGGAATGCCGAGGAACTGGTTGCGGTCTATGAGCCGATTGTTGCCCGCCGGTACCGTTATTGTAAGGTTACCCGCTCGAATGAAGGGGCGGTAATTTATGGTGAAAAGGGCCGACTGTCGCGTTTGGGCGTCTATATCGTTCATCTGAGCGTGATTTTATTGCTTATCGGCGGCTTGGTGGGATCTTTTTTCGGCTTCGCGGGATATGTCAATATCGCCGAAGGAGAAGCCACGGATACCATCCGCATCCGCAATACGGGGCAGATTCACCGCCTGGATTTTCAAATCCGGTGCGATGACTTCAACCTGACCCTATACGACACCGGGGCACCCAAGGAATACCGATCCGCCTTGACCCTTTTGGAAGGCGGCCAGGTGGTGAAACAGAAAGATATCATCGTCAATGATCCCCTGCGCTATCGGGGCATCAATATTTTTCAGTCCAGCTACGGAAAGCTGCCTCCCGAAAAGATTCCCCGGCAAGAAACCCCGGCCCCGGGGCCGGCGGAGGCCTATACCCTCAATTTCACCAGCCGTGCGTCGGGGATGAGCTACACCCTGACGGCCAAGGTGGGCATCCCCGTGAATATCCCCGAAGGATTGGGCAAGTTTATCCTCATGGCTTTTGAAGCCGATGCGACCTTTCGCGGGATGGACGTCGGGGCGGCCCTCAAAGGAATTCTCACCCCTGCTGAGGGGGAACCGGCGGAAGTGCTGCTGCCCCTGAAGTTTGCCAATTTCGACAAAATGCGAGGTGGCGATGTGATCGTCTCTGTGGCCAATCAGCCGCAGGAAAAATTTGCGCCCCAGCAGTCCGCCGAAGAGCGTTATTACACGGGCCTGCAGGTGACCCGCGATCCCGGTGTGTGGATGGTCTATACCGGATTTATCTTGATGATCGCCGGCTGTTTCGTGACCTTTTACCTGTCCCACCAGCAGGTGTGCATTGTGGTCGAACAGCTTCGCAAAAATAGCCGGGTGACATTTGCCGGCACCACCAACCGGAACAAACTGGCCATGAAGAATACCATCGAGAAGATTTTCACAGCCATGACCGAGAGTTGATCCCACTGGCCGCTAATGGCTTTTTGATTGAAAAAGGAGTTCAACATTGCCCATGAGCAGTTCACAGTTACTCTCCATTTCGACCTTTGTTTTTGCCCTGGCCGCATTTTTTTATGTGGCGGCGCTGATTTTTAAAACGCCCCGATTGACCCTGCCGGCGCGCTGGGCTGTTGTGGCGGCGGTGGTGACCACCACAGGGGGAGTCCTGCTGCGCTGGGTGGAGTCCTACCAAATGGGAATCGGGCACGCCCCGTTGTCCAACCTCTACGAGTCCCTGGTTTTTTTTGCCTGGACTGCAGGTGTGATTTATCTCTTTGTCGAGTTAAAATACAAAAACGCGCTGATCGGAGCCTTTGTTACGCCGATTGCCTTCCTGGCCATGGCGTACGCGTCCATGTCACCCAATATTAGCGACCGTATCCAACCCCTGGTGCCGGCCCTGAAAAGCAACTGGCTTATCGCTCATGTGGCTGCCTGCTTTTTTGGTTATGCTGCATTTGCCGTCGCATTCGGGATGAGTATCATGTATTTGATCAAGGCGAGTGATCCGGAGAAAGTTAAGGGGATTATCGGCCATATCCCCAGACTGGATGTATTGGATGAACTCACCCACCGGATGGTGCTGTTCGGTTTCCTCTTTCTCACCGTCGGGATTATCACCGGCGCGGTGTGGGCCAACTCGGCCTGGGGCACTTACTGGTCCTGGGATCCCAAGGAGACCTGGTCCCTGATCACCTGGTTTGTCTATGCGACATTGCTGCACGCGCGCCTTATGCGCGGCTGGGAGGGAAAGCAGATCGCCTATCTATCTATTCTGGGGTTTTCGGCAGTGCTGTTCACCTATTTCGGCGTCAATTTGCTGCCGGGGTTGCACAGCTATGGAAAGGTATAGTGCGATTCTATCCAGAGATGGCATCTGGCGGCCCAGGCCGGCGTTCTCGCGCTTTCGCGATCCTCGACGTAGCACTGCTACGCCTGCGGTCGCGAAAACTCTGCGGCCTTGGCCTGAACCACAATCTACCATCTCTGAATAGAAACGATTGGTGAAGGGAAGGCGTTGGTATGGCCATAGAGATTGACAAGTTGGACAAAACGATTCTCAATCGCATTCAGACCCGATTCCCATTGGCCCCTCGGCCCTTCGAATCCATTGCTCAGGAGCTGGGCACGACGGAGACAGAGGTGTTGAACCGGGTGGCCCGGCTTAAGGAAATGGGTATTATCCGGCGGATCGGCGGAAATTTTGTGCCGGGAAAGGTGGGATTCGTGAGTACTCTGTGTACGGCCCAGGTACCCGAAGAGAAAGTAGAGTTATTTACCCAAACGGTGAATACATTTTCCGGGGTGACCCACAATTACCTTCGGGAAAATTCATTCAACGTGTGGTTCACGTTTATCGCGCCTTCCATGGATGTGATCCGAAACAACCTGGCTAGGATTGCCGAAAAAACAGGGGTCAAGCGGATCCTCAACCTGCCCGCCACGCATGTCTTCAAGATCAAAGCGAAGTTTGATCTTTAGCGGCCTTCGCGATTCCGTCTTCGGTCGGCTAGTGGGATCGATTATGAACCGCCGTTGAGAATGCGTTGAATCTTGGTGGAGAGGTCGGCAATCTGGTAGGGTTTCTGGATGACTGAACTGGGCTGCGTGTCGCCGAATTGGCGGGTCACCTGGTCGGCGGCCAGCCCGCTGGCAATGATGATCGGCAGTTTGGGGCTTAGCGTCCGCAACTGCTTGAAAGCCGCCTGGCCGTCCATGCCGGGCATGGTCAGATCCAGGACCACACATCCAATGGATTCCCGATGCCGGACGTATTGATCCAGTGCCTCCTCACCGCTTTCAGCGGTAATAACCTTATGTCCCAGTCGCTGGAGAATGGCTTTGCCCACCTCCAGCACCATCTTTTCGTCATCAACCAGGAGCACTTGGTGGCCAAGCATTGAATTGCCGCAGGCATCGATAGTCATCGCTACGTCCTCATTCTTGTTTTCAGCACCCGCGCCGCCGTTGGGGCGACCGATGACGAAACATTTACGGATCGGGTTGCATGGCGATCTTTCAAAATTCTATTTCTACCTATCATAATAGGGTAAAAGATGAAGGAATTCAAACCTATTTTTTTCTGCGGTCTGCCTTGGCAGGTGGCCAAGGCCGTGGGCGAGGGGTGTGAGGCCGGTCTCAATGCTGCCGACTATTCCAAGAAACTTAAATCATAGGGTACCCGATCATTCAGCCGGATGTCCTTGAGATCGATGGCGACGTCATATACTATGATTTCGACGCCATTTTGCGATGCCTGACGCAGCTTTTTCCCGTATTCGGGATCGATTGGGTCGGCGGGGGCAAACGATCGGGCATCCATGCGCTGAATCAGAAAAAACATGGCACATCGACAACCGGCGGCCGCCAGATCCTGCAGTTCCATCAGATGCTTCTGGCCCCGCACGGTAACGGCATCGGGAAAGGTGGCCACGCCGTCGGTCACCAGGGTGCAGTTTTTAACCTCCACATAACAGGGGCGACGATCCGGTGACGCCAGAAGGATGTCGATCCGCGAATTTCTTCCGGCTTTCACTTCCCGTCTTACCGATTCATACCCGTTCAATTCCGCCACATCGCCCGATGCAATGGCATGGGCGGCGAGCCGGTTGGGCACCTGGGTATTGACGCCCACCAGCGAGTCGGGCATGTGGATCAGTTCCCAGTTATACTTGAGTTTTCGTTTAGGGTTGTCGTGAAAGGAGAGGTAGACCGGCCGGCCGGGCTGACAGCAGGCTTTCATGCTTCCTGAATTGGGGCAGTGGGCGGTAACGGTTTCCCCGTTCTCCAGCCGGACATCCGCCAGAAAACGCTTGTAGCGTCGGAGCAATGTGCCGGGGATCAATTCCGGCCAGGGAATAATGCCCTTCCTGATATGATTCTTGGCCTGCGTCATTGATCGCCTTTTGCTTGATTTTACGGGGAAGCGACTGAATCGTATCCATCCGCAACCGGCCATTTCCAGATAGTCACTAAATAGCAGAAGGCGAACTCCTTGACCAGGAATCCATTGACAGAACCTGTTTCTGTGGGATAGGGGGGCCTATGTTAACGTTGCCAACATAACCGGCATGCCTTGGCCGGGAGAACATCCGCACAGATTAACAGGTGCGGTAATATAAAGATGCGAGGAGGGTTTTCCATGCTGTTCAATCCGAAAAAAGCGACGTTCGACCATCTGGATGTGCGATCCAGGCAAATCATGCAGAAGACCATCGATTTTTTTGAAACCAAGGGAAAGAAAAAGCTCAAGCAGGACGACCACGAGCGGGTCTGGTATGACGATTTTCTCCAGTTCATCAAAAATGAAGGCATCTTTTCCAGCCTGCTGACCCCATCCCCATACGGCGGCGAGGGCTGCCGGTGGGACACGTTTCGCAACATGGATTTCAACGAAATCCTCGGTTTTTACAGCCTGGCTTATTGGTACACCTGGCAGGTGTCCATTCTGGGTCTGGGGCCCATCTGGATGGGAAAAAACGAAGCGGTCAAGCAAAAGACGGCGCGGCTGCTGGAAGACGGCGGAATTTTCGCCTTCGGGCTTTCTGAAAAAGAGCACGGGGCTGATCTGTATGCCAGCGACATGGCCCTGACCCCCATGGGCGACGGCCAGTACCGGGCCGATGGCGGAAAATATTACATCGGCAACGGCAACGAAGCCGCGCTGGTTTCCACATTTGCCAAAAATTCGGAAACCGATGAATACGCCTTCTTCGTGGTGGATTCCAAACATGAAAACTACGAATGCGTGCAGAATGTGGTCAACTCGCAGATGTACGTTTCCGAATACGCCCTGCATGGCTATCCCCTGACGGACGGCGACATCCTGACAACCGGCAGCGACGCCTGGGATTCCTCCCTGAACACCATCAATGTGGGCAAGTACAATCTGGGCTGGGCGTCCATCGGTATCTGCACCCACGCCTTTTACGAAGCCATCGACCACGCGGCCGGCCGCTATCTGTTCAAGCATTATGTCACCGATTTTCCCCACATCCGCCAGCTGTTTGTGGACGCCTACGCCCGGCTGTGCGCCATGCGCATGTTTGCCTCGCGCGCGGCGGACTACATGCGCAGCGCGTCGGCCGACGACCGGCGCTATCTGCTTTACAACCCCATGGTGAAAATGAAGGTGACCACCCAAGGCGAGGAGGTGATCAACCTGTTGTGGGACGTGATCGCGGCCAAGGGCTTTGAAAAGGACACCTACTTCGAGATGGCGGCCCGGGACATTCGCGCCCTGCCTAAACTGGAGGGCACTGTTCACGTGAACATGGCCCTTATCGTCAAGTTCATGGCCAACTATTTCTTCAACCCCGGTCAGTTCCCGGAGATCGGAAAGGTCGACGCGGCGGTCAATGACGATTTCCTGTTCAACCAGGGTCCCACCCGGGGATTGGGAAAAATCCAGTTCCACGACTTCAATATTGCTTACAACAGTCTAAGTCTTCCCAATATCAGCGTGTTCAAGGAGCAGATTTCCCTGTTGCTGGAACTGCTGACCACTGCCGCCCCGGATAAGGAACAGATCAAGGACATCGATTTTCTCCTTAACCTGGGAGAGCTGTTCACTCTGGTGGCCTACGGCCAGCTGCTCATCGAAAAGGCCCGGATCGATGCCGTGGAGGACGACCTGATGGACCAGATCTTCGATTTCATGGTCCGTGATTTTTCCAAGTTCGCCCTTCAACTCTTCAGCAAGAGCAGCAGTACCGCCAAGCAGATGGACGTTTGCAAGCGGATGATTAAAAAACCGACGGTGAATCCGGAGCGGTTCAACCGGATCTGGGAAAAGCATGTTTACGCCCTTAAAGGGGCCTACCGAATGAACGACTAAAACACGATCTAAAAAATAGTCTAAGTGCCCATGGCTGCGTTAATCAACGGCGAAAAATGCTCACATACTAAGTGTATGCTCCGCTTTTTCGTCGTTGATTGCCTTGCCCTGAACACAGATCCTTATTTTTAAGATCATGTTTTCGAAAATAGCTATCATTTTTAAAACCAGATTTTATATTTCGCGATTCAATCAATTAAACCGCTTTTCACCATTTACGCAAATGGGTGACCGGCGGTTTTTACATGTTTTTTTTCAGGACATTCAGAATGTCGGCCTTGGTAAAGAGGTGGCCCGTGCCGATGCCCGGGCACTGGCTGCATATTTTTATCCATCGGGCTTCGGAGCGCAGGTTGGCAAACCAGAAGGGAAAGGTTCTGCACTGGTTCGGTCGGACAGGATAGATCCGGCAGCCGTCTTCAAAAAACAGGCATCGGCCGTCTCCGGCTTCCTTGATGCTGTGTCCATTTCCCCAAGAATAAAGAAAAGTTTCGACGACCGCTGATACCGGCATGTTTAGATATTCGGCAATGTCGGCAATCTCACTTTCATTGACCCGAACGATACCGGGATCGCCGGTGCAACAGTCACCGCAGCGCCGGCATTTAAAGCGGATGCCTTCATCGAAGAAATAAGAACGCTGGTCCAAACCTGTCATGATACGGGTTCATCCTCCATTTGACAGTTGTTAAGCTGCATTGGCCCCATATCAGATTTACTTGCTGGAAGACAGGTTAAAGAATGGTCAGGAAGTGATGGGTGGATTAGCGGCCTCTGGTCAGATAGCGTTGAGCAGCGTGTTGCGGGGTGACGGAGAAAAAAATGCGCCGGGCGAATGACACCCGGCGCACTGTTGGACTGATGACAGATACGTCTATTGGTTAGGGCAGTTGCCGGGTCCGTATCCCATCCCCTGGCCCATTCCATAGTGGCCCATGCCCCGGCCGTCCATCATGAATCCTCTGCCGGCATCGGGATTGATCTTACGCATGGCCATGATGTGGCTCAGGCGTTTTTGGTCCAGCCGCCCCTGCAGTGCGGAGACCTCTTCCTGCAAGGCCGAGGCTTTGTTCAAATCCGGCTGGCTTTTGGCCATTTCAGCTCTCAATTCCAGCCTTTTGGCATACAGATCCTGCCGTTCAATCTTGGTGGCATCGAAAAAGGCCTGGCGCTCAGTCTCCATCTTCTCACGCTGATCCGGCGTGAGGTTCGCGTTCATTTGCCCATAGGCGCAGCCGCCCCGGCGACTATGGTTGCCGTAGCCTCCATATCCCCGCTCATCGTCCTGATTTCCCATTCCTTTGCCCGCGAAGGCGGTTGCCCCCACGGCCATGACGGCGACGGCGGCCAGACTGACAATTACGGTTCGCATGCTGTTGGTTTTCATGATGATCTCCTTTCAGGTTTAAAAAATGTTGGGTTTGTCGAATGCTTATCTGCTCTTTCGTTTTCGACAACCCCCATGAGCAAAGCCGATGCCAAATCTATTTGATTTTTGGCGAGGAAAATCGTAACCTTTTAAATCTAATAACTAAAAATTTATTTTTAATTCTTTGCCGGATTGGCTGCCGGGACCCGCTTAGAGTCAGGGTGGATCGATACTATCCAGGTTGGATCGTCGATCCGGGTAAAATTGATCCAGTTGCTATCGGCAAGGTTTGAACCTGTCGGGTGATGAAAACGAACGGCCCGGTCTCCGAAGGCATTGAATAAGGGCCTTTGCAAGAAATAATTGCCCATATCGCTTGTCTTTGGGCCCGTCTGCCGCGCTACTTCCACCGGCACATATCCGCATATGCACCAGCTGATGCGCCTGGCAGACGAACCCGAATCCATCCCAATCGTGCGCAATTATTTATAGGCGTGACCTTAACCTGGCAGTCTTTTTGTATTCAAGGGTCGGGATGATGACGGACAAACACAAATTCAGAGTGTTCCTTTCGGGCTTTTCGCCATGGATTATCCTTGGCGCGGTTCTGGTCATGCTCCCTATCGTGGCCTTGATGACGCTCGAGACCATCAACCGCCAAAAGCAGCAGAGCATTCGGCTGATGATGGAAAAGGGCGCTGCCCTGATCAGATCGTTTGAAGCCGGAACGCGCATGGGCATGCGCGGGGGGCACGGCAGCGGGTTCAAGCTGCAGCGGCTGCTCGTCGAAACCGCGGCCCAGCCGGACATTGCCTACCTGCTGGTGGTCGACATCGACGGCACGATTATTGCCCATAGCCGGATGGATCGGGTGGGAAGCCGTTATGGCCTCGATCTGGATTTTAAATCGGTTTATGCGTCCGGTGAACTGGCCTGGCGACGAATCGTTTCGGTGGACGGTGAGACGGTTTTCGAGATCTTTGGGAAGTTTGCCCCATTGGCCAAACGATCGAATCGCCCACTGCATGGCCACATGATGCATATGACGGACATTCCGCCTTCCGAGCGGGAGGCCCCGCCCATGGTGATTTTCGTCGGATTTCGAACCGATGCCGTCGATGCCGCCCATGCCGCCGATCTGCGGCATACCGGCGTGATGGCTATCGTGCTGCTGCTGGTGGGGTGTGCCGGCGTGATGCTGCTTTTCCTGACCCAGAACTACCGGTCCACGCGTGCTTCTCTGGCACGGGAAAAGGTTTTTTCCGACAATCTGGTGTCCCGCATGCCCATCGGTCTGGTAGCTGCGGACCAGGACAGTCGGGTGACCGCCGTGAACTCCGTTGCGGAAGCCATACTGGGAATCCGTGCAGTGGATGTGACTGGTTTGGCTGTCGGAGATGTCATCCCGGCGATACTGGCAGATACATTATCCGCGGTACCGACAGTCTGGTGGAAAGGGAACTGCTTTGCCCCGTGGCCGACGGCCGTCGCATCCCCATGGACGTCAGCGCCGCCAACCTGACCGATGAAAACGGTGAATGTTTCGGTCAGGTGATCCTGTTCAAGGATCTCACGGAGCTTCGTGCGCTTCGCCAGGAACTGGAACGGCATCGGCGCCTGGCGTCGGTGGGTCGCCTAGCCGCCGGTGTGGCCCACGAGATCCGCAACCCCTTGAGTTCGATCAAGGGCTTTGCCACTTATTTCAAGGAAAAATACCGGGAGAGCAATCGGGATCAGGAGATCGCCGGCATCATGATTCAGGAGGTGGACCGGCTCAACCGGGTGGTGGGCCATTTGCTGGAATTTTCCCGCCCCATCCGGCTTCATTTTCAACAGGTGGCGCTGAAGCCGTTTTTCCAGGACGCATTCAGGGTCATGGACCGTCAGAGCGGTGAAGCCGGTGTCACCATGACCCTGGACATGCCCGATAACAGCCTTTTCGCGGTAATGGACGCCGACAAGATGAACCAGGTGATGCTCAATCTTTTCCTGAATGCCCTGGACGCCATGACGGATGGCGGGCGGTTGACGGTTCGGGTGTCCGGCAGCGCTGAAAGCGGCATCCGTATTCAGGTCATCGACAGCGGTGCGGGTATCGATCCCAAGGACCAGCCCCATATTTTCGAACCCTATTTCTCCACCAAAAAAACCGGGACCGGACTGGGGCTGGCCATTGTTCATAACATTGTCAAGGCCCACCAAGGTGACATCCTGGTGGACAGCCGGCCCGGTGAGGGCACCACCGTCCAGATTACGCTGCCGGCGGCAAAGGAGGTATAATGGTTGAAAAATGCCGGGTACTGGTCGTCGATGACGATTTTGCCCATCGGACCATGCTGCGCACCCTGTTGGGAGACTGGGGATATGCCATCGTGGATGCAGACGACGGAGAGGCGGCCATCGCCGTCGTTCAGGCCCAACCCGTGGACCTTGTGCTGATGGATATCCGTATGGTCCGCGTTTCCGGCATTGAGGCATTGGAACAGATCAAAGTCATTAACCCGGCTATCCCCATTGTGCTGATGACCGCTTACGCCTCCGTGGAGATGGCGGTGGATGCGCTGAAAAAGGGTGCCTACGACTATCTGATCAAACCCCTGGATTTCGACAAACTCCGGTTGACCCTGGATCGGGCCCTGGAGCATATCCGTCTTAAAGCCGAGAACCGTCACCTCAAACAGCTGCTGGCGAACGGCATTCAATCCCCGGATATCATCGGCAGCAGTCCGGCCATGGTTCGCCTGATGGAGACCGTGGCCCAGGTCGCCGTCTCCGAAGCCACGGTGATGGTGACCGGTGAATCGGGAACGGGTAAGGAACTGGTGGCCGCGGCCATTCACCACAACAGCCCGAGAAAGGCGGGCCCCTTTGTCAAAGTCAACTGCGCCGCCATCACCGAGACCCTGCTGGAGTCGGAGCTTTTCGGCCATGAAAAAGGTGCATTCACCGGAGCGGATCGCCGTAAGGAGGGGCGGTTTGTCCAGGCCGACGGGGGCAGCCTGTTTCTGGACGAAGTGGGCGAGATGCCCGTTTCCATGCAGGTGAAGCTGCTGCGTGTGCTGCAGGAGCGGGAACTGACCCGGGTGGGTGGGGAGCAGGTAATCCCCGTGGATGTCCGGCTCATCGTTGCCACCAACCAGGACCTGGCGCGGATGGTCAATGCCGGTACCTTCAGGGAGGACCTTTACTATCGACTGAATGTGGTGGAATTGAAAACCCCGCCGCTGAGGGAACGCCGGGAGGATATTCCGCTGCTGGCCTCGCATTTTCTTTTGCGGTTTGCCGAAAAAAATCGCAAAGCGGTGGATCGGTTCTCCCCCCGAGCCATGGATCTGCTGATCCGATACCCGTGGCCGGGAAATGTGCGTGAACTGATGAACACCATCGAACGGGCCGTGGTGCTGGCCCGATCTTCCTGTCTGGACGAGAGTGCCTTTGCCGCCCTGGTCCAAGGCCCGCCGGAAGTCGGTGTGGGTTTTTCAGATGGCGGTTTTCCTGCGGACGTTCCTCTGGAACATATCGAGCGGGAAGCCATTGTCAATACCCTGGCATCGGCCAACGGAAACAAGAGCGAAGCGGCCAGACGGTTGGGCATCACCCGCAAGACGTTGCGGGAAAAGTTGAAAAAATACAACCTGCCCCTTTAAATGGCAAAAACGGCATCCACCCGATGCCTCCAGGAAATGATTTCTGATTTTCGACCCGTTTTGCAGCGCTGCACCCAGTTTTAAAGATCCGCCACCCGCGCCTGGAAAAGCTAAAGTCCCATTTTTGCATGCCGATATAGATCTCACCGGTTGAACTTGAACTCAATTTGATTTCAACCCATTTGTACCATAGCAAATCAGCGCCGTCCGATTGGTGGACAGATACCCCCGGCGGCATAACCAATACCCCATGGCAAGCAACGCCTGAAGATGGGAATGACCCCGATGTCCAGCGCCGCGACGATCCTTGAACTGGTAAAGAAAAACAAGGTTCTGGAAGAAGAAAACAAGCGCTACCGCAAAGCCCAAGCGGCGATTCGCGGAAGTGAAGAACGCTTCCGGCTGATTTCGGAAACCATTCACTTCGGCGTGTTCGAAATCGATCATAAAGGCAGCTGCCTTTATACCAATACTAGTTACCAGGAAATTTTCGGACTTAGTCTGGTGGACAGTTTAACCCGGGACTGGCGAGAGGTTCTGTCCGCCGATGACCGCGAAGCGGTATCCCAAAAATGGGAACATGCCCTGGCGCAGATGGACACCTTTTCAATGGATTGCCGGATTGTCCGTCCCGACGGCACCCTCAAATGGGTGCATGTCCACTCGGAACCCGTGTTTTCCGATGCCGGCGGTCGCTATACCGGAACCGTGGAGGACATTACCGAGCGCAAGCTGGCCGAAGAGGAACTTAAAAAGGCCAAGGAGGCCGCCGAGGCCGCCAATATGGCCAAGAGTCAATTTCTGGCCAATATGAGCCATGAGATCCGTACCCCTATGAACGGGGTCATCGGATTTACCGACCTTTTGCTGGATACCGAACTCAACGATGTTCAGGTGGATTATACCCAGACCATTAAACGCAGCGGTATTGCGCTGCTCTCTTTGATCAACGATATCCTCGACTTTTCCAAAATCGAATCCGGCGAACTCGATTTCGAAGCGATCACCTTCGATCCGGAGCTTCTGGCATACGATGTCTGCGATCTGGTCAGGCCGAAAATTGGCAACAGCCCAGTGGAACTTTTATGCCGGATCGATGACCACGTGCCGGCCATGGTCAAGGGAGACCCTTTGCGGTTCCGCCAGGTCATCACCAACCTATTGGGCAATGCACCGAAATTCACTGAAACCGGAGAGATTGAACTGTCCCTGCGGCTGGCGGAAGAGACGTCGGATGCCGTCAAACTGCACGCCGCCATCCGGGACACCGGCATCGGTATTCCCGAAGACAAGCAGGCGGTCATTTTCGAACCGTTTCAGCAGGCAGACGGGTCCACCACCCGCAAATACGGCGGCACCGGACTGGGGCTGTCCATCTGCAAACAGATTTCCAACCTGATGGGCGGGGACGTGTGGGTGGAAAGTCGCCCCGGGGAAGGCAGCACCTTTAATTTTACCGCCTGGCTGGCCAAATGCGAAGATAAGCAGGCCCACCGGTTGGTGCCGATTTCCTTCAAGGGGCGTCGCGTGCTGGTGGTGGATGACAATGTCGCCAATGCCCAGATTCTTCAGCAGGTGTTGAGTGCCGCCGGCATGACAGTGGTCCTCGTTTACCGGGGAAATGACGTGCTCCCGGTCCTGCGGACGGCCATGGAAGAAGGGATCCCTTTCGATCTGTGCATCTCGGATATCCGCATGCCGGACACCGACGGATACGCGGTGGCCGCTGGGATCCGTTCGCTGGATGCTCCCTTGTCGCAGATCCCTCTGATCGCGCTTTCCAGTACGCTGGAACGGGATGCCCAGCGCTGTGAAAAGGCAGGGTTCAACGGTTTTTTGAGCAAGCCCGTCCGCCGGGAGAAACTGTTCCAGATGATGGGGCGGGTGCTTCGGGACCGGGATGGGCAAACCGGTGACCCGACCGGCCATATAGAGAAAATTCACACCCAGTATTCGGTAAGGGAGGACCTCAAGCATTCGGTGCGGATTCTTCTGGCGGAGGATAACCTGGTCAATCAGAAGCTGGCCAAACTCATGCTGGGTAAGGCAGGGTACCAGGTGGAGGTGGCCGACAATGGCAAACACGCCGTAGAAAAGTACACAGCCGCCCCGGATGCCTTCGACCTGATCTTCATGGATGTGCAGATGCCGGAGATGGACGGCAAGGAAGCCACGCAGCTCATCCGGCAAAAAGGGTTTGAACGCGTGCCCATCATCGCCATGACGGCTCATGCCATGAAAGGCGACCGCGAAATGTGTCTGGAAGCCGGTATGAACGATTACCTCACCAAACCCATCAAGAGGGAGGCGGTGTTTGCGATTATCGAAAAAAATGTTTTCAATAAGGAGGCTGCATGAATTTGAAGGAGTTAGCAGAACGGATCGGTCTGGAAGAAGATGAATACCGCGAACTGGTCGATCTGTTTCTGGAAACAGGCATGGCGGATTTTGACCGTCTCAAGGGAGCCTTCGATGCAGGGGATGCCCGGCAGGTGGCCCGCAGCGCCCATACCATCAACGGCGCTGCCGGCAACATGGGAATTATGAATGTCCACGAAGTGGCCAAACGAATCGAGCTGGCTGCCGCTGAAAACCAGCTGGATTCTGTGTCCGATGAAGTGGGCGTCCTCAAAGGGCTTTTCGATGAGATTGCCGGGATCGTCCATCCATGACCGTCTTGTGGCGCATGCCCGGGGTTTTCGCCGGGGATGCGCCCATCCACCTCCTGTCCCTTTTTCTGCGAACCTGATATGCTTCGACGATGAGCGACGCCACCAGCGAAAATAAGCGCCATCTCCTTGCCCGGATCATCGAGGCGCTGGAAAATGGGGGAGGCCTCACCGATGCCATTCTCGACTACATCGATGCCGCCCTTTTTTCTCCTGAACCCGATCGGCTGGCATCGTTTTTAACCGATGATGCGAACAGCGAACGGGACAGCCTGCTGGACCTGATCTTTTTTCCGGATCAGGCCGCCCAGATGAACCTGGAACCGCTGCTGGAAGCGGCCCGATATTCGGTTGAGGATAAAATCAAATTGCATGACCGTTTGATGGCCCGGGCGGTTCATGCCCGGGTCAACCTGCCTGACGGCAGAAAGCTGGTCAGCCTCCTGGTGCCCGACTTTATCAAGTCCCAGTACCTGGAGCGGTTGAACATTGCCTGGCAGATGGATCCCCAGGTGGCGACGGCCATCGAAAAGTGCTTGCCTGCGGCGCTTGGGCCCATTGTCAAGGTGCGGCTCAGAAATGCCGGCATCGGCACGGGGTCCGGTCATGGGGTTTTCCTGTGCCGCTTCTTCGAAAGAATGGCGGACAGCCATCCCGATTATCTGGCCTGCCTGGACCTGGCCCTGTCAATTCTGCAGACCGTCGATGACGGCGTCGACGTTTACGACCGGCTGGTCGAACACAAACGTTCCCTCTTTCGCAGCCTGCAGCAGGCCAGGCGGTTCGAAACCCTGCTGGGCCAGTCCAACATGGAAACCCTCATGCTTCAGGGTGTGCGCGCCCCCCATGTCTCGCCCAATACCCTGATGCAGCACATGCGCCGGGTCGATCTGATTTGCTTCGGAATCTTCGGAAAAACCGAAGCCATCGATATGCCCATTGAAGAACCGGTCCGGCAGGTGTCGGATCTGGATACGGCCGAGGCGGCCGTACAATTGCTGATGTGCTGAAGCGCCGCACGCCGCTATATTTACAAACCCGATTAAATGAGATACTCAGGTCTTCTCCTGACAGGTGCCGGACGGGTGCCATATCAAGGATTGGAAAGGGGAGATATGAAAAATTTGAGAACCGACGGACGGAAATCCATCCTTATCGTTATCCCCACGATAATGCTGGCGATCGCTTGGAGTCTGGCTCAGCCGTTGCCGGCGTCAGCAGGCGACAAGACGATCGACACGATTATCGCCGGGGTGGAGGCCCGCTACAATGTCCCCGGGTTTACGGCGGACTTCGAGCAGGAATCCATCCTCAAGGCCATGGCGGTGACCGACACGGCTTCGGGCAGGCTGATGGTCCGGCAACCGGGGAAAATGCGCTGGGAGTATCTGGTGCCGGACCCCCAGACCATCATCACCGACGGCAATGACTTGTGGATTTACCGGCCCCAGGAAAACCAGGTGCTGGTGGGGAAAGCCCCGTCATTTTTCGGTGAGGGCAAGGGCGCCGGTTTTCTTTCCAATATCAAGACGGTCCGGAAAAGTTTCCAGCTATCCCTGGAGCCGGCCGAAGATGCAACCCATTACCGCCTCAAGCTGCTGCCCAACAAATCCTCGGTGGATCTGATGGCGGTCGAGCTGGATATTGCCAAAAAGACCTTCAACCTGGTCCGGATTACCACCTTCAACGTATACGGGGACGAAACCCGCATCGAACTGAAAAATGTCAACTTCAACGACCCGCCCCCGGAGGAGCTTTTCCGTTTCAGCGTGCCGGAAGGGGCGGATGTATTGAAGATGAACCCGTGAGGATCCAATCATGTTAGCGAAAATCAGAAAGCTGCTTAAGCAAAGAAATGCCATCATGCTGGCTCACAACTATCAGCCCCCCGAGATTCAGGAAATGGCCGACCTGTGCGGGGATTCGCTGGAGCTCAGCATCCGGGCCGCCGACACCGATGCGGAGATGATTGTTTTTTGCGGGGTCCACTTCATGGCGGAAACCGCTTCGATCCTTTCCCCGGACAAAACCGTGTTGTTGCCGCGCGCCGATGCCGGCTGCCCCATGGCCGACATGATTACCCCCGCCGCGCTGAGCGGGCGTCTCCGGACGATACCGGAGATGCCCGTGGTGACCTACGTGAACTCATCGGCCGCCGTCAAGGCTCTGTCCACCATCTGCTGCACCTCGGCCAATGCCATTGACGTGGTCAACAGCCTGGATGCCGATCAACTTCTCATGACCCCGGATCGAAACCTGGCCCGCAACACAGCCCGGCATTCGACCAAGAAGATCCACCTGTGGGACGGGTGCTGCCCCATTCACGACCGGCTGACCGTGGCGGATGTCGAGGCGGCCAGGGCCGCCCACCCGGACGCCGTGTTCATGGCCCACCCCGAATGCCGCCCCGAAGTGGTGGAAATAGCGGATGCGGCCCTGAGTACCTCGGGAATGATCCGGTTTGCTGCCGAATCCGATGCCACTGAATTCATTGTGGGAACGGAGGTGGGGCTGCTCTACCCGCTGGTGCAGAAAACTCCCGGAAAGAAATTCTATCCGGCATCGGAGAAGATGGTCTGCCCGGACATGAAAAAGATCACGCCTCAGGATATCCTGGCCTGCCTGGAGGACCTGTCCGGCCAGGTAAAGGTCCCCGAGGATATCCGTGTCCCGGCGCTGGCCGCGGTGACCCGGATGATCGATCTGTCGCGGTAACGGGAGGAGACTGAAGGCGGCAGGGATGCAGGGGGCTGGAACGGGTAACGGCCGGGTTCGAGCGTCCAGCGCCGAAGCCTTCCGGCACGAAATAAAAACGGCCGGCAACCGCATCGTCAGCGGCGCCGGCCGTTTTGTTTTTGTGCGGTATGGCTTCGTTACATGGCATCTACCATGTCGTCGGGAATGTCGGCGTTGGTGTAGACTCTCTGGACATCGTCGCAGTCGTCCATGGCATCCATCAGTTTGAGCATGCGTTCGGCCTCTTTTCCCTCCAGCGGGCTCATGTTCTGGGGCAGCATGGTCACCTCGGCGTCGCTGAAAGGGATGCCCGCCCCCTCGAGGGCTTCCTTGACCGTTTCGAAATCTTCGGGTGCGGTGATAACTTCGAAGCTGTCGTCTTCTTCGCGGACATCCTCGGCACCGGCGTCCAAGGCGATTTCCATGAGCTTTTCTTCGCTGACGGCGGCTTTGTCCACATTGAAGTAGCCCTTGTTGTCGAACATCCAGGCCACGCATCCGTTTTCGCCCATATTGCCGCCGTATTTATTGAAGATGTGACGGATTTCGGCCACGGCACGGTTCTTGTTGTCCGTCAGGGACTCGACCAGGATGGCGGCGCCGCCAGGGCCGTAGCCTTCATAGGAGTTCTCCTCGTAGCTGACCCCTTCCAGTTCGCCGGTGCCTTTTTTGATGGCTCGCTCGATGTTGTCCTTGGGCATGTTTTCAACCTTGGCTGCGGCTACGGCAGTGCGCAGTCGGGGGTTGGCGTCCAGATCGCCCCCGCCCGTCCGGGCGGCCACGGTAATTTCCTTGATCAATTTGGTGAAGACCTTCCCCCGCTTGGCGTCCTGAGCGCCTTTGCGGTGTTTGATGGAAGACCACTTATTATGTCCTGACATGCAAACCTCCTGTTATTTTTTAATGGACCGGTAAAAAGTCCCGATTTTTACGGAACTATCATTTTTTCCCCAGCCCGATGACAAATACCTCGCGGCTGGCTTTTCGTGTACTTTGGGGCCGAAATGCCGCCTGACGGTCAAAACGGCGTTTCACGCCTTCGGTTAAGGTTTTGAAATCACTTCCCTGGAAAATCTTGCAGACGAAGCTGCCCCCGGGAACCAGGGTCTTTTCGGCAATATCCAGGGCCGCTTCGCATAGGCCCATGGACCGGGCTTCGTCAACATGCCGGTTGCCCGTGGTGGCCGGCGCCATGTCACTGAGTACCACATCGAAGCGGGTTTGTCCCAATCTGGCCAGGTGCCCTTCGATATCGGCCACGTCACCCGTGATAACGGTCACCTGGTCCGGCAACCCGATGGTGACCGGCATCAGGTCGATACCCACCAGCCGACCGTCCGGGCCGATCGTCTGGGCGGCAAACTGAAGCCATGACCCCGGCGCGCATCCCAGGTCCAGCACCCGTGCGCCCCGTTTGAGAATCCGGACCTTTTTCTGGATTTCCTGGAGCTTGTAAACCGATCGGGCCGCGAAGTTGTCCTTCTGGGCCTGGCGGGTGTAGTGATCCGCCCACGGGTTCTTTTTTCGATTGGTTCGCTTCATATCTTTTCGCCCATTTCAAGTCAAGTCAAACCATGAGCGTGAGAGGAACTCAATACCCAATATAATGAGTGTGTTGTCATTTCGTTTGGCGTTCAGGATCGTACCCGGTCTTCGAGGAGCCGATGTACTCGTTTCCATCGGCCGGGTTTGAATGCAAAGTGGCTTCAGAACAGCAGTTCAACGGCTGCGGCCACGGTGTCGACCCCTTCCAGAGTGACGTCCTTGGGTCGCCGCAGCCGCTTCAGGCTGCCCGCCGGGGCGACGATCCGGGTGAAGCCCATCTTCCGGGCCTCGGAGATGCGGATGTCCACATTGCCCACAGCTCTTACTTCGCCGGCCAGTCCGACTTCGCCGACCACCATGGTGTCTTTGCGAATGGGCCGGTCCAAGAAACTGGAGGCGACGGCCGAGACGATGCCCATGTCTATAGCCGGTTCCATGATTTTCACGCCGCCGGCCACATTCATGAAAATGTCGTGGCCCATCAGATGCATGCCCAGCTGCTTTTCCATCACGGCTACGAGAAGGGCCACCCGGTTATGGTCGAGGCCCAGGATCGTGCGCCGGGGGGTGCCGAAGCTGGTGCTCGACACCAGGGCCTGAAGCTCCACCAGGATGGGGCGGGTTCCTTCCATGCTGGCCGCCACCACCGATCCGGGGGCGTTTTCCGGCCGTTCGGACAGGAACACGGCCGACGGGTTGGCGACCTCCCGCAACCCGCTCTCTTTCATTTCGAAGACGCCGATTTCGTTGGTGGAGCCGAAGCGGTTTTTTACCGCCCGCAGGATGCGGAAGATGTGGTTGCGGTCTCCTTCGAAGTAGAGCACGGTATCTACCATGTGTTCCAGCAGTCGGGGGCCTGCAATGGCGCCTTCCTTGGTCACATGGCCCACCAGGAAGGTGGGGATGCCCGTGCGCTTGGCCATGAGCATCAGCCGCATGGTGGACTCGCGAACCTGGCTCACGCTGCCCGGGGCCGATGTGATCTCCGGGCTGAACACCGTCTGGATCGAATCGACCACCAGCACATCCGGCTGTTCGCTTTCCACCATGGCCATGATTGCATCGATGTCGATCTCCGACACCACCAGCAGGCGAGGAGATACGGTTTTCAGCCGGCGGCTGCGCAGGCGCAACTGGCGTACCGATTCCTCACCGGAAACATACAGTACCTTGCGGCCACTGCCGGCGATGCCGTGCAGGACCTGGAGCATGATCGTGGATTTGCCGATGCCCGGGTCGCCGCCGATCAACACCAGGGTGCCGGCCACCAACCCGCCGCCCAGCACCCGGTCGAATTCCTCGATGCCGGTGGACATCCGTTCTTCATCGATGATTTCGACGGCGTCGATGGGAACCGGGCAGTTGCCTTTTTCCGCCATTATTTTACTGCCGGCGGCTGCCTTTCGCCGCACCTCTTCGGCAAAGGTGTCCCAGGCGCCGCATTCGGTGCACCGGCCCATCCACTTGGCGGATTCATACCCGCAGGACTGGCAGACAAACAGGGTTTTTGCATTTTTTGGTGCCATGATTATTTTCAGTGCCTACAATAGTTTTGTTTTGGCTGGATATCAGGCTCCCAGCGGGGCCAGTCACTACCGGTTCTGGATTTGACAAGGCGGTGGGCTGCATGTCAATTAATGACGATAAAGGAGCATCCGTTCAACCCATGATTGACTACCACGTCCATACCAGCCTTTGCAACCACGCTACCGGCACCATGGAACAGTATGTCCGGGCGGCGGTGGTCAGGGGGATTGCCACCATCTGTTTCCTGGACCATCTGACGTTCCAGGAGGCGGGGCGCAATAACGCCATGTTTCCGAGGGAGGTGCCCATGTACGTGAATGAGGCCCGCCGGCTGGAACGGTACTACCGGGAGCAGATCAGCGTCCGAGTTGGCTTGGAGATCGACTTTTCACCTCGCCATGTGGACCGGTGCATCGAAATCGTGAATACCTTCGATCTCGATGTGGTGGGCAGCTCCGTCCATTTTCTCGAGGGCGAAGACGTTGTAACCCGGCACTCAGCCTGGGCCCGCGGCGAAATCAGTCCCGACGAGGTCTACCCGAAGTATATTGGTGTCCTGGAATCAATGCTGGATTATGATTACTTTGATGTGATATGTCATCTGGATCTTCCAAAAAAGTACAACCAACGCCCATCTCTGACTGCGATAAAAGGATTTTTGGGTGTTTTGGAAAAAATCCGGGAAAAGGACCTGACCGTGGAATTGAACACCAGCGGGTTTCACTATCCCGTGAAAGAGGCCTTCCCATCACCGGAGTTGCTGGGCCGCTGTGTACAGCTTCAGATTCCCGTGGTCGTCGGTTCCGACGCCCATACCCCCGAAACGGTGGGCAGGGATTTCGACCGGGCCCGGGACTTGCTCATCGAAGCCGGCTACCGGCATCTGACCGGTTTCTCTCATCGGCAGCGGGAAGCCGTTCCGCTTCAGTAAAGCCGGATCATTCCCCTATTTTTTTCGCCTTTAAGGGAGGGGGGGTGAAAGCGCCAGATTCACTTTAAGGAGACGAATGCTCATGCTCGACGATATTCCGACACCTCCACCCGGACGGCTCAAGCGATACGGCATGACTATCCTGATCTTGCTGCTGGCGGGATGGTTGGTCCCTGCAGATGCCGCCGATTCTTCGAAGCCCTTTGACGCTCTCGAAAAACGACTGATTGCAGACGGCTTCGACAGTGCCCGTATCAAGGCCATTTTTTCCAGTCCCGATGTCTCCTTTGAAGAGGGCGGTGTCAGCGCCTATTTCATGCACAACGAGGCCAATCTGAACTACAAGCAGTTTATCCGCATTTGGAATATCGCAGCGGCAAAAAAATACATGAAGACGCACCAGGAGGCCCTATCATTTGCCGAGAAGACCTTCGAGGTCGACAAGGAAGTAATCACCGCCATCATTCTGGTGGAGACCAAGCTGGGCACCTATGTGGGCAACAAATCGGTGATCAACACCCTGGCCACTTTGTCCGCCATGACCGACGATAAGCCCCGCCAGACAATCTGGGATAACCTGCCGGACGACGACAGAAGAATGTCCCGCAAAGAATTTGAAAAAAAAGCGGATCAGAAGGCGAGCTGGGCTTACCGTGAACTCAAAGCCTTTTTAACCTACACGGAAAAGGAGGGCATGGATCCCACCGCCATCAAGGGATCATACGCCGGCGCCATGGGGATCTCACAGTTCATGCCCAGCAATATCGCCCTCTATGGCCAAGACGGCAACGCCGACGGCCAGGTGGACCTGTTTGTCCATGCCGACGCCATCTCCAGCATCGCCAGCTACCTGAAGCATTATGGATGGAAACCGGGGCTCGCCCGGGAGCAGGCCTTCAAGGTGGTCTACCATTACAACCACAGCAAGTATTATGTGGACACCATCCTCGATATTGCGGATAAATTGAAAGGCTGATCCATCATGAGCACCGGCATGATCATTGTGCTTACCGGGGTTGCGTTTTTCCTGTTGACCTGCGTAGCGCTTTTGGATATCGCCCGCAAGGATTTCGGTGGTATCCAATTTAAGGCCCTGTGGGCCTTCGTCGTGGCCCTGGTGCCTTTCATCGGCGTGATGGTTTATTTCCTGTTCGGGTTCAGGAAGGGCAAACGGTCTGCGGCCGACCTACCGGCAGATTGAAACGAAAGTCCCTGTTCAAGCCATTCAAGGCTTTCCCGGCAGCAAATACTGTTTGACAAATATAGGTCTTTTCTATATTGAAGCCTCTGTTTTTAATACGGTCCCATCGTCTAGTGGTTAGGACGTCGGCCTCTCACGCCGGTAACCCGGGTTCGAATCCCGGTGGGATCACCACAAAAAAATTAAATAATTACAATTATTTAATTCATAAAGGCAACGTTGAGTTTCCCCATTGTGTCCACGATTGTGACCAACAATGGCGAAGCCGAGCGTTGCCTTTTTCATTTAGTGACTCCCCGCATACAGGTTTTCGAGGGCGCTACCGTCTTGCCGGGTTAGGTTCGGGATATAACGTCCATAGGTGCGATAAACCATCGAAGTATCAACGTGACCGAGAGTGCGGGCCACCCATTCAGGCGATTCTCCGGCTGCCAGAGCCCAGGAGGCGAACGTATGACGGGTTTCATACATGCGCCGATGGGTAAGGCTGCTTTTCTTAATGGCCTTTTCCCAGTGCGTGTAAAGCGTGAACCGGTTCATCGGGTTGCCCTCGGTATTCACAAACACATAGTCGCTGCCGAAATCCGCTGTTGCTTTGTGCTGATGCTCAAGAACTCGCTTCATTGACGGCCGCAGTTCGATAATGCGCTGACTCTCCTCTGTCTTCAGATCTGTTTTTTCCAGGCCGGCCACACGGCTGAGCTCTACATGTAAAAAGTCCCCATCCAATGCAGACCATTTTAGCGCCACCTGTTCAGAGGGCCTCAGTCCGGTTAGCACAGCGAAATCAAAATAGGGACGATACCAGGGCGGCAAGTGCTTCAGGAGCAACTCCCATTTTTTGGTGGTGAATGGCCTGACGCGAAATTTCGCCACCCGGGGCAGTTTGAGGTTGCCGAATGGGTCATGAAATGCCGCCCAAACGTGTTCGTCAACCGCATCCCTGACAATCACCCGGATCGGGATCATGATGTTGCGGATACGCTTGGCTGACAGCGGTTTGCCAAGTCGATTGCGTTTTGCCTGGAGGTGGGCGATGAACTTTTTCATTTCAACGGACGTGATTTCGCTAAACGGCATTTTTTCAAAGTAGGGCAGGGCATGGCCATTTAAGATGTCCGTGTAATCTCGGATTTTGCTTTGGCTCATTCCTGGCTCCATGGCCTGCCACCACTTTTTGGCGTATTCTCCAAAGGTGATGTCGGAAGGCCCCTTGGTAAATGCTCGCCCCTCCAGAACTGAAAAATTATCTTTCTTGTTGCTGTGAGGAAATCGCTTTGCATACTCAAAGACGCCGTTTTCAATTTCGGCAATCACGAGGTCTAATTGTTTTCTAACCTTTTTACGGTTGAATGATGTGTCCTCTAACCCTGAAGGTTCTCTGGCTCTTTGACCAAGATACCGAAAGTCCACCCACAATTTGCCACTACGAACGTAAACAGATCCTTTTTTTCTCGATTTAGATCGGATTCGATCTTTCGGTTTAACGCTTGTTTCGCGGTGTCGAGCTAAGTCGATGATATTATTTAGTTTCATCGAATTCTCCTTCCCGCTCTTTCGTTCACCTCCTTTCAGTTCGGATGTCACGTTATCATTGAACATCGTGTATCACCCCAGAAAAAGAAGTGTCAATTCGAGAATTCAGATCCTGATAAGCCCGATTGATTGAGAATTCTCTTTGCAATGATTTCGGTTTTGGACTGTAGATTTGCCATAAAGCCATGCCTCAACAGCAGACCACACAAAAAGGATCTTTCTGGATGTCGGTTTGACATAGTGGATATTGCGTTGGAATACACCGCTGGAAACGTGGTTCCTGATTGATCCTGGAGCCATCTTAATGCGTTCACTCAGTTCCTTTGTCGTCAGATATTGTTCCATCGGATCTCCATGATTAGGCTTTGTGCCAGTTTTTCTGAAGGATGAAATTACAGCCTTTGACCACTTTGAAGGTCACCTGTTTCCCGTTTGGGTTTTCTGATGATTTCCAATTTTTCGCTTTTACGATCTTGAGCTTCCCGGGTGACATGGCAAGATAAAGGCGAGGCTTCTCCAATCCGCGAAAACCGCCCAGGCCGGTATCAACCCCTGCATTTTTTTGAAGGGCAATGATAGCAATAGCGCCTTTTAGTTTCTTGTGGATTTCCGCTAAGCGGCCACCCACTTCATAGAAGTTTTCATGCATTTCAAGAAAATCGATGATATTAATTTTCCCTTTTCCGGCTTTGATCACATCAGCGAAATTGCCAGATCGTTCCCAGGCCTTGAATTTCCATTGGTGCAGCAATGTATCTTCAAATAGGGCGAGCCGTTTCTTGAGTTCGCTGGACCCCATCTCGCTATTGAAATAATGGACTTCAGCGCGGTTCATATTGGATCGGATGATATTTAAAAGAAGTCCGGTTTTCCCGGCATTGGGCTCGCCGGCAATCAAGATGATATTGCCGGGCATGGTTTCAACCATTTGGTGTAAATTAAAGGGGAGCCAGAGGTCAGTTGTTTCGGTATTGGCGTTGAGGAAATCCATTGATTCGCATTCTGTCTCAACCCTTCGATAAACTCCGGCTTGTGTACCTGTACGTTCAATCAAACCGTCCTTAACGAGACGGCTTAAAACGACGCCAGCCTTTTTTTTCTCATCGCGTGTTGTCAGATGTTGACACTGGTAGATGAATGTTGTCGTTATGTTGCCGGATGTTGACAGGATGAGGTCACGAATCTCTTGGGTGAGGTTCCTCTCGCGATTTTCTGATCGGTTTAGTGCGGATTGGATTTTGGCTTGGATTTCTTTTTCTGGGAATGGTGGCGAACAGTGAGACCCAAAAAAATGCATGTATTCTTGGATGTTTGCGATAGGCATGCTGCTTTTTACTAGATTGTTCGCAAGGTGAAAAAGGGCCTCATCACGGCCACCCTTCGCGAATAGGATGTTGTCAAATGTTGACATTTGTTGACCATTGTTGACAAAACCATTGGTGTCGCTCCTCCTCTCCCCCCTACAACCCTCTTTTAAATGCATATTATCTTTTATATGCTCGCTTGGGCTCGAGTTTTGGCAATGGCTCCCATTTTTTAACACACTGAATAAACTCTCTGGCATTTCGGTTGGTTCGACTTCATGCAAATCAAGATTTTTTAACCAGGAATAAGCAATGCCATTCTTTCCGCAGCTGCCAGGAGCGACAACATATCCGCCATCGGTCCTGACGTCACAATCAGTTATCGTCCTGGCTCTGTTAACCAAGCCTTTTTTGTAGCTGAAATAATAATGCCAACCGCCTGACGGAGTGTTTACAACTGGCGTCAATAGGTTTTCTGGTAGGTAGTTGTTTAATGTGTCATGACCGGTTTGGCTATCTACATCAACGACCATGATGCCTGATATGGAACCGGTAACAATTCCGATATTAGCATGGGGCCATTTATCCCACCATTGGCGGATTTGACTTTGACTGGCTTTTTTATCTTGATACGCCTGCCACCGGATTAAAGGCTTTTTGTCGTGTTTGACAGGAATAATGGAAAATCCTTTTTCCAGGTACCACAAGGCTATGTTGACTAAATTCTTCATGTGAATTGCCTTTTACAAACCAGTTCTAAACAAAATTTTATCGACCAATATACTTGTAAATTTACAGTAGGGTAGCTGTGAAAGGATGTCTGCAACCGTTATTAATAACGAATTAATCATTTTTATTACCTGTTATCTTTTGTTTTGAAGATGGCAATGCTGCAATCCAATTCCTTTTTCCAAACCCCTGTTTCTTCTGGACTGAGATACCGCCTTCCGCAAACCACCTGGGAAACCTTGGATTCATGACAACCGACCTGTTGAGCAAAGTCAGCCTGGCTCGGGAATTTTTTAAGAATTGCCATTTTTAGTCTGAGATTCATAACGCCTCCTTTTATTATATTATATATCTTATACAATATCGTGGGTAAAAAAAGCTACTCTTCAAGCGCAGCGTCAATCTGGCTTTTAATACGCGAAAGATTAACAATGTGTACAAAATCGCTATCGGAGTTTTCGGTCAACCTTATTTGGAGCTCATCTTTGTATACTAGCTTGGTTCGAGAGAAGTTATTTTCAGTCCATCCTTTTTCAGTTACAATGAAATATGGCTCTGTTCGAAGTTTCTTAACGTCTTGCGGTTGGCCTGCACTACGTAGGGCATTAATAATCAAGGGCTGCTTCTGCACGTCCCATACAATGTAAGATGCCTCTTGTCGGGTAATTCCGTTTTCAACGAGCCCTTGGAAGGTTTTTATGAAATAGAGGTCTAATTTGCTAAAATAGCGTTTGATCCCACGTCCAACCTTCTCCTCTGACGAGGGCTTTATGAAGCCACGCTTAATCCAATCTTGCAGGCGCTCCATTTTAATACCGATAATTTTTACAACATCAAAAGTAGTGTAAAGTTGGTCTAATTCCATAATTGACCCTTTCTGAGTGTATAGTATTGTATACATAATATGATATGTCAAGAATAAATAATTTAACACAGAAAATAATTAATTAATGAATTATTTCATAATGTTATTTTATTGAAATGAAAAACTTATAAACAAAGCATTAGAAATTTGTCTGGGAGATCCCTGAGTAATTCAATTAGAAAGGATAAATATATCTAATAATTTTCTGAACATAAACTTGATCGATCTAAATATTGTTGCTATTTCAAAGAATTACCGCAATTTTATCAGAGAGCAAAAAAGTTCATAAATTGGGAACTTTTAACTTGATCCCAATTTGGGAACATGCTATTAATTGTCCATGTTGAACTTAAGAGGCCAGAAGATTGCGAATCGTCGGAATACAGAAAATTTACAAGTTCATTCAAAAACACACTGACTCTAAAGATTGGTTAGAGGCATGGATAGCGGAATCAAGAAATGATGATTGGAATAGCCCAAATGACGTCAAAGCGCGGTACAGCACAGTAAGCATTCTTGATGGTAACAGGCTAATTTTCAACGTAAAAGGTAATAATTATAGGATGGAAGTTCAAGTGTCCTATAATTCCAAGGTCGTAGTAATCAAACGGCTTGGTACCCATGCAGAGTACGAACGTTGGAATAAATAAGGAATGCAATATGAAACCGCGAGTTATTAAAAATAATAAAGATTACGAAGAAGCTTTGCAAAAAATTGAAAGTTTGGTGGTTGCTGATCCTTTACCTGGAACGGAAGAGGCAGAGCTTTTAGATTTGCTATCTATCCTCGTAGAAAAATATGAGAGTGAGAATTTTCCTATAGATCTTCCTGACCCTATTGAGGCAATCAAATTTAGGATGAACGAACAGGGTCTAAAACAAAAAGATTTAATTCCAATTATAGGAAGTAAAAGCAAAGTATCCGAAATTCTTTCTGGAAAACGACAATTGACTATATCAATGATTCGCTCTTTAAACGAGGAACTTGGAATACCAGTTGATGTATTGCTTCAGGAGCCCAATAAGAAAAATCAATCTATTTTCGAATTCAGCTGGGATAAAGTTCCAGTGAAGGAAATGATTAATAAAGGTTGGATAACTGTAAAGAAATCAGAAATTAAAAAAAATTATAAAAACATACTATATGATTTTTTTAAACCTTTGGATGGAGATGACTTTATTCAAGTTTTTTGCCGGAGGACGTTTGTTGAGAGATCAGGAAAATCTATTGATAGGCATGCATTACTTGCGTGGGTTGGCCGTGTTTTAAACAGGGAGAAAGAATTAGAACTACCGCCATATAAGAGTGGTACTGTTACTGATGAATTCATAAAAGAAACTTTAAATTTTAGCTTATCTGAAAAGGGACCATTGCAAGCACAAAAGTTTCTACATGAAAATGGAGTTGCATTGATAATAGAGCCACATTTAGCAAGAACACACCTTGATGGTGCTGCTATGCTATCAAAAACGGAACGACCTGTCATCGGCCTCACACTACGTTATGATCGAATTGATAACTATTGGTTCAATCTAATCCATGAATTGGTTCATGTTAGTAGGCATTTAAAAACAAATGAGGAAAGTTTTATTGATGATCTAGATTCAGGCCCAGGAAAAGATCCTCGCGAAAAGGAAGCAGACATTCTTGCAAGTGAAATAATTATTCCGAGAAGAATATGGAAAAGAAGTGATGCATATAGAAAACGTACACCTGATGCAATTAATGAATTGTCATTGAAATTGAAAATCCATCCAGCAATTGTTGCCGGCAGAATTAGGCATGACGCTAGAAATTTTTATATATTGAGCCAAATGGTTGGAAATGGAATGGTTCGAAAACTTTTCACTGATGCCATTTGGGATTGAGAGGGAAAATGTTTGGTTCAAAACATTATGTTCCGATTCTAAAAGGGAAAGACGGAGAATTCCGGGCTCTTTCTAAACTTAATCCCAATACTCTTGTTGGCTTTACACCATTTATTGATGTACCGAGAAGAGATGTTGATCCAAAAACAGGAATACCCAAACTAGAGGTCGAAGAATATCTAAGGAGAAAGGCTGAAAAAATCAGTAAAAATTGGAGGAAAGACAGACCTGTTTTCGTAGATGTCTTCGATATTGATTTAGAATTAGAAACCACAAATGGTACTTACTTTTTAGAGTATTTATATTCATGTTTAAGAAGGTGCGGTGTTCAATCAATACCTGTAATTGGGTTAGATAGAATAGGCGAGAGAAGATATGTAAACGCAATTAGGAAAATATTATCCAAAGATAAACGCGGATTATGCATTAGGCTTTTAGAGGAAGATATTGAGATGCCTTCAACCTCATTTTCTGACATATTTGATCTGTTAACTGATTTAAAAGAACCAATTCAAAACGTACATTTGCTGATGGATTTTCGGAGCATCTTCAATAAAAATATTAGAGACGTTGCTGATACAGCAGCTAATTTTTTAAATAAAGTCAGAACCCCATCAGAATGGGCTACTATAACTCTTTCTGCTTCGGGTTTCCCTGAGAATTTAGGCTGCGTATCCTGCAGATCGGTAAAGGCAATACCGAGGGTCGAATGGGATTTACGGACTTTTTTAATGGCCAAAAAAAATATTATTCCTAGATTCCCAACTTTTTCTGATTACGCGATTTGCCATCCAGATCTTCTGGATTATGATCCGAGGTTTAATCCAAGCGCTGCAATCAGGTACACAATTGATAATGATTGGTTAATAGTAAAGGCCGGTAGCTTGAAAAAGTCTGGATTCTCACAATTTAGGCAACTTTCGGAAAATCTTCGTAAAAGACCAGAATTTTATGGAGCAAAATTTAGTTGGGGGGATAAATTTATCGATAAATGTGCAGATAACAAGAGCGGAACAGGAAATTTAACAACATGGCGGCAGGTAGGAACAAATCATCATATCACGTTGGTTGTAGGGCAGATCGCCAATTCTCCCGTGATTTAAGGATTTCCCTAACCAATTCTAGCAGTTCTTCTGTTTGTAGACTCGTAACAAGTTTATTCCAAATTTCTGATCTAGGCTTGTTTGAAAAGCCTCGATGTAGGTCTCGATCTTTGAGTGCACTGAGAGCTTCATCACGCCAAATGAGTTGTACAACTGCGGATGGATCTAATCCTGGGTTGGAATTGGCCTTTCTATTTACCCTTAATTTTATTTTGTTTGATATATTCGTTGCCAGTGTTACCCCCCACCATCGCGGAATTATCTTGACTGCTTGATCAAAGTGTTTTGACCCAACAACGAGGGTAACGCGGTCTAACGTCTTATTATATATTTCAATTTGTCCGGGTAAACGTTTAAGTGTGTCCTGATCGCTTTTAATTTCGAGGCCATGAATAGACCCATTAACCACTGCTACATCGATCCGCGCATCGCCCTGACAAAGCCCAAGCTCCTCAATAATCATCGTCTCTGAATCATTTAGATATTTTTGATTTAGCTCCGTGAGAACTGATTTCCTAATATCGATGTCTTTGGTCATTGTTATTCGGAAAAATACTTTGATTTAAGGGTGTTATGTTTGTCGGTTAGGTTTTTTATTAAAGCAGAAATCACTGATATGGTCAATCGTTTTATGGTTTCCACAGCCAGGATACTCGGTTCCAACAAAACATCTTCCTCGTACCTGAGACTAATTATACCAGGAGGTTGTGACAGATGAGGTCACACCCTAAAAAATTTTTTTAAGAAGTTTATAGAATTGCCCATCGTGGATTGAAACCTGCCTAAATGAAAAATGTGACCAAAATTGTGTCCAAACATCGATATTTGCAATTATTTCTAATGATAATCAGTGACATCCGAACTGAAGTTGATGGTGACGAAAAAGCTAATAATTATGTAATTTTAAGTCATGTTTATACATCAGTAATCATCTGTAATAATTGTTAAAAACATGGGTTCGAATCCCGGTGGGATCACCAAAAAAATCTATAGGTTGAAAAACCTGCTAAATGCCGCTTGGGGAGTTGCCGGCTCCTCAGACGGCTTTTTTGTTTTCGGGGGCTTTTTCCGTCGACCCGAATGGCAATATTTTTGGATTCGTCGGTTTCAGATCTTCAAGCGCCTCCCGAACCCTTTCCATTCCAATGCTTCTCAAATAGCGTTCCGTGGTGTTCGGACTCTTGTGCCTCAGGATTTGCTGGATGACGCCCACTTCATATCCCAGCTTGAACAGAATGGACGCCGAGAAGTGAAGCGCCCGTGTCCGGGGCTGTCTGCAGCACCCGGGCAACATTGTAACAGTGTCGGTCAAATTCGTGAACCGTTTCGCTTTCTGCCGGCAACAGGACATTACCCATTGAAATTTCATTGTGTGAGGCATCCATGGACTCGGTACGATTGGCCGTGACCGTCAATTCTCGTTCGTTCCACGGTGCCATTGCGGTGCGGTTCAATACGAAACCTGTACGGATAGCCCGTGGACGTCAAGATCTGCCATTGCCCGGCCTGCCAGAAACTGCACTGTGCACCGATGCAGCGGGCTGCCATCTTTCACAAGCATGACGTAAGGACCACCGCTGGAATTGAGCATATGCGGCTCTCCAACAGCGAACGCCAGAAGTATGAGCAAACCCTTCCGTGCGAAGTCAGCTGCGGGCACTGCGGTATGGGTTACAAAGCTGCGGGAACAAAGACGAGCGTGCCGGCCTGAAGGCGGCTGAAATCCTCGATCCTGCTGCCGCCCAAAAGCTCTTTGGAAGGCAGGTAGTAGATGGTTTGGGGATCCTTGAATCTGGCGCCGGCGATGCGGTAAGCCGACCGGTCCTTGCTCACCGGGAAGGGCCCATTGTAACCGATAATCAGGCGGGTGCTCACCGGCAGATCGTCCCAGTCGGATATCATCGATCCATTCTTGATCCGTCCGGAGGGAAGGAAATAGATGGTGGTGTGATGATTGTAGGATCTGCCCGCCAAGGACCACGCCGTGATGCCGTCGGCAATGGTTTTCACGGGCCCGTCGTCCTTCAATTCGGCCAGGCTGCCGCTTTGGTTGAGAAGGACAACCGTTTTGGCCGGGATGCGGTTCCATCCGACCTGTTCGGTGATCTGATCGCCGGTGAATACCCGGCCGTCCGGGAATTGATATACCGTCGCGCTGCTGTCAAAGTCCTCTCCGGCGATCAACCAGGCGGTGTTGTGTTTGGAGATGAGGTTGGTTTCCTCGACCGCGCTGGCTATAGCCCGGGGGCCGGGGCTGTAGAACACTTCCGCCAGCTGAGCGTCGGCCACGAGCCGCCCGGCGCGTACGTCAGGGTCGTAATGCCAGGTGGGCCCCAAGCCTGCTTTGGCCCTGTCGAAATTCTTGGCGCAGCGTTTGCGACCGCGATGGTCGCGCTTGTGCCAGCGATTGGGCCGGCCGAAGGCGACCTGGCTGTGGGTCAGCACCGCCCGGTCGTCCAGACCGTATGCGTCCTGCAGGATGCGGAGCAACAGGCCGATTGATCGATATTGCTTGTCGGTGATGGGTGCGTAATGGTAGCCGACCAGTTCGATGCCGATAGACATCTGGCTGAGATCGGACCGGCCGTCCCACATGCTGGTGCCGGCGTGGTCGGCAGTCCACTTCTTGTCCAGGATGCGGTAGGTGCTTCCGTCGCGGGCAATCACATAGTGCGTATGGCCGCCGTCGGTACGCCGGCCGTTGCGAAACTGCTTGCCCTTTGAAACGACGCGCAACGTGGTGTCGAGGCCGAGTTCCGATGTGTGGACGATGAGGTAGCGGGTATACTTACGTTCGATCTTCTTGTATTCGGGGTTCAGCCGCGGTCGGTAATCGATGATCGTACGCTGAAACCGGTCGCGCTCCGCCATTGAAAAAGCAGTCAAGGGGGACGGCGCAGTCAGGCCGATGGCGAGGCAGCAAAGCGCAGCCAGCAGTAACCGTTTTCTAAAATCCAAGCGCAACCATTGCATAGCCACGCATCTATACGAACCGACCGACCCGGTTGTCAACCTTCGTCATTAGGGACATGTTGTTTCAATGGGGATGTTTCTTGATCGGAAGGGACGGAATCTTGCTGTTCCCCCCGGTTATCGTCTAAAACCTTGGGGATTCAGGGACGGGCAAGATTTTATGCGTTCCAGTAAAAAAGGGATTCGGTGTCATTCTTTACAAATTGTTCAAATAGCAGAATAGTGTGGATCAGAATGGGTGCAGCAGGAATTCGGGGCGGCTCTCATCACAAAATAAAGACATTGCTTATCGTTTGGGAGATAGCTTCGTCAAGATCTGCCTGGCGGATCAAATATGATTTTCAGTGACATCCGAACCGAAAGCCATGGCGGCGAAAAAGCCAATAATTATGTCATTTTAAGTCATGTTAAAACATTAGTAACCATTTGTAAAAATAATCAAAAACCTGGTTTCGAACCCCACTGTGATCACCAAAGAAAATCAAGGGGCTATTCGCATTAACGATTTGCCCCTTTTTCCTTGGTTGCGGCTGGTTGCGGTCATTATCTTGGTCATCCAGCCCATCTACTTTGCTCTTGTTCCTGCCTGGAATCCAGTGGTAGCCTATCAGCGTAAACAGGTTTTACAGGCCAAAGGCATCGATAGGGGTTCCGTGGCCCGATATATTGGCGATATTTTAAACGTCGAGAAAAAGCGGATCTGAGCAACAGGCAAAAACCGGTTGACAGTATAAGCCTCAAGTCTCTTTTGTTACTGGTGCGTTGACCTGCTTGGCGTGCGCATGTCATCGTTTGCCGGCAATTGGGACTGTCGTTTACACCTGTCAGCCAAGCTGAGGGGAATAATGGGGACGGGGGAATAATGGGGACGTCTATGCTTTCATACTTCTCCTATCGATCAGTTCGAATCGGGAAACAATGGGGTCGCATCTTAACTATTAATTGTTGAAGGTAAAAAACAGGTTCTGGTTTGAGGGCAGCGGGTCGTCTATTAACTCATAAATAAACATTTCAAACCGTCCAGAGGAAAACTTATCAGCTCTTAAACGCTTACTATCCCGTTAAGGCAAGGTTTCAGACATGAGAAAATGCACCGGAAACAACACCCAGGAATGGGGACCCGAGGCAATTTTCGATGTTACATGCAGGAATTGCGGAAACCCGGTAGAATTTTTCAAGGATGAAATCACCCGGTATTGTCCCCATTGCCGGCAGACCGTTTACAATGACCGGAAAGATTATGGCTGCGGGCAGTGGTGTTCGGCTGCGTCATCCCATACGAGAAATTTTTGCCCTAAATTCAAGAGATCCAAAGACCGGTTTCTCGGCCACTTCACCGCATGAGGGAGCCGGGGCCGCTGTTTACAAATTATACAAACTATCTCGATGTAGGGGAGGATCATTATTTTTGGATATAGATACGGATTGATATCTTGACAAGATCGAACATGCTTTCTATAAGCAAAAGTACAACTGACCGGAAACAGCCTGACTGCATTACAAAAATGCTTTCTTTCCTCTAACTAACACAAGCAATCCATAAATAACCAAGGCCAAGAAGGCACGCGGGCAAAAGTCCGTTCACTTCCTGGCCTTTTCTATCTTGGGATCTCGATTGAGGCAGACCGTACCATCGTTTGCCAATTTTCAGCAACACGACTGAAATTTTAAGTTTTTTCCAACCTGCCCACTATTTGCGCCCAGGCGAAAAGAGGGAACATTGAATAATATTCTGGAAAAACGCATTTCTTCGCGTCATCTTGTCGAGGGGCCGATAACCCTGCATTTTAACATTGGGACACCCGAGGAGATCCGTGCCAATGTAATCAATTGCAGCGAAGAAGGCATTTGCTTTTTTTCAAGGAAACGGCTTAGCCGTGGTGTTACATTTTTATTCAAATCCCTGAATTGTAAATACTTATGTTCTTGCAGGGACAGAAAGGAATGCCTTTTGCGGTCCATCAGTTTCATCACTGTCAAGTGGTGCAGGGAAGAATCGCAAGATGGCGCGCCCGTCTTCATAACGGGAGCTGCATATACGGAGACTCAATGATATGGCATGATGAAAGGGATACATACGAAAGTTTCCGATGGTTCCGGTTTCCCTATGTGGCGGCCGGACTGAAACAGGGAGATGAAAGATATGTTGAAACAAATTCAAGCCGGCGTTCTCGAGGTCGCTTATTTCGAAGATGGCCCGTCAACCGGCACGCCGGTGGTGTTACTGCACGGATTTCCCTATGACGTGCACGCGTATGACCAGGTGCGGCCGTTTTTGGCTTTCGAGGGATGCCGGGTCATCACCCCTTATCTGCGCGGATATGGGCCTACCCGGTTTCTCTCCGCGGATACCCCACGTTCCGGCCAGCAGGCGGCGCTTGCCCACGATCTGCTCGCGCTCCTGGATGCGCTGGAAATTCCAAGCGCCGTACTTGTCGGGTATGACTGGGGCGGACGCGCCGCGTGCATCGTGGCCGCGCTATGGCCGGATCGGGTGCGCGCTCTCGCATCGGTCGGCGGCTATAATATCCAGGACATTCCGGGCGCTGCCATCCCTCAGAGGCCCGAGGACGAATATCGCTACTGGTATCAGTATTATTTTCATACAGAACGCGGCCGGACAGGCCTGGCCAAGTACCGTCGCGAGTTCTGCCGGCTCCTATGGCGGCTGTGGTCGCCCACATGGAAATTTTCCGATGAGACTTTTGACCGGACGGTAGTATCCTTCGACAACCCGGATTTCGTTGACGTGGTCATCCATTCCTACCGGCATCGTTATGGACTGATGCCGGGGGATCCGTCTGTGGAAGGAACCGAACAGCTCCTGATCCTGCAGCCGGCAATCTCCGTGCCGTCAATCGCCATTGATGGCGGCGACGATGGCGTTGCCCTTTCGGGAGGCTCTGCCCGGCATCATCGTTTCTTCACAGGCAAGTATGAACGTCTGGTAATTCCCGATGTTGGCCACAACCCGCCCCAGGAAGCGCCACGGGATTTTGCCGACGCCGTTTTGTCGCTGATATGAGAAGAGAAACATCGGGGTCAGGTCTCCACATTTGACATTAGGGTGCAAAAATAACAGCCTTATGAAAATCACCTTATTCCTATTACTATCAACCCTGCCATTGCTGATTTTCTGTACTTGCACCAACGACCACAAAAACGCCGCCCAAATGACCGTGGATTTCGAATGGGAGCAGATCGATAAAGGTTCCCAGGAGAATCCGGAAATCCGGCTGACCGGTGTCCCAGAAGGCGCCAAACGCTTTCTTGTCAGCATGGTCGACCTCAACCTCAAAGGGTTCGATCATGGCAGCGGGTACGCGGACAATGACGGTTCCGGCATCATCGCCCGGGGTGCCCTAAAGGGTAACTATAACGGGCCTGATCCCCCTTTCCCCGATATGAAACACAGTTATGAAATCAGCGTGATGGCGCTGGATGATAAAGGAAATGTGATCGGTTTTGGCAAAAATGCGAAGGTATTTCTTTTCTATGATACGAAATAGGATCAATAAATTCTATATGATATCTGAGATAGCTACAATACCGATCCGACCTTATTTCTGAACGCGATCATATTTTGGTGACTGTAGACCTCTGATAAAGATTTCAAAGGCCAACCCAAAGTTTGTTCGAACAAGGTCCTCGCTATCATTGAGGACCTTTTTAGTTTCTTCTCTCAAGATTACCCCTGAAAAAATACCCCAGAGGATATCGGCCAGAGCTATAGGATGGTAATTGGTTATGGCGTCTTCATTCATGCCTTTCTTCAGAATCCCTACTATTTTACTGAGATTTTTTCTGGCCAGGTCCTTAATTTCTGCCAGCAGTTCAAGGGAGATATGATGCAAGATTTCACTGGACTGGAGGCTAAACATGTTAATAAGAACCGGCGCGTCAAAATCGTATACATCCAGCAAGGCATTTTTAAGGCTTTCCAATCTTTCATCGGAGGATGAATTTGCCTCTTTGTTTATATGCTCCAACCGGATCAACAGATATTGAAGAATCCTTATCGAAAGTGAGGCGTACAGCTCTTCTTTATTTTTGAAATAAAGGTAAAGGGTTCCGGCACTCAATTCTGCTTCCTTGGCAATATCCTCCATTGTTGCGCGCCCGTACCCCTTTTCTATAATCACTCGCCTGGCCGCAATCATAATCTGCTGACGGCGCCTGTCTTTCTCCCGTTCTTTTCGTTGCTGGATTCCCATGGGCTCCTCAATTTACGACGATCAGGTTAATGGAATTCAAATTATTTTGTGACCTGGTTGTGATCTTCCAAAAGCAATATCTTAGGTTTCCAATCGACGAATATCTATAATTTGCAGGTTTCATTCTCCGTGGCCGCCACCACAACGAAATCAGGTGCAGCAGAATATTTAAGGTAAGCGATGGTCTTAATTCGGTCAATGATCGAATTTTTCTCCTCGGCGTTAATTTCGCCTTTGCCAACATTTTGCCGAGAATTTTGGTGATATAGGCGAGCCTCTTTCAGTCAAATTTGATCCTAACGTCGCTGTTGCACGCCGCCTTTTCTCCGGCGTCCACGGCGTTCATGTTCAACAGTTTGGGTTCGGTAATCACGGCTCATTTTCTTTTGGGTGAGAGAGCAACACAGGGTCATAAATGGAACAAAAAATGATTTTCCAGTGATCACACTTCCAAAATATATGGGATGTACGGATTATTCTCGGAGAAGAGAGTCCTTCAATCGGTTATCCTGGATGTATGTTTATGATTTATCGATCGATCTCATGGACTATTTCCGGGGGTTGGCCGTCTTTAGATTCCAAGGCATCAATGCGCTCATCGAAGGCCACTGCGAACCCGTCGGAATCAACGCGAACCACCTTTCCGGCTACCTGAACGGTATTGTCAAATTGAAACAACGGGAATTCGAGTTTGATCGATTGCCCGTCGGCAATCTTCCGGGTTGTCCTGATTAACAGGCCATCAGCACCGATGTTTTTGATCACATCCCGGTGAGTTCCCTCTTTGACGGTATACTCGGCGACAATGTAGGCAGTGCGGCGTGAATGTCTGGGGCGATTCGGTTTGAGAGTCATTTCCCATTCACCTTCCCCCGCAACATTCCGGAGCATTTGAACGTCACCACCCGTCTTGCCGGCAGGATTGCATCTTCACCCGTGGCTGGATTCCGGCCTTTTCGCTCATTCTTGTCTTTCACGGAAAATTTCCCGAACCCGGAAACCAAGACATCGTCACCGGATGACAGGGTGGATTTGATGATCTCAAGAAGGGATTCAGTAATCTCAACGGATTTGTTTTTGGGAAAGCCAAGCTGGGTCTGAAGCTGTCCAATGATGTCGTGTTTCGTCAAGGCCATGGGTGGAACTCCGTTTCAGTAATGGTCGAAGGGGGTAGGTTGATACATTCCATTGATCGCACCAATCCCTTGTTGTGTCAAGGAGTTGGTATCCCTTGACAATCTTAATTTTTGGAGATATGTCCCAGAATACCTACCCAAATGAATAGCCCGAACATCGAACCTTTAAAAATTAAAACCACATCTGCCATGCGTAAAAAGATAATCCTACTGATACGGGAGCGGGAGCATGAAACTCAAAAGGGTAAAAGATCCGGGTTTAAACCAACAGCTTTCAGGCGTTGATGCGGCCATTGCGGGCATAATGTTGCCCGAGGAGGTGCCAGACGGCCTTGTTTGCTGGGAGGGTGCGAAAAGTACGATCTGTGTAAATAAATATGAAAGAGATCCGAAAGCGAAATCTCAGTGTGTCCAAATTCATGGTCTGGATTGCAAAGTCTGCGGCGTCAATTTCGAGGAGATCTATGGATGGATAGGGAAGTATTATATCCATGTTCACCAATTAATACCAATAACCTCGATTAATGAATCCTACCAAATAGATCCTCTGAAAGACCTTGTACCTGTGTGCCCAAATTGTCATGCAATGCTCCACGAACGGAATCCACCTTTCACAGTAGACGAATTGAAGGAATTGATGCCGTGATCTGTCCCTTCTGCCGACAATCCGAGATATGCAACGCCGTCCCACGGTTCAGTGTTGGGCGTCTTATCAATATTGATGGACCGGTAAAAACTCTTATCAACCTATCCAACTGAAAATATTGTTAAAATACAAAAACAGACATTGCCTTCTCCAACCTGATATGATATGAAATGTATCATATTTACAGCACGTTAACATGGAGAAGACATGATTCGTATTAAGAACCACAAACAACGACAACTGTTCGATCCGTGGCGTCATTTAAGTCCAAAACGGCGTAAAATGCTTGAGGAGGACTGGCCAGGTCTTTTTCGGGAACATCTGCTGGAGGAACTTCCCGTCGATCAGATGCTGCCGCATTTTACGGATGGCATCGGAAGACCCAGCAAGGAACTATACACCGTGCTGGGTGTGCTTCTTCTCCAGCAGACCATGGATCTGACCGACAAGGCCGCCATCGAACAGCTTGCATTCAATATCCAGTGGCATTACGCCCTTAACATCCCGGAAGAGAGCGATGATGCCAAAACCATCAGTGAAAAGACCCTTTACTCAATGCGCCAGGTGATGATCGATAATCATCTTGACGAGACCATGTTTGATGCCATCGCCGACAAACTGGCCGTGGTGTTCGGTGTCGATACCAAAGACCAGCGCATCGATTCGGTGCACATCAAATCCAATATGCGCAGGCTCGGACGGATCAGTATTTTCAGCCAGACGATCTTTAAATTTCTGGTCAACCTCAAACGCCATCATCGGATGCTTTTCGATGCCATCGATGAGAAGGTCATCGCGCGCTATTGGGGGAAAAAAGCCCTGGCCGCCTTTTCCATGATCAAGCCATCAGGATCCGAGAAGACACTGAAAACCGTCAGCACCGACTTGTTCGATCTCATCGAGCAGTTCAAGGATCAGCCACAGGTTTGTTCCATGCACAGCTACAAACTGATGCAACGGGTGCTGGCCGAGCAGTGTAGCCTGAGCAGCGATACTGACGGCAGCAAGGTGACCGTCAAAAAGCCCGCCGATATACCGGCTGATTCGTTACAGAACCCCTCGGACCCGGATGCTACCTACAGTGGACACAAGGGGCAGGGATATCAGGTTCAGGTCATGGAGACTTTTGACCGCGGTGAAGACAACGCCGAGAAGCAGCAGCGGTTGAATCTGATCACCCACGTGAATGTACAAACGGCCTGTGAGCACGACGCCCACGCGTTGGCCCCAGCCATCGCTGACACCCGGGTGCGGGGTGTTGGCCCCAAGAAATTGCTGGCCGACACGCTTTACGGCAGTGACACCAATGATCGGATTGCCCAAGTAGCAACGGTTGAACTGGTTGCCCCGACGCATAAGGGCCGCAGTAAAGAAGATCTGTTGAGCCAATTTCGTTTCAACAAAAAAGGCCTGGTTACCCAATGCCCTGCCGGATATCGTCCAGAGAATACGTCACCAAAAACGAAACGATCCAACTTCGGCGCCGGTTTTGACCTGCAACGCTGTCTGGCCTGCCCCATGTTGCCCCAATGTCCGGTAAAGCCCGGCAAGAAGAAGGCGTATCTTCGCTACAGCGAAAAGCGCTACCGTCTGGCAAAACGGCGAGCGCTGGAAGCCAGTGCAGCGTTCATTGATGACTATCGCTGGCGGGCCGGCGTGGAAGCAACCATGAGTGAGTTCGATCGACGAACCGGAGTAAAGAAACTCAGGGTCCGGGGGATGCCGGCCGTGCGGTTTTACGCCAGAATGAAGGCCACCGGCTTAAACATCCTTCGCGCAGGAGCCGCCCGCAAGGCCAGAAGAAAGGCCTGGGCGGCCAATGGTGCCTATATTGGCCATGTGGATACCTTTATCCATGCTGTCAAAGAGCGAATCCAACGATTTATAGAAGATCTTGGATCTGTTTTTCTCAATCCGACTCAGGCCGCCGATAGTTATCGAAATATGGCGGCGTGAGTTTTTACGGGTCCATCAATATTATTCGTCAAGACTTTATCCTCCTATAGCTGCCCGATGCTCAATCCGACAAGGATTGAAATCACCGCCCAAACCAAGGCCTTTATTGGCGGCGCAAAAGGAACAATTGCTGTGATCATTGCTACGAATTCAGGATATCAAAAGAAAGCAGGCACTCCTTGTAGAGGGAAATTTACAGAAGGCCTTCTGGACTGCGAACAGATATTTCGGACACTGAATATAAAGCCCGGGCTGACTATACTTGATGCAGGTTGCGGCAATGGGTATATGTCTAAACGGTTTTCAAATCAGGTTGCCCCCTCCGGGAAAGTGTATGCGATAGACCGTGATCAATACTTTATAAAAAGCCTCCACAATGAAACCCGGGAAACCCATATCGTAGCCATGCAGGCAGATATAACCGGGCCAACGCTGCTAAATGAATCATCCGTTGATATTATTTACATATCGACCGTGGTACACATCTTTTCCAAACCGCAAATGCAGGGCTTTTTACGAGAAGTCAAACGTCTTTTGAAGCTAGATGCGTTATTGGCGATCGTTGAAATTGAAAAAAAAGAGACTCCGTTTGGCCCGCCCTTGAAACAAAGATATTCGGCTGAAGAGTTAAAGGAAATAGTTCCACTTGTGCCGATAGATACGGTAAAGGTGGGAGAACACTTTTACATGCAGATTTTCCAAAACAAAGAGAATCAGGAAACAACCAGGATATGTTATCGCGCCAAGAATCTGTGACGGGAAGATAACGGCCCACGCGGAATTGTTCTGAAACTGCATCTCATTCTGGATGGTAAGCTGCCGAGGAAATAGACGTGACCGTGGACAATATTGTGCTTCAGTCGGCCGGTTCATTATCCGTTGCCTTACTGGCGCTGGTAATGGTGATTTTCCAATCTATCTTACTCTTCAAAAAGAATAGATTCATTCTTTATGGTTGGAGCATGGGAATTTCCTTTTCGGCGATGCTCTACGCCATTGGAATATTTTTCGAATACAATTCCCCGCCAGGACCGGTTAATCAATGAGCAGGTCGGCTGGAATGGACGGTGATTGTTCTCTTGATTTTTATACGGATTTACATTTGCCAACTTTAAAATTGATGCCAAACGCTATCACCACGTTGCCGGTTTATTCCATCTTATCCTGCTGTTTCTGATCTGGCGGACCGACCTCCTGGTAGCTGATCGATTTGTCACCCGCCACTTCCTGGGATTGGCACAGCCCTATTTTGAACCTGCGTTAGGCCCACTTGGGCTCTACTTTGTTCTGTACGGTTTCTCGGCAAGCCTGTGTGCGGTTGTGATATGGCTTCGACACAGAGATTCTTGCAAGCGCTATAAACTATCTTTTCTTTCAGGAATTGTACTCTGGACGCTGCTTGGCTTCCATGACGGCATGGTCGCTCTCGGTATGACGGCATTCCAGTACCTTATGGAATATGAATTTCTTGCTTTCTCAGTTATTGTGCTGTGGATTGTTTCAGACAGGTTTTATGCAATGTTGTCGGAAGATAAGTATCGCACGGTTACAAAGTTTCTTAATGAGGGCATCCTCGTGGTTCAGAACGGAATAGCAGTCTTTGAAAATCCTGCCTGTCAGTCTCTGATTGGCCAATCGGTTATTGGTTGTAAGGTTGAAGACTTCTCAGCCAAGATCGCCAAAAACGATAAAGAAACCTTTTTGCGGTTTTACGATTCGTTAATGAATTCCGGAAATCCTGAAAAATCGACCACCGTGCGTATCGAAAAGGACGATGGAAAGGAATCGTAATTGAAATCAACGCTAACGCGATTCACTATAAGGGCGGTACCGCTTTTCTGGCAGTCTTGAGGGACATATCGGACCGTATTCGCGAGGAGAAAGCACGCAAGGAAAATGAGGAAAAGGTTGCCCGTCTGAAAAAAATGGAATCTCTTGGATTGCTAGCCGGCGGTGTTGCTCATGATCTGAACAATGTGTTTTCGGGAATCGTTAGTTATCCCGAGCTGATTCTCATGGACTTGCCTGAAGATAGCAAGCTTAGACAGCCGATCCTCACGATCCAGGAGTCCGGGCAGCGGGCGGCAGCCATCGTCAGTGAATTGCTTACCGTCGCCAGGGGTGCGGCCATTGAAAAAGAGGTGATGAATCTCAACCGGATCGTAGAAGCCTACGTGAGATCCCCGGAGTACAAGAAGCTATTGATGTTCCATCCGAAGGTCAGGGTAGAAACGGACCTGGAAACCCAACTGCTCAATATCAAAGGGTCTCCCATGCATTTTTGGCAAGGCCCTCATGAATCTGGTATCCAACGGCGCATAGGCGATCGAAGGCCGTGGACGGGTTGTCGTTTCAACGGCAAACCGTTATTTGGACCGCCCCGTGAAAGGCTATGGAACCATTTCCGAGGGAGAATATGCTGTTTTGACTGTGTTGGACAATGGCCCGGGAATGGAACAGGAAACGATCGATCGGATTTTCGAACCCTTTTATACAAAAAGGGTCATGGGCCGAAGCGGCACCGGCCTTGGCCTGACATTGGTATGGAATGTAATCCAGGACCACGGCGCCTATATCGACATAATCAGCAATGACCAGGGTACATGCTTTGAAATCTATTGCCATACCACCCGTGAGATGCCTGCAGGCAGGGTATACTCACTTCAAATGAATAACCTTTTTGGGCAAGGTGAACGAGTCCTTGTTGTTGACGATGTTAAAAGCCAGCGGGAAATCACCTGTCAAATTCTGGATAAGTTGGGTTATTCAACTGATTCCGTATCGTCCGGTGAAGCGGCAATTGAATATGTCAGGAAACATGGCGGCGTTGATCTGTTACTTCTCGATATGGTCATGGACCCCGGGATAAACGGTCGAGAAACCTATGATCAAATAAAAGAAATCCATCCTGATCAAAAAGCGATCATTTTTAAGCGGCTTCGCCGAAACCGATGAGGTCAAAAAGGCACTCAAAGCGGGCGCCGTCAGATATATTAAAAAACCCCTTGTTATTAAAGAGTTGGGGCAAGCCATAAAAGGCGTGTTATATTGAACCAATGAAAATGGTGCGATTGAACCTCATTTTATTCGTCACTGGTTTTTCCGGATAATTTCAAAGATGCGGCGCGACTGAACACATATTGGATAGCCTCGATTTTAAAGATCCAGCCCCACAATCCGGTTAAAATAATAAAGACCCCCGAAACGATGCTGATCACTGCCAGGTTGGTAATCAGGGTCTGGCTGCTGCCGAGGCTTATTTGAAGCGCGCCGTGCACCAGCCAGAGTATTGCGCCGATAACCAGTGCGCCAAGGGCCGAATTCAGATAGGCACGATAAACGCCGATGGCGGCCTTATTGTTGCTGCGCCGGTTCCAGACTGAAAACAGAAAAAGGGTCTGGAGGATGGCGGAGGCTGAGATAGCCAGCCCAACCCCGGCAACGCCCATCATTTTCAACCCGACCCAGTATATCGGCAGGCTCAGAACCACGGCAATCGTACCAAAAACCGCCGGTAAAAGGGTGTTTTGAGTTGCATAAAAACCGCGATTGACCACGGTTTGGGAGATAAAGGCAATCGCCCCGACCATCAGACAGGACAACGTCAAGGCCGTCATTTTCGTATCTTCAGGGGAAAATTGACCCCGCTCAAAAAGCACGTAGACGATTTCATGCCTAAGCACGGCGACCAAAATGGATACGGGGATGACGATGGATAGATAGCGCAATATTTTGTTGATGATATCATTCAACTCTGACAGACGCCCCTGAACGGCCAACTGCGCCATATAGGGATAGGAGGCTACTCCCACGGCCTGTCCGAAGAAGCCGACCAGCATCAGCATGACACGCATGGCATAATCGATCCATGCAATGGCTCCCGCAGACAGGAAGCTGCCGAAGAATTTTGAAAACAGCTCCGTCGAGAACACCATGGTGAGTCCGACCATCAGGGGTAGGGTCAATATGACATAGCGCCTGATGTCCGGGTGGGTGAAGTCAATGACGGGCCGGAATTTTATGCCAATTCGAAAGGCACCGATAATTTGGATCACAAAGCTGCCTATCATTGCACCCGCCAGCGCGCCCCAGCAAAAACCTTCCACACCCAACCGGCGGCCGAGCAACCACCCGCCGGAAATGATGCCAAGATTGTAAATCAAAGGTGCCAGGGCCGGAAATAAAAAGCGCTTCTTTGCATATTGCACCGCCATCAGCATCCCCCCGGCGAAGAAGAAGAATTGGGCCGGCAGGGTAATACGGGTCATTTTTACGGCCAGAGCGATAAATTGAGGGTCCTGGCGTCCCGGGGCCAATAAGGGTACCACGATGGGGGCCACTACCATTCCCATCACGATAAGCACAATGAGAAGGGCGCCAAATACTGTCGAGATATTTGAAAAGGTTCGCCATCCATGGTTTTCCTCCCCGTCGGCCAGATAACGGGAGAAAATGGGAATGAAGGTGACCGATAAAAATCCGCTGGCCAGAATGTGATTGAGTATTTCGGGCAACACGAAAGCGACGCGATAGGCATCGACTTCCGTTCCGGCGCCTGCCAACGCGGCAAGCACCATCTCTCTGGCGATGCCGGTGACGCGGCTCAGGAAAATGCTGGCCATCATGATAATGGTGGCTATACCCATTTTACTGAACTCACCTGACTTGAGATGATTCATTTTAACCCTTTGGCTGAAAGATCCGCCGATTTAGAGGGGATATGCCCCGAGGAAACAGCTGCTTGTCCCCTGCTGCGCTGCAAGATACCCCTTCAGGTACCAATTCTTCCACTTTATCTCAATCGAATTGATTCACTCTGCACACTGCCATGAAAACGAAATGGGGTTGATCCGATCTCTTTAATTTGCCATATTGACAAATATTTTGAATTATAAGATAGTTTTTTATCCGATCTGAATGCGCTTTTCTGCTAAAGCCGGTTTCAATTCATCGCTAAAGCTGCATCTAATCCTACATTATTACGGTAAATTCTCTTTTTTAAGAACGGCCAAGACGTTCTTTTTTTCGATTTCATTGGTGTTAATATTAATTATCCAAAATGATAAGAAAAAATGCCATTAAACCGTAAAAAGGAAAACTTGCTTAAATATTTTTGGAAAGAAATTTTGGCGAGTTGATAAAGCAAGAAAAAAACGAAAGCCTTAAGACGAATTTAAAGGTTTTTGAAAATGCCGAACCTCATTTTCAATATCCGGCAGGCTAAAATATCTTGAATGGGGGGGCTGATATGAAACGAGTTGTTTTCGTAATGATTGCATTGTTTTTTCTTTTCCCCCGATTTGTCGAAGCGATTGACTGTCGGGTGCTTGCCGTTACTGAGTCCTATGGCATAGGTGGCAGCGTTGACTATGCCGCCGTGGCGGTCACATGCCCAGATAACGGTGAGGGTGTCGGGTTTTATCACTACGCCGGGGGATATCAATGGGAGATCGGTGATTTGATCACCATTGACGCCATCCGGGTGGGAGAGATGATTCCCGTGGAAGTGGTCCATCCTGGGGAATCTAATGCCGAATCACGATATATTAACATTTATAGGATATGGGATTTTAACATAAAGGGTGATTAATTATAATACGTTGCGGATTGATAGAGCGTGAAAAAATACGGTTTCTGCCGGACATCCAACAAAAAAACGTGTAGGGAGGTTGGCTTATGAACGAAAATAGTACGATTCCGGAAACCGCCGTGGATCCTGTTTGCGGCAAGACCTTCGATCCGCGCAAGATCCAATTTACCTCCACGGATGAGAAAGGCACTCATTTTTTCTGCTCGGACGTGTGCCGGCGCCGATTCGAGGATGCGGACACTAAAACGAAAAAGGGGTTCTGGGCGAGATATACCGATCGTCTGAAAAAAACCCACTGCACGCAGACACCCCCCGAGTGCCGGTGATCGGCTGGATGAGTAAAGGGAAATAGGGGACGCCAAATCGCGTTATCCCACGAGAGGATGGGGGAAACGCATACTCCACGCCTATCACGAATGGATCACTCAGGCCGCCGGTTAATATCCCCATCATAGGTAAGACCGGCGCCCAATCCGATGAACATGACATTGTCACCGGACTTCAGTATGCCTCTCTTCAACAGCTCGTCCAAAGCGATCGTTGATGCCTCCAGAACCGGAACCGACGTGCTCAGGTCATCACCTGCTTTGACCCACTACCTTGTGTCTATCCAGAAACGATCTGTTTACCAGATATTCAAGAAACAGAAATTCTGAGTGGATGTTCACGAATCCCGAAGCCGGGGGGCTGGGGTTATTCCTGCGGCAGAATTTTAAGCTGTTCGGCCAGCGTCCAGAAATACAACGTGACTGGCTGGGCGTTTTCATCCAGTATGCTCAATTTAACCTTGGCGATGTTTTCGTCAAAGGCCACCACTTCGACCCGGACATCCCTCGGCGAAAGAAAGACTTTTTCGGAATTCAGTAGCTTCCGTGCCGCGGCGCGGTTTTGGCTATTAATAAAATTCTGATATTCCTTGATCGACGATTGAAACGCCGAGACGAACGAGTATGCAGGGATGACAGCCGCTTGGTTGGCAAAGACCGGCATTTCGGAAAGAATCAGGGTGGCAAGAAAAAAAATGGCGATTTTCATGGTCATTGATAACACTCCCATTTTCCCGCAATAAGACCCTTGTGTGTTTACGCGGAATGTTGAATTGGCTGGATGAATATATCGGCATTTTCGATGAAATATAAAGGAGCGATCCTGATAATTGGTTTGCTGCCGTTCCAGATAGGAAATTCCCTATACCCATAGGGCCGCTGCCGGTTTCAGCCAATTGCACCCCACTGATCCGGTCGACACTCCGGAGGCGTATCGAAAAAATTGGTGGATTGAAATCAAGCTGACTGCCCGCTGATGGGGGCGGGAAACCGCGATATACCACCGGCCGACCATTCCTTTGGAATTTCAGGGTAATTCTTGGCGATTCCAAAGTCGTGCTGTCCCTTGCAAGAGAGCGTTTTGTTCGCAGCGATGAACGCAAATGGCCTGGATGTGGGAAAGCAATCGCCGGGGACAGTTGCCCCCGGCGATTGAAGTTGACATCTTACTGGAGGAATCTATTCAGCTTGCAGAATTCTCCCTGCATTTCTAAAAGTTTACCCTGCATTAGCGTACCAATGACGGCCAGCCGGCCATGCACATTGCCGGATTTATCCAGTATCCTGTCGATTTCCGCTTGGTAGACCCGCAGGTGAGGGTGACGCTCCAGATAGCGTTCGCGATTTGCCAGAGCCTCCTGTAGGCGTCTGTTTGACGTGGCGGGCCGCTGGCATGGCGCGTGGTGGCCTTTATTGAGATGATTTTGCATGCCTCCACCTCCGATAGGTTGAATCCACTTATTTTTCAGTGTCAGCTTATATTATCTTAAACACTATTCAGATCGTGGTCCACCGCTTACCGTCCGGATTTGAAAAATTTTTTCTTAATTAAGAACGCCATTGACAGGTATCGGTGGGGATTTAAGATGGCCATCGCGTGTAATTTCGAGTATGGAAGGTCGAGTAAAACCTGCAGAAAGGTGATCAAACCTATGGCGCGTCCCTGGCAAACCATTGAACAGATTTCCACCGAAGAGGGCCTCCTTGAGCTGCGAAAGCGCGGGGAGCGCGATTTTCTAATTACTGTGGGTGGCCACGTGTTGATGAACAGCATGGTCAATCGCTCCGAGGTGGCCCTGGGGCAGCTCGCCTGCGGGCACCTGAAGCAATCGATCCGGCCGCTGGTGCTGGTAGGGGGGCTGGGCATGGGCTTTACGCTCAAGGCGGTACTCGACATCCTGCCAGCCACGGGGCGCATTGTGGTGGCCGAATTAAATCCGGTGGTGCTGGCGTGGTGCCGGGGGCCTCTGGCGGCGCTGACGAACCATGCCGTGGCAGACGAACGGGTCAACGTTGAAATTGCCGATGTCGCCCAATTGATCCGCCGCTATGCGAAAGCGGATATGCTGGAAAAATTCGATGCCGTCATCCTGGATCTGTATACCGGTCCCTATGTCCGCAGCCACAAACGCGACGATCCGCTCTACGGAAGCATCGCCATCAAAACGACCCGGGCGGCCCTCAAGCCGGGCGGGGTCTTCGCCGTGTGGGGTGAAGATTACGACGCCGGATTTGCCAAGCGCCTGGCAGCGGCCGGCTTTGTGTCATCCCGTCACCGGTCGGGTCGGGGCGGGTCCGGGCATGTGGTTTACCTGGGTAGGAAAAAAACGGGAGCATTTAGGGTGGTTTAATTGGGTAATTCGGTTTTTGGAAAGCCCGGGTTGCCTGCCGCGTGTCCCGAGATGTCGCAAGCGGGTGGAAGAAGTTTACCGATATTGATAGGCTTGATATTGCACCGCTGATATCCTGGTCTTATCATTATCTTGAAACCCTGCAGAGCAGGGAACCACGGGTAACTGAAGGTTATTCATCTACCCTCCTCCCAGGGCAAGCCTGGATACGGGTTTGCCCGCCTTATTTATCACGTCGACATGATCAGCCCTGATTGCGTCAAGGATTTGAACAATCGAAGCGGTGGTGGTGACGCTAAGCTGGGCCCGGCTGAATTGTGCAAACCAGACGATCGATAAAAAAATCAGGGCGGTTACCAAAGCGAACAGCCGCTTGTCGGTTTTTTCCATTGGGTGTCTCCACAATATTCGCAATCTTTTCGAATAAAGCCATACAAGTTTTATGCCATTTTGATTATCCAGACAAGGGAGGGTTCAAGCGGTCTTGCGGGTGTGTTTCCCCTCAAGCCGTTTTCCCGGCACCGCCGCCCAACATGTCCAGCACCCGGTCCAACGGGATGGCTTCGCCGACAAATCCATTATTTCCATTGATGGTCGCGGCGGTGAACAGCGAGTTCAGGATGGCCTCTTCCGTCGCTTCGATGGCCGCCTGGAAGAGCGGCGAAATCAATTCATTGGGCAGATTCGCAATAGCAGACAGGGCTTGGCGCCGTTCCGGGGTGCGGCGAACGTCATCTGCCACGGAAAAGGCGATGGCATAGTCCCCGGACCCGTTGACGAACGAAGCGCCGGTGCGCGCCAGACCGAACAGGGCGCGCCGGGCCAGCCGCGACAGGTTCCGATCCGACAGGGGAGCATCGGTTGCCAGAATGATCATGATCGAGCCGTCTGCATCCCCACGGCTTAACACGTCCTTGAGATAATACCGGCCCAGGGCCCGGCCTACCGGTACGCCCAGGATTTGGAGGACACCGCCGAAATTGGACTGCACCAGCACGCCCACCGAATATCCTCCCAGGAGATTCGGAATGACCCGCGAACTGGTGCCGATGCCTCCTTTCCAGCCGAAGGCCATGGTCCCGGTGCCCGCTCCCACGCTTCCCTCGTCGACTGGTCCGCCGGTCGCCTCATCGATTGCCCGGCGAAACATGTCGGGCGTCAGTACACGATATCGAATGTTGTTCAACCGGCCGTCATTGGTTTCGCCCACCACCGGGTTGACGGTTGTCACCGCCTCATTTCCAGGAAGCGCCAGCACCCAGTCGAGAATGGCCTCGGCAGCCCGGGGCACGCACAGGGTGTTGGTCAGCACGATGGGTGTTTCGATCTCACCCAGTTCGCGGATCTGGGTGCTTCCCGTCAATTTGCCATACCCGTTGCCGACGGCAATGCCGGCCGGCACTTTGCGTTGGTAGACGTTTTCCCGATGCGGCAGAATCGCCGTAGCTCCGGTGCGTATATCGTCTCCTTCGATCACGGTGACGTGCCCGACCTCGACGGGATGCACGTCGGTGATGGCATTGAGCGGCCCTGTTGGCAAAATGCCGGGGGCAATGCCCAGTTCCCTGGCTCGTTTTCTCACGGATTCCATATGTACTCGATTCAGGAGCGGCGGTCTGACCTTTTTCTGCAAGCGATCGGGCCGACCGGCGGATCAGTAATCATAAAACAGCTGCTGGATTTCACCTAAACTGCGCTTTTTCAACAGCGCCAGCATCAGCAGGATGCGGGCCTTGGCCGGGTTGTGTTCGTCAGAGGCGATAAAGTGCATACGATCATCATCGATCTCCACGTTTCGACCCACTTTTCCGGTGGGTACGCGCGAACTGCGGACGATAAATATGCCCTTTTGGGCTGCCCGGGCAGCGCGTTGGATGGTTGCCGCGTTCATGTTGCCATTGCCATCGCCGGCAATCACAAGTCCCCTGGCACCTCTTTCCATGGAACCGTCGATGAGGTCGGCCGGCATATCGGCACAGGCGTAAATGATATCCACGCGGGGCAGCGATGTGATCCCTTCCACGGAGAATTGACTTTTATGGGTGTGTTTACGAAACGGCCTGCGGAAATACTCGGTTTTACCGTAATTGACTGTTCCGATCAGGCCATTGATGGGAGAAATGAAGGTCTCCACTGAGGTCGTATTGGTTTTGGTCAGCGAATGAGCACCATGGATCCGATCATTCATCACCACGAGCGTGCCGCGCCCGACGGCATCCGGATCGGCGGCGACGGCAACGGCATTGTAAAGATTGAGCGGCCCATCGGCACTGACAGCGGTGGATGGGCGCATGGCCCCGGTCATGACTACCGGCTTTTTGCTTTTTACGGTAAGGTTGAGAAAATGGGCGGTTTCTTCCATGGTGTCCGTCCCGTGAGTGACGACCACGCCGTCGACTTCATCGGTACCCAACAGGGTATTGATCCGGTTGGCCAGTGCGATCATGATGGCAAAGGTGATGTCCTGGGATCCCACATTGGCCACCTGCTCGCCGCGGACGCGGGCAATAGCGGTCATACCGGGCACCGCACCGATCATGGCATCGACGGTCACCCGGCCTGACGTGTAGCCTGCCTGGGTCGCGGATTCGGCCGAACCGGCGATGGTGCCGCCCGTGGCGAGAATCATCACACGGGGAAGTTGGTCCGGTCGGGGCCGGATTCTCTTTGCTTGCATGGATTTGCCCTGCCGTGTTCCGATATGTGGTTGTTTGCGGGCCATTCGATTTATTGAAATTATTCGTAACACCAATAGGTTAGTCGATTCGAACAGTATAGGCGATCCACGGAAAACCTCAAGGGAAAAATCGCGTTGAGGGCCATTATTCTCCGGTGGTCTGCCGGTATGCGAAGCAGAAGGGGGCCTTGTCCGTGAAAATATCCAGTTTACGCGGTCCCTCGAGAAAAGCCAGGGATCGGTCAAAGTGGCCTTTTTCGCGGATCTATCGTTTTGTGCCGCCAATCCCTCGAGGCTGATTTGAAAATAAAGGGGTCGGTCAATTTTCAGGAGTCGCTGCATGTGGTCGGTTCACCGGTTGCGGATACCGGTTTTTGGGTTCAGGTGGGTCCGACGAGGGGAACGGCCGGGAAAGATGAGTGACGGCAATCTTGTCTTTGACAAGATTCATTGCCATCTGCTATAGATTATTGGAAAAATCAGCTCCGCGGGGGCTTGTTTACTTCTTTATTCAGATCCGGGGTCGTTTGTTGACAACGTTTCGACAGGCAATGAGCGGGTAGCCTTTCGTTGATATCCGGCCATCGGTACGATACCTTTTTAAAATAGAGGATGCGACAACCCATGGGGGTACCGCTGATCGAAGAAATGTTGACCGGCGACGGTAAGGAAATCCGGGATATTGCCAATAACGAGGCGATATTGGTCGGGTTTTTGACACTGGCAAAAGGTGTCGATGATCTGCCGGATATGAGCATTCGGTTCTATGAGGAGTCGCGGAGCCTCTATCAGGTGACTGCCAAGGGGCATTCTCTAGAGGAACTGGTGGAGATCCTGTCCTCGTTTTTCGGCAAACCGGCCAAAGCCCCCGGTAAAGGTCTTCCCGTCTCTCTCCGATTCGACCCTACGGTGAAATATCTGGGCGGCATCCGCAAAGATCAGGCCCTTTTCCTGAAAAAACTGAAAACGGGTTCCTTCTACGGTGCTCTGTGGCCCTGGCGGCAGGACCCGCGCAAGATCGAAGTCCTCCTGGGGTTCTTCTCATCCAGCATGAGCGATGAGGATTACAACCAGCTGGCAACCCTGGTTCAAAAGTTTTTAAGCAAAAAAAAGATTGAAACCATTTCCGACGTGGGTGGGCAGATCCACGGCATCAGCCTTCCTTCGTTTCTTCAGATGTCGGAAATGGAAGGTGCGACCTATTCCCTTAAGGTGACCAGCGGTAACCGCAGCGGCTATCTCTATCTTGATGGCGGCAGCCTTATCGCGGCGCAGTATGAGGGGCAGACCGGCAACGACGCCGCCTACCGGATCATCAGCTGGGACAATGCCGCCATTCAGATTGAAGCGGCGGACCCCGACCGCGTTAGAGAAATCCACGATCCGCTCATGAGCGTGATGATGGAGAGCCTGAAAATCAAAGACGAGGCCGGTGATCAGCCGCCGCCGGCCTCCCCCGATCGGCAGTCCCCGGTACCCCCTCCCAAACCTAAAAAAGAACCTCCGGCGGATCAACCGAAAAAAAGAAAAGAAACTCAACCGGTAAATAAGCCCCTTAAAAAAGCCTCGCCGCCGGTTCAGCAGGCGTCCTCCGCAAAAGCGGTAATTCCTCCGCTCCCACCGGAGCCGCCCGTTGCCCAGCCTTTTGAAAAAGCGACCGATCGATCGGTGGGCAAACAGGGCCAGATGGGAAGGACCGGAAAACTGCTCATCGTCTTGGGAGTGGTAATTCTTTTCGCTGTAGGGATTACCGTCGGTGGAAAGCTGCTCAAAAGCAGACAGACCAATCGCCGGTACGACCAGTTGATTGCTGACCTTGCGGTCACCAACGCGCTTGACGCCCAGATTGTGATGCTGATGCAATACCTCAAAGATTATCCTGAGGATGCCCATCGGTCGGAACTGGAGGCCCGGCTGAATGATGCCAACGCCGAAATTGAAAAGCGGGACTATGAAAAAACCATTCTGGCTGTCAATGGCCTGGTGGTTGACGAGAATTACGAGAAAAAGGCACTTTCCCTGTATACCGCCTTTTTAAGAAAGTTCCCCCAAAGCCCCTACGCCAAGCAGATCAATGAAGCCATTGACGGCATTCGGAATCTGCTGGGGACCGCCCATTTTGAGGATCTGAAGAAGGTTGATACCACCGATTTTCTTGAGCGTTACGCTGCCTACCGGGATTATCTGGAGCAGTTTCCGCAAGGTGCGGAGCGAGAGGCCGTGGAACGGATGATCATCGATCTGGCCCAAGAATATTACGGGGCCATCGAGAAACAGACCGCCACTTGCGATGCCCGGGGAAATTGGGACGACTGCATCGCCCAATGCGACCGGTTCCTGTCTGCTTTCACCGATGGGGCTTCGGCGGATAAGGTCCGGATGCTGCGCGGCGTGCTTCAGGACAAAAAGGATGTCGTGGAACTGGAAGGCAAGGCGGCTCTGGCGGCTGAGGATTATGCCAAAGCCAAAAAGATCTATGTCGATTATCTCGAAGAACGGCCGGACACCTCCCAAAAAGAGGTTATCGTTCAACGTATCAACGCATTGAATGCCGATTCCGCCAAGCAGGTGGCCTGGGAAAAAACAGCGGCCTACGCTTCCAATCCGGCTAACGACATAGTCAGCCGGATCCAGCGGTTGGACAGGTATATGGAGAGCCAGGCATCGGGTCCTTATGCCATGCTGGCCAAAACGCTGAGGGCGCAGCTCGACCCGGAACTTCAGGAAGCCATTCGCGCCCAGCGGGCAGAAGCGGCACGGCGCGAGGCGTTGGCCCGGCAGCAGGCTGAGCAGGCCCGACGGGCCGAAGAGGCCCAGCGGATTCAGCGGCTCCGGGATCAGGTGGCCAGGCAGTTGCGTCCCGTGGCGAGCCGCTTCGTGGACCACCGGGATGGTACGGTTACCGACCATGTCACCGGGCTAACCTGGTGCCTGCTGGATTCTCATCTGGATCTGGGAAAATGCATCCCCTTTCAAGCAGCCAAAGCATACGTGCAGGGATTGACCACCGGCGGCCATTCGGACTGGCGTCTTCCCACGGCCGGCGAACTGGCCGCACTCTATAAAAACAGTCCTTTTTTCCCCGGTACCGGTGCCGCGTGGTACTGGACGTCCGAAACCTTTGCAAGAGGATATCACCGGGTGGTGGATGTGGTGACGACCGTGCCGGAAACCGTGTTCGAGCGGACTTCAAAAACCGAGGATAGTTGCGGTGCTGTTCGCGCAGTGCGCAGATAAATAGGTTTTTTTGCCGATCCTTGCAAACGGCATGCAACCGGAGCAACAGGGATGGACGCGGATGCCGGTGAGGACGCCGGGCAATTATTCATTGAAAAATTTTCTATTTGGGTTTATATCTGCTTCGTTTTTCACTGATTAAAGCCCAAGCTAAGAATTGAGGAGGGGGAAGCGTATGCGTAGCCAATCGTATGTGGTGGCGTTTGTGGGGGTGGTGTTGCTCATCGGTATTGTTGCCTGTGCCTCGTTGGGAATCGCCATCGCCGGGGATGAAGAGATGTGTGTTCCCATGGGGATCATCACCCTGGAACCGCCGGATTCGGTGGAGGCCAAGCGGTCCGCCGTGGAGTTCCAGCATAGTCGTCATTTTGTCAAAGCCTGCAATGCCTGCCACCACACCTGGGAATTCACGGAGCCCATTACCGGATGCATGACCGCCGGTTGCCACGATCTGGATACCCTGCCCAGAAAAGAAGATTCCAAGGCCATTGATAAGGACCAGGCCTTCCGATTCTATAAAAACGCATACCATGGTAAGTGCATCGGATGTCACAAAACCATGAAACAGGAAATTCAGCAGATGGCCACCACCCTTGCCGGAATTGATGGCAAACTCCCGACCACCGGTCCCACCGGCTGCATCGAGTGCCATCCGAAAGAATAGGTTTGCGTTCGATGCGTTCTCCCTGTTTGATGCAACACCACAAAAACCCCGTCCTATGGCGGGGTTTTTTAATATCCCTTTCATCGAAAGAGTTGGAGCACCATGTAGTAGATCAGCGGCAGGAAAATGGCCGGGAGCATGTTGCCGACCTTTAAATGGGCCAGTTGTAGCATGTTTATACCGATGGCGGCAATCAGCAGCCCGCCTACCCCTGACATCTGGGCGATCACACTGGAAGTGAGAACTGGCCTGAGCAGCGATGCTCCCAGGGTGATTGCACCCTGATAAATCAATACCGGTGCGGCAGAAAAGATTACGCCGCTTCCGAATGTCGAGGCGAAGACCACCGATGTGATGCCGTCCAGTAGCGACTTGGCAAACAGAGTCTCATGGTTGCCTGCCAGCCCGCTTTCCAGTGATCCCACAATGGCCATGGACCCCACACAAAAAACCAGGCTGGCCGTTACTAATCCTTTTGAAAAACCCCCATCGGTCGACCGGTTGAAATGTTTTTCGGCATAGGCACCCAGCGCTTCGATGCGGTCCTCGATCCGCATGGCCTCCCCCAGCAGGCTACCGACGACCATGCAGATAATGATTCCGAGAAGATCTGTTGCATTTAACGCGGAACGGATTCCGATGAGAATGACGGACAGGCCGATGGCCTGCATGATGGTCATTTTGTAGCGGTCCTTAATGCCTTTTTTGAGGAGGAGGCCAAACACCCCGCCTGCCATTATTGCCGCTGCATTCACTATGGTGCCGATCATGGCTCGCTCGCTTGCCCTCGGGGATTGAGAAAACTCATCCGTCCGAAAGTATGCAAGCCGGCAACAGGTGCCGGCTTGTCTGGAAAGTATGGAATGGATTGACCGTCGGTAAGAGGAAAATGGGTTTATCGTTTTAGCAACCTGTCGAAGATTATTGCGTTTGGCGAACCCGTGTTATCCTTCGGCTAAAGATGCTCAATTGCCGGACAAGAATTCCTTTTCCCTCCAAATTTTGCCTTTGCTCGTGATGGTTTCCAACACCCGCTTAGAGCGGTTTCCGGATTCCCCGTTCAAAAAGTTCGAAGGCCGTGGCCAGGGTGGATTTCAGGTAATCCTTGTCAGAACTGATAATCTTTTTGCTGGCTTCCCACAATACAACACCGGAGAACATGGACCAAAAGATGTCGGCCAGGGCCACGGGATGTCGATCAACATAGATGCCTGTTGCCATCCCTTCTTCAAAAATCTTGGCGATAGCGCCAATGGATTTCTGGGACAATTCCTTAATTTCCTCCAGCAACGATTCGGACAGGTTTTTCAGGGTTTCGCTGGATTGAAGGTGAAACATGTTGATGATAATCAGCGGGTCGAATTCATAGACGTCATACATGGCTTCCATGAGCGCGCTCAGCTTCTGATCGGGGGAAAGGGTCGTCTCCTTGTTGACGTGGGTGACCCGGATGTGGAGGTATTGGAGAATTCGCAGCGACAGTGAGGCGTAAAGCTCCTCTTTGTTCTTGAAGTAGAGATAGAGGGTGCCCGGGCTCAGTTCCGCCTCTTTGGCAATATCCTCCATGGTCGCCTTGTTGAATCCCTTTTCCGAAAACACCCGTTTTGCTGCAACGATAATCTGCTGCCGCCGCCGTTCCTTTTCTCGCTCTTTTCGTTCCTGAATACCCATGATGCAATGGCTTCCTGAATGTTATTTATTTAGAAAACGTCTCTATAGTGAATAATCTTTCGAGGGTCAAGGGAAAACTCCCGAATTTTCTCAGGTCCCTGCTTAAGCTGTTTGATGGCTAGAAGCGATGGCGTTAGCCAGTAGCAAAACTCCAAAAAATAAGTCCTTAAGGGAAATAGTCAAGAGGTGCGAAAGGTGATAGGCCGGGTGGAAACGGGGGCCGATAATGTGGACTTGTCGGTAAGGAAAGAAACGGGAGGCAATGGGGTCCTCACCCGTCCATTAAGGGATCGCGGTCAGCGCTTGGCGGCTATCCCATGAATACGGAAAGGGTATTGTTGCGTGCGTTGACATGCTGGATAGTGACCTGCACCAGATCCTCGGGTTTCAGGTCGATGCCGCTGGACTGGGGCAGGGGGCATTCGATCATGTAGGCCTTGAGCAGGATGGAATAGGCATTTCTCCGCCGCTGCAGTACAATGGCCTCTTCTTTGCCGCCGATTCGTCCTTCCAGGTGTTTGAGCAGCCAGTAGCGGTTTCTGCGAAACTGAATTCTTCCCACATCGGCCATGGGCTGAGCCAGTTGCCCGATAATTTCATCGATCTCCTTTTCGGTGTAGGCTTTTTCAAGGCCCAGTACCGCCCGGAGCTGGCGCTGGGTGACCAGATCGAAATACTTCCTGATGGGCGAGGTGGCGGTTACATAGGCATCTAGGCCCAGCCCGCAGTGATGATCCGGCGCGGACCGCAGAACAAACCGATTGAGCAGTTTGCGCTGCATCCAGTTTTGGAAAAGGGAGCCGGTGCCGTTTTTAAGAATGCGGTCCTTGGGTTTTGGTTGCGATCTGAAAATGGCCGGCGTGTTGTTCTCTACAAGAAAACGGGCCGACAGCCAGTTGGACAGGATCATCATCTCGGCGATCATCAATCGGCCCGGACTTTCACGGTTTATCCGATTGACCACGGGAGAGCCAGATTCATCCAGCCAGATGTTGATTTCCGGAAGGGTGATCTGGATGGCGCCCTGGCTAAGGCGTTTTTCCCTGAATCGGGTGGCAATGGTGTAGAGGGTCGAGATGGCCTCGCCCTCTTCTGCACTGACATTTGCTTCGAAATAACTGAGTTGATGGTCGACGCGAATGATGGAGGGGAAAATGTCGTAACTGATGATGTCGCCGGACAGGTTGATTTTCACCATGGTGCTGATCGCCGGCCGGAGGTGATCCTTTTTCAGGCTCAATCGGTTCTCCGCCAGCAGTGGCGGTGCCATGGAGATCCGGTTGTCCGGCATATAGATGGAACTTCCGCGTGAGCGTGCCTCCAGGTCCAGCAGGTCCCCCTTTTTGATATGCTGGGCCACATCGGAGATATGGATTCCCACAAGAAAATGATCCTCCCGGGTTTCGATGCTCAGTGCATCATCGAAATCCAGGGTGGACTGACCATCGATGGTGATGGTCGTCAGGTGGGTAAGATCCACCCGGCCGCTGTCTTTGAACGTGTCCCCCGTAGCCGCTGGCACAGACTGGGCCTGCTCAAGGATCGACGGCGAAAAATCAGTGGGGATTTTGTATCGCAGCAGATCCACATTTTCATCCGGTTTCCACACGCCAACGGCCGCCAGATGGTTGAAGATGGCTTCAGATGATGTGAGATCGGCCTTTTTCATAATCGCCCGGACCGTTTCGTAATGGGGGCTTTCTTTTTCGAACAGGTAAAATGATTTAAATTTATCCGTCAGTTCCTGGTGGCAGGCCGGCGGCTGGGCGGTCGATCCCGACCGGACAGACTGGATCCATGCCGCACCGGCTTCAATGAGTCGATTCTTATGGGCGGCTTTTTGCTCTATTTCGATGATGGCGGCAACCTGTTCTTCCGTATGAGGTAGGAATCGGTCGGGCTTGAATTTGAAATAGCGCCGGCTTTTAAACAAGGCGCGGATTACTCCCGATTGGTGATCATCGTCCACCGCCTTTGGGAAACACAGGCCGACCATGGTTTCCAGATCGATCCATGTCTGTTCCTGGTTGAGGATTTCCCAGAGCGCTTCGATCTCGATTTCATCGGCAAGGGCATTGCGCTTGAGAGACAGTTCCCGCAGTGCTTCCACCAGACGGTTTCTGCCCGCAGACAGATCCAGACGCATGCTCCCCCGGTGGGAAAGCCGCTGGGCGGCCACTTTAACCTCTCGATTGTGCTCGGTCAACAGCCGGAGTCTCTGGTTACCGCTTTCCATTACAACCGTGCAGATGATTTTTTCATCGTCAATATATTCTACAATTTCACCTGATTCCATGGCTAATTGTATTAGCAACCCCCATGGTGAAAGTCAATGTGCGGATACCCTGTGGCGATCGTCATTCGGCTGCCTGAAAAGAAATAGTCTGCATCTGGGTTCAAAAAAAAAGGCAGGGCCAGCGGCCCTGCCTTTTGGGTGACGGATCGATGGAATTGATTATTTAACAGCGTCTTTCAGTGCTTTTGCCGGTACGAACTTGGGAACCATTCTGGCTTCAATCTTGATTTCTGCACCGGTCTGGGGATTGCGGCCGGTGCGGGCTTCACGCTTGGCGGTTTTGAAACTGCCAAAACCGGCGATCTGAATAGGCTCATTTTTTTTCAGGGCATCGGTGATAGCGGAAAAAACACCATCCACGACTTCCTGAGCCTGCTTTTTGGTAGAAACGATCTGGGCCACTTCGTTGATCAAATCACCTTTATTCATTGTTCATTCTCCTCCATATTAAAGTTTAACCATAAGGACCGTTAAGGTGGCCACCTATATCTGCAAATGCCTTATCCGTCAAGTGATTAAAGGTTCAGGGCGTGCCCCCGAACCGTCAGCCGTCCGTTGATCGGCAGGTATCAGGATCTTTCGTCTTTCATCAGGGCAAACCCAGGTGGATCCGCCAAAGGGGTGTTCCCTCAATCCGTCCCTGGGTCATTTCTTTGAATTAAAAATAATTACAATGTTTTTGAAGGGTTATCGGAATTGGCCCCGGTCGACTGGGAAACGTCATTTCCCGGCAAAGCAATTGCCGAAAGGAAAACAATACCCTGGGGAGGCCTTATTTCACGAATGGAATGACCGGACCAGAATAATAAATGGCGGTCTATCGAAAGGGAGTTAACTCAAAACGCCAGCGTTTAAGCCCGTCATGGTCCGGTTTGTCCGTTTCGACAATGGAAAGCCGCTTGAGATCTTCTTGAAGAACCATCGCACTGTGCGGACCGGTGATCGTGGTTCCTGAAAACACATTCCCTCCGATTTTGACCATCGCCACACCATGATTCATTTTCTGGTTTTCGGTGATGGTGTCCAGGCGCGCGTTCAATTCCTGGATTTTTGTGGCGCTTTCGGTGATTGCGGTCTCAGTAGCCGCGATTTCCTTGCCGATAGATTCATCCTCTTCCATGAGCTGTGCCACATCGTGGTCATAAGCATCCTGTCTGGCTTTCAATTCCGTGATGGTCATTTGAAGCTTTTCCGCGGCAGCGCCACCCTGTTTCAGCAGGCCGGCTTCGACTTTTTCCTGAAGACGCCGGTGCTGAACCATGCATTTGTCCTGCTCCTGGGCCACCTCGCCGAGGCGGGTATTGACCTGATCCGATCGGATTCTGAGGTTTTGAAGGAGCTTAGGCAGGTTTTCACGTTCTGCCTTGATTGCCTGGATTTCCCCTCGGATGGCATCGGCCTCTCTTTCCAGTTGCTGGTCAATACCGACGATCAATTCGCTGGATTTGGACGCTTTCGTACCGATGTCCATGGCGGTGATTCCCATGCGGGCGGAGATAGTGGAGGAGATGACGATTCCATCGTTGATCAGGCATCGGCCATTAGCTTCAATTTTTGACTCGATGATCTCTTTTTCCACGGCCATATCGCCAGCCAGGATGATGTCGGTATTGTGAATATGCCCGGCTTTCAGATTGCCGCCAGTTCGGATGGTGGCACCAAAAATACCATTCATCGCGGTGATATCACCGTCGATATCGATCTGGGCGTTGCGAATTTCGTTGGCGCGCAGGCTTCCCCCCTTCACCCGATATCCTTTCTCGACGGCACCGGTGACTTCAATATGTCCGTCAAATGTCACATGTCCGGTTCCCAGGGAAATATCGCCCTGGATATGAAGGGTCGGCATTACCGAAATTTCGCCGGTAACGGATAATTTGGGGATGCCGGATAACGTGGCGTGTACCCGCATACCATCCTCTGACCGCCGGGCGCCTTTTCCGCATTTGAACCGTTGCTCCCGCACTTTGGGAATGGGAATTTTTTTTCCGTATATATCCATGCCCTCTTTACCTTGCGGCCCCGGAATTTTCTCTGCCAGCAGCTCTCCCTCCTTGATCTGGGGCAGTTGTCCCCGTTCTTTCCAGTCCATTAGACCCTCTTCGGTCAATGTACCGATTTTTAGTGGGTCCGTATCAAAATGGTATTTTATCTGCGGTGGGGTATCCGGGATCGGATCGGTACCGGTTGCAATGGTCCATCGCTCACCGACGCCGGTGTCGCCATTTAAAAATGCCTTTATCCGGGCATCTTCCACGATGCCGTGGAGAATGCCTTCGGCGTGGAGCATGATCTTGACGTCACTGACGTCAAACTCCGTTACCGGTACCTTTCCATCGATATAGGCCGAGGCTGTCAGTTTGTCTTTGGAAACGCTTATATCCAGTGCGTTGCCTTCCTTTTTGGCGGATCGGGCGGGCTGGAGATTCTTGGGGGGGCTTTCGGGCGTTTTCCCGGATTCTGTTTTGCCGTCAATGTCCCGTTGCGTCTGAAGGATTTCGTTGCGCTCAGCGACTGAAATGGCGCCCATTTCAGTCAATATTTCACCGATGGGCATTTTTACCCCTGTCTTTTCGAAAATGCGCGATTGAACCACCAGGGCCTTGTCCACCTTTTCCTGGTCGACGAAATTCATTTCCACGGCAATAACGCCAAACCTGTTATCTTTACCTTGTTCACCGGTCATAAAAACCATTCCCATCGTTGCAGATAAACCCACACAGAATTCCCTGCTTCTGGCCTCGACTTCATGGTTAAAGGCCTCGACTGGAATTAGCATCGGATTTTTCGTTGAAAACTTTAGCTTAGAATGACATCGGGATGCCGGCAAGGGTTGGAAAGGTCCTTCATTATGACATGATTTTCATGGACACTGGGAATTCCATGCCACAATGAATGTCGGCAGTGAATGGTTTGAGTGAATCAGATGGTTTTTAACTACTTTATACAAAATGGAATTTTTTAAGTTTCTCATTTGTCATTCAAGCTGGCACCATCATTGCTAAGATGTCGCCTATGAAGCGGCATCCTGAATATGATTGGGTGTGCCTGTGGAAATTGTGCTGTCGATGGTTGCGGATCTGATATGGAATTGCCTGCGTTTAGCTTCCCGCCGCTTCAACACTTCCGGGGTGACGCGCCTGGCGTCCATTACTGGAATCTTTTTCTGGCAAACGGATGGTACCGCCGTCCGGCGGTGGAAAGGAAGACAACCGATGGCCATGAATTTCAAGATTTTCCAGCTTAAAAGCAAACATAGTGTCCACCTTACCCTCGACGGAGATTTCGACGGCACCTCCGCCCATGAACTGGTCAATACCCTGAAATCTTACGGACCGGAGGTTGAACAGGTGTATATTAATACAAACGGGTTAAGATCGATTCATCCCTTTGGTCAAATCGTCCTTCGCCGCAATCTTTCCGGCCTATGCGGCTGCTGCAGAAACCTGGTGTTCATCGGCGACCACGGCCGGCGTCTGTCCCGACCCTGGATTCAGTAAAAAATGGGCGGACTGGCCATCGGCGTGTCTTTTCCGGATTCACGCCTTTGGTGAGAAGGTCACCGGAATTAATCCCTGCTCGAGGTATTTAGCCGCGAGGTCGATGTAGATCTGCTTGCCGAACGCCCACAGTTCTTCGTCCTGATCGGAAACCGCCCGCACGACCTGGGCGGGGTTTCCCGCCGCCACCACCTTATCGGGGATTTTCTGGTTGAGTTTGACTACGCTGCCCTCCGCCACGATACTGCGTTCTCCCACCTGGCTGAAAATGCTGACCACCGCACCCATGCCGATTACGGCCAGATTGCCGATGGACCGGCCGTGGAGAATGGCACCGTGTCCCAGGGTTACCCGCCGACCAATGGACTGGGTGTCGCCGGGCGGCGCGTGAATAATGACTCCCTCCTCTACAGCGGTTCCATCACCGATGACAATGCGTCCGTAGTCGCCGCGGACAACGGCGCCATGGCCGATATAGCATTGGTCGCCAATGATGACATCCCCGATGACGTGGGCCAGTTCACTCACATAGGTTCCGGTTCCCACCTGCGGTTGCTTCCCGTCGAATTTATACAGCATCTGTGCCACCTTCTGAGTTTAAAATATTATCGGCCGCCGGAAAATAAATTATCCCGCGGGTCAGGGTTGTTAAGACGATTCGGGCAGCGTCGGCCGAACTTTAAAAATCCGTTCTTTGCGAATCTGCACGGTTCCGGGCTTGGCGCCACGGAGTTTGGTGACATGGCGGGCCAGGGTTCCGGAAACCGCCACAACACCACCGCCCCGGGCTTTACTGTGGTAGGCGGCAATGGCGGCGGCCTGGTTCAGGGTGCTCCGGTCCGGCATCTGGCCTTCGGCAGCCACCAGGACCACATGACTACCGGGCATGCCCCGTACATGGAACCACCAGTCGTTGGGACCGGCGACTTTCAAGCTGAGGCGGTCGTTGTCCGCATCGGTTTTCCCTGCCATCACCCGGTGGCCGCCGGGCAGCGTATACACCCACACGCGTGGCGGTTCGGGCCGATGCCTGCTGTTTTCAAGTCTGTCCGTCAAGGGTTCCTCCTTTGTCCGATCCATCCGTGCCATAGGGTAGGCCATCGGCGTGAGAAATTCAAAGCTTTTTCCTTGAGAATTGACTTGGCGAATGGAGGAGGATAGATTGGGACATGACCCAGCACAGGCGTATTGCTCAATATCCATTTTTAAAATTAAAGACAGCGCCATACCCTATGATCGGAATGAAGTTGTATGCTTAAACCTTTTTTGACCATTTTCCTGGCGATCATCCTGGTGACGGACGTTGGCACGGTTGGCGCCGATATAGTGATCCTCAAGTCGGGGGAGATGTTTGAGACCCGAAAGGCCTGGAAGGAAAACGGTGTCGTCAACTATTATAAAAATGGCCGAGTGGTCCGTGTCGATGAAAAAAAGGTGGAACGGCTGATTCAATCACCGGCGTCGGTTGAAGCCAATCCGCCCCCCGAGCAACGACCGGCCGCCGACCCCCCACCCTCCTCCGGCGTCCCTGCCGCCGACCAGTCACACCTGCCGCCATCGCCGGCAGATAGCGACACCGGGTTCCTCGACCTGAGATGGGGCCAGCCGTTGTCGCAGTTTGAAGGCCTGACGCTCGTGGGAAGTGATCCAGCCTACGGGGGGGTGCAGCAGTACATCAACAAGCAGCGGAAAAAGCGCTTCGGTCGAGCGAGTGTGGACAATATCTTCTACGGATTCTGGCAGGGTAGGCTCTACACCATTCTTGTGGAGACCAGCAATTATCTGGATTTCATGGACCTGAAGGCGGAAGCCTTGCGGCGTTATGGCGAAGGCAGGCAGGAAGGAGACCATGAAGAAACGGTCCGCTGGACGGGAAAGGGCTCCGACCGTCTGCTTTCCTACGACTATGACACGGACACGGGTTATTTGTGGATGCGTTCTCAGTCCCTGCACAAAAAGGTCAGGGGCAGCTATCCGGAATAGCACCCCATCCCTCATTTCACTAGCGGACTATGCCCTTGGCTGCCAGCGCATGAGCGACAGCCGGTTGGCTTCGATCAGGGAGACTATTGGGTTTTCAGCCGGTCGATGACGTTCACGGGACCGGGAATCAGCCGTTGCCGAATCATGATCTGCTCGGTCTGCTGCCATGCCGTGGAATCGATATGGCCGACGGGGATGCCGGGGTCGGGTTGGATCATCTGACGGGTGACGGTCAACTGGCGGCGCATGACCACTTCCGATGTATCACGATCGTATTGGGCGACTGCCTGGATAACCGCGGTTTCGTTGGCCGGGGCCATGGCTGCCTGCCATCCGGCCAGTAGTGTTCGGGTGAATCGCCCCACCGTTTCCGGATGTTGATCCATCATTTCTTGTGAGGTAACGACGCTGTTGGCCACGAATCGTACCCCGTGTTGGGACGGATCGAAGAACGCCACCCGTTCTCCCCCGGCGGCAAGCTTGTCCGATAAAAAGATACCCTGGGTATTGCGATAAACCGGCCAAACCGGCACCTGGTTTTCAAAAAATGGTGTGTAGTCGTATCGGACGCTGGCCAGGCGAACCTGATTTTCATTCATGCCGGCGGCGGCCAGCAGTGCCCGCATGATGGTTTCATCGTTGCCGCCGTAGGTGATGCCCACCGTCCGTCCCTCCAGGTCCTGGGTTCGTGTCAGGGAAAAGTTGTCCGCCCGATAGATCCACTGAAGGGGGTTGACCTGAAACAACTGGGCCAGCACGATTACCGACGCTCCTTTGGCCAGGGCCCGGATCACCTGGTCCGCCGAGGCCACGCCGAATTGGGCATACCCCAGTTCCAACTCCCGGAGGGCATCCCGCTCCGGGCCCCCTGCCTTGATTGCCACAGCCAGCCCTTCCCTTGAAAAAAAACCCTGATCCAGCGCAAATACGTCTCCGGCGGTGCTGGCATTGATCAGCCATTTCAGGCGGTAGACAACCTTTTCCTGAGCCAGAACCGGGTCGGCCGCCATCAGGCCATTGCCGACGACCAACAGCAGGAGCACGGCGGCCAGCCGGTGAATTGTCATGCGTAGTTTCATGGTTCGACCTCCCGTCAGTGTAAAAAACTACCCGGCCGCCCAGACTTTTTTCAAACCGGCCCCCAGCAGTTCCAAAATTCCCTGGTACAGGGAGAGGGTGATGCCGATGATAAACAGGGCCACCAGAATTTTGGCCAGATCGCTCTGGTAAAGGGCGATGCGGATGCTGTAACCGATGCCGGCATTGGCGGCGATGAATTCGGCCACGATGGTACCGGCCATGGCCAGGGTGGCGCTGCCCGAAATTACGGTGGTCAGCTTGTGCAAGTTTTCGAAGGCCCGGATTTTAACTTCGAGCTGCCATCGCAGCCGTCCCGTTACCCGATAGAAATGTTCAATATCCGTCACCGGTTCGCTCATGATGCCGATGACCGACAAAAGCAGCGGGAAATAGCAGATCATGGCGGCGATGAACAGCCGGGTCAGGAATCCGTCTCCCAGCAGAATGAACAGGATCGGCGCAATGGCCACGATGGGATAAGCCTGAACATTATACGCGGCCACCTTGATGAAGGAACCGAACCAGGTGGCCCGGCGACCGGCCACGCCGACGCCCAGGGCCATCATGATGGACAGAACCTGGCCGATGACCGCTACGGCAAAAGTATCCAGCACATCTCCCACATAACGGGAAAACTCCGCCTGACCCGTCTGCCAGACGCCTGCGGGTCCCGGGATCACGTAATCGGAAAGGTTCAGGACGATCTTGATCCCGAACAGCATGCCAATGCCCAACAGGTAGACGATGAAAAACTGGAAAATTCGTCTATGCAGCATTCATGATCTCCAGCATGGACCGTTCCATCGCCGCTTTGTCCAGGTATCGGTCTTCACGGTGGTCCTGCCCGCGGACGAGACGGGTCTGGGGCGATAGGTGCGCCCCGCGAAAGACGACGATCTGGTCGCAGAACCGGGACACCTCCACTACATTGTGGGAAATGTAGAGAAAACCGGATTCCGGGAAGGTCGATTTGATCGTGTAAAGTATGGCGTGCCGGGTAGGTTCATCCACATTGGCCAGGCTTTCGTCCATGATGAGGATCCCGAAATCCTGAAGCAGATATCGCAGCAGGTTTACGCGGTTGCACTGCCCCATGGAGAGCTGGGAAAAGCGCATGCCCATGAGGGTTGAGAGGCCGAAATGGTCAATCAGTTCGTCCCTGAGCAGTTGACGGCCCGGGGGGGTGGTCTTTTCCAGGTGCCGGCCCACCGGACTCCATCCGGGGAGCCGCTCCCGGTTGTGCGTATACAGGCAGGGCATATCGGCCATGGCCTGCACCCGCCCTGAGAAGGTGTCGATGTCGCCGGAAATAATTCTGGCAAGGGTGGTTTTACCGACGCCGGACGGCCCGAACAGGGCGTGAAAGCCCGGTTTGTCAATGGTTACCTCAAGGCCATCAAAAAGCGGGATTTCTGCACCCGGATATCGAAATGTGATGTCATGGCATGCGATCATCTTCTCACACGAAAAAGAATCCACCTTATCGTCTGGATTTACGGCCTTTTTGTTGACACCTATATATCTGTTCAATATCATTTAGAATTGAAATTTTCCAGCCCTATCCGTAATAGGGATTGAAACCCGCAACACAACCGGAACCGCCGTCGGGGCCGCTGACTGCTTCAGGCAGGCGGACGGTCTGGGGCATGAACGGGCGAGGGAACTGCTCTTCGCCCAGAGCAATGACTGCCAAATGAACGAACTCTCACCACGCAAATGGAATTGGCCGACCGTTGTACCGGTTCTGGTGACGGCGGCCGCCCTGGTGACGTGCCTGCTTTTGGCGGGCTATCTGGTCCTGCCGGCGCTGGTTACTGACCGGCTTCCCGTGGCGCAGATCCGGCGTCTGGGGTTTGCGGATTTCACGGGACGGGTTTCCAGGATCGGTCTGCACCAGACGGCGGCGGGGCCGCTTGTTTTCGGCCTTGCCGACCAACCGGCCCTTTCCATTGATTCCATCGTGCTTGACTATTCACCGGAGGAAGTGCGTCAAAAGAAAATTCGCAGTCTCCGCATCAGCGGGCTGACGGTGAATGCGACCCTGGGTCCGGATGGTATGGTATTTCCTGGATTGGATACAGGGGTACTAAAGAAGAATACCCTTGGGGGCAAAGCATCTTCAGACGCATCGTCATCACTCGCGGGCATATCGGTGGATAAGATCGAAATCCGCAGCGGCATGGTCAACCTGGCCTGGCGCAATGTGACTCATAAAATTCCCTTCGAAGCAGATATGAAATCGGATGGGCGAGGTATGATGAACCTGGATGCCCATGTGCGGCTGTTCCCCCGCGACCAGCTCCTGGCGGTGGCTGCGCAGGTGGATATTGAAAACCGGAAAGCGAAGGTGGGCCTTGATGCTAAAGCTATCGACCTGGATCGGTTCGCCGACCTGATTCATCTTCTTCCCGGACTGGATGCCACCGGTGACGTGACCGTTCAGACAAACGCCAGGGTGATGTTGACCCCCTTTGCCATCATGGGCGCGAATGTGGACCTGACCTGGCGCAGTGGCCGATTGACGTATGGGATAGTTAACATCGAACCGGGAGGGGATGAGGCCGCGGCCAGCCTGTCCGCCGTTACCGAGGACCTCGCAAGCTGGCAGATCGATACCGGGGGGCTGCGGCTACAGACACCGGTACCCCTGATCATGAACAGGCTATCGGCCACCGTGAATCTTGGTGAAGACATACGGGGCGTGACTGGCAATGTGGATATGACGGTGTTGCCCATCTCCGTTGAATCTTCGTTGCCGGTTACCATGAAATCCGGCGTGCCCGTGCCGGTGACCTTCGATGTCACCCGAAAGGCTACAGGCGAATGGACCGCCGGATTCCGCAGGGGCGAAAATAATCCGCCCACCCGATTGGATCCGTTGGATATCACCATTGCCGGCGCGAGCATTCATGGCGCTTCACCCCGCTTCAGCCTGACGGCAACAGGTGACGGGCAAAAGGGGGCCGCCGACTGGCAGCTGGGGCTGAATGCGCTCCGGGCAACCGCTGCCGGGACCATCGTCAACCTGCCATCGGCGGATGCGAGGGGACAGTTGCAGTTCAAGCGTGACCCCCATGGCCCTTCCTGGGTTGGCGATGCCCAGATACGGATTCCCAACCCGACAGTCGATGGCAGTGGCGTGGCCGCTAAAATCGACGCCTTGACCCTGTCCGCCCGGTTTCACCAGCAAGGAGGCGATGCGCCGGTTATCGATGCACGACTGCGTTTTTCCGACGGCCGGTTCCAGGATCGTAACAGCGGCCTGCACCTGTCGGGTGGGCGTCTGGACCTTCCCTTTCGTTCGGACCATAAGGCAACGGTCGATGATGGCACCTTCTCCATTGCGCGGATTGATTACCGCAACCAATTCCTGGGAAAAATCCAGGGGCGGATTGCTCAAAAGATGAACGCCTATGCATTCGCTGCCGCCTATGAAAGCGACCTGTTTCCCGGAATGACCGCGGCGTTCACTGGAAATATGGTGACCCGCGGACTCCACTTCGGGGATGCAGACGTCACCTTTCAGGTTTCACCCTATGAACTGCCGGCCGAAAGCGATCTGGGGCGTTTTATTCCGGCGATGAAAGGCGTGACCCTGTCCGGGACGATTTCGGCGAAGGGGAAGGCATCCCACTCTTTGAGAGGATTCAACGGCGATGTCGATGTCTCCATGAAGGGCGGCGAACTGGAGATGGCGGAAAAGAAAATAGCCGTGGCGGGCATCGACACGACCCTGCATTTTCCGGAACTGCCACGTATTCGCAGCGGTCCTGCCCAGCATATTGAGTTTTCCCGGGCCGCCATGGGCGGCATCGTGGTGGATGGGGGGTCATTCGATCTGCAGGTGGAATCGGGCAACACCCTGTTTATCGAGAAAGGCCGTCTGGACTGGTGCGGCGGCAAGGTGGATGCCCAGGCTCTGCGGATTGCGGCCGGCAAGCAGGACTACCAGGTGAGCCTTTACTGCCAGCGTTTGGGCTTGTCGCGCATCCTCGAACAGCTGGGGGCGGTGAACGCCAGGGGAAGCGGCACGGTAAACGGCATGATTCCCATCGCTTACACCAATGGCCGCATTCGTTTCGATGACGGGTTTCTTTTTTCCACCCCCGGGGAAACCGGACAGATTCAGTTGACCGGCACCGACATCCTCACCCGGGGAATTCCGGCGGGAACCCCCCAATTTGCCCAGGTGGAGCTGGCCCAGGCGGCGTTGAAGGACTATGCATATACCTGGGCCAAGCTTGGGTTGATGTCCGAGGGAGAGGATTTTGTCATGCGCCTCCAATTTGACGGCAAGCCAGCCAACCCCTTGCCGTTTATTTATAAAAAAGAGATCGGCGGCTTCATTCGCGTCGAAGCCGGTGCGCAGGGTTCGGTTTTCCAGGGCATCGGTCTGGACGTCAACCTGAGACTTCCCCTGAACCAGCTTTTGCAGTATAAGGATGTCGTCAACATGATTCAGTAGCCAAGGAGACCCGCTATGCTGAAAAAGGTTTTGTTGCCGGCGACGGCAATTGTCTGGTCCTTATGGGGCCTTTTATCCTGCGCCACTCACCATGAGGTGGAGGTGAAGCCGGTGGAAATTAAACCCATTCACATCACCATTGACGTCAACGTCAAAGTGGATCGGGCACTGGACGATTTCTTCGGCGATATTGACGAAACCGCCAAAGAGATCAAAAAAACCGAATGAGACCGGAGATAATCGGTGTTTTGTTGGCCATGAAAGGACTATTGAAATGAACCAGAAACGATATTTATGGTTTGTGGTGACGGTTGCCGCTGGTGTGTTTCTTTTTTCGTCGTTCGCATTGTGCGGTGATATCAAAGCGCGGATGAAAGACCGGCTGCCGAGAATCATCGAACTCAAGGCTGCCGGTATTATCGGGGAAAACAATCAGGGGTTTCTCGCCTTCATTGGCGGCAACAAGTCGGAACAGGCGCTGGTGGACGCGGAAAACCAGGACCGGCAGCTGGTATACGGTGCCATCGCCAAGCAGCAGGGAACGACTCCCGACGTGGTCGGTCGGCGTCGGGCGCTACAAATTGCCGACAATGCCAAACCCGGGGAGTGGCTCCAGAATTCAGGCGGCAAGTGGGTTCGGAAATAACCCGTCAGATCCGATCTGACATTCAATTGAGCACCGCCGGGGGCCGCCTGGAGGCCGCATGGATCGGTCCCGCGCCGGATAAAGCGCCCACCCTGGTATTTCTTCACGAGGGGCTGGGATGCGTGGCCCTGTGGCGAGATTTCCCGGCCCGGCTGGCCAAAATTACGGGTTGCGGGGCATTGGTCTACAGCCGCCTGGGATACGGGGGGTCCGCCCCCTGCCCGTTGCCGCGAGAGGTGGATTTCATGCACCACGAGGGATTGGTGGTGCTGCCCGAGGTCATTCGGCAAACCGGTGTTCGCGATCACCTTCTCGTCGGCCACTCCGACGGCGGCTCCATCGCCCTGATTCACGCCGGGGGCAGTCCTTTCCCGGGCCTGAAGGGGATTGTCACCCTGGCCGCCCATGTTTTTTATGAAGACCTCACCCGTCGAGCCATTGAAACCGCACGCGACCGCTACCTCAACGGGGATCTTAAAGCGCGCCTGTCCCCTTACCACGGGAAAAATACCGACTGCGCGTTCTGGGGCTGGAACGATGTCTGGCTTCATCCGGATTTCAGGCAGTGGACGATCGATGCCTTCCTGCCGGCCATTCATGTACCGGTATTGGCCATTCAGGGGAAAAAGGACCCATACGGATCGCAGCGCCAGATTGATGTCATCCGGGAGAAAACCGGGGGAACGGTGGCCGTTGAGGTGATTCCCGACTGCGGTCATGCACCGCATCTGGAAAAGGCCGATGCCGTGCTGACATCCATCTCAGCGTTTATGAAGCATCGGGTCAATGCAATCGATTGATATCCCATCGGGTTCCGTTCCATCTGGGTTCGACAGGTTGCAAGGCTTCGGTGGCGGGAAAAAAGCCGGTTTTACGGTACGGCAGGAAGACGCTCCAGCACTTTTCCCTCCTCATCCAGGACAAAAACGAAAAAGCCGTTTTCGACGGCATGGCGGGCAAGGTCTTCGTAGATGATGGCCTGCACTTCGTACTTCTTCTTTTTTTCCAGGTGCAGATGAAACATGGCCTGTTGAGCGGATTCCTTACTCAAAAAGGCCGGGATGAAGGAGATATCGTGTTCGCCGTCGGTCTGCCCGACGATCTGTTCGCTTGACCCGGTTTTCTGAATGGCTACATATAGCCAGGTGGTTGCTTCGATGGTCATGTCTATTGCTCCTTGCCCGGTTCGGTCCTTCCAGATAAAGCCGATTCTGTTTTCCGGCTCCCGGTGATTTTTTGGTTTCCTGTCCTCATGAAAACGACAATCGTTGCCGCATTGCTCTTAAAATCCCATGTCTTCGTTGATCAGAACGACTTTCACCCGGTGTTTGGGGAAACTCTTTTCCGTGATTGTCCAGGTGTTGCAGATGCGATCAGGGCTGCTGCAATTTTCACAGCGACCGGTTTTGCCGCAGGGACTTTTTTTGTCCAGCCGCATGACGTTCACGGGTGCCGCGAAGTTTTTGATTCGGGCAACGGCGGCTTCACGATCCGGCACGATCTTGTTCCGGCCAATGAAGATGAGCACCTGTTTGGGGCCAAAGGTCAGGGCTGCCACCCGATTGCCGATCATGTCCAGGTTGACCAGTTGGCCGCTTTCGGTGACGGCATTGGTGCCGGTGATGAACAGGTCAACCAGGAGCGATTCCCGCCGTCGCTGCATGCTCTGCTCCGGTGAGAGGCTTTTGTCGTAAGTGTCCAGCACCGCGTAGCGGGGGTCATTTTTCAGCGCTTCGTAAAGCCGTGTGCCGACAAAGGTCATGGATCCGCCCCAGGAGATGGTTTTCGGGGCAATGGCCGGAATAATCGTGTCGTAGGCCATTTTTTTAGCCAGGTCCTTGTTGTCGGCGATGTAGACATCGAAGTTGTTGGCTTCCAGCGCCTTTTTTATTTTCTGAAGCCGAAGTTGCCAGTAATTGTGGATGGGGTTGTCCATGAAGCTCTCCTCTGATGCAATTGCGTATGGTTTCGCCGGCGGTTGTTTTTGCCGGTTTTATCTTTCCGGGAAAACGATGTCAAGACGCACTGGATTTTGTGCCGGTCAGCGGCCTTTCGCTGATTTCATTCTACCGGCCGGCGCCATGTTCATGAAATGGGGCGGATGGATATCCTGGCGCAGGACTCCCGGATCTGAAAAACTTCTCACGATGGTTCGGATGTGTCGGGCAGGGAGATATGCCAGGTGGATAAACTTCTACTGACTCCATGGTAGAAGCGATATTTCAGAAGGTGTGAACGCGCCACCATTTGGCATTAATCATCATTGCCGGGACCGTCTGTGCTCAAAGGCTGGGCGGATCGGGTAATCCGTCCGGGGGCGGCCTACCGTTTTCTCGATGCGGATGCCGGAGCTGGGTCGATCGATAACTATCCGAAAACATAAATAAACCGGTATTATCCCGTTACCTGCCGCTGCATCCGATCCAGGTAGTCGTCCAGTTCTCCCATGGTGGAAAAGACCTGCTGGGATGGCAGGGCTTTAATGATGTCGAATACTTTTTGAATCTGGGGCTGCAGGTTCAGCAGTACCACCTTTCCGTTGTAACTCTTCATGGCTTTCTGCGCTTTGGCGATTACCCGTACGCCCATGCTGGAGATGTAGTCAAGCATTTCCATGTCGAACACCAGGGTGTGGGGTTTTTCCTGGAGCACCCTATCCACCCGATCTTCTAATATGGGGAAGGTACTGGTGTCCAGCCGGCCGGAAGGCGATAGCATATACACCCCGTCCATTTTCTGCTTCGAGGTTACCGATAAATTCATTTGGTTCTCCTTGTTGTGCTACCGATATCGCTTCTCCATTCGCATGATATTTTTACCCCGCTCACGACGGTATTCCATTTGGTCCATGAGGTTTTTAGCCAGGGTAATTCCCATCCCACCCTTGTCCCGCTCTTCCAGAGGTTTGTCCCGGCGGCCGATGTGGACATTCAAGGGGTTGAAGGGAATGCCTTCATCCTGCAGCGTCAGGATCAGGGAATCCCCTTCGATAACCAAGTGCAGGGTGATGTTGTGATCCAAGTCGTCACCGAACCCATAAAAGACGATATTGGAGAATATCTCCTCCATGGCCAGGGTGACGTCATGAACCACCACCGGCGGGCAGTCAACCGAATCGGCGATTTGGGTGATCGCGTCTATAATACGGCTCATTTCACGGATGTCATTTCTCAGCACGATGGTTTGGTGGGTTTCACTCACCCGGTTCGGCGAGAAATAGGACAGCGCCAGCAGCGTCATGTCATCATCCAGCGGGCGACTCCCGGTAAATTCCCGGATCTGGGACAAGATCGCCGTGACCCGTTCTTTGGGGGTGACGCCGGCGGTCAGGGAGACGGTGTTCATGAGGGACTCCTGCGTAAACAGACGGTTCTTGTCATCCTGTGCCTCGGTAATGCCATCGGTATACAACAGCAGGCCTTCTTTGTGCCGCAGTTGCACGGTGGCCTGCCTGTACTGAAAGGCGTCGTCCAGGCCGATGGCCGGACATTGTGCGTCGCCGAGAAGCACCGTGTTTCCTTTTCGGCCAATAAACAGCTGAGGATTATGGCCGGCGCAGGTATAGGTCAGGTTCCCGTTGTTAAGGTCCAGTACACCCAGGAAAACCGTTACGAAAGTGAGGGACGGATTGTTTCTGGATATTTCCCGGTTGACATCGGCCAGAATGTATTCCGGCTCCACCAACAGCCGTGCCGTGGCTTTGATCATGGTTTTGGTCATGGCCATGAACAGGGCTGCGGGCACTCCCTTGCCGGATACATCCCCGATGACAATACACAACGAGTTGCGATCGATGAAAAAAAAGTCGTAAAAATCTCCCCCCACCTCGCGGGCCGGCTCCAGGCTGGCGTAAATGTCGAATTCTTTTCTGTTGGGAGCTGCGGGGAAGTTGCCTGGCAACAATTGCAGCTGGATTTCCCGGGCCACCGCCAGTTCACTTTCGATCTTCTCTTTTTCTGCGATGGTGGTTTTCAAGTCTTCAGTCCGCAGTTTCACCTGCTTTCTGAGAAAGACATTCCCCACAATAATCAATCCCATGATGCCGGCAATGATGCCCAGTACCCATAAGGGACGCAGCCATAAGGGAAGTGTCACCTTTCGGACCCCTTGGGTCCACTGGTCCAGCGATTGGTAAAAGATCGAATTGGGGTTTTCCTTCAGCTGCTTCAGGTGGCGGTCCAAAGCGGTGATAACGGATGTGTTGCGGCCTTTGGCCACGGCGAACCGCAGATCGGTCGGCCTGAAACTGATCGGGCTCTGGCGTACCTTGAACCGTTTTTCATAGTAAACGCCGTAAAGCCGTGAAACAATGCCGGCGGAGACTTTTTTCTGATGGACCAAGGTCAAAACTGTTCTATAGTTGTCCACCAGAATAAATCGGGGGCGAATTTCGAATTTTCCCAGTATGGTTTCAAAAAATTGAAAATAGATGTCAGCCTCAACCACCGCCACGTCCTTGTCGTGGAAGTCAAGGATATCCGAGAAGGTGGCATCCGAACTGATATAGAGCTGTCCCCAGTTCGCAACGATAGTTTCCTCGCCGAAGGCAAATTTTTCTTCCAACTGTGCCGACATCGCCATACCCGGCAACAGATCGATGACGCCGGTTTCCAGGCGCCGGGTACATTGGGCATAGGAGCCTTGAAGGTATTGGATGTCCCATCCCTCTTTCCGGGCGATTTGGGTAAGAATGTCGACTGCGATACCCTTCACCTGGTTGTCCGAATCGGTGAAGATCAACGGTGTGTTGTCATGAAGGCCCACGATGATCCGTTGGTTCGCGGCAGATGCAGCCATCGCCGAAAACAGGCAAAGGATCAAGAGTAGAAAGAAAGATCGAATTCGCATTTCCACGGGGATAGTATTCTGTTTTTAAAAGACCTGCCCGTTTTTGCAAAAAGCGCCGGGTGCGCACTGGTGGGGATCTCTATCTTGCGTCAGCCATACTGTAAACCGCAAAAATCTGATCCAGTCTGCCACGGCTTCGCATCGATTCAACTTCCTGGTCAATCCGGGAGATCAATCCGGCGGCAGGCGATTTTTTGCTGATCAGAATGTGAAAACCGCTTTCACTGCCGACACCGTGAGTTTCAACGATCCTTTCGGAAAGGCCTTGCTCGGCTATCCGTGGTGCCGCCAGACTCTTTTCTTCAATGATCAGGTCTCCGCGCTTGGCAGCCAGCATGCGGTACATGCTGTCTACGGTGGTGGCATAGGCGACAGGGATGCCTATTCCCTGCACTTCTTTTTCCACCCATCCGTTGCCGAGGTAGGAAATAACCGTATATCCACCGCTATGGATGGCGCGCAATCCGTTGATCCGCTGAATGTCATTAATTTTTGGATGATCATGATAGGTATAGAGAATTCGGCGTTTGGTCCAGACCGGCCGGCTGTGGGTGACGGAGTATTCCAGCCGTTCCGCTGTGGGGATGGTGACCAGGATGTCGGCGGCACCTTCTTTGACCATGGATTGGCAGCGCTTCCAGGGATAAACGGCAATGTCCACATGGATGCCCAGTCCCTGGTCAAACACTTCCATCACAATATCATGGAAGAAACCTTTGAAATGGCCGTCCTCCGTCTGAAAGTTTGCCGGCGGATAATTGGTAAACACCCATTTGACCGTATCCTGGGCAGATGCGGGCATGGACAGACTCAATAGCAAGGTGATGATGCAGAGTGATTTCATCAGGTCGTCGTGGACTCGGTAACTTGATCATCCTGTTTATATAAAGGAATAGGTGAATCTTGCCAGTACCTCTGCAATTTGTCAAATCAGTTTGCCCAATCTTTATGCTTCTCGTCTGAAAATTATCGGCCGGTTTCCAGGCAGGAGATCATCATGGCCTCAAGGTGACGCGTTGCTGTTTGAAAGTTTCCGTCCTGAACCGGAATGTTCCGCTGTTAATACGAATGAAAATGTTGAGAAAGCGTTGAACCTTCGGGGGGCCGGAATCGATCGTAACATAGGGTTCATGGATACCCGATAGGTTGGGGTTGGTTGACCCTGACAAAAAAAGCGGACATCCTCAATTGAAGTCCGCCCGCCATAACCGGCATTCAATGACCGCTTAACTCAGCCTTGTATGGCCGTTGCTGAATTGCTGTTTCAAGACCCTGTCAGAAGTTAATGGCCGAGCTGGGTTCCTGGCTGAACGGTTTCATCTCTTTCCCGCATTTGGGGCAAAAAATGGTGGCCATGTTGTTTTTGTCCATGATCGCTTCACCCGGCAGATCAATGAAAAAAAGACCATTTTTGTTCTGGTTGCAGGCATCGCTGTGACAGTAAAAGCGATGATTGCTGGTACTTTTCTGCGAATCGGATGGCAATGGTTTCATGGGTTGGCTGCACCGAGGACAGAAGATGGTAGCCAGATTGTTGCCGTCCATCACCGATTCCTGGGGCAGTTCGAGAACGAAGGGCCCTTTGTCCGCATGAGTACAAACTTCACTGTTGCAGTAGAATTTTGTCGACATGATTAATACTCCTTGTCTGGATTTTTAAAAGACATTTGATAACCTGTTTGGTATTCAATAGGAAAACAGTTGTATCGCCGGTTATTTTTCGGTGGTGCGGCAACATTCAACTCCAACCGCCTGCCGCGATTTTATCGGTCTATTGTTAGTAAACAATTAGGCAACTCGTGCTTTTTTTCAGATTTTTTATAATGCGACCGATATCGGCAGATGTCAAAACTATCAACCCAAAAATGAGTCGCCGCCTGTTTGAGTCTTTCAGGATAAAAACGCAAGCAATTCCTGTCTATTGAATGATTTGAGCAGCCCCGGGTCGTCTTCGCGCACGATGTCGGCCATCAGCTTACGTTTTTTTTCAATGATGGCCGAGATCTTTTCTTCGAGCGTCCCGAGTGTGACCAGTTTGAAAACCTGTACGCCACGTCGCTGGCCGATGCGATGCACCCGGTCGGTGGCCTGATCTTCCTTGGCCGCATTCCACCAGCGGTCGTAGTGGATGACGACCGATCCGGCCACCAGGTCGATGCCGGTGCCGCCGGCTTTCAGGCTGCCCACAAAAACACGGCAGCCCGGTTCGGTGTTGAACGTTTCGATCAGCCTGCCGCGATTCCGGCTGGCGCCGGTGAGGACCACGTGGCCGATGCCGCTCCGGTTCAAGTGGGCGGCGATGATGGCGATCATTTCGGTGAACTGGCTGTAAACCACCACCTTCTGTCCCGATGTCAGGCTCTCTTCCAGCAGTTCCTTGAACAGTTCCCATTTCCCAGAATCCTGCCGGTCGGGGTGCGCCGGTTGCTTGTCCACCAGGGCGGGGTGGTTGCAGATCTGTTTGAGCAGGGTGAGCAGGGCGAATATATGGATATAGGGGATCGCTGTATTTTCATCCTTCAACGAGGACACGAGTCCCTTGGCTCGGGAGTCGATGGCGTCTCGGTAAAGCTTGACCTGCCTTTCGGTGAGTTCACAGAAGCGGATGTCCTCGATTTTTTCGGGCAGTTCGTCCAGTACGCGACTTTTGAGCCGCCGCAAGGTAAAGGGGAAGATCAGGCGGCGCAACTGCTCCCGATTCTCCGATGTTGTCCGGTCCACCGTGGTCTCCGGCACGAACCGCTGACAAAACGCCTGGTCTGATCCCAGGTATCCGGGAGCCACCACATCCATCAAGGCTTTGAGCTCCAGTATTGAATTCTCGACGGGTGTGCCGGTCAGCCCCAGTTTAACGGCTGCATTGAGCTGGCGGGCAGCCACATGGGTTTTCGTATCCGCATTCTTGATATACTGAATTTCGTCAAACACACTCAGGGAAAAGGGGATCTCCCTGAGTTGGTCAATGTCCCTGAGGAGAAGACCATAGGAGGTGATCAGTACTTCCGTATCCTGCATGGCCGCGGACAGGTCCCGGTCGCCGCCGTAGTAAACAATTGTTTTCAGCGTCGGTGCGTGCTGCTTGAGTTTCATCATCCAGTGACTCAATACGGTTGTCGGGCAGACCACGAGAAAAGGTTTTTTTTCTTTGTTCCGCTGCTGGATGCACGCCATCATCGCCATGATTTGATGGGTTTTGCCCAGTCCCATGTCATCGCACAGCAAACCACCAAGGCGATTCTCCCACAACCACCAGAGCCATTTGAGTCCCGCACGCTGGTATTTGCGAAGGGCGGTGGTAAGCCCCGGATTTTCCGGCGGTGAGGCAGGTTCCATCCCCAGAAAACGGGAGAGGCGGCCGGCGCTGGCATCCGTGCCGACGACGATGGGCTCGTTACCTTCCAGGGCGGAGAATTGAATCAACTCCTGCCGGCTCAATCTTACCGTGTCTTCTTTTTCGCTGAAACGGTCCAGAGGCAATGTGACGGCAAGGGCCGCCATGGTTTCCATGGCTGGTGATTGGGTGTCCACCCAACCGCTGGCGGTACCGATATATCGGGTGGCTTCCCTTCGCGCGCGCAGCAGGTCCGCCAACGAGACGAATTCGTCTCCAAAACCATAGGTGATGGAGAGCCAGCACCAGTCCTTATCGATGGCCGTGGGTGCCAGCGTCATGGTGTTCCAGCGGCGCAGCAGCTGGAGTCCCTTGATATCGGGATCGATGACGAATCGGTTTCCATCGAGTTCGTCGCCGACCGATTCCAGGAAGTTGGGGATCTGATAGTGCTTGAAGGTCATTCGCCGGGGGGTACTGAACTGACGGGCGTTGCCCGGCTTTTCAAGTTCCGCCAGGAGGTTGAGCTCAGGGATATACACGATATCCCCGTAAATGAACCGTTCGAGCCCTTCCCGGGAAAAAAACCGCTGCTCACCTTCGGCCTGCAGCAGTTGGATGACAGGATATACATCCAGGTCCGTTTTGGTATTCTGACTCACCCTGAAAAGACTTTTCAGGGGGATGGGGTGGATCGGCAGGTCGTGCTGGTTGGGAAGGTGTTGACGGAAGGCGTCCAACAGGGGGCGAACCCGGTTTCGTGCAATGCTGGCGTGAAAGATGGTGCCCCGTTGCGGGGCTTTGCAGGTCAAGATGAAGGCGCCGGTCGCTTCATCCACCGACGGATGAAAACGGCATCCGTCTATGCCGAATTCAAGGAAGCAGTGATAGGCGAGCCGAAACCACAGGCTGCCTTCGAGTGCCTGGCGCCTGGATTTCATTTTCAGGTCGTCCAGTTGCCGTTCCGAATCGGTCATTGTCAACAGTCCGAGGCGATGGAGGATTTCCGCCCGGTCCGGAACCTGCTCGTTCCCTTCCGATGAAAATGCCCCGAGCCGTTCGGCAAACCGGTTCCTGTCACCGTTGGCCGACCCATAAGTGATTACGACGTTTCCGTCAGGAGTCAGCACCTTCAGCAGCGTCTGATTTTTGCTCATGCAAAACTGCGCCTTCGTGTTTTTGGGTGTCAGCCGGTCGCCCTGGTTCAACACGGTGGCCAGATCATGCCAGACACTGCTGCGAAATTGTGCCTCCAGATTCAGTCCCTTGTCGATGGTCTTAAATAATGATTTTAGATGCGAGCAGGTTTTTTTGGTTTTTCTCTGACAGGTGCAGTAATGCTGGGGTGGGTTGCCGCCCACGTAAAAAGCGATGCCCGGATGGCGATCCTCGGCGGGAGGGATCAGGGCTATGGCGTTTCTGTGAAATTCTAATGCATGATCGATCATGGACGATGGGTACCTCGCAGTATTCAAAATAAAAATTCTTTTTAAATGTGGATGCTATTGGAGTCAAGACCGACCGTGGTTTTGAAATCACATGGCAGCATCTTCAGAATTGACCGGGAGTATGGTATGCATCATGATGAGCCTTAAGCGGCAACCCGACAAACAAAGGATGGCCGGAAAATGGCCTATTTCAGGACCCAGGATGGATGCAGCCTCTATTATGAAACCATAGGCTTCGAGCTCGCCAGGCCGGTGGTTATTTTTTTGAACGGCACCCTGCAGACGACCATGTACTGGAAGGTGATCGCGGCGTCGTTAAAACCCGAGTTCCGCTCCCTGCTATACGATGCCAGGGGACAAGGAGAGAGCGAACTGGGCGAACTGCCGCTTTCCCTGGATTTGCATGCTGAAGACCTTTCCGCCCTGATTCGTCACCTCGAACTGGGGTCGGTCTGCCTGGTGGGATTGAGTCATGGGGCGCTGTTGGCCTATGCCATGGCCCGACGGAGGCCAAAGACGGTCAGTCGACTGGTCATTTGCTCCATCGGGGTTCGGGCACCGATTCGTGCCCGGCTCATTGTCCGGTCATGGCTGAAGATTATCGAGGACGGAGGGATCGAGGCCCTGGTGAGCGCAGCGTTGCCGCATGTTTTTGGCGAGGACTATCTTATCCGGAACAGCCGGATTCTTGATCGCATCGCCAAAACCATCATTCGACGTAACCGGGCGTCGTCCCTGTTGGCGCACTTATCGGCCATGACCGGCTATCCCAGCCTGAGATCCATGCTGGAAAAGCTGGATGCGCCCGCGCTGGTGATGTGCGGTTCGGACGACCCCCTGGTAAGCATCAACGGAGCGGCGGAGGTGGCCGAGAAAAGCGGGGGCCGGTTCCTGATGGTCAAGGGTGCCGGACATTCCATTCCGGTTGAAGCGCCTGAGTTGTTCCTGAAGACCATTGCACAATTTTTGTCGGGCCGGTGGACGGATATGCCTGAGGCCATCTGACCCATCACCGCCGTATCGTTCGTTGAAACGATCCTTTTCACTCGGATCGATGAGACCCACGATGGTTTCGAAATGGGGAAATGGCTATCGTCCATTCACCATCACGGCAAGCCACGGGCAGGCCGTTTTCGATGGCTCTTACCGCGGGTCGCTTTCACTCGGTGAAACCGACGGGTTCCTACCCGCTGATGGTTTATAAAACACCTTGACAACCCGACCATCCGAACTTTATTGGAATAAGGATCGCAGTGTTGGTGATAGCAGCCAGTCTGCCGATTAAAAACGTTTCTGGTGAGTTGATTATATTAAGATCAAGGAGTTGTTATAAAATGGTCAGCGTAGGCATTGTTGGATGGCGCGGGATGGTCGGGTCGGTCCTCATGGATCGGATGAAGGCTGAACACGATTTTTCAGGCTTTGAGCCGGTATTTTTTTCCACATCCCAGGCTGGAAAAACCGGTCCGGACATCGGCACCGGGCCTCAGCCGGTATTGGATGCGAACGATTTGGGCCAGCTGGCCGACATGACGGTGATTGTTTCATGCCAGGGCGGCAGCTATTCGGAGCAGACACACCCCGCGCTGCGGCAAAAGGGATGGAACGGCTACTGGATCGATGCCGCATCTACACTGAGAATGAAAGACAACAGCGTCATCGTATTAGACCCGGTCAACCGCAACGTAATCGACAACGCCCTTGAAACCGGCATCCTCGATTTTATCGGTGGCAACTGTACGGTTTCTCTGATGCTCATGGCCCTTGGCGGATTGTTTGCAAAGAACTGGGTGGAGTGGATGACTTCCATGACCTACCAGAGCGCCTCGGGAGCAGGGGCAAACAATATGCGGGAACTGGTGATGCAAATGGGAATGCTGGGCGACAGTGCCAAGGGACTGTTAGGTGACCCGGCATCGTCCATCCTTGATATTGACCGTCAGATTACCCGGACGCTGGCCGAACCGAATTTCCCGATCCAGCACTTCGGTGCGCCCCTGGCGGCCAGTCTGATCCCCTGGATCGATAGGGCTTTGGATAATGGCCAGACCCGGGAAGAGTGGAAGGGGCTGGTGGAGACGAACAAGATCCTCGGGCGTTCAGACTGTCCCATTCCCATTGACGGACAATGTGTCCGTGTGGGGGCCATGCGCTGCCACAGTCAGGCATTAACCATCAAGCTGACCAGAGAGATTCCTTTGGACGTGATTGAAAACGCCATTGCATCGGCCAACGACTGGGTAACGGTGGTGCCCAATGAAAAGGCTTCCACTTTGGCGAACCTCAGCCCGGCGGCGGTTTCCGGTACGCTTTCCATACCCGTGGGGCGTATTCGCAAAATGAACATGGGGTCACGCTATCTGACCGCCTTTACCGTGGGTGACCAGTTGCTTTGGGGGGCGGCCGAACCCTTGCGTCGGGTGCTCAGCATTATCCTTGACCGTATCAACGGCACGGCTTGACACAGAGATCGGCGTTGAATCCCATCCGTTGTCCCAGCAGTCGGTGAATGCAATAGACTACGTGTTATAAATACGTAATTTATACCAAATTTTCGAGTGTTGTTTTTTGTCTATATTGCTGTATTATGAAAGCAATGGGTGTGCGCTTTTTGTTTTAGCTCCTCTGATCCACCGGATTCGAGGAGCTTCTTTTTGAGCCATACCGTGTCGAGGTCCCGCCTGCCGCAGGCTATCAATCGACAGGCTTTTTTTTGCACCGGTCCGATGGTGATACCACAATCCCTCCTTGACCCGCGGCAAGCCTGAAGATGGCAACCTTTGCATATCGAAACCCAGTTACTTGTCTTTCTGCCCGCCTTTCGCTTTTACGCTGTGGTCAGCGGCAATGAATGAGATCAGAATTGGCAGGAAACGCCCGCTTCAAAAGTGAATGAGCGCCAGACGACCTCGTTGAGACGGGTGTCGGAGGTGGTGCCGTCATCTTTGTAGATGCGGTCTGTCCCGGCGTCGGTGGTCATTTCCTTGACTTTCATGCCCGCATGGATACCCCAGCGGTTTTTGATTTCGAACAGGACCGCTGCCCCGACCACATATCCGTTGCCCTCGGCGTCGTGGGAAAAGCTGACGGGGTGGGCGTAATCCTCGCGCAGATTCCAGTTGGCGTCGGCACTATAATCCACCCAGTGGTATTCACCGGTGAACATGATCCCGACCTTGGTAAATGGCGTGTTTGTGCCGGGGATCGAAAAAAGGAGATCCGCACCGAGCCAGGGGCCCTTCCAGCAGGTCTGATAGCGGCTGTCCAGGCCGGCGATGGGTCCAAGGACCGATGGGTCGGGTGAAATCACCTGATAGCCATCAACGATGTTCAGATCCTGTTCGGAGACGGCGTAGCCAAGCATGGGGCAAACGACCATGGTTGACTCAAAAAAGGAAAAGCGGGGGCCGATACCGACGGATCCATCCCACACATCGTTGCCGTCTACCCCGTTCAGGGAGCGGGAGAATTCCTGGGTTCGGTTGTCGCCATCATAGTCCAAGTCCCGATTGTCGCCGGAGACCACCGTTCCGAAGTCCAGGTAGCCCCGCACATAGACACGATCCTTGATAACGGTGCGATTGGCCAGTTTGAGTTGATAGATTTTTATATCCGACCAGGTGAGTTCGGAGCGGACGTTGGGATCGCTTCCCTGGGCGTTTCCGGCGATGTGCCAGTTCAGTTTGTCGGTGCGGTAGCCGGCGGACAGTTCGACGGTGATGGCAGCCCAACTATAGGTATCACCGGTTTTAATTTTTTCGGCGGTGGATTCATCGTTGGGTGCAGGGGATTCTGAAAAAGCCCGGGGAACAGGAAGAGAAACGTACAAACAAAGAATCAGCGCCGTAACGAGGTGTCGCATGAGCAGTCTCTTTCTGGGGTTCGTGGTCGCGGTTTGAATATAAAATTGGCCCGGATGGATCGCATCAATGGCGGATTTCTGCCCGAGCAATTTTAGTTGTCATCTCATGAAATCGGATGAAATTCAAGCGTTCTGGGTGGCAACAGCCGGCTTGACTTGCCCGGGTCGGTGATTTAAGGTTGGGCCGCTTAACGTTCGGCCCACGATATTCGGTGTCCCGGACGGTGGTTTGAAATGCGTTTTGCTTGTTGAATGATGCGGCGGTTATTTTTCGATACGGGGCAGTGACCGGAAAAAACGGTGCTGCATTTTTAGGCCTCGGAGAAGGATTATTTTTTCAAAGGCCCGTCCATCTGCCACTGTTAGGGTAGGCGGCAATCATCAACTTCGACAGAAGACCCGAAGGCTTCATGACCGATACCGAAAAAATAGAAAACCCGGTTGCCCGCGCCGGTGAGCAGCTTTTTCAATTTGCCATCGATCGAGGCGACATGAACACCATCCTGGATGTTGTGCCGCCGCTGCAAGTACCTGAAAAGCGGGCGATTTTGGAATACGAGATCCAACTGCTGAGAATCATCTCGGTGGGGTGGGCGATTGCTTTTTTTCTGACCGACCCTGGCCTGAAAGCAAGCCTTGGCCAGCATTTCTGGGAGAATGTCAGAGCCTTTTCCACAACGCTTTCCGCCTCCGCATCGCTGACCATGGGATCGGAGATCGACTATTTCAAGATCCTCAAGCACCGCCTTGATTTTTATGTCGGCGCACTGGAGGCTTCCGGGCAGATTCCGGATCCGGCCATGGCCATTGGCCTGGCTTTTGCCGGGGTCTGTGGCGATAAGGAAGATGCCTGTGCCATATTGGCCGGCAGCAAGATGTTTACCATCACCATCAATGCCGTTCGGGATTACCTGTGCGGGGCCGCTGTCAAACAGGATTGACGTGACCATTGCCTTTAAATCGAAATGGCTGCCGGCCATTATCAGCGGCCTGTTGCTGACGACGGCATTTCCCAAACTGGGGATTTCGCTGCTGGCCTGGTTCGCTCTGGTGCCTCTATTTATCGTGCTGAGGGACCTGCACCCCAAAGAAGCGTTCAGGATCGGTATGATCGCCGGCCTGGCCCACTACCTAACCCTGTTGTACTGGGTGGTGTTCACCATGCGTATCTACGGATACCTGCCATGGTGGCAGTGTGTCTCCCTGCTGGTACTGCTTGCCGCCTACCTGGCCCTTTATTTCGGGTTTTTCGCGCTGGCATTGACCCGCGTTTGCCGAAAGCCCCTCCACCTGGTTCTGCTTGCACCGGTTTTCTGGGTGGCGCTGGAGTATGCCCGTAGCTTTCTATTGACTGGATTCCCTTGGGGAATTGTTGGATATTCCCAGTTTAATCGGTTGCATATCATTCAGATCTCCGATATATTTGGAGTGTATGGGATTTCTTTTCTGGTGGTGCTTTTCAACGCTGCCGTTTATATCCTGCTGCTGTTTCTTGCGCAGAAAAAATGGCGGGGGTGTCCGGTGGACAGGACGCAGGCCCTGCTGGCCGTTGTGCTGTCCCTTTTCCTCATCAGTCTTGGGCTGATTTACGGGAACATGCGGATCAAGGCCATGGATGAGGTCATAGCAGGGGCTTCATCACCCCGTGTGGCGGTGGTTCAGGGCAATATCGATCAGGCCCGGAAATGGAATCCGGCATTTCAGATCGGCACCACGAAAAAATACGCGGAGTTGACGCTGTCGGCTGTTCCCCATCAACCGGATCTGGTGGTGTGGCCGGAAACGGCCACCCCGTTTTACTTCGAGGCCAGCCCTAAGCTTACGCGGCTGGTGACCGATGCCGTCCGGCAGGCGGGCGTCCATCTGCTGGTGGGAAGCCCTAGCGTTCAGGGGCAGCCCGGCAATTATGCTTACTACAACAGTGCCTATATGGTGGCACCGGACGGCCGTGCCACCGGGCGGTACGACAAGGTTCACCTGGTTCCCTTCGGCGAGTATGTGCCCCTCAAACACGTGCTGTCGTTTGTAGGCAAGATGGTGGCGCAGGTGGGCGACTTTTCATCCGGAGAGAAGGGTCGAACCCTTGCCTGGGGAGAAAATGAACCCCTTGTCGGTGTACAGATTTGTTTTGAGATCATTTTCCCGGGGCTTTCCCGATCCCTGGTGAAAAATGGTGCTGGCCTGCTGGTCAACCTGACCAACGATGCCTGGTTCGGAAAAAGCAGTGCCGCGTACCAACATTTTTCCATGGCGGTTTTCCGGGCTGTCGAGAACCGCCGCAGCCTGGTGCGTTGCGCCAACACGGGGATCAGTGGATTTGTGGACCCCGCCGGCCGGATTGTGGCGAGCACCGCCCTGTTCGAGGATGCGGTGGTCGTCCGAGCGGTTCCCGTACTGACCGAAAAAACCGCCTATACCCGGATCGGGGATGCATTGCCTATTGCCTGCCTGATCGTGATGATTGCGCTGATGGGGTGGCCCATGCGTCGAGTGCGACAGGAGGCATATGGTGGCATACCGCTGAAAATTCCTGATTGGATTAAACGACGGGTCAGCCGGAGGGTTGACAAGAGGAGATAAACGATGAGTACCGAAGCCAAACAGACATTGAAGGAACATAGACAGAAGCTCGACCAGCTCAAGGAGTATCTTTGACCTGGCTGACCAGGAAAAACGACTTCAGGAAATCGAAGCGGAAATTTCCCGGGATGGGTTCTGGGACGTCCCGGAAGCCACCACCGCCATTTTGAAAGAGCGTACGCTTCTGGGCCTGCGGCTCGGCGCCTTTCACGCTCTGGAAAAAGACCTGGAAGAGGCGGGAATTCTTCTGGAACTGGCTGTAGAAGAGGCGGATGCCGATACAATGACGGAAGTATCCGGCCAGATCAGCCAACTGGGCCGGCGGTTGCACCAATTCTCCCTGGATATGATGCTGGACGGCGACGACGATCAGAACAATGCCATCATCTCCATTAATGCCGGTGCCGGCGGAACCGAGGCCCAGGACTGGGCCGAGATGCTCTTCCGCATGTATTTGAGATGGGTGGAGGGCAAGGGCTTTAAAGCCAGTATTGTCGATTTCCAGCCCGGAGAGGAGGCGGGGATCAAAAGTGTTACCTTTACCGCCGCTGGCCAATACGCCTATGGCTATCTCAAGTCGGAGAGCGGGGTCCACCGGCTGGTGAGAATTTCTCCCTTCAATGCCAGCGGCAAGCGCCACACATCTTTTGCTTCTGTTTTTGTCTATCCGGAACTGGACAATGAGATCGAGATTGACGTGGAGGATAAGGACCTTCGCATTGATGTCTTCCGTGCCAGCGGCGCCGGGGGGCAGCACGTGAACAAGACCAGCAGCGCCGTGCGCATCACCCACCTGCCCACCGGAATCGTGGTCCAGTGTCAGCAGGAAAAATCCCAGCACCGGAATAAGGACATGGCAATGAAGGTGCTTAAATCGAGGCTTTACCAAGCTGAAAAGCGCAAACAGGATGAGCGGCTGCAGGAGATCCACGACGGCAAGGACGATATTGGCTTCGGCAGTCAGATCCGCTCGTACGTATTGCACCCGTACCAGATGGTCAAGGACCACCGGATCGGGTTGGATGTCGGCAATGTAAACAGCGTGCTGGACGGGGATATCGACGTGTTTATTGAAGGGGTGCTGTTGTCGGGCAAGGCGAAGGTGACGGGTCCTTGAAAAGTCCGGAATTTGCGTTACGCTTCACCCTTCATCACGGCGGCGTACGACAAGTATTTTGCATCCCTCGGGATCCGCAAGCCTTGATCTCGAATTTTTTGAGTTCATCATCGTTAGTGTGGAACCATTGAACACTTGCATCGACCCGAAAGCCATCATCACGGCCTTCTATCCCGCCGGCAGCCGTACCCGGAACCTGCTTCTGCGCCACGGTGAACTGGTGGGCCGTAAGGCGATCGAAATACTTGACCGGTCTCCGTGGATTGATGCCGATCGCGAGTTTGTCGTCCAGGCCGCGATGCTTCACGACATCGGCGTCGGCCGGACCCGATGTCCGGAACTGGGATGCACGGGAACCCTGCCCTATGTGTGCCATGGCGTCGAGGGCAGGGCGATTCTCGATAAACTGGGCCTTGGCCGCCATGGGCTGGTCTGCGAGCGTCATGTGGGTGTGGGAATCAGCGCGGATCAGGCCATGCGGCGGAAGCTGCCCCTGCCGGCCCGGGACATGATTCCCCTTTCCGTTGAAGAACGATTGATCTGCTACGCGGACAAATTCTTTTCAAAGACAGACGATGGCAGGCATGAAAAAACCATCGATGAAATCATCGCCGGCCTGACCCGATACGAAGCGGAATATGCGGACCGTTTCCTGACGCTTCATCGGTTGTTTAACCGGAACCCGGTCAATACGGCCGGGTTCGCAGCCACTATTTCAATACATGGGAAGACCCAGTCATGACTCCGGACGACATTCGCGACGCACTTCGATTCTATTTTATCACCGATGACGGGGTGGATGGCTTTTCCGCCCGGGATCAGGTGCGCGTGGCCATTGAAGCCGGTGCCACCATGGTCCAGTACCGCAACAAGTCCTTTTCCCTGGACGATTTCGAAGCGGTTGAGGCCATCAGCCGGATCTGCCGGGAAAACCGGGTGCCTTTTATCGTGAACGACAACGTACTGCTGGCCAGGGCCGTTGGTGCCGACGGTATTCACGTGGGACAAGATGATGCATCGCCCCGGCTGGCCCGGCGGGTGGTGGGGCCGAAGGCCATTGTCGGCGTATCGGTTTCCACCATGGCAGAACTGGAGCGTACCGATCTGGCTTTTTGCGACTACATCGGCACCGGTCCCACCTTTCCTACCGGTACCAAGGCCGATGCCAAGGCGGCCCACGGACTTTCCGGGCTTCGGGATATTGTCAACCGGTCCCCTGTCCCGGCAGTTGCCATCGGTGGCATCGGCCCGGCCAATGCGTTGGACTGCTTTGCCCATGGTGCCGCGGGAGTCGCCGTCATCAGCTGCATTACCCGTTCCAACGACCCCGTTGAAGCCGCTGCAGCGATGGCTGCTGCATGCGGGGTCCCGGCCAGACAGGGGTGGTGATGGATACATCGACTGTCATCGGCGCCGACCATGCTTGACATCCATGGACTTTCCCAGGCTGCGGCAACGCGAATCCGGCCCCACATCCGCCAGACACCCCTCGAACCGTCTACCGACCTGGGCCGCAACAGCGGCGGGCCGGTGTTTCTCAAGCTGGAAAACATCCAGCATACGGGTTCGTTCAAGGTCCGCGGCGCCCTCAATCGCCTGATGGTCCTCGACCCCGATCAGAGAAAGGCCGGCATCGTCACCGCCTCTTCCGGCAACCACGGCCTTGCGGTGGCTTTCGGCATGAACCGGCTGGGAATAAAAGGGGTCATTTACCTGCCCGAGCGCGCTTCTCCACTGAAGGTTCAAATGCTCGAAAACCTGGGGGCTACGATCCGTTTTCACGGATCGCACTGCGAGGTGACCGAAGCTCACGCCCGGCGGCAGGCTGAGAAAACCGGCCAGGTATATATTTCTCCTTACAACGATCCGTTCGTGGTGGGCGGGCAGGGGACGGTCGGGCTGGAGATCCTGGGCCGGCTGCCCCGAGTGGACTGTATCATGGTGTCGGTGGGCGGCGGCGGGCTGATTGCCGGCATCGCCGGGGTGGTCAAGGCGCTGCGCAAAGAAACCCGCATCGTGGGATGCCTGCCGGAACACTCTCCGGCCATGGCCGCATCCGTTCAGGCGGGTCGAATTCTGGACATTGAAACCCGGGACACCCTCTCCGATGGAACGGCCGGCGGCATCGAACCGGGTGCCATCACTTTCGACCCCTGCCGAAGGCTGGTTGACGACTGGGTGCTGGTGACCGAGGATGAGATTCGCGGTGCGATGGTTCGGGTATTCGACAATCACCGACTGGTGATCGAAGGTGCGGCAGGGGTGACGGTGGCCGGCTTTCTCAAAATGGCTCCCCAGCTGACCGGAAAGACGGTTGCCCTGGTGATCTGTGGCGGAAATATCGATGTGAGCCTGTTTAAACGGCTGATCCGTTCAACGTGATTAGGTAGGCATATAGTCACTATGGGAATCAGAAGACGGTTATACTTTGCAGCGGCCATACTCATCGGGACCATACTGATGGGAAGCACGGGCTACTATATTCTCTTCGAAGGCAAATCCAGCTATATCGATTGCCTTTACATGACCGTCATTTCACTGACCACCGTGGGTTACGGCGAAGTGCTGGGGATTACCGGAAACGTCCGCGCCCAGATCTTCACCATGCTGCTGATTACCTTCGGCATGGGTATCATCCTATACAGCATCAGTACCGTGACGGCCATGCTGATCGAAGGCGAGTTGACCGGCATGCTCAGGAGAAGAAAAATGGAAAACAAGATCAATGCCCTGTCCGGCCACTATATCGTCTGCGGCGGCGGAGAAACCGGCTTCCCCCTGGCGGTTGAACTGGTGACCAGCAAGGCCAGTGTGGTGCTTATCGAGCAGGACAACGCCGTCATCGAGCGAAGCCGTCAGATCAAGGGCCTCTTCCATGTCCATGGGGATGCCACCGACGACAAGAACCTGATTGCCGCCGGGATTGAACGGGCCACCGGCATTACCATCTGCCTGCCGTCGGACAACGACAACCTGTATATTACCATGACCGCCCGCATGCTCAATTCCACGGCACGAATCATCAGCCGCATGACCAACAGCCGGCTCAAGCCCAAACTGCTCAAAGCCGGTGCTACCTCCGTGGTCTCCCCCAACGCCATCGGCGCGTTGCGTATGGCTTCCGAGATGATTCGGCCGGCAGCCGTGGACTTTCTCGACAACATGCTCAGAAGCGAGCGCGGAGAGTTGCGCATCAACCAGCTTGACGTTCACGGCAACTCCACCCTGGCGGGAAAGACGATCATGAAATCCGGCCTCAGAGACCAGTTCAACCTGCTGCTTTTGGGCGTGCGGCGAAAAGATGGAGGATTTGAATTCCGGCCGCCCAGTTCTTTTGTCCTCGAAGCGGGGATGACCCTGATCGTCATGGGGGATATCGAGAATATCGACCGGGCCCGGGAGGCCTTGTAGTTGATGTTTCACTCGAACCGCAGATCTGGGGTGGAGGTCGTTACGTGCGGTTTTTCACTGTCTCAATAAACCGGCCGGCGATGCACACGGCGGACATCGCGGCCACAGCCTCGATGAGTTCGGGCAGCGATATCTGGCGATTGAAACCACCCAGGTGGGGGCCGCTGTTGATGAGGATGTCTTCTTCCCCCCGGGTCAATCCATCGAGTTGGTCAGCCGAATATCCCCGTTCTTTCAAGAAGGCGACAAATTCGCCGTCGGTCAAGGCGTTCTGATCGGTGCGGCGCAACAGCTCGGTCATGTAGCGGTCCACACCCATCTCCGCGATCATGCGACCGGTGAGGCCATCCAGATCCACCGGCAGGGATCCGTTTGCCGATTTGCCGGTAAAACCGAAATAATAATTTTCGAATATCTCCATAACCATCGACTTTAACAGCGGTCGGTCAAACAGGTCTCTTGCATCTACCGGCTGACCGTTGTCGTCCAGCCCGACTTTCGATTTATCCCGACCGCGGAAATGGCTGCCGGCCACCAGCAGCAGGCTCAAGAAGTGGCTGCCGATGTGCCGGTACAGGAGGCGGCTGTCACCGCAGAAGGATTCCAGGTGCTCGAAGTCCCGCAGCCCGGACAACCCGAGATTGGGAAATGCGCAGGAATCCAGCCACTGGTCCAGTCGCCCCGATCGGAACCACTGGTAGCGCCCCTGGTCATCCCGGCGCAACCGCTGGGTGCGGTTGTGAAACAGCGCGATGGGCGCATCGTGGATCACCCCTTTGGCGGTAAGCCTGCCTAAAAGGAAGGCGTTGCGTCCAAGCATCTCCCGAGCGGATAAGGTGTCGACCCGGTGGTGGTTGGGGTAGACGAAATAGTCCCGGTGGGCGATAAAGGCGATGGCCAACCCGTCGGGGTGCCTGTTGACGGTGTCCGGCGGCGCCAGTGGAATGCCCTTGAGGCGAAACACACGGGGGTTGTCAACACCCAGGGGCGTGGGAATGTGAAACCGGCAGTCGACGCTATAATCCGGCATTTTGAGTGCTTCCATCCAGCTGATCTCCTTGGCCAGACCCGTTGCCGTGTCTCCTTTTTTAGCCAGTTTGACAACCAGCAGATGGTTTTTTTCAGACGTTTCGACCACCAGGCTCCTGCCGATATACCGGGGGGTGCCAGTCATCGTCAGCCCGTTTGATGAAAGCAGGGTCGTCCATGAGATGGTCGGCCGGAATGTGCCGCTCCTATCGCCGATCCGTGGCCCGGCAATGCTGACCGGCAGGCTGCCCAGCGCTTCGGCCACGCCCCGGTGAGCGCTGCCGTCCGTTTTTAGGAGAAGATGGCGCAGGGACGCCAGCGCTTTCGATCCCAGGCCGTTATGGCCCGGCGCGGTGGCCATGTCGGTCATTACCGACGCGGCTTCCCGGAAGAGGAAATAGGCTTGTCGGACACTGCGAAAGGTGTTGGATTGCAGGAGCTGCTCCAGGGCGAAAAGGGTCTGTCCGTCAAGAACTCCCGGGTGCTTTCGCGCCAACCGGCGAAGGTCGGCAACGGCGTGGTAGGTGGCGATGAAATCAAAGTGAGGATCATTCAGGGCGGCTTCGGCGTGGATTTTCAGGGTGTCGGGGAAGGTGTTCATCTTGCAGTTCTTCCAAGTCGCCTACAGACCCAGCAGACCGGCAATCTCGGCCAGGTGCCGGATGTGGTGGTCGGCTGCCAATTCCCGGTTGCGGTAGGCCACAAAGGGAATGCCGGCGGCCTTGGCCGCCGTTTCATCCACCGGCGAGTCGCCCACATAGACCACCTCTTCAGGTGAAACCGAAAAGTGCTCGATTACCTTGACCAGGGCTTCGGGGTGCGGTTTGGGAAACTGAACGTCCAATGCGCAGACGACCAGGTCGAAGAGGTGGTCGATGTGGTGGTCCGCCATCACGCGGGCCATGGTGTCGGTGCGGTTGGTGGCCACCGCCGTTTTAAAGCGGGGGCGAAGCGTTTCCAACAACGGCACCAATCCCGGTTCCATCCGCATGAATTTCAAAAAGGGCAGGTACCCCAGCTGTCTGCGGTAAGCCTGGGCGTCGTCGCGGGTCGCCTTGTCGCTGATCAGGTACGCCAGGGATTCATCGACGGTGTGCATGTGGACATAGGCCAGCTGTTCCGGCACCATTGCCGGCAGGTGGCAATGCTCAAGCACCTGGTTGTAGTAGGCCCGGTTGGCTTCCTGGGAATCGAACATGACGCCGTCGCAGTCGAAGGCAACGACCTTTACAGGGCGTTTCACTGTCAAATCTCCTTTCCAGGAAATTAAAAAGCACCGGCAGACCTGTGTCGATGCTTTTCGATGGTATCGATAGTCGGCCGGCTACCCGTCACTGGCACTTTTTTTCGGCGAGGTGGGCCCGGATGGAGGTGTCGCCGCAATGATCTGGCCGTATACCGGAATGATTATCGTGGGCTTGATATCGCTGTCCGTGGTCAGGATCACCGTATCCGCGTAGCGCCCGGCAACCGTTTTTTTGTTTTCGATGGTCAGGATATAACCGTCTCCATCGGCCTTGCTGAATTCCTGGACATTAAAAGCGATATCGTTTCCGTTTCTGGCCTTTGCTTCGAGAATTTTGAATGGATAGGCCTTTTCGCGGGTGATGGTGATCGCTTTTTTAATGTCGGTTCCCGCCTGGCCGACCAGACGGGCATAGGCGGGGTCCATTCGGGCAAAGTTCAGTACCGCCCCGGTAATGTTCAACGTGACCCGGGTGTTGGCCGTGTCGTTGGTGAAGACCTCGATGTTCTTCTTCAGGGACCTGCCGCCGTAACCGCTGGTGTTGACCTTGATGCTGATAGTTCCCTCGCCGCCGGCGGGGATCTGCCTCGGGTATGAGGCGACCGAGCACCCTCAGCCGGTCTTGACCTGGGTTATGGATAGGGGGCCGCCGCCGGTATTTTTGATCGTAAAGCCATGGGTGATCAGGGTACCGTCCACCACCGGGTCGAACTCATATTTAAGTTCGGGCAACACCGCAGCGGGCTTTTCGACGGCTGCGACGGCAGGTGATGACTGGGCGTTTGGATCCTTGCCGGCGGCCTGGTCCGACGCGCCGACGATGGCTGCGGCGGCCCACAGCAATACAACCAGTGCCGTGATCGCAAGAATACGTAATTTCATGGGTTGTTCTCCTTGTTGAAAAATATGCGGATAAACGTCGCTTTTTCTTGTTGATCAAACCATTATGTTTAAGCTTCGGCGCCGATCCTGTCAAGCTACATCAGAAAAAACGGGTCGACGTCGACGGTGACTTTGACGCCACTGCCGGCGGATGCACTGTGGTGACCCAGGATCAGTTCATTGGCAAAGCGGTGAAGTTTGGCCGTGTCCGGGCTTTTGAGCAGGATCTGCCAGCGGTGGTGGTTGGCAATGCGGGACAGCGGCGCTTCGATGGGACCCATCACTTGAATCGGTTCGTGAAACGATGTTCCAGCAGCCAGCATTTCCCGGCAGTTTTCTCCCAATGCCCTGGCATGGGCGGCGGTCTGCTGAGTATCTTTGCCGGATATGCGCACGGCAATCATGCGGGTATAGGGCGGATATCCCAGGGCTTTTCGAAAGCCGATTTCATGGTTGAAAAACGCCTTGAAATCCTGATCTCTTGCAGCAAGGATGCTGAAATGTTTTGGGTTATACGTCTGGAGAATCACCCGGCCAGGTTGATCGCCGCGTCCCGCCCGTCCCGCCACCTGGGCCAGCAGCTGAAAAGTCCGCTCCCCGGCGCGAAAGTCCGGGAAATTCAGAGTCAGGTCGGCGCATACCACCCCCACCAGGGTGATGCCCGGGAAATCGTGTCCTTTGGCTACCATCTGGGTGCCTACCAGGATGTCGATTCGGCGGTGTTTCAGATCTTTCAGCAGGGTGACGATCGAACCTTTTCGGGCCATTGTGTCCCGGTCCATGCGTGCCACGCGTGCTTCTGGAAACAACTGGTTCATGGCCTCCTGGATTTTTTCGGTTCCCACGCCCAGCAGCCTGATTTTGTCGGAGCCGCAGGACGGGCAGGTGGATGCGGCAGCTTTGGAAAAGCCGCAGTAGTGGCAGCGAAAGGCATTGGCCCGTTTGTGCAGGGTCAGGGAAATATCACAGTTTTTACATCGAATGGGCTGCCCGCAGTGCCCGCAGATGGGAAAGGCGGAAAAGCCCCGCCGATTGAGAAAAATGAGGGCCTGGTTTCCATCGTCCAGGGTTTCCCGGATTGCCTGCTGAAGCGGCGCGGTAATGTAGCGGCGAATGCCCCGGTCGTCGCGACTCCGGGAAAGATCCACGGTCTGAATGGCCGGCAGGGGTTGGCGGTTGACCCGCCGGGTGAGGCCGGCGGTTTCGTATTTGCCAACGGTGACGTTGTACCAGGACTGCACCGAAGGCGTTGCCGATCCCAGGATGGCCAAGGCGTTGTGGTGACGGGCGCGGACTACGGCCAGGTCTCTGGCGTTGTAGCTCAGTCCGCCTTCCTGCTTGTAGGAGGTGTCGTGTTCTTCGTCCACAATGATCAAACCGACATCGCCAAAGGGTGCGAAGATGCATGAGCGGGCGCCGATGGCGATGGTCGCGTCCGCTTTGGCAATGCGAAGCCACTGGTCGTAGCGTTCACCTTGGGACAGGCCGCTGTGGAGCACCGCCACCGTTTCTCCGAAGCGGGCGCGGAACCGGCGTTCGGTCTGGGAAATCAGGGCGATTTCCGGTACCAGCACCAGCACACGAAGCCCCTTGTCCAGGGCGGCCTGCGTCAGGCGAAGGTAAATTTCGGTTTTTCCGCTGCCGGTGACGCCGGCCAGCAGAACCGTTTTGAATCCATTTCCGAGCATCGGTGCCATGGTGCTAACCGCTTCGGCTTGCTCGGCGGTGAGGGAGGGCGGGGTATCCGGTTCGATGGCGTCGCCGAACGGGTCCCGGTAGACCGTCTTTTCATAAACAGCGACCTGTCCGGCCTTCTGCATTGCCCGGATGAGTGTCGGGGCGGTGGGAATGCGTGATCTCAGCACCGGGATACTCAGGTCACCTTCGGTTTCCAAAAGGTGCCGGATGTTCTGGCGCTGCAAAGACAGCCCGGCGGAGACGGGCGCGATATTATTAACGGTCACCCACCGGATGGTTTTCGGCTGGACCTGACGCGCTTTGACCTGCCGATCCATCTGAATCCATCCCCGCTGGCGCATCTTGTGGACCAAGGCCCATGAAACGGGCTGACCGATCTCTTTTTGCAATTGCTTGATGCCGGCCGGTCGTTTTGCCAATGTCGACAGGATGATCCCTTCCAAGGGCGATAGGGGGGACGATGCCAGGGCCTGCACGCCAGCTTCGCCGAGGGTCAGGACGGCGATATCGGCAAGATTCAGTCCGGATGGCAGGGCGGTATTGATTACCTGTCCCAAGGGGTGCATGTAGTAGGCGGCAATCCATTTGAAAAACGGGATCATGGTTGCCGGAAAAAGGGGCGTGTCGTCAAGTACATCCAGGATATGCTTGATTTCCAACGGATCAATCCTGCTGGCTGGCTCCCGGGCCGCGCCGATCAGGTAACCGGTGACTGTTCGTCTGCCAAAGGGCACCAGCGCCCGTTTGCCCGGACAGGCATGCGGGGCGAGATGCGCCGGGATGCTGTAGCTGAAGATGTCATAGACCGGCAGGGCCACGGCTACCGATACAATTTGCCGGTGATGACCGATTTGATTTTGCTTGACAGGGCTCACGGCATCTTTTAGTTTGAATTTCATGGTGTTGCGAACAATTGCCCCAAAGGCACGCCTCCGATTCGGCGTATTATAGCCGCGGAAAGATGCGGTTTCAACCATATCATGCGTTGCAAGTGTTCCCAATACCTGCTAACATCTTTAAATTCGATGGGTTATCCGCCAACCGCAACGGTGCGGAGGCAATTATAAAACCACAAAGGAGGAAACGGTATGAACGGGATCCTGAAACGCGTGATTGTCCTGCTGACCGCGATTGCACTGGTCGCGGTTCCCTGCATGACCTGCTTTGCCGAGGGATTGGAACAGGATGACGATGTCATTGCCGGGAAAATGGCCGGTGATGCTCTGGTTGCCAGACCCTTGGGACTTTGTGCCACGGTGATCGGCGGAGCGATTTTTGTCGTATCCCTGCCATTTTCCGCCTTGGGCGGAAATACCAAACCCGCCTATGACTACCTGCTGGCAAATCCTTTCAAATTCACCTTCAGCAGACCGCTGGGTGAGTTCTAACTTTTTTTAACCAAATCAATGTGATACAAAATGCGCCCGGTGATCCATCGCCGGGCCCGAAAAGGAGGATGTGTGCCCGTACATCTTGTCGAACACCCGCTGATCAGACACAAAATTGGCCTCATGCGTGGGCATGATGTCTCAACAAAAAATTTCAGGGAGTTGGCCAATGAACTGGCTACGCTGCTCACCTATGAAGCCACCAAGGACCTGGAAACCGAAACCATGACCATCCAGGGATGGGCGGGTGATGTGGTCGTCGAAAATATCAAGGGCAAGAAGATTACCGTGGTTCCGATCCTCCGTGCGGGATTGGGGATGATGGACGGCGTGCTGAACCTGATTCCGTCGGCCAGGGTGAGCGTCGTGGGGTTGTATCGCAACGAAGAGACTTTGGAGCCGGTGCGCTACTATGTAAAGATGACCAGCAACATGGAAGAGCGGATCGCCCTGATCCTGGATCCCATGCTGGCCACCGGAGGCACCCTGGTGGCTACCATCGACCTCCTGAAAGAATCGGGTTGTCGACAGATCCGTGGGCTGTTCCTCGTTGCCGCGCCCGAGGGGCTCAAACGGCTGGAAAAGGTCCATCCCGATGTGGATATTTACGTGGCGGCTATCGATGACAAACTTAACGATATCGGTTATATCATTCCGGGGTTAGGCGATGCGGGAGATAAAATTTTCGGGACCAAGTAACCCGGAATCCTGCAAGAACGGTTTTCATTCAGCGCCCGGTTGACAGCCGGGCGTTTTTTTATATCTGAAACGTTAAAAAGAAAGATCGCGACAACCCACTGCCTGCATCGGTTTTATCTGCAGTGCATCCCGCCTGACCGGGTGATATATGCATTTCAACACCCATGGGACTGGGCGTATCGCGAGGCCGGGATACATGAACCCATCTTTGTTGACCACACTGCGTGTATTCATTCCCTTTGCCGCCGGATATTTCCTCTCTTACCTCTACCGCGTGGTCAATGCGGTTATCGCTCCGGACCTGGTGGGAGATCTGGGCATCGGCCCGTCGGCCCTGGGTCTGCTGACCGCCACCTATTTCATTTCCTTTGCCTCATCGCAGTTGCCGCTGGGTGTGCTGCTGGATCGTTTCGGCCCTCGGCGAATGGAAGCGTTTCTGCTGCTTTTTGCCGGGCTGGGTGCCTACCTGTTCTCCCGGTCCGGATCGTTGGCCGGTCTGGTGGTGGCCCGCGCCTTTATCGGCTTTGGTGTGTCGGCCTGTCTCATGGCGGCCTTTAAAGCATATACCCTGTGGTTTCCCAAAGAGAAATGGCCTCTGGTGAACGGTTTTCAAATGGCCGCCGGGGGACTCGGTGCCTTGGCGGCGACGGCACCGGTGGAGGCGGCCCTGCAGGTGACCGACTGGCGTGGCGTTTTCATGGTGCTGGCGGTGCTCACCCTGATGGTGGCCGTGGCCGTATACACCGTGGTTCCCGAAAAGCCGTCCAGCGGTGCTGGCGAAAGCTTCAAACATCAGCTGCGGGGCGTCAGGAAGGTGTTTACCAGCCTTGACTTCTGGCGAACAGCCCCGTTGACCACTATGTCCCAGGCGTCCTTTCTTTCCATACAAGGGCTTTGGGCCGGGCCCTGGCTCAAGGATGTGGCCGGACTGGAGCGCATGGCGGTGGCCAATGTGCTGCTATGGATTGCCGTGGCAATGATCGCGGGCTTCATTGTTCTGGGATCGCTGGCCGAGCGATTGAGCCGCTCAGGCATCAGCGTGCTTGCGACCGCCGTGACCGGGATGGTCCTGTTCATGGCCGTGCAGGTGATGGTTCTGGCGGCCCCGGTTCGCTGGGCGATGCACGTGTGGGTGCTGTTCGGCTTTTTCGGCACATCGGGCATCATTGCCTATGCGGCACTTTCCCAGCGATTTCCGGTGCAATTGTCCGGGAGGGTCACCACGGCCGTCAATCTGCTGGTGTTTATCGCCGCCTTCATCGGGCAGTGGGCCATCGGGGCCATTATCGGCCGCTGGCCTGTCGATGCAAGCGGGCATTACGCCCTGGCGGGCTATCGCACCGGTTTTTTCGTCATGCTGGCCATCCAGACGATGACTTTGCTCTGGTTTTTCACAGCCAGCCGGATGATCAGGAACTGCGGAAAGAAATAGTGCCACCAATCCGCCTTCGGCAACACGACGGGAGACATTCATGAAAATTTATACCGGCACGGGAGATCGGGGCAAGACCAGCCTCTTCAGTGGAGAACGGGTCTCCAAGAGCAGCCCGCGCCTCGAGGCCTATGGCGATCTGGACGAACTCAATTCCGTGATCGGAGCGGTTGTTGCTGCGATGAACGAGGATCAACCGGCGCTGAAGGATGAGATTATGGCTATTCAGGCGCTGCTTCTGGAAGCCGGCGCCTGGCTGGCGACGACCCCCGGCGCCGCGTCCACCCGTTTTTTGAAACCGTTCACGAAGGACCCCGCTGAAATGCTGGAAATCGCCATCGACCGGATGAACGCATCCTTGCCCGAACTGAAACATTTTATCCTGCCCGGCGGGCATCTGTCTGCTTCGCTGGCCCATATGGCCCGCACCGTCTGCCGGCGAACGGAACGGTGCGTCATCGAACTGGCTGAACATGAGGACAGGGATTCGGGGCCTACCGACACCCTGACGCATATCCTGGTGTTTCTCAACCGGCTTTCCGATTACCTTTTTGTTCTGGCCCGATACTGCAATCATATCCAGGGGCAAGGGGATGTGCCGTGGCAAGGGTAAGCGACACACCCCGCTTTACCGCCAGCCTGGTCGACCGGCACTGGCTGGCCCCCGGCATCCTTGAACTGCGGCTGACCCGACCGGTGGAAATCGACTTTATTCCCGGCCAGTTTATGCGATTCGCGATGGACGGCTACGAGCGGGACTACACCCTGGTTTCGACCCCGGATGCCGAGACCATCGATTTCTGCGTCGCCGTTGTGGACGGGGGACGGTTTTCCGGAGACATCCTGCGGGCCGACATCGGGACTCCATTCCAGTTGACCGGGCCCCACGGCCATTTCGTTTTCCAGGGCCCGGCGAATCCGGCGGTGTTCGTGGCTACGGGGACCGGTGTAGCCCCATTTGTGGCCTTCTGTCGCAGCGGAGTGAACGCCGGCCTTCTGCTCCACGGGGTGGATACACCAGACCGTCTGATTTACCGGGAAATTTTCCAATCGGCGCTGCGTGAATATATCCCCTGCATCAGTGGGCCTTTTGAAAATAGGGATAGCGTGGAGAACGCATTTTCGGGTCGTGTCACGCATTATCTGGAGCAACAGCTGACACCGGGTCCCTATGATTTTTACCTGTGCGGTCGGGGGGGCATGATCCGTGATGTTACTGCATTAATCGACGAACAGTTCAGCGATTCGCGGCTTTTTATCGAGTCCTACGATTGATTACACCGGCAGAAAAACCATCCGTTTTTCGCTGTTGTCGTAGCGAACCATTTTGGCCTTCAGCGTCCGTTCTTCACCAAAGATATTGACCAACCGCATGCCATTGCCCACTTCCTCGATGAGGTCCACATTTTCCAGCACTTTTTCTTCAACCCCGTTCTTCACGACAAAGACGTTGACGTCGCACATGATGCTTCTCCTTGAGCATGAAAGTATGTTATTGCTTTTTCCGTCAGGCTCCGGCCGACAAGTATTGTGGACAATTCGTTCACCAAATGCAATACCCGTTTCCCCGTGTCCGTTTTCATTGGACCCCAAAAAACGGGTTGATTGTGATCCTAAAATGGCTATTTTGGCTTTACTGAGCTATTTTATCCCTCCAGAATAAAAAGAGTGGCATTCGATTGGTCAAACAGGCAACCAAAGAAGCATTGATCCTTATCCTTGCCGCCATTGGCATTGCTCTTGCCGTTTATGCGGTCAGACCCGATAAGATAGGGATCGCCCCTGCAAGGGTAACCCCAGGCAATATCCAGCAGGCACCGGGCGACATTGGTTTTTCTGAAATTTCCCTCGATGATGCCGTGCGCCTCTATGAAAAAAAAGGTGCTATTTTTGCCGATGCCCGCCATGCTGCCGATTTCGAAGCGGGGCACATCAAGGGGGCCGTTCACCTGTATGCGGCGGATCAGGAGACCTGGCTGCATGACTTTCTGGCCGCTGTCGACCCTGCCAAAGTAATTATCACCTATTGCGATGGTGAGGACTGCCACCTGGCCCCGGCACTTGCCGAACTCTTGTTTTTCAACGGATTCAACAATGTCCGCTACCTTAGAAACGGGTGGACACGATGGCGTGAAGGCGGCTTTCCAGTGGAATGATACAATTTCGCATGAAGGCCGAACTGCCCGGTATAGAGTACACGGACGGCGTGCCCAAGCTCAACATTCCCAAACCCGGGTCTATCAGTCCGAAGCATGTCGCCGCACCATAAAGCGGAATGATATCATGGAAAAGGGTATGGGTGTTTTTTCGGCCATGCCCTTTTTTTATGACGATTGCCGGTAAGGGTCCGCAGTGATGCCGTAGCGGCGCATGATCTGCTGAAGTGCCTGACGTTCCAGGCCGCAGGCTTTGGCCGCCTGGGTGACATTTCCCTGGCTGAGGGTAAGCATGTGCCCGATATAGGCAGCATTGAAGGCGCTCAGGTTGTTCTCTTTGGCCTCTTTGTAAGGTAGGTCCAGAAAAGGGGTGATTTCCGCGATTGCCCCCGGTGCCGGTTTTCTCCCGATGCCCACGTCCTTGGGTGTAATTTCGTCACCAGCGGAAAATAGAATCCCCTGCATGATCATGTTCTCCATTTGACGCACGTTGCCTTCCCACCGGAGGCCGATAAAAATATCCATCAATTCCAGAGAAAAACGCTTGAGGGGCTTGTCCAGCTTGGTGCAGTGCTTTTCCAGCAAATGGTTGGCGATCAGCGGAATGTCCTCTGGGCGTTCACGAAGCGGCGGCAATTTGATGGGCAGGACGTTGAGACGGTAGAAAAAATCCTCCCGGAACTCGCCTGATTTTATTTTTTCCGGCAATGGCTGATTGGTGGAGGCGATGATTCTTACATCTACGTGGACCGGCCGGGCGTCACCCAGGGATTTGATCTCCTTTTCCTGCAGCACCCGCAGCAGTTTGGTCTGGATGGTGGGTGTGATGTCTCCGATCTCATCCAGGAAGATCGTGCCAGTGTGGGCCTCCTGGAACAGGCCCTTCTTGTCACGGGTGGCATGGGTAAAGGCTCCTTTCTTATAGCCGAACAGTTCGCTTTCCAGAATATGCTCCGGAACGGTGGGGCAGTTTACGGCAATAAAAGGGCGTTTGCTGCGATTGCTCAAGGCATGAACCGCCCGGGCGGCCAGATCTTTGCCGGTACCCGATTCGCCGGTGATCAATACGGTGAGATCGTTTTTGGCCACCATTTGGATGGTTTCGTAAACCCGCTGCATCATCGGACTTTTTCCCACCAGTTCCTGAAACATGTCCGTGGAGCGGCACTCGTGGTGCAGCCTCAGGTTTTCTTTCAACAGGCTGCTGCGCTCGAAGGCCTTTTCCAGGCGCATGACCAGGGCATCATGATCGAAGGGCTTGGTGACGAAATCATAGGCACCCCGTTTCATGGCCTCCACGGCCATTTCGATGTGCCCGTATGCCGTCATCATCATCACGGTAATTTCTTCGCCCCGGTCGGCTTTAACTCGCTCCAGCACCTCGAGTCCGCTGATACCCGGCATTTTGATATCCGCCAATACCAGGTCGTAGTCGGTGGCGCGGATCATTTCCAGGGCGGCTTCTCCTGAGGATGCGGTATCCACCCGACACCCCAGTTCAGGCTCCAGACTGCGTTTCAGCAAGGTGAGCATGTCCGGTTCGTCGTCAACGATCAGAAGATTCTGTACCATGGTTTATCTCCCTGAAAGCGGGGGGCGAGACGGGCAAAGACAGCGTAAAGGCAGCTCCCTTGCCGAGCTCGCTTTTTACCGTAATATTGCCGCCGTGTCCCTTGATAATGCCGTAGCTGACCGAGAGCCCGAGGCCAGTGCCTTCGCCGGTGGGCTTGGTGGTGAAAAAAGGATCGAAGATCCGCAGCAGGTTTTCCTTTTCAATGCCATGCCCGGTATCCGACACCTCCACCGTGATCCGATTGGCCGGCTGGTTGAGTCTAGTGGTAATGGTAATGGTGCCTTTCCGGTCTACCGCATGAATGGCGTTCATCAGCAGGTTGATGAGCACCTGCTTGATTTTTTTCTCGTCCATGAGCACCGGCGGAAGGCCTGGCGTGAAAAGGGTTTCGATTTGAATATTTTCCAGATTGCTGTGGTGACGTACGAAACCGATTACATCGTCAATGATGGCTTGGATACCCAGAACCTCTTTCTGAGGGCTCGATGTCCGGGCAAAATTGAGCAGATCTTCCACGATGGCTTTGCAGGATTTGACATGCTTTTCTATCGTTTTCAGGTCGTTAAAGCGATCAGTCAAAGGATCCTCACCACGCAGCAGAAGTTGGGTGTAGCCTAAAATGATGCCCAACGGATTGTTGATTTCGTGGGCGATTCCGGAGGAGAGTTCGCCGATGGAGGCCAGTTTGTCCGCCTGGGCCATCTGTTTTTGCATCAGTCGGCGTTGCTCGATGTCCTTGATCAGAAAGTGAATGGTTTCTCCCTCGTCGGAAGGGCTCTTGGCCAGGCTGCCTGAAAGCAGTACCCGGCGGCTGGTGCCGCCTTCTAAAACGAGGTCGAATTCCTCGCTGGAAATAAAGCCGCGGTCTTCGATATGGCGGCTGATGGTGTTCCAGTCTTCGGGGTCGGATAGAAACGACTGGAAAAAACGCCCCTCGACATTGCCGTCGCCGGGAACGCCCAGCCCAACCATTTGTTTGCCGGCCGGGTTGAGGTTGACGATCCGGCCGTCGGTTCGCGTCACCAGGATCATATCTTTAGATACTTCGAAGATGCGGCGGTACTTTTGTTCCGAAATGACCAGGGCCTCGGTGCGTTTTTCCACGAGCTGCTCCAGGTTCTGGTTGAGGTAAAGCAGTTCTTCGTGGGCATTCTGAAGGGCCTGGCGGTCTTTCATAATAGTCCCGTAAATAGCCCATGTACGTTCGAAGAAGAGGGTGACCGATCCCACCATGACAAAGGTAAAGGTGTTGGTGGCGCCGGAAAAGGGTCGTATGGCGGACCACAGGTCCTGCCGATTGGACAGCAGAAAAATCTGTTTGAGCAGATGGCCGGCGGACCGGGAGATGGCAAATACGAATAGAGCGAAGCATACCCACAACAGGTAGGTGACGATGATGTTGTTGGGGTCCATTTTTTTGAGTCGCAGGCTCAACCCGAAACTGAGAAAAGCGAAAAGGATCATCAGGATGGAGCCGACCACATCTACGGTCCAGATGGGAATCAACGATACATTCATTTCCGGACACCTTCACCGGATTCACTCGGCCGGACCTCTTTAAGCATGTGGCGTAATCCTATCCACAAACAGACCATGGCCGGGACACACAGCAAATGATCGAGTTTTGCCAGGTAATAGACAGTCGCCAGCCATTCGCGACCGTCTGCTGTTGCGACTTGAATCTGCCAACCGCTGATATTTCCTACCTTGACGGCCTGGATCTGCTCATCCAGAAAGTGCACCAGTATGGTGTCCACGTTCCAGAGGATGAAGAACAGAGCGGCATACTGGAAGTAGCGCCATCCGGGCACTTTCACCAATCCCGCCTGCCGGAGCCAATAGATCAGGAGCATCATCGAAAAGAGGAAGAACAGGTGGGCGAACTGGTGGACCCAGACTCCTTCGATGCCCGCATGGCCCTGGGTGGCAAAGGCAGGCGCACTTGAGAACAACGTGACGCATAAACACCATGCCGCCATTTCGTAGCGCGATATCTTGTCCGTCATGTTTCGGATGATGTTCACGGTTATTGGTTGATAACCTCTGAAGGGTCGGCCTGATTGCCCCTGGTCATAAATACGATGGCATTTGCTCGCCGATGCAGCCCGACTCGCCGTGTTGCTCGGTGCGCCGATAGCGCTGCTATTGACGCTTTTCCCGCCTTGCGATCCGGGCGCCTCGGCAATCTCGGTGCGTCACCGTATTTACGAACAGGGGCGCTAAGGCTTAGCTGAATGTCAGGTCGCCGCAAGTTGATCGATGGCCGAAGGAGATGCTTACAAAACCTTTTCTCTTTGTTCTAATGACCGGGTTTGTCGGCGGCATCCAGCATTTTCTGTACTCCCTTGAAATAGGGCAGATAGGGCCTCATGTACTTAAACAGAATCCGGCTGAGGATGTACATCGGTATGAATGTGAACATGTAACCCACACCCTTGTCGAACACGAGGGAAAGGGGCGCGGCAATCGGGAAATCAACATCGGCGAAGCGTGAGCCTAACCACCCCATGGCAAAGGGAATCGGCCACAACACACCGGCGCTGTACGCCGCCATGGTGAAAAAACTCTTCCCCCAGACATCCGTGGCTTCTTTGTTTAGCGCCTTGTAGCTCGCCTTGTCACCGGCTTGGTAGGCCACAATGGACAACCGCTCTTTCTCCAGTACCTCCGCCGTCATTTGATCCACGTAGCGTTTATTGAATTTTATAGCCAGGGAAACGGAAATTTCACCGATAATGACACAAAGAAAAGAAAGGCTGAAGGTGCCAATCAGGAAATTGGCGATAGGGAGATCGGTCATCCTGTAAAAAAAGATCAGGAAGATATCCGTGTTGAGATAAATGCTATGAAAGAAGTTTCCCATGGACATTTTAGCAGATTGAAAAGATTATCTTGAGGCAAATTCGCCGGAGTGCGATTAAAAACCAAGACCGGTGCCGGCAAGTCATCCCGGCACCGGTCTTTCGTTGGGTCAAAAAAACACCGATCAGTGGAATCCTAAAGCATTTGAATACCGAAGAAGCCTCTCAGCGTATAGCGCAGCCCGATGTAAAGCGCCAGGGCGATAAATATCCCCTTGAGGACTTTTTCGGGAATGTACTTGCCGGTTCGCGGGCCGATCATGGATCCGATGAAAATACCGATCAGTTCAACGCCGATCAGCGGCCAGTGAACCATGACCCCTTTGAGAACCATGAAATTGAAAATGGCGAAAATCATGCCGATCAGCACGGAAAGAGCGGAGGTGCCCGCGACGACGAACATGGGCAGGCCCACCACGCTGGTGAGGAAGGGAACATACAGAAATCCGCCGCCTATGCCCAGGAACGAGGCCAGTGCCGAAATAAAGAAGCCGCCTGCCAGCGCCCACAGGGGACTGAAGGAGAAGGTCTGACCGAAAAAGGAGATCTCGGTTTTAGCCAGGCTCCACTTGGCAGTCTTGACGCCCTGGTCTTCAATGGCGACTTTGGATTTGGCAGCAGTCTCAAAGGCCTTGGCGGCGGCTTTGGCTGCCTTTTTAGATGCCTGGCCTTTGGGTGTCATTTCATAGACCATGAACCCGCCGATGATGAATACCACCAGGCCGAAATACCCCTGGTATTGGGAGAACTTGACTTTGCCGGCGCTGGTATACACCACGATCAGGGTGGCCAGCAGGGCACCGATGCCCAGAAAGACTCCCAGGGAGGCAACCAGTCGTTTCTGTTTCCAGTAGTTGAAGCTGGAAACCAGGGCGGATGTTCCCACCAGCCATTGGTTGGAGACCCGGATGCTGTCGGTAATGGTCTTGTTCAAGCCGGGAGCCGTATCCTTAAAGGTTTTAGCGTAGGCACCCAGACCATAGATGGTAATGTGTCCGACACCGGCCATGATACCCCCGAAGGCGCCGACCGTCGAAAAGATCCAGCCCACCCAAATGGCCCATAAAAAGCCAATCAGGGGATTGAGCTGCGGCGCGCCGGGAATGCCCAGATACCCGGGTTTGGCGTTGGGGTCGATGTGGCCTTTTTCCGTTCCCTGGGGAGCTTTGGCAATGGCGTCTTCAAGGGTGGCGGCAACTGCACTGCCGCTGGACAAAATTACCGGTGCAACCACAATGGAAAACAGCAGCAGCAGTATGGTGAGCAACGTAAACTTTTTATTCATGGTTATCCTCCCGGATGTTGATAATGCTGACCGAAACCCTTGTCGGTCACCTTCGAATTTCAGGATGAACAGTATTCATCCGCCTTCTAAATTACTTTGATCTATTCCAAACATCACCTCCAATCATCAGAAATAAATGGGTTGCCCGGTGTCGAGCAAGTTACATGCCATGGACGTCCTGATGGCATAGTTGGTGAGAAAAGTCAATAAATTAATAAAAACAGTGGGATGCGATTTCTTGTCGGGCATTGTCCACCGCCGTGGATTTCTTTGATCCAGCCTTGCCGGCAATTTAAGTGCAAAAAATTTATTGCTATTTATTTATACAACTGAATATATTATATTTATGAAAAAACAAATAAGTGCAATAAAAATATATCGACGCATTAAAAAAAGAGCATCCACAGTGTGAAAAGGTATAAGCAATTACCGTAAATGACCAACCTGTTTTTTGGTTGGTGTGTAAAAAACTGAAATAACAGTTCATTCTTTTTCAATCGGATTGCAGCCTCGCTACCGGATGAAAAAAAATTGGTACGCTTGTTGCTAACAGTTGCAGGAACCAATACCGCTTTTTTAGTGATCAACACCGCCAGGCGGTTCACTTTGTTTGAGGAAACTGGAGGAATCTAATGGAAAAAGATGTTTACAGTCTCTGTTTCATGTGCTCGGTCCGATGCCCGATCAAGGTAAAGGTCAAAGACGGGCAGGTTACCTGGATCGAAGGAAACCCTCATGTGGCCGGCATGGAGGGCAGCTTATGTCCCCGTGGTGCAGCGGGGACCTCGTTGCTTTATGACCGCCAGCGCGTGCAGAGCCCGATGATCCGCGTCGGCGACCGAGGCTCGGGGAACTGGCGCAAAGCCAGCTGGGATGAGGCCTTGGACTACGTGGGGGACAAGCTCAAGGCGATTATCGACCAGTACGGCGGCCACAGTGTGGTGCTGGGAGAACGGACCCAGCTGGCGACCCATGTGAGCAAGACCTTTTTGAAGGCCATCGGTTCCCCCAACCATTTCACCCATGATGCCCTGTGTAAAGGATCGGTCAACACGGCTTGCCGCTCCCTGTTTGGATACACCGACGGTCAAATCGGCGTCGATTACCGCAACACCCGACACATCGTGCTCTATGGCCGAAACATATTCGAGGCCGTTTCGGTTAAAGAGGTCAACAACCTCATGGCGGCCATGGAAGAAGGGGCCAAGATGACCTACATCGACCCCCGCGTCTCGATTACCGCCACCAAGGCCCATCGGTACTGGATGATCCGGCCCGGCACCGATTTGGCCCTCAATTATGCACTGATGCATGTGATCCTGGATGAACGGCTCTACGATGCACCCTTCGTCGACCGCTGGGTGCATGGCCTGACCGAACTCCAGGACTTTGTGGAACCGTATACACCGCAGTGGGCCGAAACCGAGACCGGGATCCCCGCTGGTGAGATCGTTGCCCTGGCACGGGAGCTGGCCAAAGATCGCCCCTCGGTGGCGTTCCATTACGGCTATCGAGGCGCCAGCCACACGAATGAAATATACTTGCGTCGATCCATCCTGATGCTCAATGCCCTCATGGGTTCCGTTGAGGCCAAGGGCGGGATCTTCTTTAAAAAAGGTCCCGGCGAAGCGGGCGGCAAGGCAGCCCGTAAACTGGTGGAACAGGATTTTCCAAAAATTGAGGTGCCGCGTTTCGACAAGGTGGGGACACCCGATTTCCCGCTGCCGGATCCGGCCCACGGGGTTCCCCACCGATTGCCATATGCCATCATGAACGCCGACCCTTACCCCATCAAGGCCCTGTTCAACTACCGCTTCGAACCGCTCATGTCTATCGCCGATACCGAGTTGACCCGCAAGGCTCTGGATCAGCTGGACCTCATCGTCACCATCGACATCAACTACAGCGATATCGCCTGGTACAGCGACGTGATTCTTCCCGAATCCACCTATCTGGAGCGGACCGATTGTGTCCAGCAGGCCAACGGGCTCAAACCCCAGATGTTTTTGCGGCGCCAAGCGGTGCCACCCCGATACGACACGCGGGAAGGGGCCATGATTCTCAAGCAGATCGCCGACCGCATCGGCACCGGTGACTATTTTCCCTATGAAAACATGGACGAACTGGTTCGCTGGCAGTTGGAGGGCACCGGATTCACCATGGAGGATTTCGACGCCAAGGGATTTGTGGCCTATGGCAAGGCAAAGATATTCTGGGATCGCATAGACGGCCTCAAATTCAAGACCCCGTCCAAGAAGATCGAGTTCAAATCCTCTCTCCTGGAGGATGCCGGGTTCGAATCCTTTCCGGCTTACGTGTCGATGCCGGTGCCTGAGGCGGGACAATTCAGGTTGGTTACCGGCCGTAACGCCCTGCACACTCATATATCAACCCAGAATGTGGAATACCTCAACGAGTTGTGTGGGGAGAACGTGCTTTGGATTAACGCCCAAAAAGCAGCTGAACTGGGCGTTGCCGACCGGACCATGGTTGAGATTGCGTCCAGCCGTCACAATGGAAAGATGCGGGCCTATGTAACGGACCTGATCCACCCCGATTGTGTATTTCTTCTGCATGGATTTGGCCATCAGGCCAAGCGGGCCGAGCGGTCCTATAACAGGGGCGTCAGCGATGCGGCTCTGCAGGAGAACCTCTACGACAAGGTGGGCGGAAGCCCCGCCTATCACGATACTTTTGTCAATGTAAAGGCCGCCTGACAGGCCGATTAGCCAAACGGGAGTCGCTGCCGAAGCGGTCCCCGCCGTCATTTAACAGGATAAGAGGACTATGAGCAAATACTATCTGTTTCAGGACACCAAGAAATGCATCGGATGCCATGCCTGTGAAGTCCAGTGCAAGGCCAACAAGAATCTACCGGTGGGCCCTCGGTTGTGTCAGATCATTCAGGTTGGGCCGAAAATGATCGGCGGACTTCCCCGTGCCGCCTATATTTTCATGCCCTGCTTTCACTGCGAAAATCCATGGTGTGTGGCGGCCTGCCCTACCGGTGCCATGCAGCAGCGAAGCAGTGACGGCATCGTTTTTGTGGATCACAGCCTTTGCGTGGGATGCAAAACTTGCATTTCCGCCTGCCCCTGGGGGGCTCCCCAGTGGAATCCAGAAACCGGCAAGGTAGTCAAATGCGACTACTGCAAGGATCGGGTCGATCAGGGCCTGGATCCAGCCTGTGTGACCACCTGTACGACCCACTGCCTGAAGTTTGGGAAAGTGGAGGATATGACCCAGATCCGTCGGGAGCGCCACGCCCAAACCGTCGCATCGCTGGAGCATAGTTCATTCTAAGGGAAATATTAACTGTTTACGATGTTCATAGCACCCATACCCCTCCCTCCAGGTCCCTCCGGGCTATTCCCGGGGGGACCACTCCGCTTATAGCCCGGGCCGTAAGCGTCTGCCGTCAAAAAATCGGCCATGGCATGAGCTGCGGAGGTCAAAGGTCTCACGGGTGGGCAAGAGGTTATTCATGTCTGACAGCCAGTGTCCGGTCACGGAAAGCATTCATTTTATCGATGATGTCATCGGCACGGGGGGATTGAAGCACCCGAAAAGCCGGCGCATCGCCGAAGAAATTCACAGTCTTTTGGATGACGTGGCCTGGGGACGTGCCGGTGACGATCATCTGCCGGCTGTCCAGGCGTTGATTCAGGATCTTCTCATTGACACCGCTGAGCTTGAAGGATACCGGCTTGGAGAACACCTTCACCAGACGATTAAGACCCACGGCGAAGTGTTCGAAAGCCATGTGAAAACCCATAATTGCCCCACGGGAACCTGTGAGTGGCTGACGCCGGCACCGTGCCAGATGGCCTGCCCGGCGGGCATTGACGTCCCTACCTATGTGACCCTCATCGGTCAGGGGCGGGACGCCGAGGCGATCGACGTGATCCGGCGGGACAACCCCTTCCCCTGGGTTTGTGGCCTGGTGTGCACCCGACCCTGTGAGTTCATGTGCGTACGCGGCCGCATGGACACACCCGTTTCCATCAAATTCCTCAAAGCGTTTGCCGCCGAACGGGCCATGTCCGAAGGAACTTATCGCAATCCGGACAAAGCGCCGGATCAAGGCAAACGAATTTGCGTGATCGGTGCAGGACCCGGTGGTCTGAGTGCAGCCTACTACCTGGCCCTGAAAGGATACGGAGTTCACGTTATTGAAGCCCTCCCCACGGCCGGTGGAATGATCATGGTGGGCATTCCCCGCTACCGGCTGCCCCGGGAGGTTATCGACCGGGAAGTGGCCATGCTGGAAGAGCTGGGCGTGACCTTTGCGTTCAACACCCGGTTCGGTGAAGATGTGACCCTGGACGACCTGAATTCACAGGGCTATGAGGCCTTTTTCTTTGCCATCGGTGCCCATAAGGCCTATAAATTGGGCATTCCCGGAGAGACCGATTTCCCCCAGACCCTGGAAGCCATCGACCTGCTTCGGCGGGTGGCCTTGGGCGATCGCCGGATGCCGGGAAAACGGGTGGTGGTGGTCGGAGGGGGCAACGTGGCCATCGATGCCGCGCGAACCTGCCTGCGTCTGGGCTGTCCAGAGGTGACGATTGCCTACCGCCGAACCCGCCATGAAATGCCGGCCGACGAGGAAGAGGTGGAACAAGCCGAGGAAGAGGGCGTTCGCTTCTCTTTTCTTACCATTCCGGCCAAAATCGTGGGGGAAAACAACAAGATTACTGCACTGAGCTGTGTCCGTGCCCAGTTGGTTCAACGCGAAGGCAGCAGTCGCATGTCTCCGGTTCCGGTTCTCGGCAGTGAGTATGCCATGGATGCCGATGTGGTGATCAGCGCCATCGGCCAGAAAGTCGACCAGCTCTGCATGGGCGACCTGAAATCCATGGGCTGGACCCGTCGGGGAACCATCGATGTGAACATGGTTACCATGGAAACATCGCTGGAAGGCGTTTTTGCCGCCGGAGATGCGGTCACCGGTCCGGCCACGGTGATCGAAGCCATCGGAGGCGGCAAGCGGGCTGCCGAGGCCATTGACCGGTACCTGCTGGGTATTCCTCAGCCCCAGATGCCGCCGGTTCCGGTCCGCCGGCGCCGTGAGCCCTGTATCGAGCTGCCGGCCAGCACCAAAACCGTCATCAAACGGCCGACCATGGACATGCTGAACCTGGACCGCCGCCGGACTACCTTTCAGCAGGTGGAGCTGGGGTATACCGAAAACATGGTCCGCGAGGAGGCCCGCCGTTGCCTGCGTTGTGATATCTGCCGCCGCTGCGGACGCTGTGTGGAGATCTGTCGGGACAAGATGGGCATCTCAGCGCTGGAAATGGGCTACCTGAATTTCGACCATCCCGGCCATACCGACCTGCGGGTTACGGAGGAGCGCTGTATTGCCTGCGGGGCCTGTGCGGCCAACTGCCCCACCGGTGCTATGCGAATTGAAGACCGGGGCGACGAGCGGCTGTTGATCCTGTGCGGTACGATCCTCAACCGCCAGAAGCTGGTCTTTTGCAGTTCCTGCGGAAAGGCCATGGGTCCGAAGAAATATCTGGATTTTATCAATAAACGGGTGAGGTCGGTGGGGCAGATGTCCGCCGATACCTTGGTCTGCGAAGACTGCGCCCGGACAAAAACCGCCCGATTCAACGTGGATACACTGCCGGTTTAGCCGGCCGCGGTGGCGTACATAAGGGGGAGATGGCCATGGTTTACCGCAAGGGACAGAAAGTAGAAATTTATCGGCGCAGCCAGGACGAGAGTTGGGAAGCATACATGGACCGGTTCGTCGGCCTTCACGGTATCATTACCGACCCGGATACGGCCATCAACGACCCGGATAGCCTGATCGAGGTCAGTCTGGAGGGAAAAGGGACGCATCGGTTGCCCCAGGACTGTTTGAGGCCCATTGACAGTTGATTCGTGTCCGCTTTTGACAGGATGGTATGAGCGGCGGGTGGGATTCCAAAGGAGCATTGGACATATGCGGGTTCAGGATGTGATCAAAAAAAAACGTCACGTGGTCCACACCATCCCGGCCCAACGAACCGTCGAAGATGCCATTGTCCAGATGACCGAACGCCGGACATCTGCGCTGATTGTCATGGACGGTGAGCAACCCGCGGGAATTTTTACCGAACGGGATGTGCTGCGGTGTCACGTGGCCTGGCGCCATCGCCTGTTTCGGGAAATGCCCCTTTCCGAAGCCATGACCGATAAACTGATTGTGGCCCAGCCCGACGACCTGGTCAGCAGTGCCATGGCCATGATGATTAAAGCCGATATCCGGCACCTGCCGGTGGTGGAAGACCAACGGATTTCATTAATGCTCACCATTTCCGACTTGGTGAAACACCACGTGGGCGAACTGACGGCTGAGCTGCACTACCTGCAGGAATACATTACCGACCTTCAGGACGCCGTACAGGATTAAAGCGATGATTACGATAACGATTGACGGTACCTCCTACCCTGCTGAAGAGGGTCAGACCGCTCTTCAGATTGCCCGGGAAAACGGAATCAGCATTCCGACCCTGTGTTTCCATCCGGCGCTGAAACCCTCCGGGTCGTGCAAGCTTTGTGCGGTTGAAGTGACCGGACGGAGCGGCGGCCGGCAGATCGCCATGCTGTCGTGCATCCTTAAGGTTTCCGATGGCCTGGAGATTAAAACCACGGGACCCATCGTTGAAGCGGCACGCAAAAAGGCCTTTAAGAACCTGCTGCGCATGGCGCCTCAATCCTCCCGGCTGCGCCAGATGGCCATGGACCACGGGGTGGACATAGAACCGCCACCGGATGGATGCGTGCGCTGTCGCCTGTGCGTCCGTGTATGTACAGAGATCGTCGGTGCGGGAGCCCTGAAGATGAAAAAAATTGATGGGGTCAGTTGTGTGGTGCCGGAGCCGGACCGCTGCATTGGATGCGGTACCTGCGCCAACATCTGCCCCACTGCTGCGATCCGGGTGGAAGATCGGGAGAATGTCCGGACAATAATGATCCGGGATGAATTGATCGGCAAGCACCCCCTGGAGCGTTGCGAGGGATGCGGCCGCTGGTTTGCAACCACCCGGTTTGTCGACTTCATCGAGCGCCGAACCGCCCCTCATCCCCATGTGAAGGAGATCCACAAATACTGCCCCACCTGCGCCAAGCTCTTTTCTAACCGGACCCGCGCGCTATTCGATCATTCCGTGAAGACGCGTATGCCGGGACACTGATGATTTGAAATTTGAGATTTGAAATCAGCGTCCGGCACCAGCTTGCCAAAAAAAACAAGCCCCCTCCAGAATCTGGAGGGGGCTTGTCGTGCTTGACGCTTCTTTCGGGCACCTAAATTTCCAGCCAGGAGTCGGAGTACAGGGTTTTGCCGAGGATGACGTCTACGGTCTTGGCGTAATCCAGCAATTCCTTGGAGAGACTGGCACGGTCGGGTTCGGTGCCGTCCAGCATGCCGTAGATCAGGTCAACGATATCCTGGCGTTCGCCTTTGCAGATGGCGGTCTGCTGCTCATCGCGGGGATCGGTGATGATCGATTGCATGCCGCACTTCATCAGCATCACCGTGTAGGTCTGGTTCAGGATGGGGCGCAGGTGGTCGGGTGGGCCGTTGGAGATATTGGAAAGGCCGCAGGTGCTTTTGGCGCCCGGAGCTATATCCGGAATCATCTTCTGGAACTCCATGAGGCTGATGGCCTGGGGCTGCTGGATGTTCACCGGGGTCACGATGCCGTCCACCCAGATTTTCTCGTTGGGGATGCCGGCTTCGTTGGCGAAGTAAAGCAGTTCCACGCACAGGGCGGCGCGCTCGTTTTCGTCGCGGGGAAGGCCTTCGGGCCCCCACATCAGGGCGACGAAATCGGCATTGTACTCGGCCGTCATGGGCACCATGCGCTCGTAGCGCTCCGGTCGGCACATGATGGAATTGACGATGTGCGGGGTGCCGGAAGGAACCTGTTTGATCACCTTCAGGGCCGCTTCAATGGCGTCGATGTTGGAGGTGTCCAGAGCCAGGGGCAGATCCGGCACCACGTCCTGAACCACCTGGACCACCCACGGCATCAACTCGTGCCCGTCTTTCTTGGCGGGCCCCAGGTTGATGTCGATGTAGTCCATGCGCTTTTCCTTCTGGAAAAGGGCCTCTTCCTGGATCGGTTTGGGATCCCGCTCCTTGAACGCGCGGCCGATTTTTTTCGAAATAACATTCAAACTTTCGCCGATGAGTAGCATACGACTTTCCTTTCTTTTTCTCGGCATCATGCTCCGGCCAGTGCTTCGGCCACGGATGACGCTATTGCCAACATGATGGCCGGCGTGCCGGCCAGGAAACGACAGTCAGGACGGACTGTGAATGCCCGCCCTGACCGTTAGATCACACAGCGGTTACGCTCTGAGGAAGCCGGGGATGTGTGCGGCCTCCCGGGGACCGACGGTAATGGTCCAGCCGGGCAGTTCCTCTTCCACGTCGCCCACGATTGAGGCGGCATAGCCGGGAATGACCAGTTCCTGATGCTTGATCTTGTCGGTGATGCCGCTTTTTTTGACGAACATGCCTACGTCATCGCCGGCGAACTTGCCGGCAGCCCAGGCGGTGAGCACGGACAGTCCTTCGGAGTCCTTGATCAGCAGCCAGGTGGGTACTTTGCTGGCCTCGATTTCACCGGACACGATAAAGTAGGTCAGGGCAAAGTTGGTGGTCACCAGCACCCTCGCGTTTTCGTCCGGGTTGTTGATGGGGTAGATGCCCTCGGTGACGGTCATGGGCCGCTGCGGGTCGGTGAAGATGTTGAGGCGCTCCAGCAGCAGCGGGAACAGGGACTCGCCGACAAAGTCGGACATCACCACGATGCCGCCATACTTGGCCACGTACATGGCGCTCAGCATGGTCTCCGTGTCCAAATTGGAGGCCATTTCACAGGGAAAGGCGATGGTGGGAAAGCCCACGGCCCGGTTGCCATTCTTCAGGGCGGCGCGGCGCAGGGCGATCATATCCTGATGGGACTGTTTGGGGTCCCGTGAACCAGGGTCCAATACCAGGTCCTTAAGGCCCATGCCGGTGAGTTTATCCGACAGCGGAACCAGGCCTTCGATGGAATCGGCCTTGATGGCCAGAGGCAGGTCGTTTTCCTTGGCGATAGCGCCGAAGGCGTCGACGTTGGCCTCTGTGGCCGCATACATCAGGGGGCGTTTGAAGGCGCAGGCCGCCACGCCGGCTTTCATCACGTCGGCGTCTTCGGTCATCAGGATCAGGTTGAATTCCGAGGTTTCGGCAACTTGTTTGGCGACGGCGGCAAAGGCGTCGGCGTTGCCACCGACATCTTTGACGGCCACCAACTCCGGCCGCAGGTTCAACCCCACGCGTTCGAACTGCAGGGCGTTCCAGCCTTTGAGCTTGGTTTCCAGATCGGCTGCAGCAATATCGCTGCCGATCTGGGCTGCCAGCAGGGTGGGGTTGTAAAAGGTTTTTTCGTGGCGGTACTGCACCGTCTCACCGCCGGTGGTTGCCTTGCGCACGCCCTTGCCCACCACGACGGGACGGATAGGCGGTGCGGAGGCTTCGGAGAGTTTCTCCCGCGCTTCGTCGGAGACGTAGGGGCAGCTGTCCAACTCAGCCTTGCCGGATGCCAGGTTCATGGCGAAGGCAAGACAGGTGGGTACCCCGCATTCCTTGCAGTTGGTCTTGGGCAGGAGTTTAAAAATCTGAATACCGGTTAATGCCATACTATTCTCCTTTTATGTATGGGCAATTCTCCCGGTCGAAGCGACCGGGGAATCGGTTCATCGGGTGTGACGGGGCGGACGGTCCCGCCCGCCTCGTCGTTTATTTCTTATCCGATCAGCGGATCCATGGACAGGGCCGGGTGGCCTTTTTCCTGGAGGAAGGGCAGGATCTCCTCCTCGGTGATGCCCACGGTTTCATCTGCGATCATATCGTAAAGATTCGGTACGCCCATTTCGGCGCCCCGTTTTTCGATGCGTTCCTTGAGTTCTTCCTTTAGCATTTTGGGCATCCAGACCATCCGAAGAAGGCCGCCGTCACCGAGGATAAACTTGCCCTGGGTGATGTTGAACTTGGAGTGGCCCACGAAGCCCGGCGAGGAAGCGCCACCGCCCATGACTCCGGCCAGGGTGGTGAATTTCATGCCGCAGGGGGTTTCGCCAGCGTAGTCGCGGCCCACGGTCATCACACCGTTGCAGGACGGAAGCATGGCCGCGATGCATTCGCAGCAGCCACAGGTGGTCATGGGGTCATGAACCAGGGAGTAGAAGTTGTAGTGGGTAACGGCCCCGCGGGATGCTTTGTAGACGAAGTCGTTGACACCCTTCCACTGGCCCAGCTTCGGATCGATGCACTCGCCCTTTTCGATGGGCTGGTTGGGGCCGGTGGGGTTGATTTCGTAGGAGGCCTTGCAGTCCATCCAGTTATAAGCGCCGCACAGGCCGGTTCTTTCCGGGCTCACCGAGCAGACATGGCTGGGGGCGAATGACTGGCACAGGGTGCAGGAGTAATAGATTTCGACGTCTTCGTCGGTCATTTTTTCGACACGCTCGTCACGTGTTTTGTACTCGGCGCGGGCGCGCTTGGTGAGTTTGTCCACGTCGGCTTTCTTGGTCATCAGGGTCACCTGGACCTTGTCGAGGATCTTGCCGAAGTCCTGGTGGAACTTGGCGTGCAGGACGACACCGATGTCTTTGAGGGTAAACCCTTTTTCGATACCCGCCTTGCTGATGCGCACCCAGGAGATGTCGCGCTGACCGATGTGCATGATGCCCTGGATGTAGTTGATCAGGTGGTGGATCTGGCGCTCCAGAATCGGCTCGAAGTCGGTCTGAAATTCGCGGCCGGCTACCTGGATGTAGATGCCCAGGGGGAAGGTGTCGCCTTCCTTCAGCTCGCCCACGTCCGGACCGTCAATGATCACCTTGCCGTCTTCGATCTCGTTCATTTCCGCCATCTTGACCAGTTCGGTGCACTGGGTCTTGCCGCCGCCGCACTGGGCGAACAGGTCGGCGCCGCGTACGCGTTCACCCTCGTAAGCAGGGCCGAAGGCGCAAGGGATATTAATATCGGAAACGATGGTCTTCAGGCCGCGAACCTCGACGGAGCGCTGACAAATCTCGCTGTGGGGCACATTGGCCACGACGTGCTCGTAGGTGCAGATACCCGTGGGCAGGATTTCGGGAATGTCGGTGTCCGCCAGGGTCGGGAAACCCCAGTTGACGCAGCCGGCAGCGGCCACGCCCCACTCGGTGCCAATGTCGCCCAGGGCGTTGACGAAAGCAAAAATTCGGTCCTTGTTGTAGAGCAGGATCTTTTTGTGATCGCCGGGTTTCACCCCACCGAAGGCCATGGCCGCCCGGTTGGCGAAACCGAGGGCAAACACCGCCGAGGAGATGTCCGGACCGAAGGGAACGATACGGGTGTTCCATCCGATTTGCACACCCAGTTCGATCAACTGTTGAATAACGGAGGTGCCATTGTGGTTGGCCGCACAGAACATGTAAAGGCTGCGTCTCTGGTACTCTTCGATAATATCCTTGGCGATTTCAGGTGTGGGTGCCGCACCAACAATTGCCGCAAATCCAGGGGCGGAGCCGTCAACAAATTCGACGCCCCTTTTTCTCAGAATGGTGTCGTCCGCCGGACCCACCCAGATTTTACCGGCATCGATGTCCGGGTCCTCTTCAGGCAGGTAGAAATCCGGTTGTTCAAGAATCCGCAAAGCTTCTATTATCTCGTAGGAGAAGATGGCGGCCATGCCGGCGTCCAGCAGGGGCCCCAGATAAGGCAGGTGGTTTTTCCCTTTGACATGGGGGGGCAGCAGGCCCCGGGCGAATGCCAGGGGTTTTTTGAGGTCTTCCAGGGTTTCCACTTTCATTCCGGTGAGGGAATAGATCACCGGAAGGTAGTAGGCGGTGTTGGGGAAACCGATTTTGGTGTCGGCGTTATAGGTATCAAGTGCCTTTTTGAAACGGCCTTCAGCGGTGGAAACCACTTTGTACCCACCCTGAATGGCTGCAAATGCGACTAATTTAGACATACGATATTCCTCCTTCGTTGAGGATCTGGTTGAAAATTAACTACCCTTCCAGCGCCTGACGGTCCGCCATATCCATGAGGACACGCTCCCTGGCCTTGTCGATGCCCAACTCTTTGCGCTTCCTGTCTATGTGGGCGATCATCAGGTGGGCATGCTTGATCGGATCGGCTTCCAGGTCCCACTTGCCGCCGTACATCTTTTCCAACTCCTTGGAGATATAGTCGTGGAACACCGGGGCGCCGGAGGTGGGCAGGTGCAGGCCGAAAACAGTGTAAACGCCCGAGGCGACGAAGTAGTGGCCGATGGATATGGCTTTTTCGCTCATCCATTCCGGGGCGCTGCCGGCCGCGGGCAGGTCGCAGATATCCTTGCCCAGTCCACCGGCCTTGACCACTTCGGTGGCCGCCAGCAGGATGCGGCTGTTGTCCACGCAGGAGCCCAGGTGCAGGACCGGCGGGATACCCACCGTCTCGCACACCTCGGCCAGACCCGGTCCGCAGTGCACCGCGGCTGCTTCCGGCGTCAACAGCCCTTCCATGGCGCAGGCGATGCCGTTGCAGCCGGTGGTCAGCACGATGACGTCATTCTTGATCAGCTCCTTGACGACCTGAATGTGGGCTTCGTTGTGGCGGGTACGGGCGTTGTTGCAGCCCACCACGCCGGCAATGCCGCGGATGCGGCCGTTGATGATGTTGTCGTTGAGGGTATAGTAGCTGCCGCGGAAGGTGCCGCCCAGGTGATACTGGATGGACTCCACACCAAAACCACCGATGGCGGAGGCCTTGTACTGGGGAATCATCACATCCGCCCCGCGGTTCTGGAAGTTGTCGATGCCGATGCGGACGATCTTTTCGGCATCTTCCAGGGCGTGGTGTTCGTCAAACTCGATGTGGATGACACTGTCCTGCTCCATTTTGGCGATGGGGTGGGTGGTGATCAGTTTGGTGTGAAAGCACTCGGCCACGTTGGCCACATTCTGGAAAATACACTGGATGTCCACCACCATGGCGTCACAGGCGCCGGTGATGATGGCCATTTCCTGCTGCAGGTAGGTGCCGGCCTGGGGCACGCCGTGGCGCTGGAAGAGTTCGTTGGCCGTGCAGCAGATGCCAGCCAGCTGAATGCCCTTGGCACCCTTGGACTTGGCGTATTCGATGATTTCCGGCTTCTGGCAGGTGGCCACGATCATCTCGGAGAGTATCGGCTCATGGCCGTGGACGATGATGTTGACGTGGTCTTCCTTCATGACGCCCAGGTTGGCTTCGGCCTGCAACGGATAGGGGGTGCCGAAGAGCACGTCCTGGAGGTCGGTGGCCAGCATGGAACCGCCCCAACCGTCGGCGATGGCTGCGCGGGTACCCTGTTTCATCAGGTTTTTGTAGTCCTGGTCCACGCCCATGTGGGTGCGGTGCATGATTTCCACGATCTCGCGGTCGATATTTCGCGGGACCACGCCGTATTTCTTCCATTTTTCGTATAGCGGTGCCGGGGCGCGTTTGGCGTAAAGCAGGTTCCCGTGGGGTTTCCCCCATTCGGCCATGGCTTTTTCAGCCACTTCCAAAGCGATTTCGTCGATATCCCGATCCTTGACCTCACCATCCTCTTCCACGGTGACGGCAACCTCCAGGAAAGGGGCGATCTGTAGCAGCTTGTTGGGATCCTTGATCTTGTAAGCATCAGTCTCTTTGCGGGCCACACTCAGGAACACCTCGGCCACACCGCGGCCGTGGTCGGAATGGGCGGATGCACCGCCGGCGATCATACGGATGAAGTTACGGGCCGCAATGGTGTTGGCCGTGGCGCCGCACAGGCCCTTGCGGGTGTCTTTGCCTTCGATGCCGCCCTTGGGCAGGGGCAGGCGACAGGGGCCCATGGCACAGTTTTTACAGCAGATGCCCTGGATGCCGATAGCACAGGGCTTCATCTGGGCTGCACGGTCGAAGACCGTATCGATGCCCAACTTCTGGGCCCGGGCGATCATTTCCTGCGTTCCAACATCGATGGATGAGGCGACGGGGTCGGCCAGTTTGGCGCCCTTATCTTTGGTTACTTCTGCCATTAGAGGTTCCTCCTCGTATTGATTTCGGCAAGGGTTAACTTTTCAAGGTTTAGTGCAGTGAGACACGTCGGTGGATCCAGTTGAGCCGGGCGAGAATCTTTTCGGGTTCCGTCTTTTGCTCGGCGGCTGCGGTCATCGGAATGACCCGATCCTTTTCGCCGGTAGCGTGTTGTGCGGCCATTTTTTCCCGTTCGGCGGCGCGCTTCTGGCGCAGGGCGTCTTCGGCGGCTTCTCTTTCAGCGACTTCCTTGGCGGCGGCTTCCTTCTGCGCCTTGGCTTTGGCATCCGCCTCGGCCTTGGCCTTGGCTTCGGCATCCGCCTTGGCTTTGGCTTCGGCCTCAACCTTGGCTTTGGCATCCGCCTCGGCTTTGGCCTTGGCGGCGGCTTCGGCATCCGCCTTGGCTTTGGCTTCTGCCTGTGCGTCTACCGCCGGTGCAGCCGGAGCAGCTGCCGGCGCCGGTTCGGCTTTCTTTGCAGCGGCGGGTTTAGCGGCGGGTGCGGCGGCCGGTTTGGCGGCCGGTTTGGCGGCGGCCTTGGGTGCAGCGGCGGCTTTGGCCGGGGCGGCTTTCTTCTCTTCTTCGATGGTCAGGTCCGGTGCCGGTGCCAGGGCGGCCAGATCCACGGTAACGCCTTCCAGCCGTTTGGCGATGGGGGCGATATCGGCGGCGCTGCCACCGTCCATGGCGATGTCGATGAATGCCTTGACCAGCCGGATGGACTCGGGGTGACGCATGATCAGGATGTCGGAGCCGGCCATGAGGTAAGTCACGGCGCCCACGGTTTCCATGAGGATGCCGCGTTTTTCCGGGTCACCCAGCGTCGGCGCTTCGTCCACGCCCTGCTTGGCTTCCTTGCACTTCCAGATCTCATTACCGAGGTTGTTGATGATGGGCATCTGGAGTTTGTCGTCGCCCTGGGCCATGGCGGCCATTCTGAGGCGTTCCATGACCGAGTAGCTGTACTCCAGGCCGTAGCCCAGGCCGCCGGTGGTGGGGTCGATGATCACTCGATCCATGGGCATGCCCAGATTTTCCAGCAGGATATTGACCTGCTTGGCCAGGTTGACGTCGATGGGAGACGAACTGATGATGGCGTGGCCGTAACCCATGGCAGCGGCGCCGATGCCCTTGTGGTTCTTGTCTTCCACCGGGCCGAGGGTCAACTGAACGTCCGGGCAGTCCTGGGCGATCTGCTTGAAAACCGCTTCGTCTTTTTCGTGGTTGGCGATGCCCCAGACCACCAGGGGGACATCGATGGCACCCAGCACTTTTTTCACCGTAGCCGATGCACTCGCCGGGCTGGCGTCGGTGCCGTTGGGGTCAATGCTCTTGAGTTGGAGAACGATCATTTCAGCACCGTATTCCTCAACACATTTTTTTGCCCATGCGGCCGGGTCCGAGACCACGTCCTTAAAGGGTTCCATTGCCGCTGCCGGCCACTCCTCGGGTACCATGTCCCAGATTTCCATGGCTACTTTCGGTTTGTGGGGCATTTCCCCCTCAAACTGATAGAGTGGGTAGCAGGTTTCGCCTCCAACGGTAATGGCTTTATCGCCTTTACCGATCGAGATCGCCTTAATCGCACCTGCATAGGATTCCTTATAGAATTCGAAACTCAAAGTTACCTCCTTATCAGCTACCGGTTAATGATTGAGGTGTACTACAGCAATGCGGTGGTTCATTGTTCGTGTGGCAGGGCGCAGAACCCCGGCCACTAAATGGAAAACTTAGGCCCCCTTTCGTATAGGTATTTTTTATATATAGAATTAAAAGCGGTAGATAAAAAACCGTGGAAAAAGGTTGGTGGGCAAAGGATGGGGGTGCGGTCAGCGTGATGGATCGTTTTTGTGTTCATGTAGCACAGCATCGTCAAAACAGTCCCCTGGTACGCAAATAATGACTCATTTGTCAGTCGGAAGAACAGCTTGTGATTTGTTGCGATATGGGCCACCGGGGCCGAGATGGCTTACCGCTTCCCAAAGGCGGAAAACCAAGAATTATTCTTATAGGTTGAATGGTTTATTTGTCAATAGAGGAGTGGGATTAAATCCCAATTATTACTAGATTGCCTTCCGTACACGACGGGCATCGGCGGTCGTTAAAACACCTACTGAAATAACCGCTGTTATCCTTTATAGTTATGACCATATGCGCGTCAACCGGTCCCGGTCAGGATGGCTGCCGCCGCTGAGCCATCCGTTCCTTGAGCCGCGGAAACTGGTTGATGTCCGTGTGGGGCAAAAACAGGGCCGCCACATAATTATCCATGTATGAGGGGGTTTCGGACAGCTCGAAATTGGTCATGCTGCGGGTCACCTCCACCACATCCTTGCGGATCCGGTTGGTCAGGCTGCTCATCTTGGCCCCCAGGAGTGAGCTGTTGCCGATAAAGGTGACTTTCTCGGCATCGATCTCCGGCAGCAGTCCGATGGTGATTGCTTTTTCCAGGTCCACGTAGCTGCCGAAACCGCCGGCCAGGATGATGCGGTCGATGTCCTGCATGCTCATGCCCACCTCGGTCAGCAGGGTCATGCAGCCGCTGAAAATGGCCCCTTTGGCCCGGATCAGATTCTCGATATCGATTTCGGTAAGGGCGATGTCTCGGTCGATCTGAGTCTCGCCGGCCCAGGCCAGCACGTATTCCCACACCCCGTTGTCCTCGCGGATGCGGTTGGTGGACAGATCCCGGTTGAACTTGCCCAGATTGTTGATCAGGCCCAGTTCGAACATGACGGCGGTCATGATGATCAGGCCGGATCCGCAGATGCCCTTGGGGCGAACATTGCCGATGGTCATGAGCATGGGCTCCCAGGTGGCCGGATTCAGGGATAAATCCTCGATGGCGCCTCTGGCCGCCCGCATGCCGAATTTGATGCCGCCGCCTTCGAAGGCCGGTCCGGCGCTGCAGGCGGCGCAGGCCAGCCATTCCCGGTTGCCGATGACGATTTCGGCGTTGGTGCCGATGTCCATGAACAGGGTCAGCCGGTCGTCCAGGTACAGCCCCGACCCCATGACGCCGGCCACGATATCCCCGCCCACGTAACTGGAAACGGCCGGATAGACCAGGGCTGTGACGTGATCCCGCAGATTCATGCCGATATCGACCGCCCGGATGGGCGGGTAGAGGGTAGACGCCGGTACGTACGGGGAACGGCGAAGGTAGCGTGGATTGACCCGAAGCAGCAGCTGGGTCATTGTGGTGTTGCCGGCCAGGGTGATCGCGGCGATATCGTCCGGGTCCACCTTGGCGCGCTGCACGATTTTGCCGATGATGGTATTGATGGTTTCCGTAACCACCTGGTGGAGGCGGTCCAGTCCGCCTTCCTTTTCCGCAAAGACAATCCGGCTGATCACGTCTTCACCATAGCTGATCTGGCCGTTGAATTCACCGTGTTCGGAAAGGACCTCACCACTTTTCAGGTCGATGAGCTGGCCGTAAACCGTCGTGGTGCCGATGTCCATGGCGATGGCATAGTTGCGGGCGGCGGTGTTTCCGGGCTGGACGTTGATAATTTCGGTCTTGCCGCTGTCCATCACCGGGCGGGCCAGGGTGGCGGTGACCCGGAACCCGTCCTTGCGCAGTGCATCGGGAATCTTGCGGATCACCGGCAGGCTGACCGTCAGGCGGTGTTCGTCATGGTGCAGCTTCAGGTGGCTGACCAGCCGGGTGACATCGGGCAGGTGGTCCTGGTGATCGGGTTCGGGCAATTCAATGTAGATTTTTTCCACCGGCGGCAGAAACAGACCCTTTTCCTTCAGGTCGTTGAGATCCATCTGACGGATGCGGGCCGTTCGCCGCGGGACATAGTGCTGGCTGAAGACGCTGGCGTCGATGGCCGACTCCACCGGCACTCGGATGGTCACATCTTCGGTGATTGTCGACCGGCAGGCCAGGCGATAACCTTTTTCCCGGTCCGCCTGGTTCAGCTTCTCGCTGATGCCCCCTTCCACTTTGCCGGTTTCAACGATGACCCGGCATTTGCCGCAGACGCCCTCGCCGCCGCATGAGGCGTTGATGTGGACACCGGCCTCCATAGCCGCCCGGATCAGGCTTTCGCCGTCGTTTACCTTGATTTCGCGGTTATGGGGGAGAAATTTGATCGTATGGGTGGTCATGGATAATTCCTCAATTCATTTGTTTAAGATCGTCGAAACGGCAGCTCAAGGCGGCCATGCCGTCTTCCATGGCGGTGAACACGTTTACCGGCAGGCTGTTGAACAGGCTGATCATACCCTGGTTGTCGGGCGCCGTATAGGCGGTAAATCCGGCAATACCGTTGTCCCGGGCGCCTTCGAAGAGTTTTTTCATCAGCCGCCGGCCAAGCCCTTTCCCCTGCCAGACGCCGCTGACGGAAAAGGCCACCTCGGCTAGGTTGCAGGACGGGTCCAGCAGATACTCGCCGATGCCCACCACCTTGCCGAAGCCGAACTCGCCGACCACTGCCAGGATGGTGAGATTTTTGATGTAATCCACCTGGGAGACCGCTCCTACGTCGTCGGTGACAAAACTGGTCTTCTCGTGAAAAAAGCGCGAGACGATATCGTCTTTGTCCAGGGTGTAAAAATGCTCCTGGATCCGTCGTTCGTCAACCGGTTTGGCCGGGCGGATGGTTACCGTCTGGCCTTCAATTTCTAATGTCTCTTCCAGGCGGAGGGGATAAACGCCGTGCAGGGAGCCTTTCAACGTTCGCTCGGCGCCGATCAGGTTCATCTGTTTGGCCTGATGCAGCAGTTCGTCCCGAAAATCCGGGTGGGCGATGCTGATCATGGCCATGGCCCGTTCCTGAAGACTTTTACCGAACAGGTTCACGACGCCGAATTCGGTGGCCACGTAATGGACGTCGGCCCGGGGCACCACGACAGTCGTATCGCCCAGGATGGGAACGATGCGGCTTTTTTCCCCACTTGCGGCGGTGGCGGGAAGCATGATGATGCTTCGTCCCCCCTCGGACTGAAAGGATCCGCGAATGAAATCGAGCATGCCGGTGACACCGGAAAAGTTGTTGAACTCCAAGGCATCGGCTGCCACCTGGCCGGTCAGGTCCATGGCCATGGCAACGGACAGAGAGACCATCCGGTTGTGGGCGGCGATGATGCCCGGCGCGTTGACATAGTCCGACGGGTGAAATTCAATGGCCGGGTTGTCGTTGATGAATTCGTACAGGCTGGGAGACCCGATGGCGCTGCTGGCCACCATCTTTCCGTTGTTTACTCCTTTGCGGCGATTGGTGATCACCCCCCGGGCAGACAGGTGCATGATTTCGTTGGTCATGTATTGGGTATGAATGCCCAGGTCGTTTTTGTCCGACAGGGTCATCAAGGTGGCCTGGGGGGCCGTGCCCGGGCTGATCTGAAGCGTGGAACCATCCTCGATGAGCCGGGCAATCAGCCGGGATATGGTGTTGGCTGCCTCGGATTCGGGGACGGTCGGCAGGGTCAGGACGGGTTCCTGTTTTTCGACCACCAGGTGGACGTCGTTGACGTGAATGAAGCTGCGGCCCAGCACCCGGGGCATTTCCGGGTTCACCTGGACGATCACCAGATCCGCGGAAGTGGCCGCCGCCAGGGTAATATCCACGGAAACGCCCAGGCTCATCCAGCCGAAATCGTCGGGGGGTGTCGCCTGAATCAGGGCTACATGGACCGGCAGGCGCCGGCTCTTGAACAACCGGGGCACGGCGGACAGGTTCAGCGGGGTCAGAAAACGGGCCTGTTCGGCCAGGTGTCTGGATTTGGCCGACCCCATGTAAAAGGAACGGATGTTCAGGCGCTGGCCCCGAGAACGATGGGCGATCAGCGACAGCGGGGCGGTCTCCAGGGACATGAGCCGCACGATCTCCAGATCGGTGAACCAGGCGGTCGCTTCGGCCAGGGTTTTTACCAGATGCTGGGGTTCCCCGCAGGATGAGCCGATAAATACCCGCTGACCGGGCCGAATGTGCCCGATGGCATCTTCGGCCGTGCATCGTTTCTGCACGTAGCTGTCGGCCCAGTATAAATTCCCTGCCATCGACGCTCCTGTGCCCGTCGGACACCGATGCTCGATTCGATAGGCCCGACGGACGATCTCACCGGTTGTTTGAATGCCTGAACCGGATCGCGGTTTGAGCGTATATTCATAACGGGTCGCAGCGCCTTTATCAAGAAAAAGTCCTGGCGCAGCCCTCCTCCGGCAATCGGCGTGAGACTGGTTTGACGGAAACTGAATCCGATTCACTTTCTCTGTCTGTTGACATTGCGATGCATATATTGTAACGAGTTGAAGCTTTTAGCTATTTGTGTGCAACGCCGATCAAGTCGGCGGACAAACAGGCGGTTTAACGGAAACGCATTTTTTGCTGACTTTTTCAGGCGGTGTTCATGCTCAATTGGTTGAAGGTTTTCAGCGGCGTCATCGACAGGTTCAACGAAGCGGTGGGCCGTATGGTTTCCTGGGTCTCCCTGTTGCTGGTGCTGGTGGTTTTTGTGGATGTGGTCATGCGGTACCTGTTCAAGACCAGTTTTGTTTTTACCCAGGAACTGGAATGGCATCTCTTTGCCTTCATCTTCCTCATCGGCGCCGGCTACACCCTGCTTCACGACGGCCACGTGCGGGTGGATATCATCTACCAGCGCCTGGGGGTCAAGGGGCGGGCATGGATCAACTTCCTCGGCGTGATCTTTTTCCTCATCCCCGGGTGCTACCTGGTGATCAGCACGTCATGGCATTTTGTCAGCAACTCCTTTTCCATGCTGGAAGGCTCCCCGGACCCCGGGGGCATCCCCTTTCGTTTTATCGTCAAAGGAACCATGACCGTGGGGTATGTCCTATTGCTGCTCCAGGGACTCTCTATGGGGGTTCATGCGCTGCTGCAGATTCTGGGTGCTGAAACGGTTGAAGAGGAGAAGGCCTGATGGCGTACCTGCCCGCGTGGATGTTCCTGGCCCTGACGATCCTGCTGATGGTTGGTTTTCCGGTTACCTTCACCTTGATGGGGACCGCCATGTGCTTCGGCCTGATCGGCTTCGGCTGGTCCTTTTTCAACCTGCTGCCCCTGCGCATTTGGGGCGTGATGACCAATGTGACGCTGATTGCCGTGCCCCTTTTCGTCTTCATGGGGGTCATGCTGGAGCGCTCCGGCCTTGCCGAAGAGCTGCTGGACACCATGGGTCTGCTGTTCGGCCGCATGCGCGGCGGACTGGCCATTTCGGTGGTGGTGGTGGGTGCCCTGCTGGGGGCTTCCACCGGCATCGTGGGGGCGACGGTCGTGACCATGGGCCTGCTGGCCGTGCCAACCATGCTTCGTCGTGGCTATAACAAGGAACTGGCCACGGGCACAGTTGCCGCTTCCGGTACCCTGGGGCAGATCATCCCCCCCAGCATCGTTCTCGTCCTGATTGGCGACATCGTGGGGGTTTCCGTCGGTGAACTCTTTATGGGGGCGGTTCTTCCCGGGATGCTGTTAGTGGGGCTGTTTGTTGTTTACATCGGAATCATTTCCTGGCTGCGCCCCAAGTGGGCGCCGGCCATTCCCAAGGTCGAACTGGATGCCATTTCTCCCGGTCAACTGCTGGCCCGGGTGTCCAAAGCCATGTTTCCGCCCCTGTTTCTCATGGTGGCCGTGCTGGGCTCCATTTTTGCCGGCATTGCCTCCCCCACGGAGGCGGCTGCCGTAGGTGCCGTAGGTGCCACCCTTCTCACTGTGGCCAACCGTAAATTTTCCATGCAGATTCTCCAGGAGGTGATGCAGACCACGGTCCGCCTGACCTGCATGGTGTTCATCATCCTTTGCGGGGCGGCGCTATTCGGGCTAGTCTTCCGCGGGTTGGGCGGCGACGGTCTGGTGAGGGAGTTTCTGGGATCCCTGGCCCACAAATACAGCCATAACGTGGTCCTGGCCATCGTCATGGCGCTGATTTTCGTGATTGGTTTTTTCCTGGATTTTATTGAAATTACCTTCATCCATGTGCCGGTGCTGGCGCCCATCATGATCGAATTCGGCTTCGATCCGGTGTGGTTCTGTATCCTCATCGCGGTCAACCTGCAGACCTCGTTCATGACGCCGCCCTTCGGGTTCTCCCTGTTTTACCTGAAGGCAGTGACGCCGCCGGAAATTTCTACCGGTGATATATATAGGGGCATCATTCCCTTTGTCGTGGTTCAGATCATTGGTCTGGCCATCGTGGTCCTCTTTCCCCAACTGGCTACTTGGCTGCCGAAGGTTGTTTTCGGTCCTTGAAAAATGGACAATTTGATGCACACTCGCTTTGACAATTAAGTAAATGCTATGCAGCAAATCGGGTTTATACGGATTAAGCATTCGGGCCGTCGGCATTTATTGTGATGGATTTTCACTAACAACGCGCGTAAGGAGGAGATGATGAAAAGACGTGATTTTCTGAGAAAAGCAGGTTTGGGGGCAGCAGCGGCTGCTGTGGCGACAGCGGGTGTCGTCGGCTGCACGAAGAAGGAAGAAGATAAAAAGCCAAAAGCAGCAGCGGTTGTTACCAAAAAAACATACGAATGGCGTATGGTCACCACCTGGCCTCCCAAACTGCCGGTGCTACAGGACGGCTGCGAGCGTCTGGCCAAACGTATCGAAGAGCTCTCAGACGGCCGTATAAAAATTAAGGTGTTTGCTGCAGGTGAGCTGGTGCCGGCTCTGGAAAGCTTCCAGGCGGCTTCCGACGGCACCGTGGAAATGGGCAGCGGGGCCTCTTACTACTGGGCAGGCAAGGAGCCGGCTACCCAGTGGTTTGCCGCCGTGCCCTTTGGTATGAACGCCCAGGGCATGAGTGCTTGGTTTTACGGCGGCGACGGATTGAAGCTGTGGGAGGAAACTTACGCCCCCTTTAACCTGATTCCCCGTCCCGGCGGCTCAACCGGCGTCCAGATGGGCGGCTGGTTCAACAAGAAGATCGAAACCATCGACGACTTCAAAGGGTTGAAGATGAGAATCCCGGGCCTGGGCGGGAAAGTCCTGGCCAAGGCCGGCGGCACGGTCGTGCTGCTGCCTGGCGGTGAAATTTTTACCTCGCTGGAGCGAGGCGTAATCGACGCCACCGAATGGGTGGGTCCCCTGCACGACCTGCGCATGGGTTTCTACGAGGCCGCCAAATACTACTACTATCCCGGGTGGCACGAACCGGGTACCTACCTGGAATACTTCTTCAACAAGAAAGCCTACGAGAGTCTGCCCAAGGACCTGCAGAACATTATCGATGCCGCCTGCACCGAAACCGAGCACTGGGTGCTGGCCCAGTTCGAGGCCCTCAACGGCCAGGCCCTGCAGACCCTGATCAACGAAAAGAAGGTGCAGTTGCTCCAGTTTCCCGATAAAGTGCTGGATGACTTGCGTAAGCTGTCCGACGAGGTGGTGGCCGAGGAAGCCGCCAAGACCCCCATGGCTACCAAGGTCAACAACTCGTTCAAGGCCTTTCAGAAGGTGGTCGGCACCTGGGGCACCATCTCCGAGAAGGCCTATTACGACATTATTCAACCCAAGTTTCCCCTGAAGGGATAGTCGGCAATTTAGGAGGCCCGGGCTTCGGGCCGTCAACGATAGAAAATCAGACAAACACAATCGGTTCCGGTTCAATGCCGGAGCCGATTGTGTTTTTGTGCAGGAGCAGTCGTGGCATCGATGACCGAATTTGCGGTGGGCCAGCGCTGGGCCAGTGAAATGGAACCCGAACTGGGCGTCGGGATCGTCGATGCGATCGACGGCCGGCGGATTCACCTGAGATTCCCGAAAAGCGGCATTACCCGGGTATATGCAATAGAAAGCGCTCCGATCCGGCGAATTGTCTTTCATCCCGGCGATCGCATTCAGAGCGGGCGTGGCGAAACCATGACCATCGATTCGGTTGCCTCGGAAGGGGGACTGAATGTGTATCGGGGCCATGGCCTATGCCTGCGTGAAGACCGTCTGGCCGACACCCTGGTGCTCGACACCCCGAGAGAGCGGCTCATGGCCGGGCAGCGGGACCCGTCGACCCTTTTTGATCTGAGGTGCCGCGTCCTGCGCTACCGGCACCGCATGGCCCGGTCCCCGGTGTATGGATTCGTGGGTGGGCGGGTGGACCTGATTCCCCATCAATTCGCCATCGCCGCCGAGGTCAGCGACCGCCGCCTTCCGCGGGTGCTGCTGGCTGACGAAACCGGTCTGGGCAAAACCATCGAAGCCGGCCTTATCCTGCATCGATTGACCACCATCGGACGGATTCATCGGATCCTGACTATCGTTCCCGATGCCCTGGTGGTGCAGTGGTTTGTGGAACTGGCCCGCCGGTTCAATCTGCGGTGCCGCATTTTCGATGATGCGTTTATGGCGGCCGGGCCGCCTTCCACGGCCGGCGACAATCCCTTTTTCGAGGAACCATTGGGGCTCTGCGGCTTCTCCTTTCTGACAACGGCATCGCCTGCGCTGCGGTCTAACTTGACCGATGCCGGCTGGGATATGGTGCTCGTGGACGAAGCCCATCACATGCAGCCGGGGGGGCTCTTGTCCCGGCAGGTTAAAAAGCTGGCCGAAGCCGTTGAGCGCATTGTTCTGATTACGGCCACACCGGGACACCTGGCGGAACGGGGCCACTTTGCCCGGCTGCGCCTGCTGGATCCGGACCGCTATACCGATTACCGGCAATTCAAAACGGAAAGCCAGGCATTCGGTCAGGTGGCACGGATGGCCGAGGTGGTGTCTGATGGCGGCCATGCCGATCCGGATAACGTGAGGCGCCTTGCGAACCTGCTCGGCGCCCCAGCCCGCCAGATCAACGAAAAGCTGGCCCGAACCGCCGGCCGGCGGGAACTGATGCAGGCGCTCATCGATCGGCACGGCACCGGCCGGGTGATGTTCAAAAATACCCGGCGTACCGTGAGCGGGTTTCCCGGCAGGCGCGCGCGTCTGGTTCCCCTTGACATGGATGGCTCCGGGGACTTGATGCGCCGCCGGCTCAACCGGGAATTTATGCAGGATTGCGGATTGGAACCGGTAAACGGGGCCGCCTCTTTCAAAGACGATCCCCGGGTGGCCTGGCTGGAAGACTATCTGCGCAGCCATCGTGAAGAGAAGACGCTGCTCATATGCCGAACGGCCGGGAAGGTCAATGCCCTATACGAAGAACTGGAAAAACGCCTCAACATCAATGTCGCCCGCTACCACGAGGGGATGACCCTGGTGCAGCGGGATCGCAATGCCGCCTGGTTTTCCGAGCCGGGCGGTGCCGCCGTGCTGCTGTGTTCGGAGATCGGCAGCGAGGGGCGCAATTTTCAGTTTGCCCGCTGCCTGGTCCTTTTCGACCTGCCGCCGGATCCGGACTTGCTGGAGCAGCGCATCGGCCGCCTGGACCGCATCGGCCAGACCGGGGTGGTCCAGGTGCTGGTGCCGTTTGTCCGTGGAACCGGCGGGGAGATCCTGACGAGATGGTACCATGAAGCCCTCGACGCATTTGAAAAAAATGTGCCGGCCGCCGGCTGGGTGACCCACCGATTCTTGGGTGAATTGACGGCGCTTGGCGGCGACATGGACAGGAAAGAGGCGGTTTCCCGCCTGGACAGGCTGATCCGCTGCGGCCGGATCGCCGTCATGCGTCAGCAGCGCCGGATCGATTCGGGAAGGGATCGGCTCCTGGAACTGGATGCATTACCACCGGACAAGGTGGACCGTCTGATGGGTGCCATCCGGGAGGTCGATGGTGATCCCGATTTTACGGAATGGGTCGAGCGGCTGCTGGACGTCTGGGGAATTGTGATGGAGCCGATCACCGCTCACATCTATCGATTGCGCCCTGATCACCGCTATGCGGATCCGCTGCCGGGGTTCCGACCCTCGGGTCTGACGGTGACCACGGACCGTTCCATTGCCCTGGCCCGTGAAGATCTCGGATTCCTTACCTGGGAGCATCCGCTGGTAACCGGCGCCATGGAACTTTTCCTGGGCAGCGGGAAAGGAAATGCCGGTTTTGCCCACTGGGCTACAGCCGGGGAACCGGCATTCCTGCTGGAGATGGTATTCGTGGTGGAGGCGACCTCGAAGCCGGACCTTGACGTTGAGCGATACCTGCCCCCCACCCCGTTACGGGTGGTCGTGGATCACCACCTGAAAAATGGGGAGAAAGAGCTGCCCGAGGGGCTGTCGGAACTGCTCACCGAGGGTTCGGCCTCCCTTTTCGCCAAAATTTTTCCTGCTGTTTCCCACCGGATTCCGGATATGGTCGAGGCCGGCCGGGTGATGGCCCAGGCCTGGTTCCTGCCGGTCATCGAGGCGGCGTTTCAGGCGGCCGGCCAGGCGGGAGACGACGCCGTCAACCGTATCGAGGCGCTTTCCCGGGTGAATGCCGCTATTCGTGATCAGGAAATCAATGCGGTAAAACTGGAACGGGAGGCCATGCTGGCGGCGGTTTCGACGGCCCGGGTGAGACTCGATGCCATGCGCCTGATTGTGAAAGGAAAGGGGTTTTGACCGCCGGCGTTTCGATAACAGAAGGACAGCTTAAATCCGTTGCCAGCCGACTCTCCCCGATTTCGGGTTGGCTCTTGGAATTAAAGCCATGAAATGGTAAACATGCTCATCTACTAAAGGATCGCAGCGTATAACCCATGAATGGTCCATCGAATCAGAACCACCGCCGATTTCCCCGTCGGGCGGCGTTTATCATCGCGGAATACACCGTCAAGGAAGGGACGTTCCGGGAAATCATCAAGAATATCGGCGCCACAGGGGTTTTTATCCATACGTGGCGGCGAATCGCCGAGGACCAGTCCATTGAACTCAACTTTCCGGTTTTCGAATTTGAAAATCAACTTCGGGTCACGGGAAGGGTGGTTCGCAGCAGTCCGAAGGGATTTTCCGTGGTGTTCGATCAGCCGATTGACGGGTTGATCTGCAAGGAGGGTCATTTCCCCGAAATCGTCCATGAAAGCAATCGCTGAGCTGTCAATAATACAAGACGGCGTTGGCCTTGTTCACCTGAATCCGTTTTATTCCTTTGGGCAATTCATACCAGTCGCCGATACCTGACGATTCCGTTCGGTAAACCAACGCCGCCGTGTGGATAACGAAGTCCAGGACCTGCGGATTGACGGGTTGGCCGTTGAGCTGCAGGGAAACCAGATCGATACGGGCCGCCCCGCTCCGGGTCAGAAAAAGGCCCTTGAAATCAAATTCCAGACGGTCGCCCAGCAGCGTGTCCAGATTGAGCCGCTGCGCATCGAACCGGATTTTACCGCTGACAAGGTTGTGATCCAGCAGGTTCAGCGTCAGGCTGTCGCAAACCGGCTCCTTCTCCTGTGTCAGACGGTAGGCAATGTATGCGTTGAGCTCTTTCTCGGTCACCTGGGCGCTGAGCTCCTGCGTGTCGGATCGCGGGGGGTGCTCGGCGATGGTCCTGAGGATGTGCCTGACCTTGAGCGCATCCTTGGTCGTCTGATCGATGGCGCCAATCAGGAGCCCGGCACAACAAAAAACGGCGATCAATCCACGCCCGTACCCATAGTTCCTTGTCATCTTTTTTATGTCAACCTCCATGTATTGCTGAACCCTGCCTTGATGCCAGGCGAATCGCCTGCATGATAAACTTCATGAACAATTTACCAGATTGCATGAACCGGCACAATTCGGATTTACAGAACCACAGGGGGGAACCGATTGGCAGATAGCCGCCGGTAAAAAGGGTTGTAATCCTTTTTGGTCATGGTAGAAAAAGGCGCCACAAGCCCGTTGAACGCAGACGAACAGGACCCTTCGTGATCGACAAGCAAAAACAAATTGACCAATTCCGGACCCTGCTGAAAAAGACCATGCACAGTGATGCCATCGTCCTGCGCCGTGAACTGGAAAGGCTGGTGCGGTCCAGGAAAAAGCTGGAGGACGATGAGATTGCCCGACGCCTGAACGGTCTGGCACCAAAAATCCGTGACGCCGTTGCCAGAAGGAAGCGCCGCCGTGAAGGGGTCCCCCGATTTCAGGATCTGACCCATCTTCCCATTACCGAGGCCAAGGCGGCGATCGTGGACAGCATCCGCAACCATCCGGTGACCATCATTTCCGGTGAGACCGGATCGGGAAAAACCACCCAGATCCCCAAATTCTGCCTGGCTGCCGGGCGCGGCATCGACGGCAGGATCGCCTGCACCCAGCCCCGGCGCATTGCGGCCACCACGGTGGCCGCCCGCATCGCCGAGGAACTGGGAGAGGAACTCGGCCAATCGGTGGGCTACAAGATCCGCTTCCAGGACAAGACCGGCTCCGATGCGTACATCAAGGTGGTCACCGACGGGATTCTGCTGGCCGAAACCCAGGGTGATCCCTGGCTCAACGAATACGATACGATCATCGTGGACGAAGCCCACGAGCGCAGCCTGAACATCGACTTTGTCCTGGGCATCCTGAAACAGCTGGTCCACAAACGAAAGAACCTGAAGCTGATCATCACCTCGGCCACCATCGACACCGAGAAATTCTCCAGGGCATTCGACGATGCACCGGTAATCGAGGTGTCGGGACGGCTGTTCCCGGTGGAAACGCGCTATTTCTACCCCGATGACGACCCGGAGGACAAGGAGGACCGTACGCCCGTCGAGTTGGCGGCACTGGCCGTGGATGAGCTGGCGGCCCGCCGCACCCGCGGGGACATCCTGATCTTCATGCCCACTGAGCAGGATATCCGGGAAACCTGCGAGACCCTGGGCGGACGTCATTTTTCGCGGACCGAGATCCTGCCCCTGTTTGCCCGGCTCAGTGCCGGGGAGCAGCGCAAGGTGTTCGCCGGCAGCGCGGCCCGTAAGATCATCGTGGCCACCAACGTGGCCGAAACATCCATCACCATTCCGGGGATCAAGTACGTGATTGACACGGGGCTGGCGCGCATTTCCCAGTATGTGCCCCGGTCCCGGACCACCTCGTTGCCGGTGGTGCCGGTTTCCAGGAGCAGCGCCGATCAGCGCAAAGGACGATGCGGGCGCGTGGAAAACGGGGTGTGCATCCGTCTTTATACCGAGGAGGACTACGGCAGCCGGCCTCTGTTCACTCAGCCGGAAATCCTGCGCTCCAACCTGGCCGAGGTCATTCTGCGCATGATTGCGCTGAAGCTCGGAAACATCGCCGATTTCCCATTCATCGACCGGCCGGCTGAAAGAAGCATCCAGGACGGATTCGACCTGCTGTTCGAACTGGGCGCCATCGTCCGCCCGGAAGGAAATCGCAGCGGCGGCGGGGTATACCGGTTGACGGAAAATGGCCGCACCATGGCCCGCCTGCCCATCGATCCGCGCCTCTCGCGAATGCTCATCGAAGCCCGCAGGGAAGGCTGCCTCAACCCTGTGGTCATCATTGCCGCGGCCCTCAGTATCCAGGATGTGCGCGAGCGGCCGCTGGACAAAGAGGCCCTGGCCGACCAGGCCCACCGGCAGTTTGTGGACCCGCTCTCCGACTTTGTCACCGTGCTCAACATCTGGCAGGCGATCCATGATGCCGGCAGCCGGCCCGGCAGCATGAACGAATTGAAGAAGTTCTGCCGGCAGCATTTCCTCTCTTTCCGGCGCATCCGCGAATGGCGGGATATTCACGGCCAGATCAAATCCGTACTGAAGGAGCAGCGGTTCGGTCCCCTGGAAAGCAGCGGGCAGGTCCTTGAGGATATTCCGGCGGGCGGCCAGGCTGACGACGGGTCGTTCCATCCCCTGTATGCCGCCATTCACCGCGCCATCCTGAGCGGATTCTTGTCCAACATCGCCATGAAAAAAGAAAAGGTATTCTTCCGGGCATCCAAGGATCGCGAAGTGATGCTTTTCCCCGGTTCGGGCCTTTTCAAGAATCCGGGCAACTGGATCGTGGCGGCGGAAATGGTGGAGACCTCGCGCCTGTTCGCCCGCAAGGCGGCGGTGATTGACGTGGCCTGGCTGGAGCCGTTGGGCGGCGACCTGTGCCGGGCCACCTGGTCCGACCCGCACTGGGAACGCAGCCGCGAAGAGGTGGTGGCCAGGGAGCAGGTGACCCTGTTCGGCCTGCCCATCGTCGCGGACCGGCGCGTGGCCTTCGGCCGCATCGATCCCCGGCAGGCGTCGGACATCTTCGTCCGCAGTGCATTGGTGGAAGGGGACGTGAAACAGCCGCTGGGGTTCATGCGCCACAATGCCGACCTGGTGGAAGAGGTGCGCCATATGGAGGACCGCATCCGCCGCCGGGATATCCTGGTGGACGACGAGGTGCTGGTGGCCTTTTACCAAGAGCGGCTTCCCGGCGTGTCCGACATGCGGACTCTCAAGCACTTCATCCGCAAGCAGGGCGGGGACGGATTTCTGCGCCTGGACCGGGAGATGCTGATCCACTACCTGCCGGACGAGGGTGTGCTGGAACAGTTTCCCCGCCGGCTGGACCTGGGCCACCGGGTGCTGGACTGCGACTATGCCTTCGATCCGGGAGCGGAAACCGACGGCGTCACCGTCACTATCCCCGCCGAATCCACCGGAGATGTCCCCCGCGAGCAGCTGGACTGGCTGGTGCCGGGCCTGCTGGCCGAGAAGATTACCGCGCTGATCAAAGGACTGCCCAAAACCTGCCGGGTCAAGTTGGTGCCGGTGGCCGACACGGTGCAGACCATCCTCCGCGAGATGCCGCGGGGCCGGGAAAGCCTGCCTACCGCCCTGAGCCGCTTTCTTTTCAAACGGTTGCAGGTGGATGTCCCCGCAGCGGCCTGGCCCGTGGACGACCTGCCGGACCACTTGAAAATGCGCCTGGCCATTACCGACGCCAAGGGGAAGGTGGTGGCCAGCGGGCGGGACGACCGCCTGTTGGACCGGGCCCCGAAGAAGCCGGCCCTTCCGTCGGGCTTGGGCGGCCTGAAGCGTAAATGGGAGCGCGATGGCATCATCGGATGGGATTTCGGGGACCTGCCCGACGTGCTGACCGCCGACGACAGCCGGGGAACGCCGTGGCGCATCTATCCCCGGCTGGCGGTTATCGGTGAGGATGTCGGTATCAGACTGTTCACCGATTCGAAGGCGGCGGACGTGGCCCACACCGCCGGGGTGGCGGCGCTGCTGGCCCGCCAGTTTGCCGACGACGTCAAACACCTCAAAAAGAACCTCAAACTGCCGGCCCTGCTCAAGCGACAGGTCAACTATTTCGGGGGGATGGCGGCTGTCGAGGCGCAGCTTTTCCAGTGCGTCACCCGCGAGCTGTTCGCGGTGAACCTGCTGACGGAGGCCCAATATGACGCCCACGTCGAAAAGTTGATCGGCATGCGGGTGCACCAGTGCGGCCGGGACCTGTGCGATGCGGTCGTGGCCGTCATCGAGGCCCACCACGAAGCGCAATGCCGGATCATGGAAATCGAGCAGAAACGCATCGCCGCACCGGTGGTGGGGCATTTCCTTCAGACCCTCAAGGATGAGCTGGCCCGCCTGGTGCCCGACAATTTTGTTTCGCTTTATGACCGGGAGCGCCTGTCCCACCTGGTTCGCTACCTGAAGGCTATCTCCATCCGCGTGGAGCGCGGCATCACCGATCTGGAAAAGGACCGTGTCCGGCAAGCCCTGGTGGAGCCTTTTACGGAGCAGCTGGGCCGCATGCTCGCATCCATGGATGCCGCGACCTCCGCTGAAAAGCGGGCGGCCGTCGAAGATTTCTTCTGGACCATCGAGGAGTACAAGGTTTCGGTGTTCGCCCAGGAGGTGGGCACCGACGGGCCGGTGTCGGCCAAGCGACTGAAAAAGAGGATTGGTGAGATCGAGCGGATGGTATGAAATAGGGGTTGAAGATTCGAGGATTCGAGGGGTATAGGGGCTTGTACCGAGGATTATCATTGATGGAAAAGAAAACTGAGCGAACAAGCTCATCCACTCGTACCAGTTAAACGCGACAATATCTATTGACGAGGAGTTGTCGTCAGTGCGATGAATTGTCCGTTAATGAGTAACTTTATGCCTTTAATTGAGTATAGTTATCGATATATAGTTGCTTGCCGAAAGTCGTCTTAAATCTGAGATCATAAAATCTCGCATAACATCACACTTGTGTGGGACGGCTCATACCTCTCCGCCCCCCAAGGTAGCGTTTGGCTGAAAATTAAAAAGCCTTGCCAAAGAGAGATCCGGTTATGACAATTAAGAAGACCTCCAGGGATTCACCGGGTGTTGATAAGGGACTGGTGGCAATGTTTCTCAAGATGTCCCCGGAAGAGCGCTTACGGGCCAATGATAACGCGGCCCGTACCATTAAGGAGTTAAGGGATGCCTATGAGCAACAAAGAAAAGGCGACTGGTCCAGACCTGAGCGCAGTACTTGAAGGACTTATAAAAGCTGAGATCAAGTTTATTCTGGTCGGTGGCCTCGCCGCCGTTGTTCAGGGCGCTCCCGTGACTACAATGGATGTCGACATCGTCCATCAACGATCTTCCGAAAATATCGCCAAGCTTCTTTTATTTCTCAAGTCAATTGATGCCGTTCATCGTCGTCCGGACGACAAAATCATTGAACCGACGGAGCAGGACATTTCCGGAGACGGCCACGCCCTATATTCTACCCGGTTCGGCCCCCTTGACGTGCTTGCTGTTATTGAACAGGGGAAAACCTATGATAATCTGCTTGATTACACAGTGGATGTTAAATTCAGAGGCCATTCGATAAAAGTCCTTGATCTTGAGATGATAATCGAACTGAAAAGAACTTCAAAAAACTCCAAAGATAAACAACAACTACCAGTCCTTGAAGAAACACTGAGGCAACTCCGGGAAATGACCGGGACCGGCCTGGCAACAGGAAGAACGAACCTTAAAAATGACGAAAACGAATAGTTTTCCCACCGAACCTCTATATGTCCTCAGTTATCAGGATTAACTTCCCGGCAAAAGGTCCTTTGACTATCAGCCTGCCGCCTTAAGACGGCTTCAGAATATATTTCGGTTCCCTTATCCCGGCGCAGTCAAAGCAATCAGCTCATCCGCCAGGGCGGATGGAACGTAAGGGGGTCATTCGGGAACCGTAGCCACCCGATCATTTGCTCCGGGAGTTTCCGGGCACAATCTAATTGACCTTTATCGTAAAATCGATTTAGGTATATCCATTCCCCGGTTTTTCTGTACATTTTCTGGCTATAGGTCGACCATTGGGTACATAACAAAGAGCTTCAGGTTCTCAGGCTGCCCTGTTTGTGCTTGCGAGGTTGGCTTTGCAGGCTGACCATATTGGCGGTCGAGGCATGGCTATGGGAAAAAGTTTTCTGCATAACAATCATGCACGTAATTATACAGTTAGAAAATTGCAAATACGCATTTGAACCGCATTCGATTGATTTATTTTGATCCGCTATATTTTTGATCTCCAGCTAACGTGAACATAAGATTCACTCGCATTTTCCCTCCTGATACTGTTCCGGGACCAGCTTTTTGTAACGTTTCGTTTCTTCATAAACCCCATCAAACAGGAGGATCATCATGAAAAACGTCAATCGGCATATTATCTTTGGGGCAGTCATTCTGCCCATCGTTCTGATGACGTTTTACGGTGTCGCATTGCCGAATGCGGAAGGCAATGAATGCCAGGGCGTGGATACCGTTCAGGCAAACTGCCCGAATGTGCATGTCGAAGTAAGACCCGCCTATTTACCGTACAGCCCGGCGGATCACACGTATGTCAAATTCACTGAAGGAGATGGCCGCTGGGAGAGTTTCCCATGTTTTGGAAAGTGCACGGGGGGAGAGATTTTGTCGGACACAGAATCGCTCATTTTTGAAGATAATAAAAAGATCGTCAAATACATGGCAAGTAACAAACCCTGTCGCTGGCCAAAACTTTATTACCTGGCAATCGGGGTGTGCCATCAACTCGCAAATCGAAGTTTATTCCATACCGGAAAGACTGTAAAGAACGCCCGGATGTACTGGTGGTCCTCCTTTTTCTACTACACTTACGGAGACTGTTTCTGGCCCTTGAAACAGTATTGCTTCGACAACTGCCGGGAAGCCTCCGCAGCACTCGGCCCCTGGCAACCTGGAATCCCGCCGGGATGTGGCCCATCCATGTCAGAGAAACGCACCCCTGCCAAACCGGACGATGAGTGTCTTTTGTATGCCAAACATTTCGGAACATTGAAAGGAGTCAAGGATTCCGATGGTATGAAAGCGCTATTTAAAAGCTATCGGAATGACCTTTTTGACCTTTTTTACATGCAACGGGTAGGCGACAGAACCAAGGGCAATTACCTGCCTATCCTGCTTAAAGGGCATGATGAGTTGCTTATAGGCAAGGAAGCGCTTGATAAGCGCCTTCTTAAGATGGATAAATTGGATAAGGATAGTGAGATTATTCAAGCATACAATAAGTTGTTTAACGACACCCTGTCCACTCTAAGTGATAGATTGCCTCCTGATATTTATGCACAGTTCTTTGGGTTGCAAAAAGGACAGGTTGTTGATGTGGGATGGTTTTTACCGAGTGATGAGTGAATGAACAGGGCAGGAGGGTCATAAATATATGAACACAATATTGAATCAGAAAAACCATTATTAACAGAGCCAATTTCAAAGCGCCCCATTTCGCCCACTATCGGCGTTGGGCTCACATTTCAATCCTCGACGCAGCGCGTCTGCGCCTGCGGGTGAAATGATCGTCCGCCTTGATTTTGACCGAATCAAGACGTTTTGAAACAGGCTCAACATTTTTGGACATCCCGCCTTTGCTCCCGAATTACCAAGACACCCAAGAAATGTTGCGGGATGAAAAGGAGGCTTCAATGAAAGTTACTGTTGGCACTTTTAACTTGAACAACCTGTTTTCGCGGTTCAACTTCGACGGAGCAATAACTGAACTCAAAAAGCCGGGTGCCACATCAGCGATGACGATCAGGTACGAGTTCACCGACCAAGAAAACTATCGGATCAGGACCTTTATGGGCAAACTCGTCATTGCCAAAAAAGAGGCGGACATAGAGACGATCGCCAAAAGGATCCTGGCCATGAATGTCGACGTATTAGCCGTCCAGGAAGTCGAAGACATCGACATCCTAAAAGCCTTCAACTCGCAATATTTAGGCAACCTGTACCCATACCGTGTCCTGATCGAAGGCAACGACCCAAGATTCATCGACGTAGGAATCCTCTCAAAGATGCCCATAGGGGCGGGCACGTCGCATCAAACCGCTGTACACCCACAAGCCCAGACGAAACCGGTGTTCGGCCGCGACCTCCTCGAAGCCGAAATACTGAACCAGAACCGGACCAGGAAATTGTTCACGCTTTACAACAACCACCTCAAAAGCCACTTCGGCGACGACGACAACAGCGGCCAGGGAAAAACGGGCAACGATACGCGGCGCCAACAGCAAGCGGAAATGATACGAACCATCGTTTCGTCGAGACAAAACAAGAACGCGAAATACGTGATTGTCGGAGACATGAACGACCCGCCGGACTCAGCGCAACTTCAGGCGATGCTTACCATCGACGGCAACCCAATAGTGAACGCGCTTACCAACCCGGCAGAGACGAGGCCAGCCAAAAAGGAAACAGTCGGCCCGGGACCGCAAACCACCGCCTGGACATATCGCCACAAAGCGTCCGGGCAACCACCGACCCACTCGCTCTACGACCAAATATGGTTGAGCCCGGCAATCGCGCCGGCGCTCCAAGGAGCAACCATTGATCGACGCACCACGCACGGAGGGGACGGCAGCGATCACGACCCGGCATGGATAGAGTTAGACCTGTGAAGCAGAAATGAAGAAGGACGGTTTCCCGAAAGAGATGTTGATTATGCCGAAAAGGGTTGTGACCGAGATGATCGATTTCGTGATTCGTTCAATCGTACCGGATGACGCAGAGGCGATAGCCATGCTGTGGCTGTTGTGTACGGCAGAGGTTGCCGAGAACGAACCTATTTTCTCGCCGAATGTATCTGCGGAGGCACTTGCGGAAACGCTGCGCACCGAGTTCAATGCGGGAACCCGATTCGGGTGGATCGTTGAGGTGGGCGGCGGGTTGGCTGGATATGTGACATGCCAGGTCCAGGAGGAGGTTCCCGTTTTTTCGCCCCGCAAGTACATTTATGTCAACGATCTCGATGTGGCCCCGGCATACAGGCAGCGAGGCCTCAGTCGGGTGTTGATGCAGGAGGTGACGCAATATGCCCGATCGCAGGGGATTCATCGATTGGAGCTGGGTGTTGTCTGGGGGGACCCACGATCCCGCCGTGTCTGGGAAAGACATGGATTCAAACCCCATATCCTATACCTGCACAAAGACCTTGAACCGCGATAGCCAGGGCATTCCGCGCAGCGTGCCGCGGGGAGGGTTCAATCAATCTGTTGTCTATCGTGAAGGGACGCCGCTTTAACAGCTAACTGCGGTAAAAAGGACTTGACGCGTCCTTGAGCTATCCACTCGAATTTTTGAATCCTCGACCCCTTGAACCCTTTTCGTACCTTTCCCCCAGCTGCTCAAAATGCGCGGCTTCCTCCATCCTCCCCCGCTTTCGGCATCCCTGGGCGTAGATGGTGCATTTGTTTTTCAACATGGTGATTGCCGCCTCACGCTGTTCAAAGGAAAGGACATTGCTGCCCAGCAGGCGGGTGATGGATTGAATCCGGTATTTGTCCAGCTCGGGCATGCGCGACAACTGGTCTTCATGCCCGCCCCGCTTGACGATCAGCGGTCGGTCGATGAGATGAATGGGGTGCTTCCAGGCGACGCGCAACCACAGGTCGTAATCCTCGCAGGCGGGCAGGGATTCATCGAAGAGGCCCACCTCGTCGAGCAGCGACCTTCTCATCATCACCGCCGACGGGCTCACCAGACAAAGCGCCAGGCTTCTTTCGAAGATCATGCCGGCTTCCTTGCGATGGCGTTTGCCGGGGTTGACGCGCACGCCGTTGCGAATCCAGGTCTCTTCGGTCTGGCAGATCAGGGCGTCGGGGTTGGCTGTGAAAAAGGCCACCTGGGCGGTCACTTTTCCCGGCAGCCAGGCATCGTCCGAATCCAGCAGGGCGATCAGTTCTCCGGTAGACGCCCGGATACCGGCGTTTCTGGCCGCACTGACGCCCTGGTTCTCCTGCCGGATGATATGCAGACGATCACCGAACGCCGAAAGCAGTTGCGGTGTCTCATCCGTTGAGCCGTCATCGACAACGACCAGCTCGAGATTGCCGTAATCCTGATCGAGCACCGAGTCGACGGCATGTTTGAGGATCCATCCCCGGTTGTAGGTAGGAAGGACAACGCTGACCCTGTTTTCTGGCGGTGTGTCGAGGGGTTTTTGGGTCATCGGTTTTCCCAGTGGATGTTCCACTTTTCCAGCTTGACCCTACCCGGCGGAGCTGACGATAGGGTCAAAATTTGAAAGTCACTTCGACCTGCTCTCGCTTTGAAAGATGCAGGAAATTATTTCAAGGTTGATGAATTAATCAAATTCACTTATATTATCTTTAATTCTTGTACAAGTAATACCCGTTCGGTTTTTCTTTGCGACTACCGTTAAAATCGGAATTTCTCAACGACCACGAAATATGTGGGGGCTGCACACCGCTCGTTAAAATTCAGGTGTCACAAGCCTTGCCTCGTTGCAGGTCCAGGAAACTATAGGCCTTTTTATTACTGAATCGATTTTGCATACCCATCCCGATAACCCATGCTGGCGGTGCTTTCCGTTTTTTTTGCAAAAGTCTGATAAGCTCTCGGACGGCACCGATGTTCTGTTGATAACAGTCTTGTAGAGGAGGGAAAAAACAAAAGCGTCATTGCCTGCCCACTTGTTTAAACCGGTCACTATTGTTGACCCAACCAAAGGAGGTTCGGATGAAGAGATCATTACTTGTCATTACTGCCCTGTTTTTTGGCCTGTCCCTCGTAGTCGGCTTCGGTCCTGCACCAGCACAGGCGGAAGGCACTTTCGTTACCATCGGCACCGGCGGCGTTACCGGCGTTTACTATCCCACCGGCGGCGCTATCTGCCGCCTGGTGAACAAGGCCCGGAAAGAGCACGGCATCCGCTGTTCGGTTGAGAGCACCGGCGGTTCGGTTTACAATCTTAACGCCATCCGGGCCGGCGAACTCGACATGGGCGTGGCCCAGTCCGATTGGCAGTACCATGCCTATCACGGCACCAGCAAATTTGCCGATGCCGGCCCTAACAAGGACCTGCGGGCTGTTTTCTCGGTTCACCCGGAACCCTTTACCGTCGTGGCCCGGGCTGACTCCGGGATTAAGACCTTCGCCGATCTGAAGGGCAAGCGCGTCAACATCGGCAACCCCGGCTCGGGACAGCGCGGCACCATGGAAGAGTTGATGGCAGCCATGGGATGGACCAAGGACGACTTCAAACTGGCTTCCGAGCTGAAACCCGACGAACACTCCAAAGCCCTGTGTGACAACAAAATCGATGCCTTCGTTTACACGGTGGGGCATCCTGCCGGCAACATCCAGGAGGCTTGCTCCTCGTGCGACGTGGTGCTGGTGGACGTATCGGGTCCGGTTGTAGACAAGCTGGTCAAGGAGAACCCTTACTATCGCTATGCAACCATTCCCGGCGGGATGTACCGCGGTACGGACAAGGACGTCCATACCTTCGGTGTGGGCGCCACCTTCGTGTCCTCGGCCAAGGTTCCCGATGAGATCATTTACAACGTGGTCAAGGCGGTCTTCGATAACTTCGACGAATTCAAGAAGCTTCACCCGGCCTTTGCCGTACTCAAGCAGGAGGAGATGGTCAAAGACGGCCTATCGGCTCCCCTGCATGCCGGTGCACTTAGATATTACAAGGAAGTCGGCCTGATCAAGTAAGACGTCCGGCGGCACGCGCACGGTGAAGCGTTGTGGGCGTGCCGCTCTTTTTAATTCCCTTCATTCTGTACCATCTGTTTCGCTGCGCGCGTTGCCCATACCGTCCCCGCAACCTGTGTTTCCTGCAGAGATCCGTTGGTAGCAGCGGCTGCCCATTGCGCCACAAGGAGGAATCGTCACCATGGTCAAATTGAAAAGCCAGACGGCGTCAGCCATCGATCCCAACGCGATTGTTGCTGAAACGGAAACCGGCGCCCGCAATCCCACCGGCACTATCCCCAAGGCGGTCCTGTTTTACGTGCCGCTGGCCTGGACCCTGTTTCAGCTCTGGTACGCTTCGCCTCTACCGTTTCTTTTCAACTTCGGGATTTTCAACTCGACCGAGGCCCGTTCCATCCACCTGGCCTTTGCCATGTTCCTGGCCTATACCGCTTATCCCACATTCAAAAAATCTTCACCCCGGGACTATATCCCGACACAGGACTGGGTGGTGGGCTTGCTGGCGGCCCTCTGTGCGGCCTATCTGTTCATCTTCTATGCGGAGCTTTCCGAGCGACCGGGTAACCCGACCCAGCTTGACCTCGTGGTCGGGGTCATTGGGCTGATCCTCTTGTTGGAAGCGACCCGCCGCGCCCTGGGGCCGCCGCTGATGGTTGTTGCCGCCATCTTCATGATCTACACCTTTTTCGGCCAATACATGCCGGCCGTCATTGCCCACAAAGGCGCCAGCCTATCCAAGGGAATGAGCCACTACTGGCTTTCCACCGAGGGGGTCTTCGGGGTTGCCGTGGGGGTCTCCACCGAAATGGTCTTCATGTTCGTCCTCTTCGGCGCCCTGCTCGAAACGGCCGGAGCAGGGAACTACTTCATCCGGGCGGCCTTTGCCGGATTGGGTCACCTGCGCGGCGGGCCGGCCAAGGCCGCGGTGGTCGCTTCGGGATTGACCGGCCTCGTATCCGGCTCGTCCATCGCCAACGTGGTGACCACCGGAACGTTTACCATCCCGCTGATGAAAAAGGTGGGGTTCTCACCGGAAAAGGCCGGGGCGGTGGAGGTGGCCTGTTCGACCAACGGCCAGCTCATGCCCCCGGTCATGGGCGCCGCGGCCTTTTTGATGGTCGAATACGTGGGTATTTCCTACATCGAGGTGATCAAGCACGCCTTTTTGCCGGCCATCATTTCTTACATCGCCCTGTTTTACATTGTGCATCTGGAAGCCTGCAAGATGGGGCTCAAGGCCCTTAAGAAACCGAGCTCCGGGGCTACGCTGCTCCAGAAAATGACGACCTTTGTCGGCGGTTTTCTGCTGATGGTCGTGCTGACCGGCGTCACCTACTACGGGATCGGATGGATCAAGACCGTTGCCGGTGATGCCGCGTTTTATATCGTCGGCGTGATCCTCATGGTGGCCTACCTCTTCCTGCTGCGCCTTTCCTGCAAGGTGCCCGAACTGGAAACCAGCCTCGAAATGGAAAAGCTGCCGTTTCTCCTGCCGACCCTGCTCACCGGTTACTACTTCCTCCTGCCCCTGGTGGTGCTGATCTGGTGCCTGGTGGTCGAGCGGCTTTCCCCGTCCCTGTCCGCCTATTGGGCTACGATGCTGATGATGGTGATCGTCGTCACCCAGAGGCCGCTCAAGGGGTATTTCCGCAAGACGAAGGCACCGGAGTTTTCGTTTATTCGCGGATTGCAGGATCTGGTGACAGCCATGGTCGGCGGCGGCCGCAACATGATCGGCATCGGCGTGGCCACCGCGGCGGCCGGCATTGTGGTGGGCACGGTGACCCTGACCGGCATCGGTTTGGTCATGACCGAATTCGTGGAGTTTATCTCCGGCGGCAACCTGATTCTCATTCTGGTCTTTACTGCCGTCATCAGCCTGCTGCTGGGCATGGGGCTGCCCACCACGGCCAACTACATCGTGGTGTCGACTCTCATGGCGCCCGTGATCGTCAACCTCGGGGCACGCTCCGGGCTGCTCGTGCCGCTGATTGCGGCCCACCTGTTCGTTTTCTTTTTCGGTATCCTGGCCGACGACACTCCTCCTGTGGGCCTGGCGGCCTTCGCCGCGGCCGGCATCTCCGGCGGCGATCCGATTCGTACCGGAATCCAGGGCTTCGGTTACGACATCCGTACCGCTGTCCTGCCGTTTATCTTCATCTTCAACACCGAACTGCTGATGATCGGCGTCGGGACCTGGTACCATTTTTTAACCGTGGTCGTCGGGGCTGTCGTGGCCATGATGATTTTCGCCGCCGCCACCCAAGGTTATTTTTTGACCAAGAGCCGCATCTGGGAAACCGTAGCCCTCCTGCTGGTGGCCTTCACCCTGCTTCGCCCCGGATTCTGGTGGGACATGATCTATCCCCCCCTCTCGGAGGTCAAGGCCACCCGTCTCGAGCAGGTCATCGAGCAGACCGAAGCGGGGGCCCACTTGATGCTTGAGGTGGCTGGTGAAGACATGCGGGGGCGGGCATTTACCAAAAGCCTGATGCTGCAGGTAGGCGACGAATCGACGCCCACCGAGCGATTGACGGCCATCGGCATCGAAACCCGAGTGGAAGACGGCCGGGTGTTTGTGGATAATGTGGTTTTTGGGAGCCCGGCGGAAAAGGCCGGCATCGACTTTGATCAGGAAATTCTGCATATCTACGTACCGGCCAGCATTCCGCCCAAGCATCTGATGTTCATCCCGGCGTTATTGCTGCTGGCCTGTGTCTGGCTGGTCCAGCGGAGGCGTTGCCGGCGCCTGGCGGTGGCCTGAGACCGCCGCGCCAACGACAGTTGAAGCCCTCGGAAAGTCCTGATACCGGCATCGCCCTGCATCCGGGTGCAGCTGCGTATTTTAAATGGCAGGAAAAATGACCTGTCAAAGACCGCCGGCAAAAGACGGTCTGCCTGCGGGCGGTTTTCACTTTTCGATCAGATCAAGCATTCACACCACATTCGCCACTTGTGTTCGCTATTGATCAACTGCTGTTGAGCCTGACTGTGGTTGGCGCCGTCAACAATGGTTATCTGCAATGCAGCAACGATGTCAGCAGTGATCCTTTTCTCATGACCGGTCAAAGGTCTCGCGGCTTGCTGCGCTGATCCATCTTCTTTTATCGAGGTCGTTGGCTGTCGATTTCAGGATTGTTGCGCGGGTCCAGGGACATGACTACCGGTGATGTGCTTTTCATGGGAGCGAAAGCCACCTGGTCTTCCACCGCAACGGTTTCCACCTTTTCCCGCTTTCTTAAATAAAGGGTGATCACGGCAAAGGTGCCGTTTATGAGACACCAGAAAGCGAAAAGGCCGAAGGGCGTGTCCAGCAGGGTCATTACCCCGGAGGCCAGTATCGGGCTGGCGCAGGCACCGATGCTGTAAGCGAACAGCAGGCCTGCACTGACGGCCACCGCATCCTTTCCGCCGAAAATATCATGCGCCCGGGCCACCGAGACCGGATAGACGGCGAACATCAGTGTGCCGAAAAGTCCCATTCCTACCGCCATACCCCCAAACGACGTCTTCCCGATGACGAACATGAACCCGCTTACCGCGGCGATAGCGGTTGCGATTACGCTAATGACAACGGTGCGGTCGAACCGGTCCGACAGGGTTCCCACCGTCCACTGGGCCGCCAGGCCGGAGAACACCGTGATGGACATGATCCATGACAACTGGCGCAGCGACAGTCCGATGCCGGTGCAGACCACCGGCGTCATGGCATAAAAGGCACTGTTGGTCAGACCGGCGGCCATACACCCCAGCATGCCCAGCGGTGACCGGCGGAAAATAGATATGAAAGGATAGGGCTTGGTTTCGGGCAGACTGGGGTGGGCTCCCTCGGTGGCGGATACCGGTACCAGGCAGAGCGCGAAGATGATACCGGCAATGATGAACAGCGTTTGCCCCTGAACGCCGCCGACGTTGAGCAACTGCTGGCCGATGCCGATGCCCAGGTAGGTCAGGGTCATGTAAATGGAAAACACCCGCCCCCGGTAGCGCGATTCGGTGCACTCGTTGAGCCAGCTCTCGATGACCATAAACAGACCGAAAGTCGTGACCCCGCATAAAAATCGCAGCACCCCCCAGAACCAGGGGGACAAGTAGAGCCCGTGGAGCAGGGCCGCGGCTGTCGTCGTGGCGGCAAACACGGTGAAGGCGCGGATATGACCCACCCGTTGGATCAACCGATGGGAAACGAAGGAACCGGTCAGCAGGCCCGTGAAATAACAGGACAGGACCATACCGGTGGTGCTCGTTGAATACCCCTCCGCGGCCATGCGTGTGCTCAGCAGGGTGTTTAACAGGCCGTTGCCGGTCAAAAAAATAAAGGTGGCGGTAAACAAGGCACCGAACGCACCCAGGGTGTTGACCATGTTATTTCCTTAAACCGGTGTGATGACCATTCAAGACAATCCATCGATATTTAGAGAGACCACCGACAAAAGCAAATCTGTGCCAATTAAGCAATTCATTTCTTGGCGAGGTCCTAACGCGCACCCGTCACCCCGGTTTGCATTTTTTAGGATGATGAATATTGTATCTGATAGATCGAACCAACTGAAACGAAAGGAAAAGACAATGAGTGAAATGACTTCGTGCAAACCCAAAATCATCATGGACCTTGAATCGCTCAATACCTCAAACGCCCGGGGGTGTCCGGCCTGCGGCCGAAAGTTCAGCCTCGGCGACACAGCGGTGCTGGCCTGTGGCGCATGGGGGGGCGGTTCGCGCTATATTCACGAAAACGAGGCCGTTCAGGACGCCAAGACCTCCCAGTATTTTGAACGCGGATATTATATGAGTCTGAAGGCCGGTGTATAATACGTTTGCTGCAATCAGAATGGACGACAGCGAGTGGATCGTCGTTTAATCAACGGTTTTCCAGTATCCTTCCTGCTTGACGACGTTCACCTGGGACTCGGGCACCCAGATCCGTTCGTCATGATCCTGTTCGTACCGCCAGTGGTCACCCATCCACACCTTCCTTATGCCGTAATCCCAATAGCCGGGTTCGGTGCGCGTATCCATGACCGGCGGCACCCACACTTTCTCTGGTTCGGGGAGCGGCGCCGGCGCTGCGGGCGGGGGATTGTTCACGATGATGATCGGCGGGGCTTCCTGCACCACGGTTATACTGGCGGGCCACCAGTAGACGGGCCGGCCATGAGCGGGTTTATAACCCGGATAGATCGGGTGGACGGGTTTTCCCGGGTCTCCTGGATGCACCGGCGGCCGGAACGGTCGTTTTAACCGGCCCCGCAGATCCTGGATCGGTAGATTTGCGGTCGATCGGACGCCGACGGGATCATGCGTTCCGAAATGGCTGCGATCGGCGAACGAATTCTGAGGACCGGCGATAAGAAATAGAAGCGTGATAAAAAGCAATCGTTTCATTGCATATTCCTTTCGGCACCCTCTTTCATCAGAAAAAATAGGTGCCGCCATGTCCCAAGGGGATCCATTGTCTGAGAAGCCCTTTTTCGCTCAGCGTTTTTTTAAGATCATGTGGCGGGAAGTGAACCGGTTCGTCTCCCAGTTGGAAGGTTCCCCAGTGGGCAATCATCAGTCGTCTGGCCTTGATTTCCTGAAACGCCCGGACCGTTTCCGAGGGGTTCATGTGACTGGACGCCATGAACCACCGCGGTGCGTAGGCCCCCATGTTGAAGACGGCCAGGTCAATATCGAAATCCTGGCCCAGTTGTTCGAATCCATCGAAGTAGGCGCTGTCCCCCGAAATGTAAATCACCGGTCCGCCGGCGGTTTTAATCAGGTAGCCGCCCCATAGGGAGCGGTTGGGCCCGGTGATGGGGTTGCGCATGGTCCAGTGGTTCGCGGGTAGAAAAGTGATCTCCCGGGGGCCGTCGCTATAGTGCTCAAACCAGTCCAACTGGGTGCGATGGGTCATGCCTGCTGTCTTGAATTCGCTGTTGTATCCCAAGGGGCTGATCACATGGGTGCCGGGGTCAAGCGTCGCCAGGGACCGATAATCCAGATGGTCGTAGTGGCCGTGGGTAATGAGTACATGGTCCGGCCGCGGCATGCTCTCCAGATTGAAGGCCAGGGGGGTAAAATCCTTGATAAACCAGAAGATGTCGTTGAAGACCGGATCGATCAGCAGGACCCGGTCCCCATCCTTGATCAGCACGGTCGAATGTTTAATGAAGGTAACCGACACTCCCCGGTGGGCCTTTACCGGCTCCCAGTCGATGGAGACGGGTGAAAGCGGCTGCTCGTCAAGGAACGCACCGTAGGCATTCTTGTGGAAAAGCTTCCAGGAGAGCACCTGCCAGAAACGACCGTTGCGCGGGATACCCATGGGATTCGAAAAGATATTATTCGGTCCGTGGTGCATCTTGCGCCGGGCCATCTCCCGCAGGCTGTCGCCGTTAAGCGGACGATAGTGAAGGGATGTCGACGGACCCCGGGTATCTGCGGCAGCCTGTGCCAGCCGTGGCACAAACTGGGCTGCCAGCACGGCCTTGAGAGCCGTTGATAGTCTGCCCATGAATCGTCTCCTGGACATGCGAAGATTCGGGTTAATCCTATTTTCAGGCGTGTTGAACGGATTCGGCTCCTTTGCTTTTAAATTGATGGTTAACGATAACCATGATCGCCAGCCTATGCAACCGCGGGCATTGGTGTTTTGTCCTGCACGAATGCGATCGTTGGTCCGGGCGGAATGGTCAACCGGCGTCAATGCAATCGGCTAATGTGTCTGAATATAGATATATCCGCCGCTGCCGTAACCAAAGGTTGCGAATACATGATGATAGTCACTGGACAGTCCTTTGTAGAAGGTCCCGAAATCCACCTGATAGGGATTTTCCTGTTCGGGATCCACATCGAGCATGGTGACCCGGTCGGTGGCTTCATCGTAGGCGCCCACGGGTGATATGTGGGGGATATTCAAGGTGGGGACAAGGGCGCCCTGATCGAAGTGGGTGATGATCAGGCCGCTGCCATGACGATCAAAATCCCGCAGACACTTTTTCAGTCTGGTGCGGACAGGTGACCTCGCCGGGGCATTTTTGGGGGTCTGGACGACGTCAACGGTTCGAATCTTCAGGCCGTAGGCGGCGATGCTGTCTTTGACCACCTGGCCCAGAAGCGGAAGCGGCAGCCCGCGGCGTCCGTGGTATCCGCCATTGCTCATCCGTTCTTTCCAGTGTCCGGTTGTTACCCGATCGAGGATGTCGGTCTGGCTGATGGGAGGGGCGTCACCGTTTTCCAAAGACCTGATGGCGTTGATGCACGATACCACCGTGGCCACCGAGCACGAGGATTCGTGAAATTGCTTGACATGGTATTTCCAGATGGCTTGTTTAAGCGGATTCCATTGGGGATGGGCCGGGGGATGGGCGGTTCGAATCCGGTTGCCGCTAAAAGCGCCGGTGCCGGTCATTCGATGGAAGAAATACCGGGTGTAAAGGTAGGGGCGAATCAGGTTGCGCTGCAGGTTCATTTCATCCCTCAAGGATCGAAAAATAATCTACAATATGATCATTGATCGGATTCATTCAAGTCTTCTGTCCAAAGCGGTGCGAAATAGTATCGGGTTTTGTCAATTATTTGTCGCTTCTTGTCCGGTTTTCCGGACACATTTTTGTATGACGGCGAGGCATTTTTTAGCGAACATCAGAACAGACAGGGTTCTTAAGACGACATTGATCTGTGGTATTAATATTGCTTGTCTATTCAATGGTTATCTACCCAAACCCAGACATACAAGGACGTGTCGCCATGCATCACCAACGTGTAACGATAGGGGTCCTCGTCTTTTCGGTCCTGCTCGGCCTGTTCCTTTCACCCGTTCATGCCGCCGAAGATCCATTTCCCCTATACCCGGTCATCGATCCGAATGTCACGTTCTGGACGAATATTTATGCCCGTTATTCGACCACCCAGGCTGTCGTTCACGACAGCGTGCATCTGGATATCGTTTATGAGGTGATCGACCTTAAACCTGCCGATCATCCGGGTGCCCGGAAAATTAACCGCCTGCGAATGAAACGGGCCAGCCAGCGGGTTGAGTCGCTATTGAAGCGTCTGGCCGCCGATCCGTTGACAGAAGATGCCGACTGCCGGCGGGTGGCGGCGCTGTTTGGACCCGGGGCGGATGCACGCACATTCGGCCATGCCCGTCATCGGGTTCGCTGTCAGATCGGTCAGCGGGACCGCTTCCAGGCCGGCCTGGTTCGTTCCGGGGCTTACATTGACCGGATGCGGGCCATTTTAAAATCCAATGGGGTGCCCGAGGATCTGGCCTATCTTCCCCATGTGGAGTCCTCTTTTAACACCAACGCCTACAGCAAGTTCGGTGCGGCCGGGATGTGGCAGTTCACGCGGTCCACAGGCAAGCGATTCATGACCGTGGATTATGTGCTGGACGAACGGCGTGACCCCATTGCCGCCGCCCAGGCGGCGGCCCAGTTGCTCAAGGAAAACCACGATCGGCTGGGCAGCTGGCCCCTGGCCATCACGGCCTACAACCATGGTGCCGCAGGTATGCTGCGGGCCAAGGCCGCTCATGGCGATTATCCCCATATTTTCACTTCCTACAACGGCCGAACCTTTAAGTTCGCATCGAGGAATTTTTATTCCGAATTTCTGGCCGCCCGCCGGGTGGCATCCGACTACCAGCGTTATTTCGGGCCCCTGGCCTTGCATGCCCCCATCCGATCAAGAACCGTGAACCTGGATGGCTATGCGGCGTTAACGGATCTTTGCGGACATTTCAAGGTTTCTCCACAAGTGGTCCGGGCCATGAATCCCGCGCTTCGGCCTCCCGTGTTCGACGGCCAGAAGTATATCCCCAAGGGATATGCCCTGAACCTTCCCCCCCACGTTGAATCGGAGGGCGTATCGATTGCCGATATTCCTTCGGATGTATTCAAATCGGCTCAGAAGCTCAGCCGGTTCTATACGGTTCAGCGGGGGGATACGGCCGGCAAGATCGCCCGGATGCACCGGGTGAAGCTGGACGATCTGATTCTGGCCAACAATATGGATCGGCGGGCGACCGTTTATGCCCGGCAGACCCTTCGCATTCCCCAGGCCGGGGAATCGGCCCCCACTGAAAACATCGCCCAGCCGACAATACCGAGTGATCCCGTGGTTCATGTTGCGGCTGTGGACCGCGCAGACAGATCTTCTGCCATACCAGCGAACATCCCCTTGGAAAGCCCGGTCGCCCAATATCGGCGTCCGGGGCCGTCTCCAGCCGACCTGATCGCGATGGCCGACGTTATGCCCGAAGGCGTGCCGGAAGATTCGATCGGCCGCGACGTGGGCATAGAAACGGGCATCGTCAGCGCCGATGTCGGGTTTGACCGGATTATCCAGGTCAGGCAGCAGCCGGTAGGGATCATTACGGTCGAGGTAGAGGAGACCCTTGGCCATTATGCGGAGTGGGCCGGTGTCCGTGCCTCCCGGATCCGTCGCCTCAACCATTTACCCTTCGGCCAGTCGCTGCAATTGAACCAGCAGATTAAAATTCCCCTGGACGACGTGGCGGCCGAGGATTTCAAAGCCCGGCGCTTCGAGTTCCACAAACGGCTGCAGGAGGATTTCTTTGCGGCTTATAGGGTCGGCGAACTCCAACGATATCGGGTCCAGCCGGGAGACAGTTACTGGACCCTGTGCCGGGAAAAATTCGATCTCCCGCTGTGGCTGCTCAGACACTACAATGCCGATGTGAACCTGGCAGCGCTGAAAATTCACCAGCCGCTCACCATCCCCGCCCTTGAAAGTGTTCCGGAAAACAGTCTGGATGCGGTTGACGGAAGTGCTCTGCCGGACGCCTGAATCCCCCGGCCTGTTGGGGAGATAGTCAAAGGGTGCGGAGGCACCCTTTCTATTTTTCAGAGAAAACCGTTTCATTCCATAAGAAGATGTGAATGTCCGGCCCTTCGCGCCTTGACTAGAATGGGCAATCCCTTTATGATGCCTTTGACGCGATGGTTAACGGGTCTCGGGAAAATTAATTGGCCTATTTTGCCCCTCTTTTGACTGGATACGGCCTACCGTCAATACTTCCATACCAACCGTATGAAATCATTGACGCACCGGGTATCCGATCCAAAATCCGGTGCGATCTCAAGCGAATTGATTTTTCAGAGTCGCCTCGTTTTGATCAACACCTTTCAGGCTGACAGGCATTGCTTCCATGACCGATAAAATCCCACTGCCGGCGAGGTTGGCCGCTATTTTCGTCTACAGCCGCCCTCTCCTGATTTTTGGGGGCATGATCTGCGCCGTAGCGGTCATATGGGGTAGAAACCCGGTGGTGTATACCGTCGGGGTTTCGTTTCTGATCCTCTCCATGATTGTCGACCTGGTGGACGGCTGGTTCTCGGCCCGCTTCAGGCCCAACGCCCCGCTTGCGCCCCTGGCGGACCGGCTCATGGACAAGCTGGTCTATTCCATCATCTTTCCGGTCATCGCTGCCGGTATGATGTGGCGTCTGCTGGTGTCGGAGACAGACCCCACCCATGGCCAGCTGATGCATGCAATTTTTGTTCTGGTGCTTTGCGTAACGGTCCTGGTGCGGGACAGCTTTGCGTCTTTTATGCGCGGATTCGCCATCCGCCAAGGGGTGGAACCGGAGAGCAGCGAATACAACCGCATGCGAACCATCGTGGCCGCACCGGTCAGCGCGCTGCTCTACGCTTACGCGTTCTACATCCCCGAAGGACCGGAGTCATGGATCTATTTCCGAATTTCCTACCTGGGGAACGTCTCCCTGCAAATCCTGTTTTTTGTGGAAATCCTGTTTTTCATCATCAACCTGGGATCCATCGCGGGGTACTGCCGCAAATACGGCACCGCCTGCCTGGACGAACTGTGTTTCGGGGACCAGGTGCTCCGACGAAAAATTCTGTCGGTGTTTCCCAACGCCCTGACCGTGATGAATGCCCTGATGGGCCTCATCGCCGTGTTTTTTGCCTACCAGGGCCGGATGCGGGAAGCCTATCTGATGATGATCGGGGCTGCCACGTTCGACAAGCTGGACGGCGCCCTGGCCCGTCGGCTGGGCCTGACGGAACCCCTTTCCGATGAACCGGGCAAGAAGACCATCAACATGGGCAGCATCATGGACGACCTGGCTGACGCCATCAGCTTCTGCATCGTGCCGGCCTGGATTTTTTACATCACCCTGAACCTGTTCGGTGAAGGCCGCTTCGACCACCTGCCCATAGGATGGATTGCCGTATTCTATGCGGTTATGGGAATGGGCCGGCTGGTGTACTTCACCCTGGATAAGACGCCTATCCCCGGTTTTTTCAAAGGGTTGCCCACCCCTGCAGCGGCCATGCTGGTGATGTCTCCGCTGGTGATTTTCGACCACGCCCTGGCGCTCTCTTCTCAGCGGATCCTTTTTTGGGGACTTTTCGCAACCGGCACCATGGTGTTTGCCGGGGTCATCATGAACCTCTATCCGATTCGATATCTCCACATGGGGCGGACGATGAGCCGCCATCCCTGGTTCGGCCGCGCCAACCTGCTGCTCCTGACGATCAGCATGTTTACCCCCATTTTCGGGGAGATTTGCCTGGGGTATATGGTCCTCTATCTCCTGTCGCCTGTCTTTACCTGGCGAATCCATCCGAGTGATGCCGCCCGGGAAAGCCAGCGGAAACCCTTGCCCGAAGGCTGATCCCTGGTTTAACATTCGTGCGGTTTTGGATGCATCGCCCATGGATGACACCCCCAAATGACAAACACAACCAGTAAGCCAACCCATAATTGGAGCAACCCTATGGAACTTTGTCCCTGCGGAAGTGAAAAAGATTACACGGAATGCTGTCAACCGCTGATTACAGGAGAACGGACCGCCGATACCGCCGAAGCGCTGATGCGTTCCCGCTACACGGCCCATGCGAAAAAGGAGTTCGATTATATTTTCGAGACCACGCATCCTTCCAACCGCCAGGATGCTGACCGGAAAGGGACGGCAGCCTGGTCACGGAAGCTGGAATGGCAGCGGCTGGAAATCCGGAAAATAGAAAACGGAGGCCCGGATGATTCGACGGGTACTGTGGAGTTTCTGGCGCGCTACCGCAAAGACAGCAAGGCATTCGACCACCATGAGATCGCTGAATTTGTCCGAGAAGACGGCCGGTGGTATTTTAAGGACGGCCAGGCGCCGCAGCCGGTGCAGGCCGTTCGCCAGGGGCCGAAAATCGGTAGAAACGACCCGTGTTCCTGCGGCAGCGGCAAGAAGTTTAAGAAATGCTGCGGGGCTTGAAAGACGACGGATGACGACTGTCGGAGCCCTGAGGCCCGGAGCTGACGCTTTCAGCCTTATTGGGGTTCGCCAGATTCGTAAACTCCCGGAGGTGTGAAGATGTTTATCGACTTGTTAAGGTCGCGGCGAAGCATTCGAAGATTCAAAGACAGACCCGTCGAAGCTGAAAAGGTTGAACTGATCATGGAGGCGGCCCTGCGGTCACCCTCCTCACGGGGTGGAAATCCCTGGAAATTCATAGTGGTGAACGATCCGGAGACCATCAGGCGTCTGTCAACGGCCAAGCCACACGGTGCTTCGTTTCTGGCCAAGGCCCCACTGGCCATCGTGGTTTGCGCGGATCCGGGTAAATCGGATGTCTGGGTGGAAGACGCCTCCATTGCTTCCATTATACTACACCTGGCGGCCACCGACCTTGGCTTGGGAAGCTGCTGGATCCAGCTGCGCAAGCGGAATCACGACGAGACAAGAACCGCCGGCGAATTCGCGGCCGAGCTTCTGGGACTGCCCGCAGGATGGGCCGTGTCCACCATTATGGCCATCGGGTATCCAGCCGAGCAGCCGGCACCCCATCCGCAAACGTCCCTTCAGCGCGACAAGGTGAGTGTCAATCGTTACGGCAATAAAGAATGAGGGATTCGTAAAAAGTATCAAGATGTGTCATTCCCGCGCAGGCGGGGCACGTAGTGAAGCTTTAGCGCTATCTATAAGTATTTGATAACACTGGATCCTCGCCTGCGCGGGAATGACAATAAAGAGGGTATTTCGATTTTTTACGAATCCATCAAGAATAAACCGCAGTCTTTTCACCTGCAACGGCCACCGGTAGTCCGGCAGCCGTAATTAAGCGAGGGATCACGCCTTCCCGAAGGCGCTTTCGAAGAGAGCATGGATGGCTTTTTTGCCGTCGTCGGTGAGATTCCGGGTGCCGGTGCCCACAAAGGTGTCCTTTTCAATTGTCGGCGTCCCTGCCACCCACGCATTGTTTTCCCAGACAAACCAGCCTTTGCGCTCCTGATCGTAGACATGCACCGGCCGGTTGAACAGCCTGGCCAGTTCCACGCCCCAGCCGGTCCCTCCCTTGACCGTGTCATCCGGCTGAATCCAACCTACGGCGATTACGTGGTAACCGCTGTTGACCATGTGGAAAATAGTCTGGATCACCTTGCGGATCTTGTTGGCCTGGGCGAATTTTCGACCCATGCGGGCCGACACGATCTCCATGCTCACATTGCCCTTGTCCAGTTCCTCAGGTGTCAGCTCACGGACCCCCCGGGAGCGTTCAGTCATGTGTCCCTCAAATGAAAAGTTGACCTCCTGGATGCCCCAGGCTTCGGCCAGTCGGCCGAATTCGGATTCGGCGCCTTTGTGGCCGCCGCTGTAGAGGGTGATATGGGAACGATCTGCCATCATTTTCTCCTTCTGAAAATAGGTGCTGGTGTTAAAAAAATGCCCGTTCGAGACGGACGGCCGGGTGTTTGGATAACGCTCCCGATAAAATACCAAACCCCGCCGTTGCCCGGCGGGGTGCGATCGAGATAATAAGTGCGGAATCGGGGAATGCAACCACAGGAAACCGGTTTATTTAAAATTTAACAGATTTCTAATGCCGGCTAATCCTTACCCGGGCGCAAATCTCGATTGCATGACCCCATTCGACGGTGTATCATTGATCCATTTTCAGCCATAAATTGGAATAAATGTGTTTTTCCCCTTTAGCGTAATAATGGAGGTGTGCCATGTCGAAATCACGAGACACGAAGAAAGATGCCAAGAAAAAGCCTGCCCAGACTCCCAAGGAAAAGAAAAAAAGCAAGCAGGAAAAGAAGCAGCCCCACAGCACTTTTGAACCCGGATAGCAGTTACCGTTGTCTGCCTGCGGGTGAGGATATGAGCCAGCCGACTATGGGCAGCACCCCTGCGAAACAGGGTCAGAAGCCTTTAGGGTTGTGGCAGGACCGTTTTGACCCGTCCCACCTGCCCGTCGGTCAGCCGTACCTTGATGCCGTGCGGATGATGGGGTGAACGGGTGAGTATCGCTTCGACCGTGCCGCCGGTGAGCCGGCCGCTGCGTTGGTCCGCCTTCAGAACAATATGGACCGCGATGCCGGGATGGATGTTTTTACGGTACTGGCCGTCCATTTGCCTAAACCTTTTTCCGCGCCAAATTAATTGCGACTATGACGGTCCAGGTATTCCAGCAGGTCCGTCATGGCTTCGGTGGTATCTTTCTGCGACAGGGTTCGACGGATCTCCACGATTTTCTTGAGTTCATCCTTGTCCAGCAGCAGTTCCTCTTTCCGGGTGCCGCTCAGGCGGATGTCGATGGCCGGAAAGATGCGGTGTTCGGCGCAGTCTCGACTGAGCACCAGGTCCATATTTCCCGTTCCCTTGAACTCCTGGTAGATGATGTCGTCCATCCGACTGCCGGTTTCCACCAGGATGGTGGCGATGATCGTCAGCGAACCGCCGCCTTCGATATTTCTGGCGGCGCCGAAGATCTTGCGCGGCATCGCCATGGCGTTGGCGCCGAGCCCGCCTGAGAGCGTCCGGCCATAGCTTTCCGTTTCGGCGTTGAAGGCTCGGGCCATGCGGGTCAATGAATCGATGAAGACCACCGTGTCCCGTCCGGTTTCCGCGCATCGCATGGCGGTGTGCACCGCCAGACGGGTCATACGCATGTGCTGGCCGATGCTCTGGTCCACGGAAGAGTAGAGCACATGGGCGTCTTTCAGTCCGCGCTTGAAGTCGGTGACCTCTTCCGGACGTTCATTGACCAGCAGAATGAATACGTCCATTTCCGGGTCATTGGCGGTTACCGAGTTGGCCATATGGCGCAATAGCGTGGTTTTCCCCGATTTGGGGGGAGAGATGATCAGACCTCGCTGCCCCCGGCCTATGGGGACGATGAGGTCGAGGGCCTGGCCGGTGAGGTCCTTTGGTCCCTGGGTCATTCGCAGCCGCTGGTCGGGGTTGATGCTGGTCATGGTGTGCATGGTTTCGGTCTGCGCATACCGTTCCACGGGCAGGCCATTGACCCGTTCCACTGCCGCCAGCTTCAGGTTCTGGTTGCCGGGGTTGCCGGGCTCCCCCCGGCCCTCGATGAAGGTCCCCTCCCGCAGGCCGAATCTGCTGATTATGAACGCCGGGACAAAGGTGTCTGCAGGTCCGGCCTGGTAATTATTACCGATGTCTCGGAGAAAACCGAATCCTTTATCCAGTATCTCAAGGTGTCCGCTTACCGGTTCCACTGATTGACCCCCTGGTTTATTCCTGTTCATGAACTTTTCTGAATGGCATGATCTCGATCCAGTACCCGTCGGGATCTGAAATGAAGTATAGCCCCATCCCTTCGTTTTCGAAGCAGATGCAGCCCATCTGGCTGTGCAGGGTGTGGGCGCCGTCGTAATCATCCACATGAAAGGCCAGGTGCATTTCGTTGTCTCCCAGGTTATAGGGCGCTGTTCGGTCCTTAAGCCAGGTGAGTTCCAACTGGTGCTGGCTGTGTCCGTCACCCAGATAGACCAGGATGAAGTCGGGATTGTCCCAACGGCGGTTTTCAACCAGATTGAGGGCCTTTTTGTAGAAGGCGAGGCTCCGGTCGAGGTCCAGGACATTGATGTTGTTGTGGGCAAAGGTGAATTTCATTGACGCAACAATCCTTTCTTAATCATTGGAACGCACTTCAGGTGCGAATTCGTCGAGTTGTCCAGGCCGGAATAAGATGGCATTGAACCGCGATAATCAGCGCGTCCACCGCTGCTTGCGGCGGGAAGTCTTCAAAATTAATATCCTTGCGATAGTTGTCAAACCGGCGGGATTTTCGCTACATTGGTGCTGACGATGGTCTGATGTTGAAAATGCCGACTGAATAACCCCCATAATAGAACAGTTGAACGGCGATGACAACCTTAATCAGCGGCCGGCCATCGATTGATTTCTCGGGAAAAAGCGGTTCTGGCAGGGGCAGGGGAGGCCAATCCGCCTCCTCTGCGGTCCAAGCCGTGGTGCCAGTCAGCCAGATAGCCCCATTCCGACAACCGCCGCAAATACCACATACAGGAGTCCGACATGATTGAAATCGAACGCTTCGACCCTTTTAACAACCGGCTGTGCCGCAATGTCCGCAATGCACTGTCGGAAAATTTCAAGAAGGTGTTGGAACAAAAAGAGATGCAACCGGTACGGCGCGCTGCCGGATTTTTTCTTAATGACCCCCTGCCGGGTTGCGTCAGGACTTATATCGACCAGCGCCTGGCCGCATACGAACAGGTGCTGGCGGATGTCCGAAACCGTCAGCTTGACGATCCGCTGGATGTCGCCGTGGCTATCTGGGACCGGGGCCTTTTTTTTGAAACCCACGAGTATCTGGAACCGTATTGGATGACAGCCGACGGGGACGATAAAAAACTGCTCCAGGCCATCATCCGGGCAGCCGGTGCCTATGTACATCTGGAACAGGGGAACCTTACCGGGGCAAAACGAATTGCCGCCAAGGCGATGGCCGTTCTGGAGGTTTATCAGGACCGGTTGTCCCCCTACCTCGACCCCCGACTGCTGCTGGCAACACTCAAATCCCTGGACCCCATGCCACCGACGTTTGCCGGAACTGCCGGTCCGCGAAATCGGCCGATACGGTCAATCGATGATAGGTGATCTAATCGTCATTACGCCAATCCCAGTTCAACCAGCAGTCCGTAGACTCCGGAATGGCGAAGGCGGATCCGGATAAACTCGGCGATGGTGGGCTGCCAGGGGCGATGACGCAGTGCCATTCCGGCTTCCCGGGGCAAAAGGGCGCCTTTTTTATGGTTGCAGGCCCGGCAGCAGGCCACGCAATTGTCAAAGTCGGTTTTTCCTCCCCGCGACCGTGGAATCACGTGATCCATGGTTATGGGCTTGATCCGGGAACCGCAATAGGCGCATGCAAACCGGTCCCGGGCGAGGACATTTCGGCGCGAAAAAGGAACACGGCCCCGGTAAACGCTTCTCACCACCTTGACCAGTACGGCCACCGCCGGTGCCCGGAACGTGCGGCCCACCCCCTGAATCACCCGGTCCGAAAACTTTAGGATCCTGACCTTTTCGGCAAACATCAGGCCCATGGCCTTTTTCCAGTCCACCAGGCCGAGAAAAGTATAATCCCCGTTGAGCAGAATGCAATTCCCGTTCATGGCGTCAATCCCTATTGCTAATACACCCATCCCATGATGCCCATGCCGAAGATATTGGCAGAAATAGCGATCACGTAAAGGGTTGAAACGGTGATAAATTTGGCCCGGATGGTTTTCATGCCGATGACCAGCAGGGCGGCCACGTAAAAATGAAAATAGCCGATCAGGAAAATCAGCCAGACGCCCTTGAAGGAACGGGACCAGAAGGAATACTCCCAAACCAGGTGGCCGCCCATGTTGAGCAGTACTTCCACGAATACGCAGAAGACTGAATATCCGATGGCCCAGAACCACCAGTTGGAGATGCCCAGGATCTTTTCGTGCCGGTCCTCGGAGATGGTGTTGGCGTAAATGATTCCCGAGATGGCGAACATGAACATGATTTCGATGTTCCAGCCGACCATGGTCCGCAGGGCCGTTTCGCCGGGGGCGGTCCAGAACGCCGAACGCTGGGTGAATACCAGGACCCAACCGTTCCAGGTCTCATTGATGAAGTCCATGCCGAAGACGGTCAGACCGGCGAACACCACATTCCAGTTGCCGGTGGCCCGGGCTTTTTTCATTTCCAGGGTATAGATGTAAAAGGTGTAGGCCAGCAGCGGGATCACATACCATTTGAGCATGGACAGGTCGCGCAGACCTTCCAGTGCCTGCCGGGAAGCCGGGGTCATGACATCCTCCTCAATCAGGTTGTCGCTTTGGAAACGGGAAAGGCCGAATCGGATCAGGAATGACCGAGTAAATCGGTTTTACGCACCGTTGTCAATACGCAATCATTGTCGATTGACAACGACCATGGAAGTTTTTACTGTAGCTCGTCACCGCATTTTCGCAGCCGGTGCTTAACCGATCAGACCGTGGAGAAGAATGATGCAACAGTTTACGCAGACCCAGATGGACGCCCTTTCCGATTTTGTGGCCCCGGATCGTTTTTCCACCGGCCAGTCCAACCGCGAACTTCACGTCAGGGATATCTCCCCGCACCGGGGCAAGCTGCCCGCCGGCATCATATGGCCCGTGACTACCGATGAAGTTTCCGATATCCTATCATATTCTTATGCCCAGGGTATTCCCGTCACCCCCTGGGGAGCCGGCACCAGCACCGAAGGCAACCCGCTGCCGGTGCAAGGCGGCCTGGTGATGGATATGACCCGCATGAACCGGATCATCGCCATCCGGCCCCAGGACCTCCAGGCCGATGTCCAGCCCGGGGTATTCCGTAAAACCCTCAACCAGCACGCCGGCCGGTCGGGGCTCTTCTTTCCGCCGGACCCCGGCGCCGACGCCACCATCGGCGGCATGATCGCCAACAACGCCTCGGGCGTTCAGACCATCAGATACGGCGCGACCAGGGATTACGTGATGCGCCTGGTGGTGGTGCTGCCCGACGGGCGGGTGATCCACACCGGCGGAAAGGCCCATAAATCTTCATCGGGCTACGATCTTACCCGGCTTTTCGTGGGCTCCGAGGGAACCCTGGGAGTGGTGACCGAGGCAACCTTGAAACTGGCCGGCATTCCCGTCGTCCACCTGGCGGCGACGGCCACCTTTGACTCCCTGGAGGCGGCTTCGAAAACCGTGGCGGTTCTTATGGGGTCGGGGCTGGCCCCTGCGGCGCTGGAACTGCTTACCCCGGAACTCATCGCGCTGATGAACCGGGAGAAGGACCTGGGCCTTGACGAAAAGCCCTCTCTGTTCTGCGAGTTTCACGGCATCAGCGAGGCCGCGTTGAGCGAAACCGCGTCTCTGGCCGAAGCGCTGTGTCGGGACGGTGGCGCCCTTGACTTTAAAACCGGCGTCAAGGAGCGGGAGCGAAAGGAGCTGTGGCGGGCCCGCCACGAGGCCTGGGAGACCATTCACCGTGCCTATCCCGGGCGGGAGACCCTGATCGTTGACGCGGCGGTACCTATCTCCAGCTATCCGCAAATGGTCGTATTTTCCCAGCAGCAACTGGATGAGAGAAATGCCGTGGGATTCGTTTTCGGCCATGCCGGGGATGGCAACCTGCATGTGGTGATGGTGGGTGACCCGGCCGATGATGGGGAATGGGCATCCCTGGAGGCGATCAACGACGCCATCGTCCACCGGGCGGTCGAGGTGGGCGGCACCTGCACCGGAGAGCACGGTATCGGTATCGGCAAACGCAAATTCATGCGGTTGGAACACGGTGAAGGCTATGTATTGATGAAGCAGATCAAGGACCTGATGGATCCCAAGGGGTTGATGAATCCGGGCAAGATGTTTTTATGAAACCATTGCGTTGGTTTCCAACGTCGAACATTAAACATCGAACGCTGCACGTCCAATGATGAGATCGCTTGGATTGATCGATGCATGGAACGATCACATTCCTTATTCAAGCTTCAATGTTGGACGTTCGATGTTCGGTGTTCATGGGGTGTGGACGGTTGTTTCACCTGCTGTGGGCGCCGGCCAAGGCGTTTTTTACGGCCTTTCCCAGAGTGTCGATCATATAGGGTTTTTTCAGGTATTCACCGGCACCGAGGCGCTGGGCGGTTTTTACCTTGTCGGTTTCCGCATAGCCGCTGGCGATGATGGCCCGCTGTTTCGGGTGGAGCCCGATGATCTCGCACCAGGTGTCAAGGCCATCCATGCCCGGGTCCATGATCATGTCCAGGATTACCAGATCCACCGTGTGATCTTTCAGGTACGCAATCGCCGCTTCACCGCTATCCACCGTGTGGACCTCGTAGTTCAGCCGCTGGAGCAGGTGGGAGGCGATTTTTCGCTGGGATTCCATGTCATCCACCACCAGAACCGTTTCGCCGCTGCCCCTGATCGCCGCCAGGTTGATCCGCGGGTCTTTTTCTTCCACGGCATCCCGTGAGAGCGGGAAGTACAGGTCGAAAACGGTGCCTTGACCCTGGATACTGTGCACATCGATGTATCCGTCGTGATCCTGAACGGTTCCCCAGACTACGGCGAGCCCGAGACCGGTGCCGCTTCGCCCCATTTTTTTCTTGGTGTAGAAGGGTTCGAAAATGTGGTTCAGATCCGTTTCGCTGATCCCTTCCCCCTCGTCCTTTACCCTTAGCCGGACATACTCGCCTGCTTTAACCGTATCGTAGCCCCGGATGGCCTGGTCCATATAAACGCTTTCCGTCGTAACAATGATCTCGCCGCCGTTGGGTTGGGCTTCCGCGGCATTGGATACCAGGTTCATGATGGTTTTGTTCAGATGCACCGAAGAACCCTTGATATTGGGAAGATCGGCTTCCAGCGTTACAGAGAACCGGATATCCGGGTAATAGGTGAGCAGTTTTTGATGCTCGGCAGAGCGCAGCTGATCCTCGATGAGGCTGTTGAGGTTCAGGACTTCGCTGGTACTGACGCCACGGCGGGCCAGGGTCAACAGATCCTGAACGATGGTGGCTGCTTTTTGCCCCGATTCCTTGATGGTCTCGATGGGCGCGCGCATGGCGTCGTCCACGGGCAGATCCATCAGAAGAAGATCCGGATAGCTGACGATACCGGACAGCACGTTGTTCAGGTCGTGGGCCACGCCTCCGGCCAGCAGGCCCAGCGATTCCATTTTTTTTGAGCGCTCCAGCTGACGATGTAAAGCGGCCTTTTCCGCTTCCGCCCGTCGGCGCTCGGTGATGTCCCGGGTGACACCCAGAATACCGGCCGGCCGGCCGTCTTCACCCAGCAGGAAGGAGGCCGTTACCTCACACACGACCGTTGTTCCGTCTTTGCGGTACAATTCCAACTCCATGGTGGTAGAGCGGCCAAAGTCGCCTGCCCGTTCACCCATGGTCAACTGTTCGGCGAATATTCGACTGGCCTTTTTAAACGATGCCGGCGTAATGCTTTTTTCGAGGGTCATTGTTTCCAGATCAGCCGGTTCCCATCCTTGCGCCTTGATGGCTGCCGGACTGATATAGGTGTATTTCAGATCCAGATCCATGGTCCAGATGATGTCGTGTATATTTTCCGACAGCAGGCGGTGCTTCTGCTCGCTGGTGCGAAGGGCCGCTTCGGCGTGAGCCCGCTCTTCGATTTCCTGCTTCAGTTCCAGGTTTGACGCCATCAGTTCGGCGGTCCGAACCTTGACGCGTTCTTCGAGCCGGGTATTGGATTTGAGCAGGTGCAGGTAGAGCTGTATAATTACAAAGACCATTACCAGTGCAAAAAATACATAGGCATGCATATAGATGGTATCGGGGATCCAGATGGCTTCCATCCGGCCGATGATGCTGCCCTGATGGTACACCTGGGCTTTAAGCTGTACCCGTGGCATCAGATGTACGGCCATCAGCAGCCTGTCAAGGCCTGTGGCCGGCTCCCGATGAATTTCCTGAAAGGGGTCACCGTTGTGATGGGTGACCGTCAACGACTCGTAATGGTCTGAAAAGGCGGCCAGCTTCAAATATTCCTGGACTCCCTGCTGGTTGTAGTTCCACATGGCGTCTTCGATGATGCGGGCGTGGGTGTCGATGCGCGACTGGGCCGTGGTCATGGCCCGCTTTTCGTAGACCATGATGAACGTGCAAAAGGCGATGGTCAGCAATACGCCGGTGATCAGGGAAACCGATTTATGCATCATCTGGTCGTGCTCCTGTCGTCTGGTTCGTTGACGCCGTAGTATTGAATGACCCGGTTCAGACGGTCGATGGTTGAATCTTCAACCTGTCGGCTGAAAAGAATATATCGGCGGTTGCCTTCGGGCATATCCGTGAAGGTGATCTTTTTAAAATCTGACGCCGGAAGGCCGGCCTCGGCAAGCAGATTATCAGCCTCTTCCTGGGCGATAAAAAGATAATCGACACGCCGGGTGTGGATCATTTTGAGCATGCTTACGTTGTCTGCGAAAGTAACCGTCTGGTTAGGGTGGAGCCGGTCAATCAGCCTGTCGATGAACCCCCCGTAAGCGTATCCGTCTTTCCTGAGCAGCCGCAAACGGCGATTGACCAGGGTGTCGGCAAGGGGCAGGCCCGACTGGATCAGGTCCTGATCGGCCCTGGCCAGGGCAATGGTCGGCCGATCCTGGTAAATGGGCCGGCTGAATTTGGCGAAGGTTTCCCGTTCGGGGGTCTTGAACCATCCTGCGGCCCCTTCGCGGCCGCTATTCTTTTTGATGATATCCAGTTGCCGTTTGGCCGGGGTTTTCTTCCAGGCCAAAGGAATTCCCGCCTGTTCGAAAATAAAAGTGATGCGATCGCCGATGATGCCGCCAACGCCTTTCCCCTGGCTGAAATAATAAGGATGTCTTTCGTGGTAGTGGACGATGATTCGGCCACGATTATAAGCATCTCTGTCCGTTTCCCGAACCACGGGGTCTGAACGGGACGGTGCGGTCGGGTAGATGGCGGTTCGGGTATAAAGCGCCACGGCGATGGCCACCAGACATACCGCGAAGACAAGCAGGGTCGTTTTATCGGGTTTCATGCGTGATCCCTGATGGCAGGGGAATAGGCGTCCCGTTGGTTGGGGGACGTGTCGAGGGGGGGCGAAAGATACGCATCCGGCGGCGAGGCGAACGGTTTGTCCAAACGGAGCGCATGCCAATAGGTTTCCGCACTGGCAAAGACCGGATAACAGAAAATGGCGGTCGTGGACATCATTTTTCAATATCCTTTTTAATGGATATCGGCAGAATCGGTTCTGTCTTTAGTTGCCTCGAAGCGATGCGGCCGGGCGGCCGACATCCGTTTTGCGATGGCTTCGATATGCCGGTGGTTCGTGCCGCAGCACCCGCCCAGGACTTTTAGCCCGAATTGCGTGTGAAGGGTTGCCATTTTGTCGGCAAAGGGTTCCGGTTCGGCGGTGTCCAAGTCATCCGATCCGTCCAGTTCCTCCGGGTTTTTGGCGGACGTGTTGGCCTGGATGCCCCACAGGCGGTTTCTCAACAGACCTTTTTCCGTTAACGCTGCCCCGAGTCCAGTGACCACCGTGTCCGGGTGGACGCAGTTGACCATGTAAAAGGCCGGCCGGGGATCGACCTGATCGTCGATCTGTTCGATGGCCAGTGCCAGGGGCGTCCCGTCCAGGATAGACCCGTCGCGCTGGACGATAAAACTGATAATGTAGGGAACCGGCAGCGAAGCCAGCACACGGGCCAGGCCAATCGCTTCGGGAAGCGCCGGCAGGGTGGCCGCCATGATATAGTCCACGCCGGCTATGGCCAGACTCCTGGCTTGGGGCCGATGAAAGGCTTCGGCCGAAGGCGTGTCCAAGGCCTCCTGCGGCTGGTACGCGTCTCCCCGGCAGGCCATGAGTCCGCCAACCATTACCGGTGAGGTCCGGCTGTCACATGCATGGCAGACATCTCGCATAAACCGCACCGCATCATGGTTGACCGTGCTTACATCCCCCAGTGCCGCCTGCTTGACCCTTTGGGGATTGGCCCGCCAGGTGGGTGCGGCCACCAGGATGGGCAGCCGGTGAACGGCGGCGATGCGGATGTACTGAGAATATATTTGTGCCATCGCCGCCCGCCCCGCGGTGCTGTATATCAGACCGGTGTTCAGCAGGTAGGGATCCAGCTGCAGAGATGTTTCCCGCCGAATCCGTTCAATGACGGCACCCTCGGTAAGGATGACCGGATAGCGGTCAAGCTGTGCCAGCAGGGAAGCGGTCATGGCTGTCGGCGCTTTACTTTCTGGCTTTGCCGGCAAGGGATTCGATGGCGACCCGCACCACGGTTGTTTTGTCCATCAGCTTATCGATATAGGCATCCCCGGCAGCGATGTGGTCCGGGGCATATTTGGCCACCAGGGCACGGAGTGCATTTTTTTTCAACACGTGGTCTTCGATGACATCGGCATTTCCCGATACCACCACGCTTTCGTAGCGGGTCGAGAATTTTTCGGGGATCAACTCGGTCTTTCCCACCACACAGAACGATACACCATTGTTGGCGGTGATATTTTCCAGTTTCTGGCCTTCGGTGGCGCAGTGGAAAAAAATACTTTCTTCCATCAGCACGTAATTCACCGGTATGCCGTAAGGCCGGTTGTTTTTGTCCGAGGTGCTCAAAATGCCGTACTCACCGCGTTTCAGCAGCGCCATGGCGGCGGCATCGTCAAGACGTCGGTCTTGCCGTCTCAATGGTTTCGTCATGAATCATTTCCTTCCCAAGGCTTGGGCAGATGTGGATGTTAACGGATTGGTTTTTTATCTTCGGATATCTTTTTTTTGAGGGAATTGCAAACCAAACCGGTCAATTAACAAAACACCTGGCTATCGGGGTTGAAAAAAATGTTTAACCGATGCCGGTTGTGGTGTACACTTTAAATTGGTGAAGATGCGTATCGCATCTTTATCGGAACCGGCCATGGCATTTAAAAATGCGTTTTGGCGCCCCCCACTGGAAAAAATATCCACGTATGCGAAAATTTTCCGAAACCCTGTCCGGCATCATTGCGTCGAGTGGCCTGAACCTGAATCAGATCGGCACGGTCTCGGGTATTTCAAAGGCCTACCTGACCAAAATTGAAACACGGGCATGAAACCATCGGTTCCAGAAAAAATTCTCCAGGTAGACGGCCTGAAGACCTATTTTTTCACCTTTGACGGTGTGGCCCGGGCGGTCGACGATGTTTCCTTCAACCTGGACCGGGGAGAGGTGCTGGGGATCGTCGGTGAATCGGGCTGCGGCAAGAGCGTCATGGCGCAGAGCATCATGCGCCTGATCCCCGAACCACCGGGCAAAATCGTCGGCGGGAAGATTCTTTTCGATGGGGTGGACATCGCCACCTTGTCCATGGACAGCGTGCGGGGCATCCGCGGCAACCGCATCGCCATGATCTTCCAGGAACCCATGACTTCCCTGAACCCCGTATTCACTATCGGCAACCAGATCGCCGAAATGTTCATCCAGCACGAGGGGGTTTCGCGTCAGGCGGCATGGGACCGGGGTGTGGAGATGCTGAAACGAGTTCAGATCCCGGCTCCGGAACGTCGGGCTCAGGCCTATCCCCACCAGCTTTCCGGCGGCATGCGCCAGCGGGTCATGATTGCCATGGCCCTGGCGTGCAACCCGGAGATCTTGATTGCCGACGAGCCCACCACCGCTCTGGATGTGACCGTGCAGGCGCAGATTCTGGACCTCATGCTGACCCTGCGCCAGGACTATGACACGGCCATCATGATCATCACCCATGATTTGGGAGTCATCAGCGAGATCGCCAGCCGGGTGGTGGTGATGTACGCCGGAAAAGTGGTCGAGGCGGCGCGCACCGGGGATATCTTCAAGAATCCCAAGCATCCTTATACCCGCGGTCTGTTGCAATCCATCCCCAAACTGGGTGAACGCGCGCGGCACGGCCGCCGCAGGCTGCGTGAAATCGCCGGGATGGTACCGAGCCTGTACAGCCTGCCGGAGGGCTGTCTCTTTTATCCACGCTGCCCCGACCGGATGGAGAAATGCGGCGAGCACCTACCCGAGATCCTCGACACGGGGGGAGACCATGCCGTACGGTGCTGGCTGCACGTATCAAGCTGAAGATGAAAGCCGAAGGTTGAAAGTGAAGAATTTTTTCGTCATTGTGAATGAAAAAAGAAAATGAACCCCCTTCTGACCGTCGAAGACCTGAAAGTCCACTTCCCTATCACCAAGGGCCTGATCAGCCGGACGGTAGGCCATGTCTATGCCGTGGACGGGGTATCCTTTGCCCTGGCCAAGGGTGAAACCCTCGGCCTGGTGGGCGAGAGCGGCTGCGGCAAGACCACCACCGGCCTGGCCGTCCTGCGGCTGATCGAGCCCACAGGAGGACGGATCACCTTCGCCGGCCGCGATGTGACCGCAATGGATCATGAGCACCTTCGCCTGCTCAAGCGCGACATCCAGTTTATCTTCCAGGACCCTTATTCCTCCCTCGACCCGCGCATGACGGTCAACCAGATCATCGCCGAGCCCATGACCATCCACCGCATGAATGCGCCGGCCGAGCGGCGCGAACGGGTGGCTTTTCTGCTGGAAAAGGTCGGCCTGTCACCCGAGCAGGGCCGGCGCCATCCCCACGAGTTCAGCGGTGGCCAGCGCCAGCGCATCGGCATCGCCCGTGCTCTGGCGCTCAATCCCGACCTGGTGATCGGCGATGAACCGGTTTCGGCCCTGGATGTCTCCATTCAAGCCCAGATCATCAACCTGCTGATCGAACTGCAGGCCGAATTCGGTCTCTCCTACATCATCATCGCCCATGACCTGGCAGTGGTGGAGCACCTGTGCGACCGCATTGCAGTGATGTACCTGGGAAAAATCGTGGAAACGGCTGCGTATGGGGATATTTACAGCCGCCCCAGGCACCCCTACACCCAGGCATTGCTTTCGGCAGTGCCGGTGGCCGATCCGGATATCCGGAGGCAACGCATCCTGCTCAGCGGCGACGTGCCCAGTCCGATTCAGCCGCCGCCGGGATGCGCCTTCCACCCCCGCTGCCGTCACCGCATGGCGCATTGCAGCCGAGAAACGCCGCCGCTGAAAGAGGTGGCCGGTGGTCATGCGACCGCCTGTTTTCTGTATTGACCCCCGGTGGCGCAACCACCGGTAAATGAACGCAAGTGACAACCTGAAGGAGGCAAGATGAAGAAGACATTATCCATCCTGTTGGCAATGGCGGTCCTGCTGCTCGCAGGCCAGGTCTGGGCCCAGTCGTCGATTGTGGTGGCCCAGGATGATTCACCGCGCATGATGAACCCCCATGGGGATGATTCCGACGCCGGTTTGCAGTATTTCGCCAATTTTTTCGACGGCCTGCTGCAACGCAAAGGTCCGGATGGCATTTTAGCCCCGGCGCTGGCGGTCAAGTGGGAGCGCCAGGACGCCCTGAACTGGAAGTTCTGGCTGCGCAAGGGTGTCACGTTTCACAACGGCAACCCCTTCACGGCCGAAGATGTCAAATTCACCTTCGAACGGTTGTCCAATCCCGAGGTCTCGGAGTTCGTCAACGCGGGTAAATCCATCGACAGCATCACGATCCATGACGATTACACGCTTACCATCAAGACCAAAGAACCCATTCCCTGGTTCATCAACAACCTGCACCAGACCTTCATCATGGACAAGGAAGACACCACCGCGCGCGATCCAGGCGATGTGATGGTGCGTCCCATGGGCACCGGAGCTTACAAATTCGTGGAGTGGGTCAAAGGTTCCTATGTGAAAATGGAGGCCAACGAAAACTACTGGGAAGGCGCGCCGTCCATCAAAAATGTCGAGATCCGTCCCATCACCGAATCCTCCACGCGTTTTGCAGCCCTGGTTTCCGGGCAGGTGGGCATGCTCACCGGCGTTCCGGTGGAACTCTACGACCAGATCAAGAAAAACAATCAGCTTGAGATCGTCAGCAGGCCCGCACGACGTTCGATCTTCCTGGCGCTGGCCAATACGCCCGGTACCCCCATGGCGGACATGCGTGTGCGCCAGGCCATTTACATGGCCATCAACGAAGACGAAATCATCGAGAAAGTGATGCGCGGCCAAGCCTCTCCGGCCGCCCAGATTCCCGATCAGCCAACCATCGGCTACGTTGCCGATCTCAAGCGTCTGCCCTACAATCCGGATAAAGCCAAGCAACTGCTCAAGGAAGCCGGGTACGAGAAAGGCTTTGCCATCACGCTGAGCGGACCCAACGACCGCTACATCCAGGATGCCAAAATCATCGAGGCCGTGGCCAAGTACCTGGCCAAAATCGGCATAACGGTGACCCTGGACGCCAAACCCAAATCGATCTTCTTTCCCGAGGTCAACCAGGGCAAGTTGGAATTCTACCTGATCGGCTGGTTCGACGGCACCTTCGACATGGGCCGCACCTATTCCAAACTGGCCCATTCGCGTGACAAGGAGCGCGGTTTCGGGGAACTCAACGGTGCCGGCTACAGCGATTCAGCAATCGACGAACTGATCGAATCCACGGCAGTCATGCTGGACGCCACGACTCGCGGAAAGGCCCTGCAGGATCTCAATAAAATGGCCATGGTGGACAAGATCATCTGGATTCCACTGCACTACCAGATGGATGTCTATGCCGTGCGCAAGGACAGCAAATTGGCCTTCCAGCCTCGGCCCGACCGCTGGATGGTCTATAAAGAACTATCGCTGAAATAGAAACCCCACCGGAAGGCCGACCCGCCAGACGGCCTTCCGGCCAACTCGACAGATTGTATTCAGCCGGCCGGATGACATGCTGACCTATATCACGCGACGATTCTTGCAGGGCATCGCGGTGCTGCTGGCCGTTTCGATGATCTGCTTCTTCATCTTCCAGTTCATGGGGGATCCGGTCGTCAGAATGGCCGGCCTCTACGCCACCTTCGAGGAGCAGGCAGAAGTGCGCCGGGTCTTCGGACTGGACAAGCCGCTCCACGAGCGTTACGTGCGTTTTGTGTGGAACGCGCTGCAGGGCAACTTCGGCAAATCCTATGTCAGCCGGGTGCCGGCCCTGAACTTGATCGTGGAGCGTTTTCCGGCCACCTTCGAACTGGCCGTGTGCGCCTTGTGCATCGCCTTCACCAGCGGCCTGGGCCTGGGGGTGCTGGTCTCACTTAAACCCTATGCCCTGCGCAATCGATTTATCATGGCCCTCAGCCTGGGGGGCATTTCACTGCCTACCTTTTTAACCGGCATCCTGCTGATCATGATCTTTTCGGTCTTCTGGAATATACTGCCCTCATTCGGCCGCGGGGATACGGTCCAGCTCGGTTTCTGGCGCTCCGGCCTTCTGACCCAGGACGGACTCAAGCACCTGATTCTGCCGTCCCTGACCCTGGCCAGCTATCAGCTGGCGGTTCTGCTTCGTCTGACCCGCGCCGGCATGCGCGAAGTACTGACCCAGGAGTACATCAAGACCGCCTGGGCCAAAGGCCTGCCGCCGCGCACCGTGGTACTCAAGCACGCCCTGCGCAATGTGATGATCCCCGTGGTCACCATCACCGGTCTGCAGTTCGGCGAACTTTTGGCCTTTTCCATCGTCACCGAGACGATCTTCCAGTGGCCGGGCATGGGCAACCTGCTGCTGACCTCGATCTACGAGAACGATCAGCCCGTAATCGTCACCTATATCATGCTGGCCGCGGCCATCATCATCACGCTGAACATGGTGGTGGATATCCTCTACGCCCTGCTGAATCCCAAGATCCGTTATGACTGAACGCCGCATCACATCGCGTCTGCTGTGGAACTACCTGCACGACCTGTCGGCCCTGGCGGGCAGCGCCTTATTGCTGCTCTTCATCACGGCCGCACTGGCCGCACCCTGGATTACGCCGCAAAATCCCTATGACCTGACCACCCTCAGCCTGGAGCATTTCCTCACGCCGCCGGTGTGGATGGAGGGCGGCACCTGGCCTTTCCTGCTGGGCACCGACGACCAGGGCCGCGACATCCTCAGCACCATCATCTACGGCTGCCGCACCTCGCTGATCGTCGGCTTTTCCGTCGTGCTCATTTCCGGCGCTCTGGGCGTCCTGATCGGCCTTTTGGCCGGTTTTTACGGCCGCTGGCTGGACATCGCCACCATGCGCCTGGCCGATACCGTCTTCTCCTTCTCCACCACCCTGCTGGCTTTTTTGCTGCTGGGCATCTTCAAGCACGGCGGAATTCCCGTGGTCATTCTGGCGATCTGCATCGCCGACTGGGTGCGCTATGCGCGCACCATGCGCGGCAGCGTGCTGGAAGTCAAACAGGAAGCCTACATCCTGGCGGCCCGCGCCGCCGGTGCCGGCAACCTGCGCATCATGTTACGCCACATTTTGCCCAATTCCCTGACCCCCATCTTCGTGGTGGTGGCCGTGGACCTGGCCGTGGTCATCATGCTCGAAGCCACCCTGAGCTTCCTGGGTGTGGGCGTGCCGCTTACCGAACCGAGCCTGGGCATGATGATCGCCATCGGCAAGAACTACATCTATGCCGGCATGTGGTGGATGATCCTCTTTCCGGGAATCACCCTGGTTCTTCTGGTGGTCGGCATCAACCTGTTTGCCGACTGGCTTCGGGAAGAGTTGAACCCCAAGATTGAACGCAAGGGATAGCGTTTTTGAGGCTGAACGTCGAACGCCCATGATCGAGACGGCAATGCAACCTTTCATCACCGGCAGGGTTGGCGATTTTATCGACGACCTGGAGACACTCGTCAATATCGACAGCAGCAGCGACAACATTCCCGGCATTGCCGCCGTGGCGGGTTTTTTGGGCAAACGGCTGGAGGCGATCGGTTTTACTGTGAGCCTGGAAAGGGTAGGGGGCAGGGGCGTTCCCTGTCTGCATGCCAGCAACGGGCCTGAGGGCCGGCCTTTCGACATCCTGTTTCTGGGGCATATGGACACGGTCTTTCCGACGGGCGAAGTGGACAGACGACCGTTCAACACAGACGGTGACCGGGCCACCGGTCCCGGCGTTTGCGATATGAAAGGCGGCTTGCTGGTGGCCCTGCATGTGCTTGAAGCCCTTTCCCACGAGGGTGTGCTTAACCAACTGACGATCGGTGTGTGCTTCAACGGCGATGAGGAAGTGGGCTCGGTTTCGTCCAGGGCATGGATCGAAAACCATGCCCGCAACAGCCAACGGGTTTTCGTTTTCGAACCCTGCCGGCCGGGACACCGGTTCGTCCTGCAACGAAAGGGGGGCGGCGGCTTTACGATCAAGGCCAGAGGCAGATCGGCCCATGCAGGAGTTGAGCCGGAGAAGGGGGCTAACGCCGCCGTGGAGATCGCCCATCAAGTCGTGGCTATTCAACGATTCAACAACCACGCTGCCGCCGGCATCTCTGCCCATGTCACGGTTATCGGCGGAGGTGAGAAAACCAACATCATTCCGGACCAGGCGCGGGCTTCGGTGGATATCCGCGTAGGTCGCAAAAGTGAAGTGGCCCCGGTCGAGGCTTTTTTTAAGTCGCTGCCCGCGCACACCCATGTACCGGGGGTTACCCTATCGGTCAGCGGTGGTGTCAACCGGCCGCCTATGGAAGCAGATGACCGGACCCTGGAGCTGTGGAAAGTGATCAAGGAGAAGGCCGCGGGGATGGGATTGACCATCGAATCCATTGCCACCGGTGGCTGCTCGGACGGCAACTTCTCTTCCGCTTTAGGGGTACCCACCATCGACGGCATGGGGCCGGTGGGCGGCAATGCCCACTGTCAGGACGAATATGTGGAGTTGGGCAGCGTCGTCCCCCAGATCCAACTCATTGCTTCTGTCTGCAAAGTAATTGCCCAAGAAAAGGCGTGAAGATGTTTACGCCGCAGAATTGGCTTACACGGTGGAACGGTTTCCAGCCGGGATTGGTGAGTGGAATTTGAGAAATCCGATCACGGCGGGAAGTCGCTCCTACGGCTCCTGAGTGCGGATTCCGTAATTTCGATTCTTTGACCTGTCCATGCGTCGGCGCGCTCTTCAAATACTGCCAGCGCCATCACCCTTCCAGGTCGACCGCCTCCACCAGCACCCGGGCCGTTCCCTGTTCATAGAAACCCAGTTTTTTGGCAGCACCGGCGCTCAAGTCGATCATCCGTCCTTCGACAAATGGCCCCCGGTCGTTGACGCGCACGATGATGCTGCGACGGTTGGACAGGTTGGTCACCCGCACGAACATGGGCAGGGGCAGGTGCTTGTGGGCGGCGCTCAGGCCGTCCGGGTTGAAGGCTTCGCCGTTGGCGGTCATGTGGCCGCCCCGCTGCCGGTAGGTTTCATTTCCGTACCAGGAGGCGATTCCTTTTTCGCGGTAGGTCTGCGCCTGCGCCACTGTCATGGGCACATAGCGCTTGCCCCGGACCACGTAGGGCGAGGCCTTGACGCGGTTCTGGGCGATGGCTTCCTTGGGCGACAGGCCGTCGATGGTGTCGATGTCGTCGTGGGTCAGGGGCCAGGAAAGCGGGGCGGTGATCACGTCAAAGGTGAACCCGCCGACGGTATAAACGGTACTGCCGGCGAATTTGGTCACCTTGTAGGCCAGGACCACGGTGCCCTTGGTCAGCCGGTACGTGGTTTTCACCACACCGCAGGCCGACAAAAAGAGAACGACCGGGGCCAGCAGCGCCGCCCACAGGCGTAATGGCTGTTTGCTTTTCCGCTCAGGCATTATTCAAGTCATGATTACCGTTTTCGAACCACGAGGCTGCCGATGGAATAGCCCGCACCGAAAGAGCAGATGACACCATGGTCGCCGGGTTTCAGGTCCTGGTGGTAAAGGTGAAAGGCGATCAAGGAACCGGCCGAGGCGGTGTTGGCGTACCGGTCCAGCACGATGGGCGCTTCATCGAAGGTGGCCTCGCGCCCCAGCAGCTTGCCGCCGATATGCTGGTTCATGTTGATATTGGCCTGGTGAAGCCACCAGCGTTTGATGTCGGGCACGTTCAGTCCATGCTCGGAGATATGGTCCGTCAAATGCTGAATGGCCATGGGGCAGACTTCTTTGAATACCCGGCGTCCGTTCTGATGAAACAGTTTGTCGGTGCCGAACGGGTCCACATCGTTAGCCCGGCTGACATAGCCGAAGTTGGAGCGCACATGGCTGGAGAACTTGGTTTTGGCCCGGGTGCCGAGGATGTCGTAGCCGTGCGGCGCCGTGCAGGTGTCGGCACGCTCGACAACCGCTGCCGTGGCCACGTCGCCGAAGATGAAGTGGCTGTCCCGATCACAGAAATTGACCTGGGGCGAGGTCAGTTCCGGGTTGATGGTCAGCACGCAGCGGGCCGTTCCGGCTGCGACCATTTCATAGGCGCGGTGCAGGGCAAAGGTGGCCGCCGAGCAGGCCACCAGCATGTCGAAACCGAAGCCATCGATGCCTAAAGCCTCCTGCACCTCGATGGCAATGGCGGGATAGGACCGCTGGGTGTAGGCGCAGGAGACGATGACCGCATCGATGCCGGCGGCCGTCTTGCCGGCGACCGCCATGGCCTGTCGGGCGGCACGGACGGCTATTTCCGCCTGGTCGGAAAGGGCGTCATCCGGCCGTTCGGGGATGAACGGACGCATGCGGTCCACATCCAGGATGCCTTCTTTGATATACGCATAGCGCTGCTTGATGCCGGAGGCTTTTTCAATGAATTCCGATGAACTTTGCGGTTTCTCTTCCATCTTGCCTGCCGCGATGGCGTCGGCATGCCGGGCGTTATAGCGGTTGGCCCATTCGTTGTAAGCGGCAACCAGTTCGTCGTTGGTGATGATATGGTCGGGGGTCCACAGGCCGCTGCCGCTGATGACAACCGTGGGCGGTTTTGCTGATGCCATGGCGATCCTTTGCTATTTTTTCAATGCGTTTTCAAAATCGTCGATCAGATCCCGGGTATCTTCGATGCCCACGGAAAGGCGAATCAGGGAGTCGGTAATGCCTGCGGCCTGCCGCTCTCCGGCGCTCATGCCGGCATGGGACGTGGTGGCCGGCCGGGTAATCAGGGTCTCCACGCCGCCCAGGCTGGGTGCCACGATGGGAACGGTGACCCGCTGCATGAATCGTTCGGCGGCTTCGAGGCCGCCTTTCAATTCGAAGCTGACCATGCCGCCGAAGCCCTCCAGCAGTTCCCTGGCCCGGCCATGACCGGGTTGGTCGGGCAGGCCGGGGTAGTTGACCCGGTCGACGGCGGGATGGGCAACGAGGGCTTCGGCGATGGCCAGGGCGCTGCGGTTCTGGTACCGAACCCGCAGGGCCAGGGTTTTCATCCCCCGGTGCAGGAGAAAACAGGCGTGGGGATCCAGGCTTCCGCCTAAGTGGATGAGCTTGTGGGCAATCTTTTTCAGCAGCGTGTCCTTGCCGATGACCGCCCCGGCCACGATGTCCGAATGCCCGTTGAGATATTTGGTGCAGCTGTGCAGGGAGATGTCGTATCCCCATTCGGCCGGCCGGAAATTGACCGGCGTGGCGAAGGTGTTGTCGATCATGGCGATCAGGCCGTTGGCCCCGGCAAACGCGGCCAGGGCTTTCAGGTCGCCTACCTGAAGCAGCGGGTTGGTGATGGTTTCCACATACAGGCCCCGGGTGTTGGGCTTGAGTTTGGACGCCCAGGATGCGGGGTCATCCGCGTCGATGAAATCGAACTGAAAACCCAGCGGGACAAAATCCGAGACGATGAAATCCTGGGTGCCGCCATACAGGCAATCCTGCACCAGGATGTGGTCGCCGGGGGAGAAGAGGGCCAGCAGGGTCGTGGAGATGGCCGCCATGCCGCTGGCCATCACCAAGGCGGCCTCGGCATTTTCGAGGGCCGCCAGTTTCTTGTGAAGCACCTCGTGGTTGGGGGTGTTGTTCATGCGGATGTATTTCAGTTCGTCATAGCTGGACTGACCGGCGTATTCGTAGGTGGACGACTGGAACACCGGCAGACTCACGGCTCCGCAGATTCTTTTTTCGGGCTCCCCGGCATGGATCAACCGGGTGTCGATGTGATGGGTTTCATGGATCATGGCGGCTCCTTTGATTTTCCGACCGGTTGAAAAGTCCTGTTTGATCGTTACTTTCTTTCAATCAGGATGCCATATTTAGCATGTTTTCAGCGGAGAAACCATGATCGAATCCACCGCATTCGGCACCATGACCATAGACGGCCGGACCTATACCTCCGATCTGTTCATTTTCCCCGACGGGCGCGTGAAGGACGGCTGGTGGCGGCAGCGTGGCCACGCCCTGCACGTAGACGACATCCTGGCGCTCATCGACGCCGCCCCGCAATTGATCGTGGCCGGAACGGGCACCCGCGGACGCATGCGACCGGATGCGGATCTTTCTTCGTTTCTTGCGGAAAGGGGAATCGACTTGATTGCCGAACCCAATCCGCGCGCCGTGGAGATATACAATCGTAAACGCGCACAGGGATTGAAAGTGGGTGCCTGCTTTCACCTGACCTGCTGATGCTTTTGCCGGTACCGACGGTTTTGTGGCTAATAAAGCGGTAACGCCTGTCAGGACGGAGCGCAGCGATATCCGGTTTCACGTTGGAGCGGCTTCCAGCCGCAATAAGGCGGTTTTTCAATGCCGAGGGATCACATGTCGAAAACGAAAAGCACAAGCGATTTTGAAATGGTCCTGGAAGTTCACAATGCCGGTGATCGTGTCTTTCTCAGGTCCATCCTGGATGCGGAATCAATCGACTACTTCATTATAGGAGAGACGGTTGCACCCTATATCTTCAATTCCGTGCCCATGCGGCTCATGGTCAGGAAAGCGCAGGCTGAGCAGGTCCGAGAACTTTTGAAGAACTTTTCACAAGCCCATGCGTATGGCGGCTTGAAGCGGATGCTCGACTGATCCCGAGTACGGCAAGGTTTCAACACCGGCGAACAACTCCCACCAGCTTGCCGACAATCGCCACGCGTTTACGTTGGGGTCCCTTGAATACCAGCGGCGCGTAAGCGCTGTTGGCCGGAACGAGCGACATCGAATGCTGGTCGCGGTGGACGATTTTCAAGGTCGCTTCCGGCAGCGTCCCTTCCACCGTCACCGCCGCGATTTCACCGTTTTCCACCTGCCGCTGAGGGCGAATGATGGCCAGGTCCCCGTCCAGGATATGGGCCTCGATCATGGAATCCCCATTGATATGCAAACCAAAGCAATTATCGCAGCCGAATGTGATGGGGGATATGGCCAGCTCCTCTTCGAAGTTCTCGATTGCCTCCAGGGGGACGCCGGCGGCAATGGTGCCGACCAGGGGAATGCCCTTGCCCGTGTTTTCCTTGCTGAACCGCCAGGAGCGTTTTTTGCCCGGTTCGGCCAGAATGTACCCCTTGTCCTTGAGAAAGTTCAGGATTCGGTGGATGCCGGCCGGACCGCTCAGGCCCAGGTGGGCGCAGATTTCCCGTACGGTTGGCGCCATGCGGTGTTCCTGCTGGAAGGCGACGACGTATTCCAGCACGCTTACCTGGCGAGGAGTAAGATCGGAGGTCATGGCTGGTTCCCCGATTGATTTTGAAAAAGCATGTCGCTGGGGCTCTGTACACCTTTGCCGCCCTTGTTCAGGACATGGGTGTAAATCATGGTTGTGGACACGTCCTTGTGGCCCAGGAGTTCCTGCACCGTGCGGATGTCGTAGCCCGATTCGAGCAGATGGGTGGCGAAGCTGTGGCGCAGGGAATGGCAGCTGCCGGCCTTGGCGATTCCGCTTTTGCGAATGGCCTTTTTTACTGCCCGCTGCGGTACGGACTCGGAAATTCAGCTAACAAAACCATGCACCAGAAAACAAACCCGCCGCTTCGCTTTGGGTTTGTTTCCGGTGATGGTATCGTTGGGCGTTAATGACAAGGATTGAGAGATGATAAAAGAAATCGAATTTCTATCCGAAGGGGCAACCATTAGGGGACTTCTTTTCCTGCCTGAGACGAAGCCCGGTAAACTACCAATTGTGGTTATGGCTCATGGAACATCGGCCACGATTTACATGGTCGCTGACAAATATGCAAATGCCTTCTGTCGGTCCGGCTTGGCGGTCCTGCTATACGATCACCGCAACTTCGGACGAAGCGGGGGTGAACCGCGGCAGGAAATTAATCCATGGATTCAGTGCCGCGGCTACCGTGACGCAATTAATTTCGCTGTCACTCTCGAAGATGTTGATAAAAACAGGATTGCACTGTGGGGCGACAGTTTCACGGGCGGGCAGGTAGTTGTGGTCGGTGCAATAGACCAACGGGTTAAGGCTATCGTTGCGCAGTGCCCAGTGTTCGGCGAGAAGCCACCGCCAGTGGAGTCGACCAGAGACAACTTCAAGATCTTTAGCGACATTTTCTCACATGGAAGTGTTCAAAGATCACCTGAAACAACCACAGGGCCAATTCCAGTGGTCTCCTTTGATCAGGTTGGAACACCCTCATTGCTCGAACCGATTCAAGCATTTCGCTGGTTTATCGACTATGGGGGCCGCCATGGAACCAATTGGGTCAATAATGTGACGAGAGTAATTCCGGCGACTTCGGTTCCTTACCACCCGATCCTTTGCGCACCATTTGTCAAGGCACCAACGCTATTGATGGTTGCCCCTGAAGACGAGATGGTGCACGCGAACTATTCCGTCGCGAGACAGGCTTTCGAACTTCTTTCCGGCCCCAAACAGTGGTATGATATAGCTGGTGGGCATTTCGGCCTACTTTACTATCCTGGAGAACTGTACGAAGAGGCAAGCAGGGTGCAGACGCAGTTCTTGCAAAAATGGCTTTAAGGCGTCGCCCAACCAATCGCTTAACCTGACCGGGAAAATATCGCGGTTTTACGTAAAGGCCAGTGTTAGTGCGAACTTTATGTAGCCGGCAGGTTACCTCAACCGTTAGGCTACTTTTTTATAGGTACACAAGGAGATTAACATGAATATTGAAGAGCATTATGAAACACTTGATCCGAAGGACTGGGACAAGATGCGTACGTTGGCACATCGAATGGTCGATGATGCCATCACTTATCTTGAAACCGTTCGCGAACGTCCAGTTTGGCAACCGGTTCCAGCTGATGTAGCAGCTCACTTCGATGAGCCAGCCCCCAACAACCCTACTGACGCTGATGTCGTATATCAGGAGTTTTTAGAGACTGTGTTTCCTTATCCAATGGGAAATATTCATCCGCGCTTTTGGGCGTGGTATATGGGTAATGGCACAATATTCGGTGCTCTTGCTGATTTTATGGCGTCGATCATGAATCCAAATCTTGGCGGAGGCAATCATGCGGCTAACCTGGTTGAAGGACAAGTGGTTGATTGGATCAAGGCAATGCTCGACTTTCCGTCAAATTCGAGTGGTCTGCTGGTAAGCGGCGGTTCCATGGCTAATTTTGTCGGACTAGCTGTCGCTCGGAATGCCAAAGCAGGATTCAATGTCCGAGAACTGGGGATGCAAGCGGCTCAGCAGCAATTAACCGTATATGCATCGACTGAGGTACACAGTTGTAACCAAAAGGCGGTCGAATTGCTTGGATTAGGCAACCAAAGTTTTCGAAGAATACCCGTCAATGATGATTTTACAATTGACCTAAATGCACTGGAAGCAACCATAGCCGCTGACCGCCAAGCAGGTTGCTTACCTATTTGCATCATCGGAAGTTCTGGTACCGTTAATACCGGGGCAATTGATGATTTGAACGCTATCGCTGACATATGCAAGCGCGAAAGACTTTGGTTTCATGTCGATGGCGCTATCGGGGCGATCGCCGTTCTCGCAGAGAATGTGAAACCACAACTTTGTGGAATTGAAAGAGCGGATTCGGTTGCGCTTGATCTTCATAAATGGATGCATATTCCATTTGAGGCAGGGTGTGTCCTTGTGCGCCATGAAGATGCTCATCGAAACACCTTTTCCCTGACCCCGGAATATCTTGAACATGAAATGCGTGGTCTGGCAGCAGGACGCCTCTGGTTCACTGACTATGGTCTGCAATTGTCACGTCAGTTTCGCGCGCTTAAAGTTTGGATGTCTATCAAAGAGCATGGTCTTGACCGATTTGGGCGCATGATCGCACGAAATGTTGAACAAGCCCATTACTTTGGTAAGTTGGTGGAGAAAGAACCGGATATGGAACTATTAGCACCCATCGGCATGGATATTGTTTGCTTTCGCTTCAATCCGGGTGGGCTGGAGGAAGAGACCCTTAATACAATAAACAAAGAGATTCTAATGCGACTACAGGAACGAGGTATTGCCGCGCCATCTTACACAACGTTACACGGTCGATATTGTTTGCGCATCGCCATAGCAAATCATCGCAGCACACAAGATGATTTTGATGTGCTTGCGAAAAAAGTCGTTTGGATTGGTCAGGAGTTGACGACACAATCTCATTGATCTGCACAAAGTAAAGTAGGAAAACAAAGCACACCCGTACGCCTAACCCCGCGTGGTGCTGACCGTGCTGGCGCACGAGGGTAAGCGTGGCGTTTTTCGGGCATTCAACCGGGGCAAAACTGCATTTCAGCCCACGCCGCCCGGCAGCACACGCCCCCGTTATAGTGATCAAAGGGGTCAAGTCTGCCTTTGCTTGGAGTAAAACTAAAAAATGACCGGAACAAGCAAAATCTTTTATCTTATATTTTTCAGTTTTGCCGTGATCTTTATTGCCACGTTACATATGCGACCATATCCCTTTGTCTATCTCGTGAAGGCGGTGCCGATCTATAGCCTGGCGGTATTGGCCTTTTTGAACATTGCCGGATTACGCGGCAAACTGATAGGGTTGGGTCTTATTTTTTCCGGGGTCGGCGATATCGTGTTAGAGCTTGAAGGTGATTCGCTTTTTGCCACGGGACTTGGGGCCTTTTTAGTGGCTCATCTGTTTTATATCGCCGCTTTCACGAAGAGCATCCAGTTTAAAGGCCCGCGTGGCATGGTTGCCGCAACCATTATGGTTTATGGCTGTTTAATAGGATTTGTCATGATACCGAACTTAGGTGATATGCTTGTGCCGGTTGTGGCTTATCTGCTGGTTATTGTGGCCATGGGGGTATTGGCTGCATTAAGCGGCGTCAACCATTGGTTGGTGGTTGCGGGTGCCTGCCTGTTTATTGCCTCCGATTCCCTAATCGCCGTCAACCGTTTTATTGCTCCTGTGCCCAACTCCAGCATATTAATTATGGTGACCTATTACCCAGCTCAGTTTTTAATAACAACCGGTGCATCGCTGCATGGATTCGGCTCTGAAATATGGATAGGGTGATGGTTATAGGTATTGCCCTGTATGCAACGATGGAAAAGCGAAATTATGCAGAAACTGCGAAGGTATTTTCACCCCTGCATAGTCAATAAACTTATATAAGAGGTTATAACCTCGCGCTGGTGTGGGACGGCTCGTACCTCGCCGCCCCACAGCTCAGCGTTATGTGCTTAATAATTTGTTCAAAAATACCTAACATAAATGGATAATATCATGAAAAATATCAGAATATTAATGTTGATATTATCTACAATATATTTCCAGAGTATATCCATATATGCTTTTGCAGATGAATATATCCGTTTTGTAGGGATAGCTGACCAGATTCCCTATTCATTTGAAGAGAATGGAAAGATAACAGGAATTGATTACGACTTTTTTTCAGAGATTTCAAAACGACTCGGATTTACTGCAAGGATAGATTTAGTTCCTTTTATAAGAGGACTAAATTATATGAAAAATGGAACGGCTGACGGAATTCTCCAAATATATTATAAAAAAGAAAGGGAAGATTTTTTAATATATTCTGAATTTCCAATTCATTATTCAAGCATTAATATTTTTGTAAAAAAAGGAAGTGAATTTATCTATAATAATATTGAGGATTTATATGGAAAAAAAGTTGGTAATCATTCCGGTTTTTTTGTTTCTAATGAATTTATGCAGGCTGCTAAAGAAAAAAAAATATTATTAGAGGAAGCAAGAACGACTGAAATGAACCTTATGAAACTGGAATCAGGGAGAATAGACTGTTTTGTTGCAAATCCTGACACAGTTCTATTTAATATTAAAAAATTCGGCTTTACGGGAAAAATGGTAGGATTGCCTACGCCACTGGTACCTAAAAAAGAAGTCTATTTAGGGTTAAGTAAAAATAGTAAAAATGTAAAAAATAAGCATGATTTCATAAAAAGTATTAATATTGTTATGAAAGAAATTATTGAAGATGGGACCTATGAAAGGATACTGAATAAATATTTGAAATAAATTGTTGCATCACGCGCATAACCCGGCATTGAAATCGGACGCAAAAGATTTTCGTTCGCTGCGCTCCCTCCAACCTTTTGCGCCGGTTAGTTTAGCGTTATGCCAATTACTACTGGTACTATTACATGGTGGTGAATATGAAAAATATGGATGCAAACCCTTTCAATCGTAAAACGCTTACCGAAGACGTTTTGCATGAATGGCAGAAAATGCTTAATGATACGGCTGCGATCTTTGGTGTTCCTGCTGGGCTAATCACCCGTGTTGACGGTAAGGGAATTGAAATCCTCCTTTCCAGTGAAGCTGATGACAATCCCTATCCCGCAGGGTTCGCCGCGCAGTATCCTAATTCTGGATGGTACTGCGAGCACACTCTGAAGAGCAGAAGGCTTAATCTAATTCCAAATGCACTCCAAGATTCTAATTGGAAAGACAATCCTGCTGCCGTCGAACTGCACATGATCTCTTACATAGGGGTGCCTATAAATCGCCCCGATGGAGGACAGTTCGGAACAGTATGTTTCATAGACAACAAGCAGAATGTTCATAATAAATTGCACATCAGACTGATCGAACAGATCAAGAGAATGGTTGAATTGTCCCTTCGCATCATTTTTGCCCAAGGGGAGATAGACCGCCGAGATCGCTTGCTCGATGATTTGAGTAAGATTTATCCGATATGCAGTTATTGCAAGAAAGTCAGAGAGAAAACAGGCGAGTGGGTCTCGGTAGAAAAATATGTCCTTGATATCTCAGGCGCTATGCCCTCGCATGGGGTCTGCCCACAGTGCTACGAAAGGGAAATGAACAAGTTTGCATAACCAGTCACTGGTGTGGACGCAAAAATCAGCGCCGCACACTTCAATCGTTATATGTCTAAGAAAACATCTACTCATTGCCAAAATAGTATTTCAGGAAAAGGCGTATTTCCACCTCGATATGCCTTTACCTTATTAATCCCTTTTCGAAATCTGTTCCTTTCTCCTAAAAAATTAATTCATAGGCTAGAACTTAAAGAAAACTTCAATGTCTTAGAAATTGGGCCTGGGCCTGGCTATTTCAGTCCACATATAGCAAGGAAAATTCCAAACGGTAAGCTTGTTCTTCTTGATATCCAAGAAGAAATGCTAAACTTTGCAAAAAAGCGCCTTCAAAAACGAAAAATTAATAATGTAGTTTATCTCTTAACGAGTGGATCAAACTTCGACATTGATTCTCATTTTTTTGATAGAGTTTTTATGGTAACTGTCATTGGAGAGGTGGAAAATAAAGAAAAATACTTACAAGAAATTCATAGAGTCATGAAGATGAATGGCATTCTCTCAATATCTGAATTAGCAGGAGACCCTGATAAACTCGATATTAATGAGCTTCAATCACTTGTCACGAAATTTGGATTCAAAACAAAGAAAATATTTGGTAATAAACGAAATTATACAATCAATTTCAATAAGATATAAATATTCATATAACCAGACGTTTATGCTTACAAAAATATAAATGAAGAACGTTGAAATACATCTTAAATGCGATTCTGAATCTGCATTGCGTATTATCAAGGATCTAACAGATACTGCTTCGATTATACGCATTCTCAGAATAATGAAAGATCCATGGTTTTGGGGAACAATCGAAAATAATCAGATTAAAATTTGGCCCAAAGGACCGAACAAGAATATCTCATCCGCTTATATTACAGGGCAAATTGATGAAACTGATGGAGGGTCCATTTTAATCGGAAAGATCGTAAATAATCCAATTTTCAGAATCCCCGCATGGCTACTTGCTATGGGTTAAAAGGGGTCGCACCAAATTAACCAATTGACATAATAGAAAAAAGTATGTAATAGGGGCCTAAGAAATACCCTTAGCCCATCTATTTTGATGTCGAAAACCATCTTTTAAGCAGAAATGGGTTCATGGCACGCGCATACCGACACTTTATTCCGGGGTATGTCTGGCATATTACTCACCGTTGCCATCGCCGGGAGTTTTTGCTCAAGTTCGCCAAAGACCGCTCCCGATGGATGGAACTACTTTTCGAAGCCAAACGACGTTATCGTTTATCCATTCTCAACTTCATCGTCACCTCCAATCATATCCATTTGATCGTAGCCTCTCCAAAAAACCCGGAGTCGATTCCCAAGGCCATGCAGTTGGTCGCCGGCCGAACGGCCCAGGAGTACAATCGGCGCAAGGGCCGCAAAGGCGCTTTCTGGCAGGATCGCTATCATGCCACGGTCATCGAAACCGGAAAGCATCTTTGGCGCTGTCTGGTATACGTGGATTTGAACATGGTCCGTGCCGGAGTGGTGAAGCATCCGTGCGAATGGAAGTGGAGTGGATATCACGAGATCCAGCAACCCAAGGAGCGTTATCGCCTGATCGATCATGAGACGTTGCGGGAACTGCTGCATGTGGATTCCAATACCGACTTGGCATTAACCCACCATAGATGGATTTCCAGTCAGTTGAAATGTGCCCCTGAGCGTGAGGAGCAATACAGCAAAAGCATTGCCATCGGTAGCCAATCATTTGTTGAGTCCGTGCAAGCGAAGATGGGCATCAAAGCTATCGGCCGGAGGGCTCGAAAAAATATTGGTGACAGGTATCAACTCCGTGAGACAGTGGAGAAATATGGGGATGAGACGTCGTGAAATTTAACCCTGCGAATTGATGGCATCCGATTTGTAGTGCAGAATATCCTTAGAATGGATTTTTGGGGTAAAAATGGAACGTTTAAGCAGGTAAAAAGCGGGCGAAAGCAACTATAATGTAATAATTATGGTACGTTAATTTGGTGCGACCCCCAGCGGTCGGACCCCCAGCGGTCGCAAAACCAAGGCCCGCGTCAAGATTGCTGCAAAAATGCTGGTGATAGCCTGGACAATGCTGAAAAAGAGCGAACCGTTCAATCCAAACCATCTTATGGCAGAGCCCGTTCATCTCCGTGGAAACATCGATTTCGGGAGGGACAATCCGGGGCCTGCCATTCCCATGGCAAGGGCATCGAACGTGTAACGCCTATTTGTACCGAATCGGCGAGAGAGCCCGTGCATGGACGTTGAGGTGAAACAACCTCGGGAGGGACAATCAAGGGCCTCTCTTCCGAACTTGAGAATCTGGATAAGGAATGATGGGCGGATCCGCCGGTTCGGGTCATGCCGGATAACCGTAACGATCAGATCGTAAGTTCGCCGAAGGAAGAGAATGTCTCGCCATTATTTTATCAGAATCAGGAGGAGAAGTGCGTGCTGACAATCAGAATAGATTTTAACCTACTGTTATCGTTTGTTAAAATTTTTTGTTGACATAAGGATTATAGAATGTCCCCATTATACCCCAAGTACTTTCCCACAGTGACGTGGGAGATGGCGCAGCTTTTGGCGATATTACGGTTAGTCAGCTGATGGTCGAATTTGAGCCTGAGCACTTATTTGAGTTTTCGCATGGATAATCGGTCCTTTGCCATCGATCCTCCCCAAAATGGAAATGGAAAGGATTACCGTAAAAAGTTCGATTGATCCAGCGTCGGCTCACCCGATGAAGGTGGTCACAATGCAGCGGAATCGGTGGTCACAATGTTCCGGAATGGGTGGTCACAATCCAGCGGAATCGGTGGACAGTTTGCAGCGGAATGAGTGGTCACAATGCGGCGGAATACGCACTGTTGAGGTCGCCCCCCGCGCGGGGGCGTGGATTGAACCCTTTTTTACAATTTTTCAATCACCACAATTTTTTCCGGCGGGATTCTTACGTTTACCTTGTCTCCCCTGTTAAACGTTTTTCCCTTCATTGTATAGATGATTAGAGGAATGCCGATATCCACTACGACTTCAGAAAAATAGGGTTTTAGTAAGCTGTTCTCGACCGTTCCGGAAAATAAGTTTTCTCCTTTCTGGCTGTTTTCACGGGAAATTTTTATGCTTTCGGGCCGTATGGCAACGATTACATCGCCTTCGAATGTACTCTTTTTGACAAGGGCTGTTTCTCCTATTTTTAAACCGGAACCATGCGCAATGCCGGAGAAAATGTTTTGAGACTTTACGAATCGGGCTAAAAATTCGTTTTTTGGCGCTTCCATGACCTGTTTCAGTGTGCCGGTCTGGACGATCGAACCCTCGTTCATAATGGCTATCCTGTCCGCTACATCCGAGGCCTCTTCGAAATTATGGCATACATGAATAAAGGTCCCATTGACATCTCTTTGCAGCCGGCGCAGTTCCCTTGCCATTTCTGTCCTCAGGTTCTCATCCAGGGCGCTTAAGGGCTCATCCAGAAGAAGAAGCCTCGGTTTCGTGGCCAGGGCCCGGCCCAATGCCACCCGCTGCTTTTCACCCCCGCTTAAATTCAGTGGCATTCGATGTCGGATATATTCAATTTTGAGCTGGGAAATCATCTCAGAAACAACAGCATTGACCTGCTCTGACGGCATTCTCCGTGCCTCCAGACCATAAGCGATATTTTTTTCCACCGTCAGATTCGGAAAAAGAGCATAGTCCTGGGGGACATAGCCGATGTTTCGTTCTTCGGGATAAAGAGAGGTGATATCCTCTCCGTCAACCATTATGCTTCCTTTATCCGGTTTGAAAATACCGGCTACATATTCGACCAGAACCGTCTTTCCCGCCCCGGTCGGACCAAGAATCGCCAGGTATTCACCTTTTCTGACACTTAAATTAACATCGTGGAGTTGAAATTCTCCGAGAGTTCCATTCAGATTTTTGATTTCGATCATCGTATTTCCTACCATACATATCCTTTCGCACCGATCCTGTGCATCACATAGACAGAAATCCCGCCTATAAAAACCAGGACAAAGGCCAGGGCAAAACCATATTCGATATTGCCGAACTCCACTTGTGCCCACACCGCCACTGAAACCCAATCCGCCTGATCCATCTGCAGCAATTTCGTAAAATCGGAAAATCGTGAAGCCGGCAGTTCCCGAAATGTCCCGCAAAAAAAGAGGACGGCACTGAACTCGGCCATTGCCCGGGTCCATGCCAGTATGATTCCGGCCACGATGCCGCTTTTTGCCAGGGGAAGGGTTGTTGTCCTGAATGCTCTCCAACGGCTGCTTCCAAGGGACCTCGCTACCTGCTCAAATCGGGGATTGACGCTGTCAAAGGTTGCCTTCCAGGCGCTCATCCCAAAGGCGAAGGAAAGCACCAGCGAAGCGATGACCATTCCCGGAAAGATGCTGTGGGCGAATTTGAATCCCAACCAATTCTGCATCTCCCATAACGGTCCGTAGTTGAACATTACAATAAGGCAGATACCGATCACCGATCCCGGCATAACGATTAGCGACGAGAAGAGGATTTCAACGACCGATTTTCCCGGAATGCGGTATCGCGAAAGTGCATAAGCCGTCGGGATGCCCAGTATCGTAGCGATAAAGGTGGTAATCAGCGTTGTTGCCAGCGTAAGGTTGAGCGACTTCCAGAAATATACGTCTTTCCAGAAACCTCCCGCAAACTGGTTTAAGACCTCCCTGTCTTCACCCCAGATATCCGTTACCTCGCGGGTTTTTATGGCCGCTTCGGTTACAAAAAGCTGATCGATATTGCTTAAAAACAGATAGGCGGAATACAGGAACAGAAAACCGGCAAAACTGTAAAAAAAGGAGTTAAAGACTTTTCGGCGCTGCCCATTACCAGACATTGCTTCTTCCTCCAATTATTTTCATTGCCGATATCGCTGATACGGCCATGAGGATGCAGACAATACTCATTGAGGTTACCCATCCCATCATCCCTCCGTTCCAGTCGAGATAGATGGCAAATGGCATGATGTCCGTTTTTCCTTCGGTTGCCCCGACAAACAGCATAAGCCCTTCCCACTCAGCGGCCGCCCTGGCCCAGACCACAATCATGCTGGCGATTATTCCGTTTTTCGCCATGGGAAGAACCACTTTAAAGAATGTCCGGAAGGGAGGGGCGCCCAAGCTGTTGGAAACCATTTCAAACCGGATGGGTATCATATCGAAACTGGCCTTCATGAGGCGGGCGCAAAAAGCGGCGGTTACCGTAAACTGAACCAGAAGGACGCCATATACGTTTCTGCCGATATAGATGCCGTAAAATTCACTGATCCAGTCAAAAGGGAACCGGGTTGTGATCCCGAAGAGAAATGCACCCACGACGGCTGGAGAAACCACAATCGGCAGGTCGATGATGCTGGCAAATAGATAGCGGCATGGAAATCGAAATCGAGAAAGGGCATATCCGGCGGGAATACCGATAAACAAAGAAAAAGAGGTTGAGATTGTCGCTGTCCATACCGTCAGCCAGAACCGCTCCCACATCCTCGATTTTGAGAAGAAATACAAGGTATCATGCCACCCCAGATAGATCCAGTTGCTTGTCACCAGCAGGATATAGACAGCTAGAATGCTGCCGGTAGTTCCTATACACAGGGCCGGCCACCAGCCCCCTCGAGATCGTAGACCCACTTGAACGCCTCCTTGCCTTAATCTCCCGCCCTGGTTGTTTTTTTCTGCCGTAAAACCTCTTCTTCCAAATCACCGACGGTTTTTTTATTCACCGGAAATGAAGGATTTTTTACTGCCTTTGCCGCATTCACCAGGTACTCCATATCCTGGTCGGTGATCCCATCCAGGCAGAACCCCTGTTTGTCAACAGGGATGACCGGGTTGACTGCATAGGCGTGTTTATGAAAAATGGCCCGCCCCTTTTCGGATAGAATATAGCCCATCAATTCGTGGGCCTCCTCTTTATACCTGGCAAACTTGAGCACCCCCACCGGCAGCCTAATAACGCCGCGATATTTCTGTTCGATGGGTATAATCTCCACATCTCTAAGATAAAGAACCGCGGTGGTTCCCCAAACAATGGTTGCATCAATTGCCCGGTGCTGAGCCGCGTTGCCCAGTTCCGGGATGCATTTGGCACTCATGGTTGCGTTCTCTTTGACTTTGTCCCAGATACCCGCTTTTTTGAACGTTTTCTGGTGCCAGATCCCGATGGCGCACGACCTTGGATTTCCGAGCCCCACCCTGACACCGGGCCTGGCGAAATCCTCTATTTTTTTAATGTTTTTCGGATTTCCTTTGGGGGTGATAATTACGGTGATGAAATAGGCCGGGATGTCGGTTGCGGGATTATAGTCAGTGAGAAAACCTCTTTCCACCGCCTGCATCAGGTAGAATTCCTCTCCGGGCATGAAAAGATCTCCCTGTTTCGACCGGGTGATATCTGCAATAAAATATCCTGAACCCTTGTAGGAGAAATTAACTTTGATATCCGGATTTTCTTTTTCGAAAACCCCTTTGATTTCATTTAGCGCCCCCCGTTGTCCCAACCCGGCATGAAAAAGGATCCTTTTCTCTTTCCCGTATGCCTGGGTGACCAGGAAAAACGAAGCGAGAACCAGCAAAATTGCTGAGACTTTAGATGCTTTCATTGCAAACCCCTTTCTTTCATTTTTATCGGGAAATGTTGATGGAAAAAGAACATATGCGCAAAATAGAACACGCCATTATTAGAAAGGGAACAGAAGATGGTCAACTTATTTCGGGATATATTTCATTTAAATTTCCAGAAGCAACCATCAATGACCAAAAGTTACAAATGCCCGTTCTGGCGGAGCCGGCCGTAAAGGTATTTGACCACTGATGTACAGTTGCTGTTGGTGAAAGCCAGACCCTGGGTAATAGGGGACGTACGTCGTAATAGGGGACGTACGTCGGATATACGGTTTACAATTTTAGTTCGGTCTGCTAAATGGTTGCTATGCCACGGAAAGCCCGCATAGACGCCCCCGGAGCGGTGCACCATATCATTTTAAGGGGAATCAATCGCAGAAAGATCTTTTTTGATGATTCTGACCGGGATGATTTTCTGGATCGGCTTGAAGGCATCCTGACAGATAGCAAAACGTCTTGTTATGCTTGGGCATTTATGACGAATCACACCCACCTGTTATTGAGGACGGGAACCGTTCCCATTGCCACGGTGATGCGCAGACTTTAAACCGGCTACGCGGTGAGTTTTAACCGGCGGCATCGACGATCCGGGCACCTGTTTCAGAATCGATACAAGTCTATTTTGTGCGAGGAAGATCCCTATCTATTGGAACTGGTGCGGCACATTCACCTCAATCCCTTGCGGGCCGGAATCGTCGCTGAAAAAAAGGCGTTGAATACCTACACTTTCTGTGGTCATAGCGCGATCATGGGCAACGTTATCCATAGGTTTCAGGATATCGATTACGTCTTGAATCTATTTGGCGGGAAGATTGTGCAGGCAAGAAGACACTATCTGGAGTTTGTAAAAAAGGGCATCTCCCAAGGCCGCCGCCCCGATTTAACTGGAGGCGGATTGGTGCGAAGCGCCGGAGGATGGGCTGCGTTAAAAACCATGCGTAAAGGCGAAAGCCGGATGAAGGGCGATGAGCGTATCTTAGGTCAGGGAGATTTCGTCGATAGCGTATTGCAAGCCGCCCGATAGAATTGGGATCGCAAACATATGCTTCGGGCCAGAGGGTCCGATTTCCAATGGTTGGCCGAGCGGGTGACCGGCATGTTCGGCCTTACGTTAAAGGAGTTGTTGACCGGCGGAAAACAACGCAAAACGGTGAAGGCGCGCAGCGTATTGTGCTATTGGGCGACGCGGGAATTTGGGATGAGTGCGGTGGCGCTATCCAAACAACTAAACATCGCTTCCTCGACGGCCAGCGAGTCCGCGGCCAGGGGCCTGCGGATTGTCGAAGCGCAGGGGTTGACACTTTTAGATGAGGACATCTGATAATCCGAGCAACCGATGAGCGTCCCTGAAGTTCCCTTATAATGGATATCATGCTAAGCATCGGCTTGGCCGAACAATTCACTGGTGCGGACAGCTAAAGGCCGCGCCTTACAGTTCAGCCGTGTTATCGTTGCCAACGATTGGATGGGAACGATATGTGTTCAACCTTTCTCTCTGTCCTCGTTCAGCGCCTCCCTCACTTTAGCGCCAAGGCTTTCCTCAGAGAAGGGTTTCGGTATGAAATTAACGCCTTTGTCTAAAACACCGTGGTGGGCGATGACGTTGGCCGTGTATCCGGACATAAACAAGCAATGGAGATTGGGGTAAAAAGGAAGGATGTTTTTTGCAAGGTCCCGTCCGTTCATTTCAGGCATGACCACATCGGTCACGAGTAGGTCGATCTCGCCGGAATACGCCTGGGCAATTTGAATGGCTTCGCCCGGCGTACTGGCCGCCAAAACCTGATGGCCCAGTCTTTCGAGCATCTTCACCGTCATTTTCAGGATCGCCGGCTCGTCTTCCACGACAAGGATCGTCTCGTGGCCGCGCTCAATCGGTTGGCTCGATTCCTTATCCGGAAAGGCGTCCTCCCGCGTCCGGTGCCGTGGGAGGTAAATCTTGAAGGTCGTCCCATGGCCCGGTTCGCTGTAAACATTGACGAAGCCATTGTTTTGCCTGACCACCCCATATACCGTTGCCAACCCCAGCCCCGTACCCTTGCCGGATTCCTTGGTTGTGAAAAAAGGTTCGAAGATGTTCTCCAGCATCTCCGGTTCCATGCCGCAGCCGTCGTCGCTAACAGCCAGAAGCACGTACTCGCCAGGCAAAAAACCTGGATGATCGCTGCAGTAGCCCTTGTCAAACGCAGCGTTGCCTGTTTCGATAGTGACTCTGCCCACATCTGCGATGGCATCCCGGGCGTTGACGCAAAGATTGGCCAGAATCTGGTCGAGCTGGCTGGGATCCATCTTTACCGGCGACACATTCTTGTCCGGCAGCCATGCCAGATCGATATCCTCCCCGATAAGGCGCTTTAGCATACTGGTCATACCCGCTATGATCTTATTAAGATCGAGCACCTTGGGGGACACGGTTTGTTTACGAGCAAACGATAATAGTTGGCGGGTAAGGTCGGCCGAGCGTTCACCGGCCTTTCTGATTTGCTCCAAGTCGGGATAAATCCGATGGGACGGGTCCAGGTCTGTCAGCGCCATGCCCACATAGCCTAAAATCACGCCCAACATGTTGTTGAAGTCATGGGCCACGCCGCCCGCCAGCCGTCCTACCGCTTCCATTTTCTGGGCTTGGCGCAGTTTTCCTTCGAGATCTTCTTTTTCCTTGTCAGCCAGTTTCTTTTCGGTGATGTCTCTATATTCGACCGCTCGAACAATACGCCCCTTATAGGGAATATTTTTTCCATGAATATAGAGAGGATATATCGTCCCCTCTTTTCGCACCCCTTCAACTTCATATGGTTTCCCAAAACCGGACGCAATATTCTTCCTAACAGTATCGCGCCACTCAGGAGCTATGAGGGTGTTGAGCGCATCCATGCCGATCAGTTCATCATGTGTATAACCAGAAATATCAGAAAGACCTTGATTGCAATCTAAAACGATTCCCTGGTCATGAATAAAAAGGCCGCCAAAAGAGGCATCGTGAAGCTTTCGGTAACGTTCTTCGCTCTCTTTGAGGGCTTCTTCGGCCTTTTTTTGATCTGTGATGTCCTGGAAGGTTCCGATCAGCTTTGCTGTTTTCCCATCGATGATTTCGGGATGGCATATCGTGCGTGTCCACAAATCTTTTCCTCGGGCGGTAATAAACCGGGCCTCCATGTCATAGGGCTCACCATGATCGAGGGCCCGCTGAATTGCCTCCTGCATCCGCTGCCTATCTTCAGGATGAAAGAAGTTGATCGCCTCCTTCAGAGGGGGGTTGGAACCCAGAGGGACTTCGTGGATACGGTGGGTTTCCTTGGTCCAAGTCAATTCGAGTGTATTGGCATCCAGTTGCCACCCTCCCACCTTGGCCATCTGTCCGGTGGCATCAAGGAGAGCCTGATTTTTCTCCAGTTCCTCTTGATTGTATTTCAATGCCGAGATGTCGCGGGCTATGGCATAAGTTACTCCTTTTTCGGGATAGGGATGACTCACCCAACTCAACCATCGATAGCTTCCGTCCCTGCAACGATATCGATTTTCGAAGTTGATTGCGCTGGTTCCCTTCTGCAAATCCTGCTCGACAATGGTCATGGTCGCATTTATGTCCTCAGGATGAATAAATTCGAAAAAGGGTTTTTCCAAAAGTTCCTCTTCAGAAAAACCCAGCACTTCTGTGAAAGCAGGATTGACCTTGATGAAGGAAGCTGTGTTGATATCAGCGATGCAGATCATGTCCAGCGACATGGAAAATAGTTGCGCAAGTTCTTTTGCGGTCCCTTTGCGCTCTAATTCAACCTCTTCTAATTCTTGGACTCTTTTTTCCAACTCTTCGTAGGAAAGCTTTCTTGACATGGCTAATACCTACACATTTTTTAAAGATGAACGTTGCGGATCATTGCAGTATTCATAAATCGGACAACCCCTTGCATTAGAACCGGCAGCCCGTGATCGATCCTAAGGTATGCAATCATTTATCGTTCGTGTTTCGATGGGGCATGTATCGTCAACCGTCCCTCTGGTACGCTTTAGCAGAGCTTATCAGATTTATGGGAAAACGTCACCTGTCGGGGGCGGCCGGAAACCGTATAATTTGTAATAGCCTGATATTATAGTTGGTCTGACCAAATTGAGGATACCATAATCCGTGTCCGTCAGGTCAAGTAAATCTTGGGAACAAGCAGGCACATTTTATAAAACCCTCGAATGCAGTAATAAAGGGGTTGGGATCGAACACAACGGGGTCAGAACACAACGGGGTCAGGTCTACACACTTGACAGATTAAAGGGTCGTCTATGAACACAATAAAACGGATCATCGACCTGTCACTCAAGCATCCCGCCTTCGGTCAGCAGCGCATCGCCGACCAACTGGCCCTCCAAGGCCTGGTCGTATGCCCCACGACCGTTAGAAACGTGTGGCTCAAGGCGGACCTGGAAACCAAATACAAACGGCTGCTGCAGCTTGAAGAAAGGGCCATGACCAAAGGCTTCAAGCTGACCGAACAGCAGATCCGCCTGCTGGAAAAGGCTAATCCCGAGTTTGCCGAGCGCCATGTAAAAAGCGATTATCCTGGCCAGTTGCTTTGCCAGGACACTTTCTACGTCGGACGTTTGAAGGGGTGGGTCGGATCTATCTTCAGGCGGTCGTTGGAGGTAGAACGCTATCTGGATTATTATTTATCTTGACATCAAGATTAATGCGTTTACCTTTGTGCCATGGAAACGGGATCGCACATACGCCTGATATTGGGCAGGGCAGCAAAGGCCGTTGAACGGGTCGACCGGGCCAGTATTGCCGGGACGAGTCTGAATGCAAGCGATTTTGGCATTCTGGAGGCGCTTTTGCACAAAGGCCCGCTGCCCATCAACACCATTGGCAGGAAGGTCCTCCTGACCAGCGGGTCGATGACCGCTGCGGTCAACCGCCTGGCGGAAAAGGGCCTCGTTGAACGGATTCAGGATTCTGCCGATGGACGCTCATTTTACCTGCATCTGACTGACTCCGGGCGCAAGCTCATAAAAAATGCCTACGACAGGCACGCCCGGAACCTTGAAAAAATCGCCGCGGTATTGAACCCGAAAGAGCGCAACGAGCTGGTCAGGCTGCTGAAAATAATCGGCCTGCATGCTGACGGCGTGGCGATAGACTGATTTTCACCGAATCAAAACAAAGGGTTGTTCCAGACAAAACCATCAAGAAGAAGGAGAATGCAATTATGAAAGTACTGATTGTTTACTACTCTACCTATGGACATATCCACCAAATGGCCGAGGCGATTGCCGAGGGCGTCAGAGAGGTCGACGGTGCCGACGCCGTATTGCGGCGTGTTCCGGAAACCCTTCCGCAGGCGGTGCTCGAAAAAATGGGTGCCGTCGAAGCCCAGAAGGCCTTTGCGCAGGTGCCGGTTTGCACCGTTGAGGAACTGGCTTCCGCAGACGCCGTGATCTTCGGTACGCCGACGCGCTTCGGCAATATGTGCGGGCAGATGCGCCAGTTTCTGGATGCCACCGGCCAGCTCTGGGCCCAGGGCGCGCTGGTGGGTAAAGTCGGCAGTGTGTTCACCAGCTCGGCCACGCAGCACGGCGGACAGGAATCAACCATTTTGTCCTTTCATACCACCCTGTTGCACCATGGATTCGTGATTGTCGGGTTGCCTTACGCCTTTCAGGGCCAGATGCGAATCGATGAGATTACCGGTGGATCGCCCTATGGTGCCTCGACTATTGCCGGCGGGTCGGGGGAACGGATGCCCAGTGAAAATGAACTGGCCGGGGCGCGTTTCCAAGGCAGACATGTTGCTACGGTTGCCGCCAAACTTAAGTCCTGACCGGGAAGCCGGGCCGATGGTCGGGTGTTGAACATCTGAAGCGAGAGCATTCCCCGCGGCTTGCCACGGGGAATGCTCAAAAGCGAGTGCACATGCGACGTGGAAGCCATTCATGGAGACGGATCAATGATTGAAATTGCCGCCGTATACGGCAGTCCCCGCCGGCAGGGCAACACCTCCACACTGCTCAGGCATGCGGTTTCCGGCGCCCGTGATGCGGGTGCCGGCGTTACCGAAATAGTGCTGCGGGATCTGAAAATGTCACCCTGCCTTGAAATTTATGGGTGCAAAGATGCCGGGAGATGTGTGATCGATGACGATTTTAGAAACGTTGAAACCCTGCTGCAGCGGATCGACGGCTTGATGTTGGCTTCACCGATTTTTTTCTACACCGTCAGCGCCCATACGAAAATTCTCATGGATCGCTGCAATTCTCAATGGGTCAAAAAATACTGGATCGAAAAGAAACCCTTTGGACAGAAAAGTTATCCACGCAAGGGCTTATTTATCTCCGTCGGATCCACGAATGGGAAACGGTTGTTTGAAGGTGCGCAGCTGACGGTCAACTATTTTATGGATGCGTTGGACATGGAACTATGGAAATCCCTGCTTTTCAGGGGGATTGAAACGGAGGGGCAGATTCAACAATCGCCTACCTCCCTGGAAGCGGCGTATGAAGCCGGAAAGGCCTTGGTCCACGCACTGTCAGATCGCCACCGTTTGGCAAACCGCGAATAAGAATAACGGCTGTATCGCCCACAGGCGAATAATACCTTTGAGGTTGTTTTTTTGGATATCCGGAGACAGCTTCCGGCCGCGTAGGTCCGGGGGCTCCAATGCGATAAGCAATGAAAAAGAAAGGGAAATATAGATGACGTTGAAAACGGTCCACACCGATAAAGCACCGGCGGCCATCGGCCCATATTCTCAAGCGGTGATTGCCCCGCCCTTCGTTTTTGTCAGCGGCCAGCTGGGCATGGATCCGTCCACCGGCAACCTGGTGGGGGAAGACTTGGCAAGCCAGGCCCGGCAGGCCCTGGAGAACGTGAAGCAGATCCTGACCGCCGCCGGCAGCAGCCTGGAGAAGACCACCGCCGTGGAAGTTTTTCTCACGGATATGGGTAAGTTTTTGGAATTCAACGCCATTTATGCCGAGTACTTTTCCGCCCACAAACCGGCCCGCGCCGCCATCGAGGTCAGCGCCCTGCCCAAGGGCGGGTGCGTGGAAATCAAGTGTACTGCAGTGGTGGGGTAACCCTTTACGCGCATCTTGAATTCAGGCGTCAGCGTTCAGAATGATGGGTTCGCCTTCGCTTCGGCCGCTGGCCTGCTGCTTCGGTAGGCTTCGATCCGGCATTCAACCGATAGCCTAAAGTCTAATCGTCAATGGGGGGAAACGCCGTGGCCTGCGCAAAGGCCATGGCGAAATCCGGTTCGGAAGCCAGTTCCAGGCAGCGGATGCGGCGGCACAGGGTGCGGGCCTCCGCTCTCAATTTTTTATCTAAAAGGGCCATGACGATTCCCACCCCGGCTAGGTTCTCTTTGGGGATGACCGCTCCCTGGGCAACGGCCGACGGCAGCATGCCGATGGCCAAGGCGTTCTTCCAGTTGAAGCGGGCACCGAAGGCGCCGGTGAGGATGGTCCGGTCGATTTTCCGGATGCCGGCCTGGCGCATGAGAAATTCGATGCCCGTGAGAAGCGCTCCCTTGGCCAGCTGAATCTGGCGAACATCTTTCAGGGTGACGGAAATATCGCTGCCGGTGGCGCTTTGATCGTTGCCCGCGATGGTGTAGTGCCGACCGATGCCCTCTTGGTCGGAAACCACCCCGCCGGAGGTTTCATCCAGCCGGCCGTTGGGCAGGATGGCACCGATTTGCCGCAGCGCGGCGATCGCGTCGATGATGCCGGAGCCGCAGAGGCCCATGGGCCGGTTTTTGCCTTCGTTTCCCAGCACCTCATAGGCGACGCGGCTGTTATTTTCTGCGGGCCACGCGCGATGGATGGCGCCGGACACCGCCCGCATGCCGCAGGAGATCTGGGCGCCCTCCAGGGCCGGGCCGGTGGCGCAGCTGGTGACCCACAGTCCGTCCCGGTTGCCCAGCACCACTTCGCCGTTGGTGCCGATATCCACGATGAGGGTAATCTCGTCGCGCTCGTGGGGCCGGTCCGCCAAAATGGCGGCCATGGTGTCGCCGCCCACAAACCCCGATACGACCGGCATTAGAAATACGGGAACGGCCGGATCGGTGGCAAGGCCCAGTCCACCGGCACTGAAGACCGGTGGTGTCAGCGTCAGCGGGAAATAGGGGAAGACGCCGAGGCTGTAAGGGTGGAGCCCGGCAACGATCTGCTCCATGGTGGTGTTGCCGCAGATGGCCACCTCATCGATGTCCGTGGATGTGGCGCCGGCCTGTTCCAGACAGCGGGTCATCAGAAAATTGATGCCTTCGGCGGCCAGCCGCTGGAGTTGGTCGAGGTGCTCATCCTTCTGGTTGATGCGGCTGATGCGGCTGATTACGTCCTCGCCGAAGTGCCGTTGCGGGTTGACGCAGGCGTCGGCGGCCATCAGGGCGCCTGTTTTCAGGTCGCACAGGTAGCCGGCCACCGAGGTGGTGCCCAGGTCCACGGCGAAGCCCAGGCTGGCGGTTTGTTTGCCCTTTATGATGCGGCGGATACCGGTCTCTTCGTGCACTACCAGGGTGAAGTCGTTCAGGCTGTCGCGATATCTGCTCAGCTGTCGCAGCGAGGCGGTATCGGCCGCCGCGGCGGCCGAGTCGCCGACCTGAGCGGCCAGCCAGTCCACCAGGCTTGCCGGGCTGTTGTCCGTTTTGAGACCCGGCGAACCGCCGCTGACCGTCAAGCGCCGGATCATGGGGTCAACCGGATAGCTGCCGGCGATGCCGGTTTTGCCCCGGGCTTCGGCGCTTTCAGCCAGGCTGTCGGGGATGATGACCGTCCCCTTTCCGGTGGCTCGGGCCTGGCAGGCCAGCCGGAACCCATCGGCCATCTGGTCCGGCGTGAGCACATCCACTTCCGCATCGGTAGGTGGAGAGAAGTTCTCCCTGGGGTGGACCCGGACGCGGCATTTGCCGCAGAAACCCATGCCGCCGCAGTCGGCGCGGATGTCGATGCCATGGTCGGCACCCATCTCCTGCAGGGTTTGACTCTCATCCAGGGGTACGTTCAGACCGGCCGGTTCGAATTTGATCCGATGGGCAGCGGTAATCTTCTCGATGGCGCGGCGATCGACTTTTCCCGTGGCCGCCATGGGGATATGCGCGACCATGTCGATCCGGCGGGGTTTTTCATGGGGCTCCAGCACCTTGTCCAACGCCAATTTGATCCTGGCGGCGGTGCTGCTGCCCACCGCCAGGGCCATGATCTCCCGATCCCGCCCGCTGTCCACGGGGGTGGCAACCACCGCGGCGTCATCGATGCCTTCGATTCCCAAGATCAGCTGGCGGATTTTTTCCAGGTCCACCCGGTTGCCGCCCACTTTGACAATATTGTCCGCGCGTCCGGTAACCACGAACCCGTTGCTGTCCCGGGCCTTCACGCGGTCGGCGACCGTAAACCACCCGCTGCTGCGGACCGGCAATTCCCGGGAAAGAAAGGCCGAACGGATATCCAGGCTGTCTCCGGCCACGCGCCACTGGATGCAGTCGTAGGGTGTGAACCCCTGTTCGGCCCCGGCCCGGCAGCGGGTGGCGATGCCGCCGGTTTCCGTGGATCCGTAAACCTCCACCAGATCCACACCGGTTGCGTTGGAGAACGCCGTGCCGTCGGCCTCGACCAGAGGACCGGCCGAGGAAAAGGCCAGCCGCAAGGCGCCCTTGTCCGGCGGGTTGTCCTTCAGGGCTCGGTAGTGGACCGGCACGCTCACGAAAATCGTGGGCGAGGTTTCGGCCATCTGCCGCTTGATCTCTTCGGGGAAGGACGGGGTCTGTGCCACCACCCGGGCCGATGCCGCCAGGGGTACCAGCAGTGAATAGAGCAGCCCGTAAATGTGCAGAGCCGGGACGGTAGATAGAATGCGGTCGCTGCTGCCGATCGCGTAGCACTTGACCAGGTAGTCCACTTCGCCCAGGAGGTTGCGGGGTGTTTTGGACCAGAGGCGCGGGGCGCCGGTGGATCCGCCGGTGAACAGACGGACCCAGGGGCGGTCGGGGTCGGGGGCTTTGTCGGAAGCGAGAGTCTCCACGTCGTCAACCAATTTTCCCGGATCGATGATCGCTGCGCCTGTGGGCAGCCGTTGGGCGGGATGTCCGATGACCCGGGTATAACCGGTCAGCTGGTGCAGGTCGGAAAATGCTGCGGCCGACAGAGCATGGGGCATCAGCAATTCCGGCCCCCCGGCCAGTGACGCGAGAAGGGCGGCGGCCATCACCGCGCGATCGTCGGTACCCAGGCAGACGGGGGTGTCGTCACCGTCGTCAAGGCGCGCCCTGATGCGCCGGGCCATGCGGTAAAGTTCGCCGTAAGTGGTGCCGGGCATGGTGAACGCCTGCCCCGGCCGGGACGGCCCCGACAAGAGCCGGGTCATCATCAGTGAAACCGTATCGGGTGTTTGCATGGATTCTGACATGTCAGTGGGGTGGTCCTCGCCTTTTCCGGGTTGGGGTTCATTAAGGGCCCACAGTTAATACAGGGATCGATCGGGGTCAAGGCATTCTCGAGTTGTGTTCGCTTGACACGGCCGGATAATTTGAATACCTAACGATGGCTTGCCGGCCGCCCATCAGAGGCCGTTGCTGCGCAGCAGCGTAAGGATGGCAATCGATTTTCAATTCGCCCGCTAACGCTGCGCCGCAAGCGACGGGGAATGCCCTCGCTATTGCGATTCAAAAGGACCCATGCATGGACCCCTTCACCCACCGGTTATGTGATTTCGAATTCGACAGGGCGACCATCGCCCGCGCCGCCGCCGAAAACCGCCTGCTGACCCTGGAGATCGAGTTCAGCCTGCGCTGCAATTTCCGTTGCCCCTATTGTTACGTGCCGGCGGAAAGCTATTTCGACGACGAGCTGACCCCCGACGAGATCCGGGGTGTGCTGTTACAGGCCAGGGATCTGGGTGCCCGGCGGATCATCATTCTGGGCGGCGAGCCCAGCATCTATCCCCATATTCGGGAGATGATCGACTTCATCCGGCGCCAGGGCATGGAGGTGGAAATGTTCACCAACGGCAGCGGCATCAGCGCCGACTTCGCCCGATGGCTGTTCGACCGGCAGGTGCGGATGGTGATGAAAAAGAACACCTTCGACCCCGACCTGCAGGATCGCTTGTCCGGCCATCGGGGTGCCGGCCGGGCGATTGCCGCGGCCTTCGATCATCTCAGACAGGCCGGCTATCCCTCGCCGGAGGCCTTCATGGCCGTGAGCACCATCATCTGCCGCCAGAACCTGGAGGAGCTGCCCCGCCTGTGGTGCTGGCTGCGGGACCGGGGCATCGCACCCTATTTCGAAATCATCACTCCCCAGGCCAATGCCCTTGAGAATTGCTGGCTGGAGGTTGACCCAGCAGGTCTGCAGGTGCTGTTCGAACGGCTGGCGGCCATCGACAGAGAACGCTACGGCCGGACCTGGGATATCCAGCCGCCGCTGGTGGGCAACCGCTGCCTGCGCCACCAGTTTTCCTGCCTGGTCACGTCCAACGGGGAGGTGATGCCCTGCGTGGGGGTGACCCTGCCCCTGGGCAGCGTCCGCCGGCAGCCGCTCCAGGAGATCGTCGCCAACAGCCTGGTGCTGAAGGATCTGAAAAACTACCGCAGCACCATCAAGGGACTCTGCCGGGAGTGCGCGCAGGCCGATGGTTGCTACGGGTGCCGGGGTGCCGCCTACCAGCTCACCGGCGACTACCTGGCATCGGATCCCCTGTGCTGGCGCAATGCGCACGCGGCCCCCTGAAAGTTTTCCCATGAACGATACCTCCGGCCCAGGTTCTCCGGCCAGAACGCCGCTCGTCCTCGGCCTGCTTGGCTGCTCGGCTGTTTTTGCATCGGCTTTCTGCTTTTACTTCTCGACGGTAGTGATCCGCTGGTCCCGGGATGTGGTGGCCATCGATTCGGCCTATTTCGCCTTTTTCCGGTTCCTGCTGGGATTCGTGGTGGTCTGCATCCTCATGGCCCTCAACCGGCAGGGCCCGTCTCCCAAGCGTTATCACCTGCTTATCGGCCGGACCGTCGGTAACTGCGTGGCCGTTTACTGCTTCTACCAGGCGGTGCGCTATACCTCGGTGGCCGAGGCCAACATCCTCAACATGACCTACCCCATCTTCGTGGCCATGCTCTCATGGATCGTGCTCCGCCACCAGCGGGATCCGGTGGCCGTGGCCATGGTCGCCGCGGCGATGGCCGGTGTATGGCTGATTCTCCAGCCGGGCCGCATCGGCATGGGCATATCCAGCCTCTGGGGGCTGGGGTCGGGAATCAGCGCCGCCTTTGCCATCCTCTACCTCAATCTCAGCCGGCAGCACCACGATACCAACACCGTCCTCTTCTACATGTTCGGCCTGGGATCGGTGCTGATGTTCGCATTTTTCCACCGCCGCTTCTTCTGGCCCAATGCCGCCGAATGGTACTACCTGACGCTTTGCGGCGGAGCCGGCATCGCCGGGCAATTTCTGATCACCATTGGATTCCGCTACGTCACCGCCGTGGAAGGGGGGGTGATCTCGTCCACGCGTATCCTGCTGGCGGCCCTTCTGGGCCCCTGGCTGGCGGCGGATCCGGCATTGGGACCGGCCGGATGGGTGGGCGCCCTGCTGATTTTCGGGGCCAACGTGGTGCTGGCTGTCCGCAAGGGGCGTTGATCCGTATTCATCCCAGCCAGGCAAACCACAGCGGGCTCACCTTTCCCGACAACCAAAACAGCAGCATCCCCACGACTACCGTCCCACCCAATGATCGCGTCCACCAGGCAAAGGCAAACGTCGGTATGGCCACCCAAAACTCAGGCCGCAGAGGGTCTATATATCTTGGCTCCCCGTTGAGGATCAGGGCCGGCAGCAGCAGTGCGCTGAGAATGGCTGCGGGTATCAGTTCCAACCACTGTATGAACCATTCCGGCAGGGGGCGCCGGGAGAGATAATGCAGAGGAAGCCAGCGGGGCAGGTAGGTTACCAGGCCCATCCCGAGGAGCAGCAGCAGATAATCAGTCATTTTTAGGATTACTCCTCATCACCTTACGCTGGATGATTACCCCCACTGTGGCGGCAGCAATGGAAGCGATGACGATATAGGTGTTGCCTGGAATCATCAGGGCCAGGCCCACAGCAGTTAAGCCGGCAATCAAGGCCGTTAACAGGTGAATCCGCTTTCTGATTTGGTAGATGAGCAGGCAGATGAACATGGCGATGAGAGCATAATCAATGCCAAACGCCCCTTCGGGGATGAAGCGGCCACCGATGCCACCAGCCACGGTGCTGATAAACCATGTCAGGTTGGCGGCGTGGTTGACCACCAGGGCGCGGGACAGACTCCAGGTGCGGGCGTTGAATCTAGGCAAATTGACGGCAAAGCTCTCGTCCGTTACGCCATAGGCATAGAGCGCAAGCAATCCCCGGTGAGCGGTGCGCAGATAGACCGCCAAGGCCGAACTCATCAGTACGTGGCGCAAATTGACCACAAACGTAGTGGTGATGATGGCCGGTGCCGCGGCTCCGCCGGCCAGCATGGAAACGGCAATGAATTGGGCGCTGCCGGCAAAGACCATGATGGACATCAGGCCGATCTGGAGGGGGGAGAGACCCGCTTTCTGGGCCAATACCCCAAATGCCATGCCGATGGGCAGGTAGCCCAGGCAGATGGGCCATCCGGCCTTCAACCCCTCTTTTAGGGCAGCCGACCTCGCAGCAGATGAAATGGGCGTCATACTCCAATACCTCGATCAGATATTAATTGGGCGGTTCAGGTCAAATCAAGACAACTGTCCGATCTGTAATCTATACTGAAAAAGGGTCATACACGCCGATGCATCACCGGCCGGCCGATCAGACGGGAGAGGGAAACGGGTGTCAGTTCCTTTTCTGAAAGGCCTTGAAGGATCTTTTCGATTTCACCGAGCCACTGGCCGATGGGTTGGCCCGGGCCGGGTATTGAATCGTGCAGCAGCACGATATCGTCGGGTTTGACATGAGAGAGAATCATTTTGGCCAGACGGCCGATGCGGCGATTGCCGCCGTCGAAGGCTCGGCAGCTGAAATTGACGGCAACGAGGTTGCGGGCGGCCAGCACCTTGCCCATGAACGGGGTGGTGATGCCGATGGGCGGGCGGAAGGCCAGGGGAACAATGCCCAGCGGCGCCAGCACCCGCTGGGTGGCGGTGATTTCATGTTCCAGCAGCCGCGGCTGACAGAACATTCGGTATCTGTTGTGGTGAAAAGAGTGGTTGCCCACTTCGTGGCCCTGGGCAATGATAGCTCTCACCAGATGCGGGTAAACGGCTGCCCGCCCTCCGATAACGAAAAAAGTGGCCGGAACGTGATATTTCCCCAGCAGTTCCAGCAGCCGCGGGGTGGTGACCGGATCGGGGCCGTCGTCGAAGGTGAGGGCCACAACGGGCATTGCCGTGTGCCCGCGGCTGATCACGGGAAAGAAAAAACCGATTCTTGGCGAAAAGGGCGCCATGGCACACAGCATCAAAAAAAGGGTCAGCGGCACGGTGGCCAGGCGCAGGTTGACGGCTGCCAGCATGACCGCCAGTGCGAAGGCGATCATGCCGCAGCGTTCGGCCTTGGACAAACTTGTGGGCGAAGGTTGAATGTTTTTGTCATTTTTCAATGATTCTACCTCGGTGTCGCCACATGCCACACCATATCTCCCCGACGGCCTGAGGGTCGGCTGATCAGCACCTCGAAACCGCATTTCCCCAGAATCGCAGAGAGCGCTGCCGGATCCCGGTAACGGGCTTTTTTCAGACCATTGATTTTGAGTTTGACATGTTCCAGGCGCCAGGTCCAGGGGGGCCGGGCCGACGGGGGCAGCACCGACCGTACGATCAATCGGCCGCCGGGAAGCAGGCGCTCATGGATACACGCAACGGTTTTTTCCAGCTCCCAGTCTTGCAGGTAGTGGCTCATATCCAGCATGATCACCAGATCCAGCAGCATATCCAAGGACGGCAGATCAGGAGCCGCTTTCCTGACGATGCGCCCCCGATTGCCCAAGGCCAGGGCGGCCACGCGCACCCGCTCCGGGTCCGGGTCGATGCCGCGGATGGTGGCGTTGGGATAACGGTCGGCCATCCAGCAGGCCGGTACGCCATATCCGCAGCCCACATCCAGGATGTTGGCGATGTCGGGTTTTTTAGGTACCAGCGTTTCCAGCTCTCCGAAAAGCGGGTCCATCCGCAGCTTGAAGCGGGCGAACATGCGCGGATAGGCTTCCATGTTGCGGTAGCGCCAGGTGATGCCCCCGGCGTCTGCTGGGCGGCGTTCGAACCGCCGCTTCAACAGCGGCGGCAGGATCAACACGGCGCCGACAAGGCAATAGCCGATGCCAAAAAAGGAGATCAATCCGGCGCTTTTCAACAGGTTGTGGTCGGCGCCAAGCAATACCGCAAATCCGACGAGGGTTGAGGCGGCAGCCATGAAGATGGCCGTCCTTACCACCGAAAAATGGGGATGGTCGAAGCGCTGATAGCGCTGATAGCCCCTCACCATGAACAGCGTGTAATCCACCCCTATCCCCAGGATGACCACCGACAGCATCAATGCCGGGATGTCAAGGGGGCGGCCCATGATGCCCAGGGTGCCCAGGGTGCAGACAAAGGCGAAGGCCAGTGGCAGCAGGGAGATGCCCAGCAGCCCGGCGTCGGCGAAGAAGACCATCAGCAGCAGGATCAGGCTGGCTCCGATAATCAGGAGCATTTTCATGAACGTGCCGAACAGCAGTTGTCCCATGCGCTCAGAAAAGAGGGCAGGGTCGAATACGGCGCAGATATCGGACAACCGGTTGTAAAAACGCTGGCTGTCAAACAGCCTGCAAGGGATGATCCGAGTGACCTGGCGCCACCGGCCGTCGCCTTTGTCTTTGGAGATGCCCAGCAGCGGCTGCACCCGTTCCGGAATCCCTGTCGTATCGGGAGGGTCGGCAACCAGCATCTGCAGAAACGGGGCAAAGGCGGTGTAAGTGAACCCCAAAGGTTCCCCCTCCCGGATGAACTGTCCGGATATTTTGCGGATGCGCCCATCTGTCCAGAACTGCTGCCAGGCCCCGAAGTTGTCCGCCCTTGCGGCGCTGCCCGGGAAAAAAAGAGACGGCGTCACCGCGGTTTCGATGCTGCCGGCGTGGGTTTCGGTATTCAGGTATTCCAGCAGGCGGTCGTTTTTTTCCTGCAGGGAATTCAGGTCGTTCGCTTCGGTCATGAGGTAAACGCTGGAAAAAATATCGCCCCAAACACGGGTCATCAAGTCATCGGCCGAACGTGTTTCCCGGCTGACGCTGTTCATGGCTTTCAAGTCGGTGTTGAAATGGGGCCGGATGAAAACGGCCAGTACAACCGCGGTCACTACCGCCACTGCCAATCCGGGGTTGCCGGTCGACGCCAGTCGATCGACGCATCGTGAAAGGTGCCGTCTGGCGGGTGGCGCACCCGGCGGGTAGTTTCGCAAGAGCCGGGGGAACACGGTGTGAACGAACAGAAAAGAAAATCCGATACCCATGGCGGTGAACTCCCCCAGCTGTTCGAAGATCGCAAACCCGCTGAAGGCCAGGACGCCGAAGGCACCGATCGATGTCAGCACCGCCAGCAGTCCGACGGCTCGGATTTCCCGCGAGGCCTGCTGCCCGCCGCTGTCCACAAAAAGCATATAGGCGATGCCGTGGTCCACCGTGATGGAGATGATCGCTCCGCCGAAACCCAGCACCATGATGGCGATGCTGTCGTGGATCAACGAGAAAACAAAAAAAGACATGACCGTTCCGGCCAGGGCCGGCAGCAGTGCCATAAGCCCCACCAGGGGATGGGAAAAGGCGGCCAGCAACAGCACACCGATGCCTGCCGCGGCCCACCAGATGGCACGGTTTACATCCCGTTTTACGATGGTTTCGTTGTCCAGGGCAGCCCGAAATGCGCCGGTGGGTGTCAGGGTGATGCCGCTGCCGAATTCTTGCTCCACTTCTTTTTCCATGTTTTGGAAAAAGTGGGCCAGGGTTCGGGCCAGGGTCGTATCCGTGCTGGAGCCGGCCGGGGTGGCCAGAATCAGCAGGTGGTGCCGGTCAGCGGAGAGAATCCGGCCACGGTGGATGGTCGCTCCGGGAGCGGGGTTCAGGGCAGCCAGACGGGCCAGGACGATGTGGCGCAGTCCCAGTGGATCGGCGGCCATGGCCGCGGCCTGCCCGATGCCGTCTATATGGTAGAGGTCATCCCGGGCCCGCGTCAGGGCCTGCCGGATCGCCTCGTCTGTCAACAGCGGCAACACCTGTCGCTGCAGCTCTCCTTCAGTGAACAGAACCGGCAGGTTCCTGACGACCTGATTCGCCAGATCGGCCAGGCCCTGCTGCATGGGCTGGGTTCCCACCTGTGCGAACAGATCGCTCTGGATCAGTCGGGCTTCCACCGTCTCTGCGGCGGACACCAGGCGTGCCAGATCCGCGCTGTCAGAGCCGATATCGATAGCGATCCGATCCTTGATGGGGTTTTTTTCGAAGAGGTGGATGCCGTCGGCGATGACGGGGTCATCTGTGGGCAGCGATCGCACGATGTCCGTATCGATGGTGATCCGGTGAACGGCAATCAGGAACAGCGCCGTACCGATGGCCGCTGCCGCCAGCAGCCCGAATATGTTGATGGTTGCTTTCAGTCGCATTGAGATCGTCTTTTCGTTAAGTCCCGGGGTCGGGAAAGAGAGTATTTCCGCATCAGGTCAGTATCCACAGGATCGCAGCACCAATCACCAGCAGGTGGGTCGCAATGACGGCGTATCGAAAGCGGTGGTAATGCTCGTTGACCGTCTGGATGATTCTTAAACCGCCGAAGAGGCGGCGGAGGGTGTCCAGTGCCCGGTGCCGTGAATTATCCGACGGTGAGTTGCTCTGGAAGGCGATTGACGGATAGACGACAAAGGCGTCGTCGATAAAATTCCGCAGCATGATGTCATAGGGAACCTTCTGCCACGGGGCATCGGCCATCTGTCTGGCCAGAGACGGTTTGATCAGGTAGGCGTGGGCCAGGCACCGGTATCGAATACGCCTTATGCCCGGCGTTTCTGTGGCCCGGCTTCCGCGGGTGAGGCAGCCTAAAAAAAGAATTTTGCACGCCTCTGTATTTATAAAAAATTCAATGTTTTTTTCCAGTCGAGGCGCATCGATTTTCCCAAATACAACATCGTCTTCGAACATAAGCATGTGCCTGGCACCGGCCGCCAGGCCCATTTTCAGACAGGCCTGGTGGGATTCAAAGATCCCCTGCTCACAGTCACGGGGATGTCGGCGGGCAGGAAAGAACGATACCTGTTCGTCGAGTCCCACGCGGGCAAACTGATCCCGGGCACCGGCCTGCCGATCCGCCCGTTCTACCAGCGAGATGCAGTAGATCCGGTCGATGCGTTGCCAGACGGATTCGAGCGATCGGTGTTCTTGGGGTTGGTTGAACAATTTTTTCTACTCTGAAGCTAATTGCAGTAAATTAAACCTCGGGCTAAGCCTGAGCGACCCGAAGAGGTTCGGACCGGTCCGGCGAGCCATTCAGCCGGCAAATGGTTATTTGAACGTCGAACAATGAACATCGAACGTCCATCGTCGAATGCGGAGATCGCTTCGCTCCGTCAATCTGTTAAAAGAAGCACCGGTCATCGGTGCGGTCTGTGAAATAGGGTTTAATCGCATTAAAACCGATAGAATGCCTTATTCGAAGTTCGAAGTTCGAAGTTCGATGTTGGACGTTGGATGTTCGGCGTTCATGGGTTTGGGTTTCAGCCCCCTTCGGAGGGCGCTTGATCAAACCACCCGCTAAGCGAGTGGTCGGTGATTGGTAATCGACGGCCAGTCCATCGGCTCCCCCTGTCAAAACGGGTGTTTTCGTTCAGCGATGCACAATTTCCTTGATCCCGCGGCCACCAATGGTTACGGTCCGGTGTCGATATAAAAATGCGTAAAGGAGGCACTGCCGTCCTGTGGGACCCATCGACATACTGATAAAAAAGTTAGTCATCCGCCTTTCCCGAACCGGATTTGTACAATCGGCCATTGCCGAAGGGGCGGACCTGAGCGCCTTTCGCCGTCGGCCTGACCTGAGGGTGGTTTCCGGGGTGACCGCCATCGCTTTCAGCTACGCGATCGGCTGGCCCTTAATTTCCCTTTTGGGCATTGCGGCAGTCTACTATGGCAACGCCGCCATCGTGGTGATCGGCGGCCCGGTGGCCTATGGGCTTTCCCATCTGGTGTTTTTGTTGGGCATGTACCTGGCCGGAGCCAAATACAGCCGGATTTTTCTGCGATGGGCCGTTTGCCGGGGGATGACACGGCTCATGGGGCGGTATCGGCTACCCCTTCCTACCCCATCGCTCCCTGATGTTGCGGTGGTGGCAGGCCACGATGAACACGGCCGTCACCCCGGCGCCGATTCCTCCCTGCCAGTTCCCTCCCTCGGCCAGCGCTGTTCCGGCGGCCAAAAAGAGCACCATGGCGAAGGATGAGAGAAACGGCGTTCGCCAGACCAGGTGCACCGCGCCCCAGGCCAGGGTTCCCAGGGCGGCCCAAGCCGGTGCGACGACGGCCGTAAACCCCAGGTAGTTGGCCACCCCCTTGCCGCCTTTGAAGCCGTGAAAGCAGGGAAACCGGTTGCCCGCAACCAATCCCAATCCCACCCATGGCACCTGCCAGAAGGGCGTCAGCGCTTCGGCCGCAAGGGCCACGAGGACTGCCCGTCCCATGTCCAGCAGCAGGACCGCCGCGGCCCATCCGATGCCGGCCTGTCGATAGACATTCGTGGCGCCGGGGTTGCCGCTGCCGTGATGACGCGGATCGCCGCGACCGGCCAAGCGAAATGCCAGAATGGAAAAATTTATCGAACCGGCCACATAGGCAGCGACCAGCAGCAAAACGAATGTCGGGAGCCCGGTCATGACCCATCATCCACGATAAGCACGGTGAACAGGTGACCGTCAATGGTTGCATGAATCGCGGTCTGTGCCTTCCCGCCATCAACTTCCAGCAGGCTGGATTCAAAAGCCACGGTCGTCACCCGCGTACGCTCCCAGGATTCAGCGAGATGGATTCCCAGGGCCTTGGCGGCCGCTTCCTTGGCGCTCCAGACCCGCAGGGAGGCATCTGCCCGGCCCAGGGGGGATTGGTTTACCACGGTTTGCTCATCGGCGTCCATATAGAGGTGCATGGCCCCAAGCGGCTTTTTCGACAGCGGCTCCACATCCACGCCCACCGGATGTCCGGCGGCCACGGCAATGGTGAAGCGTCGGTCATGGGATACGGCACAATCGGTGCGGGTGCCATCAGCCAGGGGGCATTGGGGGGATTGGCCGTTTTCGGCAACGGATTCAATCTCCCGGGACGGCCGGAGATCGCCGACGCCTGACAGTGATCGGCTGAGTCGTTTGAGGGCCAGCCGGGCGGACAGATATCCCCTGGCCCGTTCCGGGACCATGGGTGCCAGTCGTCTTTTTTCGGTTTCGGAAAGTGCGGTTGCGGCAAACGCGGCAACGGCGTCACGCTCCAGCAGCACCATGCCTGAAAGGCGACGGCGAAACGGGGCGAGGGGATCGCCATGGGCCTGTAGCCGGAATCCCTGCGGGGGTTGGGTGCGGCCGCCGCTGACGTCCCGCATGTTAACGCCGTTGGCGGCCTCGCACAGCCTGCCGGTATCATCATAAATGAAGATGTCGAAGACGAAGGGCTCATGACCGGTCTGTACCGGCACCACGCGTGCCGTGTAGACCTCGTCCAGCCGGGTGGGATGGACGGCGGTGCGCCGGTCCATGGAGACGGGAAAAGCCACGATGCCGCAGAACCGCTGGCACCAGACGCAGGCGGCATGAAAGGCCGCATCCAGCAAATAGGGGGACCCCAGGAAAAGATCGGTGCGGGGATCGACCGGATGGGGTGAACGCACCCGGGCCAGGGCGCCGTCCGCTGAAATCAGCAGCGGTTCGCAGAGGTTGCGGTAGGACGGGCCAAAGGGAACCATCTCCCGATAGATGCGGGCCGGGTCCACGGCAGTGCAGACGCCGGCAATGGATGCGGCTGCTTCGAGGGGCGGTTCGACCGCCGCCGGCAAGTCTCTCCCAAGTGTCAGCGAGGCGTGTTTCAATGTGCGGGAAATCCCGGCGCCGGGAGATTTGAAACGGGTGATAAGCGTTGTGCGCAGGGATCCGTCGTCATTTTCATCCACCTGATTGAATGCCGGGAACGGATCCGTCGTGTCCAGCGGGAGAAACCTGTCGAAGCGAATATCCGTCAGCCGGCGGCCGTCAACTCCCGGGAAACGGCGACAGGTATCCGCAGCGAGTTGTTCCATGGCCTCAACTGCCGCAAAAACAGGCCGGTCCTGCACATGATGGTCCCTGAAAAATGGCGGCGGATTTACCTTTATGGGAAAGGATGTCGATTTCACGGTTTCGGAAAAATGTCCCACAGATGGACGGTTTTGGGATCCACCTCCACCGGCGTGCCCGATGCGTTGACTGCGCAATGGCGGGTGAATCCTTTGCAGACGATGTCGCCGGATTCCTGGTGGGTAATCACATAGTCAAACTGGAGCCGCACCCGCTCCAGCACCGACGGCCGGGTATGGACCCACATGGCGTCGTCGTAATACAGGGGCCGGAAATAGTCGATGTCCACCTTGATGATGGGGTAGATATAGCCGCTTTCTTCGACCGCCTTATACGGGTAGGCGGCATCGCGCATGAGCGAGGCCCGGCCGAATTCAAAATAGCGCAGGTAATTGGCGTGGTAGACCACCTGGGAGCGGTCCGTGTCCGCGTAGAGGGTGCGGGTTTCGCAGCGGTGCCAGACGATATCGCTGGTACGGTCCCGGACATACTGCGGGTGGTCGTTCAACGGGACAGGAACAAAGGGTTTCGGTTTCATTTCACACCCCCCGAAAGACCACGCAGCAGTTGGTTCCGCCGAAGCCGAAGGCGTTGGACAGGAAGGTGTCGTAGGAATGCCGTCGGGCTGCATTGGGCACCACGTCCACGTCGGCAAACGCGGGGTCGGGGAGATGGTTGACCGTGGGCAGGACAATACCCTGGTGCATGCCCTCGATGGCCAGGGCCGCCTCGATGGCCGCGGCGGCACCCAGAGTATGGCCGATCTGGGATTTGTTGGACGACACCGGAATGGCCGCCAGCGCACTGCCGAAGACCTCACGCAGACTCTGGATTTCCACGGCATCGCCTTTCTGGGTGGAGGTGCCGTGGGCGTTGACATAGCCGATGTGCGCGGGACATATCCCGGCATCGTCGATAGCCTGGGCGATGGCCCGCACGATGGTCGCCTGGTTGGGCAGGGTGAAATGGTGGGCGTCCGATGTCCAGCCGACCCCCAGCACTTCGGCCCTGGGGGTGAGGTTGTATTTTTTCAACGTTTCTTCGGCGGCCAGTACCAGCACGCCGCCTCCCTCGCCCAGTACAATGCCCCGGCGGTCGAGGGAAAAGGGTCGCGATGCCTGGGTGGGGTCGTCAAAGGCCCGGTCGGTGGGCCCCACCTTGATGGTGGCCCACATGTTGGCAAAGCCCTGAATGATCTCGGGGGTCAGGCAGGTCTCCACCCCGCCGGCCAGGACAACGTCGCACTCGCCGTCGCGGATCATGCGGGCGCCGATGCCGATGGCGTGGTTGCCCGAGGCGCAGGCTCCCTGGGGCGAAAAGATGGGGCCGGTAAATCCCAGCATCATGCCGGCCTTGCCCGCGGGCAGATTGGCGCACAGGTTGGGCAAGAGGTAGGGACTGACTTTGGTCGGGCCGTGTTTGGTGTAGTTGTCCATGGCAATGCGATAGGCATCGGTGCCGTTCAACGCCGAGCCCATCAGGCAGGCGGTCTTCGGACCTGTCCGATCATCGATTTCCAGGCCGGCATGGTCAAGCGCCCGTTTGCACAGCACCATGGTCAGCAGCACATAATCCGCGTTCCAGTTGCGGCGGTCGTTCTTGTCGATGAAGGGCAGATCCCGGGGGTTCCAGTCCGGGATTTCTCCCACCACGTTGCTGCGCGAACGGGTCTCGCAGCGGGTGATCCGGCGAAAACCGGCCTCCCCGCGAACGGCCCGATGCCAGGTGGTGTCAAAGGTGTTGCCCAGGCAGGTGGCGGCGTCGTAGCCCACCACGAATACCCGTCGGTTCAAGGGTGGTTTCATTGGCGTTCACTCCGCTTGAATACCATACATGCATTGCACCCGCCAAACCCGAATGCGTTTTTCAGCACGTATTCCTGATCCGCCTGCCGCCGGGTCTCGACCACGCTATCCATATTTATGGCTGGGTCCGCCATATAATTGATGGTGGGGGGCAGCATGCGCGTCCGCATTCCCTCGATGGCCAGTATCGATTCGATGGCGCTGGCGGCGCCCATGGCATGGCCGATCATGGATTTGTTGGCCGTGACCGGCGGCATGCGGCTGCCGAATACCTGCCGCAGGGCGTCGGCCTCCACCTGGTCGCCCGCGCGTGTGGAAGCGGCATGGGCATTGACGGCACTGATCCGGTCCGGCGTAATGCCGGCGTATTCGATGCTTTGGGCAATGCAGCGGCGGACGGTTTCCAGGTTCGGGGCCACATGGTGGAAGGCGTCCGAAGTCATGGCCCAGCCGGCGATTTCCGCTACCACACCCAGGCCGTGGGCCTCGGCGAAGGAGCGTTTGGCGATGATGATGCAGCCGGCCCCCTCGGCGACCACGAATCCCCGGCGGTTCAACGAGAAGGGACGGCTGGCCTTTTCAGGCCGTTCTTCGGGGTCGCCCTCCTTGGGCATGAATGCACCGCCCATCGTGCCGAAGCCGGCCACGATGGGCTCGGTCAAAGGGAAATCCACCGCCCCGCAGATGGCTGCGTCCGCCCGCCCGTCGTTGATCAGCATGGCGCCCACGATCACGGAGGTTAGGCCGGTGGCGCAGGCGGTGATGGTGGCGCTGATGGGGCCCGTGGCACCGGTGTGCATGGAGACCTTGCCCCCCACCATGTTGATGCAGGCATTGGGGTTGATGAAGGGCGGCGGCAGCTTGCCCCGGTTCATGAGGTTGCGATCCGCGCCGAGCACGGCATCGAGGCCGCCGATAGCGCTGCTGAAAGTGACGGCCGTTCGCGGGGCAAGATCCGGCGTGATTTCGATTCCACTTTTTTCCAGGGCACGGGAGACGGTCAGCAGGGCGTATTTGAAAATGGGGGAAGGCCAGCGGGCCTGCTCACGGGGTTTTAAAAAATCGTAGGGGAGGTGATCGATATCCGGTGCCTGGCCGGCGATGCGCACGGGAAAATCGGTGGTCAGGTCGAACCGGGTCAATGGACCGATGCCGCTGGCGCCGGACAGGGCTTTTTGCCACTGATCGCCAAGATCGATCCCTAGGGGCGAGACCGCATCATAACCGAGAATGACCATGGGATCGTCAGGCATAATTGATAATATCCAGGACCTCATGAAACGAGGCGGTTCCGCAGGGGTCAATTACCAGGGGATGAACTGGTAGAGCTTGGCGAACATCTCATAGATTTCGATCCAGTTCTGCAGATCCCGGGTGCTCTGCATATGGGCTCGCTTGTTGACCATCACCCAGCTCATGTGGGCCGCGCCGTCCTTGCATGTGCTGCAGTCCCGCGTTTCCGAGGTGCAGCAGCGATGCATGGTATTCAGGTCCGACGCCCAGCGGATGAAATTGGTCAGCCGTCGGGGCTTGGGCTCGCGCTTGTCCAGCGGGTCCGTCACCGATGGGCACTCCATCCAGCCGAAGGGCCGCCCCATCATCTTCCCCGTGGTGATGATTTCGTGATAGTACGTCGAGGAGATGACCGTATCCGGATAGCGGTCCAGCGCCTCGTCCATTTCGCAGCGGATCTGCGCCAGTTCCTCGGTCTGCCAGTGGAATCCGTCCACCCCCTCGTCGTTGGAGAGCAGCTGCATGTGGACCTTGAGGCCCGCATCGCGGATTTTTTTGATGATCCGCTCGGTCTTTCCCAGCTGCTTGGGGGTGATGGTGTACAGGTAGTAGGTGTGCGGGTCGCCCGCGTAGTTTTTGCTGGAGATGGAAAAGACGTCCTTTCCGCGCAGCACCTTCTCATCCGCTTCGTCCCCCCACAGGCTGATGCCCAGCATCATGTCGGGGAAGCGGTCCCGGGGCACCTTGATGATGCCGTTGGTGGCGCAGAAGGTGGGCAGGCGCTGGTAAAATGCCTCCACGCGGTCCATGCACAGGGTGGGTTCGCCGCCGATGAGGATGGCCAGGTTCACGCCGCGGGCCATCTCCTTGTCTACAAAGGCTTCCCAGCGGGTGAGGTCCATTTCCTCTTTGGCCGCCTCGTGTTCGCCGGAGGAGAAGAAGAAGCATCCTTTGCAGCGCAGGTTGCAGCGGTTGGTCACATCGTAGATCGAGCTGCGGATGTTGAGCTTGGATATGCGTTTATACCGGGCGTACCAATGGGCGTCCAGCAGTGAGCTGACGGTTTTCATAAAAAAAGGTCCTTCAATTGGCTGCCAGTTCCACACCGGGCGGGGGAACGGTTTCGTTGCACAGGTTCTTTCCCTTTACATAGCCTCTCACCCACACGGCCAGATAGGTATCCACAAAGTCCAGCCAGGATCGAAAGGTCTTGGGATCGACGGCGTGGCGGAACAGACGGGCCGTGACCACGGCGCTGGCCGCCGCGTAGTGCCGGCAGTCCGGGCAGTCCGTGTCCGGCACGCAGCAGGCCGCATCGCGGTCCCAGGTCAGGTCCGTGCGGTACTGGCGAAAGGATCGGCCCAGGCCCACATCCGTCGTGGGGTTCTGTCGGGGATAGGAACAGCCGAACAGGTCGTGGAGGCCCTTTTCGTGGGTGTGGGCCATGGCGCTGTACCAGGAAAACAGGACCGTATCCGGATATTTTTCCAGCAGCTCGATCATGGCGTGCCGGGTGTCGGCCAAACTCAACGGCGTGTGGCGAAGATCGCCGGTGTAACCCACCGGCGCGCTGAACATGTTGAAGGTGACCGTGGCTCCCTGGTCGGCCAGCATCCGGACCACCTTTCCGGCCTGGTCGATGTTGTGCCGGGTAAAGGTGTAGACGAAGGCCGCCCGAGGATCGCCGGCGTAGTTTTCCAGCTGGCGGGTCAGCATATGTTCGGCATTGCGGGTCTGCAGGCTGGTGTCGTCGTTGCCCCACACGGAAATGTGAATACGGTAACCCACGGAATCCGGAATGCGCCTGAGGCCGTTGGTGGCGATGCATCCCAAAGGAATTTCCTCGTAGCAGACCCGGCACAGGTCCGGTACCAGTGAGGGTTCGGCGCCGGCCAGCACCACGAAGGTGATGCCCCGCGCCTTCTCCGCGCGCATCAGCTGCCGCCAGTCGTCCGGATTGGTATTGTCCCGGGTGTTCTGTTTTTCCCCCTCGAAATAATAGCAGCCATTGCAGCGGATGTTGCATCGCCGGGTCATGTCGAAAGTCGATTCGCGCAGGAAAAAATACTTGCGTACCTTCTCCCAGCGATCCCTGACCTCGGGATCGGCGATCAGATCCGAAAATTTCCAGGTTTGAATTTCCGGGTCTGGTTGAGGGGGTGGTTTCACATCCATGGGCAGAGTCATAATCGTTACGCAGCCAGCTTTTTCCGAATATATTCCCCGATCAGCCGCACGGTCGTGAGTTTGGGGTAATCGTCTTCATCGATCCGCACCGCGTATTCATCCCGCAGCACCAGGGCCACGGTGGCCAGGTCCATGCTGTCGATGCCCACCTCGTCCACCAGGTCGATGTCCGCGTCGAATGTCTCGGGGGTGACATCCTCCAGCTTGAGTTCGTTGATCATGATCTCCGCGATGCGAAGGATGATTTTATCCGTTTCAACTGCCATGTTCATCGGTCTCCTTGTTTCTCTGTTCCCAGCCGGATCAGGCCGCTGCAGATCAGTCCCTCATCTCCGGCGATGCGGAAGCTGTGGCTGGCGTCGGCATCGCCGGCCTTTACCGTCAGGGTCAGGGCCTGATCGGGATGGATCATCTGCTTGAAGCGCACCCTGCTGACCTGCCTGACCGGCAACCCTTGATTGTATATCCGGCACAGCAGGTCGTGGACCATGCCCAGCTGGGCAACTCCGGGGAGCACCGGCGCATCGGGAAAATGACCGTCGAACCAGGGCGAATCCGCAGGTACACGGATATGGGCCTTAACTTCACCATCCGCCTCCTGATTGTCAAACGACCATTCATACCACAATGTCATTGGTTTTTCTAACCTGCTTTTGACGGTTTCGTAAATCTAATTTTTACGGTTCCATGACCCATCTGCCAGTGGCATCCTGTCGGGCAGTTCCGCCGGCCGGCATCGGCTCAGCGGATCAGATACTCCCACAAGGGGCCTGAAAAGCCTTTTTCATACATGCGGTCGAGGGTGGCGGCGGTCGCTTCGCCGCCTGCGCCGATCACCCAGTTGACGCGGCCGGCGGCCTTTTCAACGACTCTGCGCCGGATCACCCTATCATCAATTGTCCCGCCGTGGTAAAAAACCGGTTCAAGCAGATCCGTCTCCGGTGCGAGATGCCCTTTTTTTGCACACTGATGAAACAGAGCGGTATGGGGATAAATCCGCATACCGCAGAAAAGAAACAGAACGGTTTTGCGAAGCTTGTCGGTATGGGCCAGGGTCTCGTCCAGGGTCTGCAAGGTTTCTCCGGGTCCCCCCAGCAGAAAGTAATGGGCCACGTGGCGGCCGGCAGCCAGCGCCGCCTCGTGGGCGGCCACTACCTGCTCGACCGTGAAGGGTTTTCCGTAGGACCGGAGTACCGCATCGGACAGGGAATCCGTGCCGAATTCCACATGCTTCAAACCCGCTTCGGCCAGCGTTTCAAAATATCCGTCCGGCAGGGTCAAGGGGGTGAAGAATGCCCCCCAGGGAATGGTCAGCCCGGCTTTTTTGAACGCCCGGGCCACTTCCAGGGAATGGCCGATGTCGGCATTGAACGAGGAATCCGTAATATACAGATAACGGGCGCCGGCGGCTTCCAGCGCCAGGGCCGTCGCCGCCGCGTCGCCGGGAGCCACCAGACGCAGGTTGCGTCCTTCGATCAGCGGGTAGGTGCAGTAGATGCACCGAAACGGGCATCCCCGCTTGGTCTGCAGGTTCAACATGGCGCTGTGCTTCAGGTACCAGGATAGATGCGTCCCCTGATCGGCCGGGCGCGGTTTGCATTCACCGGCCCAGGGTGCCGGGAAAGGGATCTCTTCCGTGTCGGGCAGGATGATGCCGGGCAGGCCGCTTGGATTCCGTTCGGCTTCCAGTGCATCGATCAACCCGTTCAATCGTTCTCCCTCGCCGACGATGCCAAAATCCGCCCCCAGTTCCGCCAGCACCCGGCGGGGAAACAGGGTGAACCCGCTTCCCCCGAGCACCACCGGCGCGCCTGAAACTTGCCGGACGGCCTCCATCACCGTTCGGTAGCCACCGATAAACCCGACGGGATCCGTGGTGTCGGTGTTGTCGATATTGCGCAAGGAGATGCCGATCAGATCCGGTTCGAATTCACGAATACTGTCGGCAAGTCCACCGATATCCTCGAGCACGTTGAGGTCTTCGATCCTTACGCGGTGCCTGGCATGGATGGATGCGGCCACGTGATCCAGCCCGATGGGATAAACCGGATAGGGTGCTTTCAGGGTGTTTGCGGAGACCAGAAGGATGTTCATTGCGTTAATGTCAAGCGATCGACGACATCGAGGGGGGTGGCGTCAATCCGTTGTGGGCAAGGACGGGTCGCTGATGAATCCGGCGAGCGCCCGGACAGAAGCGAAGACCCGGGCACCCAGTTCCCGGTTGTCGATGGTCAACCCGTAATCCTTTTCCACCAGCATTACCATCTCGAGGACGTCGATGGAGTCGATGCCCAACCGGCCACCCACCAGTTGCTCGTCCGGATCGATCTCTCCCGGGGCGACGTCCTGAAGATTCAGGGCTTCGACGATCTTTTCCCGGAGTTCATTGATCAATTCAATCCTTGGGTCATCCATGGGGCATTTCCTTTACAGGCCTGCTCGATTCGTGTAGTATCCAGCTTTTGTGAAAACCGGTATACTAATGTTGATCAATAGCCTTTTCAAGCCTTTTTATAACCCATGTCACCTGCCGCTCGGGAGCCAGACCCGCTAACTGCCGAAACCCTGCTGCCCCATCGCGGCCGGATGCTGCTGGTGGACCGGATCCTCGCGTTGAACGACGAGCAGGCGACCACCTTGTCCGTTGCCCGGAGAGACTGGCCGCTGTTCACAGCAGGGGGCATCAGTCCGCTGATTCTGGTGGAGCTGGTGGCGCAGACCGCCGGCGTCCACAATGGCCTGAAACGGTTGAAAACGCGGGGCGACGGTTCCGAAACCCGGGGGTGGCTGGTGGGCGTAAAAAAAGCGGTGTTCCATGTGGATGCCATTGCCCTGGGTGACCCGGTCACGACGACGGCCAGAAATGCCTTTGTGTTTGACAATCTCCGTGAAATTACGGGGACTGCATCCATCAACGGCAGGCCGGCCGCCGAGGTGATTCTTCAGGTGGTGGAGGCGGAGAGTGGCTGACAGCTCATTGCCGATGGCTGATAGGGAGGGAACATGACAGTTGGTCGAGAACGACCCGTGGCCCTGGTGACCGGCGGCTCCAAAGGCATCGGCCGGGCGATTTGTGTGGAACTGGGCCGGTGTGGATATGATGTGGCGGTCAACTACCGGTCCGACGAAAAGGGCGCTCTTGAAACCCTCAAACAGGTCAACGATCAGGGGGGCGGCGGCCGGGTCCTGGGATTCGATGTGCGGGATGCGCAAGACTCCCAGCAGGCCATCGACAGCCTGCTGACCGATGTAGACGCTCTGGACGTTTTGGTGAACAATGCAGGTGTCACTGCCGACGGACTGTTTTTGATGATGTCCCGGGACAACTGGAAAAAGGTGGTGGACACGACGCTGGACGGCTTTTACCATGTCACCCGTCCGGTCATCGAAAAAATGATCCGTCAGCGCAGGGGCTGTGTGGTTTCCATCGCCTCGGTGTCCGGGCTGGTGGGCAACCGGGGGCAGACGAACTACAGTGCGGCCAAAGCGGGCCTTATCGGCGCCAGCCGCAGCCTGGCCGCCGAGGTCGCCCGATTGGGCATCCGGGTGAACGTGGTGGCCCCGGGACTGATTCAGACAGACATGATCAAGGATCTGCCGCTGACCAACGTCAAGGCCATGATTCCCATGGCCCGGGTGGGAAGGCCCGAAGAAGTGGCCCGGGTGGTGAGGTTTCTCTGCTCAGACGATGCATCTTATATCAGCGGGCAGACTATCGGCGTGAATGGCGGCATGTGTTAAGCGGGCGTCCAGAAGCGGCATCTTGCGGCCCAGGCCGGCGTTCTCGCCAAATTGAAATCCTCGACGTAGCGCTGCTACGCTCGCTGTCGCTCCTACGGCTACGCCGTCAATTTCAATTTGGCTGCGGCCTTGGCCTGAACCACAAGCTACCGTTTCTGAACGCCCGCTGTCCATTATCGATTCCGTGTAGCGTCCAATGTTTGCATGACGCCTCGTTCCCCGATGCCCACAAGCCTTGATGTCGGAAATTTTACGAAACCGTCTGAAAGATGGCGTTTAACCGGGATATAAAGATTGAAACGAATAAATATTATCAATAAGCGAGCATTTGATAATCCCTACCCGTCGCGGGTGAAGCGCTTTGCCGGACGGTTCCTCTGGGTTGCCTTGGTGATGGCCGCCGGCTTGTGCCTGGGCTGGGCGGAGACCTGGGACAGCATCCGGGATGCCGCCACCGGTGTAAACAGCATCAGCGCCGACTTCGTCCAGGAGAAGCACCTGCCGATTCTGGCCGCACCGCTGGTATCCAACGGCCGGCTTTGGTACCGGCGTCCCGACTCGCTGCGCTGGGAATATATTTCCCCGGTGAAAAACATTCTGCTCCTGCACGACGGCACAGCCAGACGCTTTGTCCAGTCCGATCAGGGACTGGTGGAAGACGCCAGCGTCCACATGCAGGCCATGCAATTCGTGATGCCGGAAATCAGCGGCTGGTTGGGGGGGCGTTTTGAAGACAATCCCTTGTTTGACGCCAGCCTCGACGGGGCGAAAAAAATCCAGATGGTGCCAAAAGACGCGGGCATGGCCCGGTTCATTCAGCGTATCGAATTGCTCATGTCTGACCGGCCGGGGGTGATCGAAGAGGTGGTGATTTTTGAAAGCGAGGAAGCCTTTACCCGCATGGTTTTCAGCAACACTCAAGTCAATCCTGTCATCGATGATCGACTCTTTCAGGAAGCGCAATGAAACGATTCCTACTGGTGTTCCTGCTGCTGCTGAGTGCGTGCGCCCACCTCCCGAATGTTCAACCGATGGATGGCGAACGTCGATCCCGGATCGAATCGGATTGCCAATCCCATTTTCTCCAGGGGCGCTGGCAGCTGGTGCACACCATCACTGCCCGCCTCTACGGCGGCCGTGTGACGGTCTTGACCGGGGTGATCGTTTTGTCATCGGCGGATAGATCGATTCATTGCGTGCTGATGACCCTGGAGGGATTTGTGCTTTTCGAAGCGGCGGATCATGGCGAGGTGACGGTGAAACGAGCCTTCGGACCCTTTGACAATTCAGAATTCGCCCAAGGGGTGACGAGAGATATCCGGCTCATCTTTCTTGCGCCAGAAGGGAAAATGCAGGCCGCTGGAAAATTTGCGGATGGAACCGGTGGCTGCCGATACCAGGTGGCCCGACAGCACACCGTTGACCTGGTCGAGCGACCGGATGGCGGCTGGCGGATGCACCAGTATGATCCATCCGGTTACCTGTTGCGGTCCGTCACCGCTGACCCGCCGGATCTCAACGGTATTTCTCATCGGTTGACCCTCGAAGCCGGCGGTCGCCATGCCTACCGGCTTTCCATGACACTGGTGGAGGCGGTCCGTCTGCAATGAGCCGCGTTTCCATACAAAGGTAATCGGTTAATGAAATTCAAATTGATTTATCCCCGCTGGCCCAAACTGATGCGCCAGACCGAGTTCCACCTGCCCCCCCACGGCCCGGTGGTCTTTGCCGCCACCCTGCCCCCTGATGTGGAGGTGGAATTCGTCGACGAAAATCTTGAATCCCTGGATCTCGACGCACCGGCCGACGTGGTGGGTATTTCCATGATGCTTACCGCCCAGGTGAAGCGGGGATGGGCAATCGCCGATCTCTATCGGGCCAAAGGGGTGCCGGTGATATTCGGCGGCATCGCCACCATGCTTCACGCCGAAGAGACCCTGAATCACGCCGATGCCGTGTTCCTGGGCGAGGCTGAAGGGCGCATGGAACAGGTGCTCGCCGACCTGAAGGCCGGCCGTCTGAAAAAGAGATACGACTACCTGACCGAGCCGCCCCCGGTAGAGCTGGTGGGGCCGGCCCGGCGGGACATCCTGAAAAGGGGGCTGTACAACTACCGCGGCATCCAGATGGTCGATCTGGTGCATGCGTCCCGGGGATGCCGGTACAACTGCTACCCGTGCTGTGTGGCGTATCTGGGGGGGCGGCAATTCCGGCCCCGCCCCATCGACAAGGCGGTGGCCGAGATGGCGGGCATAGACAACAACCGCCTCTTTATCGTGGACAACTCCCTGGCCCAGGACACCCGCTGGGAGATGGACCTGTTCAGGGAGATGATCCCGTTGAAAAAAAAATGGTGCTGCCATCCCATCGAGGACGACCCCAAGGTACTGGATCTGGCAGCCCAGGCCGGCGCCTGGTACGTCTACCAGGCGGTGTTCGACACCTCGGACAAGATCCGGGAGCGGATCAAGCGTTACCATGACCACGGCGTCGGCGTGGAGGGCACCATTCTGCTGGGACTGGACAACCATACCGAAGACGGCATCCTCAGGCTGATCGACTTTCTCATGGAAATTGAACTGGACCTGGCCGAGTTTACGGTCCTCACGCCCTTTCCCCACACCAGCGCCTACGAGGACCTGAAGCGGAAGAACCGGATCCTTTCTTTTGACTGGAACGAATACACGGCGGACAAGGTGGTTTTTCAGCCCAAACACATGAGTGCCGAGCGGCTTCAGGAACTGTTGACCCATGCGTGGGATACCTTCTACCGGACCGAGTCCCAGGGTATGAAAATGTCAACTCTGTTCCAGCAGGTGATGCGCAAAGAAAAAGTGGACGGCACCTTCCGCCCGCGCAACCGGTCATTGGCCCGGCAGGCGTTTGGCCGGTCAATCTAATTCTTGACAATTGATTGTCGAACGGATCTATTCATTAGCCGGTGTTCGCAGAAATTCGAGGATTCGAACCGAACCAGAATACCGGCTTCGGCCGCAAGGCGCCATTCAGGGAAGGACATCAGGAGACTATGGGGCTTAAAGAGCACGAATACATCAGGCAGACACTGGAGCGCTACACCAACTGCAAGCTGGAGGATTTTTGCAGCCACGTGCTGATCACCAACTTTCGCCAGTACATCAAGGCTTTTTCCGAACAAACCGGCTGCGAAATCCATGAGGGCAATTTCCGGATCGTCAATGCACCGGAGTTGGACTGCACCATGATCGATTTCGGCATCGGTTCGCCCCAGGCAGCCTTGGTAATCAACGGCCTGGCCTACCTGGACAACCTGAAGTCGGTCGTCATGCTCGGGATGTGCGGCGGCATCGACGACATCCTGGAGGTGGGCGATTTCGTGGTACCGACGGCCGCCATCCGGGGCGAGGGGACCAGCCGCCATTACCTGCCCATGGAATTCCCGGCGCTGCCGGCCATGTCAGTGAACCTGTTGTGCATCGGTGCCGTCAAGGCCCGCAAGATCACTCCCCGCTGCGGCATCGTCTACACCACGGACCGCCGGTTGTGGGAGTTCGACGAAGATTTCGTGGATCACCTGCGTTGCCAGCGGATATTGGCTATCGAGATGGAACTGGCCACGCTTTTTTCCGTAGCCTACCGGTATGAAGTGCCCATCGGTTCGATCATGCTGGTTTCAGACATGCCTCTACAGCGGCGCGGCATCAAGGATAAAAAACTGCACGAGGAAATCTACAAGAATCACATGAGCATCCATATGGATATTGCGATGGATGCCATTTCCAATCTCAAGGCCCGATGGCCGGACGTGGAACGGCAACTGCACAGCGAGTGGTAATATAAACGGGCTATGTCGGTGGAATCACTTCCAGTTCGATCTTTGAGAAGTCGTCTTTGCGAAGGGACAGGTGGTAGCCGCGAACCTTGATGCCGATCCTGTCTTCGGATGTTTTCACATCCTCCAGTTCGATGATGCTGCCCGGGGTGATGTCCAGTTCCTTCAACTTGTCCACGATGGTGCCTTTGCCTTTGACGCGGATCAGCCGGGCGACCTGACCGGACTCGAGGCTTTCCAGGGTGATCGTCTCCCGCCGAGTCTCTTGAAAATGCTTTTGGCGTCTTTTTAGATCGTCGAGGCACTTGGTAATGGCGTTTTCGCACCCGGAGAGGGCATCGTCCTTTTCGCAGAACTGGCGGAACCCCCCGATCCACTCCTCCCCTCCCCGGGGGCATATCTGGATAAATTCCACAAAACGCACCAATCGGTCGATAATAACCGGCGAAACGGCATGTTCCATCTTGCAGGCGTTGTCCTCCGCTTCCGGTTCATCCACATCCAGCACTTTGGTGAAAAAATCCTTGAGGATTTCATGCCGGCGTACAATGTCCCGGGCCAGGATTTCACCGCCGGGGGTCAGGGTGATCACGTCGTAAGGGGCGTAATTGATGTGGCCTTTTTCCGCCAGCAGCCGCAGGGCTCCGGTGACCGATGCGCTGTTGACCGCCATGCGAACGGCGATGTCCTTTGCCCGAGCGGCCTTTTTTTCGGAGACAATATGGTATATGGTCTCCAAATAATCTTCCATGTTGGCGCTCAGTCGCTTGCTTTTCGGCATGGTATTACTTATTTTCGATAAAGGTCTGATTCGAGAAGAATAAGGGCTTACGATCTTTTTCGTGGACGACGAATCCGGCGACGATGGTATCCACTTGCAGGTGAAGTGTACACGGGTCTCCGAAAATCTGTCAAGATGATTTTGGGGCTCCTAAAAAAGCAAGGACTGTCGATAATCTTGCCTGCCAGCCAACGGTGGTAAACTCGTATAACACTGCAAATTCGTCAATGGTAGGCTTCTCATTTAAACCCACAAGGAGAAACGGATGACGGAAAACAGTACGCTGGATATTCTTAAGCATGCGATCCTGCTGGAAAAAAGGGGGAAAGCCTTTTATCGGACGGCGGCAAATCAGTCCACTAACAATGATGTGAAGGCGTTTTTTGAAACCATGGCCGAAGAGGAGGTTCGGCACGTCAAGATTCTTTCCGATCAGTTCAAGGCCTTTGAGGAGACCGGCAAATTCAAAGCCCCGGATACCTCGGAAAAGGGTACCATCTCACAGAATGTATTGACGCCGGAGGTCAAGGCGCGCATTGCCGCCGCAGATTTCGAAGCCGCGGCTATCTCGGCGGCCATGCTCATGGAAGAACGCGCCATCTCCCTGTATGCCAAACGGGGAAATGAAGCGCACGACCCGGAAGAGAAAAAACTCTACCGATGGCTGGCCGATTGGGAAAAGGAACACCTCGAGTTTCTTGCCGCCATCGATGCGGAACTCAAAGAACGGATCTGGAACGACAGCGGGTTCTGGCCCTTTTAAAATGAGGCACTGCAGCCGTTGAGCCTATTGGCCGTCGGTTTCGATAATCGGCTATTCCCGTGGATGGGTACCATTCACGGGAATAACCACCTGCCTGTTTTCTATCAATTGCCTACCCCGTTGTCGCCCACCGAGTATTGAAAATAGGTTGTGCCGCCTTATCTTTTTTAAAGGATAAGTGTATTCAAGATTGCAGCGGATGGGTGAATCCATTGCTGAGCCGGATCGGAGGGGAAGACGCCCTGACTGTTTTTCTCGCCGCTTCTTCCCTATCCGGTGGCGTCGCTGCTTAAACAGCCCCATCACGTGAGTGATGATTGTATAAAGGAGAAACTTTCAACCATGGAAAACAAAAATGCCAAAGATTTTTTTGCAGCGGGTATGGGCGAATTTGCCCTTTCCCGCTTTGACAAGAGTATCGACCTGTTGACCCGTGCCATCGAAGCGGACCCTTCCTATACGCTGGCGATCGTCAGCCGCGGGGCGGCCTTCCTCAAGACGGACATGCTCGATCGGGCCCAGAGTGATTTTGACCGCGCCATAACGATCAATCCCGACTATGCCCGCGCTTATCACCTGCGGGGGCTGGTCAGTGAGAAGCGGGGGGACAACCACACCGCCCTGGCAGATTTTAACCGGGCCACCGAACTGGATCCGGAATACGGCGCCGCCTATTACAGCCGGGCTGCCCTGCACGCCAAGATGGCCAACACGGAAAAGGCCCAGGGGGACATCGAAATGATAGCCCATCTGGGATGTCGCAACATGGAAACCTTCATGAATGAAAACAACGTCTGGCAGACCCAGCACATGCGTGTGGAGGACTATTTAGAGACGGAGTTGGAACGCTGACCTATAGACCCATTCATTAAAGATTAAAAAGCCTCCAAATAGTATCTTGGAGGCTTTTTCTGTTTGCTTCGAAGTACTGCTAAATTGCGATAAATCACCACATCACCGATTTTTCAGATATATTCATTTCCTGTTGTGTAATTACTGCGAACCCAGAATTCCGAACAACCACAAGAGAGTTATGGTCAATAGTTGTGTATGGAAAAATTAGGCGGCGATCCGATTCTCTTCTATTCCATTCACAAATCTGACTCCTTTTATTACTTCTGCCAAACGTTCAGGATGGTGCAGCTTTATCCATCTTCCCTCTGCACATTGACAAAGCTTAAACGCCATCGTGGTGACAGTGGTGGCAGAAAAGCATCCCCTGACCTTTGCCGTTCTTAATCGGACAGTTGCGAACGTCGATTCGATGGGGTTGGTCGTTCGAATGTGCCGCCAATGCTCGGCAGGAAATTCATAAAAGGTTAACAGGGCCTCCCGGTCCTTTCTTAAACACTGTACGGCTTTCGGATACTTCGCCTCGTATACCTGAACAAAGTTGTCAAAGTGACGTTCGGCGTCATCTTTGGTGTCAGCATGCCAGATCTCATGAAGTTTCTCTTTGGCCTTGGGCTGGATGCTCTTTGGTATTTTGTTGAGAACATTGGCCGTCTTGTGAACCCAGCATCGCTGCCAGCGGCTGTCAGGATATACTTGGGAAATGGCTTTCCAGAAGCCAAGGGCACCATCGCCTACACATAGCTTAGGGCCGATCTCAAGCCCTCTGGATTTGATATCCATTAATAGCTGTGTCCACGACAGTTCACTTTCCCGGAAACCTCCATCGATGGCCACCAGTTCTTTTTTGCCGTCACGGGTGGCACCGATAATAACCAGTAGGCACTGTTTGTCATCCATGCGTACGTTGCAGTGGATACCATCGACCCAAAAGTAAACGTAATCCTTGCCTGACAAGTTGCGCTTTTGCCAATCCTGGAAATCCTTCTCCCAGCCCGTTTTCAAACGGCTGATGGTCGGCGCGGACAACCCTGGGGCACCTTTTCCAACCAAAGCTGCCAGTGCTTCGGTAAAATCACCCGTGGAAATCCCTTTCAGGTAAAGCCAGGGAATCAGTTGCTCAAGGCTTTTCGTTTTACGAAGATAGGGCGGCAAGATGGACGAGTTGAAATAAACCCTGTCTGAGGACTGACCCGATCGATCCCGAACCCGTGGGGCTTTAACCGGAACCGGGCCGATCCCGGTTTGAATCTCCCGTTTTGGCAAATAGCCGTTTCGAACAACCCGTTGCCTGCCCAGTTCGTCAACCAGGTCTTTGTATTGATGAACAAAAATTTCGATCTCGGCCTCCAGCGCCTGGGTTAACAACTTTCTGGCTCCCTGACGCAAAATATCGGTGATCGGGTCATCCACAAAGACATCTGGTTTTTTCAGCTTGATTAAGTTATCTTTACTCATGGTGTGTGTATCCTTTCCAATTGTTGGCCGGTTGAATGCCTCGTAAACAGTCAACCGGGGGATACACCACCTACTTTCCTAAACACAACTTTTGATTATAGCTCACCACAAGATGGGGGGTGCTTGAATTTAAATCTTAGTCCACATACTGGCAAGTAAACCCAAATCTCGGTTGGGGCCGCTTTTGTGGGATAGATAGAGCGTGCTTGGTCACTAAAATTTTTGCCTCTGGCCAGAGGCGCGTCTATCCCAATATTTGACACGCGCGTGATTCGGCAGCTACTCTCATTAAAACGTATTAGGATTGATAGATCATTAAATATTTTGGTATGAATTCAAATTACTTATGATTCACGAGACCTTCGCAACGCTCTCTATGAATAAAAATTCTACAAATCTGCTGGTATTATAAATTTTAGATAGTTAACAGATTAATAACTATGCTTATAGTTCTGGTGGTCTCTTGGTGATAGCGCCTTTGCCAATAAGCTGATTATTTTTGTTGAATGCCTTCACAATTAGCCTTATTTTTGGAATTCCCCAAGTCGATGACACACCTTTAAACTCAGATAATGTACCTGCAGGAATAATACTTGATCCATTGTAGAGAACACTTCCTCCACCATGCTCCCATTCATTTGTTGCATCAAAAAATTGAAAATCAAGAAAATTTGTTTCGTTTGGAATATTGCTTAGATGTATTTCTGGAGAGCGTTGGGGGTCCTCGAGTTCCCAGACAAAATCAACTTCTATTTTTGCAATATTATGCCCACTGTCCTCAGAGCAGCTATATAAGAAAAGTAGGAAGACGATGCCAAAAAATGTTATGGTTTTCATACCGGACTCCAGATTGAACCTTTTTCAAAAGTAAGCGAAGATAAGGCGACGTTTAACATAACGCATCGAAACAAACTTTTTTGTATAGTGGATCCATCGTTTTCATTTAAAATGTGTAACCCTAAGGCTTGAAGAAGTCGTCAACATTCAAATCGATAACATATATAAATAATCTTCGATAAGGGAAAGTTTAGTTGAACCTGACTGCATCGGTTCAAAATATCTCGTATTGCTTTGTTTGGCTGTTATATATTGAAATTTTTTAATAATTAAACATCTTGTAGCATTTTTTCTCTATTATCACTGCCGGGACATTGTGAGGATATTTAATGAATTTTCCATTTTCCCCCATTTCACGAACACGTGCAGTAAATTCTAGTACGCGTTCACGGGATATTCCAGTTTGAATTAAATCCAGGAGAGATTGGGCGTCGACCTTCGAAAATAGGAAGTAATACATTCCACGAGGAACGGGAACGTCGGTTTTGCATTTAGACGGCAGGTTTCTTTCAGGGATAATATCCTTTCGACCCACCGGTTTCCCTTTTCGCTTTGGGTGCCCAGGCTGCGCTTTCGCCATAGCACCCCAAAGCGCAGTGCCCGTTCGGCACGGTTGTTGGTCGGTTCAATGCCATGGTGATCGAGAAAGGTCCACAGACTGTCCATTTCGCGAACAATCTGCCGGGCGAGTTTTCCGGCGTCGGTCTTGTCCTTCTCCCAAACGGAGACGGTAAACAAAAAGAACGTATAAAAATCCGACCACATTTCCGGGTCGGGAGGTTCTTTGGCAAACGATACCAGTTGCCTCAGCCAGGCGGCGACGATTTCTCCGAAGCGGCAAAGATCGGTTTTCTTTCGTTCCGCCAGGGCATCGGCTTTGCGGATCAGATGGGCCAGGCAGGTTTGGCGGTTAACCCATTTTCGATATAGGCCGTAACCATCGCTGACCAGAATCCCGTCCCAATCCCGGACCAGTTTTTCGAAAGCTTCCTTGGAGCGATGCGGGTCGATGCGATAAAACGCCACCCGTTCGTTGGCCATGGCCCACAACCAGTGCAGGTCGTTTTCCTTAAACCAGGAAGTTTCGTCGATGTAGTTGCACCAAAAGCGTCGGGCGACCCGGCCGATGCGTTCGTAGGCCGGCAATAGCGCATTTGACGTGCGGTCGACAAGCTTCTGGATGGTTCCGGTGGCAATCCCGATGCCCAGAACCGACTCACACAACTGCTTGACGTCGTTGCGGCTCATGGCCTTGATCCCACTCAATTCTCCGATAAGCGCGGTAAAGCGCGGCCCATAACCGGTGGATACGTCAGAAGGTAGCGCGGCCTTGACCGTCCTGCCGCAGTTGGGACAGTCACATTGCTGGAGAATATAGTGGCTGATTTGCATTTCGATTTCGGGTAGCTCGATATGCTGATGCGCATAAAACGGCTGCATCTTTTGCGGATCGAACTGCGCATGCCCGCATGCGCAGCGCGTCGGCATCAACCAATGGCTCTCGGTCGGATCCAGCATCTGCCGCTGATGCGGCTTGTGGCCTTTCTGACCGCCTTTTGCACGTGTACTCTTTTTCTGTTTTCTCTTTTGCCTGCTAAAGGGCGGATCGGATGACGGCGGCTTACTGGAGTTATGAGAATTTTTGCTGGACCGAACCTCAAGCTTCTCCAGCCGCTTTTCGTGGGCTACAATCCGCTGTTCCATATCGAAAAGCATCCGTTCCAGAGCCATGATATACTGTCGCACCGGCTCTGGTGTCAGTTGCCAATCGAGTTCCGAAAAGGGTCTTTTGAGTGCCATGAAAAGCACTCTACCATAGTCAAAAAGAAAAATCTAGATTTATTTTGTATTATTTCGGTTAGTTATGATCTATTTTTTGTGCTTTGATTTCGGGGGGTTGCGAGACCAGTTGGATCCTCAAAGTACCCCGTGAATGCTTACAAATTCTATGTTCCAATTGTAATGCAATTTCATTACCTCAAAGCAATCTTCCTCACTAAAGAAAATTCTGCTGTTAGCCGGTAAGTTGACTGTATCTTCAGCGAATGCTGTTAAACAACCAATTAAAATAATAATTATTACAAAAAATTTTATTTTCAAATTAATTCTCCTTGTCTTTATTAATGCCTCACATTAATATTCCATCCAATGAACAGGAACCTCATAACTTCATTTCTAATTTGTTGAATACGATTTTCATTCCACCGCATCTGAGCCTCTATTAATTTTCGCTTCATATGAGTCTTATCGCTGAAAAATGACAAATATTTAATTACTTTAAACAATAGGAAAGAAGTGTTATTTATAGGAAGCACCCACAGAAAAATGCCAAATATCTCCTAAACCTACCGGAGAAATATTTTACTTTAATCTGGATATTAAATCCGAAGGTTTACGTGGGCATTATCTGTTCCTTTCTATCCATTTATTTGATGACAAGTCGAGACTTTGTAATTGACAGGTTATTGTCCGATACGAATCATCATTTAGATGATTTCATGTCATTATTCATCATGAGTGTGTCAAAATATTACGTCGACCTTTTTGAGATGCTTATAAACTATGGAACAGAAGTTGGATTAGGTCTTTCTAACGGAAAATGGCAGGCCACCTGTCCTTCATTGTATAAAGCTGTGAGCTTTGGCTCGACTTTGCTGCAAATATTCTGGACATTTGGACAACGAGTATGGAAGCGGCAACCGCGCGGCGGATCTGCTGGAGACGGCATCACATTGTTGATGTACTCCGACGGGTATCCTTGTGCCGCCGGTTTTGGTTCGGGATTGGACGCCAACAATAGCGCAGTATAGGGATGTCGCGGCGATCGATACAGATTTTCCGCCGAGGCGATCTCGCACAGCTTGCCCAGGTACATCACGGCGACGCGGTCGCTGATATTCTTGACCACGGCCAGATCGTGGGAAATGAAAAGCATGGTCAGCCCAAAGCGCTGTTTCATTTCCCTCAGCAGGTTTAGGATTTGTGCCTGCACCGATACGTCCAGCGAGGACACCGGTTCGTCGCAAATCAGTAGGCTGGGCTCCAGAATCAGGGCCCGTGCCAGGCTGACCCGCTGACACTGACCGCCCGAAAATTCGAAGGGGTAGCGGTCGGCCATACGCTCCGGGTTGAGGCCGACGGCCGCCATCATGGCATGCGCACGGCGAGTCCGTTCGCCGCGGTCGACGCGTCCGAAAACGCGCAGCGGCTCTTCGATGGTCCGGCCGACCCGCCGCCCCGGGTTCAGTGATGCCACCGCATCCTGAAAGATCATCTGCAGTTGCGGCCGTATCGTTCTCAACTGCCGGTGGCTGAATTGCCATATATCCTGACCGTCGAACATCACCTGCCCGGCAGTCGGCCGTTGAAGGGCGACGATGCATCGAGCGATGGTGGACTTTCCACAACCCGATTCGCCGACCAGGCCCAGCGTCTCGCCTACACCGATGTGGAAGCTGATTCCGGATACCGCCTGGATCGTCGAACGGCGACCAATGCGAAAGTCAACGACCAGGTCCCTGACGGTGATTAGGGCTTCTTTTTTTACCACATCACTGCTCATCATCATTCAATGGATACCAGCAGGCCAGGCGATGGCCGCCGCCATCGATTGTCTTCAAAGTCGGTTCGCGTTGCGTGCAGCGCGATTGAGTCTTCCAGCAGCGCGGTGCGAAGCGGCACCCTGCCGGCAGATCGACCATGTCTGGTGGCTGGCCGTCGATGGCCTTCAGCGGCTGATGGGGGCGGTCCGCCAAGCGGGGGATGGCTGCCATCAGCGCCCGGGTGTAAGGCATGCTCGGCCTGCTGAACAGGTCGTGCGTGGTTGCATGTTCGACAATCCTGCCGGCGTACATGACGGCGGTCTCATTGGTACGACCCGCCACCACGCCGAGGTCGTGGGTGATCAGAATCATGGCCATGCGTTTTTCCCGTTGGAGCTTGGCCAACAGATCGAGAATAGCGGCCTGTACCGTCACATCCAGCGCCGTGGTCGGTTCGTCGGCAATCAGCAATTTAGGTTCGCAAGCCAGGGCAATGGCGATCGCCACCCGCTGCCGCAGGCCGCCCGACAGCTGGTGGGGGTATTGGCCGGCACGCCTTGCCGCCATGGGGATCCCCACCAGATCCAGCAGTTCGCGGGTGCGTCGAGTCGCCGCTTCGCGACTCGATTTCAAATGGTAGCGGACCCCTTCGGCCACCTGGCGGCCGACCGTCATCACCGGGTTGAGGGTGGTCATGGGATCCTGGAAAATCATTGCGATCTCCCTGCCGACGATTCGCCGCAGCTGCCTTCCCGACATTCCGATCAGATTACGCCCTTCGAACTCGACCGCCGATGTCGGCGACACCTTCGCTGCGGTTGGCAGCAGCCCCATGATCGCCCTGGCCAACAGGCTTTTGCCACATCCGGATTCTCCGACGATGCCAAGCGTCCGACCCGGCTGTAGTTCGAAGGAAACCCGGTCGACCGCCCGAATCATGCCGCGGGCAGTGGGCAGCAATGCCTCCAGGTGCACCACCTTGAGAAGGGGCTGGTTAGCGGCGTTTAGGGTCATATCTGACTCGTTCCACGCTCGAAATAAGTACGCAGGCTATCGCCGATCAGATTGAAGGAAACCACCGTCAGAAACATTGCCGCGGCCGGTATCATGCTGATGTGGGGCGCTGCGTCGAGAACCTCGCGGCCGTCGGCAATCATCCCGCCCCAACTCGGGGTAGGCGCGGGAATTCCCAATCCTAAAAAACTCAGGGCACCTTCTGCCATGATCATGAAAGCCACCATCAACAGTCCATAGATCGCCACAGGAACGATCACGTTGGGCATGATCTCGCGCATTAGGATGGACAGGTCGCCGGCTCCGGTGAGACGGGCGGCTTGAATGAATTCCAGATCGCTCAGGGCCAGCGTTTTGGCCCGGGCCACCCGGCAGAAAACCGGAATCGAGAGAAAGCCGAGGCAGCCGATTAGATTGTATAGACCGGCACCCAGGTAGAAGGTCACGGCCAAGAGGATCACCAGCCCCGGAAAGGCCAGAATGATATCCATACCGGCCACGATAAAAGACTCCAGCCGGCCCCGGTAGAAGCCGGCCAGACACCCCAGCAGGCCACCGACCAGCAGGCCGATCAGCGGTGCCAACAGCCCGACAAACAAGGAAACCCTGGCTCCGTATATCAGCCGCGACAGGATGTCGCGCCCTAAGGTGTCGGTGCCCAGGGGGTAGGTGTAAACCGGGGCGGCTGAAACATCCTCTCCCTGGAGCACAGCGTTTCGAGTGACAGTACCGGGACCGACGCCGGGGTGGTCCCAGTCCATGCGATCCGGCGCAGGGATGGCCCACCAGCCCACCGTAGCGGTCGCCAGGATCACCAGCACGATCCAGGCGAGGGGCATCCAGAAGGCGGCGCCCAGCCGTACGGAATTGGAATGCCTATCCATGAACACCTCCCGCGCGAATACGTGGGTCGAGAAGGCCGTACAACAGATCAACCACGGTATTGATCACCACGTAGCCCACGGTGATCAGCAACACGCAGCCCTGCACCACTTGGTAGTCTCGTGCGTAGATCGCATTGACCAACAGCTGACCCATACCGGGCAAGGCGAAAATGGTCTCAACGATGACGGCCTCACCCAGATGGCGGCCGACCTGGATGCCGAGGACGGTAATCAGGGTGAACGACGACGGCTTCAGGGCGTGCTGCAGAAGCACCCGCCACGGCGGGAACCCCTTGGCCCGAGCCATGAGGATATAGTTCTGCTGCAACGTAGTGATCATGTCGCTGCGCAGAACCCGCATCAACACGACCCACTCGATCAAGGCGATACTCAACGACGGCAGGACGAAAGATCTCAGGTTGGTCCAGGGCGCTTCGAAAAAGGGAGTATATCCTGTTGCCGGCAGCCAGCGCAGTTGGATGGCGAACAGATAAATGAAGAGCAAGGCCATGACAAAGCTGGGCATCGACAAGGTGGCGAACCCGATCCCGCTGATCAGGCGGTCGGCCGTCGATCCTCTGCGGTAGGCGCTGACGATGCCTGCGGGCAGGGATAGCAGCAGGGCCATGCACTGCGAGAAAACCAGCAGTTCCAGGGTCACTGGAAGGCGAGCGAGAATGGTGTCGAGCACCGGTTCGCGCGTCAGATAAGATATGCCAAGATCGCCCTGGACGACATTGTTCAACCATATCCCGTAACGAACCCAAATATTATGATCGAGGCCCAGATCACGGCGAATGGTCGCGATATCGGCCGGTGTCGCGTCTTCCCCTCCGATGATGTAGGCCACGTCGCCGGGAAGCAGGTTCATCATCATGAACGTGATGGCGGATACGGCCAGGACGATCAGGACGAGGCGGAGTATTTTTCGGGCCGGGTTAGGCATCTGTCCAATACACCCAGTTTATGGCTGACAGTTTTATTGCCTGAGTAAACAAAGCCGCTTTCGACGTATGGCGGTTCTTCGGATCCATCTTCCGTCGAACGTTACCGGCGTATCCAGCTGCGGCATGCGGAGTTGGGAAAGTCTATCGCCAGTTTAAAGCTTGCCCCCCTTCCTGGCAAGCATCCCCTTTACGGAGCAAAACAGTTGCCGGCCAGCACTAAGCCGATCCTGCTCAAGATCGTTGTCTATCCCCATTGACCATCAAATGAAAGGATTTGGATTATCTGGAACCGCCTTTATCGGTCGGCAAACGCTTCTCGTATAGTGCATTCACGATTACCCATCGGCCGTCGATCTTGGCCAAATGAAGGTACTCATGGTAATGCGGACTAATCACCTTGGCACTGGCGACGGACCGATAGTGGTCCAAGACAATCACGTCAATGGCCTGCCCTTGCTGCCGAAGGCTTACCCCATAAACGTCTTGTGTGTACCGGATCATGTCCGAGGCGCTGGTGTACCTCAAGCCAGGCTTGCCGAAAACGCCCATGAGACTTCGTTTGGCCAGTTTGGGGTGAAGACTGGCCTTCATTCGTTCGACATCACCACTGTACCAGGCCTGCATGTAGGCCAAGGCTACAGCCCGAATCGCCGCGACTTCGTCCGCGCAGTCTGCCCGGGCCGTTGGTATGCAAATCAGGGATTGGCAAATCGGGTGAAGTGCAACGAACATGGTGGATCGCTTCATCGACCCAACGAGACCGATTCAAGACGCACGATGCCGTTTTGGAGGGCGGCAATACCCTGGATTTGCTTTTGTACGATGATATGGCTACGCATACCACCGCGATAAAGGATGGGCACATCCGCGTTGATCAGCCGTGCAATCTGACACAAAAGCGCATTGCGCCGGTCCGGGTCGGTCTCCGTGCGTTGGGCAGCAAGCAGTCGGTCCATCTCCGGGTTGCTGTAATGGGAGAAGTTGCCCCGGCTCTTGGAGTGGAACATCTGGAACAGCGTAGGGCCCTGATCCGGCCGGGAAGAAATCCGCCAGGTCGACATCTGGTACTGCCCGCTGATCACCTTCTTGATCACCGGTCCAAAGTCCAGTCCCACCGGATTTGCGGTAACGCCCACCTCCTTAAACATCTGCTGGGTTATCTCGCCGATATCCCGCCCTCGTTTGGAACTGCTGTGCAGAACCTCGACTTCGACCGGCCGTCCGTATTGAGCCAGCAATTGACGGCCCTTTTCAGGATCGTATGCCCGATACCCGTCGTCGGCACAATCGCATTGCCCCCCGAACGGATGATGGACCACCGGGATGCTGTCGCCGTATGCCATTTTAACTTCACGGCCCTGATGAAAGGCATGGGCCAGGGCGAGGCGTACGTTTACGTCATCCAGTGGCGCTGTCGATGTATTGAAGATGAAGATTTCGGCGCCGTTGTCCTCGCCGGAAAATACATTCAGCGCTGCATCGGATTTGGCCTTGTCCAGAATGCTGCCCACATCCATCCAGATCATATCCAACTGACCGGCCTTGAGACTGGCATAGCGGGTCTGTGCATCGGTCATCGGCTTGAAGACGATCGCATCGAGGTAGGGCACGTCCTTGGCCCAGTAATTCGGGTTGCGAACCACGGTGAAGGCGTTGCCGGGTTCCCAGGTCTGGAATTTGAACGGACCGGTGCCGACCGGTGCCCGGTCCTGACTTCCCGTTTCAATCGCTGCGCTCGATGGAATCAACCCACCCAGTCCACGGGTACTGCTAATGGCACGTCTGAAAGGCAGCCATGCGTGTCTTAATTCAAAGCGAACCGTGTAATCATCGACTTTGTTGACGGCGATGATTGGCCCCATGGCTCCTCGGCCGCGGAATTTGTTTACCGGGTTCAACAGTCGTCCGAAATGATGCACCACCGCATCGGCGTTAAATGGGGTTCCGTCATGGAACACGACCCCCTGGCGCAGTGCTACAGTCCATGTTTTTCCGTCTGCGGAAGGTTTGGCGCTCAATCCAAGGATCGGGATAAGGTTTTCTTCGGCGTCCATGCGAAAAAGCGGCTCCATGATGGTGTTGGCCGCAATGGCGCCGTTGATCGCCAGGCGCGAACCGGACTTCAACGTTTCGAAGCCGGCGAAATCGTTTTCCGTACCGAATATCAGCGTACCTCCTATATTAGGTCTCGCCGCCAAACTACCGCCAACCAAAATTCCGCACAGACATACCATCATCGACAGCACCGTGATCCATGTCGATCTGTTCACTCTTGCGTCGATTCGCTTCCCAGTTAGCGTGTTCATCTCTTCCTCCCCCTATTGTTGGTGTTGGTCGATTGAGTCGTCCACCCGCGCCTGCACTAAAATGAACATTTCTGATACGCGTCGACTGCGGTTAACGTCCAAAAAATATCTCGCATGGTAGTCGGTGCTGGTGAGGTGCGCCGTCACCCTGAAACCGCGCTGGCTCAAAAAATCCGGAATCCGATCCGGAGCGATGCCGAAGACGATGGCTTCGCCGATGGTCTGCAAACCGTCCCGCAATGCCCGTGCCTCCACCAGGTCGGTCGTGCCGGCTGCAACCGACGGTGGAAAATAGTCGAAAACCACGCTGCTTCCGCGGCCAGCGTATCGGCGGATGAATCCCAGCGTACCGTCGATGACCGCGCCGGGGAGGTAATAGGTTACCCCCTCCCAGATGAAAATTGTCTTAAGTTGGGCGTCATAGCCGTGTGCAAAAAGCGCTTCACCGAGGGGGTCTTTGGAAAAATCGATGGAGATAAAGCGCACGTGCGGCAGATCCGCACCCACCTGCTCTTGGATACGCTGCAATTTAATCCGTTGGGTTTCCGGGTGATCGAGTTCGAAAACGGCCACTTTGTCACGTAGTGCGCCGAATCGAAGCACCCGGGTATCATAGCCGGCACCGAGGATCACCAACTGGCGGATACCTTCGCCGATCGCCGCCTCCAGGCAGTCGTCGATGAACCGCGTACGGGCGAGAATGGAATTGACAATGCCGGGAAATCTATTTTCCCACGTTTCGACGGTTTGACGAATTTGTTGGTTCCTGTCGACCGCGTCCATCAACCGGTCGGCCAAAAACCAGGCCGCGTAGGTATCGTTGCAAATCCGTTCCTTCTCGGGCCGCAGGGACTCGTGGGTCCGCAATAGCGCATTGTTTTCGGCCGTGATACTGGCATGATCCGGTTGCATCGCCAAACCTCTATGAGTGGTGCATCGACTGAAAATAACGGCCGTTACATTACAGGTGTTGTTTTTAAGACAAAAAAACCGGCCCTTAATCGGTTTTGAATTCCTCATAAAGGCCATCATTCACCTTTGCCAGGAAGTCGACCAGGGTATAGCCGAGTTGATCCGCCAACATCGAGTCCGCTTCGATCGGCGTCTTGAACCAGCCGCTGGCAATCAGCCAGGACAGGCCGTGGATCATCATCCAGCGTGCTGCGCGGATCTTATGGCGAATCGGTTCGGGCATCGCCCTGAACCGGTCGTCGTCGGCCAGCGCCTCGCCCAGCTTCGTCCAGTGTTCTCGGGCAAATTGCCTCTGGAATGGAGTGTGTTTTTCGTCATTGATGCAGCGAAACAAATACTTCTCCTGGGCGGCAAAAAGTACGTAGCCCAAGGCCTGATCGAGCCATATGTCGCCAGTGCGCTCCTGATTGATAGACGCGACAAAAGTGGCCAGCGCTTTTTTAACGACTTCGGCTTCGATGTTCTCCATGGAATTGAAACAGTCGTAGATCGGCCGGGTTGACGAATGGAGTTCGTTGGCAATGGTACGCGCCGAGAATCCCTCCCAACCTTGCCGGCGGACCACGTTAAAGGCGGCTTCAATAACGTCTTGAGGGGTGAATCTTTGCTTGGGAGGCATGGGATGCTATCTATTACCCTTTTTGAATATTATCGATAACGCTCGTTATATAACATGTGTTTTTTAATGTTGCAAGCTTTCTCTAAAGCTCGAATATGTATGTCGCGTTTGAGTAACCAATCCGAGAGACCCACGTAAATCAATTGACGAGAAAGTGACCAATTCGATCAGACATTTAGAACCTTCTGTGATTACCCCCACGTACATTGAAAAAAATCCGACCTGTGGTATACTGCTATATACAAAACGCCCAGATAAAAAATGAGCGACCACAACATTTGGGTATTGGGTATCTTGAAAATTAGTTGACTTTCAATTTGCTATCACCGGAAAAAGCTAAAGCATATCAAATGGATGACTCAAATCTGTTAATTGGCAAGATCAATGGCGAGGCATACACGATACATGCGTGTGGAGGACGCCATCGAAACCGAATTGCAGCGGTAAATGACCCCGACCCAATTGCCTTGACTCGGTCGGTGGGAATAGGGTAATAACCCGGCTACCCAGATGACGCCACGAAGGCGTTGGGATAAAATATCAGTTTGAACTTTTTTAAGGCCACGAAGGCATCGGCAGATAAAAAATATCTGCCCTCGTTTCGTGGCTTTTTTTATTTTCAGCAGTCGGAAAGAGAAGGTTTCCTTGAGAAAAAGAATCGGTGTGATTGACGGTCAGGGGGGCGGTATCGGATCGACGGTGATCAAATACCTCAAGGCCGCCTATGGAGAAAACATTGAATTGATTGCCCTGGGCACCAATGCCATCGCCGCTTCCCAGATGCTCCGGGCCGGGGCGAACAAGTGCGCTTCCGGAGAAAATGCCATCTGCCAGACGGCGGCCCGGGTCCATTGCATTGTCGGTCCGGTGACCATCACCTGGGCCAACGCCATGCTCGGGGAAGTGACTCCCAAGATGGCCGAGGCGGTGACGACCAGTCCGGCATTCAAGCTGCTTTTGCCCCTGTTCCAGGAAAATGCGGAAATCATCGGGGTGACATCCGAACCCCTGCCCCACCTGGTTCAAAACCTGGTGGAAAAACGTTTAAAGGAGGTACTCGATCATGTGTGAAGCCAATGCCTATATGCTTAAAGACGGTGAGGAAACCCTGCTCATGGAATCGGTCGATCTGGTGGAGCCCGAAGCGGATGGATCATTCCGCCTGGTGGGAATCTTCGGAGACCAGATTTCCATCAAGGGCAAGATAAAGCGCATGAATCTGGTGGATCACCGGATTTTGTTTGAGGAATAGCCCGAGCCGCCAAGCTGCTGAATCGGATCGACTGTTTCTTCAGGGGAGGAAGTTCGCTGAAGCGATCATCCGCCCGGAGAAACAAGCGTGCAATTGCGGATCGGGTTAGCCGGACCATGCAAATATGGATGCCGTATTTCTAATGGTAGTTCTCAATTTCTAATGAGATCACAAGCGATTCGGTATTTTTTCGCAAACCTTTATCGGAAGCGTTTTGTGTCAAGCTACGTCTCGTGTCTGCGATCTCCCAATTGAAGAAAAAGATTGACATCTTTTTAAATTGCAGCTAAACGCTCTATCCAAAAGGCGGTAGAAGCCGTTTTTACTAAGAGTATAACCCCTACAAACAGAAATTTTAAGATAAAGCCATGAAGGTTTTCCATCTCCATAACAGGAGTGGAGCTTCATGGCTTTTTTTATTGCCAAACATCGGGTCCAATACCCCGTCTCTTGCGACGATAAAACGATTCAATCCTTCGGTGATGCATCGTTGATTGCGGCGGGGTAGTTTATTACGGTTTGACACGGACCGATGCTTATAGAAATGGGCCACGAAGGTTCTCGCACTCACAAGGTGCATGTAATCACGTGGCCTTTTTGTTTTCAAGCGACTGCTTGAAAAGCGGCCGCCGAATGATTTCGTCGCTGGCGTGACTGCCAAGCGACAACCTGAAAGACAACAGAAAGGAGGAAACGCGATAGCAGCAATCCGAACATCGGGTAAAAAACGAGGAGCATGAAAGGCGGTCCGATCCCGGCCAAGGTCCCAGACCGCCTTCCATGGGAGGCCTCCAGGATTGGGAGGCTTCTGATATTTTTTATATATCAGAAGCATTCCCCCTGTCAAATACTACCCATGCGGTTCTCCCAGGCTCGTGTTTTCCCTCGACGATCACCTTCGACAAAACGTACCTAAGGATGCTGACAAACGCTTGGATTTCAAGGACCCTCGGCCAGGGTTTTACAACTTTTTTGGCGTTGTCGATTTTCATTGTCGAGGCACATTTTTAAGACACACATACAATATAGAGAGAGAAAGGACACGCACCATGGGTTTGAAAACAGTCGCCGCGTTTGTAATCATCGGGATGATCTGTCCGGCATGGGCAGCAGCGGAAGATTCGGAGGAGTCGGTTACTCGCCTGGATGAAATCGTAGTAACCGGAACACGCACGGAGCACACCCTCAAGGATGTGCCGGTGGAGACGGTGGTGGTGACCCGTGAGGATATCGAGCGCTCCAATGCGCAGACCGTCACCGATGCTCTCAAGACCATTCCGGGCTTTTCCACCGCTGTCGTCGACGACCTATTTGGATCCTGGACGGCCATGGCGCGCATGCGGGGCCTTAATTTCAACAACGGCTACGGACTGGTGCTCATCGACGGACAACGAATTCACGGTACCGGCCAGAGTGGCGCTCACGGTGAATATGCCGTGGGTTTGAACCAGATTCCGGTTTCCATGATCGAGCGCATCGAGGTGGTCAAGGGGCCCGGTTCCGTGCTTTACGGCAGTGACGCCATGGTCGGCGTAATCAACATTATCACCCGCAAAAGCCCTGCCAAGGACAGCGGTGGCGCCGGTGTTTCCTATGGCTGGTACGATGTCAAGGAGCGGGTTAATAACGGTGTGACGACCAAACCGAACGACGCAGACCGCAACCTGTCCGAAACTTACGTCTACTACGGTGGGCGCATCTCCGAGCGCAGCGGTTATCTGATGCACTACACCCACGAATACTCGGAGAACAATTATCTCGACCCCGCCGATTACACCCGGGATTCGGTCATGGCCAAATTCGACACCCGTTTGTCGGACCAAGTCGATTTCTGGGGCAAGGGGGAACTGAGCAAATTCGACGGAGCGGGATATGGCGCAGCAGGTACATTCGTCGAAAACTGTTACCGCCTGTCGGCCGGTATGACCTGGAAGCCTTCGACCGACCATATCGTCAACCTGAAAGGCTACCACTACGTGGATGATTTCGATAGCGAAAGTAGCTCCTCTCATCCTTATGGCAATATCAACTACGATCAGATTGAGGTGCAGTACACGACAAACCTCACTGCCAACCAATTGATTACCACCGGTGCCGAATTCCAGCGCCAGACCATCGACTACCTCATCGACAACACCGGCGCCGCCCGAACCACGGTATTGGAGGACGTGGATACAATAAGCGTGTATCTCCAGGACGAATTGACCTTGTTTCAGGATCTGGTGGTGGTGCCCGGTGTTCGCTACGACAATCACTCCACGTTCGGCGATTCGTTCAATCCCAAGTTCAGCCTCATGTACCGTCTGCTCGATGCCACCACCCTGCGTGCGTCCGTGGGCAAATCCTTCAAATCCCCCACCATCCGCCAGTTATACTATGACGTGCCGTACTACCACTCGCCCTTCTATATGAAATCCAACCCGGACCTGGATCCCGAGACATCCATCGGCTACTCGTTGGGCATCGAGCAGTGGTTTTACGACGGTAGGATTGTCCTCAACGCCGGTCTCTACCGCAACGACGTAAAGGACATGGTGGTTACCGACGTTTCCGGCGAAACATACAACGGGGCCGATTTGTACGTGTATCGCAACGTGGAGGAGGCCATGACCCAGGGCATCGAATGCTCGGCGCGTATGCAGTTTAGCCCGAGCTTTCTGGTTCAGGCATCCTACGCATATTCCGACACGGAGAACAAGGAAACCGGCAAGGAACTGACGCTGGTTCCCAAACATGAATTCAACCTGAGCCCGTCCTATGATTACGACCCGCTCGGTATCGGCATCAGCGCGACGCTTTCATGGCTTTCAAAACAGTACACCGATTCCGACAATACCGCGGAACTCGACAGCTACATGGTGGTCGACGCCAAGGTATACAAAACACTGGGCAGTGCAGCCAAGCTGATCTTCGAGGCCGACAACGTGTTTGACTCGGACAAGGGAGACAAGACCTATTATTTCTATCGGACGGGACGGACCTTTATCTTGAAGCTGGATTTCGCCTTTTAACTGCTGACGGTAGCGTGGCTTACGACCGCCACCCATTTTCCCAAATGAAACGATATATTCCCGGATTTTCAGGCCGGCGCCAGGTAATGGCCGCGGTCCTTTACCTGGCTCTGGCCCTTGCCACCACATGGCCCCTGGTCGGTTCATGCCGATCCTGCCTTCCACTGGGCACGGAACCTGTGGCCACTGTGCCGCTGTTCAACGTGTGGACAATCTGGTGGAATGCGGACCGCGCGGCGGCAGGCTACCAAGGCTATTGGGACGCACCGATCTTTCACCCGGTCCGCCGGACTTTCGCCTTTTCCGAACCCATGCCGCTGACTGTGGCCGCGGCCCCGATCATTTGGATCACCGGCAATCGTATCCTGGCCTACAACTGCCTGCTGCTCGGCGCCCTGCTGTTCAACGGATGGATCACCTTCCGTTTGTTGCGCGGCATGCACTACCATTGGCTGGTTGCCTTGAGCGGCGGTGCGATGATGGAGTTGCTGCCGCTGGTTCATTCCTGGCTGGGGGTTCTGGAACTGGTTCCGCTTTTCGGTGTCCTCTGGTCGCTGCTGGCCCTGTACCGCATTAGCCGCCGGCCTACCGTGACGGGCGGTCTGGTGCTGGGAACGGCGCTGGCGTGCACTTACCTGATGTGTGCCTATTACGGTCTGATGATGTTTGTATTGTTGGCGGTCTGCGGACCTTGGCTGGTGTGGCGTCGCGCCGGCCGGCGGCGAATGTGGACGGCGCTGCTGCCAGGGGTGCTGGCCGGTGGGCTCCTCTGTTTTCCGGTCGTTTGGGGCCAGTATGCGGCAATCGGAGAAAAGGCGTTTCACCGGCCCGAAGCTTATCTGACGCGGCTTTCAGCCACCGTGGCGGACTATAACGCCGCCCCGTGGCGTCCGGCAGTCAACATCGGACTGCTGGCGGACGGAGACAGTCACCATGGCTTCAGGCTATGCCCGGGAACGATCAAGCTGATCCTTGCGGCTGCCGGACTCTTCTGGGGGCTGGCATCGTGGCGCCGTCGGGACTGGACTTTTTTCTGCCTGACCTTGATGGGCCTCGCCTTTTTGTTATCCCTGGGTCCCAGGGTGCAGGTTTGGGGGTGGAAACCCTATTTGCAGTTGGTCGACAGCGTGCCGGGTTTTGCACAGGTGCGCAATGTGTTCCGGGCGGCCGTTTTCGTGCAGGTGGCCGTGGTCTTGATGGCCGTCATGGCGTTGCAAGCTGGTGTGACGGTTACCGGTTACCTACACCATAGCCATTGGCGCCGGGGCCTGCGGGGGATTATTATCGCGGTTGGCATTCTCGCGGTTGTCGAAATATTGCCACCCGCCCAGCCGTTGTATGCCGTGCCGCCGCTCGCCCGCAATCGTGGTTGGATCGAATGGTTGCGCGACCAGACACCAGCCGAAAGCGTCGTGGTTTGCGTGCCCCTGCCGTTTATGCCTGATGTGGCATCGTACGAACGGGAGGCGTGTTGGATGTATTGGGGGACGTTCCACCGCCGCCGGATGGCCAATGGTTATTCCGGCTTCTTTCCTCCATCCTTTACTTCTTTGAAGATGCAAATGGCCGACTTCCCGGCGGCGGCAACCGTCGATCGACTGGCGGCCATCGGCGTGGATTATTGTGTCGTCAAAAGCGACACCTACCTTGGGCAGCAAACCCGGAACCGCCACGGATCCGACCGGCGCCTGATCCATGTGTTTCACGACCGCTTGGCGCAAATGGACATTTATCGTCTGATGCGGCCGTGAAGCTCTCCTTGGAGCACTGCCTGGTGCTGTCCATCCTTGATCGTGTCGCATTCCGATTCTGTTTGGCGGGGTATCGACAGAATCGTAATGACGTGCGCTAACGCATTACTAACGACTAACGGAGGTTGTAAAATGAAATGGGTTAAAAGTGCTTTTCAGATGGTTTTGGTTCTGGGTTATTGTTTGGTATTTTCCTCAAATGTGTCAGCCCATTCGCTTTGGCTGAATGTTACGGACTACTCACCTGAAATTTTTTCCCATCCCAAATATGCGCCTACACCCAGAGCAAAAACCGTGGTGTATTTTGGCTGGGGGCACCACTATCCTGTGGCCGATTTCTTGGATAACAAATATCTCGGAGACTGTTTTATAATCCAACCAAATGGCAGCAAGGAAAAATTGACACCTGGCGACAGTGGCTTTCGGGCCACGGAGCTTATCATGAAAAACGAGGGGGCAAGAATTGTCGCCGCCGCCCTCACACCCGGTTTTTACGGTGAGGTAAATGGTAAAAAAGACTTCTTCAAACTCTATTACGAACAATATGCCAAGGCCGTGATCAGTGTCGGAAAGGTTTCCGACGATGCGTTTTCAAAACCGGTGGGCCACAAGTTTGAAATCATTCCACTCACCAATCCCGATGAACTTCAATTGGGCGATTGGTTCAAGTTCAAGGTCTTGTTAGACGGCAAACCGGCCGAGCGCGCGGATATTACCGCTTGCTCGCTCTTTTCCTTCACCAACGAATCTTTCGAGGGCCGCACGGACAATAAGGGAGAGGCAAAGATTCGGGTTATTCGACATTATGGCCCATGGATTATAACAGCCAAAATGACGCAACCGCCCACCGAGGAATTGAAAAAGAAATGTAAAGAGCTTTCTTACACGGCAACGCTCACCTTTGCTGTGCCATAATCCGGGTTCGAAACCGATACGCTCGGAAAAATCGATAGAATAAGGCAACGATTCGATTTTACAATTAGTGTCGACTTAACGGGAAGTCACCCGAAAATGAAGGTGACTTCCTGTTAACTTCTATGATTCATGGACGATTTTTCGTTCATTCGCTAACTGAAATGAGTTCCGTAAAGCCAAACCCGAAACATTGATGGGACCAACCATGTGTCAACCGACGCACTTTGAGCAGCATATAAAATTCGAGAAATTTGCCGTCTTTTTTCTTTGTTTTTTGATGTCCATGTCAACATTTTTGCCGGATTGCCTTTCCCACGGTGTTTTTCTCAACGCCCATGTGGAAGGAGGCATGGTTTTTGTGGAAGGCGGTTTCAGTGACGGCACGTTATGCGAAAATGCGAAGATAGAGGTATTCGATCTTTCCGGAAATAAGCTTTTGGAAGGTAAAACCGGGGAAAATGGCGTCTTTTCTTTTACTCCGCCCCAAAAGATCGATCTGAAGGTGGTTCTCGATGCCGGAATGGGACATCGGGACGAATATACAATACTGGCCGATGAACTGCCGGCCATTGTCAATGAGCCAGTCGCCTCAACAGAAGCAATCCCTGTTTTTGCCGCAGATATCGCTGTTCAAATGAGTTCCGAAGAGATTGAAGCGATCGTTGACAAGGTCATTCAAGAAAGACTGCGACCCCTTACCCAACTTGTTGCAAAATTACAGCGTAACAAAGGGGTTTCGATCAATGAGATATTCGGCGGCATAGGGTACATCATTGGTCTTATGGGAATTACGATGTATTGTAAATCCCGGAAAGGTGGGGCGGCTTGAATCGTCTGCTGAATCTTCGCAGCTAATCGGAGAGTTGACAAGCGCCTATCCAGAAATGGCCATTTTGGCAGATATCTTTGTTGATCGAGAAATTTATGGCCCTATGATCAAGTGTCAACCTCCGAAGTCTATGGAGATCCGACGGTTCATCCACAATCGGAACGCTATGCCGGCAATGTAAATTGCATCGGCAGACGGTCGTGTTAAGACGAAGGCAAACGCTGCGCGGAAACGCTTTTCTTCGATTATCGCCGCCAACATGAACTTAGTATAAAAGTTGCGCGCGTATTCAATACTTATGGACCCAATATGCATTTCAACGATGGCAAGGTCATATCCAACTTCATCACTCAAGCACTTCAGAAAAAGCCCATTACGATCTTCGGTGATGGTTCTCAAACGCGTTCTTTCTGCTACATAGACGATATGATCGAAGCGATAACACGTCTCATGGCGACGGCAAACGATTGTACCGGGCCCATGAATCTGGGCAATCCGGTTGAACTTACAATCATCGAACTGGCTGAAAAGATCGTTAAATTGACCGGAACCCGGGCTGAAATCGTGTTTCGTCCACTGCCCATGGACGATCCCAGACAACGCTGTCCGGATATCTCCTTTGCCCAGCAGGTGTTAGACTGGCAACCCGTTACCGGCATTGAGGACGGTTTGAAAGAAACGATTCACTATTTTGACAAGCTATTGTCCCTCGCCACTTGAAGGCCGGAGATTTTTTGCAAATCGTAAATAACTGCCATCCCGGTCCTGTATATCCGGACGACTCGCCATCCAAGCGGCATTGCGGAATAAGGAACTATTCGTATTGAAACAAACCTGTGTAAAAACCGATCGAGAAACGCCAGTTAAGCTTTCCGTTATCATTCCCTGCTACAATGAAGAAGCCACGCTGAGTCGATGCGTTGACCGGGTTTTGGAAATCCGGGATGCCTCGCTGTCGATGGAGGTCATCATTGTGGACGACGCCTCTCAGGACAACAGCCTGAATATCGCCCGCGATCTTGCCGAATCCCATAAAGAAATCATCGTCGAGAAGCATCGCTCCAACAAAGGCAACGGTGCCGCCCTGAGAACCGGGTTCAAACACGCCACTGGCGATTTCGTGGCTGTACAGGATGCAGACCTGGAATACGATCCCATGGAATTGAAAACGATGCTGGTGCCGTTGCGAAATAACCGGGCCGATGTTGTTATCGGGTCGCGCTTTCTCGCTTCCAGCGCCCATCGCGTACTCTATTTCTGGCACTCCATCGGGAACCGTTTTCTCACTTTGGTGTCCAACCTGTTTACCGACCTGAACCTGACGGACATGGAATGCTGCTATAAAGTGTTCAGGCGGGAAATCATCCAGGGCATCGACCTGAAGGAAAACCGTTTTGGTTTTGAACCGGAAGTCGTTGCCAAAGTGGCGCAAATGCGTGTCCGCATATACGAAATCGGCATTACGTATTCCGGCAGGACGTATGAAGATGGCAAAAAGATCGGCGCAAGGGACGGTTTTCGGGCCCTATACTGCATTTTAAAGTACAATGCCCACAATGCGCCCCTGCCCATGCAGTTTCTCATTTTTCTTTTCATCGGCGGTGTTGCCGCGATATTCAATCTCATTTTGTTCCTTTCCCTCTACGATACAGGAATCCAAGCATCGATCAGCGCCCCGATTGCCTTTATTGTCGCCGCTATTGTTAATTATGTGCTTTGCGTTCTCATTTTATTCAAGCATCAGGTCAGTTCAAATACGATGGTCAATTCCAGGGGCAGATCGCCTTTGAACAGATTGCTCGGCGGCCGGGGAAACGGGGCGGCCCGCTGAATCGCATCCAAGGCGGCTACGTTCAGGGCCTTGCTGCGAGCCGATTTGGTGACAGTCAGATCCCGGACGTTGCCGTCGGTCAGCAGGATGAAACGGATCGTTACGCGACCCTCGATACTCCTGGACTTGGCGGAATCCGGGTAGCGTTTACGGCTTTCGATCTTCAGACGCACCATGTCCAGGTAGCTGGACGCGGTCATGAATTCACCGGTCGTTTCCTGAGCCTGGGGGCCGGGAACCCAGTCCGTGCTGTCCACACCGGGTGTCTGGGGCATGTCCGGGGCACTGATTTCTTCCATCAGGCTGTCCGGCAGGTTGCTCTCCACCGGCGCCATGGCCAGCGGCTTGAAGCGGGGCAGGGGGCGCTGGACCACGTTCAGTTTTTTTACCGGATCCGTGGGTGAGGGCATTTTGGGGCGCGGCCGGGGGCGGGGAATTTCCCGGGTTACCGGTCGGGCGATGTTCTGAAGGGTCATTTCAATATAGCTCAGGGTGCTCGAATGGTAAATTCCGGAGATATGGATAAAAATTCCGGTATGGGCCACCAGTGAGAAAATGATCAATGTCCTCAGAAGCCAGTTGGGTTCCGATGTCTGTTCCATCGATGACGGATGATGTTGCGGTTCCATGGCCGCTACAATTCCTTTTCCGTGGCCAGACAGAGCCTGCCGGCGCCGGCGGCCTTGGCAATGTCCATGACCTTGACGGCCTTGTTGAGGATCACCGCCCGGTCGGCCCGCACGACGACCAGTTCATCTTCTTTGTTTCCAATTTTTTCCTTGAGCCGATCGAACAGCCTTTCAAGAGAGATGGCTTCATCGCCAAGAAACGCCCGCCCCTGGGCATCCACGAAAACGGTGATGGTCTCTTCGGTCTGGGGGGCCGCGGCACTGGCCTGTGGCAGCTTGATCTTGATGCCCTCATCCACCATAAAGTTGGTGGTGAGCAGGAAATAGATCAGCAGCATGAAGATAATGTCGATGAGCGACGTCATGGGCATCTGTACTTGATAGCGCGCTTTGCGTTGGGCATGGACTAACAAGGTCAACTCCTTTTTAGATCGTGCTTATCCTGAAACGGTCTTGCTGCCTGCTTGTTGACGGACATTACGGATGTGCATGGGTGTGCGTGTGCGTATGGGCTTTTCCCGTGTGGACGTGGCCGTGGATCCGAAACCCGATGGACTTGAGAAAGGTCACGGTACCGTCCTGAAGCTGGGCTTCATAGCGGTCCACCCGGGCAACCAGATAGCTGTGGGCCACCATGGTGGGCAGGGCTACGGCCAGTCCCAGCGCCGTGGTGAGCATGGCCTCCCAGATGCCGCCGGCCAGTACGGCGGCATTGACCTTGCCCCCCATCTCCTGGATAACCATAAAGGCTTTGATCATGCCCAGTACGGTGCCGAGCAATCCCAGCAGGGGGGCGATGTTGCCGATGGTGGCCAGGGCCTGGAGGTAGCGGGAGAGGTTCCGGGTTTCCGCCTCGGTTGCATGCACCAGAACGGCCTCCAGGGTTTCCCGGTCCTGGTTCTTGACTTCCATGGCCTGGGTGAAAATTCTCCCCATGGGAGAGGTGTCCCGGCTGGCCACCTCATAGGCCTGGTGATCTTCTCCATTTCTCAGATGCGTGGAAATACCGGATACTAATCCATTGCCGCGTATCTTTACCCGGCTCAGCCGGACCAGGCGTTCCAGAAAAAGGGCCAGGGCCACCACGGAACACAGCAGAATGGGCCCCACCAGAACGCCCCCTTTGGCCAGAAAATCGAACATGGTATTACTCCTTGGTATCAGGTTGAAGGTAGAAGGTTGAAAAGCCCAAACCATTAAATCGAAGGCCAGCCGACCAAACGCAATACACTCAATAGGTTCCGGCCGCCTCCACGATATCCGGCGTGCCGTCGTAATTCAGGTCCCTGGACCTTGTGACCAGGGCTTCGGCTTCGTCGTATGCTTCCCACAGGTCGGGGTTGCCGTCGCCGTTGGTGTCCTCGGCCACGGCGGTCAGCCGGCTTTCGTCGTAGTCGTACCAGACGTCTGGCCGGCCGTCGCCGTCGCGGTCCTTTTCCGCCCGGACCGCCGATTCGCTGTCATCATAGATCCAGGCAAGGGTCAAGCGACCGGTGCCATCCGCATCTTCCTCGCTTCGGGTCAGCTTGCCCCGGTCGCTGTAGATCTCCTTGAGATCGAACAATCCGTCCCCGTTTTCGTCCACGCTCTTCTCCCTGAGGACGCCGTTGAGGTAGCAGTAGCGGCCATCGGGTGTGCCGTCCAGGCCCGTATCCAGTTCCATCACCATGGACCAGGGTGGCCGGTCGAACCATTGGGTGGTCTCGAAGCGCCCGTCGTTATCGCGATCCTGGATCAGCCGTTGGCGTTCGGCGTGCTGGTAATAGATTTTCAGGTCCACCTGACCGTCGCCGTTGCTGTCCCGTTCGGCCCGGACCAGGGCCTGATCCGCATAGTACTCCCAGGCATCGGGCTTGCCCGAAAAGTCCGTGTCGCTCTCCACGCGCGTTTTCTCACCTTTTTCGTTGAAGAAAATCGTTATATCCGCCTGGCCGTCCTTATTACTATCCTGGATCTGGGTAGAAATTTTTCCGTCTTTGAAAAAAGTCTGCGCTTCCATGAAACCGTCCCCATCACCGTCCGAGGTCACCTTTTCCACCACTCCCGTGCAGTAGTGGCGGACGCGGTCGATGTGCCCGGTGCAGCGGGTGTCTTCCTCCATTTTCAGGGGGTGGCCATCGTTGTCGAACACCACGAAGACATCGCTGGTGCCGTCATGATTGGTGTCTTTTTCCTCTCTGACCGGTTGACCGTCCGCATACCAGGTGGTGACGTCGAAGCGGCCGTCGAGGTCGGTGTCCCTTTTTTGAAGTGCCGGCAGGGCATTCTCGAAGTCAAGGACGGTGTCCGGGGTGCCGTCGCTGTTTTCGTCTTTTTCCTGGCGGACGATTTCGCCGTCGGCATAGTGGCGGAACGTTTCGAAGGTGCCGTCGGCGTCCAGGTCGTGACGGCTGACGCGCGGTTGCCCGGTGGCGTCAAAATTGACGATGCGTTCGATGCGACCGTCGCCGTCGCCGTCGGTTTGCTGCTCTACGAGAAGGTCGTTGCGGTAGGTCTGCCAGACGTTGACCCTGCCGTTACCGTCGGTATCGCGGGTGGAGCGGGCCAAACGGCCCTCCTCGAATTCGTGGCGGGTGTCGAAACGGCCGTCTCCGGTGGTATCCCGCTCCATGGTCACGGGGCGCTCATGATCGTCGAAGGTGACCACCTGCTCCAGTTTTCCGGTGCTATCGGACAGGCGTTCATGGCGGACCCGCTTCTCGGCTTCGAAAAAGTCACGGGCATCGATCGTCCCGTCGTGGTTGCGGTCGCTCTCAACGCGGACCAGCTTGCCCTCCTGGTAGAACTGGGTCTTGTCGAAATTACCATCCCCGTTGCTGTCGATCTCGAGGCGGATGAGGTTGCCTTTTTTATCGATGGTGGCGACCTGGTCGATATTACCGTCATTGTCGGTATCACGTTCGACCCGGCGATACTCGGGACCTTGGGCGAATCCCGGGGAGGTCGATATCAGCAGCGCCCCAATCAGAATCAATGCCATTGAATGGATGTCGAGATATTTCTGTCGCATGGTCCCTGAACGAAAAAAGCCGGGAAGAAAACGGACTTCTGCCCGTGTGCCTTCCTGGCTTAAAATGGTTAAATGCTGGATTGTCGATCAGTTGGGAGTTGGCACTTTCATAATGCCGATGGTAGCCCGTGATTGAAAGTGAAGAGACTATAGAAGGACAGGTCGGCTTTGTCAAGGTCCGCGTGCCCGCCGGATTCGTAAAAAGCAGTTCCACGGTGTGATCGCCGTCGGGCCACTTCTGCCATAAAGAAAAACAGCCCCCGATCTAAATCGGTCGGGGATTTTTTGTGCGCCTGGAAAACGCCTCAGGACGAGCAACAACCGCCGGCGGTTCCGCAACTTTCGCAGCCCCCGTCCAACTGAAGGCTGGAGAAGATCCTGAACCCCCTGTCGGCGTAGTCGATTTGTACCGGTTGCGCCTGATCAAGCAGCGTCTGGTCCATGACAAACTGAAATCCGCCCCTCTCGGCGACCGCATCCGAAGGCTTGGCCTCGTCCAGGGCCATGGCCAGTTGTCGGCCGCCGCATCCCTGGGTTAGAAAAATTCTTACAGGTTTGACATCCATGGTTTTGAAGTATTCGGCCACTGCCTGGACGGCGGATTCGGTGACGGTAAGCATGGCTTTCTCCTTTCGCAAAACTGATTAATCCCTGAATTCCAACATCCCTGATTCTCCAGTTTATTCCTATTTGCCCCCCACCAACCCACTGAAGATCATTCGCAGGTCGCGATCGCTCAGTGGCGGGATCCAATCTTCATCCGGCTCCCTGCCCGGCAGGCGGGATGGTTTTTCCGAAGGCACTTTTCTGCTTTCCGTCCGTTCTATGGTCATGCAGCGCTCGGCAATCATTTCAACGGGCAGATGTTCACGATTGTTTTCGATCCAGCGGGTGCAATCATCGTGGGTGCCGACAAACAACAGATACAGGTCCTCACCCTGCTTAAGGGTGATCAGACGGTATCCGGCGTTCAGGTCGTATTTGCGGCACCCTTTGATTCGCCCCTCGCCATTGCGGGTAAAGGTACACGTCTCTTCCGGCGGCAGTTTCCCGCGTTTGACTTCCTCGATGATGGTCTCCACCCGATCGACGGCCAGGCAGGCGCGGCGGCTTCCTTTTCTCAGCGTGGCCAGGCATTTTTCCAGTTTGGGATCGATGTGTATCCGTTCGATCATGATTTAATCCCCTCGGCGACTGTGGAAGTTGAATATTTGACGAACTCCGCCGCCGGTCCAAGTGTCCGGATTTTATCGGTCACGTCGTTGACGGCCCTGACGAATTTGGTGGACTCGGCGGATGATATCCACGAGAACTGAACCCGGTCCGGATCAACGCCCATGAAGGTGAGCAAGCTGGTCATCAGGGCGAATTTCCGGCGGGCGTAATAATTTCCCTCGATGTAGTGGCAATCGCCCGGGTGGCAGCCGGACACCCAGACTCCGTCGGCACCTTGCCTGAGAGCGGCCAGGATGAATTTCGGGCTCATGCGCCCGCTGCATGGCAGCCGGATGACACGGATGTTGGCCGGATACTGCATCCGGCCGACACCGGCCAGGTCGGCGGCGGCGTAGGTGCACCAATTGCAGAAAAAGGCGACGATTTTAGGCTCCCGGTCGGGCATTTTCCCTCCTCTGGCAAACGGACTCAGATGGTTGTCCATGCATTGACGACCGGTGTCGGCCCCAACGCCCGGATTTTTTCGGTCATCTCCGCGGCGATTTCGGCGAAGCGGGCACCCATGGCGGAGGATAAATTGAACATCTCGACCCGTTCCGGTTCGATTCCGGCCGAAGCCAGGGCTTTTTTAACGGCCTCGACCTTCTTCCGGGTCTTGAGGTTGCCTTCCACAAAATGGCATTCGCCTTCCAGGCATCCGGCGACAAGGACGCCGTCGGTGCCCTTTTCGACGGCTTTGAGCAGGTGCAGCATATCCACTCGGCCGCTGCAGGGCAGTTGAACCAGTTTCACGTTGGGCGGATAGTTCAGTCGCATGGAACCGGCCAGGTCTGCTGCGGCATACGCGCAGTACTTGCAGCAAAAAGCTAAAATCTGGGGTTGGAAAGGATCGGATTCCATTGGTGTCTTCCTTTCATCAATGAAACTCAATTGCTTTGGGCAGTGATGCGGCCGATGACAAAGAGGGTCAGTTGCGGCCGACGCGCGCTGTCAGTTTTCAATACAATCCTGCCCCGGTATTGGCCCGGTTGGGCCATGCGGTTGCGGACGACGATGGAATAGGACCCCTTGCGTTGTTCCATATATGCATCGATCTTATCGGCCAGGGGTGCATCCGGGATGATCTTTACGATGTGGAAAGGATATCGGGGGTCCGGAGAGATGGACGTTTCCGCCTGCAAATCCTCGCCGGCTTCTCCAAGCAAACTGATCCTGCTCGGTTCGATGCGGGCAAAAACGGCTACGGGACCGTTTAATCGTAACCGTATCCGCGGCTGAATTGCGTCGTTGGTGGTAACCGTGATGGTTTTATTAAAAAAACCGCCCCCATAACCATTCGTGTCGCCTTTTACCAAGATCTGGCCGCTTGTGCCGGGAGCAATGGCTTCCGGTCGCTGGGCCATCGTGCAACCGCAACTGGTGTGGACATCGCGAACCTTCAACCATGCGGTTCCCTGGTTTTCAATAATGAAAGCATGGGTGACCACTTCTCCTTCCAGGACTTCATCGAAGGTGAACGCTCTTTCCGCCACAACGGCTTTTGGGGCCTCGGCCATGGTCTGACTGACGGGTGGATCAGAAGCGACGGCAAGGTTGTTGTCCATAGGTGCGGCAGTAAAGATACAAAGTGTCGAAACAAAAATATAGATCCCGCACTTTTTCACTTCCGTCGCCAGAGTCATCTCTCATCCTTTTCTCTATATTGAGCGATAGTCCTTATTTTCTGTCTGCAAACGGGTTGGGCGTCCCCGGTTCACCGGGCAGCCATACGTCTTTCAGATCATCTCCCAGGTACTCGCGTTCGTTTTCGGCCAGGATGCCCAGGGACAGGGCGATGATCGTCCACATGTGAATCACATGATAGTTGCCATCATAGTGGTCGGCCAGTTCGTGAATCTGGGCATGGCAGTTGTGACAGGGCGTCAAGCAGTAATCCGCACCGGTGGCGATGATCTGATCGAATTTGATTTTGCCGTACTTGAAACGCGCCTCGGTATAGCCGGACTGCAGGTATCCGCCACCGCCTCCACAGCAGAAATTATTGGATTTGTTGGGAGTCATGTCCACAAAATTCTCTTCTCCCACGCAGGCCTTGACTACCTCGCGCATTTTAGCGGCCTGCTCGTCACCATAACTCTTGCGGATCTGGTTGCAGGGATCCTGGACGGTGAACTTGATCTTCAGATCCTTGTTCCAGGCGGAACTGACCTTCAGTTTCCCGGAATGGATCCACTCGTAGTAGTAAGCCACCATGGGGGCGATTTCCAATGGGGAGTTGAGGCCGTAGCGTTTATTGGCCTGCCAGACGGAAAAGGTGGAGTGGCCGCATTCGGTATTTAAATAGACTTTACAGCCGAGAGCTTCGGCCCGGTGCAGCGTATTGGAAGCGATTTTCTGCCAATTTTCATCATCGGCCAGGAACATACAATAGTTTTCGCCTCCCCAGCCCTGGTTGCTGTAAGTCCAATCGGCGCCGGCCAGATGCAGGATTTTCCACAAGGGTACCATCTCGTCCGGTTCGGTGACCGGCTCCCGGGAATTTTGGCTCACGAAGAAATGAGCTCCCTGTTTTTCCAGCGGCGCTTGAAGGTCTTCCCACCCCGGTTGGGTTTCGCGCACTTCTTCGAGCACATCCTCCACGACGAAGGTAAAATCCTCCGGCGGGGTGCCCATGGCGCTGCCGCTTTCATTGCGCAGGGCCATGTCGCAGGACCCCAGAATGCCCTTGGGCCGTTCCTCACGGGGCCACAGTTTGCGGGCCTCAAAAATCAGTCCGGAGATATTGATCTCCATGGGGCAGACGTAAGTGCAGCGGGTGCACATGGAGCACATCCATACCCAGGGGTGTTTGGTGATTTCTTCATCCATTCCCAGGGCCGCCAACCGCAGAAATTTGCGCGGATCCATCCCCTCAAGCCCGGTGGCCGGACAGCCGGAGGCGCAAGCCCCGCAGGTGAGGCACAGGTTCAGGTTGCCTCCTTCGGGAAGGAGTTCCTTTACTTTCTCGATGAACACGCTTTTTCGGTTGGGTTGGATTTTAATCGTTTTGGCTTCACTCATGGTTATTCCTCTCAAGCATCCTTTTGAAGTGGTTTGGACTCGATCTGCATCAATCAATTGCCATCAGGGGACCGCGCCAGGTCCCGACATTCCCATGGGCATGCCTGCGCTGCGGGCAAAGCTCGGATGAAATCGGCTCGGCAAGGCGCTTGCCCGAAAATCACTCGGCTTAAATTACAGAATGTCGCTCAGAAAGGCGGCCTTTCAGTCGTTTTCAATGCATACCGGCCCGGGCAGCAACCGGGCTCTGTCATGTGAAACCGAAAAACCGAAACATGGATGAAACCTTGGGATATGAGGTTAAGAATATCGGCTATCCATGCCTCAATCGCATGGGAAAATCAAATTTAAAATACCAATACGAACCTGCTTTCGCATAGAGATTAACAGTTTGATTAATTTATGATCTCAATTTATTCAGTCAGGCGGATGTGGACGATGGCCTCCCAGGCACTATTGGCGGGGAGCCGGTGCCGGTTCTCGTCACGCGTTGAGGCGGTTTTAAGCCGGGATCGGTGGAGATCGAACCGCTTGCCCCATTCGTTTCCCATATATAATTTGATCATGTACGCCGACAAGCATGGCATGCCGATGCCGACAGGGATGTAGCGATTTCTTGGCCAACCGGCAGTCGAGAATCGGCGATGCACTGCTGCGGCAGGCCCAACTTTTTTCACGATGAACTGGAGAAAATCATGAGCGAAGATTACCGGAAGATGTGGCAAGACCTCGGGTTGGATCTCGACGCCCACAATGCCCTTCTCAATGTCCTGGGCCAGGGTTACCAGCAGGTGTTTTTGTCTCAACAGGACCGACCGGAGGGCATGGGCTACTTCGACTTCGTGATGAGCGAAGTCCATGGCCTGCGCATCAAAGAGCTGCTGGATGAGAAAGCCGCCGGTCGCAAGATCATCGGGTCCTACTGTGTCTTTGTGCCCGAAGAAATTGTTCTGGCTGCCGATGCTACCCTGGTCGGATTGTGTTCCGGGGCCGATTTTGCCACCGAGGATGTGGAAAAACTGCTGCCCCGCAATACCTGTGCCCTGATCAAATCCTCATTCGGCTTTAAGATCGGCAAGGTCTGCCCTTATCTGGAAAGCGCGGACATGATTGTCGGTGAAAACACCTGCGACGGCAAGAAGAAGGCCTACGAATCCTTGGACGGTTTGATCGACAATCTTTTTATCATGGACCTGCCTCAGGTCAAATCGGAAAACGGCAGGGTTTTGCTCAAGGCCGAATACCAGCGCTTCAAGGCGTCCCTCGAGACGCTTACCGGCGTTACCGTCACCGCCGACGCTTTGAAATCGTCGATCTGCACGGTCAACGCCAAACGCGCAGCCCTCCATCGGCTATCCTCCCTGCGCAAGGCCGATCCGGCGCCGATTTCCGGTCTGGACGCCCTGTTGGCCAACCAGGTGTTCTTTTACGATAACCCGGCCCGATTCACCGACTCGGTGAATAAAATCTGCGATGAACTGGAGCAGCGCATCGCGTCCAAACAGGGCGTGTTCCCGGAAAAGACACCCCGGATTCTCGTTTCCGGCTGTCCCCAGGCGGTCCCCAACTGGAAACTGCCCATGATTGTCGAGGCCGCCGGCGCGGTGATCGTCGGCGAGGAGTCCTGCGTAGGCGAGCGGGGTACCCGCAACCTGACGGACGCATCCGGGGAGACCGTGGACGAGATGATTGAGGCCATTGTCGACCGCTATTTCAAGGTGGACTGCGCCATCTTCACGCCCAATCCGGAGCGCCTGGATCACATCCAACAGATGGTCGCCGATTACAAGGCCGATGGCGTGATATACTATGGCCTGCAGTTCTGCCAGCCCTATCTGATGGAGTCCATGCCGGTTGAAAAAGCCCTCGAGGAAAAGAATATTCCCTGCCTGCGCATCGAGACCGATTACAGCATGGAAGACGTCGGCCAGTTGACGACGCGGGTGGAGGCGTTTGTGGAGCAATTGCGGTGACCAGCCGTTTCGCCGGCATCGATATCGGCTCGCGTACCATCGAACTGGTGGTGGTGAACGATGGGGAAGAGATCGTCGACAGTTTTCAGACCGACACCGGGTTCGACCCCATGGCCGAAGCCAAACGGCTCGTCGATGATGTGGCCTTTGATCGCATCATGGCCACGGGCTACGGGCGCAATCTGTTCGAGATCGCCTTCGACGCGGCGACGGTCACCGAGATCAAGGCCCATGCCGTGGGGGTACGGGCGCTGTTTCCCGACATCCAGGCGATCATCGACATCGGCGGGCAGGACAGCAAGGCCATCGCCCTGTTCGAAAACGGCAGGGTCAAAAAGTTCGAGATGAACGACCGCTGCGCCGCCGGTACCGGCAAATTCCTGGAAATCATGGCCAGGACGCTGGGCTTTATCATCGAAGATTTCGGCAAAGAGGCCCTGCTGGCCGAAACCGGCCTCAATATCTCCAGCATGTGCACGGTCTTCGCCGAATCCGAAGTCACCTCCCTGATCGCCAAGGGAGAAAGCCGCCGGGAGATTGCCCGGGGACTGCACGCCAGCGTCGTCCGCCGGGTCGCCGGAATGGTCAACCGGGTCGCATCCCAAGGGGATATCGCCTTTACCGGCGGCGTGGCCAAGAACCCCTGCATGCAGGCCCTGCTTTCGCATAAGCTGAATCGCAGGGTACTTGTGCCTGACGATCCTCAGTTTGTCGGGGCATTTGGCGCGGCGTTGTTGGCCATGGAAAGCAACCATTCATAAGGAGTGAAAAGACAATGACAAAAAAATGGTTTCGATTGGCTGGCATTTTCCTAGGATTGTATTTCATGGCGTCGCTCTGTTTTGCCGGGGCCCTGGACACGTTTGACGGACAACGGGGAACCATCAAGATCGCCGGCGGCACGGCCCACATCCCGGTCATGCAGGAAGCGGCCAGGCGGATCATGACGTACAACAAAGATATTGTCATCACCATCGCGGGCGGCGGTTCCGGTGTGGGCATCAAGCAGGTGGGCGAAGGGCTCGTGGACATCGGCAACTCGGGGCGCAAACCCAAGCCGGAAGAGATCGACCGCTATCAGCTTTCCATGTTCAAATGGGCCATTGACGGCGTCGCTGTCGTGGTCAACCCGAAAAATCCCGTTCGATCGCTGACCAAGGACCAGTTGAAAGCCGTGTTCTCGGGCAGCGTCGACAACTGGGCCGCCCTGGGCGGCGCCGGTCATGCCATCACGCTGTACACGCGCGACGAGGCCAGCGGAACCCGCGAGGTGTTCTGGCAAAAAGCGCTGGACAAGGGGGACATCCACAGCCAAGCGCTGTTCACGCCTTCCAACGGGGCCATGAAAACCGCCGTCGCCAATGACCCCTTTGCCATCGGCTATGTCTCCGTCGGCCACATAGACCCGAGCGTCGCCCCGGTCGCCATCGACGGTGTAATGCCGACGCTCGAGGCCGTCAAAAGCGATCAGTACCGGATATCCCGGGGACTCTACAGCAATACCAAGGGGGAACCCACGGGGCTGACCCGCCTGTTCATCGACTATCTGTTTACCGCTGAAGGGCAGCAAATCGCGGCGGACAAGGGTTTCATTCCGGTGAAATGAGCGCTTTCAGGGAAAAGGTCGCCGAGCGGATTTTCATGCTGTGTGCCACCGCCAGCGCGGTCATGACCTCGTCGGTGCTTTTGTTCATGATCGTCCTGGGCCTGCCCGTTTTCCGTAAGGTATCGATTTTTGAGGTGTTTTCCGCCCCCTGGTCTCCCCACCAGGGGATTTACGGAATCGGGCCCATGGTTTCCGGCACCCTTTGGATCGCCTTTTCCGCCACCGTTATCGCCCTGCCCATGTCCCTGGGTACGGCCTTCGTGGTCACGAGCCTGGGCGGGCCGGGCCTGCGTCGATTTCTATGGGCGCTGGTGCGTTTCATGACCGGAATCCCTACCGTGATTTACGGCTTTGTCGGCATCTTCCTGATCGTTCCTTTAGTTCGAAATGGATTGGGTGGGCCGGGGATGAGCGTGATTGCGGCCGCCCTCATGCTGGCCGTCATGATCAGCCCCACCATGATTCTCTTTTTTTCAGACAGCCTGCAGGCGGTCGATCCGGCTTATTGCCAGGCGGCCAAAGCCCTCGGCGCCACCCGGATGCAGCGGCTGCTGTACGTCATGCTGCCCAAGGCCCTTGGCGGGATGACATCGGGGTTCATTCTTGCCTTGGGACGCGCCCTGGGAGATACGCTCATCGCCTTGATGCTGGCCGGGAACGCCATCGCCGCACCCGAAAGCCTGCTGGACCCGGCCAGGACGCTGACCGCGCATATCGCCCTGGTCAAGGCCGCCGATTACGACAGCCTCGAATTCCGGTCCATCTTCGCCTGCGGCATCGCCCTTTACCTGTTTACCACCGTCGCCGTAGTTTCCGTGCGGCTGCTGGATCGCAAAAAAAGCTGATGCCATGATCCGGGATTTTACCGAAAAATTGATTTTCGTGCTTTCCTGGGCCATGACGGCTGCCTTGTGCGCGGTTGTTCTGGTGTTTGTCGGGTATCTGTTCTACAACGCGCTGCCGAGCCTCGGCATAGAATTGATTTTCGGCACGGTGCCGCCCCTGGAGGCACTATTGGGTCGTGCGCGGGTCTTTGACGGGATTTTTGCTGCGCTTGCCGGCACCCTTCTTCTGGTGACATGGTCGACAGTCCTTGCCATACCCACCGGCGTGGCCGCGGGCATCTATCTTGCCGAATACGCAAGACCCGCCATCAAGGGGCTTTTCGGTTTTTTCTTCGATTTGCTGGCCGGCGTTCCATCCATTGTCATCGGCCTGTTCGGTTTCAGCATCGCCATTTTCCTGCACCAGCAGTTTCCCGGCAGGCTTGGCCCCTGCCTGCTCATCAGTGCGATGTCCCTGGCGTTTCTCGTCCTTCCCTACATCATCCGCAGCACTCAGGTCGCTCTGGAAAACCTGCCGCCAACTATCCGTAACACCGCTCCCGCTTTAGGGGCCACCAAACTCCAGAATATCGCCCATGTGCTGCTTCCGCGCGCGCTGGCCGGCATTGTTTCCGGGATCATGCTCGCCATCGGCCGATGTGCCGAGGACACGGCCGTGATCATGCTCACCGGTGTTGTTGCCATCGCCGGCGTGCCGCGCTCTCCCTTGTCGCCATACGAGGCCCTGCCTTTTTACATTTACTATATTTCCAGTCAGTATACCGACCCGGCCGAGCTTTCCAGGGGATATGGCGCCTGCCTCATTCTGCTGGCAACCTGTGCCATTCTCTTCATGCTGGCCTATTATATCCAGCGCAGCCTCACCTATCGGTCGCTTTACAGACTGTAGATCGGAATAAACTGTGCTATATCGGACGCGATGCAACCACAGGATAAAATAATCGTTGACGGAGTCAGCTTTTTCTATGGCCGGCACCCGGTTTTGAAGGACATCCGGGTGACTTTTGCCGAAAACGCCATCACGGCCGTCATGGGGCCTTCCGGACAAGGCAAATCCACGTTTCTGGGGCTTTTCAATCGTCTTTGGGATGACGTACCCGGCGTCCGGGTGGAAGGCGACATCCGGATTCGGCTGGGTGGTCGGTGGGTTTCTCCGTTTTCGGCGGATTTGCCCCTGCCGATTTTGCGCCGCAAGGTGGGAATGATTTTCCAGGAGCCCAACCCATTGCCGATGAGTATCGCCAGGAACATGGCGTTCCCTTTGAAACTGGCCGGCCTGCGCGACAAAGCCATCATTGCGGAAAAAATACAGAAGGCGCTGGCGCAGGCTTTTTTATGGGAGGAGGTGAAAGACCGTCTGGAAAAGAGCGCAATGGACCTCTCCGGCGGGCAGAAGCAGCGGCTTTGCATCGCCCGGGCATTGGTCCTGGAGCCTGAGGTGCTTTTGTGTGACGAACCCACCAGCTCATTGGACACGAAAGCCGCCGGGGTTATCGAAGATCTTCTCAAGCAACTCAAAAAGCAGTGCACGATCCTGGCGGTTTCCCACAACCCGAAACAGGTCGGCCGGATTGCCGACCGCATCCTGATGCTCCGGGATGGCCGAATGACACCGATGGCGCCAGGTGCCGTCGAATACGACGCCTGAGCATCATCATCCCACCCCCAATTTTGATGGATTCGCCAAAAGTCGAACGTGGCCTGTCGATGTCATCCCCGCGCAGTTATTCCGCAGTTCCTCCGTCCGATAAGCCAGATTATCTCATCAGGGGCAATGGCCACCCCATGGTTGAGGACGGCGGTGGTACCTGATTGGATGATCGTTTCCCGCCCACAGTCCCTAAAAAGGCAACAGCGGTTGAAGAGAAAATCGATTCCCATTAAATGCCGTCAACCAATATTTAAGAGGCAACCCGGTGGATAATCCAACAATTGAACAATCGGCGCCGACAGGGTACAATAAACGAATGAAAGCGTCATCCACTCGTCGACAAGTCCATTTGACGCGCCTGTTGCTGGTAGTCTTCCTGACCTGGGTTTGGGGTTGTTCCACTGTCAACAGCGGCACGCCATCGACGGAACCGTCCGGAACGGTCGGCAAAAGGGCGCATTTGCCGCGTCCGCCTATCCAGACCATCGGCTTCACCATTCAGGTGGGCGCTTTCGCCAGTGAGCGCAATGCTTCGGCCTATTCCCAGCTGTTGCAATCTCAGGGGTTGGACGCCTACCATTTCATCGATGCGGACGGTCTGTACAAAGTGCGCTTCGATCGTTTCCTCACCCCGGCAGCTGCCCTGAACCGCGCCCGAACGCTGCAATCCGACGGTATTATCGAAGTCTACTACATCGTGCGCGCCTTGCTGTACGAGGATATTGCCGGTGCGACACCGCAATTGCAGCATGATTTGATTCAGACGGCACAGCGCTTCATCGGCATCGAATACCACTGGGGCGGCACCACCGTGGAAACCGGGATGGATTGCAGCGGGTTGACCCAGACGGTCTACCGCCTTAACGGCATCGATCTGCCCCGCAGCGCCCGTGAGCAGTGTGCCGCCGGCGATCCGGTATCGCGTGACGATCTGGCCAAGGGAGACCTGGTTTTTTTCGATACCCGCCGCTGGGGAAAAATCAACCATGTCGGCATCTATTGCGGCAACAACATCTTCATTCACGCCCCCGGCAGCGGCAAGCGCATTCAGACGGCTTCATTGTCCGATGCCTATTACCGTAAGCACTTTGCCGCCGCCCGTCGCTATTTTTGATGGTGGAATGATTTATTGATGCCCCCTTATTGTCCATGCCTCGGATTTAATGCCGGGAGCAAAAAGCAAGCTTTTGCAACAATGAAAACAACGTTCCGATACCCCTTTTTAGCAACCGGATAGAACCCTTTAATCCTTTTGATATAGTGGTGTATCGATGTTTTTTCTAACATCATGAACTTGAATATAGCCTGAACTAAGCACAACGCAAGCTACCCGTGTGATTATCAGCCATGTATCTGGCGTCCGGGGAAATTACAAATATGATTTTATAATCTGTTGGGCGGAACAAAAAATAAAGTGACTGGAATTTGATATATCTGTATTAGTACTTACTCGACGTAAAGTTCCAATAATCTGCAAATCCTGAATCGATAATTTCATACAGATTGATCGACCTAATCACCGGTCAGGCTAAATTTCAGATACGGTATTGTAATCAAACGTTTTGGTGGGGTTAAAAACCGGTGATACATCGACCTAATCACAACCTATTCCAACATACAGATATGTTGGAGTTATCGGCATACAGCCGCTATCAGTTTTCCTCTGTGATATCAATTTCAAAGCCAATACATTCAGGAAAAGGCCAACCCTTCTTTCAAAAACTATTCATGTATTAATTAATCTATTCCAACATCGTCCAATGAATCGTTTCTTAAATTGCCCTTGCCTTCGCCAAATGGTATGTACCGTGTGACTCTGACCAATAAAAGTGCAACATGACTGCTGAATACCTGATTCTCATCATCGGCTTTGTTTTTGGATTTTACATGGCATGGAACATCGGTGCCAACGATGTTGCCAATTCCATGGCTCCGGCTGTGGGTGCCAAGGCGATCACCATTCGCCAGGCTGTATTGATTGCAGGCATTCTGAATATTGTCGGCGCAACGTTTATCGGTTCTCACGTCACCAACACCATTCGAAAAGGCATCGTTTCCACCGAGGTGATGTCGGATCCCCATGTCGTATTAGCGGGCGCACTTGCAGCGATGCTCGCAGCCGCGCTATGGGTCAGTTTTGCCACCTGGCGCTCCCTCCCGGTTTCAACAACCCATTCCATCGTCGGCGCCATGATCGGCTTTGGCATTACAGCGGGCGGCTTTTCTGCAATCAAATGGGAAAAACTGGGCGCCATCGTCATGAGTTGGATCATCTCGCCGGTATTCAGCCTCATTATCGGCTTTATTCTGTTCAAGGTGATAATCAAGGTCATTCTTTCACGCGATTTTGTGTTCGAACAGTCCATCCGGACATCGCCCTATTTCATCGGCAGCACCGTTTTTGTGGTGATTCTTTCGTTTGTTTTTAAAACCCCGCTCGGCAAAAAGCTGGCCATATCAACGCCAATGGCCCTGATCGCAGCATTTATTTCTGCAGTCCTGTTCGGATACCTTGGAAAGGTGCTGCTGCAGAAATTTCTTTCTCAAAAAGAAGGAAACGCCAACGGTGCCGAAGAGGTTTTCCGAAGGATTCAAATCGGTACCGCCTGCTATATTTCCCTGGCTCACGGTGCAAATGATGTGGCCAATGCCATCGGCCCCCTGGCTGTGATTTATTTTCTGGTCCAGACGGGAACGGTCGGCGCCCAGGTCCCTGTGCCGATCTTTTTATTATTGTTCGGTGGGGTTGGTATTGCCCTGGGCATCGGTATGGCAGGGAAAAGGGTAATGACAACCATCGGAACCAAAATTACGACGCTGACCAACTCCCGTGGATTCGCTGTCAGTTTTTCTGCAGCCACAACGGTTTTGGTGGCTTCAAAGTTGGGATTACCCGTTTCCACAACCCATGCAGCCGTGGGCGGGGTTATGGGGGTCGGTCTGGCGAGAGGCCTCGATGCCGTCAATTTCAGAATTATTTTTCAGATCATGATCTACTGGGTTCTGACGGTTCCGGCATCTGCCATAACCAGCATGATTGTCTATAAAATTATCCGTATTTTTTACTAGGGGAGATGGCCATGAGAATACCCTTATTGTCCATGTTCATGACGTCACCGTTTGAGGGGATGCAGGAGCATGCAGAAGTCATAAAGGATTGTTCGTGGGCATTTCAGGAAGCAGTGGAATGCCAGATCTCCAAAAAGTGTTCCCGATTTGACTCCCTCAGGGGAGACATCATCGAGATGGAAAGAGCCGCCGATGCCATCAAGAGGAGAATCCGGGGACACCTTCCAAGAGGCACACTCATGCCGATCGATAAATTCCAGCTGTTTCGATATCTGAGGGAGCAGGACAGTGTGCTGGACTCCATGGAGGAGGTGCTGGACTGGCTTTCGGTCAGACCCGATGCAGCAATTCCAGAAGCGCTTCACAAAGATATTTTCTTCCTGGTCGACACGGTGCTGGATCCGGTTGAAGAACTGAGCAGCATGGTATCGGAAGCCAGGAAATATTTTAATACCTATAAAGAAGAACAACGGGTTATCGTTAAAGAAATTATTCGAACGCTGCGTCTCCAGGAGCGTGAAGCCGATAGGATTGAACACACCATCAAGGCAAAAGTATTTAACATGGAAGTCGATCCAGTTACCGTTTTTCATGTGGTCAGATTGGCCGAGATTATCGGTTCAATCGCAGATCATGCAGAAAACGCAGGTGATATGATGCGGGCTATGGTGGCGAAATAGAATACAACTGCAAAAATGAGCCTGTAAGTCTACGGCAAAATGGCATCTTGCGCCCTTATGGCGCACCTACATCTTGTGGTCTGGCCAAACTTCGGGTGGGTGGTGATTACACATCAGGTAATGGAAATATCTGAAATACTGATTGCCTGGAGATACACTGAGAATATGCAAAGAAAAAATGAAGCCATAAAGCCTTTGGTTACATCCCACTAAATTGAGCGTTTCCCATTTTGTTGTTGCTGAAATGCAATAGGAATAGAATGGGTTATTTCAAAAACAGTTGACAAAATGGGAAACCCTCCGGGATTGCCGAGCTTACCCCATCTACGGCGTCAGATGTCGTCCCGCATAGCCTGCTATAGCGGAACGACACCTTCCTTGGATCTGCCGCAAGCTCGACAATCGCTCAACTTAGGCACTATTTTCAAATTGTGCAGCCACCCCACTACCACGGGTGAGACTCCCCATTGGTCAGCCGAAGTTAGAAAATAGGCCTTAAGGAGGACCGGGTGTAATCAAAGTGCAGCTTATGGCTTGACCGGAAGCACGTGAATGGCTTTGATGACCAGGAGCACCTCGTCACCGGGAGCCAGGTTTAGATCTTTTACCGATTCGGTGGTCAGTACCGACCCCATTTCCACCGGCCCGTCGACCCGGTACTTGACCAGGGACATGATTTCGTCACTCTTGATGGATTCGACCTTGGCCTTAATTTTATTTCTGGCGCCGTATTTCATTGCTTACCCCTCCTGTTGTTGATTCGTTATTCTTTTTATGTCCGATAATATATTCTTTCAACAGGTTGTGACCTGTTAGGCTCCGCAGGTGTCGAGCACTTGCTTCAGCGCCATCGGAATTTTGCGCACGATGGCCTCGATCTGGGTGGCGGGCGTGGGGCTGGCCAATTGTCCGGCCAGGCGGTTGGCCCGGGCGGCCAGGATGGCGGCCCGGTCGATGGGCATGCCGGCGGCCGCTAAAGCGGAGGCCAGTCCGGTCAGGGTATCGCCGGTACCGCCCATGGCTTCCATGGCCGGGCTGGCCGGGGTGTCTACGGTTTCGCGGATTCCCCGGGCATCGGCCAGACAGTCCCTGCGGCCTTTGACCAATAGCCATCGGGCCGCGTTGGCATTTGTGTAGGTCCGGTCGATCAACTCGGCCACCTTGTCTTCCTGATGCAGGATAAACCCGCGGGTGTAGAAAGGATGCGGCGCCTCTTCATCCGCCAGAAAGGCCAGCTCGCCCACATCCGGGGTGAACAGATCGTAGCTTTCGGCCTGCCCGCTCATCTTGGCCGCGTACATGAATCCGGCGTCGGCGATCAGGACAGGGCGGGGGAGTATCTTTTCAACGGTGAACAGCACACGGTTGTGCCAATCCACATCCGGTTGCAGGTAATGGAAGACCAGCACCGTCCAGGGAAACCCGGCCAACGCCTGTTCCAGGTGGGCATAAAGCCTGCGGCTGCCTTCGCCACGGCCGATGTCGCCTACCAGCCAGGCCTCCACCGGCGGCAGGTGCAGAACCGTCCCGGCTGCCAGGACCGCGCCCACCAGGGCCGGGGTCCCGCGATGGATTTCGATGGTGCGGTCGGCAACCGCCAGCCGGCCCTCTTCCAGGTGTACCGGTCCACTGACCAATGGAAAATCGGCGTCCGGAACCGTGCCTACGATGCAGAGCATTGGCGGCAGATCTCCTCATGGGCGAGTGCCAGGGCGTAACCGCAGAGGGTGTGGCCGATATCGCGTGGTTTCGGGGCTTCGCAAAGGGATTTGCCAACCATTGCCTGCGCCAGATAGGGGACGTCCGGACACCCGCCGCCGGAAACGTTCACGATGGTTTGAGAACGCTTTTCGATGCAGATTTTCATGTTGGCGGCCCGCACCATCAGCCAGGCCCCGTAGTCGACGGTCTGAAACAGATTCACCGGCGTCAGCAGCGGTCCGGTCACCGGCACCATCTCCAGCGGCGGCACGCCGGCCTCGTCCAGCAGGCGCATGATGTCGAGCCGCTCGATGAGGGGAAACTCGATCACCAGGTCGCAGCCGCGCCGGATTTCCGGCGGCGGTCCCATCACCCGCACCGGCCAGCCGGCCGCCTTCAGGCAGTTTTCGGCCTGAATCACCTCGCTGGTGTTCTCAAAGATCAGAATGCCGCGGTCAGCCCGGGGAGGTGTGGCGGTTTTTCCCGCGGCACCCCTATGGCCGTTTTTCAAAAACGAGAAAAAGCCCATTTTAACTTCTTACCACCGTGATCTTATAGCCGTCACCGTCGGGCTGGATCTCCTTGACGCTGCATCCCTGGCTGACGGCCGCACGGCTCACGTTTTCCTTGGACGTGTCGGTATCCACCAATACGACGATTTCATTCTCAGCGCCTTTTTTGATTTCGTCAAGGGTCAGCAGAACCGGTTGCGGACAGGAAAGCCCGCGGGCATCGACAATTTTCGACATTGTAAACCTCCTTATGCAGTCTTCATGTATATCGTTTGATATATCACGCCATATCGATCACGATCGAGTCCCCGGCGCACAGCTTGCGGATCCCGAATTCCTGATAAAAGCGGGTCAGGGCCGGTAAATCGGTACAGTGCATCGGATAGAGATGCGCAACCCGGTTGGCTTTGAAGAAATCGATCGTTCGTTCCAGTTGAAGCGTTTCTCCCATCAGGTGAAAGCCGCCCAAAACGGTGTGCAGTCGGTCCTGGCCCATGACCTTGCGGGCATGATCGACAATATTGCAGATACCGGCGTGCGAACATCCCGAAACGATCACCAGCCCTTTGGGGGTATCGATGACCAGGGCCGAATCGTCCAGGATGAAATCCGGAAACCGTTCGCCTTCCGCCACATGGTAGAAATTCGTCCTGAGGGCCTCGAAATCGTTGGTGCGCGGGATTTGCCCGAGGAAATAAATTCCCTTTGCGATGCGGTAAGGCGCTTCGGACAGGAGCAGATCGAACCGTGCCGCGACTTCTTCGCGGTGCCAGCCGATTCCGTTGTATTCCCCCGATGCCTTGTGCCGGTCGACGAAGACACCGGGATGGGCCAATAAGCGGAACTTGGCGCTCGACGTTTCGCAAAGCGCCTTCAGTCCGTCGGCATGGTCCCAGTGGCCATGGCTCAGCACGACCCGGTCGGTCGTCTTCAGGTCGATTCCCGAAAGGGCGGCATTGTGCAAAAAAACGTCCGTGGCCCCGGTGTCGAAGAGGATCCTGCGATCGGCTTCGATAAAGGCGCAAAAACCGTGCTGGGCCAGGAAGATCTTGTCCCGGTAACCCATTCGGGCCTGGTCCTCGCATAGGATGGTAATTTTGATGCTGTCGTTCATCGCCAAAACGCTCTTTGTGATTCGAGATCGCCTGCAGATCGTTGCCAATCGACGCCGCCCATCCGGCAAAAGCCGCCTATATCAGGATCCGATCGAGAAACTGGCGGGTTCTTTCATTTTTCGGCCGCTCGAAAAAGTCGCGTCCGGTGCCCGTTTCGACGACCTTGGCCGCGCTCATGAAAACGATGCGATCGGCCACTCCCCGGGCAAACCCCATCTCATGGGTGACCACGACCATGGTCATGCCCTCCTTGGCCAGATCGCTCATGACATCGAGGACCTCTTTGATCATCTCCGGATCCAGGGCCGAGGTCGGCTCGTCGAAGAGCATGATCTTCGGTTCCATCGCCAGGGCGCGAGCGATGGCCACCCGCTGTTTCTGGCCGCCGGACAACTCCTCCGGGTAGCGCGACGCCTTTTCCGGGATGCCGACGCGTTCGAGCAACGCCGTTGCCTTTTTTTCGGCCGCCGCGGGAGACGTTTTGCGCACCCGTATCGGCGCCAGGGTAATATTCCGCATCACCGTCATGTGGGGGTAGAGTTCGAAATGCTGGAATACCATGCCGATATCGGCGCGCAGTTTGTGGATATCGGTCCGCGGGTCGCCGACAGACACGCCGTCCACCAGGATTCTACCCTCCTGAAACCCTTCCAGGCCGTTGATGCACCTGAGCAGCGAACTTTTCCCCGAGCCGCTCGGCCCGCAGATGACGACCGTTTGGCCGCGTCCGATGGTTTCACTGACATCGTCGAGCGCTTTATGCGCCCTGTCGTACCACAGACTGACATGCTGAATCTCGATCAAGCGCAAACGTCCTTTGCCGACCCCTTTCCAGGCGTTGACTGGCCAGTGAACCGGCCGAACAGACCGCAAAATAAACCACACCGGCGAAAAGATAGAGTTCCACGGATCTCGCCTCCCTGGCGTCCACCAGGTTGACCCGTCGTAAAAATTCCCTCAGGCCGATCACATAGGCCAGTGACGTATCCTGAAAAATCACCACCGACTGGGTGACCAACGCCGGCACCATGTTGCGCAGGGCCTGGGGCAGGATCACATAACGGGCCGTCTGGACGTTGGTCAAACCGCTGGCCCTGGCCGCCATGGATTGCCCTTTGGGAATGGACTGGATCCCGGCGCGGATGATCTCCGCAAAGTAGGCTGCCTCGAAGACGATGAAGGAAACGATGGCGGCGGCAAAGGCCCCCATCGATTTGCCCGTGATGACCGGAAAGAGAAAATAGAGCCAGAAAATGACCAGGATCAAGGGGAGGCCCCGGAAGAAATGGATGTACAGCGTTGCCGGCCAATAGAGCCAGAACCGGGAAGAAAGCCGGGCCGAGGCCAGCAGGGTGCCGAGTATCAGGCCGCATGCGATGGTGATGGCTGCCAGCTGAACGGTCAGTCCCAAGCCCCCCATCATGAAATCGAAGTTGTCGACAATGACGCCCGTGTCCATGGCCTACCGTCCCCTGCCGATCATTCCGGGAATCCGGAAGCGTTTCTCGACAAATGCCATGCACGCGACAATGCCGATCGCAATGCATAGGTACACCGTGCTGGCCGCGGTGGTCGTTTCCAGGCCGCGCCAGGTGAAGGAATCGATATAATACGCCGTGTGGGTGACCTCCATCACGCCGATGGTCATCGTCAGGGCCGAATTCTTGAAACAGGTCAGAAATTCGGTGGTGAACGGGGGCAGGATGAGTCGAAGGGCGAACGGTGCGATCACGTAACGGTAAACTTGAAACGTCGTCAACCCGGTGGCGTAGGAGGCGCGGTACTGATCCCGCGGAATCGACAGCAGACCGGCACGAAACTGTTCCGCGACCCGGGACGCCGTGTAGGTGCCCAGGGCCACCACACCGGCCCAGAAAGCATAATTGGGCACATTGTCGTACAACCACGCCTGGGCTGGTTTGGGAAGCAGCAGCGGCGCGGCGAAGTACCAGAAAAAGAGCTGAACCAGAAACGGGGTGTTGCGAAAGACCTGCACATAGACGCCGCCGGCCAAACTGGCCGAACGCAGGGGCAGGACCCGGCAAATGCCGACCATCAGCCCCAGCGCAAGCGCGATGAGCCAGGCCAGCAGCGACAGGTGAACGGTCGTGGCAATCCCCTTGGCCAGCATGCCGCCATAGGGGTGGCGCCACAGAACGCTCCAGTCGAAGGTGTAATTCAAGATCCCCATGGCTACCCATAGGCCCCCTTGAATGTCGTTCCCGGTGGTTCGAACCGGGGTAGCCTCATGGGAGCCTGTTTTTTCCGTAAACCTTCTTTAATCCGGATAACTCAACGCCTTGAGCAGGGTTTTATACTCGGTGCTCATCGGCAGGGGGACTTCGCCGTCGGGGCCGAACCACTTGTCATAGATCCGCTCGAATTCGCCGCTTTTAATGCTCCGGATGAGGGTATCGTTGACGAAATCGCGCCACTCCCCTTGCCCTTCCGGCAGAATGATCCCGTAAGGCTCGTAGGTCAGGTATTTTCCGACGATTTTCCAGTCCCCGGGGGTTTGCGCCTTGGCCTTCATTCCGGCCAGGATGCTCGCATCGGTGAAATAGGCGTGGATCTTGCCCTGTTGCAGTGCCAGAAACCCCTTGTTGTGCTCTTCGAAGAGGATCTTCTCGCAAGCCGGCTGAATCAATCCCGATTCGATGGCCCTGTCCAGGCCCTTGATGTTGGCGGTGGAGCCGCTGCCCATACCGACGCGCTTGCCGGCCAAGTCCGGAAAGTCGGCTATCGGACTGTCCTTGGGCACCAGGAGCATTGTTCCGGTGAGAAAATAAGGCAGGCTGAAATCGACCACTTTCTCTCGTTCCAGAGTAATGGTCGTCGATCCGATGCCGATATCCACCGTGCCGTTGACAACCAGCGGGATGCGGGTTTTCGGGTTGATCGGCTGCTTGACAAGTTCGATCGGCTTGCCGAACCGGGCGCTCAAGGCATCGACGATATTCTGTCCGATATCGATTCCGAAACCCACCCATTGCCCTTTTTCGTCGATATACCCGAAGGGAACGGAGCCTTCGCGAAAGCCCATGACAACTTTGCCGCTTTTTTCAATTTTCTCTAGTATCTCCTGTGCGCTAGCCGGTCTGGCCAGCGCGATACCCATCACAACCGCCAAGGCGCCCAAAAACAGGAATGAAATCGATTTCCGCCGGTATTTTTCCATTTTCATTTCTTCTCCCTCGACTGCCGTTGAAATCAAATGCTATTTGGCGGTTTGACGCATCGTAAATCCAATGAAAAGACACACCGCCATGCCCACGACCACGGCTGCCACCCCGTGGGGGCCGACCCCCGCTGGCGAGCTGGCCAGTCCGAAATTGTGGGAGAACCCAGCCCCCACGATCATTCCCAGCACGAACACGGCCGCATCCCCATCGCCTTCGCCGGAGAGAAACAGCTGGCGTCCGGGGCAGCCGCCGGCCAGGGCAAAGGCCAGTCCGGCCAGGGTCATTCCGGCAAAGTTCCAGACCTGCATGGTATGGGCCACCGGTTGGCCGGCAAAGCCCGGGTGGAATTGCCCTAGGGCCAGGTTGACGATAAATGCAAAGACGACCAGGCTGAGGAATCCGGTCAGCAAATGAATCTGGCCGAACAAAACCAGATCGCGGATGGCCCCCATGGTGCAGAACCGGCTTCGCTGGGCCAGAAAGCCGATGCCCATGCCCACGATCAGGGCCAGAAACAGGGGTGCGTGCATAGCGCCGGGACCTTTCAGGCTGTAGAAGAGAATTCCGCTTTTCTCCTGGCCTTGGGCTTGCGGGAAAACGATCATGAGGGCGAGAAAGCCGAGCATGATCAGCGGCAGCATCCAGCCGACGGTGGTGTGGGTGGCCTGGGTGCGGCCCAAGTTGAACCCATTTTTTAGGAAAAGGGTGCCGATCCAGATGCCGAATGTCAGACCAAGCAGCCCGAAGATGGCGTTGCCGTCTCCACCGGCCAGCCGCAGGACTGCCCGCCACGGGCAACCCAGAAAGACCAGGGCGCCGATCATGGCAAAAACGCCGAGGACGAAGCGGACAATGGGTGCCGATCCCACCCGTGGCCGGAACTCCTTGAAGAGATACGCCGCGATCATCGAGCCAATGACGAACCCGATGATTTCGGGGCGGATATATTGTACCACCGCGGCCCGGTGGAGACCTATCGCGCCGGCAATGTCGCGTTCGAAGCAGGCGACGCAGATGCCCATATTTCCGGGATTGCCCAATTTTTGCAACAGCGCGGCCAGAATGCCGATAATCCCTCCCACGCTGACGATTCCCCACCGGCCGGCAAAAAAGTTTTTCATGATGTCCGCTTCCTCCTTTCCACGAGTTGCAGGCGGTTATATGATGTGAGCATTAACCCATTTTCACGAAATAGCACTGAAGTCTAATACATAATTTGGATAAGTTGCCATGGTGCCATTCAAATTTCCAATAAGATAGACGGTGGTTTTCTTTCTGCTCGTTAACGATTCAGAATTCAGGGTCGAACCGATCCGACAATGAGGTAGGGTAAAAGAATTTGAAAATTTGGCCGAAAATGGTTTCAGCCGTTCAGTTTTGGGGTTAAGATCTGTACGCTAAGTGGAATACTGGTTAACGGCAGTCGATTGATTGACCAATATCGTCAGGTAATTGCAGTGAATTGGAGCTCGGACTAAGCCCGAGCGACCCGAAGAGGTTCGGACCGGTCCGGCGAGCCATTCAGCCGGCAAATGGTTATTTGAACGTCGAACACTGAACATCGGTTCCGATCTGGTTCTGGTCTACAGTTGTGAGGGACAATGAAGCCCTCTCGGGAAGGCCCAGTCAGCCACCTGGAAGTAAATTTATCTTGATAGCAGGAGGATTTGAAAGTCCAACGAGGTGAAAGGTGTGTGCCCCGAATCTGCCCCACAGCTCCGAGAAGATGTCACTTATTGGGAGTGTGCCGATCTTGTCGATGCAAGCGCAGGCGAAACGGGTAAAGCGTTACAGACGAGCGATACCCGGCTCCCCGGGGTCTCAGTCGGCATCGCGTTGGACAACGGCTTTAGAGAAACCAGGCGACCTTCTCCTTCACGGTTCCCGTTTTCAGGGGCGGTTCCAGGCGTGAGAACTGCTCGAAACGAATTCACCCACGTCCCGCAACTTGGCGGCCAGCGTGCAGGCATCGTCGGCAGATTAATCCAGTTCTTCGATCAGTTTCGGGTAGATGTGACCCAGGGCCGGTCCGCAGGTGGCGCCGTCCACCACCACGGCATCTAAGTTGTCGCCCATCAGCGCATGGATATTGCCGCGGATATTTTCTCTCGCCCCCGCAACATTGCCGTGGAAGAAAAGAGGCAGGCCGCAGCAGCCCTGACCGGCAGACGCCCCTCGGCGCAGCTTTGGATCAGGTGAACCTTGGTCCGCGGGACGGTGGTTTCCTCACGCATCACGCGGTACACCGGGCACGAGGCCAGGCAGAGGCCGTACTTGCCGCACGGGTGGGTTACATCGGCGTTCATGGGCGCGTCCTCATACGAATTTCCCGGGGGTGAGAATGCCATTGGGGCCGATGCTGCGTTTGACTCGGGTCATGAATGCCCGCGACGCATCGTTCATGGCCATGGGCAAGTAGTTCTTTTTAGCCAGGCCGATGCCGTGTTTGCCCGACAAGGTGCCATGGTGCGCGCTTCGATCACCTCGGTCGACGCCAGAACCACTTCCAGGGAGAGCACATAATCGGCGGTGACGCCGTACTTGAGGCAGCGGGCGGTGACCGCTTCTCGCGGTTGGCAATGGCCATGATCGCCGCAACCTGGTCGGTTGAGGTGGCAACAGGACCCGGTCGGGCGTCGTTTCCTCCACAAAGGCGTCGTAAGCGTAGGCCAGCAGATTTACGGGGGCGTCGATAAAGCACCCCCGGTCGACCGTTTTTTTCAGACTCGTGTTGATGCTCGCGTTAATCAAGGCCAACTCATAAAAAGCTTTTCCCGGCCGCGCATGTTTGGCGATCGATAAGGAAACAGGGCTTTGTGGGAGCGGCGTCCCGTCGCGATGGTCCCTGAGCGAATCACGGCGGGAAGCCATTCCCACGAGGCACCCACTAATCCACATTTCAGGCGATCACCTTCAGCCGAAAACCGAAAACATACTGACTGCAGCACGTTCCGGGGTCAATGGATTTTCGTACGCCAAGGACCCTTCGCGTTCGCAGGCCCGTGGCGGGACGGCACGCATCGAAAAAAGGTTGACACGCAAAACCGGATTTGAAAATATGCTTTCAATAACCGGGCGGCTGAAGCCGTCCCCGCTTGTCGAGAAAAGAAGCCGGCCCCTTTGCGGGGCGATCACAGATATCGTTAACAACGCCACGAAGGCCACGTGAGCACCACCCACCGGTGTGCTCACGTGGCCTTTTTCGTCTGGTCAGACGCCATCGGAGATGCGGATGCTCAACCTGTCGATGAACGCAAAAGTGTCCGGTAGCCAGAATGATCAGCGATCCTTTCCGTCGATCGCGCGGCTGCCCGGTCCAATGACCGAATCGTTTCTGGGTTACGTTCGCGGAAAGCGCAACCGGCTGCTTCTGCTTGTAGGCACGACCGTATTATTGGCGGTAATTGCCGTTACCCAGGGCGCATACGACATTGACCTGGCCCATCTGTTAGCGGTTTTGACCGGATCCTCCGCCGGACCGGCCGATATCGTCATCTGGAAAATTCGGCTTCCACGGATCGTCTCTGCCATTGTGGTCGGCTGGGGACTCTCCCTGTCGGGCCTGGGCATCCAGTCTCTTCTGAAAAACCCGCTGGGTTCTCCGATCACCCTGGGGATTAGCCATGGTGCTGCTTTCGGTGCATCGGCCGCCATCGTTTTCCTGGGACAGAAGGTTTTCCCGGTAACGGTGTTTGCCTTTGCCGGCGCCATGGGGTCGACGGTCGTTATCATGATGCTGGCCGGGATCCGGCGCCTTTCCCCCGAAGCCATCATCCTGTCCGGCGTGGCATTGTCCTCCCTGTTTCTGTCGGCCACCGTGCTTGTCCAATACCTGGCTTCAGATACGCAACTGGCCGTTGTCGTCTTCTGGACCTTTGGTGACGTGGCTCGCTCCAGCTGGACCGAGATCGGTCTGTTGAGCGCGGTGGTTGTCGCTGCCACCCTTTTTCTGGTTCATCACCGCTGGGATCTGAACGCCATGGCCGTCGGTGAAGAAACCGCCAGAGGACTAGGGGTCAATGTGCAGCGTCTGCGGCTTTCCGGTATGCTAACGGTTGCCCTTATGGCGGCCCTGGCGACGGCGTTTTATGGCATCATCGCCTTTGTCGGTCTGATCGGCCCGCATATCGCCAAGCGCCTAGTGGGCGGCGACCATGGCCTTCTGATCCCATTTTCAGCCGTCATCGGCGCGTTGCTGCTGCTGGCCGCCGACACCCTCGGACGCGCCATGATCGGTTCCGGCGCCCTGCCGGTGGGTATTATCACCTCCTTCATGGGGGCGCCCATGTTTCTTTACCTGCTCATCCGGGGATATCGATGATCCTGTCGGTGGAGAACATCCGTTTTGCTTACAACAGCCACCCTGTGCTGGATGGGGTTACGTTTGCCGTCGAGAAAGGAAACCTGCTGGCCATCCTGGGCGTCAACGGGGCCGGCAAATCGACCCTGCTCAAGTGTCTCAACCGCGTTTTGCGCCCCCAGGGCGGATCGGTTCTCCTTGGCGGAAATAACCTTCTGCGGCTTCCCCAGGATGCCATCGCCAGACGGATAGGCTATGTTCCCCAGCAACACAGCCAGACGCGCCTGACGGTCTATGAGGCCGTTCTGCTGGGTCGGCGGCCGCATATGGGGATGACCGTCAGCAAAGCCGATTATACAGTGGTCGAAGAGACGCTGCAGCGTATGGGACTTTCCGATCTGGCCCTGCGCCCGGTGAGCGACCTGAGCGGCGGTGAAGTGCAGAAGGTGATGCTTGCCCGCGCCATGGCGCAATCCCCGAAAATCCTGCTGCTCGATGAACCCACCAGCAACCTCGACCTGAAAAACCAGATCGAGGTCATGGGCCTGATCCGCAGCGTGGTCGACCGCCAGGGGCTCATGGCCGTCGTTGCCATCCATGATCTGAACCTGGCGCTTCGCTTTGCCGATCTTTTCCTTTTTATCCGCAACCACCGGGTCCATGGCATTGCCACGAAAAATACGGTCGATGCGGCGATGATCGAACAGGTATACGGCCTCGAAGTGACTATGACCGAAGTGGCCGGACAGCAGGTGGTGGTGCCGGTGTGATCGATGAGGGATCAAGGATTCAAGGGGTGGGGGACTGTTTGTCGGTTGAATTGGTTTGATTGGTCCGATCGGTTAAAAAAAATACTGAACGATCAACATATAGTAAAAACACATCGAAATCGGGATCGGGATCGAAATAGATCGATAGGATAAGTGCTGAGTGCTGGGACTGAGAGGTAACACAGATATTGGACTCCCGAAGCAACCTTGTGGATAAGTATTCCCGGCCTTAAAAAGCTTTATTCGTTATCGTTTCGGATTGGATCCGTAACTGAGGAGAGAGGCATGCGATTAAAATTCTCAATGGTATTGCTGCTGACCCTGGGACTCTGCACATCGGCCCTGGCAGCCCCGATAACCGTAACCGACCTCGCCGGGCGCAAGGTAACGGTTCCGGCGCATCCGGCACGGATCGTCTGCGTCGGACCCGGTGCCCTTCGGCTGATCGTCTACCTCGAGGCCCAGGACACGGTGGTCGGGATCGAATCCATGGAAAAACGCTATGCCGCCGGCCGCCCTTACTGGCTGGCCCAGCCGCAGCTCAAGACGCTTCCGGTGATCGGTCCCGGCGGCCCGGGGGCGATCAACAAAAAACCGGACATGGAAGCGATGCTGCACGTAGCGCCCGATCTGATCTTTGCCACTTACATGGATGCCGTCCTGGCCGATGAGGTGGCCGATACCCTGGGCATTCCCGTAGTGGTGCTGAGTTACGGGGAACTGGCCGTGTTCGACACCCGGGTATACGATTCCCTCAAGCTGGCCGGGAAAATTCTGGGACGCGAAGCGCGCACCGATGCGGTGATTGATTTCATCGAAGCGCTGCGCACGGATCTCCACCGTCGCACGGTCGCGGTTCTTGATGGAGAGAGGCCCGGCGTGTTCGTGGGGGGCATCGGGCATCGGGGCACCCACGGCATTGAAAGCACCCAGCGGGACTACATCCCGCTGGACTGGAACCATGCCGTCAACGTGGCCCAGCAGGTCAAGGCCACCATCGGCAGCCATGTCATGGTGGACAAGGAGACGCTTCTGGGCCTCGATCCCGAGGTGATCTTCATCGACGACGGCGGCCTGGCCCTGGTGGCCGAGGATTACCGCAAGAAACCGGATTTCTACGACGCGTTGAAGGCGTTCCGGCAAAAAAAGGTTTTCACCCTGCTGCCGTTCAATTTCTACACCACCAACATCGGCACGGCCATGGCCGATGCCTACGCTATCGGCAAAACGATCTATCCGTCGCGTTTTGTCGACGTAGACCTGGCGGTAAAGGCCGACGAGATTTACACCTTTCTGGTGGGTAAACCGGTCTATTCGGCCATGCAGGCCGAATACGGACGGCTGGGACAGGTGGCCCCGTTCCTCGAATGATGGTTTTTAACTGCTTGTGAATATTATCGAGGAGAAAAAAGTGAGCGACACCATTAAAACCTTTCCTGAAATGGCGCTGCGGCCTGTGGGCGTGGTGCACAGTTCGATCAAAACGCCGATGCTGCTGGCCGGAAAGTCGGATCTTTCGCTGACCGAACGAATGGACATGATCAAGGCTCATCATCGTCAGGTCGAGGCGTGCATCTGCGAGCTGGTCATCGAGCCCCAGTGGGAGGAACTCCTGGACGGCATCGAGGGCTTTTCTCACGTGCTGGTGCTTTATTGGCCGCACCTGATCGATCCGGCCCGGCGAAACCTGAGAAAAGTCCATCCCATGGGGCGCAGGGATCTGCCCATGCAGGGCATTTTTGCCACCTGCAGTCCGGCGCGGCCCAATCCGGTGCTGGTGTCTGCGGTGCCGTTGGTGGCGCGCGCGGCAAACGTGCTTACCGTAAAAGGACTGGAAGCGGTGGACGGCAGTCCGATCATCGATCTGAAACCCTATTCGAAAAACTACCTTCAGGTGGACAACCTGAAAATGCCGGCGTGGATGGAACAGATTCACCGGGAGCTGGAGGACGATAACATTTGATACTGAATCGAATTGTTAAGTTACCCGCCCTTTGCGTGCTGTGGCGTTCCATGCCGGTCGTCCGGCCGCGTGAGAATCGGAAAGGAAGACCAAAAATTGTACAATAGCACGGATCCTAACCCTAACCCCGTAGCCAGGGAAATGGCTGCGGGCGGCCCCAACGCGTTTGCCTGTCCCCACGATCACAATTTTTTTTCCGATCAACAGCAGGCCAACGAACGGCGGACCTGGTGGGTGATCATGCTTACTGTTTCCACAATGGTGCTTGAAATCATTTCCGGGTTGATTTTCGGATCCATGTCGCTGCTCGCCGACGGCTGGCACATGGCCAGCCACGCGTCGGCCATGGCCATCATCATCACCATGGTCATCATGATCACGACCACAATCTGCGGGCGGCCTATTTCCATGTGCTGGCCGACGCCCTGACATCGATTCTGGCAATTGCGGCATTGAAGTTGGGGATGCTTTGGGGGTGGTCGTTTCTCGACCCTGTCATGGGCATTGTGGGTGCGCTGCTGATCTGCCACTGGGCCGTCGGGCTCATGCGGGAATTCGGGAGCGTCCTTTTGGATCGAAGCGGCAACAAGAACCTGGTAAGAAAAATCGAAGAAACGATCAACGATGTCAACGGCGTCAGAATCATCGACTTTCACCTTTGGCGGCTTGGACTGGGCCATTACAGTGCCATTATCTCCCTGGAGTCATCCAATGGACTGAATCCGGACTATTTCAAAAAGCGGATGCGGCATATCCGCGGATTGTCGCACCTGACCATCGAAGTGAATGCGGACTCGGCGCTTTGTGCTGAAAAGAAGTAAAAGCGGAGCGCCCGTCTACCTGTTGAGGGACAGTGAAGTGTCTGAACCGTTTTGCGCCACTGTGTCGGACAGACGGGATCGCTTATCGAAGAAAAAAAGACCGAACCGAAAAGGAAAGGGAAACACGATGAACGCACCACAGATCATGGAGAGCGACGATTTCAAGCGCTGCGCGGCCTTCCACGGCCACGTCTGCGGCGGGCTGGCCATCGGCTACGTGGCGGCCACCGCCGGACTGGCCTGGCTCAAGGAGAAGCGCGCCCTGGACGAGGAACTGGTGGCCATCGTGGAGACCGACGCCTGCTGCGTTGACGCCATCCAGGTGCTCACCGGCTGCACCTTCGGCAAGGGGAATCTGATTTACAGGGACTACGGCAAGATGGGCTTCACCTTCTTCAACCGCCGTACCGGCCAGGGGGTGCGGCTGGCCATGCGACCCGACACCTTTCGCGTGAATGAACGCCAGATCGAGCTGTTCAAAAAGACGCGCGACGGCAGCATTACCGAACTGGAAAAGGCCGAACTCAATGAACTCGGGGCGCAGCGGACCGCCGACGTGCTGAACACCCGCTCCGAAGACCTTTTTGCCATGACCCCGGTCACCGCCGGTATGCCCACCAAGGCGCGCATCGAACCGTCCACACTCTGCAGCCGCTGCGGCGAGCCGACCATGGCTTCGAAACTGGAAACGGTGGGCGAGACCCTGGTCTGCCGGGGATGTCTGGTACAATCACGGCAGACATGAAAAGCGGTTTTCAGACGCCAGTCTTACTTATGGCCGGGGAAAAAAGATGGAAACAGGGGCTCAGACCTCAGATGTTTTTGAAAAATATTATCGAAATTATCTCGGCCAGATTGCCGATCTCGATCTGGCATCCGTGGCTCCCCTTCTTGGGCTGGAATCAAGGGGTAAACGGTTCACCGCGCCTTTTTTCGGGCAGGCGGTTTTGATTGCCAAGGAGGGCTTTGTCGACGATTCAGGTGCGGCCCCGTCATACGGGGCCTGTGTCATCCTGGCCAGATACATCCTTGGCTGTCCGGCGCGAATCCATCGCGATGAAAATTGGTGCGCCTTCCGGGATTTTAAAAAAGCGTCCCCCTTCACCAATGTCAACTATTTCGCCAGCGATACGGAACGATCTGTCGTTACGGCGTTCGCCGGCGGCATCGATCCCCTGTTCAAGGCCGGCGCGAAACTGGGGGGTGTCCGCGAGGATGGCGTGTTTTCCTACGATCTGGTAATGCGCTTCACAGCCCTGCCACGGATTGGGCTGCCGCTGTTCAATGACGGCGACGAGGACTTCCCGGCTTTCGGAACAGCGCTCTTTCAGAAGCAGGCCGAGCATTATCTCGATCCCGAGAGTCTGGCCATGGCCAGCGCCGTGTCGGTGACCTACCCGTTGAACAGATGCAGAAGGAAAACCTGACGTTTTGAAAAGGCCGCTAACGCCTGTTTGTCCGTTGAGCCAAACAAAAAAGCCACGAATTCGCTGCACCTCCATTGTCCATATTCGGAGACCGCCTCGATTCAAGAATGATTATCAGCCGCAAACGATGACTGCCGCATCGAAAGGACTATCGTCGCGGCATTCGTGGGAAATGGTTTGTTAGTTTCTTGATGCATCAAATGGACGGCGGTATTATTATCTTGTAATAAATCCATATTCCGGCACGGAATATTCACGACAACCCGAAAAGCAAGGAGGGAACCATGGAAGGCGACCATAAACACGAACACCAGCATGCCCATGAGCACACACACCAGCACGAGCATCCCCACAAGCACGGCGACAAAAGCCACAGCCATGCCCACGAACACGCCCATGCCCACGAACACGACCATGAACACAGCCACCCCCACAGCCATGCGGGGGCAAAGGATAACCACGGCCACGATCACAGCGGCGAGCACGGGCCCCATGACCATGATCACCCCGGGCATGACAAGAAGCCGCACGATCATTCGCATGATTGAAACCGTCTTGAAGAAAAAAGCTTTTTACAGACAGGCGGTTTTCATTTAAGAAAGGATTATTCTGTCATTGGGAAGATGACGGATACCCACTTCAGCTAATACTTCAATCAGCAACATTTCAATTCGAGCCATGAAAGCCAAACCATCGACAAGCGGTCGGCCGGCATGGCTCTATTCATTTTAACCAGCCGGTTAACCCGCAAAGGGATGAATTTTTTGCCGATAGCGGAAACGGACCGCTTCGAGCCTCATCGCCATGTTCCCGGATGGCAAGGATCCGCTGGGGAAAAAATACCAGGAAGGGTGAAGCGCTTCCGGTTATGGCTTCCGCCTGCCAGGTCTGAACCCGGACCTGTGGATGCTATCCCTTATCCAATGGATGGGGTGACCTCGCTTCAATGGTTGTTATTCGATAATGGGTTTGATATATCTATTTTCCTGCACGAGTGAACCTTCACCTACTGACAGCGAAGGAATCGTGGGTACCCATTTTTCGGATAAGGCAACCTGATGGAAAGCAATCCCGAATTTTATCCCATACTCCTAGCTGAAGACGATCCCATTTCGCGGCGCTTATTCGAGAAAATTCTGGTTAAAGAGGGGTTTGCGGTGACCACGGTGGAAAACGGACGCAAAGCCCTTGATCTGTTCCGCCAGCAGTTTTTTCCCATCGTGTTGACGGATTGGCAGATGCCGGAAATGGAAGGGCCGGAATTGTGTCGGGCCATCCGGGAGGAGAATCCGAACCGCTATGTTTTCATCATCATGCTTACGTCCAAAGGCTCAAAGGACGACATTATTTCAGGGTTAAGTGCCGGCGCAGACGACTATCTCACCAAGCCGGCCCACTATGCCGAGCTGGTGGCCCGCATCAAAACCGGCATCCGCATCCTGGAGCTGGAAAAGTCTCTGAAGGCTGCCGTCGATGAGATCCACCTCCTGTCCATCACCGATCCGTTGACCGGTATTTACAACCGGGGTTATATCAACGAGCGGTTGCCCCAGGAGATCCGCCGGGCCAACCGTTACGGTCGTGATTTCTCCTTGATCATGTGTGACATCGATCATTTCAAAAAGGTCAACGATACATATGGCCATCTGGCCGGGGATGCGGTGCTCAAGGAATTCGTCCGGTGCCTCACCTCGGTCATCCGGCAGCAGGTGGACTGGGCGGGGCGGTACGGCGGAGAAGAGTTTCTCGTCGTCCTGCCGGAAACGGATCTGGATGGGGCCATGGTTCTGGCTGAGCGCCTCAGGAAAACCGTCCAAAGCTGTGAGACACAGCTCGATGGCTGCTCCATTCCTGTTACCGCCAGTTTCGGTGTTACCGGGTTTTTTCCACAAGGTCGAAAGGACGTGGTCAAGCCGGAAGCATTGCTTCAGCAGGCCGACACCATGCTTTACGAGGCCAAGGGCGCGGGGCGCAATCAGGTAGTCGGACGTCCCCTGGTGGAACCCTGACCCGCCCTGCCGCATTACTGGAATTTTACACGCCATTACCTGCGCGTCGGCCTTCACCCCGACCCGGCTCATCACTTTTTCCGAGTTGCCTGGTGAGCGGTTCCCACCCGCGATTCCGGTGCGCTGGGAGGTGCCCTATCGCGGAAGGTTACCGCTTGCTTTTAAGGGTTATTTGGCGGCGGTATAAATATCGTTCACCCGATCCCAGTTGACTACGTTGAAAAAGGCGCCGATGTAATCCGGCCGACGGTTCTGGTACTTCAGGTAATAGGCATGCTCCCAGACGTCGATTCCCAGGACCGGAATTTTTCCCTGGCTGACGGGGTTGTCCTGGTTGGGCGTTGCCACGACCTCGAGATTGCCCTGGTCCAGCACCAGCCATGTCCACCCGCTGCCGAAAAGCAGGGCGGCAGTGTTTGAAAACGTTTCCTTGAATTTCTCATAGCTGCCGAATCGTTTGGAAATGGCATCGGCCACAGGCCCGCCGAAAGCCATATCTTTTTTCAACATCGGCCACCAGAACGAATGGTTGGCATGCCCCCCGCCGTGATTGCGAACGGCCGTCCGGATGGTTTCGGGAACTGCATTGAGATCCTTCAAGAGGGTTTCGGCGCTTTTGTCCTGCAGTGTTTCATGTCCCTTAAGGGCTGCATTCAGTTTGTCTACGTAAGTCTGATGGTGCTTCGTGTGATGAATCTCCATGGTCCTGGCATCGAAATAGGGTTCCAGGGCGCTGTATGCGTAAGGAAGTGTGGGCAGTGTATGGCTCATCATTAATCCTCCAGGTTGTTATTTCTCATTGGGATACCCACCGGGTCGTTTATTCCTGTCGATTACGTTCCTATTAGGCCGATCCGATGTTGACAAATAATGGTGACGCCCATAACATAAATCAAATCGATAATTATTATATTAACATCAAAATTATTTATATAATATGATCACCCACACTCAATTGGAATACCTGGTGGCCGTGGACCGCCACGGGAGCTTTTCGGAAGCGGCCGCACGGTGTTTTGTTACTCAGCCGACCCTGAGCATGCAGATACAAAAACTTGAGGCGGAGTTGGGGGTAACCCTGTTCGATCGAGGCCGGAAACCCGTTTCGGCCACCCCCATCGGAAAGGCCGTCATTGACCGGGCGTACCGGACGCTACGGGAATTCCGTGGCATCGTCGAGGTCGTCCGCGAGCAGCGGGAAACGGTGTCGGGAGAACTGCGCCTGGGCATCATTCCCACCCTGGGGCCTTACCTGCTGCCCCGGTTCATACCGGATTTGCTCACATCCTATCCGCTGGTTCGGGTGACCATTCAGGAACGGCCTACCGCGGACATTGTCGAGGGGTTGCGCCGGGACAGGCTGGATGTGGGCATCGCCGCCACGCCGTTAGCAGATAAACGCATCCGGGAATCGCCCCTGTTTTACGAGCCCTTTTACGGCTATGTGTCGGCAAACCACCGGCTGGCCGATAAAAAGCGCCTGTCACCCGAGGACCTCGCGCCGGATGAGATGATTCTGCTGGACAGCGGCCACTGTCTTTACGGGCAGGTTTCCCAGTTGTGTGCCGGCTCGCAGAAAATACGCGATGAAGCGCTGCCACGGCTGCGATTTGCAGGTGGCAGCCTGGAGGGACTGATGCGTATTGTCGAATCGGGCCACGGGGTCACCCTGCTTCCCGAACTGGCGGCCATGAATCTGCCGCCGGCGTTCAAGGGGTTGTTGCGTCCATTCGAATCGCCGGTGCCGGTGCGGGAGGTGAGCCTTATTACCCACGGTGACGGCGTTAAGACCCGACTGCTGGAAATCCTTAGACGATCGATCCTGGATGGCGTTCCCGATGGCCTGAAAGTAAAAGGACGCGGCTGGCGTATTCTCGGCGCGAAACTGGCCTGACCGACGCCGTTCACGTTCCGGGAGCCCACACAATGGCCGAAACTGTTGGATGGTGGTGATGTTTGGCGATGCACCAGACATATTGTTGCCACTTACAAATAAATGGAAACGTTCAATTTGGGTTAATCGATCTCGTAAGAGAAAAGGGAATTTTTGGATAGAATGGAGACAAAACAGTTTGATCAAGCTGAATCGGAGCCTCATTTCCATGGGAAATCTCTTGAAGAGGTTCATCGTTCTGTCGAGACCCAACACCCCAGGTTGTTAAAGCGAATATTTGCTTTTGCAGGACCCGCTTATCTGGTCAGCGTCGGCTACATGGATCCGGGCAATTGGGCGACGGATCTGGAAGGGGGATCGCGCTTCGGCTATGCGCTGATCTGGGTCATCCTGATGTCGAATATGATGGCAGTGCTGTTGCAGACATTATCTGCGCGCCTCGGGATTGTTACCGGAAAGGATCTTGCCCAGGCATGTCGATCAGAATATTCAAAATCGGCCTCGTTCGCCCTCTGGATTTTGTGTGAGATTGCGATTGCGGCGTGCGACCTCGCCGAAGTGCTGGGCACCATTCTGGGCTTGAATCTTCTCTTCGGACTTCCCTTGCTCTGGGGAGCACTGGTAACTCTGTTTGATACCTTCCTGCTGCTCGCGATCCAGAGGCTAGGAATGCGCAAGATGGAGGCATTCGTTCTGTCGCTGATTACTGTCATTGCCGGTGGTTTCATCATCAATCTGTTTCTGGCGAAACCGGATTGGGGAGCGGCTGTGGCCGGACTTACGCCTTCCCTTCCCGTGGGCTCGTTGTACATTATTCTCGGGATCATCGGGGCGACCGTGATGCCCCACAATCTTTATCTGCATTCCGCGCTGGTGCAGACGCGCCGGGTGTCGCGGACCATCGATGCGAAAGCCCAGGCGTGCAAGTATAATTTCATCGATTCCGTGATCGCCTTAAATGCGGCCTTTTTTGTCAACGGAGCGATCCTTGTTCTTGCAGCCGCTGTTTTTTATCGTAACGGGATCGTCGTCACCGAGATTCAGCAGGCTTACAAGTTGCTTGAGCAACTTCTCGGGACGCATGCCGCCCCCATCGCCTTTGGGTTGGCGCTGCTGGCGGCAGGCCAAAGCTCGACCCTAACTGGTACGCTGGCGGGACAAATCGTGATGGAAGGTTTCGTGAAGATTCGGCTGAGACCCTACCTGCGACGCCTAATCACGCGTTCAATCGCACTTCTGCCTGCCGTTGTGGTCATTGCCGTCTCAGGGGATGAAGGGACTTACAAACTCCTGATTCTCAGCCAGGTGATTCTCAGTCTCCAACTACCCTTTGCCATTGTTCCGCTGGTCCATTTCACCAGCGATAGACTGAAAATGGGCTCCTTCTCCAGCAAATCATGGGTCAAGGTGTTGGCGTGGATCACTTCTGTCATCATCATCGCTTTGAACGGTAAATTGGTGTTTGATCAGATCATGGAATGGATCGACGGGGGTGCGCCCCTGTTGGTTTTGATGCTTACGATTGGCATGGCTGCAGCATTATCATTGTTTCTCTTGTATATCATTGTCCTTCCACTGATGCGTGGGCAAAAAAGCTGGAAAGAAGAGAAGCCTTCCGGCGCCGTGGCGGTCATCGAGGGAATCGAAACGCATCATTCAAAACATATTGCAGCGGCATTGGGCCGGGATGACGGCGACGCAACGATTGTCAGCCGCGCCCTATCGTTGGCCCAAGCAGAGGGCGCGCTGCTTACCCTGATCCATGTGACCGATTCCGCCCCGGCACAGGTCTACCGGAAAGATGTGTACGACGAACACACGCGTGAGGATGAACAATACCTGCTCGAAATTGCCGCTGAGGTCCGCGCTGCCGGGGTTGCGGTTGAAATCGCCCTTCCCCAGGGTGATCCTTCCAAAGAATTGATTAATTTTGCCGAGTCCCACGGAGTCGATATGCTGGTTATGGGATCCCACGGACACCGCTTGATCGGCGACCTGATATGGGGGCAAACAGTTGATCCGGTGCGTCATAAGGTGGGAATCCCGGTATTGGTGGTACGATAACGTAAACAATCTGCCATTAAAGCCGGAGCAGGTTTTCACGCTATGATTTATCAAACGAGCGGCATGGCATTGGGAAAATGATATTTTAGGTTTTCCACGCCAGGGGTTGCCATGAATTTTACGCAATCCCGGGACCCTAAAAAACGCAACAACAGGGTGGTCCGACAATTTCCTGTTGTTGCGCTGGTGTTTTACTCTTCTTTTTCTCCAGTTATGGCTGCCGATTCGATTTCTATTCAAAATGACTGAGTGGTCCGCGGATATGGTCGACCCAAATGTTTACAAAGTCGTCATATTCGGCAGTTCCCTTGAGAATGGGGAGGCAGTCGATGCCCGATTTGGAAAAGATCGATTTCCATGAGTCTGACTCCTCACCCGCCATATCGTTCTTGGCATGATCCCCAGCAACCGACATAAAAGGTATCAGGTAGGCCTTTTTGATTTTTTTCTGAAGCATCAGGCTTTTAATAAGCTCTACATCTGGATATCCCTCCACGGTACCGACGAAGATGTTTGAATCCTTGAGCTGGAGCTGGAACATCAAAGCGGCATAAAAGGCATTGGATGGATGGGGGGTTCCATGTCCCATCAAGACGACGGCGTCACTTTTTTTTCGGCTGATAGGTATCGTTTTCAAAATGATATCGACGATTCGTTCCATATCCGCTTGCGTGGACATCAACGGATACCCTAAAACGATTTTCTGGAATCCGCCCATTATTTTGAATGCCCCGACGATACGACGCAAATCGTGGTATTCTTCTCCACCGATGGTATGCAGGGATTGGACGGCCACGTGGGTAAAGTTTTCATCCTGCATCTTGGCCAACGCTACCGCCGGAGAATCCAGGTTCTTGCCCTGTTTGGCCAGTTTTTCGCGGATAATGTGCGACGTATATGCCCAATGCACAGGGATGTCGGGATAGGCGGCTTTAACTTTCTTATCGATATTTTCAAATGAGACCTGGGCGGACGCTTCGCTTGACCCAAAAGCAACCAAAAGAATACCGACCTTTTTGGGCGCTTTACTGCCATGGCTGGGGGAGGCAAGGCCATTTGCAGAAATCAAAAAGAAAAATAGAACCATCAAAATTCCACACCATTTTTTTGTTCTCACGGTATTCCTCCTATTGGTTATTCGTTAATTTCGGACTTCATTATCGCGTGTGCAAAACAGGAGAACTAGGGTCCCCGGATGTATTGGCATGGCCTACGAACGGAATAATCAGGCCGGATCAACCAAAGACCCTTAAAATAATCAGGCCGGATCAACCAAAGACCCTTAAAAAGGATAAAGCGGTGAAGGACTTCCTGCCCAGAAATCCTCCATCGCTTTATCAGTGCGGGTGCGGCATTAACCGGCATAAAAAAAGCCCTTCATGCAGATATTGGCATGAAGGGCTGCACCCAGCTTTCTTGGCCCTGTCGATATATTACCGAATCCCTTCTATCGTGGGTTTTACGGCATTTAAAAAGGCAGGTCTTCTGGCTTTCGGATCATTCTACTCTCTGCGCCTTCCCGTTTCGTTTAAACTCGAAACAGTGGCAATGCAAATTTCGTCCCCGATTACAGCGGCGGGACCGCTCCCGATTCTAACGGAATTCCCTATCAAGCCCTTCCGGGCACCTTTGGTCGGATTCCATATCCAAACTGTTCGTTTTTGTCAAATGCTAAAAACTTTTATCCCGCCAAATTATTTGCAATGCCTACTAAAAAATGGCCATGCTACAACATGTCGTGCATGGCCATTTTCGATTCATATTCGTGATTATCAATTTATCTGAAGTCCACCTTTTTCTTTTTAGGGTTAAAGACGAAACTTACCGAAAACGGCTGCCGGACCTTGGAGCGTGCGCCGATGGAAATACTGTTTCTGCGATAGCATCATTCGGGCGGGTTTCATCCCGCCGCTCTATTCGATGGGGTATTCGGCCTTTTCCCAGGCTTTCCAGCCGCCGGCCATGTTTTTTACGTTTTTATACCCCATGCGGCAAAGGGTACAGGCCGACAGACAGCCACGTCCGCCGGACTTGCAGTATATTACAAGGTTTCCGTTCTTGTCGGGAACCTTTTTCTCGATTTGAAACTCCAGGAGCCCCCGGGGGATATTCATGGCTCCGGGGACATGCCCCATTTTATATTCCTTGGGTTCCCGACAGTCTAAAAAAAGGTGTTCGCCCTTGTCGAGAAGTTCCTTGGCCTCGGCCACAGTGATTTCACAAACGTTTTTTTTGGCCTCTTGAACCATGTCGTCGGCCGACATATCCGTTTGCGGTGCGGTCGCGCATCCACCGACGATCAGTCCGAAGCCAAGAGCCAATGCTAAGGTCAATCCGGTCAATCGTTTCATTTTTTCCTCCTTTTATATTCAAATCGTCCTATGGTGGGCGGGCACGCCCCGTTCTCCTTTTATTCCCGGCAGTGCATTGCCTGGCGCTGCATCAAACCTATTCAGATACCTTCGCGGGAACCTGTTCCACCGCAACGATCACGGTTTTGTTTGCATTGAGATATTCCGGCTTGACGTCTTTTTCGAGCAGGAACAGTGTATCCTTGCCATGACAGGCATTGCATGAATGGTTTTGGGGCGTCTTGCGTTGGATGTTGTGGGGCGTTGCCAGCTTCCAGGTGGGAAGCTTGTCGAAATTCGCCAGACCGTTTTCCACGTAAAAATTGAAAGCGCCCTGATCTGCCGGAACATGGCGCAGGATAACAAATTTCTCCGGTCGTTTCTCCGACTGGAGGGGATTCAGTCCGATCTTGAATTCCAGGGTAGACCCCTTGGTTTTAAAAAACTTCAACCCCTGTTTGTCTCTGCCGAAATGGCAGGAGACACAGTTTTTGTAAGGCATGGAATGGCAGACCTGGCAACTGACCCGGTCCTTGTGCTGCCGGTGCTGTTTTCCGTTCTCCGAATCGTCCGTGTAGATTGTTTCATGGCAGCTCACGCACGTGGGCGCGTTTTCGACTTCATACCGATTGGCATAGTCCTTTCCGTCTCCGTGCATCTCTTCCGCCGAATGGCATTTGCCGCATTTGAAGTATTTCGTTTTATGGACGTCCGGTGGAATTCCTTTGTTTTTTCCCATGTACTCTTTTTCGATCCGACTGCCGTGGCAGGCGGTGCATACGGTATGCATGGGCGGCTTTTTCTGGAAGATATGGCCTTCCAGCAAGCCCCCTTCCACCGCCTCCGGGCGGCTGATGTGACATTGTCCGCAGCTGCTGTGGCAGGATGTACAGTGGGCCTCCCGGGCTGCGTCGACCTTGGCGTAGACCGCCTTGTCGTCGCTGGCGCGTGTGTCGATTATTTTCTTGAACGGAGAGAGGCTGATGTGGAGGCTGCTTTGATAATTTTCGGCAATATCCTCATGGCAGGTCCCACAGGTTTCCGACGAATCCGGAAAGGTGGGGTCCTTGACCAGCCCGACATGGGCCTTTTTCCAGTCCGGCTCAGCCGGGTCGCCGCCATGGCATTCTTCACACCCCATTTCGCCGTGGTTTTCATCTTCGGCAAATTCGCTGTCGACAAAAATCTTTTCGTGCGGCGCCAACGGCGTCACGTCTCCGCCTCAGCCCTCTCCTTTCGTTTCTTTTGAGGCGCCTGGCTTTTTGGTGTCGAGCCTGGAGATTTCACGGGTTATTTCGATGAGCTTTCGTGGGTTGGTATGGCAGGTAAAACAGTGGTTTTCGTTTTCGGCTGACCGAATAGCCGGTGGGCCGGACAAAAAAAGCAGGCAGCCCACCACCACAACCCCGATGGCGCTCAATTTAATGGTTTTCATGGTCTCGCTCCCTCGCGTTGGTGCCTTTTTTGTGTGAATCCGGGCTGAAACCTGGAATTTGAAACTGCATCTGGCCCAATCCTTTCTCCAGATAAGCCTTCAAAACCTGGTCGATTTCTCCGGTGATATCGCTGATCAGGTTGATTTTTGCGCCCATGAGCATGCTTTCCATCACATCGCTGATCCCGCCGCAGATGATGGTATCCACACCGGATTTGAGGAGTATCGTTACCCGCTCGGTCAATGCCAGTGCATCGAGGTAGATCTCTTTTCTGTCGATCTCCCGTTTCTCTTCAATATCCACGAGAAAAACCCGGGTGCAGGAATCGAATACGGGTGACACTTTATTTCTGAATATGGGTATGGCGATCCGGATCACGGCTACCCTTACCCCCTGGCGCGGGTGTATTTAAATATTCGCTGGACAATATGAAAACGAGTAGAACAGGGCGTTCGGCTGGCAGACGAGCACTGATTTCGGAAGGCCGATTGTCGGCGCTGCCGTGCTGATTCTTAATTAAAAAGGGTTTAAAGAGTCAAAATAGCAAGATCGGGGCCAGAATTCGAAGCCTGGGCAGATGGACCTCTAATGAATTGAAAAGACATTATAAAAAAAGGCTGGTGATTGGACGCCGCGCAGGCAGTCGGGGATAAAGGGAACAAAATGCACCTTATTCGCGTTGAGCCGGGGGCAGATCATCCCCGAACCGGAGCGTGTCAACGGGTGTTTACTGGCAGATGCTTTTTCCCGGGGCAGGATGAGCGATTGACACCGCCTCTCCAGGACGATTATGATGCATCATTAAATACACCGGTTGATGTGGATCGCGATTCTCTCCTACGGCAGGAAGCCTGCCGGGACGCAACACAGGCCCAAACGGATTCAGGAGGGCACGCCGTGAACTTTCCCAAAAAACAAATACAGGCACACCATCAGATCATTCTGGACAGCATCGCCGACGGGGTTTTCACGGTTGATATGGAGATGAGCATTACCTCGTTTAACCGCGCAGCGGAAGAAATTACAGGATTTTCGCGAAACGATGCAGTCGGCCTGCCATGCTTTGACGTTCTGAGGGCAAACGTCTGTGAGGAGAATTGTCTTCTGCGGCAGACCATCGAAACGGAGCAACCCGTGATCAACTTTCCGGTATACATCCTGCGGGCAGATAAGAAGTTGATTCCCATCAGTGTGACCACCGCCCTTTTAAAGGACGCCGGGGGCCGGACCATCGGCGGGGTCGAAACCTTCCGGGACCTGACAGCGGTCGATAAACTTCGGAAAGTCATCCGCAAACAGCATTCTTTCGAAGACATCGTCAGCAAAAACGCAAAAATGCAGGACCTGTTCTCCATTTTGCCCCAGGTGGCTGAAAGCAATTGCAGCGTGTTGATCGAAGGGGATAGCGGCACAGGCAAGGAGCTTGTTGCCAGGGCCATCCATAATAACAGCCCGGTAAGGGATGGCCCCTTCGTGGCCATCAACTGCGGCGCCCTGCCGGATAGCCTCTGCGAATCCGAACTATTCGGATACAAGGCCGGCGCCTTCACGGACGCCAAGAAAGATAAACCCGGCCGCTTCGCCCTGGCCCAGGACGGAACCCTTTTCCTGGATGAAATCGGTGACATCTCACCGGCGGTTCAGAGCCGTCTGCTCCGTGTCCTCGAAGAAAAAGTGTATGAACCGCTGGGTGCTACCAAGGCATGCGCAACCAATGCCAGGGTGATCACGGCGACCAATCAGAATCTTCAAAAACTGGTCAGTGAGGGAAAATTCAGGGACGATCTCTATTTCCGAATCGACATTGTCAAGCTTTCCCTGCCGCCACTTTCTAAAAGAAAGGAAGATATCCCGCTGTTGTTGGATCACTTTATCGACCAGTTCAATCACCTCAGCGGGAAGAAGATCGTCGGAATATCTCAAAAGGCAGTGGCGGCGCTTATGCTTCACGACTGGCCGGGAAACGTCCGTGAGCTTGAAAATGCCATCGAGCATGCCTTCGTCCTCTGCCTGGACGGAATGATCCGCCTGCACCATCTGCCGGCACGGGTGGTTCCGCAAGGCGGTATGCCGTTGGCTGCCACAGGATTGAGCCTGAGAGAAGCGGAAAAGCGTACCATCGTTCGAGCCCTGGAGAGGAACCAGTGGAAAAAGATGGTTACGGCCCGTGAACTCGACATCGACAAAAATACCTTGCGAAGAAAAATCAAACGCCTTGGTATAGTAGCGCCGCATTCTTAAGGGAGAGGGCGCGGTGCCGCCCACTTTTGTCTGGTATAATAAAAGGATTGTCCTATTTTGGCAGAACCTGACGGATCGATGGATATCGTGGGTTGCCTGGAGACCGAGATGAACACTGACGATCGACCCACCAGAAGCTTTCAAGCCATTATCTTTGACCTGGACGGCACGCTGCTGGACACCCTGGCGGATATCGGGGATTCGGTGAACTGCATGCTGGCGGAATACGGCTTTCCCGGTCACACCCCGGATGACTACACGCGTTTTATCGGCAACGGAATCAAGATGCTGGTCATTCGGGCGCTGCCTGTCGAAGGCTGTTCAGGGGAATTGGTCGATGCCTGTGTCCGCCGGGCAAGGGAAATTTACTGGGAGAACTGGAACAATAAAACCCGGTTATACGAAGGCATCATCGAACTCCTGGACGGCCTGAAAACAATGGGGTTGCCGTTGGCGGTGCTTTCCAACAAACCTCACGACTTTACCGTCCGGTATGTGGATGCGTATTTTGACAAACTGACGTTTAAAGTGGTCATGGGGCAGAACGATCATTTCCCGGTCAAACCCGATCCGGCGTCAGCCTTGGACATCGCGCGGCAGATCGGCCTGGCGCCGCAAACATTTCTTTTTGTGGGGGACAGCGCCGTGGATATGAAGACGGCTACGGCTGCCGGCATGCATGCCGTTGGTGTTGCATGGGGATTCAGGGGCCCTAAAGAACTCCTGGAAAACGGGTGCCAGACATTGGTGACCCACCCGCTGGAAATCCTATCGCTGTTGCAATTTCAATAACAGACGAATCAGATACTGATCGCTTTTTCACTCATCCATCCGCAACCGCCGATGTATTTTGATTGCAAACGGACATCCTGCCTGACGCATTTTGTTCCCAATTTTGACGGCTTCGTAAAAAGTCTGATATCTGCGTTACGCTTCATCCCCCGTCAATGCGACGTAAGGTAAGTACGCCTCATTCCGCGGGATTTGCAAGCCTTGATCTCGAACTTTTTACGAAGCCGTCGAGAAACCGATTTTTTCGATTTCCTCAATTTTAAGGATTCGGATTGCCGCTGACGACAAAGAGTCCCTCGTTGGTGGACTTAACCGTTACCTGACCATGGCGCACCATATCGGAAAGGAGCTTAACGACTTCATAGCTCTTGTTGCTGAAGGCGCTGGTAATTTGTCGAATCGTGCATGGCCGGTCTTTTACCATTGAGAAGATGACATCTTTTGTTTCCCGATCTAAATGTCTTTTTCTCATTTCCATTGGATTAAACCTCCCTGTGAGGATTAATAAATCAATCAGCGCCGGCATCAGGTCTGCGGGAAGTGCTATTTCATATGCCATTGGCTCTCGAATCTAAAAAGCAAAAAATGTGCCATCATTCGTCAGCAGCCCATTGCTTTCCCACCGTACCGGTGGTGCTGTTTAACCTTACGATTACAATTGGTTAAGAAAATAATGGGGAGGGAAACCGATTTGCAAAATAATCAGTTTTTTTACAGGATTGCATATTGCACGATTATTTATTTCGTCTGCGGCCATCCGTTTCAGGCACATGGATGCGATAGGTTCTGATCTTTCGGTAGAGTGTGCTGGGATTGATGCCGAGTTCCCGTGCGGCTTGATTCCGATTGCCATGATGTCGCAACAGGACCTCTGTAATCATAAATTTCTCCATCGCCTTGAGGCTCATGCGATTCGGTGAAGGGGTGCCTGCCGCTGTGGGGAGACGCAATTCCGGAGGAAGATGACGCAACTCAATGGTAATTCCCCTGCAAAGCACAAATGCCTGCTCCATGATATTTTCCAATTCACGTACATTACCTGGATAATCATGTTCCATCAGCCGCGCCATCACTTCTTCGGAAACACCGTTTATATCCTTTCCCTGCAATCGGTTGAATTTGTCCAGCAGGTGTTGAACCAGCAGGGGAATATCTTCCCGGCGATCACGCAAGGTCGGCAGTTTCAGATGAATTACCCGAATACGATAATACAAATCATTGCGAAAACTGCCGCGTTGAACCAGATCGGAAAGGTTCCTGTTTGTTGCCGCCACCACGCGGACATCGACAGGGATTGGGTGTTCAGCGCCCAACGGTTCGATAAGATTGTCCTGCAACACCCGCAGTAAACGAACTTGCATCGCCGGTGAGATGTCGCCAATTTCATCGAGGAGAATGGTGCCTTTATGGGCAAGGATAAAGCGGCCCGCTTTGTCTTTTTTGGCATCTGTAAAGGCACCGGCTTTGTGGCCGAACAATTCGCTTTCAAGCAGCGTGTCCGGCAGTGCGGCGCAATTGACCGGAATAAACCGATGATTCTTCCGAGGAGATAAATCATGAATGGCACGGGCAAAAAGCTCTTTTCCGGTACCGCTGGCGCCTTCAATCAGCACGCTGCTGCTGCTTCTGGATATCAGCGGAAGCACGTCGAACAATCGCCTCATTTCCGGGCCACGGCCGATAATGTCCCCAAACGTATATCTGCTATGCAGCTGTTTCTGCAGTTGTTCGATCTGACTGAGGTCCTGAAAGGATTCCACTCCGCCGATGATATCTCCGGCGTCATTTCTAAGGATGGCCGTTGAAATACGGATAGGCACCCTTTGCCCTTGGTGGTTTACGATGAAGGCATTGGCATTCACGACGGGTTGGCTGGTTTCAAAGGTTTGTTTCAGGGCACAGTTTTTTTTACAGATGTTTGCCTGGAAGATGTCTCGGCAGGGTTGGTGAAGGGCATTTTTGCGGTTGACACCCGTGGTTCTCTCCGCAGCACGGTTAAACGAGGTGATGCGCCAGTCCAGATTAATAGTAAATACGCCCTCGTTGATTGAATCGAGAATAACGTCCTGGCCGTCTCGTTTTCTTAAATATGCCATGCGATCAATCCTTCAGCGTTGGATCAAATCGTGCAATATGCATCTGCATAGCATATCTATTCTTGCATAATGCAATTGCGCAGTCAACACGAAGAGCCATGATCGGCCGCCGGCTCTTGAAATCCGTTACAACCGAAAAAGGGAATGCGGGATGTTTGCCCCGAACCACCGAATTAATTTTAAATGGTATGGCGAATTGAATCCATGCAGGCACGTTTGCCGGCTGGCAGCTTTTAAAAAATGGTTATACGGGAAATGTGAATCGAGGAATTGGTTGACTGACATCGAAAGATCGAAGAACAGGGGCTTGGAGTTCCCCTGGATTTCGTTTGTTCGCCATCTCACGGGAACCTGGAGAGGCGGAATCGATGTCGACAGCTTGGTATAAATTCAGCTTAAACGCCTGGATGGTTTTCCAGACCATCGCGCTGATACATTCATAAATTCTGATTTCGGATCGACCCAATGCGTGGGCGGCCTCAACGGCAATCCCTGCAATGACAAGCACATCAATCCCGGCATCGACAAATATGTGGGCGGATTGGTTGCAAATTAAAGAAAGGCGAGTGGTTGGAGGTGAAAAACGGCGGGTCGTTGTTCAGAATCGCTTTGATTGCGGCCGGTCGTTTAAACACCTTGGATAAAAACCGCCTCACCCGGTCCCTGCTCCAGCCCTGAGGATGGGTAAACTCCCGATACAATGACAAGTCCCCGTCATAGAAGTCGATCGTCTCCAAACCATGCGCTTCGCGGCCGTAGGCGGGAAGATTGAAGATGGCCAGGTTGAGAAAATCGATGGACGAGGCGTGGGCGAGGGTAAAGGCCAGCGTCCTGCCGGCGCTCTTCTCATTTTCCGCCGGTGTCCCGAAGAGCAGATACACGTAAGTGGCGATGCCCGCCCCGTGGATGGTTTTGAGCGCCTTGGATACCGTACCGATGTCGATCCCTTTGGAAAGGGCGTCCAGCACTGCCTGGTCCCCGGATTCCACTCCCAGCTTCAGCATCACACATCCGGATGTTTTCAATCCGCTGACAAAATCGGGGTCGGTGAGGTGGCGGGTGACCCTGGCAAAGCCATACCAGGGTAAGTCGGGCGGATGGTCGATCAGATGCCCCAGCAGCCGGGGCGAGAGGGCATTGTCCAAAAAATGGACCAGTCCGGCCGTGGTTTGTGCGGCCACCTGTCTCAGATCGTCCACCATCGCCTGCGGGGCGCCGGTGAGGTAAGGTGCATCTTCAGCGGTTTCCGGACAGAAGGCGCATTTTTTCCAGTAGCACCCCCGGGAGGTGCTGTAGGGCAGCACCCGCATCGGAGACAGATAACGGTCCATAGTATCCCAGGAATAATCATATCCGGTAACGGCCGTCCGGATTCCTTTTCTGCCCGTACACATCTCGATGAGGCGGTTTTCCCCGGGGCCGCAAACCATTTCGTCAATCAATCCACCAAAGGGGCTGCCGAGGTTCGGGATGTTCATCCAGGACGTCACCAGCCCGCCACCACAGACGATTGCTGCCCGGGGCAGCTGCTTGCGAATAAATCCGATCATGGCAAAGGCACACAGAGCCTGGCTCATGAAATTGATTGACAGACCGACGATGTCCGGCTCCCGCTGGTCGAAAAGGCCCGCCAACGTTTTAGAGAAAATGGAATGGAACGGGTCGGATTCGAATTGTTCGGCTGCCCGCACTAAATCCGCGCTACGAACCGGAGAAAGGGTTGGCGATCCATAGTTGGACAGGGAGAGGGCGGCATCGAATTCAAGGCCCGCCATGTGAAGGACCCGGTTGGTGTCCATGACGGCCCGTTTGTAGCGGTCCCGATTGCGATACAGGTCCAAGGCCCTCAGGGAATCGATGTTGGCCGCGCGGCCGGCCAGTGCCCGGCGGGACCAGGTATCCTCGGCCGCTATCGGCCGGTGGAGCAGCCCCAGGATGCCATCGATGCTGGCATCGTACACCCGGCAGTCGATCCCTTGGGCGTTCAGCGTCCAGGCCAGTTTAGCCAGGCCTGCCGGGGGCTCGCAGGGCTTGGTGACCGGCGGATGGATCAGCAGAATGGATTTCATCCTTCCAGCTCGGCAAGGCGTTTTTCAAATTTTTTTTCCAGTCGCTGACGCTGGTCGTCCATCTGCTCCATTTGGGCGAAACGGGTTTCGATGATTTCCTGGCAGGCGCGGATCTTTTGAGAGAGGGGGCCGATCCGAGCGCCATCGCCTTGTTCCGATGCCTCAACCATCTCCTGGTTCAGCCGGTCGAGCAGGGTTTCATTTTTTTCAATTGCATCTTCTGCTGCGGCGATGGCGTCTTCCATGGGTTTGAGCACCTTGGATTTTTCGGTGATGATTTCCGATCGCAGGCGCCTCAGTTCCTTTTTGGTAAGACGGGGAAGGTCGGGTGATCGGTCGACGTCCGAATCATCAGCCCGACGGGTCATTGCCACCGTGTCCCCCCAACCGCCCTTTTCCAGGAAATCCTGGTAATTGCCATCGAACATGCGGGCACCGGCGTCATCGAAGACAATCAACCGGTCGGCCAGGGCATGCAGGAACATCTCATTGTGGGTGACCATGATTACCGCGCCGTCGAAAAGGTCGATGGCGGCCAGCAGGGCGTCGCAGGCGTCCATGTCCAGATGGTTGGTGGGTTCGTCCAGCATCAGCAGGTTTACCGGGGTCACCAGCAGTTTGCCCAGCATCACCCGGCTTTTTTCACCCCCGGAGAGTACGCCGATTTTCTTCAGGGCGCTGTCGCCCTCGAACATCATGGCCCCGCAGATGTTGCGGGCTTTCTGGCGATCCACGTCCGGCTGGGCGTAGAGGATCTCCTCCTCCACGGTGCGGCTGTCCACCAGGCTCTGGATGTTGGTCTGCTCGAACACGCCGGACTCGACCTGGGGGTTATAATTGATCTGGCCCGCTCCCGGGGTCAGGCTGCCGGCCAGCACTTTGAGCAGGGTGGTCTTGCCCTTGCCGTTTTTACCCACGACGCAGATCCGCTCCCCGGCCAGAATGGAAAAACCCAGGTCTTCGAAAAGCGGGCGGCTTGCTCCCCAGGCAAAGGAGAGATTCTCCACGGTGGCCACCTGCTTTCCCTTGAAAGGCTTGCTGCGAAAGGAGAACTCCAGGTTCTTGGCCTGCTCCAGTTTGTCCTTTTTTTCCATTTTGGCCAGGGTTTTGACGCGGGATTGGACCATGTTGGCCAGCCGGGCCTTGGCCCGGAACCGGGAGATGAACAGGCGGATTTCTTTTTCCCGGCGCTCATCGTTTAGCCGGGTCTTTTCGTAGATCTCCTCATCCTGGGCGATGCGGTCGTAGTACTTTTCCGTGTTGCCTTCTATTTTTCTGGCCTTTTTACGGTGGATGCCCACGGTGTGGGTGACCAGCTTGTCCATGAACCCCCGATCATGGGTGATCAGGATCAGTTCATGGGGCCAGGAGAGCAGGAAATTTTCGATCCAGCGGATGGAGGTGATGTCCAGGTAGTTGGTGGGTTCGTCCAGCAGCAGCAGGTCCGGTTCCGAAACCAGCACTTTGGCCAGGTTGAGCCTCACCTGGAACCCACCTGAAAAATCATGGGGGCTTCTGACCATGTCGCCGTCGGAGAATCCCAGCCCGGCCAGGATTTTTTCCACCTTCCAGTGGTGATCCTTTTCCGATGCCATCAACCCTTTCATGCCTTCGGCCAGGACCGTGTTTTCGGTGAACTGAATGTGCTGCTGCACGTAGCCGATGCGATATCCCCTGGGCATGCTGATGGCACCCTCATCGTAGCCTTCTTCGCCGACGATGATGCGAAACAGGGTGGATTTGCCGTGGCCGTTGCGTCCCACCAGGCCCACCCGCTCCTTTGAATTGATCTTGAAGCTGACGCCGTCGAAAAGCACGCGGCCGCCAAAGCTTTTGTGAAGGTTTTCGATACTGATCATGGTTGTTCCCGTTGTAATGGCCCCGCATGCGACCGGCCTATTCCGGGCACGCTGGTCTTGCGTCGTGGTATAGAGGAAGGCGAAGCCGGTGTCAATGTCGACGGTTCCCTAAAGAATCCGACGTTTGCGTTACGCTTCATTCCTCGACGTTAACTGGCGGCGGACCCACAGCCGGCCCAGGCGGCCGGCCAGATTGTAGAGGGCAAGGCTCAACGGAAGGGTTTTTTCAACCATCGGCGGCAGGTAGCACAGGCGGATCAGGCTGCGGTAGAGGGTGTGAACGTCCGGCGCATCGATGCGAACGGCCGCTCCGTTTCGTTTAAAACCCCACGGATCGGCCATCCGGCGGGCGGCACGATGTCCGTCCCGGATGGTGATCTGGGCGTTAAAGGGACCTGCAGGGCGATAGGGCGCCACCGAGGTGTTGGCCAAAGATTCCACCGCTGCCCGCGCCAGATCGCCTCGCCATCGGTTCGCGTCAAGTGATTCCGGGGAGATGCTTTTGTCGATGGCAAAAGTCTGAATGCCAGGAATGCGTTCGCCTGCTTGGGCGCAGGCCACCGGGCAGCCGGAAAAGAACACGGCCGGGATGTCGTAAGGAGCCATGGATGCGGCAAACAACTCCACCTCTGCGAGGTGGCGGCCGTTGACAACCAGAGATGCCAGACGCGAGGTCAGCGTGTGGGGCAAAAATCCCCGCGTGCCCGCTGCCGCGTGCATGCCGATCATCATCGCGGCATCGGCATCACCGGGAGATCCGAGGCCTGGCACCGGGCCCCTTTGATAGCCGCAGTCGATGCGGGCACGGGGATCGATCATTTCCGGCAGCAGATTGAAGCCGGTGCGGTGGAAGTCTTTGACCGTTACCCGGTCGACGCCGGCCTCGAAAAGCGCCCTTACCACCGCGTCCACATCCCGGGACATGGCTGCACAGGCCTGCGCCCACGGTTGGGTGAGAAAAGAGGATGCCTGGTAACTGCCGCAGCCGCTGCTGCCCTCGATATCGGCGATGATGAAAATATGGCGGTAAGGGGGATTACCCAAGGGAGGTTGCGTAAACCGGGGCGGAGGCCGGCTCCAGGCCAAAGCAATAGCGGTCCCGGCGGTTTTCAAGATCCCGGATCAAAGCTTTCTTGAAACCGACCGGTCCATACTGGTCCATCAGCCGGTTGCGATAGTCGGCGATGTCCATGCTTTCCAACCGCATGCGCAGGGTCTTGAATAGTTTTGGGATACGCTGGCCGGGTATCTGCACATGGTGCAGGCCGGCACTGTAAGTCATCAGCATCCGGCCTTCCGGGATGCTCCGAACGATATCAGCGATCCCGCCTCTCACGGTCATGGGCCGGCCGCTTTTATCCAGGCCATTGGCCCGCATCATTCGGCCTTCAGGCATGATGATCACCATGGTATCCGGCTGCATGGTGGCCAGGACCTGGTTCCATGTGCGATCGTTTTTGCGGGTGATGGCGACCACATTTTTGGCCACCATCCGGAAAAAAAATCCCATGAGGGGGCGACGGGTGGCTTTGTCGGCTACGGGCATGAGGCCCATAAAGGCGATGCGTCTGATAAATTCGTTGGGAAATCCGCCGACGAACAGAGGCTCGTAAAGGCTGGTATGATTGAGAAAGGCCACCAGCCGGAGATGCCGCCACGGGTCGGCGGGGGGCTGATGGACCCAGTCGATATCGAATCGGTAAAATACCCGGCTGAGCCCTTTGATGGTCCGCAGCATGGCATAGATGCACGATTCTCGCATGTTGCGCCTCCGATAAGGAAAAATAGGAACCGTATCGACGGTACGCTATCGCACAACATCCTGAAAGTACATGATTAATCTGTATAATTACAAAAGTTTTACAAAACGATGGAGTAGTATCGGGCAGGCCCCGGGCCGGCCCGAACGGGCGCCGGGGCATGGGGGAGGATTTACCGTAAGGATGAAAATCGATTTCCAGTGCACGCGCAAACCCCACCCAGGCAGCGGGGAATGCGCGCGCTGCCGCCGTCAGGCGGCGGGTTGTTTCGTCCCTGCCTTCTCCCACTCCTGCACCTCACCCTCTTCCACATCTTCCCAGCCGGTGATCATGGCTTTGACGTGGGCGGTGACGGTGTGGCCGGTGGTGGTCATGTAGACATGGACAATGATGAAACATAAGATGGCGAAGGCCCCGGCCGTATGGATGAAGGCGAGGGTGTCCAGCGTAAGCCAGTCAATTCCCCAGGCTTTCCACGAGTTGTATCCCCAGTAGAGAAACCCCGATGCCATCTGCACGGGCAGCAGGAAGGCGGCCAGTGACAGGTAGACCAGGCGCTGAAGGGGGTTGTGCTTAGCTTCTTTGCGTTTGGGTACCGGGTGGCTTTCGCCCCTGAATATGCCGTAGCTGTAGTACAGGACCACCTGGAACATTTTTTTGGTGGTGGGGATGTACTGCTTCCACTCACCGGTGGTGAAGACCCAGAACATGAAAAAGGCGAAGGCAACGAGCCAGGTGAGGCCGACAGTGTTGTGAACCTCGACGGCCTCGTCGAAGCCCAGGAAATGGAAGCTGCCGTGGACCTCGAAGCCGGTCAGCAGCAGCACGAAGATCAGGACCATCTGCAGCCAGTGCCAGAAGCGTTCATAACGGGTGTACAGGTACATGGTGATCATTTTCTTGACAGACATGGCTATTTGCCCTCCTTTCTGCCGTTGGTAAACATCCGGGTCAGTCCGTGGATGGCAACCCCCAGCAGATGGCCCAGCACCAGGATCCATCCCAGTGAGTCCAGCAGTGAAGACTGATCCCGCCCGGGCATGTAGAATCCGGCCAGGCTGGCCAGGCGGCTGTTGTCGCGGGTGTGGCATTCGTTGCAGGCGACCACGTTTTCCTTGGGTGCCACCATGTGGGTGATGGGAAAGACGTAGGTGGTGTCGACGAAGTCGAACTCTCCTGAGAAGGGAATGCCCAAGGCGGCGTTGCCTACGGTCAGGGCATGGTTCCAATCCAGGGTTGTCCAGTAGCCGTCGGGTCCGGAGAGCATGGGCCCGAGCAGGGTCTTGTTGACCTTGTCGTAGGGCTGCCGACTGTGATGAACCTTGAAGGGAAAGATGCGGGCATTGGCGTCATCCCGGCTGCCCAAGGGATGGCTGACCTGAACGACCTGGCCCGGGTCGATGGGGTCCTTGGCGGTGACGCTGCTGATGGAACCGTTGTACCAGAAGTACTCCGGTTTGACATTTTTGGCCCATTTGAACTGCCCCTTGATGGACATGTAGTCGTGTTTGCCGAATTCGTCTTCCGTTTTGTAAGGCTTGCCGTCCTTGAGTTTGCCGGCCTGGGACCAGTCCCAGGACATCTTGGTGGGGTTGACCCGGGCAAATTCGGGGATATGGCAGCTCTGGCAGGCCACCTTGTCCGTGTGGTCGTTGGCCTTGGAATCGGATTTATGCGGCGTGCTGCTGTGGCAGGACTCGCAGGTGATCTTGGTGGTGAGGTCATCTTCAATCAGACTCTTGCGCTCCGTCGCCGCCGGTTTGGTGTAGACCCGGCCGGCAATGTTGTGCAGCGTGGTCGTGTGGCAGCGGGTGCATTCGAAGTTCTGGCCGTCGCTGCCCATGTGCACGTCCAGGGCTTTGTTGGGTTTGGTCAGCGAGGTGTCCAGGTCGCCGTGTTTGACCCCGTCGCCACCGCCGCCCTTAAAGTGGCAGGCGCCGCAGTTCTGGCGTTCGGGGCGGACCACCGCCTGCACGGCTGCCTGAATGTTGCCGCGGATTTCATTGGCGATCTCCTTTTCATCGGGGTCCTTGGATTCCTTGAATGCTTCCAGATCCTCGAAAGACTCTTCCCAGTTGATGGATTTCTGACCGTGGCAGTTGAGGCAGTTGACGACTTCGGTTTTGGTGCCCCAGCCGGGGTGGCAGTTCAGGCAGCCCTTGTCCTGCATGTGGTCGGTCGAAATGCAGAAGTTATTGATGGAATCGCCGCCTTTGCCGAAAACCCGGCCCTTGTCGTCGGTATAGGCCTTCCAGGTCCAGTGGATGGTCTTGTGAAACTGATCCGCCGCCTCGGTGTGGCAGGAGAGACAGGCCTGGGTGATTTCCGGACCGGATCGGAAGTCCTTTTGAAGCTCCTTGAGCCGGGAATGATCGGTGGTAATCCACAGCTTTTTTTCTTTGGTGGCCTGGTCCGCCATGGTAATGCCCGGCGCCTTATCCTCGGTCTCTTCGTTCGTCGCGCTAAAGGCCGCGGGCGTACAAAGAAGCGTGAGCATGAACAGGAGCAGGGTGCATGGCACGGTTAAATGGCGCCCTCTGGTTGACTTCATCGTTTCCCCCTTTTGGGTCCTGAAAATAATCGGTTTAGATCGGTTTTTTGAGGTCGAACGAGCCATCTTTGTTGAAGCTCATTTCACCGTCCAGGTAAAAGACGTTTTTCAGTTCCGGCCGGACATCCTGGACCATGTAAAACGATTCGCCGCTGCGCGCTCCCGTGCCGCAGATGAAGACGATGGGCCTGTCTGCGGGCAGGGTCTTGATCTTTTCCTCCAGATCGTCAACCGGGATGTTGACGGCCGTCTTCAGGCTGCCCTTTTTGAATTCATCCGCATCGCGAACATCCACCAGGTAGATCGATTCGGGATTCTCGGTGACGATCCGACGGAATTCGGCATGATCGATACTGCCCTCCTCAACGCCTCCCTTGATGGCGGCGGTTGCGGCAACGGTCGCCGTCGATGCTTTGCCCGCATAGGCCATCCAGGCCGGATAGCCGTCGGCAAAGACCTTGACGTTGGTGTAGCCCATGGTAATGGCTTTGGCGGCGCTCTTGTGGCTCAGCTTGCATTTAAGTCCGCCGCAGTAGAAGACCAACAGTTGATTCTTGTCTGAAGGCAACTGGTCCTTCTGATCGTCGAAATAGGTGTCCGGGATGCTGATTGCCGAGGGAATGTGCCCTTTGTCATATTTGGCTTTTTTGGGCCGGGAGTCCACCAGCACCATGTCGGCACCCTTGTCGATCTGGCTTTTCACCCACCCGGCCGATACCGCGGGGTAGTGCGCCTTATCCGCCATCCACACCGGGTAGCCGTCGGCAAAGACCTTGACGTTGGTGTACCCCAGTTTTTCCGCTTTCATGGCGGACTTGTGGCTCAATTTGCATTTCAGGCCGCCGCAGTAAAAGATCAGCAGGCTGTTTTTATCCGCAGGCAGTTTGTCGATCATCTTGTCGAACTGGCTGTCGGGGATGCTGACGGCCATGGGGATGTGTCCCTGGATGTACTTGGGCTTGTAGGGCCGGGCATCGATAAGCATGACGTTTTCCGCCATGGGAATGGTGATGTGCCCGGCGACAAAGGCCATGTCCACAATCTCGTGAAACGGTTCAAAGGCGGGTTCGGCCGATGCGTCGGCCGCTACCTGGACCGGTGCCGCAGGCTGCTGAGTGGCGCATCCGATAAGGGCGCTGATGATAAAGAGAATGGCGAACGCCGCGGATATGATTCGATGGGGCATTGTTTTTTTCCTCCTGCATGGGATTGCGGGTAACCCGATCGGGAGTCGGGTTACCCGCGGTGGTTAACAACCAGCCAGGCCTATTTGCATTTGGCAGGCGTGGGAGAGTCCGCTGCATGGTCGTGCAGGTAAGCATAAATGTCCATGAGGTCCGCTTCGGAAAGATTGTCCCACTCCGCTTTGCAGCCGAAATCGGTGAAATCCTTTTTTTCGAACACGCGGGTCCACTGGGCCTGGGTTTTGGCATCCGGGCTGATGGGCGGTTTGGGGGAGTTTACTTCGCCGCGTTCATTGCAGGCCTTGTAGACCTTGCGGTAAGTGTACTTGCCCTTGCGGTCGTTGCCTTTTTCCAGGGCAAAGGTGACGCCGACAGCGGAGAACAGAAAAATCAGAGCGGTTACGATGAAAAGTCCTTTTTTAAACATGTTGCCTCCTTCATTGGAATAAAACGTTTCAGGGTCGAATTGGTTTCGATATTCAATCCTGGTGTTGAAAAACGATGGCGTCTGGTCCAACCGCATAGCATTCGGATCGAATTCATCATTTTTCAACGGCAAGTACCTTGCCTGACACGGGCTCATGACGGTTTTCAAGCCCCTATAAAACCAGATGGCGGTTTGCACTGGCCAGCATCTGGGCGTTTTTTGCCTGGGTCGCGAAGTCATTCATCGTTACCCCCGGCACCTCTTCTTCCCGGCCATGCAGACCGTTGGCCCGGAAGCTGACATCGCAAATGCTCAATGTGGCCTTGCCCACCAGTTTTTTAAACTGCGGTCTGATCGTCAGCAGGACACCCTTTCCAGTGAAAAAAAGACTCACCTGTTTGCCTTTGGCAAAGGCGGCCGTGGTGAGGTTGACCACATGGTCCAGGTGCTTGTCGGTGCTGACCAGAATGGCCAGGGACGCCGTCGCGGATACGGCCGCACTATCCTGGGCAATCACCACCAGCAGATCACCTTGTCATTTTCGAAGATCTTGTCCACCAGCGCCGGCCAGTCTACCGGGTCTTCGTAAAGCATGACCACCGATGCGGTGTTGTCCATGGACATGGCCTCGGTAAATTTTTCCACCGTTTCGTCCGGCTCGGATCGTAAGATGTGAAGAATTTTCACCGGCAACCTTTTTGGGTACCTTTTAAGTTTTATGATTAAAACGGAATGACGATATCCGCGTGCTGGATCTTTTCCGCCGCCTGGGCGATGGTCACGTGGGTAAAGCCATACTTTTCGGCGTTTTCCGAGTTGTTGGAAAAACGCACCCCGCCGATCTCGTCCAGAAATGCCATGTTGTCGCGGTAGGCTTCATCCATGTCTTCAATTTCATGGTGCAGCACGAACATCTGGACCCTCATGCCCTCCAGCATTAGACCGACGCTGGTTCGCAGGCCTTCGTACTGCTGCTGGAGATCCTTGATGATAATCGCTGCCCGTTTCATACTTGGTTCGCTCATCTGTCCCGTGCGGCCACCCGCATCGTTTTTCAGGTTCGAAGTCAGAAACGGCCTACGCACAGGACGGGTTCAGGTTCCGGTCGACGGCTAGTAGCGGAAGGTCAGGGAGATGTAGCCGTCCCAGACTTCGTCGACCACCGGATTGAGGGCATTGAGTGAATTCAGCTCGGTGATCTTCATGGGTTCGCCCATGGGATTGCCGCTGCCCGTATACTCATAGTCGTAGTATCTCACGCCGATGGTAGCGAAGAAGTTATCGTTGAAGATCGGCTGATGCCAGTAGCCTTCATAGACGCTGCCGCGCACCGCCAGCTTGCTGCCCACCAGGGAGTCTTCGGCGCCGGTGAAGTTGAACCAGTACTGGGAACCGTAGTTGTACTCCAGGCCGAACTTGGCATCCCAGGGCATGGGGAAGACGGCGCCCAGATAGATCATGTAGCCGTCCCGGTCTTCCAGCTCGCCGTTTGAGTTGAGCAGACCTGCGCCCATGAACTTGTAAAAGGGGTTTTCCGATGTCCGGGAAGCCTGGGTGTGGCTCCAGGAACCGGACAGGAACAGGTCGATGTCTTTGTCGAACCGTTCGGAAAGGTTTGTCCGCAGGAGCAACGATGCGGCATCCCAGTCGCCGATTTCAGTCATCGGCTGCAGCCGGGAAATGTAGCCGCCGGCATTCTGGTCAAAGGTGAAGGTGCCGTCGCCGTTGTCGGTGACGATGAACGGCATGACGCTCAATCCGGTAAACCCGTCGGTGATGTCCCAGGCATGCGCCCAGTTCAGCACGGCACTGGTCGAGTCGTTGTCGAACAGGGTGGCGATCACGCCGAACATGTGCACATCGTCCACATCGGGCTGCTGGTTGCCCAACGAATAGGTGTTGCCCCAGTCGCCTTCGAAGCCCACCCCGTAGCACATCTTGAAGGCTGCGCCGGGAATGCCGGTGACATCTTCAAGCCCCAGGTTGTAGGAGGCGCCGTCGAACTGCCAGTTGATGATCGTGGCCAGCGGAGAGCCGCCTTCGAGGCTGTTGTTCAGGTACTCCAGGGGCGGCCCGTCGGTGGAGGGCCGGCGGCCCAGGGAGAAGTTGGTGGGCACGCGTCCCAGGTCCTTTTTATAATTGAAGTAGGCCCGTTCCAGGCGGATGGTGTCCCCGTGGGGCAGGCTGGAGGTGTTGCCGTCCAGAGTGACGTCGCCCAGACTGCCCTGGTTGAACTTGACCTCGGTGCTGTCGCCGAAGACCTTGTAGGCGGCCAGACGACCGGAGAAGCTGAGCTGGTCGTTGACCTTGGCACTCATGTTCAAGCGGAATTTGTTGGTCAGGATGATGTCGTTGGTGGCGTCGTATTTTTCGGGCACCATTACTCCTGGAGGCATCATTCCGATTATGGCAGGTAAATCTGCAGGAGAAATAGTAGCGCCGATCAAATTGCTTGTCAGCATGCTGGGAGCCACCTGAATATCTTTGTACTGCAGCGAATCGGCCCGGGTGCGCAACTCCACGCCGAAGGAGACCTTGTCGGTGGCCGTGTGCAGCTCGGCCTTGTTGAGGCGGTCGTCCATCTCTTCGATCGCCTCTTCCTTGTCCTGGCTTTTCCTTTCAATATCCTCCAGTTTTTTCTGGACGGCCTCCATTTCTTTTGACATCTGCTCCAGGCGCTGCTTCAACAGCTTCACGTCATCCTCCGCCGAAGCGATTCCGGGCAGGGATAGACCCAACAAGAATAAGATTCCCATCAGGGTGCCGATGGTGGTTCGCTTCCATCCTCTCTGTCTCATGTCTCCTCCTTGTGGAATGTGTTAACTATGTTCTCCATTTTTTAACTCCAACTTTTGAGCAACGGGTATGCCAGCGGTTCAAGTTAAATGGTAAAAAAATATAACCAATAGAATATAAAGAAAGAAATTACTTTTTGATGGTGCTTGCAAAATGAGCCGAAACCGTTTAAGTTAACACATGTTAAGTTAACGGGTTAGCATGTTGCCTTGACAAGGTTAACACGTGAACGGAGGCGTCATGGATATTGCCAAATACTGGAAAACCATCGTGGACACGCTTCAGGACGGCCTGATGGTGGTGGATCCGGAGGGTAGAATTATTGCAGCCAATCCGGCCGCGGAGCGGGTTACCGGCTATACGGCCGATGAACTGATCGGGAAGTCCTGCCGAATATTAAATTGTACCGGATGCAAAATCATCGGGAAGGGTGCCGGCACCCAGTGGTGCGGTCTTTTCAACCGGGGTGCCATCAAAGAGAAGAAGTGCCTGATCACCAACAAGGACCGCCATTCGGTGCACATCATCAAAAGTGCGTCGGTGCTGCGCAACGAAGCGGGCGAAATCATCGGTGCCGTCGAGACGCTTACCGACATTACCGAAAAGATCCGTCAGCAGCAGGAGATCAGCAATCTGCGCAAGACCTTTCATCTGGATGAGGGATACCACGGCATCCTGGGCAAGTCTCCGGCGATGATCGACCTGTTCGAGATGATCGAGAATGTAGCCCAGTCCGACACGCCGGTAATGATTCAAGGCGAGAGCGGCAGCGGCAAGGAACTGGTGGCCCGGGCCATCCACCGGGCCAGCGGCCGCAGCGACAAGCCCTACATCAAGGTCAACTGTGCGGCCCTGAACGAGAACCTGCTGGAAAGCGAACTCTTCGGTCACGTGAAAGGGGCATACACCGGTGCGGACCGCACCCGTGTGGGCCGGTTCGAAGCCGCTCATGAGGGCACTATTTTTCTGGACGAGATCGGCGACATCCCCCCTGCCATCCAGATCAAGCTGCTGCGTGTGCTGGAGGACCGCAAGATCGAACGGGTGGGGGATAATCGGCCCATCCCCGTGGATGTGAGGGTGATTACCGCCACCCACAAGAATCTGGACGTCCTGATTGAACAGGGTCAGTTCCGGGAGGATCTTTATTTCCGGATAAACGTCTTTCCTCTGTATTGCCCGACTTTATCCGAGCGTCGGGAGGACATTCCGTTGATCGCCCAGAGCTTCATACGGAGAAATGCGGTGAGCAGCGGCAAGAAAATCATCGGACTTACTCCTGATGCCCTAGAAACCCTGACCGATTATTCATGGCCGGGCAATGTGCGTGAGTTGCGAAATGCCATCGAGTACGCCTTTGTCCTTTGCCAGAGCGGGGGTATCGGCACTCAGCATCTGCCCCACAAGATCGTTCACGGCACCCTCGATCCAAAGGAAACCTGCGAACTGGACCCGGGGTGCGCCAAGGATCGGGACAGCCTGATTCAAGTGCTGCGGAAGGCCGACGGCAATCAGTCCAAAGCGGCCAAGATGCTGGGCGTCAGCCGGGTGACCGTCTGGAAGCGGATGAAAAAGCTCGGGATCGATATCAAACAGGATGTGGGTTGACCCCAGTCCGCTGGGTCCGGTAAAAACCGTTGACATTTATACCACGATGTGGCAGAGGTGGGTGGCTATGATTTTTTACCCGTAAATTCGACATGTTATTTACATTCTTTTTATCTGGTCGGGGACGGTTTGTTGATCGTGGCCTGGAGCGCCGCTATAGAATTGACCCATCGGTCGCAGCTATTGACGATTTTGGAATCAGAGACGCAAAGCCATGAAAGACAAAGAATTCAGCGCCGTTCGGAAGAGACTGGAAAAAACTCAGAAACAGATGGCTCAGCTTCTGGGAACCTCTATCAAGGCCATCCACAGCTATGAGCAGGGCTGGCGCACCATTCCCGTGCATGTGGAGCGTCAACTCTATTTTTTGCTCACCCGCAAATGGGGTGGTAAAAACGGTGTCAAACCCTGCTGGGATACTCGCACCTGTCCCCCGGAACAGCGCGAGCAGTGCCCGGCCTGGGAATTCTCCACCGGAGACCTGTGCTGGTTTATCAACGGCACGATCTGTGACGGAACGGTCCACGGCTCCTGGAAGGAGAAAATGAAGCTGTGCCGCACCTGTGATGTGTTTAAGGCAACCCTGGCCAAAATCGACGATGAGTGAATATATTCAGCATGACCAACAGGGATCGTCGGTGGGCCGGGTGGAAAAGCGGACGTATACTTTCGCCAGGCCGCCGGCAGCCATGCGATTGGAATGCGGTGCTACCCTCGGTCCGGTGACCCTCGCCTATGAAACCTGCGGCCGTCTCAACGAAGACCGGTCCAATGCCATTCTGATTCTGCATGCCCTCTCCGGTGACGCCCATGTTGCCGGGACTTACACCGACAGCGACGACAAACCGGGGTGGTGGGATTTCATGGTGGGGCCGGGAAAAGGGATCGATTCGGACCGCCATTTCGTGATCTGCACCAATATCCTGGGCAGCTGCATGGGGTCGACCGGCCCCGCCTCCATCGATCCGACGACCGGCAAGCCCTACGGACTGAGTTTTCCGGTGGTCACCATCGCAGACATGGTGGATGCCCAGAAGCAGCTCATGGACCATCTGGGTGTGCATCGGCTGCATGCGGTAATCGGCGGATCCGTGGGCGGCATGCAGGCGCTGGAGTGGAGCGTGCGTTACCCGGACAGGGTTGAATCCGCCGTCCTCCTGGCGACCACCACCCGGCACAGCGCATTGGCCATTGCCTTCAACGAGGTGGCCAGACAGGCCATCATGGCCGATCCCAAATGGAACGGGGGGGACTACCACGATGGGGAAAAGCCGGACCTGGGGCTGGCCGTGGCCCGGATGATCGGACATATTACCTATCTCTCCGACGAATCCATGCGGCTCAAGTTCGGCCGGCGGCTCCAGGACAAGGCGGATTTTTCCTTTAACTTCGACGCGGATTTCCAGGTGGAGAGCTACCTGCGCCATCAGGGCCGCAAGTTCGTGGACCGGTTCGATGCCAACGCCTTTCTCTATATCACCAAGGCGGCGGACTACTTCGACCTCGAGCGGCAATACGGTGAGGGGTCCGCAGTGGCCGCCTTTTCCGGCGCACGGGCCAGGTTTCTGGTGCTTTCATTTACGTCAGACTGGCTTTATCCGACCTACCAGTCCCGGACCATGGTCAAGGCCATGAAAAAAAACGGCCTGGATGTGAGCTTCTGCGAAATCGAGGCCCAGTGGGGACACGATGCCTTCCTGCTTCCCAGCGACCGTCTGTCCGCCATCATGAAAGGGTTTTTGGACGGTGACAACGATCAGTAATGCGGGCAACGGTATTCGCTATGACCTTCAGCTGGTGGCTTCCTGGATTCCCCAGGGGGCCCGGGTGCTGGGGCTGGGATGCGGAGACGGCGCCCTGCTTCACTATCTGAAAACCCGAAAGAATGCGGTCTGCACCGGCATCGACATCGACGAAGGCTGCGTGGCCCGCTGCATCCAACGGGGGTTGACCGTACTGCAGGGGGATATCAACGAAGAGGTCAGAGACTATCCGGACGATGCCTTTGATTTCGTGATCCTGGCCCAGACCCTGCAGCAGATTTACGACCCGGCGCCGCTGATCTACGAGATGCTGCGGATCAGCCGTCAGAGTGTCGTCAGTTTTCCCAATTTCAGCCACTGGCGGGTTCGGCTGATGCTGGCGTTAACCGGGCACGCGCCGGTGACGCCGCAGTTGCCCTATCAGTGGCACGATACCCCCAACATCCGGGTGATCACCCTGTCCGATTTCAGGCGATACGCCCGGCAGGTGGGATTTAGAATTTTGAAAGAGGTAGGGATCGACACAGACCGGCAGGATCGGTCCGGGAGGATTGTCCGCTTTTCGCCGGACCTGTTCGCCACGTACGGCCTGTTTCTGATCGCCAAGGAGGACGGTTCCATATAAAAGTCGATATCTGCGTTATGCTTCATCCCTCATTACTGCGGGGTACAACCCGTGCCTCCTTCCTCGGGACTCGCAAACCTTGATCTCTCACTTTATACAAAACCGTTAGCATTCCGATTTTTACACATTCATCAAGGAGACGTCGTGAAGATTGTATCCATTGCCGTCAGCCGGAAAAAAGGAACCCGAAAAACCCTCGTGGATCATGCCCGGGTGATTCAAAACCATGGTCTGGACGGGGATGCCCACGCCGGCCCCTGGCACCGTCAGGTAAGTTTCCTGTCCTCGGAAAGCATTCAGGAGGCCCGCGAGAAGGGACTCGAGGTGGACTTCGGAGATTTTGCAGAAAATGTGGCCACCGTGGGCATCGACTGGAAAAACCTGCCTGTCGGCACGCGGGTGAAGCTGGGAAAGACGGCTATCGTCGAAGTCTCCCAGATCGGCAAGACCTGCCATAAACCCTGCGCCATCTATTACCAGGCCGGCGACTGCATCATGCCCCGGGAGGGAGTTTTCGCCCGGGTGATCCAGGGGGGCGAGATTGCCTGCGGGGATCCCATCGAACTCCTGGAAGCATCGCCCGATGCTGTCGGGAATAATAATTCTACAAAATAGATGGAGATCCCGGCACGGACAAAATAATTACCACAATGTGGTATTTTTTTCTTGACATGGGGAGGCCATCCGGTTATCTTGTAATCAACACCCCATAAGTATTATTCAATCCCTCTACCCTTGGCGGCTCTGCTACACTACCCCACAACAGCAGAGCCGCCCTTCCTTTTGATGGCCCTCTTTTATTTCGATCTACCGCAGGTACCGGCAGGTTCAGCCGCAAGCCATTGTGGGATGGCGGTTTTTCTGTTAAGAGATGCCGAAAATGAAAACACCCAACATAACGCCGCTTTTGTTAACGCTGGTCCGCGGCGGCTGGAAGGAACGTTCCATTTGATGAAATCATTTGAAACCCTGTTTGCCGAACTCAAGGACAAGGCTGCACGCAAGGACCCCCATTCGGGAACCGTACGTCAACTGGAAAACGGTGTTCACGCCATCGGCAAGAAAGTGATCGAGGAAGCCTGTGAAGTCTGGATGGCCGCCGAGCATGAAGGCCGGGAGCGCACCGGCGAGGAAATATCCCAACTGCTCTACCACGTTCAGGTGATGATGATCGCCTGCGATCTGGAGTTGGAGGATGTCTACCGCCACCTATAGATTCCATCCACAAAAGGCATCTTTCGGTCCAGGCCGGCGTTCTCACTCCGGCGAAATCCTCGACGTAGCGATGCTACCCCTCCGGTTTCACCATCGCTGCGGCCTTGGCCTGAACCAAAATCAACCTTCTGTGAATGGAATCCGAATTTTTTACGACCGCTCATCTATCGCTAACACATTAAAGCCATAACAGGTAATAGTTGCCCCGCAGTGACCCGATGGCCTTAAAAGGAATCTTTTTGTCATGTTAAAAATCGCCCTGCCCAACAAGGGATCGCTCTCCGAAGACGCCGTGCAGCTGATCCGGGAGGCCGGCTACAACTGCCGCCGCTACAGCCGCGAACTGATCGTGTTCGACAAGGCCAACCAGGTGGAGTTTGTTTTCCTGCGCCCCCGTGACATCGCCATTTATGTGAGCAAAGGCATTCTGGACATGGGCGTGACCGGCCGTGACCTGGCCCTGGACAGCGGGGCGGATGTGGTGGAACTGCTGTCCTTGGGATTCGGCAGGTCCGATTTCCACTATGCCGTCCCTGCGGAGACGGATCTGGCGCCGGACCAGTTTGCTGGAATGCGCATCGCCACCTCTTATCCTCGACTGGTCATCGAAGACCTGAAACGCCGGGGCGTGGATGCGGAAATTATCCGACTGGACGGCGCCGTGGAGATCTCCATCCGTCTGGGGGTGGCCGATGCCATTGCCGACGTGGTTCAGACCGGAAGAACCCTCAAGGCGGCCGGACTCAAGGTGGTTGGGCTCCCGCTGCTGCACAGTGAGGCGATCCTGGCGGCCCGGACCCGCGACATCGAGCGGCAGGAACCCGTACACACCTTTCTGGACCGGATTCGCGGTATCGTGGTGGCCCGGGAGTACGTGATGGTTGAATACGACATCCCCGAAACCATGCTGGAGATGGCCTGTGTCGTCACCCCGGGCATCGAGTCTCCCACGGTCTCTCCATTAAGCAAAAAAGGGTGGGTGGCGGTCAAATCCATGTCCAAAAAGCAGGATGTGAACCAGATCATGGACAGCCTCTCCAAAATCGGGGCCAAAGGAATTATCGTTACCGACATCCGCACCTGCCGGATATAGGGCCGCCGGTACAAAATACCCCAGGGCCAAGACCGGCATGGGTTCCTATATTTTCAGCCCCGCTTCAGCCTTGATCGACCCTTTCATTGAAAAAATGGAATCGGTTCTTATTATTACCACATTGTGGTGGTTCGCGGTTGATGCGAAAATCACCGGCAATGGGTTAAGAGCCAACGGCTTATTTCAATAAAAGGATATCATGAAAAGACGACCATCGATATGGATTGCGGCCTTGCTGGTTTTACTGATCGGCGCGTCTGCGTGCATGGCATCGGCGGACAAGGCGGCTGTGCAGACGCTCTCACCCCGCCAGTTCAAGGCATTGCTGGATCGGCATCATGGCGACCCGGATGTCGTACTGCTGGATGTTCGTACGCCCAAAGAATTCGAGGATGGCCACATCCAGAGGGCATTGCTGCTGGATTATTATTCCGATGATTATGTGGACCGGCTCAAGGCCCTGGACAGGAATAAAACCTATTTGGTTTACTGCCGCAGCGGCAATCGCAGTGGAAAGAGTCTGGTCATTTTTGAAAAACTGGGTTTTCGACGTGTCTATAACCTGGATACCGGCGTGATCGGCTGGTCAGGAGAAAAGTATCCGCTGGTGCGATAGAAAAAGTGTTTGAAGTGGCGATATGACCCTGGAGAATAATATCCGAAAAATGGCCCGGTGGCGGGGTGATGACTATCGCCCCCGGACCCGTCACCTCGATGATCGGGGTCGGGCTATTTACACCAACCGGCTGTTCCTGGAGAGCAGCCCCTATCTTCTGCAGCATGCCCATAATCCCGTGGACTGGTTCCCATGGGGGGATGAGGCATTTGACACGGCGCGGCGGCTGGACCGGCCGGTACTCCTTTCCGTCGGATATTCCACCTGCCACTGGTGCCACGTCATGGAAGAGGAATCGTTCGAGGACGATGAGATTGCCCGGACCATCAACAACAACTACATTGCCGTGAAGGTGGATCGCGAAGAGCGGCCCGACGTGGACGCCATCTACATGAGTGCCGTCCAGGCCATCACCGGCCGGGGCGGGTGGCCCATGACGGTGTGGCTGACCCCGGATCGGGAGCCTTTTTACGGGGGTACCTATTTCCCTGCCCGGGACGGTGAACGCAGCTCACCGGTCGGATTTTTAACAATGCTTAAAAAGATTCGCGAGAGCTACGACGACAAACGGGATCTGGTTGCCCGATCCGCCGGCGAACTCGCCCGGACGGTGAGGCAGATGCTGGCGCCGGCCGCCGGTGGCTGCCTGCCCATTGACAGTGTGCTGGATCGTGCCGTCTTGTCCGGCAAAAACCGGTTCGATACGGTGCATGGCGGGGTCGCCGGGGCACCTAAATTCCCCAGTTCCTTTCCGGTTCGGCTGATGCTGCGGCACCATCGGCGCAGCGGTGACGCGGACTGCCTGAACATGGCCGTTCTGACCCTGGAAAAAATGGCTGCCGGCGGAATGAACGATCATGTGGGCGGTGGTTTTCACCGTTATTCCACGGATGCACAGTGGCAGGTTCCCCACTTCGAGAAAATGCTCTACGACAACGCACTGCTGGTGACGGCCTATATTGAAGGATGGCAGGCCACGGGAAACCATCGCTTCAGACAGGTGGCCCTAAAAACCCTGGATTATGTGGCCCGCGAGATGACCTCGCCGGCCGGGGCGTTTTTCTCCGCCACCGATGCGGACAGTTTGACGCCGTCCGGACACCGGGAGGAGGGTTGGTTTTTCACCTGGACCCTTGAAGAATTGAGCGATGCCCTCGGGGCCGATGACGCCCGGATTGCTGCGGCTGTCTATGGCGTTGACGACCGCGGTAGCTTCGAGGGGAGAAATATTTTATTCCTGCCGCGGGACCTTGACAGCGTGGCCGGTGAGCTGGGTCTTTCCACCAAGCGGCTGTCATCGGAGGTTGAACGAATCAATGCGGCGCTTTATGCCCGCCGTCAACAGCGTCCGGCACCGCTGCGGGACGACAAGATCATTGCCGCCTGGAACGGGTTGATGATCTCCGCATTCTCCCGCGCCGGGTTTGCCCTGGGCGATTCCGCCTGTCTCGACCGGGCCAGTCGGGCGGCTAACTTCATTCTGGACCAGATGGTGCTCGCCGGCAGGCTCAGGCGGAGCTTCAAAGACGGTGCTGCCTCCGGAAACGGGTTTCTTGATGACCACGCCTTTTTCACTGCCGGGCTGCTGGATCTGTTTGAAGCAACCGCGGACCTTCGCTGGCTGGAGCGGGCCGTAGACTTTGACCACATCCTGGCCGATCATTTTGAAGACCGTGAAAACGGAGGGTTTTTCATGACCGCCGACGATCACGAGGCGCTGATTGCCCGCGAGAAACCGGCCCTTGACGGGGCCCTTCCCTCGGGAAATGCCGTTGCCCTGATGAATCTGCTGCGATTGAACGCGTTGACCCTGGATCCATCCTATTTAAAACGGGCGGAGAAGGGATTCACCCCATTTTCATCCATCATGGCCGCCAATCCGTCGGCTTTTGGCGAGATGTTTCTGGCTGTGGAGGTTTTTCTGTATCCGCCCTGCCAGGTAATTGTCATCACCCCGGCAGGCGGTGATGATGCTGCGTTCACGGATCGTCTGCGGACTTCCTTCCTACCCGGCAGTCTGGTGATGATCGTGTCCGAGTCAAGTGCTGCCCATTTGTCACGGCGATTTCCCCTGTTCAGGGGAAAAACCGCTGCCGGAGGCAAAACGAACGCCTACGTGTGCCGGAACGGCGCCTGTCAGCTGCCGGTGACTACCGTGGGGGCGCTGATGCAACAATTGACGTCCCCGTAGGCGTGAGATATCTGGGTTGTGTTGCATTCCGCCTTACTGGGCGTATCTTAAAGCACGCCGCATTCGTTGGAATTGGCGGGAATTGATCTTGAACTTTATACAATGCCGACATCCTGGTTGACGGTTTAGATCGATAGCGGGTTAGGGCCGCGGAGGTGAACGATGGCGCAGACAATCGGTTTTGTGGTTGAAGAGGGTGACAATGGCCGGGTCATGGTGGTGGCTGAAAAAGGCCAGGGGTGCGGCAGCTGCAACTCTGTTTCCCAATGCCACGGCACGCGGGCCACCCGAAGCGAAAAGACACTGGCATTCAACCCGATCGGCGCGGCGGTGGGGGACCGGGTGCTGCTAACCGTAGCGTCCGGTGCTCTCCTGTCCCGCATGGCGGTGCTCTACCTGTTGCCCGTATTCGGAATGCTGACCGGCGCCTTCACGGGTGCGTTCATGTTCCACGGCGGGGATGGACCCAGCGGCGGCACCAGTATCGCCTTCGGTCTGGCGGGTTTCGTCCTTGGATTTATGCTTTCTGTTGCTATTTCTCGCTTCTGGTCGGCGGCCCGTCCGGTCTTGCCGGTCATTACCCGAATCGTCAACACCCGGTTGGCTTCCTCGTCTATCTGCCCGCCGGCGGGATGCGGCTGCAGCGGTAAGTAGTACCCATTTAAAAACGGCTTCTTCCGGCCCCCATCGGCGATTCAACCCCTTGGAATTCTGATCTGACCGTTAACCCGATTCCTGTTGTTGAAATCGGTTCCCATTTTTTCCCATATGGCAAAATAAAACTATTGCCCGGCCACCGGTTTGCCGATATGTACCGCGGATCAGTGATTCACACTCAGCGTGCCTTAGACGGAATCATCACGGACATGCCCTTAGCGACGCCCAAAAAGGATACTGAACAACTCCCGCCCCAGCCTGAAATCCGCCCAGGCCGAACCCTGTCCCGCGACCTGATCGTCAGCATCCTACTCGTGGTGGCCGCTGTGTTTGCCATGGTCGTCTCTTTTACATACAGTTACATGTCCCATAAGGCTGAGGTGCAGAGCGCCGAAACCCTGAAATCCTTCAGTGACTACCTGCAGGACTCTTTGGAACTTTCCCTCTGGAATATCGACGAGGAGGGCATTCAAAAAATCTGCAACTCGTTTTTCGAAAATTCCCTGGTGGAGAAACTGAAGGTGATGGACCACGAGGGAACCGTTTTTTTTGAAAAGCACCGTGAAGGCCTTGCCCGTGCAGCGGAGAAAAAAACTCCCATCATGCACGGTGAGATGGTGGTCGGCTATCTTGAAATCGCCCTGCATCGGCAAGGCTTCCAGGAGAATCAGCGCCAGTTGATGTGGTTCAGCCTGATCACCCTGGCTGCCGTTACGCTGGTGCTGCTGGTAACCCTGCGGATCGTATTGAAGGTATTTCTCATTTCTCCCCTGAGCCAACTGATCCGGCGCACCGAGCAGATATCTCAGGGGGAGTACGATTTTGTCGAGTTTGAAGCACCCCAGCAGGAAATTCGGACCATTGCCTCCCGTTTTAATAGCATGGCCGACCGGATCCGGCGCCGCGAACGCTCTTTGAAGGAGGTCAATCAACGCCTGGAAAAGGAGATTGTCGAACACAGGGATGCGGAATCCGCACTTTTAAGCTCCCAGCAGGAGCTGGATTCAATCATCCGATCCACACCCGATGTGATTTACCGATTGGATACCATGGGGCGATTTACTTTTGTCAGCGAAGCGATACGGCGCTATGGGGTGACGCCTGAAGAACTGATTGGACAGCCCTTCCTGGATTACATTCATACCGATGACTGGGAGATCGCCAGATATCGGATTAACGAGCGGCGCACCGGCAGTCGCAGCACCCAGCGCCTGGCCATCCATGCCTTTGGGGAGTACAGTAACCGGAACACGGATGATAACCAGCGGGAGACAAAGATCGACCCGGTTTTTCTGGTGGACGCCGAGGGCCTTTACGTTTCCGGTGAGTCCGGTGTTCAGGTTTTCGTGGGCACCCAGGGCATTGCGCGGGACATCACCGAACATCGAGAAATGGAGTCTGCCCGCAAGGAGAGTGAGGACCGACTCCTGCTGGCGCTGGATGTAAGTGGGGCCGGAATCTGGCAGTTGGATTTAAAAACGAATTTGTTCCGTGTTGACGAGCGCATCTATACCCTTTTGGGGTATAACGAGTCGGATCTGGTCGATGGATTGAGATTTATCCGTGAAAGGACCTCACCAGAGACCTGGAAAGAGATTGAACTGAAATTCAACCGGCATGTCGCCGGCCGTGCTCCGATGTTTGACCATGAGTTCAAACTGATATCCAGTCAGGGACAGTGGAAGTGGTTTCATACCAAAGCCAAGGTGGTGCGCTATGATAAGGATGGCCGCCCGGAAACCATGGTGGGAATCATTATCGACACCAGTGAACGAAAGGGGTACGAGGCCGAACGGGAACACCTGGAGCTGAAGCTTCAACAGGCCCAGAAGATGGAAGCCATCGGCACCTTGGCAGGAGGTATCGCCCATGATTTCAATAACATCCTTGGAGCGATACTGGGGTATTCCCAACTTACCCAAATGCACACGGCGGACAATGCCCGAGTGCAGGGTTATGTGGCAAACATTTTCAAGGCCAGTGAACGGGCCAAGGGCCTGGTGGAACAGATTCTCACCTTTACCCGGCAGGGCAAATCCCAGAAAGTGCCCTGCGATATTGCCATCGTGCTCAAGGAGGTGGTGAAACTGCTGCGCGCCTCCATCCCTTCCACTATCGAGATTGCCCAGACAATTCCCTCCAACCTGGGAACCGTCATGGCCGACCAGACCCAGATTCATCAGGTGCTGATGAACTTGTGCACCAATGCGGCCCATGCCATGGAGGCCCGGGGTGGGAAGTTGACTGTGATCCTGGAGAGCTGCCTGATGGATAAGGGTTCTGTGGCAACCGGTGATGATCTGTTATCCGGCCGCTACCTTCAGCTGTCGGTCAGAGACACGGGTGCCGGCATGGAAAAGGCGGTGGTAGACCGGATTTTTGAGCCCTACTTCACCACCAAGGCGGTGGGCGAGGGAACGGGAATGGGGCTGGCGACGGTGCACGGCATCGTCAACGACCATGGCGGACGTATTTTCGTCGAGAGCGTACCGGGCAAAGGATCGGTTTTCAGGGTTCTTTTTCCGGTGCTGGAAAACCCGGCGGAAGAAGTGTCCAGCCAGCCGGTCTCCTATCCCCGGGGGACCGAACGCATCCTTTTTGTAGACGACGAGGAACTATTGGTGGAAGTGGGTGTGGAGATGCTCAAAGATCTTGGATATGATGCCATTGGTTCCACCCGTGCTTCCCAGGCTCTGGAAACCTTCATGGCCCGGCCGGATGGGTTTGATCTGGTGATTACGGACATGACCATGCCCGGTATGACCGGCGATCAGCTGGCAGAACAGATTTTGCGCCTCCGACCCGACATCCCTGTTATCATCTGTACCGGCTTCAGCAAGCGGATCTCCTCGGAGCTGGCGTCATCATTAGGCATCCGTGCTCTTTTAATGAAACCGGTCACTGTCCATGAACTCTCCCGAACTATCCGTGATGTGCTGGACCAGCCGGATGATGGAAGAACCGCTTAGTGCCCCTGTTCGTAAATACGGTGACGCACCGAGATTGCCGAGGCGCCCGGATCGCAAGGCGGGAGAAGCGACAATAGCAGCGCTATTGGCGCGCCGAGCAACGCGGCGAGTCGGGATGCATCGGCGATCGAATGCCATCGTATTTATGAATAGGGGGCACTTCGTCAGGTCGATTGATTTTTCTGCGGCCCTAAAGCTGCCGCCAGGGCGTCCAGGAATTTGTGGTTGGATTTGTGCAGGGGGAGGCGCCTTAACGACCGAAGCGTTACCCACCGATGGTCCTGGGCGCTTTTCAAACGCACCCGGCCGGCTACATGCCGGCACAGATAGACATCACCGGTGAGCGTGAAATGGGTATAGGCATGCCGGATTCGGGTCAGCCGCCTATCCATAGTGATTCTTAAACCGGTGTCCGCCGCTATCATTGCTTTAAACGCCTCCCTGTTCGTCTGCCTTTCGTCGGCCGGGACAGCCGGGAATTCCCACAGTCCCCCTAAAAATCCATCTATCTGCCGCTGGACCACGAGCATTTTTCCCTTTTTCAAAATCACGCCGATGGCCAGATGCCGATGGGGTATTTTTCGGGCTGCATCCCGTTTCGGGTAGTGGGCCGTCTGGTCGTGCCGATTGGCCCGGCACAGGCTGGAAAGGGGACAGCACCGGCAATCGGGATTTTTCGGACGGCAGATCAGCGCACCCAGTTCCATTATGGCCTGGTTGAAGTCCGCCGGATGCTTCGTGCAGAGGAAAAGGGCCGCCGGTTCCTGGAAAATCTTGTGGGCCCCGCTGCGGTTCACGGGGGTATCTATCTCCAATAACCGGGACAGCACCCGCTTGACGTTGCCGTCCACCACGGGAACCGCCTGGCCGAAGGCGATGCTCAGGACGGCCGCGGCGATGTAGTCCCCCACGCCGGGCAAAGAACGGAACGTCGCCGGATCATCGGGTACACGGCCGTTGAATCGGGAAGCCACCACACCGGCTGCACGATGCAGGTTTCGGGCTCGGGAATAGTATCCCAGCCCCTCCCACAGTTTGAGTACCTCCTGAATGTCTGCGCCGGCCAGATGCTTGGTTGTGGGGAAGCGATCCATAAAGCGAAGGTAATAGGGTATGACAGTGGCCACCTGGGTCTGCTGAAGCATTACCTCCGAGACCCATATGGCATAAGGATCCGATGTCTCCCGCCAGGGCAGGCTGCGTCGATGGGTGGCATACCAGCCCAGCAGTTTTTTTCTCACGATTTCCGGTTTCATGGTTAATGGTCCTGTATGGTTACGCTTATGGTGCGGATGTAGCATAATTTTGCAGGTCCAGCCAGTTGTTGGATAAAGTATGGACCAAATGCGGCGATAATACCTTTACCGTGTCACATGCGCTACCACCCAAACGCCATTATTTTTAATGAATAGCTACATAACGCCTTAGTGTTGTTGTCAGAAAGGACGAACCGACCATGCCGGAAATAAATGCCAGGGATTTCATAGAAGAGCTGCGATTCGATATCCGGGAAAAGGATATGATCAAGGCCAAACTGGTGCTGTCCAAGATCGGTGCCGTCGACGACAGCGTCCGCAAGATGGCTCTTTTTGAGTTGAACCGAGCTGATGACGCCTTTACGATTCCGCTGATTGTCAATCTGGTGGCCGAACACCGGGACCTGGCCCGGAGCTATCCCCAGCTAAAGGAGATTCTGTACGCCAAATCCATGTACCATCCGGATATGCTTCTCGCCATGCTCACGCGGGAGGTCAAGCGGGAAAACCGGGTAGTGCTGGTGGAGGTGGCCGGTGAAATCCGTCTGGAGGAGGGGACCCCTCAGCTCATGGGCATCCTCAACGAAGATGAGGACGAGCTGGTCATCAAGGCGGTGATCGCGGCACTGGGAATGATCGGCGAGACGGCGGCTACCACCCCCATATCGGAATATCTATACTCGGGCAGCCTGGAGCTGACCATCGCCGCCATCTATGCCCTGGGGCAGTTGGCCACGCCGACTGCCTTCCAGCGGCTGGCGGAAAAACTGGGGGCTGATTCGGACCTGGACATCATGATCATGGATGTTTTCACCGCCGACCAAAGTCCTGCGGCTATCGAACGGCTAAATGAAGCACTATCCTCCCATTTCGCCCATCTGCGAAATGCCGCAAAACAGCGTATGCGGGACATGGGAGGCAAGGCCGTGCCCATCCTGATCAGCAACCTGCTCCACGACGATCCGGATCTTCTCATTCATACCCTCAATGTGCTGGGAGAGATTGCGGACGAGAGCGCTATCGTGCCTATCCGCAAGCTGCTGCACAACGAACCCAAAGACGCCAACGTGCGCTTTGCCGCATATGAGGCACTGGGACTGCTTCCGGTTGAAAAGGGAGCGGTGGCCCTGGCCCAGGGCCTGTCCGACCCGGTGGAAAATGTGCGGGCGGCCGCTGCGGCTGCGATCGACCGGAATTACAACACGATGCTGGCCGCCGGTTTGAAAAACCTGATCCGGGCCGGGGCTAAAGAGACGAGGCAGGTCACCGAAACGGTGCTCAATGCCGGCTGTGAGACGATTTTCCTAGGGCTTCTGGAGGAGGCGCCTTTTCAGACCTGCGCTGTGGATTTTCTGTGCCGGGAGGCCCACCCGGATGTCCGTGCCCATTTTGTCGGACTCATGGAGAAAAACGGCCACGATAGCCTGGCTGCCAGGGTCAGTGAGAAGGTTTGCAGCGGCGCTTCGCCGTCCCTGAAGGTCTTTGCTGTAGACGATTCAAAGATGATCCTGAATATTTACCGGGGTATTCTGCACCGCCTGGGCTGCGAACCGAAACTCTTCGAATTTCCTGCCGAAGCCTTGAAAGCTGTCAAATCCGAACCCCCGGAATTTATTTTCACGGACTTGAACATGCCCCACATCAATGGCCTTGAACTGATCCGGGAGGTTCGGCGCCAGTTCGATAAAACCACCCTGCCCATTGTCATGGTGACTACCCAGAACGAGACACAGGACAATGAGGCCGCTGTCGAGGCGGGTGTAAACGCTATTCTGCACAAGCCCTTTACTGCCGAGGATTTGGGCAAGGTGATGGCGGATTTGGGAAAATTGCCGGAAAGTCGGCTGGCCGGACTGAAATAAGGCTGAAACAGAACGGATCATCAACCCGCAACGCCTGTCGAAATGGCAGCCGGTCGAAGCGTATTCATCTAAAAAAAGGAAAACTCCAGACAGCCTCCGGCTGCTGTCCGGCCTGTGTTGAAAAGCAGATGAGAAAAATGTCGAAATCGATCCCTATATCACCCACACCGCCAACTCGTCGGCCAGTTTAAGTACCTGGTCGCTGACCCGTCCGATGAAGAACTCATCGATAAACGTGACCAGCCCCCGGCGGCCGACGACAATGCTTCCGGAATTATTTTCTTTGGCTTCCTTAACGATGTGGGTGGCCCGGTCCCGGTCCACGGCATGAATTCTAAGGGCGATTCGCTCCGAAGGAAATCCCTCGGCCAACAGCCGGGTGCGGGCCTCTTCCAATTGCTCGCCTATTTCCAGGTTCCCGGTTACAATCCGACTGGTGCAATTGTCTATCGCGAAATACGCATTGTCTCCGGGCCAGAATTTTTTTTCGCTGCCGATAATGCTGTACAGCTTCAGTTCGTGTCCCGACGCGCCGACCAGGGCGCCGACGCACACCACGCCCTTCATGGCCCCATGAGTGCCGTCAAAGGCAACCAACAGGTTTTTGGCATCGGGCTTGCCTCCCACCACCACGATGGGAATGTGCTTGATCTTGGCCACCAGTTTCATGGCCGTGCTTTTGATCAGCCAGTCTTTGAACCGGCTCCACCCGACTCGCCCCACGACAACGGCATGGTATCCATCGTAGGATTCCCTGATGATATCCTGGGTAATTCCCAGTTTTTTGGCAGGGGTCTTGACGGTGATGGCCGATTCGGGGAAGCCCTTTTGCTTGAAATAGACCATGGCACTGTCCATGGTGTTCGAGATTTCCATTTTCTGCTCGGTGGCCCATCGCTTCAGGCCGGTTACCCGGCTTTTGTAGTGAGGGTAAGCATCCAGATCGGAAAAAAGCTCGAACAATTGGACTTGCACATGGAAGAGCACGATGTGAGTTCGATCCGGCGGAAAAACGCCGGCGGCATAACGAATGGCCCGTAGCGACTGCTCGCTTCCGTCCACTGCAACAAGAATTTTATGGGGGGGGGGACTTTCCGGCACGCAAAACCTCCTGGATTACTTTTATAGATGGTCGGGAGAATAAGCTTATTTCTCATTATCTGTTCGAATAATATCCCTTCAACGGCCGCCCGTCAACATCGGAAACCATTCGCTATCATCGCCATCGGTGTGAACTCGGAGAGAACTCAGAACATCAACTGCCGGCGGGTCCTCAATATGGCCCGGGGGATATTTTGGGGCTTGACATTACCCACAGAAAAGAACATAAATTCAAAAAAAGGTGGAACGCTCGGTTTGCTGAAAGATTTCTGTTGCGGAAATCTTTTTTGTATTTGGGGATGATGAAAATGACATATACAAAAAAAATGAAATTCATGGCGCGATCATGGCACTGAAACTCCATGGCTTTGAAGGCCGCGGCACCTTTGCCCACGGGATCCATCCGCCGGATCGCAAGGCGCTGTCCAAGGATGCGCCGATTCGGGTGATGCCCACGCCGGATGCAGTAGTGTTGTCCCTTCACCAGAACATCGGCGGCCCGTGTGAACCGCTGGTCAAACCCCGCCAGACGGTAGCGTGGGGAGAAACCATCGGAAAGGGCACCACATTTGTTTCCACCACGCTGCATGCGTCGGTGCCCGGCATTGTCCAGCGGCCGATGCGGGTGACCCTGGCCAATGGCCGGCACATGGATACCTTGCCCATCCAAGCGCAAGGAGAGATCCCGTCGGGTCAGGCGCTGTGGGAAGACATTTTCGGCGGCGACTGGCCCAGCACGGGGCTGGATGGTTACGATCCGGCCCAGATCAGCCGCAATATCAATGATGCCGGACTGGTGGGCCTGGGCGGGGCGGCCTTTCCCACCCATGTGAAGATCATGCCCAGCGACAAGAAACCCATTCACACCCTGATCGTCAACGGCTGCGAGTGCGAGCCCTATCTCACGTCCGACTACCGGCTCATGGTGGAGGCACCGGCCCCAATCGTTACCGGCGCTCTGCTGGCGGCTCGCAGCCTGGGGGCCAAATGCATCGTCATCGGTGTCGAGGACAACAAGGCGCCGGCCATCGCGGCATTGAAAAAGGCGGCGGCAGGCACCGGCATTCAGGTGGCCGTATTAAAAACCAAATACCCCCAGGGCAGTGAAAAACATTTGATCCAGGCCGTGATCAATCGCCAGGTGCCCCTGGGCGGATTGCCATCGGATGTGGGGGTGGCCATCAGCAATGTGGGCACCATGGCTGCCGTGGCACGGGCCGTGATTCACAAAAAGCCCCTGACGCATCGGGTGATCAGCGTCACCGGCGGCGGCATCGTCAATCCGTCCAACGTGCTGGCCCCCATCGGCGTTTCCTTCGGCGCACTGGTCGATTTTTGCGGCGGCCTGAGGCCCGATGCCGCCCGTATGGTCGCTGGCGGTCCCATGATGGGATTCGCCTTTACCAATCTCGACACCCCGGTCACCAAAGGCACCAGTGGGCTTACGGTGATGAACGGGGATGAAGTGACGGCCGGCGAGGAGACGGTCTGTGTGCGCTGCGGTAAGTGCGTGGATGTATGCCCCATGCGGCTGGTCCCCACCAAAATTGCCATGGCCTCCCGGCATCAGAACATCTCCCTGTCGCGTCGATACAATATCATGGCCTGTTTCGAGTGCGGCTCCTGTGCCTACACCTGTCCGGCCCACATTCCCCTGGTTCAGTTAATCCGCGCCGGAAAGGCTCGGGTGGCGGCAGCGGACCGGGGCTGACAACGCGGCCATGGAAAATAATGCAAACATGCAGGGAAAAGAAGTGAATCCTGAAGTGAATTCTATTGAACAAACCGAACCGGCAGCGCCGGTGATCCATGTATCGCCGTCTCCCCATCTGGTTCAGACCTCATCCAGCACCCGACGGATGATGGTGGACGTGCTGATCGCCCTGGCGCCGGTGGTGGCCATGTCCCTTTTTGTGTTCCGGGGCTTCGCCCTGTTCCAGCTGGCCGTCTGCCTGGGTGGGAGTCTGCTGGCGGAACTGCTTTTCGTGAAGATGCGCGGGCGGCCGTCGACCCTGAAAGACTGCTCGGCCGTTGTTACCGGCATCATCCTGGCCATGTCCCTGCCCGGCACCGCACCCTGGTACGTGGGCGGGATCGCCGCCTTCGTGGCCATCGGCATCGGCAAGATCATTTTCGGCGGGCTGGGCATGAACCTGTTCAATCCGGCCATGGTCGGGCGGGCATTCGTCATGATTTCCTTTGCCGGCGCGCTGGCCGCATCGGGATTCGAAGACGCGCGCAGCGTCGTGGACGCCATTTCCCAGGCCACCCCCATGAACGCCTATAAGATGAACGGCGTGGTCGCACCGCTGGCCGACCTCTTCTGGGGAACCACCAACGGCAGTTTGGGTGAGACCAGTGCCGTGGCCTGCCTGCTGGGGGGACTTTATCTGCTCATCCGGCGCACCGCTTCTTGGGAGATCCCGGCGGGGATGCTCCTGGCCGTTCTGGTGGTCGGCGGAATGGCCGATTTTGCCGGCCCTGCGGACGGATGGACGGTGCTGCACCATATCCTGGGCGGATCGCTGCTTTTCGGGGCGTTTTTTATTGCCACGGATCCGGTTACCAGCCCCTTGACGCCCAAGGGTAAATTTATTTTCGGTCTGGGCATCGGCATGCTGATCATGCTGCTGCGCCTTTTTTCCGGCTACCCGGAAGGGGTGATGTTTGCGGTGCTGTTGATGAACGCCCTGACCCCGCTGATCAATCGGTGGACCATACCGACGCCCTTTGGTGGTCAATAATTGGAAACGGCATCTTGCGCGGCCCAGGCCGGCGTTCTCGTTGTATTGAGCACGCAGTGAAGCTTCAGCGCTATCCTCGACGTAGCGCTGCTACGCCTGCGGTTTCAATTTCGCTGCGGCCTTGGCCTGAACCACAAGCTACCGCTTCCAGGGTAAAGTATACCGACAAGTAACTACTTTTCTCCTGCGCATCTTGATGTAGGAATTTTAATGCTATGAATATCGACGATGAAAAAAATAAGTCCGCTGGCGGATGGCGATCGAGCAATCTCGTTCAGGCCTGGCTGGTTCTGGTATTGGCCGTGGGGTTCGGCGTTTCTCTGGCCGGTGTGCAACTGGTTCTGGGGCCGGTGATCGAGCGCAACAAAAACAATGAGACCCTGGAAAAGGTTCCCGAGCTGGTGCTGGGAAAGGCCTTAGCCGCCAAGATGGCCGGTGAAGACCAGACCCTGGAGATCGTTCCCCGGCAGGTGACCGTCAAAAAGCCGCAGCGGGATAAATTTTACAGTGTTTACGCGGCGCGCTACCAGGGTGTCCTGAAAGGGTGGGTGGTGAAAACCAAAGGCCAGGGGTATGCAGACGCCGTCGAGCTGCTGCTGGGGCTTTCCCCAGACCTGACGACCATCACCGGGTTGTTTGTCCTGGATCAGAAGGAGACTCCCGGACTGGGTAACAAGATTATTACCGACAAATGGCGGGGCCAGTTCATCGGCGCGCCGGCAGACCGTGCGTTGGTGGTGGTTAAAACCGGCGCCGATCAGCCCGGTGAAATCGATGCGGTGACCGGCGCCACGATTTCGTCCAAAAGGGTGACCGCCATGATCAATACGGCCATCGGCGATCTGCGAAAACCGCTGACCGCGGAGCCGGTCGCTTCCGAAAAGGGGGGCAGGGAAAATGGCTGACCAACCGACCGCCACGGAGCGGTTTATCCAAGGCATCCTGCCGGAGAACCCGGTTTATCGCCAGCTCTTGGGATTATGTTCCACCCTGGCGGTGACCAACAGCCTTATGGCGGCCGTCACCATGGCCGGGGCCGTCGGATTTGTCCTGCTTTGCGCCAACGTGATCATCAGCCTGATCCGCAACCTGCTTAAGCCGCATCTGCGCATCGTGGTCTTCACGTTGACCATCGCTACCTTCGTCACCATCGCGGACCGGGTGTTGGCGGCTTATCTCTACCAGATGAGCAAAACCCTGGGACCCTATATCCCGCTGATTATCGTCAACTGCATCATCATCTGCCGCTGCGAGGTGGTGGCCTCCAAGCAGAGCCCGGTCGTTGCCGCGGCCGATGCCATCGGCCAGAGTCTGGGCTTCGGTCTGGCACTGGTCAGCATTGCCGCCATCCGGGAGATTCTGGGTACCGGCTGTCTTTTCGGGCTGCGGGTCATGCCGGCGGTCTGGCCGGACTGGGTGATCATGGTGCTGCCTCCCGGCGCGTTTCTCACCTTCGGCCTGCTGCTGGGAACGGTCAACTGGATTAGCGCCCGTAAGGACGCCACAAAGAAAGCATAAAAGGCTCTCTATGAATTATCTCATCGATATCCTGTTCATCGCCTTAGGGGCGGCTCTGATCAACAACTTCGTCCTTTATTATTTCGTGGGTATCTGCCCGTTCATCGGCGTCTCCCGGCATGTGGGAATGGCGGTGGGCATGGGCGCGGCGGTAACCTTCGTCATCACCATCGCCGCTTTCATTTCCTGGGCCATCACCACTTTCGTGCTCATGCCCGGCGCACCGGTCACCCGGCTGGCGGCGAGCCTGTTCATGCCGGCCGACGCAGCCGCCCGGGTGGACCTGACGATTTTGAGCTACATCGTCTACATTTTTGCCATCAGCGCGTCCGTCCAGTTTGTAGAGATGTACGTGCGCCGGTTTTTTCCTCTGCTTTACAAGGCATTCGGCGTGTTTTTGCCATTGATCACCACCAACTGCGCTATTCTTTTTGCCTGCCTGACCATCATGAGCCATGTGGTGGGGGTCGACAACCCGGCGGATCGGTGGGACCTGGGGAGAGCCCTGGCGCTGGCTTTTTTCGGCGGCGTGGGGTTCACCATTGCCATCGTCGTCATGGCCGGCATCCGTGAAGAGCTGGAGATGTGCGATGTGCCCAAACCCTTCCGTGGGGCTGCCATCACCCTTGTGGTGGGAGGCATTCTGGCCATGGCCTTCATGGGGTTCACCGGCGTCGATTCGGGGCTGCGGGAGGTCATGACCGCAAAGCCGGCGGCAACGCAAACAACCACTGTTCCGGCATCGCAGCAAGCCAAGCGCCTTTCACAGGCGCCGAACATTCATGTGCCTTCAACACCGGTTGGGGGTGTTGCCAATCGTCGACGGGGGGAATCATGGCTTGGGTAATTTTAGGACTGGCGGCGACGACCATGCTCGCCATGGCACTGGTGTTGTCCTTCGTATTAGGATGGGCCAACCGGGCCTTCCATGTGGACGTGGACCCGCGGGTGGATGCCGCCATCGATGTGCTTCCCGGTGCCAACTGCGGCGGATGCGGGTATGTGGGCTGCGGTGAATATGCCGAGGCCATCGTGCTGGACGATGCAGCGGTAAACCTGTGTACCGTGGGCGGTAAAAGCTGCGCCGAAGCGCTGGCAGCAGTCATGGGTGTCGAGGTCGCCGTGGGCTATCCCTGGCGTCCGGTGATCCACTGCGGCGCCCACACCGGCGATCGGCTGGGGCGAAGCCCTTACATCGGTGAGCAGCGCTGCGGGCCGGCCAACCTGGTGACCGATGTCCAGGGATGCACGTATGGCTGTCTAGGGTTTGGGGACTGCACCCGGGCATGTAATTTTGACGCGATCCATATTGAAGATGGACTGGCCCGTGTGGATTACGACAAGTGCGTGGGCTGCGGTGCCTGTGCCAAGGTCTGCCCCCGCAACATCATCACCATGGCGCCCTTCAAAAGAGAGCGGATGCTGGTGGTGGAATGCTCCAACCACGATGCCGGAAAGGACGTCAAGGCGGTCTGCAAGGTGGGCTGTCTGGGTTGCCGGGCCTGTGAGCGGACATCGGGAATGTTTACCGTGCAGAATAACCTGTCCACCATCAATTACGACAACTACACTTTAGAAAATCTGGCGTCCGGCCTGACGGCAGCCAAAAAATGCCCCAGAAATCGGCTGGTCTTCGTGGGTATTCCGTCCGATAAAGACATTTTTGCCGTTGCCGGAGAAGAGCTGCCCGATGTGATTGAGCCCGATTTCAAGACCACGGTGGATGATACGGAGTGGAGAGGATAATTGCCGCCCACCGCTTTAAGGCGGCGGTCTGGAATTCCGCTGGGAGAGGCCTTGCAACATCCTCAGAAAGGCACTCCCAGCGGAAAACCGTCCGGTGCATTGTGCGAGCAGGCCATTCGACTTTGCCCACGGCGCACCCGTGAGACTCCGCGAAGGGCGGAAATCTCTTTATACCAGTCCCTGATCGAGCATGGCATTGACCACTTTTACAAAGCCGGCAATGTTGGCACCGATAAAATAGTTTCCCGGTTCTCCATATTCCGCTGAAGCATCTAAGCAGGTTTGGTGGATGCTTTTCATGATGATTTTTAGACGTTCTTCGACCTCTTCTCGGGGCCAGTTGAGCCGCATGCTGTTCTGGGCCATTTCGAGTCCGGAAACGGCAACTCCGCCGGCGTTGGCCGCTTTTCCCGGGGCATAGAGGATTTTCTGGTCCAGGAAATTGTCGATGGCAGCGGGGGTGCAGGGCATGTTGGCCCCTTCGCACACCAGCGTCACACCGTTGCGGATCAGATTACTGGCATCATTTTCGTTGATCTCGTTCTGGGTGGCGCAGGGGAATGCGGAATCTGCCGCATGGTCCCACAAGGGGTTGTGGCCCAGGGTGGAATCCGCTTCAGTATAGACCGCCGCCGAGTACTTATCGATATATTCCCGAATTCGGCCTCTTCTGAGGTTCTTAATGCGTTTGACGTAGTCCAGTTTGTTCCGGTCGATGCCTTCCTCGTCGAATATGTAGCCCGAAGAGTCCGAAAGGGTGACCACCTTGCCGCCCAGATCGATGATTTTTTCAACGGTGTATTGGGCTACGTTTCCTGAACCCGAAACCAGGCAGGTCTTGCCCTCAAGGGTATCATTGCGCGTGGCCAGCATTTCCGCTGCAAAATAGACGGCGCCGTAGCCGGTGGCTTCAGGTCGGATCAGGCTTCCACCCCACCCCAGGCTCTTGCCGGTGAGCACTCCGGTGAACTCGTTGCGCAGCTTTTTGTACATGCCGAAAAGAAAACCGATTTCCCTGGCACCCACACCGATATCGCCTGCCGGCACATCCGTATTGGGCCCGATGTGGCGGAAGAGTTCCGCCATGAAGTTTTGGCAGAACCGCATCACTTCATTGTCGGATTTACCTTTGGGGTCGAAGTCGGAACCTCCTTTTCCCCCACCCATGGACAAGGTCGTGAGTGCATTCTTGAATACCTGTTCGAAGGCCAGAAATTTGAGAATACTCAAATTGACGGAGGGGTGGAAACGAAGCCCTCCTTTATAGGGACCGATGGCGCTGTTCATTTCGATTCTGAATCCCCGGTTGACATGCACCATTCCCTGATCATCCATCCAGGGTACCCGAAACATGATCACGCGTTCGGGTTCCGTGATTCTTTCAAGAACAGCGTTGTGCCGATATTCAGGGTTTCGATCCAAAACCGGCTTGACCGACTCAATGACCTCGTGTACCGCTTGTTGAAATTCCTTTTCAGCGGGATCTCTGGCTTCGATCGTTTTCAGGATGTCTGACATAAATACCTCCTTTTAAAATGTTGATGAATGGAAACGCTCACTGAGTTTGCGAAAGAAATGTTGCCTGGTGAAACATGAACCGGAGAAACGCGGACGGCTTAGCAGCGATGGCTGCTGCTGGCCATGGCGGTTCAATCGGGTTTGATCATGACGCATCGGGACGCTTTCCCGTCAATTTTAATGGTCATGGGGCGATCCAGACGGACATGTCGCATAAAGGTCGTTTCCCGAATTACCGGAAGCCCATTGAGCCAGTGCCAATCCCAAAAATCCTCCGAGCCTTCGGTGACCGTGATGTAAAAAACGCCCTGTGATGTAATATTCTGAAAAAAATGAGATCCCTGGGATGGGTCGGCCTTCAATTTGTCATTTCTCAGTTCAATGATCGCCCCTACCCCTGAGATGTGCTGCCATTGAACCGGGATGCCCAGCCAGCGGTCGGAGGACCCCCATCGTCCGGGGCCTGCGAGCAGGTATCGGCGATTTGATTTGATCAAATCGGCGTTCATCTGGCCGATTTCGGCTGCCATCTGAACAGTCGCCTCCGCCTTGAAGGCATCCGGTTTTACATAGATGACGTCTGCGATTTCCTCATTTTTCCCATTTCCTAAAGCCTGTCGGGAACGGCAGACCGCCTTGCTGATATCCTCGGAATCGATCTGAACCTCGAAACGGTCATTGCCTGCCACCATGGGCCTGATTTGGAGGAAGTTGAAAACGGTCTTTTTCCCGGTAGGTGAACCCAGGTTAACCGAAAACTCAATTTCCACCGGGCACCCCATCCCTTTTTTCCCCAGGTCCTGCATGTCCATGAGCAATTCGGGCAGCGGGAAAGTTCCATATTTGAGAACCTGGGCGAAGGTCAGCACCTTGGTACCATTTACGGTACTGGTATCCCGGATGCGATGTTCATCGGGGACATAGGTACTGGCCAACGAAATGACGGGATATTCCTTCTGGGCATCATTCAGATCCCGTCTTTTCAAATTACCGTGTCGTTCGAAGTTCAGCGTCTCCGGATAGTTGCTGATCTGCAAAGCATAAAAATGGCGCTGGGAATTTTTCAGGATATCATCGACCATCGAGAACTGGGGAAGAATAGTCGGATACTTGGGGGAAAACCGAAGGGTTTTCTCCCCTTCGACCACCGTTTTTCCAAGTCCCAGGGCAATATGGACAATGCCTTCTTCAGGCATCATCGGCGCAATCGGATAGAAATTGTGAGATTGGGCCACCCCGGAGATAGCGGGGTAGAAAAAATCGCCGTAGGCGTCGCCGGCAAGTTCCTGGACGATCACGGCCATTGCCTCTTCCTGGGGGTTGTTGGACGTCGATCTGGCGAAGGCCCGGGGACCTTCGTAATACGTGGATGCGTAGACTATTTTTACCGCCGTCAAGAGGTGATCGAGCCGTCTGCTGAACGAAGAATGATTGTTGGGGATCATAACCGTCTTATACAACCCGGCATAGGGCTGGAATTGGGCATCCTCCAGCAGGCTGGAAGAACGTATGGAAAGGGGGGTGTTGACCTGTGACAGGTAGACTTTTAGGTCGCTGACCAGTCGATCCGGCAATTCGGCGCTGAGAAAACGTTCCTTTATCTTTTCATCGGGGACCGACTGGTTGGCCAACCCTTTCAGGTTGTTCATCTGAATGAACGCCTCGAAACTGTCCGTGCTGATAACCAGTGTCTTGGGAATCCTGATGTGGACGTCGGGATACTTTTCATAAATCCCCATGTTCTGGTGCAACAGTGCGGCCATAAAGGCCAGGCCGCGCGCTTTGCCGCCCAATGAGCCATGGCCGATTTTGACGAAATCCATTATTTCCGCGTCGAAGGATTTCTTGTTGAACTTGGCGACGACGCCCTTTTGCTGCCATTTACGCATGTCATTGATGCTGGAGATGATGTAGCCACGCAAGGATTCGGCATCATTGAAATCACTGGCCTTGACCTCTCTGAATTTAGACGCAAGGGCAATTTCGGACCGGCCCATGATCCAACTGGAAAAATGGTTTCGCCGGGCATGATACCATAAGGATTCATCGGGTATCCGTGGCAGCTGCGCCTGGAGCGATCGAAGATCTGCGGCCCTGGCGATTTCCGTTCCGTCAGGTTTGCGGAAGATGAAATCCCCGAAACCCAAATCGTTCATAAAAAAATCGTGCAGCTCGGACAGCAGGTGGGGGGAGTTCTTGTCGAGGAACACCGCTGGTATGCGCATGGCGAGGTTGCGGTTTCCCGGTTCGGAACTGAGCAGCACCATCGGCAGATCCGAAATGTCCTTTTTAATTTGGGAAAGCAGCAGAAAACCGGCGTTTTCAGTCAATGTGCCATTTTTTGGGATTCGGGTGTCGGAGATGATTCCAAGCAGATAGGATCGGTACCTGCCATAGAGCGTTAATGCATCTTCATAGGTGTTGGCCAATAGTATTTTAGGCCTGGAACGCATCCTCAGCAACCGATGTTCTTCATTCAGACCGACACCGAGAACGGCCTGGGTCTGCTTGACAACTTCTTTGTATATCAGCGGCAGGAACGATGAGTAGTAGACCGGTGAGTCTTCCACCAGAATCAATACTCTAACCTTGGCATTCAAGGTATCGTTGGACACATTCAGATGATCTTCGGTATTTTTAACCAGCGCCAGGAGCAGATCCGAATTGCCTGACCAGATGAAGACCTTGTCGATGCCGCTGCAATCTCTGTTCTCAGGCAGCGGAAAAAACGCCTCGGGGCGTATGGCTCAGCAGAATGACGGGCAGGGTTGGGTGGGCATGCTTGATCTTTTTGGATAGGGAAAAGGCATCCATCTCCTCCAGCTGGGGTGTGGTAATGACCAGGTCAAACTTTTTCCGCCCAAGAATCGAAAGGGCTTCCAATGCCGAGGCGGTTTGGGTGACTCGTGGCGGGTGGCTTAAGTTCAACCCACTGTATTCATTTATTATACGAGATGCAAGACTGCCATCTTCCTCCATGATGAAGGCATCGTATGGGCTTGACACCAAAAGGATTTCCTTCACCTTTATGGCCATCATTTCGTGGAACAGCTTGAAATGGGAATAGAATTCAGGGGGGATCGGGGTCTCAGTTACAATCATGCGGCCTCGTTTAAGGTATCGATTGACCCGATGTGGTTAATCATCCACGAAAAATTGGAAAAAGGTATAATTTATTTATATAACTGATACTAAAAAAATATGCAAAATATGAGTATGACTGATGAAATAAAAAAGGGGCGGTAGGGTACCGCCCCGTGTGGGCATTCGTGCTTTCTGTGAGCCAAGCCCATCAAGCATCGATGATCCGGAGGGCCTCCTCCCGGTAAGCATCCATCACATAGGGAATTCCCGTTACCTTTGCGCACTCGTCGGTCAGCGAAAAGATGTCGTTTCTGGAAATGTATTCCACCTTCCAGTTTCTAGCGCCGGCCATAATTTGTTGGAGGCCGACCTTGATCTTGTCCACCGCACTGAAGATGCCTACTGCCCCGAGGGGAAGATTGGCCACTTCAGAGCCGTATTTTTCCTTGAGCACTTCATAATTCATGAAGATCTCTTCCTTGGTCGATCCAAACGCGGATACCGTCGACGGGAGCCCGCCCTGTTCGCCCCGCAACCATCGCTCTGTGTTTTTTCCGACCATACCGGGAATCATCAGGGCCCGCCCCATGCAGACGGCCTTGCAATAGGGGGCACCGAGGGCCAGCGCCTTGAACACATGATCCTCCGATGAAAAGCCGCCGGCAAAGGCGATGTCCGGTACCGGTTTTCCCTGCTTGGCCAGGCGGTCGCACAGTTCGTACGCCATGGAATGCAGATAGATGGATGGAACACCCCATTCGCACATCATTCTCCAAGGGCTCATGCCCGTGCCGCCCGGCGCCCCGTCTATGGTCAGCAGATCGATCTTGGCATCACTGGACCAGCGGATGGCCATGGCCAGTTCCCGCATAGGATAGGCACCGGTCTTCAGGGTGACCCGCTTGGCGCCCATCTGGCGCAGCCGTTCCACTTCTTTCATGAACCCTGCCTGATCAATGAACCCCAATCGCGAGTGCCGTTCGAACTGTTTCAGGGGACCGGCCTTGAAGGCAGCCTGGAACGCCGGGCTTTCCGGATCCGGGGTCACTATATAGCCGCGTTTTTTCAGTTCAATGGCTCTCTCCAACGAGTTGACCTTGATTTCACCGCCGATGCATTTGGCCCCCTGGCCCCATTTCAGTTCGATGGTTTCGACCCCGAGCTTCTCAATGACGTATTCCGCCACGCCGTTGCGTGTGTCTTCCACGTTCATCTGGACCAGGATGTCACCGTACCCTTCATGATACCGACGGTACTCTTTGACCCGGCGATCCATTTCCGGCGATTTGGCCACTTTCCCGTTGGCGTTGAATTCAAGCTCCGGATCGATCCCGCATACGTTTTCCCCGCACACCAGGGTAATGCCGCTGATGGCCGCCCCAATGGCAAAATGCTTCCAGTTCTTACGGGCAATATCCGTGCTGCCGAGGGCTCCTGTGAAAATCGGTACCTTCATTTTCACCTTGCTGTCGACGCCGAAGGCAGTTTCCGTGTCCACATTGGGGAAGGTTGCCATATCCGGGTTCGGCTCGATTCCTTGTGCGCCCAAAGCATAGCCATTGATGTTCAGATGGGAATAGTCAACGGGATAATCCTTGTCGGCACCGGCGGTGATGCTGCCGAACGGTTGGGGATACAGCAGCTCCCGGCCTCGAAATGTGGCGCGGAACAGATCGCAGTTGCCTTTGCAACCGTCGATGCATCGGCTGCATATCCCCGACTGGGGGGCGACATTGCGGGAACGATTTTTTGTTTCAAGTGCCTCGTTTGCATTGGGTCTCTGAAGATTCATTTTTCCATTCCTCAACCGTTAAGAGTTCAACCGCAATTCGAACCATTCGAATCCCGGCCATCCATGTTTTTTTTGAGAAACCAATAAAAAAGGCGGCGTTTCCTCGCTGAGGAAGCGCCGCCTTATCAAATGCGCAAAAAGGCATCCTTCCCCTGATACAGGACAACGGACGCCTTTGTCGGTTGTATAGCCATTGCACACACCGTTGTGTGCAACGCCAATCATTCTTTGACTGACCGATATCAGCGGAAATGGTTAATGTCAATAATGAAGTTAAGTATAACTTATTTATTTTCTTTTTTCAGGGCGTGGGGAATGCTCGAGTAGTATCCCAAATCCTCTGACAGCAAGATTGCTTCGGCAACCTCGCGCATCGATTTGCGGCTATCCATGCTTCGCTTCTGGATCCACCGAAACGCGCTGTTGACATCCAGGCTCCGTCGGCGAATCAGGATTTCCTTGGCCCGTTCGATGAGCTTGCGCGTTTCCAATTCCTCCTGGATGATCTTGGCCTTGAGCATCAACTCCGTATTCATGATGGCCACTGCTGCCTGGTTGGCTACCGCCGTCAGCAGGTTGATCTCGGTATGGGAGAACGTATGCGGGATTGCGGTAAAGCAGTTAAGCACACCGATGATTTTCTCATTTTTTAGCTGGAGCGGAACTCCGACCATAGAGATCAACTTGAGCTTGCGGGCCATCTCCTTTTCTTTGAATCGTTTGCTGCAAAGCACGTTTTTGATGGTGATGGGGCGTTTGGTTGTGACCACAACCCCGACAACCCCTTCGTTGAGATTCAGGGAGCGGTCTTTGATGTATTCCGGATCGATGGACTGGGTAGCCTTGAGCCTTATTTTAGCCGGCTTTTCATTCTCATCGATGAGCCACAGGGAACATATTTCCACACCGGTGACCTTGGCCGTGACCATGACGATGAGTTTGAGCAGATCTTCCAGAAACAGATCCGAGGTAATGGCCCGGCTGATGTCCGTGAGGGCTTTGATATAACCCTCGTAGATGGTTGGGTCGACCTTTTCCATGGCTAAACGGTTACCTTGTCAACGATAAATTTTCAATGGTTGGTTTGCGGCCATACCCGATGGACATGCGATTGGAAAAATTATTCCCGTTTCCCGAGCCATCCCAGCGCCCCGGCATTGACGATGCTCGGAATGGCGTGGGGCGGATCGTCTTCGAGAAAGGGCAGGATGCCCGGCTGTTGCCAGAGCGGGTACCCGCTGAGGAGGCCGGCCACATTGCAGGCCGCCAGGGTGGCCATGCCTTCCCGAGTCCAGCGCGTGGCCGAGGCGATGTGTGGCACAATGACCACGTTGTCCAATTCGGCCAGGCCGGGGGCCGTCTCCGGTTCGTGTTCGAACACATCCAACCCGGCGCGAAAATCCGGATGGCGGCGACAGTGGTCGACCAGAGCCGCTTCATCGACCACCGGGCCGCGGCTGGTATTGATCAGGATGGCATCGGGTTTCATCAACGCCAACCGCCGGGCATCGATGAGGTGGTGGGTGGTTTCGTCCAGCACCGTGTGAATGCTTACACAGTCCGCCGTTTCCAGAAGCGAATCGACGGATGCGGCACGACGGCAGACCACGGGTGATTGGTGTTGGGTCACCCGAAAGCGATTGTAGCCGGCGACAAATGATTCCAGACCGGTGTTGGCGGCAAGGTCATGATAGATCACCTGCATGCCGTGGCCCTGAACCATCATTCGGGCGAAGGCCGAACCGATTCTGCCGGCGCCGATGATTCCCAGGGTTCTGCCTTGCAGCAGGGTCCCTAAAAAAAGGTCGGGAAGCCAGCCGGTGTAGCGACCGGCGCGCAGGTATCGCTCCGCCTCCCCCACCCGTCGTGCGGCGGCGAAGGTGAGGGCCACGGCCATCTCTGCGGTGGTTTCGGTGAGCACGCCCGGCGTGTTGCCTACCGGAATGCCCGCCCGGGTGGCCGCCTCCAGATCCACGTTGTTGTAGCCCACGGCATAATTGCTGTATGCGATGCCTCCGGCGGCTTTGAGCGCATCGAAAAGGGTTTCATTCCACGGTTCGGTCAGTTGTCCGATGCCACCGTCACATCGGCTGCCGATGGCCGCCTTGATGGTTTCGGTGTCCAGAACCGCTGTACTGTGGCAGACTTCGATGCGGCAATCGGCAGCGATGAGAATATCAAGCCATCGTCGGCCGGGAAGCGCTTTGGTGACGATGACGCGAAAGGTTCCTTCAGGATTATGGATCTGCCAGGGGGGCTGACTCATTTTTTTCTCCGGTTCAGGATCGTTTCCGTTAGCGGTCACTGGGTGATGCCCATATCTCCAAAGCGATACTGCACCAGGGTGCAGGCGGCCAGGGTGGCGGTCTCCGCCCGAAGAATACGGGGGCCCAGACCCGTAGTGAAAAATCCGTGCTCCCGGGCCCGCTGAATTTCGCCCGGCTCGAAGCCGCCCTCCGGGCCTATCACAACCGTTATTTTTTTTGGCTGGGGCGGAGCCGTTCCCGGAATTTCAAACGCCTGCGGTGCGCCTTCCCAGAAGATGATTTTGAGATCGCTGTCGGCCGATGCCGTCAGCATATCGTCGAAATTGCCTGCCGGCATTATTTGGGGAACCTGTCCGCGCCGGCACTGCTTGACCGCTTCAATGGCAATCTTCTCCCATCGCTCCAATTTCGTCACCATGCCTTTTTTGCCCGGCACGGGTACCGACCGGGCTGCATAAAAAGGCATCCAGCGATCGATACCCAGTTCAGTCAATTGACGGATCAGGTCGTCCATCTTGCGGTCCTTGAGAATTCCTTGGGCCATGGAGATCTGGACGGACGATTCGGACAGCATCGGAAACGACTCCTTGATAATGAATGAAACCCGCTTGGGGGAAGCCGAAACGATCTGCGCCAGGTATCCGTTTCCGGTGCCGTCAAAGAGTTCCACGATATCACCGGCGGACAGGCGAAGCACCCGGTAGATGTGGCCGGCATCCGAGCCGGAAATTTCCGGGTGCGGATGGTTGACCATTTCCGGTGCGATAAAAAATCGTCTCAGGGACATGGGATTGCTTTCCGCCTGCCGAATGAAAGGAATGACAACGATTCATTCTGATTTCATCAAATCCGTTTACCTGTCAAGGCAATTATTATAGATTAACCCATCGTCGATCGCTTCTGCGGAAAGGTGAACCGAAAGATGCTGATTTATGCTGCAGCCGATATCCACGGCCATGGAGAACGGATTCGAAGTATTGAAAAGCAGGTCACCATCCACCGGCCGGATTTGCTGGTCCTGGCCGGGGACATCTCAAGGCGCCGGCAGCCGGATGTCATGCTTGATGGATTGAGTCGATTGGATTTACCGGTGCTGCTCATCCGGGGAAACAGTGATTGCCGAGATATAGGGCGACGACTGCAATCGTTTCCGCGGCTCCGATCCATTCATCTGTCTGCGGCACGTTTTGGCGGCGTCGATTTTGTCGGCATCGGGGGCACCCTGCCGCTGCCCTTTCATTCCCGATTAGGCTTCAAAGAGACGGAAGCCGTGACCCGGGTATCCGCCATGTTACAGGACTACAGTGTGCTGGTGGTCCACCCCCCGCCTTACGGCATCAGGGATCGGGTGCTGGGTAAATTCCACGCGGGAAGCCGGGCCGTCAGACGGCTGGTGGACCGCTGTTCACCGGCGCTGGTCATCTGCGGGCATATTCACGAACAGGCCGGTGTGGAAAGCCTTGGGAAGACGATCGTGGTCAACTGCGCCATGGGGCGGTCCGGCGGCGGCGCACTGATTCGCTATGACGGCCGATCAGCGCCGGTTTGTCGGATGCTGCCGCCTGATCCATGACCCGCCGTGTATTCGAGGTTGAAAGCCCAATCCGCGGGTTGGATGACTGCGCAAGATCATTCCACCGAAAAAAAACCTTGCCGGTGCATGCTTAGGCCTGCTGATAGACAGGGGCCAATCAACGTCGATGGTATGGTTTCAGGGCAGGGCGGATAAGGTTTTCAGGACCTCCACGCCAAAGGCCTCCACCTGCCAGTTGCGGATACCCTCGACCTCTCGCAGACCCGGGATATCCGAAGGCTTGTGAACGGCAATAGCGGTCATCAGGGCTTTATTGAACAGCAATGTGGGATCGATATCCAACCGGTCGGCCAACTGATCGCGCCAGGTCTTGATGGCCCTGATCCGTTCGGGCACCGTGGGTGACACAGGTTTCCGCCGTTTCCGCGGATAGGTGGGCAGGTCCTTTGCATCCATGGCGTTGGCCTTTTTTACGATGGCAGCTAATGATTTGCCGTAAATACGGATCTGTTTGGTGCTCAGGCAGTGGGCCGACTCCATGGCCTGAGGGCTTTCGGGCATGTCGGTGGCGATTTTCAGCATGGCGGTATTGGAAAAAACCTTGAACAGGGGACGGTCCTTTTTTTCGGCCAGTTCCCGGCGATATTGCAACAGCCCCTCCAGTGCGGCCAGGTTGCGCCGCGGCAGGCGACCGGCGCCGCGGAACCGAAGGAACAACGGATCGCCGCCGTTTTCCATCGGTCTGACCTCGGACAGGTAATCGCACTCCTCCTTGACCCAGTTCAGACGCCCTTTTTCTTCCAATTCATCCATGAGCAGACGGGCCAGCGGGATCAGGTGATACACGTCTGATGCAGCGTATTCGATCATGCCGTCGGGCAGGGGGCGTTGAGACCAGTCTTTTTTCTGGTAGCGTTTGTCCAGTTGAATGCCGAACCTCTTGTTGACCACTGCCCCCAGGCTGGTCTCCCGTTCGCCCATGAACATGCTGGCCAGCTGAGTATCGAACAGGTTGTTGATCTCGATAGAAAAATCGCGGTAGAGGGAACGTACGTCATAGTCCGAACCATGCAACACCTTGCAGATGTCCTTGTTCATGAATATGGGGGCCAAGGGTGAAAGGTCGTTGACTTCAAGGGGATCGATGACCACATTCTCACCGTTGCCGGCCATCTGCACCAGGCAGACTTTTTCCTGGTAGTGAAACATGGAGTCCGCCTCAAGATCCACGGCAAGGATTTTCTCATGACTGATCCGGTCGACAAATTGTTTCAGTTCGACCGGCGATCGGATGAGGCGGAAGGAAGGATCGGTGACGGCATTCATATTTTTTGCTTGACCCGGAGAGGGTTTTTCCCTACTTTTCATAAGTTGTTTTTTTATCACTGAATTATTGGGGAACCGTTGATTTTCCATTGTTGACCTAATGCACAACCTTTTTACGGAAGGCAGATAAAAAAAATGATTCATATCACACTTCCCGATGGAAGTCGAAAACCCTTTGAGGATTATCCCACGGGGATGGTTGTGGCCAAGAGCATCTCCGAAGGCCTGGCCCGGGATTGCGTGGCCATGGAAATAGAAGGCAACCTGGTAGACCTGAACCGGACCATCATGCAGGATGCCGCCGTCCGGCTGATCACTACCCGGGATCCCGAAGCGCTGGAAATCATGCGCCATAGCGCCGCTCACGTCATGGCCCAGGCGGTGATGAATCTCTACCCCCAGGCCAAACTCACCATCGGGCCGGTGGTGGAGGACGGTTTTTATTACGACATCGATATGGAGCCACTCTCCGAGGAAGCCTTCCCCAAGATCGAAGCGGAAATGAACCGCATCATCAAAGCGAAGATTCCCGTCGAACGCCATGAGGTGTCCAAAGCCGATGCCCTGGAATTTTATAAGGAGGAACCCTACAAGACGGAGATGATTTCCGACCTGGCCGACGGTACCATCTCCTTCTACAAGCAGGGCGAGTTTACCGACCTGTGTCGGGGACCGCATGTGCCGCACACCGGGTTCGTGCGGGCGGTCAAACTGATGCGGGTATCCGGTGCCTACTGGCGGGCGGACCAATCCAAGGCTCAGCTTCAACGGATCTATGGCACTGCCTTTTTCGACAAAAAGCAGCTCAAGGCTTATCTCAACTTTCTCGAAGAGGCCAAAAAACGCAACCACCGCAAGATCGGTGCGGCCATGGACTTGTTCAGCTTTCATGACGATGCACCGGGTATGCCCTTTTTTCATCCCAAAGGCATGGATGTGTGGAACGCCCTGCTGGATTTCTGGCGCGACGCCCACCGGGAAGCCGGATACGTGGAGACCAAGACGCCCATCATCCTCCAGCGCACGTTGTGGGAGAAAAGCGGCCACTGGGAGAACTATCGTGAGAACATGTACACCACCGCGGTGGATGAACAGGCATACGCCATCAAGCCCATGAACTGTCCCGGCGGTATGCTGCTTTACAGCACCCGGCCGCACTCTTACCGGGAACTTCCCATCCGCGCGGCAGAGATCGGCTTGGTGCATCGGCACGAGCTGTCCGGCGTGCTCAACGGATTGTTCCGGGTCCGGGCCTTTCACCAGGACGATGCCCATCTTTTCATGATGCCGGAACAGATCCAGGATGAGATTATCGACCTGCTGAGGCTGGAGGAGCGGGTTTATAGTCAATTCGGTCTCGGTTTTCATCTGGAGCTCTCCACCCGGCCGGAAAAATCGATCGGTACCGACGAGCAGTGGGAACTGGCTACCGACGGACTTCGCTCAGCGCTGGATGCTTACGGCCAGGAATACCGTATCAACGAGGGAGACGGCGCCTTCTACGGCCCCAAGATCGACCTGCATATCAAGGATGCCCTGGGGAGGACTTGGCAGTGTGGCACCATTCAGCTGGACATGAGCCTTCCCGAGCGGTTCGACCTGACCTATGTGGGAAAAGACAATGAAAAACACCGGCCCATTATGCTCCACCGGACGGTGTTCGGTTCCATCGAGCGGTTTCTGGGAATTCTTATCGAACACTTCGAAGGCAAGTTCCCCCTCTGGCTGGCGCCGGTTCAGGCCGTTTTGTTGCCAATCAACGATGACCTGATCCCCTTTGCCCAGGATGTCGCCAAAACCATGACCACCTCGGGCCTTCGGGTTGAGGTGGATGACCGGACGGAAAGCCTCAACCGTAAAATTCGTGAAGCCCAGCTGGCCAAGACGCCGCTGATTCTGACTTGCGGTGCCAAAGAACAGGAGGCCGGCACCATATCCGTTCGCACGCTGGACGGCACGGTTCGCTACGGTATCCCCATGGCCCACTTTATGAAACAGGTGACGGCCCACGTGACTGGCAGACGGTTGAACCTGGATATGTTCGACGAATAGTCCAATGCACAACTGCCACTGCAGCCATCCCCGGAATCCCCGGAAGGCTGCAGCGGCTTTCCCAAGGCCTTTCCTGCTGCTCCATGAAAACCGCACCGAAAATTTTTTTTTTATACTGGATGCCGGTAGTGGCTTTATGCGCGGCGATAATTGTCCAATCCAGTTTTCCGTCGCCCGATTTCGGTCCCTCTTTTCCCCTGAAAGACAAAGTGTTGCACATGGCTGCTTACGGAGCGCTGGCATTGCTTCTTTACCGGGCATGCCGGGCGACCTGGCCGGGTCGACTATTCCCGGCACAGTTGCTGGTGCTCAGTGTCTGCTTTGCCACCCTTTTCGGCATCAGTGACGAAGTCCACCAAGCGTTCGTAGCGACGCGTCAGGCCGACGTGATGGACGGGGTCGCGGATTTTGCGGGCAGTATCGTGGGTGCCTTGGTATATCTGTTGATGACTTCGCGGGGGGACGGAGCTGGTTTTCGAAAACGGGTCGGCGATTGCGATAATCGCCCCAAATAAAATGAAAACTATTTGATAAAATATGTTTTATAAGTTTAGCGAACCCTTTTTTTGAACCGCGACAGCGAGCGCGTTCCCCGCCGCTTGCGAGAGGGGCGGCCAGGGAACTGAAGATCGATTTTTTATCCTTACGATAAAGCCTCCTCGCGGCTTGCTGCGGAGAGGCTTCAATTATTGCTGATTGGTATTCCCGGATTGACAATAGGGTCGATTTTCTATAGAAAAAATAGGCTGGTGCCTGATCCTAAATTGCATCTTTTGGCTCAGACCTGGGTTCTCGCGATGTTGAAATCCTCAACGCAGATTTAATGGGCCTTCGGTTTCAACATTCTTGCGGCATCGGACCGAACCCCAAGCTATCATTTTATGGATGGATACCAAGCGGATAACAGGCGATTGCATCGCATCCTGAGCCACCGCCAACGGACCCTTCCCTAAGGAGCATCTGAATATGGAACAGACGAACCTGATGGTGATCAACGGAAACGAGCTTCCCATTGAACCGGGGGATACGATCCTGGATGTGGCCCGGCGGGGCCACATCGATATTCCGACCTTGTGTCACTTGAAGGGAACTACGCCCACCGGCGCCTGTCGGATTTGCGTGGTTGAGGTCAAGGGGGCCCGGACACTGCTGCCGGCCTGTTCCACTCCCGCCTCTCCCAACATGGTGGTGCGCACCGAATCGCCGGAAGTGGTGGCATCGCGAAAAGAGATTCTGCGACTCATGCTCTCCTCGGGCAATCACAATTGTGCCGTTCGTGGACGGGACGACAGCGACTGGACCCAATTTCAGTTGGGGGTCGAAAAAGATGACGGCAGCGACGGATTGTGTCCGGTATGGGGAGACTGCCGGCTTCAGGATTTGGCCTACCGCTATCAGGTGACCGGCGAGGGCTTTCAGGGGACCCCGTCCCGCTATCCCATGGAGACGGTCAATCCCTTTATCGTTCGGGATTTTTCGCGCTGCATCCTGTGCGGGCGCTGCGTTCAGGCCTGCAACGAGGTGCAGGTGAACAATGCCATCAGCTTTGGCTACCGCGGTGCGGACACAAAAATCATCGCTGCCGGCGACCGGCCGCTGAAGGATTCCGATTGCGTCTTCTGCGGCGAGTGCGTGCAGGTCTGCCCGGTGGGTGCCCTGGTGGAAAAGGATGTGCGTTACCATGTTCGGCCCTGGGAAACCCAGAAAACGAAAACCACCTGCGGCTATTGCGGGGTGGGTTGCCAACTCTACCTTCACGTCAAGGAAAACCGGGTGGTGAAGGTCACCGGTGTGCCGGATGTTGCTCCCAATCACGGCAGCCTCTGTGTCAAGGGACGTTTTAGTTTCAATTTCATCGGCAGTGATGAGCGTTTGACGGACCCGTTGATCAAGGAAAACGGGGTGTTTCGCAAAGCCACATGGGACGAGGCGATCGACCTGGTGGCACAAAAGCTTAAAAATACCCGCGACACCCATGGCGGAGACAGCATCGGCCTGCTCACCTCGGCGCGCATTACCAATGAGGAGAACTATATCGCCCACAAATTTACCCGGGCGGTGCTTAAAACAAACAATATCGATCATTGCGCCCGTCTCTGACATAGCTCCACCGTGGCCGGTCTGGCCGCAGCTTTCGGAAGTGGCGCAATGACGAATACGATCGCCGATATCGAGGAGGCAGACGTTATTCTCGTGACCGGCTCAAATACCACGGAAAATCATCCCGTGCTTTCCACTTTTGTAAAACGGGCCGTTACCCGAAAGGGCGCCACCCTCATCGTAGTGGATCCACGCCGCATCAAGCTCACGGAATTTTCAGAGATGTGGCTACGGCCCAATCTGGGAACCGACGTGGCCTGGATCAACGGGATGATGAACGTCATTATCCAGGAGGACCTCCACGATAAAACGTTTGTCGAAGAACGCACGGAAAACTTCGAAGCCCTGAAAGCAGTCGTGGCTAAGTATACCCCGGAGCGCGTAGAGACTATTACCGGTATTCCGGCCCAGCAGCTCGTCGATGCAGCGCGGCTATACGCCAAGGCTCCCGCGGCCAGTATTCTTTATTGCATGGGGATCACCCAGCACACCACTGGTACGGACAACGTCAAATCCCTGGCCAATCTGGCCATGCTTTGCGGAAACATGGGCATCCGGGGCGGTGGAGTCAATCCCCTGCGGGGCCAGAATAACGTCCAGGGGGCCTGCGATATGGGGGGGCTTCCCAACGTCCTCACCGGCTATCAGACGGTGGACAACCTGGACGCCATTAAAAAAATGGAACGGGCCTGGAACGTCACCGGCCTGCCCACGAAACCGGGGCTTAAGGTTACCGAGATGGTGCCCAAAGCACACAGCGGAGAACTCAAGGTCCTTTACATCATCGGCGAGAACCCCCTGGTGTCCGATCCTGACCTGAACCATGCCGAAAAATGTTTCAGCAATTTGGAGTTTCTGGTGGTTCAGGATATCTTTCTCACCGAGACCGCCAGGATGGCGGACGTGGTGTTTCCCTCCAAGTGCTTTGCCGAGAAAGACGGTACGTTTTCCAATACGGAGCGGCGGGTGCAGCGGGTGAGAAAGGCGGTGGACCCGCCGGGATTGGCCAAGGATGACTGGAAGATCCTTTGCGAGATCGCCACACGCATGGGTTATCCAATGTCCTACAAGGACAGCGAAACCATTTTCAACGAACTGGCCGGCGTCACCCCCTCCTATGCGGGCATCAGTTATGCCCGTATCGAACACGAGGGTCTCCATTGGCCCTGTCCCACTCCGGAACATCCCGGAACGCCTATTTTACACGGCGCCCAGTTTACCCGCGGAAAAGGGATGTTTCATGCCCTCGAATGGATTGCCCCGGCGGAAGTGGCCGATGACGACTACCCCATGTACCTGACCACCGGCCGGGTTCTCTATCACTACCATACCGGTACCATGACCATGAAGACCGAGGGTTTGAACGAACGGGAGCCGGAGTCCTTTGTGGAGATCACGCGGGGCGATGCCCAGGGCATGGGTATTGAGAATGGTGATCGGGTCACCATTGCTTCCCGACGGGGAGAAATCAAAGCCATGGTCCGGATTTCCCGAAAAGCCGTGGCCGGAACCGTTTTCATTCCCTTTCATTTTGCCCTATCGGCAGCCAACAAGCTTACCAATGCAGCTCTTGACCCCATCTCCGGCATTCCGGAGTACAAGGTGTGTGCGGTGAAACTCTCCAAGGGAGTATAAAGGGGTGGGGATAAACTCCGTTCCTTTGGACCATACCTAATGAAAAAAGGCCGGTGCCCCGTTTTAGGGCTACCGGCCTTTTTGGTTTCGTTTCGAACAACGGTTTACATATTCGATGACTCGGGGTGGAACACATCCACATCCTTAAGGTCGTCACCCAGGTACTCGCGCTCGTTCGGACCGAGGATTCCCAGGGAGAGACAGAGCAGGGTCCACAGATGAACGGTCTGCCAGGGGTGATCCAACTGGTCACTCAGATCGTGGATCTGCGCGTGGCAGTTGTGGCAGGGGGTGATGGCGTAGGCCGCCTTGGTGGCCAGAATCTGGTCGGCCTTGAGCTTGCCGTAGGCTCGGCGTTCGTCCGGGAATCCGGATTGCAGGAAGCCACCGCCGCCACCGCAGCAGAAGTTGTTGGAGCGGTTGGGGTGCATGTCCACGAAATTCTCTTCGCCGACCACGGATTTGACCACGAAGCGCAGATCTTCAGCAACGGGGTCGCCAAAGGACTTTCGCACCAGCTGGCAGGGATCCTGAACGGTGAACTTGATCTTGCGCTCCTTGTTCCACGCGGAGCTGGGCTTGAGCTTGCCCTCGCGGATCCACTGAGCGTAATATTGAATGATGCTTTTGATTTCGAAGTTGGGTTCGAGGTTGAATTTTTTCAGTCCGGCCCGGACTGCAAAGAGTTCGTGCCCTCACTCCGTGTTGAGCCAGACCTTGCAGCCCAGATCCTCCACGGCTTTTTTCTTTACCTCGACAATATGTTTCCAGCTCTCATTGTCGCCCAGAAACATGCAGTAGTTTTCGGCGGCCCAGCCTTTGGTTCCATAGGTCCAGTCGGCCCCCACCAGGTGCAGGATCTTCCACAGCGGCACCATTTCGTCGGGTTCGGTGACCGGTTCGCGGGAGTTCTGATTCAGGAAAAATTCGGCGCCCTGCTTGTTGACGGGAGCCTTCATTTCCGCGAACTCGGGTTGGGCTTCCTGATACTCTTCGAGGACATCTTCCACGACAAACTGAAAGTCTTCTTCCGTGGCTCCCATGGCGCTGCAGGTGTCGTTGCGCAGGGCCATGTCGCAGGATCCCAGGATGCCCTTGGGACGCTGGTCACGGGGCCACTGGGCCCGGGTATTGAAGACCAGCTGGGGGATGTCGATTTTCATGGGGCAGACATAGACGCAGCGCTGACACATGCTGCACATCCAGACCCATTTGGTACTGAGCACTTCTTCATCCATGCCCAGAGCCGCCATCCTTAAAAATTTTCGGGGATCCATTCCCTCCAGACCCGTTGCCGGGCAGCCCGATGAACAGGCGCCGCAGGTCAGGCACAGGTTCAGGTTTCCCCCTTCCGGGAGAATCTCCTTTACCTTGTCGATGAAAACGGATCGTTTCTTTCCACCGAGCTTGATCGCTTCATCAGCCATACTGTTAGTTCCTCCGTTGTTGGTTAACCACCGACGATTCTATTTTTGATAAAAATGATCAGGTTAGTATTTATTTCCGAATCAGGCGTAAATTACAAGGAAAAAATTGAAATCAACCGCTTCCGCATGGGATCCGTCTATTGTTTGATGGACCCGTAAAAACTCACGCCGCCATATTTCGATAACTATCGGCGGCCTGAGTCGGATTGAGAAAAACAGATCCAAGATCTTCTATAAATCGTTGGATTCGCTCTTTGACAGCATGGATAAAGGTATCCACATGGCCAATATAGGCACCATTGGCCGCCCAGGCCTTTCTTCTGGCCTTGCGGGCGGCTCCTGCGCGAAGGATGTTTAAGCCGGTGGCCTTCATTCTGGCGTAAAACCGCACGGCCGGCATCCCCCGGACCCTGAGTTTCTTTACTCCGGTTCGTCGATCGAACTCACTCATGGTTGCTTCCACGCCGGCCCGCCAGCGATAGTCATCAATGAACGCTGCACTGGCTTCCAGCGCTCGCCGTTTTGCCAGACGGTAGCGCTTTTCGCTGTAGCGAAGATACGCCTTCTTCTTGCCGGGCTTTACCGGACATTGGGGCAACATGGGGCAGGCCAGACAGCGTTGCAGGTCAAAACCGGCGCCGAAGTTGGATCGTTTCGTTTTTGGTGACGTATTCTCTGGACGATATCCGGCAGGGCATTGGGTAACCAGGCCTTTTTTGTTGAAACGAAATTGGCTCAACAGATCTTCTTTACTGCGGCCCTTATGCGTCGGGGCAACCAGTTCAACCGTTGCTACTTGGGCAATCCGATCATTGGTGTCACTGCCGTAAAGCGTGTCGGCCAGCAATTTCTTGGGGCCAACACCCCGCACCCGGGTGTCAGCGATGGCTGGGGCCAACGCGTGGGCGTCGTGCTCACAGGCCGTTTGTACATTCACGTGGGTGATCAGATTCAACCGCTGCTGCTTCTCGGCGTTGTCTTCACCGCGGTCAAAAGTCTCCATGACCTGAACCTGATATCCCTGCCCCTTGTGTCCACTGTAGGTAGCATCCGGGTCCGAGGGGTTCTGTAACGAATCAGCCGGTATATCGGCGGGCTTTTTGACGGTCACCTTGCTGCCGTCAGTATCGCTGCTCAGGCTACACTGCTCGGCCAGCACCCGTTGCATCAGTTTGTAGCTGTGCATGGAACAAACCTGTGGCTGATCCTTGAACTGCTCGATGAGATCGAACAAGTCGGTGCTGACGGTTTTCAGTGTCTTCTCGGATCCTGATGGCTTGATCATGGAAAAGGCGGCCAGGGCTTTTTTCCCCCAATAGCGCGCGATGACCTTCTCATCGATGGCATCGAAAAGCATCCGATGATGGCGTTTGAGGTTGACCAGAAATTTAAAGATCGTCTGGCTGAAAATACTGATCCGTCCGAGCCTGCGCATATTGGATTTGATGTGCACCGAATCGATGCGCTGGTCTTTGGTATCGACACCGAACACCACGGCCAGTTTGTCGGCGATGGCATCAAACATGGTCTCGTCAAGATGATTATCGATCATCACCTGGCGCATTGAGTAAAGGGTCTTTTCACTGATGGTTTTGGCATCATCGCTCTCTTCCGGGATGTTAAGGGCGTAATGCCACTGGATATTGAATGCAAGCTGTTCGATGGCGGCCTTGTCGGTCAGATCCATGGTCTGCTGGAGAAGAAGCACACCCAGCACGGTGTATAGTTCCTTGCTGGGTCTTCCGATGCCATCCGTAAAATGCGGCAGCATCTGATCGACGGGAAGTTCCTCCAGCAGATGTTCCCGAAAAAGACCTGGCCAGTCCTCCTCAAGCATTTTACGCCGTTTTGGACTTAAATGACGCCACGGATCGAACAGTTGTCGTTGTTTGTGGTTCTTAATACGAATCATGTCTTCTCCATGTTAACGTGCTGTAAATATGATACATTTCATATCATATCAGGTTGGAGAAGGCAATGTCTGTTTTTGTATTTTAACAATATTTTCAGTTGGATAGGTTGATAAGAGTTTTTACCGGTCCATCATTGTTTGCGTTGCTTGATGACCCGGTGGGGGCAACGGTTCGTTGCCAAAAAAGAGCGCGCGTCGTTGCAGGTAGCAGCGGCGCGCGCTTAAGTGGATTCAGTATGTTATTTTGCTTTAAGACGTTCTTCCATTTCCATGACAATGGATGAAAAATCGGCACCCATGTTGGCCGCCGTGGTGGCAAAACAGATGCGCTCTTTTTCCACGCCGATGGCCTCAAGCATATTCTGAGCATTGGCAGCCCGCCAGCTGGCGTACAAACTGCCTTTTTCCGATTTGCAGTTGCCGTTGTGGCAGGCCATAACCACCACGCCGTCTGCACCCTCGGCCAGGGCATGCATGACATAATCGATATCTACCTTGCCGGCGCAAGGAACGGCTACGGTTTTAAGCCCCTTGGGCAGCGGCATGCCGAAGGATTCAGCCATCCGGGCGGCTTCCAGGCCGCTGTTCTGGCAGCAGAAGGCCACGATGGTGGGGGCATCATCGGTTTTTGCGGTTGCCGATTGGGTCACCTGGTCGATCATGGCGGCATCGTTAAAATCGCCGATCTGAATGGCGTCCATGGGGCATTCAGAGGCGCAGATGCCGCAACCCTGGCAGGCCACTTTGGAGATCACCGGTTTGTTGTCGGAAGTCCAGTAGATGGCACCGTGGGGACAGCAGCGGAAGCAGGTCAGGCAGAATGTACATTTACCGCTGTCCAGCACGGCCTTGGCGGCCGGGACACTGATGGTGCCGTTTCCCAGCAGGCTGCGTACCCGGAGGGCGGCATTTTCCGCATCCATCAGGGCGCCGTAACGTTTTTTTGCCCGGCGGCTGCCGCCGACCACGAAAATGCCTTCACGATTGGTGGAAACGGGGTAGCGGTGGACGTTGTCGGTCTGCAGGAAACCCATGGATCCCACGTCGATGCGAAGCATTTCAGCCAGGGCCGCATTGACCTGGTCGGCACCGATGGCCTCTTCGACGACGATGATATCCGGGGTCAGTTCCACCTGGCGTTGCAGAACCGGATCTTCGTAGGTGATGGACAAGGCACTGCCTTCTTGCTTTACACTGGGCATGGCGGTGAGTTTGACGTACATGGCACCCTTGTCCCGGCACTCCAAGTAGAGTCTCTCCAGTCCGTCCTCGGCTACCTTGAGATCACCGGCCAAGACATACGCGCTGCTGCCGTCCACGTTTTCGATGGCCAGAACACTTTTCAGGACCCGCTCCAGAACCAGCGGATTGCCATCCTGGGCCAGCCCCATGAGAAAGGCGACCGATTTGCCGGCAAAGGCAGCCGGATTTTCCTTCAGCGCCGCTTCTAACTGGCTTTGGCTGACTGCCGTGTCTGAAAGGGACAGGCCATAAGAATCGTTAAGCGGGCAGGAAACCAGTTCCGATGCCACCACGATGGCACCCACTGATTTCTCGACGATGTCATCATTGCCCGACAGCCAGACCCGAAAGTCACCAGGAACACCGGCAGCCCCATCGATGCGGGTGTCGGTCATGACCTCGATCATTTCCGATCCGTTGACGGCTTTCAACAAGGCCTTCAGTTCACCCGCTTCATTGCCATCGAGATCGGCGACAGAAGCACCAGGTGTCCCACCCAGGCCGGCACCCTGATCAATCAGCACCACCTTATAGCCATTGGCGGCGATTTCAGAGGCGGCCTTCACGCCGGTCATCCCTGCACCCACCACCAAAACATCGGTGGCCATCGTAATGGTTTCCATTTGTGTTTGTTGTGTCATTAGGCCCTCCCCAGATATTTCATCACTTCGCCGGCAGATTGCCCTGCATGGACGATGGATTCGGCAATGGTTTTTGGTCCCGATGCAGTGCCGGCGACAAAGATGCCTTCTTGGCCGGTGGCTGACCGGTTCAACTTGTCGGCGCAGGCAAAAAAACCATCACTGTTCAATGGCGCGCCAACCGCTTCGGCAAGCGTCGGATTGTCCGCAGCCGGCATGATGCCCACGGAGAGCACCACCAGGTCGAACTCTTCTTCCATCGCTTCACTGCTGCCTTCGGTGGCCATGAAACGCGTGCGGATGCGGTCATCCTCGGTTTTGTACATATCCACGGGGATGTTGCGCACAAATTTCATTTCGTCTTTGCACTGCTGATAAAAAACGGGGAAGTCGTTGCCCGTATTCTGGATATCCATGTAGAAAATGGTGACATCCAGCTCGGGGTCCTTGTGCTTCATGGCTTGGGCTGTCCTGAGAGCATAGGGGCAGCATACCTGGCTGCACCACAGATTGCCCAGGCGCTCGTCGCGACTGCCCACACACTGGATAAAGGCGACCTTTTTGGGCGGCTTGCCGTCGGATGGGCGCAGGACCTTACCATTGGCGCGTTTGCCCGTCTCGATGTCCAGACCGCTGATGACGTTTTCCAACTCACCGTAGCGATAGGTGGATTTGATGCGCGGATCAAAAGGGGTAAAGCCAGTGGCCACGACAATGGCATCCACTTCCAGGGCATCCGCCTTGCCGGTGGTTGCCGGATCCAAGCTGCCGTCAGCCCGGTAAAATTTAGCGTTATTCAGTGAATAGCCCTTGACGGCGGCGCAGCCGGTTGGATCGGCCGTGTAGCCGGCCCCACAGGCCTTGGCGTCTTTGGTGGTGCCTGTCTTTTTCAGGCTGACTTTGAAATTGCCGTTTTTATTAATACTGGTCACTTCAGTGGCCAGATGGACGGATATGGCCGGTTCGTTGACCACGTTTTTAAGCATGCTTTCCACGGCGCAGGCGCCGCACTGTTTGCATTCATCGGTGGCTTTACAGGAATATCGGATGGCGTGTCCGCCGAGGTAGTCGGCCTTTTCCACCAGCGCAACCTGTGCACCGAGGCCGGCAAGCTCCCAGGCTGCCGTCAGACCGGCGATCCCTCCCCCAATGACCATTATTCTTTTCGATTCAGTTCTCACTTGAAAACTCCTTTGGTGATCGTTGGTTGACAATGGATGGGCGGCACGGATCAGACCGTTGGCCTGGGCAGGACTTTCGCCCGCTCGGCAATTTCCGGCACCTTGTGCTCCCATTCGATGGCCATGAGATGAACGCCGGCAACGCCTTTCATCTCCTTGAACTCGTCGATCTGTTCGCAGGCGATCTTGATGCCCTCGTCGGCCACCTTTTTCTTGTCCACACCCTGAAGCCGTTTGATGATCGCGTTGGGGACATCCATACCGGGGACCTTGAGCTGCATGTAGCGCGCCATACCGACGCTCTTCATGGGCGTGACACCGGCCAGGATGTAGACTTTTTCGTCGAGCCCCATGTCCACGGCTTCTTTGACCCACTGGCGCATTCGCTCCATGTTATAGATGCACTGGGTCTGGATGAAATCTACACCGGCCTTGACTTTTTTAGCTAAACGATGAACGCGCCATTCATGGGGTTCGGCAAAGGGGTTAGCCGCCCCGCCAATGAAAATTTTGGGCGGTTCGTCGATGTCTGCACCGCCCATGAACTTCCCTTCGTCGCGCATTTTTTTCACCGCGCCGATGAGTTGGGTGGAGTCAATGTCAAACACCCCTTTGGCCTGGGGGTGGTCACCGAACTGCTGGTGGTCGCCGGACAGGCAGAGCAGGTTGCGAATGCCCAGGGCCGATGCGCCGAGAATGTCGGCCTGCATGGCCAGACGATTGCGGTCCCGGCAGACCATCTGGTAATTGGGTTCCAGACCCTCCTCAATGGCAATCAACGAAGCGGCCCAACTGGACATCCTCACCATGGCAGTCTGGTTATCGGTAATATTGACGGCATCGACCATGCCGACCAGGTGTTTGGCCTTTTCCCTCACCGCCGCCACGTTGGATCCACGGGGCGGTCCCAACTCTCCGGTGAAGGCAAAATGACCGGCACGCAGTATTTTTTCTAGATTGCTTCCTGATTTCATATTGGAATCCCTCTATTGGCTTGTTCCGTTTTCGTGGTTGTTTGCCGGCAATTCGGTTACTTTAAACCCAATGCGGCAAGGCGTTCCTTGTAGCCTGGCTGAACGATGGTTCTTGGCGTCTGATTCCGCCAGTCGTTGGGCGGGCAGATATCGAGGATGTTTTGCAGCCGGTTTTGTTTGGCCAGCCGTTCATGAATGCGGTGCCAGGCGCAGGGTTGATCGCTATTGATTTCACAGCTGCCCTTGTTGGTGCCGCCGCAGGGGCCGTTGAACAATCCCTTGGCGCACATGGTGACCGGGCAGATGCCGGCAGTCATACCCAACACACATGACCCGCAGGCTCGGCATTTTTCTTCATACCAGCCCACTTCACGGTTGACCCCGATAAAGCTGGTGTCGACACCGGGGAACACGGGGATTTCAGGGAATCGTTCGGCAATAAATTGAATGCCTGCTCCGCAGGCCATGGAGATGATGGCGTCGTATTCATCCACGATGCCGTCCAACTCTTCCAGAAACTCCATGTCACACTGCCGCTCCACGGTAATACCACCGGTTTCGATGGGGTTGCCATCCATGCGGCGGGCGATTTTCAGTTCGGAGTTAAGCACGCCGACCTCCTTTTCGCCGCCTGCCAGGCATACTGCCACGCAGGTGCCGCATCCCACGGTGAGGACTTTTTTGAAGTCCTTGACCATGGCCCTGACCTCTTCAAAGGGCTTTCGTTCCGCAACAATCATTTGACATTCCTCCTGTTTACCTTGGCATGGGGTCGCTGCCATGAAAGGTGATACACCGCACGCATGCTTTAAGGGGTGGCGTGCAATGGTTGATGTGAGCTAAAGAGCGAAATTAACCTGAGCGGATCAATTATGTCAATATGGAAAGGATGCATTCTTGCATCCGGGGGTCAAAATCCCTTTATTGCCTGTCCGCAGCAAAGTCAAAATGAAATGAATGTTCACTCATTCATTTATATGACCGAATCAAACAAACGTGTTATCGTCGGCATACCTCAGACAAAAGACATTAAATTATCCGAATTTAGGGACAGATAGGGTTTAACCTGTAGTTGCTGGTTTTTCGGCCTTTTTGATGTTAAAGCTTGACAGGGCGATTTTGGCTTTGATAAATGAATGAATATTCATTCATAAACAGCCGTTGCCAGGAGGTCGCCATCAGCACTAAAAAGAAAAATATGGATAAATACCAACGTATCCTGGAGGCGGCTATTTCCGTATTTGCCGATCAGGGGTTCTTTCAGTCGACGATTGCCCAGATTGCTAAAGAGGCTGGGGTGGCGGATGGAACCATCTATCTCTATTTCAAGAATAAGGACGACATCCTGGTTCAGTTCTACCAGTACAAGACCCGTCAGATTTTCGAGCGGTTTCGGGATGCGGTAAGCCAGTCGACAACCGCCGAAGAAAAGCTGCGGTGTTTAATTCGCGTCCATCTCCAAGAGTTTCAGAAAGACCGCAACATGGCCATCGTTTATCAGGCGGAAACCCACCAGAACCGGCGGCTCGGGAACGAACAGATCAAAGAGATGTCCAAGATGTACCGGGATATAATATCCGAGGTGGTCGAACTGGGCCAGGATGAGGGAACCATTCGCAAGGACCTATATATGGGCCTGGTAAAGCGATTTATTAACGGTGCTGTGGATGAGGTGATCAACTCCTGGGTTCATTCAGGGGGGCAATACGATTTGGTCACCATGGCCGATCCATTGGTTGACCTTTTCATTCAGGGCATCGGCGGTACCCGTGACGCAGAATTAACGGCTTGAATACATAACCGGATATCGCCGTGCGCACTCGCTTCGACGGCGGATCCACCAGTCAATAAGGAGAGGATAAACCATGGCACAGGTAATCGCTGACAGAAGAGATGTTGATTTCGTGCTTCATGAACAGCTGAACGTAGGTGCGTTGAGTGAGCATGAAAAGTACGCAGAATTCAACAAGAAAACCGTAGATTTGATTATCAGTGAGGCCCGTAACCTTGCGATAAAGGAAATTCTTCCCACTTTCAAGGAGGGTGACGAGCAGGGATGTCGCCTCGAGAACGGCCAGGTATTCGTTCCGGAAAGTTTCAAGCGCGCCTACGACCTGTTCGTCGAAGGCGAATGGCTGGCCATGCCCGAGGATCCCGAATACGGTGGGCAGGGGATGCCCAGGACTATTTCTTTGGCTGCCGCCGACTATTTCAACGGCGCCAATTATGCCTTCATGATGTATCCGGGGTTGACTCACGGGGCGGCCCTGTTGGTGGAAGCGTTCGGCACGGAACGTCAGAAGAAACTGTTTCTAAAGAATATGTTTACCGGAAAATGGACCGGTACCATGTTGCTCACCGAACCTGAAGCCGGATCGGATGTGGGCAACCTGACCACCAGCGCCGTGAAAAACGAAGACGGGACTTATAGCATTACCGGAAACAAGATATTCATCTCGGCCGGCGAGCATGACTTGGTGGAAAATATCGTTCATCCGGTATTGGCACGAATCGAAGGAGCTCCAGCAGGCACCAAGGGTATCTCTCTTTTTCTGGTTCCCAAGTACCGGGTCAATGATGACGGCAGCCTGGGTGAATTCAACGACGTGATCTGCACCGGCATCGAGCATAAGATGGGCATTAACGGAAACGCCACTTGCTCGTTGACCTTAGGCGGCAAAGGCCAGTGCGTGGGTGAATTGCTGGGTGAGGCGAACAAGGGCATGCGGGCCATGTTCCTGATGATGAACGAAGCACGTCTGCTGGTGGGAATGCAGGGATTCTGCTGCGCCAGCGCTTCTTTCATGAATGCGGTCAATTATGCCAGAGAGCGGGTACAGGGCAAGAATCTTCTGCAAATGATGGATCCTAACGCACCGTCTGTCCCCATCATCCAGCATCCGGACGTGCGCCGAATGCTCATCTCTATGAAGTCGTATGTTGAGGGTATGCGCAGCCTGCTGTATTACGCCGGGTACCTGTCCGATCAGGTGGCTGTTAGCGATGACGAGGCGGAAAAAGCCAGGCTGCAGGGAATGCTGGATCTGCTCATCCCCATCTGCAAGGGGTACGTTACCGACAAAGCCTTTGAGGTCTGCAGCACGGGTGTGCAGGTTTACGGCGGATATGGTTTCATCAAAGAGTACCCCCAGGAGCAGCTTTTGCGGGACTGCCGCATCACCCTGATCTATGAAGGCACCAACGGCATTCAGGCCATGGACTTGCTGGGCCGAAAGTTGGGCATGAACAAGGGTAAACCGATTATGGACCTGATGGTTGAGATCCAAAAGACCATCGCTCAAGCCAAGGCCATCGACAATCTGAAGGATTATGCGGTAAGAGTGGAAAAGGCCTTGAACCGATTGGGCGAAATAGCCATGCACCTGGGCGCCACCGCCATGTCTCCCAAGGTAATGAGTGCCTTTGCTTTCGCCCATCCGTTCATGGAGGCCTCCGGTGATGTGGTGATGGCCTGGATGCTTCTATGGCGAGGGGTTGTCGCTGCCACCCAACTGGAAAAAGGGGCCAAGAAAAAAGATCAGGCTTACTATGAAGGGCAGGTGAAAAGCGTGCAGTATTTCACGCAGGCGGTACTTCCCATCACCATGGGCAAAATGGACGCCATCATGAACACCAGCGAGGCGGCCGTAGAAATCGCCGAAGATGCCTTTGGCGGCAAATAAGCCTGTAACTAAAAGAAATATAATTGAAAAAAAAGGGGGGTGCATTGAAATGCACCCCCCTTTTTTGGGTTCGATGACCGCAGCGTTCAAACCGACACGGCCCACCGTCTATTGCTTTTTTTGTTGCTCCATGGCTCTGAGATCTTTTTTGAGAACCTTGCCAACATTGGTTTTGGGCAGTTCTTTGCGAAATTCGATTTCCGTGGGCCATTTGTATTTGGCTAACTTGTCTTCGCAGTATTTCAGCAGTTCTTCGGTGGTGGCTGTCTGACCTTCCTTCAAGACGACGAACACCTTGACCGCTTCGCCGCGTTTGGGATGAGGAATGCCGATGACCGTGGCTTCCATCACCTTGGGATGTTCGAAGAAAACCTCTTCGATATCCCGGGGATAAACGTTGAAACCGCCAGAGATGATCATATCTTTCTTGCGATCAACGATGTAGAAATAGCCGTCTTCATCCATTTTGGCAATATCGCCGGTGTGCAGCCATCCGTCGGTAAGGGTCTCGGCGGTGGCGTCGGGCCGGTTCCAGTAGCCCTTCATGACCTGGGGGCCCCTGACCAGAAGCTCGCCGATTTCGCCGACGGGAACGTCGGTGATGCCGTCGTTGAGATCCACAATTCGGCTTTCGGTGTCAGAAATGGGAATACCCACGCTGCCTATTTTGCGATTGCCCTTAAATGGATTAATGTGGGTTACCGGGCAAGATTCGGTCATCCCAAAACCCTCGACGATAACCGCACCGGTTTTCTTTTCGAATTCGCTGATCACCTCCACCGGCAACGGGGCACTGCCGGAAAAACAACCTTTGATGGAAGTGAGGTCCGTTTTTGCGATATCAGGGTGTTCGAGCATGCCGATGTACATCGTCGGTACCAGTGGCGCAAAGGTGGGCTTGAATTTGCCGATGGCCTCCAACAGTTGGGGGGGTTGGGGTTTGGGTACCAGGATGTTTCCCCATCCCTTAAAAATGGCAAGGTTCATGGCGGTGGAGAGGCCGAAGACGTGGAAAAAAGGAAGGGCGCCGAGCATGATCTCATCGCTGCCGAAGGCGGGGAACCAGGCCGATACGTGCTGGGTTTGTTTGCTCAAGTTGCCATGAGTGAGCATGACGCCCTTGGAAACGCCTGTGGTGCCTCCGGTATACTGGTACATGGCCACGTCCTCAAAATCCAGCGCCACCTGCGGCGGGGTGGGCGCGTACTTCGTGATAAGGGTTTTCCATTTGTACAAATTATCCGCCGGTTTGACATCGGCGGCCAATCCTTTTTTTTTGCCCACCAGCGGGAAAAGCAGGCTTTTGGGAAAAGGAAGATAGTCGCCGATACTGGTGTAAACAATTTGTTTAATTTTAGTTTTTGGCCGAAGATCGATCATCCGGTTGCCGAGCAGATCCAATGTGATCAGCACTTTGGATCCGGAATCGTTGAACTGATGTTCCAACTCACGATCGGAATACAAGGGGTTGTTCATGACGGTGATGGCACCGATGCGCAGGGTGGCATAGTAAGCCACCACACAGGGGATCATATTGGGCAGCAGGATGGCCACACCGTCCCCTTTCCTCACCCCGAAATCGGTCAGGCACGTGGCAAATCGATCCACCATATCATTCAGTTTGGCAAAGCTGACCCGATATCCTTGAAACGTCAGGGCCATTTTTTCCGGGAATTTATTGGCCGACCGCTTCAGGCAATCCGGCAGGCAGATGTTTTCATATGGGACATGTTCAGGAACGCCTTCCTCATAGTGCTTCAACCACGGTTTTGCCAGATAGGGACTGTCTGTACTCACATGAACCTCCTTTTTCCTTGTTTTTCAGTGGTGTTCATAATAAATGAGGCCTTCATGCCTGTCGGGTGGGGATTATACTGTTGACTCGTATATTAGTATCTATTCAAAGAATCCGCTTTTGTCAAGAAATCCTGATGGTTAATTGTCAATTTGCCAACAGCTGCCTGGATATGTGAAAACCGCGAAAAGGTATTCGCTGAAAGACCACCCCAACTGCTATCAGGGAAGGATTTATGGGCATAGCAACCAAAATTTTTTCTTGACAGGATTGGAATCAATGGGTAAAAACTGAATGAATACTCATTCATTTTTTATTTATCTTAATACGAAACCGAAGGGAGAACAAGGGTAAAATATGGAAAACGCGTTGATCGCTCCGGCCAAGTATTTTTTTCTTTTTATTCCCACGGTGGTTTTTTCGATCTTGATTCCTATAGCGGGAATAGCGGTATTTACTTATATCATGGCCATTCGTATGGCGCCATTGGTGAAAGCGGCACCGGATAGCCGATTGGACCGCATTCCCCAACGTATCCTCAATGTGCTGAAAATCTGGCTGGCCCAATATCGCCAGCCTCGGTACCTGATGGCTGGCGTCGTGCATATCATGATTTTCGCCGGGTTTCTCATTCTCAGTATCCGATCCAGTTCCCTGGTGGTCATGGGCATCTCAGATAGCTTCGTCATGCCGGGATTCGGCGGACTGCTGGGCGACATTTACAGTATACTGAAAGATTACGCCGCCACCGTTGTCTTGGTCGCCTGTGCCATTGCCGCTTACCGCCGGGCCGTGGTCAAGCCGGCGCGGTATGCCGTGCCCGCCAAATACGGCAAGGATCATACGGCCGAAGCGCTTTTCGTGCTGGGTCTGATCTCGACGCTGATGATCTCCGAAAGCCTGTTTGAGGCCAGTTCAGTGGCCGCCAATGTTCAGCGGGGATTCCACGCCGAATTTCTCGCTCCGATCAGCCTCGCCTGGCTGTTCAAGTCCGCCCTGCTGTCGACATCGGTGGAGACGCTGCAGATCATTCATATCGTCGCCTATTACATTCACGATCTGACTTTTTTCTTTTTCCTTTGCTTTCTGCCCTTGGGTAAACACTTCCACGTCATCACTTCACTGTTCAACGTTTTCTTCATGCGCATTGACCGGGGCAACATCAAGCCGGTAAGATACGGCATCAAGTCTGAAGATCTGGATGACCTCGAATCTTTCGGTGTCAAGCGCCTGGAGGACTTTACCTGGAAGCACATCCTGGACTTTTATTCGTGCGCCGACTGTGGCCGCTGCTCGGACAACTGCCCGGCCAATGCCGTGGGCCGGCCCCTGTCGCCACGCTTTATCTCCATCAAGGGGCGCGACCTGGCCTTCAAGAATTACCCCATCTATCCATACGGCAGTTCCTTTAAGAAAAGCGAAAACCTGATCGGCACCACCTACGAAGAGGATGAAATCTGGTCCTGCACCACCTGCGGTGCCTGCGAACAGGAGTGCCCGCTTGGCATCGAATACATCGATAAAATTGTCGATCTGCGCCGTGGGATGGTGGACGAGGGTATGGTGCCCCAGAGCCTTCAAAAGCCTCTCAGTGCTCTGGAGAAGCGCGGTAACCCCTGGGGCAAGATGGAAAAGAAACGCGCCGACTGGATCAAGGATTTGCCTGACGATGTGGTGGTCAAGGATCTGGCCAAGGAATCGGCCGATGCCCTCTACTTTGTTGATAGCATCACCTCATACGATGACCGTATGCAGTCGATCGGCAAGGCTACGGCGACGATTCTTTCCAGGGCAGGTTCGGATTTCGGCATCCTGGGCAAGGAGGAGAAAGACAGCGGCAACGAGATCCGACGATTCGGCGAAGAGATGTTGTTTCAGACCATGAAGGAGTCCAATACCGATGCCATCCTGAACAGCGGCGTGAAGCACATCATCACCGCCGATCCCCATGCCTACAATGCCCTGAAAAATGATTACCAGGGACTGCCGCCGATTGAACATATCAGTCAGTTCATCGCCCGCAATGTCAAATCGGGCAACATCCGGCTGACCGGGGCCAACGGCGACGGAAAGGTATATACCTATCACGATCCCTGCTACCTGGGCCGCCACAATGACGTATACGACGACCCGCGGTCGGCTCTGGATGCCATTACCGGATTGAAACGGGTGGAGATGGAGCGTTGCCGTGATCGCTCCTTCTGCTGCGGCGGCGGCGGTCTGATGCTTTTCTACGAACCCGAGGAAGAGCAGCGCATGGGGGTTCTGCGCGTGGAGATGGCCGCAAAAGCAGGTGCCAATGTTATCGTTACAGCCTGTCCCTTCTGCCTGGTCAACATGGAAGACGCCATCAAGGTGGCCGGCCTGGAAGGCAAAATGGAGGCCATCGATCTATCTGAATTAATTGCCCAACACATGCAATAAGCAAAATTATAATCAGGGAGGAAAAACATGGAAATTCTGGTTTGTGTAAAACGAGTTCCCGATACCGCTGAAAATGAGATCGAGGTGAACGGGTCCGGCAGCGATATCGAGCGTGACGACCTGGTGTACTCGGTCAACGAGTGGGACAACTATGCAGTCGAAGAGGCCATTCAGATCCGCGACAAGGTGGGCGGCAGTGTTACGGTGATCACTGTGGGCGACGACGAATCCGAAGAGGTGCTTCGCCGGGAAATGGCCATGGGCGCCGATAACGGTTTGCTGCTGTGTGACGATGCCTTCGACGGTGCTGACGGCAAAGGCATTGCCACCCTGCTTAAAGCCGCCGTTCAAAAGGGTAAATACGACCTGATCCTCAGCGGCGCCCAGGCTGATGACGGGGCGGCCCAGGTAGGCGGAATGCTGGCTGCCATGCTGGACTACCCCTATGCATCACTGGTAAACAAGATCGAGGTGATTGATGACGGCAAACTCAAAGTGGGCCGCGAAATAGAAGGCGGCAACCAGGAACTGAACGAGATCCAGCTGCCTTGTGTCCTGTCTATCCAGACCGGCATCAACGAGCCCCGCTACGTGGGTATTCGCGGCATCCGCAAGGTGGCTTCGGTGGAGATCCCCCAGCATGGCGCCGCCGGTCTGGGCGTTGATGCCGCCACTGTGGGCGCTGCCGGCGCCAAAGTCAAACGCGTGGATTACTTCGTGCCTGAGATGGGTGAGGGAGCTGAAATGCTCGAAGGCAGTACCGAAGAGATCATTGCGAAACTGATTGAACTCTTGAAGGCCAAAGGAGGATTGAAATAATGGCTGATATCTATGCATACATTACACACAAGGGTGGAGTGGCCGATGATTCGGCCCTGGAACTGGTCACTGCGGCAAAGAAGATAGACGCCGCTGCAGCCGTCACCGCCATCGTCACCGGTTCGGGCGCCGAGCTTGACGCCGTAGCCAATGCCGTGGCCGCCTCCTATGCCAAGGTCATCAAAGTCAATCATGATGCGCTGGCGTACCCCAACGCCGAGGTGATCCGCAAACTGCTGGTCAACATTCTGCCGGCCGATGCTATTGTTCTGGTTCCCAATGACACGTTCGGCATGGATTTGGGTCCCGGGCTGTCCATCAAACTGGATTCGACCTTTGTTGCCGATGTGGTGGATATCGAGGGTGTGGATGGTGGCCTGCTGAAGGTGATCCGCCAGGAGTACAGCGGTATGGTCAGCACCCATGTGACCGCTGATATTTCCGGCGGTGCGGTGATCAACCTGCGTCCCGGCGCCTTTGCCCCCGATGAAAGTAAATCAGCGGGAGGCAGTGTTGAAGATAAATCCGCGGATTGCGGCGACCTGACCGCCAAGCGGATCTTCCTGGAAGTGGTTGAAGCCGAAGTCGGCGACGTGGACATTACCAAATCTGACGTGCTGGTTTCCGTGGGCCGCGGTATCGAAGACGAAGAGAATATCGAAATTGCCCAGGAACTGGCCGATGCCATGGGAGCCGTGGTTTCCTGCTCCCGACCCATCGTGGATGCCAAGTGGCTGGAGAAATCCCGTCAGGTGGGCACATCCGGGCAGACGGTCAAGCCCAAGGTCTACATGGCCTGCGGCATCAGCGGCAGCTTCCAGCATTTGGGTGGCATCAAGGGGTCGCCATTTATTGTGGCCATCAACAAGAATGTCAAGGCTCCCATCTTCCAGGTTGCCGACGTGGGCATTGAGGCAGACATCCTTGAATTTCTGCCCGAACTGACCGAGGCCATCAAGGAATTATAGAAATACCATTACTGAAATACCTGGCGGGTTCCTGGTTTCTATGCCGGGAATCCGCTGTTTTTTTTGGACGTGATTGTGTTTCCAGGCGCCAACCTCCCGAAACGGGGCTGTCTTCCATACTGCTTAATACCCTTCTTTTTTTGAGCGATATCCGCATTGACAAACAAAAATCTTTCAAGTGTACACTGTTTACATGTGCTTGACATGTTCCGGAACAACAGATACAAATAATCCTAATTGACTTTATATAGAGGGGATACGGAGTGATGACGGAAAAAAAAACTGCTTTTATGGTGGATTCGGGATGTGAGCCAACGCAGGCATTCATGCAAAAGTACAATCTTGAATTTGTCGGCATCAATATTGTATTGGACGGTACTATCTATATCGATGGGGAGCAGTTGATTCAAGAGCAGTTCTACGCAAAAGTCGACGGCGTAAAGAATTTTGCCACCACGCCTCCCACCCAATCGGATATGATCAAGAAATACATGGACATCAAGGCTAAAGGGTACGAGCGCGTCATCGACATTCACATGTCATCCAAGCTTTCACAGGTGGTCGCAAATAGCAATGCCGCCAAGGGCTTCGTCCCCGGTCTGGAAGTTCATGTGTTTGACACGCAGTCTGTATCCGCCGGAGGGTATTTCGTTGCCGAAAAGATTATCGAAATGGTCACGGCAGGGCGGCCGGTAACCGAGGTCGAAGCGGCGCTGCCGGAAATTACGCGATCTGCGCAGGTGCTGATTTCCGCATCGACACTGAAATTCTTTGTCAAGAACGGCAGAATAGGCAAGGCCAAGGGGTTGGTCGGCAGCCTTTTGCGAATGAAGCCTGTTTTAATCATCGACGATGGATTGGTTGCCCCTTTTTCCACGGAGAAAGGGATGGAAAAGGCCATTGATCGAATGGCGGATGCTTCGTTGGAATTCCTCTCGTCACGCACCCACAACGTTAAAATTTACAAGGCCTTTGGATCCGATAACAATAAACCATATATGGATCTGGCCTTCGAACGTCTCTTGGCCAAACTCCCCATGATTCCAATCAAAGATTATCAGGTGATCAGTGGCAGAGGGTGGCCTACGGTAACCTGTCACAGTGGGCCTGAGGTGTTCGCCCTTTCGGTTTACGGTGAATGCGATCCCATTTGAACGAAAATACGCAGAAGGTGGCCGGATTCACCGGGGCCATTTTCATACAGCCGTGTTGTTCTTGACATGTCCGGGTCCTTGGCATACATCAATCTTTTCGCCGGATCATGACAACGTTCTTTTTTCTTCGGTCGGATGACCAGACGCAACAGGACCCCCATTCATGAATGTGATCCACAGCCGCATAACCGCTCGGCGATGGGCGGGCTGGTTGGTGATTGCCGCACTGGTGGTTAATGCTGCCATAATGGTTTCCGATTCCGTTGCCGGAGAAGCGGATAAGCAGGAGGTTCATCTCTATTTCACCGATGCGAAGCGGCCATTTCTTGTTGCCGAAACGCGTGTGATGGTCAACCCCGGCGATCCGACGGCATTCAGCAGGCAGCTGATAGTGGAACTGATAAAGGGCTCCGTGCGTGGAAATCTGGCCACAATACCCAAAGGGACGCAGCTGAGATCCTTTTTTCTGCTTGAAGATGGGATGGCGGTGGTGGATTTTTCCACTCACTTCCGGGAAAATCACCCCGGGAGTTGCCGACTTGAGCAATTGACATTATTTTCTATAGTTAATTCTTTGATCCTTAACGTTCCAGAGGTTGACCGGGTAAAAATTCTCATTGACGGAGCAGAGGCACAGACGCTTGCAGGCCACTTGCCTCTTGAATTTCCTTTAACCGCAGACATGCTGCTGACACGATGAAGAAAACTGACAAACTCCACAATATTAGGAACATCGGAATCATCGCTCACATCGATGCCGGCAAGACAACGGTTACCGAACGGATCCTTTACTATACGGGGAGATCCCACAAAATAGGAGAGGTCCATGACGGTGAGGCCGTAATGGACTGGATGGTCGACGAGCAGGAGCGGGGCATTACCATTACCTCTGCAGTCACCACCTGCAAGTGGCATGATCGGGATATCCAGGTCATTGACACACCGGGTCATGTGGACTTTACCATTGAGGTGGAGCGTTCCCTGCGTGTGTTGGATGGGGCCGTCGGTGTCTTTTGCGCGGTAGGTGGTGTGGAGCCTCAGTCGGAGACGGTCTGGCGCCAGGCCGACCGTTACAAGGTGCCCAAGATTGCCTTCATCAATAAACTGGACCGTATCGGCGCCGATTTTTTTGGTACTGTCCAGATGATGCGCGACCGTCTCAAGGCCACGCCCCTGGTCCTCCAGATTCCGATGGGCGCTGAAGACAACTTCTCCGGTGTGGTTGATCTGATCCGCATGCAGCAGATCCGATGGGACGACGATACGCTTGGGGCCAGCTATAGTACCGGGGATATCGATGCGGATCTCAGGGAAGATGCGGAAATGTTCCGCGACCAGTTGCTGGAAACCCTTGCCGAGGTGGACGACGGGATCATGGAAGCCTATCTGGCCGAAACACCCATCGACACGGAGACGATTCTGGATGCTGTGCGAAGAGCCACCGTCGCGCTGAAGCTGGTGCCGGTGCTGTGTGGCAGTGCTTTGAAAAACAAAGGCATACAGCCGCTGTTAGATGCCATTGTTCAGTTCCTTCCCAGCCCGGCAGAGGTGCCGGCCATCAAGGGCGTTCATCCGGAAACCGGAGAAACCATCCTATGCCGCCCGGATGAAAAAGCGCCTCTGGCCGCCCTGATTTTCAAGGTCTCCATGATGGAAGGCCGAAAGTTATCCTATGTCCGGGTTTACAGCGGGAAGCTTTCCGCTGGCACCGACGTATACAATCCCAGCCGCAACAAGAAAGAGAAGCTGTCCCGCATTCTTATGATGCATGCCAATAAACGGGAGCGGATAGACACGGTGGGCCCGGGGGCCATCGTCGGAGTCGTGGGACTCAAGGACTCCTCCACCGGCGAAACCCTGTGTCAGCAGGAACATCCGGTGCTGCTGGAAAAAATGGATTTTTACGAACCGGTAATCTCCGTGGCCGTTGAACCCAAAACCCACAGCGATCAGGAGAAGCTCCAGCAGGTACTGGAAAAGTTTATGGCCGAAGACCCCACCTTGCGTGTCCGGGAAGACGAAGACACCGGCCAGACGATTCTTTCCGGCATGGGAGAACTGCACCTGGAGATCATCACCAGCCGCATGCAGCGAGAATTTAATACCCGGGTCAACGTGGGTAAACCCCAGGTTGTCTATCGGGAAACCATCGAATCCGCCGCTGCGGGGAGTGCGGTTTTCGATAAGGAGGTCGCCGGGAACCGCCATTTTGGCGAAGTTTCCCTGCGGCTGGAGCCGCTGCCTCGAGGTGAAGGCAAACGGTTCGAATCATCTCTGACCGAGGAAAAACTGGCACCCGGACTGGTAAAGGCGGTGGAAAAAGGGGTGATGGAATCTTTAGAGAGCGGCATTCTCATGGGATATCCGGTGGTGGACGTCAAAGCGGTGCTCACCGGCGCCGGATCACGGGAAACCAACGGCTCGGAACTGGCCTTTACCGTGGCCGCCTCCATGGCGGTGAGAGAGGCCCTTTCCCAGGGGAATTCATTTTTGCTGGATCCCATCATGGCCGTGGAAGTCCTCGTTCCCGAGGATTTCATGGGAGATGTGATCGGGGACCTGAACGCCAGAGGTGGAAAAATCGAATCCATCCAACCCAAGCTGGGAGTCCAGACCATCAAGGCGACAGTACCCCTTGCAAACATGTTCGGTTACTCCACCAACCTGCGCTCCGCCACCCAGGGTCGGGGTACTTTTTCCATGCAGTTTTCCCGGTTTGACCGGAACTGACCGGTGTGACTCCTGGCCGGGATTTAAACCGCGGCCACGGTTTTTCCCCGCTGCTTGATGCGGCTGGGAAAAGTCAAAAATAGAAAAGCCGTCCCTCAAAAAGGGGACGGCTTTTCAGGTACAGCAGGTTGATGGCCGTCACTGGGTCTTGCCGAAGATCTTAACCGGCCGGGTGGTGTCTCCGGTCGCGTTGGGGTAGTTGGGATAGATATAGGCTTTTTGTCCGGTTTCGATCAAGTGATTCGCTTCTTCCATGAAGGAGTTGAGGCGGGCTTTGCATTCGTAGAAGCCGTGCCACCAGGCGTAGTCCGGGGCCATCATCATGGTGCCCATGCGCGCTCGCCGGCCCTCATGGTGCCAGAGTTCGTAGAACTGAAGTTCCAGGTGCTCGTCGAAATATTTGGTTTTGTCCAGCAGGCCCTTGCCGTACAGGGTGTCCAGCGTCGCTTTGGCCGGCTTGAAGTACACCTCGTTATATTCCTCCACCGCCTTGTCGAAGCCCTGGTAGAAGTCTTCGATCCACGAATCGCCGTGGCAGGCGCGGCAGACATTCTTCATCTTCCCCCGCTCCACCTGCCAGTCGTTGCCGGCAGGGAACGGCTTGAAATCCGCCGGACGGATGGTCAGCGGGGCCTGGGTCTCCCAGGAAATTCTTTCGGTGACATCATGGGTGCCCATGACCTTGCCGGATCCGCTCATATGGCAGGCCGCGCAGGTGGGCGCCCGGTAGTCGGTACCCGGCGTCCAGGTGCCGGGGGATGCGTTGAAATTGAATTCGTCCCTAAAGGCGTTGTATAGCGTGCCGTGCTTGGACTCCTGGTATATTTCGATCTGAGGATGGTCTGGCCCCAGGTGGCAGGAATCGCAGGCTTCGGGTTTGCGGGCTTCGGCCACGGCGAAACGGTGGCGGGTGTGGCAGGAGGTGCACGACCCTTTGCTGCCGTCCAGGTTCAGCCGGCCCACGCCCACATTGGGCCAGGTGCTGGGATCCAGCTTGCCTTCGTTGTCGATGGCCACCACGGTGCCGTGGCAGTGGTAGCATCCGACCTTGCGCTCGTTGTCGGAGTTCATGCCCATGTTCAGCCAGGGGTCCAGCTTCCACACAATCTCGATGGTGTTGGCATGCTTGCTTTTGCTGTACTGGGTCACCTCGTCCGGATGGCACCGGGAACAATCTTTGGGGGTAACCACAGCGGCAATGGGGGCCTTGTACTTCTCCTGACCGTAGGGCAGGTCACTGCGGCTGTAAACCTTGTCGTGCCCCTTGGCCACATCCTGGTCCCCTGGCTGAGCCAGATGACAGTCCAGACAGGTGATGTTGGCGCTGGCGTGCCGGCTGCGTGCCCAGTCGTCGAATATGCCCGGATTGATGGCCTTGTGGCATTCGATGCAGGCCACCGCCTCGGGCGGGACGCTGCGCTCGATGCGGTACTCTTTGGCCTTGGCGAAGTTGGGTTGGGCCCAAGCCGTTGTAGAGGCTCCGACAACCACCAGACTGGCAGTCAGCAGGCCTGATAGGATGAACAGACAATGTCGCCGCATGGGTTTACTCCTTTCGGTTATAAGACCTGAAACGGTCGTTAACGCCGGGTAATTACAGGTCCCTCAGCCCTTTGGCCTGGTAGGGCAGCTTGCGGTATTGCTTGTACATGATGGTCACCTGGTCGTTGTGAACTAGGTCCCAGTGGCAATCCACGCACTTTTTTTCGTATCCCGGTCGGGGGTAGAGCACGGTGCGGTGGGCCAGCATGGCCCCGCGCTTGTCGGGCATGGCCAGCAGGTTGCGGTGGCATTTCTGGCACTGGGCATTGTCAAAGGACGCGTAGGCCGCCTGCCGGTTTTTCTGACGGTCGTATTCATCGATAGTGAAATGCTTGATCACATCTTTGAGGCCATGAACCGTCTTGGCGAAAAAGAAGTCGAAGGTCTTGTGGGGAGCGGGCAGGTGGCAGTCCATACAGTCGGCCACGAACCCCTGGGCGTTGTTCACATGGGTGGAAGACCGCCAGGCCACCACCGCCGGTTGGATCTCATGGCAGGATGCGCAGAAATCCGGCGTGGAGGTTCTTACCATGGTGTAGTAGGTCATGCTGAACAGGGGAAAGGCGATGACGATGCCGACACCAACCAGAACGGCCGCGATTATCCATTTTTTCATACCACTTCCTTTGGGTTAAGTGGATGCCACTCTTCCTGGACGAAGAATATCGATGAAGGAAGTCCCTGCTGCCGATAAACCGATGAACAGGCGCTAAGGGCTTGAAAGAAAATGAAAAAAAGTCGACAGCCGTTAGATTACGATAGATGAAGAAAAGATAAAAAAGGTAGAGTTTCTTAAACAGTTAATATGAATCATGAGGCCTGTCAACGCTTTTTCTGTTACGTCGTGGCATCGTCAGAAACGGCCAATAGCGCTGGGAAGGGGAACTGAATTGCATCGAAATCCATGGTCAGAAGTCACTCGACGCCTGGCTTTTTCTCTTTTTTGGGATCCATGGCTTTGAGTTGAAGCTCCACCCGTTGTTTCTGGGAGTCGTCGACGGCCAGCTTCAAGGCCCGGTTGAGGTGAAAACCGGCGTTTTTCAAGTCTCCCTTCTGTCGATAAAAGCGGCCTAGGTTATAGTGGGCGCTGAACATGTCCCCCAACCGACCGCTGCTTTCCCCCAAATAATAATAGGCCTGGGTAAAGTCCTCATTGTAGCGCACCACATTTTCAAAGGTATCTCTGGCCTCCGCAATTCGACCCAGTTCCATCTGGGTTCGGCCCAGATACAGTTTTCCCTCGGGATCTTTTTCGGAACTGCTGGCAGACAGGGCTTCCATGGCTTTTTCATACTGACCGTCATGGAAATAGATTTCGCCCAGATCCCGGAGCATCGAGGTGGCCAAGGCATTTCCCTCGATAGCCCGTTTCATATGCTCGGCCGCTTCGTGCCATTGATCAACCCGGGTCAATGCCAGCGCATATCCATAATGGGCGAGTGGGTTGTCCGGCGAGGCGTCAAGGGTTGACTTGAACCGGTTCAGGGCTGCTTTTTCATCGGTGTAGAGGGCCACCAAACGGGTGTGCGCCAGATCAAATCCGCCGACTTCACCACGCTTTTGGACCGTGTTCGACCGGTTCTGGTGCAGCCAGTTGTCGATGTAGCTCATGCGGGCCTCGGACGCCGGGTGGGTGGTCAGATAACTGGGGATCTGTTCGGACCCGTACCACTGCTTGCTGCGGATCTTCTTCAATGATGTCAGCAACCCCTCTCCGCTGTAGCCGGCCAGGGTCAAGTATTCCAGGCCCAGCTGATCCGCCTGCATTTCATCTTCACGACTGTAGGCCAGGGTGGCCGTCTGGCCGGCGGCTACCGATCCCACGGTTACGGCGCTGGCTGCAGCAGCTGCACCGCCGGCACCCAGCAACACCCCGGCCACCATGCCGGCCAGGGTGGCCATGCCGATCTTCTTGGAGCTTTCGATGCGATCGGAAATGTGGCGGCAGACCACGTGGGTAATTTCATGGCCGATAATGCCGGCCAGCTCCTCTTCGGAGTCCAGAGCGGCAAACAGGCCGCTGTTGAAGAATATGTGGCCCGCAGGGGTGGCAAAGGCGTTGTAGACATCTTCATGGAGTACATGAAACTGATACTCGAATGGCTGGGGTGGGACGACAGCCAGGATGCGTTTGCCCACCCGGTTGACATAATCAACGATAATCGGATCTTCGATAAGCGGGAACTGGGCCCTGACCACTGCCATAAACTCCTTGGAAAGCTCCCGTTCTTCCTGAATGGTGATACAATTCCCTTCGGGAACCATGACCACGATGGTGGAAATGAGAAATGCGGCCATCGTTGCAATGGCAAATATTTTATTTTTTATCGGCATGTTAGTGATTTTTCCCTTTTTAACGGCACCGGCTGTTTCCATTGCATCTTCGCTTACCATGGCACATTCTAATATACTTTTCAAACAGCATGTTTTGTGTTAAAGCTGTGCGCCATGGCACAGATCATATGCATCGCTAACCAGAAAGGCGGCGTGGGAAAGACCACAACGGCAGTCAACCTGTCGGCGGCGCTGGCCGTTTCTGAAAAACGGACACTGCTGGTGGACTGCGATCCCCAGGCCAATGCGACCACCGGTGTGGGGCTGGATAAATCCCAATTGGTAAAAACCCTCTATCATGGGATGATCGGAGATGCCGGAGCGGATGCGGTGATTGTCGACAGCCAGATCGAATCCCTCAAAGTCATGCCCTCTCGGGTGGAACTGATCGGCTTCGATGTGGAGATGATGGACCGGCCCCATCGGGAACATGCCCTGCGGCGCCTGCTGGCCTCCGTAACCGATGATTTCGATTACATTTTAATCGACTGTCCCCCGTCGTTGAGTCTCCTCACCGTAAACGCCATGACGGCTGCCGACGCCCTGCTTATTCCTCTTCAATGCGAGTTTTATGCGCTGGAGGGACTCAGCCAGCTGGTTCAGACCTTTCAACGGATAAAAGGCGGTTTGAACCCGGGACTCAAAATTGCCGGTATTCTGCTGACCATGTTTGACCGCCGCACCAATTTGAGTCATCAGGTGGCCGAGGATGCGGAAAATCATTTTAAGAATCTGGTGTTCAAGACAACGATTCCCCGTAATGTCCGTCTGGGCGAAGCACCCAGTTTCGGACAGCCCATATTGCTTTACGATGCCATGTCTCCAGGGGCTGTCAGCTATTTTGCCCTCGCCATGGAGATCATGGCCGCCAATCATGCCGGCCGCGCCTGACAGGCTTTCCGGTAACGCTGAGTCGCCGGGACCATTGCCGTTGGTCCGGGCCAGCCATACACAATTCAGGACACCGCATGCCAGAAAAAACAAAGCAAAGCACCGTCGGTTCAGGCGCTAAGAAGAAACGGAAAATGGCCTTGGGCAGGGGGCTCGATGCGCTGATTCCGAATCTGGGTACGGTGGAAGGCATTTCCGGGTCATCATCACCGTCGCGAAAAGATTATTTTCTATGTGAAATCGACATGATTCGGCCGAATCACTATCAGCCGCGCCGTCATTTTGCAATGGATGAACTGGAAGAACTGGCTGACTCCATCCGCAGCCAGGGCATCATCCAACCCCTGCTGGTGCGTGCCGACGATGTGGGCTACGAACTGGTGGCCGGTGAACGGCGTCTTCGGGCGGCATCGCTTGCCGGACTTAATCGGGTGCCGGTGGTGGTAAAGGATGTCTCCGATGCCGAGATGCTTGAAATTTCCATCGTAGAGAACATCCAACGGGAAAACCTCAACCCCATGGAGGAGGCTGAGGCCTACCATCGGCTGATCACCGAATTTGACCTGACCCAGGATAAGGCCGCCGAGCGGGTGGGGAAAAGCCGCAGCGCCGTGGCCAACTTCCTGCGGCTGCGCCAACTTCCCGACCCGATCAAGGACAGCATCATGGACGGTGCATTGAGCATGGGGCACGCCCGGGCACTCCTGGGGGCCGACACCCCGTCCAAACAGCAGGCCGCCTGGCGGGAGGTGGTGGCTAAAAAACTGTCGGTGCGCGACACAGAAGCCTTGATTAAACGGATCAATGCGGAAAAGAAGCCGGGCCGCACCCCGGAATTAACTGCCGATCAGCGCTATTTCAAGGATATCTCCGAAGATCTGTCCCGCCATTTCGGCACCCGGGTCCGTATTCAGCGCAAGGGAAAGAAGGGGCGGGTAGAAATCGATTTTTTCAGTGACGACGACCTGGACCGGCTGCTGGGTTTGCTCCGGACAAGTTAGCTCCCATGGGTGTTCTCACGCGCCATGCAAACATCCTCGATGATTGAACCCACGCCTCGGCGTGGATTCGTTTTTTATGGGGCGGACTTGTTAATTCTATCGGCTTTGGGTAGATAAATCCGTACAGGTATCATGGCTATTCACATCATCATTGACGGTTACAACCTGATCCGCCAATCTCCGGAACTGGGCGGCCTGGATATACAGGACCTGCAGCTGGGCCGCGATGCCCTGGTGGACATGCTGGCGGCTTACAAAAAAGTGAAACCTCATAAAATCACGGTGGTCTTCGACGGCACCGCCGAGCCCGTCCTTTACGGTTCCCGGGATCGGGCCAAGGGCATTGCCATACGCTATTCGCAGGGGGGGGAGAGCGCTGATGATGTGATTCGGCGGATGGCCCGCCGGGAAAAGGCCAAAGCCCTGGTGGTCAGCAGCGACCGGGAAGTCATGACCGCTGCCGAGTCGGCCGGTGCCACGGTATTGGATTCAGCTGCCTTTGAGGAAAAGATTGCCATGGCCCGGTACCTGGCGGTAAAAGGCGGTGAAGAGACCGTTTTCTCCGGATGGGCGCCTACTACGCGAAAAAAAGGGCCCAGCCGGCGGCTGCCCAAGCGTAAGCGCAAGGCGCGGGCGCGAATGGAAAAACTTTAAAATTCAAAACCGTGTTTTGGAACAGCGTTACCGGTCGTCCCCATATTTGCACGGGGCTTCCTGCTTCCGATCTTGCCAGAATTACTAATTTGGATCCTATTTGAACGTCCTTCGGGATACATGGTGAATAAAATCGTTGAGGATTTGTAATGATTAAAACGTATTCACGAAAATCGGTCTGCGTCATCGACGGTCAGGGCGGCGGCATCGGCAGCACCATCATCAAGAAAATTAAAGACCACTTCGGCGAATCCGTGGAGATTATCGCCCTGGGGACCAATGCCATCGCCACCGCCCAGATGCTCAAGGCCAGGGCGAACCGGGGGGCCTCGGGGGAAAACGCGATCGTGCAGACAGTCGCCCGGGCGGACGTGGTGGTCGGCACGCTGGGCATCATGCTTGCTCACGCCATGATGGGTGAGGTGACCCCGAAAATGGCCGAGGCCGTTTCCGGCTGCGCGGCCACCAAGCTTATTCTGCCCCTATCCCAGGAAAATGTCGATTTGATCGGGGTGTCGGAGGATCCACTGCCCCACTTGGTGGAGACATTGGTGATCGATCACCTGAAACCGCTCATTCATGCCTGTCCATAAATGGCATCCGGGAGCCCGTATCAGCGTTCCGGCGGCCTTGAAATCCTCAACCCGGCGCTGCTTCTCTATGTCTGCGGTTTTAAGAATCCTGCGGCCTTGATCCGGGCCTCGATGACCCTTTTTGGGGTGGGAACTATAGTCAGGCGGCTCTATTTTTCTGCGGGGACCGCTTATGGAAAGGAGGATATCCATGTGTGAAGCCAACGCTTACCTGCTTGGTGATGGAGGTGAAACGCTGATTATGGAATCGGTGGACGAGGTGTCCCCGGAAGGAGATGGCCTGAAGCTGGTCAATATCTTCGGTGAGCAGAAATTTATCCGGGCCGCCGTCCATTCCCTCTCCCTGGTGGACCACAAGGTGTTTCTCAAGGAACTGGACCGCTGACGGTAACGCCGGATTAAAGATGAAGATCGAGATCGCCAAGACCGCCGGTTTCTGCATGGGTGTGAGGCGGGCCGTGGAACTGGCCCTGGATGCCCCGGGCAGACACGCCGCGCCCATCTACACCTATGGCCCCCTGATCCACAATCCCCAGGTGCTCGCCCTGTTTGCGGAAAAGGGCATCACGGTCCTGAACACGATTCCGGAACGGGGATCCGGCACGGTTTTGATTCGGGCCCATGGGGTGCCCCCCGAAGATAAACAGCAGCTCAAGGATGCCGGATTTCGGGTGGTGGACGCAACCTGTCCGCGCGTCATCCGGGTGCAGACCATCATCCGCGTGCATGCCCGCAAGGGTTTTGCCACTATAATTGTCGGCGACCGCGACCACCCTGAGGTGGTGGGTTTGGTGGGATATGCCGGTGATTCGGGCGTCGTGGTCAGTTCCATGGAAGAACTCGACGCCCTGCCTGCCTTCGATCAGGCTATCATCGTGGCCCAGACCACCCAGAACATGCGTTTTTACGATCAGGTGAAGGCATGGGCAGCCGCGAGATTTCCCCATTACAAGACCTTCGATACGATCTGCGATTCAACGGAGAAACGCCAGGCGGAGGTCAAGGAGCTGGCCGATCGCGTGGATTCCGTTATCGTTGTGGGGGGCAGGCAGAGCGGCAACACCCAACGGCTGGCCCAGATTGCCGCCGAAAGTGGGAAACCGGCCTATCACGTGGAAACCGAAGCCGAACTGGACGCCTGCTGCCTGGATCACGTCGGCCGGGTGGGGATCACCGCCGGCGCGTCTACGCCCAACTGGATCATCAAACGGGTCTACCGGGAACTGGAGCGGCTGCCGGCCAGAAAACAGGCTGGTGTCGTCAGGTTGTTTTACCGCCTGATTCAAACCTCGCTGCTGACCAATGTCTATGTGGCCGTGGGAGCCGGATGCCTCTGCTTTGCCTGTACCCGGCTGTTGGGGATCGCTCCCGCCGGCGCCCCGGTGGCGGTGGCCATGCTTTATGTGCTTTCCATGCACTTGCTCAATCACCTTACCGGCATGGCTGAAGACCAATACAACGATCCGGAACGGGCCCGGTTTTACGAGCGCTACCGTTTCCTGTTATCGCTCCTGGCCATTGCCGCCGGCGGCTTTGGGATCATTTCCGCATCGGCCATGGGGGGCGTCGCCTTTGCGATGCTGCTGGTGATGAGCCTGCTGGGTCTCTCCTACAATCTTTATCTGATACCCAAGCGCTTCGGGATGAGATTTCGACGGCTCAAGGATATTCCCGGTTCCAAAACGTTCCTGATCGCCGCCGCCTGGGGGGTGGTGGTGGCATTGCTGCCCGGCATCACCCGTAAAGGGACGTTTACCTTCTCCGTATTAGTGGTGTTCGCCTGGGCATCCGCCCTGGTGTTTGCCCGTACCGCGTTTTTCGACCTGTTGGACGTTCAGGGCGACCGGATCATGGGCAAGGAAACCCTGCCCATCCTGTTGGGAGACCGCAAGACCTTCGTCCTGTTGAAAGGGATTCTGGCCGGTTGCATGGTTCTGTCCGCCGTTCTGGCGGCCGTTGGGTTGGTTTCCGGACTCGGTTTTCTCCTGTCCCTTTGTCCCGCAGCCATGCTGATGTTGATCGGTGCGTACGAAAAGGGACATATGCTGCCCGGTATGCGTCTGGAGTTTCTGGTGGAGAGCCTGTTTCTGCTGTCCGGGGTCATTACGCTTTTATGGATGGCTGCGAAGGTGCCCTGACAGGTAAACCGAACCGGTAGGCAGCTTAAGGGCGTTGACGGATTCACCGACGCGGTTGCAGATCATCGGCCAAAATGCCAACTGTCCAGTGAAGGCAGGATATCGCAATGACCACCGCAAACCCCGAACTGCAGCTCGCCGGTGAATTTGTCCGGGACACCGGCTGTCATATCTTCCTGACCGGCAAAGCCGGAACCGGCAAGACGACCTTTCTGCAAAGCCTCAAAAAAAACAGCCTCAAGCGTCTGGCGGTCACTGCGCCAACCGGCGTTGCCGCCATCAACGCCGGCGGCGTTACCCTGCACTCGTTTTTTCAGCTTCCCTTCGGGCCGTTTGTGCCGGGCAGTGAAACCAACCGCTCCCAGTATCGGTTCAGCAATGACAAGATCGGCATCATCAAGAGCCTCGACCTGCTGATCATCGATGAGATCAGCATGGTGCGGGCCGATCTGCTGGATGGGGTGGACAGCGTCCTGCGCCGCTTTCGGCGCAACGACCGGCCTTTCGGCGGAGTGCAGCTGCTGATGATCGGCGATCTCTTCCAATTGCCGCCGGTGGTCAGGGAAGACGATTGGCGGTTGCTCAACCCGTACTATGCCTCCCCCTATTTTTTCAACAGCAAGGCCCTGGGCCGGGCCGACATGGTGACCATTGAGCTGCAGCATATTTATCGCCAGACGGACAGCCGTTTCATCAAGCTGCTCAACCGGGTTCGCAACAACCGGCTGGACCCTGCCGTTCTCCGGGAGCTCAATGCCCGCTATCTGCCTGATTTTGTCCCTGACGTAGCCGACGGGTATATCACGCTCAGCACCCATAATCGCAGCGCCGACAGCATCAATGCTTCCAGGCTGGGGGCGCTGCCGAAAAAGGTCCACCGCTTCGAAGCCGACGTCACCGGCGACTTTCCCGAGCATACCTACCCGACCGCCGCCATTCTCAAGCTGAAGGCGGGGGCCCAGGTGATGTTCGTGCGCAACGACCTCTCGCCTGAACGACGCTACTTCAACGGAAAAATCGGCACGATTTCGCGTATCAGCGGCAGTGACATTCGCATCCAGTGCCCCGAGGATGCCGAGGAGATCGTGGTCGAACCGGCCACTTGGGAGAACATCGACTATACGCTTGACCAAAAGACGATGGAAATTACTGAAAAAACGGTCGGCACATTCAGGCAATATCCCCTCCGGCTGGCCTGGGCCATCACCATCCACAAGAGTCAGGGCCTCACCTTCGACAAGGCTATTATCGACGCCCAGGCCGCTTTTGCCTATGGGCAGGTCTATGTGGCCTTGAGCCGCTGCCGGACGCTTGATGGTATGGTGCTCTCCCGCCCGCTCAGGTCAACGGCGATCAAAACCGATCCCGCCGTGTGCCGTTTCATCGACCAGTCAACGCATCAGCGTCCTTCCGCGGATCAACTTGAGGCAGCCAAAATTCATTACCAGCAGCAGTTGCTGATGGAATGCTTCGATTTTCAGCGTCTGCGTGCGCTGCTGGGCCGGTTGGCCGGATTGGTGCTGGGCAATCCCGGGGTGGTCCGGATCTCCGGCGTGGACGACATACGCGGGGTGCTGGAAAAGACCGAGGACCAAATATGTACTGTCGGCGACAACTTTCAACGGCAGTTGCAGGGGCGCTTCCCGGTCTCCTCCCTTCCGGCGAATGATGCTGGCGTGGTCGATCGGATCACAAAGGCAGCGGTCTATTTTCATGAAAAAATCGCTGCGGGCCCCGTCCCATGCATTGCCGACCTGCAAGTGGATACGGATAATACGGCGCTTAAAAAAAAGATAACCCAGGTGCTTAAATTCCTGCGGGAAGAGATCGATGTCAAGCTGGCCGCCGTGCAATCCTGTGAGCGGGGGTTTTCGGCCTCGCTTTACTTTAGGGCCATATCGGCAGCTGCCATCGACACCGGGAAGGAAAATGAGAAGGGTACTGCGTTAACCTATTCCGAGGCTGATATCTCCCACCCCGCGCTGTTTCAGATCCTTAAAGACTGGCGCGCGCGCAAGGCGGAGGAGGAAGGGATTGCCCATTACCGGGTCCTGCATCAGAAGACGTTGATCCAGATTGCCGTCAACCTGCCCGACACCCTGCCGGCCCTGAAAGGAACCAAAGGGGTCGGAAAACGGCTGGCGGAAAGGTACGGAGAGGAGCTGGTTGCCCTGGTTGGCCGATACCGCCGCCAGCACCAAATCGAAACGGTACCCCTCCCCGCAACCACGCCGGCCGGGCCGCCACCCAAGAAACCCAAAACGGCGCGGATCGATACCAAAAAGGTCAGTCTCGAGCTGTTCGAGAAAGGGCTGACGCTTGCGGATATTGCTGAAAAGCGGGGTTTGGTGCTTGCCACTATCGAAAGCCATATGGCCTATTGGGTGGCGGCGGGAAAGGTTGAGATTGATTTGCTGCTTTCACCCGAGAAACGGGAGGCTATCGAACGGCAACTGTCAAGGATGCAAGGAAAACCCTTTGGCGAAATCAAGCAGGTCCTGGGCACCGACGTCTCCTACGGCGAAATCAAGTTGGTGAAGGCACACCTCCAGGGGCGGGCGGGTGATAATTGAGTACATTTGTGGGTGTATCAGGAACCTCCGCGGCTCGTCCCCCGGAGCGTTGGGTTGGGTGCTTCGTTTGCAAGGCTTGCCAGTTTTGGCTATAAAAACTGTAAATTCAGATATATAAAATCTTCTGACCCCAAGGCTACAGGTCCTCTTCACCCTCATCCGTTCCTTCCACCACCGGCTCTTTCATGATCAGGCCGATGGCTTCGCGGGCCGTGGCAGCGGCTTCGGGAAACACATCCACCAGATTGGCGGCATGGCGCAGGTTGTCGGCGGTGCGCATCATCAGCATGGCCAGGTTGCCTTCGGCCATCCCGTATTCCTTGATGACATTTTCCCATGGATATCCAGAGGCCCAGGCATGGGTCATGGCGGCGGGCCGCAGGTAGAACTGGCGCACGTCGAATCCCCGGGACTGCATATGACGCGCGAATCCGGTCAGTTTTTTCTGGATACGGGTGACCGTTTTCTTGAGACGGTTGGGTACCAGGCGCCCCTCCATGCGGTCATCGGTTTCCCTTTCGTTGACCATGCAGGCAAACACCCCGGCCATCTGGGCTGCGTCCCCGTCCGGCAGCAGCCCCTGGCGCAGGCATTCGGCAACGATCAGCGGTTGGTCCACTCGCAGTTGTGACGCCCAGAGACCGTCGTCGGTGAGCCGGTCGTCACTGTTCACAAATCCGGTCTCTTTGAGGAAATCCAGGTGCCGGAGAAAATCTTCCCACAAGACCTCGTGAACATCTGCCATGCGGCTTTTCTGGCGGCTGTCCTCGGCTTTGGTGATGAGAAGCCAGGTGGCGAAGGATCGCTTGAGCAGTTCTTCGATCTGGGCCGGGGTGTGGGAAAGCAGCAGGTTGAGAACCATGGAGAAGTTGATGCGGATGCGGCTGACCACCTTTCCCGGCCGGGAAGCGAGCAGGCGGGCCACCAGCCGCAGATCCATGTAGCGGCCGGGCACGGCCAGGCCGAAGCCGATCTTGTCCATACCCCGGCGGCCGGCCCTGCCGGTCATCTGGTGAAGCTGGGTGGCGTCCAGGGGGATGAATTCGGTGCCGTTGAACCGGTCCGAGTTGAAGAACACCATAGTTCGGGCCGGAAAATTGACCCCGGCGGCGACGGTGGAGGTGGCGAAGACGGCGGTTAGCAGGCCCTCGCTCATCAGGCGTTCGATCACCAGCTTCCATCCGGGAAGATGACCGCTGTGGTGGGCGCCTACGCCGGCTTGCTCCAGGTGAATGCGCTGGCGATGCTGAGCCAGATGCGGCGAGCTTTCGGTGAGGGTCCGAACCCGGTTGGCAATCTGCGCCTTCCTTTCGTCGGTCAGGGGGACGGCCCCATGACACAAATTCAGGGCGGCGTCGCAGTCGCTGCGGGATTTTAAAAAGAAGATGGCCGGCAGCAGGTCATAGGTTTTAAGCACCCTGAGAATGTCGCCGAAAGGGGGAAGACCTCCGCGCCGGGGCGGTTCCGGCTGCTTTTTATCGCCGATGAGACTTTCAACCCTCTTATGAAGTTTCCTGGCCCCCCGTCCGCCCTTGACGGTCAGGGGCAGCAAGGTGCCCGACGGGTGCAGCACCATTGGATAGAGCGGGACGGGCCGCTGGGTTTCGGCCACCACCCGGCAGGGACGGCCGCGAATGGTCGTCAGCCAGTCGGCGATGGCGTCCGCATTGCCCACTGTTGCCGACAGCATGAGCAGAGGGATGCGCGGAGGCAGATAGATCATGGTTTCTTCCCAGACCACGCCGCGCTCCTCGTCCCCCAGAAAATGGGCTTCGTCGAGCACCACCAGGTCCGTGTTCAGCGAGATGCCCTGGTGCATGGCATCGTAAAGCTGGTTCCTCAGGATTTCGGTGGTGCCGACGATAATGGGTGCATCGGGGTTCTCTTTGCGGTCTCCGGTGAGGATGCCCAAATTTTCAGGGCCGAAGATCTCGGAGAATTCGATAAGTTTTGAGTTGGTGAGGGCCTTGAGCGGCGAGGCGTACCATGCCCGCCCGCCCCGTTCGAATGTGCGCCGGATGGTCTGGACGGCGATCCAGGTTTTGCCGGCGCCGGTGGGCGCGGTCACCAGACAGTCCGACTCGGCCATGACCGCCACGGCCTCGGTCTGGAACCGGTCCGGCTTGAAGGGCTTGTCCCTCGGAATGCCGATGCCGGAAAAGACGGCTTTGAGTTGGGGGTCGGCGCCCGGGGAGATCCGCATCCGGCGGTCCGCCCGGCGGTCCGGACGATTGCCCGTTGGCTTTCGTTTTGACGGGTATCGTCGGCGCCCCTGGGGGGCGCCCTTGGCGGGTTTGTTCATCAGGCTACAGCTTGTCGATGATACCGGCCACGACCTGCCTGGCCGTGGTGGCGGTGTCATAGGGAGCGGCGCCGGAAAGATCGGCTTCGATGAGCGTGTCATCGTAGGGCAGAAACCCCAGAAATTCAAAGTCGGGCAGGTGCTTCCGTAAAAATTCTTCATCCTTGGGGCTGCGAATCTTGTTGCCCACCACGGCGACGTGGTCCAGCCGGATTTCGGCGGCCAGACGGCGGATGTGCTCGGCCGTGTCGATGCTGCGGCGACCCGGCTCCACCACCACGATCAATTTGTCCACGGCCTGGGCCGTGGCCCGGCCCAGGTGCTCGATGCCCGCTTCCATGTCCATGATCACCACTTCGTTTCGTCCCAGCACCACATGGGTTACCAGGGCCTTCAGCAGCGTTGACTCCGGGCACAGGCAACCCGACCCGCCCTTTTTTACGCTGCCCAGGCGCATGAGTTTGATGTTGTCCAGCCGGACGGAAAGGGTGTCGGGGATGTCGTCCACCTTGGGGTTGAGCTTGAAGAACCCGCCGATGGTGCCCGGCTGGGCGCCGGTGCGTTCGTAGATCAGGTCTTTCATTTCGGCGATGGGGGTGACCTTGTCGGCGTCGGCAATGCCCAGTGCCGCCGCCAGGTTGGCGTCCGGGTCTGCATCGATGGCCAGGACCTTTGTGCCCCGGTCGCTCAGCGTCCGTGCCAGAAGAGAAGCAAATGTCGTTTTGCCCACGCCACCTTTGCCGCTGACTGCCAGTTTCATGTATCCGTCCTTTCGTTCACCCGCAGGTGCTTTCTCGGTTGCCCAACATGGCGGATAATATAAGACAGGTTAGCTGATCAGCAAGGGGCCACCGTGTCAGGGAAAAGATGCTACAGGGTGTCAGCTCAAGGTACAATGGTAAAAGATGGCCCGCTCTGCTCACAGGCCAGAGCTTGACCGGTTTCAGTATTGAAGCTATACGCTACTACATATCCAGCGGGTTCTTCACGATGGCCATCTGATCCCTGACCCTGGATGCAGTGGCGGCGATGAAGCGGATGTTTCGAAATTCGGAGCATGCTTGATGCCGGTTCCGAAACCTTATAGCAATCCAGAGCCACAGATAGTATACAGAGAATATGAACACAGATCACCAACCAGCCATTCTGGCCCCGGCGGGAAACCGCGCCGCTTTTCTGGCGGCCCTGGCCGCCGGTGCCGACGCGGTCTACTGCGGCCTCAAAAGCCTGTCGGCACGCATGGAGGCCAAGAATTTTTCCCTCGATGAACTGGCCCAGCTGGTCCGGTTGGCCCATGACCGGGAGGTGAAGGTATACGTGACCGTCAACGCCCTGCTCAAGCCGGACGAACTGGATCGGGCCGGCCAGTTGATTGACAGTCTGCAGCGCCATGTACATCCCGATGCCCTTATCGTCCAGGACCTGGGTGTTGTCGCCCTGGCCCGCCAGGCCGGTTTCGACGGCGAAATTCATCTATCCACCCTGGCCAACGTCAGCTTCCCCAAAGCCCTGGGGTTTGTTGCCCGAACCCTGGCGGTCGACCGGGTGGTGGTTCCCAGGGAACTGTCCATCGATGAGATCAGGGCGATGGCCGGTGCCTGCCCCAAAACCCTTGACCTGGAGACCTTCATTCACGGGGCCCTTTGCTACGGGGTGTCCGGCCGCTGCTACTGGAGCAGTTACATGGGCGGTAAAAGCGGGTTGCGCGGCCGTTGTGTGCAGCCCTGCCGCCGCCACTACCGGCAGGGGGGAAAGGTTGCGCGCGCCTTCTCATGCCAGGATTTTTCCGTGGACGTGCTGGTCAAGATTCTGGGGCAGGTGAAAAAAGTGCTTGCCTGGAAGATCGAGGGCCGCAAAAAGGGGCCGCACTATGTCTATTACACCGTGACCGCCTACCGGATGCTGCGGGACCAGGGCAATGACGCCAAGGTTAAGCGCAACGCGCTGGACCTGCTGGCCCAGAGCCTGGGACGGGAGGCCACCCACTACCAGTTTTTGCCCCAGCGGCCGCAAAAGCCCATCGATACCCGGCGCCAGACCGCCTCGGGCCTGTTCATGGGCAAGGTGCAGGGGCCGCCCAAAAACCCCTGGGTGGTGGTACGGCAGGCCCTGCTGCCCGGAGACGTGTTGCGGGTGGGGTACGAGGACGAAGCCGGCCACACCATCTGCCGGGTGACCCGCTCTGTTCCCAAAAAGGGGCGCTACCCGCTGAACCTCGGAGGGAAAAAAGCACCGACACCCGGTGCGCCGGTATTTCTCACCGACCGTCGGGAAAAGGCCCTGGAAGAGATGATGGCCGACGTGGAGGCGTCAGCCGGGCCGCTGGCACCGGTAGATTCTTCCTGTTTCAGCGCGGTGCTGCCCGAACCCCTGGAAAAAACCCGCCGTCCTGTTGACGTGCATGTGAGCCGGACGCCGTCCCGGGCGTCGGATCGCAACATCGCGGGCATCTGGCTCTCGGAAACGGCAGCGGCGAACATCGGCAAATCGGCGGGCACCGGTCTGTGGATCTGGCTGCCGCCGGTGATCTGGCCGGACGATGAGGAACGGGTGACCGGCCTGCTGAGACAGTGCCTTGAAAACGGGGCGCGCCAGTTTGTAATCAACGCTCCCTGGCAGATGGCGCTGTTCAACCGGCCCGAGGGCCTGAGCCTGTGGGCGGGGCCATTCTGCAATGCGGCCAATGCCCTCTGCCTGGAAACGCTCAAGACCATGGGGTTTAGCGGATCCTTCGTCAGCCCGGAACTGGGAGAGGCAGACATCCTCACCCTGTGCCGTCAGAGCCCGCTGCCCCTGGGAATCGTCCTTTCCGGTCACTGGCCCTTGTGCATCTCCCGTACCCTTGCCGACGACATGCGGCTGCGGCAGCCCTTCGACAGCCCCCGGGGTGAGCAGGCCTGGGTGGATCAGCACGGTCCGGACTACTGGACCTTTCCCAACTGGCGGCTGGACATCACCGAAAAACGAACGATCCTCCAGCAAGCCGGCATCCAGATGTTCGCCCACCTGGAGGAACCGGTGCCGCCGGCGGTAACCCTTAAAAACCGTCCCGGGCTCTGGAACTGGAAGATCGGGCTGCAATAATCAGAGGACCGAAGACCGACATCTTAGGACTGAGTTCCAAGGACTGAAAGACGGATTCCGAATCTTGGCATCATTGTTCAGACGGTGAGAATATCGTGGCTTTGATTATAAATTGCTTAAAACCAGACTAATGATTTGTTTCTGAAGGTCAAATTCTTTCGGGCTTAAAACGTCAACCAGAATATTGCCCTTAATCGAAACCATTCGTTGAAAACGAGTATCGCTTACCCAAAAAGTTTCATCACCGATACCTGGTACAATATCCGCCGTGGAAATGGTTTCATAGTTGTTTTGCATCTTGTTGAAATCGATGCGGGCTTGCCCAGGGTCGTTGTATACATAAATGATATAGTTGATACCTTTCAGAAAATTCGATTTTGACCGTATTGCACAAGTGCAGGGTTTTATTTTAAAAGTTTTTTTCTTGATGTCATCAGGCGAAACCATAATATCGATATTACTTTTCTGAAGGTCATCAGTAGAAACACCTAAAATAATGGCAGCCTTTTCAAGCGTAATGCGGTTACAACGGCTTTTATTGTCTGTTTCTGCTGCAAAACTTTGTGGGAGAGTAAAAAGAATACAATTGAAAAAAAAGAGAATAGAAATCGTTGTGAGTCGTAATATTTTTCTTAATGTCATAAGCGCTCCAATCGTATCGCCTTTTAAACTCCCAACAAAATTACCTCAACCTTTCGGCTGCGGGATCGGTTATCGTGGTTGATCGCCACCACCTGTTGCCAGGTTTCAAGCATCAGCCTGGCCCGGCGAATGGGTAACGCGATGGACGGTCCCAAAAGAGCCGCCTGAACATGGCTACGGCCGTTGCCATCATGCCACGCCAATTCGTGTGCGTAGGCCAGGTCTCCGGATGCCAATCGATTGATGGCCTCCTTGAGGTCCTGGACAACCCCCGGTTCAAACTCAATTGTGGTCAAAGAGCCCTGCTGCCAAAGATGCAGGCAGCGGCTTGGCCGTTTTCAATGCCTGACCGGCCGATGATGCGGTTCAGATTGTCGGTAATGTCCTGAATGTCGGGACCCGTGTTCAGATCAACTTCGATCGTGGCGAAATGGCAGATCACTGAAGCCATGGTTTCTCCTTTTTTCTTAGGTGATATGACGGAGGTGAGCTTCAGAATTCGAAATTTGAAAAAGTATAAGCCAACGCATTGTTCGATTCAAGGCAAGATCGAAAGGCACCACTCCAGAAAAACTGGAAGAATACCTTGACCTGACATCCAAGAATGATGGTATTTGCAATTTTACCGATTCGGTCATCATTCGATTATATCTGTAATCCGACCAAAATTGAAGTATGGTGTTATTACCTGTACCAACTACTCAAATGAATGGTTTAATTGGCTTACACGTTGTTATCACATTTGAAAATTGAACACCGATTTTTGGATGCCCCCAAACTTGGAATTCTATCATGGGTTGATGGTGCAGATTCTGGCCGGTCTGATTCCCAATCAACCTATCTCGACGCACACCCACCAACAGCCGGTCCGGATTTTTGAGTCTCCTGGTCTGATTTCGGCTTTTATGCCGAAACTCTACCGTTGATCCCTGCACGAATATCAATTATGGCTACTGAATGGTTTTCATCATCAAATACGGACTCGGCGAGGGCCGGGAACTGAACGTCGTCAACGGCTGTCCGGGGCCGGCAAGCCATCGAAGTCACCTTGTCCGGGTTATTTCCAGCCAGTGATCCCAATCACTGACATTTCCGAGGCATGGTACTACCGCCCAGCCATCCCGGTTACCCTGTCGCTGATGGCCGGTATCGCTATTGGCCAGGGTTTGCCCGGTTTCGTCTTCCCAGCCCTGTTTATCGTGCTTGCGGCAGCCGTTCGGCTGGCCATCCGTCTGCGGCGGGGCCAGCCGGCGCGATGGTCTCCACTGCTGACAGTCATGGCCGCAGGCTACCTGGCCATGGTGCCGTGGATGTCTCCCGCCCATGGATCCAACCCCATCGTTCATTATCTGGATACCGGATATTGGCGAATCCACGGAACCGTGGTTGATGCGCCTATTGTCCGCTATGGCCGGACTCGTCTCACCCTTGAAGTAAACAGGCTCTCCCAAGAAGATGAATCACAGCCGGTCCATGGCCGCATTCGGCTGACAGTCATGGGGGAAGCCAACCTGGATCCGGGCGAACAGGTGACCTTCCCGGCCAAAATCCGGCCGTTTCGCAATTTCAAAAACCCGGGCGGCTTCGATTATTGCCGGCACATGGCGTTTGAAGGTGTTCACGGCAGCGCCTGGGTAAAGGCGGAGAAAATACAGCGAAGCGGAAAGCGCGCCCGGTTTCCGGCCAATCGGATGATCCATGAGGCCCGCCATCGGCTGGCCCAAATGATCGATGCCGCCGGCAGCCAAGACGTTGCGGATGAAAAGGCCGTGCTCAAGGCTCTTGTTTTCGGGGATCGGTCGGGAATCGACGATGGGCTGCGGGAACGGTTCAACCGGGCCGGCGTGGGCCACCTGCTGGCCATCTCCGGGCTTCACGTGGGCATCGTGGCTACCCTGGCCTTCGGTTTTTTTCGCTGGATTTTCTCTTTTTTTCCGCCTCTGCTGTGGCGGGGATGGGGCCGGCAGTGGGCGGCGGCGGCGACGGTGGTGCCCGTCCTGGCATACGGCTTGCTGGCCGGCATGTCGCCGTCCACCCAGCGGGCCGAGTTCATGGTGGCGGTCTTTCTGGCCGCCCTGATTCTGGGGCGGACCCAAGACGTCCTGAATACCCTTGCCGTGGCGGCCCTGGTGATTCTGGCTGTTTTCCCCCCGGCCCTGTTTTCCATATCCTTTCAACTCTCCTTTGCCGCCGTGCTGGCCATTGTGTATGGTCTCGAGAAGATCGCCTCCGTTCAGGAACAGACCCGTTCGCCGGCCAAACGGGCCGGCAGGCGCCTGATGGGCTTTGTTCTGGTCTCCACCCTGGCCATTGCCGGCACTGCTCCCGTGGTCCTGCTCCATTTCAACCAGACCTCGGTGGTGGGCATCGCGGCCAACCTGTTTCTCGTGCCCGTGGTGGGATTTGTGGCGGTGCCTGTAGGGTTGGTGTCGGCCTTTGTTTCACTTTTTTTCGAATCCGTCGCTGTTTTTGGGTTCTGGTTGGGTATCAAGACCCTTCACCTGGGGCTGATGGGGGTGAACTTTTTTTCGGGACTTTCCTTTGCCGCCTTGAAAACCGTGACTCCGACCCTGGTGGAGATCTTTCTATACTATTTGGCAGGTTGGGCATTGCTGAACCTGCGCAAAACGACCATCGCCCCGTGGGTGCTGGCGACAGCGCTTTGCCTGGCCGCCGGCGATGGGCTCTACTGGTCTTATCAGCGCTTCTGGCATCGGGATCTTAAGGTTACGGCCATCGATGTGGGCCAGGGTGCGTCCACGCTCATGGAGATTCCCGGCGGCGAGGTCCTGCTGTTTGACGGCGGCGGTTATTCCGACAACCGGTTGTTCGACATGGGCCAGCGGGTCGTGGCACCGCTGTTGTGGCGCAAGAAAATTGCCACTGTCGACATCCTCGTTTTGTCCCATCCCAACGCCGATCACCTCAATGGTCTGATATACATCGCCCGGCATTTCAACGTCCGGGAACTGTGGACCAACGAAGATACGAGCACCACCAGGGGTTATGGGGCATTGATGGCGGCCTGCCGGGAGGGGGATGTCGTAGTGCGAAAGGTAAACGCAGGTTCAGGAAAAACAGCTATCGGACAGGTAACGCTTACGGTCCTTCACCCGTCGGTGGATTTTTTCAGCCGACCGGATGAAACCGATCAGGAACGCTGCAACAACGGATCGCTGGTGGTCAAGGCAACCTTCGGGAAAACCGCCTTCCTGCTTACCGGAGATATCGAAGCCCCGGCGGAAAGCCAACTGGTGCAGCGGGCGGGGAGGGAGCTTGCCAGCACGGTTCTTTTTTCCCCCCACCACGGCTCGCGGACGTCCAGTTCCCAAGGCCTGATCGCTTCAGTGGGACCGGATGTGGTGGTGATCAGCGCCGGCGCCGGCAACCGCTTCGGGTTCCCCCATGCCGAAGTGATGGATCGCTACCGGCCTGCTGGCTGCAGGGTCCTGTGCACTGCCGTCCACGGAGCCATTTCCTTGCGTTCGGACAGCCAGGAGGTGGTTGTCAGACCGTTTGTGGATGTGGAATGGCCTGTCGTGGATAAAATTGAGTGTCAAACATCAAACGGTCAGCACTGAACAACGAAGGATGAAATCGCTTCCCTCTGCCAGTTATAAATCGACAGAATATCTTTTTCAAAATTGTTCTTTTACTTTTACCTTTACAGCCGGTTTTTTTGCATACTATAAAATGAGATAAAGTTCATTTTGTGTCGAATCGGGCAGATCGATCCAAACATCGCCGAAATGAGGTCGCCATGTACATCCGACAGACAGATCTGTTCTGGGGGCTGAACCAGAATGTGGTCAACCGGGTTATGGCCATCGCCGAACGGGAGGCGTTTGCGCAGGGGGATGTCCTGTTTCACAGCGGCGATGCGGCCAGGCACCTGTTTATCCTTGCCCAGGGAGAAGTGAAGATAACGATCGATGAAACCGGGAGGAAGGTCTACACGGGAAATCGTGTAGGCGAGGCCTTCGGTTGGGGCAGTCTCATCGACCGTGCCAATTACGGCGGCGATGCCATCTGCGCGACACCGGTGGTGGTGCTGAAACTGGATCGGGATCGCCTGCTCAGGCTGCTCGACGGTGACGCGGAAAGTGGCTACCTGTTTTTCAAGCATCTGTCCCGGGCACTGGGTGGGCGGTTGATCCAGGCATACCAACAGATGGCTGACAACGATGTGGGAGGAAACCATGGCAAACCCTGAGATCCAGTCCACCTTGCAATCGTGCGGGTTCCTGAAGAACATCTCCAAGGCGCATCTAGACACCATTTCGGGTTTCTGCGACATCGATCATTACAAGGCCGGAACCTATGTTTTCCGGCAAGGTGACTTCGGGGAAGACCTGTTCATCATCGTTGATGGATACGTTTTCCTGGAGCGCGCCATGGATATCGGCAGCCACAAGGGATCGGTGGTGATCGATGCGCTGGGAAAGGGTCGGACCCTGGGGTGCTGGTCCACGCTGTTGGACGAGCCCCATGTGCTCTTGTCTTCGGCCAGCTGCCAGAAGGATTCCACCGTGATTCGCCTCAAGGGGCGCCAGCTGCGAAAATGCATGGAGGAGGACACCTCCTTTGGTTTTTTCATGCTTGAACGCCTCTGCTTTCTCTTGCGGGAGCGCATCCAGGCTGCCTATGGTGCCATGGACAAAATTTGACGGGTTCGTAACAAGTCCGATATCTGCGTTACGCTTCATCCCTCGTTACTGCGGCGTACCGCATGTACGCCTCATTCCTCGGGATTTGCAAGCCTTGATCTCGAACTCGTTACGAACCCGTCGGAAATGGGATTTTTGCAAGTTCATCAAATTTGACTTTCAACGGTTGATACAAACCAACAACGCCATTGCCGAAACATGACCATGAAGCTTCCACTCACCGCTGAAGACAGATCGCACCTGAAAACTCTTCAACCGCAGATCGCCGCCTCTCCCGTTGGCAGGGGCCAACTGATCCCGCTGCTCCAGATGGCTCAGAAGACCTTGGGCTATCTGCCCGACGAAGCGCTTTCTCTAGTGGCCGACCATCTTTCCGTTACCCGCTCCGAAGTATATGGGGTGGCTTCCTTCTATAATCAGTTCAGGTTCAACCCGCCGGGGAAAAATCCGGTGAAGGTGTGCATGGGAACGGCATGTCATGTGCGCGGCGGTGAGATCATTCTGGAGAACTTCGAGCGTAAACTGGAGATCCGGGAAGGAGAGACCACCGAGGACCGCGAATTCAGCATCGAGCGGGTGGCTTGCGTGGGGTGCTGTGCGCTGGCACCGGTAGCCATAGTGGGCGAGACCCTTCACGGGCACATGGCGCCCAGCAAGGTTGAGGGACTGGTCCTGCGGGTCCGCGTCGAAAAGGAAAAGGCGGAAAGGGAGGCGTCCAACTCATGACCGGGGATGCCGAAAATCGGATTATCGAAGCCTATCAGACTATTGCCGACGAGGCCCGGGCCCGACGGGAGCAGTTTGACCAAAGTTCACTTCCCAAGATTCATATCGGCATGGCCACCTGCGGCATTGCCTCGGGTGCCCTGGAGACGAAGGCGGCCTTCGAAACGGCCCTGGCCGATCGGGGAATCGAGGCCCATGTGCACACGGTGGGCTGCGTAGGTCATTGCTACGCCGAGCCGGTGGTGGTCATCGACTACCCGGATTCGGGTTTTCCGCCCATTCTCTATCCGGAGGTGACCCCGGGCAAGGCCAAAATGTTGGTCAAGCTGTTTCTGGAGGAGGGAGACCCCCGGTTCGAGCACATCATGGGCGCTACCGTGGAAAACGAGATGATCCCCTCGGTGATGGAGTTCGCCCGCTTCAACCGGGAGAAACGGGTGATCATGGATCGCTGCGGACGAATCGACCCCGAGCAGATCTATGAATATATCGCCGACGGCGGCTACGGCGCCCTGGCCATAGCCCTGTGCCGGACACCTGAGGCGGTGATTGCCGAGATCGAAACGGCCGGGCTACGGGGGCGGGGCGGGGCCGGGTTTCCCACGGCCAGGAAATGGCGGGCGGCGCGGGCGGCAGCAGGCAGTGACAAATTGATTGTCTGCAACGCCGATGAAGGCGATCCCGGTGCCTACATGGATCGCACCCTGCTGGAAAGCAATCCCCACCAGGTCATCGAAGGCATGATCATCGCCGCCATGGCCGTGGGTGCCGCCCGGGGCCTGTTTTATGTAAGGGCCGAATACCCACTGGCGGTGCGGATTCTGACCGCCGCCGTCGAGCAGGCCCGGGAAATGGGTTTTCTGGGAACGGATATTCTGGGCAGCGGACTGGATTTCGACATCGACTTGTTCCAAGGGTCCGGTGCTTTTGTCTGCGGTGAAGAGACTGCCCTGATCCGGTCGGTGGAGGGCTACCGGGGGATGCCGAGGCACCGACCCCCCTATCCGGTCGAGCGGGGGCTCGACGGCCGGCCCACGGTGATCAACAATGTCAAGACCCTGGCCACGGTTCCGCCGATCTTAGACAAGGGGGCCGACTGGTTCCGGAACATCGGTACAGCGGACAGCCCGGGTACGGCGGTTTTTTCTGTAGTGGGCAACGTGACCCATCCGGGACTGGTGGAGATTCCCATGGGGGTGACGCTGCGGGAATTGATTTTCGATATCTGCGGCGGTATTCCCAATAAAAAACAGTTCAAGGCGGTGCAGATCGGCGGACCGTCGGGGGGCTGCCTGTCCGCCGAATTTCTCGATACGCCGGTGGATTTCGATGCCCTGACCCGGGCCGGCGCCATGATGGGCTCCGGCGGGATGGTGGTGATGGACGAAGACTGCTGCATGGTGGACGTCGCACGATATTTTCTGGATTTCACCCAGAAGGAGTCCTGCGGCAAATGCACCTTCTGCCGGATCGGCACCCGCCACCTGCTGGACATTCTGCGCCGGATCACCCGCGGTGAAGGGCGCGAGGGAGATCTGGAGCTGCTGGAGACCCTGAGCCGGGCAGTCAAGCAGGGTTCCTTGTGCGGGCTGGGAAAAACCGCCCCCAACCCGGTGCTCACTTCCCTGGCCTACTTCAGGGACGAATACGAAGCCCATATCAAGGAGGGCCGCTGCCCGGGCCGCACCTGCCGGACGCTGACCGCCTTTTATATCGACCTGGACAAATGCGCCCGGGGATGCGATGCCTGCGTGGGATGCTGCCCGGTGGAGGCGGTGTTTACCACCAGCAACCGCAAGAAAGGCATTGACCAGCAGCTGTGCGTCAAATGCGGCGAGTGCATGGTGGCCTGCCCGCCGGACTACGATGCGGTGGTGAAAGTTTCGCCGGCGGCCCTGGCGCCCATTATCGAGCGGCCGGTAGAAAAGGAAAAAACTGAAAGCTGAAAGATAGCGTTAGGATGCAAGAAGAACCTTCTATGACGATTACCCTGACCGCGGACGACCGAACCATCCAGGCCCGGGAGGGCAGCAGCGTGCTGTCGGCCTGTCTGTTGGCCGGCATTTACATCCCTCACTTGTGCTGGTTGGAAGCGGACGCCCCGGCCGATGCCCCGGCTGCATGCCGTCTATGCTTCGTCGAGATCGACGGTTTTCGCGAGCCTGTGGCCGCCTGCGCGGTGACCGTGGAAAACGGCATGACCATCCGCACCGGCACCGAAGCGGTCCGCAGTCTTCAGAAAACGGCCCTCAAACTCCTGCTTTCGGTTCACCGGGTGGACTGCAAACACTGCCCGGCCAACAAGGCCTGCCAGCTGCAGAATATTGCCAAATTTCTGGGTACCGGCCTGGCATGCAAACCCTTCGAACGGGTACTCAAGGAGCCGGAGGTGGACTCCCGCCATCCGGTATGGGATTACTACCCCAACCGGTGCGTGTTGTGCGGCATTTGTGTGCGGGTATGCCCGCAGCATCACCCGCATTCCCTGTTGAGTTTTGCCCGCCGGGGCTTCGAAACAGTGGTCGGTTATTTCGATGTGGACCCGGTCGCTGCTGCGGACTGCGTGTCGTGCCGGGCATGCCTGGAATCCTGTCCCACCGGGGCGCTGGTGCAGCGGACGGCCGGGAAGGGATAACCCATGGCCAGAATTCTTGTGATCGATGATGATGATGCCATCCGCTTCTCCTTGAAACTGGCCCTTGAGGACGCGGATCACCATGTTGAGGACGCCGCCAACGGCGAGGAGGGCATGACCCGGTTCCGGACGAACCCGGCTGACCTGGTGATCACCGATATCTTCATGCCCGAGAAAGAGGGCCTGGAGACCATCGACGAGATCAAGCGGAGTCGTCCGCAGACCAAAATTATCGCCATGTCCGGAGGCGGGAGGATGGATCCGGAGGATTACCTGGAGATCGCCACGCGGGTGGGGGCGGATCGCTCCCTTTTCAAGCCGTTCGATATCCAGTTATTGATTGCCATGGTGGACGACCTGTTAAGGCCTCGGGAAAATTAATTGGCTTGATAAGGCGCGAGATTCGGCCCGGATGCCAGGCGTGTCGATGGCGTCCAGCCGGCGGACCGGGGCCATCGGTGCAGCGTCCTCGCCGGGCTGAAAGACAGGTTGGCTCGGGCGTTAATGGTTTGTCTGACGGGGCCTGTTTTTTCTGGTGCTTTCCAGATGGTTGAAAAATTTGTCTACGTCCAAGAAACCCTCGGGGGAGATGGGAAACGACGCCATGGTTTCGATCATGGCGTTGCGGATTTTGGTAAACTCGCCTTCCAGTTCAACGTAGGGCTTTGCCCGATCATCTTCGAGGATCCTCATCAGTGCGCCGATGCGGGTCATCAGCGAGAAAAATTTGGAGCCCATGTTGTCGAACTCCCGGGCGATGGCCACGCCGAACCGGTTCACCGCATTGTCCGCAAAATGGACGGTCTGCACCTGCCCGGTCTCCTCGTCCACGATTTCCAGCCCCTGGCCCGGCGTATGCTTCAGCGGCATTTGATTCAGCGCTGCCGCATTGCCCACTTTAAGGGCATAAAGCAGTTCATCGGGTTCAACGGGCATATTCCATTGGGCCATGACAACAGACTCCGGGTTTCGGGACGTTCGATTTAAGATGATTTTTTAACCGATTTATTTCCATCATACCCGCTTGGCCCTTGCCTTGCAACAGCCAATGATGGATCCATCCGCCATCAGTCAGGCGGATGCCTGATTTCGAAGCGTTCATCCAGATCCCTCAAAATGTTGACAAGGCCCCCGTAGTGAATGGTTTCAAAGGGCTGCATGGCGTTGCCGAAGAATCCCTGCCGTCTGATTTCTAATGTCTTTTCCGCAAGCCGGGTGCGGACATGATCCCACAGGGGATGTTCGAAGACATCCACCGGTGGAGTCAGACGCCCCTCCCGCAATCCGAAGGCGGCGCAGGAGACGATCGGGGGGCCGTCGAAGAAAGAAACCTTGGTGTTCAGGGGCACCGGCATCAACGGACCATGGTGGCAGCCGCGCATGAATCCGCCCACATAGGGACCGATCTGAAAGGGTGCCACCACTTCGCCGGCGGAGGGGAAGGCGTCCTGGATCCGGACGATGGCCACCGGGTCGTCCTTGCCTATGATTTTGCCGGCAATGTTGGACATGCGTGCGGTACTCGATGCAACCGCCTGTTCACCGGTGCTTCTCGATTCGATTCGCCGAATGGCATATCGGTTCTGGTCTCTCAACAGGGCCGCCATGTTGTAAATATCTTCGGGGGCGTTCAGCTCGATTTCGCGGTCATATTCTTTGTAAAGAACATCCATGATCACCAGCCGGAATCCCTGCCGCATCCGCGGGGAAAGAATCAGTCCGGGGCAGTGCATGGGGTCGGCAAAGGCCAGGAAAAAGGGAAGATTGAAGGCACCGGGCAGGGCCTTGTCGATGGAGAAGATTAAAAATGCCTCGTTGGGGCGCTCCTCGACGCTCATCTCCGCCAACGCCGGCCCCAATCCTTTAATCGCACCGGTCATTCCCGCGTCACGGATGTCCTGGCCGACGCCATAAAGCCCCAGTTCGCTGGCCGTGGACGCCCCTTTTTCAAATGCATCCCAAAGGACATCGCGGATCTTCGGGCTATCCGGGCCGTTTTCGTGGGTGCACAGGATGGTGATGTCATCCCCGGTGAAATTCACCCAGCAGTCGATGAGAAAGCTGTCCGTTTTCTCTTCTACGGACGCCCGTACGGCGGACACGAGCTGCTCGCTGGGCTGAAGATGCCCGCCGACAGCCCCGAGATCCACTCGCACCGCGGTCAGTGTAGTTTTCATGGCACTCTCCTTTTTTTCAATACAGGAACATGGGTTTTCCTTGGGCGCTGCGGATGCGGGGGCGGTAGGTGTCGGCATCGTACAGCTCGTCTACATCCACCCGTTTGGCGCCGCCGGTGACAACGGAAATATCGACGGCCGTGTATCGCCCCCCGGAAAGGGCCACCAGTTTGCCGAAGGATTTCTTGCGGATCAGGTCCACGGCCATACCGGCATAGTTCAAGGCCACCATCAGGTCCAGCGAATCGGGGGACCCGCTGCGCATGAGATAGAGCAACGGCTGGAAAATAATCCCGATGCCCGTGATCTTCTTGATGGCCTCGGCCGTGACGGCTCCGATGCCCCCCAATTTGCGGTGGCCGAAGGCGTCCGCTTCGCCGGAAAGAGACATTTCGCCGCCTTGCATGACCGCCCCTTCGCTGATGGTCATCATGGCATACCGACTGGGGTTGTTTTTCCGGTCTGCGACCAGGAACGTGCAGAGGGTGTCGATGTTGAAAGGCACCTCCGAAATGACGCAGCGCTCCACACCGGCCAGATAGGCCGACACCAGCGAGGTCTCCCCACAATACCGGCCGAAGAGTTCCACCACGGCGATGCGCTCGTGAGAGCCGCTGGAGGTGCGCAGGGCATGGATAAAGTTGACGCTGCGGGTGATGGCCGTGGAAAAACCGATGCAGTAGTCCGTGCCCGTCACATCGTTGTCCATGGTTTTGGGGATGGCGACCACCGGGAATCCCTCCCGGTGAAGCCGCAGGGCAAATGAGAGCGTATCGTCACCGCCGATGGCCACCAGCACGCCGATGCCCAGGTTGGACAGGTTGCCTAATACATGACCGGTAAGATCGCGTTTTTCCTTTTTCGAGGCAAACCGGTCCTTTAGAAAATCCGGGGCATCCTTATGGCTCACGGCCGCCGGATTGGTTCGGGAGGTATGCAAAATGGTGCCGCCGGATCGGTCGATCGTCCGTACGCAGGCCGGGTCCAGAGGAATGATGTTCTGCACGCGCGAATCGGGATCGTCCGGAGAGAAGGCCACCAACCCGTCCCATCCCCGGCGGATCCCCAGCACCGTCATGCCGAACTGATGGGCGCTGACGACCAGTTGTTTGATGCATGGATTGAGTCCCGGTACGTCTCCACCGCCGGTTAAGATGCCGATCGTGTTTCCGGGGGAAGCCTTCATCTTCATCCTCCTTTTCATGCGGGTTGGATACGGCATCCGGATTAACCTGTCCGGAAGGTCAAACGGGCTGTCGGTTCGAAATTTCGGGACCTGAGTTGCACATGGGACCGGCGGGGAAAGGCAGCGGGCGCAGCAGAGCCATTGACCTTACGGGTAGCAACGGGTGTGCCATGGCAATCATGTCTGTTTACTCCAATAACTCGTTGTATTTTCATTGAATTGAAAAAAGCTGCCTATGGGGCGGAATCCATTGAGCCATAATGTCGTTGTCGGTTTTTACAGGTTGGAAGATATGCTGACAGGGTAATGGCCGTTTTCCGGGAAAATGCCCGAGGATGAATTGACAATGCCTTTTGATGATTGACTTTAAAAAGACAATCCATCAGTCTATCCGAAAATTTGACAGAGGAAACGCCGTCTGTAATGAAAGGATACCCCTCACCATGAAAAAAATGATGGTCTGTTTTTCGGCCGGTTGCCTGGGTGCACTGGCCAACAGTCTCGTGGTCTGGCAGTTCGGTGAATTGGGTATCACCCGATGGGCCGGTGTGTCCATCGCACCTTCCCTGACGCCCGGGTGGCTCTACCCGCGGATCGTCTGGGGCGGCATCTGGGGGTTGCTGCTCGTATTGCCCGTGTTGAAATCCCGGTTTCTGCTCAAGGGCACCCTGTTGAGCCTTCTGCTGACTGCGGTTCAGCTGTTTTTCATTTTTCCCTACCAGGCCAACAAGGGAGTGGCCGGATTGAGCCTGGGCATGTGGACCCCGGCCTTCGTTCTCGTGTACAACTGGGTGTGGGGTGTGGTCGCGGCGGCGGCAATAAAGTTTTCTAAATAAAACAAATCGATAGGATTAGGGTCGGGGCAGAACAAGTGAACATTCAACGCCCGCCATCGACGGCCGAGCGGGAAGCGATGGCTATAATCGACCTGATTTACTGGTGATTCACGTGGATCATTTTGCTGACCTGGCAGCCGTGCCGGCTCCCTCCTTTCTGTTCGCCGGCTTTCCGTTGAAAATCAGGCATGCCGACGGCTCGCCGGTTCGTGACGTGGCCAGCGTAGGATGATTACGGGCGGCAGGCTTTGCTCCGCAGCCATTGCTGCGGCAGCCGCCATTCTGGTCTTTTCGATAGTGGTGCTGCCGCATGCCATGGCAGAACCGGAAATCCTGATCCAGAAGCGGTACTATCCGGCAGCTGGGCAAACGTCAGCGCAAATCAGGCAAAGCCTTGACCGGAATACTCCCGTCCGAGAAAATGGCCAACCCTTCGATGCCTACACCCAATGGGACATCGACTGGCAGTTCTGGTGGGCATACGATGCAGACGGCACCTGCCGGATTACTGCGGTCACCACGGCAGTTCGTATTCGGCAGACATTCCCGCACCTGGATAACGCAGATGATGTGCCGGCGCCTCTGGCAGACCGATGGGAACAATACATGACCGCCCTTATCGAGCACGAAAAAGGGCATGTGACCTTGGGCGTCGATGCAGCCCGAAACATAGAGCGTCAGCTTTCACAGATGGGTGATCGACCATCCTGTGATCAACTGGAATCAGAGGCCAATGTATTGGCCCGGGACATCATCGCCCGGTTTGCCCTCCTCGAAATTCAATACGATGCAGACACCAATTATGGCGAGCGGGACGGTGTACGGTTTCCATGAGTTTTCGACGCTCATGCCGGATTGTCCGATTCCTGGTTCTTACCCGGCTGATGAAAATAGCCACCACTTTATTCTTGCCTCCGCTGTCAGGATTAGCAATGATGTGGATAACAATACTGCAGCGAGGAACCAGAAGTGGAACGCGCCCAGGATAGGTATGTTTGAATTACAAAAGACCCGTTCTTCGTCGGTCTGGTTTTTGCCGCCGACAATCTGCGTCGTCACTATTTAGGGAGAGGTGTCATGAAAATCGTCGATATTCCGTTTGGCGTTACGGACTGGTCGGAAATTGAACGAACCGAACACAAAGGCGATACGGGTTTTGCTTATTGGCAGACCAGAAATTTCGGAAGTCTTCGGGTGCGCAAGGTTGAATATACTCCGGGCTATCTTGCCGATCATTGGTGCAGCAAGGGCCATATTTTGCTGTGCCTTGAAGGAGAATTGCACACGGAGTTGGAGGATGGCCGCAAGTTTGTGCTTACGCCCGGCATGAGCTATCAAGTCGCTGACAAGGCTGAGCCTCATCGCTCGTCCACGACAGTAGGTGCGAAGCTTTTTGTGGTGGATTGAAAACGGTATCTGCTGCCAGCCTCGGAAACGGTTTTTTTGAACTTGAACCGGGTTTGCCTTTCACGTTGCCTGCCCTGAAAAGACCCTCGAATCATTTATGAAACCCAATTTTGAAGAACTCGATTTCCAGAAAACCCACATGGGCGAGCTGGTCCTTCAGCGCCGGCGCATGCTTTCCTTGGATGGCCGCGAAGTGTATGAGGTAAAGCTCGGCGATGACTATCTCATGTCGAGCCTGTTCCATGATTCCGAAGTGGCATTGGCGGACCTTGGCCTGGGCGCATTGGACGGGGCGGGCTGGGATGTGGTGGTCGGCGGCCTCGGGTTGGGCTACACGGCGGCCGCTGCCTTACAATTTAAACAGGTCACACGCCTGGTCATCGTCGAGGCCCTGGCACCGGTTATCGAATGGCACCGTCGGGGTTTGGTTCCCAACGGAAAAGCGCTAACCCTGGATGATCGCTGTGTATACCACCAGGCCGACTTTTTTGCCCTGGTCCGCGGTGACGGTTTTGACCCGGAGGTGAAAGGCACCCGGTTTGACGCCATTCTACTGGACATCGATCACACCCCTGAATGCTGGCTGCACCGCAGCCACGGGGAACTGTATTCTTCGATGGGCTTGAACCGGCTGAAATCCTTTTTAAAGCCCCATGGCATCTTCGCCCTCTGGTCAAACGATCCGCCGGATGACGCATTTGTTCACCGTCTTTCAAGTGTTTTTGCCGGTGCCGAGGGCTTCCCCGTTCAATTTGACAACCCCCTGCTGCAGACTGGGGCCACCAATGGGGTTTACCTGGCGGTTTGCAGTTAAATGGGTGAGTGGGCGCCATGTTCATGCAGCCGTGGGGCGACGGGTTGCTTTGGCGCTTGACAGGTGGAATCAGTTTCCCATAGACAACTCATTGAATGCATCCGATTTCTCTCGATGCTTTGAAAAAAAGCAACCGGAGATGATAGTGGGTGAAATTACCCAGAGACAGAGATTTTTAGGGACTCTTTTAGGCGGTGATACGGACAGGTTTCCGTATTTCGACCTTGAACCCGACGAAGACACACTCAGGCGATGGCACCGGGAGGGATTTCCCCGTAAAAAGTCCGTTGCGAAGTATTTCAATCTGGAGTCGCACCATTCCGTCGGTCTAATGCTGCATAGCTACCCCTTTTACCAAAAAGCGTCCAGCCTTCTCTACGACCCGTCCGCTTTCAAACGCCATTACGATCCTGCTCAACGATCACGGTATGTGAGGGGTTTTGAAAAGAAATGCGAACGCCTTCGTCAGGAAGGCCGAGTCCTTTATGTGGATGCCTCGGGGGGTGGCCTCTTGCAGATGTTGGGTGTGGGAGACTGGGACTCTCTGCGCGCTGCTTGTTTCGCCCTCATTAAAAGGCCGCAGATGGTGGAGGACCTTGTTAGACGGACCACCGATTTCTACTGTGACTGCCTGAAGCGGGTGCTTTCGAAAGTGTCGGTCGATTATGCCGCATTTTATGAACCGATTGCCTCCACTCGTGCACCCGTTATTTCGCCTGCGATGTTTGAGCGTTTCGCCATTCCCGGGTATAAGCAAGTCATTGCTCTTTTAAAGTATTATAATGTTCCTCTTCGTATTCTCTGCACCACCGGAGGTGACTTGACGCCGCTTTTACCCGGTCTCATCGATGCCGGCATCAACGGCCTCTGGATAAGCAACATCCACAGTGCCGGCATGGAATACATCAAGCTTCGTCGTCAATTCGGATCTGAAGTCGCCCTGATCGGCGGGATTGATTCAACGGCCTTGACCCGGGATAAGGCGGCCGTGCATGGAGTTGTGGAAGAAACGGTGCCCGTTCTGCTTGAAAGCGGTCATTACCTTCCTTGTTTAGATGACAGGCCGCGCAGCAACGTTCCGTTCGCCCATTATCTCTTGTATCGCCGCCTTCTTGAAGAAATTACCCAAAAGGGGCGTTGACCCTAAGTGGTCGTATTTACGAACAGGGGCTTTAAGATTAGAAACGCCCGGGAAAACAAATCCGGCCCTCTGCTATGCAAAACAATCCAGGAAAAAACTGGATGAAGATGCCCGCCAAGCGGTTGCGGAGTAAAAACTCCGGACCATTCGATAAGGACAACACATCAGCAAACTTTCTAATTCGTCGAATTTATTCCTGAAGATGGCTATATTTTCCCACAAAAAGGTCCTCTCGGACCCTTTCGACGGTGGGGATAAAATCAGGCCGCGGTGCAGAGCCTCTCGAATTGACTGGTGGCCGGCCGCCGTTCACCCCGGATGTTGAGAGGAGCTGGCATGACGATTTCGCCGATGGTCAGGCCGTCCCGGGGAACCGGCCTCAGGGTCACCGAATCCACCACGTCCATGTATTGGGTACTGATATAGGGCAAGCCCTGGCGCGACTTGAATTTGGCCCGCTCGTCGGCCGGCAGGTCGTCCCACTCCGGCTTCCAGGCGCAGACGCTGTGGGGTCCGAACACTTCGGTCAGGCCGTAGGTATGGGTGATGTTGGCCCCCATGGCTTCGACATTTTGGATGATTCTGGGTGCCGGGGGCGCCCCGGCCGTCATGATTTCCAGCTTGCGTTTGAACTTGAGGTCCTTGGCGCCGGGATAGCTGGACATCATGATCAGCACGGTCGGTGCGGCGCACATGTGGGAGACATTCTCGGATTCGATGAGTTCGAACACCTTGTCCGGCACCACCGCCCACAGGCATACGTGGGTGCCGCCTACGGCGGTGACGGCCCAGGTAAAACACCAGCCGTTGCAGTGAAACATGGGCAGGGTCCAGAGGTAGGTCGAACGGGAATCCAGATGGGCTTCGATGATTTCGCCGATGGCGTTTAGATAGGCGCCCCGATGGTGATACATGACCCCCTTGGGGCGGCCGGTGGTGCCGCTGGGGTAGTTGATGGTGGCGACCTCCCCCTTGTCCGTGACGGCGATTTCCACCGGGTCGGGGATGCCGCTCGCCAGAAACGATTTATAATCGGTGCCGGGAAGCGGTGCTTCCGGGCTCGTGTCGCAGATATTGACGAAGAATTGCACCTGCTTCAGCGTGTCGAGGACCGGCTGAACGGTTGGCGCAAACTCGTTGTCCGCGAACAAGGCCTTGGCATCCGAGTGTTCGATGATATAGCCCACCTCGTTGGCGGAGAGGCGGATGTTGATGCTGACCAAGGCCTCGCCGATTATGGGCACGGCATAGTGGGCTTCGAGCAGGGGCGGCGTGTTCGGGCAGATAAAGGCGACCTTGTCCCCCTTGCCGATGCCGTTTTGTTTCAACGCATTGGCCAACCGATGGACCCGTTCCTGAAACTCCCGATAGGTCCGGCGGGTCCGGCCTTAGACGACCGCCGTTTTTTCCGGGTAGAGTGTCGTGCTGTGTTCCAGGAATTTGACCGGGCTCAACACATCGTAATTCACGCTGGGTTCGTTCATGCTGCCGTCCTCCTTTGATCGGGCCGCCGATCCGCTGCGGTTTTGAAACGGCACTCACGCGGCATGCATTTTCTCTTAACAATGCCCGTATTCGTGGCCACTATTTGTGCGTATTTGGGAATGACTGCCTATTAACTGCCGCATATTTTGTAATAATAAATCAAGCATCCTGCTTTCTACAAGGGCTTCTTTACGCAACTTTCTCTGCACCGCGGCCGGTATTGGTGCCGTGCAACCGATCGATGCGCCCTGACAGCTCTTTGATGTCACGGTAGGTAGGCATGTCCGGCATCTTTAAATCCAGTGTCTGGCCGGAGCGTTCCAGCGAATCGATGCTTTGCCGGCAAATGCCGACGCTGGCAAAGGAATATCATCTTTAACCGCTCTTGACAGGCGGGGCGGCAATGGTATGATAATAAAAATACCTTCAATAATTTCAGAATGTTCCTTTTTCCCTGATGACGATTTCGGCTTACCATACGGAACTGGGCAACGCCCGTGACGGGCAACCAGTCGATTTAACCCCAAACTTCAGGAGAAGACGCGATGACATCAGCTCCCTGGCCCACTCAGAACTGGCCCGAAGGTGTTCCCCACGAGATCGGCGGATACGATATGCCCCTGTTTCAGGTTTTGGACGACGCGGCACGGGATTATCCGAACCAGGACTACACTATCTTCAACGATGCATCCCGTACCTTCGTCCAAGTCAAGGACACGGCCGACCGGATTGCCCATTTCCTGCACGCAAAGGGCATACGAAAGGGTGATCGTGTGGCCATTTTCCTGCCGAATCTGCCGCACTACCCGGCCATTTTCTTCGGCATCCTCAAAGCAGGTGCGGTCTGCGTGACCTGCAACCCGCTTTACACGCCCGTTGAACTCAACTATCAACTTAAGGATGCCGGGGCCAGGGTCCTGTTCTGTATGGACCATCCTCAGTTTTATCCCACGACTGAAAAGGCCATTCAGGGCACCGAGGTGGAAACGGTGGTGGTCTGCAACGTTAAATCCTACCTGCCCTGGCTGAAGGGATTCCTGGGAGGTCTGCTGGGCAAGATCCCCCATGCCGAGCGGCATGCTCCCGGGCATTTGATGTTCGACGATATCGTGGCCGGCGCCCAACCCGCTCCACCGGTGGTGGACATCGATCCGACCGAAGACCTGGCGCTGATCATATATACCGGCGGCACCACCGGCGTGCCCAAGGGGGCGGCGCTGACCCATTCCAATTTCATGTATGATCTCACGGCTATGAGCGCATGGCTCAGACTTGTCCACGAGGATGGCCAACCGGCGGAAGCGGTCCGCAAAGGCGGTTACCACTGTTATCTGGGAGTGTTGCCCTGGTACCATAGCTTTGGCATGACCTGTGCGATGCTGTCGGCTTGTGCATCGGGCAGCCGCCTGATCTGCGTACCGGATCCCCGGGCCGGCGATCCGCCGTTTACAGAGGTACTCAAGCTGGTCCAAAAGCATCGTCCCACACTGATGCCGGCGGTACCGACGATTTTCGTGGCTTTTGCGAATCATCCCCTGCTGGACCAGTACGATCTGACCTCAATCATGGGATGTTTTTCGGGCGGTGCGCCGCTTCCCCCGGAGGTGTGCAAGCAGTTCGAGGAGAAGACGGGCGCGGTGATCTTCGAGGGGTATGGACTGAGCGAAACGGCTCCGGTGGCAACGGTCAATCCCACCTTTGCCGCCACGCGGAAGATCGGATCCATCGGTTTCCCCATGCCCGGCACCGACATCAAAATTTTGGACGCCGAGACCAGCCGGACCGAATTGCCACAGGGAGATGATGGGGAGGTGGCCATCTGCGGCCCCCAGGTGATGCAGGGTTACTGGAACAAACCGGATGAAACGGCCGAGGTGTTCCGGGAGATCGACGGTCGCCGGTTTTTTCTTACGGGAGATATCGGTCATGTGGACGAAGACGGCTACGTAACCATTACCGACCGAAAAAAAGATATGATCCTGGTGGGGGGCTTCAACGTTTATCCGCGGGAAGTGGAAGATATTCTCTTCACCCATCCCAAGGTGGCTATCGCGGCCGTGGTGGGTGTGCCGGACCCCAAGAGCGGCGAGACGGTCAAGGCCTTCATCCAGATCAAACCCGGCGAGACCTGCACCGAGGAGGAGCTTCGCGATTTCTGCAAAACCAACATGGCCGGGTATAAACGACCCAAGAGGATCGAATTCCGCGACACGATTCCGGTGTCCAATGTGGGCAAGGTGCTGCGACGCGTGCTGCGGGACGAGGAGCGGGGCAACGCTTGAATGCAGCCGCCCGCCATCCGGCTATATTCCTTCAGGAAAAGAAAACACGCAATGTCTCGGTTAAGCCCACGTCCGGTTGTTGAAACACCATTACAGGGCACCGGTTGCTGCGATCGACTTTAAAAAAAACAGAGGGACCTGTTGGGGGGTCCCTCTGTTTTGTTGCTAATTGTGGCAGTCGGTGTTCGATCTAATGATCGCCCCCCCCGGGCCACCGATCTTCAATGACCTTGTATTGGTGTACGTCTACCGTTCTCTGTCCCCCTTCATCCATTACGGTCCCTTTGATCTCGACCTTCTGGCCGACTAAAGACTGGACTTTCTTCCCCGCGTCCTTATCGGTCACGTTAAAAACCTTGCCGCGGTGATCGATGAACTGGTTTTTGCTGTTGATCGTACCCGAAAGGGTCACCCGACCGTCGGAATTCATGGCGCCCCCGGAAGTCGATCCGTAAACGCCGGTCTGGTACCTGGCCTCGCGCTCCGCTCCGAACCCGCCGGGCCAATCGGCGTAACTGGTACCAAAAAGAACCAATGTTGCCACTACTCCCACCCCAACGACAAACCCTATATGTTTACTAATCTTCATGAAAAATCTCCTTTGTTGCTGACCCTGTACTCGGTTTTCAGTGCAGGATTTGTTTTATCAACCGTAGCCGCACAGATCATTCTGATCGGCCATACGCCACATCGAAGTCTGCGCCAGGCCGTCTGGCCGGACGCCAGCTGCTGCACCGAACCAAAGCATAAAGCAGGCCAGATTGGGAAAAATATAGATATAAGTCGCCATAACAGACGATTATGCAAAGCCCGCGTCAAACGGTATGGCTTATGTGCAGGCTAACCCATACATAATATAGGCGGCGGACCTTGGGTTGACTCGCAACTCCCCCAATTTTATTGAAACGATTGAATGCTTTTCCCTTCACCCCATGGGTGCCGTCGGACCGAAAGCTGCCCAATCGGCCGATGAACCGGAAGCGCGGTCAGCGCTGAGAAAGAGGCCTGTATCCCATATGCGTATCCCGATTCAGGCTGCCGAGGCAGACCGTCTGCATCGGAGATGACCCGCAACGATTGAAGGGCTTTGCCTGCATCGACTAAAACCTACGTTGTCGTAACAGACGTATCGCAGGGGCCGGACGGCTGGGCGCGATAGCCGCAAACCAACGCATAACACAGCCATGGGCCATCTCCTGTCATGGCAAATGGCATTATAAGGCGTTGCCGGATCGGCCTTGCACCCGGTAAATGGACAGCGATGAATTCATCTTACGAGTTGAGCGACTTGACATGTTCCCTGTATATTACAATTATACTGAAATCGAGCCACCATGCACGTGACCCATTTCAACCGTCTCACGGCGGGTTATCTGCCATCGCTGAAACGTATACCCTTCTTCCCATAACCGGATTGGCCGGCTTCAGGGGCCGGACCGCCAGATTGAACGGCTGGCGGCTTTTGATCCGGGGCGTGCAACACCCGAATCGGACGGGAACTTGCCATGAATCGTGCGAACAGACAACCCCATGCGGCTTCCCTGCTGACCATCGATGTCGACCCGAGCATTCTGCGGGTGATGGAAATGCGTCTGGGATCCCACGGTTATCTTTTGTTGTCGGCCCCGGACGGCCGTACAGCGTTGGAACTGGCCACCACTGCCGACGTGGACCTGGCGGTCATCGGTCATAAACGCAATGATGAAGACGGTGTATTGCTGATGGAAAAACTGCGTCGGCTTCATCCGGGTCTGCCGGTCATCATTCTCACGGCCTATGGGACCATTGACAATGCAGTGGATGCCATGAAACGAGGGGCCTGCCATTACCTCACCAAGCCTTTCGACGGTGGGGAGTTGATCCGGCAAATCGAAGGCTGTCTGGAAAAACGGTATCCGGTTGACCCGGTATTTCCATCCGAGGCCGGGCTGGAGCAGATGGGCGCCTTCGATCAGTTTATCGCCAAAAGCAGCATCATGAAGGCGGTGCTGAACAAGGTCGCCCAAATTGCCAATACCGATTCCAACGTATACATAGAAGGGGAGAGCGGAACCGGCAAGGAATTGATCGCCCGCTGCCTGCATGCGGCCAGTCCGCGAAAGGATGGCCCGTTCGTGGCGATCAATTGTGCGGCCATTCCCGAAAACCTGTTGGAGAGCGAACTTTTTGGTCATGAAAAAGGGGCCTTTACGGGTGCGGATCGCCAGCGCGACGGGTTGTTCGTCCGCGCCCACGGGGGTTGCTTCTTTTTGGACGAGCTTTCCGAATTGCCCATGTCCATGCAGGTCAAACTGCTGCGGGTATTGGAAGAGCGTGAATTCTATCCGTTGGGCAGCACCCGCAACGTGAAGGTTGATGTCAGAATCATTGCCGCCGCCAATCGTAATTTGGAAAAGCGGATGAGCGAAGGGCGTTTTCGCGAAGATCTTTTTTATCGCATTCACGTGATTCCGATCTGGCTGCCGCCGCTTCGCAAGCGCAAGGCGGATATTCTTCCGCTTGCACGGAAATTTCTGGCCGAATTCAGCAAAGCGGGTGGCAAGTCAGTCAAATCGATCTCTCCGGGCGCGGTTCAGAAGCTGTTGGCTGCCGATTGGCCGGGCAACGTTCGGGAACTGAAAAACGTCATGGAGTATGCGGTGGCGATGGCTCCGGGTGACAGCGTGACACCTGACCTGATCACCGGCCCCATGCCGCCCGAAGCGGATGATCCGCCACCCCTTCGTGATGCCAGAGACAGCTTCGAAAAGGACTATCTCATTGAACTGCTTGAACTCAATGGCGGCAATGTCAGTCAGGCAGCCAGAATGGCCGGCAAGTATCGCGCCGATTTTTACGTGCTGCTGCGCAAGCACGGACTGAATCCCATGGATTTTCGGGGCAGGAAAGACTCCGCGCGGGATTATGCATGAAACCGTCGGAATTGCAACTTTTTACGAGTTCCCCAAGATAGAAGGCTCGGCTTGAGTCATCGGGTCGTTTTACGATGGAATGGCAGGAGAAAAAACGGATGGCTGATTTCAAGATGGTTATCAACCCTTTTGCCGCGATCGTTGCCAGCATGTTGATTGCATGCGTAGCCGTTGCCGCCGGGACGGATGATTGCGGGGACCTGAAATATCGGGACCTGGCCGGATTGCTGGGTTCTTCAGTCCCGGCGACGGAATTTGTGGCCCTGACCGACTTCAAAGACGATTATGAGAAGGTCGCCCATCAGGCCAGCATCGACTATCTGAATGCCAATCCGCAACTGGTTCAACGCATCCGGGACGACTTGGGGTGCCAGGACGTTCAATGGCGCCTGGAGGGGCTTTCCCACCGACTCCTCTATGCACCTGAACAGCGCGAAAACGTCGCCGAACTGTTTACCGGCTACTGTCAAGAGGCCATCGCGGACCTGCTGGACCGCACCGGCTTGCCCAATCCCTACTGTTCCATCTCCACCGTGGTGAAAGAACTCCCGAACGATATGCATGACCGGGGCGTCAAGGCCGTCATCGTGAACGATCTCGCCCGGGAGTATGAGGCGCGCTACCAATTCAGCGGGTCATCCGACAAGCACATCGACATCGATCTTTCCGGGCGGATTCCGTTAAACGAAGTCGGGTCTTACGCCAGCTACCTGCAATACTCGGAAAAGACCCGCAGCTGGCAGTTTACCCGGGACCGGCGGACGGTGTGGAAATGTGCGTCGGCCAACCCCTATACCGTGTTGATGACGCCCCTGGAGGAGACCCTGCATATCGCCCTGCGGAAACATACCGAGAGAGCGATCCTGGAAACGATTGAAGGGCAACCGGGCGTTTTGCCCCTCGATCAGGTTAAAGCGATCGTGGAGGAATGGCTCGCCGTGGAAGAAGCCGTTGTGGGCGGGCTGGTCCACAAACTTGCCCCGGATGTGGTGATCCGGCGCATCCCAGATCTGCCCGTGCATTGGATCCGGGACGACCTTGCAACCAAGGCTCGTTTTCAGAAGTATCGTCTCCTGCCTGAAGGGATCGCCTGGGTGGAAACCCACGGGCTTAAAGGCAGCATTTGCCTTTACGCCCAGGACCCGATGGCCGTTCGTGCCCGCTTAAGCAAAAACCCCGGATGACGACACGCAGAATCGCATGCCGGCACGATCATCTCTTCGGCGCATTGATTCGGGGATACCCCCGGTTTGCCTGCAAACGGCTGCCGCTGCGCAATCCTCCCGTTATTTCATGGTGGGACCAAAGCTGATGACTGTCGATCCGCATCAGCCGAAGATGCCCATCGATGGCTGCGAATGTCAGTGCTAACGGCTGTTTTTGGCTTCGTACAATTCATCGAGTACTTTTTTCAGGTAGCTTCCCCTGGTTTTGAGCAGTTTGGAGCCGCGGGTGATTTTGCAGAGGCTGATGTTGTGATCGGCGGCAATTTTGCGCTGGGTTTTGCCTTCGTAGAGGTCCTTGAGCAGTTGCCAGCGCAGGGTAAGGGTATCGATTTCGCTGGGGGTAAAGATCTCCCGGAACAGCACTTCCATTTCTTTGCGATCCTCTGTCCGGGCGAAGACGTCAATCAGTTCCCGTGTGACAGTTTTCATGGAGATGGCCCTTTTGTTGCGGCAGGATGCCGTCGGGTTCATTAAATTGCATGCAAGGGCCTCGGCAAGAAATCATTGCACCATCATTTCCTGCTGAAACCTCAGGGGAAAAAGAGCTTGATTTTGACCGCCTGCCTATATACGTAAGGGGCGATCGCAAGCGTTTCTGTAAGACAGAACATAAAGAAAATCCTGCGGAAAGGAAAGGAAAAAGTACATGAAAAAGCTTTGCTGCGCAGTGACCGCCTTGCTTGCGGTCACTGCAATGACGTATCCTGCACCGGTTGCTGGGTCTGATCCGATCCTCATCGGTATTTCCAAAATTGTTGCCCACCCGGCGCTGGATGCCATTGAAAAGGGAATCCAGGAAGTGGTGAAAGCCCAGTATCCCGATGCACGGTTTGATCCTCAGAATGCCAACGGGGAAATGTCCACCGCCTCATCTATCGCCCAGAAGTTCAAGTCGGAAAATGTGACCCTGGCTGTCGGTATCGCCACCCCTACGGCCCAGGCCCTGGTCAACGCGCTCAAGGATCGCCCGGTGATTTTCAGCGCGGTCACCGATCCGGTGGGTGCGGGGTTGATCGCCTCAACGGAAAAAGGTGAGAAAAATGTGACCGGCATTTCCGACATGACCCCGGTGAAAGCTCAGATCGAACTGCTCAACCGCATCAAGCCCATTAAGACGCTTGGCCACGTTTATGCCAGCAGTGAGGCCAATGCCGTCAGCCTGGCCACTATCGCCCGGCAGGTGTGCAAGGAGATGGGCATCAAGTTTGTTGAAACTACCGTATCCAATTCCGCCGAGGTGAAGCAGGCCGTTCAGACCATTGCCGGCCGGGTGGACGGCATCTACATCTCCAACGACAACACCGTGGTGTCGGCCCTGGCCGCTGTGACCAGTGTGGCCAAAAAGTACAACATCCCGGTGATGTCGGCCGATCCCAGCAGCGCCGAAACGACCCCGGTGCTGGCCGCCTGGGGGTTCGACTACTACAAGATGGGCAAGGCCACCGGCCGCCTCGTGGTCCGCATCCTCAAAGGGGAAAAACCCGAAACCATCCCGACCATCTACATGACTGAGGCATCCGACGTGGATCTGTTGATCAACCTGGATGTGGCCGACGAACTGGGGTTGACCTTTCCGGAAGATGTCATCGCCAGCGCCAATACCATCATCGAGGATGGGGAGCTGATTAAAAAGTAGGTTGCAGGATCAAAGACTCGAACCTGAAAGAAGGCGGAAGGCCTTGAGGATAATGGCTTTCCGCCTTTTGTGCCACCATGAAAAGACCGATTCGTCATGCTTGAAGGTATTTTTGTCGAAGGGCTGATTTATGCCATCATGGCCCTGGGGGTGTTTTTCACCTTCCGTATTCTCGATTTTCCTGACCTGACCGTGGACGGAAGCTTCCCCATGGGCGCGGTAATCATGGCCACCGCGCTGACCGGCGGGATCAACCCGCTGGCGGGACTGCTCCTGGCTTTTTCCGGCGGAGTGCTGGCCGGATTCGTCACCGCGGCCATCCACAACCGGCTCAAGGTTCCCCACCTGCTGGCCGGCATTCTCACCATGACCATGCTCTATTCGGTGAATATCCGCATCCTGGGCAACCGGGCCAATCTGCCTCTTCTGCGCGTGGATACGATCATCACCCACGTCAGTGTTGCCACCCAGGGCCTGATTCCCGCCGACTGGGCTTCGCTGATCTTTTTCGCCATGGTCGTGCTGGCCATCAAGTTCGCCCTGGATCTGTTTTTCCACACGGACATGGGACTGGTGTTCGGCGCCCTGGGCAACAACGAGCAGATGGTCAAGGTCCAGGGGGTCAATCCGGCCACCCTCAAGCTCATCGGCGTGGGGCTGTCCAACGGGCTGGTGGCTCTTTCCGGGGCCTTCGCCGCCCAGTACCAGGGCTTTGCCGATGTGAACCTGGGGCAGGGGATCGTGGTGTCCGGGCTGGCTTCGGTGATGCTGGGCGAGTTTATCATCAAGTCCAACCGCATCGGCATGCTGACCCTGCGGGTGATTTTAGGCGCGATTCTGTTCAAGGCGATCATGTATCTGGGCCGTTTTTACGGCTACTATGTCAACATGACCCCCAACGACCTGAAGCTGATCGCCGGTGTCCTGATCATCGCCTCCCTGGCCGTGACCAACTACCGCCGCATTCGCGGAAAGGGAGGGACTGCTACATGATCCGGCTCCAGAACCTCACCTGCACCTTTCACGCCGGCACCCCCAATGCCAAGACGGTGATCCGGGACTTGAACCTGACGGTGGACGCCGGTGAATTCGTCACCATCATCGGCAGCAACGGGGCGGGCAAGACCACCCTGTTCAACCTCATTTCCGGCAACCTTTTGCCCACATCCGGCAGGGTCTTCATCGACGGGGAGGATGTCACCGCCCAACCGGAGTACAAGCGGGCCAGAACCCTGGGGCGGATTTTCCAGGATCCGCTGGCAGGCACCGCCTCCAACATGGCCCTGGAAGACAATATGATGATCACCTGCAAAAAGGGGTTCAAGTGGCCGGTGATCAGCCTCAACCGGAAGATGCGGGCCTATTTTTGCGAACAGCTGGTGAACCTGAAGATGGGGCTGGAATCGCGGATGAAAGAGAACATCAGCACCCTGTCCGGCGGCCAGCGTCAGGCTTTGACCCTGCTGATGATGGTGCTTTCCAATCCGGCGATCGCCCTGCTGGACGAGCACACCGCTGCCCTGGATCCGCGCAACGCCGCCATCGTGATGGACCTGACCACCCGGTTCATTACCGAACACCGTCTGACCACCCTGATGATCACCCACAACATGAACCATGCCATTGCTTACGGCAGTCGATTGCTCATGATGGATGCCGGTGAGATTATCATCGATGTCTCCGGTGCAGATAAAGCCAGGCTTACCGTCCCGAAGTTGCTGGAGATGTTCTCCAGCGTCCGCCGCAAAGCATTTGAGAACGACGAGGTGCTGCTGGCGGCGGGGTGACGGGTAGCGGAAACCTGCATCAGATGAGACCCTGAACTTTTTTTCACAAAATTACGGAATTTTATTCATCATCTCCCGCCTGCCATAAAACAAAACATTTTATTTTCATCCTGATTTTATTGAATTTTCTTATAACCTTAAAATTTGGTACAGTGCTTGCCTTTAAAATTTTTAAGGCCGAAACCCTATCTTTCACTGGTGACGGATTCCTGTTTAAACGGCCATTGGCAAAACGTTTGAAATTGAAACGGTGAAATAGAAAACAAATATAGCGAGGATGAAAAATGATTGATAGAATAGATCATCATCCAACTCCAAAAGGCTATGGCGATTATGAAGAACGAAGTGGAAAAGATAGGCGAAAGATTCATACCATGCTCGACCCGGATATAGACAAAAGGAAAGGCGATAGGCGCAAAAGAAAATATCGGAGAGCCGCTCAAGAGCGGTGATGCGTTTGATTTTTTTGAAGAATGAATTACCCTGATAGTGGAGGACGCCCCTGCAGCAATTCGACGACCATCGATGGATAGAGGTTGCTTCAATGCAAAAAAACAATCGATCATTCATTGAAAGAAGGACAGGGAAAGACCGAAGACGGCTTTTTTCAATTAAAGGACTGTTCTTCAGGAAACAAGACAGGCGCAGAACTCAGGAAAGAAGATCTGGTACCGAAAACCGGAGAAACTGGGTCCGTGTCAGCAAATGGTCCAGTGTCCCCCTGAAGGGTTTGAAAATATCGAAATATCTTCTGAGATAGTCCCATCTGAACAGCAGTACTCTCCCCCAACGACGCCCCGAAAACTATTCAAGGCGTTAACCCTCTGAAGCATCTTCCTTCATTGTCCATTTTACGGGTATTGGTCAGCTTGCCGGGTTGAGTCCTCAGTCTTCAATCTTCAGCAGGCCGGCGGCGTTCTTCCCGCAGACCACGTCCATTTCCTCCCGACTCAACCCGCCTTCATGCATCTCCTTGAAATAGCGGGCCGGTTTGAGCAGGGGATAGTCCGTGCCCAGCAGGACCTTGTCGATGCCCACCAGGTCCCTTGCATAGCGGTAAATGCGGCTGTCGTAGAGAAACGGGGATGCGGCGGTGTCGTAGTAGACGTTTTTCAGGGTCTCTTTAACTGCTTTTTTTAGTAGGTTATAAAAGAAGATCCCTCCGCCCCAGTGGGCCAGCACGATGGTATTGTCCGGAAAACGGGCCATGGTTTCGTAGATCTGGACCATGGTGTTGGGGGTCTTGCCCGGGTAGAGGTGGCCCACCTCTTCGTTGGTGTGCAGCAGCACCGGCACATCATGTTCCCGGCACATGGCCATGATGGGGTCCAGGCTCAGCTGGCATTCACCGTCGATGCCGCAGCCATAGAAAGCCAGTTCCCCCACACCGCTCAGACCGGCGTCCAGGCAGCGCTGCACCTCTTCGGCCGCATCCGGGTTCAGGCTGTCCACGCAGCACAGGCCCCGTAACCGGTGCGGATAACGGTCCACCGCTTCGATGACATAGTCGTTGTTCTGCCGGCAGGTGTCGGGTGTACGCCAGGGAAACCCGAAGACTACCGACATATCCACCTCCTGGTCGTCCATCATGTCGATGATGTCCGACGCGGACACCAGTTTGGATTTGGGGGATTCGTAGAGCATCTTGAATTCGGGTTCGGCATCGAAAAATCGATTCCGGTGATCCCGGATTTCAGCGGGGAACGTGTGGACGTGAAAATCGATGATCATGGGCGTACTCCTTGATGGGTCCTGTCGGCAAGAGGTGCTTACCGATCGGATCGGTTCTTGCAATGTTTATTAGGGATACTCGGTTATATTTATTCATGATCCAGATTGTATGACCGCAGGGCCTGGCAGGTATCGCACCATTTTTCGGAAATTCCGATGATTTCCTTTTTCAAGGTCTGGTGCTGTACCTTGCAGGTGTCTGGGACATCGCCGCCGCGAATCAGCCGGCTGGAGTTTTCCACCAGCTGAATCAGTTCGGTGGCGATCACGGCGTTGATCTTGACCAGGTCCTTGAGCATATCGGCGATAGGCAGGTGGCTGTCGGTCATGGGCGACTCCATGCAAAGCGTTTTCCATATTGACTATGGGTCTTTTTCTTATACAATACAACCCGTGCTTGCAACACCCAAGAGTTGGCCGCCCCTGCTCAGTTATGAACAGGTGACATTTCAGGGATATCATGTTTTTAATCGCCGGTGTTCAACCCAAAACCAGACGGGTGGACGATAATCCCCAACGATGCCCCGTCTGCGGGCTGGCACAGGCCTATACCACTCGGGTGGACCACTACCTGAGCCTGTTTTTCATTCCCCTGATCCGGGTCAGGCAGGGAGAGCCGTTTTTAATGTGCGAAGGCTGCCAGCGGCCGGTGGATAACAGCCGGGCCCCGGTTCAGGAGGTGCCATTATCGGGATCTTCGTCTGTTTGTGTGGCCTGCAAGAGAGAATTCGACAGTTCATTCAACTATTGTCCGCACTGCGGGCAACGGGCCTGATCGTGGCCATTCATAAACGGCATCTTTTTGGCCCAGGCCGGTGTTCTCACGATGTTTAAATCCTCGACACTGCGCTGCTGCGCCTGCGGTTTCAACATCGCTGCGGCTTGGGCCTGAACCAAAATCTACCGTTTATGAACGACCACCAACGATGATCTAAAACCACAAAAATATTTGAGACCTGAGGTGCATATGCGTGTTTCCGGAAGGGCGATCAACGGACTGAACCGTCGTGAATTTCTGATCATGACCGGCATGGCTGCCACCGGGTTGGCCATGGGCTGTGCCACCAATCCCGTTACGGGAAAATCCCAGTTCATGATCATGGATGAAAAGCAGGAGATCGCCGTTGACCGGCAGCAGTCTCCCCACCAGTTTTCATCCGATTACGGAACCGTTCAGGACCGGGCCTTGCAAGTCTATGTACAAACCTCCGGCATGCGGCTGACCCCCAACACCCATCGTAGCCATATGCCCTATAACTTTCATTGCGTGAATGCCAATTATGTAAATGCCTACGCTTTTCCCGGCGGCAGCATTGCCTGCACGCGGGGAATCCTGCTGGAGCTGGAAAATGAGGCCGAGCTGGCCGCCCTGCTGGGGCACGAACTGGGCCACGTCAATGCCCGGCATACCGCCGAGATCATGTCCAAAGCCCAGCTGACCAATATGGCTGTGGGAGGGCTGGCCATCCTCACCAGCGTCGCGGTCGGTTCCGGTGCCGGCAACCTTGCCGGCCAACTGGGGCAGCTGGGCTCCGGCGCATTGCTGGCTTCATATAGTCGTGACAACGAGCGCCAGGCGGACAGCCTGGGTATGAAATACATGGCCCGGTCCGGTTACGGCCCCCAGGGTATGGTGGGGCTTATGGAGATGCTCAACAGCATGAACCAGCACAAAGCAGGCGTCACGGATCTTCTCTTTGCCACCCACCCCATGTCTTCGGAACGCTACCAGACTGCGGTGAATCAGGCCACCAACGATTACCGGCAGTACAACGGCCAGCCTCTGTATCGGGAGCGCTTCATGGACAACACCGCCGGCCTGAGAAAAATCAAAGGCGCCATCAAGAAGATGCAGGAAGGTGAGGAGGCGATGGGCAAAGAACAGTTCAGCCAGGCGGAAGGGCTGTTCAAACAGGCCCTGGACGAAGTGCCCAGCGACTATGTGGGGCTGCTGCTCATGGCCAAGTGCCAGCTGGTTCAGAAAAAAGACAGCGAGGCGGAGCGCTATGCCGACCGGGCCAAGCAGGTCTATCCCGACGAAGCTCAAGCCTATCACATCAGCGGCATCACCAAGATCCGCAACAAGAAATACGACGCCGCCTACGAGGATTTCAGCATCTACGAGCGGCGCCTGCCCGGCAATCCCAATACGGTGTTTTTCCAAGGGCTGTCATTGGAGGGTATGGAGAAAGTCCAGCCGGCGGCTCAGGCCTATAATAGTTATCTGAAGCAGGTCCAGCAGGGAAAACAGGCTCAATACGCCTATCAGCGGCTTAAGGAGTGGGGCTACATCAAGTAGTGCCGATCCCTAAATATCATCTTGCGGCCCAGCTCCGCGTTCTCGCCATTTGGAGCACGTAGTGAAGCTTCAGCGCTATCCTCGACGTAGCGCTGCTACGCCTGCGGTTACCAAAATAGCTGCGGCCTTGATCTGAACCACAAGCTGACATTTATGGACCAACACTGCCCCAAAACGGCTTTTGAACCCAAATTTGAATTTTGAGACGACTTCTACTGGTGGGTTTATCAAACAGTGACGATATGGACGATACCGCCTTATGCTCAGATACCGGACCGGAACGCCACGTGGTGCTGGTGGCCCCCGAAATCCACTGGAACACCGGAAACATCGGTCGCACCTGTCTGGGTGCCGGGGCCCGGCTGCACCTGATCCATCCTCTGGGTTTCTCACTGGACAGCCGCCAGGTGAAGCGGGCCGGCCTGGATTACTGGCGCCGGGTATCTCCCGGCATCTGGAATAGTTTCGATGCGTTCTGTGAGTCGCTCAATCCCGTGGACGGTGAAGTGGCGCTGTTCTCCAAAAAAGGCACACGGCTTTTCTGGGAGATGCCGGCCCGACGGCGGATGTTTCTGGTGTTCGGATCCGAGACCGGGGGACTCCCTGAAGCGATTTTCTCCCGCTACCCCCGGGCCTGCTACCGGATTCCCATCAATGGTGAGATTCGTTCGCTGAACCTTTCCACCGCAGCCGGTATCGCCCTGTATGAGAGTATTCGAAGCGGGAAAGGATAAGTGTGGATACCGGAATGACCGAGGCAGGCGATAAACGATGGTGAGGCTTATTCTGATCGGCCTGCTGTCCGGTTTTTTCTTCAGTTCCACGTTTGTGCTCAACCGGATGATGAGTCTGGGAGGCGGTCACTGGGTGTGGAGCGCCAGCCTCCGCTATGCCTATATGATTCTTCTGCTGACGGCCTGGTTGCTGGTGTTTCGGGGAACGGCAGCCTTGGCCCGTACTCTGGGCCTGTTTTTCAACCACCTGGCTTTCTGGGTGGCGGTGGGCAGCATCGGCTTCGGGGCTTTTTACGCCCTGATCTGTTTCAGCGCCGATTATGCCCCCGGTTGGATCGTTGCCGCCACCTGGCAGTTTACCATTATTGCCACGCTGGTGGTGCTGACGGTTTTCGGCCGACGCTTTCCCCGACGGATCTGGCTGTTTTCCACCATCGTTTTTGCCGGTGTGTTTTTGGTGAATATCAGCCAGGCGGGGGCGGTCGATCCAGGGAAACTGGTCAACGGCGCCCTGCCCGTGTTGATTGCCGCTTTCTGCTACCCCATCGGCAACCAGTTGGTATGGGAAGCCAAGACCGGCCACAGCCGTTTGCCTGACATCAGCAGATCGGAACTGGAACACCCTTTTGTCAAGGTGCTGCTCATGTCACTGGGCAGCGTTCCCTTCTGGTGCCTGCTGGTGGCTGTGATTGCACCGCCGCCGCCTTCTGTCGGGCAGATCGTGAACACGGCCCTGGTGGCCCTGTTTTCAGGCGTAATGGCTACGAGCCTGTTTCTTTTTGCGAGGAACGAATCGAAAACCGGCAGTCAACTGGCCGCCGTGGACGCCACCCAATCCAGCGAGGTGATCTTTGCCTTGGCCGGGGAGATCCTGATCATCGGTGCCGCCCTGCCCAATGCCCTCGGCGTGCTGGGGATACTGGTCACCGGTTTGGGGCTGGTCCTTTTTGTCCGGTTTCAGGAAACGCTGCCCTGAAATCCGGTCATTGCGGTCCAACTTGTTGATGAATCCGTCAATCTCTAAGTCTTTAACAACCGTCTCTGCGGACAACCGAAAAGGAGAAAAATCATGACAACCTTTCCCGCTATTAACAAACGCCTTATTGTCCGTTTATCGGTTCTGGCTGGCTGTGCCTTGACCGCCCTGTTTCTGGTACAGTGCAGCGGCGGCGGTGGCTCGGCCATTTTCGTTTTGGAACCGCTGCCTTATCGTCAGGACGCCCTGGCCCCTACTATCAGTGCGGAAACCATGGGGTTTCATTACAACAAACATTACGCCGGCTATGTGAAAAAGGCCAATGAGCTGACCAAAGGGATGGTTTTTGCCGGCAAGACCGCCGAAGCGGTGATCCAGATGACGGCGGGTGATGCGTCCAAAGCAGCCGTCTTCAACAACGCCGCACAGGCATGGAACCATGCCTATTTCTTCAAATGCCTGAAGCCGGGCGGCGGGGGCGCACCGGAGGGCCTGCTGGCGGAAATGATCGATGAAGCCTTCGGTGGTTTCATGGATTTCAAGGAGCTCTTCATCACCGCCGCCAAGGACCAGTTCGGCAGCGGCTGGGTATGGCTGGTACTGGATGAGGGAAAGCTGGCGGTAGTCACCGGCGCCAATGCGGATACTCCCCTCGCCCATGGTCTGATTCCGCTGTTTACCGTGGACGTATGGGAACATGCCTACTATCTGGACTATCAGAACCGGCGGGTGGATTTTGTCAAGTCCGTACTGGACAACCTGGCCAATTGGGATTTTGTGGCCGGGCAGCTGGAGAAAGTTCAACCGCCCAAAAAGTGAGTCTGTGAAAAGCCGGCCGCCGCCAGACATCTTTTCCAGTGGGTCCGGCCCGCCGACTCCATCGCCGGTCAAATCCGGCGGTGGACCGATCCTGCAGTCTGAGAAAAGGATTCCCGTTATGGATATGAAAGCCACGACTGTGGACTGTCTCGAAACCATCAGAACCACCGCACCCCTGGTGCACAACATCACCAACTTCGTAGTGATGAATCCGTCGGCCAACATCCTCTTGGCGTTGGGGGCATCCCCGGTGATGGCCCACAGCCGCAAAGAGGCGGCGGACATGGCCGCCATGGCCGGTGCGCTGGTGCTGAACATCGGCACCCTGGCGGAAAAATGGATCGAGGCCATGCTGCTGGCCGCCAAAGCGGCCAACCAACGGGGCATTCCGGTAATACTGGACCCGGTCGGTGCCGGTGCCACCAGCTACCGCACCCGCACCGTCAAACACATCCTCGATGAAGTTAAGATTTCCGTCATCCGGGGCAATGCATCGGAGGTGCTTTCCCTGGCCGTTGACGACGTGATGACCAGAGGCGTGGATTCATCTTTGTCCCTGTCCGACGAAATCGTGGATGCCGCCGGTACTATCGCTCGTCAACACGGCTGTATCGTGGCCATCTCCGGGGAGAATGATGTTATCACCGACGGCGGTCGGGTGTTTCGGGTGGCCAACGGCGTGCCCCTGATGACCCGGGTGACCGGGCTGGGGTGCGGGCTCTCGGCGGTCGTCGGTGCTTTCTGTGCCGCGGCCCGCCATGACCTGCTGACTGCCGCCGCCGCTGCATTCGGCTTCTACGGGCTATGCGGGGAGTTGGCGTTTGAAACCAGCGACCGGCCGGGAAGTTTTTTCGTAGCATTTCTGGACAGCCTGTATACGGCCGGCAGCGCTGAAATTGATGAACGGTTGAAAATCGAATGACAATAGACAGTTAACCGGCGTTGCGAAACTTGCAGGAGGCATGATTGATGAAGTCGTGCAGAGAATGTAACCATCAGGTGAGTGACCAGGCGGTCGCCTGCCCGGGCTGCGGGGCACCGTATCCGGCTCGTGAACATTGGGATGGCTACGGTTTTGAGTACAAAAGCCAGGCCGCTTTTTTAGGACTTCCCCTGCTGCACATCTCTTTCAAATACCGGCCCAATCGTACGCCTGTGATCGCCAAAGGAGTGATCGCCGTGGGGCAGTTCGGCGCCGGGATTATCAATATCTCCCAATTTGGCATCGGCGTGATCAGCCTGAGTCAGTTCACCATCGCCGGCTATGCCCTGGCCCAGTTTGGCCTGGCTTATTCCTGCATCGCCCAGTTCGGGATATACGTGGATCGGGGGTATGGCCAGGTTATGGTTCAACTGGCCGATCTGCTGGGACGGTTTTAGAAAGGCATCCGTCGATATGAAATCCAATTTCCGAAAACGGCTGCTTCAGGGCGATCGGCTGACGGGCACGATTGTCAGCCTGCCTTGCCCTCCAATCGCCGAACTGCTTTCCCGATCCGGTTTTGACTGGCTTTTCATCGATGGCGAGCACGGCCCCTTGTCCGTGGGCGACATTCAACTGCTGCTGCAGGCGGCGCAGCCTCAGTGTCCCTGCGTGGTTCGTGTGGCGGCAAATCATGAAGTATACATTAAACAGGCCCTGGACACGGGGGCGGACGGCATCATCGCCCCGCTGGTCAACGATGCGGAAACGGCGGGCCGGGTGGTGGCGTGGGCCAGGTATCCGCCGCTGGGCAAAAGAAGCGTGGGGATCGCCCGGGCACAGGGATACGGCTTTGCCTTTGCCGATTATGTGAACCATGCCAATACGGATGTCGCCGTAATCATCCAGGTGGAGCATATCGACGCGGTCGCCAACATCGCATCGATCCTCGATGTGACCGGCATTGACGGGGTGTTCATCGGCCCCTACGATCTTTCCGCCAGCATGGGAAAACCGGGAGATATCAACGATGCCGCTGTCCGGCACCAGATCGAGACGGTTCGTCAGGCGTGTCTGGAACGCCGGATCGCTTTAGGGATTTTCGGGATGGATGCTGCCGCGGTGCAGCCCTTTATCAAGCAGGGCTATACGCTGACTGCCGTGGGGATGGATACCCTGCTAGTGGGTCAATCGGCCCGGTTTATCTTGTCTGAATTGAAACCGTGATGCGGCATCTATTGCCGGGCGCTGTCGTGTTTGGGGAATATCATGGAAGGTGTTGACCGCATGGGTCTCGTCGGGGCTGCCATGCGAAATTGCTTTTCTTCCCTAGTGTTCACCGGCACTCAGCAGTCCGGATTGCGACTCCCAAGTCAAAGGCAAGCCGCTCGTAATCGTCTGCAAACCGGTTCCAGTCCGGCAGTGTGTGTCCCCTGGCGGTTTCCATCAATGCCAATACGCGGGTGACTGTTCGTTTGAGTCGGATGCAGACCGGCACGCGGGTGGCTGCATTAATGTCTTCCAGCATGGGTTCCATCTGCATCAGACGGGCTCTGGACAGGTAGTAGACCGCCGAAACACTTTCCGGGACCAGCTGGTACAGGGTTTGAGCTGCTTCAAAAAACCGGACCAGGGTCTGTTCGGCCGCTTCGCCGGATTGCAGTTCCCGCAGACGGCTTAGGGATTCGCAAAGATTCTGCTGAAATTGAAGCTGAACGCCGGCATCGTTCCAGGACCCTTTTAAGGCCAGCCCTTCGACCAGTTCGTCGGCGGCACAGGCAAAATTAACGGCGGGTTCCCTGCCCATTTTGGCCAGGCGAAAGCAGGCGTCACCTTTGATCAGGTGAAGCTGGGCGCACCCCTCGGATGCCTTCTTGCAAGCGATTGCCTGGGCGGCGATCCATTCATGGTCGCCGCGTGCCGCTCGCTTCCGGAATTGACTCAACTGAAGACTCGCACAACCGGAAAATATCAGGACCAGCGCCAGGCAACAGGCCCGTGTCGCGTACCTCCGCTTCAAGGCGGATCGATGAACCGGTAAACGGGTTTGCGGCGTCATATGCCCAAAGCCTCCTTTTTCATCTTTTCTGAGGCGCTCATCAGGGGCTGGAAGATCCGATGCCGCCGCAAGCGAAACGAATCTTCAGGTATCGGGGTCGCGCTATGGTTGTTAACCGGATTTTTCGGGCGGGTGGATCGGGTGCATCGGAAGTGGAGAACCCGTGATACGGGCCTGTCCGACTGTTGAAAAAGAATTGCCCGTGCTAAGGTGAATACCCATTCCGCTAAAGCCGTGGCTTCCGCCGCCGCTCCCGATGAATGGAAAACAGTTTTTCGCTGATCGCGTCGAATATGAATTCACTGGGGGCAATGCCTCTGGATTTGCAATAGTCTTCGACACGGTCGTACAAGGCTTTGGGAATATCCGTGCAGATGCAGTCATCCCCCGTCGCTTCTAATTTTTCACTCATCTTTTTGACCTTTCAGGGGCTTCCCGATTCTGCGCATTCGATTCGTGTATCGTATGTTTGATAATATAGGGTTCCGCGTGCGACATCGTCAAGTTCAAAGATTGACGGAAATTGTCTGCATTCGAGCACTTTTTCATTTTTCCGGAGAGATACGCCTATTGTCGTGCTTATGGACCCTCCACAGACCCGGCAGCCGAATAAGATTACCGGTGCACCCGTGGTTACATGTTTTCGGCAATGGTTATCGTTCGGTCGCCAAGCATATTCACGTAACTGCCCATCTCGTTGTCGTACCAGCCGTAAATGACGGCCTGGGTGACCGGTGCGCGAACCACCGTATCCGTGAGGCTGTTCAGCACGGACTGGGAAAAGCCGGGGATACCGGCCAGGTCCAAACTCAGGTCTGCCGTGCGGGTATGGGTTTCATCGCCCTCGATTACCGCCGCTGCCTGGGGAGAGCCGAGAATATCCCCGGAAACATTCTGTTTCTCGGTGTATTTCAGATAACCTTTGGGATCCAGCTGCGCTGCCTGCTCGTAGACACTGTTGATCCCGTCGCGGCGAACCGGTTCTTCGGAAGGGGTTTCTTGAATACTGAGTACCAGGATGATCAGGGACCCCGAACTGACGGGTACCCGCACCGACTCGGCAATGAATCCGATGTGCTCCATTTCGGGGATCACCAGCCTCAATGCCTTTGCCGCACCGGTTGAGGTGAGGATAATGTTGTTTAAAATCGACCGGTTTTTTCTTAGGTCGGTCTTTCCGGCTTTGGGCAGGCGATCCAGGACCTGCTGGGAGCCGGTAGCGGCGTGGATCGTGGCCATGGAGGCCGACAGGACCCGCTTGGCACCGAATGCGTTGATCAGGGGTTTCATCATGTGGGCCAGGCAGGTGGTTGTGCACGAGGCGTTGGAAACGATCCGGTGGCGCCGGGGGTCGTAGTCGTTGGCGTTGATCCCCATTACCGTCGTGACCGTATCGTCGGGCATGGCGGCGCCTTCTTCCTTTATCTTGAAGGGGGCGGATACCACCACTTTTTCGGCGCCGGCTTCCAGGTGCCCCCGGACCGACCCGTTGGGATGGTCGGCGGGAAGTGTAGGGTCCAGGAACTGACCGGTGGTGTCTACCACCAGGCGCACGCCGTGAGTTTTCCAATCGATGGCCTGGGGGGGGCGTGCGGTACGCAAAAGCCTCACGGTGATGCCGTCCACAACCATGGTTCCGGCGCTGTCGTCGATGTCGGAAATTACCGGCTTGGCCTGGTATCCGTGAAGAAAGGTATGCAGGGCCCCATACGTGGAGTCCCGTTCCAGGTAGTGGGCAATGTCCGACAGGCCCGTGCCGGCCTGGCGACCGATATTGACCACGATCTCTTTAAAGTATCGTCGTCCCACATGATGCCACACTGTGAGTTTGCCGATTCGGCCGAGGCCGTTGATACCGATTTTCATCTGTCCTTCGTTCATGGTATTTCCTCCTGATCAGGCTTCCCGGATTTTCATGGTTCCTTGATAAACCGAACCCTCCCGACCGTCAATGCTAATGTGGTCTCCCGACCGGATGATCACCTCGTTGAACAGGGCGGTTTTTTCCTTTTCGTTGCATACCAGGGTGCCGCATCCCACCACGCAGGTTTTGCCCAGCCGGTGGGCCACCACCGATGCATGGCTGGTCAGCCCGCCCCTGGCGGTGAGTACCCCGTCGCTGGCATAAATCTCCTTGATGTCGTCGGGAACCGTGTCTCCGCGAATCAGGATGAGGGCTGTGGCCGGTTCCGTTTCCCGCCAGTGGTCGATTTCCTCCAAGGTAAAGACGGCCCGGCCGACCATGGCTCCGCCGGCAACGCCGATGCCGTGCCCCAGGTAGCGATTTCCCGGATCGGCCTCCACGTCGAAGGCAAGGACGGTTTTACGCTCCCGGATGGCCATGTCCCGGGTTTGAAGCAGATAGATGTCATTGGCTGAAGCGCCTTCGAATGTAAATTCCATTTCCTGCGGGCTCCAGCCTTTTTTATAAATGAGCTGGGCCGCCCATTTGCGGATGGCCGCATAAATCGCCGGGTAGTGGGTCTCCAAGGTGATGTCCGTGTCCCGCATCTCTATTTCCTGCTGTTTGACCGAAATGGGCAGGGTCCTCACCAGGCCCGCCACCACGTCTTCGCCCTGGTTTTCCAGGGTGAAATCGCCCCATGGGCTCAAGGTGTCCCCGGACCAGCGGGGATTGTGGGTGAAAAAAACGCCGGAGCCCGCCTGGGGAGAGATGTTGCCAAAGACCATTTCCTGGACGGTGACGGCGGTGCCCCAGTCGTCCGAAATGCCCATGATCTTCCGGTAGGTCTGCGCCCGGGGGGATTCCCAGGAGGAGAAAACCGCGTTGATGGTCATAAAGAGCTGATCCATGGGGTCTTCGAGCATTTCCACGCCGGCGTCCTGGATCCGGGCTTTGTAGGCCAAGGCCACCCTCTTCATCTGTCCGCCGGTGAATCCTTTTTTCAATGGGATGCCCAGCCGCGATTTAAATTCGGCGATGATGGCGTCAAAATCGTCGCGTTCCAGCCCGAAGGCCATGCCGTAGCATTGCAAAAACCGACGATAGTTGTCCCAGGCGAACCAGGGGTTGTCCATCTTGTGGGCCAGGCCTGCGGCAATTTCCTCATTGATCCCTACATTCAGAAAGGTTTCCATCATGCCGGGTTGAGAAATGGAAGCACCGCTGCGTACCGAGAAGAGCAGGGGGTTGGACGGTTCTCCGAATCGTTTCCCGCTTATTTTCTGAAGCTGACTGATGTGCCGCTTAACCTGCTGCCGGAAGTTCTTCTTGACCGGAGCAAAACCATCGATCAGTTCCCGGCAGCGGAAAGCTTCGGTGGTGATGATGAAACCCGGGGGCACCGGCAGTCCCAGGTTCTTCAGCTTGAGCAGGTTCAGCCCCTTGTTGCCCATATAGATGATTCCGACGGCGCTGTTGTTGACTTGTTCCAGGCCGGTAATGATCCGCTGGGGGTCATAGTTGAGCAGCAGGTGGAGCTTGTCCTTGGGGAGCATATTGGACTGGTGAAACAAGGTGTTGAGTATCCGGGTTAAAAACAGGTCCAGCTGCTGTAGGCCCAGGGAGGTGGCGATGCGGTCTCGAAAAAAGATTTCGGAGATGCGGTGCTTGAGTTTTTCCGCATCCACGGCGTGCTCTTGCGGAAGGAATTTTTCCAGGATCCGGTCCATGGGCATATGGGAGAGAATGCGCGTCAGATTCTGCCCGTGAATGTTGTTAAAATAGTCGTTGATGATATTTTTGACGGCAACGGCGAATCCCTTGAAAATATCCAGGTACTGGGTAAAGGTGAATCCTCTCACCTCCAGGGCGTGGGCCAGCAGATCGAGCTGACGCTCCAGCTCCACCGAATAGATGCCGTCCAGGCGAAGGGCCTTGTCAAACAGGGTCAGCCGCTCATAAATGTCGTGAAACGTGGCCCGGGTGATCAGGCCCAGATTGATCTGGTCCACCAGCTCTTCGAACAGCACGTTGATCAGGGATTCGACGCGGAAGGTGAGTCCCAGTGCATCGAACTTGCGTTCGTGGTAGCTGCCGTACATGGAGGGGATATCGATGGTAATGTGACGTTTTTTGTATATGTCCGCTTTTATTTCGTAGGTCTCGTCGGAGAGAATGATCGCCTTGAGGCGCTCCAGGTAGTCCATCAGCATGAACAGCCGCCGCTTCAGGTCGGGCTCGTCCAGGGCGGCGCGCAATCTTTCCAGGTCCGGAAAAGACTCCCTGTCCAACTGCTCCAGGTGGTGCCGGAGGGATTTATAGTCCAGCTGATACTTGTGATAAAGCAGTTTGTAAAAGGCGGCGAGGAGCACCACCCGTTCGGTGTCGACGGCATGCGGTTCAGGTGATTCAGCCAGCAGCGCATGGATGCGCTCGTTTTCCTCTACGAGCAGTTCTTCGGGAATCGCCATGCCCCGGTTGTTCAGATGGGCGAACAGGGTGTTGACCCCGTCGATGTATTCCCCATGGGTTTCGATCTGTTCGAAGATGCTGGGGGGGACAAAGGGCTGAAGCGGCGCCTTGTCTCTTGTTTTCCAGAAGTGCAGAACCGCCTCCATGAACCGGATGATGCGGTTGGAACTCTCCACATGGCTTTGTTTTCGCAAAAAATGGATGAGTATGTCCCGCCGGTGGGTGATTTCATCCAGCCGGGTGGAGATATCACGCAGGGTGCCCTCTGCACCGATGTCGTTAAAATAGGATGGAAAGAGGCGGGTCAGCTGTTTCCCAAGATTATAGACCGGCCCGATCTCACTGTTGAGAAAACGGGTGATGTCCCTGGGGAACAGGTCCGTGTCTTTGATGAAGATTCCGGACAACGAGAGTTTGATGATCAGGCTGGAGAGCAGTCGCGAGGACCATTTGGGCTTGCATTCAATCAGTTCCAGCCAGGTTCGGATGTTCTGCAGGTGAGCTGAATTGACCTGGATCTGCCAGTCGTTGCCCACGCCGCCCAGCATGGGGGTCTGGAATCCCAGGTCCACCACCCGATCGATAAAAAAGTTCACCTGGTCGATATCATCGGTCTTGTAGACCCCCTGACCCATGTTGAGAACGCAGGTGAGGGTCGTCGCCGGAAACTGCTCCGTCCGGGTTTTCAGGATATACATGGTTTTTTCGATCAGATCACCGATGTGCCGGTAGCTCTCATTTTCGATCAGCCAGCCGACGGTACGGTTGATGTCGCGCAAGGCCTCTTCATGGATCAGGTTCAGGCCGGCAATACTCATGATATGAAACAGAAATATCACCTTCCACTGGTTGCCCTGCCCGGCGTCGTTGCCTGCTTCCATCAGCATCTGGGGCATCTTGCGGTATCGTTCGACGATGGCACTGAAATCCGTCAGAGTGAGCAGTTGGTCGAATACCGACGGGGCTTCGCACTCCGGCAGGTTTTCTATCTGGTGCAGATGGTCTTTCAGGGTGTGCAGCACCTCATGGGAAATTTCTGAAAAACAGGCGCGGACAGGCTCCGGATTTCGGATTTGGCCCGCCGCCGCTTGAAAAGAATCCCACGGGTCCTTGACCTCGCACCAGAAATTATAGGTGACGTTGCAGGTGCGGATCAAAAGCCGGTTGAGCACCCGGTAGTCGGTGATGGCGCTGCGGCCTCGATCTCCCAACAGCCGAATGATGCGCTTGATCGGGTAGAAACTTTTGACAAAGAGAAAAAAACGGTCGTCCGGGCAGTCGTGGATCCAGTTGAAAGCCGTGTTGAGTACCGGCAGAAAATCGGGAAGCCGGTCACGCGAATTGCCGATGATCTGCTGAAGATACAACAACAGGTTGTCCACCGCATCGGTGCGGACGCCATCATCTACATTGGCATCGATGACTTCGCTGAATATCCCTACCATGGCGCCCGCCGCTTCCACACCCCGGGGGTGGGATTGAAACAGATGGAAGTAATCCAGTGCATATCCCCTGGCCTCCCCTACGATAAACTGCCAATTGCGATAGGGATGACTCAGTTCCCGAAGGAAGGTGTTCACGCCTTCCATCAACCCGAAATAGCGGGACATGACCGCCTGGATGCATTCATACCGGGCATCGATGGTCACATCCACATAGGTGCTGGCCAGGTTGGCTTCAAGGGCTTTTGACTTGATCATTGTCATCGTTGAAGAAGATCCCCTCATGGTTCCGGTTGTCTGTTTAAAACCAAACTAACAGAGCGATGCCTGTATTTCAAGCGGAGCCTTTTCCGGTTTTCGATTTCCGTTTTGAGAAAAATGTGATATTCAAAAAATACCCTCTGGATTCATAGGGTTGACCCGCCTCCGGTGTTCCGGCCGAGTACGACGGCAACCACCACGCCGGCATGAATGCACCAGGGGCCTCCAATTTGCCTTTTCACCCCACACAGGTCATGGTCATGGATGAAAAAGAAATATTCCTGGATGATGCCGCGGAGCAGCTTTTTTCCCAGCTCGATGGACTCGAAGAACACAAAAAAGGACGGTCGGCTGCGGAAATGATGGCCGAGAGTCTGGCCGAAGAGCAGAAACAGCAGGATGTCTGGCGGATCTTGCTCTGTGAAATTGTTCATCATATTGCCGGCTATTTTCAACGTATGGATCTGGACGCCCGACAAACCGAAGAGCGTCAGACCTTCGATCAACTGGCGGAGACCCTGGCCAAACTATCCCAGTTGCCCCAGCAGGCAGGGCGGATTCTGGTCCGCTATCGAGGCCTTTCCGCAGATTCGGACATCCCCGAACGGTTGGACTACGAAATCCTTTTCGGGAACATGGTCGTGGACCTGGATTTTGTTCCCACGATGATTAAACGCCACGGGTCCCTGCTTTCCCACCTGATGGGCCAGTTGCTGGACGCTTTCGGAATCTTCTCTGACCGGGGCATCAACAACCTGTATCTGAACCTGCCCAAAGGCGATCCCGATTCTCTGGACCGGTTGCGTCGCAGTCTTCATATTCTTTGTCGGCTTTACCGGGCACACGAGAATCAGCGTGACATTGTCCTGGGAGCCGGAAAAGAGAATTTGGTGCCCATGGTATCCGATGAGAAGGGGTGCCTCAGTACCAATCTGACCCTGATGGCCGGCGTCAACCGATTGGGCGCAAAAACCATGCGCAACCTCGTCACCAAAGTAGATGCCTGGATGCAGAAAAAGGAGGCGTCCGACGAAGGCTGTCAGTTTACCAGCGTATACAATGCCATTTTCGGCCTGCCCAAACTCAGTGCCCAACTGATTCCTCCACCCCTGGAGATCAACAACCTGGATTGGCTCATGCGGGGGGAGAGTGAAGAAAATTTCACCCGGGAAAAAGCCAAGGTGGCAAGGATTATCGCCAGCGTGGAGGCCTCACCCGAAAAAGCCGCCAAGGTGATAAAAAGCGTCTACGGTGACGACTACCAGAAGATTAATTCTCACCATCTGGAGGAGAGGCTGGGGCTCTCCTCTAATCTGCTGCAGGCTATTGACAACAAGCCTAAAAGCGAAGATGCACGCCAAGAGGTGTTGACCAATCTGAAACAGCGCCTGGACACCGTGAGAGACGATGTGTTTGACAACCTGTATTTCACCCGCTCCGAAGACAGCAAGGTGGGTGCGCGCGGGTCTATCTTGGGCGCGGTCCACCGGCAGCTGTATAAAATGGTCTCTTTTTTCAAAGGGAGGTCCTCCACCCGTAAAAAGATGACTTCCTTGGTTCACGGCACCATCCAGTTTGAAGAGCGGGATTTTGAGGTCCTGGCCGAGGACTTTGACATCGATATGGATGAAGCCCGCCAGTTGGTTGATGTGTTGAAAAAGTGTTTCAACGAAAAGGGCCGCTTCCTGAAATCGTCCTTTATCGACGCCCTGCCCCGGTTCGCCCGCTACGAGAAAAAGATTTTCGAGTTCCTGTGGCGGCATCTCAAGGATGTGGTGGCACCGGAAGACCGTACCGTTTTCCTCAATGCCCTGCAGCTGCTTTCCGCCAGGATGAACCAGCCCAAACGGGCTCTCAAGATCCTGCTGGAGGATTTTCTCAAGGATCCTGGCGATATTCAATTTTCAGATGCCAAAGCCCTGGTGCTGGCCAACCTCATCCTCCACGAATATGACAAGAGCCTGGCCGACATCGAAATTACACCGGAGGATATCCTTTTCAACCAGCGCGGCATTAACAAAGAGGTGGCACGGTATGCCGCCTGGCGCATGGATCGAGACCAGGAAGCCTTCTTCGACAAGGTCCGGACGATTCATCAAGCGCTTTGCGAAGCCCTGGAGTTTGGCATGACACGCAGGCACCGCCTGTCCGCCAAGGATCTTTTAGGTTTGGAACGGGAGGTCTATATCTTTTTTTCCATGATCGAAACGGTCGTGGGGCGATCGGTGCTGCGCAGTGCCGTCACCGAATACGGCAGCCCGGAGTCGGACCTTTACTTTCTGAAAGAGAGCGACCGGCTCATGTCCCACTTGCTGCAGAATCTGCGGATTGCCATCCGTGGACTGGCGAATATCGGCAGTATGGAGAGCTTGCCGTCTCTGGAAGCCCTAAAAACGAGGGAGGAGGTCTTTCAACGCCTCAAAAAAACCAAGGCGCACCGTGATCAGTCGCGGCTTATTTCGGAATGGGTGGACGAGGCGGTCAAGATTATCAAGTTCCGATCCTGATGTCGATCCAACCTAAATGGTCAAATCCTTCGCCTGGCTGTCAGTCCGTCCACCCAACGAGGTTCCATCATCGTTAGAACTAACCTAATAATATTTTTTAAGATTATTTGCAATTCAACATAGCCGGCGATTTCCCCGTTTGATTCACTATCCCTTCTTAATTTGAGCATTCGCAAAAAAACCGCTTGACGTTTTATGAGCTTATACTTAATTTAGAACCCGATAAATACTTGTTTGCGTGCTGAAATACCCGTATGCAGACGGGGTGACGACAATGTATGCAGACCTGTTGATCCTGGAGGTTAGACCCAATGATTATCAGCATCGCCAGCGGGAAAGGGGGCACCGGAAAGACAACCGTGGCTACTAATCTTGCGGTATCCGTAGAAGAGCCTGTCCAGCTCCTGGACTGTGACGTGGAAGAACCCAATGCCCACCTGTTTTTGCGACCCACCATCGAAGAAACCACCACCGTCACTACCCCGGTTCCTGAAATTGACCTGGAAAAGTGCAACCAATGCAAAAAATGCATGGAAATATGTCGGTTCAGGGCCATTGCCGTTCTCGGCGATACGGTGCTTACTTTTCCAGAGCTTTGCCATAGCTGCGGGGGATGCATGGCGGTATGCCCGGAGGGAGCCATTACCGAAAAGGGACGGGAACTGGGCGTTTTGGAAGTAGGCCGCATGAATGGCCTATCCTTTGTCCACGGCCGGTTGCGGGTGGGGGAAGCCATGTCGCCACCGCTGATCCGGGCTGTCCGGGACCGCACCTGGACCGACGGCCTGACGCTGATCGATGCCCCGCCGGGTACCTCATGTCCGGTGATCGCAGCAATAAAGGATACGGACTTCGTTCTGCTGGTTACCGAACCGACCCCCTTCGGTCTTCATGACCTGACGCTGGCCGTGGAGGCGGTGAAAATACTGAAGATTCCCATGGGGCTGGTGATCAATCGCGCCGATATGGGAGACGACATGGTTAGGGCCTATGCCCGAGCCGAAGGGCTTCCCATCCTCATGGAGATTCCCTTTGACCGGAAGATCGCCGAAAGCTATTCCCGCGGAGAAATGTTCTCCCTGGTCCTCCCCGAATGGAAAGCCCGATTCCGGGAACTGGTTGAAAAGATAGAAACGCTGACGGGAAAGGGGGCCGGCGGAAAATGAAAGAACTCGTTATTCTGAGCGGTAAAGGGGGCACCGGCAAGACCAGCCTGACGGCAGCGTTTGCCACCCTGGCTACCGGCTGCATGCTGTGTGATGCAGATGTCGACGCGGCGGATCTGCATCTGTTGATGCAGCCCGACATTCGAAAACGGACCGATTTTCAGGGTGGCGGGGTGGCGGTGATCGACCCGCAGCGCTGTACCGGATGTGGTACCTGCATCGACATGTGCCGGTGGTCGGCCATCGGGCCGGATTTTGTCGTCGATGACATCGGATGCGAAGGCTGCGGGGTGTGCGTGGATTTCTGCCCGGAGCAGGCCATCGATTTTCCGGTTAAAACCTGCGGTCAGTGGTTTATTTCCGATACCCGCTTCGGGCCCATGGTTCATGCCCGATTGGGCATCGCCGAGGAGAATTCAGGGAAGCTAGTTGCTTTGGTGCGTCAGCAGGCCAAACAATTGGCTGAAGCGAAAGGCATTGACCTGATCATCACCGATGGCCCTCCGGGTGTGGGTTGTCCGGTAATCGCCTCGGTCGGCGGCGCCACCAGCGCACTGATCGTTACCGAGCCCACCGTTTCCGGCATCCACGACATGGCCCGGGCCATTGAGTTATGCCAGTATTTCAAAGTACCGGTGATGGTGTGCATCAACAAGTTCGATCTGAACCTGGACAACAGTGCCACCATTGAAGAAATGGCCCATGACGGGGGATTGCCGGTCGTGGGTCGGATTCCCTTCGATCCGGCGTTTACTCAGGCCATGGTGCAGGGAAAAACGCTTTTGGAATATGATGGCAGCGGGATGGCCGGTGAACATCTACGACAGGTGTGGGCCGCCATAATGCATACACCGGCCATGACGGCTGAATAATAGACAGCAGAAATAGAAAGGAGTTAAGCATACCATGGAAAAAGGAAGAATCGCCATTCCCTCGATGGAAGCGGGAGGGCTTGATGGAAAAAGGTCCGGTCATTTTGGCCATTGTGATACTTTTACCCTGGTGGATGTGAAAGACGGAGCCATCGAAAAGGTTTCCACCATTCCCAACCAGAGCCACGTTCAGGGCGGCTGCATGGTTCCGGTGAACCTGCTGGCGGACAATCAAGTCAATGCCCTGGTTGTGGGCGGTATTGGCATGCGGCCGCTGATGGGGTTCCGCCAGGCAGGCATCGACGTCTACCACGACGATCAGCGTCCGGACATCCGTCCGGTAGTGGAAGACCTTATTGCCGGACGGCTGACCATGATTTCTGACGATCAGGTTTGCGGCGGTGGCGGCGGTGGTGGACACTGATGAGTGAATTTGCCATCGGCAATGCAACCCGGCAAGCTTAAAAATACGGAGGGAAATAGATGAAAATTGCTGTTACATCCACGGGAAAAGATTTAGAGTCACCCATGGATCCGCGTTTTGGCCGGGCGGCCTATATCCTCATTGTTGATACCGATACCTTGGATTTCGAGGTGCTGGATAACGCCGAGAATGTCAACGCCTTCAAGGGCGCAGGCATTCAGGCCGCCACGATGATCAGTGAAAAACACGCCGACGTTCTGCTTACCGGGTATTGCGGCCCCAATGCATTCAAAGCGTTGGATGCCGCGCGGGTAAAAGTAGGCGGCGATGTGAGCGGAACGGTTCGCGAAGCGATTGCAGCTTTTGCAGAAGGCAAAGTCAAACTGGCTTCCGAACCCAATGCCGAGGGGCATTGGTAAGCCCTGCCACCATGATAACCCTCCGGAGGCACCGGTCGCATTTATCCGACAGAGGCGGATGCCTTCGGTAAAAAAGAAGGTGATAGCTATTCCCGGATTGGATGGGACCGGAACCGATTCTGCTGGTCCTATGACAGGTGGTGTCCGTGGCCGTTGCACCGGTAAAAGCGAAATAGCCGGTGTCGGCGAGTGCAGAGACCGGCATTTCGGATGCGGTCGCGGATTTTGGCAGGGCCGACCTCGGGGATCATGGCCGGAGGGAGATGGGTTTTGTCAGATTTGGCAGCCGCCTTGTGGCCATGCCCCGATCCTGCAGCCGGCAGTGTGAAACCGCGTTTCACAGCTGGAAAAGCAGATCGTGGCCATTACGCATCGCCTTGATGCGCGCAACGCGCGTATCGAATCGCTCAACGCAGAGACGATGACGATGGCGCATTATAATTACAACTCATGATCAGCGCTTAGCGAGACACGGCTTTCCGCCATAATGACGACAGTCCGCCACGGCATACCTGACGCAAGGGTTTGACCCTTTGGGTCAATATCCGAGGGAACAAGAAAGTCGTGTTTTTAAGACGTCCGCCGCACCGGCCGCACGTCTGCGGTACATTTTCCCCACCCGCACGTTTTCCCGCATTATAGACAACCATTTGACGACAGCGCTTCTTTGCACTATTTTACCGGCATCGACCGAAAACAGATCCATGTCCACCGGTTTCTCTACCCCGAGTTTCCATCGGATGAATTTACCCTTGGCTGGCATGTCCACTGCCTTTACGATCAGAGCAAGGGCGATATCAATTGAAACGGACTGGCCGTCCACCCGACGGTCCGGACCAAAGGAGATGCGTGCAATGAGTGTCCTGCGAAAGCCACGACGGGTGATCCGAAGCCAACCGGTGATCGAAGGCGCCGGCGTTCATCTTAACCGGGCCTTCGGCCACAGCGAGGCTCCCGGGTTCGATCCGTTTCTCTTGCTGGACGATTTCCGGTCTTCGCGTGCCGATCATTACCTCAAGGGGTTTCCCTGGCACCCCCACCGAGGCATGGAGACCATTACCTATATGCTCGATGGGGCCGTGGTGCACGGCGACAGTATGGGCAACACCGGAACCATCGGCCCTGGAGACGTGCAGTGGATGACCGCCGGCAGCGGTATCATTCATCAGGAAATGCCCAAGGGAAACGCGGCGGGCAAAATGGGAGGATTTCAGTTGTGGGCCAATCTTCCGGCCACTCACAAAATGATGGCCCCGCGCTATCAGGAGATTCCGGCCCATCGGATTCCCGACGTTCTCTTCGATGGCGGGATTCGCGTCCGGGTGGTGTGCGGCGGGGTGGGCGATGTGAAGGGGCCGGTTACCGATATTGTCATCGATCCCCAGTATCTGGACGTATCCATGCCGCCGCATACCCGCTTCAGCCATTTCGTCAACCCAGGTTACACGGTTTTTGCCTATGTCGTGGAGGGCCGGGGCGGTTTTGCCGAGACGGTTGCCACGCCGCCGCAGGAAAACGGAAATGTGGTGGTATTTGAGGACGGCGACCGCATCGCCGCGACCACCGCAGACGATGCCTTCCGGTTCCTGCTGATCTCCGGCAAGCCCATCGGGGAGCCAGTGGCCTGGCAGGGGCCCATTGTGATGAATACCCGGGAGGAGTTGCAACTGGCATTTCGGGAGTATCGGGACGGGTCATTCATCAAGCACGGGGCCGGGAGTCCGCGATGACCCATCCATTCAAACGAAGCAATGACATCACCGTGGAAAGCTGGTGCGAGCTGTGCGAACGCCTCTACGACAACTCATGGCAGGACTCGCTCTTGCGGTTTCGCTCCAATTATGCTTTTCGGGGGCTTTCGGACTCCGGCTACGACCTGAAGACCAGTTTTACGCGGCGGTGCGGTGCCCACTCGCACCTGGAGTACCATCTGCTGCGTAATTTCAGCAAGTATGCCGAGATGCCCTGGACCGGGGAAAACGCCTCGAACTGGCGCTGGCTAACGGTAGCCCAGCACCACGGGTTGCCCACCCGGCTGCTGGACTGGACCTATTCGCCGTTTGTGGCGGCCCATTTCGCCACGGCGGACACGGATCGCTTCGACGGTGACGGTGTCATCTGGTTTGCCGACTACGTGAAGATCAACAAGATGCTTCCCCGTCCCCTGTCCGACGAACTGGTCAACGTCGGGGCCAATGCCTTCACCCTGGAGATGCTCGAACACGCGTTAGGGGATATCAAGGGTTTCGACGCCCTGGGCGATGACCTGGTGCTCTTTTTCGAGCCGCCGTCCATCGACGCCCGCATCGTCAACCAGTTCGCCTTTTTCTCGGTTATGTCCGACCCCACCGCGCAGCTGGATCTGTGGCTGGAGAAGCATCCGGATATTTACGGCCGAATTATCATTCCCAAGGCGCTCAAGTGGGAGATCCGTGACAAACTCGACCAGGCCAATATTACCGAACGCACCTTGTTCCCGGGGCTGGACGGCCTGGCATTGTGGCTCAAGCGGCAGTATACCCCCCGGACCTGAATGACAATAAATCGTATAGCCAAAGGAGACCTGCACGATGATATCTGAAACATTCAATGCATTGGTCGTGGAAGCCGGAGAAGACAAAACCTATGTCCGGCAGATCAAAAAAAGGAGGATCGACGACCTTCCCGAGGGAGATGTGCTCATCCGCGTGAACTACTCCTCCCTGAACTACAAGGATGCCCTGTCGGCCACCGGCAACAAAGGGGTTACTCGAAGCTATCCCCACACGCCGGGCATCGACGCCGCCGGTACGGTTGTCGATAGCAGGGTCGGCATGTTCAAGAAAGGGGATCCGGTTCTGGTGACCGGGTACGACCTGGGCATGAACACATCGGGCGGGTTCGGCCAGTACGTACGGGTACCGGTCGGCTGGGTGGTCCCGCTGCCCCGGGGCCTCACCTTGAAGGAGAGCATGATTTTCGGCACGGCCGGTTTCACCGCCGGCATGGGCATCCTTTTCCTCACCGAACGGGTCAAACCCGAAGACGGCCCGGTGCTGGTCACCGGCGCCACCGGCGGGGTGGGCAGCGTCTCCGTGGCCGTGCTGGCCAAGCTGGGATATACGGTGGCGGCCGTCACCGGTAAAACGGCCGAGGCGGCATTTCTCAACGGCATCGGTGCGTCGCAGATCGTTGCCCGGGCCGATGCCGCCGACACCAGCGGTAGGCCGCTGCTCAAGACGCAGTGGGCCGGGGTGGTGGACACGGTGGGCGGGGAGATCCTGGCCACGGCCATTAAATCCACCAATCCCTGGGGGACCGTCACCTGCTGCGGCAACGTGGCCTCGCCCGATCTGCCGCTGACCGTCTTTCCCTTCATCCTGCGCGGCATCCGGCTGATCGGCATCGACTCGCAGAACTGCCCCATGGATGTCCGGTTGAAGGTATGGGGAAAATTATCCGGGCCATGGAAAATAGACGGTCTCGCGAGTCTCTCCAAAGAGGTTGCCCTCGACGGACTGGGCGACAATATCGACCTGATTCTCAAAGGCCGGCAGAAGGGCCGGGTGGTGGTCAACCTGGGCGAATGATCCGCCGATGCAGGATCTCCCCATCCTACCGTTTACCCTTGCCGGCGTCACCAGCGTGGCGCCGGCAAGGACCATCGAAGCCGTTTCTTAATCTCATTGACCCGCAATATCCGTTTGACATTCCATCCATATCGTCATTTAATGAAACATATTTCCGTCGCACCGGCACCCGAATACCTATCCTTTGATGGCTTTTACCGCCGCTTCCCGCACAATTGCCGGAAAATTTTCTGTCTGCCATTCGCAGCGGGCAATCGCCCACATCTTCAGTCTACAGAGAAAAAAGGAGGAGCCCATGAGCGTCAAAATACTGATTACACGGACGATACCCGGCAACAAGGGCAGAGACATGCTCCAGTTGTTTAGAGAGATGCGTTCGCTGGCCACGGCCCAGCCCGGCTATATATCGGGCGAAACCATGAAAAGCAACGACCGGCCCGATGTATTTCTGGTCATCAGCACCTGGGAATCTGCAGGGGATTGGGAAAAGTGGCTGCTGAGCAAGGAACGTCAGGCAATTCAGGATAAGATGGATGCGTTGCTCGGCGGCAAGACTCACTATGAGATGTTTCACTACGGCTTGCGGGGGTGATGGCAGCCTCCGATGATTATGCGTCCGTGCCGTTCGCCGGTCGTGTTTCTGTTCTTACCCGGTCAATGTCGCTCTGGATCCATCGGCTTGCTTCATTTACCTGCGCCATGTCGAAAAAGTTCATGCGGATGCCGCTGAACAGGCTGAAAATCCCTACCCAGGTGTCCTTCCAGAACCGGTCGCACACGACGGCCACCTTCTCGATGGCGTGGTCGTAAAGCCTTAAAAATCGAAGATCGTCATAAAAATCTTCTGCGCTGTTAAGCGAGGGATAGTGGCGCATCACGAGCACCAGGCGAACGTGGCCCTGGGCCGCCACAGCCAGGTCCATATCCCGGCAGATGACCTTGAACCGGGCCGAGCGGATTTCCGATCGGATGTCCAGGGTCAGTACGTTTCCCGCACCGGTAAACGCTGAAAGCTGCATGGCCCGCCTCCTTTGTTTTGTTGTTATCCCATTATAATCATGTTTGGCGGTGTTGAAACATCCATAGCCATTTCCCGGTCCGATGGACCGCGGCCATCAGCGACATAAAACCCTGCGCTTGCGAATCTTTAAAAAACGGTTACAATAATACTTTTCCAGTTAACCTCTATCATAAGGATTATGGATAATGCCGGATAGCAGCAACAAAGGCTTCTCGAAACCCGTAAAACTTCATTTTACGCGCACCAACGGTCCGGTGGACGATACCATCGACGGGCTGATGGCCCTGGTGGGCGATGTCGCCCACCCGGATATTGTGAGGGAAATCATCCTGGCCGGCCTGAAGGCCGGGCAGGAGAACGGTGGCCGCGCCGATCTGAAGCTGATGAACTCTTCCATGAAGGAGATGCGCTTTACCGCCAAAGTCTTCGGCCCCTATCGAAAGGTCCGTAAGGTGACGGTGTTCGGATCGGCCCGGACCCGGCCGGATGCACCCTTGTACCGCATGGCAACGGATTTGGGGAAAAAGCTGGCCGAAGCCGGATTCATGGTGATTACCGGCGGTGGTCCCGGGATCATGCAGGCGACCAACGAAGGGGCCGGCCCGGAACACTCTTTCGGCGTCAATATCCGACTGCCTTTCGAACAGAAGCCCAACCCCGTGCTGGTTGGCAATCCCCGCCACATTACCTACAAATACTTTTTCAACCGCAAAGTGGCCTTTCTGAAAGAGGCCGACGCGGTGGTCCTGTTCCCCGGCGGGTTCGGTACTCTGGACGAGGCCATGGAGTCCATCACCCTGCTGCAGACCGGCAAACTCTATCCGTTGCCCCTGTTTCTCATCGACGAACCCCAAGGGACCTACTGGGACCGGTTGTTGAGTTTCTTGGATAACGAACTGTCCCTGCACGGGTACATTTCCCATGACGATTTTGGCCTCATCGAACGGGTGACCCGCCCCGAGGATGCCGTGGAGCGGATTCGCCATTTTTACTCGCGGTATCACAGCCTGCGGTACGTGGAAGACCGGTTGGTCATCCGCATGTCCACTCCTTTGGATCAGCGGCATGTGGACACGCTTAAAAACGATTTCGCGGGCCTGTTAACACCCGGGGGGGATATGCATCTGTCCGGTCCTTTTGACGAGGAGATGAACGAGCCGGAACTGACCCATCTGCCCCGGCTGGTGGTGGATTTCAACAAGCGGGATTTCGGGCGGCTGCGGCAGCTGGTGGATGCCATTAACGATTTTTAGGAGGTTTGCCAGGGCGGCGTCATCTCCCGGACCTGCGCGTAGGCGATGGCCTGGACTTCTGGCGGGTCATTGCCATGGAACTGCCCCATCGTCTGTTGCTGCTGGCGGAGATGAAGACGCCGGGGGACGCTTTGCTGGAATTTTTGATCGCCCCGGACGGACCGGGCAAGGTGGAGCTAAAAATGATTTCGCGGTTTCTGCCCCGGGGACTGGCCGGAATCCTCTACTGGTATGCCTTGCTGCCCACCCACCGGTGGATTTTTGAAGGCATGCTGCGTGCTGTTGCCGCAAAGACCGGTATGCCGGTGGTGAGTGGTCCTGAAAAAGCCTCAATGACAGCAGCCCTCGAATGCCGCCTGTAGCGCCCATCTCAAAAATAGTATAATCATACTGCTTTCGGCGGGGTGGGGAAGATATTGAGCAGCCTGCATTGGCTCAGTCGTCGGTGTACCCGGAACCCCAGTTTGGTATGCATGCGGAAGGATGCGTGCCAGTTGCTGTACATACCCGCAATCATATGGCTGCCGCCCTGCTCGCGAACGGCCTTCATCAGGGATCCCAGAAGGGCTGAACCCATGCCGCGTCCGGCAAATCGCGGATGTACGAAAATATAAACCAGGTAGGACCATCCGGGGGGAAGCTTCAGGGTATACCAGAGCGCGAGACTGAAATCGGAGAAGGTGACCCAGGCAAAGGCGCAGATGCGCTCGTCGTGCTCCACCACGAGACAGCGATCGCCTTTGCGCAGAGACGCCTCCATGAAGTCGGTCTCCTTCACAAATCCCTGCAGGGCGTTGATCGCCATCAGATCGCCCTTGCCGGCCCATCGCATGTGAAGCTCCGCCGGCAGACGGCCGGCCTGAATTGGTTCCTGCAGGTCCCTGACCAGTTCGAGCCATTCTTCACATGTCTGCATCTTTCGGGCGAGTTGTCTGATGGATTCCCTGAACGGCATGGCCGCGTCTGATGCCTCCCTTTTTAGGTCAATCCCTGAAAAACGCCATCCATCGGGCCAGGTCCCCTTTGAGCCGGTCCATGATCGGAAAATGATCCGCCACGGGTTCACCGGCTGCCGACATGGCCAGGGTTTTCCAGTATTTCCGGTGCACGTGTTTTACGCGCCAGATGACATAAGCGGTTTTTCGGGGATCGGCGGATGCAATGAAGCTGCGGATATCGGTCGTCCGCCGACCGTTCATTTCCCTGAGGACTTCGCGTACGGAATCTTTGAGCGCTTCCAGGTTATATCCGCCTTCCAGCGTCATCACCAGTTTTCCCTGGCAGCATTGGGTGGCGATATCCAGAAGGATGCGGGTCAAGCCGGCGAAACCTGCCGGGGTCATCTTCATTCCCCCGAGAGGATCGTTGAAATGGATATCGAAACCGGCGCTCACCAGGATTAGATCCGGTTTGAATTCCAAGGCGATGGGTTTTAGCAGGCGTTCAAAAAGCACCAGATAATCTCCGTCGCCGAAGCCGGGGAGGAGCGGGACGTTAACGGTATAGCCTTTCCCCCTGCCTTTGCCGATCTCGCGCAGGCGTCCGCTGTGGGGATAGGTAAACGCCTGGTGGGTGGAGAAAAAGAGCACCGACGGGTCGTCTTCGAAGCAGTGCTGGGTGCCGTTGCCGTGATGCAGGTCCCAATCCACAACCAGGATGCGCGCCAGACCCAGTTTGCTTTGGGCATAATGGGCGGCGATGGCCACATTGTTGTAAAGGCAGAATCCCTTGGCCGCCGCCCGTTCGGCATGGTGTCCGGGAGGGCGGACCAGGGCGAAGGCATTCTCCACCCGACCAGCATGGACTTCTTCAATCGCCCGGCAAAGTCCCCCTGCCGCCAGTTGGGCCGCTTCGTTGGACAAAGGCGATGTGCTGGTGTCCTCGTCCAGGTAGGTGGCCTGCTTTCCTGATGTGCTTTCCAGCCGATTGATATAGTCCTCTGAATGCACCCGTGCCAGATCATCCCTCGCGATCAGGCACGGTGAAATGTTCTGAAAGCAGCCGGATAGTTCAGGCTCCTCGAGCAAGGCGTAAAGCACATCCAATCGTTCGGGGCATTCCGGTTCATCCGGGCCCATGCAATGTCCGGCGTAGCGGGGATCGATAACGATTCCTGTCCGTTTTCCCGTCGGCAGCCCATTTTCTTTTTCGTCTTTTGCAGCTGCATCAAAATCGGTCATGGTGTCAGGGGTTCAATCTGGAAAAAGGTGAACCGCGAACGGGGAATCGATTTTCATCCTTACGGTGAAGATTCCCAGCGGCTTGCCGCGGAGAGGATTCAATAATTGCGCGATGATCCTGACGCGTCGGTCACGAAGCAGGGTTAAGATATTGTTGAGGCGGCAATAATGTCAATGGCCTCGACCGCTTTTCAGGTGCCGGATCGGACCCAAGGCTTTCAGACAATAGATAGGGTTTGGCAGGGGTGGTGAAAAACCATGACCCGTTCCCGCCGTTCGCTCCAGGGGCTGTGGGGATCGCCGAGAAGATCAGCGGATCAGGAAAAAGTGCTTGCACCGCATCCAGAAAATCAGGGTCAATCCTCCGACGATGGCACCCATTGCTCCGATAACAACTATCTTGTCCGTCCACTGCAAAGAGACAATCCCCATGGACAGGGATCCGATCATCATAAAGGTGAATACGAGCATGGATGATGCCGCTCCTACGTCATGATCGACCTGCTCCAGAATCAGGTTGTTGGTGGGTGGACGGCACAGCCCGAAAAAAAAGGATATCATCCCCATGGGCAGCGTCAGGCTCCAGGGCGAATGGTGTGGTGCAATCGCCATCCAGAGGCCGGCTGCCGTGATGCCGGCAAAGGATACGGTGACGATTTTTTCCATACGAAGATGAAGGGATAATCTTCCAAAAAACAGGGAACCGGACATGGTGGCCAGGGCATTGGCGCCGAAAAAATAGCCGAATTCCCGTTCACTGAGTCCGAATCGGGAGATATAGATTTCAGATGATCCGGCAATAAAGGCAAAAAAAGGAAAGACCATCAATGACATGGCGACCATGAGGACCGTATATCGACCGTTACCCATCAGGCGGGCATAGATTCGAATCACCCGGGCCGGGCTCACCCTGCTGAAAACTTTCAGTGGTTCGGGCATTCCGTGAACGCCGATAAATGCCACCAGCCCCATCAGGGCCTGCACGACGAATACCCATTGCCAACTGAACCAGTAAATGATCCAACCGCCGATGATGGGGGCCAGCATGGGGGCAAGGGCCATAATGACGGCAATGTGGGCCATGATGCGCGCCCGTGAGCCTGCATTGAAAAGATCCTTGCACATGGCCAGGCTCAAGGCCGATGCTGAGGCGGCCCCGGCGGCCTGGAGTACCCGGGCCACGATCATCATTCGGATTCCGGTGGATGCGGCGCACAACAGGCTGGCACCGATATAGATGCCGATGCCGACCATCAGCGGGCGCCTGCGGCCGTATCGATCGGAGACCGGCCCGTACACCAGCAAAAAAATGCAGTAAGAGACGAAAAAACAGATCAGCGTCAGATTGACCACCATCAATGGCTGTTCCCACTGCTCTCGCAGCAGGGGAATCGCCGGCAGGTACATGTCCGTGGACAGAGGGGGAAATGCTGCCAGCAATGCGATTAACGCTATGATTCGATGATGCTTCAATGGTTTTCCTGTTTGCCGGGGGAGTGACAGTGACCTGTTTCGATGGCGAATACGGGCAAGGAAAACAAATACTGCCGGTTGATCACGCTTTTGATGGGAGCCGGCACCGGTGCTGCATTACTCGGGTTTATCAGGATGGCAATGACAGGAACCGTCGACCGGCCGGTGTCGATCCGGCGGAGCTTTCGTTGCCGGATTGCTTCCACAGTTAGGGTTTACTCGGCACCGCCGCCCAATACCGCATAAAGCCGAACCTGATTGGCCAGCTTTGCCAGACGCAGATAGACAAGGCCCTGCTGCGCGGCATAGAGGGAACGCTGGGCGTCCAGGACACCCAGGTAGCTGTCAATACCCTTGGTGTAGCGGGTCGTGGAGAGACGGAAGGTTTCTGCTGCAGACTTGACCAGGGATTGTTGGGCTGCCATTCGTTCGTCTATCGTGCCTTGAACGGCAAGGGCGTCGGCTACTTCCCGGAAGGCGGTCTGGATCGCCTTCTCGTATTGAACGAATACGATCTCCTTTTCCGATTTGGTGACATCCAGCGCAGCCCACAGCCGGGCATCGAAAACCGGCATCGCGGCTTGGGGCGCGAACAGCCAGGTGCCCGAACCGGAAGCGAAGAGGCCGGACAATTCGCTGCTTGCCGTTCCAACAGCCGTCGTGAGCGAAATCCGGGGAAACAGCGAGGCCCGGGCTGCGCCGATATTGGCATTGGCCGCTTTGAGAAGATTTTCGGCCTGCAGGATGTCTGGTCGGCTGAAAAGTACATCCGAGGAAATGCCCGCAGACACGCTTTTGAAGGGTTCAAGATCGGCCAGATCCGGCAGGAGCATCTTATCCGATACTGCCGTCGGCATCCCGACCAGAAAATTCAAGGCGTTTTGATCCTGTGCCACCCGCTGCGTATAAAGGGCCATGTCTCCCCGGGCGATATCGACCTGCGTCTGGGCGCGATGGAGGTCCAGTTCGGATGCGAGCCCGGCCTCCATGCGCCGTTTGATCAATTGGAACGCGGCTTGCTGTACCTCCAGCGAAGTCTGCGCCAAATTCAGATTCTCCCGATCTGCAGCCAGGGTCAGGTAGGCGTCGGCTACTGCGGAAACGATCAGAATCTGTGCCCCGCGGCGGGCCTGTTCCGTCGCCAGATATGCTTCCAGCGCCTGATCCTTCAGGCTGCGGATGCGGCCGAAAAAATCGATCTCCCAGGAGAAAATACCCAGATTGACATCGTATTGCTCGGCAGTCCGGCTCTGTCCGGTACTGGAAAGATCAGCCGGCACTCGCTGTTTACTTGCGTTGGCGGTCGCATCTACTGCCGGATAAATGGCCGATCGCTGGATGCCGTAGATCGCCCTTGCCCGTTGTACGTTCAGAGCGGCAAGCCGCAGATCGCGGTTGTGATCGAGGGCCGTCTCAATCACCTCTTGAAAGCCGGGATCGGTGAAAAACTCGCGCCATGGAATGTCGGTGACCGTGGGGGTGCCGTCCATGGACGGATTTTTCCGGTAGGCCGGCCCGGTGGGCCAGGTGGCGGGTACCGGGGCGTCGGGCTGAGTGTAGGGCGGAGCCATGGAACAGCCTCCCACAACCATGATCAAACCCACTAAAAAAAACAGGTTTCTATGCATGTCATTGATTCCCCGATATGGTTTTCTCGGCCCGATGGGCCTGTTCACGCTTGCGATGCCGGCCGAGCGCCCGATAGATCAGTACATAAAAGAGCGGCGCAAAGAGGGTCACCAGGAAGGTGGAGGTCACAACGCCGCCCACCACGCCGATTCCGATGGCCCGTTGAGCCCCCGCCCCGGCCCCGCTGGCCAGCGCCAGGGGAAGCACGCCGAAGCCGAAGGCCAGGGAAGTCATCACAATGGGACGCAGCCGCAGTTTGGCCCCTTCCAGCGTGGCATCGATCAGTCTCATCCCTTCGTCCACCCGGGCCCGGGCAAACTGAACGATCAGAATGGCGTTCTTGGTGGTCAGCCCCAGGATGGTCAGCAGGCCGATCTGGAAATAGACATCGTTGGGCAATCCCATCAGGGTTGTGGCGATAATGCCGCCGATGGCTCCCAACGGCAGGGTCAGCAGGATCGATATGGGAATCGGCCAGCTTTCGTACAAGGCTGCCAGGCACAGGAAGATCACCAGGATGGAAAAGGCGTACAGCAGGGGCGCCTGGGACCCGGACATGCGCTCCTGATAGGACAGACCGGTCCAGTCAAAGCCGAAGGCCGGAGGCAATTTCTTTATGGCTTCCTCCATGGCCTGCATGGCCTCGCCGGAGCTTTTGCCGTGCGCCGCCTCGCCCCAGATGTTGATGGACGGAAATCCGTTGAAACGCTCCAGCTTGGGAGATCCGGACGTCCAGTGACCGGATGCGAAGGACGCAAAGGGGACCATCTGGCCGCCAGTATTGCGCACATAGAGTTTTTCCAGGTCGCCGGGAAGTCGGCGGAAGGGCGCGTCCGCCTGCACAAATACCCGCTTGACCCGTCCCGCCTGGATGAAGTCGTTGACATAGGCGCTGCCGAATGCCGCCGAGATGGTGTTGTGAATGCCCGTAATGGGCAGCCCCAGGGCGCCGGCTTTTTCCCAATCCACGTTGATCCGGTATTGGGGGACGTCTTCCAACCCGTTGGGACGCACGCTGGCCAGTCGTGGATCCCTTGCGGCGATCCCCAAAAGCTGGTTTCGGGCTTTGATCAGTTCGGCATGGCCCACGCCTCCGCGGTCCAGCAACTCGAAATCAAAGCCGCTGGCATGGCCCAGTTCGATAACGGCCGGCGGCGGAAAAGCGAAGACCATGGCATCGCGGTACGTGGAAAAGACGCCCATGGCCCTTCCGACGACGGCTTTGACCTTAAGGTCCGGCCGGTGGCGCAGATCCCAGTCCCTGAGCCGGACGAACGCCAGGCCGACATTCTGGCCCGCCCCGGAAAAGCTGAATCCGGCAACGGTCATCAATGCTTCCACCGATTCTTTTTCCTGGTTCAGAAAATGCTTCTTGACCTTGTCCAGTACCGCCTTGGTTTGTTCCAGGGTCGAGTTGGCCGGCAGCATGGCCTGAACATAGAGCATTCCCTGATCTTCCTCAGGAAGATAGGCGGTCGGCATCTTTCTGAACAGATAGCCCATGGCCACGACAATCAGGAGAAAAAGCACCAGGTAGCGCAGTTTCTTTGAGAGCGAATGCCCGACCAGGGAGAGGTATAGATTCCTGGCCCGGTAAAACAGGCGGTCAAACCATCTGAAAAAGGGACGCATAAAAAAAACGGCACTGTCGGCCGGTTCATGACCGGCCGGCACCGGTTTGAGTAGGGATGCGCAAAGCACCGGGGTCAGAATCAGGGCCACCAGCACCGACAGGAGCATGGCGGCGATGATGGTTACGGAAAACTGGCGGTAGATCACGCCCGTGGAGCCGGGGAAGAAGGCCATGGGTCCGAATACCGCCGAAAGCACCAGGCCGATGCCGATCAGGGCGCTGGTGATCTGTTCCATGGACTTGGCCGTGGCCTGCTTGGGCTCCAGTCCCTCCTCGCTCATGATCCGCTCCACGTTTTCCACCACCACGATGGCGTCATCCACCAACAGACCGATGGCCAGCACCATGGCGAACATCGTCAGCATGTTGATGGAAAACCCGAACAGCCCCAGTACCGCGAAGGTGCCCAGAATCACCACCGGCACGGCGATGGTCGGGATCAGGGTAGCCCGCATGTTGCCCATGAACAGATACATCACCAGGAACACCAGCACCACCGCCTCGGCCAGGGTCTTGAACACCTCCTCGATGGCGACCTGGACAAAGGGGGTGGTATCATAGGGATAGACCACTTTCATGCCTGTCGGGAAGTAGCGGCTCATTTCCGCCAGCTTGTCCCTGACGGCCTGGGCGGTTGAAAGCGCGTTGGCCCCGGCGGCCTGACGGATAGCCAAGCCACCGGCTGGCTTGCCGTTATAGTAGGCCTCGACATTGTACTGTTCGGTTCCCAGCTCCGTTCGTCCCACATCCGCGATCCGGACCACCGATCCGTCGGTATTGGTGCGTAGCAGGATGGCGGAAAATTCCTCCGGGGTCTTGAGCAGGCTCTGGACGATGATGGAGGCGTTCAGGCGCTGGCCGTCCACGGCCGGCGCCCCGCCGAACTGACCGGCGGAGATCTCCACGTTGTAAGCCCGAAGCGCGCCGACCACGTCGGCAATGGTCAAATGATATTCGGTCAGGCGATCGGGGTTAAGCCAGACCCGCATGGCGTACTGGGATCCGAAGGTGTTAACTTCGCCCACGCCGGGGACCCGGGCCAAGACCTTTTCCAGGTTGGATTGGGCGTAATCCCGCAGATCGTTTCCATCCATGCTGCCGTCTTCGGAAACCAAACCCACGATCAGCAGGTAGTTGCGGGTGGACTTGCTGACCTTGACACCCTGGCGCTGAACCACCTCGGGCAGGCTGGCCATGGCCAGTTGGAGTTTGTTCTGCACCTTGGCCCATGCCAGATCCGGATCGGTTCCCGGGGCGAAGGTCAACTCGACCCGGGAGGAGCCGGAGGAATCACTGGTGGCCGACAGGTACAGCATATCGTCGAAGCCCGTCATCTTCTGTTCGATGATCTGGGTGACGCTGTTTTCAACTGTCTCCGCCGACGCTCCCGGGTAGTTGGAATCGATGGCGATGGACGGCGGCGCGATCGGCGGGTACTGGGAAATGGGCAGGTTGTAGATCGCCAGACCACCGGCCACCATCAGGACAATGGCGATGACCCAGGCAAAGACGGGACGGTCCAGAAAGAATTTTGATAACATCACACGCCTCCGTCAATTCGATTGTTGATCCACCGGGGCAACGGATTTTGCCTCACCCGCCGGCGCAGCGGATTCCAACGCAACCACCTTCACCGCCGCACCCGGCCTTACTTTCTGAATCCCTTCGACGATTACCCGATCCCCTCGGCCAAGTCCGGATGTGACCAGCCACTGGTCACCGATGGCACGGTCAAGCACCAGCATGCGCTGTTGGACTGTGTCGGCGGCATCCACGATGAGGGCTGTCGGATTACCCTTGGGGTCACGGGACACGGCCTGCTGGGGGATCAAAATGGCAGCTTCATTGACCCCTTCCTTCATTACCGCCCGTACGAACATGCCGGGCAGCAGGATGCCTTGGGGATTGGGGAAAACCGCCCGCAGGATAACCGAGCCGGTGGTTGGATCCACGGTCACGTCCCGGAACTGAAGGGACCCTTGCAGCGGATAGGCCGGGCCTTCTTCCATCACCAGGGTTACCGCCTGCTGGTTCTTGCTGGCTTGATTGAGGCGGCCGTCTTCCAGGCGCCGCTTCAGGCGCAGCAGGTCGGTGGTCGACTGGGGCACATCCACGTAGATGGGGTCCAACTGTTGAATGGTTGCCAGGGCCACGGGCTGATAGGCGGTGACGATCGCGCCCTCGGTCACATTGGATCGGCCGATACGGCCGGAAATGGGGGCGGTGATACGGGTATAGGCCAGGTTGATACGCGCCGTCTCCACGGCAGCTTTCCAATACCGGACGTCGGCCTCGGCCTGTTTCAGGGCCGCCGCTGCATCATCGTAATCCTGCTGGCTGACCGCTTTATCGGCCAGCAATTCCAGATACCGATCGGTTCTTGACTGGATGGCCGGCAGATTGGCCTCGGACCGGCCGAGGGCGGCGTCCGCATTATTGAGGGCGGCCTGAAACGATGCCGGATCAATCTGATAGAGCATGTCGCCGGCCTTTACATCGGCGCCTTCGACAAACCGCCGCTTCTGAATCAGGCCGCTGACCTGGGGTCTGATTTCGGCAACGCGATAGGCCGATATGCGTCCAGGCAATTCAAATGTCAACATGATCGGTTGCGGCTGTACCGTTGTTGTAGCCACTTCCGGGGTACGCGGCGCCGGGGCTTCCTGTTTCTGGTTCTGGCAGCCGACCGTCAATAGAACAAAGAATGAGACAGCCGCCAACCACATTTTTAAATTCATTTGATTTGCTGGTCGCATGGATTTTTTGCCTCCAGATCACGTTGTCTTGCTCTTTACGATTTGAAAAAACGGTAAATAATTCTTCATCTTAGATCAAATTATGATTTAAACCGAAATAAATAGCAGGGATGCATGAATATTTCAATCATAAGCTTTAAACTTGTATTTAAGATAAAAGGTGGAGTAACTTTCAAAACAACCTTTCAGGAGCAATTTCATGACCAGACGAGAAGACGGCAAGGAAACCCGGCGAAGACTGTTGCGTGCAGCCTGCGAGGTATTTGCTCAACATGGATATCGCCAAACCAGGGTGGCGGATATCTGCCATCGGGCGGGAGCCAACGTGGCCTCCGTGAATTATTACTTCAGAGATAAAAAGAGTTTGTACAAAGAAGCCTGGCGGCACACCCTCCAGCACTTTAATGAATCGATCTTTTCCAAATCCGATGCCGACTCCGACCAAGAACGGTTGCGGGCCCATATCCGGACACTGATCCGGAATTTTGCCGCCGACGGTGATCTGGGACGGTTCAGCCGCCTCTATCTGATGGAAATGGTCCACCCCACCGGACTGATCCAGGATGCCTGGCATGACACCATCGAGCCCAACAGGCGTAAGCTGCATTTGATTATCCGTGGCATATTAGGAGCGGATGCCGATGATCTGGACGTCCGGTTTTGCGAACTGAGCATTGTCAATCAGTGCCGCATGTTCGTCACCGTCAAGCGCGACGATCTCGAATACATGCTGGGTGCGCCACTGAGTCCGGAGTTGATCGAACGGCTGGCCGGTCATATCGCTGATTTTTCATTGGCCGGGATCAGGGCGCTGGGTCGGGAACCCGGTCGGGCGGGCCAGTGAGCCGTGCCTTGAGGATCCGACCGATAAAGATCGGATGGCCGCCGGCATCCACGGGCAGTTGATCCTCGGTTTCCACGGTAACGGATCGGGTGCTGGTGCCGGCTTCCCTGGCCAGGGTTCTCACCAGACCGACCAATTCGTCTTTGGCAAAGGCATCCGCCACCTCGAATTCCTTGAATCGTCTGAAGCCGGCCAGTCCTTCGATAAGAAATTCGCCGCTGCCTCCGGGGATGATGCGTACCTGGCGTTCGATGACCACGTTGCTGGTGATGGCCCCGATGGCGTTGGCCACGTCGGCATGCTCGGGCAGCACCGCCCGGGCACCGATCATGGCGGCAGCCCGGGGAAGGAAAAAGGCGATGGGCGCACCGATGCCGATGACTGGCCGCTTGAAATCGATGTGCATGCGATAGTGGCTGTTGCCGCCCGAAAAGACGTTGTTCATCAGGGCTTGGCAGACCGGGCAGCTGTGCAGGGCTTCGGGGTTGACCTCATCGTCCAGCTGGCGTTTTAATATCTCCAGGGCCAGATTGCGTGACACCGTTTCCAGCAGGTCTTTACGCAGTGTGGCTTCATTCGTTTTATCCAAGGCGGCGATCATTCGGAAAAACTGTCCGGCCGCCGCCGTGCTCCAGCGTTGAAATTCACCGGCGATATGGAGCAGGTCGGTCGGGGTCAGGCCGCAGCGCTGGACGACAAAATTCTCTTCCAGCCGTTCCAGGGGAAGATGCCGGTCGGTGAGAACGCCGGTTTTGCGGGCCAGTTCATCAATGGAACGCGGTCGTTTCTCAAGCAGGGACAGAACCGTTTTCTCCATTTCCGTCAGGTGGAGAGCGGTCGCTGTTCCGGTGACGGCCAGAATCTGCATATTGCGGGTGGACGTTTCGAAACTGCGCAACCGGGTGCTCAGATAATCGATGGCCTCATCGGCACCGACAAAACTGGATCCGAGCCAGGCGATGGGGGCCACCCGACGGGGGCCGATGGAAAAGATGCCCTTCTCCCGGTTGATCAGGCTGTCCCCCCCCAGGCCGGCGGTGCGGATGTCCAGGGCCCGCACGTGGGTTCGGCGGCCGGCCACGGTGGATCCGGTGCTGCAGACGCGCACGCTGCCGTGCTCCACTGCCGCCGTATCCGTGGTGGTGCCGCCCACATCCACGACAAGGGCATCTTCAAGACCGGTGAGATGCCTGGCGCCGGCCACACTGGCCGCCGGACCGGAGAAGATGGTTTCCACCGGCCGCGCTTTGGCCATCTCCGCCCGCATCAGGGTCCCGTCTCCCTTGACCACGACGATGGGCGCGTGGATCTCCATTTTTTTCAACGCGTTTTCCAGGTTGGCGATGAGTTTGCCCAGACGGGGGACAATCCGGGCATTCAGTACGGCTGTGGTCGCCCGGATCTTGAAATCGAGAATGCTGGACAGTTCATGGCCGCAGGTGACGAACAGGCCCGTTTCCGAGCCGATGACGCCCTTGACGGCCATCTCGTGGTCCGGATTAATGGCGCCGGCAAAACCGGATACGGCAAAAGCGTTGACCCGGTCTTTCTCCACCATGCGTTTGAGGATCTGCCGCACCTGGTCCGTATCGACGGGTTCGATTTCCTCTCCTGTGATGGACAGACGGCCGGGGATCAGCGATTTGGGCTCATGGGGGTAGTCTGCCGGATCGTAAATGCCGTAGGGGGGCATGAGCAGAAGGCCCACCTTCTGGCCGTCGCCCTCTACGATGGCATTGGTGGCCAGGGTGGTGGACAGGGCCACCATTTCCACCTGCTTCAGCTGGTTCGGATCCAGTTTCTCCAGCGCCTGGCCGATACCGATGGTAAAATCCCAGCGGGTAGTGAGCGCCTTGCCCTTGCATCGCGTCGCTCCGGTCCTGAAATCGTAGATGACGGCATCCGTATAAGTGCCGCCGGCATCGATGCCCAATCCGATGGCGGCGGTTTGCGGCAAGGATGGGCGGTCGTCGGCAAAAAGGGTGGTGCCGGTGTCATCGGCGGGTCTGTCCCCCCACAAGGGGTGGGATGAGAGGGTGCCCGTCACGGCATCGAATTCGATCGTATGGTGGGGTTCGACAAAAAGAATGTCGTCCGTGGTCCGGGTGCTGACCAGCATTTTTTTGATCAGAACCGGGCTTCCGGAGATTTTTTCATACCTCCACCCATAGGCATCGGCCATCTCCCTGGCGTGGTTCTCGTACGTCGATCCACTCCTGGCACCGGTATCGATATAAGCGGCCCGCTGATAATTTTTCTGCCATGAGTTGAGAAAGGCGATCGTCCGGTCCGCCGCCTGATCGCCGTACCGGTGGGCAATATCGTCATGGTGCACCCGTTTGTCGCCATACCAGGCCTGCAGCTTGCGCTGAGAGACCGGTACGGCCTTCTCCTCTTGCCATCCGGCGGAAATATAGTAAGTCCCGGGGAATTTATTGAACTCCCTGCGGTATGCCTCGGACCCGCCAAGGAACATGGCGATGCAGTCGTGCACTTTAGGGATGCTCAGGGGAATATCGCGGGACTGGATGCCGACGGTTCCTCTGCCGCAGACGCCGTAGCCGATGACGATGCGGTCGGCCATGCCCGCTGCCGACACGTCGTCAATGGCCTCCTGGAGTTTTTGTTTAAGCAATGCCGGCCGTTCGTGAAGACCGGCTTCCAGAAATTTGAAATCGACAGACAACCCCAGCTGCCGGGCGGCGTGTTTCATGTCCACCCCCAGCACCGCACATCCGATGACGACTATTTTATTTCGTTTCACTGCCTCTCCTTGTTGCAATCAATATCAACCACTGCCGCATGTATTGGCTGGCCGGATTTTTGGCAACCTTTTTTCAAACAGTAATGTGCCTTTTTAAAGGTGCAATGCTTATCAAAATGCCCGGGAACTTTTTTTATCTTTCGAAGAACCCATCCGATAGTGTATCGTGCTCACCATCAATGCGTTGTCAACCCGCTTACCCGCAATCCGATCAGGGGTCGAATCCATGTTTAAAAAGAAAATCCGCGTCTCCTCGGGCGTCAGCCAGCTCGACCGGCAGTTGGGGGGACTGTTTATCGGCGACAACGTGGTCTGGTACGATAATGCCGGCAGCCTGGCATCGACCTTCAGCCTCAATTTTATCCAGGAATCCCAGCGTCAGAACAAACCCTTGATCTACATCACCTTTGACCGGTCCCCCAAAACCCTGCTGGAGGATCTGGGTCCGCTGGCGGAGAATCAGCATCTGACCATTCTGGACTGTTTTACCCACGGCAAGGGGGACGGCAGCGAGGTGTTCAGCAAATTCTATGAGAAAGACGGCGCCCAGTGGCCGCACAAGATGGTTCGCGTCAATGCCCCCGGAGATCCGGAAGTCGTCTCCGATGCCGTCTACAGCCTCCACGGAACCATGAAAGGGGATGTCCGGTTCGTCTTCGATTCCCTCACCGGTATGCAGGATTTATGGGGCGGGGAGGAGGCGATCGGGAAATTTTACTCGCACGCCTGTCCGCGCCTTTACGAGTTGGACACCATCGCCTATTGGATCATGGAAAAGGGCGCCCACTCGGATCGCCTCCGGGCCAGCATCAACCAGATTGCCCAGGTGGCCATCGACCTGACCGTCAACCGGGGAAAGTCGGCCCTGACCATCCTCAAGGCGGATAAACGCAGACCCGATGCCTTAAACAGTCCCCTGATATACTGGAACGACGGGCTGGACGTGGCCTTTGAAACGGAAACGGGCAAAGGCGGAAATATTGACCTGGGCGGCCGCATAAAGCAGATTCGAAAGCGTCAGGCCATGCCCCAGAAGGAGTTGGCCGCATTGGTGGGGGTGACCCCCAGCACCATCTCCCAGATTGAAACCGGCACCATCTACCCTTCTTTGCCGGCGCTTTTTAAAATCGCCCAGGTGCTGAACGTATCGGTGGCGGCCTTTTTCCAGGACAGATCCGACGCAATCGGTCAGGTGGTGTTTTCCGGCGGCGGGACCCGGATCAGCCTTCCCGACCTGCCGAAACCGGATGCAGCGGGATACCGGCTCTCCCCCGCGGATTTCGATGCCGACGCGGAACCTTACCTGATAGAGATTCCCGCCGGTAAAAAGCTCTCCGCCCATTTTTTCATCCATAAAGGACAGGAAATGGGGTATCTCCTCGACGGCAGCATCGAACTTAAAATCGGCAACCGCTTGTACGCGGCCACGCCGGGGGATGTGATCTACCTCACCCGTGAAATCCCTTCCCAATGGAAAAATACGGGCAAGGAAACGGCGCGGCTGTTGTGGGTGAAGATCAGGAAATAACGGAGTTTTCTCATGAATGACATCCGCCGCCGAACCGTCGCCGGATTGAAGGCCGGCGACACCTTCACCATTACCCGGACCTTCACCGAAAAGGATGTTGACGCGTTTACCGAAGTGACCCGGGACCATAACCCCATCCACTCGAGCAATCCATTCGTTGCCCTCAAGGGGTTTAACGACCGGATCTGCCACGGGCTGCTTGTGGGCGGCATGATCACCGAGGTGGGCGGCCAGATCGGATGGCTGGCTTCGGGCATGAATTTCCGTTTTAAAAAACCGGTCTATTTTAACGATACCATCACTTGCCGCTTCACGATTACAAGTGTGGATGAGAAGAACCGGGCCGAGGCCGAGGCCGTTTTCACCAACCAATACCAGGAGACCGTATTAGAGGCCAGCCTCTTCGGCGTCCTGCCCAATGCCCGGGAACGGCAGGTGCTTCAGGATTTGCTGGGTCGAGACGCCTGACTTCCGTTCGATCTTTCCACCCGCGGACGGTCACATTATGACAACCCTTTGGCAAGAGGAGTTGACGAATGGCGACATACGATGAAGTGAGAGACAGACTGGACACCGGTGACATCGTTCTGTTTTCAGGGAAAGGTCTGATCAGCATGGGATTGAAGATCGGGTCCCTGTGCACGTGGTCCCACGTGGCCATGGTGGTAAGGGCTAAAGAGCCGGACGTGGCATTGCTGTACCAGACCACACCGGTGTGCAAGGCCAAGGATTTTTTTGAAGGGGTACTGAAGAACGGCGTGCAGGTCAATGTGATGAGCGAGGCGGTGAACAGCTACAACGGCAAAGTGGCCGTCCGGCACCTGAGTGTCGTCCGCACGCCTGAAATGCTCAACGCCCTTTCCCGGTTTCGCCAGGAGGTGAAAAACCGTCCCTATGAATCGCACATCATCCAGATGGTCAAGGCCGTGTGGGACGGGCCGCTGGGCCATGTGGAAGAGGACCTGTCCAGCCTGTTCTGCAGCGAGCTGGTGGCCGAAGCCTACCAGCGCATGGGATTGCTTCCGTCCAATGAATGCGGTGGCAGCCCCTGTTCGGAATACACCCCGAAGGATTTTTCCACCGAAGGCGGGGGTCTCGAGCTGCTTCTGGGGGCAACCCTCGGCAAGGAGATTGTGATCCGGGAGGGGTAACCGGATATTCCCGATGACAGAAATTTATTGAGGGGGCGTACACCCTGCTGCCAGGAGACTTGTTTAAAGGTGTGCTTACCCGGGGTTTCCGGCATGCACCGCGGTCAACTGGTCCGCCCATTCCACTGCATCTTTAAAGGCCGCGGTCACCTTGTCGCGGTTAAGGTTGAGTTTCTGCATCATGACGTCGGCATCCTCCCAGCGGGCTTCTTCGACGCACTGGGCCAGCTGGACCAGGGGCAGGTATTCGTTGTTGGCCTCCCGGCGCAGGGCATCCTTGAGCTTATTCTCAAGGGGCAGAAAGGTGACGATTTCCTCCATGGGGGTGCCCAGCATGGTGTCCAGCAGGGAAAACAGGCCCAGCAGGTGCAGACTCTCCGGATCGAACCCCCAGAAATCGTGGTGCTGTGCCACCAGTTCCAGGAATTTTCCCCGCTGGGCGGAGAGCTGAATCAGGTCCGGCGCCGCCGTCTCGCTCATGTCGTTGAGCAGGATCACACGCAGCCAGTTTTTCAGTTTCGGCCATCCCAGTAGCCGGATGGCATGCTGGATGGATTTGATTTTCTGAGAAAGACCGAAAGCCGTCGAATTCAGGTAGGTCAGCAGGCGGAAGCTGATGGCGACATCGGATTGAATGGTTTCCGCCAAGGCATCGATGTCCGGGTCCCGCTGTTCGATATTCTGCAGGAGCTTCAGGCGCGACACGGCGTTGGAGGTCATTTTGTGCACGGTGATGGTGTCCGGCTGCTTGAAAAAGGCCCCTTCGAAAAGGGTGACACCCGCTTCCCGGCACATTGCGAACCCGGCGGCATCATCAACCCGCCGGGCCAAAAGCCGGGCATCCACATCGTGGATGGTTGACAGCAGGGTCGCCACCTCCGCTTTCTGCCTGCCGATCACCGGTACGGCAATGATATCCGCCAGCTCATAAAGTCGATCAAACTGCGGCTCGCCGCTGAATCCGCGAACGGCGATGAGATAGCCGTCAGATTTTAGGCGCTCTAGCATCTGCGGGATATCGGGGCGCAGAAACACCCGCTCATCCACCTGTACGGCGGCATTCACCGGGGGCAGGGCATAGGGCATGTCATCCAGGATGCTCATTTCATCGAAATTGAGCATGATTTTCTGGCCCTGCCTGAGGATCTGCTGGAGTCCCATATATGCGCTTGCCGCCACAGTGATGGCCATGTTTTCCGGCTCGCCGTCCGTCCTCGGCGACGCTCCTTCACCCACACAAAACAATTCATATCCCCACAGTCGACGGTTTTCATCAAATATGGGCTGCCGGGCGATGGATACCGAAGCGGCGTGGGCTGTGGGTTGTTGATCGTCGGTCATGTAACAGGCCTCCTTGCTGGAACCTCGCCAATCGTTCTTGTTTATTTTTCCACCGCCGGAAGCGGTTTCAATCCCCAGATGTTGTCGGCATATTCCATAACGGACCGGTCGCTGGAGAATTTGCCCATCCGGGCGGTGTTGAGGATCGATTTTCTGGCCCATTCGTCCTTGTCCAGGAAGAGCTTGCCCACGGCCTCCTGGGTGGTTACATAAGCCCGGTAGTCGGCCAGCAGCATATAGAAATCACCCCGGTGAAGCAACGATTCCATAATGGGTGAAAAGAGATAGGGGTCTTCCGGCGAAAAATCCCCCCGGCTGATGCTGTCAAGGGCCAGACGCAGTTCGGAATCGCTGTCGTAGTAAGTCCGCGGGTCGTACCCCCCGCTGCGAAGGGACGTCACCTGGTCCGCCGTAAGGCCGAAGATGAAGATGTTTTCCTGGCCCACTTCTTCCATGATTTCGACATTGGCACCGTCCAGGGTCCCGATGGTCAAGGCGCCGTTCAACGACATCTTCATGTTGCCTGTTCCCGAGGCCTCCATGCCGGCGGTGGAGATCTGTTCGGACAGGTCCGCCGCGGGGATGATCTTTTCAGCCTGGGAGACGCAATAATTGGGTAAAAACACCACCCGCAGCTTTCCCTGGACCAACGGGTCGCTGTTGGTTTTCGCAGCCACCGCATTGATCAGCTTGATGATGCGTTTAGCCTGGTGGTAAGCCGGAGCGGCCTTGCCGGCAAAGATAACGGTGCGCGGCACCATCGGCGCGGCGGGGTTCGCCCGGATGCGATGGTACAAAGTGATCACGTGGAGGACGTTGAGCAACTGACGCTTGTACTCATGGATGCGTTTGACCTGCACGGAAAACAGCGTTTCCGGGTCAACCCCCACACCGATTTTTCGAAGGATATAACGTGCCAGCCGTTTTTTGTTATCCCGCTTGGTTTGGATCCAGCGTTGGCGAAACGCGGCATCCTCGGCCAAAGGTTCCAGTTCCCGCAGCCGGTAGAGGTCGGTGATCCATTCGGGGCCGATGGTGTCATTGATCAACCTGGCCAACGGCGGGTTGGCCTGGGCCAGCCAGCGGCGGGGGGTGATGCCGTTGGTGACATTGGCGAGGCGGCCGGGAAAAAGGGTGTCGAAATCTTTGAAGAGGGCTTTCTTGATAATATTGCTGTGGAGCTCGGCCACGCCATTGACGGTGTGGCTGCCCACGATGGCCAGATGGGCCATGCGGACCCGCTGCTGTCCGCCTTCGACAATCAGCGACACACGCTGGGCAAGGCCGTTGTCCTCCTTGTTCTTGTTGGCGACCATGGCCAGGAAGCGGCGGTTGATTTCAAATATGATTTCCATGTGCCGGGGCAGGATCCGCCGGATAAGGTCAACGGGCCAGGTTTCCAGGGCTTCGGGAAGTACCGTGTGGTTGGTGTAAGCGAATGTTTTTTCGCAGACAGGCCAGGCCTTGTCCCATACCAGCCCCTCCTCGTCCATGAGCAGGCGCATGAGTTCAGGGATGGCGATGGCCGGGTGGGTGTCGTTGAGCTGGATCGCCACGAAGTCGGGCAGTTCGGAAAAATCCCGGTCCAGTTTTTTGAATCGTCGAAGAATATCGGCCAGGGTGGCGGCCACGAAGAAGTACTGCTGTTTCAGGCGCAGTTCCCGGCCCTGCTCCATCTCGTCGCTCGGATAAAGCACGCCGGAGATATTTTCGCTGAGCACCTTGGCTTCGACGGCGCCGATATAGTCGCCCTGGTTGAATTCATCCAGGTTGAATTCCCGGCTTGACTGGGCCCGCCACAGACGCATGTTGGTGACGAAATCATCTCCGTAGCCGGGGACAAGGATGTCGCAGGCCATGGCCATGACCGTTTCTCCGTCGACCCAGCGGTGGCACTGGCGGCCGGCGTCATCGGTGTAGGTTTCGGTGCGGCCGTAAAAGTGTACGGGTCTCAAATATTCTCCCCGGAGGATTTCCCAGGGCGTCCCCTTGCGGGACCAGTTGTCGCACTGTTCCCGCTGCCATCCGTTTTCGATCGTCTGATGGAATATGCCGTAGTCGTAACGGATGCCGTAGCCGTAGCCGGGAAGGTCCAGACAGGCCAGGGAATCCATGTAACAGGAGGCCAGGCGCCCTAGACCGCCGTTTCCCAGACCTGCATCCCACTCCTGCTCTTCCAGCTCATCCAGATCGAAGCCCATTTCTTCTACCGTTTGACGAACTTCGTCCACCATCTTGAGGCTGATCAGGTAGTTCATGAGAAAGCGACCCGGCAGAAACTCCAGGGATAGGAAATAGACCCGTTTGGCCAGGGTGTCATACTGCGAGCGCTGCGTGCGGATCCACCGGTCGATGAGGCGATCGCGGATGCTGTAGGCCAATCCCATGAAACAGGCATGGCGGTTGGGCTTTGCCGGGTCTCTGCCCATGGTGAAGCGGATGTGCCGTTGGATTTCATCTTTCAGTGTGAGAGTTGAATTCGGGCTGCTAAAGCTGGCGTTGCTGTCTTCCGGGTACAGGCTATCCATGGGGCTAACCTCCTGGGAAATTAAGAAAACCAAGGCCGGTATCGTTTATTCAACAAACGAAAGATTGACATCGTCTACCCTGATAAGGATGACTGGAGAGCGATTCAGACAGGAAAACGGCGCCAACCGGTGCAGCGCCTGTTTTCCTTCGGAGTGGTCATGAGAATGGTCGAACCGGGAAGACGTTTTTCAATTTACCCCAATGGGCCGGTCAAATCAACGCCAATTCCACTTTTTATACTATCGAAGGGAACCCGAACCGGGTCGTTGCTTACTTTTCGTTGTAGCCGAACGCGACTGACCGCAGCACTGCTTTCCAATGCTCGGCTCTGGAAACCACATAGTCCCTGCTTGCCTTCAAATCGCAGACTTCCAGAATCGAAAACTGGAAGTTGAACTGATAGTCACCCACCTCGCGGCTCAGCAGCCGCTGCAGGGTTTTGATTTCCCCATGGCCGCTGATGGCAAAAGAGACCCACTGATGCCAGATCGTGTCTCCCCCCTGGGCGCTGCCGACAAAATGTTTGCCGGTATGGTTGTCCGTGACCAGATAGACCCCGCTCACATCGCTCAACGCGGCTTTCCACTGAGGCAGATTCTTCCTGACGACGGTGCGCAGCAACCGGTAGGATAGATTTACCGCATTGTACCCAGGGAAGTCGGCTACCCGCATGCGTTTTTCACGAATTTCGGACACCAGCAACTTATCAATATATTTGGTGCCAATCAGGTGTGAGGCGATGAAGCGCTTGCGGAACTGGACCACAACGCGACCGGTGAGGTGCTCGAGGCCAGCCATTTCTTTGGTACCGTATTCGAACCAGTTGTTATCCCCCTCTTTGCGGTGCTTGACGCCAAGTACCTGATAGATACCGGCAAAAAGCCATTTGTCCTCCTCCAGATGAATCAGGGAGATGATCTCATCGCATCGAAAATTCTGTTGGTTTTGATGCTCCTGCCACGCCTTGAACCGGCCTTCGAAGAATGCCTCCAGGGGTGAGTCATCTCTGCCTGCCGCGCAGTGGATTTTGTAACTGTTCAAAAATACACCGGCGATCTTGAGCAGATCGATGAGTTTGATCATTTTACGACTCCAATCGTACGATGTTGATCGTAAACACCCCGTGAAACCGCTTCTCCGGGTGTGCAATGGGCCTCGATGGCCATCGTGGTCTTCCGGGCGCCATGTCTGAACCGCCAATAGAGTGTCGCATGTTTACCTAAAAACGGCAAACCGATGCCATCGGGCGGTCGTTTTTTTTCCTGTGCCAGGCAACGGAGAAAGGCAAAATCCGCTGCCGACGTGGTTCGATAGAAAAAATGCTGTTAGCCCGGCTAATTCAGTAAGCACTAAGCGTGCCAAAACAGTCCTAAACATGTTGGTCATCGGCATGCGCCGGTTGACACCAAGCCTCCGGCTGGCATAGGCTGGGCCAATAAATTTCCGGATGAACAGACACACGCCCACGCCTGAGAGACGCCAATGAAATTCATGACCATCCATCGCACCAACACAATTTTGTACTGCAACCAATGGGACGCCACGGTCAGGTTTTACCGCGACGTGATCAACCTGCCGGTGCTTCTGCAAAAAGCCTGGTTCGTGGAGTTCCAGCTCACCGATCATGGCTGCATGAGCGTCGCCGATGCGTCACGCGCCTCTGTCAACAGCGCTGGCGGGGCCGGGATTACCCTGTCGTGGCAAGTGGAAGACATTGATGCCGTCCATGACCGTTTGGCCTCAGGCGGCATCGCCGTTGGCCCGATCAAGGGCAAGTGGGGTGCGCGGGCCTTCTTCCTGTTCGATCCCGAGGGCAACCGGATCGAGCTTTGGGCATGAAAAGCCTATCGTTCAAACTGCACATCCATCTGATTCAGATTCTCCGGGTCAAAATCCTCGATACCCCGGGTTCGCTCCAGAAAGGCGCCGATAGCTTTTTCCGCAGAGGCATAAGTCTCCATCACCGATGACAGCCTGGCGACAACCGGATCATCTTCTCCCAACTGGTCGATCATTTTTTCCAGCAGCTGCGTGCCTTTTTTAAAATGCTGCTGTATGCCGGAAAATGCAGCTTTGCGCATTTCATATTTTTTTTGTTCATTGTCGATCACCGGCAGCAGCCTTCGCACCGAAAACTCCACAAGCGCATCGCGCGGTGCGTTGAAGGCCCTTGAAATCTCATCCAGCAGGGAGAGGGAGCTTCTGCTGATTACATAGGTTTTCTGGACCCGGTGCTCCGCCCCCACCCTGGAATTCTGGACTTCCTTGGCGATGGCATTGAGGGACGCACTGTCCTGGGCCAAGTGGTCGAAAAGGGATTTTTGTTTGATGCCCAGCTGTGCGGCAACGATGCTGATGGCCTCGATACAGCCGGAGGAGAGTTTGAATGTCGCCCGCACCGATTGTCTGCCCCGAAGACCCGAACTGGTAATGAAGGTTAACGAACCGTTTTCATCTGTATTGTTTTTCCGAGCCATTTAGAATCTCCACATGTGTCGTCATAATTAATTACCTTATTTTATATTATATGAAAAATAATGCAATAATATAATTATGCCATAATATTGACAACGCTAAAACAGTTAGTATTGTTTGAACGAAACAGACAGGCACTTTAAAACGGGATTGCGTTCCGGAACTTTAAAAAAAAAAGGAGGTTCGGCTATGATTTACAGAACACTTTTCGGTGCACCCAGTCGGCGTTTCAGTTCTTCCTTTTCAGATCTGGAGGGAATGCGGCGTCAGATGGAACGCCTCTTTGAGACTTACGGTGACCAGCCCCTCAGTCGCGCCGGAGCGGGTGTGTTTCCGGCGGTTAACATCACCGAAGATGCGGACGCCTATTACGTCAGTGCGGAACTGCCCGGTGTGAATTCAGGGGACCTGGATCTCAGTGTAACCGCCAACCAGGTGACCCTGGCGGGAGAACGCAAGATTTCCGAAGAGGCGGCAGATGCCAGGTATCACCGCAGGGAGCGTGAAGCCGGACGGTTTTCACGAGCGGTTGCCCTGCCCGGCGATATCGATCCGGACGATGTCAAGGCGAGGCTGGTGGACGGCGTACTGACCGTGACCATCGCCAAAGCGGAAAAGGCAAAACCCAGGCAGATCGCGGTACAATAAAATGGACGATGAAAGGAGGGACCGATCATGGCAGACACCAAAGAAATGAAAGTCATGGAAAAACAAGCAGTGGCCATACCTGCCGAGCAGACCAAGCCGGGCCCGGTGTTCACGCCCAACGTGGATATCTTCGAGACAGAACAGGCCATCACCCTGTTGGTGGATATGCCCGGTGTGAAAACGGATGACCTGAATGTGGATCTCAGGGACGATACCCTGACCCTGACGGGAGATGTGAGCCCGGACGTGGGAGCACCCGGAGAGAAGATCTTTGTGGAATATGAAACCGGACGCTACTACCGCCAGTTCTCCCTCTCCGAGGTTATCGCCCAGGAAAAGATCGATGCCAAGCTCAGAGACGGGGTATTGCGGCTGACCCTGCCCAAGGTGGAGAAGGCAACGCCGCGGCGTATAGCGGTTCAAGCCGGTTAAATGGTTCCCTCTTGCCGGAAGTCCCGGGGACTTCCGGCAAGATCGTTAACCCAGGCAACCGATTTTTTCTCCATGTACGGTTTTCGCCGCATCCACCGCCGGAGGACACCCCACCTTTTTTTTGCCTTTCCCGGAACGACTTGTTTTTTCAATCCCTGCTGATTCAGTATCCATTTCATTGACGCTAAAACTTTGTTTCTATATTGTGGGCATTAGCCGAAAAACCCTTTTTATCGGAGATACCCGTGAACATCGATTCTGCATTTGTCGGAACGGAACTCCTGCCCCATCAAACCATTGTGGAGGCTAGGCAAACAACCAACTACGCCGCTGCCATCGGCGAACACGCCGCCTGTTATTTTGACGATACCCGCCGGGGGGGGATTTTTGCCCATCCCGTGTTTCCCGTGGCCGTGACCTGGCCGATCACCCTGCACATGGACCGATACCTTCGAAACAGCCGGTTTCCCCTGGAATTGATGGCCATGCAGGTCCATTACACTGAACACATTGCCCTGCATCATCCTATCCGGCCGGGCCAGACCCTGACGGTGGCGGGTACCGTGGCGGCTATTCTGCCCCACCGGGCCGGCACCCGTGTGGTCATGCGCTATGCGGCGGCGGACGAAGGCGGACAGCCGGTATTTACCGAACACATCGGTGCCCTGCTGCGGGGGGTCAGGTGCAGCGATGACGGACGACGCCTTCCCGGACTGCCCGATGAACCGCCACCGGACCCTTCCGACGACCCGGTGTGGCAGCAAAACATATACATCGATCCTTTGCTGCCATACGTTTACGACGGGTGCAGTGATATCGTCTTTCCCATCCACACCTCACCGGCATTTGCCCGTGACGTGGGACTTCCCGGCATCATTCTTCAGGGCACCGCTACCCTGGCCCTGGCGGTCAGGACAGTGCTCGACCGGGAATCCGCTGTCCATCCGTCAGCGGTTGCTGAAGTGGCCTGCCGCTTCACCGGCATGGTTTTTCCCGGAAGCCCAATTACCGTGCGTTTGCGCAGGCGATCCGTGGCGGGCGATCGGGTGACATTGATCTTCGACGTCATCGATGCCAGGAATCAGCCCGTGCTGCGCAAGGGCCAGCTCGTCTACCGCACGACAACAAAAGCCAAAGGGGAAAATCCATGAGCGATCACTTCGTACGCCTTCCACGCCTCAGCGATTACGTGGATCATTGGGCCGCCCAATTGCCCCACCACGCGGCCATGATCCAGCACGAAGACGGCAAGACCATTTCCTATGCACGGTTCAGGACCCTTATCGACTTTTTTGCGCTGCGCCTGCTGTCCATGGGCATTCAACCGGGTGACCGCGTGGCCAGCCTTTTGGTCCTGGTCCCTGAACACATGGCCCTGATGTATGCCTGTTTCCGCATCGGGGCCATTTTCGCCCCCCTGGACGTGCGTCTCAAGGACGGGGAAGTGGTTCGGGACATCAACAAGATTGAACCGCGCGCCTTCTTTTTCCTGGGCGATACGCCGGTCCGCGATTTTCGTACGGCGGCGGCGGCCGTCCGGGAAGGTTGCCCGACGGTTACATGTCTGGTTCAGTTCTCCGCCGATCCCCAACCCGGCGACATCCTCGAGGGTGCCGCGGGTATCACCCGGTTAATGGATAAAAAAATCCTGCTGGCGCTGAAAATAAAAGACCTGTTCACCCGGCACCTCAAAAAAAAATATGCCGGGGTGGGGGCTGATAATCCGGCCCTGATCATTTTTACCACCGGCACGACCGGTGCGCCCAAACCGGCGGTGCTGACCCACCGGAACGTCATCGTTCAAAACGAAGTGTTGGCCCGGGGGTTCGGCGCCGTTCCCGGCGGCGACATGCGGATTCTGATCAACCTGCCGCCCAGCCATGTGGGCTGCGTCACCGAGTGTTTCATGACCTGTATGGCCGTAGCCGGCACCGCCGTGATGCTGCGCATCTTCGACCCCAAAGGTTCACTGGAAGCCATCCAGGACCATCGGGTCAATGCGTTGGGTATGATTCCCACCCAGTACCGAATGCTCTGGGCGCTTCCCGATTACGACCGGTACGATCTTTCCAGTTTGAAAAATGCCGTTTACGCGGGATCGGCGGGAGACCTGCCCTTTCTCCGGCGGCTGCAGACCATGGCTCCCCGGATTTTTACCGGCATCGGTATGACCGAAAACGCCGGCTTCGCCACGATGACGCCGCCTGACATCCCCGCCGAGGAAATGGCCGGCCAGGTGGGCCGAGCCTTTCCGGATCTGGCTGAAGTGACCATCCGGGAGCCCATGCAACCGGACGGCAGGGCCGGGGCCGAACTGCCGACCGGCAAGATCGGTGAGATTTGCTACCACCCCCCCATCGTCTTCGCCGGCTATTTCAACATGCCCGAAGAAACCGCCGAAGCTGTCTCACGGGAGGGCATCCTGTATACCGGCGACCTGGGCCGGTTTGAGGAAAAGGGGGATTATCGGGCGTTGGTTCTGAGCGGGCGGAGAAAATTCATGATCAAACAGAAGGGCTACAATGTCTTTCCCGATGAAGTGGAGGACCACATTGCCCGGATGGTCGGCGTGGCGTCAGCCGAAGTGGTGGGAATGCCCCATGATTTTTTCGATGAGGGCATTGTGGCCTTTGTTCAACCCGAAGCCGGAAAAACCGTCACCCCGGAACAGGTCATGAGCCATTGTAAGGAAATCGCATCCTACAAGCGCCCTCAACATGTGGTCATCTGGCCGGCCAATGAAACCTTCCCGCTTACCCGTACCGCCAAGGTAGACAAGCTGGTCCTCAAGGAGCGGGCGGCGGATGTGATTGCGGCGCTGAGACGCGACGGGGGGTGGGATCGGCAGGCATAACGGTTGAAATCTTCTTCCGGCCACGCCTGGCCGGAAGAAGATGTTACTGCGGTCAGACCTTGAAGCTTCCTACAATGGTATGCAGTTCCGCAGCCATGCGTTTGAGGTCGTCGCCGCTGACTTTGACCTGGTCGCTGCTGTTGGCGATTTCGCTGGAACTCTGATTGACCACGGCAATATCGCGGGTGATCTCGGCAGCCACCGTGGAACTCTGGTTGACGTTCTCGTTGACTTCCTGGATCCCCTGGGATGCCTGGGCAATGTTGCTGGCGATTTCTTTGGTCGCAACGGACTGCTCCTCCACGGCCGTGGCGATGGTGCCGACGATCTCGTTGATGTTGTTGATAACCTCCGAGATTTCGTTGATCCCCTTGACGGTTCCGTCGGTGCTGCCCTGAATGTTGGCGATCTTCTCCTTGATTTCGAGGGTGGCCGCCGAGGTCTGCTTGGCCAGTTCCTTGATCTCATTGGCCACCACGGCAAAGCCCTTTCCCGCTTCTCCCGCCCGGGCGGCCTCGATGGTGGCATTGAGAGCCAGCAGGTTGACCTGTTCGGAAATTTCCGTAATGGTTTCGACCACCTTGCCGATGCCTTGAGCCGCCTGTCCCAACCCTTCCATCTGGCCGGAGGTTTCCCCGGCCTTGTGGACGGCCTGATCGGATATGGCCCGGGCCTTTTCGGCATTCTGGGCGATCTCATTGATGGTGGCGGTCATCTCTTCGGCGGCGGTGGCCACCATGGAGGTGTTGGTGGAGGATTGTTCCATGGCGGCGGCCACGTTGTTCAGATTGGCGCTCATCTCTTCGGCGGCGGTGGCCACGTTATTGGCCCGGCTGGAAGTCTCGCCGGCACCGTGAGACATCTGAAGGGCGATTTCGGACAGTTCCGTTGAGGAGCGGTCCACATCCGTGGAATTGACGGCAATTTTTTTAATCATGCCCTGCAGTTTTTCCAGGAAGGTGTTGAACCAGCCGGCCAGTTCGGCAATTTCATCCCTGGAGTTAATTTTGATGCGTTTGGTCAGATCCCCCTCACCCTCGGCGATGTCCTGGAAACTGACGATCATTTCCTTTAGCGCCCGGACGATGCCGAAGGCGATGAACAGGCATAGGGCGATGATGGCGGCAAAGATGATTCCCGAGACCAGGACCATGGTGGTGGTCCGTTTGGAAACCATGGATCCGATCTCTTCGGCCATCTGCGCCTGATAGGCGTCGATGTTATCCAGGTAGACGCCGGTGCCGATCCACATCTGCGTTCCGGGGATCATTTCCGCGTAGGATAGTTTCGACTGGTCGCCGGCACCCGGTTTGGGCCAGATGTACTGGACGAAACCGCCCCCTGCCGTGGCTGCATCACGCAACTCCTGGATCACTTTTTTGCCGTTTTTATCCGTCACACCGCCAAGGTCCTTGCCTACACTTTCCTTTTTTACCGGAAAGGCGACGGCAACCGTTTCCTCATATACAAAAAAGTAGCCGGACCGATCTTTTTCATAGATGATTTTGTCGACCAGATTGCGAATGATGGTTTTGATCTGTTCATGGTCCTTGACGCCGCTGGTTGCCGCCTCGGCCATCAGCGCGGCAGAATGGGTGGCCAATTGGATTCTGGCCTTCTGGTCTTCCAGCATCACTTGGCCGGCTTTTTCAATGCCCAGGTCCTTGGTTCCGTTGCTGCTGCGCACGGAAAACATGACCATGGTAGCGAACAGCACCAGGATAGAGACGTTGATGATATACATTCTACCTTTCACGGACAGCCGGTTCAGCATGGCTCTACCTCCATAAGGTTAAAGATAATGGCACGTTGTGGTACCGATTGATTGTTATTATTGGTCGTTCTTTGGAAAACTTTAGGTGTTTGTCGTTTTTAATCAGCGAAGGGGATGGACATCAGGAAAAGGCAAGCGTTTTGCGTTGGCAATACGGGTGTATTGGCCGTGGCTGGACAATTTAAAATCATGCCTTCATGCTCAGGCCGAACCGCAGTATCAGCGATCTGCCGGTTTTTGAAACGGAGCAGGGATTGTGGATGCTTACAGGGATTGCGTCGGTTCTTTTTTAAGCACAGGCGGATTGAAGAACCTCGCAGCAAGCTGCGAGGAATCTTCGACCGTAAGGAATGCTGTCTATCTTTTGATTCGCTCGCTAACCCCGTCGCAAGCGACGGGGTTAGCGAGCGCTGTTGCGGTTCACAAAATCCAATCCCAATCGTTTGAGGGTTTTTACTTTTGGAATTCCATGCATATCCCACCCTCTGAGTTTATAGTATTTGGGAAGCATCTGTTTGATGGGAACCACCGATTTTTTCCCCACCCCCGGCAGGGTTTCGTCGGTAAATCGTTTGGGCAGGGTGTCCGATGCCCTACCGATTCCTTCGCGCAGGTTGAACAGCCGTTCCAGCGTGTAACCCCGTTCTCCGACCCGCGAAAACCGGCCGAAATCCATACGCATGCCTGTGGCTTGTTTGATGGCCTTGGCGTGGGGCAGCAGGGGAACGTGGAACCTCATGAAGACGGGCGGTATCTTCAACAGGGCGTCCACCACGGGCCAGGAGAGGGTCATCAGCCAGGTAATGGTCTTGGCCACCCAGCTGAACCGTGCAAGGGAAAAGGCGATTTTAGGCACGAAGGTCCAGGAGGTGAACAGGCAGTTGCCACCGGCGCTGATGGCGGCCAGCAGGTTCTGGTCGAGGATGACCCAGCCGGGCTTGGAGCGCAGGTGCAGCGGATTGAGGGTGACCGGCCCGGTAACCTCCAGGTAGATTAGATAGCCGCCGTCCAGATGGCACGCCCCGCGGTTGGCCGTGGCGTAGCCCAGTCCATGGCCCACGGAGGCGCGTGGTTCGTAGGCGGCGATTTCCAGGCCCTTGACATGGGCGGCAAACTCCTGCCCGCCGAATTTTTCTGAAAGGAATCTCACCCCTTCGGCCAGGTCGGCGCCGACGCCACGGCGATGGGCGATGTCCTGGAGAATAGCGGAGATGTTCTCCTTTTTTCCGAACCGGACCCCGCTGTCCCACATGCCTTTCTCGTCCAGTTCGGCGGCGAATCCGAGCACGTTGCCCACGGTGATGGTGTCTATCCCGAGAAGATCCAGTTCGTAGTTCCAGCGGATGATGGCTTCCAGGTCGTTGATCAGAAGATTGGAGCCCATCAGGCAGAGGATTTCGTATTCGGGGCCTTTGATGTTTTTGCCGTCCAGCTCCACCACCCGCCCGCAGCGGATGGGGCAGGAGACGCAGCCGTCGTTTTTGACGAGATACTCCTCGGCCAGACGCTGGCCGGAGATCATTCCGGCATCTTCATAGCTGCCGCGGGAGAAGTTTTTCGTGGGCAGGGCGTTTCCGGCGGAAAGGGCGGTAAGGAAAACGGCGGTACCGTAGCGCGGTGCCGTCACGCCGGTGGCCGGGTGCCCTTGAAGCATTTTCGTCCATTTGCGGACGGTTTTCTTAAAGCGGGCTTTATCCCGGATGGGTATCTTGCACTTGCCTCGGGCGATGATGCCCTTTAGATTTTTGGAGCCCATGACAGCGCCCATGCCGGTACGGCCGTGGCTGCGCTCCTGGGAAACCACGGTGGCGAATTTAACCTGGTTTTCGCCGGCCGGGCCGATGGCCAGGGTACCTCCTTTACCCATGGCCGCCTGGGACCGTTGCGTGTCCAGCCCCCAGATCTCCCGGGCACTGCGAATACTCACCCGGTCCTCGTCCACTTCGATGAAGACCGGCGCGGCAGCCTTGCCCCGAATGATCATGCCGTCCCAGCCGGCCCGTTTGAGCCGGATGCCGAAGTTGCCGCCGCTGTTGGAGTGGCCCACGGCGCCGGTGAGGGGACTTTTGGCGGAAATATCGTACCGGCTGGTGGACGGCGCTCCGGTGCCGGTGAGGGGCGAGGTCATGATGATCAGGATATTGTCCGGAGAAAGGGGGTCGATGCCGGGTTCGAGTTCATCCCACATGATCTTGGTGGACAGGAATCGGCCCCCGAGAAACCGTTCCCGGTCTGCATCCGAAATGGGGTACTCGCCGATGGTTCCCGTTGAGAGGTCCATGTCCAGAACTTTTCCCATGTATCCGTCGAATCGGCTGGTCAAGGGTATCTCTATCTCCTCTTGTTTTACTTGATACTGTTATATAAATTACGTTCGATTGACTTTTCATAGAGAATCCTTTGTTTGAAGTCAAGAATATTTGAATTAAATTATAAAATCGAACATAATTCATACATTGAATTTAATTAAGAAAGATCCCGCTCGACCTGTTCCATTTTCAACGCCGCCATTGCCGGGACCTGAACACAGCCCCACAGGACATGTGCATGACGACTGTTTTTGAGATATTTTTTACTATCGAACCATGATGAAGTTGTAAAAAATGCCCAGTTATGTCATTCCCGCGATGGGGAATCTATAAGCATTCGATGACAGTGGATCCCCGCCTGCACAGGGATCGCCATAAAGAGACCCTTTCGAATTTTTACGAATCCATCAACGAATGGAGGAAACCATGAACAACCTGTCCTACGGACTTGATGGCAAGGTGGCAATTGTCACCGGTGGCAGCCGGGGCATCGGTCTGGATCTGGCAAAGAACTTGTTGGCTCAGGGCGCCAAGGTGGTCATTTGCGGCCGCAAGCAGGAGGGGCTGAATGCGGCGGCGGCTGCCTTGGACGGCGATGATCGTGTGCTGGCCGTCCCGGCGCACGTTGCCAAGGAAGCTGAGGTGGACCGGCTCTTCGACCAGACCCTGGAGCGCTTCGGCAGGGTCGACGTTCTGGTGAACAACGTGGGCATGAACCTGATTACCGGGGTGGTGGATGCCGACCCGTCCCTGTTCAACAAGATTGTCGAATCCAACCTGACCGGCACCTGGCTTTGTTCCCGCAAAGCGGCGCAGCTCATGCGTGAGCAGAAGGCGGGAAAAATCGTCAGCATCACGTCCATTGCCGCCCGCCGTGCGGCGCCATTAATGGGCATCTACGGCATCGCCAAGGCGGCCATCGAGATGATGACCAAAACCCTGGCCCAGGAACTGGCGCCCTTCAACGTTCAGGTCAATGCGGTGGCCCCGTGCATGGTGCGAACCGGCTTCTCCCAGCCGTTCTGGTCCAACGACGACCTGCTCAAGGAGATCGTCAGGACTATTCCCCTGGGACGAATCGCCGAGACGACCGATGTGGTCCATCCGGTGCTGTTCCTGTGCTCGGAGGGGGCGGGATTCATTACCGGCCAGACCTTGATGGTGGACGGCGGGGCCAGCGCGGTTTGATCATAAGCGAAATAGAAATCCTGCGAATATCCAATATCGAACAAGGAACCGCCGAATGCCGAAGGGCGGTATTTTATCTTTTTTAGGTATAGACCTCGTGCAGCGAATCATTCACTGGACATTCGGGACTGGACATTGGACATTTTGCGGTTCGCATTTTCATTGACAAAACAGCCTCAACCTGACCGTGTCCTTTCACCTTTCACCTTTCACCTTTCACCTTTCACCTTTCACCTTTCACCTTTCACCGTGGAAACTACTCCACCCTGAAGAATTGTTCCTCGAATTCCGGCCGGTTCTGGTAGCGGGCCATGAAAAATCCGGGCAATTGGTCGATATTGTCGAAAAGGCCCGGATCGGCATCGATGCCGGCCCGATGCAGCGCCTTGACGATATCTGACGGCCGGGGCGGGCACCCCTTGACAGCGATCATTTCGTTGATCTCCGGGTTGTTTTTGTGTTTCTGGTACATGCATTTGCCCAGCAGGATGGTCTTGTTCATTCCCGGCGTCGGATTCATCCGTTTGCCGGTGAGTACTTCCAGCCGGTCCCACGGCTGCCCTTTCCAGGCCAAGCGAATGGCCGTGAGGGTCAAGCCGTTGAGCTGGCTGCAATAGGTGCACATGGTGTCGTCATACTTGCGGTAAAACACACCTTTGATGCCCTGTTTGGCCAGTGACAGGGGCAGCTCGCCGGTTTCGTCGCTGGCGTAAGGAAAGTCAAAGCGGTGGCTGCTGGCCAGTTCCTCGATTCGCTCACCCACCACCTCAACGTCGGATAGATCCGTGGGGCGACCCCGGTTGGCGGCGGCATTGGCCAGGTGGGGAACCTGGATCGGTTCATAGCCAAGGAGCCTGGCCCCCACCATGTCGGCGGAAAGGATGTCCGTTGAGGCCACCAGGATATCGCTCCTTCGCATGCTGCCGTCGGGGCCGGGTCCTCGCTCCAACGAGTAGATGCCGTCGATGAGGGTAAAGACCGGGGGCAGACGGTCGGCCAGCCGGGCCACCATGAAGTCCAGGTTTTTGACCGGATCCGCATTGTGGCAGCGTTTCCGGGAAGGGATGTCGATGGTGCCCTTCAGGTTTTTGATTCCCAGGCTGACCACGGTCTGGTTGTGGGCTTTCATAGCCGGCAGATCCACCACCAGATCGCTGTGGAGGATATCCGTATTGAAGTTCAGTGAAACGCCATCCCCCAGGTCCACCGCTTCGAACGGCCGCTGGAAGACGTTGATGAGCTTGACTCCGAAGCGCCGTTCCAGGGTTTTGTAGCCCAGTGTCTCAAAGGCGTGGGCAGGCGTCTCCTTGTCTTTGGGGTTTTGTGTGACCATGCCTTCGCCGATGGTAATATCGTTCACGCCTCTTTCTTTAAGAAGGACGACCATATCTTCCACCACCCGCGAGGTGGTGATGACGCCCCATTTGGGGAAGGCCACGGATTTGGTCCAGAAAACGATATTGGGCTTGATGAACACTCGCATACCGGCCTTTACCTGCTCCAGGCCGCGGCAACGGTCCACCGCCTGTTTTACCGATTCCAGGGGTTTCTGATAGCGAACAATCGCAACGATAGATGACATCTTGTCTGCTCCTTGGGGCTTTTGGTGGATGGGTTAACGAATCGGCGCCATTTTATTTCCCCTTTGCGGGATGTACAAGGGAAAATGAATAATTGTTCATTATCCTTGACGATTACGATCGAGTTGGGATAGGTTTCTGTGGAATTTAAAATATGAATACCGGCCGGGTGCGGCTCAGGCTTTCGACCCGATGACGATGTGCTCACCAGCGAAGCGGACTGCTTTTCATTGCCTTCCCACACCTCCGACTGTTTTCCCGCCGATGCCGCACCAGGCAAACCGGTAACTATGATAACGAAAAGAGTGTGCAGATGATTGAAATTTACTTTGTTCGGCACGGCCAGGCGTCGTTCGGTCAGCCGGCGTACGATCGCCTGTCTGCGGTTGGAGAACGGCAGGCAGAGCTTTTAGGCCGGCATTTTTATAAAAATGGCACCCGGTTTGATGCCGTTTATTCCGGTGCGCTGAGGCGGCATGTTCAGACGGCCACCATTGCCATGAACCAAATGAATGGGAACGGATCCCGCAATCTGATTATTGACGCTGATTTTAACGAGTTCGACAGCTCCGACCAGATGATGAACCGCCTCTTCACCGTCATTCAGGAAGACCCCGCCCTGTCCGACCAGATGAAGCAGATCCAAACCGACCATGGTGCCATCGGACGGATCTTCGATATCGCCGAAAAGACGGACATGATGCCGGTCGATGATGCGGCACGCAATCGCCTGGCGCAGCAGTTCAGGGAAAGGATCGCCGGCGCCATCGACAACCTGGTGCGCAAAGAGGGCGATAGCAGAAAGGTGGCGGTGTTCACCTCCGGCGGACCGACGGCCGTGGCCCTGCGGCAGACCTTGGAAACAACCAGGGAGCAGACGATCCGCCTGGGGTGGGAACTGCGCAATACCTCCATCACCGTGCTGCGTTATGATCGGGAACGGTTGTGGCTGGTGCTCTTCAATTGCGTGGCCCATTTGGAGTCCCAGAACGACCCGAACCTGATTACCTATATTTAGGGGAAGATTCATGGCGAAAGCGAGATTGAAGGAACACCGGATCAACCGGGACTGGTGCAAGGGGTGCGGGATCTGCGTGGCGTTTTGTCCGAAGGCGGTGCTGGAGCTGGATGATGAGGACAAGGCGGTGGCGGTGCGGGTGCAAGACTGCATCGCCTGTCGGCTGTGCGAGCTGCGCTGCCCGGATTTGGCCATCGAGGTGGAGACGGAGAAACCATGAGCAGACAGATCAAATTCATCCAAGGCAACGAGGCCTGCGTGGAAGGGGCCCTTTACGCGGGGCTGGAGTTTTTCGCCGGCTACCCGATCACGCCGTCGACGGAGATCGCCGAGCACCTGTCCAGACGGCTGCCGCAGCGCGGGGGCAAGTTCATCCAGATGGAGGACGAGATCGCGTCGATGTGCGCGATCATCGGGGCGAGTCTGACCGGGCGCAAGGTGCTCACGGCGACCTCGGGACCGGGGTTTTCGCTCAAGCAGGAAGCGCTGGGGTACGCGGTGATGGCCGAGATTCCCTGCGTGATCGTGAACGTGCAGCGGGGCGGACCGTCCACGGGGGTGCCGACGCACGTGAGCCAGGGGGACGTGATGCAGGCGCGCTGGGGCACGCACGGGGACCACAGCATCGTGGCGCTGACGGCGTCGAACCACCAGGACGTGTTCGCCATGACCGTGGAGGCGTTCAACATCGCCGAGACCTTTCGGACGCCGGTGATCCTTTTGTTCGACGAGGTGGTGGGGCACATGCGCGAACGGCTGGAGATTCCCGAACCGGGGGAGATTCCGCTGGTGGAGCGGTTGCGCACGGCGGTGCAGGGGGGGGTGGACTATCATCCCTACCTGCCGCGCGAGGACGGGCGGCTGCCGATGAGCGACTTCGGGGACGTGCACCGCTACAACGTGACCGGGCTGGTGCACGACATGTGGGGGTTTCCGTCGGACAACCCCAAGATCGTGCACGGGCTGTTGCGGCACCTGGTGGACAAAATCGAGAACAACGCCAACCAGATGGCGCGCTACAAGACGTTTTACCTGGAGGATGCGGAGACGGTGCTGGTCAGCTTCGGCAGCGCGGCGCGCAGTGCCCTGCACATCGTGGAGAGCCTGCGTCCGCGGGGGGAAAAGATCGGGCTGCTGGAGCTGCAGACGCTGTGGCCGTTTCCGGCGGATGTGATTCAAGCGTACTGCAACCCCGCCAAGTACACGGTGGTGGTGGAGATGAACATGGGCCAGGTGTGCCAGATGGTCAAGACGAGCGTGCGGCATCCGGAGCGGGTGTTTCTGGCCAACCGGATCGACGGCGCGTTCATCACGCCCACGGACATCAAGAACATACTGCGCCTGATCAAGGGCAAGGGGGTATAGATGGCAGTCAAGGATTATATCCGCCAGCGGTTTTTTCCGCACCTGTGGTGTTCGGGGTGCGGCCACGGGATCGTGCTCAACGGGCTGATCCGTGCGGTGGAGAAGCTGGGGATGAGCCGCAATGAGATCGTGATGGTGTCGGGGATCGGCTGTTCGTCGCGCATCTCGGGATACATGGATTTTCACACCTTGCACACGATCCACGGGCGGGCGCTGGCCTTTGCCACGGGGGTGAAGCTGAGCAAGCCGGATCTGAACGTGATCGTGCCCATGGGGGACGGGGACGCCCTGTCCATCGGAGGCAACCACTTCATCCACGCGGCGCGGCGCAACATCGACATCACGGCGATCGTGATGAACAACCGCATCTACGGCATGACCGGGGGGCAGTACAGCCCGCTGACCGGACCGGGGATGATGGCCACGACGGCGCCGTATTCGAACATCGACCAGGGGTTCGACGTGGTGGAGATGGCCAAGGCGGCGGGAGCGACGTTCGTGGCGCGGACCACGACGTACCATGTGCAGCAGATGGCCGATATCATCCGGGAGGCGATCCTTCACGAGGGGTTTTCGGTGGTGGAGGTGATGAGCCAGTGTCCGACCTACTTCGGGCGCAAGAACAAGCAGGGCGGGGCGGTGGACATGATGAAGCGCATGAAGGAGAGTACGACGCCGATCGGATCGAAGGCCAAGGCGGAGCATCCGGAGCTGATCGAGCGGGGCGTCTTCGTCCAGCTGGACAAGCCGGAGTACTGCAGCGAGTATAACCGGATCATCGAACGGGCCATGGGGGGAAGATAGATGGAGCGATGCAGGATGGTGTTTTCGGGATCGGGCGGCCAGGGGGTGATCACGGCCGCGATCATCCTGGCGGAGGCGGCGGTGCTGCACGAGAATCTGACGGCGGTGCAGACCCAGGCTTACGGGGCGGCGGCGCGGGGGGGCGCCACGCGCTCGGACGTGATCGTATCGGACTCCCAGATCAACTTTCCCAAGGTGATCCAGCCGAACGTGCTGGTGTGCCTGACGCAGGAGGCATACAACAAGTTTTACGACATCATCCGTCCGGGGGGACTGCTGATCATGGACACGCGCTACGTGAAACCGCAGCTGAAGGTGGACGCGGTGCAGCGTCAGCTGCCGATGTACCAGACGGTGATGGACCGGATCGGCAAGCCGATCGTGTTCAACATCTGCATGCTGGGTGCGGTGGTGGGACTGACGGGTCTGGTGCGTGCGGAATCGATCATGAAGGTGCTGGAGCAGCGCATTCCGTCGGGGTTTATCGAGATGAACCGCCAGGCCCTGGAGCTGGGGCTGGAAATGGGCCGGGGTGTGAAGTGACTGTGAAAAAAATGAACATCGAACTTTCAACGTTGAACATTGAACGTCGAATGATGAAATCGCTTCGCTCGACCGGATCCTAAAAAAAGACAGGATACATTATTCGACGTTCGGCGTTGGATGTTCGATGTTGGACATTGGGTTGTTAATTTAAGGGTGCTGACGTTACAAACAAGAAGATAGAGAACACCCGACAGGGATCTTTACTCTCTTGTCCCCGTATAGGTGCCTGCCTTTTTCAGGGCAGACACCATTTGGTCGCGCGTGATCACGGTGGGGTCGAAAGTCACCGTGTTGATCTCACGAAATCCGCTGAAACCGCTGGTTACCGATTTTACGCCGTTCAGCCTTTCCAGGGCTGATTTTCCCACATCGTATCATTGCACGTAAAAGACAACCTGTTCGACCGGAGGATCATCGGCTTCAGCCGAGCCACAGAAAAAGACGCCGAAGAGCAACATTGCCGTCAGGATCAAGGGTATGGCTTTTCTCATGGCGGGCCTCCCCGGCCCTCTCTCGAAGAAGAGAGGGCCATTTGAGGAAAGAGGTTTTTTCGGATGGCCTGGCCTGTCCTATTTCTCAAAAAGGTGCCGGTAGCTGCCATAACCCGCTTTTTCAAGCTCGCCGGCGGGGATGAATTTCAAGGACGCCGAATTGATGCAGTAGCGCAGTCCCGTGGGCTTGGGGCCGTCATCGAACAGATGCCCCAGATGGGAGTCTCCATGTTTGCTGCGCACCTCGGTGCGCACCATGAAAAAGCTCCTATCTTGTTTTTCGACCACGTTGTCCGCCTGCAGGGGGCGGGTGAAGCTGGGCCACCCGGTTCCCGAATCGAACTTGTCCGTGGAGCTGAACAGGGGCTCGCCGGATACCACATCTACATAGATGCCGGGTTCGTGGTTGTCCCAATATTCGTTTTTGAACGGCGGTTCGGTGCCGTTTTCACGGGCCACCTGGTACTGCAGCGGGGTGAGGGTCCGCTTGAGCTGTTCATCCGTGGGGACCTCGGCTGCCCTCTCTTTTTTTGGGTTGTCCATCGTCTTGGAAGACATCTTTTGCTCCATCTTCTTCGCCTCGCCGGCCCAGGTCATCTCCAGGAATTTGTCTCTGCCGGAGCCGGAACGATACCAGTTATATCGAATCGGATTCTTTTTATAATAGTCCTGATGGTAGTCCTCAGCTTCATAAAATGGGCCTAAAGGCAGGATGTCGGTCACTATTGGCCGGTCGAACCGGCCCGAAGCGGCCAGCGCCTTTTTCGAGGCTTCGGCTATTTGGCGTTCCTCATCGTTGGCGTAGAAAATGACGCTGCGGTACTGATCGCCCCGATCCACGAACTGTCCCCCGGCATCGGTCGGGTCCACGTGATGCCAGAACACATCCAGCAGCTGGCGGTAAGAGATCTTGTCCGGTTCGTAGATGACTTTGACGGCCTCCACGTGGCCAGTACCGCCGGCCGAAACCTGTTTGTAGGTAGGGTTTTCCACCCGGCCGCCGGTGTAGCCCGATACGACTTGGATGACTCCGTTTGCCTTTTCAAAATCTGATTCCGTGCACCAGAAACAGCCGCCGGCAAAGACGGCCGACCGTTCGTTCTCAACCATTTTATCCATGGGTTTCTCCATCTTTTCGTCCATGCTTCTGACCTGCTGGTAGCCGAAAAAGATCGCGATCAGAACCAAGGCGGCAACAATTGTATTTTTCATTTCACACCTCCTGTTGATCTGTCCGTTTCAATGCGTTTCCGTTCAAATCGTTCCTGGACAGACAATAAGACACCCGGTTAAGGGATGTGTAATGGTAAGGTAAAGATTGGGTAAAGAATTTCAAGCAGGAGAGGCCGAAAGATAATTTTCCATAGGATTACAACACGGCGATGGTCGTGCCGGTCACGGAACCCTCGTAGCCCGGAATGGCGTCGATTTCCCTGCGCAGAGCGGCCGATTGGAGGACGTCAAGAAGAATCCTGACCGTTGGATGGCTGGTTATGTCGGTGGGAATGACTAAATCGCAGCGGGCGGCCGTGATAGGGACGAAGCTCAGGTTGAATGCTTCGGCAATGGCCCGCAGGCCCAGGGCCGCGTCCGCCACGTTGCAGGCAATGCGATAGGCGCCTTCACGATGGGTGGTCACTTCATTTTCATAACCCTCGACGGCACTGCCCGCGATTCCTGCCTGCTGCAACTGGTCGTCAAGCAGCACCCGCAGGGCTGCCCCTTGCTCCCGGTTGACAAAACGAACCATGGGCTGGGCCAGGTCGGCCACGCTGCGGATGCCAAGGGGGTTGTGCCTGGCCACCATCAGCCCCTCCTCCAAGAGTGAGAATCCCATCACGCGACTGCGCATGCCGACCAGTTTTTGACTGGCCACGACCACGTTGGTTTCCGTCTTGCCCGTGTTGTGCAGGTGGGTTCCGGCCACATGCGTCACCCCCTCGGCCAGGCCGTTCAATGCGCGGTGGCTGGAGGCGAACCGGCAGTGGACCCGTGCCTCCGGCGCCAAACGGGTGACGTGGTGGCCGAGAATGTCGAAGGCCGGATCGCATCCCATCAGGATGATCGTTTTTTCCAGACGATCGGATGACGAGAGAATGTACGCGCTTTTTTTGTCCGGGTTGAGCAGACCGTCAGCCGATCGTAAGCCGAAGGGGATGGATTCGGCGCCCTGCAGCGGGAGGCCAACCAGTCGGTTGCGAACCCGGCCCAAGGCCAGACGCGTCGATGACCCCCCGGTGTCGTCGACAAGATGCACGGGTTCCGTTTCCGGTGGGGCGTGCTCGACGAACAACTCCTCCACCCGGCAGCCGAAGATGCGGGCCAGCCGCAGCGCGATGGCCGTGTTGGGCAGGTAGCGTCCCGACTCGATATCGTAGATCGCCTGCCGACGGACATCGATCCTGTCGGCCAGTTCCTGCTGGGACCAGCCTTTACCCAGGCGGAATTCTTTGACCTTGCAAGTGATGGCATCGTCTTTTCGGGCCATTGATGGCTCCCGGCCGTGATTCGGCCATTTGACGAAAAAGGCGGCAAAAAGATATTGACCAATTCTATATCATATGTAATGAGTCCACGTCAAATAGCGTTTAAAAACGTCATTTACTATTTGGCAAAGCAGATGACGGATATCGTATTATTGCCTTTTTTATCATGTCTGGGAGCGGGGCGCGCATGACAACCGTTTACGATGAGCTGAAAAGGAAAGCGAACCTGATGATGGCCGATCATGACCTGATGGGTGAAACGGTTCACGTCAAGGCCCGGGCATTGAGTGTGGAAGAGGCCATCGGCAACCCGGAGGCAGACGATTTTCCGATTCAGAAAGGCAAGGAACGTCTGATGCAGGCGGAGATCCGGGGCGTACTGGGACAGGCCTTCACCGACCGCTTCGGCGATTACGAGGGGACACTGGAAGGTATTTTGGCGCTACCGTTGACCGACAATTACCGCCGGGCGGTTTTTGTGGCTGCATTGAATGCCGCTCTGCGACATCTCGACCGAATCGGCGGTACGGTGCATTGCCGGGACGAGGAGCCGGGGCAGTGCGCCGAGGCCTTACGAGATCATATTCACAGTCGCTACGGGAAGGTGAAGATTGTCCAGATCGGGCTTCAACCCCGCATGGTGGAGACCCTGACAGCCCGTTTTCCCCTGAGGGTTTTGGACATGGACCCCGATAATATCGGCAGTCGAAAATACGGCCCCGTCATCGAATCTCCCGATAACACGCCCACGGCGATCGCCTGGGCCGATTTGCTGCTGGTGACCGGCACTACGATTGTCAACGGCAGCCTGCCGGCTTTTCTGGGGAGCAAGCCGGTGATTTTTTACGGCACCACCATCGCCGGCGCGGCGCATCTGATGGGCTGGGAGCGGTTCTGTGCCCGCAGCACCTGAAAGCGACCTGAAGCCAATGGGGGATCGGCATCTTGCCCTGATGTCACTGACATTACCCCCCGATTTAAGGCGGCTGGAAACCGCCCCACGCATGGAAACTGAGCGCGATAGGTTAATCCTCGGTCGGAGAGAGAAGTGAGAAAACGATGGGTGCTTCTGCTGTCAGGTGGTGTGGCCTTTCTTTTTGGGATCGGATTTTTCCAGCCAGTGACTGCCGGGGATCTGCACATTTTTGTGGGCGCCGGCCTGCGACAGCCCGTTGACCAGATGGTCAAGGCCTTTGAGGACCAGACCGGCCATCGGGTGTTCATCGACTACGGCGGCAGCGGCCAGCTGCTGGCGCGCATCGAGGCTGCCGGCAGGGGAGACCTGTTTGTTCCTGGGGCACTGTTTTACATTGAAAAGCTGGAGAAGGCCGGCAAGATCCGATCATTCCGCCCGATTGTCCAGCACACCCCGGTTGTCGGGGTAAACGTCAACCAAGCACAGCGGATCACCACGTTCGACGATCTGGCCAAACCGGGCATTCGCTTGGCCATGGGCGATCCAAAGGCCATGGCCTTCGGCCGCACGGCGATGGCGATCTGCGAGCGGTCGGGCATGCGGGATGCAATTCTAAAAAATGTCACCGTGTACGGGGCCACGGTCAAACAGCTGGCCATGTATGTCAGCCAGGGGGCGGTGGATGCCGCCATCATCGGTCGCGCGGATGCCTTCCAAAACCGCGAAACGATCGTTATCCTGCCCATCCCGCCCGACTACTTCCAGGCCGAAATCATTGCCGCAGCGGTGCTCCGGTCGGCAACCGACCCTGAACTGGCCGGGCAGTTGGCTGACCACTTGAATTCCGAAAGTGGCGTGGCCGTATTCCAGCGGTATGGTTTCCTGCCGCTGGACAAGTGATCCGGGGTCTATGCGCTGCATCTGCCTGTTGCCCGCGGGGTTGCTGATTCTTCTAATCGTCGGCGTGCTGGCCGGGCTTCTGATTCATCTACCCCTGTCTCAGGCCCTGGTCGCACTAGCCTCGGCGGAAATTCGGTTTGCCCTGAGCCTGACCCTTTTAACCTCGGGCGCGGCAACGCTTATCGCCGTCATTCTGGGGGTGCCGGCCGGCCATTTTCTGGCCCGCCAGACCTTCAAGGGCAAGATGGTGGTGGATACCCTGATCGATCTGCCCATGACCATGACCCCGTTGGTGGCTGGCGTGGGGCTCCTTTTTCTGCTGGGCAACGATACGGTCCGAAATACGCTGGATCGGCTGGGGATCGAACTGCTTTTTACCCCCTGGGGTGCGATTCTGGCACAAGTGTTGATCGTTGCCCCCATCATGACCCGGACCAGCCGGGCGGCCTTTGCGGCCATCGATGGTCGCTATGAACAGGCCGCCCAGACCCTGGGGCTGAAGCCTGGCCAGGTGTTCCTGCGCGTTTCCCTGCCCCTGGCCCGCTCGGTGATTCTCAGCGGGGTGGTGCTCTGCTGGGCGCGTGCGGTGGGGGAATTCGGCGCCACACTGATGGTGGCCGGAGCAACCCGTTTCAGAACCGAGACCCTGCCCATTGCGGTTTACCTGAACATCTCCAGCGGCGAGTTGGGTATCGCCTTGGTCTGTGCCTGGCTGCTGATCATGACCGGGTTCCTGGTGCTGCTGGCCATGCGATGGATCGGCACGCCCCTTGCGGCCGATTCGGCCGTGTTGAGGTTTGGCCCATGACAACGATCCGCTTAGAAAAAGTCTCCACCGGCGTGCTGAAGGAAATCGATCTGACGATCGCCGAAGGCGAACTGTTTGTACTGCTGGGACCGTCGGGGGCTGGAAAGAGTACATTATTGCAAGTTATCGCCGGCCTTCTCCCCTGCACGGGGCGCATTTTTTTCAATGGCGACTGCATCGATCGTCTATCGCCCCATCAGCGACGCGTCGGTTATCTTTTTCAGGACCTGCTACTTTTCCCGCATCTGACTGTCCGCAAGAACTTGCAGCTGGCCATGGCCCACCTGAAACCGGGCCGTCGGGCCGCACAGGAGAAGATCCGAGGCCTTCTAGATCGTTTCGGTATTCTGCCGCTGGCCGATCGCTATCCGGCGCAGATGAGCGGCGGTGAGAAGCAGCGCGCGGCTCTGGCGCGGGCCATCGCCACCGATCCGCGGATTTTGCTCCTCGACGAACCCTTCAGCAGTTTGGATCCGCAAAATGCAGAGCGGCTTCGGCCCGAGTTGAAAGCTCATCAGCGTCATTTTAGGATCACGACCCTTTTTGTTACCCACAACTGGGAGGAAGCACGCCAGCTGGCCGATCGGATTGGTATCATTCGCGCCGGTCGGCTGGCCGACTATCCGCATCCGGTGGATATTAAAAAACCGGAGGAAACGGCAGCTGTTCATTTTTAACCTTATTTTCTGAAGGAGGAAGATCATAATGGAAACGAAGACGATTGAGACGGAACCTGCTTGCGATCTGGACTTCGACCTGTGCCTCGATGATGTGGCCCTTGCGAAAACGATCCTGGCCAGCGCCGACCAAAACGGAGGAAAAGTCAGTGACGCGGGGATCGTGTTTGCCCTGAGAAATATCCTGAAGATGAAATATTACCCCGTCGCGGTAAAATATTTTTTTGAAAAAGGAGAACTTAAAGATTTCAAAAACAATGCAGAATACAAAACATCCCTGCACCCGGTTACGTTTTGCGCCTATGTGGCGGCAAGCCGGCAGAGAGGCGACATCCTCCTTGGGACGGCCGATAAGCTCGGATGCTCCAATGCAAAATATGTCATGAAATTGAAGGAGATCGATGATGCCGAGATAAAAAGCCATCTTAAATACACCAAGGACTGGGATCAGGCGGAACGATTCGTAAAGACAAAAAAAAGACTGCCCAAAAAGCCGCTGGCCTTTGCTACCGCACCGCTCCACAAGGCCCCCTTCACACCCGATTTGATCCACGGCATGTGTGATACCCTTCAGTCCTATCATCTGGCAAATGACTGGGACGCTGCTTTCGATAACCATCCTTTTGAGATGACGATGACAATGAACTCCTCCATCTGCCACGGCTGTGTGCAGTGTTTTGTGATGAACAAATTCAATGTTACCCAGATGTGCAGCAGCAGTTATACTGCCGGAAAAACCGAGCAGGGCGAGATCAACTGGATTATGCCCTATGTGCAGATGGAACCCACCATCCACTGGATGCTCGAGCGCACCGTCCGCGATGGCGGCGTTTCGTTTCCCAGAACCGGGGAGACCTATCCCGGCTTCGACATCTGTAAACTCTGCCCCTTCCTGACGTTTAAAAAGCCCAAAAAAAGCTGACCCGTTCATACCCAACTGAGCGTTTCAATTTTTTAAGTGTTTGAAACCATTATGGTAAACAATAAAAACCGGTTATTCTATCTGTAAAAATTGGAAACGCTCAGTTGGGGTTGTAGTAACGATTCTTGCTCGCCATCGTAAAAACACATCACACCATCATTTCAATAAAGAGAGAAAAAAATGATATCAACAATATTCATGCGTCGTCTGATTGCCGTCCTGATGATAACGTGTGTCGGGGTGGGTGCGGATGTTTTTATCGGGCAGACGGTTGCCGCCCAAACCGAGGTGGTCGTGTTCGCCGCCGCCTCGACCACCAATGCGCTCACCGAAATCGGGGAACTGTATGCCGCGCGGGGACTGGGGCATATTGAAACCTCCTTCGCCTCGTCGTCCACCCTGGCCAAGCAGATCGCGAGCGGAGCGCCGGCCGATGTCTATCTGTCTGCCAATAAAAAGTGGATGGATTTTCTCGCGGAGAAGAATGCCGTCGACGTGGCCACCCGCTTCGATCTGCTGGGCAACCGGATCGTGCTGATCGCCCCGCTGGACAGCCCCATGGGCGCTATCGACATCAAACCCGGGTTGAACCTGGCCGATCGGCTGGGCAAGGATGGGCGGCTTTCCATGGGCGATCCCGAGCATGTGCCGGCCGGCATGTACGGTAAAAAGGCCATGGAAAACCTGGGAATCTGGGAATACGTCAAGGACCGTCTGGCGCCGATGAAGGATGTGCGTGCGGCCCTGGTGCTGGTGGAGCGTGCCGAGACACCCCTGGGGCAGGTGTATGCCACCGATGCCGCCATCTCTAAAAAGGTCCGCGTCGTAGGCACCTTCCCCACCGACAGCCATCCGCCGATCGTCTACCCGGTGGCGGCGGTGACCGGCGGCCACGCCGATGCGGCAAAACCTTTCATGGGTTTTCTCAAATCGCCCGAGGCCCGAGCGGTGTTTGAGAAGTACGGCTTTGACGTGCGTTAATGGCCTTTCTGCATCTGACCGACGTTGAACTGGAGGCCCTGCGGCTGAGCCTGTGGGTCTCCGGCTGGGCCGTGGCCACCAGTCTGCCCCTGGGCATTCTGGCGGCATGGGTGCTGGCCCGGCTGCGTTTTCCGGGAAAAAATCTGCTCGACGGCCTGATCCACCTGCCGCTGGTCCTGCCACCGGTGGTTACCGGATACCTGCTGCTGGTTCTGCTGGGGCGCAACGGCGCGATCGGCGCGGTGCTTTACAAGACCCTGGGGATAGTGCTGGCCTTCAACTGGAAGGGGGCCGTACTGGCGGCCGCCGTGATGGCGTTTCCGCTGCTGGTGCGCGCCATGCGGCTCTCCCTGGAGAGTGTGGACCGGGGGCTGGAGGCGGCCGCCCGCACCCTGGGAGCCGGGCCGCTGCGTGTCTTCTTCACGGTGACCCTGCCGCTGATGGTGCCGGGCATCATTACCGGCCTGATTCTCGCCTTTGCCCGCAGCCTGGGTGAATTCGGCGCCACGATCACCTTCGTATCGAATATCCGCGGCCAGACCCAGACCCTGCCGCTGGCGCTTTACACGCTGACCCAGGTACCGGACGGCGAGACGGGGGCCATGCGGTTGTGCATCCTTTCGGTGCTGATTGCCATGGCGGCGCTGGTCTGTTCGGAAGTGCTCGCCCGGCGGTTCGCGGCGCGAATGCAAGGGTGAACCGACATGGAGATCGACGTCAAACGCCGGCAGGGCAATTTTCTGGTGGAGGCCACTTTCAAAGGAGCTGAATCGGGGGTAACCGCTCTGTTCGGCCCGTCGGGTGCGGGCAAGACCTCGATCGTCAACATGGTGGCCGGCCTGATGCAGCCCGACACCGGCCGAATCGCCGTCAACGGCCTGTGCCTCTTCGATGCGGCGAGGCGTATCGATCTGCCGCCGGAGCGTCGCCGCATCGGCTACGTTTTCCAGGACGGGCGTCTTTTGCCCCACCTCTCTGTGCGTGCCAACCTGACCTACGGCATGCGCCTGACGCCGGCAGCGCGCCGTTTCGTCGGCTTGGATGCCGTGGTCGAACTGCTGGGCATCGGCCATCTGCTGAGTCGCCGTCCGGTGAAACTCTCCGGTGGCGAGAAGCAGCGCGTGGCCATCGGCCGTGCCCTGCTCACCAGCCCTGCCATGCTGCTCATGGACGAGCCGCTGGCCTCCCTGGACGCCTCACGCAAGGCCGACGTCATGCCTTTCATCATCCGTCTTTCGCGCGAGTTCGCCATTCCGATTCTTTACGTCAGTCACGCCCTGGACGAAATACTCAACCTGACCGACCGGCTGGTGATCATGGCCGACGGCAAGGTGGCGGCCTGCGGCGACCTGGCGGAACTTCTCTCCCGGCCCGACCTGCAGGGGCGCCTGGGCAGCGAGGAAACCGGTGCGGTGATTGCGACGGTGGTCGACGAACCGACGGATGCATCCGGCCTGACCGCTTTGCGGTTCGGCGACCATATCCTCAAGGTGGCCCCCGTGACGGCGCCCCGCGGCACGCCGGTGCGCGTCCGCATTCCCGCCCGCCACGTGGCCGTCGCCTTGGAACCGCCCGCCCGGAGCAGCTTCCAGAATGTCTTTGCCGGCCGGGTCGACGCCATTCTGGGTGCGGGCGAAGCCTTCGTGGACGTACGCCTGGACATCGGCGCGCCCCTGTGGGCGAGGATCACCCGCCACTCCTTCCGGCAGCTGGATCTGAAATCCGGTCAATCGGTTTTTGCGCTGATCAAGAGCGTGGCGGTGTCGCTGGGGGGCGGGGGCGCTGGCGGCTGCAAGGATTGTCGTTGATTGTAAACAAATTGTTGAAATTCCTATTTTAATATCTTAGGAAATGCAAAACTACCACCTATTGCCCATCGGGGGCAATATAACAACTTTAGGGAAGCTTGGAAAAGGAGGTCAAATGTCGAACAATAGATTTAAATTTAAAACGTGGATTGCCTTTTTGATGGTGGTTCTTTTTTGCACAAGTTGCGCGATAGTCATGGCAGAAGGACAAGCTCCCCGTGATCCTAAAAAGCAGACCAGCATAGGAAAGTACATTACCTCAAAAGAAGCTTACGAAAAGTGGAAAGCCGCCCCGGATAAGATTAAAATCATCGACTGTCGCACCACGGAGGAGTACGCTTTTGTCGGTCATGCCCCCATGGCTTTCAACATCCCATCCAAACTCTGGACAGGCAAGTGGGACCCTGAAAAAAAGCAGTACGTCATGCCCGACAACCCGGACTTCGAAGTCCAAGCCAAGGCAAAATTCAAGCCCGATGAAGCGCTGGCGGTAATGTGCCGTTCCGGACATCGAAGTTCCGCATCAATTGAACGGTTGGCGAAAATCGGTTTCACCAATGTTTACAATATTACGGACGGCTTTGAAGGCGATATGATTAAAGACGAAGAGAGTTATTTCAACGGGAAACGCATGATCAATGGGTGGAAAAACTCCGGCGCTCCCTGGACCTATACGCTGGATCCAGAAAGGGTTTACATCATACCTGCACAGTGATCGGCCATAACGCCAAAGGGGCTTGCCTTGGGGCAGGCCCCACCGCCTTCTATAAGCGTTGACGCCGACGTAAAACATTCGATATCTGCGTTACGCTTCACCCCTTGTCACTGTGGCGTACCGTCATTGCGCCGCATTCCTGATCATCTTCCAGATAACGGTTCTTCCTGATTTTGTCCACGCGGCAGCGAAAACCCGATGTGTACACGTCCGTTATCCAGTTCCGCATGCACGTTACCCCCATGGGCGTCCACCAGTTCCTTGACGATGGCAAGACCGATGCCGGCGCCGCCGTGGTGCCGCGAGCGGGATTTTTCGCCGCGGTAGAAGCGTTCGAACAGGTAGGGCAGGTCGTCGGGAAGCAGTTCGGTGGCATCGTTGATGTACGCCACGGTCACATCCCGGCCGTCCGAGGCGATATGGATTTTAATTGCCGTTGCCGGTGGGGCATACTGAACGGCATTGTCGGTCAGGTTGCGCAAAACCCGGGATAGGCGGTCCGGATCGGCGTGGATGGTTGTTGGCGCCCGGGCGGCGTCGATGTCGATGGTGAGTGATTTTTTCTGGATGGCCGGGGAAAAGGCCTCCAGGGTATTCCGGACCATCCTGTTGAGATCGACGTTGCGCGGCCGAAGCCGGCCACCGGCGGCATCGGCCCGGGCCAGGGCCAGGACATCCTCCACCAGTTGCACCAGCCGCAGGGTTTCGTCCTGGAGCAGGGCGAGTGTTTCAGGGGCCGGCGGCAGCACGCCGTCGTTGAGCGCTTCCAGGTAACCGCGGATGTTGGTCAACGGGGTGCGCAACTCATGGGCCACGTCGATCATCAGCGTTCGCCGCAGCCGTTCGATCTTTTCCAGCTTTTCTGCCATATGATTGAAGGCCCGGGCCAGCTGGCCGACTTCGTCTGCGGTGGTTATCGGCACGCGGGCTGAGAATTCGCCGCCGGCGATCTCCCCGGTCACGGCGTTCATGCGGGTCAGCGGGCCCAGAATACGCCGATTCATCACATAGCTGAGTCCAACTGCCAGACTGATGGCCCCTGCAAAGGCCCATATCAGGTAGCGATGAATGGAATCCAAAAACATGGCGTGGGCCGGTTCGGGGGAGATATGGTATTTTTCCATGAGGGTGACGAAGTAGCCGGCGGCCAGGGTGTCGATGGCCAGCCATACCACCACCACGGCAAACCCCACCACGATGAGGTTCACCGTTATCAGCTTGACCATCAGGTAGCGCTTCATTGGGCGTTTTTCCTCATTGCGGCTGCCGGTCCGCAAACCGGTAGCCGATCCCGCGGGCAGTGATGATATAGCGCGGCTCGGCGGGTACCGGTTCGATTTTCTGGCGAAGCTTGCCGATGTGAACGTCCACCACCCGGTCGATGACTACCGCCTCGCCCATGGGATAGAGGCGGTCCAGCAGTTCGTCCCGGGTGAAGGTGCGCCCCGGAGAAGCCATGAGTGCCTCCATCAGCGCATACTCATGGGGCGTGAGGGAAACCGGTTGATTGTCCACGGAGAGCCGGCGCTTTTCCAGGTCCATACAAATCGGGCCGTGGATTAGCATTCGTTCCTCTTTGATTGGCGCAGGCGACGTGCGCCGCAGCACGGCTTTTACCCGGGCCACCAGTTCTCGGGGACTGAAAGGTTTGACCACATAGTCGTCGGCGCCTAAGGTGAGTCCGGCCACCCGGTCGATCTCCTCGCCCCGGGCCGTGAGCATGATCACCGGCACCTCCGAAGTTTGACGCAAACGGCGGCAGACCTCCCAGCCGTCGACCTTCGGAATCATCAGGTCGAGAATCACCATGTCGGGTTGGTATTTCCTGGCTATCGCCAGGGCTATTTCCCCGTCCCCGGCGGTCACCGGCGAAAATCCTTCCCGCTCAAGGTACAGGGCGATGAGAGATGCGGTGTTCTCGTCATCTTCGACGATCAGGATCGTTTTTTTATGCGATTGGTTCATGACTCCATTCGGGCTATTTATTGCCGACCAGGCTTTTCCAGACGCTTCGCTCCAGAAACGATCCCTTCACGCTGCCTTCCATCTCCTGGAACAGGGCATAGGGCACCGCAAAGCTCATCAGGTTGTCGCCCAGCATCTTTTTTACATACACCCGGGCAGACAGATCGGTGAGTCCCACGACCGCCCGGGGCCGGTCCGACTGCGCTTCCCGGTAGGGATAGATGCCGATGGTCTGGCAGCCGGCGGCGTAGGGGATGATGACGTTTTCGTTGTTCCCGCGGCCGTAGTTGGCCAGCACCACCAGGGCGGACAGCTGGTCCGGGTCCACAAAAAAGATAATTGACCGGGGTGTTTCCCCATTTTTTATGGCATTCAGCGGTTTGAAGACCACATACCTGGCCGGGATGTCGATCATGGGAAGGCTGTCGATGTATTTCTGCACCAGCTGCGGCGACTTGAAGTAGCCTTCACCGTGGAGGAAATGGTCGTGAGCTTCCTTGCGCATGAAGGGCTTGACCTTTTCGGCCGCCTGGCGGCCGGTTTCCGAGTCCGCGTTGCCCGATGAGAGAAAATGGCGAAAGCATTCCTTGCCGCCGGGAAAATTTTCGTACTGGTCGCCGAAACCCATACCCACGCCGCCGCCGAAACAGCCGAAGGTTTCCCGGGAGCAGACGCCGGTCTTGCCCTTGGCGGCCCCGGATGCCAGCCACATGATGCAGCCCCAGTTGCCCGGCTTGAATTCCGTGGCATCCGACGGTTTTTCATCGGCCCAGAGCAGGGCCACGGGATTGGTTTTCAATGCGATGGCATCTTGAATCGTGCTGTTCATGGGGTGTCTCCGGCTACGGTAACGATTTTACATCTGAACTCCTGAGTTCAACTCCCGATATCGGAAGCAGGTCACCAGGTGGTCGTTGACCACTCCCGCCGCCTGTAAAAAAGAATAGCAGATGGTGCTGCCCACAAATGTGAATCCCTGCTGCTTCAGATCCTTGCTGACGGTATCGGACAAGTCCGTTTTGGCCGGCACCGATTCCAGGGTTTTCCACCGGTTTTGAACCACCCGGCCCCCGGTGAAAGCCCAGATGTAATCGTCGAAGCTGCCGTGGATATCCTGCAGGCGCAGAAACGCCCCGGCATTTTTGACGGCAGCCCGGATTTTGAGCCGGTTGCGGATGATGGCCGGGTTGGCCATCGCGTCGGCCATGGCTTTTTCAGACATCCCGGCTACCCGTTGCGCGTCGAAACCATAGAATACCTGATGGAACGCCTCCCGCTTGTGAAGCACCGTTTTCCACGACAGGCCGGCCTGGAAGGCATCCAGCACAATGAATTCAAACCACTTGCGATCGTCATGGACCGGAACGCCCCACTCTGCGTCGTGATAGCGGATCATCAGCGGATCATCGCCGGGCCACCCGCAGCGTTGGTGATCATGTTCTTTCATTGCCATCCCGAATCAATCATCAGAAAGTTGATTAAATGGTTTTGGCTCCATCTGTGGACGGACACCATTTATCATGCAACGCCTGTTTTTGTCATGGGGGTATTGCGGCGGCACTTTTCAGCGGCCGCCAAAGGATCAGATCGGTCTGCCGGTCATTGCCCAGCACGAAAGACTGGGTTCCCCTCTGCAAAAATCCCCATTTGCGGTAAAACCCGATGGCCCGGGCATTTCTGCCCCAGACGCCCAGCCAGATGCCGTCGCATTGCCGTCTGGTCGCTTCATCCATGCATGCGGTCATCAGTGCTGCCCCCACGCCATTGCCGATCCATTGTTTGCGGGCATACAGGCGCGCCAGGTGGATGGGTTTCCTTGCCTTGACAAAATGGGGTGCCGATGCTTCCACCAGCCGGGCGTATCCCACCGTCATCGCTTCGGCTTCCGCGATCAGAAAAACAGATGACGGCTCAGCCAGTTCTGCGGCCTGAATGTCGGGGCTGAATGATTTTTCCAGGTAGGCAGCCATGTCCGCAGGGTGATTGTCAGCGGCGAAGCTGTCGAAAAAAGTCTCCCGGCCCACTGTTGACAGGTGTTCATTGTCTTCGACGCCTGCCTGGCGTATGGTAATGCACTTGTGCTGCATGGTCATTGCCCCTTGGGTGTTGAGTTCGATTGGACGCCATCGGCCTTCCGTTTTGGTTTTCTCTTTTCATATATCACACTTAAGTTTCGTGGAAAACGGTCGAACTAAAGGTGGACCCCTGAACCCAGTGAGGCGAAAAATGAATTTTAACGGAGATCTGAGTAAATACCATCCGGCCGACGCGATCATGTTTCTGTCCCAGTTGAGCCTGAACGGGATTCTTTCCATCGGCGAAAATAAACGTTTGATCACGCTCAGTTTCAACAACGGATTCATCATCGATGCCTATTCCGCCAACGGGGACGCGAAAATTCTGCAGGGGTTGATTTTCAACCGACGCGTCACTGCCGAACAGGTCAAGCGCATCCGGCAGATAAGGATGGAAACGGGGATGTCGATCCGTTCGATTCTTACGCAGATTGACCTGTTTCCCCTGTCGTCGGTGAGGGATATCCTGCTGACCGGAATGAAAGAGGTGCTGCTGGAGATGTTTCTGCTCGATGCGGGCGCCTTTAATTTCACGGATACACCGGTCGAGGCGGACGGCGCTGAAACGAAGATGGACGCCCGTATGCTGGCCCTTTCCATTGCCGTCCAGTCTGATGAATACCGCGACTTCCTGAAGGGAATCATTTCCCTTGATCGTGAATTCTCAATTTCCGCCAGCGATGTTCAGGCCGAAGCCCTGCCCACCGATGAGCAGGTGGTCCTGCGGCTGATGTCCACCTGCCGGACCCTTCGCCAGGTTCTCGAAAAAGCGCCTTTCGACAGCGGTACTGTGATAGCGATCATCAAGGACCGGATGGAAAAAGGGACGATCAATCTCCTGCCAACCGATGCAGTCGAGTTGCCCGCATCATCGGTGTCCAGCGGTGACCCCCTGTTCGGATCGTTCCGTCAGGCCATCAAAAAGTTGATGTTGAGCGACGACCCGTTGAAGCGCATCGAGGCCCTGGTGGCCTTCTGCAAGGACTTTTACGACGGCATACTGATTCTCACCGCCAAAGAAGGCCAGGTGGTTCACTGCAAACAGATGCGCAGGGTCAACGGGCAAGGCCTCGAGCAGCGGTCCGCCAAGGGTTCGTTAGGGGCACTGGACGAAGAACCCGTCCTGGCTGCGGTTCACCGGTCCGGTGTCGGCTTTTTCGGGAACCGGTTTCCATCGAATCTACTGGACAGGCTGTCCGGGGCACCCGCATCCGGCGAATGTGCGCTGATTCCGGTGGTCAATAAGGGGCAGGTGGCGGTTTTTATCTATGTTTTCAGCGAAAACGGCTTTGCGGGTCTGTCCCCCCAGCATTATCTGGAACTTCTATCCTGGATGGTGACACCCCGGAAAAAAAGTATTGCCGGTCTGCCTGCGCAACCCGCGGCGGCTGCCCAAACGGTTTCCGGACGGGCGGAATCCCTGCCCGGCCAGTTCAGCCCGGCCCAGTTGGTATCCAAGATTCACGAATTGCCGCCGCTTCCCACGATCGTGACCCGTGCGCTCGATATGCTCTCCGATCCCGGCGTGGATATCAAAGATGTCGAAAAAGTGATCGGCAAGGATCAATCCCTCGTATCCAAACTGATCAAAATAAGCAATTCAGCCCTTTATGGCGGATTGAACCGCGTCGAGTCCCTTCAGCAGGCGTTGACACGGCTGGGCGCGAAGACGACCAAGAGCCTTGTCCTGTCCGCTTCCATGCAGACTTACTTTATCAAGAGCAACCCCGGCATGCAGACCTGGGGGCAGTTCTTATGGCAGCACGCTGCCGAGTGCGGCCTGGCTGCCCGACGGATTGCCGTATCGGCCGGATATGACGATCCTGAAAAAGCCTTCGTGGGAGGCGTGCTGCACGATATCGGCAAACTGGTTCTCCTGCTGGTGAGTGCGGACGGCTACCAGCGGATACAGAATCTGAAGAAGCGGGAAGGGCTTGCCGACCATGCGGCAGAGCGGAAAGTCATCGGTACCGACCACATGGAGATCGGTGAACTGCTGATGGAAAAATGGAAAATGCCGGAGTCGGCAAGATTGTGCGTGAAATTTCACCATCACGTTGAAAATGCGGGTGCGGCTGCGCCTCTGGCCGCCATCACCGCTTATGCCAACCACCTGAGCCATCTTCACGGCGCCCCGCTCCAATGGTTCATCCCGGATGCGGAGGCCGTTTCAGACGAATTGGCCAGGACACTGAAATTGTCCCAGGATGCCAACGCAACACTGGTTGAATCGGTGATTGCCGACTTTCAGCAGGCAGGCATGCTTTAAGGGCTACGGCTCTCCTGTCGACCCGCACCTCTGGTCCTAATCGGGTTGATTGCACCCTTCGTCATGCGCTATGTAAGGTGCCAAGGAGACGGTATGCCCGACGCTTTTCCGACAAACCGACGATCCGGTTGGTCCGTTTTCAACCTGCTGTGGAAGACGGCTGTATTTATCGCCCTCGTCACCGGGGTGATTGTCCTGGTGTTGCGCTGGGTTCCCCCGCCGACGAGTGCCTTCATGCTGCAGCAGCGCCTGTCCGGCATTGGCGTCGACTACCGCTGGACTCCCATGGACCGGATTTCCCCCCATGCGGCCCTGGCGGTGATCGCTTCGGAAGATCAGAATTTCTTCGACCACTGGGGCGTCGATCTGAAGGCCATTGCCGAAGCCTTCAAGGACAACCGCACCCGCATTCGCCCCCGGGGGGCCAGTACCATTAGCCAGCAGGTGGTCAAGAACCTGTTCCTGTGGCCGGGGCGCAGCTATGTGAGAAAAGGGATTGAAGTCTACTTTACCCTGCTGATGGAAATCCTGTGGCCCAAAACCCGGATCCTGGAAGTTTATCTCAATATTGCGGAAATGGGCACCGGTGTATTCGGTGTGGAGGCGGCCGGCCAGCGGTTTTTTCATAAACCGGCCGCCCGGCTGAATCAACGGGAGGCTGCCACTCTGGCGGCCGTCCTCCCCAGCCCCAAGCGCATGCTGGCCGATCGGCCGTCGGACTATGTGATCCGGCGGACCTGGCAGATCATCGAGCAGATGCATGCCCTGGGGGGCATCGATTTGTTAAAATAGAACGGCTGCTGAGAATGGGTTTTTCCTATGACCCGTTGATTACCGTGATCTGATCGTTCAGCGTCCAGAAATCATAAAGGTATCCCAGCCCGAAGATGCCGCCGGTCAGCAGATAAACGATGCCGGTCAGCCATTTGCCCATGTACATGCGGTGAATGCCCAGCAATCCCAGGAAGGTCAGCAGCACCCAGGCCACCGTGTAGTCGATGTGGCCGCTGCGGAATCGGATGCTGGCCTGCCGGTCCATGGAAGGGATGAGAAACAGGTCGACGAGCCAGCCGATGCCCAGGAGGCCGAGGGTAAAAAAATAGATGGTGCCCGATATGGGCTTGCCGAAGTAAAACCGGTGGGCCCCGGTAAATCCGAAGATCCAGAGGATGTAACCGACTGATTTGAGATGGGTGTCGTTGTCGTTCATGCTGTTCCTTTCTTCGATTCGGCAAAGACTGACGACCGGCCTCACCAAACCGCGTTTTCATAACCGTGCCGATTGAAGATTTTTCGCAGCAAGGTGCGAGGAATCTTCGACCGTAAGGAATTCAATCTATTTTGTATTCGCTCGCTAACCTCGCCACAAGCGGCGGGGTTAGCGAGCGCTGTTGCGGTTCAAGATCGGCCGTTGAGAAAAGCCTGAATAATGGTCATCACCCTGGCCGTTGTTTCTGGCGTCAATATGTCTCCGGCCAGCACGTGTCGGCCCAAATCCTTGTTTCCCCTGAAGAGCACCAGCCGTTTGTGGGGAGATGCAAAGGTCAGGTAGCGCATGATGGCCAGGGTGACGTTGATCACCCGGTCCCAGGGATTGACCATCATCAGTACCGGCATGGTGGCGTTGCCCAAATCGAGCCTCCAGGACAGCCTAACCAGCTGCATCATGGTGGCGATGGCCTTGACCGGATAGCGTACCGTCCAGAATTTGGCGTGCCGGGCATTGACCACACTGAAGCTTCGCCAGCCGCCGAAAAAGCTTTCGAATAACCGCAGTGCCGGCGGCCAGAGAGCGGCAGCGGCGACCGGGTTTTTGGGAAAGAAGTTGGGCGATAGCAGAATCAGGCGATGAATCATTGCCGATACCGACGGTTGGGCCGCCAGCCAGACCGCCAGGGTGCCGCCGGTGGATGTGCCTACCAGGATGATTTTCCGGCCCAGCCGCCGGCCGATGGCCATGGCCTCCATTCCGTCATTCTGCCAGTCCCGGACCTTGGCCGTGGCCATGGCATACCCATCCCGCCCGTGGCCGGTGAGGCGGGTGTAAAACAGGTTAGCGCCCATGGCTGCAGCCAGGTGGTCGCACAGGGGCCAGATCTCCATGCGGCTGGCGGAAAAGCCGTGGATATAGACAATGGCAAGGTCGCGCTGATGCCGCTTGTCGTCGTGCCAGACGATTTTCTTCTCACAGTCCTCCCTGATTCCGGATACCCGGGATTCCGATTCAGCAAGATAGCTGTCGAGCATTTCCAATCGTTCGGGTATCCTATCGTCTGAAAAAATTGTCACGGAGGACTATTTCTCCTTTTGATCTTATTGGGAAATGTGAAGGAGATTTACCAGAGAACAGCCGGCGGGGTCAACGATTCCTGTATCTGGAGGGGACCTAATTGTCGAAGGCGATCGGCAGTTGTGCCGTATAGTTCAACGGGGCATGGCCGGACAGGAAGGAAGGCGCCTGGGCCATGGTGCGACGGGGCAGGGAACTTTGGCTGTTCCTGACGATGGTTCCGGCATGGGTAAATCGGGTCCAGCGTCCTGCGGGAGGCAGTTCGGTAACGATATCCCGAGGGTTGAACACATTGAATATTGGAATGTGGGCCAGGGTTTCGGCAAATGCGGCATCACCCATGCGGGGGGCGCCGAAGGTGTATACGGCGTGCGGTGGCCGTAGCGATGCCGCCAAGGTGGCCAAGGCACCCCCCAGACTGTGACCGGTGTAAAACAAAGGCTTTTTTACGGTATGCAGTGCGGCCGCGATGGTGCCCCAAAGCTCCATTAAAACGGTTTTGAATCCCCGGTGAACGTGGCCGCCGGCAGGCCAGGGGCAAAGGGCCATGTCCAGATTAACCAGCCAGTTGGACAGTCGGCCGCTGGTTCCCCGGAATACCAGTGCGGCAAAGCCTCCGCCACCGGAATCATGGGTTTCCACCAGGGCGCCTTGAATTGTCGACCCGCTGAAAAATTGCCGTTCAACCAGACCCACACGAGCCAGGAAGTCGCTTCGCGAGGCATGGTCATGCATATCGACCCCTTCGCTGGCATCTCTTCGATAGATCAAGCGGGAAAGTTCGGAGAGCCACCAGGCATTGACCGGGTTGAAACCGTCGGCATCCACCGCAAAGGCCATCGGGCGATCTTCCATGAAAAAATCATCGGACGCACCCGGTCTGAATACCGCCTGCCAGGAGTGGTTGTAAGCCATTGGTTCTGACACCTGCTTTTCGACTGTTATACGGGCAGTTCACCCGGCCCGTGGATTCGGGTGAAGAAACATTAACCTAATCAGAGGGGAAAGAAGGGTCAATAGAAAGGTTAGCCGTTTGTTAAAAATTCGTTAATCTTCCGTTAGCCCCTCATGTTTTTACAACATCGGCTGTACGCGGGAAATTACCATGCAAGGGTGGATTTGTGGTCACAACTGGCGTATAACCGAATGGTTTCAAAACCCTATCGACCGGACTGTGTTCCGGTGCGAAACTTTCAGGATAAATAATGACGGAACTTCAAATCGCCTATCTGATTGGCGGGGGGGCAGGATTGCTGCTGGGCACCGTGATCGCCCTTCTCGTTTTCCGCTTCCGGAACAGGGCCGAGCGGGCAACCCTTGCGCGTCTGGCAGAGATGGAAAAGGCGGCCCTGGAAGAGAAGCTGGCAACGATCCGGCAGCAGTTGGCGACGGTAAAAAATGATTTGGTCGAGGTCGAGGCCAAACTGGACCACCGCCGCGAGGCCATGGCCGAACTGGAAGCGCAAAAGGCTGCCTTGACCCAGAACGTCACCCGGATTCCCGTGCTGGAAGACGCCTTGGAAAAGAGCCGGCAGGCACAGGCGCAACGCGATGTCGAGAACCTTTCCCTGGAAAAAAGGTTGTCGGAGCTGTCCACCCGGTTGGATGCTGAGCGCCGGCAAGCCGAAGAGAAGCTCGTGCTGCTCAACGATGCCCGGGATCGGATGACCGTTGAGTTCAAGCTGCTGGCGGAGCGGATCCTGGAAGAGAAGGGCAGGACCTTTGCCGACCACAACAGGACCCAGATGGATAATCTGATCAACCCTCTGCGCGAGCAGTTGGGCGATTTCAAGAAGCGGGTGGAGGATGTTTATGACAAAGAGTCACGTGATCGTGCGGCCCTGCTCAACGAGATCGGTCACCTGAAAAACCTCAACGAGCGAATCGGCAAAGACGCCCTGAACCTGACCCACGCCCTCAAGGGGGATGTCAAAACCCTGGGCGGCTGGGGAGAAGTGATCCTGGAGCGGATTCTGGAAGCGTCGGGACTGGAAAAGGGGCGGGCCTACGAGACCCAGGTGAGCCTGATCGGAGGCAGCGGCAGCCGCTACCAACCGGACGTCATTGTCCGGCTGCCCGAGGGCAGGGATGTCATCGTAGATGCCAAGGTGTCGCTCAAGGATTATGAACGCTACCACGCGTCCAGCGACGAGACGGTTCGGGCCGCGGCCATTAAAGCCCACCTCGCTTCCCTGCGGACACACTTCAAAGGTTTGAGCGAGAAGCACTACGAGGATCTGGAAGGAATCCGGACCCTGGATTTCGTGCTCATGTTCGTGCCCATCGAGGCCGCCTTTTTTGCAGCCGTGGAGCATGACCGAGCGCTGTTTACCGAGGCCTTCGAGAAGAACGTGATCCTGGTTTCGCCGTCCACCCTGCTGGTGACCTTAAGAACCATCCATAACATCTGGCGCTATGCAGACCAGAACGAAAACGCCCTGGAAATAGCCCGGCAGGCCGGCGGGCTTTACGATAAATTCATCGGCTTCATCGAGGCCCTGGAAGAGGTGGGTCATCAGTTGGACCGGGCCCGCGAGGCCTATCGTACGGCCAGGGACCGGCTGTCCACGGGACGGGGCAATCTGGTGCGGCGCGCCGAACAACTCAAAACCCTGGGCGTGAAAGCCAACAAGGTGCTTCCCGAATCCTATGCGGTCGAGTTGGAACCTGGGGAGAGTGGACTTCTCGAAGAAGATGAGTGATGTTTCATCCAAACTCCGCACAATCGAAGGAGACAGCATGTTAAAAAAAGAAAGTGAACTGACCTACCGCAAGCTTCTCGACGGTGTGAACATGGCCACCATGGTTCACGGTGAGAAAACCCTCATGGCCCGGTTCAAGCTGGAAAAAGGATGCACCATCCCCGACCACAACCACCCGCATGAGCAGACCGGCCTTTTGCTCTCCGGGCACATGGTCTTCACGATCGATGGGAGGAATCATGACGTGATGCCCGGGGACAGCTGGTGCATCGGTTCCAATGTTCCCCATTCCGTCCGGGTTCTCGAAGACGCAATGGCCGTGGAGGTGTTTTCGCCGGTGAGAGAAGATTACCTTGTGTGATCAGTTTTCAGGGGCACCAAGGATTCTGCCTGCTTCCAGGCACGGGGGTAGATCTTTTTTGCTGCAATGAGATGCTTTGTAGGGCAAGGGAGGTGAATGGATTGGGTGGAATTGTCCTTCCGGTCAATGCTCTCCCAATATTTCAGGACCAAACAGGTCAGGGAAATAGTACCTCAGGACCTTGGCCGGAAACCCGATCATCAAAGGTGCCCGGTGGGACGCGGAAACAGCCAGGCCTTCTTTGACCAGCTGGCTGACGATTCGCCTTGCATGGCGGTCACTTTGGCTGTCCATGCCCATGATGGACTGAGCTTTGCCCCTGGGCACCGTGCCTTCAAGAAACAATGCTTTCAGGAGCCTGCCGGCACGCGTATCCAGCGGAGAAAGTGCTCCCCGGGATTTGTCGCGATCGCTCAAATATCCGTCAATCCTGGCATCGATGCGGTTCAGTGCCAGGATTTGATCCGTGAATCGGATTTGATCGAGGCAGACTTCAAGGAAATACATGCAATAATCGGCAAAGTATGCCTGATCGAAACCTTTTCCAGAGTCGTCCGGAGAATCGGCGGATTGCAGGTTGGTCATATACCATTGTTTATCGCGGGAAAATCCTCTGGATAGAGACCACAGGTTTCCCCGGTTGATACCAATGCTGGCCATGTACAATCCTGAGAAAAGGCGGCACACTCGGCCATTGCCGTCCCGGAATGGGTGCATCCAGGTCATGCGGTGATGACTGGCCGCAGCCGCGATCAGGCGTTCGTCACCATGGTAACCGAAAGGATCATATACATGGCTGAATGCTTCATACGTGGCAGGCAGGTTTTCCGCATCGGGGCCATGTGTGGTAAGCCCACCGTCCAAGGAAACAGCGCCCTGTCGCATTTTGCCGGGCATGACCGATAAATTGGTAAACCCCCCGTTGCTGTGGGTGAATTGGTGCTGTTTGGGCAGTTGCTCGTATATGGTTCGATGGATAAGGCTCACGAATTCGAAGCTGCATATATTTTCCGGAGGGTCAGTCGACAACTTCTGCATCAACGTTCTTTCGGTGTTCACATGGGCGGCACACAACTCCTGAACGTATCGTTTTTCCTCGTCTCGAGAATAGTCTTTTTCCAATGCAGCTTCAATGTCGCAAATGGTGGTTTTATGTCCCTCGATGAGGTTGGAGTGGTAGCTGTTGAGAAAGCGCAGACGGTCTCCAAGCGCCTGAGCGGTTTCTTTAGCAATTCGGCCCTCCAGGGTCGCGGCGGCGACGATCACCTCCTGGGCCATGTCTTTGAGTTCGCCAAGCCGTTGCGCGGGCAGGGCGGGTTGGAAAGATATTATTCCATGGTCCATTCAAATTTCCTATGTCCGGTTTAATGTCCGGTTTAACAATCTATAATCTTGTTAAAAACAAAGTGGCACCATGAATTATTTGGCCAAATGAAAAAGTTGTTGTAAGTCCGGTAAATATAAAATGATTATACTTTTAATATATGGTAGATACAACCGTTTTATGAAATTTTTTGTCCGGTTTAATAACAAAACGGCCTCAACCCGGCCTTTATGTATAGAATACCGACACCATGCACCCAACCCGCAAGATCATGTATTTGCGCATGCCCGCCTCTTTTGCAGCGGTGGAGTATGACCGCGTGTTGTTTACCGAGGCCTTCGAGAAAAACGTGATCCCGGTTTCGCCGAAGGAGACAACATGTTAAAAAAAGAAAGTGAACCGACCTACCGCAAGCTTTTCGACGGTGTGAACATGGCCACCATGGTTCACGGTGGGGGCCCGGTTCAAGCTGGAAAAAGGATGCACCATCCCCGACCACAACCTCCCGCATGAGCAGACCGGCCTTTTGCTCTCCGGGCACATGGTCTTCACGATCGATGGGACGAATCAAGGCGCGATGCCCGGGGACAGCTGGAGCATCGGTTCCGACGTTTCCATTCCGTCCGGGCAGTGGAAGATTTGATAGCCGTGGAAGTGTTTTCTCCGGTGAGAGAGGATTATCCGAGTTGAGAGGGATAGGATTCCAGGATTCTAGGAGCCAGGTGAACCGCGACAAGCAGATTGGGCGGCTGAACAACGCGTTTATGAGCCTCGACCGTCGAAAGCGTGCTTCGTGCCTCCAGTTTTTTTTCCTTCGTCCTCCTGACCCTTTCCCGTCAGCCTTCCCCCTTCACGACCTCGAGGGTCTGGCGGGCGATTTCAAGTTCTTCGTTGGTGGGGATGACATAGGCCTTGACCGGGCTTCCGGCGGCGGTGATTTCTCCGCGGTGCTTTTCGGGGTCGCGATTCCTGGACGGATCCAGTGTCAGGCCGACGGTTGCCATGCCCCTGCAGCAGGCTTCGCGGATGGCCGGATCGTTTTCACCGACGCCGGCGGTGAAAACCAGCGCATCCAGCCGGCCGAGCTGAAGAAAGTAAGCTCCGATATACTGCCGGCAGCGGTAGACGAACATATCTATAGCCAATCGGGCCCTGGCATCTCCATTATCGGCTGCCGCATGGATATCGCGCAGATCGTTCATTCCACAGATGCCTTTTAGGCCGCTCTTTTTTTGAAGGACGGCATCCAATTGATGCAGGGACATCCCTTTGCGGTCGGAAATGTGCAGGATGACACCCGGGTCCATATCCCCTCCACGGGTTCCCATGATCAATCCGCCCAGCGGCGTCATGCCCATGGAGGTGTCCACGCTGATTCCCTGCTCAATAGCACAGAGACTGGCACCGCTTCCCAGATGGGCCGTGATCAGGTTAACCGTTTCCAACGGTTTGCCAAGAAGAATTGCCGCCTCCCTGGCCACATACCGGTGTGAGGTGCCCTGGAATCCGTATCGGCGTATGCCCAATTTTTCATAATAGGACCAGGGCAGGGCATAGTGATAGGCGAATCCTGGGATGGTCTGATGGAAGGCGGTATCGAAAACTGCCACCTGGGGCGCATGGGGAAACAACTCCCGGGCCACCTCGATGCCCATGAGGTTGGCGGGGTTGTGAAGGGGGGCCAGGGCGATCATCTTTTCGATGGCCACCATCACCGTTAGATCCACGTGCGTTGGCTCGTGAAAAAAATTGCCGCCGTGAACGACCCGGTGCCCCACCGCAGCGACTTCAGTGGGATTGAAAACCGCCCCCGCTCCAGTCTCCATGAGCAGTCGAACGGCTTCGTGCATGGCAATTCGGTGGTCGGCAATGGGTTTCTCAAGCTTGATTTGCTGACCGTCTTGCCCATGGACGCGATCTTTGTGGATAATTTTGCCCGTGTGTTCTCCAATTCGTTCCACTATTCCTGATGCCAGCAGGTGCTCGCCTTGCATTTCCAGCAGTTGGTATTTCAAAGAGGAACTCCCGCAGTTAACGACCAGAATTTTCATTCATTGTCCCTTTCTGTACTCTTGAACCGCTAAATCCATCGACTTTCCGTTGTATCCCGTGGGCTCGTTCATTTCTCCTTGACGAGAACCTTATCTTAAGCACCGGTACTTTACCCTAAAAAAAGTGGCGCAACAAACCAAAACGGGGATACCCAAAGCCTTTTGCATGATGCCGTCTTTTCCGGGCACAGCCCGCCATGGCAGTAAATGCCGCCTTATCCGTATTTGCATGCACCCATTTTTGGTGATATGAATACAGGCAACTAATCGTTGATTAAATCGACACCCGTCTCTTGCAATTAAGTGCATTGACCGTTCACAGCTATTCCTTGCAGCCAACCGATTCAGGGCATGGGGTTGTGGGGCATCTCACCGGCTTCGCCGATCCCTATCCAGTGACGTGACGCTCAATTCGGTCGTTACCCGATATTTCCTTTCTTGGATCGGAAAATTACATATCAATGGCAACCCTCAAGAGATGAAGGAGGTTATTATGGGAGAAGGAAAATTGAGGCGGCTTCTACCGGTATGCCTGATTGCGGTCATTGTCTGCGTGTTGAGTCCTTTTTCAGCCGATGGGGCGGATAAAGATACCCTGGACCGTCTTGAGAAAATCATCAAACAGCAGCAGGCCCAGATCGAAGCCCAGCAGAAAGCCCTCGAACAGTTGCAGGGCCAGGTGGAGGCGCTGAGGGGCCAGACGGCTGCGGCCACGGTCAAGGCGGCCACCGACAGCCCGGCGGCGGTCAAAGCCGGAAACCCCAAAGGCAGTGTCAAAATATACGGCCAGGTGAACAAGGCGGTGCTGTATAGCAACGACGGCGACGACGGCAACTTCTACCTGGTGGACAATGACAACTCCTCCACCCGCGTGGGGCTGGAGGGAACCATCACACCCAACGACTACTATACCATCGGCACGCGCATCGAAGTGGAGTACCAGACCAACCCCAGCAACCTGGTCAACCAGGAGGACCGAAGATTGGATGATGCGACGTTTGAAAAGCGCCACCTGGATCTGTGGGTGGACGGTAACACGATCGGCAAATTTTCCCTGGGGTGGGGAAGTACGGCATCGGATTATTCCTCGGAAGTGGACCTGTCCGGCACCAGTGTGGTGGGATACTCCGATATCGCCAGCATGGCCGGGGGACAGCTATTTTACGATAATAACACAGGCAGGCTGTCCGGAACCCGGATCGGTAGCGTTTTCAGCAACATGGACGGTCTGAGCCGCCAGGAACGCATCCGCTACGACACCCCCGACTTCAACGGGTTCGTCGGATCCACCTCCTATATCTCCGATGGTGGCGGGGATTTCGCCGTGCGCTACAGCGCCCAGATCGATGCGTTCAAACTGGCCGCGGCCGTGGCCTACGCCAATCCCGGCGGCACCTCGGACACGATTGACGATCAACTGAACGGCTCGGTCTCCGTGCTGCATGACTCCGGCTTCAACGGCACCTTTGCCATGGGCACCCGTGATAACAAGGGCGACGGTCGGGATGACGGCGCGTTTTTCTACACCAAGTTCGGCTACCGGGGCCGCTGGTGCCCGCTGGGGGTGACCTCCCTGTCTGCCGACTACGGCCGCTATTCGGACATCAGCACCAACGGCGATGATGCGGATGTCATGGGCTTCCAGATGGTGCAGGACCTTCAGGAGTGGGGCACCGAGGCCTACCTGGGCTACCGTTTCCACAAGCTGGACCGAAACGGTACGGATTATGATGACATCAATGCCATCATGACGGGCATGCGGGTGAAATTCTAATGGCACCCAAATGGAAATGGATTTTTCTGGTGTCGGCTGTTTTTCTGGTATTCGTGGTCGCCGGCTGCGCGTCGACGCCCCAACCGTTTGTATACCACGACGACCGGGAGGAAAAGCCCGGCTCCGGCCTTCTCTCCGGTGACGAGGGTGGTTTTGTTATCTATGGTCAATCGCCCGAGAAAACCGACTCAACGAAAGAGCAGCCGCCGAAAGATGATCCTCAGTAGAAACCTTTAGCAAAAAAATGCTGCCGATGCCTTCTCTTGCACGATGGCCATCGGCAGCGCTTTTTTGCCTTGCATCCAAGGAAGCACCTCCGCATTTTTCGCTATCAGCTATCAGCTATCAGCTATCAGCTATCAGCTATCAATAAACCTTGCGCCGGGAAAATCCCCTGCCCAGCACGTTAAAGGTGTTTTCCGTGATAATGAAGGCCTCCGGATCGATGGACAGGGCCGCTTCCTCCACCCGTTTTAACTGGTAGTTGTGGACCACGGTGAGGATGACTTTTTTGGCCTTGCCCGTATACGCTCCGCTGCCCTCCAGAAAGGTGACACCTCTGCTGAGGCGGGTATGGATTTCCTTGGCAATACGGTCGTTGAGATCGGAGATGATGAATACCATCTTGCGCTGATTGGAGAAAGCCAATACGTAATCCAGCGTCTGAGACGAAATGAAGCTCATGAAAAGGGAATAGAGAACCAGATCCGCATCCAGTGCGCCAAAGCTGAAGGCGAACAGCACCACGTTGAAGGCAAAGTAGAAGGTGCCCAGGCGGAGGCTGAATTTCTGGTTCAGGATAATGCCGATGATGTCCAGCCCACCGGCCGAACCCAATGAATGCAGAACCAGACCCGACCCTGTGCCCATGAGCACGCCACCGGCCAGGACGGCCAGGATGGGCTCTTTGATGGGCAGGGTGAATCCGATCAGATCGATCGTCAGAGAAAGGGCGGCCACGCCATACAGACTATAGAAAAAGAACCGTCGGCTGATGTGGACCCATCCCACCAGAAAGATGGGGATGTTGACAAAAAGATACCACAAACCCGGTGACAGAAGTCCGCTGACATAGTAAAAGAGCAGGGTCAGACCCGAAATACCGCCGGTAATGAACCCGTGGGGAATGGCGATGGACTTCAATCCGATGCCGAACACCAAGGATCCTGCCGAAATCAGGAACAGGTTCCACAGTACGGACGAGATAACTTGGTGGTACAGGAGCTTTTTCATCTGGCGATTCCTTTATTCCGGGAAGCATGCCGGCCGTTACCTGAAGCACTTGTTTTTTCAATCATGTTCGCTGCTGTTTCCCTTGGGAAAATTTGTAAAAGCGACAAATTTAATGCTGCCATGCTGCATGTCAAGCATCAAACCCAAAAAAAATGACAGACACCCAAAAACAATATTCGGACCGTGAAGTGACAGCGACCATCGACCCCGAGCGATGCATCGGCTGCGGGATGTGCATACCGGTATGCCCCAAAGAGACGCTGGTCATCTACGACGGTAAGGCAATGGTCCAGGGGATCGAATCCCTCAACTGCGACCACTGTGCGGCGGCATGTCCGGAAAATGCCATCCGGGTGGCGGCGGTGGATCCCGGGCTGTCTCAATTCCAAACCTTTTCGGCCGATACCCGATGGCTTCCCCATGGCCGTTTTGATACCGCTACTCTGGTCAATCTCATGGGCTCACGGCGTTCCTGTCGGAATTTTTCCGATCGTCAGGTGGGTCGGCCGCTCCTGGAGGACCTGGTGAAGGTGGGAATTACCGCACCGTCGGGATCCAACTGCCAGCCATGGACCTTTACCATACTGCCGGACCGGGAGGCCGTCAACGGGCTGGGACGTCGGGTAGGCGGATTCTTCAGGAAAACCAACCGGATGGCGGAAAAGCGATGGCTCCGAACCGCATTGAAGCTGCTCGGCAAACCGGAACTGGACACCTATTTCCGCCTGCATTATCCCGCCGTGGAGATGGGGCTGGCGGCCTGGGAGCGGGGTGAGCGCGATCTGTTGTTTCACGGGGCAACCGCTGTCATCGTGGTGGCCGCTGACAATGACGCGTCCTGCCCGTTCGAAGATGCCCTGCTGGCTACCGGAAACATGCTGCTGGCCGCCCATGCCATGGGGTTAGGCACCTGTCTGGTCGGATTTGTCATTGAAGCCATGCGGCGGGATCGATCGATCGTTCGCATGCTGGGTATTCCGGACCACGAAACCCCCCATGCCGTGATCGCTATCGGCTGGCCCGAGGAAACGTATCATCAGGTGGCGGGGCGAAAACCGGTCGCGATCCGCTATGCGGGTTCCTGCCTTGCTCATTAAATGATTCCGATCAAAAACTATCCCGATAGGCCGGACATTGCATTGATCCGATAACGATGTCATATTGATGCATCGTTTTGCCCGGTGCCTGCGCTGCCAGGCATGACCGTACAGAAAACAGGCTGCTTGACCATTGGCCTCAGGAAGGCAGATTTTTTTGACCGTCCCCCATCTGATCGCATTCACGGCAGGCCTTCTGCTGCTCTACTATGGTGCCGGCTGGCTGGTCCGAGGCGCATCCGAGCTGGCCCGCGGCATGGGGCTGACGCCGATGGTCATCGGGCTCACCGTGGTGGCATTCGGTACCTCGGCGCCCGAACTGGTGGTCAGCCTGGTCTCCGCCGCCAAGGGCAAGAGTATGATCGCTCTGGGCAACGTGGTGGGAAGCAATATCTGCAATATCGCCCTGGTGCTGGGACTTACCGCCGTGTTTCAGCCGGTGAAGACCAGCCGGATTGTCATCACCCGGGACATCCCGCTCATGCTGGCCATTTCCGCCTTATTGTTGCTGCTCTCCTTCAATTCGGTCATCGGCAGGGTCGAGGGCGTTACCCTTTTCTGCGGTATCCTCGCCTATACCTGGTTTAACTACAAGGTGGCCGTACGCGTTGATCGCACCCTGCCTGTTTCTGCTGGTGCGAACCCTGATGTGCCGCCACTGGCTGGCGGGCTGATGGGGAGACGGTGGGGTCAGTGTCTGATGATCCTCGGCGGAACCGCAGCGGTGGTCGTCGGTGCGGATATGCTCGTGGATGCAGCGGTGAGCGTCATGTCCGCCCTGGGGGTCAACGAAAAGTTCGTGGGACTCACCGTGGTGGCTCTGGGCACCTCGGTGCCTGAACTGGCCACCTCCGTTGTGGCCGCCTTGAAAAAGGAGATGGACATCTCCCTGGGGAACCTGGTGGGCAGCAACGTGTTCAACATCCTCAGCGTCGTTGGCGCCACGGCCATTGTAAAACCCATTGCCATCTCAGGTGGTTTCATCGAAAGCGGCCTGGTGTGGGACTATCTGGTGATGATGGTCATCAGCGCGCTGCCCTGGGTGCTGATGAGACAGGACTTGACAATTACCCGCAGAAAAGGTCTGATTCTACTTGGATGCTACGCGGCCTATGTGTCTTTCCTCATTCTAAAATCCTAAATGGTCCTGAATGGGATGAAACTCTCCACCAATCTGCTGATCAACGCGGCCTTCTCCCTTCTGATGATGTGCAGATGTAAGCTACGGTAATGTAATAACAGAACTCAAAATACCCGGACCGTTATAGCTGTTTTCCCCTTGTTTGCCGTGGGGTGTGTTTCAAAACGGTCTTCCCGGAGGAATTCGATGATATCCATTGCCACCGATAGTTCGCCATCCCCCCTGGTTTTGGTGGTGGATGATGATGACGATATTCGTGATATTCTTTCCTACGGCATTGAAGCCTCCGGGTGTCGGTGCCTCACCGCGGAGAGTGCGGAAGCGGCCTTGACGATCTTGAATTCGAATCCGGTGGAGGTTGTCATCTCCGATGTCCAGATGAAGGGAATGAGCGGTCTCGACCTGTGTCGTCAGATCAAGGATAATTTTCAAGCCGATGTGGTCATCATTACCGGTCTGGTGAATAATTTTGCCTATGAGGAGATCATCGCCCAGGGGGCCAGCGATTTCATCGAAAAGCCCATCCGCCTGGCGGAGATCGTGGCCCGGCTTAAACGGGTGCTGCTCGAACGCCAGACCCGGGAGAAGCTTAAACAGACTGCCGAAGAGCTGCGAAGCAACGCGGTTCGTTTCCAGAAGGCCATGGAGGGGTCGGTCCAGGCCATTGCCCTGGCCGTTGAAATGCGCGATCCGTATACATCGGGCCACCAGAATCGGGTGGCCGACCTGGCCTGCGCCATTGGCCAGGAGATGGGGCTTTCGGAGGATCGGATATATGGCCTGCAAATGGCCAGCGTCGTTCACGACCTGGGAAAGCTCACCATCCCCGGGGAGATCCTCTGCAAGCCGGGAAGGCTCAGCGGTCCCGAATACGCAATGATCCAGACCCACGTGCAGTCGGGGTACGACATCCTGAAAAAAATCGATTTTCCTTGGCCTTTGGCGGATATTGTGCTCCAGCATCACGAACGGATGGACGGTTCAGGTTATCCCAACGGTCTTTCCGGGGATGCGATCATGATGGAGGCCAGGATTCTCAGCGTGTCCGATGTATTCGAAACCATCGGGTCCCACCGACCCTACCGCCCCTCTTTGGGAATGAAAAAAGCCATGGGGGAACTCACCGGCAACAGCGGGATTCTGTATGATCCCGATGTGGTTTCCGCCTGCCTGGACCTGGTGGAGAGCGAACGCTTTCAATTCAAGAGCGCCAAGGGTGCTTCGGTGTTTGTGACCACTCAGATGCAATCCCTGTAGCCAGGCGTTCAGGTTGATAGACCTACGCCTTTAAGGTTGGCGTCAGTTGTCTATTTCAGTTTTTTAAAATCCGTCGTCCGTCATCTGACATCAGCCCGGTGTCTTCTGTTTTGCGACCGGAAACATGAGAATCAGGGGAACGGTGACAAGCGGGATGAAGGCGACGGCCCACAATACGGTGGCAACCGAATAAAGATCGGCCAGCCGACCCACCACCGGAGCCACTGCACCGCCCAGACCATAGGCCAGCCCCATCATCAGGCTGGAGACCATGGAACGTCCACCCGGTGCCAGTTCCTGGGCCAGGGTGACCCCTAACGGCAGTGTGGCCAGCACAAAAAAACCGGCCATGAATACACCGGCGTAGATCCATGAACCCGACAGTGAAAGCATCATCAGCAGGGCCGGTGTCATCAGCAGATGGGAAGCCAGGAAAATCGGCCGGGATCCCGTCCGGTCGGTAAAATAGCCGGCCAGCAGGCCGCTGACGGTGCCGGCCAGAGTGAACACGGTAATCATGAGGCCGCCGGAAACCAGTGAGTATCCGCGACTGACCAGAAGGACGGGCATGAAGGTCATGAACGACTGGCCGACCACCGCTCGCAGTACCATCACCATCCAGATGAGAAAGATCGATTTCCATACGGTGCCGAACTGTTTCTTCAACGTGCCTATCAATCCCAAGGACGCCATGCCTTCACTTTCGGGGGACGGCACTGCCGCCCACAGGTAGACGATCGCCGCCAGCCCGAGGACCATGGTGGCCGGCATGGCACCGAGGCCAAAGGCGGCCACAATGGCGGTGATGAAAAAAGGGCCCACGGCAAAGGCCAGGGTGCCGCCGGTGTTGAACACGGACATGGAAAAGCCTTTCCGGTTGCCTGAATAGAGCGGAATCATGCCGGCCACGCAGGGGTGAAACATCGAGGACCCCACGGATCCTAAGGCGATGAACAGCATCAGCATCCAGTAGCTGCCCGCAATGCCGGAAAGAGGGATGAAAACTACGGCCATGAGCAGACCGCCGAGGATGATGGCGCGCCCCTGATAGCGGTCCGCCAGGTAGCCTGCCACCGGTTGGACGATGAAAGAGAGAAACCGGTTGACGCCGGCGATGAGCCCCACCTGGGCCAGGGTCAGATTCAGTTTGGCCATGAAAGCGGGAAACAGGGGCGTGGTGAAGGCGCTGTAAAAATCGCCGGTGAAATGGACCAGGGTCAGGGCGAAAATGATTTTCAGGTTGGTTTGATTTTGGGGTTTCATGGGTTCGTTTGGTTTCATGGGTTGGCGGTATGGTGTTTTTCTGACAGACAATTATCCGCGTCCGCATTGGAAAAAGCCGGCATAGTAGGCAACCCTGATGCGGTGGTCAAGACTGAATGCCTTTGGTAGGCCGATTTTTTCCATCCGGCTAAAAAATCGAAGACTCATCGAAAACTAATTTTGTACTAACCGTTTGCTAACATTTGGGCTTTAAATTGCGTTCTCAAGAAATCGTTGGGATCCGGTGAAGGCGGGGGATGATAACAAAAACCTAACCCGATCCTAACATAAATCTAACATAAGGCGCTTAGCCTTGACCCAAGAATCAAACGGAGGAGAGAACCTATGAAGAAGTTGTTTGGCACCATTGCATCAGTCGCCGCTGTATTGACCCTTTGTGCGGCCACCGCCACGGCAGGCAACCTGGTGATCAAGGGATCCACCACGGTGCTGCCCATTTCCCAGATCGCTGTCGAAGACTACATGAAAGCCCATCCGGATGTGAACATCTCCCTATCCGGCGGCGGTTCCAGCAACGGCATCAAAGCCATCATCGACGGCTCCACCGACATCGCCAATGCCTCGCGCTTCATCAAAGACAAGGAAGTGGCCATGGCTCAGGAAAAGGGCGTCTACCCGGTTCCTTTTGCCGTAGCCTATGATTCCATTATTCCGATTGTCCACCCCAGCAACACCCTTACCGCCATCACTCTGGCCCAGCTCAAGGACATCTACATGGGCAAGATCACCAACTTTAAGGAGATCGGCGGACCGGATCTCAAGATCGTGATCTGCTCACGCGACACCTCCTCCGGCACCTATGAAACCTGGGAAGGCAAAGTGATGAAAAAAGAGCGTGTGACCCCGGCCGCCCAGATGATGGCTTCCAACGGTGCCGTCGCCCAGGCTGTTTCCAGCAACAAGAACGCCATGGGCTACATCGGCATCGGTTACCTCAACGACACCGTCAAACCCCTGAAGGTGGACGGCGTGGAGGGCACCAAGGAGAGCACCCTCAACGGCACTTTTCCGATCAGCCGCCCCCTGTTCATGTTTACCAACGGCTGGCCCAAAGGCGATACCCTAAATTTCGTCAACTACATGCTTCATCCCGATAAGGGGCAGAAGGCCGTGGAAAAGGCCGGCTACGTGCCCCTATATTAATCGTCCCATCCGCTTTGTCACGCGCTCCTTTTGAACACACAGTCCGCCGGGTTATTTACCGGCGGACTGTGGCTTCTCGGGCGCTGAAAGAAGCACAACCCTTTTCACGGCAACCGACAGGCAGGTAACTCCCATGGCCAACCGCCGCCAAACCACCGAGAAATCAATGCAGGCGATGTTTTTCATCATCGCCTCGGCATCCATTGGCATCCTGTTTTTGATCATGATCTTTTTGTTCAAGGAGGGTCTGCCTATTTTCAAAACGGTTTCGGTGAAGGATTTCATCTTCGGCAGATATTGGTATCCGACGTCGGATCCGGCCGACTTCGGCATCTTTCCCCTGATTGTCGCCTCGCTGCTGGTCACCGGCGTGTCCGGCGTGTTTTCAATCCCTCTGGGCGTGATGACGGCCATATACCTCTCCGAAATTGCCCGACCCCGGGTGGGAGAAGTTGTCAAGCCGGTGGTGGAGTTGCTGGCGGCCCTGCCGTCAGTGGTCATCGGCTTTTTCGGCATGGTGCTGGTGGCGCCCTTTCTCCAGCAGGTGTTTGGCATTCCGACGGGACTCAACCTGTTCAATGCGTCACTGATGTTGGCTTTCATGTCCATCCCCACCATCTGCAGCATTTCCGAGGACGCCATCCACAGCGTGCCCGTTGCCTTGCGCGAGGCGTCGGTGGCCTTGGGTGCCACCCAGTTGCAGACCATCGTGCGGGTGGTGGTGCCGGCATCCATCTCGGGGATCAGTACAGCGGTGATTCTGGGATTGTCGCGGGCCGTGGGCGAGACCATGGTCGTGTTGATGGTCGCCGGCGGCGCCGCCATGCTCCCGCAATCCATTTTCGATCCGGTGCGGCCCATGCCGGCCAGCATCGCGGCCGAGATGGCCGAAGCGCCGGTGGGAGGTGAGCATTACTATGCCCTGTTTGCCACCGGGATCGTCCTTTTTGTATTTACCATGGTCTTTAATATCATCGCCGACTTCATCGCCCAACGCTACCGGCAGGTGGGGGAAGCGTCCCTGTAATGACCTTGCATATAGACACCAGACTTACTGAAAATAAGCAGCCACCTGAATCGGCTGCCGAATCAAAGGCAAAAGCAAAAACCATGTCGAGTGACGATCAATCCTTCTTTGAAGGCAGTGCGGCCTACGACCGGCGGCGCAAACTCAAGCAGTCGGTCTTTTTCAACCTGTTTCGTGCAGCAGCCGCCATCAATGGTCTCGCTCTGCTGATTATCATTTATTTCATGGTGGCCAACGGTTGGCGCGCCATCAGCTGGGAATTCCTCACTCAGCCGCCTATGGAATCCATGACCAAGGGAGGTATTCTGCCCTGCATCGTGGGCACCGTCTGCCTGAGTTTCGGCGCCATTCTCGCGGCACTGCCCATCGGCATCGCCTCGGCTATCTACCTGAACGAATATGCCCGTCCGGGCAAGGTGGTACGGCTCATCCGACTGGGCATCAACAACCTGGCGGGCGTGCCGTCGGTGGTGTTCGGGCTTTTCGGACTAGCCTTTTTCGTGGTCATCCTCAAGATGGGGGTGAGCATTGCCGCCGGCGCCCTGACCCTGGGGGCCATGTCTTTGCCGGTGATCATCGGTTCCACTGAAGAGGCCCTCAAATCAGTTCCCGACACCTATCGGGAAGCCTCATTGGGACTGGGGGCCACCAAGTGGCAGACCATCTGGCGGGTGGTCCTGCCCTCGGCATTACCGGGAATCCTCACCGGTGCCATACTAGGGATCAGCCGGGCCGCCGGCGAGACGGCACCGATCATGTTTACCGGGGCGGTCTTTTTTACCCCCAAACTGCCCACGTCGATTTTCAACGAGGTCATGGCGCTGCCTTACCATATTTATGTGCTGGCCACTGCCGGAACCGAAATCGAAAAGACGCGGCATCTGCAGTACGGAACGGCCATCGTGCTGATCGCGCTGGTATTGGGGATGAACATGCTGGCGATCCTCTGGCGGGCCCGTCTGAGAAAGCGGCTGAAATAGGATGAACCGGTTGGTTTGTTGTATTGGTTGCTTGGTTTTATTGGTTAACGAATCAAACCCAGGAGATCAAGGCAACCCATCAACCAATGGAACCAATTAAACCGTTTTGTATAGGATGCACCCGATGAATGCGCCTGCACAACAGGAAAAACAGATGGAACCGGAATATAAAATGTCCTCTGAAAACCTTGATTTCTACTACGGGGATTTCAAGGCCCTGCACAGTGTTTCCATGTACTTCAAACCTCGCGAGGTCACGGCCTTGATCGGCCCCTCCGGATGCGGCAAAAGCACCTATCTGCGATGCCTCAACCGCATGAACGACCTGATTCCCATCAGCCGTGTGGAAGGCAAGGTTACCCTGGACGGCGAAGACATCTACGCCCCCAACCTGGATGTGGTCATGCTGCGTCGCAAGGTGGGGATGGTGTTTCAGAAGCCCAATCCGTTTCCCAAGACCATCTTCGACAACGTGGCTTATGGTTTGTGGGTCAACGGGATCAAGGACAAGGCCTTTGTCCAGGAGCGGGTGGAGGAGAGCCTGAGGCATGCTGCCATCTGGGATGAGGTCAAAGACCGGCTTCAGGATACCGCCCTGGGACTGTCAGGCGGTCAGCAGCAGCGCCTGTGCATCGCCCGAGCCCTGGCCGTCAAGCCGGAGGTCGTGCTCATGGACGAACCCGCATCGGCCCTGGACCCCATCGCCACCCAGAAAATCGAGGAGCTGATTCACGAGCTCAAGGAGACCTACACGATCATTATTGTCACCCACAACATGCAGCAGGCCGCGCGGGTGTCGGATGTCACCGCCTTTTTTTATGTGGGCAAGCTGATCGAGGTGGGGGACACGGACACGATTTTTACCCGGCCGAAGAAAAAACAGACCGAGGATTACATTACCGGCCGGTTCGGCTGATACCCACAACACCGCCCCAATGGCCGGCGAGCAGGCCAAGGCGCCAAGACCATCCATCCAACAAGGAACCCAAACGGTGAAGCACTTTCAAAGAGAACTCGATACCATCAAGAAAATGATCCTGTCCCTGGGAGCGCTCGTGGAACAACGGGTGCACCGGATCAGGCAGGCCATCGAAGACCGCGACGTCGATCTGGCCAAAGAGATCATGCACCTCGATCACGAGATCGATGAGATGGAGGTGGAGGTTGAAGAGGCGTGCCTGAAGATCATCGCCCTGCACCAGCCGGTGGCTGCGGATCTTCGGTTTCTGGTCGCCGTCATCAAGATTAACAACGACCTGGAGCGCATCGGCGATCAGGTGGTCAACATAGCCCAGCGTGTGGTGCGCATCGCCAAGCGCCCGGTGGCTCCCTATCACTTTGATTATTCGGTGATGGGGGAAAAGGCTGAAGCCATGCTGCGCATGAGTCTGGACAGCCTGGTGAATCAGGACCTTGACCTGGCCATCAAGGTGCTTCATCTGGACGACGAGGTGGACAAAATCAAGGATGAAGCCTATGATCGCATCAAGCAGGCCATGGCCGACGGGTTGACCGAGGATATCGGCTATATGATCAACCTGCTGCTCATCTCCCGGCACATCGAGCGGCTGGCCGACCACGCCACCAACATCGCGGAAGAGGTGGTTTATATGATCGAAGGCGATATCGTGCGCCACGGCAAGTTGACTTAAAACCAGCGGTCGGATGACTGACGACCGATGTCAGCAAACCAGATAAGCCGCCCCATCAAAGGCAAATGAAAAATGAGTAAAGAGAAGATACTGGTAGTGGACGATGAGGAGGATATCCTTGAACTGGTCCGCTACAATCTGGCCCGCGAGGGGTATGCGGTGACCTGTGCCGCCTCGGGTGAGGCGGCCCTCAAATCGGCCGCGTCGGATCCGGTTGACCTGATCATTCTGGATCTGATGCTGCCGGGCATCGATGGCCTGGAAGTGGCCCGGCGACTCAAACAAAATTCCGGCACCAAGGACACGCCCATTGTCATGCTTACTGCCAAGGGCGAGGAGGCGGACATCGTCACCGGTCTGGAACTGGGCGCCGACGACTATGTGACCAAACCCTTTTCCCCGCGTATCCTTATCGCCCGCATGAAGGCGGTGATCCGACGGCGAAGTGGAATCGCCGAACCGGAGAGCGAGGTCTTGACCATTCGCGAACTCTCCATCCATACCGGTCGCCGCCACGTCACCGCCGCCGGTAAATCGCTGGATCTGACCTATACGGAATTTCAGGTGCTCCATTTTCTCGCCCGTCGGCCGGGCTGGGTCTTTACCCGCTCTCAGATCGTGGATGCGGTGCGCGGCGACGACTACCCGGTTACCGACCGCAGCGTGGATGTCCAGATCGTGGGGCTCAGAAAGAAGCTGGGGGCGCTGGGGAAATATATCGAGACGGTGCGGGGGGTGGGCTACCGGTTCATGGAAAGCTGATGAAGAATAAAAAACGCCTTATCTATCAACTATTCCCGTCTTATCTGGCGATTACGCTGGTTTCACTGCTTGCGGTGAGCTGGTATGCGTTGAGCTTTACCCGGCAGTTTTACCTGGAACGCACCCGGGTGGATCTGGAAATCAACGGACGGCTTTTGGAAAAACAGGTGATCCGCCTGCTCAATCCCCTGGATGCGCAGGCGATGGATCGGTTTTGCAAGGATGCCGCCGGTCAGACGGTCACTCGGGTTACCGTGATCCTTCCCGGCGGCCGTGTGGTGGGCGACTCCGTAGAGATGCCGGCCAAGATGGCCAACCACCTGGACCGGGAGGAGATTCGGGATGCCTATCTGGGCAAGGTAGGGGTGAGCATCCGTCACAGCGATACGCTGAAGCAGGACATGATGTATGTGGCCCTGCCTTTGTACGCGGATAAAGTTCTATCCGGTGTACTGCGGACATCCATTCCCGTTACCGCCATCGATGCGCGCCTGGGGACCGTCAGATGGCGAATCAGCTTTGGCGCGCTGTTGATCGCCCTGCTGGCATCGGGGGGAAGCTGGTATGCGTCACGAAAAATCACCCGTCCGCTGGAGAAAATGCGGGATGGCGCACGGCGTTTTGCCACCGGCGTTCTTACTCACCGGCTGCCCCTTTATGACATCTATGAGTTTTCAGCCCTGGCCGAAACCATGAACCAGATGGCCGAGCAGCTTCAGCAGCGGCTGGAGGAGATCACCAGCCAGCACAATAAAACCGAAGCGGTGCTTTCGAGCATGCATGAAGGCGTGATTGCCACTGATTTGGAGCAGCGGGTGATCAGCATCAACCAGGCTGCCGCAAGTATGTTTGCCGTTCCCCTGAAAAGTATCCAGGGTCGAAGCGTCCTGGAGATCATCCGCAACCACGAATTTGATTTGCTCATGAACCAAAGCCTGTCCACCGGTGAGAGTCTTGAATCGGATATTGTCTACCACCAGAACGGCGAACGCACCTTCAACGTCCACTGCACCCCTTTGCTGGATGCCATGCAAAGGCGCATGGGCGGTCTGTTGGTGATCAGCGATGTGACCCAGCTTCGCCGGCTCGAAAACATGCGGCGTGATTTTGCCGCATCCGTTTCTCACGAAATCAAGACACCGCTGACGGCCATCAAGGGCTTTGTCGAGACATTGTGCACAGGCGATGTGGATGATCGGGAGGAAACCCGGCGATTCTTGACCATCATCGACAAGCACGTCAACCGATTGGCGACGATTATCGACGACCTGATGCAGCTGTCACGCATCGAACGCGACGATGAAATCCAGCAGATCGGTCTGGAGTGCTGCCGTATTCAGGACGTGATCCACACGGCCATCAGCCTTTGCACCGAAAGCATCCAGGAGAAGGGAATCGATGTTCAGCTCTCCTGCGAACCGGGTCTGAATGGCTGCTTCGACGCCACTCTGCTCGAACAAGCCGTCGTTAACCTGCTGGACAATGCGATCAAGTACAGCCCGGAGAAAAGCGTGATCCACATCGACGCCCTGACTGTGGGCGGTGACATCCAGATCCGCTTTAAGGACCAGGGCATGGGCATCGCCCACAAGCATCTTCCCCGGCTTTTTGAACGATTCTACCGGGTGGACAAGGCGCGCAGCCGCAAGCTTGGCGGCACCGGCCTGGGCCTGGCCATCGTCAAACATATCGCGCAAGCCCACGGCGGCAGCGTTTCCGTCGAAAGCGAACCGGGAAAGGGCAGCACTTTTACCCTGCATCTGCCGGTTAAGCAGCAATCGTAATAATTTACGGAGCATGAATAATCCACGCCCTATCTAAGTCCTCAATTTTGTCTGTAGGCCCCACGAAAACGTCGCTATGGTAGATTATTTCCAAAAAATTCAAGATCTTAAAAGACGAACTTATCAATCTATTACTACTCAGGCAAAAGTTTATATACGCCATTGAAAGCACAACCCCAATGGGAACAAATCGTTATCCATCTTGATAGCAGTAACCACGCGTTTCAAAAAACGTTTAGGATGACCTATCTATTACTAAAAATATTTCTTCATCGCCTTTTAAAAATTTGAGCTGGCAAAAACTTTATGTGAGTTTTGATTTATGATTTCAATACAATCAGCTGCATGGGTCATCGCTATTAAGTGACCTCCATCTTTTATTTTTTTGCACGCTCCGAAACATGATATTACTTTGTCGTTTTCTCCATGTATACGTTTAATTATACTTTGGTCCCCCTTATAACCTTGCCAATTAGAAACCGCATGACACATAGCTCTAATGAATTCGGTTTCTGAGGAATGAAACATAGTTAAAAATTCATTTCTAAATTTTCCGGCAAGCGCTTGTATAACTTTTATAGGGGTGATCTCAGATAGAGGAGACAAGAATCTGAGTAAAGGATTGATTTCATTTTTTGAAACTGCACTTCCGAACAAATAAACATTTCTTATGCCTAACTTATCTGCAATCTCAAGTGAAACAATACCACCAAGTGAGGAACCTGCGACCGAATCTGATCGCATAATTCCGTATCGCCTTATAACACTTTCTGCTACCTCGGAAATGGTTTTTTCACCATTGTATCTTGGCCAATTAATGAACTTCGCATTTGGTATTTTTCGCCAAGGGCCAGAATACATGTTTGAAGTAGCACCCATTCCCGGAAGAATATAAATCATTTTATAATCACTAACACTTCCCTCATTTTGCAACGATTTCTTTTACCACCGAAATAAGATTTTTCTCACTGGGGATGTAAAAACGTTCCAGAGGCGGACTGGCCGGGACCGGGATGTCAGGACCGGTCACCCGCCGCAGCGGCGCTTTTAAGCTATCAAAAGCCTCTTCCATCACTACCGCTGAGACTTCACCGGCAAAGCCGCCGGTTCGAGTGGCCTCATGCAATACAACCAGGCGACCGGTCTTGCGCACAGAATCAAGGAGGGTCTTTTTATCCATAGGCACAAGTGTGCGCAGATCTACGATCTCCGTGTCAATACCCTCCTGGGCCAACTGTTCAGCCGCCTTCAAAGCCAAACCCACCATCTTGGACCATGTAACCAAGGTAACATCTGTACCCTGACGTTTAACGTCGGCCTGTCCTATGGGAATGAGATACTCCTCCTCTGGAACCGGCCCAGGTACAAAGTAAAGCATCATATCTTCTATAAAAACAACGGGATTTGGATCCCGAATGGCGGATTTGAGAAGCCCTTTGGCATCAGCCGGCGTGGCGGGCATGATGACCTTCAGCCCCGGGCAGTGCGCCACCCACGCTTCAAGGTTATGCGAATGCTGACAGCCTGCTCCGAATCCGGCACCGCTTTTGATACGCACAACGAGCGGGAAAGACGATTTCCCTCCCGATAGGTACCGCAGCTTGGCTGCGTGATTGACGATCATATCCGATGCAAGGGTAAAGAAAGGATTGAACATAATTTCAACCACCGGTCTCAACCCAGCTACAGCCGCACCAACCGCTAATCCTGCGATCGCCGACTCTGAAACGGGAGTGTCCTTCACCCGCCCTGCACCGAAATCTTGCAATAAGCCAGCAGTGGGAAGCATCGGGCTGCTATGGATGCCTATCCCGACTCCCTCTCCGGCCAAGAACACATTGACGTCCCGCTGCATTTCTTCTCTAAGGGCCTGATTGATGGCCTGTCCCATTCCAAATGACTGCATGCTTTAATTCCTTTCATTATGGAATGTTCTCGATTATGCGAATAGATCCTCAAGAGCCTCGGACGGCTCGGGATAAGGGCTTTCCTCCGCAAAGCGGATCGCATGCTGCACAATGGCATCGATGCGGTTTTCCAGTTCCTGAAGCTCATCCTCGCTGATCAGTCCTTGGGCCAGCATTTCACCGCGAAGTTTAGGGATGGGGCACATTGCCTGCCATGCCGCGATCTCTTCCTTGGGCTGATAGATCTGTAGATCCGCTTCGCCATGGCCTCGCCAGCGGTAAGTTTTGTATTCGATCAGCGTGGGCCCACTTCCTCCAACAGCGCGCGCGCGGGCCGCCATGGCTGATTCGTACACTGCCAGCGCGTCGTTGCCATCAACCACAACACCAGGCATGGCATAACCGGCTGCCCGGTCGGCGATGTTAGGCGCTTTGGTGTGCTCTTCATAGCGCTGAGCACCGGCGTAAAGATTGTTCTCGCACACAAAGATTACCGGAAGCGTCCAGACACTCGCCAGATTCAAGGCTTCGTGAACAGACCCCTCGTTGGCGGCTCCATCTCCTATAAAACAGACGGTTACCCATTTTTCCGCTCGGTACTGTTGGGCAAAGGCAACGCCAACAGCAATGGGCGGTCCGCCACCGACAACGGTGGTTGTACAGAGCGCATTGACCTCAGGTACTGCCATGTGCAGCGTTCCACTTTTTCCTTTATTGCACCCCGTTCGTTTACCGAATATTTCAGCCATTAGGGCTTTGGGATCAGCGCCCTTGGCCAATAAATGGCTGTGGCTGCGGTGATTGGTGATGATCACATCTTCCGGTTGAAGCGCCGCACATACGCCCGCACCGACGGCCTCCTGCCCGGTACACAGGATCATCATTCCTGGAATCTTATGCTCGATCTTGCACAGTTCCGTCAATTTCTCCTCGAACCTGCGGGAAAGAAGCAATGACCGGAGCATTTCCATCTTCTTTTGATTGGGAATCTGCATAGTTCTCTCCTGACGGTGTTAATTTGACAGGATGATTTTGATAAACGAGGGGATAATTTTTAAATTATGATATTGTATTGATGATAACACTACGTATACAAGTTTGTCACTCAATAAAAGGCGCCATCAAGAACCCATCAAAGTGGTTCCGGGAGTTATTAGTGAATTTATATCCCCAGATAACTCACTCGCTGGGTCCACTTCTGCACCTTCATATGTTCCTTAAAATAATCGAGAAATATCGTTTCCAATGTCGACATGGATTTGCCTTGAAGGTGCATCATGGAAATCCGATTCATGATCTGCGGTTGATCCGTCGTAATCGGCATGATCTCGTCGTTGTCGATCAGATCCGCCACCCAATATCCGTCTACAATGCCAATCCCCATATGACTTTTCAGCCACAGTATGGAGGTGCGCATATCCTGTGCCCTGAATTTAATATTCAAATTGGTTGGTAATGGACCACCAGGGAAATGAATAGGCCGACTGCGATATCTGCAATCGGCCTATTTTAGATTAGTTGTCTTTCATACCATCGGTTTCCAAATCGGACCCTTGGTAAATGTTGGAATAAATGCCTTTTTAATAGATGGCCCAAATATTCAGGACCAAATAAGTACGCTATGGCTATCCAATAAAAATGGACCACACCGAAACATAGGGTTTCTTGCCTTATCCAACTTCTCGAAATTTTTATGACATTTACAAATTAGTAATGCCAGCCCACAAAAATTCACTCCACCGAAATAACATAACTCTCCAATAAACATCTACTCAACGCCACTATAGGGTGCCTGATAAAAGCTTGACCCTGAATATTTCGATAGCAGTTGTGTTTAAAGATGCCAGGAAAAGCATATTCAGCGAGCCCTTGTCTTTTCGGGCCCATCTATGTAAAAAGAAAAGGTGTTTGTTTCGCATTTTGATTTATTCCAGTCACCCCATTTTCAGGAACGAATTCATGATACCAACGGATATCTTTCCCCCACGCATTCGACTGGCCAGCATTCCTACTCCCCTGCAGAAGATGGAACGGCTCAGCCGGCAGGTTGGGGTGGAGATCTTCTTTAAACGGGACGATTTTACCGGCAGCGAGCTGTCCGGCAACAAGGTCAGGAAGCTTGAGTTTCTCCTGGCCGATGCACTATCCAAAGATGCCGACACGGTGATTACCTGCGGCGGCGCCCAGTCCAACCACTGCCGGGCCACGGCCCTGGCGGCAGTCAGGGCCGGCCTTTCCTCATTGCTGCTGCTGCGCACGGACGACCCCGCCAACCCGCCGACGGTTTCCGGAAATATCCTGCTGGATCGTCTGGCGGGATCCGAAATTGTTTGGATTACGCCGGAGCAGTATCGGGCACGCGAGGAAATATTTGAACGTGAGGCCCAACGGTTGCGCAACGAGGGGCGAGAACCTTTCATCATTCCCGAAGGCGGGTCGACAGCGCTGGGCGCCTGGGGCTATGTGGCCGAAATGCAGGAACTGGTAAGGGACCTCAATCATCTGGATGGCGGCGACGCGAAGCCCACCACGGTCGTCTGCGCCACCGGCTCCGGCGGCACCACCGCCGGCCTGGCTCTGGGTGCCCGGTTGTCGGACGCTGCTATCCGGGTGGCGGGAGTGAATGTATGCGACGACCGGGATTATTTCGTAGCTGTGATCGACGACATCTGCCGAAAATTCAATGATACCTGGCTGCCGGGAAATTCCGCCGGTATTCCCCCATACGAAATTGTGGACGGCTATGTGGGGCGAGGCTACGCGCTGTCACGACCCGAGGAACTGGTCGCCATCCGTGACCTGGTGCGTCTGGAAGGGGTGGTGCTGGATCCGGTATACACCGGCAAGGCCTATTTCGGCATGATCGCGGAACTGGCGAAAAATCCGAAAAGGTTCGGTGACCGGGTCGTCTTCATTCATACGGGAGGTCTTTTCGGCCTGTTTCCCATCGCGGAGCAGTTTGCCGGACTTGTCTGACGGGGTGCTGAAAATGGTTTTGCGCCAAAACAGCGCAAGCAATTGCAGAACCCTCCCCGGTCGAACCCTCTCTATTCAATCCGTACGGTGCCTTCAACTGTCCGACAACAGGGTCGCCAGGGCGGTGTCCGTCGCCGGCATCGATTCAGGATCCACCTGGAAGGGGAAATTGGCCGTGCCCACATGGCCGTTCTGATCCAGGACATAGACGAAGAGCCGGTATTCGCCGGCTTTCTGCGGCGCCAGGAGGCTCAGCTCCGGCTGGCTGCCGTCGATCACCACGTCCAGTTCCCCGGGACGGGGTTCGTAGGACCCGCCAATGCCCAACTCGGTCGGCTCTTCCATCAGTTCCCAGACAAACCGCAACCCATCGTTGTCCGGATCGGCAGCCGCCACCCGGGCAATGAACGACTCGCCCGGAGTGAGCGTGACATCGCCGCTGGCTACCCGGTTGTTGATGGTGATACGATTCACCATGGGCGCCCGATTGGACGGCCAGCCGCCCGACCAGTTGAAGCGCATCGCGTCCACCGTGGCGCAGGCGGTCACAGGGAGATCGATCCCGGGCAGTTTTTCGATGAACATGCTGTACCAGGTAGGTGTGCGTTCCTGCTTCTGACCCCAAAGGAACACATAGGAGCCGATGCAGCGATCACTGTTGGCCAGGATGTTTTGTTCGTAGCGTCGCAGGTGGAAGTCCACCTTCTGTTCGCTGCTGGGTTCGATGGGACGTCCCCAGACGGTCTGTTTGGCCTCCCAGTGGCCGTCGACCCCCCATTCGGTGATCAGGTACGGGCCTTCGAAGTCCGAGTCCTCGATCATGATACGCACGCTGGACAGAGAGGCGTAGGCGTTGATGCCCACGGCATCCAGGTCCGGAGCATACGCGGCGATGTTGTTAGGCGTATCTTCGTCGTAGGAGATTACGGTAATCACAGGGTGGTCGGGATCCTGGCTTTTGATCTGACAGGCCAGTTCATTGACGAACTGCCAGGCCTCGGGGGTGTCAGCCCCCTCGAGGTTGATTTCGTTGCCCAGGGACCACATCAGCAGGGACGGATGGTTTCTATGAAGATCTAGGAGCTGCTGGACTTCGTCGATCTTGCGCATTTTGTAGGCGGGGTCCAGGTAGTCCGATGCCACGTGGGAGAGCCAGATCCCCAAGGTGACGGTCATCCCGCAGCCCCGGGCATGCTCCAGAAGGTCGCCGGCATCGTGGGCCCCCCAGGTCCTGACCGAATTGGCGCCCGCCTCGGCGGCCAGGCCAAGGTGCTGCCGTCCTCCGATACCCTTGATGAAATAGGGCTGGCCGCCGCGGTAAATCCGGTAAGCGCCGTCCACTTTGCGAATGGTAACGGGAACGGGCGAATCGTCGGCGCTCATCTGGATGGGAAGCGCCAATCCAACCGGATTAGGCGTGTCCGGATCCGATGCGCGGCATGAGCTGCCGATACCCCAGGAAATGAGCAGTGCCAGAACGATAATTGCAGAAAGGAATTGTTTTTTGGGGACAAGGCGCATAAAAATCATCTTAAGGTCTCGTTCATAAACCATTATCAGGTTGAATGACAACGAAAAAAAAGATCTTTCCGCTTGCCGATCGGACCGGTGGCCCGGCCTGACGGCCGGCTCACCGGATGGAATCCTGATTCTATGTTTTATATCGTCCGCTGCGGGGAAAACTTTAGCTGACCGCGCAATGGATAACGGAGGACTGAGACTGTCCGTAAAACAGGATAATGCCTCCGGAAATCCGGACATGGTGGAGTGACTTCGGATGAAATTGTCGAGCATTGTGATCACCCTGGCGATCGCCATTTTAGCCATCAGTCTGTGGGCCCTGGCCAATCGACCCGAACAGGAGCCGCCCTGGCCGGAACGCATCCAGGGCTTCTCGTTTTCGCCTTTTATGGAGGGCCAGAGCCCCCTGGAAAAAATCTACCCGACTCTCGATCAGATCGAGGCCGACATGGCACTATTGGAAGGCAAGACCCATGCCATTCGCTCCTACACAGTGGAGGACGTTCTGGTGCAGATTCCCGAACTGGCCAAGAAACACCATCTCAACGTGGCCTTCGGCGTCTGGATCGACAAGGATGTGGAGCGCAACCATGAGCACATGAAGCTCTTTCTGGAGACGGCCGCCCGAAGCACTAACATCGTGCGGGTCATGGTGGGCAACGAGGTGATGCTGCGCGGTGAACTGACCGTTGAGGAACTCGCCGAATACCTGGACCAGGCACGGCAGGAACTGGAGATTCCCGTCAGCACGGCCGAGCCTTGGCATGTCTGGGTCAAGCACCCCGAGCTGGCCGAGCATGTGGACTACATCGCGGTGCACATGCTGCCCTACTGGGAAGGGATCCATATCGACCTGGCCGTGGATTATGTGGTTGAAAAAGTAAACGAAATCAAGAAGATGTTTCCGAACAAGCCCGTGGTGATCGCCGAGGTGGGGTGGCCCAGCAACGGTCGCACGCGCCAGTCGGCGGTGGCCTCGCCGGCCAACCAGGCGGTGTTCCTGCGGCGATTCCTGGAGCGCGCCCAGCAGGAAAAATACATTTATTACGTTATGGAGGCCTTCGATCAGCCCTGGAAGCGGGATACCGAGGGGTCCGTAGGGGCCTACTGGGGCGTCTACAATGTGGCCCGCCAGGAGAAATTCCCCTTTACCCAACCCATCGTGCCCATCGCCAACTGGACCCTGCTGGCCGGCTTGTCGGTCTTCATCGCCGTGATCACCTTCGCCATCCTGCTCATCGACAGCCAGACCCTGGGGAACCGCGGACGCAGCTTCCTGGCTGTGCTGGTCTTCGCCGCCGCCTCGGCGGCGGTGTGGGTCGTCTACGATTACCTCCACCAGTACCTCACGGTGAGGACCGTCATCGTGGGACTGGTGATGATCAGCGGCATGATCGGGGTGATCGTGGTGCTGCTCACCGAAGCCCACGAGTGGGCCGAGGCGCGCTGGATCATCCGCCTGCGGCGGCCCTTCCAGCCCGTGGCTCTCGCCGATGATCAGCTGCCCATGGTCTCCATTCACGTGCCGGCCTACAACGAGCCGCCGGCCATGGTCATCGAAACCCTCGACGCCCTGGCGGCTCTGGACTATCCGCGCTTCGAGGTGCTGGTGGTGGACAACAACACGCAGGATCCGAAGGTCTGGGAGCCCGTGGAAGCCCACTGCCGCACCCTGGGTCCGCATTTCCGCTTCTTCCACGTGGCGCCGCTGTCCGGCTTCAAGGCCGGGGCATTGAATTATGCAATTTCACAGACCGATCCGTCGGCCGAGATCATCGCGGTGATCGACAGCGACTACGCCGTGGCGCCCAACTGGCTGAGGGAACTGGTGCCCCAGTTCAAGGAGCCCAAAATCGGCATCGTCCAGGCGCCCCAGGATTACCGTGACGGTTCCGTAAATGCCTTCAAGGCCATGTGCTACAGCGAATACCGGGGGTTCTTTTTCATCGGCATGGTCACGCGCAACGAACGCAACGCCATTATCCAGCACGGCACCATGACCCTGATCCGCCGGACGATCCTGGAAAGCATCGGCGGCTGGAGCGAGTGGTGCATCACCGAGGATGCCGAACTGGGCCTCAAAGTCTTCGAGCAGGGTTCCGAGGCCGCCTACATCCCACGCTCATACGGTCGCGGCCTGATGCCCGATACCTTCATCGACTACAAGAAGCAGCGCCATCGCTGGGCCTACGGCGCCATGCAGATCCTGAGGCGGCACGCCTCTTTTCTGACGGCCAAGCGAAGCAGCAGCCTCCGCCACGGCCAGCGCTACCATTTTATTGCCGGCTGGCTCCCCTGGCTGGCCGACGGCGCCAACCTCTTTTTCAACATGGCGGCGCTGCTCTGGTCGATGGCCATGATCATCGATCCCAAGCACGTTGATCCGCCCCTGGTGGTCTTCTCCCTTCTGCCGCTGGCCCTCTTCGTTTTCAAGATCGGCAAACTGATCTACCTCTATCGTACGCGCGTCAATGCCACCCTTGTCCAGACCGTGGCGGCTGCTGTGGCCGGGCTGGCGCTCTCCCATACCATTGCCAAAGCCGTGCTGTCGGGACTTGTCACCCGCGACAAGCCCTTTTTCCGGACGCCCAAAATGGCCGACGCATCGGCCCTGGCAGGAGCGCTGGCCAGCTCTTCCGAGGAGATCCTCATGCTCGCCGCCATGCTCTGTGCGGCATCGGCGATCGGATTGGTGCAGAAAATGGACACCCTGGACATGAACCTGTGGGTGATCGTCCTCGTGGTCCAGTCGCTACCTTACGCCGCCACCCTGCTGGTGGCCATGGTCAGCGGATTTCCACGCCTGCCGGGCCGCTGGATATCCTGGAGCCCGCGCCAGGAGCCGTCCTGAACCTCCCGGCAGACAGATGAGAAGGGAACCGCCCGACACGTGCAAGGAGAACCGTCATGCTCAAACCCGGCAAGGACTATCGGACGCTGTGCGACAACTTTCAATGGGAAGTTCCGGAATTCTACAATATCGGAGTGGACATCTGCGACAAGTGGGCCGGCCCGGGGGACCGCCTGGCCCTGATCTATGAAAACGACACGGGAGACACGCAGCGCTATACCTTCCGGGACCTGAAGCAGCGCTCCAATCGGCTGGCCAACGGCCTGAAGGCCATGGGCATCGCCAAGGGAGACCGGGTGGGCATTCTTCTTCCCCAGCGGCCGGAAACGGCCATCAGCCACATCGCCGTTTACAAGCTGGGGGGTATCGCCATACCGCTGTTCACCCTCTTCGGCACCGATGCCCTGGCCTATCGCCTGGGAAACAGCCAGGCCCGGGGAGTGATCACCGATGCGGCCAACCTGCCTAAAATCCTTTCCATCCGCGATACCCTGCCTCAACTGCGGGTCATCATCGTCACCGAAGGGGGTGCGCCCGAGGGAGTTGCGGACTTTCAGGATCTGCTGTCCCGGGGCAGCGATGCCTTCACACCGGTGCAGACCCTGGCCGACGACCCGGCCCTGATCATCTACACCTCGGGCACCACGGGTCCGCCCAAGGGAGCGCTGCACGCCCATCGCGTGCTCTTGGGCCACCTGCCCGGCGTCGAATTCCCCCACAACTTCTTTCCCTGCAAGGACGACCGGTTCTGGACGCCGGCGGACTGGGCCTGGATAGGGGGGCTCATCGATGTACTCTTTCCCAGTTGGCACCACGGCATTCCCGTCGTTGCGCACCGGGCCCGAAAATTCGATCCGGAGGAGGCCTTCCACCTGCTGGCCAGACATCGCATCCGCAACGCCTTCATGCCACCTACGGCCTTAAAGCTCATGCGCCAGGTGTCGGAATCTTCTGTGCCTCATGATTTTAAAATGAGAACCATCGGCAGCGGCGGCGAGACGCTGGGCGAAGAACTGCTGGAATGGGGTCGCCGGGTTTTGGGTGTGACCATCAACGAGTTTTACGGGCAGACCGAATGCAATCTGGTGGTGGGCAACTGCTTCGAAGTGATGCCCATTCGGGCTGGATCCATGGGCCGGCCCATACCCGGACATACAGTGGCGGTGGTGGATGAAGATGGCCATTCGGTTCCGGCGGGAAGCGTAGGCGAAATTGCCGTGCGAAGCCCCGATCCGGTGATGTTCCTTGAGTACTGGAAAAATAAGGAGGCTACCCGGAGGAAAATCATCAACGGGTGGAGCCTCACCGGCGACCTCGCCCGCATGGACGACGACGGATACCTCTGGTTCGTGGGCCGCAAGGACGACCTGATCACCAGCGCCGGGTACCGCATTGGCCCGGCGGAAATCGAAGACTGCATCATGAAGCATCCGGCCGTGAGCATGGTCGCCGTCATCGGCCGGCCGGATCCGCTGCGCACCGAGATCGTCAAGGCCTTCATCGTGCTGCGCGATGGCCAGGCGCCGTCGCCAGAGACGGCGCGGGAAATTCAACAGTTCGTCAAGGAGCGCCTGGCGGCCCACGAGTATCCCCGGGAAATCGAATTCACCGACAGCCTGCCCATGACCGCCACCGGAAAGATCATGCGCCGGGAGCTAAAAGCCCGGGAACCAAAATGAAAGGGGGTATTCATGCCAACGGTGTTTCACACCAGGGAACTCAAATTCGAAGCCAAGAAAGCCTACCTGCCTGAATTTTCCTGGCAGACCAGCCCCCGGCTGGCCAAGCTGGCGGGGGCCCGGCAGCTGGATTTCGACATCCGCTCTCTGGATCCGGATCGTTTCTCCTTTCCCTACCATTTCCACCGGGCAGCCGAGGAGTTGTTCCTGATCCTTTCCGGTGAAGGCACCCTGCGAACACCGGAAGGATTCCAAAAGATCGCCGCCGGGGATCTGGTTTTTTTCGAGCAGGGAGACACCGGTGCCCATCAATTGTACAACCACGGCGATGCCCCCTGCGTCTATCTGGACATCAGAACCACGGTGGGCATCGACGTATGCGAGTATCCCGACTCCGGAAAGATTTCCATTTTGCCCCTGCTGGAGGTGTTCGAGAGCCGTTCACGGGTACGCTACTTCCAGGGGGAGGAGAACGTGAAAGAAAAATGGCCCGGGGAGATATTGCGGAAACCATTGGAGAAATGAATACGGTATCGACAATTTAATGATATTGTTTTCCAATTCCATTAAACGGGATAGAAAGAGGGGTCAAGGATTCAACAGGACTCCACCAGAAGTAAAATAGCGCGGTTCGCCCGGCTACGCCCAAATTAGTAGGATCGCTGGTATTCACAAGATCGTTGACAAAATTATCCTCGACCTCTCAAATCCTTGACCCCTTTCTTAAATTATGGAGGTTTTAATGAAGCCCAAGACCCAAGACAACATTTACAAAGCGTTCATCGGTGAGGCGAAAGCGTACTTTCGGTTGTTAGCCTATGCGGAAAAAGCCCGAGAGGAAAACGTTCCCCAGATCGCCCTGTTGTTCCGGGCTATCGCCGAGGCCGAACGGGTGCATGCCACCCGGCAGATGAACCTGGTCAAAGATCTGATCGTCAACGATACGGATACGAACCTGGAGAAGTCCTTCCAACGGGAAAAATCCATCAGTGAAAATGAATATCCTGAATTCCTGAAGATTGCCGAAGAAGAGGGGGAGACGGTCGCCGCATTGGCCTTCAGTCATGCCCGGGATGCTGAGGGATTCCACGCCAAATTGTATGAACGGGCCATCATGAATGTTATCAAAGATGAGGTGAAGGAATATTATGTCTGCCAGGTGTGCGGCTACGTGACCGACAAGAAAATTCCCAAGAAGTGTCCGGTATGCGGCGCGCCCGAGGAAAAATTCAAGACGATCGACGGCTGAGCGGTTCGCCTGCCCGGCGTGCTCGTTCGGGCGGTCATGGTGTCAATAGCCAATGGAATGATGCTGCGGCGTACGGTCGGCGCTGCCGTGGTGGCGGTTCGACGGGCCGGATCGGTGCACACCCTCGACTCCATCAACCATTTTTTTACCATCGGTGAAATGATCATCCCCAAAAGCAACCATGCGAATCCTGTTCGATGACGTCCAGGATTTTTTCCAGCGAGGCCGACGATGGGAACGGCTGATAGGCGTGCCATTTCCCATCTGCCCGCATCCAATACACTTTCCAGATTTTCTGGCTTTTTACGTAGGTTGCTTTGGCGATTGGCCCCTCTATTTTTTGGGTTGGGTCATTCCATTGCGGCCGTATATCAAAAAGCTCAAAGCTCTGGCCGGATATTCTAAATGAAATATCCACTTGACTGCGTTGGTGCGCTGCCGGGCGCCTGCTTTCAACATATTGCCCGACAAGCTTCTCGATCCGTTTAATTTCAAATTCACTGATAGCCATAATTTATCACCAATCAATCGGAAAATAGTCCTTTAAAAATTTTCCGCACCAGTGTCTGCCGGTATTGATACCATTAAAAAAGGGATCGCATACCCGTGCGGCACCATCAACAATATCCAAAGGCGGCTGAAAGTCGTGAAGATCCTGTTTGCGTTTGGACAGTTGCGCCGGGTCTTCATCGGTTACCCAGCCGGTGTCTACGGCATTCATAAAAATACCGTGGCTGGCAAGCTCACTGGCCGACGTATGGGTCAACATATTGAGGGCCGCTTTGGCCATATTGGTATGGGGATGACGCTCTCCTTTTTTGAAACGCATAAACTTGCCTTCCATCGCTGAGACATTAACAATATGCTTTTGCCCCGTATGGTTTTTTTTCATTAAGGGCGCCAGTTTATTGCATAACACAAAGGGCGCGACGGCATTGATAAGCTGTATTTCAAGCATTTCCGAGGTCTTGATTTCGCCGAGTTTGAGCCGCCAGCTGTTGGTAGTCCGTAAATCAACCTGCTGCCGATCCGCGTCCAATTTTCCATTGGGAAAGACAGCATCCGCAGGTAAGGGGTTGTCGTAAGCGTAGGGTATTTGAGATAGTTGTGCCGATTTTCTTAATCCTATTCCCGGTAGTTTGCCTTGCCAGGTAACCGGGACAGGCGGTTCTGATTTCAGATGGGGAACGGCCAGAGCATTTAATTGGTCGGTACATATTTGATAGTTCATCATCAGCTTTCGGGAACGCTCGGGAAGCTCATGCAACGCTTTGGTCTCATTGTCCATCAAATGGGCATAAAATCCTGGCGGCCGGCGGACGGTTTGGGCAGCATTATTGATTAAAATATCCAATTTATCAAATGTTTGTTCAATATGACGGCAAAAAAGCTCAACACTGGGTGTATGTCTTAAATCCAGACCATAAATGTGTAATCTGTCTCCCCATTCGTTAAAATCTTTTTCCTTGGAGTACCTTGATGCTGAATCTACAGGAAAACGGGTCGTTGCGATAACCGTAGCACCGGCCTTTAACATCATTAATGTTGCCTGATAACCAATTTTCAAACGGGATCCGGTAATCAGAGCCACCTGTCCCCTCAGATCGGCGGTCTGGAAACGTTTTTGGTAGTTCAGTTCTGCGCAAACGGGGCACATCGTGTCATAGAAAAAGTGCAGCCGGGTGAATTCCGCTTTGCAAACGTAACAATTTCGCGGCGACTGCAATACCAACTGCGTCTTTGTCGATTCAATGGGTTGTGAAAGCTGTAACGGTGCCGAAAATACTGCCTCCTCTCTGGCCAGACGAATCCCGGTTGCCGCTCGGGCCTTTCGTTCCGCAGAAACCATTTGTTCTCTTTTAATTTTCCGCATGGCTTTATTGCGTCGTTTCAGCTGATGACAGTCCGGTCTGGATAATTGGCCCGCAATTTTTATTAGCGCTATTTGTTTTTCTCTTGGCAGCGCCACAAAATCTTCGCCATTATTTACCATATGCGTGAGTATGCGAATACAACGATCTATATCTGTTGTTGCATAGGGCTGGCTGTTTTCTATATCCACTTTTACTTCCTTGATGATTTTTTATAAATGATTAAAAATAGTTATTATCCGTCCGGGCTTTTCTAACCCTGTTTGTACGGGCCGATTATTATCCCTACGAAGCAGCATTTGTCAAATGACGAGAGATCATACGCTATATTGTCCAAGCGGTTATCGTTCTCCAAAGGTAAAGAGGAGAGGGTTAAGAAACACCAACCTTATTAAAGCGTTGGCATTAATATTGCGTTTCCCTACAAGGATGAATCGAGGTCTATCGGATAATGGATGCGACAAGTGAAGGTGATCTGACTTGCCATTGCTTTCATGGTTTTGACGCGGGCTGGATGGCCGGGATCATAAGTAATGGTTTCGAAAAATCCTATTGAACCTTTTCCGAATTAACTAGTTGAGGTCGTTTATGTTTTCATTTTTCCGTTATAAAAGAGACGGCTTGCCCTATGGTTTGATCACCAACCATGAATTTATGGTTCAAGACATTTTCAGTTATTTTGAAAAAGGACACTTTGTTCGACAGAAAACCCGAAATGCCCGCAAAGCCATCAAGGCCGCCCTTCGGTTTGCCAGGAAAAAAAAGACCTTTCCCAGCAATAAGACGACAGACGCGCTGAATGCTTTAGAACAAATAAAGGATGAAATAGAATACACCCATAAAGTCATTTCAACCGCTTTTGAGGAGGCGGAGAGCATCATTCAGATGATAATGAAGGAAAAAGTCGGGGAAGTCTTCCCCTTGGTCGAGAAAGCACGAGAACAGTTCAAAAACCATGATATAGAAGGTGGAATGGAGCTACTGAAAGACGTTCAGGAAAAACTGAAAAACAGATTTCTTCCAATAAGCAGAAAGGAAGCCCTCGCAGGTTTTGACAGTGACATTAAAAAACTCAAGCATGAACTGATGGAAAGAAAAAACGGATAGTCAACAATTAGAAAAAACGGTTTCGAAATTTCAGATTTTACGATGCTTTAAATCCATTCATGGATGAGCCGGTCTTAATGTGGCATCTTTTTTATTCAACGAATGCTCAAATACGTAACAAAAACAATTAACAGGGTATTGAAAAACGATTGGGCTTGCCGGTAAGCGGTAAGCCTTTTTTTCATCCGATCCGTCGATAGAGCACACCGGCCACCAAGGCGGTGAACGGCGCCACGGTGACCAAACCGAAACTCCCGACAAGAATGTTAAGCACCTCTGCGGCCACAAAGGGTGCATTCAGGATATTCGCAGCCGGCAGCCCCTTTGCCAAAAAGAGCAGGAACATGGCGATGTGGCTGCTTGAGTAAGCCAGCAAAAGGGTCGTCGTCATGGTCCCGATTACCGCCCGGCCTACCCTCAGGCCGGAGCGGACATGCTCGACAAAACTGATTTCCGGCCGTTTGCTTTTGATCTCGTCCATGCTGGCGGCGATATCCATGGCAAGGTCCATGACGGCCCCGGAGGAGGCGATGAACACGCTGGCGACAAAGATTCCGGTAAGGTTAAGATTGTAGTATCCCGAGTAAAGCAGCGTCTCCGCAAAGGGCCGCACCGCCCCGTTCAAGTTGAAGGCCTGGGCAAAGCCAATCGCGAGACCGCAGGTCAGCAGCACTCCCATCATCGAACCGATAAAAGTGGCCGTCCCCCGTCGGCTCAACCCCCCGACCGAAAAGGTGATGACGGCGGTGAGCAGCGCCACCACACCCAAACCGGTACCGATGGGCGTATACCCGCGCAGCAGCAAAGGAAAATACAGCTTCCAGAGCACCATGGCCGCAAAGACAAAGCTCAGCATGGCCTTGAGTCCCGTCACCCCGGCCACGGCGATCAACAGCAGCGCGAAAAGGCCGATCAGCACCAGCTGCATTCGCAACCGGTAATGGCCGCGGGCCAGTGCATTTCCGGGTTTCCCGCCGACAAGGCCGTATTCCACGAGAATGACATCTCCCTGCTCGTAGAATTCATCGAACTCCATTTTGCCGGTGAGCATGTTGACGACGGATAGCTCCTGACCCGTGTGGGTACCGTTGAGCAGCTGAACGGCGAGCAACTGTTCTTCCGTCTTGACGATCAGGTTTTGCCGGACATGGGTGTTGTCGGCTGCAGTGACCACAGCTTTGGCGTGAAGGCCAATCGGTGCACCCTGGATATGCGCCACGTCGACAAACGCCAGCACGACGCAGATGATCGAGATAACAATCGAAAAGAGCCATTCGCGCCTCAAAGCGGTCATACTGCCTCCTGTATCCTGCTATAGAAAAGAATAAAAAACGGCGCCGCTAATGAGAAGCGGCGCCGTTATGTCAATCAGAGAACTGCCAAATTGAGCACGCGGCCTATTTCTCCACCGGAAGCTGCTGGCGAATATCCATGGCCTTGGCCAGTTTCTTCGCGATGTCGGTGTTGTCATAGAAGCCCGCAAAACGCCAAGCCTCCCGCCCTTGGGCGAAAACCGGCACCGGAACGCCGGTATGGGAGTACGACGTCCAGCCGATGCTGGCCCGCTCGTTGAGAATGTGGGTGATGGTCACGATGATGGGTTCGTATCCACCGTAAAGATAGGCGTTTTCTGCATCGCTGTTGTCGTTGGTGGCGCACATGGATTTATCGTAGGCATCTTCGAGCTTTTCTTTTTGATAGGCGTTGAGGTCATCATAACTCAAACCGAAGACGCTCACCATGAGACCGAGCATGTCCGGATTGTTTTCCAGGTTGTTGGTCAAGGTGTAATCGTAGCCGGCTGCGTAAGTGGCTTTGTGTTCGAGCCACTGATTGGCGGCAAAGAAAGTGAAGCTGTTGGTCTGGCCCAGCAGTTCTTCGTAATAGGCCTTGTAGCCGGTGGTGGCGTGGCCGATGGTCATACCGCCGGTCTCATGATCGCCGGTAACCACGATTAACGTCTCGAGAGGGTGTTTTTTATAAAACGCCATGGCCTTGCCGACGGCATTGTCGAAGTCGAGCATGTCGCCGATGGCGGCCATGGCATCGTTGGCATGGCAGGCCCAGTCGATTTTGCCGCCCTCGACCATGATGAAGAAACCGTCTTTGCGGGAATGGCCCCATCGACGGCCCTTGCCCCACGACCTTTCCTCATAAAGGTTGGCGATGGCCACTTCGGTCATCTCGGCCAGGGAAAGGTTCGTGGCGGGTTTGTCGATTGCATAGGGCATGGCTTCAGAATCCTGAAGCCACGGGTTGACGCAGATGACGTTGTCTTTAGGTTCATCCTTAAGGGCCAAAATGGATTCTCGATTATTTAGCACGGTGTATCCGTAAGCTGCGAGTTCATCTGTGTTCATGGCTTTCAATCCGCCGCCGCCGAAAAACTCGTACCCGGTATTGGCCAACTGGATGTCGATATCGCCATAGGAGTTGCGACTCGGCACACTGGCATAATAAGCTGCCGGCGTTGCATGATCCAGGGACACGCTGGAAAGAACACCCACCTTCATTCCAGACTCATGGGCCAGTTGGGCAATGCTCTTGTAGCTGTTGTCCATGGTCTCGTTCATGCCGATTGTTCCGCTCATGGTTTTGAGGCCGCAGGCAAAAGCCGTCGCCGAAGATGCCGAATCTGTCATCAGGGCATGGGCATCGTAGGTCGTCTGCATGCCCGCAACTGGCATTTTGCTCATGTTCAGGCGGTTTTCAGGTTTGAGCAGGTCCGTAGCCAGGGTCGCAGAGCCGTGGTTGTAGGTGGTCAGGTAGGCTTCGGTTGCTTGGATCTGAGAGGCCGACATGCCGTCACCCAGGAAGAAAAACACATACTTCGGCTGTACGGCCATGGCTGTTGTGGCGACAAACAGCAGCACGGCAGCCAAAACCATGGACCCCATGTACTTTCTACACTTCATTTTTCATCCCCCTTTAAAAAAAAGTTAAAATCGAAAACACTTGGTCATTTTCTGCTTCACCATACCTCCCGCGAATTCCGGCACCACCTCCTTTTGCCATTCTTGCCATGTGGTAATCAGATGTGATTCGTGGATAGCGTTGCCGTGTTAGGGTGACGTGAGTGTTTTTTTAATCTTTGGTTAGAAGCGGGTTAACCCAATCGGGGAAGGCAGAAACGGTTGATAGAAAAAACGTTCGAACCATTCATGATAAATGGCCGTTGTTCGGCTTGACCGGTTGGCTTTATGATGCATTGCTAATGTAATTCTAACAATTGATCTTTATTGTCATCGCAGGGAAAAAAATACATTCAAAAAATACATTCAAAAAATTCGCATTTGATGCGACGGGAGAGAAAAATGGCAAGTAAAATCAAGGTTCTTTTCATCTGCCAGCACAACAGCGGCCGCAGTCAGATCGCCGAAGCCTATCTCAGGGAAATATACGGAGAACACTTTGAAATCGAGAGTGCGGGCTTGGAACCGGCCGAAGTTATTAATCCTCTGGTGGTTGCGGTTATGCAGGAAGTGGGTCTGGATCTGTCGAAAAAGAAACCCCAAAGCATTTTCGAACTTTTTAAGCAGGGCAAGGTCTACGGGCATGTGGTCACCGTATGCCATGACTCCGAATCCAAATGCCCCCTCTTTCCCGGCATCACCAAGCGCTGGCACTGGCCGTTTCCCGATCCTGCGGCTGTCAAGGGCACCCATGCCGAAAAGCTTGCCGCGGTTCGCAACATTCGGGATGCCATCAAGGCATGGCTGCTCAACCCACCGGAAGATACAATCGACTTCAAGCGGTTGATTCAGAAATAGACGGGTTCAGATAGAGTGAGGGGTGGATGCTTCCACCTACTCTCTCCGGTCGACACTTGAATAAGGCGGGCTCAACCATTAGATTGTGTCGGCAGACTTTTTTATTGTCTCCAGCGACCGACAATCGGTAGAATATGACCATGGATAAATACAGCGTTTTCCCGGATAAGCCCCTTGAACCTTCAGGCGTAGTGTCGAGGCGCTTTTTAAGCATAGGCCTCGAAACCTTCCTGGCAGCCTGCCGGTATGTGTATGAACTGCCCTATGGCTACAACGCGGACCGCGATGATCTGATGAGCCTCTTCAAGGAGAACAAAGGCACCTGCACCACCAAGCATGCCGTGATCGCCACCCTGGCGGCTGAACTCAATCTGCCGGTGGAGAAGAACATCGGTATCTATGCAATGACCGAATCGATCGTCACGGGCACCGATTCGATCCTTGAAAAGTTCGGATTGCCATATGTGCCGATGATCCACTGCTTTCTGACCGATGGCGACCACCAGGTTGATTTGACCGAAGGCAACGCCAACGGCAAAAACCGATCCATCGACGACTTCCTGCATACCGAAACGGTCATCCCGAACATCTCCGCCAAAGACGAATACCTGAAGTACCGGAATGCGCTGAAGAATTTCATTTTAAAGCAGACCGAACTGCAGGCTGTCGATATCAAATCGATTCTACATGCCAGGGAGGAGGGGCTTGCGCTGCTCAAGGCAAATCTGAAAAGGTGACACCGTGAACGGCGAAAAAGGGATTTTCCTATACGGTACGGAGATCAATATAGGGCATCTTGTCTGCATTTGATCCAGGGTAAATCGATCATTATTTTTTAGGTTCAGAATTTCCAGTCTTATGAGGAGTTGTCAATGGGAACGAAAAAGAACGAAAAAACAAAGCGCGACGCCAAAAGCGGGGCCGATAAGCAGGGAAAACTCAGCCGCAAGGATTACGAAGAAAAACTGGCAATGCTTCAGGTGGAACTGGTAAAGCTTCAAGCTTGGGTCCGGAACAAAGGGCTGCGGGTTGTCGTTATTTTCGAGGGACGGGATGCAGCCGGCAAAGGGGGCGTTATCAAGAAAATCACCGAACGGGTCAGCCCCCGCGTTTTTCGCACCGTGGCGTTGCCGGCACCCAGCGATCGCGAGAAAACCCAAATTTATTTCCAACGCTACGTCAACCAACTTCCGGCTGCGGGTGAGGTGGTGCTATTCGATCGCAGCTGGTACAACCGGTTAGGCGTAGAGTACGTAATGGGTTTTTGCACCAACAAGGAATACAAACAATTCAAAAGGAACTGTGCCGGGTTCGAACGGGCTCTGGTCGAAGACGGGATCACCCTGATCAAGTACTGGCTGACGGTGAGCAGCAAAGAGCAGGAACGGCGGTTTCACCGGAGGATCGAGGATCCGGTCAGGCAGTGGAAGTTAAGCCCGATGGATCTTGAATCGCGTCGCCGCTGGTACGATTATTCACGTGCAAGGGATGCCATGATGGCGGCTACTGATACCGATTATGCCCCCTGGTATATCGTCCCCTCGGATGACAAACGGCGGGCCCGTTTAAATTGCATCAGTCATTTGTTGAACCACATCCCTTATGAAGATATTCCCCACGAAAAGATCAAGCTCCCCCAGCGGGATAAGACCAACGCCTATGAGGACTTGGTGCCGCTGGCGTCCAGGCGGCATGTGCCTGAAAAATATTAAGAAACAGATGGCAGGTGGAATAATATCTGACGGGAACCGGGGCAAATGATTATGCTTTGCTTCGGAAAATCTTCCGCCGGGTCTGCCCAAGCCGAGAGGCTGGGGAGAGGTTGAAAAAACAGCCGAGGTATTTCGAGAACCTAAAGGACACTGCCTTTACGCAATGATTTTGCCTTATAGACAGGTTTTTAAAGTTTCCGGTTGATTCTATCCCGCAACCTGCTGGCGCATGGTGAAGATCACCACCCGCCCTGCCAGCAGGATCTGATTCTTGCCCGTGGCCAGATTTTATCCTTTGCGATGGTTTTTTCTTCTCGCAGAGCTTTCCGAAGTCGGTAATCCGGATATTATCACCGGATGCCGGGATGACTTTCCGGGGGCTGTGAAGATATTCCCATGTATCATAAGCAGAAAAAAGGAGTCTTATCTTTGTCGACAACGACTCCCGTCATTTTGTAAAATTCTTATCCTAATACAATTCTAACAATTGACCTGTAATCAATGGCCTGAATATGGTGACTGCGACGGGATGCCGGGACCCGGCATTTAATGAGGCCCTCCCATGGGAAAAAGAAAAGTGCCGAAGATGACTGGTAAACAAGACCTTGAGAAATCAGCATGCTATCTTGCTGACCAATACCAGGCTGGTTTATTGCCGGAGACCGAAAGCAAAGGCTGGCCAGTGGTTTGGAGGGATCTAACCAAAGAATTACGGAGCAGGTGCCCTGGTTTTTTGGAATTGGAATACGCGATAGCACTCAGCCAGGGCTTCCTTAATGCTGAGCAATGCGAAAAATACACAGAGACAAATGGCGATGAGTCTAAAAACGGTATTGATGTGCCAAAATTTTTATAACGGTCGAGTCTGTCTTATATTTTAATTGGAATCCAGTTGGACAGACTCGGCATGGAGCCGCGGAAAGAAAAAATTAATCATCTACCCTTCTCTTGGGCAGGTCTGGAAACGGGTCTGCCTTTTTGGCACCAAGGAGATACCGGGCCGCCACCGGCGGCCCGGCGAGGGGAGGGTTGGGAGGATATTGGGTTCTCTGGTCCCTGACAAGGTCAGCAGGGTGCGCGTCCTAAAGCCGGACACTACCAACTGAACCTTACGCGAAGATTGCGCCAATATTACCGGATGGTAATCCGACCCCTCCAAGTGGGAGAACGTAAAATAAACCGGGCCACCTGATGGTGGCCCGGCTAGGAGGAGGAGCTGAATGGGCTGGTTTTTCGATGATGCCCAAGCGACGGATGGCATACTATGCAATCTTTGTTATGGAATGATTAGTTGAATGTTATAATTCAGTTTGATCTGATCCCAAAAAAAGGAAACCGGGCCGTATTTTGGGAAGTCCGGCATGCTGTGGAACCTGGACCGGCTTTAAAAAGCAGCTTCCCCATCATCCACCCACTCCATGAAACCGCTGAAAATTGTCTGGCTTATTAGGAGTTCAATTTGATCGCTGTTTTCGTTTTCCGCGAGGAACCCTGGTACCGTTACCATATTCAGGCTGGCCAGGGCTGCTGCCGATGCCAGGGCATGGGGCGTGAAACTCTGACCGAAGCCGAAGATACTGTCCTGGAATTCGCGTGCCAACGGTTCCACGAATATGGTGGCAGCCATGGGAAAATAGGCGTCCAGAGCCTTGCCTATGATCAGAATGTCGGGCACCATGCCGTCGTGGTAGACGGCCAGCAAACGTCCCGTACGCCCCGTGTCGGTCATGGTTTCATCGACGATCAGAAACAGGTCATATTTGTCGCACCGTTCCCGGAGACCTTTCAGATAGCCTTTGGGGGCGGGGATCAAGCCGTTGCTGCCGGCCACCGGTTCGAAAATCATGGACGCCACCCTGCCACGACCGCCTTCATGTTCGATCAGGAAAGCGAGGTAGTCGAGATGGCGATCTACCTCTTCTAACCACCGCCGAACAAGGGGTGGTCGGCGGTGGCTTCGGGGGCAAACACCACCCCGGGATCGGTGAAAGGCCCCTGAAACCATCGGCGCGGGGCGCCGCTCACCGAGCAGGCGCCGGCCGGTAGTGCCTTGCCAGGACTTGCAGCGGTGGATGATCTTATGGGGGAAGAGGTACTGGCGTGGTGCGTCGACGCCTATCGATCCCTCCTTGAAAATACGATTGTACTGGGCCATGCGTCCCCTACCGCATCGATCAACATACACATATCCTCGGCATGGATGTCGCCGATATTGCCGATTCGAAACGTATCATGGTCGGTCACTTTTCCCGGATAAATGACAAACCCTTTTGCTTTCAAGGCATCGTAAAACTGATTAAAATGCCATGCATTGTGGGAGGGACTCAAAAAAGCGGTAATGATGGGTGATTGCAGCTCCGCTGGAAGAAGCGGATGGAAACCCAGGCGTTGCATGCCCTCGACCAGGATGCGATGATTCCCGCAGTACCTTGAATATCGCGCGGCGACACCTCCTTCTGCTTCCAATTCAATCAGCGCCTGGGAAAATGCACGTACCACGTGGGTGGGGGAGGTAAAGCGCCATTTACCATGGTGAGCCTCCATGGTCCGCCACTGGTCGTACAGATCCAGGCTCAGTGAGCGCGCCTGTCCCTGCGTTCTCTCGAGCACAGCCTCCTTGGCGATGACAAACCCGAAACCCGGCACCCCCTGAACGCATTTGTTGGCGCTGCTGACCAGATAGTCCACACCTACTTTCTCAACATCCAGGGGGATGCCGCCGAAGCTGCTCATGGCGTCCACGATGAAATGCCTGCCGTGGGCCTTAACAATGCTGCCGATAGCCTCCACCGGGTTGAGCATTCCCGTGGTGGTCTCGCAGTGCACGACGGCCACATGGGTGATCGTGGGATCCGTTTTCAGCGAGGCCTTTAGGCGGTCCGGATCGGGCGGCGCCAGTTCGCCGTTGTCCTGGACCGCGTGGTTGATGCCGCAGCGCCGGGCGATGTCGGCGATTCGCCGGCCATAGGCTCCGGTGGCTAGCACCAGCAGCTTGCCTGCATCGGAGACTGCGGTGGTGATTGTCGCTTCGACACAGAACGTGCCGCTGCCCTGCATGAGCACGGCAGTGTAATTGCCGGCACCGCCGGCCAGCTCCACCAGCCGCTGACGAATCTGCTGGACGATGGCATTGTATTCATCGTCCCAGGTGCACCAGTCCCGGAACATGGCGGATTTGACTGTCTTGGTGGTGCTCAATGGGCCGGGGGTGAGCAACAAATAGGGATTGTCGGGCATCAGTTCAGGGTTCATCGTTCTCAATCTAAGATTTAAGGTTTTTAAATGCGTTTTCGATAATGTCGAGGGCACGATCCAGTTCGGCCGCTTCAATGGTCAATGGTGGTGTCAGGGTCACAAAGCTGCCATGGGACACCTTGAAGCTGAGTCCCATTTCAAGGCACGCGTATAGAATCCGATCTGCTTCGTCGATTGCCGGGGTTTTCTCGATGCGGTCCAAAACGAGATCTACGCCGAACAACAGCCCCCGTCCACGGACATCGCCGATGAGGTCTACAGTTTTTTTGAGATCCGCCAGTCTCTCCACCGCCCGGCACCCCAATTTTTCGGATCGTTCCACCAGGCCTTCGGCAAGAATCACGTCGATGGCGGCCAGCGCTGCTGAACATCCTACCGGGTTCTTCTCATGGGTGTAATGTCCCAATGCCTTATCCGGTGCCACATCCAGATCCGTGCGTGCGACCATGGCCGCCAGGGGAAAGATCCCGCCGCCAAGCCCTTTGCCCAGGATGAGAATGTCCGGCACCACCGCTTCGTGCTCGAAGGCGAACATCCGACCCGTGCGACCCAGGCATACGGCGGTCTCATCGAAGATCAACAGGGCACCGTGGCGGTCGCAGGCGTTCCGTATCCGCTTCCAGTAGCCTTGCGGCGGTGGATTCACCGCCGTGCAGCGGATCGGTTCGGCGATGACGGCTGCCACGTCTCCTTCTTTTTCCAGAACGTATTCGATGTATCGGGCGCATTTGAGGTCGCAGGCATGGCAGCCGCCGCCGGAGTCCCACAGGCAGCGGTAGGGGTCGGCCGGCGGCACATGCTCGCATCCGGGCAACAGGGGGCCGATGCCCTGCCTGAAGAGCGCTTCGCCGCCCACGGAGATGGCATCCAGGGATGCCCCGTGAAAGGAATCCCACATGGAAATGGTTTTGAATCGGCCTGTTGCCGTGCGCGCCAGCTTCAGGGCCATGCCGACGGCACTGGTACCGCCGGGGGCCAGCAGCACTTTGCCCAACGGATCCGGCGTGATGTCGACCAGCTTTTCCGCCAGCTCGATGGCTGGCGCGTTGGTGTATCGGCGCGGGCAAAAGGGCATGCCATCCAGCTGATGCTTCACCGCCGCCACCACCCGGGGATGGGCATAGCCGATCTGGTGGGCGCTGTTGCCGTGAAAGTCTATGATGGATCGTCCCTGAAGATCCGTAAGGGTCGCGCCCCGACTTTGGGTAAGTACATTCAGGCACGGTGTGGAAAGGCTCTGGCGCAGAAACACACGGGCATCCCTGTTCAGCCAGCCTTGCGTTACCCTGTCGACCTGGCGGGACTGCCATCTTCGGCGGTGGGTGGACAGATTGCTGTCCCCTTCACTCAAAATTTCAGGGAGAGATAGTGGTTGCTTGGCCATCGTTAACGCTTTCCAGAGCGCATCGGTGATGACGATTCAAATTTCAGCAGCGGATGGTCTCCCTGGCCCAGCCGCCGGCCGATCTCGTCCACTACTTCCAGGCATTCCCAGATGCCTTTGACCACATAGTGGGCACCGGCTTCACGGAAGCGGGTGCCGATGGCGTCCAGTCGATTATTCAAATCTTCGGGCGCAAGTGCGTCGACCAAATCCTCGGGGAGCCCCAGCTCGTTGCCCGACTGGGTCAATCCGATGGTCCACATGCCGGCATTGCATCCCTCCTGGATATCGCTGATGGTGTCCCCGATCTTGATCATGGATTCAAACGGGTAGGTCTGCAATTGGATGGCGTTTTGATAGCACATCCAGGGGAAAGGTCGACCCGCCGGAATATCCGAGGAACAGACAATGGCATCCGGGGCGTAGCCTTTTTGGGCGGCTGCAGGAACCATCTTGTCCATCATGGGCGCCGTGTAGCCGGTGCATGAGCCGATTTTGATTCGGCGTTGACGCATGCCGTCGACAAAAGAAAGCAGGCCGGGGATGGGATCGGCGTGTCTGGCGATGCTGGCGACCATCATGGGTTCGGTTACGGCGTAAATCGCATCCACATCGTTTTCATCGGGCGTTTTGGCGAACTTTTTCTCCCACTGGGCCGCAACAGCCGGCAGTCGGCACATACTGCGGATGTGCTGCCGCTTCTCGAGGCCCATGAACTGCCGGGCATCCGCTATCGAGACGGCAATGTCGAACGTCTCAAACACATCGACAAACACGGCTGCCGGCCCCATGCAACCGTAATCGACGGCCGTTCCGGCCCAGTCGAGGACTACCGCCTGCAAGGGACCGGTATAGGGTGTACGGGGAATACATAGGGTCATAGATATCTCCTTTCAGTTGGAATCAATTATTGACCTGTCCATGCCTGGCTGCGGGTTTTCAATCGTCGGGTGAGAAAGCCATAGCCGATACGAACCGCCAGGTTGGTCAGCAGGATCAGAACGGACATGGCGCAAGCCGGTGCCACATCCCCGGCATCGTCCATGTTGGCCACCGCCACGGAGGCCAGGGGGATATCCGCCGAGTAAAGAAAGATCACCGCCGATACCGTGGCCATCGAATTGACAAAATAGTACATGCCGATTTCAAGGATGGCCGGAATGCACACGGGAACGGTCACCCGGGCAAACGTTTTGGTGAAGGGGACACCCATGGATTCGGAGAGCGTTTCAAACTCCTGGTCGAGCTGTTTGAGCGCCGTGGTGGCAGTCAGGAAACTGACCGAAAAGAAGTGTACGATGTTGCTGATTACCAGGATGCCCATGGACGCGTATATGAAATTCAGGGGGTTGGGTATGAATATGCCGCTGAGGTTCCATCCCAGGGCATTGAAGAAAAAGATGTAAGCCAGGCCGATGACCAGGCCGGGCAGGGCCAGCGGAAGAATGGACAGGAAATAAGCCGTCTGGCGCAGGCTGTTCATCTGGCGGCTCTTTTCGATAAGATAGGCGGCGAAAAAAGCGATGGCGGTTCCGAAAACAGCGGAATAGAGGCTCATGCGAATGCTGTTGAAAAAGGCGGCGTACCCGCCCCCACCGGTACCGCTGAATTTATAGTGCCAGAATCCCAAGTCCAGGGTATAGGGCCACACCTTGACCAGGGAGGCGTAGACCGCCGTGAGATAGAACCCGGTTATCAGGAAGGCAACCAACGCACAATACCCCGCATATAGGCCGTCGCACACCGGCTGTGGACGGGGTACCAGCGGAACGGATCGGGCGGCGATGAGGGCCACCTGTTTTCTCTGAAATATGCGGTCGATGATGAAGGCGACTACGGTGGGGATCAGCAGCACCACGCTCACCACGGCGCCCATGGCAAAGTTCTGCTGTCCGATAACCTGTTTGTAGATATCCGTGGCCAGAATATTGTAATTTCCTCCCACCACTTTGGGCGCACCGAAATCGGTGAAGGCCAGGATAAAACAGACGAACACCGTGCTGATCAGGCCGTAGCGGATGCTTGGCAACGTTACCGTAAAAAAGGTCCTGACCCGTCCGGCCCCGAGGGATTCGGCTGCTTCGTAAAGGCGGGCATCGGTCATGCCCAACGCAATGCAAAGCATGAGTACCGCCTGCGGAAAAGTGAAGAGCACTTCCGCGATGATGATGCCCGCCGGACCGTACAGGTTGATTTCGACGCCGGGCAGGGCGCCGAAAAATCCCAGGGTGATCAATCCTTTGCGGCCGAACAGATAGACCAGGGCAATGCCGTTGAGCAGGGTGGGCGCGAAAAGCGGCATCATGGAGATGGCTTTGAAAAAACCTTTTCCGGCAATGGGGGTGCGGGTCAGGGCATAGGCGAATAAAAAACCCAGAGAAACGGAAATGCAGGTGGTGAGCACCGATACAAACAGGCTGTTGAAAAGGGAATTGGAGAGCGACGGGGTGCTGAAATAGGTGCGATACAGGGCAAGCCCCACAAAGCGCCCGTCGGCATCGGCGAAGCTTTTGGATAGGAGCTGAAACAGGGGCAGCACAACAACCACCAACAGCCAGATACAAACCAGGAGGATCAGCAGCCGCCGGATCCAAAGCTCCTTGTCCAGAGTTGCCCAGTAGGTTTGCGACGGAAGGTTGGTATGGGCGGTAATCGTGGTTGACATGGCATCGTTGAGAACAGTTGGACTGTTCAATTTCTGGATGAGCACTGACTATCCTTTTCCGACGCATACACCCGCAGGCGATCGACCGGCAGGTGAATGGGCAGCATGGACCGTGGCGTGATACCCATACGCCGGACGGTCTCCGACGGCACATCCGCCGTGATGGTGGACGGTTCCCCGCTGGAAACCTGGCGCTTCAGGTCGATGCGAAAGAGAGACCCGCGGTATTCCATCGCTTCTACACGGGTTTGCAGGAGGTTGGACATCGACGGGTCATTTCTGAGCATGACATCCTCAGGACGAATGGCGAGGGTCACCCGGCTACCGGCGGGCAGCTGTCCGGTTCCGTTCTCACCGGTGACGCTCAAGCGGGTCTCACCGATGTCATACCTGCCGTTTTCAATTTTTCTGGCGTCTTCAATGAAATTCATGGCGCCGATGAAACCGGCGACAAAAGGGGTTGCCGGTTTGTCGTAAACCTGACGCGGGGTGCCGTCTTGAACCAGGCGCCCCTGATCGATGACCAGGATGCGGTCCGCCATGGTCAGGGCCTCTTCCTGATCATGGGTGACCATGATGGTGGTGATGCCCAGCCGTTGCTGTAGCTGCCGGATCTCGCCCCGCAGCATCACCCTGACCTTGGCATCCAAGGCGGACAGGGGTTCGTCCAGCAGCAGAAGATCCGGGGAAACGGCGATGGCCCGGGCCAGGGCCACTCTCTGCTGCTGTCCGCCGGAGAGGTTGGCGGGATGTTTGCGGCCCATGCCGCGAAGCCCAACTAGGTCAAGGAGTTCGTCCACCCGCTGCACAATGGCCTCGCGGGACAGTTTCTGGCTTTTGAGCCCGTAGGCGATGTTCTGCCGGGCGGTAAGGTTCGGGAACAGGGCATAGGATTGGAAGACGATGCCGATGTTGCGCCTGGATACCGGAAGCGCAGAGACATCCCGGCCTTCGATGAACACCTTTCCGCGGCTCTGTTTTTCCAGGCCGGCCACCACCCGCAGCAGGGTGGTCTTGCCGCAGCCGCTGGGCCCGAGAACACAGATGAACTCGCCGTGCCGGGCCTGGAAAGTGACCTCTGCCAAGGCCGTAAAGCGGCCGAAATCTTTGGATACCGCGTCCACTGTGAGATAAATGTCAGCGTCGTTCATTCCATTTCTCCGATATTTCCCCCCGACCCTTGGAGAAGGGTCGGGGGGAAAGCATACAACCCGCTTGATGCATGGAAACAGGTGCCGCCGATTGATTTATTTGGCGTCGCTTTTGCCGTCGTAGCGTTTGGTCCACTCAGCTAGGATGCGTGCGCGGTTTTTGGCGGCCCAGTTAAAATCGTTTTCGATGAGCTGTCCTTCCGGATCTGCAGGAAAACCGTCGGGAATGGCCACGCCGGTGGCGTAGGCCGTCACCGGGTAGACCTGGGCATAGGCTTTCATGACCTGCTCGCTGATGGCCCAATCCAGGAAGGTTCTCGCAGCTGGTTTAATAGTAGCTTTCTTGATCAGGCAGTTGGCCTCGACGTCCCAGCCGGAGCCTTCTGCCGGAAATACGGTAAGGACCGGCTCGCCCTTCTGCTTCTGCATGAACCCGCGATAGGCAAACGAGATGCCGATGGCCACTTCTCCGGCCCCGGCCAGTTTGCAGGGTTTGGAACCGGAGTGGGTGTAGCGGGCGATATTGTCATGCAGTTTGTCGAGGTAGGCCCATCCCTTTTCTTCGCCCATGGTCTGCAGAATGGCGGAAACCGTCAGAAAACCGGTGCCGGAAGAGGCCGGGTTGGGCATGGCCAACTGACCGCGGTACACCGGGTTCAAAAGGTCGTCGAGGGATTGGGGGATCGGCAGCTTCAGGCTGGCACATTCGACGGTATTTACGCACAAACCGGTCATCCATGCCTTGATGCCGACCCAGTGGGGGGGATTGTTGGCATCGCGCATCTTGGGGCGAACCTTCTCCAATCCTTTGGGCGCGTAGGGCGTGACCATGCCGGCCTGGTCGCAGAGCATCAGGCTGGTGGCGGCGGTGCCCCAGACCACGTCCGCCTGGGGGTTGTCCTTCTCGGCAAGCAGTTTGGCGGTGACAATGCCGGTCGAGTCGCGCACGATCTTGATTTCGATATCCGGATGGGCTTTTTTAAAAATTTCCAGATAGACGGGGATTTCATCATCTTCCAGTGCCGTATAAACCAGCAGCTCCTCGGCAACGGCCGCACCAGCGGACAGAAGAACCAAAAGCACAAGCAGTCCTCCCATGACAGTTTTCAGCGGCTTACTCATTTTTCTCATCACTTTTTCTCCTTTACATCGTATCAGTTGAAACAGACTATTCTGCTGATCAGCGGAATAGTGATTTAAAAGCAATCGGCGGCCGGCGAAAACCGTTGGCCGGTGCGTCCGATGATCGCTTTCGATGGAGAGATTGAATTTCCCGCACCACCTCGAAAAAAGCCTGAACCGGCCGCAAGTGTTCGAACTCGGGCAGACAGACAAAAAATTGCCGGGCTGACAGATCGATGTCCGTCAGCCGGATTCCGGTCAGGCGGGCGTCGTAAATGAATTCGTCCTCCAGGGCGATGCCGAAACCGATGCCGGCGGCTACCGCTTCCTTCATGGTCTCCCACGAATTCAGTTCCATGACGATCCGGGGATGGACCCCTCGGTCTTTCAGGCGGCGTTGAAAAATCTGCCGGGTCTTGGACGTATGGTGCCGGGCCACCATGGGCTGATCGTTCAACTGTGAGGCGGTGATGCCAGGCAGGGATACCCATGGATGGTTCCGGGCCACAAAAAGGACGATGGAATGGTCACTGAAGGCATAATTGATCAGCCTTTGATCAGGCTCGGCGCCGGTCACTTCGGCAAGATCCAGCCGGAACCCCAGTACATCTTCAATGAGGTTGGCAGAATCCCCGATTGTGGCTTTCACCTGGACTCCCGGATACCGTTCCATGAATACGGACAAGAGATCCATGACCAGAAAGTGGCAGCTCAATCCGATCTTGAGATGACCGCTCCTCAGGTTGCTGACCGAAGAAAGGGATGCTTCGAAATCATCGATCAATCCGAGGATCATTCGGGCTTTGAGTACCAGATCCTTTCCCAAGGCACTGAATTCGAGGTTCCGCCCGCATCGCCGGAACAGTGTGACGCCATAGTGCGCCTGTAGTTTCCTGAGTTGGATGGAAACGGCCGGCTGAGTGAGACCGAGGCAGTTGGCCGCACCCGAGAAAGAACCGGTTTGTTCAAGGGCTTCCAGAGCTTTGAGTTGGTGTAGGTTCAAAAATGATCGATCATTAGACAGATGAACGTGGCCGGATATTCCCGAGTGAAGGACGAGCGCCAATTTATGCCGAAAACATTGGCGTTTGATTAGGAAACGGTTAGATTTCCATTAACGCCATTTAGCTTAGGTTGATGGAGGCAAAACAAAAATTATACCTGACGGGATCAATGGATGGAAAAAGCCCAGAGCTATAAATGGATGCCTGGCTTTGGAAAAGGGGTTGACAGACATTTTAAAAATGTATATACATTGCATATACAATGTATAGTCGGTTGGTGAACAACCGGTTGCTTCCTGGAAAGCGGAAAGAAATGGCGAAAAAAAAACAAGGAAAGAAAAAAGGCAAAAAGGATAGCCAACTGGTTATCCGTATCAGCGGCGAAGAGCGGGATCGGTTTGTCTCGCTCTGTGAGCATATGGATACCAGTGCTGCGCGTGAAATCCGAAAATTTATCGGACGGTTTTTAAAAGAGAACCCAATGCCAGAACCATCCTGAATCCATTTTCCATTTAACCAGGGAAGCCCGGAAAAGCCTCTGCCTGATTGATGAACGCCGGATCTGTCAGAAGCTTTCGATAACAAAAACGTGTAATATGCACACCACCCACAATCAGGAGGACATAAAAATGGCAAAATCATCGAAAAAAGTAGGATCAATCAAAAAGGAAATGAAAGCCAGAAAAGCCAAGGTCGCCAAGCAGCAAGGCAAAATTAAAAAGCTGAAAAAAGCCTTGAAGAAAATGGCATAATTCAATCTGACATCGGTTCATCCGTATTTTACCGATTACCTTATAAAAGGCGATACGTGTTGTTTGCGTAGCGCCTTTTTTGGTTTTCCTGCAATCCGCACCGCTCGATCTGTCATTTTCTCATAGACGGCTAATGAATAACAAATATTATATGATTATTCTAGAACATCCACCGCAGCACGGCTTTCCTGATACTACGATGGGTCAATTGGATGGGAGTTGCCAATGAACAGAGTGAAAAACATTGCATTAGTCGCTCATGACAATCGAAAGCGTGACCTGATTGAATGGGTTGAGTGGAATTACAAGGTTCTGCTGGGGCATAATCTGATTTGCACGGGCACGACCGGTCGGAAGATGGAGGAAACGCTTAAAAGGAAAATCACTGACGAGAAGGCATTCCTCGAACTCAAAGCGATCACACTTCTTAAATCGGGTCCGTTAGGGGGAGACCAACAACTTGGATCCCTGATCACCGAAGGGAAAGTGGATATTCTGATTTTTTTCTGGGACCCTATGCAGCCGCATCCCCATGACGTAGATGTAAAAGCGCTGTTAAGAATCGCCGTGGTCTACAATATCCCCATCGCGTGCAATCGCTCTTCGGCGGATTTCATCATATCTTCTCATTTGGTTGAAGAAGGTTATGAACCGGTTCTAAAGGACTATAGTGCGTATCTAAATCGGGAAATCGAGTGAATTGGACATTGACCGGGAGAGACCAAAACTACCGGTCTTAAGATGGGTGGGTAGCCTGGCAGATGGGCAGTGGCTGAGGATGCGGTTCAAACTGATTTTCAACCGGCTGTGCGGACCACGGTGGTCATGGGTGATCCCGGAGGTCCGCTGGGGCCTTTGAAACGAAAGAAGATACCTTCAGGCAGGGCGAACCAGTAGTCGCTTTTCCAGAAGGGAGCCAGCATGCCCGGAAGGGTGAGCCGGATCCGCAGCAGTGCCTTTTGGTTTCCTTCCGATTCGATGGATTCCACACCTTTTTTGATAGCCCTGATTTTGTGTGCGGTCAGGGTATCCATCCGGATAGTCCAGAAGACCCTTTCGGAATCAACGGACCTAACCAGTTCGCGCAAGGAAAGGGATGTGGCCTGGTACCAAGGACTTTCGTCTATATCGAGCTGTTTGTCCACCGGCTCTCCCTTGAACATTCCCCGAACGATGATGGTTTGGTCAATCCGTTCGGCCGAAAAATGGGTTTGCCCGTTGTCGGCAGTTACCTGCCAGCTGTGAGTGTCATAGTCGGGTCCCGTGGTGGTCACATGGCTTTCGACGGGAGAAGAATAGGTGAGGATGAAAGTTGCCCCTTTCCTGAGACGCCACGCCACCTCCTTGACGGACTCGCCGGTTTCTTCCCGGTAGTAATAAACTTCGTCGGGAATCCTTGGCGTGGACAGTGAGGCCACCGCGGCGGATGTCCAGAAAAGAGCCGCCAGGAGGCACGCCATCCATTTTGCCGACACTGGCAGTTGAGGTGATCTTTCCTTTTTCATGACATGGCAGGTAGCATATTCAAGCGGCCTTCTGAAACGGTTTTTTAACCTTTTTTCAAGCCTAACGATATTCTAACAATAATCAAATAAAATAGAAAATTACGGATGAACGCGGATAATTGACTTAACCATCCGGAATATAATAAAATATAGTTTCTTCGGCTGCTTGCCGAGTTAATCCTGCGTAGGCGGCAGGGTGTGTTCTCCGTACCGGTAGATGATCCGGGTCCCTATGGAAGGGGTGCTTCCGCTGGATCGGTGCCCCATAGGATGTTACCGTATCAGGTGAATGGAAAAAGGAAATCGTGGATAAGGAACCTGCAGCATTGACGGATCATTGGCAGGACATCGACATCAGCAGTGATGTAGGAAAAGACAAACCCGGCCGATTTATCAACCGGGAATTGTCCTGGCTCGAGTTCAATCGCCGGGTATACGAAGAGGCCATGAACACGTCCCATCCATTGCTTGAAAGGCTTCGGTTCCTCTCCATATCCGCCAGCAATCTCGATGAATTTTACATGGTTCGCGTGGCCGGCCTGAAAGGCCAGGTGGCATCCCGCGTGAGAGGTCTCAACCCGGATAAACTGACACCGGCCCAGCAACTGCGGGCTATTGCCATCAAGGTTGGTGAACTGGCGGCCGATCAGCACGCCTGCCTCGAGCTGCTGCTGGAAAATCTGAAAAAGGAGGGTATCCGGCTGGTGGGACCGGATGATCTCTCCGCAGATGAACGGCGCTGGCTGGCCACCATGTTTCGTCAGAACATTTTTCCGATTCTCAGCCCCATTGCCGTGGACCCGGCCCATCCCTTTCCTTTCATCCCCAATCTCGGGTTTGGGCTCGTTCTCGAACTTGAAGGGGAGAAGGGCGATGAGAATATGGTCGCACTGGTCATCATGCCGGCGCAGCTCAACCGGTTCATCCGGTTGCCGGGGAAAACCATCCGGTTCATCGCTCTGGAAAAAGTGGTCCTGATATTCCTCGATCTCCTGTTTCCTTCTTTTACCCTGCTTTCCAGCGGGACGTTCAGGGTCATCCGCGACAGCGAAATGGAAATCGACGAGGAAGCCGAGGATCTGGTGCGGACGTTTGAAAGCGCGCTGAAGCGACGGCGCAGGGGGAGCGTCGTCCGCCTGACCGTGGATGACGAGATTTCGAGCGACCTGCTTTATTTTATCCAGGCCCAGCTGGATGTCTCCAAGCATGATGTGTTCTGTTTCAAAGGGATGATCGGATTATCGGATATCCGTGAACTGGTTGTCGACGATCGACCCGGCCTTCTTTTCCCGGCCTATGAAGCGCGGTTTCCGGAGCGCATCAGGGATTACGGCGGGGATTGCCTGGCGGCCATTCAGGCCAAAGATATCCTTGTTCATCACCCTTACGAGAGTTTTGATGTGGTCGTTCAATTTCTCCGGCAGGCCAGCCAGGACAAGGATGTCGTGGCAATCCGCCAAACCCTGTACCGGACAAGTGAAGATTCTCCTATCGTTCAGGCACTGGTCGAGGCAGCCGAAGCGGGTAAAAGCGTAACTGCCATGGTGGAGTTGAAAGCCCGTTTCGATGAGGAAGCCAATATCGGTATTGCCCGCAAACTGGAGCGCAGCGGTGCCCAGGTGGTCTTCGGCTTCATGGAATACAAAACCCACGCCAAGCTGTCCCTTGTTGTCAGAAGGGAGGGTGGACGGTTAAGGTCGTATGCCCATTTGGGAACCGGCAATTATCACCCGGTGACGGCTAAAATCTATACCGACCTTTCCTTTTTCACCTGTGATCCCGATATCTGCGATGATGTCCTCCAGATTTTCAACTTCATGACCGGCTATGCCAAGCCCCCGAATCTCAAAAAAGTGATTATCTCCCCGTTATTTATGCGGTCCTTTATTATGTCGAAAATAGAAGATGAGATCGGTCATGCCGAAGAAGGAAGACCGGCCGGCATCTGGGTGAAGGTGAACGCGCTGGTTGATCCGGAAATCATCGATGCCCTTTACCGGGCATCGGGGGCAGGGGTTAAAATTAAAATTGTGGCCAGGGGGATATGCAACCTGAGACCGCGCGTGCCCGGTCTGTCGGAAAACATCGAGGTCAAATCCATTGTCGGTCGATTCCTGGAGCATTCCCGGATTGCCTGTTTCGGCAACGGCTACGAATTACCTTCCCCCAAAGCCAAGGTGTATATTTCTTCTGCCGACTGGATGCCCCGCAACATCGACCGGCGCATCGAATCGCTGGTCACCATCGACAACCCCACGGTTCATCAGCAGGTGCTGGATCAAATTATGGTAGCCAACTTTCGTGACAACGAACAGAGCTGGACGCTTCAGGTGGACGGATCCTACCAGCGCTGTACCTCCCAGCCGGAGCCGTTTAATGCACACCAGTTTTTTATGACATACCCCAGCCTCTCCGGCCGGGGATCCGCTTTGAGCACCGGCGGCCGATCGAAAAAGAAAAAGAAGGGCAGGGGGAAGAAATGAAAATCCTGCTGATTGTCCGGCATGCCAAATCCAGCTGGAAAGACCACGATCTCGCTGATCATCAGCGTCCCTTGAACAATCGCGGCAAGAAGGCTGCCCCGGAAATGGGCAGGCGCCTGCTGAAAAGGGGGGTGCAGCCGGACATCATTATCAGCAGCGATGCCAGACGCGCCATGGACACGGCAGTTTCAATGGCTAAAATCATGGGCGTGTCCTCAAAAGCGATCCGACAAAACCCGGATCTTTACCACGCCGCGCCGGATCGGATACTGGCGGTCGTTCATCAGCTCGAAGACGAATGGAAGCAGGTGATGGTGGTCGGCCACAATCCCGGTCTTACAGAAATGGCCAACCGGTTCACTCGCCGACCAATAGCCAACATTCCTACTGCCGGCGTTGTCGAACTCAGGTTCCAGACACGATCCTGGAGGAACATCGACCAGGACAATCTGGCGTTCAGTTCGTTTGATTATCCAAAAAACAGATAGCATCTAAAAATATGGACCCCCTTTGCTCCTTGATTAGGGTGTATAGATGGTTAATGTCTCTCATTGTTAATTTGATCTCATCAGCCGGCTCCTTCGGTTTGGGATTTATAATTGTAAAGGAGATACTATCATGGATAAAAAGCTCAAAAAGACATCCCTGTGCAAATGGGGAAAGGACGACGTGAAAAACAACTGGGATGAACTATACGACATCTTGAGCAGGTCAAAATTTGTCTGCGGGAAATGCCTTCGTTCCTCCAAATTGAAAGGCACCTTGTGCAAACCGGAAAAACTCGTTCAAGCGGGCAGTTGACATTCGTCTATCATTTCATGACTAAACGGTTGTTCCATCAACGGTTTGTCGCTTCATTCAAATTCATCCACTCTCTCCATGAAAGGAACAATCCATGCCTACTTCCCTGAACCTCGTAAAAGGAATCGGCCCAGCCACCGCAGTAAAATTGGCTGCCGCCGGCGTTACCACGGCTGAAGACCTCGCCGCCGCCAACACTGAGCAGTTGGCCGCTGTGCCCGGTTTCGGTGAATTCAGGGCCAAACAGGTCATCGCGAATGCCCGTCAGCTGGTGACTGCGGATTCACCAGAACCGGTTGTAAGCAGCGAGGCAAAACCGACCGTCGGCAAAAAAGGAGCAGAAAAAGGCAAAAAGGGCAAGACGTCAAAAAAGAGCGAATCGAAAAAGAAGGTCGAGAGAAAAAAGGGGAAGAAGGACAAGCTGAAAAAAGATAAAGGCAAAGAAGAGAAGGGTAAAAAGGAAAAGGGTAAGAAAACCGGCGAGAAAAAGAAAACCAAGAAGAAAAAGAAATAGTCGGCACGACTTTACCGGGTGCGGGCAGCGTCCTGGGTTAAGCGGTCTGGCAGTGTTAGAATCAGCGCGCCGAGGTCGGGATGTTTTACCCGGACGGCGGCATGTCTGAAAAATGTCCATATTCGTCGCCGTTCAGCGTCTTCCGGCCAATGATCAAGGACTCGGGTGACTGCCATGGCAAAGACTTCAACCTCACACCGACCACCCCATTTTTCAAAATGATACGTGCCGATCATCGGCGTCAACAACCGGCCTTGGATGCCGGCTTCCTCATAGGCCTCGTTCAACGCGGTTTCGGTGGAGGAGAACCCGGGATCGATCAACCCCTTGGGAATGGTCAGATGCTTTCCGCTGCTAGTGGAGATCAGCAGCACTTCCAGCACATCGTCTGCGATTCGATAGGGAACAACCCCGGCCTGGGCGAAAATCTCCATCATGGGGTTTCATCGCCGGGGATGCCGTGAACGGCAAGCTGTCTGTTCTTGTATCGGCTGTCTTCCGTGACGTCTGCACCGAACCAGTCCGGCGGTGCGAATTGCCTGCTGGCATCGACCGAGGAAAATTCAACTTCCACCAGAACCAGTCCCGCCAGATCATCTTCAAACCGATCCAGTTCGGCGGTATGATTTCCAACCGGCAGGGTATACCGGGTTTTGATCACCCTGCGGCCGTCGGTATAAGGCCACAACTGCCTGAACTGGTGTTCGGACAATTCGATTTCGATTTCCATTCTCGACAAACCTTCTCCCGCCTTTATTGTTTGGAAGAAACGCGCCTGCTTCTGCCTGATCCGAAGTTCAACGCCGCCTTCGGCGGCAATTAAATATCCTTGGTGAATCACCACGCCGGTCAGGTGGGCCAATGAAGAAGGCAGGCGGTCGACCAGAAACTTCCGTTCGATTTCAATCCCCATCGGATAAATCCTTCAGCAAACGGGTCTCCACTTCCTTCCAGAGCTTCGTGAATGCCAATGCTCCAGAAGATGCAGGCCGAATTTGCGTCAATGGTGCCCGGTAAAATCCCATCTTCTCCACATCGGCACTATAGGGGATGTAGGTGTTCATCGGGTTGACCTTGGCTGCGATGATTTCCCTGATCGTTCGGCGGTGCATTTGTTTGCGGGGCTCCACCATGGACAAAAAGGGATGCAGCTTGCCGGTATCCAGCCCGGCATCCTTGAAAAATTCGATCAGTTTCCGATAGGTCATCATCGAAAGGGTGGTTGGAATCAGGGGCACCAGGATCAGGTCTGCCGCCTCGAACACATTTTCGCTGACCAGGGTGATATTGGGCGGGCAGTCCAGAAAAATAAAGTCATAACTGCTTTTCAATTCACCCAATAACTTTTTGAGCCGGTGCCGGGATTTGGAAAAACCATTCAGCAGGATATCCAGGTTGCGGTAGGAAAGATCGGCCGGGAGCAGATCCAGTCCGGGAAAATCCGTGCCGCGAATCGCTTTGTCTATCCGTTTTCCGCCTTTGAGGAATTTCCGGCTGGTATACTTGGGTTTCGGCTGGATGCGAAAGTAGAAGGTGGATGACCCCTGGGGGTCGAGATCGCACAGGAGGGTCGGCACCTGTTCACCGGCTGCCAGATAGGCAAGATTGACGCATGCCGCCGTCTTGCCGACGCCGCCTTTGATGCTGTAAAGGGCAATGATTTTCACGATGGGTTCCGGTCAGGTAAAAAGCGTCACGAACCGCTTGTGGTTGTCGGGTGACTTGAACGCCGCGAATACGTTTAAAAATTGGGAACGGACCTGTCGGTGAGCCATGGATAGCTGCGTTATTAATCCGCCGGTGGCTGCCGACAGCATCACGACCTGCTGTGTCTGCGGCCCTGCACTTTGCAGATGGCTGATCAGGAAATCCTGTTGGACGGACAGATCGTTGAAGTCGCCCAGGTTGTCCTGGAGTTGCTTGAGCTGTTTGATGAGCGCAGCCATGGCTTCCTCGGGAAACAGGGATGAAAAAAACTCCAGCAGATAGCGGAGTTTTTTGCAATCGATGCGTATTTCATGGAGTTCTTCATCCGGTGTGTCCTCTGAGATCCGACTTCCTTGCTTGATGATTCGACGGTAGCGTTTGTAAATGGCGGCCTTGGCTAATTCTCCGATGGGGCGATCGCCTTCGGGGCCTTCGGTTCCGGTCCTCGAACCGGCCTGGACAAAGGTATCCAGGTCCGCAAGAGCGGTTGAAAACGAATCCCGGGACATGGTTTTGACCATTCGGTCCTTTGCCTGCCGCCGTTTTCGCTGCAGCATTCGGAAGAGCTGAATGATGCCGGGTTGCAGGACCGGTGGAACCCGGTCAATGTAGGCCGATTCCTTCAGCAGATACACATCCAGGTCCCTGACATTGCCGGTGACGGCGCCAATTCCTTTCAGCCGCTGCTGGAGCCTGGCGGTCGTTTCAGCGTCGAGGACGCCTTTCATCTGGCTCAACAGGGATCGGGCACGCCTGACCGATACCCTGAAGTCGTGAAGGAACTCACTGTCGATATCCTCGCGAACACCGGGGATATTCAGATGCATCACCGAAGTCAGGTTTTTCAGGATGCACCGGATGGCTTCGGCGGCCCGCATTTCCGGTTGCAGGGAAACCTTGATTTTGGATGAGTAGCCTCCGGGAGAATGGCCTTTTCGTTCCAGTAACGTCAGAAAAGGGGACTGCTCTGCGGGTTTCAGCCCCAACTGCTTTAGACGGTCAGCGATTCGTTTAACGGGCTTGGGGTAACCCCTCACCGGAATTACCCGGCATTGGTGAACCGCCTGTACGCCGCCATTCACCGTATAGGTTTCCAGTGCCAGGCGAGCGACGGTTTTTTCGTCGTTGTTGAGAAGATCACAATGAATCCATTGCCTGGTAACTACCCCGAACGGCAATAGCGCCCGCATCTCCAATACATCTTTTAGATATTTGGAGAGATCGGTTTCAGGGAAATCCCAATGGAATCGCAGCGGCTTTTTCTCCTCCGCGGTAAGTGCGCTGACCTTTTGCCCGGTGTGGATGTCGATAAGGGAATAGCGGCCCTGGGCGTCGAGCAGCAGCCATCCCTTGTTGAATAGGCGCCAGTCAAAGGAGTCCAGGATCTCGAACGCTTCGTTGCCGATGGTTTCGCGGGTGACGCCGAACCAGCTGGCCAGCTCAGGTATGATGAGATCAATGGTCGCCGCATCATCGATGCCGAAGCAGTGATCATTCATGGTTTATCCGTCTTTCCCGGCGATGGCGTCGACTGTATTTTTGTCCCATCCGACTTCTGCTTTTTCCTGGAATGGATATGCTCCCGGTACATGATCCGGACCATCCCGTCCGCCAGACCGATCTGCGGTACTGCAATGGACTGAATCCCACCCCATTTCATTACCGACATATAGATCTTGAGGGCGGGCATGATTACATCGGCCCGGTCGGGTTTCAGTCCGAGTTTGGTAATCCGTTCGTCATAGGAGAAAAATTTCACATGATCCCTGACCTTTTTGATCTTGCCATAGGTGATGGTCCGACCGTCTGTGCATTTGGCCATTTTAATGATCTTATTGATGTTGCCGCCGCTGCCGACAGCATCGATGCCGGAAAGATGGCGGGTATGATCGCGAATCCACGATTTCATATCCTTCCACTGAGACCTGTGAACCAGGTCTTCAAGAAGGCGAATCGTTCCGATGCCGAACGAGCGTGAAACGGTTTTTCCATTTGAGAAAATGGTGATCTCCGTGCTGCCGCCACCGACGTCAACAAACAGCCAGACGCTGTCATCGGATAGACGGCTCCATGGGTTGTTGGCGAAAATGGTCCTGGCTTCCTCCTTGCCGTCGATAATCTGGATATCCACGCCGGTTTGCGCCAAAATATGCTTTCTGATTTTTTCACCATTGCCGGATTCGCGCATGGCGGATGTAGCGCAGGCGCGAAAACCCAGCGGGCGGTAGGCGGCGACAAGCGCCTTGAAACCGAGGATCGTATTGAGCAGCCGGTCGGCTTTGTCCTTGGAAATTTTCCCGAGTATAAACGCATCCTCGCCTAGCCGGATGGGCATGCGGATCAATGATATCTTACGAAAATAGGGCCCGTTATCAGTTTCGAAAACTTCGGACAGCAGCAGCCGAACTGCATTGGAGCCGATGTCGATCGCTGCAAATCGTCTACCTTTGATCATGAAAGCGAAGGCCTTTCGGTTGGTATGCCAAGAATTGCATGCGGCCAAAAGGAAAACACATGCAAATGGAAGAGGCAATAGATAATTTGACGTCAACCGTAGAAATGCGGCAAGGTAGAAAATCGGTTCTATTTTTTGACAGGTTGGTCTCCGGATGCGTTCAATGAACGGTGTCCATGGGCTGGTCCCTCAGCAGATCCGGATGTTCTTGGTCGATAGACCCCCAATGGGCCATGTAAAGGCGGTAGGTTTTACTGTTGGGGCGTCGGGGTTTCACCGTGTACCGCAGATAATTGATCAGTTGCTTCAAGTGTCTTGAATAGGTCTGGCCGCAAAACAACGCATTGCCGGTGTGCCGATGCGTCCGGATGAACATGCGGTCGGCCCGGGTGGCTTCATCAATTGCCAATGAAATCACTTCCCAGATCTCCCTGCCTTTTACCGTCTCCACAAATTCTTCAATGCTGCAATTTTTGGATATCATGCTTGGCTCCTTCAAATGGCATTGCCACCTGGTTGGAAATCGGTTCGATACCCGCTGTATGGTTCGACTGACGACATCCATTGCTACCGGTAAGACGCGCTGAAGGTAGCGCCGAATTGTTAGCCAAATGTTAGGAAAATGATTTTCCAAAGGCAAATCGATCACTTTTTGGCCAACCCATTCAATTCATTGCAATTATTTTTTAAATAAAAAATATGTAATTAAATCTGTATAATAGAATAGGGATTGTGTTTCAGGCCGCTCCAGTTAACTATTTGGCCACTCTGCATCCAGAGCGCTTCAAAAAGTACCATGTCCTAATTATATACTAACATAAGCATGTCATCCTGCGGTCTAACTCAATCAGGAATGGATTGCATCAGACATGGATATTCAATACCCTATTGCAGGCGTGATCGTATTGGTTGGCGCCGTTGCCTTTTTAAAGACCTTCGACTTTCTTGCAGCCCAGAGCGTGAAACGGCTGCTGGAGATTGGGGAGGCCAGCCGTGCCGATAAAATCTGTGGATCGGACACCCCGTGAATGAATTCGTAGCCTAATGAAAATTTAAATCATTCCTAATCAGAATCCAATCTTTCTGACGCAAATTGTTTTCACTGGACGGGGCTTACCTCTCCGGACCTGGATTGGCCGGAACCGTAAATATAACGCCTCTCTCCTTCCACGTGAACAGCTCTGCGTTCACGCCTGCTCACCACGGACACCCCGACGACCGGCAGGGCTGTCAATTTTCGCTGTTGATCCTTGATCGATGGTCCATGGCTGATTGTATTCGTGGTGGTATTTAATCGTTCGGAGGAGTATTGAAAATGGATAGACTTCAGGAGTTGATCGGGGCACTGTCGGATAAAGACGTTCTTTTAAGAAGTTATGCAGCCAAGTACAGCCATCTGTGTAAAATCTGCGCCAAACCCGCCGATTCGTTCCGAACGCCCTTTGCAGAACTCGAATACAGCATCTCCTCCATATGCCAGGCGTGTCAGGACTACTATTTTCTGATTGACGAATAATCCTAAAACGTTAAATCAGATTGCCAGATATGGTGGGTCTATGCTGAATCCCCGCCACCGCCTTTCTCAGCGCTGATTTTTTGAACGATAGACTTGGCCTGCTTGCCGTGAATAAAAAGATGCAGGCCGAACATGCAGTGCCAGCAGTGGGCTTCGAATTGGTCGAAGACAAAGTGACGGGCCCTCAATCCTCCACGAAGTCTGCCAACGCCAGAAACCACTTTTAAATGGTCTTCCACGGATGCGTGGAACATCTGAATCTGCTCTTCTCCGGGATTCGGGGAAAGCAGGACCGCCTTTTTCATATCGATCGCGCCCGCACCCTGTGGTTCATCACCTCGGAACAGACTCTGAAAGATGGCTGTAATCCCGCGATTCACGATCGCGTTATTTTCAAGCACCATGAAGAACAACCAGTTGCGCATTTCCTCGCCAACGTTTAATCTGAATATAGCACCGTCCGTACACGAATCGGGGAGGGTGTATATTACCCCCGTGGGATCACGCCCGCATCATGGCGTTACCCCCATGTATCATTCCAATGCCCAACATGAACCACTCAACATGGAGGCGACTGAATAATAATGACTGACCGTCATCCGATGCCGCTGAACAGCTACGAAACGCTGACTGACCTTGAGCATCACCTCAACCGACGGTTGCCCCGAATACTGGGGGATTTGACGAGCGGTCCGATGGGGCGGTTGCTGGCTGTCGACGAGATTAACAGCATCTACACACATCTTCTGAAGACCGTGGGAATCGAAGCACCTTTAAGCAACATCCTGCGCCTGTTGGACATCACCGATCGGATTGCTTGTGACGATCCTGCCAGAATTCTGGAACAGGGGGCCGTTGGTGGTAGGGGCCAACCATCCCTTCGGCGGCATCGAAGGGATCATTCTGGGGGATTTGTTTCAGCGGGTCCGCCCGGATACCAAGGTTCTGGGAAATTACCTGCTTGAACGCATCGCACCGATACGGGACGCGATTATTCCCGTCGATCCTTTCGGCCGCAAGTCCTCAATATCGTCCAATGCAAAGATTTTAAGGAATCGCCTGCGATGGTTGAAAGCGGGCAACTGCCTGATCGTTTTTCCCGCCGGAGAGGTTTCTCATTACTGCCGCCGGCATCATCGCATCACCGATCCGTCATGGAGTTCTCATGTGGCGTCGCTTGTGCGCATGACCGGGGCGCAGGTCCTTCCCGTCTTCTTCCCGGGACGCAACAGCATGTTGTTCAACCTCCTGGGGCTGGTTCACCCGCACCTGCGGACCGTCATGCTGGCACCGGAGCTGGTTGCCAGAAAAGGCTCGCATATCAGTCTTTTCGTGGGCCAGCCCATTAGAAACGCACGAATGAAATCTTTCTCGCAGGATCAGGACCTGATCCGCTTTTCTGGCCAACCACATGGAGAACAACGATCATCCCACCTTCACCCTGAAAAAGCGTTCCAAAAATGAACAACAAGCACATGCAATGATTGCGCCTGCCGTCAAGACTCTCTTGGCGGCCGAGGTGGCCGCCCTTCCCGAAAGCAACCGGCTGGTCGTCTGCAAGCAGATGACTGTTTTTTCGCCGGGAGCCGGCAGATGCCCACCTTCTCCGGGAGATCGGCAGGCTGAGAGAGAAAACCTTTCGGGACGTGGGTGAGGGGACCGGGAAATCCATGGATATGGATCTGTTCGACAGCTATTACCGCCACTTGGTCCTGTGGGACGCAGCGCGATCCGAGGTGGTAGGGGCCTATCGTATGGGGGACACCCGTGAGATTTTTGACCGCTTCGGCCGTAAAGGGTTGTACACCCATACTCTGTTCCGGTTCAAGGGCGGCATGTTGCGCTATCTGGCCGACTCGCTGGAACTGGGGCGGTCCTTCATCCGCTCGGAATACCAGCGTCAGCCCAACTGCCTGGCCCTGCTGTGGAAGGGAATCGGCGCCTATCTGGTGCGGCACCCAGGGTACCGGATCCTTTTCGGGCCGGTGAGCATCAGCGACAGCTGCCACCGGGTATCCAAGCACATCATGGTCCAATTTCTCAAACAGCGCTGCACCTCCAATAAACTCAGCGCTTACGTAAGCCCGCGCTGCCCCCTGCGCCCATTGACCAACCGTCAGTGGTTTGAAATGGCAACCAGACTGCCGGCCGGGACCCTGGACGACGTTTCAATGATAGTAGCCGAGATCGAAGAGGACGGTAAACGGGTGCCGGTGCTGATCAAACACTACCTGAAACTCAACGGACAGTTCATCGCTTTCAATGTGGATCGTGATTTTGCCGATGCCATTGACGGCTTGGTTGTGGTGGACCTGATGCAAACGGAGATCAAGCTGCTGGAGCGGTTCATGGGGGCGGATGGCTGCCGATGCTACAGTGAATACTGGTCGGGGGACAGAGGACTGCGCGCGGAGTGTTGAGGGCTGAGGAGAGCGCCGCTGGGGATCTTGGGGCCCGGCATCGGGTGACAGACATCGGTCGCCCCCAATAATCCCACGGCCGCTTTGCGATGGTGGCGGATGATCCTGAAAGCGATAATATAGCCGTCAACCGCCAGGGGAATGCCCAGGAGCATGCCGCCGACGGACAGGTCGACCCGGATTAGCGGCGACTGCTCCATCCCCGCCGGGATGCTATCATGATGGACGAGACGAAATGCACGCCGAAAAAGGGAGTCATGCCGATCAGCAGGCCCAGGGCAAAGCCGAGGGCGATTTCGTCCGGGGTTCCTTGGTTTTTTGAAGATTGATGTCTGTCATCTGTTTTTCTCCACAACCTTGTCGGAAAATGGCGGGGAACCTATCGAAGTATGCCATGCTTTTTCATCTTGCGCCACAAGGTGGTGCGCTCCATTCCCAGTTCACGAGCGGCGTTGCCGCGATGACCGCCGGTTATTTCCAATGCCGCCAGGATTCGTCGGGCTTCCCGGCTGTCCGTTTCTTCGGGGGGTGCCGCCGATTTGGGGGCGGCACCGGGCTGTTGAACCTGGGTGACATAATCGGGCAGGTGGTCCGGTTGGATGATGGCTTCGCGACAGATGATCAGGGCATGTTCCACGATATTTTCCAGTTCGCGGACGTTGCCCGGATAATCGTAGTTGAGAAGGATCTGCATGGCGGTTTTGGAAATAGCCGGCGGGGCCACCGCCCGGGCGGCGCAGAGGCTGCGGACAATGTGGCGGATGAGCAGGGGCAGGTCGCCCCTCCGGTTCTTTAACAGCGGCAACTCGATGCGCATGACGTTGAGCCGGTAGAACAGGTCTTCGCGGAACAACCCCCGGTCTACAAGCGTTTTGAGCTGCCGGTTGGTGGCCGAGATGATGCGCACATCTACCTTGCGGGTGCGGCGGGAACCCAGGGGATAGAATTCCCGGTCTTCCAGCACCCGGAGCAGCTTGGCCTGCAGGGAGAGCGGCAGGTCCCCGATTTCGTCCAAAAAAATGGTGCCGCCCTCGGCGTCGGAGAACCGTCCCGGTTTGTCCCGGTCGGCCCCGGTAAACGCCCCTTTGACGTACCCGAAGATTTCCGATTCGATGAGATTTTCCGGAATGGCGGCGCAGTTGACTTTCACCAGGGGTTGGGCTGCCCGCTGGCTGGCCGAATGGATTACCTTGACCAGCAGGTCTTTGCCGGTGCCTGTGGCCCCTTCCACCAACACGGTGGCTGGGCTGGGGGCCACTACCGCTACCATCTCAAAAATTTTCTGCATGGCCGGATCTTTGCCGATCATGTCGTGGAAAGTATAGCGGTTGCTGATGGCCCGGTTCAACTGATGGGCAAGGGTCATGTCGTGAAAGGTTGCCAGGCCGCCCACGATGACATTTTTCTCATTTCTAAGGGCCATGTAGTTGGCACGGATGGGAATGGTGACACCATCCCTGTCGGTCATGCGGCCTTGGTGGCTGCTGTGGATCTTCCCCGATGCAATTGAGTTTTTCAGCAAACAGACGTCCGGGGCGCGCTCGCCGGAGAAGATCATGGCGCAGGACTGGCCCAGAACCTGATGCCGGTCATAGCCGGAGATGGTTTCCGCCGCCCGGTTGAAAAAATTGATCAGCCCCCCCCGGTTCACGGTGAAGATACCCACGTCCAGATTGTCCAGGATGATTTTGAGACTTCTCTCCTCGTAGTGCAGCCGGTCGATGAGCTGGGTGATGGGCGAATGGTCCTGCAGGATGGTCATACATCCGGCGATCTCACCCCGAGGGTTGTAAATGGGAGTGGCCATGCGCGTGATCAGGTGGCGCTGGTTCTCCTCATCGGTGACCTCCATATCCGGGTCCCGGTGCCCGGTGGTATCCGGATGGAGTATTACGCATTCGACCGTGCAGGGCACCCCGGTGAACACCTCACGGCAGTCGCGGTCGACGACTTCCGGCTCCCGCAGTCCCAGCAGGGCCTGGGCGCTGAGATTAATGGCTGTGATCCGCCGGTTGACATCGGCCACGAATGCACCAATGTTCAATTCATCCATGACATCCAGCCAGTGGTCGCAGCGAATGCCCAGATGGTGATGGACCGGTTTCATGGCCATAGTCATGCCGCACCTCCGGGAGGATTGAAAATAGGTGCCTGGACGGGCAGTCTGATTTCGAAGGTGGATCCATGACCCGATTGGCTGGCGGCCGTCAGGCTGCCGCCATGCCGGTCGATGATGCCGTAAGTGGTGGACAGACCCAGGCCGATGCCGTGGCCTTCCTGCTTGGTCGTGTAAAACGGCTCGAAGATATGCGCCATATCTTCCGCGCGAATGCCGATACCGGTATCGGTCACCTGGATGACTACGGTCTTGGCGTTTTCTTCCGATGTGGCATTGAGCGTAAGGGTGCCGCCGTCGGACATGGCATCCACGGCATTGAAAATCAGGTTGAGCAAACATTGCTGGAGCTGGCTGGCATCACCGCTGACTTCAGGAAGATGGTCCGCGATGCGGGTGACCAGAGAGATGTTGCCCAGTTCGAGCCGGTGCCGGGCCAGCACGAGGCTGCGATCCAGTATCTCATTGATCGACACCGGTCCGACCGACACTGGTGACCGGCGGGAAAAGGTGAGCAGGCTGGAAACGATTTTCGAGCAGCGGTCGGTCTCGGTTTCCACCAACGCCAGGTAGCGGGCGAACTGCGCATGCCTGTCTGCGGGCAGGGGGCCTTTTTTGAATGCGCGCAGCATCAACCGGATGTAGTTGAGAATACCGGAGAGCGGGTTGTTGATCTCATGGGCTACACTGGCGGCCAGGCGTCCCAGAGACATCATCTTATCCTGATGCAGCAGGCGGGCCTGATCGGCCATCTCCTGCTCCAGGCGATGGATGCGCCGCAGGTCGCGGAAAAAGCAGACCAGACCGGCGGATTGCGCTTCTTCCATCAGTACGGTGGCCGACAGCTGAACCGGTACCGGTTTCTTATGGTAATCCTGCAGGCAGGTTTCGTAGAGCATCAGCCGGTTGGGTCCACCGTGGCCGGAGGCGGCCAGATCATCCTGGAAACGGTGGTATTCCGCTGGGCTGAAAAAGTGCTCCAGGGCGGCCTGGTGAAGCACCTCGGTCCGACCGAACCCCAGCATCCGCTCCATGCTGCGGTTGAAGGCGATAACCTTGCCGCTGCCGTCGCAGCCCAGGATGCCGTCCATGGAGCTTTCGATGAGCCGATCCTGAAAGGCGACCGTCTCCTCCAACTGGCGGGTGGTGAGGGAGAGTCCTTTTTCCAGATGCCGGGTGTAGTCCTTGAGCTGCTGACGGGTGGTATAGCGGTGACGGGCGCGCTCCAGGGCAACCATCATGGCCTCGGTGTGGATCGGCTTGGTGATAAAATCCGAGGCGTCCAGCTGCAGGGCGCGGATGGCGGTTTCCATTTCTCCGAATGCGGTGGCGACGATGACTTCGGTGTCCGGATAGCGTTGCTTGATCGTCTCCAGCACCTGGATGCCGTTCATGCCGGGCATGCGGATGTCGGTGATGACAATGCGGGGGGCGAATTGCTCGCAGAGGGCCAAGCCCTCGATGCCATCGGCCGCGGTTTCGACCACGTAGCCGGCGTCCATGAGGGTCAGGGCGGTGACATCCCGAATATCTTTTTCATCGTCGACGATCAAAACGGGCCATTGGTCGGCGGTTGTCATGGCGGTCTGCTTTCGCTGGTTCCTATAAACAGAAAGGGCCATCATAGGCAATCCCTTTCGGATCGTCAATATATCCGTGGTTTGGATTCCTGCCGCAGACCACCACGGACTGTTGTCAACAATTTGAATTCAAATCGGTGGGTGATTGCGAGGAATAGATTATGTGCCAAATTGTCTTGACAACTTTACAAATAAATGCAACTTTAACCCCAACCATCATAACTGATAAGCTCAACGTAAAAAGCTGAAAACCATTACCCAAAATCCGGCTGCGCCATGCTCAACACCCAATCGCCCATTCCTTTGTACCGCCAACTGGCCGACATCCTGGCGGAGGGCATCCGGTCCGGCGGCTATCCGGTGGGGTCCAGGATTCCGTCCGAGCCGCAGCTGGCCAAGGATTACGGCATCGGCCGACCCACGGTGCGCCAGGCTATCGATGTTCTGGTGCGCAAACGGCTGTTGTTGCGGCGGCGGGGATCGGGGACCTTCGTTCGCCAACCGGAACAGGAGGTCGATCTATTTTCCCTGGCCGGAACCAGTTCGGCGTTTACCAAAAAGGGCATCCGCGTCGAGGTTCAGCTGCTCAAAAAAACCAAACTGATTAAGGTGGCAGATGACCGGGAGAATCCCTTTGCCGGGGGAACGGCCTTTTTTCTTTCCCGACTGAACCGGGTGGACGGTGCTCCGGTTCTGCTGGAGGAGATTTTTCTCCACCCGGTGCTATTCAAGGGAATCGAACGGATGGAACTGGCCGGGCGATCCCTTTCCCAGGTGGTGGAGTCCAGTTTCTATATGCGTCCCACCGGAGGCCGACAATCCTTCCGTATCGTCTATCCCGACCCTGCCAAAAGGACGGTCATGGAAATGGCGGACAACTCGCCGGTACTGAAAGTCCATCGCTACCTGAATTTTAAACAGGCGGATAACGCCGTTTTCTCGAAATTGTTCTGCAACACCGACACGTTTGTCTTTTCTCAGCAGATTGGAGGCTTGAGCCATGCTTAAACGAGGCTATTACGGCAACTTCGGGGGAGCGTTTCTGCCCGAGATACTGGTTGCCACCTTCGATGAACTGGAAGAGGTGTATAACGACGCCAGGAATGATCCCATTTTCTGGCATGACTACGAACAGCTCATGTCCAGCTACTCCTGCCGTCCCACGCCGATCACCTATGCCCAGAACCTGACCCGCCATTTCGGCGGAGCCCGGATTTTCATCAAGCGTGAGGACCTCAACCATACCGGCGCCCACAAAGCCAACAACGTCATGGGGCAGGGCCTGCTGGTCAAACGCATGGGCAAGACCCGGGTGATCGCCGAAACCGGGGCCGGCCAGCACGGGGTGGCCACGGCCACCATGGCCGCCCGGTTTGGATTCGACTGCACCATTTACATGGGTGAGGTGGACGTCGAGCGTCAGCGGCCCAACGTCTTCTGGATGGAGCAGCTGGGGGCCACGGTGGTGCCGGTGACCGACGGTTCGCGGATTTTGAAGGACGCCATCAACGAGGCCTTCCGGGACTGGGTAACGAATATGGATTCCACCCACTACGTGCTGGGCACCGCCTGCGGGCCCCACCCCTTCCCGGAAATGGTATCCTGGTTTCAATCGATTATCGGCAAGGAGGCCCGCCGGCAGATGCTGGAAAGGGAAGAGCGGCTGCCCTCGCGGGTATTTGCCTGCGTGGGCGGCGGGTCCAACGCCATGGGTATCTTCAGCGGCTTTTTCGACGATGATGTCGACCTGGTGGGGGTTGAGGCGGCCGGCCGGGGGCTGGATTCCGGCCAGCATGCCTCGCGGCTCTGCTCCAACGATGCCAGCGTGGGCGTGGCCCAGGGATACAAAACCTATTTCCTGCAGAATAAAGATGGCCAGATGCGAGAGACCCACTCCATCGCTGCCGGTCTGGACTACGTCGGCGTTTCGCCGATTCTGTCGGACCTGAAGGAAACGGGGCGTGTGCGCTTCGAAGGGGCCACGGACCGGGAGGTGATCGCGGCGCTGCGTCTGACCATGCAGAAGGAGGGGGTGATCCCGGCGCTGGAATCGGCGCATGCCTTTGCCCGGGCGTTTAAGGAGGCGCCGACATTGTCACCGGAAGAGATTATCTTGATCAATCAGTCCGGCCGGGGGGACAAGGACATCTTCACCATTGCCGATGCCTTCGACGATCCCCAATGGAAACAATTCATCATTGAAAAGGCCAAACAATACCATGCTTGAAGCGTATCTTCGTTCACGGTTGAAACAGAAACAGATTCTGCTCATGACCCACATCGTCATCGGCTATCCCACCCTGGAGGCCTCCCTGGAGGTCGTGCACAGCATGGTCGAGGCCGGAGTGGACCTGATGGAACTGCAGGTTCCCTTCTCCGAACCCATCGCCGACGGACCGGTGATCTTAAAAGCCAATCAGCAGGCCCTGGCCAACGGGGTGACGGTGGGACAGTGCCTGGATTTCGGCCGCCGGGTGGCCCGGCAGTTTCCGATTCCCTTTTTGTACATGACCTACTACAATATTCTCTTCAAATATGGCGTGGATCGTTTTGCCGACCACATGCAGGCCACGGGCCTCAAAGGTGCCATCGTGCCGGATTTGCCTCCGGAAGAGGCCGCCGATTATTTGGATGCCATGGGCCGCAGGGAACTGTCCCCCATCTTCATTTACTCGCCCACCACCTCCGACGCGCGCATGCAGACAATCGCCCGGGTGGCCGACGGGTTTGTCTATTGCGTGGCCCGAAAAGGGGTCACCGGTGACCGGACGGCATTTTCCCGGCAGATCGGCGATTACCTGGCTCGCTGCCGGACGGCCACGCAATTGCCCCTGGCGCTGGGGTTTGGGGTTAAAAACAAGACGGATGTCGATTTTTTAGCGGGTAAAGCGGATATCGCCGTTATTGGCTCCCAGACGCTGCGAGTCCTTGAAAACGAGGGCGTCGAGGCGATGGGCAGGTTCATTCGACAGATTGTCAACGCACCATGACACGGAGAGCGACGATGATTTCAGCATTCACCTTTGCCGCCATGCCCAGGCTGATCGCTGGTCCGGGCACAATCGGCAGACTTGGAAAACTCGCAGCACCTTTCGGTAGAAACGCGCTGTTGGTGACCGGGTCCAAAGCGCTTGAGCGATCCGGGCACCTTTCCCCTATCCTGGAGGATCTGAAATCGGAGGGTATGCACGTTTTTCGATACCGCATTGCCGGCGAACCGTCTCCCGTCATGGTGGATCAGGCAGTAAGTGATTTTAAGCGCAAGGCCGTTGATGTGGTCTTGGCCGTCGGCGGCGGCAGTGTGCTGGATGCAGGTAAAGCGATTGCCGCCATGCTCAAGGAAAACGGATCGGTCGTCGATTTTCTGGAAGGGGTCGGCAATCGAACCCCCTCGGGTCAATCCGTGCCGGTGGTGGCTGTGCCCACCACCTCGGGGACCGGCAGCGAGGCCACCAAAAATGCGGTGATTTCCCGGGTGGGAAGCGGAGGATTCAAGAAATCCCTGAGGCACGATAACTATATCCCCCGGTTGGCCATTCTGGACCCAACATTATGCACCTCAGCCCCAGCTTCGGTGACAGCGGCCTGCGGGATGGATGCGCTGACCCAACTGATCGAATCGTATGTCTCTACCCATGCGTCACCGCTGACGGACATAATGGCCATAGACGGAATGCGTTACCTGATTCCGGAACTGCCCGATGCCTGTGGAAAGGGTGCTTCCGATCTCGGCTGCCGCGGTGCCGTTGCCTACGGGGCGTTCCTCTCCGGCGTCACCCTGGCCAATGCGGGATTGGGGGTCGTGCACGGTGTGGCCGGACCCCTGGGCGGCCTATTATCCATCCCCCACGGCGTCGCCTGCGCCAATTTGCTGCCTTTTGCCGTCAGGGCCACCGTCGACAACCTGTCCGGCATTAACACAGCGCCATCCAACGCGGCCATCGATAAGTTTGCCCGCATCGGCAGACTATTCGGCGCCAAACCCGACAACCGTCTGGGTGGCTGTCTTCATTTGGTGGATTGCCTGTACCAATGGCTCGATCAATTGGACATTCCACGGCTGGGGCGGTTCGGTCTGACCGCTGCCCACGTCGATTTTCTGGTGCGCGCTGCATCCAACAAAAATAATCCATGGCCGCTGTCAGATAGTCAGATTGGCCAAATGATTCAGGATCGGTGCTGAATGATAGTGCGTGGCTGCCTTTCAACATGAAGCGGATGGTTTATCACCGGCTGGTGCTCATCATCCTGTGGCCGGTTGTGTTCATCCCATTGATGCCATGGGTCAGCATGGCCCTGGAGCCTGGTGAAATCCTTATCCTTGCCAACAAAAACACCGGTGAGGGTGTTGAACTGGCTCGCTATTACGCCAAGAAACGAAACATACCGGACGCCAACCTTCTCTTATTGAGCCTGCCTGATGATGAGATGTGCCGTCGGGATCTTTATGAAAAGCAGATTGCCGTCCCGGTTCGTGCATTTTTAGAAGCGATCAAACCCTCCCGGCGCATCCGCTGCCTTGTGCTGATGTATGGTATGCCGCTGAAAGTGGGACCATCAGAACATTTTGAAGCGGAAAACGACAAAGCATCAGAGGCCAGGGAAGGTGCACTCAAAAAACGGATGGAAGACCGCCATGGAGAAGACGAAGCAGCATCCCCGTCAGTCCTTGCCGAGGAATTGAAAGATGTCAGAAAGCGTTTGGATCGGTTAAAGATAACCACTGACCAGCGGGCCTCGGTGGATTCGGAACTTTCCGTTGTCAGGCATACTGACGCGCCGGTTGGCGGGTGGGTCGAAAACCCTTTTTATTTGGGCTTCAGAAGCCGATCCCCAGCTGTTTCCCAAGAAGCCGTCCTGATGGTCAGCCGGCTGGACGGCCCTACCCCGGCCAGTGTAAAAAGGATCATCGACGATTCCATCAGCGTTGAAAAAACAGGTCTTTCCGGTACTGCTTATTTTGATGCCCGTTGGCCAATGGGCCAATCACCCGCAGCATCCGCCTATCAGATCTACGACCGGTCCATCCACCGGGCAGCGCAACGGGTGGAAAAATCCGGCAGAATGCCGGTGGTCATCGACGAAGCCGATGCCCTGTTTCAGCCGGGCCAGTGCCCGGATGCAGCACTGTACTGCGGCTGGTACAGCCTGGCAACCTATGTGGACGCATTCAGCTGGCAACGGGGTGCCGTCGGTTTTCATATCGCCAGCAGCGAATGTACCACCTTGAAAAAAGAAAGCAGCCAGGTCTGGTGCAAGCGCATGATCGAAAAGGGGGTCTGCGCTACCATCGGACCCGTTGGCGAACCTTATGTGCAGGCCTTTCCTTTGCCGGAGCTGTTTTTCGGATTCCTGACCGAAGGGATACTATCACTTGCCGAATGCTATATGGTCAGCCTTCCCTTCCTTTCCTGGAAGATGGTGCTGGTGGGAGATCCCCTTTACCGCCCTTTTAAAAAAAGCCAACAGCCTTCCCCATCTTTTTTCCCTGCCTGTGCAAATTGAGGTTGGTTTGGTCGCATCATGCTCGAAAAATGCCTGTCTGCCAACTATTTGGCGGTGCTTTTCGAATTTGAATAGAATAAAATTATAAATAAATCAATTAATTATAAATATTATGAACCATGGTATGCCCTTTGCATATTTATTTGCGCATACAAGCATGGTGGCACGACGGCGAACAAGCTCCGACAACAATGCCGAGAAGGGGGAAGCGATACATGTTAACCAAGTTGATGGCCACAAGCCATGAGGACTTTCCCCGATTGAAAAAACAAAAGCCCTTTTCCCTTGAAGAGGAAAGGGCAAATGTTTTTTCAATCGGGAAAGATGAGATCGGGCTTTTAGATATCGTTATTTTAGATGCAATTGCGAAAAGTGAAACCTGTAACCACTGATTTTACGAATGCCCCCGATTGGATCAGGGCACATCAAGGCTGCTATTCAATGATTTCAAGAACCGTGCGTTTTTTAACCTTTGAAGAAACGGCACTCAGAATGGTTCGCATGGCCTGGGCGGTCCGGCCCTGCTTACCGATGACCTTCCCCAGATCTTCCTTGGCCACTGTGAGTTCCAAAACGGTGGTTTGATTCCCTTCCACTTCCGCTACGGAAACCTGCTCGGGTTTGTCCACCAATGACCGCGCTATGTAGGTGACTAATTCTTTCATCGTATCTCCCTTTTAGTGAATCCTGCAGTTGCGTTCAGTTGCGTTCTCGCGCCTTTTCAATAGGGCAAAAAAATCCACTCGCGGTGCAACGCGTGGATCTGTCCTTGTCGATTAGTCATCTTGAATCAAAGAATAATGTGCAGTCGAAGCCATTATATATGAGTTCAAGCAAATCACAATACTAAAAATATTCGTAAATACCACCTTAATAAATTAGGTGGTATTTTAAACGCGGTTGCCGTGAAAATTCATACCCCGGCCAAATGAATGACAGGAAAACTGTCGGACAGCCGATCGGTCCTATGGATGGAGCCAATATTCTGAGCGGTTTGCGCTTGTTTCAGGCAATCCAGGGTGATAAATCAATACTTCGTACTTGTGGCAGGCGTTATCACGATTATCTTGTAGACAGTTTACTAAAGCCGTTAACCGAACAGTCGTAAAATGATTTAATCAAAAAAATATCCAAATGAATTATTCCCTTGTTGCCGTGAACCTCTTTTTTTAAGGTGTTCCCCGGACTCAGGCGGGGTTGCGTCGGTAATACCAGTATGGATCACCGCGCCGGTAATGCCGGAAAAAAAGGACCGGAAACCTGTGAACGAATTGGCAGGCAAGCGAATTTTACCGAGGTGAACCCCGTCAACCCATGAAGAATTATTACCCATACCGGCTTTTTTTACTTTTGGGAATCTCAGTGCTGTTTTCATGCAGCCCCTTCAAGCCGATGGTGATGCCGGATGCGGCGGGTGAACTTCCCGGCACCTATGCCTTGTACGGCGTAGAAATAGACCTGACATCGCCATGGTGGGAATCCGTGGGTTCCCCGGAACTCAGCCGGTTGATTAATACCGCCCTATCTGGCAGCTTTACACTTAAAGAGGCCTGGGCCCGGTTGCAGCAGGCCAGGTCGCTGGCCGTTCAGGCCGGTGCAGCGCGTTACCCGGATCTGGTTGCGACCGGTTCGGCCGACTATACCCGGCGCCGATCGGAATCCCTATCCGGCGGTTCGGAAGGAGACGGTAATTACGCGTTGGGTCTGGCCAGCAATTACGAGCTGGACCTGTGGGGCAGGATCCGAAGCCAGCAGGAGGCGGCGCTACTCACCGTAAATGCAACTCAAGCCGACCTTCAGACGGCCAGTATCACGGTGGCTGCCGAAGTGGCTGACCGCTGGGTGCGGATTGTATCCCAACGGCTTCAGAAGCAGCTTCTGGAAAAGCAGCTGGAGAACAATTTAACCTTTTTAGATCTGATTGAACTGCGTTTTCGAAAAGCCATGGTTTCCGCCCTGGATGTTTACCAGCAGAAGCAGGTGGTGGAGGGTGTCCGGGCGAGAATCCCGCTGGTGGAGGCCGAAACCCAGTTGTTGATGCATGAACTGTCCGTACTGCTGGGGCGGCCGCCCCGGACGGATCTCGATTTAACGCAGACCGACATGCCGGTCATCGGCAGTTTTCCGGCGGTAGGCCTGCCTGCCGATCTTCTGGCCAATCGGCCCGATGTGAGGGCGGCCGGCTTGCGGTTAAGGGCTGCCGAATGGCAAGTGGCTGCGGCTCGGGCCAACCGCCTGCCGGCCCTTCGCTTGACTGCCGGTGCCCAATACGGCCCCAGTGACTTGGATCTGCTTTTCGATACCTGGTTGCTGAGTCTGGCTGCCAACCTGACGGCACCCATTTTTGACGGCGGCCGTCGGGCGGCAGAGGTGGACCGGACCTTGGCACAGGCGGATGAAGGTCTCTGGGGATATCGCCAGGCCGTCTTGACTGCCATTAAAGAGGTCGAGGACGCCCTGGAAAGCGAGACACGACAGCGGGAACATATCAGAGGGCTTGAATCGGTAATGGCGGCGGCCCGGAAAGGGCTTGAAGAAGCCATCCAGCGGTATCGTCGGGGGTTGAGCGATTACCTGCCGGTGCTTACCCAACTGATCGCCGTCCAGGATCTCGAAAGGGATCTGATCCGGCAGCAGGAGACGCTCATTCGATATCGCATCGGTTTGCACCGTGCGCTTGGCGGTGGGTGGGTCGGGAGTGCCGATTTACCGGGGGCATCCGTGAAAGATGGGCGCCGAGGATAAGATGAAAATGGACAAAAATATGAATGGTCATCCTGAAAAGACCGAGGCAACCCGTGCCGACGGCAAATCCTGGGTGAGGACCCTGATTGTCTGTGCCCTGATCATAACGATTGGCATCGCCGGTGCCAGCTATATCAAAAAGACGGCCCCGCGAGCCCAGAAGCGGCCGCCGGAACGCACCGTTGCCCTGGTGAAAACCCTGCCACTTTTTCCGGATACCCACCAAGTTGCCGTGACGGGTATGGGATCGGTGATCCCGGCAAAGGAAATCACCTTGAAAACAAGAGTCCCCGGAGAGATTCAAGCCATTCATCCGGAGTTTGTTGAGGGCGGATTTATCCGTGCCGGTGAAAAGGTGGTGAAGATCGATGCCGAGGATTACGAGCTGGCCATTGCCCGCAAGGAAAGTGCCGTAGTCAACGCAGACTATGCGCTTAAGGTGGAGATGGGATACCAGGATGTGGCCCGGCAGGAATGGTCGCTACTCTATCCGGAGCGAACGGCCAATGCCCAGGAAGCGGAACTGGCCCTACGACAACCCCATCTGGCCAAAGCCCGATCCGATCTGGCGGCTGCCCGTGCAGAACTCGAACAGGCGCGATTAAACCTGTATCGAACCGATATTTTGGCACCATTCAATGCCATTGTCCGCAGCACCCACGTGAATGTGGGTTCCCAGGTGTCCACCCAGGATGCACTGGCCCAACTGGTGGGCACCGATGAATACTGGATTCAGGTGTCGCTCCCCGTGGAGCGCCTGGCATGGATACAGATTCCCCGGACCAATTCGGAAAAAGGCGCCTCCGTCACGATTTCCTACCGGGGAAGCCACCGGCAGGGGACAGTGGCCAGATTGCTCAGTGACCTGGAGACGGACGGTCGCATGGCCCGGGTCCTGGTTTCCGTCAAAGATCCGCTGGGGTTGAAATCAAAGAACCGGGACGACGCGCCTCCCATGCTGATCGGTGAGTACGTCCGGGTGGTCATCCAGGGACAGCGGTTGACGGATGTCTATCGCATCCCCAGAAGTGCCCTGCGGGACAACAGCACCATCTGGATACTTGCCGATGACGATACCCTGAAAGTCATGCCGGTGGAGACCCTGTGGCGCGATGCCGATCATGTGCTGATGAAAAACGGCATTGTTCCCGGTCAGCGGCTCATTGTTTCTGACCTTTCCGCCCCCGTGGACGGGTTGCCGTTGCAAGACAGCGATGCCGGGCCATCGGGGGAATCCTTGTCAACACCTCAACGCAACGTAAAATCAGATGGATAACCTGAATCTGAATCCTGTTTCCGATGGGGATCGCCGTCAATCCGGTCCCATCTCATGGATGGCCGGGCATTCAGTCGCGGCCAACCTGCTGATGGTGGTTTTTCTGGTAGGCGGCCTGATTTTCGCCGGGCAGATCAAAAAAGAAGTTTTTCCCGATTTCGAACTGGATTATGTGACGGTCTCCATGGCCTACCCCGGTGCCAGTCCCGAGGAGGTGGAGCGCGGCATTATCCTGGCCATTGAAGAGGCAATTCAGGGCCTTGATAATATTAAGCAAATTACCGCGGTGGCCAACGAAGGCGCCGGTAGGGTGACCGCTGAGGTGATCGAGGGAAAGAATATCCAGCGGGTGGCCCAGGATATCCAGAATGCGGTGGACCGGATCACCTCTTTTCCCGACGAGGCCGAGGACGCTCGGGTAACGATTGCCCAGCGCAAACGTTATGTCGTCTCTCTGGCCCTCTTCGGCGACCAGGGGGAACCTATTCTCCGGGAGACAGCGGAGATGGTCCGTGATCGTCTGCTGCAGGACCCGGGCATCACCCAGGTGGAACTTTCCGGAATCAGGGATTATGAAATCAGCATCTCCGTTCCTCAGGCCAAATTGAGGGCCTACGGATTGACGCTGGAGCAAATTGCTCAGATCATCCGGCGGGCGGCCGTGGAAGTCCCCGGTGGATCCATTAAAACGGACAGTGGAGATGTGCTGGTGCGCATGACCGAACGAAGGGATTTCGGGCCTGAATTCGGCCGAATCCCCATCATCACCACCAACGACGGCACCCAGGTGCTGCTGGCGGACATCGCCGAGGTGGTGGACGGATTCGAGGACACGGACAGCTTTGCCACCTACAACGGTCATCGGGCCATCCTGATCGACGTCTATCGTATCGGTGATCAGACCCCATTGGATGTTTCCGAACGTGTCCGTGAAAAAATGGCCGAGATACGACCGAACCTGCCGCCGGGCATTGATCTGGTGGCCCGCAACGACCGCAGCGACATCTATCGTCAGCGCATGGATCTGATGCTGCGCAACGGCTATTTCGGGCTTGCTCTGGTGTTCATTCTACTGTCCATCTTCCTGGAGCCGCGGTTGGCTTTCTGGGTCAGCCTGGGAATTCCCATCTCCATCCTCGGCTCGCTGTTTTTCCTGCCGGCTGCGGGGGTGAGTATCAATGTCATGTCCATGTTTGCCTTTATCATCACCCTTGGCATCGTGGTGGATGATGCCATTGTAGCCGGCGAAAACATTTACCACCACCGCCAGTCGGGAAAGCCATGGCTTCAGGCGGCGGTGAACGGAACTCGTGAAATCTCCATGCCGGTAATCTTCAGCGTGCTGACCAACATCGTGGCCTTCATGCCGTTGTTTTTCGTATCCGGCATCATGGGCAAGGTGTTCCGTCAGATTCCCGTAGTGGTGGTGGCCGTGTTCGCCGTCTCCCTCATTGAGAGCCTGTTGATCCTGCCGGCCCATATCGGCCATCGTAAACCCCGCTCGGAAACCGGTCTCTTCGGCTGGGTGCTTCGCCAACAGCAGCGCTTCAGCGACTGGTTTTCCTTTTTGGTTCGAGCCCGTTATGGCCCCTTTCTCGATCTGGCCCTGCGCCATCGCTATATCGCCATCAGCATCGGTGCCGTGGTGCTGATGCTTACCCTCAGTTACGTGAAAAGCGGGCGTATGGGGTTCGAATTGTTTCCCAAGATCGAATCTGACTATGCTTTGGTTACGGCGGTGTTGCCCTATGGCACCGCGGTTCAGAAAACGGAAGCGATTCAGCAAATCCTTGTGGAGACGGCCAAACAATTGACCGCCGAAAATGGCGGCAAAGAACTGGTTGAAGGCATCTTTTCCACCATCAATGGTAACCGTGCGGAGGTGCGCATCTATTTGACACCACCTGGCGTCAGACCCCTTTCTACGGCTCGGTTGACATCGCTTTGGCGGGATCGGGTCGGGCATTTAACCGGATTGGAGTCACTCAAATTCGAGTCTGATGCAGGTGGACCGGGGCGCGGGGCAGCTATCGCCGTCGAGCTGAGTCACCGCAATGTGGAAGCCTTGGCCCTGGCTAGTGCCGAAGTGGCCGAATCCCTTGGATTTTTCCCCAATGTAACGGATATCGACGATGGCTTCTCACCGGGGAAAAAGCAGATCGATTTCAAAATCCGGCCTGAAGCGCGCAGTCTGGGCCTCAGGGCTCAGGAGGTGGCCAGACTGCTCCGTAATGCCTATTACGGTGCTGAAGCCCTCCGTCAGCAACGGGGGCGCAACGAAGTGAAGGTCATGGTTCGTCTGCCCAAAAATGAGCGGATGTCCGAGCACAACCTGGAGGAAATGATCCTGCGCACGCCGGCCGGCAAGGAGATGCCCTTGCTGGAAGCAGTGGACATCAAGCGGGGCAGGGCCTATACATCCATTGACCGTCGCAACGGACGGCGGGTGGTGACGGTGACCGCTGACGTCCAGCCGCGCAGCCAGGCCGACCAGGTGCTCCGCTCCCTCACCCGGGAGACCTTGCCGGCTCTCCAGGAAAAATACCCGGGGTTGACCTACAGCTTCGAAGGCAACCAGGCCGAGCGGCGCGAAAGCATGGAGAGCCTGATGCGGGGGCTGATGATGGCCCTGCTGGTGATCTACGCCATGCTGGCGATCCCCTTCAACAGCTTCATCCAGCCGGTCATTATCATGATGTCCATCCCTTTCGGCATCGTGGGGGCGGTAATCGGACACTTGATCATGGGATACAGCCTGAGTGTGATGAGCATGTTCGGCGTGGTAGCGCTGTCCGGTGTCGTGATCAACGATTCCCTGGTGCTCATGGATTTTGCCAACCGCAAGCGTCAGGAAGGTGAAGGATGCCACGACGCCATTCACCATGCGGGCATTCACCGCTTCCGCCCCATCCTGTTGACCACCCTGACCACCTTCGGCGGTCTGGCACCCATTATTTTCGAGACCTCCCGCCAGGCGCGTTTTCTCATCCCCATGGCGCTTTCACTGGGCTTCGGCATCCTCTTCGCCACGGGAATCACGCTGATCCTGGTGCCTTGTTTATACATGGTGGTGGAGGATCTGCGCCAAGTGACGGGCGTATCCACGACCTGCGATGCAAATCCTTAGAAAAAGATCCGGTGGCAATGGAATGAATCATGAAGCGACTCCGTATCCTTGCCAACGCTGCGGCACCTGCTGTGAAAAGGGGGGGCCGTCTCTGCACCTGGAAGACCGACCCTTGGTGGATGACGGCCGCATACCGGCCCGATGCCTGTTCACCATCCGGCGGGGCGAACTGGCTCGTGACAACGTCAAGGGCACCCTGGCGCCATTGACCGATGAGATCATCAAAATCAAGGGGCACCCCGGCAGGTGGACTTGTCTGTTTTATGATCGGGCGACCCGGGGGTGCGGCATCTATGACCACCGCCCGCTCGAGTGCCGGGCGTTAAACTGCCGGGACACCCGGCGGATCGAAGGGATATACGAAACTTCCCGGCTGACGCGACAGGATCTGCTGTCAGGCGTCAACGGCCTCTGGGAACTGATCGAAGACCATGAGCAGCACTGCAGTTATGAAGACCTCCAAGCGCTGGTGGGAGAAGGAACCCGTAAGGGGCGTTTGAAACAGGAGATAAAGATCCTGGAAATTCTCGGATTTGATGCCCACGTCCGTCAGCTGACGGTGGAAAGAGGGAGGGTGGACAACCGGATGCTGGATTTTATCTTCGGGCGCCCGCTTGCCGAAACCATCACGATGTTTGGGATTAACTTGGTGAAGAAAAACAGGGCGTATACGTTGGCCCCGACGCCGGCATTCTCTATAAAGCAGCAGGTGTTTTGACGATTTGCCAACCCACAACCAACCTGCTATAAACCCGTTCCATCGAGATTCCTTGAACCGCTCTTATCTGACTTCATTTTTCCGAAGTCAGGTTTTCGTTCAAACCGGTTAGAGCCCGGCAGCGACGCTGAATTCCGACTGACATTCGTTTTCACATGAAACCAGAACGATAATTGCTCAATTTTTCTAACAAAAGGAGGGACAGATGAACATCCGGCGCTTTTTCACCCTGACTTTTTCCCTGATACTGGTTCTGGTCTTCGTCACCGGGGCCATGGCTCAGGAGATCACCGTGGCCCAGGCCGTGGTCTGCCGGGAGATCGTGGATCGGATGCCCGTGGGATCCGGTGACGTGATCCCTGTGGGGACTGAACGGGTTTTTTGCTTTACCCAGATCGGCGGTGCCCAGGGGGAAACGGAAATTACCCACAACTGGTACTACCAAGGTGCTCTGAAGGCGTCGGTCGTATTGCCGGTTCGCAACAGTCCGTGGCGGACCTGGAGTTCTAAAACCCTGCTGCCGGAATGGACGGGCGAGTGGATGGTGGAAGTGCTTTCCAAAGAGGGTACACCATTGGAGAGCATTATCTTCTTCGTTCAGTAGCCGACTCCAGGTTGCGGGCAGGTTTATACTACCGGGTTGGGGACGGTATGCCGCCGGGAAAAAATGACTGCCAATGGCCTGCGGTCCCTATTCGTGAAGGTCCGTCAACAGCGGCGTCTGGCGGTAAAGCCCGGGCCGGCGGTTGGGTAAAAAATACCGCATCCGATGGCTGCGGACATGGTTGATCTGATCGGCCGTCAAGTCGGCCACCATTATTCCCGAGTCTCCTGACAGGCGGGCGTCGATGATTTCTCCTGAAGGGGAAAAGGCCACGGCATTGCCAGGGAAGACCAGTCCATTTTCGTTGTTTCCGGTCTGGTTGCAGGCGACCACAAAGAGGCCGTTGTCAAATGCCCGGGCGGGCAGGTGGCGCATCCACGATTGATGCTTGTCCATCGCCTGGCCACGCGGGGAGGCATGGGGGATAAAGATCATGTCGGCTTCGGCTTCTGCCATGCGTGTGGAAAGCTCGGGGAAATGGGCATCATAGCAAAGCTGGATGCCGAACCGAACCCCAGACCAGTGGAACACCGGCAGGGTTTCACCCGGGCTGAAATGATCCGCTTCCGGCGGGGCCAGGTGGAGCTTCCGGTAGAGGCCGGTCCGACCCTTCGGAGTGATCGCCATATGACTGGCAAAAATCCTTCCATCCTCAGCCTTTTCAGCAAACCCCACAAGCAATGCGATTTGCTGGTCAACGGATAGACGGACCAGCGCTTCAATCTCCGATCCCTTGGCAGAAATGGCATGATCGGCGATTTCCGCCCGGTTGCTGTAACCGGTGAGATTCAGCTCAGGGAAGCAGACCAAGGCGGCTCCCTTTTTCCCGGCCAGCAGGGTCCAGTAGCGGGTCCGCGCCAGATTGTGTTTGACCCGGCCTACCGGACACCGGCAGACCACCGCCGCGATACGGATATCTTTCATGATTCCCGCATCAGCCGGATGTCCAGCTTGCGGGTCCGGGGTCCGTCAAACTCACAGAAGAAGATGCCCTGCCACGTACCCAGAACCAGCCGGCCGTTTTCAACGGCAATGGTTTCCGACGATCCGACGATTGATGTTTTCAGGTGGGCGGGGGAGTTGCCTTCCATGTGGCGGTAGGCTTCTTTCCACGGTACGATTTTGTTGAGTACCATCAGAATATCCCCGGCCACAGCCGGATCGGCGCTTTCATTGATGGTGACGGCCGCTGTGGTGTGGGGGACGAAGACCATGCAAAGGCCGCTGTTCATTCCGTTCTCGGCAACCTGCTGTTGAACCCGGGCGGTGACGTCGATCATTTCCGTCTGCGAGTGGGTTTTTACGGTAAGGCGCATAGGGCCTCCACAGGAATATAGGTTGTCTTATACCCAAGGCTACTGGGGGCATCATCAGGATGGCCAGAGATAATTTTTTAACCTGTCCTAAGCCGCTTTAATCTTCTACCTTATCACCTAAATTAAAAAAGGCCCCGCCTTTTTTAAGCGGAGCCTTTTTATAATTGAGGTTCGGTGTGCTTAGACACATCCGGTGGGTTTGGGAAGCCCCGCCATCTTACAGGCTCCCTTTCCGGGTCCGGACGGGAACAACTCGTAAATGTGCTTCAGTTTGAAGCCGGTCACCTTGGAGAGCACGCGGACCATGGGGGCGATGCCGTTCTTTTCATAGTATTCGCGAAGCACGGCTACCACCTTCTGGTGCTCGTCGTTCAGTTCATCGATGCCTTCTTCTTTTTTAACATACTGAACCCACTCTTGGGACCAGTTGGTGTAGTCATCGATAAAACCGTCTTCATCTACCGTGAAGCTTTTTCCACCAAATTCGACTGTCGGCATGTTACTCAATCCTCCTTTACAAATTTGTTAGTATTTCCGGCACACTGCCGTTTAAGTTCTCTTCTAGAATCTAAACTTAGTAACGGATTAAGTCTTTTATGTCAATACGAAATCCAAAAATTAGCGAAGTGAAAAAAACTGCAAATCGCCGGACCGCTGATGACCGGCTAATATTCCCTCGGAGTTTTGTTGATCTGGTCCAGGGTGAAGACCGGGCCGTCCTTGCAAACCAGTTCCTTGCCTATGCCGCAGCGACCGCACATGCCGAAACCGCATTTCATGCGGTTTTCCAGGCTCATGATGATGTGGTCGTGGGCGTAGCCCAGCTTTTCCAGCACCGGTTGGGTGAATTTGATCATAATGGGCGGGCCGCATACGATGGCGTAGGTATCGTCACCGCCTTGAGGGGCTTTTTGTTCGGTGATGGGGGGCACGAAGCCCACGTTGTACTTCCAGTCGGGGTCGGTGGTGGCATCCACGGTGATGTGCATGTTGATGTCGTCCCGCTTTTCCCACTCCACCAACTCGTTTTTGTAAAGCAGCATGCCAGGCGACCGGGCGCCGTAAACCACGTCGATATTGCCGAATTTTTTCCGGTTGGCCGGATCCAGCATGTAGACAACGGACGAACGCAGGGTCGTGAAGGCAAACCCCCCGCCCACGATGAGGATGTTCTTGCCCTCCAGGCGCTTCCAGGGGTAACAGTTGCCCAGCGGTCCCCGCAGCCCCATGATGTCTCCCGCCTTCATGTTGTGAAGGTGGGTGGTGACCACCCCGGCACGGTTGACCGTAAACTTGACGAATCCTTTTTCAACGGGCGATGAGGCGATACCGATGGGGATTTCTCCTTTGCCGGGGATGGACAATTCGGCAAACTGTCCGGCCTGATAAGCGAACTTCTGTTCGTCGCCATCGTTGAGGAAAACGAATTTAAAGGTCTTCAGGCTCTTGTCTTCGGCCTCGACAGTGATGTCGTCAATCCGGACCGGATAGGGTAAATATGGATTTTGCACGTGTTCCTCCCTCTATCAACCCTGCACGGCGCAGGCGTCTGCAGGTTTGAAGCTGTTCATCAGTTCGCATACCCGGCGGATATCGATATTAACCGGGCACTGGCGAACGCACCGGCCGCAGCCTACGCACATAATGCCCGCTTCGTATTTGTCCACAAAGTATTTTAGCTTGTGCATGAAGCGCTGGCGGACCCGCTGGGTCTTCGTATCCCGGGGGTTGTGCCCGGTGGTATGGACGGTGAAGATGGGAAACATGCAGCTGTCCCAGTTTTTCATGCGCACGCCGGAGTTTCCATGAACCTCGTCCTGGATATCGAAGCACCAGCAGGTGGGGCAGGAGAAGGTGCAGGTACCGCAGTTCAGGCAGGCAAAAGCGATATCATCCCAAAAAGGTGCGCCGTGAAGTTCCAGCAGATCGGTGCCGTCCAGGTTGTCGGTCTTGATGGAAGAAACCATCCGGCCTTCCGCCTTCGCTTTGCCTGATTCAAAGGCCTCCTGGTCATCGGATGCGACCTTCCAGCCGGCGGCGTCTGCAAAGGCCGTTCCCTTGTCCGTGAGGATCTTGGCCAGGTAGGCGTCTCCCCGGTCCATCACCAGCATGTCCAACCCCTCCTCATGGTAAGGCCCGCAACCGGCAGTGGTGCAGAAGCAGGTAGACAGGGGGGCGTCGCAGGCCATGCCGATGAAGGTGGTGGCCTGGTAGGCGTCAAGCCAATAGGGATCCTTCACGTCCGGCGTGTCGAAGTTCAGCTTGACCAGCAGGGTTGATTTGGCATCGCAGGGTCGGATGCCGATCACGGCGCGGGGAGCGGTGTCCCTGGCCACCTCTTTCATGAGGTGGTGGTCGTCCCTGGACTCGTCAAGGGAGTATTCGAGCATCGCTTCGGATTGGGGAAACAGCAGCGCCTTGGGCGACAGGCGGGTGTTGACCATGTCAAACGCCGGCATTTCACCCTTTTCCAGTGCCTTGAACTGGTGGTAGTCCTTCTCCTTGACCGGCCCAAACAGCCGGTAGGCATCGGCGGCGGCCTTCAATCCCTCAGCCCACTTTTTCTTGTCGATTCTAACGAGCGTCATAGCGTTAACCCTTACAACCTAAAAAGAATTTGCAGATGGGGAAACGGTATTCCCCACCACTCCAGTCTTTATCTATTTGATAAAGGCCCCCGGATCGTTGGATTGGTAAACATCCAGTGCCGGCCGCTGCTCCAGGGAAAGTCCGGCTTCCCATCCGAACTGTTCCTGGCAGTCTTTTTCCAGTTTGCGCGTGAGCAGGCGCATATTGATCCCCACCGGGCACGCGCGCTCGCAGGCACCGCAATCGGTGCAGCGGCCGGCGCAGTGGTAGGCCCGCAGGAAATGGAACGTTCGCACGTCCACCGGGTCCTGGCCTTTGCCCACCCACTGCGGCTTGGACTCGTCGACGAAACAGGTGGGGCAGTAGCACAGCGGACAGGCGTTGCGGCAGGCGTAGCAGCGGATGCACGGTGAGAGCAGTTCGTCGAAAAACTGCCATTTTTCATCGATGCCCATCTCCTCGATCTTTTGGATGTCCGCGTAGCGATCGATGCCCGTCTGCTCGGGTACCGGATCGGCTACCATTTCGTCATGGATGACCGGGTTGCGGTGAATGCAAAGGGCGCAGTTCTGCTGCAGCACGTCGTTCTTGTCGAAGAGCGTCTCGGCATCGGCGGTCTTGACTTTGATGGTGGTTTCGGTTTCCGAAACCTCCAGGATCTCGCCGGACACCATACCGCCAATCTTGCGTTTGTCGATCATCCCCGTGCACGGAACGCCGACGATGTGCAGTTGATCACGCTTGATTTTGTTTTCGATAATGTGGGTAACAATATTCCTGGAATCGCATCCTTTGGCGAAAACGGCGATCTTCTCTTTTCGATTGGTCAGGTAGTTCGCCAGGTTGATGCCGCAGTTGCTGTCCCATATCAGCGATTGGACATCTTCAGGTTTAGTGACAAAGCATGGTTCGTTCATCATGGGCAGGGTTCCCTTGCGGAAGCCGATGATCATTTCCACGTCACATTCCTTAAGAAGGCGACCGGCGATGTCCCTCATTTTCTCGGTGTATCCTAACATATCACGCTACCTTCGCCTGGGGTTTCACAAAGTGTTGGTTGGGGCCCAGAGCGCGAACCGCTTCTGTCACCTGGGTCACGACATCGATGAACTTGGTGGCTTCGGCCGAAGACACCCATGACATGTGCAACCGATCGCGTTCGATACCCATGTATTCCATTAGGTTGCTAAAAAGGGCAAATTTTCGTCGGGCGTAGTAATTACCTTCCAGGTAATGGCAGTCGCCGGGATGTCACCCGGACACCCACACCCCGTCAGCGCCGTTTCGCAGTGCAGCCAGGGCGAACTTCGGGCTCATGCGACCGGTACAGGGGATCCGGATAACCCGGATATTGGGTGGATACTGCATCCGGCTGACGCCGGCCAGATCCGCTGCGCCATAGCTGCACCAGTTGCACAGAAAGGCCACAATTTTCGGTTCCCATTCAGACATTTCGTTTCTCCTTCATTCAGGCCCGGCCGGCAACGGCTGGCGGTCTCCGCCTGCTCCGATGCCGGCCCGTTTTCAATTAGATGGCATCCAGCATGGCAAAAATCTGGTTGTTGTCGAATCCCTTGAGATGAATGGCGCCGGACCGGCACGAGGCGACGCACAGGCCGCATCCCTTGCACAGGGCCGGGTTGATGGTTGCCCTGCCGGCGAACATACGTGCATCCTCGGGGATGAAGCCGGGGGCGGAGTAAGGGCAGATGGATATGCATACCCCGCAGCTGGAGCACATCAGGGGATCGACCGAGGCGACTTCACCGCTGGTAAAGATGTTTTCCTGGGCGAGCAGGGTGACGGCCCGCGATGCTGCTGCCTTTCCCTGGGAAATAGCCTCATCGATGGATTTGGGGTAATGAGCCAGCCCGCAGAGGAAAACGCCGTCCGTGGCAAATTCGCACGGCCCGAGCTTGGCGTGCTTCTCGACGAAAAAGCCGTCGTCGTTGAGCGGGATTTTGAAAAACTGGGAAAGCTGTTCGTCGGCATATGGCACAATGGCCGAGGCCAGGGTCAACAGGTCCGTGGTGATTTCCAGGGGCCGGCCCAAGACATGGTCGGTGACGCGCACCGCCAGTCGATTTCCATCGGGCATCACCTGGGGTTTGTTCTCCAGATCATAGCGGATGAAGATCACGCCGGCCTCACGGGCTTTTTTGTAAAGCGTTTCCCGCTCGCCGTAGGTACGGATGTCACGGTAGAGAATATAGACACCGGCTTCGGGGTTGCGGGTCTTGATGGCCAGGGCGCTTTCAATGGAATGGGTGCAGCAGACCCGCGAACAATAGGGCCGCTGGGGCTCGCGCGATCCCACGCACTGAATGAACACCGCCGTGTTCAACGCGTCGAGCATGGGATCGCCGGTCAGCATTTTGCGGTCCAACTCCAGGCTGGTCAGCACCCGCGGGTCTTGGCCGTAAAGGTATTCTTCGGGCTGGAGTTCACTGGCTCCGGTGGCCACCACGGTAACGCCATGTTCTATGGCGGTGTCACCGGCACTGTTTTTAAGGACGGTCTTGAAGTTGCCCACAAATCCATCCACGCTGGTCAACTGGGTATTCAGGTGCACCTGAAGACGCTTTTCAGCGTTTACCCGGGCCACCAGTTCGGCCAGATGGGCTTGAATGTCCTCCCCCCGCCAGGTCCGGTACAGGCTGTTGGCCTGCCCGCCCAATTGAGCGGTGCGTTCCACCAGATGGGTGTCATACCCCTGCCTGGCCAGGCTCAGAGCAGCAGTCATGCCTGCGATGCCGCCGCCGATGACCAGGGTGGACTGGCCGACGGTGAGTTCAGTTTCGGAGAGCGGCTCTTTGAGAGCGACCTTGTTGATGGCCATGCGCACGAGGTCCATGGCCTTCTGGGTGGCGATGTCGGGGTTGTTTTTGTGGACCCAGGAATCCTGGTTGCGGATGTTGACCATTTCGAACAGGTATTTGTTCAGGCCGGCATTGATCAGTGTCTGCTGGAACAGCGGCTCATGGGTTTTGGGGGTGCAGGCTGCGACCACCACCCGGTTGAGGCGCTTTTCCCGGATGATCTCGGTCATGCTGTCCTGGGTGTCCTGGGAACAGGTGTACATGTTGTCGGTCACGTATTCCACAAAGGGCAGGGTGGCCGCATAATCGCGTACCGCCGGCACGTCAACCACACCGGCAATATTGATGCCGCAATTGCAGACAAAGACCCCCACCCGGGGCCGGTCGCCGGCCACATTGGTTTCGGGAACCACTTCGGCCGTACGGGTCTGGGTGTTTCTTGCCGAACAGAGCAATTCACCCGCGGCGGCTGCCGAGGCGCTGGCATCCACGACGGCCTGGGGAATATCCTTGGGTCCCTGGAAGGCGCCGCAGACATAAACGCCGGCGCGGCTGGTGGTCACCGGGGCAAAGGTGGACGTCTGGCAGAAGTTGCCCGGCGTGAGGCCTACCCCCAGCGATTCGGCCATGGCAATCACGTCGGGGGAGGTTTCCAGTCCCACGGAAAGAACCACCATGTCGAATACTTCCGTTTGCATCTCGCCACTTTCGGTCACATAACGGATCGACAGGTCATCGCTGTCCGGTATGGCATCGATGGTATGGACCTTGGACCGCAGGAAACGGACGCCCTGGGATTTGGCCCCTTCGTAATAGCGTTCGAAGTCCTTCCCGTAAGTGCGCATGTCCATGAAAAAGACCGCGCAATCCAACGCCTCGCCGGCGTGTTCCTTGGCGATGACGGCCTCTTTGATGGCATACATGCAGCAAACCGACGAGCAGTATTCATTCTTGCAGCGGTTCTGGTCACGGGATCCGACGCACTGGAACCAGGCAATCTTCTTGGGGTCTTTGTGATCCGAGGGCCGGGCCACGTGTCCTTCGGTGGGGCCCGAGGCGCTCAACAACCGTTCGAACTGCATGGAGGTGATTACATTGGGATGCTTGCCGTATCCGTAAAAATCCAGCTTGGAGGGATCGTAAGGCGTAAAACCGGGGGCCAGAATGACCGAGCCCACTTCAATATTCAGCAGCTCGCGCTGCTCCTGGTGGGATTCCAGCGTGACTGCCCCCGCGCCGCATGCCTCCACACACTGGTAGCATTCGCAGCAGTAGCCGCAGTTCAGGCAGCGGTGGGCTTCGGCCTGGCCGGCTTCCTCGGTCAGGCCCTGTTCGACTTCGTTGAAATTGCCCCGGCGGGCTTCGGGCTTAAGTTCACGCATCTTGGCACGCGCCGCCGCCGGTTCGTCGGCGGGTATCGGACGGTAAACCGGATCGTCACGCTCGATGGGCTCGCGGCCGGCCGCCATATCGGCGCCGTCCAGATATCGCTCGATGGATACGGCCGCCTCCTTGCCGGCGGCGATGGCCCCGATGGCCACCCAGGGTCCGGTTTGCAGGTCGCCGCCGGCAAAAACGCCTTTTCTGCCGGTAGCATAGGTGATGGGGTCCACCTCGGTGGTGCTCCATCGGGTGAATTCCAGGTCATCGACCGCTTCGATAGCGGACAGGTCCGGTCGTTGGCCGATGGCCGGGATCAGCTGGTCGATGTCGAGATCGTATTCGCTGCCCGGAACCGGTACGGGACGACGGCGGCCCGAGGAATCCGGTTCGCCCAGTTCCATGCGGATGCAGCGCAGTCCGGTCACCTTGCCGTCGGTGGCCAGGATCTCCTGGGGGGCGGACAGGTAAGTCAGGGAGACGCCTTCCGTTTCCGCGGCCTGAATCTCCTCTTCCCAGGCCGGCATTTCCGCCCGGGTGCGGCGATAGATGATCTGGACGCTTTCGGCACCTAAACGAACCGCCGAGCGGGCCACATCAATGGCTACGTTGCCGCCGCCGATGATGGCCACGTGCCTGCCCACCGGTGCGCTGCCGGACAGGTTGACCTCTCTTAAAAAATCGACGCCCTGGCGAACGCCCTCGGCCTGTTCGCCGGGCACCCCCAGGGTGATGCCCTTATGGGCACCCAGGGCCAGGTAGACTGCCTTGAAGCCCTGTTCGAAAAGGGTATCTACGGTCAGGTCGTCGCCCAGCGGGGTGTTGGTCTTCAATTCAACGCCCAGGTTGGTGATCAGTTCGATTTCCCGGTCCAGAATCTCGGGCGGCAGCCGATGGTCCGGAATGCCCACGCGCAGCATGCCGCCGGCTTTGGGCAGAGCCTCGAAAATAGTGGACAGGATGCCCTTGCGGGCCAGTTGATAGGCCGCGGACAGGCCCGCCGGTCCCGAACCGATGATGGCCACGCGTTCATCGCGCGGGGCGGCTTTGGGAATTTCGATGTCCCGGGGATCGAAGTGATCGGCGGCCAGGCGTTTCAAGTCGCGGATGGCCACCGGCTGATCCACTTCGCAGCGGCGGCAGGCGTCTTCGCAGCCGTGGGGGCAGATGCGCCCCAGCACGCCGGGCAGGGGCAGATCTTCCATGATGATCTGCAGGGCTTCTTTGTATTTGCCCTGGCCGACCATCTGCACATAACCCTGAACATTGAGCCCGGCCGGGCAAGCCAGGCGGCAGGGGGCTTTGTCGGCCTTCTGGATCGCAAATGCACCGGGAATGGCCTGGGCGTATCGCTTGTAGGTTGCCTTGCGGTTATTCAGCCCCTGATTGTATTCGTCAGGCAGGACCACCGGGCAGACTTGCGCACAATCCCCGCAGGAGGTGCATTTGGCCGGGTCGATAAAGCGGGGACCTTTATCGATGGAGACGCTGAAATTGCCTTCGGTCCCCTGAATGTCTTTGACTTCTGCGCAGGTGATCAGGTTGATATTCAGATGCCGGCCGAACTCGACCAGTTTTGGGGAGATAATTCACATGGCACAGTCATTGGTGGGAAACGTTTTGTCGAGTTCGCTCATCACTCCGCCAATGGCCGGGGATTTTTCAACTACATGAACAAGGTATCCCGAATCGGCCAAATCCAACGCAGCCTGCATTCCGGAGATGCCGCCCCCAACAACCAGAACAGAACCAATTGCGTCCTTTGTCATTGTTTCGTTCTCCTGATCGCGCTTGAAACGCAATGTATAAAAATTTTAAGGCCTCTAAACGATTAAGTAAAAATAATAGGTTAGGTGTATTTTCAATAAAAAACTTACCTATATGGACAGGAACGCCTTGTCAATAAAATTCGCAGGCACCGTGTCGCATGACCCTGTCAAATTATGCGAATATGCCCAAAAATTCGGTTTGAATCAAGGGAAAATTTTTTACGGCGACCTTCATAGGGAACTTTCGATGTTATATGGAACCTTTTATGTGCGTCTGGTGGCGCGCTCAGCACCGGACAACCGGCCGGTTGCCGCTGTTTCTGGACCCTGTTCAGGCCGGGCAGGGGGATGGAATCTGCTAACGACTCGGGACGGCTGTGGACCGTGGCTAAAATCACCTTGATTCGTCGTTTGTCGCCATGTTAACTATTCAGCTCACACTCCCGCCGGTCTATCTTTGACCTGCTTCCACCCATGCCGGAAACAGGAGATGTAGCCGATGACAAACGAGAATCCCCCGGTCGTCAATATCGCCCTGATCGGCGGTGGCGAATACTGCAGAGAAGTTCTGAAGATGACCACCGTCGACTTTCTGCAGGATGAGGTTCATTCCAGAATTGTTGCCGTGGCGGATCCTGACAGTCATGCCTCCGGGGTGAAGCTGGCACGTCAACGGGGCCTGACAATCGTCTCGGATTATCGGCAACTTTACGATCCCGTTTTCGATGTGCATCTGTTAATCCTGCTCAACCCCGATCACAACCTGCTTCGTCAGATACTCGAAACCAAACCCGATCATCTGCGTGTACTCGCCCACCACGCCTTCGATCTGTTCTGGAAAGCGTTCAAATCCAGGGAAAAGCTGCTCCAGGAACGATCCCAGGAGATGCAGACCATTCTTAACGGGATTCAAGACCTGATTCTGGTGATTACGCCGGAACAGGAAATCGTGGATGCCAACGAGGCCTTTTTGAGACAGATGGGCTACCACAAAGAGGAGGTGGTCGGTAAAAAATGTTTCGAAATCTACCACCAGACCCACCAGTCGTGCTATGGCGACAAGAGCGGGTGTCCGCTCAATACCGTGATCCGGAACCGGGAAACCGCCAAGACGATTCGCACCCGTACCGACCCTTTCGGCAAAAAACATTACATCGAGGTGACCATTCACCCGCTTTGGGAAAATAGCGGAAAAATTTCCCGATTTCTGGAGATCAGCCACGATATTACCGAACGCAAGCTGCAGGAGAAGGAAAGTCGACGGCGTTTGGAGCAGATGGTTGAAGAGCGTACCCGCCAATTGCAGGAAACCCACGACAAACTGTTGCACCAGGATAAGATGGCCTCTTTGGGCAAGCTGTCCGCCTCGGTGGTGCATGAGATCAATAACCCGATTGCCGGTATTTTAAATCTCATCCTGTTGATGAAACGGATTTTGAAGGAAGATGGCGATGACCCCCGGGGGCAGGATTCCTTCGATCGCTACCTGACGCTGATGGAGGCTGAAACCCGTCGGATCAGCCGAATCGTGTCCAATCTGTTGACGTTCTCGCGGCAATCCAAAATGGAAATGGGCGAGCAGGATGTAAACCGGCTGATCGAAAAAACCCTTGTGCTCAACGACAACCTGCTGAAGATCCACCACGTCAAGATCCGAAAGGAACTGGCTCCCGAACTGCCCCGGGTGGTCGGATCCGCCGATCAATTACAGCAGGTGTTCATGAACATGGTGTCCAATGCCGCCGAAGCGATGGAGAACAAGGGGGGCGGTATGCTGTCCGTGAAGACTTGGTGCAACAGCGGTGCCGACGCGATCAATATTTCATTTGCTGATACCGGGGTCGGAATCCCACAGGATCATTTGAACAAGCTGTTCGAACCTTTTTACACGACGAAAAAAAAAGGCAAGGGGGTCGGGTTGGGGCTCAGTGTTGTGTACGGCATCATCAAGGCGCATAGCGGCACCATAACGGTTGATACCCTTCCGGGCAAGGGTGCGACGTTTACGATACAGCTTCCTCTGTCACATGAAGAGCAGCGGACGGAAGCGGCCGATGCCGCGCACAAACGAAACTGAATGTGGAGGGAACATGAGCAAAACCCGGATCATGGTCGTGGACGACGAACTGATCATTCGAGAATCACTGGCCGGGTGGTTGGAACGTGACGGCCATTACGTGGAAACCGCTGCCAGCGGCGAACAGGCGCTGGAGAAGCTCGCCGATGCACCATACGATATTATGCTGGTGGACATCAAGATGGAGGGGATGAGCGGGCTGGACCTTCTCAAGAGGGTCAACGATCGCGACCTCGATACGGCAATGGTGATGATTACGGCCTACGGTTCAATTTCGACGGCCATCGAAGCCATGAAGCGCGGGGCAGTCGAATATCTGCTGAAACCCTTCGATCCGGAAGAGATCGGGGTGCTGATCGAGAAAATCATCGCCCAGCAGGCGCAGGCCAAGGAGAACCTCTACCTGCGCGAACAGGTCAAGGAACGCACCCGTTTCGAAAGCATGATCGGCCAATCCCCGGCGATGCAGGCGGTCTTCGACCTGATCAAGGATGTGGCCGCAGCGGACACCACCATCCTGATTACCGGCGAGACCGGCACCGGCAAAGGGTTGGCCGCCAAGGCGATCCATACTTGCAGCGGCCGCTGCCAGGGGCCCTTTGTGGCCGTCAACTGCGGCGCCATACCCGAACACCTGATGGAGAGCGAGTTGTTCGGCCACCAGAAAGGAGCGTTCACCGACGCCCGGGAAACCAAAAAAGGCCGTCTGGAACTGGCCAACGGCGGTACCCTGTTTCTGGATGAAATCGGGGAGATCAGCATGCGCATGCAGATCGATCTGTTGCGGGTGCTGGAGGACGGTGTCTTTTATCGGGTGGGAGGGACTCAACCCCTGGAAGCCGATTTCCGGGTGGTTGCGGCCACCAACCGCGATCTGAAAAAAGCCATTGACGACGGCGCCTTTCGGGAAGATCTGTTTTACCGCCTCAACGTCATCTCCTTTGCCATGCCGTCCCTGCGTCAACGCAAGGAAGACATCCCTTTGCTTTGCGATCATTTTTTGCTTCGCTTTGCCCAGGAAACCAACAAGCCGATTCGAAAAATTGCCCGGGAGGCCATGGATGAAATGATGCTCCATGACTGGCCGGGGAATATCCGTGAACTGGAAAATGCCATCGAGAGAGCCGTGGTGGTCGGCAAAGGTGCCCAGGTGATGCCCGGCGATCTGCCCATTGTCTGCACGCAGGAGTGCGTCCTGCCATCCGACCATACCCTCAAGGGGATAGAGAAGAACCATATCCTGCAGGTGCTCACGGAAAATGCCTGGAACATTTCGCTGTGTGCGAAAATCCTGGGGATCGATCGATCGACGCTGTACAGCAAGATCAAGCGCTACGAGCTTCAGAGCCCATCTTGACCGACAACTCCAAAGCGACCGTCCTGATTGCTCCCATCGGCGAGTTCGATGCCGATATTCTATCTGCCGTCGAAAAAATGGTTCCTCAGGTCTTCGGCCTGCCTTGCTTTATCGAGCCGGTGATTGACGATATCGGTTTTGCCTGGAACGAAGCCCGTGGACAGTTTCACTCCACCGCGATTCTTGGGAAATTGTCCGAAAAGGCTCCTCCCGATGTCCTCAAGATCATTGCGCTGACCCACCGCGATCTTTTCATTCCGATCCTTACCCATGTTTATGGAGAGGCGCAATTGGGCGGGCGCAGCGCGATCGTTTCCACCTTTCGCCTGGACAGCGGCATTTCTCCGGTCGGGCAGCGCGTCGTGTATCTGGAACGCATTGCCAAGGAGGCCGCCCACGAACTGGGGCACACCTTCGACCTTCGCCACTGCGAGGATCACCAGTGTCTGATGCACTACTGCCGACGTATCGCCGACGTGGATCTAAAAACGATACGGCTTTGCCGCTATTGCAAGGTGCTGCTGAACGATCAATTGAAAACCGTTTCGTTGAGGGGAGGCAGGACGAAAGGCGAGGATCCGCCTTCGGCCTGAAAGGCGAGTGGAACCAGCGGGGTCCTCAGCCGGTCTTTATTTCGACCTGCGCCATGTCGGTCCTTAGAAATTGCCGGGCCATTTCCTCCCAGCAATTCGGCGGCAATTGCCCGAGGATGTCATCCGAAAGGGTCCCGCCGTCCGCCGCCAGCGGTCCTATCCGGGCCTCTATCCCCCGGACCAACTGGGCGATTTCACTTTTGATGAAGGCCGTTGCCTCGGTTCCCATCTCAAGGGTGCGCAGATCTTCACGCAGGTTGTCCGGCTGAACCATCAGCAGCCAGCCGTTCCCGTAAGGATCGGCCGGCAACGTCGTTGGTGCCTCTTTTATTTTGGGGTTGAATGCGGTGACCACACCGCTGACCGGTGCCGCCAGGCCGGTATTCAGGGTGCCGCGATTCATGCGGATACCGATCCGGCCCTGGGTCAACGGTTTGCCCATCAGCGGCAGGTCGATGCGATCCAACGGTCCCAGCAGTCGCGCGGCAAAGGCGTCGAGGCCGATGCGTACCTGGCCGCCTGACGCCATTCCCACCCACGCGTGCCCCCGGTGAAGATAAACGCCCTGGGGAATCTTGATCCCCTGTACGTCCTCCATGTCAACCGGTTTGAGCACCGCGTGGACTGCGTACTGATCCTGGAAATACTGGTCGAACTCACAATTGCTGCACAGATAGTCGTTGGTGCAGGCGCGAAATCCGATCCTGCGCTTGAGATGATGCAGGCAGGGACGCCGATGGGCGGGCAGGCCCTTGAGTTTGTCAGCCCAGTATTCGATCCGTCCGCGACGGCCGGAAACGGTCGACCCGGATGCCGACCGATTCCGATTTTCCTCCGCCAGGTGCCGCAGGACTCTGTCGAACCGACAGCCGGTGCAATCGAAGGCCTGGTGGCACATTTTGGTCTTAACCACACCGGCCTGCATCCAGATGCAGGGACCCGATGATCGGGTGCGCTGTTGGTTGGCCATGGTATCAACCCGTCTTTAAAAAGGCTTGTGTCAGTTTCTTCCAGTCCAAGCCGGGCAGGTTGCCGTAGACATCCGGCCCGAAGGTGCCGCCGTCAGCGGCCAGGGGCCCGGCAACCTGGGTAACCATCTCCTCCAGGATGCCTACCTCGCCGTTGATCCAGTCAACACCCGCCTCATCGCTCATCAACCGCTTGGCCGCCGACTTGACGTCCGGGGTTCGAACCAGAAACAACCATCCGTCCCCATAGGGTTCACGGTTGGCCAGTCCGGGATTCTCCATCACGCGGGTATTGACCTCCACGATGACGCCATCGACCGGTGCACGAACATCTGCCAGATGATCCCGCCGTTTCAATCCCCAGCCGATTTCGTTGTGATTGAGTTCCTTGCCCATCAGGGGAAGTTCAAAGCCGTCGGCCTGACCGAAGACCTTCAGGGAAAAATCATCCAACCCGATACGCAGATAGCCGCCGCTTTCAATGCGGGCCCACGTGTGGCCATTGTGGAAATGGTAGTGTCGGGGAACGTCGAACCCCTTGACCGTATCCACCCAGGTTGGCGCGCTTTTGGTTTTGGCAGACAGAATATCTTCGAAATATTGGTCGAAATCGCATTTGTCGCATCGAAAATCATACGCGCAGGCGCGGTTGGCTATCCGGCGGGTCAAACTGTGCCGGCAGATGCGATCCAGGGCCGGCTGACGGCGCATGGCATCCTGCCAGCTGATCTGTTTGCCCTTGGACACCTTGGCCTGCATGGCGTGATCATATTTACAGGTGGTGCAGTCGTAATAGTTATTGCAGCTTTTAAATTTGACCGCGCCGGACTGCATCCACAGGCAGGGATTATCGGCCTGGGCTGTTTTGTCCGGTTTGATGATCCATGCCTGACCACCGAGCACGGAACCAATTCCGGATTCCTGCGCCACTTGATGGTTTTTCCCGCGATGATAAGACGATCCGTAACCGATGCGGCTTCTTGGATGCCCGGTACCGTTTTCAGTCATTTTTCCTCTCCTTTGCTGGTGTTATTTGTATGCCTTATTTCTGTCAAAGGCTTTTCTTGATTCGGATCAACCCGGTGTGGTAGAAAAAGCAACCACACGGGCGACTTGCGTTGTTGCCAAGTGTACAGCAATGGTTGTGCCATTTTTATAATATATTGATTTCATAATGAATTAATAATTTCGAGGTATAGTTGCCCCCGGGATGCGGACACATGTGTAGGAAAATCCAACAAAATAGCCGGCCTGGAAATCGTCTGCCCTGCAAATTAGCGGATTAAGCAATTGATATCGGAAGGTTGCCAGTGTGTCGGTTTTTTCTACACCCGGTGTCGGCGTTTCCTACAGTTGGTAAATATGATATTGACTCGGCCTACCCGGACAGTGTTAGCTGGTGCCCATCGTGGCCTGAACGGGCGTATGGACGACGCCCGCCCTCATATCACAAGAGAAGAAAGGATAACGACCGATGGATTTTGAAAACCTGGATGCGATCATCTCCTTTGCCATTGAAAAGGAAAAGGAAGCCGCGGAATTTTACGAAGAAAACAGCGAATCCGAAATGATGTCCGGTAAGCGGCAGATGCTCAAGGAGTTTGCCGCCGAAGAGCGTAAACACCAGAAGATGCTTGAAGCCTATCTTGCCACAGGTATCGCGGAGAATATTGAAGGATACCGGTTCGAATGGATTTCCGACATCAAGCGCAGCGATTATGTAGATGCCATGGAATACAAGCCGGGCATGGCGTACAATGAGCTGCTTATGCTGGCCATGAAGCGTGAGGAGGCGGCACTCAAGCTTTACAACCAACTGCTGCGCAAAGCGGACAACGATGACGCCAAAAAACTTTTCAAAATGCTTTGCCAGGAGGAGGCCAAGCATAAACTCGCCCTGGAAACCCTGTACGACGATTACATGGCCAAGATGGGCGACTGATCGTTGATTCAGTGTTCGCCCCGAAACAAAATCATCGTTATCTGCGGCCCCACCGGTGCCGGCAAGACCGGTTTGGCCATCAACCTGGCCCGGCAGTTCAACGGTGAAATCGTCGGGGCAGATTCCATGCAGATTTATCGCGGCATGGACATCGGCACCGCCAAACCCACCCCGGCTGAGCAGGCGGCGGCCCCTCACCACATGATCGACATTGTCGACCCGGACCAGAATTTTGATGCCGCCGCTTATGCTAAACTGGCCGCAGATATCATCTGCAGGATCATTGGGCGGGGCCGCACCGTCTTTGTCGTGGGGGGGACCGGGTTTTACCTCAAGGCACTGATTCACGGCCTTTTTGAAAAAGGGCCGTCGGACCCGGTGATTCGCCGGCGTTTAAATAAAGAAGCGGAATCGGAGGGAACCGCTGTCCTGGCCCGGCGCCTGCAAATGATTGACAGCAACGCGGCCGCAAGGATCCACCCCAATGACACCTATCGCATCATCCGGGCACTGGAGGTTTACGAAGTCACCGGTGAACCGTTAACGGTCTTTCACCAGCGCCACGGGTTCCGGGAAGAGCATTTCCATTCCCTTGAATTCGGCCTCTCCTGGCCCCGGCCGGTTCTTTACGAACGCATCAACCGGCGGGTGGACGCCATGATGGCGCAGGGCTTTCTGGATGAGGTGAAGCAGTTGATGGACCGTGGCTACGGCGCTGGCCTCAAATCCATGCAGAGCCTGGGATACCGGCACCTGGCTGCAGTGCTCAGCGGCGATACCCGCCTGACTGAGGCGGTGGCGATCTTAAAACGGGATCACCGCCGCTACGCGAAACGCCAGTTGACCTGGTTCGGTGCCCGCCGATCGGTCCACTGGTTGACCCCGGATCAAACGGAATCGGCTGGCGACCGGATCCGCGCATTCCTTAAATGACCGGCTGACAATGTCTGGAAGACACGGTCTTTTATGGGGTAATGCCTGTTCCCGTTTGGTATTTATAACCATTCCCTAAAGACTCGATCGAAAAGCCCGATGATAGAAGATGATAGAATAGTGGTGCAAAGCGGTTCCTGTAATCTGGAGGAGACATGTCATCTCAAACCCGTGTATTGGTTGTCGACGATGAACCGTCCATCCGCAACAGTCTGGTTGAATTTCTGGAAGATTGCCAGTTTGACGTGTCGTCGGCGGAAAGTGGCGAATGTGCGCTGGACCTGATTGCCCGTGTACCCATCGACGTGGCCCTGGTGGATATCCGACTGCCTAACCTGGATGGCGACTCCCTGATCCTCCAGGCCCACCTGCTCCGTCCCCGGATGCGGTTTCTCATCCACACCGGGTCGGTGGATTACCAGCTGCCGGTTGAATTGAAATCGTGCGGAGTGACCCAGGAACATGTTTTCGCCAAGCCACAGATGGATTTGACGGTTTTTAAAAACGCCATCTGCAAACTGATGTCCACGGAAGATTAATCGGCCGAGATCGAGCCAACCGACAACCTCCTTTTTCAGGAATGCAACCCGTCCGCGGACCCCTCTTAGCCGGAGAGCGCATTGACCACGACCACCCTGCCTAAAACCATCGACGCCGTAATGGTCTGCCCGGTGACGGGACTGCCCGTTAAATCCCGGTCGGAGTGGACGGATCGTCAGTTTGGCAGCCGCTATCGGCTGACCACCCGGGTGGTGGGCGATCGCATCCTCTTGAATCAGCCCGCCGGCCATGCCGATCTGAAAGACATCATCAAATCCCTGCGAATGACGGATGCCGTTGTCCGGGAGCATATCAACCCACTGGCCGGCTACGTTTACATCTCCGACTACTCCGGCATGCGGGGCATCTCCCGCGAGGCCCGCAAGCACTATATCCGCCATATGGAGCAGCGGGAGAATATGCTGGGCCTGATCTATTTCGGCGTCAGCCCGCTGTTCCGTGTGATGATCAAACTGGCCAAGCGGTTGAGCCTCGTCAAGTTCAACGTCCAGATCGCCCGGGATTACCACGCCGCCATGTCGGCGGCAATGCGGCTGACCGGTATCGATCCGGTGCGTATGCCGCCAGGCGAATCCGCACACCGACTCCGGGATGCCGGGTGTACCGAACACTACGAAAACGGTCGTCACATCCTGCGCTGCGACCGTTGGCGCTTGAAGCTGGACGGTTATTCCCTGGTGGTGGAAGTGATCGATCGAAGCATCTATCACGCGATTTCCTCGGGAACATTGAGAGCGCATCACGTGGCGCCCGTCAACCGACTGCGGGAACGTATTCGCCGTACGGTCGGCCTGGAAGATGGCTTTTGCGCCATCGTCACCGGTACTGCCGATGCCCACGCCAGTGGCCGCAACGCCCGGAAACAGTATATGGCATCGCTGAAACAGTGGCATCGACAATACCCGATGGCCCTCTACGTTTTTTACAATGCCAACTGGTTTATCCGCACCGCGGCCATGCTGGCCATCCCCTATCTGCCGTTCAAGGTAAAAGTCGCCCGGGATATAGCGGGAGCACTTGCCCTGGTGGATCGGTATGCCGGACCCCTGGCTCCTGAATACAAAGACAGTCTGCTGCAGGATGAAACCGTGGCCGAGGACCCCCTTCATGTGGTTCACCAGCTGCTCCAGTTCATCGGTGACATCGACTGGGAACGGCCAGGTGCCCCGACGGCGGACCTTGTCAACGAGGCTCATCCCTTCCGTCCGGTGTTCGATGCCATCGCTCTGATCAAGGGGGAACTGGATGGATTGTTCGATGAACGCGGCAAGGCCGAAAAGGCGCTCCGGGAAAGCCAGCAGCGTTTCGATGAAGTACTGAAACACTCCCGGGATATCCTTTTTAAGCGGGACCTTCAAAACGGAAGATATGAGTACGTCAGCGATGCCATCACCGACCTGCTGGGCGTCACCCCCGACGAGGTCCGGCGGATGGGCTTTGGCGGAATTCAGACCCTGGTCCACCCGGAAGACCTTTCCCGTTTTCTGGACTTCAACCGGAAGATGCTGAAAATTGCCGACCTGACGAATGCCGACCCTGTGATCGAATACCGCCTGCGGGACCGTCAGGGACGGTATCGCTGGTTCAGTGACAGCCATGCCCTTGTCAGGGATGCGGAGGGCAAGCCGGCCTTCGTCATCGGCAGCAACCGGGACATCACCGACCAGAAAGCCGCTGAGCGGGACCTCAAGCAGGCTTACGAGCGTTTTATCACCGTGCTGGACAGCATCAGTGCCCACATTTATGTCGCTGATCTGGATACCTTCGAGATATTGTTCATGAACCGGGCCATGCGTGATGATTTCGGCGACTATCAACCGGGAGACCGGTGCTTCGAAATCTTTCGCAAGGCCACCGATGTATGCCCGCACTGCAGCAACGACAAACTCCTGGATGCTCATGGCCAGCCGACGGGCATTCAGACCTGGGAAGGTGTACATCCGGTTAACCAACGCTGGTATCTGAACCACGATCAGGCCATCCGGTGGGTGGACGGCCGGCTGGTTCGGCTTCAGATTTCCATGGACATCACCCGGATCAAAGCCCTGGAGACGGAGCGTCAGGAAATCGCCGACCGGCTGCGTCACACCCGCAAGCTGGAGGCGGTGAGCACCATGGCCGGCGGGGTGGCCCATAATTTCAACAACCTGCTCATGGTGGTGCTGGGCAACCTCGAGCTGATGCGCATGCATGCAGAGGCGGGGAGCAGCCTGAGCCGCAGGATCGACGCTGCTGAAAAATCCGCTCAGCGTGCCGCCGATCTGAGTACCCTCATGCTCACCTATGTGGGGCAGACCCGGATCAGCCCGCATCCCGTCGACCTGAACGCCATCCTGTCCGAGATGGTAGATGTGCTTAAAACCAGCGTGGCTGAACAGGCAACCCTGATAACGGCACCGGCCTCGCCCGCTGCATGGATCCTTGCCGATGGGTCCAAGGTTTGTCAGGTGATCACCAATCTGGTCACCAACGCGGTGGAAGCGTCAGGCGATCAGCCTCTCGAGATCCATTTCAGCGTGGGGAGGCAGACCTGTGACTCCGCCCAACTCTTCCGGCTGGCGCCCAATGAAAACCTGCCCGAAGGGGATTATGTCTGGCTGCGGGTGTCCGATAACGGGCGGGGGATGGATCAGGAGACGTTGGAAAAGGTTTTCGATCCCTTCTTCACCACCAAATTTACCGGTCGCGGGCTGGGTATGGCCGCCGTCATGGGGATAATGCGGGCCCACCGGGGCGGTGTCCGCATCGACAGCCGGCCCGATGCGGGAACCGCCGTTACCGTCTATTTCCCCGAACGAAAACAGGCCGAACCGGCTGTGTCCGCAGGTCCGGCCACTCCGGTTCGGGCTCATGCGCCGAACAGGGGGACGGCCCTGCTGGTGGACGACGAACCCCTGGTGCTGGAACTGGGTGAACAGATGCTTGCCTTTCTGGGTTTCGATGTGCTGACGGCCACCGACGGGCTGGAGGCGCTGAAGGTGTTCGCGGCCAACCGGGAACGGATCCGCCTGACCGTACTGGATGTCAACATGCCCCGGATGGGCGGCCGGGAAACCCTGGCGCGGCTGCGCGGCATAAATCCATCCCTGCCGATACTGGCGGCCAGCGGCTTCACCGAGGCCCAGACCCGGGAAAAGCTGGGTGATGCCCGGGTGGAAGGCTGCATCAAAAAACCTTTCCGTGTGGACCAGCTGCGGGACAAGATCGATGCGATCTTACGCCCACCGGCCGAATGACCGGCCGGGTCAATGCCCTGTCCCCCCGTTTTCCGGGGGTGTTCGGGGAATACTCACCGTGAACGCCGAACCTTCTCCGGGCTTGCTGGATACCGCGATGGTACCGCCGTGCTGACCGACGATTTGATTGGCGATAAACAACCCCAGACCGGTTCCCTTTCTTCCCTTGGTGGAGTAAAACAGGGCGAAAATCCGGTCACAGGTATCCCGATCCATGCCGATACCGTCATCGGCAATGATAAATACAATTTCATCGCCCCTGCCGGCCATGGAAAAACCGATCCGATGCGTCTGGCTGCCGCGGTCTTTCAGGCAGGCATCCGCAGCATTTTCCAATATGTTGACCAGTGCGGCGTGAAGGTAGTCAGCATCCACCGAAAAGGTGCCCGCGCTTTTGTCGAAACTGCAGTCAAAGCGGATACCGTATCCGTCTAGTCCCGGACGAATCACCCGGGCCACGTCTTCGGCAAATGCCGTCGCCGCTACATCCGTTCGATTCAGCGTCCGCTCCTTGGCGTAATACAGGATATCCAGGACCATCTTGCGGATTCGTCCGGCGGTTTCCCCGGCGGCCCTGCATCCTTGTTCCACGCGGTTCAAGTCCTTTTTTTTCAACCCCGATGACACCAGATAGAGACCGCCGTCCAGGCTGGTGAGCAGCCCTTTCATCCCGTGGGAGATGGACCCGATCATCAGGCCCAGGGAAGCCAGATGATCCTGGAGTTCGGTTTTCTCCTTCACCAGCTGCTCCAGGCTCCGGGTGTAGTCCTGCAGCTTCCGGCGCATGGCGATTTTTTCCCGGGCCCGGCGCAGGGCGATTTCCAGTGCGTCCACATTGATGGGTTTGGTGATAAAATCGGTAGCTTCGTATTTCAGGCTGCGGATAGCCAGATTCATATCGCCGTGCCCGGTGATCATGACAACCTCGGTTTCCGGATTTTCGTGTTTGATTCTGCGCAGCAGTTCGATGCCATCGCCCCCCGGCATTTTGATATCGGTGACCACGATCTGAGGATTTTCGTCCATAAAAACCGCAAATGCCTGCATGGCATTTTCCGCTTCCACGGTGCGGTAGCCCATGTCCTGCAGGGAGATGGCCAACACTTCCCGGATATCCGGCTCGTCGTCGACGATCAAGATGGTCTGGCCTCTGGCGTTATCCATGGGAAGCCTCCGTTTTACCGGCAGTGGAAGCGGTTGCGGAAACCATTTCATCGATCAGCGGAAATCGCAGAACGAAGCAGGTGCCCTGGGGTGTGTTCGGTACCGCTTCGATGGTGCCCCCGCACTCTTTGACGATGCCGTAGCTGATGGAAAGCCCCAGCCCGGTGCCCTTGCCCACCTCCTTGGTAGTGAAAAAAGGCTCGAAGATCTTTTCCACGATGTTGCTCGGGATGCCCGTGCCCGTGTCGCAGACCCGGCAGAGCACCCACCGGCCGTCGGTACCTGTCCACAGGCGGATGGTCTTTTCGTTTTCGCTATTGTCCGTCTGCCGGTCTCCCCACTTGGTTTCGATGGCATCCCTGGCATTGAGCAGCAGATTGATGAACACCTGCTCCAGCCGGCTGGGGTCGGCATTGATGCGCGGCAGCGGTTCCTGGATTTCCCATTCCACCTGGATGCCCCGTACCTTGAGCTGCTGGCTGAAAATTTCGAAGGCGCTTTTCAACACGTCGTTGAGCTGAACGGATACCATCTCCATGTCTGATTTTCTGGCGAACTGGCGCATGTGGTTGATGATACGGGTGGCGCGGTCAACGTTGCTGTCCACCTTGACCAGCATGGTGGAGAGGATATCCGCCTTGATGGCTTCCGACGCATTCAGTTTTTTGATGAAAAAACTGCTCACCGTCTTGATGACGGAAAGGGGCTGGTTGAGTTCGTGGGCCACACCGGTGGCCATCTCCCCTAAAGTGGCCATTTTGCTGGCCTGGATGAGCTGCTGTTCGGTCTCCAGGCGTTTGGTGATGTCGCTGGTGGTTACCAGCAGCACCTTCTGACCGGAGTATTCCGACGGCGAGATGCGGATGTTGACGAACAGCCCCTTGCCGTCGCGATGCAGATGCCGGGCCTGGTTGATGATCGAGCAGGTGGCGATTTTGAACGCGTAGTGATCCTGTTCGTCTTTATGGAACAGCGTCATGAACGATTTGCCGATCATCTCTTCCACCGGGTATCCGTAGACGGCCGTGACGCTTTTGTTACAGTCCATGATCTGCAGGGTATTCACATCCAGCACGAAAACCGGGTTGGGGATGTTGCTGAAGATGGCATGATACTTCTTCTCGGACTTTTGCAGGTCCACCTCCAACTGCCGGCGATGGGTGATGTCCAGAGATATTTCCATGGCGGCAACGACCTCGCCGGCCATATTTTTAATGGGCGATGTCCGCACCAGCCAGTGTTTGACCGAGCCGTCCTTGTCCACACCGCTCTCTTCGGCCTGGTGGGACAGGCCGTCGGCAAAAGTCATTTCCACCGGGCAGGAAACGCACTTTTCTGTCCTGCCTTTGTAGGCATGGAAGCAATAATCGCCTAGATTGGGGCCGAAACGGTGGGCGAACTCCCGGTTGAAGCGAAGCAGGCGGTAGTTGCGGTCCTGAACGGTGATCAGGCAGGGAACCCGTTCGAACAGGTTCTGGTATTCGTCGCGCTGCTTGTTCAGCTCATTCTGACTGGAGGCGATGTCATCGGCCATCTGGTTGATGGCCGATGCCAGCTGGCCCAGTTCATCGGCTTTTTTCACCTGAACCTTGCTTGTATAATCCCCCCGGGCGATGAGACGGGTGCCGTCGATGAGGCGTTTGATGGGCTGGTTGACGAAACGCAGCACAAAAACGAAAATGATCGCCGCAGTGATGAGAAAAACGAAAACAGCCAGGGCGATGATGCCCCGCTCCTCCATCAGAATTTCGTGGTCCGTGTTCTCCAGGGAAATGACCACGTCCAATGCACCGAGAATTTTCTTTCCTTCGGGGTGAACGTGGCAGGCGCCGGTGCTGCAGCCCGGTTCGTTGGAGATGGGGCTGATGATTCCGATAAGCCGATAACCGCGCGCGGAGGGGAAGATACGGGTTCTTTCTTCCAGCGGCACCGACGACTTCGGCGGATCGGTCTGATGGCAGATGTGGCAGGCTTCGTCTTTGATGTTGGTGATCTGCTCCACCTCATCGGGGTTGTTGGAGTATTTTATTTCTCCTTGCTTGTTATAGATGCGGATGTTCTTGATTTCCGGCTGGCGGCCGATGTTGTTGATGATCTGATTGATTTCGTCCCGGGAGTTGAGCATCATGGCATAGTGCGTACCCAGCCGGATCGTCGTGGAAAGCCGGTCGGTGCTTGCCACCATGTTTTTCATCATCTTCTCTTTTTGATGCCGGATATTGAAAAACGCCCAGGTGGCGATGGTGAACAGCAGGACGATCCCTACGGTCAGGATCAGTTTGGAGGCCAGGCTGTTTTGCAGCTTATCGATCAGGCGGGACATGGAAACCCCTTCGGGCAATGCAGAACGCCAAAGCCTGAATGCCAAGTCAAGGATGGGGATTTGACCCAGGCCATTTGGTCTTGGATAGTCACGATGGTCCGATTTTCTCTCGAAAATCATCCAGAACGGCCAAATTTAAATCGAGGCCGAGTTCATCGTCCTTGAGCCCCATGGCCAGTCCCAGCAACTGGGGCAGATAGAGCACACTGATGGACAGATCTTCTCCGGCCATCCTGGATGCCTTGGGCTGCCAGGCATCCAGGTTCATCTGACACATGGGGCAGACGGTGACGATGAGGTCCGCCCCCCTGGCCGCCTTCAGGATGGCGGCGACCCGTTCGAGTCCCGTATCCGGCTGGGTGCTTACCAGGGCTGCCCCGCAGCATCGGGCGCCCATCTCCCAGACGTGGACGCCGGCGCCGGTTGCCTCGATCAGGGGTTCCATGGAGACCGGCCGCTCCGGATCGTCGAACTCCGGGTAGGGCCGCAGGCACTGGCAGCCATAGTAGGGGGCGACGGTCAGACCGGACAGGGAACGGGTTACCAGCGGCGCCAGATGCCGCGCGCCCAAGTCCACGGCCAGCACATCCAGCAGATGGCGAACCCGCACGCTGCCGGCGACATTTAGATTCACCGCCGCCAGCGCCTCGTTGATCATCGCCCGCTGTCTGGCATCGCTGCGCAGCGCCTCGTGGGCTTTTTTCAGGTTGAGGTAGCATGCGCTGCACGGCACCAGGATTTGGCCGTCGGCGGCCGTCCGCTCGGCCAGGGCCAGGTTCCGGGCGCTCAATGAGAGGGACAGCAGATGGCTGATGGGGGCCGCCGCACTGGCGCCGCAGCAGGTCCAGTCGTCAATTTCCGTCAGATCGACGCCGGCGGCGGCCATCACTGCACGCGCGGCCAGGTCATATTCACGGGCCGAGGCGGTGAGGCTGCATCCCGGGTAGTACATGTAGTTCATCCGTGGACCTCCTTCTTATGGGGTTGGGTCGGTGTCCGCTCGAGGTCCGCCACCTTCTCGAACAGGGCGGTCAGGGGTGTTGCGGCGGACCGGCCCGGACCCATCTCCACCTTGCCCTTGCCCATCAGTTTCAGGCCCAGCGGTGCGAAGCGAAAGGGAGCCACCGGGCTTTTCATGGCCATGAAGTAGCGGGTCATGAAGGCCATCTCCCGGATGCGGCCGTATCGCTGCACCGTTTGGATGAATTTCTCATAAAACAGACGGCTGCTGCGGTGCCGTGCTTCGCGTCGGGCAAAGGCGATGCCCTTGAGCGCCTCCATGGCCTCGGTCAGGGGAAGCCCGCGGGGGCAGCGCAGGGTGCAGGTGTAGCAGTCCGAGCAGAGGATGAAGGATCGGCTTGCCATGACGTCGGCAAGGCGCCCCATGATCACCAGCCGCCACATCTTGCGTGGGGTCAGATCCATTTCAAGGGCGTTGGGACACGATCCGGTGCAGGTGCCGCACTGGATGCAGGCGCTGACCATGGATCGGACGCGGTCCAGGGCGAGAATGTCGTCATCGGTGGTCGGCAACGGCGTTGCGGGGTGTGGATTCATGGACATGGTCCTTTGGGTATAAATGATTTGGTAGGGGCACGGCGCGCCGTGCCCCTACATCGTCGCAAACGCTCCTTCTATGGCGCCAAACAGGCTCCGATGGGTGAATCCCTCTACGATGGCGGCACTGTTTGGGCACACTGTGGCGCAGTCGCCGCATCCCTGGCACATGGCCGGGTTGACCAGGACCCGCTGTCCGGTTTCGTCCAGAAAACGGGCGTCGTAGGGGCAGGTTTCGATGCAGCGCAGGCACAGGGTACAGAGGCTGTGGCGCACGATGGCCGTGGTTCGGGCGGCCGGCAGCCGATCTGCCGTCAGGATGGCCAGGGCACGGCCGGCGGCGGCCTCGGCGGTGGCCACGGCTTCGGGAATGGACCGGGGTGACAGGACGATGCCGCAGCCGAAAACCCCGGCTTTCAATGCTTCCACGGGCCGCCATTTGGAATCGGCTTCCAGGAAAAAACCGTCCCGGTCCCGTTCGGCGCCGTAGGCCAGCGCCAGTGTTTCGGGCAGGCGGGGCTGGATGCCGGTGGCCAGTACCAGCAGGTCGGCGGCAATCTCCACCGGTGCGTCCAGAATGGGGTCATGGAGCCGCACCGATACCGGTGCCGTTTCATTGGCGGTGATGCGGACTTCCGGTTTGCGGTCCGGCCGGTATTGAAAAAACAGAATTCCCTGACGGCGGGCCTCGGTGTACCAGGCTTCGCTGAGGCCGCAGGTCATCATGTCCCGGTAGAGGATGTAAATCTGGAGATCGGGTTTGCGGGTTTTAAGCCAGAGGGCCTGTTTCAGGGCGGTGGGGCAGCAGACGCGGCTGCAGTAGTTGCGCGGTTCTTCCCGCGACCCCACGCACTGGATCATGGCCACGGCGGTCATCGCATCGGTGTCCAGCCGGTTTTCATGGAGGCGCGTTTCCAGCTCGCTCTGGGTGACCACCGCGTCGCTGGTTCCATAGCCGTAGGCCTCGGTGGACGCCTCGCTGCCGCCGGTGGCCAGGATGACGGCCCCGTGTTCGACGGTGGTGGTGGGTTTTTCGGTTGTTTCGATGGTCGAGAAAAAGTGCCCGGCCTGGCCGAAGGCGCCAACCACGCGGCTGTCGGTCATCACCTCGATCTTGGGATGTTTTTCGACCTGGCCGATGGCTTCCTCCAGAAAAGGGGCAATGGGCGCGCCGTCGATGGTCCGATCAAGCCAGACCAGATTGCCGCCCAGTTTTTTGGATGCCTCCACCAGGGTGACGGCCACGCCGTGGTCGGCGATGGCCAGGGCCGCGCTCATGCCGGCGATGCCGCCGCCCACCACCAGTGCCCGGTTGACCACAGTCAGGCCGTCAACGCTTCCCAGCGACGCCTGCTTCAGCCGGGAGATGCCGGCCATGATCGCGGTGACGGTCGCCGGGGAGGCCGCTCCCTGACCGTCGTCCATGACCACCGATTCGATCAGTGCCGGGTCCAGGGCAAAGGATGTGGCCAGGCCGCGGACTTTTTTGCCATAGGCGATCGTACGGCAGGCTCCCACCAGGAGCCGGTTGATGCCGGTGGTATCGATTTCCGTCAACGCCTGCCAGCCGTCGGCCGTGCAGATGCTGTCCAGGATAACCACCCGGGCCACTGACGGATCCTGTTTCAGCCGTGCCGACACGGTTTGCAGGTCCGAATCGCTTTCCGGTGCGGTTGCGCAGTGGCAGAGCACCGCCAGGATGCAGGGCGGTTCGCGGGACACATCCCGGTACGCATCGGTAACGGCGGATTTTTCGGCCAGGCCTCCCCCGGTGCGGTGAATGGTTCGGGAGGCGTTGACGGCAGCCGAGGAGGCGCGGATCACCGATTCGGCAATATCGGTTGGGCCGGTAAGGGTTCCTCCGGCAAAGATCCCGGCCCGCCGGGTGCGGGTATCGGAAAAGGGCACGGTCTTGACGAAGCCGAACCCGTCGGTTTCGACGTCCAGCGCCTCGGCCATCGATGCCGTCCGGGCGTTGGGCCGCTGGCCGATGGAAAGCACCACCAGATCGAAACTGGCTTCGTGGATTTCTCCCGATGCGGCCGTCCACCGGATGGCCACATCGTCGCTGCCCGAAGCGGGGGAGATGGAGTGGACCCGGCCCCGTTCCAGCCTGACGCCCTGGGCAGATTCGGTGTGTTGTCCATAGCGCTCGAAGGATTTCCCGAAGGTGCGCATGTCCATGTAGATGATGGTGGCCTGAAAATCGTCGCCGGCGATCGCCCGGGCCACGGAGGCCTCCTTGAGGGCGAACATACAGCAGATGGTGCTGCAGAAATCGGCACCGGACTGAAGATCCCGGGAACCCACACACTGGATCCAGGCCGCCCGTTTCACCGGGCGTTTGTCCGATGGGCGAAGTAATTGTCCGCGATCAGGACCGGTTCCGCTGAGCATGCGCTCGAACTCCAGGCTGGTGACCACATTGGGCACGATTCCGTACCCCATGGGGTTTTTCCCCACGGACGGGTCAAAGCACGTGGTTCCGGTGGCCAGGACGATGGCCCCCACCGTCTGTTTGTGGTAGCCGGTTTCCTGAAAGGCCGCATACACGGCTGCGACCTTGGGGATCAGGGCTTCGGGTTCGAAGGGTTTGATCAGGTAGTCCATGGCCCCGATTTTCATGGCGTCCACGGCGGTTTCCACGGTGGCGTAGGCGGTCATCATCAGCACCTGAAGGGCCGGTTGTACAAGCTTGGCTTTTTCCAGCACTTCCACGCCGTCCATCCCCGGCATTTTGATGTCCAGCAGCATGAGATGAAAGGGGGCCGCGGCGAGTTTTTCCAGCGCATCGGGGCCCGATTCCGCCATTTCAACGCGGTATCCTTCTTCGTCGCCCAGCCAGGCATCCAACGACTGTCGAATGATGGATTCGTCGTCCACCACCAGGATGCGAAAGGCCTGCCGGCCCACGGCAGACAGGCGAATGGCTCCGGTGGGGCAGATGGGCTCGCAGGCGCCGCAGCGGGTGCAGGCAGCCGGGTCGATGGTATAGGTATTGGGAATGTTGTGGGGGACCGGCAGATAGACCGCTTTGCGCGGGGTCAGACCGGCGTTGAAGGCGTCGGGGACCGTCACCGGGCAGACGTCGCTGCATCGGCCGCATCCAGTGCACCGGTCGGGATCGATAGGGTTGAAGGGCTGGTTCAGGGTGACCTCAAATTTGCCCGGATCGCCCGTTACCGAGACCAGAGACGTACCCAGAAGGATGTCGATATTTTCGTGAAAGAGCCCTTTTCTCAGACAGGTCTGGATGCCGGCATCCCGGTCTACCATGGGCAGCATCCGGCACATGCCGCAACGGTCAGAGGGAAACTGGTAGTCCAGCTGGCTCAGGATGCCGCCCATATGCGGCGCCCGGTCGGTCAGGGTCACCCGGTATCCCATTTGGGCCAGGTCGATGGACGCCCGGATGCCGCTGATTCCGGCGCCTGCAACGAGGGCGCTGCCGATTTTCCGATCCATTTTTTTCCCTCCCGAAAATTTCAAATTTCAAATTTGAAATCTTAAATTCCCACTACCTCTCCATATTCCTCTTTTTCGAAACCGCACATGGGCGGCCGTTGGGACAGATCCAGACCGGCTTCGTAGCCGAAGGCACCTTGGGTGTGGTGGGCCACCCAACTGAACAGGTTGGACAGGGGAATGTCGTTGGGGCAGGCATTGGTGCATTGGCCGCAGCCTACGCAGGCGGTGCTGATGTGCGCCATGCGGGTCAGGTGAAAAAAGAGGGTGTCCGTGGGCATCTTGACGCCGCCCTTGCGACGGGCCCACTGAAGGTATTGAAACGGCTCGTGGCGAAAGGTGTCGGTGGTAAAGACACAGGTGGTGCAATAGCATACCGGACAGGCCGCGCGGCAGTTATAGCAGTTGACGCAATCGGCCAGGTAGGTGGACAGGCCCTGGAGGCTGCCGGTGGCTTCCGATACCGCGGAAAACATCTTTTCCCGAAATTGTTTGCGTTTTGCCACGGTGCTGTCGATGGCGGTTTTGCGCTGGGGTGGCGCCGCCTCCGCCGGCGGAAGATCCAGACCCATGAGCACGGTTTCCCCCATTTCCGTGCGTGCGCGGGCGGTCAGTCCTCCGGCTGAATCGATGCCGAAAAGCTCCACGACGATATCGGCGCCATTGGGGATCGGATGCTCGCAGGCCAGACAGGCGGCGGTGCAAGGCAAGGCTTCATCATCCGCGGGGTCGGAGAAGGCCGAGGCGCAAAAGGCCCGGGTGGCCGCATCCGATGATTCGTGCTGGTCTGCAAAGGCCCTGAAATCCGTATTGGACAGGGCACCCGGACAGTCCAGACCGATGATCACCACGTCGTCCCGCTTGCCCTGGTTGAGCTTGACCAGCTCATTGAAGGCGCGAATCTCGCAGGGGCGCAGGACGGCGGCCAATTTTCCGCCTGCCGGCAGCCGGGTCAGGCGGGTCAGCTGCTGGGCGCCGTTCACCGGAAATGACGGCGACAGCGGGTCGGCGTATGCCAGTCGTGCCGGGTCCGATACCAGCGTGGGCATGATCCGGTTCTTCACCGCCAGGCGCGATGGGACGAGCATGGCTTCGATTCCCGCTTTTTCCATTACCGCGGCCAAAAAGGAACGAATGCCTGAAAGCTGGTCTTTATTTTCGATGTCGATGCGAATTGCCTGTGTCATGATTCCCTCCGGTTACAAGCCAGTGAGATCGAACGGTAGCTTCATATTACCATCTTCAAGTCGGGAAGCGCCGGCCCCAGTTCCCGGGTCCGGGCCACCAGATCGTTCATGATGCCAGCGAACTGGATGCCGTCGCTGGCGCCGATCCAGGTCAGCCGCAGGCGCTGGCTGTCGATGCCGAACCGGGGCAGGATCTCCTTGAGCAGTTTCACCCGGCGGCGGGCCTTGTAATTGCCGTTGATGTAATGACAGTCGCCGGGGTGGCAGCCGCTGATCAGCACACCGTCCGCCCCCTCCAGAAAGGCCTTGATCACGTACTGGGGATCGACCATTCCGGTGCACATCACCCGGATCAATCGGATGTTCTTGGGGTAGGAGAGCCGGGAGGTGCCAGCCAGGTCGGCGGCCGTGTAGGTGCACCAGTTGCAGACGAAGGCGATAATAGAAGGTTCGAAGTTATCCATAAAATCTCCAATTTTTAGTGTTAAGTTTTAAGTGTTAAGTTGTTGGTCGGGACTGATTATATGATCGACAGAATGCCTTCACTTAAAACTTAACACTTTCTACTTGAAACTCACTCAGCCCACGGCTGAGAGCGCATTCATAATCCCATCCAGTTCGGCAAAAATCTGCCGACCCTGGAAATGCCGAACCTGGGCGGCATTGGACGGGCAGGCCGTGCTGCAGCTGCCGCATCCTTTGCACAGGGCGCCGTTGACCACGCTGACCTGGCGTCGGGCGTCGAACTCGATGGCGCCATAGGCACACAGGTCGATGCAGGTCTGGCACCCCGAACAGATTTCCGGGTCGATCCAGCTGATGGCCGACGGTACCTCAACCACGCCCCGGGTGGCCAAAGAGAGGGATTTGGCCGCCGCACCGGAGGCTTGGGCCACGGTGTCCGGAATGTCTTTGGGACCCTGGCAGGCGCCGGCCAGAAAAACGCCGTCTGTGGCCGTGTTCAGGGGGCCCAGCTTGGGATGTTCCTCCAGAAAGAACCCGTCCGCCCCCGGGTTGACGCCGAAGATGCGTCCCACCTCCGGTGTGTCGGTGCGGGCTTCCATGGCGCTGCACAGCACCACCATGTCCACGGGCACCCGCACCCGTTCGCCGAGCAGGGTATCTTCGGCGATGGCGATCAGCTTTCCGGCCTCCGCCTCCGATTCGCTGCGGTCGGTAATTTCGGCCACCTTGCCGCGGATGAAAACCGTGCCTTCCTCCTGGCAGCGGCGGTAGAACTCCTCATAGCCTTTGCCGAAGCAGCGCTGGTCAATGTAAAAATCGTAGACCTGGGCATGATGGCCCACCTTCTCCTTGATCAGGTGGCTGTACTTGAGTGCGTACATGCAGCAGACCCGGGAGCAGTAGGGATGGTAATTGACGTCCCGGCTGCCCACACAGTGGACCAGGGCCACGCTTTGAGGTGGATCGGCGAAGCCGCCGGCATCGTTGCGCATGAGAATGCGTCCGCCGGTGGGGCCGGTGGCATTGCTCAGCCGTTCGAACTCCAGACTGGTGAAAACGTTGGCATAGCGGCCGTAGCCGAAGGGTTTCATGGGGGTGGGGTCGAGCAGGTCATATCCCGTGGCCAGGATGATACTGCCCACCTGAATGGTTTCCTGGATAGCCGTCATGGTGTGGTCGATGGCCTTGGCCTCGCAGACCGATACGCAGGCCATGCACTCGCTGCACACTCCGCAGTTCAGGCATCGGGAGACTTCCTGCCGGGCATCGGCCTCGCTCATGCACGGATCGACCTCGGCGAAGGTGGCTGCCCGGTCCGCATCCCGGTTGTGTTCGGGCTTCACCCGAGGCAGCGGCTTGATCGTTTCGGGAATGGCGGCCCAGTCGCTTCCCGGCGGGGTCCGAAGGGCCAGTGTCCGGGCGAATTCTTCCAGGTCCGCACCGTCGAGGAACTGCTGGATGGCGGCCGCCGCCTTGTGTCCGGCGGCCACGGCTTCGATCACCGTGGCCGGTCCGCTGACGGCATCGCCGGCGGCAAACACATGGGGGATGGATGTCTGCATGGTCTCAGGAGTTACGGCCACGGTGCCGCGCCGGGTCAGGTTGAGGGCGGGTATCTTTTCCGCCCAGGCCGCGTCGGTCTGCTGGCCGATGGCCGGGATCACCGCATCGCAGTCGATCACGAAATCGGATCCTTCCACGGGCAACGGCCGGCGCCGCCCGGTGTTGTCCGGGGGGCCCAGTTCGGTGCGAATGCATTGAAATCCGACCACCCGGCCGTCCGTGGTCAGAATGGCTACCGGGGCTGCGAGGGTGGCGATGTCGATGCCTTCATCCCTGGCCCCCCGGATCTCTTCGGCATAGGCCGGCATCTCCTTCTCGGAGCGCCGGTAGACCACTGTTACCGTTCGGGCGCCCAACCGCCTGGCCACCCGGGCTGCGTCGATGGCTACGTTGCCGCCGCCCACCACAACGACCTCCCGGCCGGGCTGCTGCCGGCCGCCCAGGTTGACCGACCGCAAAAAGGCGATGGCGTCGATTACGCCGTGGGCGGCGTCTTCGCCGGGAATACCCAGCCTGAGGGAGGCATGGGCGCCGATGGCCAGAAAAACCGCGCCATATCCCTGGTCTGCCAGGTCCGTCAGATCGACATCCGTGCCGAAACGGGTGCCGGTGCGGGCGTCGATGCCATGGCGCAGCAGGTAATCGATCTCACGGTCCAGGATATCCGGGGGCAGCCGATAGTCGGGAATACCCACGCGAAGCATGCCGCCGAGCACGGGCAGGGCTTCGAAAAGCGTGACCTGGAAGCCCTGCAGGCGCAGATCGTAGGCCACGGTCAACCCGGCGGGGCCGGAGCCTACCACGGCTACGCGCTCGGGCCGGTCGGCGATGGCCGGGATCGGCAGGTCCTCGGGTCCGACCTGATCGGCGGCAAATCGTTTCAGGTCACGGATGGCCAGCGGCGCATCTACCTCCCGGCGTCGGCACACCGATTCGCAGGGATGCGGGCAGACCCGTCCCAGCACGCCCGGAAGGGGCAGCCGCTTCAGGATTAACTCCACGGCTTCCCGGTATTTGCCCTGGCCGATGAGTTGAATGTAGCCCTGGACGTTGATCCCGGCCGGGCAGGTGGTGGTGCAGGGCGCCCGGTCTTTTTTATCGATGGTGAAGGTGATGGGTACCGCTTGGGGAAAGGCTCGGTAGATGGCCTTGCGGTCGGCCAGGCCCTCGTCCCATTCGCTGGGCAGGGAGACCGGGCACACCTTGGCGCATTCGCCGCAGCCGGTGCAGACGCCTTCTTTAATGTAGCGCGGCTTGCGGGTGACGGTGACCTGGTAGTTGCCGATGTAGCCGGATACATCGGTCACCTCGCTGTAGGTGAGCAGCCGGATGTTTCGATTCTGGGCCACTTCCACCATTTTGGGCGTGCCGATGCAGGCCGCGCAGTCCAGGGTCGGAAAGGTCTTGTCGAACTGGAGCATATGGCCGCCCACGGTGGTTTGCCGCTCCACCAGGTAGGCCGTGAGGCCGGCGTTGCCGATGTCCAGTGCGGCCTGCATGCCGGCGATACCGCCGCCCACGATCATGACATCGGGGTGGACGTTCACGGTGCGCGTTTCCAGCATCTGGTGAAAGTTTACCCGGTTGATGGCACCGGCGGCCAGCGTTTTGGCTTTGCGGGTGGCTTCATCCGTATCGGTGGTAACCCATGAGACTTGTTCACGCACCGATGCCATCTGGAACATGTACGGATTCAACCCTGCCCGCTGGCAGGCGCCCTGAAACGTTTTTTCGTGGAGCCGGGGCGAGCAGGAGGCCACCACCACCCGGTTGAGGCCGAACGTCCGGATGTCGTTTTCAATCATTTCCTGGCCAGGGTCGGAGCACATGAATTTGTAATCGCGGGAAACGACTACGTTCTTCAATCCGCGGGCGAAGTCGGCCACTTCCTGCACCCTGACCCGGTGAGCGATGTTGATTCCGCAATGGCAGATGTAGAATCCGATCTTGATGGTCATCGACGTTCCCCTAATCCCATGGTTCCTGAATGCATCAATTAACTATTCCGGATCACCCAAATTTGTTGAACAGGCTGCACACAGCCGGTTGACAACGGTCAGCAGTTCATCCGCTTCCGGTGGTTTCTGGAGATAGGCCTCGGGTTCGGGAATATGGCGGCCGGTTGGTGACCGTTTGGCCCCGGGGCACCGATAAAAGGTCCTGCTGTCCAGCGTGGAGAGCATTACTACCGGAATATGGCACAGGCGGTCATTGGTCCGGATGCTCTGGTAGAGCCGGATCCCCGCTTCGCCGGGCAGCATGGCGTTGATGATGATCAGATCCGGACATGCATCCGCTGCCTTTTTTAGACCCTCGGCAAGGGTTGCCGCGCAGACCGGACAAAAGCCGTTGGCCGTGAGCAGATTGGATAGAAAGATGCTCGTATCCGGTTCGTCTTCCACCACGAGAATCGTTTTGGCGGGCCTATCCGGAGTCACCGATACCTCCCGCTGTCGTTATTCAAACGGATCGCCTGTGAAAATAACCTATTGCCGCACCTTATGGTTCACCAAAGGGATGATCTCTTTAAGCGGCCTTTCCCGCCCTGGTAAAGTGCCCTTGCACAGGGCTTCGGGATTGTGCCTCGTAGTTGAGATGCCTGTTCAAAAGCATGGAGTGTGCCATCCAGCGAAAAATGAGATAACTATTCAGTATGAATGTCAAAAATTATTTTGTCCTCCTCAAAACACTACAGCCGGACATGTTGCGTTGCATGGCAAGCAACATTTTTTGCATCAGCGTGGGTAGAATGAATTAATTTATCTTACAATAAGATACGACATTTTTGGAGAGATCGGGGAATGCTGCATATTGTTGCGCAACGGTTGTTGCATCAAGGGGCCGGGCAACGGTCCGGAATCGGGTAGGTTCGATCCTCCAGGCGAAGGGACAACCCGTCCGGCCTCTCTTCCAGATAGGGGGACATGGCCAGCAGGGCCCGGTCGGTGAACTTGATGCGTTCGTCGCCCCTTGCTTGGTAAAGCTGGTCGGAGCGGACGAACAGCCGGGTCGGATCCAGCGCGATGGTTTCTCCGGTATTGAGCACCAGCTGCATCGGGTCTTCGGTAATGACCAGGAAAACGAAAAGCGGGGTGTCGTCGTAAGTAAAGTAGACTTTTTCGAGGACGTCGCCACGCGTCTGGGTGACATAGTAGCCATCCCTGTCCCGACGGATGGAGCGGTTGAAGTGATCGATGATGCGCTTGTGCTCGAAACGGCCGTGACGATTCTGCCAACGGCCCCGACCGTCCATCCAGAAGACGGCATTTTCTTTGGGAATGACCACTTCCGGCAACCGGTCATCCGTTGTTGACGGGTCGGTGTTTATCATTGGCGTCAGATGGTGGTTTCTATCGGCGTCTGTTCATGCCCATACTGATAAGCTTTTCGATAATTATCCCAATCCAAAGGGTTTTTCAAGGAAAAGGGCGGTGTATATTTCGGCAACACCGGCCTTGCCTTGCGATGCAAAACGCTACGCTTCCTTAACACAATGGATTTATAGTAAAAATTATTAATTCCATTGACGGGGAGGCTATGGATAGTAGCCTTTTTCATCGTTGTTGGTGGCAGGCTTCATGGAGGACCATGTTCCTGACAATGGCGAGGATTATTTTATTAATTTTAATTTCAATAGGTTAATATTGTTTTTCCCGCCTCGGAAGCCGCCTGGCAGACTCCTTGCTTTTTACCGGAGGTGGATAGTCCACAAACAAAGGAGGGCAATGCCATGAACGCCACGAAAAAGAGAAAGCCGGTTTCACCGAAAAAACGGGTGGTCTGTTTTAATATTCTCGAGGACCGCTGCATCTGGATGAAGGCCGGTGTCATTAATTACCGCATCTGCGACAATGCCTTTGACTGCAATGCATGTGCGTTTAACAAAGCCATTCGGCAGGCTATGAAGATCGATCCCATGGTCGACAGCCAGACCGTTGCCCCCACATGGGTCGCGCATCTTGTCGAACGGTACGACGGTGCCAATCGCCCCTGCCGCCATGCACTGACCGGTCGGATCGCCGCACCGAAAACCTGTCCATACAATTACGAGTGCTATCATTGCGCCTTTGACCAGATGCTGGACGAGGTGGACCTGGCTGCCGACCTGGGAACACCGGTCTGCAGGGAGGTCTCCGGATTTAAAATCGCCGATGACTATTACTATCACATGGGACACGGGTGGGCCCGTTTTGAGCATGGGGGGCGTGTCAGGATAGGCCTCGACGATTTTGCGGCGCGTGTTTTCGGTGACTTGAACAGTATCGACCTCCCCCCGCTAGGCGCCGGGGTGCTGCAGGACCGGGTCGGGTGGACCTTCGGGAGGGCCGATTACCGGGCAGCGGTGTTATCGCCCGTTTCCGGAACCGTTCTGGCGGTCAATCATCCCGCTCGGGAGCATCCGCAGCTCGTCAATGAAGACCCTTATGGCAGCGGATGGCTTTTCATCGTTGAGCCGGAACTTCCCAAGCGAAATCTGAAACGATTGTTCTTCGGCAAAGAGAGTGTCCAGTGGATAGACCAGGAGAGCCGTAAATTGCTCGGTCTGATGGGACCTTCCTACGAAAGCCTGGCCGCCACGGGTGGAACTGCCGTGAGAGATATTTTCGGCAACGTTGACGAACTTGAGTGGGATACGCTGGTGACTCAGTTTCTGCATACCCAAAGAAACCCGTGACGACATCCCGTCAGGTTGGTGTGGTGGTGATACCCTCCTGCTGCAGTTTACGGCGCAGAGCCGTGCGGCAGTGACGGCAGAAATTAAAACCGGTTTGATCGAGCGTGTCCACGCTGCCGGAAAAATACATGAGGCAGCGGTCATCGTCGCAGTGCAGCAGATTCAGCAGATGCCCCAACTCGTGCAGCGCGATTTTGGCGGCCCGCTCCAGAACCCGGTCGTAAGGCGGCGAGGATCCGTCCATATGGCTTTCCAGGCGAAAAAGGGAGACCAGCGCCACCCGTCCGTTTTGGCGGGCCTCCCCAAAAACGTGCGTGAAAATAGGGGTGAACAGATCCACATCAAAAAGGGCGATGACCTTGAAGTAGTCCTCCAGGCGCATGCTCTCAACGGTTTGAATGAGGGTGGCGGCGTTGTATTGCATGCGTCTTTTATCCAGGGCGTCGGGGGGAATCTTTTCTGGGGGGAGTGTTTCAACCGCCAGGTTCAGGTATCCGGAAACATGCGCGGCGATGACCTTGGCGGCGATGGTCGAGGCACCCGCAAAGGGAATCACGGCGACTGCGGATTTCGCCCGGTTCGGGTTGGCGGAACCACTCATCGGCTACCGTTATTTCCACCAGCGGGTTTCAACTGATATCGCTTGATTTTCTTATGCAGGGTGACGCGGTTGATTTCCAGAGTTTTGGCCGCCCGGGTGACATTCCATTCATGGCGGTCAAGAATTCGGCAGATATGATCTTTTTCCATCTCGCGAAGGGACGGCCCCGGAGGCGTGGTCACTGGGGGCGGCCGTAGAAAGGCGAAATCCGAATCGTTCAAAATGCGTGATTTGGACAACACCACGGCCCGTTCGATGGCGTTTTCCAATTCCCTCACATTGCCCGGCCAGTCGTAGGTCTCAAGAACCCTGGATGCAAGGGGCGAAATGCGATCCACCCGTTTGGTGGTCTCGTGGCAGAATTTTTTCAGAAAATGCGCCGCCAGCAGGCGGATATCCTCTCTGCGCTCCCGCAAGGGGGGAATATCGATCTGAACGACATGGATCCGGTAGTAGAAATCCTCCCGAAAGTCCCCGGCATGGATCTGCGCTTCCAGGTCACGGCTGGTTGCCGTGATCAGCCTGAAATCCACTGCCACCGGCTGGCGGCTGCCCACCCGGGTAATCTTTTTTTCTTCCAGCACGCGCAGCAGGTCCACCTGCATCTTCTGACTGATTTCGCCGACCTCATCCAGAAAGAGCGTTCCGCCGTTGACGACTTCAAAAAATCCCTTGCGCTCCTGTATTGCGCCGGTGTAGGCGCCTTTTTGGTGTCCGAACAGCTCGCTTTCCAGCAGGGTGTCGGGTATGGCCCCGCAGTTGATGGCAATAAACGGGAGATTGGCTCTCGGACTCTTGGCATGAATGGCCTTGGCGATGAGTTCCTTGCCGGTGCCGGTCTCTCCCGCAAGGAGCACGGATGCATCGGTGCCGGCTACCTCGGTGATCATTTCAAAAATAGCCGTCATGGCCGGTGACTGCCCGATGATATTGTCAAATCGCGTAATCTTCTCCAGGCGACCCTTCAGATAGTTGTATTCAGACTGTCTTTTTTGCTGCTGAACCACCTTTTCCATTACCAGGGAGAGTTGATCCGGCTTGAAGGGCTTCAGCAGGTAGTCGGTCGCGCCGATTCGCATGGCCTGAACTGCGGATTCGATGGATCCGTAAGCCGTGATGATGATGACCATGGTTTCTGGGTACGCCGCTTTTACCGCTGCCAGCAGTTCGATCCCATCCATTCCCGGCATTTTAATGTCTACGAAAAGCAGGTCGAAGGGGGTTTCTCCGAGTTTTCCCAATGCCTCGTTGCCGGAGGCGGCCATTGCCACCTTGTGTCCGCTTTTCTGAAACCAGTGAAAAAAGGATTCCCGGATAATTCTTTCGTCATCGACAATCATGATGTGCATAGGGTCCTCCAGGGTTGAACGGATGTCCTTGCGGGCCGCCCCTGACCGCCAGTTCAGCGCGCCGCGGACGCCAGCGGAAGCTGGATGGTAAACGTCGTGCCTTTGCCGACGTCGCTGCAGACCTTGATCTCCCCCCGATGGTTTTTAACAACGCCGTAAACGATGGACAGGCCCATGCCGGTTCCCTCGCCCATGGCTTTGGTGGTGAAGAAAGGGTCAAAAATGTGGTCCAGATGCTTTCGGGGAATCCCGTGGCCGGTGTCCCGAATTTCCACTTCGGCCAACCGCTGATCGGTGATGCCGGTCGACCTGATTTCCAATCGGCCGCCGGGACCCATGGCCTCGATGGCATTGAAAACCAGATTGAGAAAACACTGCTGCAGCCGATTGGTGTCCCCGTGGACGAAAAGCGGTTCCCGGGCCAGATCCAGCCGGAAAGACAGGTCCTGCAGTTCGATTCGGTGGCGGATCAGATCGACTACGCTTGAAATCACCTCATTGAGATTGATGTCCTTGAAGGCAATGTGGGTTTCCCGCGAAAAGGAGAGCAGGCCGCTGATAATCTTGCCGCAGCGTTCCAGTTCATCGGCCATGATCCCCGAAAATGCCCGCAGCTCGCTGATTTCGTCGTCGGTGAGCTGGTCGGTAACCAACATTTTTTTCATGAGGTGGCTGAAGGTTAACAGCCCCTGAATGGGGTTGTTGATTTCATGCACACAACTGGCCACCAGCTTGCCCAGCGAAATCAGGCGGTCTTCCTGAATGAGCTTGTTCAAGTCCGATTTCAGTTCCCGTTCGCGTTTTTCCCAACGCGAGGTGATTTCCTGCGCGATATCCATCCAGATTTCGATGACCCGAACGGTCTGGCCTTTTGAATTCCGTACCGGATAGGTCACGATGTCATGGAATGCCGATGCCTTTCCTCCCATGGGCACCGAATGAATTCCCTTGGCCGACCGGCCGGTTCGCAGGGTTTCCAACATCGGGCAGACCATGCCGTTGCTCAGGGTGTCACAGGGGGCATCCAATCCGTGAATGAGGCGATAGCAAGGGGTGCCGATTACCTCGTCGCGGGTTTTGCCAACAGTGGTCAGGTAAGCGTCGTTGACCGCTTCGATGGTAAAATCGGTGTTGATGACCACGATGCATTGCTGGTTCTGTTGGATCAGAAAATCGCGTACCGCCTTTTCGAAAACGATCTGCTGTTCGGCAGATCTGAGCTTCTGATCCACCGTAAACAGATTCCTCAGCAGCCGGCCGATATTGTGTTCGACAATCCCGACACGGGCGGGGCGGAGTTGAATCAGCTCGACGAGAACATCCCGGTTGTTGGTCAGTTCGATGATGCCGTCAAGGTCCTTTAACTTGAATAGATCCTTAAAGTCGGTTGTGGTGTATATCCCCAGTTGCTGCGCCATGCAGAATCCTTCGGCCTCGGGGTTGATGTCACATACGCCGATGATGTCGATCTGCAGGTAGGGCAGGTTGCCGAGACTGACCAGTTTAAGAAAGAATTTGCAGGCCCGGCCACCGCCGACGATGGCCAGTTTAAGTGTCACTTTCCCGCTAGGCCGTTGGTTCATCGTTCCAATCCTTGGTTAACCTTAAGGGGCGGACGTGTGATAAATGAGCATTTTGAGCCAAATGTTTACGCCGTAGGGCCAAGCGCAATAGATATCAACAGCCTGCGAAAGGGGCGGACGCTATTTCGATCGTCGGGGCGACTGTGCGACTCTGCTTCGGGGAGAAGAAATACCGGGCCGAAAAAGGTTCAAATTTTTTTCGGACAAGACTACCGGCCCGGGTTGAGATAAGAACACACAGGATGTTCGGCGCAAAAGGGAATTGAGCCCCGGGAGTTGTTGGCATATGCTGAATTTTATTGCCCTTGGGGGTAAATGTCAAGCATCCCCGTTTTCACCTCATCGGGTCGAAAATTCAACAACATCGTTTCTCTGTTCCGGTTGTCAACGGCCTGATGCATCACCTCGCGCATCGAGGATGGTTTATTTTTCTTCCAGGATTCTGGTATAGTCCCCGCTGATGACAGTATCCGTGATTCTCGTATTCGGCAGGACCTTTATAAATCAAGGGAGAGGGTTAAATGATGGGCATTGAAAAGGAAGCGGATCGGGGCTTCTATGACAGACTTCGCCGGCTCTATGAGGAGCGGCTGCCTTTTAACCGGGTGCTGGGCATCACCGTCACCTCGGTGACTTCAGATGGCGGGAGCATGGCGTTTCCCATGCGAGAGGATCTCATCGGCAATGTGTTTCACCGCACCCTTCACGGCGGGGTCATTTCTTCCGTACTCGACGCCGTGGGCGGCCTCACGGCGTCGGCCAGCCTGTTACCACGTGTTGCCGGCCTGTCCGAGGAGGAGGTCAAGGGGATGTTCGCCCAGGTGGGGACCATCGACCTGCGGGTGGATTACCTGCGGCCCGGCCGGGGCAATCGGTTCTCGGCCACCGGGCGGATCATGCGCTCCGGCCGCAAGGTCGCCGTGGTCCGCATGGAAATGCACAACGAGGAAAAGCTGCTGGTGGCCGTGGGGACCGGGACATACATGGTGGGATAAGTCCACCCCCTACCGGTTGTTGTTCAGGTTCCGGGTTGAACATATATATTGAGATTTAAACTGTTTTGTGCTAGGGACGATTCCACGATGAAGCAATATGTGATTGACGAAATCCGCCCGCAGGATTACGAAAAAGTAAAAAACTACCTGGATGAAACCTTCGGCGATTCAGGCGTGGACGGCCTGTATTGGATGCCCGTTGATAAGACACTGCTTTCCGGGGTGCAGCAGACGCACACCGCCTGCGCGCCCTTTTTCGCGGCCCTGGAACTGGGGCCGGACCGTCTGGCCGCCGAGTTGCTGGTTCGAACCCGCAGCCGGGTGCGCTGTGACTGTATCCACTATGCCGATGAGCGGCAGCGTAACTGGCTTGTCCGGACCGTGGATGCCATTTTTGAAAAACTGGAAATCATCACCTGATCGGACGGAACGTCACTGGCCATGCTAAAATCCATCGTATACCGGATACAGACGCTGATTATCGTTCTGTGGACCCTCCTGGTGACAGCGGTTGTCGCGAGCACGGTCATTGTCTGCTCATTTTTCAGCCGGACGGGCAACGGTCCCCATCTGCTCGCCCGGTTCTGGGCCAATTCCATCCTGTGGGTCAGCCGGGTGAAGGTCACCGTCATCGGCGCCGAGAAACTCGACCCCGACCGGTCCTACATTTACATGCCCAACCACCAGAGCAACGCCGACATTCCGCTTTTGCTGGGGCGCCTGCCGGTTCAGTTCCGCTGGCTGGCCAAGGCTGAACTGTTCAAAATTCCCATTTTCGGCCGGGCCATGCGCGGGGTGGGGTACATCAGCATCGACCGCTCCAACCGCAAGTCGGCCTTCGAAAGCCTGGAGCGGGCCGCCCGCACCATCCGCAGCGGCACCAGCGTACTGATTTTCCCCGAGGGAACCCGCAGCCGGGACGGCCGGATCCTGCCGTTCAAGAAGGGCGGTTTTGTGCTTTCCGTGGATTCGGGGGTGCCCATCGTACCCATCATCATCCGGGGGACCCGGGATATCATCCCCAAGGGGCACTTCCTGATCCGTCCGGCGCCGGTGACCCTGGAGATATTGGATCCGGTGGAGACGGCCGGCTACACCCGCAAAACCAAGGACGCGCTGCTGGAGCGCATTCGGACCATCCTGGTCGACAATCTTGAAAAAGAGAGGCGGGGATCGTAGGGCCATGCTGAAACTTATCCCGTTGGGCGGCCTCGGTGAAATCGGCCTGAACATGATGGCGGTGGAGTATGGCGATACGATTTTCGTCATCGATGCCGGTCTCATGTTTCCCGAAGCCCACATGCTGGGGGTGGATTACGTGATCCCGGACATGGATTACCTGCGCCAGAACCGGGATCGGGTATCGGGAATCGTCCTCACCCATGCCCACGAAGATCATATCGGGGCCCTGCCTTTTCTGCTCAAAGAGATCAACGTACCGGTTTTCGGAACGCCTTTCACTTTAGGCATCGCACGCCACAAGCTGGAAGAGCACGAGCTGATTGCCACGGCGTCCCTGCACGAGGTGCTGCCACGGGAGCACATCAGGATCGGGCCGTTCGAGGTGGAGTTCATCCGGGTCAACCACAGTGTCGTGGACGGGGTGGGCCTGGCCATCCGCACGCCGGTGGGCATGGTGGTCCACACCGGGGACTTCAAGATGAGCCAGACCATCGTGGAAGGCATGCTCACCGACGTGAACCGTTTCGCCCAGTGCGGGGAAGAGGGCGTGCTGGCCCTGCTGTCCGACTCCACCAACGTGGAGAAGGAGGGCCACACCATTTCCGCGCAGGAGATCGGCGCCGAACTGTCACGGATCACGGATGCGGCCACCGGACGCATCATCGTGGCCCTGTTCGCCTCCAACATCGCCCGTATTCAGCAGATCGTCAACATCGCCAAAGTCCGCGGCCGCAAGATCGTTATCAACGGCCGCAGCATCGAGGTGAGTGTTGCCATTGCCCGTGACCTGGGCTATCTGGACATCCCCGAAGGCATGGAGATCGACATCGATGATCTGAACATGTACCCGGACGACGAGATCATCATGGTCACTACCGGCAGCCAGGGCGAGCCCATGTCCGCCCTGGCGCGCATGGCTGCGGGTACCCACAAGCAGATCAAGATCCACAAAGAGGACACGGTCATTCTCTCCTCCAAATTCATTCCGGGCAACGAAAAAGCCATCGCCAACATCATCAACAACCTCTACCGGCGTGGCGCCGATGTGGTCTACGAGAAGATTTCGAACATCCACGTGTCCGGCCATGCCTTCCGGGAAGAGCTCAAGATGATGATCAACCTGACCAAACCCAGGTTCTTCATGCCCGTGCACGGCGAGTACCGCCACCTGGTGCTGCACAAACGCCTGGCCCGGGAGGTGGGCATCCCCGACGACAACCTGATTCTGGCTCAGAACGGCCAGATTATCGAGCTGGATGAAAAGGGGTTCCGGATTCGTGACAGCATCTGCTCCGGGCGGGTGCTCATCGATGGCAAGGGCATCGGCGATGTGGGGCGCAGCGTGCTCAAGGAGCGGCGTCTGCTCTCCGAGGAGGGGCTGGTGGTGGTCAACATGGCCTTTGACGAAGAGACCGGCATCGTGGTTTACGGACCCGATATCGTATCCCGGGGATTTGTCTTCGAAACGGAGACGGGGTACCTGCTCCAGGATGCCCAATGCGTGGTCCTGGAGATCGTGGAGGATGTCACCCCGGATGTGCCCAATCGGGTCAACCGGATCCGCAGTCGCATCCAGACCGCCTTGCGGCAGTATTTTTTTTATACCATCGGACGCCGGCCGGTGATTCTCCCCTTTCTGGTGGAAGTTTGAGAATGAAAAAAGAAATAATAGGCATTCTTTTTTTCTTCATGGTGGTGTTCAGCCTGATCAGCCTGCTTTCGTTCGATCCGGGTGACCCCTGCCTGTTCTTCAATGCCGGCGGCAGTGGCAAGATCCAGAACCTTTTCGGCGTCTTCGGCGCCAATTTCGCCGGCAGCCTCGTGGGGTTGTTCGGCATCGGCGCTTTCTGGATTCCCTTTCTTTTCCTGTTGAGCAGCATTCTTTTCTTCGGCAAGGACACCGGTCAGGCCCTGTTGCCGCTGGCCGCCGGCGGCCTCCTGCTGATCGTCACCACGGGCAGCCTGCTGGCCTTGAAGCAGGATCACTATCTGCTTTTCGGCAGCCGATTCACTGCGGGCGGCATCGTCGGTATCCCCCTCAAGTCTTTTGCCGTGCGGTATTCCAATCCGGCCGGCGGATCGTTAATCCTGATGCTGGTGTGGCTCATCGGCTTTATCATGGCCACGGGGTTTTCCGTGGTGGCCTTCTATCGCCGGTGCAAATCGGCCAACTCCGCACTCTTCGACCGTATTGCCACGGTCCTGATCAAGTGGAAGGAGCGCCGCCAGAAAAGTTTCAAGCGCCGCCAGAACCTGAAGGCCGAGAAGAAAAAGAAAAAAGAGAAGATCGAGATCAAGACCCCCGACCCCAGTCCGGTACCGGTCAAGCCGGTGCCCAAGCAAGCCGTGTTCGAATTCATGAAGAGCGCTTCGAGTTTTTCCCTGCCGTCGGTCAACTTCCTCGATGACCCCAAGGCGCGGCCCCAGTCCACCAGTGAAGAGAACCTGCGCATGCAGTCCCGGCTGCTGGAAAAGAAGTTGGAGGATTTCGGCGTCAACGGCAAAGTCATGGCCGTCACCCCGGGGCCGGTGATCACCACCTTCGAATACGAGCCGGCTCCCGGCGTCAAGATCAACCGCATCGTCAGCCTTACCGACGACCTGGCCCTGGCCCTGCGGGCCATCAGCATCCGCATCGTGGCGCCCATTCCGGGAAAGGCCGTCATCGGTGTGGAGATCCCCAATACCGATCGGGAAACGGTTCGCTTCAAGGAGATGATCCTGTCGCCTTCCTTCGAACAGGCCAAAAGCACGCTTACCCTGTGCCTGGGCAAGGACATCGTGGGCAACCCGGTTTCCGCCGGACTGGAGAAGATGCCCCACCTGCTGATCGCCGGCGCCACCGGGACGGGCAAGAGCGTGGCCCTGAACACCATGATCTGCAGCCTTTTGTACAAGCTGACCCCGGACCGGGTGAAGCTGATCATGATCGACCCCAAGCGCATCGAGCTGTCCATGTATGACGGCATCCCCCACCTGATCACCCCTGTGGTCACCGACGTCAAGAAAGCCACCAACGCCCTGTTCTGGGCCGTACGCGAGATGGAGCATCGCTACGAACTGCTCTCGGAGAAGAAGACCCGCAACATCGACCAGTATAACAGAAAGATCGACAAAGAGCCGGCCGCCCCTCCCGTCGAAGGCGAGGAGGCTCCCACGGAACCGGCCAAACCGCTGCCCTATATCGTCATCATTATCGACGAACTGGCCGATCTCATGATGGTGGCCTCCCGGGACGTGGAGGTGGCGCTGACCCGCCTGGCCCAGATGGCCCGGGCCGCCGGCATCCACCTGATCCTGGCCACCCAGCGGCCGTCGGTGGACGTGCTTACCGGCATCATCAAGGCCAACTTTCCCACGCGCCTGACCTTTCAGGTTTCGTCCAAGACCGACTCGCGCACCATCATCGATAGCAACGGCGCCGAGAGCCTGCTGGGCAACGGGGACATGCTCTTCCTGCCCCCGGGAACCGCACGGCTCCAGCGCATCCATGGGGCCTATATTTCCGAGGCGGAGCTGACCCGCGTGGTCGAATTCCTGAAAAAACAGCAGACTCCCGATTACGACAGGAGCGTCGTCCAGGCCCCGGTCAAGGAAGCCGAAGCCGACGGCGAGAAGGAGTACGATGAACGCTACGACGATGCCGTGGCCCTGGTGACCCAGGCCGGCCAGGCGTCCATCTCCATGGTCCAGCGGCACCTGCGTATCGGTTACAACCGTGCGGCCCGAATTATCGAAATGATGGAGCAGGAGGGCATCATCGGCCCTCAGGACGGTGTGAAGCCGCGGCAGGTGTTGGTCAAGAACTACGACGACATCTCATAGTATTCCATCATAAACGGCGCCTTGCGGCCCAGCTCTGCGTTCTCGAATTTTTGAGCACGTAGTGAAGCTTCAGCGCTATCCTCGACGTAGCGCTGCTGTGCCTCCGGTTTCAAATTTCCACATGCTGTCAACGGCGGAGCACTCCAGTGACTTTGTTGGAAACGGTTCGCGGTAGAGATGTGTTACAGCTTCACCATTTCCGCCTCGACCCCGAAGCGCTCCGATATCCACAGCATATGGAAATATCCTGCGGCCTTGATCTGAACCGCAATTCACCATTTATGATAGAACACGGTTTCGTACATGGAACTGAAGGCAGGAATGAATTTCGAATTGTGGGATGCGTAGGAGCGGCTTCCAGCCGCGATAGGAATGCGTGAGTTCGTTCCAAACGAACGAAAAAACGAACCAACCCATCAAACCAATTAAACGAATCAGATGACCCTCGACCAGACACTCATTGACAGTATTAAAGGCTTCCTCGACCCGGAAGAGGGCAGGGGGCTGTTCGACATCGCCCTGGAGGCGTCGCGGTTGGGTCCCTGCCTGGAGATCGGCAGTTACTGCGGCAAGTCCGCCGTTTATCTCGGCAGCGCCTGCCGCGAAAACGGGACGATCCTGTTTTCCATCGACCACCACCGGGGCTCCGAGGAGCAGCAGCCCGGAGAGGAGTATTTCGACCCCGCCCTGTTCGATTTTAAAACATTTTCCATGGACACCCTTCCCCTGTTCCGGCGAACGCTGGCCCTGGCCGGACTGGAAGAGACGGTGGTGCCCATCGTCAGCCGTTCGGACATCGCCGCGCGCGGCTGGGCTGCGCCGCTGTCGCTGGTGTTCATCGACGGCGGCCACGCCTTCGACACCGCCCGAACGGATTACGACTGCTGGGCCGGCCACATCCTGCCCGGCGGCTACCTGCTGATCCACGACATCTTCGAAAATCCCGAGGAGGGCGGCCAGGCGCCCTGGGAGGTTTACCAGTTGGCTGTTGCCTCCGGCCGTTTCGAGGAGTTGCCCCGCATCAGGACCCTGGGGGTGTTGAAGAGAAATTCAGATTTTTAGACCGAGATCGCTCATTGAAAATTGTGTGTGCAGGGTTTTTTGTTGATATTGAATGCCATCCATATGATAAAAATTCATATATAGTATACTCGTTCGGGCAAGCATGAACCTATCAGCGACAGACCTCCCATCCTGAATAGGTGATGATTATGCACTCAAAACCATCGTATGCAGAATTAGAAAAAAAAATAAAAGATCTGGAAGATCATTTAGGACAGAGAAAACAGTTTTTGGACGATGTATTGAATCATATTCCAGACCTGATTTTTGTCAAAGACGAAAAGCATCGATGGGTATTGTTAAATGACGCTTTTTGTTTGGCCCTGGGAAGCAATCGAGAAGACCTGATCGGTAAAACCGACTATGATTTTCATCCAAAAGAGCAGGCTGATATCTTCTGGGAAAAGGACAATCTGGTTTTAACAACAGAGGGCACCAATGTAAATGAAGAAGTCTATTCGACTGCCGGGGGAGATCTGCACACCCTGTTGACCAGCAAAGCCGCTTTCAGGGATAGCCAGGGTAAGACCTTCATCGTTGGTATCGCACACGACATTACTGAACAAAGGCGCGCGGAACATGCTCTGGCCGATTCGGAACGTCGCCTTGCCGACATTATCGAATTCCTTCCCGATCCAACATGGGTTATCGATATCGACGGCCGGGTGATCGCATGGAACCGAGCCATTGAAAAGATGACTGGGGTTAAAAAGAAGGCCATCCTCGGCAAAGGTCACTATGCGCATTCAGTACCGTTTTACGGAAAAGCCAGACCTACGCTTATCGATCTGGTGTTGCGGCGCGATAGAAATTGGGAAAAAGATTATCTGTCCCTCAACGAAGAGGACGGTCAGTTGGTAGCCTGTGTGTCCTTCAATCCTTCGATGGGTAGCGGCGGGCGCTATCTTGAGGGTACCGCCGCCAGGCTCTGCGATGCCGATGGAAATGCTGTCGGAGCCATTGAATCAATAAGGGATATTACCGGTGTAAAACGCTCCGAGCAGGAACGCGAGCGCCTGATATCCGAGCTGCAACATGCGGTTGAAAAGGTCCGTACACTCAGCGGGCTGTTGCCGATCTGCGCCTCCTGTAAAAAGATTCGTGACGACAAGGGGTACTGGAATCAAATTGAATCATACCTTTGCAAGCATACCGATGCCGATTTCAGCCATGGCTTGTGTCCGGAATGCATGGACAAGATATATGGCGAACAGGACTGGTATAAACGACGCAGAAAAAAAATCATCGAATAGTCATTCCTGCTGATGTTAGCTGTCCATCCCGACCACATATTGCAGCCGATCTTTCTCCACCACACCATTTGGCGTTTCCAATTATTTGTCGATGAGGATGAAGCGCTTTCCTGGCTGGGATACAACGGGCAGGAATCCGACATACTTCAAAAATTCATGAATAGGAATCGCCTCTGAGTTCTGCTGTTTTTCCGTGATGCCAAGCGCCCCTATTCATAAATACGACGGCATTCGATCGCCGATGCATCCCGACCCGCCGCGTTGCTCGGTGCTCCAATAGCGCTGCCATTGTCGCTTCTCTTGCCTTGCGATCCCTGTGCCTGTGCCTCGGCAATCTCGGTGCGGCGTCATCGTATCTACGAACAGCGGCACTAAGATTCGACCTCGTCCAGCACCTCTCGAACTTTAGCTGCCAAGCTATGAACCGAGAAGGGCTTCTGGAGGAAATGCATATTTTCTTCAAGGATACCGCGATGCATGATAACATCGGCCGTATAGCCGGACATGAATAGCACCTTGATACCTGGAAGGACTTTTTCTATGTGTGTTTTCAAATCGTTACCGTTCATTTCCGGCATTACTACATCTGTGATCATCAGGTGTATCGGGTTGGGGTGCCGCTCAGTCAATTCAATGGCCGCAAAAGGTGTCCGGGCAGATAGAATGGTGTAGCCGAATTTTTTAAGTACGTCTGAACAAAACCGTAATATGGATTCTTCGTCTTCGACCACCAGAACCGTCTCGCTTCCTGTTGCGACCGTCTGAATATTGGATTTTTCCATTGGTCGAATCGTTTCATCGGTAGCCGGCAGGTAGACCTTGAAGCTGGTTCCCTCTCCCGGTTCACTATAAACGTCAATAAACCCATCATTTTGCTTCACAATTCCATATACTGTCGATAGACCCAGCCCGGTGCCTGCTCCGATTCCTTTTGTGGTATAAAAGGGATCGAAAATTTGTTCCAGCGTCTGCCTGTCCATGCCGGTACCATTATCGCTGACCGCCAGCATCATGTATTGACCCGGGGCACAACCAATTTTTGTTTCGCAATAGTCCTTATCAAGGACTACATTCCGCGTCCCAATGGTGATCTTGCCTACATTGGCAATGGCATCCCGTGCATTGACACAAAGATTGGCGAGGATCTGGTCGATCTGGGCGGGATCGATCTTAACCGGCCAGGGATTGGCCCCCGGCGTCCAGGCAAGATCGATATCCTCGCCGATAAGACGCCTGAGCATGGTGATCATCCCCGATATGGTTTCGTTCAAATCGATGACCTTTGGTACCGCTGTCTGCCTGCGGGCAAAAGCAAGCAGTTGCCGGGTGAGATTCGCCGAGCGTTTTGCCGCCTGGTCAATTTCCTTAAGATTGCTGTACACCGGTGAAGTCGGGTCCAGGTCCTTCATCGCCAATTCCGCATAACCCAGAATCACCCCGAGCATATTGTTGAAATCGTGGGCGATACCTCCCGCCAAACGACCCACCGACTCCATTTTCTGGGCCTGTTTGAGTTGATTCTCTAATTTTTTCTGCTCGCTGATATCTATTAGATTTACCGTCATCCCCGAGACTTTTCCCTTATGTCCCTTGATCAACGCAGCGCTGACGATGACATCGATGGTGCCACCCTTTTTCGTCAGTCTTTTATTCAAAAATTTTACCGGTTTGCCAGAGCGGTATATTTCTTCGATTTTCGCAGCGGTTGTCTCTTTCTGGTCTTCGGGGACAAAGGGAATCCGGCGACCTTTTACCTCATCCAGCGACCAACCGAAGGTTTCGGTAAACGCCGGGTTCAGGTCCTGCGTGAAACCTTGTGCGTCATACACGACGACTGGATTGGGGTTGGCTTTGAAAATAGCCTTTAATCGCCCCTCACTCTCCCGAAGTGACGCCTCGGCGAGTTTTTTTTCTGTCAGGTCGAGAGATAGTGCATAAAATCCGGAAACGTCTCCCTGAGAATGGATGTCCGGTATATAGGTGACTTCGAGCCATTGCGTGTCACCTTTTCTTCCCTTGAAGGGGGTCTGGTAGGTTACCTCTTTTCCACGAAGTGCATCTTGGATATGGTGCTTCGCCCTGGCATAATTTTCCTGTCCGATAACCGTCTCAATGGTTTTTCCTACCATGTCGTTTCGGGTTAATCCAAAAGCCTTTTCATATCGGCTGTTGACGAAGACAAAGCGCTGATCCGTATTCACATAAGATATCCTTGCCGGCAAATTATCGACCAACAGTCTCAATCGCCGCTCGTTTTCAATGTGGATTTTAAGCTGTTTTTTGAGTTGCGGATAATAGCTCTTTCGGGTGGATTCCAGGCTCAGGCCCAAGAATTTTTCCCGTGTCGATGCATATCGCTTTTCTTTTTCAGCGTCAGTCATTTTTTTGTCATTACCCCATCATGGTCCACCGGGCGTGCCCCTATTCGTAGATCGCTTTATAGATCTTTTCGATATCCTCCGGATCAGCGGTGCGCGGGTTGGTGGCCAGGCAAGGGTCTTTATGTGCATAACCTGCCAACCGCGGCAAATCGGACAAGGAAACGTTCAGGTCGACCAGGTGCTGGGTTATGCCCACCTGTTTTCGAAGAGAAGCGACCCCTTCAGCCAGTATAGACGCCCTTCGAGATGGCTCGTGAGCATGGATATCCAGGCCCATTGCATTGGCCAGCTGATCATATTTCTCGCCGGCTGCGGAATAATTATAGAGAACGACTTTTTCCAGGAGCATGGCATTGCACTCGCCATGAGGCAAGTCCAGGGCTCCCCCGAGGCTGTGCGCCATGGCGTGGACCAGCCCCAGGCTCGCGTTGGAAAAGGATAGGCCCGCCTTCAGGCTCGCCATCATCATGTTATCACGAAAAACCATATCTTCAGGATTCCGGAAGGCCTTGATCAAATTGTCCATGACCAACCGTACCGACGACAGTGCGGCCATATCGGTAAGTGGTGAAGAAGCCGTCGACACATAGGCCTCGAAGGCATGGCACAACGCATCCATACCGGTTTCAGCCGTTAATTCCGGTGGCATCGTGACGGTGGTCGTTGGGTCAACCAGAGCAATATCGGGGATAACCATCTTGCTGACAATGGCGATCTTTACCTGACGCGCGGTATCCGTGATGATGGCAAACTGGGAGACATCTGCAGAGGTCCCCGCCGTGGTTGGGATAAAAATCAGCGGCGGACCCGGATTGGGCACCTCGTCGACACCTTCGAAGGTGCATATGCTTTCGGCGTTGCCGGCAACGACGCCAATGCCCTTGGCACAGTCCATGGGACTGCCCCCACCAACCGCTATGATCAGATCACATCCTTCCTTTCTGTAAAGCGCAGCACCGGCCTCGACTTCATAGTCTTTGGGATTGGGGGTAACGTCGCTGAAGGTGATATAGGGGATGTTCGAATCTTCAAGGCAAGCCCCAACTTTTAATGCCCAGCCTGCATCCTGGACGCCGGGATCGGTAACCACGAGAACCTTCGTGGCGCCAAGATTCAGTGCATGGCGACCGGCCAGCTGCAATGCGCCTTCGCCGTAGACGATTTCCGGCGTCAAAAACTTTCGGAGATTGAGAAAGATTTCAGAATCCATGACATTTTTCCATTTTTTACAACGCTGCCGATAGCGAAAGCGATCATAATGCTGTTGAGCGCTTTCTCGCAGGGTTAACATTCAATCGGCGTTATATGCTTGGCCAGAAACTTCAATATTGGAAAGATTAATTTATCATAGTGGCGAATATTGATAATTGGCAAGGTATTTGTGGGTTGATTACCATCGGGGTAAAAAACCGGCAATGCGGCGATTTAGGTCAATCAAGTGGTGGAGATCCATCGGCAATCTGGCCGGCAGACCGCTTTCCCCCGGCAGTGTCTGTGCGCGACGTCTTTAAAAAACCAATTTGAGTTTGGCGTAGACGTAATCTCGATCGGCATATTGGCCAAAAACGGTGGTATCCGCATCGCCATCGAAGGCGACGGCGCCGATGCTCGTCTGGGCCCAGGACACGGGTTTGTATCCGATTTCGAAATGGTGCCGCTGGTCGTTGTCTTCGAAGAGCACCATATACCGGTACCAGATCTCTACCTTTGAATCCATGCACGCGTAGCGTACATAAGCGGTCATGCCGGTTTGGGATTCGGAGGAGACCATTTGCGGGTCGTGGTCGAAGATATAGCCCCCTAAAAATTGAAAATTCAGGAAAAGGTTACGAATGAGCAGATCGTTTTTGTCCATCCCGACCACATATTGCAGCTGATCTTTCTCCACCACACCATTTGGCGTTTCCAACAGCAGCGTGGGATCGTTCTGCCAGTCCAGGGCGAACCAGGCGCCATCGGTCTGGTAGGCCGCCTCGGCGCGCAACACGACGGACCCAAACGATCGTTCGATATCGGCACCATACAGGGTCATGCGCGGATAGGTGGCATTCACGGATCGAGGTACGATGGGAAGACCGTAAAAAGGATCCGGGCCCAGCCGATTGACAGCATAGGTCGGATGGGGGTCGTAGCCTTGAAATGCATAAAGGGAAATGTCCGCCTTTAACAGCGAGAGCATGAGACGGCCGCCGAGTCCGGCGTCGAGCGACCAATCCTCCGGTTCGTTCTCGTCATCGATCGTGATGCCGCCGTCCACGAGTTTGCGAAGCAGCGCCGGTTCAAAATAGTCGCCCGGTTCGGGGGTGTCGCTGGCTTCAAAATAGGGCGACCAGAAGCCCTCGAAGCGTAGCTTTTTGTTGACCTGCATATCTATAAAAGCCCCGACCCGACCGGTTTTGCGATCGTTCAGGTCGTTGAAGTACAAGGCGGTGAGATCTTCCGGCGAGACGCGATCGATCGGTCTGACTTCGTCTCCCTTGCCCCAGTAGAGCATTTTCTTGCCGACGGCGATATCCGCATACGCCATGCCCGGGGGCCGAAGCTGAGCGGTTGCATAGAGTTCGCGAAGGTCCGCGCGTGTTTTGGCCTTTTCTTCCAAGTCCTGGTAATCCAACCTGAACCGACCATCGACGCCGATGGCACCGACTTCTCCCCATCCCTTCAGGTCCAACCGATTGCTGGTGTGCCAGTCGTCATCGTAGTCATTGGGTGCCCAGATGCTGCCGACCAGTTCTCCCTCGTAACGCACCGGAAGGCCCTTGTCGGTGTCGTCGGAATCGGTCCGGGGGATGGCCCCGGCGCTCGACTCATTCAGGAGATCTTTCATAAAGGCATCTTCGTTTCCCTCTTCCTCCGGTTTTATATCGGTTGGCGCCGATCGGCCGGCAACGGGCTTGTTTCCGGTTCCGGAGGGCGATTCCGATGCCCAAAGGCATGCGGGGGTCATCATATTCAGCCCGACAATCAGAAGCAGTAAATAGAGGATCATCCCCATTTTGCCACCTAAAATTCTTCTTTCCATGCCGCCCCCATTTTCTCTTTGTCAAAATCCAGCCCGTCGATACCACTGTCCACCTCGGCCTGGACGACCTCCAGGATGGTGGTGTGGTCTTCCAGCAAATCCTTGGCCACGGTTTTAAATGGAAGGTGAATGACGCCCACGGGGCGTACATCTCCGGCGACGATGACCCGCTGAAGTTTGTTGTCCCGGTTGTATACCTTTATCTGCAGGGGGATGAAGGTCTTCTGGTCAAACCAGGCGATCCGTTTCGGAAAGCGTGCGCCTTCCGCTTTGGCCACGGCAGTCACCTTGAAACAGGCCTGTCCGGCGAGGGTGGCGTCGCTGCCACGCTTGTAGGTGTAATCGTCGAGCTTGATGCCCCCCAGGTCTTCATTGGTCAGGTCGGTGTCTTCGAAGTTGTTTTGCCGATCCTGGGAGGCGATCTGGCGGGGGCGCCCGATGGCCGGCACGAAAAGATACTGGTCGTTGTCGGGGCCATGGGTCTCTATGGTCAGGAACGTCAGCCCCCGCTTCAACGAATCGGTGAAGCGGAAGAGGAAGCGGCTGAGATCGCCATCGGTCAGTTCTTTGATGATTACATTGCGCGTATCGCTGACCGTATCGCCGGACTTGAGGGTCATTCGGGCAACCACCACCAGATCTTTCCGCGGTCGATTGAAATTGTCCGCGATGTCGAAAATCCGGCGTCCGTCCGGTTCGGTCGCGGCCGGGTCATAGGGGCCGATTTCAGCCGCATGGGCTGATAAACAACCTACCAGAACGAACAGGACGGCCAGCACCATGTTTCTTTTCATACGTCACTCCTTATGTCTTGTTGAAGTTGGATCGGATCTGTCGGTCAGCGACAGGATCGCCGGCAGCAGGGTCAGGGAGCCGGCCGACGATGTCAGCATGGTCAGGGCGATAAGGAACCCGAGATTCACCAGGGGTACAAACGCGGAAAGCATCAGGACCGAAAAACCGGCCGCGACGGCCGACGCGTTGATACAGATCGACCCGCCGGTGGTCTCGGCGGTGTGAACGACCGCTTCTTGATGGCCTTCGCCGGCGTCGCGTAACAGCCGATAGCGGTTCAGATAGTGCAGCCCGTAATCGATACCGATGCCGATGGCCACACAGGCCGAGATGGCCGTGGCGGCATCCAGGGGGATATCCAATAGCCCCATGACACCAAAATTGATGCATATGGCCACGGTCAGCGGCAGGATCGAGAGGAACCCGTAAATGAACGATCGCATGATCAGGGCCACCAGCACCAGGACGATGACCACCGAAACGGCAATGGAACGCAACTGGCCGTTGACGATCAAATGCTCCGCTTCGACGTAGAGCGCCCCGATACCGGTGGTATGCACCCGAACCCCCATTTGGCCCAGGCGTTGGCCGACAGGACCTTTCAGCAGTTCATCGATGGATCGCAGTATCTGCCGGGTGACCTGGCTGGATGCGGTTTTGACCTGTAACATCAAGGCCGCCTGCCGCTTGTCGCCATCGATAAAGGCGCGGGTGTCGCTGCGCTGGTATTTGTCGATATAGGAGGCCAGGTGGGCTTTCAGTGCTTCGGTGGTTCGCTCGCCGGCCAGATCCGCCACGGTCGGAATCCGGTAATAGGCGGGATCGTTGAAATAGAAGGCCTGGTTCATTTTGCGAATCAGGTCGAGGATGGACAAGGTTTTGCCCACCTCCGGATGACGCTGTTGAATGGTGTCGCCCAGGCGCTCCATGGCGTCCAGTAGCAGGGGGTTGAGCACGCCGTTGGCTTCAGATGCAGAAAAGATGACACGGATATCCACGGTGCCGGCAAAATTCCTGTTGATAAACGTGTCGGCCTGGTGGATGGGCGTATCTGCTTTGAAAAATGCGATATTGTTCATCTCCACGCGAAGGCCGGCCAGGCCGGTCACCGATCCCAGCAACACCAACACGCTCACCATGAGAACTCCCCTGGGATGCTTGGACGAGAAGCGGCCAACCCCGCAGATGGCGCGTTTAGCCAGTCTGCCGTCGAAAACTGCGCTGTGGCTGCGTTGCCGTTCAGGGGCCCGGACCCCAAAGCGTATCAGCAGGGACGGAATCAGGACCAACGAAACCAGCAGTGCAAAGAAAACGCCCAGTGCGGTAAACATGCCGAAATCGCGCAGCGGCACAATGTCGTTGAAGACCAGCGAAGCGAATCCGGCCACCGTCGTCAAACCGGCCATGACCACACCGCGACCCGTGCCGTCCAGGGTGTCGGCCATCGCCTCTCTCCGGTGAGCCGTTCCGGCATGGCGATGGACAAAATAGTAGACCAGATGGATGCCGTACGCCGACCCCACGGCAACCAGGAGAACGGGCATGGCGGTGCCGACCACCGACAAGGGCACATCCAACAACGCCATTGCACCAAGGCACCAGATCACGGCCAGCAGGATCGTAAACATGGGATAGAGCACACCGGCCGGGTTTCGGAAGGTGAAGAAAAGGAATAGGGTAACCACCCCGAACACCAGCGGAAACAGTCGCACGATATCCTGGCGCATGTTGTTTGCCACGGCTTGGTCCACCACCGAATAGCCGGCCATATGAATGGGGTAGCGGCCATCGCCAAACAGATCATGCACGTCGGTCTTGATGGCGTCCAGGAGCAGTTCGCGGTTGGGTTGGTCCAGATTCGGCGTGGTGCGTACGACGACCAGCACGCTTTTTTCGTCCTGGCTGTAAATACCTTCCTGGAAAAATGACCAGGCGTGCAGGCGCTGCCGGATGTGGGCCATGGCGTCGGCCGTGATTTTCCGCGGGATCAGGTCGCCCACACGGATCTGTTTGGGGGCCGCGGCCAAAGCCTCTGACATGGCCCGGGCAGCCTCCGGCGTCAGATATTGCGCCAGGGCATCCCGGAAAGAACTGGAAATATCCGCCGGTTTGGCAGTGGACGTCCTGAATGCCAAAATGGCATCCGCATGAATGGCACCCGTTTCCAGCAGCGTGTCCGCAAAACGGCTCAAATCCGGACCCGCCTCGAGACCGAATGGGGCCATGGCTGTTGCAATGCCCGTGTAATCGGTGAATTCCGGCCAGACCGTATCGGTTTCGGTCAGAGAAATCACATCGTCGACCCAGGACCCATGAACATGGCCGCGCCGGTCGGTAGTCTGTCTGGCAAAGGCAACCAGTTCTCCGGCCAGGGATGGATTGGACCTTGCCATGGTAGACAATCGGTCGGCCAGTTCTTTGCAAAAGGTATCTGGATCTTCTACGGTCAGCAATGACGGCAAACTGTCGTTGAGGGTCTCTGCCAGTTCATCCGGTGCCGTCAGCCAGTCGGATAGCATCCGGGGGGTAAACTCAGGATCGGAAGAGAGGCTTTGCAGCAGCCCGGCCAACGCCAGCGACTGTTCTGCGGATAGCCCAAAGCGATCGGACAGCTGCCGGGCCGGTATGCGCAGGTTGAGCGACCGGCACCGCGTCCCGAACTCGCGGACGCGGTCGAGCAGATCGATCTGGTAGATGCCTTCTGGAGATGTAATTGCGATAGCGATGCCGCCGGCATTTCCGAAAAGCTCCTCGGCATCCAGATAGTGGCTTTTAGCTGCGTTGTGTTCCGGGAGCATGAACATCAGGTCGTTTTGAATGACGATTTTTGGAATGGCCCAGAGCGCGATTCCCGAGAGGGCCATGACGAGCAAAATAATGACCCGGAACCGGGAAGCCAGCGGCATGATCAAGGCCGGTAGACCGACGGATCGCGAACTTTTCTTTTGATGCGGACCGACCGGATGGTGGTCGATGTGCCGCTTTAATCGTGGTTTCACATTCACTCCGGATGGACCCCACGAAGTGACTGACTCATCAGTCATGCCATGAGGTCAAAAAAAGCCGCCACGGATTTGAGCAGTGGCCGGCCGGTTGATTTTCCTGGTCGATTGACAACCTGTCGTTATTTGGACAGGCCGTTGAGCATAAAGTCGGTCATTCTCCGGCTTAATTTGTCGATATCAAAATGATTTTTTACTCTCATAAAATAAAAGAGGCTGCTGTCAAATAGACCGATTAAAAAGGTGGCCGCTGTCTCCGCATCTTCAAAGGCCAGGTACCCCTTGTTTTTGCCGAGCGACAGGTGCTTTCCAATCCTTTCGATAAATTCGGAATAGATATTTTCATAAATCCCATTGAACTGTCCGCTATTACTGTTTCCTTCCACAAAAAGGAGCCTGGCCATTTTGTAATTGGCGGTGAAAAGGGTGATCAACTCACGGATAAATGCGAACAGCTTTTGCCGGATCGCTTCAATGGACGTACCGGTAAACAGGTCGGCGGCATTATCCAGCAGACTTAAAAACAGCACTTTGAATTCCGAGCATATGTGGTGGAAGATCTGTTCCTTCGACTGGAAGTGGAGATAAAAGGTTCCCTGCGCGACACCGGCTTTAGCGACGATATCCGAGATCCGGGTTTTCTGAAACCCGTTTTCGTGAAATACATCGATGGCCGCGGATAAAATCTGCTGTTTGGTTCGTTCCCGTTTCTCGTTCATTTCAGCATCCGGTTTCTGAATCGTTGAACCCGTGAAAAATGACTGACCAGTCATTCATAGAATTCCCGTGATGGCCTGTCAAGTGGAAAGTTGTCCATCCCCGCATGGGCCGGATCACTCAGTTTTCAGTCCTCGGCCGTCGGGTCTCCGCACTCAGTCATCCGACCGCTGCCTACAGCGGCCAGAAGATCGGCAGCACGATCATCAGCACGACCAGCACCACGAGGGTCAGGGGCACGCCGACCTTGACGTAGTCGATAAACCGATACCCGCCGGGGCCCATGACCAGTACGTTGGCCGGATGGGAAATGGGTGACGTGAAACTGGATGACGCCGCCATGGCGATGCCCATCATCAGGGCGTAGGGTGAGATGCCCAGGCTGGCGGCGGTTTTCAGGGCGATGGGCACCATCAATACCACCAGGGCTGCGGTGGGGATGATGCTGGTGGCGATGAAGGTGATGGCCAGCATTCCGAACAGCACCGCATAGGGTCCGAAGGGACCCAGGGTTCCCACCACCCCCTCGGCCAGGAGGCGTGCGGCGCCGGTGTTGTCCAGGGCGGTGCCCAGAGGCAGCATGCCGGCAATGAGAAAAACGGCTTTCCATTCGATGTAGCGGTAGGCCTCCTCCATGGTCAGGCAGCGGGTCAGCACCATGAATGCCGCGCCGATGACCACCGCAATGTAAATGGGCATCCAGCCCATGATTACCGGGATCAGTACGGCGACCATGATCGTCAGGGCCGCCTTGGCTTTTTCTTCCCGGGGGGCTTCCTGAGCCGCCTCGGTGAGCACCAGAAAATCCGGTTCACGGCCCAGCAGGTTCAGTTTGTCCCACGGGCCATACAGCAACAGGGCGTCGCCGAAGTGCAGGGCCATGTCTCGCAGGTCTTCCCGATAGGCGGTGCCTTTGCGCCAGATGGCCAGGACGGTCAGGCCGTATTTCTCCCGGAAATTCATCCGGCGCAGGGTCATGCCGGAGAGCACGCTGTGGGGCGAGAGCATTACTTCGACCAGTCCCACCTGGTCATCTTCCAGCATGGACGGGTCCGGTGAATGGGTGGAATCTTCTACGAACATGCCTTGGAGGCCCTGCATGAGAAGAATGGAAATCATGTCGGCCGTTCCGGAAACAATCAGCCGGTCATCGGCTTCGAAACGGTCGTCCGAGGTGGGGATCATGGCCGTTCCGTCCCGGCGGACGAGGCACAGGATCTGGACATCCACGGCATCACCCAGGCGGCTTTCGCTGAGGGTCAGCCCGATCAGCTTCGACGCGACGGGGACACGCAGCTGGCGCAGGCGCTGGTCCAGGTTGGCGTGTTGCGCCACATCGCCGGCGGTGAGGATTACCGCCGGCAGAAAGTGTTCATCGTCTTCCAGTTCGGCCAGTTTTCCGGACGGGCCATGCACAATGATGGTGTCGCCGGATTTCAGGGGTTGAAATTTCAGATCTTCATCTATCTGCCGCCCGCCTCGGTCGATGGCCAGCACATTAAGGCCGAAGCGGTTGCGAAATCCGATTTCCGAAAGGGTATGACCCTCATAGGCGCCCCCGGGATTAAGGCCGAGCCGTGCCACCTGCATGCCGTGGGTGAACAGGGTGTCCAGTCCGATGGCATCGATCTCGGTGAGCAGCTGCCCCCAATGGTTCATTTCCTGGATCTGGTCCAGGCTCCCTTCCACGATCAGCAGGTCATCGTTGTGGATGACTTCGGTGATGGGAGGCGCCAGCAGCGTTGCCCCGCCGCGGGTGATACCGACCACAGTGAGCCCCAGGGCGGCTCCCAGTCGGCTTTTGGCCAGGGTCTTGCCCACCAGGGCCGAGCCGTCGGGGATCTTGATCTGAAACAGATGCTCCTGCAGCCGGTAATGTGATCGGAAATCGGGGAGGCGCCCGGCGGCGGTCTCCCTGGCCATGTCGCGTTTGGGGAGAAGGCGCGTGCCGATCAGCGTGACGAAGGCGATGCCGCAGGTCATCACGATAAGACCCACGGGCGAGAAGTCAAAGAGCTTGAACGGCTCCAGACCGTTCTCCCGCAGCGCTTCGCTGACCAGGATGTTGGGCGGCGTGCCGATCATGGTGGTCAGCCCGCCCAGCAGCGATCCGTAGGCTAGGGGCATCAGCAGGGTGGACGGCGAGCGGTCGGTCTTGCGGGCGATGTCCATGACCACGGGCAGCATGAGTGCAGCCACGGCCACGTTGTTCATGAAGGCCGACAGCACACCGGCGACGATCATGATGATTACCACCAGCATCGATTCCCTGCCACCGGCGACCTTGAGCAGCTGCCGGCCGAGGATATTGGCGATGCCGGTGCGCGTCAGGCCGCCGCTGAGGATGAAGACCGCCCAGATGGTCACTACCGCCGGGTTGCTGAATCCGGCCAGGGCCTCCTTGGGGCTGACGATGTCGGTGATCGCCAGCACGCCCATAACCAGCATGGCCAGTACTTCAAGGGGCGCCCATTCGGTGACCAGAAGGACGATGACTGCGACCAGGATCGCCAGTACCGTCATGATTTCAGGAGTCATCTGCGGTATCCCTTTCCGTTGTATCGGTTTGGGTTAATTTGCCCGGCAACCCGGTGGTCGGCCGGGCGATGGAGCCACATGCAGGCATCAGAGGCGGCCGTTTCGAGAGGTGATGCAATAAACTATAAACAATTACCCGCAAATTTCAACAAGGCCGATGAGATCGCCGGGTGGTCGGCACCGGTCACCCTGTGGCAGACCGCTAACGGGCTACTGTTTTTCTCATCCGTTACCGTCCTGCCGCCGATCGGTTGTGGCGCAATTCAGCAGCCTATTGATCCGGCCACACAAATGGGGTACCTAATGGTCATTTTTCTGGCCCACCCATCCAGTCTTTCTCTAAGAGCGTCGATCATGAAAAAATGTCCCTTCTGCGCGGAAGAAATTCAAGACGAAGCCATAAAGTGCAAACACTGCGGCGAGTTTTTAGATGCCTCCAGAAAGCCGCGCGCTGCAGAGGAAAAGGTCGAATGGTATTTCCGGAAATCCTTTATTATCCTCGCCGTCTGCTGTGTGGGGCCGCTGGCGCTGCCCCTGATCTGGTGGCATCCGGAGGCGACGCGGGCATGGAAGATCGGGCTCACCATCGCCATTCTTGTACTCAGCTGGATTCTGTTTCAGCTGTCGATCGAATCGTTGCGTATCCTCAAGGAGTATTACCAGCTGCTCGACAGCCTTTGAAAGGATTGACGGGAAAAGAATACGAAAATGGTATTGACCCGACTATGGGTTCACCGTTTACAGGGGGCATTGTCATGGCCACGACGATAATCAAAAATAAAAGCCAAGGAGAAAGACAATGCAAAGCAAGTTAAACAAAGATGAGTGGGTCGCCATGTTCCGGGAGATCGGACTGACCGAAAAGACGATGATGAAGTGGCACCGGCTGTTCGAAAGTCGCCATCCGGAAAGTCATGCTGATTTTTTGGCCTGGCTGGGCATTTCACCCGATGAGATAGCCAGCATCCGCGCAAATTTCCGCTAAGTGCGCCCACCCGGTGGCCGCTGTTGCGGCCGCCGGTGTTCCGCCAGAATCATCTGCGCCGGCCTGCCTTGGATGCGATCAAGATGCGTTCGGAGAAAATAACAACTCAATGTTCGTGTCTTTCGTAGGTGCGGCTTCCAGCCCCGATTGATGGTGAACTCACCGCAGAGGCGCAAAGATGGCAACGGTAATTGGGGTTGAAGAATTGGCTGCCAGTGGATTAGAGGCGCTTGCGAAATTCAGCTCTATCTGGCATCCTCACGATACCGCCCATGGTGAACGCATTGATTGGATTGTTTCGAGGAATGGTCAGAAATCGTCGGCCATCCGACATGACGACGTGTTTCTTGCCCTGCCGTACCACGGAAAAACCGGCTTTTTCCAGAGCCCTGATCGCGTGTAATGTTGAACCCCGGCTATTTTCGGCATAATCAGACGGCCACGTCGATTTCACGCATATCCGCGTCCTTGACTGATTCGTAAACGGCAACAAGGTAATCCGTTATCGCCTCTTTGATATTCTCGATGGCTTCGGCTTCCGTATCCCCTTTTGACCAGCAACCGGGCAAGCCGGGGCAATGGACGCTGTATCCCTCATCGGATTTATTTAATACGACCTTGTATTTCATAGTGACCTCTTTTCCCTGACATTCGCTTTACCATTCACAGTTACGATCATGGGGATGGGTTTCAAGAATAAAAGTATCAAGATCAGGTTAGTCGGCTGTAGGCTGCAGGTTGAAGGTGATCAGTTAACCAATCCAACCAATCCAACTTTTTTTCATCACCTGTGACCTGATCTGTCACAACGGCGTGATATAAAACGCTGAAGGCGGAGGCCGGAAGACGGATGCCCAACGGTGAGGATTCGAATCCGGCAATCGCGATATTATCGAAATAAAACCCTTGATTGTTTTTTGGGCATAATCTAACAACGGTGACATTCAATCCGCGAACAATTTTTCGAACATCGAACAGTGAACATCGAACGTCCAACGTCCAATGATGTGATCGCTTCGCTCTGTCGTTTGATAAAAAGCACGCATTTTTCGGTTGCCGCCTGTGAAAGATGGGTTGAACATAGAAACCGACAGCATTCCTTATTCGACGTTCATTGGACGGATTTTTCGCCCTCGCATCCATTTGGGGGCATACGGCCGGGTGAGGGGATGATACGATCCAATACCCTTTTCCCCCTGATCCCGGGTATGTTCCATCCAGTTCGATTTTTTGGTTCCAAGATCTGCCAGTTCGATAATTTATCGCTCCATAGATCCTTGTTCCAGTTGGAGCGGCTTCCAGCCGCGTTTTGTTTTGTTCACCGCAGAGGCGCGGAGGTCGCAAAGGATGAATTCTGGGGATTGGAGATTCTGGAATGATGGCATTTCAGGGAAAAAGTGGGCAGACAGTGATTTACAGGTCAGGTTGCGTCGCAGGCACGCCCTGACAAAATGCTGAGCTTTTCTGTGAGCCGGTGAGGGGGGCGACTATCTTTTTGAAGGGAAAAAGAGGGCTCGAAAAATACATATTACTTTGACCTCATGTGACAAAATATTGTGGCATATTCACAGATAAAAACATTAGGCTTAGGAGCTCTTTTAATTTACATCAAGGCTCGGGAGAGGCTCGCGGATGAATATTGAATTCATTGCCCACCTACGCGAATCAGATAAAAAAGTACAAACTCTTTGTAATCATCTAAATGAAGTCTCCATCATCTGCAGTCGATTGACCAGCAAAATTAGTTTGCCTCAAGCAGGGCGCTTACTAGGATTGTTACATGATTTAGGCAAATATAGTCATGATTTTCAGGCCTACATAAAATCATCGAGCGGTATGTTCAACCCGGATATTGATGATGAATATGTTGATGCCAAAGGATTAAAGGGCAGGATCGATCACTCCACGGCCGGAGCGCAATGGGTGTGGCAGAGCCTTGGCCGTAACAGCAGGCAAGGTGGGCTTATAGGTCAAATCCTGGCGACCTGTCTGGCCTCGCACCATGGCGGCTTGCTTGATTGCTTAAGGGTCGATGGAACAAACGGGTTTCAAAAACGAATCTCAAAAGCGGATGAGGAAACCCATCTTCGTGAATGCCTTAACTCCTGTGACAAGGAAATCATGCGCACATTGACCGGCCTTGTCTCTGACTCTTTTTTGAGGGATTCCTGGGCAAAGATTGTTGCCATCGTGGATCCGCAAAGAAAAGAAGCCGATCGTCTCAAGCATTTTCGCCTTGGTTTTTTAACTAGATTTCTTTTCAGTTGCCTGATTGATGCCGACCGCATCAACAGCGCTGATTTTGAGAACCCCGGCAATGGAAAATTCCGCTCATTTGGCCCACCGGACTGGCAGCCTGCCATTGACCGGCTGGAGTCGCACCTTGCCGATCTTTCGGAGCGCAATCTGGTGGATGTGATTCGCAATCGGGTTTCAATCCAGTGCCGGAGACGGGCTGCTGATCCACGGGGTATTTATACGCTCACCGTGCCAACCGGCGGCGGAAAGACATTTGCCTCTATACGATACGCACTACACCATGCCAAAGAACATCGGTTGGACCATATTTATTACATCATCCCTTATACATCCATCATCGAACAGAACGCCAAGGTCATTCGGGAAGTACTGGAAAAGACAGATGATGACTTTCCCTGGGTCCTGGAGCACCATTCCAACCTGGAACCGGAGTCCCAGAGCTGGCACGCAAAGCTTTCTGCGGAGAACTGGGATGCCCCGATCATTTTTACAACAACGGTGCAATTTTTGGAGGTGCTGTTCGGCGGTGGCACCAGAGGGACCAGGCGGCTGCATAACCTGGCCAGATCCGTTATCATCTTTGACGAGATCCAGAGCCTGCCGGTGAAGTGTGTGCATCTTTTTTGCAACGGAATTAAGTTCATAGTGGAACATGCCGGCAGTACAGCCATTCTCTGCACCGCGACTCAGCCCCTGTTGAACGGTGTCAATCCCGAATATGGCGCCTTGAATGTGCCTGCCGAAAATGAGCTTGTTCATGATGTTGCTGGCCTTTTCCATGAGTTGAAAAGGGTAGAGATTGTAAATTTGCTGCGGCCTGGAGGGGGGAGTGAGGAAGAAATCGCCAGCCTAGCGATTACCCAGTTGCGCGAGAAGGGTAATTGCCTGGTGGTGGTCAACACCAAAGCCTGGGCCCGAAAGCTTTTTACCTGCTGTCTGCCACACCTGGATGCGGAAGTCCTTGTCCATCTCAGCACCAGCCTGTGCCCGGCTCATCGCAAAGCAATTCTGGCCAAAAGCAATAAGCGGCTGGAATCAGGTCTGCCAATCCTTTGCATCTCCACGCAGCTCATCGAGGCAGGGGTGGATGTTGACTTCAACGCGGTGGTCCGCTTCCTTGCCGGCCTGGATTCCATCGCCCAGGCCGCGGGCCGCTGCAATCGCAACGGCCGTCGTGAAACCTGCCAGGTTTTTGTGGTCAATCCCTGCGGTGAAGCCATCGCCATGCTGGATGATATCAGGATCGGGCGGGACAAGGCCCAGCGGGTTCTCGGGGAATCGGAGCATGATGATTTCCTGAGCCCGCAAGCCATGGCCCGCTATTTCTCGTACTATTTTTTTGAGCGGGCGGAGCTGATGAGATATCCCCTCACCGAAAATCAGGCGGGCCGCCGGGATACCCTACTGAGCCTGCTCAGCGACAACCTCTGCAATGTCGGCCGGGCGAAAGACCCGCGCAAGGCGATGTTCAGTTTGCAGCAATCCTTTAAAACCGCCGGCCGAGCATTCGTGGCCATTGATGCGCCAACCCGGGCGGTGATCGTCCCCTATGGCGATGGCAAGGACATTATCGCACGCCTCTGCGCTGAGTTCGCGCCGGCCACCGCCCATGGCCTGCTCAGGAAAGCCCAGAATTATTCGGTTAATCTCTTTCCCAATGTGTGGGACAAGCTCATTGAGGAGCATGCAGTTTATCCCGTGCAGGAAGGTGAAGGCATCTTTTACCTGGATGAACGGTATTACAGCGAAAATTTCGGAGTCTCCACCGAAGTGGTCGCTGAAATGAGCGCCCAGATCGTATAAGGAGGAAATTGGATGAACAACAGCATCAGTTTCAGGTTGTGGGGCCGGTATGCCCTGTTCACCGATCCGGTGACCAAGACAGGCGGTGAGAAGTGCTCCTATCATGTGCCGACCTATGAGGCGGTCAAGGGTGTCTTGAAGTCCATCTACTGGAAGCCGACGATCATCTGGTATGTCGATAGGGTCCGGGTGATGAAAACGCTTCGGACCCAGACCAAGGGGACCAAGCCGCTGGCCTGGAGCGGCGGAAATTCGCTTGCCATATACACCTTTCTTCACGAAGTGGAGTACCAGGTCCAGTCCCACTTCGAGTGGAATGAGCACCGGCCCGGGTTGGCCCGCGATCGCATAGACGGCAAGCATTACAGCATCGCCAAGCGCATGCTGGAAAAGGGCGGACGGCAGGATATATTTTTGGGTGTCCGTGACTGTCAGGGCTACGCGGCGCCGTGCCGGTTCGGCGAGGGCGAGGGGGCCTATGACAGGATTGATGAATTTAGTTTCGGCCTGATGTTTCATAGCTTTGACTACCCGGACGAGACCGGGAAAAACGAGCTGGCCAGCCGATTCTGGCAGGCCACCATGCACAAAGGAGTTCTTCAGTTTCCCCGACCGGAAGAGTGCGAGAAGAGAAGATTCATCCGCCCCATGACGGCAAAGCCCTTTGGGCTGGATGAAAATCTCCTGTCGGTTGAACGCGAGGAGGTTGCGCTATGAGTTGGATGGCGAAACTGTATCAAACCTATAACAATATTGCGAAACTTCAAAATTATAATGAGCATAACATATTATGGCCGATAGCCCATTTCGTCAAAAATGCCCATCTTGAGATAGTCATTGATATAGAAGGAACATATCTTAAAGGAAGAACCAAGACTTTACAAGGTGAAGAAGGCCCTACTTTGATCCCCGCATCAGAAGCATCAGCAGGCAGATCGGGTAGTAAAATCGCTCCTCATCCACTTTGTGATGAAATAGGTTATTGTGCTTTTGACTACCCTAATGCAGATCAGGAAAAAGTTGCTGCTTATATGACGCAGTTGGAGGATTGGGCAAATTCAAGTTGGTCTCATCCAAAGGTCATGGCCGTTTTAAAATATCTCCTAAAGAAAAATCTTTGGAAAGATTTGTCTGGAGAAATTGAATTCCCCGTGAAAATTGAAAAATTAGGTGGCAACAGCCAAAAAATAGAGACAAGTAAGGTGTTTATCCGTTGGCGTATTGAAAAACCTGGGGAATTAGATAGCACGACTTGGATGGATAATGATTTGATAAACGCCTGGATAGACTATGATCGTGATCGTAATAGTAAAGAAGGTTTCTGTTATATTCTGGGAAAGAATGAAAGAAGAGCATCAAATCACCCGCGTTTCCTGAGATGGCCGGGCGATGGTGCGAAACTTATTTCTTCTAATGATCATAGTGGCTTTACCTTTCGCGGACGGTTTACTGATTCAAAGACAATGATAGATCGAAATGGTGCCCAAGCAGTTTGTGTTGGCTTTGATGTCACACAAAAGGCGCATAATGCTCTCAGGTGGCTTCTATCCGGACAAAAATGTTTCCATAATGATGAGCAGGTTTTCGTTTGTTGGGCAGTTTCATGTAAAGATTCTCCGGATCCATTTAAAGCGTCGTGGGAGCTGTTTCTGGCAGATCCTGAGTTCAATGATACGCCGGCGGACGAACCCGAGGATCCCCGTATCGACCACGCTATCGATATAGGCGGTTCTTTTGCGATAAAGCTCAGGAAATATCTGGCGGGTTACCATGCCACCCTGGATGTTAACGAGCAGATCATCATCATGGGACTGGATTCGGCGACTCCGGGACGCATGGGCATCATCTATTACCGCGAACTTTTGGCCAGCGAGTTTCTGGATCGAATCGAGGCTTGGCACCGGCAGTTTGCCTGGCCGCAGCGCCACACCCAGGTACTCTCTGACCCCAAAGGTAAAAAGAAGCCTGTCCGAGAGACGATCTGGCCTGTTTCCAGCCCGGCGCCCAGGCTTATTGCCGAAGCAGCTTATGGAGATATTTTGAAAAGCAATGACACATTGAAAAAAAGTGTCATTGAGCGAATATTGCCCTGCATCGTCGATGGCAGACCCTTTCCGCGTGACATTTTGGCGTCGGCGGTGCGCAGGGCCGCCAACCGCAATATAGGTGAAAAGTGGGAATGGGAAAGAAATTTGGCGGTGGCCTGCGCCCTCTATAAAGGCTTTTATCTGCGGCATCCCCAGGAAAATGAAAGGAGAGAATACAGTATGTCGCTGGAAGAAGATTGGACGTCAAGGGATTATCTATATGGCCGCCTGCTCGCATTGGCGGAAAGGATTGAAGAAACGGCGCTACGGATTGGGGGCGAGGAAAGACCCACTACCGCTGCCAGGTTGATGCAGCGATTTGCCGACCGCCCCTTCTCGACCTGGCGCAATATTGAACTCGCCCTGCAGCCTTACATGCAGAGATTGCAGGCTAACAGGGCAGGCTTTCTATTCAATCGCAAAAAGGAATTGGACGCGGTGCAGGCGTTGTTTTCCCATAGTGATTTTGTCAGCGACAAAACGTTATCGGGCGAGTTTCTGCTTGGCTATCATTGCCAAAAGCAGGCCTGGGTAGATAAGACAGCTGATGTGAAGGATGAAAAGGAGGAGAAACATGAGTCTTGAAAATAAAATAGATTTTGCGATTATTATATCGGTAAAAAATGCCAACCCGAATGGTGACCCATTGAATGGCAACAGACCCAGGGTGGATTATGACGGATTGGGGGAAATTTCGGATGTATGTTTGAAGAGAAAAATACGAAACCGCCTTTTGGCTGACGGCCAGTCGATTTTTGTTCAGTCAGATGATAATAAAATTGATGGGATGGCGAGTTTGAAGGCCAGAGCGGAGTCCGATGAATACGGTTTGGGAAAAGATGCCTTTAACAGCAAGAAAACCAAGCCCGAAGAGGCAGCACGCCTGGCCTGTGAAAAATGGTTGGATGTGCGAAGTTTCGGCCAACTTTTCGCTTTCAAGGGCACGGGCGCCGATGGTGTGTCGATACCGATCCGTGGGCCTGTCACAATCCAATCGGCATTCAGCGTTGAACCGGTCAGTGTCACCAGCACCCAGATTACCAAAAGTGTCAGCGGTGAAGGTGACGGTACCAAGAAAGGCTCTGATACTATGGGAATGAAACACCGGGTGGACAAGGCAATCTATGTCGCCTTTGGCGCCATGACCCCGCAACTTGCCGAGCGAACCGGCTTTGATAACAAGGATGCCGAGACCCTGAAAAAAGTTCTGCCCCGGCTTTTTGAAGGGGACGCTTCATCGGCCCGGCCGGAAGGCAGTATGATAGTGGAAAAAGCGGTTTGGTGGCAGCATAACAGCAAGTCGGGCCAGTACTCTTCCGCCAGGGTTCATAGGACATTACAGGTAAATCCGGACGGCAGTTTTGAATTGAATAATTTGGATGGCTTGGATCCGGAAGTAATTGATGGTTTTTAAACCGTGAGGGGAATCATGCTCGACTTTCTTAGGGGACTCGACAAGGACCTTCGCAAAGCCCTGCTGACCCAGCTTCGCAACCTGTGGACCCACACCTCCACGGCCATCGAGGGTAACACCCTTACGCTCGGTGAAACTGCCTTTGTCCTGGAAGAGGGCCTGACCATAGCCGGCAAGCCGCTGAAGGATCATCAAGAGGTGGTGGGACACGCCCGGGCCATCGATCTGGTGTATGACTGCCTTCAAAAAGGGCGTCCATTCGGCGAAGCGGATCTGTTCGCCCTGCATCAGGCGGTGCAGACGGAGGTGGTAGTCGATTTTTACAAGCCGGTCGGCGACTGGAAAAAAGAACCCAACTCTTCAGTCAGTGTTGTTGACGAAAAACAGGTGATTTTTGAATATGCCCCACCTGATGATGTCCCCCCGTTGATGGTCGATTGGTTCAGGCTGTATGGCGAGCTAAGTTCAGCGATAAGCCCCGGCGACCGGCAGCTTGCGCTGACGGCTTATGTGAAGCTCCACATCAGTTTTGTACGCATTCATCCTTTTTTTGACGGGAATGGCCGTCTGGCCCGGTTGGTGGCCAACCTTCCGGTTCTCATGGCCGGTCTGCCGCCGATCATCATCCCCAGGGAACAGCGCAAAGCATACATCGACGCGTTGTCAGCGTATCATTATGCCGTGGGCCAGATCCGGGCCGGAAACGAATTGCTGCCGAAAGCGGAAAAGCTGGAACCGTTTACAGCGTTTTGCCGTCAGGCGTGGCAGGCATCCCTGGACTTGGTCCAAGAGGCTCGGGAAAAGCAGAGGGCCAGATCCAACAAATTGCCTTCTGGATCTGATTGCGAGGCATCACCATGACCTACGCCCGCTTTGAAGACCTGCCTGTCTGGAAAGAGGCCATCCGTTTATGCAACGGGGTCTACGATATGACGGAAAGCCGGGAATGGAAAGGCAGTCGCAGCCTAAGAGACCAGATCGAGCGAGCCGCATTGTCGGTATCCAACAATATCGCCGAAGGGTTCGAACGCGGTACGACCAATGAGTTGCTGGCGTTTCTCTATATTGCCCGCGGTTCGGCGGGAGAAGTCCGTTCCATGCTCTGTTTTATCGAACAGCGGAAGGCGTTCGCCAATTTCAAATCTCAAATTTCAAATTTGAAATTAATGGCCGAGAGCTGTTCTCGACAATTACGTGCATGGGCAGATCATCTGCAGAACTCCGAAATAAAAGGCCAGCGTCATTTAACAGAAAAATCGAAACAGCACTATCATGCTCAAAAAGGCGCTGAGGAATTTGAAAAAAAGCTCCTGGAAAATTTGCCTCTGGATCATCCCATGCGTAAATACAAGCTTGGAAAAGAGAAATCGGGGCGATAAGGATGCCCACACCTCTAAGACGTTGACATTGTTTTCAAATCGGTTGCCCAAGTTCACAAAAATAAGCGCCAAATTCTTTTATCGTCAAAGGTTCTTATGTTCGCCGAATCCGATCTCCTGCCCTTATCCGCCCTCCAGCACATCTGCTTTTGCGAGCGGCAGTGCGCCCTGATTCATGTGGAACAGGTGTGGCTGGAAAACCGTTTCACGGCCGAGGGGCGCGTCCTGCACGACAGGGTGGACTCGGGCAAGAGTGAATCGCGGCGGGATGTGCGCATCGCCTATGCCGTGTCGCTGCAATCGCTTCGGCTGGGCCTGGTGGGCAAGGCCGATGTGGTGGAGTTTCACCGGGAGAGAAACGCCGCCGGGAAAACTGTTTGGCGGTCCTTTCCCGTGGAATACAAACGGGGGCGGCCGAAGAAGGACAACTGCGACACGATCCAGCTTTGCGCCCAGGCCCTCTGTCTGGAGGAGATGCTGGGGCATCGGATCGGCAACGGGGCGCTGTTTTACGGGAAGACCCGGCGGCGCCAGGATGTGGTTTTTAGTGATGAACTGCGTGAGGAGACGGAGCAGGTGGCCCGGCGGCTTCATGCACTCTTCGACGCGCGGGCTACACCCAAACCGGTATTCGATAAGCGCTGCCCGAACTGTTCTTTCTTTTCATACTGCCTGCCGGAAACGCTTAGCGGTAAAAAATCCGCCAGCCGGTACCTTGACGCCATCCGCGAGGGAAAATGAAAAAGCATCTCAATACCCTGTTCGTGACCACCCAGGGCGCGTATTTGAATAAGGAAGGCGAAACCGTCGTCGTCTCTGTTGATCGTGAGAAGAAGCTTCAGCTTCCTGTCCATACATTGGACGGCATCGTCTGTTTTGGTAATATCATGTGTAGCCCCTATCTTATGGGCTTTTGCGCGGAGCGTGATGTGGCAATTAGTTTTCTTACCGAGTATGGACGATTTCTGGCACGGGTCCAGGGGCCGGTGTCCGGTAATGTGCTGCTTCGCCGGGAGCAGTATCGGCGGGCGGACAGCGACGAGGCGTCGGCCGCCATCGCCCATGCCTTGCTGGTCGGCAAACTGGCCAACACCCGGACGGTGCTGCAGCGGGCGGTCAGGGACCACGGCGACAAGGTGGATGCGGCCGGGATCAATGCTGCCTCGGACCATCTTGCGGCATTGCTCAAGAGTATGCGTTCGGATATGCCGCTGGATTCCCTGCGGGGCATGGAAGGGGACGCGGCGCGGGTCTATTTCAGCGTTTTCGATCACCTCATCGTCAACAAGGGCAACGGGTTTTCGTTCAATGGCCGCAACCGGCGCCCACCGCTGGACCCGATCAACTGCCTGCTGTCGTTCATCTATACCCTGCTGCTGCACGACGTGCGCTCGGCGCTGGAATCGGTGGGGCTGGATTCGGCCGTGGGATATCTGCATCGGGACCGGCCGGGTCGGCCCGGTCTGGCACTGGACATGATGGAGGAGTTCAGGCCTGTGATCGCGGACCGGCTGGTGCTCTCGCTGATCAACCGGGGGCAGGCCGCTGAAAAGGACTTTATCGTTCAGGAAACAGGCGCCGTGTTCATGAGCGACGATCTTCGCAAAACAGTCCTGGTGGCCTATCAGAAACGCAAGCAGGATGAGATTTTTCACCCGTTTCTTGAGGAAAAGGTAGCCGTCGGTTTGCTCTTCAGCACCCAGGCCCTGCTTCTGGCCAGATATCTGCGCGGTGACCTGGATGCTTATCCGCCCTTTGTCTGGAGGGAATGCCCATGATGGTGCTCGTGAGCTACGATGTGTCGACCATGGACGTGGAGGGGCCCGGCCGCCTGCGAAGGGTGGCCAAAATCTGCAAGAACTACGGCCAGCAGGTGCAATACTCGGTCTTCGAATGTATTGTTGATCCGGCCCAGTGGGTTGTTTTCAAACAGAAACTGATCGATCAGATCGAGGAAGAAACCGACAGCCTGCGGTTTTACTTTCTCGGCGCCAACTGGCGAAACCGCATCGAACATATCGGCGCCAAACAGAGCTTCGACCAGGAGGGACCGCTGATTGTATAAACCCCGGTGGTAGATCATCTGCGAACCCCAAGCGCACATGATTTGCCAGGGATGTTCGCAGTGTGTCTTATGTGCTTGATAAAAAAATGGAAAAGGGGGTGGTGATAATTTTCAGTGAGAACTTTAACGCCATTTTTAAGGATTACCGCGTTATCCTTGAAATTTACCATAATAAAACAGAGCGTTAAAGCGCAGCAGTCGCCCCCCGCGCGGGGGCGTGGATTGAAACAGAATCGGTCCATTTTTTACCTTGGTCCTTCTCGTCGCCCCCCGCGCGGGGGCGTGGATTGAAACTCGTTTTGGTCCATTTTGCTAACTCCATGTAATTAAATACCTCTCGAACTGAATTTGATTTTGCTTGATTTCCGCTGAAAAATTGTGTTGGCTGGACAAACAGTTAAATATTGAGCATATCCCAAAAACTAAAAGTGTAAATTTTTCGGTTCATTTTCCATTGTTCGGACGTAATACGCCAATACGTGGAAAATTTTCCACGTATTGCTACTATTGGGCGACACTCATTTGTCTCGGGAGGGCGCAAGGTGGCTGATACGATCTTAATGATTCACGGAATGTGGGGTGGACCATGGTATTGGTCGAACTACCGGCGTGTGTTCGAGGCGCACGGCTACCGATGCGTAGCGACGACTTTGCCATATCACGACATGGACCCTCAAGGTGTGCCGGATTCTCGTCTCGGAACGGCCAGTTTGTTGGATTACGCTGAAGCACTAGAACTAGAAATCCGACAGATGGACGAGAAGCCGATCGTGATGGGGCACTCCATGGGAGGTCTGTTGGCTCAGATACTGGGCGCACGCGGACTGGCAAAATCTCTTGTCTTGCTCACCCCCGCATCGCCTTCAGGCATACTGGCCCTCAAGCCTTCCGTGATCAGAAGCTTCTGGAGCGTTATGACGAAGTGGGGCTTCTGGAGGAAGCCGATGCGCCAGACATTCGGCGAGGCGGTCTATTCGATGCTGCATTTGTTGCCGAAAGACGAACAGAAACAGGCCTACGATAAATTCGTCTATGAGTCCGGGAGAGCGGCTTTCGAAATCGGTTACTGGCTTTTCGATGCACGAGGCGCATCGAAGGTCGATGACTCCAAGGTGACCTGCCCCGTCTTGGTGGTAGCTGGTGCTCAGGACCGGATAACGCCGGCATCGGTCGTCCGCAAAGTGGCGCAAAAATATAAGGCGGTATCGACCTACAAGGAATTCGAAAATCACGCCCACTGGGTCGTGGCCGAACCTCTGTGGCAAGAGGTTGCAGAGTATATCGGCGGCTGGCTCACCAGACCGCAAGCGGAAAACTAAGATTCGGGCATTACTGCCCAGCAGCACAATTGAGGATACGGTCTGCTATCGGCTTCGGTGCTTCCATCCTGTTTCTCATCGCGAACGTACCAACACAAATTGTCAAAGAGCGATAAGGCCGGGTCAACCTTGGCTTTTTCCATTTAAGAAGGGTGCCACGGAGGTGGACCCCATCGGCTGGACAGCCTGAGGGGTAGAATAAGCTATGAGCCGAGAGCTTTTTAAAAGATAAAAAGGCATCAGGCAGCCTCGGCGAAAGGATGGGGCAGACCGTAATAAACCTCATCCGGGGTTCTGTCGTCAAGGGCCGAATGGCCCCGTTCGTGATTGTAATAATCGAGCCACCGGCCCAGACCCTGCCGCAGCGCCTTACCGGTGTCGAATGCGTGCAAGTAAATGTATTGGTGTTTGAGGGTCCACCACAGCCGCTCGACGAATATATTGTCCTGGCAACGACCCCGACCATCCATACTGATGGCGACCTTGTTATCGATGAGAACCTTGGTGAACGCGTTGCTGGTAAATTGAGCCCCTTGGTCGGTATTGAAGATTTCCGGTGGCTCATAGCGGCTCAACGCCTCTTTAAGGGCATCGATACAAAAGGCGCTGTCCAGGGTGTTGGATATCCGCCAGGCGAGCACCTTGCGGCTGTGCCAGTCCATGATCGCCACCAGATACATGTACCCACTGGCCATGGGGATGAAAGTGATGTCGCTGGCCCAAACCTGATTGGTGCGACTGATGGTCATACCCCTTAGCAGATAAGGATATACCTTATGCTGGGGATGGGGGCGGCTGGTCCGCGGTTTGGGATACACCGCCTCGATACCCATTAATCGCATCAGCCGCTGAACCCGTTTGCGATTGGCTGTTATGCCCTGACGATCCAGCTGGCGGCTGATCGTTCGGCTGCCCGAGGATGGATTGGTAAGATACAGTTCGTCGATCTTGCGCATCAGTTCCAGCTCTTCTTGGCTTATGGGTATGGGTTGGTAGTAATAGGATGACCGGCTAAGATCGATTAGTTCACACTGCCGGGAAACGCTCAGCTGCCGATCCAACGGATCGATCATGGATTTACGCTGTTTGCGATTCAGCTGCTGAGCTTGCGTGCTAAAAAATCGTTTTCCACCTTGAGTTGACCGATCTGGCGGTACAGTTCGGCGGTTTGGGCATCGGCCTGTTTTCTGGATCGGTGGCTTTTATCGAAGATATCGGCTGCACCGTCGAGCATCTGCCGCTTCCAGGTGGAAATCATGGTGGGGTGAACACCAAATCGACTGGCCAACTGTGCTGCGGTTTCTTCGTTCTGAATGGCAGCCAGAGCGACCTTGGCTTTGAACTGTGGACTGTGTGATTTGCGCTTGTTACCCATCGTCAGATCCTCCTCATTTTTGGTCTGACTCATAGCTTAGCACATTGTCCAGTTTTTGGGGTCCACCGCCCACTACATAGGCTTCAGATGCCTATAAAGTTTCCCCCCGCGCGGGGGCGTGGATTGAAACATTTTTGTAGTTTTGAATAATAACAGCGCTCATCGTATTGGGATGGGCAGCAATGCTGGCCTTTCTTGAATTTCACCGGGAAAAGGGATATTTGCTTCAAAACAGGTCAAAACACTAATCGATGGACTGCATCCGATTTAGCAAAAGACGGAGAACTACATGGGAAGCGACCTACGCCCTTCATCTATAGATGACGACCAGGAATGCAGGATGGCCAGATTTTGCCTGGATCATGCATCGGTATGTGTCTTAAGGCTGGACCAGGAAGGGTACATCCTATACGCCAACCGTAAAGCCTGCGAGTCCCTCGACTATTCACAGGCAGAACTCCTGGGAATGTCGGTCTTTGACATTGATCCCGTTATAGATCGGGGAATGTGGCCGCACGCGTGGAAAACGTTATGCGATGACGGCTCTGCTACCTTCGAGAGCCGACATCGTCGGAAGGATGGCACGAATTTTCCGGTTGAAGTGACCGCAACCCTGATGGAATTCGAGGGCCATCGCTATTCCATGGCCCTCATCAAAAACATCACGGACCAAAAGCGTGTTTTTGAATCGTTGCGCACTACCCAGTTTATTTTCGACACGGCCCCACTCGGTATTTTCCTGATCAGAGACGGCGGCGATATCACCAACGTCAACGATCATGCCTGCCGATACCTCGGGTACACCAAGGAAGAGCTTTGCCAGATGAACGTCCTGGAGATTGATCGGGGCTTTTCTCCCCAGGAAGTCGAGCAGGTATGGCTCCGGCAGCAACAGGCCAAAGGCATGTACACTTTTGAGACCGTCCACAGGAGAAAAGATGGCACCGATGTTCCCGTCGAAATTAGCGGAATCCTATTGGAGTTCGACAACGTACCCTATAGCGTCTCTTTTGTTAAAGACATTTCCGAGCGAAAAGAAGCCGAAAAGCAACATGTCAAAATGGAAGCCCAAATGCTTCAAAACCAGAAAATGGAATCGTTGGGAACACTGGCCGGTGGTATAGCACACGATTTTAACAATATTCTGGGCGCTATTTTAGGGTATTCCGAACTGGCGCAACTCGCATGCCAGGCGGATTCAAAACTCAGGAATTATGTCAATCAGATTACCAAGGCAGGTCATCGTGCAAAGGAACTGGTTCAACAAATTCTTTTATTCAGCCGTCAGGGCCATTCGGAAAAGGGACCGATGGATGTCAGCCGGGTTGTCGAGGAGGCTCTAAAACTCATCAAAGCTTCCTTGCCCGCGAATATTGAAATCCTGGAAAACATTTCACGTAATCTTGCTCCGGTATTTGCGAGTGAAATTCACATCCACCAAATAGTCATGAACCTGTGCACCAATGCCTACCACGCAATGAAATCCGCCGGTGGTATGCTGAATGTGAGCCTGACGGCCGTCACCATTCAAGATCATGATGTAAATAGCTTTCCTGAGATGAATCCGGGGCACTATCTTAAGCTTTCCATTGCTGATAATGGTTGCGGCATTCCACCGGAAATGATCAGTCGAATTTTCGACCCCTATTTCACCACAAAACCCACCGGAGAAGGCACCGGCCTGGGACTCTCCACCATACACGGAATTGTTAAGGACCACGGTGGTAATATTAAGGTTTATAGCGAGGTGGGAATCGGCACGGCTTTCCATGTATTTCTTCCCACAGCCGATGCTACGGCCGAAACCGCTGTTGAGAAAGCGGATCAACTCCCTTCCGGCAGTGGGTCCACCCTTTTTGTGGATGATGAAAAATCGCTGCTCGACCTCGGCCAGGATTTATTGGGGCGTCTTGGCTACCGGGTAGAAACCAGGGCAAGTGCCATAGACGCTATTGAAGCCTTCCGAGCCGACCCCAAGAAGTTCGACCTTGTCATCAGTGATATGACCATGCCGAAGATGACCGGTGATGAAATGGCTCGACAAATAAGGATAATCCGGCCCGATATCCCGATAATACTTTGCAGCGGATTCAGCGAACCAATCCACACTCAGGCAACGGGAGCCATTGGCATAAGCGCCGTGCTCATGAAGCCAGTTATCTATTCCGACTTGGCCCATACCGTTCATCGGGTGCTGAAAATAGAATCGTGAATCAGCATCATGAGAATAGCAGAGGACCTATGTGCCATCTGATATTGAGATGCCTGAAAGCTGTCGCAGGCGCCATTTGCAACCGGTTATCCTGATGATCACGTGCGACATCCGAGCTTTCGGTTCCACCCGGAAAAACATCACCACCGGTCGCCGGAACCAGAAAATTACACATTGAAAAATATGCTGACAGCAATTAAAGTCAGTTCAGTTTCCCTGCATGGCACGTTTTGATGAATTGAATTAATAATTAATAACTTACCTGCCCTTAAACATTGCGACGCCGCTGGCACAGAGATTGCGGTATCACATAAATAACTCTAGAAACGCACCGCCATTCACTGCACCATTGATATCATCAGAAGGGGTTAAATGGATCCCAAGCCACCTGATAGCGCCCGGCATGTCTATGACACGTTCCATATGGGGCGGTCGTGTATGGACATGTATAGCAACGATGTGGGGGCTGAATTTGCCCAGATAAAAAGTTTTGCCGCCTACGTCGGCGGATCGCCCACGAACATGAGTGTCGGTTGCCGCCGGCTGGGGCTGAACGCGGCTCTGCTGACCGCTTTCGGAGAAGACCCGGTCGGGGACTTCGTCGTTCATTTTTTAACCACCGAGGGCGTGGACATTCGCTTCAGTCCCCGCAAAAAGGACCGGCACACCAGCCTGGTCGTGCTGGGCATCGAACCGCCGGACAAGTTCCCATTGGTTTTTTACAGGGATAACTGCGCCGATATCGCGCTGGAAATCAGCGATGTACTGGCAGCCCCCATTGCCAGCAGTCGCGTGTTCCAGTTTGCCGGAACCAACCTGAGCCGGGATCCCAGCCGAAGCGCCACATTGACAGCGGCAGAGCTTGCCCGCAAGGCAGGCACCGATGTGGTTCTGGACCTCGATTTCAGGCCGGATCAATGGCACGACCCCCGCGCCTATGGCGTCACGATCCGGTCCGTACTGCCGTGCGTGGATATCGTGATGGGCACCGAGGACGAAATAAATGCCACCTTGCTGACCGACCCGCATGCCATTCGATTGACCCACGCTCAGGTGTCCGATGCCAGGGTGGCCGGGAATACCGCCCGGCATGCCCACGCCCTTTTAGACCACGGCCCTCGCCTGGTGTTGGAAAAGCGCGGTGGGCAAGGCGCCCGAATTCATTGCCGGGATCAACCGGTTGAGGATGTGCCGGGGTTTACGGTTCATGTTCAAAATATCCTGGGTGCCGGTGATGCATTCGGCGCGGGATTCCTGTACGGGTATGTGAAGGATTGGGATCTGCGCAGGGCAGTGCGGCTGGGAAACGCCTGCGGGGCGATGGTGGTAGCCCGGCATGGATGCTCGATCGCCATGCCCGGTTTGTCCGAAGTGCTCGCTTTTGCCGATGGACAGGGCGGGCTTTGACGCCGGTCGGTCACCGCGCCGGGAATCGTCTTTTCAGATCGCCTTATCACGAAAAGGATGGTTGAGATAAGATGCATAGGGATTTATCGGAGCGTTTCGATCTGTCCGGAAAGGTGGCCGCGGTCACGGGTGCGGGCGGTGCGCTGTGCGGCGCCATGGCCCACGCGCTGGGTGCAGCAGGTGTCAAGGTGGCCGTTATCGATATCGACGGGGAAAAAGCAGAGGCCCGGTCGCAGGCGATCATCGATTCAAAAGGAACCGCGCGCGCGTTTCGTTGCGATGTGGTCGACGGCGCCGAGCTGAAAGACTGCTACGAGGCGGTTTGCGGATTATGGGGACCGCCTGAGTTGTTGATCAACGGTGCCGGCGGCAACGATCCCCGAGGCGGAACCTCCGAATCGTTTCACAGCGCCGGCGGATCTTCGGAACCGGCCGCCGGCTCTTTTTTCGACCTGGATGCCGCCGGTTTCCGTCAGGTCTTCGACCTCAATTTCATGGGGACATTTTTGACGACGCAGGCCTTTTCTGCAGGAATGGTCGCTAACGGCAGGGGATCGATTGTCAACATCTCTTCCATGAGTGCCTTTACCCCCCTTACCAAAGTGGCCGCCTATTCCGCAGCCAAGGCGGCGGTAAGCAATTTCACCCGATGGCTGGCCGTTCATTTTGCGCACACGGGGGTTCGCGTGAACGCGCTGGCGCCCGGTTTTTTCATGACCGAACAGCTCAAGTTCCTGCACGTCGACAAGAACACCGGCGAACTCTTGCCGCGCGGTCGGCAAGTGATCGCCCACACCCCCATGGGCCGTTACGGGCAGCCGGACGACCTCATCGGCCCGCTGGTCTGGCTGCTGTCGGCCGCGTCCAGCTTTGTGACCGGCGCGGTGATCCCCATCGACGGCGGATTTTCTTCCTATTCGATATGAGCGGCGGCGGCAGGATATCGGAAAAACAGAAGAGAGGCGGATGACGTGGCCCGGGTAATCCTGAAAAACATCGTCAAGCGGTTCAAGTCGGTCACGGCTGTCGATGACCTGAGCATCGAGATACAGGACAAGGAATTCGCTGTACTGGTGGGGCCTTCCGGGTGCGGAAAGACTACGGCGCTGCGGATGATCGCCGGTCTCGAGTCGGTGACATCCGGAGAGATCACCATCGGTGACCGCCTGGTAAACGACGTCCCCCCGAAAGACCGGGACATTGCTATGGTTTTCCAGAACTACGCCCTCTATCCGCACATGAACGTCCGCGACAACCTGGGGTTCGGGTTGAAAATGCGCAAGTTTCCCAAACCGGAAATCGACCAGCGCGTACAGGAAGCTGCCGATATTTTAGGCATTCATGAACTGTTGGACCGCAAACCCAAGCAGCTTTCGGGCGGACAGCGCCAACGGGTGGCCGTGGGCAGGGCCATTGTGCGCAAGCCCGACGTGTTCCTGTTCGATGAGCCCCTTTCCAATCTTGACGCCAAGCTGCGTGTGGCCATGCGGGCCGAGATCAGCAAGCTCCACCGGCGTCTGGGGGCCACCATTATATATGTCACCCACGATCAGGTGGAGGCCATGACCATGGCCAGTCGCATTTTTATTATGCAAAACGGTGCATTGCAGCAATCCGGGGTTCCCCTTCACGTTTACAAACAGCCGGCCAACCGGTTCGTCGCCGGCTTTATCGGCTCGCCGGCCATGAATTTTATGCCGGCCACGCTGGTCGAAGAGCAGGGGGCCTATTATGTCCATTCCAACCATTTTAAGGTCCGGCTGCCCGATGCATTCTACCCGGGCGTGAAAGCGTATGCCGGACGGCCGGTTATTTTCGGTGTGCGTCCCGAGGATATGGCGGAGCAACAGCGGGAGCTTTCCGAAACCCGGGCAAACACGATCCCGACGCGCGTCGAGGTGGTGGAAACACTCGGCGCCGAAACCTTCGTCCACCTGACCTGCGGATCCCATCCAATGGTGGCCCGGGTGACGGTACCGGATCGCCCGTTAATCGTCGGGCAGGAGTTGGAGATCGCCCTTAACATGTCCAATGTCCATTTATTCGACAAAGACACGTCCCGGACCATTGTGTGACGACGGCCAACGCGGTTGCGGGTCCGCGCTGAAGAAACGGCAGGAAGACGATGCCGGCGGCCGCGGGAGATTTAATCTGCTGGGAACGCCCCGCTGTTGGGCGAGCGTCGACAGACAGCAACCATCGATCCAAAATCATCAACGGGAGGAGGAAGCACATGCAAAAAAAAATGACATTCGTTTTGATCGGCGTTTTCTTGTGCGTGGGAATGGTCTTGCCTGCGATTGCCGGCAGTGTCGACTGGATGCAGTCCAAGGGCACCGAGATCCGTTTTCTGATGAACAAACATCCGTTTACCTCATTCATCGAGCCCAGGGTGGCTGACTTCGAGAAGATGACCGGCATCAAGGTGACCCTCGAAGTGTTTCCGGAGGACCAGTTCCGCAACAAACGCATGATCGAACTCAACGCCGGCGGCACGGTGGACGGCTACATGATCATGCCGGGCCAGGCCAAGCTTCATTACTGGAAGGCGGGATGGCTCAAGCCCCTGGATGCTTACATCGCCGATCCGGGCCTGACCGCGGCCGATTGGGATCTCAAAGACTTTTTCGCCGGCCCCATGAAGGGATCGTCCATTGACGGCCAGCAGATCGGCATCGTGATCAACGCCGAAGCGTCCCTCCTGTCCTATCGCAAGGATCTGTTCGACCGGTTTAAGGTCAAGGTCCCTGACACCATGCAGGAACTGGAGCAGGCGGCCAAATTTTTCACCGGCAAGGAAGTTGACGGGAAAAAAATGGTCGGCATTACGCTCAGGGGAAAGGGGGCGGCAGCCACCTCCCAATGGGTCGATTTTCTCTACAGTTTCGGCGGATCATGGACGACCGCGCAGGGAAAGTCGAACCTGGACGCTCCCGAAAGCATCGCGGCCTTCAAATTTTACGGCGACCTGTTGAGAAACTACGGCCCTCAGGGTGGCACCATGCTGCACTGGGCCGAGAGCACGTCCATCTTCATGGAAGGCAAAGCCGCCATGATTTTCGACGCCAACGTATTCAAATCGCTGTACGAGAACCCGAAGGAATCCAAGGTGGCCGGAAAGGTCGGCTATTCCACCATCCCGGCCGGTCCGGCCGGCAAACTCCCCCATGTTTCCAACTGGAGCCTGGCGGTCAGCGGCACCAGCACGCCCGAGCGCCAGAAAGCGGCCTGGCTGTTCGTCCAGTGGGCCACCAACAAGGAAAACGTCCTGGGTGCCCTCATGGCCGGTGTGCCGGCCGGGCGCGCATCCGCATGGAATTCGGCGGAATACAAGTCCACGGACGCCAATCCGGACTGGACGGCCGGCTCGTTGAAGTCCTTTGAGATCGGCCAGCCGCAGTGGAACCCGCCCGTGTTGAACGTTCCCGAAATCCGGGATATCACCGGCCTGGTGATCGTGGACGCCATCGAAGGAAAGGATGTGGCGGCGTCGGCCAAAAAAGCCGCCGAACTGATGAACAAGAAAATGGAACTATAGCTGCCAAAAGACCCGGAGCCGTCCGCGTTCACGATGCGGACAGGCCCGGGTCCCAGCGGCAAGGAGTGAAAACAACGCGGTGAAGCAAGTCCTCGGCACCTTTTCCCGGTTCATCGATCGCCGCCAGGCCCTCGTTTACCCGGCACCGGCAGTGATCGCCCTGTTTCTGATCGTGGTGGTTCCCATCGGGTATAATCTCTACCTGGCCTTTACCAAATGGACCATCGGACTGGGAGATCCCCGATTCATCGGCGTTGATAACTTTATCGAATTGTTCGGGGATGATCGGGTTTTAAACGGGTTGAAGGTGATGATCTATTTCAGCGGTTTGAGCCTTTCCATCGAACTGATCCTGGGGCTTCTCATCGCGCTCTATTTCCACCGCCAGTTCAAAGGCAGCGAAATCGTTCAGGCCATTTACATTTTCCCGTTTGCGGCCACGCCGGTGGCCGTCGCCCTGATTTGGCGAATCATGCTCAACCCCGAAATCGGGGTCATGAACTACCTGCTCGAGAGTGTCGGCCTGCCCGGCAGCCTCTGGGTCAGCAGCGCCCGGACGGTGATTCCGGCACTGGCGATGGTGGACGTGTGGAAATGGACCCCGATGATCACCCTGATCGTTCTCGCCGGCCTCAAGTCGCTGCCCCACGATCCCTATGAGGCGGCCCGCATCGACGGGGCCAACACGCTGCAGATCTTCTGGTATATCACCTTGCCCCTGATCCGGCCGGTGCTGATCGCGGCGCTGATGCTACGGTCCCTGGACAATCTCAAGGAGTTCGATATTATTTACACCATCACCCAGGGCGGGCCGGGGATTGCGTCCGAAACCCTGTATCTGTACTCTTACAATGTGGGATTCAGCTTCTTCAAGGCTGGCTATGGGTCGGCCCTGATGGTCGTGGTCTTCCTGATCGTGCTGGTGTTCAATGTGGTGATGAACCGTATGCGCATCAGCGCACAGGATATCTGACCAAAGGCAACCCTGCACCTGCGGATGGGGACGTTTTATGGGAAACGGCGGACGGATGACAAAGCGCTTCAAATCGATACTGTTCTACACCGGCGCCGTCGCCTTGTGCCTGCCGCCGGTCTTTGTGTTTGTCTGGATGATCCTGACCGGGTTGAAGACCGGTGTACAGAATATCTCCTATCCGCCCCGGTTCATTTTTTCGCCCACGCTGGAAAACTTCCGGGCCGTTTTCCAGCAGTACAACTTTTTCAAATATCTGATGAACAGCCTGATCGTTGCCGGCCTGGCCACGGGAATTTCTCTGCTGCTGGGCCTGCCGGCGGCCTATTCCATCGCCAAATACCGCCAGGGCCGAATCGGAATCCTCATCCTGGTGGCTCGCATGACGCCGTTTGTGAGCTACCTGCTTCCCTGGTACATTATCTTTCGCTACCTGAATCTCATCGACACCTATACCGCCCTGACCATTACCCATCTGATCATTACCCTGCCCATGGTCATCTGGCTGATGATCTCGTTTTTCGAGAGCGTGCCGGCCGAACTGGAAGACGCGGCCATGATCGACGGCTGCACGGGACTGCAAAGCTTTCTGATCATCGTGCTGCCGCTCGTGCGCAACGGCATCGCCACCTCTGCCATCATCTCCTTTATTTTCTCCTGGAACCAGTTTCTGTTCTCGCTGATCCTGTCCGGCCCCAACACCAAGACCGTACCGGTCGCCGTGTATAATTTCATCTCCTATGGCAAGATCGACTGGGCCGGCATCGGCGCGGCGGCCACCCTGATCGTCCTGCCGGTCTCCGTGTTTGCCTTTTTCGTGCGCAAAAGCATTGTCCAGGGGCTGACCATGGGTGCGCTCAAAGACTGAGGCCGGCGGGGAAAGGGTGCGACGTGGACTTTACCGAAGAGAAAATCAGGGCGGTTATCGAAGACGGGATGCCGGCCCGACGGGTTGAGAACAAGCGCATCCTGGTGCTGACCCCCGACGCGACCCGGACCTGCCCGTTGGGGACGATGGTCCGGGCCATTAACGACACCATCGGCAGGCGGGCCGCCAAGCTGGACTTCCTCGTGGCCTTGGGCACGCACCCGATCCTCTCCGAAGCACAGGTTCTGGCCCTCTATGGCATCAACCGGCAATGCCGGCGCGACCGCTTCGGACGATCGGATTTTTTCTGCCACCGCTGGGACCTGCCCGACACGCTGGTGCCGATTGGCCGCCTGTCCGAGAAAGAGATCGTCGACATTTCCGGCGGGCGATTGAGCGAAACGGTCTCCATCGACATCAACCGGAAGATTCACGACTATGACCGCATTGTGATTCTCGGGCCGGTGTTTCCCCATGAAGTCGCCGGCTTTTCCGGTGGCGCCAAGTACCTGTTCCCCGGCATATCCGGCGGCGAGTTGCTGCATTTCTTCCACTGGCTGGGGGCGGTGATCACCACCCGGGAGATTATCGGCCGCAAGGACACGCCGGTCCGGCGGGTGATTCATCGCGCGATGGAGCAGGTCAAGCGGCCCATCGACTACCTGTCGATGGTGGTTCATCCCGAGAGCGGGCTGCACGGGCTTTTTTGCGGGGATGTGGAGACGGCCTGGTCCGAGGCGGCGGATCTGTCTTCGACAATTCACATCGTGACCAAAAAGAAACCCTATGGGATCGTACTGGGCCGCGCGCCTGAGATGTACGACGAAATCTGGACGGCCGGCAAAGTGATGTACAAGCTGGAGCAGGTGGTGGCCAAGGCCGGCCGGCTGATCATCTATGCGCCCCACATTCATCGTTTTTCGAAAACCTGGGGGCCCCATATCGAGAAGATAGGATACCACGTCCGGGATTATTTTCTATCCCGCATGGAGCGCTTCGACGATATTCCCCGGGGGGTTCTGGCGCATTCCACCCATGTCCGGGGCACCGGCGAATACAGAAATGGCATCGAAACGCCGGACGTGGAGGTGATGCTGGCCACCGCCATTTCCAGGGAACGCTGTGAACGGGTCAATCTGGGTTACCTGAATCCGGCGGAAATCGAAATCGCGGACTACACCGGCAGGGAGGAAGAAGGCATTCTATATGTGCCAAACGCCGGTGAGACCCTCTACCGGCTGGAAGACCATGCATAGCCACGCCACGGTCGTCATCCTTATGGGTCCCATGGGGTGCGGCAAGACAACCGTCGGCCGGCTGCTCGCGCAGCGGCTCCACTGGCCGTTCTTCGACGGGGACGATTTTCACCCTGAAGAAAATGTGGAGAAGATGCGGGCGGGGATTGCCCTGAACGACGAAGACCGCCGGTTGTGGCTGGAAAATTTGCGCGACCACATCCACGGGTGCCTGCGGGAAAACAAAAGCGCCATTCTGGCCTGCTCCGCCCTCAAGCAATCGTATCGCGATACGCTGGGCGTCGATCAGTCTGCCGTGAGGACGGTCTATTTAAAGGGCTCATTCGAACTGCTGCGCCGACGGATTGACCGGCGGCACCACCCTTATATGAAGAAAGACCTGTTGAAGAGCCAACTGGACATTTTGGAAGAACCCGAAGATGGCCTGACGGTGGACATTCAGGAGACTCCGGAAGCCATCGTCGGTATCATCGTTGACCAGTTGTCTTAACCCGGAGGCTCCGGCCATCTGGCTGTTAAGGGCCGGAACCGTTAATCGACGGGTGGCCGCGCCACCTCGGCAAGCCGGTTGGATGCGTCCGGAACTTAAGATTCACAAACGGGAGGATGAAAATGGAAACCCGCTTATTGGACAGGATCAAATGGCTGGGGCATGACGGCTTTGAGATAGCGGCCGACGGGGTTACCCTGATGATCGATCCCTTTCAGGTCGAGGGGGACCGGCCGGCGGATATCATTCTGGTCACCCATCCGCATTTTGATCATTGCTCAATCGATGATATCGCCAGGATCAGGAAGCCTTCGACGGTGATTGTCACCGAGCCCGAATCCGCTGAAAAACTGTCGGCCGCAAACCTGGCCGGGGACATCCGGATCGTCAAACCCGGAGACAGCTTGACCGTATCCGGCATCCTGATCGAAGCGGTGGCCGCCTACAACATGGACAAGCACTTTCATCCCAAGGAAAAGAACTGGCTGGGATTCATCGTCACCCTTGACGGCCTGCGGGTCTACCATGCCGGGGATACGGACCTGATTCCGGAAATGAACGGCCTGCGTGCAGACATTGCCTTGCTGCCTGTTTCCGGAACCTATGTCATGACCGCCGACGAGGCCGCGGCCGCCGCCAAGCGGATCAAGCCCAGAACAGCCATACCGATGCACTACGATTCCATCGTGGGCACCACGTCGGATGCCCTGGCCTTTAAAGCGGCCTTGGCCGATACGTGCGAGATTGTCATCCCATATAAAGTGGATATCAGAAAGGTTTAAAATAGCAATCGACTTACGCCGTCGAAGGAGCGACACGGTTTGTGACTTTTTTGATTCCCCCTTTTTCCGGATCAGGGAAAATAGTGGATTGAATGCCCCCAACCTATTCGGCCATACCTTCAGGGGACGGATCCGGAAAATCCGGTGTCTGTCCGGTCAAAAAAGCCCCGATGCCGTGCAGGCACTCGCCGGAAGCAATCAGGTCCACCGCCGTGTGCTGTTCCAGGTCGAGCGTGGCCTGCAGGGAGAGATTGCGGCCGGCACGGATCACCGTCAGCGCACTCTGCACAGCCCGCGGGCCGTTGCGCATGATCACCTCCGCCATCCGCACCGCTTCATCAACGGCTTTTCCCGGGGCGCTGATCCGATTCACCAGGCCCATCCGCAGGGCTTCCTCGGCCCCGACCCGGCGGGCGCTCAGGATGAGGTCCGCCGCCGCTGCCGACCCGATCAGATGCGTCAGGGTTGCCCCTCCCCCCCAATCCGGCATCAACCCCAGCCGGACCTCGGAAAAACATATTTCCGCATCGGGGTCCATCACGCGCAGATCACAGCGAACGGCCAGTTCGGCCCCTCCGCCGAAAGCGTTCCCGTTGATCGCCGCAATGATGGGGACGGGCAGGGCCACGAAGCGGTCCACGGCCGAACGCAAGGCTTCAATCGATCGGGTAATCGGTTCCTTTTCGCGACGCTCCATGGCGCGGGCCATCTCAGCCACCATGGGATTGTCCGGGTTGACGTCAAATCCGCAACAGAAAGCCTTTGACCCGGACCCGGTGAGGATCACGGTTCTCGGCAGGGGGGCAACGGCAAGCTCCCGGGCGGCATCTTCCAGCTGTTCGAACATGGCCCGGTTGAAGGCATTCAGCCGTCCCGGCCGCCGGAGCATCACCATGGCCATCCGTCCTTTTTTTTCCACCGCAATGCCATCCTGACCCATAGCTGCAATCTCCTTTTCATTCCATCGTCCGGGAAAGCGTTCAGATCGGTTTAATTTTATTTGCATTCCGTTGCACTTCCGTCTAAGCCTTCATCGCATCCTCTTGATTGATATAGCGTAAAAGCCATTTTCTTTAAAGAAGGTTCCCCTATGCGCACTGGAAACGGGAAGTCGCGAAACCGATTCAACGCCCTGCCGCCGGGCATCTGGGCCCTGGGGGGGGTCTCCCTGCTGATGGACATCTCTTCGGAGCTGATTCACAGTCTGCTGCCGGTTTTCATGGCCACTACCCTGGGGGTGTCCATGACGGCCATCGGCATCATCGAGGGGATTGCCGAAGCTTCCGCCGCGATCACCAAGGTTTTCTCGGGTACGATCAGCGACTATCTTGGCAAACGCAAGCTGCTTGCCGTCATCGGCTACGGGCTTGGCGCGGTTACCAAACCCGTGTTCCCGTTGGCTGCCACCATCGGCTGGGTTTTTGGGGCGCGGTTCGTCGACCGGATCGGCAAGGGAATTCGCGGCGCACCCCGTGATGCGCTGGTTGCCGACATCGTCCCCGGTGATCAACGGGGGGCGGCCTACGGCCTCCGCCAAGCCCTTGATTCCGTCGGCGCATTCCTGGGCCCGCTGTGCGCCGTGGCCCTGATGGCATGGTTCGCCAACAATATCCGGGCGGTGCTGTGGGTGGCGGTGATTCCGGCATTCATGGCCGTGGGGTTGCTGGTATTCGGGGTCCGGGAGCCCGATAAGGCCAAGACCGGCGCCGGCCTGCGCAACCCGGTTTCGCTTAATATTGCCAGGCGTCTGCCGGCTCGCTATTGGCTGATCGTGCTGCTGGGTGCGGTATTTACCCTGGCCCGGTTCAGCGAGGCGTTTCTGGTGCTGCGGGCACAATCGGTCGGGCTTGCCCTCGGTTACGTGCCGTTGATGATGGTCGTCATGAATGTCGTCTACGCCGCTTCAGCCTATCCCGCGGGTATTCTTGCCGATCGGGTGAATTCCCGGCCGCTGCTTATCCTGGGGCTTGCCGTACTGGTGGTTGCCGATGTCGTATTGGCTGCCGCCGCATCTCCACTGGTGACGTTTATCGGCGCCGCCCTCTGGGGACTGCACATGGGGCTCACGCAGGGGCTGTTTGCCAAACTGGTGGCCGATACGGCTCCCTCCGCGCTGCGCGGCACGGCCTTCGGCATTTTCAACCTGGTTACCGGTATTGCGCTGCTGATGGCCAGCGTCATCGCCGGCGTGTTGTGGAGTGTCTGGGGTGCCTCGGCAACGTTCATCGCCGGTGCTGCGTTTGCGGCTTTCGCCTTGATGGGAGTGACCCTGTATCGACGGACGTCTCAACCGGTTTGAGGCAATAACGCTTTTTTACCTTGAAATGAGCGATATGGCCGAATTTCAACGGCGCGTGCGTATCGCCATTACTTTTTTCCAACCGGGTTTTTATTTTCACCCAGCACCTTTCGGACCAACAGGGCCATCTCCGCTGCGACCAGCGGTTTGTAGGCCAATGCTTTTACTCCGATTTCAGCGGCTTCCTTTTCCGTAAATTTGCTGCTGAAGCCGGTGCACAGGATGACCGGCAGGTCCGGGCGGGTCTGCAGCATGCGGGCGGCCAGTTTGTCACCGGTCATTTTCGGCATGGTCATGTCGCTGATGACCAGATCGATCTCACCCGGGGCCTGGTTGAACCGCTTCAAGGCTTCCAGGCTATCGCTGCAGACCAATACGGTATAGCCCAGTCGCTGCAAAATCTGTTGACCCACTTCGACCAGAATCGTTTCGTCATCCACCAGCAGAATGGTTTCGTTGCCGGTCGGTAAATCACTTTTTTCCTGTCGCTCCAAAATGGCTTGGTCCCTGATCGCCGGCAGGAAGACATCGAAGGTGGTGCCTGAATCGGGTTTGCTGTGAACATAAATTCTCCCGCCGTAGCTTTGCACGATGCCGTGAACCACGGATAGCCCCAGTCCGGTACCCTTTCCCCGGTCTTTGGTGGTGAAGTAGGGATTGAAAATCTTTTCCTTGATTTCAGGGGCAATACCGTGACCGGTGTCCTGGATGGTGAGCCTGATGTAATCACCCGCATCGAGCCCCGGATAGTGGTGATGATCGGCGGCGGTCAGATGGATTTGCTCCAGGCCGACCGTCATTCGTCCACCGGTTTCCTCCATGGATTGGGCGGCATTGGTGCACAAATTCATTACGATCTGATGAATCTGGGTCGGATCGGCCATCACGTTATCCGTCCGGGTGCTGATGTTTTGCTTTATTTCGATCGTTGTGGGCAGGGAGGAGCGCAGCATCTTCATCGCTTCTTTGATCAGCGGGGCGACCTGCAGGGGTTCGGGTTTTCGTTCCGCCTGGCGGCTGAAGGCCAGGATCTGACGCACCAGATCGCCGGCACGCATGGCGGCGGTATAGATCTGCTGCAGGTTGTGATGCAGGTGGGATTTTTCATCCGTATCCATGAGGGCTAACTGCGCATACCCCACCACCGCCGACAGGATGTTGTTGAAGTCGTGGGCGATGCCGCCGGCCAGGGTGCCGATGGCTTCCATTTTTTGCGCCTGCTCCAGGGCGTCCTTCAGATTTCTGGTCTCCTGCTCGGCGAGTTTGCGCCGGGTTATATCCATCAGTACGCCGTAGAAGACGATCGCGTCGCCGACTTCATGGGGAATGGCATTTCCGGAGAACCAGATTTTCTTCCCACCCGGTTTGATGAACCGGCCTTCATAGTGCCAGGGGATGACCCTGTTCACCGACTCATGGATGGAAGCGATAAAGCGATCTTTCTCGTCATCGGGAAGATGGGCGCGGAAATCGTTGAAAAAGGTCTGCGGGTCTGCTTTCAGATGGAATATTTCGGATGCCTTTTCGCTGACGAAATCATGAGTATACGCCTGACTCCGAATGGCCGTAAATTGATAAACCACACCGGGGACATTGGCGGTGACCGCTTTGAGTCTTTTTTCACTTTCCCGTATTTTCTGCTCCTGGGCATAGCTCTCCGTGACATCCCGGAAGACCAGCACCACCCCTACGATGCGTCCATCGGTGCCGCAAATGGGCGCGCCGCTGTCGGCGATCTGGATTTCCTTTCCATTTTTGGCGATGAGTACGGTGTGATTGGCCAATCCGACAACGTGGCCATCAGCCAGGACTTTCTCAGCCGGATTGGCCACTTGTTCGCGGGTTTGGCCGTTGACGATGCAAAACACCTCCGGCAATGGCCGACCGACTGCCTCCGCTGAAGACCAGCCGGTCATTCGCTCGGCGGATGGATTCATTCGCGTGACCACGCCCTTGTCGTCGGTGGCAATGACGGCATCCCCGATCGAGTCCAGGGTTACCTTCAGATTGCTTTCGCTGGCCCTGACGTCCTCCCGGCTCTTTTTCAGGTCTTCGACAAAGTGAATGATATCGCCGGCGAGCATTGCCCCTAAAAGCCCCAATCCGCATAGGATAGTGATCAGCAGCCCCCAGCTTAAACCCTTATTGAGCCGGTTGTCGTTGGATATGTCCTCATCAATCCTGGCGGATAGCTTTTCACTGACGTCGAGCAGACCGTCGCCGGCGGTGATCAGGTTCCCATTGAGTGTGATGAGGGTTGAGAAGTGCTCGATAATCACCTTCTCATGGATAACCAGGTCGGACAGTTTCCGGTCAAGGGAGTCGATGATGGTGTTGATGGTCGGCTCGTTGCCCATGAGGATAGCCATATACTGCAATTGGGATTTATGCTTTTCCAGCGCTTTGGTCATGGCCTGCTTTTTGAGTTGGTATCCTGGCAGGTCCCAATCCAGCAGGAGTTCCAGCAATATGAGTTGCTGTTGAATATGCAACCCTACCAGGTCATAGGCCGTGTCTTTGATTCTGGTTTTGAATGGATCGAGGGGATCGCCGTGATAGATTCGTAAGCCTTCTTCTTTTCGGTACGGCGTGATAATGCGTTCCTCGACCTCCATTGAAAAGGAGAGTCCGATATTTTGAAGCTTGGTTTTTTCCTCTTTCAGGCGGAGGGCCGGGTCATGGATCAGGGCTATGATCCGATCAAACTCCGCCAGACTTTTTTCCAGGGCCTGCATCTCCTTCTGCCATTGACGGTTTACCTGCGGAGCTGCCTTTAAGTCGAGGCGGACGATTTTCAGATTCTCGATCATTTTATTCCAGGTGGCCGGGTCGCCGTTTTGGATGAAGATTCTGCTGAGAAGCCGGATCTGTTCCATTCTTCCCGATATCTGCTGGATCTGGGCCAGCAGGAGTTGATTGTCGTGACTTTTTTTTGAATAATACTGGCTGAGGAGGAAACTTAACAGGCAGGCGCTGGCTCCCAGGATGATGATCGAGATAACTTTTCGGTTTGCGCTCATTGAGATGACCGTTCGGGTATGGGTGTCTTCACGTTTACTCAATCGTGTGGGATAGGATCAGTTGTCGGTTTTTAAGGTGCTGATCGACCGTCTGGACTGCACCTCGTTTTCCGGCAGCCATGTCTTGCTCGCCGGAATTTCAATCACTGATTCGATAACGGCAATCGGGTATTCGGGACGATAGACGATGCGGCCGAAGAACGTCGGGCAGTTCATCTGCCCATCGATTGCCCGGATAACGCTGTCGCCGCGCAGTCCGACGAACGGCATCCCTTTGAGCGCGTCGGCCACGGCGGCCGGTTTTGCCGATCCGGCATTCAGGACGGCCTGGCGCCAGGCGAGCAGGGAGTCGTAGCAGCAGATCGTAAACCCCAACGGATAGGTGTTGTACTGCCGGACGAACTCGCGGACGAATCGTTTGGTCTGGGGGTGCTTGTCGGCCAGGTAGTTGAACGGGCCGCGGGATACATTCCATATGCCTTCGGGCAGCATGTGTTCCGCATCTTCTGAAATCAGGGAAAACCACCCAAACGCAGCCATCTTGTTAAACAGGCCGCTGGTTTTGGCCTGCCGGATGAAGTGCCGCAAATCCTCTCCCCAGGTGGCCACGATCAGGGCATCCGGTCTGGCATCGATCAGGTGTTTGATATTTTTAGTGAAATCCTTGGTCCCCAGCGGGTGCCAGACCTCGGCGGCCCACTCGACGGGAGCACCGATGTTTTCGAAATGCTCCTTGAAAAATCCAAATATATCATGTCCCCAGACATAATCCGGGCCGATCCAGGCGTAGCGTTGCCAGGGCATCAATGTCGCAAAGATGCTGAATCCGACCGACTCCATTCGCGTGTTGGGCTCGAACATGAAAACAAACGGGTGACCGTTTTCCACAACTACGGATTGTGAGTTGCCGATGGATATCAGATATGGGATCTGCTGCGCTTTGCAGGCGGAAGAGGCTTTCAACAGGCACAGACTCGACGCGCCGCCGAAAACGGCCACGATTTTTTCATCACGCACCAGGTCGATGACATGCCGGTAGTGCCGGTCCGGATCGTTGCCCCCATCCCGCCGGATCAATTGTACGGGCCTTCCCCAAAACCCTCCTTCGGCATTGAAATCCGATATGGCCATCCGGGCGGCCATGAAGGCATTTTCGGTGTATGCTTTGGAAACCTCGGAAAAATCGCCGACGAATCCGATTTTGATCGGCACCGGTCCCGCGGTGCTTGCCCGACACATAAGAAGAACCGCTATGAAGCCTGCAATAATGGTTTTCCATGCAATCCTATGCAGTTTCATTGATTCCCCCTTCTTGGAGTGGGCCAAATCGGTCGATATTGTCGCAGGCGAAAAATGACTTCTTTTATTCAAATGAGTTGGAGAATGGCGATTCAGGAGACAACCGGCAGCATTTCGGCAGAAGGGGCGTCAATTCATTTGAAGCTTGATCATTACCATTCTATCTGCGCATTAATGGTACGTCATGTTATCCAGTTCAGTCAACTGGTTGCGTGGTCTCTGGTTGCGTGGTTTCATCACGGATATTTTCACCATCCGGTCTTTGGTCGATAAGCGCAGCGGGAGACCGGGGCAGGCGGTTTCTCGCCGACCGTTCTCTTTTTGGGGATGCATTGAAACGCCCACCGTCATTACCTCCCTGCTGTGCGTGGAGCTATGGAAAGGCTTGTGAACCCGATCGACCCGACCCCGCTCATCACCTTACTCATCCATGCCGGCATCATTGCCTTCGCGGCCCTGGTCCACGGCACCATCGGCATCGGTTTTCCCATGATCGCCACCCCCCTTCTGGCCCTGATTTCAGATGTGCGGACGGCCATCCTTCTTCTGGTGCTCCCGACCGTGCTCCTCAATGTGGCCAACATTCTCAGGGGCGGCCGGTGGACTCACAGTATTGCGGTTTACTGGCCCCTGGCCGCCTACGGCATGATCGGGAGCCTGATCGGCACCCGGCTGCTGATCTTTTTCTCACCGGAGCCTTTTCTGCCCCTGATGGCGGCCATGCTGATCATTTATCTTAATGCGGACCGTTTCGGCGCCGGTTTTGCCTGGGTTCCCCGCCATCCCCGCATCGCCTTTGCCGTTTTCGGCCTGTCGGCCGGCATCCTTGCCGGCACGGTAAATGTCATGCTGCCGGCGCTGATCGTTTTTGCCCTGGAAATGCGCATGTCCAAAACGGTGATGATCCAGGTCTTCAACTTCTGTTTCCTGTTCGGCAAATTGACCCAGGGGGCGGTGTTCGCCCAGGCCGGACTGATGACGACCGATGTCCTGATGGCATCGGCTCCGCTGGCCGGACTGGGGCTGGCGGTGATGCTGCTTGGCATGCGCATCCGTGACCGGATCTCCACTGAGGTCTACCGGCGATGGCTGCGGTTTCTGCTGATGGTGCTGGCCGTCATGCTGATGGTCCAGTTTTTTCGAAGATGAGGGGCGGCCATGGGCATATTTGCGTTTTCGCGGTCGAAAAATCGGCCGCAGGTTGTTGTTCAGAAAAATAAATTTTTTGAATAACAAAGCAGCGGAAACCGGTATCACCGGTTTCCGCTGCCCGCCAATGGATCAGATTTTGAACTGATCAACCAGATGCTTGAGATTTTCTGAAAGCTTGGAAAGCTCCTGGGCACTGAGGTTGACCTGGCTGCTGCTGGTGGACATCTCATTCATGGATACACTGACACCGGCGATGTCCCGGGAAATTTCACCGGACACCGACGAACTCTGGTTGACGTTTTCATTGACTTCCTGAATGCCCTGGGAAGCCTGGGCCACGTTGGTGGCGATCTCTTTGGTGGCAGCCGATTGCTGCTCGACGGCCGATGCGATATTGGACACCACATCGTTGACGTCGGTGATCACCTTGGTGATTTCAGTGATCTGGCCCACGGTCATGGAGGTGGTCCCCTGAATCGCCCCGATTTTTTCCTTGATGTCCTGGGTGGCGGCGGCGGTCTGCTTGGCCAGTTCCTTGATTTCGTTGGCGACCACGGCAAACCCCTTGCCGGCCTCGCCGGCGCGGGCCGCCTCGATGGTGGCATTCAGGGCCAGCAGGTTGACCTGCTCGGAGATGTCGGTGATGGTCTCGATGACCTTGCCGATGGAATTGGCGGCAACCCCCAATTGATCCATGTTGGCCGATGCGCTGGACGCCTTGTGCGCCGCCTCGTCGGAGATTCCCCTGGCTTTTTCGGCATTTTTGGCAATTTCGTCGATGGTGGAGGACATCTCCTCGGACGCCGTGGCCACCATGTTGGTGTTGGTGGCCGACTGCTCCATGGCCGCGGCCACGGTGTTCATGTTGGCGCTCATCTCCTCGGCGGCGACGGATACGGTGTTGGACTTGTCGGATACATTGGTGATGCCCTGGGTCATCTGTTCGGATATGGCGGAAAGTTCCGTTGATGACGAGGAGAGCGTATCGACGCCCCCGGCGATATCCCGGATGATGCCCTGGAGTTTTTCGATAAACACGTTGAACCATTTGGCCAGTTCGCCGACCTCGTCCCGGCTGCTGGCTTCGAGCCGCATGGTCAGGTCGCCTTCACCCTGGGCGATGTCTTTAAGGCCGGCAACGGCGGCGTTGATCGGTCGCACGATGGAGCGGGCGGCAAAAAAGATTACCACGGCCGTCAGCAGGCCGGCGATCAGGGCCACCAGGATGTTGGAATTGCGGATGGAAACAGAGGCGGCAAGGAACTCATCCTGGTTCTGGGTGGCGCTGATGGACCAGCCGTTGACACCCACCGGGGCAAAGCCCGCTATTTTTTTGACCCCTTTGAAGATGTATTCTTCGACCCCGGTCTCACCGGCCATCATGGGCTTGTTGATCGAGGCCATGTCACCGATGGTGGTGACATCGAGCTTCATGATATGTTCGGTTTTCGGATGGGCCAGGATCAGGCCTTTTTGATCGATCATGTAACCGTAACCGGTTTCACCTATTTTGCGGCTTGAAATCACTTCCGTAAAAAATTCGGCCTTGATAACCAGACCGAACGTTCCAATAAATTTCCCACCGCTGGTCGTTATTGGAACACAGACAACAGCGATAGGTTTGCCGGTGCTTTGCGAAATTACGATCTCACTTAAAACCGCGTTGCCCTCTTGTTCGGCCGCTTTGAAATAATCACGATCGCCAATACTGACACCTTTGTATTCCTTGCCGCCTTCAAGCACGCCTGTAAAGAGTTCACCTCTGACATCAGTAAGAAAAAGCCCCTGATAATGCTTGCCTATCTTGTGAAATTGCCGGGCCAGATCGGCAAAGATGTCTCCAATTGAAGACTGATTGGCCTCGATACCGGTTTTATCAACGGCCTCAATCAGGTTGACAATCCTTTCCTGGCTGGCAATAGCCGCAGCCTTGTTCATTTCAGACTCAATAACAGTTCGGGTCAATCTTGCCAAATCCGAGGCGATGTCCTGGGCCTGGACCTTGGAACCGTTCATCAGCGCGGTCTGGGCCTTCGAAAACGAAAGATACCCGACAACGATTAAAGGAATCAACACGGCAGCCAGGCCGCCGAGAATCAGTTTGGAAGATATGGATTGCAGGTTGATTTTCATTTAAGCGCTCCTTGTCGATCGAATGAAAGAGATTAAAAGGTTTTGTGACAAAAAATATTCAAGCCGCGAACGATCTGACTGGCTTCCTGCTCCGCCTGGTAGACTTTGACCAGATCCGCCATGACATATTCCGGAAGATCCGAGAGCAAGAGGATCTCAAGCCTGCCGTTGATCATTGCCAGATACTTGTTCAGCGCCTGAAGGGCACCCTGAATGGTTTCTCCGGTATCGTTGGGCAAATCATTAAATTGCAAATTGTCTCCTCTCATCTGCATTGCGATCTCCGATCCAATTAAATTTGGTTTGAATAGGTTCCGGGCAGAGAAAAACTATACTGGCCAGACGCTATTCTATATCGACGGATCAGACGGGTACTTGACAACAAACAATGTGGGGTTAAATGGGGGGTAAAAACACCCTATTTGTGTGTTATGGATGAGACTATTCAGCCAGGGAGGTCAGATAGGTATACAGATTGACTTTTTTGTTGGTCAGCCCCAGTTTTTCGCGGATGTTTTTTCGATGCCATTGCACCGAGCTCGGTGACAGTCCCAGCAGGTGGGCCATTTCTTTGGAGTTTTTACCGTTACGGATAAAATCGGCAATGCGAATCTCCGTAGGCGTAAGGTCGATATATTTGGAGAAAACGGTTTTGGGGAGTCGAGAGACGATGTCGTTCAGATTGGTATCGATGATGTTCAAGTAGGCTTTGGCATCCGTGCTGATCTGGCATTTGCCCAGTTCTTCGATATACGGAAAGACGAACCGTTTCAGATTGACCAGCATATTTTCTTCCACAGCCCGTTTTTCAACTTCCCGATGATCAAGGGAGGCTTTCAACGCCTGGTTGACTTTTTCAAGATATCGGCTCTTTTCATCCAGTTCCGTTTTCCGCTCTTTTATGGTTTGAATCATTTTTTTCCGCGCGGTGATATCCCGAAGGATGGCCAGCGCATGAGGAGAATCGGCAATCTTGAATCGGGTCAGACTGACCTCCGCGTCAAATTGCGATCCGTCTGTTCTGAGAAAACGCCATTCGAACAACTGGGGTACGTTCTGAAACACGACCGATATTCTTCTGTTGACCTCATCTTCGGACGATGCCCCGCCAGGTTGCATTTTGGGGGAAAGTCCCATGGGAGACCGCCCGAGAATAGCCTTTCGGGACATGTTAAAAAGATCCAGGGCTTTACGGTTGCAATCGACGACCCTGGCATCCTTTAAAATAAAGATCGCATCATTGGCGGATTCGAAAAGCTGGCGGTAGCGCGCTTCGCTGGCGCGAATCCCTTGCTCGGCCAGTCGGCGCTGGGTAATGTCCTGCAGGGTTTCGATGGCACCGATAATATCGCCATGGGCATTTTTCAGCGGCGCCGCGGTAAAAAACAGCCATTTTCCGTTTTCTCCGAGTTTCGGGAAGAAATCTTCGCCTTCATAACCCTCTTTGGCGAGTTGAGAACTTTTGTATCTGCCGCCGTAAAGCGCAGACAGATCGATGGCGGTCGCACGCCTGACGATGAGGTCGGCCATCAATTCCCGGCGTTCGGAATAAAACGCTTCGCGGTGTTTATCGGTGCCGATCATGTCGGCTGCCGGAATATCCGTCAGCAACTCGCAGGCCCGATTCCAGTGGGTTATCTTGCTGTTTGAATCGACCACAAAGGTGGGGATGGGATTGCCCTCCAGGATCTGGTTCAATTTCCCGGCTTCGTTCTCGTGCGGGTTGTTTTCCTTATCGATTAACTTGTCTGAATTTGGCGGCATGTTAACCCTTGCCCATTCAAAATTATTATCGATTCAGGTGGATATCCACGGTCCATCGACCCAAGTTATTTCTTATGATAGAAATATCGTCCGCCCTTAACGGCTATTCGGTAGTTGAGGGCTTTTCTTGACTATTGAAGATTGATGAGATTTTTAGTGTCCCTATTCATAAATACGATGGCATTCGACCGCCGATGCAGCCCGAACCGCCGCGTTGCTCGGTGCGCCAATAGCTCTACTATTGTCGCTTTGTTTCTCCTGCTCCTGAAAAAGATAGAATACCGTTCGCGCCGGTTCTCATGCTCCTTTCGACAACGGGGTGTGGTTTTACTTCTTTTCAATCTCCCGTTTGCCCGAGTATTTCAGGGCTGCGGCGATGAAGCTGCGGAACAGGGGGTGGGGGGTCATGGGTCTGGATTTGAATTCCGGATGGAACTGGCATCCCAGGTACCAGGGGTGGTCGGCGATTTCCACAATCTCCACCAGCTCGCCGGACGGGGCCATGCCGGAGATCCGGAGGCCGGCCTTTTTCAACGGTTCCAGGTAGGCGTTGTTGAATTCATAGCGGTGACGGTGGCGTTCGGAAATGGTATCCCTGCCATATGCGCGGTAGGCGACGGTCTCCTTTTCCAGCTTGCAGGGGTAAGCCCCCAGGCGCATGGTGCCTCCTTTCTCCGAATGGATGTCGCGCCGCTGGATGGTGCCGGATTTGTCGTCGAACCATTCCTCCATGAGATAGATCACCGGATGGGGCGTACTCAGATCGAATTCCGTGCTGTTGGCCTTGTCCAGTCCGGCCAGGTGCCGGGCGAATTCAATGACGGCGATCTGCATGCCCAGGCAGATGCCGAAATAGGGAATCTCGTTTTCCCGGGCATACCGGGCTGCACAGATCTTGCCCTCCACGCCCCGTGAGCCGAAGCCGCCGGGAACCAATATCCCGTCGACCCCTTCCAGGCTCAGGCTGCAGGAGTCGGCATCGATGGTTTCCGAGTCCACGAATTTCAGGTTGACCTTGGCCCGGTTGGGGATTCCGCCATGGATCAGGGCTTCGTTGAGGCTCTTGTAAGATTCGGTGAGATCCACATACTTGCCGACGATTGCGATGGTGACTTCGTAGACAGGATCGTTCATCCGCCGGATCAGGTCCTCCCAGTTCTCCAGGCGGGGGGCGCGGGTCCAGATGTTAAGCAGTTCCACGATCTTGTTATCCAGCCCCTCCTCGTGAAAACACAGGGGGACTTCATAGATGCAGCTCACATCCTTGGCCGTGATCACCGCATCCGCATCCACATTGCAGAACATGGCGATTTTGCCTTTGATGTCGGGGGTAAGCATGCGGTCGGTGCGGCACAGAAGGATATCCGGCTGGATGCCGATACTGCGCAACTCCTTGACGCTGTGCTGGGTGGGCTTGGTCTTCACCTCCCCGGCCGTGCCGATATAGGGCACCAGGGTCAGGTGGATATAGATGACGTTGTCCTTGCCCGCATCGTTGTGAAACTGGCGGATGGCTTCCAGAAAGGGGAGGCTTTCGATGTCGCCGATGGTGCCGCCGATTTCAACGATGACCACATCCACGTTTTTCGCTGCTTTGCGGATGCTGTTCTTGATCTCGTCGGTGATATGGGGGATGACCTGCACCGTGCCGCCCAGGTATTCTCCCTGGCGTTCCTTGGTGATGACGCTGTGGTAGATTTTCCCGGTGGTGAAATTGTTGTCCCTGCCCAGTTTGGCGTTGGTGAACCGTTCGTAATGCCCCAGGTCCAGATCGGTTTCGGTGCCGTCATCGGTGACGAATACCTCCCCATGCTGAAAAGGATTCATGGTCCCCGGGTCCACGTTGATATAGGGGTCCAGCTTCTGGATGGTGACCGTCAGTCCGCGGCTTTCCAGCAGGGCGCCGATGGATGCCGATGCCAGGCCCTTGCCCAGGGAGGAGAGGACCCCTCCGGTAACGAAAATGTACTTGGTGTCATAACCCATAAAAAACCTCAGCCGTTATTTTTTGACGGTTTCGTAAAACGTCAGATCCCTGCGCTGCGCAATGGTGAAACTTCCCCGCAATCTGCTTCGGGGAAGTTTCAATTGCGACTGCCTGTACCATATTTGACCGGTTTGGAAAACCGGCTATTCAAATTTTTTCTGAAAGTCCTGTACCGCCTGCTGCACCGCCTCCACCGCTTCCTGCTTTTGCCCCTGGGGCGTATCGGCATTATGCAGGGCAACCGATGCCTTCAATGCTTCCAGGTCCATCAATTCCGACGGGATGGATGGATTGAGGCGAAGATCGGTAACACGGATCTCCCGGGCGAGGCGGCCGTTGACCGTAAAATCCACCTGATACGGAAACCAGCCGCTTTGAACCTTCTGCCAGTTCCGGTAAAAAATCTCCAGGCGTCTGCCGGCGTCCGTCGACCCCTGGTCCACCAGAAGCAGGCGAATGGGAAGAAAGGTCTCCTTGTCGATGGCCAGTTGGGATGCCGATTCATCGGGATAGCGTGCGCCCAGGACGAACACCACCGTTTCCTTAATCCGCCCCAAACTGGATATGGCCGTCTCGACGCCCAGCCGGTTGAGGGTTCGCATCAGGCGCGGCCGGGTTCGGCTTCGCAGCAGCTGCTGGTAAAGATCGAACGGGCTTTCGCCCAGGGTCATCCGACCGTCGATCACCGTGATCGAGCTGTCGGCAAACACCAGGTGAGTTCGCTGGATCTGGTCGGAAACGATGTCCGACCGAAACCGTTCCGGCATCACATAGGTGGCGGTTTCATCATAAACGGTCGGCGCCGCTTCCGGCGATTGCGGATAGATCAGTAGTTTCTGATTGGTTTGAAGGGCGGCGATGCTGCCCATGGCTTTGGCGCTGAGTTCGAGGACATGGGGGCCTTCGAGAACATAGGCGACAGCCCGATACGGGGCTGCCGCCATGGCGAGCGTTACCGATATGGCGGCAATGAAGAAGGCGGCCCGTACCGGTGTCAACGATCTCTTTTTCCTCAGGGCGGTAGGGTTAATCGCCAATGAAGATCTCCTTGGCAAATTGCGCACCCTTGCCCAGTTTTTCTTCGATGCGGATCAGCTGGTTGTATTTTGCGATGCGGTCGGACCGCGAGAGCGAACCGGTTTTGATCTGGCCGCTGTTTACCGCCACGGCCAGGTCGGCGATAAACGCGTCTTCGGTTTCACCGCTGCGGTGGGAGATCACGGTGGTGTACCCGGCCTGCTTGGCCATTTCGATGGCATCGAGGGTTTCGGTAACCGTGCCGATCTGGTTCAGTTTGATCAGAATGGAATTGGCGATGCCGTCTTCGATGCCCTTGGCAAAAATGGCGGGATTGGTGACGAAAATATCGTCGCCCACGATCTGGATGTATTCGTCCAGCCGTTCGGTCAGCACGGCCCAGTTTTCCCAGTCCTGCTCGGCCAGGCCGTCCTCGATGGACAGGATCGGGTATTTTTCTACCAGATCTTCGAAATAATCGACCATTTCCACGGCGGACAAAGATTTGTTCTCGCCCTTGAGGACATATTTTTTCTTCTCGTACAGTTCGCTGGCGGCCACGTCCAGGGCCAGGCCCATATCCTTACCGGGAGTGTAGCCGGCGGCCTTGATGGCTTCCATGATAAAGCTCAGGGCCTCTTCATTGGATTTGAGATCCGGTGCAAAGCCGCCTTCGTCACCCACGGCCGTGCTCAGCCCCTTGGCCTTGAGAATTTTTTTCAGGGCGTGAAACGTCTCGGCGCCCATCTGGATGGCCTGAACTATGGTCGTCGCACCGAAGGGGACGATCATGAACTCCTGGATGTCCAGGTTGTTGGCGGCGTGGGCCCCGCCGTTGATGACATTCATCATGGGCACCGGCAGGATTCTGGCGTTGACACCGCCCAGGTATCGGAAAAGGGGCAGGCCGAAAGCCGAGGCCGACGCCCGGGCTGCCGCCATGGAGACGCCCAGGATGGCGTTGGCGCCCAGCTTGGATTTGTTGGCCGTGCCGTCCAGGGCCAGCATGCAGGCATCCAGGGTCAACTGGTCGGAGGCGTCCATCCCACGGATTTCATCGGCGATGGTGGTGTTGACATTTTGTACGGCGGTGACCACTCCCTTGCCGCCGTAGCGCTTGGCGCGGGTGTTGCGCAGCTCCAGGGCCTCGCGCGTGCCCGTGGATGCGCCGGAGGGAACCGCCGCCCGGCCGGTGGCACCGCAGGCCAGCATCATCTCCACCTCCACAGTGGGGTTGCCTCTGGAATCCAGGATTTCTCTCGCCGTTACATCGATAATTTCCGTCATGATTTCATCCCCCGATTGTCTGTTTGGAATGGTCGACACCGGCTGCGCCGATGACGCGCAATACGGTTTCAACACCCTTGAATGATAATGGTTTGCAGGAATATCGGGCCCGGAAAGCGCGGGCCGGTTGCCGCTTGACAATTCACCGACAAATGTTACTCTCCTTGCCGGGGGATGTCAAGAAATTGGCCGCAAACGGCCGGCCCCAAAACCATGCAAAGCAGGGATTGACCATCATGAAATCAAACGATTTGTATTCCACCGCCCATCTGTTTGTGGCGGCTGTCCGGGTTTTGGAGCACCGGGAGGGTGCGCCGCCTGCTATCGAGTCGGTCTGCCGGCTGCTCGACTATTCGGACGAAAAGGGCAGTTACCTGCTCAACCGGTTCAAGGAGCAGGGCATCGTCGATACGGTGATAAGCGGATTCAATGATCGGATCGTCGTGGGCAACCACCTGGCCATCGAGGAACTGCCGCGGGACACCGAAGAGAGCCGCCTGGAGCAGGAGCTGAAAAAATTTAAAAAAGGCAAGGATGTCATGAAAGAGAAGGTGGCGTCCATCAAGGCCCAGCACGATCAGAAGAAACAGGACCTGTTTGCCGAAATCGAAAAGAAATTGAAGCAGAAGATGGATAAAAAATAAACATCGAACGTCCAACATTCGAACGTTAAATAAGGTATTCCGCCTACTTCAAACTTGCGGAGCGAAGCGACTTCATCATTCGATGTTCAACGTTGGATGTTCGATGTTCGACGTTTCAAAAATGTTCAACTCATCAACTGTGCTGCGCTCCGTCTCGCTTTTTTTTCTCAGGAAATGAAAAATCTTAGGCAAACGTCGTGTCTGGAAAAATCAATGTTGAGGCACGATATGCACCTGATCATCATCACTCCCCCTGACGATATCCTCGATGAACCCGAAGTGGTCTGCCGGATTGTGCAACAGTCCTCGGCCACCGTGCACCTTCGAAAGCCCGGACAAAGCGACAGGCAAATCGCCGACTACCTGAAACAGGTCCCCGCTGCCTTTCACCGGCGGATCATGGTCCACGACCATCCGGATCTGCTCTTCCACTTCGACCTCAGGGGCATTCATTTCAGTGAAAAGGAAAGAATGCGCAGCCTGCCAGACGTCCGGCAATTCAGGCTGGCGATGCCGGGGTGCCGCCTGTCTTCCGCCTTTCATCGGATCGCGGACATCCCCGAACCGGACGGCCTGTTCGACTATATATTGCTCAGTCCCGTCTTCGACAGTATCTCCAAGCAAAACTACCGAGCTGCGTTTGAGCACGCGGATTTAAAACGCTTTCTGTCCCGGACCGACGACACCGTCTTTGCCCTGGGGGGGCTCGATGCTCAGCGGGCAGTCACGGCCGCGTCTCTCGGGTTCAAGGGTATTGCCGTACTCGGCGCCATATGGGGGTCGTCCTCTCCTGCAATAGTGGCCGGGCAGTTGTCAGCGGTCTGTCGCGGCATCGACACCCGCCTGGTTCACGAGAGACACGGCCCCTCAGGCTTTCGGAAATAGATTGATCCGGTTCGATTCCCGGGTGACAGAATCCCTTGTCGACACTTTAAATTGGGCGTCCGAGATAGTTCACTCCGCGAGTTTTCCCGCTGCCGAAAGATCTTCCAGCCCCAGGGGGTCCAGGAGATGGATCTGTTTTCCGTCGACCCGAATCAGGTGCTGGGCGGACATTTTGGCAAAAATTCGTGACAGGGTCTCCGGAATGGTGCCCAGCAGGCTGGCCAGCTGTCCCTTGGAAATATCCAGGGTGACGTGGTCGGGGTTCTCCTGCTCCCTGGACAGGTAGGTCAGGTAGGATGCCAGGCGGGAGGGGACTTCTTTCAAAGAGAGATTCTCGATCTGGATGGTGAACTGCCGCAGGCGCATGGAGAGCTCGCCAAGCATGTTCATGGACAGGGACGGGTTCGCGGTAATCAGGCGCACAAAGGCATTTCTGGGCAGAAAGAGGATCCGGCTCTTGACCAGTGCCTGGGCGTTGGCCGGGAACCGGGAGCCGGAGAAGACCGGCACTTCGCCAAAGGGGTTGCCGGGACCGTAGATGTGCAGGATCTGCTCTTTGCCGTCCAGGGATGTCTTGAAGATTTTCACCTGACCGTCGGCGACGATATAGAACCCGTCCGCCGTCTCGCCCTCCGTGAAAATCGATTCGTTCCGATGGTAGTGTCGGTCGATGGCGATGGTGCCGATTTCGTCGAGTTGCTGTTCCGACAATCCCTTGAAAAGCGGGGTGATCGATAGAATCCGGCTGATTTTTTTCATCAGTCACCGTCCTGCTCGGGTTTTCCGGTTGCAATGCAGAAATTCGCCACTATGATTAAAAGCATCGACGACCTGCCGTTATGAAATCCTGATGCATTGCCTACGAACTGCCTTTCTTTTTTTGACCTGTTGCTGACATTTTCGGAAAAACGTTTGTTTTCAAAATGATAAGTTTGCTTGGATTCTTGATATAAGTCAAGGTGCATTGCCCGGCCCTGACCTATGTACAAGGACGATCAACGTGCGGCAAGTGCCGTCCAAAAAAAAATTGAAATTTTGACACAGGTCAAAGGCAAAGCCAAACGAAAGGGGTAGAAGAGGATTAACGCGGTAAAAATGGGTTCGGCCGCAATGACCCATTCACCAATGACGGCAACGATAGGGATCTCTAAGACAACCCACCATCAAGGAGGCAACACCATGTTTTGTTTTCAATGTGAGCAGACAGCCAAAGGCGAAGGATGCACAAAAATCGGCGTATGCGGCAAACAGCCCGACGTCGCGGCCCTTCAGGACCTTCTCATTTATGCGGTTAAAGGAATCGCCCAGGTGGCGGTGGAAGGGGCCAGGGTCGATGTCAGCGACCCGGCCGTCAACCAGTTCACCAATGAAGCCATTTTCTCCACCCTGACCAATGTGGATTTCGACCCGGCCCGGTTCGTCACCCTGGTCAAGGACGCCGTGACGCATCGTGACGCGCTCAAAGCCAAGGTCAAGGCCGCCGGCGGCAATGTGGCCTTCGCCGACGGCCCCGCCACCTTCGTGCCGGCAGCGGACCAGGCCGGCATGGTGGCCCAGGGTGAGAAGGTGGGCGTCAAATCCGATCCGACCGTCAACCCGGACATCCTCTCCCTGCGGGAACTGATCATTTACGGGATCAAGGGCCTGGCAGCCTATGCCGACCATGCCCACATCCTGGGCCAGGAAGACCAAAAGATCTCCGCTTATATTTACGAGGCGATGGCCGCCACCCTGGATAACCGCCTGGGCATCGACGATTATGTGGGCCTGGCCCTGAAATGCGGTGAGGTGAACCTGCGGGCCATGGAGCTTCTGGATGCCGGCAACACCGGTACCTACGGCCACCCCGTTCCCACCGCCGTGCCCCTGGGCGCCAAGAAGGGCAAGGCGATTCTCGTCTCCGGCCACGACCTCAAGGACCTGGAGATTATTCTGAAACAGACCCAGGGCAAAGGGATCAACGTGTATACCCACGGTGAGATGCTGCCCTGCCACGGCTACCCGGAACTGAAGAAGTACGGCCATTTCTACGGCCACTACGGCACCGCCTGGCAGAATCAGGCCAAAGAATTCGCCGCCTTCCCCGGCGCCATCGTCATGACCACCAACTGCATCCAAAAGCCCCGGGAGTCTTACCAGGCGAACATATTTACCACCGGGCTGGTCGGATGGCCCGGCGTCACCCACATCGTCGACAAGGACTTTACCCCGGCCATCAAAAAAGCCCTGGAACTGCCCGGTTTTGCGGCAGACGTCCCCGGCAAGCAGGTCATGGTCGGTTTTGCCAGAAACGCGGTCATGGGCGTGGCCCCCACGGTCATCGAGGCGGTCAAGAACAAGGCCATCCGCCACTTTTTTCTGGTGGGTGGCTGCGACGGTGCCAAGCCGGGCCGCGACTACTACACCGAGTTCGTCGAGAAAGTGCCCAAGGACTGCGTGGTACTGACCCTGGCCTGCGGCAAGTTCCGCTTTTTCGACAAGGACCTGGGCGACATCGGCGGTATCCCCCGCTTGCTGGACGTGGGCCAGTGCAACGACGCCTACTCGGCGATCCAGATTGCCGTGGCCCTGGCCGGCGCCTTCGAGTGCGGGGTCAACGACCTGCCGCTGTCCATGATCCTTTCCTGGTATGAGCAGAAGGCCTGCGTGATCCTGCTCTCCCTGCTGCACCTGGGCATCAAGAACATCCGCCTGGGGCCCAGCCTGCCGGCCTTCATCACCCCCAACGTGCTGGACGTGCTGGTGAAAAACTTCAACATTATGCCCATTGGCACACCGGATGAAGACTTGAAAGCCATCCTGGGATAGATCGTGTCCGTCCAGAAACGGCATCTTGCACCCGATTTCAGTGTTGGGCGGCGGTTTCGAATCCTCGAAATATTTCATATATTCCTCCGGTTCGAATCCGCCGTCCGCCTCGAAATCCGGAACAATCCACCATCTCTGGACGAACACGGATGCCACCAAGAAACGATCCCAACCCTGCGAATACGTATACGCAGCCTTGATTTTAGAGGATGCGCGGCTGCCGGATAACCGGCAGCCGCGCATCCTAAAGACAACCACGGAGAACGATTATGAAATGCCCCGGACAGGACACCCTCTACTGGAAACCCGGCGCCATCTACGAGGTGCCGTGCCCCCAATGCGGTGCCAACGTTGAGTTCTTCAAGGACGATACGGCCCGCAAATGCCCCACATGCCAGCACCGGTTCGTCAACCCGGACATGGATTTCGGCTGTGCGGCCTACTGCCAGTATGCCGAACAATGCATCGGTACCCTGCCGGAAGAATTTTTGCTCCAAAAGGAAGACCTGCTCAAGGACCGGGTGGCCATCGAGATGAAACGCTATTTCCGGAGGGACTTCAAACGCATCGGCCATGCCACCCGGGTGGCCCGCTATGCCGAACGCATCGGTCGGGGCGAGGGAAGCAACCCGGCGGTGGTCTTGTGTGCGGCCTACCTGCACGACATCGGCATCGTCGAGGCGGAGAAGAAACACGGCAGCAGCGAGGCCTGTTTCCAGGAGCAGGAGGGGCCGGCCGTGGCCCGCGAGATCCTGGAAAAATTGGGGGCCAAACCGCCATTGGTGGAAGAGGTGTGCGACATCGTCGGCCACCATCATCATCCGCGGGAGCAAGAGACCTTGAACTTCAAAGTACTCTACGATGCGGACTGGATTGCCAACCTGGAAGACCGCAAAAAGGAAAACGACTTGCAACCGGAGAAGATCGAAACGATCATCGCCGAGAAATTTCTCACGGAAAGCGGCCGGTCTGAGGCCCGCAAAACATTGCTTTGATGACTACCGACTTATTTGCATGGCGTCGAACCCATATATGAATGTCCCCGGGCAACCGGCGGTAAAAGAGGAAGCGAAAATCATGAAAGTGACCCGAAAGATCATTGAAATCGATGAAGAACGCTGTGACGGATGCGGCAACTGCGTGATTTCCTGCGCCGAGGGTGCCTTGAAAATCATTGATGGCAAAGCCAGGGTGATCTCCGACAACCTGTGCGACGGCCTGGGCGCCTGCCTCGGCGAGTGCCCCCAGGACGCTCTGAAGATCATCGAACGTGAAGCCGAAGATTTCGACGAAGCGGCGGTGGAAGCACACCTGGAGGCGCACCAGGGACAAGAAGAAAAGCAGACCATGCCCTGCGGCTGCCCATCCACCCAGATCCAGAGTTTTGCGCCCGCAGCCGGCTGCCAGAATGCCAACACGCCAAAAACATTTGAAAAGACTGATTCCGCACTGACCCACTGGCCGGTTCAGATCCGCCTCATCCCGCCCACGGCACCCTTCCTCAAAGGCGCCGACCTGCTGGTCGTGGCCGATTGCGTGCCCGTGGCTTTTCCCAGCCTGCATCGGGATTTTCTGGAAGGAAAGACCGTTATGCTGGGGTGCCCCAAATTCGACGATGTTCAGGAATATGTGGACAAATTTGCCGATATTTTTAAAACCGCCGGCGTGAAAAGCGTCACCACCCTGATCATGGAAGTGCCCTGTTGTTCCGGCCTGCCCATGATCGTGAAAAAGGGCATGGAAAAAGCCGGCGTGAACCTGCCCAACCGGCAGGTGGTTGTCAGCACGCGAGGAGAGCTTCTTGAGGAACGCTGAACCGACCGGCACCGGGCATTCGGGAAAAAGCGGAATAGGATTTCCACAAAGATCAATTTGGAGAGGAAAAAGTAACCCCAGGTTTGCCTTGTGAACGTGTTAAGTTTGAAGTGTTAAGTGGCGGATCGGATCTATTTTTTATAGAAAACGATAGAATACCTTTGCTTAACACTTTTTACTTAAAACTTAACACTGATCCGTTGACCATCTTATCGCGGCTGGAAGCCGCTCCTACAAACTGCTGGATGCCGTTGTGCCATGCCAGAATCACTCATAACGCAAGGCGACTATCGGATCGAGCCGCGCAGCGCGTCTGGCGGGAAAGTATCCGAAAACGACCCCCACAGCACCGGAAAACAGGAAGGCACCGGCTACGATGCCGGGTTTGAAAATAAAGGGTACGCCAATCAGGCGTGCCCCGACACCGGCGGCGCCAAGTCCCAAAACAATGCCGATTATCCCGCCGAAGGAAGACAGCACCACCGATTCCACCAGAAACTGCATCAACACGTCCCGTGCCAGTGCGCCGATGGCCAACCGGGTGCCGATCTCGCGGGTGCGCTCGGTGACGGACACCATCATGATATTCATGATCCCGATGCCCCCCACCAGCAGACTCACGCCGGCTACGGCGGCCAGCAATGCGGTCAGAACCGTCGTTGTTCCGGTCAGGGTGTCGATAATTTCCTTCATGTCCCGGACGTGGAAATCATCGTCAGCGTTGGGTTTAATGCCGCGGCGCTCACGCATCAGGCGTTCGATATCGGCCTTGACGGTTTCGGTGGAGACACCGTCATATGCGGAAACCATGATGGCGCTGACGTCGGTGTTGCCTTTCATCCGCCGCTGCAGGGTCCGCAGCGGGATAATGACGATATCGTCCTGGTCGGTGCCAAAGCTGGACTGCCCCTTTTCCTTTAACGTGCCGATCACCTTGAACGCAATTTTTCCCAGACGGATGGCCGAACCGGCAGCGGCATCGTTTTCAAAGAGTTGTTTTTTCACCGTTTGACCCAGCAGGCAGACGGCTTTTCCGGACTTCACTTCTCCAGGGGTAAAGGACCGGCCTTCCTCCAACTGCCAGCCCTGGATGTCCAGGAACGCAGGGGTCGTTCCCGTCACCGACGTGGACCAGTTGGCGCTGCCGCTGATCGCCTGGCTCGCGACAGTCGCCGTCGGCGCCACGGCCTTGAGGCCGGCCACGGTGTGCTCGATGGCGTCGGCGTCCTCGACCTTGAAGGGCGCCGCACTGGCGCGCGCCCCCCCCGGGCCGCGCATTCCCTGCCCCGGACGGACGTGAAGCATGTTGCTTCCCAGCTTGGAAATGTCGCCGGTAACTTTTGCCGTCGCCCCGCTGCCAAGGGTGACCATGGCAATGACCGCGGCGACGCCGATGACGATGCCCAGAACCGTCAGCGACGATCGCAGCACGTTCCGTCGGATGGCGCGCTGGGCTAGCAGATAGGTTTCCCAGAACATCATGCCCCCTCCATTGTATGGGTAGGGTCGACCAGGTGGCCATCCAGAAAGTGTATCCGCCGGTCGGCGTATGCCGCCATCTCCGTCTCGTGGGTTACCATGACGATGGTGAGGCCCTGTTCCCGGTTGAATCCGGCGAGCATCTCCATGATTTCCCGGCTGCGCAAGGTATCCAGGTTGCCGGTGGGTTCGTCGGCCAGAAGCAGCCGGGGTTCGCTGACGATGGCCCTGGCGATGGCCACCCGCTGCTGCTGCCCACCTGACAATTCTCCCGGTGTGTGGTGGCACCAGTTTTCCAACCCGACCGTGGCCAGCGCTTCCCGGGCCATTTTTCGGCGTTCGCGTACAGGCACCTTGCGGTAGATCAGGGGAAGTTCGACGTTTTCGAGGGCCGAGGTGCGGCTGAGCAGATTGAATCCCTGGAAAATGAATCCCAGACAGTGGCGGCGCAGGATGGCCCGCTGGTCCTGTGACAAGTTGCCTACGGCTACGCCGTCGAAGAGATAAGACCCACTGCTGGGTGTATCCAGGCAGCCCAGAATATTCATGCAGGTGGACTTGCCGGACCCGCTGGGCCCCATCACGGCCACGAATTCCCCCTGGCGGATGCTGAAATCGATCCCGTCAAGCGCCCGAATGGCCGCCTGTCCTTTCCCGTAACGTTTGGTAACCTCTTTAAATTCAATCAGATCTCGTGCCGTCTGGCCTCTCGTCTGCATTGGATCACCCATCATTGCTCACCGCACTGACCACCACACCCATTCCCGGCTGCAGGTCGCCGGATGTGATGACGGTCCGCACCCCGTCGGTGGCTCCCCGCGAAACCGCTACGGGGGAGGGGAGATTGTCTTTCAGCACCCATACATGGGGCTGGTTCCGGCCAGGTGTCTCGGCGGCCTTTCCGGATGGGCTTCTTCGCGGTGGACCCGGCAGGAGCGACCCGATTACGCCTCTGGATTTCTTTTTCTTTTGATCGCGTTGAGGCGTGAACCGTAAGGCCGTGTTGGGCACCAGCACCGCGTTGTCGATCCTGAGCACGGTGACCTCTGCGGTGGCGGTCATCCCGGGCCTCAGGATAAGATCGGGATTCTCCACTTTCAGGACCGCTTTGTAGGTTACCACGCCGTCCGTGGTTTCCGCGCCGTATCTTACCTGGGTAATGCGGGCGTTGAAGCTTTGCTCCGGGTAGGCATCTACGGTAAAAACCGCCGTCTGCCCTTCCTTCACCTGACCGACGTCGGCTTCGTCCACATCCACCTGAAGCTCCATCTGGCGAAGGTCTTCGGCCAGCGTGAAGAGCACCGGCGACTGCAGGGAGGCCGCAACGGTCTGGCCGGGTTCGACATCGCGGCTGAGCACTATCCCGTTGATCGGCGAATAGAGCACGGTTTTTTCAAGGTCGGTTTCATCCGCTTTCAGTGAAGCGGCCGCTTTGTCGATGGCGGCCGATGCACTGACGATGGCTGCCTGGGCCCGTTCCAGATCCGCCTCGGCCTTTTCAAGATCTTCCAATGACGGCATCTTTCCATTGGTCAGTTCCCGGGTTTTGCGATAGCGCTGCAGCGTTTTTTCCTTCTCTTTGCGTGTGGCCACGGCTTCCAGGTAACCGGCTTCGGCGGAAGCCACTTCCGCCTTTGACTTTCCTACGGCAGCCGCGAATTTGGCACTGTCGAGGCGGGCGAGGGGTTGACCGGCCGTCACGACGTCGTTGTAGTCCACCGACACGGTTTTGATAATGCCGGACAGTTCGCTGCCCACATCCACTTGGTTGGTGGCCGCCAGGTTGCCGGTCGCCGTGACGGTAACCACCATGTTTCCCCGCGTGACCGGCTCCGTTTTGTATTGTACGGTTGTCGCGGTACTCCTGAGGCTCCAGATGACAACCAGGGCCGTCGCGACGATGACCATTGCCCCATAGACGAAAACGCGTTTTCTCCGTTTGCGGCCATCGACCGGTTCATCGAGTCCCAGCATGCTTGCGATGGGAATTTGTGTTTCGTTTTCCATATCTATTAACCCCTGTCGTCCGATGAATCAGAAAATGATGGTTGTTCGAAAGACTGCCAGCCGCCCCCCAGGGCCTTATACAACCGAACCAGATTGGACAGAACCGCCCCCCGGCTTTGGGCCAGTTGATCTTCAAAGGAGAGCAGCGAACGCTGGGCGTCCAGCACGTCGCTGAACCCGATGAGGCCGGTGGTGTATTGGTTTACGGCCACATCCGAAGCCGAGCGTGCGGAATTTGTGGCTGCGGCCAATGATTCGTATTTCTGCTGTTCCTGGACGTAGGCCACCAATGCGTTCTCCACCTCTTCGACGGCATTGAGGACGCTGGCCTCGTAGCTCAAAAGGGCCTGCTGTTGGAGCTCGCCCTGCACCCGGACGTTGGCGCGAAGGGCACCGCCGTCGAAAATCGGCCAGTTGAACGCCGGTCCAAAGGAGCTGGTTCGGCTGGTTGAAGAGAACAGGTTGCCGATGGACAGGGCTTCCCACCCGATGGAACCGTTCAGGGTGAATGTCGGGTAGCGGGCTGCCTCGGCTTCGCCTACACGGGCGGTCTGGGCGGCCAGTTCCCGCTCGGCCCTGCGGACATCGGGGCGCCGTCGTAACAGGTCGGCCGGGACACCCACGGCCAGTTTGAGGGTTGCCCTGGGGATCGATCGGATTTCGGCGACCATCCGGCGAAGATTTTCCGACGGCTGGCCGGTCAGCACGACCAGACGATTGATGGCCTCGGCGAGACCCATTTTCAAATCGGGGACCTTGGCGCGGGAACTTTCCAGGTTGTAGCGGGCCTGGTCCACAGCCAGCGCGTCGCCCATACCCGCCTGAAACAAGGTTTGTAAGATCTCCCATGTCTCCTGCTGCGCGTCGATATTCTTCGCCGATACGGCAAGGCGCGCCTGATAGGTCCTCACATCGATGTAGTTGAGCGCCACTTCGGCGAGCAGCGTCACCATGACGTCGTTAAAATCCTCGACCCCGGCCTCGATGTCCGCCTGAGCCGCCTCCACCGAACGCCTCACCCCGCCGAAAAGGTCAATCTCCCAACCGGCATCGAACCCTGCCGAATATAATTCGGAAGATGCTGCCGAGCCGGTTTCCCCGCTGCTTCGGCGTGACTTTGCCGAAGCGGTCGCATCCACTCCCGGCAACTGCGACGCAGCGCTTTTTGCCCGGCGGGCCCGGGCTTCCCGGACGCGTGAACGCGCCGACTTGACGTCCAGGTTGCTTGTCGCCGCCCTGTCGATCAGGCGATTGAGTACCGGGTCGTCCAGGGTATGCCACCAGGCGGCAGCCGTATCCGGATCCATTTTTCCAATCGTATCCGCGTCCACCGCAACGGTGTCCCACTGAGCGGGGGTCTTGATGTCCGGCCTGACGTAATCGGGACCGACAGCGGCGCAACCGGCAACGGTGAGCAGCACCAGGGACAGGGTCGCCCACTGCCGATAGCGGTTTCTGCTCGATCCGGCATTCTTTTCTGTTTTTCGTTCCATCCGTCCTCTCCGCAATGTGGCGCAGGCCAGGGTTGATGGAATCGTAAAAAGTCGAAATCTCAGATTAATTGTCATCCCCGCGAATGCGGGGATCCATAAGATTTGTATAGTTATAGATTCCCGCCCTCGCAGGAATGACACATCGGAGACTTTTTACGAGGCCCTCAAGGGTCGGCCTGGGTTGTTTGCCCGGCTTTCAGAGGATAAGTCGCCCGAGGGAGCCGGTAAGTTACAAACATTTCAGTTCGGGTTCATTTTAATGCTGTTCCTTTCAGAAAAAACGCCGCCAGGACCGTTCTTTTTCCAAAAAACCGGAAACGGCGTAACCTTTCTCCCGGTCTGGACGACTTTACAGATAACGTGCGGATCGGTTTAACCATGAAGCCGGTGCGCCCACCGGGTTTTGCCGCAGGACGGGTTCAATCTTATTGGCAAAGCATCGTTTTCAGGGTATCCAGAGGACATGACCGCCAACCCTGCGAAACACGAGAAACCGTCCACAACCGTTGATGACGCCGCTGTCATCGATCGTGTCATCGCCGGCGACACCAATGCCTTTGAGCTGTTGATGATCAAATATGAAGCCGCGGTCCTCAACCGGGTCAGACGCCACATCCCCGATGAAGCACGCCAGGATGTCCTGCAGGATGTTTTTATCCGGGCCTACCGGTCGCTGGATACCTGCAGGAATAAAGATGGCTTCGGGGCGTGGCTGGCTTCCATTGCCGTGAGAACCTGTTACGATTTCTGGAGAAAACGGTACCGATGCAAAGAGACCGCCGTCAGCACCTTGTCGATGGCGCAGCAGGACTGGATCGATAAGATGTCGGCCCGGCAGGGCAGTGACGACTACCAACGCCGGCTGGCAAGAAAGGAGGCCAGGGAGGTCCTGGATTGGGCGCTCTCCAGGCTGAGCCCGGAAGATCGCATGGTGCTGGAACTGGTCCACCTCCAGGAGATGACCACCAAGGAGGCCGCCCAATTGCTGGACTGGAGTGTCGTCAACGTAAAGGTCAGAGCCCACCGTTCCCGCAAGAAGCTGAAGGAACTTATCGAAGGGCTCATGGATGAGCACAGGAGGGACCGATGACCCATGATCGAAAACGATATGCAATCCTGGAACGGGTGTTCAGGGACGTCTACCGGAAATCCCCTGATCAGGGGACGGGTTCCATGGATCCGGTTTGGCGCGCCAATGTATTGCGCCGCATCCGCAAGTCGGAACCCAACCTGGGGGAATTCAGTCCGCTGATGTGGCTGTTCCAGCGGTACCTGTGGCGCCTGGCTCCGGTTGCCGGTGTTTTTATTGTGTTAATGGGTGTGTGGATTTTCCTGAGCGGCATCAGTCCGGATATGGAAATCGCTGCGCTGGCAATGGACAACCCGGTCAGTTACAGTCTGATACAACCCTTTGAATTATAGGGGAGGGGCCGATGAACAAGTGGAAAGCCATTGCCGGAATTCTTCTTATTTTCATTCTCGGCGGTCTTGTCGGTTCACTGGGGACCGGAATGGTCGTCAAACAGCGCATTAAAGGGTTTGCCGACCCCAAAAGGCCCCCTCCGCCAATTCATTTTCTCCAGCGTCAGCTCCGGCGGATGTCCCTGTCTGCCGACCAGGAAGCGAAAATAACTCCGATTCTCGACCGCATGCAGGCCGGATTTCTGGCCCTGCTGGAAAAATCCCGACCGGAGTTTGACCGTCTGTTTGACACCCATGTTCAGGAAATCCGCGAGAAACTGGATCCGAGCCAGCAAGAACAGCTGGATGCCACGGTGCAAAAAATAAAAGCGCACCTCAAGCGCATGCATTCGCCGGGATCCATGAAAAAGGACGGCGAATCGCTGTTTTCAGTGCTGAAAACCGAACTCGATCTGACCCCCGAACAGGCCAAGACGAGCCAGGCGATTATCCACGCCACGCAGAAGCGGATGGAGACGATTCGCCAGCGGTTCGGCCGGCAGAAGGATCTGATCAAAGATCGGTTTGCCGATGATATGGAAAAGGAATATCAGAACGCCGAGGCAGCCCTTTCCAAGGTTCTGACAGCCGGACAGATGGATATCCTGAAGAGGAAAGCCGACCTGAAGGATTTTTGATGCATTCCGCTGAAAACGCTCATGCCGGAGCGTCATCCACAGGGGCGCCATGCGGGAACCCTGATGGCGTTTTACTTGAGGCGCCCGAAGGAAAAAAAGGCGAAACTAATTGCAGTAAATTAAACCTCGGGCTAAGCCCGAGCGACCCGAAGGGGTTCGGACCGGTCCGGCGAGCCATTCAGCCGGCAAATGGTTATTTGAACGTCGAACAGTGAACATCGAACGTTCAACGTCGAATGCGGAGATCGCTTCGCTCCGTCAATCTGTTAAAAGAAGCACCGGTCATCGGTGCGGTCTGTGAAATAGGGTTTAATCGCATTAAAAACGATAGAATGCCTTATTCGAAGTTCGATGTTGGACGTTGGATGTTCGGCGTTCATGGGTTTGGGTTTTGCCCCCATCGGAGGGGACTTCATTAAACCACCCGCTAAGCGGGTGGTCGGTGATTAATCGGAGATTTAAAAATATCGGGAGGGTTAGTGGGCACCGAAGATTTTAAAAATAAGGTCAAGCGTAATGTCGCTGAAAATTTTGATCAGAGTATCCGGATGTATCAGGAATTCGAAGAAAAGCACGGCTTTTTCAAAGCCCTTGCCTTGAAGATGGCTGAAACCATTGATATCGAGGCCCGCACCTCGGTTCTGGACGTGGGCTGCGGTTATGGAATTTCCGCCAGGGCTTTGAACGATCGATTTGGCTGCAGCGTACTGGGGGTGGATTTGTCTCCCAAAATGATCGCCGCCGGTCATTCGTTGTCCGATGGGGATGACATCCGACTTCTCGTGGGCGACGGGGAAAATTTGTCCCACGTCGTGGGGGATCGACGCTTTGATTATGTGTTATACAATGCCTCGATATTTATTTTCCCCGACGTTTCGAAAACCATTGCCGAGTCCTATAAATGCCTTCGCACCGGCGGTAAAATCGCTTTTTCGTTCTATCCTCAACTGGTGGGAGAAGGAAACGAAGATCTGTTTGCGGTGGCTTTTCGCCGATTGGGTGCGCCTCTGCCGCGATTCCGCGTGATTTCCGATTATTCCAAAGCCTCCGATGCCCTGGAACATCACTGCACGAATATTTGCCATCATCGCTGGGTGCGTCCCCTCGACACCCGGTTTCTTCAGGATTTTTTTTGCATACCCGCCCAATCCGCGTCACTCTTCCCCAATCGCGAGTATGGGGCCCGCAGCGATCTCGTGAGAAGCCTTTTCGCCACCCTATCGGATATGACGGACAAAGGGCGTATCGTCTGGCGCATGGCTGAAGGTACGAAGTCAGGTTCGTCTGTTCGGTAAAGATCGAGGCGGGCGGCCAGGGATGCCCGACCCGCAGCGATTCGACATCATGCGTCCGCCACCGTGAATCGCTTCATTATTTGCGGTCCAGTTCTCGACGCACGGCCATGCCGATCTTCTCCATGGTGTACGGCTTGCGGATATGTTCACCGGCGCCCATGTCCTGCATGGCCTTGACGCGGTCGGAGGGGGCATAGCCGCTGGCAATAATGGCTTTCTGGCCCGGATGGATGTCCAGGATGCGCCGGTAGGTTTCCAGGCCGTCGATTCCGGGCGGCATGACCATATCGAGTACCAGAAGATCGACCGCGTGGGTCTGCATATAGGCCACCGCCTCCATGCCCCCCGGTGCAGACGCGACCTGGTATCCGAGTTTACTCAGCATTCTGACTGCGATATCGAGCTGGTCGTGGATGTCGTCCACGACCAGTATCCGTTCCGTACCGGTATAATCCTGGAGAACGATTCGACGCTGGGTTCGGTTGTCCTCCTCCCGGGTGGCCGGTAGAAAAATGTCGAACCGGGTGCCGTCTCCCTCCCTGCTTTGAATGTCCACATAGCCGGCGTGGTCCTTGATCGTGTTCCAGACCACCGTCATGCCCAGGCCAGAACCGCTGCTGCCCATCCGTTTTTTGCTGTAGAACGGTTCAAAAATTCGGTGAAGCTCCTCCGGCGGGATACCGACCCCCTCATCGGTGATGCGAAGCATGACATATTCACCTTCCGGGATTCTCTCGTATCGGTTGATCGCCGTGTCCAGGTACCGGTTCAAGGATCGCACACATATGACTCCACCCGCCGGCATGGCTTCGGCCGCATTGCCGACCAGGTTCATCATTACTTTTGAGATGTGCACGGATGAGCCTTTCATGTTCATCAGATCATCGGCCAACTCGGTGGTGACGCGAATATTGGGATGATTTTCGGATAATTTTCTGAACTCCGGGGCCATCAGGTAACTGCTTACCACGTTGTTTAAATTGACGATTTCGAAATTCTTGACGCCCCGGCGGGCGATCATCAGCATGTCCTGGACAATCTCTGCCGCCCGCTGGCCGGAGCGCTGGATGGTTTTGAGGCTGTCTCTCATCGGGCTGTCCGGAGGCAGATCCAACAGGAGCAGCTCCGGGTAGCTGACCAGCCCGCTGAGGATGTTGTTCAGATCGTGGGCGACTCCTGCAGCCAGGCTGCCCATGGCCTCCATTTTTTTGGACTGCTCCAGTTGGTCTTCGAGGGTTTTGCGCTGGTTGATATCTCTGGCGATGCCCTGGGTGCCCGAAAACGATTCTGCATCCGGTGATGCTTTCGCGTAAATCCCCTCCGCCGATACGCTGAAATACCTGAATTTACCGCCTTCTCGGCTGTCCGTCGGGGAGAGCATCAGCCGCACCTCCAGATCGGTGGTGGAACGCTTACCCGTGCGCCGTTCATTGATCCGGTGGGTGGCGATATTCCTGTCTTCGGGAGCGACAAGATCAAGAATGGATTTTCCGATCAGTTCCTCGGGCTGCTTCTTGTACTTGGCTATCGCAGGGCTGATAAAGGTGATTCGACCCGATGGATCGAGCCGGAACACGATGTCCGGGATGGTCTTGATAATGGCGTTCATGTTCTTTTCACTGCTTCTCATCAATATCAACGCATCCTGCATGCCAAGGCGGGCTTTTCGCTGCCTTGTCCAGTATTTGAAAAGCATGAGAAAAAGACCGCTGCTGATGATCACAGCACTGGGTAACAGGGGCGACAGAAGCAGTTGCCGGCTGTTAAAGAGCAGTTGTGCAATTCCCCACAGCACGGCGATGCCGATCGCACCGATTATCGTGGTGGTCAAAAATTCGAGGCGGGCGATGCACAAACTGAATAACACGGCCACCATCATTGACAAGATGATTTCGGCAACAACGATCGTCAGGTGACGACGGATATATTTTCCCGACAGGATCGTTTCGATTGCCTGGGCATGTACTTCGACGGCTGTAAACAGGCCATCGGCCGGTGTCTGGTATACCTGTGCCAGGCCGGATGCACCCAGGCCTACCAGCACCACCCGGCCTCTGACTTCAGATTCGGCAACCTGACCGTTCAACACCCGGTCCGCCGGAATATGGTGCAGGTTCGACCGTTTGGCGGCAAAGCGGATACGCAGGTTTCCATTGTCATCGATGGGTATTGAATGGTCGCCCACGATCAGGCTGCTCTGATCCCCTAAACGCTGTTTCAGCATAACCGGTTGCTCGTTGTCGGCGGCCAGCAGGGCGGCCAGTGCGAGGTTGGGGTAGATGGATTGGCCATAGCGCATCACCAGGGGCAGACGACGGAGTCGGCCGTCGCCGTCGGGCTGGCCGTTTAGAAATCCTGAGTGAGGCACTGCCCGCGCCAGCTGATCGATGTTGCAGACGACGCCCTGCGCCTCGTGCAGGGTAAGCGACCCGGTATTGCCGGACGGTTTTTGGATGTCGACCATCTCAAGCGGGTGGAGGCGGCAGCTGGCGGCGTGTCGATGGTTCTCTTCAAAATCAAATTCGTAGCCTAAAACAAACGGACCGCGGGACAGGGCGGCGGCCAATATCGCATCGTTGTCCGGCAATGCGGTCGGGGCATTTCCTTCGACCTGCGGGAGGCCGAGTTCACGCTTCAGTTCTTCCTGGAGGGTTTTCAGGGAAGTTCGATCCGGTTCAGCCATGATGAAATCCAAAGCAATGGAGCGGGGAGCCATTCCGGCAATCCTGTTCAACAGCCTTGCCAGCCGGGAACGGGGCCAAGGCCACTGGCCCCATGCTTCCAGGGATCGTTCATCAATATCCACCACCACGACGCGATCGGTGCCGACGGTTTTGACGGCATCGGCGACGATGGCGTCGGTCACTTTGAACTGGAGACTTGCGATGAAATCGGGGCGAACGAGATAGGCCGCAGACCAAAGGGCTGCAAGAAGAATACCGAGGATAACGATTACCCTGACCGACGGGTCAATGCTGGGGGTGGATGTGTCCATCTCTTCTGAAACCGCAGGTGCCTTCATCGTCGTGACCGCCTCAGATACAGGGAAAATCCCTTCACAAACAATTGAACGGGAGAGAATTATCGGACCACTACTTCCACACGCCTGTTTTTGGCATTGGACACATTGTCGGCCGTTTTAACGATCGGGTTTGCTTCGCCATGGGAAGAGACATCCATGAATGCACCCTCCACACCCTTTTCGACCAGCTGTTGTTTGACTGCCAGCGCCCGGCGCATGGAGAGGTCGAGGTTATAGGCTTTGTCTCCCCGTGTGTCGGAGTGGCCAATTACAGAGATGCGTGTCGGGGAACGCTGTTGGATCGCGGCGACGATTTCCGGCATCTGTTGGATGGAAGCCGGCTGCAGTTTCACCGAATCCGACTGGAAGTACAAGATAAAGTGCAGGGGCGGCGGCGGCTCCTTGGAAAGCACTTGCCCGAACAGGGCCTGAACCTCCGCCGGCTTCAGTTCGGCCGGAGCGCCGGGCGCCTTCTTCCGGTCCCGGGCAATTGTCGACTGATTCGCACGGTCCAGGTCAACCGACCCGGCTGCGTTGGAAACCGTGACCTGCCCCACCGACCCGTCCGGATCCGGGACCAGAATAACCATGTTCTTGTGGCCACAGGCCGCGATAAAAACCATTGCCGCAAAGCAGCACGAGAAATAGTTCCATTTGCGCATGGCGGATTCCACCTTCCTGAAAAAAGGGTTGATGCCAAAGAGAATGCCGGCGTCGACATGGACGGGTCAGTCCACCTTGATCAGTACATGGGTTCCCCGGACACCGATGGTCGCTGCAGGCATGAGCAGTTGAACCGATTCAGGAGAGAGTTTGGTAATCTGGCCGGATAAAAAGGATACGGTGCCCCGGATCAGTCGTAAGACAAAAGAGAGTTTTTCCTCCAACGGTTCGAACAGGTAATCATCGACGGCGATTTCGGTGTTCGGCCCCATGGATATGCGGGTGTCGTCGGAAAAAACCATTCCGACGGATCCGTGACGGTCGGTTCTGACGACATCCGCCTGCATGATTTCCATGCCTGTGTCGACCGTGATCGTTTCCCCGCCCCGCTCGATGACGACGCCCCCTTCAACTGTTTTGACGACACCGATGAAGGCATACGCGGCAACCGGGGAGACAAGCCCGACAATTACCAGCACAAGACCAAACAGGTTGACAATCGTGGGACGCATGGCGACCTCCTTATGGAAAGCTGATAGATACGATGCGACATGGATTTTTTATCTGCAATCGCCTGAACCGCAGAATCCGCGTTGGAGACAGAGGGAGGTGGGTAAGAGGCGTAAATGAAGCAGTCTCCATTACATTCGTATTCGAATCTTTGCTTGATTGCAAGTTTTCATCCTGCAGGTCAGCTCCTTGAGCGGACCATCGCCCCGTCCATGCCTTTAAGACTTTAAATAAGCATAGACAGGGCAATTACGATCATAGGCGGCTGAATCGTCATCTGTTTTTTGGGGTTTCCCGATCCAGTTCGGATCTGACCGCAAGCCCGATTTTTTCCAGCGTATAGGGTTTTTTGATATAACTGCCGGCGCCTAAGCGCTGGGCTTCCTGCACCCTTTCCGTTTCGGCATAGCCACTGGCGATGATCGCTTTCTGGTCGGGAACGATGGTCAGGATCTGCCTGTACGTTTCCAACCCGTTCATGCCCGGCGGCATGATCATGTCGAGGATCAACAGGTCATACATCTCCTTTTTTATCAACGCGACGGCCGCTTCACCGCTGTCCGCGGTGTGGACAACATATCCGAGCCGCTGCATCATTCTCCCGGCGAGATCTCTCTGCTCCGGTGCGTCGTCAATAATCAGTATGGACTCACCCTTGCCGAGATAGTCGTCAATATAAACGGATCGGGGAGCCTCTCTTTCCGATCGGGTTGCAGGGAAATAGAGCGCAAACGTCGTTCCGGTTCCCTCCTCGGTGGTGATGTCGAAAAAGCCCCCATGGTCCTTCACCGTGCCCCAGACGACCGACATCCCCAGGCCCGTACCGCTGCGCCCCATTACTTTTTTCGTGTAGAACGGTTCGAAGATTTTTTCCAGATCGGATGGGGGCATGCCAATGCCCGTGTCCGATACTTCCAGGATTATATATTCACCTTCGGGGATAATCTCAAAGGCGGTATAGGGTTTGTCGATATAGCAGTTTCGTGTGGCGATGGTAATCCGGCCCCCCGAGGGCATTGCATCGGCGGCATTGGCTACCAGATTCATAACCGTTTTCGATATATGCATCTCCGACCCCACCATGCCCAAAAGGTCTTCGGAAATAGTTGTTCCAATCAGCAGATCGTGGCGGTTGCCGACTATTTTCCAGTATTCCGGCGAGGCGATGAAATCCTTCACGACTGCGTTGAGGCTCAGAACCCGTTTGTGGGCGACGCTGCGTCGCGCCAGGGTTAACAGGTCCTGGACGATTTCCGCCGCTCTTTCACCGGATTTTTTAATGGCCAGAATCGGTTTGCGCAGCGGACTGTCCGCTTCCAGGTCCATGAGGAGTAGATCCGGGTAACTGACGATGCCGCTCAGGATGTTGTTCAGGTCGTGGGCCACCCCACCGGCCAGGGTTCCCAATGATTCGAGCTTCATGGCATTTTGCAGTTTCTTTTCCAGGAATCTCTTTTCCTCTTCCGCTTGGCGGACTTCCGACAGATCATGGACGACCGTCATGAGTCTCTTCGGAACACCGTTTTCGAAGAAGAACTTGGAAGTCATGACCACGGGCAGTTGCCGGCCGTTTTTCCCCTGAACGACATAATCCGTGGGCGGAGGATCCTGCAGGGTCGAAAATACCTGTTCGATGCGTTTTTTCGCCTTTTCCCGGCTGGGTTCGCTGAAGAGTGCCAACGGGTCCATCTGCAATATTTCCTGCTCGGTGTAGCCGGTGTATTCGCAGATCACGTTGTTGACGCTGATGAAGGTGATCGTCTCGAGATCGACTTCGAATATACCCGACGGTGCATGCTTGACGAGCTCCTTGTATTTTTCTTCGCTCTCCCTGATCGCGCGTTCGTAGCGGACGCGCTCGGTGACATCCCTTGCGGCACACTGAACAGCCGTGGGCTGTCCATGGCCGTCACGGATCAGCCGGTTGCGATACTCCAGGACAACCGCTTCGCCGGATCGGGTGACAGCTTTCAGATAGCCTTCCTCCGCGCCACTGGTGAGGATGCGGTCGATGTATCCGTCGAATTCCGGCTTATGCCGTTCGGGGATCAGATCGCGGATATTTTTGCCTTCAAGGTCTTCCCGCCGCCAGCCGTATTCCTTTTTGAAGGGAATATTGGTTTCCAGCAGGTTCCCGTCCAGATCGTGAATGCAGAGCAGATCGGAACCGTTTTCAAACAGGTTGCGATACTTTTTTTCACTCTCGGCAATTTTCTTTTCGGCCTTTTTGCGTTCGGAAATGTCCCGGGTCACGCCCATAATGGCCGTTGGCACGCCGCTTCGATCGCGAATGAATGAGACGGTGGCTTCCGTCAAGGTATAGCCTCCGCCTTTGACCGAATGCTCAAGCTCCAGTCTTATCGAGCGCTGGGGATCCACGCCCGGTTTGTTCTCATTGGCCAGTTCCGCTTCGAGAATCTTGACGACCCGGGATAGAGAGGGTGGTGAAAGTGTCTGTTCAAGGTTCAGCGCTTTGGCTTCTTCCGGGGTAAAACCGCGGTTCTGCTCCACCGATGGGCTGATAAAATCAAACTTCAGGGTCTTGAGATCGATGACCCAAATAGTGTCGGAGACGTTTTCTGCCAGCAGGCGGTATTTGCGTTCCGATTCAATCAGTTTGGCTTGTTGGCGCTCCAATTCCCGATTGGTCCGCTCGAGATCCGCCGCCAGGTGTTTGACCTCGTCATATTTGGACTGGATCAACCAATTGGCCTGCACCAGATCCTCGATGGCTTGGCGATGGGTGTTCCATCCGGCGAAAATCCGTTTCAGGAAGGATATTTTTTGGGGAATCCAGGTCACCCGGTAGAAACAACCCGAGCAGCCCTGGGCCGGGTGGTCCGGCCATACGCGTCGGCCATAGCGTTCATGGGCCACCTGACACTTGATCTCCTCGACCGTGGCCGGAGGCAGACCGAACATCGTCGGGATTCCTTCTAAAATCCCACGGGTGTAATCACAGTCAAAGCGGGTCTTCTGGGCGCTGTCATGGTAGCGGTCTTCCAGAACCACCCATGAATCGCCGATTTCGTGGATGAACACGCTGCCGTTTAATTTAAGAAATTTGTTGTATTTGGGGGCCTGCGAATAGATCAGCTTCGGGCTGCCCAGCAGCCGGGCGATGCGATCCAGAATTCCCAGAGATTGTAAACGCCCCGATGCCAGGGTCATATGATAAACTGCATCTGGATCCCCCAGCATCTCGATCATGCGCGCATAGAGCGTCTGCAGGAATGCATGCGAAACCCAATTGTTGGTGTCGGACAGATAGCCTTCATCCACGGGCAGCCCGTCGAGAAGATTCCCCAGCGTGCCGCTGTTGTTTTCCCGCACATACAGGAGAAGTGTGCGCGTGATCCGGCAGCTGATTTCCTTTGCGGTTGCTGAACTGGCGTTTTTGTTCATGGGTTCTTTTCAGATAGGACGTTGAATAGGTTCATGGAAATGGACAGAACCACCGGTATCGCATTTTTTCAGGGCCTTCAACGTATGATCGAGATCGTTCCAGCAATCTATATCGGCACATTCACCAATAGATCAAGCACCAATTGTCCGCACGTGTGGGCACAACTCCATTGAATCGACAATTTGTTACAAACCGATACGCATTTGAAAAGCTCTTTTTCTGCAGGTGCCTCATATTCGGTTCAGACGATGACATTGCCGTCATTCACCGTAAAAAGGATGTAAACCCAAAGGAGGCAGCTATGAAGAAAAAAAGCGGTATGATCGTTATCACCCTGTGCGCACTGTTTCTGATTGGCGGAGTCGCGGCCTGTAAACACGGGCATCACCCCGGCGGCTTCGACGAGTTCGACCTGGCGGCGGCCACGGACCGGATTGCATCCCGGCTGGATCTGACGGAAACCCAGACGGCGGATCTCAAGCAGATCGCCCGGGAGATCGCCGAAAAAGCCAGGGCCATGCATGCGGATCATGAAAGCCAACACCAAGAATTAGCCGATCTGGTGCGCCGGGAAGCCATCGACCGGGAGGAGGTCGATCAGTTGATCGATGAGAAAATGGCCAAGATCAGGGAGATGGCGGATTATACTGCCGAACGCCTGATTGCCTTCCACCAGGACCTGACACCGGAGCAGCGCGAAAAGATCGCCGCGCATATCGAGAACCATGCTTCCGGCGACTGTCGGTTCGGTTGGCGCTGATCGGCGCAAGGCAGCGCAAGCCGCTGGCGCGACGGCTCCCGCGACAGCGGCTTGCGCATTGGTCGTCCATGAAGTGTTCACGAAAGGGGGAGGGAATGAGGTCAAGACGATGGAATATTAAAATGTGTATTTTTCTGGTCGCTTTGGTTTGCATCAGTGTGGCGGGATCGATTCACGCCGCGGATTTTTTCCCGCTGGATGTTTGGGAGGAGCTGCGTGACTGGCAATGTAAAAAGGATGTCGGGGATGGGTTCGGTCCCAAAGCCGATCATCGGCCGATGTCACCGGGGCCGGCCGCTTTCCCCTGGGATGTCCGGGAAGCGCTGAATGCGCTCGGCGGCGATGCTGGGTCCCATGGCACCCGCTTCTCCTTGAAAATCGTTGCTTCCCGTCGAAAGGGTGCCAATCCGTACTGGCTCCCGGAGGAACTCCAGGCGGATCCGCGGCCGAATGCAATGACAGCCGGATTTGAGGCTTATCTGACAGGTTCCCGCTGACTTTTCTCTTGCCCAGCATTGTCACCAGGGCGGTTCAGTGGATGGTTCCCAAAGTAGATCCGTCGCGCTATCGCCGGAGAGCCTCGGAGGTCATTGGAGCTGCCTGGCCGCTTGACCACGATGCCGGCCCTTTCTTTTATGCCCGGAAACTGCTAACTGACTGGCAACCCATAACTGTACCAAACGGCCTTTACAGGATGTGCCTTATGGATCAGACCGTTCTGGTCATCGACGACGACGACAAACTCAACCGGCTGCTCAAACGCTTTTTACGGGATTACGGCTTCGAAGTCTATGCGGCCATTGACGCGGATGAGGGCTTGAAAAAAGTCCGGACCGTGCAGCCGGGACTGGTGATTCTGGACGTCATGCTGCCAGGCATGACGGGCTTCGAGGTCTGCCGACGCATCCGTGAATCCAGTGCCGTACCGATCATCATGCTGACCGCCCGGGGTGATGTGACCGACAAGGTGGTGGGCCTGGAACTGGGGGCCGACGACTACCTGCCGAAACCGTTCGAGCCCCGGGAACTGGTGGCGCGCATGCAGGCCGTGCTGCGTCGGGTCCAGCATACCGGTTCCGACCGTCGGCGGTGCTTCGGGGAGTTGTCCATCGATTTTCACCGCCGCCTGGCGTTCATGGACGGCCGGGACGCGGCCCTGACCACCACCGAATTCGCCGCACTGGACTTGCTGGTCCGGCACGCCGGCCGGCCCCTGGACCGGGATGAAATCATGCAGACCCTGCGCGGCATCGACAGCGAATGTTTCAACCGGGTAGTGGACATCACCATGAGCCGACTGCGCCAGAAGCTGGGTGACGATCCCAAACATCCGCAGTATATCAAAACCGTGTGGGGTACCGGATACATGTTCGTGGCCCGGGAGTCGGATGATGAAGCCGCGTCGCCTTAAACGGATGTTCGGTTCGGTGTTCACCCGGCTGTTGATCGTCACGGTGGTCGCCGGCCTGGCGATCAACGTTACGCTGATCGTCGGGCATCTGATCATCCGGTTCCACAATGAAAATGCATTCGAGCGTGATCTGCTGAATAACCTGGTATTGTACACCGAGTACCTGGTCGACGACCTGGGCGACCCACCGGACGAAGGCCGGGCCCAAGAGATCGCCCGGCGCACCGGCCTGGTGATTCGTTTCGAGCATCCCGAGCATGGCTGGCAGACCGGACCGTTGCCGCGGTTTTTCAACCTTCACCGGGCCCACGTTCACCGTTATGCTTCCGGCATGTGGGTGGGCAGCAGCCGAGGCAACCATTTTCTGCGCATCCTCCACGGCGGCGGCGAACTGCTTTTTATCGTTCCCCGGGATGGATATCACGGGGGAGACAACCTGTGGGTGGTGGCGGTCATGGCATTGCTCATGGGCCTGATTCTGGCAGGAGCCTATCGCGTCATCCGCAAAACCCTCACCCCCCTGCACGCCTTGAAAACCGGTGTGGACCAGGTCGCGGCAGGCAAGCTCGATCACCGCATTCCCGAGGTGGGGGCCAGCGAGCTTCGCAGGCTGGCCCAGGCGTTCAACGACATGACCCGGCGTCTCGACCAGCTGCTGCACAGCAAGGAGCAGCTGCTCTTGGATGTCAGCCACGAGCTGCGCTCTCCCATCACCCGCCTGAAGGTGCAGTTGGAATTTCTCAAGGATGCCGAAACCAAAGAGTCCCTGCGGGCGGACGTGGCCGAGATGGAAGCCATGGTGACCACGCTTCTCGAGTCGGCCCGCCTGCGGCATGCCGCCGCGGCCTTGAATTGCAAGCCCGTCGATATGGGAGAACTGATCCGATCCCTGGCCGCAGACGTTTGCGACGTGAAGCCGGGTGTGGTTGTCGGCGAATTGGCAGATGTACCGGTGGTGGCGGATCCCGAGAAGATCAAGACCGTCCTGCGCAACCTGCTGGAAAACGCCCTGAAGCATACCCCCGAGGACGGATCGGAAGTGTGCATTGCGATGGCGGCCTTGCCGGACAGCATCGAAATTGTCGTGGCAGACAAGGGCGAAGGGATTCCCGCCGCAGCGCTGCCCCACCTCTTTGAACCGTTCTATCGACCGGATGTTTCCCGCTCCAGGAAGACCGGCGGCTACGGTCTGGGCCTGAGCCTGTGCAAGGCCATTGTGGATGCCCACGGCGGCAGCATCGAGATTGCCAGTACCCTCGGCGAAGGCACGCGGGTGACAGTCACGCTGCCCCGGTCAGCCGATTCCCAGAAGTTGTAAAATCATCTGGATAGGATAGTAGACGAACCGATCCAATACGTGGAAATACATCAGGGCCAGCACGATCATGAACCCGTAGGGCTCGATACGGCTATAGGCCATGGCCTGTTTAGGCGGCAGAAGCCCCACCATCACCCGGCCGCCGTCCAGCGGGGGGATGGGGATCAGGTTGAACACGGCCAGGAAGACGTTGAGCTGGATGGCGATAATGAGAAAGAGTAAAAGCCCATGGATATAGATGCCCGCAACGACCATGCCTTTGAAAACCAGTGTGAGAACGGCCGCCAGAAAGAGGTTGATCATCGGACCGCCTAACGCCGACCACATCATGCCACGCCTGGGATCCCTGAAGTTGCGGGGATCGATGGGGACCGGTTTGGCCCAGCCGAAGACCACCGGCGACTTCATCAGGATCAGCATGGCCGGCAGCAGAACGGTGCCGAAGGGGTCGATATGGTCCTTGGGGTTCAATGTCAGGCGGCCCTGGGCTTCGGCCGTATGGTCGCCCAGACGTCGGGCCACCCAGCCATGGGCGAACTCGTGAAACGTCAGAGCCATGAACAGCGCCAGCACTTTGAGCAGGATCAATCCGATATCCACAATATAGGGTTCCTTCGTTCAGCGTTACAATGCTTTAATAGTACCGTCGAAATACCCGTATACCATCCCGCACCGTTTTTATAAAACGCTTTTCGTCTATTTAAATGGGGATCCGGCATGGATGTCCGAAAGGCGCCTGTCCCATTTACAAAACGTAAAAGTCCCTGACACATTTCGACCGGCCTCCGGGATGATGCGACTACCTGATTCCATGCATAAGACGGCAAAATCCGAATCAATATGGATAACCTTGTAAAAAGTCTCCGATGTGTCATTCCCGCGCAGGCGGGAATCTATAACTATATGAAACTTATGGATCCCCGCCTACGCGGGGATGACAATAAATCTGAGATTTCGACTTTTTACGATTCCATTAATATTCATTTCATTTTCTTTCCGGCCTGATCTGGCACATCTCTCGCTTTATCGAGTTTAACGCTTTTATTCATCCGACCGGAGAGGAACGCATGGCCATCACGGCAATCCTGTTTATGGGAGGGCTCGGTTTCACCCTTGCCGCTGTGCTGGCGGCGGCGTCCCGACTATTTCATGTCGACGAAGATCCGCGCCTTGCCGCCATCAAATCCGTGTTGCCGGGACTGAACTGCGGCGCCTGCGGATACGCCGGGTGCGAAGGGGCGGCCAAGGCGCTGCTTGCCGGCAGGGCATCGGTCACCGTCTGCGCTGCCGGCGGCATGGACGTGATCGATGGGCTGATGCGCCTGACCGGAAAAGGAGGCGGAATTGTCGAACTCCCCGTGGCGACAGTCCACTGTTTCGGCCCCGCGCGCATGGCGCCCCTTTTCCTATACCAGGGGCCGGCGGACTGCCGGGCGGCGGCCATGCTTTACGGCGGGTGGAACGGCTGTGAGAGCGGTTGCCTGGGCGGCGGCACCTGTGCGTCGGTCTGCCCCTTCCATGCGATCCGTCCGGGTGCGGACCGGCTTCCCCGGATCGATCCTGATCGATGCAGGGGCTGCGGTCGTTGTGCCGATGCCTGCCCCCGGGGTGTCATTCGGATGGAAACCCTGTCCGACCGGCTGCTCCACCTGGATCGGACCTCGGATTGCCTGGCGCCCTGCCGGCAGAAATGCCCGGCGCAGATCAACGTCCCCGTTTTCGTCGGCCATCTGATTCGCGGGGAGAGAGAAAAAGCCCTCCTGACCATCAAGATGCGCAATCCCTTCCCGTTGGTCGTGGGACGCACCTGCCCCCATCCATGCGAGAATATCTGCCGACGAAACATTGCCGACGAAGGCGTGGCCATCGGCCACCTTCAACGGTATCTGGGCGAGTGGGAGCGGCAATCTGGAAGGCGGATACCGATGGCCTGCCTGCCGGACACCGGCCGGCGGGTGGCCGTGGTCGGCAGTGGACCGGCGGGACTTTCCTGTGCCTATTTTCTCCGGCGGCTGGGACACCGGCCGACCGTATTCGAAGCCCGCTGCGATCCGGGGGGCATGCTGCGTTACGGCATACCCGCCTACCGGCTGCCCAGGCATATCGTAGATTGGGAAATCCGAGGAATCCTGGAGCTGGGGGTGGAGATCAGGACCCAGGCGGCACTGGGCCGGGATTTCACGCTGACGGCGTTGCGGCATGAAGGCTATGAAGCGATTTTCCTGGGTTTGGGCGCCTGGACGATTCCCCCGCTGTGCGTGTCCGGCGAAGCTGCCGAGGGGGTCTGGCAAAGCCTGGACTTTCTGGCGGCGGTGGGGGTGGGCGACCTTCGGAATCTGAAACATAAGCAGGTAGTGGTGATCGGGGAATCGAACACCGCCATGGACTGCGCCCGCTGCAGCATTCGTTTGGGGGCGGGAGCGGTATCCGTCATTTGCCCCCGGGACCGCCAGGAGGTGTCGGCGCGCAAACGGGATGTGACCCGTGCCGAGGCGGAAGGGGTCTGTATCCGCTTTATGACGCGTCCGGTGCGGATTCTTGCAGAACCATCCGGCCGGGTCGAGGGGGTGATATGCCAGCATGTCATGCCGGATCCGGATGCATCCCCAAAACAGGATTGCTATTTTCCCATACCGGGATCCGATACCCGTATCGATGCCGACCTGGTCATCGTTGCCTGCGAACGGAAACCGGATCTGGAGTGCCTTCTGGAGGGCGAAGATGCGGCAATCGGTTTTAAAACCACCCCGGCGACCACGCTGGCGGCAGACGACATCACCTTGATGGCGGCGGCTCCGGACATTTTTGCGGCCGGTGACATGCATACGGGCCGGGCCACGGTGGTCGGTGCCGTTGCCGGCGGCCGCAGGGCGGCGCGATCCATCCACCATCTGATTACCAACGGGGAAATCCCGGTACCCGGGAACCTTCACCGCAGAGTAAATCCCCGCAGCATTCTCAAAGGCATCACAACCGCTCCAGGTCCCCCGCGGGTGGCCCTCAAGGAACTGCCCGTGGCGGTTCGCACCCGCTCGTTTACCGAAGAAGTGGTGGCGACGCTCACCGATAGACAGGCGCATCGGGAAGCGCAGCGATGCCTGCAGTGCGGCACCTGCTGTTATGCCTACCCGAACGATTTTCCTCCTGCGGGCTTCCCGTCCGGTTGATGTATCATCGGTTTACAAGGTGTAAAAGGAACGGACATACGACCCTGAATACGGATAACCGCTTGGTGCGGTTTATTTTTTCCTACCGGCTGTTTTACTTGCCAATATGAGATGTTCTCATTTCTGTGGATCATGGCATACCCGTTGCTCAAGTGAAATAAGAGGACCCAAGGGCAACACCAAGAGGCATCTTTGGTTGCCCGCAACCGATATTTCAAACTGGAGAGGAGGGTTTTATGAATGTCCTTTTGGTAATGATCGCTGCCTTTGTCGGGTATATCGTGATGTATCGGCTCTATGGCCGGTATATCGGCCGCAAGATCTTCATGCTGTCATCCGGCGCCAAACCGCCATCCGTGGAATTGGAGGACGGCGTCGATTATGTGCCGACCAAAAAGGAGGTCATCTTCGGACATCATTTTACATCGATTGCCGGAACCGGTCCGATCGTCGGTCCGGCCATCGCCATCATCTGGGGCTGGGTGCCGGCGCTGCTCTGGGTGTTTGTCGGCAGCGTGGTCATGGGCGCGGTGCATGACTTCGGTGCCCTGATTATCTCCATGCGCAACCAGGGCAAATCCATCTCCGACTACACGGCCAAGTACGTCAACAGCCGAACCCGGTTCCTCTTTTTCCTGATCGTTTTCCTGGAGCTGTGGATCGTTATCGCCGTCTTCGGCCTGGTGATTGCCATCATTTTCGCCATGTACCCTCAGTCCGTGGTCGCCGTGTGGGTCGAAGTGCCCATCGCCATGGTCCTGGGATATCTGGTCTACCGGAAGAACAAAAGCGTGATGGCGCTTTCCCTGTGGGCCGTGGCCATCATGTACGTCTTCGTTCTCCTTGGGCCGTATATGCCGATCAAGATGCCGATCGTCGCCGGCATACCGGCCACCGGCGTATGGACCATCATTCTGCTGGCCTACGGGTTTATCGCATCGGTCCTCCCGGTCACGGCGCTGCTCCAGCCGCGTGATTTCATCAATTCCCATCAGTTGGTCATTGCAATGACCCTGCTGGTCCTGGGGGTTTTTGCGGCGGCTTTCGGCGGGCACCTGGAGATGGTCGCACCGGCCGTTCAGCTCGCGCCGGAAAAGGCGCCCGCCATGTGGCCCTTTCTTTTCATCACGATTGCCTGCGGCGCCATTTCCGGTTTCCACGCCCTGGTGTCATCGGGCACATCGGCCAAACAGGTGCGCAGTGAGGACGACTCGCTATTTGTCGGCTACGGGTCCATGCTCATGGAAGGGGCACTGGCTACCCTGGTGATCGTGGCCGTGGCGGCGGGAATCGGCATGGGGTACACCACCAAGTCGGGTGAAACCCTGACCGGTGTTGCCGCCTGGACCACCCACTATTCGTCATGGGCAGCGGCGGCCGGTCTCGGCTCCAAGATTTCCGCCTTTGTGGACGGTGCGGCCAATATGATCATGGCTTTGGGCATTCCCAAGCAGTACACCCTGGCGATCATGGCGGTCTTCGTGGCCTCCTTTGCCGGCACCACGCTGGACACCGCCACCCGCATCCAGCGCTATGTGCTCAGCGAACTGTTCGTAACCCTTAAACTCGATTTCCTGACCGGCAAGTACACGGCTACCGCCATTGCCGTGGGAAGTGCCCTGATCCTGGCCTTTGCCACCGGTGCCAGCGGAAGCGGTGCCCTCAAGCTATGGCCGTTGTTCGGGGCCGTCAACCAGACCCTGGCGGCGCTGGCGCTGATCGTTATCACCCTTTATCTCAAGGCCAAAGGCGGATTCAAGTGGCTGGTCGCCGGAATTCCGGCGGTCTTCATGGCGGTCATGACCCTCTGGGCGGCTGTGTTGAACCAGTTCCAGTTCGGCAGCGCGCACAATCTGCTGCTGCAGGCCATCAATATCATCATTATCCTGATCGCCGCGTGGATTGTCATTGAAGGGGTCATCAAATTTTTCCAGACGGATGACATGTCGGATCAGGATGCAGAGGTGGTTACGGTTGCCTGACATGGCCATGCAAACCAGACTCAAGAAATACTACTTTTGTCTTTTACTGCCGCCTATTGTGATCGTCGCAGCCGTCCTCACGGCCCGGGCGTTGAATCTGATCGTGCCGCTGCACCTGGCGGACGGCCAGGTTGTCGCCCGGGCGCTTTTCATCCTTGCCATCATCCTTGCCGCCGCGGCTCCGGTCCTGTTGCGGACCCTTTTTGCCCACCGGATGCGACTGGCAACCCTTACGCCGCAAGCGGAATGGTTCCGTTTGCAGCAGCGGCTGATCGGGGTGGCGCTGTTAACCCCCTATCTGGTCCTGGTCACCTGCCTGGTGGATCTGCCTCGATTTTACCATGCCGGTGTCATTCTCTCGGCGCTCTACGCCGGCTATTATCACTATCCGTCTGCACGGCGGATTGCCTTCGATCAGAGGATTTTCAGAGTCGACCATGGATTCGATATTCGAGAAATTCAAAGACAGGGCCGTTGAGCTGTGGAAATCCGCTGATGTCGCGGCGCGGGGAAAAGCCTCCGACCTCCTCGACCATGAAGTCGGAGAACTGGAGAATATCTTCGCCTTACTGGTTCTGGGCATGTTTGTAGGGCTACCGTCACCGCCGGTGCAAATCACCCTGGAACTGATGCCGGCGATGGAGCGGGAACTGTGCCTGATGCTATCAAAAGTGGCGACTGCCCATGATCCGCTGGGTGAGCTGTTTGCCGTACTGGGGATCGATTAATGCCTGACGGTTCCGTAAAAAGACCGATATCTGCGTTACGCTTCACCCCTCGTCAATGCGGCGTACGACCAGTACGCCTCATTCCTCGGACTTTGCAGGCCTTGATCTCGGTCTTTTTACGGAGCCGTCTGAATTGGAACTTTTACGAGTGTATTCATGCATAGAGAAGGGCAAAAACCGGATATCCACTTTTTTATCGGCAAAGGCGGTGTCGGCAAATCGACTACCTCGGCCCTGACGGCGCTCTTCTTTGCCCGCTCCGGAAGGAAAACGCTGCTGGTTTCCATGGATCCGGCCCACAATCAGCGGGATCTCTTCGAGGCTGATTTCTCTGAAAAGCCAAAAAAAGTAGGGCAAAATCTGGCAGTCAAGGAGGTCGACAGCGACTACTGGATCAATCGGTACCTCTCGGAAACCCGGGAGCAGATCCGCAAAACCTATATCTACGAAAGCGCCTTCAATCTTCAAAACCATTTCAAGGTGCTCCAGTTTGCACCTGGGCTGGAAGAATACGCGCTGCTCATGGCCTTTGAAAATGTCCTGAGCCATGGGTCGAATAGGGATGTGATTATTTTCGATATGGCTCCGACGGCGCTTTCGCTGCGATTTTTTTCACTGCCCGGCATCTCCCTCGTGTGGCTCAAGGAACTGCTCACCCTGCGCGACCTGATCTGCAAGAAAAAGGAAATCATCTCGAAAATTCGTATAGGCAGCTGCGAGCTGGAGCGGGATCGCGTCAAACAGAAGATCGGCACCCTGGCCGCACGTCACACCCGCCTGCAGCAATGTTTTGCCGGTGATGCGACCCACGTTCACCTGGTCATGAATGCCGATCGCCTGTCGCTCTCCGAGGCGGTTCGCATCCACAGGCGGCTATCCGATATCCGTATCTCCATCGACCGGGTGGTGGTGAACAAGCTGAGAACCGACGATGGTATCGCGGCAATCGCGGAGCGGTTTGAACCGGAGCGGATGTCGCTGCTGCCCATGGCTGCCAACGATCTTGTAGGGCTTGAGGCAATGCAGGCCTATGTGGACATGCAACTAGCGGCGTTTCGGGATTTCATGCCGGCGGGCCGGATGGTAAATTGATCACCTGTCGGGCCCTGCCGGCGGACAGTCGGAAAAGACGGTGCGAAGCCATTGCCGCGGCTTTTTTCCAGGGGGAGTTGGGCGGAGGCGGCGCATGTGATTCACGCATTCGTTGGTCTTCCTTCCCGGGAGAACTTGAGATGGCACCTTGTCCTTCGTTTGCTGTGCTTCAGGCCAATGAAACCATCGGTGCCGATTACCGCATCCGTGTATGTCACGGGCGATCCGGAATCGCGGTTATGGCCATCCACGGGGGCGGCATAGAACCCGGAACCACCGAAATCGCCGAAGCCGTTGCGGGAGAAGTGCACACCTTTTACTCGTTCAGCGGACTGAAACCGTCCGGCAATGCATGCCTGCATATTTCCAGCCGAAAATTCGACGAACCGGTGGGGCTCGACATCGCCCGATGCGCCCGAACGGTGATCACCATCCATGGTTGCAGGGATACCAAGGTAATCACCTATCTGGGAGGGCGACATCACCGGCTAAAGCTGCAAATCAGACAGGCGCTCACCGCAGCCGGTTTTCCGGCGGTTGACGGCTTGCGGTTTCCCGGCACCAATCCCAAAAATATCTGCAATAAAAACCGGTCGGGCATGGGGGTGCAGCTGGAAATTTCCATCGGCATGCGCAAGCGTCTTTTTGAAGACATCACACGCCTTCACCGCAAACGCATCACGCCGTGTTTTATTGATTACGTCCATGCGCTGCAGTGCGGAATCGAAGCGCTGCAGAACAACAATCAATAGCTCCTTCCCTGCTCGTTCACCATGGGCACGAAACGGACATCCACGATCTTTTTCTGTTTGATTTCACCGTTCTGTTTGATCAAAAGCAGCAATTGCTGATCGCCGGCGCCTCTTACGGGGATGACCATGCGGCCCCCTTCGGCGAGTTGTGCTTTGAGCGGCTCCGGAACAATGCCCGGTGCGCAAGTGACGATGATGGCGTCAAAGGGGGCATGCTCGGTCCAGCCCTTATAACCATCGCCGATTTTTACTTGGATATCCTTATATTCCAGAGATTGTAACGTCTCAATCGCCTGACGCCCCAATTCGGGGACAATCTCGATGGTGAAGACCAAAACGCCCATTTCGGCCAGCACGGCGGCCTGATACCCGGAGCCGGTACCGATTTCAAGGACCCGACGACCGGGTTCGACCGCCACCAGCTGGGACATCAGGGCAACGATGTAGGGTTGGGAGATGGTCTGCCCGTGGCCGATGGGCAGCGGGGTGTCGTTATAGGCCAGGTTGCGAAGGTCGTCCGGAACGAACCGATGGCGGGGGACGGTGGCCATGGCCGTTAACACCCGGGCATCCACGATATCCCGTGCGCGTAATTGCCGGATTACCATTTGTTGCCGTTGCCGATCGAATTTCTCTTCCGCCTGCTCAGCGGCCGAGTCAACGGATTGAAACACCGCGACGGTCAGCAATATTGCCAGACTGCGACATATCTTTTTAGTTGACCGATTCGCTGAAGTCATTTCCCATCTTCTCCTGGCTCCTGGCTCCTGGCTCCTGGCTCCTGGTTTCAGACTCCTCAATGCTGAATTCCTGAATGCTTCACCGAGCGCTTATCCCTTTTCTACAATCCCAGGTCCTGGTTGATCAGGATGATTTTGATGCGGCCTTTGGGAAAGCATTTTTCCGTGATGCACCAGGTGTTGCAGATCCGATCCGGACTGCTGCAGTCCATGCAAACGGCCGTTTTCATGCAGGGCGTCTTCAGTCCCGGATGCCGGATCGCGTTGGCCGGGGCCGCGACTGTCTTGACACGCCGCATGGCGTCATCCAGGGTCGGGACGATTTTATTGCGACCGATGAACAGCACCACGTGCTTTGGCCCGAAGGTTAGGCCGGCCACCCGGTTGCCCACCATGTCCAGGTTGACCAGCACCCCGGTTTCCGTGACGGCGTTGGATCCGGTGAAAAACAGATCGGTAAGCAGGGCCTGCCGGCGGCGTTCCAGTCGTTCCTGCGGGGACGCCTGCGCGTCAAAGGGGTCGATCAGTTGGATGCCGGGGTCGGATTTGACGGCATCCAGCACACCGGTGGCCAGCATGGTCATCGAATCGCCCCAGGCCGCGGTTTTTACTTCGATCCCGGGGAGGATGTCATTTTGGAAGACGGCCCCGGCGGATTGGGTGTCGGCGGCCATGAAAACCTCGAAGTTGTTTTTTTTCAGGGACTGCCTGCAGCGTTCCAACCGCAGTTGCCAATAGGTGTCGATGGGATCGGGCATGATGGGTTCCTGTGGTGAAAAAGGGTTCTGGGATTCGAGGGGTCAAGGGGTCGAGTGGTCTTGCTTGATTGCTGATATATTTTTCATATGGCCAGTCGGCGGCAAATGCAATGCTTTTTGGACAAGCTTGTTGGCGTTGGTGGCTGCCATCAGATGATCCGATTCTTTGGTTGTATCAAGTGAAGCACTTCACTTCCCTCGAATCCTTGGATCCTTGAATCCTTCGGCGATAGCCTATCACGCGACCACGCAATCCGCCTCCATCTCCACCAGCCAGTCCGCATCGATGAAGCGGCTGACCTCGGCGAAGGTGCTGGCCGGGCGGATGTCGCCGAAGAATTTTCCATGGGCACTGGCCGCCTCCTGCCAGCGGCTGATGTCGACCAGCATGATGCGGGTGCGGATGACATCCTCCAGGCGGCCGCCGGCTTTTTCGATGGCGTCCTTGATGATCTCGATGCAGGCCAGGGTCTGGCGGTAAAGATCGCCGGGATAGGCCGTGCCGCCGCCGGGGGCGATGGGGGCGGTCCCCGAGACGGCGATAACGTTTCCTACCCTTACGGCGCGGGAAAAGCCGATGGGCTTTTCAAATGGCGACCCGGAACTGATCAGTTGTCTTTTCATGGCCTCCTCCTGTGGGTTCGGGGATGATCGACCACCGGCCGCTAAGACGGTCGGGTGAATTCGCGCAGAACGGTTGTGGCGTAGGCCCCGGAGGGCAGCGTGAAGGTGAGGCGCAGCCCGTCGTCCACTTCAGCGAGAGTCAGATCCGCAGGATTCAGGATGGCTTCCCGTCGCGATCCCGGTGAGCGGAACGGTCGGAAGTCTTCCGGGGTGAGGCTGAATTGCTTTAACAGCGCCGCTTCTTTTTCACCGGCCGCATCCATGGCCGGTTTCATCTTGAATCCGAAAATGGGGCCGGTGGTGACAATTTCTCCAGCGGTGAAGCGCCGGTTTTCGATCACCGGATCCTCGACGGTGAACATGCCGCCCGTGTCGGTCTTTTTTACGATGTCGCCCGCCAGCACGTTGTGGTAATCGCCGGTCTCCATGCGCTGCTTGAGCCATATGTTGAACAGCGCCGACTGGACCACCGACACCATGAACATGTCCTTGCGTGCCTTTTTCCCGGCTGAGAAAAGGGCGAATCCGCGGTGGATGTTCTGCATCCCGTGGCCGAATCGCTGGGGGCCGTAAAAGTTGGGTACGCCGGTCTGCTTCAACCGGTCGGCAATGGCCAGGGCACGGGGCAGGGCATCGGGTTCGGGATGGCTGACCACGACGGTGAAGCGGTTGGCTGCCACGTGGCCGGTTTTGATCTTGTTGCGATGACGGTCGATGGCCAGAATCTCGAAGGGCAGGTCGGCCAATGCGTTCTCGATGTCGGTCAGCGGATGATTGACACCGCAGCGGAAGGAAAGGGTCTGCACGACCACCGCCGTTTTGTCCTTGCGGCCGCCCCATCCCACGTCCGACGGGGCCAGGCCCAGGTATTTCTGCATGATTCGGGCAGCGTCGGCGGTGTTCCATCCGGCTCGCCGGAAGGTCACATAGACATGCTCGCCTTCGCCGCAGGCGGCATAGGGCAGAATCTCTTCGACCACGAAATGTTCCGGTGCGGCTTTTATGGCGCCGCCGATGCCCGGCAGCGGGTCGGCGGCATAGGGCAGGAGCGACAGCATGGCAACGGCGGCATCCGCCCGATTGGCAGGTTCGATTGGATTGTCATCCGGTTTCATGGGTTTTATCGTTTTTCCATTTGGTTTTTTCCGGCGCGGCGATGGTTCGCTTTGCGTGTCAGCCGGGTGGCTGGGTTCGCAGGATCCGATAATGGTTAAACAGCAGAAAAACGCCCCAGATTACGGCCGCCGTGATCAATAGCGCGCCCACTCCGTGGGACATCCGGGCGATGGTATGGTCGAAACGGATCAGGCCGGTTTCCTTGAGGATAAATTCCCAGTCGTGAAACCCATAGGGGGCGCGGCGGCCGACATTGCCTCCCAACAGGGGGAGGCTCAGGGAACGGGCATCGTTGATGTACGGCGCCAGGTCGATGAAGTTCTGGCCCATCCACCACAAGGAGAAGGATCCGGCGAAGGGGTCGCGGGTTTTTACCAGGAAAACCACCAGACATATGGCCGGCATGAGCACCTGCATCAGGCTGCCGCCGAGGGACGTCATCACCCGCCCGAAGGGGCGGAAAAAGATGTGGCCGGCCTCGTGAAAGGGAAGATTGACCAGGTGCCAGAAACTGCTCATCGTGGCGTCAGAGGAAAGGGGGGTGACGATGAACTTGATCCCCCACAGGGTGAGAATGGCCAGAAGCAGCACACGGGCGCCCCAGGAAATAGGATTCACCTTGGCCGGCATATGGAACAGCAGGGTGCTCAGAAGGCCGGATTCCGTCTCCTGGGTTTCTTTTTGAATAGCTGCCGGAGGGGCGGATTGTCCCGGTCGAGGCACCGCCTTTTGCTGATGCCACTTGGCAAAGACGATGCCGCAGCTCAGACACTCGGTGTTATCATCAGCCTGTTCATAGTCGCATCGGGGACACTGCATCTTGAATTCGTTGGGTTTTCGGGTTTGCTGGTTGACCATCCGCAAAATATCTTTTGTCTTAAAACCGTCGGCCTTCAGCCTTAAATCCTTATTTAAAGCAGGTTGATGGCCAGGTCCGAAAGCTCGCTGCGTTCGCCTTTTTCCAGGTTGATGTGGGTGTAGAGGTTCTGGCCTTTCATCTTTTCGATCAGATAGCTCAACCCGTTGCTCCGGCTGTCCAGGTAGGGGTGATCGATCTGGTAGATGTCTCCGGTCAATACGATTTTGGTCCCTTCGCCGGCCCGGGTGATGATGGTCTTCACCTCGTGGGGCGTGAGGTTCTGGGCCTCATCGACGATGAAAAAGACTTTTACGATGCTTCTTCCGCGGATATAGGACAGGGGCGTGATGACGATCTTTTCTTCATCCAACAGTTCCTTCACCCGTCGCCCGCTGCCGCTTTTACCGCTATGGTTGCTTTCGATGACCGACAGATTATCATACAGGGGCTGCATATATGGGTCCAGCTTGGACTGGATGTCTCCGGGTAGAAAACCGATGTCCTTGTTGCTCAACGGTACCGACGGCCGGGAGATGAAAATCTGCCGGTAGTAACGCCTCTTTTCCAGGGCGGCCGCCAGGGCGAGAAGGGTTTTGCCGGTGCCGGCCTTGCCGGTGATGGTCACCAGCGGCACCTCCGGGTTGGTCAACGCGTCCATGGCAAAGCACTGTTCAGCATTGCGGGGCCGGATGCCGTAACTGACCTGGGTGTCGATGCGACGGATGGATCGGGTGTAGGGAAGAAACACGCCCAATGCTGACTTGCTGCCGTTTTTCATTACCAGGTATTCGTTGGCGAGCAGGGGTTCCGCTGCTTCCAGAAGGGCGGCGTCCATTTCGAAGGGCTTGACGTAGAGCCGGTCGATGACGGCGGCGGGAATGTCTTCCACCACCCGGGTGCCCTTATAGATATCCGCCGGGGCCTGGACCCGGTCGGTGCTGTAGTCCTGAGCCATCAGGCCGATGGACTTGGCTTTCATGCGCAGATTGACGTCCTTGGTGACCAGGAAAACACGGTCAAAGGCGTATTCACAGGCGATGTGGTAGGCGGCGTTGAGAATATGGTGGTCCGGTTTGTCCGGGGAGAAGTTCACCTTGACCTTGTCGTGAAATTCCCGGTCCAGGCAGACGGTGATTTTCCCTTTTCCGGGACCGATAGGAATCCCGCCGTTAAAAATGCGATCCCCGGTCAATGCGTCCAGTGCCCTGGCAAACTCCCGGGCATTGCAGTTCAAAATTTCATTTCCCTTCTTGAAACGGTCCAGTTCTTCGATGACGGCGATGGGGATGACAATGTCATGCTCGTCGAACTGGTTCATGCAGGAACTGTCGTGCAGGATAATGTTGGTGTCCAGTACAAATATTTTCCGTTTGCTCGTGGAAAACGAAATCATCGCACCTCCTGGAAGTCATGGATGGTTGCCGGCGATCCAATGGACCGTTCAATCCAATGATGGGGGTCCGGGCCAGACGGGCCGCCCGGTTTCATGGCCGTTGGATATCGTTGCGGAGAAGGGGCCGCAGGTGCAGGGACAACGGTGGTGAATAAGACGGAATGGAGCATTCGACCTGGTTCGAGTTTAGGATCCAATATTATTATTGGACTCAACATATAGCATGCGGACCATCTCGAGGCAACAATATCTTCCAATTTCTGCTTTTCTGATCGGCTGGCTGGAACAGCCGCCGGACCCGCCATGAAAACCTTGAAGCAGCCTCGATATTGAGGTATATAACTAAATTCGTCGACAAGGTGACGGCGGGCGGTTGGTCGATGATCGATTCCCTCCGGCAACCTTGTCTTTTGTTCACCTGAGAAAAATCACATGCCATGCAATGGTTAGCATGGTATGAGGGAGATCCAGTAAAATGAAAATCGCTTTTCCGGTAGAAGAAAACAAAGGATTGGACAGCATCGTTCACGGCCATTTCGGGTCTGCGCCCTTTTTTGTGTTTGTGGACCTGGATGCGGATTCAGATGAGGTCTTCGAGAATCCGGATCAGGACCATCAGCACGGTGACTGCAATCCCATGAGTGCCCTGGGGGGGCGCCGGGTGGATGGTGTCGTGGTGGCGGGGATCGGCGGCGGCGCCCTGAAAAAACTGAACACCGACGGCATTACCGTTTACCGGGCCATTGAAGGAACCGTTCGGGAAAACGCCCGGATGATCAAGGCCGGCAACCTGCCGGTGTTCGATCCGGGCAAGGTCTGCGGCCACCATCACGGGGTGCAGATCGGGGGATGTGCCCACTGATGGGCTGATGGAAAGCGGTCTCGGACATTATGGGAAAAAGGAGGGATGTATGCCACTTTTTGACTTTTTGTGTGCCGACTGCGGCCATGTGGCTGAGATTCTGGTTTTTAATGAGAAAACAACGGTTTATTGCGAGCGCTGCGGCAGCGGCAACCTCAAAAAACTCATGTCCGCCCATTCATCCCTGTCCGGCACATCTTCTGCGGCCATGCCCGGTCCCGGGGATACGACCTGCTGCGGATCGTCGCCGGGCCATGCCGGCTGTGCCGGACCGGGCAGCTGCTGCGGGAAGGCCTGAGGTCGGAAGGCTGAGGATTGCTTGCCCTTCAGTGGTCTTTCTGGATCAACGCTGCTGTAGAGAATTCAGTCGGCGGGTCCAGGTTTGTTCCCCCTCCCGGTCGCCCGAAGACCGGCAACAGCGGATGAGCTGCTCGACGATCCGGGGATGCTCCGGAAAGGCTTCCAGACATTCACGTGCCTCCGGGTAACGATTCAGACGCATCAGGCTGTTGGCCAGGGCCATGTGCAGGTCCACGCTGGTTTTATGGTGGTCGATGCCCCGCTGCAGGACCGCCACCGATTCATCAAACCGCCGCAGGTGCTGGTAAACGAGACCCAGTCCCCAGAAGGCGCGGTGGTCCGGATGGTAGCCCAATGATCGTTCGAACAGCATGATGGCGGTCTCCAGGCTGTTTTCAACCAGCGGGTTCACGGCATAATCACCGTGGCTGAATGTCAGGGCCAACCGGGAGAGGAAATCGGCATGCAGCGGATACAGGTCCGGATCGTCCACCAGATCAATCTTCTCGGCAAATTCCGGCAGCAAGGCATGGTAGCCCTGCCTGAGCCGCCGTCCGAAATCGAGCACGGTTGCTTGGCTCAGCGTCTCATCCGTCTCGAAGTAAAGCATATCTTCGACCCGGTCCAGCCAGATGTCATCGGAGGCGCCGGTGCGCTGCTTATAATCTTCATAAAACGCCGTGCCGGGAAATAGATCCAGGATGTAGAAAATGGCCGACAGGGGGCGGATACGGCGAAGCAGGGCCAGGCTCTCGTCGATGGTTCGATCGGATTCCCCCGGGGCGCCGTAGATAAAGTACGCCCTGGCCATGATGCCATAGCGAACGGTCAGGTCAAAGGCGCGGCAGATGGCTGCTTCGCTGATGCGCTTGCGATACCGGTCCCTGATTTCCCGGCTGCCGCTTTCCACACCGTAGCTGATCTGGATGCATCCGGCCCGGCGCATCCAGCCCAGAATCTCTTCATCCACACAATCCACCCGGGAAATGGCCGCCCAGACGACGCTGAGGCGGCGCTCGACGATCCGGCGGCAGATGTCGATCACCAGGCTCCGCTTGAGGGTAAACGTATCGTCGGATACGAAGAAAAAGTCGACCCCTTTTCCTCGAAGCCGCACCATCTGGGACACGAAGTAATCGGCGCTGTGAAATCGCACCCGGCGTTTCCAGAGTGCCGGCGACCCGCAGAAGGTACATTCCTCCGGGCATCCCCGCGTGAGGGAAATGTGTTGGAAGGTGAAATGGTCGGCGGGCATGGGCAGACTGTCCAGGTCTGCCAACGGTTCCCGGTCTCTGGTTTTAAAGGGTTTTCCTTTTTTTCGAAAAGCCAGGCCGTCGATGTGCGTGGGGATGGCCGTTTTCCCCTTTTCAAGAAAGCGGATCAACTCCAGAAAGCTGTGCTCCCCTTCACCCCGGACCACATAGTCGATCTCCGGAAAATGGGTCAGAAAATGTTCCCAGAGAAAGGTGGCCCCCACGCCGCCGAACACCACGGTTGCGTCTGGATTGACTTTCTTGACCATGCGGGCGATGTCGATGCCGCCCCAGCGGTTGGCATGCAGGATCGAGAAACCGACCACATCCGGCTGCTTGTCGCCCAGCACCTGATAGATGCGGTGGGGTGCTTTTCCGAGGTTGTGGCCGTTAAGGATGTCCACCGCATAGCCGTTTGCCCGCAGCATGGCACCCACGGAGTAAAGGCCCATGGGGATGGCGCTGACATCCTCCTCGTTGATGCGTTTGTCGAGAAAATAAGGGTAGACGAGCAGTATTCTCATAATGCGGGTGGCAATGGCCGTCGAATGCCGAGGTTGCGATAATGGATTTCCTGCTGCCGGATGTCCGGTCAGATCATCGGTTGTGGGCAGCAGGAGAAATCAGTCCAGGTGCAGCGGATGGGTCAGGTCTTCTTGTTCCGTACGATCATCACCGAGCATGGCGCTTTGTGGGAGATGCGTTTGGCGACGCTGCCGAACAGGACCAGCCCCATACCGCTGAGGCCGAATGCTCCCACCACCGCCAGATCGGCATCGGTCTCTTCGATGAAGCGGATGATTTCCGTGGAGACGTGGCCGTCGCGGACCACCAGTTCGCAGTCGACCGCTTCGGGGATGCGGTTGCCATAGACCTCCTGCATCCGTTCGTTCAGGCTGACCACCAGATTCTCGTCGGGATGCTCGGGCAGCATCAGATCGGTGTCGGTGAGCATGGGGTTGACCACCGGTGGCAGCACATGGACCACGTAAAGCTTGGCTTTATACCGCTGCGCCAGGTCGAGGGCCGTTTGGAAAGCGGCCTCTGAATGATCGGAAAAATCGCTGCAACAGACAATCTGGTTTACGCCCATGGGGGCCTCCTTTCGTCATGAATGGTTCGCGGGCATCAGGGTCCGCAGAATATCCTCTTTGCCGACCACACCCACCAGCACCCCTTTTTCCAACACCGGAAGCGTATGGAGATTATGGTCCACCATGAGGGCTGCCACGGTTTCGATGCTCGAATCCGGTCCGACGGTGACCGGGTTGGGGGTCATGGCATCCGAGACGGCCGTGGCGGCGATTTTGCGCACCTCTTTTTCGATGTTTTTCATGGAGCTGAGGTTAATATAGCCGTCCAGAAAAGAGAACAGCGAGGGAACGGGAAACTTTTTCTGCTGGGCGATGATGTCGCTCTGGCAGAGGATTCCCACCAGCTTTCCGTTGTCGTCCACCACCGGCACACCGTTGATGCGGCGGTCCAGCAGGATTTTGGCCGCTTTGATAATTTCCGTGTCGCGGGTGACGGTGACGGGGTTTTCGGTCATGATCTCTTTTACCAGCATGGCGGCACCTCCAGTGTGGGGCATGCATAACCGCGAAATAAATTTTTTGCGGTTGAAAAATAAGCCGGCGGCGATATAAATGGGTTTGCAACCGGCCTTTTTCTCTCAGTCTCAGTGTAGGTGAATGTCGGCCGACCTGTCAAAACAAATCCGACGCGGGTCGATGGAAGCCTAAGGGAGATTGCCGTGCGTGATCCCTTTTTGCACCAACACCCTTACGCGTGCCATTTTCCGGGGGCCGATGCAGCAAACCCAGTTGGAAAGGATGATACGGATGAGAAGGGCTCGGGAGGAGACTGATGGGAGCCCCTATCAGGCCATCTGCAAGGTGATGTTGTCATGACCTTAAAAACGAAAATGGCTCTGGTGATGGTGCTTGCCCTCGCCGGCATGGTGCATGCCGCCACCGGCATGATGGACAGGGCCTTGTCGCGAATCGGTCTCGGAGAACTGGCCCGTGCCAACCATCACTATCTGGAGGAATCCTATGACGGCGCGCTGGAGGGTTTTTTGGTGCTGTCCGCCGTCAAGAGCGGTCTGGCCGTGATTGAAGGATCCGAAGTGGGCATCGGCTTCAACCTTCAGGTGGGGGACCTGGTGCAATCGGTCTACGACTATGTGGATATCGCCTGGAAGACGGTGCTGGCCGGGGGAACCATCCTGTTCATGACCCGGCTGGCCTTGGAGGGGGTGGCCATGGCAGACCACTTCGTCATGGTCCTGGCCTTTTTCTGCCTGTTCTTGCTGGCGGCGGGACGGTGTTTTTTCCCGGACCGGAAAGGACTGGCCCAATTTCTGCGGTCGGTTACCGCCACCTGCACATTTATGACGGTGCTGCTCTACCTGGTCCTTCCCCTGGCCGTATTCGGTGCCTCATGCCTGTCCGCGCGAATCACGCGACCGCTGATCAAGCAGTCCTACGACGCTTTTGACAAAGTCAGCCGCACATTCACGCGAGGAGCCGTTGAAAACGGGATAGACATCGATGGGAAAGCGACGTCAGCCGTCGAAGCGGCCATGGGTGTGGCTGACCGATATGAGCGTTTGAAAAAACAGCTTCGGGAACTGGAGGCCTATCTCAGCGAGCAGGGAAGAAATCTTGCCGGAACGACCTTCCAGCTGATTGCCGGTTATCTGTTTGACTGCGTGATCTTTCCCCTGGCCTTTGTGGCGGTGCTGATCCTTTTTCTAAGGGGTATGCCCGGTTATCTGGCACGGGCCCGGCAGGACCGCCGGGTGGCGTAAACCCTCCGGGAGACGGTCAGGCCGGTTTCCACGCCGCCGGAGTCAAATGCATAAACCAACCGACGATGCCGCGCAAACGCCAGTCTGTGCGCAAAGGAGCAACAACGGATGAAAACCATCGGCATGATCGGCGGGATGAGTTGGGAATCGACGCTGGTTTATTACCGGATTATCAACGAAGCCGTGAGAGATCGTCTGGGCGGGCTACATTCGGCAAAAAGCATTTTATATTCCGTGGATTTTGCCGAGATCGAAGCCTTGCAGCATGCGGGGCAATGGGATGCGGCGCAGTCGATCCTGGTCCGAGCGGCACAGTCGCTGGTGCGCGCAGGGGCGGACCTGCTGATCATCTGCACCAACACCATGCACAAGCTGGCCGATGGAGTGGCGGCAAGCGTGGCCATACCGCTGCTGCACATTGCCGACCCCACCGCCGAGGCGGTTCTGGCGGCCGGTATAAATACTGTCGCTCTGCTGGGAACCCGGTTTACCATGGAAGAAGACTTTTACCGCAAGCGGCTGGAAGACCGGTACGGGCTGCGGGTACTGATTCCCGACGCGGTCCGGCGCCAGATTGTCCACGATATCATCTATACGGAGCTTTGTCTGGGCCGGACCCGGGAATCTTCCCGGCAGGCCTATGCCCGGATTATCGAAGACCTGGTCGAACGGGGTGCCCACGGGGTGATTCTCGGCTGCACCGAGATCGGTCTTCTCGTTCGCGCCGATGACTGCCCGGTGCCGGTTTTCGATACGGCGCGCATTCACGCCGAAGCGGCCGTGAATGCGGCGTTAACCGAATGACTGTCGACGGTGTCGACCTTAAACGAAAACAAGGCCTGTCTCCCCGGGCCTTATGCCCGTGCATGAATGGGGACAAAATCGTATTGGGTGGCACCGGTATAAACCTGTCGAGGCCTGCAGATCTTCCAGTTGGGATCGTCCATGCTCTCCTTCCACTGGGCGATCCACCCCGGCAGGCGGCCGATGGCGAACATCACCGTGAACATGTTGGTGGGGATGCCGATGGCCCGAAGAACGATCCCGCTGTAGAAATCGACGTTGGGGTACAGGTTGTGGTCGATAAAGTAAGGATCTTTTCGGACCGCCTCCTCGAGTTCCTTGGCGATATCCAGCAGCGGGTCATTGATTTGCAGGGATTCCAGCAGCTCATCGCACATTTTTTTCATGATTTTGGCGCGGGGATCGTAGGTCTTGTAGACCCGGTGGCCGAACCCCATGAGCCTGAACATATCGTTCTTGTCCTTGGCCCGTTCGATGGCCTTCCGGTAATTCCCGCCGTCGGCCTGGATCGCGGACAGCATTTCGACGACCGCCTGGTTGGCGCCGCCGTGGAGCGGGCCCCACAGCGCGGCGATGCCCGAAGAAATGGCGGCGTAGAGGTTGACCCGGGCGCTGCCCACCACGCGCACGGCAGAGGTGGAGCAGTTCTGCTCATGGTCGGCGTGAAGGATCCAGAACACGCGCAGGGCATTGACGGCGGCCCGATTGATTTCATAGGGCTTCACGGGGGTGTCGAACATCATGTTGAGAAAGTTTTCGCAGTAGGTGAGATCCGGACGGGGGTAGATCACCTTATGGCCCCGGGAAATCTTGTATGACATGGCAGCCATGGTGCGCACCTTGGCCAGCAGCCGGGTCATGGTGATGGTGATCTGCTCCTCCAGGGTGCCCAGTTCCGGATAAAAGCTTCTCAGGGCATTGACCATGGAGGAGAGGATCCCCATGGGATGGGAGGCCCGGGGATAGTTCTGGTAAAATGCCTTGAGGTCTTCATGGACCAGGCTGTTGTCGTTCAGCATTACCGAGAAACGGGTCAGCTGTTCACGGTTGGGGAGCTTGCCGTTGATGAGCAGGTAGGCGGTCTCTTTGAATGTACCCTGTTCGGCCAACTGCTCCACGGGGATACCCCGGTAGCGCAGAATGCCTTTTTCGCCGTCCATATAGGTAATCCCGCTCAGGCAGCTGCCGGTATTGGCATAGCCAGGGTCCAGGGTGATGAAGCCGGTATTGGCGCGCAGGCTGGAAATGTCGATGGCCTTTTCCCCTTCGGTCCCGGTGACCACCGGCAGCTGTATCTGCTGACCGTTGTAGGTAAGGGTAACAAATTCTTCCATTGTGACTCCTTTCTCTCCGGAAAGACCCGGTGTTCTCCTTATGCAGTTGAACGGAAATCCAGAGGGGTATGCTTCGTTAGCGCCTCGGCGCTGGAACAAATGTCTTGATTGACGGCCTGTTTTCAACGTAATGAAATCACAAGCCGTCAATCATGCCATGAAGCGGCCTGAGAATCCGCGAATGTTACTTTACGATTATGGTAAACAAGCCCTTTTCCCCCATGCCACTACCGTGCAGGGTCGGCCTTTTTAAAGGCCGGCAGGGTGACGTTCCAGTCGGGTATTCATATCGAAAAAAGGGCAGGGCTTTTTGAGCAACAAGCAGTATCCATATGAATATCCACAGCAGATGTCAAACATCAAATCGGGCTCCGAGGAGAAATGCGATGTCATACAAGGACAACCTGTTAAAGAAGATAGAGATCGACCGCCTGGTCAGGACCATCGCCGGCGCGATCGGGTCGGTGGAAAGCGGCAAACGCATCGACAAGACGGTGTTGGAGCAGTTGATGACCTTTTTCCCCTGGTCCCGCAGGCAGGAGCGGGACCTGGCCTTGTTCCTGGAGTCCGACGGGCCCGGGAAAACGCGTATCCTGGTGCTGGACAACGACCTGCCCATTTACCACACCCGTGTGGAAGATGTGGTGCTGAGAAAAAGTCCCACCGTAAAAGAGATGGTGAATATCCGCAATGCCATTAAAATCCTCAATGACAAGGATGTGGTAATGAGCAAGAAAGAAGCATCCTTGAAGACCATTCAGGAGATCAGCATTGGGGAACTGGACCTGCGCTTCACCGCCGCCGATATCGATGGCATAGCCCGGGATGGGGCGGCAAGCCTGGAAAACGGATATTCGCAAGGCGTTCAGGAGAGCCTGATGCTGTTCGCCGAATTACTGCGGCTGGCACCGGCGCCCAAGGCCTTTTCGCTGAACCACCACGACATTTATGGTCACATGGGCGAAAAGCCCGACGGCGAAATCACATTCGGCCCGCTGGTGATGTATAGTATGGTCCACAATACCCTGACCTTCCTGGAAGCACCCTTGAGCAGCCGCGATAAAGGGCGTTTCGACACGCTCAAGGCCGTCGCCTCGGGGGATGCCGAGGCGGCAGCGTCGGGGCCGGCGGTCTTCGATCTGATGAAATCCAAAGTGCCGGCCGCCGCTCATTAAGCGATTACATGCCAAACTTGCGCAGCATGTCGATGACCTTGTCCTGACTTTGTTTTTGAACGATGACGGCTTTTTGATGGTGGGCCTTTTTTATTTTTTTGGCCAGGGCATCCAGGTCTGCGGGTTTTTCTACAAAGTCCATGGCGCCCGCCTTCATGGCCTCCACGCCTTTTTCAACCGTCGCATGGCCGGTGAGCAGGATGATCTGCATCTCCGGTCGTTTATCCTTGATGGCTTTCAAGGCCTGGATGCCGTCCATTTCCGGCATCATGAAATCCATGATCACCGCATCGTAGGATTCGGAGGCGATCAGCGAGAGCGCCTCGGTGGCCGATGTGGATGTGGTGACTTCCATATCACGGGCGCGCATGCGTTCGGCCATGATTTCCAGAAACTCCACTTCGTCATCAACCAGCAGTACTCTTTCCTTCATTGTAAACTCCTTTCAGGTTTTCCGTCGAGAATGCGACTGTCTATAAGTTCATCAACATTGATTAAGGTAAAATAAGACCGATTTCCCCCTTTTCCCTGTCAGCCTTCAATTGGATGCCGAGAAGTCCGGCAACCATCGTCTCCCGGGGTGAAGGAAGACCCGCCTCATTTGCCAGGAAATCACCGGACAACCCGCAAAAACGAATTCGGGCGGCGTTTTCGACTTTCTCTGCAACGATGCATACCGTCTGGTCCGGTGCACGGGCATCCATGGCCCGGCACAAACAGGTCCACACCAGATCTTCCAGAAAAAACCGATTGATGACGGCCGTCACCGGGGCGTCCGGTACGTCGATCTGCGGGGCTTCTCCCTTCATGGCAATCAGCCGCGCAGCCAGCATGGAAATAAAATGAATGGCCTCGCCAATGTCCACGGTCTCCGTGGGGTGGTCGGCGCTGTGGGCAAACCGGTTCATGCCCTTGACGATCCGGTCCCCCCGGTTCACCTGGCGGATAATGGATTGGGCCAGTCCCGACAGCCGTTCCGGGGAAAGGGGCATTCCCTTTTCGATCATCATCACCATGTCCTGGAGCAACCCGGCGTTTTCATTGATGATAGCCAGAACGTTCTTTATCTCGTGGGAAATGGATGCGGACATCTCGCCGAAGAAGCGGACACCTTCGATGGCCATGGCCCGGGAATCGTCGGTCATGTGGTCTTTTCCTCCCTAAATTGGCTGCCGGCGGCAGTGCTGTCTGCCGGGTCAACGGCAGATGCGGTTGCCGATGACATTCGCGGCGGGTTCAGAGGCAGGGTAACGGTAAATTGGGTTCCCCGGTTGACCTGACTGCTCACCGTGATTTCGCCGCCCATTTCTGAGACCATGCCATAGGTGACGGACAGTCCCAAGCCGGTTCCTCCCTGGCCCTGGCGGGTGGAGAAAAAGGGCTCGAAGACGCGCTTCAGGTCGGCTTCCGGGATGCCGTGCCCGGTATCGGCCACGGTTACCGCAATATGCGTCGTTCCTTGGCGTCCGATGGTGATATCCAGCCTTCCGCCGTCTGCCATGGCTGCAAAAGCATTATTGATCAGGTTCAGGAAAATCTGCTGAACATTGCCCCGGTCGCTTTCGAAGGTCGGGTTTTCCCCCTGCACCGATACCGATACGGCGATGCTCCGCCGTTCGGCTTCCTTTTCCATGAAGCCGAGCACCTGTCGGATGACGGCCTCGATATCCACCGCTTCGATGGACGACTCCATGTGCCGGGCGAAGTCCAGCAGGCGTCGAGTAATGGTGCCGCAGCGGCGAACCGATGCCAGTACGTCGTCCACGAGCTTAATGAGCTTCTCGTTGCCGTTATAGCTGCTGTTGATGGTGAACAGGTCCTTGATGAGTCCGGCCTTCTGGTTGATGATGGCCAGCGGGTTGTTGATTTCGTGGGCCACCCCCGAGGCCAGACGGCCGATGGATGTGAGCTTGTTGGCATACTCCACCTGATGCAGGGCCTGCACCCGACGCTGGTCGGCGGCATGGATCCGGTTGACCAGGTAAGTGGCCACACCCAGAATAGAGACCAGGATCATGGCGATGCTGAACAGAAGAAAGCCGATAAGGTGCATCCGGGGTTTGAGCCACAGATCCATGATTCCCGATTCCTGACGGATGATCATGAGCAGAAAGGGGCTGTCGGGAATAGGGGCAATGCCCATGAGAACGGACCGGCCGGCCTGATCCACCGTTTTCAGGGTCCGGGTGCCGTCTGCGGCTTCGGGGATGGTCAGAGGCACTTTGTCGAAGCGTTTGCCATAGCGCCGGGCAGGCGTCTGGAGAATTCCCCGGGTGTTGACGATGAAGGCGTCGTCGCCTTCACCCAGAGTCAGTTCCCGCATGGAGGCGTCCAACAGGCTGGCATCCAGCGTCGATCGCAGGACGAAGAAGCCGCCGCTGTCCAAGTCGTGCCGGATGGCAAGCACCAGTTGGTGGTTCTGCGCCGGGTTTGCGATCACATCGCTGATGAAAAATCCATTGGCGACGGCATGGTCGAAGCAGGGGGTCGGTTTCACCCGGCTTTTTTCAAGGGCAAGCGGTCCGGCATACGCTTGCACCGTGCAGTCGGCATCCACCACGCTGAGATCCACGAACCCGCCCATGCCGCCCTGCAGATTGGTTAGGATGGCGTCCAGCCGCGCCGGAGCCAGCAGTTCCGGCAGGGTGTTGTCCCGGCAGACGAATTCCAGGGCGGCCCGGCGCTGGGACAGCAGAAACGAGACGTTGCGCCAGGTGTTGGAGACCATGCGGGCGGTGCCCATCGTCGCTTCGGATTTAAAGGCCTGACGGGTGAGCCGGTAGTCCACCAGCGTCATGACCAGCAGGGGCGCCAGCGTCACCACAGTGGTGAAGACCACGATCATCAACCATTTTCGGCGGAAGCTGAAATGGTCGTTGCCCGGTCCTGAAGCAGCATCCTGGTGGTCCCAGAAACGGGGTTTGAATCTGGAAAGGTTCAGCATGGCCGGCACCATTTTTTCAGGGGGGAACGCCGATATGCCGGTTTCAGGATTTGAGTTGCTGAATTTTTTCATGGGCTCTCTTCAGGGTCTCGCTCAACTCGTCGATGTCCACGGGCTTTTGCAAATAGGCAAAAGCGCCCAGGTGCATGCATCGCTTGCGGTCGGTCTCGCTGCCGTGGCCGGTGAGCACGATCACCTCGATTTCCGGCCGGGTGGTTTTAACCTGTTTCAGGATTTCCATGCCGTCGATTCCCGGCATTTTAAGATCGATGATCATTACTTCCGGATCGTCCTCAGCCACCAGGGTCAGGGCGGATTCGCCGTCATAGGCCACTGCGGACCCCATGTCCCGCAATTCGAGGCGCTCAGACAGGGTTTGAACGAACTCCCGTTCATCGTCCACCAGCAGCACGCGGGAGGGCACCTCCAGGCTGTGCTTGCGGTAGATGTGGGCCTGCTGAAAATTCTTACCGACCTTTGTTTTTACGGACCGGACGCCGGTAACCGTGCCGGCAATGGATTTGAGTTCCTCCTCCAGGCGGGCGAGCATCAATACTTGTTTGTTGATGGTCAGCAGCACCGCCCCGTTTTCAGCCGTCACCGAGACATCGTGTCCGGCACGGCATAGGGCCATTTCCACGGTGGCTGCCAGCAAGAAATCCTTTTCGGCCTGGATGGAGGCGTTGGTGCGGCGAACGGCATCCTTGATGAGATTCTCCCCGATCAGTACGCCGGCTTCGGCCACACTTACCCGGTTCATGGGCAGCACCATGTCGTAAAGGCGCAGATCCCACGGATCCTCGGCGAAAAACAGGGTTTCGGTCCAGGCGGCATTGTCCGCATCCCGAGTGCGGATCTGTTTCAAGGCATCTTTTTCGGTCAAGTTCTGGACGACCCCGGCCTGCTCGATACGATAGGGTGTCTCAGCGATGATGCAGACCCGGAGCACATGGCTGACAGACCGGGGGATCAGCAGGCTGGAAAACCCGTGGACCACGGCAGGGCCCTTTTCCAGTTCGGTGGCCAGGGCCAGGCGCAGGCAGGCAATCGAGCACTCTTTTTCATGAGTGAACTTGTTAAAAACCGATGTTCTGGCCGAAAAGGCGCGCTGAACCTTATTTCCCGGCATACCGGACGTTTCAGCGGTTTTGGCGATTACCTGGTCGTCGGTGATCAGCCGGTACCCGGTGCGGTCCATCACGTCCCGGACCACCGCATCCGCACTGCAGAAAATGCCGCTGAAGATGGAAATGACGGACATCGTTAACCTCCGTTGGGTTCGCTGGTGGTAGATAGGGTTCGAACCCAGGTTAATGGGCAGTTTTTTTCGCCGCCCCCCTTATGGCCCTGTTCGTGGATGGCTCGAATGGCTTGTTTCATGGTCCTCTTTGCCATGGCGGTCTACCGGCCTTCCGTCAGCAGCCGGCGGCAGGCGACCATCAGACTGTCGTAAAGGGTGCCGGCGTCATACACCCGGTAGGTGTTGAGCCGGACAATGCCGTCCACCATGGCAAAGAGGACCATGGCCGTTTTCCGCGGGGAGACGACCGCTACCGACCCGTCCTGTATGCCTTTTTGGATACCCTCTTCGAAGATGTCCAGCAGACAGGTGTAGATGGATTCCAGGAGGCTGCGGCACACCGGGCTGGTTTCGGCCATTTGATAGGGATAGTGCCGGTGAAGTATCAGGAACTGGTCTTCCATGGTGCCCGCCAGGTGCAGATAAAAAGCGACCACACCCTCGACCATTTCAATTCCCTTCTGATCCCGGCAGGTCTGCCGATGCCGGTCAAACTGGTCCAGAATGCTCTCTTTCACCTCCTTCAATACGTGAAGAAAAAGGTCTTCCTTATTTTTAAAATGGTGGAAGATGGTTCCGGTTGCCGCGCCGGTGATGGCGGACAGCTCCGCCATGGCGGTTCCCTGAAACCCGTTTCGGGAAAAAAGCCGGGTAGCGGAGGCAAGGATTGCATTTCGTTTGGACATGTGTTACCTGTTCGGAAATTAGCCAACCGAATGATCGGTCGGATTTTTTTACTAAAGACTTTGGATGGAAATGTCAATAGGAGAGATATGAATACCCATTCTATTCCAGAAAAGGCGGAACTGCTGGAGAAGCTCAAACAAGGCGGTTTTGCCGTTCCCGACTTCATCTACGTTCCTCCGCAGCATTTCGAGGCCGAAGATTTCGGCGCCCTCGAGTCGTTTCTGGAAAAACACCGAGAGAGCTTCAAGGTGATTGCCCGTAGCGCCCATCCGTTAGAACGCCGGTTCAAAGGCGGGACATTCGACTCCCTGGAAACCTATGCCGACGTGGGTGGCATCCGGTATGCCCGCAACAAGATGATCAAGCTGGCCAGAAGCAGCAAACACCTGACCATTGCCCGCCAGCAGCGGTTCAACCATGCTCCGGAGATGGATCTCGAACAGATGGGGGTGATCGTTATGCCCTTTATCGACGGGTCCAGCGTGATGGCCAAGATCATCGGCGGTCATTGGGAGTTCGGGTATTGTCGGGACCGCATTCAAAAGGTGCAAAGCGAACCGTATATCACCCGGACCCCCCATGACCGGCGCCTGGTTCAACTGTCGAAGGAGATCCAGAAGCATCTGGGATTCCGGTGTGAGATTGAATACATTATTTCGGCCGATGGCGGCATTCACGTGGTTCAGGCCAAAGACATTTCCAGCATTGACATCCTGGAGGAAAAGGAGAGCCAGCGGTCCATCAGCCTGGACGGCATCCGGCGAATCCGCAAGCGCCGAAACTACCGGGAGCGGCCGGTTTATGTGATGGACAACAAAGCCTTTTATATCGATATCATCTCCCAGTGCGAGGAGATGGTCAGTGAATGTGGCACGCCCGGCAAACCGGATATCGCCCAGATCATCGATTCCATCAAGGCCTATGAAGCGGACTTTGAGGCCTTTGCCCTGCGCCACCAGCGATACGCGGTGCTTGGGCTCGCCATTCAGGATACGGTTGAGCTTTATCAGATCGCCAGCCATTATCTCGACGACACCCCCGAACTGCAGGCGGAACTGTCCAAAGCCCTGCACAATAACCTCTACCAGATCGACATATTCCTCTCCGAAGCCGACACCCTCATTGCCAAGGACAAGTTCCGGATCAACCTGTGCAGCCACGATGCATACGGTATCGACACGGTTCGAAACCCCCTGTGGACCGTATACTGGTATATGGACCGCCACGACGATGTGGTTCGAGATTTTAAGCGGGTCGGCTTTAAGACCGGAGACACGGTCGGCATCGATATCAACGTGGACGACAAACCCACCGTATACCGCCAGTAAGGCGCAATCATCCGCTGTCAGGGATCGAAAAAATCCTGAAGATTGATAATCTTGCCCTGTTCCTTTCCGTTTTGTCCCAGGTTCTGCATGGCGCCTTCGCGTTTTTTTTTGCGGATCTGGTCCATGATTCCCACCATTTTGGGATTGTCGGAAATCAGTTTTCGGATCTGGATTTCAAGGGCTTTCCAGCTGGCTTCCAGGGTTTCCGTTTTCGATGAAAAAGATGCCATATCGGAAAGCAGCCGGATCATCTGAAGCATCATGCCATGGTGGGTGATGCCCTGCAGGTAGACGGGACAGTGGCCCCAGAGGCTGGCACCGGCCACTGCCCGCTTCCGGCAGGCCTCCAGAATGATCGTATGGATGGCACTGGGGCCGTGATAGTTGATCGGAATCACCCGATGCCGTCCGACGGCTCCTTTAAATTCGCTGCCGGTGGTCACTGCCGAAATGATCCGGTCCGTGTGCAGCACATTGTCGAACATGCTGCCTAAGGTAATCACGCCGGGAGCACCGAGTTGGTGGGCCAGGTCCACGAGTTCCAGGGAAAATCGATACCAGTTCAGGCTGGGTTCGTCGGCGATTAGAATCACCAGATCGTTTTCTCCGGGATGGGTTTCGATGGCGAAAAAGCTTCCCCCCGGGGGGGTGATCGATTTCATATCACCGGCTTCGATCTTTACTACCGGTCGGTTCTCATCATAACGATAGCAGGCGTCGGGATCGATATGGCCGATGGAAACCGCCTGGAGGGTTTCCACCAGATAGGCGGCCGTGCCGGCCGACACCTCTAAAGCATTGCCCCACCCCCGGAAACCGATGATAAACACCGGTGCCACCAGGGTGGGCATGATCTCCAATCGAAAGGTTTGATATTCCATGGGGTCCTTTTCAGGTCAAGGCTAACCGGTGTGATTCTTATGAGGTCATTTTCGGAGGGAATCGGTTTACTGTCAATACCCAAAAACCGGATGCGATTTCATAACCATAATGGCAAACAAAAAAACCGGTTATTCTGTCTGTAAAAATGGGGAACGCTCAGTTTAAAAGGGTATCGGCCTGTTCGTATCAGCCTTTGTTTTGATAAAGTTCCGGGTAAAGCCGATGGGCGCATTCGGGGCAGATGCCGTGGGTGAAGTCGGCGTCGGAATGGCTGGAGATGTACTCCTCGATCTGCTGCCAGGTACTGTCGTCTTTGCGGATTTTCTTGCAGGAGGCACAGATGGGTAGGAGGCCGGTGAGGGTTTTGACCTCCCGCAGCGCTTTTTGCAGTTGGGCGATCAGTGTTTCCCGCGCTTTGGCCGCTTCGTGCTTGACCACGGCAATTTCGATGGCGGATCGCAGTTCATTGATGTCGTAAGGTTTGATGATATAACCGTACGGGTGGGTTCCGATGGCGCGCTCGAATATCTGCCGGTCGGACAGGCAGGTCATGTAGATGACGGGCACATCCGACCCTTCGGCGATTTTGGCGGCGGCTTCGATTCCGTTCATATCCCCTTTGAGCAGGATATCCATGATGACCAGGTCCGGGAGGTGTCGGTAAACCCCGCTGATGGCCTCGAGCCCCGTTTCTGCCGTGCCGCATACCTGGTAGTCCAGACTCTCCAATCGGGCGGTGAGCACGGTGGAAACATTGGAATCGTCTTCCACCACCAGGATGCTGATCGGTCGATGCATGGCGCACCTCGTATTGGCTGCGGGCAACCGATGCTGCAATTCTTGCACATGGGATACCCTTTTGTGCACAGGTCGGTCCTGTTCCGGACACGCTTGTTTCTATAAAGTTTGGCGGTTATCGACAATTGTGCGGCAAAATCCGGTCAGGGCGGATGAAACGATTACTTCGCCGGTTCCGCGCCGGTTTTCGTGAACTTTACCCAGCAATTTTCTTGCCATTGTCCCGGGTGGGAGGCGTTACGGGCCATAATGTTTCTATGTATAAGAACAAAAAATCCTTGACACCCCATTCAAAAGCCCTTAAACATGACGCAGGCAAGGTCGTGGAATCAATCACGGCCTTTTTTTAATGGAAAAGAGGAGCACTGATGAGATTGAAGGAATTTCCCAGCCGGGAACAGTTTGACGGGCTGGCCCGCACCTGTAATGTGATTCCCGTTTGCCGTGAGATTCTGGCCGACATGGAAACGCCGGTTTCCCTGCTGAAAAAATGTTACGACGACGGCGGACAGGGACCGCGCACCCCCATCTTTCTGCTGGAGAGTGTCGAGGGGGGCGAAAAATGGGGTCGGTACAGCTTCCTGGGCAATTCGGCACGGACCCACGTCAAGGTTTTTGCCGATCAGGTGATCATCGCCGAGAACGGCCGGGAAGAGAAAATTCACCACGGCGGCGACCCCCTGAGCACCCTGAAAACCTTCATGAGCCGTTTCCAGCCGGCGGAAATGACAGCGCTTCCCCGGTTCTGGGGCGGCCTTGTCGGTTACCTCAACTATGAAATGGTTTCCTTTTTCGAGCGCATTCCCAACCGGTTATCGGCGGATACCCCCATGGCGCATTTCATCATCTGTGACGAACTGCTGATTTTCGACAACATTCGCAATACGATGATCTGTGTGGCCATCGCCTTTACCGACGGCAACCCGGATGCCTCAGCGGCCTACGACGAGGCCATGACGCGGCTGGACGCCATGGAACAACGCATGGCCGCGAGCGTCCGCGAGACTGCCGCAGAGGGCATCGGCGGCAACCCGACCATGTCCCCGCTGCTGCCGGCGGAAATCTTCAGAGAGCGGGTGGCCCGCGTAAAAAACTACATCCAGCAAGGCGACGTGATCCAGGCCGTCATCTCGCAGCCCTTTCAATGCAGCGCGCCCGGGGACATTATCGCGGTTTATCGTGCCCAGCGCTATGTGAACCCGTCTCCGTACCTCTACTTTTTCCATTTCGATGAGATGGCCCTGGTGGGATCCTCTCCGGAAACCATGGTGCGCCTGGAAAACGGCGTGGCCACGCTGCGGCCCATTGCCGGTACCCGTCCCCGGGGATCCAGCGAGCAGGCGGACCGGGCGCTGGCCTCGGAACTGCTGGCCGACGAGAAAGAGCGGGCCGAGCACCTGATGCTGGTGGACCTGGGGCGAAACGACCTGGGCCGGATCGCCCGGACCGGCACCGTGCAGGTGACGGATCTGATGGTGGTGGAGCGGTACTCTCACGTCATGCACCTGGTTTCAAACATCAACTGTGATATTGAAGATCAATACGATGCATGGGACCTGCTGCGGGCGTCATTTCCTGCCGGCACCCTTTCCGGTGCACCCAAGGTACGGGCCATGGAGATCATCGGCGAACTGGAACAAAGTCCCCGGGGGCCTTACGGCGGCGCTGTCGGGTACGTCTCTTTCAACGGCAACATGGATCTGGCCATAACCATCCGAACCGCTTGTATTGAAAACGGGATGCTTACCGTACGAGCCGGTGCCGGAATCGTGGCTGACTCGGACCCCGAAACCGAGCGGCTGGAAACCGTTAACAAAGCGATGGCCATCCAGCGGGCACTCGAACTGACCCGCCAGAGGGTGGAGGCAACATCATGATACTGATGATCGACAATTACGACTCCTTTACTTATAATCTGGTCCAGTATCTCAGGCAGATCGGCGAAACTGTTCAGGTGGAAAGGAACGACGCCGTCAGCGGGGATGAAATCGCGGCGATGGCTCCCCAGGCCATCGTGATTTCTCCGGGGCCCGGCCGTCCGGAGTCCGCCGGTGTTTCTGCGGAGACGATCAGGCGTTTTTCCGGAAAGATACCCATCCTGGGCGTCTGCCTGGGCCACCAGTCCATCGCCCATGTCTTCGGCGGCCGGGTGATTGGCGCCAAGCGGTTGATGCACGGCAAAACGTCGGTCGTTACCGGCGATGGACAGGGCATCTTTGCCGGTATCAAGCAGCAGTTTCAGGCCATGCGTTACCACAGCCTGGCGGTGGAGAAGGAAAGTCTTCCCGACTGTCTGGCGGTAACCGCCACGGCGGAGGATGGAGAGATCATGGGGATTCGGCATCGGTCGCATATTACCGAAGGAATCCAGTTTCATCCCGAATCCATCATGACACCACTGGGAAAGCGGCTGCTGCGCAACTTTTTAAAAATGATTCCCGACGGCGCGTCGGCGTCCGACTAACCGACGGCAACTTCAGGACAGATGAGAAGGAGAACCCCAACCATGTTCAAGGATCACCTGGCCACCATTATCAGCCGAACCGATTTGAACGAATCCCAGATGGCGGAGATGATGTCTGAAATTTTTGAGGGCAGGACCACCGATGCCCAGGTGGGCGCCATGATGGCGGCCCTGGCCACCAAGGGGGAAACCTTCGAGGAACTGGCCGGCGCGGCCCGGGCCATGCGTAAAAAGGCCCACCGCATCCAGGCGGCCGCCATGCCGGTGGTGGACACCTGCGGCACCGGCGGCGACGGGCTCAAGACCTTCAACATTTCGACCACGACCGCCTTTGTCGTCGCCGGCTGCGGGGTGACCGTGGCCAAGCACGGCAATCGCAGCGTGTCGTCCAAGTGCGGCAGCGCCGATGTGCTGGAAGCCCTGGGTATCAAGCTGGATACCGATCCGGAAGTGGTGGAAGAGGCGGTCGGGGAGATCGGCATCGGTTTTCTTTTTGCCCCGCTCTATCACAACGCCATGCGCCATGCCGGCAAGGCGCGCATGGAGGTTGGCCTGCGCAGCATCTTCAACATGTTGGGGCCGCTGACCAACCCGGCCGGCGCCAACTGCCAGCTGCTGGGCGTGTTTGCACCCCAACTCACCGAAATGTTTGCCGAGGCCCTGCGCCTGCTGGGTGCAAGGAGTGCCTTCGTGGTTCACGGGCACGACGGGCTGGACGAAATTTCCGTGTGCGCCCCCACCCGCATTTCCCAGCTGGAAAACGACATGATTCGCACCTATGACATCTACCCGGAGCAGTATTTCGGTCGGGTGGCCGAGCCGGACCAGATGACCGGCGGAGACCCAGAGGAAAATGCGGCCATTACTCGCAGGATCCTCACGGGAGAAAAAGGCCCCAAGCGTGACGTGGTGCTGCTCAATACGGCCGCTGCACTGGTGGCCTGCCAGAAGGCCGCGGACCTGAAGACGGGCATCGCCCAGGCTGAACAGGCCATCGACAGCGGCGCTGCCATAGGCAAGCTGGAGGCATTGGTCGGCTACACCCGTGATAACGGATAACCTCCCTCAATTCAGGGGCAGTTGTTTATGGCGACCGATTTTCTGACACAAATCGTTAAACAGAAGGGGCGTGAGATTTCACAGGCCAGGAAAGTCATCGCCGAAGGCCGGCTGGCGGAGCTGGCCCGGCAGCGATCGGATTTCCGGCCCTTTTTCGAATCGCTCTCCCGGCCGGGTGCCGCCGGGGTTAACATTATCGCCGAAATTAAGCGCGCGTCGCCGTCAAAAGGTGACATCCGTCCTGACCTGGATGCCTCCCGGACCGCCGCCCAATATGAAAAAGGGGGGGCAGCCGCCGTCTCCGTGCTCACCGATTCCACCTACTTCAAGGGCAGTCTCGAGGACCTTAAGGCGGCGCGGTCTGCCTGTATGCTGCCGGTGCTGAGAAAAGAGTTCATCATCAGCCGCTACCAGGTCTTTGAATCGGCGGCGGCCGGCGCGGATGCCATTCTGCTCATTGCCAGAATTCTTGTCCCTGAGAAACTGGACCAGCTCTACGGGCTGTGCCGCGGACTGGGCATGGATGCCCTGGTGGAAATCCACACGCCGGACGATGCCCGCACCGTTGCGGCCTGCGGTGCCCGCCTGGTGGGCATCAACAATCGCAACCTGAGCACCTTTGAAACGGACGTCGCCCTTGCCATGGATCTGGTTTCGCGCCTGGCGCCCGGCCAGGTGCCCGTGGCCGCTTCGGGAATTTCGGGGCCGGTGGACATCCAACAGAATCTGAAGGCCGGGATCTTCAATTTTCTGGTGGGGGAAAGCATTGTCCGGTCCGATGACCCGGCCCGGTTCATCCGCGACCTGATGGGGGAGGGCTCCGGGGGTGCGGCCTCCGGGCAGCGGTGATGCATGACCGATGCGCGTACCATGAATCGGTCTTATCCCCAGGTGAAAATTTGCGGGTTGACCGATCCCCGCGAGGCCGCCCAATGCGTCAACCTGGGTGCCGACGCCGTCGGCGTGGTCTTTTTTCCCAAAAGCCCCCGCAACGTCACCCCGGACCAGGCCAGGGCCGTGGTGGATGCACTCCCGCCAACGGTGCCCGCCGTGGGCGTGTTCGTCAACGCCGTGTTTTCAACCATCATGGCGCGGGTTGAACAGTGCGGGCTTTCCATGGCGCAGCTCCACGGCCGGGAATCGGCACGTCTGGCGGCACGGCTGAAGGCCGAAGGGGTGGGGGTGATTAAAGCGCTGTTCGTCGACGGCCGGCCGGGTTTGGACGATGCGCCGGGGTTTGACGTCGACGGCTATCTGGTCGAGTGCGCCAAGGGCCCGCTTCCCGGCGGCAATGCCATGGCCTGGGACTGGGGGGCGGCCAGAACGTTCGGGGTCCATCAACCGCTAGTGCTTGCCGGCGGCCTCTCGCCGGACAATGTCGCCGATGCCATCTGTGCCGGTCTGCCGGCGGCTATCGACGTCAGTTCAGGCGTGGAGGCGTCGCCGGGGCGCAAGGATCCGGACAAGGTGGCCCGGCTGATCGCGGCGGTTCACGGCACCGCAAAACGGTATGCCGGAAGGATGATAAAACCGGTGTTTCGTGCCATAGGAGATCGATCCCATGTCTGACCGTGAAGAGATGCTCGTCATTCCGCACAGGCAATTGAGCCCGGAGGCGCTTTCGGGACTCATCGAGGAGTTCGTGACCCGGGACGGCACCGATTCGGGCTACACCAAGGGTTCTATATCGGAAAATGTGGCCATGGTGGTCCGTCAGCTGGACGCCGGGCAGGCCCTGATCGTTTACGACAATCGCACCCAGACCTGCAATATCAAACCGTCGGATACGGTACCGGGGCATGACCGGCGACAGGTTCGGCCGGGGCCATCCGGGAAAGAGGAATCATGAAATATATCGGCGCCCACGTCAGTGCGGCCGGCGGAGTGGAAAACGCGCCGCTGAACGCCAGGAAAATCGGTGTGACCGCTTTCGCTCTGTTCACCAAAAACCAGCGCCAGTGGTCGGCCAAGCCGTTGACGGAGGAATCCATCCGCCGGTTCAAGGAGAACTGCGAGGCTGCCGGATACACCCCGGATCAGATCCTGCCCCATGACAGCTATCTCATTAACCTTGGCCATCCGGAATCGACAGGGCTTGAAAAATCGCGGACGGCCTTCATCGATGAGTTCAGCCGCTGCGAGCAGCTGGGGTTGAAATATCTCAACTTCCATCCGGGTAGCCACCTGAACAAGCTTTCCGAAGAAAATTGCCTGGCCCGGATTGCCGAATCCGTCAACCTGGCCCTGGAACGCACAACCGGAGTGACCGCCGTCATCGAGAACACCGCCGGCCAGGGGACCAACCTGGGCTACCGCTTCGAACACCTCGCTGCCATCATTGCCGGCGTAGAAGACAAAACCCGGATGGGTGTCTGCCTGGATACCTGTCATACTTTTTCAGCGGGATATGATCTGGTCACGCCGGCCGGTTATGAAAAGACCCTGGCGAACTTTGACGCCGTGGTAGGTTTCTCCTTTTTGAAAGGGCTTCACCTCAACGACGGGAAGAAGATGATGGGCAGCCGCGTGGACCGCCATGCAAGCCTGGGCGAGGGCACGCTGGGGCTTAAGGCTTTCCGGATGATCATGAACGATCCGCGTTTCGAGGATATTCCCATGATCCTGGAAACGCCGGACGAGAACCGGTGGGCCGAAGAGATACGGATGCTGATGGCCATGGTTGAATGATCTGGGGCGTGAGGACCGAATGTTGAAGGAGGAATTGAAAACCTTCATGCGTCTGACGGAACGCCGGGCTCATGGTCCGCAAAAGCATACGACTTTCGCCGATCTGAAGTCCGGTTGACCTCTTCAGTTCTGCATCTATCCCCTCCGCTTCATTCGAATTGTAAAAAACCAAATGACTGAGGATGGTGAAAATCTGGATCCGGAAGATCCACCGGCGACCATGTCAACCAGTGGGGGTGCGAGGTGTCGTCGGCACATTTGTAGAAATTTACCCGCCAGACAACCTGCGGCGCGGGCGGTATCACCTGGCAGTATCTTCCCAACAAGGAAATGGGGATACTGTACGCAACGGTCCACGTGACCGGTTCCTCGATTTCCGGATCAACGATGCGCGGCAACGAATGCGCACGGGTTATCCTGCTGCACTCACTATCCGGGATAACAATCCTGTCTTTCCGTGGTTGCCTCTGAAAATGAAAAAGCATGGTGCCGCCGCAATTCATTTCAAGGTTAAAGTATCCTTTGGACACATCAGGGCCCGGGGTAAAAAAGAATTCGACACAACTGTCTTTGAAAACATTATCCTGATGTCCTACGGCTGTTGCACGAACGTATCTGTCCTCGACTTGAAACATTACCCCTATGGCCTTGTTGTCGCAGGCGATCTTCACCTCTGCCTTGGGGAAATGGTCGGGTTTCTTCCCCATATGGTTCCGGATCCGTTCGGATGGAATGCCGTTCCACGGAAATTCATTCCAGACTGAATTTTCAATCGGAAAGCTCACTTGCCTGGTTGCCTTGCAGAACATACACGGGTCCCTTTGTTTTTGGGTGGCTTGGGGTTGGACCATGGAAACAAAATATAATAACGGCGAAAGAATTCGAAAACAGGCCCTGAACCCATCCGATCCGATGTTCCTTTCCTGTTCAGTTGCCGCGGCGAGCCAGCGCCAGACCTGCCCCGGCGATGATCATTAATCCTCCCGCTGTCCGTAAGACCGATCGAAAGGCCCGCTGATTCTGCAGAACCCCGCTTATTTTTCCTGCGGCCAATGCCCAAACCGATGTTACGGTAAACGTGATCACCAAAAATGTCGGAACAATATAAGAAAATTGCAACCCGAGAGGTCGCGTTGAATCGATGAATTGGGGCAGAAAGGCCGCAATAAATATCAGACTCTTGGGGTTGGGGATGGTGATAACGAGCCCTTGAACAAACAGATTCGTTTTGGAGACCGCCGACGTTTCAAAAACCGGAGGTTCACTTGCGCTTCGCCACTGTTTGATCCCGAGATAAACAAGGTATGCGGCCCCGGCCCAGCGGAGCCATTCAAAGGCGTCTGCAACCAGATTCAACAATGAGGTCAGGCCGATTGCGGCGACTATAAGTTGAACGGCGATACCCGTTGTCGCTCCGGCAACAGTGGATAGCGCATGTTTCCATCCGAATGAAATGCTGTGGGCAACTGTCAAAAGTACGCTCGGTCCGGGTAATGCGATCATGATTGCAGTGGCCACAAAAAATGCAAGATAGTCGTGCAGTTCCATATTGGATACCTCCTGCTGATTGGTCATGTTAAAATTTCGGCAATGAGGAATTTACGTTCCTCTTGCAGGAGGCGTATGGAATCAGGACCGGGTCCAAAAGAGTTAAAAAATGTGCCGATGCGCTTCCCAAAAATTCCATACTTCTCCTTTCCGGGTAAAAAATGGAATTTTTGGCAATTTAATTATTGTATAAAATTGACTTGATATTCTTTGGGGGTCACTGTCGTTATCGCTTTGAAATGGCGGTGAAAGTGGCTCTGGTCAAAAAAACCGCATTCAAGGGCAACTTGTGACAAATCAAACCCTTTTTGTAAAAGTTTTTTGGATCGTTCTATCCTGCAATTCAGTCGATACGCATGCGGTGTTATGCCAGTGGCTGCCTTAAACTGCCTGAGAAGGGTGTATGGGTTGGTCTGCAGTGTTCCGGCTATCTGGCTCATGGATGTATCTGTGTCTAAATTGGTACTTAATTGCAGTTTCATCTGTTCTATATGCAAAGCAGGCTCATTTCTTAACGTCGCCGGTTCACACGCATGTGTAAATATTTTTTCTACAAATTCAACCAGTATTTGTTCTCTTTCCAATAGATCCCCATGGCCCATTAACGATTTCATCGTGTTGATGTATTGTTGATAGATCGAATGGTTTTCCAACAAAATGGTGTTCACTGGGTTGAATGTTTCAAGTTGCCATAAGGACTGCTGCAATTTCAAACACCACTCGACATCGAGGAAGAGCATGTAATAGCTTCGTGTACCATGTTCGGTAGGATTGCAGGAATGAAGTGTTTCCGGATTGACCAAGGCAAGGCTTCCCGGATGTAATTTCGCAGAATTTTCTTCAACCTGATAGATCACTTCTCCTTGATCGATTGCACCGACACAGAAGGTTTTATGCATGTGGGGTTTGTAGTTTCGTCCGCTTTTTGTTGAATAGCGGCATTCCACAAAAGGGAGCTTTGGATGTTTAAAAAAATAGTCGCCACTCATTTGCGTCCCATAAACGAAAAGATGAAACCAACTATATTCTGGTTAAATTTTGACACAACGCCCAAATAACCGATGGAAAAAGCAAAGCGACAACAGGAGCGAAGCTTTTTGCATCCGGTTGATTTGATTGTTCGGCATTTTTTGCTGTTTTTGGGTTGAATGGAGGTGTATAATCATCAAATTATCATCAAAAAGTTGTCAATTATGCCTTTCCAATAATTTTTTTATTTTGGAGAAATGCAATTACCTCATTCGCAAGAGTATCCGGGTTCTTTTCGGCATTGAATAGAATCAATTCAGGAGACATTGGAGGCTCATAGGGATCATCGATACCGGTAAACCCTTTGAGTTCACCAGCTCTTGCTTTCTTGTAAAGACCCTTTTGGTCCCTGTCTTCGCATACTTCTATTGGGGTGTCGACGAACACCTCTATGAAGTCTCCAGGCAGAAGAGTGTTTCGAACACGATCCCGGTCGATTCGATAAGGGCTAATAAATGCCGTAAGGGCGATAACTCCAGCCTCTGAAAATAGCTTTGCTACCGCACCTATACGCCGAATATTTTCTTCCCGGTCAATGGCAGAAAATCCTAGCCCAAAACGCTGAGCAAAAGCATCGCCGTGACTCTTACGGACCATTTGCGCGCCGGCGTTAAGTCCATGACGGACATTGTCCCCATCTAGAACCACACAGTGAATACCATATTGATGGAGTTTGTGGTCAAGTGTGTTAGCGATAGTGCTTTTTCCGGATGCGCTCAGACCTGTGAACCAAATCACACAGCCTTTGTGTCCATTCAACGACTCTCGCTGCGACCGTGACACCATATGTTCATGCCAGTATATATTAACGTCATTGTCCATTCACTTTTCCTTTATAAAAAGCAATAAGGATGGCTTGTTTATGTGATTTTATCTATTTTAAAACCAACTTAGATGATAAATCGTTAAAAATAAATTCAATTACATTTTTATGTTTTGACTGCCGAACAGTAGCAAGAAGTGGAAAATAAGCCATAAAATTTTCGTAAGCATTCACGGGGTACTTTGAGGATCCAACTGGTCTCGCAACCCCCCGAAATCAAAGCACAAAAAATAGATCATAACTAACCGAAATAATACAAAATAAATCTAGATTTTTCTTTTTGACTATGGTAGAGTGCTTTTCATGGCACTCAAAAGACCCTTTTCGGAACTCGATTGGCAACTGACACCAGAGCCGGTGCGACAGTATATCATGGCTCTGGAACGGATGCTTTTCGATATGGAACAGCGGATTGTAGCCCACGAAAAGCGGCTGGAGAAGCTTGAGGTTCGGTCCAGCAAAAATTCTCATAACTCCAGTAAGCCGCCGTCATCCGATCCGCCCTTTAGCAGGCAAAAGAGAAAACAGAAAAAGAGTACACGTGCAAAAGGCGGTCAGAAAGGCCACAAGCCGCATCAGCGGCAGATGCTGGATCCGACCGAGAGCCATTGGTTGATGCCGACGCGCTGCGCATGCGGGCATGCGCAGTTCGATCCGCAAAAGATGCAGCCGTTTTATGCGCATCAGCATATCGAGCTACCCGAAATCGAAATGCAAATCAGCCACTATATTCTCCAGCAATGTGACTGTCCCAACTGCGGCAGGACGGTCAAGGCCGCGCTACCTTCTGACGTATCCACCGGTTATGGGCCGCGCTTTACCGCGCTTATCGGAGAATTGAGTGGGATCAAGGCCATGAGCCGCAACGACGTCAAGCAGTTGTGTGAGTCGGTTCTGGGCATCGGGATTGCCACCGGAACCATCCAGAAGCTTGTCGACCGCACGTCAAATGCGCTATTGCCGGCCTACGAACGCATCGGCCGGGTCGCCCGACGCTTTTGGTGCAACTACATCGACGAAACTTCCTGGTTTAAGGAAAACGACCTGCACTGGTTGTGGGCCATGGCCAACGAACGGGTGGCGTTTTATCGCATCGACCCGCATCGCTCCAAGGAAGCTTTCGAAAAACTGGTCCGGGATTGGGACGGGATTCTGGTCAGCGATGGTTACGGCCTATATCGAAAATGGGTTAACCGCCAAACCTGCCTGGCCCATCTGATCCGCAAAGCCGATGCCCTGGCGGAACGAAAGAAAACCGATCTTTGCCGCTTCGGAGAAATCGTCGCCGCCTGGCTGAGGCAACTGGTATCGTTTGCCAAAGAACCTCCCGACCCGGAAATGTGGTCGGATTTTTATACGTTCTTTTTGTTTACCGTCTCCGTTTGGGAGAAGGACAAGACCGACGCCGGAAAACTCGCCCGGCAGATTGTTCGCGAAATGGACAGTCTGTGGACCTTTCTCGATCACCATGGCATTGAACCGACCAACAACCGTGCCGAACGGGCACTGCGCTTTGGGGTGCTATGGCGAAAGCGCAGCCTGGGCACCCAAAGCGAAAAGGGAAACCGGTGGGTCGAAAGGATATTATCCCTGAAAGAAACCTGCCGTCTAAATGCAAAACCGACGTTCCCGTTCCTCGTGGAATGTATTACTTCCTATTTTCGAAGGTCGACGCCCAATCTCTCCTGGATTTAATTCAAACTGGAATATCCCGTGAACGCGTACAAATTTTCCGCTTTTTGTTTTAAGGATATACCAATAATATAAGGCAAACACAACTTCACCCTGGATACCGCTCTGGAATTGACGGACCCGGTCCGCCAAGCCCCTCGCCATCATCCTCGTCACTTACCACAGAAAGAACGTATTGCATATGGATTCTAATGGTTAACCATCACTTCGGAGGAGCAGCCGGGGGCAACCAGTGGCCTGTCGACCCCAGACACCAAAAGAAAATACTTTTTACAAATGCGGTTGAAATTTTCGATTGGTGATACGGACAGATAACGCGCGCTTCAGGACTGGTCGAAAGGGCCGATAAAAGGGTTGGAAATTAAGGCCGAGGCGTTTATCTTCAAATTAACATTCGAAATGCAGCGATCGGGGTCCATGATCCCGCATAACCTATTTTGAAACAGTCGACAGGTGAAATGAGAATGGGATTACAACCGCAGTTTGAAACCATCGTTGGCCAGGTCGGCCGGGTGGTGCTGGGTAAGGAAGAACAGATCCGAATGGCCCTGACCTGCCTGTTTGCCGGTGGTCATCTGCTTATCGAGGACATCCCCGGCATCGGAAAAACCACGCTGGCCAAAGTGCTTTCCCGGTGCATGGGCCTGAAGTTCAGGCGCGTCCAGTTCACCAGCGACATGCTGCCCGGCGATATCTTAGGCAGTTCGATCTTCGATCAGAATACCGGTGCCTTTGTCTTCCACCCGGGGCCGGTTTTCACCCAGGTGCTGCTGGCCGACGAGATCAACCGGGCCACGCCCAAAACCCAGAGCGCCCTGTTAGAGGCCATGGAGGAGGGGCAGGTCACCAGCGACGGCAAGACCCGGGCGCTGTCCGCCCCTTTTTTCGTTATCGCCACGCAGAATCCCATGGAACTGTCCGGCACCTTTCCGCTGCCCGAGTCCCAGTTGGACCGGTTTCTCATGCGTATCGAACTGGGTTACCCGGATCGTGAGGCCGAGCGGCTGCTGTTGGGCGGGGACCGGGCGCAGCGCCTGGCGCTGAATGACATGCAACGGTGTTTGTCCCCTGAAGATGTGCTGTCGCTCCAGAAACAGGTGGACCGGGTGCACGTGGCCGACGCTTTCTTGAACTACCTTCAGGATCTGCTGGAATTTACCCGCACCGGCAAACACTTCCACATGGGGCTCTCGCCGCGGGCGGGCCTGGCACTGGTGCATGCCGCCCGGTCCTGGGCCTTTATCAGCGGCCGGGACTATGCCCTGCCCGAAGACATCCAGGCCGTATTGATCAGCGTGGTGGGGCACCGCCTCAGATCCCGCGACGACCTGGCAGAGATCCCCGCACGGCGGCTGAAACTCCTGTTCCAAGAGGTGCCGGTATCGTGATGTCCGCCATTGCCCGCACCTTTTACCGCTTTGTCGGCGGCAACACCACCGTCCCCTTAACCCTGGGCCTGCGCAACATCTATATTCTTCCCACGGGATACGGCATGCTCTACCTGACGGTGGTCGGGGCCATGCTGGCCGGGTCCATCAACTACAACAACAACCTGGGTTTTCTGCTCACGTTCCTTCTGGGCAGCCTGGGGATGACGGCCATGATGCATACCTACAGCATGCTTTACGGCCTGCGTCTGGAATCGGCGACGGCCGAGCCGGTATTTGCCGGAGAAGCCGTGGACGTGGAAATTAAAGTTGACGGTATTGACCGGCCGCGAACCGGCATCCGCTGGTATTTCAATCCGGCGGATCCTTCCAGAGAGGATTTCAGATCCGGTGAACCGGCGCGTGTCCGGGTTCAGGCACGGACCGTCCATCGGGGGCTTTTTGACCCGGGATGGCTGCGCATCGTTTCCGACTATCCCCTGGGATTGTTCCAGGCCTGGGCGCGGATCAACATCGACCTGCAGTGTCTGGTCTATCCCCGCCCGGTTTCTGCGCCGGAACCCGGTACCCGAACCTTGTCGGCTCACAGAGAAGGCTATATCGCCCAGACTCCGGGCGTCGAGGATTTTCTGGGGCTCGCGGCTTACCAGCCCGGCGATTCACCCGGCCGCATTCACTGGCAGGCCTATTCGCGGGGCCGGGGGCTTCACACCAAGACTTTTGCCGGCCAGGCCGGCAAAAGTCTGATGCTGGATATTGAGGACGTCCAGGGCGACGATATAGAAAGAAAGCTCTCCATCCTCTGTTTTCACATCCTCAAGGCCCATCACCAACGACGCAGCTTCGGCTTGCGGCTGGCCGGACAACTTTTTCCCGCCGCCAACGGCAGGGTTCATCGGGACCGGTGCCTCCGGGCGCTGGCCCTTTACGGGAACGGCTGAGCCATGCAACGGCAGCCTGTTCGCCCGTTGATCCTTGCCCTCGTGGTGGCCATGGCCCCCCTGGTCTTCCACCTGCCATGGTGGGCCGTGGGATGGTGCACGGTCTCGTGGGGCTATCTGCTGCTCCGGGAGCGCCGCGGATGGCCCGCAGCCTCACGAGGTTTCCGATTGGCGGTTTTCTTCGTCGGCATGGCGGCGGTTCTGATGTCTGCCGGCCTGCGCTTCGACGGCGGGGATTTTATTGCTCTCCTGGCCGTGATGGCCGGTATCAAACCGCTGGAGATTCGGAGCCGGAGGGACAGTATGGTGACCGTCTTTCTGGCCTATTTTCTGACCATCACCAGCCTGTTCGTTTTTGAAAACCTGTCTATGACCCTTTACCTGTTCGTGTCGGTCTGGGTGACTACCGGCGTGCTGATCCATGTGAACGACCCCAGGGGTGCCGTTTCCCGACAGCTGCGGCTGTCGGCCAGGCTGATTCTACTGGCGGTTCCGCTGATGCTGCTGCTTTTTTTATTGTTTCCGAGACTTTCCGGCAGCTTCTGGGGGTCCCCGTGGTCCAGGCAAAGCCGCTCCGGATTTTCGAGCAGCATGCGCATCGGCGATGTTTCCCGGCTGGTGCTGGTTGACGAACCGGCCTTATCGGTGACTTTTGACTCCCCGGTGCCGGATGCGGACCAGCTCTACTGGCGGGGTATCGTTTTCCAGCGCTTTGACGGCGCCGGCTGGTATCCCGCCAGTCGTCAGGCAAACCGCCGGGGCAGTGTGGGCGGTACAAATCTGTCCCGCTACACGGTGATGCTCGAACCCCACGGCCAGCGGCACCTGTTTGCCCTGGACCTGCCGGTGACGGCCGATCCCGCGGCCACCATCATGGACGACCACACCCTGCTGGCCCGTCGACCCGTCTGGCAGCGGTTTCAATACCATTCCGCTTCATTCCTGGATTATCTGCAGGATGACGCCGAAGTGCCCTCCAACGCCTATCTTCAGCTGCCGTCGAACCGGAATCCTGAGGCTGTTGCCCTGGGAAACCGGTGGGCGGGGAGCCATGCGGATCCTGAAGCCGTGGTATCGGCGGCCCTGGCCTTTTTCAGGGATAATGGCTTCCGGTACACCCTGCGGCCCGACCGGTTGGGGCTTAACGCGGTGGACGATTTTCTTTTTACCAGCCGGAAGGGATTCTGCGAGCATTTTGCAACCGCCTTTACCGTGCTCATGCGGGCCGCCGGCGTGCCGGCGAGGATTGTCGGCGGTTACCAGGGGGGGAAGTGGAATGCCCTTGGGGAATTTCTCACCGTTCGCCAATCCGATGCCCACGTCTGGTGCGAGGTGTGGATGGCGGGGCGGGGCTGGGTGCGTGTGGATCCGACCTTCACCGTGGCTCCCGATCGCATCGATGCCGGCATCGAGTCCGCCCTTGCCGGAGATGGGCTGCCCGGGTTTCTCGGACGCGACCGGGGGGAAATGCTGGCCCGGTGGACCGAAACCCTTCGCCAGACCTGGGAAGCCGTCAATATCCGGTGGAATTTATGGTTCATGGGGTTTTCCGCCGAGGACCAGATCGCTCTGCTGAAACGGCTGGGCGTCTCCGTAGGCCGGCAGGGTGGATGGCTGCTGTTCATGATCCTGCCGCCGCTGTTTATCGCCGGGGTGATCCTGGTGGGTCGCATGCGCAGAGAAGCATCCGGCAAACTGCCCGAAGATAAAGCGCTGAAAGTGTATGGCCGGTTTCTGGACAAGATGACACGGATCGGCATACCCAAAGCGCCGCATCAGGGTCCGCTGGACTATGCCCGACGGGTGGTGGAACAACATCCCATGCTCGAGCGGGATGTGGATGACATCACCCGCCGGTACATTGGTCTGAGATACGGGCATGAGGCTGGTATGGACGCACTGAAGGTTTTTCGTCTGCGGGTCCAGCGGTTCAACCCGCGGCGGGCGATGGCTGCCGGAAGTCGGAAATCTGAGGGCTGAGGACTGAGGTCGGAGGACTTCAGTCCATGGAGAGATCATCCGGAGGCGTCAGCGACCCCCGGTGAACGGCCGAACGGCCGAACCGTTCGGCGATCCGATCCACGGCGTGGTCGACTTTTTCCCATCCGTTCTCCTTTTTCCCAAGGCTCGGAAACAGGCATGCCTGCTGGGGGGTGGTGTCGGCAATCAATGCCGATGCCCCCACGCCAATAAGCCGGACCGCCTTGTCCAGGGCCTGACGCGCCAGTAACGCCTCGGCCGTGCGGTAGAGCGTTTCCGAGGACTGGCTGGGGCGATCCAGCGTGGCGCTCCGGGTCATCTGCTTGAAATCCGTGTCTTTCAATTTCAACGTGATCGTCCGGGCCAGAAATCCCTGGCGGCGAAGTTGGCGGCCCACCTCCTGGCTCTGGGCCAGCAGATGCTGCTTCAATTGTTCCCGGTCCCGTGTGTCGGCCGACAAGGTCCGTTCCGTCGATATGGATTTGGTGGGAGAATGGGGGGTGACGATGGATTCGTCCCGCCCGTGGGCCAGTTCTGACAGCCGATGGCCGAATTTGCCCAGTCGTTCCACCAGAACGGACGACCTTATTTTTCTGGCTTCTCCGAGGGTGGCGATGCCCATCTGCCGGAGTTGTTCATGGGCATGCTTGCCCACACCCGGCACCTTTTCCACGGGTAGGGAGGCGATGACCTCGGAAAGGGTTTCCCGGGTAATCACGGTCAGGCCGTCGGGTTTTTGCATGTCCGATGCAATTTTGGCCAGAAACTTCAAGGGGGCGATGCCGATGGAACAGGTCAGAGCCACCTCGTTCAGGATGTCTGTTTTAATGGCGCTCGCCATCGCCTGGGGATGGCCGTACAAACGGCCGCATCCGGCCGCATCCAGGTAGGCTTCATCGATGGAAACCTGCTCCACGATCGGCGAATAACGGTGAAGAATGGTCATGACCGACCGAGACACCTCGCTGTAGCGGTCCTTGCGGGGAGGGACGATAACCAGCCGGGGGCAGCGCTGCCTGGCCATGAACATGGGCATGGCGCTGTGGATGCCGTATCGACGGGCCTCGTAGCTGGCGGCTGCCACGACTCCCCGGCCCGAGTCGCCGCCCACGACCAGGGCCTTTCCTTTCAACTCCGGGTGGTCCAATTGTTCCACCGAGGCAAAAAAGGCATCCATATCGATGTGCAGAATCATGCGCCTACTTTACCGGTTACCTTATCTCCTTTCAAGATGTGTTCCCCGTCTCATCGCTTTTGGATACGTAATTTCAGCTGAAAAGAAAGAAAAATGGGAATCCGTGGTTTCCGGGGGTTGTCAGTGATTACAAAAATGTTGTAAACAGAAATTTGTATGCCATTTTTGAGTTCCCTTGTGCCGCCCTATAAAGGAAATGTGATGAAAGCCATTGAACAGGTCACCCTTTTTTACGAAATATCCAATGCCCTCAACGAGCATCTGGACCTGAAAAAATCCATGTACAAGGTGCTGGATATCCTCTCCACCTCCATGCAGATGGAGCGCGGAACCATTTCTATTCTCAACCCCTTGAGAAACGAAATCAACATCGAAGTCGCCCACAGCCTTTCCAAAAGTGCCATGGAGCGGGTGAAATACAAACTGGGTGAGGGGATCATCGGTCGGGTGATTCAAACCGGTGAGGCCGTGGCCATTCCCAAAATCAGCGAGGAACCCCTGTTTCTCAACCGCACCGCCTCGCGCAAGATCAAGGGCATGGGGGAGGTTTCTTTTATCTGCGTCCCCGTGCAGAAAGGCAAACGGGTGGTGGGTGCCCTGAGCGTGGACCGGGCCTACGATCCCGAATATCCGCTTGAGGAAGGCACCAAGCTGCTTTCCGTGGTGGCCACCATGCTGGCCCGCCACGCCATCAACCTGGAGACTATCCATCTGGAAAAAGAGGCTCTGCGGGAAGAAAACAAGCGTCTGCGGGACGAACTGGAAAACAAGTACCGCATCAACAACATCATCGGCAACAGCAACAAGATGCGCGAAGTGTACCAGATGATCAGCCAGGTGTCGCGGAGCAACGCCACCGTGCTGATTCGCGGGGAGAGCGGCACCGGCAAGGAACTGGTGGCCAACTCCATTCACTACAACTCCACCCGGTCAAAAGGGCCCTTCGTCAAAGTCAATTGTGCGGCCATCCCTAACAACCTGATCGAGAGCGAACTGTTCGGTCATGAAAAAGGGGCTTTCACCGGGGCGGTCAAACAGAAGCCCGGTCGGTTCGAACTGGCCCACAAGGGCACCATCTTCCTGGATGAAATCGGCAGCATCGAACCGGATGTGCAGGTTCGGTTGCTGCGCGTTCTGCAGGAGCGGGAGTTCGAGCGCGTGGGCGGTCACCGGACCCTCAAGGTGGATGTGCGTATTATCGCCGCTACCAACAAGAACCTCGAACAGGCCGTGGAGGACGATTCCTTCCGGGGAGACCTGTATTACCGCCTCAATGTGTTTCCCATTTACATGCCGCCCTTGCGGGAACGCAAAACGGATATTCTGCTGCTGGCGGATTTCTTTCTGGAGCGATACGCCGAAGAGAACGGGCGGGAAGTCAAACGGCTTTCCACCCCGGCCATTGACATGCTCATGGCCTACCACTGGCCCGGCAACGTGCGTGAACTGGAAAACTGCATCGAACGGGCCGTGCTGCTCTGCGAAGAGGGCGCCATCCACAGCTACCATTTGCCGCCCACCCTTCAGACGGGCAAGGAGAGCGGCACGCTGCCGGATCTTTCTTTAGAGGATGCCGTGGGGGCGCTGGAAAAAGAGATGATCATCGACTCCCTGAAAAACACCCGGGGCAACATCACCATCGCTGCGGAGATTCTCAAAACCACGGTGCGCAAATTTGCCTACAAGGCCAAAAAATACGGTGTGGATTACCGTAACTACCGATAGATGCCATTTCAAGATGTTGCGTCGGGGTTGGTGCGGATGCGACTGATGAGCACCGCCTCGCCGCGGATGGCATCGGCCAGCTGACGGGTCAGCGTCCCTTTTTGTGAGCGGATCTGCCCGGTCCCTTCGGAGCGATCCACCAGCCAGGTGACATATATCTTCTCCAGCTTGGCGGATACATCGGCAAGCACTTTGGCCATGCCGTCCCGGGCGATGGTGAGTTCTCGGGTCTGGGCGGCAACGATCCCCCGCTGGTTGGGAAACTTTTTGCCGATCCGCTTCAGCCGGTCCAGTTCCTTGTCCATCATGACCACGATGTCGTCCGTAAGGACCATGTTGCCGTAAAGGGCTGTGGATACGTGGTCATGGGTGAAGGCGACCAGTTCCTCCTTGATCTTCATGGAGGCCAGCTTGGTCCGCAGCGGCTCCTTTTTAAAGTATTTGCCGTAAGTCCAATACCCTCCACCGCCGGCCAGGGCCAGCACGAGCACCAGGGCGATGAGGATCCCGGCGGCCCCGCCGTTGGCATTGCTGGTCGGGCGGATATGAAGGTGTGGGTTACGGGCCATGCTTCTTTCCACGCTTTCGGTGTTGTTTGTCATTCCGGCGAAAGCCGGAGTAACCGATTGATAACTTTTTCAGTTAACCGTATTTATCCAAATTAGATTTTCACAATCATTATCGGCAGGTGGTTGAAAATCTGTATATTTTTTGGCCATTTTTCCTCAGATGGCCACTTTAGATAAGCGGTGGCTCTGATTTTCGTTGACGATAGTCCCCCATTTAAATAATTCAGACGGTTAATTCATCCGGTCACCGAATCACTTTTTATATCAGAAACATTGCCCATCAGGAGATTGATATGCGCGTGGCATTGACCATTGCCGGATCCGATTCATCGGGAGGGGCGGGGATTCAGGCGGATTTGAAGACATTTCAGGCATTGGGTGTTTTCGGAATGAGCGCCGTGACGGCGGTGACGGTGCAAAATACGCAGAAAGTTTATGATATTCAGGAAATGAGGCCCCAGATCGTCCATGATCAGATCGTCTGCCTTTTTGAAGATATTGCCATTCATGCCGTGAAGATCGGCATGGTGGCCAGCATCCCGCTGGTCGAGGCCATTGCCCGGGCGCTGAACGCCATCGATCCGTTGCCGCCGGTGATTCTGGATCCGGTGATGATTTCCAAAAGTGGGTACGCCCTGCTCCAGCCCGATGCCCGGGCGGCCCTGGTCCGGCACCTGTTTCCCCTGGCCCGGGTGGTGACGCCCAATCTGCCCGAAGCCGAAGCCCTGCTGGGAAAAACGATTGCGGATATCGATGCGATGAAAACCGCCGCCCGGGAAATTTCGGCATTGGGTGCGAAAATGGTGGTGGTCAAGGGCGGCCACCTGGGAGGGGGCAGTGCCACGGATGTGCTGTTCGACGGAGCGGATTTCAGGCTGTTGGAGAATCGACGCATCGACACGGTCAACACCCACGGTACCGGGTGCACTTTCTCATCGGCGATTGCCGCCTACATGGCACGGGGTGAGTCGTTTTTCGATGCGGTTGCTCAGGCCAAGACCTACATTACCGGGGCCATTGAAAACGCTTTTGCGTTAGGAAAGGGATGCGGTCCCACCCATCACTTCTTCGACCTTTACCGACGGGCGAGAATGGATGTCGGCTGAAGGGGAGGGCCGATCGCCCTCTCCCTTCAGCACTCGCCAAGAGCGCACCCATGCACCCGTCGATCAGGCATATCGCCGCCTGTCGCGCCACTCTCCCTGAATGTCAGTTGCGGATTTTTTGTTCTGTCGCCGGTCATCGATGGTCCTGCGTTCGGGAAAATACCCATCGTAGGTCAGCACCCGGCGGTCAATGCCGGTTCGCCGGTCGCCAGCGATTCGTCCGCCCACTGATGCTGCTTCTTTCTCTTTGATAATCATGGCTATCCTTATCCCGACCGGTTTCGATATCCGGTTAGTGACCGACCATACCCGTCAGCAGCCGGCTCGTTTGATCCTTGATCCACTGCCAGGGGCCAGGGCCCGCATCGGTCCTCTTTTCCTGGCGGTAGAGGGAAACAATAAAGCAGCCCCCGCCCCCGCCACCGCCTGCGGTGGCGGTCGACGAAGAACCGTCGACCGAAGTGGAAAGCCCCGCCGGGTCGATAATGATTCCGTTGGCAACGCCGTCGGCATCGCCGTATCCGCCGTCTTTGACTTCAACGGTTACTGACCGGCGGTCTGCGGAAAATTGCGTGTGATCGGAGAAATCCTGCCATCCGTTGACTTCATCGTATTTGATCCATCTGGCACCGGCGGATGCAGGATCGGAAAGCTGAATTGTTACCAGAGCGCACTGGCCGGGTTCATAAAGGATCAGCTTATAGGCCAGCATGGCTGACGGCAGTCGATCCGGCGTTGTCTCATCGATTTCCAATTCAGCTGGATCGATCATCATCATCTGTTCGATTTCGGCAACGGTATCTTTGGATGCCACCACTAAAGCCATAGGTTCGCAGTTGGTGGTCGGCGATGATAGGGAGTGGGTCACTTGAGCCTGAACCAAACCACCCTCCTGATCGTCGCGAATACCGTTGCCATCGAAATCGTTAGTCGCTGCCTGTGTGGTGAAATGAACCATCGTCGACCAGGCTGACACCTTTCCGCCGGAGTCGAAAAAACGGGCACGCCAGTGGTAGGCCCCGTCCCCATTGAGCAACAGAAGCGGTACCTGCAACTGGTTGAGCCAGCGATCAGTCACCACATCCATCAGGCAATCTCCCGACCCATTGTCGTATACCTGCCACTGGGTCGCAATATGGGCATCCCCGTCGGTATCTGAAAAATTTCCGGCATCAAGCTGCGTGTTGCGTTCCACCTGGGTATCGGATTCCGGGAAAAGAGATTCTGGGCGCAGCGGTGCCGCACCTACACCCGGACCATCAGGCTCCAATCCAGCACGGAATTCGTCGCGATTGCTGATGCCGTCCCGATCGAGGTCTCCGTTGGCGTCATCGACCCGGGGGTTCAGGCCGAAGTGGGCTTCCCAGTCGTCGGGTATGCCGTCGCCGTCATTATCCGTTACCGGTGGAATATAGTGGGCTTCAGTGGAGTCGTTGCTCTCCAGACCGCCTTCATAGGCACGCACCACGAAGTAGTACTCGGCCTGGCCATCGAGAGTGTCGACGGTACAGGAAGTGGAGGCACCTTCCCAGTCGGGCCGGCTGTAATCATAGGCCTGGTCGATCTTTCGAGCGAACACCCGGTAACCTTGGGGGGCGGGATCGTTGGGATCCCAGCGAAGGCTCACGCTGGCGGCCATGGCGGAAATGGTTGTGAAAAAAATAACGATGGGAACGACAATGGTGCCGACTCGGACAATAATTGATCGTAGCTGTTTATTATACATGGTCGAAGGCAATTCTCCCGGTTTATTTTCAGTGTTTGCAGGGACGTGCCTGCATATTCCCGTCAGGAACGGTTGCCCCCGTTCAGAGCAATAGGTTTGCCAGATGGTCAACCATCATCGCTGATTATTTTTAGCCTATTGATTTAGTTCACAAAAAAAAATACATGAAAGACGTGGTGACAGGCGGGCAGATGGTGGAAAAGGGCATGCGGGCAAGGCTGGTAACCCCGCTGTGCAAAAACCGTAATCGGTTGGATCGGGGGAAGCGGAAAAGGAGCCCGGGAACGATTACCGGATCATGCAGGTTCTGACAAAGGGGGCCGCCAAGGTTTTTAACCGCATCATTTCGTCCGGAAAGAGGGTCGGATCCTGCCGTCGGTTGAACTCGGGGTCTAGGCACACGGCACGGCGGTTGAACGGCTGGAGCACATAGCAGGCGGCGCCTTCGATCGTTCTGGCGATGGTTTCAACTGAATTTGCGTTGACGAACGGTGCTGCACAGGTGGTGCGAAATTCGTAGGCGGGGGCGGATTCCATAATCATGCGGATGCTTGCGGCCAGCCGTTCATGGATTTTGGGGTCCCGGCTGAAGGGGTGATAGTCGTTTAGCGGCGCCTTGATGTCCATGGCGATAAAATCTACCAGGCCCTGCTCCAGAAGCCCGCGGAGCACCGCGGGCCGGCTGCCGTTGGTATCCAGCTTCACCGGATATCCCAGCGATTTGACGGCCCGGCAAAGATCGACGATGCCCCCCTCCAGGGTGGGTTCACCGCCGGTGATAGCCACGCCTTCCAGCATGCCCCGGCGGGATTTTAAAAAATCAATCACCTGCGCCAATTTGAACCGTGCCGGGTATTCGCCCCTTGCCAAGTCCGCGTTGTGGCAGTAGGGGCATATGAAGTTGCAACCGGTGGTGAACAGGACGCAGCTGATTTTGCCCGGAAAGTCGATAAAGGAGTTCTTCTGGAGACCGGCCAGGATCATGGGCTGCTACGCTGACCCCAGCTGCCGCAGTGCATCCTCGGTGCAGACCGGATCCATCGTAACGGTCGGGTTGTCCATCGGCGGGTTGCATGGGGCATCTTCCTTGAGTGCCACTGCCGCCGCCACACCCGGCTCCTCAAGGTTGATTTTAAACGGCCGCCGGCGGCAGTATTCCGCCTGTTTGCCGTCGTTCCACTGCTTCACCGGCCGCAGGTAACCCACCACCCGGGAGTAAACTTCCGTTTCGCGGTTGCAGTGCGAGCAACGGGTCTGCTCACCATTGAGATAGCCATGGGAGGGACAGATCGAAAAGGTGGGGGTCAGCGTGAAGTAGGGCAGATGGTAATTACCCGACACTTTACGAATCAGCGACTTCACCGTCTCGATATCGGTGATCTGCTCGCCTAAGAACAGGTGAAGCACGGTGCCGCCGGTGTATTTGGTTTGCAGGTTGTCCTGTAGCATCAGCGTCTCGAAGATATCGTCGGTGTGATTCACCGGCAGCTGGGTGGAATTGGTGTAATAGGGAACGGCACCTTTCCGGACGTCTTCCTCGTTGGCGCACAGGATGTCCGGATAGCGTTTTTTGTCGATCATGGCCAGGCGGTAGGAGGTGCCTTCGGCCGGGGTGGCTTCCAGATTGTAAATGTCTCCGGTGCGGTCCTGGACCTCGGTGATCATGGCCCGCAGTTCGTCCATGACCTTCACGGCAAAGGCCTGGCCCTTGGCGGTGGTGATGTCCGTTCCCAGAAAGTTCAGGCAGGCTTCGTTCATGCCCACGATGCCGATGGTGGAAAAATGGTTTTTCCAGTAAACGCCGGAGCGGTTCTTGATGGATCTCAAGTAGAATTTGGAATAGGGGTACAGGTTTTTGTCGGTAAACTGTTCCAGCACCTTGCGTTTGATGGTCAGACTTTCAATGGCCAGGTCCACCTTGGCCTGGAGGCTCGTGAAAAACTGGGTTTCATCCTTGGCCACATGGCCGATCCGCGGCAGGTTGATGGTCACCACGCCGATGGAGCCGGTCAGGGGGTTGGCGCCGAACAGACCGCCGCCGCGTTTGAGCAGTTCGCGGTTGTCCAGTCTCAGGCGGCAGCACATGGAACGGGCGTCTTCGGGAGACATGTCCGAATTGACGAAGTTGGAGAAGTAGGGGATGCCGTATTTGCCGGTCATTTGCCAAACGGTTTCCAAGTTGGGGTTGTCCCAGTCGAAATCCTTGGTAATGTTGTAGGTGGGGATCGGGAAGGTGAAGACGCGGCCCTTGGCGTCGCCTTCGATCATCACTTCGGCAAAGGCCCGGTTGAAGGTGTCCATCTCCGCCTGAAACTCGCTGTAGGTGGCTTTTTTGTCCTTGCCGCCAATGATCACTGGGTGGTCCTTCAAGGTGCCCGGCACACAGAGATCCATGGTGATATTGGTGAAGGGCGTCTGGAATCCCACCCGGGTGGGAATGTTGATGTTGAAGACGAATTCCTGAAGGGCCTGCTTGACCCGGGCGTAGCTCAGCTTGTCGTATCGGATGAAGGGGGCCAGCAGGGTGTCGAAGTTGGACAGGGCCTGAGCGCCGGCTGCTTCTCCCTGCAGGGTGTAGAAGAAGTTGACGATCTGGCCGAGTGCTGAGCGCAGGTGCTTGGGGGGTCCACTTTCCACCTTGCCCTCGACGCCTTTGAACCCATTGCGCAGGAGGTCGGTCAGATCCCAGCCCACGCAGTAGACCGACAGCAGGCTCAGGTCGTGGATGTGCAGGTCCCCGTCGGCATGCGCCCGCCGAATCTCCGGCGGATAGATCTTGTTGAGCCAGTATTCCGCGGTGACGTCCGAGGAAATGTAGTTGTTGAGCCCCTGGAGGGAGTAGCACATGTTACTGTTTTCTTTTATTTTCCAGTCCAGTTTGCGGATGTAGTGCTCCACCAGGTCCACCTGGGCCTCGGTGGCAATGCGCCGGATCTGGGCATGCTGCTCCCGGTAGATAATGTAGGCTTTGGCGGTTTTATAGTATGGAGAGTCCAGCAGCACCCGCTCTACGATATCCTGAATCTCCTCCACCTCGGGGGTGGAACCCATGCGAAGCTCATGGGCCATGGTCAGCACCCGCAGGGTCATTTTCTTGGCGTCCCGTTCCCCGAATTCCCCCGAGGCATGACCGGCCTTGGCGATGGCTGCGGTGATTTTGGATGGGGCAAATTCGACAATTCGGCCGTCACGCTTTTTGATCTGTTCAATCACGGGTCTCTCCTCGGGTGCAGCATTCGTTTTTGGCGGTTTGGAACGACGAAAAAATGCCGTGGCCAGCATTTTTTCAGGGTGTGCAACGCATCGGGCAATTTCGGATATGCTGTAATTCCAGCCCCATGGATCACGGGGCAGTGACGGGACTAATACAACAAGATGTTGTTGTCTGTCAAGGAGCAATTTCCATATGTAGTGGATGCGGCCGGTTAGTGCAGAAAGGGCCAACGCTTTGTGTTTGCTTAAAAAAACCAATCCGGGCCGGATTTCTTCCCTCGTTGGTCAATAAAAAAAAGGTGGCTTTTTTGACTTTTTGTTATGGGTATATGTTGTGCTAAAAGCTGCTTGACATACAATATGTTGTGTGAGAAATTAGTTCTGACGCGGGTACGGCAGGTTTGCGGCATAAACTGTTACCATCGTGTTAACCCTGTATGGCAGGTTCCCTTCTTCCCCGCGTGTCGTGCCGGCATTCAATTCGATTCGGGCAGGATTTCCACACCAGAGAAACACCGACACTACTCACTTGCGGGTGCCAGGGGTTTTTTTTCGTGGGCTGCCAAGTGGGATACCGGCTGGCGTAAACCCGAAAGTAATCAATCGGAACCATGGTTTCGGATCCGGGCAACAGTTCAGTAAAACCACTTACCCCATTACGGAGTTGTGATACCCTATGACACAGAAAGAGAAAATTCTCATCGTGGACGATGGAAATGTGGACCTGAATACCCATGTCTGGGATGACCAGGTTTTCTGCAAGAGCCTCATCGGCGCCAATGCCGTCAATAAAAGTCAGGCCAAAGAGATCGCCCGATTCATTCGATCCACCATCGATCGCATGGATCTGAGGCACATTTCATCGCCCATGGTGGACGAGATGGTGAAGGCCAAACTGGCTGAATACGGTCTGAATGCCCAAGGGCCGGTGCGATTGACCCGGGACATGTTCATCAGAAACGGTATCGATCTTTCTTCCAACGCCAAAACGGTACTGGAGCGGCGCTATCTGAAGAAAGATACGGACGGCAAAATCCAGGAGACGCCCGCCCAGATGTTTCATCGGGTGGCCAAACATATTGCGCAGGCGGAGGAAATATATGACGAGAACGCCGATATCCGAAAAATAACCGAGCAGTTCTATAGCCTGATGACGGATTTCAAGTTCCTGCCCAACTCGCCGACCCTGATGAATGCCGGCAGACGCCTGGGACAACTGGCCGCCTGTTTCGTGCTGCCCATCGAAGACAGTATGGAAGGCATTTTCGACTCGCTGAAAAACGCCGCCATTATCCATAAATCGGGTGGTGGCACCGGTTTCTCTTTTTCCAGACTGCGGCCGAAAAACTCCATGGTGGGCACCACGGGCGGCATTGCCTCCGGTCCTATTTCCTTCATGAAGATTTTCAATACCGCCACCGAACAAGTCAAGCAGGGGGGGACCCGACGCGGTGCCAACATGGCGATCCTGCGGGTGGACCACCCGGACATCATGGAGTTTATCCTCTGCAAGTCCACCAACACCGAGTTGAACAACTTCAACATTTCCGTGGGCATTACCGAAGCCTTCATGGAAGCGGTCAAAGCCGATGCCCTGTATGATCTGGTGGATCCCCGGGACCGCCAGACGGTGGGAACGCTCAATGCCCGGGAAGTCTACTCGGCGTTGATCGAACAAGCCTGGAAAAACGGCGATCCGGGCATCGTTTTTCTCGACCGGATCAACCGGGACAACCCCACGCCCGCGTTGGGTGAGATCGAAAGCACCAACCCTTGCGGTGAACAGCCCCTGCTGCCCATGGAGGCCTGCAACCTGGGATCCATCAATCTTTCCAAGTTTGTGGTCGACGATCCGGGTGAGGCAAAAATCGATTATGATGCCTTGAAAGAGACCGTCTGGACGTCGGTGCGCTTTCTGGACAATACCATCGACATGTCCCGCTACCCTCTGGACGCCATCGACAGGATGGTCAAGGGAAATCGGAAGATCGGTCTGGGGATCATGGGTTTTGCCGATCTGCTGTTCCAACTGGCCATTCCCTACAACAGCGAGAAGGCTTTGGCCGTGGCCGAGGACATCATGGGATTCATTCAGGCCGAATCCCACCGGGCGTCTCTGGCCCTGGCCCGGCAGCGCGGCGTGTTCCCCAATTATGAGCAAAGCCGTTTCATCGGTGACGAGCTGTCGGCCTACCGCAACGCCACCACCACAACGATCGCCCCTACCGGAACACTGAGCATCATCAGCAACTGCTCCTCGGGAATCGAGCCGCTTTTTGCTTTGAGTTTCGTGCGTACGGTCATGGATGGCGACAAGCTCACCGAGGTCAATCCCCACTTCGAGGCTGCCGCCAGACGGCAGGGCTTTTATTCGGAGGCGCTCATGGAGGCCATTGCCGGTGCCGGAACCATCGCCCACATGGAGGATATCCCGGATGCGGTGAAGCAAGTGTTCGTCACCGCTCACGACATCTCGCCGGAATGGCACCTGCGCATGCAGGCGGCCTTTCAAAAACACACAGACAATGCTGTTTCCAAGACAGTCAACCTGGCCCGGGATGCAACGGTGGCGGATGTGCAGAAGATTTACGACCTGGCCTGGGAACTGGGCTGCAAGGGTGTCACTATCTATCGGGACGGCAGCAAGGAGAACCAGGTTCTTTCCTTTTCAGCGGCCAAAAAGGAGGAGGATGCCTTCATGACCGCCGTTCGTAAGCGGCCCGACACCCTGAACGGCTTCACCACCCGGGTGAAGACCGGACTGGGGCAACTCTACGTGACGGTGACCGATTACCACGGCAAACCCTTCGAGGTTTTTGCCACCATCGGCAAGTCGGGCCGGTCCACCACCGCCAAGACCGAGGCCATCGGTCGGCTGGTCTCCCTGGCCTTCCGGTCCGGTGTTACTGTGGATAAGGTCGTGGAGCAGCTCAAGGGGATCGGCGGCGAGCATCCCATCTTTCAGAACGGGGGGCTGGTGCTCTCCATCCCCGATGCGATCGCCCGGGTCCTGGAACAGCATTATCTTAAGGATGAGAAAATGAAAAGGAAGGGGGGGAGTCTGATGGGCGAAGTCTGCCCGGAGTGCAGCCAGACCATCAGCTTCGAAGAGGGGTGCATGACGTGTCATTTCTGCGGATTTACCAAGTGCGGATAGATTGCCCGTTCAGAAATGGCATCTTTTGGCCCAAGCCTGCGTGCTCGCTCAGTTGAGCACCTTGTGAAGCTTCAGCGCTATCCTCGACGTAGCGCCGCTACGCCTCCGGTTTCAACATCGCTGCGGCCCTTGGCCGGAACTAAAATTCTCCACTGCTGGACGGCCGCCAATGTCAAATGACAAAGTTCAAATGTCAATTGAAGGATAGAAAAGCATTTTTATAAAACGCCCAAATGCCTTCATTTGGCACTTGGTTTTTTACCTTGGGCATTTACGCGTCCCAATGAAGTGGTACAAGGTAGGCCTGTTTATGGTTTCTTCATCCCGCCGCCGCGCATCTGGCCGTGGGGCATGCGCGTCTCCGGGGTGACCCACAGGTAGTCGGCCCAGGACAGTTCAGCCTCTCCGCCCACCGGCGCCAGGTAGATGGTTTTGAAGGGGGCGTGCGACCGGGCAAAGGCCCGGTCGGGGATGCCGAATTTGCGGATGATGTGGCCGTTTCCCGCCAGCACCACCATTTTTCCCGATTCCATGTTTTTGGCGACAGCTTCGGCCATGGCATCTTCCCAGGTGCACTGGGCTTCATAGAAAAATTCGAAGGTGTCGCTGCCGCTGAAGGCATGCAGATTAAAGATTTTTTCCAGATAGGCCCGGTGGTCGGCATCGGTGGTATCGATAATGTCCGGCAGTTGCATTCGATCCGCCTCCGACAGGCTGGCGAGCCCCCCCACCCTTATTCTGGAAGGGATGTAAAAAGGCACGTTCAGGGCGATGACCCGAAGTCCTTTTTCCTTTGCAAATTCCAGGATATCGCGGTACAGACCAAAATCGAAGCGCCAGTTGGCGTACCAGTGGGTTTTTGCTAAGAACGCGTTCTGGTCGAGTTTTCCGGCCGTCCATTGGTCCAGCACCGGCTGGTAGGTGTGATCGAACATCTCCATGCCGATGACCAGATGATCTGTGGTTTGCGCAAGCGCTTTGATGATTTCCAACTGGATGGCATGGTGGGAGGGATTGGTATGGTTTTCTCCGACATAGACCACCCGGGCATCGGCCATGTCGGCGATCAACTGCTCCCGGGATACCACCGACGCAGTGGCGGTTTTCAATATGGTATTTTCCATCAAGCGGGTCGGCTTATCCTTGATGGAGAGTGTCTTTGGGGTCACGGCACATCCACCGATACCAATTATCGTCAGCGCGACAAGCGTCACCATCCCCTGCCGGTATAACCGTCGCTTTTCCCGGCAAGTTCGTTCATATTTGCAGAATAGATCCATTGCTCAGCACGTTTTGGAGGTACGGGTGAAAGTGAAATTTAAAAGCGAGCTGCTTTTCCGCAAGGCCTTTATCCCATGGTACGACACGGAGCTCGCCATGATGCTCACCCTGGCCTTTGCCTTGGTGGTGCTGCTGTTCAGCATCACCGGTGTTGCCGCATCCGTGGATACGCCCAGCTACCATGCCTTCATCTGGGTTCCCTGTCTCTTGGGGTCCCTGTCACTGGTCATCACCATTTCTACGCTCATCCGCCTGCTCCGAAGAGGTTCGCCCGGATCAATCTGAAACGCTGGTTGATGTCGGGGTGCCTGCTCGCCTTATTTCTCCTTTTCCACAAAGGCCTTGAAACTCATGGACAGGTAGCTGTCAGTGCCGAAGAATTTTAGGATCTTCAGCATTTCGTCAGGCGCGATGTACCCGGGCCGGTTGGCAATTGGCTCACCGGTCTCGGAAATGAAATAAGTACTGGGCAGCCCCCTGACCTTGTATTTGGCGGCAATGTCCTGCTGCTTGTCCGAGTTGACGCTGATGGGTACAAAGTTGCGGTTGACGTAGGCGATGACTGTGGGATTTTGAAACGTTTCCTTTTCCATCTGCAGGCAGTAGCGGCACCAGTCGGCATTAAAAACCAGAAACACCTTCTTGTTTTCGGCCTCTCCCCGCTGACGGCCCTCGGCATAGGAGAGCCACTGGATGCCGCCGTCAGTGGACTGGGCGGCGTTCGCCCGAACAACACCGGATATCGAGGCGATCACTTCTATCAGGACGATCAGGAGCATCGCCGTGGATCTGCAATAATTTTTCATAGCGGTTCATTCCTATGTGCTGATCAGATTCAGTTTATTGCTGAGCAACAGCAGGCCGAGGATCACCAATAACGCACCTGCGGTCATGTTGATATACTTTATCGACCAGGATACCTTTTTAATCAAGGTCAACAATGAATCGACGAAAATTGAAATCACTAAAAAGGGAATCGCCAGCCCCGCGGCATAAACCGAGAGGAGGCCAATGCCCTGGCCCACCGTATCCTGGTTCCCCGCCACGATCAGGATCGAGCCCAGCAGCGGACCGATGCACGGGCTCCAACCCGCCCCGAAAGCCATCCCCACGACAAAGGTTCCCAGAAAATGGAGGGGTTTCTTTTGGATATTCAGCCGCCGTTCGAATTCCAAGAGCCGGAAGCGAAACAGCCCGGTCATATGAATACCGAAAAGGATAATCGCCACCCCGCCGATGATCCGTATCCAGTCGCGGTATTTGAATATGGCACCCCCGATGAAGGAGGCAGACGCTCCCATGAGGATGAAGACCAGAGAGAAACCCAGAACATAACTCAATGTCGACAGGACGACCCGTGTACGGATACCCACCCCATTCAGTTTTTCAAAGTCGGGTTTAGATCCAAGAATAATCTGCGCACGGATACGGGTCTGCCGGGCCTCGGTCAATTCATCCAGGGAAAGCCCGGTGATAAAGGTAAAATAGGCCGGTATCAACGGAAAGATGCACGGGGAGAAAAACGAGAGCAACCCTGCAATCAGGGCCGCGGAATACGAGATCGATTCTGTAAACATGCGTCCGGTCAATCCTGTAACGTTGTTGGCGGCATGAAACGGTGACTGTTTTTTCTGGTGAGCCGCCGGAACCGTATGGGGTTACAATAAAAGTGTCCCCTTTATCGGGCAGACGCCAGGCGCTGGTGTTTCGGAAAGAAAAGGACCCATGCTCCGGCCGCCAGAATAGACAGATTGCGCAGCGTGTTCACGGCGATATCCGAAGGCGCTTTGGCGGACAGCGAAAAGCAACCACAGGCGATGTTCAATCCACGATAGCTGTTATAAAGGATGAGCCCGGTAAAAACGACCATCATCAGGCTTACCAGCAGCGCCGCACCCTTTTCAAACCTGCCGAAAACCAGTGCCAGCCCGCACACGGCTTCGATCCAGGGGAAAACCACGGCGGTGGTTGTGACCAGTGGCGGCGGAAGCAACTGGTAGTTGGTCACAATTGCTGCAAAGCCCGCCGGGTCGGCAATCTTGCCGGCGCAGGAAAACAGGAAAACCGCCCCCAGAATGATTCGTACAACGGGCGTGACGTTTTTAACAAGGGCAGATGGAAGCGCTCTCACATGTTCACCCCGGGTTGCACTCAATGATGCCATTCTAACAATATAAACATATGAGCTGAATTCGGCAAGGCCGTGCATTGGCCAGGAGGATCAGGCGCGATTCAAGGCTGCGTTTGACCGTTGGCAAAGTTCTTGAGCATGGCTTCCCCCAGCTCCTTGGAACGGTTGGTGGCTGCCTCCACGGCATTGATCAGTGTCGTTCGGAGTCCGCCTTTTTCCAGGGTATGAAGGCCGGCGATGGCCGTACCGCCCGGTGAGGTGACCGAATCTTTAAGCTGACCGGGATGGGCATTGGTTTCCAGGAGCAGCTTGGCGGCGCCCAGGATAGTCTGGGAGGCGAGGAACAGGGCGTCTTTCCGGGAAAGCCCCACTTTGACGCCGGCATCGGCCAGGGCATCGACGATCATGAAAATATAGGCCGGACCGCTGCCGCTGAGTCCCGTGATGGCATCCATCAGGTCATTTTCCTTGAGGAAAATGGATTTGCCTACCGAATCGAAAATCGCCATGGCCAGCTTAACGTCTTCCTTGTCCGCATGGCCGCCGGCGGCGACGGCCGTGGCGCCTTCACGGACCGCCACGGCTACGTTGGGCATGACCCGGATCAGTCGAAGATCCTTATTGAGCAGCGACTCGATGGCTGCCAAAGGAACCCCGGCGGCAATGGATATGATCAGCTTGCTCATGTCCAGATAGTCGGCCGTTTCCTTGAGCACGCTGGCCATAATCTGGGGTTTGATGGCATAGATGATGATGTCGGCCGCCTTGACCACCTCGATATTGTCAGTGGTGGTGGTCACTTTGTATTTTTCATGCATGGTAGCCAACTGCCGTTCGCTGGCATCAGAACAGATGATGTTTTCGGGCTGGGCCGCACCGGATCGGATCAGTCCGTCAATCAGGGCGTTGCCCATGTTTCCGGTTCCGATCATACCGATTTTTTTGTGGGTCAACATGGATTCGATCTCCTTTTGAGTTGGCATTGTCGCAGATAGTTCACCTACGTTTTATACCTTTATGGTGTCAAGGGAAAACATGCGGTCGGCAGGTGTGTTGACTCGGCAACCCAGAATTCGCCAGGCGCTCCGATGGGGTCGTATGGGGCTTGACATCGATGGCGGAAATTTGTAATGGTTTAACCATTCAGTTAAATGGTTAAACCATTCCTATCTACCACTACCTGAAGGCCTTCGATTCTCTGATTCGGAAGCATGTCAATGGAGATACTGCAGGGGGATGCGGGATGTATTGGGACAGACGCTATGTTTAAAGCAGCCAAACAGAATCGAATTTTCCAGGACGTGGTAGAGCAGATCCAGGAGACCATTCTTGCGGGTAAGCTCAAACCGGGCGAAATCCTTCCCTCGGAAAGGGAACTCAAAGAGATGCTTCAGGTGAGCCGGGGAACCTTGAGAGAGGCCCTGCGGGTGCTGGAGCAGAAGGGCCTCATCGAGATCAAGCTGGGGGTGGGGGGGGGTGCGGTGGTGCAGGATGTCAGCTACGACCAGATCAACGAAAGCCTGGCCTTGCTGATTCGATACCAGAAGATCTCACTGCGGCATCTCTCGGAGTTTCGTGTGGGTGTGGAGGGCCGGGTGTCGGCATTGGCCGCAGAACGGGCCACACCGGCGGATGTCATCCGTCTAAAATCCCTGCTGAAACAGGCTCGCCAGTTTGCCGAAAAGGGCGGCGATTTCCAAAAGGAGTTTGTGGAGGTGGATAAGCAAATTCACCTGGCCCTGGCGGAAATTACGGGAAATCCGGTCTACATCTCCCTGCATCACACGGTCCATGACAACATTGACCATTACTATGAGACTTTTTTGGTCATGAACCAGCGGGAAATGAAGGAAAATTTTACCGATCTGGGCAGCATTATCAATGCCGTTGAAAAAAAGGATGTGGACGGGGCAAGGCAGTTGGCCGAAGCCCATGTGTTGCGATTCAACCACTACATGGAAAACCGGGAGATACAACCTTAATGTCGATTAAGCGAATTCAATCCCATCCGATTCTGACTGTGCCGACTGACGCTGAGGTTCCGTTTACCTGGAATGGCACGCCGTTGACCGGCAGGGACGGGGAAATGATCTCCTCAGCCCTGTTCGCCAACGATATTCATGTGTTTGGTCACCATCACAAGGACGGCAGCCCCCAGGGATTGTTCTGTGCCAATGGCCAGTGCTCCCAGTGCCTGGTTATCGCCGACGGCGTTCCCGTCAAAGCCTGCATGACACCCCTGAAAAAAAAGATGGCGGTGCAGTCTGTGGAAGGCCTTCCCCGGTTGCCGGAAGTTGCCGCTAAGCCCGTCTTTGAACCATCAGCGGAAAAATCGGTGACGGTCTTGATCATCGGTGGCGGACCTGCGGGGCTGAGCGCAGCCATCGAGCTGGGTAAACTGGGCATAGAAACGCTGATCATCGATGATAAGGATCGTCTGGGGGGCAAACTGGTTCTGCAGACCCACAAGTTCTTCGGCTCCGTGGAAGACTCCCATGCCGGTACCCGGGGATTTGAGATAGGAACTATTCTGGAGGCGCAGCTGCTATCATTTCCCTCGGTGGAGATCTGGCTGGAGGCTACTGCCGTGGGCGTCTTTTCCGACGGCATCGTGGGGGTGGTTCAAAAAAATGTGTATCGGAGGATCCGGCCCGAAAAACTGCTGGTGGCCACCGGTGCCCGGGAGAAGATGCTCTCTTTTCCCGGCAACACCCTGCCTGGCGTCTACGGTGCCGGGGCGTTCCAGACCCTGGTGAATCGGGACCTGATCAAATCGTCGGAACGCGTACTCATCGTGGGCGGAGGCAATGTGGGACTGATTGCCGGGTATCACGCCATCCAGGCCGGTATCCAGGTGGTCGCGCTCATCGAGGCCCTGCCCCGGGTGGGCGGCTACAAGGTCCATGCAGACAAGTTGATGCGGTTGGGGGTTCCCATTTACACCGGGCATACGGTGGTGGCCGCCCATGGCAAGGCGCATGTGGAAGGCATCACGATTGCCGCGCTGGACGAGGGGTGGCAGATCATTCCCGGAACTCACAAAACTTTTGCCGTGGACACGGTCTTGATCGCTGTCGGCCTGGCCGAGGTGAACGAATTTGTTTTGAAAGCCAGGCAATGGGGAATGGACGTCTACGCCGCCGGGGATGCCCAGGAAATCGCCGAGGCTTCGGCAGCCATGTTTACCGGAAAGATCGAGGGGTTGAAGATCGCCAAGGACCTTGAACGCTACCCCGGTGAGATCCCGGCCGAATGGGACGAAAAGGCCACCATTCTCAAATCCAGGCCCGGGACCCCGGTGCATCGCGAGCCGCCGCCGGGAGAGGAAGGGGTAATGCCGATCTTCCACTGCGAGCAGGAAGTGCCCTGTAATCCCTGCACGTCGGTATGTCCGGAAGGGGCCATCCGCACCGAAGATGATAGGATCACCGGGCTGCCCTATCTGGTAAAAGGCGCCACATGCCAGGGATGCATGGCCTGTGTGGCCATTTGTCCGGGACTGGCCGTCACACTGGTTGATTATCGCAAGGATCCGGATCACCCCACGGTGACCCTGCCATACGAGATCTGGCGGGATCAGGTGGAAAAGGGGCAGCGGGTGCCGGTGACCGACCGGGACGGGGCCATCCTCGGCTATTACCCGGTACAGCGGGTCGTGACCAACCCCAAAAGATACCCGGGAACCTTGCTGGTGCAGGTTAAATTGGAACGGGCCGCGGCCAAGCGGGCCATCGGCATCCGGGTCCAGGAGGTCCAGGTGGATCCCTCCGTCGTCTATGAAAAGACCCCCCTGCCCGACGAAGCGGTGATCTGTCGCTGCGAGCGCATTACTGCCGGTGAGATCCGATCCAGCATTCGCAGCGGGGTGAGGGACATGAATCAGATGAAAGCATTGAACCGTGCCGGTATGGGGGCTTGCGGGTCCAAGACCTGCCGGCCCATGATCCAGCGGATTTTCCAGGAAGAGGGCGTGGATATGAAATCGGTTACCGACCGGGTGGACCGCCCACTTTTCGTGGAAGTCGCCTTGGGAATCCTCGCCGGTGAAAAGAAAGGCGAACGGGATGGATAACATCGATGTCATTATCGTCGGAGCCGGCTCGGTGGGTGTCCCCACGGCGATGGCACTCGGGGCTTTGGGGATGAAGACCCTGGTGGTGGACGGTAAACCGTCTCCGGGCCAGGGTGACAACAAACGGGCCATCGGCGGGATCCGTGCCACCCACTCGGACCCGGCCAAAATCCAGGTCGGCCTGCGGTCCCTGGAGATTTTTTCCACCTGGACCGAGGTTCACGGAGACAACATCGAGTGGCTCAAGGGTGGCTATCTCTTCCCGGTTTACCGGGAACGGGAAGAGCAGGCCTTGAAGAAACTGCTGCCGCTGCAGCAGCAATTCGGCCTGAACATCGACTTCATCGATCCTGAGCAGTTGCGTCGTATCCTACCGGGCATCGATCCCGATGGTCTCATGGGCGGCACTTTTTCCCCGGACGACGGCTCGGCTTCACCTCTTCTGGCCGTTAATGCCTTCGCACGAAAAGCCCTTGAAAATGGTGCCCGATTCCACTTTAATGAACGAATCGACACCCTGGTGGTGGAAAAGGGTCGGGTGGTGGGCATTCAGACGGAAAAGGGGCAATACCGGGCACCGGTGGTCGTTGATGCGGCCGGTGCCTATTCCCGGCCTTTGTGCGCGACTGCCGGCGTGGATCTCCCTGTGTTCCCGGATTCCCACGAAGGCGCCATTACCGAGCCGGTGGCCCGAATGTTCTCATGCATGGTGGTGGATCTGCGTCCGGGGCCGGGATCGAAGAACTACTATTTTTACCAGAACAGTCACGGCCAGGTCGTGTTCTGTATTACGCCGGACCCGCCCATTGTCGGCACCGATACCCGGGAAACGTCTGTATTCCTACCCCAGGTGGCCGCCCGTATGGTGTCCCTGATTCCCCGTTTGAAAGCCCTGCGGGTGCGGCGGGTGTGGCGGGGGTGCTACCCCATGAGCCCTGACGGATCGCCTATCGTCGGCTGGAGCCCTGAATTGAAGGGCCTGTTTCATATCACCGGTATGTGCGGTCAAGGCTTCATGCTTGGACCGGGCATGGGGGAACTGGCTGCGCGGATGATTGCGGGCAGACCCTCCGAGCCGGACAAGGCGGCTATTTCAATTTTTTCACCGGGCCGACAATTTTCCGGAGTCCGTGAGGAACTTAAATAGGGTCAATTTCAACGATTATCATCAGGAGCAAGACCATGACCACAATGAAAACCACTTCACTCAATACCCTGACCTACCAGCGGCGAGATGTCGATAAAGGCTATACCAACCAGTATCTGGATGTGGACCTGTCGGACGGAACCATCGCTGTTGGCACCGTTGAGGAAAAGATAAAAAAGACCTTTATCGGCGGAAAAGGTTTCGACCTGTGGCTGCTGTGGGATGCCGTCAAAGGCGAAAACAAATGGGACGACCCCCAGAATGCCGTCTGCATCTCTTCGGGTCCCATGGGGGGCACGCCCGCCTATCCCGGTTCGGGAAAGAGCATCGTGACCTCGATTTCTCCGCTCACCGGTTCGGTGATCGATTCCAACGTGGGCGGCTATTTCGGTCCCTACCTGAAGTTTTCCGGTTTCGATGCCCTCCGGATTACCGGAAAGGCTCAAGGCGATACGGTGGTGGTTATCGACGGCATCGAAGAAAAGATCGAAATTCTCCAGATCCCCGGACTGCCTGAGGATGCCTATGCGCTGTCCGACGTGTTGACAGACCACTTCTCCCAAGGCAAGAAGGTGGGGATCTCGGTGATCTCCGCCGGGCCGGGCGCGGCTAACACCCGCATCGGCTGCCTGAATTTTTCCTGGTACGACAATGCCCGCAAACGGGTGCGTTACAAACAGGCGGGGCGAGGGGGTATCGGGACGGTGTTTGCCGACAAGGGCATCAGGGCCGTCGTGGCCCGCTGGGAGCAGGTATCGCTGAAAACCAACAACCCCGCCGACCTGGAGGCACTGAAAACCGTGGCCAGGTGCCACTCCAGGGAAATTGTGGAACTGGATCCCAAGCAGAACGAAATGGCCCGTCTCGGTACCGTCCACCTGGTGCCGATCATGAATGATTTTGACCTGCTGCCCACCCACAACTTCCAGTACGGTTCCCATTCGGGGGCGTCGCTCATCGGACGGGAGGCCTTTGAAAAGCTTTTCGACCCGGGTTACGATGGCTGCTGGAAAGGCTGCACCGTGGCCTGCGCCCACGGTGTCAAGGATTTCGTACCCTATACCGGTAAGTATAAAGGAAAGAAAGTCTTCGTGGATGGCCCGGAATACGAAACCATTGCCGGCTGCGGCTCCAACCTGGGGATCTTCGACCCCTTCACCATTCTGGAGATCAACTTTTACTGTGATGCCTATGGCCTGGATACCATCAGCGTGGGTACGGGCATCGCCTTCGTCATGGAGTGCTTCGAGCGGGGACTGATCAACACAAACCACACCGGCGGCATGGACCTGTCTTTCGGCAACCGTGTCAATGCCCTGGAACTGGTTCACCAGATGGCTGCCGGCAAGGGATTCGGCGCCATTGCCGGTCAGGGCATCCGCCGCATGAAGGGAATTTTTGCCGATCAGTTCGGCGCCGATCCGGCCATGCTGCAGGATATCGGCATGGAGTCCAAGGGGTTGGAATTTTCCGAATACATGACCAAGGAATCCCTCGCCCAGCAAGGCGGATACGGCCTGGCCCTCAAAGGCCCCCAGCATGACGAAGCCTGGCTGATCTTTCTGGACATGGTTCACAACTTCATGCCCACTTTCGAGCAAAAAGCCGAGGCGCTGCATTGGTTTCCCATGTTCCGTACCTGGTTCGGCCTGTGCGGCCTGTGCAAGCTGCCCTGGAACGACATCGTTCCCGAGGACAACAAGGATACGCTCGAACCGGCCAAGGTGATGAAGCATGTGAACTGGTACGCCGACTATTACACGGCGGTTACCGGCAACCCGGCCACACCCGAAGACCTCATCACCATGAGTGAGGCCGTTTACAATTTCCAGCGCATCTTTAACCTGAAAATGGGCTACGGCACCCGGGATCACGACACCTTGCCTTACCGTGCCGTGGGACCGGTTACCGTGGAGGAATACGAATCCAGGAAGGATCGATACGACACCGAACTCAAGGAAAAATACAGTATTGACATCACGGGCAGGGATACGGCGTGGAAAGTGGCTGCGCTCAGAAAGAGGAGGGAAGCCCAGTACGAAACTCTGAAGGACGCGGTTTACGAACGACGCGGATGGACCGCCGACGGGATACCCACTGTCGCCACTGTGAAACGGCTGGGTATCGATTTTCCCGAGGTCATGGCGGTGCTGGCCAAAAATGGTGTAAAATAGGTGGTCATCGTCGCCGACCAAGAACTTCCCTGGCAGGAAGGCTTGACCGTGGCCACGCTGCTCGCCCGACTGACGGACGGCCACATCTATGCCGTAGTTAAACTGGATGGCAAGCTGGTATCCCGGCCTCATTTCAACGTCACACCGGTTCCCGACGGGTCCCGGGTCACACTCATCCCCATGATTGCCGGCGGGTAGCAGGCCTTGTGCCTTCGGGCCGTTACCCATGCCGTCAGCGGCTCTACAGATTGCTGCCGGCATGTGTTTTATACGACCTGAAACCGTCCGGGAGTCTCCTTGAAGTTCTTCCAACCCCATGAAAAACCTTGACTTATCCGAGCAAAAGGTCGTATTTTTCCTATGTCAAGGACCCGGCCACCCATTGACATGCAGGACCAACCCTTTAACGCCGAGGATTATTTTTCAATGTATATCGTAGGCTACTTTCTGATGGCAGCGGCCAAGGTCATGGATGTCGTGCTGCTTTTTTTCATGTGGGTGGTCATTGCCCGGGCCATCCTTTCCTGGGTCAACCCGGATCCTTACAATGCCATTGTCCGTTTCATCAACAATGTCACCGAGCCGGTGCTTTACCCGATTCGGTCGAAACTGCCGATTAACTTCGGGGGGATTGATTTTTCTCCCATTGTCGTTTTTCTCGTCGTTATCTTTTTACGAACCTTTGTCGTGAACAGCCTGATGCGGATAGCTGCCTCGCTCATATAATATTCTCCAAAAACAGGAACCCCGACATGAAATTAACGCCGTTGGACATTCAGCAGCAGCAATTCAAAGTCCGATTCCGTGGCTTCGATGTGCGGGAGGTGGACCGGTTTCTGGAGCAGACCGCCGATGCCTTTACCGCTATTCAGGAGACCACGAAGCGTCAGGAGGAGGAGATTCGCCGACTGAAGCTCGAAACACAGGGCTACAAGGAGCGGGAAGAGACGTTCAAGCGGGCCATGCTCAATTCCCAGAAAGTCCTTGAGCAGATGAAGGACAACGCCCGTAAATCGGCGGAGATCATCATTGCCGACGCCGAAGTCAAGGCGGAAAAAATTCTCAATCGGGCCCACAGCCGCCTTTCCCAGCTTCACGAAGACATCGCCGAACTCAAGCGCCAGCGGGTGCAGATCGAAGTGCAGATCCGTTCAATTATCGATGCCCACACCAAACTGCTGGAGATCGGTATGGAAGGAATGGATGTTCTGGACGCGGAAGATACCAAAATCAAGGTGCTGAACAAGTAGCCCAACGATTCAAACAGCGCCTCGGTCATCAGGTTCTGGGCACCCTCCGCATTTTTTCTGATTTCGGTGTTGCCGGATCGCCGGGCCCTGCCCCCTATCAACCACCAGGAGACGTTTATGGCCAAGATCGACGCCTTTTTCAAGCTTATGCACGAACAGAATGCCTCAGACCTTCACCTGATTTCCGGTCAGCCTCCTGCGCTGCGCATCCATGGTGACATCGAGCGGGTAAAATTCAAGGTGCTGGACAACGACGACCTTCGCGCCATGCTTTACGAGATCACTTCCGAAGACAAGGTTAAAACCTTTGAAGAGACCGGCGATGTGGACTTCGGTTACGAAATCCCCGGCCTGGCCCGCTATCGGGCCAATTATTTCATGCAGAAGAACGGCATCGGAGCGGTGTTTCGAGAAATTCCCAGCACCATCATGACTGCTGAACAGCTTGGCCTGCCCCCGGTGATCTCCAAGCTGGCATCGCTGCCCCGGGGGCTGGTCATCGTTACGGGGCCGACCGGTTCGGGTAAATCCACCACCCTGGCCGCCATTATCGATGTGGCCAACCGGACCCGCAGCGACCACATCATCACCGTCGAGGACCCCATCGAATTTGTTCACAAAAGCAGGGGGTGCCTGGTGAATCATCGGGAGGTGGGGCTGCACACCAAATCCTTTTCCGCAGCCCTGCGCGGCGCGCTTCGCGAGGATCCGGACATTATCCTGGTTGGCGAAATGCGGGATCTGGAGACGATTTCCCTGGCCATTGAGGCCAGTGCTACCGGCCATCTGGTGTTTGGGACCCTGCACACCACCAGTGCCCCCAAAACCGTCGACCGGATTGTGGAGGTGTTTCCCGCCCAGGAACAGGCTCAGATCCGTTCGACCCTGGCTGACGGCATCCGGGCGATTATTTCCCAGACCCTGTTCAAGCGTATCGACAAAAAAGGGCGTGTGCCGGCCATGGAGATTCTGATCGCCACTCCGGCCGTACGAAACCTGATCCGCGAATCCAAGTCTCATCAACTGCCATCCATGATGCAGACAGGTAAAAAATACGGTATGCAGCTTCTCGACGACGCCATTATGGACCTGTACAACAAGGGGCGGATTTCTGCCGAGGACGCATACACCAAAGCCAACGACAAGGGACGATTCCGGCCGCTGCTCAAATCGCCGCCAACGGATTTCACCGAAGCCTAAAGCGATCCTGATACCGGTATCGATGGCCGAAAATAGAGGGAGAACATGAAAAAGCAGGAAGTCGATCATATCCTGACCCGGATGCTGGATTCCCACAGCAATGTCTCCGACCTCAATCTCACCGTGGGAAAGCCACTTCAGGTGGAAAGTGCCGGGGAACTGGTGCCCGTTGAGATCAAACCGGAAATCAAGGAACTGACCCCCTTCCAGACCGAGTCTTTCGCCTTGAACCTGATCAGCCAGGACCGGCGTCTTACCGAGACCCTCATCAAGACCGGATCCTGTGACCTTTCCTACTCGCTGCCCGGCAAGGCCAGGTTCCGCGTGAACATTTTTTCGCAGACGGGTCACTATTCCATTGTCTTGCGGAAACTGGAATCCAAGATTCCCACGATCCGGGACCTGAACCTTCCGGATACATTTTATAAAATTGCCAAAGAGCTCAACGGCATTGTTTTCGTCACCGGTGCCACCGGTTCGGGCAAGACCACCTCCCTGGCGGCGATTCTGGAAGAGATCAACGAAGCCCGGTCCGTTCATGTGGTGACCCTGGAGGACCCCATCGAATACCAGCACCCCCACAAGAAGGCCACCTTCAACCAGCGGGAACTGGGTGCCGATTACGATACGTTTGCCAACGGCCTCAGGGCAGCCCTGAGACAGGCTCCCAAGGTCATTCTGGTAGGCGAAATGCGTGACCGGGAGACGGTGGAAATCGGGCTGAATGCCGCGGAAACCGGCCATCTGGTGCTGACCACGCTGCATACCGTGGATGCCGGGCAGACCATCAACCGACTTCTGGGCATGTTCCCCAACGAAGAGGAGAAACAGATTCGCATTCGACTGGCCGATACCGTGCGCTGGATCGTCGGCCAGCGGCTGCTGCCGAAAATCGGCGGGGGTCGGGTGGCCGCCTTCGAAATCCTGGGCACCAACCTGCGGGTCAAGGACGCCATCCTCAACGGAGAGTCCGAAGGCAAGACCTTTTATGAAATCATGGAGGTGGGGCGGCCGTTCGGCATGACCACGTTCGACGACCATATCGTCGGGTTGTACGAGCAGGGGCTGATTACCCAGGAAACCGCTCTGGCATATGCGTCCCACAAGGGTGTGGCCGGTCGCGGCATTGACAAGGTGAAGAGCGCCCGGGGGGAATCCACCACGGATATCGATAACCTTGAGATAGACCGCCATTACGATAAAGCCTGATTGCAGCAAGTCCCGTTGCCTGCGTGACGGAAAGGATCGGTTAAAAAACCATGGAAATTATCTGTGAAAGCTGCCAGAGCAAATTCAGGATTGCCGATGAAAAGCTCCCCAAAGATAAGACGGCATTCCTGAAATGTCCCAAATGTCAGAACCGCATCAGTGTACCGCCGTTGTCAAAGGACGCCGACGGTACCGACAAGCCCGATCTCGAGGAGGATTTTTTTTCGTTCGATGAAGATGAAAGCGACGGCTACGAATCGTCGGACAAGCCCTTTGACTTTGTGGAGGAAGAGGGCAAAACCGCCCTCTTGTGCGAGTCCGACCCCATGATCACCAAAACCATCAAGCCGGTCCTGGATGTTCTCGAATACCATATCACAGAGGCCAGGAACAGCCGAGAAGCTTTAAAAAACATGCGTTACCACAATTATGACCTCATCGTGGTCAACGAATATTTCGATGCCAAAAACCCGGATGCCAACGGGGTGCTGATTTACCTGGAACGCCTCCATATGGCCGTTCGCCGCAACATCTTCCTGACCATGATCACTCGCCGCTTTCGAACCATGGACAACATGGCGGCTTTCCAGAAAAGTGTGAACATGATTGTAAATGTGGACAACATTGCCGATTTCGATAAGATTCTAAGACGGGGCATGGCTGACTTCGGTATTTTCTATCAGGCATACAAGGACTGTCTCGCCTGATTCATTCCCCCCACGCAACGCGAAACGCCGATTTTGCAGCAGGACCTCATGAAACCCGCCGGAAAATATACCTGCATGGAATATCGCCAAGAGATGATTCTGCTGGGCTTGAAGCGGCAGCTCGAAGATCCAGGTCTGTCGGAATTGCAACGGATTGATATTGAAGGGGAAATCCGTGAACTGGAGCGGCAGATGGGGATGGATTGACCCGTGGCCGCCACCGTTCATCATGTTTCCCCTGATCTTTACCTGATCGTTTTAGCGCCCCCCATCAGCGGATTCCAGAATTTTATCGGCGCCTGGTTGATGGTCGGGCCCGACGCGGTCTTCCTGGTGGATGTCGGGCCGGCGGCGACTGCAGACCAACTCGTCGAGGCAATCGCCGCGCTGGGTGTGGATTGCCTGGATTATATCTGCCTGACCCATATCCACATCGACCATGCCGGCGCCGTGGGTCACATGGCCAGACAATTTCCCGGCACACCGGTGGTTTGTCATCCCAAAGGCGCCCCTCATATTATAGATCCTGAACGCCTGTGGCAGGGCACGGTGAAGACCCTGGGAGAGACCGGCCGCGCTTACGGGCCGATGCTGCCGGTGGACCCATCGCGGATCGCCAGCGAGGAACAACTGGCATCGGCGCCCTTTCAACTGCTGGACACGCCCGGTCATTCACCGCATCATTATGCCATTGCCGCCGGTGACTATCTGTTTGCCGGAGAAGCGGGCGGCGTATGCCTGCCGTTGCCTTCGGGAGACCGCTACCTGCGGCCGGCAACCCCACCCCGATTCTTTCTGGAAACCTCCCTGTCTAGTATCGACCGGATCATGGCAACCCGTCCCAAGGCTTTGTGCTATGGGCACTTCGGTTTGCAGCCGGACGGTATGAACATGCTCGCCAGGCATCGGGAGCAGCTGCTTTTCTGGAAAAATACCCTGGCCGTCGAAGCTGCCGGTGGGGGCTTGGCGGCCGACGATAATATCAATCGGTGGGTGGATTTGTTGCTGAAAGCGGATCCGCAGCTCCACGGGTTTTCACAACTATCGCCTGAGGTACAGGTCCGGGAACGGGGATTTTTGAGCAACAGCGTCAAGGGCTTTGCCGGCTACCTGGCCAGACTGGAACGCAACGATAACCAGACCGATGAATAATGAAGAATTCCTAATTAATGGATCGGACTCGTGTAATACGATAGAATGCCCGCACTCAAATCGAAAATTATGAATTCATCGTTGGATTTTTGTCGAGGCTAACGCTGATGATGCGAAGTCCCTCCAGGGTCAGGGAGGACTCGACTTTTTCTATGCTTTCGGCCACATTGGCCATCAGGGGTGCCAGGCCGCCTGTGGCCAGCACCATGGGCACGGTGTTCATCTGTGACTTCATACGGCCCACAATCCCATCCACCAAACCGGCATAGCCGAAAATGATTCCTGATTTGATGCTGCCGGCGGTATCTTTGCCCACCACGTTTTCCGGCGGTTCGAAGATCTCCACCCGCGGCAATTTGGATGCTTCACGAAACAGGGCCTCGGAGGCGATCATGATGCCCGGGCTGATGGCACCCCCTAAATATTCCCCCTTCTCCGAAACCACGTCGAAGGTGGTGGCCGTACCGAAATCAATGATGATGAGGCTTCGGCGGTATTTGTGATAGGCGGCCACAGAATTGACGATACGATCCGCCCCCAATTCCGAGGGATTGTTGATCAAAATGGGCATGCGGGTATAGGAGCGGGCATCCACCCACTGGGGGGCATGGCCCAGGTATTTGCGGCAAAAGGAATCCAGAATGGTCACCATGGGGGGGACGACACAGGAAATCACGGTTTGCCGGATGCCTCCGGCATCGATGCCGCCGATGGCGAACAAGCTGGTGACGATAACGTTGAATTCGTCTTCCGTCGTTTTTCGTTCCGTGCGGATCCGCCAGTCTTTGACCAGCGTCTCATCGCGATAGATACCCATGACCGTATTGGTGTTGCCCACATCGATGACAAACAGCATGATCGCCTCCACCCTATTTGCTGATGGTTACGGAAAAACGTTCCGGACTGGTGCAGACCAGTGTGGTTCTGACCGGTAGATTGATGGCGGCCTTGAGGGAATGGGTCCCCGTTGTCAGATTGTTCAGGTCCAAGGTGACGGCAAAGGCCGGGTTGGTTTCGATTGTGTTGACAATAACCTCCGGACCCTTGACGGTCAAGGTGATGGACTCGGGGTGGATCTGAAGGGCCGCGGAGGTTCCCTTAACCAGGACCGGAACGTTTTCCAGCACTCGCGTGATGATGCGTTCTTTTACCTGGACTTGTGCCACCACAATACGAAGGGGCGGATCTACCGCAATGGTTTCCTGCAGGTTCAGGGGCACCTCTTTTTTGAAGGATTCCGAAGCGCCCTCCAGATTGATGGGCCGGGTTCTGACTGAGTCGATATCGGCCAGCAGGGTTGCCGTTCCCTTGAGAAGGACGTGGTCCGGTATTAGGGAAACGGCTGTTACCGCAAAGCCCGGTGCCGGTTGTCCCTCCAGTACCGCTATGACCCCCGCCGTTTTTTGGGACACCCTTTCCAGCCTGATGGTCAACGACGGTGTTAACAGCGCTTGGAGATCGATACCCGTGGGCAGGCAGATATCCGCCGGACGTACCGGGAGGGTGTGCGTTCCTTCTCCCAGACCGGACAGATTCACTCGACAGGAGGTTTCATTGGAATCGATCGTCTGGAGGGCACGGGTGGTGTCTGAAACCAAAAGCCTGACCGAGTGGCGGGGGGCGTCAATCAGCAGCAGGTTGTCGGCAAGGTTACTGAAAGTGACGGCAAGGGCAATTTCCCGCTCCTGTTTCTCGGTCCGGGAGATCAGTGCTACGGTTGCCGCACCCAAAAGCAGAGAAAGGATCAGCCATCGGATCCAGGTGCCGCGTGCGCGCTTGTTCGAAGGAACGAATGGTGTCATAAGGCTCACACGGATGTGATGGCGTTGACAATGGCAAGCGTGGCGCGGGTTCGGGCGACATCATGAACCCGGACAATGTGGACCCCTTTCATGGCTGCGGCGGCAACGGCTGCCTGGGTTCCCCGGGCCACCTCCACAGAAAGCGGATCCATGTCTTTTTGAGACGGATCTTTCAGCAGTTGACGGATGAACATCTTGCGCGACGGGCCGATCAGCAATGGGGCGGCCAGATCGTGAAACCGGTCAATGTCGCGGATGAGTTGAAGGTTATGGGCAATGGTCTTGCCAAACCCGATCCCCGGGTCGAGGATAATGGCGGAGCGTTCCACGCCGGCGGCTATGGCCCGGTTCATGGCGTCGGAGAGAAAGGCCATGATGTCGGTCGTCAGGTCATCGTAGATCGGTTCCACCTGCATGGTTTTAGGGGTGCCTTTCATGTGCATGAGGATAATCGGCACCCGGCATCGGGCGGTCGTAGCAGCCATCTGCGGATCCGTTCGCAGGGCGCTGACATCATTGATCAGGGTCGCCCCGGCCGCCACGGCCTGCTGAGCCACCGATGCTTTGGTGGTGTCGATTGAGATGGGAGTGGCCACACGGCTTGCTATGCCTTCGATTACCGGCAATACCCGGTCCATCTCTTCCGATTCGCCCACCGGGTCCGAAAAGGGGCGTGTGGATTCTCCACCGATATCCAGGATGTCCGCTCCCTCTTCGATCAAATGCATGGCTTGGGCAATGGCGCGGTCCGTCGAGAAAAAATGCCCGCCATCCGAAAAAGAGTCGGGCGTGACATTGACAATGCCCATGATCAGGGTTCGTTGCCCCAGCGCCAAGGTTTGTGACCCGCAGGTAATCGTGTATGATGGCATGGTACCGCTCATTTGAGTTCCAGGGCAAAGGGTATCGGTGGCGTTGTTTCCGTGGCACCCCGATGGCCTCGATTGGGATTTGGCGCATTATCGCGGCTCAGTATCGTCTCCCGAGTCCGTCTCCTGCGGTGCGCTGCCAAAGGTGTCATCCGCCTGCTCTGCATTCGTTTCCACTGCCTGCGTCGCTTCGGATGCTGCCGGCGCCGAGGTGGAAGTGTCCTCCGGAGGTTCTTCCTTGTCGGCGGGTTTTTCCGGAAGCTGGATGCCCGGCCGCACCTGGCGGATTATTTCATCCAACTCGGCGCCCAGAATGGTTTCTTTTTCCAGAAGCTGTTCGGCCAGTTTGTGCAGCACATCGATGTGTTCGGTCAATACGGAGTGGGCACGCTCATAGGAGCGCGTGACCAGGCGGTTGACCTCTGAATCGATCTTACGGGCGGTCTCTTCCGAGTAGTCGCGGTGTTGGGCGATTTCCCTGCCCAAAAACACCTGTTCTTCGTCTTTGGCAAAAGAGAGCGGTCCCAGGGTCTCACTCATGCCCCAGCTGCGGATCATCTGCTGGGCCAGATCAGTTGCTCTTTTGATGTCGTTGGAGGCTCCGGTGCTGATGCGGTTGAAAATGATTTCCTCGGCCACCCGTCCTCCGAAGGCGATGGCCAGTTCGGCTTCCAACTGGTCCTTGTAGCGAAAGTCCCGTTCTTCCGGCAGAAACCAGGTCACTCCGGCGGCCCTCCCCCGGGGAATGATAGTGATCTTGTTGACCACGTCGGTGCCGGGGATGAATCGGGCTACCAGGGCATGGCCGCCTTCATGGTATGCCGTGGTCAGCCGGTCTTCTTCCCTGATCACCTTCGACTTCCTTTCGAGGCCCATGTAGACCTTGTCCTTGGAGTCCTCGAAATCAACCATGTCCAGGCGTTCCTTGTTGCGCTTGGCGGCCAGCAGGGCGGTTTCATTGACCAGGTTTTCCAGATCGGCTCCGGAAAAGCCGGGGGTGCCTTTGGCCAGTACCACCGGATCCACATCCGAAGCGATGGGAGTGCGCTTCATGTGCACCCGCAAAATCTTTTCCCTCCCCTTGATGTCCGGCAGCGATACCACCACCTGCCGGTCAAAGCGGCCGGGGCGGAGCAGCGCCGGGTCCAGTACATCAGGCCGGTTGGTGGCGGAGATGAGAATGACGCCCTCGTTGGATTCGAAGCCGTCCATCTCCACCAGCAGCTGGTTCAGGGTCTGTTCACGCTCGTCGTGGCCTCCGCCCAGTCCGGCACCGCGGTGGCGGCCGACTGCATCGATTTCATCGATGAAAATAATGCATGGCGCATTTTTCTTGCCCTGCACGAAAAGATCCCGCACTCGGGAGGCACCCACGCCGACGAACATTTCCACAAAATCCGAGCCGCTGATGCTGAAAAACGGAACCCCGGCCTCACCGGCGATGGCCCGGGCCAACAGGGTCTTGCCGGTGCCCGGGGGGCCCATGAGGAGAACGCCTTTGGGAATGCGTCCTCCCAATCGCGTAAATTTTTTCGGATCTTTCAGGAACGCGACGATTTCCTCCAGCTCCTCCTTGGCTTCATCGATGCCGGCGACGTCCTCGAAGGTTACTTTTTCCTGCTGGTCGGAAAGCAGACGGGCCCTGCTTTTGCCGAAAGACATGGCCTTTCCGCCGCCGCTTTGCATCTGGCGCATGAAAAAGATCCATACGCCGATGAGCACGATCATGGGGAACCAGGATACCAGAACAGACATGTACCAGGGAGATTCGGCCGGCGGTTTGGCGATGATGGTGACTCCCTTGTCCTTCAATCGTTGAATCAACGAGGGATCTTGGGGTGCGTAAATCTTAAAATGGCTGCGGTTGAGGTCCGTAACCCGGAGCTCCTGGCCCTGGATGGTGACTTCCGATACCCGGTCGGCCTCTACCATGGCCAGAAATTCCGAGTAGCTGATGTCGTTTTGCGCGAGTTGCTGCTGATTGAAAAGATTGTAGAGCATGACCATCATTAACGTGATGACCAGCCACAGGGCCATGTTCTTGTAGAATGGATTCAAAAGTGTTTTCCTCCTCGAGATGCTTCAGGCACGGTAAACGGTTTCCGAATTTTTGGTTAGGATCATATTAACCATCATCGGGTGTCAAGCAAGAAAATTTCAACGCAGAGGACTTCAGATGTATGTGCGGTCACTTTAACATGATCATCGATGCGCTGCCCCACCAGCCAGATGATTCGCTGTTTGTCCGTCAGTACCGGTGCCCTGGCTCGGTCCTTTCGATGAATCCGGTGATCGATGAAGAACTTTTTCAATTTCTGGGAACCGCCGGCACCCAGGGGCGTGAACCGGTCACCGGGAATCGACGGACGGACCGTCAATGGAAGGGATAGCCGCGCCAAATCGAAATAGGCCTGATTCCGGCCAACATCGGCCCACTGCGGCAACTGGTTTGGCCGACAGGTTGAAAATCGCAGACCGGCTGCCATTTCCTTGATCTCAACGGTTGAGGGAAATGGCGAGGAAATGACCGTCGTCGATACCGCCTTTTCTTCAAGCGCCGGATCGACGCCGCCCCGGTAACGTCCATTTGCTATTACCAGCATCACTCGGTCGCCCGTTCGACGGGCGCGGATACCGCCGGGCAGATGAAGCCCTTTTTCATCGCATCCGTCCGTCAGCATGTGCAGCACGGCTTGGACGTGGGAGAAAGTGATCCGCCGCAGGGTGCCGGCGAGTTCCTCGATGGCCTTTCGCACCAGGCGGCGGGCCAGGGCGGGATGAGCCTGATTTATGGCACTGGCGGAGAGGGTGAGGGTGCCCTTGTCACGATTGAGCAATGCCTGTTCGTATTCGGCGGCTACCAGTTTGTCAATCCATGTTTCTTCAGTACGCATCACATCGGCGAGCTGGTTCAGATGCGTTTCGATGCGCGGGTTGTACTCGGATGACAAAAGGGGCAGCAGACGATGCCGGATGCGGTTGCGCATAAACCGGAGGTCATCGTTGGATGCATCCAGAACGCAGGCGATACCTTCTTCTGCAATGAAAGTTTCGATCTGTGAGCGATGGGCATTGATCAGGGGACGGATGATGTGTTTTCCCCGCACCGGGGCGATACCCGAAAGCCCGCGCGGACCGGTTCCACGCAACAAGGCCATGAGCATCTGCTCGGCGTTGTCGTCCGATTGGTGGCCAAGCGCCAGCTTGTTGTAACCGGCGTTGGCCATCGTTTTATTGAAAAACGCATAGCGTATCCGGCGGGCCGCTTCTTCCAGGGAGAGTCCCAGATGCTGCTTTACCTTTAATACGCGGGCATGACCGATATGGTAGGAATATCGTAATTCTTCGGCTGCCCGACGCACCACCTCGGCATCTCTGTCCGCCGATGCTCCCCGCAGGCAATGGTTCAGATGGGCCACCCCTATCCGGATATTTAAATCGGGTGCCAGCCGGTTCAGCAGGTGAAGCAGTGCCATGGAATCCGGTCCGCCGGAAACCCCCACGAGCACCCGATCTCCCGGATCTATCATATGGTGGGTGGCCAGCGTTTGTTCAACCGTGGACAGAAGGCTTTTTGGGTCAGATGGTGTTGAGGATGGTGGCATGAATCAGTTCGGCGTTTTTCCGATTCCAATAGCCGACATAACCGCATCTGACGGAAACCTCGGTCATGTCATAGCGGACCGTCCGGATGCTTACCGTCACCGGGGAACCGTCACTCTGGCGCGCCTTGATCGTGGTTTCGCTGCCCGTCTGGGTTTTCTCATCAATAGTGATCTTCAGATAATCCAGGCTCTGGAGGGTTGCCTTTTCGGTGTGGGTAAAATCATTCGCGTAGGAGCGGATCAATTCTCCCTTGACCCATGTGTAAACACCGGCCCCGGCTCCGGCACCGACGACGATGGCGGCACAGCCCGCTGTGAAAAGCAGGGCAAGCAATAAGGTGATCGCAGTAATGGTTCGTGCCATTATCGGTACCTCCCAATCTGTTGTAAGGGTTGTTCTCAACAACGTGTACCTCCTGCTCTATTGCATGGTTAAAGAGAAGTCAATACCGCAGAGCCGGCTGGAAAGTGAATGAAGGAACGCTGACAGCTGAAATTAAAGTTCAACCTGCGGTGGTGAGGTAATCTCAGTCCTGCCTGATTAAAAAGATCTGCACTTATCTCTTGTAAAAAAAGCAAGGATCATACTATAGGGGCTCCGGTTGTGCTAGGCGGGGAGCCAGCGGTGCCCTATACCCGAAATCCGCTTCATGCGGGGCTGAATTCCCCCTTTAGGGTTAATCCCGAGAAAATCGGGTCATTTTGACCGGCCGCCGCGCAACAGACGGTCTCGAACCTCGTCAGGTCCGGAAGGAAGCAGCGATAAGGGATGCGGTCTGTGTCGTGGATCGATCCCGGTCATGTTGTGGCTCCGATTTTTCGGATCAGCTCGACGGGGGGTGCACAACCATCTCTTCTGCCCACTATACGCGCCATTCAACTTGACGAGACAATCGCATCACAGCAGGGGGTAACACCCGCTGTATCTGTCCAACCCATCAAATTTACAATTAATTATTATTAGTCGGAGAAGGCCGGACTTGTCCTTGACAAGCCACCATCTGGTCTTATTTTTTATCAACTTTGCGGACCTGGTCGCAGTCAACAGCTTTAATTTCAAGCGTTTCGGGCCGACCGGGACCCCACCGGCCGTGAAGACAAGAAAATCCAGTGAAACCAGGAGATACAGGAGCTGATGGCAAAAAAGACAAAGATTGTGATTGATGACGAGAACGATAAAACGCCACAAGAACCCCCATCAACGCCTCCGGACCCGAGCGGTGCAACTGATGAACCGGCGGAGTCTGTTGATCCGCTGAAAGATCTTGAAGAAAAACTTACCGTGGCGCAGGCTGAAGCCAATGAAAATCGCGACCGCATGCTCCGGATGGCGGCCGAATTCGAAAATTTCAAAAAACGGTCTGCCCGCGAGTTGGACGATATCAGAAAATATGCCACCGAAAACCTGATTCGGGAACTGCTCAGCGTTGTGGACAATCTGGAACGGGCCATTGCTTCAGCCGCTCCAGAGAACGAAAACGACCAGCGTCTGGTTGACGGAGTGTCCTTGACCTTGGCTGAAATCAACAAAATCCTCGAAAGGCATTACGTCAGTCCCATTCAGGCCCTGGGAGAGTCCTTTGACCCGGCCTTTCATCAGGCCATGTGCCAAGAGGAGAGTACCGACCAGCCGCCCAACACGGTGGTACAGGAATTTCAAAAGGGATATTTGATTCATGACCGGCTGCTCCGCCCCGCCATGGTGGTGGTCTCAAAGGCCGTCCAGAACGGGCAACCAGCTGAAAGATCGGTTGATACCAACGCATAATTTATCACTATTTTCAAGGATACGCCGAAGGTAAGGAGGAACATCAGATGGGCAAGATTATCGGAATTGATCTCGGGACCACTAACTCTTGTGTGGCCATCATGGAGGGGGGCGACGCCAAAGTGATCACCAACCCGGAAGGCGGGCGAACGACACCTTCCATTGTGGCTGTCAGCGAAAGCGGTGAGCGAATGGTGGGGCAGATCGCCAAGCGCCAAGCCATTACCAACCCGGAGAACACGGTTTTTGCGGTCAAACGGTTGATCGGCAGAAAATTTTCATCTCCCGAGGTTCAAAAAGACACCAAAATCCTCCCTTACCACGTCAAACAGGCCGAAAACGGCGATGTTCGCATCGATTTAAGGGGAAAACTCCACAGCCCGGCAGAAATTTCATCGTTCATCCTGGCATATATCAAAAAATACGCCGAAGACTACCTGGGAGAACCGGTAACCGATGCGGTAATTACCGTGCCGGCCTACTTTAACGACAGCCAGCGCCAGTCCACCAAAGATGCCGGAAAAATTGCCGGCCTCAACGTGCTTCGCATCATTAACGAGCCCACGGCCGCCTCACTGGCCTACGGCTTGGATAAGCGCAAAGAGGAGAAGATAGCCGTATTCGACTTGGGCGGCGGGACTTTCGATATTTCCATTCTGGAAATCGGCGAAGGCGTTTTTGAAGTTAAAGCCACTAACGGGGATACCCACCTGGGCGGCGAGGATTTCGATCTGCGGATCATCGATTTCCTGGCCGACGAGTTCAAAAAAGATCAGGGAATTGACCTGAGAAGTGATAAGATGGCGCTGCAGCGGCTTAAAGAGGCGGCCGAAAAGGCCAAGATGGAACTCTCCTCATCCATGGAAACCGATGTGAATCTGCCCTTCATTACTGCTGACGCCAGTGGCCCCAAACATTTGAATATCAAGATCACCCGGGCCAAGCTGGAAGGTCTGGTTGCCGATTTGCTGGACAAGCTGGAGCCGCCCTGCCGGACCGCGCTGAAGGATGCCGGCCTGTCCACCGGGGAAATCGACGAAGTCATTCTGGTGGGTGGAATGACCCGGATGCCGGCGGTGCAGGAGCGGGTGAAACGGCTTTTCGGAAAAGAACCCCATAAGGGTGTCAACCCCGACGAAGTGGTGGCGCTGGGAGCGGCCATTCAGGGCGGCGTGCTTAAGGGCGATGTGAAGGATGTGCTCCTTTTGGATGTCACCCCGCTTTCATTGGGGATCGAAACTCTGGGCGGCATCATGACGCGGCTCATCGAAAAGAATACCACCATCCCGACCCGCAAGAGCCAAGTCTTCTCCACGGCGGCGGACAGTCAGCCGGCGGTCTCCATCCATGTGCTCCAGGGCGAAAGGGAAATGGCTGCCAGCAATAAGACCCTGGGACGGTTTGAACTGGTTGGCATACCGCCTGCCCCCCGCGGTGTTCCACAGATCGAGGTGACGTTTGACATCGATGCCAACGGCATCGTCAATGTGTCCGCGAAAGATATGGCTACTGGCAAAGAGCAGTCCATTCAGATTACGGCGTCCAGCGGCCTTTCCAAAGCGGAGATCGACAATCTGATCAAAGATGCCGAATTGCATGCGGATGAGGACAAGAAGAAAAAGGAACTGGTTGAAGCCCGAAATCATGCCGATACGCTTATCTATTCGACTGAAAAGTCCTTAAAGGATCTTGGCGAGAAGGTGGATGCCGGAACGCGAAGTAAAATCGAAGCCGCCTCGACGGCTCTCAAGAAGGCCATGGAAGGCGACGATCTCAAGGAGATTCAACGGCTGAGCGAAGAATTGACCCAGGCTTCCCACAAGGTCGCTGAAGCCATGTATAAGCAGGCGTCCGAAGCCGGTGCCGGCGCTGCGGGCGATCCGGGGCCCGATGCCGGTGCGGCGGATGCCGGGGGCGCGGGTGCTGATGACGATGTGGTGGATGCCGATTTCGAAGAGGTGAAGGATAAAAAGTAGCTCTGTACCAATTTGAAGGAGAGGCAAGTTCTCGCTTTCGAGATTAAAAAACCCGCGCCTGTTAAAGGTTGCGGGTTTTTCTGTATGGAAAACCAATGCCGGGTGATTCCGGTTGCGATGGTTGTGATCACTCGATCCGCCACGCTCGATCAGATGGCAAATCTTTCCGTTTGCCCGGCATACCGTCGTCGCAGTTTTGGTTTTTCGATCTTACCCGTGGGGTTTCGCGGCACGTCACTGAAAATGATTTTGCGTGGACGCTTATATCGGGCCAAGGCACTACAGAAGTCCTCCACCTCCGATTTGGTCATGTCGCAGCCGCTCTTTACCTTGATGATGGCCGTGGTGATTTCTCCCAGCCTGAGGCTGGGCAGGCCGATCACCGCCACATCTTGAATTTTTGGATGGCTTGCGAGAAAATTCTCGATTTCTACCGGATAGATGTTCTCTCCACCGGTGATGATCACATCTTTTTTTCGGTCCACCAGCCAGATGAACCCTTCCTCGTCCTGCCGGGCCACATCGCCGGTGAGCAGCCAGCCATTTACGATGGCAGCGGCCGTGGCCTCCGGATTTTTGTAATACTCCTTCATGACCCCGGGTCCCCTGATGATCAATTCACCCGGGTTACCCCGGGTTACCGGTTTCGATTGGTCGTCGACAATCTGAAATTCCCAGTCAAAACCAGGAACCCCGATGGCACCCACCTTGTGCATGTTTTCCATCCCCAAATGGATGCAGCCGGGGCCGGTGCTTTCCGTGAGGCCGTAGTTGGTATCATACTGGTGGTTGGGGAAAATTTTGCGCCACTCCCTGATCAGGCTCGAGGGGACCGGTTGGGCGCCGATATGCATGAGCCGCCATTGGTTCAATTGGTAGTCTCTCAATTTCAGTTCACCGCTCTCGATGGCCAGCAGCAGGTCCATGGCCCAGGGCACCAGCAGCCAGACGATGGTCACCTTTTCTTCGGAGATGGTTTCCAATATCCACCGTGGCTCGATGCCTTTGAGAATGACCGCCCTTGCGCCCATGATGAAATTGCCGAACCAATGCATCTTGGCGCCTGTGTGATACAAGGGAGGGATGCAAAGGAAATTGTCCCTGTGGGTTTGGTTGTGGTGGCGATTTTCCACATAACAGGCGTGCTCCAGGTTCCGGTGCGTCAGGCGGGTGGCCTTGGGTATGCCGGTGGTGCCGGAGGTGAAGTAAAGGGCTGCATCATCACAGATGTCTATGGCAACCCCCGGATCTTCGGCACGATGATCGGCGATGAGCCGGTCTAATGCTTCCGCCCACACGGGGCGCTTGTTCTCAGGGCCTGCAAAAATGAATGTTCGGACGCTGTTTTCAATCTCGGCCCGGATTTCCGTCACCCGGTCGATAAATTCCTCGCCGAAGATGAAGGCCTTTGCCTCGGCGGTGTGGGTGCAATTGGCGATCGTTTTTGCGACGAAACGGAAATTCAAGGGAACTGCCCAGGCCCCGGTCCTGAGAATGCCGAAATAGGCGGGCAGCCATTGGATGCCGTTCATCATCAGGTGTACCACGCGGTCTCCTTTTTTGACGCCCCTGGCCATCAGCGCCTGGGCAATGGCGCTGGCCTGGTCGTCGAAAGTTTTCCAGGTGATTTCGACCCGGCGATTTTTTTCCGGTTCCCGTTCGATGAGGGCGGTTTCCTGGCCATACATTCTGGCGTTTCTGGCCAGAATTTCTGTAATCAGCATGGTGATTATCCTTGTTTTCAATGGTGACGTGCCGGTTACCCGCGTTGCGGGTGTTGATCCACCAAGGGGGGGGAGATAACAGAATGCCGGCGGATGGTCAAGCCGGGACACGGATGATTGCCGTCGTCAGTTACCGCCGGTGCAATTGCCGCCAAGGCAGGGTGGCGAGTGGGGTGTCGTGAAAAAACGTTTGCCGTCAGCTGTTTGATTCTTTAGACTGATGCCCGGTTCACCATTGGCAAAAAAGGGAGATGGCATGATTATTTTTGACGGTTCTTACATGCTTGAACGAAAAGAGGACCCCGGGGCGAGCCCCGCCCATGCCTGCACCTGGCGTGTGAAGATCATTGATTTTTCATCCGGCGATCCCATGCATCCTCATATTCGCCCTTATGCCTTGCTGGCTTTTCGCAAGGAGGGCGGTATTTTTAAAACCAGCTGTGCCGAAAGTATGGGAAAGCGGATCTGCAGGGATTTCGACCTCAATGTGGATGATGTGCTTTGGGTCGAGGCGTTTCCCGACCTTCCCGGTGCTCTCTACGTGGCAGTTTTTACCCCCCGGTACCAGGATGCGGACATTCACTACACCGTTACCTGGCGGCCCATCTTGAAAAACGAGCAGGCTGCCGTGGAGCCCTGGTGCTGACAGCTGCATGGTCGGTTAACTGCCGGTTTACCAAAATATGGGTTGAATGTTCAATCGCTTTTCACTAAAATACGCCTCCAACAACGGGCCGTTCACCGCTTGTTCCCTCTATTGGGCCGATTGACAATTATCATTGAAAAGAGAGCGCTTGTCTCAGACGGGCGCCGGGTCCGTCAGCAGATCCATTCACGGCCGTTCAACAGGAATGGATGAATCATCAACCCTTAAATCAAGGATGCCCGTAATGAAGGTGCTGGTCAGTGACAATCTGGGTGAAGATGGAATTCGTATGTTTCGGGAGGCTCCGGGTATCGATGTGGATGTGAAAACCGGCCTTGCTCCGGAGGCGCTCAAGGCGATCATTGCCGATTACGACGCGCTGGTAATTCGAAGTGCTACCAAGGTGACCGAAGACCTGTTGCAGGCGGCCTCGCGGCTGAAGGTGGTGGGTCGGGCGGGTATCGGCCTGGATAATGTGGATATTCCGGCAGCCACCCGGCGCGGGGTGGTGGTGATGAATACGCCCACGGGCAACGTGGTAACGACGGCAGAGCACGCGATTGCCATGATGCTGGCCCTGACCCGTAACATTCCCACGGGAACGGCTTCCCTGCGGGACGGCCGGTGGGAGAAGAAGAAACTCCAGGGCCGGGAGATCTTTAACAAGGTGTTGGGTGTCATCGGGTACGGTAAGATCGGCGCTATCGTGGCGGACCGGGCCCGTGGGCTGAAGATGAACGTGATTATCTATGACCCCTTTGTCACCCCGGACCAGATTCAAAAGGCGGGGTTCGAGAGCGTTGATCTGGGCATCCTGTACCAGCGGGCCGACTATATTACCGTGCATGTGCCCAAGCTGAAAAATACCGTCGGAATGATCAACAAGGAGGCCTTCGACCAGATGAAATCCGGGGTGATGGTGATCAACTGCGCCCGGGGCGGGATCGTCGATGAAAGCGATCTGTACAATGCCCTTGTCTCCGGCAAAGTGGCCGGTGCCGCGCTGGATGTATTTGAAACCGAACCGCCGGGCCAGTCCCCCCTCATCACTCACGAACGGGTGATCTGTACGCCCCACCTGGGGGCTTCCACCCGGGAAGCCCAGACCAATGTGGCTGTGGCCGTCGCCCGGCAGATCATCGATTTCCTGACTGCCGGTACGGTGTCCAATGCGGTGAACATGCCTTCGGTGACCGGTGAAGTGCTGGAAAAGATCGGCCCCTACCTCACCCTGGCCGACCGCATGGGATGCCTCCAGGCCCAGTTGGTTCAAGGTCCCATCAAGGAGGTGGTCGTTGAATTTCACGGTGATTTCAAAGAGCTGGACCTCTCTCCTGTTTCAACCGCGGTACTCAAGGGCATTTTGACGCCCGTGGTCAAGGATGACGTAAATTTTGTCAATGCCCATGTCATGGCCCAGCAGCGTGGAATCAAGGTGACCGAAACCAGCAGTGCCGAGTCGGACTATTACGTGAACCAGATCACCGTCAGGGCGATTACTACCGAGATGGAAAGTGTGGTGTCCGGTACGATCTTCGGAAAAAAGGACCCGCGGATTGTCAAGATCAACAAGTTCCGGCTGGAGATGATTCCCCACGGCCACATGGCGTTGATCCAGAACATCGACAAACCCGGTTCCATCGGTGAAATCGGCGCCACCCTGGGCCGATACAACATCAATATCGGCAGGATGCAGGTCGGCCAGGAGGAGGAGGGGGATCGCAATATCATTTTCCTGACTACCGACACGCCCATTCCTGAGGCGGTGGTTGAGGAAATGCGGCATCTCTCTCTGGTTAAGACCGTTACGCCGCTGGAATTTTAAATCCGTCCGGTGGATCTCGCCGTCGGCGCAGGGGCTATTTTTATGGTTCCTCGCTGTTTCGTATGGGTAGATAGTTGATTGACTTACCGCACTAGTGATAATCGCTAAGCACTATGAAAGATACAGAACTCCTTCAAATGGCTCTTGGTCTGAAACCGCCCTGGCAGGTTTCGACAGCGGATTTCAACCCCGATGAAAAGCGTCTGGATATCCGCCTTGATTTTCCCAAAGGGAGCACCTTCACTTGCCCGAAATGTGGGCTATCGGGAGTCAAGGCCCACGATACCGTCGAGAAAACATGGCGGCATCTGAACTTCTTCCAGCACGAAGCGTATCTGACCGCCAGGGTTGCCAGAATCGACTGCAAAAAATGCGGCATCCGTCTGGTTGATGTGCCCTGGGCCAGACCCGGCAGCGGCTTCACGCTGTTGTTTGAAGCGATGATTATGATACTGGCCAAGGCTATGCCGGTGAAAACCGTCGCCGAGTTTGTCCGTGAGCACGATACCCGGTTATGGCGTATCTTGCATCACTATGTGGGCGAAGCGCGTAAGGCCGCCGACCACAGTCAGGTCAAGCATGTCGGCATGGACGAAACCTCAAGACGCCGCGGCCACAACTATGTCAGCCTGTTTGTCGATCTTGACGAAACCCGGGTTCTGTTCGCCACCGGCGGCAAGGATGCATCAACCGTTGATCGATTCAAAAGAGATCTCACCGACCATGGCGGCAATCCCGGCGCTATCGAGGAGATGTGCTGCGACATGTCTCCGGCGTTCATCAGCGGTGTCGAAAAACATTTTCCCGAAGCCCATATCACCTTCGATAAGTTCCATGTGCTGAAAGTCCTCAACGAAGCGGTGGACCAGGTTCGCCGGGAAGAATCCAAAGGCCGGCCGGTGCTAAAGGGCAGCCGCTATCTTTGGCTGAAGAACCCATCCAACCTCAAGGCGTCCCAGGCCGAACAGCTTGAACAATTGACGATCAAAAAGCTCAACCTCAAAACCAGCCGGGCGTACCACATCAAACTCAACTTTCAGGAATTCTACAATCAGACCGCCCGGACCGCCGAAACCTTTTTGAAGAAATGGTATTTCTGGGCAACCCACAGCCGCCTGGAGCCCATGAAAAAAGCCGCATACACCATCAAGAACCACTGGGACGGCGTCCTGCGTTGGTTTACCTCCAGGATCAATAACGGAATCCTAGAAGGGATAAACAGTCTGATTCAAGCTGCCAAAGCCAGAGCCCGAGGGTATCGAACTGAGCGAACACTTATCACCATGATTTATCTTATTGCAGGCAAACTGAAGTTCGATTTACCCACATGAAACAGCGAGGAACCATTTTTATCTTTTAAGGAGCGTTCGCCATGACAGACGAAAAGCAGGACAATATCGGCAAAGCAGGTCCGGGCGGCCAACCCAGATCCGCTGCAAAAGTATCCCTGCCGACCCTCAATTTCGCGACCTTTATCTTTTCGCTCAATTCATCGGCCCTGGTTCAACTGGGAATGATGGAAGACCCGATGACCGGTGAAAAAACCAAAAACCTCCCGGTGGCCAAACAGACCATAGACATCCTTTCCATGCTCGAAGAAAAGACACGGGGAAACCTGGATGTCGATGAGGCGGCGATGCTCAAGAACATCCTTTACGACTTGCGTATCCTTTACGTGAAAGAGAAGGGGTAGCCAACCACGGCTGTCACCTGACATGGAACCGTTTCGCGTAAAGGCGCCGGCGAAGATTAACCTGTTTCTTCGCATCACCGGGAAACGTCCCGACGGCTATCATGAGTTGTATAGCCTCATGTGCCCGTTGGCCTTGTACGACACCCTGACCCTGAGCGTGGGCGGGAAAGGGATTGTTGTTTTCTGCGACCATCCCGGTGTCCCGGAAGATGCATCCAACCTGGCGGCCCGATCGGCGCGCCTGTTTTTGGAGACCGTGTTCGCGGATCAGGAACCGCCGGTTCACGGTCTCACCATCCATATAAATAAGAAAATTCCCGTGGGTGCCGGGCTTGGCGGCGGCAGCAGCGATGCCGCCGCCGTCCTGAAGGCCTTGAACGACTTCTTCGGGCTGCCCCTTTCCAGGCGAAAACTCATGGCTTTGGGCAAGCGAATCGGTGCCGATGTACCTTTTTTTATCCTGGGTGCGCCGGCGCTGGCGACTGGAATCGGTGACCGGCTTGAGCCCTTTCCCCACCTGACGCCATGGACGGCGCTGCTGGTCTACCCCAACGAGGCGGTATCCACCGCCTGGGTCTACAAAAATCTGAATTTAAGATTGACAAAAGACGAAAAAAAACTTAGTAAATTCCACTTTGATGGCCGATTTTTCAACGTCGATGAGCATCTGGTCAACGATTTGGAACCGGTGACCGAAAGGGCGTTTCCGGTCATCAAAGGAATAAAGCGCTTGCTGCTGGCACATGGAGCGGCCGGGGCCATGATGTCCGGCAGCGGATCAACGGTGTTCGGATTGTTTGCGGACTCCGAGCGAGCCATTTCAGTTTGTACAGCCTTGCGTGACAATCAGCTAAATCAAAACTGGACGCTTTATGTCGCGGATCTTTTGATCTAAGTGCCGGTTGTTGCCGTAGTCCGGGCTCAGGACACCGGCATTTTTTGCTGGGGCGTCGTCAAGCGGTAAGACACAGGATTTTGGTTCCTGCATTCGGAGGTTCGAATCCTCCCGCCCCAGCCAATCTCATCGAACAGGAGTGGCGTTCAGAAAGTGACAACGAAAAAACAAAAGTTCTGTGTTTTTACAGGCAATTCCAATCCGGATCTGGCATGTAAGATCGGCGAATACTTGGGGATGCCCCTGTGTGGTGCCGTTGTCAAGCGATTCAGTGACGGTGAGATTCAGATCGAGATCGATGAAAACGTACGGACCAAAGATGTTTTTGTCATTCAATCCACCTGCCATCCGGTCAATGACAACCTGGTTGAGTTGCTTCTCATGGTGGATGCCCTGAAACGGGCCTCGGCCCGCCGGATAACCGCCGTGATTCCCTATTACGGTTATGCCCGCCAGGACAAAAAAGTGGCACCCCGCGTGCCTATCAGCGCCAAGCTGATCGCTGATCTGCTGACGACCGCCGGTGCCACCCGTGTGATTACCATGGACCTGCATGCAGGGCAGATTCAGGGTTTTTTCAACATTCCCGTGGATAACCTTTACGCGGCACCGGTTCTACTGGAATATATCAAATCCAACTTCAATGAAGGCTTGGTCATCGTGTCGCCTGATGCCGGCGGCGTGGAGCGCGCGCGGGCCTTTGCCAAACGCCTCAATGCCGGACTGGCCATCGTGGACAAACGGCGGTCGGCGCCCAACAAAGCCCGGGCCATGGCTATTATCGGCGATGTGAAGGACAAGACCGTCATTATTCAGGACGACATGATCGATACCGCCGGCACCCTCACCGAAGCCGTGAATGTGATCATGGGAGGAGGCGCGCGGGAAGTCCATGCCTGCTGCGCCCATCCGGTACTGTCCGGGCCTGCCGTTGACCGAATCAATGCCTCACCCATTACCAGCGTCGTCTGTACGGATACCATTCCACTTAACGAGAAGGCGGCTGCCTGCAATAAAATCAAAGTGCTTTCCATCTCCAGCCTGGTGGGGGAAGCCATTATCAGAAGCTACACCGGGGATTCGGTAACATCCCTGTTCGTGTAATATTCTTTAAGGAGGAAAAGATCGTTGGAAATAATGAACCTGAAAGCAAGTCAACGGGAAGCCGTGGGTAACGGGTCTTCAAGAGTTCTGCGGCGTGACGGAAAAATTCCCGCCATTTTGTATGGCCCCAATACTGAACCCATTAAGCTGTCTATCGACAAGCTGGAACTCGAACCCATTTTTAAATCCGGTGCCGTGGCCCAGAAACTGTTGAAGCTGCAGATCGAAGGTGCCGACGATACCCGCAACGTCATGATCAAGGAGATGCAGAGGCATCCTGTCTCCCATAATCTGCTTCACTTGGACCTTTACGAAGTGAGCATGGACCACAAGATCAAAGTCATGGTTCCTGTGGTCACTACCGGTAAGTGCATCGGCGTGGAGATGGGCGGCATGTTGCAACTCATTCGCCGGGAACTGGAAGTGTTCTGTCTGCCCGATCGGATTCCCGAGAAAATTACCATCGATATCACCGACCTTGACATCGGCGACTCGTTTCATGTCGAAGACCTCGCGCTGGAAGGGGAAGTCGAGATTCCCGCCGACGTCAACTTTACCATTCTGACCATCAGCAGTACGAAGGCGGAAGAAGAGAAGGCGGAGGGTGAAGAAGAGGAAGGTGAAGAAGAAGGCGCAGAGGCTGCCGAGGAACCGGCTACCGAGTAATCTTGCTGATGGGCAGTTTGACGTATTCCGGTTCGGCTTACCATCGCCATGAAGGCTGAAAGTAGACAGCACCTGGTCGTCGGGCTCGGCAATCCGGGACAGGTGTATGCATCGACCCGCCACAACATCGGGTTCATGGCCGCAGACCGACTGATACGGGAACATGGGCTGACCGCCTGCCGTAGCCGGGTCAACGCAGAGGTTGCCGAAGGGGATATCGCCGGCGTTCCGGTAATGATTGCCAAACCGCTGGCTTTCATGAACCGGTCCGGCGGCCCGGTGCGCAGCATCATCCAAATCTACGGGATTAAATGCGAGGATATGGTCGTCATCCACGATGACATTGACCTTGCTTATGAAAGATTGAAAATCAAAGAGAAAGGGGGGGATGGAGGACACAATGGTCTGAGGTCCCTGATTGACGCCCTGGGGACCGATGATTTCGTAAGGGTGCGAATGGGCGTCGGGCGGCCTGAAGGCGGCATTGGTGTGGTGGATTACGTTCTGGAGGAATTCGATGCCAATCAACGGATAACACTGGGACCCTTCCTATCACGGGCCATCGAGGCTGCTGCAACAATCCTTTGTGAGGGAGCAAAGGAAGCTATGAATCGGTTTAACCGCAAACCTTGATTTCACGCTAAACACTGAATGGAGGAAAGAATGGACGTTGTAATGAACAACATACCGCTCGTGTGTACATTGGTCGGTGTTGCTGGGGTAGCTTTTGCAATTATCCTCGCCGGTATCGTTAAAGGTGCGCCTGCCGGAAACGAAAAAATGCAGAGAATCGCCGGCGCTATTCAGGAAGGCGCCATCGCTTACCTGAACCGCCAGCTGAAAAGCATGGGTATTGCCGGGATCATTATTTTCGGCATCATTTTTACCACCATGGGTGCCAAGACTGCCTTCGGGTTCATGATCGGCGCCGTGGCTTCCTTCATGGCCGGCTACATCGGCATGCGGGTTTCCGTTCTGGCCAACGTGCGTACGGCAGAAGCCGCTAAAAAAGGCATGGCAGCCGGTCTCTCCATGGCCTTCAAAGGCGGCAGCGTAACCGGTATGATCGTTGCCGGTCTGGCCCTGACCTCCGTGGCCGGTTACTATACCGCCACCCATGATGTCATTGCCCTGGTCGCCCTCGGTTTCGGTGGCAGCCTGATCTCTATCTTTGCCCGTCTGGGCGGTGGTATCTTCACCAAGGGTGCGGACGTGGGCGCCGACCTGGTGGGCAAGGTCGAAGCCGGAATTCCCGAAGACGACCCCCGCAACCCCGCCACCATCGCCGATAACGTGGGCGACAACGTGGGTGACTGCGCCGGTATGGCCGCCGACCTGTTCGAGACCTATGCCGTCACCGCCGTGGCCGCCATGCTGATCGGCCACCTGTTGTTTCCCAAAGTGCTCATGGCGACGGAGTTTCCGCTGATCCTCGGCGCCATCTCCATCATCGCCTCCATGATTGCGGTCTTCTTCGTCCGCCTGGGCAGCGGCGGCTACATCATGGGCGCCCTGTACAAGGGTATGTTCGGTGCCGCCATCATCGCCGCCGTCGCCTTCTACTATGCCACCACGAAATATATGGCTGACCTGGGAACCATTTCCGCACTGAACATCTACTACTGCACGTTGATCGGCCTGGTGCTGACCGTCGTGATCGTGATCATCACCGAGTACTACACCGGCATCTACGGCCCGGTGAAGAGCATTGCCGAGGCCTCCACCACCGGCCATGGCACCAATATTATCGCCGGTCTGGCCGTCTCCATGCAGGCCACCGCCCTGCCGGTCCTGGCCATCTGCATCGCCATCCTGCTGGCTTTTAAATTCGCCGGCCTCTACGGTATCGCCATGGCCGCCATGTCCATGCTCTCCATGACCGGCATGGTCATCGCCATTGATGCCTACGGACCCATTACCGACAACGCCGGCGGCATCGCCGAAATGGCCGAGATGGACGAGAGTGTCCGTGCCGTCACCGATCCGCTGGACGCCGTCGGCAACACCACCAAGGCCGTTACCAAGGGATATGCTATCGGTTCCGCCGGTCTGGCTGCCCTGGTGCTGTTTGCCGCCTACGTTATGGAATTCCAGATGCAGGGCGCCGAAAAAGCGATTAAATTCGACCTTTCCGACGTCAACGTCATCATTGGTCTGTTCATCGGCGGCTTGCTGCCCTACCTGTTCGCCTCCATCGCCATGAAGGCTGTCGGCAACGCCGGTGGCGCGGTCGTCGAGGAAGTTCGCCGTCAGTTCCGCGAAATTCCAGGCATCATGGAAGGTACTGCCAAGCCGGACTACGGTGCCTGCGTGGATATCGTCACCAAGTTCGCCCTGAAAGAGATGCTGGTTCCCGCATTGCTGCCCGTGATCGCGCCCCTGCTGGTGGGTTTCCTGCTGGGCAAAGTCGCCCTTGGCGGCCTGCTTATCGGTTCCATTGTTACGGGTGTGTTCGTGGCCCTGTCCATGACCACCGGTGGCGCTGCCTGGGACAATGCCAAGAAATACATTGAAGACGGTCACCTGGGCGGTAAGGGCTCCGATGCCCATAAAGCCGCCGTTACCGGTGACACCGTTGGCGATCCCTACAAAGATACCGCCGGCCCGGCCGTAAACCCGATGATCAAGATCCTCAACGTGGTGGCTCTGTTGATGGTTCCGTTCCTGATGTAGTCACAACTGCGGGTCTGATCCGCAAATAGCGTTCCTTTTAAAAGGATTGGCGCCAATCGGCGCCAATCCTTTTTTTATTGATTATTGTTGGTCGCAGTGGTATATTTTGCTATTCCATATGGTTAGTATTTGCTCCCCCAGCAGGCGACGGGGGGCCTCCCCCTGCGGAATTCAATGCTGAACTGATCGCCTGTAATCCCCGGTTTTCGTTCCGGGAGAGCAACCCCGCTCAAGGTGGTTATAACCCCTGATCACTGGTACCCACATGTCAGATAAATCGGCCAAGGACAGCTCAAAAAATACAGCATCCGTGAAACGGTTCAAGGTCGGTGATCTTGCCGTATATCCGGCCCACGGCGTCGGACGGATCGAATCCATCGAAACCAAGGTCGTGAACGGCGAAGAGCACGACTTTTACATTATGAAGGTCATCGAAAATGCCATGGTGATCATGATTCCCACCTGGAATGTGGAATCGGTCGGTCTGCGGGACGTGATCCAAAAAAAAGATATCCCGAAGATTTTTGATGTGATGCGTTCCCGGCAGGAACAGCCTATTGACAACCAGACCTGGAACCGGCGTTACCGCGAGTATATGGAAAAGATTAAAACCGGTTCCCTGTTCGAAGTGGCCGAAGTTTATCGGGATCTGTCTCTGCTGAAGACCACCAAAGACCTCTCTTTTGGGGAGCGAAAACTTTACGACACCGCCCAGAACCTGCTCGTCAAAGAACTATCCACGGCCAAGAACAAAAACGAAAAGTCCATTATCAACGAGATTGAAGCGTTGTTCAAATCCGATGAGGCCTGAGCCTTTCACCCATGTCCAACCCACCTTCGTCCTTCTCCTTTCGCGTCGGTCACGCGCAGGCGGGAGTCCGTTTAGATTCTCTGGTTGCCACCGCAATTGATTACTGCTCACGCTCATTTGCCGCCACGCTGATCCGGCAGGGATGCATCACTGTCGACGGGTCGGTGAAAAAACCCGGCTATCCGGTAAAACCCGGAGAGACCGTCTCAGGAAAGGTACCCACTCCGGAGGTGTCAAGCTTTCTTCCGGAGAACATTCCCCTTCACATCCTCTATGAGGACGCTGAATTACTGGTGGTAAACAAGCAGCCCGGCATGGTTGTACACCCGGCTCCCGGGCACAGCCGAGGAACCCTGGTCAATGCACTGATGTACCACTGCCCGAATTTGACGGGAATTTCCGGAAGCCTTCGACCGGGCATTGTCCATCGGCTGGACAAGGATACATCCGGGGTGCTGGTGGTGGCAAAGAATACCCGCGCCATGCATCATCTGGCCGCTCAGTTCAAGTCCAGAGAGGTTCGAAAAAAATACTTGGCACTGGTCTATGGAATTCCGGGCAAAGATGCGGGAATCCTTGACAGCCCCATCGGCCGTCACCCGGAGGACCGGAAAAAGATGTCCATTACCACCCGCACGCCGCGTTCGGCGCTCACCAAATGGCGAACACTCGATAAGTTTCCGGGGGCATCTTTGTTGGAACTGGACATCCGCACAGGCCGAACCCATCAGATCCGGGTACATTGCAAAACCATGGGGCACCCGGTCATCGGGGACCCGGTATATGGCAACCGTGGTGATAAAAGAAGGCTGGCTTCGGTTTCACCCGAGATGAGTCGGGCCGTTATGACGCTGGACCGCCAGATGCTGCATGCCTGGAGGCTGTCTTTCGTCCATCCAGTAACCGAAAAGAAAATGATCGTTGAAGCCCCCATGCCACCGGAAATGGTTCAATTAATTGATCGATTCAGGGTGATTTCAGAAACCTCACGAAAAGCCGACGAGGCATGCGGATTCGCCAGATAAAAAAGATAAAATCGTAAAAAGTCGAAATCTCAGATTTATTATCATCCCCGCAAGGCGGGGATCCATAAGATTCAGATAGTTATTGATTCCCACCTTTGCGGGAATGACACATTGGGGACTTTTTACTAGGCCATCAAAAAAGGAGCAGCCAATAAACAGATAGCTGCTCCTTTGATGTCGATTATCAGCGGGAAGTTCAGGCGGCGTTCTGGCCTTTTTGATCGATGGTGTCCGGGTTGTAGCAAATCCGGCAGCAGTTGAGGCAGCGGCTGGATTCGTGTTTGGCCTCGGCTTCGGTGATGACCTGATCCACCTCGATCATGGAGTCGATCCGTTCGGCCACGGGCAGTTCGGGCATGGGGGTTCTGGGGGATTTGACCACGCCGGGAACGGTTTCGAACAGGGACTCGGGGATATGCCGCTTGCGCAGGGATTTCGGGGTTCCTTTGACTTCCTCGCCGGTGATGTACTGATGAATGGCGCGGGCCGCCCGCCTCCCGCCGCCGATGGCATCCACCACCAGAGAAGGACCAGTGGCGACATCGCCGCCGGTAAACAGGTAGGGCACGCTGCACTGCAGGGTTTCCGGGTCGTTGTCAAAGGTGTTCCAGCGGGTGATGGCGATGTTCTCCTTCTCCGGCTCTCCCTCCATGAAGCCGATGTCCGGCTGTTGGCTGATGGCGGAAATGACCATATCCACGTCGAGAACCGTCTCCGACCCCTCGATGGGCACCGGCCGACGGCGGCCGCTGGCATCGGGCTCACCCAATTCCATCTGCAGGTATTCAAGTCCTTTGACATTTCCCTGGCCGTCATCGATGACCTGCGTGGGGGCGGCTAGAAACTGGAATTTGACGCCTTCATGCTCGGCCGCTTCGATCTCGACCGCATTGGCGGGCATTTCCTTGCGGGTTCGGCGATAGACGATATAGACCTCTTCACATCCCAGGCGCAGCAGGGTGCGCACGCAGTCGATGGCCGAGTTGCCGCCGCCGACAACCGCTGCCCGTTTCCCGATAGGAACTTTCTTGTCGGGCGAACTGGCCACGGATGAGAGGAAACTGATGCCCTGGGAGACACCCTTCAAATCTTCACCCTTGATGCCGAGCTTGTAGTCCTTCCAGGCCCCGATACCCATGAAAATGGCTTCATACCCTTCGTCCCTCAGGGATTGGATAGTAAAATCCCTGCCGATGCTGGTGTTGTAATGGACGTCGATGCCCAGGTTTAAAATGCCCTCGATTTCCCAGTCGAGCACTTTGTCGGGCAACCGGTATTCGGGGATGCCGTAGCGGGTGATGCCGCCCAGTTTGGGCATGGCTTCGTAAATGGTGGGATGGTGGCCCAGCCGTCTCAGGAAATAGGCGCAGCTGACGCCAGCCGGACCGCCGCCGATGACAGCAACGCGTTTCCCCGTATCCGGAGCACATGCGATGGGGTAGCGCTTGCCGCTGTTCATTTCGTAGTCGGCTACGAAGCGTTTGAGCTGATTGATGGAAACCGCTTCATCCTCGATTTCGCGACGGCAGTAATTCTCGCAGGGATGGGGGCATACCCGGCCGCAGGAAAGCAGCAGCGGGTTGCGCTCGCGGATGGTGTTGACCGCCCCTTCATAGTCGCCTTCCTTGATCAGACGGATGTATTTGGGAATGTCGATCTCGGCCGGGCAGGTCTGCTGACAGGGGGCCAGGGCATGGTCTTCCTGGTTGAAGACCAACAGGCGCTGGGACATGGTTTTGACGGAGAGGAGGTCTTTCGGGCATGCAGCTGCGCAGGCACCGCAGCCCACACACTTGAATTCGTCAATGACCGGAAACCCCTGGGGGCCCATGTGGATGGCATCGAACTGACACGACCGGATGCAGTCGCCAATGCCCAGACAGCCGATGGAACAAACCCGTTTGCCACCGTAGAGGGCCGTCATGGCCGCACAGGTCATGGCTCCGTTGTAGATGAATTTGTCTTCCGCCCGGTCCCCACCGCTGCATGGGTTGAGGGATTTTATCGGTTCGGCGGTTCCCGGTTCGACGCCCATTACGCCAGCGATATTTACGGCGGCTTCGGTATCTGCGGCTACACAGACGCCGGGTTTGGCCTTGCCTTCGACGATGGCCACGGCCGCGGCACTGCATCCGGCGAATCCGCATCCGCCACAGTTTGCACCGGCGAGAAAGTACTCGACCTGTCCGATGCGGGGGTCTTCATAAACATAAAAGACTTTGGAGGCAACGCTGAGGATAATGCCGCAGGTTGCACCAATGCCCAGCATAACGAGGATAGCGATGGTCACGAAAACCTCCTTGAATCAGTCTATACCATTCCCCGGAAGGCGTAAAAACTCAGCGAAAAAATACCGGCGGTGACCAGGGCGATCGAGGTGTCCTGCAGCGGTTTAGGGACACGGGCTAACAGGATGCGTTCTCGCACACCGGCAAAAAGAACCAAAGCGAGGCCGAAACCGGCGGCGTAACCGAAGGAGGCAACCAGCGCCTGAAGGAAATTGAATTCTTTGTCGATGTTGAGCACACAGACACCGAAGACCGCGCAGTTGGTGGTGATCAAGGGCAGGAAAATGCCCAGGCCCGCATACAGGGCCGGAATGCTTTTTTTTAGAAACATTTCGACGAACTGCACCAGCGAGGCAATGACCAGAATGAAGGCGATGGTGCGAAGAAATTCCAGTTTATATGGCACCAGCAGCCATTCGTAGATGATCCAAGTCATCACGCCGGCCATGACCAGCACGAAAATGACTGCCATACCCATGCCCGCGGCCGTTTCCATTTTCTTGGATGTGCCCAAAAACGGGCAGTTACCCAGAAATTGTGCCAGCAGGATGTTGTTGACGAAGATGGTGGCGATAATTAGCTCAATGTATTCCATGGTGACTCCTCACACTATTTGCTGGGAATAAGGTTCATGGCACAGAGCATCAAGCCCAGAGCGACGAAGGCGCCCGGTGCCTGAACCGCAAAACCGAAGGGTTCGAAGGAAGCGCCGAAAAGGTTCGGAAAGCTGTAAGGGAGCAATCCGAATACGTCGCCTTTCAGCCCGCCGGTTCCCAAAAGTTCGCGGATGGCGCCTAATACAGCCAAGGCACAGGTATAACCGATACCCATACCCAGCCCGTCTGCTGTGGAAAAAACGACTCCGTTTTTAGAAGCAAAGGCCTCGGCCCGGCCCAGTACGATGCAGTTGACCACGATCAGTGGGATGAACACCCCTAAATCGATGAAAAGCGTGTAGGCATATGCCTGCATGAGCTGTTCTACAACGATGACGAAGGTGGCGATAATGATGATGAAGCAGGCAATGCGAACCTTGGACGGGATCACCTTTCTGAGCAGGGAAACCAGAATGTTCGAGCAGACCAGAACGAAGGTGGTAGCCAGTCCCATGCCGATGCCGTTTTTCATGGAGGTGGTCACACCCAGGGTGGGGCAGAGACCGAGGACCAGTCTGAATGGCGGAACCTCTTTCCAGAGGCCTTTGGTGAATTCAGCAACGAGTGATTTGGCCATTGGTGGTAAGCTCCTTTATTTTCCCATGCTTTTGATTTTTTCTTCCAGCTGCGGCTTCAAGCGGTTGTAAGTCTCGATGGCTTTGGTGACGCCGACGCACACGCCCCTGGAGGTGATCGTGGCTCCGCTCAGGGCGTTGATGGTTCCTCCATCCTGAGTCACCTTGACGGGTATGGTCAGCGGCTTGCCGGCGAACTGGGCGGCAAAGGAGGGGTCATCTTTGGCCCGGGCTCCCAATCCTGGAGTTTCCTTGCTCGTGGTCACGGCCATACCGCGAAGGGTATCATTGGCCATGTTGAATGCCACCACCATTCCCACTTTGTCTGCAAAACCATTGGCACTGGATTCAATCACGACCGTGTCGGGTTTCTCGCCGAATACACCGACAAAAATGGTGCGTTCGACATCACCGTCCTGAATTTTGAACCGGTCCGCTACAGGATCGTTGTCGGCCTCCTTGAGCATTTGCCGGATGGCCGGTCCTTTGACCAGATTCATCACCTGATTTTCAATTTTTGGCGCGGTAAAGTCTTTCAACCAGGAAAGGCCGCCTCCCGATATGACGCTCAATACGGTGAGGACAACCACCATTTTTATCATTTCGCCCATATTACGCTACCTTTCCAATCGCCTTGGGTCTGATCTTGTCGATCAGCGGATTTATCAGATTGATTAGAAGAATTGCGAAGATCACCCCGTCGACATAGTACCCAATGTTACGAATCAGGACGGTCATCATACCGCCCAGGGCACCGTAAATAAGCATGGGAATGAAATTGACCGGAGATGATGAGGTCTCGGTGGCCAGGAAAAAGGAGCCGATTATGGTGAATCCGGTGAGCAGGTGAAACGCCGGCGGGGCGAAGCGGGCCGGGTCGGCCATGTTGAAAAGGGCGGCCGTGACAAAGACCCCGGCCAGAAAAGAGACGCTGATTTCCCAGCGGATGAAACCACGGATGATCAGGTAGAGCCCACCCAGCACAAGGGCCAGGCCACAGGTGCTGCCTAAGGCACCGACCTGTTTGCCCAGAAACAGGTCCATGTAACTCAGACCTTCCACGGCAGAAGGACCGAAGGCCTTCAGGGCCGCCAGCGGATCCGTCGATGAGGGAAAGCTCAACGTAAAGTTGACCAGCCCGGTATTGAAATCCAGGTGGTTCTTGTAGGATACCATAAGAATGGCAAACGCCAGGGCTACCGGATTGAAGGGATTGGCGCCGATACCGCCGAAAATCTGCATGCCGATGACGATGGCCAGGAAGGTGCCGATGAGTACAATCCACCATGGCGTCGATGCGGGAAGCACCATGGCCAGCAGCAGGCCAACCAGGGCGGCATTGCCGTTGCCGATGGTAGGTGGCTTCCGCATGGCACGATTGAGCAGAAGCTCCCACAGGATGGCCGATGAAATGGCAAGACAGATGACGCCCAGCGCAGGAGCGCCGTAAAAGGCGATTCCCACGAATGCTGCGGGAAGGGCGGCGATGATGGTGTGATAGCTTCGCTCGGGAATCCCGCTGCCGTCATGCCAGAACGGTGCGTGGGATACAATTAGCGTTTTCTTACTGTTCATTCATCTCCTCCGCAGATGTGATCCGGCCGATTTCGTATTTTGCCAGTTTGATATACTGATAGATGGGAATGCGCGACACACAGACGTAACTGCACAGGCCGCACTCGATGCAGGAGTAAAGGTCGTACAGGTCCGCGCCTTCGGTATACTGTCCGGCCTCCAGAAAGCGGACGAGCAGGTTGACCGGTACATTGGCCGGGCAGATGCGCACGCAATCGCCACAGTTGATGCACGGATAGTCGCTGTAAAGGGGAATGACGCTTTTGTCCTGAACCAGGATGGCGTCGGTGTCCGGCCCGATGGGCAGGTCTTCACTGTAGATGGCGCTGCCGGTCATGGGGCCGCCGAAAATAATCTTGTCTTTGTCGTTGATCTGAACGTCAAAGGTCTTGAGCAGCGTGCCCACCGGTGTGCCCACACGGGCCCGGGCCAGATGCTTGACTCCGCGCTTGTCGATGACGGCAACCGTCTTTTCAACGGGCAGGCGGCCGGTCGAGAAAGCCTGCCCGATGGCGGCCACGGCTTCCGCACGGATGAAATAGATACCCATGGATGCCATGCCCTTTTCATCGGGCAGTCGTCCGGTCAGGTGGTGCAGGACCATGAGCGGCTGGGCATAGGGGTACTGGGACGAAACCGATTGGATCCGGGCGTCCAGGTGGCCGGAGTAGTTTTGTACACTCTCTTCCGGGACCACGATGACGATTTCTTCGATGCCCGTGGCTTTCCTGAGAACTTCGATGCCCGCATTGACCGCTTCGGCGCTTTGTTTAAGCACATACAGGCTGGTATCGATGAGAAGGTCCGCATTGCCGCCGGTGATGACGATGGTGTGTACGGGATTGCGTTCGTCCATCAACGGGCCGATGTCCGGTTCGCCGGGGCATGCGGCCAGATAGCGGTTGAGCGTCTCTAAGGTCGGCGCTTGGCTGGCGTCGGCAAAGTCGGTATCCGGGTTGTCGCTTCCTTCGGTTTTAATGCTGACGGCGGTCCATGCCCGTCCGTAATCGGCCAGGAAAGGAGCGATGGCACAGATGGTTCCGGTAACCGACGAGATGGCGCAGATGTCATCGCCTTCGTTGAGCACCAAGCGCTGTCCGGTTTTTACCGGTGTGCCTACTTTCAGGCTGCTGCTGGTTCGCTTCAGTTCTTGCTTGATATAAAGGGTAACCGTTGCCGGTATTGGGATGACCGTCGGATCGGTAAGGGCGCCGGTGGCCAGTTCGTAGTGGAAGCAAGGTTTGGACAGACCGAAGAATGATCGTTTTCGCATAGCTCAACCTTTTGTTAGGGCCGCGGTGATAAATGATACCGTCGAAACAGATCCATGAAGGCTACCTGCCTCGATTAGAGGACGTGACATTTGGAGCAGTTTTCCGAGCCGGACTGCGGTCCTTTGCCAAACTGCTCGTGACATTCGGTGCACTGCTGGTGGAACGCATCCGCCCGCGACACCATTTCCGTATCTTCAATGTCGCTCTCGTCGTGGCAATCCAGACAGCGTTCCGGCTTGGAACCGTCTTCGGCCGGCGCCTGATGACACTCCCCGCAGGCAATCAGTGCGCTGTCATCATCGCTGGGATGATGGTGGCAGTCAAAGCAGGTCGCTCCGTAACCGGATGCCGCAGTGTGTGTGTGGTGGTCAAAAAGGACTTTTCCCGCATTGGTCTGGTACATGATACGAATGGGTTCATCCGGCGCTTTGGCCGGGAAGGCGGCATAACAGATAATACCGACAAGCAACAGGTGGATTGCCAGACCGTAAGCAAACAGCAACTGTTTCTTCGAGGTCATGTGGTCTCGATCCTTTTTGGAGTTGGGTTGTGATTTATACGTGGGAAGAAAAAATCAACACATCGACTATCATAATGCACAAAACCTTTCAAGGCTTTATTTGGCGGTAAGCAACATGCTGAAAAGAATAGGGAATGGGCGTTTTATAAGATGAGAAAAAAAGCGGTTTTGGCCATCGGCCGTCGGGTCTGCATGCTCCCCGGCAAGGCCGGTGGATAGGCGCTGATTGTTTGATTTTCCGATCCGGCAGGTCATCAGCCCTTAAACCGGAGGTACAAATGCGTATACCGACAGTTATTGACGAAACGGGTCAGGGCGGCATTCCGGCAATGGCTTACCCGGCGGTCAACGGTCGGTGGGCCATCGAACCGAAGGAAATCGCGAGATGTCGGTATGAGGCAGAAACTTGGCCGCGGAGAAGCGGTTCATAAAATCCTGGTTCACGTTCAATTCCAGGTAAGTGATGCCGTCTCGGATTTGATTGATCCGGTCGAAGCACCCGGGATGTTCCAGCACCCGTGTGGCGCCGCCCAGCGAGCTGTTGCCCAGGCTGCGGAAGCGCTCCAGGGGCAAATCCGGGATCATACCGATGGTGACAGCGGATGCGGGATCGATGAAGGCGCCGAAGGTGCCGGCCACGAAAAAGGTTTCCAGATCCTGCTGTTTCATTCCCACGCTGCCGGTGATCGTTTCCAGGATGGTGTACATGGCGGCTTTGGAGCGGACCAGGCTGTCCAGATCCGCTTGGGTAACGCCAAGGTCTTCGCCGGAGGCCGACAGGTTGGCGGGTACGAGGGTCAGGTGCCCTAATCCGTCTTTCAGTTGAAAACGATCCCCGCAGCGCTCGGGCAGCAGTTTTCCCCGGATGTCGATCATTCCCGACCGGAACAGGGCCGCGGCCAGGTCGATAACGCCGGAGCCGCAGATGCCGCGGGGCGGCTGATCGTTGATGGTGTGGATGTCAAGCGCCAGGGAAACCGGATCGATGGTAATGCGGTCGATGACTCCCGGGCCGGCCGTGGTGCCCATGCGGGTGACGCCCCCTTCCAGCGCCGGGCCTGCCGCACCGGCGCAGGCCATCATCCAGTTGCGGTTTCCCAGGACCACTTCCGCATTGGTGCCCACATCAACCAGGATGGCTGTCTCCTCCCGCTGATCCATGTCGCAGTAAAGGATGCCTGCAATCAGGTCGCCGCCGAAGTAGCTGCCCACATTGGGAAAGACCAACACCCTGGCGGTGGGATGAACGTGGATGCCCAGTTCGACTGCCATAAACACGCCGGGCCGGTTTACCGCCGGGATATAGGGTTCCCGGATCATCCAGTGGGGATTGAGGCCCATCATCAGGTGGGTCATGGCCGTATTTCCGGCAACTGACAACAGATGGATATTCTCGGGAGAAATGCCGCAGCGGTTGCACAGGTCCTGCAGCTCATGGTTGATGCCGTCGATAATGAGACAGTTGAGCTGGCTCAGGCCGCCTGTTTTTTCCACATGGTGGATGCGGGCCAGCACATCGGGACCCACGCTGAGCTGGGGGTTGTCGAAAACCGATTCACCCCGGTGTTCACCGGTGCAAAGATCGATGATTCGCAGCACCACCCGGGTGGTGCCAAGATCCACGGCCAGGCCGCACAGGGCATCGATGGCGTCAGACGCGGCCAGGTGGACCAGGATACCGGTATCTCTGCAATCTTTGAACATCACGGCGGTGGCCCGGTAATTCCATTGCCGCAGCCGTTCGGGCAGCTGTTTCAAAAGATTCAGGTCCATGCGCACGGTCCGGGTTCCCAGCGCCTTTTTCAACGCTGCTTCCAGCCGGTCGGCATCGGCGGTGTTATCCCCCAATGAAGGGGGAGAAAGGGTGACGGTTTTGACCCAGCGGTGGTCATGCGTTTGCATCATGGATTGTCCTGCGTTCTCATGAGTTGGCTGAAGGCCCTCAGGGGGTTGCCAGTCGCCGCCGGATCGCCTTCAGCAGGCAGGGTATGATGCTGCCGGCTCCACCCAGCAGGGGCAGGCTGCTGATGCGCGATGTTAGCGGTGTGGGTTCGGGGTTGATCTCGATGATAACAGCGCCGTTGTCCTTGGCAATGAAGGGCATGGTCGCTGCCGGCTGAACCATGGCTGACGTGCCGATCACCAGCATTACGTCGCAGGCTGCCGATACTTGCTGGGAGCGGATTAACGCTTCGTGAGGGATCAGTTCGCCGAAAAAGATGCAGTCGGGTCGCAGGATGCCGCCGCAGCTGCATCGCGGCGGCATGTGCGTCAGATCCACCTGCGAGGTTTCGATACTCCGGTTGCAGTCCAGGCAGGATTGCCAGGCAAAATTGCCGTGGAATTCAATGACGTCGCTGTTTCCCGCCATCTGATGCAGGCCGTCCACATTCTGGGTAATGACGGTTTTAAGGATGCCGAGCCGCTCCAGATCGACCAGACCGGAATGTCCGGGATTGGGCCGGGCCGTGTCCAGTAAGATCTTCATGTCCTTGATCAGCAGGTTCCATACGGTCTCCGGGTCTTTCAGAAAAGCATCGATATGGGCGACCTTCATGGGGTCGATCTTTTCCCACAGGCCGCCTTTGCCCCGGAACGGAGGGATACCGCTTTCCACGGAGATGCCGGCACCGGTGAGGGCCACGGCACGGCTGGCGCTACTCAGAATATCGGCGGCGTGCTCGATCGGTTGGATCATGGTGAGTTTATTCAGTGTTAAGGATTAAGTTGTAGGTTCAAAGAGAAGATTTTCGAATTGGGCTGACACTCTTAATCCTTAAAACTTAACACTTTATATTGTAAACCGCATATCCCGGCCTACGGCGAAGCATTCGAGGGTTTTGCCTTCTTTGGCGATGATCTGCCTGCAGTGGTCCACGATCGCATCCATCTGGTCGTCGGTGCGCTCCTGGTTCAGGTGAAACAGGCCCAGGCGCTTGACCCTTGCCGCAAACGCCAGCCGCAAGGCATCGGTGTAGGAAGAGTGCCCCCATTCGGCGAGTTTGCGGTATTCGGTTTCGGTGTACTCTCCGTCGTGGATCAACAAGTCTGCTCCGGTGCAGAAATCCACGTAGTTCTGAAAAGGAAGCCCGCCGGGATGAACGAAGCCCAACTCATTGTCGGTGAGGAAGACAAAGGCTTTCCCGTTTTCCATGAGCTTGTAGCCCTTGCCGGTATTGGGGTGACTGATGGGGATGGGCACCACGGTTGCCGATCCGATCTGAAACTCGGCCGGGTGGCCCTCTTCCCAGACGATCTTGGCCTTGAGGTCCGAGTATCGTACCGGAAAATTAGGCGGCGCCATCACTTTGGAGAACATGCTTTCCATGAACTTTTTGTGGAACGGTGCCCGGTGCATATGAATTTCGGTTCGACTGAGAAATAGGGGCTTGAAGAAGGGGAACCCCATGAGGTGATCCCAGTGGCCGTGAGTGAGCAGGAAATTGTAACGGTAGCGGTCCTGATCGATGAGGTGATTGCCCAGCCGCCGGATGCCGGTGCCGGCATCCACGATAATGATGTCGTCGCTGTGGGTCCGGATGTCTATGCAAGTGGTATCACCGCCGTACTTGATGTACTCTTTTCCGGAGACGGGTATGGACCCTCTGGAGCCCCAGCACGTGATGACCATGATCAGTCCTTTTTATCTCCGCATGTCAGTGCGATGCACCGTAGAAGGTATGCCAGATGCCGTTTTGGTCCCATCTGCGAATAATTTCCACCGGAAGTTCGGCCAGCGTCGATTCGATGCGTGCGGCTTCACTGCGCATCAGCCCGGACAGAATGAAGCGCTTTTTCTTGAGAAAACCCGAAGTGCGAATCAGGTTTTTCATGACGTCGTAATGGATATTCGATACCACAAGATCGCTCGTAAAGTCCATAAATTTCTCGGCATCTCCCTGTGCCACGAGTATCCGTTCCGACAGCCTGTTGAGCCTGACATTCCTTAGCGCGGTCCGGGCGGCCAGCAGGGTCAGGTCTGCGGCCAGGACTTTCGGGCATCCCATCCTGGCTGCCGCCAAGGCCAACAGGCCGGTGCCCGTACCCAGGTCCAACGCACGGCGGATGGACAGGTCTTCGAAAGCCAGCTGGAGGGCTTCCAGACAGTCACGGGTGGTGGGGTGGGTGCCCGTGCCGAAAACGACGCCCGGGTCGAGGATGATCGTGGTATCGGCGTTATTCTTATCCGCTGCGAACCACGGGGGGGAGATGGTAAATCGGCCGATGCGGCAGGGCACGATGTCGCTGCCCTGCCATTGGTCATAGGTCATGTGGTAGTGGTCCAGCAGTTCCAGGCCCGCCAGACGGTCGACGGTTGCTTCCACGAGGGCCATGTTCGGTCGGGTGAAAAATAGAAAGGAGAATTCTCCCTCTTCCCAGCTGCCGATATAGTGATCGGGTTCAAAGCCGCGTCCCGGCCGGAACCGTCCGGATAAGTAGTAAATATAAAGGTCCTGGTAAGGATTGGCCTCAACGGGTGCGGATGTCATCTTCGCTGATCACTTACGGTTTTTTCGGCAGCCGATCCAGGTACCAGTCCATGGGGTTGATCAGTTTGTATCCCATCGCGGCCAGCTTTTTTTTGACTTTGGACACGTTGTTGGTAAGCAGATAGGGAAACACCGCCCGTTTGCCCTCATCCCAGGTCCGGGCCACCAGAACGCTGCCGAAGGAGATGTTTTCTTCGGTGATGGCGTCCACGATCTTTTTCATCTGTCCGATTTTTTCTTCCACTTCGATGCCCACCAGGGTTCCGGGCTGGCCGATGCCCAGGACGTTGATGAACGCCCGCAGCAGATCCCGAACAGATAGAATCCCTTTGAGCCTGCCCTCGTTATCCACCACGGGAAAGGCCCCCACTTTCTCCTTCTGGATCATGAGTAGGGCGTCCTGGATGGTGTACATGGGAGAGATGGTCTTGGGATTGCGGGTCATGACATCTTCCACTTTCAGCATGGCCAGTTTTTCCCGCTCCTTGGCGAGGCCTTTTTCCTTGATCAGGCTGTAGGGCATGACACTGCGGATGTCCCGGTCGGTGACGATGCCGATCAGGCGGTTGTCGGCGTCCACGATGGGCAGGTGACGGATGCCGTTGGCAGCCATTTTTTCCTGGGCCTCAAAAACCGATGCGTCCTTATCGATGGTGATGACTTGTGAAACCATGGATCGGCTGACAAACATAATATCCTCCAAGCAATCAGTAATAAGAAGTTGTGCCGAAGACTGCGCACCGGCATGTAAGGGTTATCCGTTGAGCATAATTCTGATGTGGTTGGCGGCCAGTTCACCCAGCCGCTCCAGGCAATAGCCACCTTCCAGCACCGAGATTACCCGGCCGGCGGCATATTGGTTAGCCAGTTTCATGATGGTTTCTATGATCCAGGAATACCCCTCGGTGGAGAGGCTGATGTCAGACATATCGTCCTCCCGGTGACCGTCGAAGCCCGTGGAAACGATAATCACTTCCGGTTTGAATCGCTCGAACGCCGGCAGCAGATCGCTTTGGATCAGCCGTTCGTAGACGTCGTCACCCTGGCCTGGCAGTACCGGTGAATTTTTTGTGAATCCCTGTCCCGCCCCGGTGCCTTCCTCAAACTCACGGCCGGTTCCCGGAAAGGCAAAGGAGGGGTGCTGGTGAATGGAGTAGTAGAATACGGTGGGGTCCTCTTCGAATATGTGTTGGGTGCCGTTGCCGTGGTGGACGTCGGAGTCAATGATTCCCACCCGCTGGATGCCGTGCTCCATCTGAAGGTAGCGGGCGGTAATGGCGACATTGTTGAAGTAGCAGAATCCCATGGCCTGGTCCCGCTCGGCATGGTGGCCGGGAGGACGGACGGCGCAGAACGCGTTGTCGAGTTCACCTTCCATGATTCTCCGGGCGACGTCCAGGATACCTCCCACCGCCAGGAAAGCAGTCTCATAGGTGTCCACGCACATCTGGTTGTCGGGATAGTCGAAAGTCCGGTTGCCGGACAGGCAGACCTCCTCGAAGCGGCGGATGTAGTTGGGGTCGTGGACGGTTTTGATCCACTTGATGTCGGCGCGAACGGCCGGGATGAGGGTCAACTGGTCCAGCAGGCCGGCGTCCTTGATACCGTTGTAAACCGCGATGAGCCGGTCTGCCATTTCCGGGTGATAGGGTCCCGTGTCGTGGAGCAGATACCTGTTGTCATGCAAATAGCCGGTTCTTTTCATAGGCGTCCTCGTTTAGTTGGACCGGGTTTAGGGTTTGCAAGCGGTTTAAACTGTCGGTGCGGTTCAATACGGGCGCCGGGTGCCTTTCGCTATTGCGCCCGTTCAGGGGATGATTTTGTCGAAGATGGAATAGGCGGCGTTCAGGGCCGGGTTTCCCTCCGCAATGTCGATGGTGGGGCGGCCGTTCAGATCGAATTCGTAGACCTGTTCGTCCTCCGGGATGACGCCGGCCAGTTGCAGGCCGTTGTCGTCGATCATTTTCAGAACCACTTCGGACGGGTCGCTTTTGGCCTGGTTAATGATAATGTAACTCTTGCCGACGCCAATGTTCAGGTCCTTGGCCAGCTGGTGGATACGCAGCCCCGCCTGCAGCCCCCTGCGGGAGGTGTCGGTGACGATGAGCAGGACATCCACGTTCTTGGTGGTGAGTCGGCTCAGGTGCTCCATGCCCGCCTCGTTATCCATGACCACGTAAGGGTAATTGCCGGACAGGCGCTCCAGGAATCCGGTCAGCAGGGTGTTGGCGGCGCAGTAGCAGCCGGCGCCTTCGGGCTGGCCCATGACCACCAGGTCGAAGCCCCGTTGCTCCATGACGGCCTGTTCCAGCCGCATGGACATGAACACATCCTTGGTCATGCCGCTGGGCACAATGCCCTTTTTCATCTCTTCGCGGGCATTACCTATGGTGTCGGTCACCTCCAACCCCAGGATCTCGTTGAGGTTGGCGTTGGCATCGGCATCGACGGCCAGCACCGGGGACTTGCCCCGGCTGATCAGATATTTAATCAGCATGCCGGAGACGGTGGTCTTTCCGGTGCCCCCTTTTCCGGCCATGGCAATGGATACGGGCATGTTTGTATACTCCCTTTTGCAATTGAAATTCCTGTCAGGGCGGCCAATCGCCGCCGTCAAACCCACAAATCATTAAGCCAGTTGGGGAAAACAGTCAAGGATCTAAGTTGACGGTCCTGTAAAAAATACAATATCGGCAACAACCTCGGCCATCAATTAACACAGGAAACCGTTTATCCCGGGTTGATTCTTCCCGGCGGCAGACCCTTCCCCGAGCCGAAAATTTTACTGTTTTCAACAGCCATCGGTTTAGTCATCTCTTTGGGCGATTGCCTGAATCTGGTGTAAAGCAAACACCTTGCTAAGAAAGAGGCCTTGTGTTAAATTCCTGCTACCGTTCCCCCGATCCGAGGATGGGACCGGCTGTCGGGCTTTTCGATCGGCCCATACCCGTCATGAAATGGCACCTATTAATTGCAGGCCGCGGACACGGTGTCCTCGGCTGCCGTTTTGATTACGACTTTCCTTCAATTTAAAAGGAGACACCGATGTTTGATCTGGTCAGAAAGAGTATGCTTGCCGGCGTCGGCCTTGCCCTCAAAGCCTGGGACGAGGTGGAGGACATGGCCAAGGAAGTGGCCGAGCAGAGCAAGATGACGGAAAAAGAAGGCCGAAAGTTCATTGACGAGCTGCAGGAACGCTACGAAGACGCCCAGAAGAAGCTGGAGGAGCGGGTGGAGAAGAGCGTCAAGGACCTGCTCAAGAAGGCCGACGTGGTGACCCAGGACGAGCTCAAGGGGTTGAAAAAAGAGATTCGTGACCTGAAAAAGCTGATCAGCAGTCAGGCCGAAGAGGAAAAGCCCTGATACGGCCCGGATGATCAGCATACGCAAAATCGGTGTGATCGGTCGCACCTATCGAAACCTGAACCGCTATCGGCAGATTCTGGCGGTGTTGTTCAAATATGGTTTCGACGATATCGTGGAGCTGCTGAAGATCGATCAGTATATCGAGATCGGTCTCCAGGTGATCTCCCGCAAGCGCGGCGAGCGCGTGGAAAGGCTTTCCCGGGCGGTGAGGGTGCGGCTGGCCATCGAGGAACTCGGCCCCACTTATATCAAGATGGGTCAGATTCTCTCCACCCGCCCTGATCTCGTGCCCGTGGATTTCATCCGGGAGCTCTCCCGGCTCCAGGACAAGGTTCCTGCCTTCCCCTTCGCCGACGTCAAACGAATCATCCGCGAAGAAACCGGCCAACCGGCCGATGACCTGCTCGACCAGCTGGATCCCGAGCCCCTGGCATCGGCCTCCATCGGACAGGTCCACCGGGCCCGCCTGAAAGACGGCGAAGAGGTGGCGGTCAAGGTTCAGCGCCCGGGGATCCGCAAGCTGGTGGAGGTGGACCTGGAGATCATGCTTCATCTGGCCACCCTGGCCGAACGCCACATTGAAGAGCTGGCCCACCACCGTCCAGTGAAAATCGTCGAGGAGTTCGCCCGATCCATCGAAAAGGAGATGGACTATACCCTTGAGGCGACCAGCATGGAGCGGGTGGCCGGCGCCTTCCTGCACGACAACACGGTATACATCCCCAAGGTGTACCGGGAAATCACCACCGAGCGCGTGCTGACCACCGAATACGTGGACGGCATCAAGGTCTCCCTGCTGGACCGGCTGGACGATAACGGCTACGACCGCCAGTTGATCACCCAGCGCGGCGCCGACATCCTGCTGACCCAGATTTTCCAGCACGGTTTCTTCCACGCCGATCCCCACCCCGGCAATCTCTTTGTCCTGCCCAACAACGTGATCTGCCTGCTGGATTTCGGCATGATGGGCACCGTGGACCGCAATACCCGTGAGAACTTTGTGGAACTGGTGGACGCCGTGGTGCGTCGCGACGAACCGCGCACCACCCAGGTGCTGCTCAAGCTGACCCTGTGGGACGAGGAGCCTGACCTGCGCTTGCTGGGAAAAGACGTGGCCGACTTCATGGGGGAGCATCTCTACAAGCCGCTCAAGGATATCCAGATCGGCCGGCTGCTGCAGAGCATGCTGGAACTGGCCGCCCAGCACCGGCTGCGCATTCCACCGGAGATCTTTCTAATGATGAAGGCCCTCAGCACCGTCGAAGGAGTGGGCCTGTCGCTGGATCCCGATTTCGACATGATCGCCCACGCCGAGCCCTTTATCCGGCAGGTCAAACTCTCACGCTTTTCTCCCAAGCGACTGGGCAGCGACGCCTTGAGTATTTTCGCACAATACATGGACTTCGTCCAGGAATTCCCCAAGGATCTGCTGGAGATCACCCGCACCATCCGCCAGAAGAAGTTCACCTTCATGCTGGAGCTGAAAAGCATGGAGAGCATGCTTCACACCCACGATCAGATCAGCAACCGCATCTCCTTTTCCATCATCATCGCCTCCCTGATCATCGGTTCGGCGCTGATCGTCATCTCCAAGACCCCGCCGCTCTTCTACGGCATCTCCCTTATCGGCATCATCGGCTTCCTCGCCGCCGCGGTCATGGGCATCTGGCTGCTGGTGGCGATTATCAAGAAGGGGAAACTGTAGCAACTTAAAAGTTTTTTATCCTGTCAGGGCGGGTACTTGGCAGGGCTTTGGTACACTCCTTAGGGAGGATGTCCGGGTGTCCGGGGACGGGCCAAGTTCCGGGTGTCCGGGACCGGGTGTCCGGGGACGGGGGGTGTCCGGGATAAGGTGTCCGGGAAGTGTCCGGGGACGGGCCAAGTCAACTATCTAAAATTAAGGCGAAAATGTTATAAAAGAGGGCCGAAATACCCTCTATATTGAGATTTTCAGCGTCAAAAATTGCGATATAGGATGATTCAATGGCACGGGCCAAACGACATTACGTTCCGGATCAAATCTGGCACATAACCCAAAGATGCCACAAGCGGGAATTCCTGCTGAAATTCAAACAGGACCGTCAGCGTTGGATTTAGTGGCTCTTCGAAGCCAAAAGGCGTTTCGGGCTGGTGGTATTAAACTATGCGGTGACCTCCAATCATATCCACTTGATCGTGAAAGACGACAGCGATCACAGGATTATCCCGCAGGCGGTTGGGCTGATCGCCGGAAGAACCGCCCAGGAATATAACCGGCGGAAACACCGGAAAGGTGCCTTTTGGGAAGATCGATACCATTCAACCGCCATTGAAACCGGCGAACATCTGCTGCGTTGCCTGGTATACATCGATTTGAATATGGTTCGTGCCGGGGTTGTCAACCATCCATCTAATTGGCCTCACGGTGGGTATAATGAGATCCAGAAGCCACGGCGCAAAAATATCATCATCGCCTACGAAAGGCTGCGGGAGTTGGCTGGATTCAAGGACTATGACTCTTTCGCTTCAGCCCACTTGAAATGGGTTGAAGACGCCCTGGAAGACATTGACGCCAAACGGGCAAGCCGATGGACGGAAAGTATTGCCGTGGGGAGCAGTCCGTTTGTCGAACACATTAAAAACGCCATGGGGGCGATGGCCAAGGGCCGCTCCATCCAACCCACCGAAGGGTCATTTGAACTGCGGGAAGCACAATGCGTCTATAATTCGATTTTTGACCCCGAAAATTGAGATATAGACTCAAAATAGACCCCCTATTCCAATTTATATTGTTTAATTCATGGCATTTAACTTAGCCCGTCCCCAGAATTCCTCCCAGAATTCCTTAACTTGGCCCGTCCCCAGAATTCCCGTCTCCGCCAAAGCCGGAACGGTCACTGTTATGATTGAAAGCGCCCTGAAGAATAAAGAAAAAGTGGAAGCTGACCTGAAAAAGGCCCTCCGGGGTATCGATGGGGTCAAAACAATCGATGTCTCCTTCAAACACTGACCCTGAACAACACCGTCTTCTTTCTGTTGGACTTCATGTTGGCTGCCCGTTCAGCCGGATACCAACCCTTGGTGTATTAACCATGATTTCCCTTTATACACCCTGCCGGAAACCTTCCTTAAAGGCAAAGACGGGCCCGTAGATCTGTTCGCTTGCTAACCGGCAAAACTGAAAGGAAGGGCGTGAAGCAACTGCACCCGCAGGCAGAAAATCATACTCGATATGGTTGACATATGCGTTATGCTTATGATCTAAATTACCGTTTCGCTGGGCATGGTCCGGCCGGCGTATCGACCTTGGTGCAGGGGTTGGTTTGCACACCGTGCAGGGATGTTAGGCCAAATTGTCCGAAAGCGCTGCCGAAGCCCGGCGGTTTGAAACCCACAATCCGGTGATGGGGGATTGGCACCCCCTTGCATGGATCCCGAAGCAGGGATAGAGTCCCGATGATGGAAACGGAAGATCGACCCATCCTGATTATTGACGATGAACCCTCCATTTGCGCCGGTTGCCGCATGGCGCTCGCGGACAGCGGTTACTCGGCCGACATCTGCAACACCGGCAGGTCCGGCCTGGAGGCGCTGCTCAGCGGCCGGTATCAACTCGTCCTGCTGGATATGAAACTTCCCGATATGGATGGGATGGACATTTTGCAAAAGGTGAATGATGCCCGGATCGATATCTGCGTTATTGTCATGACCGGCTATGCCAGCGTCAAAAATGCCGTGGACGCCATGAAGTTGGGCACCTTCGATTATCTTGCCAAGCCTTTTTCGGACGATGAACTGCTCGCTGCCGTGGCGCTGGCCGTCGAAAACAGGAGATTTAAAGAAGCGCATCTGGCCGTTCGTCGTCAGCTGCCCTCGCGGGAGGATTTTGGGTCCATCATTGGTGAGAACCCACGGATCCTGCAACTATTTGACGATGTGCGCAAGGTCGCGCCCACCGACACAACCGTTCTGCTGAACGGCGAGAGCGGTACCGGAAAAGAGTTGTTTGCACGGGAAATTCACGCCCACAGCAATCGGGCGGATCATCCGTTCATGGCGGTGGACTGCAGCACGTTTTCGTCATCCCTTTTGGAAAGCGAACTGTTCGGGCATATAAAAGGAGCTTTTACCGGCGCGGTTCAAGACAAGGATGGCATTTTTAGTGCAGCCAGTCACGGAACCCTCTTTTTGGACGAAGTGGCCAATCTGACCTTGGACATTCAGGCCGCATTGCTACGGGCCATTGAAACCCATGAATTCAAGCCAGTGGGGACCAGTCGCCTGAAAAAGGCGGATGTGCGTTTTATTGCCGCCACCAATCGCGATTTAGAGACGATGGTGGACCAGGGAACTTTTCGAGAAGACCTGTTTTACCGCCTTAACGTTTTTCCCATTACCCTTCCTCCATTACGGGAACGGCGCGATGACATCCCCCGGTTGCTATACCACTTTCTGCGACAAACCTGCCGTGAAACCGGTAAGCGTGTCGACGGCTTCTCGGACGATTCCCTGGAAATGCTGGTCAACGATGACTGGCCCGGCAATGTGCGACAACTCAAGAACGTGGTGGCGCGTCTAGTGATCATCGCCGACAGTCCCGTTTTGGAATGCCAGCACCTCTCGGACCATTGGGAAACCCAGCCAGAGCCGACCCGTGATGAGGTTCCCGAAAACCTGGAAGCGTTGAAGGCGGCCAAGCAGAACCTGCTGGAAAACCAGTTCGGGGATATCGAGAAAGCCTTTCTCAAGAAAGCCCTTTCCGAAGCATCGGGTAATATTACCCAGGCGGCACGAAATGTGGGTATGCAGCGGTCGAATTTCTCAACGCTGATGAAAAAGCACGGGTTTGGCGGAACTTCCGGCCCATCGTTTCCGTAGATTGAAGACAGCCTTCACCCACCGTATGGCCGTTCATACCTCCGTATAATCCTTTATACGGAAATATCCTGCTGCGATCATTCAAAAAACACTCGCTTTCGCTTTTTTCAGCCATATAAAAACATATACGGATGCCATCTTTCCCCCCCCTTTTTCCCGGTATACTTGGGTATTTTATAACCATAAGAATATATTATAAATAGTGTGATTCTATCATTCAATTCAACAGGGGTAGGCATGATGGCACGGCCTGTGCTGTTACTGTAGTTAATGAAGGATCGAAACCTGAGAAGTTAACAACCCATTCAGATAAAAAACCAGAAGAAGGAGGTAGCATCATGATGACCCAACTGGAGAATGCGGCCATGAAGTATGGGGTGCCCCCTCATATCCTGGTGATGGAAGACGATCTCACCGTGGCCAAAGGGCTGGAGATGGTGTTGCGTGAAGATGGATTCGACGTGAACCTGGCCGGTACGGGTGAACTTGCCATGGAGGCATTCCGGCAGAAACGCTTCGATCTGCTGGTGGCTGACCTACGACTGCCGGACATCGACGGAATGGAAGTGATTCGCCGGATCAAGGCCCAAAAGCCGGAAACCGAAGTTATCGTGATTACGGGATACGGAACGACGGCAACGGCCGTAGAGGCCATGAAACTGGGCGTGTCTGAATTTCTGCCCAAACCGTTTACCGAAGACCAGATCAAGTTGGCGATCACGGCAGCGCTGAAATCGCAAGAGGAGGCGGTCGGTGATGAACCGGCGGTGAAAGAGCCGGAAACCGAGTCGGAACGGCTCATCCAGAAGCGGGAAGTCATTCAAGTGATGAATCGCACCTGGGACGATCGGACATTCTGGACGGATTTGATGGAAAAGGGGACCACCGCATTGGATGGATACCGGCTTTCAAGCGAAGCCAAGGCTGCCATCACGTCGGGGGATTTGAGGTGGATAAATGAAAACGTGGGTGAGCTTACCCAAAAGCAGTTGATGTTCATCCATTCGCGCCTGGAACGGGAAGCATGGTAACGATGATGACATCGCCATTGTCGACTGTCGATCCACCATCAATGGCTTGGCGGACGCTTCCGCCCCCGGATTAAAGGCAGATGTTGTCAACCCTACAAAGGCTGGCAATCGGTTTCTCAATGATAGGCATCCTATGACTGCTTCCACCCCATACGAGAGTTATTTCCACGTATTCCGGGATATCATCCGGTCCATGCACTCCAGCAACAACCTGCAGGAGGTGCTGGACGTGGCGGTAACCAAATCGGCGGCGGTGCTGGACGCCAAGGGTGCGCTGCTGAGAATTTTCAACGAGGAAACCGAACGGTTCGATGTCCGGGCAGCTTGCGGGTTGGGGGAAAACTATCTTTCCAAAGGACCTGTCTCCACTGAAAAGGTACTGTCCGATCCATCCGAACTGCACCGGGTAAAAATTATTTCCGATATCTGGCATGCTCCCCGGGTGGAGTACCCTCAGGAGGCTTGGGACGAAGGTATCCGCATGATGGTCGATGTTCCCCTGGCCATCAAGGATCAAATGCTTGGCCTGATCCGGATTTATCTGGGTCAGCGCCGCTCGTTTTCCGGTCATGAGCTGGATTTTATGCTGACCCTTGCCGAGCAGTGCGCCTGCGTCATCGAGCGGGTCCAGCTGATGGAAAATCAGAAGGAAAATTTCAACTATTTGGCCACCCGGATGGACAAAATGTCGTCCCTGGGTCGCATGGCGGCGGGCATCGCCCATGAAATCAATAATCCTCTGGCCGGCATCCTCCTCTACAGCTCCAATATGCGAAAAAAGGTGCCTTCCGAGGGAAGGCTGGCCGAGGGATTAGATATTATCATCAAAGAGACCCAGCGCTGTAAAGTGATCATCCAGGGGCTTTTGGATTTCTCCCGTGACACTGAACCCAAGCGGGTTCCGGCCAACCTTAACCATATCGTGGAATCCGCGTTGGGTATTGTGGAAAATGAGTATCATCTGCAGCACGTGGATATAGGGCTGAGGCTGGCCAAAGACATGGTCAACACCCTGTTGGATGGAAACCAGATTGAACAGGTGGTGCTCAACCTGCTTCTCAATGCGCTGCATGCGGTAGCCGAATACGGTAAGGTGACCGTCACCACTATTGTTGATCATGATGCCGGAGCCATTCGTGTTGAAGTCGTCGACAACGGCTGCGGTATTTCTCAGGAGCATCAAAAAAGGATTTTCGAGCCGTTTTTTTCCACCCGGCCGAACGGAACGGGTCTTGGCCTGGCAATCAGCTACGGTATTGTTCAGAACCACCAGGGAGACATTCGGGTCTCCAGTGACCCTGGAAAAGGCACACGATTTGTGATCGTGCTCCCGATTCGAACGGACGCTGCTGCCGGGAAGGGGCTTTTATGAAACCGTTGAACGTGCTGGTCATCGACGATGAAACGGTGATTTGCGATGCCTGCCGGATGGTGCTTTCAGAAAAAGGTCATCGTGTTGTCCTCCGTAACACCGGTATCTCCGGGTTGTTGGAAATCGAGGGCAACGGCGGCTATGACTTGATCCTGCTGGACATGAAGCTGCATGACATCGACGGGTCACGCATCCTTAAATTGATCCAGGAGCAGTCAACGAAGGTTCGTGTGATTGTGATGACGGGGTATTCAACCCTGTCGAACGCGCTGGAGGCGATGAAACTGGGGGCCGCAGACTATTTGGCCAAGCCGTTTACCGAGGATGAACTGCTGGCGACCATCAATGGGGTGTTTGCCGACCGGTAACGGACAGGATGCCGAAGGAAATTACGCGGTGATACGGGTGTCGTCGTGAACGAATTGCCCGTGAGGGATGTGGCTGTGAGCTGGATGCAGCCGTCAATAAACACTATCAACCGAGCAGGGAGCAGGGGTATGGAAGAAAAGCAGACGAAAACGGTGGCCTTGGGATCCGTCATGGTCGTCGGCGGCGGTATCGCCGGCATGCAGGCGGCCCTGGATATGGCCAATTCCGGTTATTACGTATACATGGTAGAACGGTCTCCGGCGATCGGCGGGGCCATGGCCCAATTGGACAAGACCTTTCCGACCAATGACTGCTCGATGTGAATTATCTCACCTAAACTGGTCGAGGTCGGCCGGCACACCAACATCGAACTGCTTACCTTATCCGAAGTTACCGCCATCGCTGGTGAGGAGGGCAACTTCACGGTTTCCGTTCTCCAGCATCCGCGATATGTGGATATGGACAAATGCATTGCCTGCGGCCTGTGCGCCCAGAAGTGCCCCAAGCGGGTGGATGACCGCTACAATGAAGGCCTGGTCACACGCAAGGCGATTTATGTTCCCTATTCCCAGGCCGTTCCCCTGAAGTATGCCATCGATGCGGAAAACTGCATTTATCTCAAAAACGGCAAATGCGGTGCCTGCGAGAAGCACTGCCCCTCGGGGGCCATCAATTTCAAGGATACGGAAAAGACCCTTGAGGTCCGGGTGGGGTCGGTGGTCATGGCGTCGGGTTTTCAATCCTTCGATCCATCCGGTCTCGACACCTATGGGTACGCCCGCCTGCCGGACGTGGTGACTGCACTGGAGTTCGAACGCATCCTGTCGGCCACCGGCCCCTATGGCGGCCACCTGGTGCGTCCGTCGAGCATGCGCGGTAAGAAGGCCACGGGCAGGCCGCCGAAACGGATTGCCTGGCTGCAATGTGTGGGTAGCCGGGAGATGAACCGCTGCGACAACGGCTTCTGCTCATCGGTGTGCTGCATGTATGCCGTCAAGCAGGCGGTGATGGCCAAAGACCACAGTGAAACCCCTCTGGAATGCACCATCTTTTATATGGACCTGCGCACCCAGGGCAAGGATTTCGACCGCTATTGCGAAAATGCCCGCAACAGTGGGGTCCGGTTTGTTCCGGCCCGCATCCACACGGTGGAGTCGGTTCCCGAATCCGATGACCTGATGCTGCGCTATGCGGACGACGGCGGCGCGGTCCACGCGGACGGCTTCGACATGGTGGTGCTGTCAACTGGCCTCGAAGTGAGCAAAGCGGCCGTGGAATTGTCGCACACCCTGGGGGTCGAACTGGACAAGGACCAGTTTGTCCGTTCGAGCTGTTTTCATCCGGTGGCCACCTCGGTACCGGGAATTTATGCCTGCGGGGTCTCCACCGGTCCCAAGGATATCCCCCAGTCGGTGATGGAAGCCAGTGCCGCCGCCTGCGCCGCCACAGAAAACCTGGCCGACGCGCGCAACACCCTGACTCAGACCGTTAAAATTCCGGCTCAACGGGATGTCAGCCGTGAAGCCCCGCGCATCGGCGTCTTCGTGTGCAACTGCGGCATCAACATCGGCGGAATCGTGCGTGTGCCTGAGGTGGCCGCCTATGCCCGGACCCTGCCCGGGGTCGAGTATGTGGAGGAAAACCTGTTCACCTGCAGTCAGGACACCCAGGACAAGATGACGGCTGTGATTCGGGACAAACGGCTCAACCGAGTGGTCGTGGCGGCCTGTACGCCGCGGACCCATGAGGAATTGTTCCAGGAAACCCTGGTGAATGCGGGCCTGAACAAATACCTGATCGAGATGGCCAACATCCGCAATCAGGATTCATGGGTGCACACCAATGATCCCGATGCCGCCACCGAAAAGGCCTTTGACTTGGTGCGCATGGCCGTGGCCAAATCGTTTCTCGCCGTTCCACTGAAAGAGACCGACCTCCCGGTGACGCCTGCCGCCATGGTGGTGGGCGGCGGGGTGGCCGGCCTTGCCGCGGCTCTCTCCCTGTCCCGTCAGGGATATCCTGTTCACCTGGTGGAAAAGGGTCCCGTCCTGGGCGGCAATGCCCGCCGCCTGGTCAGAAGCTTCCAGGGGGAAGATGTGGCCGGCTTTCTGATTGACCTGATCGATGCGGTGGAATCCGAGCCGCGAATCACCGTCCACCTGGAAACGTCGGTGAGCGATGTGGACGGTTTTGTGGGCAATTTCAACAGTACCCTGTCCACCGGCACGACGGAAACGACCATCCACCATGGGGTGGCGGTTCTGGCTACGGGTGCCAGGGAAAGCAAACCGTCCGAATACCTGTATGGCCAGCATCCGGCCGTAGTCACCCACCTGGAGATGGATGACCTGTTTAGGCAGGAGGACCTGCGCATCAAACGGGCGACGGACGTGGTCTTCATCCAGTGCGTCGGGTCGCGGAACGAGGCACGGCCATACTGCTCCAAGGTATGCTGCACCCATTCCATCCAGAACGCCCTGGAGCTGAAAAAGCGCAACCCCGATACGAACGTCTATATTCTCTACCGGGACATCCGTACCTACGGCAAAAGAGAATACCTGTACAAGGAGGCGCGGCAGCAGGGCGTTCTCTTTTTCCGCTACGACCCGGATCACCCGCCGGTCGTCACCGATGGCGACAAACATGTCGCGGTGCGATTCAGCGATCCGGTCCTCGGTCGTCAGGTGCGCGTGGATGCAGATCTGCTCTGTCTGGCCACTGCCATCGAGGCCAGGGAAAATACCGGGCTTGCCCAGTCCTTCAAGGTCTCCACGGATGCCGACGGCTGGCTGATGGAGGCACACCAGAAACTGCGGCCGGTGGAATTTGCCAACGAAGGGGTGTTCCTCTGCGGCATGGGGCATTACCCCAAGCCGTTGGAAGAGAGCATCGCCCAGGCCCAGGCCGCCGCGGCCAAGGCGCTGACCGTGCTGTCCAGGGATCATATCATGGTGGGCGGCATCGTCAGCCATATCGACCCTGCGCTGTGCTCCGGTTGTCTGGGGTGCATCAATGTCTGCCCCTATAACGCCATTACCTACAATCCTGAAAAGGGCGTCGCCGAAGTCAACCAGGCCCTTTGCAAGGGGTGCGGGGCCTGTGCAGCGGCCTGCCCATCGGAGGCCCCGGTGCTGCTGGGCTTCAGCAACCGGCAGTTGTATGCCCAGATTAAGAGTGCCATGTGCGCCTGATTTTCATTGCTGAGGGCGTGACGAAGTCTTTGGAAGTACCCATTTACTTTTTACCAGTTTGCCAAGGAGAAATCGTGGAAAAGAAACCGTTCGAACCCAATATACTGGCATTCATATGCAACTGGTGCGCATACGGAGCCGCTGATCTGGCCGGTGTCAGCCGGTTGCAGTATCCCCCCAATGTGCGCGCCATCCGGGTCATGTGCTCAGCCACCGTATCGCCCCACCACATACTGCGTGCGCTGCAGGACGGCGCCGACGGTGTCCTGGTGGGCGGTTGACACATCGGTGACTGCCATTACCTGTACGGTAATCACATGACGGTTAAACGGATCACCTTTCTCCAGGAACTTCTTACTTTTATGGGCCTTGACGGACGTGTGCACCTGGAATGGATTTCCTCGGCCGAAGCCCAGAAATTCGTCCGGGTGGTCACTGACTTCACGGAGAAAATCCGATCCCTGGGACCCAACCCGCTTGCGGGAACGAATGCAGCGATGGCGCGTCGGCTTTCTGCCGCGCCCCCATTGAAAAGGGCCCGTTCACCCCACAACCTGCAATTGGCGCAGCCGGACGGCGCCGGCATGACCAAGGAGGCAATCAATGAAAGCCAAAGTCAAACGGTGGCTTGAAACGGGTGTCGTCGACCTTTTTCTGGGGTACAAAATGGTCATGGGCCACCCGTTGCCCTGCAGCTTTACCAAAGACGATCTCGAGGCGGTAGAGGACCTGGTCGACGGGCCGGCGCGCTATTCCCTGGAAAAGGTGGCCACGCATATCGCCGCCATCGATCCGGAAATCAAAATCGGCATGCTGGCCCGGGACTGCAACCAGCGGGCCCTGAACGTTCTTTATATCTGGAACCAGCTCAATCCCGACCAGATTAGGGCGGTCAATGTCAACTGTTGTCCCTCGAACCTGAAGCCGCACGGAGACTGCTCCTACCTGGAGCCCGAGAAACCGGCGCCGCTGAAACAGAAGGCGGGCGTGGACAACACCTGGTGCCCCGGGGACCTGGAGCAGATGGACCCGCCGGACCGTCTGTCCCGGTGGATGAATGAATTTCAAAAATGCATCAAGTGCTATGGTTGCCGGAACATCTGTCCGGTCTGTTTCTGCAAGGAATGCAGCCTGGAGCATGGCGACCTGGTCAGCAAAGGCTCCCTGCCGCCGGAGGTGCCAATTTTTCACTTGGTGCGGGCCGTGCACATGGCCGGACGCTGCATCGACTGCGGGCTGTGCGAGGATGCCTGTCCGGTGGACATCCCCTTGCGTCTGCTCTACCGCAAGGTCAACGAGATCGTCAAAACCGTTTTTGACTATGAAACCGGATTCGCCGCCGACCAGTCGCCCTTCAGTGTCCTGGGGGAGACGGTCACCCTGGAACCGAAACCGATGAGAACTGTCAATTTAGCGAACTGATCGTGATGACGATTTTAATACGCACCCATTCATCCGCGGTTCAGGTTTTTTTGTTTATCGGATATTAAACCAAAGGAGTGCACCATGCAGTGCAAGTTCGTACCCTCCATCTGTTCCTATTGTGGAACCGGATGCGGTGTCCTTTTTGAAGTCATCGATGGTAAGATCGTCAGCACCCTGCCTATGAAAACCCATCCGGTCAACCAGGGCAAACTGTGCATCAAAGGCTGGAACCTTCACGAGCATATAAACAGCGTCCTGCGCCTGAAACAGCCGCTGGTAAAGACCTTCGGCCGATTCATCAAGTCCGGCTGGGATGAAGCCATCGGCCTGGCCGCCGACCGCTTCCGGGCCATCATCGACCAGTACGGACCGGATTCCGTCGGCGTGCTGGTGTCGGCCAAGGTGACCAACGAGGAAAATTATCTGGCCCAGAAGTTTGCCCGGGCCGTACTGGGCACGAACAACGTCGATCACTGCGCCCGTCTCTGACATGCGTCCACGGTGGCCGGGCTGGCCGCCGCCTTCGGAAGCGGTGCCATGACGAACTCCATTGCGGAGATTGAATCGTCGGGGTGCATTTTCGTGATCGGGTCCAATACCACTGCCTGCCATCCGTTGATCGCCCGGCAGATCTTCAGGGCCAAGGAGCGCGGCGCCAAGCTCATCGTGGCGGATCCGCGACACATTCAGCTGTCCCGTTTCGCCGATGTGGCCGTCACCCACCGGCTGGGCAGCGATGTGGCCTTATTGAACGGTATGATCCACATCATCATCGAAAACGGCTGGCAGGCCGACACCTACATCGCCCAGCGTACCGAGGACTATGACGCCATGGCTTTGGTGATCAAGGCCTATACGCCGGCCAGGGTCGAGGAGATTACCGGGGTGGGCACTCGAGACCTGGAACGTATGGCCGAGCTATACGCCACCCACAGCCCGTCCACCCTGCTCTATGCCATGGGCATCACCCAGCACACCACCGGCGTGGACAACGTCAAATCCTGCTGCAACCTGGCCATGCTCTGCGGCAACGTGGGTGTGCACGGCGGCGGGGTGAACCCGCTGCGAGGGCAGAACAATGTCCAGGGGGCCTGCGACATGGGCGGGCTGCCCAACGTGATGACCGGCTACCAGCCGGTGGCCGACCCCCAGGTGCGTGAAAAATTTTCCGCGGCGTGGGGCGTGCCGCTTTCCGACCGTCCGGGGCTCACCATAACGGATATGATCCCGGCCATTCTCGAGGGCAAACTCAAAGGGCTTTTCGTGATCGGCGAAAACCCCAAGCTGAGCGACCCGGACTGGAACCACCTCAACGAGGCCCTTAAAAAATTGGATTTCCTCGTGGTTCAGGACCTGTTCCTGTCGGAAACCGCCCAGGTGGCCGATGTGGTTTTCGCAGCCGCCGCCGTGGCTGAAAAGGAGGGAACCTTCACCAACACGGAACGCCGCTGCATGCGTATCCACAAGGCCGTTGAGCCCATCGGCAACACCCTGGCGGACTGGGAGATCATCAGCCGTCTGTCGACGGCCATGGGTTACGAGATGCGCTACGACAACCCCGAAGCCATTTTCGACGAGATGGCCTCCCTGACGCCCAAGAGCTATGCCGGCATGACCTATGATCGCATGGGCCTGGACGGACTCCAGTGGCCCTGTCCTGACCGGAACCACCCGGGAACCCCTTACCTGCACAGGGACCAGTTCGCCCGGGGCAGGGGAAAATTTCACGCCGTCGACTACCTGGCCCCGGCGGAAATGCCCGATGCGGAATACCCTTTTTTCCTGACCACCGGCCGCATGTTTGCCCATTTTCATACCGGCACCATGACCCGCATTTCCCCCCATCTGGATGTGGAACAGACCACCGGCTACGTCTCCATCAGCCCTGCGGACGCTGATGCGCTGAATGTTCAGGAGGGGGATGTATTGGTGCTTGCTTCGCGACGGGGCCGCATGGAAGCGCCGGCCAAGATCAGCACATCCCTGAAACCCGGAACCTTGTTTCTGCCTATTCATTTTGGGGAAAACCCGACCAACGTGCTGACCAGTTCGGAAGCCTTCGATCCCCTGGCGAAAATTCCGGAATTCAAGGTGAGCGCTGTAAAAATAGAGAAGCTGTCCGCATAAGCAGTGATATACCCGGTACGGCGAGGTACTTTCAGAATAAAACGGATAACGTCCATAAATATATAAGTTGACCAGCCAGGGGCCCGGCTTATATGTTGACGGTCATGCCCCGACAGTCACGCATCGATGCACCCGGCGCCCTGCACCACGTCATCATCCGTGGTATCGAGGGCAAGGCGATTTTCAAGGACGATGCCGACCGCACCGAATTCATCGAACGGATGGCATCCATCTTTGCCGATTCGTCGACGCCCTGTTTTGCCTGGGCTCTGATGACCAACCACGTGCACCTTTTGATCCGCACTGCGGATACGCCCCTGACAACCTTGATGCGGCGGCTGTTCACCGGTTATGCTATAGCGTTTAACCGCCGGCACCGCCGCCACGGTCAGCTTTTCAAGAATCTCCATAAATCGTTTCTGTGCCAGGAAGTCACCTACCTGCTCGAACTGACCCGCTACATCCATCTGAATCCGCTGCGTGCCGGCATCGTCAAGGACCTTGGCGCGCTGGATACCTGTCTGTTTGCCGGCCACAGCGTCATCATGGGCAACCCGCAGGCCGGGTGGCAAAATGACGACCGGATCCTGGCGATGTTTGCCAAGACCAAGAAAGCGGCCCGACGCAAGTACCTTCGGTTTGTGGAAAAGGGGATTGCCGCCGGCCGTCGTCCCGAATGGGTGGGCAGCGGGCTTATCCATAGTGTGGGCGGCTGGAAGCTGGCCAAAACGCTTTCGAAAGGACAGGACCGGGTAAAAGGGGACGAACGGGAATTGGGCGACAGCGAGTTTGTTCAATCCGTTTTTAAGCGCTGCAATAAAGACTATTCGCGTGGGGGCAACGCCGGGTTGCCCAAGGGGTGGACCTACAGACCCCTTACACGCTCAATAAAACTTCAAAATTGCATTGATTTTGCATAACGTTCAATGATTTACCGGTTGAACGAAAACCATGCGCGGATGCAACATGGATAGCATGCAACACATTGCAAATGAACATACAGGTTGTGACGCCTTCTGTATACAGCGCCATTACCAGATCCTGATCCGAAACGAACGCGGCATATGTTGAAAAAAATTCTCATGGCGCCATTGATTCAGATTGTCCTGCTGACCGCGCTGGTGTTGGCCGGCATGGTGGCTCCATTGGGCCCTTGGGACTATTTTGAAAACAGGAGTTACGATTTCTGGGTTGACCGTTTTTTCCACGCGGAAGAACAGCCCATTGCCATTGTGGCCATTGATGAAACCAGTATCCGCCAGTTTGGCGACTGGCCCTGGCCCCGCTCACGAATTGCCGACCTGGTCAATCTGATATCGGAGCAAGGCGCCGAAGCCCTGGGCATCTGCATCCTCTACATCCAACCGGATCATAGCCCCGGGCTGATGGAAATCCGGGAACTTAAAACCCGACTCAACGACCCGCAGTGGAAAGGTGACGGACCGTCCAAACAGAGGTTTGCCGGCATGCTCGGCGGTGCCGAAGCCAGGTTGAACCAGGATGACCGGTTGATTGCCGCCATCCGGCGGGGCCGGAACGTCGTTCTGCCGATCCATCTCGCCATGCAACACCCGCCCGGGGACGAAACCGCCGACCCATCGGGAATGATGATCGTCAATTCCCTGAATGCCGCGGTGCTGCCCACCGGGAGAGACAATACACCGTTGGCGGTAGTCAACGCCATCGGTGCCGGGTTGCAGGGACCCCTGACCGCCTATGGGGTGTTGGAACCTTTCGAGGCCCTGGCGGGCAAAGCCGGGGCGCTGGGGCACATGAACCTGCAGGAGGATTCAGACGGCAGGGTCCGGACCGTTCCTTTGCTCATCGATTTCAAGGGGCGGCTGATTCCCGCGCTACCCTTACAGATGGCCCTCAAACATATCGGCGGCCGGTTGAACGACATCTCTGTGGATCTGGATTTTTTCGGACAACCCCACCTTCGGATAAAACATCTGGACCTGTCCACCGACGGCGTCTATCGGATGTTGCTGAATCATGACCGTAAATGGACGCGCCAACGGTTTTTCTCCTGTTCCGAGATATTCAATGGGGAGATCGATCCGGTTGTTTTCAAGGATAAAATCGTAATGATCGGGGTAACCGCCGAACCGACTGCCCGATCGTATCGGGTGGGATTGGACGACCGTGCGTCGGATGTCGAGATCATGGCCAACGCGCTGGCCGGAATCCTGGCCACCGAACGATTGTTACGGCCGTCATGGTCCCGGTTGCTCGAGATCGTGGTCGTTCTCTATTTTGCCTTTTTCCTTGTTGTTGTGATTCCGCGTGTGAACACCCGGGTCGGCGCCACCATCCTGCTTATCTTCCTGACGACATGGTATGCCGTGGCCGTCGGGCTTTTGCTGGGATATGGATACAGGATCGAGGTGCTGGGCCCGGTGGTTCTGGCGGTGGGGGGCTTCCTCCTGCTCCAGTTCACGCTTGCTTCCCACAGGCTGCAGGCGGACAAAATGGATGCCTGCAAGACCTTGGGGCTCTCCTTCCAGGGTCAGGGGATGCTTGACATGGCCTATGAGAAGTTTGTGCAGTGCCCGGTGCAGGATCGGACGGTCAAAAACCTGCTGTACAATCTGGCGCTGGATTTCGAACGCAAGCGCATGCTCAACAAGGCCCTGGACATTTACCGTCATATCCGGACGGCCGGTGCCTTCAAGGATGTCGACAAGCGCTGTCGCCGGCTTACCGAACTGGACAGCACGATGGTTGCCGGCGGCAGAGGTGAAACCTTTTTGAGAATAGGGGGCGGAAGCGCCACACCGACCTTCGGACGCTATGAAATTCTCAGAGAAATCGGACGCGGTGCCATGGGGACGGTTTATCTGGCCCGCGATCCTAAAATCAACCGCGATGTCGCCATCAAAACGCTGGAGTATTCGGAAGTCGAACCGGCGGAACTGGCCGAAGTTAAAATGCGGTTTTCCCGGGAAGCCGAGGCGGCTGGCAAGTTGTCCCATCCCAACATCGTTTCCATTTACGATGTCGGTGAAGAACATGATATGGCTTATATCGCCATGGAACTGCTCAACGGTGAAACCCTGACCCGATATTGCAATAAGGACAACCAGCTGCCGACTCCCCGGGCTTTGGCCGTTGTCGCCGAAGTCACGGCCGCTTTGGACTATGCCCACAACCAGGGCGTGGTGCACCGCGATATCAAACCGGCCAACATCATGATGCTGAAAGACGGCCGCGTCAAAGTCACCGACTTCAGCATTGCCCAAGTCGTCGATGCTTCCCAGACGCGCACCGGGACGATTCTGGGAACACCGAGTTACATGTCTCCGGAGCAGGTGAACGGAAAGCCTGTAGATGGTCGCTCGGACCTTTTTTCCCTGGGGATCGTCGCTTACGAATTGCTCACCGGAGCCAGACCCTTCAGGGGCGATTCGATGTCCGCCATTTTGTATGCGATTTCCCATAATGCGCCTACTCCGATGACCCAGGTTGCTCCAGGCCTGCCGGCCTGCGTGAAGGCGATTATCAACCGAATGCTGGCCAAGCGGACAACCAAACGATATGCCTCCGCTGCCAAGGCAAAAGCTGACATCGAAGCGTGTATGGAAAAACTGAAATGAGGCTTACCCGTCAAGAAAGGGTAGTGATTAAAAAAGGAGAAGAGAAATGGCGATGCTCGTTCTTACCCATGAAGGTCTAACCATCAAGAGGATTCCCCTTGATAAGGCCGAGCTGCGGATCGGCCGGAAAACCGATTCGGATATTTTCATCGACGACATGCTGGCCAGCCAGAACCATGCAACAATCGAAGTGATCGAAAACACGGACGCATCGGGCGGGTCGGACTATTTTATCGAAGACTTGAACAGCACGAACCATACCTACATCAACGGGGCCCCCATCGACCGGAAGAAACTGGCGCACAACGATGTCATCCGTATCGGCAAGCATACGTTCAAGTTCATCGACGAATCCGCGGACCCGGGTGACAAAACGGCCAAATTGCATAAAAGCTGGATCCCCGGTGTTTACTACACGAAAGACTGATAGGATTGCCGTCGGCCAAACCGGAAGACAATGGACATGCGGTATTCCTGTTCAGCCCGCGGATCGGTATGGTCTGCTAACGTTTTTTATTTCGTTTCTTCAGTTTTTGCCTGCGCCGATAACGCTTTCAGTCCCCGGCAGACCCGCAACCCTTTTCAACAGGAAAGGAGGGCATCGCCGCCATCGTGTCCCTGCCCATCGTCCGTCTTCGGCCTAAAGCTTACCCAATCCCTTGAGCACTTTCTCCGGCGTGATCGGCAGATCCTTGCACCGGTAGCCGGTGGCATGAAACACCGCCTCGGCGATGGCTGGCGCCGTGGGGGAAACCAGCCCCTCGCCGGCCTCCTTGGCGCCCATGGGACCTTCGGGTTCAAAGGTGTCGATGCATACCGACTCACCCGGCGGCATGTCTGCGGCGTTGGGGATTTTATAGTCCAGGAAGGTCGTATTCAAGGTCTTTCCGCCGTCCATGACGAACTGCTCGGACAAGGCGTAGCCCAGACCCATGTGCACGGATCCTTCCAACTGGCCTTCCACGGCCATGGGGTTGAGCACCGTGCCGCAGTCGTGGGCGGTCCACATTTTTTCCACCTGGACCTGGCCGGTATCGGTGTCCACCTTTACTTCAGCCACCTGGGCGCCGAAGCTGAAGGCCGGACTCACCAGCCCCTTGCCCCGGGGAGTGTAGGACCCCCTGGCCACCAGCGGTTCACCCCGCTGGGTCTTCTGGACAAAGGCCACCGCCTCGCCAAACGTCATTCCTCGGTCCGGTTTGCCTGCCGCAAACACCCGCCCGTCTGCAAATTCGATGTCGAAGATCACGTTGAGGTCGAACCGGGCCGAAACGGCGCCGGCCAGCCGTTCTTTGATTTTTCCGGCCGCGTCCAGAACCGCGTTGCCGGCCATCAGCGTCACCCGGCTGCCCCATGTTCCCAGGTCCGCCTGGGGGGTCATGGCCGTGTCGGCGGCGGTGAGCCGGACGTCTTCCATCCGCAGGCCCAGGGTTTCGGCCAGGATCTGCTTGAGCACCGTGTCCGATCCCTGGCCGATATCCGAGGCCATGGTAAGCAGATGGACGGTGCCGTCGTCAAAGGCCCTTACTTCGGCGGCCGAGAAGGGGTACTGGGTGTTGAACCAGTTGAAGACGCCGCCGGAGATGAAGCTGTAGCAGCCGATGCCCACGCCCCGGCCCGGTTTCAAGGTCTTGCGCTTGCGTGACCAGCCGCTGATACGCCTGACTTCCTTGAGGGATTCGATGAAACCGCAGGAGCTGATGGTGGCGACACCGGGCAGCTCGTCGCCGGAGACCATGGCGTTTTTCAGGCGGATCTCTACGGGGTCGATGCCGAGTTCTTCCGCGGCTATGTTCATCTGGGTCTCGGCGGCAAAGAGTGTCTGGGGGGCGCCGAATCCGCGCATGGCGCTGGCCGGAGGTTTGTTGGTATAAACGTGTTCGCCCAGGTAGCGGTAGTTGGGGTAGCGGTAGAGCATGGCGCCGAAGTTGCCGGAAAGGAAGGTGGCCGTGGGGCCCATGGCGTTGTAAGCGCCGCCGTCCAGATAGATGTGCAGGTCCTTGGCCACCAATGTGCCGTCGTTTTTAAAACCCACCTTGGAGTGCACGGTCATGGGATGGCGCCGGCGCCCGAAAGCCAGCTCTTCTTCGCGGGTGAGGGTGAACTTCACCGGCCGGCCGGTCTGACGGGCCATGAACGCCGCGCAGAACTCCCAGGGCCGCAGCTCCATCTTGCCGCCGAATCCGCCGCCCACATTGGGCTTGATCACCCGGATGTCATTTTCGCGCATGTTCAGGGTGGATGCCAGCAGGCACTGCACGATGTAAGGGGTCTGGGTGGAAGTCCACAGGGTGATGCGGCCGTCCAGGTCGCTCTGGGCGACGCAGGCGCAGGGCTCCATGTAAGCGTGGCTGACGGCGTGGACGGTGAAGGTGTCCTCGCGCACATAGTCCGATGCGGCAAATCCCGCATCGATATCCCCGTAGGCGATCTTGCGGTCGATGCTGATATTGGTGGGCGACGTGTCGTGAACCACCGGCGCACCCGTGGCCAATGCCGATGCCACATCGAAGACGCCGGGAAGTTCTTCGTATTCCACTTTAATCTGTTCGATGGCCGCCTCGGCGGCATCCCGGTCCACGGCGGCCACGGCGGCGACTTCATCGCCGATGAAGCGCACCTTGTCCATGGCCAGGGCATATTCGTCCTGCGTGCCGGGGAATAGCCGCCAATTCCCGTAGGTGACCCGGGGGATGTCCTGTCCGGTAATGATGCAGTGCACACCGGGCATGGAAGCCGCTCGGCGGGTGTCGATGCTAAGTATTCTGGCGTGGGGCAGCGGGCTTCTGAGCAGTTTGCCGTGAAGCATACCGGGCAGTTTGATGTCGTCGGCATAAATAGCCTGGCCGGTGGCTTTGGCCCGGCCGTCGGTCCGGGGGATATCTTTTCCGATGATGCTGTGCGCGTTCATGGGCAATCCTTTGTTGAGAATCGGCGCGTGCCGCCGGTGCAAGAAATCTACGCGATGCCGGCCCTACTGTTTGCGGATCGCCATTTTCCGGGCGTCGGTAAGGGCTCGTATGACCAGCACCGAGACCATCTTCCAGCGATAGGGGGCGCTGGCCCGCACGTCGGTGATGGGCGACGTCTCTTCCGATGCCGTCCGGGCCGCCTGGCGAATCAGGGTGTCGGTCATTTTTTTCCCGATCAGCATCTTTTCCGCCGCCTGGGTGCGCATGGGCACCGGGGCGCAGGCGCCGACGATGATCCGTGCATCCGTGCAGCGGTCGGCTTTGAGAACAACCAGGGTGCCTACGCCTACCGCGGAGCAGTCCAGTTTTCCCCGCTGGGAGAGGCTGTGGTAGGCCGTGCCCGATCCGGCAGCGGGAAAAGGAACGCGGATGGCGGTGACGATTTCACCGGGCTTGAGCGCGGTCAGGCCCGGCCCCAGGAAGAATTGGTCCAACGCCATGCACCGGCAGCCCGTGGGGCCGGCGATGTCCACCATCGCGCCCATGGCCATCAGGGTAGGGGCATTGTCCGCCGACGGAGAGGCGTTGCACAGGTTGCCCACCACGGTGCCCATGTTGCGCACCTGCACGTTGGCGGTACCACCGGCCGCTTCGGCCACGGTGGGATAGTAGCGGCGGATGCCTTTATGAGCGGCCACGTCCGCCAGCAGGGCGGTGGCGCCGATGGTCAGCCCATTTTTTTTATCAACGGTGATGGCATCCAGTCCCGCGATCTGCTTGAGGCTCAGGATGCGTTTGGGAGATAGCATCCGATGGCGAATCTTGACCAGCAGGTCGGTGCCGCCGGCCATGACCCGGGTGTCCCTGTCGCCCTCGACGAGAGCGGCCACCGCCGCATCCACGGTTGTTGGGGCGATATAATCAAATCGGGCTGCTGGCATGACCGTCACCTCCTGGATTTGGATGGGTGTTTGATGCGTCGGCCGGCTTCGGCGATGGCATCCACGATTTTGTTGTAACCGGTACAGCGGCAAAGGTTGCCGGAGATGGCCGATCGGATCTGGGTGTCGCTGGGAGACGGGTTGGTTTTCAGCAGGTTCAGGGCGGAGAGTTCCATGCCGGGGGTGCAGAATCCGCACTGGATGGCCCCTTTTTCGATGAAGGCCTCCTGGATGGGATGCAGCGTTTCACCGGAGGGGGCCAGCCCTTCCACGGTGAGGATCTGTCTGCCATCCATCTCCACGGCCAGGGTGAGGCAGGAACTGACGCTTTTGCCATCCACCATCACCGTGCAGGCGCCGCAGTCTCCCGATCCGCAGCCCAGCTTGGTTCCCGTCAGGTTAAGATCCTCGCGTAACACTTCGTTGAGCGTACGCCAGGGCTCCACGGAAAGATGGTAGGTGTCGCCGTTGACCGTCAGATTGATGTCATGTTTCATGGGTGGCTCCCAGGGGGGATGGTTAGGTTTTTAGGCTGAAGGTTAAAGGCTTAAAGTTCGCATCCGGTTTCCGTCCACGGACCTTTGTCGTCTAAGAGGAGCTATATCATAGCTGTTATGTATTCCGTCAAGGCCTAAACCCAAAACCTTGATCCCGGGCTTGATTTTTCCGATCGCTTCGTGCAGTAACGGTGGCCCCGGATAGATGGGTGGGGAGTGTTTGTCAACGGCCATGCCCCGACAGCGGCGCGGCCATCGCTTGACAGGCGTGTGGTGTGTCTTTACCCTTATCAAACGGTCAATTATAAAATATCCCGTTTCGATCAATAAGAGGGCGGGCTCCCATTTCAGTTCTCGACCGATGCCATGTCTGCTTTCGGTTGAAATGATTGTCCGCCTGATTGGTCCAGACTGAAGCGTTTTGAAGCAGGCTCCAAAATATCGTGAAGTCGTGGTGCCTGCGTTAACGGAAAGGAAATCATGTCTTCAGACAAAAAGGTTGTTCGTGCCCTGGGGCTCTGCTCCGGTGGGCTGGACAGTATTTTAAGTGCGCTGGTTTTGCGGGAACAGGGGATCGAGGTGCACTGGGTATCCTTTGAGACTCCCTTCTTTTCATCGGTAAAGGCAAAAAAGGCCTCTGAAAAAACCGGCATTCCGCTCATGGTGCGCAAAATTACCCCGGTATACCTGGCGATGATGCGGTCGCCATCCGTGAAATACGGCAAGAACATGAATCCGTGCATGGACTGCCATACGCTGATGTTTCGCCTGGCCGGCGAGATCATGACTGAGCGGGGTTTCGATTTCCTCTTTTCCGGAGAGGTGCTGGGGCAGCGCCCCATGAGTCAGACACGCACCTCCCTGCGTTATGTGGAAAAGCACTCCGGATATGACGGGACCATCGTAAGGCCCCTTTCCGCAAAAAATCTACCGGAGACCCTCCCGGAAAAACAAGGACTCGTGGACCGGGAGCGGTTGCTGGATATTTCCGGCCGGTCCCGGAAACCGCAGCTGCTACTGGCCGAAAAATTCGGGGTGACCGATTTTCCGGCGCCGGCCGGCGGGTGTCTGCTGACGGACAAGATTTTCAGCCGCCGGCTCAAGGATCTTTTCGACCACCAGGCCGACTACCCGGAAAAGGACCTCGACCTTCTCAAATTCGGCCGGCACATGCGCCTGGATCCAAAGACCAAAATCGTTGTGGGCCGCACCCGCCAGGACAACGAACAGATCAATCACTGCATCGACCCGGAAACGGACATGGTGTTGAAAGTGGATGATTTTCCCGGCCCGGTGGTGGTGATTCCCGGCGGCGGCAGTGAGCCGATGGTGACGCTGGCCGCTGGCATCTGTGCCGGCTACAGCAAGGCGCCGAACCAAACCCCGGTGGCGGTGAACGTGCAGATGGGTCTGAATCGCCGCCAGGTGACGGTCCTGGGGATTCCGCCGGCAGAGATTAAACGGTATATGATCTAAAGAGGTGGATAGGCTGAAGGTTGAAGTCGGATGTCGGGGGACAGAAGCTTGAGGACAGAAAAGGCCGAAAAAGTTGAAGACCGATTGCGGTCCTCAGCACCCGGAGATCAGTCTCCCTTTTTCAGTCCTCGGACCTCGGCACTCAGTTGGCCGCAGGCGGCGCCAATGTCCTGCCCCTTGCTGTGGCGGACGATCACCGTGTAATGATGATCGGCCAGGAATTCCTGGAACTGGCTGATCCGGGATGCATCGGGGCGCTTGAATTCGCTTCCCGGGTGTTCGTTGAAAGGGATCAGGTTGATCTTGGCTTTGATGGGGCGCAGCAGTTTCACCAGCCGTCCGGCGTCGGCCATGCTGTCGTTGACGCCTTTCATCAGGATGTATTCGAAGGTGATCTTTCGGCGGGGCGGCAAGGGATAGCTTCGGCAGGCCGCAATCAGGTCGGCGATAGGATACTTGCGGTTGATGGGCATCAGGCGGCTGCGGGTGTCGTCGTCGGTGGCATTGAGGGATACGGCCAGATTTACCCGGATGTCACGTCCCAGGTCGGCCATTTTAGGAACCAGCCCCGCAGTGGATACGGTGACCCGCCGTGTGGAGATCTTAAGGCCGAAATCGCCGTCGGTGATTACATCCAGGGCCTGGACCACATTTTTATAATTGGCCAGCGGTTCTCCCATACCCATGAAGACGATGTTGGTCAGGGGCATGCCGCCTTGCACACTTACCTGATGTTGGACATCGCGCACCTGTGAGATGATCTCTCCGGCAGATAGGTTGCGTGCAAATCCCCCCCGGGCCGTCATGCAGAAGCTGCATCCCTGGCTGCATCCCACCTGGCTGGAGATGCACAGGGTGAAATGCTCCTTTTCGGGGATGATCACCGTTTCGATGTGAAGGCCGTCGTGAAGCCTGAACAGCAGCTTGCGGGATCCGTCCCGGGAGACGGCCTCGCTTTCCACCTGCAGGCGGGGATTGACGAAGGCCGCTTCCAGGTCCGCCCGGAGCGGTTTTCCCAGGTTGGTCATGTCGTCAAACCGGTCGGCCTGGCGCAGGTACACCCACCTTAAAATCTGGTCGGCGCGAAAGGGACGTCTGCCCTGGCCCGTCAGCCAGTCGGCCAACTGTTGCCGGGACAGGTCTTTGATGTCGATTTTGCTTGATTCTGGGGCCATGATGTGGGATCCACGTGCCGGACCGGGTTGTCGGACCGGGGTTGTCAAGGGGTACATGGGTAATGCAAGGGCTCGAATCTGCCCGTGCCCATCGATTGAACAGGAATACGGGGCCTTTTGGCCTTTTTTATTGTCTTGACATACCATTTAAAAAAATCTACTTTCAAGGTTTTAGTTGATCTGCCGGTGGAATGTCATGTTTGACACGCTCAGCGACAAGCTAAATTCGGTCTTCAAGCAGCTCAAGGGGCAGGGCAAGCTTTCTGAAAAGAATATTGCCGACGGCCTGCGTGCGGTGCGTATGGCGCTTCTGGAGGCCGATGTCCACTACCAGGTGGCCAAGAAGCTGGTGGCCGATATCAAGGTGCGCGCGCTGGGCAAGGAGGTTATGGGCAGCCTCACTCCTGGCCAGCAGGTGGTGAAGATCGTCAACGAATCGCTCACCGAGCTCATGGGGGAAACCCATCAGGGGCTGAACCTGTCTGGGGAAAAGCCGGTCGCAGTTATGCTGGTGGGCCTTCAGGGCTCGGGTAAGACCACCACGGCGGGAAAACTTTCGGTGATGCTGCGAAAATCCGGAAAACTGCCCTACCTGGTGCCGGCCGACGTCTACCGGCCCGCGGCCATCGACCAGCTGAAAACGTTAGGCGACCAACTGGGCGTGCCGGTTTACGATTCCACACCGGACATGGATCCGGTGAAGATCTGCCAGGATGCCCGGGTGGCGGCCCAAAAGGCGGGCTGCGACACCCTTTTGCTGGACACCGCCGGACGGCTTCACATCGATGAAACCTTGATGGATGAGCTGGCGCGTATTCGCGCGGCGGTGAAGCCCACGGACATCCTGCTGGTGGCCGACGCCATGACCGGCCAGGATGCGGTGAACATCGCCAAGTCCTTTGATGAACGCCTGGACATCGGCGGTGTGGTGCTCACTAAAATGGACGGTGATGCCAGGGGCGGGGCGGCTCTGTCGATCCGTTTCATTACCGGTAAGCCCATCAAGTTCATCGGCGTGGGTGAAAAACTCAGCCAACTGGAAGCCTTTCATCCGGATCGCATGGCCTCCCGGATTCTCGGCATGGGTGACGTCCTCACCATGATCGAGAAAGCCCAGGAGGCGGTGGACGAGAAAAAAGCCGTCGAGCTTGAAAAAAAGTTACGCAAAAACCAGTTTACTCTGGAGGATTTCCGCGATCAGATGCGCCAGATTCGCAAAATGGGATCCTTGACGGATATTCTGGGCATGATTCCCGGTATGGGCAAAATCAAGCAGATGAAGAACCTGCAGGTGGACGAAAAGGAACTGGTCCACATCGAAGCCATTATCAATTCCATGACGCCCCATGAGCGGCATCAATACGGAATTATCAACGGCAGCCGCCGCAAGCGGATTGCCGCCGGGAGCGGAACCCGGGTCCAGGATGTAAACCGTCTGCTGAAAAATTATGCACAGGTGATGAAAATGATGAAGAAAATCAATAAAGGCGGTATGCGCGGATTGGGCCGCGGCATGCTGCCCTTCTAAAGGAGAACAACAATGGCAGTAAAGATCAGACTGGCCCGGCATGGGGCAAAAAAGAGACCCTTTTACCGGATCGTCGCCGCTGACAATGACAGCCCCAGGGACGGTCGTTTTCTGGAAAAACTCGGAACTTACAATCCGCTGCAGGATCCGGCACAGGTGATTCTGGATGCGGAAAGGGTCAAGTACTGGATCGGCCAGGGAGCCACTCCCAGCGATACGGTCAAAACGATCCTGAAACGTGAAGGTGTTTTCGCCGCTGCGGAATAACGGATTGCACCGAACCTGGTCTCAGCCGCAACAAAGGAGACGGAGCTATGAAAGAGCTGATCAAATTCATTGCGCGGGAGTTGGTTGATTTCCCCGACCAGGTTTCCGTTGAGGAGATTGAAGGTAACCAGACATCCGTTATTGAATTGAAAGTGGCCAAAGAGGATTTAGGTAAGGTGATCGGCAAGCAGGGGCGGACGGCTCGAGCCATGCGCACCCTGTTGAGCGCGGCGTCCGCTAAAATTAAAAAACGTACGGTTCTTGAAATCATCGAGTAGCCTCAACGGCAGGGACGACCTCGTCCTGGTGGGCCGGGTGGTCGGTGCCCATGGCATTCGGGGTAGCCTCAAGGTCCACTCCTATGCCGAATCCCTGTCCGTCTATGAAGCGGGCAAGGAAATCCTGGTTTCACACCCCGATGGCTCGGTACGGACCCTGACCGTTCAATGGGTGCAGTCCTACGGACGGGGGCTGCTGATGACCCTTGAGGCGGTGACCGACCGCGATCAGGCCGAAAGCCTGGCCGGATCGGAATTATTCGTGGGCAAATCTCGCCTGCCGGCGCTGGAGGAAGACACCTATTACTGGTTCGATCTGGTGGGACTGAGTGTCTATAATACCACCGGGACCCTGCTGGGTCGCCTAGAGGAAGTCATTCCCACCCCTGGCAACGATATTTACGTGGTCAAGGGCAAGCAGAACGGACAGCCAAAGGAACTGCTGATTCCCGCCACCGGCGACGTGGTCGTGAAGGTTGACCTGGAAGGCCGGACCATGATCGTGGATCCGCCGGAAGGGCTTTGAACCGGCGGCTGATGGAACCATGAACGTTTGTGTACTCACCCTTTTCCCTGAGCTGTTTGGCCCGTTCTGGGATCACGGAATCATCCGGCGCGCGGTTCAGGGTCAAAAAATAAACCCCGCTGTCATCAATATCCGCGACCATGCCAAAGGGCGGCATCGGGTTACCGATGACCGGCCATACGGCGGCGGATGCGGGATGGTGATGAAACCGGAACCCCTGGCAGCGGCCCTGGCAGAAGCCAGAAAAAGGGTGCCTTCGGCAACGACGCTGCTTCTGTCGCCGCAGGGAAAGCGGTTCGATCAGTCCCTGGCCCAATCCCTGGCCGTCGAGGAAGGACTCATTTTCGTCTGCGGTCGTTATGAAGGCGTGGATGAACGGTTTGTCGACCAGCATATAGATGCGGAGATCTCCATCGGTGACTTCGTTCTCACCGGCGGCGAGTTGGGGGCCATGGTGGTGATCGATGCGGTGGCAAGGCTGATCCCCGGTGTGCTGGGCAACGAGGATTCTGCCGGAAGCGATACCTTCAGTGACGGGCTTGTAGAGCACGCGCACTTTACGCGGCCGCCGACCTTCGGAGATGCGCCGGTGCCCGATGTGCTGCTATCCGGGAATCACCAGGAGATCGACCGGTGGCGCCGGGAAACCGCCTTGATCCGGACTGTCTTGAAACGGCCGGACCTTTTAGCGCAGCGGGATTTTTCTCCGCAGGAGCGGGCAATACTGGAAAAATGGCGCCGGGACATTGACAGGCTCATCGGGTAAACGGCTTTACGTCGCCTTGATTCACCATCCGGTGATCGACAAGAACGGGAAAACGATCGCTTCGGCGGTCACCAACCTGGATCTGCACGACATTGCCAGAGTGTGCCGAACCTATGGGGTCAAAGGCTACTATGTCATCACCCCGCTGAAGGACCAGATGGTGCTCGTGAACCGCATCCTTGACCACTGGGGCACCGGGGTGGGGGGAACATACAACCCCAATCGCCGGCAGGCGCTGGAGCTGGTCCGGGTCAAGGCCACCTTCGAGGAGATGATCGGCGAAATTGCCGCAGCGGAAGGGTGTCGGCCCAAGACCGTCGGCACGACGGCCAGACGGCATGCAGGCAGCCTGCCATACCTCCGGTTGCGTGAAATGCTGGTCGATGCGACGCCGCTCGTTCTGGCCTTCGGCACGGCATGGGGGCTTTCCGACACGTTCATGGCCGAGGCGGATTATATACTGGATCCGTTGACCGGGACGGGCACATACAATCATCTGTCGGTGCGGTCTGCGGTGTCGATCATCCTGGACCGGGTGCTGGGCGGCTGAATCCGAGTATAACGCTGAATGCAGCTTTGAAACATAACATCATTATCGGGAGTAATCATGGAAATCATCAAGAACATCGAAAGAGAACAGATCCGCATGGATCTGCCCCACTTCACACCGGGAGACACCGTCACCGTTCATGTGAAGATCCGTGAAGGCAACAAAGAGCGTATCCAGGCCTTCCAGGGCGTTGTCATCAGCAGGAAAAAAGGGATGGCCAATGCTACCTTCACCGTCCGCAAAGTCTCATACGGCGTGGGTGTTGAGAGGGTCTTCCCGACAAATTCGCCCATCATCGACCGGGTCGAAGTGGTTACCCGCGGTCGGGTGCGGCGGGCCAAGATCTACTACCTGCGCAAACTGCGCGGAAAAGCTGCCAGAATCCGGGAAAAACGATTCAAGTAAGTCATTGCCACCGCCCACACACGCCCTTGGCCCCTGGCGTCGGTTCGTCGGCAAACCCGCAAACGGTCGGATCACATGATATCAGACCTCTGGGCATTTGAAAGAAGAGCCCGCGACATGGGCCGTCAGATCGTTGCAGGCATCGACGAGGCCGGCCGGGGTCCCTTGGCCGGCCCCGTCGTTTCTGCCGCGGTCGTCCTGCCCGACGGTGCCGACCTTCCCGGGATCGACGATTCCAAGAAGCTGACACCGGCCATGCGCAGCCGCCTTTACGACCGGCTGTATACCGTTGCCAGTGCCATCGGGATCGGAATGGTGGACGCGTCCGAGATCGATCGCGTCAATATCCTGCAGGCCTCCCTGCATTCCATGGCCATGGCGGTGGCCAACCTGCAGCCCCGCCCGGACCATCTGCTCATCGACGGCATTTTCACCATCGCTTCGGATCTGCCCCAGCAGGCCATCAAAAAGGGGGATTCGCTGAGCATCTCCATTGCCGCGGCCTCCATCGTGGCCAAGGTCACCCGGGATCGGATCATGACCCAGGTAGATACCCTTTTCCCCGAATTCGGATTCTGCCGTCATAAAGGGTATCCCACCCAAACTCACCGGGAGGCCATCATGCGCCACGGATGCTGCCCCATTCACCGCCGGACCTTCAAGGGGGTTCGGGAGTATCTGGGACGATAAATGCTCAACCGGCAGCAACAATTCGGAAAAAAGAGCGAGCGACTGGCCGAGGAATTTCTCAAGCGGACGGGCTACCGCATCCTCGAAACCAACTATCGATCCAAAATGGGTGAAATCGACATCATTGCCATGGAGAAGCGTACCATCGTTTTCGTGGAAGTGAAGGCCCGGAACACCCGCCGGTTCGGCAGTCCCAAAGGCGCCGTCACCCCTGCCAAACAGCGAAAAATATCCATGGCCGCCCTGGACTACCTGAAACGGTCCGGACAGACCGGCGCCAGCGCCCGTTTCGACGTGGTGGCCATCGACACCGCTTCCGGGAAAATCGACATCGAGGTCGTCAAAAATGCCTTTGCCCTTGCCTATGGATGACCGGGAGCCGGTTCGATGCCCAAGCGGCCTGTATGTGGTGGCAACGCCCATCGGCAATCTGGAAGACATCACCCTGCGTGCCATCAGGGTCCTGAATGGGGTCGACCTGATCGCCGCCGAGGATACCCGCCACACCACCCGACTGCTGTTCCACTACGGCATTCGCACGCCCCTCATCTCCTGCCATGAGCACAACGAACGCCACCGTACCCCGGAGCTGATTGACAAGATCCGGTCCGGTGGCTCCGTGGCCCTGGTTTCCGATGCCGGCACACCCTCGGTTTCCGATCCTGGTTACCGGCTGGTGAGCACAGCCGTAGAATCGGGTCTGACTGTCTTTCCCATTCCGGGCGTGTCGGCGGCAGTCACGGGGCTGTGTGCATCGGGACTGCCCACGGATGCCTTCGTCTTCCTGGGATTTACGCCCAAAAAAAAGGGTAAACGGATGGATCTGCTGGCTTCGCTGGCCGCTGAACCCCGGACGCTGATTTTTTACGAATCTCCCCGGCGAGTGTCGGTTTTTTTAGATGAGATCCGTGCGGTGATGGGCGACCGGCACGCGGTGCTGGCCCGTGAGATGACCAAAATTCACGAGGAGTTCATCCGCGGCACGCTTTCCGAAATCCTGATCGTGCTGGCCGATCGTCCCGAGGTCAAAGGAGAATGCACGCTGATGGTGGACGGCGCAGCGGCTTCCGATTCAGTTCCCACGGATGACCTGGCCGACGCGCTTCGCGATGCGCTGGCGCAACCCGGGGCCCATCTTTCGGGCCTGTCCAAAGCCTTTGCCCACCGCTACCAATTGCCCCGGAAAACGGTCTACGAGATGGCCTTGGCGATTCAAAAAGAAACCGGTGCACCGGATTGATTCCCATGATGCCAGCAGCGACGACAATCTTTCCGGTGATCTTGACGGTCTCTGAAGCCGATCAGCGCCTCAGCGGGCGGGACAAGGTCAAGGCGCTGAGCCGTCTGGCCCGGTCGGCCCTGATGAAATCATGTGAAAAAAGCGGGCTTCATCTGAACAGCTTCCCCAAGAACCAGAAGGGCGTTCCGCTTCCGGTAGGCGGCGTCCACTGGTCAGTGACCCACAAATCCGACATGGTTGGCGGCGTGGCGTCCACTTCGCCAGTGGGAATGGACCTGGAGACGATCCGTCCGGTGAGCGACGCCTTGCTGGCGAAAGTTGCCAGTGAGGACGAATGGAAACTGGTGGGCGGCAATCGGCAGAATAACTTTTTCCGCTTCTGGACCGCCAAGGAGGCTGTGCTCAAGGCTGTGGGAAAGGGCATGGCCGGCCTGTCCCGCTGCCGGGTGGCGGCGATCGCCGACGACACGTATATGACGCTCACCTACGATGAGACCCGCTGGCCGGTGGCCCATTACTGGTTCGACGACCATGTGGCCGCTCTGACCGCCCGGCACTTCTCGGTTTCCTGGATACGGTATTAATACCGCTTGTCCGCTCCACCTTCCTTGGCACTCTCCATATCGCGAAAGACCTGGCACGTATGGGAAAGCACCGCCTGCTTTGGATCCTACCAATAAACTACCAATCGGTTTCTCAATTGATATTGATTTTGCTTCTCTCAGATCTTAACGTAAAAACCTTCCGGAGTTAGGATTAAAATGAAAAGGAACTTGGGCGCTTATTCTTTAATATATCCTGATCGTCAGCATTATCTCCTTTTACGGCCCACGGTTGGTCTTACCGATTGACCGAACGTGTAACCCGAATTTGCACCACTACTCCAAACCATTTGTGAAGGGAAAAGTTGGTCATGTTGAGAAAAAAACCATACATCGAAGAACGTAAGACCGTAACGGAAGAACAGTTGCTGGGGCGGGTGGAAACGCTTAAATCAATAGGGATGACCGAAAGCCAAATTCAACGGGATGCGCAGGTCAGACATTTTAAAGGAAAGATTCGCCAGGCAAAACACCAATTGGCCGGCATTCTGGAACTGGAAAACCAGATCATCCGCAAGAAGGAAATCAAAGCCGAAAAACTGGCGGCCCCGAAAGTGGCGCCTCCCAAAAAGCGACATGCTCAGGATCCCGTAAAGAAAAAGGCTAAAAGGGAAAAACAAATCGCCCCGGCAGCGGCAGACTAATTGACAGCCAGACGCGATAGGTGCTGGAAATCTATTTGAGAAGAGACCTTCTGATCCTTTTGGACCGGCAATGGTGTGCGTGATGCATCAAGTGCCTACGACACCGACGGTGATAGTGACAAGACGGATAAGCCTGACCCCATTTTATTGTGGTCAGGCTTATCCGTAAAAAAAAGCTTGTCTGGGGCGTGTTTTGAACATGGGTGACAGGCATTCAGAGAAAAATTTTTCGGTTGACTGCTGTCGCATCGGTTCGATTTGAAATGCTTCCGAATCAACCATAAAACCGGGCTGCCAGGTCTTCACGATATTCCCTTTCAATGCCTTGCCGCCGCCAAGGCTTTTTCCAGTTCAGGCAGGATTTCAAAAAGGTCGCCCACGGCAAAATAATCGCAGTTGGCCATGATGGCGGCGTTTTCATCGGTGTTGATGGCAATGATCATTTTGGCGGTTTTCATTCCGGCAAAGTGCTGGATGGAACCGGAAATGCCTACGGCCATATACACTTTGGGATTCACCTTGACGCCGGTCTGGCCCACCTGCATGGCGTAGGGCACCCAGCCGTTGTCTACGGCCACCCGGGAGGCGCCGACAGAGGCATTCATGTGCCTGGCGCAGTCAAAGAGCAGTTTAAAGTTCTCAGCGCGCTTCAATCCCCTTCCACCGGAAATGATGATGTCCGATTCGGCCAGGTACTTGGACCCGCTGCCGTCGGTTCGTGTTTCGATTACTTCGTACCCGCTGCCTTGATAACCGTCAAAGGAGAAATCGATAAATTCCGCCGTCGCCGGTGCTTTCAGGGGGGTGACGACGTTGGCCCGCATGCCATAGATAAAATGACCGCCGGTCAGGGCGATGGTGGCGACGGTCTTGCCCGAATACTGGGAGGTCTTCACCCGGTGGACGTCCAGGTCGATTTCGGTGCAGTCCATGATCAGCGGGGCGTCCAGGAGGGCGGCGATGCGCGGCAGCAGCTCCCTGCCGCTGGGGCTGGTGAGGCCGATCAGGCTGTCGATCCCAAATTCCTGCATGGCAGCGGCCACCGCCGCCGCCCGGCGGGCCGGATCCCAACTGCGGTTGCCGGTGCGGATGTTTACGATGCGGGCCACGCCATAGGCTTCCAGCACCGTTTGGGCGTCCGTGGCCGATTCATCCACTACCAGGGCAACGAGTTGCCGGTTTTCTCCGCGGGCGGTGGTGGCCATGCCGAAATTGGCTTCCTTGACCTGCCCGTCCTTGAGTTCGATGAGAAGTCCGATAGATTTCATGATCAGATCACCTTGGCTTCATTTTTCAGGATGTCCACAATCTGCGCGGCGATGTCGGCGGCGCTGCCCGTCAGCGCTTTGGGGGTGCGCTGCTCGACAGCCGGCACCAGTTCCTGGATCTGCATGCCGGCTACCGGCGGATCGATGGCCAGTTCAGCCAGGCTGATCTTTCTGACCGGCTTCTTGCGGGATTTGACGATGTCGGGGAAGGTCGGGTAACTAGGCGTGTTCAAACCCTTGCCGGCGCCGATAACGCAGGGTGCAGTCATACGGATGACGTCGATGGTTCCCGCTTCTCTTTCGCTTTCCACCCGCACACAGTACCCGTCGATATCCACCTTGATCACATTGGTGGCCACGGGAAGGCCCAGGTTCCCAGCCAGGCGGAACTGGGTCTGCATGCCTTCGCTGTCGATGGATTCCTTTCCAGTGAAAATAATCCACGGCCGGCCGTCGGCCTGAATGGCGGCGGCCAGGGCGAGCGCGGTAAAGATACTGTCCTGGCGTCGGTCGGCTTCGATGAGGATACCGCGGTCCGCCCCCATGGCCATAGCCGCGCGCAGGGTGTTTTCCGCAGCCGGTTTGCCTAAACAAACGGCCACCACCTCGCTATCGGGCACCTCGGTTTTTATTCTGGCCGCTTCGGTGACAGCATGCTCGTCGTAGGGGTTGAGCAGGAAAGTGATCTTCTCGTTGATACCGGTCCCGCCCTCGACGGTGATGGTGGCAGCGGAGTCGGGAACGTGCTTGACACAGACGTAGATGTTCATGATTTTTCGGTTCAGTCCTGATTCGGGTTCCACAAAAAAAACGGGCCTGCCGCAGCAGACCCGTTTCAATTAGCAACAACTCATCCGTCTTGCAAGCATGGATGCCACCGGCGTTATCCGTTGACGGAAAAGCTAGAGTTATAGTTGATTTCGCGTTTACGGGAGAAGAAACCCACATCCAGGTTTCGTCCGGTGTATTTCATTTTGAACTGGAAGGGCTTTTTGTCGTGATCCAGACCTTTTTCACACGCATCGATCAGTTCGGCCATCATGGCACCGACCACCGGCGCGTTCTTGTACTGGTTGCCGCTGGTGCCGACGGCCATGTAGAAACCGCCTAGATCGGATTTGTCGTAGACCGGGATCCAATCGTCGGAGATGTCGTACAAGTCGCAGACACCCTTGGGCTGATTGGGTACCTTCAGGGTGGGGACACGTCGTGCCAGGCGGTAGCACTGGGCTTTCCACTGCTCTTCGGTGAGCTGGTTGTCGCGGCCATGGCCGCCCCTGCCAGCGTAGAATTCGTCTGGATCGGGATACTCTTTGGGATCGCATTCCGGATCTTCGGAGCCGATCAGGAACAGGTTGCCCACTTCCGGGCGCACGTAGCAGCCGATATCTCCATCGCTCTGATGGTAGCCCTTATTAATGTAGTCATAATCCTCGGGGGCAGGGCAGTACATGACCTCATGGCGCAGGGCTTTGGTTTTGATGTTGCAGCCTTCCCAGACGCCCGGGGCCATCTGGTTGATCTTGAAGGAGTGAGGGCCGGCGCAGTTGACCACGACCGGTGCGTCGATTTCGGTGCCGTCGGCCAGGGTGATTCCCTGGACCTTGCCTTCGGCGGCGCGAATTTTGACCACCTCGGCGTTGAACATGAACGTGGCGCCCTTGGCTTCGGCGGCGCGCATGATATTGTGGGCGGACAGGGCCGGGTCATTCACATAACCTCCCTCGGGACAGAACAGGCCGCCTTCGAGCATCTTGGTAGGTTCTTCCCAGAATGCCGGATCCTCGGGACGTTTGACCGGCCAGAATTCGTGCAGGTCGAGCACCGGAACCATCTCCAGGATCTCTTCGTTGGTCAGTTCCTTATACTGTACGCCTACGGCATCGTAGTGTTTTTTCACGTTCTGCCACTTGTGCCCCTGGGATTTGATCAGCAGGGAGCCGGTGTTCATGAACTTGGCCAGGCCCTTTTCGTCTTTCACATGATCCAGGTAGTTCTCCCAGTCCAGCCAGTATTTGAAACCCTCGTAGGCAAAGGCCACACCGTCTTCGGTGGAGTAGTGCGCGCGGACGATGGCGCATGAACCGGCCGTGGAGCCTTCACCGGCATCGGGCAGCTTGTCCACGCTCATGGTCTTGTAACCCATCTTGGAAAGCTCGTAGGCAATGGGGGCACCGATCACGCCGGCCCCGATGATAATGGCGTCATACTTTTTGGTCATGGTTTCCTCCGTCAAGTGAGATGCGTAATTGTTCGGTCTGATTGAATGGTATAACGATTCCTGAAAATTACAAATGCAAAATAGGCGCCGAAAGTAAATTAAATATGATTTTTTTAAAATCTTTTTTAATTATGAATCCAATAAGTTATTTGATTGATGCATGGACCGGCGTATAATAAACCATTCCGTCACGGAAAAAATGAAAAAAAATTTAACTGAAAAGAAAAATATTTTTCTGATTTTAAGAAAACTTTTTTTCACCTTGGCCCGATAATCCGGTATTGATCATTGGGCGGTTGTTCGCCAGAATCCCAAGCCGGAGACCGAAGCGGAAGTCACCCGCTTCAGTCTCGCTTTCAGTCTTGTTACTCCACGTAAACGCTCTCGTGCACAAAAACTACCCCTGAAGGCCTTGAATCCAGGCATTGAAGCGGTTTTCCCCTGCCGGCCTCAGACCAAGCGCGGACCCGGCTTCCAGCATGGCGTGAACCATGCTGTCCCCATAACCCCGGCTGCAGGTCAGCAGAAATCCGCCGTTGCCGTCGGCGGTCTTTTCCAAGGTTACGATCTGGCAGGGCACGTGGCAGAAAGGGCCCTGATACAGAAACGGCGCATTTTTGGCCGGGTCCAAAAAGTCCAGGGCGGTCAGCTTTTCGGCGATGAAAAACGCCTTGGGGCCGAACAGGGCCAGAAACACAGTGGACTCGGTGACGTCGGTATAGCCGGAAAAATCAGGCAGGCCCGGCGCTTCCGCGCCCAGGTGGAAGATCGATGCCTGGGTGCGGTTCATGCGGTTGATCAGCGTGTTGTCGGCAAAGGTGCATTCGCCCGGTGCTTCCGGCACAGCCAGGTCGCAGGGAGTCAGTTCGCCGACTTTCCTGTCCTGCAGATCCCAGCGGGTTTTGTGCGCCAGGTCCACCAGCCAGGGGCCCTGGCCCTCTTCGTCATATTCCAGTGCTACCGTCCAGTTGTCGCGCGCCTCAACTTTCAGCGGGCTGACTTTGAACTGCACCGGGGATTCTCTTTTTATTTCAGCCATCGTAGTTACCTCTATTTGCCTTATGGAATATCGAATTCTTAATTTTTCATTTTCTTGCCGTCCGGGTCATAAAAGGGCGTGGCAACAACCCTGGCATACAGGCGAACGCCGTTGCACTCATCCTCAAATATCTCTATCCGGGTCCCGATGTCAGCCAGCTGGGATTCCACCAGGGCCATACCCACGGCCTGGCCGGTGGTGAAGCTTTTGCGCATGGTGGCCACGTAGCCGCGGACCTTGTTGTCGACAATCAACGCGCCGTCGCGGGCGGGCCGGTTGTCATCTTCCATGCGGATGCCCACCAGCTTGAGCCGGCCGGTGTCTTTTTCGGCCTGGCGCAGGGCCACGGCACCCACGGTCTTGGCATCGGTCTTCCTACGGTCCCAGAGAAAACCCAGGCCCAGGTCCAGCAGGTTGGTGCGCTGTTCGGATTCGGAGCCGAGAATGACGTGGCATTTCTCCATGCGCAGCACGTTCTGGGCTTCCACGCCGAAGTTGCGGATGCCGAATTCGGCGCCGGCTTCCTTGAGCATGTCCCAGACGGCCTGGGTGTAGGATGAGGGTACGTGCAGTTCGTAGGAAAGCTCGCCCACAAATCCCAGGCGCATGGCCCGCACGAAGATGGCGTCCTTGATCAAAAACTCCTGGTACCCGGAAAAGGGAAAAGCTTCGCTGGAAAGGTCGATGTCCACTACCTTGGAAAGGACCTTGCGGGCATTGGGGCCGGAGATGTTGATCACGCCCATGGCGTCGGTCAGGTTGACCAGAGAAAAATCCCACCCGTCGAAACGGGTATGGTAGCGGATCCATTCCACGGTCTGCCCGGCCCGGCCGGTGGAGGTGGTGAAATAGTAGTCGTTTTCACCCAGTTTGACCACCACGCCGTCATCGATGACGCAACCGTCGTCGTTGCACATGGCCGAATACTTGATGCGGCCCTCCTTGACCTTGCTCATGTCCGATACGTACACCCGCTGAAGGGCCTTGAGGGCATCGGGTCCGTGGATACGGAACTTGCCCAGGGTGGAGCCGTCCAGCATACCCACATTGTTGCGGACGTTGAGGATCTCTTCCTTGCAGTCGAAGTCCTCGGAAAAGTAACGCGCCCGCTGCCAGACACCGATGTTGCGGAAGATGCCTCCATCGGCGATCTGGGAGTCGTGCAGCGGCGTATGCTTGAACATGTGATGGTTGTAGCCGGCATAGGTGGCCAGAAACGTCGGCACCAGCGGCGGACGCACCGTGGTGGGAACCGGCGTGCTGATGGATGCCGTATACTTGGCCACGAACAGGGGCAGGTTGTGCCCCGGGATGCCGCCCTGGCCCGGGCCGGTGCCGGCCGAGGTAAAGCGTTTGATCAGTTCGGGGACATCGAAGCCCATCTCGATGGCCTGTTTGATATTTTTAATGGTGGTGTCTTCATCGAAGCAGATGAAGCTCTTGCGTCCCTTGACCGGCGCTGTGACCAGCTTGCAGCCGCGTTCCGGGCCGGGGAGGGCCGATGCAGCCTTCTCTGCCTCGGCAACGGTTTTGCCCACGTCCGCACCGGCGGCAGCCGCCGCCTTGAGGCCGGCCAGGCGCCCGGAGGCTTCGATGGCGTCGGGATGGTTGACGCCGGTGATCCGGCCGGCGGGGAACATTTTTTCGGGCAGTTCGGTGGGCAGGAAGTAGCCGGTGTGGCTGTCGTAGCCCATCCTGGCCTGGGCCAGGATGAAGGGGCCGGTTACCGGGGTCAGTCCGGCAGATGCCACCAGCAGGTCGCAGGGGAATTGCCGCTTGACAGTGCCTTCAACGGTGGACAGGGTGACTTTTTCGACTTTTTTGCAGCCGTGCGCCTTGGCCGCCACCCATCCCTTGAGGACCGGTATCTTGCGTTCGGCCAGGGCCAGCATCAGCTCCGGGTTCTGGCCGTCTTCACGGATATCGGCCACACAGTTGATCTTCAGCCCCAGGTCGAACAGATCGACAGCGGCTTCGAGGCCCAGATCATGGCCCACGGAAAAGACTGCCTCGCTGCCCGGCAGCAGACCGTAGGTGCGGGCCATGCGATGGGCGCATCCCACCTGCATGACGCCGGGGCGTTCGTTGTGGTCGAAGATCAGCGGGCGTTCGATGCAGCCGGTAGCCACCACGACGCTGTCCGAGCGGATCTCGATGTAGCGTTCGGTAAAGGTGTCCGAGGCCTTGCCCACCTGAAAAGCGGTGATCAGGTTGTTGTTGTAGGCCCCCACCATCGAGGTGTGCGTGAAGACCCGGATGTTGCCGGTCTGTTTCACCTTCTCGGCCAGATCCCGCGCCCGCTCATAAAGGGGCGTTCCCCCGGCGGTGGTGCTGACCCGGTAGTCGAAGCATCCGCCCAAGTGGGGGCGGGATTCCAGCAGAACCACCCGCAGGCCCGACTCGGCCGCCGCCAGGGCGGCGGACATGCCGGCGGCGCCGCCGCCGATGATGGTGACCTCGGCTTTAATGAACATCTCGTCATACTGGCCCTTCATCTGGTAGTCGGCGGAAATGACGCCGATGCCGGCGGCCTTGCGGATCTGCTTCATCGCCACGGGCCAGATGGCTGCGGGCTTGTGCATGGTCTTGTAGTAGAATCCGGCCGGCATCATCCAGTCCAGCTTGTCGATGAAGGCCAGCCAGTCCCGGTCGGCAGATCCTTTGACATTCTGTTCCCTGACCACCATGCCGTCTTTCAGCAGGGTGTTTTCGGTGCGGACGTTGGGGACGCCGTTGACATCCATGCAGGTGTTGCTGCACTCGCCGTCGAGACTGTAAAGCCCGCGGGGGCGGTGATATTTCAAACTGCGTGCAAAGACCCGGACGCCATTGGCAAAAAGGGCCGTCGCAACAGTATCTCCGGCCACCCCCTGGACGGTTTTTCCCCGGTAGTTCAGGGACAGTTTTTCCGACGGGGTGATGCGGAGTGTGGGCAATTGGTTAAGCCTGTTCATTTGCTTGCCTCCGGTTTAGCCACTTCGAGGTTTTGGGTTGTGTCACGCCAGGTGGTGAACCAGGATCCGCATCCATCGCGGTGAAACCACCACTCTTTCTGGACGCCGGCCGTGCACTTGTTCATATGGACATAATCGCACCAGGCGGCAGGGGTCAGCCCCGCTTCGGCCGGGCGCGGTCCCTTGTCTTCTCCCCCATAGCGAAATTCGTATCCGTTGCGTTTGCCGCAGACGGGGCAGGTGAGTGTTAGGGCCATAATTCAATCTCCTTTAGTTGTTGGGCGTATAGCTGACCAGTTCGGCGGTTTCACCCATCAACTGGTGGTTTTCATATCGGCGCAGGTTGAACGGCTTGAGCATGTCCGGGCAGTGGCCGCTGGCCATGTACTGTGCCATGTATTTGCCGACGGCGCTGCAGGATTTAAAGCCGAAGTAGCCCCAGCCGCAGTCCATGTAGAAGCCTTCGAAATGATCGTTGCCGTCCATGATGGGCGCCATGTCCGGGGTCATGTCCGCCAGACCGCCCCAGATACGCATGAATTTTACGCCGCGCAGGCAGGGCAGCCAGTCGGAAAGGGCTTCGGCCTGGTGCTTGATGTAATGGGCCGTGTTTTGCGTCGTATAGTTGGGCCACTGGTCCATGTGGGCGCCGGTGGCGATTTCGCCTTTGAGCGTCTGGTTGGCATAGCAGTGGTAGGCACCCGACGAGACCACGTGGTCGAGCAGGGGTTTCAGCGGCTGAGTGACCATCGCCTGGATGGTCAGCACGGCGATGGGCAGCTTGATACCCAGCATGTGGTAGATCAGACCGGCACTGTAGCCACCGGCACTCACCAGCACGCGGGGGGTGTGGATACGGCCGCGGGAGGTTTCCACACCGGTGATTTTTCCGCCTTCGGTGTGAATGGCGGTGGCTTCGGTGTGCTGGTGGATGTCTACGCCGTGCTTGGCGGCCCCTTTGGCCAGCCCCCAGACCACGGCGTCATGGCGCACGATGCCTCCGGGGGGGTGAAACATGGCCCCGTGGATAGGGAAGGTGATATCCTCGGAAATGTTCAACGCCGGCACCAGTTCCTTGGCCTGCTTGGCGTCGATGAGGTGGCTCTCCACGCCGTGGAACTGGGCGGTGGCGATGGTCATGCGAGCCGCCTTCATGGCCGCTTCACTGTGCATCAGGTTGAGGTTGCCGCAGTTGTTGAACATCAGGTTGTAGTCCAACTCTTTGGTGAGTACCGGCCACAGATCAAGCGCTTCCTTGTAGAGCGGAACGTTGTACTGCGTGCGCTGGTTTGCCCGCACGATGGCTGTGTTCCGGCCGGCACCGCCGAACCCGATGAAACGTTTTTCAATGATGGCCACATCCGTGAGGCCATGCTCCTTGGCCAGGTAGTAAGCTGTGGCCAGACCGTGAAGGCCGCCGCCGATGATCACTGCATCGTAGCTGGACTTCAGTCTGGTTTGGTTGCCCCACAGGGGCTTGGATTTCCAGAACATACGCTCTCCCTACATGATTTTAAGATAAAAATGCGTGGGTGACGAAGAACCCTATCACTCCCAATTGTTGTTGAAGGTAACTGAATGAAATGAAACATGTCAATAGGAAAATAAAAAATTGATGTGAAAATATTCAAACAGCCTTGACAAAAAAAATTAATAGTAATAAATACATTTAAAAAAAATGGGTTATGGAATAATCAATGATATGAAATAAACATTTCATTATCGCCTATATTAAGGACGTTATTATGAATGATTCCCAGGCACATCCGGTGATCAAGGGCATCGTGAATCACCTGGACACACTTACCCCCAAAGGAAAAATCCTGGGCAGCTACATTATTCAAAACCCCCGCAAGGCGGTTTTTATGACCACCAAAGAACTTTCCGAAGCCTGCGGGGTCAGCGAGGCCACGGTGGTTCGGTTCGTGGGGAAGCTGGGCTACGGCGGGTATGGAGAATTTCTTCAGGCGCTGCGGGATTTTGTGGATTCAGGATTGACCCTACCGGACCGGGTGGACCTGCCCGGGATGAAGGGGCCCGGCACCGACCTGCTGCACCGGGTGGTCTTCGAGGAGATGAACAACCTGCGTCAGTTTTACGAGGGCATCGACATGAAGGTGCTGGGCAAGATCGTGGAGCAGCTTGAGAAGAGTCCCGCCGTTTATGTGGTCGGCTCAAGAGTCTCCTACACCTTTGCCTATTACCTGGGGTGGTCATTGACCAAAGTCCGCCGGGGTGTCCATATCTTAAAAGGCAGTGACAGTACCGCCATCGACTGGCTGACCAATGCGCCCGACAACAGCCTGGTGACGATTATCACCACATCCCGCTATCCCAACGAACTGATCAAACTGGGAAAGGTCGCCCGGCGGCTTCAGCACAACCTGCTGGTGATCACCGATAACACCCTGTGCCCGGTAATCCCCTTTGCCCATCTCTCCCTGGTGGTTCCATCCCGCTCAATCCCGCTGATCGGTTATCCGACGACCATTTCCTGCATCATCAACTATCTGGTGCTGGAAATGGTCAATCGTCAGCGCCCGCAGCTCAATGAGCACCAGGAGAAGCTTGAGCAGATGTACCTGGAAAACGATATTTTGTTCAACATGTACGCCCACGACTGACATGGCTTCTAATTAAGTCATCGATGGCAGGACCGGCATGCAGGCGACAGGGTCGAAAATGCGCGGTGGCCGGATAGACCGGCTGGTGTTACACTGCCTTCAGGCACCCTGAGCAAAACCACCGATTTGCCTGATTCATCAAAATGTGCCATGCTTTTTGATATGCGGTAATCCGCCCAACCAAACCTGATCAAACCATGGAAATAATGGCCATGAATACCTTCCCACGCCATTCCATCGCTCGGACGCTCGATATCGGCTATGAAGAATTCCTGCCCTTTTTCGACGGCTTCAGCGAGGGTTTGCTCATCGTCGACCGTACCGGTACCATTATCTACTATAATCCCACCATGGCCGCCATTGATGAACTGGACCCGGCTGAGGTGCTCGGAAAGAAAGTGGTGGATGTATACGACCTGTCAGAGGAAGGCAGCGTGATCATGCAGTGCCTGAAGGATCGGCTGCCCATTGTTGACCGGTCGCTGCTTTATCGAACGCGGCGGGGAAAGGTGGCCAACACCATTCATACCGTGTTTCCCTTGTTCAAGCGTGGCCGGTTAGAAGGCGCCATCTGTCTGGTACGGGAATATAACGTGCTGGAAGAGACCATTTCATCTATTTCCATTCCCCGGCCCAAACGGTCGCTGCCCAATGATACCCGCTTTGATTTTGAGGCCATCGTGGGCAGCAATATCGATTTTCTCAGGGCGGTCAACACGGCCAAAATGGCCGCCATAACACCTTCGCCGGTGATGCTGTATGGGGAGACCGGATCCGGCAAAGAGCTTTTTGCCCAGGCCATTCACAACCACAGCGGTCGCAAGAGCGGCCGCTACACGGCGGTGAACTGCGCCGCCATACCGGAAAACCTGCTCGAAGGATTGCTTTTCGGAACCACCAGCGGCGCCTTTACCGGGGCGCGAAATAAGATGGGAATTTTCGAGCGTGCCAGCGGCGGCACAATTTTTCTGGATGAACTCAACTCCATGGGCACCGGGCTTCAAGCCAAGATCCTGCGGGTCATCCAGGAGCGCAAGGTCCGCCGGTTAGGGTCCCTCCGGGAATCGGAGATCGACCTGAAAATTATCAGCAGTGTGAACCAGGAGCCCCATGTGGCCATCGCCACAAATCATTTGAGGCCTGACCTGTTCTACCGGTTGGGCGTGGTGTTCATTCCTATTCCTCCCTTGCGTGAGCGTAAAGAGGATATCGTTTTGCTGGCGCGGCATTTTCTGGACAAGCATAGCCGGGCGTTGAACCGCAAGGTCTCCGACATTTCCAGTGACGTGCTGGCTTTGTTTAACGATTATGATTGGCCCGGCAACGTTCGTGAACTGGAGCATGTCATCGAGGGGGCCATCAACCTGGTTGTTTCCAGCCGGACCATCGAGCGACGTCACCTGCAGTCCCACCTGACCACCTGGCGTCGGTTGCGGGGACAGCCGGACGCGGTTCAGCCACCCTTGGCCGGTTCGCCGCCACAAGGATACGGTGTTCACGGACAGGGGCCAGAACGATTGCCGGTCCCATCCCCCGGTGCCGGTCAGCGTTCGCCGGACAGCGGGAAAGGCTTGCTGGCCACCCAGGCTGATCAGGAAAAGGCGGTGGTGGCGGATGCCCTGGCCGCCCACGCGGGCAATATCACCCGGGCGGCAAAAAGCATCGGCATTTCACGGCAGCTGTTCAACTATAAGATGAAAAAGTATCGCATCGACCGACACGACTATCTGTCATGAATGCAACGGACCACCACCGGCAATCCTATTTCGAAGCCATCGTAGAGGCCTTTGACGGCATGGTCTACGTGTGTTCGCCGGATAACCGGATCGAATTCGTCAACCGGCAGGTCCTTGAGCAACTGGGGCGTGACCCGGTGGGGGAGGCCTGCCACAAGGCCCTGTATGACAGCGATCAGGTCTGCCCGTGGTGCCCGGAACAAGATGCTTTCCGCGGAAAGACGATTCGATGGGAATTTAGGCATCCGACTAGCGGGCGCTGGTTTTACAACATGGCCACGCCTATTGTCCATCCGGACGGGTCCACGTCGAAACTGAGCCTGTGCGTCGATATCACCGAAAAAAAAAGCGCCGAAAATGCCCTCCTGGAAAGCGAAAGACGTCTGAGCACCCTGATGAACAACCTGCCGGGGATCGTTTATCGCTGCCGGGCGGACGAGACATTCACGATGGAGTTTGCCAGCCGGGGCAGCAAGCGGCTGCTGGGCTTCGAACCGCATGAACTCCTCGGCAAAGGACCCCATGCCTATCAGCGGATCGTTCACCCGGAAGATCGCAAAAACATGCTCAATCTGGTGAGTGAAACCGTGGCCATGCGGCGGCCATTCAGCTTCATCTACCGCATCCGCGCGGCCAGTGGAGAGGAAAAGTGGGTCTGGGAGCAGGGCGAAGGGGTGTTCGACGACGATGACCGGCTGGTTGCCCTGGAGGGGTTTATCAGCGATGTGACCGCTTATAAAGAGGTGGAACTGGATCTTCGCAAGGAGAACCTGCGTCTGCGTTCATCCATCAGCGACCGTTACCGGTTCGGGGACATTATCGGCAAGAGTGAACCGATGCAGGCGGTGTATGACCTGATTCTCAAGGCGGCCGCCAGCGACGCCAGCGTGATCATATTCGGGGAGTCCGGTTCCGGCAAGGAACTGGTGGCCCGGGCCATCCATCGGTTGAGCGATCGTCGGGCAGGCGAATTCGTTGCCGTCAACTGCGGAGCCATTCCAAAAGACCTGATGGAGCGGGAATTTTTCGGCCACATGAAGGGCGCTTTTACCGGAGCCACTGCGGACAAGGGCGGGTTCCTGGATTCGGCAGACGGGGGGACCCTGTTTCTTGATGAGATCGGTGAGATCGGGCAGGATATGCAGGTCAAACTGCTGAGGGTGCTGGACGGTGTGGGTTACACCCCTTTAGGCGGGATCAAGCTCAAGCGCAGCGACTTTCGGGTGATTGCCGCCACCAACCGGGACCTGGTGAAGCTGGTCAAGGATGGACGGATGCGCGAGGATTTTTTTTACCGTATCCGCATTCTGCCCATCCAGTTGCCGCCGCTACGTAAACGCAAGGGAGATATCCCGCTGCTCATCGATCATTTTTTGTCAACGCTCACCAGGGGCAATGAGCAGCCCCCGCATTTGCCGGTGCGGGTTCGCGAGGCCATGGAAACCTACACCTGGCCCGGTAATGTCCGTGAGCTGCAGAATGTGCTGCATACCTACGTTACCTTGGGGAAACTGGACCTGATGGGGCAGATTTCCGACCGGTCGGGCGAAGGACAGGCGGTCACGGAACCGCCTTTTTCAGCCGGTGCCGGCCTTCGACAGCGGATGGATGCCCTGGAAAAAAAGATGCTTCTCAGCGCTCTGGAAGCGAATCGATGGCATCGCGGCAGGGCGGCTGAAGCCCTGCAGCTCAACTACAAGACGCTCCAGCGAAAAATGAAAATGCATGGCATAAAGTAGTCCGTATTTAGGACATTTATGTCTTAACGCACTAAAACGCTGACATTCCAATCGATTAATTCCGTTCCTGCTTGCACACAAGGACATTTATGTCCAATCCCCTCTAAACCGCTGTACCTGAAAAAATAAAACTTTTTCTTTCATTTCAAGGGGCTGAAAAAAACCGTTCCGATGGCATAAAGATTGAAATCTTTCTTTCATCAATGGTGGGGTCAGCTTTCACCCCTTTTGCGGTGACGATACAACCCGCTTTCATCGCTCACCCCCCTCGACGTTGCAAAGATTCTCGAATAACCATCGTTCCACGCCTTTCAGATGGTTCATCTCATATGTTCAACCCTTACCCAGGGAGTGTTTCCATGACGCCAACTGTCATCCACGAAAAATGTTCCGGATGCGGGACCTGTAAGCTGGCCTGTGCAATGGAAAATTTCAATGCGGTTCAGCCCGCCCGGGCGCTTTTGCGGATCGAAGGGCGCTTTCCCGCACCGGGAGATTACCAGATCCATTTTTGCGATCAGTGCGGCGAGTGCGCTGACAGCTGCCCGGTGGATGCCATCGCCATGGATGCCGGGGTTTACCGCGTGGACCCGGACCTTTGCACCGGTTGCATGACCTGCGTGGCGGTCTGTCCGAAAGGGGTCATGGTGGAACAACCGGGATCCGAGTTACCGGCAAAATGCATATTGTGCGGCGCCTGTGCGGAAATCTGCCCGCGCGGTGCCATCGTGATGACAGAGTCAATGCATGCCTGACTAAGGTGATGACGGTATGACTGACGATCAGAAAGGAAAAGGAATGAACGACAACTCCATCGACAAAACCGTATCCATCACCTCGGCCGTCTGCTGCCTGGCCTTCGTTTTTATGACGATGGCTTCGCCGGATCAGGTCAAGGACCTTTTCGACAAGATCTTTAAATTTTTCATCAGCAATTTTGGCTGGGCCTATATGACCTGCGTGGCCGGTTTCGTGGTTTTTTGTCTGGCCGTGGCTTTTTCGCGCTTCGGTAATATTCGCTTGGGCAAGGATGATGAAAAACCCGAGTTCAGCCTCAGCGCCTGGTTTGCCATGCTCTTTGCCGCCGGCATGGGCATCGGCCTGGTTTTCTGGGGGGTCGCCGAGCCGATCTACCATTTTGCCGGTCCGCCTTTTGCCGACCCCAAAACACCGGCGGCTGCATCCGAAGCCATGCGAACCGTCGTCTTCCACTGGGGGCTTCACCCCTGGGCCTGCTACGCCACCGTGGCCCTGGTGCTGGCCTATTTCCAGTTCCGCAAAGGATATCCGGGGTTGATCAGCGCCACGCTGACCCCCCTGATCGGCGAAAAAGCCGCCCAGGGAACCACTGGAAAGATCATCGATTCCCTGGCTGTGGTCACCACCCTGTTCGGTGTGGCCACGTCGCTGGGTCTGGGCGCCCTGCAGGTGACCACCGGCCTGGACCTGCTTTACGGCATCGGCAAGGGTACCGCAATCTCCATCTCCGTCATTGCCGTCGTGACAATCCTTTATATTACCTCCGCCGTCACCGGGATCAACAAGGGGATCCGTATCCTGAGCAACACCAACATGATCATGGCTTTCGGCCTCATGCTACTCGTTCTGGTCCTCGGTCCTACCCGCTACATTTTAAATTCGTTGATCGAATCCATCGGCAACTACTTGCAAAATATCCTCTGGCTCAGTTTTTTCGTGGACGCCAGCGGCGGGGTGGCCAAACACACCGGCTATGACTGGTCCGGCGCATGGACAGTGTTCTACTGGGCCTGGTGGCTTACCTGGGCGCCTTTTGTGGGGGTGTTCATCGCCCGCATATCCCGCGGCCGAAAAATCCGGGAGTTCGTTCTGGGCGCCCTTCTGGCGCCGACCCTGCTGTGCGCCATTTGGTTCAACATACTCGGCGGTTCGGCGATTTTCCTGGAACTCAACGGTACGCCGGGCATCGCCGATGCCACCTTTAAAGATGTAACCACGGCCATCTTCACGCTCTACAACAACTTCAGCATGAGTGCATTTCTTTCGCTGATCTCCATGATCATCGTCTCCATTTTTTTCATCACGTCGGCCGATTCGGCCACCTTCGTGGTGGGCATGATGACCTCCGGCGGCAGCCTGGAGCCCAAAACCGGACTGAAGGTCTTCTGGGGGCTGGTCTGCTCCTCCATCGCGGCGATGCTGCTGGTTGCCGGGGGCTTGAAGGCCGTGCAGACGGTTTCCTTTGTGGTCTCCTTTCCCTTCATGATTCTGATGCTCTTCATGGCTTGTTCTTTTATCAAGGCGATTTCGGCAGAAACCGAAACCGCCAGAAAACCCAAAAAACGCAAATCGACGAGCCGGTCCACCGAAACTGCCGCTGCGGTTGAAGCCGCCCCGAGCTTGTCAAATTAAGGAGTCGGATCCATGTACGGATATGCCGGAACCATTCTTAGGATCGACCTGTCCAGCGGTGCAATTGAAAAACAGCCGTTGGATGAGACCCTGGCGGAGCGATTTATCGGTGGTCGGGGATTCGTGGCCAAGCTGCTCTTCGACGAATTGCCGCGCGGCATCGACCCCTACGATGAGCGGAACCTGTTCATTGCCGCCACCGGCCCCCTGTCCGGCCACCTGGTGCCGGCCAGCGGCAAGACCCACTTCGGCACCAAATCGCCGGCGACCGGCGGATATGCAGACAGCAACATGGGCGGCCATTTCGGCCCGGCATTGAAATATGCCGGGTACGACATGCTGGTTATTACCGGGTGCGCGCCGGTGCCTAGCTACCTGTTCATCGACGACGACCAGATAGAGATCCGTCCGGCCGGGGATTACTGGGGGCAGGGGGCGCTGACCGCCGAGAAAAGCCTGAAAGTGGATCTGGGGGAGGATTTTCAGATTTTGACCATCGGGCCGGGCGGTGAGCAGCGGGTGCGTTATGCCTGCCTTTCCCATGATTTCGGCCGTCAGGCCGGACGGAGCGGAGTGGGGGCCGTGTTGGGGTCTAAGCGAATCAAGGCCATTGCCGTCAAAGGTTCAGGCAGTCTGCCGGTGTTCGATGTGCAAAAGGCCTTTGCCGCCGGCAAGGACGCCTTCAAGAAGGTGTCCGCCAAACCCGGCTTCACCGAGTGGACGCCTGAAGGAACTGCGGGGATCACCAACTGGATCAACGAGGTGGGCGCTTTTCCCACACGCAACTTTAAAACCTCATTTTCGGACCATTATGAGGAGATCAACGGTAAGGCCATCCTGAAAAAACTGAAAATTACCGACAAGGGCTGCTACTGCTGCCCCACGCCCTGTGGCAAGTATGGCCACACAAAAACCAAGTTGGGTGATGCATACGTGGAAGGCCCAGAGTACGAAACCATCGCCCTGTTCGGTGGCAACTGCGAACTCAAGACCATCGAAGAAGTCGCCTATGCCAATTACCTGTGCGACGAACTGGGGATAGACACCATTTCAGCAGGCGCCGTTATCTCCTGGACCATCGAGTGTTTTGAAAAGGGTATGCTCAGCGAAAGGGAGATCGGTCGACCGGTGAAATTTTCCGACATCGAAACGGTTGACTACCTGGTGCGCAAGATCGTGGCCCGGGAAGGCATCGGCGATCTGCTGGCCGAAGGCGTGAAAAAAGCGGCTGAGAAGGTGGGGCAAGGCTCCGATGCCTTCGCCATTCACGTCAAGGGGTTGGAATGGACCGGTTATGAGTGCCGCAACGCCCCTTCCATGATGCTGGCCTACATGACGGCCGACATCGGTGCCCATCACTCACGGGCATGGGTGTTGGGGCATGATATGGCCGGCGCCTGGACCAATGTCAACGATCTGGTCAACAGCGGCGGCACGGTGGAGCGGCAGCCCCCGGCCCGGATCAGGGCGGACAGTGCCCGCTTTGTGATTGACTCCCAACACACCCGTCCCCTGTTCGATGCCCTGGGGATCTGCCGGCTTCAACTGATGGAGCTGGGCTTCGAGGTAGAGAATTACGAAGCACTTTTCTATTTCATTACCGGAGAAAAGCGTTCGTGGAAGGAGATGCTGGGTGTCTCCGAACGGATATGGAACCTTACGCGTTCAATCTCCGCCAGGGAAATCAAAGGCTTTGGCCGCAGCTGGGATTTCCCGCCGGATCGGTTTTCCACCGAGCCGATTCCCTCCGGTCCCAACGAGGGCTATTTCATTCCCAAGGAAAGCCTCGAACAGCTGCTGGACTGGTATTACGCGGAAAGGGGCTGGGATGCCAACGGCCTCCCCACCCGGCAAACCCTGGTGCGGCTTGGGCTTGAAGAGGTAGCCGACCAACTGACTGCTGAAGGAGTGCTGACCAACTAAGTATTCAATCCAACCAATCGGGAGAATAGGACCATGAGAAAAATACTGACTCCGGACGCATTTGATCAGGAAACGGCCGATGCCGTAGTCATCGGTGGTGGGATTATCGGTGTGGCAACGGCGTTCTGGCTCTCCCGCGCCGGTTTTTCAACGATCCTGGTGGAAATGCGCAACGGTTTGTCCACACTCACCACCACAGCATCCATCGAATCGTTTCGGGCCCAGTTCACCGAACCGGCTATGGCCGCCCTAGCCAAGGAGTCCATCGAGGTGTGGGAGAACTTTGCCCAGACCACCGGCCTGGAAGGCTATGAAATCGATCTGCACCATGGCGGCTACCTGTTTTTGACCACCGAGGAGAATATGGTTGCTGACGTGAAGGCCACGGTCGAGGCCTACCACAAGGTCGGCGTAACCGATTCCGAGTATCTCAGCGGCGGCGAGATCCTCAACCGCTGGCCCTGGTTGTCACCTGAAATCAAAGCCGGCGCGTTCCGGGCCAAAGACGGCTGGTTTTCCGCCCATGAGGTGACCCAGGGTTTTGCCCGGGCGGCCGAGAAGGCGCGCTTTTATGTGCGCACCCGCGCCACCGGTATCGAGACAGACAATCAGGGGGTCTGTGCGGTGCTCACCGACCGGGGGCGCATCAACACGCGCGTGGTGGTCAATGCCGCCGGGCCTTTCGCCATCAACGTGGGCCGTTGGGTGGGGTTGGATCTGCCCATCTACCAGATGCGCCGTCAGCGCGTCTTTGTGGCGCCTCATCCTAAAATCCCCCAGAATGCTCCCCTGATCATGGATGTGGACAACGAATCCTACTGGCGACCGGAAACCGGCGGTGCCCTTCTCGGTTGGCACGACCCCGACGAGCAGAAGAGCGACCCCATGGAAGATCCCCCGGGCGACTGGGACTTTCCCGCTTTCACCCTGGAGATGTGCTCGCGTCTCAGTCCTTTTTGGAGAGAGGTGGTCGACGACCTGAAACAGGAGGATCTGTCGGTTTATGCCGGCCAGTATGTGCATGCTCCCGACGATCAACCCCTGATCGGCCCGGTTGCTGATATTCCCGGTTTTTATCTGAACTGCGCTTACTGGCCGGGAGTGATGCTGTCGGCTGCTGCCGGCCGCTGGACCTGTGACCTGATTACCGGAAAGATGAAGCCCGAAGAGAACCCGCTGCGCCTGAGCCGCTTCGAGGAGGGGCTGGCCACGCCGCCGGGGGCTTTTATGCGCGGCCGCCATTGAAAAGGGTTCAAGGGGTCGAGGTGTCAAGGATTCAAGGGATAGGGCTATGCATATCACCTGTACCGCCACTGGACCCCTCGGCCCCTTGAATCCTCGAATCCTTTGTCTACGAAGAGCATGTCAAGCCTGGGTTGCATGGCGAACAAAGGAGAATACGTTATGGCCAAAAAAATGAAACTGGGGCTGCACACATACACCCTCCATCTGTGGGGCTTGGGCCAGAACTGGGGCATTGTGGCGGATCCGCGGCCCAAGGAGATAAACCTGCTCCAGTTGATTGACAAGGCGGTCGAGTGGGGGCTCGACGGACTGCACATTACCGGCTGCGATTTAGAGACCAAGGACGATGGGCGCCTGGAGGAGGTGAAGTCGGCAGCCGCCTCCCACAACCTTTACCTGGAGTACAATTGTTCACGGGAGGAGGAGTTCGATCCGCGCCTCTCCGATGGGGTCGAATCGGGCATCCGGATTGCCGAAAAACTCGGTGCCGACCTGACCAAGCTCAGCCTGGATATCCGGCGGCCCCGCCCCCTCTACGGCAGCTGCTTCCATCCGGAAGTGATGCGGCAGTTGTGCGACTGCCACGATGAGATTGTGGCGGTGCTGCCTCTGCTGGAGCGAACCGGCATGCGCCTGGCGCTGGAAAACCATACCGAGACTTTTGCCGACGAGATCGTCTGGCTGATCGACAAGATCAACCACCCCCTCGTCGGGGCCTGCGTTGATACGGTCAACTCCATGGGAGTCCTCGAAAACCCGGAAACCGCTGTCAACAAGCTTGCGCCCTTGGCATTTTGCAACCATTTCTGCGATCACAAACTCGACCGGGACCAGTTCGGCATTCGGTTCCATGGGGTGGCCTTGGGCGACGGGGACATCGACTGTTTCAAAACCTACCGGACCATCCGGGAGTTGTCGCCGACCGACCGGATTACCTTTGAAATCGAATGGGATATAGGCGAAGACGCACTGGAAATAGCACGGGAAAAAGAGATGGATGCCTGCATCCGGAGCATTCAGTACGCCCGCAACGTTCTTAAGATCGGCAGGTAACGATATGCATTCGCCGGTAGCCGACAGGGCGTACCGACAACCGACCGGATGACGGATTAACCATACATTGAGGAGGAACGTCCATGCAGCGGTTTGAATATTTTACTGACCATGATGTCCAGAAGATTCATGAAGCGACCCTGCACGTGCTGGAAACGGTAGGTGTAGACTTCGGGTACGCACCGGCCGTCGAGGTCTTCAAGAAGGCTGGCTGCCGGGTTGAAGGGGAAAGAGTCTTTCTGTCACCCAAGATGGTAATGGAACAGGTGGCCAAGGCGCCTTCCGAATACACCCTGCAGGCGCGCAACCCGGAAAAGAACGTGGCCATCGGCGGCGATAATATCGCCTACATTCCCTGCTACGGCGCTCCCTTTGTCCATGACCTGGATCGGGGAAGAAGAGAATCCACCCTGGAAGATTACAGTAATTTCGTCAAGCTCTCCCATGCCAGCAAGAGTATGGATATCACCGGCGGCATGATGGCCGAACCCAACGACATTCCCCATGCGCGGCGCAATGCCGAGATGATGTTCGCCTCCATGCGCTATTCGGACAAGCCCTTCATGGGCGGTGCAATCGGTGCCGAGGCCGCTCGGGAAACCATCGAGATGGCAGCCATTGTCTTCGACTGTTCGGAAGCAGCGCTGGCCGAGAAGATGCCCATGATCAGCATTTTGTGCACCCGTACCCCCCTGGCCTACGACGACCGAATGCTGGGTGCGATCATGGAATATGCCAAGGCCGGGATACCCCAGCTGATTTCCTCTCTGTCCATTGCCGGGGCCACTTCGCCGGTGACCATGGAAGGCACCCTGGTGGTTCAGAACGCGGAGGTGCTGGCCGGCATCGTGTTGACCCAGTTGATCCGTGAAGGCACGCCGGTGGTATTTTCCGGATCATCTTCAGCCGCCGCCATGCGTTACGGCACCTTGAGCATCGGCGCACCGGAGATGGCCGTGAACACCGCGGCTACGGCCCAAATGGCGCGCTTTTACGGCATCCCCAGCCGGGGAGGCGGCGCCATTACCGATTCCAAGCTTCCTGATGCCCAGGCTGGCATGGAGTCCATGATGAGCCAACTCATGGCCACCTTGTCCGGCGTGCATTTCGTGCTGCATTCCGCCGGTATCCTCGAAGGCTATATGGCGGCTTCCTATGAAAAATTCGTCATCGACGACGAAATCTGCGGCATGTGCAAACGCATCAAACGCGGGGAGCAGGCGGACCCCGAAAAAATGGCCCTGGATGTGATCTCCCAGGTGGGGCCAGGCGGCGAATACCTGACCCACATGCATACCTTCCAGAATTTTCGCAGGGAATTCTACACGCCCATCATTGAGCAGAGGGAAGCATACGCCGGCTGGAAGGAAAAGGGCGGTGAATCCATCGAAAAGGCTGCCAATCGCAAGTGGAAAGAAATCCTGGAAGCCTACCAGGAGCCGGAATGCCCGATGGAACGCTTATGGCGCTCGAAAAGTACATCGAGAAAAAATACGGGAAATAGCGAAGGAGAATAAATACGGATCGGGTCAATGGGGACCTCTGCTGAAGTGCAAACTAATTTTCACTGATTGGCGAAAAATAGTTTGCTTAAAAGCAAAAGATTTTTCTTTTGAGACTTTCGTCAAGAATAAATGCAAAATTGAGCGTTTCTTAAAAAATTTTTTAACAAATTGTTGTTAAAGAAAAAATATCAACTCGTGAAAGCTTTTCCAAGTAGATGAATATGCATCAGTTTTTGCGGTATGTTTATTGCTTTCATACGATTCACCACATTTTAATCGGCATGTTTTTCATTCAAAAAGAGGTAAAACCCCAACCCCAACGGAGGAACCTATGAGAGGAAAGAAACTGATCGTGAGTATTGTAATGGCATGTTTTGCCTTGAGCCTGTTTGCCGGAACGGCGGCCGCCGAGAAGGTCCTCAAGGTGGGGATCATCGGTCCGTTTACCGGGCCGTCGGCTAAAACAGGCCAAGAGTTCAAGGGGTCGGTGACCATGGCCTTTGAAAAAGTCAACAACATGGTGGGCGACTACAAGCTCGAACCCGTATGGGTGGACAGCCAGAGCGACCCGGCCAAGGTTGCCAGCGCCTATTCAGAGGCCTGTGAGCGCATCGGCATTCAGGGCGGTGTGCTCAACTGGCACAGCTCCACGGCCGTGGCCGCCATGGATGTGGCCGCCCAGTACAAGGTGCCCCATATGTTCGGCTTTGGGGCCACCGAAGTGGTTAACCAGAAATGGCGCAGTGATCCGGAAAAGTACAACTACTGGGGCGGCAAAGGCTGGCCCATCCCCGGCAAGCTGATGGCCGGCTACGCCGAGACCATCGATAATGCGGTCAAAAGCGGCAAGTTCAAACCCAAGGCGAAGAATGTTGCCATCGCCTGTGAAGACACCGATTGGGGCCACAGCGCCGGTGATGCCGTGGCCGCCGAGTTCGAGAAAAAAGGATGGACGGTGGTGTCAAAAGACTACTACCCCATTACCCAAACCGACTTTTACCCCCTGCTGGGCAAACTCAAGAAACAAAATGTGGCCGTTATGTTCAGCACCAGCACCGCCGCACCGGTGACATCTGCTTTCATCAAGCAGACCCGTGAAGTGGGCCTCAAGTCGCTGATCATCATCGACGGTCTGGGTTGGTCGGGCGACTGGTACAAGATGGCCGGCGCTGCCTCCGACGGCGTGCTGGACATGATTCCTCAGTTGACCACCCAGGAAGCCAAAGACTGGGCCGTTGAATTTGAGAAACGCTTCGGCATGAAGCCCAGCCCTTCGGCAGGCGGGCTTTCCTATGACGGCGCCAGTTTTTTCGTCAAGATTTTACAGCGCGCCAATGAAAAATACGGCAAGCTGGACAAGGAGACCATCCACAAGGTGATAGTGGAAGAGGTCAACACCGGCAAGCTGACCTACGCCAAGGCCGATGGCGCCATCATCATGAACGAATACCGCTACAACATGGATACCATGCCCGACCCGGTCGTCGCCCGCGACGGCTATTTCTTCCCGGTGATCCAGTACAAGGGCGGTGTTGGCAAAATCGTCTACCCCGAAGACTGGGCCGAAGCCGAGTTCATGGCGCCCTGATCGGATCCATCAGCTCTCAAATGCAACCGCCGGGGGGCGGCTTCGACCGATCCCCGGCGGCATCCCCAACTCCTCAGTCAGGTGAGATGCAAATGATCGTTCTGGAGACCAAAGAGTTAACCAAGCAGTTCGGCGGTTTGACGGCGGTCAACGCGGTGTCCATGCACATCAACGAAGGGGACATCGTGGGGTTGATCGGCCCCAACGGGGCGGGCAAGACCACCCTGGTCAATGCCATTTCCGGTTTGAACCCGCCCACCTCGGGCCAGGTGTTCTTGTTCGGCGAAAACACGACCGGCAAGACCCCGGAGAAGATGTGCCGGCGGAAATTGTCGCGCACGTTTCAGATTCCGATCCCCTTTCCCAAGATGACCGTGCTGGAAAACGTGATGACCGCGGCGATCTTCGGCAACCGGCCGGGAACGATCAAGGATCCGGCGGCCCACAGCCGCAAGATGCTCGAATTCGTCGATTTTCCCATCGCCGAGGACGCCATCAGCGAGCAGCTCAACACCGTACAGCTCAAACGCCTGGACCTTGCCCGCGCATTGGCCAGCGGTCCGAAGATGCTCTTTTTGGATGAACTGGCTTCGGGACTGAGCGAAGGCGAGCTCAAGGATATGATCACCCTGATTTTCAAGATCCGCGACCAGGGGATTACGATCCTGATGATCGAGCACATCATGCAGCTGATCATGAACCTTTGCAACCGGCTGGTGTGCATCCAGTTCGGCACCAAGATCGCCGAGGGGACCACCGAGGAAGTGGCCAACGACCCTGCGGTGACCAAGGCCTACCTGGGCGACGCGGCGGACAGCTGCGCACCCGAAGCCCGACAACCCGCTTAGCCAACGGAGACGCGATGCTACTGGAAGTGAAGAACCTCAATGCCGGCTATGGCTTTCTGCAGATCCTGCGCGACGTGTCCCTGACCGTGGATACCGGCGAGTACGTGTGCCTGGTGGGCCCCAACGGGGCGGGGAAGAGCACCACGCTCAAGACCATCGCCGGACTGGTTCCGCCCATGAGCGGCGAGATCCTGTTCAAGGGCGAGCCCATCGGCGGGCTACCGGGCAACAAGGTGGCCCGCAAGGGAATCGCCCTGGTATCGGAGGCGATGAACCTGTTTGTCAACATGACCGTGCAGGAGAACCTGGCCATGGGGGCGTACACGATCAAGGACAAGCGGCTGCAAAAGGACCGGTTGGACTTTGTGTTCGACCTGTTTCCCCGTCTGGTGGAGCGGCGTAACCAACTGGCCGGGACCATGAGCGGCGGCGAGCGCAAGATGCTGGCCATCGGCCGGGGGCTGATGTCCAATCCCACCTTGCTTTTGGTGGACGAACCCTCCTTCGGCCTGGCTCCGCTGCTCACCGAAAACGTGTTCCAGAGCCTTGACACCTTGGTCAAACAGGGCATGACCATCATGGTGGTGGAGCAGAACGTGACCAAGACCCTGTCGGTGACCGACCGGGGCTACGTGCTGGAAAACGGCCGCATCGAGCTGTCCGGCAAGAGCAGCGACCTGGCCTGCGACGCCCATGTGCGCAAGGTGTTTTTAGGAGTCTGATACTGAAAGGAACGGGTTCATGGTAGAACAGCTAGAAAAACGCATCTGGGAACGCATCTTCAAATGGAGCGGGTCAGCAGCGGGGATTGCGGTGATTGCGACTGTGGTCGTAGCCGTGGCGGCCACCCTGGACCGCGGCGGTTACTTGCTGGTCAACACGGTGGTGACGGGCGGCATGCTGGCCCTGGTGGCCATGGGGCTGGCCCTGGTGTTCGGTGTGATGAACATCCCCATGTTCGCCCATGGGGAATACTTCATGATCGGCTCGTTGACGGCCTATTACGTGTTCACGCCCATCAACAATTATATCACGATGCATCCCGATTCACCCCTGACTTTTTTAGGCCCGTTGATCACCATCGTGGCAGCGATGATCGTGGGCGCCCTGGTGGGGGTGGCCTCCGAGGTGCTGGTATTTTCCCAGCTTAGAAAGCGCAGCCGCGAGAACTGGGTGATGAACTCGTTCCTGCTCACCGTGGGGCTGTCGGTGGTACTGATCAACGCCCACCAGCTATTCTTCGGGGCCGACTTCAAAGGGATCACGCGCTACTGGGCCGGCATGCCCATCACGGTCATGGATGTGTTCATTTCCCGCGACCGGGCGATGTCCTTCGCCCTGGCAGCCATCGTAGTGGTGGTGTTCTGGTTCTTCATGACCTACACCCGCACGGGCCGGGCCATCCGCGCCGTCTCCCAGGACGAGAACGGCGCCCTGATGGTGGGCATCGGCCTCAAGGGCATCCTGATGCTGACCATGTCCCTGTCCTGCTCCCTGGCGGCCATTGCCGGCGCCAGCCTGTTGTTCATGTACCCCGCCTACCCGTCGGTGGGCCTGGAACCCCTGTACATGGCCTGGTTCGTGGTGATCCTGGCCGGCCTGGGTAACGTGCTCGGGGCGGTGATGGGCGCCTTCATGGTCGCCCTGTTAAAGGTGCTGACCATCGAGTATATCGGCTCCGGCTGGGACTTCGTGGTGCCTTCGGCCCTGATCATCGTCGTACTGATCTTCAAACCCAGCGGCATATTCGGTTCCGAAGTGCGCGGCATCCTGGACAAATAGCGGAGGACTCATGGACCAGACCAACCCTGTTAACAAGCTGCTGAACCTGTTGTGCTTCACCCCGGCCGGACTGATCGCCCTGGTCGTGCTGTTCTTGCTGCCCCTGATCCCGCCCTTCAATCAGGAGTACCTGCTGCGCTGGCTGATCAGTGCCGCCTTTATCGCGGCCCTGGCGGTGGCCTTCGACTTTACGGCCGGGTTCATTTCCATCGTCAACTTCGGCTATGCGGCCATCATGGGCCTGGGGGGCTACACCTCGGCCATCCTGGCAGAGCGCATCGGCCTGAACCCGTGGATCGGGATGCTGGCCGGCGGGTTGCTGGCCGCCTTCCTGGGGTTCGTGATCGGCGCCATCACGCTTCGCCTGCGGGGCATCTTCGCCGCGTGTCTGGCCTGGTTCTTCGGCCTGGCGCTGATGGGGCTGGCCACAAAGATGGTCTGGCTGACCCGCGGGCCGTTGGGGATGCGCGTGGACCGGTTGTTCGAATCCCAGTCCAACGTGCCCTACTACTACCTGTGCCTAGTGATGATGGTGGTGATCTTCATCATCTGCAAGTGGTGTACGCGCACCAAGATGGGCCTGGCCTTCAAGGCCATCGGACAGAACATGGAAGCTGCGCGCACCTCGGGGATCAACCCGATCTTCTACCGGCTGGTGAACTTTACCTTGAGCTGTGCGCTGGCCGGGTGGATGGGAGGCTTTTACGCCCACTACTACGGCATCCTGACCCCGGATATGATGCACACCGCCAAGACCGTGGAGGTGCTGGCGGTGGCCTACATCGGCGGGCGGGGCAGCCTGTGGGGCGGGGCGGCCGTCGCCTTCCCCTTCATCTTCGCCATGGAACTGGTGCGCTCGTCCCTGTCCAACCTGCCGGGACTCAACCTGCTGCTTTACGGCCTGCTGCTGATCCTGGTGATGATCTACTACCCCGGCGGCTTTGCCGAGTTCTTCGACAACACCTTCAGAACGACCAAAAACAAGGCGTTGGGCTATTTTCTCAACGGGGCATACGGCTCCGCCAAATGAGGTCAGTTCGAGAATGACATCAATTTAATTTTGAAATATTTATCGGTGCCGAATCTGCACCGAAGCCATATCCATATCAAAAGGAGAAGAAAGGTTATGAAAACACAGGCACGCGTGGTTGTGATCGGCGGCGGCGCTATTGGCGTCAGCGTGGCCTATCACCTGGCCAAATACGGCTGGAAAGATGTGGTCTTGATCGAAAAGCACGAGCTCACCTCCGGCTCCACCTGGATGGCGGCGGGGAATTGTTCATTCTTCCACGGCAACTATTATTGCACCCAGGTCAATATGAAGAGTATCGAGATCTACCAGCAGCTGGAAGCCGAAACCGGCCAGAGCGTGGGCTGGCACACCACCGGCTCCATCCGCACCGCCGACAATCCCGGTCGAATGGAAGAACTGGGATACATTTACAGCATGAACCGCTGCCTGGGATTGGACGTGAGCTGGATCTCTCCGGAAAAGATGAAGGAAATGCATCCGCTCATGAACACCGAGGGTATTATCGGCGGCCTCTACTGGCCCGATGACGGCGATGTGGACCCCAGCGGCATCACCATGGCGATGAGCATCGGTGCCAAGCGGCACGGCGCCGAGATCAACACCCATACACAGGTGACCGGCATCGAGCATACCGCCTCCGGCGAATGGCTGGTGCACACCGACAAGGGCGACGTCACCTGTGAATACGTGGTCAACGCCGCCGGCCTGTGGGCCCCCCGGGTAGCCAAAATGGTGGGGCTGGAGATCCCCTCCATCCCCGGTGAGCACACCCATATCCTTTTCGAAGCCATCGACGTGGTGGAAAACCGCGACACCTATCTGCCCCTGATCCGTGACCCCGACCGCTCCATTTACATCCGCCAGGAAATGGACAGCCTGATCCTGGGTCTGTATGAGAGCAAGGTCAAGCAGTGGAACCCCAAAGGGGTGCCCTGGGACTACGCCCAGACGGAACTGCAGCCGGATATCGACCATATCGCCGATTTTATCGAAAACGGCATCTATCGTTTCCCGATCATGGGCGACACCGGTTTCAAACACGTGACCGACGGACCCATCACCTACACGCCCAACGGCGACCCGCTGGTGGGGCCGGCCTACCCGCTGAAGAACTTTTTCCACGCCTGCGGCTACAGCTTCGGTATCACCCAGGCCGGCGGCATCGGCCACTACCTCGCCGGCTGGATCATGGACGGCGAGCCCGAAATCGACCTGTGGCCGGTGGACAGCCGCCGCTACGGCAGCTACGCCAACTGGGCCTACAACCACGAGAAGATTGAGGATACGTATCCGAGGCTTTACGCGATCATCTGCCCCAACGACTGGCGCGACGCCGCCCGTCCCAACCGCACCGCACCCATTTACGAGTACCAGAAGCAGGCCGGTGCGGTGTTCGGCGACTACTACGGCTGGGAGTGCCCCAACTATTTTACCGACAGCAGCGCGGACAGCCGCGAAAATCCAGGCTGGAAACGAAACAACACCTTCGGCTATGTGGACGCCGAGTGCAAACACGTCATGGAAAAAGTGGGCATTCTGGATCTCTCCCGCTTTGCCAAGACCCGCATCTCCGGTCCCGGCGCCGAGGCCTGGCTCAACCGGATGACCTGCCAGAAGGTGCCGACCACCGACGGCCGCATCGCCCTGTCTCCCATGCTGGACGGCAACGGCAATTTCAAGTCGGACATGACCATCACCTGGGTCAAGGACGGCGAGTTTTTCTGCGTTACCGCCTCCGTGGGCAAACGCCACGACCAGCACTGGCTGATGGAAAACCTGCCCGCAGACGGCAGCGTTTGCCTGGAAGACGTGACCTACCAGATGGGCTGCCTGATCCTGGCCGGCCCCAAGAGCCGGGAGGTGCTGGCCAAAGCATCCTACGACGATGTCTCCAATGCGGCGTTTCCCTTCGGCACCAGCCGGGAGATCTTCGTGGGAAGGGTCAAATGCCGGGTCAACCGCATGAACTATGTGGGGGAGCTGGGCTACGAAATCTTTCACCCCATCCAGTCCCAGATTGCGGTATTCCAGACCCTCATGGCCGCCGGTGAGGCCTTCGACCTCAAGATGTTCGGCATGTACGCCATGGATTCCATGCGCCTGGAAAAGGGTTACCTGGCCTGGAAGAGCGAAATGAACGTCCACCACACTCCCCTGGAGACCAACGTGGCCTGGACGGTGAAGATGGACAAAGACTTCATCGGCAAGGCAGGTCTGGAGAAGCAGAAGGCCGCCGGCGTGCCCCGCCAGCTGGTCTGCCTGGTGTGCCAGGCCGACGATGCCGATCCGTGGGGCTACAATCCCATCTTCGACGGTGACCGGATCGTGGGCATGACCTCTTCGGGCGGGTACGGACACCGCACGGACAAGAGTATTGCTTTAGGCTATGTACCACCCGTACTGGCAGCGCCGGGAACCCGGCTGGACGTGGAAGTGCTGGGGCAGAAACTGGCCGCCGAGGTGGTGGCCATGCCCCTGTACGATCCGAAAAATGAGCGGATGAAGGCGTAGAAAGCTCAATTATAAATTATGAATGGATGAATTCTGTCGATTTAAAGAATGCCTTCATTCAAAATTAAAAACTGATCATTAAAAATTCTTGTATGCAGGGGCCTCCTCCTGCTGCCGGGGCGGGACCGACCCACGGCACCTCCCCAAAGGGGGTCGGTCCCGCTTTTCCCGGTGACCGGTGTGCCCAAAAATAAGAGACAGCAGAGGACATTATCATGCAGATTTATGTATGCGTTAAACATGTGCCCGACACGGCGGCCAACATCAAGATAGTCGGGGAAAAAGGCTTCGATGATGCCGGTTGTAAATTCATCGCCAATCCTTACGACGAATACGCCGTCGAGCAGGCCGTGCAGTTGGTGGAAACGAACGGCGGCGAAGTAATTGTCGTCACCGTCGGCAAGGCGGCTGCTGCCGCCACCATCCGCGCGGCCATGGCCATGGGTGCCCACCGCGGCATCCTGGTCACCGTGGAGAGTCAGTTTCTGGACAGCCGGACCACGGCTCAGGCGCTCAAAGCAGCTATCGAACAGGACGGCAAACCGGACGTCATCTTCACCGGCAAAGGCGCCGTGGACACGGAAGGTTTTCAGACCTTGTACCGCCTGGCCGAGGCTATGGGGCTGCCGGTAGTCAACGAAATCAATAAATTGGAACTGGCTGACGGCAAGGCCACCGTTGGACACGAGATCGGCGGTGGGGCGCGGGAAGTGCTCGAGGTCTCTCTGCCCTGCGTGCTGGGCACCACCAAAGGCCTTAACGAGCCGCGTTACCCCAAATTTCCCGACATCATGAAGGCCAAGAAAAAACCGATCAAAGAGATGACTATCGCCGATCTGGGCGTTTCCGTCGACGGCGCCCGCAGCGAACTGGTCAAGCTGGAAAAGGTTCCCGAGCGTACCGGCGCCAAGATGATGGACGGCGATATTCGCCAGGCGGTGGAAGCGTTGGTTACCATCCTAAAAGAAGAAGAAAAGGTGATTTAAGGAGAAAAATATGGCTACCATCGGTATATTGATTGAAACCGAAGACGGAACCGTCAAGGACACCAACTTCGGCATACTCACCGCTGCCCGCGGGCAGGGCGACGGGACGATTATCTCCTTGATGATGGACGGTTCGGCGGACGACGCCAAGGACGTCCTCGGTAAATACGGTGCCAACAAAGTGGTTCAGGTCTCCGTCGACGGCGCCGACCTGTCGGCCAGTCCGGACCTCAAGGCCCGGGCACTGGCCGCGGCCATCGAAAACTACGGTCTGGATGCCCTGCTGGGCCTGGCCAGCGCCCAGGGGCGCGACATCTTTGCCCGTCTGGCGGCTTTGATGGATCTTCCCCTGGCTTCTGATTGCATGGCCGTGGATTTGTCTGCTAAAATCGCAAAAAAATCCCATTTTTCCGGCAAGACCTTTGCCGCCGTCAGAATGTCCGGTTCGGTGATGCTGTGCGCCATGCGTCCAAATGCCATTGACGCGGTCGAAGCACCGGCGGCCGCCTCCCTTGAAATGTTCACAGCGTCAGTTAAGGACCCGGGTCGGGTCAAAGTGGTGGAAGTGAATAAAGAGGCTGCCGACAAGGTGGACTTGACCGAAGCTGCCGTCATCGTTACCGGCGGCCGGCCGATCGCATCGGCGGACAACTATAAAATTCTGAGCGAATGCGCCCGGCTGCTGGGCGGTACCATCGGCGCCTCCCGTGCCGCCGTGGATGCGGGCTTTGCCCCCCACGCCATGCAGGTGGGACAGACCGGCAAGACGGTCAGTCCCCGGCTCTACATCGGCTGCGGCCTGTCAGGTTCGGTGCAGCATTTTGCCGGGATGAAAACGTCCAAGGTGATTGTAGCCATAAACACGGACAAGGATGCCCCCATCTTTGAAAAGTGCGACTATGGCATCGTTGGCGATCTGTTCGACGTGGTGCCGGTTTTAACCGAAGTCCTCAAAGAAAAACTGAAATGAGTTTTCGGAAACGGCATCTTGAGGCCCATATCGGCGTTCTCGGATGGTTGAAATTCTCGACGTAGCGCTGCTACGCCTGCGGTTTCAATCATCCTGCGGCCTTGATCTGGACCTCAACCTACCGCTTCTGAACACTCATTCGGAATCCGTATCTTCTCAGCAAGGCAGAGTTGCTGGATTGGTGCCTGAAAAAGTACCGTAATCTGTCTTTTATGTGACCGTCAAGGTCTACTCCGGAGTATGGAATGGAACAGTACACGATCATTAAATCATTTGTCATGCTCATGGCCCTGGCCGGAGCCTTCTCGTTTTTCTTCCTGCGGGTCAGACGGCTCTATCGCCTGATGATGGCTGTCGAAGGCACCACGGAATTCAAATTGGACCAGATTTCCACGCGTATCGGTGTGCTGTTCAAGGATGTGCTGGGCCAGGCCAACGTACGGCGCAAAAAACTGCCGGGGCTGGCCCATACCTTGATCTTCTTCGGCTTTCTGGCCGTGCAGCCCCACAGTCTGGAATTGATGATCAAGGGAGTGTGCCCGGCCTTCGAGGTGGGTCACTGGATCCCGGGTCTTTACGGCGGCTACTTGTTTGCGGCCGATATTTTGGCTTCATTCGTTCTGGTCGGGTTTGCCTACGCCATTTACCGGCGGACCCTCCTGCGCCCGCCCTACCTGACCCTGGGGACCGACGCCAACCTGATAATCCTGTTTACCTGCCTGATCATCATCACCTTCCAGTTGATCAACGCCTTCCAGACCCTGCTGCCACTCGAGCCCGGTGCCTATGACTACCGGGGAACTTTTCCCGTCTCAGGCCTGCTGGTGACTCTTTTCGGACTGAATTCGCTGAGTCCGCAGCAGGTCTTTGCGGGATACGAGATGGCCTACTGGATCCACATGGCCACCATATTGAGTTTTCTGGTCTATATCCCCGGTTCCAAGCATCTGCACCTGCTGGCTGCCGCTCCAAACGTGTTTTTTAAACCTCTCCAACGCGAAAAGGCCATCGTCAAGACCGACATCGAAAATGAGGCATTGGAGACATTCGGCCTGGGCAAGGTAAGCGAACTGAACTGGAAGAACGTACTCAACCTGTATGCCTGTACCGAGTGCGGACGCTGCGAAGAGCAGTGCCCGGCGGCCAATACGGGCAAACCCCTCTCACCCAAGAAAGTGATCCATGACCTTAAAATGGACCTGCTCGACCAGGCCGACGCCATTCTGGGAGGAAGCTTCGACCAGGTGAAACCTATCGTCCGTGACGGCGCCCCGGTCACCGGTGACGTGCTCTGGTCCTGCACCACCTGTCGGGCCTGCGAGGACATCTGCCCGGTGAACATCGAACACCTGGATTTCATCATCGAAGCGCGCAAGCATCAGGTGCTCATGGAAGCCAGTTTTCCGCCGGAAGTCCAAGAGACCTTCACCAACCTGGAGAACCAGGCCAACCCCTGGGGCTTCGGCGCCGACAGCCGGGCGGACTGGTGCAAGGGCATGGATGTGCCGCTGATGGGCGACAATCCCGACGCCGACCTGCTCTGGTTTGTGGGCTGCGCCGGGTCCTTCGATGACCGGGGCAAGAAAATCTCCCAGGCCATGGCCCGGGTGCTTCAGCGCGCCGGGGTGAACTTCGCCATACTCGGCCCGGAGGAGGCCTGCAACGGTGACATGGCCCGGCGGGCCGGCAACGAATACCTGGCCCAGATGCTGATACGGCAGAACGTGGAGATTCTCAACGGCTACCAACCCAAACGAATTCTTACCGGCTGTCCCCACTGCTTCAACATCATCAAGAACGAATATCCCCAGTTCGGCGCTGCCTACCCGGTGGTCAGCCACGCTGAATTGCTCTTCGATCTGCACAAGCAGGGACGCCTGACGCCCAACGGCACCAGTATGGGGTCGCTGACTTTCCACGATTCCTGCTACCTGAGCCGCTGGAACGGCATCGTCCAGCCGCCCCGTGACCTGCTGCGTTCGATGAACAACGGCCAGTTGACCGAGATGCAGCGTATTCGTGAAAAGGGATTCTGCTGCGGTGCAGGGGGAGGGCGCATGTTCATGGAAGAGACCCTGGGCAAACGCATCAACATGGATCGGGCCGAAGAGGTGATGCGCAGCGGTGCGGCCACCGTAGCCGCCGCCTGTCCGTTCTGCGCCACCATGCTTTCCGACGGCCTCATGGACAAGGACTCGGCCATCACCGTAAAGGATATCGCCGAAATTGTCGATATGGCTACCGCTTAACGCGTGGGGTGTCGTCGTCCTTCGGTTAAGGTTCGCTCAAAACGAGATGAAATAGAACACCTCTCAAAGAGTAGTAAAGGGCCCGCAGCCGACCTCCTTTATTTTTAGGTTGATCGATTGATCTCATGGACGATCTCTGGCAGTTGACCATTTTTAGACGCCAGCGCATCAAGAAGCTCATCGAAGGCCACTGCAAACCCATCAGACTCCACGCGGACCACCTTTCCAGAAACCTGAACGGTATTGTCAAATCGAAACAATGGAAATTCGAGTTTGATTGATTGTCCATCGGAGATCTTCCTCGATGTTCTGATGAACAAGCCGCCAGCGCCAATGTTCTTGATCACATCTCGGTGAGTTCCCTCTTTAACGGTGTACTCAGCGATGATATAGGACGTCCGGCGTGAATTTTTGGGTCGATTCGGTCTGGGCATCATTTTTTTCCGTTCACCTTGTTGCGCAGCTTACCAGAGCATTTGAACGCCATCACCCGTTTTGCCGGCACAATTGCATCCTCACCGGAAGCAGGATTTCTCACTTCCCGCTCCTTTTTTCTTCGTAACACATTTACCGAAGCCTGAAACCAAGACATCGTCACCGGTCTCCAGGGCATATTTGATGATTCCAATCTGGGCTTCAATGATTTCAGCGGATGGAGCCCTGCTGAGAAATCCGCGTTCGGTCCTTCTCCGCTATAAACTATCGTGTATCGTCAGGGTTACGGGGGTCCCTCCGTTTTGGAGATGGCGGATCAATTTCAAAGAATGGTTTAAGCCGACGAAGGAATTCTCCTCCGGAACCGCTATTTCCCATCTAAAATGCAATATCGGCTATTTTGTTGTCAACCTTCGATATTTTTTCTTTATTGCGAACCGTGCAGATATCGGAAATGGGGCCCAATGTGGATAAGGAGGGCAAAACCATTCTTGGGGCAATTCATAGGTACCTGTGGTATGGTCAACTAATAAGGAGAAAATATGCGATAGATCTAACCCATGATTGTCCATAAAACGTGGAGTCTTTATTCGTAAAATGGCGAGCCAGTTTCAAAACGCCCCATTTCGCCCAATATCGGCGTTGGGCTCACATTTCAATCCTCAACCTATCGCGGCTACGCCTGCGGTTGAAATGATCGTCCGCCTTGATATTGACCGAACTAAGACGTTTTGAAACAGGCTCTGGCGGTTGAAATTTTGTCAATTGCAATACGATTGACAATTGGCAGGTGCGTTTTCAGTATTTACCTGCTTTTCAAGCAATCCCGTCTTGACGCTATTCCACAACTTAATACGGATCTTCGTTCCTATGGGTTTTTCGGAGGCGCGATTGGGTCGACGAAAATAGATCTGTTTACATTCTGTCCTTCAAGCGGGCCTTCGTAGTCGGCGGGTGACATTGGAAAAATACAAAAAGGGGGCCTTCCCTTGAACATTTTATGCAAAAAACTGACAAATGACTTGCATTTATTCTTTTGCGTGATATTGCATATAAATCATAAACGCCCGCCGGTGTTGGCGGGCCGGTTTCTTTCTAAGGGATCGATCCATTTGTCAAAGTGGCGCCTGAAGTCTGAAGCAATGATTTAATTTTTTTTCGTAGGAGGAAGTAAGCATGGCAAATGGCATCGTGAAGTGGTTCAATGACAGCAAGGGGTTTGGTTTTATCGAGCAGGAAGACGGTCCGGATGTATTCGTTCATCATTCGGCAATCAACGCCACCGGATTCAAATCTCTCAGCGAGGGTGACCGGGTTACCTTTGATATCGAGCAGGGTCCCAAGGGTCCTGCCGCAGCTAATGTGACCGTGGTCTAACGCTTCATTTTCATTCTTAAAGGGCATTTATTCAGAAGGTTGAATGAATGCCCTTTTTTTGTTGGTCCGGCAATGGGAGCAAATACGGTCTTTCAGGCATCCCCAATGATCAGGTTTTTGAGTTCATCGGTATCGCCCGGCTTGATGGGAAAATGGGTCTGCAGAAGAACTCCAATGTCCTGAATGGCCTTGCAAATGGCTTCAGCACCCTGGCCTTTACGGATTCCCGCGGTGATACGGCCCACCAGGCGGTTCCATTCTTCCTGGGAGATTTTTTCGTGGATTCCTTTATCGGCCAGCAGCCATACTTTATGCTCAAATACGGAGATAAACAGCAAAACCCCGTTGGCGTCTCGTGTCCGGTATAGTCCCTTCCTGAAAAAGCTGTTAACGGCGGCCTCCTCCACTTCCTCATCGATTTCCCGCCGGGAGATGAACAGACGTTTGAGGGTCGGGCAGCTTCCGATGATCCAATGAAGCAATGCGAAAAAGATGGCGAAAAGGCCGAGAAACAGCCACATGTTCTGAGTGCCGATCCACAGCCATCCTCCCAGAAAATGGGCGGCCAGCAAGGCCATGGGCAGGGCAAATGCCGTTGCGCCCAATACGTTGGCCATTGCATAGTGGTAGCTGGACGATACGATCATGCAGACGATCTCTCCGGCGGTCCTTTTTTCCGTTGCAGCGACAACGGTTTCAATTCGTTGTTGATCGGTATCCGATAAAAGCGTTTCAGCCAGGTTTTTCATCCGTAAACCTTTGTTTCTGATCGTGAGATCTTGTTCATCCCGACCGTTTCTGACCGGACCAGCGCTGGCGGCGCTACCACCCGCCTGATGCGCCGCCTCCGCCGAAACCGCCGCCGCCGCCGGAGAAACCGCCAAACCCTCCGGATGAAAACCCGCCCCCGCCGAAACCACCGCCCCAATATCCGCCGCGATGACTGGAAATGGTGCGGCCAGTGGAGAGCGGTCCACCGATCAGGCTGATCAGCAGACCGGTCACCAGGCCTAAAGGAATGAGTCCCAGCAGCAACAGCGGACCCGGGCCGAAGAAGAGCGCCCCGGCAATTGGAAAAAGAATTGCACCGGCGGTTGCTCCCATCCACCGGCTGGCCCGGCCGAGCGCGTTGATCAGGAAAAACAGCGCAAAAACAGCGATTATGGGAACTCCCTTTTGTGCCTGCCGGGGCTGCCGGGAGGCGTCGGTCCCTGAGTATTCTCCCCGCACGGCATCGATCATGGCAGCCACCCCCTCGGTGATTCCCTGATCAAACTGTCCTGACTTGAATTGGGGCGCAATCACATCGCGGATAATGCGCCCGGTCAGTAGGTCGGTCAGGCGCCCCTCCAGCCCATATCCGACATCGATGCGGATTTTCCGGTCGTTTTTGGCAATCAACAGAATGGCGCCGTTATCCAAATTTTTTTGACCGACCTTCCAGGCCTCGGCCACGCGGATAGAGAAGTCTTCAAGGGAATCGCCTTGCAGCGATGGAATGGTTAATACCACGATCTGGGTGGATTCCTTCTGCTCAAAGTCGGTCAGCACCGCTTCCAACTGCCGTTCGCTGGCGGTGCTGAGCATGGCGGCATAGTCGTTGACATGACCGTTGAGCCGGGGCACCTCCAGCGCTGAAGCATTGAAGGGGACTGCCAATACCAGCAGGAAAATGATTATGATTGATCCGTATCTGCACAAATGGCGGTCGGTTTTCATGGCGAGCAGTCTAATTAAAATTGATTTTAGGCACCTGTGCGGCACCGGCTTCCGCTTTGAAGTACTCTTTTCGATCCAGATGCAGTATCAGACTGTTGGTGAGGCTGTAGGGCAGGCTGCGAATCTTGGCGTTAAATGCTTCGACAGCCTGATTGTAGCGCTGGCGGGCCACATTGATTCGGTTTTCCGTGCCTTCGAGCTGGTTCTGCAAGTCCAGGAAATTCTGGTTTGCTTTCAGGTCCGGATAGCGTTCCACTACCACCATCAGGCGCGAAAGCGCTGACGAAAGCCCCCCTTGGGCATCCTGCATCTGCTGCATGGCCTGGGCATTGCCCAAATCTTTGGTGGAAAGCTGGACACTGGTGGCCTTGGCCCGCGCCTCGATGACCGCCTGCAGGGTTTCTTTTTCATGGGAAGCAAAGCCTTTGACGGTGGCCACCAGGTTGGGGATCAGATCAGCCCGGCGCTGTAAATTGCTTTCCACATCGGACCAACTTCTGAACACCTGTTCTTCCATCTGCTGAAGGGTATTGTAACCGCATCCGCCGGCGACAGCCGTTAACATTATCGCCGCCATCATCCATTTTACGTATTTGAGCATGGTGGCTCCTTCACAGTTTCCTTGAGATTTTATGTTAAAGGGCGTTTCCCCCGCCTTGTGCTGTCCGCTATATTGCGACATGAAACCGGATTTGACAACCCCTTGAAAAAATACCATGCCTTTAGCAACCTTGCGTTGGCATCGTGGCGTGGAGGATAAGTCTGAGATGCCGGCGACCTTCGATTTGCCCGCCAACCCGCTTCCGATTGAGAGTACCGTCATCATTTTGAATATTGACAATGAGAATTTATCCAATTAATCAACACGATAAAGGGAAAAATAAAGGTACACTCACCGAAGTTTTGATGCTGATCCTCCTGCATCCCGTTTACGTTTGAACGTCACCATGACTTTTTCGGTTTGTTCTACTGTTCTGCCTTGGATTTACTGTACCCCGTCAACCGTTATTCTATCATGCTACGCCAATGGTGTTCTTCACCACTGACCCCAAAATAACCGAGATCTCTTCATGCACGTTTATGAAAATACAAAATTTGATGCGATTGTGGTCGGTTCCGGACCCGGTGGGGCTGCCACTGCCAAAGAACTTAGCCAAAAAGGCAAACGGGTTTTAATCCTTGAAAAAGGGACCAACCAACCCATCATCGGGTCCATTCTTCAAACCATTGAAATGGCAATGGTTCCAGGAAAGAGCTTGCTCTTCACGGAACAATTGCTTGCCCTTGTCAGGGGTATTACTGCCGGCGGTTCGTCGATTTTTTACTATGCAACGGCCATCGATCCACCCTTTGAAATGTTGGAATCATACGGGGTCAATATCCGCAATGAAGTTGCAGAGGTAAAAAGGGAACTACCCATTGCTGTCCTGAAAGACAGTTTGATCGGGCCGGCTGCCGTAAAAATCATGGAGAGTGCCAAAAGTCTTGGATATCAATGGGAAAAACTGCCAAAGATGGTCTTTCAGGATAACTGCCGTAAAGAATGCGATAAGTGTACCATGGGATGCCCTTACCATGCCAAATGGACGGCACGGGAATTTATCGATCTTGCATGCTCGGAAAACGCAACCCTGGTTTTAAAAGCCGATGTAAAAAAGGTCCTCGTTGAAAAAAATAATGCGGTGGGGGTCTTATTTTCAATCAACGGAAAAGAATACCAATCCTTTTCAGATGTCACCGTATTGTCAGCCGGTGGGATCGGTACCCCTGTCATTCTCCGGTCAAGTGGGATCAAAGATGCCGGACAAGGTTATTTCTTTGATCCCTTAATCATCGCGAACGGTTTTATTGAGGACACTGCCAGCGGCAGGGAATTTCCCATGGCCACTGGAATTAATTTGCATGAAGACGGCATTATGATGACCGACCTTATGTGGCCTTCCTGGGTTTACTGGCTTTTTACCCTGGAAGTGTTCCGTTTTGACTGTCTCTTTCCCTATAAACGAAGGCTTTCAATAATGATAAAAATCAGGGACCAATTGGGAGGACGGATCACGGTAAAAGGAGGCGTTCGAAAACAACTGCGTGCGATCGACAAAAAAAAACTTATGAATGGATATGACCGAGCCAGGAAAATCCTTGGCAATGCGGGTGCGACGAATATTTTTAAGACATGGTATACCGCGACGCATCCCGGAGGAACAGCCAAGTTAGGCGATATCGTCGATTCAAACCTCCAAACAAAGATAAACCACCTCTATGTGTGCGATTGTTCCGTCATTCCGGAACCATGGGGATTGCCCCCCACACTCACTCTGCTTTCACTCGGTAAGAGATTGGCAACGCATATTGCCGAACGATGGTAGGTGTCAAAAGACAAAAGTTTCCTGAGAACCCCTCAGAATAAGATTTACTTGATCTGACAACTTGGAATTGTGCTATCAGTAATTTGGTCATCCTAAGACTTATCTCAATATCTGGAATCGAGTGGTATTTGGCTTTCTGACATTGAATCTGAACATATCCCATACTTTTAATTGATCCCGAATTTTTCTATCTTCCTCCATTTTTAAGACAAACAAAAAGCAATCCATGAAAGTGACGGTATAATGGTAACCGTAAAAATCGGTGAAAAACAGCCGGCGCAAGATAGATCCACCAACCCGGCAGGGAAATTTCTTAACATCGAAACCAAATGGCTGGTCTTGCTGGCGATTGGCGTGGGAACTTTTATGTCGGCTCTGGATGGCAGTATCGTCAATGCCATTTTGCCGGTGATCACAGTTTTTTTTAACACGGGTGTCGCTACCATTGAGTGGGTTGTGACGGTATACCTGTTGGTTGTCAGTGGTCTGCTGCTGAGCGTGGGGCGCCTGGGAGATTTGCGCGGCAACAAGAAAACTTATATTATTGGATTTATTATCTTTGTTCTCGGCTCGGTATCGGCCGGATTTTCACCATCTGAGGCTTATTTGATTGGGTCACGCGGATTTCAGGCCATCGGAGCAGCCATGCTCTTTGCCAATGCACCTGCCATTCTCACCAAAATATTTCCAGCCTCCCAGCGCGGCCAAGCACTTGGCCTGCAGGGCACGATGACATATCTGGGCCTCACCACGGGGCCTTTCCTCGGCGGATGGCTTGCCGACCATTTAAGCTGGCACTATGTTTTTTTCATCAATGTGCCCATCGGTTCGTTCGCCATCTGGTTGGGCCTGAAAGTTATCCCTAATGACACACCGGAAAAAGGTGGAGAGCCGTTTGATATAGTCGGGGCGTTAACCTTTATGATCGGACTGACGACCCTGCTGTTTGCCTTGAACAAAGGGGAAAGCTTAGGCTGGACATCTCTTCCTATACTTGCAATGATGGTTGCATCGTTTATAATCTTAAGCCTTTTCATCTGGATTGAAGGACATGTTAAAACGCCGATGCTGGACCTCAGTCTCTTTAAAAGAAAAATTTTTGTCATTTCAACCGTCAGTCCCATCTTAAATTACATGTGTATCTACAGTGTCCTGTTTTTAATGCCGTTTTATCTGATCCCTGGCCGGGGCTTAAGCGCATCCCATGCAGGTCTGATCTTAACGGCTCAACCGATTGTCATGGCACTGACGGCACCCTTTAGTGGAAGCCTTTCCGACCGGGTTGGATCACGCCTGCCCACCACTTTGGGCATGTTGATCTTAGCAGCCGGATTATTTTTACTTGGCAATTCAAGTTCGCAAACGCATCTGGGCATCATTGTACTTGGTCTTGCAACCTGCGGGCTTGGTATAGGGCTGTTCGTATCCCCGAATAACAGTTCGCTGATGGGGGATGCGCCCCGTAACCGCCAGGGAATTGCTTCAGGGATCCTGGCCCTTGCCCGCAATGTGGGAATGGTGCTCGGGATTGGACTTACGGGTGCTATTTTCACTACCTTCCTCAGCTTTGGGAACGCAAAAGATCCCGGAATCATGATCCATGCGTTTGATATGGGATTACGCTTTGCATGCGGATTGGCTTTGTTGGCAGCAGTTATCACCTCTTTGCGCGGCAATGACCACCCAAGTATGAAAAAAGACAGCGTAAAAAATGATAGGGAAAACGCAAGCTGTTAGGATGTGCAAGGAGACAGACTCAGATAATCGACCGTAGGTAAGACGCCGAACCACGATTCGGCACGAGGCTGATTTTGCCCAAAAGTTTCTTGTCGCTTCACTAATTATCTTTCCTTATGGGCGGGACTTCGCTATACACCATCTCCGATTCACCGCACTGATTACGATGGCGATTGGCTAACCTGACAATTGGAGCTTTGTACCCCGATGCGCGGCGGACATATTCGCTTGATCGCTTTTATGGGTTGGGGGTTGACGGCCCTGCTGGCAGGCTGTGCGCCGGTCGGGCCCGATTATCACCCGCCCCGCCCGGAACTACCGGCCGCCTGGAGCGGAGCGGGTGCGGGCGGCACCGCAAACGCCGGCACCGCCGCGCTGGAAACCTGGTGGACCCTATTCGACGATCCCCGGCTCAACGGCCTGATCCAGCGAGCGATTGCCGCCAACCCCGACCTCAAGATCGCCGTGGCCCGCATCCAGCAGGCCCGCGCCCAGTATCGGATAGCCACTGCTGCGCTTGCACCGGCGGTGGATGTCTCCGGCACCTACGCCCGTACCCGGCGCAGCGAAAATGCCGGCGGCAGCAACGCCGGGACGACCCAAGATCTCTACCAGGCCGGGTTTGATGCCGGCTGGGAACTCGACATTTTCGGCGCCGCCCGTCGGTCCGTCGAAGCGGCCGGGGCGCGGCTGGCCGCCACCGCTGAAGACCGCCGGGATGTCCTGGTGTCCCTGGAGGCGGAGGTCGCCCGAAATTACCTTGAACTGCGCGGCAGCCAGCAACGACTGCAGACGGCCCGGGAAAATGTCGGCATCCAGGACCGGACTCTGTACCTGGCTCGGGGCCGCCAGGATAGCGGACTCGGCAACCGGCTGGAGGTAGTCCAGGCCGAAACCCAGCTGGCCCTGACCCGTGCCCAACTGCCCCCTCTGGAAAACAGTGCCGGGGCGGCCATTTATGGCCTGTCGCTGTTGCTGGGGTTGCCTCCCCGGACTCTCGAGAAGGAGCTCGCGCCGGGGGCGCCGCTGCCGGCGCGGCCAGCATGGCTGCCGGAAACCCTTCCCTCCGACTTGTTGCGACGACGGCCGGATATCCGCCGGGCCGAACGCCAGCTGGCGGCTTCCACTGCTGATATCGGGGTGGCCACCGCCGACCTTTTTCCCCGGTTTTCTCTGACCGGCCTCCTGGGCCTGCAGAGCGCCAGTCTCGGCGATCTGATCAGCGCCGGCAGCCGCTACTGGACCGTCGGCCCCACGGTGAGCTGGTCGCTGTTCGATGCGGGCCGGGCGCGGGCCAACATCGATCTCAACCGGGGACGACAGGAAGAGGCCCAGGTTGCCTATGAAAAAACAGTCCTTGCCGCCCTGGGCGAGGTGGAATCCGCCCTGCTGGGCCTTTCCCGGGAGACGGAGACCTTCCGGAGCCTGGCGGATGCCGTGCGTTCCGGGCAACGAGCGGTGGAACTGGCCAGCGGCCGCTACCGCGCCGGAATCAGCGATATTCTTTCGCTCCTTCAGAGCCAGACCGCCCTCTACCTGTCACAGGACCAGCTGATCCAGAGCGAGCAGCGGCTGGCGTTCTACCAGGTCGCTCTGTTCAAAGCGCTGGGGGGCGGATGGGAGATTGACCGGGATGAATCGACAATCTCAAGTAGGCCGTCGGCGAACACCTTGGTCGGCCTGCAACCCATACCAACGGGAGAGGTGAATCAATGAACCGTTGTCCTGCAAAGCACGAGGGGCCTCGGTGTTTGCTCCTGCACGCCGGCTGCGGGCTGATCCTGGCGCTGTGCCTGCTCTTCATTCTGCCGGGTTGTTCCGTTTCCGAGACACAAAGTGACACTGGCGGGAAAACGGCCCGGCCCAGGGAATCATCGGTACCGGTGAGCGTGGCCACCAGCAGCCGCAAGGACATGCCCGTCGAAGTCCAGGCTGTGGGTAGCGTCGAGCCCTTTGTCGCGGTGGGAATCAAATCCCAGGTGGCCGGGGTCCTGGAAAAAGTCAACTTCAGGGAAGGGGATCCGGTCAAGGCCGGTGACCTGCTCTTCCGCATCGACCCACGTCCGTTCGACGCCCGGCTCCACCAGGCTCTGGCGGCCCTGGCCAAGGACCGGGCCGCCCTCGATAATGCCCGCAAGCAAGCGGCGCGCTACCGCCCGGCCGCCGAGAAGGGGTATGTCTCCGAGGAGCAGTCCGATCAGGCGCAAACCAGTGTCGCCGTGCTGGCGGCCACCGTAGCGGCCGACGAAGCGGCGGTGGAGAGCGCCCGGCTGGATCTGGACAACTGCACGATCCGTGCGCCCATCTCCGGATACACCGGCGCCCTGCTGGTGGACCAGGGGAATCTGATCAAGGCCGAGGCGGATCAGCCGTTGGTGACGATTAACCAGGTCAAGCCGATCAAGGTCAGTTTCGCCCTCTCCGAGCAGGCCCTGCCGGAGCTGAAAAAATACCTGGCCGCCGGGAGTCTGGCGGTGCAGGCGGTTCCGGACGGCTACCGCGGCGAACCCCTGGTGGGGCGGATCTCCTTTCTCGACAACAGGGTCGACGCGGCCACCGGCACCATCCGGCTCAAAGCGACCTTCGCCAACCCGGACCGGATCCTTTGGCCGGGTCAGTTTGTCTATGTCCGCCTTCGGTTGACCACCCGACGGGATGCCACGGTCGTTCCCGCCCGGGCCGTGCAGACGAGCCAGAATGGCAACTTCGTCTACGTGGTCAACCCGGAGCAGCGCGTGGAGATGCGGCCGGTGACACTGGGCTTCAGCGTCGCCGGCGAGTCGGTCATCGAAACGGGGCTGGCCGCGGGCGAGACGGTGGTGACCGACGGTCAGTTGCGGCTGGCTCCGGGGGTCAAGGTCCGGCTGGCCGAGGCGGACACCGCAACGGGCAAGACCGAGGCGACCCCGTGAGTATTTCGGGGCTATTCATCCGTCGGCCGGTCATGACGAGCCTGGTCATGCTGGCGATCATGATCTTCGGCGCCTTCGCCTACTGGCTGCTGCCGGTCAACGATCTGCCGAGCATCGATTTCCCGACCATCCAGGTGCGGGCCAGTCTCCCCGGCGCAAGCCCGGAAACCATGGCCAGCGCTGTCGCCACCCCCCTGGAACGCCAGCTTTCGACCATTGCCGGCATCGACTCGCTGAGTTCCACCAACGGCCAGGGATCCACGATCATCACCATCCAGTTCACATTGGAGCGGGATATCGACGCGGCCGCCCAGGACGTGCAGACGGCCATCTCCCAGGCCGCCCGGCAGCTCCCCCGGGAGATGCCGAGTCCGCCCTCGATCCGCAAGGTCAACCCGGCCGATGCTTCGATTCTCTACCTGGCCATGACCTCGCCGACCCTGCCGCTTTCCGAAGTCAACGAATTTGCCGACACGGTCATCGCCCCGCGCATCTCGATGGTCGACGGGGTGGCCCAGGTCAACGTCTACGGTTCGCAGAAATACGCCGTGCGGGTCGGCCTCGACCCCCGGAAGCTGGCCAGCCGACACATCGGCCTGGACGAGGTGGAGGCGGCTCTGGCCAGCTGGAACGTCAACCTGCCCACCGGTGGGCTGGAGGGGCCGAGCCAGTCTTTCACGATCCAGGTCAACGGCCAGCTTTACAATGCCGAGGCGTTCAAGCAGCTCATCGTGGTCTACCGGGGTGGTGCGCCGGTGCGCCTGCGGGACATCGCCCAAGTCACCGACAGCGTCGAAAACGACAAGGTCGCCGCGTGGTTTTACACCAAGGGGAAGGCCAACCGGTCCATTATTCTGGCGATTCAGCGCCAGCCCGGCACCAACACCATCGCGGTGGTTGACCGCATCAAACGGCAGATGTCCGCTTTCCGCCAGCAGCTGCCCGGCGCGGTGGATCTCGAGGTCATGTACGATCGCTCCAACTCGATCCGGGAGTCGGTGGCGGAGGTCAAGTTTACCCTCGTTCTGACCGTCGTCCTGGTGATCCTGGTCATCTTCCTGTTTTTACGCAACCTCTCCGCCACCCTCATCCCCAGCCTGGCGCTGCCGCTTTCCATCGTCGGTACCTTTGCCGCGATGTACCTGCTCGGCTTTTCGGTGAACAACATCACCCTGATGGCACTCACTCTGTCGGTGGGTTTCGTAGTGGATGACGCCATCGTCATGCTGGAGAACATCGTCCGCCACATGGAACACGGCGAGGCGGCCCGGGATGCGGCTTTCAGGGGGGCGCGGGAGATTGGTTTCACCATCGTTTCCATGACCGTCTCACTGGTGGCAGTGTTCATTCCAGTGCTGTTCATGGCCGGCATGCTCGGGCGGGTCCTTCACGAATTCGCTGTCACCATCGCCGTCGCCATCCTGATCTCGGGATTTGTTTCGCTGTCCTTGACGCCCATGCTCGGCAGCCGTTTTCTCAAACCCCATATCGGTCGGCGGCACGGATTTCTCTACAACCAGATGGAACGTTTTTTCAACGGCTGGCGGGCTTTGTACGAAAAGACCCTGACCTGGGTGCTCAACTACCGGCGTTCCGTTCTGCTGTTAACGCTGCTGCTGATTGCGGCGACGCTGTGGCTCTTCACCCGGATTCCCACCGGCCTTTTTCCGCCGGACGATGTCGGCGCGCTACGCGGTAGTACCGAGGGGGCCCAGGGGGTGTCTTTCGAAGACATGAAACGCAACCAGGCCCTGCTGGCGGCAATCGTCATCCGTGATCCTGATGTGGAAGCCTTCATGTCCTCGGTGGGTGCCTCGGGATCGCGGGTGGGTTCCAACAGCGGTTTCATGTTCATCAAGCTCATGCCCCGGGACCGGCGCAAATCCAATGCCGACCAGATCGTCCAGCGCCTGCGCCCCCAGCTCGACGGGATTCCTGGGATCCGCGTTTTTCTGCAGAACCCGCCTCCGATCCGCCTTGAGTCGGTCTCGTCCAAGGCCCAGTACCAGTTCGTGCTGCAGAGTCCCGACAGTGACGAGCTTTACGCCCGGGCCGCCGAATTCGAGGCCCGGCTGCACGGCCTGCCGATGCTCCAGGACGTCACCTCGGATCTGGAAATCAAGAACCCCCAGGTCAACCTGACCATCGACCGCGATCGGGCGGCGGTCTTGGGCATCACCGCCGAACGGATCGAAAACGCGCTCTATTCGGCCTACGGCAGCCGACAGGTCTCGACCATCTTTTCACCGACCAACCAGTATCAGGTGATCATGGAACTTGAGCCGCGCTACCAGGCCGATCCTTCGGTCCTGCAGATGCTCTACATCCGTTCCGACGCCGGCATCCTGGTACCCCTGTCCTCCCTGGTGACCATCACCCGTGGCCTCGGGCCGCTGTCGGTCAATCATCTGGGTCAGATCACGGCGGTAACCCTATCCTTCAACCTGCGGCCGGACGTGCCGCTGGGAACCGCGGTGGCGGCCGTCGAGAAGGAGGCGCGCAGCCTGCCGGCGACCATCACTACCGGCTTCCTGGGGGCCGCCCAGGTCTACCAGGCCTCCACCAAGGGGCTGGTGCTGCTGCTTGTCCTGGCGATCCTGGTCATCTACATCGTACTCGGGATCCTCTATGAGAGCTACATCCATCCCCTGACCATCCTATCCGGGTTGCCGGCGGCCGGCCTCGGCGCGCTGGTCACCCTGATGGTCTTTCACAATGATCTCAACCTCTATGCCTTTGTGGGCATCATCATGCTGGTAGGGATCGTCAAGAAGAACGCCATCATGATGATCGATTTCGCCCTCGAGGCCCAGCGCCAGGAGGGCAAGGCGCCCCTCGAGGCCATCTTCCAGGGGTGCGTCGTCCGTTTCCGGCCGATCATGATGACCACCATGGCCGCGCTGATGGGGACGCTGCCCATCGCCATCGGTGTCGGTGCAGGCGCCGAATCCCGGCGTCCCCTCGGGCTGGCGGTGGTCGGCGGCCTGCTGGTCTCCCAGCTGCTGACCCTCTATATTACCCCGGTGATCTACTACTACCTCGATCGGGCCCAGAGCTGGACCAGGCGGCGCATTTCCGGGCGTCGGACGGGACGCCTGAACTCCCCTGGGCGCGCCGAAGAAGGCCCCAGCGCCTGATGCTCGCCGTCAGCCTTTGGATATCCGCGTAAAGACCAGGTTTATGATAGCCCTATCAAATAGCATGGCGTGCTCAACTTGCACTTACTGCCATTAAAGACCGCATGGACAAAAATAATGGCCGACCACTATTGATGGTTTCGTAAAAAGTCCCCAATGTGTCATTCCCGCGAAGGCGGGCACACGCAGTGAAGCTTTAGCGCTATCTATAACTATTTGAATCTTATGGATCCTCGCGGGGATGACAATAAACCTGAGATTTCGACTTTTTACGATTCCATCACTATTAGGTGCTTGGCTTTTTTCTAAAATATGTTGGCTCTGACATTGATATCACAGGTGAAAATTGGTCGCAGATTTTTCTGATTTCTACAACCTGCAGTGATAGAGGCCTATGAAATTTTGTGACATCGACGGGAGGCGCGGAAGCAAGTGCAAGGAAAGAAATCCATTGACAGTCGGCACCGCTTCTTTTACATCATGACCCGAATTGACTGTTGAACCTTCCGGTGCCCGCATTCCGAATGGAGTGCAAAGGATAATAGGGAACCCGGTGCGATTCCGGGACGAACCCGTCGCTGTGAGCGGGGACGAAGGCCGTCATAACCACTGCATCGGTCAATTATGAACGAAACGGTGCGGGAAGGGGCGGTCGGTAGAACGATCCGCGAGTCAGAAGACCTGCCGTGAGGAAACGCGTCTTGGTGGTGACGGCAAAACCCCAGACTGAAAATTTATTTTTCGGTCCGGGGTTTTTTATTTGGCTGAAGATGCCGGCTTCCCCGTCCCGATCCTTAAGGGAAGGTTTATGAAAACGCAGATTGAACTGGCACGGGGAGGGATCATCACCGAACAGATGCAGACGGTGGCGATCGATGAGAAGATAGACGCAACGATCATCCGGGACCGGGTAGCCAAGGGGCAGATTGTCATTCCCAACAACCCGTTCCGAAAGGGGCAACAGGTGGTGGGGATCGGACGGGGGCTGCGGACCAAGGTCAATGCCTCCATCGGTACGTCGTCGGATATCTGTGACATCGACCTTGAGGTGAGAAAAGCGCTGGCCGCTGAACAGGAGGGCGCCGATACCCTCATGGAACTGTCCGCCGGCGGTGACCTGGATGCCGTGCGCCGGGCGGTGCTGGCTGCGACCAGCCGCCCGGTGGGCAACGTTCCCCTCTATCAGGCCTTCAAGGAGACCACCCGCAAATACCACAACCCCGCCCGGTTGGATCCGGAGTGTCTGTTCGATCTCATCGAGCAGCAACTGGCCGACGGACTCAGCTTCATGGCTATCCACTGCGGCATCAATCAGTACACCATCCGGCGCTTGAGAAAACAGGGCTTCCGGTACGGCGGCCTGGCCTCCAAAGGGGGCACGTTCATGGTGGCCTGGATGGACATGAACAAAAAAGAGAACCCCCTGTACGAACAATTTGACCGGGTTTGCAACCTGATGAAAAAGTACGATGCCGTGCTTTCTCTGGGCAACGGCATTCGGGCCGGCGCCATCCACGACAGCCACGACCGGGCCCAGATGGCTGAGATGATCATCAACTGCGAACTGGCCGAGATCGGCCGCGAAATGGGCTGCCAGACCATGGTGGAAGGCCCGGGCCATGTGCCCATGGACGAAATCGCCGGCAACATCATGCTGGAAAAACGGATGAGCGGGAATGCTCCCTATTATGTGCTGGGACCGATTCCCTCGGACGTCGGGGCCGGATACGATCACGTGACCGCTGCCATCGGTGCGGCCACCTCGGCCCGGTATGGGGCCGATCTGATCTGCTATATCACCCCGGCCGAACACCTGGCCCTGCCCACGGAGGCCGATGTACGCGAAGGGGTGCGGGTTACCCGCCTGGCCGTTCATATCGGCGACCTGAGCAAATACCCCGAGCGGCGCGACCGGGACAAGCAGGCGGCCATGGCCCGGCGGGACATGCGCTGGGAGGACCTTCAGGAACTGCTGCTCTTTCCGACGGTGGCCCGGTCCATCCGGGACAGCCGGCGGCCGGAACAGTCGGAGACCTGCACCATGTGTGGCGACTTCTGCGCCATGAAAAAGGGCATGGAGGTATTCAGCCAGGATATCGGTGGCGATAAGATAGCATTGTGAAACGGCATCTTTTGGCCCGGGTCTTCGTTCTCACGGCTTTGCGATCCTCGACGCAGCGCTGCTACGCCTGCGGTCCCAACGTCGCTGCGGCCTTGACCCGAAGCAAAATCTGATGGCCTCGTAAAAAGTCTCCGATGTGTCATTCCCGCGCAGGCGGGAATCTATAACTATTTGAAACTTATGGATCCCCGCCTTCACGGGGATGACAATAAATCTGAGATTTCGACTTTTTACGATTCCATCAAAATCTACCACCTCACGCAAAACATTAAAAAGGAGATTTTATGGAGTTGTTAAAGAGAAGCATTGCAGCCATTCAACCGTTGAACGAAAACGTCTACGAACAGGCCAATGAACGCCTGGCCAATCAGGCCCGGCCCGCCGGCAGCCTGGGGATGCTCGAAGCCGTGTCGGCGCGGTTGGCGGCCATCTTTGGCACCCTGGATGTCCGCCTGACCCACAAGGTGATCATTACCTGTGCCGGGGACCACGGCGTGACCGAAGAGGGTGTGAGCCTGTTTCCCCAGGAGGTGACGCCCCAAATGGTCTTCAACTTTGTCAACGGCGGCGCCTCGATCAATGTGCTGGGCAAACACGCCGGGGCACGGGTGATTGCCGCCGATTTGGGCGTCAACTTCGATTTTGACCCGTCTTTGCCCATTTTTCACAAGAAGGTGGCCAAGGGTACGGCCAACTTGGCCCGCGTACCGGCCATGACCCGTGAGCAGGCCGAGCAAAGTGTTGCCGCGGGCATCGAAATCGTGAACGAACTGATTGCCGAAGGGCCGTTGGAGATGCTCGGCACCGGCGACATGGGCATCGGCAACACCACGCCGTCGTCGGCCGTCATCGCCGCCTTTTCGGGCATTGCCGTGGATAAGCTCACCGGTCGGGGTACGGGCATCGGTGATGCAGCCCTGGCCAACAAGATCCGGGTCATCGAACAGGCCCTGGCCCTGCACCGGCCGGATCCTAAAGATCCGATGGACGTGCTGGCCAAGGTGGGGGGGTTCGAGATCGGCGGACTGGCCGGGCTGGTGATCGGGGCCGCGGCCGCCGGCATCCCCGTGGTGTGCGACGGTCTCATTGCCACCGCCGGCGCCCTGATCGCCTGTGAACTGGCCCCGGCAGCCAAAGCCTATCTGTTTGCCAGCCATCGATCGGTGGAGGTGGGCCACCGGTTCATGCACGAAAGGCTGGATGTCGCCCCCCTGCTGGACCTTCAATTCCGGCTGGGAGAAGGTACCGGAGCAGCGATTGCCATGGAACTGCTGGATGCCGCCACACGCATACTGTGTGACATCAAAACATTTGAAGAGGTGGCCATCGCAGATGCCCAGAAAAAATAGGGAACCTGACACCCATCTGCATCAAAACTTGCCCTTTCTGCCGGCGTTGGTTATAGCTGACCTGAAACACCAGTTCCCATTCACCCGGTGGGTTGAGAGAAGGAGTGGCAGGGCCTGCATGTTTTTTAGAACGCTCATATTGACGTCGATCATTCTCGAGTTGGCGGCGGTACCGGTACCGGCGAAATCGTCGATGACCACGCGATTCTTTCACAGCGGCAACGGTGTCATTCGTCTGGTAAGCGAGAAGAACGGCAAAGCCTTCAGCGGTCGCTTCCGTCTGGCTGACGGGCAGTATCGCACCGATGCAGTCCGGGCGATTGCCGCTGTTTTCGGTGCGCCCGACGATCCCTCGCGTCAGGTGATCTCGCTGCGGCTGATCGAATTTCTCGATTACCTCGAAGACCGATTGAATCCGGGCGCCCAACTGACCATTACCTCCGGCTATCGGGCGCCGGAATACAACACCCGCCTGCGCAAGCGGGGAGGGCTGGCAGCCAAAGCCAGTCTGCACCAGTACGGCATGGCCGTCGATCTGGTCATGCAAGGTGTTCCTTCCAAACGCGTCTGGGAAACGGTTAAGACCATCGGTTTTGGCGGCACCGGTTACTACCATGGCCGGGCGGTGCACCTGGACGTGGGGCCGGCGCGATCCTGGGACGAAAAGACCTCGGGCGTCGGATTGGGGCTGTCCGATGACAACAAGTTGATCGGCCTGGTTACCGACTACGATGTCTATCATCCCGGGGATACGGTGGTACTGAGTTTTATCCGTATGACCGCTTTTCCCATCGGGGTCCGGTCGGAATTCAGGCTGATTCGGAAGAACCCATCGGAAGATGCCGGGGAAACGGTGGCAGTCGATATCGATGGGGGTGTGTCGGCCGACGGTTCCTGCACCGAATTTCATGATATCGATCAGATGGCGGGTTTCCGCTGGCCTCTGCCTCCCGATCTGCAGCCCGGGCGTTACCGGATTTGCGCCGATTTCTGCGGCACGCGGTGGGAGAAGATGCCGGCGTCCATTCTGACCCCTGAATTCGACGTTCGCCGGCCATGAATGGCATCGTCCCGGTTGCTTACAGCTTTGCCCTGGCGGACAAACAAGTGATGGAAGGCCCTGGAGGATAGGGCGAACGGGTCACGAAGGATGGAGAGATTGTTTCAGCCCTCAGGCGGGGGGCGGAATCCGGCAATAAAGAGCGAAATTACCGGCTCTGGGACAACTGGTGGTTATGGTCAACGGCATCAGCTCGGCGATTGGCCATCATGTAGCCCTGCTGAATATCCATCCTGGGTACCGTACCAAAATCGTCAGCCGCCGTATTCACTACCGCGAGAGGCCCGTCGACCTTAAACTGGAAATCGCTGCAGGCTGCAGCAAGAGTTTGCAGTTCGAACTGATTCAAGTCATCCGGAGGGACACGAAAATCGACACGGACCTGATTGATAACCGGGGATAGGTGATCCATCCCGTCAGTTTTATTGCGAAGCTTCGGGCCTGACACCCCGTCGCATACGACGAAAAGAGTGTTTGACTCTTATGGTGATGAAACCCCGTCCGCTCATGGCGGGGAGATTCGTATGTGCGCTGAGAGTAAATCGTTGTGTCTCACAATTCCCACCAGAGATTTAGGATTGTTTTCTTCCACTACCAGCAAATAGGCGTCATTCGGGTAGTCTTTGAGCGCAGCCATGGCCTTTTCCAGGCTATTCTCAGGAGTCAGCATCAAGCGTACGTTAGTGGCGATATCATCGGCCACGACCAGATTTCGAAGGTTGGGGTCGAAAAGCGTATTGGCAATATCTGCATATTTAATGACGCCCACCAACTCGTTTTGATCATTGATCACCGGCAATCTATCATAACGAGAGTGCCCCAAGGCTTTCAATACCTCGTCGAACGGTGCCCGGTTTGATATTACTTCTACGTTCCGCCGCATGATATGGCCGACCAGAATCCCCGCCGGACCTTTCCTACCTGCAGCAGTTGAAATTCCAAGTGCGTTTTCGAACTGGTTGAAAACCTGAATGAGCCCATCCCCATAACCCACACGGCTTCGCTGGGATATGAGATTGAGAACCGTCACTTCTCCGGCGTTTACCAAGGCGGTTCGCGTAAAAAGGGGGCCCACTCCCTCAAAAACAACCACCGATGCCAGAATGACTGTCTGTATCGTTGCACCGGGGCCCTGCCACTCTCTGGCCAAGACCTCTGCCAGGCCGATGGCCAAACCCGCCTGAGCGAGCATGGCTGGCCCCAACCAGGACTTTATGGTCTGGGAATCACCGGCCCAAAAGGCACCTATCCGGCAGCCGAAAAATTTTCCTATTAACCGCATGACCACATAAGCCGTTCCAATGAGGCCCATGTGACCGAGGGATTCGAGATGCAGCGCTGCACCGGCCATTATGAAAAATAGCACATACAGGGGATAGTCAATGGCAGTAAGTTCTTTGAGGATTCGATTGCCATAGGGTGAGGCATTTACGGCCACCATGCCGGCAATCAATGTCCCCAGCATGGCAGATATGTCAAGGACTATGGCTATACCGGCAGTGATGGCAATCAACGCAAGCATCAGTATTTGTCGCTCCACCTGCCTGGTAAGGCGCTGATCCATGATAGCGATAACCATGCCGACAAACGATCCCAGAAAAAAGGGACCGAAAAGTTGAACCAACACTATTGAAAAGGATGCCTTATCCGACAGGACACTGTTTTTCAGCAGAATGAAGGCGATGATGGCCACCAGGTTGTTGACGCCAATAAGCGGCAGAATAGTGTCGGTAAGAGAGCCTTCGGATTGATATTCCCGCAACACCATCTGGGTCGCTGCCGGGGCGGTGGTGATCGCCATCAAGGCAAGAAAACCGGCAGTCAATGGCAATGCTCCGGTGGCGAAGGTTCCTAAAGCAACGAGAAGGGCGGTAAGTCCGATTTCAACGGCGCTGATGCGGAAGCGTTTCATCCCCATTTTCCGAACCGCTCTCAGGCTGAAACTGCCGCCGATGGTGAAGACAATCAATCCCAGAATGACATCATGTAACGGAACGAGAGCGTGTAGCTGCTCCTGGGTGATGAGTGCAGGCAGCCCAAGACTGCCAAGGGAGGGGCCGGCGGCAAGACCGACTATCAGATACCCGGTCACTCGCGGCAGGCCGATGGCGGCACACAGCCTGCCTGCGCCGAGGGATAGCAAATACGCAATGCCGATAGACAGGAGCAAGGGCATCATGATCGATACTTATCTGTAAAAGTGAGCCATGAAACCGAGGATGCCGCGCCATTGCAAGTCGCACCGATTCGACTTTTCATCATCGGGCCGTATTCTATTTTTCCCTAACTGTCAAAGTTAAACCACACCATGTGATGGGTATGTTTTTAGGGTCTTTGGTAATTGCCGGAAAGGTTGTGCTTCAGCATTGTGTCAACCACGCAATGCTGTCCGCGCTCGCATTGATCAGGGCCGCAACTAGTGCCTGACAATCGGGCTTGTCGATTTATAATTTGATCTCAAGGCCGGCGGCCGTGTAGACTTCCTTCAGTTTGGCGCCGCCGCCGAACTGCAGATACCGCCTCGGGGGTGGACACGTTGGCGGCTTTGGCAATAAACCGGCTTTTCTTGATTTCTTCCCGGTAATCCGTCTCTTGGGTCAATGTAAACCTCGATCGCACACCCTCTCTTGGAGCAGAATCTAGAATCAGAGGTGCCTATGCTTCCGTCGCTATTGGGAGCGGTTGTCCCGGGGACGCTCGTAGGCATCCACCAGGTTCTGCCAGGCCTGTTTATAACTGTTCAGGGCCTCGGCCAGTTTGGGGATGGTCTGTTCCGCTACCACATCGTAGCGCCGGCGATCCATGGGGTTGACGTTTTCGTGGCGGGTGGCTTTCAGGTAGGCCAGGGTTTCCAGAGCAAAGGCCATGCGTTGAGCGCGCTGCAGGGTGGGCGGCCGATAGTGATAGGTGGATCTGATTCTTTCGACCTTTTTTGCATCCGGCGGCAACAGCGCCAGGATGCTCCCGGTACCTGTACAAAGGGTTTGGTGCGCGTTTTTCAGCCGTTCCAGCAGTTCTTTAAGATCCGTCCGGCTTCGCCATACCGTGTCCGCCACCTGCCTGATTTCCCCGGGCAGCGCCTGTTTACGATACTCCACGGCGGTCTGAAAAAAGCGGGCGAGCGCCAGATCGTCGGTGCCCTTCAGCCGGCTGCTTTCGATCTGCCTGCGGATGTCCGAAAAGCGCAGACAGTCCGCGGCGCAGATGTGCAGCATCTTGTCCAGCAGGATGTCGTTTAAAATCATCGGGGAGGAGATTGACGGGGTGTTCAGCCGCGTCTCCAACACGCCGCAGGTCCGCTCGAGGCAGTCGTTCATCAGTGACCGCATGAACAGGGGGCCTCTCATTCGGATGCGCACCGCACGCCGCTTGAGCCGCTTCACGCCCATGTAAACACCGACCATCAGCCAGAAAATGATCAGCAGGGGCAACACCGGGCCAAAGGGCCCCAATTGGGTCATGGCGCCGGTTAGATCCAGGGTTGAATAGACCACGATAATCAGGACCAACCCGAAAAAGATGGTGGCGGCCACCGGATTCACGAGAAACCCATTTTCATTGGCGGCCACGCTGCGGTTTCGTTGGCGGTCTGGACGGGTTGAAGGCATGGTCGTGGGCATCGAATCCCGGGTCCGCGGGATGCGGTCGGTTGGCCGGCTTCCATGGTTTGGCCGTTATGTCATTTGGATGGTGGCAGGATCTTCAGGGTTTCCCGCTCTTCGGATGGCTTCTGGGATTCCGGCGGAAGCAAATGCTTCTGGCTGATCAGTTTGCCTTGCTTATCGATCACCGTATCGTCTTCCATGATGAGAAAACCGAGCTTTTCCATCACATCGTTGCGGTAGCGGTATTCGTGTTCCATGTGCCGTCTGCTGAGCTTATAGTTGCTGACGATCCAAGCGATGCTGACAATCAGGCCGGCAACCAGCAGTGCACCGCCGGCGATGATGCTGTAGGTGACCATTTTCTCCCCGGCATTGAAGATGAAGAGAAAGATGGCATCCAGTTTGTAGAACAACACCGTGCAGGCCACGATGGCAAACAGCATCGGCAGAAAGGGCACCTTTTTCATGTGGGTGAGAAAGAGGTTGAACTGGAAGAGCTTGGATCGGCTGTCGTCCGCTTCCGTGCCTGCTCCGCCATCCTCTCCGGTAGCCGCGGTATTGCCGAAAATGAACTGGTTGAAGGCCAGAATGAATACCCCCAGCAGGAAGGTGATGGCCACCGGGGTGATAAAGGAAACGTAGAAATAAAACTTCCACGGAAAGGGTCCCTTGTCCGGGCCCAGGTTACCCAGAAAGCTCACCAGAAAGATCACAATCTCCACGGCGATGATGAACCAGAGATAGTTGATGAAAAAGCTTTTGAGCTCCACCCCGTCGAAGAGAGTGGCCAGTCCGGTATGTTTTTCTTTTTTATCGGCACTCATTTGAATTCACTGAATGATTTGGGTGAGGCTCCGACGCTGATGGGAGCCTCTGTTCAACAGTTGATACGGGGACAATGGTTTGGCCTGTGAAACGGAAAAGCCCTGCTGTGAACTTTGAATCTATTAAAACGGTCGGGAACTGTCAAGGCGTGAATCATTGATCGCACCCGCTACGACATAATCTCGGTCATTCATGACAGCAGGGGGGGACACCGAAAGCCGCTCAGAATGTCGGTGATAGCCAAATCGCGGGAGCGCTGGACCTGCCGGCGTCAGTGGAAGACGGGCAGGGAGAGCGTGAAGATGGCCAGGTTGCCCAGCACGTGGATGACGATAGGAACCATTAAGCTTTTGCCCGTGTGGTAGGCCACGGCAAAAACGACGCCTCCCACGATCTGGGTGATCGGGACGGCCGGCAGATGAAGGGCCGCGAACAGGGCGGTGGAGATCAGAACCGCCGCCGGAACTCCCCAGCGGCGCAGGTAGCCGAAAATCAGCCCCCGGAAAAAGATCTCCTCGGCCATCGGGGCTACGATTCCTCCAACGAAGAAAAACAGAACCCGCTGGCCGGCTCCTTCCGGGAGGGGGGAGCGGACCAGCATCAATGGGTCCAGGCCGGCCATGAACAGGCCCAAAAACAGCAGAGCGGCAGACATGGCAAAACCGGCAGACCAGGCCAGTCCCTTTCTGAGACCGGGCAGAATGGATTGTTTGTCCAGCCCGAGCCCATGAAGTCCGCCGGCCTGGAACATGGCCAGGGTCATTACCGCGAGTATCTGCGCCGTTCGGGTACCTGCGATCAGCCACAGCCGCGGCAGGTGCACCCGGGTGCCCAGATAGGCGGCTGCCGTCTCCAGCAGGGCTACGGCCAGTATCGATGCTAGTAGGAAAGCTGTGGAGATCGGGGCTGGACCCATCCCAGTGTCCTCAAGGCGCGATAGCCATACATTTGAATATACCAGTGGGGGGAGGTGTTGATCCGGTCGATGATTTCCGGAACCGCGGTTGGGTTTCTGCGCTCGCCCATGGCCCACAGGGCCTGGCAGACCACGATGGGCACCGCATCGTCGGCCAAAGCCAGCAGCATGGTGTGGGCGGCCGGATCTTTGGACCAGGCCAGGCTTCGTGCCAGCCAGTAGCGTTCGGCGATATGGGGGCTTTTTTCGAGTCCATGCGTTTTTGCATCCATGGCGATATCCCGCCGGTCCTGGCACGCCTGCCTGAGGGCGGCGATGCGTGTGATTGTCGACGGTGCAGAGAAGGCGGTGGACGGATTGGCGGGGGAAACGGTGGCGGTATGTCCCTGGTAAACCGGCACCAGCAGGATCCCGCCGACCACGATGCAAAAGGCGGCGGCAATCCCGTCCGATACAGCTACGTTAAAAAAAAGATTGGGCAACGCGCCCAGCACGCTGAACAGAAAGCTGAAGAGAACCAGAGGAAATCCCAGCAGCAGGCAGGCCAGGGTCAGGGTCCTGAACATGCGGTTATGGTCAAGGTGATTGGAGTAGGCGGTCAGCACCTTGTCCGGACTACCGAGAAACTCCCCATCGGGAACAATCAGGACAGGGTGCTGATTGTTCCCCAGGGAAAAGCGGTTTTTGTCCGTATCCCGGCCAATGGTCAGGTCGGCCGGAAAGCCGGCCGGGAGGGGCAGATAGTCATGGGCACGGACGGTTCGTTCGAGCCGGATCCAGTCGGCCCGGTTCAGGGTGCCGCCGAGTACGCAGGTACGGATTTGTTTCTGTTCCAAGGATTTGAACGCCTCGGCGGGAAACAGGGTGTAGGCATAGTAGGCGTCGGTAATGGACTGGCCGGCCCGGTTTCCCAACAACAGATTGTCACGTATGTTGCTGAACATTTGGCGGTCGAGCACCAGGCCCCACAGCAGGGCCAGGATGATGGCGGCGGATACCGGCCAGAATGCCCCGGCGGGTGAAACCAGGGTCGTGCGGGCCGGCAGCAGCTGGATGGCGGCGACACCGGTAACCAGCGGTACCACCACGAGGTAGATGGAGGCCACGACATTCAGGCCATTGTCATTGACCAGGGCAAGACCGGCAGCCCATATCATCAGGTAGAAAAAGACAGCCTTCCGGCGCCGCCCGAAAGCCCGGTCCCACAGCCAGGCACCGATCAGCGTAAACAGAGAGAGGCCGGCACCGATGCTCAGGGTGAAGAGCAGACCTCCGGCCATGGCGGTTGTCAGCGAATCGAGATGCTCGGCGACTATAGCGTTGGGGACAGTCAGGTAGCCGGTGTGCATCACCGCCTCGGTGGCCTGCAGCAGGTCCAGATTGGACAGGTAGACATGGGCGGTGGCGACGATCTGCGCGCTGAGCAGACCGACGAAAAGCACGGCCGGTGCATAGAGGCGGCGTTTCATTTCGTGTTGGACACCTTCGCGGAATCTGTGGTATTGACCAAAGCCGTTTGGGGTGGATCTTTTGCCTGAAAATTTGCTATTTGATTATTCTTTTTATTCATACCAGCTGAAGTCACAAGAATCAACAACAGGAGGAGATCACAATGAGAGAAGTCGTCATTGTCAGTGGTGCCAGAACCGCAGTGGGTTCATTCGGCGGATCGTTCAAGACCGTTCCGGTGGTGGACTTGGGTGCCATCGTCATGAAAGAGACCCTGAAAAGAGCCGGACTGCGGCCCCAGTCCAGCCCCGCATTGAAGGCCGCCGGGCCGGATGCCCTGAAAGACCAGGGACTCATTGAACTGGAGAAGAACGGCATGGACTGGGCCGATGATCGGCCGGCGGTGTCCATCGATGAGGTCATCATGGGCAACGTGCTTCAGGCAGCCCAAGGCCAGAATCCGGCACGGCAGGCCATGATTCGCGCCGGCCTGCCCAAGGAGACTCCGGCCTTTTCCCTCAACAAGGTGTGCGGCAGCGGGCTGAAAGCCATCGCCCTGGGGGCATCGGCCATCATGACCGGTGAGTCGGATGTGGTGTTGGCCGGTGGCATGGAAAACATGAGCATGGCGCCCATGGCCCTGCCCAAGGCCCGCTGGGGCCACCGCATGGAACTGACCGGAACCGGCGATATCTATGATCTCATGGTGTTCGACGGCTTGTATGAGATTTTTTACGGCTACCACATGGGCATGACCGCCGAAAATATCGCCAGCCTTTACGGCATCGGCCGTCAGGAGCAGGACGAACTGGGGGTTCTCAGCCACACCCGGGCCCGAGGCGCCATCACCCAGGGCCTCTTCGCCCGGGAGATTGTTCCGGTGACGATCAAATCCCGCAAGGGGGATACGATTGTGGACACCGATGAGCGACCCATGGATACCAATATGGAAAAAATGGCCAACTTGCGGCCGGCATTCAAGAAGGACGGCACCGTTACCGCCGGCAACGCGTCGGGTATCAACGACGGTGCGGCGGCCGTGCTGCTCATGAGCGCGGAAAGGGCCAAGGGCCTGGGACTGGAGCCCATCGTCAAGATCAAGGCCTTCCGCTCCGGTGGGCTGGATCCGGCCTACATGGGTCTGGGGCCGGTGCCGGCGGTGAAAAAAGTGCTGGCGGCCACGGGCATGACCCTGGATGACATCGACATGATTGAACTCAACGAAGCATTTGCCTCCCAGGCAATCGGCTGCATGCGGGAGCTGGGCATCGACACCGATCGGCCCAACGAACTGGGCAGCGGCATCTCCCTCGGGCACCCCATCGGCTGCACCGGCGCCCGGCAGATGGTCAGCGGCATGAACCAGATGAAGCGCAAGGGCTATTCCACCGGTTTGATCACGATGTGCATCGGCGGCGGCATGGGCATGGCGATGATCGTCGAAAGGTGATTTTTTTCTTTACTTTTTCGACTGTTACTGGTAAACATCGGCCGTTTAAAGAACGCAAACAAACCCCTCGCCAAATAGGGTTGCCAGCGGCGACAGGAGATTAAAAAATATGGATATCAGCAGAAAGTTGGGGATTTTGGTGTTTTGCGGGGTTCCTGCCATTATCGGTGGCGGGATCGTCTACGGGATGGCCGGTAGCTACATTCCTGTAGCTGTTTATGAGATATTGCTCTATCTCGTAGCCGGTGCCATTGTCAGCAAGTGATCTGCTTCGCCGCTCCCCCTGTCTGATTCAGGCTGGCAATTGAACATCCGAGTCTGACGCATTCAACATCAATTCTGCGCAAATGCCTCTTCCCTTGTTTATCAGGCGTTTGCGCAGATTGCGTTATGCCCCGTGGCATCGTGATTCCACTACCGTTATGAACCGGCGATGACTTGCTGCCCGGCTTTGGGGTGCCGGTGCTGTTTTCTTCAGGAAGACCCTGACAGCCTGACACAGCCACTGCCGGTTTCTGGAGGCACCATGGAGGATCGGACCTCCCAAAACATGATTTTATGGTTTTTTCTGGCCTGCTTTCTCATCTCCATTTCCTTGATGGGATGGCTTCTGTCGCCGTTTCTTTCCATCATCGTTCTCGGTGCCGTTGTTGCCGGTGCATTCCATCCGGTTTACCGGCTGCTGACGGCCCACGATAAAATCAGTCCGGGATTCGGCTCTTTGTTAACCTGCCTGCTGATTTTTTTTATCCTGTTTGTCCCCATCGTTTTTTTCGTGGGGGTTTTGGCCCAGGAGGCTTACGAGCTGATCCAGCTGGCCAAAAGTCCGGCCCTTTCCAGCTTCATCAACACGCATTTTACCAACAGTGCCCTGCTGGATCGAATCAACCCGCTGCTGACCGGTTTCGATATCGCCATCACCGGTGAGGAGTTGAACAAGACCATCTCCGACATCGGCAGGGCGGTGGGCCTGTTTCTTTACGACCAGGCCCGATCCATCGCGTCCAACACCTTGTCCTTTCTGGCCAGCTTTTTCCTCATGTTGCTGGTTATATTTTTTCTGCTCATCGACGGGCCGAAGCTGGTGCGGTTTCTTATCGATCTGTCGCCCCTTCCCGAGGATCAGGATGCCCAGCTCATCGGCAAATTCAAAGACATGGCTGGTGCCATCCTTGTGGGAAACGGGCTTTGCGGAGCCATTCAGGGCGTCGCCGGGGGGATGATTTTTTGGTTGTTCGGTCTTCAGTCCGCTTTTTTGTGGGGTGTGATCATGTCCCTGCTGGCGTTTCTGCCGATCATCGGCATCGGGGCGGTGTTTATTCCCACGGTTATTTTTCTCTTTTTGAAGGGGCGTATCGGTGCCAGCATCTTTTTTCTGGTATTTTATCTGCTGCTCTCGGGCCTCGTCGAATATATCTTAAAACCCAGGGTGGTGGGAAAGCGGGTGCAGATGCATACCCTGGTGGTTTTTTTATCCATTATCGGCGGTCTCAATATTTTCGGTATTCTCGGGATCATTTATGGCCCGCTGATTGCTACCGCCTTTCTTACGTTGACCAATATCTACCATGCCAGTTACCAAACATTCATTGAACACTCCCAACCCAAACCAGACCGGCCGTGATGGTGAACCAGCGGTTCACCCGGAGCCGGGATGGTCAGAGCAAGGATAATTCGCGAACATGAACGATAACACCACCGAAGTTCTGAAGAGCTCCGAGATCAGCATCGAAGCGGAGATGAAGAAGTCCTATCTCGATTACGCCATGAGTGTAATCGTCGGCCGGGCGCTTCCCGATGTGCGCGACGGGTTGAAGCCCGTTCACCGGCGCGTGCTTTACGCCATGCGGGAGCTGAAAAACGACTACAACAAACCCTACAAGAAGTCGGCACGCATCGTAGGTGACGTTATCGGTAAGTATCATCCCCATGGCGACAGTGCGGTCTATGACACCATCGTGCGATTGGCCCAGGATTTTTCCATGCGCTACCCGTTGGTGGACGGCCAGGGCAACTTCGGGTCCATCGACGGTGATTCGGCGGCAGCCATGCGATATACGGAAATCCGCATGATGCGGCTGGCCCATGAGATGCTCGATGATCTGGATAAAGAAACCGTCAACATGGTCCCCAACTACGATGAGTCCCTCACCGAACCATCGGTGCTGCCGGCCAAATTCCCCGCCCTTCTGGTCAATGGGTCATCCGGAATTGCCGTAGGTATGGCTACCAATATTCCGCCCCACAACCTTTCCGAAGTGATCGAAGGAATCAAGGCGCTGATCGATAATCCGGAAATTACCTGCGGGCAGCTCATGGCCTTTATTCCCGGCCCGGATTTTCCCACGGCAGGCATTATTCACGGAATTCAGGGTGTCCGGGACGCCTATGAGACGGGCCGAGGTATCGTCCGTACGCGCGCACGGGTGACGGTGGAGGAGGATAAGCAGACCGGGCAGGAAACCATCGCGGTCACCGAGATTCCCTACCAGGTGAACAAGGCGAGGCTCATCGAAAAGATCGCCGAACTGATGAAGCACAAGGTGATCGAGGGGCTGCGATTCGTGCGTGACGAGTCCGACCGGAGGGGCATGCGCATTGCCATGGGGGTGAAGAAAGACCACATGGCCGGCATCATCATCAACCAGCTCTACAAGCATACCCAGATGGCGAGCAGCTTCGGGATTATCCTGCTGGCGGTGGTCAACAACCGGCCCCAGGTTCTCAACTTGAAACAGATTCTGGAACATTTCGTCCTTCACCGCAAGGAGATTGTTATCCGGCGTACCCGTTTCGACCTGAACAAGGCCGAGGCCCGGGCCCATATTCTGGAAGGGTTGAAGGTGGCCCTGGAAAACCTGGATGCCGTGGTCAAGCTGATCCGCGAATCCAAGACCCCTGTGGAAGCCAAGGATCGGCTCATGGCCACCTTCGGCCTCAGCATTATCCAGGCCCAGGCCATTCTGGACATGCGGCTGCAGCGGCTCACCGGCCTTGAGCAAGACAAAATCCTGGAGGAATACGATGCCGTACTCAAGGATATCGCCCGGTTCAAGGAAATCCTGGGCAGTGAAAAGATGGTGCTGAGCATCATCAAGGACGAGCTGGATTTTCTCAAGGGAGAATTCGGCGATGTTCGCCGGACGGAGATTCTGACCTACACCCGGGAACTGACCATCGAGGACATGATTGCCGAAGAGGACATGGTGGTGACCATTACCAACACTGGGTACATCAAACGCAACCCCATCACCCTGTATCAAAGCCAGCGGCGCGGCGGCAAAGGCAAGACCGCCATGGGCACCAAGGAAGAGGATTTCGTCTCCCACATGTTTGTGGCCTCTACCCATCACTATTTTCTTTTCTTCACCAATCTGGGAAAGGTCTACTGGTGCAAGGTCTACGACATCCCCCAGGCCGGCCGCCAGAGCCGGGGCAAGGCCATCGTCAACCTGCTGGATTTTGCCGACGGCGAATGGATGACCGCCGTGCTGGCCGTTCCAGAATTTGAGCCGGGCCTGCACGTGCTCATGGCCACCCGCAACGGGACGGTGAAAAAGACCGATCTGATGGCCTTCAGTCGTCCCCGGGTCGGCGGTATTATCGCCCTGGGCCTGGCCGAGGGCGATGAACTGATCGCGGTGAAACTTTCCGACGGCACCCAGAATGTGTTTCTGGGGTCCGCCATGGGCAAATCCATCCGCTTCCATGAATCGGATGTCCGCCCCACCGGCAGAACCGCACGGGGGGTTCGGGGAATGCGCCTGACCAGGGGTGACCGCGTGGTCGGCATGGAAGTGCTTCAGCACGGCCAGACGCTGTTTACCGTAACCGAAAACGGGTACGGCAAACGGACCTCCATCGACGAGTACCCCATCCACCGGCGGGGCGGTAAAGGGGTTATTTCCATTAAGACCAGCGAGCGCAACGGTCAGGTCGTGAACATTATCCTGGTGCAATCCGAAGACGACCTGATGCTGGTGACCGACACGGGCAAGCTGATCCGCAGCCCTGTTTCCGGCACGTCGGTAATCAGTCGCAACACCCAGGGCGTAAGGCTGATGGACATGGAGCCCGGGGAACGGGTGGTCAGTGCCGCCGGGTTGGCTGAAACAGAAGATGAAAACGGAGAATCGACGGATGGCGAAACAGCGCCGGCCGATCTGTCGGAGGAATAGATACGATGAAAACGACTGTGGATGTCGAGACCACGACCATCGGTGTGGTCGGTGCCGGCAGCTGGGGGACCGCTCTGGCCAACCTGCTGGCCGTCAAGGGCTTTGCCGTCGACCATTGGGTATATGAAGCCGAGGTGAAGGCGCAGATGCTGGATAAGAAGGAGAATCAGCGCTTTCTGCCCGGTGTTATCCTGTCCGACAATCTTTTTCCCTCCGGGGACCTGGAATCCGTCGTGGCCGGCAAGGACCTGGTGCTGGTGGTGACCCCCTCGCATGTCACCCGCCGGACGATCGAGCGCTGCGGCCATGCCATCGGTCCGGACACCATTGTGGTCAGCGCTTCCAAGGGGATCGAAAACCAGACGCACCTTACCATGTCCGGCGTGCTGGGAGAAGTTGTCCCCGGGTTGTCGGCGGACCGTCTGGCCGTGCTGAGCGGCCCCAGCTTCGCCAAGGAGGTGGCCCGCCAGGTGGCCACGGTGGTGACGGTGGCGTCCAGTCACGAAAAAACGGCGGCCTTTGTCCAGCAGGTGTTTGTCACTCCCTATTTCCGGGTCTATACCATCGATGACGTGGTCGGTGCCGAGTTGGGGGCGGCCGTGAAAAATGTCATCGCCATCGCGGCCGGTGTGATTGACGGTCTGGGGCTGGGTCTCAATACGCGAGCTGCCCTGATCACGCGCGGGCTGGTTGAGATCCGCCGGCTGGGGCTGGCCATGGGTGCCCAGCCGAGAACCTTCACCGGCCTTGCCGGTGTCGGGGATTTGATCCTTACCTGCACCGGCGACCTGAGCCGGAACCACACCATCGGCAAACGGATCGGTGAGGGCAAAAAGCTCAAGGACCTGCTGGCCGAGATGCACATGGTTGCCGAAGGGGTGAAAACCGCCCGGTCGGTATACAACCTGTCCCGCGAACGGGGTGTCGACATGCCCATTTCTCATGCCGTTTATCATGTGCTTTATGATGATCTGGATCCGAAGACAGCCCTTTATCAGCTGATGACCCGGGATCTGAAACAGGAACTGGACGACATCTGAGTGTCAAAGAGAGCAAGCAGGTGACGGAAAATCCTAAAAAAGCGCCGCATAAGGGGGAGGGCCACCGGAAACGCTTGCGTGACCGGTTTATCCACTCCGGGCTCGACGGATTTCACGATTACGAGGTCATCGAGCTGTTGCTGACGCTTGGCACGCCCAGAAAAGACTGCAAAGAAGCGGCCAAAGCGGCCTTGAACCGGTTCAAGACCTTGCAGGGTGTCCTCGATGCGTCGCCGGCAGACCTTTGCCGGGTACCGGGCATCGGCCCGGTCAATCTGTTGGGGATAAAGCTGGTTCCGGCCGTTTCCCGGCGATACCTCCAACAGCGGCTCGAAGGGAAAAAAGCCCTCACCAACTCGCGGGAGCTTTTCGACTATCTCAATCACACCATCCGTGATAAAAAAAGAGAGTGCTTCGTGGCGATCTTCCTGGATGCCAAAAACCGGGTGATCGCCGACGAAACCCTTTTCACCGGAACGATTTCCGCCAGCGCCGTCTATCCCCGTGAGGTGGTGGGCGCCGCGTTGGCTCATGCGGCAGCAGCCGTTATTTTTGCCCACAACCATCCATCCGGGGATCCGGCGCCATCTCCCGATGACATGGCCATCACCCGACGGCTGGCTCAGGCCTGCGGGGTGATGGGCATCACCGTTCATGAACACCTGATCATCGGCACCGAAGGCTATTTCAGCTTTGCCGATCATGGCCACATGGCCAGAATCAACGCTGCCGTCGACTCCCTGTAGCCCCTCCGACGGCTGTGCCCCCGGATGAAGTGACAGTAACGTGAGGGCTTTCCGATGACCGTCAATCAGAAAAAATTTCCTCCCTGTTTTGGAAACCTCGAAAGCGTCTTTCCCCTGGGAGAAGAAGGGTTGAGACAGACCCCGGAATCCTGTATGCCCTGTTGCTACAAGACCGCGTGCCTGAGAAAAGCAATGGCGGACAAGGGTGGAATAACCGTCCGCCAGGAGATGGTGGATCGGGCTTACGCATCCGGCATGGTGGGTTTTTTCGAACGCTGGTCCCGGAAAAAGGCCTTGAGCGACCAAAAACGGAAAAAAGATAAAACCTGAAAATACCTTCAACGATTTATTTCGGTGGATGGCCTGAGCGCCTGCCGCCACAACCGCAAAGGAGAAATCCATGGCAAAGCTTACCGTTTCCGATCTCGACGTCAAGGGGCGCCGCGTGCTGATGCGGGTGGATTTTAACGTTCCGCTGGAAAAGGGGCAGGTTGCCAACGACAAGCGACTGCGGGCGGCCCTGCCCACCATTCGTAACATCCTGGAGCGCAGCGGCAAACTGATCCTCATGTCCCATCTGGGCCGGCCCAAGGGAAAACGGCTGCCCGAACTTTCCTTGAAACCTTGCGCCCGCGCACTGGAAAAACTGCTGGGTCAACCGGTGGCATTTGCCGACGACTGCATCGGACCCTCCGCCGAAACCGCCGTTGAGGCCCTTTCGGCCGGTGAGGTGCTGCTGCTTGAAAATTTGCGGTTTCACAAGGCCGAGACGGACAACGACGAGACGTTCGCCCGGAGCCTGTCCGCTTTGGCGGACGTGTATGTCAACGATGCCTTCGGTACAGCCCATCGGGCTCACGCCTCTACGGAAGGCGTGACCCATTTCATGGACCGTTGCGCCATGGGTTTTCTCATGGAAAAGGAGATTGCCTACCTGGGTGATGCCCTGGATGCGCCCAAACGGCCCTTCGTGGCCATTCTCGGTGGTGCGAAGATTTCGGGAAAGATCGACGTCATCGACAGCCTGCTGCCCAAAGTGGATCGACTGATCATCGGCGGCGGCATGGCCTATACCTTTTTTAAGGCCAAAGGCTTTGAAATCGGCAACTCGCTCGTAGAGCCGGACCGGATCGATATGGCCCGATCCTTGCTGGACAAAGGGGAGAAAAAACTGGTTCTGCCGGTGGACTGCATGTGCGCGGACCGCTTTGATTTTGATACGAGAGCCGTCGGTGAACTGTTGCCAACAGGTGTTAACGTCATCCCTGAAGACGGTTTCGGCCTGGATATCGGCCCCGCTTCCGTGTCCCTGTTCGAAAGCGTTCTGGAAAAGGCCCGGACCATCGTGTGGAACGGACCCATGGGCGTCTTCGAAATCGATGCCACCGCCGTCGGCACGTATGCCGTGGCCCGGGCTATGGCCTCGGCTACGGACAAGGGCGCCATTACCGTTATCGGCGGCGGCGATTCGGCAGCGGCTGTTGAAAAGGCAGGCCTGGCCGACCGAATGACCCATATATCGACCGGCGGCGGCGCCTCCCTGGAGTTTCTGGAGGGCAAAATCCTTCCCGGCGTGGCTGCTCTGACGGATCGCTGACGCCGGCCTATTCCTGATTTTATTCATTTTCCGGGTGCGCCATTGAAAACAGGGGATGCAAAGAAATGGGCCTGGACGGCTTTTTTTATGTCGGGATTTCTGCTGCTGGTGCTTCTTTTCCGCCATGAAGTCGCCACCGGCCTGATGACTGCTTACCGATGGATCTCGGACCGTGATCAAGTTGAGCAGTTCGTTGCCGCCTTTGGCCGCGGGGCACCGCTGGCCTTTATAACACTTCAGGTCCTCCAGGTGGTCCTGGCGCCGGTTCCGGGTGAGGCCACAGGATTTATCGGCGGTTATATCTTCGGCACTGCCAGAGGGTTCATATACTCCAGCCTGGCGTTGGCGGCGGGTTCATGGATTAACTTTGCCATCGGCCGATTCGTCGGCCGCCGGTATGTCAGGCAATGGATTCCGACCGAAAAAATGGCGCGCTTCGATCACTTGTTGAAGCGGCAGGGCATCATCGTTTTACTCATCCTTTTTATTTTTCCCGGTTTTCCCAAAGATTACCTGTGCCTGTTTCTGGGAATCACAGCGATTCCCCTCAAGGCGTTTTTGCTGATTGCCTCGATTGGCAGAATGCCCGGAACCTTCATGCTGAGCCTCCAGGGAGAATACCTCTTCCAAAAAAACTACGCTGTATTTGCCGTGGTTTTTGGGGTGACCCTGCTGGTGGCCTTTTTGAGTATCAGGTATCGGGAAACAATTTACCGGTGGATGGAGAAACTGAATAGAAAAACGCCTGGTAGCCGTTGACCCCTATGGGCAATCGTGTTATTTAAGGATACCAATAACATCCGTGTCATCAACGTCTGCATTACCAAAACCACAACCCGCCCGAGAGGAATCGTAGTGGCCTTCTGGAGCGTAAGAGAAGAACTCAGTCAGTTCAATCGCCTGCGCCGTTCTTATTATGAACTTTACAGGGATGAACTGGATCAATTTATGATCGACTATGCCCTGATCCAGTCATACAATCAGTTTGCCGACCGAAATCTTCCCTATCCGTTCATTGAAAAAAGGGAACTCAAGCCTCGCGCGCGGATTCCCGGCATAGAATATGAGAGCCAGAAAACATTCCTGGTACTTTTTGTGGAGGACGTCATTCCGGCGACCCACAAGAAGTATATTCGATTTTTCGATGTAAACAAACCCACCAAAACGAACCTGTTGGAATCCAAGGCGCTTCCCTTGCCCGAGAAGTTCGATCGGACCCACAAATATCTGGACTCCGTTCAGTTCTATGATTTCATCGATGTACTGCTGCCGGTGGATTATGCGTTGTTGATTCAGCGCGACCCCACGACCCGTTCGGCCAACCGCTACAGCCTGACCCACTTCCATGTGAGAATCGACTGGCCCATTGCCGATGCCGCCGAAGATCTGGCCCAGAGCCTGCGATATATCTCCAAAGATCTTTATGAAAAGGGAGATAAGTACGCCGAACTGGCCCAGCGGAAGCTCTTCGAGTATTATGGTATGCCGGTTATGGTGGGCGGCCGTCGGACTGCCGCTATGGTGGCTGCCCAGTACCTTAAAAGGATTCCATGCATCTCAACCGTTTATGCCGGCAGCAGCGAATCCCGGGCGTTGTATCGCATTTCCGAACGCGGTGTGTCCAAGGCGGCGCTGGTTCGTTTCTCCAACGACGAGGTCCGGCAGATCGCCGAGTCCCAGAAGATGCCTCCCCGCACCTTCAGAAAAAATTACGTCGTCGCCACCAAAGGCCGGCATAATGTGTGCGTCTTCCAGGCTACCTACGCTTATACCGATCATTCCCGTCCGCCGGATGACGGCAAACTCCGGGAGATCAATCCCGACGTGAACTGGCTCACCGTGGGGGCTGAGCATGTGATACCCAAGCCCGGGGTCAGTAAATACCCGCCGATCAATCTGAATCTGATCTATACCTGATCCCTGTTTACAGATAGCGGGCCGCCACCCATTGCCTCAAATCCTCCAGCACCCTTTCCCGATCGGGACGTTTTTCATTATAAATCTCGTGATACAGGGTCTCATAGTGGAAAAGGGTTTTGTCGGCCACTGTCAATGCGTCGAAGTAGGCCAGAGCCGAGGAGGCGCTGACCAGGCGATCCTCTCCGGCGATCTGCATGAGAATGGGGTCGGTGATCGCTTCGGGTGAACCGCCGGTTTTTTCGATCTCCGCCATGCACCGGGCAAACCAGCGTGCACTGATTTTGCTGTGCACCCGTTCACTTTGCTCATACGCCCTCACTTCATCATCATCGTGGCTGATGAATGACGGGTCCAGTCGGTTATTCAAAGAGAGCGTCGGCCAGATGACCGACATGATGCGGGCAACGGCCTTCAACACCGGCGGTGGTGGTTTGGGGACGCCAAGCAGGGGAGAAGAGACGATCAGGCCATCGACATGCCGGGGAAACTGTCGGGCAAAGGACAGCGCAATCAAACCGCCCATGCTGTGCCCCAGCAGAAGGCGCGGCAACCGATCGGTTCTATCTGTTCTCGCCAACGCCATCAGCATTTTAAGATCTTGGACATAGTCGTCGAAATCGTTGACATGTCCACGTTTGCCCTGGCTCCGGCCGTGGCCGCGATGGTCATGTATCCACAGGGATGCGCCCATGGGGCAAAGGGCGTCGACCACATGCCCGTACCGGCCTGAATGCTCTCCCAGTCCGTGGGATATCACCACCTGAAACCGCTCCTTTTCGGGAATATAGTTGCGGTAGAAAAGGCTTGTGCCGTCGCGGCCTTCAAACTTGCCGGTATTTTCCTGTATTTCTGCCATCGGTGGCCTCTTGGTTCGGGTTGATCATCTAATCATTTCAGGCAGGTGACCGATCGGGTCGATGAATCGTCGTTGTCGGTCGCCATCGTTTTTAGCACAGGCCCCGACCAAAAACAATTTACTTATAAATTGCTTGAAATCGATCTTCATAACCGGTACCGTGGCAGTCATCGCCGCGTTATCAAAAAGAATTTGGCGGCTCGTCCGTCAACCGGTTCTGGAAAAGGAAAAACCATGGAAAATGTTGTTGCCCACCTGAAAAAAGAGTGGAAAAATTATGTCATGGCCATCTGGATGATTGGGGTGGCCGGTTTTTTGTATCAATTGAATGAAAAGTATCAGGCGATTGAGCAGACAAGCATGAAACTGAGTTCCGACGTGGATTCCATTGAGAGCATCTTCATCAGTACGGACAGCAATGTTGCCGAAGTGAAAAAGCAGCTCGAAGAAATGTCCGCCAAAGTGACGGTTATTCATAAACGCGTCATGCGACGATAGGGGAAGGAATCCATATGGACCGTTTGAAAGGTTTTCAGAAACGATTTCTCAGGGGGGTGGCCCACTCACTCAAACCGGTGGTGTTTGTGGGACAGAAAGGTTATACCCAATCGTTGGCCGATGCCATGGACGACGCCCTGGATCACCATGAACTGGTGAAGGTCAAATTCGTCGAGTTCAAGGAAAAAGAGAAGAAGCTGGCCCTGGTCGAGCAGATAGAGAAAGCGGTTCCCTGCGAGATGGTGGGACTGGTCGGTCATATCGCCACCTTTTTTCGCCAGCAAAGCGATCCTGAAAAAAGAAAAATCAACCTTCCCAAACATGCTGACGGCTGATTACCGCAGACCTTCATCATTATCTGGCTTGGGTTCCGTCCCGCTGACAAACAGCGCTTTCACAGCACCTGCGTCGCTATCCGATGCCGCTCGGCCGGTCACCGGATCCATCAGCACCTTTTTCATATGGTCCGGGATGTCAAAATAGAGGGCTGTTGATGCGGGTCGGGTGGCCGCCATGAAGTCGATCCAGACGGGAAGTGCGGCCCGGGCGCCGGTTTCTTTATTCCCCAGGGGCGAAGAATCGTCCATGCCCACCCACACCCCGGCGGCCACTGCGGGTGAGAACCCCACGAAAAGGGCATCCTTGAAGTCATTGGTGGTGCCGGTTTTACCGGCGACGGGCATATTTAGCTGCCGGGCCTGTTTTCCCGTTCCCTCCTCAACCACACCCTGCAGCATGTCCACCATGATGGCGGCTTCGGTTTCAGTCATCACGGACCGAATGACCGGACTGGCACGCCACAGCGGCGCATGGTTTCTGTCTAGAATTTCGGTGACACCAAAAGGCGGGATATGGTTGCCGCCATTGGGAAAGACGGCAAAGGCGGAGGTGAGTTCCAGCAGGGTGGTGGTGGCGGTTCCTAAAGCAATGGACAGGTCCGGTGAAAGGGGCGAGTCGATGCCCAGCTTATGCGCAAACTGCACCACCGCCGATGGTCCCAGCCTTTCCACCAGTCTGACGGCCGGAATATTCTGGGAAAGGGCCAAGGCTTGGCGGAGGGTCATTTCTCCTTGGTAGCGTTTGGAAAAGTTTTCCGGCTGCCAGTCTTCGTTATTGTTTCCGCCTTTGAAGACGACCGGTGCGTCAAGCACCAGGCTGGCCTGAGTGAAGCCGTGGGCGATAGCCAGCGCGTAAATAATGGGCTTGAACGCCGATCCCGGTTGGCGTCGGGCATCGGCGGCACGGTTGAAGGCGCTCTCGGGGAAATGTCTGCCTCCCACCATAGCCAGAATACCCCCGGTCCTGATGTCGATGGCCACCAGCGCTCCCTGGGGGGCGGCTTCCCTGTTCTTCTTTGAATTCATTCTCTGCTGCAGGCGGGTCAGACCGTTCTCCACGGCCTCTTCGGCAGTTTGCTGAAGGCGATGGGACAGGGTGGTGTGAACCGTCAGGCCGCCTTTGTACAGCAGGCTGGGGCCGACGGCCGCCTCCAGTGCCGGCTTGATATACTGCACGAAATACGGGGCGGATCCGGGTGCCGTTGCGTGTGAGGTTTCCATCACCGGTTCACCGATGGCCAGCCGGTACTGGCTAAGGGAGATGAGGCCCTGGTTTCGCATTAAGTTCAGAACGAGATTCCGCCGTTTTTTCGCCAGATCCGGGTTGACCAACGGGGTGTATCTGGACGGCGCCTTGGGCAGGCCGGCGATAAGGGCGCACTGGGCAAGATCCATCTGAGAGGCCGATTTGCCGAAAAACAGTTGCGCCGCCGATTCCACGCCGTAAGCGCCGCTGCCAAAATAGATCTGGTTCAGATACAGGGCCAGCAATTCATCCTTGGTATAGCGCCGTTCCAGTTGAACGGCCAGGATGGCTTCCTTGATTTTGCGGGTGATCGTTTTCTCTTGTGATAAGAATAGTGTTTTGGCCAACTGCTGGGTGATGGTGCTGGCGCCTTCCACAAATTGGCCGGCTATGATATCTTTGATCACGGCCCTGAGAATACCTTTCAGGTCTATGCCGCTGTGGGCGTAAAACTGGCGGTCTTCCGTGACGATCAGCGCGGCTTTCAGGTCAGTGGGAATCTGGTCGATGCCCACCGGCGTCCTTTTTTCCAGAAAAAGCTCGGCCAACAGCACCTGTTCTGCCGAGTAGATGCGGGTGGCGGCTGACGGTTCGAAATTTTCCAATTCCCGTATCTGGGGCAGGTCTCGGGTGAAGGCGAAAAATACTCCCGCCGTGGCCCCCGAAAGCAGACCGATCAAACCGGTAGTCAGAATGATCGATCGGATTCCCGAAAATCGGTGATTGCTCATGGTTCCTTTTTTCCGTGTGTCTGGCGCCAATGCCTGTTCGCTTTCATGGTTTTAACGGCCATTATCAGTATAGGCAAGTACTGATTGGAAAAAACCCGCGTCTCGGGTGGTTGACTTCGATTCAGGGGCGGCGTAGATTGAGGGAAAGCCAGCGGCATCCACCGAATTGTCAATCCCATACTCACATGCAGGAGAACGCATATGTCTCACCACCATGACCACGATCACGATCATGACCATGACCACCCGCATGGGCAGGACCATCACCATGGCCACGCCCACAGTCATGCGCCGCTTTCATTTTCAGAAAAGCTTGTCAAACTGCTGGACCACTGGATTCAGCACAACGACCATCACGCCGAAGACTACCGCAAATGGGCCCGGGACGCCCGGGAAAACGGCCAGACCGGGGTGGCCGATCTTCTGGACTCGGCCACCGAGCTGACTGGCATTATCAGCGACCGGTTGCGTGAAGCGGGGAGTAAGGTGGTTCCCAGGTAAAGATCCCGCCATCAATGATATTCCGACACGATTCGACCTCACGCATGATCTCCATATCCATGACATTTAACAGGATCATGCTTGCGCCGGCAGCGGCGAGCATAGGCAGGAAGGCGAGCTGGTAGCGCCGCCGCGTGTCGGGGTCCGGCGCTCCGGTGGTGAGGTTGGACAGGCCGGCGATGGTCCGCACGGGAAACCCCAGCAGGTCGGGCAGCGTCCGGATCACTTCCAGCACGGCCATGTTCTGGCGGTTGCCGTCCTGCCAGGCCAGCGGCGCCACAACCGGGTCAATGATGATCTTCCCGGGAGATATCCCCGCGGTTTGCATTTCGTTGAAAAGGGCCACGGCAGCCTCCATTCGACCCGAGGCATCCACGGGCACCTGGCCGTCAGGGCGCAGCAGGTAGCCGATGACGTCGCAATCATGCTGCCGGGCCAGGGGCAGGATCCGCTTCAGTTTCTCAGGCTCCAAGGAAACGCCGTTGATCATCGATTTTTGCGTGCATGCCGCCAGGCCGGCTGCCATGGCGCGCGGGTTGGCGGTGTCCAGAACGATGGGCAGGTCGGCAGACTCCTGAACGGTGTGGACCAGAAAATTCATTTTTTCTTCAGGGCGGCGGGACAGCGGACCGCTGTTGATATCGATGGCCTGGGCACCGGCGTCCCGGCAGGCGTCGACCAACTGCCGGATCGGGCCGGGATCCAGCTGGTCTACGGCGCGGCCGATGGCCGGCAAGGTGATCCGCAGGTTGTCGGCCACGATGATCATGATGGCTCCGCAGGGGCTTGAGGCTCGCGGCGTCGGATCAGGTCCAAGGGCTCCGGCGGGCGGCCAAGGTAAAGGATGACCGTGGAACCTGGCTGGGCCTGGGATTGGGTTAACCCATGCAGGTCAACGATGCGCTGAATCGTATCTTCCCGGGTGGGGCCATCGGGGCAAAGAAGGTCCACCGCATCGCCTGAAAGGATCTTGTTCTTCACCAGCACCCGGACCCCGCCATCAGGGGTCTTGTCGAGCACTTTAGCCACAAACGTATAGCCGGGATGGATAACCTCATCCAGGTTGGCCGTGGTCTGGTCCGGATCCCCGAAATAAAAACCGGTGCAGTAACCCCGGTGGCTGATGGCAGACAACTCCGCCAACCAGCGTTCCCGGACCCGATAGGCGTCAGTATCCCGATACCAGGCATCGATGGCTTCCCGGTAGACCTTCACTACGCCGGCCAGGTAGTGGATGCTTTTCATGCGGCCTTCGATCTTGAGGGAGCAGATGCCCGCATCGATCATCGCCGGTAAATGTTCGATCATACACAGGTCCCTGGAGTTGAATACATAGGACCCCCGAGGGTCTTCGGCGATGGGGAAGAACTGGCCGGGCCGGGTTTGCTCCATCAGCGTATAGTGGAACCGGCAGGGCTGGCAGCACATGCCGCGGTTGCTCTCCCGTTTTTTCATGTAGCCGGATAGCAGGCAGCGCCCCGAGTACGCGATGCACATGGCGCCGTGAACAAATGCCTCTACGCCGATACCGCTTTGTGCCGCCATCTGACTGATTTCCGCCAGGGTCAGCTCCCGGGCCGCGTTGACCCGGGCGGCGCCCAGGTCCCGCCAGAATCGGGCCGTTCCCGTGTTGGTGGTGTTTGCCTGGGTGCTCACGTGGAGAGGGATACGGGGGATCAACTTCCGGGCCTGCATGAAAATGGCCGGATCGGCGACGATCAGGGCATCCGGTTCGATGGCTTCCAGTGATCTCAGGTAGTCGGCAATGACCTGCGCTTCGCTGTTTCGTGAGTAGATGTTTACGGCTACGTACATCTGCACGCCCTTTTCACGGGTCAGGCAGCGGGCGGCCTGCATCTCCTCACGGGAAAAGTTGGCGGAAAAATTCCTCAGGCTGAAGTCCTTCCCGGCCAGATAGACCGCATCGGCACCGTAATGAACGGCGATCTCCAGCTTTTCCGGCGTGCCGGCGGGCGCCAGCAGCTCGATTTTTTTGTTCTCATTCATGAAAAAACACCTTTTTCCCATTCGCGGCACAGATGGGCCAGGGAGGCGTTGAGCGCAGGGTAGGCGTACACCTCCAGAGAAACCACACCTGAAAAGGCCCGCAGGATCTTCAGGACCGTCTTCATCCGATGTCCAGAAAGACGGTCCAGGGGCAAGTGGTCGGTTGCTCCGTCCACCCCGTGCAGATGGACGATGGTGATGCGGTCCTTCCAATGGTCGAAAAACGGCGAGAGCTCGATGCCATGCGCCATGAGATGGCCCATGTCCATGCACACGCTCAGGTTCGATTCGGCGATGACGGACGCTACCAGCTCAAATGGATAGTCCAGCGTCTCCACGGAGATCGTCCGGCGGTTTATTTTCGACGGGATCATCCTTAAAAGCGTGTCAACCAGGTATTCCTGCCACCGGGCTGCGGGCATCGCCGGAAGGTCCGGCGGATTACGATTCAGATGCAGGGTAAAGGTGGAAGGGGTGAGCGGTTCGCAGCACGCGATGATCCGACTAACGACATCGGCGGCCCGCCGGCGTTCGGCGGGATCGGGATGCCCCGGATAAATATCCGAGGGCAGGTGGACATTGTAGGTGAGTTTTTCGCTGGCGGCCAGGTCTGCCAGTTTCCGGATCAGTTTCGGAGACGGGAGGCTTTCCGGCGTCCGGCTTTCAAAGAAGAGCAGTTGGATTTGATCTACGAATGGGGCCAGGTGACGGACGTTGTCCACATAGCCCGCCGGATAGACAAAGGAGGGGCAGGCCAGGGTAAACGGAAACCGGTTTTTACACACCGTGTCCAGGGTCGGAAAAGGCTGCCCGGGATGCTCTTGGTCTGACATGGTTGGTCTACCCCGCCATCGGTTGCAGAAGCACTGCCGCCGCCGCAACCATGAAGACCAGCAAAGCGGTGGCAGTCATCAATCGGCAGGCCTGATGGATATGGGTCGGCCGGGCGTCGGCGAGCCCTTTGCCGATAAACGGTTTCTCCACGATCCGGCCGTGGTAGTGGTTGGGGCCGCCCATCCACATCCCCAGGGCGCCGGCGAAAGCCGCTTCCGGGTATCCGGCGTTGGGACTGGCGTGGGCGCGTCCGTCCCGGCAGGCGGTGTTCATTGCCGTCCGCCCCCGTCCACTGAGCAATTGCGCGGCCAGGGCGATGAAGGGCACGCTGAGGCGTGCGGGGATGAAATTGGCGACATCGTCCATACGGGCGGCGAAGCGGCCGAACAGCAGGTAGCGGTCGTTCTTGTACCCGACCATCGAGTCCAGGGTGTTGACCATTTTATAGGCCATGGCCAGGGGGGCACCCCCCAGAACGGCAAAGAACAGTGGGGAGACGAACCCGTCTACCAGGTTTTCGGCCACGGTCTCCACGGCGGCGCGGGCTACCCCCTTTTCATCCAGCCGGTCCACTTCCCGGCCCACGATCATGGACACGGCCTGCCTTCCAGCGCTGAGACCCGATTCGCCGAGCGCTTTTTCTACGGCCAGGGCGGCATCGGCCAGGGACCGTGCGGAGATGCAGGTGTAGATTATCAGAGCCTGTACGAGGATTCCTGCGGCAGGATGGACGGCTGCGGCGATGTTGACCAGCAGCCATCCGATGATCCACACGGACATCACCAAAAGTGTTGCCATGAACGCACCGGACACCCGGGGGGAAAGGGACAGCGCCCGAAACCGGGGCTCCAGGCGTTCGATGGCCCTGCCCATCCAGCGAACGGGATGGGGCAGCCACAGCGGATCGCCCAGCAGCATGTCCAGGCTTACCGCCAGGGTCAGGGCCAGGGCCGATGCTTCAGTCGGCATGGCGGCCCTCCTCGCCGGCGGGGTTGCGGAACAGGCGGACCAGCAGGTCGGTCGCCCGGCGATTCTCCGCTTCGGTTTTCAGGGAGATGCGGATGAATGCGCCGGACAGGCCGGAAAAGTTGCTGCAGTCGCGGATCAGAATGCGGTTGTCGGCCATATGCCGCCACACCGTCGGTGCGTTTAATCCATCCGGCAGACGCATGAGAATAAAAGAGGTGGCCGAGGGGAAGCAGTGGGCTTCAGTCTTCTGGTGGATATGTTCTTCTATTCGTCTTTTCTCCGTTTCTATCATGTGTCGGGTGGATGAAAGAAACGGTTCAACCTGTTCGGGGCGGTCCATGAGCCACTGTACGGCCGCCTGGGCCAGGCTGTTTACCGACCAGGGCAGGGCAAAGGGTGCCAGCGGCTGCATCAGCGGTTCCGGGGCCTTGACGAAGCCGATGCGCAGTCCGGGGATCCGAAAGGCCTTGGACATGGAGTTGAGCACCATGACATTGGGAAGGTCCGATCCGATCATGGTGGCATCTGCCGGCACTGGTGCAAAGGGCAGATAGGATTCGTCGATCACAAAGACCGTGCCGGGAAGAGACTGGCACAGGGCCTCGATATCCGGCCGATTGACCAAGGCGCCCGTGGGATTGTTGGGATTGCATAAAAAGACCAGGTCCGTCCTTGCCGCTTCTTTTCGGATCGCCTGCATGTCAGGCACAAAATCGTCCTGCTCCCGGCAGATCAGATGATCGCAGGCGACTTGGTTCATGGCGCAGGCATCCCGGTAGTCGGAATAGGTGGGACCCACCACCAGGGCTTTTTTTACACCTAATGCTCTGGGAATCAGGTAAATGAGTTCAGTCGTGCCGTTGCCCGCCATCACCTGTCGAGGCTCGATGCCGTAAAACCGGGAAAAGGCGTCAACGATGCCGCCGGCGTCCACTTCGGGCAGGGCGGCGATTGCCGATGATATACCGCCCTTTAAGTGCTCAATCAATGCCGGCATAGGGCCAAGGGGATTGACGTTGGCGCTCATGTCGCTGATTTCCGATGGTCGGCACTCCAACTGCTGGGCCAGTTGATAGATGTTGCCCCCGTGTCCGCCGATCATGGGCTGCCTCCCACGCACACCGCCAGAAACAGGACCGCTTCCAGGATTTCGGTCATGGCGCCGAGCAGGTCTCCGGTGATGCCTCCCAGTTTCTTGCGGTAGATGGCGATCAGGGCTGCGGTGGTGGAGGCGAAAAACAGGTTCAGCAGGAGTCCCCGCCATCCCAGAAACAGGGACAGGATGACCGGCGCGGCCACGAATTTGAAGTCGATCGCCGTAAGCGGGGTTTCAAAGAAGGCGCTGCCGGTGCCTTCCTTGCCTCGGGCATAGGGCAGCAAGCGCATGCCGACAATCATCGCGGAGCGGGCATAGGCCGGAACGACCATCAGTGCCAGAAACCGTCCGTGCCCGATACTCCCCAGAGCAGCGGCTTTGACGAGCAGCACGCAGGCCACGGCCACCAATCCCATGGCGCCCACCCGGCTGTCTTTCATGATGGCAAGGGCTTTTTCACGCTCACGGCGGCCGTACAGGCCATCCACCGTGTCGGCCAGACCGTCCAGATGAAAGGCGCCGGTGACGGCCGCCAGCAGCACGACATCAAGTACTCCTGCCACGGCGGGCGGCCAAAGTGCCGATGCGGCCAGGTCGAAAAGGGCCAGTGCCAGGCCGATGGCCAGTCCGGCCAACGGAAAATGGACGATGATCCCTTTTGGATCGAAGGGTCGCGGCTGACCTAGCGGGACGGCGGTGATGAACTGGAGCGAGGCGATAAATGCATTCATGGGGTGTCGTTCGGTAAAGGGGGTTTGATCGTTACGGGAATGCCGGCGACGGTCCAGACAACACGCTCGCAGGCGGCTGCCACGGCCTGGTTGGTCCAGCCGGCCAGATCCCGGTAAAGGCGGGCCAGGCGGTTTTCCGGAACGATGCCGGCACCTACCTCGTTGGAGACCAGTATCACCGCGCAGGGGGCCGATTTAACGGCCTCTGCCAGACCGTCGATATGTCGCCGAACCTGTTTGACGTCCTGAGTTTGCATGAGCAGATTGCTCAGCCACAGGGTCAGGCAGTCCACCAGCATCACATCCGCCGCCGGGCCGTGGGCAGTGATGGCATCGGCCAGGTCCACGGGGATTTCCAAGGTGTTCCAGGTGTCGCTGCGTTCCTGCCGATGCCGGGCCACCCGGGCCTGCATTTCGTCGTCATGGGGCACGCAAGTGGCCACGAACACCCGGCGTCGGCCCATGCATTCGGCCAGCTGCAGGGCATGGCTGCTTTTGCCGCTGCGGCAGCCGCCAAGGACCAGAATCTTATCGGTATCGGTCACGATGATTTCATTAAGGGATCTTTATCGATTGGTTCTTGTTTTGAATGAGATCTAACCCGGATAGCCCGGAAACATCAAACCTCAATTAACAAATCTCAAATAAATTTCAAATTACAATGTCCAAATCTCAAAGAAGGGCAAAACAAACAGTTGATTGTCATCTTGGTTTTTTTCGGTTTCGAATTTTGAATTGGGTTATTGAGATTTATTTGTCATTTGATTTTTGATCTTCACCAGGTTGCTGAGCCGTTCCATATCCACATGGCGCCCGAAATGATCGGCCAGCAGGGCGTATTGCTGCATTTTAGCCTCCAGGCCGCCGGCGGCCGGCACGTCGATGCCGGTAATCCCTACCGTCGTCAGCCACTGGGAGATCAGTGCCGGGGTGTCGAACAAACCGTGCATGTAGGTGCCTATGGCCCGCCCATTCTCAATCGCACACCCGTCGGCGTCATTGACGGCGTTGCCGTTTCTTTCATGGAGCATCAGCAGGGGCTTTCCGCCGTGCAACCGGGTCTGGCCCATATGGATCTCATAACCGGTTCCCCAGATGCCGTTCCAGGAAAAGCGGCTGAGGGTCGTGGTCTTGGGTGCCTGGAGCACGGTGTCCACCGGCAACAGGCCCAGTCCGGCAGTTGCTCCCGGTTGGCCTTCCAGCCCGTCGGGATCGTGGACCCGGGTTCCCATCATCTGATAGCCGCCGCAGATGCCGGTGATGTGGCCGCCGCGGGCGTTGAAGTCGGCGATCCGGGATCTCCAGCCGCTGGTTTCAAGCCACTCCAGGTCGAAGCGGGTATTTTTGGATCCCGGCAGGATCACCGCGGAAAAGGCGGTGAGATCCTGGGGTGTTTCCACAAAGTGGAGGGTCAATCCCGCGAGCCCCCGCAGCGGATCGAAATCGGTGAAGTTTGAAATATGGGGGATGCGGACCACCGCCACCGCGGGCATGCCATCTGCTTTCACAGCAACGGTTCCGGGGCGTTCGATGACCACCGAGTCTTCCGGATCGATGCGAATGTGGTCATACCAGGGCAACACGCCGAATACCGGCAGTCCGGTTCTTTCTTCGATCCATTGCACCCCGTCCGCGAACAGCCGCAGATCTCCGCGGAAGCGGTTGATGATGAATCCGGCCACCCGGTCGCGGAAGTGTCGGGGAAGGCAGTCCAACGTGCCCACCAACTGGGCGAAGATGCCGCCGCGGTGGATATCTCCGACCAGGATTACCGGGGCATCGGCATATTCGGCCATGGGAAGATTGACGATATCGTGGGCCAGAAGGTTCACTTCGGCGCAGGAGCCGGCGCCTTCCATCACCACCAGATCGTATTTGGACCGCAGGCGGTCCAGTGCTTCGTTGGCGGTCTGCACCAGACGGGCTTTCTTCTGATGGTAATCCATGGCCGTCTGGTTGCCGATGGCCTCGCCCAGGAGCACCACCTGCGAGCCCACGTCACTGGTGGGCTTGAGCAGAATCGGGTTCATGTCTACGTGGGGGACGATTCCGGCAGCCTCGGCCTGGACGATCTGAGCCCGGCCCATTTCCAGCCCCTCCGGAGTAACCCCGGAATTGTTGGACATGTTCTGAGCCTTATAGGGCGCTACCCGTATCCCCCGGTCCGCAAAAAGCCTGCACAGGGCGGCGGCGATGACGCTCTTGCCGACGTCGGAGCCGGTGCCCAGCACGGCGAGGCAGGGGGCTTGAGGGGCATTTTTTGTCTTGGTTTTCATGATCATCGGTGAACCTGTCCCCGGCGGTGAGTTAAGGGGTTCGAGGATTCAAGGATCCGAGGGGTCAAGGGAACCGATTCCTGGCTTCCCGTAATTGTATTAACATATTCATCGTTTCTCGAGCGATCCGTTGCCGATAATTGTTGGGTAATGTTTCTGACCCCTCGAATCCTCGACCCCTTGAATCCATGGACCTTCAATACTTTAGGAACCCTCACTTCTCAATCCCAACGCGAGCGGCCACCCCATCTTTGTAATAATGCTTGACGGCTTTCATTTCCGTCACCAGATCGGCGTTGTCCATGACGCGCGCGTCGGCTCCCCGGCCGGTGATGATCAATTCCACGTCAACGGGCTTTTGCGACATGATCGCCAGAATCTCCTCAACCGGGAACAACCCGCACTTGGCCGCCACGTTGCCTTCTTCCATGATGACTACCTGGTACCGGCCGGAATTCAGGGCACCGCGGATAGCTTTTAGCCCCTTTTGAGCGGCTGCCACGTCTTCCGGCGACGGCTTTCCCTTGATGAACCGGCCCAGACCGAACTGCTCTACGGTGATCCGGTCCGCCAGGCACGACAGGGCCTTGATTTCGCTGTAGTCGCCGGATTTGATAAACTGAGCGATGTAGACCTTCAGGCCTGCGCCGGCGGCGCGCAGGGCCAACCCTAATGCAGCAGTGGTTTTTCCCTTGCCGTCACCCGTATAGACCTGAATGTAACCCTGTTTAAATGTCATGGGGTTGCTGTTTCCGACGTGCCGATGTCATATTTTTGGGCGTACCCACGGGGGGTAATCATAAATCCGTCGTAACTGAAAGTGGATGAATTTCCAACAAATACGGTGGTCTGCATATCCACATCACCCCGGTGAAGATCCGTCAGCGTGGTGATCGTGACCCGCTGGTTCTCCCGCATGGCGCCGGTGACGATGCCCACCGGGGTGGCCGGGTCGCGGTGCCTCAGGATGATCTGTTGGGCGCGGGCCAGGTGATCGGCCCGGCGCCGGCTCTTGGGGTTGTAGATTACAATGACAAAATCGGCCCGGGCCGCTGCTTCCAGGCGGGTTTCGATGGTCTTCCAGGGCGTGAGCAGATCGCTTAAGGATATGGCGGCAAAATCATGGGTTAACGGTGCCCCCAGAAGCGACGCGCCGGCGCACAGGGCGGGGATGCCGGGCACCACCTCGACAAATAGTCGATCCGAATCTTCAGCTTTTTCGGAACCGCCGATGGCAATGGCCCGCTCCCGGCACATTTCCAGCACCAGGCCGGCCATGGCGTAGACTCCCGGATCCCCGCTGGAAACCACGGCGCATGAGGTTCCCGACAAGGCCAGGTCCAGGGCCGCCGATACCCGGTCAACCTCTTTTTTCATGGCGGTGCTGACGATCTGCTTGCCGGTGATCAGCGGCCGGATCAGGTCGATGTAGGTGGTGTACCCGGCAACGGCATCGACGGTTTCCAGGACCCGGGCGGCGCGTTGGCTCAGGTGCTCCGGCCCGCCGGGTCCGATGCCGACGATATATAGCCGTCGGCGGCCACCGCCACGGTGACGTTGGCCGTCTTCTGTTTGGGAACGATCAGTCGTCCCCGGTGTGTCGCCAGCAGGGCTGCAGCTTCGCATACGCTTTTGACTCCTATGTGTTTTTCCACCACGGTCGACGGGGTGGGCACCTGCTCCACCCTGTTGAGCCGGTCACGGTTGAATATCGTAATCTTCAGGTTCAAGGACGCGGCCAGAGCCAGCAGACCGGGTTCGTCGGCTTTCAGATCCACTGTGGCCAGGGCGCGCAGGCTGGAAATGGCCAGGTTGTGGGTCCTGAACGTTTCCACCAGCAGGTCCCGCATTTCCGCAACATCAGTGCCCCGATTGCATCCCATTCCGGCCACCAATGATCCGGGTCGCAATACCAGCACATGGGGGGGCAGGTCAAGACGCAGGTAATCCACGAAAATACCGGCATCGTTCTGCCCGAATGCGTTTACGGCAGTCGGGATTATCTGGCCTTCGGGCAGCCGGGGGGCCACCTTCCCAAAGGGATCGTGGATGAAGATCGGGTTGCCGGTGATCAGGGCCATGTTGACATTTTTAATGGCATCGGGATTTTCGATGGTCAGTTTGTTTTCCACGGCGATGACATCGATGGCCGGCACCCGGTTGACATCGGTGGCCGTGGTGATCACCGGCAGGCCGCCGGTGGCCCGGGCAGTTTCCCGGGCCAGGGCGTTGGCTCCCCCGATATGGCCGGAAACCAGGCTGATGGCAAATTGTCCGGCCTCGTCGCAGACCACGACGGCCGGATCCGTGGTCTTGTGGGCCAGGTGATCAGCGATGCTGCGCACTACGATGCCCGTGGCCATAATGAAGATGTGGCGGGGGAACCTGGCGAATTGCCGGTCGACTTCATCTTTCAACCGGGCAAAGCGGATTGCGCCGTCGATGGTCGCTTTCAGTTTGTCCGATAGAAACAGGGTAATGCCGGGCATCTCTTCGGCGATGATCCGGGCCAGCCGGGCGCCGTTGGGGGTCAGTGCCCAGATGGCGGTGCGCTCTTGGGCGGTCGACTTCACTGGTGGTTTTCCGCCTCACGGTAGCCGTGGGCAAAGTGGCGGTCGTAGAGTCTGGAGCGGTGAACCAGGGCCTCGAGGCTTACATCCAGCACGCGTCCGACGACCACCAGGGCCGTACGGGTGATCTTCTCTTTTTTGACGGTTTCGGCCAACTGGCCTGTGGTGGTCCAGATAATTTTCTGATCGGGCTGGCTGGCCCGGTAAACCACCGCACAAGCCCCGTCAGTTCCATAGGCAGTCGACAGGATTCGCGTCATCTCATCGACCATGGAGATGCTCAGGTAAATCGCCATGGTGGTCCGGTGGGCGGCCAGGGATGCCAGGGTTTCGCTTTCCGGCACCGGCGTCCGGCCGGCCATGCGGGTGAGAATCAGGGTCTGGGAAATCTCCGGCAGAGTATATTCGACGCCCAGGGCCGCGGCGGCGGCAAAGGCGGCGGTGACACCCGGGATTACCGTGTAAGGAATGTCGCGCCGCGACAGTTGGGCCATCTGTTCGAAAATGGCCCCGTAGAGACAGGGGTCGCCGGTGTGCAGGCGCACGACCTTCCGGCCCGCCTGCCAGGCGTCGGCCATGGTCGATACCATTTCGTCCAGGTGCAGGCCGGCGCTGCTCAGGTGGCGGCACTCCGGCCGGGTCCATTTGAGCAGGGCTTCGGGCACCAGGGAGCCGGCGTAAACGACCAGGTCGGCTGCTGCCAGGGCCTGCTGGCCCTTTACCGTGATCAGATCCGGGTCGCCGGGGCCGGCGCCGCAGAAGATGATGGGGTTCGGGGCCTTTTTGTCTGAATTGATAACGGCGGATTCGTGAATCACGATGGTTACTTTCTTTGGGCGCGTCAGGGGCGGCTGCCGGTGATGATCCAGACGGGGTTGGCCGCTTCCAGACGGTGGCTGAAGGGCATGGGGGTTGCCCGGCTCACCTGGATCTGAACCATGTCCACGTCAAAACCGAGGTCTTCCAGGGTATGCACGGCCGTGGTGAGGTTGTCGATCAGGACCGTGTTGATCACGATAATGCCAGACGGTTTCAGGCGGTGGGCAGCCGAACGGATAATGTCGGTCAGGGCGTTGCCGCCGCCGCCGATAAACACCCGGTCCGGGGAGGGCAGGTCGGTCGTCCCTTCCGGCAGGCGGGCCTGGACGACCTGCAAATTGCCGATGCCGAAGCGCGTGCGGTTTTCATGGATATGTCGGATCCGCCGCTCCTTTTGTTCCACGGCGTAGATTTCTCCCCGGGTGACTGTCAGCCCTGCTTCGATGGATACCGAACCGCTGCCGGCACCCAGGTCCCAGAAGACCGCCCGGTCGAACAGGCGCAGCCGGGACAGGCTTACGGCCCGGACTTCGGCTTTGGTGATCAGACCCTCGTCATGGGCGAAGCGGTGGTCGGGCATGCCGGGAAACAGGATCGGGGCGGTCTGCCGAACGGGATCGGGCTTCAGGATCACCAGATTCAGATCGGAAAAAGTCATGGCCCGCGCTTCCGCCGGCGTGGTCCGGGTGATCCGTTCATCCGGCATACCCAGCCGTTCCAGAACGCACATGCCGACGTCCGAAAACGCATTTTCCTCCAGAAGGCCCGCCAGCCACGCAGGGCCGCGGGTCGGGTCCGTATAGACGGCAACCGTATCGCCGCCGGCCAGGTGCCGCAGCAGTTCGCCGGTGCGGTTGCGGCCATGCAGGCTCACGACGCGGACGTCCTGCCAGGGTTCGCCCAGGCGCGCAAAACCGGCCGCCACGGTGCAGACGTTGGGCAGGATGTGCACCTGATCGGCACCCAGGCGGCGAACCAGGAAAGCGCCGATGCCGTAGAACAGGGGGTCGCCTGAGGTGAGGACCACGATGGTGTTGCCGGGCATCTTCTCCTGGAGAAAATCGCCCAGTCCGTCAAGATCCCTGTCAACCACCCGCCGTTGGCAGGCCAGATGTCCGAAGTGATCGATGAGCCGTTGTCCGCCCACAAGAATATCGGCCGCCTCGATGATTGATCGTTGCCGGAGGGTGAGGTCATCGGGGGAGACGCCCATGCCGATGATGGTTAATGGTGGTGCCACTGATGTTTTCCTTATCACCCCTCACCCCGGCCCTCTCCCCTCAAGGGGAAAGGGCCGGGGTGAGGGGTGTTTTTTTCAAAATAATCTGCGTCGCCACCCTAGCCCCAATCCGCTTGCGTGTCAACTGCTGCGGTACCGTCGTAATCGAAAATAACACAGCGGACGCGCACCTGGTTTTCAGAAAAGCCCACCGCGCAGCGTCGGGCCTCTCCGGCCACCTGGGCGATCACCGGCAGGGCGCTTTCCTTGAGCGGGTCAAAGGCGTGTCGGGCGGTGTTGGCGGCGGCAATCCGGCGAGCCAACGCCGGGTTGCCGGTGTGCTCAAAGGTCCAGCGCGCGAGGGTTTCCAGGGTCAATTCGGATTTTGCCGCGTGGGTGTGGGGGATGTTTTGGGCCATCTTTACCGCTTTGCCGAAAAAGACGGCCAGGGTTGCCGACGAGAATCCGCGTTTCGCTGCGGCGGCCATGGCCGTCTGGAAGAAATCGCCGATTTGAATGAAAGCCTCGTCGGGCAGCGTCGGCCAGCGTTTCTGGGCAAAGCGTTCGCTGCGCCTGCCGGTGGTCAGCACCAGGTGCGCCAACCCGGCTGCCCGGGCCACATCCATGGATTTTTCGATGGTGGCTGCATAGGCTTCGTGGGACATGGGGCGGACGATGCCGGTGGTGCCCAGGATGGACAGGCCGCCAATGATTCCCAGTCTGGCGTTTAAGGTTTTTTGGGCCAGCCGCTCGCCTTCGGGAACAAATACCTCGATGTGGATGCCGGCATCGGTGGAACGGGCGTCGAGCAGCGCATTGACGCTGTTGGTGATCATGGTGACGGGTCCCGATGTAATTGCCGCACGGCCCGGTGGAATCTCGAGGCCGGGCTTGGTCACCACGCCGACCCCTGTTCCGCCGGTGATTCGGATAGGACCCCTGTCCGATCGTTTTTCCAGGGTGACCTCGGCACCGATTTCGGCGCCATGGGTGATGTCCGGGTCGTCTCCGGCATCCTTGATCACCGTACAGCGAGCCTTGTTCGATTCCACCAGCCGGCAGTGATGAACCGCAATCGTCGTGGTCTCACCGGTTAAGAAAGTGATTTCCACCCGCGTCGGCGCCTGACCGGTAAGCAGCAGCTGAAGGGCTGCCTTGGCGGCTGCCGCCGCTGCCGCGCCCGTCGTAAAACCGGACCTTAGCTTTCCCGTCGGTTTTTTCAACGTTTTCGTTTCCTCAGCTGGTACTTTTTTACTGCCGCGTTGTGTTCCTTGATGGTGGTGGAAAACTGATGGGTTCCGTCTTTTTTCGAGACGAAATAGAGGTAGTCGCTTTGGGCGGGAAAAAGGGCCGCTTCCATGGCAAGGGCTCCCGGGCTGGCAATGGGGCCGGGGGGAAGCCCTTTGATCTTATAGGTGTTGTAAGGGGTGTGGGTTTCCAGGTGACGGCGTTTGATGTTGCCGTCGAAATCGGGAATGCCGTAGATCACCGTGGGATCGGTCTCCAGGCGCATGCCTTTTTTCAGCCGGTTGTGAAAGACCGAGGATATCAGCGGGCGCTCCTCGGGGGCGCCGGTTTCTTTCTCGATGATGGAGGCAAGGGTGACGATTTCATGAACGGTCATCCCCTGGGCTTTTGCCTGCTGATCCCAGGCCGGTTTAAAGGCGGCCTTGAACTGTTTGACCATTGTGGCGATGATGGTGGCGCTGTCCAGCCCGCGTGGAAAATAATAAGTGTCCGGGAACAGATACCCTTCCAGGGTATCGGCGTCGATGCCGAGGCTTCTGGCTATCTCCGGATTGCGGGTGGCATCGAGAAAGTTTTTTTCCGATTCCAGGCCTGCAGCGGCGACCGCTGCGGCGATTTGAACCAGGTTGTATCCTTCCGGGATGGTGAGCCGATACAGGTGTACTCGGCCCTCTACCATCTGTCCCAGGATTTCTTTTGGCGTCATGGTGGTCGAAAAAAAGTATTCCCCGGCCTTGAGCAGTTTGTCCTTCTTGTCGAGCCTGGCCAGGATCGTGAAACGAAGGGCATCCGAAACCAGGCCTTCCTGCTGGAGGGCATCGGCCGTCTGCTTAAGGCCCTGGCCCGGGGAAACGGTGAACAGTTTTTCCAGGGCAGCCGTTCCAACCGGGCGATCCGCCCATGACATGAGATACATGTACAACACTCCGGCAGTGCAGACCCCCACGAAAATCAGAGCAAATATGATCAAACCCAGTTTTTTTAGCATTCCCCGGTGCTTTCAGTATTCAGTATTTATCGGAGGCCTACCATAAGGCATGCCATCGTTGCTTGTCAAAGGGGGTTTATTTTTGAACCGATGAAAGGTATACAAAAAGGTCAACCGCTTTCGGACAGGAGACCGGCGACGATGGCCCAGTGCAACCATGATAAGGATCGATACCCCGGTTTCGAACAGGGCCCCATCCGGCCGCCCAGCGAAGCCGGCAGCCTGCTGGTCCGGGTAACCCGTAACTGTCCTTGGAACCACTGCGCTTTTTGCCCGGTTTACAAGGGAGCCCGCTTTTCCGTTCGCCCCGAAGCCCACGTCATCGAGGATATCGATGCGGTTTACCGTCACGTGAAGACGCTGGAAGGCCTCTCCGACGGATCCGGGCAGATTTTGCGTCAGGATATCAGTGAGCTGATGCAGGGCCTCCCCATTCACGAGCATCAGTCCTTCGGCGCCGCACTGAATTGGTATGCCGGCGGCATGCAATCCATTTTTCTGCAGGACGCCAACAGCCTGGTGGTCAAGCCCGACCAGCTGATCCGTATTTTGCGTCACCTCCGATTCCGTTTCCCCCAGGTCGACCGGATCACCTCGTACGCCCGTTCGCACACGATTGCCCGCATCAGTGACGACCACCTGCGCCAGATGCGGGAGGCGGGACTGAACCGGATCCACATCGGTCTTGAGTCCGGTTCGGACGCGGTACTCAGGATGGTTCGCAAAGGGGTGGACAAGCTCACCCAGATCAAGGCCGGCAGGAAAGTGAAAAAGGCCGGAATCGAATTGTCTGAATATGTAATGCCGGGTCTGGGGGGAAAGGACCTGTCCCGGGACCATGCGTTGGAAACCGCCGACGCCCTGAACCGAATCAACCCGGATTTCATCCGCTTGCGCACACTGGCCATTCCCGACGGGATACCCCTGGCCGAGGAATATCGTTCCGGGCGGTTTGTCAAACTGAACGATATCGATATGGGCCGCGAGATACGCTTGTTCATCGAGAACCTGAACGGCATCACCGGCATGATCGTCAGCGATCACATCCTCAACCTGTTCGAAGAGGTTCGGGGCCGCCTCCCCGAAGCCAGATCCGATATTCTGGCGGTGCTGGACCGGTTCCTTGCCCTGTCGCCCCAGGACCAGTGCCGCTTTCAGGTGGGCCGGCGCCTGGGCATCTTTACCCGCCTGGTCGATATGTACAGCCCTAAAAGGCTGGCCAGGGTGGATGCCTTCTGCGCACAGCACGATATCACCCCGGACAATGTGGATGGGGTGATTGATGAAATGATGAAACGGTTTATATAATGGGACTTAAGCACAGCTTCAGGGCGGCCCGAAAGAGAATCGAGGGTTTGGATGCCGATGAGCGCAAAACCCTGTTGGCCATCTGCCGGGACATCCAGGATGCCCAGGAGACCCTGACAAAAAAAGGCGTTCCCCTATTGGCCAATTGCAGTGCCTGCCAGGGCCTTTGCTGCCGGAACATCCATCCCGCCGATATCATCACGGAGTGGGATCTGGTGTACATTCTCGCCATGGCGCCGGCGTTTGAAGACGCCATGACGGTTTGCCTTACCCGAGAAAGCTATTTCCCTTCAGACTGCATTTTTCTTGAAAACGGCACCGGGCCATGCCTTTTCCCCGACAACCTGCGGCCGGAGCGCTGCATCATCTCCTTCTGCCGCGTGGAACCTTCGGTGGAAAAAGAGATCGGCCGGGTGATGGGCGGATTCAGCCGGCTCATCCGCTTTTTCATGTTCCGGCCGCTTCGCCGGTTGTCGAGGCGGTTTAGGCCACTCACCCCCGCCCGCCGTCACACCAACGGGTAAGCTCCTCATTTGACCTAATCATTAAAGATTTTCCCACCCAGATCGATAACCTTATCGGACCGCTGTGTTTGATCTGGTTTTCCTGCACCCTTCGGGCGCGGGTTCCACAACTATTGCTTAGTGATTCTGGAGTCGTCAAACATGTTCAATAATCTGCCATTGCTCGTCAAACAGATGATTTATTTTTCATGCATCACGCTGATTCTGGTCGTCGTTGGCCTGGTGGGGCTCTTCGGCATGCGCAACGTGGGCACCAAACTCCAGGCCACCACCGAGTCGGGTCCGCTGATCTATGCGGCCATGGAGATGAAGATGGCGGTGGCCAACGACCTGCAGTTGTTCAAGAGCCTGGAAGCGGCGCAATGGCCGGACGAGGTCGATGCCACTTGGCGCGAGCACGAAAAAATCGCCCTTAAATTCAACGCCCTGGGCAACGCCATTTTAAAAGGAGGGGAGACGGAAGCCGGAGTCGTCCAGGCGGCCAAAGATAAACGGCTGCAACAGGTGGTAACTGATGCCCTTCAATTCTACGACGCCTCCTTTCACGCAACCTTTAAAATACTGGCGGATCTGATCACCAAGAAAATTTCGGCAGAGCCATATGATTATGCGCTGCTGGACCAATTGGGCGCGGAGGCCAGCCAGATCGGTGAAAACATCATCTCCCGCCTCAAGGACCTGGAGACCGGGGTCAAGGCGTCTATCGAATCGGTGAACCAGGAGGCCCGGCAGGCCATGGCCAGGGCCAACACATCCATGCTGGTGGGCATTGCCGCAGGGGTCCTGCTGGCCTTGTTGCTTGGATTCGTGAGCACCCGCAATATCACCCGTCCCATCCAGCAGGTGGTGAAACTGGCGCAACAGATGTCTGAAGGCGATTTTACCCACCATTTAAAAATCGATCAAAAGGATGAAATCGGGTTGCTGGTGGATGCCTTGAACCGTCTGGTGATGAGGATGGAGCGCATGCTCAGGCGGGTGGTGAACAGTGTGGACACGCTCCGCTTTTCATCGGGGGAAATGACCCGGATATCAGAGCGAATGGCCCGGGGTGCAGACCTCACCGCCGCAAAATCTAACACGGTGGCAACGGCGGCAGAGGAAATGAGCGCGAGCATGAGCAGCGTATCCGCGGCCAGTGAAGAAGCCACCACCAACGTGTCTATGGTGGCAGAGACGGTGGCTGGCACCACCGAAACCATCAAAACGATCGCCGGGCATTCGGAAAAGGCCAGAACTATAGCGGATAGTGCGGTGGTTCAGGCGGACCAGGCATCGGCGAAAATGAATGCCCTGGGCAGCGCCGCCGATGCCATCAGCAAGGTGACAGAAGTGATTACGGAGATTTCCGAGCAGACCAACCTGCTGGCCCTCAACGCCACCATCGAAGCGGCCCGCGCCGGCGAGGCCGGCAAGGGGTTTGCCGTGGTGGCCAACGAAATCAAGGAGTTGGCTCGCCAGACGGCCCAGGCCACCCACGAAATCAAGGCCAAGATCGAAGGGATCCAGCATTCGACCGATGAAACCGTCGGTGAAATGCAGCAGATTTCCGAGGTGATCAACCAGGTGAACGACATCGTCGCCACCATCGCCACGGCTGTGGACAGTCAACTGGCATCCACCGAAGCGGTGGCCGGCAACGTGCGGGAGGTTTCTCTGGGATTCGGGGAGATTAATGAGAATGTGGCCCAGTGCTCGCGTGTAACCGGCGAGATTTCGGCGGATATCGCCGATGTGAAAACCTCGGCGGACGAACTGACGCATACCAGCATCGAGGTGGCCTTTAATGTCAAGGAACTTTCTCAACTTGCGGAGAAGCTTCACGACGTGGTCGAGTATTTTCACCTCAGTCCCCCTAAATTTAACATCGCAGAAGTAAAAAAAACGCATATGGCGTGGCTTGAACGGCTCACCGCGGCCATCAAAGGGGATATAAAAATATCCCCGAACGATGTTCCCGATCAAAAAAGCTGCGATTTAGGCCGCTGGTACCAAAGCGAGGCGGGACAAGCCCTGGCCGATCTGCCGGGATTTGCCGAAGCCGGCAGGCACCACGAGGATCTTCACCGGCTGGCCCGTGAGATTGTTGTCCTGATAAACCAGGGAGAGCATAGCAGGGCCAATGCCCTGATGCAGGCTTTCAACGATGCCCGGACCGGGCTTTTCGGGGAACTGGACACCCTGTATTGTGCCTGATCCTGTTTTCTTAAGATAGCGCTGAAAAAAAAAGCACTGCCGGCCGCCGAACGTCAACGGCCGGCAGTGCTTTTTTTTGTGATGGCTTCAGATTGTGGGTTGACACGTTCCGAATGATCCAATATATTCTAAAAAAACGATATGGAGGTGGGGATGAAAGAATTTATCAGAGTCATGAAGGCCGTGTCCGATCCCACCCGGGTCAAAATTCTCAAGATCCTGGAAAAACGCATGATGTGCGTCTGCGAACTGCAAACCGCCCTTGGTGCCGCCCAATCAACGACCAGCAAGCATCTGAAAATTATGGAAGACGCTGGGCTGGTGAGTTCCCATAAGGACGGGCTGTGGGTTAATTATACCCTGGCCGACGGCCGCCAGAGCCCCTTTGCCGCGTCTCTGCTCGGCAATCTGCGCCACTGGCTCAACGATGAGGCGGAAATATCGGAGCTCGTGGAAAGAACAGCACGCATCGACCGGTTCGAGATCCTGAACCGGAACTGATTTTTTTTGTCCCTATTATATGGTTGAATGACGATATATAGAATTAACGGGGCTTTTTATAAAACATCCACCCATCGTGGCTCACGGCAGGGAGCATGTGATCCACCGTCTTTGAAAGGAAAAAAAATGGAAATCAAGGTGTTGGGACCAGGTTGTGCCAAGTGCAAGCAAACCGAACAAGTCGTAAGGGAGGCCGTTGCCACTGCCGGTGTTGAGGCCATGGTGGAAAAAGTGACTGATGTAATGGCAATAGCCGGTTACGGGGTATTCGGCACGCCGGCGGTGGTGGTGGACGGCGAGGTGAAAAGCGTGGGAAAGATTCCCAAAAAAGAAGAGATTATCGACTGGCTGAAAAAATAAGAAGCCCGGCGTTTTAACGCAGCGGTTTCGTGGCTGCATCGATGGAGACGCGCATGAACCAGATTGAAAATAATGTAGGTGGTTTTACGGTGGCAAATGGCAAAAAAGGTCCCGGCTTCCGGGAGGCCATGTGGTTCCACTTCTTGTTGGGGGCCTGCGGCGTTTACCTCTGGTGGCTGGTATACGGCGTATTGCCGCAACTCTCCCGGTTTTTGACCTACTCGCTGTTTAACATCGGCAGGGGCACTCACCTGGGGGCGGCATTGGAATTCTTCTTTTATGACACCCCCAAGGTGATGATGCTGCTGGTTCTGGTGGTATTCGGCGTGGGCATCATCCGAACGTTTTTCACTCCTGAGCGCACACGGGACATATTGTCCGGAAAAAGCGAATTCGTGGGCAATGTCATGGCGGCCTCGCTGGGCATCGTCACCCCGTTTTGTTCGTGCTCGGCCGTGCCGCTGTTTATCGGATTTGTAACCGCCGGTGTACCCCTGGGAGTGACGTTCTCTTTTCTGATTGCCGCGCCCCTGGTCAATGAGATCGCCGTGGGACTGCTGTATGGCTTGCTGGGGTGGAAGGTGGCCGGCATATATATGGCTACGGGATTGACCATCGCCATTATGGCGGGTTGGGTGATCGGCCGCATGCATCTGGAAAAATATATCGAGGAGTGGGTGGTCAAACTCAATGTCGATACGGCTGCGGCACCCCAGATTAAAATGGTGTGGCGGGACCGGATAACCGCCGGCTGGGAAGCTGTTAAGGAGATCGTGGGCAAGGTCTGGATCTATATGATCATCGGCATCGCCGTTGGCGCCGGGATCCACGGCTATGTGCCGGAGGGATTCATGGCCTCGATAATGGGCAAGGGCGCCTGGTGGGCCGTACCGGCGGCCGTTGGCATGGGCGTGCCCATGTATTCCAATGCCGCCGGGATCATACCGGTCGTGGAGGCGCTGCTGGGCAAGGGCGCCGCCCTGGGCACCGTACTGGCTTTCATGATGTCGGTGATTGCGCTGAGCCTGCCTGAAATGATTATCCTCAGAAAAATACTCAAGCCGCAACTGATCGCTGTATTCATCACTGTGGTGACCTGTGGGATTCTGATCGTGGGATATTTATTTAACATTCTGATTTAATGCATATCTTCCCATTCAGCTCAAAAGCAAAGGGAAGCGATTACCAATGAAAGACAGGCTGAAAATTTTTTTCCTATGTACCGGAAACTCCTGCCGCAGCCAAATGCCGAGGGGTGGGTGAACCACCTGAAGCGCGACCTGATTAAGGCTCGGCCGGCCGGCAAGTCCCCGGACTCAACCTGCTGGCTGTCAAGGCTATGGCCGAAGTGGGGTAGACATTTCCCACCACCGCTCCAAACCGGCCCAGGATTTTATTGATGAACCATGGGATTTTGTGGTGACCGTGTGTGGCCATGCCCACGAAACCTGTCCTTACATTCCGGGCAATGTAAAGATCGTTCATGTGGGATTCGACGACCCGCCGGCCTTGGCAAAGAATGAACCTGCCGAAGAAGCGGTCATGGCCCATTATCGCCGGGTGCGCGACGAAATCCGCGCATTTATCAAATCCCTGCCCGACGCCCTCAACAATCGAGATCAGGAGTGAATCAGCCAATGAACAGCGATGCGGCCCCCGACAACGACCGCAGGATGACCGGTATCTTCGAACGCTTCCTTTCCCTCTGGGTGATCCTGTGCATCGTTGCAGGCATCCTGCTGGGAAAAGTCGCTCCCGGCATCGCCCGGACGCTGGACGGCATGGCCATAACCGTGAATGGTGCGCCGGTGGTCTCCATCCCCATCGCCATATGCCTGTTTTTCATGATGTATCCCATCATGGTCAAGATCGATTTCGGCGAGGTGATCAGGGCGGGGAAAAGCGGCAAGCCTGTTTTTTTGACCCTGCTCATTAACTGGGCGATCAAGCCCTTCACCATGTACGCCATTGCCCTGTTTTTTCTCGGAACTCTCTTTTTGGGGGTCATCGGACCCGATGCGGTGGACCTCGTGAAGATGCCCTTCGGCCTGGACCTGCCTGTGGGGGCCACCCACGGTGCCGGTACCGTGATTTTGGCCGACGGCATCAAGATGCTGGAGGTGCCTCTGTGGCGCAGCTATCTGGCCGGGTGCATCCTGCTGGGCATCGCTCCATGCACGGCCATGGTGCTGGTGTGGGGGTTCCTTTCCCGGGGCAACGACGGCCTCACCCTGGTGATGGTGGCCATCAACTCGCTGACCATGCTGCTGCTTTACGGCGTGCTGGGGGGCTTCCTGCTGGGCGTGGGGCGGTTGCCGGTACCCTGGCAGGCGCTGCTGATTTCCATCGGCATCTACGTGGCTCTGCCCCTGGTGGCCGGCTTCTTTTCCCGACGCTGGATCATTGCCGCCAAAGGGGTGACCTGGTTCAAGGAGAAATTCCTGCATGTGCTCACGCCTGTCACCATCGTCGCCCTGCTGCTCACCCTGGTACTGCTTTTTTCATTCAAGGGGGAGGTCATTTTAGGCAACCCGCTGACCATCCTCTGGATCGCCGTGCCCCTGTTCATCCAGACAGTGCTCATTTTCTGCCTGGGATACGGCCTGGCGCGGCTGCTGAAACTGCGCTACGAGGATGCCGCCCCGGCGGCCATGATCGGTGCGTCCAACCATTTCGAGGTGGCCATCGCCACATCCACCATGTTGTTCGGCCTGAGTTCGGGTGCAGCCCTGGCCACGGTGGTGGGGGTTTTGATCGAAGTGCCGGTGATGCTCATGCTGGTCAATGTCTGCCTCAAGACCCAGTCATGGTTTCAGCAGGAATGAATCTGAATCGGGGGCATCTATTGCTGTCACCGGCAGTGGAAGGCTCCGGTGGGAATCTCATCGGTGCATCTTGACTTTTTAGCGGGTTTATGTGTAATGACATCAACTTCCATTCAATCAAGAGGTGGCATATGAGAAAGATTCGAGCGATAGCAAAGCCGGTCAGTTGGTTCCTGGCGGTCCTCATGATCGTCATCCTAACTCCCTGCCAGACGGTCCTTGCGAAGATGATCACTGCCGAAACGGTCCTCGATGCCGGTCGTATCAGCGATGCCCGCGCCTATGTCAATTCCGTGCTGTCCAGAGAAGATGTGAAGGCGGCACTGGTCGCACAGGGTATAGACGTCCGTGAGGCCTTGATGCGAACCCATGCGCTCTCCGACGCGGAGATTCTCGCCATTGCCGACCGCATGGAAAGCCTGCCGGCCGGCGGCAGCACCGGCGAGACCATCATCATCGTTTCCCTGATCGTCTTCGTCGTGCTTTTAGTCACCGATATAATGGGATATACTGATATTTTCCCTTTTGTTAAGAAATAGCGTCACGAATAAAAAGACAGTTTATCCTCAATCTGCTCCACGCGGGTTGGGATGGTTCGGGCTGGTCATCGCACTTGTCGTGGCCGTTGCCGGTTGCGCGGGTCCTGCCGGGATCAGCCGGCCCACCCTGGCCAATGCTCCATTCGACCGATGCCTGCTGACAGCGGTTCCGTTCTTCCCCCAGAAAGAATTCCAATGCGGTCCCGCAGCGCTGGCGATGGCCCTGGCATGGAGCGGCGTTCCGGTCTCCCCTCAAGAATTGACCTCTGAAGTATTTACTCCGTCACAAAAAGGCAGCCTCCAGTCCGCAATGATCGCTGCCGCTCGACGGCACGACAGGATTGTCTACCGGCTGTCCGATCCGAAATCCCTGAGCGATGAGATTGCCGCCGGACACCCGGTCCTCGTGCTGCAGAATCTCGGACTTTCCTGGTATCCCGTCTGGCACTATGCGGTTGTCATCGGCCTGGACTTTACTGACGACACCGTGATCATGCATTCCGGGACGGCATCCCACAAACAGATCTCATTGAAGACCTTCGAGTACACCTGGGCCAGGAGCAACTACTGGGGGCTGCTGGTGCTGCCGCCATCCAAACTGCCTGCCGTGGCTTCGGAAGAGAATTACCTGAGGGCGGTCGGCCATCTTGAACGCTTGGGCCGTTGGGATATTGCCGCCGGGGGCTATCAATCCGCACTGCACCGTTGGCCGGAGAGTCTGCCCGCCACCATAGGACTGGGGATGTGCCGATATGCGCAGGGAAACTTGAAAACAGCCGAGGCAATCTTTCGCGATGCGATTCTGAAATTTCCCGATGAAGGGGTCCTGTTCAATAACCTGGCACAGGTGCTGATTGACCAGGGCAGGAAAAGCGAAGCCCTGGACGCGGTCATGAGGGCTATCCAACTCGGCGGTCCGTTGAAGGCCCATTTCGAAAACACCCTCGAAGAAATCCGGAAACATTGCGCACGATGAGATCGAATAATCCTCATCAGTGCATCGGCAGGTCGTCACACCCCGCATCCGGTGCCGTTAACCGGCTTCGATCCGCGAACGCCGGACATCTTCCTTTCTGACCGGAATATTCAAGAATACGCCATATGGGTCGATAAAAGAACCTATGGGGTCATGTCACCGGTGACTCTTGAAATCGCAGGTGCTGCAACGCGTTTCAACGGATAAAAACCAGTATTTCTGGCTCCGGGAGCCCAACGCGAGATAAACGATTGAAATCAAGCTTGTTCGAGAAATTTTCAAAAGCCTGGACCCGCTGGGAGCGGCGGTTCATGCCCGACACCGTGTGGGCCAGCGATCCGCTGACCTTCTGGCGGGAGCGGATCCTGTTCGTCATCTGCTTCACGGCCAGCGCCCTGGGCCCCTTTGCCCTGATACCTTCCTTGGCCCTGGCTTTTCTTGAAGGACTGTGGAGCGTCATCCTTTTAGACAGTGGTGCATACCTTTCCGCCCTGGTCATTTTGCTGAGTCGAGGGTTATCGTTTCAAATACGGGCCTGGACCATCTGTCTCATGCTATACAGCCTCGGCGCCGGATTGATGTTTATCCTTGGCCCGACGGGTGCCGGGTATATCTGGCTGTTCGGTGCCTCGGTGATCATGGCCGCCATTTTAGGCTTTTCCGCGGCCCTGTGGTCCCTGGCGCTCAATCTTCTTACCCTGGTGGCAGTGGGTTTCCATATCGTTTACGGAAGCCCGGCGTGGTCGCTGCTCATTGAGAACCCCCTGGAAAAGTGGGGCGTGATGTCGGTCAATTTTCTGCTGATCAACACCCTGGTGACCCTGACCACCGCCCTGATGCTGAACGACCTGAAGAAGACATTGTTGAACGAGCAGGAAAGCAGCGCCAGTCTGCGGGAAAGTGAAGCCCGCTATCGGACGCTGGCCAGGAATTTTCCCAACGGCGCGCTCTGTCTCGTTGACAGGGATTTCAAATTGATTGCCGCAGACGGCCTGGAACTGCAAAAACACGGTCTTTCCACCGATGCGCTCGTCGGGCGCACCATCCGGAAGGTCCTGCCGGAAATTGCCGACATCATAGAATCCGAATGTCGTCAGGTTTTCGAAGGAAAGACCAGGGATTTTGAGTTCGACTACGGCCAACAGACATTCATGAACCAGGCCCTTCCCATTACCGGTCGTGGCGGTCGCATCGATTACGGACTCATCATCGCCCAGGATGTTACCGAGCGCAAGAAAGCAGAGGCGTCTTTACGCACCAGTGAAAGTCGATTTCGTGCCCTTGTCGAAAATGCGCCGCTGGGCATCATTACTATCGATCGCAACGGGGATATCATCGATGCCAACTTCAGGTTCATCGAGATCATCGGCGCTTCGTCCAAAGAGGCCACCCTGCAGATCAACGTCTTTCAGTCCGGCCAAATTGAACCGACACGATTTCCGGATCGATTCAGGGATTGCATGGAGAACGGCACATCCGGCGCCTATGAGGCTGAATTTACCAGCAGTTGGGGAAAGTCGCTTTTTCTGCGCTACCTGCTGAGTCCCCTGTTCGATTCCAATGGCGATATCTATGCGGTGCTGGGAATATTTGAAGATATCACCAAGCAGCGAAGCCAGGCAGAACAGTTGCGGCGGGCTCAGAAAATGGAGGCATTGGGGCTTCTCGCCGGTGGCGTCGCCCATGACCTCAACAACGTATTGTCCGGAATCGTGAGTTATCCGGAATTGCTGCTGCTGGACCTTCCGAAAGACAGTCCCTTGCGAAACCCGGTGTTGACGATCCAGCGGTCCGGCCATCGGGCCGCTGATATTGTGCAGGACCTGCTGACGCTGGCACGCCGAGGGGTCATCAGCACCGAGGTGCTGAATCTCAATCGGATGGTCTCCGAATATCTCAACTCTCCCGAATTGAAGAAGCTGGTATCGCATCACCCGACGGTTCAAATAGAGACCCGGCTCCAGGGTGATCTGCTCAATGTGGCCTGTTCCGCCATTCATCTGAAGAAGACCATCATGAACCTGGTGTCCAACGCGGCGGAGGCGCAGCCCGATGGTGGTAAAATCTTCATTGCGACGGAAAACCGGTATGTGGACCGATGTCTCGAAGGTTACGACGATGTCAAAGAGGGCGACTATGCCGTCCTGATTGTGGAAGACAAAGGGATCGGCATCGCCGCCGATGATCTCAAACGGATATTCGAGCCGTTTTACACGAAGAAGGTCATGGGCAGGAGCGGAACCGGCCTGGGGATGGCGGTGGTTTGGGCAACCGTCCAGGATCACCAGGGTTATATCGATGTCAGGAGTGTCGAGGGCGAGGGAACGACATTTGAGCTGTACTTTCCGGCCACGCGCAAGATGCTGGCCGCAGATAAAGCGTCGGTGCCCATCGAACAATATACGGGAAACGGAGAATCGATCCTGGTTGTAGACGATGTGAAAGAGCAGCGGATGATTGCCCGCGGCATACTGGAGCGGTTGAACTACCGGTTGGCTTCCGTTTCCGGTGGAGAAGCGGCCGAGGCCTACCTGCAGACCCACCGCGTGGATCTGGTCCTGCTGGACATGGTCATGGACCCCGGTATTGACGGACTTGATACCTACCGCCGGATATGCGACATTTACCCCGGTCAGAAGGCCATCATCGCCAGCGGCTTTTCCGAGACCGCGCGCGTCAAAGCGGCCATCGAGATGGGTGTGCGGCAATACATCAAAAAGCCCTACACTATCGAAAAGATCGGCCTGGCCGTCAAGAAGGCCCTTGATGACTGATGGGCATCGCAAACGAATGGGCCGCCATACGTTTGCCTGATAGATATCCCCAGGACTACCTTGACGCTTTTTTAACAGTCATCGACAGGGACGGCTTCAGTGATGCAAGGTGCCCCCATTGGCGTGTTCGATTCCGGCGTCGGCGGACTGTCCGTGCTTCGAGAGATCCGTCACGCGCTGCCCGAGGAGGATCTGCTATACGTTGCCGACTCAGGCCATGCCCCGTATGGAAATCGACCCGGTAAATTCATCACAGACAGAGCGGAAGCGATCGTCGAGTTTTTTCTCAATGAGGGCGTGAAGGCCGTTGTGGTGGCTTGCAACACCGTAACCACGGTGGCTATACTGACGCTGCGGTCACGGTTCACGATCCCAATCGTCGCCATAGAGCCTGCCGTGAAGCCTGCCGCCCAACTCACCCGATCCGGCGTCATCGGCGTACTGGCTACGAGTCAGACGCTGGCGAGCGAGAGCTTCTCTCGTTTGGCTGAGAAATACGGCATGGGCGTGCAGATTCTTGAACAACCCTGTCCCGGACTGGTGGAGCTTGTCGAAAAGGCGGAGCTAAATGGTCCCAGAACGGAGGCATTGATCGTGCGCTACGTTTCTCCTCTGCTTGAGCAGGGCGCAGACACAATCGTGTTGGGGTGCACGCACTTCCCGTTTCTCATCTCAACCATCAGAGCGGTAGCAGGGCCGAATGTGGCCGTACTAGACCCTGCCGTTGCGGTGGCGCGGGAGCTGCATCGTCGTTTGAAGGCCAGCGAACTGCTGGCGAGTAAGGCCAACGGTAGTACTGAGCAATTCTGGACGAGCGGCTCACTTATTCGAGTGCAACCCGTAATCGCGAAACTGTGGGGGGAAAATGTCCCCATCCGTTCGTTGCCATCTGCCTTTTGCGCGCTATAGTGATAAAAAATACTGACCGGCCCGTCGACGCCGACATTCGCCAGGGTGTGCTTCCCCCGCTTGCTCGGCGCCCCCATAGCGCTGCTATTGTCGCTTCTCCCGCCTTGCGATCCGGGCGCCTCGGCAAGATCGGTGCGTCACCGTATTTACGAACAGGGGAACTCAGTTTTTCCAAGAATCCATTGCCTGGATTCCATTGGTGTAAATTTTCACACAAGCCAGGAAAATAGGGTCTGCTCAGCAGCCTCATGAATTTTTCAAGCTTTAAAATTAGGATGGCAAAGCAAATAAATGCGATTGGTGAAAGCCGGTTGATCGGTAACTGAAAGCATCAACCCCTCAAATTTGTTTCACATCTTCATTAAGCCCGGCCAACCTGAAGTTAATGGATGGAAAGGAGGATCGTGGTGGATTATTTGCTTGACGGTCCGGCAGTAATGAGTTATATCCCGCCTACCGTTAAGTGATATCCCATATCCAGCACAATGAAGGTGCCCTCGCTTAACAAACTTCCAGCAACAACCCATATATCCATAAATAGTGCATTAATTTTCATTTAAGCCACGAAGGCAAGGGTTAAGCCACCCCTGTTTTTGTGGTTTTTTTTGTCAGAATAAAGAAACCGATAGCGGGTTTCAAATTGTCATATCACAAATAAAAAGGCAGCCTCATCCCGGCCAGGACGTATTGGCTGCCTTTAGGTTAGCGTCCCCGGCAGGGGGCCGCTTTGGTATTTGTACACTGAAGCTTCCCCGGCGTCAATTCGTGATGCCTTCGTGCCGGTTGTTACCAGCCATTCTGCTGGAGATATTGACATGGGAAGGATCAGGAAGATGAAACGGATTGGCGCGTTGGCAGTATTGTCTGGATTCTTTTTATTAATCAGCGTTTTCGCCAGCAGTACCACCTGGGCGCAGCAGGCGGATTCGGAATCCAAAGCGGTCAAGAAACTTGAACCCATTGTAGTTACCGGTAAAAGTGGGGCCGCTGGCTTGGAGCAACTGCCGGAGAAGACGGTGATCGATCTCGAGGATTTCAAGACTATCGGTTCTCAGAACAGTGTTCTTGATGTTCTAAAATCCCAGGCGGTAGTTGATTTTCGGGGAGCCACGGATCAGGATCCAGGGGTCGACTCCATTTATCTGCGCGGTTTCGATGCCACACGCTTTGTGACCGCCATCGATGCCGTGACGGTTCAGAAAACCGGGGGACGCAAATCCAGCAATATAGTGGATTATGCGCTGTTGCCCACCTTTCTGATCAAGGAGATAGAAATCCTGCCCGGACCCCACTCTGCCCTTTACGACAGCAAAAGTATCGGCGGCGTGATCAACATGGTCACTCAGCGTCCAACGCATCGGGATAGTCTGAAGCCGGATTTCTCACTGACCACGAGCTATGGAACATACGATACCTGCAACACCATTGTTACGGCCCGGGGCGCCATCGAAAACCTCACCTACGATACCGCCTACCGCCACTATTCAACGGACGGTTTTTTAAGAAACAGCGAAACGGACATCGAGACGCTGTATGGCCGCATCGGCTATCTGCTGCCGGCCGACGGTTTCATAACGGTCAGCGCCTCGGGAACCGATACCGATCGTCAGGCGCCGGTCAACAACCCCGGTGAAGCGGATGGCGACTACGACAGCGACTATCCGCGGGCGGAAGGCGGCGCCTTCGATCCGTTCCAGCAACCCACCTGGAATGGGGAATCGTACCTCTACCGCCTGAACCTGGAGCAACCTTCGCCCATCGGGCGGATCGAAGCGGGCGCCTATAGCGGGAAAGACAAACGCATACGCGCCTATTATGTGAACCCGGGGGATGCCGAGCGCAGCGTGATGGACACCGACTGGTGGCAGGAGGGAGGGAAAATCCAGGATGAAATTCAGTGGACAGCCAACCATACGACAACGATCGGGTACGATCTGGCGCGACTTTTCGACGAGGGACTGGACGACGATAAAAAAGAGCGCATCAAAAAGCAGGGCGGCTATCTTCAACACCGCTGGGGAATATTTTCTTCCCTGGAGACGACCCTTGGCCTGCGCTACGAGAAGGTCAATATCTGGGTGAGCAACGAATCCGGGGGAAATCTCTGGAACCCATCTTACGGACGGTACGTCGAACGCGACTGGGACGAGTTCGTGCCCAAATCCTTTACAACGTGGCGCATGGACAGTCTGGCCTCCTGGCTGCGGGACAGCTCGATCTCTTTAGGCATCAGCAAAATCTGGCGCGCACCGGATTATCATGGCGACTACAATCCCCAGGGGCGGCCGGCCGGCATATTCCTGGAGCCGGAGCACGGCATCGGCTACGACCTGATTCTCGATCGCCGCCTGTTCGGGGATGTCATGTTCAAATTCGGCTACTCGTTTTACGATATCAAAGACTACATCGCCACCAACAGCAGCTATGCCCAATACTCCGCGGGAAGCGCCGGAGACTTGCGCTTCAGCGATTATAAGATCAACCTCGACGAGGTGTACCGCCATGGCATCGATGTGCAGCTCAGCGGGCACATCATCGACCCGCTTTCGTTTTATCTGGCCTATTCATGGCAGGACTTTGAGAATCAAGGCGATGAACCGGCCGGGGAAACCGAGTTGGATCAGCGGGCCAAGCACCGCGTAACAGCCGGTCTGCGCTATCAGCTCTTCGAAAAGACAGCCCTTATGCTGGATTACCAGTACCAGAGCGATGAGGTGACCGAAATCTCCGAGGAGATCGCCGAAGATGTCTACGATTTCCGCGAAGTGGAGATCGAGGCCTACCATACGGTCGACGCAGGCATCGAGCAGGTGCTCTGCAAAAAGAAATGGCTGCTCGACGAAGCGGTCCTCAGCCTTTATGTCAAGAACTTGTTCGATGTCACCTATTCCGACGCCAGCGGATTCCCGGCAACGGACCGCACGATTGGGGCGACGCTGAATTTAAAATTTTAACTGAGAAAAAATGGAGAAGATCGGATGCAAGGCGGAAAGATAAAGAACCGGATTTGGATCGGCGGCCTGCTGGTGGTTCTGGTGTGGATGTTCGCCGTGGGGTGCAGCGGTCATACGCTATCGGCCGGGAGCAGCCGGGTGAAGACGCCGGGCAGCTACACGGTGGTGGGGATCGGGCCAGGCGACGGAGACCTGTTGACCGTGAGAGCGGTGGAGGCCATCCGCCACGCGGATGTGGTTTTCTGCAGTCCGAAAAACCGGCAGAAGCTGGCCCCTTACGTTGATTTTACCGGCAAACAGGTCCTGGACGGGTATGGGGTCCTGTTTCGTTTCTACGGCAAGGATTGCAAACAACTGAGCACGGAGGAGAAGCCCGGGTGGTCGATGGGCTGTGAGGAATACCATCGCAAGCAGGCCGAATTCGCCGCCTTGGTAAGGGAAGCCGTATCGGCGGGCAAGCATGTGGTCATGCTGAGCAGTGGCGATCCCACCATTTATGGGCCGGACATCTGGAGCCTCAAGGAACTGCACGACCTCGACCCGGTGATCGTTCCCGGTCTCAGTGCATTCAATGCCGCCAATGCAGCCCTTCAGGTCAGTTTGGGGGAAGTCATTCTCACGGCGCCTTTTAAAAAGGAAGGCGCACAGGATACCATCGAGCAGCTGGCCGTCCATGAGCGGGCCACCATGGTTATTTTCATGCCCCGGAAAATGCAGGAGCTCTTTGCGCGTCTGGAACAGGCCTATCCTGCCCAGACACCGGCGGCCATCGTCACCAATGCCGGAGTGGTCGGCCAGGAGACGGTCACGCTGGGAACGGTGGGCGGATTCGCCGCGGACCTTTCCGGGGTCGATCAACGCCGTTCCATTGTTTATGTGGGCCGGACATTGGAGCGGGCGCAGTTCAGACGGCCGGCACCCTCAACATCGGCCGGCAGCGGGAAATTCTACTTGGTGGGCGTGGGACCCGGCGATCCCGATCTAATTACCCTGCGGGGATTGAAAGTGATCGAATCGGCCGACCTGATTTTCGCCCACCAGCGGCTAAAGGATAAATTCCAGGACATTCTGGCCGGCAAGAACGTCCTCACCGGTTACCATCGCCTTTTTCCTTTCCACGGGAAGAAGTGTACCGATGTTACCGAAACCGAAAGTTCCCGGGAGCGCATGAGCTGCGAGGAATACCATCAAAAGCAGGCGGAGTTCGCCGCTCTGGTGCGGACGGCGGTGGCCGAAGGCAAGACCGTGGCCGTGCTCGACAGCGGCGACCCCCTGGTCTACGGCCCGTGCTCCTGGTCGCTGACCGAGCTTAGCGACCTGGACACCGAGGTGGTGCCCGGCCTGAGCTGCTTCAATGCGGCCAATGCAGCCCTCAAAGCCGGCGTCACCGAAGGTCGTGCCTCCCATTCGGTCATCCTGGCCTCGGGATGGTCCGTGGAGGAGATGGCGGTTCACCAAAGCACCATGGTGCTGTTTACCATGCGCACGGAGTTCAAGAAATTCATCGACAGCCTCTCCAACCATTATCCTTCCGACACGCCGGTGGCCATCGTCTTCAGCGCCGGTTATGCCGACCGCGAGCGGGTGATGCACGGAACCCTGGGAACGATTCTGGAGCAGATGGGAACCGGGCGGCCGCCCTTCGAGTATCTGCTCTATGTGGGTGACTTTCTGGCGGATGGTGGCCGCTTCGCACAGTAACCAATAGCAATCGACGCCAAAAACGGAGAATCCAAATGCGACGCCAATTTTATATCGTACCGCTGCTGACCCTCTTTTGCCTGATTACGTTCAGCCTGACCGTCCGGGCCCACAACCTGTGGCTCAATCCGGACAATTACTTCCCCCGGGTCGGAACGACCGTCGACATCGGTATCGGCTGGGGGCACAAATACCCGGCCAACCGGGTCGACCAGGAGATCAAGGAAGGCCGGGTGGAGGCCATCCAGGCGGTCGATCCCGACGGTACCACGGTCGATCTGCCCACGGTCTCGACCGGTCGGTATCGGCTGAAAATCGACAAGCCGGGCGCCTGGCTGATCACCGCCCGGATCAAGCCGGGCTTCTTTACGACCACGCCGGAAGGCCGCAAATGGGGGGATAAGAAGTCGATTGCCGATCCCATCAAGTGCACCAACTTTCACATCCAGGCCAAGACCGTGCTCATCGCCGGCGGCAGCGATAAAAATCTCACCGGCGCAGCCGGTCAACCCCTGGAGGTCATCCCGCTGACCGACCTCGAACGGATGAAACCGGGCGATTCGCTGGCCATCAAGGTGCTGTTCGACGGAAGTCCTCTTTCCGATGCAACCGTGAGGGCCACTTTCGCCGGATTTGAAGCCGAAGACGTCGCTCCGCATAAACCGCCGGTCAAAGACGATAGCGCAAAACATCAGCCCCCGGCCAAGGGTCAGATGCACCCCCACAAACATTTCCCGGTGGAGACCGAAACCAACGCCCAGGGGCGGGCCGATCTCAAGATAGAAAAAGCCGGTTACTGGATGATCATGCTTTCCCACAGATGCCCTTACACGGACACGGCCACCTGCGACGAGTATATGTACAATATGGCGTTTTCTTTTGAAATTCGATAGGACCTGCTTGAAATCGCTGCGATCAATTCTTCCTTGTCTATGGAGGTAAAATTGAAAATTAAAAAACAATCATGGACCCTGGCTGCGCTTTTTATTACGGCCATATTCCTATCGGGTGCACCCCAGTCCGCCCTGGCCCATCAACAAACCAAAAGCCAGTTTTATCTGGTCAGTCTCGGTGTCGGCGATGCGGATCTGATCACCCTGCGGGCCATCGATACCATTAAGGCGTCCGACGTCATCGTCTGCAGGGACCAGACCCAAGAGGAGTTTGCCGGCTATTTGCACGGCAAAACGGTCCTGGACCCATCCCTGGCGGGTTGGCGCACGTACAGGAGGGATTGCGCATCCATCAAAGATCCGCAAAAGCAGGCCGAATGCCAAGCGCACGCGAAATCCCGGGCGCAATTGATCAAACAGATCCGTTCCGCGGTTCAGGCCGGCAAGACGGTCTCGGTTCTCGGCAGCGGCGACCTGATGATTTATGGCGGCCCTTACCGCTGGTATCTTGAAGAATTCAAAGACCTGAATCCGAAAATTATTCCCGGTGTGAGTTGCTTCAACGCGGCCAACGCGGCCATGGGCAAGGATATCATGTCGGGCAGGGCGAGCCATTCGGCGGTGCTGACCACTTACCGGGAAATCGACAAACTGGCCGAATACCATCCCACGATGATCATCTTCACCATGCATACGAAATTCGATGAATTGGTGGAGAAACTGAAAAACCACTATCCCGTGGAAACCCCCATCGCCATTGTTTTTCACGCCGGCTACAAGCAGAAGGAACACATCGTCAAAGGCCGTCTGGATACGATTCTCGAAGCGATGAAAGGCAAGGACTTCCCCTTCGAACACCTCGTGTATGTCGGTGATTTCATGGATTAGCGCGCGTCCATCCATATTTGGCCTGTTTCTGGATGGACACTTACAAGTTTTTTACGGCGGCACAGGTGGGCGGAAAGATCAATGACGAACGATTCCTCAAAGGGCAACGGACTGAAAAGAGAATTGGGGCTGTTCTCGGCAACGGTCCTGGTGATCGCCAACATGGTCGGCACCGGTATTTTCACGACCTCCGGTTTTATCATGGCCGAGCTGGGCGATCCCCGGGCGTTGCTTTTGTGCTGGCTGTTCGGCGGTCTGTTCGCCCTCTGCGGCGCCCTTTGTTACGGAGAACTCGGTGCCCGGTTCCCCCGGGCCGGCGGCGAGTATGTCTTCCTGAAGGAAAGTCTGGGCAAACCGGTGGGGTTTTTGTCCGGCTGGATCTCCCTGATTGTCGGCTTTTCCGCCCCCATCGCGGCAGCCTCGGTGGCCTTTGCGACTTATTTCTTTCAGACGTTTTCAATTCCCATGGAGCACGACATCGCTTTTTCGATATCCGGCGTCCGGATGGCGACCCTGTCGCCCCTGACCCTGACCGCCATCGGCGTTATTTTGCTTTTCTCTCTGCTCCATTACCACAGCCTGCGCATCGGCAGCCGGGTGCAGAACGGACTGACCCTGTTTAAGGTCACGCTGGTGGTCGTGTTCATCGGCGCCGGGTTTTGGGTGGGCAACGGTTCCGTGGATCATTTTTCCGCCACGGCATCGATTCCCTGGTCCGCGGAAAAATTCGCCGTGGCCCTGATTTTCGTCTCCTTTGCCTACAGCGGCTGGAACGCAGCCGCTTATCTGGGCGCCGAGATCACCGCTCCGCAGAGAAATATTCCGCTTTCCCTGTTTGCCGGCACCGTCGTTGTGATGATTTTGTACCTGCTGCTGAACCTGATCTACCTGTACGCCCTGCCACCCGAAGCCATGCAGGGGGTTATGGAAATCGGCGCCAAATCGGCCGCATCGCTTTTCGGTTTCAACATGGGCCGCCTTTTCAGCGGTGCGGTCGCCCTGGGGCTTCTGTCCGTTCTGAGCGCCATGATGATGACCGGACCGAGAGTTTACTATGCCATGTCCAAGGATCGCATTTTTTTTGATGTGTTCGGCCGGCTGGACACGGTGCGCAAAACCCCGGCCGCATCCATTTTCCTGCAGGCCGGCATTGCCATCGTAATGGTTGTTTCGGCCTCCTTCGAGACCCTTTTGCTGTACATCGGTTTTACGCTTTCGCTGTTTGCCATGCTGACCGTTATCGGGTTGATGCGGACCCGGCGGTTCTCTTCATCCGTAGCGCATTCCTATAAAACATTCGCCTATCCGCTGACGCCTTTGGTGTTTATTCTCGGCAATCTTTGGATCATCATTTTTTCCATCAAAAGCCGGCCGATTACCGCCCTGTTCGGATTGGGCACCATTGGAATGGGCATTGCGGCCTACGTTTTCTTCGACCGCCTGCAGCGTCCGAAAAACAGCGCGATCCTGGCTATGGATGGGGTGAACGCTGAAGATTGATGGATTCGTAAAAAGTCGAAATACTCTCTTTATTGTCATCCCCGCACAGGCGGGGATCCAGTGTTATCAATTACTTATAGATAGCGCTGAAGCTTCACTGCATGTGGACACATCTTGATACTTTTTACGAATCCATCAAGATTGAAAGGAGAACGAAATGAATCCCATTCTCATTTTTCTCGCTGGCTGGATGGTTGCGATGCTGAACGTCTCCGAAGGCTGGTGTCATGGCGTCGAGGGAACCGTCGAGCCGATAATGGGCTACTGTCTCACGGCCATGTACGATGACGGTGAACCGATGAGTTATGCCGGCGTTGAAATCAAGGCCCCCAATTCCGATATCGCCTTTCAGACCGGCCGGACCGATCGCAACGGCTGTTTCATGGTAAAAACGGACTCATCCGGAGCCTGGCGGGCGGCGGTCAGCGACGGCATGGGGCACCGGCTGACGCTCGACTTCGCGGTTGGCGCTGACGGCGATGGGCAAAAATCAGACCAATCCACTGCCCCTGCAACTTCCGGCGGAACGAGTCGTCCGATAAGAGTAGTTGCCGCGTTGTCGATTATTTTTGGTCTGTGCGGGTTTTTTTACGGCTGGAAAGCACGGCGCAAGGATTCATACGTAGGTCAGGTTGCGCAATAGGCGTTACCTGACGATCGGGTGGGTTCCATGGAAAAGGAGAAATAGACATGCAAAAAATTGCCGGTATTACTGCTGTGGTTGTTCTCATGCTTGCCATCGTTTCCAGTGGATGCGTCTGTGCCGCACCTTTCGACGAGACGGTTTCCCAGGCCATGCAGACGCTGGACGTGTCGAAAGGTGATCCGGGCCTGCTGGTCCTGACTGACGCCCCTTATGTCAAGGTGGACGGCGAATGCGCACTCCCCTGGTTAGCGAAGGCTCAGGAGAAAACCGGCTGCACGGTGGGCAGGGGCAACCTGCTCTTTTTTCAGCGCACCCAGGACCACCCCTTCCGCCTGATGCTTTTCCGCAAAAAAGACGGCGATGCCGTTATACTCAGCCGGATGGAAAACCGCTGGATCACCGACACCCTCAACATCGGTCCGTCCGCCATATCGCGACCTGCTTTCTGGGAGAAGATCGACAGATACCAGGCCGGCCGTGACCTGTTTTCCCTCGCCGCCATGGCCAATGCCTGGGCCAAGGGAGCGCCGTATGATTTTTTGAAAAGCGCCGAGCTTCACAACCACATCTGCCCGGGGCTGACCTCGGGTTACCTCATGGCGCATTATATTATCGACCATTTCCCGCTTGAGCAGGGCGAACGCTACATAGTGGTCGCCTGTCCGGTGTGGTGTAAGGAAGATGCCTTTCAGGTGGTCATGGATTGCACTGCCGGCAAGAAGGGGTTGATCGTCAAACCGCTCTCAGACGATCAGAAGAAGCAGATCGTCATTGCCAACCCGGCCGGCATGATACTCGTCTGGGATGCCGAGAAAAAGACCGGCAGGGGAGCGGCCCTGAGCTTTAACTTCGATCCCCTGCGTGCCCTGTCGTCCAAAGATACGCCCAAGGCGGCCATGGTACTGGCTGCCGTGGATCATCTGGATCACCCGGATCGATTTGTCTCCATGGCGGCCGAATTCCAGCTGGATGAAGAACTTTACGAAGCGATCACACAGGCGGGCGGCAATCCCTGGGAGGCAACCGGACTGGTAAAAAAATAGTGCGGATTCAATGCGGAGGGTATCGTCGGTAGAACCGAATTGAACAGCAGGCCGTGGCATCGTTTCGGCAATGCCGCAGCCTGCTGCAGTTTATCGAAGGCCAATGTCTAACCGAAATAGTTATTACACAATCGCAAAACTGGAAAAGATCTGGCAAAAAAGGACAACCCATTGCATCGCATTTCGTCGAACAACAGAACCCAGATCGCTGCCGGTGAAAACCGAATCATCGTCTTTTTCGTCGCCGTCTGTTTTTTTCTCTCCGGCGCTGCCGGCCTGGTCTATGAAGTCATCTGGATCCGGTTGATCGACAAGGTCATCGGCAGCGCGCCGTTTGCCGTGTCCACGGTGCTTTCCGTGTTCATGGCCGGACTGGCCCTGGGCAGTTATCTGGCCGGCCGGACCGTCGACCGGTTCACCCGGCGCGATAGACTTCTGGCGTTGTACGGAAAAATGGAAATCGGGATCGGGATCTGTGCCCTGGCCGTGCCCTTGATGATCCGGAGCCTCCAGCCGGTTTACGAGGCTATCTACGACTCTCTTCTAACCCATTTCTGGTGCTATCAAGCCGCTGCTTTTGTCGGCTGTGCTCTTGTTCTGATTGTGCCTGCGGGTCTGATGGGAGCGACGCTGCCAGTCCTTTGCCGCTTTTACGTCCTGCGGTTGGAACATATCGGCACCCGTACAGGCTGGTTGTACGGCCTTAATACGGTCGGGGCGGCCCTGGGCGTGGTGCTATGCGGGTTCGTGCTGATAAAAACATTTGGCGTGCGAATGACTTTGGGCTTATTTGGCGGCCTCAATGCATTGATCGGCATCTCCTGTCTTCTGCTATGCCGTTTTACGATAGTTGACAGTTCCTGGACGAACCTGTCGGGAACGATATTGGATTCAAACGGAGATGTGGAGAATGAACCCATCGGCAGCAGCGGACAGATCCATTGGGCGGTGGTGATTTTTACTGTCTCCGGGTTTTGTGCCATGGCCTACGAAGTTTTATGGACACGGTTGCTGGGACTCATCGCCGGGCCGACCACGTACTGTTTCACCATCGTGGTCGCGACTTTTATCGTCGGTCTGGCCGCTGGCAGCATCCTTTTCGGGCGATTGGCTGACAAAACACGCCACGCGCTTAGCTGGCTGGCCTGCACCCAGATCACTGCAGCCATTATGGCGCTTTTGGTCAGCCAAACATTGGGTAACGGTCAGTTCTTTTTCGCCAAGCTGATTCATACGGTTCAAGGGCAGTTTTCTCACCTTGTCCTCATCCAATCCATGGTGCTTTTTTTTCTGTTGCTGGCCCCAACCCTTTTTCTTGGAGCCGCTTTCCCGCTGGTCAACCGGCTTTGCGTCCATTCGATCAACGGTATGGGCCGATCAGTGGGAACGGCCTATGCCTTGAATACCGTTGGGGCGTTGACCGGTTCCTTGGTCGCCGGGTTTGTGCTGGTTCCGTGGATGGGCAAGATGAACGGCCTGCGTCTGGTCATCGCGGTCCAATTCCTTATAGCCGGTTTAATACTTTTGCATCAGGCAAACACGAAAAACCAGACCAACCGGCCGCGTTGGCCCGTCGTTGGATTTGTTGCTGTAGGATTGCTGCTGTTGACTCACTATCCGAGTTGGCGCACCGATCTGCTCTCACGGGGATGGTATCGCGATTTCGGGGTCCTCCAAGCGGACCTGGACCGCGCCGGATGGGGGGAGGCATTAGTTCATGGAGCCCAGCGGATTGCCGGCCATCGTCAGGGACTGGAAGTCGTATTCCAAGGCGAGGGGATCGGCGGTTTCACCACCGTTGAAAAGGAAACCACCAGTTTGGGAACGATCGAGGTCGCCATGTTCAACAGCGGCAAAGCGGATGCCTCTTCCCATGGTGACCGTTCCACCCAGACACTTTCCGCACATATTCCCATGCTGTTCCATGCCGATGCCCGGAAGGTTATGCTGCTGGGGTTGGCCAGCGGCATGACAGCCGGAGAGGTGCTGCTTTATCCGGTCCAACAGTTGGACATCCTGGAGATCAACAGCGCGGTTGTGACTGCCTGCCGAAAATTCTTCTACCCCTGGAACAACCATTGCCTGGATGATCCACGCACACGTTTGATTGTCCAAGACGGCCGCAATCATTTAGCACTGACCCGTGAATCCTATGATGTCATTATTTCAGAGCCGTCCAATCCCTGGATGGCCGGACTGGCCAATTTGTATTCCCTGGAATTCTTTCAGTTGGCCAGACGGCGATTGACCGCCAACGGGATCTTTGCACAATGGATTCAGGCCTATGAAATGGACTGGAAAACATTTTCTCTTCTGGGAAGGACCTTTGCTACTGTTTTCTCCACCAGCGCACTGATCAAGGTGGGGCCTGTGGATTACCTGATGGTAGGGTTCAACAACAATGACAGCCGATTCGACTGGAACCTCGCCAAGCAGAACGCCATCATTGCACAAAAATCGAGGATCGTTAGGTTTCCAGGGGTTTCTTTCCTTGTCCACCTGATCCTGACTGAGGATTTGCAGCGACTTTTCGGAGATGGGCGGCTGCATACGGACAACCTGCCTTTCCTTGAATTTTTGGCCCCGATGAAACTTTTCAATAATAACCTGGATATCGATCAGGTTGTGGCGGATCATCGCCGTTTGTCTCCTGGAACCAAGAAGTTCTCCGATGCCAACAACGATCTCGAAACTCTGCTGGATCTGGTGGAGTTCGCCGCATCGGCCGAGGTACCCATGTTCAATGTGCTTCCGTGGGCTCGCTTATCGGAAAGCCAGAAGTCACGCTATCGCCGTATCGTCGACAACTACTGCAGCCATGTATTGATTCCTTCTTATGGAATTTTCGATGATCGGGAGTTGAAGCATCAATGCGCCGATATTCAGGTAAACGCGATCAATAAAAAAATTTCGGGTGGATCGGCAAACGTTATGGATCACTACAATCTGGCCTTGGCTAACATAGCTGCCGGACAGAATAAAGCGGCCATCGACAATTTGCACACGGTCATCATCCTTGATCCGGTTCATGAACCTGCCATGGTGACATTAGGCCTGATGTTGGCAGAAACCGGATCGTTGGATGAAGCTGCGCGAATACTGAGTAAAGCGGTTCAGCTGGCACCGCAGAAGGTTGAACCTTACAAATATCTGGGAATGGTTGAACTCCGTAAAGGCACCCTTGAGTGTGCGGTAAGCAACTTGTCGGCCGCACTATCCATAGATCCGGACGATTGCGTGATTCTCAGTGAGTTGGGGACCGCCTATCTACTGCAAGGTAAAAACAGAAAAGCGGTGACTTATCTCTCAGAAGCCTTACGGAAAAATTCGCGCGATAATCAGAGTCGGTATTATTTGAAAATGGCCAAACAAAAACTTGAAGCTGGAGAAAGGAACTTCAGCGATGAGTAGACAACTGTTTCTTTGATATAGAAATCAATGGCCCTTGTTCAATCAAAGGAAGGCTTCATGGGGAAAGCAGCCGAGAAATTTTTTCCGGAGCCGGCCGTGTTTTCTTTCCTTTTTTTTGCTTACGGAGAGCGTTACGATTTATCACCAATCAGGCCAGCAGATTGTTTATTCTCAACCGTTTGGCGCATCGGAACGGCTTTTATTTTTCTCTTGTCGTATTGATCCGACCACCATTGCCCGTCATGCTCATCGACGAGGCGACAATTCGTTCTAAACCGCGTTAAAATCGGCCGATATTTATTTAACGGTTTTCCAGATGGACCACTGGCCGTCCCGAGGGAAATTGTGCCTTCCCGGGCCTATCAGGCGGTTTCCGGGTTTTGCCACCGACCGCCATCTCAAAACGGGTTCACGATGGCCCGGATCCGATGAGCATCAACGATCATTCGGATATCCAGGTGATATTCAAGGAGTTCGAGATCAACCCGGTAAGTTTGAAATAGACGGTGTCCAGGGGAAAGCAGACAACTGTCAGAGAGTTGCTGATTAAGAATTATAAACTGCCGATAAATCGAATAATCTTGTGAAGCACCAAACTTCCTTTGAATCTTCGAATTATCATCACCATGATGATGTGTTGAAAATTATCCGTAAATACGGATAAGCATCAAAATCGGCATAAAACCCGTCTATTTTAACTTTTGCAGGCGTTGTCAAAAAAGTCATCCAAAAAAGGAAGGATTAAATTCTCTTGATTTAAGAGATGGATATGGTAGGAAAAAAGAGCTAAAGCTCAAAAAACCGGGCTTTTTCGAACTTCAACGCGTAAACTTGATTTCAACCAAACAGTTTATTCATCGTATTGCGATGAATAAACTATGTTCTGTGCAAAGAAATGCCAAAAAAAATAATCGTGTTTGTTTGCGTTTTGTTTGTTATGGGCGCTGTAGATGCTTTCGCGGAGAGTCCGCAAGAAGCGTCATCAACAATATTGAAGTTATTGAAGGATAAAAACTACAGTGATCTATCCCAGCAGCGTTTCACAGAGTGGTATAAAGCCGAGGCAGAGGGTATTGAAACGCAAACAGCCATTAAGAAGCTAACCCCAAGGTGGGAAAAGAATCATGGGATTATGGTGAATCTTTTCGAACAGCTTTCTCAATCAGAGTTTACACTAACAAAAGATGAAAAGTATCTAAAGACTGAAACAGGAGATGTCGCAACAGCAAAAGTTACAATACAAGGGAAAGAGATACCCTACCGTCTATATAAGATGAAAAATGGTCTTTGGGGATTTCGTATGTGAATGACCACAGAACATCGGCTTTCAGAGCGGACTCGGTCCCCTCGCCGCTGAAGCCGGGCGTTAGTGCGCCAAGCGCAGCTTGGTGCTTCTTATGGGCTGCCCTGTCTACGTTTCTGGGCAGGAAGTCCCCATCGGGTAAAGGTTAACTGGCCGTCCTACCTCGATTACGCCAAGGCTAAAGAGCAAGCAAGTATGGCAAAACGATATTTTGAGGATATTGCCGATGGCGAACATCTCCTTTGCCAAAAGATTGTTTTTACCCAAAGTGACATCATTGAATTCGCCAGAAGATTTGATCCACAGCCATTTCATATTGACGAGACCGCAGCAAAGGAATCAATTTTTGGTGGTCTTGTTGCTTCATCGCTCCACACCATTTCCGCCTGTACGCGTAAGGTTGTGGAAGCGCAGGCTGATGTAGCAATTTTAAGTGGGGTTGGAATGTATGAGGCGAAAATGTTTAATCCAGTAAGACCAAAAGACGTCCTTTCTATCGAAGCTTGGTGGACTGATCTCAGACGATCTTTAAGTAAACCGGATTTAGGATTTGCTGGAATTAAATGCAAAGTAACAAATCAGAAAGGTGAACCTGTAATTGAGTATGGTTATCGATATATTATTGCTTGCCGAAACTTATCTTAACCGGCGATCTCATAATCTCGCATAATCGTTCGGCTTTCGCCAACTTATGGGAAAACATAATGAATAAGAATAACGAAGGTATCTGGTTCCCTGCGATGAAATATGGAATCGGCTGGGGGCTGCCAGTTACTTGGCAAGGATGGATTGTTTTCTTGATATATATCGTTCTTGTGACAATCGGCATTCTCTTTTTAAAGCATTCTCCCTGGTTGATCATTCCCGTTGTCGTTTATGTTTTCTTGCTGACTGGAATATTACTTTTCATATGTTTTAAAAAGGGAGAAAAAATTGAATTGCGATGGGGTAAAAAACTATGAATATCGTCAGCGGCGAACCGGTCAATTGAGCGAAAACGGAAGAAATGGTGGCATTTTCAGGCTGAGTCATTGTTTTGAATTGTCAAAGTGGCCTGAATACCGGTTTTTGGCTGTTTCACGGCCCATCACGTCATCGTTTTGTAAAAAGAACGAAGGAATACAATGGAAAGAAGAAAAATAGGTGATTTTCTTTCAGGAAAGAACAGGGAATCAATACCAAACATAGCGTTTAAAGCTATGACTTTTATTATGAATTTGATGGATATTTTTGGACAGTATTCTCGTAGGAACTTTGAAACCCTAGAATTAAAATCTGGTCAAACGGTTATTGATTACGGTTGCGGTCCCGCACGATATGTTGAATTCGCGTCAAATGCTGTTGGGAAGGCGGGCAAAGTCATAGCGGTGGATGTCCATCCACTTGCTATTGCCAAAGTGAAAGGGAAAATAAAAAAACGAAAACTATCAAACGTAGAAGCTGTTCTCGCGGAAAAATATACAACGCCTATAAGTGCTGAAATAGCTGATGTGGTTTACGCTCTGGACATGTTTCATATGATAGCGCAACCAAACGAACTTTTAAAGGAATTAGGTAGATTGGTAAAAAAGGATGGAATAGTCATTATTGAGGATGGTCACCAATCCCGGACAGATACAATTCAAAAGATTGAAATATCGGGGATTTTTAAGATTTTTCAAGAAACCAAGTCTCATGTAAAATGTCAGAGGCTTTCTTCTGTAAAAAAGCTCCAACAGGAATCAAACGGTACATACTTTTAAATTTACTATTAAATGGCTATTTACAAACCCTTTTACACGGCTTTAAACCAGGTGAAGATTACAGCTTTCTTTGAATGGCGTTGGGCTCACATTTCAATCCTCAACATAGCACTGCTACACCTGCGGTTGAAATGATCGTCCGCCTTGATCTTGACCGAACCAAGACGTTTTGAAACAAGCTCACCAGTCATTCATTTCTCCCAAACGGGCAACCGTTTTTAACGATATGTATTTGATAATTTAGAAAATCATTGGCGTCGCACACAGAAGGTGGTAATCAGTGAAGATCCTAAAGTCCATGACTGTCTTTACCATGCTTGTCTTTCTGAATAGTGCTATCGCTTTGGCGAGTTCATTTCCTAAAACGCTTCATTTTTGTTTCGCTGATTGGAAACCCTACGAATTCTGTGAAGGCGACGAAGTCAAAGGTGTTAATGTCGAAATCGTTGAGGCTGTAGCCAGGGCTTTAGGAATAAAGATTAGATGGACAGCATACCCATGGCCTCGTTGCATAAAGATGGCAAAACGTGGCGAGGTGGACGGGCTGATGTCTCTATATAGATCGACAGAAAGAGAAGGATTTTTTTATTTTCCAGATGAGAATGTTAATCTTGATGAGAGTGTGTTTATTACCTATCCAGGAAGCGGATTGATTTTTGATGGGGCGCTGCAGAGTATAACAGGTATGGATGTCCTCGTGGCACGAGAAAACTCGTATGGGAAATTGTTCGATGAGGCCATTAATTTTAATAGAATAACAGCGCCTCACCAGAATAATGTGGTGTTAATGATAGCCAGCAAACGATACAAACTTGGAATAGGAAGCAGAGGGCGTTTCGAAAACTTGATAAAGGCGAGAGGCCTTGCAGATAAAATAATCATCATGGATCCGCCGTATATGATTAATACCTATTTTGCATTCACCCAAAATAAGGGTGCCTCCTACAAAGCCTTGGCGGATGAGTTCAGCAAGGTTTTAACAGTTTTTAAAACCACTGAAGAATATAAGCAAATACTAGAAAAGTACGGGTTTGCATCACAGTAAAATAAAGTGTGCAACACGTTAAGCCCAGCCGGAAAGGGATGCGATGGGTGTCTTTGACAGGCACTTTTTAGATGATTGTGCCCTGCCACATGGTTTGCAACCACCCGGGATTTGACGGGAAGCGACGGTGTGCAGTGGGAAGTCCTATAGCGGCGCGGGTTTGTGCTTGAGATGGTCGGACCTGGTGCGATGGAATGGACTTGCAACCGGTTTGTATTTTTATGGCTGCGTGACGGATGGTTTGCAACCATGTTTAAGGACAATTAAAATAGCGTTAATGCCCATTGTTAGCTGGCTTGCGTGAATATGCGTTGGTAAATGAGTGTCCGACTAAACCACGTTATGCCGGACACTCGCGGACAGCAACCATTTTAGGACGGCAATCGTGATAATAACCCTTAAAACCGGCATTTATACAAGTTCAGCGCTTTTTTCTGCACCCTGCTAAGTCGGACATCAAAAACTGGTTAAGATTATAAATCGGCAAGTTTTTAACCATTCTAGTAGGAGGCAGATAGTTTGAGAAAAAAGTGCAAAAATAGTATTGTAATAGGCTTAAAAGCTATTCCTTTATATTCGCCAAAATACAATCTGGGTTAAGATTCTTGGAGAAAAACGTTGGATTGAGAATGAAAAGCTTCGTTTTAAGGCTCTGAAGACAGATGAGTTACCTAAAGCAAAAACAACCTCATGGATAAAAATGGGGATTAATTTTGGCGGATTAATGTTCTGTATAATGAGCCTTCCTCTAATTATAAAAAATAGAATGTCGTCAGTAGAAATCGTCATTCAAATTACAATTTGGGCTATGGCTGGCTTTGTATTTAAATTTGTGATGAAATACTTTATCGGTAAAAAAAGAAAACGTAGAACCTCAGCGTTCACAGGACGGCGAGGACCATGCCGCCTGTGACGCTGGCCGTTGGGGAAGGTATGAAAAATGATGAGTCAGGATTTAAAATCTATCATTTATAACATATTAGGTGGAATAATAGTTTCCATCCTGACTGCAATTTTAATATACCTGCGGCATAAATGCAGACACTTTCATTTGCAGAGACTTTTAGGATTTATTCTCAAACCAGAAATTGATGCTAAAATTGTTTATGGTCAATTAACACTACCACCAGTTCATAATACAAACGGCCAACCTATTTCACATCCTTTTGTTAAACCGCCAAGAAATGGTGGTGCATTAACTCTGCAAGGAACTTACTCAATTACACATCCTATAAGCGAGTGCGAAGTCCGGGCTACTTCATATCTTACCAGTATGCTCTCATCTCCCGGGAATACTCAACCAAATGTTATTTCAGATACTGATGCAAATGCTCTTTTAGACTGTAATCTTTTTACGTTAGGAGGTCCGGGAACAAATTACAAAACTGCTGATATTCTTGCTTCACCTGCGAATATTTTTATTAGAATGTCGCATAATGGTTTTTCATTACATTCAGGAGAGGCTCTTCCTTTTGTATGTGATCAAACCACAGATTATGGTTTTATTTTGCGAATAACTCCAAATCAGTTCCCAAAGCGTTCTTGGATTGCATGCGCTGGATTAGGTGAGTGGGGAACAAGTGGATCAGCATGGTTTCTGTCTAATAAGTGGCGACAATTGCTGTGCGCAATTTACCCTTTTGCTTATTATACTAGCTTTATGCCTATTCCCGACTTTGTTGCAATTGTAAAAGTAACACGTGGGCAAGACCAATCTTCCGATATTGTCGCTTTATATCGTAGGTCAGGCAAAAAGCTTAAAAACGTAAAATAATGCCCAACCCATCACTGGTGCCGACCCAAAAAGCCGGGCGGCACAGTTCAACCGTTATGCAAGGAGGATTGATGAAAAAAATCATATTCCTACATACAGGGTGGATGAATTATTTCCAGGGACTTAAAGGGGATATAATCCGATTCGGCGGTAGCTTTGTTGACGAACATGGCTATGGACATGAAATGTATAATTTCCAAGATGTAAATGGAAAAATGTATGGATATGTCCAAGCTCCCGGAAACGGCACGATAAACATAAATCGACTTGGTGCTAATGAAGAAGATGAAAACATTAAAAATGTTGATGTTTATTGGATGGCAAAGCACCCTAGTGGAGGGGTTTGCATCACTGGTTACTATAAAAATGCTACGGTTTACAGATATTGGCAAAACAAAAAATTGAGAGGCAAGAGGAAAAAATATGGGTATTATGTGGAAGCAGACTCAAAAAACTGTTCTTTGATTCATTCCGCAAAAAGATTTGTGAAAGTGCCAACAGGCAAGGGTGGTAAAGGCCGCAGTTTTGTATGGTATGCCGATTCAAATATTGGTCAGAATTTCATAAAGAAACTTCCGTCTCTGCTTTCGAGTTCAAAAAAGCCAAAAAAGAAAAGAACAATTGACCCAGAAAAAAACAAAAGAGTTGAAGAGATTGCCGTTGAGACAGTTAAAAAATATTATTCTGAATTTGAAATAATAGATGTGCAAAATGATAATGTGGGCTGGGATTTAACAATAAGAAATGATGACAATGAAATTTTTATAGAGGTAAAAGGATTATCTGGCAAGGACCTTCAAATTGAATTAACACCTAATGAATATCATCATATGCAAAAACTGAAATCAAAATACAGGGTGGCGATCGTAAGTCAAAGTCTATCTAAAAAACCGAAGTTCACTATATTTCAATATTTTAGCGACTGCAAGAAATGGTTGAATGATAAAAACACTCAATTGAAAATAAAAGAAAAAATCGCTGCAAGGTGCTTTGCATAACAAGGCTTTTTCAGCGGAGCGCAAAAAACCGCACCCGCTTAAAAGCAACGTTATGTTTCAAGAATTCTAATAGAGGTTATCCACTTCGATTTTTTGAAACTATACCTCTACACCATTATAAATCTACGAAATGAATAAACACCCACGCTATACTCAGAAACAATTTATCGTAATCATAAGCATTTTTGCCCCAATAGGACTTGCTATTCCAGCAATATTAACCAGTATTTTAGGCGTCCCTAACCAATCGATACTTGTAGTGCTTTTTCTAAGTTTACCAGCTGTGATATTCAGTTGTATTTTTGGATTCTACAAAGGAATGATTAAACATTACGGATTTAAAGAGATAAAATCAGAGGATGCTAAGAACAGCGAAACACAACATGTCGCTGGAAATCGACGCGCAAAAACCGTGCTCATCTCAGCTCGGACGATAGACTATTGAGAATGTAATATGTCCAAGAAGTCGCGCAAAAAAAAGCCACGGAAAAAGAAGCATTACACTCCTCAGCCGGCCTTAGTGCCATTGAGAAAACTTAACTTCCCGATTGTCGAAAACCTGGTAGGGTTTGTTGTAGAGACCGCTCAGCCTGGCGAAATGGCAAAGATCCAAACGCGTGGTTCTCTTGTTTCCGATAATCCTCTCTTCTACACCTACATCGATCAAATATCGGGTATTTTTTTAAAGACAGCTTTTGTTAATCATGTTTTTCAATTTCTTGTGCTAATTCATGAAAATTTGTCTGCAGATCTCTATTTGAACGATTTGCCGGTTAAGGTCTTGATGATGGCAAAGAGAGATTTTAAGAAAGGAGGGGTAATCACAACCGGCGATATCGCAGACATTCAACAACTGAGCTTTGAAGGAATCAACATCAAAGACACCGATAAAGTCATATATTGCTTTAAAGTGGGATGGAAATTTGGATTGTTTTTTGACCTCGATAGAGAACACACAATCAACCTCCCTTCAATGGAAACAGAATTGGGTGCGTTGTATAGATATTTATCATTTCAGTATATATACGATGTTCTTGAGTCAAAGCCTCATTTTGACATACTGTTGAAGGATGGTTGGTTTCCTTTCATAGAAATACTCGCTTCGGAGTTCAAAGAATTGAGCGAGGCATATAAGAATCTTCCCGATCCACAAAACAAACTTCAAAAAATAGTCGCCAAATTCAATGAAAAAAGAATTGAACGTATCGTTAAAAAATGGTGGAAAAAGAAAATATTCTCGGAAAAGAAAACCATATTGGAATCGGGTATTCAGTGCTATCTTGGATTTGATACCAAAGGATTTATTGTTTGCATCAAAATTTTATTAACTGAGATCGAGGGGATCATACGGCTTCATTACTTCGAAGAAACCGGAAAAGGAAAGCACGTCCACATTCCTGAACTAATTAACCATTTGTTTGACAAAGGTAAGCTCAAGACCGGGTCGGAAGCATCGCTGTTCTTCCCACGCGATTTTCTTTATTACTTGAAAGAGGTTATATTTCCACATTTCGATCTTGAAAAAGGCGATATTGGCTTGTCAAGGCATACGTCAAGTCATGGAGTTGCCAAGGGCGAGGAATACAGTAAAATAAGGGCTGTCCAAATGATTCTCATATTGGATCAATTGTATTTCTATATTTAAGTCTAACCAATCACTGGTACGGACGCAAAAAGCCGCGCCGCACAGTTCAAGCGTTGAATGACGATTTAAGGCCCATTTACACGGTTTCAAACCACCCGTTAAATGGTTTCAAACCAGGTGAAAGATTACACAAAAATTACCATTCGGATTGAATGGTAGCCGGAAGCTACCAGTTAAAAAGTGGTTGCAAACCAATCGTCACCTGGTTGCAAACCTCGTGGCGGGTTACAACCATGTTAACGTGCCTTAAAACACCCTTCAACTTCTGTCTATAAAATTGCCATTCGGATTGAATGGTAGCCGGAAACTACCAGTTGAAAAGTGGTTGCAAACCTTCCGTCACCTGGTTGTAAACCTCGTGGCGCGTTACAATCGTTGGCCGGTTAATTGCCTCGAGAACAATCAACCGAGGATACACCACCTACCTTCCTGAGCACAACTTTTGATTATAGCTCCCGAAAAGCTTTCCTGGTTCCAGAAAAAACCAATAAAAAAGCCACTCAGGAAATCATTCCTGAGTGGCTTTTTTATTATTTGGTACGCCCGGCCCGATTCGAACGGGCGGCCTACGGATTCGAAGTCCGGCGCTCTATCCAGCTGAGCTACGGGCGCACAAGCGATAAAGGCCATTGCCACAATGAGTGTATGGTGCAATGGCCTTTTAGTTTTATGGGGTGAGTGATGGGGCTTGAACCCACGACCCTCAGGGCCACAACCTGATGCTCTGCCAACTGAGCTACACCCACCATAAGAGCCATTTTTTTATCAGATCACCTGCACCATTTCAACCTCTATTTTGATCAAATCCAAAAAATTCCCGGCAATTCGACAGGTTGCTAAGTGGTAGGATGACGCAGATTGCTTTCATTGAAAAACCAATGTGTTCCCCATAAGTATTGACCTAATTTGGCTTCTAATATACCCTAACGGTGCATCGAAAAAGATGGTTTTTTGGTTTTAATGAATTGATAATAAAAGATAAATCCATTCCTAAGGACATTGACCAGGATTGATCGCCAATGAGTTCGAGAACACTGTCCCTTTCCGGCAATGTTTTTGCCCTTCGATCTTCGATACACGAGGCCCCGACCAATCGGGGCATCCGGAGAGTCCCGGCGTCTTTGTTGTCAAGGTTTCGCAGTAGGCGAACGACGGCTTGGTTTTTTTCGATGCCGATCTGAATTGCTGCAGCTTTTGCTGCGCGATGACATGTTATTTGTGTACTCGCTCAATTGTCCGATTGGAAAGGGGTAATATCTTGACCCAATTTCATATTTTCATCATCAGGGCCATTCTGGGGGCTGTTTTTGCCGTCATCCTCTCGCGCATGTTTTATCCCGACGCCAACATCATCTATGTGGCCGGATTGGGCATTATCCTCGTGGGGCTGGCCTATTTTGCAGAATACCTGAGAAATCGTAAGAAGCAGCAACCATGACAACCTGCTGGAGCGCATCGATCGTGAAACAGATTATTCTCGGCACCGCCGGACATATTGACCACGGCAAGACCAGCCTGATCAAGGCCATCACCGGCACCAACACCGACCGACTGAAGGAAGAACAGAAACGCGGCATCACCATCGAACTGGGCTTTGCCGCTCTGGACCTTCCCAGTGGGCGGCACCTGGGCATCGTCGACGTGCCCGGTCACGAAAAGTTCGTCAAGAACATGGTCGCCGGCGCTACGGGCATTGACATCGTCTCCATGGTTATTGCCGCCGATGAAGGGGTTATGCCCCAGACGCGCGAGCACATGGAGATTTGCGCCCTTCTGGGCGTCAAATACGGCATGGTGGTGCTCACCAAAATCGACATGGTCGATGAAGAGTGGCTGGAACTCGTCACCGAAGATATCCGTGATTTTACAGTCGGCACCTTTCTCGAAGGGGCACCGATCGTACCGGTCTCCTCGGTTACCGGAGAAGGGATCCCCCAATTCATCAATGCACTCGACGCCTTGTGCGAAAGCGTTCCCGAGCGATCCACCACTGGGCTTTTCAGGCTCCCCGTGGACCGCGTTTTCTCCATGAAAGGCTTTGGCACCGTGATCACCGGCACCTTGATTTCGGGCAGGGTCAACGTCGGGGATACCATCATGATCTATCCCGGAAAAACCACCTCCAAGGTCAGGGGAATCCAGGTCCACAATCAGAGCCGAGAAACCGCCGAGGCCGGCATGCGCACCGCCATCAACTTCCAGGGCCTGGAAAAGACTGCTATCAACCGCGGGGATATCCTGGCCCGGGAAAACACGCTGATGCCCAGCTACATGGTGGACCTGGAACTCCACTTTCTATCCAGCAATAAAAAACCCATTAAAAGCCGAACCCAGGTAAGGTTCCACACCGGTACGAGCGAGACCATGGGAAACCTGATTCTTCTGGACCGGGAGGAACTGGCGCCCGGAGAGACCTGTGCGGCACAGATACGTCTGGATGAACCGGTCAGCCTGATCCGCGACGATCGGTTCGTGATCAGAAGCTACTCACCGGTTCGGACCATCGGCGGCGGCAAGCTGCTCAACCCCATCCCCGTCAAACACAAACGGTTTCAGCAGGAGATCATCGACGGACTCGAGGGCCTGGTCGATGCCGCACCCGAAGGCATCATCGACTACCATGCCCGCATGGCCGGCCCGGCAGGCGTCAATTTCGACGAACTGCTCCTGATGACCAACCTGCCGGCAAAATCCCTGGAGGCCGCTATCGGCACCATGCTCAACAGTCAGACCATCCTCCTGGTCGACAAGGAAAACCGCACATACATCCATCTTGACGTCTTTGACGGACTGAGGCAGTTGAGCCGGGATGTGCTGGAACGATACCACCGCGACAACCCACTCAAAAACGGCATCTCCAAAGAGGAATTGAAATCCAAATTTCCGCGGCAGGCCAGCGGCAAGCTCTTTACCCTGGTACTCAACCGGATGATCAAAGACCAGCAACTGGTCCTCGATGACGATACGGTCCGGCTGGCTTCCCACACGGTATCCCTTCAAGTGGATCAAAAAGCTTCAAAGCAGCAGATCCTGGACATCTATGGCAAAAGCGGGTTGACACCTCCCTATTTCCGGGACGTCGTCAAGGAACTGGATGTGGATCCCAAATCTGCCAAAGGCGTTCTGGAACTGCTGGTCGGGGAAGGCGTGCTGGTCAAGGTGAAGGAAGATCTCTATTATGATCGGATAACCATTGAAAAATTGAAGGAGGAACTGGTGGCGTATATCCTGGAAAACGGTGAGATATCCACACCTGCATTCAAGGATATGACTGGAGCTTCCCGCAAATATGTGATACCTTTGATCGAACATTTCGATGCCACCAATGTCACCATCCGGGTGGGGGATATCCGAAAACTCAGAAAGCGCCAATAACGCAGTCCCAATACCAACATCGGCAATAGATTACCGCCGGACCGAACGATATCGAAGACGGAGCAGTCATGGAAAAAAACGCCAAGGGATTTGAGTTCAGAAAGTTTGCAACCCCGCGCATCATCGGCGGCATCGCCATAGCGGTAATTATCCTGTGGGCCCTTTCCATCATCTTCAGTTCCCCGCAAGGTCAATCATCGAAAAACACGGGTGCCCGCCAGCCGGATTCGGCCGCATCAACGTCCCCCCCAGGCAGCGACGGTCATAGCAAACCGATGCTTGCCGACTATCCATCCAAAGCACCCGGTGCCGCTAAAGGACATACTACCGCAACGGCTGACACCACCGATCAAGGGACCCCTGCCGTCCAGGAAACTGCCGGTAGTCATGGGGCCACTGCTGCCCACGAAACCGCCTCCCATGGATCATCTGTAATGACGGCAGGCTCAGCGGACGACGAACAGCCAACAACGCACCAGCAGCCAGTGGTGGCACCTGGGCACAGCGCACAGACAAGCGGTCACGGTGCCGGCCAGACCGCCGCGGAACCCAGCACCACCATCGGACATCCCCTTGCGGCCACCGCTGTTGTCGCTCCGGTACACAAACCCACTCCAAAAGGCGTCGCCTTTGTCGAAGCGGTCATCAAGCCACTGAGGTACGAACTGGAAGAACGCTGGTGGGGATGGAGACCCAACGACATTATTGATGTCACGGACAATGTTAACAATTTTCAGATGGGCGTGTTGGAGGTAACCCGAAGGGCGGCCGTAGCCCTGGCGGAGCGGATTTCAAGAACCGGCACCACCGACGCTTTTGACAAGAACCTGGAGCAGGCCATGAACTGGTTCATGGTCAAGGCCAGCAGCTACTGGTTCCCCTCTGCCGAATCGAAATACCGCGAGGGTCTGGAAGAAATGGAGGCCTATCTTGTAAAGCTCAGGGCAGGCAATGCGACCTTCTATACCCGGACAGACAACCTGATCCCATTGCTGGCCTCCTTCGAAGATCTTCTTGGCAGCTGCGACGAGAACCTGGTGAAGCAGGTCAATTCAGACGGTACGCCGATGAGCTTTTTTTCAGCGGATGACCACTTCTTCTACACCCAGGGCGTAGCCAGCTCCATGGCGACGGTGCTGGAGGCTGTTCACCATGATTTTCTCTCGACGTTGGAATCCCGCCACGCCACCGAGCTGCTGCACCACGCCATCGTCTCCTGCCAGCGCGCTGCGGAAATCGATCCGTGGATCATTCTGGACCGCAACTTGAGCAGCGTCTTTGCCAACCACCGGGCCAATATGGCAGCCCCCGTCAGCCATGCCCGGTTTTACCTGGGCCAGTTGATCAAGACGTTGTCAACGTAAAGAGAAATCAGGGGGCCGAGGTCTGAGATCGGATGACCGATAACAATGGGCCAGGAGCTCGGAAGGGACAGCCAACCCAGTCGGTCAAAACAGCTTGAACGCTTACCAGCAAGCAACTTCCCGGCTCAACAGCCAATCAGTATGACCTCAACTGAGCAGCCGATCGACCACATGCTCAAGAAACCGCATGCCCCGGGTTGTCAGTCGAATCCGCCCTGACAACCTCTCCACCAGCCCTTCACTGAGCAGACGGGCCACCTCCGGTTCAAAATGGTCGGAGAAATCCACCCTAAACCGCGACGCGAAGTCCGCGGTATCGATTCCGTCCGTCTGTCGCAGCCCGAGGTAAACGAATTCCATCATCCGTTGCTCACGGGTCAGCGTTTCCGTTCCCGCCACGGGGCGTTTTCCGGCCTCCAGGTCCGCCAGGTAATCGTCCAGAGACCGATGATTCCACCCGCGCGTGTTGTCCAGAAAACTGTGTGCAGCCGGCCCGAACCCCAGGTACGGTGAAAAGGTCCAGTATTTGCGGTTGTGCCTTGAGCGGCGGTCGGTCGTATCCCCTTCGGCATTGCGGGCGAAGTTGGATATCTCGTATTGGCGGTATCCCTTGCTGTTCAGATATTGCAGGGTGGCCGAGAACAAATCCCCGGCAGTTTGCTCATCCAGCGGTTGAATCAGCCGGTTTTCCACCTGTTTCGCCATTGGCGTTCCCGGCTCTATCGTCAGCGTGTAACAGGAAAGATGATCCGGCGCCAGTTGGATGACGCCGGCCATTTCAGCTTCCCAGCGGCTTGGAGTCTGGCCGGGAACCCCGTAGATTAAATCCAGCCCCACATTGTCGAAGCCGGCCTCCCGAGCCCAGCGATAGGTATCGATACCTTTTTTTGCCGTATGGATCCGCCCCAAAAAAGTGAGGATTTGATCATCGATCGATTGGAGGCCGATGTTGAGCCGATTGATGCCGACTGACCGATATGCAGCCAGATCCGCTTTATTCACGGTTCCCGGATTGACCTCCAGGGTGGCCTCCACGTCGGGTGTCAATGAAAAGCAGGAATGGACGCCTTCAAGAATCCGGGCAATCTGAAGCGGCGTCAGGACAGACGGCGTTCCACCGCCGAAATAGAGGGTGTCCGCACGAGGAACCCGGTGCCGAAGCAGGTTCAGCTCAGCGAGAAGGCCGTCGATGTACTCGGGAATCAGGCTACGGTCGGTGACTGAGTAGAAATCACAGTAGGGGCATTTGGCCCTGCAGAAAGGGATGTGGATATAAAGTCCTGCCGGCGTTGAGGCGCTGGGCGATCCTGCTGAAGATTCGGGAGCATGTTCCGCTATCGTTGATGACTCTTTTTGCATGGCCAGGTGTAAGATCTGCAGGCTGCGGTTACGGATCGCGGCGGCAAGCCGCTCCTGCGAAAAACGGAGCCGGTCCTCAGCCTTCCGACCTCAGTCCTCTGTCTTCCATCACTTCACGCCCCGGCCCATTTCCAGCCCCAGCTCCAGGGCCTGGCGGTTCATCTCGATAAACCCCGACGGAATGCGCTGCTCCAGCACCTTCATGATCGATTCCGCACGCACCAGACCCGTCAGTCCCACCACCGCACCCAGCATGCAGATGTTGAACACGATCGGCTTGCCGATCCGGTCCATCACCGTCTGGTACATCGGCAGCTGACGCTGCACCGCGTCCACCTTCAGCTGCGGTTTCACGTAGCGCGTGTCCATGATCAGCAGTCCCCCCGGACGGATGATGTCGTAAAACTTGTTGTATGCCTCCTGCGTCAGGCACACCAGCACGTTCGGCTGGATCACCTTGGGAAAGTTGATCTGGGAATCCGATACGATCACGTCCGAGCGCGTGGCGCCCCCCCGCGCCGCCGCCCCGTAAGCCTGGGTCTGCACCGCCGTCAGATTCTCGTGCAGCACCGCCGCCTCCGCCAGGATGATCGCGGCCGTGATCACCCCCTGGCCGCCCGATCCCGAAAACACCATCCTGCATCGCTCCATCTATCTTCCCCCCATGGCCCGTTCGATGATCCGGTTATACTCGCTGCAGTACTCCGGCTTGTCCAGCTGGACGAAGACGCCCCGCTCGATCAGCTCCGGATGCTCCGCCTTGGCCTTCGATCCGATCGGCGTCGTACTCTCCTTCATGCGCTTCATCATGTCCACCGCCCCGCCCTGCTTGTTCTTGCGCCCGAAGTAGGTCGGACACTGGCTCATCACCTCCACCACCGAAAACCCCTCGTGAAGGATCGCCTCCCGGATGATATCGGCCATCTGCTGCACATGGTACGTCGTGGTCCGCGCCACGAACGTCGCTCCCGCCGCCTTGGCCATCTCCACCACGTCGAACCCCTGGTCGATGTTCGAATACGGCGCCGTCGTGGCCATCATCCCCGGTCCGGTCAGCGGGCTGTACTGCCCCCCGGTCATGCCGTAGATGCGGTTGTTCATCACGATCGCCGTGATGTCGATGTTGCGCCGCGCCGCGTGGATGAAGTGGTTGCCTCCGATGGACAGGGCGTCCCCGTCCCCCATGGGCACGATCACGTTCAGATCCGGCTTGCTCAGCTTCACCCCCGTGGCAAAGGCCAGCGCCCGCCCGTGGATCGTGTGCAAGGTGTGAAAATCCATGTATCCCGAGATGCGCGACGAACAGCCGATCCCCGACACCATCACGATCTCGTTGCGGCTCATCCCCAGCTTCTCCACCGCACGGATCAGCCCGTTGAGCACGATCCCGTGGCCGCACCCCGAACACCACAGGTGCGGAAAAAACCGCTGGCGGATATAATCCTTGACTGCCATCTATACCCCCTTGCCCTTGATCAGGCGCAGTATGTTCTTGATGTCCGTGGGCGTGATGAACGCGCCGTCGATCCGGTTGGCCAGAAACACCCGCTCCGGATGCCGCACGCTCGTCTTGACCATCTGGCACACCTGGCCCATGTTCATCTCCACCACCACCGTGTACTTGGCGGGGTTGCAGTACGCTTGAATCACATCCGCCGGAAACGGCCACAGCGTCTGCAGCTCCAGCAGCCCGATCTTTTCCCCCCGCGGACGCAGGCTCTCCACGATGTGCAGGGCACTGCGCGCCGCGCTGCCGAAGCTGACCAGCACCGTCTCCGCATCCTCCAGGTAAAACGTCTTGTAGCGCGCCATCTGGTTGGCGTTGTTCTCGATTTTGTCCACCAGGTGCCGCAACAGCCCGTGCACGATCTTGGGGTTGTCCGACGGAAACCCCCACATGTCGTGCACCAGCCCGGTCACGTTGTAGCGGTGCACGTCCCCGAAGTCGCTCATCGGCAGCCGCCCGTCCTCGCGCGGCAGGTAGGGATGATAGTCCACCCCCCCCTGCACCGCCGTGCGCAACCGCTCCACCAGCGGAATCTCCCCCGGTTCGGGAATCTCCAGCCGTTCGCGCATGTGCCCCACCACCTCGTCGAACAAAAGGATCACCGGCGTCCGAAAGGTCTCGGCGATGTTGAACGCCTCCACGGTCATGGCGAACACGTCCTGGTGGTTCGACGCCGTCAGCGCCACGATGCTGTGGTCCCCGTGCGTGCCCCAGCGCGCCTGCATCACGTCCCCCTGGCTCACGTGCGTCGGCACCCCCGTGGACGGTCCGCCCCGCTGCACGTTCACGATCACGCAGGGAATCTCGGCCATCACCGCGTACCCCAGCGCTTCCTGCTTGAGCGAAAACCCCGGTCCCGAGGTCGCCGTGAGCACCTTGCGCCCGGTCAGACTCGCCCCGATGATCGCGCACATCGACGCGATCTCGTCCTCCATCTGGATGAACTTGCCCCCGCGCTGCGGCAGCCGTCTGGACAGGTGCTCGGCGATCTCCGTCGACGGCGTGATCGGGTAGCCGGCGAAAAACTCCAGCCCCGCGTAAAGGGCCCCTTCCACGCAGGCCTCGTTGCCTTGGATGAATTTGATCTGTCTGCTCATGGTTTCTCCGTCTCCACCTCGATGGCCAAATCCGGGCAGCGCAGCTCGCACAGCCGACAGGCGATGCAGTCTTGCACCCGCACCGCCACCGCCTTGTCCTCATCATCCAGCTCCAGCACCGCCTTCGGACAAAACGCCACGCAGATCCCGCACCCCTTGCACCAGTCCCGGTTGATCCGGTGTTCCTTCAATCTCGCTTTCGCCATGAATCTTCCCCTAACGTGTTGTCTCTCGCCCTGACTGCGCCCGACTCAAAATCGTGCCCCTCTTAAAAGCTCGTCGGGGCATTGTCAAGAAAAAGCGGGTGGTTTGGCTAAAATTGCTTTTTCCGGCAGGAAAAATATGGATGGTGTTAATTCATGGAATACTATTTTTTGGGAGTTCGCGCAAGGTCCGCATGGTGTTCCAATTGACGCCGGGTCTGTCTTCTGACCAGCAGGCTGGCATTGGGAACCACGGCAAGGGACCCGATGCACCGCCTGACCCTATCCTCAGCCGATCCCGGGTCAAGACGGGTGACGCCAATGCGTCGGCACACGTCAGGCGACAGGTCGGTAACCAGAAATATCTTTATCCGCCGGGTTTTTGCCATCAGGGCCAGGGCCGTACCGCCGTTGCCCTGATACGCGTGAGAGAGATGGTCGAATGCGGCATTCCATCCCCCCATGTCGAACCAGGGTAAAAAGGTCGTTGATCCAATCCCATCGCGGCATTGGGCGAAAACGATAAGGGCGCCCCCATTCTTTACAAAGGCGGCGGCATGGTGGACGGCCTTGTGGGCCTGGATAAAATTAATGTCCTTGGGGTATCCACCGCAGGACGCCACTACCCAATCGTATCCGTCGCCGACATCGATTTCGCAGTTCTGAGCATGACATTCGCAGGCCTGCCGGAAGTGAGCGATGCCACGTCCCACCATCAGCCGGCAAACTGTACCCTGGCTGTCCAGGATGCCGTGAATGGCCAGATCGGCAGGTCGATAATCTTCGATGTCGTCCAGGTCTTCAGCAAGCGGGTTGCCGGCCAGACAGCCCGATCGACACCCGGCAGACAACGTCCGGCGGTGCGGGTCCAGAAAAAGGCTGTGGTTGCGGTAGATGGCCGCCCGCTGACCCAGCCCCGGGAATATCAGTTTGCGTCCCCCGCCGTACCCGGCAAAGTAGTGATGCGAGATCGCGCCGAAAGTGACGACGAAATCGGCTTCGACAATGTCCTTACGGATACGGACCGGCGTGCCGCGCCGGGTAGCGCCCAGATCGGCAAAGCATGTGTCCTCAGTGCAGTCATGATGAACGAATCGGTATCGTGAAAAAACATCGCCGTAGGTCGCCCGGCAATCGGCATCGCTTTGGGCGGGATGAGTGCCGTAGGCGATGTACACGGTGATGTTCTCTTTTAAGGCGCCTCTTTTCTCGAGAGCGTCGATGAGGATGGGCAGATACCGATCATACCCGCACAACCGGGTCTTGTCCGCCACCACCACGGCCAGCCGCTTCCCGTGCAACGGATGGGACGCCAGGGCATCAACCAGATCTGCCGAAAAACTTTGCCCGGAGACAATCTTTGGCGGTTCCCGGTTCATCAGGATATCCGCGTCATCCGGCAGCGGCATCCCGAACCGATGACTATCGATTTTTAATTCAATGAATTTTCCCATAGGGTTCCCCAACCCGCCATCATTTTTCCGACTGGGATTCGATTCTTCCAGACTTGCCGGCATGTCGGCATTATAGGCGCTATGGAAACGGATGTTAATCGAAAAATAAAAGGGTATGGGAAAATCAAACCGCTATTCGGCAGCCGGTCCGGTGTTGACAGGGAGGATTGGTTCCGCTTTAACAGCTGTAAAAAACAGTTAACGCTGTCGATCATTTTCATCCGTGCTTTTCAGCTCAATGGCGACGAGCTGGACAGGCAGCCGGCGGCAACCCACTGGAGCCCACTCATGCACTTGAAAAGCGTACGCATTGCCCATGACCGATTCCCGACAACCGAGGCGTATCCCTTTAATCTACCCATCATCCAGCATACCGCCGCCATTGACTTTCCCTCGCCGGTGACGGTTTTCACCGGTGAGAACGGCACCGGCAAATCGACCCTGCTCAAGGCATTGTGCCGACGGTGCAATATCCACATCTGGGAAGGCATGCACCGGGCAAGATACAAGGCCAGCCGATATGAGAACCTGCTGCATCTGTCCCTGGACATCGTATGGGCCGACGGAGCGGTGCCGGGATCCTTTTTCTCTCCCGAGCTATTCCGGAATTTTTCCCAACTGGTTGACGAATGGGCGGCCGGCAGCCCCGGCCTGTTAACTTATTTCGGCGGTCAATCCTTAGTCACCCAATCCCACGGGCAATCCTGTATGGCCTATTTCCAATCCATCTACCAGGTAAAAGGACTGCACTTTCTGGACGAACCCGAAGCCGCCCTGTCGCCGAAGACCCAGTTGCGTCTGCTGGACGTGCTGTCGGCAATGAGCGCCGCCGGCCATGCCCAGTTCATCATCTCCACCCATTCACCCATTCTGATGTCCTGCCCGGGCGCGTCGGTTTATGATTTTAATCAACCGACCATCGCCCGCACCGCTTACGAAAAAACCCGTCACTATAAAATCTACAAGGAGTTTTTCAGCCATGGCGCCTGATCTACCCGTCACCGTCACAAGAAGTTATATTCCGGGCGCCATCGGCCGGATCGCCGAACTGCACGGCACCTACTATGCAGAGCATTGGGGATTCGGCCTTTTTTTCGAAGCCAAGGTTGCCACCGAACTGTCGGCGTTTCTCACCGCGTATGATCCCGGCCGGCATGCCCTGTGGGTGGCCGCCATCAATGGCCGGGTTGAAGGCGGCATCGTTATCGACGGCACCCATGCGGCAGAAAGCGGCGCCCATTTGAGATGGTTCATCCTCTCCGATGCCCTGCGGGGGAAAGGGATGGGGCGGCAGTTGATCAACCGTGCGGTCGATTTTTGCAGGGGAAAAGCCTACCGAAGCATATTTCTCTGGACGTTCGAGGGGCTCGACGTTGCCAGACACTTGTATGAAAGCGTCGGATTCAGCCTGACCCGCCAGCAAAAAGGCGCGGGGTGGGGCATTGAAGTCAACGAACAGATGTTTGAATACAAGCTATTACCCAAACTGAACGGTTGAAATTTTTACAGTAGAGCCAATTTCAAAACGTCCCATTTCAGCCAATATCGGCGTTGGGCTCACATTTCAATCCTTGACGTAGCGAGGCTGCGCCTGCGGTTGAAATGATCGCCTGCCTTGATCTTGACCGAACTGAAACGTTTTGAAACAGGCTCAGTAGAATACCCGAATTTTTTTACCCTTCGAATAGTGGGCATTCGAGGTGCCATCTCTTCATGCATTACATTTCTTTTACTGGCCTTTTCAGGCGTTTTCCATTAATAAATAGCCATAGCATTCGTACGCGCAACACAAGCGGGTCAAGGCGGCACGATTAAGGGGCTGCCTTGCGTTTTAACAAATTAATAGAGTCGGTTATGACCTGTATGACTTTCCTTGGCCGGACGTTTCTTTCGATTATCGCCGGAGGCTTGTTAGTTTTGGCGGCAACCCGTGCCGATGCCTTGTCGACAAACGCGGATGTTCCGGACGATATGCTTCCGGCCCTCCATTATTTTCTGGATCTGGTAAAAATTGAAAACGGTTCCGCCTTTGATGCCCGGCACATTTCACCTGTAATCGGGTTTCTTCTCTCATCCAAACCGGCCGGTGCACTATATCGGGCCGACGATTCCTTTGACGCGCCTTCCGCCTATCATGAGTTTACCGTTAACACCAACCTCCAGCATATCATCGGTTACACGATGGATGCCGATATCCCTTCCTTTTTCTTCTGGCCGTCCTCCCTGCGGCTGGCTCAATGGACCCGGGTGGACGGCGGTGACCGGCAGTTCGCCAGGCTGTCAGCGGCATCTGCCGACCTGAAGGAACCTTTCATTCTCAAAGGGACCGAACATATCACCATCACCCCGGACCAGCACACCGGCGCCTACTACAGCTACGACGTCGATAAGATGGTCATCCTTTGTCCCTACAAGAAGGGGAAGGTGATGATCAGCATCTACCGGCAGCAGAAACCGTCGGCGGTGGGTCGAAAGGGGTGGGTGCTGGGCACCGATGAAGAATGGAACTACCTGTATACCCGCGATAAGGGCCTGAACCTCGGTGGCTTGGGGTGGGTCAATACCTATATGTATGATTCGTTCAACATCACCGTTTACTACGAGGCGGATCCTTCCATATCATCCGTCGCGTGCGGGACCGTCAGTTGGGTGAAGGCCGGGTGGGCCGGCATCAACATGGTTCAGCCCAAACATATCCATCGGGGGCTTGTCCGTGTGGCTACGGCCTTCAAAACGATCCTGGAAAGCCCTCGCCTTCCCGAACCCGCCCGGCTGGCGGAAACCTTCGCAAAATGCAGAAACCTTCCCACGCCGACCTTGAGGGAGTATGCCAAGGACTATCTCGCCGGCCTGGAACAGCGCATCGCATCGTCCCACACCCTCCGCAAGAAAGTGGGAGGTGCGTTTGACAGCCAGGCCTTGCTGTCGCAGATGAACCGGGATGAACTATACGCGGTACTGGCCCTGGACTATTTCAAGAAGATTCTCGGGCGCAATCCCGTGATGGATTCCCATCCGTTTTGATCGACGGCATATCCAAGTCACTCCTCTTCCCCTGAAAGTTGACCTTCATTCCTGCCACGCATTGACTTTGTTGAGCATCGTAATAATATTTTGTTACTTGGATTGTAGTTTCATCACCGCCCTTTTATTGGCGCGTCAAGTCGCGGACAGAGGTGATGGCCTGAGACAAAGAAACGGAATTCCATGAAAAAAACCGTAATTTTTTCCATTATTGGACTGGTCGTGCTGATCGGTGTGCTAGGGGGCGTCAAAGGGCTTCAGATCAACCGGATGATCGCCCAGGGCAAACAATTCGTGCCGCCGCCCGAGACCGTGACCTCGGCCGTGGTGCAATCGGCTACGTGGCCGTCCGTATTGACTGCCGTGGGCTCCCTCGAGGCGGTCCAGGGGGTCATGGTAACCGCTGAACTTACTGCCAAAGTGGTCAAGATCGCCTTTGAGCCCGGCAGTGCGGTGAAGGCCGGAGATTTGCTGGTTCAACAGGACACGACATCGGAGGCGGCGCAGCTCCGTTCGGCGGAGGCGTCCATGGAACTGGCCCGGCTAAATTTTGAACGGGCCAAGGAACTCCTGCCCCAGAAAGTGATCACCCCCTCCAATTATGACACTGTCGAGGCCGAATTCAAGAAGGCCGCGGCCCAGGTGGACGCCATCCGCGCCACGATCGCCAAAAAGACCATCCGGGCCCCTTTTGCCGGCCGTCTTGGGCTTCGCCTGATCAACCTGGGCCAGACCCTTAATGACGGTGACACCATTGTATCCCTGCAGGCCATGGATCCGATTTTTGTCAATTTCCAGCTGCCCCAGCAGGAACTGGCCAAAATCAGGAAGGGCCTGGCCGTAAAACTGACCAGTGACGCCCTGCCCGGCGAGACCGTCCAAGGCAGCATCACCGCCGTGAATCCGCAGGTGGACAGCGCTACCCGCAACATCCGCGTCCAGGCCACGATAGCCAACACCCGGGAGCACCTGCGCCCGGGTATGTTCGTCAATGTGACCCTGGTACTGCCGGAAGTCCAGAAGGTGCTGACCATTCCTTCCACTGCCGTACTGTACGCCCCGTACAGCGACTCGGTATTTATCGTGGAGAGCAAACCCACTGACAGCGGATCGTCCTCCGCTACCGTCGTCCGCCAGCAGTTCGTCCGCCTGGGGGAAAAGCGGGGGGATTATATCACCGTGCTCTCCGGTATCGAGGAGGGCCAGACCGTGGTGAGCACCGGCGCGTTCAAGCTGCGCAACGGTCAGGCTGTGGTGGTGGACAACACGCTTTCTCCCGAGTTCAAACTGGCCCCCGAACCGCAGGAAGGGTAATCGGGCATATCGGACGCGTGGCGCTTGTTGGCTCATTGGAAAGCCTGCAACCGCTTTTCAGTCCTCCGGCAACGCATTTTACCGGTAACTCCAAACGCTGGACCAGAAACCAGAAATCCTGTTAACCCATGAAAATTACCGATCCGTTCATCCGGCGGCCTGTTCTTGCCCTGGTGGTCAACCTGGTGATCATCATTGCCGGTCTTCAGGCCGTGCGGTCCCTCAACGTTCGCCAATACCCGCGCAGCGACAACGCGGTGGTTACCGTCACCACGGTCTATGTGGGGGCCAGCGCCGATCTGGTGCGCGGCTTTGTCACCATCCCGCTGGAACGGGCCATTGCGGCGGCTGACGGCATCGATTATATCCAATCCCAGAGCGCCCTGGGACTTTCCACCATCAGCGCGCGCCTGAAGCTCAATTACGATCCCATCAAAGCCCTGTCGGAGATCAGTTCCAAGGTGGATCAGGTGCGCAACGACCTGCCCCCGGAGGCCGAGGTGCCCACGATCAACGTGGAGTCGGCGGACAGCCAGTTCGCCTCGGCCTACCTGAGTTTCACCTCCGATGCCCTCCAGCAGAATGAGATTACCGACTACCTCGTGCGTATCGTGCAGCCGCGACTCTCAGCACTCGAAGGGGTGCAGCGGGCCGATGTGCTCGGCGCCCGAACTTTTGCCATGCGCATCTGGCTCAAACCCGAACGCATGGCCGCCTTCAACATCAGCCCGGTCCAGGTGCGCCAGGCCCTGGCGGCCAATAACTTCCTGGCGGCCGTGGGACGCACCAAGGGATCCCTGATCCAGGTCAACCTGACGGCCAACACGGACCTGCGCTCCGTGGAGGAGTTCAAACGCCTGGTGGTCCGGCAGCAGGACGGCGCCGCCATCCGCCTGGAAGACATCGGCGACGTCGTCCTCGGGGCCGAAGACTATGACACGGAAGTGCGCTTTTCCGGGCAGACGGCCGTTTTCATGGGCATCTGGCCCCTGCCCAACGCCAACTCGGTGGACGTCATCCGTCTGGTGAGCAGGGAGATGGACGCCATCGGCAAGCAGCTTCCCGAGGGCCTGCAGGCACGCGTGGCCTATGATGCCACCAATTACATCAGCAATGCCATCCACGAGGTGATCAAGACCCTGTCCGAAACGCTGCTGATTGTCGTTTTCATCATTTTCATGTTTCTGGGTTCCCTGCGATCCGTGCTGGTGCCGGTGGTGGCCATTCCCCTGTCGCTCATCGGCGCCGTGTTCCTGATGCAGATCCTGGGGTTTACCATCAACCTGCTCACCCTGCTGGCCATCGTGCTTTCGGTGGGGCTGGTGGTGGACGACGCCATTGTGGTGGTGGAAAATGTAGAACGCCACTTGAGAGAGGGACAATCCCCCATCGATGCGGCCCTGTTCGGCGCCCGGGAGCTGGTGGGCCCCCTGATCGCCATGACCATCACCCTGGCGGCGGTCTATGCGCCCATCGGCCTGCAGGGCGGACTGACCGGATCCCTGTTCAGGGAGTTCGCCTTCACCCTGGCCGGCGCGGTGACCATTTCCGGTATCGTGGCCCTGACCCTGTCGCCGATGATGTCGTCCAAACTGCTGACCCCAGGGATGTCCGAACGCGGTTTTGCCGGTAAGATATCCAGGGATTTTAAACGTTTCACCGCCTTCTACGGGCGGTTGCTGGATGGCACGCTGAATGCCCGGCCGGCGGTTTACACGGTCTGGATCGTGGTCAGCCTGCTGACCATCCCCATGTTCCGCATGTCGCCCAGGGAGCTGGCTCCATCCGAGGACCAGGGCGTCATTTTCGGCATTATCGATGCGGCGGCCAACTCCACCCTCGACTTGAACAGCCGCTATGCGGCGGCGGTAAACGATGCCTACATGAGCTTCCCGGAAACGCAATTCACCTTCCAGATCACCCGCCCCAATTCAGGCATTGCCGGCATGGTGGTCAAGCCCTGGGATGAACGCGAGGCCACCGTGGCGCAGCTGCTGCCCCGGGTACAGCAGAAGGTCAGCGCCATTCCGGCGATCCGGCTCTTCGCAGTCTCGCCGCCGGCGCTTCCCGGCGGTGGTAATTTTCCGGTGGAGTTCGTCATCGCCTCCACGGCGGAGCCGGCGGAGATCCTTCAATTCGCTCGGCAGCTGCAGCTCAAGGCCATGGGCAGCGGCATGTTTGCCTTCCCGCCCATCATCGATGTCAAGATCGACCAGCCCCAGTCGGAAATCGTCATCGACCGGGAAATGGTGGCCGACTTGGGCCTGGATCTCCAGCAGGTGGGCAGCGACATCGGATCCATGGTGGGCGGCAACTATGTCAACCGCTTCAGCATTGCCGGGCGCAGTTACAAGGTGGTGCCGCAGATCAGCCGGACGGACCGCCTGAACCCCGACCAGCTGCGCAGTATATATGTGACCGGTCCGGATAATCAGCTGGTGCCTTTGAGCACCATCGCCACTATCCGCAACTCCACCGTCCCGCGATCCCTGAACCGTTTCCAGCAGCTCAACGCCGTCACCATCAGCGGCGTGGCTGTGCGGCCTCTGGACGAGGCCCTGCGCTACCTGGAGGATGAAGCCGCAAAAATTCTGCCCAAAGGCTACGTCCTGGACTACACGGGCGAATCGCGTCAGCTGCGCACCGAGGGAAATACCTTCATCCAGGCCTTCGGTCTGGCGGTGGTGCTGATCTTCCTCGTCCTGGCGGCCCAATTTAACAGTTTCCGTGACCCTTTCGTGATCCTGGCCGGCTCGGTGCCCCTGGCCATGTTCGGTGCTCTGGTTTTCACTTTCCTGAAGATGCCCGACCCCAACGTGCCCTTCTGGACCCAGGGGTGGACCACCACGATGAATATCTACAGCCAGGTGGGGCTGGTGACCCTGGTGGGCCTGGTGTCCAAAAACGGCATCCTCATCGTGGAGTTCGCCAACAGCCTGCAGCGGCAGGGGCGAGCCAAGCGGGAAGCCGTGCGCGCCGCCGCCATGACCCGCCTGCGGCCGATTCTGATGACCACCGGCGCCACCATTGCCGGCCATTTTCCCCTGACCCTGGTAACCGGTGCCGGCGCCCATGCCAGAAACTCGATCGGTCTGGTGCTGGTGGGCGGCATGGCCATCGGGACCTTGTTCACCCTGTTTGTGGTGCCGTCCATCTACATGCTGGTAGCTCGCGACCATTCCAGGGATGCAGAGGCGTTGATCGGCTCGCGGACTACCGCCCCATAAGCGGGATGCCTGCCGATATCGGTGTTAACCTTATTTCTCTGGAGAAGAAGACAGTGAATCTGTTCCTGGCTGCCTCGGGAGTGATGCTTCTGGTGCTGGGCTGGAAGTTGTTCTGGTTATTTGTCGGTGTGGTGGGATTTGCCGCCGGACTCCAGGCGGCCCAATTGGTTCTCGGCCCTCAGCCATTCTGGGTTCTCTGGGCAGCGGGGATGATCTGCGGCGTCATCGGTGCGATTCTGGCGCTGTTTTTCCAGAAACTGGCCATCGGTATCGGGGGATTCGTGGCCGGCAGCACCATTGCTCTTCACCTGACGATGATGATGGGGTATGACCCCAGCGCATTACTGGCCCTGATCGGAGGTATCGTCGGAGCGGTGGCCCTGTATCTGCTCTTTGACTGGGCGTTGATCTTTCTTTCATCGGTGGCTGGGGCCACAATGATCATTGAGGCGCTCGGCCGGCATGCCCCCTATGCACCGGCACTGTCAGCGTTACTGATGGCCGCTGGAATCATCTTTCAGGCCAGACTGTTGATGGTTTCCCGAAAGGCGGATCATTAATTCTCCCTAATGGATTGTAGCTGAAGGAGAGGGCCATCCGGACGACACATTTTATTTGAATAGCACAGCCGTTGCGAAGACAATAAACGCTTTACCAATCCCTATGAAAGGAGTCCCCGCATGTTTAAAAAGATCCTCTATCCGACCGATTTTTCCGATGTGGCGGCAAAAGCACTGGATTACATTGAACAGCTCAAAGAAGCCGGAGCCCAGGAAGTGGTCATCCTGCACGTCATCAACCAGCGCATCATCGACGGCCTGAGGCGGCATGCCATACTGGATAAAGACATCCTGCAGTGGAAAAAAAAGGCCCAGGAAATCGCTGAGGAGTCGCTGGCAGAGATGAGCAAAGCGTTGGAGAATATCGGCTTTACGGTGAAGCCCATCATCAGAACCGGTTTCCCCTGGCGTGAGATCCTCGAAGTGGAAGAGCAGGAGAACCCTTCCCTTATCGTCATCGGCTCCCATGGACGGTCGAACCTCAGTGACATGTTTCTGGGAGCCGTGTCCGACCGGGTGATCCGCAAAAGCAAAGGGCCGGTCATGGTTATTAAAAGGGATACTGAGGATTGAGACAATACGAACCGCGCAAACCGAACCATACAGCCAAGGAGCGGGTGATGAAAAAAATTACTATTGTCGTTTTGGGCATCATGTTTTTTGCACCTTTGAGTTTCGGCGAGGAAAATGGAGAAGCCCTTTTCAAATCCATGGGGTGCATGTCCTGCCATCACCCGGAAACGACTTCAAAAATCAACCCTTCCCTCACGGATATCGCTCAGGCCTATCAGGGCAAGCCGCAACAACTGGCCGGCTACCTGAACGGTCAGGGTGCCGCTGTGGTCAAACCGGAAAAGGCCGGCATGATGAAACGCTATGTTGAGAAGACGAAAGCGTTGACCGACCCGGAGCGGGCTGCCCTCGCTGATTTTATCCTGGCGCACCAACAATAAGGACCACCCAAAATCGTCGAGGTGTAGGGATCGTCTGGACCCTGGGCACTGGATTCATCATTGCCGGAGATTGCGCAAGCACTCAAATCCAGGGGGTGGCGATCATGCAAGTGGCCCCGGATTCGCCGGCGGCCGAAGCCGGTCTTCAACCCGGAGACGTCATCTTCGAGGTGGATCGGCAACCGGTCACCGATGTCGAATGGATTTCCATTGGTTTTCAGCAGTGTCAGGCGCTGCCCTTCTATAAAAAGTCCATCCGTTGAGCGATCAAAAAACCCGGGTTGAGTCCGCTCTTCGGTTTGACCGGCTCCACCGGTAAGCTGCGGTCAGGGCGCCGCGAGCGTTTTCCGGTATTGCCCGACGGGCAGTATGCGCCACCGATCCCCGCCCCGCAGTTCGAGTACGCAGTCGTGATAATCCAAAAGGGTTCTGCGATGACCCACGCTGATATAGTGGATTCCCAACGCCTTCAATGTGCCGTAAAGGTGAATCTCATTTTCCCGATCCAGGGCACTGGTGGCTTCGTCAAGTACGGCAAACCCGGGCCGGTTGATGAGCAGTCGGGCAAAGGCCAGGCGCTGCTGCTCGCCCAGTGAGAGGACATCGGCCCAATCCAGTTCGACCTCGAACCCGCCCATCCGATCCGCCAGGTCGTCGAGACGCACCGTTTCGAGCACGCGCTGCAATTCGGCTCCCGAAATATCCTGTTGAAGTCGCGGATAGCGAAGCTGATCCTTCAACGTGCCCAGCAGCATATACGGTTTCTGGGGCAAGAAAAAAATCCGATCCAGCGGCGGCCGCTGCACGATACCGCTGCCGCGGGTCCATAAGCCGGCGATAGCCCTGAGTAGCGAGCTTTTGCCGACGCCACTGCTGCCGACCACCACCAGATTGTCATGGCGATCCAGCGAAAAGGTCAGATTTTCGATCAAGCGGCGTGTGTTGTCCGGCGTCATCAGGGTCATCCGGTTGAGGGCGAAATGGTCAGCCTGCTCGCTTTGGATGCCTGCTGCTGCCGACCGGTCGGGGGAGACGGCATCGGAAAAGGTCGAAAGCCGCTGAATGCCTGCGGCGAAATTCGTGATCTCTTCTATCTGGGCAACGATGAGCGACAGGGCCGCATAAACCTGGGTAAAGGCGAAGTTGGCCTGCACCATGTCTCCGTATTCGATTTTGCCGCTGAAATAGAGAGAAAAGAGAACCAGAAAGGGCAGCACGACCGGCAGGTAGCTGTACGCGGTGGTAAAAAAGGACAGATTCCGCTGCCAGCCGATCAGCAGGCTGAAGTTTTTCAATACGCTGCGGAAACGTCCGCTGATATGGGCCACTTCGGGCCCCTCGCCCTGGTAGAAGGCGATCGATTCGGTATTGTCGCGCACATGCACCAGGGAGTAGCGGAAATCCGCCTCGTAACGCAGCTGGTTAAAGTTCAGCCGGATCAGACGCCGGCCGAACAGCGCCGTCAACAGGGTGCCGGCCACGGAATAGATCAGCACGACCATGACCAGCAACCTGGACTTGGACCAGAGAATACCCGTAAACGAGATCAGGTCCATCAGGGAACCCAATATAATGAGCAGAAACGCCAGCGACGTCCGGGTGAAGGACCGGATGTCTTCCATGATGCGTTGATCGGGATTGTCGATCAGACCGCTGGTTTCGATCTCGTAATAGTGGCGGTTCTTAAAATAGTATCCCAGAAACTCACCGGTCATCCATTCCCGCCAGCGCATGCCCAGATAACTCTGGAGGTAACTGTAGAAAGCGACGACGGGGATGCCGACCAGAAAGCCGCTGAAATAGACCGCCACATACAGGTAGGCCATTTCCTGATTCTTTTTCACCAGCGCGTTGGTAAAATAGTTTCCGATATAGCTGAAGGCCACATTGATGCCGGTTACGCAAAGGGACAGGAGCAGGACCAGGGCCAGCAGCAGCCAGGCCTGCCGGCGGGCTCTCAGGTGCCGGCTGAAGCCGGCAAAAACGATGGCCGGAACGGCCAGGGCGGCCGCAACCAGCAGCCCGCTCCTGGACTGGAAGATGCCCATTACCAGCGATGTCAGTCCCGATGCGATTTTGGCGGTGAGGGAAGGGGCAAAATGATTCCCGGCGATAATGATGCCGGCGACGAAAACAAAAAGCGCGCCGAAAAGGAAGATCATCAGCATGATCATCAGCAGCAGGGTGGACCAGCCGCCACCCGGAATAACGGGGAAGAAGTAGGGTTGCGCGATAGCGGCAAAACGCGTCCAGAGCGAAGACTTTGTCTGAGGCATTATCTGGTTTCCCTTCATGGATCAGTTATCCAAGGAACTATTAACCATTTTTTCCGCTTTGACAATCCGGCGGGACAACCGACCGGCACCGTCTTGGTTTTGGGGGGATGCGGATCCAACAGCATGCATCACAATCCATTCAGGGGGTTGTGAATCGCCGGGACGGGCGGGGTTTTCAGGAAAATGGAGTGAGGGGGACGAGGGGGAAAAAATCGATAAAAACGGCCGGTGCCTCGCGCATCAACGCTCGGAGACACCGGCCGCAGCCGTTCAATGGGTCAGGGTACAGGCACGATTAATCCTGAACTTCCTCGAAATGGGTGACAATGATGGAGCGGGCGGCATTTCCCTCCTTAGAGAGTGTGCCGGTGACTTTTACGGTTTTGCCGATCATGGTCGCCATATTCTGACCCAGAATCTTAAAGGTATGCCCGTCGTCTGTTTTGATCACGGCGGTGCCCTTGTTTCCCTGTTCAACTTTCCCCTGAATGGTCCCCTGGGTTGCTTTCTCCGCTGCCATGACACCGGTGCTGATTACCAGGCTGATTACCACAAACAGTGCCATTGCCAGTCTAAAGACATTTTTTTTCTTCATTTTCCAGACTCCTGAGCTTGACGGTTTATAAAATCCATCGAACAGGTTTTTTTCAGATGTCCTATCCGGTGGGATAGCGCTTATGATTCACTGAATGGATGATCATCGTAATTAAACAATAAATGTGCCAAAAAAATTATATATAAAAACAGATAGTTAAAAATTTGCCTGGTTTTTTAAGAACCTGGAGTTCCGCATTATTCAAACCCGCTGGCGTCTTTACGATTCTGTCATTGTCCGGATGGGTGATAACCTGCCGATATATCGAGCATTCAAGTCACAAGCAGGCATATCGTCAACAGCCTGGAAAAAGGAGTTCCCAGTTCCGCTTTTTTTACCAGCGGGTCTCGCACTTTCCGTTTTTAATGCTTTCCCACCTCAATCTCAATTTTTCCACGCGGGCGTAAATTTTTAATCCAGGATGAGACGGTCAGTCGATCATGACCTTAATGGAGGTTCATTGGTGTGAGGAAACCAGCGGGTTCTTCTTCGGGACGGCTTGTCGGCAGGCTGAAAGCCGCCATGAGGCTGTCCGAGAGAAATTCATCTGGATTACGCCTTCAGGCCGGCCAGCGCTTTGTCCGGTCCCAGCAGGACCAACACGTCACTGTCTTTGACGAGGAACCGGCCGGTGGGGATCATGACCACGTTTTCGGGAACCAGTTCCTTCACGGCAACCACCTGGATCCCGTGCTTGTTGATCAGATCGAGTTCCATCAGGGTTTTTCCAATAAACTCTCTCGGGGGAGCTAACTGGGCAATACTGTATCCCTCCATCAGCGGCAGGTAATCAAGTACGTTAGGGTTGTCGAGGCGCTGGGCCGCGGTCAGGGCGATATCCTTTTCGGGGAAATAGATTTCGTCGGCGCCGATTTTCTGGAGGATCCGGCCATGGGCCTCACTGACCGCCTTGGCCACCACCCGCTTGACCCCCATATCCTTGACGTTGAGGGTGGCCAGGATGGAGCTGTTGAGCACGGACCCGATACTGATCACCACCGCATCCATTTTTTCCAGCTCCAGTTCCCTGAGTGCCTGGGGATCGGTGGCGTCGGCAATGACCGCGCGGCTCACCTTATCCCGGATTTCCTGAACCTGCCGGGGGCTGATGTCGATGCCAAGCACCTCGTGGCCTTTCTGAAACAGGGCGGCAGCGAGATAGAATCCGAAATTTCCCAATCCGATCACAGCAAATTGTTTTTCCATAATTTCATCCGATCATGATGTTTTCTTCGGCAAACTGAAATCGGTTGATGCGCTCCCGACTTACGGCAAGGCCGATCACCATCGGACCCAGCCGGCCGATGAACATGAGCAGCACAATCGTGATGCGCCCGAATGGGGACAGGGTGCCGGTGATGCCGGTGGACAGACCGACGGTCCCGAAGGCGCTGATGGCTTCAAAAAACAGCTCCAGAAAACGCCCCCGGGTCTGGGTGTGGGAAAGGCCGCCCAATTCACTCATCATCAGTATCATGACGGCCAGGGTGATGGCTGCCGCGCTGATTATGACCACGCTGGTGGCCTTGGATATGCTGGACTCGGTCAGGGTGCGCCGAAACACCTGGGGACGGTTGAATCCTCTCAGCCGCGAGATGCCCAGCACCGCCAGGCCGGCTACGGTGGTGGTCTTCACGCCCCCGCCGCAGGAACCGGGACAGGCGCCGATGAACATGAGTATGCACAGCATGAACAGGGTCTCGTTGGCCATGATGCCCATGTCCAGGGTGTTGAAACCGGCGGTTCTGGCGCTGATCGACTGAAACAGGGCGGCCAGCAGACGTCCGGGAAAACTCAAGGGCGACAGGGCGTTGTTCCACTCCATGAACAGGATCGCCAGGGTTCCAAAAAGGATGAGAAAGGCGCTGGCGGACAGCGCCAGGCGGCTGTGCAGGCTCAGTCGCTTCAGGGTTGTTTTCCTGCCGAGAAATCTGTTTTTTACATCGGCAATGACCACGAAGCCGATGCCGCCGATGATGATCAGCAGGCTCAACACGCCATTGACGATCCAATCCTCCCGGAAGCCGACGAAGCTGTCCGCATAGAGGGAAAAACCGGCGTTGCAGAAGGCGCTGACGGCATGGAAAAGGGCCGGGTAGGCGGCTTGCTCCCAGCCCGCCGCCGGTGCCGTCCGCAGGTAGAGGCACAGCGCCCCGGCCGCCTCGATGGAAAAAGCGGTAACAAATATCGCCCTGAGCACCGAGGTCACCGTCTGTTTGCCCTCCCCGTAGGTGAAGGTGTCCTTGATGATGGCTTGGCCGGACAGGGTAGGGCGCCCTTTCATCATCATGAGCAGCAGGGTGGAAATGGTCAAAATCCCCAATCCGCCCACCTGGATCAGCAGCAGGATCACCAGCTGGCCGAAGAGGGTCAGCTGTCGGCCGATATCCATGACCGACAGGCCGGTAACGCAGCTGGCCGAGGTGGACATGAAAAGCGAATCCACCAATCCCATGGGTGACTCGACGGAAGATGCCGGCAGCATGAGCAGAGCCGTGCCCACGGCGATCAGCAGGGCGAAACCCAGGATCGATACGCGCGCCGGGGAACGAAGCAGTTGAGATGAGAGCCGGGAGATCACGGAAGCATTATTCATCAGGTGCGTTTATCCATTTTTCCGGCCCGGTTCCACCGGGCATTGCTTGAAAACCGGTTTGTCGCATTGCTGGCACCTCACCGTATCGACGTGGGGCAGAATTTCGGCGATGGCTTCTTTCTGGGTGACGAACAGGTGATCCCGGCCGATGGTTTCCAGATAGCCGCCCCGTTCAAGCACCCGGTTGGCATCGGGCTTGAATTCGCACAGGTACAGGTTCCCCCGCTGCGTGCGGCGCCGCTGGGCCTCGCGGGCAAGCATCTCGGCACCGGCAACATCGATGAAATTGATGCCGCATCCCACAATCAGTACATTGCGCTTGCGGGTCAACGTTCTGTCGATGTTGTACAGGTACTCGCCCACATGGTTGACGGCCCCGAAGAACAACGGGCCGTCGATGCGGATGATCTTCAGTTTCGGGCATTCGATGTCCGTTTCAACCAGCGGGGGGCCGGTGGTGTCCGGGTTCGGCGCCAGATTGGCGATGCGGGGGTGGGCGGTGCGGTTCAGGTAAAGGATCAGGGAGAGCAGGACACCCGCGTAAATGGCGAACTCCAGGTCCAGGAACAAGGTGGCCAGAAAGGTGGTCAGCAGCACAGCCGTTTCCCCGGTGCTGGTTTTCAGTATGGTGCGAATGTGATGCATGTCGATGAGATGGTAAGCTACCAGCAGAATGATTCCTCCCATGGCCGCGATGGGCAGATAGGCGGTCAGGGGGGCGATGAGCAGAAGCAGCAGGGCCAGGAACGCCGCTGAGAATACGGCTGAAAGGGGGGTGATGGCGCCGGCCTGATAATTGATGCCGGAGCGGGTGAAGGAGCCGGAACCGGCGTAGCTGGAGAAGAAACAGCCGATGATATTGGATAGTCCCTGGCCGATGAACTCCTGATTGCCGTCGATGGGCTGGCGGGATTTGGCGGCAATGGAACGGCCGATGGACAGGGCCTCGATCAGGCCGAGAAGGGCCACGGCCAGCGCTTTCGGAGCCAATCGACGGATCGTATCAAAGGAAAAATCCGGCAGGGAGGGCGGCGGAAGGGTGGCCGGCATCTGGCCGACGAGATGGATGCCGTGCTGGCTGCCGTCCATCAGCAGACAGACCAGACTGCCGATGATCATGGCAAAGAGCATCCCCGGCCAGCGGGGAATCACGATTCGGAACCATACCGCAAAGGCCAGCGTGACCATGGCCACGGCGAATACATAGGGGTTGATATGCTCCACTTCGTTGAGGATGCTCATCCAGACCTGCAGGAAAGAGTGGCCACGGGGCATATCGAGACCGAAGACATGTTTCATCTGGCTCGTGGCGATGAGGATGGCCGCTCCCGAGGTAAAACCGACGACCACGGAATGGGAGACGAAATTGACCAGCGTGCCCAGTCTGGCCAGGCCGAAGGCCAGCTGGTATACCCCCGCCATGAGGGTAAGGGTCAGGACGATACGAATATACTCGGCTGAACCGGGTTCGGCCAGGGGGCTGATGGACGTGAACACGATAATGGAAATCGCCGTAGTGGGGCCGGATATCAGGTGCAGGGATGATCCGAAAAGCGCCGCCACCACCGGGGTGACGATGGCGGTGTAGAGACCGTATTCCGGGGGCAGGCCGGCGATCATCGCAAAGGCCACCCCCTGGGGAAGAACGATGACGGCACCGGTGAGGCCAGCCAGAAGATCGGCCCGCAAGGTATCCCAGCCGATGAAATTCCACCAGCGGAGAAAGGGAAACAGCCTTCTCAGCCAGGATCTGCCATCGGAGGGTCGGGACTCCAGATTATACCGGTTCATGATGTTCACTCATCCCGCGGGTGGTTCCGGGTAGGCTGTCATGGTTCAGTCTTCCACCACAAACGGGACGATATTCACCTGGAGGGATTGGATCCCGTCCACCTTTTCCGCCAGCCGTTTGACCTTTGCCGTGATGATATTTTCATCCACCAGCGATCCCCGGACGCTCACGAACACTTCTCCATTACCCGCATCGGCCATCACCTTGGGGAATTCCTTGACCAGGGCCGCTTCGACACGGGCAGCCAGGGCGGCATCGTCGAGCCGTCTTCGGCTGTTCCCAGTGCTTTTGAAGCAGGGTTGGTCGAGGGCATGAAGAATGATGGAAACCGCATCATCCACGCTCATGTTACCGATGTGCAGGACCATGTCATACAGCAGAGGGTTCCAGGTGTCCTGGCCGAAAAGCTGCATCCCCCATTTGCGGCGCTCGGCGTCATCGTTGACCAGCACCATGCGCGCCTCGTCGGCAGAGATGTCTTCGCGTTTCATTTCTTCGCGCACCCGGTCCTCCAGGTCCCCACTGATTCTGATCTTGAGAACGTGAGAAATCCGCTGCAGAAAAAAATGGCCCGCCAGTCCGTGAAATACGACGTTGTCCCGTTGAAGGTGGGTGAGCAGCGCCGCACGAAAGAACGCCACGAAGCGCTCCTTGCCGGAGGTGAACCGATCCAGGATCGTCGGGGCATCGTGGATCGCCCGGACCAGCTTCAGTTCGGGAATATTGAAATGTTCGGATGCCTCGAGGATGATTTCCCGCGAGATGCACTCATAATTCAAGGCCCGGGCCAGCTTTTCGGCAACTTCCTTGCCCCGGCTGTAGGACCCCCGGGATATGGTGACAATGGACATGAGCGGCGTTTTCCTTCGGTAATACGGTAATCGTAAACGTCGGCACCGTTTTTCGGTAAGCTGAACGTCCGTCGATAATGTTGAGATCGTCCGGATCGTTCATTCGCTCCCGGCTTCCTGGCATGCGTCGGTTATAGCGCAAAGGATAGGGATCGTTCAACGGTCAATTTTTTCGAAACCGTCGAAAGCACCCGGTCGATGGCCCGGGAGAGATCATTGATCGGCCGGAAGTAACGAAGAGGGTGGTGATCAGGGAGGTTTCAAGGAATTCTTCTTCGATGATGAATTTCCGGGTCACGGGTAACCCATGCAGAATCACCAACGGGATGGTGATCACCGACAGCAGCAGAATTCAAGTGCCCCATGGCAAAAACGAGTGGCTCGTCCGCTATGACCGTGGGTGTCGATGAAAGATATGCCTGGCGACCCGGTCTAATTTATCGGCGTAATACATGCACCGATAGATGACCTTATTAACCAGGGACCGAACCGGTTTCTTTGGATTGGTGATGATCTCATTGTCTTCCATCTGTTTTAATATTTTTTCCATCGGACTTCTGTATATCTGCATTGCAAACCTTCCTTGGCGTTGGTGTCTCCGTTGCAGCCGGCCGAGCGGAAGGCGGGTGCGTCTGGGCCGGCTCACGTGAGTCACGCGATGGGTCGCCACAACGGTTCCGCTGACGTGAACATCCGATCCGCCCGGCAGTCTGAATCGTCAATGCACCACGGCAGCCGCAACCGAAGACTGGCTGTCGTTTTCGATTTCTTCAGCCGCTTTGGCGATCGTGGCGCGGATTTCTTTTATCTTGAAGGGCTTGGCAATGAAATCGAAGGCCCCCTTGGCAAGCGACTCCCGAGCCACTTCGATGGTTGCAAAGCCGGTTATCATGATGACCTTTGTCGACGTGGAATTTTTGGAAACGTGCTCCAGAATCTGAAGTCCATCCATACTGTCCATTCGGATGTCGGTCACAACGATATCAAACGGTTTTTCCGACAGGCGCATCAGGGCTTTTTCAGGCTCGACAAAAATCTCCACACCAAACCCGTCTTTTTGCAAAGCCGCCTTGAGCCGCTCGCCAACAATGGGCTCATCGTCCAGGATCAGAATTTCCAATTTCTTTTTCATGGTGCATCCTCCGTTGGGGCAACCGTTTTTTTCAGGATAGAGGCCAAATGGCAATGGATTCAAGAATTGTCACGTCGTTTCCGGAACCCGGTCTACCTGAAGCGTTTTGTGAATCTGGCGTCGCTGGTGATAGGCACGCATCACGAAAAAGAGAATCACCAGGCAGCCTGAAATTCCGCTGGCAAACAGGAAGAACTTGCTGGCCGCGTTGAAGTAGACGTCCCATGCAGGATCGAAGCCCAGGATATCCAGTTGACGCAGATAAATGGGAATGGCGATGATCCGGCTCAAGACGCAAAGCAGAATGATCAGGCTGGTTACGAGCCGTATCACCTTTTCGTTGACCACCTTGACACCGTAGACGCCCAGATAAATGCCCAGCAGGGAGCCGATATAAAGAAGCATGGTCAGCCGAATATCCACAAATCCCTGGTAGGCATAGCTCAGTGCGCCGTAAGCGCCCATGAACATGGCCAGGTACAGTTCCGTTCCCGCGGCGACAGCGGTCGGCACGCCGAAAACATAGATCATGGCCGGCACCCCGATAAAGCCCCCGACACCGATCGTTCCAGCCAGGTATCCGGTGGCGATCCCGACGATGAGAATGACCCAGAGGCTGACTTTGATATCGGCGACCTTGAAATAGATCACCGGCGGCAGGTTGAGTTTCGCGAGAAAATCCGCGATCTTCCGGGACGGGCCGGCCCCTCCATTCTCTTGGCCGGAGGACTTGATCAGGTCTCGAAGCATGGATAGGGCAACGACGGTCAGGATGGTGGCAAAGACCACGCTGATATACAAATTGGCCCCGGCGCCTTTGGACATGCCGTGTCCTGCGCCTCCTTTAAAGAGCATACTGGTGATCCAGACGGCAATCTGAATGCCGAGGATGGCGGTACCCAGGACGAAAACCGCCAGCTTTTTATCGACATTGCCGGCCTCGCTGTGTTTGTGCGATCCGACCATGGCCTTGCCGAATTTGTGAGTGATATTGCTGGCGACGGCCACCACGCCCTCAATGCCCAGGTTCATCATTCCGGGTGTCATGAAAAAAGCACCGCCGCTGCCGATAAAGCCGCTCAGCACGCCGCCGATAAAACCCAACAAAACCACCTGAAAGGCTGTCGACATACTGATATGCAGAAAGTGGACTATCATTTGACCTCCTCTAAAGACGTCGTAACGCCGGTATATTAATCAACGCCGACCAACTTGAGCAGCAGACCGGTGACCGTGCCGTAAAGATACGCAACTAAAGGAACAAACAGGACCACACAGATTGCTGAAATGACTTTGGCGCTCTGGTGTATCGGGCCACCCAGAAAATTCAGGATCACATCTTGGAACATAAATACCGCCGCATAGATACAAGCCGCAGCCAACGCAAACGTCACCAGTTTAACAGCTTGTCGGGGACCGAAGAAAAATCGCGATCGGATCTCGTCGCCGGTAACCACGGGGACCTTGAATCGTTCGCGAACATTGAGCGCCAGTTCCCGGACCTGCCGTTTGCGAGCTTCGTGCCCCTTGTCCAGGAAAATATCGCCCAATACCACCAGAGAGCAATTCGTGGCGTCCTTGACCGCCTCGATGATTTCTTCGCTGCCCCCGTAGATTGTTTTTCCACCGCCCGAACGTCCGATGGAAACCAGTTCTTCCATGACCTTGCCAAGGCCGCCATCGTTTCGGGGTGCTTCGGGGCCGTCATCTTCCACGCCCCCTGTATATGCGGCCGGCCCACTTCCCGCCGGCGGGTTTTTGACTTCATTCGCGGGTGCAGCCAAGCATTCGTCGCACGCCAATTCGGAAGACGGGGCGATTTGCAGCAATTCGACTGCCGCCCCCCAGCGCTGGGCGATCTGGGTAATGTGGTGAAAATTGTCGTCGACACCCTGGAAACGCTCCTGTACCCACAAGACATTGGTTTCGGCCATCGTGCACTGCACCTTGTTGCATCCCTCCAACTGCTCTAGGACGTCGATGATGGCATGGTCGATCCCTTTTTGACCCGGCATGTAGGTGACCGTAACCGTTCCGTCGACGGCCCTGACCCAAAAATTGGCTCGCCGCGTCCTATCATCGGTCGAAAGGCACAACTTGGCTTTTGCCGTCAGGTGATGATTTTCCATCGCTTTGCGGGTTTCCGTTGTCGTGCAATAGTCCGGAAGTGAGGCGATGCTGACCAGCAAATCGGACGCATGTGACAAGGAAATGGTCTGCAGATTGATGAAAAAATCGAAATGACCCGGATCCTTCCACTCTGCCCGATGAACATAATGCACCCATTTTTCAAAGTCCTCATCGATCTGGTCCAAATAGGTTGATACTTTCTCTCGCGGCAGGTTCAGGTCCGCTATCGCCTTCTCGATACGGGCCTCTTTCGGGGCCATCAGGCCGACACGCAACCGGTGCCGGACACCGGGAAGCAAAAGATGCCCGGCGCGACCTTCGTAGATGAGGTTGCCGTCCCGGGCTTTTTCGCAGATGGCGGCCGTGATATGAGCCAGATAAATGTCCTTTTCCCGGGCGAGCCGCTCGTTGTTGATCGGCTTTTTAATGATCGATGTTTCGATCCGCCCCAATTTGATGCCCTGGGCGTGTGCCTGGTCCGCCAATTCCCTGCGACTCAACGTCGGCCACCCCGTTTTCCGACCCAGATCTTCAGCCAATTTTTCTGCCGAGCAGTGCGGCAGGCTCGAAATCATGATAATCGGCATGCTGTAAATTCCTCCTTTCTACACAAAATGAGCTGTTCCTTTTTCTCTAACGGTAATGAGTTGTGCACCAATTTTCGGTCTCAGCCCTTGCATGGCATCTGCCATCAGTTTGTCGCCGGCTCCGAATACCAGCAGGTCGATGTTTTCCTCGGCGATCAATCCGGTGATTTCCTTTTCAAACCCATTCTGAGCAATATGGTAGGACACTGGCAGTCCCTGTTGGCATGCACTCTGCACCAGATCGCGCAAGGCCTCATGGACCCAGTTCTCAATATGCGAATTTGTGCGTTTTTCATTCAGATCGATCGCGAGAATGATCACTTTGGCCTGCATTCTTTCCGCCAGTGCCAGGGCATGATACACGCCATTCAGATCATTGCATCTGATATTGAAGGGGACCAAGATGTTTCTTTGGCTGGGCACGTTCATACCACTTTCGCGGCTCGGGTTTTTCTCGATAGCCGAATCAATAAGCGTGCCAGATTGATTAATCGAATATTTTCGACCAGTTAGAAATCAACCGACACTGAACGGGCGCAAATAAAGTTTCAAAATGAAACCGGCCAATTTGTATCCGATTTATTTTCGGTAAGTTATGTTTGGAATTGATCAAACAGACAAGGGTTTCAAAATGAACCGTTTCCCGACTGGCGGGCCTCCCGCGCCTCTATTGGCTGTGGCTGTCGGCTTTTTACTTAACCGAAACGGGCAAGTAGCCGTCTACACCAGGTGGTAACGTTTCATTTTGCGCCAGAGTGTGGTTCGTGGGATTTTCAGGATTTCGGCCGTCCGGGCCTTTTGAAAGTCAGTCTGCCGCAGGACCTGTAGGATGTGTTCTTTTTCTACCTCCTCGAGGGAGACCGGTCGGCTTTCCTCCATGCTGTCAATATCGAGGCGCTGCAGATCGGGCGGGAGATCTTTGGGGCGGATGATCTGATCGTCGCAAAGCGCGACCGTTCGTTCGATGATGTTTTGCAATTCCCTGACATTGCCTGGAAACGGATAGTGGGTGAGAATCTCGAGAGCGTCGTTGTCGACCCCTTCGATCGCTTTGCAGAAGCCTGAATTGTATCTTGAAAGAAAATGGCGGATCAGCAGGGGAATATCGTCTTTACGGGCGCGTAGCGGCGGCAGGGTAATCAACACTACGTTGAGCCGGTAGAAGAGATCCTCCCGGAATTTTTTAGCCGCCACCAGTTCCTTGAGGTCCTGGTTGGTGGCCGCAATCAGCCGCGTATCCACCGAGACCGGCCGAATGCCGCCGATCCGGTTCAACTTGCGTTCCTGCACAAACCGCAGGAGCTTGACCTGCATGGTGGCCGGCATCTCGCCGATCTCATCCAGAAAGATCGTGCCTTCGTGGGATGCCTCGATGAGACCGATTCTCGTGTCGACCGCCCCGGTAAAGGCGCCCTTTTCATGCCCGAAAAGCTCATTGGCGATCAACTCCTCTGTGAATCCCCCGCAATTGAAGGATACGAAGGGCCGATGGTTTCGCGGACTTAGTTCATGCACGATTCGGGCAACGATCTCCTTGCCGGTTCCGCTTTCTCCTTGAATCAGGACATTGCAGGTCAACGGCGCCACCTTGCGGATGAGTTTTTTAACGCCGCTGACGGCCCGGCTGTTACCGACCAGATCCATAAATGAATGGTTGGAAAAAAGCGCTTTTTTAAGGCTTTCCTTTTCTTTGACCAGGGCCACTTTTTCCAAGGCGCGAAAGACGAGCGATTTGATTTCGGCGGTCTTGAACGGTTTGGTAATGTAATGAAAAGCACCTTTCTTGATCGCGGCGATGGCCGTGTCGACGGCACCGTAGCCCGTCATGATGATTACTTCGCCATTCGGGTCTGTTTTCTTCACCTGGTTCAGGACATCGAGCCCACTCATGCCCGGCAGTCGCAGATCACACAAAACGACATCGAACGGTTCGGTTTGGTTTTTCTGGAGGAACGATTCGCCATCGGAAAAAACATCCACGTGGCAAGGTGCGTTCGCAAAATGGCGCTTGATCTCCCGGGCGGTAATGGCTTCGTCGTCCACCACGGCCAATCGGGGTTTGGCTTTTGGGTCAGTTCGTGTCGACATTTTTCTCCATCGGTAAAAAAATTGAGAAACAGGTACCTTCTCCCTGCGTGCTCTCGACTTCGATACGACCGTTATGCTTGTTGATGATATTGTAGGACACCGAAAGCCCCAGGCCGGTGCCTTCGCCCTCCTTCTTCGTCGAAAAAAACGGGTCGAAAAGCCGATCCAGATCCTCCGGCGGAATCCCTTTTCCGGTATCGCGGACATCGATTCGAACTTCCCGGGCAGCCGGGTTCGTGCTCATGACGACGTCTATCCGGCCATCGCTTCCCATGGCTTGGATGCTGTTGAGGAAGAGGTTCAAGAACACCTGTTGGATGCCGCCCTTGTCGACCCGCAATTCAGGCAGGGGCCCGCCTTCGATGGTCTGTGAATACTTGACGCGGTTCAACCGCATTTCATTGGTTACCAGATCGGCCGTTTTCCGAACGATATCGTCGAGCGCCACTTTTTCCGTCTTGGCATAGCGGTTGCGCGAGAATTCGAGAAGCTTTTTGACGATATCGCTGCTTCGTTCGGCCTGGTCCATCAGATCCTGATATAAGTTTGATCTTTCTTCGACGGAAAGGTCCTGGTCTTCTTCAACGAGCGATTCAACAATCAAGGATATATTGTTGATGGGATTGTTGAGTTCATGGGCAATGCCCGAGGTAAAGGTACCGATCGATGCCATTTTCCGCGACTGCAGCAGTTGATTCTCTCTCTTGTTGAGTTCTTCAACCATCTTGTTAAACGCCTCGATCAATCGCGATATTTCGTCATGCCGGTGGGGCCGGCACGTGACCGGTACGAACTCTTCGCTGGCGACCTTTTTTATCGCCTCTTCGACTACCCTCAACGGCCGCAGGATGCTGCTGCTGATGAGTTGGAAAATATAGACGAACAGGCCAAAGAAAAAAAAGAGCAGCAATGCAAAATAGGCGACATAACGTTGCAGCCGCACCTTGATCCGCTCTCGCTTGATGTTGATGAGATCTTCCGAAAAGGTGATGAGCTTCTTCCCGCTTTCCCTGATTTCATTCAGGTCGGGAAGTTGTTCCCCTTTTCTGACAATGGACATGTAGCGATTTAACAGTTTCTTGTACGCGCCCAGATCCCCCATGAACTGGCTGTACTTCTGATCGCCGGCAACGGTGATAATGTCAGCCGCGATCTGTTGAAAAGAGGCATCCACCTGGAGAAGGTAACGGCTGCATTGTTCCAGTGAAACGGCGTCCTGATAAAAAATCAGGTTCTTTTCGTAGCGCCGCAACTCCAGGACATCATCCAACAGGTCATCGAAGCTTTCGATGATCATGAGTTTCGCCTCGAGATAGCGCGTGTTCTGATAGGCAAGTAAGGCCAGGGCAACCACGAAAAATACACACAGGCAAAAAAGAATGATGACCTTGCTGCGGATGGTTTTCACTGCAAGGGCTCCTTAATTGAAGGAAAATCAAAGCCCGGGACTTCCGGGACGTGATCGAACGGATAGATCGACCGACAAAGGTATTGAACATGGTGGATCGGGCTTGGGACTGGCTATCGTGAAACGAATCGTCGAGCGCCACGACGGACCGTTAAGATGGAGAGCCAACCGGGGCATTGGACCCATGTTATTGTATACTTGCCTCTTGATCGAAAGGCAACCTCGTCATGAAACGGGCTGTTCTGCCTTGAGTTGTTTCAGCTTTCTCCACAAGGCGGCACGACTGATTCCCAAAACCTCCGATGTCTTGGATTTGTTACCGTGGTTGGCTTGGAGCACTTCAACGATGTAATGCTTTTCCAGCTCCGCCAGCGTTGAAAACCGCCTGGGTTCCAACGACCTGCTCGATGACGGGCTTTCGAGAAACCTTTCCGGCAGGTGTTTTCGCTCAATGGTGCTGCCGTCGGCCAGGATCACCGCCCGCTCGACGATATGCTCCAATTCACGTACGTTGCCCGGGAAATCGTATTCAACGAGGAGTTTCACGACCTCCGGAGAAATCGAATCGACGGGCTTTCCCAGTTCCTGACGGTATTTGTCGAAGAAATACCGAAACAGCGGATGAATGTCATCCTTGCGTTCACGCAGCGGCGGAATGGTCAGCTCGAACAGTTTCAGACGATCGTAGATGTTTTTTTTGAACGATCCCGCTTTCACCCGTTTTGCCAGGTCTGTGTCGGTGGCAACAAGGATGCGGATATCAAGGCCTGTTTCCGTTGGGTTGCCGGATCGTTGACCGTCGGCCATATCAAGGATGCTCTGCAGCTGATCCTGCATATTGAGAGGCATTTCTTCAACCTGGTCGAAAAGGAGCGTACCCACCTGGTCGCTGCTGAAAATACCGTCGTGAGTTCGGATGGCCTCGGACAGATTTCCGCTTTGGTAACCCAGCAGCTGCCCGGCGAGCTGCTCGCTGCCGAAATTCGCACAATTGATGGCCAGAAAACGATGCGTTCGGCGCATACTCCCTGCGTGAATGGCTCTGGCCGCCAGTTCCTTGCCGGTGCCCGGTTCTCCACGAAGCGTGACCCTGCAGTCCAATGACGCCGCGCGTTCAATGTTTTTGCGTAACTCTTGCATGGCCGGTGTTTCGCCGACAATGCGCAGCCGGTCCATGTCGCCGGATCGATTCGGACCGGTTGAACGTCTTTCGACCCGATCGCCGGTGTTGAAAAGCTCCCGATGAGGGTGGATTTCGATCTCATTGGCCGGGTAGGTGCCGGGCAGCTCCATACCACCGACCGGGGCGCGGGGCGAGTCCGCTGGAGGACGGATGACCACCATATTGCCATCAGTGTTCAGTTTTCTTATAAAATGCCAGAAGTCCCCCATCTCCTCTTTTTCGAAATAGAGGGTGTTGAGCGATTCGGTGGCTTGCTTGATCTTGTCATTTCCATGACCGGTGAGCAGGATGGTTTTTAAGTCGGGTTTAATTTCCTTGAGTTTGGTGATCGTCACCAGTCCATCCATATCGGGCATTTTCAGGTCGACGATGGCCAGGTCTATTAAATTTTTCATGGCAATATCGATTGCCGCCATGCCATTGGTTGCCGTGAACGGTACGAATCCTATTACTTTCATACGCTGAGCAATGGATTGAAGCAGTTTTTCTTCATCATCGACCAGGAGGACGCGTTTTGCATTTTCGGTCATGTTTTTATTTCCTCCCGTCAGGGTCAAGCCTATTTGTTTCATTTACTGAAATGGACTAACAAAGTGTTTACAAATTAAACTTTATAATTTATATGTCATCTATAAGTTATGTTTTACAACAGGTCAACCTAAAAATATGTTGTATAATGAAACATTTTGATATACTGATTGTCGATGACGAACAGCGTTATGCCGATATGCTGGCCAAACGCTTGGAGCTGCGCCGCCTGACCTGCAAGGTCTGTTATAACGGTCAGGCGGCCATAGACCTCGTCGAGGAAATATTTTTTTCAGTGGTTATCCTTGACTTGCGATTGCCCGACCTCTATGGCACTGAGGTGCTGACACGGATTAAACAATGCCGGCCCGAAACCCCGGTCATCATTCTGACGGGTCACGGGACGGAGAAGGATCGGGAGCAGTGCATCGCCGGGGGGGCGCATTCCTTTATGAACAAACCGTTGGATATCGATCGGTTGATGGACATTATGGCCCGGGTTAAAGAGAGATCGCCATGATGAAATCCCTGAACAATTTTCTGGGGTCCATGTGGCCCCGTTTTCCCAACAGCAACGATGACCATTTAAATCCCTACCATACGTTCCAGGATTACCGGCAGATCTGGGGAATGGGCATTTTTATCCTGATGACCACGGCGCTTCTGCCGTTGATCGTCATGACGATCATCTACTATCAGCTCATCGAACGATCGATCGATACCGAGTCGCTCCTTCGTACGGAACGGGTGGCCTCGAATGCGCGCAGAGCGGTCACCTTTTTCCTGGAGGAGCGCTTAGCGGCCCTAACCTTCGCAATCAATGAAATGGGATACGACCGGTTGACCGATGCCGGACACCTGAAAGAAGTGTTGCAGAACTTGAAGCTGGGTTTCGGCGGTTTGACCGATCTGAGCGTGATTGCGGACAGCGGAACCCAGGTGACTTATGCCGGCCCCTTCAATCTGGAAGGCAAAGATTACAGCCATCAGGCCTGGTTCATTGAATGTCAAAAGAACAATGCCTGCGTCAGTGAAATCTTTTCGGGCTACCGCGACGTTCCCCATATCGTCGTGGCCGTGAAATCCCTGCGCCCGGACGGCCGTTTTTTCGTTTTGAGAGCGACGCTGGAGACCGAGCGGCTGATCCAGACCCTGTCATCGTTTAAAACCGGGGAACATGCGGACATTTTTCTGATCAACCACAGCGGTCTGCTGCAGACTCCTTCGCTCTTCTATAAGGGGGATGCCAACCGCATGGCCATCCCCGTACCCCCTTATGCCGAGCGGACCCAATCCCTGATGTCAACCGATGGAAAGGGACGACCCATTGTGATCGGCTATGCCTACATTTCCACCAAGATCGTCCCGACATCGTTTATCCTCATGGTGGTCAAGCAAAAGGCTGGCATGATGAAAGTCTGGCTGGACCTTCGCCGCCAGATCAACTGGTTTTTCGCAGCCAGCGCGCTGATCCTTGCCGTCGTCATCACGTTGACCTCGACGTTCATGGTCAATAAGATATTTCAGGCTGACCATGAAAAAGCCAAAACCATGCTGATGGTGGAGCAGAACTGCCAACTGGCTTCGATCGGCCAGCTGGCCGCCGGGGTGGCCCACGAAATCAACAATCCGCTGGCATTGATCAATGAAACCGCCGGTTATGTGAGAGACCTGTTCACGATCAAGCAACAGTACAAGGAAGACCCGGAATTGGTGGAATACATCGATTCGATTATCGACGCGGTGGAGCGTTGCGGCACCATCACCCGACAGCTGCTGGGTTTCTCGCGCCGTTTTGACGTTCAAACCCAGGCCGTCAATTTGAATGACATGGTCGCCGATGTGATCAATTTCCACAAGAAAGAGGCGGAATACCGCGACATTAAGATTCATGTGGATATTCCGGAAACCATTCCGCTGATCGAAACCGATCGGGGAAAACTGCAGCAGATCGTCCTCAACCTGGTGAACAACGCCTTTCAAGCCATCGACAACGGATGTTTCCTGGACGTTCGAGCGGAGATGGACGGCCCGGAACAGGTGCGCCTGTTCATCCGGGACAATGGGTGCGGAATTTCCGAAGATCACCTCCACAAAGTATTCGAACCGTTTTTTACGACTAAAAAAGAAGGCCAGGGAACCGGCCTCGGCCTCTCCATTACCTATGGCCTGGTCCAAAAGCTTCATGGAAATATCACGGTTCAGAGCAAGACGGGCGAAGGAACCACCTTTGTGGTTACGCTGCCCGTCAAAATCAAGAAGGAAACCCAATCATGAAGGTGCTGCTGGTAGACGATGAACAGAAATTCGCGCTGATGCTGGCCAAACGGTTAGCATTACGGGGAATACAGGCGGAGGTCTTTTTTTCCGGCGAAAAGGCCCTTTCCACGGTCGAACAGGGGAGCCGTTTCGATGTAGCGGTTCTGGATGTAAAGATGCCGGGAATCGGAGGTGTTGAATTGAAGCGCCGACTGAGTGGGCTGGATCCACGGATGAAGTTCGTTTTCCTGACCGGCCACGGATCTGGAGTGGATAGCGCGATTGGTCCCCATGAGGCGGCGGAGACCCTCCCCAAGCCATTGAAAATCGAAGATCTGATTGAAACCCTGAACCGGTTGACCGAGATGACGCAAAACGCGACCGGTCCTGAGGAATGATCGGAGCCCGGCCTTCCAGCGGGGTTCTTCAAGAGGAAAAAGATTGCACGGCGAGGTAAACGGATGGACAACGCGAAAGATTGGTTTGGGTACGACAGCCTTGCCTTTTTCGGAAAGGTCAACGCCTCGATTTCTCACGAACTGAAAAACGTCATGGCCATCATTTCCGAAACGGCCGGACTCCTCGGCGACTTGTCGGAAATGGCCCGGGGGGGAGCACCCGTCGACCCCGATATGCTCACCAGCAGCACTGAGAGCATCGTCGAAGAAATCCAGCGGGGGTTCACCACCATCCGACAGATGAATCGGTTTGCCCACAGCGTCGATACCCCTGTGGTATCCGTCGACCTGATGGAAATTCTGGATCTGGTGCGCAATCTTTCCGGATACCTCTCTTTCGCCGGGAAAACGAACCTGCATGCTGAAGAAGGGGCCGCCCCCATGGCGATGACCTGTCCGTTCATTCTCCAGGCAATCCTCTATCAGGCCGTGGTCCAGACATTCCAGAACACCGGTCCGGGGGCGGAACTGGATATATCCGTTCAATCCAAAAATGAATCGACCTGGCGGATCCTTTTTGATGGCTTCAGTCTCAAGGAATCAGAGGTGTTCCCCGCTGACTCCCTTACGCGCATGGCGGTATCGATCGGCGTTTCCATCGATTGGGATCGCAGTTCGGATCGCCTGGCGATCGATGTTCCGGTCTCCATTGGGATTGATCAGGGCAATGGCGCGGCTGGATGATGGCCGGAAATTAAACGGTGGCACCCGAGCAAGGGTTTCAGCAACGGAAAACATAAGGATAGGAGTGGCACATGTTGGCAAAGGTATTTCCCTTTATGGCGTGGTTCAAAAACTACGACAAGGCATCTCTACAGCTTGACGGGCTTTCGGGCCTGACCGTGGCCCTGGTCCTGATCCCGCAATCGATGGCATATGCCCAGCTTGCGGGGCTGCCCGCCTATTTTGGCTTGTACGCCTCCTTTCTGCCACCGATGATTGCCGCCTTATTCGGATCCAGTCGTCAGTTGGCAACTGGCCCCGTGGCCATCGTTTCACTGATGACATCGGCCTCCCTGGCACCGCTGGCCACCGCCGGCAGTCCCGGTTACATTGCCTATGCGGTTTTATTGGCCCTGATGGTCGGTATCTTTCAGTTGAGCCTGGGCATTTTGCGATTGGGGCTGGTGGTGAACTTCTTGTCTCACCCGGTGGTCAACGGGTTTACCAATGCCGCCGCTTTGATTATCGCCTCCTCCCAGCTTTCGAAAATGTTCGGCGTTTATGTCGACAATGCGCCGCACCATTACGAAACCATTATCAATGTGATTAAGGCGGCGGTCCATTACACCCACTGGCCAACCTTGTTGATCGGCGTGTTTGCCTTTGGCATCATGTACGGCCTCAAGTGGCTCTCGCCGCGAATCCCCAATGTACTGGTGGCCGTGGTCATCACCACCACCATCTCCTGGGCGATGGGGTTTCAGCATGACCGATTCGTCAGTGTCGATGCGATCGAATCCCCTGAGGCGCGTCATCTGATCGAGGAATTCAATAAAGCAGCCTTGGCCATCCCTGCACTTGCCGAAGAGCGAACCCAATTTGGTGAGGCTTTCAACCAAGCCAAACAAAGCCACAATGAAGTCGGCGTTTTGGATGCCGAGCATATGCTGGAGGTGACCAACCTGAATATCTCGCACATACAGGAAGAGGTCCACAGCCACCGTGAACAGCTGCGCGCCATCCTATTTACCGGCGTCGTTCAAGACGATGATTCGATTAAATTCTATAACAAAGACAAGGTTCCCGCCGGCCTTGAAGGTGATGGGCGTACGTGGCGCGTCAAAGTCGGCAATGAGTCGCTGGATACTGCCAAACTTAAAATGATGGGCGGCGGTGCTGTGGTCGGCACCATCCCCAGAGGCTTGCCATCCATGAGTGTCCCGCCGATCAACATCGGCGTCATGCTGCATATGTTACCGTTTGCGGCGATCATCTCCCTTTTGGGGTTCATGGAAGCGATTGCCATCGCCAAGTCCATGGCCGGTAAAACCGGTCAGCGCCTCGATCCCAACCAGGAGTTGATCGGCCAGGGACTGGGCAATATCTTCGGCGCCATCGGTAAGAGTTACCCCACCTCCGGATCCTTCTCTCGCTCGGCGGTCAACCTGCAGGCCGGGGCGGTTACCGGATTGTCCAGCGTCTTCACCAGCCTGGCGGTGGTGATTGTTCTTTTATTTTTTACGCCGTTGCTCTATCATTTGCCGCAGGCCGTGCTGGCCGCCGTCATCATGATGGCCGTAATCGGTCTGCTGAACGTTTCCGGTTTTATTCATGCCTGGAAGGCAAAATGGTATGACGGTGCCATTTCCATCATTTCGTTTGTCAGTACCTTGGTCTTTGCCCCCCACCTGGATAAGGGCATTATTATCGGTGTTGCGCTCTCCCTGACGGTTTTTCTTTACAAGAGCATGCGCCCCAGGGTAGCTTTCTTGTCCAGGTCGGAGGATGAGGAGTTGCGCTGCGTAACGACCCATGGCTTGCAGGAATGCCCGTATGTGACCCTGGTGCGCTTCGACGGCCCCCTTTTTTTTGCCAATGCCAGCTATCTGGAGGACACGATTACCGAAATTATACGCAGCAAAGAGGGCCTCAATCATATCCTCATCGCTGCCAACGGGATCAATGACATCGATTCATCGGGTGAGGAAACCTTGTCGCTGCTGGTGGATCGGATTAGAAGCAATGGAATCGACATATCGATGAGCGGGGTCAACGAGACGGTCATGGAAGTGTTTGGTCGCACTCACTTTCTGGCGAAAATCGGTGAAGACCATCTTTTCCCGACATTGGAAAAAGCCATCGTCACCATCCATGAATCCGCTCACGAACACGATCCGGAAGCGAACTGTCCGCTGTTGAACGCTTGCAGACTTGTTGAAGCCTAAAAGGAGGAGTTATTCATGCCAGTCATTTCCCTGTTCAGCGGCAGTTATTGCAACGAGAAACAGGTCGTCCAGGAAATTGGTGCCCAAACCGGTTATCGGCTGATTTCGGACAAGGAGATCGTTGCCGAAGCCAGCCGCCTCTCCAATATCCCCGAAAACCGGATCGAGCGGGTGTTTGCCGATAAAACATCGGTATTCAACCGCTTGACCCGTGAACGGGAGCGTTCGTTGGCGTACCTTCGGCTGGTCCTGGCTAAAAACCTGTCGGAAGACGACCTGATCGTTGGCGGTTTTGCCGGACAGCTGATCCCCCGAGAGATCCATCATGTGCTTCGGGTTTGCCTGATTGCGGATATGAATTCACGTATTGCCGTCGCCGCCGGTGAGCACCGTATCGCCGACTCCGAGGCCCTCAAAATCATCCACCGTGAAGATGAAAAGTGTGCCGCATGGATGTACATGCTATATGGCGCCAAAGATCCGTGGAGTGCCTCCCTTTATGATATCTCCTTTCCGACCGACAAGACATCGCCGGACGAAATTGCTAAAATAATAGGGAAAAGCATTGCCACGTCGGTTATCAAACTCGCCGGTCGATCCAAGACGGCTGTCGATGATTTCAATATCGCCGCCCACGTGGAAATCGCTCTGGCCAAGAAAGGCCATACCGTTGGAATCGACGTCCAGGCAGGCGCCGTCACATTGACCATTAACAAGCATGTGTTGATGCTCAATCGCCTCGAAGAAGAGCTCAAGGATATCGCCGGCCGGGAGACGGGGGTCACATCGGTTGAAACCAAGGTGGGGCCCGGGTATTACCAGACTGACGTTTACCGCCGCCAGGATTTCGAAACACCCTCGAAGATCCTGCTGGTGGACGACGAAAAAAAATACGTCCAGACGCTATCCAAACGGTTGATGATGCGTGAACTGGAGTCGGCCGTGGTTTATGACGGCGAATCGGCCCTCGAAATGGCCCGGGAGGACGAACCCGATGTCATGATCTTAGACCTCAGAATGCCCGGTATTGATGGTATCGAAGTGTTGCGCCGCGTGAAAAAGACCCATCCGGCGATCGAGGTTATTGTTTTGACCAGCCAGGGATCGGAAGCCGATAAAAAAACGTGTATGGAACTGGGTGCGTTTGCCTTCTTATCAAAATCGGTGGATATCGATGAACTGAGCAAGACCATCAAGGCCGCTAACGAGAAAATCCGTCAGACTCGAGGGGGCCAGACGTCGAACCCAACCGATCGATAGGTGGCCTTGTTCCGGTGCTCCGGCCCGGTTTAGATCAACAGACACTGGCGGCTGCGGCGGGCCTGATTTTGAGGATCATCGTATTTTCAACCCACACAGGTGGAGGGTGTCATGGAAACGGACAACACGATAAAAATCCTTTTGGTCGATGACGAAGTCAAATTTTTGAAGGCGGTTTCGGAACGGCTGTCCATCAAGGGCTTCGACGTAACGACGGCAACCAACGGAGACGAGGCCATCGAAGCGGCCAATAAAGGGGGGTTCGATGTGGCGGTGCTGGACTTGCAGATGCCGGGTACCGACGGCGCTCAGGTTCTCAAAATTCTCAAACAGAACCACAAATTCATCGAGATCATCATGCTGACCGGACACGCCACGGTGGATTCGGCCGTGGAATGCACCAAGCTCGGTGCTTTTAAATACCTGGAAAAGCCTTACGATTTCGACAAAATGGTAGACGCGCTCAAAGAGGCCTATCAGGCCAGGATGAAAAAGAAATTCGAACGCAACCAGAAGCGGATGGATGCCATTCAGAAACTGTCCATGCACCAATCCCCGCTGGGGCTGTTGAAGGCATTGGCCCGTCTCGACGATGATGAAAAATGACAGGCCTTGAACCGAATATATGATGCTGCAGACCCGAGCGTGCAACCGGCGCCCGGCATGCGCGCCTTGAATGGGGTGACGCCACGCAGCATTGACCATTGCTTCAGAGGACCGGCTCGCGGATAAAAAAATGCCAGTGACGATTAGCAGAGATACGATTCAGCCCGCTATCGATCATAGACGTCCGGCGCCAAACGGCAGGACTATCGTTCCTGCCTGGCGCTGGATGTGGCTCCTTTTTTTCCTCAATGGTGCGCTTTTCTGTTTGAACGCATCGACTGCCGTTTCCGGAAACCAGGCGATGCCGTGGGATTCCCCGGCGGTCTGTTTCCACTATTGCGACTATTGCGAAATTGTCCTTTCCAGATCGAACACCGCTTGTTTTGACATTCTTGCAGGCGCCCACCCGACCATGGCCCGATGGGCATGGATGGTTCCCGGTGAGTCGGAATCGCCGGATACGGAGTTGATCCCGGGAAAGGTCACCATCATCCATGGCCTCCGTCCTTCGGGCATCGCATGCCCTGGTTATGTACCGTACCCCCCAAAAAGAATTTTCCGCCGATTGTATCTGCAAAAAAAAGCCCTATTGTGTTGAAACCCGCCATCGGTGCCTGATCCTCATACGGGATCAGCCGCCCCCGACCTGAACCATGTGGGGAATTTTATCGACGGTGTCCTTGGCAACCTGCCAACCTGTCTGTTTATGGATATAACCTGAATCGTGAAACCTAAACTGAAAACCAAAGGAGATTTATCATGAGAAAATCACTATCGATGCAACACGTTATCCTCACCGCTGTTTTTTTTCTTCTGTTTTCGATGGTCATCGGCTGCGGCAGTGAGGCCAGCCTGGAGACACAGATCAGCGGGTCGTGGAAGCGCGCCCAGGGTGATGGCACCGTAGAGATCAACCTTGACAAAAAACCGACATCATTGGTCTTCGACGGCAAGACCTACACGGCCACTATCGATAAAGTTGATAAGGGCAACAACAATGTTCATCTCAAGGTGGCAACGGACAACGGGACGTCGGAGGAGTGGACCCTGCATCAGGTTTGGAATGATAACGGGTCGTCATTCAAGCTGGCCTTCAGGCACAACGGCACGGAAGAGACACTGGTGCCCGCCAAACAATCTTGATGGGTTTTGCTTTCCAAAGAAAGTAGAAGAAGCATTGATCTGAAATGCGAAAGCGGGAGCATTCCCCGTCGCTTGCGGCGGGGTTCGCCAGCGATTGGAAATTGAAGGTATCCATACGGGGAGGCGTTTCTGCGACTTCCCGATAGGGGGAGTATTCAATTAAAATAGCCAAAGGTGGACGTTCACATGTACGCCAATTTGTTCCATGTATTCAGAAATACCCCACTGGGCCGGGAAACCTTGATGCAGTCCCTTTACTTCTGCCGGTCGTTGGATGTAGGATTGACCCTATACATTCCGGATGCGGTGCGCTTTATGATGTACTTCGATCAAGATGCCGTTCAGGTCGACCTCGACCGGTCCTATCTCAATGAGCCGGAAACGGCCGCCGAACGGGCGCTTGCCCTCGCCGCCGAGGCAGGGATGAAACCCCGTTTGCTGCGCCCCAAAAACCGTACCGCCAGCGATCTGCCGGACATCCCCACTCATTTTGGGTTCATGTGCTGCCCGCGCAGTGTCAGTGATCTGTCTTCAAAAATCGGTTTGGGGTATATCGGACCGAAGGTCAGGCGAATCATCCGTTCGGCGGATTTTCCCGTTTTGATGACATCGCCGGTATTCAAACCCTGGAAAAGCGTCGCCGTGCTGTTCGGCGGTTCAGACAGTGCGTTAAATGCGCTTCGGTCAGGCATTCAGGTTTCCAAACGGTCCGGCTACCCGCTGGACCTGTTTATCCAGCTCGAGCAGGACACAGCCTATTATGAGCAGCGAATTCGGGATGCGGGGCTTGAGAAACCGCTCGCTCGATATTGTCGCGATCAATACCAGTTTGCCCATGGCGAGTTTACCCATAACCTTTACACCCTGCCCCATGACGCATTGGTTCTTTCGGGTGCCTATGGGCACGGGTTGATCAATAATATGCTTTTCGGAAGCAAGGTCGAACTCGCCCAGGCTACGCTGACCAACAATATGCTGGTCAGCGGTCCGCATTCAAAGACCCATTTAAACTGAGCCGATGATGTAAAACAAACAAATGGGTCAATCACCGCCTCAAAGCACTTTTCCGGTGACGGGACGGCAGGTGGGATCGCAGGACAGGGGGCACCGGACATTCAACGATGAAACATAAGACCGCGGCTACACTATTTTTTCTGGCCATGGTGCTGGTGCATTCGCCTCCGGGAGGGTCTGTTGCCGAAGCGGATTCGACCGTCCAGGAGATGCAGACGGTTACGGTGTTTTCGTATCATGCCGGTCCGGGTTATTCCCGGCAAACCGCACGCGCACTGGCCCTTTACGGTGCGACACACCAAGCCGTTTTATTGACCGCCGACCATCTCGCCGGCAGGGGATTATTGAAAGATTACGGGGACCGGAAAATGGAAATTTTCTGCCTCGTTGCCGATGAACTGCAATACCGCATTATTAATGAATCGTTTTCTGAAAAAAGCAGGGTCGCCACCATAAAGATAGAAAGCAGCGTCTCGCTGAAAGATTTTGTCCGCGCCGAGATCAGGGATGCAGCGTTTGAGAAGGAAGAATTGAAATTTTCATTGCAGGAAGAGATGGAACCGGTGGTTCCGCCGACCATCGCTCCGGCACAGGAATTATCCAGAGCGTATCGCTACATCCGAAATCACCATTGGCGGATGGCAATTATCTACCTGGACCATCTTGAAAGAAAATATCCACACTGGGGTTCCCTTTTTCTTGCCAAGGCGATGGCCTATCTGGGAATGCATGAAATCGATAGGGCGATGAGCGCCCTGACGTCGGCTTGTTATCTGGGCAATCAGGAAGCCTGCCTGAGAATGAATGAACTGGATCCGTCGGATTGAGTCGCTGTAAGCTCAGAGGGCACATGGGTGAAGCCATCGCTGATCAATCAATAAGAATAAATCCAGAATAAAGCAGGCCGGCGGTCACACACCAACCATGTTAACGACCATCGGGTAAAAAAAAGGATTCAAGATGGAAGGGGCACTGCTTCCGATTGTCGTTTTTCTGGCGGTCTATGTGGCGTTGACCTTTGAACTGGTCAACAAGGCGGTCGCCGCGCTGCTCGGGGTGATGATCCTGATCGTGCTGCACGTGGTCAGCGAGCACCAGGCGGTCGAATTTATCGACTTCGAGACGATCATGCTGCTTTTGGGCATGATGTCCATCGTGGCCATTCTGAGAAAATCCGGCTTTTTCTCTATCGTCTCGGTCCGGATTGCCGAGTTGACCCAAGGCAGTCCGCTGAAAATATTGATTCTTTTTTCGATCGTCACCGCCGTCCTGTCGGCTTTCCTGGACAACGTGACCACGGTGCTGATCATCATCCCCATCATTATCGAGCTGACCGCCGGCATGGGCCTGGACCCCCGGATGTACGTGATCAGCCAGGCGATCATCTCCAATATCGGCGGCACCGCCACCCTGATCGGCGACCCGCCCAACATCATCATCGGCTCCAAGGTCGGACTGACCTTCAACCAGTTCATGTTCAATCTCGCGCTGCCGATCATTGTCTGCATCGGTGCCGCGCTGGTTTATCTCTGGGCCACCAACCGGGACAAATTCAAGCCCATCGACACCAACCTGGCCAAGCTTTTTTCGGTGCAGCTGCTGCTGGAAAAGATCCGCTTCCATTTTCTGGACACGAAGATCGACCGGCTGTTTCTGACAAAGGGCCTGGTCTGCCTGGGCCTGGCCATCGCTCTGTTCGTCACCCAGACCGTCACCCGACTCTCCCCGGGTGTAGTGGCGGTTTTTGTGGCCATGGTCCTTTTTTTGATCACCCGCATCGACGTGGAACAGATGCTGGAGGAGATCGAGTGGAGCACGCTGCTGTTTTTCACCGGCCTGTTCATCCTGGTGGGGGTGCTCGAGGAAAAGGGGGTGATCGAATGGATCGCCCATAACATTTTCATGCGCGTGGGCGACAACCCGTATGTGATCGTACTGACGGTGCTGTGGGTGTCCGGCATCGTCTCGGGGTTTCTGGACAACATCCCGTTTACCATCACCATGATCCCCATCGTCAAACTGATGCTGGAGAACAATCCCATTCCCCACAACATCCTGTGGTGGGCGCTTTCGCTGGGCGCCTGCCTGGGCGGCAACCTGACCATGATCGGGGCCTCGGCCAATATCGTGTCCGTGGGCATGGCCAAAAAATTCGGCCAGGAGATCTCGTTTATCGATTTTGCCCGGAAAAGCGCCGTGATCACCCTGATCACCCTGGTGATCGCCTCGGGCTACCTGATGCTTTATTTGTGGATATCGTTATGAAAGATGAAGACAAAGCCATATTGTGCAGCCTGATCCGGGACCATGAGGATACGGTGGGCTCCTCCCGGGTGACCATGATGGCCCTCAAGGCCTTTATCGAATCGATCCGGCAGGTGCGCTGCCGTGTCGAGGAGGTCCGGGAGCTGTATTCGGAACTGTCCCGGGCCATCAAGAATACGGAGCCCAAGGTCATTCCCCTGATCCACCTGATCGAAGAGTTTGAACGGGAGATCGGAGAATCCCCCGATGCGTCCATCGACCAGATCAAGGCCCAGGCGATCCGGATTCTGGAGGAGAAGTACCAAAAGATCAAGACCAAGACGGGCAGGGTGATCGAACACGGCCTGGCCTGCATCAACGAAGGGGATGTGATCATCGTCCACACGATCAGCTACGATGTGACCAACATGCTCAAACTGGCCCATGAGGTTCTGCACAAAAACTTCAAGGTGATCGTGCTCAAGCAGGATCTGGCCAAGACCCGCCGTCTGATCAAATCGCTGTCCGCGGCCGGGATCGACATGGAGATCATTCCCGAATACAGCCTGAGCCACTATATCGAGAGGGGCAACAAGGTGTTCATGGGGGCGCTGTCGATCACCGACGACATGAAGGTGGTGTCGGCGGTGGGGTCGGCCAACATTGTCAGCCTGTGCCACCTGAACCGCCTGCCGGTGTACCTGTTCGCCAATACCCTCAAGTTTTCTCACCGGCCCTGGTCCCAGCAGAGGATCCATCGCAAAGTGGAGTCCAAGACCCACGGGGACGTCTCTTTCCAGCTGATCACCCATTCCCACGATGCCGTGGACCTCAAGCATGTGGATTTCCTGGTGACCGAAGAGGGAATCAAGGACAAGGCGGCCATTGCCGCCTGGATTAACAAAAGTGGACGGTGACGGGTTTGCTGATCATGACCGAACCTGCACCAGGTGCCGGGGAAACAACGAAAGTAATAAATCCAGGTGAAAGCAACCACCGCATGAGACAATCATGAACATGGCCGACGCTGCAATCCTGATATTCTGGTTGGTTTGTCTGATCCGGGGAATCTTCAGAGGACCGGTCAACGAACTTTTCTCAATCGCCGGTGTCTTGGCCGGCCTGTTAGTTGCCGCCTTTTCTTATCCGCTTGTTTCCAGGGTGCTGTCCGGGTGGATCGACTCCTCCCCGATGCGCGATCTAACCTGTTTTCTCACGATTTTCGGTTGCATGTGTCTCCTGATGACGGTATCCGGCGTCATCGCGACCTACCTGTTGCACCTTCGTCGATCGGGGTGGATAAATCGGACCTTGGGTGCCGGACTTGGACTTCTCAAGGCGATGCTTGCCGTTGCCGTGCTCCTGGTTCCGCTGGTCTCTTTTCTACCGAAACATTCAACATGGATCAGCGGATCGGTCATCTTTCCTTTTGAAAACCACCTTTCCGAGAAGATGGTCCATGTCCTTCCTTCGGCAATTCATGAAGCATTCTCATCCCATATCGGTGACTATAAGCAATCATGGCGGCGAAACGGAGGTCATTCTAAGGCTCAATAACGTCACGGCCCAAAGGGCGAATGGCCGTAACCGTTGATAAATAAATTTCAACCCGTGGAACGCTGCTGAATAAGCAGGGTGCGGTGTTTCGGGGCGTGTGAGGCCAATGGCCTCACGGGTGAATTTCGGGATGGGGTACTGATGGCCCCACAACTTCCACCGCCGGCAATACGGTACCGCCAAGGTTCAGGCGGGTTGCTGCTTCCCGGATCCCGAGGGTATGCCGGCCGCCCCAACCGCCACCGCTTTAAAGATCGCTGAGCGGTCGGGCTTCAATTCAGCGGTAAGTTCTGAAGCACCGACTTGACACCGTATCGGGCCAGTTCTTCGGCTGAAAGCCAGCGAAGCCCCATGCCAAGCTGTTTAATCCCATCCACCACATCGTCGGTCAGCGCCTGCTGGGTTTCATTGAAGGCGCCGCGCCAGAAGCGAACGCCCGTCTTGACGTCGATCAGGTAAAGGGCAAACCCCACCGACGCGGCGCTGTCCGGCATGTCTATCAAAGCCCCTTTTTCCCGGTATTGCCACACGGTGCCCACCATGACGACCTCCGCATCCACTGTTTCTCCCAGACGGACGGCACGTTTGCGCGGGGTATCCAGGGACAGGTCATTCAACAGGGTCCGGTAGGCGTCGGCGACGCGACCCGGAGGGATTAGCCGCTCCTCGACGCGCAGCCTCAGCGCTGCATTGACGATCCGGGTCATGACCTGATCGGCGTCCTTCGGCAATTCTCGGCTATCCAGGACAAGTTGGGTGAACGATTGGCTCAGGGGCTTGTCGATCGGCGCATCGGGCGGCTCCAACTGGCCCTCCAGAAAAGGCATCAGCGCAATTTGCGCCACGGCGAGGTCGGACAGTCTGCCCGGGTCTGCCTGGGATTGGGCATCGCACCCGTCGGGATTCAGGGCAAGCATCAACTCTGCCGCTGAAAAAGCGATAATGCCGAGAGCCAATTTCAAAACGCCCCATTTCGGCCAATATCGGCGTTGGGCTCGCATTTCAATCCTCAACGCAGCGCGGCTGCGCCTGCGGATGAAATGATCGCCCGCCTTGATCTTGACCGAACTAAGACGTTTTGAAACAGGCTCGCCGATAATGGATTTTTTCATCGATGTTCCCTCCTTCATATTGGCAATCAAACCGGTCGGCATGCCGTTTGAATTGGGTGAGACGATTTTAAGCCTACGGATATCAGATTGAACGGTCGACCACAACATGGTAAGTTCAAATCCTGGTCCGGTATAGGGTCGTCATCGTCGACCCGTTTCACTTGTTCGACACATCACCCGCTGTTGCATAGGTTCAGGTTTCATCATGGAGGCATTTCTTCAGACGTACGGGTATTGGGCCGTTCTGATCGGTACTTTTCTGGAGGGGGAAACGATTCTCGTCCTGGGCGGTCTTGCCGCCCATTTGGGTTACATGAACTTGACCGGCGTGATCCTGGCCGCATTCGCCGGCAGTTTGTGCGGCGATCAGTTCTTTTTTTTCCTGGGTCGTCACCACAGCACATTCCTGCTGACCCGGCGACCTTCCTTGACCCCCAAATTGGAACGCGCCAATCGCCTGATCGACCGTTTCCAGACCCCGTTGATCCTCGGGTTTCGGTTTCTCTACGGGCTGAGAACGGTGATGCCTTTCGCCATCGGCGTCAGTAAGATACCGGTGATCCGGTTTTTATTCCTCAATGCCATCGGCGCCATTGTCTGGGCCGGTATCGTGGCGATAGGTGGATATCTGTTCGGCAATGCCCTGGAAGGCATTCTGGGCAACATCCGCCGTTACGAAAAGATGCTTTTCCTCCTGGTGGCGCTCGCCGGTACTGTTGTTTGGGCGATTTATCTGGTTCAGCGCCGCCGGAAAAAGGCCCATGAGACAATGGACATCAAGGGGCGGGAGGGCCTGTGAAGACGAAATTGTGGACATGGGCGGGACCGATTCTGGGGGCGGCCCTTTTCTCCCTGGCCATCTGGGTGCTGCACCGTGAATTGTCAGCCTACCACTTCAAGGACATTGTTCATCATATCCGATCGATACCGTCCACCCGCATAGCCGCTGCGCTTTCGCTGACTGCTGCCGGATACGGGGTCATGACCACCTATGATCTGCTGGCGCTGCGCTATCTGAAACAGGCGCTGGCGTACGGCAAGATCGCCATGGCCGCTTTCATCGGGGCCGCTTTCAGCAACAACATCGGGCTTTCCATGCTTGCCGGCGCTTCGGTGCGCTACCGGTTGTACACGTCCTGGGGCCTGTCCGCCATGGAGATCACCAAACTGGTCCTTTTCTGCACCCTGACCCTGTGGCTGGGCTTTTTCGCGCTGGGGGGGCTGGTGTTTGTCCTCGATCCGCTTCCCCTCCCGACGGCGCTTCACCTGCCATTGGCGTCCACCCGCACCGTCGGGCTGCTGATGGGCCTGCTGGTGGCCGCCTATCTGGCCGCCGGGGCGCTGATGAAACACCCGGTCAGGCTGTTCAACTGGGAAATCGACGGGCCATCAATGAAATCCGGCGCGCTGCAGCTGCTGGTGGGGGCGGCGGACTGGTTTCTGGCCGCCGGCGCGTTGATCGCCCTGTTGCCGCCGACGGAGCAGCTTTCCCTGCCGATGCTGTTGGGCATGTATATGGTGGCCCAACTGGCCGGACTGGCCAGTCAGGTTCCGGGTGGGTTGGGCGTTTTCGAAACGGTCTTCCTGCTGGAGATCGGAGATAAAATGCCGGCAGAGGCCCTGTTGGGCAGCCTGCTGGTCTATCGAATGATCTACTACCTGCTGCCGCTGGTCCTGTCCGCCGCTCTATTGGGCATCAATGAAATCTTCCTGCACCGGAAGTCGGCCAGAAAGGTGATGGCCAACTATCACCGCTGGAGCGCTCCCGTTCTTCCTCCGGTATTGGCCGTTACCACTTTTATTGGCGGGGCGGTATTGCTTTTTTCCGGTGCGACGCCGGCTCTGGAACACCGGCTCATGTGGCTCAAGGAGGTGGTTCCCCTGCCATTGCTGGAAGCTTCCCATTTTGCGGGCAGCTGCGTCGGCATGGCATTGCTGCTGTTGGCCCGCGGCCTCCAGCGGCGGTTGGATGGCGCCTATTGGGTTACCGTGGGCCTTCTGGCAGCCGGGATTGCGGCATCGTTGTTCAAGGGGCTGGATTACGAGGAAGCCCTGCTTCTGGCGGTACTGCTGGTGGCCCTGCTGCCCAGCCACCGTTTCTTCTACCGCAAGACCTCGCTGCTGAATCAGCGATTTACCCCCGCCTGGATGGCGGCCATCGCCATGGTGGCCATCAGTGCGCTCTGGCTGGGCCTGTTTTCCTATAAGCATGAGGAATACGGAGATCGTCTGTGGTGGCAATTTGCCTTCAGCGGCGCTGCGCCGCGGTTCCTGCGGGCTTCTGCCGGTGCTGCTATGGTGCTTCTGGCGTATGCCGTTGCCCGGCTCATGCGTCCTGCCGTCCACCGGCCGGCCGCCGCCACGGCAGCTGAAATGGCCACTGTAACCCAGGTCGTAAAAAATTCAACCAGTGCGGCAGCCAACCTGGCCTTGCTGGGTGATAAATCCTTTATTATCAGCCCGGAAAACAATGCATTCATCATGTTCGCCGTGGAAGGACGCAGCTGGGTCTCCATGGGCGATCCGGTGGGGCCGGAAACCGCCTGGCCCGAATTGATCTGGCAATTCCGGGAGATGTCCGATCGCTTCGGCGGCTGGGCCCTGTTTTATCAGGTGGCGCCGGATCATCTGCCCTATTATCTGGATCTTGGCCTCTCCCTGACCAAGCTGGGAGAAACGGCCCGCGTTTCCCTGACGGAATTTTCCCTTGAAGGAAGCAGCCGCAAGGAACTGCGCTACACCCGGCGCAAAATGGAAAAGGAAGGACTTTCCGTGGAGATCCTTCCAGCGGCTCGGGCCGCCGAACGATTCAGCGAGTTAAAACGGATTTCGGATGCCTGGCTGGCCGAAAAAAATACGCGCGAGAAGGGCTTTTCCCTGGGTAATTTCGACGCCGCTTATCTGGGCCATTTCGATATTGCCGTGGTAAAGAAAGCCGACACGATCGTCGCGTTTGCCAACCTCTGGCAAAGTGCGGACCAGGCGGAACTGTCCATCGACCTGATGCGCTACGATCCCGGGGCGGCCCCCAATGGGGTGATGGAATACCTGTTCATCCAGCTCATGATCTGGGGCCGGGAGCAGGGTTACCGCTGGTTCGACCTGGGCATGGCCCCGCTGGCCGGCCTGGAGGACCGCTCGCTGGCGCCCCTATGGAACCGTTTGGCCTCCTTTTTGTCCCGCTATGGAGAGCACTTTTACAATTTTCAGGGGCTGCGCCAGTACAAGGATAAGTTCGACCCGGTGTGGGAACCCCGCTATCTGGCCTCACCCGGCGGCCTTGCCCTGCCGATGATTCTGACTCACCTGGTCCAACTGATCTCCGGGGGTATCAAAGGAACCGTCCTTAAGTAACAGGGAGTACTGCTCATGAAGATTACCGTTGCTTGTCATCCCCGCGGAAAAAGATATCCAGTGTTATGAAATATTTCAAGATAGTGCGCAAGCTTCACCACGTGCCCCCCGTCTTTGCGGAAATGATGCGTCCGGATACTTTTCACGAATCCATCAAAAATGCCTTTAACCATTGAGGGATATGCCATGAACGATGCGGACCGAACCACTGGTTTAACCGATCTTCCCGTTTGCCAGATTTGCCGGTCGGACGAGAACAGCGCGGCCATGATTCCGTTGGCCCTGGTCCGTCCCGCCGTGGTCGACGAAATCCGCAAAGACCACCCCGAGTTGTCCCTCGACGGGTTCATCTGCAAAGACGATCTCAACCGCTATCGCATCCGTTACGTACAGAGCCTGTTGTCATCGGAACAAGGCGAAATCACCACCCTGGACCGGGATGTCCTGGAGAGCCTGAAGCAACATGAATTTCTCACCAGCAATCTCAATGAAGAGTTCGTCAGCAAACTGACCCTGGGAGAAGCCCTGGCCGACCGCATCGCCTCCTTCGGCGGCAGCTGGCGGTTCATCATCCTTTTCGGTACCGTGCTGGTGGGCTGGATCCTGATCAACACCATCGCCCTGGCGGCCAAGCCCTTCGACCCTTATCCGTTCATCCTGCTCAATCTGGTTCTCTCCTGCCTGGCCGCCATCCAGGCCCCGGTGATCATGATGAGCCAGAACCGCCAGGAGTCCAAGGATCGAATGCGGTCCGAGCATGACTACCGGATCAACCTCAAGGCGGAGCTTGAGATCCGCCACCTCCATGAAAAAGTCGACCATCTGCTGTCCCGTCAATGGGAGCGCCTGGCGGAAATCCAGCAGATCCAGATCGAACTGCTGGCCGAAGTGGGCGCCTTGAAAAAAAAACCGGGAATGACAAGCTTTTCCTAAAAATTAAGAGATGCCGGTAGACGCAGCGAAACGCACTACCCGCAGGGCGTGTTTTTTGGGTTGCCAACCGGCAGATCAACAGGAGAATCCATGCATGGTAATTTCCAGCAAGCATCTTAGAATCATTTCTCTGGTTGCAGTCATCGCCGTTTCTTCTTATCGACCGGTTGTGGCCCAAACGCAAACCGATCGGGCCTCTGGTGGCAACTCCCCGGAAGTGCAGGAGCCTGTCGATGAACGCGACCTGAAACCGGAAATCGGCAAAATCGACCAGGCCGGAAACAAGGTCGGCGAAAAGATCGAGGCGTTCGGAGCCAAGGCCTCGGATCGCCTGGGCGGCTGGATCGACGGCAAGGTGGTTGCGGATATCAGCTGGCTCAAGCTGCTCTTCTGCCTGCTGCTGGTTTTCGTGGTGGTGGCCGTCGAACGGGTGGTTCGGCTGCTGATCCGGGGCAAGATTGAAACCATTCCATCGGTGGACGGCAAGATCTCCTGGGTACGCCTGATTCTCAAAGCAATCACGCGGCCCTTGAGTCTGTTTATCTGGGTCTATGGCATTTACGGCGCTTTGTCTCCCCTGTACAGCCATTTCCAGGGGACGGACGGCAGCAACCTGGTTCACCTGGTGTTTCAGAAAACGGCTACGGTGGGCGGTATTCTGGCTTTTTTCTGGTTCGTCTACCAGTTCGTCCATGTGATGGATGCCCGCCTGTCCCAATGGGCCGATACCACGGAAAGCACCATCGACGACATCCTGGTGCCCCTGTTCGGCAAAACCCTGAGAATTTTCATCGTCCTTTTGGCCGGCATCATCGTGATCCAGAACCTCACCGGGGTGGAGATCGGCCCCCTGCTGGCTTCACTGGGGATCGGCGGTCTGGCCGTGGCCCTGGCCGCCAAGGACTCCATCGCCAATTTTTTCGGCACACTGACCATTCTCTTCGACAAGCCTTTCCAGGTGGGGGAGCGCATCGTCATCGACAATTACGACGGGGTGGTGGAGGACGTGGGCTTTCGCAGCACGCGCATCCGTCTGCTTACCGGCGCCCTGGTGACCATTCCCAACGAGAAGGTGGTCAATTCGGGATTGGAGAACATCGGCAAGCGACCCAACATCCGTTGGCTGACCAATATCGGCATCACTTACGACACGCCGCCTGAGAAAATCGAGCAGGCCGTGGCCATAATCCGCGAGATCATTGCCGATCACGAGGGCATGCACCCGGACTTTCCGCCCCGGGTGTACTTCAACGGTTTTAACGACTGGAGCCTGAACATCATGGTCCTGATCTGGTATCACCCGCCCAACTACTGGGATTTCCAGGAGTGGGTCCAGCGCACCTGCCTGGAGATTACCCGGCGATTCGCGGCCGAGGGCATCGATTTCGCCTTCCCCACGCGCACGCTGCACCTGGCCAACGACGCCAAGCGGCAGCTCAACGTCGAGTTGCTCGAAAAAGGCGATTCTCCATCAGTTGGGGGGCAGGGTTGAGGGTCATGATGACGCGAATATTCTTTTTATTGTTCGTAACGTTGGCCGTGGTTTCCGCCAATGCTTCGGAAACACTGGATTTGCCTCGACTGGGACATGTGGCGATCGTCGATCCGACGGGTCCGGCTTTGGGGGTCGTCATCCTGCTTTCCGATCCCGCGGCAACCGATCCGCTCCCTCCCGAATCGCTCAGGGCGCTGGCGGAGGCCGGTCAGGCCGTCGCCGTGGTGGACACTGCCCGTTATCTGGACGCCCTGGACCGTGCAGGAGGCGGTTGTAGCCGGGCCGCCGATGATCTGTCTGCTTTGAAAAACATGCTTTTTCGTCGATATCGCCTTTCGGAAAACGGTTTTGCGGTGCTGGCCGGACCGGGAGCCGGAGGAGGGCTGGCTTATGCCGTGCTGGCCCAATCCGAACCCGGACAGTTTTCCGGCGCAGCGGCCTTCGGATTCAATCCGGAACTGCCTGGGAGACAGCCCCTGTGTCCGGGCGCGCCGTATGCACAAACACCGGGCGGCTTCCGCTATCTCCCCGTGGATCATCTCAACGGATTCTGGCGGGTGGCGACGGCATCGCCTGAGGACAGGAAACTGGGTCCATATGCGCAGGGGCATAAAAACGTGATTTTTCCCCTGAGACCCTATGACGACCTGTCATCGGCCATAATTAGCGTCATCGCCGATGCGACGCATGTGACGACGCCCGCCGGCCGCGGGGTCGACGATTTGCCGCTCGTTCTGCTGCCGGCCGATCATCACGGGAGGACGATGGCCGTGATTTACTCGGGCGACGGGGGCTGGCGGGATCTCGACAAGCAGATCGGAGAAGCCCTCCAGAAGGCCGGGATCCCGGTTGTGGGCGTGGATACGCTGAGAGGTTTCTGGCACCGGCAGACGCCTGAGGCGGCGGCCGCGGGGCTGGAGCGCATCATCGACCATTTTGTGAAGGCTTGGGACACACCTGATGTAATGCTCGTCGGCTATTCATTCGGCGCCGACATTCTCCCTTTTATGGTTAATCGGATCAAGCCGGCCTCGCTTGAACATATCCGGCTGATTTCCCTATTGGGTTTATCTCAATCCGCGGAGTTCGAAATTCGCATGAGCGGGTGGGTCGGCGGGTCGCCCTCCACCGACGCCCTTCCCCTGGAGCCGGAACTCCGCAAACTGGACAAGGTGAGGGTCCAATGCTTTTTCGGGGCGGACGAACAGGGAGAGAGCGGATGCACGGACCGCTCGCTGGCAGGCGCCGAGATCGTCAAAACAGACGGCGGGCACCACTTTGGCGGGGATTACGGCAGGATCGTCCGTACCCTTATGGATGGGGCTATTCGACGCGGCGCCAGGTTGACGGCCGGCCAGGGCGGATGACGAGGACTTCGAATCTGTAGCTGGGCCAAAAACGGAGGATCGATTCAAGATCAAGGCAGGACCGCATATGCAATACAAATGGGCCGCACTGAGTGTAACCACCGTAGGCACGCTCATGGCGGGCGCTCTTCTACCTCAATATCCCCATCGGGATATTCGGCACCCTCTATGCTCATTTTCGCTTAGGAGAAATTGCGATCAAAGATGAGCAGAAGAACATCGACTGGATCGGTTGTGTCACTTTTTCATGCGGACTGACGCTGGTGCTTCTGGCGATAACCTTGTTGAGCTTTGGCGTGGCCTCCGCGTTTCGAACGACCATGTTCAATTGTGGGCGGGACCGCCAGTGCCGGCCTGGCCATCCTGCTGATTACCACCGCCATGCCCCACAGTCTTTTTTCCAGTCTGCTGAAGAACCCAAATCCTGCCGCCTTCGGTCAGTTGCCGGAGCAGGAGTCTGTCAACGGCTTTAAAGTCGCGGCTTTTGTATTGGCATGGATTAACACCCTGGCGATCATTCCTTCTCTATTGCGCGGTCCGGAAGTGAATCCGGCAGACGAAATCAAATGAGATCGACAAGCAGAGATGCTTGATAACCTATAAATTCAGTCATCCTATTTTGGCCCTTGCATACTGGCGCGGCCAGGGCACCGCCGTGTCCAGGATGCGGGCGGCATGCAATGGCCAATAGGGGTCGCGCAGCATCTCGCGCGCCAGCAGGACCGCGTCGGCCTGGCCCGTGCCCACGATCTGCTCGGCCTGCACCGCATGGGTGACCAAACCCACCGCGCCGGTGGCGATGTGCGCCTGATCGCGGATGGCTGCCGCCAAGGGAACCTGGAAACCGGGCCCGACCGGTATCTTCGCATCCGGCACCATCCCGGCGCTGGAACAGTCGATGAGATCGACGCCCGTTTTCTTGAGTCTGCGGGACAACTCGATGGACTGGGCCAGATCCCAGCCGCCGTCCACCCAGTCCGTGCAGGAGAGGCGCACAAAAAGGGGCAGATGGTCCGGCCAGGTTTCACGCACCGCCGCAGTGACCTGCAATGGCAGGCGCATGCGGTTGGCCGCGCTGCCCCCGTATTGATCCGTGCGCCGATTGGACAGCGGAGAGAGAAATTCGTGCAGCAGATAACCATGGGCCATATGCAGTTCAAGGACCTGGAATCCCGCATCGAGGCAGCGCCCGGCGGCGGCGACAAACTGACCGATCAACGCATCGATGTCCGCCTGCGTCATCTCACGGGGGACTGGCGATGCCTCGCTGAAGGCCAGCGGACTGGGCGCGACCGGCGTCCAGCCCCCTTCCGGCTCACCCAATGCCCGCCCACCGTGCCAGGGTGCATCCGTGGAGGCCTTGCGCCCGGCATGGGCCAGTTGAATGCCCGGCACGCAGTTCTGCCGGGCGATGAAGCGGGTAATGGGCGTGAAGGCTGTGGCCTGCCCGTCGGTCCACATCCCGCAGTCCCCCGGGGAAATGCGGCCTTCCGGAGACACGGCAGTGGCCTCCACCATGACCATCGCCGCTCCGCCCACCGCCCGGCTGCCCAGGTGCACCAGATGCCAATCGTTTGCCATCCCGTCCTCGCTGGAATATTGGCACATGGGCGAAACAAAGATGCGGTTCTTGAATTCAACGGATCTCAATTTGAGCGGCGTAAACAATCTGTCCATAATTTCTCCTCCACGTTGTTGAAGCGGCCTGATCAATCAGGATCCTGAGATCGAGCAGACAGAAGCGTTCATCACTAAGCCAGTTGGGCTGCCGCGGCTTTGTCCGCCAGCCAGACCAGCTCGCCGGTCCTGGGTCGGACAAGCTGGGCCGGCAGCCGCAACGGATCCGCCGGTGCGTTGAGCACCGCTTTCAATACAACCGCTTTGGCGTCACCGGAGACCAGAAAGACCACCAGTCGTGCCCGGTTGATCACCGCAGGCATCAGGGTTACCCGATGCATCTTCTGGGCTTTTACATAAACCGAAGCCGTCCAGGCGGTTTGATCGTTGAGGATTTCCGCTTGCGGAAAAAGGGACGCGGTATGTCCGTCTTCGCCTAGGCCCAGCAGGATCAGATCGAAGACCGGAGGGCCGCCGCCAAAGAAATCGTGCAGCAGGTCACCGTATTGTCGTGCGGCCTGGGCGGGGTTCTCATCGCATGAGATGGGGTGAATCTGATCCGGCGGTACGGGAATTCGGTCAAGAAGCGCTTCCCGGGCCATGCGCACATTGCTGCGCTGGTCACCCGACGGCACGCAACGTTCATCCCCCCAGAAAACGTGGATCTTGTTCCAGGCGACCGCATCACGCAAGGGCGGAACGGCCAATATCTCATACAGCCGCCGGGGGGTCTGCCCACCGGAAAGCGCCACGGCGAAGCGCTGGCGCCGGATTACGGAAAGCTGCGCCTGCTGCACAAAAAGCTCTGCCGCAGCCCGGCATAACGCTTCCGGGTCGGGCAGCGTGCGGATCATGATCGCGGCTCCGTGGTAATGCTGCACACCGCCGTGTCACCCTGGCACTGCAGGGGCGTGGGGGCTATCCAGCTGATACCGTCCTGGGCGATCAGGGTGTCGGCCCCTTCCGGTCCCCAGGTGCCGGCCTGGTAATTGGGGAAATCGGCTGATTTCACTGCATTCCAGACATCCAGGATGGGCGCAATAACCGACCAGGCTGCTTCCGTCTGGTCCCTGCGCAAAAAAAGTGTGGCGTCGCCTTTGGTGATATCGAGCAGCAGCGTTTCATAGGCCTCCGGCGGCGCCACGTTAAAGGCTTCGCGATAGTAAAACTGCATCATCACCGGGGAGAGGTGCATCACGGGGCCTGGCTTTTTGACCTGAAAGCGCAGCAGGATTCCCTCTTCGGGCTGGATGGCGATCAGCAGGCGGTTGGGGCGCAGATCCAGGGTTGCGGATGCGGGAAATGTCTGATGGGGAACGGGTTTGAACTGAATCAGAATCTCTGAAATCTTCGCCGGCAGCCGTTTGCCGGTTCTCAGGAAAAAAGGGACGCCCTGCCATCGCCAGTTGTCCACATAAAATTTGGTGGCTACGAAGGTTTCCGTGAAGGAATTGTCGGCAACGTCTTCCTCGTCATGATACCCCTTGACGATTTTTCCGTTGATTTTCCCTGCGCCATACTGGCCGCGTACGGCGAACTGCTGCACCTGTTCAGGCAGGATGGGCCGTATGGCATGCAGCACGTCCACTTTCTTGTTGCGGATTTCGTTATCGTCAAACGAAACCGGTGCTTCCATGGCGATCAGGCAGAGGACCTGCAGCAGGTGATTCTGAATCATGTCCCTGAGCGCACCGGCTTTGTCATAGTATGCCCCGCGATGGCCGATGCCCACCTCCTCGGCCACGGTGATCTGAACGTGATCGATAAACTGGCGGTTCCAGACGGGCTCGAAAAGCGCATTGCCGAAGCGAAAGGCAAGAATGTTCTGAACGGTTTCCTTGCCCAGGTAATGATCGATGCGGAAGATCTGACGTTCTTCGAAAATATCGATCAGAATACGGTTTAAATCACGCGCCGACGTAAGATCGTGCCCGAACGGCTTTTCGACGACGATGCGGGTCCGTTGTCGTTTTTCGTTCAACCTGGCGATTCCCAGATTTTGGGCCACTGGTTCAACCATGCCGGGGGGCAGGGCGAGATAGAAAATGCGGTTGGCTTCCGCCCCCCATTTTTTTTCACGGGAAGCGAGCGTCTTCGCCAGATCTTTATATATTTTGGCATCGCTCAGGTCCGCCCTGGCATAATGGAGGCATTCGGCAAATTTTTTCCAGTCATCGTCTTTGGCCTTGCCCCGACGGGAGAATTGATTCACACCCTCGCGCAGATGATTCCGGAACGTTTCATCATTCATCTCATCGACGCTCATGCCAAGAATATCGAATTTTTCGGGAAGCCAGCCGCTCAGGTACAGGTTGTAGAGTGCGGGCACCAGTTTGCGCCACGTCAGATCGCCCGAGGCCCCGAAGATAATGAAAGCCGTCGGGTCACTGCCTTTTTCCTTTTCCATGCGGGCTCCTTATTTTCCCCATTGCGTGTGAAAAATACCGGCTTCATCCACCCGTTCATAGGTGTGGGCGCCGAAATAGTCGCGCTGGGCCATGATCAGGTTGGCCGGCAGCCGGCCGCAGCGCAAGGCGTCAAAGTAGGCCAGGGCCGTCATCAGACCCGGCATCGGCAGTCCCAGGGCCGCGCCGGTGCGAACCACACCTCTCAGGTCGGCTTGCCGGGCTGCCACGGACTGGCCCAAATGCCCATCGAAGAGAAGATTTTCCAGATCGGGATTGGATTTATAGGCGGATCGGATCGCTTCCAGCAGGGTCGCCCGGATAATACATCCGCCTCGCCAGATGCGTGCCACGGTTTCCACGTTTAAGTTATAGTGATAGGTGCCGGATGCCTTTGCAAGCAATGCCAGGCCCTGGGTATAGGTGATAATCATGGCCGCATAGAGCGCATTTTTGATCTGCTGCACGATATCGTCTTTTTTTCCTTCGAAGCGCGGGTTTGGCCCCTTGAGCATCCGGCCGGCTTTTTCGCGTTGTGTCTTATAGGTGGACATGTCGCGCATCATGACCGCGGCGTCGATGGTAACGGTAGGAACCTGAAGGCCCAGGGCCTCGCGGACGGTCCATTCCCCGGTGCCTTTCTGTTTGGCTTCATCCAGAATCAAGTCAACGAGGGGCTTACCGGTTTTTTCGTCTTTCTGAAGAAATATATCCGCTGTTATTTCAATTAGATAACTATTCAATTCATCCTGGTTCCAGCGCGCGAATACCGCATGCAATTCATCGGGTTTCAACCCCAGACCCCGTTTCATCAGGTCATAGGTCTCGGAAATGAGCTGCATCAAGCCGTATTCGATGCCGTTGTGCACCATTTTAACATAGTGTCCGACCGAGCCGGACCCCAGATAGGCCACACAGGGGGCCGCCTCCACATGGGCCGCCGCTGCCTCCAGGATGGGCCTGACCCGCTCGTAGCCTTCTTCAGGTCCGCCGGGCATCAGGCTGGGGCCGCAACGGGCACCGCTTTCGCCGCCGGACATGCCCATGCCCATGAAGATCAGGCCTTTTTCGGACAGCGATTGGATGCGGCGATCCGTGTCCGTAAAATGGGAGTTGCCGCTGTCGATGATCAGGTCGCCGGCCTGCAGGTGGGACGCGAGGCTTTCGATCACGGCGTCAACCGCCCGACCGGCCGGCACGAGCAATACAATGGCCCTGGGCGTTTTCACCATTTGACATAATGACCGGATGTCCCGGGTCGTTTCTATTTTATGGTACTCGCTCTTCATTTCGGACAGCTGCCTGATTTTTTCTTCTTTACGGTTGTAGCCGGCCACCGAAAAGCCATGATCGGCGATGTTAAGGGCAAAATTACTTCCCATGACCCCCAGGCCGATCAACCCGATATCGCATCGCTTTTTTTTGTCATGACCCGTCATGTATATTTCTCCCTGTTTTGGATGGATTCTTGTGCATCGTGTTATGCAGGCTGTCCCTCAGGTTTCTAGAATTCGTTCCGCGCTTTATCGAAGGTGTTCTGAAGATCATGGTAGCTATTCAAAAAACCTTTTTTGACATCTTCCCATGCATTGCCCGAGCTGTGCTTCAATCCGCCGTACCACTCGGCGGCCTCGTTGCGCTGTTTCCTGAGGGCTGTAAGGGTATCCACCATTTTCTGGCGGGTCGTCTGATCCATTTGGCCCCATTTATCATTCAGACGGGATTCCATGGGTTCGATGCGGGCGTCCAGGTCGTCGAGGAGCGCCTGCGCCTTCTTGAGGGCTTGATTGCGCTGCTCGACGGAATAATTTTTGATTGCCTCGGCGGCTTCCGACACCTTCTCCTTGACCGCTTCCGCCGATGGTTGCGCTGCGGATGAAACTGAAGCCATTGTAAAAAATAAAAACAGCACCATCAGAAAATACCAGATGTTGGAATGCGCCATGGGGGTCAGGCTGCTCCCTGCTTTTCGGGGAGGCGGGGAGCCAAAAAATGAACGAAACTTCTCCTTTAAATTTTCCTGTAGTTCTTTTTTTCTATCGGACGCCATATTTTATCTCCTTGTTTTTAGGCAACACCCGCCAAATCTTATTGGGTCGAGAAAAAAATATCCCCATACCAGGCAGCGGCTTCCTGCCGGCTGTTATCCGTGTCGGTCATGATGGCAACGGCGTCAATGAAACTGATGCCATCGTCGAAGCATTTTCTGAAATCGGCGCGCACGTCCCGATGTTCGGTGGCCCAGCCGCTTCCCTTGCCGGACTGCAGGGCCATGACGCGGGCGTTCGCGGTAAAGGCGTTTTCCCAAATGCTGCCGACCGGCTGCCGGCTGGACCAGACATAAATCAAGGTTCTCGTGCGCCAGAAGGCAATGCCGCCGGAGACGATGACATAGACCCGGGCCGGATAATCGTCACCGGCTTGGGTCCGTTCATCGATATTGGTCAGGACATCATCGACCCGCCACGACCAGTTCAGGAAAGGCAGCTTTTCCAGATCGATCCGAATTTCTCGAACGAGTCCCGAAGCGGTGCCCTTACTGTGGGCTTCCAGAACCTGGCGGCCATCCTGCGTTACCAACTGATAATCGGTCATCCCGAGAAATGATTTCGTTTTCCAGCCACCCATGTCGCCGGCGCTGAAATGGCCGACCGTCAAGGTCATTGCAGCCGCCAGGGTGGCCACAGCCCAGAATATGGAAAACAGCATTATCGGCAGGGAACTCCTCACGTTGTTCTCTCCTCTGTCATAGCTATATTTCAGGATACTTGTTTTCTTGTTCATCTTTTTAACTTCCGGAGTGAGTTCCACGTCCAGTTGCGGATTTCCGGAAGATCCTGGCCGTATGTGTTGATGTACTGCCTGTGCTCGAGCAGCTTGTTTTTGAGTCGTTGCTTCAGGCGGAATCCCTTTTCACCGGTCTGCGGCAGGCGGTCGATGGTGTCCATCACCAGGTGAAAGCGATCCAGGTCGTTGAGCACGGTCATGTCGAAGGGCGTGGTGATCGTGCCTTCCTCCTTGTAGCCGCGAACATGGATGTGATCGTGGTTGGCGCGGCGGTAGGTCAGCCGGTGGATCAGCCACGGGTAGGCGTGGAAGGCGAAAATCACCGGTTTGTCGCTGGGAAACAGCGCATCGTAATCCGCGTCGCTCAATCCGTGGGGATGCTCGCTTTGCGGCTGCAGCTTCATCAGGTCGACGACGTTGACAACCCTGATTTTCAGGTCCGGCAGGTGCTCGCGCATAATGGAAACCGCGGCCAGCGTCTCCAGCGTGGGCACGTCGCCGCAGCAGGCCATGACCACGTCGGGTGTTGCTCCATGGTCGTTGCCGGCCCACGGCCAGATGCCGATGCCCGCAGTGCAGTGCCTGATCGCGGCGTCCATGGTCAGCCATTGGGGCGCCGGGTGTTTGCCGGCGACCACGACGTTGACGTAATGGCGGCTGCGCAGGCAGTGGTCCATCACCGACAGCAGGCAGTTGGCGTCCGGCGGCAGGTAAACCCGCACGACGGAGGCCTTCTTGTTGACGACGTGGTCGATGAAGCCGGGATCCTGGTGGGTGAAGCCGTTGTGGTCCTGGCGCCAGACGTGCGAAGCCAGCAGGATGTTCAGCGAGGCGATCTTGCGCCGCCACGCCAGGTTCGAGGTGACCTTTAGCCACTTGGCGTGCTGGTTGAACATGGAATCGACGATGTGGATGAAGGCTTCGTAGCAGTTGAAGAGGCCGTGGCGGCCGGAAAGCAGGTAGCCCTCCAGCCACCCCTCGCACTGGTGCTCGCTGAGCATTTCCATGACGCGCCCGGCAGGTGAGAGGGACTCGTCGTTGGGCATGGTGGCGGCGTTCCATTGGCGTTGGGTGACGTCGAAGAGGGCCTCCAGTCCGTTGGATAGGGTTTCGTCAGGGCCAAAGATCCGAAAATTGCCTTGCTGGCGGTTCAGTTTGACCACATCGCGCAGGAACGGTCCGAGCACGTGCGTGTCGCCGATACCGGGTATCCCCGGCGAGGGAACATCGACGGTATAGCCCCGGAAATCGGGCATCTGCAGGTTGCGCAGCAGCAAGCCGCCGTTGGCATGCGGGTTGGCGCCCATGCGCCGTTCTCCCTTGGGCGCCAGTTCGGCCAGTTCCGGTTTCAGGCGGCCTTTCTCGTCGAAGAGTTCCTCGGGCCGGTAGCTTTTCAGCCATGCCTCCAGCATCCTGAGGTGGTCGGGGTGGTCAGCCGGATCGGAGAGCGGCACCTGGTGTGCGTGGAAGGTGCCTTCGATCGGCACGCCGTCGATGATTTTAGGCCCGGTCCAGCCTTTGGGCGAATTGAGTACGATCATCGGCCAGCGCGGCCGCGTGAGGTTGCCGTGGTTGCGGGCGTCCTCCTGGATCCTTCGGATCTGCTCAACCGCCGTATCGAGGGTCGCGGCCATGGCCGCATGCATCTTCCCGGGCTCGTGGCCCTCGACGAAGTAGGGGGTATACCCGTAGCCGCGCAGCAACTGCTCCAACTCCTCGCGGGTGATGCGCGCCAGGACGGTCGGGTTGGCGATCTTGTATCCGTTGAGGTGCAGGATGGGCAGCACCGCGCCGTCGGTGGCCGGGTTGAGAAACTTGTTGGAATGCCAGGCCGTGGCCAGCGGTCCGGTCTCGGCCTCGCCGTCGCCGACGACGCAGGCGACGATGAGGCCGGGGTTGTCGAATACCGCCCCGAAGGCGTGGCTGAGCGAATAGCCCAGCTCACCGCCCTCGTGGATCGACCCGGGCGTTTCCGGCGACGCGTGGCTGGGAATGCCCCCGGGAAAGGAAAACTGGATGAAGAGCTTGCGCAACCCGGCTTCATCCCGGGTGATGTCGGGATAGATCTCGCTGTAGGTGCCTTCGAGGTAGGTGTTGGCCACGACAGCCGGACCGCCGTGCCCGGGGCCGGAGACGTAGATCATGTCAAGGTCGTATTTTTTAATGACCCGATTCAGGTGAACGTAAATGAAATTCTGCCCGGGGGTCGTGCCCCAGTGCCCCAGCAGCATGTGCTTGACATCCGATAGGGTCAGCGGCCGTCTCAGCAGCGGATTGTCGTAAAGATAAATCTGGCCGACCGACAGGTAGTTGGCGGCCCGCCAGTAGGCGTCCATTTTGTGGAGCAGTTCCGGGGATAGCGATATTGTCTGCATGGTTCAATCCTCCTTGTTCCTGCCAAGGCCGAGAACGCACCGATCACTCATTGTTCCGACGGAACTGTCATCGCTGCCAAAGGATTCGTGCTTCTTCCAAAGGAACCCCAACGCCGTCAAACTGCGGTATCACTCGCGCCGTATAGTCCGTCTCCGGACGGGCAGCGGACACCGTCGCACGGTAAATGGTGCCGTCCGGGGCGTCGGGCGATATGCCAATAGGTTTCATCCCCTGTTGCACGGGCTCGCCGCCGTCCAATCCATCGGCAAAAAGCTCCACTCGTATATCTTTTGGATCGAAGCCGTTGAGAAAGAGCTGAACGTCGACCCTGTGCTGCGCGTCTTTGGTCGTTATCTTCACTTCACCGAAGCGCAACCCGGCCCATTGCTTTTCAGTTGCCTGGCGCCAAGCTACCATCTGCCTGCCCAGGGCACCTTCATCGGCAGCGCGTGCAGCGTAAGCTGACGCCGCCGGGATGTAGTGCTGTTCGGTATATTCGCGCACCGCGCGGTTGGCCGAAAAACGAGGTGTCAATTTCGCCATGCTTTCGCGCATGCGTGCCACCCAGGCCGTGGGAATGCCCTGTTCGTCGCGGGCATAAAATTCCGGGACGATCTCCTGCTCGAGCAGATTGTAGAGTGCAGTGGCTTCGATCGCATCCCAAGCGGGGTCGTCGCCATGCTCCCGGCCGTCCCCCAGCGCCCATCCGACATCAGGGGTGTAGGCTTCGGCCCACCAGCCGTCCAGTTCCGAGAGATTGATGCCGCCGTTGACGAGTACTTTCATGCCGCTGGTGCCGCACGCCTCCCAGGGCCGGCGCGGTGTGTTGATCCAGACATCCACCCCCTGGACCAGGTGCTCGGTGAGCAGCATGTCGTAGTCGCTCAGAAAGATGATGTGGGGTCGGACTTCCGGCCGGCGGATGAAATTGATCCATTCGTGGACCAGGGCCTGCCCGGCGCCGTCGTCGGGATGGGCCTTTCCGGCGATGATGAGCTGCACCGGGCGATCGGGATGGGTCAGCAGGCGCAGCAGCCGCTGTGGGTCGTGCAGCAGCAGGTTCGGCCGCTTGTAGGTAGCGAAGCGGCGTGCAAAGCCCAGGGTCAGCGCGTGGGGATCAAAGAACTGCTGCACTTCGGCCACTGCCTCGGGCGCCGCGCCGCAGGCGGTCAGTTGCCGGGACAAGCGCTCACGGGCGTACCTGACCAGAGACTGGCTGGCGGCGATGCGAAACTGCCACAGGTTGGCGTCGGAGACGCGGCGAATATGCTGCTCCAACGGTTCGGTCGGTCCCAGCCAGCGGTCCTTGCCGCAGGCTCCCGTCCAGAGATCATCGGCCGGGGCCGAGTCCCAGGTTGGCATGTGGACGCCGTTGGTCACGTGTCCGACAGGCACTTCTTCCGCCGGCCACTGCGGAAAAAGAGGCGCGAAGAGCTGTCGGCTGACTTTGCCGTGCAGGCGGCTGACGCCATTGACCGCCCCGCTGCCGCGGATGGCCAGGTAGGCCATGTTGAAGCTTTCCGACGCGTCGTTCGGGTCCCTGCGCCCCAAGGCCATCAACTCGTTAAGGGCGATGCCGAGTTTCTGCTCGGCATAGCCGCCGAGGTATTGTTCAATGAGCGCCGGGGGAAAACGGTCAAAGCCGGCGGCCACGGCCGTGTGGGTGGTGAACAGGTTCCCGGCCCGGGTGACGGCCAGGGCGACGTCAAAGGGCTGCGCAGACTCCTGCATGAAACTCCGGGCGCGCTCCAGTACGGCGAAAGCCGCATGCCCCTCGTTCAGATGGCAGACTTCCGGCTGGATGCCCAGCGCACCCAGCAGGCGCCATCCGCCGATCCCGAGGAGCAGTTCCTGCTTGAGGCGCAGTTCCGGCCCGCCGCCGTAAAGCTCGCTGGCTATTCCGCGATGCGCGGGGACGTTGGCCGCGTCATTGCTGTCCAGCAGGTACAGCGTCGTTCTTCCGACCTGGACCTGCCAGGCACGCAGCCAGACCGAATACCCCGGCAGAGCGATCTCCAGACGCAGCCACTCGCCGTCGGCCCGGCGCAACGGCGTGATCGGCAGCTGGCCGGGGTCGTTATATGGGAAGAGGGCTTGTTGCGCGCCGTCCTTGTCGATCACCTGGCGGAAATAACCTTGCTGGTAGAGCAGCCCCACCCCGACCACGGGTACACCCAGATCGCTGGCAGCCTTGAGCTGATCGCCGGCCACATTGCCAAGCCCGCCCGAATAGATGGGCAGCGCTTCGCTCAACATGAATTCCAGGCTGAAATAAGCGGCGCAGCTCAGGGGACTTGAGGAATGGTTCTGTTGAAACCATGCGGGTGCCGCTACCGCTTGCCGCCGGTCCCGTACCAGGTCATCGACGCTTTTACGAAAAGCAGGATCGGCTAACACGTGTTCGATCCGGTCGCGTGCAACCGTCTGCAGAACCACCCAGGGGTTATGCGTGATTTCCCATAATTCGGGATCGAGCCGCCGCCACACATTGTCGGCGTAGTGATTCCACGATGAATGCATGTCCAGGGCCAGCTCTGCCAGGGAGTCGAACCCCTCGACGTCCGTGGGCAGCAGACTGTAGATGGGATGGCTGGTGCGTGTGGGTGGGCTCATGGTTTCTCCTCCGGGCAGTGGATACTTTTCGCCAATCTCGCAACCTTGGCATCCGCTATTGTCGTTTCCGGTCGTTTTGTTCTTCATCCGGCCGGGATGGTGGCCTTTTGCGGAAGAAACCGCCGTCCTGCTTGCCGGCTACCGGAGGGGTGCGAATCTTCACCGGGTCCGACTGATACGGTTGGCCTTTTCGCGATGATATGGCTGCCGGTTGTTGCTGCTCGGGGGCCGGCGTCGGCCGTTCCCGGCCGCTGCCTGGCGGCTGGACGCGTTGTGCAGGCTTGAATTGTTTGCGTTCCGATGGATTCATTGCCGGACCTTTAGGCTTCGCCGGCGAGGCGATTTCACTGCGTCCGGCCGATGGTACCGGCCACATCCCTGACCGGCCGGACTGACGACCGGCACCCTGTGATTCCCAACGGCTCCGTTCCTTGACAAACTGGTGAACGTCGTTGGAATGCCTTGATATCTGTTGCCGCGCTTCCGGCTGGTTCTGTTTGAACGTGAAGGTTTTCTTTTTCCTGACAATTCGCGTCATCGGCGCAGCGATTTCGAAGTTCTTTCGCCGGGTTTCCGGCATCTTGCTTACCCTGCGCTCCATCTCCCGATACGTTTTCGGCGGTCGAAGCATCTTGTCGGCGCGGCGGCGGTCGTATTCCTGCCGCTCGTGCTTTGCCCATTGCGGTTCATCCTTGCGATGGCGCCAGCGGTCATGCACATAAATCGGGTCATACCAGGTGCGCCGCCGCTCAACCTCAAACCGCGGGAAAATACCGATGCCGATATAGGCGCTGTCGTAGTAATCGCCGAAATAATAGTGGCTGTATTGCGGACGGGTGAACAGGCCGAACTGCAGGTTGCCGATATCGACGGCGATGCTCAGCGCGTAAGAAAACCCCGGGCGCGCGTAAAGGGGCCTCGGAAAATAGATCGGCGCGAACAGGACCCCGCGGCGGCCCAGCGAGTAGTCCCAGTGCCCGTTTGCAAACACATAACCGCGAGGGGTCCAGACGTAATGCGACGGCATCCATACCCAGTTTGTCTGGCCGGCGATCCAGTAGCCGGGCCGTCGGCGGTATTGCCCGTGATACCAGTACCAGCAAGGCGGCACCCATATCCGGTCCGGCGATGGCGGCGGTCCCGGCGGTTCGACGTCCGTCAGTGCCGGCGGCGGCGGCAAATAGTCGATCTCCTTGTTTCCGGCAGGTGTCCAGAATCCGGCCACCCACTGCCAGCCTTCCGCCGACGGTGCCCAGTAGCCCGGCACCCAGGACATGCCCGGCGGCACAGCCCGCCAGCACCCGCTCACCCAGATATACCCGTTTCTGTCCGAATCCCACCCCCAGTAGCCCGGCACCCATGCAAACTGTTCGCCCGCGGGCCTCTCCGGCGGAGGGACTTCCTCAATGTCGGCCGGCGGCGCGGTCGGCGCGACCAGTCCCGTCTGGTCCTCCAGATTAAACGGCTGGGCAAATGCCTCATTGACCGGTCCCTGCGTCAAAACCTCCGGCTGTTCCTCTGCCGGTATCGGCGGCGCCTGTTCGGCCGCTTCGGTGACCGTTGCCGCCGCCAAAATGATTGCCATGACGATCATCATTGCTGGCTTCATATCGATTTCCTTCGTTGAAGATCTCAATCCGGTTGATGCGGGGACGCTGCCAACGTATCGCTGACCAGCGTCCGGGCTTCCCCGATGATGCGGTGCAGATGATCCGTGCCGCGAAAACTCTCGGCGTAGATTTTGTAAATATCCTCTGTCCCCGACGGGCGCGCCGCGAACCATCCGCTTTCGGCGATGACTTTCAAGCCGCCGACGGGCGCATCGTTGCCCGGTGCGCGGGTGAGAATTTCGCGGATCTTTTCACCGGCCAGTTCGGTTCCCTTGACCTGGTCGGGCGAGAGTTTTGCCAGCCGTTTTTTCTGCTCTGCGGTAGCCGGTGCTTCGACGCGGTCATAGGCCGGTTCGCCGAATTCGCCGGTGAGTTCGCGATAGATCTCACCCGGGTCGCGGCCCATGCGGGCGGTGATCTCCGCCGCCAGCAACGATAAAATGATGCCATCTTTATCGGTCGTCCAGACGCCGCCGTCCATACGGACGAATGACGCCCCCGCGCTCTCTTCGCCCCCGAAGCCCAGGAAACCGTCAAACAGGCCGTCGGCGAACCACTTGAAACCGACCGGCACCTCGTAGAGTTTCCGGCCAAGCTTGGCGGCGACGTGATCGATCATCCGGCTGCTGACCAAGGTCTTGCCGACCGCCGCGGTTGTGGGCCACTTCGGCCGGTGACGGAAGAGGTAGAAGATGGCCACCGCCAGGTAGTGGTTGGGCGGCAGCAAGCCTGTACTGCGGGTGACAATCCCGTGCCGGTCATGGTCGGTGTCGCAGGCGAAGGCGATTTCGAAGCGATCCCTCAGGCCGATCAGCCGCTGCATCGCGTAAGGCGAGGAGGGGTCCATGCGGATTCGGCCGTCCCAATCCACGGTCATGAAACTGAAGGTCGGATCGACAGCCTGGTTTACGACCGTGAGGTTCAACCCGTAGCGTTCGGCGATCGCGCTCCAGTAGTGGACCCCGGCACCGCCGAGTGGATCGACCCCCAGGCTGAGCGTCGCCCCGCGGATGGCATCCATGTCGAGCACATTGGCCAGATCGGCGGTGTAGGTATTCAGAAAATCGTAACGGTGCGTCGTGGGGACGCGCATGGCTTTCTCGAAAGGAATCCGCTGCATACCCGCCAGGCCATTTTCGAGCAGGGCATTCGCCGTATCCTCGATCCAGGTGGTGACGGCGGATTCCGCCGGCCCGCCGTTGGGGGGATTGTATTTGAAGCCGCCGTCACGGGGTGGATTGTGCGACGGCGTGATGACGATGCCGTCGGCCAGTCCGGTCTTACGCCCGTGGTTGTATGTGAGGATCGCGTGGGAAACGGCCGGGGTGGGGGTATATTCATCCCCCTTGGCGATCATGACCTCAACCCCGTTGGCCGCCATCACCTCCAGCGCGCTGGCGTGAGCCGGCACGGAGAGGGCGTGGGTGTCCATGCCCAGAAATAGGGGGCCGTCGATTTTCTGCCGCTTCCGGTAGAGGCAGATGGCCTGGCTGATGGCAAGAATATGCTGTTCATTGAACGCCTTATCCAGGGCCGAACCCCGATGCCCCGAGGTGCCGAAGGCCACCCGTTGTTCCGGTACGGAGGGGTCGGGTACCTGGGTGTAGTAGGACGTGACGAGTCGGGGGATATCCACCAGCATGGCCGGGGTGGCCGGCTGGCCGGCCAGGGAATTTATTTTTTCAGGCGCATCTTTTGGATTGTTCATTGGGCACCTTCACCGCTTTCAAATGGCGCTTTACGGTTTTGTTTTGGGATTGGCGATGGCTGCGGCAACCGGCATTCAGGTTTGTTTATCTTTGAGTCGGCGGTAGCGCCGGATGAGTGCGTTGGTCGAACTGTCGTGGGCAAGCTGCGGCTCCCCCGCACCTTCCAGTTCGGGGATCGTCCGCTGGGCCAGGACCTTGCCCAGTTCGACGCCCCACTGATCGAACGAATCGATATCCCAGACGGTCCCCTGGGTGAAGACGCTGTGTTCGTAAAGCGCGACCAACAGTCCCAGCGTCTCCGGGGTCAGACGCTCGGCGAGGATGGTGTTGGTCGGGCGGTTGCCTTCGAAGGCGCGGTGCGGTGCGAGCCATTCCGGCGTGCCCTCGGCCTTGACTTCATCCACCGTCTTGCCGAAAGCCAGGGCCTCGGTCTGGGCGAACAGGTTGGACATCAGCAGATCGTGATGATTGCCCAACGGATTCAAGGCCTGGCAGAAGCCGATGAAGTCGCAGGGGATCAGCCGGGTGCCATGATGGATGAGCTGGTAGAACGAGTGCTGGCCGTTGGTGCCCGGTTCGCCCCAGGTGATGGGCCCCGTTTGATAGGCGACGCGCGTGCCGTCTCGTGTGACCCGTTTACCGTTGCTCTCCATGGTCAGCTGCTGCAGGTAAGCGGGAAAGCGTTTGAGATACTGATCATAGGGCAGCACCGCGACCGTGGGCGCATCGAAAAAATTGCTGTTCCAAATCGTCAGCATCCCCATGAGGACGGGCAGGTTCTGTGCGAACGGTGCACTGCGGAAATGTCGGTCCATCTTGTGAAAGCCGGTGAGCATGTCACGGAAGTTTTCGGGTCCGATGGCAATCATGGTCGACAGGCCGATGGCCGCGTCCATGGAGTAGCGCCCGCCGACCCAATCCCAGAAGCCGAACATATTGGCGGTGTCGATGCCGAATGTGGATACCCCGTCGGCGTTGGTCGATACGGCGACGAAGTGCCTGGCCACGGCGCGTTCGTCACCGAGGGCTTGCAGGCACCAGGCGCGGGCGCTGTGGGCGTTGGTCAGCGTTTCGAGCGTCGTGAAGGTCTTCGAACAGACGATGAACAGGGTTTCCGCCGGGTCGAGATCGTGTGTGGATTCAGTGAAGTCGGTGCCGTCCACATTGGAGATGAATCGGAAGGTCAGGTCGCGTTGGCTGTAATGGCGCAGCGCCTCGTAAGCCATCACCGGGCCGAGATCGGAGCCGCCGATGCCGATGTTGATGACGTTGCGGATACGCTTGCCGGTGTACCCTTGCCATTCGCCGCTGCGGACCCGGCGTGCGAATGAGGCCATTTGTTTGAGCACCGCATGCACCTCGGGAACCACGTCAAGACCCTCGACGACAATCCGCTCGGACCTGGGGGCACGCAGGGCCGTGTGCAGCACGGCGCGTTTTTCGGTCACATTGATCGGCTCGCCATGGAACATGGCATCGATGCGTTCACGCAGACCGCATTCCTCGGCCAGTCCGATCAGCAGGCGTAGGGTTTCATCGGTGATCCGGTTTTTGGAGTAGTCCAGATAAATGCCGGCGGCTTCGGCGGTCAGGCGCTCCCCGCGGTCGGGATCGTCGGCGAAGAACTGCCTCAGATGCAGATGACGTATCGTGGTGAAATGGGCTTCGAGCGCCTTCCAGGCCGGGCGCTCGGTCAGGGATTGGCCCGGCGTTCCCATTTGTTTCAACGGATGGTTCCCCATTATTCTGTCTCCTCGCAACCGACTCTATTTACGTGTTCAAGGTCGCCCAAACCTGGCTATCTCCAGTGGCGGCGATATCCGTATGGCCGCATCGGCCGATGCCAATAGCCGCGGTGCCAGGCCCATCCGCTCCCCAGCCAAAACCATGAACCACCCACCCATACATAGTCCGGACCCGGAGCCACCACCACCGTTTCCGGCAGCGGCGCCGGTGGAACGGCGCCTACCACCCCCGCCACTTCGGCGGACGGAATCTGGGTCGGCGTATTGATCATGAAGTCAATGACCCTGTCACTGGCCCCCGAGTTTTTCAGATCGATAATATCCGCTGTGCTGAGTCGATAGACCGTCCGGGAGTTGCGAATCTGACTGATGATCAGATCGTCGCTGATTCCGGCGCTGACCAGCGCCTTGACATCCGGCACCGTCAACGGCTGGCCTTGTTCGATCCGCTGCATGGTTTGGGGAGCCTGCGCCCGCAGCTGTGCTTCCTGGTTCTGGTCCAGACCGTGGCCGATGAGGCCGCCGACGATGGCGCCCATGGCTCCGCCGAAGGCGGCGCCGGGTCCCCGACCGGCGATACCGCCGATGGTCGCACCCGTGGCTGCTCCGGCCAGGGCCCCCGAGGCGGTGTAGTCCGGCCGGCCCTGGGGGGTATAGCAGCTTGTTACTGAAATTCCCGCAATCGCTATAATCCAAAAATACAGGTGTCGTTTCATTTTCATTTTTCCTTTCGACATATGGTTTTTCAGATCATTTTAATTTATATCGAAAACACCTGAATTTAAAAGAAAATAAACTTTTCTTCCTTTTTTCTTCATTTTGGAAAACTGAATAAGATTGGCGAACCACACATCTCATCGCACACCGTTCGCATATCATGAAGACCGCCCATGATTTAATGGTTACGGATTGAAAACATGGGGTGCATCGTGGGACATGATTAATTCCATCAGACGGAATTTTTATAACAATATGAATAGCCAGGAAAACAATGTGCACGAATGGTCATGGAGTCAATATTCATATTTTTGCACATGGCAGTTCGGCTTTGTCGGACAATTATTATATCTTAACAACAAACGGCATTCAATTGATCATAAACGGGTCGAGATAAAGATTTGTTTAGGTAACGGCAGGAATCACCCGGCGCTATCAGCAGCCGTGTGGATTGCATGGTGATGAAAATCAGCCCGGGTCGGCGTCTATTGCTTCTATCAGCTTCATTATCTCTTTGTTTGAAGGGATGTCCGTCATCGAATGACCGTAATGCACAAACCGGAGCATTCCGGACTTATCGACAAGCATCTGTGCAGGCAGCCTGCCCAGCTTAAACAAATTGGCCTCCTGTCCATATAATTTTAATATCCTGTGTTCCGGGTCGGGCAACCCGATAAACGGCAGATCTTCTTTCCTCCAGAATTTTTGAAATGATTCGCCGTTTTCCGGTCCAACAACTATTATTTCCGTACTCAATTTTTCGAAACGTTTATAGTCTTGGCGCAACTGCGCCATGTGCCTTCGGCAGAAGGGTCAAAAAAAACCACGATTAAAAACCACGAGCACATTTTTTCGGCCCGTGAAATCCGAGAGGGATAGGCTGTTTCCGGAAAAATCATTCAACGTAAAGTCAGGTGCATGTGCGTTTAGCGCCACTCTGGCCATTTTTGACTCCTCACTGTTTGAAACCCTTCAGGTTTATTCACCGCTTTTCGTTGCGATAGGGTACCGCCAGCACCGGCACCGGGGCGTGCCTTAATACCAGTTCGGTGGTGCGCCCCATTACCGTGCCTTGTTCGAATTGCTTGTGATGGGCGCCGATGACAATCAGGTCGCAGTCAATCTCCTTGGTCAGGTCGATGGCCTGGGCGGCGGCCGTTCCTCTGCGCACAACGAGATCAATGTCATTAAATTCCGGAACCGTCTTCTGTATCCAGGCAGGGAAGTCTTTCTCATCCGTCGCCGTACCGGATTCCAGACTCCGCAAAACGGTGAGGCGGGCTTCAAATCGGCCGGCCAGGGCGACGGCCACCCGCAGCGCATGGCCGGCGGCGGTGGTAAGATTGCACGGGCACAGGATGTGTTGTATGCGGGGCCTTGCCTCCGGTTGGGTCGTATCGATAAAATCGGTGATCTTTTGCCGGACGATGAACACGGGTGCTTCGGAGCGATGTAATATACTCTCGGTGACCGATCCCAGCATCCAGTGTTTTAGCCCGCTGTAGCCGTGGGTGCCCATCACGACCAGATCGTCCTGGTTCTCGGCCAAGGCCTGCATGACGGCCTCCGCGGGTTCTGAATCGGTCACGCGATAGCGCATGCGGACTTTTTTGCTGTCGGCGTCGCCCAGAACGCGGCGGACATGCGCTTCAAGCCCATGAATGCCCGCTGCCCTGGCGTGGTCTATTTCCTTTACCACTTGAGCGGTCAACTCCCGTGATAAATAGCGGGGAACGTCGACGTGCATGGCATGCAGTACGGTCAGGGATGCATCGAACATACGTGCGCCGACGTGCGCATATTTTAGGGCCAGATCGGACAGTTCGCTCATGTCAACGGGACAGAGAATTGATGTGGGGTTGTAAGACAGTCCGGGTTCCATCGTCTTTCCTCCTTTTTGTCGTTTTAACTTTTGCCGATGAGGAATTGAAGGGCCTGACCAAAGAAACCACCGCCGGTTGTTGCCGGGGTTACCCAAAGGTGACCGCCTCCTCAATGCAAACCTGCGAATGGGTTCACCCTGACCTTGCCCGCACCATTACAACAATGGCGCAAAAAGCCTGCCGACACTCTCAATAAGCCCAAACGATCGCTTGGGTTGTCGTTGCCGCGCTGAACAATCCTTCCTTATTAAATCAAACATCCAGGACTCGAGCTGCCCGATTGCATCCGCATCGTAGAGACACAACGCGATTTCATAGTTCAGCAACAGACTTCGCATGTCCATGTTGGCCGATCCTACCATGGCAAGCGAATCATCGACCAGGATCGCCTTGGCGTGCAGCATGCGCGGTTCGTATAGCCATACATCGGCACCCGACTCCTGAAGCCGTGTCAGATAGCCCTCTCGAACCAGGTCCGCCAGCCGATGATTGGATTTTTTCGGTATGATAATGGATACGTCGACATGTCGGCGGACAGCGATGCACAGGGCTTCCAAGAGCATTTCATCGGGGACAAAATAAGGCGTCGTCACCCAGATGCGTCGTTCGGCCCTGAATATTTCGGTGAGGATCGCATTGCGCAGTGAATCGTTGCGGACATCCGGCCCGCTGGCGACCAGTTGGGTGACACCGCTGGTCTCAAATTGGGTTGCCGAGTCGGTGGTCGGATGACCATCCAGCAGGGCTTTGCTTGCGAATTTCCAATCCGACCTGAAAACGTCGGTGATATGATCAATCACCGGACCCTGGACCAGCAACGAAAGATCCTGCCACCGGCCAGCGACCTCCCGGGGGCCCATGTATTCCGACGCAAGGTTCATTCCCCCGATGATTGCCGATCGATTGTCGCAGATGAGCATTTTGCGATGATTGCGTAAATTGGCCCGGCCCCGGAAAGGCAGGTGAATCATGGGCATGAAAAAAGCCACCCTGCCACCGGCCGCTAAAAGCGGCGATAGAAACTTCTGAGATATTCTCACAGAGCCTAATGCATCCAGAAGCAGACAAACGGTTAGCCCTTGCGACGCTTTTTCCGCAAGGGCATGAACAATGGCACTGCCGGTTTCATCTTTTCCCAATATGAACGTGGCAACAAAAATAGAGTGGCTGGCTTGGTGAATAAGATCCACTATCGTTTCAAATGCCTGCTCGCCCTTAAGCAAAAAGGTCACCCGGTTGTTTGCCGATGGTGGGGAGATGCCGCTGTCGGGTTCAAGCAAAACCGCGTCGCGGATATGGGCATCGTTAAGCGGCCGGCTCCTGTCTTGGGCGAGTTCCGGTTTTGTCCCGGCCTTGTCGAGCATCTTGCGACCGCCAAAAATCAAGTAAAGCGGCACGCCCAGGTAGGGGATGAAAATGATGGCCATCAGCCATGCCAGCGTGCTGGTCGGCGGTCTTCGCTCCCTTAAAATGTGGGAGAGCAAAGCCAGCGCCAGAATGAAGCCAATGGAGGGCAAAAGATGGACGAGCAGCCAACGAAAATCCATAATGCTAAAATCCTGAAAAGAAAAGGTCAGCCGGTAAAGGTTCAATTGATCCGAAGGCATCTCCCGGGCCTGTCAAATGGCCAGACGAACGCCGATTTCGATCACCTGGTCCGGCGGAAGACGGAAAAACGAGGTAGCGTCGGCAGCATTGCGCGACAAGAACATGAAAAGGTTCAACCGCCAGCGCGCCATGCCGGGTGGGTCCGCCATGACCAGGTTTTCACGGCTGATGTAGAAGCTGGCCGTTTCCGGATCGATCTCCACCCCTTGATCGCGTGCCAGGGAAAATACATTGTCCAGGCTGGGATCCTCCATGAATCCATAGCGAACCACGATGCGATAGAAGCCTCCGCCTAATTTTTCGGTCTGGACCTTTTCCAGACTGGGGACCCGGGGAACGTCTTCCACCCGGAAATGAAGCAAGACGGTACGGCTGTGCAGCACACAGTTGTGTTTGACGTTGTTGACCAGGGCTATAGGCGCGGCGCTTCGACTTCCCGCTAAAAAAACAGCGTCGCCCTCGATTTTATTTGGCGGATGGCTGCCCAGATCGACAATCAACTGATGAACCGGCGGCATGATCGTGCGCAGCTTGTCGGCCAGGATCCGGCGGCCTCTGGCCCAGGTGAGCATCACGGTGAAGAAGGCTGCACCGATGACCAGCGGAAACCAGGCTCCGTGAAGGATTTTGCTCAGGTTGGCCGCAAAAAACGGTACATCCACCAGCAGAAAAAGGCCTGCCAGGGGTGCAGCCCACATCACCGGCCAATTCCACCGCTGGCGGGCCACAACAAAAAACAGCACCGTGGTAATGATCATCGTTGAGGTTACGGCCACCCCGTAAGCGGCTGCAAGTTTGCTGGAGGTTTGAAAACCGGCCACCAGGGCAATCGTGCAGACCATGAGCATCCAGTTGACCGGGGCTACATAGATTTGGCCGATCTGGCTTGCAGAGGTGTGCCGGGTTTTCAATCGCGGCAGGAATCCCAGTTGGATGGCCTGGCGGGTCATGGAGAAAGCGCCGCTGATGACCGCCTGCGAGGCAATGATGGTGGCCAGGGTGGCCAGAAATACCGTCGGAATCATCGCCCAGGAGGGCACCATGGCGTAGAACGGATGATCCACCGATTGCGGGCTGCCCAGGAGAAGCGCGCCTTGTCCGAAATAATTCAGCAGCAGGGCGGGCAGGACGATGGCAAACCAAGTCAACCGAATGGGTCGGGTGCCGAAATGACCCATGTCCGCGTAAAGTGCCTCGGTCCCGGTGACCACCAGAAAAACGGCCCCCAATACCACGAACCCGTGCAGTTTGTTGAAAATCAGAAATTGGGCCGCATGCCACGGGAGAACCGCCGCCAGCACCTGCGGTGTGCGGGCCACCTGAACCCCTCCGGCAAGCGCCAGGAAACAGAGCCAAACCAGGATCACCGGGCCGAAAAGGCCGCCCACGCGGGTCGTGCCGTGGCGCTGAATCAAAAACAGACCGATGAGAATGGCAACGGTGATGGGGATCACATAGGGGGTGAACACGGGCGTAATAATGCGGATCCCTTCGACGGCGCTCAAAACGGAAATCGCCGGCGTGATCATGCCATCCCCATAGAGCAGGCACGCCGCAAAGAGGCCCAGCCCGATAACGCCCAACTTACGCCGTTTTTTGGAAAGCCCGTTTTGACCTTGCATCAAGGCGGTCAGGGCGATGACACCGCCTTCCCCGCGGTTGTTCGCCCGAAAGACGAACAGCAGGTATTTCATGCCGACAATCATTACCAACGCCCAGAACATCAGCGAAAGAATCCCCATGACGTTGACAGGGCTGACCGCAATTCCATACTCTCCGTGGAAACACTCACGGATCGCATATATCGGGCTGGTGGCAATATCCCCGAAGACCACGCCTAACGCAGCCAGTGAAAGTCGCGCCAGACGGCTGTCGATCCTGGTTTGATCGCTTTCGCCTGGAGGTTTTCCCGAGTGGCCCTTTTCAGACTCTGCGGCGGAATCCGTCATGCGTTAATTTTCCTTCTGATTTTTTGTCTTCTCACGGGTTGCATCGCCGTAATTAGCTTCGCAATAAACGCAATGAATGGTGGCAAATTTAGACTGGGACGCCAATGATAATGTCCTGTTTACCATCGATGGCCTCGAAGAAAGTCCCCGATGTGTCCTTCCCTTGAAAGTGGGGATCTATAACTATTTGAATCTTATAGATCCCCGCCTTGGTGGGAATGACAAAACACCTGAGATTTCGACTTTTTACGATTCCATCAATATTGCTTAGGCCTCACGATCCAGGCGGTATAAAACGATAACCAAAATCAGACTGCCCACAAACATCCAGATCGGCCCGAACAGCCATAAGGCGATCGGCACCGACAGATAGAACCCGCGCATGCCGATGGTGTAGTGCAGCGCGCCGTGATTGAGAACCTGGGTAACCGCTTCGGCCGAGACGGTTGAATCGTTTTGCTGAAACGTGTTGATCATGAACCCGACGTGATTGTAGTAACGGATGCAGAGCGTAAAATTGAAGAAAGTGACGAAGAAGATGATGCCCAGCAGCATCAGTTTGAACATCCACAAGGTTTCGGTTTTTGTTCCCAGCAGATTGAGCGAATGAGAGACTTCCATGAAAACACCCGGTCGAAACGCGGCGCTGAACGATCCCAGGCAGACAAGAATCGCCGTAGAGGCCAAAAACGTGGCTGCCATCACCTGATTGCGCAGCGTTTGCACCGCCAGGATGTCGCGCTTGTCTCTGATAACCCCTTGGACCCACAGGTGGCGTGCGTGGTTGGTGATGCCGATGGCCGTCGACAAGGAATCACTACGTACCTTTTTGTACAGGTTCATGTGGTAGGCGATGACAACGACCGCAGTTGAAACAACCATAATAGTTTCATACAGTGAAATAGTGGGCATGGTTGGCTTCCGCAAAGAAAAATGAACCAATATCAATCGGAAATGATGTTCCGTGAGAATATTGCCGATATGGGCACTGAAAAGGGAATCGTTTACAGATAAAAAATACCTGTCGCCAACCTATGCTATCCGCCCCTTTGGGTGCAACAATAAAAAAACGTCATTGAAACCGTGACGGTTTCTATAGTTGTTCCTGTCATCGTCCTGATGACAGGGTTCAAAAAATTAAAGTGGTTGCAGCGCCTGAGGGCAGAAAAAAGATGGGGCAGTTGCGCTTCGGGTGGATTTGGCGCTATAAAATGATAATCGTAACATGCAGGACACCTTTCCGGCCGATCCGAAAATACTTTAACTTAACATAGCGATCACCATGCAACAATTTGTCGGCATCAGTTTAAAAACGAGGCTTTACCTGTTGGTTCTGGCAGCTTTCATCCCGGTGGCAATTCTCATCGTTTATGTTGCCGAAGAACAGAAAACGATTGAAACGGACGCCATTTTGAACAAGACCATGCTGCTGACGCAGGCGGCGGCGGATGCAGAGAACCTGCAGCTGGAGTCCACCCGCAATCTGTTGGCCGCCGTGTCCCTGGCCTTCCAGATGGTCGACGGTCAAGCGGACCGACTTTCCGGCCTCCTGGCCGATCTGCTCGGCCATGCCAAGGGGTATGCGGCGTTTGGCATCGTCGATACAGCTGGCCACCTGCTGGCCGGCAGCGACCCATTGCAAATGGAGAAAGACTATTCCGACCGAGCGTGGGTGGCCGCGAGTATAGCGCATAACAGCGTGAACATGGGCCAGTATCAGGGTGAGCATATCAACGGTGAGCCGGTGGTCTATTTCGCACGGCCCGCTCTTGACAGCAGCCGGAAAATAGTGGCCGTGACCTTTGCGGCCCTTAACCTGAACAGGATGAACCGTAATGTCTTCAGCCAGTTGAGCGATCTGCCCAAGGGATCCCAATTGACGCTTTTGGACGAAACCCGGAAAATGCTGGGTTATGATGTGGACGCCGCACGATGGACCGTTCCCCAGCATCTCGATTCGGCCTTGCAGCAGCAGATTCTCAGCCAACCATCGGGCACGCTCGTTGCCGCCGATGAGAACGGGAATCTGCAGATCTATGCCTTTGCCCGCCTGGAAAGCGCCTTCCGGAATCGCCGGATTTCGGTTGTCCTGGCAATTCCCCAAAAGCTGGCCATGGCCGCATCGAAGCGCATTTTCACCCGCAATCTGGCGCTTCTGGTCATCTCGGCACTGATGGCCGTCCTGTTCATCTGGTGGGCTGCCGACGTTTTTATTCTCCGGCGGGTCGGGGCGATGGTCCGGGCCAGTCGCCGGTTGGCCGCCGGCGATTTGCGGGCGCGCATCGGTCCCATCGGCGTCCGCGACGAACTGAGTCATCTGGCCGGCGTGTTTGACGAAATGGCCGCATCGCTGCAAATGCGCATCGAACGCGAAGATCAGGTGATGGTCTCCTTAAAACACTCCCGGGAGCAGCTTCGGCGGCTGTCCGCCTATCAGAACGAGGTCCGTGAACAGGAGCGCATGCGTATCGCCCGCGAGATTCACGACCAGTTGGGCCAGTCGCTGACCATTCTGAAAATGGATCTCTCCTGGATGAAAAAACACATGCCGGTGGCAGACACCCCGATGGATGAGAAGATGGACGCCATGTCCCGGGTAATCCAGGAGGCCATGGAAAACCTGCATGCGGTTACCGCTGACTTGAGGCCGGTGATTCTGGATGACTTCGGGTTGGCCGCCGCGATCGAATGGCAGGCCGACGCGTTCACCCGGCGCAGCGGGATCGGTTGCCGCCTGGAGAACAACAGTTTCGAGCCGGACCTTTCAAAGGAGCAAGCTACCGCCCTTTTTCGCATTTTTCAGGAAACCCTGACCAACATCATGCGCCATGCCGGGGCCGACGATGTGGTTGTCCGTTTAGAAGAACGCGACGGTGGGCTTTTTTTTCAGATTGAAGACAACGGGCGGGGCATCACCTCGGATGAAATCATCGCTCCCAATGCCTTTGGTCTGCTCGGTATCCGTGAACGGCTCTATCCCTTTGGCGGCCGGGTCTCCTTCGAGGGCCGACCCGGCCGGGGAACCCGCGTGACCATCCGACTGCCCCTATTTCCGGAAGGAGACACCCCATGATCCAGGTTATCATCGCCGACGATCATCCGATCGTGCGCGCCGGATTGAAACAGATCATCATGGAAGATGCCGGTATCACCGTGGCCGGTGAAGCCGAAAACGGCAACGACCTGCTGGCCCAGGTGCGTCGTCAGGATTACGATGTCATCCTTCTGGACCTCACCATGCCGGGCATGGACGGATTGGATGTACTCAAACAGCTCAAGATCGAAAAACCCCACATACCGGTGGTCATCCTGACCATCCATCCGGAATCCCAGTACGCCCTGAGAATATTGAAAGCCGGGGCGTCCGGCTACCTGACCAAGGCAAGCGCCGACGATGAACTGATCGAGGCCATCCATAAGGTACACCGCGGCGGCAAGTACATCAACCCGTCCCTGGCCGAGAAGATTGCCTTTGCCCTGGATCAGGACACACACAAACTGCCCCATGAAGCCCTGTCGGACCGCGAATATCAGGTCCTGTGCCTGATCGGCAGCGGCAAGACGGTCTCCCAGGTTGCCGACGGGCTGGCTTTGAGCGTCAAGACGGTGAGTACCTACCGCGCCCGCATTCTGGAGAAGATGCACATGGAAAATAGCGCCGAACTGATCCACTATGCGGTTCAGAACGGTCTGGTGGATTAACCCGCCGCCCATCCCCGCCGCCTGCCCGCATCTCCTCCTTGAATGATTGCCGTCGGCCGGACGTCATTTAACGTCGGACAAACACCGACAAGAACTCCCGCCCGCCTCCTACATTAAGATCAGACAGCCGCCGATTTTCCCCTCGGTTCCCTGCCCTTATTATGTAATCAGAAAAAAGGAAGAGCCCAATGAAACAGGTTTTGATCATAGACGATTCTCCCCGGATCCGCGAAAGGATTGCAGCGCTTCTGGCCGAATCTCGGCAGATCCGAATCGCCGGTCAGGCCGGCAACGGCCGTGACGCCCTCGATGCGGTTCAACGCCTGAAACCCGACACGGTTGTTCTCGATATCCGTCTGCCGGATCTAAGTGGCATCGAACTGCTCAAAACCTTCAAGATCCGCTATCCGAAAATGGCGGTCATCATGCTGACCAATCTCGATGATAGCCGCTACCGGCAGCAGTGCCGACAACTGGGAGCGGATCATTTTTTGAGCAAGACCATGGAGTTCGAAAAAATCGTCGACACGATCATCGACAACCCGGCGCACTGAGCCCGTCGTGCGCTTCAACGAAAGGAGTGTATCATGGAAACCTTCAACAATATCCTCGTTGTCAGCCGTTCCACCCAGCATTGCATCAAGGTGCTCCGCACCGGAATCGCTTTGGCCCGTAAGTTCGACGCCCGACTGAACGTCCTGCATATCATTCACGATCCTTTCAGCCTGAACGGCTGGAACCTTCCGGTCCCGTCCCTGGACGATGAATACAAATCCATGGTTGCCAAGGTGCGAGTCGAACTGGATCGACTGGTTCAGACCGAAAAAGCCGAGGGGCTGGTAATTAACGAATGGGTTAAAGACGGCAATCCGGTCGATGCTATTCAGGAGGCCGTCGAAAGCGAAAAGGTGGATCTGATCCTCATGCTGGCTCACCGTGAGGGTCGTCTTGAGCATTTTCTGTTCGGTAAGACCAACGATGCCATTATCCGTCGCCTGCCGGCGACATTGATGCTGGTCAGATAAGGAGAAATGCCATGGTTAAGGCCCTATACCGAATGATCGACGGTTCACAAAAGCAGCAGAATGTCTGTGCCGGTCCATCCACCGATTCGGATGCCCTCATCATCAATGAGGCACAATTGATCCTGGCCGAAAAACGAACCTCATTGGCGGCCATGCGTACCGGCATTGCCGTGTTTGCCCTGCCGTTATCGGTGATGGGCCTGCTGATCGCCACCTCGCGATATTACGATGTGCTGCATGTGCTGCCGCTGATTGTCCCGTTGGGCGTCATGCTCATGGCATTGATCATTCTGGGCAGTTATCTGATTTACCGGGCGTTGAGTAACATTCACCGCTACGATCGATTGATCCATCAATTAAAAGCGTGCCACAGCAAGCTGTCCGAATTTCTCGATTAAGGGCAGATCGACCCGTGACAGCAACGGGTCAAGGAGGAATAAAATCATGGACGAAAACCAGATTGGGACGAAAGCCGCCCAACAGACACCGACCGATGAACTGATGCGACAGCTGGGCGCCACCCCGCAGGGCCTTTCAAAAGAGGAGGCGAGGCAGCGGCTGGAACGGTTCGGAGCCAATGAAATCACGGAAAAGACCACCCGCCCGATCATCCAATTTCTGGGCTACCTGTGGGGGCCGATCCCCTGGATGATCGAGGCGGCGGCGATTCTCTCTTTCGTTGTCCACCATTGGGTCGACCTGGGCATCATTGTCACCCTGCTGCTTTTCAACGCCGGGGTGGGCTTCTGGCAGGAGTACCAGGCCGGCAATGCCGTGGCTGCATTGAAGAAAAAACTGGCCCTGAAAAGCCGGGTGCTGCGTGAGGGGGCCTGGCAGGCGCTGAATGCCCGTGAACTGGTTCCCGGCGACATCATCCGCCTGCGGGCCGGGGATATCATTCCGGCCGATGCCAAACTTATCGATGGCGACTACCTGAGCGTAGACCAGTCGGCCCTTACCGGCGAATCTCTGCCCGCCGGCAAAGAGAAGGACGATGTGGTCTATTCGGGTTCCATCGCCAAGCAGGGGGAGATGATCGCCCTGGTTACCACCACCGGCGCCCAGACCTACTTCGGACGCACCGCCAAGCTGGTGGAAGGCGCCGGCAAGGCGTCCCACTTCCAGAAAGCCGTTCTGCAGATCGGCGACACCCTCATCTATCTCAGCCTCGGCCTGGTGGCGGTGCTGGTTATCGTACAGCTCTTCCGCGGATCCAGTTTTGCGGAGCTGCTTCAGTTCGCCCTGATCCTCACCGTGGCTTCCATCCCGGTAGCCATGCCGGCCGTGCTCTCGGTGACCATGGCCGTGGGCGCCGTGATCCTGTCCAAAATGAAGGCCATTGTCTCCCGTCTGGAATCGGTCGAGGAGATGGCCGGGATGGACATTCTCTGTTCGGACAAAACCGGCACCCTCACCCAGAACCGACTCACCCTGGGTGAACCGCAGACCTTCGATGCCGGCGATGCCGGTGAACTGATCCTGACCGCGGCCCTGGCCTCCAAGGCTGAAAACAACGACAGCATCGATTCGGCAGTGATCGACGCCCTCGACGACCCAGGCATACTGGACGGATTCAAATCAATCGCCTTCATGCCCTTCGATCCGGTAGGTAAACGCACTGAAGCGACGGTTGGCGACAAAAACGGCCACCGATTCAAAGTGACCAAGGGTGCACCCCAGGTGATCATGGATCTGGCAGGACTCGATCAGCAGACTCGCAAAAAGGCCGACGCGGTGGTCGACGATCTGGCGCAGAAAGGCCAGCGCACCCTGGGTGTGGCGCGCACACAGGGTGAAGACGGTCGATGGCAGTTCATGGGCATCCTGCCGCTGTTCGATCCGCCGCGCGAGGATTCTGCAGAAACCATCGCCAAGGCCCAGGCACACGGCATTCAGGTCAAGATGGTGACCGGCGACAACCTGGCCATTGCCCGGGAGATCGCCGGCAAGCTCGGGCTGGGCCGAAATATCCAGAACGCAGACCGGCTGTTGAGCGAGGACCGGTCTTCGAACGACGAGGACCTGGCCGCCCGGACCGAATCAGCCGACGGCTTCGCCCAGGTCTTTCCCGAAAACAAATTCAGGATCGTCAAGGCCTTACAGGAAAAGGGTCATATCGTCGGTATGACCGGAGACGGCGTCAACGATGCCCCGGCCCTGAAACAGGCCGATGTGGGCATCGCCGTCAGCGGGGCCACCGACGCGGCCCGGGCGGCGGCCGATCTGGTTTTGACGGCGCCTGGCCTGTCGGTGCTGGTGAACGCCGTGGAGGAGGCGCGTCGCATTTTCGAACGCATGAACAGCTATGCCGTCTATCGAATCACGGAGACCATCCGTATCATGATTTTTGTGGTCCTGGCGATGATCGTCTTCAACTTCTACCCGATCACTGCCATCATGATTATCCTGCTGGCCTTTCTCAACGATGTACCGATCATGACCATCGCTTATGACCACACAGGGCTGGAACCCGGGCCGGTGCGCTGGGACATGCATCGGATCATCGCCGTCTCGACCGTCATGGGCCTGACCGGCGTGGCCGGCAGCTTTCTGATGCTATACATCGCCCTCGACCTGCTGCATCTAAGCATTCCCCAGGTCCAGACTTACATTTTCCTGAAGATGGCCGTTTCCGGACACCTGACCCTCTTCGTGGCCCGCAGCAAGGGCTTTTTCCTGAAAAAACCCTATCCGGCACCGGTGATGATCTGGTCCGCACTGGCCACCAAGGTGATCGGCACCCTCCTGGCCGCCTATGGGTTCGGTCTGATCACACCCATCCATTGGCGTGAAATCGCACTGATCTGGGGCTATTCGATCATCTGGGCCTTTTTGACCGATTGGACAAAAACCCTGGTTTACCAACGCTTCAATTTGCGCGGCCAACGTCATGAGCAGTTCCTGGAAACCATCCACCATCCTCTGACACCCCACTCGACGCATGGCGGGGTTCATCCGTAAATAACTCAAAAGAGGATGGTTTTTTTTTGTTGTTACATTCAAATCAGCACCCCGCGTTTTCTCAGCGGGGCGCTGCATCGAGCAAGGGAGCCACCGGCAAGTTTATGGAACCCATTCAAAAACGCAACCGACTCATCGGGTTATATCTTTCAGTCCTTTTCATTCTCCTCCTCTGTGTGAGCGTCACCCCCCTGTTGATCCGGCACGGGCTCTCTTTCAACCGCCGCCTGATTGTCGAAGAAGAGACCCTTGAAACCTTACTGATCATCACGCTGTTCGGTATTTCTTTCGTGATTCTGAGGAGTTTCATGCATACCCTCGAGGCCTACCAGCAGGTCGTGAATCAGGCCGGTAAAGAGAAGTCCAAATTGGTGTCGCGACTGGCGGAGGCATTCAGCTACATCGGCACGGTCAATGTGGAGATTCATGAGATCGAGTCCGTGCTTTGCGGGGTGGGCTGCTACCCAAAGAACAAAAGGGAATTCAAACAGGTCATCGATGAGCTGGTCGCCAAGGCCATGACCGTTGCCGCCGCCCCCTGGATGGTTGTCCGCATGATTGACCGGCACAGCGGACATACGGTCAATGAACACGCCGTTCAGCGCCCGCAAGGAGGGCTACCGTCGGTCACCATGGGCAACCGGACGATCCTTGACGGTCTCCGGGTCGATGGACTGCAGACGATCGGTACGCACAAGCAGGATCTTGACCTGCTGACGGTTTTTATCCTGCCCGAATCTGTCATTTCCGAAGATCGAACCGTCCTGCTTACCGTCATCCTCAATCAGATCGAAATGCTCTTCCTGCTCCACCGGTCCGGCTGTCTCCGGCAGCCCTTCAAAAACGACAACATTGAAAAGGAGTTCGGTCATGATTCCGATTACTGAAATCCATCCCATGCTGGTTCACTTTCCCATTGTCCTGTGGATCAGTGCAGAAGCCATTGCCGTGGTTGTCCTGCTGCGCGGTGGCGACTTGAGCGCCCGGCAGCAGTGGTCCATGACCGCTTTTTACAGTCTTCTCGCCGGAACCGCATTTGCCGCTCTGGCGGCATTTTTCGGCGATATCGCCCTGGATCATGCCGTTGCCGCCGGTTTTGCGGCCGGCCCAATGGAATTCCATGAAACCATTGCCTTGATTACCTTTAGCATCTTCGTCCTGCATGCAATCCTGCGAATGCTGGCCATCTGGCGCCGTTACCCCCTGACCGGCATCCGTGGCTGGCTGGCCGAACTGCCCGGTTTGGTCGGCATCGTCGGGTTGCTGGTGACCGCCTATCTTGGGGGTGAACTGGTGTATCATATGGGGGTCAATGTGGCCGCCGTGGTTCGCTGAGAGTTTTTCTGCGGGGGGGGCGCCAGGACACCGTCCCGGCGGTGCGCCACGCCATCGACATCCCGATGCTGGTGCTGCGCAGTAAAGTAATAGGATAGGAACACGCCCCACGCAGCCGTCATCCTGTGCTGCCATGATTTCACAGGATCGCGTTTGACAAACACCACCATGCTGGTAACCATGGATGTCGCTATCAGGATATCCAATTTGAATGGAACGAGGAACCAAGCGATGAATGTTTCGGTTTTGATGGGGGGAATACTCTTTGGCTCTATCGGTGTTGGCTTTCTTGTTTATGGAAAAAAGCAACACGCCATCATTCCGCTGATCAGCGGAATGATGCTAATCGTATGCCCATATGTGATCTCAAACATATATTTGCTTGTCATTACCGGTATCCTTTTCACCGCGCTCCCTTTTATCATTAAAAGATAGGTTCTGACTTGAATACTTGGAAGATAAGGATAACCACCCAACCAACTTCACATCATAAAAAAGACGGAGGTTATCGCTTTCGCCTGCTTTTAATAGGGAATCGGTTCAACAGGCGCAATTATCGAGCCAAAGGGTCGCCGGGTAAACAGACTTCCTTGATGGTTTCTTCCGGATAAGTGCCCTGATAGATGTTCGCAATAGTCCCGTCCCTCTTCGAATCCTCTAGTGCGGCTTGCCAGCTCTTAATTTGCAATTCGTTTATATCTTTTGAAAAAGCAAGATAGAGATATTCTTTCTTGAGATTAAAGATCGGTTTAACGCTATCAGGAGTCATATTCTGTTCTTTTAAAAGACCATTCATTCCGATTTCACTCGTATAAAATAATTGTACCCGATGGGCTTGAAGCATTTTGAGACATTGCGATGGCTTGGCTACTGGATTAATATTGGTCAAGCCTAACGCCTTTAAATAGCTTTCGTTGGAGCTGCCTCGCAGCACACAAATTTTTTTTACATGCTTGATGTCCTCTGTTTTCTTTAATTTTCCATCATAATCGGCGATACTGTATATGATTCTATTCAAAACTAAAATTGGTCCGACCCATTTAAAGAGGTCTTCCCGTTCTTCGGTTCGGGTCGTTTCCAACAAGACAACCTTTTTTTCATGCAACCCCATATGGTATGCGCGTTTCTACGGAAGAATGCTTATAGCCGCAGTTATCCCCTGTCGACGCAACAAATCTTTAACGAGATCGATGGTCACGCCGTCAGGGTTCCCGTTTTCATCCAGATATTCCCCGGGAGGCGATTCTTCGCCTAAAATTCGTAGTTCAGCTTGACAGACGGCTGACACAACCAACACCATCAATAATGCCGTTAGGCAACGCATATGATGTCCTTCCGTGTCGAATAATTTGAAGGGATATCAGATAGAGAAGGAATAAACCTCAGGCCTAAACCGAATCCTGATAAAGTGTATTCCAGATATACTCAAAATACCTTTGGCCCTTGCCTCCTGTCAATTGTTGGGACAGATAATTTTCGGACCGGCAGCCAGAATCCAAAGGGTTATACGGGTAGGTTCCGATACCGATACTGATATCGAGGGAATCCAGCGGTATAAAACGCCAGATGTGAGAGATAGGGTATGATGGGTCAGGAACGGAAACGGTCAAAAAAAAGATCGCCCCGTCGCCACAGGCGATAGGTGCTTTCGACGGCAAAGGCCAACACCAACATTCCAACCAGCACCCAGACGTGGATAGGTGCCTGTTGGATGGTGTAATAGATGAGGCTGGCCAGGGCGCCCAGGCAAAGCATTACACCCAGAATCGAGATCCAACGACGGCTGCGGGTCTCCCGGGCCAGTCGGACGTTGGCCGCGTTGACGGCGGCGAAAATCAACAAGAAGCCGGCACTGCCCATGGTCGATATACTCGACAGGTCGAACAGATTGGCCACCAGCAGGGTCGCTCCGGTGGTGATCAGCAGGCCCTCCACCGGGTGGTTCCACAGCTTGTGTTCCAGTATCGCCGGCAATTCTCCATCTTTGGCGATGGTATAACTGAGGCGGGCAGCGCCGTAAAGGGTGGCATTGATGGCCGACAGAGTGGAAAGCAGCGCCGCCAGGGTGATCAGCAGATAGCCGAACGATCCCAGGAAAGGCCGGGCCGCTTCGGCCAGAGCATAGTCCTTGGCCTCCACGATCCGCTGCACCGGCAGGTTGCCGACCGTCACCGCAGCCACCAGCACATAGAGCAGGATCACGAACCCGACGGCCGAGTAGTAGGCCCGCGGAAGGGTGCGTTCCGGCTCACGGACATCTCCGGCCGTGTTGGCGATCAGTTCGAAACCCTCGTAGGCCAGAAAGATAATCATCGCGCCGGCAAGGATAGCCGCCGCGTCCGACCAGCTGCCGACAGCCAGACGGGAGGTGTTGAGTGTCCAGGCCCCCACGGCGACGAAGAAGAGCAGAATGGTGATCTTGACCGCCACGATCCATTCCTCAGCCCTACCGATGGTCTCGACGTTGAGAAAATTGAGACCGGTGACCGCGATCACCCCGGCGCTGATCAGCACGTGTTTCCAGACCAGGCGGGATGCTTCGGGAAACATGGCGGCGCCGTAACTGCCGAAGGCGAACGCATAGAGGGAGAGCATCACGATGTAACTGATCCAGAGCAGGATGTTGGTCGTGCCGGTCAACAGCCCCGAGCCGAAAGCCTGATCCAGAAAGGCGACGGTGCCGCCCTGGCTGGGGAAGGCCACCGACAGGCGCGTGTAAGCGTATGCGGTCACCATGGCCACCAGCCCGGCGGCCATAAACGCCACCGGTGCCGCGCCGCGGGTCATCTGCACGGACAATCCCAGCACCGCGAAGATGCCGCCGCCGACCATCCCGCCGATACCGATGGCCACCACCGACCAGTAACCGATTTTCTTCCCGGATGGATCCATATCTTCAGTCTCCTTTGCCGGCGGGTGTCGATGGGGGCTTCCTGCAGCCCGGATCACCCGAATGCCAACCTATGCTATCGCGCTGTGGCCAGGCGTGGCTGGCCGGCCGGGTTCCCTGATTCCGATGGCTGGCCGGGTCCCAGGATACGCTGAATATCCTTTCCACCGATTTTCTCCTGCTTTAGCAGCAGCTTGGCCATGGCTTCCAGTTCACCGCGGTGCTCGCCCAGAATCTGGCGGGCCGACTGGTAGGCCGCATCGATGATCGCCTGGGTTTCGTTGTCGATCAGCGTCTCCAGGGTTTCCGATCGGCGCTGCATGGCGGGCCCCTGGCCCAGAAAGGGATTGGATGCGGCCTTTTCCACCAGCGACCGGTTGGGCAGTTGATCGCTCATCCCATATACCGTGAGCATGTTGCGGACGATATCGGCCACCTTCTCCAGATCGTTGGCGGCTCCGGTGGAGACTTCGCCAAAGACCAGTTCTTCGGCGGCGCGGCCGCCCAGCAACCCCTTGATTTTGCCCAGCAGTTCGCTGCGCGACATGAGAAAACGATCTTCCAGAGGCGTCTGCAGGGTGTAGCCCAGGGCGCCGATCCCGCGGGGGATGATCGATACCTTCTGAACCGGATCGGCCCCCGGTGTGAGGTGTCCGACGATGGCGTGGCCCGATTCATGGTAGGCCACCACCTGGCGCTCGTGGGGGTTGATCAGCTTGTTTTTCTTCTCCAAGCCGGCGATAACCCGTTCGATGGCATCCTGAAAGTCGCCCTGAGAAATGGTCGCTTTCTCCGTGCGCGAGGCCAGCAGCGCGGCCTCGTTGCAGACATTGGCGATTTCGGCGCCGGCGAATCCGGGTGTCTCGGCAGCCAGTTTACGGAAATCGACCTGGTCATCGAGTATGAATTCACGCGTGTGTACGGCGAAGATGTCCATGCGCCCCTTCAAATCGGGGCGATCGACCAGGATCTGACGATCGAACCGTCCGGGCCGCAACAATGCCGGATCGAGCACTTCGGGTCGATTGGTGGCCCCCATGATGATGATGCCGGCCTGGGGATCGAAACCGTCCATCTCCGTGAGCAGTTGGTTGAGGGTGTTTTCGCGCTCGTCGTTGCCGCCCATATAAACCCCCTGGGCGCGGTTTTTGCCCACGGCATCCAACTCGTCGATAAAGATGATGCAGGGGGCCTTGCCCTTGGCATCCTTGAACAGGTCGCGCACCCTGGCGGCCCCCACGCCCACGAACATCTCCACAAAATCGGAGCCGCTGAGGTTGAAGAAGGGCACCCCGGCTTCACCGGCCACGGCCCGGGCCAGAAGGGTTTTGCCCGTTCCCGGAGGACCGATCAGCAGAATTCCCTTGGGCAGTTTGGCGCCCAGACGGGTGTAGCGTTCCGGATTTTTGAGAAAGGAGACCACCTCTTTAACCTCCTCGACGGCTTCGTCCACACCGGCCACGTCGTTGAAGGAGACCTTTTGTGAGGGATCCACGGCATAGATCCGGGCCTTGTTCTTGCCCACGTCCAGGAACCCGACCCCCTTGCCCATGCGGCGGGCCAGAAAGCGCCCAAGGAGAATGAAAAATGCCAGCGGCAGGATCCAGTTGGAGAGGAAGTTGGAGAGCCAGTGGGATTCGATCTTGCCGCGGTAGTCCACCCCGTGGGCCTGAAGGTCGGCAATCAGCTTCGGGTCGTCGAGACGGGTGACCACGAACTGGCGTTCGGCCTTTTTCTGCGCGTTGTCGTTGAACAGGCCGAAATCCAGATTCCAGGGCGCCTTCTTGTGGGGCGGCTGGAACGCCGGGGATTCTTTCGCGGCGCCGCCACCGTCGGCACCGGTTGCTTTTTCCAGGCCGAAGATGCGGTCCGATTCCACGATCACGCTCTGAATCCGGTCCTCCGTGAGCAGATTCCGGAAGCGGCTGTAGGAGATCTCCTTGACCGCGGCGCCGCTGAAAAAGATCGACTCCAGCATGATGACCGAAAAGAAGACAAACAGGTAATAACCCAGTGAGAACTTGTACTGCTGTTTCATGCTGACCTCCGTCGCGGCGTTCCGTTTTAATGAGAGCGGCGCGCCTTTTCCGGCAATCTTTTTCGGAGCGCGCCGCTGATTGATCCGTGTCCGTCAACAGGTGGGGACGGACGTGGGAATGGTTATCCGATCGTCACCTGAACGTAGCCGTCTTGTCCGGTACGGTGGTCAAGTGCTTTGAACAGGACCTGCTGGTGGGGCGGCAGGGCCTTGATCAGGGCCACAAAGCCCTCGACTCCCTCAACGGGCATGTTGTTGACATCAACGATCACATCGTCCTTTTCAAAACCGGCTTTTCCCAACAGGCCGTCGGCATCCACCGATTTGATGGCAACCCCCTGGCCCGCTTCCAGACCATAATTACGGCTTTCGTCGGCCTTCAGAGGACGCACCACCGCTCCCAGGCGATCCTCCAGAGAGGCGGCGATCCGGCGTACGGCGTCATCCAGACTGCCGATGGTTACGGTCAGGTTGATCGGTTTGCCGTTTCGCTCCACAGTCAGGTTGGCTGTCTGACCTACCGGTGTATCGCCCACGCGGCGCTGCAAGGATGCGGCATCCTCAACCGTCTGGTCCTGGAACTTGACCACGAGGTCGTCTTTTTTCAATCCGGCGGTATCGGCCGGGCTGTTCGGGACCACGTCGGCGATCAAAGCGCCCTTTTTGTCCTTGAGTTTCATGGATTTGACCTGCTCGGGCGTCAAGTCGCGGATACTGACCCCCAGCCAGCCGCGGATCACCTTGCCGTGGTCGATCAGGGCCTGGGCCACATGAACGGCCATGTTGCTGGGAATGGCAAAACCGATACCTTCAAAACCGCCCGATTGAGAGGCGATGGCTGCATTCACGCCGACAACCTGCCCCGCCAGATTGATCAGCGGGCCGCCGCTGTTGCCCGGATTGATGGCCGCATCGGTCTGCAGGTAATCCTGGTAGGACGTGGGGTCGAGAACGCCGCGCCGGTGTTTGGCGCTGATGATCCCCTGGGTGACGGTCTCGTCGAGTCCGCGGGGATGACCGATGGCCACCACCCAGTCGCCGACCTCCATCTGGTCCGAGTCGCCGAATGTCACCGCCGGCAGCTTCTCATCGGTAGAAATATGGATCACCGCCAGATCGGTTTTCGGGTCGGTGCCTACCAGCTTGCCCGGGTAGGAGGTGCCGTCGGCCAGGAGTACATTGATTTCGGTCGCCCCGGCGACCACGTGGTTGTTGGTCAGGATATTGCCCTTATCGTCGATCAGCATGCCGGTTCCCAGACCTCGCAACTCCTGCTTGAACTTTTGGGGTGCCTGCGGTCCGTTGAAAAAGAAATGGAAAAATGGATCGTTGCCAAAAGGCATCATGGGGTTGGAAATTTCCCGCCGCTGGGTGACATCGATGTGGACCACGGCGGGTATGTTGTCGCGGGCCACCTGGGCAATTGCCGTTTTCCAGTTGACCGTAGACGTATCGGCAACCGTCGGTTTAACATGCTCATCCTTGGCGGCAGGGGCCACCGCAATGCGGTCTGAGGGCGACTGGCACTGGGTCAATCCCATAGCAGTGACCACCAGCAAGGCCGCGAACAGATAACGCAGTTGGTTTTTTTTTCTGGTTTCCATTTTTCTCTCCTTTGTCTACGGGTTGATCTTCCCACAATGGTGGATCTCTTCCTTGACCTGAAATTTAAGCCTATCGGCCGAAGAGGGGTATAAGCGCGCTTCCGATTTTGATGTAGGACCCGGCTGGTATTTTTTGTCGGGATATGTCCTACGAAACGACGAATAGGGGCTGTCATCATCACTGAAAATTAGTCGACCTGCTGCTGACCTTCAGTTGCGATGTATCCATGCCCCTTTGCAGGGCATAAAAATCCGCGAACTGGTCGAGGTCGTTGGCAAGACGCAATTGAAAATTATCGATCAAGGGGAATTTCTCCTGCGGGAAGGCGATGGCAGGGATCGAGCTGATCGGTATACCCGGGGCATCAATTCCCTGAGCATTTTTAGGGTTGTGCTTGCCATCCTCCCGATTCATGGTTTAAAAGAGAATTGAAAAACGATTGCGCAGCTGCAGATCCGGGAAGACGTGGGGTCGTCGATTCCGGGGAACAATCATTCACCGCTTTGTGGGCATTCATTCCGGTCCATCGTGACCATGAGGGATGGGGGGCCTAACCGCCAATCATGTTTGAGCCGCATATTCTCCTGACGGGAGTTATCATCTTTCTGGCCAGAATCTGTGACGTTTCCATCGGCACCATCCGCACCATCGTCACCGTTCAGGGCAGAACGGCCATCGCCTTTACCCTGGCGATTTTCGAAATTTCCATCTGGGTGACTGTCGTCAGCGCGGTGATCAGCCAGATCAAGGACCAGCCGCTGCTGGTTGTCTTTTATGCCTTCGGATACGCCACCGGCAACGTGGTGGGGATCATGGTGGAGCGCAAGCTGGCCTTCGGAACGATGATCCTCCGAATCATCACCCGCAGTGCGGGGCTTGAAATCGCGACTTATCTGAGACAAAAGGGCCAGCCGGTAACCATTTTTCACGGCGAAGGCATGCGGGGGCCGGTCAACGAGCTGTACATTGCCTGCCGGCGCCGGGACCTGAAATGGATATTGCCCGAGGTGCAACGGCTGGATCCGAAATTGTTCTACGTCATCGAACAGGCCCGGGATATGAGCAGAGTGCTCAAGCCGGTATCCACCCCTCTAGGCGGATGGCGATCTACCGACAAACGCAAATAACCCGGACATCGGGGCGATGGTTGGCAGCCCGCCCGACATGCAAGACGAGTTAGGCGGCGAGACTGTCGAAGGAGTCTGGTTGAATTCAGTGCTAATCATCAAAGCGCTGTTTACCTGGCGGGCGGCCGTGGACATCCTGCTGATCACGGCGGGTCTGTTCTTTCTCTACCGGACCCTGCTTCGGCTGGGCACCTGGGCCATATTCACCGGCGTCCTCCTGGCTACGGCGGTATTCTTCGTGGCCAATTTTCTGGACCTGAAGGGCATCGAATGGATCTACACCAACCTGAGCCATGTGGCCCTGATCGCCCTGATCGTGATCTTTCAGCCGGAACTGAGAAAGATTTTTGAACGGGCCGCGTCGGTCACCCGGCAGGATATTCAGCAGAAGGAAGACGGCCTGGCCAGCCTGGTGTCCCAGTCCCTTTTTAAGCTGGCCGAGCAGAAACGAGGGGCTATCGTCGTTTTTCCCGGCAGGGAGTCGGTCAGCGAGTGGCTCTCCGGCGGATTCAAGCTGGACGCCAAACCCAGCCTTCCCCTGATCATGAGTATCTTCGACCCCAACTCGCCCGGCCATGACGGCGCCTTGGTCGTCCACAACGGCCTGTTCACCCGATTCGGGGTGCGCCTGCCCGTTTCCGACAGCCAGCGGCTGGCCGAAGCCTACGGTACCCGTCACCATGCGGCCATGGGGCTGGCGGAACGGACCGATGCCCTGACGGTTGTCGTTTCCGAAGAGCGGGGGCAGGTGTCTATTTTCCGCGACGGCCAGATCACTCCGGCGAGCGACCCTGCCGCGGTCGAAGCGGCGATTCTGACCCATTGGCGGGAAACGGCCGCCCCGGCTATTGAAATCCCCACGGGCCGGCGATGGTGGGCCGCCGTTCTTCAACTGCTGCCCAGTTTTATCGTGGCGGCCCTGTTCTGGCTGTCGCTGACGGTGTCGCAGGGGGAACTGCTGGAAAAAGTCTTCACCGTCCCCGTGGAATACTCGCTGACCTCACCCGACCTGGTGCTCGTCGGCGACAAGGACAATGAAATCCGGCTTCACCTGGCCGGTCCGCGGACCAGCCTCGACGGGTTGAGCCCGGCCCAGCTCGGCGTAAAAATCGATCTGTCGAATGCCGTACCGGGGAAACAGTCCTTCCTGATCACCGATGAGAACGTGCGGTTGCCCAAAGATGTAACCCTGCTGGATGTGGCACCGTCGAGCCTGGAATTGACCCTGGCGGAAATCGTCAAGCGCGAAATCGCCATCAACGCACAGCTGGTGGGCCGGCTCCCCGCTAAGCTGGAAATTGCCGCCGTGGTCGTCAAACCCAACCGGGTGCAGGCATTGCTGCCCGCCACCGGGGGAAAGGACCAGGTCTCAGGCATCACCACCACCCCGATCTATCTGGAGAATATAAGGGAAACCACCACGCTGTTCTGCAAGACCATCGCACCGCCGGCCGTCCAGCCGGTGGACAAACGATGGCCGGACGTGGAGGTGACTATCGAAGTGAGGCCTAAAAAATAAACCATTCCGGTCAATCATGAACCCGTTGCCGTTGGCGCAAATCCTGTAAAAGTGATAAAATCGGCGGACGAAACGAAACCATCCGGATGTTTCTGGTTCTATTTCATTGTCTGTTCCATGCGTTTTCAAAATGTCCATGGGTCGATGGTACTGATTTTTAAAGTAAAAGGAAATGAACAATGCGAACCCTTAATCTGATGGCAGCCATCCTTTTGATTACCGGCCTATCCCTGTTCAGCTGCTCGGAAAAGATCGAACCGGGCAGCACCCTACCGCTTGAAGGGCCTTCCGTTGCGGTGCGGGTGAACGAAGCACGGAGCGCCGTGCAGCCGGTCGTGTATGAGGCGGTTGGCACGGTGAAAGCCAGGTTGTCGGCGACAGTCTCCAGCAAACTGATGGGCGTCATCCAGGCTTTCAAGGTTAAGGAGGGCGACCGGGTAAAGCAGGGTGACCTGCTCGTGGTATTGGATGATCGGCAGGTGGTTGCCCAGCTGAACCAGGCCCAGGCGGCCCTGGCCGAAGCGAAGAAGGCCGAAACCGGAGCCATGTCCGCCCGAACGGCTGCCGATGCCGGCGCCCAGAAGGCCCGGTTATCCTATGCGCGCAACCAGACCATGCTGGCGGGCGGGGCCATCACCCAGGAGACCTTCGAAACCGTGGATGCTCAGAATAAACAGGCCCAGGCGGCCCTGGCCCAGGCCGAAGCCATGGTGGAGGCGGCGCGTTTCCGGATCGAACAGGCGCAGGCTGCCGTAGATGCCGCCACCGTGGCCCAGAAGGACGCCCGCATCCTGGCTCCCTTCGACGGAGAAGTGACCGCCAAGCTGGCCGACGCCGGGTCGCTGGCTGCGCCGGGCACCCCGCTGCTGACTCTGGAGCGGGCGGGGGGGTATCGGGTGGACCTGGTGGTTCCTGAAACCTTCATCCAATCGGTCCGTATGGGTGAGTCGGTGGATGTCCGCATTTCGGCCATCGGGGAAGCGTCCATTACCGGCACGGTGAGCGTCATCGTACCCTCGGCCGATCAGAGCAGCCGGACCTTTATCGTCCAGGTGAACATCCCCACCGCCGAATCTTTGCGGTCGGGCATGTTCGCCCGGGTGCCCCTGACCGTCGGCGAGCAGAAAACGATGCGCATTCTCCAATCGGCAGTGATCCGCAAGGGGCAGTTGACCGGTGTGTTCATCGTGGATGAGAAAGGCACCGCCCGGTTTCGTCTGATCCGAACCGGCCGAAGCTATGGTGAACAGGTGGAGGTAATCTCGGGGCTCCAGGACGGCGCCCGGATAGTGGTCGATCCGCCCGCCCAATTGAACAACGGATCTACCGTGGAGATTGAGAAATGAGTCAATCATACGGTCCCGCCGGAAAAATCGCCAACTATTTCATCAATTCCAAGCTGACTCCGTTGATCATCGTCGCATCGATGCTGCTGGGCCTGGCGGCCGTGGTGGCCCTTCCGCGGGAGGAGGAGCCCCAGATTATCGTGCCCATGATCGACATTTTCGTGCAGATGCCCGGTTCCAGCGCCGCCGAGGTCGAACAGCGGGTGACCCGCCCGATGGAGAAACTGCTCTGGGAAATTCCCGGCGTGGAGTACATTTACTCCACCAGCATGCCGGGCATGGCCATGGCGATCGTGCGGTTCTATGTCGGCCAGAACGAGGAGGAGTCTATTGTCCGGCTGCAGTCCAAACTGATGGCCAACATGGATCGGATTCCCTGCTGCATCACGCCGCCTTTGATCAAGCCGCGATACATCGACGACGTACCCATTCTGGCGCTGACCTTCTGGAGCGATGAAGTCGGGCCCTATCTGCTGCGGCGGGTGGCCGCCGAGGTGGAGGACCAGGTCAAACGGGAGCCCAATTCCTCGCTAACCACCCTGATCGGCGGGGACAGCCGGCGGGTGGAGGTCCAACTGGACCCGGTGCGCATGGCCGGCTACGGTCTGGACCCGGTGGCCGTCTCCCAGATCGTCTTCGCCGCCAATCAGGCGGCCGACGCCGGCAGCTACCCCTCGCCGGAAGGCCAGATTATCGTTCATATCGGCGATTTTCTGAAATCCCCAGACGATGTGCGCAATGTCGTGGTGGCGGCCTACCAGGGGCGTCCGGTCTACCTGGGGGATGTGGCCACCATCACCGACGGTCCGCCGATGCCGGATAACTATGTCTTTTTCGGCACCGGGCCGGCGGCCGGTGAAGAGGGCCTGTCCACGGGAGGCAGCGGACGGACCCCCTATCCGGCGGTTACCTTGACGCTGGCCAAACGCAAAGGAACCAACGCCATCAATGTGGCCAACAAGGTGCTGGCACGGGTGGAGAGCCTCAAGGGAACGGTGATCCCCGACAACGTCCACGTTACGGTCACCCGCAACTACGGTGAAACGGCCAAGGAGAAAAGCGACGAACTGCTCTGGCATATGCTGATTGCGGTGGTGTCGGTGACGATTCTTATCTGGTTCACCCTGGGACACCGGGAGTCCGGCGTGGTGGCGTTTGCCATCCCGGTCACCCTGGCCCTGACCATGGCGGTCTTTTACCTTTACGGATACACCCTGAACCGCATCACCCTGTTTGCCCTGATTTTCTCCATCGGCATCCTGGTGGACGATGCAATCGTGGTGGTGGAGAACATCGTGCGCCATTTCCGGCTCCCGCAAAACAAGGACCGTTCACGGGTCCAGGTGGCCGTCGAAGCCGTTGACGAAGTGGGCAATCCGACCATTCTGGCCACCTTGACGGTCATCGCCGCCATCCTGCCCATGGCCTTTGTGGGCGGTCTCATGGGCCCCTACATGCGCCCCATCCCGGTGGGCGCCTCGGCGGCCATGGTTTTTTCGCTGATCGTGGCCTTCATCGTCACACCCTGGGCGGCCTATCGACTTTTAAAAAACAATGGAGAAACCGGCGGGCACGGCGGGTCTCACGGTTCAGAAGACTGGACCACCCGGCTCTACCGCAACGTCATGGACCATTTGTTGCACAATCCCTTGTGGCGATGGTCCTTCCTGATCGGTGTCGCTGTTTTGCTGCTGGGGGCCTGTGCCATGGTGGCTGCGGGATTGGTCCGGGTCAAAATGCTGCCTTTCGACAACAAAAGCGAGTTCCAGGTCATCCTGGACATGCCTGACTACGCTACCCTGGAAGATACCGCCGCCGCGGCTTTCGATATGGGTGATTACCTGGCCACGGTCAACGAGGTGGTCGATTACCAGATCCACGTGGGTACGTCCGGTCCGTTCAACTTCAACGGCCTGGTCCGCCACTACTACCTGCGCCATTCGCCTAATCTGGCCGACATTCAGGTGAACCTGGCCGGCAAGGGGCAGCGCAAGCAGCAGAGTCACGCGATCGCCAAACGGGTGCGGCCGCCGCTCCAGGCCATTGCCGATCGTTACGGGGCCCGGGTCAAGGTGGCCGAAGTGCCTCCCGGACCGCCGGTACTCTCTACCCTGGTGGCCGAGGTGTACGGTCCCGACTATGCACGTCAGCGGGAACTGGCCCTGAAGATCCGCGACATTTTCGAACAGACCGACGGCGTGGTGGATGTGGATTGGTATATGGAAGATGCGCAGACCCGCTATCAGTTGACGGTCGATCAGGAGAAGGCTGCCCTGAACGGCATCAGTGTGGCCCACATCACCCAGACCCTGCAGATGGTCCTGTCCGGCTCGAAGGCCGGGCTGCTCCATCAGGCGCAGGAAAAAGAGGATGTGCCCATCATGCTGCAGCCGCCCCTGGCCTTAAGGGCCGGCATGGATCTGCTCAAGGCCATCCGTGTCAGTTCCGCAGACGGCCACCTGGTGTCGCTTTCCGATCTGGTAACGGTCGAGCAGACCCCGGTGGACCGCAGCATCTACCACAAGAACCTGATGCCCGTGGTCTATGTGATCGCCGATGTGGCCGGGGCCAAGGAGAGCCCGGTTTACGCCATCCTGGAATTGCGCAAGAAGATCGATGCCATCGACCTGCCCGAAGGGTATCGCATCGCCCAGCACACGGCGGCCCTGCCCGAGAGCGATCAGCGTTTTTCCATGAAGTGGGACGGCGAATGGCACATCACCTACGAGGTGTTTCGCGACCTGGGCATGGCCTTTGCCGTGGTCCTGGTGCTGATTTTCGTCCTGGTGGTGGGCTGGTTCCAGTCCTTTTCCACACCGGTTGTGATTATGGTGGCGATTCCCTTTTCGCTTATCGGCATCCTGCCGGCCCACTGGGCCATGGGGGCATTTTTCACGGCCACTTCCATGATCGGCTTTATCGCCGGGGCGGGTATCGTGGTGAGGAATTCCATCATCCTGGTGGATTTTATCGAGCTTCGGCTGGCCGAAGGGGCGCCGCTGGACCGGGCCGTCATCGACGCCGGGGCGGTGCGCTTCCGGCCCATGATGCTTACGGCCGCCGCCGTGGTGGTGGGCGCCTCGGTGATTCTTTTCGACCCCATCTTCCAGGGCCTGGCCATCTCGTTGATGGCCGGCGAGGTGGCATCGCTGCTCTTTTCGCGAATGACCGTTCCGATCCTCTATTTTCTGGACAAGCGCTGGGAATTCGCCCACGGACATGGCGGAGCCGGGAAAGCCTAACACATGATCGTTTCTTCCCTGTTGATGCTGGCCGGGTTTGTCGTTTTGCTCAAGGGCGCCGACCTGTTCGTGGATGGCGCCGCGCGGTTGGCGCGGGGAATGAATGTTTCTCCGACGGCCGTCGGCCTGACCGTGGTGGCTTTCGGGACGTCGGCCCCTGAACTTTTCGTCAATATCTCGGCCGCGGTCAGCGGCAGCACCGATATCGCTCTGGGCAACGTGATGGGCAGCAACATCGCCAACATCCTTTTGATCCTGGGAATTTCGGCGCTGGTTCGACCGCTCTCCGTTTCAGAGGGGACTGTCTGGAAGGAGATCCCCTTCAGTCTGCTGGCGGCAGTGCTGCTGTGGGTTGTGGCCAGCGACGTCTATATTGACGGTGCCGTCCATTCAACGATCACGCGGTCGGATGGCCTGGTGCTGCTGGGTTTCTTCGCCATTTTCATCGCTTACACGGCATCCATTGCTGCACCGGTTCCCGGCCTGCCGGAAGTCAGTCCGGCACCCGCCGACAAAGCGGCATGGATTGCCCTGAAAATGACTGTGGGCTTTTGCGGGTTGCTGTTCGGGGGGCGATGGATCGTGGACAGTGCTGTCATCCTGGGGGATTACCTGGGCATCCCCCGGGCCGTGATGGGGCTGACGGTCGTGGCGGTGGGAACCTCACTGCCCGAACTGGCCACCTCGGTCGTGGCCGCCAGGCGGGGAGAAGTGGAGATTGCGGTGGGAAACGTGGTCGGTTCCAACATCTTCAACGTGTTTTTTATCCTGGGTGTCAGTGCGGTCATTCGACCGATCCCCTTCAACCCGGCGGCCAATGTAGACATGGGCGTCATGATGGCGGCCAGCATCATGCTGTTCATCTTCATGTTTACCGGACGGGTGCGCATCATGGACCGGTGGGAGGGGTTGCTGGCCCTAGTGATCTATTTCATCTACCTTGGTTACCTGCTGTTTCCCATCATTTTTCCCGGCATCCCGTCGGGTTTGAACGGTTGATCGCAGATGCAACTGCCTTGAACCGTGATTATGATATAGCAACCAACCCCTGTTTGGGCGCAAAAAAAACAGGCCGAAAGGCGGATCCATGAGCATCGTCAGCCTCACCCCGCTGGCCGGGGAAGTCTTAAAAAAACGATATCTTGCCCGTAACTACCGGGGAGAGACCATAGAGACGCCGGCAGATGTGTTTTCGCGGGTGGCCCGGGTGGTGGCCGAGGCGGACCGGTTGTTCGACGCCCGCGCCTTGGTGCGGGACACGGAGGCGCGCTTCGAGGCGGCCATGACCTCGCTCTCTTTTCTGCCCAATTCTCCCTGTCTGATGAATGCCGGTCGGCCGCTGGGGCAGTTGGCTGCCTGTTTCGTGCTGCCGGTGGAGGACAACCTGGAGTCCATTTTTCAGAGCCTCAAGGACGCCGCCCTGATCCACCATACCGGCGGCGGAACCGGATTTTCCTTCAGCCGGCTGCGTCCCGCCGGGGACACCATCTTTCCCGCATCGGGGGTGACCGGCGGTCCGGTGTCGTTCATCCAGCTGTTCGATGCCGCCACCCACCACATCGACCGCAACCGCGTCCGGCCCGGCGCCAACATGGGTGTGCTGCATGTGAGCCACCCGGACATCGAGGCTTTCGTCAAGGCCAAGCTGGACCATGGCCAGTTGTGCAACTTCAACCTTTCCGTGGCGGTGGACGACCCCTTCATCGATTGTGTGAAGAAGCGGCGCGATTACCCGCTGATTCACCCGCGAACCGGCGCCGAGGTGGCCCGGGTGCCGGCGGCTGACCTGCTCAGCCTGATGGCTGCAAGCGCCTGGAAAACCGGTGACCCCGGCATCCTGTTCATCGACCGCATCAACCGGGCCAACCCCACTCCGGAGATGGGGTCGCTGGAAGCCACCAACCCCTGTGGCGAGCAGCCGTTGCTGCCATACGAATCGTGCACGTTGGGCTCCATCAATCTCACCCGGATAATCGACGGCAAATCCATTGACTACCGGAAACTGGAGTCCCTGGTGCACCTGGCCGTTCATTTTCTGGACAACGTGGTGGAGGTGAACCGCCATCCTATTTCCCGGACCGGGGAGTGGAGCCGGATGAATCGCAAGATCGGGCTGGGAGTCATGGGATTTGCCGATATGTTGATCCTGCTCGGCGTCTCCTACCAGAGTGAACAGGCCGTGTTGCTGGCCGGTGAAATCATGTCCCGGCTCCAGCAATATGCCGAGGCTGCGTCAGCTGAACTGGCTGCCAGGCGGGGGAATTTTCCCGCTTTCCATCAGAGCGTATTTCCGGCCAGAGGGGTGAAGCGGCGGCGCAATGCCACCCTCACCACCGTGGCGCCCACCGGCACCATCAGCATTCTGGCCGGGGTGAGCAGCAGCGTCGAGCCGGTTTTTGCCTTTGAAGTACAGCGCCGGATCGTGGATCAGATCTTCACGGATGTGCACCCCCTTTATGAACGATACCGGCGGGAGGGCCGCAAGATAGACAAGCGCATCTTCCAGACGGCCTGGGATGTCTCTCCCCAATGGCACCTGAAGATTCAGGCCGCCTTTCAGAAATATACGGACAATGCGGTATCCAAAACAGTGAACCTGCCCGAATCCATCTCCGTAGACGAGATTCGCGCCCTTTTCCTGGATGCCGCCGATATGAACCTCAAAGGCATCACGGTTTATCGCGATCAGTCCCTCCCAGATCAGGTTCTTTCCGCCTGCTCCATGAAAAACGAGGAATGCTCATGAATCGAAGAAAATCAATAGAAACCATCGATAATTACGACGGGTACTGGGACATTCTGGTAATCGGCGGCGGTGCCACCGGTCTGGGGTGCGCACTGGATGCGGCCTCAAGAGGGTACAAGACCCTGCTGGCGGAGCGGCACGACTTTGCCAAAGGCACCTCCAGCCGCAGCACCAAGCTGGTTCACGGCGGTGTACGCTACCTGCAGCAGGGCAATATCTCACTGGTTCTCGAAGCCCTTCAAGAACGGGGATTGCTGATGCAGAACGCACCTCATTTGGTTCAGAACCAGGCGTTCATCGTGCCCAACTACGAGTGGTGGGACGGCCCCTTCTACGGGGTGGGCCTGAAGGTGTACGACCTCCTTGCCGGTCGCCTGGGACTGGGCCCCTCAACGTGGTTATCCAAAGCGGAAACCCTCAACCGTATTCCGACATTGGAACCGGACCAGTTGCGCGGCGGCGTTATCTACTATGACGGCCAGTTCGACGACGCCCGTCTGGCCGTCAACCTGGCCCAGTCGATTGTGGACGCCGGCGGTGTGCCCGTCAACACCATGCAGGTAACCGGCCTGACCTATTCGGGGAAAATGATCGACGGGGTAACGCTCAAGGACACCCTATATGGTCGAGAACGCCATATCCGCGCCCGGGTGGTGGTCAATGCAACGGGGATTTTTACCGACGACATCCTGCGCATGGATCAACACGCAGCCACACCGATCATCACCCACAGCCAGGGGGTTCACCTGGTGCTGGACAAGCGCTTTTTAAAGGGAAATACCGCCATCATGGTTCCCCAGACCGAAGACGGACGGGTGCTGTTCGCCGTTCCCTGGCACGACCGGGTGCTGGTGGGCACGACCGACACGCCGGTGGAACGCGCCTGTCTAGAGCCCCGTCCCCTGGAGGAAGAGATCGCTTTCATCCTCAAGCATGCCGCCCAGTACATGGTGGAGGATCCCACCCGGGAGGACATTTTGTGCATGTTTGCGGGGCTCCGGCCGCTGGTGGGGGAAGGGGCGGGGAAAAAGACCGCCGCCATCTCCCGGGACCATCATCTGGAGGTGTCTCAATCGGGTCTGGTGACCATTACCGGCGGTAAATGGACCACTTACCGCAAGATGGCTGAAGACACCGTGAATCAGGCGGCGTTGATCGCCGGGCTGCCCGAAAGCGAATGCCGGACGCGCAAGTTGCGCATTCACGGGTGGCTGAAGAACATGGACCCGGAAGATTCCCTTTGCGCCTATGGTTCCGACGCGGTTTTCATCCGGCGGATTATAGACGCGGATCCCGGGATGGGAGAAAAACTGCACGACAACCTGCCCTATGTAAAAGCGGAGGTGATCTGGGCCGTTCGCAATGAAATGGCCTTGACGCTGGAAGATGTTCTGGCCCGTCGCACCCGCGCCCTGATCCTGGATGCTGCGGCCAGCATGGCGGTCGCCGAGAAGACGGCCCGCCTCATGGCGCAGGAACTGGGATTGGGGTCGGAATGGCAGCAACAGCAGGTATCTGAGTTCAAGCGGTTGGCAAGGGGGTATCTGCCGGATTGAGGACGGATGACAGAAGACCGAGAACTGAAATATAAACCGCAAACCATGGAGGTTACCATGAAAACCATATGCACATTGCTGTTTCTGATACTATTTACGTCCACTGCCACGGCAGGTGGGCAGGTGGTTTCCTATGACGTCAAGGGGGAGGCATTCGAGGGGTATTTTACCTCTCCGGCTGAAAATGCCCCCTTGGTGCTGCTGATCCATGACTGGGATGGCCTGACCGATTATGAAATCAAGCGGGCCGATATGCTGGCTGAGAAAGGGTATGCGGTCTTTGCCGCCGATCTGTTCGGCGCCGGAATCAGGCCTACTGAGATGAAAGACCGGCGCCAGCACACCGGGGAATTGTACAAGGACCGGGAACGCATGCGCAGTTTGCTTTACGGTGCGTTGGCGGCGGCCAAGGCCAGAGGCGCCAACGTGAACAACGCGGTGGCGATGGGATACTGCTTCGGTGGCGCCGCCGTGCTCGAGTTGGCCCGGTCGGGGGCGGAGATGAAAGGCTTTGTCACCTTCCATGGCGGATTGAGTACCCCGGAGGGTCAGGATTACGGCAAAACCAAAGGATCGCTCCTGATCCTGCACGGCACGGCGGACACGAATGTCACCATGGATCATTTTGCGATGCTGGCCAATGCCTTGGAGGAAAAGGGCGTACCGCACGAAATGATCTCATACGGCGGTGCGCCGCACGCGTTTACCGTATTCGGTTCCGATCGGTACCGAAAAGATGCGGATGAAAAATCCTGGAATCGGTTTTGCGAATATCTGAAGGAGGCGCTGAGGTAGACTCAAGCCACTTTGAGAAATTCAACTTTCTTGACTCCGCTGGTGAAATCCAAGGCGTTGCAGATCATGTCCAGGTTATCCATCAGGGCTGTTTGGCGATGTTCTCCGAAGGGAAAGTTTTTCCCGATGGTTTTGGCCATGGAGGCCAGAAGCTTAACCCGCTGGTAGAATACATGGTCGAAATCCATCCCGTCTTTGGCTGCCTGTTCGCTGCGAATGGGAATCAATTGCTCCAGATCAATGCTTTCGGCGGCGATGTATCGCGCATTGCCGACGAGAGCGCTCTTGCGTACCGCCCCGAAAGGGTAGCCTTCCAGGTAGGCCCGCGTCATAACGATCAACAGCTTGAGCCGGCAGATAAATATATGATCCAAGTCCATTTCACAAGCCTTGTCGGGCGCAGCGCCGAACCGGAGCATGAAGTTCCTTTCCAAAATTTTGAACGGGGGATAAAATAGGCTTGCTGTCAAATCAGCAAAAATCGAACCATTCACAAAATTTTTATACAAAGATGCTGCCGGACATTTAACCGATTTCAATAACAGGAAAAATAAAAATCGGCAATACCCCTAATACTCATTAAGGGGTATTACAAAAAATTCCTATTGTTTCTTTTATGTTATAGTTTCTGTGACAAAAAATACACGGGCCTGTATACAGGGCCGATGCGCATCTTTCATTCTTGAAGGCCTGCGGATGGTTCTGTCGATTAAAAAGGTTCGGAACCTGCGGCTTTGGCTTTTTATATCAACGCCGGCTCATTGCGGGTTGATCCGCTGTCGATGTCCGCCCCGTATTGATGGAAAAAACCGTGCTGTTCCGCTCTCGCCGAGAATGGGAGCAGATTCAGCCATCCGTCCAGATGATCGTAAAACTGCGGTAAAAATGCAGGTGGTTCGGGATCGCCGCGGGGATTCGCAAAGATACAGTGTTTCCCAGCCGGTAACGCTGTATCAGAAGCCGCGCCGGTTGGCCGAAAACCCTATTACCAGTTCTACTGCGCTCATACCGACCAGAAGCAGAACCAGGAACCATAAAAAGATCAGGCCGCGTAAGGGCAGGGCCAAGTGGCCGAAGGCAAGCCATCCGAGCAGCACCAATCCACCGCACAGGTTGATGGCGATCGCTCCGCCGAGTCCCAAGCCAACACTGTTTCCTGTTTTATTGCGCGTCTCCAACATCAGGGCGATGCCGATCCCGAATAGGACCCCGCCGAGAATGTTCGCATAAAAGGCATTGGCGGCCGGCGGCACGCCCAGCAACCTGACCCATCCGTCGGAAAATATGATCAACAGCGTGCCGAGGATCAGGTTGATGATTCCGTCGATGGTGAGCAGCGTGGATCGACGCATAATCTTTCGCCCCGTTCGGAATACTCCATTATAAATCATTTTCATTATACAAATGGTGTTGAAAAATGTCATGAACGCAGGCCAGACAAGGAAATATTCGGCGGAAGAGAGGAGTTTGTGTGTGATAACTGAGCATTTTGAATCGACTGTTAACGCCGTATGGCCCCGCGCAATAGTTTTTCGACACTCTGTCAAGCCATTTTTTTGATTAGCGATTGCGTTGAAAGAACTTCTGCATACACCCCGGCCATTGCGGCCATGAAGGATGCATGCACTTCCGATGCGTTGATGGTTTTTCCATTAAATATCAAATTCATAGTCGCACAGGCATCTTCGGCAACGGTACAGTTGAAGCCCAGATCAAACGCGGCGCGGACGGTGGCGTCGATACACATGTGGCTCATGGCACCGCAAATGACCAGATCCTGGATTTTCCGCTGTCCGAGAAGTTTAGCAAGGGTGGTGTCGCGAAAGCTGTTGGGATAGTTTTTGACGATGGTCGTTTCGTCTCCCATGGGGGCAACCGTAGCATTTATTCGGGCCCCGTTGGTCTCCGGCAGAAAAAACGTCGCCCCCGGTCGAGCGGCGATGTGTTGAATATGGAAAACCGGTTGTTCTCTTTTTCTGAATGCCTCCAGGAGAAGGCGGGCGTTGGCGGCGGCGGTCCCGATGCCGACCAGTTCCATACTCCCCCCGGGAAAATAGTCGTTCTGAAGGTCAACCAGGATCATGCATGTTTTCATGTCGTCTCCTCATCGTTATGGATAATCGCTTCCCAGGGAATAGGTCCCTGTGCGCCATGTCTCAGGCGGCTGTTGATAGGGTTCCCGATCAGGCGCGGCTTGAGAGAACGTCCGCGATCAGGGTGACCAGGCGTGACCCTGCACTGCCGTCTGCATCCAGTGCCGGATGATAACAGGCGACACTCATTCCGGCAATTCTCCCGGAGGCCCAAACGAGACTCAGGAATTCATGGGTTTCTTCAAATGAAAGGCCTCCGGATTCGGGGAACATTACCGGCATGAGCGTCGGATCGATGACATCAACATCGAAGTGGAGCCATAAAGGAATCCCTCGTTGCGTGAGATGCGCCAACCCTTCTTCAACGACCGATTTGATTCCTCTTTCCGCCATGCGGTGCCTGTCATAGACCCGGATATTAGATGCGGCAATCTGATCCCAGGCCCTGATGCCATAAACCACGATATCTTCTTCCTTCAACAACGGGAATTTGCCGGCGACGTGAGTGATCCCACGGGGGCCGCGGCCGGTTACTATCGACAGTTCCATATCTGCTGGATCGCCGCTGGGCGATGTCTCGGGGCTATGGAAATCGGCGTGGCCATCGAGGAAGATGAGGCCCACGTCGCTGTCCTTTTGCGCAAAGGCGGAAAGGATTCCCACCAACATGCTGCAGTCCCCACCAAGCAGCAGTGGAAATGCGCCCCGACTCAGTATCGCCTCGCATTCTCTTGACAGGCTGGTGGAAATGTCGATCCACATTTCAAAATCTTTGATTCCCGTCCCAGGATCATGAATTTCCCGGAATTGAAAACCCGACAGATCGCCGAGATCGTCCACCGTATGTCCTTTTGACGATAACAGGGGGAGCAATCCCGCCCGCCTCAGCCCTTCTGCCGGGTTCTCTATATCCGGCGGCGATCCAAGCCCGTTAAACGGCGTTCCAAGAATCTCAATTCTCACTACTATACCCTCGTTTATGGTGTGGAATTACCCACTCCGAATAATTCCGGATACAGATGTCTTTTGTCGTGGTTTCCCGTTTAGCATGACTCAACCTTTTGGATCGAAAAGAAAAATTTTCTAAGGTTAACGATCCTGTTTGATCGGACGCACGACGATTTCGTTGACATCCACATCGTCGGGTTGTTCGATCGCAAATGCCACCGCCCGTGCGATGGCGTCCGGAGAGATGGCAAATGCATCCCGCCTTTCACGTATGTTTCTGGCCATCTGTTCATCGGTGATGGAATTGGCCAGTTCGGTAACAACAATTCCCGGAAAGATGACTGTCGAACGGATACCGGGCAGATTTTCCATCCGCAGCCCTTCGGAAATGGCCCGTACAGCGAATTTCGTTCCGGAATAGACCGCCGACCCGGGAAAGACGACCTTTCCTGCGACAGAGGAGACGTTGACGAAATGCCCAGCCCCCTGCTCGGTGAAAAAGGGCAGGGCTGCCGCGATGCCGTAAAGTACGCCCTTGATGTTGACGTCGACCATCCGCTCCCATTCGTCGACTTTGAGCTGACTCATCGGCGACAGGGGCATGATGCCGGCATTGTTGACCATCACGTCAATGCGGCCAAAGGTTTGTTTGGCATGCTTCACAAAGTCCTCGACACTTTTGCGCCGGGTCACGTCCAGGGGATGGATTTGGGCGACGCCGCCGGTTGACTGGATCGCGCCGCGGATGGTCTCGAGACGATCCATGCGACGCGCACCCAGAAGGACTCTCGCTCCTCGCCCAGCAAGCAGGCGACCCGTTGCTTCTCCAATACCGCTGCTGGCGCCTGTTATCGCGACAACTTTCTCTTCACCGTTCATGGTTTGCTCCTTATGGATTAGAAATTTATACAGTTGTTCCGGGACGCACGTTTGGAAGGGTCCTGACGGTAGTATTCCTGCAAAACGCGATAAAGATCCGGTGAATGCTCAAGCAATGACCGCGGTTGATCGAAGAATTGCTCTGTGGCGACTGCAAAAAATTCCGCTTCGTTAGTCGCACCATAAGCATCGAGGAAAGATTTCCTGCCTTTTGCGGTGTCATGTTTGAGACGCAAATATTCACGTGAACATGTCTGGACCCAGTCACGGTATTCCGCCCGGTCGCGCAGGGGAGGGGTACCGTCGGCCGCCCCGTCGAGCATGTCCAGTTTATGGGCGAATTCATGGTAAACAACGTTGTGGCCGGACTCCGGATGGCGGCCGCCGTGCAGGGCAGCGTCCCATATAATAATTACCGGCCCCTGCCGGAACGCCTGCCCGAGAATGGGATGCTCAGGGTCCACGGGTGCGAATGTGTTTTCGAAGAAACCCGGCTGGCGTCGAGGCGGAACAACGGTGGATGGGTAAACGATGATAGATGCGACATTCCGGTAGTAGTTGTGGGGCAAGCCCAGCAGGAGCAGGCAGGCCTGGGCTGAGATCGTGACGCGGATCTCGTCGGTTTGTTCCAGTCCACCGGCTCCTTCCCAATTTTTTTCGTCGATGAAGACCTGAATCAACGCATGCAGGTGAGCACGCTCGGCATCTTCCAGCATGCAGTAGTGGGCGACGTTGCGGCGAATTATTTTCTCCCATATGGAAGGGAAAGGAGACCGGGTGAGCTTCTTTCGGCGACGATCCATATACCAATGAAACATCGGAATTCCTTATTGTTGAGATTCGAGATCGGTTGAATCTATCTGATTGTGATTATACGTTAATTAACTTTTTTTGGCTCTCAATTGCCGGTCTGGTGGCGCTGTTTTTGCGCCAACATCAGTTTGGGGCGGGAAGCCCAAGAAACTTCGCCATCGCCTCATTGACCTGAATCGAGTGGGTGACCGGCGTGGAATGGCCGCCCGGGACGATTTCCAGAAAGCCGTTTGCAAGCAGTTTGGCCATCTGTCTTGCGTGCGCAATTGAGATTACATCGTGGTCGCCGATTATCACCAGGGTAGGGGCGGAGATCTCTTGCAGATCTGCCGGTTGCAGCACAGGGAAGATCCGCCACATGCGCTTGATACGGTTTTCCAGTTCAACCAGTTGCTTTCCGGCTCCAGTCCACCATCGTTTGAGCCAGTATGTCAGCCCGCTGCTCTGGGTGTGCGTTTCCTCCAGAGCTTCGGAGGTAAGACCGGTCGGGCTGAAATTTGCGCTGATGGCAACAATTCGATTTACCCGTTCAGGCGAGTACCGTCCAAGCAGCAAAGCGGTATTTCCGCCGTCGCTCCAGCCAATCACGTCGGCCTGACGGATGCCAAGCTTGTTCAGGACATGTATCGCATCGGATGCGAGCAGGCGATAATTCAACTCATTGGCGCCAAGGTCGGAATCGCCGTGTCCGCGAATGTCCGGCAGCACAACCTGTCGGCCCGCTGAGACCAGCCAGGGAATCTGGGAGAACCAGGCGAGTCGGCTGCTTAATCCGCCATGCAGGAGCAGAACCGCAGGACCGCTGCCGAAACTGATATAGTGGATGCGTGCATCCGCAGTCCTGACACTCCCTCTCGAGGCTGTGGCGGCAGGTGTCAGGGTCCAGACCAGATAACGGACAAACGCGCCGGACATGGGCATCAACAGAAGGTACCCGGACAGGAGAACGAAAATGATGATGCCTGAGGTGATAAGGTACAGTTTCATCGGAAGTTCCGCAGGTTCCTGAGATCATTTGCGGGTGTTTTTAAAAAAACGGGTCCGGCAGGATTACCCCACAATTTGCCGACGGATCACCGTGTCTTTCTTCCATCGGTGATCGTCTCTTTTCGGGTAGCCGATATTGTAATGCAGGCCGCGGCTCTCCTTGCGGTGGGCGGCGCACTTGATAATCAGTTCGGCCACGGTGGCGATGTTGCGAAGCTCGATGAGGTCTGGTGAGACTTTGAAATTCCAGTAGTATTCACTGATTTCGTTCTGGATGGTGTCGATGCGGCGCTGGGCACGGGCCAGGCGCTTGTCCGAGCGAACGATGCCTACATAATTCCACATGAGGCGCCGGATTTCGTCCCAGTTATGGGCAACCATGATCTGCTCGTCGCTGTCGGTGGTGCCCACGTCATCCCAGCCAGGGATATCCGGGAAGATTCCCCTGTCGTTTTCGGCACGGTCCCGGACCGCCTGGCGGGCGGCGGCATCGGCGTAGACCAGGGCCTCCAGCAGGGAGTTGCTGGCCAGGCGATTGGCGCCGTGAAGGCCGGTGCAGGCAGTTTCACCCACTGCGTAGAGGCGGTTGATGTCCGTGCGACCGAACATGTCGGTGACCACGCCGCCGCACATATAGTGGGCGGCCGGCACGACAGGAATCGGTTCTTTGGTCATGTCGATGCCGAAGGCCAGGCATTTTTCAACCAGGTTGGGGAAGCGACTGGTGACGAACGCCGCCGGTTGGTGGGAGATATCCAGAAAGACACTGTCCTGGCCGGTGCGTTTGAGTTCCGTGTCGATGGCTCTGGCCACCACGTCCCGGCAGGCCAGGTCTCTTTTTGGGTCGTATCGTTCCATGAAGGAGTTTCCCCCGGCATCCATGAGGCGCCCTCCTTCTCCGCGCACCGCTTCCGAGATGAGAAAATTCTTGGCGGCCGGATGATAGAGGCAGGTGGGATGGAACTGGACGAACTCCAGGTTGGCCACGGTGGCACCGGCCCGGTAACCCATGGCAATGCCGTCACCGGTGGCGATGTCCGGGTTGCTGGTGTAAAGATATACCTTGCCTGCACCGCCGGTGGCCAGCAGGGTTATATCGGCGCCGAAGGTCATAACCTGGTGCGATTGGCGATCCAGCACGTAGGCGCCGCAGCAGTAATCTTCGTGAGTGGTGGTGACCAACCCCCGCCTGATGCGGGTGGAAAAGGTGATCAGATCGATGGCGATGTGGTTTTCGTAAAAACGGATATTCCGGTTTTGGCGAGCCCGACTCAAAAGCACCTGTTCCACTTCACGGCCGGTCATATCGTGGGCGTGAACGATGCGGTTGCGCGAGTGCCCGCCCTCCCGGCCCAGATCAAAAGGCTCGCTGCCGTTTTCACCCGGACGGTTACCCTCCGTGTTGAAACTGACGCCGATTTCCATTAATTCCCGGATTCGTTCCGGCCCGCCGACCACGACCTGGTGAACCACGTCCGGGTTGCACAGGCCATCGCCGGCATCCAGCGTATCCTGGATGTGCAGGTCGAAGGAATCCTGCTGATCGAAGACGGAGGCGATACCCCCCTGGGCGAGGTTGGTGTTGCTGTCCACGGCTTGCTTTTTAGTGACGATGGCCACTGTACCGCTGCCGGCCACTTTGAGAGCAACCATCAACCCGGCGATCCCGCTGCCGATGATCAGAAAATCAGTCTGGATATTCATGTGTCAATACAGGGAAGAGCGGGCTTTTCGCCGGCTGGAGCTGAAGAGTCCGATGAAAAAGCCCACCAGCATGATTCCACCGCCGGTAAGCACCCATTGGATAATGCGGCTGCGTTTCATCTGCATGTTTTCTTCATCCAGTTTGGCCGAAAGGGTTTTTTCCGCTTCCAGATCGGCAACCACCTGTTGGTGGCGCTGCTTGAGTTTTAAGAACTCAGAGGATTCTTTCTTCAGGGTCTCATAAGCGGCGCTGAGTTGGTCGCGGTCCTTCTGGTTCTGGGAAAGATCGGCATCGGTCGCTTTTTTCTGTGCATTGAGCTCGTCGTAAGTTTCCTTCAGGCCCTTGTATTTGGCGGCCAGCACATCGTAGTCCTGCCTGACGCGGTCCAGCACCATGGCGCAGGGCTGGCTGGCGGTGAGATAGCGGTTGAGCACCCAGCCTTCTTTGCCGCTGTGGTCGCGCACCATGGACCACTCTTCCCCTTTTTCCAGTATCTCCAGGGCTTTACCGCTTTGGACCAGTGAAATGATTTTTCGGTCTGAGCCGGGGCCTGTCCGCATGGTGATTTCAAAGTCTTCGGACACGTAAACGGTTTCCGCAACGCTTGCGGCCGGCAGGATTAAAAGGCCAATAAGAACCATCCAGAACCCTACTTTCAGGTTTTTCATAACCAATTCATACTCCATTTTATTGGGGTTGTTTCAGCCACTGGAAAAAACGGACCTATTTTGAGTTGAAAAACAATCATCTGTCAATAATTTCTTTTCAAACCGCAAGCCCTGTGGTAATCCAAAAAGTGTAACAGAAACAGGCAGGTGAAGGCTTTATGATCGCGTATGACCTACAGTGCAGCAACGGCCACCAGTTTGAGGGGTGGTTTGAAGACAGCCGATCCTTCGACCGGCAGAAAAAGCAAGGGATGATTGCCTGTCCGGTCTGCGAGGATACCGTTATCCTCAAGGTACCCTCCATGTTTGCCATCAAGGGTTCATCCGGCACCCTGCCGCTAAACGCCGCCGCAACTGCGGACATGGCGGCCCTGGGAAAAAAGATCGTCGACTATGTGCAGAAAAATTTCGACAACGTGGGCGCCGATTTTGCCGAAGAGGCGCTGAAAATGCACTACGGCGTAAGCGAACCCCGGAGCATCCGCGGCGTCAGCACACCCAAAGAGGAAGAGACCCTCAAAGCCGAAGGCATCAATTTTTTCAAGATCCCCGTGCCCTCGGACCCGGACGCATCCTAGCAGGTAGATTCCGCACTCCATTATTCCGATAGGCCGGACACTGCAAATCTTGGCCAACCAAATCTTAAAAAACAAACTACAAATGACAAATCTCAAATAAATTCCAATTTTCAATATCCAAATTTCAAGAACTGCAACAATCTGAAATTGATCGTCATTTTTTTTCTCCACTAATTATGCTTGGAATGCCCTTTCTTCAAGATTACCGGGTTTGGAGTTTCGAATTTGATTATTGTGATTTATTTGTCATTTGGTTTTTGTCTATTGTTCTGTTTTTGTTTGTTTTGAAACCGAAGTAACAATTCCACAATCCACATTGCCAGCTTTAGACTTCCATCGACCGTCCTCCGTCTTCAGTCAACGCCCGGTTCAGGCGCCGGGCCAGCGTGGAGCGCCGTTGCCGGGGGCGGTCGTTTTTCAGGGCCACGTGCAGGGCCTTGGCGGTGCCCACCATGACTACCAGCTGCTTGCCGCGGGTCAGCGCCGTGTAGAGCAGATTGCGTTGAAGCATGATGTAGTGCTGGGTGAGCAGGGGGATCACCACCGCCGGGTATTCCGATCCCTGGGATTTGTGCACGCTGATGGCATAGGCCAGGCTCAACTCGTCCAGTTCCATGAAGTTGTAGGGCACCTTTCGACCGTCGTAATCCACCTCGGCACGCTCAGCGTCCAGATCAATGCTGTCCACGATGCCGATATCCCCGTTGAAGACCTCCTTGCGATAGTTGTTGCGCAGGTGCATGACCTTGTCGCCCACCTTGAACCGCCTGCCCATAACGTCCACCTGCTCGCCGGCGGGGTTCAGCGCCTCCTGGAGCACCCGGTTCAGGTTGAGGGTGCCTACCGGACCGCGATGCATGGGGGTAAGCACCTGAATGTCGCGGATGGGATCCAACCGCAGGTGACGGTCCTTCCTGAAATGGCGGGGGATCTCCTGCCGGCAGAGGGTGACAACAGTTTCGACCACCCGCTCGGGATCGGCCTGTTCCATGAAGTAGAATTCGGACAGCGCATCCGGGTCATCGGGGGGGGCAATGATCGGTGGTTGGCCGCTGCGGACCCGATGGGCATTGACGACGATGGCGCTCTGCTCATCCTGGCGGAAAATCTCGGTTAGTTCGAAGGTTATAATCTTTTTGGAACGGATCAGGTCGGACAGGACGTTACCCGGCCCTACCGACGGCAGTTGGAACACGTCCCCCACCAGGATCAGGGTGGCGGTTACCGGTACGGCCCGGATCAGGCTGGCCATGAGCAGGGTGTCCACCATGGATGCTTCGTCAACAACGATTACATCGGCCGTCAGTTGATCGTCTTCGGTTCGCTCAAACTGGCCGTCGGCCAGGTTGTACCCCAAGGCCTTGTGCAGGGTTGCCGCCGGCCGACCGGTTACGTTGGAAAGTCGCCGGGCGGCCCGCCCCGTGGGTGCGGCCAGCATCACCCGGCGTCCCAGTCTCTCCATGACGGCGGTGATGGAGCGGATCAGCGTGGTTTTTCCGGTGCCGGGGCCGCCGGTGATCACCGATACCTTGTGGGAGAGCATCTGAGAGAGGATCTCCTCTTGCTGCGTGGACAGGGTGATGGACAGTTTTTTCAACACTTCCTCAGTAATCAACCGGCTGTCCGGCGGCGTGTCGTCCAGAGGTATGGACTGAATGGCCGCGATGCGGCGGGCAATGACGGTTTCGGCCTGGTGGAGCATTTTGGGAAAGACCAGGGGCGAATCCGCACCCTGCGCTTCATCCGCCAACACCAGTTCACCCGCTTGAACCAGGTCATTCAGGGCGGCTGTGCCGGTTTCCAACCCGACGTCGAAGGTTTCCCGGCACTGGTCGAAAAGCTGGTTCTGCGCAATATAGGCATGTCCCTGGTCCACGGCCTGTTCGAAAAGGTGAAATATGCAGGCTCTGGCTCGGTCCATTTCATCCACCGGTGTATCGGCGTGCCTTACGATGGCATCGGCAATGCGAAAACCGATCCGGGGGATGTCCTCGGCCACCCGGTACGGGTCGTTGCAAAGGATGTCGATGACATCGGTGCCATACTCGCGCAGCAGACGGCCGGCGTAGGCTGTGTCCACGCCGGTTTCCTCCAGAAATCGCATGAGCTGTCCGGCTGCGTGATGGGATTTCCAGGCGTCGGCAATGCGCCGGGCGGTCTTATTGCCGATGCCGGCCACTTCAGTGAGGCGCTCCGGATTCGCTTCGATTACCGCCAGGGTGTCAGCTTTGAAATGATCGATGATCCGGTCGACCAGCCGGGAGCCCACCCCTTTGATAAACCCCGATTCCAGGTAGCTGCGGATGCCGTCCACCGTGGCCGGCAGACGAACCGTGAAAACCGTGAACTTGAGCTGCTGCCCATAGCGGACATGGGTTTCCCAGCATCCCCGGACCTCTAAGGATTCGCCGACTTTGGGATCGGGCATGGTGCCCTTGATGGTAATGCTTCGGCCGTTTTCATCGGTGCGCAGCCGGGCGATGGTGAAATGATTCTCCCGGTTGTAATAGGTGATCCGCTCGATGCGGCCGGCAAGGGTAATTTCCAGGGGGAGGGTCATGGGTGTGAGTGGCACCGATCCAAGATCCATTGCGCCGCCCGGTCCAGGTCGGCGGCCACGTGATCGGGGGGGTGGCCGGTTTGTTCAAGGGTTTGGGCGGCGGTCTTCCCGTTGCCGGTTTTTACCAGGACCGTCAGACCGCAGCCGGCGGCCTGACCCGTTAGGATATCCTTGACGCTGTCGCCCACCATTACGGCACTGGAGAGGTCGATGCCGTAGCGGTCCCGCGCGGCGAAGATCAGTCCCGGTTTCGGTTTGCGGCAGCCGCAGCCCTCATCCGGACGGTGGGGGCAAAAGAAGATGTCCGTGAGCCGGCCGCCGGTGTCGGAGATCGCCTGACCCAGCCTGCTGTGCATGGTTTCCAGTTCCGTGAGGAGGATTATGCCGCGGTTGACCGCCGATTGGTTGGTGATGACAATGACCCTTATTCCGGCTTCGGTGAGGCGGGCGATGGCACCCAGGCTGCCTGGAATAAAAGAGAACTCAGCCCAGCTCTTGATATAATCGGGAGAGTCAACATTTATGACGCCGTCACGGTCGAGAAAAACGGTATTATAGCTCATAGCTGATTGAAAAGGGTCCAAGGGGTCGAGGATTCATGGATTCAAGGGATTGCGTTTCACCATGCAGCTTGCCATTTCATTTTCCCCGGGACATTTTCAGCCCTCAGTCCTTCGTCCTTATTCAGCCACGATAAAGGCATCGGGATACCCGCTGCTGGCCAGGCGTTGTTCGTACATTTCGGCGCTTTCGAGGTCGTCGCAGCGCCCCACGCGAACCCGGTAGAAGATCGCATCGCCGCGATCATAGGGCGTAACGTGGGCGTTGGTAAAGGTCTGGTCCAGCTTGGCCCGCAGGCGCTCCGCATTGTCCCGGCTTGAAAAAGCCCCCACCTGGAAGGTGAACGCGCCGCTGTAATAGTCCACGGGCACGAAGGCGTCGCCCGAGGCGGTCTGGTGCCGCTCACCCAGGGCCACGATCTCGACCCGGGCCGTGCCGGGACCCACTATGTCCATTTCCTTGGCCGCGGTGTAGGAGAGGTCGATGATCCGACCGTGAACGAAGGGCCCCCGGTCATTGACCCGGACATTGATCTGCTTGCCGTTGTCCAGGCGCCGGACCCGGACCCAGGTGCCTAAGGGCAGGGTCTTGTGGGCAGCGGTCATGGCGTACATGTTGTAGACCTCGCCGCTGGAGGTTTTTCGTCCGTGAAACTTCTTACCATACCATGATGCGATGCCCTGCTGGGAGAAATCCCTGGCGTGGGGCATGGGTTTGTACCAGGTACCGTCGACCCGGTAGGGCTTGGGGTGGCCTGGGGGTGTGGGAGGCGCAGGCGGGGGTGCGGAGGCACAAGCCTGAATGAGAAACAAGATCACTGAAAACAGGATCAGTGGGCATTTGTGAGTTTTTTTTGTCATTTGATCATTGGGTTTTGAAATTTTATTCCTTGATGGCGATTTTAAGCACATCGATCATTTTATCCATGAAATGGAACTGAATATCATCGCGAACTTTCTGGGGGAGGTCCACCAGGTCCTTTTCGTTCCATTTGGGCAAAAGGATAGTCTTGATGCCGGCCCGGTGGGCGGCCAGCATTTTTTCCTTGATGCCGCCCACGGGAAGCACCTGGCCCCGCAGGGTGATCTCGCCGGTCATGGCCAGGTCTTTATGGATGGTCTTGTTTTTCAGCAGTGAGACCAGGGCCGTGAGCATGGTGACGCCGGCCGACGGACCGTCCTTGGGGATGCTGCCGGCGGGCACATGGATGTGAATGTCGTGCTCCTCGAAGAAATTCTCATCCACTCCCAGCTTCTTCGCGTTGGCGCGGATGAAGCTCAGGGCTGCCGTGGCCGACTCTTTCATCACATCCCCCAGCTGGCCGGTGAGCGTGAGGCCTTTTTTGCCCTTCATGGCCGTGGCTTCGATGAACAGCAGATCGCCACCGAAAGGGGTCCAGGCCAGGCCCATGGCCACCCCGGGGGTGGACATGCGGGCCTTGGCTTCCGCCTGAAGTTTGACCGGGCCAAGGTATTCAGCCACGTCGGCCACCTTGATGGCGGCCTTCTTGATTTTGCCCTCGGCAATGCCGGCGGCCACGCCCCGGCAGATGGTGGCGATTTCCCGCTCCAGATTCCGCAGACCGGCCTCGCGGGTGTACCCGGAGATGATGCGGCGGACCGCGCCGGGGGCGATGTTGATTTGTTTGGCCTTGAGGCCGTGGGCCTCCCGTTGGCGCGGAATCAGGAAGCGGGCGGCAATCTTGACCTTTTCATCTTCCGTATAACCCAGCAGTTGGATCACTTCCATGCGGTCAAGCAGGGCCGAGGGAATAGTGTCGAGTACGTTGGCCGTGGTGATGAACATCACCTTGGACAGGTCGAAAGGCACGTCCAGGTAGTGGTCGGAAAAGGAAAAATTCTGCTCCGGATCCAGGACTTCCAGCAGGGCCGAAGAGGGATCGCCCCGGAAGTCGGAGCCGACTTTGTCGATTTCGTCCAGCATGAAAATGGGGTTGTTGGAGCCGGCCCGGCGCAATCCCTGGATGATGCGTCCGGGAAGGGCACCCACGTAGGTGCGCCGATGCCCCCGGATTTCCGCCTCGTCGCGCACGCCGCCTAATGAGATACGGTGAAACTTGCGGCCCAGAGCCCGGGCGATGGAGTTGCCCAGGGATGTCTTGCCGGTGCCCGGAGGACCGGCCAGGCAGAGAATGGGGCCTTTGGAGTCGGGCTTGAGTTTTCTCACGGCCAGGTACTCGATGATCCGCCGCTTGGCCTTTTCCAGGCCGAAATGGTCATCATCCAGCACCTTGCGCGCCTTCTTGATGTCCAGGTTGTCTTCGGTGGTTTCGTTCCAGGGCAGCTCGGTGAGCCAGTCCAGGTAAGTCATGGCTACCGTGTACTCGGCCGACGACGGGTGCATGCGTGCGAGCCGGTCCAGTTCCCGCTCCGCTTCCTTTACCGCCTCTTCGGGCAGTTTTTTCTCTGTGATCTTGGCCCGGTATTCGTCCAGTTCGACCGTGGCCTCATCGGTTTCTCCCAGCTCCTCTTTGATGGCCTTGAGCTGCTGGCGCAGGTAGTACTCCCGCTGGCGCTTGTCCATGTCTCCCTTGACCTGGGACTGAATTTTGTTGCCCAGCTCCAGAATCTCCAGTTGGTGGTGAAGGAGTTTGGTAACGGCCTTGAGGCGTTTGGTGGAGTCCTGTGTCTCCAGAATCTGCTGTTTCTCCTCGGGTGAGGAATTGATCGTGGAGGCCATCATGTCCGCCAGGGTGCCGGGTTCCTTGATGGAGGCAGCCATGGAGCCCATTTCCTGAGGCAGGCCCGGCGACAGCTGCACGATACGGCTAAACTGCTTGATGGCGTTTGCCATCAGGGCTTCGGTCTCGTTGTCCTTGTGGTTGATGTCGCTGAAGTGCTCCACTTCGGCCACCAGATAGGGCTTGCCTTTTTGGAACGATTTGACGCGGAAGCGGCTCAGCCCCTGAACCAGCAACTGTATATGGTTATCCTCGCTTTTGGCCATCTTCAGGATCATGGCGGCGGTGCCAACCGTGGCCAGGTCTCCGCTTTCAGGATCCGGTCTCACATTTTCCTGCTTTTTGGCCACCAGCAGGCCGATCATGCGGTCGTTGGCCATGGCCTCGTCGATCAGGTGGACGGATTCACCTCTCAACACCACCAGGGGCAACACCATTTTGGGGAACAGGGTCGCATCGAACAGGGGTAGTATGGGAAGCACGTTCGGAATATTGTCCGTGTTGGAGTCCAACGATGGTTTATTGTCTGGCATGACGCCCTCCTTAAAGGGTGTGTATGAGTGAGGCCTTTCGCCGACCGTAAACGTGGATACCGCTCACTAGCCTGCGGGCCTGTCGGCAAACCGCTACTCTTCGCTGATGGGAATAGTGTGCACCCTGTCAAGCTTGAGTTTGGCGATCCTGATCTTCAGCAGCCCATTGGTGTAAGTTGACGATACCACCTCCGTGTCCACGGGGGATGGCAGGTAAAGAATACGTTCGAACCGTCCGTACTGGATTTCGGCAAGCCGGAAGGTGCCGTTGGACACCCGGGACATCTCCCGGCGGATGCCGGACACCTTCACCGCCCGGGAGTTGATTTCCAGATCCAGGTCGTCTTTCTCCACCCCGGAAATTTCGGCCCAGATCATAATTTCTTCCGGGGTTTCAAAAATGTCCATCTGCGGCGTCCAAAGGTGTTCCCGGGACGAAAACATGGGATTGACGGGCCGCGGCCGGAATATTTCCTGGATCGTTTTCCCCAGGCCTCGGCCGGTAGGATCAAAATTGCCTCCGAATTTAATTTTGATGTAATCCATGGCATTTCCCCGAAGCTGTTTCCTGTTATTGGGTGTACTGTGGTTCACACGGTTTTGATGACCCGATAAACGTAGCACCGAAACAGGTGGTTGTAAAGTGATGGCGGCGGATTGCCCCGCCCCTGTTGCCTTTGCGGGAATCGGTGTTATATTTCAGGACCCGAATGAGAACGGAGAATCAATCCCTTTTCAAAATGGGGAAATCCTTCCAAGGAGGAAAAGAGGCAAATGGGCAATCAGATAAAGACCATCCTTCTGCTGGCCGTCATGACGGCCTTCATCATGATCGTGGGGAACCTGATGGGGGGGCGTCAGGGGATGATTATTGCCCTGGCGATAGCCGCAGCGATGAACTTTTTCAGCTATTGGTATTCAGACAAGATCGTTCTTAAAATGTATCAGGCCCGGGAGGCGACTCCCCAGCAGGCTCCTGAACTCTACGAAATGGTGCAGACCCTTTCGCGTCAGGCGAACCTGCCCATGCCCAAGGTTTACATCATTCCCAAGGAGGCGCCCAATGCCTTTGCCACGGGGAGAAATCCCGATAATGCCGTGGTCGCCGTCACTCAGGGGCTGCTGTCCCTCATGGACCGGCAGGAAGTGATGGGGGTGCTGGCCCACGAACTATCCCATGTGAAGAATCGGGACATCCTTATCGGTACCCTCGCCGCAACCATGGCCGGGGCCATCATGATGCTGGCCACCATGGCGCGCTGGTCCGCCATTTTCGGCGGCGGGCATCGGGATGATAACAACGGCGGCGGCATGGGCGCCATCGGTATGATCGCCATGTCCATCATCGCCCCCATGGCGGCCATGATCATTCAGATGGCCGTGTCCCGATCCAGGGAATATCTGGCCGATGCCACCGGTGCCCGCATCGCCGGCAGCCCTGAAGGACTGGCCCGGGCTCTGGGAAAGCTGGGGGCCTACGCCAAGCGTATTCCCATGGATGCCAATCCCTCGACGGCGCACATGTTTATCGTCAATCCCTTGTCCGGCAAAAGCCTGCAGAGCCTCTTCTCCACGCACCCGCCGCTGGAGGACCGCATCAGCCGGTTGAGAGGCGTGCGGCCCGACATCCCTGGGTCGCCACCTCCGCCCCCGCCAGAGGGGGGTAATCGCCGGGAGGCGGCCGCCAGGGCCTTCTGGGATAAACTGAAAGGTGAATAGGCCGAAGGCATTCAGGAGGTCAGGGTGGAATTTATCTGGGATTTGGTTGTAGGTGCTTGTAATTTGTTATTTGCGATCAACGGGGTAGGAAGGATTCGCCGGCGTCGGACGGCCGGGAGTGCGCCCGCAGCAGCGCATTGATGTACATGCGGATGCCTCCGCAAGGTCGCCGCGGCATACCCGGCAGCGGTTATCGTCGCACCACTGGCAGGAGAAGCACGTCTTGCACGAATGTTTTTTCTGTATCTGACCGGCATCGTCCGGCACGTATACTTTGCCGGCCAGGCCGGGCGCGTTTATCCAGGCCATGGCTGCCCTCCTCCTCGTTTTCCGCGATAGGGCTAAAGATGGGAACGCGTTGGGGCTTGTCAACCGTTTCATCGCCACCCCAAGTGTGATAGGGATAACTCGGGAAAGGAGAACATTACTCGGTGGACCCACTTTACAATGAAGGCACCATCGACGCGGTGCATACGCTGAAAGGAGATGCCGCGGTCCTGGCCGATCTGATGGCCCTGGATTCGCGGTCGGCCATCGAGGCGTGGAAACAGGCGGTCGACAGCCGCCTGCTCCCCCGGTTGATGCCGGAATTTCCCTTGGTGGCGGCCATCTGCGGTGGCGGCTCCTCGGGGAAATCGACCCTGTTCAACACCCTCGCCGGGGCAACGATTTCCCCCACCGGCGGCCGGGCAGGCATCAACCGTCGAATTCTCATTTCGCTGAACGCTTCCCACCGCAGCACCCCCGGCATCGCCAACGCCCTCTTCGAGCCCTTTGGGTGCCCGCCGCGTCAAATGACGGACATGCAAGAACTTACCACCCCCGGCGATCCGCTGCTGAATTACGGTTCGGGGCTGCCGGTGGGCCTGGCGCTGCTGGACACACCGGATTTCGACACCGGTGCGGGCGGCAGCTACCGGAACCGGGAGATGGCCGAACGGTCCCTTCGGGCTGCCGATGTGATCATCTATATCTTCACCAACGCCAACTACAACAACCGGGACAACACCGATTTTGTCGCCCGCATGCTTACCGCCGTGGGTACCCGCAACTGTTTTCTGGTCTACCGGGCTTATCCCGGTTTCACTGACGGCGAAATCCTCGAACATGCCGGTACGGTGGCCAACAACCTTTATGGCGATCGGGCACCGCAGCATGTGTTGGGCATCTTCCGGGCCGATGAAGACAACCAGGTGGCCGCCGGACAGCGGCCGATGACCCTCTCTTCGGTTGGCGACGGCCATTTTGGCCTCATGGATGCTTTGGCCCGGATGGATCCCAGGCAGGTGAGGGGAGAACTTCACCGGTCCATCTTCAGCGATGTGATCATACAGGGGCAGCGTTTTCTCGAGGAGGCCCGGGAATCCAGCGGACATCTGGCACTTTACCTGGAGGGTGTGCGCACGGTCCAGCAACGTAGTGTCCAGGAGGCCTTGGGGCATCTCCCCATGGACGCGGTGGTTCGTCGGTTCTCGGAGATCTGGCAGGATACCGACCCGCCCCACATCAAGATCATGCGCAAAACCGGGCGTGTGGTGGAAACCCCGGTCAGGATGTTGATGCGGGCCGCCAAATGGATCGGCGGCGGAAAAGGGAGGGACGACGCGTTGCCGGCCGGCGGGGACATGGCGGCGGCCATGGAGGCCGATCTGGTCCGGGCGGCCAATCGATTACGCCAGGCGGCGGTCGATCCGGCGGTTGTGCTCCATCTGTCTGAAACGGATCCGGCAGCCGGTCCGCTGCGTGAAATGGTCCGCCGACTGGCGGGGAAAACCGGGGCCACGTGCCAGGGCACCAATACGGGGATGGTTGCTTTTCACGTTCCCTTTCACCCCGCCCTGGCGGCAACCCAGGCGGACCTGCGCAGCCAGAACTGGTCGGCAGTCGTCGATGACATGCTGGCCCGGAAAGAGACCCTGCTGGGTCTCACCAGTCAGCTGGAAGCCGAGCTGCACCGGCTGGTTCACGACCAGCGCTCCCGCATGACAACCGTCGATCAGATTCGGCAAACCTTTTCGGCCATGCTTAACATCATTCCCGCCACCGCCGCGGTGACCTATATCCTGCACACTGGAGATCCGGTGGGAGCCGTGGGCATCAAGGTGAAGCTGGCCGGACTGTTCGGCCTCAACGATCTGTATGCGCTGGTGGCCATACCGGCTACCGCCGGCATGAAAAAGGCGGATCTGAAGCAGTTGGAAACCCTGCTGGGTCCGGTGGCCCGGGCCTGGCTGACCCATAAATTGACAGCCATCGAAGCGTTGTTTGAAGAGAAGATAACCGGACCGTTGCTGCAACGGGGCCGGGAGATGGCTAAAATTTCCGCCGACCGGATCGCCTCGATGTCTGAAAGCCTGTCCCGCTGCGGCCGTGCACTGGAGAAAACACCATGATGGATGTGCAGATGGCCAGACTGCGGGCCATGGGAGAGCTGGAAACCGTACGTACAGACATTCAGGGGCTGGCCGGGACCCTGGAAGGCCTCGCCTTGTGGCGGCCCGCCGTCGCCCTGCGAAAAGCCTGCGACGAGTCCCTGCTCATGCTGGACCGGCTGGCCGAGCGGTTCGATCGCAAGTTGGTGGTTACGCTGGTGGGCCCGAGCGGTTCGGGCAAATCCACCCTGCTCAACGCCCTGGCCGGGGAAGACCACCTCTCCCCGTCAGGCCACCGCCGGCCTACCACGGAAAACGTGGTGGCGTTTTGCCGGCAATCCGCCGATGCCGGGCAGCTGATAGACCAGCTGGGACCGGAAAATATCAGGATCCACGCCAGCCAGTCGGCCGAGGCCCTGGAAAACGTTATTCTCATCGATACCCCGGACACGGACAGCACCCACCAGGACCGGCATATTCCCATTATTCACAAGGCCATCACCCTTTCCGATGTACTGGTCTGTGTGTTTGATGGGGAGAACCCCAAGCGGCGGGATCACACGGATTTTCTGGCCCCCTACGTGCGGCTGTTCAGCGGAGAGAGTCTGGTGGTGGCCGTGAACAAATGCGACCGGCTGGCGGAATCCGAACTCACCGACACCATTATGCCCGAATTTGCCGGGTATATCCGCCAGGCCTGGTCCGCGGAACCGGCGGCGATTCTGTGTGTCTCTGCCAGAAGCCATCTCAGGGATCCCGGCTGGGATCTCGAGGCCACACCTAAGCACGACCGGAACCAGTTCGACCAGTTGCGGCAGTTGATTGCCGGTACCTTCAACCGATCCGGCTTTTCCGTGGACCGGCGGTTGGAGAACGCCCGGAGCCTGAGGGATTACCTTCAGCAAACCGTCCGCAGCGAAGCGGAAAAGGAAAGAACACGCCTGAACGAGGCCATTGGCCGGATGGCGGCGTCGGAGGACGAGGCCATGCAGCAGGCGGTTGCCGCTTTCCGAGGGGATGGCAACGCCCTGATGCCGGGCATCAACGTCCGGCTTTATCAGCAGCTGGCCCAGCGCTGGCTGGGACCGGTGGGGTGGCTGGTGGCGATCTGGACACGGATTCTGGTCTTCGGGACCGGCATCGCCTCTCTGCTGCGCTTCGGCAATCCAGTCCGGCAGATTGCCGGAGCGGTCTCCGCCGTCAGACATTTTGCGGATTCCAAAAAGGCCATGGATGCGGCGGACCGCGGGTCGGGAGCAGGCATGGCCCTGCACCGCTACGACAGCGCCATCGCCCGCGGGTGGCCCGATATTGCCGAGGCATTGATCAAGGCCCGGTTTGCCCCTTCGGTGCGCGAGGCTCACCATGCACCGGGTTACGGGGAGGAGATCGGAGAGCGCCTCTCCCAAATCTGGAACGATGCCCTGGAAATTGAATTGGCCCAGGCGGGCCGGCGGTTGAGCGGCGGACTGCTGCAATTGATATTCAACCTGCCGGTGCTGGGTGTCCTGGGTTATGCGGGGTGGTTGACAGCCGGGAACTTTTTTTCGGGCAGCATCCTTTCAGGTGATTTCTTCCTGCACGCTTTCTGGACCATTGCTCTCGTTCTGTTGCTCAGTTTCTTTCTGCTGCAGGGGGTCGTCCGCCTGGCGGCGGGAAAGGAGCGCCTGCTGGAACGCATATTCTCGCGGGTAAGGGAAGCGGTGGACGGGCAGCGGCGTCTGTCTGAGAATCCGGTGTGGCAGCAGGCGAATAGGATTATTCGACTGGGGGATTGGGGAATTGGGGGATAGGGCAATTCCAGCATCCCTCAATTCCCAATTTCATCGTTTCTCCGTGTGACGCTTCATTTCCGCCATGAGCTGCCGGGTCCGCCGGCCCGGCCGTCCATCGGCAATGACCCCGTCATCCACCTGGATTACCGGCACGAGCCCCTTGCTGGTCCCGGTGATAAAGACCTCGTCGGCGGACAGCAGTTCGGAGCGTGAAATGTCCCGTATGTCGATCGGGAAAATCCCCTGGGCCAGTTCCAGCACCACCTTGCGGGTCACGCCTGACAGAATGCCTCGTCCGGGCGTCACCAATTTGTCCTGAATAAAGGCAAAAATGTTGGAGGTGGTGCACTCCAGGGCCAGACCGTTGCGGTCGATATACAGGGCTTCGATGGCGCCTTCGGCAGCGGCTTTTTTCAGGGCCAGGCTGGCCGAGATGTAGTCGATGCTCTTGGCTCCGGGAATCGGGCGTTCCACCTCCCAGGAGATGATCTTTACTCCCTGCGTATACCAGCTTTCGGGCAGCTTGGGCACGGGGGAGACCAGCACCAGCAGGCGGGGGCGACCCGACGGATTCATGAAATCCTTGCTGGAGCCGCCGGTGACCACGATGCGGATATTGGCTTCGGGGATATCGTTTTTCGCCAGGGTCTGTTCCACCACCTTGGCGATATCGCCGTGGGACCAGGGCAGGCTGAGCCCGATTTTCAGGGCCGAAGTCTCCAGCCGGTCGATGTGGGCATCTAGGAAATAGGGCCTGCCGTCATAGGTGCGCAGCAGGTCGAAGACACCGATGCCGCGCAGGATGGCCAGGTCGTCCACGGGAATGACCGCCTGTTCCGCCGGCACGAATTGACCGTCAATATAATAGATTGGCACAACACCCTCCCAATGGTTGTGGACTTAACGGGAAAATGATTTTTACCTCCTGTTACACCATTGCCTCTCGGGGCTCAAGGGATAAGATGGGTATACGGACAGGTCACCGAAATTGAGGAATTGCCGATTGAGGGGTGGGGGCATTCATTGGTTACGTGCAGATAAGAAACCCGGTTTTTTATCCAGGAAATGTCCTGCTCGTTTTGACAGGTCGGTAAAATCGCGCTATGGCTCCGCGGATTTCGAAAACCAAATAAAAAGCATGAACACTCAGGAAAGATAAGCACAATGGAATCGGTTGAAATTGTCGAAGCAGATCTGAACCGCAAGGATCACCGCGAAGCGGTGGTCGACCTAATTGATGCCTACGCCATGGACCCCATGGGAAACGGCGGGCCCTTGCCGGGCGATGTCAAGGAGGCTCTGATCCCAGGGCTGAAAAAACACCCCACTACCTTGATTTTTTTGGCGTATGTCAACGGCGAGGCCAGGGGCATTGCCGTTTGCTTCATCGGGTTTTCCACCTTCGCGGCCCGTCCGCTCGTCAATATTCATGACCTGGCTGTTCTGCCGGGACACCGCGGCAGCGGGGTCGGCCGGCTGCTTCTTGCCGGGGTTGAGCGCAAGGCCCGGGAGATGGGCTGCTGCAAGGTCACCCTGGAGGTCCTGGAAAACAACCGCCGGGCCCTTAAGGTCTATGCTGCGGCTGGCTTTGCACGGGCGACCTATACGGAGGAAGCAGGCGGGGCATTGTTTTTTGCGAAGAAGCTTTGATCAGTGAACGGTGATCAGTGATCAGTGAACCGAAAAATCAAATTCCAAAGTCCAAGCTCCAAACAAATTCCAATGTCTGAAATTCTAAAATCCAAACCGTCGGCCTGGAACCTTGTTTGTGATTTTAAGATAGTCAGGATGTCCCGCATCTGTCATGCCAAACAAGGAACACCAACACAATGAGTGAGTTCCTGCCAGTCTCCCGATCCGACATGCAGCAACGCGGGTGGGACGAACTCGATGTCATCCTGATCACCGGGGATGCCTACGTGGACCATCCGGCATACGGGGTGGCCTTGATCGGCCGCGTGCTGGAATCTCATGGCTACCGCGTGGGCGTTATCGCCCAACCCGACTGGCGGACCGCCGAAGACTTCACGCGCCTGGGGCGGCCGCGGCTGTTCTTCGGCATCACCTCGGGCAACGTGGATTCCATGGTGGCCAACTATACGGCCAACAAGCGACCCCGTCAAAAGGACGACTACGCACCGGGCGGCAGGGCCGGCCTGCGGCCCGACCGGGCCCTGATCGCTTACGCCAACCGCGTTCGCCAGGCCTTCAAGGATGTACCCGTAGTGGTCGGCGGCATGGAGGCCAGCATGCGCCGGCTGGCCCACTATGACTTCTGGGATAACCGCATACGGCGCTCTATACTTTTCGATGCCCGGGCCGACATTCTCGTATACGGCATGGGCGAAAACCAGGTGCTGGAGATCGCCCGCCGGCTCTCCGCCGGGGAGGCCATCCAGACGCTCGATTTCATTCCGGGCACGGCGGTCATCCGCAAGGACCCGGCCTTTTTAGACGAACTTGTCACCATTCCCGCCTGCGAGGCGGTTGCCGACAGCCACGAGCAGTTCAACCGCGCCTTCCAGCTGTTTTACCGCGAGCAGAATCCCGTCACCGCCCGGCCGGTCGTTCAGGCCCACGGGGACCGTTATGCGGTGGTTTATCCGCCTCCCATGCCGTCTTCCCCGGCAGAACTGGACGCCATCTACGAACTCAACTACCGGCGGGTCTGGCATCCGATCTACGATGCCGCCGGTGGTGTCCCGGGGTTGGAGACGGTGCGTCACTCTCTGGTGACCCATCGCGGCTGCAGCGGCGAGTGCAACTTCTGCTCTCTTTATTTCCATCAGGGGCGCATGGTTCAGAGCCGTAGTGCCGATTCCATTGTGAGTGAAGCCCGGCGGCTGGCCCGGGATCCGGCCTTCCGCGGCACCATCACGGATATGGGCGGCCCCACGGCCAACCTGTATGGGGCCGACTGCCCGCGCTGGGCCAAGAAGGGGTTCTGCCGCAACAAGCGCTGCATGGCCCCCCAGACATGCCCCAGCCTCGATCCCGGGTATGGCAGGAGTCTGCCCCTGTACCGGCGCATCCGGGAGATTCCGGGGGTCAACCATGCCTTCATCGGCAGCGGGTTCCGCCACGACCTGTTCGTCGGCAGTCAAGCCGATGCCTGTCTGGAGGAGTTGTGCCGGTTTCATGTCAGCGGCCGGATGAAGGTGGCGCCGGAGCACATATCCGACCCGGTGCTCGATGCCATGGGCAAGCCGCGCAAAGAAACCTATGATGCCTTCGTCAATCGATTCAACCGGATCAACCAGCGACTTCCCTCGCGGCGATATCTGGTCAACTACTTCATCAGCGCCCATCCCGGTTCAACCCTGAAGGATGCCTTGGAGATGGCCCTCTATCTGATCCAGCGGGGGATACACCCCGAACAGGTCCAGGATTTCATCCCCTTGCCCCTGACCCTTTCCGGTGCCATGTACCACACGGAAAAAAACCCCATTACCGGTCAGCGCATGCATGTGGCCAAGACATTTCGCGAAAGGAAGATGCAGCGAGCCCTGGTCCAGTACCGCAACCCGTCCAACCGGCAGCTGATCCGCGATGCCTTGAAGGAATTAAAGGCGGAACATCTGACGTCTCTGTTTTTCAAGGCCGCTGCGGGAAAATTGTCACAACGGTCCAGGGGGGCTGGCGGCGGAAAAGCGGGTCGTACCGGTTCCGAGCCAGCGCCCCCGGTCAACACTGCCGGACGGCGAACCGGAAAATCCGGAAAGACGGCACGGACCCGACCCCGCCGATAATCTGAACAAACCCAAGGAAAATCCTATGGAACTGCCCGTCTTCAAACTGGAACGCTACTTCGCGCACTATGAGTTCAAGGTTCGCCATCTGCTGTGCAGTTCGGATTGTGAATCGGTGACCGTCAAGGATCTGCTTGCTCTTGAAGCGGGGGCCGGGGACGCCCTTGAAAACCTTTGGCTGGGCTACACCGAGTCCCCGGGAGCACCGGCACTCAGGCAGGAGATTTCCCGTCTTTACGATACCATCGGGCCTGATCAGGTGTTGGTGCACAGCGGCGCCGAAGAGGCCATTTTTCTGTTTATGCATGCCACCTTATCCCCCGGGGATCATTTGATCGTTCATTGGCCCTGCTATCAATCCCTTTACGAGGTGGCGCGCAGCATCGGATGTGAGGTGACCTTCTGGGAGGCCCGGGAAGAACAGGGCTGGTCCCTGGATCCGGATGATCTGGCGGCTCAGATCAGGCCGCAGACGCGCGCCGTCATCATCAACACCCCCCACAATCCCACCGGCTGGCTCATGCCCCGGGATGAGTTCGTTCGGATGAACCGGATGCTGGACGAACGGGGCATCCTGCTTTTTTCCGACGAAGTGTACCGGGAGTCTGAATATTCGGCTGACGATCGTCTCCCGGCCGCCTGCGATCTCAGCCACCACGCGGTATCCCTGGGCGTCATGTCCAAAACTTACGGTCTGCCGGGCTTGCGCATCGGCTGGATCGCCACGGGCAACCCCGAGATTGCCAACCGGATGGCGGCGTTAAAGGACTACACGACCATCTGCAACAGTGGTCCCAGCGAGTTCCTGGCCGAGATCGCCCTGCGGCACCGTGACGCGTTGATCCGGCGCAACCTGGAAATTATCACAACCAACCTGACGATCCTGGACGAATTTTTCCAACGCCATTCGACCCTCTTTTCCTGGGTGCGGCCCACGGCGGGACCCATCGCCTTCGTGCACCTGACCGACGGCGAGGTGGACGCCTTCTGCCATGAGTTGGTCAATAAAAAGGGGGTGCTCCTGTTGCCCGGCAATCTTTATGGGGACAGGGGCAACCATTTCCGCATCGGATTCGGCCGGCGGGGCATGTCGGCGGCTGTAGCAGCGCTGGAACAATTTGTCGGTTCCAGGAATCCAAATGCCCCGGAATCATCCAGCCTGGTTGAATAGGGCCTGGGAATTATTTTTCTGCTATGAAAAAATTGTTCCACGAATTGTGGCTTGTTTTTCATCCCGGCCGTCCGGCCTAAAAGAACACAATCCGTAACCTATCGAATCTGTTGAAATAGGTTGGGTTGGCGATTATGGGTATGCTTATTGCAGATTTTCTGAATAACTGTTGCGAATCGCAGGCATAATGGCAGCGACAATCGAAACGAAACCGGCCTGTATGGCGTTTGCCGGCACCGGCAGGAATAGACAGGAAACTTAATGTACGCAGCTCATGCAATCGCACCGAAAAAAATTAATCTCATCGACAATGGCGGACGGCGTTTTGGCGATGATCGGCGCCTATATTCCTACAATGGCCACCTTCCCGAACGCCGGTCCGGCGATGATCGCCGATCCGGTCTGGACCGGAGAAGCGAATTGCGATCGGCCTGATCGTCATTGGCCTTTCCGGTGACCTGCGCGGCCCTTGTACCCATCCATTTTGCATGCCGAGAATGCCTGGTCGTTCAGCCTCCCCGCGCTGCCTCCGATCAGGATTGGGCTTGTCCGATCGAAAGACATCAAGTGACAAACGGTTACCAGTTCTGACCGGGGTAGTCGAAGGGGACGATTATCCCCAGGGGGGTGTCTTTTCTTTCGGTATGCCCCGGCGATTTTAACCGTCAGCGTCGTTTTGCGTTTTCTTCAGCGCTGCAACCAATGCGGCGCGATGCAGATCGGCAGCCAGGTGGACCGGGCTCTTGCCCCAGATGGGGTCCCAGTTGGACGGATCGGCCGTGCAGAAAAACTGGGTATCCAACCCCATGCGCACCGGCGCCTCTTCAACGCGGTGTCCCCTCATGCGGCGGGCCGCCTCCCAAGTGGCTCCGCAGGGGGCTCCGCGGCGTACGGTGACTTCACCGATCTTCCCATTCTTTACCGTGACATCGAATTCCGGCGCACCAAAGCACCGGCTGTAAGGCTCAAGCTCCCGGTGCCGAGCCAGGGCACAGCAGACCGGTGGCGTATGGGTACCGCCCACCGTGGTTTTTTTACCGGAGGCTACCACGGGGATGCCCATCCGCTGGCACATCAGGGCCAGGTCGTGGGACAGGTCGGGGTGTTTGAGAAAATCCAGCACCAGGTCTGCCGAGATGGAGTCCGGCAGGTATTCGGAGGCGTCATCCACCACCGGTGGCAGGGGCTGGTCGATGGTGATCAGGGTGATGTCGAATTGATTCCGGCCGTACCGCTCGATCCCCTTGACCTTGCTTTCACCCCGGCCGCCTTCCTGGAAGACCAGGATCTTCATGGGACGATCGATTCCGCAGGTGTTATGTTTTTCATTCATGGCTGGCTGTCCTGTACCGTATCGGTTCGAAGGGTTTCTTTAAGGGTGTTGGTTTGCATGCCGCAGAATTTTGACGGATACCACTGAAGTCGACCGGGGGCAAGGAATTCTTTCTCCCCGCGGCCATTAGCTTTCGTCGCTGGCGGTCATCGCCTTTTCCTCTTCCACAAGCAGTGCCGTGCCGATGGGATCTACAAACTGGAAGATCACTTCGCCTTCCTCTCTTCGCATCACGATGGCTTTGAACCGGATCCGGCCGCCGCTGATCAGATGAATTTCTCCGTTGATCTTCTTTTTAAATGGGGTGGACAAGCTGGCGCGGACGCGCACACCGCCTTCGGAAATATCGACTACCGTGAATGCAGTGCCGGCGGTTTTCATGACCGGACAATGGGATTCAGGGTAGCGGACCCGCATGGCCATCCGTTTGACCAACCCGTTGTCTGCGATGTTGTCCGAAACCGATCTCGGCATCGGCCGGTTCGGAAAAAAATGGGCCAGAATGTTGATAAAAGGTACAGACATCAGCAGAAAGAGCAGGAAAATGACCAGGGCGCCCAAGTCCAGCCCCCGGATGAAAAAGATGGCCAGAATAATGCCCAGCTGGGCGGTATTGGCGATAATGGCGGCTATTTTCATAAACGGACATCCTTCATCCTGAGTTTTCCGGATGGCTGACGGAGGGAAACAGGTGGCTTTTCCCGCTGGAATATTTCAGGCCTATAACATTAATAGGTAAACATCGTAAATGGTTAAGTTGGCTATCACAACCCGTATTGACAAAGTTGACGACGGCTTTTATGATCCGTCACCCTCATCGGTCATGAACCGACAGGATTCAAATTTAGGAGATCTGAACTCGTGAACGCGGAAAAGGAAACATCGGACTTCTGGCAGGACCACTCGCTTAACTTTCTGGAGATGGCTTTTCGCACGGATCGCCGGGAACGGCTGGATAAACCGGACGGATATGGAAAAAAGACCGGTGACTGCGGTGATACGGTGGAGTTTTTTATGAATCTCGACGGGGACCGCATCGTTTCCCTGTCTTACGACATCAAGGGCTGTCTCCATACCAACGCCTGCTGCAATACCGTGGTTGAACTGGTGGAAGGCAAGCCGGTGGACACCGCCTGGGAGGTTACCCCGGAACAGGTGGCAGGATTCCTCGAGAGTCTGCCCAAGGATCATTTCCACTGTGCCGAGCTGGTGGTGGGGACATTGTATCTGACTCTGTCCAACGCCCGTGAGAACCGACGTTCCCCGTGGAAAAAATTGTACGGTTGACCCCCGTGTCCCAGTGGCGCGGCGCCTTATTTGTCCTTGACAGAAAAGGGCAAGTTGACTATAGGTTCGACCTTGAATTCGGTTGATTTATAACCGTTGCCCAGTATTTCCACTGCAACCCTCCGAACCGACAAGTTGAGGTTGATATTGCGGCACCCGTGCGCGGTTCGCGGGGCCTTCAGGGTGAACCGTAGATGAGTTCAGCACAATCACTAGCAGCCAAAAAGCAGGAGATCCTCAAAGGCTGGTTTCAGGCGACGGTTGACTCCTACCCGCCCGATACGGCCCAATTTCTCAAGAACCAGAAAGATCCCTTTGCCAATCCGGTGGGGCAGACCACCCACCAAAGCCTCGATGCCCTGGTGGATGCTCTGATCACCGGCGCCGGGCGCGACGTGATGACGGCAGCCCTCGATCCAATTCTAAGAATCCGTGCCGTTCAAAGCTTTACGCCCTCTATGGCAACAAGCTTTGTCTTTTCCCTGAAGCAGATTATCCGGCATCATCTGCCGGGTGGCGGCCGTGGCGCAGGGGGGGATATGAATGACATTGACCGGCAGATCGATGAAATGGCCATGGCGGCTTTCGACATTTACGTGGCTTGCCGTGAAAAAATATTTGAACTTAAGGCGACCGAATCCAGAAAACAGTTTTTCGGTTCGTTGAAGCGAGCAGGATTGATTGTTGAAGCCGAGGCAGACGGGCCCGGTTTCTGAAACTTTCCCTATAACCTTTCGATTCAGGCATCCGGCAGTGGCTCTGGATCAGCCGTGCCCTTTTTTACCGGGAGCCTCCGATGTTGCCTCTGGCATCGGTGCGGCTACGGCAGGGCGGTTGCGGCGGATTCCGACCTGACCGACGCCAAGGAGTGAGGTGCGGTTCGATGAACAAAAATTACATGGTTAGCCTCATAGCGGTTATCGTGCTGTTCCTGATCGCCTATGTGGGTACGCAGCAGGGGGCGGGTCTGCAAATGGTTTTCGGCATCATTTTGCCCTATCTGGCGGTGGTCCTGTTCGTTGTCGGGTTTTCCCGCCGCGTGATGAGCTGGTCCCGGTCGGCAGTCCCATTCCGGATTACCACCACCTGCGGCCAGCAGCCATCCTTGCCATGGTTCAAACAGGCCAAGATCGACAACCCCTCGTCCACCTTTGGCGTCATCGTGAGGATGTTCCTGGAAATCGTCTGTTTCCGGTCCCTGTTTCGCAACACACGCATGAAACTTGCCGGCGGCACCAAGATGACCCACCAATTGGAGCTTTTTCTCTGGGTCGGCGCCCTAGCCTTTCACTACGCCTTCTTTGCCGTGGTTGTGCGGCACCTTCGGTTTTTCACCGAACCGGTCCCGTTTTTCGTCACCTTGATCGAGCAGGTGGACGGCTTCATGCGCATCGAAGTGCTTTACGATGCCGTTCAGGCGGGTCTTCCCGGTGTCTATATGTCCGGACTGGTCCTCCTGGCCGCTGCGTTTTATCTTTTCCTGCGACGGGTATTCATTCCCCAGGTACGTTATATCTCTCTGGCCAATGATTTCTTTCCCCTGTTTTTGATCATGGGGATCGCCCTTTCCGGGATCTTCATGCGTTATTTCACCAAAGTGGACATCGTTTCCATCAAAGAACTGACCATGGGCCTGGTCACTTTCCGGCCCACGATTCCCGAGGGTGTCAGCAGCCTGTTCTTCGCTCACATTTTTCTGGTCAGCATCCTTCTGGCCTACTTTCCGTTCAGCAAGCTGATGCATCTAGGCGGGATATTTCTCAGCCCCACCCGGAATATGACCGGCAACACCCGGCAGGTCAGGCATGTGAACCCCTGGAACCATCCGGTCAAGGTGCACACCTATGAAGAGTACGAAGACGATTTCAGAGAAAAGATGGTCGAAGCCGGCCTGCCGGTCGTTAAAATGCCCGAAGAACAGGCGTAAGCAGAAAAGGAGCAGATAATGGCAGATGAGTTGATCACACCCGATGAGCTATTGACTAAGATAGATCATCGTCCGTCCGGCGCCGGTTGGATGGACACGCCCGTGGATATCCGCAAGGGGATGTACTGCTATGCATCCAATCCCAAAAGCGTCGAAACCCTGAGTCTTCCCAATGCACGGGCCTGGAACCCACTGGAAGACGACTGGAAGCTGCCGGACAACTGGCAGCAGATTATTCACGAGGGGTTTCGCGAACGGCTGGAGAAATTCCGGTCATTCAAGGTGTTCATGGATATCTGTGTCCGCTGCGGCGCCTGTGCCGACAAGTGCCATTTCTTCATCGGCACCGGCGATCCCAAAAACATGCCGGTGCTGCGGGCCGAACTGCTGCGCAGCGTTTACCGCAACGACTTCACCACCGCCGGAAAAATCCTCGGCCGGTTGGGCGGTGCCCGACCCATGAGCCTGGATGTGCTCAAGGAATGGTGGTACTACATGTTCCAGTGCACCGAATGCCGCCGCTGCTCGGTTTTCTGCCCCTACGGCATCGACACCGCCGAAATCACCATTATGGGCCGTGAATTGCTGAACCTGCTGGGCCTGAACATCGATTGGATCGCCACCCCGGTATCCAATTGCTACATGACCGGCAACCACCTGGGAATTCAGCCGCACGCCTTCAAGGATATGCTCGATTTCTTCGTCGACGACATCGAGGAGATCACCGGCGTCCGGGTCGAACCCGCCTACATGGAAAAAGATGCCGACATCCTCTTCATCACCCCGTCGGGTGACGTGTTCGCCGATCCGGGCACCTATACCTGCATGGGCTATATGATCCTGTTCCACTACCTCAAGGAAAAATACGGCCTGAAGATCACCTGGAGCACCTACGCTTCCGAAGGCGGCAACTTCGGCTTCTTCACTTCCCACGAAACCATGAAGCGGCTTAACTCCAAGATGTACGCCGAAGCCAAACGCCTGGGCGTCAAGTGGATTCTGGGCGGCGAGTGCGGGCACATGTGGCGGGTGATTCACCAGTATATGGATACCATGAACGGCCCGGCGGATTTTCTGGAAGAGCCGGTCAACCCCATCACCGGCACCAAATTCGAAAATGCCAAGTCCACCAAAATGGTCCACATCGCCGAGTTCACCGCCGACCTGATCAAACATGGCAAGCTGGATCTGGACCCCAGCCGCAACGACAACAAGGTCATTACCTTCCATGATTCCTGCAATCCTGCACGGGGCATGGGGCTGCTGGACGAACCGCGGTACGTGATCCAGAACGTAGCCAACCACTTTTTTGAGATGCCTGCCAATACCATTCGGGAGCAGACCTTCTGCTGTGGCAGCGGCGCCGGCCTGAATGCCGGTGAGAACATGGAACTGAGAATGGCCGGCGGTTTTCCGCGGGCCAACGCGGTCAAGCATGTCCACGAAGCATACGGGGTGAACATGCTGGCCTGTGTCTGCGCCATTGACCGCGCGGCACTGCCCGCATCCATGCAATACTGGGTACCGGAGGTCGATGTCACCGGACTTCACGAACTGGTGGCCAATGCCCTGATCCTGCCCGGTGAAAAGGACAGAGAAACCGACTTGCGCGGCGAGCCGCTGCCGGGAATGGAGGAGTAGCCGATGAAGGACAAGAAAAAAATTCTCGCGGGACTGGTTATTTTTATCGCCATCATCACGTTTCCCTTTTGGTTCAACCTGGGAAAAGCCGCCCCCGCACCGGAGCTGGAGTTGACCGCCAAGGCCAAGGCCGCCAAAACCTGCGTCATGCCCACCGCATTCATGAAAGCGGAGCATATGCAGCTGCTGGACGTGTGGCGGCACAATGTGGTGCGAGGCTCGGAGCGCATGTTTGTGAGTCCCGACGGAAAGTTATACACCATGAGCCTCTCCAATACCTGTCTGGACTGCCATTCCAACAAGGAGAAGTTCTGTGACCGGTGCCACAACTATGCATCCGTGAGGCCCTATTGCTGGGATTGCCACATCGATAATCCAAAAGGAGAATAAGGTATGAAAAACAGCAGAAGACGCTTTCTTCAGATAGCTGGCGTTTCCGCGCTGGGTCTTGGGGCAAAACCCGTACTCAATGCCTTCGCTGCCGGAGGTGGTGAGGGGCCCGGCTACCATGTGGCCCAGGGAGAAGATGCCCTGACGGCCAAACAATGGGCCATGGTGATTGATACCCGAAAGCTTCAAACAGCCGAAGACCTGGAGCCCATCATCGATGCCTGCAACAAAATTCATAACATCCCCACGGCCATCGAGAACAAAAACCACGAGATCAAGTGGATCTGGGAAGCGCATTACCATAACGCCTTTACCGATAAAACCAATCAATTCCTCAATGAAGAGGTGGAGCACAGGCCTTTTCTGCTGCTGTGCAACCACTGCGAGAATCCACCATGCGTGCGGGCCTGTCCCACCCAGGCGACCTTTAAAAACGAAAACGGCATCGTCATGATGGATTTTCACCGCTGCATCGGCTGCCGCTTCTGCATGGCCGCCTGTCCCTTCGGTGCACGGAGCTTCAATTTCAGGGATCCGCGTCCCTTCATCAAAGAAAACAGCAAGGACTTCCCCACCCGCATGAAGGGTGTGGTTGAAAAATGCAACTTCTGCGCAGAGCGTCTGGCCGTAGGCAAAATGCCCGCCTGTGTGGAGGCCTCCAACGGCGCCTTGGCATTCGGCGATCTATATGATGAGCATTCGGAGGTCCGGGAACTGTTGAAGGAAAACTACACCATCAGGCGGAAGCAGACCCTGGGAACAGAGCCGTCCGTCTACTACATCGTGTGAGGTGAGCATGCTTGAATTAGCCGTAAAAGGAAATAAATGGTACTGGGGATGGGTGGTTGTCCTGCTGGGTGTTATCGGCGCCGGCTTCGGGCTTTACCTGATGCAGCTCAAGTTCGGTCTCGGTATCACCGGCATGAGCCGTGACGTCTCCTGGGGATTTTACATTGCCAACTTCACCTACTTGGTCGGCGTAGCCGCCGGAGGGGTGATGGTGGTGCTGCCCTACTATCTGCATGACTATAAAGCCTATGGCAAAATCACCATTCTGGGGGAATTCCTGGCCATCGCTTCCATCGTCATGTGCCTGCTATTCATTATGGTCGACCTGGGGCAGCCCATGCGGGCGCTTAACGTCCTTTTGTACCCGACACCTAACAGCGTGCTGTTCTACGATGCCATCGTACTCAACGGCTACCTGTTCCTGAACCTGGTTATCGGGTGGAATGTGCTGGAGGCCGAGCGCAACGGCGTCCACTACCAGGGCTGGCTCAAACCGTTGATCTACATCTCCATCCCTTGGGCGGTGAGCATTCACACGGTTACCGCCTACCTGTACTGCGGTCTTCCCGGACGCCACTTCTGGCTTACTGCCGTTCTGGCGCCGCGTTTCCTGGCATCGGCATTTGCCGCCGGACCGGCCCTGCTGATTTTGCTCTGCCTGTTCATCCGGCGCTTCACCCATTTCGATCCGGGCAAGCAGCAGATCCAGGCCCTGGCCAAGACTGTGGCCTACGCAATCTGCATCAACGTTTTTTTCTTCCTGTGCGAAGTCTTCGTGGCCTTTTACAGCCAAATTCCCGGCCACACCACCCATCTCAAATACCTGTTCGTGGGCCTGCATGGCCACGGTGCGCTGGTGCCCTGGATGTGGGCCTCCATGATCCTCATGGCCACGGGCATCGTGCTCACCGTCACCCCGGCCACACGCAAGAACGAAACCTCCCTGATGATCGCCTGCATCGTGATCATTATGGGCACCTGGATCGACAAGGGGCTGGGCATGATTTCCGGTGGTTTTGTGCCCAACCCGCTGCATGAGGTCAACGAATACGTCCCGACCATGCCGGAAATCGGTATTACCCTCGGTGTATATGCCATGGGTGCCCTGGTGTTGACCGTCCTTTACAAGATGGCCGTGGGTGTCAAGGAAGAAGTCCACGGTTAAACGGTCAAGCATTATCAATGAAGGATTCAATGGCGGGGAGTCTTCCCCGCCATTTTTTTTCTCAGCCCCGGATTCCCCAAAGGTTTCCTGATGTCAACCATTCCAACCCGGTGTTTGCATACGTTGTTTTTTTGTCCTATACAAAACCGTCGCCGTTGATGTCCGTCGGAATAGCGTGGCGTGAATTCCCGTTTTTGTCCACCCCTTATTTTACCTGTATTGGAATGAGTGCTCATGTCTATATCTGATCGACCGGTTCGTTGTGCAATCAATGGGTTTGGCCGCATTGGCCGCAGCATCCTGCGGGCCTTATACGAGTACCGCCGCTGGCCCATTGAGATTGTCGCCATCAATGATCTGGCTCAACCCGAGGCGATAGCGCATCTGACCCGGTTCGATTCCACTCACGGTCGTTTTCCGATTCCGGTCGAACTGAAAGAAAACCGACTGCACGTGGGGACCTACCCGATTCAACTGCTTCGGCAGGAAGAACTGCCGCGGCGGATCTGGGCCGAATTGGCGGTTGATGTGGTTTTCGAATGCACCGGCCGGATTAAAAGCCGGGCCGGGGCCCAGATCCACCTGGATGCCGGTGCCGGGAAGGTGCTGATTTCAAATCCGGCCGATTCCCGGGTTGATGCGACCGTTGTCTTCGGCGTGAATCACCACGAATTGACCGGCAAGGAGACGATCCTGTCCAATGCGTCGTGCACATCCAACTGCATTATCCCCGTTATTGTGGCCCTGGACCAGGCCTTCGGTATTGTCTGTGGCAACATTTCCACCATTCATTCGTCGATGAATGACCAGCCGGTGATCGACACCTGCAATCAGGATCTGCGCTTGTGCCGTGCGGCCGGTTCCTCCATGGTTCCGGTCGAAACGCAGTTGGCCAGGGGGATAGAAAGAATTCTCCCCCGACTGGAAGGTTGTTTCCAAGCCACGGCGATGCGCGTACCCACCCAGAACGTTACGGCTATGGATTTGAATGTACGCCTGAAAAGGAAGATGTCAAAGGTTGAGATCAATCAGGTGTTGAAGGAATCCGCGCAGAACCGGTTTGACGGCATCATGGATTTTTGCGACCTTCCTCTGGCCTCGGTTGACTTTAATCATGATCCCCATTCGAGTATTGTCGACGGTACCCAAACCCGTGTGAGCGGCGGCGACCTGGCTAAAATCCTGGTTTGGTGTGACAACGAGTGGGGATTTGCCAACCGGATGCTGGACACGACGATGGCCTTGATGGCCACGCCCAAGTGAGAGGTTGTTTACCCGTATTGCCGCGGCAATGATGTTGTACGCTATTGCCGGTCGATTAGAAGGGAATGCGGCCAGGCGTCGAGGGCCCTGTTTCAGACATCGCCTGCACGGATGCCCATGAAGGAATGGAGGCTTATGCCCCTGCTCAGGCGTTTCTCAGTGCCACGATCTTAACCTCGAAATGGATCATATCGAACACCAGGTGCATGCCCAGATGCTCGAAAAAACGGGTGGAGCCATAGATGATGTTCCAGCGTGTCCGATCCAGATCAAAGCGGCCTTTGGCCGTGATCGTACCATCGTGGGCCTGGTAGACCGTGGCAGGGAATGACAATTCCGCCTTGACATCTTTCAGGGTAAGTTCACCTTGCACATCCAGGTTGGGCGCACTGAGATAGGGATCTTTTCTGGGCAGGCCCGATTTGATCGTGAACGTTGCCGTGGGAAACAGTCGGGTAAAAAAGAAGTCATCCGATTTGAGGTGGGACAGCAGTACCGGCTGCAGTTCATCTCCTGCCAGGCTTTTGTTTTCGAGGGCATTCATATCAATCACAAACGTTCCGAAGGGCTTTCCGTCTTTTACCCCGATTTCTCCTTTGGCAATGCGAACCGTACCGTCATGCTTGGTATTGGGATTGTGGCCGGCCCATTCAATGACGCTCTGATCAATATCGACCCTATAGGTTCCGTCCTTCAATGCCAGCAGGTTCTCCGGCGGGGGAGGCATGTCGACCGATTCCCCTTCAGCCGGATATCCCGCTGCCCGCCAGCCGTTGATGCCGCCGTCAAGAATAAAAAGGTTGTCAAATCCTGCCCGCTGCAGCTTTTCAGCGGCGACAGCCGCATCCATGGTCCGCTCATTGGCACCGTAAAGGACGATGCGGGTGTGTTTGTCCGTCGTGATGGCAGCGATCTGATCCAGGAAGGTGACTTCAAAGACGCAGGCAGATTTCGCCCCCGGCAGGTGGATTGCCTTGAAATGGTCATGGGAGAGGGTGTCTATCAAGATTAAGGGCTTTTCCGCTTTAACCCATTGGTGAACGGTTTTCGGTGACATTTTTTCGATGGCGGTAGTATTCATAAGGGTTCTCCTTGGTATCGTCGAGCACCCGCTGGCTGCGGTTTTTGCGGATCGGTAATGCTGAATTGCCCTGCCAGTTGGTTATTATTGCACGCATTGCGAAACTGATCCGGCAGGAGATGCCAAACCGGGATCAGGCGGCATTTTTTATTCGGGATGGCGTCGTGGCGCATCGCCTTCCAGGGCCTCTGCCCAACCATGATCGTGCCGCCTCGATATCTCCCGCCGTCAGTTCATGGCCGGCATCCATATCGACCACCTCTACCGATGCCCCCGCCTTTTTCAACGTGTGGACCAACCTTTGTGTCTCCGCTGAAGGAATCACCCGGTCGAATCGCCCGGTGGTGATCAGTATCGATTTGCATGCTAAATCCGGCCCGGGGGTCATTTTCAGGGGCATCATGGGGCGAAAGAGAATGGCACCGGAGAAAACGTCGGGTCTCAGCAGCATGATAGCTGCGGCCATATTGGCACCGTTGGAATATCCCAGGGCAATGCGATGGTTGTCCATGGGGCCATAGCAACGCGCCGCTTCAGCCAGAAAATCACTGAGATGATGGGCATGGTAACGAACATCGTTTTCGTCGAACACCCCTTCGGCCAGTCTTTTGAAGAACCGGGGCATGCCGTTTTCCAGCACATTACCCCGGAGGCTGATGACCGGTGCCGAGGGGCTGATCTGTCGAACGACGGGAATCAGGTCGTGTTCGTTGCCGCCGGTACCGTGGAGGGCAACGATGGAATCTCCATGGTTTTCTCCGGGTTCGGGGGGCAAGTAGACATGCCGAAAATCGGTCAGTTCCAATGGGGGCAATTGCTCCTCGATCTGCCCGCGCAGTGCTTCGTATTGGTGGGGAAGTTTCAGGGTCGTCCCTAAATGGCGGGGATCTTCATCCACGGCAAAGCCCGGGGGGTCGGTGGCGATTTCGAAGAGTACACCGCCCGGCTCGTGAAAATAAATGGATTGGAAATACTTGCGATCACGAACGTCGGTGACGGACAAGCCGTGCTGCCGAATCCGTTGGCGCCATGACTGCTGTTCACGGTTATCCCGGGTACGGAAGGCGATGTGGTGGACCGTGCCGCCGCCGGGCCGTCCCCTGCCGGCAGACGGGTCAACGCGCACATCCAGCAGGTGGCCGGGAGCGTTGTCATCCTGCATGGCGAACCGGTACCGGCTGCCCTCCCGCAGAACGGGTGTCATCCCCATGCCTTCCACGATGATTTTTTCCGTGGCATCGATCCGGTCCAACAGCAGGGTTGCTGAATGAAATCCCATGATGGCCGTCGGCAAAACCGCCCCATCCGAATTCAGGTCGGCACTGGGTGGCGTCCCGATGAGTTCGAGGGGGAGGCCGTGGGGGTCGTTAAACCGGATGACCGGTTCTCCGAATCGACTTTCGGTGTCAACGGCGATGCCGTATTCATTCAGGCGACGGTTCCAATAGTCGATTGAAAAGCGGGGTACGGCAAAGGCGATGGCAGATACCATGCCTGTCCCCGGTCTTCCCTGGGGAAACTGCTCCCACGGAAAGAAGGTGAGAATGGTGCCGGGGCGGCCCGTTTCGTTCCCGTAATAGAGATGATAGGTGAACGGATCGTCGAAGTTGACGGTTTTCTTGACCAGTCGCAGTCCCAGCACGCGGGTGTAGAAACGGTAATTGTCCGCGGCTGATGCGGCCACGGCCGTGATATGGTGAATGCCGCTGATGGCAGGGTTTTCATTGGGTGTATTCATGAGAGGCACCTCTATATTCGCTATGATATCGAAATAATAGTTTAAAGAAAGTCAGTCGCCCTTGGCCGGTTGTTCTGCATGAAGGCCGATTCCTTTCAGCTGATGCACTAGTTTTCCTGGCTCTCCAGCCGTCGGGACACCGGCTGCTTTTTTGCCGATAGGGTTTCCATAGAGCAAAGGTAAGATAATTTATCTTGATGTCAAGATAAAAATGCCGGGACGCAATGTGACCATTGCCGAAAGTATTCTTCGATATGACGATTGGCTACCTTTCTTTCCAAAGGAGGCGATTTATGGTAATCACTTGCCTCTGGCAATCACATCATATTTTCGATCTTGAAAAGAATCTGAAGAGGATAACCCGATGATCGTTGACGGACAACAGATCCGGCCCATATGGCTGGACCCGGACCGGATCACCGTGAAGGTGATCGACCAGCGCCAACTGCCCCACCAGTTTGTCGTGGCCGATTTGACCACCGTGGATCAGATGATCCACGCCATCCGGGAGATGTTCGTTCGGGGCGCACCCCTGATCGGCGTCACCGGCGCCTACGGGGTGATGATTGCGGCGCTTAACGGAGAGGACGAACCCGATCAGGCGGCATTCATCAGACGAGCGTGCACAAGGCTCAAGGCGGCCCGGCCCACGGCCGTGAACCTGGCCTGGGGGGTGGATCGGGTGCTTGAAAAGGTGCTATGCGCAGGCTCACCGGCGGATCGCATCGGCGCCGCCCGCACCGAGGCGTCCGCCATTGCCGAGGAGGAGGCGGAGAACTGCCGCCGCATCGGTGTTCACGGGGCCGGTCTCATCGAGGCTATCAGCCGAAAGAAAAAAGGCGAAACGGTCAACATTCTGACGCACTGCAATGCCGGCTGGCTGGCCTGCATCGAATACGGCACGGCCACTGCTCCCATCTACGAAGCCTTTAACCGGGGAGTTGATCTTCACGTGTGGGTGGATGAAACCCGGCCGCTGAACCAGGGTTCACGGCTGACCGCCTGGGAACTGGGCAAACACGGGGTGCCCCACACGATAATTACCGACAATGCCGGCGGCCACCTCATGCAGCACGGCCGGGTGGATATGGTGATCGTGGGCACGGACCGCTCCACCCACACCGGCGACGTGGCCAACAAGATCGGCACCTACCTCAAGGCGCTGGCAGCCAGGGACAACAACATCCCTTTCTACGTGGCCCTGCCGTCGTCCACTTTCGACTGGACCCTGTCCGATGGGGTGGCGGAGATTCCCATCGAGGAGCGCAGCCCGGACGAAGTGCGCTACATTCAGGGACTGGCCGACGGGCGGATCACCCGGGTGCTGGTGCCCCCCGAATCCAGTCCGGCGGCGGACTTCGCCTTCGATGTCACTCCGGCCCGGCTGGTGAGCGGCTTTATTACCGAAAGGGGTATCTGCGGCGCCAGCAAAGCAGAAATTCATGAATTGTTTCCCGAGTTCTGATATCATCGGACCGACTCACTATGTCCTTGACAACCCAGCGACAACTCTCCATAAAAATGCCCATGCTTACCGACCTTGAAAAGAAAGTCATCGCCGCTATCCAAGGTGATATTCCCATCGTATCGCGCCCCTATCAGATTCTGGCCGAAGCGATCGGCATTCCCGAAAATACCTTTATCCAGACCCTTCAAGACCTTACCGACCGAGGGGTGATCCGCCGTTTCGGCGCCACGTTGCGTCATCAGAAATCCGGGTTCCAGGCTAATGCCATGACTGCCTGGCAGGTGGAGGAAGATCGAATCGAGGCGGTGGGAAAAATCATGGCCTCGTTTCGCGCCGTTTCCCACTGCTACCGGCGCGACCCGGCCGACGGCTGGCCTTACAATCTGTACACCATGATCCATGGCAAGAGTGAGGAAGACTGCCGGCATACGGCCCGCAAAATGTCCGAAAAAGCAGGTGTGTTCACATACGAGCTGCTCTTCAGCCGCCGGGAACTGAAAAAGATTTCCATGACGTATTTTACGGATGCGATCTAAGTTCCCCCACATTCTTCTGGTCAATCCCTGGATCCACGATTTTGCCGCCTATGATTTCTGGGCTAAACCCCTGGGTCTGCTGACCCTGGGGGGCATCCTGCGGGAACACGGAGCCCGGATTTCCTTCCTGGACTGCCTGGATCGGTTTCATCCCTTCTCCCCAGCCGGGCCGTCACCATCGGCGCGCTGCGGGCGCGGCCCCTACCTGAAAACGGTCATCGCCAAACCACCGGGGCTGGCTGACATCCCGCGTACTTTCTGCCGCTACGGCATCCCCGAGGACTGGTTTCGAAAAGACCTGGCCGCCCTCGATCCACCGGATTTGGTGATGGTTACCTCCCTGATGACCTATTGGTATCCGGGCGTTCGTGAAACGATAGGCGTGGTCAAATCGGTTTTCCCGGATGTGCCGGTGGTCCTGGGCGGTGTTTATGCCACCTTATGCGCCGACCATGCGCGCAGCACCTGCGGCGCGGATCGCGTGGTGAGCGGCCCGGGTGAAAGCGCCATCTTGCCGCTCGTGGCCGAACTTACCGGTTGGTCGCCCGTGCCCCGGTTCGACCCGCAGGACCTGGATACGCTTCCCCACCCGGCCCTGGACCTTGAACACCATCTGTTGCATGTGCCGGTGCTGACCTCGCGTGGGTGCCCGTTTCAGTGCGCTTATTGCGCCTCCCACCGGCTTCAACCCCGGATGATGCGCCGCCGCCCCGACTCGGTCGTAGACGAAATCGTCCACTGGCATCAGCGTCACGGTGTCCGCGATTTCGCCTTTTACGATGACGCCCTGCTGGTCGATGCCGACCATCACATCATTCCCCTGCTGGAGGGGCTTGTCGCCACGGGCATCGACGTGCGGTTCCATACCCCCAACGCCTTGCATATCCGCGAGATTACCCGCCCCTTGGCCCGGCTGATGTTTCGGGCCGGGTTTTACACCGTCCGACTCGGTCTGGAAACCACGGCATTCGAAGGGCGGCAGACGATGGATCGAAAAGTGACCGAAGCAGAATTTCTTCGAACGGTGGGGTATCTCAAGGCTGCCGGCTTCAATTCCGGCCAGGTGGGTGCTTACCTGCTGGCCGGCCTTCCCGGCCAGGACGTTTCGGGGGTCGAGGCATCCATCGCTGTGGTGAAGGCGACCGGCGTCACGCCAATAATCGCCCACTACACCCCCATCCCCCACACCCCCATGTGGAAGGCAGCCGTGGCGGCTTCGCGCTACGATCTGGAGTCGGATCCCATCTTCACCAACAACGCCATCTTCCCCTGCCGGAGCGAGAGCTTTTCCTGGGACGTGCTCACGCGGCTGAAAAATCTGGCCAGGATTTGAATGAACACCCTCTGGCCATGTTCTTTGGACCTTTGATATTCAGATTGACATGGACGCCGGCTTTTTCCTACAATTCAATGTGAAAAATGCAGACCGGGAAGGTTTCTATCCCATCCCACAGACATCCTGTCCATGCTGCGCAAAAAAGGGATCCCATCATGCCGCTGACCATCCAAGCCATCGTCTGTGCAGTCGATTTTTCATCCTTCAGCCCATTGGTGGTCGGTTACGGAAAGGTCCTGGCCCGACGGGCCGGTGTGCGTTTGTACCTGTTTCATGCGGTGCACAATCCCCAGGACGGAGCACACCCGACAGCAGTATTCGAGCGGGGAGGAGACCTAGCCCATCTGACCGACGATGCTAGGCAGCGAATTCAGGCATTGATGACCGATGCCGATGTGGACTGGGAACCCATGGTGCGCTTCGGGGAACCGGTTGAGCAGACTGCCGCCTTCGTCGACAGCCTTCCACCGAGTCTCGTGGTTTCCGCCAGTCACGGGGTATCCGGCTTTCGGCGTTTTTTCATCGGCACGGTGGTGGAACGCCTGACGCGTGCACTGAAGCGTCCCATGCTGGTGGTCAAACCGGGCGATGGTGAAGCCCCCGACCGGTTCAACGGTTTTCGTTCGGCGGTGGTCAGCTGCGACAGTCACGGGCATTGGCAGCGGACCGCCCCACTGCTGCCCCTGCTTCAAACCGATACCGCTTCACGAATCCACATGGTCCATGCCATGGAAGGACCCATGGAAAAAGTGATGACGGATTCGGATGCGGCATCTTATGGCCAGGTTCAGCAGGCGCTTCAGGATCGCTTGAACCGTCAGTTGAACGAACAAGGGCGGCGGATGTTTCCCCATGCCGATCAGCTTTCCGTAACGATCGCTCCCGGTGTTCCCCAAGAGATGGTGCTGCAGATCGCCGATGAGCAGGCGTCGGATATCATCGTGGTCGGTGTGCGCTGTTCCGGCAGGGTGAGCCGCTGGATATCCGGCTCTACGACCGAGACGCTGCTGCGCCGCTCTCCCTGCTGCGTGTTGACCGTGCCTGAGCCGGTGGAACCCATCAAGACCGGAGGACATCGTCGATGACGGCTACCGGCGTGGTTTGGGACCCAGTCTACCTGGAGCATGTAACCGATGAAGGTCACCCGGATCACCCCCGTCGGCTTCAACCCCTTTATCGGCTCCTGCAAGACCCGTTGGTGAACTGCCGGTTCACCACCATTGTCCCGCCGGAGGCTACCGACGAAGAGATTCTTCTGGTACACAGCCCGTCCTACCTGAACCAGGTCAAGGCGACCGCGAACCGCGCAGCGTCGGCTCTCAGCGCCGATACCCTGACCTGTGGCCGTTCTTTCACAGTGGCGGCCCTTGCTGCCGGCGGTACCATCGAGGCCATCCGGCGAGTGGTTGCCGGATCCCTGTCTCATGCGATAGTACTGGCCCGTCCACCCGGTCACCATGCCGAACGGAGCCGGGCCATGGGCTATTGCATTTTCAACAATGTGGCCATTGGCAGCATGGCGGCGCGCACGGCCATGGAGCTGGCGCGGGTGATGGTGGTGGACTGGGACCTTCACCACGGCAATGGCACCCAACACATATTCGAACGGGACCCGTCGGTTTTTTTCTTCTCTTCTCACCAATTTCCCCACTATCCCGGCACCGGCCACTTTACCGAAACCGGGCAGGGACCGGGAGAGGGGACCACCATGAATGTTCCGTTGAAACGCGGCTGCGGAGACGGTGAATTTGTGGCCATTTACCAACGGCTCCTTGCACCTGTGGCGCGTGCGTTCAAACCGGAATTGATCCTGGTTTCCGCCGGGTTCGATATCCACGCTGCCGACCCGCTGGGAGGAATGAAGGTCACTCCGGCGGGATTTGCCGGTCTGACCCGATTGATCCTTGATATTGCCCGACAGAACTGCGCCGGTCGGGTGGTGTTCTGCCTGGAAGGGGGGTACCATGCCGACGCGCTGGCCGATTCGGCCCTGGCCATGATCGATGAACTCACCGGACGGACGTCGACCGATGTGGATGCCATGGCGGCAAGTGCCGATCCGGCCCGACTGAATACCGTCGTGAATCGATGCGTCCATACCCACCGGCGGTTCTGGAAAGAACTGGACGGTCAGCTTTCCAACTGATCCTGTCGGGTATAAAAACCGGCCTGTTTAGGGTCGTTATTGAAAATAGGGGTTGGGTGGCTTTGTCCGGGTATATGCCGCTGGCAACCTTCAGGCAAAAGGAAAAAAATGCCGAGTTAATCGCATATCAACCTCAGCATGGGTGATTGTATGAATAAAATCAGCATCATGGAATCTTCTGTCCGCAAGTGGGACCGGATCATCGCCGGCAAGGGCACGGACGGCGGCGTCCTAGATTGCCCCCCCTGCCGCATTTTTTATGTGCTTATCTGCGTAGGGTGCCCGATTGCCCAGTATACGGGAAAAAAGTTCTGCAAAGGATCGCCGTACATAGAATGGTACTGGCACCAGAACGATGCCCACGGCAAGATGTTTCGAAAAGTATACTGCCCGGAATGTGAACGACTGGCCCGCAACATGCGGGACTTCATGGTCGAAATCGTCGACCACCTGAAGGCCCAGCAAGCGGCGGCGGAAAGCGCGGAAAAAGCGTGAAAATCCGTGGACAGGCGGTGCCAGGCCTCAACGCGGGCGGGTTGCGATGATGGCCTGGGTGGCATTGGGTTTAACTGCCGAGACGGCGATTTTTTTTCTAGTGGGAGTCTCATGGTTTCTGTCCATGGGATATACCTTTGCCGAAGCCGGGGCCGGTGCGGTCGTGTCGGTGTTCATGGGCCTTTCCCTGATCCATCAGATCTCTCTTTTCGTTGGATCAGCACTGCCCGGTTTCATCCTGGAAGCGGTTGCCCTGGCGACTATTCTTTTTTTTGGGATCCACCGGTTGCCACGCCTGTTACGAAAGCTGGCATCGGCATCCCATCTGTTGAATCAGGAAACCTTCTCAGGATTGACCATTGCGGCTGCGTGGATCGTAATGGCAGGTTTGGTGGTGGGGGGATGGTCGTCAACGGATTTCCTGCCGACCACCCATCCATGGAACGGACTGATTGCCGGTTCGGCAACGGGTGGGTTATTTCCAATGGCGGGCACGGATCCGATTCTCCCGCTTAATGCCACGGCCCTGTTTTACCACACAGCACGTTTTGGCCTGGGACCCAACGCCTGCGGCTTCGGTCTGCTGGCCCACATGGCCGTCGGGTTTTCCACCTATGCCCTTGCCCGGCGGTATACGTGGCCGCCCATGGCGTTGACCGTCACCATGATGGTTCTGAGCATACCTCGATTGGTTTTCCTGGGGGTGCGGCCCTCGGAAGAACTGGTCTCCACGGCGATCATTGCCTTTTCCATGGTTCTGCTCTACCGCCTCTTGGAGCAGCACCAGGCCGGGGACCTCAGATTTTTCTTCCTTTGCATCCTGTTTTCCATTTATGCAAACCCCTTGAGCATCGCCCTGGTCCCGGTGATGATACTCCTGCTGATGGTAGTCATGATCCGCCGGCACGGATGGATTATGTTGAGGGAATTGATGGCGGCAAAACCACTTATAACGTTGCTGGCCCTGCTACCGGCCCTGATATTGGCCCAGGTCCCTGGTTTTGCATTGAACCTGACCCATGATTACCCGCTTTTCGGCGTACCCATCGCCTTCGATAATGACGGTATCCTCGGTGCCGTCGCCAATTTGATCCGCTACCTTTTCATCAGCTGCGATCCCACCGAACCGGTGCAGCGGATGCTGGTGTGGGTGGTGGGACTGGACCTGCGTCGTCTGGTGATGGGGGCATACAACAGCGTGGTGGTGCCTGTGTTCGGCCATGCCGGGTTGGAGGGTTCGTTTTCCCTTATTTTTTCAGGCAGCGGAAGCATGGGCTTCGGTCCCTTTGCCCTGCTGTTGGTGCTTCCGGCGATGGCCCACACCCTGGTGCGCGGGCCGCGGCGGCTCAAGGCGGTGAGCGTGGCATGGATGGGATACCTTTACCTGGCTGCCCTGGTGGTTGCCTGGCATCCCGGAAGTCTCGATGTGCTAAGTCCCCTGTATGCGGCCAACGGCTTTGTTGTCGCCTTTTCCCTGCCTCCCTGGAGGCTTCGGCGGCGAGGTATGCGGCTGCTTCAGACGGTCTTCGCCATTCTGCTGGCTTGGTCTTTATTCTCTGTCGGATGGATGCGTGTTTGATTCATCTTGAACCAAAGTACCCCTATTCATAAATACGATGGCATTCGATCGCCGAGCAACCCGACCCGCCGTGTTACTCGGCGACCCAATAGCGCTGCTATTGTCGCTTCTCCCGCCTGGCGATCCGGGCGCCTTGGCAATCTCGGTGCGTCGCCGTATTTACGGACAGGGGCACATAGGTGTTGAAAAGCAGGCCGATGTGGAATACAAAAAAGATGCCTGACAACGAGTGCTCCTGCGGTGGGCAAGTTTGGTCGTGACCCCCTCTTTCCCATTTCATGCGGGGATTTGATCAGTTCCATGAAGTCGGATATTAACCGGCTGGTAGACCGATACGGTCAGTTCGAGCAACGCGTCCGGCAACGCACGGAACAATGGTGCCGGCCATTTTGTTCGGTCTGCCGACACGTCTGCTGCCGAGTTCATTTTTGTGTGGAAACCCGGGAAAGCGCTTTTCTGGGTCTGGTGGCCAGCTGTTTTTCGGATCGGTCGGTGTTCAACGATTCCCATGGCTGGTTGACCGCAACGGGCTGTTCTCTGGTTGCGGGACGCCCACCGGTCTGTTATGAGTTTCTGTGCCGCCATATTTCCGATACGGTTTCAGGCGATCCCTATCGCCATCACGCGCTACGGGTATCGAGTCAGCTGATCACCCATGTGGGCAAGCATGCCATTGGCGGCCGGCACCTGGTGGAAATTACCCAAGCAACCGACCTGAACCGGGTTGATCCAGAGCGATTCATGAACCGTTTTCGCGAAGCGGATAAGGCTTTTGATGCAGTGGTGAACGTCCTGGATGGACGGTCATCGGACGCCGACATCCAGGCTCTGTCCAGAATCGTAAGGCCACCTCGGACTGATGATCTGCAGATAAGGAGATTGATGTGAATTCCATGAACAGGACCGTCGCGACCGTAGCCATTGTCTTTGCCCTGATTATCATCGGCCTGGGGGCCTATTTTATGGTTAACCGATGGCACCAGAACCAGATGGCCTTTGGCCGCCAGCAGGCTCAGCAGGAATGCCTGGAAGTGATCCAAAAAATGGAGGCCGACCTGAAAGAGATGCGGGCTCAGCTGGAAACCGAGCGCCAGATGCGGCCGGGCGACGAAGATTTTCCCACGGTCTTCGGCACACCGGCTCCTGACCGGGATTCCGACAGCCTGCCTGTCGATTGTGTAAAGGTGGAGGCGCAGATGAACGCCTTTTTCAACTATCTGGACAGCCAAGCCTACCTGTCGAATCGGGACCTCGACGGGGGCAGTGCCGGCTTCTTCCGGGAAAGTGCGGGGCTGCTTATGGCCAATCCGCCGGCGAATATTGCCGAAATGAAGGATATGTTTCGTCTGGTGAAAAACGTGACCCACTTTTACCGGGTGCTGGGAAAAGACCGACTGATGCTGGCCAAGGACATCCTGGCCACTGAAGATCGTGTACTGGAGCCGGCCATGGCGGTGCTCTATGCCCAGATTGCCGAATGCGGTCAGCCCCTGCCCGGGGACACGCAGCCCCTGTCTATAGAGCGGCTGTACGATTATGCAGGTTATTTTCTGAATACCCTGGGTGGGCGAAGCTACCTGCTGCGGCGGGAATCCAAGGTTCGTATGCTGGTGAGCTATTACGCCATTTTGATCATCGACCGGGCCAACGACGAGAAGTTCAACCAATACGGCATCAATGTCCGCCCCTATATCGACTACCTCTTCTATGATATTTCCAACCAAAAAGGACTGACCTACCGGGAACGCTATCTTACCCGGTTGACCGCTTTACGGGACAAATACATGTAAAACTTTTGTCATCTCGCCTTTCTTGCTTGTGGCCCGCCCGGGTCCCGGATATGGATACACCGTTTTTAAACGATTCGCGTTTTACGAACCAACTTTAAGTTGTGAGACGGTGTTCTCCATGAAAATGCCTGAGCTAAAAATCGGTCATCTGATCAGTCGGCTTCCCATTATCCAGGGGGGCATGGGTGTGGGAATTTCCATGTCCGGTCTGGCTTCCGCCGTGGCCAATGCCGGGGGGATCGGCGTGATTGCCGGCGCCATGGCTGGTATTACCGAAAAGGATATATCCACCAACGGCATCGAGGCCAACTGCCGGGCTCTTTCCCGGGAGATCCGCAAAGCCAGGGAGAAGACTCGAGGGATCATTGGCGTTAACATCATGGTGGCCCTGACCCATTTTGCCGAATTGGTAAAAACCGCCATTGCCGAGAAAATCGACATTATTTTTGCCGGCGCCGGTCTACCGTTGGACCTGCCCGGATTCCTGAAAAAAGGTGACCAGACAAGGCTGGTGCCCATCGTTTCTTCGGGCCGAGCCGCAGCCCTGATTTGCAAACGATGGTACCAGCGTTACGGGTACATGCCGGATGCCTTCGTGGTGGAAGGCCCCAAAGCCGGAGGCCACCTGGGTTTCAAGGCCGATCAGTTGGACGATCCCCAGTTTGCCCTTGAAAATCTGATTGCAGACGTCGTTGCCGAAATGAAGAAGGTCGAGGCTGAACACGGCGTCAGAATCCCCGTGATTGCCGCCGGCGGTGTGTATGATGGCGGTGATATCCGACGGTTTCTGGAACTGGGGGCCAGTGGCGTCCAGATGGGCACCCGATTTGTCGCCACCCACGAGTGTGATGCGGATATGGCCTTCAAGCAGTCCTATGTAGACGCCCGGGAAGAAGACCTGATGGTGATCAAGAGCCCGGTCGGTCTTCCCGGCAGGGCGCTGCGGAACCAGTTCCTGCTGGACGTAGCCGATGGTGTCAGGCGCCCCTTTCGCTGCCCGTATCACTGCATCAAGACCTGTGATCCGGAAAAGAGCCCCTATTGCATCGGCATGGCACTGGCGTCGGCCAGGCGGGGCAAGCTGAAAAACGGGTTCGCTTTTGCCGGTGCCAATGCCTTTCGCGTGGACAGGATCGTTTCTGTCGAGGAACTGATGGGCTCCCTGGAGGCCGGATACGACTTGGCCACGGCATAACCACGATAATCCTTTCACCTTGAGCCTTTCTTTTTACCATCCAATTGATATAATCGGCGCCGGATACGACCGGCGCCTTTTTTTTCCGCGCCCGACCTCGAAATTAAGCGTTTAATCGTTTCGCCGGCCGCAAACAGTAGTGGATTAGTCCACAACTGAGACTCCAATGCTCTTGCCGATGCCCACCTGTTGATGGTCCATTTTCTAAAGCGGTGGGTGTCCGCGACTATTTTCTTGCTGCTGCCGGATCGACAGGGTTTGAACCCGTTAACCTTGAGAGGAGGTATATTGTGGTGGAAAATGTTATCATCATGGGGGCCGCGGGAAGGGATTTTCATAATTTCAATGTCTACTTTCGGGATAACGACCGATACGATGTAGTCGGTTTCACGGCGACCCAGATTCCCGATATCGACGGCCGCGTGTATCCGGCTCAACTCTCCGGCAAGCGCTACCCCGAAGGCATTCCCATTTATCCGGACAGCCGTCTGGTGGAACTGATCAAACAGCATCGGGTGGACCTGGTGGCCTTTTCGTACAGCGACGTCCCCCACGATGAAGTGATGCATAAAGCCTCTCAGACAACTGCTGCCGGTGCCGATTTCATCATTATCGGCGCCCCCTACACCATGCTGGCATCCAGCAGAAAGGTGATATCGGTCTGCGCAGTGCGTACCGGCTGTGGAAAATCGCAAACCAGCCGGAAAGTCATTCAGGTATTACAAGCTATGGGAAAACGGGTGGTTTCCGTACGCCATCCCATGCCCTATGGTGATCTTACCCAGCAGATTGTTCAGCGATTCGCTTCCCGCGACGATTTAGTCAGTCAGCGTTGCACCATCGAGGAACGGGAGGAATACGAACCGGTCATTGACATGGGGGCTGTTGTCTATGCCGGTGTTGACTATGGATTGATCCTGGAAGCGGCGGAAAAAGAGGCCGACGTGATTGTCTGGGACGGGGGCAACAACGACACCCCGTTTTTCAAACCTGACCTCAATATTGTGGTGTTCGATCCCCACCGTGCCGGACATGAAACCCGTTACCACCCCGGTGAGACCAACATGCTCATGGCCGATGTCGCCGTGATCAATAAAGTGGACAGCGCCGAACCCGAGAAGGTGGAACAGGTCAGAAAAACCATTAAAAAAAATAATCCGGAGGCGATCATCATCCTTGCCGACTCGGCCGTTTTGGTGGACGATCCGGATCTGATAAGAGGGAAACGGGTTTTGGTGGTGGAGGACGGCCCCACGTTGACCCATGGTGAAATGACCTACGGTGCGGGTGTCATCGCTGCCCGCCGGTTTGGTGCAGCTTCGCTGGCCGACCCGCGTCCCTATCTCAAGGGAACCCTGGCGGAAACCTTCCAAACCTATCCCCATATCGGCACGCTGCTTCCCGCTATGGGCTACAGCCCCGGTCAAATCAAGGACCTGGAAGCGACCATCAACGATTGCCTATGCGATCTGGTGCTGTCAGCCACTCCGATTGATCTGACAGCAGTGGTTTCGGTCAACAAACCGGTCGTTCGGGTGCGCTATGAATACAGGGACAACAGCAAGCCGACCCTTGAGGAGGTTATTCGGGAAAAACTGGGGGTTTCCATCTGAACCCGAACCCATATCCGCTCAACTTCTGAAATACAGCTCCCTATAGCCGATTTCAGAGAGTTGACCCGGTCACCCTGTTTCGGTATCGTCGGTTTTGCTTATTTCCAGATTTGATCGTTTGAAGATGTGAGCGAACCGGGAAAAGATTTCATTAGCCCCATTAGATCGGGAGAAATAATGATTGTCGATATTTTTCAAGCCCTTATCTTGCGGTCTGTGCTGTCTATCCGTTTTTCAATACCCGCGTGAGTGGTTTGAAGATGGTTTCCAGGCGTTCTTCAGCTTCGTCAACGTCCCCGGTCGATGAGAAGCTTGAATCCAGTTCTTGAAAGATGGTTTCAAAAGGGGATATGGGGATTCCGTCTACTATCCTTCCCACCGCAGACCGAAGATACTGCCCATCTTCGAAAAAATAGTTGCATACGCCTGGCGAACCGTTTCGCCGAAACGGCCAGTTCAGCTTAAGGGCGGCAAACGTGCTGAAAAGCAGTGATGTGACGTTACCCTCTGAAAAGTCAGATTCGTTGACAGGCCTGCCGATCCGGTTTTCCAATTCCTCGAAGAAGGCGGTTAGGAGCTTTCGTTCGGTAACGATGAGTCCGTGAAGATACCAGTGGTCCATACTCTGGCGGACGACGGTCAGCCATCGAGCAGGCAGGTGTCGGACGCTCGGGCAAAAGTAGGTGCGGCAGGCCATTCCGCCGTAGTAACTCAACCCCCGCCAGTCCAGACCGTGATTGCCGGTGGCCAGCGGATGCAGCAGGCAGCCTACCCGCCGGCCCGTGTCCTCGATCATTCCCAGGTAAGGACAATGGTGAAAATCCGGAAGGGGCCGGGTTTGAGGCTCAATGCTTTCGACCCGTGCTTTGAATGCGTCGATCCCGGCCACGGTGCGCGGAGCGTCGGCGAACCAACGGGTCCTACGCCGCAGCATGGCTTCCAACGCGCGGGGATCGGGATCGGCGACATTATAGAGCCCGCAGCAAGCGCCGCAGGAGACAATGGGGCCCAGCTGGCACAGGTAAACGGTATGGGTAGCCGCGTCAGGGGTCAGATTCTCTTTCATGTTTCTCCGTTGTGAAAAATAAAGCCGTTTGCTTTTTGCCGGTCATTCTCGCCTGTTGTTTCCGGTAGGCATCGGAACCAGGTTGTTGGCATCAGGCGTATCCTCAATTGCCGAAACCTCAGACCAAAATTCATAAATGAAAGGCTGCGAAAAGGCAACCCAGCACGCGGTGACCTCTCCCTGGACAAGCTGAGGTTCGGCCGGACCATTTTGTTTTGACCTTTTTCACACGATAATTTTCTGAAGAAAGTCAACGTCATCCATTGTCCATGACCTGTGCAATTATCGTTGCTGTCAGTACGAGGACCGGTTTTTCCCTTCGTCGAGGCAAGGCGTTAAAATCGTGCCTGAGCCGTTTCGCTCCAAAATGGTTATTGGCGGGATCGAATCGATTTATTGTAAATACAGATCCATATAGCCTTGATGGTTGTGGCTGCGCCTTTTTTGGGCATAGAGACTTGTATGACGGCGCGGCTATTGCGTCATCAATAGGCGTCGAGGACCGCTATAAGCAGGAATCCCCGCAGATTGTGCGGGGACTCCCTATCTGCATTAACAGCAGTGAATGGTTAAGGGATTTTGCATTTCAATCAAAGGAGACTGGTATGCAAGAGCTAATCGAGTTGAGCGCACAGGACCGGGAGACAGCCACACGCATGTGGGAAGAACTGAACGGGACGGCAACCTTGAAGGATTGTGAAGATGCCGTTCAGGTCGTGAAAGAATGTTGACGCCACCGCATCGACCCGGAATCCATCATAGGCCGAGGGATGAAAACTTTTATGGCGCTTGAACGAACCTGCCAATATTGACTTATTTGTCCTGAACGGAACTTGAGTTGACAGTGGTCAGAAACCTTCTGGATGTGTCAACGACAGTTATGCAGCATTTATTTTTTCCAGATTCTTTTCTTTATATCGCTGCTTGCCTTCAATGAATGTTTCCATTGGCGTACGACCTTTGCAGCGTTTTCCCTGATGGGTTCGTTTTGTATTATACTCGTCCATATACTCATCCAGGTCGATCTGTAAAGTCTCAAGATCACGATACAGCTTCTTTCGAAATGCCACACGGTAGAACTCATTCAGCACGGTTTGGTGGAAACGCTCGCAAATACCATTAGTTTGAGGGCTTCTGACCTTAGTTTTGGTATGGTCGATTTCGTTGAGTTGCAGGAACAACTCGTAAGGGTGTTTATCCAGGCTGCCACAAAACTCGGTTCCCCGATCCGTCAATACCCGCAATACAGGGACATTGTGTTCCTCAAAGAAAGGCAACACACGGTCATTGAGCGTATCGGCAGCGGTGACGGGGATCTTGGCCGTATACAGCTTGGCAAAGGCCACCGACGAATAGGTATCGACCACCGTTTGCTGATAGATCCGGCCGACACCTTTCAGATACCCGACATAAAAGGTATCCTGGCTGATCAGATAACCCGAATGTTGGGTTTCGATTTCATCCGGGTGAGATTCCCGACTGCGCTTGGCTGTTTCCAACGCCGTCAATTGGGCCTCGGTGTAAACAATGCCTTCTTTGGCTGCCCGCTCTTCAAGCGATGCCAGACGTTTTTTGAAAGTTTCCAGATCGTGCCGAATCCAGATGCTTCGAACACCGCCGGATGACACCAGAATGCCCTCTTTACGCAGTTCATTGGCAGCTCGTGCCTGACCATAAGCCGGATATTCAAATGCCATTTTGATCACGGCCGCTTCAATTTCAGGAGCAACCCGATTTTTGATACACGGCTTGCGCCGGCTTTTATCCTTGAGGCCTTCAAGGCCGTGCTCTTCATACGCTTTTTTAATGTCGTAGAAATGTTGGCGGGAAACGCCGTTGATGCGGCAGGCCTGGGAAACATTCTTGAGGTATTCGGCCAGTTCCAGTATGCTGAGTTTAGCTCTTGCGATTTTGTCTTGGGTGGTCATGATGTGCCTCCTGTTTTAGATTGTTTGGCGACAATCCAGAAGGTATCTGACCACCCATTTTTTAGCAAGGTGTCAAGTCAAGTCCGTCCTCATACAACTTATTACCGCCCTTCAAATCTTTCAACCAATGATTGGTATTTCTCGTGAATCATATTCCTATCAAACGCCCAGAACTCTTCCAGCATGGCCTGATCCTCTTCATCAGTAAAGTAAGTTCTGGATGAGGGGAAAAACACCTTATCCTCTTTCTCGATATGCTTGGGATAAAACTCGGTAAGGGTATTAAGATGGGCGGTAATGTCGGTCAAGGCAGTCTCATCACCATTCCGGTAGCGGGTGTTGGCTTCAACAACCGCTTTGGTTGTCTGGCGACCAAACACATGCTCCTCGATCAATTCTTTCATGATTTGACGGTCTTCTAATGTCAGCGCCTTCTTATTCAGTTCTCGAAAAAGAATATCTTCCTCTTTTCCGTGATGCGTCCGGTCAGCGTATACCCGGATGAAATCAACCGCAATATCCACGAATACTGGATCTACCTTGTGTTTCGATTCGATTTCGACCAAAATGCCTTTGATAACCGAAAGCATCCGTTCAATCAAACGATGTTCTATCATAAGTGGACCCCTTGCTTGCATGTTTGTGTCCTCCCTCCTGAGTTTCTGAACATTGAAAATTAATAGACGTCTCGTTTGTGTCCCATATGGGAATATAGACGTCTTGTCGATATCCCTAATCGGATCAAAAAAGCCAAGCGAAATCAATTATTGAATTTGATGTCACACTCAAAGAACGGAATTCAGCGTCGCCGCCGGGCTCTGACCGGTTTGAACGAAAACCTGATTTCGGAAAAATGATTCAGATAAGAGGCGATTGCATACATATTGAGACGAATCCCCGACTGCGACATCTGTCAAATGATATGATTTCCAAACCATTTTTGCCAATATTCGATTGTTCATTTCACCGCGTAAAACAGAATCGCTCGATTTAGGTTGAAAAAAAGTCACATAAACTGTGCCCTATAACCATCGCCCCAGGATGCCAACTAATTACCGGAATGGCCGATTATATTTAAATTGTCGATCAGGTGTCGACAAATTCAGGATAGTGGATTTTCATGCAGTCGGGGCAGACACCATGACTGAAATTGGCCTCGGTGTGATGCCTGACATAGACTTCAACTTGATCCCAATAGCCTTGGTCGTTGCGGATTTTCTTGCAGAAAGAGCAAATAGGTACGATCCCCCGTAGAGTTTTGACCTCTTTCAGAGCCTTTTCAAGTTCCACAACCGTTTTTTGCAACCTTTCGATCAAAGGGTTGGTGATTTTTAAAAAAATACTGGCTCCCAGGATGATGGCGGCAATTGCAAAAAATGCACTAATAAATACCGCTTTATAAAATGGTTCTTTAATCTCCGAATAATCGATCTTAGAAACAATGCCGAGATTGAGTTCAGCAACCGGTTCATAGGCAGCCAGGACTTTCACACCACGGTAGTCCAATCCAATTACAGTCCCAGAATTTCCAGATAAGGCAAGCCGCATGGGTTCTGCAAGAGAGGAATCCCATGGTACGGGTTTTAGCGAATTCAGATCATAATGGCGATGGCTCAACAGAAAAATGATCTGATCATTTTCCCTTTTGGAAAGGGTGAATTCTCCAGTATTACCATGTCCTTCATATCGGGTATGGGCGTCTCGAATTTGATTGAGGGTCGCCTGCCTGGCTCTATCGGGAACGTCTTTGAAGTATAGTTTATTAAAACGGGCCACTGCTTCGATGAGCCTCGCTTGGCTCTTGGCCATTTCGACCAGACGCGATTTTTCTTCTTTAAGTGCTGTGTGAAAAAGTAAGCCAACGGTTACTCCTTCCACCACCAAAACAATAATAGACATAATTACAATCAACAGGATGACTCTTATGCGTAGATTCATTGTTATGCCTCGGTAGGCTGCAGATTTTCATTTAAAAGTAATTAAAAATACATTGGTGGCTTGGAGTTTTTAACAAGTAGCCTGTGCTGATAACCTTTGTCAATCGTTGGGATAATTGTCTGATGGACCAGGGGATGGAATTCTAATAACCATCCAGATATGACATTGGTATCTCTCGGGAAAAGGGTTGGCAAAAACGACGAATAGATTGCCAGGAACATTTAACACCAGGTCAGATCAAAGCTGCAAGGCATGTTCAAACAATAGCGTAGACAGGGGCTTAAACCGGCCCTGGCGAAGGACATAGCAGATTTGTGGATTTATGCTACCCGGATATGTGGGTTCTGCATGCTGGAAGCCAGGCAGGGGCTTGACTCGGTCCTATATGGTGAGATTATTTGATGTTCCATATCACACACCGAGAAACGTTGCAAAACAGGATTTCTATATCATAATCTCTGTGCCGTTTTTTGGTGCTTTGCGTAACAGGAAATCCTTCTAACGGGCTGTAAATATATGCGGAAATTTCTTCTGAGCGGTTTTTATGCGTAACTTGCACAAAAATATACGATTTTGTTGAAGAAATATAGCGTGTAACTATCTGAATTTAGATATGAAAGATTGGTGCCCCCGGCGTGATTCGAACACGCGGCACACGGATTAGGAATCCGATGCTCTATCCCCTGAGCTACGGGGGCAATATCTATTTAATACAGTATTTTACGATTCATTTTGGGCTTGTTTTCTTTCGACAAAATCAGCGATTGTGCCCGAAATTGTGCCCGCGAGCGAATTTAGATACTTTTCTTGCCGTTCCGTGGCAAGTTTTAGATCCGCATCATTCACGATGTTGTAACGGTCAAACACAGATCTTGTCTTGTGGCCTGAAATCATCATGGCTACTCGCTCGGGCACACCAGAACGGACCATATTTCTTACTGCAGTCCGCCTGAAATCGTGGAAGTGTCTTAGGCTAATCTTGGCGTCTTTGCAAGCCTTTTTCCAGACCTTGTCAAACCTCTTAACCCTATCATTTTCATATCTATTCAGGAAAACATAAGGTAATAGATTGTGGCGTTTCGACCATCGCGACTCCATAATTGCCTTTAATTCGGAGTCAATGTAAATCGTTCTGCCCTCGTCATTTTTCGTTTCACCAACCTCAAGCCTGACGATACCTTGTTTCCGGTCAATCTGGTTCCAGGTGAGATTGGAGATTTCTGAAAGACGCCAGCCGGTTTTGTAAGCGAATGTGACATAGTCTTTCAGATATTCCGGCAATGCATTCTTCAACGCAAGGTATTCTCCATGCTCGAAAAAGCCTTTGTGAGCATTATTTTCCTTGAGCATCGGGATATATGGTACCTGTTCCACTAAAGGTGGCGACTGGTTCCTACCAAGATTCAACAGTCTTTTCAAAGCCGAAAGTTCCCGGTTAATTGTGGCGTTGGCAGCTTTGGTATCCATCCGAATTTCTATGTATTCATTTATCTTAGGGGTTGTAATCTCTGGTACATGGTAGCCTTCAAAAAATTCTTTAAGCTTTTCCACACTCCGCAGAGCGTCTAAGGATGCCGGTAGACTGGCAGGTGTGAGCGGTATGCGGACCGCTTCAGCAAGAACAACGGGAATCGTGTGTTTGGTGTGGGACTGGATTTAACAGAGTGATGCACTGATCACAAAACTAATCTTCATATTCCTTTGATCGCAGATACTCGCTTATTTTGAATAATCCCGGTAAGCCTTCAATAATAATATGGTTCCTCGCTGTTTCGTATGGGTAGATAGTTGATTGACTTACCGCACTAGTGATAATCGCTAAGCACTATGAAAGATACAGAACTCCTTCAAATGGCTCTTGGTCTGAAACCGCCCTGGCAGGTTTCGACAGCGGATTTCAACCCCGATGAAAAGCGTCTGGATATCCGCCTTGATTTTCCCAAAGGGAGCACCTTCACTTGCCCGAAATGTGGGCTATCGGGAGTCAAGGCCCACGATACCGTCGAGAAAACATGGCGGCATCTGAACTTCTTCCAGCACGAAGCGTATCTGACCGCCAGGGTTGCCAGAATCGACTGCAAAAAATGCGGCATCCGTCTGGTTGATGTGCCCTGGGCCAGACCCGGCAGCGGCTTCACGCTGTTGTTTGAAGCGATGATTATGATACTGGCCAAGGCTATGCCGGTGAAAACCGTCGCCGAGTTTGTCCGTGAGCACGATACCCGGTTATGGCGTATCTTGCATCACTATGTGGGCGAAGCGCGTAAGGCCGCCGACCACAGTCAGGTCAAGCATGTCGGCATGGACGAAACCTCAAGACGCCGCGGCCACAACTATGTCAGCCTGTTTGTCGATCTTGACGAAACCCGGGTTCTGTTCGCCACCGGCGGCAAGGATGCATCAACCGTTGATCGATTCAAAAGAGATCTCACCGACCATGGCGGCAATCCCGGCGCTATCGAGGAGATGTGCTGCGACATGTCTCCGGCGTTCATCAGCGGTGTCGAAAAACATTTTCCCGAAGCCCATATCACCTTCGATAAGTTCCATGTGCTGAAAGTCCTCAACGAAGCGGTGGACCAGGTTCGCCGGGAAGAATCCAAAGGCCGGCCGGTGCTAAAGGGCAGCCGCTATCTTTGGCTGAAGAACCCATCCAACCTCAAGGCGTCCCAGGCCGAACAGCTTGAACAATTGACGATCAAAAAGCTCAACCTCAAAACCAGCCGGGCGTACCACATCAAACTCAACTTTCAGGAATTCTACAATCAGACCGCCCGGACCGCCGAAACCTTTTTGAAGAAATGGTATTTCTGGGCAACCCACAGCCGCCTGGAGCCCATGAAAAAAGCCGCATACACCATCAAGAACCACTGGGACGGCGTCCTGCGTTGGTTTACCTCCAGGATCAATAACGGAATCCTAGAAGGGATAAACAGTCTGATTCAAGCTGCCAAAGCCAGAGCCCGAGGGTATCGAACTGAGCGAACACTTATCACCATGATTTATCTTATTGCAGGCAAACTGAAGTTCGATTTACCCACATGAAACAGCGAGGAACCAATAATATAATCGTTGGCACCAAATGGTAAAACAGATCGAAAATGTCAATTGGCTTGGTTAGCATACCATTTTTGAGCATGATCAATTTTTCGATTACATGTGGCATTGGCCGAAATGGAGCAAGAAGCATAAAAACTGAAATAACGATCAGAATCCAGTATGGTATTTTATCAAGAAAAGCCACTATGATCTCCTTATCTGGAATAGTCTCGATTTAATCTGACACCGCACTTGAAAAAGTGAGGGTTACCGGTTTTGATGAAGGTGCCAACCAAAACCATCAAAACCATAGGAGGTAACCCTCATGCTGAATGGTACCAAAACCGTCATTAAACACAAGATTGGATTGTTGAACCTGGCCGAGGAACTGGGCAACGTATCCAAAGCCTGCCGGATCATGGGGCTTTCCCGTGACACCTTCTACCGCTATCAAAATGCCGTTGAACAAGGCGGTATCGAAGCCCTTGTTGACCGGAACCGGCGCAAACCCAACCCCAAAAATCGAGTGGATGAGCAGACCGAGACTGCTGTAGTGTCCTATGCCATTGAACAGCCTGCCTTTGGTCAAGTCAGGGCCAGCAACGAACTCCGTAAGCGAGGTGTTTTTATTTCGCCCAGCGGTGTTCGCTGTGTGTGGCTGCGAAACAACCTATCGTGCTTTAAACACCGCCTAAAGGCCCTTGAAGAAAAGATGGCCAAGGAAAATTTAATCCTCACTGAAAGCCAAGTCCAGGCCCTTGAACGCAAAAAACAGGACGACATTGCCGCCGGTGAAATCGAAACCGCCCATCCAGGCTACCTGGGTTCTCAGGATACCTTCTACGTGGTCACCTTAAAGGGCGTAGGCAGAATATACCAGCAAACCTTTATCGATACCTATGCCAAGGTCGGCTTTGCCAAACTGTACACCACCAAGACGCCGATAACCGCTGCTGACCTGCTCAATGACAAGGTCCTGCCATTTTATGAGAAACACCAGCTGCCGCTGCTGCGTATTTTAGCTGACAGAGGCACCGAGTACTGTGGTAAGGCCGAAACCCATGATTATCAGCTTTATATGGCCATTAACGATATTGAACACTCCCGCCCTCAGATTAAATCTGAACTTCTACAACAATCATGTCAGCGACGGATAAAATTGGTAACATTATCAGTGATAACGAGCTGATGGCCGCGATAAAAAGTCTCATACCCCTTTGAATCCTAATGATGATAATTGATTTCATTGGCAAGGTGAGAACCTATCATCTTTGTTAGGCCGGCTCAACAATCAACCCAACGAAATCCATTGGTAGCTTTCACCTATCACACCACAGCCAACCGGCTCACATTGTCTAAAGTCCTTGATGCTTTATCTTTAATCTAAGCAAGAAGGAACACAATCAAACAACAAAACAATCAACCAATGAGGTGATACTATGGCCGAAGAAAAAGTTCAGGACTACACAGATGATAAGAATGAAGGACACGTTGATACTCGCGAGAAAAATTTTGAGTGTGAAAATAAAGATAAGAACCTGGGATGTGATCTGGGAATTGATGTAGCAGGATAACTGAAAGGATGGTGCCCTATGATAGGATTGACACTGACGCTCATTACGCTGGGATACTTCATTAACAAGTGTATAGCCGGCCGGACATCAGGAGCCACCTGCAAGATTTAAGGGCATGATTAACGGCAGAGCTTCGAAAAATTAGGCAATAGAAATTAAATCCGCTGACATGGCGGTACATGGCAGAGCCTCTGACGGGGCTCTGCCTATTAATTCTGCATTCAAGCCCACCTATTCATTCTCATTAAGGTTTCATTTCCCTGCTATTTCATGTGCTTTTTAGGCTATTTTTTTGCATCAGTTGTTTTGTTCAATGGCAAATCACAACGTGGTTAGACTGTCATCGTGCATTTACCCCAATTTAGTGGACACCTCAAAAAGCCCAATGTATATGGGCAACAGGAGGTGTGGGAGGTGGACCCCATCGGCTGGACAGCCTGAGGGGTAGAATAAGCTATGAGCCGAGAGCTTTTTAAAAGATAAAAAGGCATCAGGCAGCCTCGGCGAAAGGATGGGGCAGACCGTAATAAACCTCATCCGGGGTTCTGTCGTCAAGGGCCGAATGGCCCCGTTCGTGATTGTAATAATCGAGCCACCGGCCCAGACCCTGCCGCAGCGCCTTACCGGTGTCGAATGCGTGCAAGTAAATGTATTGGTGTTTGAGGGTCCACCACAGCCGCTCGACGAATATATTGTCCTGGCAACGACCCCGACCATCCATACTGATGGCGACCTTGTTATCGATGAGAACCTTGGTGAACGCGTTGCTGGTAAATTGAGCCCCTTGGTCGGTATTGAAGATTTCCGGTGGCTCATAGCGGCTCAACGCCTCTTTAAGGGCATCGATACAAAAGGCGCTGTCCAGGGGTGTTGGATATCCGCCAGGCGAGCACCTTGCGGCTGTGCCAGTCCATGATCGCCACCAGATACATGTACCCACTGGCCATGGGGATGAAAGTGATGTCGCTGGCCCAAACCTGATTGGTGCGACTGATGGTCATACCCCTTAGCAGATAAGGATATACCTTATGCTGGGGATGGGGGCGGCTGGTCCGCGGTTTGGGATACACCGCCTCGATACCCATTAATCGCATCAGCCGCTGAACCCGTTTGCGATTGGCTGTTATGCCCTGACGATCCAGCTGGCGGCTGATCGTTCGGCTGCCCGAGGATGGATTGGTAAGATACAGTTCGTCGATCTTGCGCATCAGTTCCAGCTCGTCTTGGCTTATGGGTATGGGTTGGTAGTAATAGGATGACCGGCTAAGATCGATTAGTTCACACTGCCGGGAAACGCTCAGCTGCCGATCCAACGGATCGATCATGGATTTACGCTGTTTGCGATTCAGCTGCTGAGCTTGCGTGCTAAAAAATCGTTTTCCACCTTGAGTTGACCGATCTGGCGGTACAGTTCGGCGGTTTGGGCATCGGCCTGTTTTCTGGATCGGTGGCTTTTATCGAAGATATCGGCTGCACCGTCGAGCATCTGCCGCTTCCAGGTGGAAATCATGGTGGGGTGAACACCAAATCGACTGGCCAACTGTGCTGCGGTTTCTTCGTTCTGAATGGCAGCCAGAGCGACCTTGGCTTTGAACTGTGGACTGTGTGATTTGAGCGCTGGCTCCGGGGTGCTGGACAGAAACCCGCATTTTTAAGTGAAGAAACTCTGCCGGGTTGGGATCAGGCTGCCCGGTGTTGAGGAAGTTGGCCGAAATAGACCACATCGGGGGTCTGCCCGTCAAGCGCCGAATGCGGTCGGCGTTGGTTGTAAAAAAGGAAGTAGCGCCCCAGGCCGCGCCGGGCATCCGCCACCGAGTCATAGGCATGAAGATATACTTCTTCATACTTGACGCTCTTCCAGAGGCGTTCGACAAAGACGTTGTCGCGCCAGGAGCCTTTCCCGTCCATGCTGATCTGAATATGATGCTTTTCCAACAAGCCGACAAAGTCTTTGCCGGTGAATTGGCTGCCCTGGTCGGTATTGAAGATTTCCGGGGTTCCGTAATCCCGAATCGCTGCTTCGACAGCATCAATGCAGAAATCGGCCGTCATGCTGTTGGACAGCCGCCAAGCCAGGACACGTCGCGTCGCCCAGTCCAATACAGCCGCCAGGTAGATAAAGCCCTTGTTCATCGGAATGTAGGTGATATCCATGGCCCAGGTCTGATTGGGCGCTGTGATCTTTCGATGGCGCAGCAAGTACGGAAACACCTTATGGCCCAGATGCGGTTTGGTGGTGCGGGGGCGTTGGTAAAGGGCCTCTATCCCCATTTTTCGCATCAAGGTGGCGACATGCCTGCGACCGACACTGGCCCCGTCTTGTCGCAGCAGATCCCGTAGCATCCGGCTGCCGGCAAAGGGATATGCAAGATGCAGCCTGTCAATCTGCCGCATCAATTCCAAATCTGCTGCTGAGACGGCCCGGGGGGCGTAATAGAACGACGAGCGCGCCATTTTCAGGATCTTGCATTGCTGCACCACCGGCAACGGGTGCTGCCGATCAATCATCACTTTGCGCTCGCATCGGGAATACGACCGAGCGCGCCGGCCAAAAAATCGTTTTCCATTGCCAACTGGCCGATCTTGGCATGTAGATCTTTGACATTGGGGCCGTTGACGGCCTTGCGCTCTGCCGCTGTAGCGAACAGATCCTTGGCGTGCTCTTGCAGTTGGGTCTTCCACTGCACGATCTGGTTCGGGTGGACATCGAACTGTTGAGCCAACTCCGCTAAGGTCTGGTCGCCCCGTAAGGCTGTTATCGCCACCTTGGCTTTGAAGGTTGCTGCGTGATTCCGTCTAGGTCGTTTCATTGTCTGCTCTCCTTGGTTAACGAATAGTTACTGCGTTATTAGAGCAGAGTTTTCACTTAAAAGCCTGTCCTTTTTTCCGAAACCGGCTCTTTGCGCTTGTTACCCATCGTCAGATCCTCCTCATTTTTGGTCTGACTCATAGCTTAGCACATTGTCCAGTTTTTGGGGTCCACCGCCGTTCCAATGTCAAAGAAAAAAAGAAGGAGCTACAGCCGAGAATTTAAAAAGGAGGCCGTAGCGCTGATCACTGAAAAGGGATACGGTATCGCCGAAGCATCCAGAAATCTGGGTATCGAATACAGTGTCCTACGTCGCTGGAAAATGCAGTTGGCCGATGATCCTCAAAACGCCTTCCCCGGAAAAGGGAAGCGAAATCCTGAAGACCAGGCGTTCAAAGATCTTCAACGTGAACTGGACCGGGTTAAAGAAGAGCGTGATATCTTAAAAAAAGCGCTGGCCTACTTTGCGGAGGATCAGAAATGAAATTTCGATTCATTTCTGCCCACCGGGAGACGTTCAAGGTAGGCCGCATGTGCGCGTTGCTCAAGGTCTCCCGCTCTGGTTTTTATACATGGCTCAGACGTCCGGAGAGCCGTCGAAGCATTGAAAACCGGGCTTTAGAGGACAAGATCCGTGTCCTGCATGCTGCCAGCCATGGCATCTACGGTTCACCCAAGATACACCGGGATCTTACCGATGATGGCGTTCGCTGTGGTAAAAACCGTGTCGCCCGGATCATGCGTGAAGCCGGTATCCGGTCTCGTATCAAAAAGAAATTCAAAGCCACAACCAACTCCCGGCACAACCTGCCGGTAGCACCAAACCTGTTGAACCAGGAGTTCACCGTGGATGCTCCGGATCGTACCTGGGTTGGTGATATCACCTACATCCACACCCAACAGGGTTGGCTGTACCTGGCCGTTCTGCTCGATCTGTTTAACCGCAAAATTGTCGGCTGGGCCACCTCATCCCGGCTGAACCGTCAGCTTGCATTACATGCACTTGAGATGGCACTGGACCAACAAGCCCCAGCACCGGGGTTGATGCATCATTCGGATCAAGGCTGCCAGTACGCTTCCGGTGATTACCAGAAACTGCTTTCCAAGCATGGCATGATTTGCAGCATGAGCCGCAAAGGAAACTGTTACGATAACGCTGTCGCTGAGAGCTTCTTTCATCTGCTTAAGACCGAATGGGTGAATCATCACCGGTACCTTAGCCGGTCCGAAGCTGTCAGCAGCCTGTTTTACTATATTGAAATCTTCTACAACCGAAAAAGACGTCACTCCGTGCTTGATTATGCAACGCCGCAGCAATACGAAACTTTTCCGCTTGCGGCTTAACTCGGTGTCCACTGTTTCGGGGGAAATTCATCGCCATCCCATTGTAATTACGCCTATTTTACACTTTTTGGCGTTTTGTGACACGTTTTAGGGCAGACTGTAATTACAGTTTGGAGGGTGGTGCTGGTAGACAATTTCCATGTTGTATCGAATGATGTTGGTCGGTCGAACTAATTTTGAGGGTATTATAATGGTGGGGAATGGGTGCGAAAGAATAGGGTAGGGGAGCCATGATCACAGTTTATAAAAGGAAAGGGCACAGCCGCGGTATGACTGTGCCCGATTGTGCCCAAATTGTGCCCGTCAAGGTCAAATGTTATCAAACGTTTACAAACGAAACCAAAAACAGAACAGAAAACCAAAATTTTTCAAGTACTTAAAATTACATAATTTTTGAAAATGGTAAACGTACGATTAGGAATCCGATGCTCTATCCCCTGAGCTACGGGGGCAACATTTGTTATTAATCAATCTGAACCGACTGTCCCGGATAGATGGTGCTCCTGGGGGTCAGGTTGTTTATTTTCAGGAAATGATTAAGCGATATATGATGTTTTTGGGCAATAATATATGGGCTGTCGCCCCGTTGCACAAAATAGGTTCCTGATCCCTTGGCGGGTTGCGCGGGCGCACTATCCTGTGAGGGAACCTTCAAAACCTGATTGATGCTCAACCGAGTCGTCGAGAGACGATTCATTTCCTGAATTTTTTGGGTGGTGGTACCATATCGCTTGGCGATAATCCATAGGGAATCACCGCTTTTTACCACGTGTTCCTGATCCCACACGTCGCGTGATGCCACGGCTTCCTGCGCATGCATCACGACCATTCCCCGCTGAGGAATTTTCAGCTTTTTACCTGCGACGATATAGCTGGACCGTTTTAAATTGTTGGCCCACATGATTTTTTTAACACTGGTATGATAACGACGGGCAATGGTGGATAGCGTTTCTCCTTTTTTGACACGATGGTAAACAAACGCGGGTCGGGGAGGAGATGAAACCGGCACCTGGTCTATGGATGCCAGCAGCAGATCTTTTTTCCCGATCGGTACTCTTACCGTATATGTGTTGGGGGGTAAAACACTATAGCGAAGCTCGGGGTTCAGGTCCTTGAGCGTGTCGAGTGTGGTCCCAAGAGGCGGCGCCAGATCTTTCAGGTGGACCTGACGATGAACTTCCACCGTTTCGAAATCGAGTGCCGGACAAGCTTCAACATCCGCCATTCCATATTTTTCCATATTTTCAATCACATGCAACGCCGCCAAGAAACGGGGCACATAGCGGGCCGTCTCGAAGGGCAGCCGACCATAAAGATCCCAGAAATCATCTAAATAATTGATGTTCTGCGTCCGAATCACATGCAGGACCCGCCCCTCTCCGCAGTTGTAGGCGGCCAGCACCGTCGACCAGTCCCCGAAAATGCTGTGGAGCTCTTTCAGATAGGCGATGGCTGCGTCGCTGGATTTTTCGAAATCGATGCGCTCATCGATATATTGGTCTCTTTTCAGGCCGAATTTGTAGCCTGTTGAAGGGATGAACTGCCACAATCCCAGCGCCCGGGCACGGGACAGCGCCTTAACCTTGAATCCGCTTTCGATCAACGGCAGCCAGGAAAGCTCCGCGGGAAGACCTTCCGCCTCCAATTTTTTAAGGATGATGGACCGGTACCTTCCGGACCGTCTGTAGGACTCGATAAAAAAACTTCTTTCCGGCCCAATGGTGAAACGGTTAATTTCTTGCTGGATGTTCGAGTTGATTTCACGAGGGATGGCATTGTGGTTGCCATTGACCACGATATTCCGGGATGCGTAGATTTCGAGGATTCGTTTGGAAATAAGAAATCGCAGGTCTTCCTTCTGCTGAACCATTTTAGCCGGATCGTCCGGTTCCACGGTCAGGATCAGCGAGTAGGCTTTGTCCAGTGCCTCCAGGGCACTTTCCAGATCGCCGTTTTGCCAGAATTCCTGGGCGGCCTCGCAAAAATCAAGGGCTTCATCCAATTGTTGCTGGATGCCTGGGGATATCGAAGCGGGTTCGACAACTACCGCATCACCGTCTTCAGGGCTGTCTAAGTGTATTTCCGGGCTTGAAGGGGACGCCGGAGAGGGTCCAGCTGATTGTCCTGCCAAATCGGAATATCGCGGGGTCTCCTCACTGTCGGTTGGGGCAGGGACGGATTGTGGGGGCCAAGCAGGTGTTATGGCAGTGGTCTCGGGGCTGGATGCTTCAACTGCCGGAGGCACCCCGGGTGTTGTCTTGACATCATCGGCTTCGCTTTTGAAGTGATGGGCACAACCCAGCAAAAGAATCAGGGCGAAACTGACAAGTGGTCGTGTGAAATAGGTAGGCAATGGGTGGTCCTTCTTTTTGGTCAATGGCATTTACTGTTTAAAGTACGATGCGTGTCAATGTAAAACCGCATGTTTGTAGCGTCCTTACACATTCGCCGTCGCTTTTGTCAAGCTGAGATGATAGCAGCGGCGGTGAATCCGAATGGAACGCTGAGCAGGACTTCCTGGATGGAACAGGGGAGGGGGGCTTGCGTGCCTCTCTGGTACAATCGTATAATCAGAACGAAAACTATATGATATTGAAGGATTTATTTATGAGTCACGGCCTGAATGAAGGCGGCGTTCCAAGACTATATGACAGGCGCCCCTAATTTAAAAAGCCTCGGCTCAGTCCGGTCCCCCTTCGAAAAAGACCGCCTTCTGGCTTAAAGTCACTGGACATTTATCGATAAATAGGGGAACATAAAAACTTTTTGGATGTGCCGATCAAATTTTCCTTGAAAAAAATAAATTATGGGTGTAAAAGACGTCGTTTCAATCAATGCATATTGGCTCATAATTTTCCGAGCCTGGTGATTGATTTGTTCTTTTAGATATTGTCGGCCAGCGTAGCTCAGTTGGTAGAGCTACTGATTTGTAATCAGTGGGCCGGGGGTTCGAGTCCCTCCGCTGGCTCCAGTGTTAACAGCTGATCATATGGTGGGGTTCCCGAGTGGTCAAAGGGAACAGACTGTAAATCTGTCGGCGACGCCTTCGGAGGTTCAAATCCTCCCCCCACCACCATTTTTAGTAAGTGCTTGTAGAAGATCGTGCAAAGAACTTAAGATCGATTGTATACTACATGGCTTGCTTTTTTGCCGCTAACTGGATCAGCGGCGATTAAAACTGAGAAGCGTTAATATCAACGTGTTTCGAGTGTGAACGCGGGAGTAGCTCAGTTGGTAGAGCTTCAGCCTTCCAAGCTGAATGTCGCGAGTTCGAGCCTCGTCTCCCGCTCCATCGATATTAATTGCAGCTTTTCTTTGGCCTGCCATTCAATTATTCTTTTTGTTGCTGCACGTTAAGCCCACGTAGCTCAGTCGGTAGAGCGCTTCCTTGGTAAGGAAGAGGTTCATCGGTTCAACTCCGATCGTGGGCTCCATCTTTTAGCCACTGATCTTAGAAAAGCGAAATAGTAAGAAATTGTCCATTCATGGGAGGTTTTAAAAATGGCGAAGCAAAAATTTGAGAGGACGAAGCCGCACGTAAACGTAGGGACCATCGGGCATATTGACCATGGGAAGACGACGCTGACGGCGGCGATCACGAAGTTGAGCGGGTTGAAAGGGCTGGCCGATTTTATTCCTTTTGATCAGATTGACAAGGCGCCTGAGGAAAAAGAGCGTGGCATTACGATTGCGACGGCGCATGTCGAGTATCAGACGGCCACTCGCCATTATGCCCATGTGGACTGTCCGGGCCATGCGGACTACATCAAGAACATGATCACCGGTGCGGCCCAGATGGACGGAGCGATTCTGGTGGTCGGCGCCGATGACGGCCCGATGCCCCAGACGCGCGAGCACATTCTGCTGGCCCGCCAGGTGGGCGTTCCCCGCATTCTGGTGTTTTTGAACAAATGCGACATGGTGGATGACGAGGAGTTGATCGAGCTGGTGGAGCTGGAACTGCGTGAGCTTCTGGACAAATACGAGTTTCCCGGTGACGACACGCCGATCATCCGGGGCAGCGCCCTGAAAGCCCTGGAGTGCGACGACGTGGATTCTCCCGATGCCAAGTGCATCTTCGAGCTTCTCGACGCCATCGACAGCTATATTCCCGAGCCCGAGCGCGATGTGGACAAACCGTTTTTGATGCCCATCGAGGACGTATTCAGCATTTCCGGTCGCGGAACGGTGGTGACGGGTCGTGTGGAGCGCGGAATCGTGCATGTGGGCGACGCGGTGGAGATCGTGGGTATCCGCGATACGACGAAGACGGTGTGTACGGGCGTGGAGATGTTTCGGAAGTTGCTTGACGAAGGTCAGGCGGGAGACAACATTGGTGTATTGCTTCGGGGAACCAAGCGCGACGAAGTGGAGCGGGGGCAGGTGGTGGCCGCCCCGGGTTCGATTACGCCCCACACGAAGTTCAAAGCCGAGGCTTACATTTTGAGCAAGGAAGAGGGTGGTCGCCACACGCCGTTTTTCAATGGATACCGTCCGCAGTTTTATTTTCGTACGACGGACGTGACCGGGATATTGAATTTGCCGGAAGGTGTAGAGATGGTGATGCCGGGTGACAACGTGGCGATCACGGCCGAATTGATCACGCCGATCGCCATGGAGAAGGAGCTTCGGTTCGCCATTCGTGAAGGCGGCCGTACGGTGGGTGCCGGTGTCGTCAGCGAGATAATTGAATAGTCTTCAAGGAGTGCCTTCAAGTGAGAATTATTATAACACTGGCCTGCACGGAGTGTAAGCGAAGAAACTATACAACGACTAAAAACAAACGCACAACGCCTGATAAGCTGGAATTCAGCAAGTATTGCCGATTTTGCAAAAAGCATACACCGCACAAAGAAACAAAGTGATCCCACAATCAGGCGTTGAGGGTTTTATGCAGGCCAGTAGCTCTAATTGGTAGAGCATCGGACTCCAAATCCGGGTGTTGGGGGTTCGAATCCCTCCTGGCCTGCCACATTTTCAGGTGTAATTTGCAATGGCGCCGATAGTTGAACGCTGGAACGGTTTCCGGCTATCCGCCGTTGATTAAAACGGGGTATGATGGGACGATTACTTCGAAAAAAAGATCCAACCAAAAAGATTAAAAAAGAGCTATCTGCGGATGACCTCGGACAGAATCTGAATTCCCCCGCTGCCCAGGGAACCACGCAACCGGTGGCAAAGAAAACCTATACCCCGGTTAGCAAACCCACCGCTGTCAAGGAAAAGACATTTTTTGACAAAGGGCTTCAGTTTCTCAGAGAAGTGAAAGTGGAGCTTAAAAAAGTTACTTGGCCATCGCGCAAACAGACCATGGGGTCTACCGTGGTTGTGCTTGTAATCGTAACGATCATTTCACTTTTTCTAGGGATTGTCGATGCCGGACTTGCCGGCTTGATCCAGGCTGTATTGCGATAACGCAGGAGCGTTTATAGTGTCAAAAAAATGGTATATTGTTCATGTCTATTCTGGATTCGAGAATAAAGTGAAAGCTTCCCTCGAAGAAAAAATAGCCTCGTCGCTCAATCCGGATAAGTTCGACAAGGTCCTCGTCCCGACAGAGGAAGTCGTTGAACTGGTCAAAGGTAAGCGGAGGACCTCTGCTAGAAAGTTTTATCCCGGCTACCTGCTTGTCAGGATGGAACTCGATGATGAAACGTGGCACATCGTGAACAATACACCCAAGGTTACCGGTTTTCTCGGCGGAAGAGAAAAGCCTACGCCGATTTCACAGGAAGAGGCGGACACTATCCTTAACCGGATGGAGGCGGGTAAAAACCAACCCCAACCCAAATATTTCTTCGAAACCGGTGACGAAATTCGTGTAATTGACGGACCCTTTACCAATTTCAACGGAACGGTAGAGGAGGTCAACCCTGAAAAGGGGAAGATCAAGGTGCTGGTGAGTATATTCGGCCGGTCGACACCGGTTGAACTGGATTTTGTCCAGGTGACGAAATTGTAATCGTCCCGGCGATGGTATCATCTCGCCAGTTTCTACCAACTTAACAGAACTTTATTTTATAGGGAATCGATCGAAAAATGGCTAAAAAGGTAATGGCTCAGATCAAGCTTCAGGTTGAAGCAGGCAAGGCAAATCCTTCTCCCCCCATTGGTCCGGCTTTAGGGCAACATGGCGTCAATATAATGGATTTTTGCAAGGCGTTTAATGCACGGACTGCTAACGATGCCGGTATGATCATTCCAGTGGTCATCACCGTGTTTCAGGATCGCTCGTTCACCTTCATTACCAAAACACCTCCGGCAGCAGTGCTTTTAAAAAAAGCGGCTAAAATCGCCAAGGGAGCCGGCGATCCCAAGCGTGACAAGGTGGGAAAGGTAACCATGGCTCAGGTCGAAGAAATTGCCAAAATCAAAATGGAAGATCTTAACGCAAACGATCTGGCTGGCGCCTGTAAAATTATCAGCGGTACCGCCAGAAGCATGGGAATTGAGGTCAATTAGCTGTCCGTGCAAGTCCTGATTGTCGATTCCGGAACAACAAGATTGCAGTCAGACGGGGATGCTGAGCTATTAAATTCAAGGAGCAATAGTTAAAATGCCTAAGCGTGGTAAGAAATACAAGGAATCATCAAGCAAGATCGAGTCTGCCAAGCGTTACGATTTCACCGAAGCGATCGATGCCGCCATCTCCTCCTCCTACGCAAAGTTTGATGAAACCGTCGATGTGGCTGTGCGCCTCGGGGTCGATCCCAGACATGCCGACCAGATGGTACGCGGAACTGTGGTTCTGCCCAATGGCCTCGGAAAAGAGGTCAAAGTGCTTGTCTTCGCCAAAGGTGAAAAAGAGGCTGAGGCCAGAGAAGCCGGCGCCGAATTCGTCGGCAACGAGGACCTGGTTGAAAAAATCAAAGAGGGTTGGTTTGGATTCGACAAAGCCATCGCCACACCCGACATGATGGGTACGGTCGGCAAGATTGGCCGACTCCTTGGTCCCAGAGGCTTAATGCCCAACGCAAAAACCGGAACGGTTACTTTTGACGTGGGCAAAACGGTCCAGGAACTCAAAGCCGGGAAAATTGAATTCCGGGTTGAGAAAGCAGGCATCGTTCATGCACCGATGGGAAAAGTGTCTTTTGGTTCACAAAAACTTATTGAGAATATCTCAGCATTTCTTGAGACAATCATGAAGCTGAAACCATCTTCCAGTAAAGGAACCTACCTGAAAGGGATTGCCGTGTCCACAACGATGGGGCCCGGAATCAAGATCGATACTGCACTGATAAAGGATTTGGGAAAATAGGAGTTTCATTGGACTCCTGTGGTCCACAGATGGTCTAATCATTTTTTAACAGCAGGCATGAACCGCCTGTTTAATCACACTGTCAAAGACTGTAGGTTCACAAAGATCCGTTTAGAAATGGAACTGCGTGTATAATCGGTTTATACCGGCCTGCCGAGACGGAGTTGAATTGTTTCATGAGGTTTTCCTAAAACGTCATTGTTAGCTACCCGGGTGTTTTAGAAATCCTTCTCAGAAATCAACGCCATCATGTGTCCTCCGGTTTTTGCAGTTTAAGGAAGGGGGTGTAATCAAGCATTGGATATTAACGAAAAAAAGAGAATCACTGAAGACCTAAAAGGGCGCCTAGATAAGTCAACGATCGTCATTTTGACGGATTATAAAGGGCTCGACGTCTCAGCAATGAACACATTGAGGCGAAAGCTCAGAGAAGCCAATGCCGAATATCAGGTGGCAAAAAACTCGCTTCTTGTGCGGGCTTCGGAAGGCAATGACGTCACCCTGATCAAAGATCGGTTTAAAGGCCCAAGCGCTATTGCCTTGAGCTATGGCGATCCCGTCGCGCCGGCGAAAGTGCTCACGGATTTCGTAAAGGAAAATAAAAACTTTGAAATCAAGGTGGGGGTGCTCAACGGTAAGATTGTCGATGTTGAAGGAATCAAGGCATTGTCTTCTCTACCGTCCAGGGACGTCCTTTTGGCACAGGTACTCGCGACCATGAATGCCGTTCCGACATCACTTGTTACTGCTCTGAGTGACGTACCGAGACGGATGCTGAATGTGCTGCAGGCGATCAAGGACCAGAAGGAAGCGCAAGCCTGATTGGCCCATTTAATCAACCGAGATTGCAAGACTGCAAAAATAATAAATCTGGAGGAAAAATTACCCATGGCTGATATTACCAAAGCAGATGTTATCGATTTTATATCAAATATGTCCGTTCTTGAGCTTTCCGAGATGGTCAAGGAGATGGAAGAAAAGTTCGGCGTCTCCGCAGCTGCCCCGGTTGCCATGATGGCTGCCGGTCCTGTGGGAGATGGTGCGGGTGCGGATGCAGCTGAAGAAAAGAACGAATTCGACGTTATTCTGACTACATCCGGCGACAAAAAAATTGCCGTTATCAAAGAGGTCCGCGCCATTACCGGCTTGGGTCTGAAAGAAGCCAAAGCGCTGGTTGACGAAGCACCCAAAGCGGTTAAAGAGGGAATTCCAAAAGAAGAGGCTGAAAAGATTAAAGCGCAGCTTGAAGAAGCGGGTGCCCAGGTGGAACTCAAGTAACCCGAAACTGGCGACAGCCATCATAAGTATTCATAATATTCTTTTTTTATTTAAAAAAGCATTGAATGTGAAAATGGGGTACAAAGGTGAACATTCCTTTGATCCCATTTTCTCATTCCTAAATCATCTATCGGAGTTGCCATGTCGAATAGACCAACGGCGAACAAGAGAATTCGAAAAAGCTTTGGCAAAATTAAAAAAATTGTAGAAATCCCCGATTTGATCGGTATGCAGCGTGATTCGTACCAGCGATTTCTCCAAATGAACGTGCCTCCCGAAAAAAGGGAAGACATCGGTTTGCAGGCGGTTTTCAAGTCCGTATTTCCGATCAAGGATTTCACGGGCAGTGCTTCTCTGGAGTTTGTGTCTTATCGATTTGCTGAAATTAAGCATAGTGAAGAAGAGTGCGTCCACCGTGGCATGACCTATGAATTGCCGGTTAGGATAACCGTCCGGTTGGTAGTGTATGACACTGACAAAGAAACCGGCGTATCCAACATCAGAGATATCAAGGAACAGGAGATTTACTTCGGTACGATTCCGCTGATGACCGCAAAAGGCACCTTTATTATCAACGGTACCGAACGTGTTGTAGTAAGCCAGCTGCATCGCTCATCAGGCGTTTTCTTTGACCATGACAAAGGCAAAAGCCATTCCAGCGGGAAAATTATATACAGCTCTCGAATTATCCCGGTTCGTGGATCCTGGATCGATCTGGAAATCGATCCCAAGGATATTGTTTACATCCGTATCGACCGCCGCCGGAAATTTCCCGTTACCGTTCTGTTCAAAGCCTTCGGCTATTCCACCGAGGATCTGTTAAGCTACTTTTACAGCACCGAAAAGATCCTATTTGACGACAAGGAATACTACCGTGGATTTGCACCTGACCTATTGAAAGGTACGCGGGCCAGCAAAGATGTTGTAGACCCGGAGACAGAAGAGGTGCTTGTCAAGAAAGGGCGCATGTTTACCCAACGTGCCATCAAGCAGATGAGCGCCGGAAACTTTTCACGGATTCCCATCGAACGTGAAGATTTGCTTGATAAGGCCATTGCCTTTTCCGTGATCAATCCGGAAACCGGGGAGGTGATGGCTCACGCCAATGACGTGGTAGACGAAACCATGTTAAAGCAATTCGAAGATACTGGCGTCAGAGAATTCGAATTGTTGTTTATTGACGGTGCATCAAGCAGCGACTCCATCAGGAAAACCCTGTTGCTGGACAAAGTAAACACCAAGGAAGAAGCCCTGATCGAAATATACCGGCTCCTTCGGCCCGGAAACCCGGCCACCCCGGAAGTGGCCCAAGATTTTCTCGACCATCTTTTTTTTAAATCTTCTTACTATGATCTGTCCGGGGTAGGAAGACTCAAGATCAACCTGCGCTTGGGAATCGATACGCCGGTGACCGTCAGAACCCTACGAAAAGAGGATATCCTACTTACGGCCAACACCCTGGTCGAACTTCGGGATACTCAGGGGGTGGTGGATGATATCGACCATCTCGGAAACCGGCGGGTCCGTGCTGTCGGGGAACTGCTCGAAAACCAATACCGCATTGGCTTGGTCCGCATGGAACGTGCCATCAAAGAGCGTATGAGTCTTCAGGAAGTTGATGCGCTGATGCCTCACGACCTGGTGAACCCGAAACCCGTTTCGGCGGTCGTCAAGGAATTTTTTGGCACCAGCCAGCTCAGCCAGTTCATGGACAAAACCAATCCCTTGTCGGAGACCACCCACAAACGACGACTCAGCGCATTGGGACCGGGGGGGTTGACGCGAGAGCGCGCGGGCTTCGAAGTTCGTGACGTTCATCCGTCACACTACGGGCGTATCTGTCCGATCGAGACCCCAGAAGGCCCCAATATCGGGCTCATCGTCTCCTTAAGTACTTACGCCAAGGTGAATGATTTCGGTTTCATCGAGACACCTTATCGGGTGGTTGAAAACGCTACGGTATCCAAAGATGTAAGATTTTTAAGCGCTTTCGAAGAAAAGGACCATCCCATCGCTCAGGCCAACGCACCACTTGACGAGGCGTTCCAGTATATCAATCCGACGGTTACTTCCCGGGTTGCCGGCGAGTTCATGATGGTCGAACGGGAGAAGATCGAGCTTATGGACATCTCACCCAACCAGCTGGTGAGCGTCTCGGCTTCATTGATTCCTTTCCTCGAAAATGACGACGCCAACCGTGCGTTGATGGGCTCCAATATGCAGCGCCAGGCGGTTCCCCTGATGAAGGCGGAGGCCCCGCTGGTGGGGACCGGTATTGAGGGGGTGGTGGCCAAGGACTCCGGCGTCACGGTCGTTGCCAGCCGGGATGGTGAGGTGGTCGATGTGGATGCGTCGCGGATTGTATTGAAGCACGACTCCTCGGAAGCTGGTGAGGACAATCAAGTGACTATCCATAACCTGCTGAAATTTGTCCGTTCCAACCAGAACACCTGCTTCAATCAGCGCCCCATCGTTAAGAAAGGCCAGTTTGTCAGCGCCGGCGAAATCATCGCGGATGGTCCTGCCACCGAGCAGGGAGAACTCGCTCTGGGGAAAAACGTCACAGTGGCCTTCATGCCCTGGGGTGGATATAACTTCGAGGACTCCATCCTCGTCAGTGAACGGTTGGTGAGAGACGGCGTTTATACGTCGGTGCATATTGAAGAGTTCGAAGTCGTGGCGAGGGATACAAAGCTCGGCAAGGAAGAAGTGACGCGCGATATCCCTAATGTGGGCGAAGAGGCTTTGAAGAATCTTGACGACAGCGGGATCATCCGGTTGGGTGCTGAGGTGAAACAGGGCGATATCCTCGTCGGAAAAATCACGCCCAAAGGGGAGACCCAACTGTCACCGGAAGAGAAGTTGCTTCGCGCCATATTTGGCGAAAAGGCCGGTGATGTCAAAGACACTTCCCTGCGGGTTCCGCCGGGTGTGGAAGGCATTGTTATCGATGCAAAAATTTTCTCCCGACGTGGCGTCGAAAAAGATGAACGCACGCTGGCCATCGAAGCTGCCGAAATGGCGACCATGGAGAAGAACAAGGACGACGAAATCAAAATTATTGGCCAGAGCGTCCGATCTCGGTTGGAGACGCTGCTTGATGGCCAGAAATGTTCGGCTCCCCTGAAAAAAGGTAAAAAGGTTTATCTGGCCAAAAATACCCCGATTGAGGCGGGAAGCCTGGTTCAGGTTCCCGTTGCCGATCTGGAAGGATTGCTTTTCGATGATCCGGCGCTTACCGAAAAGGTCCACCAGGTGTTGGATGCCTACCGTGCGCAAGTATCCCGTTGCCAGGACGAATTTGAAGGCCGGCTGGGGAGCTATGAAAAGGGCGACGAACTACCGCCGGGCGTAATTAAAATGGTCAAAGTTTATGTGGCCATGAAGCGAAAACTTTCCGTCGGTGACAAGATGGCCGGGCGCCATGGAAACAAGGGCGTTGTGTCCAGAATTCTTCCCATCGAAGACATGCCCTACTTTGCGGATGGAAGGACCGTCGACATGGTGCTCAATCCGCTCGGCGTCCCGTCCCGAATGAATGTCGGCCAGATTCTTGAAATTCACCTGGGGCTGGCGGCAAAGGGGCTTGGCGATCAGCTCAATGCGTTGTATGAGGAAAACAAGGTTCAGGATCTTCGAAAAAAGTTAACGAATATCTTTGATTCTGCAGCCGGCAACCTGAAAAAGATGAGCGACAAGGATGTAAAAGACCTGGCGGCCTTTTACCGCACCGGTGTTCATATGGCGACGCCGGTATTCGATGGTGCCAAAGAAGATGAAATCAAGAAGCTGCTGGTCGAGGCCGATTTGAGCCCCACCGGCCAGACGACCCTCTATGACGGCCATACCGGAGAAGCTTTCAAGGAAAAGATCACCGTTGGCACCATGTATATGCTTAAACTCCATCACCTGGTCGACGACAAAATTCATGCCCGATCCATCGGGCCCTATTCTTTGGTAACGCAGCAGCCTCTCGGCGGCAAGGCCCAATTCGGTGGTCAGCGGCTGGGGGAGATGGAAGTCTGGGCCATGGAGGCATACGGCGCTGCCCACGCGTTGCAGGAATTCTTGACGGTCAAGTCGGATGATATGGCCGGCCGTACACGGATGTACGAAAAGATCGTCAAAGGACAGAACGTTTTGGAGCCCGGCATACCCGAATCGTTCAAAGTGCTTACCAAAGAGCTTCAGAGCCTGGGTCTGGATGTGACCCTGCTGGAGGACTAATCAGGTAATCCAGGCGAATTTGGCGTACTTCCCCTTTGATCATCCTTAACGCCATTAAAGGAAATATATATGGAAACACTGTATGACTTTTTCTCAAAACCGACAGATCCCAGGCGTTATACCGGCGTCAAGGTCTCTCTGGCCTCCTCGGACCAGATTCGGCAATGGTCCCATGGCGAGATCAAAAAGCCGGAGACGATCAACTACCGGACTTTCAAGCCGGAGCGTGACGGACTGTTCTGTGCCAAGATTTTCGGACCGACTAAGGATTACGAATGTAACTGCGGTAAATACAAACGGATGAAACACCGGGGTGTGATCTGCGAGAAATGCGGTGTTGAAGTGATCCAGTCCAAGGTACGTCGGGAGCGTATGGGGCACATTGAATTGGCCACGCCGGTTTCCCATATCTGGTTTCTCAAAAGTCTGCCCAGCAAGATCGGCAACCTTCTCGATATCACCCTGAAGAACATGGAGAAGGTCCTCTATTTCGATTCGTACATCGTCATCGATCCCAAAGAGACAGCCCTGACCCGCGGCCAATTGCTGTCCGATGACAAATATCAGGAGGCCATCGAGACATACGGTTTTGGAAAATTCGAAGCGGGAATCGGTGCGGAGGCGGTCAAAGCCCTGCTGGAAAACATCGAACTGGACACACTTTACCAGGAACTGAGAAAAGATATCCGGGCTACCAATTCAGTGGCCAAGCGGCAGAAGTTGTCGAAGCGACTGAAAATCGTGGACGCGTTCATGCGATCGGGCCTGGAGCCCGTGTGGATGATCATGGACGTGATTCCCGTACTTCCCCCCGACCTTCGCCCCCTGGTTCCGCTTGAGGGCGGGCGGTTCGCCACCTCCGACCTGAACGATCTCTACCGCCGGGTCATCAACCGCAATAACCGACTCAAACGGCTCATGGATCTCAAGGCACCGGAAATTATCGTCCGCAATGAGAAACGGATGCTCCAGGAATCGGTGGATGTACTCTTTGACAACGGCCGTCACGGCCGGGTGATCACCGGTACCAACAAGCGTCCACTTAAATCCTTAAGTGACACATTGAAAGGAAAGCAGGGCCGGTTCCGCCAGAACCTTCTGGGCAAACGCGTGGACTACTCAGGCCGTACGGTAATCACCGTAGGGCCGAACCTGCGGCTTCACCAGTGCGGCCTCCCGAAGAAGATGGCGCTTGAACTGTTCAAGCCTTTTGTTTACTACCGGTTGGAGCAAAAAGGCTTGGTCTCAACCGTAAAAAGCGCCAAGAAGATGGTTGAACGCGAAGTTCCGGAAGTGTGGGACACGCTGGACGAAGTCGTCAAGGAGTACCCGGTGATGCTCAACCGTGCACCGACGTTGCACCGTTTGGGTATTCAGGCCTTCGAGCCCACCTTGATCGAAGGCAAGGCCATTCAGCTTCATCCCCTGGTCTGCACGGCTTTCAATGCCGACTTCGACGGTGACCAGATGGCTGTTCATGTACCCCTATCCGTGGAGTCTCAGATCGAGGCCCGGGTACTGATGCTTTCAAGCAACAATATTCTTTCCCCGGCAAATGGAAGCCCCATTATCGTCCCCAGCCAGGATATCGTTTTGGGTCTTTATTACATGACCCGTGAAAAAGACGGCTGCAAGGGGGAAGGAAAGATATTTTCCAATCCGGAAGAAGTTCGGGCCGCCTATGACGGCCGGGCTGTAGAACTGCACGCTAACATCAGGGTCCGTATCGATGGCAAGCGGGTGAAAACCACGGTAGGCCGGATTCTCCTTTGGGAGATCATGCCGAAAGAAGAGGTGGTCCGCTTGCGCCACATCATGGTTCACGATGAGAAAACCATGATCAAAATCTCAAAAAAGGCGCAGGCCGGCGAAGAATTTTTTGACCTCGTTGGTTCCTATTCCGAAAGCCCGGACAAAGATAACAATGGTGAACTCGGGCTGCTGAATAAAGGTGAACTCGTCCGGATATTCGGTGCGGCTCCCGGTGACGCAGAGGCTCTATTTGGTCTGTCAGAAAACGACATTTCTCCCATAATCGCCACCGATTCGGGATTTCACCTGTTTCAGGTGATAGAGCGACGCCCGGAAATTCCCTTTGAAATTATCAACAAGGTGATGGACAAGGGCGCCCTTCGCGGACTGGTCGATTTCGTGTACCGGAATCTGGGGGCGAAAGCCACGGTTATCCTGGCTGACCGACTGAAGGACACCGGGTACAAGTATTCCACCAAAGGCGGGCTCTCCATTTCCATCGACGCCATGATCATCCCTGAGAAAAAAGGGGAGATTATCAATCGGGCAGACATGCAGGTGATCGAAATCGGCCGCCAATATACTGAAGGCCTAATCACCCAGGGTGAAAAATACAATAAGGTGGTAGACATCTGGGCCAAGGCAACCGATGATGTGGCCAATGAGATGATGGACGCCATGAAGGTGGAGCCCCTGTACGACAGGGAGGGCAACCCCAGACTGGACGAGTCCGGACAGCCGATGCAGACGGAAAGCTTCAACCCCATATACATGATGGCCGACTCCGGCGCCCGAGGCAGCAAAGACCAGATGCGCCAGCTTGCCGGCATGCGCGGATTGATGGCAAAACCTTCCGGTGAAATTATCGAAACGCCCATTCAGGCGAACTTCCGGGAGGGCCTTTCCGTACTCCAGTACTTCATTTCCACCCACGGTGCCCGGAAAGGTCTCGCGGACACCGCGTTAAAGACCGCTAACTCGGGATACCTGACTCGCCGTTTGGCTGATGTGGCCCAGGATTGTGCAGTGGTGGAGCACGATTGCGGCACCATGCTGGGTGTGGAGGTGGAACCGCTGCTCGAAGGCGGTGAGGTAATCCAGCGGCTCAGTGAGCGTATCCTTGGCCGCACCACCGTGAAAGATGTATTGGACCCGTTTACCGATGAAGTGGTTGTCCGTGCGGGCAAGGAAATCAATGAAAACGATGCCCAGATCATTGAAAATGCCGGTGTTACCATGGTTCTGATCCGCTCCGTGTTGACCTGCCGCACCAAACACGGGGTCTGTGCCAAATGCTATGGCCGGGATTTGGCCCATGGTAGAACGGTTGAGATGGGACAGGCGGTGGGCATACTTGCCGCCCAGTCCATCGGCGAACCGGGAACTCAGCTCACCATGCGGACATTTCACATCGGCGGTACGGCCAGCCGTCGCGTCGAACAGGCGGATATCCGTGCGCGAACTGCCGGTAAAATCAAATTTGTCGACCTCAATGTGGTCAAAAATGCCGACAATGAACTGGTGGTCATGAACCGCCGGGGAGGCGAGTTTGCCATCGTCGGTGAAACCGGACGTGAACGCGAGCGATGCCCGGTTATCTATGGTGCCCATATTGTGTTGCAGGATGGCCAGGCGGTAAATCCGGGCGATCTGATGGCCGTCTGGGATCCTTTTACCACACCGATTATTACCGAAGTGGATGGGACCGTCAAGTTTGGTGATCTGGTGCCGGGGAAAACCATCCAGGAAAAAGTGGATCCGGTGACCGGTAAGTCAAGCCGGACGGTAATCGAATCCAAAACCGCCGAAGAGCGGCCCCGCATCTCCATCAAGGGGGAGGACGGTAAGACGGCTAAACTTCCTAAAGGATCAGGGATGGCGCGATACATGCTGCCGGTGGATGCTATTGTCCTTGTCGAAGAGGGTGATCCGGTAAAAGCCGGCGACATCATTGCCAAACTGCCTCGTGCCACCACCAAAACCAAGGATATCACCGGTGGTCTTCCTAGGGTTGCCGAATTATTTGAGGTGAGGAAGCCGAAAGAAGTGGCTGTATTGAGTGAAATCGACGGCTATGTATCGATTTCCAAAGCCACCAAGAAAGGCAAACAACGGGTCACGATCACTCCGGTGGATGTGGGTGAAAAGAAAGAATATCTGATTCCGCGGGGCAAGCATATCAATGTCTACGAAGGGGATTACATCCGAGCCGGCGAACCGCTCATCGGCGGTGCTGCCAACCCGCAGGATATCCTCAAAATCAAAGGGGAAGTGGCGCTGGCCAAGTACTTGGTGGATGAAGTCCAGGAGGTTTACCGGCTCCAGGGTGTCCGCATCAACGACAAGCACATCGAAGTGATCGTTCGGCAGATGATGCGTAGGGTCAAAGTGGTGGATGTCGGAGACACGGATTTCATCCTCGAGGAGCAGGTGGACAAAATCAATTTCGAAGATGCCAATGAAGCCATTATCGCCAAGGGCGGCAAACCCGCCATTGCCGAACCGTTGATCCTCGGAATAACCAAAGCATCCCTGAGTACGGACAGCTTCATTTCGGCGGCATCCTTCCAGGAGACCACGAAGGTATTGACCGATGCAAGTATTGCCGGGGCAGAAGATAAACTGCGAGGGCTCAAGGAAAACGTCATCATGGGCCGAATCGTTCCCGCCGGAACTGGTGTGGTTGAATATCGCGACCTTCAAGTGGTGGCAAGTGGTTCGGAAGGATGATTTGCTCTGTATGGAATTGTAAAAATTATCTTGACAAGAGTAGGCTTAAACTATACAAAGCCAGTTTCTGTGCACGAAGAAATTTGATGTCAATGATCAGTTGAAGGGGTTAATATGCCAACAATCAACCAGTTAGTGCGTAAGGGTCGGAAACAGGTTGAAAAAAAGACCAATACACCGGCACTGAAGGGGGCGCCTCAAAAGCGAGGGGTTTGCACTCGTGTTTATACCTCGACTCCCAAAAAACCCAACTCGGCGTTGCGCAAAGTCGCCAGGGTCCGCCTTACCACCGGTGTCGAAGTGACCGCCTACATCCCGGGGATCGGGCACAACCTTCAGGAGCACTCGGTGGTGTTGGTCCGGGGAGGGCGTGTCAAGGACTTGCCGGGTGTTCGGTATCACATCGTTCGTGGGACACTGGACACCCTGGGTGTGGATGGCCGACGGCAGGGGCGTTCGAAATACGGTGCCAAAAGGCCGAAATAGCCTTACTGTAATTAAGCTGATTGATAGTCGATATTTAATTTAAAATGGTGTGAGCTATGCCGAGAAGAAGAGAAGTGCCTGAGCGGGTGATTATCCCGGACGCCAAACACAACAGCAAGCTGGTATCCAAGTTTATCGCTTCGCTCATGCGCGACGGAAAAAAGAGTATTGCCGAGTCATTGCTTTACGGAGCCTTTGACATCATCAGCGAAAAAACCAATGAAGACCCGTTAAAGGTCTTTGAAAAAGCGCTGGAGAATGTGAAACCCCATATTGAAGTCAAGTCCCGCCGCGTCGGTGGTTCCACCTATCAGGTTCCCACCGAGATTCGCCCATCCCGGCGCACGGCTCTTGGCCTTCGCTGGGTCATCAGTTACGCACGGGGGCGCAGTGAAAAAGGGTTTGGCGCGAAGCTGGCCGGGGAGCTGATGGACGCTGCCAATGGGCGCGGTGCTTCCGTGAAGAAGCGAGAGGATACGCACAAGATGGCAGATGCGAATAAAGCGTTTGCCCACTTCCGCTGGTAACGATTCACTTCTAATATATATTATCTGCACTAGGTTTTGAGCGCCGAACAGGTCTGCTAATTGCCTGACGATCAAAGCCTTTTGCCTTGTTGGGGTGACAGTCCCCGCTAACAGGAGGACCCGGAGATGGCGAAGCAAAAATTTGAGAGGACGAAGCCGCACGTAAACGTAGGGACCATCGGGCATATTGACCATGGGAAGACGACGCTGACGGCGGCGATCACGAAGTTGAGCGGGTTGAAAGGGCTGGCCGATTTTATTCCTTTTGATCAGATTGACAAGGCGCCTGAGGAAAAAGAGCGTGGCATTACGATTGCGACGGCGCATGTCGAGTATCAGACGGCCACTCGCCATTATGCCCATGTGGACTGTCCGGGCCATGCGGACTACATCAAGAACATGATCACCGGTGCGGCCCAGATGGACGGAGCGATTCTGGTGGTCGGCGCCGATGACGGCCCGATGCCCCAGACGCGCGAGCACATTCTGCTGGCCCGCCAGGTGGGCGTTCCCCGCATTCTGGTGTTTTTGAACAAATGCGACATGGTGGATGACGAGGAGTTGATCGAGCTGGTGGAGCTGGAACTGCGTGAGCTTCTGGACAAATACGAGTTTCCCGGTGACGACACGCCGATCATCCGGGGCAGCGCCCTGAAAGCCCTGGAGTGCGACGACGTGGATTCTCCCGATGCCAAGTGCATCTTCGAGCTTCTCGACGCCATCGACAGCTATATTCCCGAGCCCGAGCGCGATGTGGACAAACCGTTTTTGATGCCCATCGAGGACGTATTCAGCATTTCCGGTCGCGGAACGGTGGTGACGGGTCGTGTGGAGCGCGGAATCGTGCATGTGGGCGACGCGGTGGAGATCGTGGGTATCCGCGATACGACGAAGACGGTGTGTACGGGCGTGGAGATGTTTCGGAAGTTGCTTGACGAAGGTCAGGCGGGAGACAACATTGGTGTATTGCTTCGGGGAACCAAGCGCGACGAAGTGGAGCGGGGGCAGGTGGTGGCCGCCCCGGGTTCGATTACGCCCCACACGAAGTTCAAAGCCGAGGCTTACATTTTGAGCAAGGAAGAGGGTGGTCGCCACACGCCGTTTTTCAATGGATATCGTCCGCAGTTTTATTTTCGTACGACGGACGTGACCGGGATATTGAATTTGCCGGAAGGTGTAGAGATGGTGATGCCGGGTGACAACGTGGCGATCACGGCCGAATTGATCACGCCGATCGCCATGGAGAAGGAGCTTCGGTTCGCCATTCGTGAAGGCGGCCGTACGGTGGGTGCCGGTGTCGTCAGCGAGATAATTGAATAAAAAGAGAGCCTATAACGATGATAACGAACTCCAAGATCCGGATCCGGCTCAAGGCCTACGATCATAAGCTTCTGGACCAGTCGGCCAGCGATATATTTGACACTGCTCGGAAGACCGGTGCCAAAGTGGTAGGGCCGATTCCCTTGCCGACAACCATCAACAAATTCTGCGTCCTTCGTTCTCCCCACGTGGACAAAAAATCACGTGAGCAATTCGAGATGCGGACCCATAAACGGCTGCTTGACATCCTTGAACCGACCCAGCAGACCGTAGATGCGCTCATGAAGCTTGATCTGTCTCCTGGCGTTGATGTGGAGATCAAACTTTAACACGGGATAAGAGAGATGTGTAAAGGACTGGTAGGAAAAAAACTGGGCATGACGTCCCTGTTTTCGCCGGATGGGAAATACATCCCGGTTACCGTTTTGCAGGTGGGGCCCTGTGTGGTCACCCAGGTCAAAAACGACAAGACAGACGGATACAAAGCCCTTCAGCTGGGCTTCGACGCCAAAAAAGAATCAAAGACCACTAAACCACTCAAAGGACATTTTAAGAAAAGCGGTGATACCTGCTTTTCCACGCTGAAAGAAGTGGGGGTCGAAAATCCGGAAGATTATTCCTTGGGGCAAGCCATCGGGCCTGAGATCTTCGCCATCGGCGAAAAGGTCAATGTTACCGGAACTTCCAAAGGCCGTGGATTCTCCGGCGTTATCAAGCGCCACGGATTCGGCGGCGGGCGGGAGACCCACGGCGGCCATTGTCACCGGATACCCGGATCTATCGGTTGTAGCGCCTGGCCATCAAGAGTGACCAAAGGAAAACGGATGCCCGGACAGTACGGCGGGGATACCAAGACGGTCAGAAATCTGGAAATCGTCGATATCCGCCCGGAAGAGAATCTCATCCTGCTGAAAGGCCCCCTCCCCGGGTGCCGTTCCGGAATCGTAACGATTAACAAGGTCCTGTTTGCATAACTACCAAGGACTTCAGGCCACCTTCAGCGATTCATTTCTTCTGTTGAAACGAGGAGCTTGCGGGGGCGCAGTGCACGAGGAACATTATGGCTGTTGTTGATGTAGTAAATATCGGCGGAGATGTCGTCTCTCAGACCGAACTGAAAGATTCGATTTTCAATGTTCCGGTTAAGAAGAGCGTCCTGCACCAGGTTGTCATCGCACAACTGGCTGCCAAACGGGCGGGCTCGGCATCGGTCAAGCATCGGTCCGACGTCAAGGGTAGTCGCCACAAGCTTTACCGGCAAAAAGGAACGGGGCGTGCCAGAAAGGGCGACATCAAGTCTCCGGTCCTTCGCGGAGGCGGCTCGGTTTTTGGACCGGACCCACGGGATTACACGCAAAAGGTGCTTAAAAAAGTCCGAAAAATGGCCCTGAAGATGGCGCTGACCTGCAGAGCTCAGGAAAAGCAATTGGTCATCGTTGACAAGATTGATCTCGATGCGGTCAAGACCAAGGTCTTTGCAGGAATCATCAAGGGGCTCAATGCCGAAAAGGCACTGATTATCACCGGAGAGAAAAACGAGCGGCTGGAGCTTTCCTCACGTAATGTGCCTGGTGTCAAGGTTCTTCAGACGCAAGGGATGAATGTTTACGACATCCTTAAATACCCCACGCTGATTCTCGTTCAGCAGGCTATTGAAGGGATAGAGGGGAGATTGGGCTGATGAATCAGTTTGACATAATAAAAAGACCCGTCATCACCGAAAAAACCAATATCCAGAAAGAGGAGAATAACCAGCTCTCTTTCGAGGTGGATATGCGCGCCAACCGCGTTGAGATTGCCCGGGCCATCGAAAAGATATTCAGTGTGAAAGTGGCCAAAACACGCACGGTCCATGTCAAGGGGAAAATCAAGCGACGGGGTCGAATTCTGGGGAAACGCAAGGACTGGAAGAAGGCCATCGTTACCCTGATGCCTGGTGAACGGATCGATTTCTTTGAAGGTGTATAGACGCTAGGAGTATAACGATGGCAGTAAAAAAAGTTAAACCGACCAGCCCGGGAAGACGCTTCCAGAGCTTCTCCGGTTTCGAAGAGATCTCCAAGACCACCCCGGAAAAAAGCCTGGTCAGGATTCTGAAAAAAACAGGGGGCAGGAACGTAAACGGCCGCATTACCAGCAGGCGCCGTGGTGGCGGGCATAAACGATTCTACCGAATCATCGACTTCAAGCGCGATAAGGAAGGCATTCCTGCAACAGTTGCCGCGATTGAATATGATCCCAACCGGTCTGCCCGCATTGCCCTGCTGCACTACGCAGACGGTGAAAAGCGATATATCATCGCGCCTCTTAAGCTCTCCGTCGGTGACACGGTCATGGCGGGCCCCGAGGCGGATATTCAGCCGGGAAATGCTTTGCCGCTGGCCAACATTCCCCTTGGCACACACATTCATAATATCGAACTTCGGATCGGTAAGGGTGGTCAGATCGTTCGCAGTGCCGGAACGTTTGCACAGTTGATGGCCAAGGAAGACCGCTACGCCTTGGTTAAACTGCCGTCGAGTGAAGTTCGGATGGTGTTGCTCAACTGCAAGGCCACCGTGGGGCAACTGGGCAACATTACCCATGAAAACGTTTCCCTTGGAAAAGCCGGCAGAAATCGATGGAAAGGCCGCCGACCTAAGGTTCGCGGCGTTGCCATGAACCCGGTAGATCATCCCATGGGGGGTGGCGAAGGCCGGTCATCCGGTGGCAGGCATCCTTGTTCTCCCTGGGGCATACCCACTAAGGGTTACCGCACCCGAAAGAATAAACGCACTGATCGCTACATCGTCAAACGGCGCACGAAATAAGCAAATACCTTCTGAACAAACCTGCATTGATCCGCAGGCTGTTCGGTTTGAAATGGACAATCATCAGGAGACATCATGCCCCGTTCGTTAAAAAAAGGTCCTTTTATCGACCAGAAGCTTTTTAAGAAAGTGTCCGCGGCCCAAGGCACCCGAAGCAACCAGGTAATCAAAACATGGTCGCGGCGCTCGACCATTTTGCCCGAAATGGTCGGTATCACGCTTGCCGTGCACAATGGCAGGAAATTTCTTCCGGTTTTCGTCACTGAAAATATGGTTGGACATAAACTAGGGGAATTCTCGCCGACGCGGACCTATTACGGGCATGCAGCGGACAAGAAATCCAAGGTTAAAAGATAAAAAAGGAAGGCCCTAAATGGAGGTCAAAGCTACACAACGATATGTGCGCATTTCTCCTCAGAAAGTGAGGATGCTGGTCGATGCCATCAAGGGGAAACCGGCCGAAGCAGCCATTAACGCACTAAAATTCATGCCGCAAAAGTCTGCCGGTATCGTCGAAAAAATCGTTCGTTCTGCTGTTGCCAATGCAGACCAGAACACAAGTATCGACGTCGACGAGTTGATTGTCAGGAATTTGATTGTCGATCAGGGGCCGTCCCTAAAAAGGTTCAAAGCGAGGGCCAGGGGAAGAGGGGCGCGAATACTTAAAAGAACCGCTCACATTACCGTCGTGTTAGCAGAAGGTTCCGTACAGTAAGGAGGAAATAGCTTGGGCCAGAAAGTCAACCCTATCTCACTGAGGCTGGGGATCGTAAAAACCTGGGAATCCCGGTGGTTTGCCGGCAAAAAATATGCAGACTACATCTTTGAGGACTATCAGATTCGCAAGTTTATCAAAGAAAAACTTCATCATGCCGGCGTTGCTAAAATAGAAATTGAACGATCCACCCGGCGGGTCAGACTTCGAATCTTTACGGCTCGTCCCGGTATTGTCATTGGGAAAAAGGGTTCGGAGATCGAAAAGCTCAAGAAGCAACTCGAAGGTCGTGTGAGCCAGGAAGTCCTGATCGACATTCAGGAAGTCAGGAAACCAGAAGTGGATGCCCAATTGGTCGCAGAAAACGTGGCCATGCAGATCGAACGGCGAGTCGCTTTCCGGCGAGCCATGAAGCGCGGGGTTTCCTCCGCCATGCGGTTCGGCGCTCAGGGCGTGAAAATCATCTGTTCGGGCCGACTTGGCGGGGCTGAAATGGCCCGTACCGAATGGTACCGTGAGGGGCGGGTGCCCTTGCATACCCTGAGGGCGGATATCGACTACGGAACCACCGAAGCTCGCACCACTTATGGACTCGTCGGAATTAAAGTGTTTGTGTTCCATGGCGAAATTCTCAAAAAGGATCAAGCCGAAATTCGTGGTTAGGCTTGTGGGAGATACGAAATGCTGAGCCCTAAGAAGGTCAAATATCGTAAAAGTCAAAAAGGAAGAATGAAGGGGGCCGCTTACCGGGGAAGCGATCTGAGTTTTGGAGAATTTGGGTTGCAGGCCACCGATTGCGGTAAAATCTCCTCCAAACAGATCGAAGCGGCACGTATTGCCATGACCCGCCACGTCAAACGGGGAGGGAAAATCTGGATCCGCATATTTCCGGATAAGCCTTTTACCAAGAAGCCTGCCGAAGTCCGTATGGGTAAGGGAAAAGGCTCAACTGAAGGGTGGGTGGCCATCATACGGCCTGGGCGTTTGCTTTATGAAATGACCGGTGTCAGCCGGGAAATGGCCCAGGAGGCGTTTCGCCTCGCGGCCCACAAGCTTCCCATTAAAACCCGGTTTGTGGAGAGGAGCGAGCTGTAATGAAAGCGACCGAAATCAGAGACCTCAACGCCGAAGAAATTCAGCAGAAGGTCGCCGATCTGAAGGAATCCTTGTTCAATCTTCGGTTTCAGCATGAAATCGGGCAACTGGAAAATCCCAAAAAGATTGGGGAAACCAAAAGGGATCTTGCCCGGTTGAAAACCATTTTGAACGAAAAAATATAAACCCTTACAAAAGATTAAGATGCGGTCATGAAAAATCGTGGAATAAAAAGACAACTCGTGGGTACCGTGGTCAGCGATAAGATGGACAAAACTGCCGTTGTTCAGGTTGAACGGCTGGTTAAACATCCGCTTTATAAGAAATATATCCGACGACGCAATAAATTCGCCGCTCACGATAATGAAAATAGATGCAACATCGGAGATAAGGTGCTGATTACGGAATCCCGTCCGATCAGTAAGCTCAAGCGGTGGCGCATTACTGACATTATCGAAAAAGCCGTATAGCGATAAAGGACAATAAAGATGATTCAGACCGAAACAAAACTGACGGTAGCGGACAACTCGGGCGCACGTGCGGTTTACTGCATCAAAGTTTTGGGGGGATCCAAGAGACGGTATGCGGGCATTGGCGACATCATTGTGGTTACTGTAAAAGAAGCCATTCCCAACGCCAAGGTTAAAAAAGGCGATGTCCTCAAGGCAGTCGTGGTCAGAACCAAAAAAGCAATTCGGAGGCCCGATGGGTCATTCATTCGATTCGACGACAACTCCGCCGTGTTGATCAATAATCAGCGTGAACCTCTCGGTACTCGTATCTTCGGACCGGTAGCCCGAGAGCTTCGTGCCAAGCGATTTATGAAAATCGTATCACTTGCACCCGAGGTGCTTTAATTCAAGGCCCCGCTTCGTGGAGAAAACGAAATGATCAGAGACTCAATTAAAATTAAGAAAGATGACAAGGTTAAGGTCATCGCCGGCAAAGATAAAGGCAAGGTCGGAAAGGTTCTCAAGGTCAGCGGGAAAAAAAACCGGCTACTCGTCGAGAATATCAATGTCGTCAAGCGGCATACCAAGCCTAACGCTCAGAACAGACAGGGTGGAATCCTCGAGAGCGAAGCACTGATCCACTGGTCCAATGTTATGTTGATGTGCAACAAGTGCATTGAACCCGTAAGGGTAAAAACCAAAACCCTGGACGATGGCAAGAAGGTCCGCATCTGCAGAAAATGCAGCGAAATTATAGATGCATAGGGCCGGCTAAACGGGAGGCTCTCGGAGGAAAAGAAATGTCACAGCTCAAAACTTACTACGATGAGACGGTGGTGCCTAAACTCAAGGAAAAGTTTAATTACACCAACCCCATGCAGATTCCTAAAATCCAAAAGATCGTGATTAACATGGGACTGGGTGAGGCCATCCACAATATCAAAATCATTGATTCGGCCGTAGAGGAACTTAAGCTGATCTCCGGCCAGCAGCCGGTGGTCACGCGGGCCAAAAAGTCCATCGCTTCGTTCAAGCTGCGTGAAGGTATGCCTATCGGCTGTATGGTCACGCTCCGCAAGAAACGAATGTACGATTTTCTCGACAAACTGGTCAATGTGGCGCTGCCTCGCGTTAGGGATTTCAGAGGCATCTCCGGCAAGGCCTTCGACGGAGCCGGGAATTATTCGCTTGGTGTCAAGGAACAGTTGATCTTTCCTGAAATCGAATATGACAAGATTGACAAAATTAAAGGCTTGAACGTCAGCATTGTGACAACGGCCAAAAGTAATGAAGAGGGAAAAGAACTCCTCAAGTTGATGGGAATGCCTTTTAAGAATTAACAAGCCCGGTGGTTACAAGGAGAAAGCAGTGGCGAAGACATCACTCAGAGAAAAGGTAAAAAGGAAACCGAAATTCAGCGTACGGGCATACAATCGATGTCCCATATGCGGAAGGCCTCGGGCATTCATCCGAAAGTTTGGCATTTGCCGAATCTGCTTCCGTAACCTGGCTTCCCAGGGAAGACTCCCTGGCGTGGTTAAGTCCAGTTGGTAATCACCAATTGAAAATCGAATAACTAATTAGCGTAGGGAAACAGCGATGAGCGATCCAATAGCCGATATGTTAACCCGCATCAGGAACGCCGGGAAAGCGAAACACAACAGTGTTGACATTCCCGGATCCAAAATAAAAACAGAAATCGCCAGGGTTCTTAAAGAATCGGGCTATATACGAAACTTCAAGTTCATCAATGATGGAAAGCAGGGCATCCTTCGGATCCATCTTAAGTACACGGGTGCTCAGAAACATACCATTATCAACATTGAACGGATCAGCAAGCCTAGTCGAAGGACTTATCTCAACGCCAACGCTGTGGTGCCTATTTATAACGGTCTGGGAATCGCCGTCATGTCTACCTCGCAGGGAGTGATGACCGACAAGGCGGCAAGAGAAAAAAACATCGGCGGCGAAGTGCTTTGCACCCTCTGGTAAAATGCCACGTCATAAGGGCAAAAGCTGCTCCTGATCCGGAACTAACCCTGGTTGTTGACAGGATGTAAAACAAGAGGTGCGATAAATGTCTCGAGTAGGCAAGAAAATAATCAATCTTCCCGGTAAAACCAAAATTGACTACAAAGACCGCGAACTGGTGGTCAAGGGGGAGAAGGGAACATTGACCCGAACCCTCCACCCTGCGGTCGATCTGGCAATAACGGAGAAAACTATTTCTGTGACCATCGATCAGGAAGATCGAAAAACCCGGTCTCTTCAGGGACTGACCCGCAGCCTTGTGGCCAACATGGTGGATGGCGTCAGCAAAGGATTCGAGAGAACGTTAGAGATCAATGGGATAGGCTATCGGGCTGAAATGAAGGGGAACTCAATCGTTTTGAACTTGGGATACTCTCATCCCATTGATTTCCCTTTACCTGAAGGCGTTGATGCTACGGTCGATAAAAACAATGTCATCAAACTCACCGGCATTGATAAGGAAAAAGTCGGACAGACCGCCGCATCCATACGAAAATTGAGAAAGCCGGAGCCTTACAAGGGCAAGGGTGTCAAATACGCCGAAGAGTACATTCATCGAAAGGCCGGAAAAACCGGCACCAAATAAATATCACGGCGCAGTGTTGCCTTAGGTAACCAACCGATGCACGGCGGCTAAAAAAGGAATGGGAAATGGGTTCAACAAACGAAAAAAAGAAAATTTGGCTGAAACGTAAAAAAAGGATCAGCAAAAAAATAATCAGCACGGTTGAAAGACCCAGGCTATCGGTTTTTAGAAGTGCCAAACACATTTACGGCCAGATTGTCGATGACACCACCGGAAGAACCATCGTGGCTGCCAGCAGCAACGAAAAATCGGTGAAAGATCAGCCACCGTTCGAAAGCAAAGTCGCCAAGGCGGTTTTCACAGGAAAGCTGCTTGCCCAGCGAGCCATGGACAAGGGCGTTAAAAAGGTCGTTTTCGATCGAAACGGTTTTCTGTATCATGGACGCATCAAAGCCTTATCCGACGGAGCCCGGGAAGCGGGTTTGGATTTTTAGTAATCACCAGTTAAGGAGGCAGACCTTTGTTTAAGCAAGATACAGATGAAAACCAACTGATCGATAAAGTGGTACACATCAGCCGCGTGGCTAAGGTGGTCAAGGGTGGTCGTCGCTTCAGCTTCAGCGCCATTGTCGTTGTCGGCGACGGAGAGGGAAGTGTCGGATATGGTCTCGGGAAAGCGGGTGAAGTTCCTGAAGCCATAAGAAAAGGCGTTGAAAAGGCTAAAAAGACAATGGTTAAGGTCCCGCTGACCGAAGGAACGCTTCCCTTCAAAGTAGTGGGCCGATTCGGCGCGGGCCGCGTGATGTTGAAACCGGCCTCCGAGGGTACCGGCGTCATCGCTGGTGGCGCTGTGCGGGCTGTGCTCGAAGCTGTGGGCGTGCAGAACATCTTAACCAAGTGTATGGGTACCAACAACCCTCATAATGTCGTCAAGGCCACCGTTGATGGTCTGAAACAGCTGGAAAGTATCGAGTCGGTGGCCGCCAGACGTGGACTCAAAGTCCAAGATTTAAAATAAGGAAAACGAACGATGAGTGGAATGCTGAAAATCACGTTGGTAAAAAGCATGATAGGACGACCTGAAAAACACCGGAATGTTCTTCGGGGAATGGGCCTTACCAAGCTTAATCGAACCGTTGAATTGCAAAACACCCCTTCCGTGAGAGGAATGGTTCAAAAGGTATCCCACCTGGTGGTTGCCGAGGAGAAATAATCGATGAGACTCAACGATTTGGCACCTGAGAAGGGGCAGCGAAAAACAAGAAAGCGGGTTGGGCGCGGCGTAGGCTCAGGATCCGGAAAAACTGCCGGCAAGGGGAGCAAAGGTCAGAATTGTCGTTCCGGCGGCGGCGTAAGACCCGGTTATGAAGGCGGTCAGATGCCGATTCATCGCCGTTTGCCCAAAAGAGGGTTCAAAAATCCTTTTAAAAAGACATTTGCCATCGTCAACGTCCAGGATTTGAATCGATTTGAATCCCAGTCGGTTGTCGATGAAGTGGTCTTGATCAAAAGCGGCCTGGTTAAAGGCGATCGAGATGGCATTAAACTGTTGGGGAAAGGGGACGTAACCGTTCCCGTAACGGTTCGGATCAACAGTATCAGTGAAAGCGCCAGACAGAAAATTGAAGCTGCCGGCGGAAAGATAGAGGTTATCTGAACATGGTTGGCAGCGGATTCGGAAACATTTTCAAAATCCCCGAACTCAAAAAGCGCATTCTGTATACGTTAGCCCTGCTTTTCGTTTACAGAATCGGCGTTCACGTACCGACGCCCGGAATCGATACCGATGCTCTGGCTTCATTCTTTGCGAAAATGGAAGGAACCATCTTCGGTGTTTTTAACATGTTTTCCGGTGGTGCGTTAGAACGGCTTTCCGTATTCGCTCTGGGTATTATGCCATACATCAGCGCCTCCATTATTCTGCAACTGTTGACTGTGGTTATCCCCCATCTTGAGCAACTGAAAAATGAAGGCGAACAGGGCAGGAAAAAAATCACCCAGTACACCCGCTACGGCACGGTTGTATTGAGTATTATCCAAGGGATAGGCATCAGTATCGGACTGGAAAGCATGACTTCCCCTGGCGGTGCCCCCATTGTAATGTTCCCCGGATGGGGTTTCCGGATTCTGACGGTACTGACGCTGACCGCTGGAACCGCGTTTATCATGTGGCTTGGAGAGCAGATTACTGAAAGAGGTATCGGGAACGGGATTTCTTTGATCATCTTCGCCGGCATTGTCGCACGCATGCCAGCCGCAATCATGAATACTTTCCGTCTGATGTCGACAGGTGAAATGAATATTTTCGCCATCGTCATTCTGATAGTGCTCATGATCCTGGTCGTCGGCTTTATTATTTTTGTTGAGCAGGGGCAACGGCGTATTCCGGTACAGTATGCCAAACGGGTGGTCGGTCGACGCATGTATGGTGGACAGAACACGCACCTGCCGCTCAAAATCAACACGTCGGGGGTTATTCCACCGATTTTTGCATCGTCGATCATCATGTTTCCGGCTACCATCGCCAGTTTCATTACGATTCCCTGGATGAAGGCGATTGCCGATGCGATGCGGCCAGGCAACTTGTTCTACGAGCTGTTGTATGTCGGCTTCATCTTTTTTTTCTGTTACTTCTACACGGCGGTGACCTTTAATCCAGTGGATGTGGCTGACAACATGAAAAAAAATGGCGGCTACATCCCCGGCATTCGGCCAGGGAAGCGCACAGCCGACTACATCGACCGCGTGTTGACGCGGATCACCCTTGGCGGTGCCATTTATGTGTCGGCGGTATGTGTGCTCCCCTCTATTTTGATTACCCGCTTTAACGTGCCTTTCTATTTTGGAGGAACGGCATTATTGATTGTCGTAGGTGTGGCGATTGATACGGTGGCGCAGATGGAATCGCATATGCTCACCCGTCATTACGAGGGATTTTTAAAAAAGGGTGGCATTCGTGGAAGGCGATGACACTTACCTTGCGGATATTGTGAACCCAGATATTAAACCGATCCACAACTAGAACGCCAAATGCAGGAGATTGGAATGCCCAAGGAAGAGGCCATCAAAGTTGAAGGCATTGTTTTAGAAACTTTGCCGAATGCGATGTTCAAGGTCGAGTTGGAAAACAAACACCAGGTCTTGGCGCACATCTCCGGCAAAATGAGAATGCATTTTATTAAGATCTTACCTGGAGACAAGGTCACGGTGGAGCTTTCTCCCTATGATCTGTCAAGAGGAAGAATCACTTATCGCTCAAAATAGCAGGCAAGGGTACGCATTCCAGGAACGGCAAACCGGCAATAGCGAACAACCCATTTGCCCTGCGGTACGAAGGAGTCAATAATGAAGGTCAGAGCATCCGTTAGGAAGATTTGCAGCAAGTGCAAAATCATCAAGCGAAAAGGAACCGTTCGGGTTATCTGCGAGAACAAGAGACACAAACAGAGGCAAGGTTAGAGGAGGTTGAACTTTGGCAAGAATCGCTGGTGTAGATTTACCTAGACGTAAACGGATAGAAATCGGACTGACCTATATTTATGGTATCGGAAGAACCGTTTCCAATCGGATCCTCAGCAAGCTGAAAATCGATCCGAATACCAATACAGACGATCTTTCCGAAGCTGAAATCAACAGCATTCGTAAGGTAATCGATAACGAATTCAAAGTAGAAGGGGAGCTTCGAACAGAAGTTTCCATGAACATCAAACGGCTTATGGACCTGGGCTGTTACCGAGGCCTCAGGCATAGACGATCCCTGCCGGTACATGGCCAGCGGACCAGCACTAACGCCAGAACACGAAAAGGCCCTAAACGGTCCGCCATTAAGAAAAAGAGCGCCGCTAAAAAGTAATCCATCATCTGTCAGGGATAAATAAATGCCTAAAAAAACCAAGACGAAAAAAAAGGAAAGAAAGAACATCTCCAGTGGAGTTGTTCATATTCAGTCCACGTTCAACAACACTATCGTTACGATCACCGACTCCATGGGAAACGTGGTCTCATGGTCCAGCGCAGGCGTTCATGGATTTAAGGGATCGAGAAAGAGCACGCCATTCGCCGCCCAGTTAACCGCGGAGGATGCTGCTAAAAAAGCCATGGAACATGGGATGAAAAGTGTTGAGGTATATGTTAAGGGGCCGGGCTCCGGCCGGGAATCTGCACTTCGTGCCCTTCAGGCTGCGGGGTTTAATGTCCTTATGATCAAGGATGTTACCCCTATTCCCCATAATGGTTGCCGGCCACCCAAAAGAAGACGGGTGTAAGCAGTTTTCCGTCTATTTTAGATATACGCAACACGCCACGCTACGGTCTGGTTTAAAAGGAGGACGAATTGGCACGATATAGAGGATCCGTCTGCAGAATATGCCGACGTGAAAATATGAAATTATTTTTAAAGGGAGACCGCTGCTATTCTGATAAATGCGCATTTGACCGGAGAGGTTACGCTCCCGGACAGCATGGGCAGCGGAGACGCGGCAAACCCTCGGACTACGGCATTCAGCTTCGTGAGAAGCAGAAAGTCAAAAACACCTATGGACTGTCCGAAAAGCAGTTCCGGTTATTTTTCGAGAAAGCCGACAGTAAAAAAGGCATCACCGGCACCAACTTGCTTGTCCTTCTCGAACGGCGTTTGGACAATGTGGTGTATCGTCTCGGATTTGCCAACTCCCGAACGCAAGGACGCCATTTTGTGCGGCACAACCACTTTATGGTCAACGGAAAACGTGTCAATATCCCTTCCTACTTGGTTAAAGTCGGCGACACGGTAGAGGTGGCTGAAAAAAGCAGAAAGGTTCAAGCCATCGTCGATTCTCTGGACGCGGTGATTCGAAGAGGATTGCCACAGTGGATTGCCGTTGAAAAAGAGAAGTTCAAGGGCGAAATCAAAAGCTTCCCGGTTCGCGAAGACCTTACTCTACCGATGCAGGAACAACTCATTGTCGAGCTTTACTCCAAGTAACAGGATCGTTTAGCCCGAACCTTTTTGAGAAACATGACTGCATTGATTTTAAATCCTCTTGGAGAAATGTAATGGTTAAAAACGAACTTATGTACATGAACTGGCGTGAGATGATTAAATCTGACAAAGTTCGCGTTACCAGCACCGAAGCATATGGCAAGTTTGTATGCGAACCGTTGGAAAGAGGGTTTGGTATAACCCTAGGAAATTCTTTGAGAAGAACCATTCTTTCTTCTCTCTACGGTGCTGCCATCGTATCCGTTCGGTTCGAATCTGTAGAACATGAGTTCAGTGTAATTCCCGGTGTTAATGAGGATGTATCCGAGATTATTTTGAACCTTAAAGAGGTTCGGCTTAAGATGGACGACGCCAGCCCGCGAACCATTCGAATCGAAAAATCCGGCGAGGGTATTGTCACTGCAGGCGACATTACCAGCGATGACGGCCACGTGGAGATCCTAAATCCCGAACAGCATATTGCGAGCCTGGCTGGGGACGGGAGTTTGAAAATGACCATGGTGGTCAAGGCGGGAAAAGGGTACTCTCTTGCAGAGGCGAACAAGGATGAGGACGCACCGATCGGCACGATCCCCATCGACGCCGTCTTTTCACCGGTTAAACGAGTCAATTACGTCGTGGGCAATGCGCGTGTCGGGCAACGCACGGATTATGATAAACTGACACTGGAAGTGTGGACCGATGGCAGTGTCGCTCCTGAGGATGCGGTTGCTTTTAGCTCAAAAATTCTTAAAGAACAGCTTAGCATTTTTATCAATTTCGATGAAGATGCCGAGCCGCAGCATGATGGCAGTGAAGATGAGTCGGAAAAACCAGCATTCAATGACAATCTTTATCGAAGCGTCGAAGAACTCGAACTGTCGGTGAGAAGTGCGAATTGCCTAAAAAATGCGGAGATTCTGAAAATTTACCAACTTGTTCAGAAAACTGAGAACGAGATGCTCAAAACTAAAAATTTCGGCCGGAAATCACTTAACGAGATTAAGGAAGTTTTGTCTGAAATGGGGCTCTCGTTGGGAATGAAAATCGACAGCTTTGTCCCGCCTGAAGAATCCGTCGAAGAAGGGGAGTAAACGTTCCAATGAGACATAGAAAAAGCGGTGTAAAACTCAATCGGACCACGAGCCACAGACAGGCGATGTTCAGAAATATGGTGACCTCGCTGCTCAAGCACGACCGCATTAAAACTACCGATGCCAAGGCCAAGGAGCTTCGCAGATGGGCCGACCATATCGTGACACTGGCTAAGCGGGGCGACCTTCATGCCAGGCGCATGGCCATGTCCATCGTTCGTGAAAAAGATGTCGTCCATAAGATTTTTGAAGAGGCGTCCGAACGGTTCGGATCAATCAACGGCGGGTATACGCGAATCGTTAAAATCGGCCGACGGCCGGGTGATGCAGCGGCCATGACCCTTGTCGAACTGGTCAGTTCAGATGTCTCAAAAAAGACCCCGACAAAAAAGAAGAAGATGAAAGCCGAGAACAAGCCTGCAGTCGCTGACACCCGATCGACACAGACTGAACCGGCGGTCAGCGAAACAGCGGAAACGGTTGCTGATGATGGTCTGGAAGAAATTGCTGACCTCAATTCGGCGGCGGTTGACACTGAATCGGAGGACACCGGGGCGGATGACACCGCCCAAAAGGATTCCAAGACCTCCGCCGACCTCGGCGTAACCGACAAATAATCGAAACCGCAAATTGCTCGTTACTTCAAAAGGCCCTGATTTATCAGGGCCTTTTTTTCTCATTAATTTAATTCTTTGACTTTTCCCCAATGTTTCTATAAAAATGTTCAGGGCTTCAGTCGGGTTATACCGTCCGGTGATCTATTTAACTTTTGAACGGCTTCCCGCCAAGCGCGGTCCCGGTTCTGCTGCGGCAGAGCCAGCAATCGAAATTTATTCCGATTGCATGCTTTCGGCGAAGATTCACCGCGGCCTGCCGGGGGAATCTTCGCGCTTAAACAAGCCCCCGGTCTGACGATCACGGATTGGATCCATTCTAAATACATTAACTTGAAATTTCATTTTTTATTTAGTGATAGCGCTCCATTCTCGATCATTGCTTGAGAATGACAAGACGTCTGATCCCATGATGCGAATTGGCCATGGACCATCAACTATTTTTTTGGTAGCAGTATTGGATTTCATTTGCTGAATCCGCTTTAAAAATTTTGCTTGACTTAAAAAATTAGTAGCTGTTAAGTAGCTGGTATGTAGCTTGGCATAGGTCTTTTTTTAACAGCGGGGGAACAAAAGGAGGGGCCGGATGATTTTTAAGAAAACAGAGAAGTGGGTATGGGTGACATTGGTGGTTATTGGTATGTGGATCAGCCCTGTTTTGGCAGCTGGACCGTCTTTGGATGCGTGGAAACCCAATTTCGATCCGTCCGGTGCAAAATACAAATGTATCGTTTCCAATGTGTCGCATCCCGTGATCAAGGGCGTCTACGCCGGGTTTGCCATGCGCGACGAGCTGTGGAAGCGCACCAACGGTCAGATCTATCTTGATTTCAAGCCCTTTTCCATGCTGGGCGGTGAAGTCGAGGTCTTAAACCAGCTGCAGATGGGTGCCATCCAGGGCATGGGTGTCAGTTCAGTTGCCGCCACCAACCTGGGACCGCGCTTCGGCTTGGTCAATCTCCCCTTTCTGATTAACTCGTTTGATAAATTAGATAAATTTACAGGAAGCGGGCAACTTTTCGATCATTTCATGATGGCCATGGATCATCAGGGGATCATGGGGCTGGACATCACCGGCTACGGCAACTATGGATGGGCTACCACCACACCAGTGAAATCGATTGCCGACGCCAAAAAAGTCAAATTCAGGATCGCTGAAGCGGCCGTCAATCAGCTCAATTATAAGAACTGGGGGTTCAATCCCGTGGTGATGCCATGGCCCGATGTGCCGGTGGCATTGAAACAGGGGGTCATCGACGGACTCGATCACACGCCGATGGTCTGCAATATCACCAAAAAATTCGAAGTGGCCAAATATTTCACCCAGTTGAATTATGCCCAGGGCCTCTTTATTTGGATTTTCAATAAGGCTTGGTTCAACAGCCTGCCTGCGGATCTGCAGAAAACGTTCAAGGAAACCGTGCACGATGTCTGCGCCAAAATCCGGGTCGAAACCGTTAAGCAGGAAGCTGATGAGATCGCCAAGGCCAAGGCAGCCGGCATAGAGTTTTTCAAGCTTTCGGATGCAGATATGGCAACGCTGAAAGCGGAAGGTGACAAGACGCACCAAACCTTCGCCGCGGAAATAAACAAACTCTATCCGGGCGATACCTATCGGCCGGTCAATTTCCTGGAAGAGGTTCAGGGCTTCATTGGTTACAACAAATAAGTCTTCCATGAAAATCACATCTTGACAAAAGGGGGTTTCCAATGATGAAACCCCCTTTTGTCTATAAAGCTATTGCAAAGGACCGTTGATGACTGGCAAGACGCTTAACGTGCTGGATAAGGTGCTGACCTTTTTCGAAGACTGGACGCTTTTTATCAGTGTTATCGTTGCCTTGGTTGCCCTTTTTTTCAATGTGGTGCTCCGCTACGGGTTCAACTATACCCTGGCTTGGTCCGAGGAACTGGTTCGTGAAGTGATTATCTATACCACTTTTATCGGATGCTGCGCCGCGGTCAAGAACCGTTCAATGATTAAAATTGATGCGTCGGTGCAGTTGTTCCCAAAACTGAAAACATTGTTGACCTATTTCAGCAACACGGTGATCCTTATCTTTTCGGTAATGATGATGGTCTACGGATGGCAAATGGCCGCCATGCAGGCCAGAACTTTTCAAAAGACGCTGATTCTTCAGATTCCTCTGGTCTATCTGTATGCAATTTTGCCTTTGACCGGTGTGTTGATGTTTATTCGAACCCTGCAGGTCATGTATCAGGATTTCAATCAATCCAAAGCGGAAACAAAAACCACCTGAGCCAATTCGAATGGAAAGACAAGGAGAACTCCTTTCATGCAGTTGAGCGACGTGATCATCCTGTTGATTCTGTTGGGGGGGATGGCCACTTACATCCCCGTTTTCATGTGCTTATTTTTTACGGCCGTCCTCGGATTCCTCTTTTTTACCGATATTCCCGTCCTCTTGCTGTTTCAAACTATCTTCCGGAGCATGGACAATTTTGCCCTGGTCGTAGTGCTTTTTTTTATTTTGTGCGGCAACATCATGACGGCCGGGTCCATTGTCGAAAAACTGATCAAGATGGCCAACGCGATGGTCAGTTGGCTGCCGGGCGGCCTCGGTATGGCGGGTGTTTTGGCCTGCGGACTTTTCGGCGCCATATCGGGTTCTACTGTGGCAACCGTGGTGGCATTAGGCGGATTCATGATCCCCGCACTGCTGGAAAACGGATATCCGGAAAAATATACACTCGGCTTGATGACCACATCTCCCAACCTGGGTGTGATTATCCCGCCGAGTATCGGCATGATTCTTTTCTCCATGATCAGCAATGTATCATTGGAGGGGCTTTTTCTTACGGGCTTTCTGCCCGGCGTGCTGATTATGTTTCTGGTTTGCCTCTATTCCTATTTTTTCTTTCGCAATAAAAAAGAGATCGTACGCCTGCCGATTCCGTCCTTCAAGGAAACCATTGCCGTGTTCAAGGAGGGCTTCTGGTCGTTGATGTTGCCGGTAATAATCTTTGGCGGTATTTTTTCGGGAGCGTTTACCGCCAACGAAGCGGCGGTGGTGGCCTGTGTATACGCCTTCATCGTGGAGTTGCTTATCCATCGATCCATGAAGTTCAGCCAGGTCAAACAGATTACGATCAATTCCGCAGTCACGTCGGCCACGCTGTTGATCATCGTCGCCGGTGCCACCTGTTTCGGACGGCTGCTGACACTCGAAAGCATTCCCGGTAGGATTACCGAGGCGGTGCTTTCGGCCATTACTTCCCCGGTGATCTTTCTCATTGCCATGAACGCCATGCTGCTGATCGTGGGCATGTTCATGGACATTATCTCTGCCACCATGATTCTTGGGCCGGTGTTCCTGCCGATGCTGGATGCATTCAACATCAACTGGATGCATTTCGGGCTGATCATGACAGTCAACCTGGCCATCGGTTACTGCACGCCCCCCATGGGCGTCAGTTTGTATATCACCGGAGCTATCGCCAACCGGGATCTGATTTATGTATCCAAGGCGGTGCTGCCCTTTATCGCCATTCAGATCTTTGTTCTCTTGTTGATTACATTCCTTCCTGATGTGGTTTTGTGGTTCCCCAGAACGATGGGGTTCAATTAAAGCCCATGACTGTCATCAGGATGCAATAAAGCCTTCGCGATTCAATCATCCGAAGGCTTTCCTGTTTTCCTGGATTTGTATGGAAGAGGATTGTTTGTTATAAAAATAAACTGTTGAGCCAATTTCAAAACGCCCCATTTCGTCCAATATCGGTGTTGGGCTCACATTTCAATCCTCAACGTAGCGCGGCTACGCCGGCGGTTGAAATGATCGTCCGCCTTGATCTTGACCGAACTATGACGTTTTGAAACAGGCTCTGTTGTGTAGGTTTTTTTTAAAGTCAATTCCAATCCAATTTTAGAATTTTTCATAACCGATATGTGATGACCGGCAGCTGGCCGATGTCGGGAAAAAGGAGCCCCCATGGATTTTCAGTTGACCAAGGAACTGGAGATGCTGCGCAAAGCGGTGCGTGAGTTTGCCGGCAAGCGGATTGCCCCCAACGCGGATCAGTGGGACAAGGATCACTACTTTCCCTACGAGGAGGCCATCAAGCCCATGGGTCAGCTGGGATTTTTCGGCACGGTGATACCCGAGGAGTACGAGGGGGAGGACATGGGCTGGCTGGCGGCGATGATTGTGACCGAGGAGATCGCGCGGGCGGCCAGTTCGTTGCGGGTGCAGGTGAACATGCAGGTGCTGGGTTGCGCCTTCACCATTTTCACTTACGGCACGGAAGCGCTGAAGAAAAAGTACATTCCGGGGTTGTGCACGGCCGACCTGATCGGGGGGTTTGGCATCACCGAGCCGGACGCGGGTTCGGACGTCATGGCCATGACCTCCACGGCGGTGGACAAGGGGGATCACTGGCTGATCAACGGTTCCAAGACCTGGATTTCCAACGCGGACGTGGCCGACGTGCTGATCTACTATGCCTACACCGATCCGGAAGCCGGATCCCGTGGGCTGTCGGCCTTTGTGATCGAGCCGAAGCACTACAACGGCATCAAGACCACGCGTCTGGACAAGATGGGGTCGTTTTCGTCGCCCACCGGGGAAGTGTTTCTGGACAACACGAAGGTCCCCAAGGAAAACATTCTGGGCAAGCCGGGCGACGGGGCGAAGATCGTTTTCGGGTCGTTGAACCAGACGCGGCTGAGTGCGGCAGCCGGCGCCGTGGGGGTGGCCCAGGCGTGCCTGGACGTGGTCGTCAAGTACTGCAACGATCGCAAGCAGTTCGGCAAGCCGATCGGGCAGTACCAGATGAACCAGGACATGATCGCCCAGATGGCCACGGAGATCGAGGCGTCGCGGCTGTTGGTATACAAGGCGGCCTGGGCCAAGGACCAGGGCCGGTTGAACAACGGCCTGGACGTGGCCATGGCCAAGTACTTTGCCGGGGAGACGGTGAACAAGGCCTCCAACTATGCCATGCGCATCCTGGGGGCGTACGGCTACTCGACCGAGTACCCGGTGGCGCGGTTTTACCGGGACACGCCGACGTATTACATGGTGGAGGGATCGGCCAACATCTGCAAGTGGATCATCGCCCTGGACCAGCTGGGGTATCGCAAGGCCAACCGCTAATCCGTTTCATCCACAAATGGCATCTTGCGACCCGGCTCTGCGTTCTCACTTTATTGATGTCCTCGACGTAGCGCTGCTACACCTGCAGTTTCAATAACGCTGCGGCCTTGATCCGAACCCTAATCTGCCACTTCTGAATAAAACGTCGAAAGGAATTCATGCTGTGAGCGACGATATTGTTGAAAAGACAAAAACGACCGGTGCACTTTACTTTAATGGGATCGAGGGTGAAAAACCCTTCGAATTGTGGCGGGCCTTTGATAAGGATATGGGAAAGGATCTATCCCTTTTTATCACCGGCAAGCTGTACGCCCGGGAAAAGATTCCTCATCCAACGCGGCAGCTGATCACGGTGGCCGTCCTGACCGTGCTATCGCGGCCGGAGGAACTCAAGCTGCACATTCAGGCCGCATTGAATGTGGGCTGCACTCCGCAGGAGATTGCCGAGGTCATTTTTCAGACCTTTACCTACGGCGGCATCCCCACGGTGAACACCGCGTTAAAGGAGCTCAGGGACGTTTTGAAAGAAAAAGGCCAATGGCCTATCGCTGAAAAATAGATTAACTTTTTAACCGATTCGGGAGTGAAACCATGAGACCGTATTTTGAGAAAATGCCGGTTTTCGGGCGAGAGATGAACGCCGGACAAATCAAGAGCGCTGAAGAGAATGTCAAGCAGATCAGGGAAATTGAAGCTCAGCTGAAAAAGGAAGTGGAGAAGGTTAAACAGGCCGGGTTTTCGGAGGAAAAGATCAATGCCCGCGGACAGATGACGGTGTGGCAGCGGCTGAACTATCTGGTGGACCCTGGTACTTGGTGCCCTTTGCATACCCTTTACAATCCGGAGGACAACGAAGAGGGCACCACCAACGTCGTGGACGGTCTCGGCAAAATTTCCGGGAAATGGGCCGTGATCATCGGCTTTGACAACAAGGTGCTGGCCGGTGCCTGGCTGCCCGGACAGTATGAAAATATCCTCCGGGTCACCAACCTTTCCAAGAGACTGAACATCCCCCTGGTCTGGTTGGTCCATTGCAGCGGGGTAAAACTGACGGAACAGGAAAAATTCTACGCCGATCGACGCGGTGGTGGCACCACCTTCTTCCGCCATGCGGAATTGAACCAGGAAGGCATTCCTATTTTGGCCGCCATTTACGGTACCAATCCGGCCGGTGGCGGATACCAGGCCATCAGCCCGACGGTCCTGTTCGCCCACAAAGACTGCAACATGGCAGTGGGCGGTGGCGGCATCCTCAGCGGTATGTCGCCCAAAGGGTTCTTTGACGAAGAAGGTGCAGAGGCCCTGATCAATGCGGCCAAACAATTCAAAGCCAAACCACCGGGTTCCGTGGACGTCCATTACGATGGAACGGGTTTTTTCCGCTATGTCTACGAGGAAGAGTCCCAAGTGCTCGACGGCATCAAGGATTACATGAAAGATATCCCAGCTTACAACCCCAAGTTTTTCCGGGTGGCTGAACCCAAATCGCCCCTTTTCCCGGCTGACGACATTTACAGCCTGATTCCCTTTAACCAGAAACAGATTTACGACTTCGACCAGGTGCTGGCCCGAATCGTCGACGGCAGCGAACATATGGAATTTAAACCCGGCTATGGTCCTGAGGTTTATACCGGCCTGGTCAAAATCGACGGCTATCTGATGGGCATTATCGGCAACCGCCAGGGATGGCTGGGAGAAGGCTACCCTGAATACGCCGATTACCCAGGAATCGGTGGCAAACTTTACCGCCAGGGATTGATCAAAATGAATGAGTTCGTCACCCTGTGTGGCCGCGATCGGGTGCCCATCATCTGGTTCCAGGACACCTCCGGCATCGACGTGGGTGACATTGCCGAAAAGGCGGAATTGCTCGGTCTGGGACAGTCGCTGATCTACTCGATTCAGTCCACCGACGTTCCCCAACTGCTGGTGGTGCTGCGCAAAGGCACTGCCGCGGCCCATTATGTGATGGGTGGCCCTACGGCCAACCGCCACAATGCTCTGACGTTAGGAGTGCCGACGACGGAAATCTACGTGATGCACGGAGAGACCGCCGCCGCCGCGAGCTTCTCACGACGGCTGGTTAAGGAGAAAAGTGCCGGAAAACCCCTGCAGCCGGTTATAGACAAGATGAACCAGATGGCTCAGGAATATTACGACAATTCCCGGCCGAGCTACTGTGCGCGCAAGGGATTTGTGGATGAGGTGATCAAAATGTCGGAAATCAGGCGTTACCTATCTGCCTTTGCCGGGTGTGTCTACCAGAACCCCAAATCCATCTGTCCCCAGCACCAGATGCTGACACCCCGCGTGATCAAAGGGTAGCCGGCGTTCAACAGCAAAAACGGACGCAGGCCTGTGGGCCGCGTCCGTTTTTGTTACTGCTGCATGGCTGTCCTGCCGCGAATCTTCTGATTTCCTTGAAGGATTTTGAAACTGCGCTTTATCCGTCGTCCGCTGCAAACAGGCGTTTGCCCTCCCCGATGTGCTTTTTCGCCGTTCGCCTGTCCAGGCCGGTGATGCGTGCTACCGCTTCAATGATTTTATGCTGCCGGTGAAGCATGGGGCGTACCCATCGATCCATGGCAACGATGGCCCAACATCTGGCGGATAAGGACTATCGGGTGGTCAACCTGGACGATCCGTCCACCCAGGCCAGCATCGAAACGCTCAGCCGGGGGATCGTCGCTGAAACGGTCCGGCATTGTCGATTAGACCACCCGTCTGCGCCCATTCATTTCGTCACGCATTCGCTGGGCGGGATTCTGGTTCGGCAATACCTGCAAGTGCATCGACTGCCGCCGGTCAGCCGGGTGGTGATGCTCAGTCCGCCCAACCAGGGAAGCGAAATCGCCGAGCTGATGAAGGATTTCTTTCTTTACCGCTGGCATGGGGCCGGCGGGCCAAGAACCGGGGACGACAGCGGCTTCCCTTCCCCATCGCCTGGGCCCGATAGATGTGCCGGTGGGGATCATTGCCGGAGACAGTACCCTGGAACCCTGGTTTTCCTCCCGGGTACCGGGACCGGATGATGGAAAGTTTTCCGTGGAGGGCGCCCGATTGGCCTAAATGACTGATTTTTTTGGGTTCACAAGAGCAACGGCTTTATCATGAACGACACGGAGGTGATTGCCCAGACGGCCTACTTCCTGGAATATGGGGTATTCTCACCAATTATGCCCAGTCCATAATCACTTTACCCGACCGGCCGGAACGCATGACGTCAAAAGCCTGCCGGAAGTCGTCCACACCAAACCGGTGGGTGATCACCGGCGATATATCCAAGTGGCTCTGGAGCATACTGGTCATTTTGTACCAGGTTTCAAACATTTCACGGCCGTATATGCCTTTGATCTTCAGTCCCTTGAGAATGATCTGCGTCAAGTCTAAAGACACTTCGCCGGCAGGGATGCCCAGGATGGCGACCTGTCCACCATAATTCATGGCCTGGAGCATGTCCCTGAAGGCTTGTACGTTGCCGGACATCTCCAGGCCCACATCAAAACCTTCCTTCATGCCTAATTGCTTTACCGTGTCGGCAATGGTCGTCTGGGTCACATTGATGGCCGCTGTAGCCCCCAAGAGGCGGGCGATCTTCAGCCGATAATCATTGACATCGGTGATCACTATATGTCGGGCCCCCGCATGCCTGGCGATAGCCACGGCCATGATGCCGATGGGGCCTGCTCCGGTGATCAGTACATCTTCGCCCACCAGATCGAAGGAGAGGGCGGTGTGGGCAGCATTGCCAAATGGGTCCATGATCGCGGCGATATCGTCGTCGATGGTGTCCGGTACTTTGAAGACATTGGATGCCGGTACGCTGATGTACTCGCCGAAACATCCGGGCCGGTTGACCCCCACGCCAATGGTGTTGCGGCACAGGTGGCGCTTGCCGGCCCGGCAGTTGCGGCAGTGACCGCAGGTAATATGCCCTTCGGCCGACACCCGGTCCCCTTCTTTCAGCCCCCTGACTTCACTGCCGATCTCGGTAAGGACGCCCACGAATTCATGCCCGATGGTCATTGGGATGGGGATGGTTTTTTGGGACCAGGAATCCCAGTTGTAGATATGAACGTCCGTTCCGCAGATGGCCGTCTTGAGCACTTTGATCAGCACGTCGTTGTGACCGATGCTCGGGAAAGGCACCTCGTCCATCCAGATACCGGTTTCGGGTTTCAGCTTGACAATGGCTTTCATGGTTTCCATGCGATCACCTGCCTTCCTCTCTTAAGGGATGATGTCAAGCGCTTTGCCCACCTTGATAAAGGCCTCAATTGCCCGGTCCAGGTGTTCACGGGTGTGGGCGGCGGACATCTGGGTGCGGATGCGGGCCTGACCCTTGGGCACTACCGGGAAGCTGAAGCCCACCACATAAATGCCCTCCTCCAGCATCCGGGCCGCTAATCGCTGGGCCAGCACGGCGTCTCCCAGCATCACCGGAATGATGGGGTGCTGGCCGGGTACCAGGGTGAATCCCGCCGCCTGCATGCTCTGCCTGAAATAGCGGCTGTTTTCCTTGAGTCGAACCAGCAGGTCCGAACTCTCCTCGATCAGGTCCAGTACGGCGATAGACGTGGCAGTGATGACCGGTGCCAGGGAATTGGAAAACAGATAGGGCCGGGAGCGCTGCCTCAGCCAGGCGACGATCTCCTTCCTGCCGGCGGTATATCCCCCCGAAGCACCGCCCAGTGCCTTACCCAGAGTGCCGGTGATGATATCGACCCGGTCGGCTACCCCGCAGTATTCCGGCGTTCCCCGCCCGTGTTCACCGATAAAACCCACGGCATGGGAGTCGTCCACCATCACCAGGGCATCGTAGCGGTCCGCCAGATCGCAGATACTTTTCAGATCGGCAATGACGCCGTCCATGGAAAAGACGCCATCGGTGGCGATGAGACGGAAGCGGCTGGTGGCGGCAGCTTTGAGCTGTTCTTCCAAGTCGGCCATGTCGTTGTTCCGGTAGCGGAAGCGTCGGGCCTTGCATAGCCGGATACCGTCGATGATGCTCGCATGGTTCAGGGCGTCACTGATTACGGCGTCTTTTTCTTCCAGCAAGGTTTCGAAAAGGCCGCCGTTGGCGTCAAAGCAGGAACTGTATAAAATGGTGTCTTCGGTGCCCAGAAAGCTGCTGATTCTGGATTCCAGGGTTTTGTGGATGTCTTGGGTGCCGCAGATAAAACGAACCGAGGACATGCCGAAACCATAGGCGGCAAGGGCGGCTTGCGCTTTTTTCACCAGCTGTGGATGGTTGGACAGTCCCAGATAGTTGTTGGCGCAAAAGTTGAGAACGGTTTTTCCACTGTCTACCGTAATGGCGGCTTGCTGGGCGGAAGTGATCACCCGCTCATCTTTGTAAAGCCCGTTTTTTCTCAATATGTCGATCTCACCGGACAGATGATCCAACAGACGTGGGTGCATGGGGTTGACCTCCATTTCAGACTGGTTTTCATTCATGCTTAAAAAAACAGATAGGGTAAAGCGTAATCTATCTTTTGGCGATCCTCACGTGGGTGAAGATGGGGATCAGGGCCGGCTATGGTCTGCGTGGGTGATTCCAGCCTTGGTCGGGCAACCGTTAAATGCCGATTACCTTGTTCCTGCCCGTATTTTTGGAACGGTACAGGGCGTCATCTGCCCGATGTACGAAAGCTTCGGCGGTTTCATCTTTTTTGTAGACGGCCACCCCAAAGGAGAGGGTGATCGTTCCCAGGCTCTCTCCGGTATTCTTTATTTTCAAGTCGAGCCGCTCAAAGGTGAGGCGCATATCTTCAGCCAGTTTCATAGCCCCTTCAAAAGGCGTATCAGGCAGCAGAATGGCAAACTCTTCACCACCTATGCGGGCGACCAGATCCTTACCTTTGATGGATTCCTTGATGGTGACGGCGACCATCCTGAGTACATTGTCTCCCACCAGATGGCCGTGGGTGTCGTTGACTTTCTTAAAGTGATCGATGTCGGCAATGATCAGACAAAGGGAGGTCACGGCGGTGTTGACTCTATTGACGGCATCGTTCAGCTTTTTCTCAAATCCCCGGCGATTGTCAATTCGGGTCAACGGGTCCTTGAGCGCTTCACTCCGGTAATGCGCCATTTTGATTTTCAGCTGATCGATTTCCTGGGTCGCTTGCTGGAGCTGCTCCTTGAAGGATGTGCTGGAGGACTCCAAATTTTTAATTTCATGTTTGATCTGACTGACTATTTTTTCCACATCCGCTTCCGATAGGCTGGGAACCAGCGATTCATGGATGGTCTCCAGATTGTTCTCAGACGCTGAAAAATTTCGGTTCGTGGTTTTGATTGCGAGGATGATTTCGGTAAAGACCTTTTTCAATTCCTCCCGAACCAGGGTGGTTACGGTTTCCTTGCCACCGGCGATGTGCTGATCAAAAATCTGCCGGCTGATCTCTTCTGAAAAGGCACCGCTGCTTTTCAGATGCTTGTCTATGGCTTCGTTAAGCGCCTCGTTTTTCCCGGATGCATACTCATACCAGATGCAGTAGTTCAGCGGGTCCGTGGGAAGGCCATGTTTGCCGATCAGTTCCAGGGTCAGACGCAGATACTGGCGTGATTCATCAATGGTATCATCATATTGCATAATATAATTTTCTTTCTGCACAGGAATCGGCTGCATTTTTTCGGGGCGTGCCAGTGGGCAAATCCGTTTGGCAAGATGCGAACATGCCGACCATGGTTTTCGTATTTGAGGTATGATCCCTATTTAGAAGGACAGAGAAAAACTGTCAATTAAAAACCGGTGCCGGCAACGGTTTCGATATGGCGATAATTTGCTTGACCGTCACAGGCCGCCTGTGCATAATCGGTTGACCTGAAAGAACTTTATCCATCAAGCTGTTCAGGTATGCTACTGTCAGCGGGGTCACCGATTCCGGTCATATCGTCGCATTTCCGATCATGCTCCCGGCGGCACACATAGAGGATACAAACCCATGAAAAAGAAAATACTGGTGGTCGACGACAACCGAATGATTTTGAAATTTCTGTCAAATCTGCTGGAGGGCGAAGGTCATGAGGTGAAAACCTGCGAAGACGGTCTGAGTGCGTTGAGCCTGTTGACCACCTTCGAACCGGATATCGTATTCGTGGATTTGATTATTCCCAAGATCGGCGGAGACAAGCTGTGCCAGATCATCAGAACCATGGAGCATATGAAGAACTGCTACCTGGTGATCATTTCTGCCGCCGTGGCTGAAATGGACCTGGATTTCAGGAAAATCGGTGTGAACGCCTGCATCGCCAAGGGACCTTTCGGCCAAATGGGCAAACATGTACTGGCGGCCATTAAGGATTCCAACGATCCGTCAAAATTGATTTCAGAACACGAAATTCTCGGCATTGCTTCAGTCAGCGGCATTCCGGTTTATGCCCGGCGCATGACCAAGGAATTGTTGGGGCGTAACCGCCATCTGGAGACCATTTTGGAGAGCATGAACGAGGGCATCGTCGAGGTGTATACGGGACGTGTGGTCTACGCCAACTCCGCAGCGGTGAAGCTTTTTTCCGTTCCTTTAGAAAATCTACTGTCCGCCAAGCCCCAGGAACTGTTTGACGACGCGTTCAAAAGTCGTATCGACGCCTTGATGAATCGGGGCGCGCAAACAATGCCGGTGGTTGGGCTGACCCATCCCCTTGAACTCAACGGACGGCAGATTGTCATTCGCAGCTTCCCGGTGAAGGCGGAGGCAGACACGACCATCTTGCTGCTCACCGATGTCACTGATCAACGGGATCTGGAGTACCAGTTGCAGCATGTCCGGCGTATGGATGCCATCGGCAATCTGGCTGGAGGGATTGCCCACAATTTCAACAACCTGTTGATGGGGATTCAGGGGAATGTTTCCATTTTAATCCAGGACAAAAAGATGGGTGATCCCGGGTACGATGAATTGGCGGGCATCGAACGCTGCATCGATAGCGGAGCTAAACTGACCCGTCAACTGCTGAGCTTTGCCAAGGGCGGCCGTTATTCCCTGGGTCTGGAGGATGTCAACGATATCGTTGAAAAATCTTCAAACATGTTTGCCCGGACCCGGAAAGAAATTCATGTGGAACAGCGCCTGGATGAGGATCTGGCCATGGCGGAAGCCGATGCCGCCCAGATCGAACTGGCTTTGATGGATCTTTATGTCAACGCCTGGCATGCCATGTCCAATGGGGGCACGTTGACGGTTTCCACAGCTAATACCATCCTGGAGGATTCCTTTGTTAAACCTTACAACCTGACACCGGGAAACTACCTGAGAATCGACGTGGCCGATTCCGGAGCGGGGATAGACGGAAAAAGCATTGAGCGGATATTCGAACCCTTCTACACCACTCGCCCCATGGGGCAGGGCACCGGTCTGGGATTGGCGTCAGTATTCGGTATCATCAAAAATCACAGGGGTATCATCACGGTGGACAGCCAGGTGGGCCGAGGAACCACCTTCTCCATTTATCTTCCTGCAGCCCGAATTCTTCAAAGGCCCAAAGAGAAGGACAAGGTGCGGGTCATTTCTTCTGGCAAACTTCCTGAAAAAGGGTCGGGAACCATTCTAGTGGTGGACGATGAAGAATACATCCTCAATGCCGACAAGGCCATGCTCAATGAACTCGGCTATGAAGTACTGCTTGCCAATGGGGGAAAAGAAGCCCTTCGCGTATTCGATGAAAACAAGGATCGTATTGACCTGTTAATTTTAGATCTGATTATGCCGGATATGGGCGGTGAGGTTGTCTATGATCGCATCAAATCCTCACGGCCTGACGTCCGCGTGATCCTCTCCTCAGGATACAGCATTGAGGGGCAGGCCGAATCCATCCTGAAGAAAGGGTGCGACGGGTTTATTCAAAAACCCTATAATCTGAATCAACTGGCCCAGAAGATCAAAGCAATCCTTGTCCGCCACTAATCTGCAAAAAAACTTTTATTCCCCGTGGTTTGCAGCGTGGGTGACGAACGAAGCGCTAATGGCTAATATCCATGAGGACAGGAATTCCGGTAAAGTGACACGGGTATCTCTCAATCCAAAGAAAAGAACCAGTGCGGCACGGCTGGCGGACAGCATGCTCCTGTTGGGGTTGGGGGTGGCCTTTGTCTACTGGGTGGTTGCTTCCCTTATTTTTGCATTGACCTCTGAAAACGGTACTTTTATCCATCAATTTTTTAATCCTGGATTAAACGAGGTGTTGAGCCGGCTGCTGGTGCTGTGTTTTTTCATGATTTTCGGCTCCCACGTGGGTTACACCATCCGCCAACGCCAGAAGGCAGATGAAGCACTGGCCGGGAGCGAAGAAAAGCACCGCACCATCATTGAAAACATCGAAGACGGCTATTTTGAAATGGATTCCACCGGCCAGTTTACGATCTTCAATGAATCTTTCCGAAAGATTACCGGGTACGAGGCGGAACAGCTGCATCAGCTAGATTATCGACGGCTTCTGACGCCGGCGGAAACGGAAAAGGTGCTTGGCTCATTTGACAAGGTGACTCGAACGGGGCGGGCCATAAAGGACCTTGGGTTTGTCATTGTGAGGAAAGACGGCGCCAGGCGATGGGTCGAAACCTCTGTGTCTCCCATTGACGGCACCCACGGGCAGCCGGATGGATATCGTGGCATTCTGCGGGATGTGACGCGCCGGCGCCAAGCCGACGCATTGAAGCAGGAAAAGATGGCCGCCGAGGCAGCCAGCCGATCGAAAAGCGAATTTCTCGCCAATATGAGCCACGAAATTAGAACGCCGCTGAATGCCATCATCGGTTTAGTTGAGCTGCTGCTCGGGTCGTCGCTTTCCCGAGAGCAGCAGGAGGACCTCAAGGTTGTTCAATCTGCCGCCTATGCCCTGCTGTCGGTCATCAACGATATCCTCGATTTCTCCAAAATCGAAGCGGGCAAGCTGGAACTGGAACGATCCCCTTTCAACCTGAGGGATTTTTTAGGAGAGGCGCTCAAGATTCTGGCCGTCAAGGCCCATGAGAAAAACCTGGAGTTGGCCTACCGGGTGGCCCCCGACGTGCCGGACCGGCTGGTGGGTGACCATCACCGGTTCCGTCAGGTGCTCCTCAACCTGATCGGCAACGCACTCAAATTCACCGATTTCGGGGAAATAATCGTCTTTGCCCAATGCCAGTCCCTGGAAGGCAATCGGCTGATGCTGCATGTGGCGGTGAGAGACACCGGGGTGGGAATTCCCACTGGCAAGCAGGTATTGATTTTCGAGGCATTCCGGCAAGCCGACGGCAGCACCACTCGAAAATACGGCGGCACGGGTCTCGGGCTGGCTGTATCCGCACAACTGGTCAACCTGATGGGCGGGCAGATTGGTGTCAAAAGCGTACTGGGAAAGGGCAGTATTTTTCATTTCACAATTGCCTTCGATGTGGAATCCAAGGGAGCGGTTGGCGCCGAGGTGCCGGATGAGATCGATTTGAGCGGTTTGCGAATACTGGTGGTCGACGACAATGCCACCCATCTGAAAATACTGTGCGAGATGCTCACCAGCTGGAAAATGGTTCCGAAACCGGCAGCATCGGCAGCGGAGGGAAACGCGCTGCTGAAAAAAATGGGAAAAGGGGGTGTCGGTTTCGATATGGCTTTGATCGATTCCGGTCTTCCCCAGTCGGATGCCCGGTCGTTGGTTCGACAAATCAAGGAAGAGGGCGGACATGCCGCTCGGATCATTTTGATGCTTACCACCACCGCCGCTGCCAAAGAGACGGCCCGGTTCAATGACGCGGACGTCGGTATGGTGGTGACCAAGCCCATCCGTCCGTCGGACCTGCTGGATGCTATCACCAAAGTCCTTTCCATGGAGAAGATGTCTACTGAAAAACGGGAGGACGAAAGCGGTTCCGACCAGAAACCCTCACTGCCTCCGCTCAACATTCTTGTTGCCGAAGATACGCCATTCAACCAGAAGTATATTCGGCGTTTGTTGGACAGCTGGCAATGCCGGGCAACCATTGTTGAAAATGGCCGGCTGGCTATAGAAACCCTGGCCAAGCAGGATTTTGATCTCGTGCTGATGGATGTTCAAATGCCTGAAATGGACGGCCTCACCGCCACGGCACGGATCCGTGAACTGGAAAAGCACACCAGCCGTCATGTGCCAATAATTGCCATGACGGCTCATGCCATGCGAGGTGACCGGGAGCGATGCATTGAAGCCGGCATGGACGATTATGTGTCCAAGCCCATCTCTTCTTCCACGCTTTTGGAAGCCATCTGCCGGGTAGTGCCGCTATCGGTGCGCGAAGCGGGATCGGCCTCAGCGGCCGAACCCTTGGAATCGGCGGATGATGCCGGTGAACTGGCCGCGCTCCTCGAGGCATTCAACAACGATGGCGCATTTTTTAAGGATGTCGCCGACATGTTCATCGCGGACTATCCGCCCATGGTCGAGACGGTGAATAAAGCCATCGCGGAAGAAGATGGTGCGTTGTTAAGCCGGACGGCCCACGCCCTGAAGGGGATGGCCCGTAATTTTCAGGTCGATGGTGCTGCGGATGCGGCCAGACAACTGGAATTGCTGGCGGATCAGGAGCAGTTTGAAACGGCCCAGGACCTGAGCCGACGGCTGGCCGATGAACTGGCGAAGTTTGAGCGGCGGCTCAAACAGATGGTGACCCGCGTATCAGGACAATGAGGACTGAGGTCGGTTGTCTGAGGACGGAAGAATGACAAACGCTGACATCTTCAGTCCTCGGTCCTCCGAGCCCTGTTTTCCGTTTATCGCGTATCCACAATGACGTGACGCAGCATTTCCCAGGCCTGTTCCTCCTTCAGGCGTTCGTCAGCGTCGCGGACGTCATGGCCACCGCTTCCGGTGGAATAGACAATGGCCGGCTGGCCACCCGGTCGCGTGATGGTTTTGATACCCATGGTTTCCCCCTCAGAAGATCCCTTTTGGGACTGGGCCTGCATCTCGCTTTGCAGCATCATCTGAATGGTCTCCTCGGAAACACCGTTCTGTTTGAGCTGCAGGATTTCATTTGCGGTCAGTGCTTCCGAGGCAGCGGGTATGACCCACCACAGACAGCAGAGGATTGGCATGAGCCTTATTTTCATGGATTCACCTATTGATAAGTCTTGACAGAACAGACGCATTATCCTTAATAATGTCCTGATAAAAATAACAATATTCATGGCTTGGTGTCAAACTGCTTTCCCGATACCCCCGATAGCGGCCGACACCAGGTAATACACGTAAGGGAGGAGGCCATGCTAAAACTCAAACAGATCGTGGTGTCCATCGAAAATTCACCGGGTCGTCTTTACGAAGTCACCCATGCACTGGGGAATGCGGGAATCAATCTCAGAGCCTTGAACCTGGTAGACACCGGCGCCTTCGGACAACTGAGACTGCTGGTCTCCGACGTGGCCAAGGCTCGCCAACTGCTCATGGAGATGCATATTCCTGCCATGGTGAATGATGTGGTGGCTGCTGAAATCGAGGACCGGCCGGGTCAATTGGCCGGCGTCCTGAAACCGATTCTGGATGCCAACATTCAGGTGGTGTTCATGTATGCCTTTTTGCGGCAGAGCCGGGAGCAGGCCGTCATGATTTTCCGGTTTTCCGATAATGACAAGGCCATCGCCGTTATGCAGAAAAATGGCGTAAACCTTCTGGATGCCAAGCAGTTCGGCATTTTGGAAAACTCGGACTGATCGTCCGGTTCCGCGATACCTGCACTCATGACCGACGTCCCCCCGAATTCCGATCCTCCGGGCATTGCCGATGACATTTTCAGGGACCGGTTCCGGGTCTTTCTGGAAGATGTGGCGGACGGGTTTTATGAAACCGATCTGAAGGGCAATTTTCGCTTTTTCAACAATGCCCTGTGCCGTATCTTCGGCTATACGGCTGCTGAGATCCAGGGGCGGAACTTCAGCGAATTCATGGACGCGGAGAATGCCCTGTACGCCTTCACCCTCTTCAACCGGCTCTACGAGGCCGGTGAAATCCCGTCGGAAATCATCTGGAAAATCATCCGGAAGGACGGCCAGGAGCGGATCCTTGAAATATCGGTCAGCCTCATTGTGGACCGGTCCGGCAAAAAGACCGGTTTTCAGGGCGTCGCCCGGGACGTCACCCAGAAAATAGCCGATCAGCAGGAGCTGGAGGCATCTCAGCGGCGAGCCCAAGAGCTTTTCCAGTCCAGCTTCCGGGCTGAACAACGGTACCGGGCCTTCCTGGAATTTTTGCCCGATCCGGTTTTTGTTTTCAACATGGACAGTACGGTGTCCTACCTCAACCCCGCCTTCGAAAAGGTTTTCGGATGGACCTTGACCGAACTGGAAGGCAAGCGCATCCCCTTTGTTCCCGACAGCGAAAAGGACCGTACACGGGCAGGAATTAAAAAACTGTTCAGAGAAAAAGTGCTCCACGGTTTCGAAACCCGCCGGTTCACCAAGGACGGCCGGGTTCTGGACATCGTGGTCGACGGGGCCATCTTTTACGATGCCGAAGATAACCCGGCGGGCCAGGTCATCACCCTGCGTGACGTGACCGCCCGGAAGCGCGCCGAGCAGATCAACCAGGCCCTTTTTCGCATTGCCCAGGCCCTGTACCGCTTTCCCGGGCTGGATCGCATGCTGGAGTATATCACCCGCCAGGTCCAGGAGCTGATCCGGGTTGCCGGGGCCATGGTCATCCTCATCGATGAGCAGGAACAGGAGTTCTACATCCCTGTAGCGGCTTATGAGGACGGCAAGACCGGCAGCAAGATGAAGGAGATCCGGTTCCCCATGGACAAGGGCGTGGCCGGGCACGTATACCGGACCGGAGAGCCCCTGATTGTTTCCGATACGGCCAAGAGTCTTTATTTTTATGACCAGGTGGACAAACAGGCGCAATTCCATACGAAAAACATGCTGGACGTGCCTCTCCGAATACAGGAGCGAATGATCGGCGTCCTGTGTGCGGTGAACAAGACTGAAGGCGCCTTTGACAGCGGCGACGTAGATCTTCTGGGAGCCGTGGCCAACCTGGTCGCCCTGCCCATAGAAAATGCCCGCATCAACGAGGCGCTTCAGCGGGCTTACGAAAATGTGCGCGGGCTCAACCGTGCCAAGGAGCAGGTGATCCACCATCTTTCCCACGAACTGAAAACACCGCTTTCGGTGCTTTCCGCTTCACTGGGACTGCTGGAAAAACGGCTTCCAGGAGGACCGGACAAGGCTCTGGAAAAGATCATGGCGCGGGCGCGGAGAAACCTCCAGCGGCTGCTGGACATGCAGTACGAAATCGGAGACATGCTCAGGGAGCAGGACTACCGGGCCCATGGCATGCTCTCCTTTCTCCTGGAGGCCTGTCGTGACATGCTGGTTACCCTGGCCGAAGCGCAGCCGGGCAGCACCCGGGTGCCGGAGGTCATCCAGCAGGCCATTGACCGTGAGTTTGGTCGTGCGGAAATTCCCTGCACGGATATCGCCCTGGACCAGCTGGTGAAAATACATTTGGAACTCCTGAAGCCACGATTTGCCCACCGTTACATTCAGATGGAAATCCGTTTGGAACCGGTGGCTCCGGTGCTGGTTCCTGCGGAAGTGATGGAAAAGATTGTGGAAGGGTTGGTAAAAAATGCCATCGAAAACACCCCGGACCAAGGACGCGTGACGGTGGTGGTGCGCACCGGGGAAAAAGGGCCTGTTTTCGAAGTGCAGGACACCGGTGTGGGTGTGACGGCGGAAAAACAGCAGATGATCTTCAACCACTATTTCGCTACCGGTGATGCCATGAACTATGCCTCCAAAGCGCCTTATGACTTCAACGCCGGCGGAAGGGGGTTTGATCTGCTGCGAATCTCCATTTTCTCCGAGCGATACCGGTTTGATACGAAAATGATATCCCGGCGGTGTCGATATATCCCGTCCGACAGGGACCTGTGTCCGGGCGCCATTAATCGATGCAATCATTGCAGCAACCCCGCGGACTGTGACGCATCGGGGGGCACCACCATGCAGATCCGATTTCTGCCTTCAAACCAAGTGAATCTGGCTTGTCGCTTGGGGGATGGCAAAAAAATAAATAATTGAGATAACGCTGCAATTATCACCAACCGTGAATTATGACTGAAGAATCAATCGAAAAAGAGAACCGTATGGGAGGGGCCGTTGACGAGGAGTTTTTTCGCGAAATCAATGTGGAATTTCTCATCCACGAGCTTAAAGATCCCATATCGGTCATCGAAACCGCCGTTCGCATGCTGCTGGAAAAGCCCGATAAATACGGTCTGCTGACGAATCGTCAGGAGAAGACACTGAAACGGGCCCTGCGCAATTCAAAAAAGGCGCGCAACCTGCTTGCCGATCTTCTGGAGGTGGGCCGGTCCGATGCCGGATGCTTTCAATGCTGCCGGTTTGATCCGGTTTCAGCGGTCGACGAGGTGTTCCTGGAAGCGCTGGAAGCATCCGATGTTGGTCTTTGGGAAACGCTTCAGGACGTCGGCCCCGGAGCGGAGCGGACGGCCGTTTTGAGACAAAGCGGTATCCGTTTCACCTGTTCCGATGACGCCCGCTGTGTCCAACTGTGCCAGGATGAGGCCAAATTCAGGCAGATCGTGGGCAATCTCATCAAAAACGGTCTCCAGCACCGGCGCCAACGGTTGGAAGTTGAAATGGACTGCCGGAAAGACCTGTTGGTTATCGACGTGCTCGACGATGGGCCAGGGGTGGAAAAAGAGAACCGGGAGTTGATCTTCCAGCGGTATACCCGACTCAAGGCATGCGTAATGCTATCCCGGACCGGTCACGGTTTAGGGCTGGCCGGTGCGCGGATACTGGCCCGCCACCTGGGCGGGGACATCACCGTGAGAAGCCATCCTGGCGCTGGCGCGGCCTTTTGTTTCACACTCCCGCTGAAGTTTGAAAAAATATTTTAATTCCTTTAGCTTGAATTCATCATTGGGTTATTAACCGTATCAACCGTTAGGAAAAGAAAGGGACCCCATGGCAGAGAATAAGGCCCATTTGAATGGCAAACGTATTCTGGCGGTGGATGACGAAGCGGACATCCTGGAGACCATCGAAGATATTCTGGATATGGCTGACGTGGACAGCGCTCGGGATTACGCAACGGCATCGGAGAAGATTCGAACCGGCCGGTACGACCTGGCCATTTTAGACATCATGGGCGTCAACGGTCTGGCACTGCTGGATGAGACGGTGGCCAGGGGGATTCCCACGGTGATGCTCACCGCCCATGCCGTCAACCCGGACACGCTCATGTCGTCCATCCGCAAGGGGGCGATCTCTTACCTGCCCAAAGAAACCCTCGCCGAGCTGGACGACCTTTTAGAGGAACTGCTGGCCGCACAAGCGGCGGGCAAACCGCCCTGGAAGCTGCTTTTCGACCGGCTGGGGGCTTATTTCGACGAGCGTTTCGGACCGGACTGGAAGGCGAAAGACAAAACCTTCTGGTCCGATTTTTCCCGCAACTGGGAGGTCGGCAGGGGAATTCAGGAACGTCTGAAGCACGACAAGCGGCTTCTGGATAAGGGGATATGAGAACTGCCGCCGGAGGTTAGAGGACCGAGGTCGAACAACTGATTTATGACGACCAGGCTTCTGACCTCCGTCTCCTATCCCTCTGGCAAATCCTATTCGTTCATCGCCCTTGCTGAAGCATCATCCCGGCGATTTCTTTCAAGAACTTGGCGGCCACCGCCGCAGTCATGCCGTTCACATCCCGATCTGGATTAACCTCCACGATATCCGCTCCCACGATGGGGCACCTAATGGATTGAATCAGCCGGAGGACCTTGCGCGTGGACATCCCGCCGGGTTCATGGTGGGATACGCCCGGCGCATAGGCCGGGTCCAGGACATCCATATCCAGCGAGAGGTAGAGCGGCCCTTCCAACGCGATGGGGTTTTTGGACCGGTAATCTTTCATCTCAATGCAGGTTACCCCGAATTTGTCCACCTGCCGGCGCTGTTCATCGTTCATGCCCCGGACGCCCACCTGGACGAGCCGCTTCAGGCGTCCGGTCTCCATGATGCGGGCAAAGGGACAGGCATGCGAAAAACGGCTGCCATTGTATCTGTCGTAGATATCCGGGTGGGCATCCAGGTGTAAAATGGTCAGGTCGTCATAAAAATGGGTCAATGCGCTAACCACCGGATAGGTGATGGCGTGGTCCCCGCCCAGTGCCAGAACCCGGGCCTTTTGCGCTGCCAGCCGCCCGATTGCGCTCTCGATGGCGGCAATGGCATCCTCGCCGCAGGGAAGTGCCAAGTCTCCCAGGTCACGAAACAGCGGGTGCGTGTCCAGATTGACCCCGTTTTCGGCAAACAAGTTGGAGGCACCGTTATGCAGCGTCTGCCGGATCACCGAAGGGGCTTTGGCCGGCCCCCGCAAAAAGCTGGAGTACTCGTCGAAGGGGATACCGATTAAGGCTACCGTATCCGGCATCAGTTCAGTGTTGAGAAGGTTTTCCGGGTTGTCGATCATTATAAAAATGCCCTTTGCGGGTTGATATAATTTCAATCACGGGCCGGCACATCCATTACCGTGGCCTCGTGGCCGGTGGCGTCGAGAAACTTGCGGATATGGTCCAGGGTAATTACCAGGGTGGCCGTGTTGACCAGCGGATGGCATTGGAGGGCGTCAGCTTCCCAAATGGCTTTGTCCACAATGACGCGGACCTGACGGGTCTCGTCGTTTATCACACCGAGGATGGTCACCGCTCCGGGATCGAGCGCCAAATGCTGTTTCAGGCGGTCCGCCGAAGCAAACCTGAGCTTTTTAACCGCCAGGGCCTCCCCGAAGGACTTCAAGTCCACCGACTTCTCATCAGGAACGGTCACGAGAAAGTGCTGTTTGCCCTTGTTGTCGCAGATGAACAGGTTTTTAGTCTTCCTTCCGGGGAGCGCCGGAACCAGGCGATTCACATCTTCGCAGGTGAAGACCGGGGGGTGGTCGTGCCGTTCGTATTCAATGCCGTGGGTGTCAAGGTATTCGTAGATCTCCATGGGTTCCTTTCCTTAAGGTTTTATTTTTCGTAATCGTCCACTTCAATATCGTAACGCGGTCGCCGAGTGCCGCTTTTGTCCGTTTGATCGTTTCTTTGTCGGGATTGACCAGAAAGCGGTGGCGGCAGTGGGCCAGCAGGGGGATGTCTGTTGCGCTGTCCGAATAGCCATAGTCCCAGTAGTTGTCCAACACGCCCAGTTCCCTGGCCAATTGGATTTTTCCGATCCCCATGCAGTAGCTGCGGTAAATGAGTCCGCCCAGAAAGGGGGCAATCGGTGAGCCGATGATTTCGATATCACCTTCCAGAACGGGTTGGGCAACTTGCCTGACCAGTTCCTGCGGAGAGCCGGAAATGATCAGCAGCCGGTGGCCTAACCGGCGGTGAGCCGCCAGGGCGTTCAACCCTTCATCGTAGAACCGGGCATTTATGGGGGGCGACCATACGCGGGGCGCAAAGGAGCCGAAAACATTCCGCGGTGTTTTGCCTTGAATGGGGAAGGTCGCGATCCACATCATCATGCTCATGGCGATGATTCGGGTTGGTCGAATCAGGAAAAACGGCAGCAGTACCGGTGTGAGCATGCCGACCACCATTCGTCTGACTTTGCTGGCCTTGATGGCGGTGTTGAGGAAATGATAGGCCACATCGCTGTCGATGAGCGTTTTATCGAAATCGAAAACCGCCACGGGACGGTTATGGGAGGAGGTGCCGCTCACCGGTCCAGGGATCCCAGGAAACCTAAGATAGCCGCGTTGAATGCGTCGGGCTGTTCAATGGGCGACATGTGACCCGCGTCATCGATGGTGATATGACGCACGCCGTCGATGTTGGCTGCCATCCAGTTGGCATATTTAACCGGTGTCAACGCGTCGTGGACGGCACTGAGAACGAGCACCGGCACATGGATATGGGACACCTGATCAATCACGTCGAAGGCGTTGCAGGCGCGAAAATCATTGGCCGTGACCAGTGGACCGGCGGTCGAGCAGGCCAACACTTTCCGGCAGACCTCCTCGTCTTCCTGATTGGCAGGGGCCACTGCAAATTCAATGAGTCCTTTCAGGTGATCGGCGTAATTGTTTTCAATGGTTTCGATGATAATCGGCAGCACCTTGAGCCGGGCGCCGGTATTGGCCAGGATTCCTGCCTTGAGCCGATGACCCTGATCGATCAACAGGTCAAGGGCGACGGCTCCACCCAGACTCAATCCGCAGGGAATGGGGGCGGGGGCATTGACGGCATCGATGAAGCCCATAACCGACCGGGTATAGTCCGTCACAGTCCGGAATCCATCACCCTCGCTGTTGCCATGCCCGGGCAGATCCACGGCAATGGTGTTGGCGGCTTCGGCCAGGCCGTCGACCTGGGCCTGCCAGAAACTCCCCTGCTGGCCGGAGCCGTGGATGAACACCAGCGTCGGCCGATCCGGGTCAAGGGGCCATTGACCGGCCAGAAAAGCCATGCCGTTCTGTCTGCGTGCAATCATGTTTTCCGTTTTCCTGTAGGGTGTTGATGATGAGCTGTTGCGCCTGGTTTCACCGTCTTCATGACCCCGGCCCAACATGCTTGTCGATTAAATAAAATCACGCGTTTTCACGCCGAACTTGGCTTCGCCCTGCCTGTGCTCATGACGTCTGTTAACAACCGGTTGAATCTTTAGGTTTGTGGGGCAAAATTGGCCGAACATCCCTTTTACCCCCAAATCGGTAATCGGTTCAATGATTTTTCTGAATTGAAATATTGCTGAAAAAGTTTTATTTTTTTTCGTCCTGCCAACAAAGTGCTTGTGTTTATATTCAACCTCGCCAGAGCCTGTTTCAAAACGTCTTAGTTCGGTCAATATCAAGGCGGACGATCATTTCAACCGCAGGCGTAGCCGCGATAGGTTGAGGATTGAAATGTGAGCCCAACGCCGATATTGGGCGAAATGGGGCGTTTTGAAATCGACACTGTCAAGGGAGATCTGCCATGCAAAGAATTGCCCCACTGATCCGATTTCTATTTTTCCTTGTTCTTGCCTACCTTAATTGGGCCGTTGAGCGGCCCTGCGCAGAGGAAACCATGACCCTATCCATCACATCCCGTGTATTCACCCATGGCGGAGAAATTCCTGCCAGATACACCTGTCAGGGAAAAGATATCGCCCCACCGCTGAAATGGACAGGGGTGCCCGGGAACGCCAGAAGCCTGGTCCTGATCGTGGATGATCCGGATGCCCCGGACCCTGAAGCACCGAGGATGACGTGGGTCCACTGGGTGCTTTACAACATCCCCCCGGACGCTGCCGGGCTGACGGAGGGCGCTACTTCCTCGGATCTGCCATCGGGCACCCGGGAGGCCCTGAATGACTGGAAACGCACCGGATACGGCGGCCCCTGTCCGCCCGTCGGGCGGCATCGCTATTTCCACAAACTATACGCCCTGGATATGGTGCTGCCGGAATTGAAAAACCCAACCAAAGCGATCGTCGAATCGGCTATGAAGGGGCATGTTGTTGGACAAGCGGAACTGGTGGGGACCTATCAGAAACGTCCTTGACGGGCCGGCGCCACTTATAAGATGGCTATGAGAGTGGTAGTTGGCTACATGCGCCAGGGTTAAAAATCTTCCGGAAGTCCAGCATGCTGCAATTCGGCGTTATCCCTTCTTTTATCACCGCGGCAGTGGTTCAGATTGCGGAGTTTCCTACGACTTCGCGATCAACCGATAGCCTATGGTGACAAGCCCGCAAGGGTTGAGGCAATTGCCGGCAAATCCTTTTGTCGGCCCATCGATGCGGCAAGGTGCAATAATCCGAAAAATTTCGTTGACCACGACTCGTAAATAGATTAGTGGTCAATTATCGAACGTCGTTCGACATGATTTGTTTCTGATTCCGACCACCTTTGCTTTATTCCAACGATCAGGAGGGAATATGGAAAACCTGCTTACCGGGAAAACCGCTGTGGTGACCGGTTCCGGTAAACGTTCCGGTATCGGTTATGCCGTGGCACGTAAACTGGCTGCCGAAGGGGCCAATGTGGTGATTGCCGACTTGGGTGTGAGTGCGGACCCGGAATTGGTGGTTAAGGCTGGAATTGAAAGTGAAATGGCTGATATTGCAAGTGAAATCGCTCAAGCCTACCGTGTCGAAACCTTGGCCGTCAATCTGGATGTGACCAACCCCGACAGTATCGCCCGGATGGTGAAAACCATCGCCGGTCGGTTCGGAAAAATCCAAATTTTGGTGAACAACGCCGGTGCCTCCTTTGGCGTGCCCAATGCCGTGCACACCTATGATGAAACCGCATGGATGAAGACCATCGACGTGAACCTTCACGGCGTCTTCCGGGTGAGCCGCGCGTTGCTTCCCATGATGATTTTAACTGGCGGTGCCATCATCAACACGGCCTCGCGCGCCGGCAAGGTCCCGGCTTTGTTTAACGGAGCATACGCCGTGGCCAAGGCCGGCGTGATCATGCTCACCAAGGTCATGGCCGCTGAATTGGCCGGCAACGGCGTCCGGGTCAACGCCGTATGTCCGGGGCAGATTGCCACGGACCTCGAAAAATGGCGCTTCGGCTTGGAGGCTCAATTCTTCGGTTCAACTATAGAAGAAAGGGAGAAAGAGATGTGCAAGACCATCCCCCTGGGCCGTATCGGCCATCCGGACGAAGTAGGGGACCTGGTGGTTTTCCTGGCCTCGGACCGGGCTTCCTATATGACCGGGCAGGCCATCAACATTACCGGCGGGCAACTCATGGAGTTATAGCATCCGGGTGATACCAAGGGTAATTATCCGAGAGGGGCGAACTTGTTAAAAATCAAATCAAAAGAGGTATTCTGGAGGGATCATGGCTGAAATAACCGGAGGGGAACTGTTAGTAAGGTGTCTGCATGCCGAAGGTGTGCGTCATATCAACGCCATTACCGACGGCACTTACATGATGGTGATCGAAGCCCTGGAGCGGCTCGGCGATGAACTGAATATGCGGCTGGTGGTTCCGCGTCATGAAGCGGCTGCCGCCCATGCCTGTGATGCATTCACCCGAGTGACCGGGAAACCGGCGGTGGTCATGGCCTGTGCCGGTCCGGGGGCGGCCAACCTGGTGGCCGGCATGATGTGCGCCCAGGCTGAAGGCAGCCCGGTCGTGGCCATCACTACGACGCGTCGCAGCGACATTTCCGATTCATATGTCCACCAGGGAGGCATGCAGGTCAGCCACCATCTGGACGTTTTCAAGCCCGCGGTCAAATGGAACGGAAAGGTCGATCACTGGAAGCGGATTCCCGATATGGTCCGACACGCCTTTCGCATGGCCATGTCGGGAAGACCCGGCCCCACCCACATCCTCATCCCGGAGGATATCATCTCCCAAAAGGGTGACGATGCCGGTGTGGCCATTATTGCCCCCCAGCGATATCGGGTGGTTGAACCTATGCCGGCAGACCCCGCGTCCGTTAAACAAGCGGCGGAAATGCTGGTGAACGCGGATCTGGTCAACATTCACTGCGGGAACGGGTCTGAGCGCGCCGATGCCGGCGATCAAGTCCGGCAACTGGCCGACTATCTGGGGTGCCCGGTGACCCATACCGTCCGGGCCCGCGGCATTATCCCCGATGACCATCCCCTTTGCTTTCATCCCACCTGCATGTCCCGCATCGTGGCCAACAATCAGGCCGATCTCGTGCTGGCCGTGGGGACACGGCTGGGTGAACTCAATATGTGGGGCCGGCCGCCCATGTTTGGGGAACCGGACAAGCAGCGCCTGATCCAGATCGACACCGAGCCCACCAACATCGGACTCAACCGGCCCACCGACGTTCCGTTGATCGGTGACGCGCGACTTGTACTGGCGCAGCTTTTGGATGAAGTGCGGCAGTTGACCCAACAGCGCCCCCATCATGCTAAAATCGCCGAACTCAGGGCCCTACAGGATCAGTTTCAAAAGGAATTGGATGATGCGATGGCCGACACGGCGCGCACGCCCATGTTGACCGGTCAGATTTTGAAGGTGTGCAACGACTTTTTCAGCGACGATGCCATCTTCGTGATGGACGGGGGTAACACGCCCCTGTGGGACCTGCATTATCATGTTGCCAAAAAATCGCGTTCGGTGATTTACTCGATGAACTACGGCCACCTGGGTACCGGGTTGCCATATGCCATCGGCGCGAAGCTGGCCTGTCCCGAAAGGCCGGTTTATTGTGTGACCGGGGACAGCGCCTTCGGTTTCAACATCCAGGAATTGGAAACCGCCGTGCGCAACGATCTGCCCGTCATCATCCTCGTTGCCGTGGATGGCGCCTTTGGTATGGAAAAGAGTGCCCAGAAGCGCCAGTTCGGGCGTGAAGCCGCCTGGTTCGGTCATGACCATGCACCGGTCCGCTACGATCAGGTGGGCACGGCCATGGGGTGTCACGGTGAATTCGTGGAAACTGTTCAAGAGATCCTGCCGGCATTGGAGCGATCGGTGGCCTCCGGAAAACCCGCCGTGATTCATGTGGTCGTCGATCCCGATGCCAATGTGGATCCGCCGGGCAACTGGTTGTGGGCGGCGGCGCGATCGGGCAAGATGTGAACATCATTTTCGACTGACCGCATCGGGGCTTTTGGTTAATCCCGATGCGGTCTTTTCAAAAAAAGGAGAACCCCCATGGAACCGCTCGCCATCGATCAGGTCCGGCTCAACTTCAATCCGCAGGGGCTCATGGCGATCAACGCGGCCATCGGCCTGATGATGCTGGGTGTTTCACTGGATTTGAAACTCGATGATTTCAAGCGTATCCTGGTGTCTCCCAAAGCCCCCGGCATCGGCTTGCTGGCCCAGTTCATTCTGCTGCCGGCATTTACTTTCCTGTTGACCCTGATTTTAAAACCCCACCCCTCCATGGCTCTGGGAATGATACTGGTGGCCGCCTGCCCGGGTGGCAATTTGTCCAACATCATGACCTATCTGGCCAAGGGCAACTGCGCGGTATCCATAAGCATGACGGCCATTTCCACCATTGCGGCGATTTTCATGACTCCGCTGAACCTTTCCATCTGGGGCAGCCTCAACCCGGCCACCGCGGAAATTTTACGCAAAGTCAGCCTCAGTCCCGTGGACGTTTTTGTTACCGTATTCGTCATCCTCGGCATCCCGCTGATCCTCGGGCAGATCCTGGCCCGGTTTTTCCCCACCCTGGCCGACCGCGTGCGCCGCCCCTTCAAGATATTCTCCCTGATATTTTTCATCCTGATTATCGGTGGCGCATTGGCGGCCAACTGGAAAAACTTTCTCAGCTATGTGGGCATCGTCATGTTTGCAGTCTTTGTCCACAATGCCCTGGCCTTGAACCTGGGGTACTGGTCCGGGCGATTGGCCGGACTTGAGGAGCGGGATGCCCGCGCCACCTGCCTCGAGGTCGGCATTCAGAATTCGGCGCTGGGATTGGTGCTGGTTTTCAATTTCTTCGACGGTCTGGGCGGCATGGCCATTCTCGTGGCCTGGTGGGGGGTGTGGCACATCATTGCCGGCCTGACCACGGCGTTTATTTTCACCCGCCGGCAGTTGCCTGCCGGAGAAGCGACGTATGATGCCGCGTGCCGCCTGTGATCAATTTCATCGACTCATCGGCGGTTCTTTTTATAAGGAGATAAGTGTGGCCAGACGGAATTTCTCCGATAAAGTCGTTGTGGTGACCGGAGCGGCCAGCGGAATCGGCCTGGCCGTAGCCCGGCGCTTTGCCAGAGCCGGCGCGGCCTGCGCCCTGCTGGATATGGATGAAGTCCGCCTGGAAGGATGCGAACGGCAGTTCCGGGATGAAGGCCACCGGGTCATGGGCCTTCGTTGTGACGTTACCCGGCGGGCTGATTGCGAAGCGTCGGTTCAGGCGGTCATCGACGGCTTCGGCGGCATCGATGTGCTGTTCAACAACGCCGGCATTACCCAGCGCAGCGCCTTCGTGGAAACCCGCATCGAGGTGTACGAACGGGTCATGGCGGTCAATTTTTTCGGCGCCCTTTACTGCACCAAGGCAGCTATCCACAGCCTGATCCAACGGCGCGGCCTGATCATCTCCAATGAAAGTATCGCCGGCCTGGCGCCGCTGCTGGGGCGCACCGGTTATGCAGCCAGCAAACACGCCATGCACGGTCTGTTTACCTCTCTACGCAGTGAAGTCCGGGACCAGGGCGTTCATGTCATGGTGGTCTGTCCAGGCTTTGTCAGGACCCATCTTCAGGATCGTGCCCTGGGTGGAGATGGGACCGTCACCCGTCACCCTCAATCGCGGATCGGCAGGCAGGATACGCCGGAGCATGCTGCCGAGGCCATTTTTCGCGGGGCTGAGAAAGAAAAAGACCTGCTGGTGCTCACCGGCATGGGAAAAATCGCCTACTGGATCAGCCGGATGGCGCCGGCCTTTTACGAGCGGCAAATGGCCAGGCAGTTCAAGGTGGAACTGGAGCGTTGAAATCCGTGAAAGAACGATACGAATTGATTTACGGATTCCTGCATCAATGAGATTGGGATAATAGCTATTTCCAAGATGGCGTCTAATCGCGATCAGGATAGAAATGGGACTCAAAGAGAGAAGGGAACGGGAAAAAGAAGCGCGCAAGCGGCAGATCCTGGCGGCTGCCAGGAAACTGTTGTTTAAAAAAGGAATTCAATCCACCAGTATCAACCAGATTGCCCGGACGGCCGAACTGGGCGTCGGAACGATCTATTTCTACTACCAGAGCAAAGAGGAAATATTTTACTCGCTTCAGGAGGAAGGCCTGGATATCTTCTTCCGCGAAATCGATGCCATCGGCCGGGCCAAGACGACACCCGACGAGAAACTCCGTGAGACCGGCCGGGCTTACCTGCGTTTCAGCAGCGAGCACAAGGACTATTTCGATATCATCAACTACTTTCTGGCCACGCCGACGGTGATTCTCGGAAGCGAACTGAAACAGCAGATCGACCGTAAAGGCAGCCATATCCTCGAGCTGATTGGCGGGTTTATTCGTAAAGGTGTTTCCGACGGACTGTTCAGGCCGGTTGATTCAAAAAAATACGCTGTCATGTTCTGGGGGGCCCTGCATGGGCTGACCCAGTTCAAAAAGCTGGAGGACACGGTTCTGGAGGGAGAAAATCATCAGCACATTTTTAACTACGCAGTCGACCAATTGATTGACGGACTGAAGCGCCCAAAGTAACCATAAAAATGGGAAAGCAGAAAATGGCACCCCGTGAGGCGCTGGCGCAAACCCTGATGGCCGCGGGCATGAAAACCGGGTTCGGTATCGTTTGTCCTGCATGTAGGGATGCACGGGTTCTTTTCCCGCCGCCCGCATCCGGTTCATCCCCGAAGCTTTCCGGAATCTATAAACCCATAGCGGTGCAATCGCCTCGGACGAACCCTTGACAGCGGGAATTATTCGGGCTAATCATTTGTGCGCATTTACCCATTAAATGCTCCATCAACCAACAGGTCCACCGAAGGGGAAAAGGGGGAAAGATGAGCGAGACGATAACCGTCAAGGCCGTTGACCGGGTTGAAATTCTAACCCTGCAGGACAATATTATCGACATGGTCGCACAGGACAACAGCGCAGTGGTTCAACGGGCCATGCCGCTAGTGGGACTGGAGGTGAAAAAAAGCATCCTGGCCGAGCACGGTTTTTCCTCGCTGATTACGGTCACCGTCGGTGACACTTCCCGGAGCATGCTTTTCGACTTCGGTTTTTCCGAACATGGGGCGGCGTTTAACGCCGATGCCCTTGGTGCGGATCTGACCCGGGTCGAGGAGATGGCCCTGTCTCACGGTCATCTGGATCACGTGGGCGGGATCAGCGCATTGGTCGAAAAAACAGGCAAGAAGGATATCCCGTTGGTGCTGCACCCGAAGGCCTTTCGAAATCCACGGTTTTTGAAAATTTCCGATGAATTCAAAATATATTTCCCCGCCTTTACGCGGAGCAAGGCTGCGGCCGCCGGCGCGGCGGTGGTCGATACCGACAAACCCTATGCCATGCTCGATCATGCAGCGGCGTTTTTGGGTGAGATTCCCCGGATCACGGATTTTGAGCAGGGGGCTCCCAATCTGTTCTGTGAGATCGACGGGGAAGAACAACCGGATCCCTTTGATGATGATTCGGCAATCATTTTTAACGTTCGGGACAAAGGTCTGGTGGTGGTTTCCGGCTGCGCCCATTCGGGAATCGTGAATACGGTTGCCCATGCCCGAAAAATTTCCGGTATCCAAAAGGTGATGGCCATTATGGGTGGTTTTCACTTGGCCGGTCTTGATGAGGAAAAAGTTGTCAAACCGACCATCGACGCATTAAAGGCCTTCAACCCGACCTATATCATTCCTACCCACTGCACCGGCAGGATGGCCGTGCAGCGCATCGAAAAAGAGATGCCATCCAGTTTTCTTCTTAACATGTCCGGTACCCGGCTGACTTTCAGCGCCTAATCGCCGTCTCGTGGTAAACTGACATACGAATACAGGAAAAAGCGGATCGTGTACTGGACAGTGTGTCTTGCACCTGACCGCTTTTTCATTGTATCCTGAGAAAGATCCATTTAAATTCGACGGTGCGTGTCGTTGACCGGACAATCGGCAGGGTAAATGTTCTGAGGTGCATCTTCCACACCATTCAAAGGATTAACATTGTGAGAAACCTGAAATTGGCAATTGTTTTGGTGGTTCTCCTTACTCCGGCTTTACTGCATGCCGCCTTCGAGGTCGAAGGCATCCTCAAGGCGGACATCGGTTCTCCCATTCTGGATGTAACCACCAACCCGACCGAGGACATGGTCTTTATCCTGACCCCGGGAGCGGTGCTGATCTATTCGACAGATGACCAAGTCGTTTTGGACAGCATTCCGGTTGAAAAACAATTCGACCGTATCGCCTATCAGGACTCCGACCGGCTGGTTTTGACCGCCGCCAAACCGTCCCGTATCAGCATCATCCATTTCAGCCGCATTTACGACATCGATCTGTCCGGCAGGGCGGTTAAGGGCCCACGGGATGCGAAAGTCACCCTAGTGGTATTTGACGACTATCAGTGACCGTACTGTGCTCGTTTAGAGCAGTTTATCCAGCAGGTGCTGGAGCAATTCCCCAACGACGTCAATTATGTGATCAAACACTTTCCGCTTTCCAGCCATCAATTTTCCCATGCAAGTGCCATGGCGGCCCTGGCCGCGGGAACTCAGGGAAAATTCTGGGAGTTCCACAGTCAATTGCTTGAGAATCACGATCAGATCAATGAAGAGAAAATTCTGGAAATCGCCGGGGGGATGGGGTTGAATATGGATCGGTTCAATCAGGACCGTCAATCCGCATCCAATCGCCAATTGATTCAAAAAGATGTTGAAAACGGTCGAAAAATAGGCGTTCGGGGAACCCCGTCGGTGTTTTTGAATGGAAAACGAGTTAGCAACCCGGGGAAACTCCCCGAGTTGATCATGCGGGAACTTGGCAAATGAAAAATGAATTATTAAAATTTCTGTTTCTGGCGGTGGCAATATCGATGATATCGACATCGTGCACCCACAAACCCTATCATCCGACCAAAAGCGAACGGGAGTGGGCCATTGACCATGAAGCCTGTGAAGTGTGGGTCAGAGAGGGCATTCGTGACGAGCCCGACACCTATGACAATTTTGACGAGATGCGGCTGATCCACCAATGCATGAAAGACAAAGGCTGGCAGTGGGAGCGCACCGATCTTTTTAATTTTAAGAAAGCACCGGCGGAGTAAAATTCCGGTTGGCTAAAGTGTCCTGAACGGAACTTGAGTTGACAGTGGTCAGAAACCTTCTGGATGTGTCAACGACAGTTATGCAGCATTTATTTTTTCCAGATTCTTTTCTTTATATCGCTGCTTGCCTTCAATGAATGTTTCCATTGGCGTACGACCTTTGCAGCGTTTTCCCTGATGGGTTCGTTTTGTATTATACTCGTCCATATACTCATCCAGGTCGATCTGTAAAGTCTCAAGATCACGATACAGCTTCTTTCGAAATGCCACACGGTAGAACTCATTCAGCACGGTTTGGTGGAAACGCTCGCAAATACCATTGGTTTGAGGGCTTCTGACCTTAGTTTTGGTATGGTCGATTTCGTTGAGTTGCAGGAACAACTCGTAAGGGTGTTTATCCAGGCTGCCACAAAACTCGGTTCCCCGATCCGTCAATACCCGCACAATACAGGGACATTGTGTTCCTCAAAGAAAGGCAACACACGGTCATTGAGCGTATCGGCAGCGGTGACGGGGATCTTGGCCGTATACAGCTTGGCAAAGGCCACCGACGAATAGGTATCGACCACCGTTTGCTGATAGATCCGGCCGACACCTTTCAGATACCCGACATAAAAGGTATCCTGGCTGATCAGATAACCCGAATGTTGGGTTTCGATTTCATCCGGGTGAGATTCCCGACTGCGCTTGGCTGTTTCCAAGGCCGTCAATTGGGCCTCGGTGTAAACAATGCCTTCTTTGGCTGCCCGCTCTTCAAGCGATGCCAGACGTTTTTTGAAAGTTTCCAGATCGTGCCGAATCCAGATGCTTCGAACACCGCCGGATGACACCAGAATGCCCTCTTTACGCAGTTCATTGGCAGCTCGTGCCTGACCATAAGCCGGATATTCAAATGCCATTTTGATCACGGCCGCTTCAATTTCAGGAGCAACCCGATTTTTGATACACGGCTTGCGCCGGCTTTTATCCTTGAGGCCTTCAAGGCCGTGCTCTTCATACGCTTTTTTAATGTCGTAGAAATGTTGGCGGGAAACGCCGTTGATGCGGCAGGCCTGGGAAACATTCTTGAGGTATTCGGCCAGTTCCAGTATGCTGAGTTTAGCTCTTGCGATTTTGTCTTGGGTGGTCATGATGTGCCTCCTGTTTTAGATTGTTTGGCGACAATCCAGAAGGTATCTGACCACCCATTTTTTAGCAAGGTGTCAAGTCAAGTCCGTCCTCATACAGCTAAAGCCCAAGGGTCTCGAAACCGTTGTTGTCGCAGGAGCCCAATAAAGCCTTGCGGCTTCACCTTTCCCGCTGCGGCTCTGAAATGATCCTACTTTTCACCGCTTGAGTTTATTCAGCAAATCTGATTCGATGTCCCGGCGGTTCGTTTTAAAAGCCTGTCCATTACTTTAAGATAGCCAGGGGCGCACTGCAGGTAAAAGGAAAGTCCCTTTGAAAAGTTTATCCCCACCACGCCATCGATAAACATCTGACTTATTTCCCGCTCTCGTTTTAAAATTGCCTGACATCCTGATAAAATTCGTTTTTCCTCGTCGGAAAGGGTTTTGGACAGGTACTTGAGTGCGGTTCGCGCCCGCGGCTGATACATCCAGAAGTAGAGCAGGTCCAAGGCCCCGATGACGATGAGTTTTTCAAGATCTCTGGTGTCGGCATTGGTATCTGTGCGGTCTTTTCCGATGGTTTCAAGTGTTTCCCACACATTGAGTTCGGGCAACAGGGCCTCCAGGCGACCATAGGTGTCAAAAAGCTGGGACAGGGTGTCTGCATAGTCCTGAAAACGGGTCTGAATATTGGTGAAGCGGTCGGCCGCACCCTCGATAACCCCGGCCACGGTGTCCGAGGCTCCTTTTGAGATCACGGCGGCCCATTTTTGCAGGTGGCCGTCAATACCCGCCACTCCGATTATTCCCAACAGGGTGCCGATGAACATGTTTAGGCTGATGGCGATGGGAATGGAGAGGATGCTGCGGAAAAAGTTCCCATACACAGCCCCCTTGGGCAGCCCGCGGAACAGGTTGTGGCTGGACAGATAAATGCCGTTGGCCACGGCCATGACCGTGTAGAGGGCAATCGGGTTAGTCGCCGTTGTAATGCCCATGAACCGATCCAGCAGAAGGGTTTTTACCAGATAGTCCAAGAGCGGCACGGAGAATCCGGTAAAGAGCAGCGAATCGGATATTCTTACCCAACTGACATAATCGTTCCAATGCAGCAGCGGTGAACGACTGATGCCGCCGCCGCCCAGAACCGATTGGACGATGTTTCTCACCCCCGTGATGCCGAACCAGATGAACGCCCCGAGGTAGGCCAGCACCCACCACGAGTTCGTCAGATAAAAAGAAAGAAAGGCCGGTATGAAGCCCATGATTATTTTCAGCCCGTTTCTGACCGTACTGTTCAGGTAGAAGGGTGTCACGCGGGGCTTGGGGGAGGTGGCCGGGCTGCATTCCAGCCGCAGGCCGTTATCCGACCGGTCGGCAATGCCTCCCAGGGTGACGATGTTCCCCTCCGGTTCCATGCGGGTGAGGTGGGTCTGGACGAGCCAGTCGACCAGGCGGATTTTGCCGAGGACCCTGAGCATGGGCAGATGTTGAAGCAGGCGCTGGTGAAGTCCTTGGGATCCCTTGGGACTTTCATAGGGGATATAGGTGACCCGCTTATAAACCGGTATTCTGAAGGGAATCACGCTGCGGATGGCCCGGTTCGGCGGTTCCGACGGTTCCGATGGTTCGCCGACCGAACAGGGTATCTCTCTCGGCGCCACATGCTGGCGGTGCCTGCAAAGCCGGCGGGCTCTGGGGGGCAGCGTATCCAGAATGGCCAGCCCCATGCCGTACATGCGTGATGAGTGGCCGGTCGAGTCACTGCCGATTCTCGGCTTGAGATGCATGGAGGTATACATGGCCGTGAAGGCCGAGATATCGTGAAGGATGATGCCTAATTTTTCGATTCGTTCCGTCTTGCCGGGAAAGGGTTTAGCGGTGGCCAGCCGTCCGATGATTCTCCGGATGACTCGCTTCAGATTGATGGCATTGCCCTCGTTGAGCGCCAGTTGCAGTTCGCTGATCTCCTCAATGTAGCAGGTCTTGCCGGTTGTATAATCCTTGAGATTAAAGATTTCCAGCCGGCTGATGAGGCCTTCACAGTCGTAGAGGATTTCCACCACGTCTTCGGGAAGCAGATCCGTCAGGTTCAAGGTGACCCGATAACCGGTGCGCATGCCCGTAACCCGGTCCAGCAGCTGCCGAGGCGTCAGGTGGAGCAATTCCGGAGTGTCCGGGTCGTCGTGGACCTGGTTGGGGTCGGGGATGTCCGGATGGGCCGCCGGCCGCAGAAACTGACGTACAATGGTTTCCGAATCCAGGTCGTTCATTCGTTCCACCAGTGATATCATTTCCGCTTTGTGGGCTTCATCGGTGCTTTCACAGATCGTCCGCAGGGCATCCACCTTGCGCTTCATCAGGGGAAGCAGTTGGTGATGGATGTATTTGGCCAGGTGAAGAATGGACGGCTGGCCGGGCCGAACGAATACCAGGAAGCCACCGGCATCCAGCGGGGGCATGTCCAACCCCATGGCGGCGTTGATGGCGGGCCGGTTTACCCGGTTGAAGGCGTCGAGAATCTTTAGCACATAGCGCTGCCGGTAGTGGGTGACTTCGCGACCCTGGTCCATTAACTGCCTGACCGGTTGTTCGGCTAGGAAACAGAGGAACGACTGGGCATCGGAAAAGCCCCGGGGGACCCAGATCAGCTGGATATATTTGTCCCGGAAGCGGGCTGAGAATTCGATGCCGATGCGGATTTCGACCCCCATGATCTGGGCGGCTTCGATCAGTTCGGCGGCTGATGGGGGATCGATGAAGTTGTAGTAGATCACTCGCAGCCGCCGGATGCCCTTAATCCAGGCATCCATGATCAAGTGGGAGGCCGATTTGCGACCCTTGGTGTTGATATCGTGCACATGATCGTCGAAGGAGAGCTGATTCCAGGCTTCAGGCATCTCCAGCAGGTGGTATCGCCGCAGCATTTTTCTGACGATGCTGGGCTTCCCGCTGGCCACTCGCCGGAAATCATGGGCCAGCTTGAGCTGTTCGGTTTCGCTGCCATGGGCCCGTACCAGATCTTTCATGATCGACAGAAGCACCCGGGCGGCGTTTTTGGGCATGGTGCCGGCCGAGGCATGCAATACCTCGTCACGCAGGGAGCGCAGGGCGTTGAGACGGTCCTCCAGGTCCCCGGCCTCCAATGACTCGAGGAGGTGGATGACGGCGTAAGCGATGCGAAGTCCCCGGGTTTCGGCCAGTTCCTTGATGCCGTGGGGATGAAACCAGGGAAACAGGCCTTTCTTGCCAATGATGTCAGGGGTGGATCTGCTCAGCACACCATTGACGATCTTCAGAAGATCACGGTCGCGCTTGTCGAAGAATAGGCTCAACGGTCCTCCAAAGGTCGGATGAACAGGTGCTTCGTTTTAACAGGGTGGCCAAAAACTGTTGCGGTTGGCCGTTCAGCGTTAAAAATTGACCTAACATGGGCATTTATCACCCATAAAATTCGCTTTGTCGCTTGATATTGCATAGTCCGGCCTGCCTATGACTTTTTTCAACACGCGGTTATTTGGCGATGGCCCATTCCCTTCATCCCTGTCGCGGAAACGGGGAAAGCCTTTTTTCCCAACAGGAAACTGTAATCATTCAGGTTTAGCAGGAGGAAATTGAGCCAGAATTTTTTCCACCAGCAGGTTGATGTCCTTGTTGGTTTTCTTCGGATCATCGTATTCCCGGAACGGCTGGGTTCCGGTGCCCCGCCAGAGGAGGCTTTGCGATGCCGCGTCGACAAAATCGATGGTCAGGGCGCCCTCATCATATGCTCGGACGCTGTTGCCGGTGCCGATGGCAATGCCGCCATGGCTGCCAAAGCTGCCAATGCCGAATCCGATGCCGCCGCCGTCCGATCCGATTTTTTGGCGCAGCACATATTGATAGCGGACCAGGAATGTCGGGGAGCCGTCAACAAATTTGCGGAAGCCCTTTTCATTCAGCAGGCGGTCCACCGCCGCTCGAATGCGGGTATCCCGCAAGGGATTGTCGACGCGAAGCTCACCGGTTTTTTCCTGGGTCTCGGCAGCCCAGCGGTACGTCTTCATAGACGCAAAGTCGGTGGTCGGATCATAGTCCTGATTGACCTTTATTCCCGAGCATCCACTGATAACAAGGGCTGCCGCAAAAACCGCGAACCATATTCTTATCATCTTTAAGACCTCCACTGATAATTTTTCTGAAAATGGGAGATGACTCCACGCTACTGCCTGTTATCCCCCGGGCAGGCGCTGAGAATTCAGTCAAAGCAACTCTATCTGCCCATCATAATTAGCATATTCGTAAAATAAGTCAAAACAAGACCGCTTTTGGCGATAAAAAGTCATGAACGGTGGTGGCCGATCTTGTCGACCACTTGTCGATCGCAGTTGGCCGGGAGGAGAAACTCGGGGGTCGGTGTGATTGTTGAGGGGGCTCCCTGAACGGGTAATCATCCAGGTAGACCCGACCCGGCCGAGTTCCCACCGGGTCGGCGGGGAATGCCGTGAACATGGCGTCTTTCATCGGGATCCTTTGGATTTGGATCCGTTTCACGGAGTGGTTCAGGGAAAATAATGTCCGATCATTTCCGGGCTTCTCCACCAGTTATCGGTCTGCGTGGTCAGTTCTTTAATCTGTTTTTCAACATCCCGGCGCAGGCTTTCGAAATCGTCGGGATTTAGTCGTCGAGGAACGAAGATGGGCTTACCGAAACGGACAAACACCCGGGAGAAGGGTTTGGGTACCATGAAGCGGTCCCAGCTGTTGAAGACCCAGCGCCGCTCGGCAGAAGTGATGACCGGCAGGATAGGGGCGCCGGAGAACTGGGCGATGGTGAGCAGACCGGGTTTGATCACCCCGAACGGTCCCTGCGGCCCGTCGACGATGTGGCCCACCCGATATCCCTGGCGAGTCAGCGAGCGGAGTTCTTTCAGCGCACGGGTACCCCCCTTGGATGACGATCCCCGGACCGACCGCCATCCCAGAATGTCCACCACTCGGGAGATCATCTCGCCATCGCGGCTCTGGCTGATTATGATGGCGATGGGTTTTCGAGTGGCAAAGAAGGTGATGCCCGGGAAAAACCGTTGGTGCCAGGATGCGTAGACCACGGCACCGTTGTTTTCGAGGGCACGCTGTTCGTTTTCCGTATCCACCAGCCGGTACCGGTAGGTTCGGGAAATGATCTTGACCAGCAGCAACCCCGCTCGCGGAAAGAGCTGCCGGTAACAAAAATCCTTGATGGTATCTTTAATTTTCATGGAGTTTGCGTTCTAAGCAAAGGATGAGCAATTGGCAGGCCAGGAGGGATTCGAACCCCCAACACCCGGATTTGGAGTCCGGTGCTCTACCAATTCGAGCTACTGGCCTGCAGCGTGATCGGAGGCATTTTCTATACAACAGAAAATGGAAAAAGTCTGCCTAAAAATAAATTGGAGATTGCAGGTTCACCAAATTCTTTCGATCTGACACCGGGGTTGAAACCGGCAGGGTGTAAGAAACGTCATGAGGTTGCATGGGATTCCGTGCCGGCGATCGTGAATTCTAATTCAAAACAAGCCGAAGACTTTCAAGCACCTTATTAAATGCAGGTAACTCTTTATCAAAATAATATCTCTGAGTCGCGGTATAGCGTAAATTGAAGAACCGGTCGGGTAAAATGACGCCGTAATAAATGGTTTTTATTTCGACTCCGGATGGATCCTGATAGGTGTATGTCAACCTGAAGCCGTCATGACCACCGACCATCGCCGGTTCGCTGGCCAGCAGGCGGAATTGCCGGATCAGCGGATCGGAGAGCATATTGTCGGTGATTAACCGAGCGGCTTCATAGGGCAGCATGCCGGGGTTCAATTTTTGTTTGGTATGCCGAAACTCTTGCACCATGGGTCTTGATTGAATGAGGATGTACTCCAGATAGGGCCCATCCTTGGATAGCATCTCCGACTCCTGGGTGCTCAGATGCATCCATTCTTCAGGTGGCGTGATGGACCATTGAGGCCCGCTGAGCCGATTCGGAGCTGTATTCCACGGTCCGGCACAGGCGGTCAGCATCAATGTCAGCACAGTACAGACGATTATTACGGGTCTGTTAACGATTAATTCCGGCATTGACGCAGATATCCTTTTATAAATTCTCTTGCATTGTCCTGGGGAGCCAGGCGGAGAAACGCTTCGAAATAGGGTTTAGCCGTCTGAAATCGGCCGGCTTTAAAATAAAGTTCACCAAGAGCCCGATGGGCCAACGGGAATTCAGGATCGATTTTTAGGGACTTAATATACGATTCAATGCACTGATTTTTACCATCGCCATTGTTTCGTCGGCGCAGGATTTCCCCTTGAAGATAATATGCGCGGGCATCCTCCGGTTTCAATACCAGAAATTTGGAAATACTTCGATCCGCCTGATTCAAGTCACCGCAAGTGAGCGCGGACTGCGCATTGGCAATCAAGGCCGGCGCAATGCGGTTAAGGAAAAAATAATGGTCGCCATCGGTTGCCGACGTACAGGGAAAGCTATCCCGGGCTTGGCCGATAAGTGTCTTCATGGTTTTTATGCGGTTTTCCAGTTGTCCCACGGCTTCGGAGGCCCCCTGATCCTGAAGGCTCTTCAACAGGTTGGACATGAGGGACAGTACTTCTGTTTCGCAATAGCCGGCGGCTTTTAGCATTACCAACCCTTCATCGTCGGCCTGATATTCTGCAGCATCGATTTTTTGTTTCATGGCCAGTCCGCCAGCCGCCTGGCTCTGATTGGCGTAAGATAACCCGGTACTACGGATGGACGTGTGAAAATGATCGTAAAGCACGGCGGTGTGCTGGCGAACATAATGAACTATCTCGTGGGCGAGGATCATGGCCAGCTGGTCTTCGTTTTCTATCTGGTTGAGGATTCCGGTGGAAAGAAATAAATATCCATTAGGATACGCATAGGCCTCCATCCGCGTATCCATGACGACTTTAATTGTCGGTTCGTTTAAATCGGTGGATACCTGTTTCCAGAGGCGTTCGGCCACTGTTTGCAGATAACTCGACAAAGACGCCTCGTGCAGGACGATGCCGCGCTGTTCAAGCATCGCCTGTTCCTGGGCGGCGAGCTGCCACAAGCGAGGTGTGGGGTTGGAAGCAGCCACTGCATTCAAGGCGTAAAGCGGCGCAGCCCATGCCAGCATCAAAATCATCCATGCCACCACATACCGGTGAGGTGTCATGAACCCTGCTCCCATAAGTCGGCCAATGTGGCTTCCACCAGTGCTTTCATCCCTTCCGAGGTTTGAAGGTTGAATTTTTGGTGGTCACCCTGCAGGCTGTACCAGATAATATGACCTTCCGGTTCGACAACGGCGATGCTGAGCCAGTTTTTAGAAGGCTGGCCGGAAGCGGTTTGATGTCCCAGGGCCAGAACCAGGCCGTCCGCCCTGTTGGCCTTCAGGATGTCGGCCACCGATCCCAGATCGTATTCAAAGGCGCTTAATTTGGCCGGAAATAGTTGAGGGCCGAACGTGTGCAGCTGGATGGAACGGTTCACGGATCTGAAAAGAGAAGTAACACTTATAATTTCAGTTAATTGCATCATCTGTGGATCGGCTGCTTGTACCGTAAAATGACGCTCCTGCAGTTCGCGGACGATGGCCTGTTGCGCGTTGCATTGCGCTTCCTGGCTCTGGATATCCTGAAAGATCCGGCTGCCGTCGGGCATTTGTTCAAACATGCCGATTTCGGGAACCAATACCAGCATTGCGTCCATGGATTGCCGATAGCTTGGAAACTGGGGGTGAAACCGCTCCGAGGGATAGGTGCAGGCGGATAGAATAAGGCCGATCAGAATAGCCATCAGGACGGATCGGCCGAAAATCGTCATTTTCTTAAGGTTTTGCATCGGCGGTTCGCGATTTCACTCCTTGAATCAGGACATGGTTACTATGGAAAATGCAAGTTTCAGACCAACGAAAAAAAAATTAATAGTTTGTATATTCGGTATGTTAAATGATTTGAGCAGGAAGGTCGAAATCGACTTTGCCATTTCTGGGCATTTGCGGTGACAAAAAAATGTCAATCTTGACATTTTATTGCAACTACCTATTATTTGGGGATTAGGGGAGTCCTGTTGTTCAATAAAATTTGAACCCAAAAGGAGGATGAGGGCATGAAAAAAATGATTGTTTTGATTTTTATGGTTCTTTTCTTGGTGAGTTGCGGGCAATCATCTTTGATGAGCAGGTCAGAATTTTTGCAGCACGACACCATGTACAAAAACTGGGATCACATGAAATTCAGCTGGTTCGGTCCAGATAAGGCAGCAAGCCAAGATCTGGAGAAATCTATCGATCAGCAATGGTGGGGAATCGAAGTGCCCTACGTTCCCGGTCAGTAGGTGCTGTCGATGTCGTGATTGGGTGCGTTCTCGGTTTATACGGATTTAAGCCGGTAGAGGTTTCGTTCAAGCCTCTACCGGCTTTTTTATGGGGCATGAACATCTACCTTGGCCGTTTTGTCTATAATCGTCCAATGTTAACGCAAGGGTTCGAAATTCCCTGCATTCTATGTTAACCGTCTAATTTTAAATATTTTTCCACCCATCAAAAGGGCCTGGCATCAGGCCGAAAAATCATAAGGGAGCAAGGCTATCATGCGTGATGACAGGATGAATCGGTTCGTGGTCGTTTTGCTGGTCGTATTCATTTCGGCCGTATTTCTCTCGATGATCCGATCCTTTCTGATGGCTATCTTTCTGGCCGGCATTTTTTCGGCACTTTCCCGTCCCATATACCATTGGCTCGAAAAAAGACTTAGAGGACGGCGCAGCCTGGCATCGATTTTGACGCTGCTGCTGATCATTATTGTGGTGGTACTTCCCTTGGGGGTGCTCACGGGGGTGGTAACCGGCCAGGCCATCAAGGTCAGCCAGACCGCCGTGCCCTGGGTAAAAAACCAGCTCAGCCAGCCGGGCGCCGTATCCGAGTTTCTGGAGACCCTTCCGTACTACGATAAGATCGCCCCCCACAGCGAACTGATCCTGCGCAAGGCCGGTGAGACGGTCGGCCACATCAGCCAGTTCCTGATTAACAATCTCTCCTCGGCGACCATGGGTGCGGTCAACTTTCTGTTTATGGTTTTCGTATGGCTTTACACCATGTACTTCTTCTTGATGGACGGGGATAAACTGCTTGAAAAAATACTCTATTACCTGCCGCTTCAAGACCATGACGAGCAGCAGATGCTGGATCGCTTCACATCGGTAACGCGTGCCACGCTGAAGGGGACGGCGGTTATCGGCATCCTCCAGGGGGGATTGGCCGGGGTGGCCTTCTGGGCGGTGGGCATCCCCAGTGCGACGTTCTGGGGCGTGATTATGGTGGTTTTGTCCATTATCCCCAGTGTGGGAACTGCCATCGTCTGGGTGCCGGTGGCCCTCATCCTGGGATTTGGCGGCGCCGTCGGCAAGGCGATCGGTCTGTTTGCGTTCTGCGGGCTCGTGGTCGGCAGCCTGGATAACCTGCTCAGGCCTATCCTGGTGGGCAAGGATACGCAGATGCACGAACTGATGATCTTTTTCGGCACCATGGGGGGCATTTTCATGTTCGGCATGGTGGGGGTGATCATCGGTCCCATCATTGCCGCGCTTTTTGTGACCATCTGGGAAATTTACGGGCAGGCATTCCAGGATGTTCTACCGGACACCGGGTATGTGTTAAGGAAGAAACAGGTGCAGGCTGAATCGGACGGCCTTGGCGGTGAGTGAATGAAAGGGCATTGGGGAAGATTAAAAGAGTCTCCGTTCGTGGCGGGGATTTTGGCAATATAATTTTCTATCCACGCCAAGTGGCCATTCCGGTGAGACATGGAATTAAGTGAATGACATCCCGTTGTTTCCCGGATAACGCTGACTCCAGACGCTGTGCCCGGTTTTCGCCGGAATGGCCACTTGGGCTTTTCAGGTGTCGGTTTAATCGCTGAGCATTACTTTATCAGGGACTTCAGCTTCTTCAGCCGCCTGCCCGTTTCAGCGAGAATCGTCTCGGATCGTGAAAAATGGAGCCGGATCAGATGGTTGACCGGTTCGTGGAAAAAACTGGAGCCGGGCACGGCAGCTACACCTACCTCCTTGGCCATCCAACGGCAGAATTCGTTATCGTCGGTCACGCCGAATTCGGAGCAGTCCACCATTACGTAGTAAGCCCCCTGGGGTTTGGTATAGGAGAGGCCGGCCGCGTCCAGATAGCCCAGGAACAGGTCCCTTTTTCGAGTATAGTCCGCCGTCAACTGCTCATAGTAGCTCAAGGGAAGTTCCAGTGCGGTGACTGCGGCTTCCTGCAGGGGCGCTGCAGCCCCCACGGTAAGAAAGTCATGCACCTTGCGGGCACCGGCGATGACCGATTCCGGTCCAATGACATAGCCCAACCGCCACCCGGTCATGTTGTAAGTCTTGGACAGGGAACTGCAGGAGATGGTCCGGTCGAACATTTCCGGCAGCGACGCTATATAGTGGTGACGGTAGGGGCGGTAAACGATATGTTCATAGACTTCGTCGGTGATGACAAAGGCGTCGAATTCCTTGGCAAGGTCGGCGATGATTTCAAGTTCCTCCAAGGAGAAGACTTTTCCGGACGGATTGGCCGGATTGCACAAAACGATGGCCTTGGGCTTTTGCATGAAGGCGGCGCGGAGTTCATTCAGATCGAAGTTGAAATCCGGGGGGTGCAGGGGAACGTAAATGGGCCGGGCGCCGCTGAGGATCGTGTCTGCACCGTAGTTTTCATAATAGGGAGAAAAGATAATGACCTTCTCTCCGGGATTGCAGGCGGTCATCATGGCACTCATCATGGCTTCGGTGCTTCCGCAGGTCACCACCACGTGGACGTCGGGATCCAGATCGAGACCCATCCAGTGGTGCTGTTTTTTCACCAGGGCTTGTCTGAAACGCGGCGCCCCCCAGGTAACAGCATACTGGTGGGGACCTTCCGCCATAGCCTTTTTCCCCGCGGCCAAAACCTCTGGCGGCGGGTCGGCATCCGGAAAACCCTGGGAAAGGTTGATGGCGCCGTATTGATCGGCGACCCGGGTCATCTCGCGAATGACCGACTCGGTGAATAAGCTCAGGCGGTCTGCAGTGTTGGGCATGGTTTCTCCTTAATATGGCTAAAATTGTCGGTGAACGATACCACCGTCGAACAGGGTCATGTCGACTTTCATCCAGGGCATCCGCGATGGCGGCGACGTCAACATGTTCTCACTGAGTACTGCCAGATCTGCTTTTTTGCCGGGTGCGATCACGCCAAGATATCGGGCTTGATGGACAGCAGCCGGGGTGGCGGTATAGGCCTGAATGGCTTCGGCCACCGATATGCGATTCTGCGGATGCCAGCCGTTCTCCGGCGTGCCGTTGGCCCGCTGGCGCGTCACCGCCGCATGAATGCCCACCAGCGGATCGGGGTCGCACACCGGGCAGTCCGAGCTGAACATGACCGGCGTACCGGTGTCCATCAACCGCCGAAAGGCATAGGTCCACTGGCCCTTTTCCCCTACCGCCGAGTCGATGAGGTTGATATCCAAAACCATGTTGGCCGGTGTCACGCACAGCGCCAGGTGAAGGTTGCGCAGCCGGTCGGCATCCTCGGGACGGATCATCTGCACATGTTCGATGCGATGGGGGATGACAGGTCGTGATTGACCGGTCCGGATGCGGCGGGATTCGAGGGCTTCAAAAAGAGTGACCAGTTCACGGTTGGCCCGATCGCCCACCGCATGAACCATCACCGACAGGCCGGCCTCGTCCGCCCGGTGGATGTCTTCAGCCAACGCGTCCATCTCCATCAGCGGCATGCCGCAGCCTGCATCCAGAAAAGGGTCGATCATCCAGGCGGTGCGCGCTCCCATACCGCCGTCGGAAAAAAATTTGACATGACCGACCCGCAGCCGGTCGTTGCCGAACCCGGTGCGCAGTCCCAGGCCGATAATGTCGTCCAGCCGGTCTCCCGGCAGAGTGACCCATGATCGAAGCTTCAGGCGACCGTCCCGATCCAGCTTCTGGAATGCCTGAAACGCACGGGCGCCGTCCTTGTCCGCCATCAATCGAACGTCGTGAATGCCGGTGATCCCCCGGCGATGCAAGGCGCTGGTGGCATCTGCAAAAGCTTCTACGATCTGATCGTCATTCGGTGGTGCAATGGCCTGACGTACGAGGTTGATGGCCAATTCCCTCAGGATTCCGGTAGGCTCTCCGGTGTAGTCGCGCTCGATTCTGCCTTCCGGCGGATCCGGGGTGCCGGCGTCGATTCCAGCCAGTTTCAGGGCGGCGGAGTTGGCCGCGGCCAGGTGAAGGTCGCAGCGCCACAGCAGCACCGGGTGGGCAGGGGCCGCCCTGTCCAATGCTTCGCGGTCAGGCATGCGCGGTTCGGTCCAGTCGGTCTCGTTCCACCCCTGGCCCATGATCCACTGGCCCGGCGGGCGGTTTCCGCCGGCCTGACCAACGCGGGTCAGCAGCTCTTCGAAGCCTGTGAGATCATCCAGCTTTACTCCCTGACGCTGGAGGGCCCATTCATAGAAGTGGATATGCGTATCGATAAATCCCGGTACCACCAGGCGACCGTTTACATCGATTTTCTCGGTGCCTGCGCCGGCCAGGTGCAATATGTCATCGTTTTTGCCGACGGCCAGGATGCCTTCTTGTCCGATGGCCACGGCCTGGGCGAAAGGATTTTCTGAATCCTGGGTGGCAATGGCCGCGTTAAAGAGGATGATTCTGGGCCTTGATGAATTCATGATAGGCGTTTCTCCGGAAAAAGGGTAATAAAGGGTTTCAGGATTAGAGGATTCAAGGGCTCAAGGGGGTGAAAAGTGATTTTATCGGCGTGTTTAGCATGATCGTCGGGAACCTTTTTATACAACACTTTCGGTTTCTTACAACAAAAATCCATCGGGAAAGGGGTCGTTGGCATCCAAGACAAACTGGTGGTAACCGGTAATCTGGGCGTTTCCCCGGACCTGGCCCACGATACCGTCAAATTTTCCGACGGACACGGTTTTGACGATATGACCTTGGAACACCGTGCCCAGGGGGCTGGCATTTTTGTAGACCTGACCGGGGTCGAGTCTGCCCTGGTGGTGGAGCAGCGTCATCTTGGCAGTGGTGCCGGTGCCGCACGGCGAGCGGTCCATGTGGGATTCGCCGTAGACCACCACGCTTTTTCCGGTTCCCGCAGCCGGATCTTCATCGTAGAATTCGGTTACGTCCACCGTTTTTACCTCCGGTCGCCCGGGATGATAAACGTCAAATGCCTGATTGGCCGCCTCGATGACGGCCATTCCCAGGGAGATCAAGCGGTGGCTGTTCGCCGGAACCAGGTCGATGCCGACGGAGCGGGATGATACCATGGCGAAAAAGCCGCCCACGCAGACCAGATCGACGGGTATCCTGCCGAATCCGGTAACCTCGATCTCACGGGCGGTATCAAAAACAAATGAGGGTACCATGTCAATGGCCACGGATTCCACACAGCCATTTCGAATCCGGGTATGGGCATCCAGCGGCCCGGATGGGGTGTCCACGGTGATTACCGTGTCGCCGTCTTCGGCGACCAGTGCCCCGGCATCGATCAGGGAGGCTACGGCGCCAATGGTGGCGTGACCGCACAGGAAAGGGTAGCGCCGGGCGTCCATATAAAAAAGACCGAAAGCCCCTTCCGGGCTGACCGGTTCGGTCACCACAGCCACCATGATACCCCGGTGTCCCCTGGGTTCACGGGTCAGCAGTTTTCGGATAGGGTCGTAATGGGCTTCGAAATGATCCCTCTTGGCTTTCATCGTGCTGCCGGGGAGGCTCCCCACCCCGCCGATCAAAAGGCGGGTGGGTTCCCCCTGGGTGTGGGAATCGATGGTGACGATTCGATCCGGATAGCGATGGAAAAAGCCGTTTTCGATCAGATTCAATTTGAGCATGCACTTATTCCTGTAAAGCCTATGGCAATTCGGGAAACATAATCACAATCCGGTCAACCGACAACCTTTAACCCAAAAAACAAAACCTGAAAACGATAGGAACTGCTTTCAGGCTTCGGTTAAAAAGGATTACGGCAAAAACGGTCGAACTGATCATTCAAGGGAAATCAGGTGGCAGTGGTGGGGCGATACCTGCACGCTGACCGATTCACCGATGCTGTAAAGCCGTGTGCGCATCATGCTGATGATGTGAATTTCACGGCCGGTCCCCAATTCAATGAAGTAGCTGACCTCGCCGCCCATGTAGCTGCGGTCTTTGATGCGGCCCTCAAAGTGGTTCATCCCTTCCACCGGTTTGAATTCATCCTTGGGAAAGGCATCGAACCGTTGGGCGCGGACGATTATCTCCACCGTGTCGCCTGTCGAAAATCCGCCCTTGTTTTTTGCAAAGAGGACGTCGCCGGTTTCAATTCTGACGTTGACATGATCGTTATCTACCCCTACGACTTCGCCCTTAATAAAATTGGAGTGGCCCAGAAAATCGGCTACAAAATGGTTGACCGGTTCATTGTAGACCGCCTCGGGACCGCCCTCCTGCTGTTTGCGACCCGCTTTCATGACCAGGATCTTGTCCGACATGCTCAGGGCTTCACGCTGGTCATGGGTGACAAAGATGGTGGTGACGCCAAGCATCTGTTGGAGGTTGTCTACCTCCCGCCGCATCTCTTCTCTCAGGTTTTCATCCAGGGCGGAAAGAGGCTCGTCCATCAACAGCACATCCGGTTCGATTACGATGGCCCGCGCCATGGCGATGCGCTGCTGCTGGCCACCGGAGAGCTGGCTGGGCATGCGGTTCTCCACTCCGGGCAGGCGAACCATTTCCAGCGCCCGGGTCACTTTCTTCTTGATATCGGACTTTGACACGTCGCGGTACTTCAACCCGAAGGCCACGTTTTCAAATATGTTTTTATGGGGAAACAGGGCATAGCTCTGAAAAATCATTCCCAGGTTGCGCTTGTGGATCGGCGTATCGTTGATTCGGACCCCTTTGATGAAGATATCGCCCTCGGTGGGCTCCTCCAGTCCGGCCACCATGCGCAGCAGGGTGGTCTTGCCGCATCCGGAAGGGCCCAGCAGCGTCACCAGACTGCCTTCTTCGATGTCAAAATCCATTTTTTCCACGGCGACGACGTCGCCGAACCGTTTTAAAATGCCTTTGAATTGTACGATGGGCTGCTTCTTGCCGGTCGCCACGTTATTCTGTCTCCCACGCTTTTATTTTTCTCAGCACAGTGGGACCGCCGCCGTAATGACGGCCCCACTGTAAGTTGTTTTAAGTCAGCCGGTGACCCTTACTGCCCGCCTTGATCCTACGTCAAGGATCTCAGTATCGCGAGAACGCAGGCCTGGGCCGCAAGATGCCGTTTAGGATTCGTAACGAACTAACTACCAGCTTTTATCCTATCCCACTTCTCGGTCCACTCCACTTGGTGGGCATTCCAGTAGGAGGGGTTGGCAAACAGGTAACCGTCCAGCTTGCCGGTGGGGTCGAAGGCTGGCATCTTTTTGATCTTCTCGGTCAATTTTACTTTGGACGGATCCAGGCTGGGCGGATAATTCTGTCCCTCGGAAACGGCGATGGCCGCGGCCGGCTCGAGCATGAAATTGAGCAACTGCTGGGCGACGTCCAGATCGGTGCCTTTCAGGACGAAGAGATATTCCATCCACGAGTAGGTGCCCTTGGGGGAGAGATAGCCGATGGGGTTGCCTTCCTGCTGAAGCGCGGCCACGCGTCCGGACCAGGCCACCGTAGCATAGATCTCCTCGTTGGCCAGCAGGCTCATCAGTTCGGCGCCGGAAGCCCAGTATTTTTTCATCAGGTCGCGCTGTTCGCGCAGGGCCGCCCAGATGGCCTTGAGGTCGGTCATATTGTTGGGGCTCTGGCCGGTGTGCAGCGCCGCGTACCACATGTTGGTCCTGAAGTCCCCTTCCCAGCTGCCAAGCTTGCCTTTCAAACTTTTGTCCCACAGTAGGGATGCACCCAACTTCTCGGCCTTCTCCTTGCTGATATGTTTCGTGTTATAAGCGATGCCGGTCTGGCCCAGATCGTAGGGGACGGCCGAGAGTGTACCCTTGGTGATCTCCCGAAGCGGTTTGATCATGGATGCCATGACATTTTTTAGATTGGGGATTTTGGTTTCATCCAGCACGGACGCAAAACCCAGTTCGGCATACCGGGCATAGTCGAACACGGCGCTCAGATGGGCGATGTTGAATTCTCCGCCGGGCGGAAAGGAGGCCTTGACGCGCGTCAGGTAAGAGTTCATATCGCCGAATTCACCATCGATAACTTCAATCCCCGTGGCCTTGGTAAATGGCTTGAATGCGTGTTCTCTGAATGCCTCGGAAACCGAGCCGCCCCAGCCATCGAAGCGAATGGACTTGGCTGCCCAGGCATCTTTGACGGCGCTGCCGAAGGGCGAGCCGACCAATCCGATGGATGCGCCGGCAAGACCGAGGTATTTGAGAAAGTGGCGCCGGCTGAGCCTGCCGTTTTTATACGCGTCATAAACCCGATCCAGTTTCTCTTTCGTTACGATGGCCATGGGTACTCCTTTCAGGTGATGGTTGTCGGTTGAGATCCCTAATCCTTTATCTTTGAGAACTTGCGGGACAGGTAGCCCGCAAGCAATGGGGTGGTGACGGTCAGTACAATCATGACGGCGCCAAGAGCATTGATTTCAGGGCTGATCGAATTTCTCAGCATGCTGAAAATTTTTACCGGAACGGTCTGGTTTTGTGCCGTAGCCCAGAACAGCGTTGCCGTGATGTCGTCAAAAGAGATGGTAAAGGCAAACAGGGCGCCGGCCAATATGGCTGGCAGCAACAGTGGGAAGGTAACTTCTCTGAAGGTCTCAAAGGCGTTGGCGCCCAATGATTTGGCCGCCTCTTCGTATTCTTTCTTAATACCCACCAGACGGGCCTGGACGATCAACAGCACATAGGGCAGGGTCAAGACCACGTGTCCGATCAGCAGCAGCACGAAACTCTTGGGCTGTTGAAGAAACCGCAAAAACAGCAGCAGCGCGACGCCCAGAACCACTTCCGGGATCATGATCGGCGACAGCAGCATGGTGTTCAGGGTGTTTTTGCCGGGGAATTCGAAGCGGATGAATGCCAGGGCGGCAAGGATGCCGATACCGGTGGAGATCACCGCGGTCAGGGAACCCAAGACAAGTGAATTTTTAAACGCATCGATGATCGATTCATTTTGCGCCAGTTTGACGAACCAGCGTAAACTGACGCCCTCCATGGGGAAAATGCCGAATTGCTTGGGGTTGAATGCCAGTACGATCACCACGACGATGGGGGCGAACATGAACACGTAGACGAGAATCGTGTAGATCCGGATCAATGTCCACCCCGGTGAGAATTGTTTCATCGTCTAATTTCCCTGAAGGTTTTTGAAGATCTGATTGATTCCCAGGTACCGGTTGTAGGTCCACACGATCACAAAAAGCAGGGAGAGCAGGATCACGCTGATGGCCGATCCGAAGGGCCAGTCCAGCGTGCCGATCACCCGCTTGAAAATAAGATTGGCAATCATGTCGTTGCCGGGGCCACCCAGTATCATGGGCGGCAGATAGGTACCGGCGGTGAGCACGAAGACCAGCAGACAGCCGGCGCTGACACCGGGAAGGCTCAAAGGGAGCGTCACTTCCCGAAAAGCCTGCCATTCGGTGCAGCCCAGGCAGCGGGCGGCTTCGAGAAGGCTTTTGTCGATGCCTTCCAGGCTGACGTAGATGTTAAGCACCATGAACGGCAGCAGGTACATCAACAGGCCCATGAGGACGGTGAACTCATTGTACAGCATGGATATGGGCGACTCGATCAGCCCGATCTTCAAGAGGAAATGGTTGATCAGTCCGGAATCCCCCATGATGTTGATCCAGCTCATGGTGCGGATGATGAAGCTGACCCAGAATGGCAGCATAATCAACAGAAGATAGACTTTTTTATAACGGCTTTCGCTGCGGTAGAAAAAATAGGCGGGAATATAACCCATGACCACGCAGAGAATGACGGTTTCGAAGGAGATGCGAATCGTCCGAATCAGAATTTTCGGATAAAAGAAATCTTCGAAGAATTTGGCGTAATTGCCGAATTGGAAGGCAGGGATGTCCGCCCCGCTGGGGGCGCGAAGCCAGAAGCTATAGACGACGATAAAACAGACGGGGATGACCAGAAGTAAAAAAACGGCACTCATAGACGGCGCCAGCAGCGCCCACGGTTTCCAAGTGTCAGATTTCATCGGTGTGTTGCCCTGATACATAATATAAGGTGAGAAATGATATTTAGAAACCTATCGAAAAAACAGCAGCATGTCAAGGAACCCACTTAACTTTCCCTTAAGATAGAAGTAAAAGAGAACTATGGTAAAACCGAGTCGGTGGTGATGAAAATCAATCTGTTTTAATTCTATATGTTGATTCGCGAAACGGACAGCGCACCATTGCGCAGCAGCTTTTTCACGGGTGACATTACTTGCGGTTTTTGTCCAGCGGCATCAATTCGGACAGCGTCCTGGCCGTCTCCCGGATCATGCCCCCAAATTTTTTCCTGATATCGTCGGCGTCGTGCTGGAGCACCGAAAAGTCAAAGGAGACCGCACCGACGCCTTTCCCGCTGATGGGATCGAACAGGGGTGCACCGATGGCAATCAAACCGGGCAGATACTCTTCTTCGGACATGGCGAAGTGATTCGCTTTGGCTTCTTTCAGGGATTCAAACAGAACCCTTTTATCCACGATCGTCCGTTCAGTCTTGGCGACAAGCGTCATCGCTTCCATCTTTTCAGTGATCATATCGTCAGGCAGGCTGGATAGATACGCTTTACCCAATGCCGTGTTGTGCAGGCAGTGTGTCGAATAATTCGGCAGGCTGTATGTGAGGGTCTCCTCGGCCTCCCGATGGTAGATGCGCACCAAGGTATCGTCCACGGCAAAGACTACATCGATGCTGATATTGTTTTCGCGGTGTATCCGGTCCACGACTTCCTTGATCAGCTTCAGATGGTCGGTGGCCTGCATCAAATTGGTGCAAAACAGCAGGCACAGGATTGACGGCCGGATCTCCTTGGTTTTCGTGTTTTTTTCCAGGTATCCCAATTCAACCAGTGTATTGATGTATCGGTAGGTTGAGGTCATGTTCATACCCAGCGTTTTGGCGATTTCACTCTGGGTCAATACCGGAGTTTCCCTGGTGAAAAGGCAAAGGATTTTAAGCCCCTTTTCCAAGGATTTCGAAAAATAGAATTTTCCTTTTGACATGCCGAGTATGCTTGATTTACTATCATACTATAATAGAAATGATATTACTATTATAGTTAATAAACCAAGAAACGAAATGAATGTCAATCATAAATTTGGATTCCGTCAAGGAGGGTGGGGTATGTCACAGGATGACACGTTAATGAAAATCGTTTTCGAAAATTCGGGTGAAGCCAACCAAATCGCCCTCTCAAAACTGATTTCCGCCGCAACGGCCTGTCTTGACCATTTTGGCGTGAAGGCCCTCGTTGGCAAGACATTTTTTGAAATCATCCAGACGGGTGACGGCCCGACAAAAATGGCCAGACTGCTCGATGCCTGCGGCTACAACAATAATCCCGGTGGATTCTTTGAAGAACTGCTCATGCTGCTGGGAAAAGCCGACGGCACGGCCAGGATTCTTGTCAACGGGGTTGAACTGCCCCAGTTGATGCTCATGGCGATTCTGGAAGTCGTCCTGCCCGGCAACAAATTTATTTCCATTAAAAATACCGATCAGCTGGAAAAAGTGGCCAACCTCCGTATTCCGGAGGCTGACCGGGCGGACATCCAGTCGGTTATCGACACTTACCCCGTCAGGCTGTCCATGCACACGATCCGTCAGATGCGGGTGTCGGGCGACGTGGCCTATCAGTATCTGCCCTTCGTCCAGGAGTTGGACAACACCGGACACACCAACACCTGGATCGGCCAGTTTCACCAGGGGCTGCTTGAGCAGATGTACCAGAACCGGGTCATTTTTCTGCTTAACATGAGCTGCCCGGTTTACTGCCGGTTCTGTTTCCGCAAACACAAAGACTCCCGCAACGAAGCCAATCCCACTCCGGCGGATGTCGAAAAGGCAGTCGCGCACGTCGCCGCGTCGCCATCCATTAAAGAGGTCGTGATCACCGGCGGAGACCCCTTCATGAACCGGGCAAACATGACCTGCGCCATCGACGGACTCATGGAAATCGACCATGTTCAGACGCTGCGTCTGGCCACCCGTTCCATCGCCTATTACCCGCATTTGTTCCTGGCTGACGATGCCGCCCTGCTGGGTTACTTGAAGCGGAAGAACCTTGACCTGCAGCAGCGCGGCAAGCGCATGGAAGTGGCCACGCATTTCATTCATCCGGATGAAATTTCCCCCCAGAGTCTGATGATCATCTCCGATCTGGTCAAAAGTGGCATTGCCGTTTACGTCCAGACGCCGTTTTTGAACAACTGCAACGATGAAGGCCCCGAACTGGTTCGATTATTCGGTCTGCTGCGCGGGGCGGGTGCGGAACTCCATTACATTTACATCCCCTGCAGTCCCATCCATGGAAACAACGTTTACTGGGCACCGATTTCAAAAGGGCTGGCCGTGGGCAATTACCTGCGGGCGCATCTGTCCGATCGCGTGATCCCGAGGATCTGCACGGCCACGCCCATCGGCAAGATGGACTGGCACTCCAGCGGCTGGGCCGTTGAACCGGTGGCGGACAACGGGAACTTCATGTGGATTCGAACGCCATACACACCGGACTATTTCAAGCGCTTTGCGCCCATTGCCAACGATCTGGATAATATCCGGGTCAATGCGGAGGGGACCATCGATATTCAATACATGGCCCAAATCGGGGATGAGTCGCTCTTTCTGGGGGCGCGGCCGCCCAGGCGCGGAGCAGGAATGACCCTGCAGCCGGAAAGCAGCGCGTCGATACTGCCGATGGTCCGTGGCGGTGAGAGAATTGGCCCATCCATTGTCGATACCGGATCTTCAACGCTTTCACGTGTCCATGAGACACGGGTCGAAATCGATGCCGGCGCCGTCGAGGAAGATTTTTTCTATATCCGCAGCGATGACCGGATTACCGATGTGGTGATCGTTTCGCCGGTGGATGCCGTTGACTCCCTGTTCCAGGTCCGCCGGATCGTTCGCGAACTCGAAGCGATCCCCCACGTCAATGCGGTGCGGCTGCGCAGCCTGAAATTCAACTATGAACCGGAAAGTTTCACGCCGGTGGTGATCGACGAACTGGCTGGCCTGAACCGGCTGACCATGGTCTCTCCCCTGCGGCTGGAAATCGAGACCCAGTTTCTGGACAGCGGGGAATTGCGGCCGGAACACAAGCGACTGGCCCGGCTGCTCAGCAACAAGGGCATAACGGTTTACTGCAACACTCCCTTGCTGGGGCGAATCAACGACACGCCGGAAGCCATCCAGAAGCTTGCCTTCGGCTGCCGCGAGGCCGGCATTGAATTCCACCATGTGTATGTGGCCGGGCTACCGGTTCAGAATCACTGGAACAGGGAAAACCCGGTTGACTTGTATGATGTGGTCGATATCGGCACACGGGTCCGGCGGGAAGGCAGCGGCCGGGAGGTGCCCAGATACATTATTCGCACTGTGCTGGGAGAGGTGGATTTTGGCCTGTCATCCACATTTTTAGGCCAGGACGGGAATCTTACGGTCAAACTGCTGCCATACGATTTGTCCTATTTTTCCGCCATGCAGCCTGATTTCACCTGGCCGGCGGAGGTATCCGAAGACGTTGACGGCAAACCCGTCGCGCCGGTTGTCGGCTTGCGGAAAACCACGGAATTTGCGTTGTCCTAGGCAGGAGGTCTCATGTACTACCCGTTTTTGCTTTTCAACGAGAAAATCGACCACCGGCCGGTCTTCACCGGGTTGCAGGGCGATCCCTTCGTCGCTGATCTTTCGCCCGACAGCCCACTTCTAAAAGGGGTGGAGGTCAGGGACCAAAAAAATTTCCAACGTATCCTGGACCAGAAAATGGGTTCCCGATACCAGTGGGGGTTTTCTCCCTACCTGGAACGGCGCGACACCCTGCTCGGGGACTGCCCCCAGATGGTGGCCGACCAGCGGTTCATCCATCTGGGCCTGGATGTGATCGTCGGTCTGGGTACGCCGCTGCATGCGCCGCTGGACGCGACGGTTGCAGAGAGCGGCTACGAAAGCGGGGAGGGGAACTATGGCGGGTACGTCCTCCTTAAGCACGCGAGCCCCTGCTTTGAGACCTTCTACAGCTTTTACGGGCATCTGTGCAAAGACCGCCTGCCGGGAGCCGGCAAAACGTTCCCGGCCGGCGCGGTTTTTGCCGAGATCGGTGATTTCCACGAAAACGGCAACTGGTTTTACCACACCCACATCCAGACCATCACCCAAAAAGGCCTGGACCGGGGCTACGTGTCCAAGGGATATTGCGCTAAATCCGATTTGGCCGAGATGAACGATCTGTGCCCGTCGTCCATCCCCCTGTTCAAGCGGGATTGATTCCCCTTATGCGTCTCAGATGATTTGTTGGTATGAAGATCTGAAAAAATTTAATCCTACGGGGACAAAAAACCACCACACACCAGATCGTTTTGCGACGATTATTTGCCGGGTGCATACTCTTTTTTGAGCTTCAGGCTCTGTTTCAGGTAGGTTTCCAATTTCTGCTGTACCCGTCCGTAAACCGTTTCAGGCGGATAATTGCCGCCGGCATCGGGTTTGCCGGCAGTTTTGCCGGTAAGGATTTCGATGCCTGCCTCGATGGTGGCAACCTGCCAGATCTTGAACTGACCCTGCTTGACCGCTTCGACGACGCTTTTTTTCAGCATCAGGTTCTTCACGTTGGCTGACGGAATCATTACACCCTGGCTGCCGGTCAGTCCTTTGCTGCTGCAAACGTCGAAAAATCCTTCGATCTTCTGATTGACGCCGCCGATCGCCTGGACCTGGCCCTTCTGGTTTACTGACCCGGTGACGGCAATACCCTGGCGGATAGGAATCCCCGACAAGCTGGAGAGAATGGCGTAAAGTTCCGTGGAGGAGGCGCTGTCACCGTCAATCCCGCTGTAGCTCTGCTCGAAGGTCAGACTGATGGACAGGCTCAGCGGGTAGCGCTGGGCAAAGGTTCGACCCAAGTAGCCGGAGAGGATCAGTACGCCCTTGTCATGCGTTTTCCCGGAAAGCTTGGATTCTCTCTCGATGTTGATGATGCCGGATTTTCCCATGAAGGTTTCGGCAGTGATGCGCGAGGGCCGGCCGAAGGCAATTTCACCCATCTGATAGACGGCCAGCGCATTGACCTGGCCGACTTCTTCCCCGGCCACGTCGATCATGATGGTGTTTTCCACGTAATCGTCGTGGATCTTTTCTTCATATAGATTATAGCGAAAGCGGTATTCCATGAAGGCTTTGACCACGTGGGCGGCGGTCACTCGGTCGGCGTTTTCCTTTCTTGCCCAGTAGTCGGCCTCCTTGATGACACCGGTGATCGAACCGAACCGCAGGGAGAGTTTGTTTTTGCTGTCGATCGCTTTCTCACCATACTCAACCACGGCGGATACCCCGTCGGGGGTAAACGGCAGCAGGCTTTCATCCCGGCAGACCCGTGCGATGAATTGGGCATAGAGCCTGACGGTTTCGTCGGTGCGGACCACTTCATAGTCGAAGTCCGCCCGCACCCGGAAGATCTTGTTGAATTTAGGATCGTAGTTCTGGAGAATCTGGAAAGGCTCGTAGCCTCCCAGCAGAATCACTTTTACGTCCAGGTCCACCGGTGCCGGGCGCAGGGAAGCGGTGCCCATGCCCATGTCGTGGGCCATGTCCTCGATGCAGAGCATCTTGTTCTGCAGGGCGCGTTTTAGCGATTCCCATACTTGCGGGTGGGCCAACACCGACTCCACTTCCAGGATGAGAAAACCGCCATTGGCTTTCAGTATGGACCCGGATTGAACCATGGTGAAGTCGGTGACCAGTGTGCCCATGAAGGCCTTTTTTTCGATGCGGCCGAACACGTTCTGATAGGTGGGGTTGGGTTCGAATACCACCGGGGCTCCTTCCATGCCGGAGCGGTCTTCCAGCACGTTGACCTTGTATCGGTTCAAGGAGAGTTCCATGACGTCGCTTTGCGCATCGCTATTGCCTTCCGTTTCCTGCTGCCGGGGCAGGAAGAGGCCGACATTGTCCACCATGTCTTCCTGCAGTTCGTCCAGGAACTGGAGGATTTCCGGTTGATCCTGGTAGTTCTCACGGATCAGGTCAAAACGGTTTTTCAGCACGAATCGGGTCAATTCCCCTGCCAATTGTTGGATTTCTTTCTGCTGAGTGTGGTTGAGCCGGTTGACTTCCCGCATGGCCGTCTGGATTTCCTCCTGGAAGGCCTGAACGGTTTCTTCGATGCCGGCCCGCTCTTGGTCGGAGAGGTTTTCAAATTCCTCCTCGGTATAAGGGGCTTCCCCTTTCATGGCGATGGTCTGGTAGCCTGACGGCGTTTTCTCTACCTTCAGATGCTTTTCCAGGGCCGATCGGTCCAATGCGTCGAAGTGGTCATTTTTCTGCTGTCCATATTTTTTCTGGATTTCAATGACCTTCTCACGAAACGGATCCGCCTGGAATTCTCTGGGAAGGCGGATTTTGAGGTCGCTGACCAGCCGGTTGAGGCTTTTGGCAAAGCGGGCGGCATGGCCGGGTTGCACCGGCAGCGCCCGAGGACGGTATTCATCTTTGAAATTGTTGACCATGCACCAGTCCGGCGGAGTGGGCAAGACTTTAGCCGTCTTATGGATGATTTCCTGCACAATGGTGGTTTTGCCGGTGCCTTCCGGGCCGGTAACGAAGATGTGGTATCCGGCGCTTTTCATCTCCAGGCCGAAAGTGATGGCTCGGACCGCCCGCTCCTGGCCGATGACCTGGTCCAGCGGTTCGATGTCGGCGGTCGTTTCAAAATTGAACATGGAAGGGTCGCACAGACAGCGCAGGTCGGAGAGGTTTACCTCGTTTTGAACGGTCATGAAGGCTCCCGGATCATGGATGAAGGTTCAATCAATGTCTTTTCTCAGGACGGTGCTTCACGTCAACAATATTACCATCAGATAGTGGATGGACGGACCGGTGTCAAGGATTGTGATACGGGAATACAAAACGCCCGAAGGCGTCATTTACCTTCGGGCGCTGGTATACAACGGTGTTGTTCAAATCAGAATCATTGTCAGCCGGCGTTTTTCTCCTGAGTTTCCGTCACCGTCAACTTAATCCGCAGAAACAGTTCGTCCAACTGCGCCTTGGCCGCTTCCGACGGGGCATTGGTGAGCAGGCAGGCGGCGCGCTGGGTCTTGGGGAAGGCGATCACGTCTCGTATGGATGGCTCGCCGCACAGCAGCATGACCAGTCGGTCAAAACCGAAAGCGATACCCCCGTGGGGGGGGGCGCCGGACTCAAGGGCGTCCAGCAGAAAGCCGAACTTCTCCTGGTAGACCGCCGGCTGCATGCCCAGGGCTGAAAAGATCCGCTGCTGCAGTTCCATGTCATGGATACGAATGCTGCCGCCACCCACTTCGAAACCGTTAAGCACTAGGTCGTAGGCCCTGGAACGAACGGCAAGCGGATCGGTTTCCAGCCGGTCATAGTCTTCCTCCAGGGGGGCGGTAAAGGGGTGGTGCAGGGCCTGGTAGCGTTTTTCCACCTCGTCGTACTCGAACATGGGAAAGTGGGTGACCCACACAAAGTCAAACCGGCTGTCGTCGATAAGTCCCAACCGCTTGCCCAGGTGGTTGCGCAGGTGTCCCAAGGCTTCGTTGGTGACTTTGGGCTGGTCGGCCACGAAAAAGACCAGGTCGCCGGGGTCCATGTCGATGCGCTCGGCCAGCCGGGCCTTCTCCTCGTCTGTGAAGAATTTGGCGATGGGGGACTGCCAGGCATCCTCCCGGACCTTGATCCAGGCCAGGCCCTTGGCCCGGTAAACCGCCACGAAAGCGGTCAGATCGTCGATTTCTTTTCTTGAGAAATCGATGCATCCCTTGGCGTTAAGCGCCTTGACGATGCCGCCGTTTTTGACCACACTGGAAAAGACCTTGAAGCCGGAGCCTTCAACGATATCGGAAATGTCTTTGAGTTCCAGGCCGAAGCGGGTATCGGGCTTGTCCAGGCCAAAACGGTCCATCGCCTCGGTGTAGGTCAGCCGGGGAAAAGGGCGGGGCAGGGCTCGGTCCATGACTTCGTCGAACAGACCGGTCATCATGCCTTCGCTGACAGCCATTAGGTCTTCCTCGCCCACGAAGGACATTTCCATATCGATCTGGGTGAACTCCGGCTGACGGTCGGCTCGCAGGTCCTCGTCCCGGAAGCAGCGCACGATCTGATAGTAACGGTCGAACCCGGAAATCATCAGCAGCTGCTTGAACAATTGGGGGGACTGGGGCAGGGCGTAGAACTGACCGGGGTTGACACGGCTGGGCACCAGGTAGTCTCGGGCCCCTTCCGGGGTGCTTTTGGTGAGCACCGGGGTCTCGATGTCCAGGAATCCGTTGTCGTTGAGAAAGCGCCGCATCGATGCGGCTGCCTTGTGCCGGGTGATGAGGTTGCGCTGCAGCGGGGGTCGCCGCAGGTCCAGGTGCCGGTTTTTCAGGCGGATGGGTTCGGAGACATCCACGTTCTCTTCAATCATGAACGGCGGGGTTTTGGCCGTATTGAGAATTTTCAACTCGTCTACGAGCACCTCTATTTCACCGGTCGGCAGCTTGGTGTTGATCATTCCGTCGGGTCGGGGCTCGACCCGGCCGCGGACCCCCAGGACAAATTCGTTGCGAAGGGTGTGCGCCTTGGCATGGATTTCCGGATTGATTTCGGGGTTGAAGACCACCTGAGTAATCCCCTCCCGGTCACGAAGGTCGATGAAAATCACGCCGCCGTGATCCCGCCGTCGCAGGACCCAACCCATCAGAATGACTTCCTTGCCCATATCCCGGGCACTCAAGGCGTTGCAGTGATGGGTTCTTCTCATGTCGCCGAGTATGTCAGCCAATGGATTGCTCCTTTTTGGAAAATGTTTCGATCAATGTGTCCACGATTGCGTTAACGGAGATTTCACTTTGGGTTTTGTCGGCCATGTTTCGAAGCACCACCGCTCCTGATGCCAGTTCGCTCTCTCCCACGATGAGCACCTGACCGACGCCCATGCGATTGGCCTGCTTCATCTGCGCCTTCAGGCTCTTGTCACCATATTCCATGGAGGCGGCGATACTCTTGAGCCCCAGTGCGGTGGACCATTCGAAGGCGAGTTTTTTGGCCGGTTCCCCCAGTGCGGCGATGTACAGGTCTGGCGGCCGGACGGCACTCGGGGTGGTTAACGCGACGATTTCCGCCAGGCGGTCGAAGCCGATGGCAAACCCGATGGCCGGAATTTCAGGCCCGCCCAGAGAACCGACCAGGCTGTCGTAGCGCCCGCCGCCCGCCACGGCGCTCTGGGCGCCCAGGGCGCCGGTCTGGATCTCGAAGGCGGTGCGGGTGTAGTAGTCCAGGCCGCGCACCAGCTGTTTGTCTACCTCGAAAGGAACCCCCAGCCGGGTCAGGGAATCCGTGACCATCGAAAAGTGGCGGCTGCATTCATCGCACAGGTAGTCGAGGATGGCCGGGGCACCGGCCATGGCCTCTCTGCAGCCGGGAACCTTGCAGTCCATCACACGCAGGGGATTGCGGTCTTTCCGGCGCAGGCAGTCACTGCACAGGGACGGGGCCGCATCGGCAAGCAGCGCGGACAGGGCTTCTTTGAACCGCGGTCGGCAGACGGGACAGCCCAGGGAGTTGACGTGGGCCGTGGTGTCGGTCACGTTCAGGCGGTCGAAGAGGGTGCGCAGCAGAAAAATCAGTTCCACATCCGCATACGGGGCCGCCACACCGAAAATTTCCGCATCGATCTGGTAGAACTGCCGGTAGCGGCCTTTCTGGGGTCGTTCCCGACGGAACATGGGGCCGATGGTGTAGAATTTCCGGACGGGGTCCTGGGCATACATTTTATGCTGGATGTAGGACCGACAGATGGAAGCGGTGGCTTCGGGCCGCAGGGTCAGTTGGTCACCTCTGCGGTCGGCAAAGGTGTACATCTCCTTTTCCACGATGTCGGTGTCTTCACCGATGCTTCTCGCGAACAGCTCGGTCTTTTCCATGATGGGAATGCGGATTTCCCGGTAGCCGAAATCCTCGAACAGGGCGACGGCGGTGCGTTCGATTTGCTGCCACAGTTCGGTTTCACCCGGCAGGATGTCCTTGAATCCTCTGATCAGTTGTATGTTAGGTTGGCTCATCGGTTGACAACTACCTTTCGGGCAGCCCGGCAACCATTAAAAAGTGTTGCTGCAGCCTGCCGGCGAACGTTTACGCGTAAACTTGAATATTTATCCCAGGCATTCCCGGATAGTCAACATTATTATGCCGCGGAAGGGAAGGACATCATCGTTTACCGGCAAAATCGGCATGGATGCAGGCCCTTTTTCCACAGGGCGAACGCCTCCCGCTGATGGGTTCTCAGATAAGTTCGAAGACGATCGTCCATGGTGGTCACTCTTCCGGCAGCCGGTGGTCTGGGTCGAGAGGATGGTAGGGATTCGCAGCCCTCTCGGCAAATGGCAATTTTTAGGTAAATTAACGGCCATAGAGGCGTTGCGGCCGGTGAGCCTTGTTGACATGGGTGCTGATTTTGGATACCGTGATTTCTTCTTCCCCAGCGGCTAAAAACCAACCATAATCAGGATGACACCATGATCATCGGGCTGGATGTCGGCGGTACCCATACGGATGTGGTCCTTTTAGGACAGGAGGGGCTGGTTAGACAGGTCAAGGTGCCCACCAACCCCTCGGACCTGTTTGCCACCGTGCTCACGGGTCTGGAAAAGATCACCGAAGGTATCGATCCCTCCCGCATCAGTCGGGCGGTGCTCTCCACCACCCTGGCCACCAACCGCATCGTTCAGGGCCATATCCCCGAGGTGGGGATGATCGTGTCCACCGGGCCTGGAATGGATCCCGAACTGTTTCGGACCGGCCCGCATTACCACATTGTGGCCGGGGCCATCGATCATCGAGGGCGGGAGATTACCCCCATCGATGAGGGTCGGGTCATAAAAGTGGCCGACAGTCTGAAAAAAAACGGTATTCGCTACGTGGGGGTGGTCTCCAAATTTTCCGTCAGGAATCCGGCTCACGAAATCGCTATCGGTGGTCTCATCGGCGATCGCTTCGAAAAAGTGTTCATGGGCCACCGCATCTCGGGGAACCTCAACTTCCCGCGCCGTATTGCCACCACTTTCCTCAACGCCTCGGTCTACCCCATTCACAAGGATTTTTTCGAGGCCGTGGTCAATTCGCTGGCCAAAAAGGGGCTCAACGTGCCCATCCGCATCCTGAAACCCGATGGCGGGAACATGCGTTTCGACGCGTCCATCGACCATCCGGCCCAGACCATCCTTTCCGGGCCGGCGGCCAGTGTCATGGGTTCCGTGGCCTTTGCGCCCAAGGATGAGGAGTGCCTGGTGCTGGACATCGGCGGCACCACGACCGACATGGCCGTGTTGGTCAACGGCGTGCCGCTGCTGGATCCGATGGGCATCGGCATCGGGGAACACCAAACGCTGATCCGCTCCCTGGATACCGTTTCCATCGGTGTCGGTGGCGACAGCGCCGTGCGGGTGGTAAACGGAAGAATTCATATCGGTCCTGACCGACTGGGCATGGCCATGGCCTACGGCGGGCCTGTGCCCACGCCTACTGACGCTATTTTTCTTCTGGGCATCGGCGAAGGGGGCGATCCGGAAAAAGCCCACGAGGGCATCCAGACGGTGGCCGATGCCCTGGGAACCGATCTTCATGATGCGGCTAATCGGATTTTTGAGCAGGCCTGCCAGACGATTCTGGATGAAGCTGAATCGATGGTCGAACGGATCAACGCCAAGCCGGTGTATACGGTCCACGAATTGTGGGAGGGCCATCGCCTGCAGCCAAGGCAGATACTGGTGCTGGGCGGGCCGGCTCCTTGGTTTGCCAGGGGGTTGGAACGTCTGAGCGAGAGTCGCGTTACTGTGGTTCCCCGTTGGGAGGTGGCCAACGCCATCGGCGCCGGGCTGGCCCGCACCACCTGCGAGGTGACCTTCTTTGCCGATACGGAGCGGCAAATCGCCACCGCACCGGAGGAGAATTTCTCCATGGTGATTCCGTCGACCTACACCAAGGAAGACGCCATTGAGGCAACCATCGATCTGCTTCGTCGCAAAGCCATCGCCCGGGGCGCCAATTCCGAACACCTGGAACTGGAGGTCATCGAGGCCATGTCGTTCAACATGGTTCGCGGCTTTACCACCACCGGCAGGAACATCCGGGTCACTGCTCAGGTCAAACCCGGACTGATCCACGGCTATGACCCCATTGCGGAAAAGATTGTGGACAGCAGTTTTACCTGAAAATGGAGCCTGCCATGCTGCGCGCTAAACACAAAACCGGCCTGGTCTTTTTCCCCGCTTTCGACTGGGCCATCAGCCCCACCCATCCGGAACGAGAAGAGCGGCTGCTCTACACCCAGGATCAGGTGTTCGAAGAGGGAATCCTCGACGTCGAGGGCATCATCGAATACAAACCCGACCTGGTCACCAAAAAGGATGTTCAGCGGGTCCACTTCTGCGTGCCGGACCTGTGGGCCGTGATGACGGAATCCCATTTCATCAGTGCCGGCGGCGCCAAGACCATCGCCATGGCAGTGATGGACAAGCAGGTGGAGCGAGGGTTTGCCCTGGTGCGGCCGCCGGGACACCATGCCAACCGGGTGGTCCATGGCGCCAGAGGATTCTGCAATGTCAACATCGAAGCCATCATGGTTGAGTATATCCGCAAGGCCTATGGGGTGAACCGGGTGGCCATCGTTGACACGGATTGCCACCACGGCGACGGCACCCAGGACATCTACTGGCACGACCCGGAGACCCTGTTTATCTCCATCCACCAGGACGGCCGCACCCTCTACCCCGGCTCGGGTTTTTTGAGTGAACTGGGCGGGCCCAACGCCGTGGGCAGCACCATCAATATTCCGTTGCCGCCCAATACCTCCGGGGAGGGGATCCTGCATGCCATCCGGGAAGTGGTGCTTCCCATCCTGAAAGAATTCCAGCCTGAGATTGTCATCAACTCTGCGGGGCAGGACAACCACTATTCGGACCCCATCACCAACATGAATTTCTCTGCCCAGGGGTATGCGGAACTCACCACCCTGCTCAAACCCGACATCGCCGTTCTGGAAGGGGGCTATGCCATCGAAGGGGCCCTGCCCTATGTCAATGCCGGCATTATTCTGGCCATGGCCGGCATGGATTACAGCCATCTCAGAGAGCCCGACTTCGACCCCGTGAAGATCCAACAATCCCCGGAGGTCTCCCGCTGGGTCCACAAAACCTGCGACAAGGTGCTGGAGAACTGGCACCAGCGGCGGCACCTGGCAGAGATGTACCGGGGGGATTATCAGTTCATGAACCGGGACCGCAATATTTACTACGATACGGACAATATCCATGAGCACCAGCAGGAGACCATCCGGGTCTGCGACAATTGCGGGGGAGCCCTGAAAATCGATTCCGCCGCACGGGGGATGAAACATATCCTGGCCGTACACATCCCGCGAAAAGCATGCGAGAACTGCCGCAAACAGGGTTATCAATGGTATGATTCGGCCGACACGACCCTGTACGACAAGATTTATCTCCAGGATCGTTCCGGTGATGTGATTAAAGAGAAGGCCGAACCGTCCTAACCACCTTCATCCCGACGAGAATCATGCGTTATTACCGACAAGCCGCCATTCGACCCAAGCTGGAACGACGAGCCCAAGTAATCGATGCCGTCCGTTCCTTTTTCAGTGTATCGGGATTTTTGGAAATTGATACACCGGTACGCATCCCCGCGCCGGCACCGGAGATGCATATCGATGCTCAGGAATCGGGAGACTGGTTTCTGCAGACCTCGCCGGAGCTTTGCATGAAAAGGCTCCTGGCCGCCGGTTATGAGAAGCTTTTTCAGATTTGCCGGTGCTTCCGCAAAGGAGAGCGCGGCAATCGTCACGTACCGGAAATGACCTTGCTGGAATGGTATGCGGCCGGCTTCGATTATATGGATCTGATGATTCAGTGTGAGGAGTTGATCGGTTTTGTGGCCGGACGGATGGGCAATGCCCAGCGGCTTGCCTACCGGGGACATGCGGTCGACCTGACACCGCCCTGGGATCGGATGACCGTGGCCACCGCTTTCGAGCGGTTCGGTGGGATGACAGCCCAACAGGCGCTGGATAAGGACTGCTTCGACGAGATCATGGGCATCGCCATCGAGCCTCAACTCGGATTCGACCGGCCGCTGTTTCTCTATGACTATCCGGCCCGATGCGGCGCACTGGCCCGGCTCAAACCGGCTGAGCCCTCGGTGGCCGAACGTTTCGAACTTTATGTCGCCGGCATGGAGCTTTGCAACGGCTTCAGCGAACTCACCGATCCCCTGGAGCAGCGCGTCCGGTTCGACGCAGAGAACCGTGCCCGGGGAACAAAAGGCAAAACCGTCTACCCCATTGCCGAACCCTTTCTTCAGGCCCTGGAAGCCATGCCGCCGGCTGCCGGAAATGCACTGGGACTCGACCGGCTGGTCATGCTTTTTACCGGGGCGGCTTCTATCGACGAGGTGGTTGCATTTACACCGGAAGAACTTTAGCCCAAGGAGACGAACCATGAGCGAACTCAAACGCACGGTGTTATTTGACTGCCACGTCAAGGCAGGCGCCCAGATGGTGCCGTTCGGCGGCTGGGACATGCCGGTGATGTACGACGGGGGGATTCTGGCCGAACATCTGGCCACCCGCAAGGGTGCCGGGATGTTCGATGTTTCCCACATGGGCCGGTTTTTGTTTCGGGGCCCAAGAGCGCTTGAGTTCTTGCAGTATGCGCTGACCAACAACGCCGCGGCGCTGGATACCCCCGACAGGGGCGCCCAGTATACATTGATACCCACCGCAGCCGGTACGGCGGTGGACGATGCCTATCTCTACCGGTTCGTGGACGATGAATATCTGCTGGTGGTCAATGCCGGCAATCGTGACAAGGACTGGCACCACTTTCGGGAACTGCTGAAAAAATTCGATCGAGTAGAACTTACCGACCGCAGCGAGGATCTGGCCATGGTGTCGGTGCAGGGGCCTGCATCCCGTTCGATGGTGTCGGCAATCCTCTCGACCGGGCGCCTGCCGGAACCGGCGAGAAACGCCCTGAGCACGGTGACGATCGCCGGAGCCACGGTGCTGCTGGCCCGCACCGGGTACACCGGTGAACCCCTGGGGTTCGAGCTGTTCATTCCCCGGGATGCGGCGGTTGATATCTGGAACCTGCTGGTTGATAAAGGGGCCACCCCCGTGGGCCTGGGCGCCAGGGACACCCTGCGGCTCGAAGCGGCGCTGCCCCTTTACGGTCATGAACTGGGAACAGATGCCGACGGAAAGGAGATTCCCATCTTTGCCTGCCCGCTGGCCAGGTTCGGGGTCAGTTTTTCTGCCTTGAAAGGCGATTTCATGGGACGCGGGTCCCTGGCGCGCCAGCACGACGCCTTCCGGAAAATCATGTTCCGGGATTTCTCGGCCATGGCGGATCTTCCCCGGATGATCCGGCCGCTGGTATTGGCCGGGCGGGGCATCGCCCGCCAGGGCGCCCGGGTATTTGACGGGGATCGGCAGGTGGGAACTGTCACCAGCGGCACCATGGTGCCCTATTGGGAAGTAGACGGTCAAAGCGTTCATGCCAGCCTGAGTGATATCTCCCAGCGGCGTTCCATCTGCCTGGCCTATCTCAACAGCGATATTCTCGACGAGGCGCCTTTATCGGTGGACATTCGAGGGAAACAGGTGGCGGCCATGGCGGTTCCCTATCACATGCGCAGCGAGTCTCCCCCTTATACCCGCCCCATTTTGTATGACCATGGCCGGGAGCGAAAAGCCCTTGAGTCGGATACCACCCAGACCGATGCTTTGCGCCTGTTGAAGATGGCCACGGCCAACCACCGCTGGCGGCAGCAGGCATGCATCAATCTGATCCCTTCGGAAATGACGGCATCGCCCCTGGTGCGCATGCTTTCCATCACGGATCCCTCCTTTCGATATGCCGAGCACCGCAAACTCAAGGCTTATTACGATTCCGAGGTGTTTTACTACCAGGGCTGCGATTTCATCGATGAGGTCGAAGCCCTGCTGGTCAAGGAGATGAAACGCTACTTCGGCTGCGCCGAGGTGGAGACCCGGGTGATCAGCGGGCAGATGGCCAACACGGCCGTATACAGCGCCATGCTCGACTATATCAACCGGGCCGACCGCAAGTGCGAACCCCGGCGGATGCGCCAGGTGATGAACAACCACATCGGCAGGGGCGGTCATCTGAGCGCCCAACCCATGGGCGCTCTCAGGGATTTCGTGGCCCGGGACCCTGCCACGGAACGCCCGGCGGTGGTCAACTTCCCGGTTCTGGCGGACAATCCCTTTACTATCGACGTGCCGGCCATGCTGAAACTGATCGACCAGTACCGGCCCGAGTTGATCATCTTCGGAAAGAGCATGGTGATCAGCAGGGAGCCGGTCGCGCAAGTGAGGGCCTTTCTGGACCAGCAGGGCATCGACGCGGTGGTGATGTACGACATGGCCCACGTGCTGGGGCTGGTGGGCCCGCATTTTCAGGATCCGTTCAAGGAGGGGGCCGACCTGGTTACCGGTTCCACGCATAAGACTTTTTTCGGAACCCAGCGGGGCGTGGTGGCCAGCCGGTATGCGGAAGCCGATGAACGGTATGCCCTCTGGGAAGCCATCGAGCGGCGGACTTTTCCCGGCTCGGTATCCAACCACCATCTGGGGACCTTGGTGGGTTTGCTGCTGGCCGTCTACGAGATGAACCATTTCAAGGACGCTTACCAGTCTGCTGTCATCTCAAATGCCAAAGCATTTGCCCGAGCGTTGAACGATTGCGGTCTGCACGTGGCCGGCGACCCGGCCCTGGGCTACACGGAAACCCATCAGGTGCTGGTGGATGTCGGTTATGCCAAAGGCCCGCGGATCGCCCGGCGACTGGAAGCCAACAACATCATCTGCAACTATCAGGCGGGGCCTGAAGACGAGAGCTTTTCCGCCTCGGGGTTGCTGCGCATGGGCGTGTCGGAAATGACCCGCTTCGGTATGGAACCACAGGGCTTTGAGCAACTGGCCCAACTGATTCGCGATGTCGTGGCCGAGGATAAGCAGGTAAAGGAAGCCGTGTCCCGGTTGAGACAGCAATATATGGAAATAAAATATTGTTTCACGGGCGATGCATTTGAAGATCAACTGAAAAAGATGATGGAAATATTGATATAAGGATTTTTCAATCGATACGATTTAACCTCCGTTTTGCGTCACTGGTCCATTATTTTTATTGGTATAAGGAAACTGTTTGTATCACCCGTATGATTGCTGAAGCAGGGTTTGAAATTATTATGCAGCCAACACTGTTGACCACTTTCCTAAAAGAAAAGCAGGCCGGATGCGGCCTGCTTTTCTCTCTTGCGTTAGCGAAAAGAATTGAAATTATTTCCTGGTCGCTTTCAAGGATATCCCTGATTTTGTCTTGCGAACGGTGAACGTATTGCCTTCGACAAAACCCATTTCATCAATCATCGATTTTGGAATGACAACACTGCCGCGTTTGCTTACCAGAACTTCTTTTGCCGAATTGGCTTTTGCTTTACCGCGCCCGGACTTGATTTCCGGTGCTTTGCCGGCTTTCATCAACGCATCGAGAAGATGCGATTTGAATTGTGCGGCGGTATTGAATTTAAACTCTTTCATGATTTCCTGCTGATGCTTTCCGCTCTCTACCATTTTGATTAACTTGGCACCGTCGACCTTCTTTTTTGCTGGCATTTGAATCTCCTTTTTAATGAATCCGATAAATAAAAAATGATTTTAATTATTGCCACGATGAAAAATAAATCAAGCTGATTAAGAAATAAATTTTACATATTTGACATGAATGCAATAATACAATCAACCTTTTTTTTGAAAAGAGTTGGTTCTTGACGATCCTTCTCCGTCATTTGAATCGATCATACCGGAACAGTATAAACCATTTTTGAATCCAATTTCACTTCAGAGAATAGCGCAATTCCATCGCTTGTATTATTGACTTGCCATGAAAGATGTGGCAGGTTCTCACGCTTTAAATTCTTTCATAACCACTGGTATGAGGTGTCACGCATGACACAGCCGAGTTCTGATTTTGAGACCGCATCGTTTCGGGCCATTGTAGATGCCATCCCGGATATGATCATCCGCATCGGCAGGGATCATACCTTTCGCAGCTTTGAAGGAAAAATAAATGAGCTTTTCCGGCCTGAAGTGGATTACCTGGGAAAGCGGATAGAAGATGTACTGCCGGAGAATACGGCCCCGCGTTTTGTCAATACGCTTGAATCCGTTTTCGCGACCGGCGAAGTGCAATCGATAGAATATTCTCTCACTTTTGAACAGACGATCTGTTATTACGAAGCCCGCCTGGTGAAGAGCACCGTCGATGAAGCCATCGCCGTTGTAAGGAACGTTACGCATCAAAAAGAAACGGAAGAGCAACTCCACGAATATCAGTTCCATCTCGAACACCAGATGGCTATACGAAGTGCCGATCTGTCGGCAGCTGAAAACCGCTATCGAAACATATTTCATCACTCCGGTGCACCATCGATTATTGTCGAACAGGACTTTACCATTTCTATGGCCAATCCCAAGTTCGAAGAACTTACCGGATTTTCATGCAAGGAAATCGAAAACCGGATGAAATGGACGGACTTTATTGATCCGGAAGACCGTCAGATGGTTATCCGGTATCATTTCTCCCGACGGTCCGGTGAGGGCGCAGCGCCACCTGAATATGAATGCCGCATCATCGATCGCAACCAATCGGTAAAGATCATTTTTATCAAAGTGGGGATGCTCAGCGAAACCGGCCGAAGCATCGCTTCAATTATCGATATCACGTCTTTGAAGAACACGGAGCACGACCTTCGTGATCGTGAAACGCTCTACAGCGCCATTCTGGAGGGATACGAAGGGTTCGTCTATTTTATCGACAGGAAATACCGCATTCGCTTCATGAACGAAAACCTGATCCGCAACACCGGCATCGATGCGACGGGGACGCTTTGTCATGAGTCGCTTCATGGCAGAGCGTCACCCTGTTTGTGGTGTGTTGCCGAGCAGGTTTTCGAGGGCAACCGGGTTCGTTTTGAAATGAAGAATCCCAAGGACAAAAAATGGTATTACAGCATCAATGTCCCCGTTCGGCTGTCGGATCAGTCGGTTTTCTGTCAGGCAATGATCACCGATATTGACGAACGCAAACGGATGGAAGAATCCCTCCGTGACAGTGAAGCCCACCTTCGCGACGAAAATATCCGTCTGCGCACCACCATCGAAGAGCGTCAGCGGTTCGGTGACATTGTGGGAAAAAGCCCGGCCATGCAGGAGGTTTATGAATTGATGCTGATGGCCGCCGCATCGGATACCAATGTTATCTTATACGGGGAGTCGGGAACGGGAAAGGAACTGGTTGCCCGGGCGATCCACGGCATGAGCGCCCGTCAGAACCGGAATTTTGTGCCGGTGAACAGTGGCGCCATACCTGAGAATCTGCTGGAAAGCGAGTTTTTCGGCCATAAAAAAGGCGCTTTCACGGGTGCCGGTGCCGACAAGAAAGGGCTGTTGGACGAGGCCGATCAAGGCACCCTGTTCCTGGATGAAATCGGTGAAATCAAACCGGATCTCCAGGTTAAACTCCTGCGCGCCATTGAAGGCGGGGGATTTACACCTGTCGGCAGCAGTCAGATAAAAAAACCCGATTTCCGGATCGTTGCCGCCACGAGCCGGAATCTGAGCGAACTGGTCAAGGCGGGGCGGATGCGCAGCGATTTTTTTTATCGGGTGCATGTAATTCCGATTCATCTGCCGCCGCTCAGAAAGCGGAAAGAAGATATCCCGCTTTTGGCCGAGCACTTCTTCAAGGCGTATGACAGCAATATTCGACCTGTCCTGACATCAAAAATCATGGACACCCTGATGAATCACAACTGGCCGGGAAATGTCCGTGAACTCCAGAATGTACTCTACCGTTTTGTTACCCTGAAACGCCTGGATCTTGCCGGGGAATCACCCATGCCCGCTGAAGACCCTTTGGCTGAGACCTCATATCCGGCAACGTCACTGCCGGATACCGTGGCATCCTTTGAAAAGCGCCAGATTGCCGCTGCATTGGCCGAACACCGCTGGAACCGCACCCGAACGGCCAAAACCCTCGGAATTGGCCTCAGAACCCTCCAGCGAAAGATGAAATTCCACCAGATCCACTAAAGCAGTCGGATACGTCACCACAGGCATGGATAGCGACAATATTGGCATATAATAGAAAATATTAATAATTACAAAATGTTGAGGCTATGTTAGAATTGACCATGCCACATGTGGCATGGTTTTAGGTATTCCCAAGGTGTGGTCTGGGAATGCTTATATGAGATTGAAAAAGTAAATTTAATCGAAAATACAATTGGTTGTATTTGGTTGGGAGTGGTCTGGAGCCGACTTGGCACAGTCATTGTACTTCCTGCAATAGTCGGGTGAAAACAAAACCTAATTGTTGCAGGAGGAAAAATGATGATTTCGAGAGTTGCCACCGCTTACGACCAGAATCCGGCAAGAATGGCCCTAGTTTTAAAAAGGCGTCGAAAAAAAGAAAGAAAAAACCGTCGGGCAATGGTCAGCATCCTGATCTCCATCGGTATGGTTGCCCTTTATGCGGTCAATCATTTTCCCGGGTAGTTCCTGCAGCCGGAATTCATGCAAGGATCTCCCGGCAAAGGCTGAAGGCCTTCGCCACGGGGGAAAGATTGCCTGGCAACTGTCCAACGGATAAACCGAAGAAAGAAAAGAGGCCGGGGGAGTAAAATTCCCGAAACGCCCGGCCTCTTCAAGCCCCATCTTTTTTAAATCAAACCGTCCACGTCAGCGATAGCCCTTGGAAGGTTTTTCTGTTTGCAACCCTGGCTACTTGAACTGATCTTCTTCAGTGCTGCCGGACATGGCGCCCACCGATGAATCGCCGCTGCTGATCGTGTCTATCAATCGGTCAAAATAGCCGGCCCCCACGAATTTCTGATGGGTGGTGGCCATGTAACCGTCTTCCTTGCCGAAACGAAATTCCTCTTCCTGGAAGCGGGAATAGGCCAACATACCGTTTTTGCGGTAGTTCAGGGCCAGATCGAACATGCCCAGATTCAGGGCATGGAACCCGGCCAGGGTGACGAACTGGAACTTGTAGCCCATGGCTCCCAGCTCACGCTGGAAGGTGGCGATGGTGGTATCGTCCAGGTTGGCTTTCCAATTGAACGACGGAGAGCAGTTGTAGGCCAGCAGCTTTCCGGGAAACTTCTCATGAATGCCTTCGGCGAAGCGTCTGGCCTGATCCATGTCCGGTTTGGATGTTTCGCACCAGACCATGTCCGCATACGGCGCGTAGGCCAGGCCGCGGGCAATGGCTGCTTCAACGCCGTTTTTTACATAGAAGAATCCTTCGCTGGAGCGGGATTGGTCGATGATAAATGGCCGGTCCCGTTCGTCGATGTCACTGGTGACCAGCTTGGCGGCATCCGCATCGGTTCTCGCCACGAGGATGGTCGGTACGCCGCACACGTCGGCGGACAATCGGGCCGCCACGAGTTTGGCCACCGCTTCCTGGGTGGGAACCAGCACCTTGCCGCCCATGTGTCCGCATTTTTTGGCCGAGGATAGCTGGTCTTCGAAATGAACCCCGGCAGCGCCGGCTTCGATCATCTGCTTCATCAGCTCGAAGGCGTTGAGGGGGCCGCCGAATCCGGCCTCGGCATCGGCCACGATGGGAGCAAACCAGTAGGGGCCGTTCTTTCTGCCGTCCAGTACCTGAATCTGGTCGGCCCGTCGCAAGGCGTTGTTGATGCGCTGGACCACCGCCGGCACGCTGTTGGACGGGTAAAGGCTCTGATCCGGGTACATCTCGCCGGCCAGGTTGGCGTCGGCGGCCACCTGCCAGCCGCTCAGGTAGATGGCCTTGAGGCCGGCCTCGACCTGCTGAACCGCCTGGTTGCCGGTCAGCGCTCCCAGCGCCGGCACGTAGTCTTCATGGTTTATCAGGTACCATAGGCGCTTGGCGCCGATGGTGGCATAGGTATAGGCGATGGTCAGGTTGCCGCGCAGCTTGAGCACATCTTCGGCCGAGTAGGGGCGGACGATGCCCTTCCAGCGAGGATCCTCGGCCCAGTGGGCTTCCAGTTCCTCGCGTTCGTCGGCCACCACTTCGTGGCAGGTCAATCGTTGGCAGATCTCTTCGGCTTTTTCTTCTATGGTTTTCATCTTTTTTCCTCCAGGTAATCGTAGGCCTTCAAGGTCAAAAATTCCGCCAGGGTGTCGGCGGCGATGATTTCGTCGAACAGGGTTGCGGCCTGCTCGTACTTGATCTGCCGAAACTGCGCAGCGCCCACTTCGGCTTTGATCTTTTCCATTTCCTCTTTCATCATCGAACGAAACAGCTCCAGCGTAACCTTTTTCCCGTCGTCGAGGGCCGCCTCCGGATGCTTGATCCACTGCCACAGCTGAGCCCGCGAGATTTCGGCGGTCGCCGCATCTTCCATGAGGTTATACAGCGGCACGCATCCCAGACCCGAGAGCCAGTTGGCCATGTACTGGATGCCCACACTGATGTTGGTTCGCATGCCCGCCTCGGTGATCGTTCCGGAAGGCACCTTCAATAAATCCGCCGCCGTGACGTGAACGTCATTTCGCAACCGGTCGATCTGGTTGGCGGTGGGCATGGCTTTATCGAACTCTTCCATGGCGATGGGGACCAGGCCGGGATGCGCCACCCAGGTGCCGTCGTGGCCGTCGGTAGCTTCGCGGGTTTTGTCTGCCCGGACCTTGTCGAGCGCCTCGCTGTTTTTCTGCGGATCGCTCTTGATGGGGATCTGGGCGGCCATCCCGCCGATGGCATAGGCCCCGCGGCGATGGCAGGTCCTGATCGCCAGCAGGGAGTAGGAACGCATGCAGTGGCGGGTCATCGTGATCTGGGCCCGGTCGGGAAACAGATAGCCGGGAACGTTCTTGAATCGTTTGATGAAACTGAAAATGTAATCCCAGCGCCCGCAGTTCAGCCCGGCGCTGTGGTCTTTGAGTTCGTAGAGGATTTCATCCATCTCGAAAGCGGCCATGATGGTCTCGATGAGCACCGTGGCCTTGATGGTGCCCGCCGGGATGCCCAGCGCCTCCTGGGCGGCGATGAAGACATCGTTCCACAACCGCGCCTCCAGGTGGCTCTCCATCTTGGGCAGATAAAAGTAGGGGCCGCTGCCCCGGGCCATAAGGGTCTTGGCGTTGTGGTAGAAGAAGAGGCCGAAATCGAACAGGCTGCCGGAAACGGGCTGCCCGTCAACGAGAACATGCTTTTCCACCAGATGCCATCCGCGGGGCCGGACAATAAGGGTGGCGATCTGGTCATTCAACCGGTAGGTTTTGCCTTCGGGGGTGGCCCATTCGATGGTCCGGTTGACCGCGTCGCGCAGGTTGATCTGACCGTCGATGGTATTGGCCCATGTCGGGCTGTGGCTGTCCTCGAAATCGGCCATGTAGGTCTTGGCACCGGAATTGAGCGCGTTGATCACCATTTTGCGATCCACCGGTCCGGTAATCTCGACCCGGCGGTCGGAAAGGTCGCCAGGCACCGGGGCCACGGTCCAGCTACTTTCGCGGATATGCTTCGTTTCCGGTAAAAAATCCGGCAGGTTCCCGGCGTCGAGATCGGCCTGGACTTTTTCCCGGCGGACGATCAGCTCCCGCCGGCGGGTATCGAACCGGCGAGCAAGGTTCCTGACAAAGGTGAGTGCTTCCGGAGTGAGAATACGGCTGAACGCGTCGCTCACCGGCGCGTTGATGGTGATGCCGTCTGGAATAGTGGTGTTGCTCATCTGATTCCTCCTTTGGTGCGTTGCGGAGGGAGTGGCCTTCAAACTCGAATGGCGGCCCTCCCGACGGACTGGAAATGGGAACGGTCTGGGCTGAGTTAAAGAAATAAAGGAGCGATAATGCCGGTTGGACCATCGGCCGTAGAACTTTTGCGAAAACGTCTGCTTGACAGCCGGATAATGGGAAACCTGGACAAATATAATGCGGCCCGGGGCAATGTAAACCCGGTCAATGCCATTGCCGCCCTTACAGCCGGTATCGGGGGTGGTAGGGACGGATGTGCCGGAGGTGCCCGGTATGGATTTCATCCTGAGCCTTCACCCAGAAGTCCGGTGCCAGCAGATCGGCGTGCCGACTTAAAAAAAGTTCCCGATGTCCTGGAGAGAGTCCCAGAAAACGGGAAAATTCCTCGGGAAAGACGTCGTCCTCTCCTACGGTGTACCAGGGTTCGTCGGCCATTTCGTCCATGTATGAGCGGGCCTGGGGGATTTTTCTGAACCGGCAGGCGGTCAGCGGCACAATTTCGTCGTAGTCATAGAACACCACCCGCCCGTGGCGGGTGACACCGAAGTTTTTAAGCAGCATGTCGCCGGGAAAGATGTTGGCGAACGCCAGGTCCTTGATGGCATTGCCGAAGTCCACCACAGCAGCTTCGGCCTTTTTATCGGTGTTCTCTTTCAGATAGATGTCCAGCGGCGTCACCCGGCGTTCCAGGTAAGCATGGTCGATGATCACCCGGTCGCCTGCCAGGTGAACCGTTTGCCCGGCTTCGGCGATGAGATGATCGATCAGATCGTCTGAAAACCAGCAGCGGTCGAAAGAGAGGTGCTCAAAGGCATGGGCCTCGATGAGCCGTCCCACCCGGTAGTGGTTGAAGACGAAGTCGTATTGTTCGAGGACCTTGTTTCGGGTGGTCTTTTTGGGATTGTCGAAGCGGTCCCGGATCAGCTTGACCACCATTTCATGACCGGCCATGTCAAACACCACCATGACCATTCCCCGTTTGCCCGGCGATAGGCGGAACCGGTCGTCCGTGCACTCTGCCGTATGCCGGCATACATCCCGGTAGAGCACCGTCTTGCCGTGTTTGAAAAATCCGATGGCCGAGTAGATCTCGGCTTCGGGTTTAGCCGGCATGATGGACTTGAGAAAACCGACCAGTTCGCGGAGTTTTTTCACCTGCACGTGAAAGGCCGAGCGGGTATAGGAAAAGACGATGCTCACCCCGTCTGCGTCCATCAGCAGGGCGTCCACCGCCACGCCTTCCGGCGGATGAAGCAGCGCCATGACCAGCGGGATGATCCGTTTTCCCGCCAGGATGCGTCCGATGAGATACGCGCCCTGTCCGCGGTAGAAGATGTGCCGAATCATCTCGATACGGACCGGCCGGGTCCGGTCGTTCATCTCGCTCAGGCGTTTTTCCACGCTTTCCGCGATCCGGGGCATTACCCTTTCCAGGGCCGTGGGGTCGATCTTGAGATCGCGGCAGTCGGAATAGATCTGCCGGATAACCGGTTCAATGGCTCCGGTCAACGGATAGGTCTTGAAGACCGACTCGGTCGGGAATGGCAATGCCGGCTGGTGGTCATCGTGAATGAACTCGATTTGCCGGTTCACGCCGACGGTACCGAAAATGCGGCGGGTGACCGAGTTGAAAAAGGTTTCGGCCAGTTCCCGGTCATCCCCGGCAGCGGTGCGGGCGGCATAGTCGGCCTTGGCGGCGGCCCATAAACTGTTCTCGGCGACCCGGTCGTCGAGCAGGCTGCGGATGTCGATTTCTGTCTGATCGACGACCGTTGCGTAGAGGTTCAGTCTCTCGGTGGTGTCGGCCTGGACGAGTTCCCACTGGCGGTTCATAAACCGTTCGGGTGCCCGCCGCGTAATCCGGCGAAAACGATCTCCGTAATCCTGGAACCATTCATGGATACAGCCGGAACAGTCTTGGGCCAATGGTACGATAGTCATTCTGACACCTTGTGGAGCACCATCTTGCAATCTGTCGATGGGTGGGGCGGGCTGCCGACACCAGGAGCAGGAAGACCCTCTTTATGCACGGTTCAGCCTGATACCGAAGGAATTTTTTCAAATCATACCGGAAAAATAACCGATTACGCGCGAGAATGCAAATCAGACTTTAAACCGTCCAACCAGTTCACGGAGTTTGTCCGCCAAAGCGGAAAACTCATCGGATTTGTGGTTGACCTGGCTGATCTCATTGGTGGCAAAACATTTGGCGTGGTGTGAGTTGAGGAAGGTGTGTCAGGCCGTTGTCCAACGGATGGGTAAGACAATCCTGTCTGGAAAGCATTTGGTCAGCCGGCAGGCCCGGGGACGGACTTAGTACCCCTGTTCATAAACGGTGGCATTCGATCGCCGATGCATCCCGACTCGCCGCGTTGCCCGGCGTCCCAATAGCGCTGCTATTGTCGCTTCTCCCGCCTTGCGATCCGAATGCCTCGTCAATCTCGGTGCGTTACCGTATTTACGAACAGGAGCACTTAGGGATGGGAAATCGGGAAAAAACCAAACGCCCATCGTTCTCATTAACGGGCGTTTGGTTTATGGGTATTGAATGGGCGGCAGACTACCTGATTTGGGCCGGGCTGCAAAGATGGGCCTCTTCCATTGCCACACGGCCGCATCCATTGCAGACATATTTCATTTCGGCCAGTTTGTCCTTGCAGATGTGCCTGGGGTCAACTTCAGCTGCTCCGCAGAAACTGCATTTTTCTTTCTCCCCGCAAGGGTTGCACAGATGCCCCGGTGATTCGGCAATGGCGCCGCAATTTTTACATGTGTAAGCCATATCGATGCTCCTTTTTTCAGTTGGTGAAAGATAGCATAAAAATGAGGCCTGAATTGACAATGTCAAACCGGTCCGGCCCCGGGGAAGACCGGTCTGTGCAGTTGAATGGATTCATACGATTGTTCCCGCAAACCCTGCCGGCAACCCAGTTAAGATGTGAAAAACGTGATTCGGACGGGCAAAACGGTTATCATCCCCGCTCTTTTGATAATAAACCGGCGGCACGATCATGTTTTTTCTTGAGTCGCCGCCCTAGCCGGCCGAACAATTGAGCAGGTGCCGACGATCACCGGCAGTCGGAGAAACAGGGTAATTGTATTGACATATCAGGAGCTTTCCGTATTATGCACGCTGCTGTGCGGCAAGGTGTCGTCATTCACCGGCCATCCGGCGCGCGGTGTCTGCGAAAATAATTGACCGGCCGGGCTATTGCCCGGCGGGAAAGGGAACCTGCATGATCTATATCGTTCTGGGGTTGATCGGGGCTGTCATGGGGAGCTTTTACCTCTATGGCCGGGGCGACTTTCTGCTGGGCGGAGTCATTGGCCTGCTGGCAGCGGCGGTTATTAACCAGCGCAACGGACTTCTCGCGCTGAAAAAACGCCTGGAGGCCATGGAGAAACAGATCGCCGTATTGCTTTCCGGGGAGAAAGTGGCGGACCCGGCGCAATCTCACGGTGCGAAAGAAGCGGCTCATTCAACCGCTGCCGCACCCAATAGTCAAGGGGGGGCCTCCATGTCGGAAGAAGAACCCGCCGGGGACCATACATCCGAGACACCCCCGGCCCCCACGCCTTTCCTTGAGCCGCCCGCCGGGATTCCCTCCCTGGAACTGGAACTGTCCGATGCAGCCATGGCGGATCTCACTGCGCCGCCAGGGCCGCCGCCGACGGACTCGCCGTCGGGTGGTATGGGAGAGTCGGTCCGGGAATTTTTCTTCGGTGGAAACCTCATGGTGCGCGTAGGTGTGGTGGTGCTGCTGTTCGGATTTGCCTTCCTGGTGAAATACGCCGCCGCCCGGGACCTCGTACCCCTGGAGATCCGCCTGGCGGCCGCTTTTGCCGCCGGCATCGGGTTGCTGCTTCTGGGCTGGCGGCTGCGCATCGATCGTTTTGGCTATGCCGTGGCCCTTCAGGGCGGCGGCATCGGGGTGATGTATCTGACCCTGTTTGCCTCGGCCCGTCTCTTTCACATGGTGCCCTTGACGCTTACCTTCGGGGTGATGGTGGGCCTGGTGGTTTTTTCCGGCATGCTGGCGGTGCTGCAGAATGCCGCCGCCATGGCCGTGCTGGGGGCCGCCGGCGGCTTCATGGCGCCGGTGCTGCTATCCACGGGATCAGGCAGCCACGTGATGCTCTTCTCCTATTACGCCCTGCTCAATGCCGGCATCTTCGGCATCGCCTGGTTCAAGGCCTGGCGCTGGCTTAACCTGCTCGGCTTCGTTTTTACCTTCGGCATCGGCTCCGCCTGGGGATTGCAGTACTACCGGCCGCATCATTTTGCCACCACCGAACCGTTTCTGATTCTCTTCTTCGCCTTCTACCTGGCCATTTCCGTATTTTTCGCCCTGCGGCAGCCGCCCCGACTGAAAGGTTATGTGGACGGCACGCTGGTATTCGGCATGCCCCTGGTGGTGTTCAGTCTGCAGGTGGGGCTGGTCAGGAATATCACCTATGGCCTGGCATTCAGTGCCGTGGCCATGGGCCTGATTTATACCGGCCTGGCCACGGCCTTGTGGCGGCGGCGGGATCAGGGGCTGAAAGCGCTGGTGGAGGCATTCCTCGCCCTGGGGGTGATTTTCGGCAGCCTGGCCATTCCGCTGGCGCTGTCCGGCAGCTGGACGGCCATAGCCTGGAGCCTGGAAGGGGCGGGCCTGGTCTGGGTGGGTGTCCGTCAGAACCGCTGGACAGCCCGGACTTTCGGGCTGCTGCTTCAGGTCGGATCGGGTGCCATGTTCATGCTTGGCGGCCACGGTGCCTGGAGCGAAACAGCTGTTTTCAACAGCCGGTTTCTGGGCGGCATGATGGTGGGCACCGCCGGCCTGTTCTCCGCCTTTTTCCTGGAGCGGTTTGGAGCGCGGCTGCATCCGCTGGAGCGGCCCTTTGCCGGTGCCATCATGGCATGGGGGATGCTCTGGTGGTTCGGCACGGGGCTGGAGGAGATTGACCGGCGGTTGGACCGCCGCCATGAACTGGTCTGTGCGATGACATTCATTTCACTCAGCGCAACGGCCATGGGAATTCTTTTCCGGCGGGTGGACTGGAAGGGGCTGCGCTGGCCGGCCCTGGGATTTTTGCCCGTCATGGTGCTGGCAAGCGCCGCGCTTTTCGATCAATACACCTTCAGGCACCCTTTTCAAGATTGGTGGGTGCTGGCATGGCCGGCCGCCTTTGCGGTTCACTACTTCCTGCTGCGAACCATGGAGGCCACCTGGAACCAGAAGATATCGGCCGGCTGGCACGTGGCGGGGGCGCTGTGGGCCACCGCGCTGCTGGGCCGGGAGGCCGGCTGGCTGCTGGATCAGCTGGCCGGCGGTGGCCGCGTCTGGGCTTTTATCGGCTGGGGCGGCGTTCCGGCCGTCGTCGTCGTGGCCCTGATCCGGTTGAGGCGCCGGCCCGGCTGGCCGTTCGATGCCTGGCACAACGCCTACCGGGGATGGCTGCCGACCCTGCTCGTATCCGGTTTGATGGCCTGGACGCTTCTGGGCCTCGCCCTGAACGGCGATCCCGGACCATTGCCCTATATTCCGCTGCTCAACCCGTTGGACCTGATGCAGATTTTTGTATTCCTGGTGATCCTCAGCTGGGTGCTGTGGATGAACCAAGAGCCGCTTGCCCCGGCAGCAAGCCTGCCGCCGGCGGTGTTGTGGGGGGCGCCGGCAGCAGGGGTTTTCCTCTGGCTGACCGCCGTCGTGGCCCGCACTGTCCACCACCTGGGCAACGTGCGTTATAACGGGGATGCCCTGTTTCGATCCGACCTGTTCCACGCGTCGATAGCCGTGCTATGGGGGCTCCTGGCGCTGGGGTGCATGATCGCCGCCAATCGCCTGAAACGCAGGGCGGTGTGGTTCACCGGTACCGGTCTGCTGACAGTGGTGGTCATCAAGCTGTTCATGGTAGACCTGTCGGGGTCGGGCACCGTCTCCCGGATTGTTTCATTTCTGGCGGTGGGCGGCCTGATGCTGGTGATAGGGTTCTTTACCCCCTTGCCTCCGGCGGAATCGAAAGGAGAAATCCGATGAGAAAATGGCTGTGGCTCCTGCTGCTGGCGGTCTGCAACCCGTCCCCATCGTTGGCGGACCTGACCGTGAATGACTTTGCCTACGGCATTAGGATCGACGTGCCCGTCGGTACCGCCGTTGCCGCCATGAGCCTGCCTGAGCAGGTCTACGCAAGCGCCTGTCGGAGGGACCTGGGCGATATTCGCGTATTCAATGCCAGCGGGGAACCGGTGCCGCACATGATCCGCTATGCGCAGACCCAGTCGGCTGAAGCGCCCTGGCGATCGCTGGCCTTTTTCCCGCTGCCGGAAGAGGTGGCACCGGAGGCCGGCGGGTATCGGGTCTTTGTTCGCACCGGACCGGACGGGGCGGTAGTTCAGGTCGATCCCCGGCCGGCGATCTTGCCAGATGAATACGCCCGGTCGTTTCTGATCGATTTGAGTCTTGTCAATCGCAGCCTGGCCCAACTGCGGCTGGAATGGCAACCGGGAGAGACAACCCTCATGGCCGCTTTTGCCGTTGATGCCAGTGACGACCTGGTGGCCTGGACAACGATCCAGAAGCGGGCGGCGATTTCGGACATTCGGCACGGCGGCCGGCGGCTGATCAGCAATACCATCACCCTGGATCGGGGCACGAAACGTTACCTGCGGCTGCGCCAGTTGAATGCGGGGCCGGCGGTACCCCTGATCCGCATCGACGGTCGGTTTCAGCCTGAAGGCCGGATTCCCATTCGCGTGTTTTTGAAGATCGACGGCCAGCCGGTCCCCGAATCGCCGGGGGTGTTCGAATACCGGAGCACCGGCGCTTTTCCGGTGGACCGGGTCAATCTCATCTTCGACCAGGCCAACAGCATGGCCGAAGCGCTGCTCGAATCCCGCAACGATGATCCCAAGGCGACCTGGACCCGGCGATTCAAGGGCCTGTTCTATCGCATCGATGTGGACAACCCTCCCCTGACGAGCTCCCCCCAGGCCGTGCCCATCTCCATGGACCGCCGCTGGCGCCTGACGGTCGATGCCAGCGACAGCACCATCGGCAGTGCCGTTCCCCGGCTGGAGATCGGCTACCGCCCCCATGACCTGTTTTTTATCGCACGGGGAAGCGGCCCCTTCACCCTGGCTTTCGGCAGTGCGGTGGCTGAGCCGCTGAAGGTAAACGTGGCCGCCCTTTTCGACGGAATCGGCCGGCATCGTGAAAATGGCCTGGAGCGATGGGTAACTCCGCAAAGCACATGGATGGTTCTGGGCGGCCCCCAACGCCTGTCGCCGCCGCCGAAACCGCTGCCGATGCGCCGTATTCTGCTGTGGTCGGTTCTTTTGGCCGGTGTGCTGGTGGTGGCCGCCATGGCCTGGCGTTTAGCACGACGGTTGAAAGGGTGAAGAGGTGGTGAATAGTTCACCGTTCATTATTCACCATTTTTCCTATTGACTTTCAGGTATGGGTCATAAGAAATTGCGGGGTTGATTATAAATATTTACATGATTATCCAACCCCAACGCGCATCAGGAACCCATAAGAAATGAGACAGGTCAATATTGCCATTTTAGGCTGCGGCACGGTGGGGACGGGTGTGGCTCGTCTGCTGCTGGAAAACGGGGATATCATCAGGGACCGCATCGGATGTGATCTCAATCTGAAATATGTGGCGGATATCGACACGAAAAAGGACCGGGGCCTTTCCCTGGCACCCGGAGTGATGATCCCCGATGCGGCCGCGGCCATTGCCGATCCCATGGTGGATATCGTCGTGGAGACGATCGGCGGTGAGGGGATCGCGAGAAAACTGATCCTCGATGCCATCAGCAAGGGCAAGCATGTGGTAACCGCCAACAAGGCCCTGCTGGCTAAGCACGGCAATGCGATTATCGCCGCCGCCGCCGAACACGGCGTCGACCTGGCTTATGAGGCCAGCGTGGGCGGCTGCATGCCCATCATCAAGACGGTGAGGGAATCCCTGGTGGGCAACCGGATCAGCGCCATGACCGGCATTCTCAACGGCACGTGCAACTATATCCTGTCCAAGATCACCGACGAGGGCGTGGTTTTCGAAACCGCCCTGGCCGAGGCCCAGGCCAAGGGATATGCCGAGGCTGACCCGACCCTGGATGTCGAGGGACAGGACGCGGCCCACAAGCTGGCCATTCTCGCCGCCCTGGCTTTCGGCATGAAAATCAATTTCGATGATGTCTACATCGAGGGAATCTCCAGAATAACACCGATGGACATCGAGTTTGCCGCCCAGTTCGGCTACCGCATCAAACTGCTGGCCATCACCAAGTTTGACGGCCGGGCAGTGGAGGCTCGGGTTCACCCCACCATGATTCCGTTCGACAACATGCTCTCCAATGTCAACGGCACATTGAACGCCATCAGCATATCCGCCGATGCGGTGGGAGAAATTCTGCTATACGGCCACGGGGCGGGCATGATGCCCACGGCCAGCGCGGTGGTTTCGGACATTGCGGATATCGCCAGAAATCTGGCTTCCGACGGCGCCGGACGGGTGCCGGCCATGGGTTTCCAGCCGGATAAGGTGCGGCCCATTGCCGTGATGCCCATGGACGACATCGTCACCAACTATTATTTCCGGTTCGATGCCATGGACCGGCCCGGGGTGCTTGCCACCATTGCCGGTATCCTCGGAAAATATACCATCAGCCTGAAATTCGTTCACCAGAAGGGCAGAAAAACCAACGGATCGGTGCCGGTGGTCATGCTCACCCATCATGCGCGGGAGGCGGACGTGACCCGGGCGCTGGATGAAATCAGCGCCCTGGACGTGGTCGCTGGCACACCCATGCTGATTCGCATTGAAGACGATAACGGGCAGGAGTGAGGGCTGCGGAAGCCGGAGCGCTCCATATCCTTTATTGTCAAGGGCTAACAGCAGAATTGCTAAGGCTTCACCCTTTCTGCCGCGGCTATGAAACGCTCCGGCTTCCGCAGTTATCGATTGACCGTTGCAGAAAAGAATAAAATAATCACCTCAGCGATTGACCGGATTCCGAGTCATTTTCGATACCGACCAACCGGCAAACAAGAATGATTGATGAGAGGTTTCATGCATGTAATATGTTCAGACCTGGAAGGCGTCTTCGTCCCGGAAATATGGATCAACGTGGCCGAGCGCACGGGCATCGATGATCTTCGTCTCACCACCCGGGATATCTCCGATTATGATGTGCTCATGAAGCGGCGCCTGTCCATTCTGGATGGCAACGGCCTTAAACTGAAGGACATCACCGACGTCATTGCCACCATGGACCCACTGCCGGGTGCCCGTGAATTTCTTGACTGGCTGCGGGCACGGACCCAGGTGATCGTCGTTTCCGACACCTTCGTCGAATTTGCCCGACCGCTGATGGAAAAGCTGGGCTGGCCCACGCTGTTGTGTCACGGCCTGACCATCGACGGCAACGGTTCCATCGCCGGCTACAACCTGCGGCAGACCGACGGCAAACGCAAGGTGGTCCAGGCGTTTAAGGATTTAAATTACCAGGTGCTGGCCATGGGCGACTCCTACAACGACATTAACATGCTCAAGGCGGCCCACCAAGGCATCCTGTTTCGTCCTCCGCAGAATGTGATCGACGAATTTCCCCAGTTCCCCGTGACGAGAACCTATGACGATCTCAGGGAGGTTTTTGGGAAAGTGTTGAAGTAGGGTGAGTGATAAAGTTGGGATACATCGATAAGGAAGACATCATCCTGGAACAAATAAAAATCGTTCGCAAAATGATCCTGGGTCTTATCAATATCTAAAATCTAAAGAAAAAATAACCCGGTCACCGTTCACTATTCACCGTACACGGCTCACCATTCATCAAAAAAACTCATGGCTTCACAACCCAATACCCTTTCCCACCAAACCACCTACCGGGTAATTTACGGTGACACGGACACCATGGGCGTCGTATACCACGCCAATTATCTGCGGTGGTTCGAGATCGGTCGCACCGAACTGTTCCGTCATTTAGGGCTGCCCTACCGGGAAATCGAAGCACGGGGACTCATGCTGCCGGTCTCCGAGGTCAACTGCAAGTATCTCACCCCGGCGCGCTACGATGATGTGATCGTTATCGAAGCGACCCTGAATACAGGCTTTCGCGCCGGCATGCAGTTCGACTACATCATCACCAGCCAGAACGGCTCCGTGGTCCACACCACCGGATACACCCGGCACGCATTCATCAACGCCCAGGGAAAGGTGGTCCGCCCGCCGGCCTTCATTCGCGACCTGATCAGGGACAATCTGTAGGGTTGAGAGATCGAGGAATTGGGAAATTAAGGGATTGACCGATCAACATAAATGCAGTCTTTCTATCTTTGAGCTTTGAATTATGCCTTTCACCATCCAGGAAAAACCCGACGGACTGACCTTTAAAATCCGTGTCCAGCCCCGGTCGTCAAGAAACCAGGTGGTGGGAGTATATGGCGATGCGCTGAAGATCAATCTCACTGCACCACCGGTTGACAATGCCGCCAACAAAGCCTGCAGCGTATTCCTATCGGGTCTGCTGTCGGTGGCCAAATCATCGGTGGAAATCGTGTCCGGGCACACCGGGCGGAACAAGCAGGTCATGGTTCATTGTCGGAAAGATGGTGGCGAACGGGAATCCATCAGAAAGGTTATCCTGTCCTGGGCAAAATAATAATATTTTCGGAAATTCACTTAAAACCGCCGCTGCGCAGGGAAGAAGGGCGAAACGCCCACTTATTTTTTTCCGTCGTTTTAAATCGGATGTTGACAATGGGTGCATTTTCTCTTATTGTCTGCTTTTCTAAATTGATGCGGGGTGGAGCAGTCTGGTAGCTCGTCGGGCTCATAACCCGAAGGTCAGAGGTTCGAATCCTCTCCCCGCTACCATAGTAAAATCAAGGGCTTAGGGAACATCCTAAGCCCTTTTTTTACGCCGGTATTCATCAAGTGGTACAAGATTGGTACACACTTTGTCAGTTTTCACCGGCTCGATGTCTGTGCTCTGGGCATTTTCCGGCAATTCGGGAACCACATCGTTGACGTACCGCATGAACGCCTGTCCATCCGAGCGGGTTGTTTGTGGCACCCAAGCATAGTACCGCTGAAAAATCATCTGCAGTGAGGAATGGCCCAACATATTCTGAACCCAGCCGACATCTTCGCCAGCAGAAATCATCATCGTTGCAAATGTGTGTCGAGATTGAAGGGGAGGGCGGTACTCAATGCCAGCTTTTTCAAGTGCGGGCATCCACACCTCTTTACGGATATGGTCGGGGGTCATCCGCCTACCATCCACAGTCAGGAAAATGTGCTTGTTCTTGCCAGTCAGTTTACGTTGCTCCTCCAAGGCTTCAAGCACCTGCGGCAGGCAATGGATGTACCGCTTCGACTTTTTGGTCTTTGGAACCCCATCTTTCTTATACACGTAGGTTTTGTGGATAAAGATGTGGGGCTCCGGTTTCATGTCCTCCAAAAAATCCGACCAGCTTAAACCATTTTGTTCTCCTGCCCTCATTCCCGTAAAAAACGCAACAGTCAGATACGGTCTATACCAAGTGTGCACTGCATCAAGTATGCGATTGACCTCATCAAGGGTGAAAGGATGGATTTCTGGTGGCTCCTCAAGGCCGGCGTGATTCAAGGTAAAAGTCTTGACCATTTCTCAGTTTATGGGGTACGAATTATAGATTAGTCGGTCCTGAAAAAGCATTTATCCACCAGAAAACATTAGAAAAATTACCTATTTTGTGCTATGTTATTTGCAAGATTACAATCCTTTATCCACTCTTTTCTTGCAAATTTCTGCCATGAAACCCAAGCAATCTGCACACAAAAACAGGCAAAGGGATCTGTTCCGACCTGAGCTCACGAAAATCATCGATCCCGGACATGGGCTAGTAAAACTAGCAAAAGTGGTCAATTGGGATCGCATGGACGAGGTGTTCGGACAAACCTACTGCCCGGACAACGGTCGGCCAGGTGTCAGCACCCGGTTGATGGTATCGTTGCACTACCTGAAGTTCTCATACAACCTCAGTGACGACGATGTCGTTTCCGGATGGGTAGAAAACCCCTACTGGCAGTATCTGAGCGGCATGCAGTTTTTCGAGCACGATCCGCCGATCGATCCGTCCAGCATGTCCCGATGGCGCAAACGCATCGGCGAAGCAGGAGCCGAAGAACTGCTCAAAGAGACCATTGCCGCCGGGTTAAAGATCAAAGCGGTCAAGCCCCACCAGCTCAAACGGGTCAACGTGGACACGACCGTGCAGGAAAAAGATATTCGTTTTCCCACCGACGCCCGCCTGTATGATCGCGCCAGACAAAAATTGGTTGATGCCGCCAAGCAGCGTGGCATTGCGCTTCGCCAAAACTACAATCGCAACGCCAAGCAGTTTTTAGCCCAGCAAAGCCGCTATGCGCATGCCCGCCAGATGAAACGGGCCAGACGGTGTACCCGGAAACTAAAAACCTATCTGGGCCGGGTGATCAGAGACATTGAAAGAAAATCCCAGCATCCGGATGAAGCGTTAAAATCACTGCTTACCATCGGCACCCGCATTTTCCACCAGCAGCGCAAAGACAAGAATAAGATCTACAGTGTTCATGAGCCGGCGGTAGAATGCATTAGCAAAGGTAAAGCGCACAAGCGCTACGAGTTCGGCTGCAAAATCAGTGTAGCGGCCACCAGCCGTGGCGGTTGGTTCGTCGGTGCCAAGGCGGTTCACGGCAATCCTTATGACGGCCACACGTTAAAAGATGCCCTCAAGCAGGTCGAACAGATTGCCCACCCCCCCGAGCATGTGTTCGTGGACATGGGCTACCGCGGTCACGGATACTCAGGCAAGGTTGATGTGCATGTCGACAAACGACGACGAGGAAGAACAGCCAAGAGCCTGTGGCGCTGGATGAAGCGTCGGGCGGCCGTTGAGCCTGGCATTGGACACCTGAAACAAGAACATCGAATGGATCGATGTCGCCTGAAAGGAACCCTTGGCGACTGCATCAATGCGATCTTAAGCGCAGCCGGAATGAACTTTAGGAAACTGCTGCGCTGGGCAGCAGATTTTTTGTACCAGTTTTACTTCCGACTTCTATTTTATCAAAGATCAGATACCTTAACCGGTATAGTCATAAAATGACTTTTTCAAGATCGACTAGATTATACACATTGCGTGACCTTCCGTTACGGTTTTTCAACTCTACACGCTAAATTTTGACACGGTCTCCTTTCTGTTGGGCCAAACTTGTTGAGTACCTCTGCTGAACGCCATCGATAAGCCCCTTCTGTTGTTGATTTTCATCGGTTATGAATTTCTTATCTTGCTGAAAAAACAAATAAAGTTTTCTCTCGGAGGATACAAATTAACAGAAGGAGGGGTGTTATGCTTTTCATGTCTATTTTCACATATGAACCAGATAAAAGGGATGAAGTCCTTAAAAGGCGTGCTGAAGGGCTTTTTACGCCTGAAGGGGCAAAATGTGTCGGTCAATGGTCTTCCACGGCAGGGGGGCGTGCTTTTACGCTCTTTGAATTAGATAACGCATTGGTAGCCGCCCAATGGTCCCAGGTTTGGAACGACCTGGGGAAATTTGAGGTTTATCCGGTAGTAGATACCGATGAGATGATGAAAGCAATGGCGGCAGCCCGAGGATGAAAATTTTTTAAATCGTATCCTCCGAGAGATTTCTTTACTACGATTTTACCAGGTTCAATATCTGTCCGCCCATCGATCTTCAAGATTTCACGTTTGACCTCAACTGGCGAAAAAATAACACCCTTGGTTGCTAAATCGTCCAAGACCTGCCAATACTGAGCTTATAGAGTAGTAACCATTGAGAATAGGGCAGATTGATTTCACGTGCTGCCTTACACGGCACTCAAATCATTGATAGCGGATTTTACGCTGTTCCTGTCAATGACAGCTTTAATGAGGATGAGAAGGGCGAATAGGCTGGCCTACCATCGAAATCTTACAAATTCCTGCACCGTCGCCATGGTGCAGGTTTTTTGTGTCACGATACTTCGAACCATCACTGCTTAATACCTTTTTGGACGAGTTCAGCTAAAAACCTGGAGAACGGTTCAATATTCCGTCTTACGCTCGCTTCTTCCAGGGCGGCCATGTAATCGTTGCGGGTTTCAAGCGGAATCACTGTCCATGGAAAGCCGCCACCGGCTAAAATAACATTCATCAGAAATCTTCCCATGCGGCCATTTCCATCAACATAAGGGTGTATATATACAAAGAAAAAATGCCCTAAAACAGCTCTTACAGCAGGCTCTTTTTCATCTTTTAATAAAGTGAAGAATGCAGGCATAAGATCACGCACGGCTTCATAGCGGGGCGGCACATTCATTGATTTTCGAATATAGACAGGCTGGTTGCGGTAACCGGCAAGATCAGATGCAGATATAAGGCCCGCACTTACACTCGGGGCAAACAACTCTCTGTACCATATGGCATGATCATTTCCTGCCACTGCCCCAGAAGAGTCACCATCCAAAATTTTTGCCAGGCTTTTCTTTACCGCCTGAAAAGCCTGCCAGTAACCACGGGCAACCAAAGCATCTGCATATTCTTTATCTTTTTGGTTTGTTTCCGGGGCCCAGTTCCCTGAGCGGACACGTTCAATAAGCGCCTCGCTCACGCGATATCCTTCTATGGAAAGGGAATGATAGGCGTCAGTCACATAGATATCATCGACCTGTTTGAGATATTCGTCGGTGTTCCGGCGTAATTCAGGCGGCTGAGGAAAGTTTTCGAGGACAACACCGCGCATCTCTGCCCAGTTCATCCGTATCCGGTTGACGTATGGAGAAAGCTCGCGCTCACTAAAAATGATGGCTGGTTTTTCCTCGAAAGGGTCATTCTCGGTAATGCTGTATCCGGCAGCTTTCATTGTCTCGATGATGTTGTCGGCAATCGCATTTTTCCCAATATTTCGGAAAGCGCCTGCGAGCCTTCCGGCTATTGTGCTATGTCCACCTTCAAGGAGCTTGTGTAAAATCTCGGAAGCGTCAGAAATCATGGACAGTGCTGCCCTGGCTTCCACAGCATTGTTTGAATAATAGCCGGGGGCGCATGAAATCAATGCAGCGGGTAGGGTCATTATCTGCAAATTTTCTTTTCGTTCTATGTCGCTCTTGTCCGGCAAATTCAGGCGAACATCCATTATCGATGTTTCGTGAAGAAGATTTATCGGTTTATTACCCCCTTTTGGGGTGCGGACAAGGAGTTGTCCGGGGACATTCCAGTTTTCGCTATGAATGCTCAATGATTGTTCGGGGGAAAGGCACCACTGATTACCAAATCTTGATTTAAGGTAATCGGCACAAAACCCCCAAAATGAGGCATACCAGGCTGTGCTCTCTCCGGCTGGTTCTTCAGGGTGGGCTGGAATATACCATCCCTTCATCACTTCTTTGATGAATCCGTTCCTGAGGAGCCGTTCCCGGTGGGTGCGTGTCATGTTTTTTGTATGAATTGCAACAGTGCCTTCATCCTGAAGTTTTTTCAGAACAGCGAGAGACTCTGCGAGCTTATCTTGTGGTTTTGCCATTTTTGACCTTTATATCGATGTATATGTTTTGGTTATTTTAGGTTATTACGTTATATCATTTTTAGGTTATTGTGTCAATTTATTTTTAGGTTATTAAGTTATGCTATTTTTAGGTTTTTTAGTTTCGCAATATTTAGGTTATTTTGTTGTATTTAAAGCCCCCGGACGGTTTTCAACCTTCGTTCCGGTGTCACGCCGGAAAACCGATCCGGCCACTAAACCCACCCGAATGACCTGCGCGGATTTTGCGCTTCGGTCATACCGTCTGCTTTTGAGATAAAAAGTGTAGCTTTTCCGTCAGGAAGTTCAAGCAGACGGTTTTGAAGGCAGCGGCAGGTCAAAGTGCCCGAAGATGATCAGATCGGTATTGTCCGTTTAAATTTGACAGGTGGCTGGCTTTGTCTCTATTCTTCCAATATTCTGAATTGGGCACGCATTGGTGGATTCCGTCATCGCAAATAATGAATCGGCTCTGACGATAAATTAGCAGGAGCAGCAATGGTTCCACTATTGGCAGGGACTGCGGTTGCGATGACCGCAAGATGTGTGCGTGTAGTACAAAATCAGAGATTTTTCCCCACTCGCACCATCTTGGCAAGGGAGATGGCTGTCGCTCTCCCGTTGCATCCCTCTTGACCGCTCTAAGCCTTCAAAGCCAAAAAACGGCGTTTGAAGGCAAGAGCTGGTTTGGCACATTGAGGTAAGACCATCCTCAATGCACCACAAACGTCTGGCCGTTTGATCACCATTGGGGAGCCTTCAGCGCTCCCACAAACCCCATCGACCAGAGCTTGGAGAAGTGCCTCTCCATCTGGACTGAACCATGCACCAACCGTCCGCCGATTGGATGCCGTGAGTGTTTCGCCGCTCAATCACGACCACTGTTTCGCCAGTGGATGACGACCAAGGAAACCGTCCTTGGATGCTTTGTTTGCATATATCCGGTCTCAGTGCAGCAGCCTTAAATTAAGTAAATTTTCCATTTAAAGGTTTGTTCAAGCTTTTATGCGCACTTCTATTTCTACTGCAGAAGTTCATTCATTCGCTCCTGGAAATAGTTTGGGTATTTCTCCATTACAGCATTGGCTCCGTCCCGGTCTTTTTTCAGCGCCTTCACGAATCGCTGGAAGCGCTCCAGAAAGACTTGGACGAGTGGTTAAGCCACTACAATCACCAGCGGCCTCACCGGGGATACCGTAACCAGGGACGTCGCCCGATAGAGACCTTTGAACTGGGCAAACAGCGTAGAATAGAACTCTCAAAAGAAGCCGCCTGATAAGCCTACATCCGAGAGGGCGAACTGTCCGGAAGGTTTTTGACTTTTACACTTTATTATTTCAATGGTTTTGTAATTTCACCATGACGATGTATTATTTTCCATCCATCAGGCTCCTTTTGACAGATAATAGTCGCTCTAATGTCTATTACAGGTTTCCCTGGAAAAACATATTGTTCAGTTTGAAGTATATATGCTGAATCTCCGGTGATTGAAATCTTTATGGGCTTATATGAGTATGAGCCATCTAAAGCCATTTTTGCTGCCGCTGTTAATCTATCTTCAACGTTACTCCATCCAGGTTCGACAAAACCTCCATATCCACCAAATATCGTCACATCGTTGCTGTGTGACCAAACAGCTTTTGTTACATCCCCTACAATTCCTTTAGCAAACTCAGAGTTTGATGCTTGAACCATGTCAATGAATTTGATCCATTCTTCAGATTCCATTGAAGTATCCTTCTGTTCCATAAACTTTCCCTATAGTAATTATATGGGGTTCCTCGCTGTTTCATGTGGGTAAATCGAACTTCAGTTTGCCTGCAATAAGATAAATCATGGTGATAAGTGTTCGCTCAGTTCGATACCCTCGGGCTCTGGCTTTGGCAGCTTGAATCAGACTGTTTATCCCTTCTATGATTCCGTTATTGATCCTGGAGGTAAACCAACGCAGGACGCCGTCCCAGTGGTTCTTGATGGTGTATGCGGCTTTTTTCATGGGCTCCAGGCGGCTGTGGGTTGCCCAGAAATACCATTTCTTCAAAAAGGTTTCGGCGGTCCGGGCGGTCTGATTGTAGAATTCCTGAAAGTTGAGTTTGATGTGGTACGCCCGGCTGGTTTTGAGGTTGAGCTTTTTGATCGTCAATTGTTCAAGCTGTTCGGCCTGGGACGCCTTGAGGTTGGATGGGTTCTTCAGCCAAAGATAGCGGCTGCCCTTTAGCACCGGCCGGCCTTTGGATTCTTCCCGGCGAACCTGGTCCACCGCTTCGTTGAGGACTTTCAGCACATGGAACTTATCGAAGGTGATATGGGCTTCGGGAAAATGTTTTTCGACACCGCTGATGAACGCCGGAGACATGTCGCAGCACATCTCCTCGATAGCGCCGGGATTGCCGCCATGGTCGGTGAGATCTCTTTTGAATCGATCAACGGTTGATGCATCCTTGCCGCCGGTGGCGAACAGAACCCGGGTTTCGTCAAGATCGACAAACAGGCTGACATAGTTGTGGCCGCGGCGTCTTGAGGTTTCGTCCATGCCGACATGCTTGACCTGACTGTGGTCGGCGGCCTTACGCGCTTCGCCCACATAGTGATGCAAGATACGCCATAACCGGGTATCGTGCTCACGGACAAACTCGGCGACGGTTTTCACCGGCATAGCCTTGGCCAGTATCATAATCATCGCTTCAAACAACAGCGTGAAGCCGCTGCCGGGTCTGGCCCAGGGCACATCAACCAGACGGATGCCGCATTTTTTGCAGTCGATTCTGGCAACCCTGGCGGTCAGATACGCTTCGTGCTGGAAGAAGTTCAGATGCCGCCATGTTTTCTCGACGGTATCGTGGGCCTTGACTCCCGATAGCCCACATTTCGGGCAAGTGAAGGTGCTCCCTTTGGGAAAATCAAGGCGGATATCCAGACGCTTTTCATCGGGGTTGAAATCCGCTGTCGAAACCTGCCAGGGCGGTTTCAGACCAAGAGCCATTTGAAGGAGTTCTGTATCTTTCATAGTGCTTAGCGATTATCACTAGTGCGGTAAGTCAATCAACTATCTACCCATACGAAACAGCGAGGAACCTTATATGGCTTTAGTAATTTGTGCTGCATCGCTAATTATGACAATTATTCAGGAAAAAATTGGGTAACACTTCCTCCGGTTTACTGATCCTGATCAACTGATTTTTTCCCATCCATTTTCTGGCCGATACGCGCCAGGCGGTGGAACAGATTTCATTCTTGCCGGACCTTGCCGATATGTCAACGGCCAAGTCCCGGATCCAGTTATAAACCTCCTTTCGCTGGCGTCTGGTGTATCGCAACCGGTCAGCACAAAAATAAGACCGGCAGGCGTTTCTCCCGGACAGGCTAAGCCGGGGTCTGTGATTCAATGCATGGGCGGCATTATCAACCTGCAGGGCCAGTTCCCTTTTGGATGTAGCGGTAAGGAGTTGAAGGAGCGGGTGGATCAGTAAGTCCTGATTTGATAACGTTTTTATCTTAAAGAAGATAAAAAAATTACAATATCCTCTTTCGCCTTTTTCAAGGCAGCGGCATTATTACCAAGTTTTGCACCACCTTGAACACATGATTTGAGTGCCTTCTTTTTTTCTTCAGGGTCACTAAGAGTGTAGCCGGAATTAAGTTCAAATGTGTGGCCATCTTCTCGAAGATACAATTTGCATTCGGTCAAATTGTATGCCTTTGAACTCGTATGAACGGCAGATGAGTCATCAAACGCATGATAGGCATTTGGATAAACGATTGTAGTGACCATTTGCTGTGACGTCCCTAAATCAATGCAGGGTGCAGCAGGTGTGTAATTGTCCTTTTCACCAGATAGAATCAAGACCTTGGAAACGAAATTCATATCCTTTGGATGTTTGCTGAAACAAAGCGGGTACAGAGCAATATGAAATTTAAATTTATGACCCTCACCCAGCTTTTCCTGTACTTTGTCCCAGGCAGAATAGGTTGCGGTGATTCCCCCTTTGCTGTTTCCCATTATACCGATGTTGTTGGCATCGATTCTGGGATTCTCGGCCAGATATTTTAATGCGTAATAGGCGTCAGCGATCATCATTTCAGATGTGACCTGAATGTGGTCACCGACAGATGATTTGATATTGCGCCCCTTGAAACAATCCAATTGCAAGGTGGCGTATCCCAACTCTCTAAACATATCCAACCATTGGTCATTTTTTGATGATTTACCGCCTGATCCATGAACGTATACGAGGGCAGGCACTTTCTTAGTTTCGTCATCATTGGGAAATGTCAGTACCCCATTGATGGTAGCTGCAGGATCTGGTTCTGAATCAAGGATGTGGCAATAATCGTATGGACTTTTCGACTGGAGCTCAACCTTGGTGTTTTTCATGGTGGTGGCGTTACAGGCGGTCAGAATTGTCACCATCGCTGCAATCGCTAAAAGTTTAAAAAGAGTCGTTTTCATGATTTGTAAGCATTCACGGGGTACTTTGAGGATCCAACTGGTCTCGCAACCCCCCGAAATCAAAGCACAAAAAATAGATCATAACTAACCGAAATAATACAAAATAAATCTAGATTTTTCTTTTTGACTATGGTAGAGTGCTTTTCATGGCACTCAAAAGACCCTTTTCGGAACTCGATTGGCAACTGACACCAGAGCCGGTGCGACAGTATATCATGGCTCTGGAACGGATGCTTTTCGATATGGAACAGCGGATTGTAGCCCACGAAAAGCGGCTGGAGAAGCTTGAGGTTCGGTCCAGCAAAAATTCTCATAACTCCAGTAAGCCGCCGTCATCCGATCCGCCCTTTAGCAGGCAAAAGAGAAAACAGAAAAAGAGTACACGTGCAAAAGGCGGTCAGAAAGGCCACAAGCCGCATCAGCGGCAGATGCTGGATCCGACCGAGAGCCATTGGTTGATGCCGACGCGCTGCGCATGCGGGCATGCGCAGTTCGATCCGCAAAAGATGCAGCCGTTTTATGCGCATCAGCATATCGAGCTACCCGAAATCGAAATGCAAATCAGCCACTATATTCTCCAGCAATGTGACTGTCCCAACTGCGGCAGGACGGTCAAGGCCGCGCTACCTTCTGACGTATCCACCGGTTATGGGCCGCGCTTTACCGCGCTTATCGGAGAATTGAGTGGGATCAAGGCCATGAGCCGCAACGACGTCAAGCAGTTGTGTGAGTCGGTTCTGGGCATCGGGATTGCCACCGGAACCATCCAGAAGCTTGTCGACCGCACGTCAAATGCGCTATTGCCGGCCTACGAACGCATCGGCCGGGTCGCCCGACGCTTTTGGTGCAACTACATCGACGAAACTTCCTGGTTTAAGGAAAACGACCTGCACTGGTTGTGGGCCATGGCCAACGAACGGGTGGCGTTTTATCGCATCGACCCGCATCGCTCCAAGGAAGCTGGAGGTGGACCCCATCGGCTGGACAGCCTGAGGGGTAGAATAAGCTATGAGCCGAGAGCTTTTTAAAAGATAAAAAGGCATCAGGCAGCCTCGGCGAAAGGATGGGGCAGACCGTAATAAACCTCATCCGGGGTTCTGTCGTCAAGGGCCGAATGGCCCCGTTCGTGATTGTAATAATCGAGCCACCGGCCCAGACCCTGCCGCAGCGCCTTACCGGTGTCGAATGCGTGCAAGTAAATGTATTGGTGTTTGAGGGTCCACCACAGCCGCTCGACGAATATATTGTCCTGGCAACGACCCCGACCATCCATACTGATGGCGACCTTGTTATCGATGAGAACCTTGGTGAACGCGTTGCTGGTAAATTGAGCCCCTTGGTCGGTATTGAAGATTTCCGGTGGCTCATAGCGGCTCAACGCCTCTTTAAGGGCATCGATACAAAAGGCGCTGTCCAGGGTGTTGGATATCCGCCAGGCGAGCACCTTGCGGCTGTGCCAGTCCATGATCGCCACCAGATACATGTACCCACTGGCCATGGGGATGAAAGTGATGTCGCTGGCCCAAACCTGATTGGTGCGACTGATGGTCATACCCCTTAGCAGATAAGGATATACCTTATGCTGGGGATGGGGGCGGCTGGTCCGCGGTTTGGGATACACCGCCTCGATACCCATTAATCGCATCAGCCGCTGAACCCGTTTGCGATTGGCTGTTATGCCCTGACGATCCAGCTGGCGGCTGATCGTTCGGCTGCCCGAGGATGGATTGGTAAGATACAGTTCGTCGATCTTGCGCATCAGTTCCAGCTCGTCTTGGCTTATGGGTATGGGTTGGTAGTAATAGGATGACCGGCTAAGATCGATTAGTTCACACTGCCGGGAAACGCTCAGCTGCCGATCCAACGGATCGATCATGGATTTACGCTGTTTGCGATTCAGCTGCTGAGCTTGCGTGCTAAAAAATCGTTTTCCACCTTGAGTTGACCGATCTGGCGGTACAGTTCGGCGGTTTGGGCATCGGCCTGTTTTCTGGATCGGTGGCTTTTATCGAAGATATCGGCTGCACCGTCGAGCATCTGCCGCTTCCAGGTGGAAATCATGGTGGGGTGAACACCAAATCGACTGGCCAACTGTGCTGCGGTTTCTTCGTTCTGAATGGCAGCCAGAGCGACCTTGGCTTTGAACTGTGGACTGTGTGATTTGCGCTTGTTACCCATCGTCAGATCCTCCTCATTTTTGGTCTGACTCATAGCTTAGCACATTGTCCAGTTTTTGGGGTCCACCGCCGCTTTCGAAAAACTGGTCCGGGATTGGGACGGGATTCTGGTCAGCGATGGTTACGGCCTATATCGAAAATGGGTTAACCGCCAAACCTGCCTGGCCCATCTGATCCGCAAAGCCGATGCCCTGGCGGAACGAAAGAAAACCGATCTTTGCCGCTTCGGAGAAATCGTCGCCGCCTGGCTGAGGCAACTGGTATCGTTTGCCAAAGAACCTCCCGACCCGGAAATGTGGTCGGATTTTTATACGTTCTTTTTGTTTACCGTCTCCGTTTGGGAGAAGGACAAGACCGACGCCGGAAAACTCGCCCGGCAGATTGTTCGCGAAATGGACAGTCTGTGGACCTTTCTCGATCACCATGGCATTGAACCGACCAACAACCGTGCCGAACGGGCACTGCGCTTTGGGGTGCTATGGCGAAAGCGCAGCCTGGGCACCCAAAGCGAAAAGGGAAACCGGTGGGTCGAAAGGATATTATCCCTGAAAGAAACCTGCCGTCTAAATGCAAAACCGACGTTCCCGTTCCTCGTGGAATGTATTACTTCCTATTTTCGAAGGTCGACGCCCAATCTCTCCTGGATTTAATTCAAACTGGAATATCCCGTGAACGCGTACCATGATTTTATCCTTATGTAACCAATTGGATATTTGTAATGCATGCATAAACCATAGATGGTGGCTTTATAGGCATGATAATATCCGTTTCGGTCATATTTTTTTGAACTTTAGCGCATTTGCAGGAAAAATTTAGTAAAATTAATACCTTTTTTTACGGATCTATCTTGAAAATAACCACTCACTGATGGTTCACAGGCAGCCAGTTTCAATGAACGCCCTTTCAAGGTGCAATTTCATGGTACCAGTACATTCTCCACCACCTCTACCGTATACCATTCACACCCACATCCGCCATTCGCAATCCATACGTGAAGGGATGATGACTCCTCGGGATCTGGCGGAAAAAACAAGTGTATCAACGGCGGCAATATCCCAATGGTTGAAACCGTTTGTTGAAAGGGGTGTGTTGAGTCGGTGTGACGATATCGTGGTCGAAATTGGAATTGTTTCTTCCTAATTGCATGATCCGTGTAAAACGGCAAAGAGTTGAATAGGGTTATCTCTAACAAAAATTTTTTTATTGAATTGTTACCATATGTTTACTATGCATCCAAAATTCTATAAAGTTTTAGTTTTAAAAAAATTATTTTAATTTCAAACAAACTGAATCCCACATTGGCCATTTTTAATCCACTTAACAACTGATCTTATTGTTAATTCTTTATTTCTTTTTGCGAATGGGATTGTCACATGTAATTCTGATTCTTTCCTTATAAAAAAATTATTATTAATAAGGATATTAGCGCCTCCCTTGCTAAGGTTATTTATCATTGCGGAAAGTATTATTGAATCTGTAAAAATTGTTATTTTTCTTTGATACATTTCCCTGGAATTTTTTCTTCTATAAAACTGAATCCCAAATCGGTCATTCTCAATCCACCTTACGGTTGATTTTTTTTTTATGCTGCTTTGTTTATTTTGAAAAGGGATAGCAATTAATATTTCGTTTCCAACTGCGACATTTACTAGACTATTGTTACTTATCAGTGCCCCTCCTGTACTAATATTGATACATTTACCATGAACGGACATTGTCCCTCTAACGAAGAATATATCTTGTTGATAACTTTTCCGTTCAAAAATTCTTTTGTTTATATTTATGATTTTTTCTGATTTCATATGAATTAAAATGAAAAAATATTGTTGCCTTATGATCAGCATTTTTTATTTAAAGGACGCCGTCTACTAAGAAACCGACCTCTTATTTGTTGATAGGATGCAAAAAAAAGCCTATTTAACAACAGTCGGCCAAAAGGAGTTCTTTCTGCAACCGTATTGGAGTAGATTCCCTTAAGCAAAGCAACGTGTTAATAACAGGAGAATACTTTTGAAAGTCAGGAATTTGGAGTCAGAAATGTCAGAAGTGCTTCAGATGAAAAACGGTATCGAATCAATATCAATTGGGCGCGTTGCTTTTTAATGCAACCTATGTATTACGATAAATATGATTTAAAATACTTAAGTTACTAAATCCTGTCAAACTGTTTTATGGTTCATCCGGCTGAAGCGTACTTAAAGGGTTAAAAAAAGTTGACAATCGAATTTCCCACTGTGTGTTCGCCAAAACATCCAGAAAAAAGGAGACCCTCACGTCCACTAACATTTTGTACCATGGATTCGGCCTTCGTGGCTATCGTTACCTTCCTGCTTAGTATATAAGCGGTCATGTCTATTTTAGATCGCTGTAGAAACCCCCACCCTTTGGGTGGGGTAAAGGGGACTGGCTATGCCGGTCCCAGATAGGTGTTTCGTAATTCATGCCACCACATGCCGAAACTGTGTAAACCACGGTAAGCAGTGCCCAGTTCCATTGGAAGGTAGTTGCTCACACCTGATATTTGAACGAGGAAACAATTTCGGCTTATTTGCCGGAATAAGAGGTCTGGTTGCATATTTTCTCAGGGTTTGTATCCCATATGTGGCGTTAACCCAGGTTGGTTCGATCATGTATTTTTTTCTTTATACCGGCGTCCTCGCACTATTTTTCTACATCCTGCTCTTTCATACCGGCTGTCCGAACTGAATCAATACGAAGTGTCCCATGAATCCGGATTTCAATGCTTGATATGTTTGAAGGTCCAAAGCTTGATCGTGATTATATTCGTAAAGTTTATTTGACCGACCAAGATCAATCGGTGATCTATTTCGCCGATGGTGGGTAAAAAGAATACTTCATAAATGACTGAAGATATTCAACAACGTAGCATTCTGGGTAAAATAGCCGAATGAATGGTTAGCCCAATTGACCTCTGATACAGGCATCAAAAGCATATTTAAGGTGTTGCCCTTTTAAATTTTAAGAGCCCATCCGTTGAACCTACGCCCCCATTCAAATCTATTCAGAACAAGGACAATCAATAAAGCCATACTGCCCGCAATACACGCTGAAATAAATTTAATCTTTTCCATTTTATCCCCTTGGTGCTGAAATTATTTCTACGGTTCCAGGGTCAGTAAAAACTGCTTTTATCTGAACAAACTCAAGAAATGTAATTACCGTTCACTCGGTAATCTTTTAGATCAAATAAATTTGACCCCAAAGCCCGTATTATTTAGCCATTGAATGCTCCCTCTGCGTTTGACATTATTCCGACCAGAGGAAAAAGGGATACTAAGGGTAACAATATCTTTGGTGGAAAATTGATTTACGCAGTATGTTTCAATATAGGCACCACCAAGGCTGACATCTTTTAGACTGCCTGCGTATAACCGATTCGCGTGGTGAAAAACGATCTCTGCCGGATACTTTTTTCTTTCGTTAAATCTTCTATAATCGTTATTTTTAAAAGCGAATTCTTGTCCCATTTTTATTTCCTTATTCGTTAATGTCTGGGGAACAATGAGTTTAGATAATCTATTATTTATCTGCATATTTGTTGATGCGGTTCATTCAGTTTGTTGTATCCTCCAGTTAAAAATTGGTTTATTATTCCAGAACGCAATTCGTATGCCAAAAACTTTTTAATAAATAAATATGGTAGGTTATTGTGATTGAGAGGTGTGTACTGAATTGAAGATCAGTATATTGAAAGGATTAAGCTAAAAAATATAACCTTTTTTACATAAATATTGAGAAAAGGGATGGAAATGAGGAATACCATCATTGCATGATAGCATTCAATAAACGGCGTTTTCACGCACATCACACTTGGGAGTGTTACTTCATTTTTCGGATTTTGAAGTGCCATAAACTGGCGGTTAGCACACTGGATGATCGTTGACCGAAGTTCACCAAAGTAGTTGACATTATCAGACGATTATTAATAAAATTAATATGTCATAACCATCCTGACTTTTTTTTATCTGTGCATTGTCGCTAACCCTTCAACCATCCGTGGGAAAAGTCCATCGCTGATCAACGGGCAACTTTTCGGCTGATCGGCAAGACGAAACAAGGACGCTTCAATGGGAAGGAAACCCATCACAGGGACAAAATCCCCCTCCGGCCAACGCAAGCCCGCATCAGCGGACGGTGCTGCCAAATTCGGCAAGAGAAAGCGGCTTGAAAGCAATACCGGCGACCCGCACCCCGAGAGCCAAATGATCCCGGACGTCACGGTTGTGGGCATCGGGGCATCCGCCGGCGGTCTGGAAGCCCTGCAGCAATTGTTTAAACCCTTGCCTGCGGATTGTGCGCTGTCGTTTGTGGTGATCCAGCACTTGAGCCCGAACTATAAAAGCGCCATGGATCAACTGCTCTCCCGGACCACGTCCCTGCCCGTCGTCCAGATCAAAAACAACCTGACAATCGAACCCGGCCGTATCTATCTGAGCCCGCCGGAAAAATTCGTTTCCATGGCCGGGGACAAGTTTCGGCTGGCATCGTCAAAAGCGCCGGGCAGAAGAAGTTTTCTCCCCATCGATCATTTTCTCAACGCCCTGGCAGTGGAGAAACGGGAGAAAGCCGTATGCATCATCCTTTCCGGTTCGGCCAGTGACGGAACCCAGGGACTGAAAGCCGTTAAAGCCGCCGGTGGCCTGACCTTTGTCCAATCTCCGGATAATTCCAAATATGCCAGTATGCCCGAAAGCGCCATCGCCACGCAGATGGTCGATTTTATCCTGCCGGCGGCGGACATTGCCGAGAAACTGATCGCCGTTCTCAAGCATCCATATATCTGCCCCGTCGAGGCCGCACCGACGGAAGAAAAAGATCTGGGTTTTAACCTGAAACAGATATTTTCCATTATTCAAAGTAAAACCGGCCACGATTTTTCCAACTACAAGCCGAGTACGATCAGTCGCCGAATTGCCCGGCGCCTGGCCGTCCATCAGCTGAACACGTTTTCCGACTACGTCAGGGTCATGGCCAAGGACCCTTCCGAACCGGGCCGCCTGGTCAAGGACATGCTTATCGGGGTGACCAGCTTCTTCAGGGATGCCAAGGCCTTCGAGACCCTCCAGGAAAAAGTGTTGGTGCCGCTGGTCCAGTCCAGGCAGCCCGGGGACGGCATCCGGGTGTGGGTGGCGGGGTGCTCCAGCGGAGAGGAGGCCTATTCCATTGCCATCCTGCTGGCGGAAGTTATGGAACGGCTGAGCATCCCGTTGACCGTGCAGGTATTCGCCAGCGACATCGAAACCAATGCGATCCATACCGCCCGCATGGGGACGTATCCGGAAAACATCGCAGCGGATGTCTCCCCACAGCGCCTGTCCCGTTACTTCACCCGCAGCGAGAGCAATTATCGCATCAAGAAAAAGATCCGGGACAGCATCGTCTTCTCGATCCATAACCTGACCAGCGACCCCCCGTTTTCCAGAATCGATCTGATCAGCTGCCGCAACCTGCTGATTTACCTCAAAACGGATCTGCAGAAAAAAATCCTGACCATGTTCCATTACGCCCTGAACCCGGACGGGCACCTGTTTTTGGGCCCTTCGGAGACCCTTGGCGAGTGCGCCGACTATTTCTCGACGGTGTCGCTCAAGCACAAGATCTTTAAGCATATTGACCTGGCGCCGATGGATCGCGATGCCATGAATCATTTGCCCGCGCCGGCGGGTCCCGCGCTTTGTAATACGATGGCCAAAAAGAAGGGAAGATCCACCTTGCCGGACATTTATGACCATGCGGAACGAATCATTCTGGATGAATATACGCCGCCGGCCGTGCTGGTCGACCGCAGTTTCGAAATCCTTCATTTTTTCGGCCATACCGATCCTTATCTGAAAATGCCCAAAGGCAAGGCCAGTTTCAACCTGTTGAAAATAGCGCGTGAAGAGCTGGCTCCCCAACTGACCCAGTGTCTCAGCCGAGCCTTGAAATCCGGTAAAACGGAACGCATCGACGGGATCGCCGTCAAATCCGCCGAGGGATTGATCGGTACGACGATTTCCGTTCGTCCGCTGCTGGAAAAGCCGGCGGGCAGGGAATTGCTGATCGTCGTGTTTGAAGAGACGAAAAGAAGCCCACAGAAAGATGCGCCCCCGGCCCCGGTGGAGGACACCGGCGAAACGCCCCTGGATGTCAAACAGCTGGAAGATGAACTGAACACCACCAGGGAATACCTGCAGTCGACCATCGAAGAGCTGGAAACCTCGAATGAGGAGTACAAAGCCGCCAATGAAGAGCTGCAGTCGGTCAACGAGGAACTGCAGAGCGCCAATGAAGAGCTGGAGACCTCGCGCGAAGAGCTTCAGTCCACCAATGAGGAACTGGTGACCGTCAACTCCGAACACCAGCAGAAGATCGACGAGCTGACCAAATCCAACAACGATATCAACAACCTGCTGGAAAGCACGGAAATCGCCTCGCTGTTTCTTGACCTCAACCTGTGCGTGCGCCGTTTCACCCCGGCGGTAACCCGGATCATCAACCTTCGCCAGACGGACATCGGGCGTCCGGTCAGCGACATCACCACCCTGATGGAAACGGTGAACATCCATGAACACGCCCAAGCGGTCCTTGAACGGCTGGAACGCAAAAAGCTGGAGGTCAGGGATAAGAACGACCGGTGGTATGAGATGCGCATCATGCCCTATCGAACCATCGATAATGTCATTGACGGGGTGACCCTTGCTTTTATCGACATCACCGATCTGCGGCAGCTCCACCTGCTTCGGCGGATCACGGCCGTGTTTGAAAATTCATCGGACGCCGTCACGGTGCAGGACTTCGACGGCAACATCCTGTCGTGGAACCGGACCGCAGAAAGGCTCTACGGCTGGACGGAGCAGGAAGCCACCCACATGCACATCACCGAAATTACCGCGGAGAACCATCGCCATGATTACGCGGCGGTGGCCCGCCGGCTGCAGCGCGGTGAAACGGTGGCGCCCTTTGAAATAACCCGGATTCCTAAATCCGGTGACCTAATCACCGTCTGGCTGCATGTGTCGGCCCTGGTGGACGAAAAAGGCCGGCCGGTCAAATTCGCCACCTTTGAAAGGCCGGTGATCCGATAACCAGTCAGCACCCGATGTCCCACGGAGCCATTGGTATGGCAGCGCAAAAAGTCGAAGATAAACAGTGGTCGGTGCTGCGGCGCAAAGCTGAAAAGCTGGTGGGCCTGCCATCCTCGGAAATCGACCATCAGCTGGGACGCGAGGTTACGCGCCTGATTCACGAGATTCAGGTCAACCAGGCCGAGCTGGAGATGCAAAATGAGGAACTGGCCGAAACCCGTGACACCGCCGAGGCGGCCAGGCGCAAATACGAAACGCTTTATCGCAACTTCGCCAGCCTGTTCAACTTCGCCCCCATCGGTTATCTGATTATCAACCGGGATGGGGTGATCCATGAAATCAACCTTGCCGCTTCCGTCTTATTGGATGCACCCCGGAGTGCGTTGACCGGGCGCTGCATCACCGACTTCATCCACCGGGACGATCAGGACGGCTTTTATTATCAAAAACTGAACTGCCGGAAGCATTTGGAAAATTCCATTTTTGAACTGAAAATGAAGAAAGCGGATGGTCGCCTGTTCGATGCCCAGTTGCAGCTGCAATCCTTTTTAGATGCGCACAGCGATGAACGGCACTATACGGTCTCCATCGTGGATGTCAGCGAGCAGGTGCAGCTATCCTCCAGCTTTACAGTGCAGCAACAATCCCTCGAACTTGCCAGTGGGGCCACCACCATGGCGGCGTTGTTGGATGGGTATGTTCAACTGGTAAAATCGTATCTTCAATGCGATGCGGTGGGCATCCGTATCCGCGATGAGGCCGGCAACATCCCCTACCAGGCCTATGACGGCTTCAGCCAGGCGTTTTATGAGTCCGAAAGCCCCTTGTCCCTTTATACCGACCAGTGCATGTGCATCGCGGTGATCAACGGCACCATCGATCCCGCCCTGCCTTTTTTCACGCAAAATGGATCGTTCTACATCAATGGAACCAGTCGTTTTCTGGCCACGGTCTCCCCCACGGACCTGGGTGCCACCCGAAATGTGTGCAATGCCCACGGCTACGAATCCGTCGTTCTGGTTCCCATTGGCATTGGCGAAACCATCGAAGGGTTGATCCATGCGGCCGACCATCGGGAGAACCGGTTTCCTCTCCGGGTCGTCGAAAACCTGGAAAATCTCGGTTCGCGGCTGGGTATGGCGATTCAGCGCTTTCACCTGCAGAAAAAGCTCGGGGATTCAATAGACGCACTCAATGATCTTACCAGTCACCTGTTGACGGTTCAAGAAGATGAGCAGCGGCGAATCGCCATGGAGCTTCACGACGGCTGCGGCCAGGACCTGAACGTGCTCAAGCTTCGTCTGAAAAGCATCCAAAAACGGCTGCCCGCCGATGCGGCCGATCTGAATCAGGCGTGCGATGAGCTGCTGACTTTTTCCGACAAGATCATCGACGAGATTCGCAACATTGCCCACGGCCTGAAACCGGCGGCATTGGAGACCCTTGGGCTGAGCGCTGCCACCAGGCAGATGATTCGTGAATATTCAACCTACGCGAATGTCGAGGTGGAGGCGAATATCGAATTGCTTGACCAGATCAAGGATTCAAAAGCTCAGATATGCCTGTTTCGTATTTTTCAGGAAGCGCTGACCAACGTCCACAAGCATGCCCAGGCCACATGGGTGGTATTGGTTGCGATCCGCGACGGGGACGCCATCCGGATCCGAATCGAGGACAACGGCATGGGGTTTGATGCCCAAAAGGAATTCTACCGGGCTAATGGTCATGCGGGAATGGGATTGTCCGCCCTGGCCCTGCGCTGCCGGATGATTGGTGCGGACCTGACCGTCGACAGTCAGGCGGGCAAGGGATGCCGGCTGGTCATCCGCGTGCCCTGCTCACACCCGGAGGCCGTCCGATGAACGATTACCGCATCATTCTTGCCGACGACCATGTGATGATGCGGGAAGGCATCAAATCCATGATCGATGCGGTGCCCGGGATCGCCGTGACCGGCGAAGCCGGAGACGGCCTGAAGCTGTTGAAAATGCTCAAGAAATCGCAGCCCGACATGGTGATTCTGGATATCTCCATGCCCGGGCTGCGGGGTCTCGAAGCGGCCCGTGAAATTCACTCCCTCTACCCCGACGTCCATGTGCTCATGCTCAGCATGCATAAGAGCGAGGAGTTTCTCTCCATGGCATTGGCGTCGGGTGCCAAAGGCTACCTGCTGAAGGAGGATTCGGGGGATGAACTGCTCCAGGCCATCGACCGGATCCGCAACGGTGAAACATACCTGTCCAAAAAGTTGGCCAGCGCATTTCCCTCGGCCATTATTTCCATTTGCAAGGGCACGCATAGCGCCGCTCCGGACCTCCTCACCCCCCGCGAACGCCAGGTGCTGCAGATGATCGCCGAGGGGCATACCGACCGGCAGATCAGCGATCAGCTATGCATCAGCGTCCGCACGGTCCACCGCCACCACGCCAACATCCGGTCCAAACTCAACCTCAAGGGTACGGCCGCTCTGGTCCGTTACGCCATCGCCCAGGGGTATACCTCCAACCACTCCTGACCCGCCCGAACCATCTTGCCATAGGTATAATTACCTATAAGCCATCCAATAATTGGGCAGTTTTGCGAATTGTTTCTGCCGCACCGGCCGGAGTATAAGAAAAATGAAAGAATCTGTACCTGCCCCGACGCTGTTTCCCCCCTGTCCGAAAGATTCTTTATTTCCAAAACCGACGGAAAAGGAGAGGCCATATGCCACCAATGATCGCAAACCGGTCGGAACCCCAGCCCGGCTCCCGGTATCCCGTATCGTCCGATAACTATCACCCATCACTGGACGATCCACCTTTGCAGTCGGCTGATGGGTTAAGGCTTGATTCCGATGCCAGTCGGATCTTGATTGTGGACGACAATCCGGACATTTTGAAGCTGGTGTCAAAAATGGCGGTGTGTCTGGGCTATCAACCTACCACCGCCGAGAATGGTGTGGATGCGCTCTATTATCTGACCCGGGGTTATTACGATCTGGTCATCACCGATTATGACATGCCCTTCATTGATGGCTATCAGCTGGCCGATCAGATCAAAGAGAAGCATTTCGGGACAAAGGTCATCATCATGACCGGCCACTGCGAGAAGGAGGTTGAGGATCTGTTGGACGGGTCCGGCATTGTGGACGGGCTGCTGTTGAAACCTTTCAACCTGGAGGCCATGAGAGAAAAAATCGAGCGGGTGAGCCCCTCATATCCCGGGGAATGGGGGGCCTGATTTCGGACGGTAAACCCGCTCATGCCGCTGCATGCAGGGTCTGGGTGTCCAGGCTTTCCAACCTGTAAAAAATGCCAACACCCACCGGAGGTTGCCGTCGAGAATGGAGATTCGATAGTGTAATGAAATTGGTAGGATAGGGGTTTCTAAACCTCGGCATGTATTTTGCTGACCGTTTCGATGAGGATGATCGCAAGCAAATGACCAGATGGATGGAGGAGAACATATGGCCAGGAATTTTCGTGTCCATGCCAAAGAAACCGGCGATCAATCGCTGGCTTTGCAGCTGTTCGGTGATTTTGATGCATCATCGGCATGCGAACTGATCAATCTGTTGGATGAAACCCTTAAACCCTCCGGTAAGGTGGCCATTAATACGGATGGATTGAAAACGATCAATGCGTTTGGTCTCGATGTCTTTATTCCCCGAATGTCCAGGTTGAACAGCACCCTGGCGGATATCGAGGTGACCGGACGGTTCAGCGGGGTCTTTCGGGAGGAGTGAGTGGTCCGGGAGGTCTTTTGGATATTCTTTTTGATAGCATGTCGCATCTATCTGCAGAGTGCAAGTGGTGACGATCGGTTTTTGTGTGATTCAGTAAACGGAGGTTAACAATGGGCATTAATAAGCAGTTTCTGAAGGGTAAACCCGTGTGCAAGGTCACCTTTAAAATTTCGGAAAAGGAGGGGAAGGGTATAACCATGGCGCATGTGGTGGGTGAGTTCAACGACTGGTCCACCTCGGCGACACCCATGAAACGATTGAAAAACGGTGCGTTCAGCGCCACCGTGGAGCTGGAAAAAGGCCGGTCCTACCAGTTCCGCTACCTGTTGGGACAAACCCACTGGGAAAACGATCCCGATGCCGACAATTATCTGCCATCTCCTTTTGGAGACAGCCACAATTCGGTGATCAGCTTGTAACCGCTTTATCTGCTATCTGTTCCCTCGGTCGATCGGTGTCTGTCGTATTCCCTGCGATCGGGTTGACATCCCTGGCGAAGGCACCAGGTGGGATGAACACTGGTGTATAGAGGGAAGGGAGGGCAGAACCATGACCCGAATAGTAGCTGTCATTTGTATCCTTCTGTTGGCCGCCATGGTGGTCGGATTTTTAGCGGGCAACCATCCACGGACCTTGATAGACCCGGTGAACAAATTCGAAAAGATCGGCAAATTGAAGGCTCATCCTGCCGTTGCAATTGAACACGAAACTTCACCACTGACTACGCCAACGGCCATCGGACGCGTCATGTTTTCCATGGATGGAGAGGTGCTCGGAATTCTGTTTCTGACGCCCGAATGTGATTTGTGCGAAAGCCGGTATGGGACACCGGCAGGCATTGTTGGATTGCAGGATGAGAAACAGTCACCCTTATGAACGGAGAGTTTGATAATCAAGACCTACTGCATTGAGGGGTAACCCCTGACAGCCGTATGGAAGACGATGGCAAGATCGGAAAATAAACACACTTAAACAGGAGGAGCCGCCATGTTTGATTTAATGCCCCATCGAAGACGATCCGGCAGAGAACTGGTCAGTTTCAGAGATGAAATGGATAGTCTGTTCAACCGCTTCTTTGACATGGATCTGCCGATCTCCCGACGTTTCTTCGGCGACGGGGAATGGGCGCCGCGCCTGGATGTGATCGAAGGCAAGGGTGAAATCACGGTCAAGGCGGAGATCCCGGGCTGCGAGGCCAAGGACATCGATGTGAAGCTGGATGGCCGGATCCTGACGATCAGTGGTGAGAAGAAACAGGAGAAGGAAGAGAAGGATGAAAATTTTCACCGTGTGGAAAGAACTTACGGCAGCTTCAGCCGCAGGGTGGAACTGCCTGGGGAGGTCGATCCGGAAGCGATCGACGCGACCTACAATAAAGGGGTGCTGAAACTGGCCTTTAAAAAGACCCAGGCGACCGAGGCCAAAAAAATCCAGATCAAAACCGGCTAGCCATTTCCTAACCGGTTTTCGTGCAGCACGCCGGCGTTGCATCCTTTTTAATGGGAAGGGGTGTCCGGCGTGCTGCATAGACACCAGGATGCGGAGGGCGGGATCCGTCCCGGATGAAAAATGAAAAAACCACCGGAGGAAAAAAAGAGAAAGCGAGGGGCGGCGCGCAGTCCCACGGAAGCCGCCATTACCTGCCGGCCTTATACCAGCAGCGGGGCCGTTCATCTATCGGATGGCGTCATGCGTAATTTTTCAAGCGACGGATCCTATATCGAAACCTCCCACGAATTCAAATCCGGAACCATCCTCATCGTGCGGATGCTCTTCTATCCCCCCCCGGCGTCAACCGTGAATGAAGAATCGCGGCCGCGCACCATCTGCCTGGCGGAAGTCAAATGGCGGCAGAAACTGGCTGACGAAAACGCTGTTCGATTCGGCATGGGGCTGAGATATCTCGACTAACAGGCAGCCCAAAAGAGGAAGGCATGACATCCCACCGTCACCATCCACGAATTCTGGTGGTCACCCCGGAAGTGACCTTCGTGCCACAGGGCATGGGGCCGCCTTCCCGGTCCATCTCCGCCCGGGCGGGTGGGCTCGGTGACATCTGTGCCGCCCAGATCCATGCCCTCTACGAGCGTGGCGTCGATGTTCACCTGGCAATACCCAACTATCGGAATGTATTTAAAATAAACGCCAACCGCATGCCGGAGGTCGATATCCGCAGCCGCCGGCACGAAATGCCCGACAGTCGCATCCATCTGGCCCAGGACCGATCATTCTACTACCATCCCAAGCTGTTTTCGAACACGGACCGGGAAAATATCCGCATTTCCCTGGCATTTCAGCGCGAAGTGATCAACCGCATCATCCCCGAAGTCCAACCGGACCTGATCCACTGCTACGACTGGATGACGGGGCTGATCCCGGCCATGGCCCGCTGCAACGGCATCGCCTGCCTGTTTACCCTGTACCGCCTGGATTCACCCCGGCTGCTTCTGTCGACCATCGAAGAGCGCGGCATCGATGCAGCCTCATTCTGGCAGCATTGCTACTATTGCCGAATGCCCGTCAATTACCAGGAAACCAGGAGCACCAACCCCGTGGACCTGCTGACCAGCGGCGTGTTTGCCTCCGGCCTGACCGTCACCCTGAGCCAGACCTTTATAAATGCGTGTGCCGATGCCCAATGCCAATTGGGCGGACCCTTGCTGAAGGCGGAACTGCAGCACAAGTTGCGGAGCGGTAACCTTTGTGCCGTGGCCCCGGCCCTGGATCCATCCTTCAATCCGGCCATCGACCGGGCGCTGGCACGGACCTACGGACCGGATACCCACTACGCGGGTAAACTGTTCAACAAACTCCAGCTTCAGGAAACACTGAACCTGCGCATGGATTCGACGGCGCCGGTGTGTTTCTGGCCCACGCGGCTGGACGGCAGCCGGCCCGGATGCCGGCTGATGGCCGACACCCTGGCCGTCATTCTGGAGCGCTACCGCGAACAAAGGCTGCAGGTGGTCTTTGTTGCCGACGGCGATTGCCAACCGCACGTGCGCGCAATGATCGACCGGCTGCATGCCGCGGACCGTGCGGCCGTGTGCGATTTTGACGCCCGACGCTACCGGCTGGCCTATGCCGGTGCGGATTTTGTGCTCATGCCGCTGTACCTGGATCCCTGCGCACTGCCCTGCAGGATCGGCCAGCGATACGGCGCCCTGCCCATTGCCTTCAATGCGGGTGCCATCCGCGATTGCGTAACGCATCTGGATGTCGAATCCAACCGTGGCACCGGATTCCTGTTCGAGCATTTCGATGCCAGCGGTTTCCTGTGGGCGATCGATCAGGCCATGGCTTTTTACGGTCGCCCCCGCGACACCCGCTCATCGCAGGTGCAAAGAATCATGACCGACAGCCTGGCGCGGTTCGACGCCGGGGAAACGGCGCGTCGCGGCATCGGGCTTTATGCGCGTGTCCTTGGCTGCCCGCCGGCGCATCTGACCGCCGATTCCGAGCTGTCGGCCGACGTACAGATAGCGGCCTGATGCCGGTTCCCCTCGCCCTGTCCTCTTTACGCTGCTCTTAACCGTCCCGCCGGAAGGAGGTACCCATGCCTACGCCCACCGTCCATCCCAATTTCCACAATCTGCCTGAAAAGATCTCGGGACTCGCCAATTTAGCGGAAAACCTGTGGTGGAGCTGGCGCCCGCGGGCCCGGATGCTCTTCAAGATGCTGAACCGGCAGGCCTGGAAGGAGAGCGGCCACAATCCGGACAAGATGCTTCGGGAGCTGTCTCCCGAAATATTGTCCGCCGCCGCCGACAATCCCGACTTCCTGCGCCACTACAACGTCGTCATGTCCCTTTTTAACAGTTACATGGTCAGGAAAGAGAACCCTTTATTCAATGCGGAGCTTGAATCGGCCTCGGATACGGCGGCGGTAGCCTATTTTTCGGCTGAGTACGGCCTGCACCGGTCGCTGCCGTTTTACGCCGGCGGCCTCGGGTTCCTGGCCGGTGATTTTATCAAGGAGTGCAGCGATCTGAACATTCCGGTGGTGGCGGTAGGCTTCATGTACCCGGAGGGATATCTGCTTCAACGAATTCGTGACGACGGGTGGCAGGAGCATATCGATGAACGCTTCGACCGGGAGGCGGCCGCCATTTCACGGGTCATGACGGACAAGGGCCGCCAGCTGATATTCAAAGTCCCGCTGATCGATCCGCCCATCCATGTGGCGGTCTGGAAAATTGCCGTCGGCACCAATGCGCTCTACCTGATGGATACCGATATCGAGCAGAACGACCCCTGGAACCGGACCATCTCCGCCCGGCTCTATTCCGGGGATCTGGAACAGCGCCTGCGCCAGGAGATCGTGCTGGGTATCGGCGGAGCTGAAATGCTGGAAAAACTGGGACTGCACTTCCGCCTGATCCATCTCAATGAAGGCCACGCCGCCTTTGCCCTGCTGGAACGGATTCGTGACTACCGCCTCGACGGCATGTCCTTCGACGACGCCTTTACCGCCGTCCGGGATCGTACCGTCTTCACCACCCACACCCCGGTGGCTGCCGGTCACGATGTGTTCCCTTTTTACCTGATGGAGAAGTATTTTCGATCCTACTGGCCCGATCTGGGATTGGACCGCAACGGCTTTCTGCAGCTGGGTGTCCATCCGCAGTATCCCCACCAGGGATTCAACATGACCGTCCTGGCGCTGAAGGCATCGGCGTTCCGCAATGCCGTCAGCCGGAATCATGCGTTGGTTTCCCGCAAGATGTGGCAATCCCTCTGGCCGGACAAAGCATTGGCAGACGTTCCCATCGATTCCATTACCAACGGCGTCCACATCCCCACCTGGGTGGAACCTAAAATCAAGATGCTCTATGATCGCTATCTCGGGTCCACCTGGCGCGACAATCACGACAACCCGTATATCTGGGAACTGGTGGAAAAAATCCCGGACCAGGAACTCTGGCAGACCCACTACTGGCTGAAGATCAAGCTGATCGATGCCATTCGGGAACGCTGCCGGAAACGCTGGGTGTCCGAACATGCCAGCCCGTCCATTCTCCTGGCCGGCGGCGCCATGCTGGACCCGTCCATTCTGACCCTCGGGTTTGCCCGCCGCTTTACCACCTATAAACGGGCCGATCTGATCCTGAACGATCTGCCGCGCATCAAACGCCTGCTCAACGACCGCTGGCAGCCCATCCAGATCATTTTCGCCGGAAAAGCCCACCCGGCCGACGACCCCGGGAAACACATCCTGCAAAAGGTGTTCAACGCCTGCCGCGACCCCCAGATGGGCGGCCGTATGGCCTTCGTGGAAGACTACGGCGAGCAGACCGCCCAGGTTCTGCTCCACGGGGTGGACCTGTGGCTCAACAACCCCCTGCCGCCCATGGAGGCCTGCGGTACCAGCGGCATGAAGGCCGCCTTGAACGGTGTTCCCCATCTGAGCATCCTGGACGGTTGGTGGATCGAGGGGTACAACGGCAGGAACGGCTGGGCTTTCGGGGACGTATCCGGCGAAAGCGACCGCACCGGCATCGATGCCGGATCCATCTATCAGTTTCTTGAAGATGAGATCATTCCGCTCTATTACGATATGAGCGACGACGGCTTCCCCAAAGGCTGGGTGAGGGTGATGAAAGAGGCCATCCGCAGCAACGCGGCGCGGTTTTCCGCCCGCCGGATGGTCAAGGAATACGTCCAGCGGTACTATGTGAATGCCATAAAAACCGTATAGACATCGTTGATCGGAAGATGCGCATCATTGCAAATGGATGCTTCAATGAGGCCTTCAAATAATCCAGATCGCCTTGTTGTATGCCATGGAGAGAACCTTGCGCGTCACCCGGCCCATGGTGAATTCCTTTACGGAAGAGGCGCCATGGCGGCCGACAACGAGGGTTCCGAATTCATGGGCGTCTGCTTCCCTGACAATCGCATCCGCCCGACTGATCTTCTTTTTCAAAATGGCGGTCCGGAAAGTATCGGGATCGAATCCGATGCTGCTCAGATGCTTCTTCACATCGACCATTGCCGGGATGATCAGCCGTGAGTGCTCATCCAGCCAGTGCGCTTCGGTTTTGGTTGAGAAATAGGTGCAGGTTACCGGATGGGGAACGGACAGGGGGCGGATGATGTGGCAGAGCAGGATTTCCTCAAGGGATCTGGAAAACAGGCGGCTGACGCTTTCAAACCCCTTGCGGATGCTTCGGGAGCGATCGAATGCCACAAGCACTTTGGTGGTTTCGGGCTGGCCGCCGACGACGACCAGCGGCACATGGGACATGCTTTCCGCCAGTTTGGCGGCAATGCTGCCCATCATGAAATCGGGCAGGGTACCGAGGCCCTTCCGGCCGATGACGACCAACGAATACGCCTGTTTGGACTCGTTGATGATATCGCGGGCGATACCGGTTTTTCTGGACCGGATGGTGGTATTGACCGCATCCGGCGGGAACCCGGCAGTCGTGAACACCTTCCTGGCTTTGTCCATGAAGGCTTGTATTTCGGTTCCCTTCAGGTCGTTCCACTGGTTGATCTCCGCCTCATATGCGGTGGTTCCGTCATCGCCGCCCTGGTCAAACACGGCTTCCGGCACCCCGGCCCTGACGTGAAACAGCTCGATAGCGATCTGGTTCGGAGAAAGGATGCGGCTGATGTAGGTTATGGCATCCATACACGGGTCGGAACCATCCACGGCCACGAGAATGACCGGCAGTGTCGTCATGGTGCACCTCCTTGGGTTGGTGGAACCCGGTTAAGGAACAAGCTGTCCAAACGTGTCTGTTGGCCCCATGGTTTTTCAGATTCAGCGTTTCACCGATTCATTTTAGCAAGGGCCATGCCATGGGCCAACGCCGGTGTCACTTCCTGGAACCGATCGTTCAACCGTGTATTGGCGCATCGCGCCAGGCGGCAGGCAGCGGATTGGGGTCGGGATCGACATCCGATCCTGTCAGTTAATTTTTCAGTCTGTAAAGGATGACGATGGCCGGTTACCGCCGGCATCGTTATCGAGGGGGCGGATTTTACCCGCTTACGCAGCACCATGGCCCAAACAGAAAGGTCGGGGCCGGTTTGAATCATGAACGCAATTCTTCCGACGCTGACGGCATGGTTTTTGATGGATTCCATGGTGGACATCGCTTCCGCCCGGGAAAGGGATGGAACTTCCCGCAACGATTACTGCTCCATAATTTTTACACGCGGGCATGCTGTCTGGCGCCGGGCCTCGACGGTCGACCCATTCAGGAGGAAAACGTGGTGGATATCCAGTCAAAACCTGCCTTCCAGTCGGCGGATGCGCCGGATTTCACGGCTGAAGAAATGTCGGCGGTGGATGCGATCATCGACCGCCATCGATTCAAACCGGGATCGCTGATACCTGTGCTCGAAGAGGTTCAGGAAGCGCTGGGCTACCTTCCCCCAGCCATTCAACGCAAAATCGCGCTGAGCCTGGGTGTGCCTTTGGGCGAGGTCTATGGCGTGGTAACCTTCTACTCGTTTTTTACCATGGTGCCCCGGGGAAGGCACACCGTAAAATGCTGCCTGGGAACGGCCTGTTACGTGAGGGGGGGCAAAAAAATCCTTGAAAAACTTTCGACGACCCTGGGGATCGAACCCGGGACCACCACTGCCGACAGGCGTTTTTCCCTGGAAACCGTCCGCTGCCTGGGGGCCTGCGGTCTCGCGCCCGTCATTACCGCCGATGCCGATACCTTCCGGCATGTCAAGCCGGCGAGGCTGATGGAACTACTCGACAAATATGATTAAGTTGTCCGTTGCGGTTATCAACGCCTGGGGGAAGGACCATGCTTCAGCTCACCATAGACGATCTCCATCGGATTAAGGAAGAGGTCCTCAGGGCATCGGTGCTGGAAGCGGGTAAAACAAGCACCCGCATTACCGTGCACATGGGCACCTGCGGAATCTCTTCCGGAGCGGACAGGGTTTACCGCATATTCAGTGAGGAACTGGCGGCAACCGGGAGAAAAGACATCGCCATCACCACTTCAGGCTGTGCGGGAATCTGCAACCGGGAACCGATCATCAGCGTGGAAAGGGTCGGGGAGGAGACCGTTAAATATGCCGCGGTGGATGAGAACAGGGCCAGGCTGATCTTCCGGAGACACATTCTCGAGGGACAGGTCGTCGCTGACTGGGTATTCGCCCGGGGATGGGAGCAGAAGGACGCTGACGGAGGCGAGTCCGGGTCGTCGGAGGCCGCGGTGGGCGACACCATCCGGCAGCTGCCTTTCTTCGGCCGGCAGGAACTGCGGGTGATGCGCAACCGCGGATTGATACGGGCCGAGAAGATTGACGAAACTATCGCCCGCGACGGCTTCTTTGGTGCCGCCAAGGCGCTGCTTCACATGACGCCGGATGCGATAATCCGGGAAGTCAAGGATTCCGGCATCCGCGGGAGGGGCGGCGCCGGGTTTCCCACCGGGATGAAATGGGATTTTGCCGCCCGGTCGCCCGGCGATGTCAAATACGTCCTGTGCAATGCGGATGAAGGCGACCCGGGGGCCTTCATGGATCGCTGCGTGCTGGAGTCGGACCCCCATGCCGTGCTGGAGGGGATGATTATCGCCGCCAGGGCCATCGGTGCGCATCAGGGGTATATCTACTGTCGGGCCGAGTATCCGCTGGCGGTGAAAATGCTGATTCTGGCCATCGACCAGGCCCGTCAGTACGGCCTGCTCGGCGAGAATATCTTAGGGACCGGTTTTGGATTTGACATCGACGTCTACCGCGGGGCCGGCGCATTCGTATGCGGCGAGGAGACCGCCCTGATGACCTCCATCGAGGGCAGGCGCGGGACTCCCCGACCCCGCCCGCCTTTTCCCGCCGTCCAGGGATTGTGGAAAAAACCGACCATCCTGAACAATGTGGAAACGCTGGCCAGCATCCCTCAGATCATCCTGAAGGGCGCGGCGTGGTACGCCGGTGTGGGCACCCTGCGCAGCAAGGGCACCAAGGTGTTCGCCCTGACCGGCGACGTCGCCAACGTCGGGCTGGTTGAAGTGCCCATGGGCATCCCCCTGGGCGATATTATCTTCGACATCGGCGGCGGCGTGCCCAGGGGCAAAACCTTCAAAGCGGTTCAATTGGGGGGGCCGTCGGGCGGGTGCGTGCCGGCGGGCCACCTGAACACCCCGGTGGATTATGAATCGATCACCCGGCTGGGAGCCATTGTGGGCTCGGGCGGCATGATCGTTATGGACAACGACAAGTGCATGGTGGACGTCGCCCGGTTTTTCATGGAATTCTGCATGGAGGAGTCCTGCGGCAAGTGCACGCCCTGCCGGGTGGGAACCCGCAAAATGCTGGAGGTGCTGACGCGCATTTGCCGTGGGGAAGGCCGGGCAGGCGACATCGCCACCCTGGAACGGTGGTCGGCGATCATGCAGCAGTCAGCCTTGTGCGGTCTGGGACAGACGGCACCGAACCCGGTGCTGTCGACCCTGCGCTATTTCCGGGATGAATATGAAGCCCACATTTACGAAAAGCGATGCCCGGCGGCGGTCTGCGCCAGTCTGTTTAAGGCGCCCTGCCAGCACGCCTGCCCCATCGGCATGGACATCCCCGCCTATATTGCATTGGTCAGGACCGGAAGAGTAGACGATGCCTATCAGGTGCTGCTTCAGACCAATCCGTTTCCCAGTGTCTGCGGTCGGGTGTGCGACCACGTATGCGAAACGAAATGCCGACGGTCAGCCGTCGATGAACCGCTCAGTATCAAGCATCTTAAACGCTACATCACCGATCATGCCTCCCGGCCGCCGGTCAAGCGGATGCCGGTTACCCGCCGGAAAAAAGTGGCGATCGTCGGTGCCGGTCCCTCCGGCCTGACCGCCGCCCGGGATCTCATTTCCAGGGGATATGTGGTGACGGTTTTCGAGGGGCTGCCGGAACCGGGCGGCATGCTGCGCTGGGGCATCCCGGCCTATCGCCTGCCGCGGGAGATCCTGGCCCGGGAGATCAGGGATATCACCGACATGGGGGTGGAGCTGCGCTGCAACACCTGGGTGGGCCGGGATGTCGGTTGGGAAACGCTTAAAAAGAACGTCGATGGCATCTATCTGGCCATGGGTGCCCAGAAAAGTGCATCGATGGGTGTGCAGGGAGAAGAACTGGCCGGTGTCAGGGGGGCCGTGGAATTTCTCAGGGCTCACAACCTGGGGAGAAATCCCGAGGTGGGCAGGCGCGTGGCCGTCGTCGGCGGTGGAAATTCCGCCATCGATGCCGCCCGATGCGTGCTGCGACTGGGGGCCCAGACGGTCATGATCCTCTACCGTCGGCGGCGGTCCGATATGCCGGCCCAGAAGGAGGAGATTCGCGCGGCGGAAGCCGAAGGGATAACGATTCACGATCTCGTTGCCCCCGTCCGCCTGGAAGGCGGGAACGGCCGCGTCGGGCGGATCGTCTGCCAACGGATGGTCCTGGGCGAGTTCGGGTCCGACGGTCGCCGGAAACCCGTTGTACAGGCCGGTGCCGAGTTCGTCCTGGAGGTGGACCAGGTCATTGTGGCCATCGGCCAGCAACCGGATTTTTCGGCGGCTTTTCCCGCGCCCGATGTTCAATTGACTCCCCATGGCTTTATCGAAGCGAATCGGGACGGCCGTGCGGCCGCGGCCATGATTTTTGCCGGCGGAGATGCCGTCCGCGGGCCGGATTCGGTCGTTCATGCCATTGCGGACGGGCATCGGGCCGCGGCGGCCATGGACCGAACCATTCGGGAAAAAAATGGAGAACCGCCATACCGGCCTTCACCGGGAGACGGCATCGACATCCCCATGACCGTTGCCGAAGAGATCCGGGAGGCACCGAGAGTCCGCATGCCGGAGAGCGATGTCAGCCAGAGATCCAGGACGTTTAAAGAGATTGAACTGGGCCTGTCCCCCCAGGATGCACAGGCGGAGGCCGACCGGTGCCTGCGCTGCGACCTAACGTCTTCCGGATAAGGAGATGATCCCCATGGAACGGGAGGCCATTCAAGTGAAAATAACCATCGACGGGAAGGAAACCCTCGTCGGCGCCGGCCTCACTATCCTGGAAGCGGCCCGGCAGCAGGGCATCTCCATCCCCACGCTCTGCCACCATCCGGCCCTTTCCGAGCGCGGGGGGTGCCGCATGTGTGTCGTTGAGGTGGACGGCGCACCCCGGTTGGCCGCCAGTTGTGTCACACCGGTCAGGGACGGCATGAACGTGGTCACCGTCAACGCACGCATCATCGAAACCCGCCGCACCATGCTGGAATTTCTGTTTGCCGAGAGAAATCACCATTGCATGTTCTGCCCCCGCAGCGGTGATTGTGAATTGCAGGCGCTTGCCTACGCCCTGCATATGGATCACCTGACGGTGCCCTCATCCTTTGATGCCTTCCCGGTGGACGCCACCAGCGATTATATCGGACTCGACCATAACCGCTGTATCCTGTGCGGCCGTTGCGTGCGTGCCTGCGAGGAACTGTCCGGATGCCGCGTCCTCAACTTCCACAACCGGGGACCCGCCACCCTGATCGGTTTCGACCTGAACGAGACGCGCGAGCATTCCACCTGCACCAGTTGCGGCGCCTGTCTGCAGGTCTGTCCGACCGGCGCCCTGTACCATCGGCACCGGACCCATTACACGGTCAAGGGACATTCCAGAAACTGGCAGACGATCCGGACGGTTTGTCCGCTGTGCGGGTTGCTGTGTCCTACCGTCTCGACGGTCAGGGACAATGATTTGATAAAAATCGAAGGCATCTTCCCCGCCGGCGAGGACCGGCCCGACCGCGGCATCCTTTGCCATTTGGGAAGATTTGAGGTGCTCAAGCCTTCCGGCCGTCGCCTTCTGCACCCCATGGCCAGGCAAACGGACGGATCCTGGGCTGAAACGAGCCGGGAGCGCGCCCTGGACCTTACCGTTGAAGGATTGAACCGGGTGCGCGATGCCCATGGCGGCCATGCGGTGATGGGACTGGTTTCGGGCCTGTCCTCCAATGAGGAACTGGTCTGTTTCAGGGACCTGATGGAAAGCGCGTGGCAGGCCGGAGCCATTGCCACCGTGGAATCGTCCGAATTTCAAAATATATACGACCTCGGGCCGGATAACGGACAGCCCTTTACGGAAGCCTCCTGGAAAAAGATCGCCGAAGCCGATTTTATTCTTACGGTCGGCGCCGTTTCCCCTGACCGCCAGCCGGCGGTGGGCAACCTGATCCGCAGGTGCTTGATCGAGCACCACCTGCGGTCCGCCGTTATCGGCCCGGATGATTTTCTGTATCCCCATGGAACCCATCATCTTCCGGTTAAAAATAAAGATGCGCTGTTGCTGGTCAGGCTGATTTCAAACGAAGCCGCCAAAGGAATGAAAAAAACGACTGCTGCGGCCGGCCCGGGCGAAGCCGTCAGGCCGATTGAAACGGTAAAGGCCACGGATATCGTTAAACGGCTGCATCTGGACGGTACGGCTCAGATCGTTTTGCATGAAATCATCCGGGATTTCGTGGATTCGGTCAACCCGTTGATTCTCGTTGGCGAGAACGTCGCCGCCCAAGCGGATAAGACCGGCCTGGGAGCGCTGGTGAACCTGGCCCGGTTAAAGGGGCTTGATCATGATCGGCGGTTGCGGCTGATTGTGCTGAAGCCGTGCGGCAACAGCATGGGTGCCTGGCGGCTGCTGAACCGGTCGGGCCGGAAGCATCGGGCCCGGGCCGGGATAAAAGGCGGTCTGATCCTGCTTGAGCAGTACCCGTTTCAAGGCGCGGTCGATTTAAAAATCCCCGATGATCTGGGATTCCTGGCGGTCATCAGCCCCTGCTGGCCCGATAGTCTGGATGACCGTGCCCATGTGCTCATACCCAAATCCTCGTGGAGAGAAACCGACGGCACCTGGTCCGGCCTGGACGGCTGCGAAACCATGTTTCGCCGGAAAATGCTGGATGCCCCGGCCGGCATCCAAGCAGCCTGGCAAACCCTGGCGGATCTGGCCGTACGGGCGAATGTCACTTCAGGCTGCACCACATGGGAAGCCTTGCGCCGGCAGGCCGAACGCGAGATGCAGAAGGAGGCCATCGGTGAAAAAACCTAAACTGGCCACGGTCTGGTGCGAGGCCTGTGCCGGCTGCCACATGTCGTTTCTGGATCTGGACGAAGGGCTGGTCGATATTCTCTCGCAGGTGGAATTGACGGTCTCTCCGCTGACGGATGTCAAGGATTTCGCCTTTCCCCCCGTCGACGTGGGAATCGTGGAAGGCGGCGTGGGCAACCAGGAAAATCGGGAAGTGATCGAACGGCTTCGCAGGCAGTGCCGTTTGCTCATCGCCTGGGGAGACTGCGCCGTTTTCGGCGGCATCCACACCCTGCGCAACGGGCTGTCCACGGACGAGGTGCTGCGCTGCAGCTATGTGGAAACAGCCGGCACCGTAAACGGGGTCATTCCCTGCCATGAAGACATTCCCCCGCTTCTGGACAAGGTGCTGCCGGTCAACGCGGTGGTGGCGGTTGACGGGTATGTGCCCGGCTGCCCGCCGGCGCCGGAAGTTTTGGCCTATTGTCTCAAGGAACTGCTGGCGGGCAGGCTGCCTGTGTTGCCCGAGGAAATGATCCATTTCGATTAGTGCCTATCCGGAAACGGTCTTTTTGCCCGATATCTGCGTTGTGCGAAAAATTTTATCCTTGGAATATCAACTATATGCCTGCGGTAAAATTTTTCGCACGCCTTGATCTCGAACAAAAATCCTCGTTTCCGAACAGGCACTGGTGAGGATTCCGTGTAGTGATCAGGTCAGCAATAGCGACACCGATTGGTAACGTACCATAGGATGTCGCCCCAACAGGAAGGCGTTGCATGGCCCCATCAAAAAAAATTACCATCAACCCCCTCAGCCGCATCGAAGGCCACGGCAAGGTCACGATTCATCTGGATGAAAACGGCGATGTGTGCGAGTCCCGGTTTCACGTTACCCAGTTTCGTGGCTACGAGCGGTTCTGCCAGGGCAGGCCTTTTGAGGAGATGCCCGTGCTCACCCAGCGCATCTGCGGCATCTGCCCGGTCAGCCACCAGCTGGCCTCGGCCAAGGCCTGCGATGCGATCCTGGGCGTGGTTGTTCCACCCACCGCCAGACGATTGCGGGAACTGCTGCATATGGGACAGTTCATTCAGTCCCATGCATTGCATTTTTTCCATCTCGCCAGCCCCGACCTGCTGCTCGGCTGGGATGCCGATCCGGGCAGACGCAATGTCGTGGGACTGATGGCGGCGTTTCCGGATCTGGCCATGAAAGGCATTCGGCTAAGAAAATTCGGGCAGGAAATCATCAAGGCCCTGGGCGGCAAGAAAATCCATCCGGCCTTTGCCGTACCCGGCGGGGTCATGAATCCGCTCAAGGATGAGGATCGCGGCAACCTGTTGAGCGGCTTCTCCGACGCCTATGCGTCAACCCATGCCGCCCTGGGTATCGTCAAGGAATGGCTCGGGGCCCATGGGGATGAGGTGGCACAATTTGCCAATTTCCCATCCATTTACGCCGGACTGGTAGATGAAAAGGGATGCCCGGCCCTGTACGACGGCAACATGCGCATGAGGGGGCATGACGGCGGCATCCTGGCCGAATTCGAGCCGGCGCAATACCTGGGGTTCATCGCCGAACATGTGGAACCCTGGTCCTATCTTAAGTTTCCGGTTTTCAAGCCCCTCGGCTATCCGACCGGCTGCTACCGGGTGGGACCGCTGGGACGGCTGAATGTCGTCGATGCCATGGGAACTTTCCAGGCACAAGCGGCGTTCGACGACTATCGTCAACGGACCGCAAACGGGCTTAAGGGCGGATCCCTGTTTTTCCATTACGCGCGGCTCATCGAACTGCTTTACTGCCTGGAGAAGGCTGAAACGCTTTTGGAAGACGAGCGGATCTGCGGCCGGGATATCCGCATTTCATCCAACCCGGCCCACCGGGAAGGGGTGGGGGTCATCGAAGCCCCCAGAGGGACCCTGATCCATCATTACCGGGTGGATAAATACGGAATCCTTGAAGCCGTCAATCTTATCGTGGCCACCGGGCATAACAACCTGGCCATGAACCGGTCGGTCGACCTGGTGGCCAGAGCCTGTATCCGTGGCGGTGAGGTTCGGGAAGGCATGCTGAACCGGATCGAAGGCGCCATCCGATGCTACGATCCCTGTCTATCCTGTTCCACCCATGCCGTCGGACAGATGCCGCTGGTCATCGACATTTTCAGCAGTACCGGCGCACGGGTAAAAACACTCGGGAGCACGTAAACCATGATCCTGCCGGAAACAACAACATCTGAATATTGGATCATCGGCTATGGCAACACCCAGCGCCGGGATGACGGCATCGGCCCGTATGTCGTCAACCGGCTGCGGCCCCTCGTTGCGAACCGCAGGGATGTTCACCTGCGGGTTTCCCACCAGCTGGAACCGGATTGGATTGAACCGCTGAAAAACGCGACTACCATTTTGTTTGTGGACGCCGCCATCCAAAGGGGGGTGCCGGGGCGTCGCTGGACGGCCATTCAGCCGGAACTCAAACCCATGGTCTGCCTGGGCCACCAGCTTACCCCGGCCTTCATCCTGGGTTGGCTGCTGTGTTTGTACCGCCGCTGCCCGACCGCCTGGCTGGTCACCGTTGAGGGAAACGATTTCGGCTTCGGCAGCGGACTGTCCCCCGTGGCCCGGAAAAGGGCTGAACAGGTCATCGGCGAAATCACCGCGTTGGTGTTGACGCAAGGGGGGGAAACCCGACCGGAACTCCCGGACAAACCGGGAAAGGTAATTAATAACGGACAAAACCCTATCAGGAGGCCGACATGAGTGCCGGAAAAGATATACTCGTCATCGACGACGACCGGGACCTGGTGGATACCCTTAGGATCGTGCTGGAAAGCCAAGCCTATGCGGTCAGGACGGCCTATGACGGTCAGGACGGGTTTCGCCGCATCCAAGAAAAAAAACCCGATCTCATCATCCTGGATGTCATGATGGCTACGGTTACCGAGGGATTCGATCTGGCGTGCAAACTCAACAACCGGCCCGAATACCGGGACATACCCATTATCATGGTCACCTCGTTTCCAAAGGTCATGGCCGAAACAGGTCCAGACACGTTTCAACACATCCTGGGAGAGGACTGGCCGGTATCGGTCTTTATTGAAAAACCGGTGGATCCGGAGAAATTGCTGACCACCATCGAGGATATCTGGAAGGAAAAAGACGAGACATTATGACGGACGGCCTCCACATGCAACTGGGCGATGAACTGGTCAGGGAGCAGCTGTTTTTCCGCAAGGAACTCAGGGAACGGGTCCGCTGGTTGATCCGTCTGAGGTGGATTGCCGCCGGTTCATCGCTGGTCGCAAGCTGGCTGGTATATTATCAATGGCGGACGCTGCCGGTTGTCACCGTCGATCTTATCCTCCTTTTTGTCTTGCTTTACAATATCGGTTTTCATTTCATCTGGCGGCGGCTGCAAACGGGCAACCCCCGGGAAGTAAAGCCCTTGACCATTTTTACCCACGCACAGATCATTTGCGACTTCTCAGCCCTTTATCCGTTAATTTATTTTACCGGAAATTTACACAGCCCGCTGCTCATATTTTTAATTTTCCATGTCATCCTGTCCGGGATGTTGCTCTTCCCGTTGAGCTGTTTTTTATATTGCTTCTCGGTCCCGGCGGTCCTGGGCGGGCTGGTGACATTGCAGGCGTTGGAAATTCTCCCTGTCCAGCCGGCCATGTTCCACGGATCGTCGTGGGTTTATCGTTTGTATGTTCCGGTGGATAGTCCGGACATGGTGCCTTTCTTTCTACTCTTTGTTGCCGCCCTGTTCATCACCGCTTTTCTGGTCACCTCCCTCAAGTTGAGTCTGAGGGTCAAAGGCAGAGCACTTCTTCAGGTCTCTAAAGCACTGGATGCCGGTAATGTTAAATTGAGGGCCCTGTATAAGATGGTCACGGAGATGGGCGGCTGCGTGTCGCTGCAGCCGTTGATGGATGTGGCCACCCGAAACGCGGCCCGGATAATGGGGGTCGACACCTGCTCCATCAAACTGCTGGACGATCAGCGGGAAAACCTGATCTTTGCTTCCACCTTCGGTCTCGGCGAGGAGTATAAGAAAAACAGTCGGGGGGTCAAGGTTGCCGGAAACCCCATTGCCCAGAAAATCATGGATGGGACGCTGAGCGTCATCGGTAAAATAGATGAAAAAGATTATTCCCAGTATCCGGAAGATATCCGCAAAGAAGGAATTGCTTCCATGATCTGCCTGCCCCTTTCCGTGGGCAAGACCGTTTCGGGGATATTTTGCGTATACGGTGCCGAGCCCGGCTATTTTTCGGAGGATGACGTCAAATTTTTTTCGTTGATGACCGACCTGACCGCCCTGTCCATGGAAAACCTGAAAAGGGACCTCGATAAATCATGGTTCCTGCAGAAAGCGGCCCACCAGCTTCGCTCACCGTTGAATACCGTGTTGAGCATGCTCAACCTGATAAAAAACCGTTATCTCGGTCCTGTGACGCCGAAACAGGCAACTACGCTCGACCGCAGTGTGAAACGCCTCCAGATTCTGGGAGACGTGGTTGCCGACCTGCTCAATCTTGAAATTAAACGGATGGACCTGCAAAAGGTTGTCTTGCATCCGGTCACGGCGGCCAGTGTATTGAACCCCCTGAGGGAGCCATACCAGGTGCTGGCGGCCGAAAAGCATGTGGACGTCGCCTTCGCTATCGACAAATCACTGCCTCATGTTCTGGCCGATGAGAAGCTTGTCGACGACCTGTTCACCAACCTGATTGCCAATGCGGTGAAATATACGCCGGTGGGAGGGGCGGTGCGTGTGACGTTAAGCCGGGAAAACAGCAAGCATGTCCGGTTTCAAGTCCGTGACACCGGTATCGGTATCACGCCGGATGATCTTCCCTGCATTTTTACGGAATTTTTCAGATCCGCCAACGCCAGACAGTTTGAGGAAGAAGGGACGGGGCTGGGACTGGTGGTCGTAAAGGAAATTATGGATCGTCTGAAAGGCACCATATCCGTGAAAAGCACGCTGGGGGAGGGCACCTGTTTTACCTGCCGTCTGCCGATAGCCGACCGGCCTTCAGCCAATGAGGATAACTGAAAAGGAGAGATGCCATGTACAAAAAAATACTCGTGCCCTTGGACGGTTCGATGCGCGCAGAGGCCATTTTACCGCATGTGGAGAGTCTGGCCCTGTGCCTTAAGGCCAGCGTGGTCCTCCTGTATGTGGACGAGACATCCGATTTGGCGCTTGAGCGCGACGAAGTGGTCGATGTGAACACGTACCTGGAAAAACGCCGGAAACGGATAACCACGACCCAGGCCTACCTGCAGACGATCATCGATAAATGGCGATCCATCGATATCGATGTGCAGATGCGTATCGGTCGAGGCGGGGTGGTGGCCTGCATCATTGACACCGCCAAGCGGGAATCGGCGGATCTGGTGGCCATGGCCAGTCATGGTCAGGGTGGCGGGGAGCGGACCTTTTACGGCAGTGTGGCCGTGGGCGTGCTCAATCGCATCGACCGGCCGCTGCTGCTGATCCGTTCGCGTTTCGCGAAGTAGCCGGCAGACAGCGTCCCGGCCGCCGTTCATAAAGAGGGTTCGACAGTGCTGGTAAAAGGCTTGTTTTCCATGCTGCCGGCCGCCAGCGACCGGGTCACATCCACAGGCATGCCATCCTGGCGGTCGAGGGCCTGACGATACTTGTCGAGGTCGACGCGCCAGGCATGCCTGCTCATTCGTAAATGGAATAAGCCATATTGCTGAAGGTTTCCGACCCTGCCGTAGATGTCCCGATGGACTTCTACGAACACCCGATCCGCCAGCGTGCCGATCTTGACCGGTTCATAGACCATGGTGACCCGCGTCCCCGGTTGAACGCGTTCGAAAAGCCGTTCGATGTCCTCGGGATACAGCCGGATGCACCCACGGGTCACCGCCCGCCCGATCGACCATGGGAAATCGGTGCCATGGATACCATAGTGCGTGTTCTCAAGGCCCATCCAGAACGCTCCCAGGGGATTGTCCGGACCGGGCGGAAGATATTGAAAAACATACTTTTGTCTCAACGAGGGCGGTACGGCCCAACCCGGGTGGATCTTCTTCTCTTTGATGGCGAAGCTGCCCTTCGGCGTTTGCCAGGCTTTCCCACCGATGCTTATGGGAAAAGTGACGACGCTGCTTTGGTCCGCGCTGAAGCAATACAGCCTTAATTCGGCGATATTGACAACGATGCCATTGAAAACCCCCTTCGGCAGGACCCACTGGGAAGGGATGTCCATGAGCATGCCTTCGGGGGGCAGCCAGGGGTCAAGCTGCGGATAGAGGTCCTGGATTTCATTGAAGCCCAGGTTATATTGCCGGGCGATGTCCAGCAGCGGATTCGGCCCGGCTGGCGGCTTTTTCGGCCTGGGCAGCCGCATCCATGGCGCGGTCGGCAGCCAACTCGGCCCGCGAAGCGGCCGCATTGGCATCGGCAGACATGGCTTTGGCCTGTTTCGCCTCCTCCATCGCCCGGCTGGACTGCTCCAGCGCCTGGGGATGGGGGGGACAGCTGTGCATCACTGGCTATGCCGCATCAGGTCAGGTGGAATGGAATTCTTTATAATCGTTTTCGGGATGGGGAAACAATGCGCAGTATTAACCATTTGTATGCGTCAATATGAGTATTTATATCTATGCCGGTCAGGCGGTTATGTTTTGCCGCGCATTTGCCTTCCATCCATTTTGGTTCGATCAGGAATAGAAGGCCGGCGTCTTTTTGTCGCCTTATACGCTTCATCAGGCCAATGGTTGCCGCTCCGATGGCCAGAACATCGAACTATGACTGTATGGCCACACCATTTCTGCCGCTATGGTCAATCAAACCAATTCAAGCTGCCTGGCGCATGGTGTCCAGGATTTAAGCGGTCGCACGCAACCCTTGCAACTCATCTGGCCTTGCCGGATTTTGCAATAGGAGTTGACGACGTAGTCAAACATGCGGGCATTTTTAACGGCCAAACCGACTTCATCGGCAATTGCGATCAACATCCTTTTGTCGCTTTCGTCGAAATGATCGCTGCCGACCTTGTTGATCGCTTCAATGACGCCTACCTTCACCTCTCCCACGATGATCGGTGCCGCCAGGATCGATTTGGTCACGAAGCTGCTGTCATTGTCGAAATCACTGAAAAAATAGGGACATGTCGTGACATCATTGACGATTACCGGTTCCCCATCCTGCAGGGCTTTGCCGGCAACTTTCTGTGCTGATGTTGGCGTTGGTCAGAAGCAGATCATTCGTAAGGTCCCTGCTGCCGGGCAACGCATCCGGCGCTTCGACCGGTGAGAAGCCCCGGTCACCTGCCAATAGCTTTTCGCTATAGGCGGCGACGGCATTCCTAAACTCCTCGTTTTCCAAAAGTTCCTGCCGGTAGCGCCGGTGTGCGCGTTGAATTCGCTGAATCAGTTTCCTCAGCAGATGCAGTGATACATCGGGATCCCGCTTCAATCGGTCAACCAACAGGGCTTTGGTCAACGGGATCAGGCGGGTGCGGCTGATCGCGGTGATGGTGGCGGATCTGCCGCCGGTTTCCAGCAGTGCCATTTTCCCGAAAAAATCACCTTTTTCGAGAATGGCGATCACATTTTCGCTGCCGTTTTTGTCCTGCGAAACTTCGACCGCCCCGGACTGAATGATATACATGACATCCCCGGGGTCGCCCTGGCGGAATACGACTTCTCCCCTGAGGTAGGTTGAACCGAAAAGTTCGGGACCATATTTTCTGTCCACGTCGACCCGTCCTTCGCGTCTAGTGGTCAAGAGGCCATCCGTACGTGCGCCCTGGTGGAATCCGGAAATACCTGAATGGTTATAAATTGTCTCGACAAATGCCGATCAGCCCATAAAAGCCGGGCAGTGATCGAGGCAACTGCGCCGATCGGAGTTGCCGACCACATGGCATTTCACTATTGGGTTTGTATCTGGGATATAGTTGTCGGACTGCAAGAACACTGAACCCGATAATCGCGCATCATACCACCCATGGCTGACGTTGCAAGCCTATTCTCTGATTCGTAGACGACGGTCCCCAGGTGAATTGGCCAGAACCAAAAAGAGCTGAATCGCGGGACCCGCAATCTCCGACGGCTCGTCGAACTGCTCAGAATCCTATTCCTCGAAATAGCAAGATGCCTTAAACGCCTCACCTCGTGGTTCTTTATTGTGTCTGGTGCCCTTTCAGGATAAGCGTGTCGAACAATAAAACCCGTAGAATGCCTAAGGGTTTAATCAGTACATTTTTATTGTTTACTATTTCTGTTGATTCGATAATATTCATAATGGGATGAAATTCCCATTTATGTAGTATCTGTATTTTTTGCAAAATCCTCTCGCCTGATGGCAGATATACTTTTTAATACTGAAGTTTCCTTTTGAGTTTTGGTCCGCATTACCAACGGTTCAGGGTGATGGGTTATATTGTGCTCAGCATATCACCAACTATTTAAAATTTATATATTTTTATATTTGTAGCGGTGAATTTCTCACCTTTTGCAATTCGGTCATCTGTTTGTCCCAGGGTCGTTAACCTATATGGGCCCTTGAAGTCAGACCCGCCAACCTCCGTGTTTGATTTTAATGGCCAGCAGGGGGGATCTAAGATGAATGGGGTAGCGCCTTATTTTGTTCGCTTTTTTGTCGCTGTTTCACTGTTTATGGGTATTCCGGGCCTCGCTGTCGCTGCCACAGCGAACTGCGATCCATCGGCGGCCAGAGCTGTGTCCGTGCAGGGGGCGGTTGAGTCCAGATCACCCGGGGGGGGGCAGTGGCAGCAGGTCACGCTGGATGACACCTTCTGCCCGGGCGATGAAGTCCGGGTGCTGGACAACAGCCGGGCCAGTCTGGCACTGGCCAACGAGTCCGTCCTGCGGCTCAATGCCAATTCCTCCATCGTTGTCCAGAAATTCGAGGAGAAGACCTCTTTCATCGACGTGTTCAAAGGGGCAGCCCACTTATTTGCCCGCAAACCCAATAAACTCGAGGTCAACACCCCCTATGTCGTCGCCGGCGTACGCGGCACCGAGTTTCTCGTCCGGGTGGAGGACGACCAGACCTTCCTGTCCGTCTTCGAAGGTAGCGTGTTGGCTTCCAACGACGCCGGCGAGGTGGCCTTGGCCAGCGGGCAGAGTGCCGTTGCCAAAAAGGGCAGCGCACCGGTGCTGACCACGGTGGTGAATCCCCGGGATGCCGTCCAGTGGGCGCTTTACTACCCGCCGGTGGTGTACGTGCCGCCCGGCCAGCCGGAAATGCGCGAGGATCTGAATGATTCGGTCTTCCTGGCCAACCGGGCGTCCCAGTCTCTTTCGGTGGGCAACATCGACGCCGCCGAATCGGATCTTCAAAAAGCCCTGGCCATGGATCCGAAAATGGCCGACGCGCTCTCCCTTTCATCTATCGTGGCCTTGGTCCGCAACGACAAGGAGAAAGCCTACGAATTGGCCCAGCAGGCTGTCGCTGCCAACCCTAAGTCGGCTACGGCCCTTGTAGCCAAATCCTACGCCCAGCAGGCCAGATTCGATCTTGAAGGCGCGCGTAAAAGCCTGATGGACGCCGTGGCGGCATCCCCCGACGACGCCCTGACATATGCGCGGCTGGCGGAGATTCAGCTTTCTTTCGGCGAACTGGACAAGGCCCTGCAATCGGCTCAGAAAGCGGCCACACTGGCTCCGGACCTCTCCCGGACCCAGACCGTGCTGGGGTTCGCCAACCTGACCCAGGTAAAAACCGATGATGCCAAGGCGGCATTTGAGAAGGCCATCCAGACCGACCAGGTCGATCCGCTTCCCCGCCTGGGAATCGGGCTGGCCAAGATCCGCGAAGGTCAATTGGAAGCGGGCCGTATGGACCTCGAGGTCGCCGCAAGCCTGGATCCCAACAATTCCCTGATCCGCTCTTATCTGGGCAAAGCCTACTACGAAGAGAAACGCACCGGGCTGGATGAACGCGAATATAAGGCTGCCAAGGAACTCGACCCCAACGATCCGACACCTTGGTTTTATGAAGCCATTGCCAAGCAGACTACCAATCGTCCAGTAGAAGCATTGCAGGACCTGCAGAAAGCCATTGAACTCAACGACAATCGCGCCGTCTACCGTTCCAAGCTGACGCTTGATTCGGACCTGGCCGCCCGCAGCGCCAGTCAGGCAAGAATTTACAGCGACCTGGGATTCCAGCAGCGGGCCCTGGTGGAAGGGTACAACGCTGTCAACACCGATCCGACCAACTACTCGGCCCATCGCTTTCTGGCCGACTCATATTCGGTGCTGCCGCGCCACGAAATCGCCCGGGTCAGCGAATTGCTGCAGTCCCAACTGCTGCAGCCGAACAACATCACGCCGATCCAACCCAGTCTGGCGGAGAGCAACCTTTATCTCATCAGTTCAGGCGGAGCCGCGAATACTTCCTTTAACGAGTTCAACCCGCTGTTTAACCGCAACCGGGCAACTGTGCAAGCTTTTGGTTTAATAGGTGAAGATAATACTTGGGGCGGTGAAGGTGTCATTGCGGGGATCTATAATAGGTTATCGATGAGTGCCGGCTATTCCAATTTCGAGACCGACGGATGGCGGACAAATGCGGACCAGGAGGACAAAATCGCCAACTTCTTTGCCCAGTACGAGATCACCCACAAAACCAGTTTGCAGGCAGAATACAGGTATCGAGAGATTGAAAGAGGTGATACACAACTTCGATTCTTTGAGGAAGATTTTGACGTTAACCTCCGGCAAAACGATGAAATTGATACAATTCGTGTTGGAATCCGACATGCATTTTCTCCAGAATCGATAATACTTGGCAACTTTGCTTACCAAGATGGTACTCGCAAAGAACAGACAAAAGACGAACCAGTGCTTCAGTTACTTGATCTTGAAGGTGATGACGAAGCATACAGTGGCGAGCTTCAATATCTTTTTCGATCAAAGCCGGTAAAAATTGTTGGGGGTGTTGGATATTTTGATATTGACACTAAAGAAAAACTAACCACGGTGTTAGAGCTATTTCCCGGCTTTACCATTACCGATGTTGTCGACATCGACGCCGGATTAGAGCATAATAACCTCTATCTCTATTCCTATTGGGATCTTATTGATAATCTGACATTTACACTTGGTGCCAGTGGCGACTTTTTGGATTCCGAAACTGAGGACATCAAGGAAAGGGATCAGTTTAATCCAAAATTTGGCATAAACTGGTCACCGCTAACTGGTACTACCATTCGAGCAGCCGCTTTTCGGGTCCTGAAACGGACATTGATTACCGACCAAACTTTGGAACCAACCCAAATCGCCGGTTTTAACCAGTTCTTCGATGACGACAACTCGACAGACGCCTGGCGCTATGGCGTAGGGATTGATCAGAAATTTACCAAAACCATATTTGGTGGACTTGAATATTCTGATCGTGACCTGGAAGTACCTTATCAGGACATTGATCTTAACACTGGGGCGCTATCTTTGAAAGATGCCGAATGGGATGAATCCTTGTTCAGAGCCTATCTCTTTTGGGCACCTCACCCGATGTTCTCTTTTAGCGCGGAATACATGTACGAAGAGTATGAAAGGGATGAAGCGTTCGCGTTCGGCGTCAAAAACGTAGATACTAGTTATTTCCCTCTGGGCATCAATTTTTTTCATCCTACTGGTTTAAGTGCATCGATTAAAGGCACCTATGTCGATCAAAAGGGGGAATTTGAACGCGGCTTTATGGTTTTTGAGTCTGGAGAGGATGATTTCTGGCTGGTAGATGCCAGCATTAGTTTTCGTTTCCCAAAGCGTTATGGCTTTTTAACTGTTGGCGCCAGCAATTTGCTTGATGAATCGTTCAAGTATTTTGATACTGACCCTGAAAATCCTCGTATTCAACCAGCGAGAACAGTTTTCGCCAAGATTACATTGGCATTCCCATAGCATTTAAGAAAACCTGAAAATAAAGGAGTAAGAAACAACTGACTAGGGGAGAAAACAAACTTTAATTGATAGTAAGATCAAAATGGGGGGGGCGAACTCATGAAAAGATTCATTTTTCTGCTGGTAATTGTATTGTTGCTGTCTTCTTTTCTGTTTCTGCCAACGGAGGGGTTGACGGCCAATGAATGTTATCCGGGAAGCTTTAGTTTCACAACGCCTAAAGAAGGTTACTCTATTACCGTTACGGCATTTAAGCGTGACAACAAGTTTCCGTTTTCAAGCACAAGCAGCGATCCTGATTTTCCATGTCCCGGTAGTGTTGATTCATGTAAGGTGGCTGTTTATGATATTGAAGGAGATGTCTCGAAAATAACTAAGGCTTTTGTAAAATTTCCGATATGCTGTAATGACGAGACTGTTCCTTACAATATTGGTACTGTTGATGACAATCCCACACCTGTAGATTGTAAAGATCCGAAAAAAACATTTTTTGTAAATACTTGCTCAGACAATACATATCTGATTTCTTTTGATACATCCGCCGGAGATAAGAAACGGTACATCATCTATTTCCCTGATAAAGAAATCAGCTTAGATTTCGGTGATATGGTCATACAAGTTAATAACGATCCATATTTCGGGACGATTGTTGTGCCAGGGTGCGAAGAGAACTGCCCGAAGCCTATGTATTCTTCTGAACAAATCAGTGCCACAAAGTGGCTTATGACTGGTGACCCCAATAAACAGGTCCAAGTTGAATATTTCTACAACCTTGATACAGGATGCATAGAGGCAATTTTTTATACCGTATACGATGCGAACGGTGAAATCATAGTGCCGAGAACAGAAGCTGTTACTGTGGATGTTAGCATTGAAACCGGGCTTGGTGATGAATTGTTAGTTGAATGTGGAGACTCAGAGGGAAATCAATACTGCCGGACATGTCAGTTTACGACCAAAAGAAATCCTACCTGCGTTTATGTTCGATCAGGGGGGACAACAAAAAGAATTTGTTATTAGATTGAATTCAGTCGTCAAACAGAAAAACTATGAAAGGGGATATTATAGCGTGTAATAAATTTTTTTAAATTGGAGCCCCAAAAGTGTATACTTGTGGGGCTCTTATTTTGGATTTCTTCGACCGTTTATTAACGTGAAGTATTTCCCTTGTAGTTAGCTATTTGCTCTTCGGTTCGAACACACAATCCCAATCCTCCGGCGGCGGGTCGTCCTTGTAGGCCATGCAGCGAGCCAGCATGGTCTTGGACGGTCCGTCGTCGGGGCGCAATTCCAATGCCCGTTTGAAGTGGTCGATCGCCTTATCCCAGTGCTGCCGGCAGTACTCGTCATAGCCGGCGGCATAGGCCTCCAGGGCGCCCAGGTGTTCCGGTGACAAGGTCTCGCCGGCACGGGCGATCAGTTCGTAGACCCGCACGCACTGCTCCTTGCCCACCACCCGCACCAGGTCCATATCCCGCACAATGAAATCGTCCTTGACCAGTTCGTAGGTGTTCTCACCGATGATGATGCTGGTTTTGTACTGTTTATTGAGGCCTTCCAGGCGAGATCCCAGATTGACCTGGTCCCCCAGCACGCCGTAGGCGAAACGGTAGCGCGACCCCAGGTTGCCGATGAGCATGGGGCCGGAGTTGACCCCGGTGCGCGCGTGAAGAATCGGCCGTCCAGAATCGGCCCATTCCTTGGACAATTTATGGCGTGCGTCACGCATGGCCAGGGCAGTTTCGCAGGCCCGCTTGGCATGGTCGGGTTGCTCGATGGGCGCCCCGAAGAAAGCCATGACTTCGTCGCCTACATACTCCTTGAGGGTGCCGCGCTGTTTGAAGATTTCCTCTGACACGCGGTTGAAATATTCACTGAGAATCTTGATCATCTCCCTCGGCCCGTAGCGCTCCGAGTAGCTCGTGAAGCGCTCCAGGTCGGAAAAGAGCACGGTCAGCACCTTCTCCTCGCCCCCCAGGGTCAGTTGTTCGGGGTCCTTGAGCATCTCCTCGATGACCATCGGGGCCACGTACTGCCGGAAGGTGCCTTTGATCCGTTTGCGGTCCCGCTCCACCGTGGCATAGCTGAAGACGGTGACGAACGTGTAGCTGACCACCAGCGCGGTCAGCGGATAGACCATGTTGAGCCAGAGGTTGAACTGGACGAAGAGCCAGCGGGTGAAGAGAATATGCAGGGTGAATATGGCCAGGGCAATCAGGAGCCCGACGATGGCTTTCAACCGGGGTAGGAACAGTCCGGGCAGCAGGCCGATGGTGATGATGGCGATCAGGTCGAAGATTTGCGACCACTGCGGCTTGGTGATGAACCGGCCGGTGAGCATGTTGTCGATGATGGTCGCGTGGATCTCCACCCCCGGGTAAACCGGGCTGAACGGCGTCGAGCGCAGGTCGTGGGTGCCGACAGCGGTGGCCCCAACCAAAACGATTCGATCCTTGAATGTCCCTGCCGGGATCTCGCCCTTGAGGATGTCGGTGATCGAATAGTGGGGGAAGGTCTTGGCCGGACCGAGATAGTTGATCCGCATCTGCCCGTTTTCGTCTGTGGGGATAAAGCGCGCGCCCATCTGGATGCCTTCCACGCCGTAGCGGGGAACGTTCACGATCAACTGGGGCCGATCCAGGTACTGCCAGGCGCACTGCACCGTCAGGTGAGGAAAGAGGTCTTCACCGCATTTTATCATCAGGGGAACGTTGCGGACCACGCCGTCCCGGTCGCTGGTCACGGTGAAAAATCCGGACCCGTCGGCGGCATCGGAGAGTATTTTCAGGTTGGCCTCCGGTGCATAGGCGGTGATGAACGGAAGCCGGGAGGCGTTCGGGTTCTGTTGGAGAATCATGGGATACTTGGATTTGTCGATCAGTGCCAGCTGGCGGTCGATTTCTTTCTTTCCGATGTCGTAATTCAATTCCGACGGACTCATGTGGAAGAAATAGCCCAGCACCGTGGTCGAATGCGCCTGGCGGATAGCATCCGCAAGGATTCGGTCGTTGATATCCTTGCGCATCTGCCCGGACGTGAGATCGATCAGGCCTTCGTTGGTCTCGGCCAGACGGTCGAGAGCCTCTTGAAACCCCTGGGAAACCGTCGGGTCTCCATTCTCTTCCGGCTCCAGGAATCCGATGTCAAATCCGATCACCTTGGCGCCGTCCTCGGAAAGCCGCTCCACGAGGGTAGCAATTTTGGAGCGCGGCCACGGCCAGCGGCCTTCCTGATCAAGGCTTTTTTCATCGATCATGGCCAGCACAACTACCGGTGATGGCTTTTGGTAGCCCCGCTGCAGGAAACGCAGGTCGTAGAGCTTCAACTCAAAGAGTTGCAGGATGGGCACATCGATTTGAAACAGGAATACGGTCAAGGCCACTGAAAGGAGGGTGACGGCGGCGACGCCCTTCAGGTATTTCGGTATTTTAGGCAATTTCATTTACAAATCCGGGTACTAGATATCCGCCGGTTTTCCGTTGGCGAACAGGTAGTTGCCGAACACGTTGGATTGCAGGTTGGCGATCCATTGTTTGCCCTCGTGGGTTACCTTCAGGTATCCGAGGGCTTCTTGAACGTAGGGGCTGACCCTGTCCCAGTAAAATTTCGCGTTGCAGTCCCTGAGGTCCCCGGGGGTTTTGTAGCCGAGCTTCTGGTTGAGCCCCAATTCTTCGAACTCATAGAACAGAGCCGTGCATTTCTGCAGCCGGTTGGGGTCGGCCAGCTGCCCGATGAAATCAGCGGCGCGCACCAGCCCGGGGAATCCGGACGTATCCTTGTACCGGTCGTCATTGGGAACAGGGAAGCGGGTCATCTCGATGTACGAGGCGATCAGCTCTGCGTCCACCAGACCGCCCGACTCTCTGAGCATCTTTTTCCCGAAACGCTCGAGAACGAAACGTTTGCTCCGGTCGATGTGGTAGGGCGCCAGCTGGGCATCGGTGGTGCCTTCCGGAAGGGTGATCGTTTTTTTGCCTATCCCCGTGGCCAGCTTGTAGCCATTGTCATCCGCGCAGATTCCCTTGACATAGCCGATGTCGTGGCACAGCAGGGCGATCATGAAATGCGTCCAGTCTTTTGGAGATACGCGCCCTTCCGACAGGTGCTTGCCTTCAAGGATGGACTGCCCGGCCAGGGTGACCATGATCGTATGTTCTGCGTCATGATAAAGGGCGTCGGAATTGGCGATGTTCTCCAGGGCCAGGTGCGCCGTCCAGGTGATGATGTTGCCCAAGCCTTTTTCCATGTCACTGTAGGTTCGCTGATAGGCCTCCATGATCTGGGTTTTACAGTAATCTGCTTTGATTTTCTGAAGATTAAGCATGATCGCCATCCTTATTATTTATTCTAAGAAAAGCTGGTCCTTGGGCTTGATCAGAGGCCGTAGGTTACGCCTTGGCAGTTTGTGTCAAAATCAAAAATCACAAGCACCAAATTACAAATAAAATTCAAATTCCAATAACCAATGACCACAACCTTCCAGGGTGAGACCTTGTTTGATTTTTGTCATTTGATCTTTGGGATTTCGATAAATCAATGAATATCTAACAAAGCAAATTTCCTATGGGCGCCACGAATTTCCGGTCCGGGAATCTTTGATTGTCACATCTTCAGTTCGCGGACTCGGTTTTAAACGACAACGGGGGATCATCCTCGGATCTCAGCCTTTGCAGGGCATCCTCGAGGTGCCGTTCCCCATCGGTTTCGGCTTCCAGGCGGAGGGTGGTGTATTTAACATCGATCGACAAGACGATGGTTTTTTCAAACCGGGCCTGCAGCTTATCCAGATCGCTTCGCAGCCGCCGCACGACCGCGCCTCCGTTTTTTCCTGACGCGCTGGAAACCAGCACGGCAAAGGTATCCGTATCAACCCGGCCGACCATGTCACAGCGCCTGATCGTTGCGGTGAGGGTATCACCGATGCCGCGTAGGACATCGTTTTTAATCCCATCAAACTGGTTGCCGTCAGCGTCGGTGAACTGGACCTTTATCATTGCCATTACAAGGTCTTCCCGCAGCCGGTGGGCACGGTTGGCTTCCTGCTCGAGGGAACGGACGAAGCCCTTGCGGTTGTTCAGGCCGGTCAGGTCGTCCGCCAGGCTTTCATTGGCCAGGCAGGTGGTCAGGCGCTCCACCCGATCGCATAGAATGCCCATCATGTTGACGAAGAACTTCTGGGCGGTGGGCGGATAGAGCCATTGCAGCCGCTGGATCACCTTCCAGTTGATGGGCAGCAGTTCACTGTCCTGGGTGGCCATCACGGTAGCCGACCGGGGCGCGGAGCGCAGCAGCCCCATTTCACCTAAAATGTCGCCGGTGCCGACTTTGGCAATGCACTTCTGGATGGCTTCGTGACTGCTCAGCGTGCAGGTGGGATCATAGTCGATGACGTCAAAGCCGCCCGATATGATCGCATACATGGATTCGCTCTGGTCACCCTTGTAGAACAGCGGCTGCCCCGCGTTGACCTTCTTGATCGTGCCGGCCATGATGATCGAATGAACCTCTGCGCGCGAAAGCCCTTGGAAGAGGGGGATGCCCAGGCCGGTCTCCCCGCCCATCTTGATGCGCACCAGATCCCAGAGGGTCACCAGTTCGACGCGCTGCATCAGGATCGGCAGCAGGACCAGGTCGCCCACCAGGGCCGAAAGCATCGTGATGACCATCATCGTCCCGAAGATGGCAGTGGGTTTGAAACCCGAGAAGGCCAGGATGAAAAAGCCTGCGCTGATGGTCAGGGTGGTGAAGATGATCGGTCGCCCGATGTGGCTGATGGTCTCTCTCAACGCCCGCTTGTCGTCGAGGTCTTTCTTGAACTCGTGGTTGAACCGCACCAGATAGTGGATGGTATCGTCCACGGCCAGGCCGATGGCGATGCTGGCGATGAGGCTGGTCGCCATGGACAGTTCGATGCCCAGCCATCCCATGAGCCCGAAATTGATCACGATGGGGAACAGGTTGGGGACGATGGCGATCAGGCCCACCGTGGACGAGAGAAACAGGGCGAACATGATGATGAAAATAATGGTCATGGTCAGAAAGAAGCTCTTGACCTGCCCGGATACCAGGTGGTGGCTGCTGGCGGAGATGACGATGCCGAACCCGGTGACGTCCCATTTCAGATCCCGGTTGAAGGCTTCGGCGACATGGCGGAGAATCGTTTTGCGCAGGCCCAGGAAGTCTCTGGAACTGGATATGTGGGTCAACAGGAGGATGTTGGCCTGTGACAACGACGGTCCCATGAAGGCGTTGAACATGTCCATGCCCAGTATGGATTTATAGGTGTTCATCAGCATCCTGAGTTCCCAGGATTCCGTGGGCAATTTGTAGAAGGCGGGATCGAAGCGGTTGGAGGCGTAGTTGACCAGTTTCAGGTAGTCGGCAAAGGAAATGGTCTTATCGACGCCGGGGAGGGTGTCCAGAAACGCTTGAAGCGTTTCGATGGAAGCGATGTTTTCCGCGCTTTCGAAGTAATCCTCCGTCGGTGACGATATGACCACATTGACAGGAAAACTGCCCGACAGGTGCTGGTAGATGTCATGGAAATTTCTGATTACCCGGGTGTTATCCTTGAAATACCCGACCGGGTTGGTTTCCGCTTTCAGACGCAACAGTCCGAAACCGGCGAACAGCGCCATCCCCGCAATCACCATCAGGGTCATGCGCTGGTGATGGAGATTCAGATCGACAATCCAGCCGAGGAAACGATCCATCATCGACGATGCTTCTTTTTTTTCGGGGGAGACCTTTTGCCGGCAGGGGACCAAAGAGAGTACGGCGGGCAGGTAGGTCATGACCAGGATCAGAAACGCGGCCATCCCGATGCACGAGAAAAGGGCAAATTCCCGGATGGCGGAGATGCGGTTGACAAACAGGGACCCCAGGCCGAGCAGGGTGGTCAGGATGGCCAGAAGGGTCGGCAGGGTCGTCCGGGAAAAGGCGATTGCCGCTGCCTCGACGGACGACCGATCCGGGCTGGCGGATTCCCGATATTCAGCCAGGATATGCAGGCAGTAGGCCGTTCCGACGGCAATCAGAAAGACCGGCACGATCATGGTCAGGATCGACAGCGGAACCCCGAGAAGGGAAACCATGCCGAAGGTCCAGATCAGGCACAGGGTGACGCAGGAGAGCGGAATCAGCGTGTATAGTACATTCCTGAACAGCAGGAAGAGAACCACCGCGATCAGCAGGAACGTGATCGGCGGCAGGCGCAGGAAATCCCTTTGGGTGAATTGCGCCAGCGCCTGGGAAATCAGCGGCATGCCGATCTGGTAAAGCCGGATATCCGGGTCGGTTTTATCGATCAACGACTGGACGGCATCGATGACATCGTCCTGAATGGCGTCTTTATTCAGCACCAGGGTGATCGCGGTGGTGTTGTGGTCTTCGGAGATCAGATTGTGTTTGAACAGATCGGCGCCGGAAACGAAGGCCACGAATTGCTCCATCGGCCAATTCCCGGACAGGTCAACCGCGTTCTTGATTCCGGAGAGGCCGATAACCCGCTGGACCCCTTCGATCTTTTTCCCCGCTTCCTCCAGTTGGGCGATCTTCTGAAAGTTGAGCGGATCGAAAACATTGTTGCACTTGACGACCACGCGGATGATCTCCTCCGATCCGAAAACTGTCTTGAATGCTTCGTATTGAACATTTTCGGGGAGATCTTCGATAATCAGATCGTGGATCGATGTCTTGAATGAGAGTCGAGGGATGAAGGCGGCCAGCAGGAGCGTTACCCCGGCAATCACAGCGAGGGCAAGCCGGCGGTGTTCAAGCACCCGCTGGACATAATCGATCGGGTTTAAGGACCTGGCAATCCGGTGAAGCTGATTGTTGTTGATTTTCTGTTTCATTGTGAATGCTCTTACAAAATGATTAACGGCCCAGATAAATAATTACGATCATCATCCCTTTTTGGGGTGAGTATTCATCCGCTGTTTGCCGTAGGCGTGTTGATAGCGTCTAACAGGCTGTTGAAAAACTATTGTGTTTGACAATACAGCTTTAAAATTTGGTTCAAAATTCTCATTTATCACACATAAACTTCGCTTTTTCACCAAATTTTGCCTTGTCTTGCCTGCGTTCATGACGTTTTCAACACCCTGCTAATCGACGCTGACCCGCCAGCCGGGTCCGAATCGCTTTTCATAGTATCCCTTGAGACGATCAAACCACATGCCGAGTGCCCCGGGTTGTTGACAATCATCTCTCAACACGTCCTCCAGAAAAACATCGATCTCGGAAAGTCTGTTTTTGGGTAAGTACGCATCGGCACCGCCCCTCATTGATTTGGCGAAATCGTCGGGGCTGAGTGCATGGTTGGTGAGCATCACTGCGCGAACCTTTTTTTCTTTTGCCATTTTCAGCAGGTCATAGCCCCGGACGCCCATGATATCCAGCACGGCAACATCGTAGACTTTCGAATGGAGCAGTTCCGCCGCAGAATCAAAATCACCTGCGGTATCGACATCACAGCCATCCAATGCTTCTTCAATGGATTCCAGAATGTCGGGTTCATCGTCGACGGCTAATATCTTTTTGTCTTTCAGCAGGCCTGTTTTATCCATCAATGAGCCATCACTTTCTCTCTCATCGTTGTTGACGCTGCTTGATGGGGGTTGCCGGTCAAGCGCCCGGTATCGGGAAAACAGACCGTGAAGGTACTGCCTCCCGGGCAGATGCAATCACAGGCCCCATGGATATGCCTGCACAACGACATCCGTCCGGGGCAGGTGTCCCCCTCTCCGGGAAGGAAGCGGCAGCGCTCACTTGAAAAATCAATTTTAAATCCGAACCGTTCCGAATAGGTCTTCAATCGCAGAAGGTCGGTTCCCGTGCCACCCGCGTTGAAGGCATAGGGCGTTTTGGATGAATAATGCTGGGTCGGCTGGGTGTGAAAGAAGCCCTTGAAGATGTTCTTTTTGTTTTCGGCGGTAATGCCTACGCCGTGGTCCTGAAACCGTAGGAACACCTCTTCAGTTCCTGAACCCGCAGTCAATTCTATCCGGCCTTCATCAGGGGTGTTTTCAATGGCGTTTTTCAATAATCCCCCACATATCTTTTTCAGGATCGTTTTATCCATTTTGATATAGAGGTTTTCTTCCATCTCCAGTGAGATATCCAGGTCCCGCTCATGGATGGCTTCAACTGCATCGTAGTGAATGTCCTTCAGGAAGAGGTCGGCCCGGATGGTTTCGATTTTCTCTTCTTCGAATCCAAAAATAGATTTGATGCGATCGATGACCGATGCGGCCAGTGGACCGCAAGGGACAGCCGGATCCTCGCCGGTTTCTTCAATCAGGCTGATAAGGTCCTCGAAAATATGAATGTACTGTTTCTCGTGATCGATGCGTTTTCTGCCGACGATGTCTTCCACCTTCTCTTGAATCTGGTTAAGCCGGTCAATGCTGCGTTGACCCCGCTCAATGATCTTTACCATGTGAATCAGATCCCGATCATGCGCCGTGTCGGCGAATCGCGACATCACGGCAGTCAGGATCGCCAAAGGGGTTTTCAGTTCATGCGCCAGGTGGTTGACCACCTTCTGCCTGACCCTGTCGGTCGCCTTCAACTCTTCGTAGAGGGATGAATTGTCGAGGGCGACCGCCACATAACTGGCGATGTAGGTCAGGATGTCTGCATCTTCTTCGGTGAAGTCGCTCTCTCTTTTGTTGAGCACCTGCATGGTGCCGATGCAGCCGCTGCCATGTACGATCAGGGGAACGCAGAGTAAATTGACCGTTCGAAAGCCTGTTTTTTTGTCGACATCTTTAAGGAACCGCGGGTCTTTATAGACGTTGTTTACGATCTGAGGGCGCTGGTTGCAGAATACCCATCCGGCGATGCCCTGATCCTTTGGAAATTGAAATTGATCGGCGTCCAAGTCTGCAGATACGAAAGGGCAGAGGTTGTGTTTATTTTCATCGATCAGAAAAATCGAGCATTTTTCGACATTCAGTATGCTGCCGACCTGGCCGGAGATGACGTCAAACAGCGCGTCGAAATTCAATTCGGAAGTAATGACCTGCCCGGCTTGGATCAGGCGTGAGTATTTATCGAGCCGTTCTTGAAGATGCCTGTCCGCAAGCCGGCGTGTTGTCCTTCGGGTTATGGGAAGGTGTTTTGGCACAGGTGTACCCGGTACCACAGGGATTCGCGTGATATCAATCAATGTTGAATAAAATCGAGTATATAAAATTACTATTTAGATTCGGAAAGATAAAATTATATTAATCCAGGCATGTAACCGGTGTCAAGGTCGAATCAGGTCGAATCAGGGGTATCCGGAAGCAGGCATGAAATTTCCCGGTTCAACCGGTCCTAATAAGCCACGTCAACCAAGAAGAGGCCTTGGGGAGGGGCCGTGGCGCCAGCCTGTGAGCGGTCTTTCGACAGCAGAATGGTCGGCAGTGCTTGAGGATCGATTTTACCCAACCCCACTTCCACCAGCGTCCCCACGATGTTTCTCACCATGAAGCGCAAAAATCCGTTGGCTTCGATATCATAGGTCAGGTTGCCGCCGCCGGTTTCTTTTACGGTCGAATCGGTTACGGTACGGACGGTGTGGTCTCTGGGGCTGCCGGTTCCCTCAAAAGCCTTGAAATCATGCGTGCCAAGCAAACTGCCCGCGGCTTTCGCCATCGCCGCCATGTCCAGCGGTCTGCGGATGTGCCAGACGAACTGCCGGCCGATGGCCGTTGCGATGGGCCGGTTGAGGATATGGTAGCGGTAGCGTTTGGACGCCACATCAAAGCGGGCGTGGAAGTTGTCGGGCATCTGCTTACATGCGCGGATCACCACATCACCGGGCAGAAGACTGTTAAGGCCGTTGAAAAAAGCCTCGGCATCCAAACGGGACCGGGTTTTAAAACCGGCCACCTGGGCCAGGGCGTGAACGCCGGCGTCGGTGCGGCCCGAGCCGATGACGGTTACTGGTTCCCGGGTCATGACGGCGAGGGCGTTTTCGATGGTTTCCTGAACCGTGCGGTCATTTTTCTGCCGCTGCCAGCCATGGAATCCCGAACCGTCGTATTCGATGATCAGTTTGAATGTTTTTGGGGAGGATTCAGTCAACGGTTCATTCTCCTGTGCGTTAGAATGACAGTAGCACGGCGCTCATGGAGAAGAAAGACAGCAGCGTGGACAGGACGATGGCTGCGGAGGCTAATTCCGTGTTGCTGTTGAGCTGGGAAGAGAGCACGATGATGGCCGGCGAAGCGGGCAGGGCGAAAAAGAGCATGCCCACCTGGAAGGAGAGGGGCGAGGCGTCAAAGGCGTTGAGAAAAAACCAGCCGACGGCCGGCAGCATCAACAGCTTGATGGCGGATCCCAAAAATGCCTGACCCATGTGGGTTTTGAGGTTCTTCAGGGTCAAGGTACCGCCGATGGAGAGCAGGGCCAGGGGCAGGGCCACCATGGCGGCCAGACGAAAGGTGTTGTCCAGAAAAACCGGGAATTCGCCGACGAGCCGGGAATAGGCCATGCCGGCCAGGCAGCCGATGATCAGCGGGTTGGAAATCAGGGCGCGCAGGGTGATGCGCAGCCGTTCACGGGCGTGTAGGGTCTGGCCGGAATACCAGATCAGGGTGGAAACGGCCAGCACGTTGATGATGGGAATGATGAAGCCGATGAGAATGCCGAATCGCGACACGCCCGTTTCGCCCAAAGCATTCATGATCACGGCCATTCCCACGTAGGTGTTGAACCGGTAGCAGCTCTGTGAAAAGGAGCCAGCGGCAAAATGCGAGACCTTGAACAGTTTCAGGCAGACGGCGCTGACCAGGTAGATGGCGGCCACGGCGCAGATGGCGGCAGCGATCAGGTCAGTGGCGCCGTTGTCCACCGAGGGTGCCGAGCCGATCTTCCAGAAGAGCATGGCCGGGAAGAAGATGAAGTAGACCAGACGGTCAGAGGACCTGAGAAAATGCTCACCGGTCAGGTGGATGTTTTTGAGAAGCGATCCCAGGCCGATCAGTGCGAATACGGGGAACAGGTTGTTGAGGATCATCATAGTGGTTTATATCCTGTCACAGCGCAAACCGGCCAACTGCTGCTCCATGGCTTCGTCCATCAGATGGATGTATCTGGCCAGTGGGTGTTCCGTGCCGCAGCCCGTGCAGCAAAAAACGACCGAGCGTCATGTCCGTTTCAGTTCCAGGGGGCTTTCGCAATGCTCGCATATGGGTTTTTCCATCGTTGGATTACTCCTCAGTTAATCGAAAACGGCTCTTTCCCAAAGGGTTAATAAAATATGGTCGTATCTTGCAAACAGGCGAGTTCTATGCCATACGGCGGCGGTTTGCAAGGGGTGTTGATTGACAACGGACTGAAATTGAGCGATGGAAAACAAAGAGTTCGAGACGTCGGGGGCTCAGGGAACTCAGCACACCCTTGGTAAAGGCAATTACTGAATATGATCCAAAAAGGATAATGCTATGGTTCCATTGACCTGTAAAGGGTTCACGGCCTGCGGAATGGCTGCCGGCATCAAAAAAAACGGCAACCGCGATCTGGGATTGCTCGTATCCGACCGGCCGGCCCGGGCGGCGGCGGTGTTTACCAAAAACCTCGTGCAGGCGGCACCCGTTCAACTGGACCGGGAGCGGATCAAATCCGGTACGGCCCGGGCCGTGATCGTCAATGCGGGGAATGCCAACTGCGCCAATGGCCGGCATGGCCGGGTTGCTGCCCGAGCCATGAGCGCTGCAGTTGCCCGGGCCTTGAACGTACCTGAAGATCACGTGCTGGTGGCTTCCACCGGCGTCATCGGTGCCCCGTTTCCCATCGAGATGGTGGAATCGGCCGTGCCGGATCTGGTTGAAAAACTGGATCCAGGTGGAATCCCTGATCTGGCCCGCGCCATCATGACCACCGACACCCGGCCCAAAACAGGGGCCCGTCAAGGTGCGGTGGACGGCGTCGCCTACCGCATCGTCGCCGTGGCCAAGGGCGCCGGCATGATCCGGCCGGATATGGCCACCATGCTCTGCTTTATCTGTACGGATGCCGCCATACCCGTTTCCGATCTCCAGACGGCCCTGAAGCGGTCGGTGGACCTGTCTTTCAACCGGATCACCATCGACGGAGATTCCAGCACCAACGATACGGTGATTATCATGGCCAACGGCGCCTCCGGGGCCGGGATTGAAGCGGAAACCGATAAAGCCGCTTTCCAGAAGCTGTTGGAGGACCTGTGCATGGATCTGGCCCGGCAGATGGTCAAGGACGGCGAGGGCGTCACCAAGGTGGTCGACCTGACCGTGCGCGGGGCCCGTTCAGACCCCGATGCCCGGGCCATTGCCGATACCATCGCCCACTCGCCGCTGGTCAAGACGGCTTTCTTCGGGGAGGATGCCAACTGGGGACGCATCATCGCGGCGGCCGGCCGGGCCGGTGTATTTTTAGATCCGGAACGGCTGGATCTTTATTTCGATGATGTGCAGATGGTTAAAAACGGAATGGGCTGCGGTCCGGACGCCGAAGAAAAGGCCACCAAAGTTCTCAGAAAACCGGAATTCTCAGTAACCTTGGATCTGAATCTGGGGGAGGGGGCGGCGACGATGCTGACCTGTGACTTTTCCCTGGACTATGTGAAGATCAACGCCGATTATCGGTCCTAATCATTTTAGCGTCCGGTGGTGTCCGCTCCGCGCGGCAACTTGGCCAACAAGAAGGACTCCCAGTCGGTTCCACACGGATGGTTTCGGGGGCGCAAGATCCTATCGGCGGAATAATTGCTGAACCCAACCCATGGATCGCGCCCCTGGACCGGGGGGGGATTGTATGAACCTGACCCATGGGGCTATATTAGAGATCCCCATTAAAATGACCGTGGTTTTTCAACCAGTCTCGATCCATCCATGCCCGCTGACGAAGCCCTTTTTGCGATTTATTCAGAAAAAAATTCGCGGATACCACCGGATCTGAGGCCTTTGACTGATTTTTAAACGGCATTGCTGAAAGCAAGGGCTTGATAAGCCTTACCGACAGTTCAGCATTCCTCTGGATTTCTTTATTCCGCTCTTTCAAGAGATAAGAAAGAATCAAGGCGTAGATGATAAACTGAGGATAGCCGGAGGTAAGTTCCTCGACGGTGAAATCGTTAAATCGGTGGTTGTGGATGTGGGGCCGAACTAAAAAGGGCCTTCAGGCCGGCGTTATTCAGCGTGCAGGCCTCAAACACCCTGTCTGGGGTCATTGGGAATGAACTTTTTCAAAGGACTGGATTTTCGAATTGATTATGGATGTGAAATATTCGTTGGAAAGTATAAAAAATATTTCCTATATTCAGGTTGATCCTAAGAAAAAAGAAACTGTCCGTGGTCGTATTGGAATATCAGGATACCGCTTAGTTCCAGGGGAACGGTTAGGGCTCAATTTCTTGAAAAAACTAGATTTTACTATCTATTTTTTCAGGCAGGCACTCCAATGGAAGCCCAGACATTGTCGAAAATCGACATTTCCGAGAAGTTGGCTAAAAACTTGCGTACTGTTGATGAAAGCCGGTATGTTGCTCTTGTGTAAATAAGAACCGGATACCCTTGTTCCTGCCGGTGATGCGCCTGTTCGTTTATTGGCAACTGAAAGCGGAGAGTTACACCGATGGCTAAAGATAATGGCTCGTTACATGTGCTCTACGGTGCCATATTGAGGCTTTTGCGCCCGCTTGTAAGATTGTCACTTAAAAAGGGAATCTCCTACGGGACCTTCACGTCTCTGTTGAAATGGGTATTTTATGATGTCGCCTACAAAGAGTTCATCATCGAAGGCAGGAAGCAGACCCAATCCCGGATTTCCGTCATAACAGGCTTTTCACGTAAAGAGGTTAAACGTTTATCGGAATTAGACCGGCCGACGACGCGACTCCAGAAGGAACAGTACAACCGGGCCGCTCGAGTGATATCCGGGTGGCGAAGGGACAATGAGTACGTGGATGACCAGGGACAGCCACTTATCATCCCGATCATCGGCGAAGGCGCGACATTCGAAACGCTGGTCAAACGTTTTAGTGGGGACATGCCGCCTCGGGCGGTTCTGGATGAATTAATCCGCCTCGGTACTCTCAAGCTGGAATCAAGCAACCGGGTCCGGCTGGTTCAGGAAGCTTTCATGCCAACGGCTGACGAAGCGATAAAATTTCATATATTGGGCACCGATGTCGGGTTTCTGATTTCAACTATTGACCACAATATCGACCCGGATAAGAAAGAGCCTTTTTTCCAGCGCAAAGTTTACTATGACAACCTGCCTGACGAGGTGCTGGCCGACTTCAGAAAGATGTCCGGACATAACGCCCAAAAACTCTTAGACAGTATGGACAGGTATCTCGCAATTAACGATCGGGACAATAATCCTGAGATCGAGGGGACAGGGCGCAATGTCGCCGGCATCGGAATCTACTATTTCGAAAAGCCATTTGACGAAGAGGATTGAGATGGGACGGTCATTTAAAAACTCAGGGGGGGTGGGGTTTTCCCTGATTCTTGCCGCTGCCGTAATATTTGCCTGCGGAGGCGAGGTGGTTGGCGATCTGGCCTATACCGGTGGCGGCTCGGGAGGGTCAGGTATCGATGGCGGCGGCACGGGAGGAACGGGCATTAGTGTCGGCTCTGTCTCCGACTTCGGAAGCATATATGTCAATGGTGTACGATACGATACCAGCAATGCGGAAATCTTCGTTGAAGGCCAGAGCAAGGGCTTTGGCGACATGACGGTCTCAGAGCAGCTTGCAAAAGGAATGGTTGTGCGGGTCGAGGGTGAAATCGAGGATTCCCAGAACGGCACGGCTCGCAAAGTCTATTTCAACGATGATATCAGGGGCCCGGTTGAATCGGTCCGGTGGATTGATTCCTTACCGGTAGCACTTACCGTGTTGGGTAAGGAAATTATTCTTCAAGACACCACCCAAATCGGCGGTCATGGCATTAATTCATTGGAAGTGGGGGATTGGGTTCAGGTCAGTGGTTTCGAGGATGTTGATGGACGAATTCGTGCCACATTCGTGACCGATAGCTACATCACGGCCAAGGCGAATATAAAAGGGGAAATAATTAATTTAAATACAATAAATAAACAATTCGAGATCCATGGCCTCGTCATCGATTACCGATACGCTAATCTAATCGACATCGATCAACTATCACCTGATCTGGTGGTCGAGGTGACCGGGGATCTTTCCGCAGACCACTCTACACTGGTTGCGGATACGATTGGGCGCGTTGATATTCTGGGTGCTGATGATTCCCCAAATATTGAACTCGAAGGCATCATTTCTGAAAAAGTTTCGGATACGGAGATCCTATTGGATGGGGTGACATCCTTTTTAGATGCACAGACCGTTTACAGCGGCGGTGATTTTTCTGATATCGACATCGGTGTTCTTGTGGAGATTGAAGGTGAACTGATTGGCGGAATGATCTATGTCGAAAAGATAATTTTCAGGGATGACGTAAAAGTGGAAGCCAACGTCAAGGCGAATGACGTGGCTCAATCGGAAATAATCCTTGTGGGTTTACAAGACATCACCATTCAGTACGTGGACGGAACAACCAAGGTCACCGGGGATGTTGGTACGACAGCCGCTATCACATCCGCAGATTATGTTAAAATAATAGGACGACAAATACTTCCAGACACTTTGACAGCTGTTCACATCATCGTTAAAAGTGGTCTGAACGACACAGTTAAACTGCAAGGACCATTGGAAAGTTATTCAGATCCGATCGCTACCATCCTCGGTCACCCGGTCAACCTGGCGTTGATCCCCGATGACAGCTTTGAATCACCGGAAGGGGTGAGTGTAACCCGCGAAGACTTTATCGATCTGATCACCGCTGGCGATCCTGTCTTTGTTTCGGCAAAAGGGCAACTGGACATTAACGAAGAGGTCGTGTGGCAAAACATTACTGCCGATTAAACGAATATTGATCTTGATCAACGTCGATTAGCGTTCCGAAAGGCTGCATCTCCAGCCATGGCATTGGTTCGTCTGCAAAAATTCCTATCCGAAGCCGGGGTGTGTTCGCGTCGTAAGGGGGAGGCGCACATCCTTGCCGGTGACGTGTCCGTCAACGGGAGGGTGGTTTCCACCCTCGGAACCAAAGTGGACCCCGGGACCGACGTGGTGCATCTCAAGGGCGTGCCGGTGGGAAGGCCGGATCGGCAGGTCTATGTGATGCTCAACAAACCCGAAGGGGTCGTGGCCAGCTGCGAGCACCGGGGCGAGCCGGTGGTGACGGACCTGGTGGACCTGCCCGAACGGCTTTTTCCGGTGGGACGGCTGGATAAGGATTCTACCGGCCTGCTGCTGATGACCAACGATGGCCGCATCCACCACCGCCTCTCCCACCCCTCCTTCGATCATGAAAAAGAGTACGAGGTGACGGTACGGTGGCCACTTGACGACCAGGCCCTGGCAGCCATGGAAAAAGGAATGCCGTTGTCCGGTGTCATGACCCGGCCGGCCCGCATTGTCCGCCTTTCCGGCAATCGCTTCCGCATCGTGCTGATGGAGGGCAAAAACCGGCAGATCCGGAGGATGGTGAAAAAGGTGGGCAACCGGGTCGTCCGTCTGCACCGAATCCGCGTGGCCGATTTAATGCTGGGCGACCTCGCCAAAGGCTCCTGGCGGCATTTGCGTCCGGAGGAGAGGCGGGGGCTGTTGGAACGGCTCCAGCTGAAAGCATCGAAAGATCGGCAAAAGCAAAAAAACAAAGGACAAATTTCAAATAAACCACAATAACCAAGCGTGGTGTATGTAATTTGTCGATTTCCGTCCACTTGTCCAAGGCGTTGTCCATTGCACTACGAAGGCCCCATCTATCGTCCCCCCAGTGAAGCCAACTCGCTGCTGGTTCAGGCCACCATCGGCTGCCCCCACAACCGCTGCACCTTCTGCATGGTTTACAAAAAGGGCCCTCCATACCGTGAGCGGCCGGCGGCGGATATTATCGCCGATCTGGACCAAGCCCGGACGCTTCACGGCAGCGGTATTCGCACGCTCTTTTTTCCGGCGGGCAACACCATCGCCATGCAGACCGATGCCCTGTGCCGCATCTGTTCCCATGCCCATCAAATCTTTCCGCATCTGGAGCGCATCACCGTATACGGCTCCAGCCAGTACATCCATAAAAAGGGCCCTGACGAAATGAAGCGCCTGGCCGGTGCGGGGTTAAGCCGCATCCATGTGGGACTAGAGTCCGGGGATGACGTGATCTTGAGGCTGATCAAGAAAGGTTCCACGGCCAGGCAGCAGGTGGAAGCCGGGCAGTGGACCCTGGCTGCCGGCATTCAGCTGAGCCTGTATGTCGTCCTGGGCATCGGCGGTGTGGATCGAACCCTGCCGCACGCCTCCCGGACCGCCGATGTGCTCAACCGCATCGCCCCGGATTTTATCCGATTGCGGACCTTCGTGCCCAAGATCGATACGCCGCTGCTCAAGATGGTGGAGAGCGGTGTCTTCAAGATGCTGGGGCCTCACGGGGTGCTGAAAGAGGCGGCCACGATGATCCGGTTGCTGGACGCACCATCGCAGTTGACCAGCGATCACTACACCAATTACATCAACCTTGAAGGCCGTCTGCCCGACTGCCGCAACCGCCTGCTGGCCCAGATCGATGAAGCACGCAAAAGACCGGAATCGGATTTCAGGCCCTTTTTCATCGGCGACCAGTAGATGGGGTGTGATTCCCGGAAGGCCCCGACCACCACTAACTCTCCTTATTGTTCTTTTATCCCGGTTAGATATGATGTATGGTGGCGTGCGATTGTAAGCTGTCAAACACACACGGGCGTTTGCCCGTGTTCCAAGAACCTGTTGAAAACAAGGAGAAGTGGCTGATGTTGACATTTGACGCGCTGTCGGCGAGACGAGAGAAGATAGCGGTGGTGGGCCTGGGTTATGTCGGGCTGCCCCTGGCCGTTCACCTTTCCCGGTATTTCGATGTGGTGGGCTACGATTTCAAATCCAGACGAATCGCCGAACTGAACGCCGGCAGGGATCGCACCCTGGAAGTCTCCGATGAAGAAATGGCCGCGGCCGCGGTCGTCTACACGGATGACCCCAAGGCCCTTGGCGACTGCCGACTGATCATTGTCGCCGTTCCTACCCCCATCGACCAGTACCGCATCCCGGATCTGACACCCCTGCGGAGCGCATCCGAATCCACAGGACGCCATCTGGCCAAAGGCAGCTGTGTGGTATTCGAATCCACCGTTTACCCCGGGGCCACCGAAGAGGTTTGCGTGCCCATTCTCGAAAAGGAATCGGGACTGGTTTTCGGCAGGGATTTCACCGTGGGCTATTCCCCGGAACGGATCAACCCGGGGGACAAGGTGCACACCGTGGACAAGATCATGAAGATCGTATCCGGGTCTGACGCCCCCACGGCCCAACTGCTGGAAAAGGTATACGGCAGCGTAGTCAGGGCCGGAATCCACGTGGCCCCCTCCCTCAAGGTGGCCGAGGCGGCCAAGGTCATCGAGAACACCCAGCGGGATCTGAATATCGCCCTGATGAACGAACTGTCCATGATCTTCGACATCATGGGAATCGACACCATGGCGGTGCTGGAAGCGGCCGGGACCAAATGGAACTTTCTGCCTTTCAGACCCGGCCTGGTGGGCGGGCACTGCATCGGTGTCGATCCTTACTACCTGACCTTCAAGGCCGAATCCATCGGCTACCATCCGGAGATGATTTTGGCCGGCCGGCGCATCAACGACGGCATGGGCAAATATGTGGCCGAGCGGGTCGTCAAGCTGATGATCCAGGAGGGGAAACAGATCAACCGCACCCGGGTCGGTGTGCTCGGCATCACCTTCAAAGAAGACGTTCCTGACCTTCGCAACACCCGGGTTGTTGACATCATCGCCGAATTGGCCGATTACGGCATCGATGTCGTAGTCCACGATCCGTTGGCGGATCCCGACGAAGCCAAGACTTATTACGGTGTCGACCTGAAGACGCTGGACCAGCTCAAGGGCGTGGATGCGCTGGTGGTGGCCGTTTCCCACAAACCCTATAAGGAAATGGGATTGGTGAGTCTTGCCGGATTGTGCGGCGGAAGCCGGTCCGTGGTCGTGGATGTGAAAAGCGCCTTCGATCCGGGTGATGCCGGAAAGGCGGGCATCACCTACTGGCGATTGTAATTTCTATTTTTCCGGCCGAGCGTCGACTACGCGTAATACCCGACGAATTCTCCGCACTTGCTGTTGAAAAAATCCATGGCCTCCTCGACGCTGTCGAAAATGATCCAGTCCCGTCTCAGGGTTCGACCGGCCCGCTGTCTGATCCGCTCGATCTCGGTGTTTCCGAAATACTCGAAATAGTCGTGATAATCGGTGGTGAGTTCGTGCTTTCTCATGGATTTCCTCCTTTTTAGGATTGATCAGTTTGTTGAATTGTTGAACAGAGATTATCACCCGGTTGTGACAGATCCGGTCACAGCGGTTCTCTTTTTTTTCGTCGGTGTCGAAAAAAACAGATTATTGCCTTCCATCTGAATTTCGAATAAAAAAAGAATGTCGCCGTAGCACTCGATTGCATGGAGATATCAGTGTGGTAAACGGCACCTTATTTTTTCTAACCGATTTGAAAGGAGGAACTGAAAATGGCTAAGCGGCCCGTGGTCTTTATTTTTCTATGGCTCTTATTCGGTTGCGGCAACGCAGTTTACGCCGGTTCAGAACTGAATATGCAGGACGGGATGTGGGAAATCACCTCTCAGGTGAAAATGCAGGGTATGACGATTCCCCCGATGACTTTTTCCCAGTGCATCACCAAGGATAATGCAGTTCCCCAGAACAACTCGCCCGGAGAGGACGGCTGCAAGGTCTCCGACATGAAGACCGTCGGCAGTACGGTATCCTGGACGGTGACATGCAATGAACAGGCCGGCAACATGAAGGGCAAGGGGAAGATAACCTATCACGGTGACCGGTTCGAAGGTGAGATGACCACGGAGCACATGGGGATGATCATGGTAACCGAGATGAGCGGAAGGCGCACCGGCCCCTGCCAGTAAGCCGCATCGATCCAACCGGTGGATTATGGCGGTGATGCGTAACCCGTTTCCCATGGGGCCAATCGGGTTACGCGGATTGAAAAAGGCCATTCCGGCGTTATTTTAATAGGAGTTGGATCGGATTCTTGATGAAAACAATCGGTGAAAGGGGAAAAATCAATGAAAGACCAGTGGGAACGCGATCTGGCATGCGCGGTTGCCTGCAACCGGTGCAATGCGAAACTGGCCGCCAGGGACCAACGGATTCTGTCCGTCTTCGACCACCAGCCCATTTGCCTGGCATGCAAGCAAGCGGAAGAAAAACAGCCTGACTATGCTCAAGCGTCAAAACACATGATCGGAACCTGTATGATCGAAACCGAGGTGATGTACGGTGATCCGGGCGGGTATTGTTTTTTTCACTTCTATCCCTTTACCTGTGATGGCTGATTGGTTTCCGTTGGGCGACACCCATGAACTATTTTCTGGATAAATTCCCACCCACCGTGGAAAAAGCCGTGGATAAACTCGCGGAGGATATGACGTTTGCAGACAAAACCCGTCTGGCCAACATGAACGAGGCGGCCCTGATCAGGTTTCACCATGCCTACGGCATTTTCCTGCGAAGTGAATTCCGCCTTCCGGGCAACGATCCGTTGATGAAATCATGCATGTCCACCGCAACCGTGAAAACGATCACTCCCGAACAGGCATCCTTTGTGATTTTGAAGCAACTCCAAATACGACTGCTGGCCGGACATACCTTGAAGGTCGTCAAGTAAAATTAGGTTCCTTCAGAACATTCGACAGGTTGTCAGGTAAGGCATCCAAGAATGTAACCGGCAATTCCCGTCCAGGGGGCCCCCTCTTTATTATCCGCAAACGCTTCCCTATAATTTTGCATAGCCAGTCGCCGTCGACCGCGATGGATAAGTTATTTCCATTTGCTGAATGGATCCTGACCTAGCCTGCACGAGATTTTTTTCCAGACAGCGAATCGGTCACGATCCGGTTGGAGAAACAAGGAAGGAGGATAATTGACAAACGGTTGGGTTCCATATAGGCTTAATGAAAATATTCGCCTTGTTGAACCATTTCCGGGCCGGCTCATCGGTTGTGACAACCCCCCTCCCGCGTAACAGGGCCGCATCTTCCGGGCTGCCGTGAAGATGGCAACGGACAACTCGTTTGCGATACGGCACGTTTATACTCTCTGACCGCTATACATGGCTGTTAAGGCTCCCATGCATGGGGCCGGTGTGGACAAGCGGATGGTAGATGCGTCAACGGTGTTGAAAATAAAAACCCCTGGATTTTCCGGGGATGGACCATGCCTGCCGGTTTGAGGCAGGCTGGCCAGTGGAACTGGGGTTGCCCTGCTTCGCAGTGGCGAGATACCTTGGCACTTCGTCGACCATGGCCGGTACAAGATAAATCTGGAGAAAGACAATGAGACAGAAATTCCGCATTTGTAAGTCGAAAAAGAAGAAAACTTTTAATATCAAAGAATTTGCCGTTCTTGATAAAGATACCAAGAAGGTGGCTTCATCCATGCTTCGCGAGGACCACTTTGACCTCATTTGCGACCAGGATTACGACGGAGAGACGATCGCCAGAGCTGCTGAAGCGGGATGTAATGAACTGGTGGAAACATTAAGAACCCCAAACCTTTACCCCATCGAGCCTTATGCCACTAAAATTGCCGAGTCAATGATCGATCTGTCCAATGGGAATGAAGACCGCTGTGTGGAGCTTTTTTTTGACGACTGCGAATTGTTTGTTGCCGAGGTCCCCATGGACTAATGATTCGGCGGCTTAGGGGTCAATGGTGCCTCGCGTAATATTACCACAAGGAGAACTGCATGACAGAAGAGATTAAATTTGAAGTCGGCGAAAAATATGAAAATATGAAAGGGACCTTTGAGGTCATCGCCATACGAAGGGATTCCATGGATATCCGGTGGGAAGATGGCGAGGAAATATCGACCTCCATCGATCTGCAGAAGCGCATTATCGAACGAATGCAATTCGAAAAAGAACTGGAAATCACCGAGGTTGCCCAGAAGGCCAAAAAAGCAAAAGCCTCGACGGCCAAAGGGGGAAAGCATTTTAACGGCCTTGAAGATGCAGACTTCAGCAACAGTGTATCCAAAACCACATGGCGGGGTCGCGGCCAACTCGGCGGTGCGGTTGCCCTGCGGTTAAAAAACAAACAGTACAAGTTCAACTCATGGGCCGTGCTGCGCAAGCCTGAAGTCGCCTGGCTGGATGTCATTCGGCAGAAGCAGGACGATCTGAAGCTTCAGGCAAAATTCTATGCCCGGGTGGAAGATGAGGGCTTCTTTTTTGGTGTGAACATCCCCGCACCGGATCCATCCGGAACCGAAAAAAGCGATTGGCATGCATTTACGGCCTGGCTGGACAGGCCGGAAAACGATTCATGGCTCAATAAGCAGTGCATATCCCACGGCCTTTATTTGTGCGATCTGGGCAAACAGGGGTTCAGCGGGAAGTTGAAAGCAAAAAAAGAAAAATGGGTGATTGGTGGTCCGGAGAAAAAGGATGCGCCCGTTGAATCCTTGAGTGCCTTTTTGACAACTGCCGGCAAGTCGGGCCCCATAGACCTGCGCATCGAAAAGCAGATGGAGAAGGATGCGGTCATTGAAAAAAAACAAACCATCGCCAGCGATATGGCGACCCTTTTTGAGACCCTCATGCCGGTGTATGCGGGTGCGGCTGACCGTAAAAGCTGACAGGGATAATTAAAGCAGGAGCGGAGATCGAGCGAACCATAAAGATCCTGAAAGATGATCTGGGCATGTCTACGTAATTTCATTCGGATGGCTCTGTCCGTGGGGTTCCCGTCAATGCGGTTGATTGCGAATTGGACGGCCGTGGGCCGTTCGAGCATGGTGACCAGTCGCACCAGGTCCGTCTTCCCGCAACCCGATTCGCCAATGCCTGCCGGGGCCTTTAAGGTCATGAGTTTTTGAACTGCTCCGTCCTTTTTGATCCGGCAGTCTCCTACAAGATCACGCGCGTTGATCGCCTCACCGTTCTTCATTGCCGTGAAACTCCATTGGCACGTGGAAAATGGCATCATACTGCACAGTCAGTGCTGTCGGCGCAAAGCAAGGGCGGTGGCGGGTATTGACTCGGGTTGCAGACAATGGCCCCGCAATTGAAAAATAAGGACCCATCCATGTTCTCTGCCGATGTCTACAGCAATAGACGACAACGCCTCAAGACGGATGTCCATTCCGGGCTGATCCTGTTCCTGGGAAATGGAGAAAGTCCGATCAATGCCCCGGATAACTGCTATTTTTTCCGACAGGACAGTTCTTTTTTATATTTCTGGGGGCTTGACCTGCCGAAGCTGGCTGCGGTCATCGATGTGGATGCCGATACGGAAACCGTGTTCGGCGACGACTTGTCGCTGGACGATGTGATCTGGACCGGATCGCAACCTTCTTTGTCGGAGCGCTGCAGGAGAGGCGGTGTCAACCGGTCACTGCCATTGACAGAATTGCATGAGACGATTGGCTCGGCAATTAAAAAAAACAGGCTGGTTCATTTTTTGCCACCGTACCGCATGGAGCAGACGATGCTGATTGCCGAGCTTTGCAGCCTGGATCGACGCGCCGTTGTCGGCGATGCCTCCGAAACGCTGATTCGTTCAGTGATTCGCCAGCGTTCGGTCAAAAGCGATGAAGAGTTGGCTCAGATCGAAGCGGCGGTAGCGGTCAATGGTGCCATGCAGAGAGTCGCCATGCGAATGGCCACCCCGGGGCGATACGAACGAGAGGTGGTGGGAGCAATGGAAGGCCTTGCCTACGGACAGTCCGGTAGAAAACCGCCGTTCGCCACCATTTTTTCCATTCACGGCCAGACGTTGCACAACCACTGCCACGATAACCGGATGAAGATGGGTGATCTGGCGATCAGCGACTGCGGGGCAGAATCGCCCATGGGCTATGCCAGTGATACGACCCGCACCATTCCGGTAGGCGGCCGGTTTACCAGCCGGCAAAAAGATATTTACGAAATCGTGCAGGGGATGCAGGCGGATGCGATGGCCGCCATGAAGCCCGGCGTTCCCTTCAAGGATGTCCATCTGGTCGCTGCCCGGCGACTTTCGTCAGACCTCAAGACCCTCGGGTTGATGCGCGGAGACGTGGACCAGGCCATCGAAACCGGAGCCTATGCCCTTTTTTTCCCCCATGGCCTGGGGCACATGCTCGGTCTGGATGTGCACGATATGGAATGCCTCGGAGAAGATTATGTGGGGTACACGGACAGGATCCAACGGGACAGGCGGTTTGGCCTCAACCGCCTTCGGCTGGCCAAAACGCTGGATCCGGGTTTTGTGGTGACCGTGGAACCGGGCATTTACTTCATTCCCCCGCTGGTTCAACAATGGCGTGCCGAAAACCGATTTGCCGATCAGATCGATTACGATAAGCTGGAATCCTTTCTGGATTTTGGCGGCGTACGCATCGAAGATGATGTGCGGGTCACTGCCACCGGAGCGACGGTTTTGGGCCCGCCCATTCCAAAGACCGTGGCGGCCGTTGAATCCTGCTGCAGCACCTGAGGTGGTGCTACCGGGAAACGGCTGGATCAATCCTTGACGGTTTCGTAAAAAGCCCGATATCTGCGTCACGCTTCATCCCCCGTCAACTGCGGCGTACCATAAGTACATCTCATTTCTTACGGATTCGCAAGCCTCGATCTCGAACTTTTTACGAAGCCGTCGGAAATGCTTTTTACGAGTTCATCGATCCTTGGAATGGCGATGCGTGGATATGTCTTTGGCCGGGGGGGATGCAGCGGCTTGATCGTCTTCATCCAGCAGGATAATATACGAAAACGGAGATAGTGGGGGGGCGTTATCTTTCCCGCAACGGTCCTTTGTATCCGGTGATTTTTTCCGCTTTCGAATGTCGTCGATTAAAATGGGTTTTGGCATGATTCAGACTGGTGGCAGGCCTGATACACCGCTGGCATCGGTCAGCATGCCGCCGGATTGGGTTATGGCCCTTGTCGGTTCGGGATGAACTCAGAAAAGAGCACGTTAGTCAGTTCTATGTAATGGAACGTTTAAAGGACGGGACAACTTGTTCAGACTGCGATTTGCAGTGATTGAAGCCGGTAAGGCACATCAATCTGCTTGGCAATAGGATAATTATTCGTATATAAAATGAGTATACCGAATAGCGCTTCAATTTACAAGGGGCAATTGAAGGCGGTTTCGAAAGAACTTGACCCGCGAGCAAACGGCGGTGTAGCATATTTTCAGATGATTGCATCGACATTCAGTTCCCGGATTCATTCGATTCCCGCGCCTCCTTGTAATTGACCGAAATCCGCCCGCGCCGATTTCTCCACCGCCCATGCAACCCAAAGCGCCGCCGGTCGTCCGTTTTAATAAAAAAATAACATTCGATGGGTAGGATAACGCATGACTGTTCGACGAAAAACGAACCCAAAGGCTTGAATTGGATGGTTGGGTATGGGAGCTGTGACCGCACCTGCCGGGAAAGAAAAAATGACCCAACTGCAAGAAAAACGAAGGTATGCGCGGTACGATGGTGAAGGCCCGATCACCCTGGTGTCGGCCGATAGCCAATCCAGGCAATTCGAGGCCGGCCTGCTCAATTTCAGTGCGGAGGGCATCAGTTTTTTCAGCAACCGACCATTGAAACCCGGTACTACCATCATTGTCCGTGCTTCTGTGGAAAATTATCAGCACGTGTCCGCCGATGTCGATTGCCAACTTCGATCAGTGGGGGTGGCTACCATAAAATGGTGTCAGCAAGGCAATCGAGAGGGCAGACCTATCCATGAAATGGGAGCCGTTTATATGATGGCCTATTGATGTGAACCATTATTTCGAAACGCACTCCCGAGCGTTCATAAGCATCCGATAAGATCGTATCGAATCCCCAGAGAAACGCTGTCTTCCATTATGAACTCCGCCGAATTTCCGGGATTACCCGACCTGCCTTCACCCCCTTCGTATCCAAAAAAAAGATGATCGGCGATTTTCGGGTGTACGATTCATATCCCGTCCGGTTCACAAAGAAAATGACACCGTGAACGATAGAAAATTCATTAGCAAAAAATGTTGACAAAAATAGCAAATTATTGTGGATTAAGAGGGCAAAATGTCCCTTAATGGGTTTGTCTGTGAAATCTTAATTTTATATCCAAACAATTAGAAAAGGAGGAGCTCAATGAAAAAAGTGAGTTTATGGGTTAGCGCGGCATTGGTATTGACGATGATCACCGCCGGCAGTGCCTTGGCTGCCGATCGGATCTTTTTCGGCATCGCCACCGGTGGTACCGGTGGAACCTACTATCCATTAGGCGGCATGTTGGCCCAGTTGATTTCCAACGCCGTTGAAATCGACGGTAAAAAATTGTCGGCCACTGCAGAAACCGGCAACGCATCCGTGGCCAATGCGACCCTGCTGGGCAGAGAAGGCATCGAATCGGCCTTCGTGGCCGCCGATATCCTCGATGCGGCCTACAAAGGGGAAAAACAATTCGACGGCAAGGCGATCAAGAACATTCGCGCGCTGGGTGCCCTCTATCCGGAAACGGTGCAGCTGGTGGTGCGGGCCAATGCCGGTATCAATACCTTTATGGACATCAAGGGCAAATCGGTTTCCTCCGGTTCTCCGGGCTCCGGCCAGTGGCAGCTGCTGGGCGACCTGATGGTAGCCCACGGCATGGACCGCAAGGACATTTCCGAGGATTACTCATCATTCTCTCAGTCTGTGGAGAAAATCAAGGACGGCAACCTGGACGCCTCTCTGATCACTGCCGGCACCCCCACCGCTTCAGTGATGGAACTGGCCAATCACCACAGCATCAAAATCGTTCCGCTGACCGGTGCGCCCATCGCCAAGTTGCGGGAAGTGCAGCCCTATTACGCGGAAACCATTCTGCCGGCCAACACGTATGAAGGCCAGACCGAAGATGTAAAAACCATTGCCGTGCGCGCCATCTGGGCAACCCACGACAAGCTGGATGACAAAGTGGCTTACGAAATCGTCAAAGCCCTTTACGAAAACACGGAAACCCTGGCCAAGGTTCACGTCAAAGGCAAGGAGATCTCATTGGAAAAAGCCCTGGAATCCGTATCGATTCCCCTGCATCCCGGTGCGGAGCGCTACTATCGGGAAAAAGGCCTGATCAAATAATATGAAACCGGTTATTGCAGGCGTGCTGGCTCTGTTGCTGGCCGCCTGCACCGCCTCCGGTGTGCGGCCCGACAAGGCACACCCGTGCCTGACCCTCAGTCGGTTCCCTTCCTGCCTGATACTGGGACAATATCCACTGCCGGGAGACGGTGCGTTTTCTCTTTCATTCATCCATTCGGTTTCCCAAACACCGGTCCGGGATGATTACCAGACCCTCGATTCCCGGATTATCCAGACCGCCGAGACCTTTCAGGCCCATGGTGCGGGATTGCCTTCCGGGACCGATGAAACCGGTGTAACCGGATGGGAGCACCACGACGGCCATTTTATCATTCGCATGCAACGGCCTATCCACCGGCTCATTGTACGAACCGATCGGAATTATCGTAATCGGCTGCACATTGACGGCAAGGAAATCGACCTCAACGCATGGGAAGACCAGGCCCTTGAACTGGCCATTGTGCCATGCACGGCCCCCTGAACCGCTATTGCAATTTTCGAGTATAAAAGGACGATGTTATGGTTAATGATCCAGCCGATCCCAGGACCCAAGACGGACCGATGGCCCCTGCTGCAGATACCGGTGAGAAGGAGCTAAGCAAAGCGGATGTGGATGCCATCGTAAAAAAATACGATGCCGAGTCCAATTTCAGAAACCTGAAAGGCATCACGGCAAAAGTCACTGTCGTCCTGTGCGTGATGCTTAGCCTGTTCCACGTTTACACCGCCGGATTCGGGCTGCTCAACGAGGTGTTGCACCGGACCGTGCATCTTTCCTTTGTGCTGGGACTGGTGTTCCTGGTGTTTCCCCGGCGACAGCCGACGCGTATGGGGTTTGCCTGGGGGTTCGGGATCTGTTTCGCCCTGTTCTACCTGTTTTTGGCCTGGCAGCTCGTTGACCGTTTTCAGGGGGATTTGCCGGTATGGGGCCCGCCTGCCCTGTTCATCATGGTGCTGTTTCTCGCCGTTACCGCCCTGCCCGTGGACTTTCTCAAAGGCAAAGGGGACCGGCTCTCCTTTTCAGACTGGCCCCTGGCTATCGCGGCTTCCGGCATATCCCTGTACCTGATCGTTTTCTTCAAACAGATATTCATCGAGAACATCGGTTTCCCTCAGATTGAAGAATACGTCATGGGGCTGCTGGCTATCATCATGGTCACCGAGGCCTGCCGCCGGGTCATGGGCGAGACGCTGCCCGTCATCGGCGCCCTGGCCCTGATGTACGGCCTGTTGGGGCCCTGGCTGCCCGGTGTCCTGGGTCACCGGGGATATGATATCGTCCGGATCGTAGAACATCTCTATCTGGGAACCGAGGGCATTTACGGCATCGCCGTGGGTGTTGTGGCGACCTATGTGTTTCACTTTGTGCTTTTCGGTGTTCTGGCCCAGGCGTCGGGCCTGGGACAGCTCTTCATCGATCTGGCCATGATTCTGGCCGGCCGTTATTCCGGTGGGCCGGCCAAGGTGTCGGTAGTTTCCTCCGGGTTTTTCGGTATGATCTCCGGGTCGCCCATCGCCAATACGGCAACTACCGGGTCCTTCACCATTCCCATGATGAAAAAAAATGGCTTTTCCGCCCAGTTCGCCTCGGCGGTGGAGGCGTCGGCTTCCTGCGGCGGGCAGGTGACGCCGCCCATCATGGGTGCATCGGCCTTTGTCATGGCCGAAATGCTTGGCATTCCCTACAACAAGATCATTCTGATCGCCATCGTGCCGGCCTTGTTCCACTATCTGGCCTGCTTGAGCATGGTTCACCTGGAGGCCAAACGACTGGGGTTGAAAGGTCTGTCCCGTGAGCAGATTCCCCAGTTGATGCATATCATGAAAACATCCTGGCACCTGATGATTCCGCTGACCGTCATGGTGACCCTGCTGCTCATGCAGTACACCCCCTATCTGGCGGCATTCTGGGGGATTATTCTCTCCATTGCGTGTTCGTATATTCCATTGATTACCGGACGGATGGGGATCGGCCAGTTGGATGACTCGATGACCCTGACGCCCCGCCGACTCATCGCCGGTTTGGATCAGGGCGCCCGTTATGCCCTGGCCATCGGCGCGGCCTGTGCCTGTGTGGGGTTCATACTAGGGATGATTACCCTGACAGGACTGGGTTTCAAATTTTCCGGCGCCGTGCTGCAGATTGCCTCCGCTCTCGGCAACCTGCTGGCCGCTATGGATCCCTTTCAATTTTTGACCGTTCAAGGCGGAACCCTCTTTTTCGGCCTTGTGCTCGTTGCCATTGCCTGTATCGTCATGGGCGCGGGAATCCCGACGACCCCCTGCTACATCATCCTGGCCTCCATCGCCGGTCCCGCCCTTAACGATATGGGTATTCCGCTGGTGGCGACCCATTTCTTCGTTTTCTACTATGGCGTGCTGGCCGATGTGACGCCGCCGGTGGCGCTTGCCGCCTACGCCGGCGCCGGCATCGGTGGTGCGGACCCCATGGCCACGGGTATGACCGCCTTCCGGCTTTCCATGGGCAAGGCCCTGGTGCCCTTCATGTTCGTTTATGCGCCGAGCATGCTGTTCATCGATTTTTCATGGGTGGAGTTCTCCATTGCCATGACCAGCGGTGTGCTGGGTATTATTTCCCTATCCGCGGCTTATATCGGATTTTTTAAATACAAGGTGGGGCTTATGGGCAAAATCGCGCTGACCATCGGCGGTTTGCTTCTGGTTTCCAGCAACGTTTCGGTTATTCTTGTCGGTGCGGTATTGGTGCTTCTGATTCTGGTTCCCAACGTCCTGAAGACCGGTCGATCGATTCCCGCCTCGGCCTGACAGGACGAAGAATGCAACGTGTTCAGGAGATAACCCGTGGATCATCAACAAAAAGCGAATACGGACTATATGGTGCCGGCCCTGAAAAAAGGGCTCCAGATCCTTGAATTGTTTTCAGTTCGGCAGCGCGTGCTGACTATCGGAGAACTGGCCGAACGGCTGGAGGTCAGCACATCCGCCATCTATCGTACCGTGGTGACGCTGACTGAGATGCACTACCTTAAAAAGGCCGGCCGGAATACGTATGAGCTTGGCTCCATGGTGCTCTCCCGCGGGTTCTGTTATCTGGCTTCGAGGGATATCCTGAACACCGCGGCCGCTCACCTGGACGAACTGCGCGACGAAACCAGTGCCTCCTGCCATCTGGCCATCCGGGAAGGAGTTGAAGCCATCTACATCTACCGGGCGGCATCACCGCAGATCATGATGGTGAACGTCCCCGTGGGAACCCGGTTTCCCTGCCACACCGTAGCCATCGGGCGGGCGCTGCTCTGCGGCCTCAATGACGAAACCCTGCGTAAGCGCTATTCCGGGGTTCCCCTGGATGGATACGCCAGCGGAGGCGTTAATTCACTGCCGCAGCTGTTGGTAGCCGTGGCTGAAGCACGGCGGACGGGAATCAGCGTCAGTGGATCCGACTATTCAACGGCCATTGCCACCCCCGTGAGGGATTACACCGGAAATGTCGTGGCGGCCATCAATGTCTCCGCTCCCGATTTTTTTATTGAAACCCCCGGCGTTCGTGAACATCTGACCGGGTGTCTGATAAGAACCGCCAGAACCATTTCAACCGGAATGGGCTGGCCTGAGGACCCCTAAATTGGGTCCTGTGCCCGGCTCGTCGCGTCATGTTCCTTGATTCTTTTCCAATTCAATAAACCCATAGCGAGCGTATCATGAGAAAAATCGTTGAGTGTGTCCCCAATTTTTCCGAAGGCAATAACCGGGAAACCATCGAAGCCATCGCCCAGGCCATCAAAGAGACGCCGGGTTGCACCCTTTTGGATGTGGACCCGGGGAAGTCCACCAATCGGACCGTCTACACCTTTGTCGGCGACCCTGATGCGGTGGTTCAGGGAGCGCTGAACAGCGCCAGGGTGGCCAGGGAAAAAATCGACATGCGTGTGCACAAGGGCGAGCATCCCCGCATGGGGGCCATGGATGTCTGCCCGTTCATACCCGTGGCCAACGTCACAATGGATGAGTGCGTGGCGATCTCGAAAACCTTTGGCCGGCTGGCTGCAGAAGCACTGGGGGTGCCCTTCTTCCTTTACGAGGCGGCAGCGGTTGAAGATTACCGTCGTAAATTGCCCCACGTTCGTAAAGGGGAATATGAAGGACTGGCCGAGCGCCTGAAAGAACCTGAATGGAAGCCTGATTTCGGACCGGCCGAATTCATTCCCCAGTGGGGCGCTACCGCCACCGGCGCCCGTTCTTTCCTGATTGCATACAACGTCAATATCCTGGGCACCAGCAACCAGGCCCACCGTATTGCCCTGAATCTGCGTGAAGCCGGTCGGGGACCGGATAAACCCGGCCGGCTCAAAGAGGTCAAGGGCATGGGCTGGTTCGTGGACGAGTATAACCTGGCCCAGGTAACGGTAAATCTCAACGATTATAAAGTGACGCCCATCCATGTTTTATTCGAGGAAGTGAAAAGGGAGGCCGCTGCCCTGAACGTCGGGGTTGCCGGTTCGGAAATTGTCGGACTGGTCCCCCTGGCGTCGATTCTCATGGCCGCCGATTTCTACATGGAAAAAGAAAACCTGTTTATCCTCGACGAAGACCAGAAGGTCAGGCTGGCGGTGGAACGGCTCGGCCTTAACAGTGTAGCCCCATTCGATCCACGAGAAAAGATCATTGAATACCGCGTGGCCGGAGAAAGAAATGAACCGCTGGCCGACATGAGTCTGAGAGCCTTTATCGAAGAAGTGGCCTCCCGTTCGTCCGCCCCGGGAGGAGGATCGGTTTCGGCCGCCATCGCCGCTATGGGCGCCGGATTGGGAGCCATGGTGGGTAAACTCACCTATGGGGTTCGAAAGTTTGAATCGGTAGATGCCCAGATGAGAAAAAACATCCCGCCGCTGCACGACGCATCGGCCAGGCTGATTCCCATGATCGATGCCGACACGACGGCCTTTAACGACTTCATGGAAGCGCTGCGCATGCCCAGGGGTACCGATGCCGAGCGGACGGTGCGGGCCGAGCGAATGCAGGCAGGCCTGAAGAAGGCCATCGACATTCCCCTGACGACCATGAAACTGGGCGACGGTGCCTGGGATGCCTTTTGTGAAGTGGCCCGTTACGGTAATCCGGCATCCCGGTCTGATGTCGAGGTGGGGGCCAGGGCTCTGGAGACGGGAATCTGGGGTGCCTATAAGAATGTGATGATCAACATGGCGGACATCACGGACAACGCCTTCAAAACCCGTATCACTCAGGAGGCTGAGGCGATTGTGAACCGTGCGGCCCGGAAGTGTGCCGAAGTGCTTGAAATCCTGGAAGCACGGTAAATTATCGAATCCCGGAAGTGGGGCCGTCGCAGGAAATTAAGGGAGGTGATGTATGGCAGATGCATTGGGCCTTCTGGTCCTGTTGATCGGATTGGAACTGGTGCTGGGGGTGGACAATGTACTGGTTATTGCCATCTTTGTGGGACGATTGCCCGAAACCCAACGCCAGAAAGCACGCATTGTGGGGCTGAGCCTGGCAATGGTGGCCCGCATCATCATGCTGGCCGTGGTGGTGGCCCTGACCGGCCTGACCCGGCCCGTTGCTGCCAATCTTTCAGTCAGGGACCTGATCCTGATAGCGGGGGGACTGTTTCTGCTCTACAAAGCCGTCCGTGAGATTCACCACACCGTCGAATTCAGGGATGAGGACCAGGGGCCGGGCCGGAAGGCGCCCGGTGCCTTTGCCTCGATTATTGCCCAGATCGTCCTGCTGGACATCGTCTTTTCCATCGATTCGGTGATCACCGCGGTGGGCCTTACCCAACACTTGTGGATCATCGTTTCGGCGGTGGTGCTTTCCTTCATCGGCATTCTCTTCTTTTCCCGCCCCATCGGCGACTTCATCCTTCGTCATCCGGCCCTGAAGATACTGGCGCTCTCTTTCCTGATTACCATCGGAGTCACCATCTTTATGGAGGGCCTGCATAAACATGTGCCCAAGGCCTATATATACCTGCCCATGGGGTTTGCCCTGATGGTGGAAATGCTCCAGATGCGATATGAGCACAATCGTCGCGGGAAAAGGGCCTGATACCCGATGGCTGAGGATGTTTCTCTCAATTTGTCCCCCCGGCAGGCCGCCAGTCCGGAGGAGATCCAGCGGGCCTTGGCCCTGAAGATCGGCCGTGAAATTTCTGTCGGTCGGTATGTGATCGTTCGCCGCTCCGTCGATGCCCGCAAGCGCCGGGTCCGGATGAACCTGGGTGTCCGTGTCTATGCCGAGGATGAAGCCCTGACGCCGGAGCGGCCTGAATTTCGATACCGGGACGTCCGGTCTGCAGCGCCGGTGGTCATTGTGGGCGCCGGACCGGCGGGCCTATTTGCCGCGTTGCGGTTAGTGGAGCTGGGGCTTAAGCCCGTGGTAATCGAGCGCGGAAAGTCCGTCAACGCCCGCCGCCGGGATGTGGCGGCCCTGAACCGGCGGGGGATACTCGACCATGAATCCAACTACGCCTTCGGCGAAGGAGGCGCGGGAACATTTTCCGACGGCAAGCTCTACACCCGATCCAGGAAACGAGGCGATCACCGCGGGGTGCTCCACCGATTTCATCAGCACGGCGCCGATGAACGCATCCTTTACGATGCCCATCCCCATATCGGCTCCAATCGGCTTCCGGAGGTTGTTGCGGCCATGCGGGCCACCATCGAAGCCCACGGCGGTGAAATTCAGTTTCAGCAAAAAGTCGTTGGGCTGTCGCTTTCCGGCGGACAGATGTCCGGCATAATCCTGGAGGATGGGAACCGCATCGAGAGTCGTGCGGTGGTCCTGGCCACAGGGCACAGTGCCCGGGATGTTTACGAGATGCTCATGGACCAGGGGATTGCCCTGGCGGCCAAACCCTTTGCCATGGGCGTGCGCGTGGAGCATCCCCAAAGGCTCATCGATCGGATCCAGTACCACGGTCAGGCCCGGGACGAATATTTACCGGCTGCCGCCTACAATCTCGTCCAGCAGGTGGATGGCCGTGGCGTTTACAGCTTCTGCATGTGCCCGGGCGGGTTCATCGTACCGGCCTCCACGCAGGATGACGCCTTGGTGGTCAATGGCATGTCCTTTTCCAGACGAAATTCTCCCTACGCCAACGCCGGCATCGTGGTGGAGATCACGCTTGCGGATATTCCCGAGTTGCAATCAGCCGGTCCCCTGGCCGGTCTGGATTATCAGCGATCCTTCGAGCAGGCGGCCTTTGGGAACGGTGGGGGGGGGATGGTCGTTCCGGCTCAGCGTCTGGCCGACTTTGTCGACAATCGACCGTCGAACCGGTTGCCGGCCTGCTCCTATCCGCCGGGTGTGGTGGCTTCACCCCTGCACCAGTGGCTGCCGGATCCCATCCGCAGGCGGCTGCAGACTGCATTCAAGGTCTTCGATCGGAAGATGAAAGGCTTTCTCACCAATGATGCGGTCGTGGTGGGAGTGGAGTCCCGGACTTCCTCACCGGTAAGGATCCCCAGAGATCCGCAGACACTGCAGCATGTATCGGTCAGGGGGCTCTTTCCCTGTGGCGAGGGGGCCGGTTATGCCGGCGGCATCGTTTCCTGCGCCGTGGATGGCGAGCGCACCGCCGATGCGGTCTTCCACTACATCGCCTGTATGTAAAACCGTCAGTATCACCCAGGCTGGGGCAACAAGCCGTTTTCTTGCCAGGTTAAGCTTACGGCGGATCCGGATGTCCTTCTTTGGCGTAATCCAGAATCAGGTCCATGTAAATCTGGGCGGCGATTTTCACCTGGGACAGGGAGATGGATTCTTCTGCGGTGTGGGCCTTTTCAAGCCTCCCCGGTCCCAGCAGGATGGGCTTGATCCCGGCCGCCCACAGGGTGTTGGCGTCGCTGTGGCTGGGAAAGCTGGTGGGGGAAAAGGAGAGATGATGCCGGTCGTACACCGTTTTTAAAAGATCCACCAGCGGTCCTTTTTGGGGCAGTTCGTAACCGGCGTGGATGGAATTGAAGTGGATGGCGGCATCACACTGGGCATTGGCTTTCAGGTAGGTGGTATGCAGTTCCTCGAGTTGAAAGGTGAGCTGGCCCATGTGGGTCAATGCCGGTAGATGCAGATCGATCCAGGCCTCGCAGTTGTCGGGGGCCGCAAAACCGGACCGGGCGCTCGTCAGATCCCGCAGGTTGTAAACCCCGTCAACAAGTTCCTGGTCGAAATACTGAATATACGCCAGGAGCAATCGAAGCATGGCGGTGGCGGCATTATTGGCCTGGGGGGCCAGGCTGGCGTGGACCCGCTGACCCTGGGTCGTCAGCTGAATTTCCAGATAGCCATAATGGCTCAGGCAGGGAAGCAGATCGGTGGGCTCTCCCACGATGGCCGCCGAAAAGTCGTATTCTCTGACCAGGCGCTGGGCCCCGTCGCCATAATCCTCTTCTCCTACCACCAGGGCCAGGGCGACGGGTCGGTTGGTATGGCCGTTTTCCCACAGGGTGAGGAAGGCCTCGATCATGGCCGCACAGCCGCCTTTCATGTCTGCCGTGCCCAATCCGGCGGCCGTATCCCCATCCAGGCTGAATTCATAGGACTCCAGGTCGTAGGCTTCAACCGTGTCCAGGTGCCCCACCAGCACCAGTTCCGCTTCCACGTCATCGGGTTCCACGATCAGGTTGTGCCGGTCCTCGTCCACGGCCTGGCGTACCACGGGAAGTCCATGGCGTTTGAGGTAGTTGTAGATAAAGTCAACTATATCCTTTTCCTTGCCGGGGGGGCTGTAGATGTTGACCATTTTGCGCAGCAGCTGCTGAAGGCGTCGCGGATTGATTTTGAGTTTCTGCTCAGCCATGGTCGCCCCGGTCCCCTTCATGGTCGTCGACCGTATAACGGATGATCCGCTCTTTGCGCCGGCCCTCCAGGCGCCGGCGGTCCTCGTCAACATTCATGGTCAGATAAACATGCTGGCGGGAATTGTTGAATCCCATTTTACGGAAAAACCTGAGGGATGCAGCATTCTCGGCATCGGTGTCCACCATGATGATGCGTGCACCGGCATCGATCATCGCGGGTTTGAGCTGGCGGAACAGCCGCTGGGCAATACCGGTTTTCTGGTAATCGGGGCGGACTCCCAGCCAGATCAGATAGCCGTAGTTCCATGAATGGTGCTTTTCGATGACCGTGCCCAGGGCAAAGCCGACTACCGTCTTGTTTTCATCCTCAGCCACGAAACAGAATTCGCAGTCGGTCTGGAAAAACCCCACCACCTCATATTCGTCCCAGGTCCGGTGGGCGTTGGGGGCATTTCGCGCGGTAAACAGCCGTTCTCCCAAGTGGAAGATGGCGGGGATGTCGTCAATGGTCATCAGGCGGACCACAACACTTTGCCCTCCGGTCGAATCAGTGGGTGGCATCGGCGGCGGATGGTCCTCTTCTATCATGGCGTGCTCCTGTCGGCATTTTCTTGAAGGTGTAGCCCGTTACCCATTTTGTTGAGAGGAATCTACCACAACCCGGTCTTCATGCCAAACAGCTTTTACGCTGATTTTTTTTCCATTTTCTTTTGTGCCGGGATGCTTTAGAATTGAACCTGAAATGAACAGCATCCCAACCTTCACAACCTCCGTCGAACACGCCAATGGGGTGGCGGGAACCTCATATTCCATAGGGAGACCATGATGACACCTGCAATGCTGACGATCGGCGGTGCCCAGGGCGCTTTGATCGCCCAATCCGGCCGCATGTGCAACCGGCATGGACTGGTGGCCGGCGCCACTGGTACCGGAAAAACGGTTACCCTGCAAACCCTGGCTGAAGGCTTTTCCCGTATGGGGACGCCGGTATTTGCCGTGGATGTAAAGGGAGACCTGTCCGGTATCGCCGCAGCGGGTGCGCCCCATCCCAAAATCGATGAACGACTGTCGAAAATCCCTTTGCCCGACTACCGGCGGCAACCTTGTCCCACGCTGTTTTGGGACATGGACGGGAAAAACGGGCACCCGGTGCGCACGACGATTTCGGAAATGGGTCCGCTGCTGCTGGGCAACCTTTTGGAACTCAACGACACCCAGATCGGAGTGCTCTATGCCGGATTCGATCTGGCCGACGACCAGGGCTTGCTGCTGCTGGACCTGAAAGACCTTCGGGCGCTGCTGGCCTGGATGGGAGAGAACGCAAATACGCTGAAATCAGAATACGGCAATATCACCGGTGCCAGTCTTGGCGCCATCCAGCGGCGCTTGCTGGTGCTGGAAGAGCAGGGGGCCGAGCGTTTTTTCGGCGAGCCGGGCCTGCAATTGGCCGATCTGATGCACACGGATTTTTCCGGTCGCGGGGTCGTGAGCCTTTTCGATGCCGGCCGGTTGATCAACAGCGCCCCGCGTCTTTATGCGGCCTTTTTGCTTTGGCTGCTGGCCGAACTGTTTGAGCAGCTGCCCGAAGCGGGTGATCCGCCGGTTCCTAAACTGGTGCTTTTTTTTGACGAGGCCCATCTGCTTTTTTCAGGGGCGCCGAAACCGCTGCTGGACAAAATCGAACAGGTGGTCCGGTTGATCCGGTCCAAGGGCGTTGGGGTCTTTTTCGTCACCCAAAACCCCATGGATCTTCCGGATACGGTGCTGGGCCAGTTGGGACTTAAAGTTCAGCATGCCCTGCGGGCATTCACGCCCAAGGATCAAAAAAGCATTCGGGCCGTGGCCGCGTCATTTGTGCCCAATCCATTATTTCATACGGCCGACAAGGTCACCACCCTGGGCATCGGGGAAGCCCTGGTGTCGGTGATGGGCGATGACGGCAGGCCTCAGCCGGTGCAGGAAACCTTGATTGCGCCGCCGGAAGGGCGCATCGGTCCGATATCGGATGATGAGCGGACGGCCGTCATGCATCGGTCCCCCATCCGCGGCCGCTATGATGCTTCCATTGACCGGCAGTCGGCCTATGAGATGCTCAAGCAGCGGGCTGAAAGGGTCCAGGCAGCGGAAGCCCAGCGGCTTAAAGAACTGGAATCGGAGAAAATTCAACGTCAGGCGCAGCGGCGCCAGTCTCCCACCGGACGCCAGCGCCAGACTGTTGGGGAAGCCATGTTCAAAAGCGCCGCACGATCCATCGGCAGCACTATCGGCCGGCAGATCATCAGGGGCGTTTTGGGGTCCATTTTCGGCAAGCGCTAAGGAACATTTCCATGAAAGATAACGGCGACGAACAGGAAGGTGACGGCGTGACGGATGAAGAGAAAGTAGCGTCGGAAGCAGACACTGAAGATGACGCTATTTTGCATAAGAAAAATGAGCCCTCGTCTCTCCGCGAAAACTTCTGATGATCAATCCTTTTTCCATCCTCAATCGGTACCTGTTTCTGGAGATGCTGCCGCCTTTCTTCATCAACCTGGCATTTTTCTCCTTCATTTTTCTGATGAAACAGATCCTTGATATCACCGACATGATCGTCAACCACAAGGTCGGTGTCGGTCCGGTGTGTCTGCTGCTGGTTTATACCATGCCGTATTTTCTTCAGTATATCATTCCCATGTCCATCATGATGGCGGTTCTGATGGCGTTATTGAGAATGTCCAGCGATAATGAAATCATGGCGCTCAAAGCCGCGGGGGTAAGCATCTACCGGCTTTTGCCGCCGGTGCTGATTTTCAGCCTGTCGGGAACCTTGATTACCGGTTATATGACCCTTGTGGGTGTGCCGTCGGGAGCCGAACGTTTCAAAACCCTGCTTTTCGATGTGGCCACCTCCAATCTGAACGTCAGTTTACGAGAGCGGACCTTTAACGAGAATTTCAAACAGATCATGCTTTACGTCAATAAAATAGACCCGCAAAGTGGCGAACTGCATAATGTGTTGATCGAAGACAGCCGAACGTCAGGGGTCAATAATACGGTCGTTGCCCGGAGGGGAAGGCTTTTTGGCGAGCCCAAGGAAATGGTCTATCATCTGCGGTTGTTTGACGGAACCATCAACCAGATGGATATGCGCGACCGATCTTCTCACACGATTAATTTCGAAACATACGACATCCGCTTGGATTTCAAGGCGGCCCTTTCCCATCGCGGCATATCGGAGAAGACGCCGGATGAAATGACCTTGTCCGGTCTCCGGACCTATTTGAAACGGGTCGAGGCTGACAAAGGGAAATATTTTGGCGCCCTGATGCAATATTACAAGAAATTTTCGATACCTGTCGCCTGTCTGGCCATGGGACTGCTGGCCATGCCATTGGGCATCCAGGCCCGCCATTCCAAAAAAGCATTGGGGATCGGGCTGGGCCTTCTCTTTTTTCTGCTTTATTATATTCTCCTTTCGGTGGGTACGGCATTCGGAGAGAATGGGAGTTACCCGCCGGTGGTCGGCATGTGGCTGCCTGACGTGATCCTCGGTGGAGTCGGCATTTTTCTTATGGTCCGATCGGCAAAAGAAAAACAGCTGACATTCACTTGGTTGGAACCACTTCTGGCCAGAACCATGAAATGGGTCGGGAAAAAATGACAATTCTTTTCCGCTATGTCGTCAGGGAGATACTCACAACCTTTTTTATCGTGCTGGTGGCGGTGCTCAGTATTTATGTGGCGATTGATTTCATTGAAAAAATAGACAATTTCATGGAAGCCGGTGTCCCCGCAACGCGTTGCGTCGTCTACCTACTGTACAAACTCCCCTTTATTTTTGTCCAAATTGCACCGGTGGGTTTTTTTTTATCGATTCTGGTTGCATTGGGGTTGATGAACAAAAACAATGAAATCATTGCCCTAAAAAGCTGCGGTATCGGCAAAGCCAGACTGCTCAAACCAACGATGGCCCTGGGCGTACTTTTTTGTGCAGGATTGTTTGTGGTTGCCGAGATACTTGTACCGATCTTTATGGTCAATGCCAACCAGATCTGGCTCCAGGAGGTCCGAAAAGCGAACATCTACGCATCCAAGACCAACGATATCTGGATGCGGGCCGCCCGGCAGATCATCCATATCAAGCAATATGCACCTGAAGAGAAACGCGTTACCGGCATTACGATTCATACTTTCGATGACAACTTCCGGTTGATTGAGCGGGTCGATGCCGGATCGGGCGTGTTTAAAAACGGCCGGTGGCAGCTCCACGATGCCATTAAACAGGTTTTTGAAACTGATGGCGGTGTCCACCAAATCAAGTTGAGCGACACGATGACGGCCGATATCGATCTGAACCCCGAGGATCTGGCCCAGGCGGCGAAACAGTCCGATGAAATGGGTTTGGCCGAACTGGGGCGATATATCCAAAAAGTGGAGCGGGAAGGATATGGTGCCACCCGCTATCGGGTCGACTATCAAAGCAAAATCGCCGCACCGTTTGTCTGCATCTTTCTCAGTGTGCTGGGCACTGGAATTGCGTTGCGGGGAAAAATGCGCGAAGGGATGCCGGTGAGCATTACCTATGGACTGGGGATCGCTTTTCTTTACTGGATCTTCAACAGCTTTTGCCTCTCGCTGGGTTATGCGGAAATGATGCCGCCCGTGGTCGCGGCATGGGTGGCCAACCTGGTTTTTTTCAGTGTGGCCGGGTTTTTACTGCTCAATACCCATTGAAAAGCAGTCGGGTCGCATACGATGATGGAACAATTGGTGATGGCCGTCATGATGATCGTCTATAATGTGGTAATGGTTTTGGCGATTTGTCTGTTGTGGCCGATCTGGGTCCCTTTGGTGTGGTTTCGCAAAAAACACCGCCACTCCTTTCTCAACCGAATGTTCATGGAAGGGCTTCCCGAAAAGGACGTTGTAGCTGCATCCGACCGGAGGCGAATCTGGATTCATGCCCTTTCCGTGGGAGAAGTGCTGTCGGCGGAGCCATTGGTCGAGGCATTGGCCCAAAAGCATGGCGCCCATTCCCTGGTTTTTACGGCTTCCACCCAAACCGGTTTTGAAATGGCCACCCGTTTGATTGCTCCGAACGTGGGCGCGGTGAGACATTTTCCCTATGACACCCTCTTTTCCGTGAACCGGGCGCTGAATGTCCTTCATCCCAGACAGGTGGTGGTCGTGGAAACAGATATCTGGCCGAACTTCCTCTACGGGTTAAAAAAACGCAGGATTCCCGTGCATCTGGTGAACGCCCGGCTCTCGGACCGGTCATTCAGCGGGTACAAACGGGTTGGCTTTCTAATGGCGCCGCTGCTTTCCGTGTTCGGGCGAATCTGCGTACAGACGGAATCAGACCGTCAGCGTTTCCGGGCACTTGGGATTCCTGATGAACAAGTGGTGACGGTGGGGAATATCAAGTTTGACCAGGCTCCCGTCAGCATGTCGACGGAGGAACGCAACCAGTTCTCGGAAACATTCAACCTTTCGGCGGATACGACCCTATGGGTGGCCGGCAGTACCCACGAGGGAGAAGAAGACATTCTTGCTGATGCCTACCGTAAGATTTGTGCATCCGGCATCCATCCGGTGCTGATTGTCGCACCGAGAGATCCGGTCCGGGCTGCCGCCGTGTGCAATATTTTCAACCGATTCGGCTGCGATGCCAAGACCCTGCATCAGATAGAAAGGCAACCGGCAGCGTCAAGCGTGGTGGTGATTGACCGCATCGGAATACTTCGCCAATGGTATGCGTTGGCAGACGTCGCTTTTGTGGGCGGCAGCCTGGTGAAAGCGGGTGGCCACAACCCATTGGAGCCCGCTTCCGCAGCCAAGCCGATTCTTTTCGGTCCTTACACCGAAGATTTTCGCTGGATCTGCCAAACCCTCGAAGACGCCGGCGGCGCGATCCGCGTGCATGATGCGGATCAACTCGCTGAAAAGGTAATCCATCTGATCGAAAACAAAGAAAACCGTCGCTGTGTCGGGCGGTTTGCCTATGGTGTGTTTGCTGAAAACAGGGGCGCCGTGGCGCGAACCCTTGCAGTTATCGAAGAAGGTGCCACCGAGGGGATCCATGACCGGGTTAAAAAAAATAGTTGAGCGGTTCAGGTACCGAATTGAAACCGCGATCCGGGGGAAAAGCACCTCGCCGGTTTTTTCCATTGAAACCGTTTTACTGGTTCTCTCCATTGTATATGGAGGCCTCATGTGTCTCCGCGCCCGTTTGTATGAAAAAGGGCTGCTCCCATCCAGAAACCTTCCATGCCGTGTGGTGTCCATCGGTAATATCATTGCCGGTGGAACGGGCAAGACGCCCATGACGATTATGGTTGCCCGGATGATCCGGGACATGGGTTACCGCGTGGTGGTGATCAGCCGAGGATACCGGGGGAGGATGGAAGATTCGGGAGGTATTGTCAGCGACGGCCGAACGATATTCAAAGGCTCCGGGGATGCCGGGGATGAACCTTACCTGATGGCCAGGATCTTAAAGGGTATACCGGTTGTCGTGGGAAAAAGAAGGTACACATCCGGAATGATGGCCGTGAAGCGGTTCAATCCGGATGTGATCGTGCTCGATGACGCCTTTCAGCATCTCCCGCTAAGAAGGGATCTTAACCTGCTGCTTCTGGACAGCCGGTCGCCATTCGGAAATGGTTACCTGCTTCCGCGCGGCGTTTTACGGGAGCCGGTTTCGGCGTTGCGCCGGGCGCAGGTGGTCATCTTCACCCGCACCAGTTCGGCGGTCAAACCTTCTATCCCTGATGCACTGCCCGACCACTGGCCGGTCTTTTACACCCGGCACGTCCCGGTAATCAGAAAGAGCGGCCAGGGGGATGACACTTTTTTAACGGATACCATGGATATGTCCATATTGAAGGGTAAACGTGTCGTGGCCTTTTCGGGCCTGGCGGACAACCTTCAGTTTTTCGATTCATTGGAACAGGCAGGGTGCCGGCTTGACCATACGTTTTCCTTTGCGGACCATCACCGATATGGCCGCAACGATTTGGACCGAATCGCCGATGCGACTAAAGAAAAAGGCGCTGACGCTATCGTCACCAGCCTTAAGGATTATGTAAAAATCGAAAACCATTCCCACTGGCCGGTGACGTTGGTAACTGTTGACGTGAACATTGAACTGACCAGGGATGCGGATCTCTTTGCCGCCAGGCTTTCAACTGCATTGAATGGAATCAGGTATAAAAAAGATTAATAGTTGGGGTCGTTTTGCCGGTTCTCTGGATATTGTATAACCATACGAAATATATAGTTATTATCTTTTTCTACCTTGTTGGCTTTAAAAAACATTTAGGGTTTAGGGCCATTTGGGAGCGATTGGTTGCGAAACGGTGGGCAAGGCGCCCGATTACGGTTTAGTTCTTTGTGTCTATATAATGAAAGATTCCCATCAAAAATACTTTGATTTAATGGAATTGTTGAAAGTCGGAAGATCCGTGTTGTTGCCATCTCAAAAACTTTTAATGTGCAACAATTACATATAGATATATTTATACACCGTCGCTTTAATGGCACTTCTTGGAAGTTAAATAAGGGTGCGAAAAATGGTGTTTGAAATAGGTTGATCAATCCAAATGGGGTTATCTGCAAAAACCAAAAGCGTGTAATGGTATGGATTTTGTAAGGACTCGAGACATGCATAACATGGAGAAACCAATGGACAGACAATCCGGATTTACGCTCATCGAACTGATGATCACTATCGCCATCATCGCCATCCTTTCCGCCATTGCGATCCCCAATGGAATCGCCTGGATATCCAATGGCAGGGTGAACAGCGCTGCACGGGATATTGTTGCTTTGATACAAAAGTCCCGTATCGAAGCGGTAAAGGGAAATTCAGATGTTGATGTAACCTTCGGCTCCAACTGCATTGCCTTTGTTGATAACGGCCAAGGAACCGTCGATAGCGACCTTGACGGGATCCTTGATGGTGCTGGGAATGGAGTTCAAGATGGCACAGAAAGGACTATATATTCAGGTCCGCTTCCGGTTGGAGTGACTATCAGCGGCATAGGTAATACAGTTTTTAACTCAAGAGCCATGCCGTCTGTGGCAGGCACCATTACGTTGGCGAACAGCCGGGGATACACAGTTAATATTAATTTGGGCGCCGGCGGTATTCCCACCATTTAATTCAAACCGGAAAGAGAAAAGCATGGCGACGAACACAAAAAAAATCGGGCAGAGCGGTTTTTCGCTAATCGAACTGATGGTGGCCATGGCGATTGGCAGCATCGTCCTTGCCGGTATCTATGGGGCTTATCAGGATCAGTTGCGCACCAGCCTCACCCAACAACGTATTGTAGATATGAATCAGAATTTAAGAGTGGCCATTATGATTTTGGAAAGAGAATTGCGCATGGGGGGAGCCAACCCGACCGGCAATGCCACGGCCGGAATTACCACGGCGCAGACTAATAATTTGGTAATTGCTATGGATGATGGTGGTACACTGAGTGACGCGTTAACAGACGGTATAGACAATGACGAGGATGGGGCGATTGATGAGACTGGTGAAGGGGAAGAATGGTACGATGGGGATACGAATGACCAGGGCGAAGTTGTCATGTTCGACTTGGTCGGAGGGAACCTCAGATGGGGGTTCAATGCCGCAGGCTCCACTGATCCCACAGCCGTTCCTGGCAATATCGTTCCTATTGCATCAAATATCGACGCAATAGATTTTGTCTACATGAACGGTGACGATCCTCCTGCCGTTATTCCTGCACCGGTCACAGGCAATGATCTGGACGATATCCGCTATGTACAGGTGACCATTGTTGCCAGAGCCGGGGTAACTGATCAGGGTTTTGTCCGGAAACATACCGACAACACAGTCTATCGCAACCCCCAGGGAACCGTTGTTTTTACGGCCCCGGGTGATCAGTTCCGCCGGCGGATGGTCACCACGACCATCAAATGCCGAAATATGGGGCTTTAAGAAAAGAGGTGCTTCTCATGCTGCACAATCATCGATTGAATTCAAACGAGCAGGGTGGTTTCACCCTTATCGAAGTGCTGATCGCCATGGCCATTTTCGCCATCGGGATTTTGGGGGTCGCAACCTTGCAGATAACCTCGGTGAAAGGCAACACCTCCGCCGGCAACCTGACGGCCAATACCTTCGTCGGCGAAGATCGTGTTGAAACGATCATGTCCGCCGCATACGACAACGTGATTCTTGGTGACGGTACCCATACGCCTGCTCAGGATGCCGATGGTGTGGACAATAACTCCGACGGCCAGACCGACGAAGCCGGGGAGACCGGTCCCATCGTCGTTTCCTACACCGTCGCCGACGATACGCCGGTGCTCCGCACCAAAACGGTCACTTACACGGTGACACGCACCCATGCGTTCGGACGTAAAACCACGACGTTCATCCAAGTGATACCGGAGATCATTTAAAATGGAAAAACATATACGTGCGCTAAGTTCTCCCTTGAACAACGAAAACGGCTCGGCCATCATCGCCGCCATTTTCATCCTGGTGGTCGTGACGGTTCTGGGTATTACCGCGACGAATACCTCTACCCTCGAACTCCAGATCGCCTCCAACGATCAGTTCATCAAGATGGCGTTTTATAACTCGGACAGCGCCGTTTGGGGTACCTCCAAACTGATCTCGCTTGCGGTGAACCGCAGCGAGAAGATTGACGCCGGTACGGGAAACGATGCCCCCGGAATCGCCTATCTGCCGGCGGACGTATCAACTAGCGATGAAGCCTTTTACCGCCAGATTGCCGGCTACGACGTATATGTCAGCGATCTCGACATCGATTTTACGCCCGGAGGAATCAATGCACAGGCCGATGCCAGACGGGTGCGGCAGGTACACATGGAAGGCGGGGGAGCCGAGTTTGCCACCGGTGCGGAGGGCGTGGGGCCCAGCGCCATCGCCATCTATTATGATGTCAATACCGGCGGGTTCAGCAACCGTCAGACCACCAGCAACCTGACGGCCAGCTACCGCAAGATGGTTGGTATCCCCGGGGGGTTGTAATCATCGCCCAGGACCGCCGTGATGAAAGATTGGCACCCGGTTTACTCGGAAAAAGCAAAGGTGACACCATGAATAAAAAGATCATTATATTTCTGATTATGGTTGGTTTGATCAACGGTCTGTTTATCAGCGGAACGGTTGCGGTGGCTAACGCCACGCCGCCGGTGGCGGTCGATTACGAAGCCTATCCGCCTTTCCTGGCGGCTTCGGTGCCTCCTTTGGTTATGCTGGTAATGGGAAGGAACCATAAGCTTTACTACGAAGCGTACAACGATGCCTCGGACCTGGACGGCGACGGTACGCTGGATATCACCTACAAGCCGGATGACATCGATTACTACGGATATTTCGATTCCTTTAAATATTACGTATACGATACTACCGATAAACGCTTTGAACCGGTTGGGATCACGGCCGACAAAAAGGTGCCGGCCGGTGTCAACCTTTACTGGAGCGGCGATTTTCTCAATTATCTGACCATGTCCCGTATGGATGCGGTGAGAAAAGTGCTTTACGGCGGTATGCGTTCGACCGACAGCACCACCGAAACCGTGCTGGAACGGGCCTATATCCCCCAGGATGCCCACTCCTGGGGCAAGGAATACACCAGCGTCGCCCATGACGGCTACGACATTCGCGACTACACGCCGCTGAGCCTGCCGGTGGTAGGCACCCGCCACCTGTTTGCTTCGACCTCCCTTGCCGATGCCGCCGCCGCCACTTATGCCCCGCTGTTGCGGGTACTGCCCAACAACACCCATCGCATCTGGGATTGGGTGTCCAAGGAGCGGCCGGTTTGTGACGATTCACTGGAAACCCCTGCCGCCGCCGGATCATGGCAGATCGTTCCCGCCAGTACGACTGCCGGCATCCGGGCCATGACCCAAACCACCTACCCTAAAGACGGGTCCCATCCGGCGGACCATGCTGCATTTAATACCCTGGTCTCCACTTATGCTATAGCGGGCAGTGCATATGGAACCGGCTCGGCCCCAACCATCAATGGATCCGGCAACCCATACGGCGTTGACTCTAATTACCTGACCATTTTTGAAGGTACCCTGACGGTCCCGGCTGACGGAGACTATACGTTTTCTGTGGATGGCGACGATGCGGAAGAATTTATCATCGACGGCGGCGATGGCGTATTCGACGACGTCGACGATACGGTGGTCGCTGGCTTTTACTCTGGCCACGGTTTCTGCAACTGCAATATCCACAGTGGCACTATTACCCTCACTGCCGGCGAACACAAGTTCCAGTTCCGGCATGAGGAAGGCACCGGGGACGACAGCTACTACCTGCGCTGGGAACTGAACAGCGCCGCCAGCGAAATCACCGATTTAGTGGTGCGTGTCAAGGTTGCCGATTCCGCCGTCGGCCTGGAAACCAACTGCAAGCAATATCCCAATGGAAATTACAAACCCATTGGCCTGCTGCAGCGCCACGGAGAGAGCAACAGCATGTATTTCGGACTGCTGTCCGGCTCCTACACCAAAAATACCTCCGGGGGTGTGTTGAGAAAAAAAGTCGGCACCATTACCGATGAAATCGTTGCCAATACGGGGCAGTTTACGGCCCTCAACGGTATTATTAAAACCATCAACCAATTCAGAATCGTGGACTTCAACTACGGAGACCATACATACAACAGCAACTGCGGCTGGATCACCACGCGTCCCATCAGTGAAGGCGAGTGCCGCATGTGGGGCAATCCCGTCGGCGAGATGATGTATGAAACCCTGCGCTACTTCGCCGGCGAAGGTTCACCCACCGCCGACTTTACTTATAGCGATGCCAATGACAACGCCGCCGGTCTGGATCTGACCCTTCCCAAGCCCGGCTGGAACAACCCCTACGATACCAGTGACGGTGGTTTCGAATACTGCGCCAAACCCTTCATGCTGGTGCTCAGCGACATCAATCCCACCTTCGATTCCGATCAGCTGCCCGGTGCCTATTCCGGTTTTGGCAGCAAGCCGGCTGAAACCATCGGCAACGCCGGCACCAGTTTGGATGTGGAAGAGATCTCGGATACCATCTTTTCCAACGAAATGACTGACGGCAACCGTTTCATCGGCCAGCAGGCGAACAATTTTGACGGGGCCTGCACCGAAAAGTACGTGGACAGTTTCGGAAATATCCGAGGGTTGTGCCCGGAGGAACCCACCAAACAGGGCAGTTACTATTCGGCGGCTGTGGCAAACTACGGCTGGAAGGAAGACATGAACACGGTCGACGGGAAGCAGGCGGTCCGGACTTATGCGGTCGGGCTGGCGTCGCCGCTTCCCCGAATAGAAATTCCTCTGAATGGTAAAACCATCACCCTGGTTCCCTTCGCCAAATCGGTCGGCGGTAGCAGCATCAGCTCAGCGGAAGGCAGCTTCCAGCCCACCAACACCATCGTCGATTTTTTTATCGAGGAACTGCATCCCTATTACGGCCGCTTCCGGATCAACTACGAAGACGTCGAACAGGGGGCCGACCACGACATGGATGCCATCGTCCTGTATGAATATCAGTTGGTGGACTCCTCCGATAATCCGGTTGACGCATCGAACATCGGCGATGCCGTAGCCCTGAATATTACCCTGACCTCCGAATACGCCGCCGGCGGTATTGACCAGCACATGGGCTATATCATTTCCGGGACTAAAAACGATGGTATCTACCTGGAAGTCAAGGACGTGGGCGGCGCGAATGTGGACTATTTTCTGGACACCCCCAATAACGCGACCGACCTTCCATTTATCACTACGCGCCGGTTTGAGGCTGACCCCGACGGCGGCAGCCTGACTGCCGGACTGCTGACCAACCCGTTGTGGTATGCCGCCAAGTGGGGCGGGTTCGACGATGAGAACGACAACGGCATCCCCGACCTGACCGACGAATGGGACAAGGACGGTGACGGCAACCCGGACACCTATTTTTACGTAGTCAACCCTTTAAAGCTGGAAGAGCAGCTCAACAAATCCTTTGCCGACATCCTTGAAAAAGCGGCCTCCGGTACCGCTGCATCGGTACTGGCTACCAACAGCGAGGGTGAAGGTCATCTGCTCCAGGCTTATTTCAAGCCGCGGGTGACCACTGCTTCGGGCAACGAACTGACCTGGCAGGGCTACCTGCAGAGCCTGTGGGTGGACCCCCTGGGCAACTTGCGGGAAGACAGCAATTCGAACCATCGACTGGACCTGACCAATACGACCGATTCCGTTTTGGCCGGAGCTAACGTTGACAAGATTATTGCCTATACGACCGACGTCAACGGTGACACCAAACTGATACGGTACACTACCCATTACCTGTATCACCCCAAAAACGGCCTTACTTCCGACTGTCGTCTTGGCTATATCGGCGAGACTTGCCCGGACCTGACCGATTCCAATAATTATGAATTAAAGGCCATCAATGCAATTACACCCATTTTCGAAGCCGGCGACAAGCTGCGCCAGCGCACTGCCGACACCCGCAAGATTTTTACCTTTATCGACGGGGATGGGGTTGACGAAGACGGGGACGGGTTGATCGATCAATCCGGAGAAGACGAAGGTGGTGCCGTGAAAATTGTGGGCCAGGTGCTGTCGCCGACCACCGATTTACCTTTTGATAACATTGACGAACTCATTGCTTTTCATGAAGATAACCTGGCAAAATTGAAACCTTTTCTAGGACTCAGTGACTCGACCGCCTGGGATTATCTGGATCCCTCCACCGGCCCTGATCATGACACGCGCGTTAAAAACCTGATCAACTATATCCGCGGCAAGGATTCCGCCGATCTCGTGGGTAACCCCGACACCCGCATCCGGACCACGGACGAGGGCACGGTATGGAAGCTGGGCGACATTGTCAATTCAACTCCGGTAAGCGTTTCCAAAGCGCCGGACTACTATCACCTCATTTACGGGGATGAGTCTTTCCAGACCTACCTTGATTTTACCAAGGACCGGGAGACGGTCGTCTATGTGGGAGCCAATGACGGTATGCTGCACGCCTTTACCTCATGGTACTACAATGCATCCGGCCAATACACCCAGCCGGCGGCTACCACTGAAGGCCTTGGCGATGAGTTGTGGGCCTATATTCCCCAAACCTTGCTGCCCCACCTGAAGTTCCTGGCGGCACCCGACTATGCCCATACCTTTTATGTGGATCTTAAACCCAAACTGTTCGATGCCCGGATTTTTTATGCTGACGCCACCCATCCGGGCGGCTGGGGGACCATTTTGCTCGTCGGACTGAATATGGGCGGGAAGCATATCTGGGCCGAAGGCGATTTCGACGGTGATACATCAACCCTGGAAACCCGGAATTTTTATCCCACTTACATCTGCATGGATGTCACCAATCCGCGAGCGCCCCGCCTGCTGTGGGAGCGCTCTTATGAAAACCTGGCCATGAGTACCTCGTTTCCGGCCGCCGTCGCCGTCGGTGCAAAGCGAACCGTGTCCGGCGGCAAGTATGTCTGGTACGACTCACAATGGTCGGTGGCATTCGGCTCGGGTCCCACCGAGTATGACGGCACCAGCAACCAGAGCGGCTACATGTTCGTCGTCGATCTGAAAACCGGTAAACCCTTCGGGTATAACGATGGAACCGTCACGCATGACTGGCTGTTTACCACCGGTACGGCCAATACATCGATGAATTCGCCGACCGCCTTTGACAAGAACCTGACCTACAATGTGGACAGTATTTACTTTGGCAGTATTGCCGATGCGGGCACGACGCCACCCAGCCTGGAAGGCAAGGTGTACAAAATCAACACCCATACGGTGGGTGTCGATACCGCTGACCCAACTTTTGGCGTGCCGTCTGAGACACCGACCGACTGGACGATGTGGCCCATGGCCGACTCACCCGGTCCCATCACCGCTCCCATTGCGTTGAGTACAGACAAGAAGAACAACGTGTGGGCCTTTTTCGGCACGGGACGCTACCAGTCCAACGCGGACAAAATGGACGAAAACCAGCAGTACTTTTTTGGTGTCAAGGATCCTTATTTCAACAAGGACCATGTGACTTCTCCGGACGATTACTACTATAATACTGCCAAAGCGCTGGAAGTGGATTGGTCCACCGACCTGTTCGATGCCACCGGCTACTCGGTGCACACCAACCGGACGGTAACCGGCGGCGTTGCCGGTGTTACCGATTGGAGCACCCTGCTTACCGAGGCACGCAAATACGACGGTTGGTATCATGAGTTGGAAGCGGTGGCCGGCAACCCGTCGGAGCGGGTCATCTCCAAAGCGACCATTCTGGGCGGAATCGTCTTCTTCCCGGGGTACACACCCAATGACGACATCTGCGGGTTTGGCGGGGATACCAATTTTTACGCGAATTATTATGAAACCGGAACTGCCTATTACAAACACATCCTGCCGGGTACCATCACGACGGTTACCCAGGGCTCGGAAACCACCGAGTTGGTAAACAGCAAGTATTTCGTGGGGCATGGGGCGCCGCCGCCGGCCGCAGGCTTCCATGTGGGCCGCGAAAAGGGTGCAACGGCCTTTCTGCAGATGAGCACCGGCGAGGTGGTGAAGATCAACGTTGAAACCGCTTTCCCCATCAAGAGCGGCATTGCGGCATGGAGAGATAAGAACAATTAAAAAGCGGTAAGCAATCAATCATACCAGCGCGCTCCGTTTAACCACCAGCGGGGCGCGCTGTTTTTTTTTAACGGCTGCGATTCCGGGTATTCATTCCTGATGCACGTACCTTAGAAATTGAACACTTTGGCCTCAGCGGCCATGTCGATGAGGTGAGGCCCGCCGTCCAACTGCATGTTGGAAAAAAAATTGGCCTCGTCCATGTTTCGGTTTTTCGCGCAGGGCGTGCAAATGCCGACCTTGACCTCGTTTTCAACCAGGTAGGGCAGGTAATCGTTGGGGCAGTCGCCGGTGGCTGTTTTTTTGCCCAGGTCCCGGTTTTTGTCGGCCCAGGCGACGCCGCCGTCGATGAAGAACATGTCCACATGATGGCCTTTGGAATGGGCGATTTTGGCAAACTGGCAGCAGCGGGTGACGGCCTCGTTGTCATCCTTGCTCAGCACGAACAGAAAATTGGGCATTTCTTTCTCCTTTCTTATAAACGTTACCAGTCTATCCGCTGCCGGGTGCCGAACCCGAAGCGGTTGTCGATGTAATATACTTCTGCCGGATCAAACGCATAGAGCCGTGCCTTGAATCGTGAGAAGAAGGCATCCAGGTCCGGGTTTGGATCATCCGCAAAAAATTCCCGGGTAAAAGGAAATCGTTTCAGATACAAGGCAATCGTCTTGATCGACAATCCCATGGAATGAATCCGGTCCACGGTTCCTTTCATCTGGATGCCACGGATGGATTGCCACGAATCCGCCTGGTGAAACAGCGATGCCGCCGCCTCCCCTGACGCCATGGTCTGCAGAATGTGACGGCTTTGGGGCGATGAGAAGAAATAAAAACGGTTGTCGAGGTAGACATAGTAAACCGGTACCGACCAGGGTCCCGATTCACCGGCAGTGGCCAGTGTCAGGGTTGATTCGCTTTGGATCAAGGATCGCGCTGCTTGTTGCCAATCTTCGGTTGTCGATTTTCCGCTTGTCGTCAAGCTACCCTCCCGCCCCCCTCCTACGGGATGCCGGATAAAAGCCTGTCCCTGACAATGATCCGGCATGACATTTCAATCCAGGCGCTGCCCATGGTGACCGGAAAAAACAGGGCAACCGCAGGGGTACCCCTAACCTCGTGTCATGCCCGTGCCCTTTCTCTTGAACCCTGGGACCCTCGAATCCTTGAGCCCTGGTCGTGTTACTTCTTAACCAGACCCACGGCCCTGACAGCCCGTTCCATCTGTTCCATGCGCTTCTCCAGGCTGCCCGTGTAGCCGATGGAAAACCGGACCAATCCGGGAGAAAGCCCCATTTTCTCCTGTTCTTCCCGGCTGATTTCAGATGATGTGCTTGCACCGGAACAGGACATCAGCGTATCGAAGTATCCCAGGGAGACGGCGATATAACCGAAATTCTCCGTGTTCTGGAGTTCGTCCAACAGGTCGTCGGCCCGGTCGCGGGTGCCGCAGTCGATGGTGAACATGCCGCCGTATCCGTATCCTTCGTTGATCAGATCAGTGGCCAGGCGGTGCTGGGCAAAGGATGCCAACCCCGGATAGACGACCGGAACGCCCAGTTCTTCCAGTCGGCGGCAGGTGGCCAGGGCCCGGCGGGAGTGTTCGCGCATGCGCAAGGCCAGATGGGGCAGGCGCTGGATAATGTCGTAAGCCATGCGAGGGTCCATTGTGGGTCCCAGCAGCATGACCCGGCCGGTATGCAGGTCCATGAGTTGGTGAACCATCGCTTTGGTGGTGCAGATGGCGCCGGCCACCAGATCGCTGGCGCCGTTGATGTATTTGGTCATGGAGTAGACCACCACATCCGCTCCAATGCGTGCCGGGGAGATCATCATGGGGGTGAAGGTGTTGTCGACAACCAAAGAAAGGCCATGGGTTTTTGCCAGTTTGGACAGTGCACGGATGTCCGCAATTTTCAATGTCGGGTTGCCGACGGCTTCCGTATAGAGTACGCGGGTTTTCGGGGTGATGGCCTTCTCAAACGCCGCTGTGTCGGTGGGGTTCACAAAGGTGGTGGTAATGCCGAACTGTGGCAGCAGTTCATCCAGCAGGGCATGGGTGCCGCCATAGATAGTATCGCTGGATACGATGTGATCTCCCTTATGACAAAGTTGGAGCAGGGTAGAGGAGATGGCGGACATGCCGCTGGCGGTGCACACGGCAAACTCGGTGCCTTCCATGGCCGACAGATAACGGGCCAGGGTGTCCACCGTGGGATTGAAATGCCGGCTATAAAGGAAGCACCCGCCTTGTTCAGGGCCGCGGATTCCGCCGAAGATCTCCGGCATGGTTTCCGGGTCCATCACGGTAAAGGTGGATGACCGGGATATGGACGGGGTTACGCCGCCGTGCTCGCCAAACTCCCTGCGGGTTTCGCACAGGGCCTGTTCCGGATGGAAGTTGTTCATTTCTGTCCTCCCTCTTTCTTCTTGCCGATGGAAAATGCCTTGCCCACGATGTCACCCAATCGATGGTAATTCCCGGTACCCGGTGAATAGACCAGCGGGTCCACTTTGACGGCGTCGGCCTGGCCATCGGTCAGGCAGCTTTCATTGACATGGGTCTGGATGACTTCTCCCACGACCAGGGTGTGTGCCCCCAAATCCAGTGTGTGGCGCAGTCGGCACTCCAGATTCACCGGGCAGGACGCCACCAGGGGTGCATGCTTCAGATCGCCGATGAACAGATCGAAAGTTGTCGATTTGTCCACTTTGCGACCCGAATAGATGCCGCAGAAATCCACCTGTTCAACCATGTTTGCCGAAGGTACATTGATGGAAAATTCACGGTGGCTGAGAATGCCTTTCAGGGTATGGCGCTCACCGCGAATGGCTACGGAAATGGCCGGTGGTTTTGACGAGGCGATACCGCACCAGGCGGCGGTCATGAAGTTGGCGCAACCGTCCACCATGGTGCCGACAAGTACAGCCGGGGTGGGAAACAGCAGGGCTTCAGGCCCCAGACGGGATTTGTTCATTCAAACCTCCTGATAAATGTTTACCGGACTCATTGATCGTGGGTGATGAACCCGTATTTTTCATAGATGGTGTGTGCATGCTCGGATGCGATGATGTCACACAATTTTTCTGTGTTTTGCGGATGAGAGAATGAATTGTCATCTTTGTTAGGGTGCGTTGAACGATTCAATCCTATTCAGGGAATCGAACCCTCAAGTGTTCAATTTTCTCGAACACCGGTTTGCATTACGTGCTATCGACCCTCAAGGGGAGCTTCCGCATTGGCCCAATAAGGCACCGGCCCGGCTCCTTTTTCTCCCCAGTCGTTGTTATCCGGAGCGATTCCGGTCAGTTCCTTCAATGCCTCGCGAATTTCGCGGGATCCCCTGTCATGGATCTGTTTTACCGTGGCATGTTCACTCACTACCTGTGACAGTGAAAATCGCCCGTTGCTGTTTTTTAAATTGACATAGAGCAGGTCGCGTATGGATGCCCAACTGTCACGACGGGTCTGGTTGGGAAGCGGGGTCAGACCGTCCAGTTGCCGCAACCATCTTTTCAAAAATCGTGAGTAAAGGTATTTTTGTACCAAGGCAAGCCAGAAGATAAGAATGATGGTGCTCAGCAGCCCCGCACCGGTGATCTGGAGCACCGGGTCCAGGCCGGCAAAGGGCGGCAGGCCCATGAGCCCCAGTCCGCCGGCAACCCCACCCACCACGGACACGGCCAATCCGGTGAAAAACGCCTTTACCCGGAACATGCGCGCTTTCTTGCGGTAGCTGATCATACCTTCCAGAAAATGGCATAGTCGTTCACCGTGCGTTTCCACAAAGGAAGCCAGGTTGTCCAGCCGGTGGCATGGCGCCTGGAGCACCGCTTTTTTCAATTCTTCCCGTTGGTTCTCCAGATAGTGAAGATAGGCGGCCTGGGGGTCTTCGGAGCGTCCTGTTTTTTCCGCGGCCGACGGGGAATAGGTCAGATGAATCATGGGGATGTCCTTGCGGCCGGTAATCTGGGACAGATTCCAGCACAAGGTGCCGTATACACGCAGCAGGTCGGTCATGGAGGCACATTCGTCGATGCGGTTGAGTACGTATAGCACCCGATCTTCGAATGTTTTGGCCGGAAGGGTGTCCCGCAGGCTGGTATGCGCCTCTCTTACGGTACCGGCTTTGTGGGGGTCGAACATCACCAGCACCAGGTCGGCAATCTGTGCCAGGTCGCCGATGACATCCTGATAGTTATATCCCCGGTCCCGTTCGGTAATGCTGTCGAGCATGCCGGGTGTGTCGATGATGGCCAGGTTCTTCAGAAACGGTGAATTGATTTTTTTAAGTTTGAAATGGGAGGCGAACCGCTGGCCGTGTTTCTTAAGCGTCTCAAAGGGATATTCAGGATCGTTGAGCAGAAACTTGCCGTCGCGTTGATCGGTGACCCGGACCGGTGCACCGTCCGGTTCACTCTCGTCGAAAGTCAGGACGGTGAAGGAGTCATCGGTTGGCGCCTGTCCGGTACCCTGGACGGCTGTTCCCAGAAATTCATTGATCAGGGTGGATTTTCCTGACGAATAGTTACCCAGCACCAGGACCTGGGGGCGCCATTTGATGTTGGTTTCTAAGGGCACTTCGCTGTAGCCATAGCGCATGGCCACCGGCGTCAGTTGCGCGGATACCATCTCCAGCAATTCGGTTCGCAGGGCGGTAATATAGTTGTCACGATACATGAACGTCTCCGGGCGGCAGACTGGCGCGTTTGGTTAAATAAGTGATTTGCATCAGAAACATTAGTAGGTATAAGAGGTTCCCGAAAACAAATCAAGCCTATAACGACACCGGCCGGCTGTCCTCCGGTTGGCTTCATGGGTGGGGGTTAATGGCCGCCGCAGCCGCAGCCGCAGTTACTGCAGCTGCCACCGGCTGCCATGGCTTTGACTACTTCCCGGTCAAGCGCCCTTTCCACGTCGACCACGGTGACCTGGAGCGACACGGAGGCCGTAATGCCGGATTGTTTGGACAAGGGAAGCTCAAGATGGCCAACGGTTTCACAAAAACCGCCGGGGGTCATGTCCAATCTGATCCGATCGCCGACACCCTTTCCAAACAGCGCTTTTTCAAACGGGGTGATGCCGGATGGCCCGACTCCGTAAATAAATACAAATGGCGCGGTGCCGGCATCTTCAGGTGATGGTTCAGCATTCCGGATGTTCAGGGTGACTTTCATCAGGTTTTCGATAGTGGGGTTCTTTTCGGTCATGGTTCCCTCATAAATTACAGCGAGTTTTCGGCCACCGCCCTGCTTTTACCGGCTGCTTTGGCCTTGTAAAGACATTGGTCGGCCCGGTCTACCAGGCTCTTAACCGTGTCGCCATTCCGGTAGGTACTTACACCGATACTCACGGTGATGGACACCACGTCCGCCTTGGGGGAGTCATCAGCGGCGTATTGGGCAGCGGCAATGGTCCGGCAGAGTTGCTTGGCCTTTTTGGTGGCATTTCGAAGGGATGCGCCGGGCAGGATTAGCATGAACTCTTCGCCTCCGTAACGGGCCAGAAAATCGTCACTCCTCACCGCTGCACGGCATTTTTCGGCAAAGGCCAGCAGCATCCGATCCCCCACGGTGTGTCCGTAGGTGTCGTTCAACTGCTTGAAATCATCGAGATCCATCATCAACAGGGAAAAGGGAGCCCGGGTGACCGTGTTCCTTTCCACCAGGCTGCGCAGATGATTGTCAAGGGATTTCCGGTTGTTGACGCCGGTCAGGCCGTCTGTATTGGCGGAATGCCGGGCCTTGTCCAGTTCTTTTTTCAGGACATCCACCTGGCTGGAGAGAGAATCGAGGGCTCTCTGGTCCAGGTTCTCCTTGTCCCGGACCATATTCCGCATCTTGTCGACCTCGCGAACCAGTTCACTTTTAATGCGTTTGATGTCGTCCAGCAGGGTGATCTGTTCGAACCGTTCTCCCTGCGAGCGGATGCTGCTGTAAAAATCGCGGTTTTCGTTGTCCAGCCCCCCCATGGCCGCCGTCATCAGATCGATGATTTCCCTGAATTCGGTTTCGCGTTCGCCGATGTAGGTTTTCTGTCGTTGGATGTGTTCTAAAATTTTTCCCTTTTGTCGGTCGAATTGCGTGGCAATGGTTTTAGTTTTTTCATCCGGCTGAAATTTTTCCTGAAGGGCCTCCAATTGTTTTTTAAAGTCCTCGGCATCGATTTCAGTGATGTCCAGCGTGTATTCGCGTACAAAGAGGAACAGAGCCCGAATGCTTTCTGAAAATACGTTCAGGCGCTCACGGGTCTCATCGATCGTTTTGGCCAGTGTCGCCGGATCGGTGTCGGTGGTGTTGGATTTGCCAAAAAGTTTCATTCTTCATCGTCCTTTTCGAAAATGGCGCCATGTGTCTTGGAATGGGGGTTGATCCATTCCCCATCTTTGAGATAGTTGACGCTGATCGGCTTGAGGGTTTTTCGCATGCCCATAAATCGTTCCTTCATGCCGATGAGCCAGGTTTTGTGGTTCCTGACATCCTGCCGGGTCAGAAACAGCTGGTGATCGGCCATTTCCATTTCAATAACGGCAGCACCGTTTTCCATGTGCAGGGTGCCGGCGTTGCTGCAGAGCATGCAGCGAACCCTGTGCGGTCCCATGAACCTGAACGTATCGCCCCCGCACAAGGAGCAGCAGGGGGCAGATTTGGAAACTTTGGGGCCGAACAGGCTGTGGGCTAACGTTTGGGCAACTTTTCGGTTGCCGTCATCGAGAAAGATTTCGCCGGGCAGGGCACCATACACCACCTGGGTCTGCCGGATGTCGGCCAGAATCAGTTTGAGGAAGCTTTCGATGCCCAGCAGCGTACTGCCTTCCATGCCGGGAATGCCGGCCACCGCTACGCCCACGGCCGGTTTGCCCCACATCCTGTCCATTTCTCCGTAAAACGAAAGCCCGCGGTCCAGGAATCGTTTCAGGGCGCTGTGTGCCCCTAAAAAATAAGCCGGGGCGGCAAGGATGAGGGCGTCTGCCGAACTGATGGCCGCCAGCACTGTCGAGCAATCATCGTCGATCACACAATCCCCGTCCTTGAACAGGCAATGGTAACACCCCCGACACGGATCGATCCGAAAATCGGTGAGCCGCAGCAGGTTCAGTTCACACGGCCCGGCAAGGTTCCGGAACACCTCTTTGACCATGATTTCACAATTGCCCAGCCGCCGCGCCGAACTGACGATGCCCAGAATTTTTTTCATCTAAAACTTTCCTGGAAAACGTACGATAGGAATATCCATGATTGCCGTTGGCCTTCAACCCGGCAATCTTATTTGGTTACACCCAATATCCCCCTTATCGCCGTTGGAATCTCCGCCGGCATCAGCACCACCTTGGCGTTTGGCGACATGGACAGACTTTTCAGAGATTCCACGTATTTTTCACCGATCAGGTACATGACGGGGATTTCATTGTCGCCGATGGCCTCGGTGACCTTCTGGATGGCCCGCTGGCTGGCTTCGGCAAGAACGACCTTGGCCTGCGAATCGCGTTTGGATGCCTCCAGACGGCCTTCGGCCTCTAAAATCGCCGCGGCCTTTTCTCCCTCCGCCCGGGTCACCGCCGCCCGCCGCTGACGTTCGGCCGCGGCCTGCTCTTCCATGGCGGACTGCATGGTCTGGGAGGGGTTGATGTCCTGGATCTCGACGGTCTTCATGGTGATGCCCCAGTCCGAAATGTCATCGGAAATGGCTGTTTTGAGCTTGGCCTTGATGTGGTCGCGGGAGGAGAGGGCATCGTCAAGATCCATTTCTCCCACGATCGACCGCAGAGAGGTTTGTACCAGGTTCTGGATGGCGAACTGGTAGTTCTCCACACCATATACCGCCTTTTCCGGGGAGATGATATTGATGTAGGCCACAGCGTTGGTGATGATCACGGCATTGTCCCGGGTGATGACCTCCTGGGAGGGGATGTCCATCACAATGTCTTTGGTGGTGACTTTATAGGCCACCGAGTCGATGTAGGGGATGATAATATTCAGGCCCGGGCCGAGGGTTTTTTGGTATTTGCCCAATCGCTGAACCACGTACTTGCTGCCTTGGGGAACGATCCGAACGCCCAGAACCAGGGTCACGATCACCAGCACGACAAAGACAACAACAACGATCAATCCTTCCATGTTTCCCTCCGAAAATATTAGGTAAAAGCAAGTTTAAAAACGGAATGATAAACCAATACGAGAGTAATTTTATGCTTTTTTGACCACCAGGGTGTTGCCGGAGATGTCCGCCACCGTTACCCGATCGCCTACGACTACTGCCAGATCACAGATAAACGACCATTCTTCCGATCCCAGCAGGGGCGTGGTGAATCGCACCATGCCGCGCCGTCCATCTTCAGGAGCCCGGATTACCTGTCCGGTTTCGCCGATGGCAGACTCGCGGGCAATTCCCGCGCGGGTCCGATCGGTCATTCTCGGTCGGATGAATTTGAACCAGAGATAGGTGAACACGCATGAGGCGATGGCCCAGATGAACAACTGCCAGGTGAAACTGACGCCGGAAAAGAGCAGCAACAGGCCGGCCACCACCAGACCTCCAAGGCCAAACCAGAAGATGGTGAAACTGGGAACGAAGATTTCGGCCATGATGAGGACCATGCCAAACACCAGCCAGTGCCAGTATTGAACGGTGATATCCATGTCGTTTCCTGAAAGGGGTTGATGGTTTGGAGATCATCCGACGCTGCAAACGCCGGGCTCGGCTTGTCAGCCTCATAAAAAGTATAAATTTTTTGTGTCGCGCTTCAACCGGATATCGGCAATTTCGACTTGAACAAAAGGAAAATTGCCCATTTCCGACCGGTTCTCGAAAAATAAAAGCTTAGCACATATCCAGGGCCGGTGGAAGTCGAAGCACTTCCGGTGTGGCTGAAAAACCGACCAGAAATCCAGTCCAAAAGTCCAGGTTGATCAATAGCCCTGACTCGTCTATATTACTTTGCCATTCCGCGGGCGTTAAGGCGAAGTTGCCGCGGAAAATCCATAAGCAGCGATTCAAATGGAGGAAACGTGGTCGTTGACCAGATCGGAGAAATCGCATACGGCATCCACATGTTGGGGCACCGGGCCATGCCGGTTTTTTTGGTCGACGGCGACCGACCAGCCCTGTTCGATGCCGGACTGGCCTTTCTCGGACCCGTGTATGCCCGGCAGGTTCGGGATGTGCTGGACAATCGCCAACCGGCGTGGTGCTTTCTCACCCACTCCCATTTTGACCATTGCGGTGCCGTCGCCTATCTCAAAACCCAGTTCCCGCAGATGAAGGTGGTCTGCTCGAAAAAGGCGGCCAATGTGTTTGGCCGGCCCAATGCGATTTCGCTGATCTCCGAGCTCAACCACTTTGCCGCCGGGATGGCGGCTGATCTGGGTGTCGACCCGGGCGACACCCACTTCGAACCGTTCGGGGTGGATGCGACGGCCGGGGAGGGGGACTGTTTTGAGATATCGCCCAAGCTTACCGTCCAGGCCATGGAAACCCCCGGTCACACCTGGGATTTTCTCTCCTATTTCATTCCCCAACGTAAGCTGCTGGTGGCTTCCGAAGCCTTGGGCACCCCGGATGAGACCGGCTACATCGTGACCGACTGCCTCGTGGATTACGATGTCCACTACCAGTCCATGCAGCGGCTGAACACCCTGGATGTGGAAACGCTATGCTTGGGTCACATCTACTCCTGCACCGGCAGCGATGCCCGGCAGCATATGGCAGAATCCCTGGCGCAAAGCCGTCGGTTTCGCCACATGGTCGAACGGTTTCTGGAATCCGAAAACGGGTATGTCCCTGCCGTGATGAAGCGGGTCAAAGCCGTCGAGTGGGATGGCAAACCCGGTCTACGACAGCCCGAGCCGGCTTATGTGCTCAATTTGGAGGCCCGCATTAAAACCGTTATGAAAAAATGGCAGGCTACGCAGAAATCGAAGGACTGTTAACAGGTTTTGTTCAGAGGTAATCCTCGCAGATTATTAAGTCTCAGCCTAACTTATTGAGAATTCGATGTTGGACGTTGGTAGTCCAAAGCCTTTCAAAAAAGAATCGAGGGTCTCATGACCGTTCCTGACCTGACCGTCGACATCGGCGGCCTGAAACTTCAGAACCCGGTAATGACCGCTTCGGGCACTTTCGGCTACGCCCGTGAGTTTGAGCACTATATTGACCTGAACCGCTTAGGTGGCATTATCGTCAAGGGCCTTTCCCTGAAACCGTCCAAGGGAAACCCGCCCCCGCGCATCGTCGAGACCGACTGTGGCATGCTCAATGCCATCGGGCTGGAAAACGTGGGCATTGACGCCTTCATCCAGGACAAACTGCCTTTTTTAAAGACCCTTTGCCCGCCCACCATTGCCAACATCTACGGTAAGACTGTTGAGGAATATGCCCTGCTGGCCGAACGTATGGAACCTCTCGATGCCGTCAAGGGGCTGGAGGTGAACATCTCCTGTCCCAATGTAAAAGAGGGCGGGGTAGCCTTCGGCTCGGATCCGACACTTGCCCGAGAGGTGGTCCGTGCTGTTCGTGAGAAGACCACCAAACATCTGATGGTCAAGCTTTCTCCCAACGTCACCGACATCGCCCTGATGGCCAGGGTGGCCGAAGATGCCGGGGCAGACGCTCTGTCGCTGATCAACACCATCACCGGCATGGCCGTCAACCTGTCCACCCGCCGGCCCAAATTAGCCAACGTCACCGGCGGCCTCTCCGGCCCTGCCATCAAGCCCGTCGCCCTGCGTATGGTCTGGCAGGTGGCCCAGGCGGTGAAAATCCCCATCGTCGGGGTGGGCGGCATCATGAACGCCACGGATGCCTTGGAATTCATGATGGTGGGCGCAACCGCCGTCCAGGTGGGAACGGCCAATTTTGTCAACCCGGGCAGCACCATGGCAATCATCGACGGGATGCAAAAATGGCTGGTGGAGGAAGGCCTCGATGATGTGAAACAGTTGATAGGGACGCTGAAATAATCATTTGCAATTTATCTGAATTACGATAAATTGCCAGCGATGTTAGCAACGTCAACAAAACCCTGATCCGGTTCGTTTCCAAACTTGCCATCTGATTGAATAGGCATCGGATGGGCTTTGACAATTAAAGGAGAAAAAAATGAGCAGAAGACTGTTTGCCTGTGTCATGGCCGTGGTGTTCGTATTCGTCGTTGCCGGTATCGGTTATGCCGGCGAAGTGGAAATCCTGGGTGTGAAGTTTCCCACTGAGAAGGTTGTCGAAGGCAAAACGCTCAAGTTGAACGGTGTCTCCTACCTCAAGAAACTGGGTTTCGTGAAAGTCTACGCGGTTGGGCTTTACCTGGAAAACCCCACCAAGGATCCCAATGAAGTCATCGAATCCGAACAGGTCAAGCAGATGGTTACCCATTACCTGACCAGCAAGGCCACTGCTAAAAAGATCAGCGAAGGGTTTATTGAACTAATTGAAGAAGGCAACCCCAAGGAATTGGTGGATGCCAACCGGGCAGATATTGAGAAATATGCTTCCTGGATGGACAAGGACATGGCCCCCGGTTTGACTGCAATTTCTACCTATGTCCCCGGTAAAGGCGTTATCTACGAATACCAGGGCCAGATCAAAGGCACTATCCCGGGGAACACCTTCGCCCAGATGTACTATCGCTATAATGTGGGGGAGAAGGCCGATAAGAAGATTCGGGAGGGTTTGTTGGGGTTGTAGGGAGAGGTGGGTAGGCTGAAAGGCTGTAGGGTTTGTGGAAAAATAATCAGCAGGTTTTTCGACCATTTGCCTAACCGTTCCATCCTGTCCCTTTTTTTGTGCCAGACATGGCGTAAATCTTGAGGGTACAAGTCCCTTACAGAACGTCGTGGTCGGAACTGTTAGCTGAGGGCAAGGGCGTTGTCGCGAGACAAAGTGTCGATTACCCGTTTTCTGGAAAACAAGCTGGGTTTACGTGTGAATCAGACAAAGAGTGCGGTTGCGCATGTTCAGGATCGCAATTTTTTTGGTTACCGGCTGTTGCGTGAAGGCCGTCTGGGGATAGCCCAGTCCAGCCTGAAGCGAGTGAAAGGCCGAATCCCGCAAATTACGCGCCGGAGAACCGGGGTGTGAGTATGGAGACGGTTATCGATGAACCGAACGGGTAAACGAAAGCGGCCTTGACTATCTTCACACGCTTGGCATCGATGGCGACGGCTGGGACAGCGACGATAAAAAGACGCCATTCAACACCGACGTCGAATCCCCATGGGCCGACTTCAAGCCCACATTGAACCAGACTACCATTTTTATTTAAGGTTTTTCATGTGGAAACCTTACGCCGAATTTGCCGATGAACTGGGTGTGTCAGTGCCGGCGGCAATCTCCCATTATCACCATGCAAAGGATCCGATGACCGAGGCGCTCAAGTTTGCGGATAATCGGGTGGCAGACCTTGGTCAAGTGAAAACAGGCAATGGCGTGCAGCGAGAAAGCCTCCGGGAGTTTTCCAAAATATATGAAATGATTTTTTATGGCCAAAGTGTTCAACCTGTTAATATTGGTTGGAAACATGGCTGTTGATACCGAATCAACGCTCCATCCTGACACATGGCAGAAGCCTATTTCTGGGCGAAAATCCAATAAATCCGACACCAAAGCTCGACACCAAATAAAAAGGCCGACTTTTCAGTCGGCCTAAGTACTTGATTTTATGGCGCGCCCGGTTGGGATCGAACCAACGACTCCCAGCTCCGGAGGCTGGTGCTCTATCCACTGAGCTACGGGCGCGAATATGTCGGGGAAAATAGAGTATCAGCCTGAACAAGTCAAGGCCGTTTTAAATCTGAAACAGCGCTCCCCCTGATTTCTCTAAGGCCGCCTTGGCTTCACCGACCACGTACAGGGAGCCGGCGACGCAGACCGCATCCTCGGGCCTGGAGGTGGCGATGGCATGGCGAACGGCGTCTCCCACATCGGCAATGATCTGGATGTCGTCGATCAATGGCCTGGCCGCCGCTTCAAGGGTTTCCGGGGGCAGTGAACGGTCGATCTTGGCACGGGTGATGATCAGGCGGGAGCAGGGGGCCACCAGATCTTTAAGGATCGATTCGTAGGGCTTGTCCTCTAAAATGCCGGCCACCATGGTAATCCGTCGGCCGGCAAGGGCGTCCTGTAAATAACGCCCCAGACGCCTGGCGGCCATGAGGTTGTGGGCGCCGTCCAGAATCACGTAGGGTTTCTGGGAAACCACTTCCAGGCGGCCCGGCCAGCGGTTCTGGGCCAGGCCGGATTGGATATGGTCCTTGGACAGCCGGGCATGGCCGCGCATGATGAGTTCGCAGGCAGCCAGGGTCAGCGATGCGTTGTCCAACTGATGGTTGCCCATCAGGCCGGTGCGCATGCCTGCCCAGCGGTGATCCATGCCAAAATAGGAAAACCGGTCGTCGGCGGTGCGCCGTACATGGAAATCCCTGCCCTTCATAAAAAGGGGGGCCGATTGGCCGGCGGCGGTTTTTTCGATGACGGCCCTGGCGCTTTTCTGGGTCACGCCGGTGACCACCGGTATGCCGGGTTTGATGATGCCGGCTTTTTCTCCGGAAATCGCCGCGATGGTGTTGCCGAGGTAGTTTTTGTGTTCCAGCGAGATGTTGGTGATGATGCTTACTGTCGGTGTGATGACATTGGTGGCATCCATCCGCCCGCCCATACCGGTTTCGATAACGGCGTAGTCAACATGGCGCCGGGCGAATTCATAAAAGGCCATGGCCGTCGAAAACTCGAAGAAGGTGGGTTCCCGGTCGCCATGGTGGACGGCTTTGACCGCTTCCCAGGAGGCCACCACCGCATCGTCGGAAATGGGCGTGCCGTCGATGCAGATCCTCTCGTTGAACCGGACCAGGTGCGGTGAGGTGTAAAGCCCCACGCGATATCCGGCTATCTGCAGGATCGTTGCCAGGGCGGAAGCGATCGATCCTTTGCCGTTGGTGCCGGCGATGTGGATGGCGGAAAAGGTTTGCTGGGGATTGCCGAGGCCGTCAAGGATGTTGGTGATGGTCGACAGGCCCAGGATAATGCCGAACCGTCTCATGCGGAACATGGCATCGAGGCATTCGGTGTAGGCGGTGGCTGGCATGACGGCGACTCCTTACCAAACAAAAACCCGGCGGGAAGGCGCTCCCTGCCGGGTCATGTCGTCAAACGGGTGTCGCTAACGGTATCTCCTGCTTCTTGCAACAGCGATGCGCTGTCTGCGCAGGGCCTCACGTTCTTTGCGACGACGGAACTCGCTCGGCTTCTCGTAGCTTTTTTTAAGCTTCAAGCGTTTGAACAGACCATCGTTCTGAATTTTCTTCTTCAGAATCCGCATGGCCTTTTCGAGATCGTTGTCGAAGACTTTGACTTCAATTGCTTTCAAACTGGCTCAACCCCCTTTTTTTCCCATCGCGTAAACAAGTCGATTTTTCACCCTCAACCGTGATGGTTATTTCTAAATTTTATAAAACGTTCTCAATATCAGATAAAAAAAATATTTTCAACAAAAAGATTCTTTTCAGGACGCGGAAAAACCGTGTGATACCCATTCCCCCGATTAGGGGATCGACAGCTGGAATATCGGGACGGAAACTGGAAAACGGCGAGGTCTTCACCGTTTTCCAGTGGATACGCTTAATCCAGTTTGGAGACCAGTTCGGCGGTCACCTTTTGTACGCTGGGGGCGCCGTCCAGGGTGATGTACTTCATGGATCCGCCTTTTGCAGCTAGATCTCTGAAATAATAGGCTGATGCCAAGGTTCCGACAGTGGTGTCATAATAAATGTTATGGCGTTTGTTGATGGCCGCTTCGTCCTGATCATCATCTCTGGTTTTCAGGCCGCCGCCGCACACCCGGCACTTGTCGCCGTCGGGTTTAATGGCATCGATGTAGATGTTGTTGGGGTGGTTGTTGTCATTCACACACAGGCGACGGCCCATGATGCGGTTTTTGGCGACTTCGCGGTCCAGCAGGATCTCGACGACAATGTCCAGGGCCATGCCGGCTTTTTTAAGGGCTTCATCCAGTTTGATGGCCTGGTTTTTGTTGCGGGGAAATCCATCCAGGAGCCAGCCTTTTTTACAGTCGGCCTGCTGCAGCCGGTCGAGGATCATGGGGATGGTGATCTCATCCGGGACCAAGTCGCCTTTGTCGATGAAGGCTTTTGCCTTGGCACCCAGTTCGGTTCCTTTGCCGATGTTTTCACGAAAGATCGCTCCGGACTCGATGTGAGGGGTGTTGTACTTGTCTTTCAGGATTGCGCCTTGCGTCCCTTTGCCGCTGCCGTTGGGGCCAAAAAACAAGATGTTCATTCACCTACTCCTTTCTGTTTCCCGTTCACTTTCACAGGATCATTGAAAATACCAATCGCACCACGATACCGGGTATCCATGCATTCAGGCCAGAAAATAAAGATCTCCGTGCAATCGTCGGGTGCCGTTCTTTTCGTTAGGTGCGGTTTCGGGCCGCATCCGTCAGCGTCCATCCATAATCGGTTATTTTGCCCGATATCTGCGTAATGCTCAAAATTTTATCTTCGGAATATCAACCATATACCTGCGGAAAAATTTTTCGGATGCCTTGATCTCGACCAAAATTCCTCGTTTCTGGACAGACACTATTATTGATGATTGTTTTCAGGCGGGCTGGCACCGAAGTGAGGTTCTTCCAGCTATCCGCGTTAGTACAGAAATGAAGGAGGCTTGTCAAGCATCGGCATGGGGAAGATGTTGGTTTCTGGCTTCCGGTCTACTCGTAAGAAGATTCAATACCGATGATTAAAAAGCTGAACGTCTACCATCGAACATCCAACGCCGAATCAAAACCCGTTGCCATGGGGGCAATTCAGCATGGAAAAACCCATGGTCCTGACCGGTTTATTGGTCTCCGGCTTCCGATAAGAGACAGGCCTTGACCCATTCCAAGGCCTGATCCCGGGTTTCCAGTTCTCCGGACAGCCGGCGCTCATTCACCCGGTTCAACAGGGTTTTGAATCGGGGAGAGGGGGAAAGACCGAAGACCGCAATGAGGTCATTCCCGCTGATCAGCGGCGGCATGGCCGCCTGTCTGCTTTTGTAGGCGATGTAGGCGTCGAGCAGGCCGTCGCAAAAAGAGATGAAACCATTGTCCCGGTCCTGCATGCTTTCGCCTTTGGCCATGATATCCGCCATGGCATGCACGATGATCGGCAGGGTCAAGTCGCTGCACCGGTTAAAAAAACGGACCCTGCCGTTGCGGCCGAGGCTGCCATTTTCCGATGCCAGGTACAAAAAAAGCGGCCGGATATGGTGGCGGATAATGGCATCGGAAACATGGCGCTGCCGGTTGGACAGCCTCAACCGGCGACTGATTTTTATGGCGATGTCGGCACTTTTTGCAGCGTGCCCGGGAAAACGGACTTGCCCGTCCCGGTCGAGCTGCCGGGTGGCCGGCTTGCCCACATCGTGAAGCAGGGCGGCATATTTCAGCATGGCCGCGTGGCCGGGCAGATGCACGTGTTCAGCGATGCTTGCCAGACGTGGAAACCGGTCCCCAAAGCCGGTAAGCAGTGCTTCCAGTGCATCATAAACCCGGAGGCTGTGCTCAAACACATCGAACGGGTGGTGGCGGTTCTGGGTGCAACCGATGGCCGACTGAAGTTCCGGGAAAATCGCCGTGAGCAGCCCGCCGACCGCCATGCGCATGATGACGGGTGAGGAATCGGCCGTGCTGAATATCTTGACCAGTTCCGCCCAGACCCGTTCTCCGGCAATGCTGCCGACAAGGTGGCGATGCCTGCCGATGGCCGCTTCGGTTTCGCCGGCAATGGAATAATGCATCACCGCCGCCATGCGGTATGCCCGAACCAGTCTGGCCGGGTCCTTCTCAAAGGCCGCCGGTGAAACCATTCGGATCCTTTTCTGCTGAATATCCGCCTGCCCGCCGGTGCAGTCCACCAGGCGCCGTGCTTTGACGTCGTAGGCCATGGCGTTGATAGTGAAATCCCGCTGCTGCAGGTCGGCTTCGATGGATGGATGGTCAAGGGGCGTGATGTCGATGGTCGTCTCCGGCGAAGCGACCCTTAACACGTCAAAACCCTTTTTCCCCAGATCGATGATACTGCCCCCGGTTTTTTCCGCGATCTGTCCGGCGGCATGGACGATATCCCCGGCCACCACCAGGTCGATGTCTGCCGGGCAGTGACCCGTCAGCAGATCGCGCACGGTTCCTCCAACCAGGAAAATGCCTTCCGGATTATCGGGCAGAAAATTGAGGTTGATTCCAGTTAACTCATCCATTTATCACACAATAATGTTTTCGGCAGGTGCGGTTGCGGCCAGGCGGCCTGACGGTCAGGGCAACACGCGCGCCAGCAGGTTCAAATTCCCTTGACACCAGCGGATTCATAGTATAAAAATTTTACTTATTCTCACAGGCAGACCCGTCTGGTGGGGTAAATTCGAATAACTTCTATCACAAAAACACGCATATTCCTCCAAAAAAACCAACAGTCCAACCCCATTCACCCGAAAGGCACCGTTGTAAAGTGAAATCCGAAATGCTGGCTTAGGGTATTAAACCTATCGCCATTAATGGTAACCGGAAACCGGGGTCGCTGTTGTTTTCCATATTCAAGTGAATTGCTTTTGCCGGGCAGCATTTGCAGGTTATGTGCGCTAATCAATCCTAAAGTGGGGTGTGTTGATGAACATCGTAGAACTGAAAAACAAGAAGATCAATGAACTGACCAAATTGGCCAAGCAGCTTAATATCGACGGTGCCGCCGGTATGCGCAAGCAGGAGCTGATCTTTTCTCTGCTCCAGGCCCAGATTGAAAAAGACGGACTTATTTTCGGAGAGGGAACGCTGGAAATCCTGCCCGACGGTTTCGGCTTTCTGCGCGCACCGAACTACAATTATCTGCCCGGCCCCGACGATATCTATGTTTCCCCATCGCAGATCAGGCGGTTCAACTTGAGGACCGGCGACACCGTCTCCGGCCAGATCCGCCAGCCCAAGGAATCGGAACGCTATTTTGCCCTGCTGAAGGTAGAGGCCGTCAACTATGAAGATCCGGAAGTGGCCCGGGAAAAGATCCTTTTCGACAACCTGACGCCCCTCTATCCGGAAGACAAGGTCAACCTGGAAAACGAGCCGGAGAATTATTCCGCCCGGATCATGGACCTGTTGACGCCCATCGGCTTCGGCCAGCGCGGTTTGATCGTATCGCCGCCCCGTTCCGGAAAAACCATGCTGCTCCAGTGCATCGCCAATTGCATTGTAAAGAACCACAAGGACATCGTGCTCTTTGTCCTGCTCATCGACGAGCGTCCGGAAGAGGTCACGGACATGCAGCGGTCGGTGAAAGGGGAGGTCATCAGCTCTACCTTTGACGAACCGGCCGAGCGCCATGTCCAGGTGGCCGAGATGGTCATCGAAAAGGCCAAGCGGCTGGTGGAGCACAAAAAGAACGTCGTGATCCTGCTGGACAGCATTACCCGTCTGGCCCGTGCCTACAACTCGGTCATGCCCCCCAGCGGCAAGATTCTTTCCGGTGGTGTGGACTCCAACGCCCTGCAGCGGCCCAAACGGTTTTTCGGGGCCGCCCGCAATATCGAGGAAGGAGGCAGCCTGACCATCATCGCCACCGCCCTGGTGGATACTGGTTCACGTATGGATGAAGTGATTTTCGAGGAGTTCAAGGGCACCGGCAACATGGAAATTCAGCTGGATCGCCGCCTGGCCGACAAGCGCATCTTCCCGGCGATCGACATCAAAAAGTCCGGTACCCGCAAGGAAGAATTGCTCCTCGACGAAAAAACCCTGAACCGGGTCTGGATTCTCAGAAAACTGTTTGCCTCCTTAAATCCGTCGGACAGCCTCGAATTTTTACTTGAAAAAATGAACGGAACAAAGGATAATGCAGATTTCTTAGATTCAATGAACGCTTAAAATACTTACAGGGGGTTGAAATTACAATGAAAGCCAACATCCATCCGGATTATTCCGAAACAACCATCCAGTGTGCCTGCGGCAACACGATCGAGGTGGGTTCGACCAGACAAGACATACGCGTGGAAATATGCTCCAAATGCCACCCGTTTTTTACCGGCAAGCAAAAATTGATTGATACCGCCGGCCGTATCGAACGGTTCAGAAAAAAGTACGAAAAATTTCAGAATCAGTAGCGGTTTTACCCTGTCTTCCTTCAGGCTGCGTCCGGTGCCCGGTTTTAAAGCCGGCACCGGGACCTGCCGGCCCTGACCATTCCCGATTGTACCCTTTTTCTAAAATATCGAAACGGAAAGACCGCCCTTGAGGAACCGTTGAATGGTTGAGGCGGCTTTCCCTTATGAATGGGTGGTGCGCCATGTTTGATAAATTAAAAGGCGTTGAAGACCGTTTACAGGAACTGGAACGGCTGTTGTCCGATCCGAAGGTGGTCGCCGACAGAGACGCCTATCAAAAATATATTCGTGAACATGCGGAGATTTCATCCATCGTCGCCGCATTCAGGGAATTCAAACGGGTGGACCGGGAACTGGATGACAGCCTCGACCTGCTCAATGATGAGGACCCCGAGATGAAGAAGATGGCCGGCGAGGAGGTCGACCGGCTGGAGCGGGAGAAGGAAAGATTGCAGGAGGAACTGAAAATCCTTTTGGTTCCCAAGGACCCGTTGGACGACAAGAATGTGATCCTGGAGATCCGCGCCGGGACCGGCGGCGATGAAGCCGGACTTTTTGCCGGCGACCTGTTCAAGATGTACCAGCGCTATGCAGACGCCCGCGGATGGAAGGTGGATGTGATCGACCACCATACCACCGGTGTGGGAGGGCTAAAGGAGATCATTGCCAACGTTAACGGCAAAGGGGCCTACAGCCGCCTGAAATTCGAAAGCGGCACCCACCGGGTTCAACGGGTACCCACCACCGAAACCCAGGGACGGATTCATACTTCCGCCGTGACCGTGGCCGTGCTGCCCGAGGCGGAGGAGATCGAAGTCCATATCGATGCCAATGAACTGAAAGTGGATGTGTTTCGATCCTCAGGACCCGGCGGCCAGTCGGTCAATACCACCGACTCGGCGGTCCGCATCACCCACCTGCCGTCCGGCTTGGTGGTGACCTGCCAGGATGAAAAATCCCAGCATAAGAACAAAGCCAAAGCCCTGAAGGTTTTGCGTTCCCGGTTGTTGGACCAGATGGTCAGTGAGCAGAATGCGGAGCGCTCCCAGAATCGCAAAAACCAGGTGGGCACCGGTGACCGCAGCGAGCGGATCCGAACCTATAATTTCCCCCAGGGCCGGGTCACCGACCACCGCATCGGGTTGACCCTCTATAGACTGGAATCCATTCTCCAGGGCGACGTTGACGAGATCATCGATCCGCTGATCACCTATTACCAGAGTCAGGCACTCCAGCATGCCGAACGCGCTGACGGATAAACCGTCACCCTGGACCGTCCTGGACCTGGTCAAGTGGACGACCGGGTATTTCGGGGATCATCAGATCGAAAGTGCCCGCATCGAGGCGGAAATCCTGCTGGCCCATACCCTGGGGGCCCGGCGCATCGACCTCTATTTGAACTACGACCAGCCCCTGTGTGAAGATGAACTCAGGCGATTCAAGGCTTTGATCAAAAGGCGGGTGGATGGTGAACCCGTGGCGTATATTACCGGCATTCGCGAATTTTGGTCCATGCCATTGGCGGTGAATCCATCGGTGCTGATTCCCCGGCCGGAAACTGAATGCCTGGTGGAGGCCGTGCTGCCTTTTCTCGACAATCCCCCCGGATTGACGAAACGGGTGTTGGAGATGGGGGCCGGATCCGGAGCCATCGTCATTGCCTTGGCCCGCGAGCATCCCGAGAGTCACTTCGTGGCCATGGACCGATCCTTGGCCGCCCTGCAAACCGCCCGGCAAAATGCACGGACGCACAAGCTGGACCATCGAATCGACTGGTTCTGCGGAAGCTGGGAATCGGCCCTTGTGCCGGACCGGGAAACCTTCGACCTGATCGTTTCCAACCCGCCCTATATCCGCAGCGGTGATATTTCCATCCTGCAGCCGGAAATCCGCAATTATGAACCCCGGATAGCCCTGGATGGCAGGGGCGACGGCCTGGGGTGCCTTCGACCCATCATCCAGTCGGCCCACCGGTTTCTGAGACCCGGCGGCCTGATTGCGTTGGAAATGGGATGCGACCAGGCGGCCGACGTACGGTCCTTGAGCGAAGCGACGGGGGCTTACGAGGGGTTCAGGGTCGTCAAGGACTACAGTGGGCTGGACCGGGTTGCGCTGATGGAGAAGCGGGGTTGAAGGGTGAAGGGAATTCCTTTGGCCCTGAAAGGCTTCAGCCTTCGGTCTATTTACCGGGCGAATCGAAGATTCGACATTTTTGGCTTGCGACCTCACACTAATTTTGTTAAGTAAACTCGTTTTAAATTCACACGCCCGTGGACCTGATCCCGGTGCTCTCTGTGGAGAGTCGGATTCAGGGGGGAAGCGGGCGAAGGAAAAACCAACCCACAAGGAGAAAACAATGGCTTACGTGACAATGAAAGAACTGCTGGAAGCCGGTGTCCATTTCGGTCACCAGACCAAACGATGGAACCCCAAGATGAAACCGTACATCTTCGGGGCCAGAAACGGCATCTACATCATCGATCTGCAAAAAACCGTGAGAATGTTCAGGGATGCCTATGATTTCATCGTGGACACGGTAGCGGCCGGGAAATCGGTCCTGTTCGTCGGCACGAAGAAACAGGCCCGTGAATCCATCTACGAAGAGGCCAACCGGGCCGAAATGTTCTATGTTCAAAACCGCTGGCTGGGTGGGATGCTGACCAATTTTCAGACAATCAAGAAAAGCGTCGACCGCCTGAACTACCTCAACACCATTGAAAACGATGGATCCATCAGCCTGTTTCCCAAAAAAGAACGCCTGAAGCTGGGCAAGGAACGCCTGAAACTGGACAGCACCTTAGGCGGCATCCGCACCATGACCAAACTGCCCGGAGCCATTCTCGTCATCGATCCGGGCAATGAAGCCATTGCCGTGCGTGAGGGTCGCCGTTTGGGCATCCCCATCGTGGCTATCGTGGACACCAACTGTGATCCCGATGTCATCGATCATGTCATTCCCGGCAACGACGACGCGATTCGGGCCATTCGACTGGTTACCTCAAAAATGGCGGATGCCTGTATTGAGGGCAGGGACCGATACAATGAACGCCAGCAGGCAAAATTAGATAAGGGTGAAGAAGAAACCGAACTGGAGTCCGCCGCGGCAGAACTCAAGCCCGGTGAACGCAAGGTGATCTCCGATGGGTCCGACGGACCGGTGGTCGAAATCATCCGCAAAGGCACATCCGCTGCCGAAACTATCGAACCTAAAGAGGAAGCAGTGTCCTCAGAAGCAGAACCGACGGGAGAATAAATCACATGTCAGGTATCAGTGCAGCAATGGTCAAAGAACTCCGGGAAAAGTCCGGAGCCGGTATCATGGATTGTAAAACAGCCCTGGGCGAGTGTGACGGCGACCTTGAAAAAGCCATCGACTTTCTGAGAAAAAAGGGAATTGCCACCGCCGCCAAACGGGCCGGCCGGGCCACTTCCGAAGGCACCGTGCAATCATACATTCATATGGGAGGCAAAATCGGCGTCATGGTGGAAGTGAACTGCGAAACCGATTTTGTGGCCAAGACGGACGATTTTAACGACTTTGCCAGAAACATCGCCATGCATATCGCGGCCACCAATCCGGTGGGCATCGTTCCCGAGGATGTACCCCAGGCGGTGGTCGACCGGGAACGCGAAATCTACAAGGCGCAGGTTCTTGAGATGGGCAAGCCCGAGCAGATGGTAGAGAAGATTGCCGAGGGTAAACTGAACAAGTTTTTCAAGGACAGTTGCCTGATGAATCAACAGTACGTCAGGGAGCCGGACAAGACGATTGCCGATTACCTCAACGAAGTGATTGCCAGAACCGGTGAGAAAATTACCATCAAACGATTCGCCAGGTTTCAGATCGGAACGGAATAGCGGTGGCGGCCAAATTCAAACGGATCCTGCTCAAGCTGAGCGGTGAAGCCCTGATGGGCGATCAGGGCTTCGGCATCTGTCCCAATATGCTTTCCTACGTGGCGGGAGAGGTGCGCTCCATCGTTGAACTGGATGTGCAGTTGGCCATTGTGGTCGGCGGCGGAAATATTTTCCGCGGCGTGGCAGCCGGTGCTTTCGGCATGGAGCGGACATCGGCCGATCACATGGGCATGCTGGCCACGGTGCTCAACAGCCTGGCCCTGCAGGACGCCTTGGAAAAACGGGATATTCAGACCCGGGTGCAGACGGCCATCTCCATGCATGAGGTGGCCGAACCCTATATCCTGCGCCGGGCGCTGCGGCATCTGGAAAAAGGGCGGGTAGTCATCTTTGCCGCCGGGTCCGGGAATCCCTATTTTACCACCGACACGGCGGCGGTTCTGCGTGCCAAGGAAATCCATGCGGAAATCCTGCTCAAAGCCACCAAGGTCAACGGACTGTATGACTCCGATCCCGAACGCAATGTCGATGCCCGGTTCATCAAAACCATCAGTTATATGGAAGTGCTTGAACGGCAGCTGCGGGTCATGGACATGACGGCCATTTCCCTGGCCATGGACAATCAGCTGCCGCTGATGGTGTTCAACCTGAAAGAAAAGGGAAACATACTAAAGGTGGTCAGCGGAGAAGCCGTCGGAACCACCATCGGCGGATAAACGCCGGTTCGACCTGCCCGCCGCGTTAACTTTCAACCCCCGTGCAAACGAGGTGACTCAGCCATGATCGAATCCACACTTCAGGAAACCAAAGACCGGATGGGCAAAACCATCATGGATCTTAAAAACGAGCTCAAACGGGTAAGGACCGGACGGGCGTCGTTGTCTCTTCTGGACGGCATCCGGGTGGATTACTACGGCACGCAGACCCCACTGAACCAGATGGCCTCGCTGTCGGTGCCCGAAAGCCGCCTGATCGTCATTCAACCCTGGGATGTTTCCGCGATCAAGGAAATTGAAAAGGCCATTTTAAAATCCGATCTTGGTCTTACCCCGTCCAGCGACGGCAAACTGATCCGGATTTCCATTCCGCCACTGACCGAAGAGCGCCGCAAAGATCTGGTCAAGGTGGTCAGCAAGATGTGCGAGGAGCACAAGATCGCCACCCGCAACATCCGCCGGGATGCCAACGAACTGCTCAAGGGTTTTAAAAAAGACGGCGACATTTCGGAGGACGATGCCTTCAAGGCCCAGGACAGTGTCCAGAAGGTCACCGATGAGTATATTGCCAAAATAGACGAGATATACAAAAGCAAAGAGAAAGAGATCCTTGAATTCTAGTTCATCCGCTTCCATGCGAAATGAACTCGACCCCGACCGGATGCCCAAACACGTTGCCATCATCATGGACGGCAATGGCCGTTGGGCTAAAAAACGCTTGCTGAACCGCATTAACGGGCACGAAAAAGGGGCGGATGCCGTACGGACCATCGTGCGGACCGCCCGCAAGCTCAATATCGCTGCGCTTACCCTCTACGCCTTCTCCACCGAAAACTGGCAGCGGCCCCAACCCGAAATTTCAGGCCTCATGCTGCTGCTCCGGCGTTTTCTGTCGTCCGAACGCCAGACGCTGGTCGATAACGAGATCCGGCTGAACACCATCGGGCAGATCGACCGCCTGCCCCAAGCGGTTCGTGAAAACCTCGAGGCGGTCATGGACGCCACCGCAAACAACAAGCGGATGATCCTGAACCTGGCCCTCAGCTACGGGGCCCGCGCCGAAATCGTCGAGATGGTTAAACAGATTGCTGCCAAAGCCCGAGCGGGAGCCCTCGATCCGGCGGCGATAACAACCGAGACTGTTGCCGATCACCTGTACACCCGCGGAATGCCGGACGTGGACCTGTTGATCCGGACCAGCGGGGAAATGCGGATCAGCAATTTTCTTCTCTGGCAGATCGCCTATTCGGAAATCTTTTTTACACCGACCCTCTGGCCCGATTTCGGGGAAGAGGAGTTCGTGGCGATCCTCCACGATTACCAGCATCGGGAACGCCGTTTCGGCGCTATCCCGTCAACCTAGCCCGGTCAGCAACGGCCTTAAGGACGCCCATGCACCTGAAACGCTGGATCACCGGAATTGTTGCTCTGCCGATCATCTACCTCCTGGTGTCAGCCGGCGGCATGGTCTTCACGCTGTTGATTGCGGCCGTCAGTGTGATAACCCTGTGGGAGTATTACCGGGCGGTCTTTAAATCGAATGCCGACGGTCCGGCGCGACTGATCCCTGTGCTCGGACTTTGCCTGTCTCCGGTGATCATCGGGTCGGTATCCCGGGGAGCGCTGATCCACATCCCGTTGATTCTTGCCGTGGACCTTATCCTTGTGGCCGGATTGACCCTGCCGCTTTTCAAAGACGATACCCAGGCTCCCCATCGGGTGGGCAAGCAGGTGCTGGGGCTGGTTTACATTCCCGTTTTCCTGTCTTTTCTGGTCCTCATCCGCTTTGGCGAGAGCGGCGCCCAATGGATTTTCTGGCTTCTCTGCATCGTCGCGGCCGGTGACACCGGAGCGTTTTATTCAGGCACCTACCTGGGTCGCCACAAGCTTTGCCCCTGGGTCAGCCCCAAAAAGACCATCGAGGGCAGCCTGGGCGGACTGGCGGCCAATATCCTGGTTGCCCTGCTGTTTAAAATGATTCTGCTCCCTTCGCTGGCGACATTGCCATGCATCGTCTTTGCGGCGGTCATCGGTATCGCCGGGCAGGTGGGCGACCTGTTTGCATCTGAATTCAAACGATCGGCCGGCATCAAAGACTCCGGGACGCTGCTTCCCGGACACGGGGGGTTTCTCGACCGGCTGGATGCCCTTCTGTTTGCCTCTCCGCTTGCCTATCTGCTGAAAATCAGTATATTCTGATCGGGATTGTAAATCCGGCGCGAGAGACACCACGACCATGAAATCACTTTCCATACTGGGGGCAACCGGCTCTATCGGTTCCAATGCCCTCGACATTGTAAGGCAATTCCCGGATCGGTTCACGGTGAATGCGCTGACTGCCAAGACCCGGGTGGCGGCGCTGGCCCGGCAGATTGTCGAGTTCGCCCCCCGCATGGCCGCCGTGATCGACGCCGAGCATGCCGGACAATTGAAGGCGCTGCTGCCGCCGACCGCTGACGTGGAGATTGTCTTTGGAGAGGCCGGGTATGTTGAGGCCGCCACCTGTCCCGAAACCGACATGGTACTGGGTGCCATGGTGGGATCGGCCGGTCTGGTGCCGACCCTTGCCGCCATCGATGCCGGCAAGGACATCGCCCTGGCCAACAAAGAAACCCTGGTCATGGCCGGCGCCCTGGTGATGGAAAAAGTCGCCCGCCGTGGCGTTAAACTGATGCCTGTGGACAGCGAGCACAGTGCCATCTTCCAGAGCATGGCCGGTCAGGGGCGCAACGGGGTCCGTGAGATCCTGCTGACCGCATCCGGCGGCCCGTTCCTGAAACGGCCGGCCACGGATTTCAACGCCATCACCCCCCAAGACGCCCTGCGACACCCCAACTGGTCCATGGGCAGAAAAATTTCCATCGACTCGGCCACGCTGATGAACAAGGGCCTGGAAGTGATCGAAGCCCGGTGGCTTTTTGATGTGGACTTTGAGCGGATCAAGGTTGTGGTCCACCCCCAGAGCATTGTTCATTCGATGGTGGTCTACCAGGACGGCGCGGTGATCGCCCAGATGGGCGTTCCGGACATGAAGGGGGCCATTGCCTACGGCCTCTCCCATCCCCGGCGGTTGCCGCTGGATGTCCCGGCACCCGATTTTGCCCATATCGGTCAGCTTACCTTCGAAGAACCGGATCTGGAGCGGTTTCCCTGCCTGGCCCTGGCCTATCGGGCCGGTGAACAGGGGGGAACTCTGCCGGCCGTGCTCAATGCCGCCAATGAAGTGGCTGTGGACGCGTTTCTCGACAACCGGCTGCCGTTTATGGGGATTTACCCGATCATCGACCAGACCCTGAACCATCATTCCGGAATATATGGCGCTGACCTCGGTCAGCTAATCGAGGCGGACCGCTGGGCCAGAGAGACGGCCGACACGCTGATCCGCCGACAGGAGCGTTAACGTATCGCCTATGACCACTAATGTATTCGCCTTTGTCGTCGTTCTCGGTATCCTCATCTTTTTCCATGAACTGGGCCATTTTCTGGTTGCCAGGCTGTTTGGTGTCGGGGTTGAGAAATTCTCCCTGGGCTTCGGGCCGCGCCTGTTCGGCCGAACCGTGGGAATGACCGATTACCGTATTTCCGCCATCCCGCTGGGGGGGTACGTCAAGATGGTGGGCGATGAACCCGACGCCGAACTCGACCCGGAGATGATTCCTTATTCGTTCACCCACAAACATGTGTTCAAGAAAATCATGATCGTGGCGGCCGGCCCGTTTTTCAACCTGCTGCTGGCCGTCATCATCTATGCCGGCTTTTTTACCTTCATCGGCACCGAGGATATCCGCCCGGTCGTCAACCATGTGGTCAAGGAAAGCCCGGCCGAACGGGCCGGCCTGCAGGCCAACGATGTGGTGGTGGCCATCAACGGATCGACGGTCGCCTCCTGGAGCGATATCAACCGCCTGATCGCCGATGGTCAGGGAAGTGAAGTGCGCATTACCGCCAGGCGTGATGGAACTCTCTTCGATGTCGCCGTCACGCCCCAGACCAAGGTGGCCAAGGATCTTCTGGGGGACGATGCCCCTTACTATGACATCGGATTCTCCGGACTGGCGCCTCTCAAGGCCGTGGTCGGCGACGTCGCCGACGGCTACCCGGCTAAAAAAGCCGGCATGCAGCCAGGGGATCTGATCGTTGCCATCGACGATCACCCGGTAGACAGCTGGAATACGATGAAAGCGATCATCTCCCAAAGCAAGGGCGAGCCGCTGGCGGTCCGGTTTGTTCGCGGAGAAGAAACCCGGACGGTCGATATCACACCGGTTCTGTACAGTGAGGAAAATGTAATCGGGGAAAAGGTGGACAGCTACCGGATCGGCATTTCGACGCCGGGCATCAATATCCCCGAGGCCGATCGCATCACCATTAAGCGGGGACCCTTCCAGGCGGTTGTGGAAAGCGTGGATCAGACCTACCAGATCTCCCGGCTGACCCTTCTGAGCATCGGCAAGCTGATCAAGGGGACGGTCTCCACCAAGACATTGGGCGGTCCGATCATGATTGCGGAAATGGCCGGACAGCAGGCCAAAGCGGGGTTTACCAACCTGATCTTTTTCATTGCCGTGCTGAGCATCAATCTGGCCGTGCTCAATTTTCTGCCTATCCCGGTCCTGGATGGCGGTCATCTGATGTTCTTTTTCATCGAGGCGGTCATTCGGCGCCCCATCAACATCCGTATGCGCGAAATCGCCCAGCAGGCCGGTATTTTCCTCCTGATTCTGCTGATGATTTTTGTGTTTTACAATGATATCATGCGCATTTTTTCAAACTGAAGGATGCTTAACCATGCCGCAACGAATCGAAGTCACGTTAAAAGAGCAGCTTCTGGATGCGGAGGGGCAATCCCTTCGCCTCAAGGCCAAGAACTATTTTGATATCGATCTGCACCAGGTGCGCACGATTCATATCGTCACCATCGATGCGGATCTGACCACCGATCAGGTTGAACGGGTCCGCAGGGAGATATTCACCAATCCGGTAACCCAGGTGTCCTCCCTGCAGCCGCTGGATGTGGATTTCGACTGGATCGTCTGGGTCGGATTCCGTCCCGGCGTTCGGGACAACCCCGGCGCCACCGCCGTTGAGGCGGTGGAAGACCTGCTGCGGCTGCGACTCAAATCCGGCCAGGCGATCTACACATCAAAACGCTACTGCCTGAAGGGCAGCGGCGTCACCCGCCGGGATGCCGAAAAGATCGCCGGCGAGCTGCTGGCCAACGATATTATTCAGCAGTGGGCGGTGTTCGATCCCAACCAGTGGGATCCGACTGTCGGCATCGGGTTTATCATCCCCAAGGTGATGCTCGACCACCAACCCGAGGTGACCACGCTTTCCATCGACAGCGACGAAACGCTGGCCCGGCTCAGCGACGAGCGCAGCCTGTCCCTCAACCCCAGGGATATCCCCACCATCCGGTCTTATTTCCTGAAACCGGAGGTGCAGCACCAGCGCCGGCAGGTATCTCTGTCCGACCCGACGGACGTGGAGCTGGAATACATCTCCCAGGCCCGCAGCGATCACTGCAACCACAACACTTTTGGCGGCCGGTTCCGTTACCGGGACCTGGAGACCGGAAAAGAGGAAACGCTCGACAGCCTGTTCAAGACCTATATCCAGGGTCCCACCCTGGCGCTGAAAAAGAAAAAACCCTGGGTGGTCTCCGTATTGTGGGACAATGCAGGGGTGGGGCGTTTTGATGACGGCCACAACTACGTGATTACCGGGGAAACCCACAACTCGCCTTCGAACATGGAAGCCTACGGCGGCGCCATTACCGGTATCGTCGGCATTTACCGGGACCCCATGGGTACCGGCAAAGGCTCCCGATTGATCATGGGCAGCTACGGTTACTGCGTCGGGCCGCGTGATTACGCGGGCGATCTCAAACCGCGCCTGCACCCCAGACGGCTGCTGGACGGCGTTATCGAAGGGGTGCGCGACGGCGGCAATAAAAGCGGCATTCCCACGCCCTTCGGACAGGTGATGTTTCACCCGGGATACCTGGGAAAATGCCTGGTTTTCGTGACGGCCCTGGGGATCATGCCGGCTCAGATCAACGGCGAACCCTCGGATCAAAAAACCATCCTGCCCGGCGACCTGGCCATTATGTTGGGCGGCCGGGTGGGCAAGGACGGCATTCACGGCGTAACGGCCTCTTCGGCCTCCTTTTCCGAACACACGCCGGCCGGTCACGTCCAGATCGGCGACCCTTACACCCAGAAGAAGATGCACGATTTTCTGCTGGAAGCCCGTGACGAAGGGCTGATCCGCTTTATCACCGACAACGGCGGCGGCGGACTTTCCTCTTCCGTCGGCGAGAGCGCGCTTTTCTCCAACGGGTGCAACATCCAGCTGGAAAAAGTGCCCCTGAAATATGACGGCCTGGACCAGTGGGAAATCTGGATCTCCGAGTCCCAGGAGCGCATGACCGTGGCCATCGATCCCGCGCATCTGGACCGCTTCATGGCGTTGAGCCGGCAGCATGCCGTCGAAAGCACCGTGATCGGCACCTACACCGATACCGGGAAACTCCACATTACCTACAACGGGGCCACCTGCGCCTACATCGACCTGGATCTGCTCACATCGGCTTTTCCCCAATGGGAGTTCGAGGCGGTCTGGCGACCGCCGGCCTTGCGCGGCCTGACCGAGCCGGTACTGGGCGTTCCGGAAGCGTGGGAGCCGCTAATCCTGGATATGCTGGCGCGACCCAACGTCTGTTCCAAGGAGTGGGTGTGCCGCCAGTACGACCATGAGGTGCAGGGCACCAGCGTGATCAAACCTCTGATCGGCGCGGGGCGGGATGTGCCCACCGATGCGGCCGTGATTCGTCCGGTGCTGACATCGCAGCGGGGCCTGGTTTTTTCGCAGGCATTGATCCCCATGTATTCGGCCATCGATGCCTATCACATGACCGCCTGCACCATCGACGAGGCCGTTCGCCGGGCCATCGCCGTGGGCGGGGATCCGGACCATCTGGGCGGCGTGGACAATTTCTGCTGGCCCACCATCCAATACGATCCGTTGAAAAATCCCGACGGCAGGCATAAGGCCGCCCAGCTGGTGCGTTCGTGCCGGGCGCTCGAAACGATGTGCCTGGCCTATGGCATTCCGCTGCTGTCCGGCAAAGACTCGATGTACGTGGATGGGCATCTGCCGGGCCGCTATGGTGAGACCCATAAGGTTTCGGCGCTGGAGACCCTCCAGTTCTCGGTTACCGGCGTGATCCGTGACGTGGGCCGATGCCTCACCATGGATGCCAAAGTACCCGGCGATCGGGTCTGGGTTGTCGGGAGCACCAGAAATGAGTTGGGCGGGTCGGAGTACTATGAGCATCTGGGCCATGTGGGTGTAAATGTCCCCGAGGTCGACCCCGACGGCTTTGCAGCCCGCTATCGCACCATGGCCGAAGCGGTGAAAAAGGGGCTTCTGGCTTCCTGCCACGGCATTTATCGCGGCGGGCTGGCCGTTCATCTGGGACTGGTGGCCATGGGCGGCGAATTGGGCCTGACGGTGGACCTGGCCAAGGTCCCGTCGGACGGCGTCGACCGGGACGACACCCTGCTGTTTTCGGAAAGCGCCGGCCGGTTTATCGTTACCGTGGCGCCGGACAACCAGGATTCCTTCGCTGCGCTGTTTGCCGGGCAGCCGGCAGCCTGTGTGGGCGAGGTGACCGAATTGCCGCAATTGAAAATCACCGGCATTAATGGTAATTGCATCGCGGCATTGGCTGTTGAACGGATGAAGTCGGCCTGGAAAAGGCCTTTTGGGGATCTGATATGAGCACAAAACCGAATGTATTGGTGCTGACGGGTTTCGGCCTCAACTGCGATTATGAAACCGCCTATGCCTTTGAGCTTGCCGGCGCCGCGGCCAGGCGGGCACACATCAACGCCCTGATCGCCGGGGACGTGCGTCTGGATGATTTTCAGATCCTGGCCTTCGGCGGCGGCTTCAGCTGGGGTGACGACCATGGCGCCGGGGTGATTCAGGCCCTGCGCCTGAAGACGAACATCGGCGACCGGCTGCTCGATTTCGTGGCCGCGCAGAAACTGATTATCGGCATCTGCAACGGGTTCCAGACCCTGGTCAACCTCGGCCTACTGCCGGGGATCGGCGGGGATTACACCCGGCGATCCGTGGCCGTCACCTATAACGACTGCGGCAATTTTCGGGATCAATGGGTGCACCTGAAGGCCAATCCCGACGCGGCATGCATATTCACGAAAGGCATAGAAACCCTCGAACTGCCGGTCAGGCATGGTGAGGGAAAGTTCTATGCGGAAAGTGAAACGCTGAAAACACTGACGGAAAACCACCAGGTTGTCCTTCAATATGCCCTGCCGGACGGCCGGCCGGCCAACGGTGTCTTTCCTCACAATCCCAACGGATCCCTGGTTGACATTGCCGGCATCTGCGACCCCAGCGGTCGCATCTTCGGCCTGATGCCGCACCCGGAAGCCTATAACCATATTACCAACCACCCGGAATGGACCCGGCAGATGGAAAAGAAAAAGAGGACCGGGACGAGCGACGGGGGTAGGATGGGGGAGGGGATCCGGATCTTTGAGAATGCCGTGGCCTGTTTCAGCGAATGATGTTGCAGGTGGGGTGGAGATCGATGGCGGTTTGAAAAAAATAGTACTGATACGGTCAACTTACTCCCCCTTCGGTGGCGTCGAACGGGTGGCGCTGGGCCTCATCGACGGGCTGCTCAACAAAGGGGTCGACGTCACCCTGCTGACCTTCCCCGGCCAACCCTGGCCGGTGTCCAACGAACACCTGCACCTGGTGCCCATGGGCATCTTCCGCACTCATCGGCTGGTCCAGGCCTGGTCCTTCGAGCGTGCAGTGACCGGCTATCTGCAGCGGAACGCCTTCGACTGTGTCTTCTCGCTGGACAAGGTCACCACCTTTACCCACCTGCACGCCGGTGGCGGCACCCACCGGACCTTTCTGCGCATCAAGGCGGGATACTCAGGCAGGCTCTCCCGTTTTCTCAGGCGTTTCAGCCTCTTCCACCGCTATATTCTCCACCTGGAGAAAAAAGGTTTCGAGAACCCCCGGCTGGTGAAGGTGCGATGCAACTCCAACATGGTGAAAAAGGACATCCAGGATGAGTACGGGGTTGCCGAAGAGAAACTGGCCGTCATCCACAGCGGGATCCGCTGGCAGGAGATGGGCGACACCTTTGCAGACCGGGCCGCCGTCGGCAAGGCCTTGCGTCGCCTGCACGGCATTGAACCCGGGTGGTCGTGCCTGCTTTTTCTGGGCAGCGGGTTTGACCGCAAGGGACTGGACGTCGCCATCAAGGGACTGGCGGCCATGCCGGCGGATTTCCATCTGCTGGTGGTGGGCAAAGGGTCTGCGGGACCGTATCGGAAGCTGGCCGCGCGTCTCAACCTTGACGGCCGGGTCCATTTCCTGGGCCCACAGTCCCAGGGCTGGCGGTATGCCGCCTTGTGCAGGGCCCTGGTCCTGCCGTCGCGCTACGATCCTTTTGGTGGGGCTGCCGCCGAAGGCCACGCCATGGGTGTTCCCGTGCTGGTGAGCGATAAAACCGGTTACGCCGATTTTGTTTCACCCGGTGTCAACGGGGTGATTGTTTCCTCCCCCATGGTGCAGCCGCTGATTGATACTGCTTTTGCGGACTTTCATGATCTTATCGAACGTCCCCAATGGTCCCCGGAAAGGATCAGGGACCACGCCCGCCAGGTGGATGACGAGGTGATCCTGGAGAAATTGTTGAGCGAGTTTATTGGTTAACCTTGCTTTAATTCCAGCAACATGATTTGGCCCGTGTCCTTGTGCCGCCACCGTCCCAGGATCGTGAAATCCTGCTCAAAGGGGGCGGCCATGAGATCAAACGCCTGCCGGGGCCATTGATTTTCTTCGTAAAACAGATAGCGTTGTCCATCGGCCCGCATGGACGCGATGAGTGCTTGGTACTGACTGGGAATTTTTTTTATACCGTCCCGCGCACAGAGCGGGCCCGGAAAATCGCGATGGGCATAGAAGAAAACCCACTCGTAGACGGTTGATTGGGCGCCGGCGATCGCTGCCACCTGCGTCGGTGCTTTCTGACGGGCGATTATTTCCCCGGCCTGTCGGTAGACGATCTTGTCTTCGTGGTTGGGTCGTAGATTTTTAGCCATTCCGAAAAGCAAAACAAAAGTAACTGCCGTGACGGTGGCCGTCAATGGCTTGAGGCGGCAGTGGCTGGTCAACCAACCAACCAGACGGTCGATTCCAAAGCCTATAAAGAGAAACCCCGGGTAGATCACAATGGCCAGAAAACGGTTGTAGATGAGCCACGTCTGCAGCAGATTAACATAGAGCACCAGGGTGCTGAACATTAGAAGACAAACGAAATAACTGACGCCGCCATCTGTGGACAGCCTCCTGCGGATACCGATCCAGCCGATGAAGAAGAGCAGCGCATAGGGGTAAAAAAAACCTTCGAGCACCGTATTGAATATCAGCCCCAATGGGACCATCCAGGTGACCGTGCGGACCCCGCGTAAAAATTCACCGAAGAAGCCCGGCTGGTTTCTGGCCAGGGATTTTAACTGGTCCCGCACCGCATCGTAATGAGAAAGAAATTGTGTCAGTGCGGTTTGAATCTTCTGGGTGCGGAAAAGATCCTCAAGGGGTCGGTCTATCAACACCGTTGCGGCGGCCAAGGCAATAACGGCGACCAGGACGGGCAGGGAGAAGAAGAATATCCGTCGCAACCGATCATTTGACCTGCCGATGACAAGATAAACGCCGGATGCCAGGATAAAAACCATGCCTTCGTACCTTGTCCAGGCAGCCAGCATGAATAGCGCGCAACTCCAGGTGAGATCCAGGGGCCATCTGCGCTCCGCGGGGGACTGGAGGTGGCGCACAAACATCAGCATGCCGCCGCAGATCAAAAACCAGAAAATGGGGCCCCGGACGATATCCGCGCTGCGGCTGACGAATACCGGGATAAGGGCATATACCAGCAGGGTGATGGCCGCGATCCGCTCGTCAAAAAAACGTCTTATCAGAAAATAGAGCGGAAAGAGGGTCGCAACGCTGAAAAACAGGGATACGGACCGGCCGGCGGCGATCCAGTCGCCCGCCAGGCCGAACGCAGGTGCAATTAAAAAGGGCAGGGGTGATATGAAACTGATGCGGCAGGCGGTCAGGGCATGCCATTGGTGGTAGAAAATCGCACGCGCCTGGTGAATATAGTGGATCCCGTCGGGGTTGATGATATGGGTATTCAGGCAGGCAAAAAGGCGTACCCCAAATGCCGCCGCGAACACCCAGAAAACAGGCTGCTTGACGATGCCGAGAAATTTTTCCAGACGATGGGTCATTTTGTTAGCCGGTAAACGGCGCGGACGCCGCGGTCAGTGGTAAATCCCATGAACTCAATGGTTTTGAACTTCAAATGATCCTCGAGGATATGTTTCAACTTGTCGAGCGACCTGATGCGGCTTGGCGAATTGTCTTCAAAAAAGCACGTTTTTGCGCAGTATGTGTTGATAATGTCCCAAAGCGGCTGTTTATTGACATGGGACCAGATGGAAAGCACGAATACGTAGTCAAAGGGAATCGGTCCGATGCACGATGTTAACGCGTCAACCCCTTCGTTGATGTCAAAGGCATGCAGGGTGACGTCGATGTCGTTCTGATTGAAGTGCCGGTTCATGGCATCGACCACATCCTGGCGATGATCGATGCCAATGGCCCGGAGCGCTCCCCGCTTTTTCATGTCGACACAAATGCGGCCGATGTTGCAGCCGATATCCAGTACCGACGCATCATCGAAACGATCCGGTACGCCCAATACCGCATAGCGATGGTTCATGTCCCTGCCGCGCGGATCCGAGTCATCCAGCGATTGATAGAACTTTCCGTCCCAACTGGTTTCGATGGCTTTGAGGAGATCCTTCTCCTTGCCGTTGGTCGTGTGTGGTGTGGCTGCCAACTCCAGCTTTTGTTCGAGACGGAAGGCAATGTCCAGTTTCGTGATCAGGCCGCGTTGCTGCTGTTTGCGTTTCAGGTCCCTTTTCATATGAAGGGTCATAAACGGTGCCTGAAGCTCTTCATTGATCAACCTGAGAACGATATGGCGGATCTGGTAATGGGCCAGTAAAAGGTCCAGCACCTGATCGACCCGGTTGCCGTCGATGAGATTGAGAACCTGAAGGGTGAATTTTTTGACTTCACGGGCAGCAGATTTATCTATATCTTCGGTAAGATGGCCCATTTCGAAGTCGATGTGGACGGCCTTCTCCTGGTAGAGGATCAGGTTCCTCAAGTTGGCATCGTAATGGATCAGGCGGTGGTTCTGCTCGAAAATTGCCTCACAGTGCCTGCGGTGCATTTCCCGGTAGATCTTTGCGATGGCGGACAGTTTGGCCGCTTCATTTATGGCTGGATCAACCAAAAAGCGATCCAGTCGTTGCCCCCGGATGGCAGCAAGTCCGATCGCGGGTGCCTCGGGTTGCATCTGGGCCGGTATCTCGCGGCGTTCGGGAACGTCGAATCCCCTTTCGTGCCAAAGGGCAAGGCAGTCGATCTCAAAAGCCCTTCTTTGCAAAGGCGAACGGTACTCCACCGGAACCTCACGTCCCAATGCGCCGATCAATTTGTATTTGACCATTTTCAGGGTGAGCGGCTTGCGGCGATAGCTCTTGATGACCATTTCACCGGTTTGACTGTCGTTCAGGTGCGTCACCAGATTAGAGTCCTGGATGACCTCTTGACCTGAGTTGGTTGGCTGCATATCTCCCCTTTTCGATGAAACCGGAGCCTCATGTTTTTTGTCTGAAATATTATCTCCCGCCGGTGGAACGGCGCCGCCATGAAAACCGTTGCTACTGGACTCGGGCCGTCAATTCGTGTTCGACCGTGATCCTGGGTGTGTTTTGGTATGCCTGAGTTTGACGAAAAACAAGTTCTCCTTTCGGTTCACCATATCGTTGAATCAACCGTTGCCGTCGTATTTCTTCCGGGAGTTCCACTTTTAAGAGAATATCGGCGTAGGTGATGCGTGATTCCGGATTGGATTTGACATAAAACCGGATGGGTTTTTTTATGCAAAATCGGAAAAAGGGCCGCAATTCATCAATGCCCCGGCAGGGATCCACAAATTTCCGGCGAAAGAAGAAGAGGGTGTCGACGCTCATGCAGTCGTCATCGATCACCGCGATCTTCCCCGGTCCGAAAGGGCCGAATCCCTTCTTGCGGATCAGCTTGCCCAGCGTCGTCTTACCGGCGCCTTTGTTTCCGGTGATGCACACGATCACGACATCCTTCCGGTCCAAGACCTTCTGGATGAGGTCGGCCAGGGTCTGGAATTTTTCCGGAGGCATGCCACCATAGGAGATGGTGCGACCGGTATGATCTTTTATTTTAATTGTCCGCTGCGAGTGAATGGCTCTTTCTCCGAAATTGTCGTACCACGGTCTTTACTTTTCCTGAACCCCAGCCCGGACGGTCGGGGTCAGGTACTCCGGTCCAGTGGATCCGATCTGGGCGATCCGGGCAAGGACCGCTGCGTGAACCGCGTCGACGCTCAACATTTCCAGGCAACGTGCCCGGCCGCTGCCGTCGCACCCTTTCTGGCCGCAATGGATACAGGGCATCGGCTGGTGGACGATACGGTTGGCGTTGCCCAGCGGCGCCCAGACACCGGGTTTGCCGGGGCCGAAAATGGTGACGCAGGGCGTCGATACGGCTGCGCCGATATGCCCCACGGCGCTGTCCATTCCGATGAGCAGTAAACAGTGGCGCAGGATCGCCGCGAGAAGATCCAGTGTCGTTTTGCCGGCAAGGTTGACGGCATGGCCGTCACAGTGTTCGATGATCGTCTGGGCGCGCGCGTGCTCCGCGGATGATCCCAGGATCAGGGCGGTACGTCTGCTCCCGGCCGTCAACCGCCGAACCAGTTCCGTGGTCTTTTCCAGCGGCCATTCTTTGTAACGCCACAGGGCAAACGGATGGACGGCGATGAGGCGGCTTTCCGGGTCAACGCCCTGCCGGGACAGAAAATGCCCGGCCTGTTCTATCTGGTTGTCGGTGAGGGCAATTTCGGGATGACGGTGACGCACCGGGATCCCGCATTGCATCAACAGGCTTTGATAATACAGGGATTGATGCCGGTTGGGGTCAGGCATGAACGGTTTGAGATGGGTAAAGGCCAGATCGCGCCAGAAGGTTTCTTTGGTCGAGTAAAACCCGATGCGCAGGGGCGCCCCGGACAGGCGGGCCAGGATGGCCCCGCGGGTACCGGCCCGCAAATCAAAAACCAGGTCGGCGTGGAAAGCGCGAAATTCCCTGAAGAAAGCGAACTGGTAACGGGCCGCGGCCGCGAAGCGCAACCGGGGCTGCTCGATCGAGACGACATCGTCGGCCCAGGGACAGATGTCCATGATTTCCCTGGCTTTGGCGCGGATGGCGACCACCACGCGCGCTCCGGGAAAGTTTTCCTTCAGTGCGCGGACGCAGGGCAGGCTCACGACCACGTCACCAATATCTCCGAGCTGGATCAGCAGGATGCACCTGATCTTTTCTGGATCCAAAAAAGGAGGGGAACCCTTTAGCCACACGGTATCAATTCCTCACTTGCGCCGGACGGTGTCCGTAACTGTTGGATAATGTGTCATTTCCCAATATTTGGCATATTTCATAAAAGAACCGCCGGCATTTAACAAGGAGATAATCAGACCATCCAGGCCGTATATAAAACCGAGCTTCAATACGTAAACGGAAAAAAAGGTCCACCCGCCGTGCAGCAGCGGAGAACAGCAGTTGACCCTGGTTTTGCGGCCCATCATTTCCTGCGCGGCCAGGGAGGAATAGTGCTGCAGTTTTTCTATCATGTCCGCATAGTCGCGAAAACTGTAATGGTCGATACAGCCGGCAAGCTCCACGATCGGCCCTTCCGCTATCCAGCGTTCGTGGACCCTGCTGTCGCTGAAAGCACCTTTGTGGGGCCTGACCAGGCGCACCACCGTGTCGGGCCACCATCCACAATGCCGTATCCAGCGGCCATGCAGGTAGTTGCGCCTCTGGAGGCGGAATGCCGCCACGTCGTCGCCGGCATGGGTCAGTTGCCGCTTGATGTCATCGGCCGTCGACTTGGGCAACCGTTCATCGGCATCCAGAATCAGGACCCAGTCGTGGCGGCACTGATCCACGGCAAACTGCTTTTGCCGGGCAAAACCGGCAAACGGGTGCTCGCAGACCGAACAGCCGAGCGACCGGGCGATGTCGCGGGTGCCGTCGCGGCTGCCGGAATCGACCACCACAATCTCGTCGGCAAAGCGGACACTTTCCACACACACCGGCAGCCTGTCCGCCTCGTTAAAGGTAATGATCGCCACTGAAAGCTCGGGGTTGTTCGGCATGCTCGGATCCTAACTCGGTTGGGGCGCACCGGCGCCGTTCGGACGGTTCAGGGTCGCCGGGTCCAGGGTTTCGATCCCGTGCGCACACAGGTAGGTTCCGGCAGCCTGGGCCGCTGCCAGCAACTGGTCATTGGCGGTCAGCTGGGTGCGGTCGTTTTCAGGATGCCAGAGGTGGAAGCAGATTGCAGCAAACGGGTGTTCCTTGCGTTTGAGACCATACTTGTAGAGCCGGACGACCATTTCGGAATCTTCCCGCCCCCACCCGCGAAAGGCCTGATTGAATCCGTTCACGGCATACAGATCCTTTTTGAAAATGGCGGCATTGCAAAAACGGGTGCCGCTGAGGCGGACATTGACCAACGGCGGCAGCCAGCCGATGCGCAACAGGTGATGACGGTTGCCCAGGTGGCGCGAGAACAGCAGGCGCAGGCGATGTCCGGCCACGTTCTGGTGCGTAAAGTGGTCCGACAGCGCACGGTCTACCAGAATCCGTTTGCCCTGTACAAAGTAGCCGGGAGCCGACAAGCGTTCATGGTCCGCGACAAAGTCCGGATCCGGGATGCAGTCGCCGTCGAGAAAGATCACGTAGTCACCCCTGCAGACGCGCAGCGCTTCGTTGCGGATTCTGGCCAGGCGAAACCCCTCGTCCGGCTGCCAGACATGGGTGGTCGCCACGCCGGCGCGTTTCTGCATTTTTTCGACGAGGTCGCGGGTGCTGCCTGTCGAGCCATCGTCGGCCACGATGATTTCATCGGCAGGGCGGCGCTGTGCATACAGCCCGCCTATCACCCTGGCGAGGGCGTCCGGCCGGTTATAGGTGGTGACGATCACACTGATCAACATCGTTGTCGTTCCCTTTACTCGACGTGCGCCTGAATCGCAACGCCTTCGCCCCGGGTTGCCAGCCTGCCGACGGCAGACATGACCCGGTCGGCAGTGATGGTCTGCATGCATTTTTTCGATAAGGGGCAGTGACGTTTGAAACAGGGGCTGCAGGGCCTATCGGCCCGGATCACCTGGTGCCCACGGCCGTATGGCCCTGTTCGCCACGGTGCCGTGGGGCCGAACAGGGCCACGGTCGGGGTACCCATGGCCGCTGCGATATGCATGGGACCGGTATCGGTGGTGATCATCAGCTTCGCCTGCTGCAGCAGGGCTGCCAGGGTCAGCAGGTCGGTCCGGCCTGCAAGGTTGGGCGCCATGGTCTTCATTTGCCCCCGGATGTTGTCGATATAGGCACGGTCCCCGGGGCCGCCGGTGAAGACGACCGGCCATCGCGCCTCCTGCTGGAGACGATCTGCCACCCGGGCGAATCCTTTGCCGGACCACAGCTTGCTTTCCCATTGCGCCATCGGGTTGATGGCCACGAACGGGGCGCCGGCGTCCCGGTCTAACCCGGACAGCAACTGCATTGCCTTTTTGCGGTGAACATCCGCAACGGGGAGTTTGTATTCGATTGGCCCGCATTCGACGCCTATCGCCTGAAGCATGATCAGATTGCGGTCCAGGGCGTGAATGTCCATGCTGACGGCCGGTATGTGTTCGTTCAGTGCCACGTAGCTGCATTCCTGGTGCGCCAGCCCGTGACCGAATCCGATTTTTCGCCGCGCGCGGGTCAGTGCGATCAGAACCGCTCCCTTCAGCGAGAACTGAAAATCCAGTACCATATCGAACCGATGCCGTCGCAGGCGGGTGACAAACCCGGCCAGCGCCCGCAGGTGCTGCCGGCGCCGGGGTGTTTTCAATCCCTTGAGCCATGTCTTGCGCTGCGAGACCAGTACCTCGTCCACGTCCGGGTGCCCCATTACCAGATCGGCGGCGGCCTCCTCGACGAGCCAGGTGATGCGCGCCCGGGGATAGCGGCGTCGCAGGGCCGTCAGCGCAGGCAGGGTGTGCACCACATCGCCGATGGCGCTCAGCTTGACAATGAGAATCCGGGGAGATGACGTCATGCCGACCGTTCCCGTGATATTTTAAGCAGCGCCAATGCCTGGGTCATCACCATGTCCACACTGATTGCGGTCATGCAGCGGTGATCGATGATGGGGCAGTCCGGTTCCAGGCACGGGCTCAGCGGGCAGGCGTCGGGAACCTGCACCAGGCAGCTGGCACGGTTGACGGGGCCGGTGGCCACCGGGTCGGTGGGGCCGATGATGGCCGCCTGGGGGACCTCAAGGGCCGCCGCCACGTGCATCAGGCCTGAATCGTTGGTGACGAACAGATGACATTGACCGATGAGGCACATGGCCTCGCGCAAGGGCGTACGACCGCACATATTGACCGCGCCGGCCCCGATCTCTCCGGCGATTCGCTGACCGATCGGGGCTTCCCCGGCACTGCCGAAAATGATGATGCGCGCGTCCACTTCCCGGACCAGGCGCCGCCCGAGTTCGGCAAACCGGTCGGGCAACCATCGCTTGGCCGTGCCGTAGGTGGCACCCGGGTTCAGCCCGACCAGCGTCCGGCTTCCTCCCAGTCCGAGGCTGTCCAGCAACAACCGGGTCGATGTTCGTTCGTCGGCACTGATGTGGAGGGCCAGGCGCCTGCCGTGCAAGGCCAGTCCGGCACCTGCCAGGAGCCCCAGATAATAATCGATCAGGTGTCCCTGCTTGAGTGGCCGCCACGTGCGGATTCGTTCGGTCAGCAGGGCCGTGCGGCCGTCGGTGGTAAAGCCCATGCGCTGCGGGATCCCTGCCAGAAAAGAGAGCAGGGCGGCTTCGAAAGCGTTTTGCAGCAGGATGGCCAGATCGAACCGGCGTTTTCGGATATCTCCGGCCAGGGTCCACAGGCCGGGCAGGCCGGCATGGCGGGCATCGGTCGCATAAACCATCACCTCGTCGATGTCCGGGTTGTTTTTGAACACCGGTACCACCCACGGTTTGGCCAACAGGGTAATCCTGGCGTTCGGGAAATTGCGCCGCACACTGTGCAGCGCCGGTGTGGACATGATCGCGTCGCCTACCCAGTTGGCGGAACGGATCAGGATTCGATGCACATCAGCGAATCTCGGTGTCGTCATGAGGCTCGATTCATTATTTTTGTCCGCCGGGACACGCGCTGGTTTTTTTTACGCGGCCACGGCTGGTATGGGCGCGTCTTCCAGCGCTGGTGGATCCAGAACCATTGTTCCGGAAAGCGTCTGGCGTAGCATTCGATGACCCGGTTGTACATTTCCGTGTTCAGGTCTACATCCTTGACGCGGTCACCGGTCCGGATCAAGGGCAGTTCCGGTCCGAATACGGCGTGAAAGCCGCGGGGGGTCCGGATCATGAACGCCGGCAACACCGGCGCCTCGCTTTTCAGCGCCAGCAGGGCCATGCCGGTATTGGTGCAGGCCCGGTGACCAAAAAAGTCGACAAAAACGCCTTCATACCAGTCCACATTCTGGTCCATCAACATGCCCACGGGATAACCCCGTTTCAAATTGATGTAAATCTGTCGCATCGCGCCGCGGCGGGTGGAAATGGGCAAGCCTCCGAAACGGGAACGGTTTACCTTGAAAAAATGATCGAGGAAAGGGGTGTCCAGCGGGCGATAGACGATGCGTACCGGCATGTTTCCCAGATACGAAGCAATGGGCCATAATTCCCAGTTTCCGAAATGGGCTCCCAGTAATAGCACGCCTTTGCCTTTGTCCATCGCCTGCCGATACGCCTCCAGACCGGATACCGTGAAATGGTCGGCCAATTGGGTTTCATCCAGTCGCAGCGACCAGCTGATTTCAAAAACCATTTTAAAGAGGTTCTCAAAAACGGCGCGGGCGATGGCATGGATCTGCGTAGCCGTTTTTTCGTCGCCGAATGCACGCCGCAGGTTTTCCAGGGCAATGCGTCGGTGCTTGGCATCGACGGCGAACACCAGATGCCCCAGATGTTTGGCCATTAATTTCCGGGCACGGGCGGGAAACCGGCCCATCAGGAGCATCCATGCCATTAACAGGTGGTATAACAAAAGGTCTATTTTACGCATCGGACTGGGTCGGATTGGCTGGTGCCGTGCCTGCCTGGGAAATAGGGTTGCTGCCAGTAAACTGCATGTCGTAAAGTTTGGCGTACTCGCCTTTCATCGCAAGCAGTGTGTCATGGGTGCCCTGTTCGATGATTTTGCCATCTACCACAACCACAATGTGGCTGGCTTTGGACACCGTGGAGAGCCGATGGGCGATGACAAAGGTGGTGCGACCGCGCATCAGGTTTTCCAGAGCGCTCTGCACCAGCGCCTCGGCCTCGGTGTCCAAAGAGGATGTCGCTTCATCGAGGATGAGAATTGGAGAATCCTTGAGCAGAGCCCGGGCAATGCAGAGGCGCTGCCGCTGGCCGCCTGAGAGCTGACCGCCCAGTTCCCCGATATACGTATCGTATCCCTTGGGGAGCCTGCGAATAAAATCGTCGGCATAGGCCGCTTCTGCTGCAGCGAAAATGGCCTGTTCATCGGCCTTTGGATTTCCATAGGCAATATTATCGCGGACTGTCTCGTTGAATAGAATCGGATCCTGGGTCACGAATGCGATCTCTTTTCTTAAATCGGCCACCTTGTAATCCCGGATGTCCGTGCCGTCGATACAGATGCGTCCCTCGGAAACATCGAAGAATCGGGGAATCAGATTGACCAGTGTCGTTTTGCCGCCGCCGCTCATCCCTACCAGCGCGATCACTTGGTTTCGGGGGACCATCAAATCGATCCCCTTGAGGATCGGTTTGTCGCCATAGCTGAAATGCACGTTCTCGAAGCGTACGTCATGGGGGCCGCGCACCATCGGACGAGGGGATTCGGATTCCAGGATATCGGATGGGGTCTCGACGATATCGAACACCCGGTCGGAGGCGGCCAGACCCTGCTGGATAGAGTTGTTCAGGCGGCTCAGTTTTTTGACCGGATCATACAGCAACAGGACGCATGCCAGAAAACTCATGAACGTGCCCGGCGTGGTTTCGCCCTCGATCACCTCCGATCCACCGTACCAGATGACGAAGGCGATGCCCAGTCCGCCGAAAAATTCCATGACCGGCGAGGAGAGCGACTGCACGATGACGCCCTTGATCTCAAGGTCGAAGAGCCGACGGGTTCTGTCGAAGAAGCGCTGTTTCTCATGCTGCTCCATACCGAAGGCCTTGACAATCTTGTTGCCGGCAAAGGTTTCATGTAGAAAGGCGTTGAGTTCGGCCATGGCCTGCTGACAACCGGTGCTGACCCGACGGACTTTGCGCCCGAGGATAAAGACCGGCCAGAAGGCCCCCGGCAGGACGATGAAGGCAATGATCGCCATACGCCAGTTCTGATAGAAGATCACCGCTGCCAGGCCGATGATCGTGGACGCGTCCCGCACGGATCCGGTGACTCCCGTGGATACCATCGATTTGAGAATGTTCACGTCATTGGTGATGCGCGACATGAGCGTACCGGTACGTTCTTTCTGGAAAAAAGCCAGGGGCAGGTCTTGAATACGGTCGTAGAGTTGGTTGCGCAACCGGCGGATGATATCTTCGCCGACGTAGTTTATGAAATACTCCTGGCCGTAACTGCCCACTCCCTTTATAAAAAAAACGGCGACCACCAAAAGGGGCAACCATATCAAACCGGTGGTATCCTTATTGACGAAAATATCGTCGATTACTGGTTTGATCAGGTAACCCGTCGCCGTGGTGGATCCTGATATCATCAAACTACAGGCGGCGGCAAAAATCAGGCGCCCGCTGTTTTTTTTGATCAACGACAGGATGCGCCGATGCCGTTCCTTGAATTCCATCTTGAAAATAGGCTTCACACGCTTTCCCCTGTTAATCGGTAAACGAATAGAGTCATAAATATAACGTGCCCCGTATTTAACCCATGGGATACGTTTTGTAAATAATGCGGTTAAAAGTGACCGGATTGATGGTCGATGCGGAAAGAAAAGCAAAAAACGGCTTTTTGGATTGCCATTGCCAATACTAATTCGGCATAATATAAAACGCTCGATTTAGTTAAAAGGGACCACCATGCACAAACCTTATCATATTACTCAGGAGGCCCTGAGGGCAAACAACCTGCTCTGATATGAGAGACAATGAGAATGGAAGCAGAATCATGCCCTATCAAGAAATTGACCTTTCGCTATTAACGACCTACCCGGCATCGACGCGGGCTTCAAAGGTAACGACGGCGCTTGAAGGCCGCCCCCTGAGACCGGGCATGCGCTTTTTATCTTTTTTGGAGGGCCTGCCCGCCGTCCTGAAAGCGGATGAACTCAAGGCCGTTGCCCGGGCGGTGGTGGATGCCAGGCGCCTGAAAAAACCAATATTGGTCATGATCGGCGGCCATGTCATCAAAACCGGTTGCGCGCCCGTGCTTGCCGGCCTCGCTGCCGACGGCTTCATCACCCACCTGGCCTCCAATGGCGCGGCGGCCATTCATGATACAGAACTGGCGCGGTTCGGCCACACCTCTGAGGATGTGGCCTCTCAGCTGGAAGACGGATCCTTTGGCATGGCGTCGGATACGGCCCTTCTTGTCAACGATGCGGCCAAACGGGCGGCCGCCGGCCGGGAAGGGTTCGGCGAGGCGGTGGGGGCGATGCTGCTTGAAGAGGACGCACCGCATGTCCACCGCGCCTTGATCGTCTGCGCCCATCGATTGAAGATTCCCTACACCCTTCACGTGGCCCTGGGTACCGACATCGTCCATCAACACCCGACGGCGAGCGGTGCCGCCATCGGTGAGGCCTCGCTCAGGGATTTCCGCATCTTCGCATCGACCGTCTCTAAACTGGGCGGCGGTGGTGTGGTGATCAACATCGGCAGCGCGGTTATCATGCCGGAGGTTTTTTTAAAGGCGCTGGCCGTGGCTCGAAATCTGGGCCATCCGGTCAAGGATTTCACCACGGCCAATTTTGACATGATTCAGCACTACCGCCCCGGCGTCAATGTGGTCCGGCGGCCGGTCCTCGCCGGCGGCAGCGGCTACGCCATAACCGGTCACCATGAAATCATGATTCCCCTGCTTGCCGCAGCGATCTGCGAATACGCGGAAACCGGGACTTGATTCAGGGCATCGGAAAAATGCTGCAAATCAACCCCGTGTATGCTATTTCGAAACCCAGGAGATCGACATCCCCATGCTGAATGCAATGATCGACGCACATGTCCAATGCCTGCAAAACCTGAGAGCCATCGAACCGGCCTTGGAGCGGGTGGGCGATATGCTTTTGCAATGCCTGCTCGGCGGCGGCAAGATAATGATTTGTGGCAACGGCGGAAGCGCGAGTGACGCCCAGCACTTTGCCGCCGAAATCGTGGGCCGGTTTGAGCGGGAACGGCGGGCCTATCCGGCCGTGGCATTGTCCACGGATACGTCCATCCTCACCGCCGTTGGAAATGACTACGGCTATGATGAAGTGTTTGCACGCCAGGTGGACGGCCTTGGCCGACCGGGTGATGTCCTGATCGGCATTTCCACTTCCGGGCACTCGGAAAACGTTATCCGGGCCATCAGGCGAGGCAAATCTTTGGGCATGAAGACCGTGGGACTGCTGGGAAAGGACGGCGGCGCCCTCAAACGTCTGGTGGATCAGGCCATCGTGGTGGGCAGTGACACCACGGCCCGCATCCAGGAAACCCATATCTTTATCCTGCACTATTGGGCCTGGCAGATAGAGAGCGGTCTGCCCCAAACCCGTGGAGGACAGGTGTGAGCGGCATTTCCCTCCATGAACATCTGGCCGACCGGCTGAATCGTACAAAGGTTCTCGTGGTGGGGGATCTGATGCTGGACTGCTACTACTGGGGAGATGTCCGCCGGATTTCTCCGGAAGCGCCTGTTCCGGTGGTCCGGGTTAAGGAAAAAACGTTCTCCCTGGGCGGTGCGGGAAACGTCGCTGCCAATCTGTCCGGGCTCGGGTGCAGCGCCGCCGTCATCGGATTGATCGGTCAGGATGCTGCATCACACCAGGTTCAGGGCCTGCTCTCCGCATTGCAGATCAAGGACCATTGCATCGCCGATGCCGGGCGGCCCACCATCACCAAGACCCGGATCATGGCCAGCAAACAGCAGGTGGTGAGACTGGACGAAGAGGACGGAAGTGATATCGGCCCCGGGACCACCGATCGCATTCTTTCGGCTGTATTGGAAATGCTTCCGCAGGTGAACGCGGTTATCCTGTCGGATTATGGTAAAGGCATGTTTGCTTCTTACGACTTTATTCAGGCCATGATCCGTGCATGTAAAAGAGAAAACGTTCCGGTATTCATCGACCCCAAGGGCAGGGAGTGGGATCGTTATGCCGGTGCCACCTGCGTCACCCCCAACACCGCGGAACTGGAACTGGCGGCCGGCAACGAAGTAAAAACAGAAAGGGAGCTGACTCCCATCGCCCGGGATCTTCGGCGGCGGTTGGCTCTCGACTGGCTGCTGGTCACCCGGGGGCCCAAGGGCATGGCCCTGTTCGGCAACGATGCCGCGCCGGTTATGATTGCTGCCCGGGCCAGGGAGGTGTTCGATGTATCCGGTGCCGGGGACACGGTTATCGCCACCCTGGCCGCCTGCGTGGCCGCGGGAATGAATTTTGGCGATGCCGCATCGGTGGCCAATACCGCCGCAGGCATCGTGGTGGGCAAGCTGGGCACCCAGCCGGTGCGTTGGCTTGAACTGGAGCGGGGTCTGGAGGACGTGTCGCAGCGTAAGCCCGCGTCGACGCTGTGGAAAGTGGCCGACGTCCAGGAGGCCTCGGCGCGGCTTTCCCGGTGGCGGCAGGCCAGGCAGCGGATTGTCTTTACCAACGGCTGTTTCGATCTGTTGCATCCCGGCCATGTCAGCCTGCTTCACCAGGCCCGGCATCTGGGGGACCGGCTGATTGTAGGGTTAAATACGGACGCATCCATCAGACGGCTTAAGGGGGAACAGCGGCCCATACTTCCGGGGAAAGACCGGGCCGCCATCCTCAGCGCGCTGGAGGACGTCGATATGGTGGTATTTTTTGATGAAGATACCCCCTTGACTCTCATCAACCAACTCAAGCCGGACATCCTGGTCAAAGGTGCGGATTACCGGGTTGCGGACGTGGTCGGCAAATCGATCGTGGAGTCGTATGGCGGTCAGGTCCGCCTGGTGGATATTCTCCAGGGGCACAGTACGACCGCCATTGCCCGCAAACTGTCCGGAACAATAGAAGAAGGAGTAAAAGATGGCCATCAACCAGGAACTGCTTGACATCCTCGCCTGCCCCCAGTGCAAAGGGGAGATCCGCCTCACCGACACCGAAGACGGTCTGATCTGCGAAACCTGCCGGCTGGTGTACGAAATCCGCGACGACATCCCCATCATGCTGATCGAAGAGGCCAAACCGCTTAACCCATGAGCCTGCCCCAGCTTCCCACGCCCGCCAAACTCATTGCGGGCTTTTTCGTGAAAGACAAGGCCCTTGCCGCGGATATCGTCAAGGATCTGCAGGACCGATTGGGCCCTGTGGACATGATCAGCGCCTGGCTTAATTTTGATTTCACGACGTATTATGAAAAAGAGATGGGTGCGCCGCTGAGTCGCCGGCTGGTCGTATTTAAAAAGCTGGTCGAGCAGACGGAACTGGCCGCGATCAAACGGATGACCAATGCGGTGGAACAACGATACCAGCGGCAGGGGAAGCGTCGGGTCAATATCGATCCGGGATATCTGCTTCCGGAACGATTTGTTCTGGCCACCGGGAAAAACTTTACCCATCGTATTTACATTGGCCAGGGCATATATGCGGACCTGACGCTGATCTATCAGAAGGGGGCCTTTCGGGTCCTGCCCTGGACCTACCCCGATTATGCCGACAGGCGCCTGATTGACTTTTTGACCCTGGTCCGAAATAAGTACATGCTGGATTTAAAACAATTGAAGGACTGAATCATGATCAAAAGCATGACCGCTTATGCCCGGGCGGAAATTCAGGCAATGCCTTACACGGTTCGTGTGGAAGTGCGTTCATACAACAGCCGTCACCTGGATGTGGCCTTAAAGCTCTCCCACGGGTTCGAATCGCTGGAGGAGCGGATAAAAGGCGTCATCGCCGAAACCGTGGCCCGTGGGCGCGTGGATATTCGGGTGCAGATCCACGATGAGTCGGAGGCGGGTATCGCCTTCGACGTTAATCTGCCGCGGGCCCGGGCTTATCATGAGGCATTGACCCAACTGAACCGGGCCTTGGGCCTGACCGGCCAGATGACCATCGAGACGGTTCTGGCGGCGGGCAGCCTGATCCAGGCGGTGGAGGTGGAAAAAGACATGGATGCCATATGGCCGCAATTGGAACCGTGCCTGAGGGCGGCCATGACCGATCTGGATGCCATGCGACGGGTGGAAGGGGATAACATGGCCCGGGACTTCCGGCAGCGTCTGGACGCCATCGAGACCATGCTGGAAGAGATCGGCGGCTTGGCCGCGCAGTTGCCGGAAATGGTTCGTCAGCGGCTGAAAGAGCGCATCGACGCCCTCACCCACGGTGTCGTGGAGATCGATCAGACGCGCATTGCTCAGGAGGCGGCCCTGTTGGCCGATCGGAGCGATATCTCCGAAGAGATCGTTCGGGCCGAGAGCCATATCCAGCAGTTCCGGGCACTGATGGAAGACGATACGCCGGCCGGTAGACCACTGAATTTTTTGCTCCAGGAGTTCAATCGGGAGTTTAACACCATGGGATCGAAATCGGGCAAGGCCGCCATGTCCCATATCATCGTGGCGGTGAAATCGGAGCTCGAGAAACTGCGCGAGCAGGTCCAGAACGTCGAATAGCAATGGATTGAGAAGGGAAGGGAATGGGAAAAAAACTGCTGAACATCGGCTTCGGCAACACGGTCGTGGCCGAACGGGTGGTATCCATTGTTTCGCCAAGTTCGTCGCCCATGAAGCGGCTGAAAGATGAAGCCCGCAATGAAAGGCATCTGGTCGACGCCACCCAGGGCCGCCGCACCCGGGCCATTATCATCATGGACAGCAATCACATCGTACTGTCGGCCATCCAGTTCGAAACCATCTCCCAGCGTTTCGAAGACCTGATAACGGAAAAGTGACAACTGATGACCCCTTCGATACAAACAGACGGGAAGGATGGGAGGAGAATGAATGGCGGCCGGCTCTTTGTGGTCTCCGCGCCGTCCGGGGCCGGCAAGACCACCCTGTGTAATGCGGTGCGCCGGTACCTGCCCGACCTGGTCTATTCGGTAAGTTCGACCACCCGGCCGCCCCGTGAAGGGGAGCAGGAGGGTCGGGACTACTTCTTTGTCACCGAAGCGCAGTTCCGCGAAGGTATCGACAAGGGGCAATGGGCGGAATGGGCCCGGGTCCATGACAACTATTACGGCACCGCCGCCCGGTTCATTGAGGATCATCTGGACGCCGGCCGGGATGTCCTGCTGGATATCGACGTTCAGGGCGCCGCGCAGATTTTGAAACGCTACCCGGATGCGGTCACCATTTTCATCATGGCACCTTCCATGGAAATCCTCCGCCAGCGGATTACCGCCAGAGGGCTGGACAGTGGTCCGGTGATCGACAAACGCATGAAGAACGCGGAAGCTGAAATCGCCTGCCGGGGGATGTACCGGCACCTGCTGGTCAATGATGACCTGGAGGCAACCGTCGCCCGATTCGTGTCAATAATAAAAGGCGGGGCTGCCTGATATGGCCGGAATAACAAAAAAACGAAGGATTGCGCCGGATACCCGGGAGGTGCTCTACGGATTTCATCCCGTAATGGAAGCGTTGACTGCTGGTAGGCGGACCATCTATAGCTTGATGGTGGATCGGACGGCGCTTTCCGAGCGTCAGACCCAGGTGGTAGAACTGGCGGAAAGGCAGCGGATTTCCTGGCAGACGGTTTCACCCGACCAGATTCGCGCGGTCTCGGGCAGCGACCAGCACCAGGGGGTTGCCGCCGCCGCATCGGCCATGCCCACCGATTCCATTGAATCGATCGTTACAGAAATCCGCCGGGACAGTGGCACCTGCCTGCTGGTACTTCTGGACAGCATTGTGGATCCGAACAATCTGGGGGCCATTGTCCGCACCGCCCACTGCGCGGGCGCCCATGCGCTGGTGATCCCCAAGGATCGCGCCGTCGGGGCGACACCGGCGGTGTCAAAGGCTTCTGCCGGTGCCCTGGAGCACACGCGGTTGTGCCGGGTGACCAATCTGGCCGGCACTATTCAATGGCTGAAAAAAGAGGGTGTCTGGGTGGCCGGCCTGGCCATGCAGGCCCAACAGACTGTTTTTCAGGCGGACCTGAAAGGTCCCCTGGCCCTGGTGGTGGGGGGGGAGGAAAAGGGCCTGCGTCCGCTGGTCCGGCAGCATTGCGATTACCTGATCTCCATCCCGCTGCGCGGCCGTGTGGATTCGCTCAATGCATCAGCGGCCGCGGCCGTGGTGCTTTACGAAGCCTTCCGGCAACGCCAGACGACGGGGTGAGGATATAGTTTTGAATGATGAATTTTTATTTCGGAATGGTGGATGGAGCCATTTTTCAAACGGCACAAAACCATCGTTTCCCATAATTCAAAATTTAGAATTTATCATTGGGTTTTAATCAAGGAGGAACGGCCCATGGCAAATGCAGAAAAAATCAAAAAGAACCGTGACGGCAGCCTGAATGTGCCGGATCATCCTGTTGTTCCTTTCATCGAAGGCGACGGAATCGGTCCCGATATCTGGCGGGCCACCCGGTTGGTTATCGATGCAGCGGTTGAAAAGACCTACGGCGGGGATCGGAAAATTTCATGGAAGGAACTGCCCGTGGGTGAAAAGGGATATGCGGAAACCGGCAGCTATCTGCCCCAGGAGGCCCTGGATGCCATTGAAGCCAATGTGGTGGCCATCAAAGGGCCGTTGACCACGCCCATCGGCAAGGGGATACGGAGTCTCAACGTGGCCATCCGCCAAAAGTTGGACCTGTATGCCTGCATCCGTCCGGTGCGTTATATCGAAACGGTTCCCAGCCCCATGAAGCACCCGGAAAAGATCAACATGGTGGTGTTCCGGGAAAACACCGAAGACCTTTATGCGGGCATCGAATGGGCCTCCGGAAGCGATGAGGCCAACACCGTGGCTGATTTTTTCAAAATGAAAATGGGGGTTGAACTGCCGCCCGCGTCCGGCATCGGCATCAAGCCCATCAGTCCGGCTAATACCAAGCGCCTGGTGGCCAGCGCCATCGTCCATGCCCTGAAGAACGGTTTTCCCAGCGTTACCCTCATGCATAAAGGCAACATCATGAAGTTCACCGAAGGTGCCTTTGCCCAGTGGGGCTACCAGGTGGCCAGGGAGCGGTTTGGCGATCGGACAATTACCGAAGCGCAGCTCTACGACACCTACGACGGAAAGGCCCCCGAGGGAAAAGTGGTGATCAAGGACCGGATTGCGGATATGCTTTTCCAGCAGGTGCTGCTGCGGCCCGATGAATACAGCGTCATCGCCACACCCAACCTCAACGGGGACTATCTATCCGACGCCCTGGCCGCCCAGGTGGGTGGGCTGGGCATGGCGCCGGGGGCCAATATCGGGGATACCTGCGCCGTGTTCGAAGCCACCCACGGCACCGCCCCGAAATACACCGGCATGGATAAGGTGAATCCCGGCTCCCTGATTTTGTCCGGTGCCATGATGCTTGATTACATGGGATGGAAAGAGGCGGGTACCACCATTCGCGATGCCGTACAGGCGGCCATTAAGGCCCGTCGGGTGACCTACGACCTGGCGCGGCAGATCGAGGGGGCGCAGGAAGTGAAATGCTCCGAGTTTGCCGCGGCCATCGTCGGGCAGATGCAATAAGGCGCTGGCGTGCTGAGCCGGACGATGCTGCCCGATGCGCTGCAGCGGCTGCTCAACAGTATGGCTGATGCGCTGTTCCCGGCCAAATGTCTGGGATGCGGCCGGCTTTTCCAGCATGACCCCGGAACGCCGCCCGCGGGCCATCCAAATGGTTTTTCCGCCGCGATGGCCGCTCATTTTTGTCCGCCTTGCCGAGATACATGGGTAGCCGTGGCATCCCCGTTGTGTTCCCGGTGCGGGCTGGTATTCAAAAGCCGCGAGGGCGAGGATCATCTTTGCGGCCGATGCCTGGATCGTCCCGGTGCATTCACCCGGGCCCGTGCTGCCGGTATCTATGCAAATGCCCTGCAAAGCGCTATCCATGCGCTGAAATTCAAGAGCCAGGTGAGCCTGGCCGGTCCGCTGGGAGCGCTGCTTTTCGATACGTTCCGGCACCATTGGACAGATGGCGACATCGATGTGGTGGCCCCGGTACCCCTGCACCGGCACCGATTCCGGCGGCGGGGGTTCAACCAGGCATACCTGCTGGTTCGACGATGGGCGTTGCCCGATGCGATCCTCGTCGTCCGTGACCTGCTGGTGAGAACCCGGGCCACGGCGCCCCAGACCGGATTGGACCGGAAGCAGCGGCGGATCAATATCCGAAATGCCTTTTCCGTGAGCCGTCCCGGTCAAAGCACCGGCAAGCGGGTGCTGCTGGTGGACGACGTGCTGACCACCGGTGCTACTGCCGACGCCTGTGCCGCTGCCCTGATCCGGGATGGAGCCAGGCGGGTGGATGTGTTGACTTTGGCCCGGGCACTGTAGTTCTGCACGTGTCCTTCCAGAAACGGCATCTTTTGACCCAGGCCGGTGTTCTCGTTCTGCCGAGCACGCAGTGAAGCTTCAGCGCTATCCTCAACGTGGCGCTGCCACGCCTGCGGTTTCGACATCGCTGCAGCCTTGGCCTGAACCAAAAGCTATTCTTTCTGGAAGGACACCATATTGCAATTTTTCGATATATAGGGAGGCCGCTTGTTTCTGGTAAAAAATAGGCAAAACTATCTGTTTCAGTTCCCGCCGCTCCTGCGGTTTACCGGACTGGTCCATGCCGTCGTGAGCCGAATCGGGGGAAACAGCCGACCGCCTTTTGACGGAATGAACATGAGCCAGGGGGTTGGGGACGACCCGGAGGCGGTTACGGCCAACCGGAAACGATTGCGGCAAATCACCGGCAATGGCATCTGCGTGTACACCCGCCAGAATCACGGCACGTCGATCCGGGTGATCACCCGGGACGCAGTGGCCCGTGGAGAGGCGGTTCAAACGGAACCGGTGCCGGCCGATGCGTTGATTACCGATGTGCCCGGTGTCCGGTTGCTGATCCAGACGGCAGACTGCCAGGCGGTGATGCTTTTCGATCCGCAAAAGCGCGTGGTGGCCAACATTCACTGCGGCTGGCGGGGTAGTGTGGCCGATATCATCGGCCATACCGTCTTGCGGATGATTTCCGGATTCGGCTGTGACCCCGGGCGGATGATTGCTGCCATCGGCCCTTCCCTGGGGCCCTGCTGCGCCGAATTTGTCAACTATCAAGATGAAATTCCGCGTCGATTGTGGCCTTTTCGCGTGGGGGAGCACCATTTTGACTTCTGGCGCATCAGCCGGCATCAGCTGATCACGGCCGGTCTTTCGGATAGCAACGTACACGGCCCCGGCATCTGCACCCGGTGCAATCCCCACCTCTTTTTTTCATACCGAGCCGCGCGGAAAACCGGTCGTTTCGCCGCCCTGATCGGCATGGATGAGAATATCGCTTCGAGGCATTGAAAACATGATCGCTCAAGATACCGTCGTATTGTGGAACCAGCCGGCAGCGCCGGGCTATTACCGGATGGGCCTGGCCTGTGCTACCGGTTTCGACGCCGCCAGGCCCGGACAGTTCGTCATGGTCCGCACCGGCACCGAAGCCAACCCGCTGTTGCGCCGGCCCTTTTCCCTGTTGGGTTTGATCCGGGAAGGGGACCGGGTGGCCGGGATCGAGATCCTGTTTAAAGTCGTGGGAAAGGGCACCCAACAGTTGTCCCGTTGCCGGGAAGGCGACCGGTTATCCGTCATCGGACCGCTGGGGAATGCCTTTCTGGTGCCCGAAACCTGCCGTCAGCTGATTCTCGTGGCCGGTGGGGTCGGCGTGCCGCCCATCCGCTTTCTGGCGCAGTCGATGCTGGAGCGGGAGGGCAGCCTCAGCCGTTGCGTGGTTTTCGTCGGTGGCCGAACCAAGGACGACCTGGTCTGCATTACCGAATTCGATCTACCCGGATTTTTACTGGACGTATCGACGGATGACGGCAGCCAGGGGAATCAGGGGATGGTAACCCGCAGTCTGGAAAAGGCATTGGATGCCGGTCCGGCGGATCTTATCTGTGCCTGCGGCCCGTCGGGGATGCTCAAGGCGGTTTCCGCCATTGCCGAGAAGCGCGGTATCCCCTGCCAGGTTTCCATCGAAGCCATGATGGCCTGCGGAATGGGTGCTTGTCTGGGGTGTGCCGTAAAATTGCAGGAAGACGAAACCCGCTACCGGCACGTCTGCGTGGACGGTCCGGTTTTCGATGCTCACCGGCTCGCCTGGTGATGGTTTTCGGCGCTGTGGATCCAATTTGAGATTGACTTGGACCCCGAGCTGTGTTAGACGCACATATTCCGATCAAGGCCTGATCTGACGCCACTCTGCGGTCGGAGAAGGGTCGAATCCCATGAACAAAGAAACGCGAACGTGGATACGAGATCTGGCTTACTACTCTAGCCTGGGATTCTCGGTGTCGCTCTCCATTTTTATCGGACTCGGGATCGGAGTGTACCTGGACAGGCGCTTTGACACAACACCATGGCTGACGCTTGTCTTTTTGGGGTTCGGCATCGCCGCCGGATACCGCAACATTGGCCTGGCTATTAAAAAGAGCCGGAAACTGTGACCCGAAGCAGCGAAACATTTTTATAGTGAATATTCAGCAGCGCTTACTCACATTCGTTACCCGATCCAACTGGGTGCTTCTGGCTTCGGTCAGCCTGCTGGGCTTGCTGGCAACGACACCGGCATTCGCCCGGGGAATCATTTTCGGCGGGCTCATCGTCACGATCAATTTTCACCTGCTGGCCAAAACCCTGAACAAGGCCCTTCGCCCCCAGCAACTGACTTCTCCCAACGTGGTCCTGATCAAGTACTACATCCGATTCGTCATCAGCGGCGTGATCATCTTCCTCCTCATCAGCCAGAAGGTGGTCAATCCCATCGGTCTGTTCATCGGTCTTTCCGTCGTGGTGGCCAGCATCACCCTGGCCACCATGGTTGAGCTCAAAAAACTATTTTTCAAGGAGGCGGTCTAAGGATGGAGCATCCCTATCTATTTTTCGTGAAGATTTTCGAAGCGATCGGGCTGGGGCATTTCGCCCACACATACACGCATGTGGTCTACTCCTGGGTTCTCATGGCGATCCTGATCATTGCCGGTGCCCTGGCCACCAAAACCATCTCCATGATTCCGGGAAAAGCCCAGAACCTGTTTGAAGTGGTCGTCTCGGGCATCGAAGAGTTCATGGTGGAAACGGCCGGTGAAGAGGCGCGATGGCTCTTTCCCTTGGCGGCCACTATTTTTCTCTACATTTTCATCGGCAACCTGATCGGTATCGTCCCCGGGTTCTTCCCGCCCACCGCCAACCTCAACACCACGGCCTCCTGCGCTATCGTGGTGGTGGTGTTCACCCACATCATCGGTATCAAATACCATGGTGCCAAATACATCAAACACTTTATGGGGCCGGTCTGGTGGATGGCGCCGCTGATCTTTATCATCGAGATCATCGGACACCTGGCACGGATCCTGTCGCTCTCTTTCCGTCTATTCGGAAACATGATGGGCCACGAGATCGTTCTGGCGATTCTTTTCGGTCTGGCCGGCGCCTTCTTTGCCCCGCTGCCGATCATGGCCCTGGGCATTTTCGTGTCATTCGTGCAGGGATTCGTTTTCTTTCTCCTTTCCATCATTTACTTCTCCGGGGCCATGGAACACGCCCACTGATGGGAAAGCCTTAAAAGGAAGCCCGTCGATTCTCCGATGCGGATCACCCCGGTATCGGAGAATCGGCTTGAGTTCAATCGGTTTGGGGTAACTGGAAGAAGCCCTAATCATCAATCTTTTAAAGGAGGTAGTGTAGGATATGGAAGCTCAAGCATTGCAGTTCTTCATCGCGTGTGTGACAGCAGCTGGTTTTGGTATTGCAGTGGCCGCCTTCGGTTGCGGTATCGGACAGGGCATGGGCCTCAAGTCCGCCGTTGAGGGTATCGCCCGGAATCCAGAAGCTTCCGGTAAGGTCACCGTGACCATGTTGATCGGTCTGGCCATGATCGAGTCTCTGTGTATTTACGCACTCGTTGTGGCGCTGATCCTGATCTACGCGCATCCCCAGGCAGGCGCTATTGCAGCATTGTTCGGCGCTCACTAATTTTTATCTGCCAAAGCAAAACATGAAAAGGGCCGCTGCTTGTTTGCCGCGGCCCTTTTCCATTTATAACGTGTTACTGCACTTGGCTGCGGTGCAGGATCTGTTGCAGATAACGACCGGTATGGGATTCGGCCACCCGGCAGACGGTTTCCGGGGTGCCGGCAGCCACCACCCTCCCTCCCGCCGCACCTCCTTCGGGTCCTAAATCGATGACATGATCGGCCGTTTTGATTACATCCAGATTGTGCTCGATCACCACCACGGTATTGCCCGCATCCACCAGGCGGTTCAGTACCCCCAGCAATTTGCGGATGTCGTCGGGATGCAGGCCCGTGGTGGGTTCGTCCAGAATATAAAGCGTGTTTCCCGTGTCTCGCTTGCTCAATTCCCGGGCCAGCTTGATCCGTTGGGCTTCGCCTCCGGAGAGTGTCGTGGCGGACTGGCCGATGGGGACATAGCCGAGTCCGACATCCACCAGCGTTTGAAGCTTGGATCGGATGACATCGATGTTTTTAAACATGGCCAGGCACTGGTCGACGGTCATGTCCAGCACCTCGGCGATGTTCTTGCCTTTATAGCGGATTTCCAGGGTTTCGCGGTTGTACCGTCTGCCCTTGCAAATGTCGCAGGGGACATAGATGTCGGGCAGAAAATGCATCTCGATCCGGATGATACCGTCCCCTTCGCAAGCCTCGCACCGACCGCCGCGAATGTTGAAGCTGAACCGACCGGGTTTATAGCCTCGCATCCTTGCTTCCGGTGTCCGACTGAAAAGATCCCTGATCGGGGTAAACAGGCCGGTATAGGTGCCGGGGTTGGAACGAGGGGTTTTGCCGATGGCGGACTGGTCGATATCGATAACCTTGTTGATCTTCTCCAGGCCGAGGATTCGCTCGTGGTGACCGGCGGCCAGGTTGAGCTGCTGAAGGCTGCGGATGGCTGCCCGGTAAAGAGTTTCCAGCACCAGGGTGGACTTTCCAGACCCGGAGACTCCGGTGACGCAGGTGAACACACCGGTCGGGAAAGATACGTCGATGTTTTTCAGGTTGTTCTGGCACGCCCCGATGATGCGGATTTCGCCCTTGCTGATTGACCTGCGTTTGGCCGGCACGTCGATTCTCAATCTGCCGGAAAGGTATTTGCCGGTCAGGGACCGGTCGTCTTCCAGCATCATGGCCGGTGCCCCCTGAAAAACCACATGGCCGCCGTCGATGCCGGCACCGGGCCCCATGTCGACGACATGGTCCGCGGCCAGGATGGTCTCTTCGTCATGCTCAACCACCAGCACCGAATTGCCCAGGTCCCGCATATTCATCAGCGTACCCAGCAGCCGCTCGTTATCCCGTTGATGCAGGCCGATGCTGGGCTCGTCCAATACATAGAGTACCCCCGTCAATTTCGACCCGATCTGTGTGGCCAGGCGGATTCGCTGGCTCTCTCCTCCAGACAGGGTGTGGGCCGGCCGATCCAAGGTTAAATAGGAAAGGCCCACGTCATTCAGAAATGCCAGACGCGCAGCAATCTCCTTGATGATCCTTTCGGAAATCAAGCCGCGCTTGCCGCCGGGTCGATAATCGTTGAAAAATGTCTGCAGCTCCATTATGGATCGAGCGGTCAAATCGCCAACGGACAACCCGTCAATTTTTATATACCGGCTTTCCCTGCGCAACCGTGATCCCTTGCAATGCGGGCAGGTCGATTCGGCCATATAGCCATTCAGGGTGTTTTTCTCAGCGGACGACACCGCTTCGGCATACTGCTGCTGCAAGTGCGGGATGATCCCTTCAAATGGTTTTAAAGTTTTTATGGTGCGACCGTTCTCATGGGCGGTAAAGGGGATCTGACGGTCTGCCGAACCATACATGAGCACCGTTTTGAACGCCTCAGGAAGGTCCCGGTAAGCGGTATAGATATCCACGCCGTAAAAGGCGGTGAGATCTTCCAGAAACTCTCCAAAGGCCACCGAACGGCGATGGGCCCAGACGGAAAGTGCTCCTTCTCTTAAGGAGAGGTCAGGATTCGGGACGATCTGAAGCGGAGAGAAACTTTTAATCGAGCCCAATCCATCACAATGGGAACAGGCGCCATGGGGAGAATTGAAAGAAAAACTGGCCGAGGACAGCTCCGGATAGCTGACCCCGCAGCGTTTGCAGGCGGCGTTCTCACTGAAGTGCAGGGTCTCGATGACCTCCTCCATGTGTTTGCCGACAAAGGCCACTTCTGCTTGGCCTTCGGATCGGGCAATAGCCAGTTCCAGGGAGTCCGCCAGCCGGTTGCGGATGCCTGGGTTGAGAATCAGCCGGTCAACCACCACGTCAATGTGCGGGGAAAGCAGGTCGGAAAGATCGACGGCGCGATCCAATTCGTGGATCTTCCCATCGATGCGGACCCGGGCAAATCCATCTTTTCTCAATCGTTTTAACAAGCCTCTGAAACTGCCCGCGGGTTCATTCGAAAGCGGAGCGAGAACCATGAGCCGGGAGCCTTCGGCCCGTTTCATGACGGCCTCCACCATCTCGTCGATCGTCTGGGAAATGATCGGCTGGCCGCACTGGTAGCAGTAGGCGGTTCCGGCGCGGGCGTAAAGCAGCCGGATGAAATCATAGATTTCGGTTACCGTGCCCACCGTCGACCGGGGGTTGTGAATGGCGGTTTTCTGCTCGATGGCAATGGCCGGAGAGAGGCCCTCGATAAGATCTACATCGGGCTTTTCCAGCCGCTCCAGAAACTGGCGGGCATAGGTGGACAGTGATTCCACGTAGCGGCGCTGGCCTTCGGCATAGAGGGTGTCGAAGGCCAGGGTGGACTTGCCGGAGCCGGACAGGCCGGTGATCACCACCAGTTGGTTGCGCGGCAGACGCAGACTGATGTTTTTCAGGTTGTGCTGCCTGGCCCCTTCAATGATAATTTCGTTTATCGTCGTCACGGATTCGGTTGTATTGAAGGCTCGGGGTTCATGATTGAAGCGGAGCGCTGGTTATGGGCTGCAATTGCGTTTCAGCCACCCAACCTGGTCTGCTGCCATGGTGATGGCCGCCACCATGCTTGCCGGTGAAGCCTCACCGGAGCCGGCAATGTCATAGGCCGTGCCGTGGTCCACCGATGTGCGGACGATGGGCAGCCCCAAGGTGGTGTTGACGCCGGTATCAAAATGAATCATTTTAAATGGCCCCAATCCCTGATCATGGTACATGGACACCACCGCATCGAATACACCCTGGGATGCCTTATAAAAGACGGTATCAGGCGGGTGCGGGCCGGTGACGATAATTCCCTGAGATGCGGCCAGGTCAATGGCCGGGAGGATTATTTTTTCCTCCTCTGTTCCAAAGAGACCGGATTCTCCGGCGTGCGGGTTGAGCCCGGCCACGGCGATGCGTGGTGCCGGCAGGCCGAAGCGGGTTTTCAGGGCATGATCGGTCAGCATGATGATATTCGCTATCCCTTGTGTGGTCAGTGCTCGAGGGACCTTTTCAATAGGAATATGAATCGTTGCCAGGACGACCTTGAGCCGGCTGCCGGCCAGCATCATGGCATAATTTTGTGTGCCGGTGCGCTGCGCCAGGATTTCCGTGTGCCCGCTGAACGGGATATCGGCCATTTTTAAGGCGAGTTTATTGATGGGGCCGGTCGCGATGGCTGCGATCCGGCCGGCCAGGGCGTCATCGATAGCCGTATTCAGGTAGGCCGCCATGGCCATTCCGGAAATGGGGGTGGGCTTGCCCCATGCCAGCCCTTCGGTATCGATGGCAGCGGGATTGATTAGGGGTATGCCAGGGTCCCCACCGCGGACATCATGGATCGACGGCACTTCTGTGATCGCCAAACGAACGCCGGTTGACGATGCCCCAGCCCGGAGGCGGGTTGCATTGCCGTAAATAACGGGTCGGCAGCATTGCAAGACGCACGGATCGGAAAGCGCTTTGGCAATAATTTCCGGGCCGACACCTACCGGATCACCCATCGTGATGCCCACCAGCGGCAAGTTCGCTTTCATTATCTGCTTGGTCCATGACAATTGGGTTTTAAAATTCTATTATCATACTCAGCCGTTCCAGGTTTGTAAATTCATTTCCATTTATCCAGGCATTCATGTTTTCCACCTTTTGCGGCCCACCCTGTGCCCGGAATCGATCATGGGCACGGGAGCAGGAGGCGCACCCTGCACCTTCAGGAACTATCGCATCCGGACGGTGGACAGTGCATTAGGCGAGTCGACCGATCTTTACCGGAATAAAAGTGGGAAAAACGTAAATGAGAGTAAAACAGAAGAAAACGGTGAAAAACGGAGTTTACCAGATTGTTTACACTTTGTTGATAACTCCCGATCTGCTTAAAATGCTTATGGAAAAATCACGGGTTTGAAAAACCTTGTATTTCGAAGCAGTTGCTGGGCAAAAATACAATAACCAACAGAAATTAAAGTAAAAAAAAATCTATGTGAGCATCGTGTTAGCAAATTGATTAACCGACTGTCTTCCAGATTGACTTGGAACATCCTATTCTGTAAATAACTCGCCAGTCGCTGGATCTTGCGGCTACCTCTCTGAAAACCTCAGATAATTAACCAAAAGCTGCATATTTTAGACCAGTAATTGGCTGTTCCAACAAAGCGGCACAAAAAAATTAAACGTTGCTGAAGGGAATTTATTTTTTAAATGGACCAAATCTGGACGTCAGTGAAATCTTTGCTCAAGGAAAAAATTCCTGGCCACAGTTATCGAATGTGGATTGAACCCATCGTCTTTAGCGAAAATGAAAACGGCGCCATCGTACTGTCCTGCCCCAATCTTTTTTCAAAAAAGCGGATTACCGACAATTATGGTCAAATGATCGAAGACGCCGTCTCCACTGCGGCAGGCAGGGCCTACAAGGTTCGGTTAATCGTCGGGCCAAACCAAACCTCAGAATTTAAAGAAAAAAAACAGGACCGGCAGATGAAACTGCCGGACATTGATACGCCACTCCATAGCGGCCGATTGCTCAGAAAAGACTACACGTTCGATCAGTTCGTCGTTGGCAAAAACAGCGATTTCGCATACTCTGCTGCGCTGTCACTGGCAGCGCGCAACCAGGGAAACCAGAACGCCCTTTATCTGCTTTCGAAAACCGGTCTTGGAAAAAGTCACCTCTCCCAAGCCGTGGGGCACCACATCTTCCAGACATTCCCCAATGAACGGGTCTATTATATCACGGCCGAAGATTTCATGAATGAAATGACCGACTCCTATCGGAGTAATAATATTCATCGTTTCAAGGAAAAATACCGCCAAAACTGCGATGTCCTGCTGCTGGAGGACGTTCACTTTCTGAGCGGGAAAAGCGGCACTCAAGAGGAGTTGTCCAATACGCTGGAGTCGTTGATGAACGCCAATAAAAAAATCATTTACTCCAGCAGCTATCTGCCGTCGGATATTCCCAAACTTAACGATAAACTCAAATCGCGGCTCTGTTGCGGCCTGATTTCGAAAATCGATGCTCCTGATTACAAAACTCGTCTTCGAATTCTTAAACAGACGGCTGTTTCCAGTGGGTACACCATTCCCGAAGAGGTTTTACAATATCTGGCTTCCGAACTGACCGAAGATGTAAGGCAACTGAAAAGCGGGTTTATCGGTGTCGCCGCCAAGGCATCGCTGCTAGGATCGGATGTGGATTTAGACCTTGCCCGGAGTATCGTCAAAAACATCGTTACCTCACGAGAAGGAATTACTCTCGATTCAATCAAGCGGCTTGTCTGTAAATACTACAATGTCAGCATTGCGGACATCATCTCCCCCTCCCGACGGCAATCCATCGTCCGGCCTCGGCAAGTGGCCATGTACCTCTCCCGACAGTACACCGACCACTCTCTTCAAACCATCGGCAAAAGTTTCAACCGGTATCATGCAACGACCCTGCATGCCCTGAAGGCAGTGGAAAAGGGCGTCAAGGAAAAGGGTCCCTTTCAGAAACACGTCGAGTTCCTTTCCGAACGTTTGGAAAAAGGAAAGATCTGAATCGGCAGAAATACAATGGCGATCAATCCTGACTTTCTGGAACACCTGGAACGCATGGTTGGTAGACCCTATTTTTCCGCCCATCGTGAAGATCTGGTCTGTTACGGTTATGATGCCACCGCCGCCCTTTATGTTCCCGATGCAGTCGTCTTTCCGGCGTCGGCATTAGAGGTTTCGCAGATCATGAAGCTTGCCGCCGATTTCCGAACCCCCGTGATTCCGAGGGGGGGCGGGTCCGGCATGACCGGCGGCGCGCTGGCTGTAAAAGGCGGCGTTGTCGTCGTCTTCAACCGCATGAACCGGGTATTAGAGATCGACGAGGAAAATCTCATTGCCCGTGTTCAGCCGGGGGTGGTTACCGCCGAGTTTCAGAATCAGGTGAAACGTCGCGGGCTGTTTTACCCGCCGGATCCTTCCAGCGCCAGCATTTCCACCATCGGCGGCAATCTGGCCGAGTGCGCCGGTGGCCCGAAGGCAGTCAAATACGGCGTTACCCGGGACTATGTGCTGGGGCTTGAAGCAGTGCTACCGACGGGAGAAATCGTCAAGACCGGCGTGTGCACAGCCAAAGGGGTGGTCGGATACGATCTCACCCGGCTCATCGTGGGATCCGAAGGAACCCTGGCCCTGGTTACCGAGGCAACCCTAAAACTGCTGCCGCTGCCTGAAAGTGTAATTACCATGACGGTGGCCTTTGGCAGTATGAACAGTGCCGCCCATGCGGTTTCTCAAATTATTCGCAGCCATGTCGTGCCCCGGACGATCGAATTCATGGATAATGCCTCCATTCGTCTGGCGGAAGATTATCTGCATGTGGGACTACCGGTGAGCGCTGGTGCCCTGCTGATCATGGAGGTTGATGGAAGACGGCAGGAAATAGGTGGATTGGCACACACACTGGAAGATCTGAGCCGGCACCTCGGCGCAGTTTCGGTCACCGTGGCTGAAACCGAAGAACAGGCGCAGCGGTTGTGGCAGGCCAGAAAAGCCATTTCACCGGCGCTGTTCAAACTGGCCCCCCACAAGATCAACGAGGATATCGTGGTCCCCCGAAGCCGAGTGCCTGATCTGGTAGCCAAGATCGACGATCTCAGGCGCGAGACCGGCCTGACCATGGTGGCTTTCGGCCATGCCGGTGACGGCAATATCCATTTTAACATCATGCTGGACAAATCCGATCAGACCGAACTGGAAAAAGCCAATCGCGCCGTTGACGCCCTTTTCGACACCACCCTGGCTCTGGGCGGGACCATCTCGGGAGAACACGGGGTGGGTATAACCAAAGCCCCCTATTTCCGTAAAGAGGTCAGTGATGAGGCGATGTCGCTGATGCTGCGCATCAAACAAGCTTTTGATCCGCTGGGATTGTTGAATCCTGGAAAGATTTTTCCTGAGCCGATCGATTAGATGGGAATTTGCAACGGAAGTAAACCGGTGATATCCGGGGCGACTCCTGTTTAATTGATTTTCATGACCATGCTGCTGGCCGAAACCAACTCTTCCAACATTTCAAACCGTTCATTCTGATCGTGTTCAATGGCGCAACGCAGATTCAGCGCACATCGCTGGCGGCATATCAGATCGTTCTTCCGGTATCTGCCGAAACAACCCACATATTGATCAAACGAGAGTTCCCTATCCTGCTCCGATGGTGTATGCAAAGCCTATTACTCCAATAAGTTGAGAAGTTCATTATGGATGACGCCGTTGGTGCTCACAATTTCATTCTTGTCGATGGAATAGGGGGCTCCCGAAAAAACCGTGGTTCGGGCACCGGCTTCCGTGGCCACCAGAAAACCGGCCGCCGTATCCCACGGTTTTAGATGCTGTTCCCAGAAGCCGTCAAAGCGGCCACTGGCCACATAGCAAAGATCGAGGGCAGCGGAGCCAAGTCGTCGGACCCCCTGGGTGGCCGTCAGGCATCGGCCGAAACGCTCTATCAAGGAATCGAATAGGGTCTGGTGATCGTAGGGGAAGCCGGTGACCAGCAGGCTGTCGGCAAGCATGGGGGTGCTGGATACAAAAATGGGCGCGCCGTTGAGTCGGGCACCCTGATTCTGGACCCCCACGAACAGTTCGCCCAGAAGAGGCGCCAGGACGAACCCGGCCAAGATGCGGTCATCGACCGCAAACGCGATGGAGACACAAAAGAGCGGCAGGTTGTGGGCAAAATTGGTGGTGCCATCTAACGGATCGATGATCCATCGCCCACCGCTGCCCGGATGGGTGCCGCTCTCTTCAGCCAGGATGGCGTGGTCGGGAAAGGCCTTGGCGATGGTGTCGATGATGATTGCCTCGGATCGGGTGTCCGCTTCGGTGACGAGATCGATGACCCCCTTTTTGCGGATTGACCGAAGCTTGCCGAAATGCTCCTGAAGAACCTTGCCACCCCTGCAGGCAGCAGCTATCCCCACACGTTTGATCCGTTCTATGTCCATAAGAGGAAACGTTTACAAATATTTCATGCACTCTGTCAACCGAATTGTCAGTTGAACATTAACTGTTTAAATATTTTATAAAATATTAAAATATAAGACCTGCTCAGGCGTTGTTCCCGTAAAGATGTTCCACAGCAGCCTCCATCTTTTCAGACAGGGGCTTCAGCGTTGATCGGTTTAACGCGCTGACCGCGATCCCATCCAAACGGTGAATCAGATGGTCGCGAATTTCAGAATCCACCAGGTCCATTTTATTGAGCACCCGTATCGTGGGTATGCTGCACAGGTTGAGTTCGGCGAGGATGGTTTCAACAGAACGGATCTGGTCCGGGTGGCGTGGATTGCTGATGTCGATGATATGCAGCAGCAGGTCGGCATTTTCCAACTCTTCCAGCGTGGCCCTGAAGGCGGCCACCAACTCTTTGGGTAGATCCCGGATAAACCCCACGGTATCGGTGATGATCACCTCGATGTCCCGGGGAAACCGCAGGCGCCGGCTGGAGGGGTCCAGTGTGGCAAACAGCTTGTTTTCGGCCAGGACCCTGCTTTGGGTCAACTGGTTGAGCAGGGTTGATTTTCCCGCATTGGTATAGCCGATGATGGAGATGATGGGCAGGCCCTTCTTGCTTCGTCGGCTTCGCTGCTGGCTGCGGTTTTTTTGAACGGTTGCCACTGCCTGCTCAAGGCGCCGAATGCGGTCCCTGGCCCGTCTCCGGCTGATTTCAAGGCGGGTTTCTCCCGGACCGCGCCCGCCGATGCCGCCTGTCAGGCGGGACATGGCGGTGTCCTTGGTGACCAGTCGGGGAAGGATGTATTTCAACTGGGCCAGTTCCACCTGAAGTTTACCCTCCCGGGTCTGAGCCCGCTGGGCGAAGATATCAAGGATCAGTTGTGTCCGGTCAATCACTTTAATTTCAGTGCGGTCGGTAATGGAGCGTATTTGGGAAGGATTGAGTTCCTGGTCGAAGATGATCAATGTGGCTCCCCGGTGAAGCGCCATGATGGACAATTCGTCCAGCTTGCCGCTTCCCATGAGAAAACGGGGATTGGCTTTTTTGCGTTGCTGCAAAACGGTATCAATAATGCTGATATTGGCCGTACGGGTCAACTCCTTCAACTCATCCAGCGAATCAACGGCATCTTTTCGGGATCCGGTAAAAACACTGACCAGCAGGGCGCGTTCCGATCCTGCCTGGCTGCCCGTATCCGTCTTTTTGCGGGCCAATTCGGCTTCGAGCGCCTGAATCATGTCAATGCAGTCGATCTCCGGCCGGAAGGGCGGGATCGGATCCATGATCTGGTAAGGGCTCGATTCGCTTCCACCCGGAAGGATGTGGGCCCAGTGGATGGCTTCCGGTGCACCGGTTTCAGTCATGGTGATGACTGCCATGAGATCCAATCGAAGGAGAGCCAGGTCGGTCAGGTCGTCCTGGGTGAGGGGGCTTTCGGTCAGATGCGTGTGGACGCATCGGAGCCCCCGCAGACGGTCCGGTGCCAGCCGGTAATCTTTCAGATCGGGGATAACAATGCGGTCCACTTCCCCCATCAGGATTTGAGCGATCTTTCCACTGCGATCGATAAGCAGACCGATCTGTCGGCTGGTCTCGGCAGAGAGGGCGCATAGGTCTCGGCACAACTCGTGGGAGACGATGGATTGGGGAGGGACCCGTCGGCGGCCGAGATTTTCCAACCGCTTGATTTGGCTGGCCTTAAGCCCTAACCGGTTGCCGAAGATCTCTTTCATTCAGTGGCCAGGTTTTCGAACCGGGTGTAAGATTTCAAAAAAGCCAGGGGAGCCATGCCGGTGGGGCCGTTTCGCTGTTTTGCCAGAATGATTTCCGCCGTGCCCCTGTGGGGGCTGTTTTCATCCCGGTTGTATACTTCATCCCGGTAGATGAAGGCCACCAGGTCAGCATCCTGCTCCAGGGCACCGGATTCCCTCAGGTCAGACAATTGAGGGCGTTTGTCGCTTCTTTCCTCCAGTTTCCGGTTGAGCTGGGACAGCGCGATGACGGGTATGTTCAGTTCTTTGGCTAGAATTTTCAGGGAGCGGGAGATGTCCGAGATTTCAAGATCACGCCGTTCGATATTGGCGTTGCCCCGCATGAGTTGAAGATAGTCGATGATGATCATGCCAAGGCCCTTGTCCATTTTCATGCGCATGGATTTGGTCCGAATGGACGTGGTAGAAATATCCGGTGAGTCATCGATAAAGAGGGGGGCTTCGGTGAGCCGGCCGGCAGCGTCGGTGATTCGGTTCCAGTCCTCTTTGTTCAAGAAACCGCTGCGGATGCGGGATGAATCCACCCGGGCCTCGGCGCACAGCATCCGCATGGAGAGTTGCTCTTTTGACATTTCAAGGGAGAAGATGGCCACCGGCACTTCCCCCTCGATGGCTGCATTGCGGGCCATATTCAGGGCAAAGGCTGTTTTTCCCATGGCCGGTCGGCCGGCAATGATGATCAAATCGGAGTTTTGAAACCCAGAGGTGAGCGCGTCCAGCTTCGAAAAACCGGTGGTGACACCGGTGACCAGGGCCCGGTTGCCCTGCCTTTCCTCTAACGCGTCGATATTGGCTTCGATTATTTTACTGATCGGAAAAAAGGCCTGCTTGGTCTTTCCTTCGGAAAGTTCGAAAATGGCGCTCTGGGCGAATTCGATGACGTTTTCGACTTCTCCGCGGTCTTCGAAACACCGATTGGAGATGGCGTTGGAGCGTTCGATGAGACGTCTTAAGATGGCTTTGTCGTGAATGATCCGGGCGTAGTGGTGTGCATTGACCGCCATGGGCACGGCATCCACCAGCCGGGCCAGATAGGCGGCGCCGCCTATTTTTTCCAACTCGTCCTTTTCCCTGAGAATATTGCTCAAGGTCACCAGATCCACCGGTTCGCTCTTGGCATACAGCGTCTCTATGGCGGTAAAGGTGATTTTGTGGGCAGTCTTGTAGAAATCATCGGCGGACAGGATTTCGAGAATGTCGATGAGCGTGCTGTTGTCGATCAGGATGGCACTGAGAATCGATTCTTCAGCCTCGATGCTCTGGGGTGGAAGTTTATGGAATGCGGGGTCTTTGGGTGCCGGATGAAGGGTTTCTGGCATGGACAATCAACTTTTTGAATAAACGCCGGGAGCCTTTTGCCGCTTTGGCGCGAGGACTCCCGGCGATCAGTATTGAATCACGCTTCCTCGGGAACGATTTCCACGGTAATCTCCGGCTTGATGCCCTGGTATACGCGGATGGGGACCTTGAACGTGCCGATGGTTTTAATGGGTTCATTGAGCAGCACCATCCGTTTTTCCACCTCGACATCCTGTTTCTTCAGGGCGTCAATGATGTCTCGAACGGTTACGGAACCATAGAGCTTGTCCGCCTCGTGGACTTTTGATGCGATAGTCACCATGACGGCTTCAAGACGGTTGGCCATTTCGCGGGCAAACTCTTTTTCCTTGGCGATCTGCAGTTCAAATTTAGCCTTTTCCTGCTCAAGAAGCTTGCGTTGCTGGGGGGTAGCCGGAACGGCTTTGCTTTGGGGGAGCAGGTAGTTGCGTGCATATCCGTCTGCCACATTGACTTCGCTTCCGATGATGCCTAACGAACTGATGGTTTCTTTCAAAATTACTTTCATGCTTAGCCTCCAAAATAAGGACCGCCTGGATTTTACGCGGGCAGGTCCGGTTCACGCTTATTCGTGTCAATTTTTCTAAAATTGATCCACATGTCAAATAGCCCGATGCAGATGATTACCAGCAGGAATAGTTGTTGGAAAGCAATCATCATGTACAGGACCACCCGAAAGGCCCGCGGCAGTTTCTTTTTTTCAAAGAAAAACGAAACAATGGCGATACCCTGAATGAAATAGATCGTCAGCAGCACCAGCAAGCCGTTGACGCCGATCAGCCGGATCTCCGTTGCGGGCAAAAACATGATCAGGCCGCAGCAGATAACACCCCATATCAACGGTTCGGGAGCCCGCCAGTGATTGAGATGACCGAAATCCGGAAAAGAAAGACCCCGGCGTTCCATGATCGGCCGTGCGGCAATTAAATTGGTCCACGCCACAAACAGGATGGATGCGGCGGCCAGTGACGGCAATATCCGTACCAGCACATATTGAATCTGGTCAAGGGAGCCGGAAATGGTGTCAATGGTCTCCTGCGGAATGCCAATACCTTTATATAAGTCAAGGGACAACGCTAGATTCGTGGCTACGTACGTTGAAACCAGGGCGTGTATCCCCGTGTTGGCGACGGTGCAATAGAGCAGGATGCCAACCAGACCGGCACCTAATACAATGCTGCAGGCGGCCACGACGGTTATTTCCACGGACAGCTTTTTTTCGAACATTTCGCTCATGGCAAAACCCAGGAACATGAGCCCTGCGAAAAAGAGAATGTCCATGGTTAATCCACCAAAAACGAGACCCATTACCGCGATGGCCACCAGCGGAACAATCACGCCGCGGCGTCTGCCCAGTTTGGCCCGGTAAAAAAGAACCGGCAGGGGAATGAATATGGAGAAGAGGAAGCCTACCACCGGCATAAAGACCGAAACGGAAAAGATGACGAGGGTGGCCATCACGCCGGTAGCGATATCTTTCGATACTCCACTTTGAAATGGCAACGGCGCCATCCGTTTCTCCTGGAAATAGGCGTTCTTGTCCCACCGGGTGAACCTGACCGGCTACAGGTCAAAGTTCCCTACATATGGCAGCAGGGCAATGGTCCGCGCACGCTTGATGGCATGGGTCAGGGCCCGCTGGTGTTTGGCACAGGCGCCCGAAATTCTCCGCGGTATAATTTTTCCCCGTTCGGTGGTGAAATACTTCAGTGATCGAGGATCCTTGTAATCGATTACAAGGCTCTGGTCTGCGCAGAACCGGCAAACTTTGCGCCGGTGAAAAATTCTTTTTTTCTTTCTTCGGGGGCGGGGTTTTGAAACAGCCATGGGTTACTCCTCTTTTTTTGCTTCGATAGGTTCATTGTTCTCGGTGGGTGCTTCAGTTTCAACGGCTTCGTCAGCCTTTTCGGCTGCCGCCTGCTCCGCTGCTGCCGCTTTTTCCGCCAGATCGGATTTGATGACGTCAAGGTCAACATCCTCATCCAGCAGGACTGTCATGAACTTCATGACTTTGTCGTCAATTCTGAAAAACCGTTCCATCTCCTGAACCAATGCCCCGTCACCGCAAAAATCCAATCTCACATAGTGTCCCCGGTTTTTTTTCTTGATGTCGTAGGCCAGTTTTTTTGTGCCCCAGTCATCCGTTTCGATCAGAAACCCCTTATACTGGGGAATCAGGTCGTTTAGCCTCTCAAAGATAGGCGTTTCCGCCTCCTTCGAGAGGTCCGGGTCAATAATGACGATCGTTTCGTACCGCTTCATAAAACCTCCTTGTGGCTTAAAAGCCCCGACTCAGGGCCGGAGCAAGGATGAGTGATTCCATCGGAATCAACAAAAATTAATACAAATATCACCAACTGAGAAAAACTGTCAAGCGCTTAGTGCAAATCAGGCTACCCCAAACCGTGGTGAAGGTTTTTTGATTTGCACCATAAAAAAAGGGGCGGCGTTACCGTCCCTTGGAAAATTCGTTGGTGGGCCGTGAAGGAATCGAACCTTCAACCTACTGATTAAGAGTCAGGTGCTCTGCCTAGTTGAGCTAACGGCCCCTTTGTGTTGCCAAAACAAAAGCGTCTAATAACAGCCAGAATAGCTGATGTCAATGCGTTTTTTCCGTTTCAGGCCAAATAGACGATCTATTCATCCGGCCATCCTTTGGCCTTGGTCCGGTTGATTCGCGTCCTATTCCGCTTCCATTCATTTTTGCGCTGACGTGATTTTTTTTTGGATTGATCGCTGGCAGTCGAATTCATCGTCAGGTCCACCAGGTAACCTCCCGGTGTCTTTGGAACCGCTGGGGATTTGGGTATATCCACCTGCTTGGGACCCGGCTGTTTTTTGGGAAGGGGTGGCCCGCTGAAACTGCCAAGCGGCAAACAGTTTGAAAGGAACAATAATCTGCCGAAGCGCCATACGGTGGCACCTTTTTCCCGGGCATTTTCCGAATTCACGGTCAGAATTACGGGGGATTGATCGATTCTCCGGCCAAGCCGCTGGGCCATGACCATATCGTTGGATAGGATGATTCGATTCCCGGAGGTGGCAGCGGGCAGGCCTTTTTCTAAAAAGACGGGGTAGGCTCGCCGGCGAACCGGGTAAAATAGCAGTTTCGGAAAGCAGTCCGGGACTTCCGGAAAAAAGAGAAGGGATCGGTCAACGGCGCGGATCCGGTTGCTTTCGATCTCAACCGGTGGTGAACCGGTTGAGTAGATCGCTTCACGAATCTGAGCCAACCGCACATGGCGCCAACCGGGTTCTTCGCCCAGGGCCTTCATAAGGTCTTTGATGCTTACGTAGCCGTGCTCGTCGGGAAGCAGGCCGAATTCGTCCGGCTGTCGGCCAAGGATATAGACAAGAAATTTTGAGAGTTTATATACGGCTTGGCGATGTTTCATCGGTCGTCGGAAAAGCGTGTTGCGTTTGTTGGGTTTAAAATTCGATCAGCCATCATGGATTAAGCCCGACGGTCTTCCGTCTTCGAACTTCCGTTCTTTGCCCTCAGCTTCTGCCCGGCTTGACCTGCCAACTCGTGTTTGGTAGTTTCCGCATCCAATAACCAAAAAGTCAACAGGTTTCATTTCGATCCCCTTAAATCAGAAAGGATGCAAAGCAATGAACAAGGAGAGATCCACCGTATTGTACAAACGGGCACAGAAACTGATTCCCGGCGGTGTGAACAGCCCTGTAAGGGCCTGCCGTTCCGTGGGAACGGATCCGCTGTTTATCGATCATGCCGACGGGTGTCGGTTGTTTGACGCCGACGGCAACGCGTATATCGATTATATCGGATCCTGGGGCCCGATGATCCTGGGCCACCGGCACCCTGTGGTGATCGAGGCCATTTTATCCGCCCTGGAGAAAGGAACGAGTTTCGGGGCGCCAACCGAACTTGAAATTGAATTGGCAGAACTGATCGTCGAGGCCGTTTCTTCGGTGGATATGGTGCGAATGGTTAATTCGGGAACGGAAGCCACCATGAGTGCCATCCGGCTGGCACGGGGTTATACTGGTCGGGATAAGATCATCAAATTTGACGGCTGTTACCACGGGCATGCCGATTCCCTGCTGGTGGAAGCGGGTTCCGGCGTCGCGACCCTGCAAATTCCCGGCAGTTCAGGCGTCCCCGCCGCGTTTGTCGAGCACACCTTATCGCTTCCCTATAATGACATCGATACGGTAAAAAAGGTAATGGCGGAAAAGGGTGACCAGGTTGCCTGTATCATTGTGGAACCGGTGGCCGGAAACATGGGGTTGGTGCTGCCCGATGACCAGTTCCTTGAAACCCTCCGTGAAAAGACAGAAAAATATGGTGCCATACTCATTTTCGATGAGGTTATGACCGGCTTCAGGGTCGCTTTTGGCGGGGCCCAGGAACGTTATGGCATAACCCCTGACCTGACCTGCTTTGGTAAAATTATCGGTGGGGGACTGCCGGTGGGTGCTTACGGCGGCCGAAGTGATGTTATGCAGCATATCGCCCCCATGGGATCCGTTTATCAAGCCGGGACCCTGTCCGGTAATCCGTTGGCCATGGCCGCGGGCATAGCGACGTTGAAGCAATTGAAAACTCCTGGGTTCTATGAAAGCTTGAACGCGCAAGGTGAAAAGTTGATCGCCGGATTGACTTCGTTTGCCGAAAAAGCCCATATCCCGATTTCCTGTGCCAGGTCAGGCGCGATGCTGGGCATGTTTTTTACCGATCAACCGGTGAAAAATTTTGCCGACGCCAAAACATCCAACCTGCAGCGATTCGCGTCATACTTCAAAGGGATGCTGGAAAACGGCATTTATCTGGCGCCATCGCAGTTTGAGGCGTTTTTCCTGTCAGCGGCCCATGATGATGAGGCCGTCGAACAGACCCTGTCTGCTGCTGAGACTGTGTTTGCCAATCTTTAGAGAAAGATTATGCAGATAAGACCCCTTGCCGGCGACCTGTCCGGCAAGGGGTTTTGATGGTCAACTTTTTTCGGACGCGGATCAAAAGGAATAATTCAAGCGTAACCATGGATTCAGATGGTCGCTTCGCTCGTCTGCAGGGTCGAAGGCGGAGTCTTCCTGGACATACTCGAGAATGCATTCGACATCGATGTTCAGTGATGAGTTGGCGGAAATAGACAGGCAGACCCCGCGACCATCATCTACGTTAAGTGGGGGGAGTGTATTTGCATTGATCAGCGCATAGCCGGGGCCGGCAGTTCTAAGCAAGCTATATCCGGAACCGGTGGTGCAGCCACAGAATAAGATTGCCATCGCTGATAACATCAAGAAAACTGTTTTTTTCATTTTTGGATCCTTGTTTTTAATGGCGGTGTCTTGATGTCAGATTTTTCTGTGCATTTTTATTTCGCCCGAGTGACAAAATACGTCTGTTTTTGTGCAACCGTCCTCAACCGTTAATTTAAGAAATAGTTCATGGGATTGACGGCCACCCCATTTAAGCGGACTTCGTAGTGGAGGTGAGGACCGGTGCTCCGACCTGTATTGCCTACCAGGGCGATAACTTCACCCCGTTTCACGCGGTCGCCCTTTTTCTTGAGTATTTTCTGCGTATGACCGTACCGGGTTACCATTCCGAATCCGTGTTCAATGGTAACCATATTACCCATCAGCCCTTTATTGCCGGCATAGGTGACAATGCCGTCGGCCGGCGTAATGATCGGCGATCCTTCAAACGTGGCGATGTCAAGTCCTCGATGAAATTCGCGGCGGCCGGTAAAGGGAGACTCCCGGTATCCGAAACGCGACGATATCCACCCTTTTAACGGGCGGATCGAGGGAGTGGCCGCCAATAAGTTCCGTTTTCCTTCCAACTGGTTCAAGATCGACGAAAATGAATTTTGCTGGTCATGGGAAGCCTGATCGATTTCATTGATTTCAACGTGCATGTCTCTGACAAGCTCCTGGTAATCCTGTTCCATCATTGTCGAGGGATCCAGGTCTTCCGGATCAGAACCACCCACACCAAAGAGACTTGACCCGTCATTGCTGGGTTCAAGATTGGCAATGATTCGGATTTTTTGTTCGAAATTGCCAAGTTCGGCCAATTTTGTATTTAAGGAGTTAATTTTGTTTGAGAAAGAAACGATTTGACTCTGGTGCTGAACAGCCAGTTCTTCTTGTGTCCGCAGAGCTGTACGGAGACTATGGATATCCTTCACTTCGTTTTTCAAGCGAAGGTAGTCGGAAATGCCCAGATATAGGACGATTGCTGCAACTATAACAATCATGGCGGTCATCGGAAACAGGACTCTGGGAATGGTTGTCTGTTTGACAGGGGTGCCGGCAGCGTCAAAAATCAACAGGGTCAGTTTTTTCTTCATCATCACCATCATTGATCAAGCCTGTAAAGGCATTAATTCTGAAAGGTTGCCTGGTTAACCGGAACCAGGTCAATTGTGCAATGCCCCTCGAAACGGCCTTCCCGTTCGCTGGAAATGTGCCCAATGCGGGTTTCGATTTGTTTTTTGGGGCCTTGGGCGTCATTGCTGTAATAGGTCATGTTCAGAACGTTACCGGCCTTGAGCTTGGGAAGAACTGCAGAATTTTCCTTGACCACAACGAACATGGGACTGGATTCGCTGTGCCATATTTTGAATTGATAGAGTGGATGCGGTTCGTCTACAGCAAACTCCACACTGTAAAATCCTGCGGATTTCAATGATTGCCTAAACTCGCTGACGGTGCTGGTGTTCATTTCAATGGCTGTCATGACAATACCTCCGGAATACTATAGTCTGCTCAGTGCCAATTGCTCAATTCAACTTAGCAATCTTAAAGCAATTTTGATGCCATGAATTGCTTTGACAATTGGGGAGTGCATCAGACCTAATCTGAGTATCGGCAGTTTTGGGAATGTCTTAAATGGGAATGAAAAAAAGCAGGATCAGGCAAGATCCCGGATGTCATACCGGGTGATTAACCGTGACAGGTAAGTTCTCTGAATATCCATTACTTTCGCGGCCTTGCTTCTGTTACCACTGGTATGTTTAAGGTTGAGCAGGATAAATTCTTTTTTGAATTCATTGAGGGCTTCGTCGAGGGTGAGTCCGACTTTCAGACCGGCGAATTTGGGCAGGGATGAGGCGATGGGCAGATCTTCCGGCATGATTGTCTTTCCGTTTCCCATAACCACGGCGCGTTCGATTGCGTTTCTCAACTCGCGAATATTGCCGGGCCAGTCGTAGCGGCACATCTTGTCCATGGCGGCTTCAGATATGGTCAGGTCCGACAGGCCGGTCTCCTTTTTAAACACATCAAGAAAATGCTCGACCAGAAAGGTGACGTCTTCGAGGCGTTCTCTCAGCGGGGGTATATTGAGTTGAACCACGTTCAGCCGGTAAAACAGATCTTCACGGAATTTTCCCTCCTCCACCTCTTTCTTCAGATTCTTGTTGGTGGCAGATAGCACCCGCACATCAACGGTGATGGGGATGTTGCCACCGACTCGGTAAAAGACACCTTCCTGGAGCACACGCAGCAGTTTGGCCTGTATACCCGGGGCCATTTCGCCGATTTCATCAAGAAAGAGGGTTCCTTCGTGGGCGGTTTCGAACTTTCCGAGCTTGCGGCCTGCCGCACCGGTAAATGCGCCTTTCTCGTGGCCGAAGAGTTCCGATTCTAAAAGGGGTTCGGGTAGGGCTGCACAGTTCAGAACCACCAGCGGTTTGTCTTTGCGTGGGCTCTCACGATGGATCAGACGTGCCAGCAGTTCTTTTCCCGTCCCGCTTTCTCCTTGGATCAGGGCGGTGGTTTTGGTGCGGGAGAGTTTTTGAGCGTCTTCCAACACTTTGTTTAAAATAATACTTTTGCCGATGATCTGGTGCTTTTCCCCCAACTCCTTTTTCAGGTTCAAATTCTCCTGGCGAACCTGCTCAAGGCTTCGTGCACTGCCGATGGCCAGGGCGGCGAGGCTGGCAAATTCTTCGAGAACGGCCATGTCCGCCTGGGTAAACTGGGTGTTGTCTTTTTTGTTGATGACCTGAACGACACCAATGATACTGCTGTTTATTTTTAAGGGGACGCAGGCCATCGAACGGGTTTCATAATCAATGCTGTCGCTGATTTCGCGCATCCACCGGTTGTCTTGCTGGGCATCGGCAATGAGCAGGGGGTGGCCGGTCTTAGCCACGTGGCCGGCGATTCCTTGGCCAATCTTTATCCTGAATTCTTTGACCTCCTCGCCTTTGGCGCCGGTGGTCACCTTGAAATAGAGCGTGTCGGTCGTGGGGTCCAGCAGAAGCAGTGAGGCGGCTTCCCCTCGCACGACGCCCGTAGCCGATTCGATAATCAATTGGAGGAGTTTGTCCAGATCCTGTACGGAAGAAACCCAGGATGAAATGGCCTTCAACTGGTCAATGGGGGTGTTGGCATCGCAGGTGTCTGTGTTCATAACCTATGATCTTTGTGGCGATTAGGCCGGTTATTGGGGAAAAGAAAATTGTTGCCGAGTAAAGAAGTGTTATTAACTGGGCCTCATATTAGCTCATGCATCCATCAGGTGTCAAATCAAATGATGGATATCATTAAAGATTAACCTGAGCTGACGCGATTGTACGGGCCAGCGCGACCAGGGCTTCGCTGCTGGTACCTTTGATAAAGATTCCCTGGCGCGATTGCATGGCCAGACCGCCAAAAGGATTATCGGTCACGTTGATGTCAAACATTAGACCGCCGTTGCTGAGCACGAGGTTGACGATATGGTTGGGTAACGTTGTGGCTCCGGCAGTGCCAACGGTGATCAGCAGGCGGGTCCGCTTCGCCGTCTCAAGTGCGGTGTTAAAATGGTAATGGCGTTCGTTATAGGTTTCGTCGAACCAGAGTACGTGCGGTCGAAGCCAGCTGCCGCAGATGGGGCATTTCAGTTGCCGGCATTCGCTATCAGTCAACATGCTTCCTTTTGCCTTTGGGGGCAGATTTTCAGGCAGGGGAAAGATGTCATCCGTGCAGGCCGATGCACAGCGAGCCTGGAAAATATTGCCATGAATCTGAAGGGTTCGCGACAGGCTGTTTCCGGCAAGGATGTGCAGGTTGTCTACGTTTTGGGTGATCAGGGTAAATTGGTTTTTAAGATGGAATTCCATAGATGCCAGGGCCCGGTGACCGGCGTTGGGCCGGGCCTTTCTGCACAGGTCCATGCGATACAGATACCACACCCAGACCGCTTCCGGATTTCTGCTGAACATGGCAAGCGTGGCCATCTCCTGGGGGTGATATTCTTTGGAACCGATGATCCAGAATCCTTCAGGTCCCCTGAAGGTGGGAATGCCGCTTTCCGCCGATATACCCGCCCCGGTGAGAACGGTTACGCTTCCATTGCCCTGAATAACTTCAGTCAACAGCTGATTGGCCGATGCTATGCTCAAAAGTATTCACACTTTATGATGGGTATTGCCGACAGGCAAAATCAATTGGCTCCGGTGACGATATTTCTTTAATAGTAGACGGCCGGCGCGAGCATGCTCGTCGTCACCTGATGCGAGACGCGTCAATCGTCACCGGTTGAAAAGGGGCAGATGAACCGCTTGTGATTCACCGACAAATCGTCTACAAATAGATTCATTGTGCGCACTGGGTGTGCGCTGTTGAAAACGAACCCAATATGATTTTAAGGAATCGGACTTCATGATTCTGCCGGAAAACAACCGAATCCCGAAAAAGGTGAAAACCGTTCACCTGATTGCTGTTTGCGGAACGGCCATGGGTGCCCTTGCCTGCATGCTTAAAGACATGGGGTACCAGGTCACCGGTTCGGATAACAATATTTACCCGCCGATGAGCCGTTTCCTTGAAGAAAAGGGGGTTCCCATCATGGCCGGGTTTGACCGATCCCACTTGACCCACCGGCCGGACCTGGTTGTGGTCGGCAACGCCGTGTCGCGGGAAAATGCAGAAGTGGTCGCCACCGAAGAGATGGCGCTGTGTTACTGCTCCATGCCCCAGGCGGTCAATCGGTTTGCAGCCGCCGGCAAGCGACAGGTTCTGGTGGCAGGAACTCACGGGAAAACAACCACGTCGGCCATTCTTGCCTGGATCCTTTTTTCCGCTGGCCGGGAGCCTTCATTTATTATCGGAGGCATTCTGCCCAATTTTATGAGCAACTACCGGACCGGAACGGGAGACTGTATTGTCATCGAAGCGGATGAATACGATACCGCTTTTTTCGATAAAGGCCCCAAGTTCCTTCACTATACCCCGGATGCGGCCATCTTGACCAGTGTTGAATTCGATCATGCCGACATTTATCGGGATCTGGAGCATGTTCGAGACGCTTTTGGGCGTTTTGTCACGAACATCAGGCCAGATTCGCTTCTGGTCAGCGTTGACGACGATGCTAATGTGGCCGGTTTGACTGGATTGGCATCCTGTAAACAACTGCCCTACGGCATGAAAGCGGATTCGCCTTGGCGCCTTGGCGAAACTTTTATCGAACCGCCCGTTACCCGCTTTCAGGTCATCAATAATGGACATGACTACGGTATGTTCCGGACTCGGATGATCGGTGTGCACAATCTGAAAAATACCTTGGCGGCCGTCGCAGTGGCGGATTATCTGGGGGTAACACCCGATAAAATCGCCGAGGCCTTGAGCAGTTTTGCCGGCGTGAGACGGCGCCAGGAGGTCCGAGGTGAAAAGCGGGGCATCATTGTTATGGACGATTTTGCTCATCACCCCACTGCCGTAAAAGAGACGCTCAGGGCAGTCAGATCCCATTTTTCCAAAAACCGGATCGTTGCCGTTTTCGAGCCAAGAACGAATTCGAGTATGCGCAAGGTATTTCAGCAGGATTATGCGACCGTTTTCGGTCCCGCAGATCGAATTTGTGTCCGAAAACCGTCGTTGCTTCAAAAAATCCCTGAAGATGAACGATTTTCCAGCGAACAGCTCGTTGCCGAGTTGAAACAAAGCGGAAAGGATGCGGCCCATTTTGAGGATACGGAATCCATTATTGATGACCTGGCCGAATCATCCATGGGGGGGGATGTGATTCTGATTATGTCCAACGGAGGGTTCGATAATATCCATGAACGCTTGCTGGAGGCGCTGTAAATGCTGAGACGCAGGTTGTCAGCATGCGACCGAGTAGCGCGCAAAAAATTTATTGGTTTTGTGAAGCGGTTTATTTTAAAAAAATAAGTTTATTTTAAAAAATATGTTGAAAATTTAAATCAATGCGCCTAAACTCGAATAAATTCAGTTTTTGGGTTGCAGGATGTGGATTCTCCGGTTTTTCAATATCGAATAGCCGAATAGCTAAAAACAGAGAAGATGCTCCCGCATTTGATGAGATAAAGTCAGGAACGATTGACACATGGTTGACGATGAAAAACCGGTTCAATTTCCCATGAGTTCGTCCGCATATGCCAGGTTAAAAAAAAGGGCTAAACATGTGGGGTTATCTACCGGAAAACTGGTTGAAAATTTATTGGCATCTTTGGAACTGCGGCTTCAAAGAGCGTATGCTGCAGCGCAAATTCTAGAAAACCAGGTTTCAGAAAAATCGGATAAGTTGATGATCGAGGCAATTCTGATCGGTGATGGAGAAGGCTGGTCCGATAACTGGGAAAACAAGAAAATGGCGCAATATCTTTCATTTGTACGCAGAGATATTCTTGATGACGCCAACCCGTTCTCGACATGGACGCCTAAAATTCATATTGCCGACGATGACGCGGAAAAAGAGGAATAATTTGATCGTTTTTCCAGTACAATCGGCCATTACCAGGATGGTTGTCATTTTTAAATAACTAGTTTTCCGCTTGTTAGTGGTAGTAAAATAAGTTAACAATGTTTACTCTGTCGCCGATAAAAAATGGCACCGGTGTCCATAAAAACTTCCGTGCACATCCTTGAAAAGCATTAAAATTATTATATAACAATAAGTTAAATTCATAATTAGCCGTTTTTCTTCTCCCCGCTCATGCTGTTGCTTCCTGTGTCTTCTTATAAAACCTTGACAATGCCATGGCTTTCAATTACTTGCAACTTGCATTTGAAAAAATTTAATTTAATTAAAAACAAATAATTATATCGGTATCAATCAACTAAAAGCCGATTAAGTAGACCATTCATGTCGGGTATTGTTCATTTCTCTGCATAGAGGTTCTAACGATCCATGAGATATGCTGCCACAATTACCGGAACCGGCTGCGCGTTTCCTGAAAATCGCGTGACCAACGATGACATCGTCGTTCGGTTGGAAAGGGACAATATTTCCACCAACGATAAGTGGATTCGCGAGCGCACGGGCATTCGCGAACGCCGGTTTTCCAATCTGGACAACCCCGACGAACACAATTCATCCCTTGGCGTGGCTGCGGCCAGAAGGGCGCTGGACATGGCCGGCCGGACGCCAGGAGACATCGATCAGATCATCTATGCCACCTGTACGCCTGACACCCTGATTCCGTCGACAGCATGCTGGCTTCAACATAAAATCGATGCCCCACAAGCATGGGCCATGGATATCAATGCCGCTTGCTCGGGATTTATTTATGGACTATCCACGGCGGACAAATTCGTCCAGTCCGGCCAGACCCGGACAGCGTTGGTTGTCGGCGCCGAGGTGCTCAACCCGTTCATCAACTGGCAGGATCGAGGCTCGTGCATTATTTTTGGCGACGGTGCCGGTGCCGCCGTCGTGGAACGAACCGATCCCAATGCGCCGGCGCGCATCCTGTCCAGTCATCTGTTGTCAGACGGGAACCTGTGGGAATTGCTTTATATTCCCGCGGGGGGATCACGCAAGGAGGTCACCCCCGGGCGCTTTTCCAAAAACCTGCATAAAATACGGATGTATGGCAAAGAGATCTTCAAAGTGGCCGTCCGCACCCTTGCCGATTTTGCCTCCCGGTCATTGGAAAGCAACGGCTTCAGCATTGACGACGTCGACTGGTTTATTCCCCATCAGGCGAACTATCGGATTATCGAAGCAGTGGCCAAACGTCTGAATTGTCCCATGGAAAAAGTAGTGGTGAACGTGGACCGGTACGGAAATACATCAGCGGCCACCATTCCCACGGCGTTGGACGAGGCGGTGAGAGATGGCAGAATTCAGAAGGGACAACTGATCCTGCTTGATTCCTTCGGCGCCGGTCTGACATACGGCGCCATTTTGATGCGCTGGTAGCTTCACTTCAACAACGCGCAAGTGTGATTCGATTCAGGGGCTAATGGTCCCCCCGGAGGAAGAATATGCTTCTTGACCGATTTTTTGAAAAGGGCAGGCAATTCCTGGGTTGTGAGATTCCCAACATGTGCGGCGCCATGACCTGGGTGAGCGATCCCAGATTGGTCAGCCACATGGGCCGCTGCGGTGGTTTTGGCTTGTTGGCCGGGGGCAATGCGCCAGTCGATGTGCTTCGGGCAGAGATCGAGGAGACCCGGTCAATCTCGGACAAACCCTTCGGCGTCAACCTGATCACCATCGCACCGGCATATCAGGAACAGTTGGCGATGGTGTGTGAGATGAAGTGTCGCGTGGTTGTCTTTGCCGGTTCGATCCCCAAGGAAAATGAGATTCAGCAAGCCAAGGAGAGCGGGGCACGGGTGATCTGTTTTGCGCCGACCGAACAATTGGCTTTGAAACTGATCAAGATGGGTACGGATGCACTGATTCTGGAAGGATCGGAAGCCGGTGGGCATATCGGGCCGGTATCCCTGACCGTGCTGATCCAGCAGATTTTGTTCAATGTGGAATCGGTGCCCATTTTTGTTGCCGGAGGAATCGCCACTGGCCGGATGATGGCCCACCTGCTGATGATGGGGGCTGCCGGTATCCAGATGGGCACCCGTTTTGTCATGTCCGAGGAGTGTGCCGTGCATCCTCATTTCAAAGAAACCTTCAGACGGGCCAAGGCCAGGGATGCTGTTGCCACCCCCCAGTTTGACAGCCGCCTTCCCGTGATTCCGGTTCGTGCATTAAAAAATGTGGGTACGAATGAATTCGGCAAACTGCAGCTGAACCTTATCAGAAAACTTGAAGAAAACACCATCGATCGTATGGAGGCCCAGTATGAGGTGGAACGCTTCTGGATGGGAGCGTTAAAAAATGCCGTCGTTGACGGTGATATGAAAAAAGGATCCCTCATGGCCGGCCAGAGCGTAGGTCTGGCGGATAAAATTCTTCCCCTTCAGGGCATTTTCGATGAACTGGTCAACGATGGCGAGACTGAAATGCAGCGGCTTTCCAAAATTTTTTCAAGCTAATCCGTTTGTATTTCTTTTCCTGATTGCGCCAGTATGGTGTTGACATCCCTCCTTGAATTTGGTTAACCATACTCTATTTAGGGGTTAACCAAATGGATTCCAAACAGAAAATTTTCAACATCCTGAATCGGGCCGAGGGCGTCATTTCCGGTGAAACCCTCAGCGCCGAATTGGGGATCAGCCGGGTTTCCGTCTGGAAACATATCAAGGGACTCGTCGAGTCCGGCATTTCCATCATCTCCTCTCCCAAAGGCTATCGCATGACCCGTGATCCGGACAGTCTGGTGCCGTGGGCCTTGGGTGCATGGCAAGATCGCATCCATTATTTCCAGGAGACCGGTTCCACCATGGACGAGGCCATGGTCCTGGCGCGAAAAGGCTGTGCCGATTTTACCGTGGTGGTGGCCCAGCGTCAGACCTGCGGCCGGGGGCGTATGCAACGGACCTGGCTGTCGACCGATGGCGGCCTTTATTTCACCGTCGTCGTCCGCCCGGATATCCCCATGATGCTGGCCGGTTTGGTGAATCTGGCGGCAGCGAGCGACATGGCCAACCTGCTGCGGTCCCGGTACCAGATAGATGCTCGTTTGAAGTGGCCCAACGACATCCTGGTGAACAGCCTTAAGATCTGCGGCGTTCTGTCCCAGATGGAAGCCGAAGGAGATCAGGTGTCCCACATGAATATCGGTGTCGGCCTCAATGTCAACAACACTCCGGAAACCGAAGAACCCATTGCCATCTCCCTTAAAACGCTGTTGGGCCGACCCGTGCCGCGCCGGGAGATCCTTGTGGCTTTCCTGGATGCCTTTGAAAGGCGGATGTCGACGTTTGATCCCCACGCCGTCCTTGACGAATGGAGATTAAACAATGTGACCCTTGGCCGGCAGGTTCGCGTTATGACCGTTAAGGACAGGGTTGAAGGGACTGCCGTGGATGTGGATGCCCATGGCGGCCTGATTCTTCGGCTGGCCGATGGGACCTACCAAACGGTGATGGTTGGCGACTGTTTTCACCGTTAAGGGGATAGATCGACGGCTGAAGTGTTTCAATGCGGTGATGGTACCGTTTTTATATCTTCAACCCCAAAAAACCGACGAACTCAAAGAACCCAACGAACCGATAAAGGAGAACTCCTTTTATGGATGAATCTGCACAACAATTGAAACGGATGGTGTATGCGGCCCTCATGGCTGCCCTGACCGCTGCCGGTGCTTACATCGCCATCCCCATCGGTCCGGTGCCCATTGTCCTGCAAAACCTGTTTATCATGCTGGCCGGACTGCTTTTGGGCGGCCGGTGGGGATTGATCAGCATTGCGGTTTATCTGCTGGCCGGCGCCGCGGGGCTGCCGGTATTTGCCGGCGGAACCGGTGGTGTCGGAAAATTCGTGGGACCCACCGGCGGATACCTGCTGGGGTTTGCCGCTGCAGCCTACCTGATCGGGCTCATTTCGGAAAGCGGCCGGGGGCGTGTGGCCATTGATGTGCTGGCCATGGTTGCCGGCACTTTGATCATATACGCGTTCGGCGTTTCATGGCTGAAGGTGGTCACGGGGATGAGTTTTTCAAAGGCATTCGCCGTGGGGATGCTGCCCTTTCTGATCGGCGATGCCTTGAAAATTGCAGCCGCCATTCCCATCGCCAGGGCCCTAAGGCCAATGATGGACGGCACCTTCACCGCCGTAAGAACTGCAGGATAACCCGTGTCCATCATTCAGACTTCCCACCTGTGTCATCGTTTCGCCGACGGCACACAGGGGATCGACGATGTCACCCTGACTTTTTACGAGGGAGATTTCACGGTCATCGCCGGGGCCAACGGTTCCGGCAAAACCACCCTGTTGCGCCACCTTAACGGGCTGCTTTTTCCCGACTCCGGGACGGTGACCGTATGCGGCAAATCGGTGAAAGCGGATCCCTTGGCCGCTCGGCAACAGGTGGGGATGGTATTTCAGGATGCCGACAGCCAGATTGTCGGAGAAACCGTGTACGATGACGCGGCGTTTGGACCGGAAAACCTGGCATTTGAGCGGCAGCAGATCAACCAACGGGTAAATCAGGCACTGGCGGCGGTTGATCTTTCCGGATTTGAAAATAAACGGCCCCACCATCTTTCCGGTGGTGAAAAACGTCGTCTGGCCATTGCCGGTGTGCTGGCCATGGCCCCTCGTGTACTGCTGATGGACGAGCCTTTTTCCAACCTTGACTATCCCGCCACGTGCCGGGTGCTGAACCATATTCTCGACCTGCACAAAAAAGGGCATACCATTATCATTACCACCCACGATTTGGAGAAGGTCATTGCCCATGCCCAGCGGCTGGTGGTCATGGCCAAAGGACGCGTCGTAAAAGACGGGATACCGGCCGAGGTGATCAGCTGCATCGAGCGCTACGGCATCCGACCGCCGTGCTCCGTGCAACTGGGCAGAGGAATCCGGCCATGGGTGAACTGACCGCCATCGGCTTCAGGCCGGGCCAATCGCTGCTTCACCGGATGGATCCCAGAACCAAGCAGGCCCTGCTCATGGGGCTCAGCGTGACGAGCTTGTGGGGGGGGCTGACTTTTTTGGCGCTTTTCACCGCCGTGATGATGGTTTCATTTAACGCTGCCGGTTTGCGCATTCGCCGGTTGATTTGTGAGATCCGGTATTTTCTATTTTTTCTCTGCTTTGTCTTCGGAGTTCGAACGATCACTTTTTCTGGCGGATGGACGCCCGCCTTTTCTGCAGAGATCGCCGGAGAGGCCCTGATCGTGTGCTGGCGCCTGTTGCTGGTGGTAATCATGGGGGTGCTGTTGATGGCCACCACCCGGACTGCCGATATCCGGGCCGCCCTGGTCTGGTTCCTGAAACCGGTACCCTTGGTAAACGAAAAAATGGCGGCTACGATGGTCGGGCTGGTGGTCCGTTTTTTACCGGTAATTCTCTTTCAAGGGGCGGAGATAGCCGATGCCCAGCGTTCCCGGGGGATTGAAAGACGCAAAAACCCGCTGATCCGGCTTATGAAATTCACGATTCCCTTGTTCCGTCGTGTATTTTTAAGTGCCGATGAACTGGCCGCGGCCATGCAAGCCCGGTGCTACAGCGAGCACCGAACCCTTCCCGATCTCTTTTTTACCTGGCGTGATGGCATGGCACTGGGAGCCGGGATTCTAATATCCTTGACCGTTCTCCTTCCCTGAACAGATTTCCACATCATGACCAACGATTGCTGTACCTCATTGATCCTTGTGCCTGGGCATCCATGTCACTTTGTTTGACAGGGCAGGGGCGGTGGTGTAAGGCATTACGGCAAAAATCTTAGCAAGGTGGTGAAAAAGGAGTATTGCGGTGAAAATCGTGATTGTGGGTGCCGGTGAAGTCGGGTTTCACATTGCCAGCCGTCTGGCTCAAGAGAACAAGGATGTGGTGGTCATCGATTTTGATCCGGAAGCCCTGAAACGGCTTTCCGAAAGCCTCGACGTTCAGACGATCACCGGTTCGGGGAGCAGTCCCGCCATCCTGGAAGAAGCCGGCATCCGTGAAGCTGAAATCATGCTGGCCGTCACCGATTCCGACGAAGTGAATCTGGTGGCCTGCCTGATGGCCGACACCTTGTCTCCCACCACCAAGAAGCTGGCCCGGCTGCGGGGAGCCGATTTTGACCGCTATTATGACACATTCAAGGTAAACGCCCCCCATATCGATACGGTCATCAACCCCGACATCGAGGTGGTCCGGACGATCGAACGGCTCATGAGCGTGCCGGGTGCCGTGGACGTAGGTGAATTTGCCGACGGCCGCATCAAGTTCGTCGGTGTCTATCTGGAGCCCGGTTCTCGACTGGCCGGTGTGCGTCTGGCCGATCTGCCGAGTATTCTCCAAGAAGATCGACCCCTGATCGCCGCTGTTGTTCGTGACGACCAGCTGATCATCCCCAAGGGAGACAACCACCTTCGCGACGGAGACCTGGTCTACTTTATCAGCGAAGAGAAAAATTTGTTCAAACACCTCTCCATCTTCGACAAGCACGCCACGCCGGTAAAGCGGGTGCTCATTGTCGGCGGAGGGCGCATCGGCTATCGCCTGGCCAAACAACTTGAAGGCAAGCTGCTCTCCTGCAAAGTCATCGAAAAGCGTGCCATCCGGTGCGATATTCTGGCCGAGCGATTGGAGCGGACCGTTGTGCTCCACGGTGACGGGTCGGACCAAAGCCTGCTGGTGGAAGAGAATATTCATGACACCGACCTGGTGGTGACCCTGACCAGTGACGAAGAGACCAACATTTTAACGTCACTGTTAGCCAAACGGCTGGGTGCCAAGAAAACCATCACCCAGATTAATAAATTCAGTTATTTTTCCCTCATGTCCGCCATCGGTATCGAACAGGTGGTCAGTCCCCGATTGTCGGCCATCAATACCATCCTGCAACATATCCGCAGAGGAAAAGTGCTTTCGGCGATTTCCATTAAAGGAGAAGAGGGGGAGGTGATGGAAGCCCTGGCCCTGCCCACCTCGGATATTGTGTCCAAGCCTTTGAAAAAAATTGCCTTCCCCAAGGGATCCATGGTGGCCGGTATTATCCGCCAGGAGGCCATTATCATCCCCAGCGGCGACAGCGTCATCGAACCGGACGACCGGATCATCATTTTCGCCACCCGCGAGGCCATCCCCGGCGTCGAGAAGATTCTGGCCGTAAAACTGGAGTATATTTAATTGCGCTGGCGCTATATCCTCAAGACCGTCGGGGTATTGACCCTTTTTTTCGGCGGTACCATGGTGGTTCCCCTGACCTTCGACCTGTTTTCCATGGATCGCAGCCTGATGCCGCTGGTTAAAGCCATGGGCATTACCCTGGTTTGTGGTATCGCCCTAATGGGCTTGTTCAGACACGAGAAGACCGACACCATGAGCCAGCGCGAAGGCATGGCCATTGTATCCCTGGGATGGACAGCCATCGGTCTGTTCGGGGCGCTTCCTTTTTATTATTCCGACGGCTCCTTTTTATTTGTGGATGCGTTTTTCGAGTCCGTTTCCGGATTTACCACCACCGGATCATCGATCCTGACCGACATCGAAGGCCTGAGCCAGGGTTTGTTGATTTGGCGCAGTTTCATCCAGTGGCTGGGGGGGATGGGCATCATCGTCCTGTCCATCGCCATCCTTCCCTTTTTGGGTGTCGGCGGCATGCAGCTTTACAAGGCCGAGGTGCCCAGCCCGGTCCCGGACAAGCTCAAGCCCCGCATCCGCGATACGGCATTGATTCTGTGGAAGGTTTACGCCCTGTTCACTGTGGCCGAGACGCTGTTGCTGATGATGGGCGGCATGACTTTTTTCGATGCCTTGAACCATGCCTTCACCACCATGCCTACGGGTGGCTTTTCAACGAAAAACGCGTCGGTGGCCCACTTTGACAGTGTATATATCGATGCCGTCATTACTGTGTTTATGCTGCTGGCCGGCATCAACTTCTCACTTCACTACCAGGTTTTAAAGGGTCGTCCGCTGGCGTTCTGGAAAGACTCGGAGTGCCGGTTCTATCTGGTCATGTGTCTGGTCCTGACCCTCGTGGTCACGGCCAACCTTTACCGCACGGTGTATGCGGATGCCGGCCAGGCCCTGCGTTACGCCGCCTTTCAGGTGGTTTCCATCGTGACTACCACCGGCTACGCGACGGCCGATTATGAATTGTGGCCGGGTATGTCGCAGATCATCATCTTCCTGTGCATGTTTGCAGGAGCGTCGGCGGGTTCCACCGGCGGCGGCATGAAGTGTCTTCGCATCATGCTTTGCTTCAAGTATTGCTATAAAGAACTCTTTACCATGATCCACCCGCGGGCCGTTTCCCACATCAAGATCGGCGGGAAAACCGTACCCGAGGATGTCGTGAGAAGTGTGCTCGGCTTCCTGGCCCTCTACATGGCCCTGTTTGCCATTTCCACTGTACTGCTGGCCGGCACCGGGGTCGATTTTGTCACCGCTCTCGGGGCTGTGGCCGCTACGATCGGCAATATCGGGCCGGGCTTCGGCATGGTGGGACCGGTCGAAAACTTCGCCCAGATTCCATACTGGGGAAAGTGGCTGCTGTCGTGGTGCATGCTGCTGGGGCGCCTTGAAATTTTCACCCTCATCATACTGGTGGTGCCTGAATTCTGGAGAAAATAGCCCACGGGTTCAAGGATTCGAGGGGTCGCGGGATGAAGTAAACGGGACGATGGTGCAAGGATGACGATCGTTGAGGCCTATTGGGTTTATCTATCTTATGGTCCACAGCTGATCGCTAAAAGGGAAAAAATGGGTTCGATTCTTCCTACTGAATTTAGTCTAACCACCTTAATTTAGTGCTATATCACCTTAAAATCTCGAATCCTTGAAACCTCGAATCCTAAAAAGTTTTCCTATCCCTGATTTTCATATTGACAAACAGTTGCCGGGCGTGTACTTACGTTTTTTCTTTTGGGCCGTTAACTCAGTCGGTAGAGTATCTGCCTTTTAAGCAGAGAGTCGTTGGTTCGAGTCCAACACGGCCCACCAGAAGATAAAAGTTTGCGTCCCCATCGTCTAGCCTGGCCCAGGACACCGGCCTTTCACGCCGGCGACAGGGGTTCGAATCCCCTTGGGGACGCCACTTATTAAATATAATTAATTCCCTGTTTTCAGCCGCTTACGCAGATACTACCTGCAGGGCGGCTTTTTTGTTTCCAGTGAACGGGGTTGTTGACGGCTCCTCTGACGGCTTTTTGTTTTGACCGCCATCCTTATCCATTTTCATGGGAAGGACTTTGCCTTTTCCCGTTGACAGGTTCTCCAGCGCATCTCTGACGCGCTCCAAACCTATGCTTCGCAGGTAACGTTCAGTGGTATTGGGACTTTGATGGCGAAGAATGGTCTGAATTACACCGACGTCATAACCTTGGTTGAATAAAATCGATGCGCTCAAGTGTCGGATTGCATGGAATCCGAAACGTTTGACTTTGCAACGGTCACAAAGACGGCGCATGAATTGAACCCGAACCTTAAATGGCTGGCCAAAATATTCCTTGGTGAAGGGACTGTCTTCAAGACACAGAAAAACATGTGCCTGGTCCTTAATCGGCCGCTCTTCCCACCACCACCGTAGGGATTTTCGCAATTCCTGGGTCATGGGCAACCAATCGTATTCGTAGGTTCCGCCATGACGTTTCCGGGTCCAGAGTCTGATCCGGCTGTTCCCGAAATCCACATCCGCCCAGGTTATACGGAAAACTTCCCCTCGCCGGGCTGCCAGGTGCAAAAACGCCAGCAACATGACCTTATCTTGACCATCGGCGGCTTCGTATACTTTCCAGAAATCCTCTTCAGGGGGGACATAGCGGGGCTGCCTGATCTCGGGCATCCGTTCCACCAAGCAAGGGTTCGGGCCGGGTAGGGGAGGGTCCATGTATTTCATACCCCAATTCCAACCAGCTACCAGATTCTTACGATCCTTATTCGCGGCATATCCTGACCTGTCTGCCTTCTGCAACATTACATAACTGATGGCAGCCGCCGGCTTCAGGTTTTCAACGGGCATTGTCGGATCCACATGCTTCAAGAACCGTTTGAACATCGCCTTCTTTTCCTGGTAGGTCTTCACCGCGAAGCTGGTTTTGGCAAAATCCAGATACGACTGCACCCAATCATCAATACAGGCCGTGTCGGTCTTCTTTGACCACTCGCTTAATGGTTTTCTTCGCATGTCGGCTTCCCAGTCCACCGCTTCCTTCTTCGTCAGAAACACGCTTTCGCGCTTCTGGCCCTCTTTGCGGACTTGGGCATACCACTTCTGATTGCGCTTGTATGGCATTGATTAGCTCCTTTTCAAAGAACAAGATACGTGCTCCCACACGTATTCCGCCTAACGTTTGATAGTATTTGCGTACCGTCTTTACGTCAAGCCCTGTGTATTCTGCTACCTGTTTTGCGCTCAACACTTGACCGAGATGAGCTTTGATTTGTTCCACGATGACCTCTGTTTTCCGGGTCCAGAGGTAACATCTTCGGTTTATCGGTCTGATAAGACCCTTAACTGTTTCTTTGGAAAGGTAATTGGTGTGGGGTGGCCGCTGTCGTATTGCAGCGGCCGTAATTGAATCTCTAGGATTGGGACCCTGCTTTCTTTTAGTCTTTGAAATTTTTCTTTTTTCTTTTCGTTGCTCGCTTTTTCATACTGTGCCTTTTAATGACAATCGGCTTATATTCCTTTTCCCAACCAAGTTTCAGCCGAATTCGTCGTTTTTCATTTTCATCAACCATTTTTTTCACCACCTTTCATGGCCATGCTGGCCTTACTAAAATTTTTATGGATATGTAGTTTATTGGTATGCTATGAAGAATGCGGACATAATATAGCTTATCTAATTGTAATAATGGTAAATATACAATGAAATATATCGATATAATCATACAAGACATTGAAAATACGGAAAATAATCACATTTCAAAGGAAGAGTTGGGATGTATATCTCGATTGATCCACAATAGCGGGATACGTGAGGACGAAATTCCTGTATTGCGCGTACAGCATGTGATTGATGCCAATGGTGATGTAAAATCGGCTATCACCACAAAGAAAATTATTCGGGATAATGGTGAAATCCAGCTTACGGACGAATCCAGGGATGCCATAGCTGCATATCAGAAAGCTATGAGGGAAAAGGACCCTTCTTTAGTAATGAAGCGTCAACCGCTGTTTCCGTCTTACAAAACCGAGCGGACAATTAGGCGACATTTGAAGGCAGTAGGTACTAAATACAGTGAAATTCGTGAAATGGGCATTAAAAATCATTTTGCTAGAAACGCCTTTAGTGATGGACCCATTACACCTATCTATAAAGCGGGTGGAAAAATTTTCAGGATAGCTCCAAGGGAATATTATGCTGTTGGAGCCGACAAGAAAATACCATACGGGGTAGAAGTTCATGACGACAAACAAATAATAAGGTTGTTAGATTTGTGGGGCCAGGCCCAGAGACTTGACTCTAATGATCCAAATGCTAATTCACAGGCAAATGAAATCCTCCAGCAAGCCTATACTGCCTTTAATCGCATAGAAATTAAAAAAAATCGTGAAAATAACAAGATTTTACTGGAAACAATCTATGTCGAGCTTTCCCCCTTCCAATTTAAATTTTCAAAAATTTAGTTAATACAAATTATAATAAATAGTTAGATTTTATTATGTCCGAATTCTTCATCAATTAACAATAAATTATATACAATAAACAAAGAGAGACCTTTGGAAAATAATTTTACCCAATTACTTCATAAAACCAATTACAGGAGGCGCATATGGCCTAACATAGTTACCTTTTTCTGAGTGGTCTCTCTCCGCAAGGAGAGGCACATGGAAAAAGGTCGTAGTCCAGAAAGCAGTACCCAGGTTCAACCCTCCCGGGAGTCTCGAAAAGAGACCATCGGCGACAGATACAGTACCTGTCGCGAAGACATCGCTGAATTGGCCATCGCCGACATTCAGTCCTGCCCGATCATCCCGGATTTCAAAACGCCCACCCTGTCCAGCCATCCGATTGTCGTTCGGACGCAGGAGGCGTGTTTCTGTATCGATGGATGGCACTACATCGAACAGGCCAAGGCAGATGGTCGATCAACCGTCCGTTGTTACATTTCTGAAATCAACCATCATTCCGATACCGAACTGGCCATCAGGAAGGCTGCCGTCAGGGTCATGCCCCAGGGCGGAACGTGTAAGTACTCGGAATTGGTTCGAAATGCCTGTCAACTGTATCGGATTCTCCACGGGACATCGGATGACTTGGTGTTGTTTACCCATGGCGGTGCACGGCGTGGTGCCGGCTTCACCGATTCCAGAGATAACAACATCCGGGTGGTATTGGCTAATCGTCTCGGCAAATCGCCGACGACCATCAATAAATACCTGCAGCATGGCGACAGGCTTGACGATGCTGCCATGGAATCCCTGGTTGATGCCGGCGCCACCAAAACATTCTTCGAAGCGATTCAGGCCAAGAAGCAGATCGCAATAGCCATCCGCCAATCTGAACAAAAGGACCCAGCGGCCATTGCAGAATCCATATCCAATGAGGTGATGCAATGGCTGGCAGAATTCCAGAAGCCTGAAACACCTCCAATGCTGGAGCAAGTTGGTGAGCAATCCCCGCAGACAGAAAGGTCTGCAAGCAGAGAGCGCCACACACTCAACGGTAATCGAGGCCTCGCATCAGCACCAGAAATCCATCAAAATGATCCTGATGGCGATCAAGATCTGCCGGCCAATAATCCCACACCAACCGATGGACCAACTCTGACAGCAGAGCTGAAAAGAATCGGCGAAGCACTCATCGAGATCGCCGACAGTCAGGAAAGCCCCACCCCGCAGCAGGTTGAGACAATACGAAGGTTCATCCAGGAGCTTGCGGTATTGCATCAGCGTCTCGCCCATCCCTCCGAACCAGAAGGCAGTGGAAATGGAGGAACGGTTTGATGGGTGCTCCGATTTATTCCTGTGCGGGGGCTGACGCCAACAACTTGCCGTCATTGGTAATCGATAGTGTGCTCATCAACGTCCTTGATCATGGCTCCACTTCCCAGAAAATCAACGCCGCGAAGAAAATGTTTCGGAAAGCGAAGGCACGGCATTCGATTGGAGATTCAAGCGGCTATCAACTCCTGAAGGCTGAAGAAAAAGAAAAAGCGATAACGTTTGATTCGAGCCTCCCGTTGAAAAACACGGCCAAGGAATTGAACATATCGCCGCAGCAGGTCATGCAGGCGAATGCCATACACCAGCCCGATATCGTAATTGGACTGGATTGGCCGATTCGGAAGCTTGACAACGGCATCCAGAAGCAGCTGGAATTTTACAAAAAGCTCAAGTTCAACATTCCATGGGCCTTTGAGTCATTTGCCTGGAAGAACGCCCTTGTACCCCATGCCCAATATTTTCAGCCGCTGCAGAGTTATACCCTCGACCATGTCGATATCTTTTTAAATGAAATACGCGGTGTTCATTTCGACGGCGTGTCCATGCCGGTTCGCACCCTCAAACCTTTGGAACTGGCCCTTTTCCTGGTCAGCTTTTACAAGCGGGGAATAACACGGGTGCACCTGCTTGGCACATCCAGCCTTCCGGTCATCGTCATGTGTGCATATGCGGCCTGGAATCTATTTGAATGGGTGTCGCTCGATTCAACGACGTGGCGGTATGCGGCCGACAAGATGAGCTTCCTCAATCCTTTGGATTTGTCGAGGATAGACCTACGCACTTCCGTTCATGTGCCGCCGACCGCATTAAATCTTTGCCCATGCCCTTTTTGTAATGGTCAGAGTTTTCAGGCTATTCAGGCGATAACTCCGCGAAGAGACAAACTTCAGATGCTCCGGGAACACAATTGGCTGGCGATAGCAAATTTGGTCAATGACCTGTATGCCAACGGCTACACGATCCCAAACCTTGAAAAAGAGCTACGGTTCAGGTGCCGGAATCAACGCCAGGTTGACAGCCTCATAAACACACTTTCCGTCGTTGATGCGTTGAAGGATTGCGACATCTCCCTGCTTCAGACCGTCCTGGCTTCAAACCCAAAAGGTCGGCAGCGATCCCGTTTGGTCGGGCGGCAAACCTGTTTTGCATAATTGGCCCGGAAGTTGACCAGTGAAGGTTTCTCGGTCTCTGGCTGCTAACCAGACTTTTATGCCAGAAGGCAAGCTGGTCAATGTCCTGATCCGCCGGTAACAAAACATAAATTCTCAAAGGAGGTAGTATCCATGTCTTTAGAAGAAAAAGTATCTCTGACCATCAGCATCGCCAAAAGCTATCGGGATCGACTGCGGACGATAGCTGCCAAACGAAACCTTCATGATCTCGATCAGCTGACATCCGCTTCAACCATTGCACGTGAGATTATCTGCGATCAGATTGACGAACTTGAGCGCGTCGAGGCTGACTTTCAGGCGACCGACACTGAATCAAGTAACGAGCGAGTAAGCGGGCAAATTGAAGAATCGGTGATCGAACAATAGGGACTGGAACCATCTGATGCTGCTCACATTCAAAACCACGCTCGCAAGCGGAAAGCCATACAGCTCCATGTCCGGTGAGGATTTTCTGGCATTGCTGCATGACAATAGAAACAACATCTACGGCGGATCGTTCGGCGTATACCTGGCCAGAAAAGTTGTTGTCGATAGCCAGGAACTGTATCAGCCGCTCATTGATATCGATGGTGCCGATGGACTGGAAGGCTCCGACAGAATCATCAGTGCCATCACATTCGCACAGGCGACCCTCAATGCGATCAAAAAACTCGGCGTTGCCGATCATTTTAAAATCATCGCAACCGGTGGTACCGGATTTCGGGCCGTATCCAATCTGCTCTTTAATCGTCAAGCATATCTGGCGTTTCTGGATTGGATGCGGATCGAAATGCCACACCTTCATGATCTCAGACCTTCCACACAGACAGATTTTCCCCACCAGGTGTTTGCATATAAGGGTGATCCTCTTCAAACCGAGAAAGCCCTTACAGACGGTCACAGCGCCATAATTGAAAAGAATAAGCTGACCCAATCAGCGTTCACACTCGATGACTATGTGCAAGTTACCTCTGGCAGGCCCGATCCGGAGGAAGTCATCGCGTGTGTTCAATGGTTGGTCAATGGGCCGATTATTTCGGATCTGAAGTCGATCGGTCCGTTGGGAGAACGTATCGAGCAGTACCAGCGGATTGCAGCTGACGTCTCGGTAAATCCTTTCAGCCATGTTCAAATCAGAAAGGATATGGAGCCGATTGGGTTGACTGTAATGCAGGAAATGATTGGAGAAAAAGGCATTGTATCGAAGATTGAAAAAAGAGGAGATGCACAGGCGATATCCTTTCGAGGTCTAAACTGTCCGGTATGCGGAAAGCCAACCTCCAATGCCAGGGCATATCCACCGAGTTATCAACTACGATGCTTCAATGTTAATTGTGAAGCCCATAACGGTATGCCGCTTCATCGCTGGGCGGGAATAAAGAATAGTGGCGGTTGGTACAAGCCATCGAAAAACGGTTTTGATCTGTCCGTTCCAGAAAATTATATCAGCCTTGACGATGCCCGCATCCTGATTGTCCAGGAATTGAACAGCGGAGATGATGCCCTGATTGTCGTGACACCAGGCGTCGGGAAAACACATGCGGCACTACATGCAATTTCTTCGATCGGGAAGAATCGTATCGTCATCTATGCCGCCTTCAACCGTGCTCTTCAAAGTGAAGCCTATGCCAAGATTTGTGAACTGGCTGAGGAAAACGATGGCTTCTATCTGTTGCAACCCCGTGAGCAGACCTGTTTACGTCCGGCCGAATTAAAGGAAATCACTGCTAAAGGCTTCTCGCCATCCGAAATCCTGTGCACCGGCTGTGAACATCGTGCCACTGTTTGCGAATATTACAACCAACGGCGTGATTATGGGCCAGGCGTGTATTTCGTCACCCTTCACATGCTTCAGTATCTTCAGGATCAGATTTCCACGCCTGATCTGATTATTCTCGATGAAAATCTGAAAGCCGGGTTGATGCTTGAAGACTCCTGCTCGGAGCTGCAGATGAAATCCGTCTTGAAGATCGTCGACGGCGTGGATGCAGCAACGATCAGGCACCTGCTCAACATCATCCAGCAAATATCCACGCAACTTGTTGATAGTGGCTCCCATGCGATGATCATCAATGGACGCAAACTGATAGACTCGGACATCCAGGAAACCACCATCATCGAGCTGCTGGCCAAGCGTATGAACAGAACCGATGAAGATGTGATTGCTATCCTGACCAACCTTTCAAAAAACCTCGACAACCTGTCCAGAATCAACCTGTACCGGCAGGAAATCGATTTGAATGCCATTGGCTGGTTAATAGGTTTGACCTCGCCCAGCACTCTCTCCTTCGTTCATATCGCCAGAAATGGAGATGTCAAATACAGCACTAAACGCATTACCCGGTTCGGATATCATGGCACTCCTATTAAGATTCTCGATGCCACCGGTGATGCAAAGGCTTACAGCGCTCTAACTGGCAGAAGGCTGAAAACTGTGCGAGCGGATGTCGCCTGGAATAGTCACCGGGTCCATATCAAGATCAATACCAGCCGCAGGACCATGCAATTTTCCAGGGAACCAGATCTGGTAAAACTTTTGGCTGATATGCTTTCACAAACCACAGCACAGCGGATTATGGTTGTCACCTATATGTACAATGAGAAAAAGGTGCTAGACATCCTGAACAGAATCGATCCAACCAGACAATTCATGCAATATCATTTCGGTGGCCCACGTGGAATCAATAGTTATCAGGCATGTGACGCTGTGCTGGTGATCGGGCTGCCGTATCCAAACCTGAACAGTGCCGCCCAGGATGCCTGCATCTTGTTTCCAGATGCAAAAGACACAGACATGCGCATGGAGTGGATAGAGGCCTGTATGCAATGGGATCTTATTCAATGCATCCACAGGATCAGACCTGTCCATAAATCGCGTGTGGATATTATTCTGGCAGCTAACCGATGGCCTTCTACGCTTCCGGAACCTGACAATGTAATCGATAGATCCCAAAATGCTAACTGGAAGGAATTAGCGATCCAGCGATTGAGACCGTTTGTTGAGGAATTCGGATTCCTGAATCAGGACATCGGCTTTCTGGCAAATGTTTATGTGAAATCAAAGGGGGCTATAGCCAAGCAATTTCAGAGGAATTTGGCCAGATTGATCAATGACGTAAAAGATCTAATTCCTGAGCTTAAAGGCAATTGCATGACCAGCCAATTGTTTGGTTCGGAAGAGATTAATAGCAGTGGATATACCTGCTTTAAAGATGTTGATGAATTGTCAGTAAATGAGAAGATTAAGTTAATTTTGGCTTTAAATATATTATATAACCAAAATTCACTTGAACATAAAAATCTATATGTTCGGTTAGTTAATCTTATCCGAAAGCAATCAGTCGTATGGACCAATGAGGATATAATTCTTTCCAACCCCAATCAATGGTCGGATCTGTTAATTCACTTCAAATCTTCGAATTCTCACTTTGAGAAATTCAAAATCAAACTTCCACATGCTCGTGGTAATGCTGTTGCCGGTGTTGGGAATCCTGATCGAGTCAAGGATTTTTACAGACATATTAATGATCTTGGAGTTGTCGGCCGGATTGACATCGATTCGTATCAGCCGACTGAAGCTTGTCTGGAGCCAGTCAGTCCAATTCCAGCCGGATTGGTGTCGATCTATATTTCCGAGGATGAAAACACCGCCTTTGTTGGGTGGGGATCAGAATTTAAGGCGATAACATTGGATCAGGAATCATCAGAGCTGCGATCTTTCCTAAACGGCATCGTTACTGGAGCTGGCATTAAAATAGTTACCAATAGCGGCAAGCATGTGGCCAAGGCCTTTCTATCTTGCGGATTGTCTCTGTGTGAAATCATTGATGTGATCATCGCGGAAAAGCTCATCGCTAATGGCGAGGTCGAGTATCGGTGCATGAATTTGAAGACGGTGTTCAAACGCCACGGTTTACCGGAGGGACTGGAAAGGAGTGGCATAGTCCACAGGCTGGTTGATGTCTGGGATAGGCAAGAGCCGCAGGTCAAATCAATGGGGCTTCAAACGGTCTTTGCTCTTGAATCGAAAGTGATCTGGGTCACCGCCAAGATTGAGGCTGCTGGCATTGGTATCGATGCTGAAGGTCTGCTGCGATATTATGATTTTCTCAATGCCAAAATGGATAACCTCGCTGCTGAACTGTCAAAGACAATTCCGACAGGTATTTTATTAAATGACAGGGAGAAAATCAAAGAGCACTTGAATTCGGCACATGCTCTATCCTTAGCCGAATTCGATGAGTATTCCGTAAAGACGATAGCCAATGCCGGTATCCGGGCCATGTGCTGCAATCTTCTTGATTACTGGAAAACCGAGCATGAGTGCCGGGATGTCGAATTTTACATATCCCAAACGGGACACGATGACCGTATCCGAGATTCAATAGATCAGTTGAGTGCCAAGACCGGGCGTTTTTATCGGCAATTACAGACAGTGAAAAAAGACGGACCGATGCGGTCGCTGTTCCGGGCCAGGGAGGGGTACAAATTCATTGTGGCGGATTATTCCCAACAGGAAGCTCGGATCATAGCTGGGCTTTCGAATGATCAGGCAGCCATAAATTTGTTTAAGGCGGGTAAGGATATTTATTTGGAAATGGCAAGGATCATAATGAGGCCGGATGTGTCTGGAGACCGATACCGGAAATTGGGCAAGGAAATTGTGATTGGTCTTAATAATGGTCAGTCTGCCTATTCGATTTATGGAAATTTGGCACGCTTGGGATTCGGGTACGATTTTGAAAGTGTGCAGAGGATGATATTCAATTACGATATGGCGTTATCGGGGATAAAGGAATGGCGGGATGGGATTGAGTCATCAGCGAAGGATGAGGGCGTTATTTCGACTCGATTGGGAAGGACGCTTAAGGTATCGGAGGATACAAAAGTCAATTCCTTATACAATTATCCGGTGCAAGGAACGGCGGCCGACGGGTTCAAATTGGCGTTGCTTGAGCTGGATGATCAGTTGGCGGGTCAGCATGCCGGCATCGTTCACATTCTGCATGATGAAGTGATTGTCGAGGCAAGGGAAGATATTGCTGACGATGCGGCGATGACGGTTAAAAGCTGTATGGAACAGGCCTTTAAGGACATATTGCCAGAAGTGCCAATGGTAGTGGAACCTGTGATCAGGGATTCATGGAAATGATTCATTGAGACAAAATATTGAAACTGAACAGACAAAGCAAAGGAGAAATACAAAATGGTCTCAGAGGTAGGTTTATTCACAAGATGGGAGTTAACGCCTGAAGGCAAATTCGAAGATTTTTTACGTGAATTGCACGAATTTCTTAAAAACAAACTCGTATTAATAAAGCGACCTGGGATTACCCCATTATGGTCTTGTGTAAATGCCGGATATGGTCACTTCGACAGACTGGACAACTTAAAAGCATTATGTGAACAGCACCATTACAATTGGAAAGAAGTCAAAATGATGATCGACGAATATTATGGCTGTGATTGCCATTGCGATTGCCACATACTTCAAGCGGTGGAGATTGTGGGAATACAGCAAGAAAGAAGATTCTTTGGAGGAAGTTGGCGGCACGAAACCTTCCCCGATGATTGTTATGAGATCCTTTCGAAACCAGGGGAAAGCCCTTAATGCAAATTATCCTTGAGGATATTGACATGATGGTTTTGCTTGAGTTCCGGGCGGCGGCAACCATTAAAAAGTAAAGCGCTCATGATAGAAATTTTTCTTTTAAAGATCGTTCCTGGATCTGCGGTTTTAGGGAGATCAAAAGATAAAAATCGATTTTCCACTGAAATCGAAAAACGATTTTACTCAGAAACCGCAAATTTTTAGCAAGGAGGAAATCTTGAATGCACAATACCTTCACATTTCCCAGCAAAACCTACACCGATCTGGACCAGCCTGACATTTATCAGCGGTTCATGCGGGGATACCTTGAGCTGCTTCGGTCAAAGCTCCAACAATACAAGGTCATGGACCAAAATGGCGATTTGCGGGAAATCCGATATTCATGCGGCCAGGATCATGACCCTCGAAATCCTGCCTGGAAACCATTCAAGTATCTGGTGCCAGCGGCGTTCTAAAACTGTTTTCTTCCTGGCGGTTTGAAATAGTCCAGGTCCTTCCCCGTCCATTTTCTTCCATAATGTAAATTTTAAACGATCTTCTTCTCTTTTTCTTCTATCATTTTCTTGCCGCACCCGATTATTCAAATCGATCTCAATTCCTGTATCATTGGTACGCAGGAGGGCTGCGACCGATGCCAGGGATTAAGCGTAAAAAATGTTGTCATTGCCATATCTTATTCGTTCCCGATCCTCGAAATAGAGATAGACAACGCTACTGCCGCCAACCTGAATGCCGCAAGGCCAGCAAGGCTGCCAGTCAGAGGCGATGGCTCCAAAAACCAGACAACCGCGATTACTTTAGCGGGCCGGAGAATGTGCAACGGGTCCAACGCTGGCGAGACGACAACCCTGGCTACTGGCTCCGAAAACCAAAAATCACCTCCGATGCGTTACAAGATCCCTTGATCCAACAAACTCTTGAAACAATTGATAATAATACCGATTTTGCAGACAATGCGTTACAAGATCTCTTAACGCGACAACCTTCCGTATTAATTGGCATTATTGCCCAATTAACCGGGTATGCGTTACAAGATGACATCGTCATGGCCGCCCGTCGCATGCAACAATTCGGCAACGATATCCTTAACCCCCAATGTGAAGGAGGCCGCCATGGTAGCCAAACAACCCATTTGCCCCGACCGTATCCGTAGAACACCCAAACGGTTCAGTTGGCTCGATCACCGCCTGGTCAGCGACCACTATATTGATCGCTGTACCCATGCTGCTGCGGCGCTGTACCTGTTTCTGGTCACCGTAGCCGATGCCAGGGGGATGAGCTATTACTCTGCCCGAACCCTGGCCCAGCGTCTGGCCATGGATGAGCACACCTCGGTCCGGACCCGGGACGAACTGGTCGACATCGGCCTGATTGCCTATCGAAATCCGTTGTATCAGGTCCTGGCCATCGATGCCGAACCAATCAGGCAGACCGGCACCCTCCAATCCGTTGAACAGATTTTCAAGCACCTCGGGGAGGGCAGACAATGATCGATTACGCCCTTTTCAGCAAAATCAGGCATCTGAACCAACACGACGGGTTGACCGCCCGACAGATCGCCCGGGAACTGGCCATGGACGTGAGAACAGTCAAAAAATGGCTCGACCAAACGCGGTTCAGACCCAGACAAAGTTCCCCGCGAGCCAGTAAGCTCGATCCTTTCAAAAGCGATATTGTCCGTCTGCTCCAAGCCCATCCCTACACGGCAATCCAGCTTCTTCAACGCCTGCGTGAGCAGGGCTTTAAGGGCGGGTATTCCATCGTCAAGGAGTATGTCCGCAAGGTCAGACCGCCGAAGACCCGCGCCTTTCTCACCTTGTCGTTTGCTCCGGGGGAGTGTGCCCAGGTGGACTGGGGTTCCTTTGGTGCGGTTAATGTCGGTTCCACCCGCAGACGACTGAGCTTTTTTGTCATGGTCCTTTGCTACAGCCGTATGATGTATGTCGAGTTTACCGTCTCCCAAACCATGGAGCATTTTTTGGGATGTCATCAAAACGCCTTTGAGTTCTTCGGCAGGGTTCCCCAACGAATCATGGTCGACAATCTTAAAAGTGCCGTGCTCAAGCGCATTGTGGGAACGGCGCCGGTGTTCAACCCCAAATACCTGGACTTTGCCAATCATTACGGTTTTACCATCGCGGCCTGCAATGTGGGCAAGGGCAATGAAAAAGGGCGTGTGGAAAACGGTGTCGGCTATGTAAAAAAGAACCTGTTGGCCGGATTGGATATCTCCGATTTTACCGCGATTCATCCGGCAGCCCGGCACTGGCTCGACACGGTGGCCAACGTGCGCATCCACGGCGAGACCCGCGAGCAGCCGATTGTGCGTTTCGAAAATGAGCGGGCCTATCTCAATCCGTTGCCCCATCACCGGTTCGACATCGCCACCGTCTCCCAGGTCCGGGCATCGAGCCAGTTCCGCGTGGCACTCGATGCCAACCGCTACTCGGTGCCGGCCGAGTATGCCGGCCGACAACTGACGTTGAAAACCTATCCCGATCGGATTTGCCTTTATTATGACAACAAGCTGATTGCCCGCCACGCTCGCAGCTATGACCGCCATCTGGACATCGAAGATCCGGATCACCCCAAACAGCTTTTGCTCTGGCGCAAGAAGGCCCGTGAACAGAAAATCGTGATGCGCTTTCTCTCCTTGTCGCCCCAATCCGCGCTATACTATCAAAAGCTCGAACAGCGTCGCATGAACCCCTATCATCATGTGCAGAAAATCGTCGCCCTAAGCGAAATCTACAGCCCAGAAGCCGTCGCCAGAGCGTTGGAAGACGCTTTTACCTTCCAGGCGTTCTCCTGTGAGTATATTGCCAACCTGCTCGAACAGCACACACGTTGTCTGCCAAAACCCGGCGCTTTGCATCTGACCCGCCGTGAAGATCTGTTGGACTTGACGGTGGAATCGCCCGATTTGAGCATCTACCAAAAGGAGAGACCATGACTGACACGCAACTGCCGGACCCTCCCCTTGAACTCAACCTCAAATACCTGAAATTGCCGTTTATGCGTGAGCACCATCATCCGCTGGCCCAAAAAGCCGCCAAAAACAGTTGGTCGCACGAAGACTATCTGGAGAAACTGGCCGACGGCGAAGCGGCGTTGCGAAAAGATCGTTCCACCAAACGTCGCATCAACCAGGCACGCTTTCCGGTGATTAAAACGCTGGATCAGTTCAATTGGACATGGCCAAAAAAAATCAACCGCCTTCAGGTTCAGCAACTGTTCCGGTTGCAGTTTGTCAAGCAGTCGGCCAATGTCATTTTCTTGGGTGGCGTGGGACTCGGCAAAACCCATTTGGCGTCCGCCTTGGGCTACGAGGCCTGCCTCAAAGGATATACGGTGCTGTTTGCCACCGCCATCGATGTGATCAACACGCTTTCCGCGGCCCAGGCGGCGGGAAGAATGAAACAGGAACTGAAAAAATATACTCGCCCATCACTGTTGATCCTCGACGAACTGGGCTTTTTACCCATCGACAAGGCCGGAGCCGACCTTTTGTTCCAGGTTATCAGTCAGCGCTATGAACAGGGCGCCTTAGTAATCACGTCCAACCGCGCCTACAAGGACTGGCCGGAAATCTTCAACAACGACAGCACGCTTACGTCGGCCATTCTCGACAGATTGCTGCACCATGCCGAAACCGTTCTCATCCAAGGAAAAAGCTTCCGGATGAAGGAACAAATCGAATTATGATGGTTGTGTAAAAACGTAGCCGGGCTCACTCGAAATGGGTTCCGGCAACTGAAATCCTCATTGGTTGGATCATGCAATTTGAAATCGCCAAAAATAGAACATTTTCAGACCGCCGCTAACAATCTGGAACAGATCTGTCGTAAATGGGGATACGATGACATGGAGGCGCGGGATGTCATTGAGGAACAGATTGGCCGGCGATTGGAGTGTGAGTGCCAGTTGTTGGGTTAAGATTATTCGAATACTCCTGCTGGAAGGTAGATTGCGATATGGTATGAGAACCGACAAACCTAACAATCAAGAAAGCAACTCCTTGAGGTTTTTAAGGATGATGTCATTAATCAATTTAATTGGCTCATTACGAATTTTGGCAACAGCTTCTACGACAAAATGAACATCAGTTGGATGCATCGGCCGGCCTTTAATTTTCGTAAATGGACCATCGGTTTCTGTTAATAGCCTATCATTAGGCAATTCAGCAATAAGCTTCCTACCGCGTTCAGTTTTGGTCATTTCAGCATTGATGGAAAAATAACAGCCTATCGATGCTGCCCTCACTAAATCGGAACGGCCGCCTGTAAACCAATGCAAAACAACCTTGCCACGATCATTTGGCAAATATTCTTCTATCATATCAAGAACTAAGGGTGCTGTTCGAACGCTATGCACACTCAATACCTTTCCCCCAGATTCGGCACATTGCTCAAGTATGGTCCGAAATAAATCTTTCTGGATATTCATCGTTTTGTAAAAGCGGGGTCCCGCATCAAGTCCGACTTCTCCAATGTACCTAGCTTCAGGGAGATAGTGTTTCCATTCATTAATTTCATGTGCCCGTTCAGCTGCAAGCTGCGGATGAAGACCAAGCGCGGCTCTGACGAAATGCATTCCTTTAGTAAGATCACGGTTGCGGGGCCATGCCTTCGGTGTAGTCGTTACAGCAAGGGTGTATACGCCGGCTGTCTCGGAAGCATTGATAGCAGCTTCATGATCAGGATATAGATCAATATGGCAGTGAAAATCCACCGCTGGCTGACATGGTGTCTTAGTCATGCAGGGATCGTCCTGACACCTTCAAGAAAGGATCCAATTTCTTGTATCCCACGTAGGAAAACCGCTGCCAAGGCATCCTGACGTGCTGGCGATTCATCGGAAAGTGGACCAGGTTTATGAATCAAAATTCTCGCAAGCTCCGGCCTATCTTGCAATCGCTGAATAGTCATTTGGAACGAGCGAACGGCCTGACCTTCGGATTGTCGAGTGTTTAACGGGCGATCCGTTAAGTTTGTTAGCGTATACGTGGTTCGATCCACCCCTGGACCGAACCCTTTTTCAAATGCGGCCCTACGAATAAGACAAGGAAGACAATTACCGCAATGTTGGATGCCCAGACCTTGCCAGCGACCCTTTGATGGTGACGAACAGGACAGGGAAATTGGCGCGATGCGGCGCAGCAGGTCGCTATTTGTGCAGGCGGCGACCATCTCTCCTTTTGTACGGTTCCAGTATGGATTTTCCACCTTTCCAGGTATCCCAATCAACGTTAAAAGTTCATTCCAGCGTGCGGTGAAGAAAGGGTGTGTAGTACGGGTGCTAAGTGCTCCAAGACGCAACGGATCAAGCGGTACGTTGAGGGCAATTAGACCGTTCTCTGGAGCCAAAAGGGTGAATTCATCATCAAAGCCAGATCCAGCAAAGATGCCAAAAGAAAAAAACAGGAATGATCGGGCACGGGTTGTACTTTCGCTATCCGATCCGTCTACAAGGCCGTCTGGAAAGGACATCCAGAGGCGTAAACGCTTAAAGTCACGGTCTGTATATTCTTGTTTAAGAGCATCAAAAAGATTGTTTTGAGCCTCGCTTGTTGCTCCATCGCTTGCATGGCTAATAAATAGTGGTACAAGACCTATATCCAATCTGTCTATCGCACCAATTAAGCTATCGAGACCACCAGAAAATAGAGACAATGTATTGAAGGGTGGACCGAACAATTGTGCCGGTCGCAGAGGGATGGGTGAGCTGAAGTCTCGCGGGCGATTACGGAAACCAACGGACCAACGGTCTCCGGTCAGAAAATTCAGCATTCGTACCAATAATGATGACGAGGGTATCCATCTATCTGGATCACTGACGGGCACAACCAGTCGGATCTCACGCGTCCAGCCATCTTGAGATTCGCTTGCCCGCGAGATGCGTGTATCGGCAGCATGGACATGTGCGGCTAAGACCAAGATATCGAGACCGATTTCAGTCGGATAGAGCCCCAGCCGAAGGAGATGGCTCATTGCCCGACCGATACCGTAGGCGATTTTCCCCCTTGCCGCAACAAACTGTAAATTGGTGGCCATTTCACCAACACCGAGCCTGACCCTCCTACGGTCAGTTGGTCCAAACCGACCAATGATGACATGTCGCCTCATGTTCCTTGCACCTCCGCCTCACCCATGATTAATAGGATTTCGAATGCCTGTTCATAGACACCATCCACAAACCCCAATACACGATCAGAGGTCAGATTTTGTGTATCCGTGTGCGCCGAACTCAGTGCATCCGCCACGCCTCGCCGAATGAAGTCATGGAGTTGTGCTTGTACATTGGCTGCCTCTTGAAGGTCTTCGGGTAGCGTGATCGTTTTAGCGCCAATGTCATTGCATAGGCGGGCTTCAATGGCGTTAGTGGCATAAAGTTCAAGCACAGTCTGAATTTGTGCGGAGGTCAGTCTGTCGAGGTCGGTTACACCTTCTTCAGCAAGATCTGCAATGGTTTCGATAAAGGCGTGGCGGGCAATGCCTTCATCCACGCTTCCTCCATCTGGACAGACGTAGTCCATCAGTCCAGTGAAAATTTGTTCAATCGGCTGCCCTGCAAGGTTTTCAAGGTTCAGAAAGCGGAGCGCCTCACGAGCACCTCTGTCAGCGGCATTTGAAAGAAATCCAAAAATTCTGCCAGCCGATCCCCGTGAGGAACCCATGCGCATAGCTGCCATACGGGAACCACCCGATGCCGTGCCAATATAGTGAGATACAGCCCGACCAAGACTGGCTCTATCCTGACCTCCCGAACTTGCAAAGCGAGAAAAGTTGTTGCGTGCAGCGGTGAATCGATTGGGCGTGGCAGATGGTGGAATTGGTGGGAACTGTGGGATGGGTGGATTAGCGGGAGGGGTGTTCTCTTGCGGAGAGCTATCCTCACCTCCATCAGGAGGATTTCCTCCATTTCCGTCTAACCAGCTGGGAATAAGCGGGGTCCCCCCACCAGGTCCGCCAAATGAGCCTGATGTTCCCATTATTAACCCCCTTTTCTTGTGCGTAATACACCTTTGGCTGCAACCCTCAACATTGCCGCACCATTTTTCCCCCACAATCGAAGAACCCTATCGAAGCGGTCATTCGTTTCTATGGTATTGATCACACCTTCCCAACCACTGCACGCCCAAGGTCCCAATCGCCCGGGTGGTAGTGCCTCCAGAAAGTCAAGCAGATTGTCTTGTAAAGTTGGCTGTGCCTTTACAAGAACTGCTAAGCCAGCGGCTCCAGTTGGCTCTACATCAAAGCTATCGCTCCCAACAATTCGACCTCGGAGCAACTCAAAGACTTGCATCGCTTCAGGCGGAGCTAAGCGCTTTAAATCGGTTTTCATTGCCTGAACGGCAAATTTCGAGCCGAGCAAATTATCAGCAATAGCCGCCAAATGCCCCAAAACAGAAGCTGAACCAAAGTAATCTTTCCTTTCCTTGGCGACGAAAAGGTAGGGGCGAAGATCGTCATTGCCAATTGGAGGCTGGACATTGGCCCATTCTTTGATGGAAGGTGAAGAAAGCCATTCATTCAGTATGGCACTCGTAGTTGAATTAACTGTCCCAAGTTTCGGTGACGGTGACGTTTCACTCTCAGTTTTGGTATTTTCTTTGGCATCTGGTCCCTTTTGGTTCGTTTTCTTCGACCTTTCGACGAGCACAGCACTTTCGAGATCAAATAAATCCTGGCATTTGCCATCGGGTGCTGCGGCGGCAACTTCCGCTATTTGATCAAAAAATCGAGGGATGAAACGCTCGGCAAGCATTAGTTTAGCTAAAATTGGAAATTTCACCTCATCGCCAAACCCTCGCGCTTCGGCGGTGCGTTTTCTTAAGGATAGCGTGTTAAGAAACCGTTTGATTTGGCGGGGATTGCCTTTAGTTCCACTGGCGAGTATAGGTCCTATCTGATCGCTTAGCATGAGGGCACGCTGGGATAGCTCAACTTTGCCGCCCAGTGCCTTTTTTACAGTAGCCGCATCGAGGGCACCAGATCTCCAGGGACGTCGCAGTTTTTCGCGAGAAGCACTAATCAGATTTCGAAAAGCATAATCCTCCTCGCCAAGCTCGGCGCCTACAAGCAGAAGGGTGACGTAAATACGGGTTTCTGTCTCACCAAGAGATGGGATTCGAAAGGGCACCTGGATTAGCTTTTCAAGATAATTCCGAGCGTAAGTCTGGGGGCCTGTTGTGTCTGGCAGGTCAGGGAAATGTTTTCGTACGGCATATTCGATCATTGCCTCATCGGCGGCAATTACAAAGGCTGTCCGAGACGTAAAAACAAGTAAACGAATCGCCTCCAGAGTCTCAATTGCTATGTCGGGCAGACAGCGGTCAAGATCGTCAATCAGCACAATCAATTGGTCGACTCCCGCTTTCGAGAGGAGATCATCAAATTCTTTCAGGAATGAATTTACCTCCTCAGGGACATTCTGCACTTCCGCCTCAGCCTTAAGTAGCCCTTTTACATCTTGGAGTGTGGTGGCCAAATTTTCTTTATTGGCCATTTTGGTTGGATCAGCAAAGAGTCCCTCCAGCATACCGATGACACCTTGGATCTGGTCAGGTGCAGGGAAGCCGGTGAAAGCGGTGAAAGCCAGGCCACCTGATTTTTTAGCTACTTTTAGCCAATCGATGCGGCGCAGGATGGATTTGACCGCCTCGCCCGTCTTTGTCAACATTGATCGCTTTTCAATGAGTCCTGAGATGATGCCTTCGATAAGGGCAATCTTGGCGTCCTCAAATCCTTGAAAGCGCCAGCCATTAAATTTGAGGCAAAGTACTTTTTCGTCACCCTCAAAGTCGGCTTCAATCATCTCCAGGATACTTGATTTACCAGCACCCCAATCCCCATGTACACCAATGGTTATGGGATAATCAGAATGCTCTCGGACAAGCTTAATTATTGTTTCGGCGATGGCCTCATTATTGAGAAGATCAATCTTGGTTTCATTGTCTGCTAAGAACATTTTTCGGCGATGCCTCCTTAATCTCAGACCAATTGATTTTCAAATCTCAACGATCCACCCGCTCCTTCAGTTCCTTCCCCGCTTTAAAAAACGGCAGCTTCTTTGATTTGATCTTGACCTTTTGCCCGGTTTTTGGATTGCGTCCGGTATACCCATCGTATTCCTTCACGAAAAAAGAGCACAATCCACGGATCTCGACCCGCCCTCCCTTGGCAAGCTCCTTGGCCATTTCATTGAAAAAGGTGTCTACAACGTCGGCGGCTTGTGGTTTGGTCAGGTCGGTGGCGTCCTTCAATGCCTGGATCAGCTCAAGCTTGTTCATACGTTCGGCGCTCCTGATTGTGGGCTGTGCTGGGGATGAAAAGTGGGGAACTTGGGTAGGATAGACCTGATGGGGGAATTATGTCAAGAAATTGATCGGTTATCTATCTTCTGACGATTTAATATACGGCTTCGTTAATGAAAGATCAGATGAAATCGAGGATTATCCGGGACCGTTCTTATCTGATCAAACATGCATATTACATCCGATAGCTTTTCGCCCACGTGATTGGGAAAATGGCCAGGATTCCATCCAACTATTTCAATTTAAACAAATTCATGGCATCATAACGCAGCTCAATTTCCGTTCCTCCAATGGAAAAAACGGGGAACTTATGAAAAAGCTCAAATCAAAAAAATTAAAGGGACCGAGATCGTACTTCACCGATATCGATCCCCACGACCCCGCCTTCGACGAACATATAGTACTGAATAAACTCAAACTACAGCTTTTGACAAAAAAGTATGTTGTTATTGCTGCTTCTGCTTTGTTCCATGATCATATTGCAAGAATAGTAAAAAATATTGGTGGCATATCCGAGGCAGTCCACGGTGGAATTATAGTACCGGCGCTCAGAGATGAATATAGTGATGTAGAAGCTTTCTTTGGCAGGTATAAAAAGGAAGGGTATTCATCGGACAATCTTTCGCTATTCAAAGAGTGTGTAACCCATGTTGTTCCCTGGAATCTGACTGAAAATTCAAATTGGTTCAAAGGAACTTTCTTTTCAGAGCTTGAGGATCCAAATTCATTTCTGAGAAAATATTCTGAAATCACAGATGACCAGATTAAGAAATTCCGATCCGCGTTGTTGCTTATGTTTGATGAAACCTCCACCTATTTCCAACGCGAACATATATGGAAAGCCTCTGAGGATTTACCAATCAAGCAACAGAACGTATTAAGCAATTTCGGAAATCTCTTGTATCGATTATCTGGGTCAATGGTAGTGAATTCAGATCCTCATCTACCCGATGCAAATATTTGCAGCTTAACGGATGGTGAACTTTTAGCAATAAATGATGAGAGAATTTTTTGGGACATTTTCACTGAGAGTGTCATTGCAGCCACATCACCGATCTACCGAATTCGAGAAGAACATATCAACAAACTCTCCTTTGAAAAAATATTGCAATTAAGGCAGGATTTGTTCGACAATGAGTTCGTCGATAAATATGAGGACTTAATATCAGATATCACCACAATTAGAATGTTAAAGGATCCTGGTGATATTCTGAAAATACAGGAGAATATTGATAAAAGCATAAAAACTCTCAGAGAACGTTTTGATGTGCGCATAAACTTAGAGCAATCATTGAAAGATAGAAGACCTCTGGAAGGGGGGCTGTTTGAAGTTGCCAAAATAATTGTGCGACTTGGGATTGATTCCACATTATATCCTGTTTTTGCAACGATTAAAGGCATTCCAAAAATAACTGCGATTTGGTCACCAAAACTTGCTGACCAGATGGACAGACGTGTTCATTTATCCAAGAGGTGGATCAATTCAAAGTTCGAATGGTCAAAAGTAGACCGAAAAATTTTATTAGAAGGATATGAGAAAATTATGATGGCTGGCTATCCCACACGTTGACAATGCTATTTGATTTTTTTGTTTAATATTCAATACTATAGTTCCTGACACTGGGTAGCCTTTTACACTCTAATTAATTCCAAAACCATGAGCCTGAATTCTCGGATGACCACCACAACGTCAGTAATTACATAGTGGACGTAGCCTCCGGCGGTTTGGTCTGCTGGAAAATTCCCTATAACTGACAGTATCGGCAGGGTCTATAATAATTCCTCTAAAAACAGCCTCAGCTTTTTTACCTTGGCGTCGCTTTTTTGTCTGAACAGCTTTGTAATCTCCATGGTCACGGCCTCCCTGTCTTCAGAGACCTTTTCACCTTCCAGAAATGAAAAAAGCTCAGCCGGTGTGATTTCGAAGATGTCACATAATTTCAGTAGGGTGCTTAAGGTCAGATTGACAAGCCCGCGTTCAATCTTTCCATAATACCTGAAGTTAATCCCCAACTGCTCCACATCCTCCTGCCGCAGTCCTTTGGTTAACCGTGCCTGCTTAAACCGCAATCCTAATCTCTTTTTTACATCTTCAGGGTCCATTTGTTGCCTCCATAGCTATTTATAAATGAAGGTGACAGGACCTTACAGGCTTCTGTATGGCGTAAAAATATTGAAAAAAATCCTTATAGGTGGTAATCGGCCAAATAGGAATATCGTTTTATCGCCGACCTTAATTGAAAAACGTCAATGAACAAGGAGGGTTAAATGATTCAGAAGATTGAAAATGCGTTCCTCATCACGCTGCTTACAGTAGTATGCCTGACAATTTTAATAAGTGCTTCTTCCCTGTTCGCGCTTGATGTTAAGGGCCTTGCACATGAGGAAGAAAAGGTCACGACTGTCGCCAAGGAAGTGGAATATACGAGGGAATGGTTTTTTGAGCATGTCCATAAAAAAATGGACTCCATTTTGATAGAATATCCTGATTTTTCAAATTTTGCAGAAACAATGGACTTCTTCGATTTCCTGGATCTAACGGAATACGATCCGAACTACAATCAATGGGGAGATGGTTGGGGACCTGGAGATGTTAAGATGCTCCGGAAATTCTTGGTGAAGGATTATGGCCTCAATGAAAAAATTGAGATAGATACGGATGAATATGACGATATGCGCAGTTTGTTCGCAAAAATTGCCAAATATTATAGCTTCAAGAATGGACTTAAGGATTATCACACCAACGAAGAAAAACTCACGGCAGATATCCAACAAAGCATAAAAAGCCTATTCATGCATTTCAGACCGAGTTTGCCGGAAACAGAGAAAGATAAAGTGCTAAATTTTATTGGTGATTTCGATAAATTCTTGGAAACTTATTACACCGAAAAGACCGCGATATTTATAGCGAACACTGAAAAAGCCAAGAAAGAACAGCAGGATCATATCGCATCTATCAAGTCAGGTAAAGAAGCAGTCGATACATTCGAAAACGCCAAGATTTATTACGATGCACAGAATGGGTTCAACCTTATACAAATGCCGCCGGTTAAGCCAACCATGAAATATTACTATGTTTCTGGTAAACTTGAGTCTAAAGATGGCGATCTTTACATTGTTCAACGAGTTATATTGGGCGATATTAAATACTTTGTTTTTCGGTTAACAGATTCTGCCGGTGAAAAGAATTTTAGAATAGGCGGTGAGCTGGAAATTCTGGGAAAATTTGTTGATTTGTACAAATACACAACGACTATCGGTACAGAAAAATATGCCCCGGTATTTGATGCGGTTTATGTGGAACTATAATCTTCACAACTACTACACATAGAGAGCAGGCAGCATTCAAGCGTCAACAATCGCCCGATGAAAGGAGCCAGCGGATATGACAGGAGATAATGGGTTGTTGTGTCCAGCCGGAGTGGCGGAACTGCCTTATTCGGAAAGGCAATTGATCGTCATCGTCCCGGATGACGTTAAAAAGACCGAACTGGAGGCCATGCAGAAGGCCAGGCAGGAAGAATCCAAGGATAAGTCCATCTCATGGTGGAATTCTGCCATCGATGCCATCGCCCTGATCGCCCCCAGGATTACCGTTTATGGCCTTGGTGTGGAATTCGTGGTGGGCATCTATAAGGGCATCCAAAAACTCAGACAAAAAGAGATCAATATCCGGACCGTCAGTTATTCCGATGCCAATGGGCTGGTATTTCCTCCGGGGCATCCACAGAAAAAATGCGTCTATGTCGGAAGTCCGGTTGATCCGCTGCACTATTTTTCACTGGCCGATTTCCATCGCATGACACTCGAATCCAAATTTACCGAAATCGTCAATATTCTGATGGCATTGGGCGCAGAAACAATTCAAGCCGAGCGGGTGATAGGATGGGGTGCCGAAATAACCGCCAATGCCAAGGTATTGTCTGCCGATGATTGTGGGGCCAGCACCTCTCGTACGAACACCACGGAGAAATCGTTCCTGTTCGAAGCGAACCTGAATCCGGAAGGCAATCCTCAAATGCCTGAAAAAGTCGCCTGGTATCCCTTTGAACCCACCTGGCAGATGATCAGTCAGGGCAGGCTGCATCATGGTCTCAGGAATTTTGCTCTGAACGTGACCTATCAGGAAAACTACGGAATCACCACCGACTTGAATGCTTCGGTCAAAGGGGAGGGATTGTCAATCGGAGGCCAGTTCACGGAACACCAGTCAACCATATGGAAAATCACCGGTCAATTTTCAGAACAAGGTGTGAAAAAACCAGATGACCATACGACTGCCCCAACGAAACATTCTTGACGGCATTTTGCGGCTGTTCGGGAAAAGGCGTGCCATCGTCATGCCCAGGGAAGTGATTGGCGAAAGTGGACACTATTCGACTATTGTAGCCCGCAAGGAATCCTTTTTCACCGCCCTTTTTAGGACCAGAAATCGGAAACTGCCGGATGGGTTGGTGTATATGGAGGATTTCTACGAATCGGTAAAGTTGCCGTAATCTAATGTGAACTATCGCCATTCGTTTGGAGTTGTTGGGTCGCCTAAGCGGGGAAAGAGCTCGGAGAAACGAAATACATCTCAATCTCAGAACACAATCTGTAGTATTAGGGCGCACTTCTTATTGTTCTAAAATTTCGTACTCAAAAACGAAAAGCTTTTTCCCAAAATTTCCTGCTTAGCTGGAGGAGGATAGGCCCAGAATAAATGAAATGGGGCTTGAAGATTCTCGATGTGTAATCAGTACTTTTTAAACGAGTGAACTTGTTCGCAACCGATTTATTTTTGTTGCTGATTTCAGATGAACTTTTGCGTCAGGGTAACAGTGGATCGGCAGTATAATCGTTGTCCTGTTCAATCAATGTGGATGCTATTGTCGCAATTTAATTTTTTCCATGCGAGCATTCAATACCGTATTTGCAAATGCACGCACCAGCATTGCCTCGATGTTGTCAATCAGATCATTGTTAATCTCATATGCAGAAAAATAATGTGCTAAATCGTTGAGAAAGAAATATGTATTCTCTATTTGACGGGGCTGTTCGAAGGCTGGGGAGAAACTCTGACCAGTAGATGGATGGTTGACAGTAAGCAATTTCTGCGTTTCTCTTTCGCGGTTAAATGCGTTGTTCATTTCCTGCCACAGACTCTGATTCTTTGCCTTTCCGACATAAAGTGCCTTGCATTGAGAATCATAGAACACATAGATACCATTCGAATTTTCTAAGACTTTTCTGATAGCCCTGTATCTTTTGTTCTTTTTGAGCTTTGTGTCGAAGATCTCATACTTTGCACCCCTCAAGGAATCACAAGCCTCAATTTCATAGTATTCGACAATTGGTCGAATCGAGAATAGCCTGGCTTCCCTCTCACATTTAGCCACAGAACGATGTATAAGGCTTGCAAGTTGTGAAGTAGATATATCATCATTTTTGCGCCATCGATTAAGCGTAACCGCTGTAATCCCGAGACAATTGGCTAAGGCCGTGTCAGTGGGAGACTTAAACTTCTTTTTTAACGCGACTATCAACTTGTCAGCCTTCATTGTATTCCCCCGTAGTAGGTTAGCCATAATGTTACCGAACCTTTCCCATTGATCGCAGTAACGAAAAAATAAAGCTGTTCATCCAAATATTTTAATCTGCCAAAACGATATGATTGTATTGGTGTGTATCCAAAAGTTCCTTTTTGGGGTCATGCACTTCATGCACACCAAAACACTATTGAACCAAGATAAATAGCATATCTTATCTATCTTGATTTATTTCAAAACGGTTTCCACAGCTCACACAGTCATATGTATGTGTGTGCTCCGCTACCGTACCATCTTTTCTTTTATATCCTGACGATTTCATTTTATTTCGGGGAATATTTTTCAAATCCGATTTGCACACTGGACAGAATTTTATGTCTGGCTGTGGGCCTGTAAGATTGGTCATTTTACCCCCCCTGTTTTGTTCTGGAATTCCTGATGAACGACGATTAGGAATCATGGTTAATCATCATCAAAAACAAACCATGACCTGAATTTACTAATTTGATTTGCTCATATCAATTGTGAAGAGCAATTTTGTAGCAGGTTCGTTAGCAGGCAGATTGGTGGTCATATTTGAAATCTGAATTACCTGCTTGAGTTTTTTCCTTAGATTTTGAGCACCTGCTGCATATTTTTGTTTGAGCATCATATCGGAAGTAGCCTGCATATCGCTTTCCATATTTTCTATCTGTAGCTTTATTTTCTCAGATTCGCGGGCTAATAAAGGCTTGATGTCGCCAACAGTTCCGTATGCCAACTGTTCCGTTGGTAGATCACACTCGCCATTGTCCCAGATCCTCTCAGCAATTGGTGTTTTTACAGCTGCAACCACGTTAAAAAACAGCGCCTCGTCTTTTGGAACCATATTTTCTTCCATCAGGGTTTTGATGCTTTCCCCCATTAACCGAGACGAATCCGCGAAAGAAATGTTTTCATAACCTGCAATTCCACAGTGGTGAGTGACAAAAATCCAGTCATGGATGATATAGGCGGGAGCAAGGCCCCAAGGAGAGTAGCCTGGAATCGACCAGAAAATACGAGGAATTGATCCACCGTCTGTGTACATTGCATTAGGCTTGATAACGTGGGTGGCGTTGGCTGTAATGAACCGTAAAGGGTTATTCTTATTAGGAACAAACAGGAACCGGTCAGGTTCGAGCCAACGGACTTCTACTACTCCTTCAAACTTACCAACAGCGGTGTCCTGATAAGTCTTATGGGAGCAGGAAAATAGAAAGAGGGAAACTGTTAATAGCACTGCAGCTGAAGTTTTCATAAATCGTTTCCTCTACACGAATATTATGCCCGCAAATATCATGTTCGATATCGAAACATTGATGAATATTGGCTCAAAATAATTTAAGCTGAAAACCGAAATTTAGAATTTGAACCCTTAGTTAGAATTGTTTTGAATTCCATAAATTCGAAAATGAATTTTAATCATCAACACCTTCCTGCAATTGCAAAATCGTGAATCGCAAACGTGTCAAGAGGTCATCATAGGAAATTATATCAATGACGCTCTTATACTTTCGCTTTATTATTTCGAAATCATCTCGCTGAAAGGGGGAAAGCATATTTTCGCGCCCCATAATAATGATTCCCTTAGGATTAATTATCTTAAGTTGTAATCCTTTGGGTAATTCTTTTCTATAGCGTTCCGAAATTAGCTTCTCACCTCGATGTCCAATTTTGTTCAGATAGAAAATGTACTTTTCTAACTGCATGATGGTGCCGGATAGTTCCTTCATCGGAATATAGTTATCTCTGTATTGGATCTTCGAAACGATGCAATTTTCGAATGGTCGCTTAATTTCTATGATATCGATGTTTCCACATGAATCTACGAGCAAGATGTCAATATATCGATTTTTATCAATCTGATCCTTAACCTGCACATTTTTAAAGGCTTTTATGTACTTTGGGTAAAGCAGACGAATAATATCAAGGATTTCGTTCTGCCATTTATTCTCGCTATACGAAGAACATTCATTCTCTAACATACGTTCGAGTTTCTCAAGGAGCATCTCATACTTGGCGAGTTCGTTCGGTCGCACTGTATTGATTATATCACTGTCTGAAGGATAAATTTTTTTGTTCATGTATTTTTGAAATATAAGCTCTGTGTCGCTCGCAGTCTCAAAGTAGTCTCTCAAACATGCGCCAACTCGTGCTGAGGCATATTTAGTAAGTTCATAGCTGTTCGGAAACTTTTCGATCAGTTCTATGTAAGCGCTTTCAGGCATCGCATCCTCTCGATCTCCCCCTATATAAAGATTTTCTTTAACCAATTTGTCAATTTTTCTAAGGATTGATATATCGCGATACGCTATGAACAGGTCAGGTGTAATAGGCATGCTTCGATGTAGATAGAAGGTGTTTTCAGTAGCAACAATGTTGCTATTAATTTTAAAGTAAGAGTCGCTTAATAATTCACCAAAAATGAATACATATTCTTCATCTTCTTCGTGGTCATCGTACCATTCAGAATCAATTGTTTGAAGCAAGTCTTCAGCTTTTAGGTGAAAGCATCTTCTAATAGTTACAGGTTTCCCTTGGACAAAGCTTCGGGCCACCCATTGGGGCGCCCGTTCTGGGATGTATGACAGCAGCAAAAGATTCCCATTTACGACAAACTTAATCATGAATAAGTTTCCGAAATATCTATGATTTCAAGAATGCTTTTATGAATGCTTCTCCAATCGAGTCCAAGATTAAGTGTCCTTACTCGGATATTATGTCCACAGATCTTCCATGCCAAATCAACCTGATAACCATTGACCGGATAAAGAAGCAGACCTTCCGCAACTTTGTCCGGAAAATCTTTCATTTCCAAACTGCTAAGGTATGTGTGAATTTGATAGAGATTAGCAGAATTCACTTTAGGATTCCCACCACGATTAGATTTTAACGCATCTGCATAATATTTGGTATCTATAATCAAAGTTCGCTGGCCGGAACGGAGACTTATGTCCGTATACATAACTGGAAGGAATTTGAGATCATCGTGGCGCTCTTGGTCGATGGCCTCAGCTGGCCAATCCAAGCAATCAGCTTTTACACTATAGGTCGATTGTTCTTTTACAAGAAAGTTAAAGATGAACTGCTGAAAAATTTGCCACATTCGTTTTTTATCACTCAAAAAATCTATGAAACGGTAAGATCCTTTATGTTCGCTTGGCATTGTGTACGAGACAATTAGCTCGCAAACGTGTAGCAGGAATCGATAATAGCGGTTATTTTTGTGAAAAATCACATCGGAAAATACTGATGGTTTTAGTCGAATTTCTTCAATGCCTTGTAATCTCCGGTAGATTCCTCGAAGTTTTTCCTTTAACGAACTGTCAAGGTCTTCTGCGTAGAGAAGCCTCCGGATAGTGCTTTTGATAATCCGATTGTGCAAGACATCATGTATCAATTCATCGAATCTGCATCTCACCCGCCCTTTGTGTTGCAATCCATGCAGCACGGTATAGTTTAAATCAATTCGACCATGTATGAAACCAAGCGCTTCTTCTTGCTCCACGTATCCTCTGTCCAGTCCTTTTTTTAGGAGCCGACTTACTCCCCGATAAAGAACGCAAGCTAAAAGATCCAAGGCGTTATTGAATTCAGTGGATGCTATGTCACCCATCTCGCCTTCGTCAAAATGATTCCAGGCATAGCAGAGAAGATAATATATGTTTTCGATTGGAATCATCCAGCTATTGCCGTGAGTCTTTCCATCCAATCTTGGGCTACTTTTGGTTGGTCGAACCAGTATTCGCGAAGTAGCGGGGCAATCTCTGTATCAATGATACGCCGATACCCAGGTCCATCGAGAAGGGCGGTTTTTTCCAAGCAGAAATAGCTGTGACCTATTAAAAAGCCAGGACCTAAATTGTCGGTATCTGCTGCGATCTTGCGATTTAGTTCAAGAAAAGCTTCTGTGATTCTTTGACATAGTCCATCGCCGCATATTTCGGAGAGTCTCTGGTTTAGTTTGTCTTTACCATATGCAGGCACCAGATCGAAAAATGAGAAACGGCGTCTCAATGCGTAATCAACCATAGCAAGCGATCTGTCCGCAGTGTTCATAAGTCCAATGATATAGACGTTGGGGGGAACGTAGAAATCAATGTCACTTTCTTCCTGATATACAAGCGGAATCGCATATTGTGGAGAGCGTTTGTCGTTCTCGATAAGCATCATCAACTCACCAAGAATTTTTGAAAGATTGCCTCGATTGATTTCGTCTATGATGAAAACGTAGGGCCGATCATCATTTCGAGCTCTTTCGCAGAACTGATAAAATATACCATTTTTAAGCACAAACCCACCACTTAAATTCGGGCGTAAACCTTGGACAAAATCCTCATAGCTGTAGGATTGGTGAAATTGGACCATCCGCACCCTTCCCTCGTCTTTTTCAGCCATCAACGAAAAAGCGATGCGCTTAGATATATAGGTCTTACCCACGCCTGGCGGACCCTGTAAAATCACATTTCGCTTACTTTGCAGAAGATCAAGAATTCCTCGAAATATATTCTCATCCATGAAAAGATCTTTGACAGCATCTTCTATTAGATAAGGAGGTTTAATCGGGGGCAAGATTCCTTCTGTTAGTTCCCTGATCTCTATAAATTCATCGTCTGTTAATGAAAACAGAGTTCCCTGATTATTCAAGAGCGGCTCGCATTCTGAGAGTTGTTCGTCTTTTTTCAATTCCTCCCATTGAGGTTGCACATCAAATTGTTGAACTATCTCGCATTCGAAATATTCGTCCTCGTCTAAAGCTTTCGTTACATTAAGAAGAGTCGTAACCCGACGGATAGGCGAACTCACATAGGCAAGGATTTCGTCTCCAACGTCGATTTCTTCAAAGTATTTGAATATTCTACATTTAGTCCCACTCTCATTAATTGATACGAACCTCTCTCGATGTCCAATTGGTGCATTTGCTACGTCCCATCGAGACGGATTGCAATTGACCCACCAGTAGCGTTTTTTAGATGGGGGGGGGGTTGGTTCGCCAATAATTGACATCAATTTGGCTACATGATCTGGGTAAGGAGTCAGATTGGTCAGAGCTTTCATTGTAAGATTCATGCCTTGAGGCAGATTCCATATACCCTTCTTTTCCCATTTGACCTGTCGAACATGATGGTAATCGGTTCGAGTAGGGCGATATTCATAGCCACTCATAACAATGCCTACACCGATAATGGTACGCCGACCTTTCTTTGCAAGGATTGTATCTCCTGGCTTCACTTCTTTATACCACTGCCACATAGCCAAACTATCATTTCTGGGCTCTGTGCTTGGATTTTTTTCACGTTTTATTGCTGCTGAAATTTCCTCTCTGGTTTTGAATTTGTGGAGATCTGAAACTTCATTCCACCCTATAGCTGCGACGCCATCACTATAAAAATCGTCCCAATAAACAGCGCCTGCTCCAGGAGCGAATTCCCAAACGGTTTTTGTGTTATGTTTTTGTTGTATTCGTTTTCCCAACTCCTTTGTCTCATAAAGCCAACTGAAAAACTGATCCACTTCCAATCCAATAGGGACGTCGGTTCTCTTTCCCACTATTCTGCTATATGATTCGAAAATTGGTTGGATCGCTTGATTGAATCGCGCAAAACGACGGGCAGCATCATCGCCTCGCTGGAAACCAGGATCAATCCCCAGATATTCCGCAGCTTCTTCATCGCGCTTGTTAAAGAATACATGGTTATCGGCATAGAGTTGTCCAAAAAACTCACCGACCGAGCTTGCACCGAGATATTTACTTGTTGCCGAATCATCTGTTAAAAACCAACGCATCCGTTCTTCAACGCTGCCCTCGCCGTGTGCTATTTTGAGAAAGCTGTCACGGTATTGTTGGATGGGGTAGTTTTCATTGCCGAATGCGCGTGCTCTTGCCAATGCGTTTGTACCCAGTGAATGGATATGATCACCGAGTTTCTGTATTTCAGACCATTCAGCATTTTTTAAATTTTCTGATTTAAAGAAATTGTTAATAAACTTCCAATAGCTAACCACGAACGTACGTTTTGCGAACCATTCGTTAGCGATATCGGCAAACTCAAGAAGCAGTTCGTCGAGATCTTCAGGATTTATCTGGTCTAATGATTGATCATCCATGGATTTGGTTCGTGCTAAAAAAGTTTGGAACGAAGGATACTGTTTCAAAAAGTTAGTATCTATATTTTCAATCCCTGATTTAATGACGCGCTTTCCTTCATCGGTGATCCGCATTTGTCCGCGTTTGGGATACTCTATAAGGCCAGCTTGTTTAAGATATGTCTTTGCCCATGCAACACGATTCTCAAATACACCTTGCCGTTGACTTGGGAGCAGTTGAGCTATTTCATCCAGTGTCAGTTCAAACTGTTCCGATAAGGTTTCTATAGCTCCTTTCAGTGAAAAGGTTTGTCCTTTGACCAAAATTTTCAGAAGTGGCAGCATGCAAGATTGATAACTTGGTATCGGCATTAAAATTTACCTCAGATTTGATAAATTAAATAATCCTATCTCTAATTTTATCGATCCACCCGCTCCTTCAATTCCTTCCCCGCCTTAAAAAATGGCAGCTTCTTCGGTTTAATCTTGACCCGTTCCCCAGTTTTTGGATTGCGCCCAGTGTAGGCACCGTATTCCTTTACAAAAAACGAGCACAATCCCCGGATCTCCACTCGTCCTCCATTTGCAAGCTCTTCGGCCATTCCATTGAAAAAGGTGTCCACAACAGTGGCCGCCTCGGGTTTGGTCAGGTCGGTGGCGTCCTTTAATGCCTGGATCAGTTGGAGCTTGTTCATGTGATCGGCGCTCCTAATTGTGGGTCTGTATGGGGATGGAGAGTGGGGATCTTGGGTAGGATAGACCTGAAGGTGGAATTATGTCAAGAAATTGATTGGTTATCTGCAAAAGCGACAGTAAGGCAGTGAGGCCGCTGAATTAAATGTGATTTTCCTGTCTGATGTTGACACTAACCACGCCAAACCATAAGATCGCAATAACCGTTCGTAAGTGGGTTAGATTGATGGGCAGCGGAATGGTGCTAAAAATTTCCGCTGAAAAAGGAGGATTGTGCATGGCTGCAACATGGTATGATTTGTTAGCTGCAGCAATAGGAGGAGGTGTAATATCTACCGCAATCGAACATTTATACCTCTTTTATGTTAGAAAATCAGACGCTGACCGAACAGCAAAGGAAATAATCGACAAGCATCTTGAGTCAATACTAAAATCTGCCGACGATTTGGTTGGTAAAATTTTGAGTTTGGCAAAAAGAGATTTCAAGGAATTAATCGACAAAAAATCTTCGAATGATGATTTTATTTCACAACAACCTTTGTTGACACTAATGTATTTATTTGCTCAATTTTGGTCTCGAATTCAAATTTTAAAAATAGAAAGCCAGTTCGTTAATTTACGATCAGACGAAAGAGGAAGAAAACTTTTTGAATTTATAAAAACACTGGATGGAAAAAGGACAAGCATAATTGAGAGATCTTGGCAAAGAGGTATCGGAGAGTCGATAATATGTAGAGACAGTGATGACTTAAGACAACTGACGTTTTATGAATTTGTCGAATCATATCTATATTCAAAAGACTTACAAAAGTGGTATATTCCTCTGAAAGATATACTGGAAGACCTGATAGATAAATCGAAGAGACAAAGAGTTTTAGTGTACGGAGTTGTTCTTCACGCGCTAATCGACACTTTAGACGAAAAGCATCTTATAACGAAGGAACGGCCGAGTTGGCCAAATAAATTATCCTTTAAAAGTCGACGAGATTTGCAGGAACGCGTGTTTAAGGTATATCTGAATTTTGTTGAAAAGCCGGAACGTTATTTTGCAGTAGCCCACAAAAAAATGTAGCGCACGCGGGAGTTACCTCCAAGGAGATATTACGTCCGTTGTGCGCTGACTCTCTGGGTTAAGTTCTGGAGTACAACCATTTCCAGATAATTGAAAAAATACTAAGAAATAATTTTCTTGTCAAGCACATTATTATAACCTGTAGAATCAATTGTACATTGAATCCCCAAATTGTTATATTTTTCACACCTCCCTTAACCAGATTATGTCCATAGTATTCCTTCAAGAAAAACGAACACAATCCCCTGATTTCAACACGGCCTCCTTTGGCCAGGGCATCGGCCATTCCACCAAAAAGATGTCAGCAACGGCGGCAGCTTCAGTTCTGGAAAGTTCGGTGGCGTCTTTCAATGCCTGGACCAACTCAAGCTTGTTCATGCGGTCGGTGCTCCTGGTTGTGGGTCTGCGTGGAAAATGGAGAGAGGGAATCTGCAAAAACGTAGATCCTTAAAATTTATACGGTTCTCTATGAAGCTCCAGTTTGATTGGTTGTGACCGGATCTGTCACAGCCACGTGGTAACGTGGCCTTATAACCCAAAACAGGAGGCCACTATGACTGATTTTACCATTGCAGAGGATTTCCCAAAATCTGAAATCGAATTCGATCAACGTTTTTCACAACCGGATGCCTGTTTCGATTATCTGTTCCAACAAAAATGGCCCGATGGCTTTGTGTGCAAAAAATGTGGCCACACACGGTACTGGTTGAGTTCAAGAAACCTGTATATTTGCACCCAATGCGAACATCAACACTCCTTAACGGCCGGCACAATTATGGACAGTTCCAAAAAACCGATCACCTACTGGTTTAAAGCCATGTGGTGGTTCACGACCCGCAAATCAGGCATCAATGCCACGAACCTTAAGGAACTGCTGGGCTTCGGCAGTTACGGCACCGCCTGGACCTGGCTTCAAAAGCTCCGGCGCTGCACCATTCGTAAGGAGCGTGAAAAGCTTTCCGGCCGCGTCGAGGTCGATGAGTTTTTCATCGGCGGCCAACGCCCAGGCAAACGGGGACGGGGGGCTGAAGGCAAATCCATTGTTGCGATTGCCGTGGAACGGTGAGACATCGAAAAACGAATGGGTCGCATTCGTTTGCATGTCGCCCTGGATTGCTCGGGATTTTCTTTGGAAACCTTCATCCTCGACAATATCGAGCCCGGTTCGACCATCGCTACGGACGATTGGCAAGGCTATAACATCATTGGTAAAGAGCAGTATCGACACGAAATAACGAACCAAAGCAAAAGCAGGGATTTCGAAAAACTATATGGTGTCCATCTGGTGACGACCCTGATCAAACGACTGGTCAGAGGAACTTACCAGGGGCGATTCGAACCGAAATACCTTCAAAACTATCTTGACGAGTATGTGTTCCGATTCAATCGCCGCAAATCGAGAAACATCGGCAAAAAGTTCATGCGTATCGTTCAACAGGCGCTGAAGACACCCCCCATATCCTGGCCAGAGGTTCCGTGGGATATTGACCCCATCTCTGAGTATTTCGTGACAACTGGAGCTTCATAGAGAACCGTAAAAATTTATTAGTCAAGATTCTATTTGTTTAGGAAACGAAAGAGCCTGTACGGCTAAACCAGTCCATTTTGAGCCATAGCATAAAAGCAGTTGAATTCCACCAATTGCCCTGCTAACTAACCATATAATTCCCTTATTCATTCAGTGCGTTTTCCCATTTATATCACATTTGAGGCGGCAAAATGCCGATATCTTTAAGTCTGTGGCAATGTATCTTGTTAAGATTCTATTAGAAACGAGCGGATCGGGGGTATATTGATGGCGGTTGTCGCTTCTGATAAGCTCGGGTTGATTAAAGATAACTTGGGGCATGTTTTCACCTATCTTGAAAACCTTGAGCGATTAGACAGGAAACCCATATTCGATATCAACAGTCATAAAGCAATGGCTGTGTACGAACACCAGTTTGTTAGTTTACCAGGTGTTGATTACTGGTCTGATGAAAACCCTGCGGAAGCCTGGTTTCGTATAAATCGTTTGCATCCAACATTGCCACCAACCCCACCTGATGTCTTAACCGATTGGATAGATCTTAAAAAAGACCCTAACAGGGAACCAATTTTAAAACTAACAATTGTTGTGCTTGCATCCAGCTCAGCTGCTGAAAAAGAAGTTTTTGACCCACAAAATGGCAATTCAACTATCGTGTTGAATCTGGATGACGCTCCAGAGGTTCAAGATGCCTTCGATCAATACGTTGAAAATCAGTGGGTGCCGTGGTCTGAAAAGGAGAAACTGAGAAGATTTACCATCGGTTTGTACGAGGACTTGTTTCGATTTCAGCACCACAGCACTGAGCAAGTGCTCGAACTTGTTGTTGGTATGGGAATTTTGCGTTGGAAGGCCCCTGGTGCAAATATCAATTACCCCCTTATAACAAAGTCAGTCGAAGCAGTTCTTGACCCGGAATCAAAGATCATAACAATTTACCCTACGAATAGAGCGCCAAAATCTGAAATTGAATACCTCCAAAAATTTGATGTTTCCAATATAGCTGATCTTGAAGAGCATGTAGATGATTTATTGATGGATATGGACACGGAAATCAATCCGTTTATTCCAGAGTCCTTTAAGTCCATCCTCCACTATTTATCGGCGAATATAAGCAGTAAGGGCGTTTTTTACCCGGACATAAACAAAGATCGCAATGATCGCAGCCTTCCAATGGCAGAGCCGAACCCGGTTATGACGGATACCTGGGTCCTGTTCATTCGGCAGCGAAAAACCAATTTTATTGCCGAAGATATTAAGCGGATCAGGTCGTCAATTGACAGTGCCGAGTCGTTACCTGCAAGCTGCGGTATATTGGTTACGGAGCCCGATGATGTAATCATCGAGCGGCAGAAAATAAATTATCGAGGCATTTCATCGTTGGGTTTTGAGTCTTGGGCCAGTGGCACTGGTGTCAATGACGCTGAGAATTTATATTTCCCCAAACCCTTTAACCAAGAGCAGGTTTCAATCGCAGAACGACTTGAACAGGCAGATGGAATGGTTGTCCAAGGGCCTCCAGGTACCGGTAAGACACATACCATTGCCAACATAATAAGCCATTTTCTCGCTAACGGTAAAAGAGTGCTTGTCACCTCTCAAAAAGAGGCACAGCTTGCCGTTTTAAGAGATCACATTCCGCAAGAATTAAGAGATCTGACAATTGGTTTGCTCACAAGCGACAGGGAGGGTCTGAAGCTTCTTGAGCAATCGGTGCGTCGTATCGCATCGGAGGTTAGCAATCTCAATTTATCAGCACTGGAATTGGAAATCGCCCATTTTAAAGATCGGGTCGATTTGCTTTATGAACGCATTGCCACAATAGATGCCAAAATCAAGAGGCTTGCTAAAAACCAACTGGATAGGGTGCCATTTCTGAAGGAAGAAATTCAACCGAAAGATTTGGCTGTTCGGATCGTTGAAGGAAAAGAACAATATGGTTGGTTTCCAGATGTCCTCGGACCTGATGATAAATTTGCACCGCGTTTTGATGCTGACAGTATTTCCAAGCTGCAAAAAGCCCGGAAAAATCTAAGTGCCAACATTATTTATCTTTCCCACAAGTATCCGGAGCCAGATGTTTTGATGTCAACTGATGAGATCTCATATGTGCATCAAAACCTCGTACAAGCCTCTCATGTAGCCGACAGTATAAAAAATAGCAGAATACCGGAGCTTACCATAGTTTCATCTGACAATATGAAACGCCTTGAAAGCGCATTAAACAGGGCCATCAAGGCAGAAATTGTGATCTCCGATTCGTTTGATCATCCATGGTGTCAAAGCGTACAACAATTATGGCGGAAAAGCATTGCTGGGGATGATGATATTCCAGTTTGCGCGTCTTTGACCAAACTGATCAAAGATTTTAAAGTCATTGATCAAAAACGATCGGAATTCCTTGATACGCCCATTGAAATACCAGACGATGCTGAATTAGACGAAAAGTTTGCAACCGCCGTAAAACAAAAAGCCGAATCGAAGCGATCAATCTTTGGAATGATCGGCAAGAAAGATACAAAAATTAAGCTTTCACAGGTAAAAATTGAAGGCGTCGTGCCGTCTACAGCTGAACATTGGTGTAAAATCGAGGAATACATTGGCTTGTTGCAGGACATCAGAAAAATCGTCACACGGTGGAATGGTCTTAAGGATGAATTTAACGGACCTGAAGCAAATGATGTCGGGATTGCAGCCGTTTCCTTTCTTAAAGGAGTCTGTCAAAAAATATCAAATCTTAGAGTCATCGAGAAAGACTTTTATCCGAACTATTTTGAAACGCTTGAATCGTTGTTTCCCGGCAGCTTTAATCCGCATTCTTTGAAAAACGATCTGTTTGAATTTCAGCATTCAGTTACGGTGCTAAAGGTCCACAAAAAACTCAATGCATTAAAGGCTGCACAAAATGACAAAAACTTACAACTTCAACGTTTAAGTCCATTTACTGGTCCAGTCGTTAAGGAGATTATTAGATTTCTCACCACAGATCTTGGAAATGGAGATATCCCCAACGATGAGATTGTCACGAAATGGGCATCATTCCAAACGGTGCTTGAGACTTTGGCGAATCTGAAAGACGATTTTCAAACGGTTGCCGAAGTATCAAGTTTGATTGAAGATTCAGGGGCTGTTAGGTGGGCTAAACAGTTAAGAAGTGAGCCTTATGATGGATCTGAAATTAATCGCATTCCAAATGACTGGAAACAGGCGTGGGATTGGGCAAGAAGTGTCAGCTACCTGAAACAAATTGATGGCAGGGACCAATTTAGGAAACTGTCAACTGAACGAATTCAGGCTGAGTCTGACTTATCAAAAGCCAATTTGAAGCTGGTCGAGTTGCTTACCTGGGCGCAGCTTAAGAATAACATAACTGGCAAGGTAAGCGCAGCTTTGAGAAATTACCTCACTGCACTGCAAAAAATCGGCAAAGGCACTGGAATCCGTTCGGTGAGATTCCGTGAAGATGCCAGAAAAGCCATGAAGGTCGCTAACCAGGCAATTCCATGCTGGATTATGCCACACTGGAGAGTTTCCGAAAGCCTTCCACCCGAGATTGGCTCATTCGATTTAGTGATCATTGACGAGGCATCACAAAGCGATGCATACGCATTGCCATCGCTCATCCGCGGGCAAAAAATCCTGGTGGTAGGTGATGATAAACAGGTTAGCCCATCAGATGTTGCCCGGAAAGAAGCTGATATTCTGTATTTACGCGATAAACACCTGAAGGCGCTACCCTATGGTCATCTGTTTTTACCGGGCAGCTCAATTTATGATCTATGCAATACTGTTTTTGCAACCGATGTGATCCGTTTGCGGGAACATTTCAGGTGTGTTGAACCGATCATTCAATTTTCCAACAAACAGTTTTACGAGGGGGAGCTAAGGCCCATAAGGATTCCGAAGCCCTCTGAGCGACTTGATCCGCCGCTTATCGATATTTACATCCCTGGCGGCTACCGTGAGGGAAGGTCTAAAATCAACAAGCCTGAAGCAAGGGCAATAGTTGCTGAAATTGAAAGGGTCACCAGTGATAAACGATTTGAAAAACGGTCGATTGGAGTGGTTTCCCTCCTTGGATTTGAACAGGCACAACACATCCAAAATTTACTTCTTTCTGAACTCGGGGAAGACAAAATATTGGATCACAGGATCCAGTGTGGTGATGCCAAGTTTTTTCAGGGCAAGGAAGCCGACATTGTCATGATCAGCATGGTGGCAGCTGGAAGGATTCAGGCGCAAACAGGCAGAATTTACGAACAGCGCTTTAATGTTGCGGCCTCTCGCGCAAGGGACCGCCTTTACGTATTTCGCAGTTTTGAGCGAACGGATATTACCGAAAACGATCTTCGGGCTCGTTTGGTTGATCATTTTACAAACCCATCATTGCAGGGCTGCGAAGAAATTAAAGAACTTCGGGACCTTTGTGAGTCGGACTTTGAAAGGGATGTCTTTGATGAACTGACGGGCCGCGGTTATCGTGTCAGGCCACAGGTACATGTTGGCAATTACAGAATCGATCTGGTTGTTGAGGGCCTTGATGATGCAAGGCTTGCCGTGGAGCTTGATGGTGACAAGTACCATGGTATTGAGCGCTGGCTTGAGGACATATCGCGTCAGAGAACGCTTGAACGCATGGGTTGGATATTTTGGCGGTGTTGGGGGTCAAATTATATCTCCGACAAGGATGAATGCCTGAATGACCTGATCACAAAGCTGGATTCCCTAAAAATCGATCCCATCGGTTTTAAAACAACTGAGGTATGTGGAGTTTCTGATCATCGGATTGTTGGTGAAATTGATACTGAGGTTTTCGAGGAGGAGGTCGAGTCCTATGTTGTCGAAGAACCTGAGTGTTAGCGGCGGTCTGAAAATGTTCTATTTTTGGCGATTTCAAATTGCATGATCCAACCAATGAGGATTTCAGTTGCCGGAACCCATTTCGAGTGAGCCCGGCTACGTTTTTACACAACCATCATAATTCGATTTGTTCCTTCATCCGGAAGCTTTTTCCTTGGATGAGAACGGTTTCGGCATGGTGCAGCAATCTGTCGAGAATGGCCGACGTAAGCGTGCTGTCGTTGTTGAAGATTTCCGGCCAGTCCTTGTAGGCGCGGTTGGACGTGATTACTAAGGCGCCCTGTTCATAGCGCTGACTGATAACCTGGAACAAAAGGTCGGCTCCGGCCTTGTCGATGGGTAAAAAGCCCAGTTCGTCGAGGATCAACAGTGATGGGCGAGTATATTTTTTCAGTTCCTGTTTCATTCTTCCCGCCGCCTGGGCCGCGGAAAGCGTGTTGATCACATCGATGGCGGTGGCAAACAGCACCGTATATCCTTTGAGGCAGGCCTCGTAGCCCAAGGCGGACGCCAAATGGGTTTTGCCGAGTCCCACGCCACCCAAGAAAATGACATTGGCCGACTGCTTGACAAACTGCAACCGGAACAGTTGCTGAACCTGAAGGCGGTTGATTTTTTTTGGCCATGTCCAATTGAACTGATCCAGCGTTTTAATCACCGGAAAGCGTGCCTGGTTGATGCGACGTTTGGTGGAACGATCTTTTCGCAACGCCGCTTCGCCGTCGGCCAGTTTCTCCAGATAGTCTTCGTGCGACCAACTGTTTTTGGCGGCTTTTTGGGCCAGCGGATGATGGTGCTCACGCATAAACGGCAATTTCAGGTATTTGAGGTTGAGTTCAAGGGGAGGGTCCGGCAGTTGCGTGTCAGTCATGGTCTCTCCTTTTGGTAGATGCTCAAATCGGGCGATTCCACCGTCAAGTCCAACAGATCTTCACGGCGGGTCAGATGCAAAGCGCCGGGTTTTGGCAGACAACGTGTGTGCTGTTCGAGCAGGTTGGCAATATACTCACAGGAGAACGCCTGGAAGGTAAAAGCGTCTTCCAACGCTCTGGCGACGGCTTCTGGGCTGTAGATTTCGCTTAGGGCGACGATTTTCTGCACATGATGATAGGGGTTCATGCGACGCTGTTCGAGCTTTTGATAGTATAGCGCGGATTGGGGCGACAAGGAGAGAAAGCGCATCACGATTTTCTGTTCACGGGCCTTCTTGCGCCAGAGCAAAAGCTGTTTGGGGTGATCCGGATCTTCGATGTCCAGATGGCGGTCATAGCTGCGAGCGTGGCGGGCAATCAGCTTGTTGTCATAATAAAGGCAAATCCGATCGGGATAGGTTTTCAACGTCAGTTGTCGGCCGGCATACTCGGCCGGCACCGAGTAGCGGTTGGCATCGAGTGCCACGCGGAACTGGCTCGATGCCCGGACCTGGGAGACGGTGGCGATGTCGAACCGGTGATGGGGCAACGGATTGAGATAGGCCCGCTCATTTTCGAAACGCACAATCGGCTGCTCGCGGGTCTCGCCGTGGATGCGCACGTTGGCCACCGTGTCGAGCCAGTGCCGGGCTGCCGGATGAATCGCGGTAAAATCGGAGATATCCAATCCGGCCAACAGGTTCTTTTTTACATAGCCGACACCGTTTTCCACACGCCCTTTTTCATTGCCCTTGCCCACATTGCAGGCCGCGATGGTAAAACCGTAATGATTGGCAAAGTCCAGGTATTTGGGGTTGAACACCGGCGCCGTTCCCACAATGCGCTTGAGCACGGCACTTTTAAGATTGTCGACCATGATTCGTTGGGGAACCCTGCCGAAGAACTCAAAGGCGTTTTGATGACATCCCAAAAAATGCTCCATGGTTTGGGAGACGGTAAACTCGACATACATCATACGGCTGTAGCAAAGGACCATGACAAAAAAGCTCAGTCGTCTGCGGGTGGAACCGACATTAACCGCACCAAAGGAACCCCAGTCCACCTGGGCACACTCCCCCGGAGCAAACGACAAGGTGAGAAAGGCGCGGGTCTTCGGCGGTCTGACCTTGCGGACATACTCCTTGACGATGGAATACCCGCCCTTAAAGCCCTGCTCACGCAGGCGTTGAAGAAGCTGGATTGCCGTGTAGGGATGGGCTTGGAGCAGACGGACAATATCGCTTTTGAAAGGATCGAGCTTACTGGCTCGCGGGGAACTTTGTCTGGGTCTGAACCGCGTTTGGTCGAGCCATTTTTTGACTGTTCTCACGTCCATGGCCAGTTCCCGGGCGATCTGTCGGGCGGTCAACCCGTCGTGTTGGTTCAGATGCCTGATTTTGCTGAAAAGGGCGTAATCGATCATTGTCTGCCCTCCCCGAGGTGCTTGAAAATCTGTTCAACGGATTGGAGGGTGCCGGTCTGCCTGATTGGTTCGGCATCGATGGCCAGGACCTGATACAACGGATTTCGATAGGCAATCAGGCCGATGTCGACCAGTTCGTCCCGGGTCCGGACCGAGGTGTGCTCATCCATGGCCAGACGCTGGGCCAGGGTTCGGGCAGAGTAATAGCTCATCCCCCTGGCATCGGCTACGGTGACCAGAAACAGGTACAGCGCCGCAGCAGCATGGGTACAGCGATCAATATAGTGGTCGCTGACCAGGCGGTGATCGAGCCAACTGAACCGTTTGGGTGTTCTACGGATACGGTCGGGGCAAATGGGTTGTTTGGCTACCATGGCGGCCTCCTTCACATTGGGGGTTAAGGATATCGTTGCCGAATTGTTGCATGCGACGGGCGGCCATGACGATGTCATCTTGTAACGCATACCCGGTTAATTGGGCAATAATGCCAATTAATACGGAAGGTTGTCGCGTTAAGAGATCTTGTAACGCATTGTCTGCAAAATCGGTATTATTATCAATTGTTTCAAGAGTTTGTTGGATCAAGGGATCTTGTAACGCATCGGAGGTGATTTTTGGTTTTCGGAGCCAGTAGCCAGGGTTGTCGTCTCGCCAGCGTTGGACCCGTTGCACATTCTCCGGCCCGCTAAAGTAATCGCGGTTGTCTGGTTTTTGGAGCCATCGCCTCTGACTGGCAGCCTTGCTGGCCTTGCGGCATTCAGGTTGGCGGCAGTAGCGTTGTCTATCTCTATTTCGAGGATCGGGAACGAATAAGATATGGCAATGACAACATTTTTTACGCTTAATCCCTGGCATCGGTCGCAGCCCTCCTGCGTACCAATGATACAGGAATTGAGATCGATTTGAATAATCGGGTGCGGCAAGAAAATGATAGAAGAAAAAGAGAAGAAGATCGTTTAAAATTTACATTATGGAAGAAAATGGACGGGGAAGGACCTGGACTATTTCAAACCGCCAGGAAGAAAACAGTTTTAGAACGCCGCTGGCACCTGAGCAAGAAATCATTGCCGAGCCAAAACCAATTTTTGAAGTAAGTGACGAACCTCATCATGAATCACTAGAGCCAGTTACTGTGCCACCAGATGGAAATGGCCACCAAGGCGAATTTTACGTCCAAATTAACGATACAGTCACCTATGCCTTTATCGATGATCCTGATGAGAGGAAAATGGTTCAAATTGTTCGAGGTAAGGGATCGGTGTCTGAGGGTATTATCAGCCACACAAGTCCAATTGCTCAAACTTTACTGGGTGCCTTTCTTAATGAACAGGTAACAGCTTATTTGCCAACTGGAGCTAAAGAACTGAAAATTTTTGATATCGTAAAGAGTTGAGATCTGTATAAAATCAGCAGTTCCAAATTTCATCTGAAAGTGTATGATGAGTCGGTTAACCAATAAAAAGAGGATGCCGCCGGCTACGATCAAACCGATGCACGTCACGATATAATTTAATAAAATTCAGAGTCATCAAGTATACAATCATCATCGTAAGTGACAATGGTGTATGAAAAACCATCGTTTAGCAATATCGTGCTCGCGTATACCGACTCAAGGCAGATACCGTTTGATTTTGGAATTATCCAATCTGAGGCATCAACCGTTTCAAAGTCTGGAGGGTATGGCTCCTCCTTCACATCTACCGCTAAATCTTGCTGATAAGACGAGAGAGGGGACCTTTCGATATAAAAGTCAAAGCTGGAGGAAACCACAAAACGTCTAAAAACACCATTTTCGTGGATTATAAAAGCGGTTGGTAAATTTTCTAAGTTGCTCAATCGCCTATATGTTGCCTCCAGTGAAGATTTGCACAGCTCGGACAAACGTGAAATGTTAAACCAATTGATATCTCCGTCAAAATGTTTGTAAATCAGCCTCTTAGGCATCAGTAACCCCGATGCAAAGCCGTTTGCCTCTTTTTCAATAGGGTCGTCATATTGACTGTAAATTTCTTTTGAACCGCATTCAAATGAAGTCTTTTTTTGCGGCATTATGTGCATGCAAACATGACCAAGTTCATGGGCAGCTGTGAAATTAAACCGTCCCAGATCGGAAATGTTGGCATTCACATAAACGATGGCACCCTTATTGTTACCTTTCGCTGTGCCGAGTATGCCTCCAGAGTCGAACTCTTTCTTTTCAAAAATGAGCCTGAAGCCATCACAATTAATTGATGCCGCTACCTGATCGGGAATAATTGGCAAAGCATCGAACCCCAGAGCTTCGAGCGTTTCTTCGGCTTCTTCTGCCCCTCTTTGCTCTTCAAGCATTTATTTTTCCGTAATTTTTTTTAGTCTTTCTGCCATTCCCCTCAGCATTTTTTGATCTTCCAGGGATAAGCTTTCAAGTACATCCCATTTCCGATAGAACTCGCGATTGCGTTCGCTGGACTCAGAAATGTTTTGAGGCTCTTCACCCGTGATCTCATATGGCTGAACTTTTAGCGCGGAGGCGATTTTATTAAGTACAACAATTGTGGGAACACGGCCATCATTTTTTTCGATCATACTGAGGGCCGCAGCCGTGATACCAGCCTCACTTGCCAGCTTAGATTGATTCCACCCCAGTTTTTCTCTTAAATCTTTGATATTTTGACTAATTATTTTTGCTTGGTCGATTTTGTTTGGCATAATTTCAACTCCCGTTAAAAAATATATTAACATCAGTTGACAAACCTTACCAGAGGAATTAATTTATCAACGGTCGTTAAGTGCAATATTAACCATGGTTGAAGAATTGTAAAGGAGAATTGTTATGGCTACCAACCCACCAAAAGGCGATGGACACAGAAAAGGGGCCGTTCGAGGCCGATCACAAACCAAGACCCCTTCAGGGCATTACGTGAAACGAGATGCCGAAACAGGGCAATTTATGGATGTTAAAACATCAGACAAGAAGCCCTTCAAAGGCGTAAGAAAGGAAAAATAGCGATGCCAAATGGTTTGACTCATGCGGTTGCCGGGGGACTGTCCTGTTTGGCAGTCGCCGCATTGGACAAAGATGAAAACGGAAACATCAATCACAATCCACTACCGGCAATTGGGATGGGTGCTGTAATTGGCAAATTGCCTGATATATTGGAACCTTCACTGAAGAACCCGCACCACCGGCAATTTTTTCATAGTTTGGCGATACTGGGTTTAGTTGGGTATGGAACGAAGAAGGTTTACGACTGGCAACCGCAAGATACGCTTGAATCTATAGTGAGATTTTTAACGCTGTGCGCCGGGGCCGCGTATATGAGCCACTTGCTACTGGATGCTGCAACAAGCCGATCAATACCATTATTAGGAAAAATATAACAACAAGGCAGAGCATTGGAATGGAAATCGATTTAAAAAAAGAAAATAGCCGAAACGTCTTTCTTATTATGGCGGCTTCTCTAGTGTTTTCTGCGTTTTTTCAATTTAGTTCAGCATCAGTGACAAGTTTGATTAAGCTGGCAGTTGTGGGAAGTGGAAGTGTCATGCTTTCTGCGGTTTTATTGATGATTACAAATATTTTACCACAGAGCGTTAAACACAAATTTGTATTTACTCGTTTAAAAAACGAATTGCCAGCGTGTCGAGTGGATCAGCTATGTAAAAAAGATTCCAGAATCGAATATGATTTAGTTAAAAACCGATGGCCCGAGGTATTCGCAGATGAAATTGATGGTGATACGCGTAATAGTCGCTGGTATCAGCAGATATACAAGCCTGCAAAAGACACAAGAGAAGTTTTGCAAGCGCACCGTACTTTTTTACTGTACAGAGACACCTTTTCAGGGCTGACACTGATTTTTTTAGCAACGATAGTCTGGGCTTTAATTGGTGATGCAACAATTACCGGCCAAATAAAGCCAGTGGTTTTTTTTATTCAAGGTCTTTTGATTATTTTGTCATTAATTGCAGCCCGCATTTCAGGAAACCGCTTTGTTGTAAACGCCGTTGCGGCGGCTGAGTAAATCTATTTGGAGGTATTTATGGTCGCAAAGATAACATTTTTTCCAGTTGACAATGGAGACATGACATTGCTCCGACTTGCAGATTCTAATGCCACAAGTTTGCTAATTGACTGCAAGATACGGTCCGCTGCAGATGATTCAGACGATGATACGCGTGATGTAGCAAAAGATCTCAGAGACAGGCTTAAAACGGACAAAAATGGCCGTCCTTACGTAGATGCCATGCTGTTGAGCCACCCTGATGAAGACCACTGTCTGGGCCTGGAAAAACATTTTTGGCTTGGGCCTCTATCAGACTACCCGGATGACAAAAAACCGGAAAATGAAAAACGCATCGTCATCCGCCAACTTTGGTCATCGCCAATGGTTTTTAGGCGAGCATCAAAAAACAACGCGCTATGTTGCGATGCAAAAGCTTTCAATAAAGAGGCGAAACGTAGGATAAAAGTCTATAAAGACAGTGGGTTTTCAGTTAAGGACGGGGATAAAATTCTGATCATGGGTGAAGATGAGGATGGAAAGACAGACGATTTAACACCGATTTTGATAAAGTCTGGCGAAGAATTTACAGGTATCAATGGGCAAGCGTCTGAATACCTGACATCGCTGCTGCTTGGCCCATTCAGTGAACAAGATGAAGAAACTGAAGAGAAACTATCAAAAAATGAATCAAGCGTTATTATCAATTTTAAGATTAAAAATACAGAATTCGGTTCAAACACAAGCAAGTTTTTAGCAGGCGGAGATGCTGGCGTTGAAATTTGGGAAAGAATCTCAGACGAATTCCAGCCGTCCGACACAGAGTATGATTTATTACTTGCTCCCCACCACTGCTCATGGCGTAGTTTGTCACATGATAGCTGGTCAGAAAAAGGTGAAGATGCTCTCGTGTCTCAAAAAGCGAGAAAAACGCTTGAGCAGGCTAAATATGGTGCATTTATTGTTTCAAGCAGCAAGCCTATTACTGATGATGACAGTGATCCTCCATGCATCCGGGCTAAACGTGAGTATCGTTCAATACTCGGTCATTCAGGCATATTCAAATGCACTGGTGAGGAGCCAACAAAAACCAACCCTGCTCCACTGGAAATCGAAACAACTGGAAGCGGATTTAAGCTCGCAGCAACCTTACCCGCTGCGGCTTATGTTACTTCAAATTCTCCACCCAGAGCTGGCGTATGGAAGTAACTTATTATGATTGGGGAGGCGCTGACAATTCAGACTTTGATCAGTTTGATAAAGCTGTTCAAGAAGTACACCAAGCTTGTCTGGATAATCCTTCGTGTGAAATAATCGAATTAAGAGCTGACGATAGACACCAGCGCCAATTGATCATCGTCGAAATTGGAGATGGCTCATTCGAAGCCGACAATCCTGCAGGGATTCACCGGGTGGAGCGTCTTGCTCTGTCTTTTTGCGCTACTGATAAATTTTGCTGGGATGTAAGAGCGTTACGTAAAGATTTTCCTATAACACTTCATCAAAATCACGTGCTTGAAGGGGAGCCTCGCTCCCTTTGCTTATATATTGAGCCCTGGGAATCTGTCGAGAGGTCATGGACACCGCAATTATTTATAAAGCGTATTTTTTGGTGGTTGAGAGCGACCGCTGATGGAACAATTCATGGAGATGACCAGCCTATCGAGCACTTGTTTTTCTCAAGTCCTTTTAATATCCTACTGCCTGAAAAACATTTCGAATCCGAAGATAGTGCTAACAAAAAACTGTCATTTGAACCTGTTAGCTATGAGGGGATCAGGACAAAAACACTAATCGGCAAATATTGTAATAATAGCAAAAATTTTGTGCCTCTTTACGTGTCAGTTTCCCTACTGTTAAATCCGGTGGAAAACAGCCCAATAGAAGAGTACCCCCATACATTAGGCCAACTTCAAGATAGTCTTGAAAAACGAGGAAGCGATATTCTCGGTTCCTTAAAATCCGCTATTCAAGACCTGGCCTCTGAAAATGGCATTGAATCGAAGAAAAGCAATGATGAGTTCGTCCTTTTATTATTAGGGATTCCGCGTTCAATAAATGGGAATATCGAAAAAATTGATACTCAGGGATTTATTGTTGATTCTGAAGTAGCATCACTGGGAGAAAAACTTTCTGTGCTATGTAGAGCACCGGGACAAAAAAAATGGTATAGAGACCCTCTTAGGCAGGATCGAAGTGACAAATGGAAGTCACTCCTATTATTCCCCGTAAATGTCAAATGCTACCCAACCAGTAAAGAAATTAGACGTTATTCCGGCTTGAATCCCGATGATGATGGCCCTAAAGGTATTATTGCTGGCGTAGGTGCGTTGGGCGGTTTGCTGGCAATAATCTGGGAAAGAGAATGCTGGGGAAAATGGTCATACGTCGATGACGATATAATCCAAGCCCATAATATTGTTCGACACATATCCACACACCATGGCCTTGGTCATCCAAAATCCGTAGTCGTCAATTCAACTGTTAGCAATATTCATCAAACCAACAAGGAACGTACATCCCATCATTTTGTCACAGACATTTTATCTGATGATGCAAAATTGGTTGATGCGATAAACGATTCTGATCTCTTAATTGATGCAACGACCACTTTGCACGTTCCAAGAGCGATTTCCCGAAAGGACCACTATCCCAGGACAGCAAGCATTTTTATTACTCCTTCCGGTATGGCTTCAGTCATGTTGCTTGAGGATGCAAATAGAACCGTCCGATGCAATTCTCTGGAAGCCCAATATTATAGGGCAATATTAAATTCGGAGTGGGGGGCTAAGCATTTGTCTGGCCATTTTGGACGGCAATGGGTTGGTGCTGGATGTAGAGAAATCACGCTCTCCATGTCAGATGAATTAGTCCATCTGCATTCAGCGATTTTGGCCCGTCAACTCAGGAAAAACATTTCTCAGCCAGAACCAAAAATATGCATATGGGATTATCAGGAAGATACTGGAGGGGCCATCCCCTATGACATACCGGTTTTTCAAACGAAATCCATACAGATAAATGGATGGGAAATTATTTGGGACGATGGATTTATTGAGAGTGCAAAAAAATATCGCGCCGATGCCTTACCCAATGAAACGGGAGGGATATTATTTGGAATTATTGACCAAAAAGACAAAACAATTACTTTAGTTAAAGCCTGTTTTGCTCCTGAAAACAGTGAATCTACGCCTTCAAGTTTTGGCCGGGGCGCTTATTCTTCAACCGATATTCTTGATGAGTGCCATGAACGTACAGCGGGGATAGTGACATACGTTGGCGAGTGGCATTCCCATCCGCCGAATTTCGGTGCATTACCTAGCCAGGATGATATTGGTCAACTTTACTTTTTAACCAGCTCTTTGCAAATAGAAGGTATGCCAGCATTAATGATGATCGTTGCTAAGTCATCAGTTGGCTTTTATCTCAACAAACAAGGGGAAATCCTATCGCTAAACAAGTAAATTGGCTCAAGGGCAAGGTGCCCTTGAAACCAGTTCATTTTGAATGTTTTCGATGGATGCCAGAGCGTTTCTGCGCTGATGGCTTTCAGGTTCACTTCTGGCAAGTTCATTAAATGCATATCTGAGTAATGCACGCAGCTCGTTTTCATTCTTCGCTGCCAATTCAAATCGGGTAACCAATAACATTTTTACCTCCTGATCTTGGAGGCCGCGCCTATTCGCGACCTTTCATGAGGCCGCGTCAGCGCGAGGAGGGCATTCCTGCACCTTTGGTCGTAATTGGTATGGAGAAGCGTATATCACGCTTGCCAGGCTTGTCTGTCCGCCCCGCGCTATTGATCGGTTTTATAAAAGGGCAAGAAGCAAGGCCTTTTAACGCCAGTGAGTAACAATGATGGTGGTCTGCTATTTTTGTTTGAGCAGCTTGTGAAGACAGGCTGTAGGTTATATGCGTTTAACGCGCCAATCTGAATGAGCTAATTAAAAAAGCGAGGAGGGGGAGGTCAATTGATAACGTCGATTCTGGTAAATAGGCATTCTACCATTGCGTGTTTCTTATAACTCCAATACACTTGGACAAAATTGATGTATGTTTTCGGCCAAAGCGGATGCTTGAAAATATAAAAGTTGTATCAAACACAAGGAAAGGGTTCAATTAAATGAGTATGTTCCCTGAATGGCGGGGAGATATCATAATCCCTGCCTTACCTGAGAGGCGATTTAAAGTTGGTAACAATATGGTTGCGCAGCAGCCATTTTTAGCAACAAAACAGGCTGTGGAGATTTTCGATTCACAACTGGCCGGGCATTACCTTGTCCGTACCAAATTGGCAGGTCCCTTCAATGAAATTCTACTTCGTAAAAAAAGGGCAAGACAGATAGAAACTACTTTGGGTGTATTAAATGCTCCTAGCATCGAAAAACTTGATGACATATCAGACACAACAGACTTTTCATGGGATAGCCTCGGTGATCTTGAAAACCATGCGGTAACTCCGGAAAACGTCCTTGATTCTTGGCATAATAAATTTTTGTTTACACTAGAGGATGAAGAGCGTGGTATTCCCGGTCTACGTACCCCGCAGATAGGTGCTTTGCACGCTATATCCGCACACTTTTCAGTTGGAGAGAAGTTTGACCCTGCAACAGTCGTATTGCCTACAGGAACCGGAAAAACAGAAACAATGTTGGCTATGCAGGTTTATCATCAATTGCCAAAAACTTTAGTAATCGTTCCAACAGATGCCCTTAGAGTTCAAATTGTAAGAAAATTTATGTCTTTAGGTATATTGCCTGATGCAGGCGTTGTCCCCGTAGAAATTGCACGCCCATTTGTGGCACGACTTTCGACAGGGCTCCAAACTGTGGAAGATGCTCAGGAGCTTTTAAAACGTACCAATGTTATTGTAACACTGCCGAATACTTTACAAGTATCTAACGATGAAGCTGTAGCGTATCTGCTGGAAAATTGTTCTGATTTGATAGTTGATGAGGCGCATCATGTTACTGCACCCAAATGGGCTGCCATCCGGGACCAATTTAAAGATAAACGTATTACACAATTTACTGCGACACCGTTTAGGCGAGATAACAAACGGGTTGATGGTAAGATTATCTTCAATTTTAAACTCGGTGATGCTCAGGCATCTGGATATTATCGCCCCATAAATCTTAAAACGGTTGAAGAGTTTGGAGATGAGGACGAACGAGATCGCAAAATAGCGATTGAAGCCATCTCATCCTTACGTAGAGATAGAGATGAGTTAGGATTAGACCACCTTCTAATGGCCCGGACCAAAACTACAGAACGCGCTGAAAAAGTTGTTGCTATCTACAGAGAGCTTGCACCGGACCTAAAGCCACAGGTTGTTTATTCAGGTTCGGGACGAACTCAAGAAAACCGGGATGCGCTAAACTTATTATTAGATCGTGGAGAGGACGGTGCTCGCATTATTGTCTGCGTTGATATGCTGGGCGAAGGTTTTGATCTTCCCAATCTGAAAGTAGCAGCCCTGCATGATACGCATAAATCTCTGGCTGTAACTTTACAGTTTATTGGCCGTTTTACACGTAAAGGTGCCGTAGGCGAGATTGGTGAAGCTAGCGTCATTGCGAATATTGCAGATCCAGAAACAGAACGAAAACTATCAAACTTATATGCTGAAGGTGCTGATTGGGATGTTATAATTAAAAGACTAAGCGAAGAGCGCATTGAAGATGAGCTGAGACTACAAGATGTTGTTTTAGGCTTAAAAGAAAACGGAGACCTACATTCGCAGCTATCGCTATGGAATTTGCGCCCCTCTCTTTCAACTCAAATTTATAAAACAACATGTGAAGATTGGTCGCCCGAAAACTATAAAAATGTCCTGCCAAAAGATGCGGAAAGCTGGTACTCAATAAGCGAAGAAGACAGTGTTTTGGTAGCTGTTGTTTATCGTTCTGAAACGGTTGGTTGGGGAAATTATCAAAACTTATTCAATACATTTTATGATTTGATACTGGTTCATTGGAAAAAAGAAGAAGGCGCTCTTTTTATATATTCGAGTGACTATAAAGGGCTGCGAACTGGAAAAATGGTACAAGAGATATCAGGTGAAAAAGCTGAACTAGTAAGTGGGCCAGCCATTTTCAACATATTAAATAATGTTGAATTGCCTTTGGTCAAAAATCTAGGGTCGTCCAGAATAGGTGCTATTAGCTTCACCTCTTACTTTGGCCCAAATGTTACCGATGGATTGGCCAGTATTGAAAAAGCAGAGTCAGCTCTGAATAATATTGCATGTTTGGGATATGAGGAAGGGGAACGCGTTTTATGGGGCGGGACGCAAAGAAAAGGTAAGGTCTGGCAGCAAACGAGTGGCACAATATCAGAATGGCTCAACTGGTGTTCTAGGACGTGGCTAAAAGTTGCCAATGAAGATGAAATAAATGCAAATATAACACGTGACTTCCTGCGCCCGGAAAAACTTACCAGACCTCATAACTCGTGGCCCATTGCAGTCCAATGGGGAGAGCAAGCGCAAATAGGATTTAACGATAAGCAATTTATCAAGTTTGGAGAAGTTGAAGTTCCTTTATTTCTGGTCGATTTGGAAATTTCAGATGTTGCTGACGATAATTCTTTTACAATAAAAATCTTTAGTGACGAATACTCATCGGAATATAAATTTGAGATTTCAAGCGATTTTTCAGGAGGGTATAGGTATACGAAAATCTTGGGACCGGATGTATTTTTCAAAAAATCCAATTCAGTTCCAATTACTTTGGAAGAACACCTTGTTAGCGACCCTTTTATTATCAGATATTCTGACGGCACACATTCTTATAATTGCTACCATATACCAGTGCGCTTGGATGCGGGCATGTTTCCAAAAGATCAGTTGGAGATTTGGGACTGGGATGGTATTCCGCTCAATCAAGAATCTATGCACAAGACAGGTGATGCCGACACGATTCAATACAGAGCATTTGAACAAATCCAGGATGAATACGATCTTGTTTTTAATGATGATGGGTGCGGGGAAGCTGCTGATTTAGTAGCAATTAAAGATATGGATGATGAAACGATCCGGTTGTGTTTAGTGCATTGTAAAGGAGCAAGTGGAGCAAGAATTTCAAACGACATTGGGAATTTCTACACCGTTTGTGGACAGGCTCAGAAATGCATCACCGTAAAGCATGGTGGTATGCAGACGCTATATTATGACTTAAAGCGAAGACACGAGACTTGGATGCGAGAGGGAGTATCTCGTTTCTTAAAGGGTGATATGAAATTGCTATCCTTCTTCAAGGAAAAGGCTCGTAAGTCAAAACTTGAATTTGAGGTGTTAATCGTTCAACCCGGTGGTTCAGCAGCATCCATCAGCGATGATATTTTGAAGTTGCTTGGCACGACTGAATTATTCCTTGTTAAAACCACGCAAGCCAAGTTTAGAGTTATCGTTTCAGACTAAAAAACTTCTATTATAAAGATATCTGAAAATAGTCGTAATGTCCGTTTTCCTGCCGCCAGCATTCTCTCTTTTCCGCCCTAAAATCCATTTAACCGTCCGTAACTATATATATAAATTGATGAATAACAGGGGATCCTGTCAACCATCTTTATTTCAAGGAGGCGCTTATTGGATTTATTCAAACCGGCAATCACCATCGCCCTCATCGTTTTAGCAGTCATCGGTATCGCTTACATCGTTTCCGTCCTACCCCAACCCATCATATGGGCCGTCGTGATCCTGCTGATAGGCTCATTCATCTACTTCGGGAAACGTAGCTACTGAATCCAAATCGAACAGAAAGGAGTTTCGTATATGCTGAATCAACTCATTTTGACCGGCAATCTCGGTAACGACCCAGAAATCTTCTTCGGATCTGAAGGCGATCCAGTCACATCATTTTCTCTGGCATTCAGATCAGGCCGTGAAAAAACTGGCTGGCTAAAATGCGTATGCTTCAACAAGAACGCCGAGATCGTTGAAAAGTATCTCCATTCCGGCGCCCGAATCGCCGTTGTCGGCTATCTGCAGCAATCCAAATGGAAAACCAATGAAGGAGAGAACCGCAGCAGCTTCGAAATGATCGTCAGCAGTATTGAATTTATCAAGACCGATGGCCGTGGTTTTGAAGACAGAAACGATAAACCGCCTTTTTAATCAATGAAGGAGTGCAATGACCCAACGCACAATCGACCTGCTGGTAAGGATCGCCATCGAAATCGTGGACTGGATCAACATTTTACTGAAAGAGAAGAGGAGGCCTGACAACCATGACCGCAACGGAACTTCAAAAACGAAATGAAAAATCTGACCATCTGAGGGTGCTTCAGACTGACAGCGGACAATTCTTCGTGGAATCCGGAGAAGGCAAAATCCTGTACAGCGTGACCATCAATGATGCTGGCGATAGTTGCACATGCGGTGACTTCGCCAAGAACATCAAGCGTGACCCGGACTTTAAGTGCAAACACATCCTGGCGGTATTCAATGCGGTGCCCAAGCGTGAAGTCGAGGGTGCCGTATTTCTGGAAAAGCATGTGCCTCGGCTGGATGAACGCTGGATTACCAAGATTGAGGGCAAAGAGTTCGTCAAGTATCCTGGACTTTTGGATTTGGCCCATCAACATGGGCTCTCAAGCATTGAGGTCGATATCGTCCAGATGCCGACCAATGACAATGGCAACTTTGCTGTCTGCCGGGCAACTGTCATGTCGAAGATTGGGGAAACCTTCACGGACATCGGTGACGCTAACCCCAACAATTGCAGCTCCAAGGTTTCAAGGCATCTTTTAAGGATGGCCAGTACCCGATCCATTGCCCGTGCTCTTCGATCCTATACTAACGTGGGGATGACCGCCCTGGAAGAGCTCGCCGATTTCAATGACGCCATACCCGAAGGAGGAAAGAATGAATATCCTACGCAACCTAAAGCCGCCAAGAAACCCGCTGCGAAAACACCGAAGAAAACCAGTCCTGCCGCTGCTAAGCCGAAAGCGAAACCGGCGCCAGTGGCACCTGCCGTGGAAAACCAAACCCAGGAAAAACCTGCTGGCCAGACTGCTGGAAAGGATAATGCCGGTCCTCGGATGAGCGAAGCGCAAAAGCGGGCCATTTACAACCTGTCCAGACGTCGCGGCATATCTGTCGAACAATTGGAGCAGATGGTCGCCGATGCCTATGCTTGTGACCTTGAGACCCTAACATCAAGCGATGCCTCGGCGTTCATCCGGCAACTTCAGCAGGCAGCCTAACCTATAAAATCCCAGACGTTAACTTAAACCAATCTGAAGGCGATAGGCGGATCCTAACTCGACTGAACGGGATGCCTATCGCCTTCTTATTTTCAACTATCCGCTGTTTACAGCGCTTTTAGGATGCCTATGAGGAGGAATCTATATGGTTTTAAGTGAGCTTAGGCAGAATGACCATCTGAGTGCATCGGCGATCTTAGGATACGTCGATTGCAGTCTTGCCTATAAATTCGGGAGAATCGACAAATTGCCTATGGAATTCAAATCGGATGCCCTGGAATTCGGCACCTGCATCCATCGTGTGCTTGAAGAGTTTTACAGCGCTCGAATGATCGGTGAGAAGATGCTGTTAAAGGATGTCCACCAGCTATTCGAAACCACCTGGACCGGCATCGCAGCCGACCGGGACGATATCCGTTATGCTGAGGGCAATGATTTCAAATCTTTGTTGATGTACGGAAAAGATCTGTTGACCGCCTGGTATAACAAACTTCCCGATGATCAATTCACCATCTTGGCCATCGAGGAGGCCTTCACGTTCACCCTGCCTGGTGTCTCCATTCCCATCATCGGCGCTATGGATTTGGTGGAAGAGGACAGTGCCGGCACCATTATCATTACCGATTTCAAGACATCCGGTCGGGCCTACAGCAAAGATGAAGTCGATCAGAACCAGCAGCTGACCATGTATCAGATTGCCGCCAAGCGAAATGGATATGCTGACAGGGAAATCCTGCTTCGTTTCGACACCTTAATCAAGACCAAGACCCCGAAGTTTGAACAATACTGGACGGTCCGCAGCGAACTGGACGAAAGACGCCTGATAAAAAAGGCTGTTCAGGTCTGGGACGGCATCACCAAGGGTGTGTTCGTGGCCAACGATTTGTCATGGCGGTGCAAGGGATGCGCCTATAAAAAGGCGTGTGACGACTATCTGGAGGCAGAAGGAGAAGAGTATGACCAAGCGAGCAATCAATGATGTGCAATCGTTCCTGACATTCATGGAAACGGACGGGAACCGGGTATATCAAATCGTAAACGTGGAGCTGTTGCTGCGAAGACATCCACCTGAAGCTGTGATTTCATTTCTCCAAGAGCTGCACAAGGATTATGGGAAGACATTGTCCAAGCTCATTCAGGAGGACAAGACCAATTCGATGATCAATGAACTGGTGGCAAAACGGTTTCGATTGAAAATGGCCATCAATACCATCCGCAACTACGAAAAAGACATGGAGGCAGCATGAGCGAAGAATTGAATCCGAAACAACGTGAAGCAGCCGAGTTTAAAGCTGGCATTGCTGCGGTAATAGCTGTGCCGGGATCGGGAAAGACGCGCACGATGATGGAGCGGATCGGCATCCTCGTAACTGAATATGGCATCCCGCCGGAGCATATCCTCGGGTTGACGTTTACCAGAAATGCAGCGGACGAAATGAGATCCCGTCTGGTTCCGGTATTGGGCGATCTATCCTCACGGGTCCGGTTGTCCACTATCCATTCCTTCTGCCTGCATCTTCTCAAGGTTGAGGGCCGTGTATTTGAAATCCTGTCCGGTAAGGAGCAGTTAGTATTCATTAAAAACGTTATGAAACGTTTACGGATAAAGGATCTGACTGTGGGCACCGTACTGCGTGAGATATCCCTGGCCAAGAACAACATCATCGATCCCGAAGAGTTCAAGGCGCTGTTCGAAGGCGATAAAACCATGACCCAGATTGCCGACATCTATCAGGCCTATGATGAAGCCAAAGACAATAAAATGCTGCTCGACTTCGATGATCTGCTACTGGAGACATATTACCTGCTGCGTGAAAACCAGAATGTGCGGGAAAAATACCAGGGCAGTTTCCAGTCCATACTCGTGGACGAATTCCAGGACACCAATCCGGTCCAGTTCGAATTGTTGCGCCTGCTTATCCGTGAAGATGGTAATCCAGACCCGTCGAGTTTCTGGGTAGCCGGTGACGATCATCAAGCCATTTACAGTTTCACCGGCGCATCCGTGGGCAACATTATCAACTTTCAATCCATGTTTCCCGGTTCCCGCCAGTTCATCCTCGATTTAAATTACCGCAGCACGCCCCAGATCCTGCATGCCTGCCAGAACCTGATCCGGCACAACGTCAAACAGATCCACAAAGACCTGAAGACCGACAATCCTGACGGTGAAAATGTAATCGTGTTGGAAGCGTCCAATGAGGAAACCGAAGCGCTGGGTCTGGTCAATGAGATTGTCGACCTGATCGAAAGAAAGGGATTCGAATACAGCGACATTGCGGTTCTGTACAGGGCTAACTTCCAGAGTCGGTACATAGAGGAAGCCTTTCTGCAAAACAAAATCCCGTATCACATTCAAAATGGCCAGACATTCTATGACCGCTGGGAGGTGCGATGTTTGCTCGATTATCTACGTGTGATCCGTTATCCCGATACCGATGAGGGCGATGAAGCGCTTTTGAATATCCTGAATGTGCCAGTCCGATACGTCAGCAATGCCATAAAAGACCAGCTGAAGGAGTATAGCAGGCACCGTGGCTTCCGTCTTTATCGTGGTCTGCAATCCATGATCATCATGGTGCCTTACGTCAGGAAACTCATAAAAGAACTACTGGCGTTCATGGACCCGTTGATTGAAAGCGCCGAATACCTGGAGCCGGTGCAGGTCATCCAATCGATCCGCACCACTTTTGATTATGACCGCTTTATCGTCGATGAGGACATTCCCAGTCCCGATGACGTCAAAATATCAAATATCAATCAATTGCAGTTGGCGGCCGCCCGGTATTCAACCATTAGTGCTTTCCTCGAATACACCGACAGCTTTAAGGATGAGACCGTCGGTGATGACAAAGAGGGCGTGAGCCTGATGACCGTGCATAAAGCCAAAGGTCTGGAGTTCCCCATTGTATTCGTCATCGGTCTGGTCGAAGGCCTGATGCCCAGCAAGAAGGGCAACATGGAAGAGGAGCGCCGGATCTGCTTCGTGGCCATATCCCGGGCCATGCATCTTCTGTTCCTGTCCTATCCACTCAATTACATTGGCCAGCCCGCCAAGAAATCCATATTCCTGGACGAAATCCTCGGCAACCGCCAACCAGCCATCCAGAAATCCGCCGCTTAACTGTCGCACAATTCCTTCTCCATTAGTTCTCTGACCAATCAAAATCAGGAACAAACAGTCAACAACAAAACCACTTCAAGGAGGTCTGCCATTATGACTTTTCAACTTTTCCATTTCCGTGATTCGGACAGGATTTTAAAGGAAAAATCCATGCTCTGCTATATCACCCTGACCATGGAGCATGTCTTCAACGCCATCAAAGGCGTATATCTGCGCAATACCCTGCTTCGAACCGTCCTGGATGAGATGGGCTGGCATCAGGGGGATGTCTGGAACATTATCGCCGGCCGCCGTTGCCGCTACCTGGGATATAAAAACGGGGTGGCCATCGAGGCGAGCTTTACCGATTATTCGTATATCGCCGAAGGCCTGACCTGTCTTCAACTCGGTTATGACAAAGGCCAGATCGATGTCGGCATCCTGCTGTTGACCACCAGGGGCATTCCAGCGGGCAAGGAAAAGGATACGTCCGTCATATTGAACAAGGACATGGGTGCCATGGAACCCACCATAAGATTGCCGGTGTGCATCTGCCTTTACGATTTCGGCGATTCCGTGATCGGCAACTGCAATAACTTTCCCTCCTGAAACCCCTCACATCGTCTACAGCACCGGATCTATTCAGCTGCATATCCCATTGCCTGATTAACCCGTTGATCGTCACAGGCGGTCATGATGCCGGTGTAGAAGCGATCCATTCCGGCATCTTGAAATCCGCTGCTTAAACCGTCCCACAACTGCCACAGAGACAGTTCTTCATTAATCTATATCCCATCATGAATCGCGCATATTGACCTTATATATAGGAGGGCACGCCATGTTCGAGATCCTGCACTTCAGGAAATCGGAGAAAATTCTTTCCAACAAAAACATGCTGGAGGATGTCCAAGCAACCATGCAGTACATCGACGATGTCTTGACCGGAGCGCTCTATACCAGGGAACTGCTCCGCATGGCCTTGAAGGAAATGGACTGGGCGCTTGATACCGACACCATGCGAATCATTGAAAACCGACGCTACATGTATAAAGGCGTTAAGCGTGGAATCGCCATCGATGGAAATATTTGCGCCTATGAATACATCCTTGAAGGGTTGGTACGCCTGCAGATCGGGTATGACAAACAGCGCGTGGAAGCCGGTATCCTGCTGGTTAACTCCAAACGCAGCGACAAAAGCTCACTCGGTACCACTTCTCAAATCATCAAAGAGGAGATTGAATCGCTTTATCCAACCATCCACCTTCCTGTGGCAGTCTGTCTATTCAACACCGGTGAACCGATTCTTTACGATGAGGAGGGCAATGCCTATGTCGCATCCGTTTCGAAAAATGACCACCCGGCAACTGAGAAAGCTGCTGCAGGATGACCGGGAAAGAAACCGACTTTTGACAGATACATCCGAACCATCAGCACCCAACCCGCCCGTTGTTCAATCAATGAGAATCCATCCTCCCCAGTCCCAACATACAGATAATTCTTCCGATCCGCGTTAGTCGATAACTGAATCAATTTTCAACAAACCAGATCAATTCCGGGAGCCGCCCGTCCGCTTGCATGGATACGCACCCTGTAGAGTCGTCAGGGGAAATATAATGCGCCTGGTGGTGAAAGGCGTATCTCCCGGAATCAAACTAAATGGAGAAAAATATGAAACAAAAATTGACCACCCTTGGGAAAGTCTTTGACCGCGTCGATGCTATGTCCGCTGGTTGTTATGACCAGAATATCGACGTCCCCGATATATCATTCGATAACCTGGATGTGCTGCGCATTGCCGGTGAACCACATCCGGTGAGAACGGTGGCACAGCGATCGATTTCAAACCGCCTTGGTATTCCGTATCCTTATTTGAGACGGTGTCCGCCCGATGTGCAGGCGTTGAATCTGAATCATTGGATCACCCAGGAAAAGAATGAAAAGTTGCTTTTCCGTTTCGATGGGCAGGATGTGCGGGCGCTGTTTACGACAAAATATACACCCGTAGATAATTTTGAAGTTTGCGAGCGGTTGGATTCGCTTGGTTATGGACTGGATACCGAAGTCCAGTGCCATCTTGATCCGGAGTTCATGTCGTTGAGCATCCCAGACGGTGCCAAGGCATTCGATATTAACGGTGATCGTTTCAAACCTGGCATATCCATATCGAATTCTGAAGTGGGTCTGGCATCGTTGTCCATCTCGGCATTCGTGTTGCGCCTGGTCTGCACAAATGGACTGGTGTCTAAGTCGGATGTGTCCGCGTCATACCGGCATGTCAGCACCAAGATCCTTTCCGAGTTCCCGCAGGTTTTGGATAAAGTATCGTACGAGCTTGGCACCCAGCGATCACAGTTCAAGCTGTCAATGGAATCCCCGGTGGATAACCCTGAATCGACTCTGGCCAGTTTCAATCGTCAGTTTGGGTTGAATGCCCAGGAAAAGGAAGCGGTGGAGTGGGCCTGGCCAATGGAGATGGGGGATACGATGTTTGCTGTGGTCAATACATACACCAGGGCGGCACAGTGGGATGAACTGTCTGCGGAGTCAAGTTTCAGGTTGTCTCGTGTAGGCGGGAATATTTTGGGGATGTTGAATTGAGAAACGAACCCGGAGTTCGTTTTCTGGGATAGATGGGGAACCCTCCTGGTCGGTGGATTGGGAGGGGACCATGTATATAAGATATTAAATATTGGACAATGCTCATTGGATTGACTTAATACGAGCTTTCGGCCTAAATGGTCGCTGTTAACCTCAGAGTATCAAAGGTTTACAAGAATTTAAATCACTCAGTGGTCTTTAGGGATTCCATATCCCTTGCGTGTTTGAATCCCCTTGTGGTATTGGCACAGTGTTTTTTTCATCCGCTTATTACTAAGATCCATCCATAAATAGTGTTCCACGATTAAATTCCATAAGCGCACTTGTCGGGTTACTGGTTGGTCTATTATATTAAAGGGAGGGAAAAACATGCAGAACGCGCTTATTCTTTGAGTTGCGCTGGTAGTAGATTTATTTCTGGTTTGGGTTGCAAAAACAGGCATTGAGAAACTCATGTGGGGCTTTTGGGGTGGTTTCCTTTTCGATCGTGTTTATGGCCTTTCTCAACTATTTCTTCATGTCACTACTCTTTCTGGTTAGAGATAATCTTCAGTAATTTGAAACGAGAATAGTTTCGTGTCTTCCGTCATGTAAATATATTGTAACGTGTATCCGTCCTTCAGGATAGATCTCATTCCTGGGTTCTCTTTAATGGAATCAAGTACTTTACCTTTAATTTCTGCCTTGTACGACCAACTGAACTCCTGTGGTCTATCCGCTCGTGCAACCCCTGTCCTTCTACTACTCTGAGCAATGTCGTACGTCATCGTTAATATTTTCGCGGACCGTGTGATATTCGTCATAACGGTCATGGCATCGATTACCAGTGGTAATTTTTTCGAGTAGTCATCGACAAACCTATCAACCTCAGATTCGATCTTCTTTGAGTTTTCCGGTATCATGGACATCACCCACGCTAAAGGATTCGAGTATCCTGCTGCTCTCATTTGTTTCACAACGACCTTAGGTATGGTTGCCAGAAAAACTATTACGACAAACAAAAGTACATATTTTAAGAATTTACCTAACGGGTTCTTCTTCATTGTTTGTCTCCTTTTAAATAGGTTGTATTTCAAATATTCGGACTGAACCGGATCAATGCTTGACCATTGAGACAAATCCAAATACCGGCCAACCGGGTTCGTAGTCTCTTGGAATAAACGTCTACCCCTACCAAGAATCCTCCTCACCAATGGGGCTGCTCAACAATTTCATCGAAACAATGGTTGTTTATATCCTTTTTCTCGATAAGATCAATCTGAAATAGCACGAGATCTTTGAGAATTGGGACCGACTCACGTTTTAATGCTTTTTCGCACATAGCATTAGCACCTTGAAATTGACCGCATATTCTTAGCAAGTCTATTAAGATGGCAGATTCGCTGGCCTCATCATCAGCAAATGAGATCCCCACTTTTCTGGCACCATGAAACAAATCAATGGCTTTCTCTCGGCAGTGTCTGGCCTCTGTGACTTTATCATGGTCATCACAGACCCAAGCTGCATTTAGTGCTGCCCATCCAGCTTCAGCAGGATGACCGGTAGATCTTTCAATGATGAACCATCGTAAAAACTGATTTGCTAATTTGGGGATAACGTAATCTGATTTCTGTTTAATGTACTCAGCTGAATTTATCACACTATTAACGTTTGGTGAACCTTTGCTGATGACAGGTGCACAGTAACCGCATTCGTCACAGCATTGAACCCACATATCCATTGTGGATCTTAACATCTCTGGTGGCCGCATGTCCAAATCCGGAGAACCAAATTGATTAGTTGACGCCATATGGGGGAACAAACCTTTGTGGCCACAAATGAAACATTTACCGGTTCTAAATGTGATTGTTGTCAATATCAGACCTCCAGTATTATAGGTTAGTGATCCATGAATATTAGTTTAAATGTCCCTGTTTAATCTAAAAATACACAGCGCTATGGTTCTGACCAAAATCATGGTTCCTTAACAGTTGGCAAATTGCGTTAACGATTTTCTGTCCGCCAACCGCTGATGGCTCAATTGGAGATAATGGTGAATAGTCTCTGGCATCATTACACGTGAGCCGTAGATCGATTATTGTAAACCCTACTGATATAGCTTCTCTGATGATTACGTCATTGAATATAGATAGGGCTGTTACCGCTATTGGCTCCAAATCTGGTATCGAGTCATAGATAGTACAAACAGCAGTTGGCAGTTTGAGTGCCATTACGTGCTTCAGCATCTGGTTATACTGGGATTGAAACTCTAATCTGGCATCAGTAAGCATGGACAGAGCTTCAGCAACGGAATCGGCTGGCTCGTAGAGTATGCTGCTGGTCTGGAGGGCGTCATTACCTCCACAACTTACGATCAGATGTGAGGCATCCTCTGGCAAATCTTTCGTCTGGTACTGGACATCTCTGGATACGTTCCCATCTATGGCCAACAATGTGGCTTGCCAGGAATTGCCTAACTGGTGTCTGAGTTGATCGATCACAGCTGGCTTTCCTGGGACATAGCTTGCGTTATCAAATATTGAATCACCAAGTAAAACAACGTGGCTCATAGTGTTGACCTCCTTTGGGTGAATGGGTTATGGCATGTATTTCTGCCTTTACCTACAAATAGAGGAAAGATCTGTGCCAAACAGAATATCTACCTGAAAAAAGGGTTTTAAAAACTACAAAAATAAAGGAAATAGAGGTAGGTTATGAAATTGTAAGTGCAACATTTGGGAGGAAGTCAAATCGAAGGGTGGTCTCAATCTGTGATTATGTAGTAATTTAACGACTACAATCAATAAAGGTGTCTCCCACTTTCTAAAAACTCAAGCCTACACACCTTTCACCATAATATGCAGATACACAAAAAATGGAGGTACCTATTATAAATGATATCACAGAAAATTTTTACATTTATCAACACTGATACATAAATAAACAACAAACTATTTTAATAAGGTGCGCATTATGCGATGGTCAAAAAGTGATTATTTTATCCTTGTGTTTTATCTTCTATTCCTTTTTTCCGTATGGTGGTTTTGGGGAAGAGAACCTCATATAAAACTATGCTGCGGTTTTGATGATCCTGGCTTAATATATGTAGAACCGAAATGGAATGGTTGGCATAAGAGCGCTATTGTTTATATGAAAAATATACCACCTGAGTGGAAGGGAACACTTCCTGAAGTTAAAGGTTGGTGGTTCGTTAAAAGAAAAATTGCCGATATTCCAGACAACGTTATCAACTTTAACGAGTCAATGGAAACTAATATTCTAAAGTTTGAAAAGTATTTCGTGTGGGAACCTCTCGACAACAAAAAAATCTTTTGAAAGCTTGATAAGTTTCTCGTAGATGAAATTCTGTGAATTATAAAATATAGAAAATAATAAAATTCATAGCACCAAAAAAACCGACAGGTACCAAATTCCATCCGGATATCTCAATATAAAGTCGCCATAGGCGGCTATCGCCTCGCCACGTGGCACAATTCTTTCGTTAAATATTCATAGGGTGTCGATCCACGGTAGCGACCCACAATCTTGCACAGAATACTGTGAAGAAGACAGGGATAAAGACGGTGCCTTCGTTGCCAAAAATTTTATGATGGAGATTCTATGATGAGTTTATTAGATGAAGCACCATCGGACTTTGCTGATTTCAAGTATTGGCTTATTAAAGTAGCCGAAATGGGTGTATGCTTCAACTTCGATAATCATTGTAGTGATCCACTAATTTTGGATTGCAAGAACTGTGATGCTTTTATGGATGCTGAAATGTGTACTGATATTTTTTATGCAGGGTTGAGAAGGGCTTATCATCCATTGCCAAAAGAGAAAGAATCGAAGCCACCTATTATATGGCCTGAAAGCGAATGGCCAGAAAATAAGGAAGAAAAGTGATACTAATTTACTGTTGTTTATTACATTTGCATTTATCGTTTGGTTCTTGTCACGTTTAATTACTGGCTCAGTATTCATTACCCAGCATGCGACCGCAACTTGCTGCCGGGGGTGTCTGTGGAAATGGCACCGGATTGAAAAAGGACGGCCGCTGACATGTGATGAAATTGGGTTTGTGGTGGTGTAAGTTGCATGTTAGTTTGAGACTTGTTTTGAGCATAAAATTAAGAACGCAAAAAACCTGCCCGATTTTTGGTTCATAATAGAAATTGTATCACGGCTACTACCACCCAAAGTGGATATTGTCGTGACTCCTTTCACTATCAACTATCTCGCCGTTGAAATACTCCTTGTTGGAAGTTAGATTTTTTTATGTAATCCACTCTCAAAATCGTCAATATTGAAATATTCTGGATTCCATATTTTTTTTCCAACCCGTTTGGGATTCTCCTTGAAATATCGATTTCTTTCATAAAAATGCTTAGATATTGCGGTTTTCATTTCACATTCCGATCCATAATCACTGTTGAAAATTACTGCCTTTTTCAGCCCGCTAAAGACTGACTCGATGACGTTTAAGTATTGACACCTTTTGGGTAATAGAAGTGAATTGATCTCAGGACCGGTTTTCCGACTGTTCAGACTTTCAATAAAATTTTTCAGTTCCTTCGATCTATGCCAGGACGCACAGTCCCACGTGATATGCAATTTTGAGCAACCATGGTATTTATAATAAAGGATGAGTATCAACCGCTTAACGGTCTCGGTGTCTTTCGATTTTCTGAAGAAAAAGATCACTTGATTTTTTAGAGCATCCAATGCGCCAATGAAAGTCACCCGACCTTTGGGCTTCTGGATCTGGGGGACTATTTTGACGGTGCCCTTTTCGGTGAGACTTGTCCCACCATATTTTTTTACCTGCCACGGGCCGGCTTCATCGACAAAGAAAAAGGCCTCCCCAGGTCCCATGTTTCTTAGTGTTTCGAGGACTTTTTTAACCTTAATCTTATATTTTGGATCATTGCACATCAGTACGTACCTGGCTCTTTTCCAAGTGTAATCGGTCTCTTTTATCGCCCTTAGTACCGAACTTCGATGAAGTTTTTTACCGTATATACTCTCATAGACTTTTGCGATGTCATCAAGTCGCCAGGATGTTCGGTTGATGTCGTAGTCCTTTGGTTGATGATGGATTATTTTAACAATCCTACCTGTTCGTTTCTTTAATTCGGGATGACTTCTGCTGAAATCCTTTTTGGTCGCTATTATGGAGATACCTTTTTCCCGATATTTTCGAAGCCAGCCATAAATAGTTTTTGACGGCCGATTTACGACAGTGCAAATTTCGAGCATCGAATTGCCGTTATTCGCCATAAGAAGTGAGGTTGCTTTTTCTCGCTCAAGCCTATGTGTACCGCTTTTGGCATTTTCCAATATCCTGACTTCGTCATCAGTTAGTTTAGGGTAAAATTTTACTGATTTAGTTTTCGGTATTTTATAAAGGGAGATCATGTAGTCAATGAATTGTAGCGCCGATCTTTGCTTCAGAGGATAGAGTGGACCAATGGAATTAAGGATGGCTTTGATTTCTGTCAACCAGGATAATGGGTTGTTAAGATCGATTTCTATCTTTGCAGCAATTTTGTTTCCATATTTACGGGTTCTTAGAATGGATCTCTTTGGAATCAGGTATTCGAAACCATGTTTTTTTACCCCGGCAATTCGATGGTAAAGTGTAGATTGTGTAATATTAAGCGATACTCCAGGTAACGGATGGTGGGTGCGACTTGTAATTTCTTCGATGAGTTGCTTTTTTTTCTTCAACTTAAGACTTGGATCAAGGAAAGGATATACCGTGGCGTAATTGTAAAAGGCCAAATTGAAGGCCTTTTTATTAATCACCCTGAACCATTCCGGTATATTGATTTCGCAGGGAGGCGGTATCTCCGGGCGCAGATTTGGATTGCGCTTATGTTTTTGAATACCGTTAACTTCTTTTTCTATAGTGGCACCATCAACGCCCTTGGCACGAGGCTGGATCCAGCGATGGGAAATGGCTGCACGCCTGAAGCTGCTGTAACCTGGAAAATGAGCTCCGTCACGCCTGAAAACAGTAGAAAGTATCCGGTAATTATATGCGTACCCCCTGTTTGGATCTATGTATAATCTTATTGATTCGATGTCGATATTATCGAAAAAGCCATTGCCTTTCCAATGTCCAGATTTTGGTGCCAGAGAAAAAACTCCGTTTTTTTTATAGTTCCTTAAATAGGAATAGAATGTTTTCCAGTTGACTCCATTATCTTGGCAAAATTTCTTTAGGAAAGGCACTTTGCGAAACCTGGCTCCATGCCTTTGCGATTCTTTATCAAGGAGTTGCTGATATTCCTTGATGAGTAAATAGCGGTTTTGGGCCTTGATTCTTTGAAATTCGGCACAGCCTTCCAACTCATGGAGTTCAGGGTACGAAAGCTGCCTTTTTTCCTGAGACTCATTAAAGAGGTTCGTCATGGCAACCTCCTCGGAAATTAGAGGTTATGGTCATTCATAATATGTCCAAAGTGCCTGTGGAACCAAGAATTTGATAGGCAAAATGACATAAAACAAAGAAAACCATCGAAAAAATGGAGTAAGTAAAGGCACTTTAAAGCCTTTTTAATTGCTTAGTTTGTTAATCTTACATGTCAGTTGGTTAGCTGCTATTTTTCCAAAAACCACTTCAAAAGAAACACCCCTATGTCGGCCATTAGTCATGTTGCACCTGGGTTTAGGCGTCTGGTAGGCAAGTTCAACCACAATGCGATTAAAAAAACTTTGAAACTTCATAACGGATTCGGATCGAATTATGCGTCTGTTGAGGAAAAGAATTTTATACCCAACCCCGTACCCGTAGTCTTTGCGGGGCGGTTCAATACGAGGTGTGTGCGCGGATCCCGTGGAGGCCAAAATCTGCCATTGTTTGGTGTATCAGAAACTGCAAGGTGCCCCCATGTAGTGGGCAGCTACTATTCATAATAAGCGGGATGTCAGAATAACGGCAGGGATTGATTACCTGAGATTCTTCAACAGTGAACGCAAGGTATGAGCGCGGGTCCCGTCGTGCAAAGTTAGAGCTCTGCGGCCGCTGTGGAACGCCGATCGCAGACGAGGGACGCCGGATGTGGCTCGCGTTTCCGTCCCTTTGCGACTTTGGGAATGTCTCCAAAGTCCCGGCTTCATTCAAACCAACCTGCCACATTTTTTACAGCCTGCGGGTTGTCGACATAAAAGACGACTTGCCCAAATGGTCCGGTCATAAGAATAGTTCCGACCTCCTGTAGTATCGTATATTTATTCTCCGGTCATGGCAGGAATATATGGATTAGGAACGTTTTTTCTTACGAAACTCCCACGGCGCAACAGGATTTGGATGCGACCATAGACCTATATCCCCATCTATGGCCATTGATTCCAAATCAAACCAGCTCTCGCAGATCTCCATCATGCAATATTTTCGATATACCCAGGCCATACCACTTTCAACCAGCGATTCATTCACACAAACATCTCCCACGTAGACCATCCCGACAATACGACCATAGCGATCGATATCCTTTTTGACGACGCGGACCTGCTTGCCGAATACCAGATCAGAGGTAAATTGTTTGGCCCTGTTTCCAAAGTCCTGGTGGCTCTCGGGCGTATCGATGCCATACAATCGGATTTTGTATTGAGTGCGGTCTTGTAGAACGGTTATGGTATCGCCATCTGCAACGCCAACCACTTTTCCAACGATCACATCATCCGCGTAGCCTATGGCGGTAAGGGAAAGGATAAACAAGGCGATGAATAGGCGGGTAGCTTTTAACATTTCGATGTCCTTTAAAAATTATGAAGAATTTTTAAACGTCATTCCGGAAATGCACGGTCTTTAAATGTCGATTTGGTATCATCAAAACGCCACGATCTATTTTCCCATGAATCCGTGAATGCAGGCGCGTGTTCAAATTCCTGATCCCATCCATTTTCATTCGATGAAATCGCTGCCGTTCCTCTACATTTAGGAAATCTTGAACATCCGAGAAACTTTTCACCACTTTTCGCACCATTCTTTGATTCACGGATGACCATAGGACTCCCGCATTTTGGGCAGGAATCACTGTTCTGCTTTTCCTCAACAATTTGCTTAATGTGCTCTATATGTGCCTTGGTCGTTTTCCTCGATGACACTAGGCGCACTGCTTCAATTTTTGAAAGAATCATCTGAACATCGGCATTGAGTAACGCATGCTCGTCTTTGGATTTGATATATTTGATAAGACCAGGACCATTGATGACATTTTCAGGCATTTCAGTTTTGAAAGTGCTGCTGCCTACAAAAACGACAATGGAGAATATTTGCTGGTCATTCAGTTCCAACAATGATTTCAGGGTCTCTACGTGTTTGTAATTCTGATGGAGGGGATTCTGAAATTTCTTCGTATGCTTGAATATCTTCTGGGTCCACGTTTTCTGACGGGCGCCGCCAAAGATCCATCCCTTCATGTTTTTAGTCTCGATGACAAAAACGCCGTATTCCGAGACGATGATGTGATCAATCTGAGTGGTTCCGTCGGCGGTGGGAAGGGTGACATTTCTCAGGACGTTATATTTATCTTTGTTCAGGTGGATCTTTGCGGAGATGTGTACCAGCATCTCTCCAGCGAAACCCTTGAACCAGGGCGATTTCAGAAAGTATATGAAGGCAACGCCGAGTATGGAAATCATCATTACTGGTAAGAATGCATTGAAAACAACCATAGGCCCCATATCACCCTCCATTGTTAAAATTCACTTTCAATTTGGGGAGATGCAACAAATAAACCAATGACATAAACTATATATTGTGTAATGTAAGACGGTTAGGAAGTATATTTTGTGAATGGCTGGAAATTGTGACAAAATCTGGCAATGTGGGTTATAAAAAATGACACACAAACGAACACAAAGTTTTGCGGGTAGAAGTTATAGGTGTCTAAAATAATGTTGATTTCTGACTTTCAATTTTTCGGCACAGAACCTGCTCTTTCAATAACCAGCGAAGAGAAACAATACCCCATTGACCTGAGTTGATGCTTTGCTGGCTCCTAAACGACCTCCGGGATTACCAGCAAAACGCTGATCTGAACTGCCTCTCGCTTCTCCCTTTAAGGCAAGACTCTGCCGATCGGGGTCTTGCCCTTTTTTATTGTCCAATCATTTTAAGTTAATCGTTTATTTACCTAATTTTCAACGTTTTCATGTTCATTTTGAAGAATTTTTTTGTTTAATCCAACGGATTCCAAAATTTCCTCAATCGAAGAGTTATCAAAAAGCATAATATCAAAAATTAGAAAATTTTCATTTCCACTCTTTCCAATCGTTGTAGTACATCCTGTATCAATTTTATAATCATGGCCTGGTACCGTTTTCAATTCGTATTTTCTATAAGTTTTCCAATCATAATTGGGAAATGTTTTTTCGGCTAACTTTTTACTCCAATCGCGTAGATAATCCGCGGCACCAAAACATTGATACCATCTATATGAATTCTTTTTTGGTACATATTTATCATAAATAGATCTTATTTCATTATCAAATTTTTTAGAAATTTCTCTAATTTTCTCATCTTCATCATCTTCAACAGGTTCTAAAAATTCTTCAAGTGATACATCCTCCTCAAGATCTATACCCATATCAGTCAAAATTTCATAGTACTTATCAATCAATACATTGTATTCAGGATCTTCCGTCTGCTTTTCAAATGCGTATGTATCATGTGTATCAAACTTTGTATATTCCCACGGACCATGTTCGTTCTCTGTATCCCACAATGGCAAATGATTCCACTTGTCATCACGCAGCGAAAATCGGAGCATACCTTGATTAAGAAGTTCCACTACGTCAGGATCATTGAGGTGTGGTTCGACAAGATTCCAATCCTTTTCAAAGTTAAAAATATTGATTCGCATATATCGCCTCCATAAGAAATGTGGGTTTATTCTTATATCGGTAATGAAGAAAAATTCATTAGTGGAAAATTGTAAAATGATTTCAACTATATGGATTTATTTTTACATACAGCCTAATTTCATTTCAGCTGAAAATCTTTTAAGTTCACGAATAATTAACCGATATTTCAAATGACCTGAAATAATGTAACTTTCGTCAGGGAGGGTAGAATGACGCTGTCCATAGAAAAATGCCCAAAATGCAATGGCCAAGGAAAAATACGATATAGATTTTGGATGTCAGAAATTATAGTATATAATCTAATTCTATTAAAAGCGAAATATCCTTTACATGAATTAGATTGGAGCATGTACGTCATTTCTATTAAGTGTCCTCTTTGTGATGGAGATGGTATATTTGATTGGGTGAAAAAAGCAATGAAAAATAATATCGATAAAAATCAAAGGAAAATAAGCGGTAATATGGATATCTATTGGCAAAAGGCAGTCAACACATGGCCATTAAGTAATAACACACACACCTGGTTCTTATGCAGCGACAGCAATCTTTATAAAAACCCTATAAATGTTATTAACTGTAGCCAAAAGAGATATAGAGGTGTCAAACTTAACAAGAATGTATTAACAATGGGGGTTCGTCAACTTGAAGAGTTACATAACAAAATTATAAACTATTATAAATCGATGAATGATATGCAAAACAATCTCATAACAAGAAAAATTGTTATTAAAGAACTTCAATTGTTAGAATTGAATGATTATTTGCCAGACAAATTTTGTTATCCAAATAAAGACGATTATATTTCATATTATTAATGTTTTGAAAAAATTTATGATACAGAACAGTGAAGAAATATTAGAAAGGCAGATACGAAAATAAAAAAATTAAATTATAGAAAAAATTCGTAAAGAAATACCAAAAGATATAATTTAGCTCGCATTTATTTGATCAATTAGAGTTCCAAAAAGTTTATTGGAAGGACATTATTATGGTCCTGATTAATTACAGAAATTCAATCATCAACAAATGATATCAGAGACGGAATCATCACAGTGCTCACCGCCCTCAATAAATAAATATTCCGTTACAGCTTTAAATTAACGGATAAGGACCGTCAATACATTCAGAACAAGGGCATCGACACTATCCGCATTCACGCCTTTGATTTCACCACGGCTAAATTGGCGCCGGCCTCCTCCAAAAATGATGGCAAGCAGACGCCGATGTCAGGGCATCCGGTATTCATTGCACAGCATGCGACCGCGACCTGCTGCAAGGGTGTTTGCTGAAGTGGTGCCCAATTATAATAAATTGACCTCACCGAGATAATTGCAAAATTCTTATCTGCTAACCAATTTTATTATGATTTTAACCTCTTTTCCGATTCTTCGATTGCCGAATCAACATCATAATTAACATCATTTCCGCCCAATTTTTTTGCCATTTTGAAATCATCTAATGCTTTCCCATGTTCATTCTTGTCTGACCAGCACACTCCTCGCAAAAATAGAGAATCATAATCATCAGGACTTAATTCAACTGATTTTGAAAAAAAATTAATCGCAGAATCCAAATCATCCATATTTTGTTGATACAAAATTCCTAAATAATAGTAAGCATTATCTCCATCCGATAAATACGAGTATTTTTTATTATGTTTTGCTATATAATCTGGGTTCTTTTCAATAACCGTGTGGAACATATGCAATGATGTGTACATAAAATCAGTATCTCCGATATTGAAATAATTGATCGCATCATTGAATAGCTCATCAATTTCCTTTTCTTCCATTTCCTGTAATGATACCTGGAGCTTTGGTTTATGTAACTTTTTAATTTTCGACATGCTTATCCCCTTTTTATTATCCTAATAGAATTTACCATAAATCTGTTATCGGCGTTATTTATCAAATACTTAATTTTGCAATTTCGAATGCATTTAATATATATTCACTATCACAGGACATCCTGTATCCATTGCCCAGCATGCGACCGCGACCTGCGCCGGGGATGTCTGTGGAAATGGCACGGGATTGAAAAAGTGCGGCTGCTCACAGAGGATGAGATTGGGTTTGTGGTGGAATTGGTTATGGGGTGGATTGGGGACCAGATTTAATAGACTGTAGGATAGGGGACTTGACGGCTTTTTTGACGGCTTTTTGTTCCCTTAAACGGATTTTAACGGTTAAAAAAGGTAATAAAATCAGGCGGAATACGCGCTCGCTCGGCCTTTCACGCCGGCGACAGGGGTTCGAATCCCCTTGGGGACGCCACTTTTAAAATATATGTTATTCCCTATGTACTGGCCGTTTGCGAGGATCCGATCCTCGTAAGCGGTCTTTTTGTTTTTGGTGCCATGGGGTGAATACAAAACGAGAATACAAAACGGGTTGGAGACAGCTAATCTGAGACTGCTTTTTTATTTGTGATGGTTATAACTTCGGCAGGTCCGTTGAGTCTTTCCAGGGCTTCACGACTGCGATCATTGCCGAACATGCGGTGTAGATATCTCTCTGTGGTGTTTGGGCTTTTGTGCCGCAGAATGTCCTGGATTACAGCCACAGGCTCACCAGCCTGGTAGAGTGTGGAAGCCGTAAGGTGCCTTATGGCATGAAATCCGAAATGCTGGACCTTGGCGGCCTTGCACAGTCTTGCCATCAGGTGGCGGCGCTGCTTGAACGGTTGACCGTAATAGGGATTACAAAACGGTTTGTCGTCCAGACAGATGAATACATGCTGGCGGTCGATACCTGAGATGGCCATGCGCTTTTTTATCCATTCCACCAGGGCCGTTTTCAGGCGGGATGTCATCGGGATCCAGTTTTCTTCCAGGTGGCCGCCCAGGCGCTTACGTGTGCGCAGACGGATCTGGCTGTTCTTGAAATCCAGATCGTGGATCGTTAGGCGGAAAACCTCACTTTTACGGGCAGCCAGGTGCAGCAATGCCAGCAACATTACCCGGTCCTGGCCATTCGAAACATCATAAACTTTCCAGAAATCATCTTCAGGCGGTACGTATCGAGCCTGTCGGGTTTCGGGAAACTTGGAAATCTGTTGAAAGGGATTTTTGCTCAGGGGCCAATCAGGGAAATTGGCGCGGCCCCATTTCCAGGCAGTTGACAAATTCTTGCGGTCCTTATTGGCGGCATAGCCTGACCGGTCCTTGAATTGTTTTGCCAAGAATTCCCTGCAAATTTTTACAGTCAGGTTCTCAACAGGTGTGTCAGCCTGGATTTCTGGCTGTTTAGCCATGCGATCGAAGGCGCCTTTCTTTTCCTGGTAGGTCTTTTTGACGTATCTTAGCTTGGCATCGTCCAGGTATTCCTGCAACCAGGTATCAATCGAAAGAGATACCGTGGGTATTGCCGGTATGACGATCTGTTCTTGCAGTTCCTTTTTGGTATCCCTTTCCCACTCGGCTGCGGCCCGAAAGCTGTCCTTTGAACTGTCCGAAAAGAGCTTGTCCTTGCGGGTGCCCTTCACCATGACTGTTGCCCGGTACACTTGACTGCCGTTGCGGACTTTGATTAGGCTTGGCATTTTCTATCATCCTTTGCATTACCAGTTTTTCAAAGAACCGCCATCTACCGGGTGAAACCTCGACTCCACCCCACCGATCTGCATACTTGATCACCGTGCGCCGGTCAAGCTTGAGAAATGCCGCCAGTTCGATGGGTTCGATGGCACGGCCGTAAATTTCGGTTAGATCCAATGCGGTCATGATTTAGGTTAATTGGCTATGGATTATAGGGTTTTTGCACGTTTCCGGCACCATGTGTCGTGCCGCAGTCTGTTCTGATCCAAGTGTGCGATGACGAATCACCAGATAACCAAAGAGAACTATTTATCTGCCTCGGTTTTCTTCGATGTCAAATCCTGAAAATATCGATCCAGGTTGTCGGTATGGGCATAATAGCGATTGTCGATGACGCGCACCGGCAGCCCACGCCTGATGAATTTCATGACCGTAATTTCAGTCATCTGCAGATAATCCATGATCGCCTGCTTGCCGATCAGAATTTTATTGGAGCTGGCTATCATCTTGATCCACCTTGACGTTCAGTTGATGCGGCCTGGGGGAAGGCGATCCTTGCATTCCGGGCCGCCTTTTTCATAGCGCTTGACTCATCGGTTCAGCCATCGGGGACGCTCGTAGACGATGCGACGGGATTCGGGCGGTTCTTCCGGTGCCGGCCGGTCCAATGCCTTTTTCTGCGAATCCTTTTTCCGCCAGAACGAAATCCCCAGCACCTCATGGGCCAGCAATAACAGCGCCGCGCAGTCCCAGGCATGGTTCGGCCGTTCCTGCGGGTTCTCCCATACGCCCTTGTCGTTGATCCCCTCCACGGTCATCTGCCGGGCCCAGTCCTGGGTTAATTCCCTGTGGTAGTGCCAGCATCCCGGATCCCCGGGGGCGATCTCCAGGATCCCGGCCAGCTGGTTCTTGAAATAGTTGGTGTCGAACCTTACCAGCTTGATCCCGCCCGGGATCGGTTTCTTCGATCCCGGATAATATTCCCGGTTGGAATAGGCATAGGGGGTGGCCATGGTCTGCTTGCCCATGGTGGGCAGGATCCTGCCCCGGTGCATCCGGCAGAAATCATAGACCTCGCTGGTGCGGTGCCCCATGGCGTCCAGGAGGGCGAGCCGGACCGGATGCACCTTGCCATCGATATCCTTGTACTGGTGATCCCATAACACCTGGGCCAGGGCCTCGAACGTCGGCACCTTGCCTTCCCGGATGCACCACGAGGAACGTTCCATCCCGTAGCCGAAGGCCCGGATCTCGTAGTACAGGCCGTCGTCCTGGGTGTCGCATCCGGCCAGCAGGCAGGCCACCCTGCCGCCGGAGGGAACAACACCGCGCGGCCGGTCGTCGGCCAGGGCCAGGATGCGGTCCTCGCTACGCTCCACCGCCACCGTCAGCCACGGCTCGGCCGCATGGCCGTTGCGGAAGTCCTTCATCTTGTTGCGGTTGCCCAGGCCTTCCAGGAAGGCATGGGCAACCTCCCACAGCTTGACGAACGGGCTCAGCCATGAGGGGATGTGGAACCCGATGGTCACCGGCCGGATCGAATTCAAAGCTGTATTAAGGGACCGGCCCTTGCCCCGGTCGCGCCACTCTCCCGCGCGAACCGCCAGGTCCCGGTCGGCGTCATCCCACTTGGATGAACAGTGGACGCATTCGTACCAGGCCGACTGCTCGGCTTTCATTCGCAGGGGATCGCGCAGGTCCTCCGGCCAGCGGATGTTCTCGAAGGTCATTTTCTGGTAACCGCCGCAGCGGGGACAGCATACCCAGTAGTCAAACACCAGCTGGCACTCGGCGGTCAGGGCCCGCCAGATGGGACCGGTCTCCACCGAGGGCGAACTGGTCCGCCAGATCTTGCGCATGTGGGCGAACGTCCGCGTTCTTTTCTTGGCCAGGTCCGTGGGGCTGGCTTCCTTTTTGGTGGCCGTCTCCGGATACTTGTCCTCCTCGTCCAGGACCACGTAGGGCAGAGGCTTGTTGGCCAGCCTGGCCGCACTGTTGGCCCAGGCCATGTAGATGATGGCGTTCTGCAGCTTGATCTTGTTGGAGGACAGGTCGTCGGCGTACCCGGTGAGGTAGGAGCGCAGCCGGGGACTGTCCTCGAACATGGGCCTGATCCGGTCGCTGCTGTTCTCCCGGGCGGTGTTTTCGTCGGGCATGACCACCAGGGCGTTGCCCGGCCTGCGGTCCACCGCATAGCCCAGGCAGGTGTAGTTGATCTCCGACTTGGCCGTCTGCGGCGCCGCACATACGACAATCTCCTGGACCGACGGGAAGAAGCTGGCATCCAGGATGCCGGCGGCATAGGGCACGGTGGAATTCTTCCAGCGCCCGGGCACCGCGGCATCCTTGGGCAGGTGCCGGTGGCGCTCGGCCCAGACCGACGGCCGGATGGCCTTTTTCTTCTTCAGCACCCGCCGCTCCGCCCTCGAGAACCGCACGGAGGAAACACCGCCGCCCAGCTGCTCGAGCTGCTCCTCGGTCAGCCACCGGGTGCCGATCGGCACCGGGCTGTTGAAGAAATCGATCATGAAGATTTTTTCTCAGCGGTTTTGCGTCGTATCTCCTCGAATACTTCAAGCATCGCTTTTTCGAGGTGTGGGGCAAGCCCGTCACCCGAGACCGTTACCAGCCTGTGCTCGAGCAATAGCGCATGCTCGGCCTTTAGGTACTGGTACAGAGCCACCATTGCCATGGCCAGGCAGGCTATCCAACCCATTGTCTCAAACATTTTTGGTCACCGTAATTACAAACGTTGTCATTAATGATGAAATGCCTTGATTTTCGCTGAAAAATTGTATTGGCTTAGTCAATTATGATGATTTAAGAGGACGGCGAATGGATTTGCCTGATTTTCCCGTCGATATAATAATATCAGGGTAAATTTACCTTAAATTTGATGGCTACCAATTAAACAAATTAAGGAAAACAGATGCCGCATCCAAACGGAGGTAGGGGAAACACTTTTCCCACGACAAAGACTTTTGCTCAGGCCTATGCACATGTGAGTAGTTACGGCCTTAAGTTTAATTCAACAACAGGTGAGCCTATTACAGCTGCCCAGGGTGTTGCACAAGATAGGTTGACGGAGACTATTAATTTTCAAGGAGAAAACAGTCGTCATGGTAATGTCTGCGAGCAATGCTGGGGTTTTAGAAAAAACTGCTCTGGTGCTAGAATTGGCCACTGTGTAGAAGCTCTTAATGCATTTTTAGCTAAGGATTTATAAATGAAGCTACAATTCGAATCTTACGAAGAAGGAATGGGTGGTGAATTAAAATGCCCCTCGTGCGGTAATCATTTCCTCCACCATGATAAGATTGAAATCTTTGAACGTGAAGAAGATGCAGAAAAAGGACTTCATATAGAAATAGAAGATGGCATTTCCACAACAGATACCAACTTGTTTGGAAATCCGAGTGAAAGAAGGCATGGTCTGTTGATCCATTTTTGGTGTGAGGGATGTCAAGCCAAACCTGTGCTTTCTGTTTCTCAACACAAAGGAAGTACCTACGTTGATTTCAAGTAATCATGGAAAAAACCGCCCTCGCTAAAAGCGTAGTTACCAATACAAATTTTCAAAGAACGGTTGGCAGGTTTGATGATACTCTGCCTTTTTAAATTATACAGGGTTCGAACCCCTGTGGATTAACGACGGTCCTGCTTCTGATAACTCGGTAAATGGTGTTCCCAGTCGGTCGAAATGAAGTCAATATGGTCGACCCGGGCCGCCTCCGGGAAGATTCCGTTCCTGTCCTTGTAGTACTTCCGGTTCGGGTAGGCCCGCCGTGCGACATATCCGCCGGGAGAACACGCCCGCATCGCCTGCAGCATTTCCATCAGTCCCTCCTTTTCACGACCACACCGATCTCGTCCATGCGGCCGAACTCGTCCAGCAGCTCGTCGATCACCGGGTAAACCTGATCACATAATGCCTGCGGTTTGTTCCGGGCCTTTTCGATCGAGGCGATCCAGTCGCCCGCGTTGGTCCGCACCGCATGCTTCAAGCCGGCTTCCAGGGTTGCGATCTTCATGGCGGTGTGCAGCTCGACTTCATCGATCTTGCGATACAACCCCCGGTCCCTGGCGTTTTCGAATTCCTTGCGGTCCGCATCCTCCTTGGCCTTGCGCGTTTCGTGGCGCAGCTTCTGGATGTTGAGATCTTCAGCTTCGTCCGCGCGGTTGAATCCGGACTGCATCAGCTGCGCCCGGGCCACATAGGCCATCACCTCGGTCATGGTGATGGCCTTCTTGTCGGCAAACGACAGCAGCCCGGAACGCCGGTCCTGGTACACCTTGGATTTTTTAACCGGCTCATCCCGGCCGGGGGCACAATACCCCTCGACCCGCAGCCACCGGGCCACATCGGCAATGGTGCCGACGGTTGCATCCCTGTCCTGCAGGGTGGTACCGGACCCCTCGACATCCGCCACCGCCTCGGCCAGGGCCTTTTCCGAGGCCTGCCAGTCGCGCAGCTTCGATGCCGTGCTCTCCTGGTTGTAGGCCCTGAGGGTGGACACCGTGGCGTTGTACAGGGTCGTCAATCTCGCCTTGTCGCTGTCGCCGACGGTCTTTAAAAGCGTGTCGATCCGGTTGCGGTCGATGTTCATCTACTATTCCTAAACCAGTTTCGGGATTTCGGGCAGTTCGAGGGGCGCAAGCTCCGCTCCCCAGTCCTGCGTTATTTCAAAACCCACACTGCTTTTGTATTCGGTTTTCTCCAGCTCATGGAACGTGTAGGGAACGTTCATCTTCTTCGCGAGAATGAGCTCGTTGGCCGTCCCCTTGCTTCTGCCGTCATGGATGAAGATCGCCCGGTCCCCGTCGTTGAGCACGTCCAGGGACCGGTGTTCGAACGCTCCGCGCAGGTACTTGAAGTTGAGAAAATGCAGCTTGAGCGGGATCGCCTTTTCCTTGCACAGGTCCCGGGCCACCTTGCACACGCCCTCGGGCTCGGCATGGGTGACGATCTCGGTGATCCCGTACGTTTCAATCTCTTCCATGAGAAGAATTTTAACTCGTTCGTCGTTTAAGGTCCGGCTGCCGTGCACGGATAGTTTCATTGAATCGCCTCACAATTGCAGTTCAGGAAATTGTTTCCGTCCACCACCCGGGCCGGGTGGTTCATGACGTAGTCGAACACCACGGGATCCAGGAACACCGCCAGGTTGACCCGGCGGGAGATCTCCGGGTTGGATGCGGCCCAGGCCCGGTCCTCCTGCAGGCGGACGCCTCTGCCGTCCTTGACGATGCGCAGGGGGTATTGACCGAACCACCCGGCCACCTGCCGGACGTTTTCGGGGATCTCCGGTGTGTCTTCGACAGCTGCTTCCTCCCGGTCTCCGGCTTCCCCCGGATCACCGTCCAAAACAGGCAACCCGGCCATGCGGAACACCGGCGGCAGGCCGGCCAGGATCCAGGCCCGCAGGTTGACGCCGGCAGCGACCGCCTCTCCCGGATCCTTGCCCTCGGGCACCGGCCAGCGCTTGACCCGGGGGAACTCCTGCCGCCACCAGGCACAGGCTTTCCGTCCGGCGTCATCAAAGTCCAGGGCGTTGAGGATACACAGGGACTTGTCCATCACCGCCGCGGCCGCTTCGTCGGGTTTGGTGGAACTGGATCCCAGGGCGGCCGCACTGCAGATATCGCCGACGGCAGCAGCGCAGGCCACGGCGTCCAGCTCGGCCTCGACCACCACGAACGCCCGGGCATCGTCACCCGTGACCAGGGTGGCCGCACTGGATCCGGGCAGCATGAAGTAGGGCAGGTTGAACTCGGGAGTGAGGTCGGCCTTCTCCCGCCGGATCCGGATGCGGTGGACCGCCCCGCCGACGACCAGCGGGATGACGATCCCGCGCGGGATCCACAGCGGCCGCGGCCGGCCGTCCTTTCGCTCGTCGGGCAACCCCCAGGCGCTGCGGGCCCTGAAGATCGCAGGCTTGCCGTTCTCGCCGGGATTGTAGCCGATCCGGTACCGCACGGCCGCCGCTTCGGGTATGCCCCGGCCGGCCAGGTAAGCCAGTTGCTCCGGACACTCGAGCAGCTGCCCATGCGCCCAGTCCACGAAGGCCCCGGCCTTCTCCTGCCACTTCGCTTCCGGCGGCAGGTACCGGGTGGGCACGAACGGCGGCTTCCGCCGCTGCCTGGGCGTCGACGGCGAAAGGGGCAGGTTGTCCAGGTCCCGTCCGGTGGCCGCGGCCGCCTCTTTGAACGTGCGGCCGCAGAACTCCACCAGGTACTGGATGGCATCGCCGCCGCGATCGCAGCCGCGGCACCACCAGGTCCCGGCTTCGCCCTGGTCCGGCCAGACGTGGAACCGGTCCCGGCCGCCGCACTGGGGGCAGGGGCTGTGGTACTCCCCGCCGTGGGTGCCGGACACGCGCACGGGACCCAGCCCCCGGGCGTTGAGATCGTCAAGGATGACGCTCATGCTTGCGCCGGCGCAGCCGAGAGCAGGCCGATGCCGGCCAGAATGTTTTCCTCATCCGGATCGATCGAAAAGTATCGGGACAACACCCCGGCGAACCGGTCGACCGGCAGCGGAACCTCGCCGGTGTGTTTGAGGTAAAAATCGCTGAAACGCTCGTAAATCACATGTAGGGCTGTCTTGAATTCCTCTCCCAGTGAGCAGCACTCGTCGATAAAGTCCCGGACATAGCCATCGTCCGTGATGGTTCTTTTCAGGTCGACGCCACGATAAATGATGGGCCGTGTTTTCCGAATGAAGGTGCCGGCCTTCTTGCGTCTGAACCGCAGCCCCATTCTTCTGCCGAACCAGTTCCGGGAGGGAACCTCTCCGGACCGGTTGTGGTCGAACCAGTTCCGGAAGGCCTGGTAGAGTTCGGTGGCCGGCACCTGGTACCCGTCGCCGACCAGGCAGCAATCATGCACAAACGCATCGACGGTTTCCCTGTCGGTCTCGGTCTGCGCTTTCATGCCCGGCGGCAGGCGGTAGCTTTCAGCCAGGTTGATGCCGGTGAGTTCCTCCACCTTGGCCTGGGCCATGAGCGAGGCCTCCCTGCCAGAAGATGTCATGCGTTTGGCTATTTTATAGGCATGCTCGAAGAGCTGGTGCAGCTGGCGCTGCTCCTTGAGGATGTCACCATAGCCATCAGCAGTATCCTCATGATGTCCTTTTTTTCGGTGAGGACTCGGTGCTTCTTCCGGATCACAGTGATGGTAGGCGCCGGTCTTGCGGATCGATGGCAGCACTTCATGAGTGACCCAGCGCTTGAACGTTTTGGCCTCGGGCTTGCGGGATTTGAAGATCAGGGAGTACAGGCCGGGCTCGTTGATGATCGTGACATCCTGCCTGCCCCCGGGGGTGTCCATATTATGGACACCCTTTTCATCGCCATCCAGTAATGTCAGGCTGGATCGCGGGTTGCCCAGATCCAGTAAATCGCAGACCTCATTGGCCACCCACCACGGATTTCCCTTGTTATCCTGGAGGATTGTCAAAAGCCTGCCGTTGTAGCCATACCTGATCAGATCCATGGAAACACCTCCTGTTGTTGTCGGGGCTCCGGACCGAGCGGAATTTTACTACCCAGTGATTTTTCTCCGTCCGGAGCTCCAAAGGGCTGTTTTAAATACCTTTATTTTTTTCTCCGGACGAACTCCCCTTTATCGCCGGAATAAATAAAAAGTTTTTTCAGAAAAAATATTCTAGAGATATAGCCGGATATTGGTCCGATACGGGAGAACACTCCGGCATCGGCAGTAAAACCGGTGTTTTAAAGCCCCGGACGACTCTAAAATCGATCCGGTCTGATAGTTCCGTCGGTCCGGTCTCAGGTAAAAAGTTCCTCCACGTTCTCGAGCAGGCCCACGCCCAGGTACTTGTAAACCCCGTCCTTCTTGCGTTCGAACCGGCGTCCCATGATCGTGCCGAAGCGCTTTTGCTTGGGTGCGTTCTTGGACACGTTCTTCTTCCACCAGCGCTCGAAGATGTCGTACAGGGCCGTGGCCCCCACCTGGTATCCCTCGCCAACGATGCAGCATTCGTCCACGAAGTCGGCCAGGATGTCCTCGTCGCGCTGGTACTCCTCCACCGCCTCTTTCACCACCGGCGGCGGATCCAGGCCGCGCTGCTGGTACTCGAGACACCCGCGCACCATCCAGGCCAGGATCCCGGGATACTCGGGGATCAGCTTCGAGGCCAAAAGCGGATCCGCCACTCGTTCGGACTCGTTCTTCGGCCGGCGGTCGACAAAGGAGAGCCTGAACGGGATCAGCACCACCCGCTCCCAGAAGGCGAAGTCGTCCGCCGGCGCATGCGGCTTGTGGTTGGTCAGCAAAAACAACGTGTGGGTGGGGGAGAACTGCACCTCATACTTGTCATGGGGGTTGCGGCCGGTGAGCTTGTCCTTGCCGGTGAGCCACTTGACCCGGGAGGGGCTGACCCGGCAGCCGTCGTCGGTCTCCGAGGCGAAGGCCATGCGCAGGCCGCGCAATGCCATGATGTCCGGTGTGGGCCCGGTGGAGGAAGCCACCCGCATCTGGTCCAGGAGCATCTCCGATCGCACCGCTCCGGCCAGCGGCCCCATGATCTCGGAGAGCACCTCCACGATCAGGGACTTGCCGTTGCGGCCGATGCCGGTGAGCACCACAATGATCGACTCCTTCACCTCGCCGACCAGGGCATAGCCGAACACCCGCTGCAGGAAGGCCATCAGGCGTTCGTCGCCCGAGAGGATCTCGAGCAGCTTCCGGTTCCATAACGGGCACGGGGCATGGATGCCCTGCCACTCCACCGGGGAGGCCTTGAGCAGGTGCTGCTCCTGGCGCCCGGGTTCCAGTTCTCCGGTTTCAAGGTTGATCACGCCATTGGCGCAGGCCAGCAGCATGGGCTTCCGGTCGATCTCGTCTCCTCTGATTGCCATGGGATCCTCGCAGTTGTGTGCAAAATCAAGACAGTTGTTGGCCCGGCGCCGGCTGCGCAGCTGGCTGATCCTGGCGCGCAGACCTTTGGCCCGGGCCCGGAAAAAGGCGATTTGCTCGCCCACGCCATCGGCCTCGGCTTCTTTTATCTGTCTGGCCACATCGGCCAGCTCCTCGGCGTATTTGGCCACCACCTGTTCGATACCGGCCCGGGCCGCGCCCATCTGGTCCACGGCCCAGTGATGGGCGGCCCACACCATCCAGGAATCCATGGCCTTGTTGAACACCAGTTTTCCCTTGTTGACGGCCTTGAAGAGCAGGCCGTCGCCCAACTCGTTGGCGTCGAAGCAGGCGCGGATGAACTTCGCGTCGACCTGGCCGTTGACCGGGTCTTCCCCTGGGTCGGTCGCGGCTTCCTGGGCCACCCGGGCAGCCACCTTCCCGGCATACGCTTCCATCTGCGACTGCAGGTCGCCGGCGGGTTCGAGGGGCTCGGTCATGGCCGCCGGCCCCGGGGCAGCCGGTCGCCCGGGCAGCCGGGAAGGGCGATTGGAAGCAAAATTCCATTCTCCACTCCATTTTCAAATTTTGAATGTGGGCGGCTACTGAGCCTTTTCTCACCGTTATAGGAAAAGGCCCGGGAAGGACCCGCTGGCCTTCCAACCCGGTTAGACTGTTGGCCGGGCTGTCTGTATCTGTGAGGGTGTGGGGGAGCTGGCATCGTCGGTTCTCGCTAAGGTCGGCCCGGCTTGCGCCGGGCCGGTCGGTTTTGATTTCAGTCCAGGGAATCAGCCACCGGTGGACGCGGCAGCGGGATCGTCGGCAAGGATCTCGTCGGGCACCATGCCGCCTGTGTCTGCGCCGGACTCCAGGAACACCCGGATCAGCTCGCCCTTCTTGCAGGCCGTGAAGGCCTTGCGCTTAAGCGTATCCGCGAGAAAGGCCTGCGCCTGGGGATCCTCGAACAGGCCGAAGCTTTCCCCGAACGCCATCATTTCTGCCTTGGTTTTCTTATCGAGGTATTCGGCGGTAAAACGCCACTCGCCGGCCAGGTCGATGCCGATGTGCCGGGCCACCATGCCGCGCTCCTCGGTGGCGTACTCGTCAGAGAGGATCGCCTGCAGGGCCACGGCATTGATCTCATCTTTCACCTGCAGCATGTCCATGCAGGAGATCAGGGTGAACAGGGCAGTGGAGTCTATGGACAGGTATTCGCTGCCTTCCCAGCGCGGTTTGCCGATTTCAGGGTGACGCTCCATGTACCAGTCGTGGATCCTGGCATTGCCCTTGACGATGGTGAACAGGGCCACCTGGTTGGCGGTGATGCTGCCGGGCACCACGGTCTCGAAGCGTTGGGGCAGCTGCTCCTGGAAGAACGCTTCGCGAAAATATTGACCGTGCCAGGCCACGCGCGGACCGTCCTTCTTCTCGGGTTTGGAGTTGCCGGCGCCGGTACCGGTGGATTTGCCGGCCTTGGCCGCCTTGTAACAATCCTCGTCGCCGAAGCAGGCGCGATCATCACTGGACTCACCGCTGAGGTAGAGGATGGAGAGATGATTCTCGCAGGTCCGGCATTTCTCCGCGATCCGGTCGCTGCCCCAGAAGTGGTGGTAATCGTTCCAGCCGACCTCGTCGTCGAATCGGAACCCGGTGGTGCCGAACTTCCTCGGATATTTTGTCCGGCTCCAGGTTTTGAGAAGATGGGCCGCCTGTTTCTGCTTGAAGCATTTGGGCCGGTTGCAATGATCATCGCCGTCGCCCATATCGAACAGCTTGATCTGGACGCCGGTGTTCTGCGTGCAGGTGAGGCAGCCCTCTGCCTCGATGTTGAAGCGTGCCGACTTCAATGGCGGGGAGATGCGTCGGATCATGTCCTTGAGGGAGGCGACCGATACCTGACGGTGCTGACTCTCCTTGATCACCTGGTCGAACACCTGCATGCGTTGCTGTTTGTCGTCCATGCGGGCCAGCTGCTCCAGGTGGCCGTACTTGAGTTCGCCCTTGTCCCAGGCGGCCAGGATCTTTTTGGGCAGGCGCAGGATCAGGAGGCGCCGGCGGATGTACTGCTCTTTTATGCCGGTGCGCTGGGCCAGCTCCGGGATGGCCTCGATCCCCTTGCGGTCCACGAAGATTTTGAAGGCCTGCGCCTCTTCCAGGCCGTCCAGATCCTCGCGCTGCAGGTTCTCGATGGTCTGGATGTCCAGGGCCGTGTCGTCGTCCATGGGCTGGATCATTGCCGGGATCGTGGCGGACTCGACGCCGCCGTTGGCTTCGGCCACCGCCATACGGGCCCGCCAGCGCCGCTCGCCGGCGACCAGCTCGTAAGGCGTTTTTCCCTCCACCGGCCGGACCAGGACCGGTTCCAGGACGCCCACATTGGCGATGGACGCCACCAGTTCGTCGAACTTTGTTCCGCTGAACGCCTTGCGCGGGTTGAACGGCGACGGCGCGATCGCCGTCAGGCTGATCTCCTCGAATGTTCGTTGCATGCTTGCCTCCCGGATGGATGATTGGTTTGCCGGTCGTATTCGGGCAGGTTGCTCGGCAGTGTCGGGTGGATGCCGTCGAAGGTGATCCGTGCCCTGGTCGTTTTGGCCATCAGGTTCACGCAGATCGCCGCGGTCTGCAAAAGGCGCTTGTTGAGTTCCACCTGCCAGTGCGGATTGTCCATGCGGATGGCGTCGATCTTGGCCACGCGCTTGCGGAACATCCGCCGGAACTCTTCCAGGCCGCACGCGCTGTTCATGTCCGCCCAGAGGAATTCCTGGATGCTCCTGGCAGCCCGGATCACATCGGCGATGCAGCGCTCTTCACCGAAAAGGGTCGTTTTCCGGGAAGGACCGAAGAACTGCTCGATGCAGGTCGGTATGCCCCCGCCGGATGCGCAGGCGATCTCCTCGATGATCATTGAGGCCTCGGCCGGATCGATGGCGCAGTGGTCCAGGTATTCGGCAAACTGGTCGAACGCGCGGATCAGAAATCCGGCCACCAGTTTTGCGTCGGTGGGTTTCATGGCTCCTCCTGTCCCTGGGTAGAAAAAAGGGTGTAATCGTTGCCGGGCACGGCCATGGCCACCCGGTCCGGCGACGGCCGGTCGTATTCGGTCAGGATCCTGGCCAGCCGGCACTCTGGACACAGAAAGTTGACCAGCTGCTCGCGCGGGACGATGAGCCCGCAGCGGCACTGCAATCCCGGTTCGTCATTCATGCTTTTTGCCTTTCCCGAAAATCCGCTGCCACAGCCAGGCCGGTATGACCACCGCGCCTGGCGCAAACTGCACCTGGTCGCGCCTGAGCCGCAGCGGCCTGCCGGTATCCGCCAGCGTTACCGTTATCCAGTCCGGATTCGAATCATCCGGAATGCCCGATATGGGAACACGCTCCACGCGTTGCATTCTCATCGGTGTTGGACTTTCCATGGCGGCGCCGGGTCCGGGCGGTAATCCCCATGCGCCGCAGGTATCCCGACATCCCGCCCAGGGTGCAGCCGATCGATGCGGCCATGGCCGTGAATGTCAAGTCCGTTTCAACCATGGCCATGATGTCCCGGTGATGTTTTTTCAGATCGATGCGAAGGGGTTTTTTGACGAACGCCACCGGCTTGCCCTGCGGATCGGAAACGGTCCGGCGGCGCCCGGCGGTTACCGGTACGGGAATCGTGGTGTCTGTAAGCCGGCCGCATTGTTTGCAGACACAGGCGATCTTAATCGTTTCCATGCAGCGCCTTTTCCGTCCGCAACGGGTATTCCCGGCTGGCGGGACGATAGTCCCTGTCCGTCGGGCGCGATGCGCATTCATCGGCGGCATCGAGCAGCGCCCTGGCCAGCTCCCGCATCTGTGCGGGGGTCATTTCTGCGCCCGGTCCAGGAAGGTCGACTATAGCCAGTGGCCGGTTGCCGGCGGTTCTGGCATGACGGACGTTTAAAACCTTCATGAGACGTCCCTTCGGATTGCCCCGTTGGCAGGCTGATTTATTCAGCCGCTACTTGACCCGTCGGGGCGGCCGGGGAGGAGGCATCCGTTGCCGGCGCCACGCTCGCGAACTACTTCCAGCCGTGCTCGGCCAGCCGCACCATGAACCACCAGAAGGGCACACCGAGCGTTATCGCCAGGGCGATGAACTTGCCGACGATCTCCAGCCAGCAGCGCAAGGGGATGTCCGACCATCGTATGGGCGCCATCATCGGGAATACTCCTTCAGAAGTTGGATCAACTGCCGCAAAAGGTCTTTCTCCAGATCGACCGCCGCAGACTTCCCGCTTTCATAAACGGTCAGCTCAACCGTTCCGTCCCCGTTTCTGCGGACCGCATACAACATTCGGTTCCCGGGACCGGGTTCCGGCTGCTTCGGCTGCCCGGCCTCCCGGAAACCGTAGCGGATGACATGTTTCAGCTCAGCCGCGGCCCGGCGGGCATAATCGAAATCGGGAAGGGTTTTGACCGGCGTGCGTCTATCGGCGAACCACAGCAGGGTGTTGCCGGTCGGCGCCGCCTCGATATACTGAATCAGCGACACGATCCCCAGGTACAGCCGCTCCAGCAGCGCTTTGCGGATCCGTTTGGGCGGGTTCATGGCCGGCTCCTCTTCCTTTTGGTCTTTTTGCGTTTTCCCGGTTTGTCGGTCCTGCCGCGGGCGGCCATCCGTTCCAGGGTCATGCCGGAGGCCGCGAAGCGGTTGAGCAGGCGGCGGGTCAGGTTCGCGTCCCGGCCGAGCAGCCGGCACACGGTCCCGAAGGCGGTCACCCACCCTATGGCGTCCGGGTGGTCGTCGTTGACCCACCGCAACGTGCGCGACTGGAACCGCGGCCGGCCGATGTCCAGGATCGCCTGCCTGAGCATGCCCGCCGCCAGCTTCTTCAGGTCGACGACCGGATCCTGCGTATCCTGGACCGGCGTGATGTATCCGATAATGCTGCCGCCGCCGGCCGAGCCGCTGGAGTCAGCCATGGAGACGGGCATGCGGCATTTCGATCGACTTAAGATGCTCGGCGCTGCTCAACAGGTCAGCCAGGGCCATGCTTCTGCGGCGATGATCCGGATAGGTCGTCATGATCATCCTGGCCGCGGCCCGGATCAGCATGACCGCCTCCGGTTCGTTCATGGAAGGCGTTCCCATGATTCTGTCGAACTGCGCGTCCACCTGTTTGCAGGTTTGTACGAAATCGCCCATGGTCGGTTCCCGGTGGTACAGGGTTGCAGCGGCCGCCGTTATCCCCGCCTCGGCAATGAAGCCAAAAACTCCTGCTGCCGGCGGTTGATTTCTTCCAATATGACTTCGATCTCTTCCCTGACGATCCGCCGGATCGCTGCCTCCGGGTCCCGGCGCTCACTGTCATCGTTGTGCTTTTCTTCCATGCCCTTGTTCCTCCCGGACCGGTCTGGCCGGCCTCCGGTTTTCAACCGGCGAAGATGTATATCAGCAGCTGTGCACTGGCCTGGCAGACGATCCCGAACAGCACGCCGGACAGGTACGGATGTTTTTCGTCAAAGGGGAGTTCGATGTTGCCGATCTTCATTGGTTTTGCCTTTCGGTGATGGAATGAAAGAGAACCTTGCCTCGCCGCGCCTAGCCAACCCCAGCCCAGCCAAGCCGCGCCTTGCCCAGCCTTGTCCCGTCGCGCCCGGCCGGAAACAGACACCTACTTATCCTCGATCAGCCGGGGCACATCGATGCGCACCATCAGTCCCGGCTCGCAGCGGCTGATCGGGGTCTTGTTCAGAAAGCTCGTCATCATGCCGTTTTTGACCATGTGCCGGTCGTACAGGTAGGCGGCCTCCTCGCTGATCCGGTTGCGGTCGACCGTGTCCAGCACCCGGCGCTGCTTGGAAACCACGTTGCGGAACCGCCGGGCCAGGCGCTGGGTGGTCACCATGACGCTCTCCTCCGAGGTGGCGATCTTGTAGCCCTTTTCGCCGTCCGGGTTCTCGGCCCGGATGAAATCGATCTGGTATTCGGAAAGCAGGTGCTCGTTCAGGTTCATGACGGCGAACCGGAACCCGTCGGTGCCGGCGGGCTCCATCAGCAGCCCGGCCAGCTCGCCGTCCGTGTAGAAGATCTGCCCTTTCTGGTAGATGCGGCGCCCCGCCTCTTTGTATGCCGGATGAAGTTTCAAAGGAGTCCTCCAGTTTCAGGTGCCATGCCCCGCCAGGCCGCGCCGAGCCTCGCCATGCCACGCCTTGCCCCGACAGGCCTTGCCGAACGATCAGACCTCTACAAAATCCTTGACGATGAACCGCCCGAACTTGGGCCGGTAATCCAGCAGCCCCTTGAGCATGCCGGCCTTTTCGATGAATTTCCTGATGTCCTGGATGTTGAGCACTTCCTCGATGGCCATGACCTCGAAGCTGGCCGACCATCTGTTGAAGCGCGGACGCGTGCGCATAACCGTGGTCGATTTCTGCAGCTTGATCGGCCGCACGTCCACGAAGTTCTTGTCCTCGTACAGGTCCTCGGCCGTTCGCGGGCCGTCGTAGACCAGCCGGACCCGGTCCGGATCGACCTGCAGTCCCGCCGTCACCTGCTTGCCCTTGCTGTTGATTTTGGCCGCGTCGCGGATGCACCCTTCCAGGCATTCGCAGGGGATGAACGGGCCGATGTCGTCTGCGAGGTACAGGCCGCCCATGAACTCCAGGCGCATCAGCTCGATGTCGTCGGCATCCGTTTTCTTGGAGTGGTGCTTGCCGGTGATCTCTTTCATCTGCCTGACGATCGGGTTCATGGGATTGGCCAGCTGCCCGTTGTGCATCAGCAGCGGGGAAACCCCTTCGATCTCGACCATTGCCCGTTTGATTCCTTCGATTTTCATTTGCCTTGCCTCCTCAGGTTGTTGATTAATGTTGCCCAGCCACGCCAAACCTTGCCATGCCTTGCCGCGCCTCACCAAACCAAGCCAAACCTGGCCATGCCGTGCCCCGTCTTGCCATGCCAAGCCCCGCCGCGCCGTGCCCGGCCTTGCCTCGCGGGATCGCTATTTGACGGTTATAAAAAATGCCACCGTCGACTTGTAGCGCCGGTGCGCCGGGTCCATGATGTTGAACAGGTAAAAAATCCTTCCCACGGTGCAACTCTCATCCTGCACGCCGACGAATTCCAAAAATGTTTCGTGCACGTCGTTGGCCATGGCCGTGCGTTTCAGGATCGTCTGCATGGTTTCATTTTTCCCCATCGGACAGGCCCCGGTCGGACCGCCACTTCATGCGGTTCTGCTGCAGCTCGTAAATCGCCGCGTTCATTGCCAGGTCGACCTCGTACGGTTTCGAATCCGGGTCCGCCAGGACCTTGTGGTACCGGGCCAAAGAGGGCACGTCGTCCAGGCACTCCTCGGCCAGGGTGGCCTTGTCGGGAATGCATTGGTCATCGTTTTTTCTGAGATGGAAGCCGTCCGGCTCCAGGTATCTGCAGACGGCGGGGTCGCCGTCGGTGGCGATGACGGCGGCGTGGAGGAAATCCAGGGAAAGTTTGATCTCGCCGTCCAGGGTGGCGTAGACGGTGCGCTTGCTGATGCCCATGATGTCGGCGATGGCCGGGGTCACGCTGCTGTCGATGTCGTCGGAATAGAGCAGGCGGGTTTTAAGATCGGATGCGATCTCTGGGCAGTCGAACTTGCGCGGGATTTTATGATAGGCCATGCTCACACCTCATCATTTCTGCACATCCTGACCCTTGGTTTTCATAGGCTTTGACCGGCGGACTGCTACGCTGCAACCATGGGACTTCACGGGAACCGCTTTGTGCTGGCCGGTAAACATCATGGCCGGTTATGCCTCTGGCGATGCGTGATCGGGTTTAAACAGAACATCCACCGGGACTTCGAACATGTCGGCAATGGCCGATTTCACCTCGGCGGACCCGCGTGTGCCGTCCATGGTGGCGGTCACCGTGGGGCGCGAGATGCCCAGACGGCTGGCCAGCTCGGGCTGAGTGATACCGGTCAGCTTGTGCAGGGCCTTGCGAATGCTGGGAAGCGGGTAGCCCAGGGTCACCAGCACATTGACGGCCAGAAGATTGCGATTTTGCATTCGTTTCTCCCCTTGTAACCTTTGCTTCATTTTGTTAAGCATTTGGTCGACAGTAGAAGTTTGATTTATTTTTTCCGGACGCTTCGGTAACCTACGAAGCGGTCTTTTGTTACGAATATCCACTATGGCCGAGATATGTCAAGCAATAAATCGTCGATAGACGAAAATAAATTTAAAGCACAGTTAGCCGAACGCGTTATCAATTTGCTTGATACAAAACGTGGCATACAGTCTGAACTATCTAATTTAATAGGTAAAAAATCTAATTTCTTTGGCGAAATAAAAAGAGGGAAACCCGTTAATTCGCTTCATCTTAAAGCCATTGAATTAATGTTTGGCCCTGCCAAGTTAATCGAAATATTGTCTACAGACGTAAATAAGGTCCCTTCCAGCGAAAAGAAGTTGCCGCTCGAATCAGGCATATCCATGTCTTTGGACTCCTCAATTTTGGAGCAGGTGATCGAAGGCGTGGAAGTTCAGATAGGCAAACTTAAAAGAAAAATGGCGCCAGAGCTTAAAGCGAAGGTCATCACACTGCTGTATGATTCTTTTCTCAAAACAGAGGAAAAGGATTTCGTCGAACAAGAAACAAACAGTGAAAAAGCCGAGAGAAACCAAGTCGCATGTGCATTACTTGATAATGTTGACATCGGGTGGTTACTATCCTGCAAGGAACCGTCAAATAGTTCCAGGGGGAATTCCGATACAGGTGAATTAATGGAAATGACACGGGAGGTGCTTGATTCTGAAAACGGCTTAAGTTCATCCTTGAAAACTCTGATTCGTTCCATACACCAAGCCTTGAATGGTGAAGAAAAATATAAAGCCTTGGAAAAAAAACTTGAAAAGGTTGGTTGTAAACACCTTGTTACTATTGATGAAGTAAGAATTCGCCACGACGATCCACCGCAGGAAAGAGAAGAGATTGTAAAGCGTCGAGCAATTTAATCACCCTTTTTCCGAATTTGTCACCGGAGTTCCCAATGGGTCCGGATCTCGACATCACATTAGAAAAATCCATGGCAAGCAGTCCTCTTCCGTCCACTGCCGTTGTTGATCCTCCTGCCAAGGTGAATTGGATTCCCCTCAAATTTTGCTCCTGAACCGCCGCTGCTGTCTCAGCATGGCGGTGTTCTTTTGTGGGTCGTTGCGTATGTTTCGTGCCTAACAAGCAACTTTTCTGATCACTATGATCGGACTGTCTGTGGAAAAGTTGGGCAACTTACCGATGGAAACTAAAAACCTTGCCCACCTGCTTTGAATTCGCGTCTTGATTCATGCTGGAAATTGTGTTGGAAAACCATACAAGGCCTTGCCATAACAGACAAAAGAGTCGAGAAACAGTGAACCGCAACATTTTTTTTCTGCTGCTGGCAGCATTTCTTGCTTATAGCTTCAGTGTCGAAGCAAAGACCTATCGCTGGGTGGATGAAAACGGCGTTTTGCGCTTCTCCGATACACCGCCTCCGGGAATGGCGGTGGAAGAGCCGGCAGCGCCCCGATCGAAATCCACCGGCGATGAGGATCCTTTCGAACGGGCCCGTGCAAGCATCCCCATCCGCTTCGAGCTCAACGGCGAAATCGTCGATCCGGACGGCAACCCCTTGACCGATGTCACCATGACCATCGAGGAGCACCATTTTCCACCGAGTTCATTCGAATACAAAACCATCAGAAAAAAAAGCAAGATCAACAAGACGTTCGCGGTCGCCTGTACCGGATGCCCGATTCATTCGCTGAGCTTCAGGACGCCCGGGTATGTCTCGGAAGAATACACCATTTCAGCCAGCGAGCACGAAGAGCACTCCATGATGGCCCGCTTCGTTGCGGTAATGTCAGGTAAAGAAGATCCGGGGGGCGGTGAACCGTTCGTTTTTCGGCGTAGCAGTATTCGGATCGTTTTGCATCCGGAAAGCAGCTTTGTGCGGGTTATCCTCAGGGATGTTCAGTTGACAACCGGAGAGGAGGGTCCCTTCATGGTGCTGGCCGGTAAACCGACTGAGCTGAAATTCGTGCCCAGCTACCTGATCGAGAAGGAAAAGGCCAAGGCCCGTGATAAGGATGGTCCTTTCGCCGTTATTCTTTTCTCTACCGAAAACGCCGTGTTCAGCGAACTGGCCGATGCGGAAGAAGCGAACAGCTTTCACACCCTGGATATCCCATTGCACCTGGAACTCCAGGGGGTGGAGGGCGGTTTTCTCCCGGTAGAGACGACCGCCTTTAAAATCCGTGATAAGTACAACGAACTGGAAGAAGCTCCTGAAAACGGCTATCGGAAACAGCTCAAAATTATTCCATCACAAAAAAAATCGGTGTTTTTTTATTGCCGCATAGGAAAATACTATGGAAAAGGGCAGCTATACCAGCCGGTCATCCGAAAACTGCGGGATGTTCCCTATGTCCACGCGTTCGTCGTCCTCTATCTGAGTCCGGTTGCCGGCAGCCGCAACCTCAGGACCCACCTGTAGCCAAGTCGTCCGCCCGGCAGGTTGAACATTGATCGTTCAGGTTCCTAAATCCAGAGAATTTCGAAAACCGTTTGTCCACTGATTGACATATTCCAATTTCCTAAGATATTCTCAATGTATCTGTAATCTATATTTCAGATTAAAAATGGTTTCCTAAGGGATTACCAGTCAGGAGTTGACTATTTTTTGCCCCTTTTGAGCCATGTTGTCGGGACATCTTTTCAATACCAATGTCGAGCATCTCATAGAGCACCTATGTGTCTGAATTGGGGGAACAATGGTATCAACAATTATCGGGATAATCATTGCTGTTCTGATAGGTTTGTGTGGTGTATTCTTTAAAACTCGCCGTAAAGAAGATGCAAAAAAGGGTAATATTTTTGCAAACACAACTAATGCTGGATGGTTGATAGCAGCATTGATAGTTATTTCTGGGGTTATCACTATAATAGCTGCCATCGAAACAAAAAAAGAAGCTACCCGCCAACTGGAGGTAGAAAAATATGAGCGAGCTGAGATTTTAGAGAATTTAACGGAATCTATTGAACTATTAATTCAACGCGCTGATATTCCACATGATATTTACATAATAGATATAAAAACAGGAAGTGACCCAAATGATGCAGGAACAGACGCTAAGGTATATTGCAGAATACAGGGGAAGGAAGGATGGACACCATATAGAAAGCTAAATAATCCTGGCAACGATTTTGAGGAAAACGCAACCAACTCATTTCGGATACGATCTGATGTTACAAACGGAAACCCAACACATATTGAAATAAAGCGAAATAATGGTGGGAAGGGTGATAGGGCGTGGAAGATTGAATCGATATCTGTTAGAGATTTAAAGAGAAATTCCCGGTCTTATGTTGCAGATTTACCTTCTAATGGATTCTATTTGCGAGATAAAGGGCCACATTCAAAAGTGTTTAAATTAGTGCTGAATAAAAGTTAGCTATATTGTAATTGAGGGTTTTGCCCAACCAATCACTGGCGCGGAGTCAAAGAGCTGCGCTGCAAGGGTAAACTGTTATCAAACCTTAGTACAGCTCCAATTGATCACCAGATTTGACAGGTTTGGAATAACAAAGATTATCTCAATGTATCACCAGATCAGCCGACACGCTTCAGCCAACTTACTCCCTGTATTTACCGACGTAGTCAAATACCGAAATTCATTGATTTCTCTTTAAAAATCATGTTGGATAGTTGGCAAACAATGCTTGAAAAATTTATAGGGATAATTGACCTGATAATCAATGGTCATCTTAACATTAATTTTTAGGGATTTCTGTTATGAAATTTCCAACAAAAAGTTGGGATGAGATGAACTCTGAAGATCAGGATAATTTTCGGAATATGTCCGAAAAAGAACTGGTTACGAGATGGAACACAGATCAGGGTATAGAAATTAAAAAAAAGATCATAAAAATAAATTTTTCATATGGTAATAGCAAGGATTATAAGTCATTCATTGGTACTGTGAAAACATCTTGGGGCAAGTCAAAACCTAAAATAGATTTGAGAGGGATCAACTTTTCTTACTTTTCAAACCTTAAAGATGATGAAATTTTCAGATTTGATTTTTCTAATTGTGCGTTAACGTACTCTGACTTTTCCAGATCGGAATTCACGTCATCGAATTTTAAAAATTCTGATATTCTATATAGCAATTTTAGCAATTCGTTTTTTAATGAATGTGATTTTTCTCACACTAATCTAACCCTTACAGATTTTGACAACTCAAATTTAGAAGAAGCAAATTTCCGATCTTCGTGGTTGTCCGATATTTCGTTAAATGGAGTAAACCTTGGTTTTATAAAATTTGATAAAAACACGGATTTCCAAAATATTGACGTTTCAAAAGTCGATGGTTCAAGCAACCCCCTGTTCTTATCTTTCATTAGAAGAAAACATTATTTAAAACATTTTAAAACCCAAAGTACTGGGAACAAAATAATTTACTATCTCTGGCTTTTTATTAGTGATTGTGGTCAAAGTTTTTTCAGATGGACTATTGTCTCACTTATAATTTGTTTAATATTTGGATTTATATATTCAAATATAACAGAATCTTTCATCCTATCTGGCGAGCGGACTAGATCTGTCTTTTCATTTTATTACTATAGCGTTGTAACCTTCACAACTCTTGGTTTTGGAGATATTGTACCTAATAATATGTGGTCGGAAATTGTTGTTACAATCGAAGTAATACTTGGGTATATTATGTTAGGAGGTCTAATCAGCATTTTCGCCACAAAATTAATACCTAAAGATTAATGATTTTTAGAAAATTTAAATTGATAATTATTATTGACCTAACAATTTGATTTACATCAACCTCGGCTCAAAAAGCGGACCTCGTTGGTGAGCCACAGAGTTAGCTTTCTATATCATTGGAGGTCAAGTAAAAATGACTAATTATAGTGAAAAGAAAGTAGAGTATTTTACAAGAATAAAAATATCCACCATCATCGTAGCGGCTGTTGGGGTATTGATGGTTATCGTAAGCTTTAAATTTATCCCTGGTTCGACATCTTCATTGATATCTTATCTGCTTTTAAACTTAGGGGGTTTATTCATTTTTGGAGGAACGTATACATTTATTAGTGAGCTATATTTAAGAAAAAAGTACACAGTTCATATGGAATCGATGCTTTCAAATGCACTAAAAGAATTTACTTTTTGCCAGAATGTTTTCGACTATGGAATGCATAATGTAATAAAAGTGTATAACAACAATATATTAATAGAAAGGATTAAAAAGTCAAAAGAAGTAAAAATGTTGGTTATTCGGAACGCAAGTTTTTTTGAATATTATTCGCCTGAATTGAAGGATCTGATAATTCACAATGGGCTAAAGCTTGAATTGTTTTTTCTTGACCCTGAAAGTGATGTTCTACCAATTGTATCTAAAAGATTCTTAGATACGAGCAAAAATGATCTTACTGACAAAACGAAATATGTAGTGCAATATATAAAAAATCGAATTTATGATGAATTACCTGATGATTTGAAGAGTAATGTAAAGCTCAGTTACTATGAGTTGTATCCAGCATATTCAGCATATATTTTTGACGATTATGAAATGTGGTTCGTTCCATACTTTTTCAGAAAAGAAAAAAGACCTGTGCCGATTTTCATTTTTTCTGACCAAACCAAAATAAAATCTACTGAGATCTATAAAGACATTATAGCTGTTATGCAAAAATCTAAAGAGGTCAAATTTGTAGAATTAGGATGATTTATGAAGCTAATATTTAATGAACATGAGAATTTTATCAAGGAGTCATATATTGAGCTAATCAACCGATATAAACACCTGTCTATGTTGATTTCTGTCCTTAATGATAAGAACAATCTCTATATATTTGGAGGGTGGTTAAGAGACATACTTCATAATTATTATCATAATGATAATGTTTCATGGCAAGATATAGATATTGTAGTAGATGGCCAAATTACTGAGAAAAATTTGCCAGCCTTCACCCGAAGTAACTTCGGCGGTTATAGATTTAATTTTGCCCGAGATAGAAAAGCGGATTTTTGGGAACTAAAAGAGACATTTGCATTTAAGCAAAATATTCTATCAGCATCATCTGAAAATATTATTAAAACCACCGTTTTTGCAATGAATGGCCTTTTATTTGATATTAAAAAATATAAGCTTACGGGTCTTAAATCCATAGAAGATATTAAAAAAAAGTTAATAAAATTTAATTGTAAAGACTATTTGTATTATTTCCCAGAGCTTCAAGTTTTTAGAGCATTTCTCTATTCTGAGAAGCTTGGATACGAAATTGATGGAGAAATAATTGAATTTGCAAAAGAGATTTTACAAAATAGATCTGAAATCGAATTTTTTGATCTAATACTAAAGCATAAAAGTTGGGTTTCACTAGAGGAGGTAGAACTATTATTTACTTTTTTCAAAAACCTCTGAAGCTAACATATCGCTGGTTTAGGACTCGGTCCATTCGCCACACAGATGGTCGTTAGGCTTATAGAAGAAAATGAAACCTTCATTAAAACATTTGAAAAAATCGTGTGCTGCATGTGAAAGATCAAGTGTTGAAATTACTAAAGAACACGTTTTTCCCAAATGGCTCATATTAAAAACGAACACTAATAGTACCGGAATTCGGTGGATGAAAAATCGTAAGTTGCCAGCTTTGCGAGCTACCCTGCCCCTTTGCTGCGAATGTAATAGCCTTTTTGGGAAAGAGCTTGAGGGGCCTGTTTCAAAACTATTTGATGACATAGAATCAAACTGTGGAATTAGTGATATTGAGGCTGAGCGATTAATTCGATGGCTATGGAAAATCGACGGATTATGTTGGTGTGCAGCAAATCCAAAACATAAGTATACAACTACCTATACCCTCAGGGAGAGAGTCTTACGTCCAATAGATTCAATAAGAGATAATCTGATTTTGGCGGTCTCATTGATAAAAGCACTTCACCCAGAATCGGATGATTGGCCTATGGGTATTGACTCTCATACTTCTTGTGATGCGGTTTTTGTATCGGGCGTATTTTCTAAAATTGCTATAATGGTCTTGTTAGATCCATTTATTTTTCTTTTACCAAATAATTTTTCCTACTATCGTTTGGCAAACAAGAGAGATGCATCGTCAGAAGCAAAACTGTTTTATCCAAAAGTTGGTTTTGTTGATGATGTTGAGGCGGTAGGTGTTACGTATTTAGCATCCAAACCAATAGCTAAGGCGCATGATAATTTTTGGGTTGGAATGAATAAGTAACAGGAGCACACAACAATTGTCTGCAGTGGCTTGGTTCTCTCGATACAGAGACGAAGTGTTGCTGATAACTCCAACATAGTGAAGGTTTTGACAAACTCAGTTTTTATGAGATACTCTCAATGTATCTGAAATCAGATCCATCGCCACCTTTTCTATATAATACACCAAATGTGATGATATAAAGATCCAAATACTTACTGGTTATGCTAAACAGATAAAGGATAAAAATGCCGGATGAAAAGCAAATACAGGTCTTTCTTAATCCGCTACAATTTCATGAGGTAGACGAACCGTGGGCCTCAATTGACGAAAAAGAATTGTCCCCAACAGATATTTTAAACTTCATATGCATACCCGGTATTGGTTCCGATACAGAAAGCCTAATTCAAAGATACAAGGAAATCAGCATAGAAAAAATAAAACTTATTGCTGCGCCATATGAGCAAAGGATACTCGATAAGCTTGTGTGGCCATTGCGTAATGCTAAAGCAGCATACATGTGTGGAAATTATCTAAGCACCATTGCCTTATGCGGAATGGTTACTGAAATGGTTGCTATATTGCTCTTTGAAATAAGCGGATTTCAATTGAACAACAAACCAATGTCGGATAAAGACCAAAATTCAGTATTTGGCCGAAAATTCGAGAAACTGGGACAGATGCGTAGGGTAAGTATTCTTGCAGCATACTCTATTATTGATTCAGATATTTTATCTGCGTTTGAATCAATCCGTATAGTAAGAAACCGCTACCTGCATCTTTGGTCTCAGGACCACGACCAACTACCAATTGACGCTGTCCAATCTTATAAATCTGCTGTACAAATTGTGGTTGCTGCTATTGGGCAAAACATTAAAGAAGGAAAGCTTATTCTTAACCAGAATTTTGTAAAATACCTTAAGCGGAAAGGTATTTATAAAGAAGATAATGAAGCACAACAAGCGTGTATTGGGGACGACGAGGTGCATGCCGTCCCAGACACTTAGCGTTTTACCGCTCCAACTAATCACCCGTTTAGGCAATGACCTTTTAACAAAGATGATCTCAATTTATCACCATCTTCTGAACTTTTCGTTGGGTGCCTTTACAAAGTGAGGAGTTAAAATGAAGTTTATCAGATTTTTCATTTTAGCGATCATCTTAACCCTAGCATCCTACGCACATGCAGACACCCAGAAAATTGATGTTGGTACCTTGATCAAGCGTGTTATAGAAGGTGAGAACTTCGTCGGTCAGGAACTGATTTTATCCGGCGTCGTGCTCGTTGGTAGTAGTTCTGGATCTGGTCTCATCAATCTTGGCACGCAAGAGACCTATCGTTCGTCCACGTATGTAAATTTTGTATCAATCTATGAGTCCACTATTGCCTTACACGATGGGACGCTTGCTTTGATCCGTGTGGAAGTCGAGGAGTCCTCTTGCAACAAAATCGGTGACACTAATTATGTTATCATTGAAACCGTCTTTCGTCAGTGCTTGAGTTGCAAAGAATGACATGGAAGATCCCCGCTCAACCGCTTAACGATCCAATTACAAACATATGAATCTATAATTTATCATTAGATTTGGCAGGTTCTGAATGACAAAGATGATCTCAATTTATCTGCAATCGGAGGAAATGTTCCATTTTAATATCAATCCGAAAGTTTAGTGGGACAAGGCCTGCAATAGCCTTGGCGTTGATGGTGTTGGATTATACGGTGGGACTAAACACACTGTCGCAAAAGCATTAGGACAATTGTTGACTCCTGAAGAAATTAAACGAGGTGGTACAGGTTCAAAAAATAATAAGGCTTTTGATAGATATTTTCAGCCTATTAGATCAGAAAAATTAAAAGTTAAAGATGCTATTAAAGAATAGAAAATTAGTGTTAGATGCAAGGTTATAAATTAAGCGATTAATAATCGGAGTGTTAAAATGTCGTATTATGATGAGCGTTTTAATTTACATCCAGTTCACAAAACTATTAAAGACCTTAAAAATGAGATTGAGGAATCGATACCAAATATAGATGAGAAATTATCTCAGGAGTTCGCTTTTAGAGTTCTTAAGATAATTTCGTTGGCTGAGGTTACACTAAAGAATGCAGATATTGATTACGTCCAATTAGGTGTTCTAAATACGATAAATAAAGCGTGTTTAAACATAGCGAATGACTTTAAGGCCTATTTCGCAGATAATGATCAAAATCATTTAGAGACCGCCGCTAATACAAGAGGAGAGAACATCCTTAGCAACCTGAGTCAAGTATACAGAATACCTGAAACAGAAAAGGCAAAAGAACTTGAAGACTCTTTTAATGGGTTGTTGGAATCTATTTCGAAAGTAGTTCTTAACAGTAATTCGAAAGCCAAAGTATTTGAAGAAAAGTTTAAGTCTATAGTAGATGAATTACATAAATTAAAAATTACAATAAATGAACAAATCGAAGTTATTAATAAACAGAAATCTCGATTAGATAAAGCAATTTCACAATATCAAACTCAATTCCTTGAAGAAGAAGGACGTCGAAGAGAAACCTTCGATAAAAAAATTCATACTTTTGATACGGAGCACTTAGAATTCCAGAAAAAGTTCCAAAAAGAAATAGACGGATTTAAAAATAATTCTTTGAGTGAGATTAGCACTATATTAGGAAAGTTGCATGAAGATACTAAAGCTGTCAAAGAAAAATATATTTCTGAATTTAGTGAAATAATAGAGACAGCAAAAAAAGATACACTTGAAGTAAACGATTATCTTAATAAAAGAAAAGATGATGCTAAGCGGTTGCTTAATATTATAGCAAACATAGGTGTAACAGGTAACTATAATAAAATTGCAGATGATGAGAAGAAAACGGCAAACATTTTAAGATGGATTTCTGTTGGTTTTATGGGTATTGGTATTATATTGATTATTTATTTTGTTTATAATTTTTCAAAATCACCATTTGATTGGAGAATACTTATATCAAAGATTGGTGTGACTATTACATTATTTATACCGGCTTTTTATATGGCTAGAGAATCTAATAGGCACCGTCAAAGAGAAATACATAATCGAAAGATGGAGTTAGAGTTGGCATCAATTGGACCGTACTTGGAACTTTTGCCGAAAGAAAAGCAAGATGAATTAAAGGCTAAGTTGTCAGAAAAGTTTTTTGGGCAACCAGAGATAATTAGAGATGATGGTGAAGTTGTTACAAAAACTACACTTTTCGGATTGGTTGAAAAGATTGCGACTATTTTGGCTAAAGGGAAATAATTTTTTTTGTGCTACACATTTTTGTGGCGAATAAGTTATGGAACTAACTTAATTTAAATAAAAATAATGGTGGAGGCGACGGGAATCGAACCCGCGTCCAATTTGCAGATTTCTCCAACAAATCCTCGATCAATTCGGCGTGCAGGTTCCTGTATCATATCTTTACAGCTACGATTATTTCATCGCCCAATTTAGTAAACAATCAACCCGTCCATTAACTCAAAACATTCCGCCGGGACTATGGCAATAGAAGCCATAATACCCAATTTCCATCCTCGATATCGATCATTCAGATCCAAGGCTACAGCATCAGGCAGTTTACCGAACTTACTGGTAAAATCGCACTCACCGGGATTCCCATGGATCAACTGCCCAACTACCCACATCCGTGTAGAAAGCCGTTGCCGTGTGATGTATTCCCGTATCGACCGATACTTACCGGGAACATGTTTTTCCCATTCGAGTTTTTTCAATGTGTGGAGATTTCCTGCAACTACCAGGATCTTTGCCGATGGATGCCTGTCCAGCACGATCAACAATGACCGTGCCATCCACTCATCACGGGAAACAGTCCCATCGTACATGGAAACGGGCAGATCGATGGCCACCGGAGTTGGCCCACCGGATCCTCGTAAAACTTGGAACAGGTGCCGGTATTCCGGGCAATCGATTTGCTTGTGGAGATGGATGTCATCCAGGCGATCCCCGGTCTTCATGAAATAATCAATCTTTTCCTGTTCATCGGACGGAATTTCTAAGCCGAGGTGAGTCACCCCCACCTCTTTTAGAGAGGGGATCAACTTTGCAATAAAACTCAGGATCTCGGGCTTCTTGTGTATTGTCCCCAGAAAAACAATATCGTTTTGCTGGAGTTTGTAGTGGAGGTAATCGGCAGGATCGTACAAATCATCGCCGGCGACAGAAACCGCCGGCGAAAAGAACCGAGTAACAATGAGTATAAAACCTATAAGCCTCAAAATTTTCATAAAGCATTATTAAGATCGTTAATAACCATCAATCCCTGTCAGCTTGCCCCGATTCTTTCCGCCCTGATTTCAGAGATTCTTTTTCCTGTCAAGGGTTTGGTATTTATTGACAATCCGGTTCGGGAAAGATAAAGCTCAAAATACCTGTCTAAAGTACCCTTATGTTCCCAGAATGACCGTACAATCAGAAATCAATGACGGAATTTGCCAACCTGATTGATTTCATCGATAATAATCTGGGCTGTTGATGAAGTAACGGAGTGCCAAGGTATGAAAAGAATCACCACGTGGCTGCTGGCATTTATGATTTGTACCCTCCCGTCTTTATGCCGGGCATGGCACGATGAAACCCACCTTGCGATTGCCAAGGTCGCCGGTTATGAAAAATGGTATAATGCCGCCGGGGCGGATATTGCCAAAATCAAGGCCGACGCTGTTGAAAAGAAAAACCATTATGTGAACAATCCGCCGGGAACAGTCGTCACCTCTGAAATGGTTCTTGACCAGGCAGATCGTTACAACAAACCGAATGATTTGAAAGGGCATCTTTACGGTGCCATAATCGCATCGATCAGACAATACCGCACTACGACTCAAACTGGAAAATACGCTGAATACCATCTGGCCTTCTGTTCCCACTATGTCGGAGATCTTTCCCAGCCGCTGCATAACACCCTATACAACGACTACAACAGACGGAACCATACTGCCACCGATGGCATCATTGAGGGTGAAGCGCTTTACAATTTGGCTCTTATCGAAGTTTATCCCATCAATATTCAATCCGAGGAAGATCTTGCCGTGGAAGTTGCCCGGATTGCCAACCTCTCTCTAAACTTGGGATACAAACTGGAACTGGAAGGCCGGATGATGTCCCGGCAGGAGGCCTATGAACAGATCAGCCATAGTGCGTCCTTGTTCCGGGGGATATTGGGGTGGCTGCAAAAGTAATGATCAGCGATGGAAACTTGTACGGGAAGAAAATTCATTGATGTTGCATGCAGACTATTTCTATCATGATTGATGGCCAGTAAATGTAGGTTTTGACAATCCCATACAAGGAAAGACACTCTCAATACATCTCAGGTCCCTACATTTCTGTGATAGATTCTTTTTCCCAATGTAATCTGCAATGAACTGGAAATTCAGCGGCCCCAATATGTAGTGGTGTTTTGGATTGGCAAACAATCCTTCTATTTAGTGGCATACTGGCAAAAAAGCTGTCGTTTTTGCAAAAGCAAATAGAGCTTTAGTCCTTGCGATCTGCACCGAAACATATAGAGGCCCACGCCTCACACCATAGGCAGATTTACTAAAATAAAAAGACAGGTACGACCCTTTTTGGGAGGAGGTGCCGCGGGCCCTACCTGATTCGGCAGTAGGAGGACGGACTGCAATTTGGGCTGAAATATAAATGTGCTGTCGTAGAATTATCCTTTGGAGCCTAAGCGCAGACCCCCATGGATAAAAAAAACTTCGCCGCTTAAAGCTTCGTTTTTGTATATATCACCGACAAACATGGCCACTTCTTCCGGTTCCACCAAACGACCAATGGGAACTTGGGCGAGAATTTTTTCCAAGGCTTTTTGGTTCATGCCTTTCGCCATGGGTGTGTCGACGTAACCTGGCGCCACTGCCACACAACGAATCCGTTCAGCTATTCCCCGTCGGAAAAATTCAGCTGTAATCACTTTGGGCATCACGGACATGGCGGCTTTGGTTGAGGCATAATTGATCTGACCAGCAGTGCCCAGAGATCCAGTGGAGGAAACCAGACAGATCAAGCCTCGGCAGCCATGGTTAATCATACGTTCGCTGCATTCGCGAACCGTCAGAAAAACGCCGTTCAAGTTAATATCAATTACCTTCTGAAATTGATCCAATGACATTTTTTTCGTGACTTTACCGGTCTCACGATCAGGCGATACCAAAAGGCCATCAGAAATGATACCGGCAAAAGGTGCCACCAGATTGATCTGGCCAAACTTCTGGATGGCCGTCTCAGCAAGTAAGGCACAATCTTTCTCCCGAGTCACGTTGCATGGTATCGTGACCACATCGCCACTGAGTTTTTCAGCAGCCTGCTTGAGTGCCGACTCGGCCACATCACCAATTACCACTTTACCACCGTTCTCTAACCAGTACTTGGCAAGAGTGAAACCGAGACCGCTGGCACCGCCGGTAATAACGGCAACGGAATCTTTAATCTTCAACATTTGCGGGCATCTTCCGATAAAATAAGCGTTTAATTTTATCTGCCGTCTTTTCCACTCAACCAGTCAGAGCCATTCCTCTTTTTCAAAAACTTCACGCGAAGCATTTATCCCGTTGATGGCAGCTGGGCATCCTGCAAACACAGCCATTTGAAGGGTTATCTCGATAATTTCCTTTTGCTTGCAGCCAACATTCAGAGCCCCTTTGATATGGACTTTAAGCTGGGGCATGGCTGTTCCCATGGTAGTCAATGCCGCAACCCAGCGATTATCGCTGCGCAGTTTACCGCCGAAGGGTAGATTGAAGTCTTCGAATTCCAATTGTCGCTGATTGTGTCGATACATGGGCAGAGCCGGATAAAGTGCAAGGGTTTTGAATGAAATGGGAGCAAATACGTTTCACTTTTCCGGCCATTTATTACACAATTAAATAAATTTATCAATAGGTTAGTTAATATTCAGGAAGCCCTAAGTTGTTTCACTATACAAAAGTGTAAACATCTGATGACATGATGAAAAAATGACGGTATTTAGTCTAAATTACCTCAATTTAGTAAATTTGCCACATTTTTTTGGTTAAATAGATCAGATCATCAGATTTCTGTTGACAGCCTAAATTCTCATTGATATGCAGATAAACGATTTAGGCATTTGAATTATTAAAGTCTATCAAACTCATTAGATTTAATCAGTGCAACGAGGGTAAAAAATATTGGAAAAATCTCGTACGGCATGAACAAGAAAGTTCCATATCCTTAACCCAATTCAAGGAGGTATAAGAAAATTATGGCAACGGCAACGAGGGTAAAAAATATTGGAAAGATCGTACCGCTTGAACAAGAAAACCTATCGAGGTGTATAGCGGAGATTGATGATCCGGTAGGTGCCAGAAACTGGAGTTATGATCCGAAAATAGTCGAAGATATTAAAAAGCTGGAGATAGGCTCGAGGCTTCAAGGACTCCGGGAAGAAGTCAGGGTTACCACGCCCCAGTTATATATTAAAGATAGAGCCAAACCTGTGCTGGAAAGCTATAAGGAAACCAAAGGAGAGGACCCGGGAATAAGACAGTCAAAAGCGCTGGCAAGGGTCCTGCGAGAGATTCCGGTAAACATTAGACCAGGCGAATTAATTGTGGGTGCTCTTACCAAAACCCCCAGAGGCGCTGCATGGTTTCCTGAAATTGTTGATTGGCTTATCGATGAAATAGACGAAGTTCCCACCAGGGCCTGGAATCCATTTTTGATTTCCGAGGAAGATAAAAAATATTACCTGGAAGAAGTGCATCCTTATTTTAAGGATAGATGCAGCTTAAGCAGAATCCAAAAACAATTGCCGGACGATCTAAAAGAAAAATATCCGTATGGTCTATGGACCAACGGTATTTCGCAGGAAGGGCATATTGGCCATATCATCGTTTTGGATCGGCCAAGGTTGCTAAAGGGGATTTGCTGGTACAAAAAAAGAGCTCTGGAACTAATGGAAAAGGCAGATGCATACGATCCGCAATACCCTGACAAGCTTTTGTTCTGGAAAGGCATTGTTATTGTCTGCGATGCGGTGCGGGACTTTGCGAACAGGTACGCGGAAGAAGCGCGCAACTTGGCCAAAGTTGAAAAAGACGCCAAAAGAAAGGCAGAACTGGAAAAAATAGCTGAAATATGCGAGTGGGTGCCCTGGAATCCTCCTCGCACATTCCACGAAGCATTGCAGGCCGCCTGGTTTATTTACCTTGTTTATTACCTTGAAACCAATATGACAGCCCAGTCCCCCGGAAGAATCGACCAAAAATTCTATTCCTGGTTCAAAAAGGATGTTGTTGACGAGAAAACGCTCTCCATAGAAGAAGCCAAAGAGTTGCTAGGATGCTATTGGCTGAAGGTAGCCGAAAACTCGAAAATCAATTCAGAGGTCGAATCCAGATGGAGAACCGGCAACGTGATGTTCCAAAGTATCACACTGGGTGGAACCGACAAAAACGGTCAAAGCGCGGTCAATGAACTCAGCTACCTAGCATTGAAGGTCGAGGATCACATGCATTTAGATCAGCCCAATGTTGGCGTATGGGTCCACGATAACGTTCCCGATGATTTTCTGGAAGAAGCCGCAAGGGTCGTTGCCCGTGGGGGGGGGAAGCCCATGTTTATGGGCGTCAAAAGCAGAGTGCAGCACTTTATGGATGTGGCAGGCCTTCCTAAAGATGCGGCCATGCAATACGATTCACTTGGCTGCAGCTTTATGTGGAACCCTTACTACCCCCATTACGATCATTCAAACGATATTGTCCCGGGCAAAGCTTTGGAACTGGCCCTCAATAACGGCGCAGACCGAAAGACAGGAAAGCAGATTGGCCCTCAAACAGGCGATCCCAAGAAATTCAAAAGCATGGAGGATGTAGTAAAGGCATGGGAGGCACAAACCGCCTATGCAATGCAATGCACCTGCATCCACGCCAACACGATCCACAAGGTTTGGCAAGAGTACTTGCGCGTTCCTTACACTTCAATGTTGCTAGGCACCTGTTTGACGGATGGAAAAGATATTGTCAACGGAGGCTCCGGGGGCTTTAACAACAGTCCAATCGTATCCATAGGATCTGTTAATGTCATCAACTCCTTAGCGGCTCTGGAAAAGGTAGTGTTTAACGAAAAGAAAGTCACCATGGCCGAAGTGATCGATGCCCTGGATAAAAACTTTGAAGGCTACGAAGAACTTCAGAAGCAGCTGTTGAATGCCCCGAAGTACGGCAACGACGATGAAGTGGTAGATAAATGGATTCGGCCGCATCAATATTTTATCACGGAAGAATTACTCAAATATCCGATGCGCTCCGGCAGACAGCGGAAACACCCGGGTTGGGAGCACTTATCAGCCAGTGTGCTATTTGGATGGTCGACAGGAGCATTGCCCGACGGCAGGAAAGCAGGGGTGCCTTTTGCCGAGGGAGGAATTTCGCCTATGCAGGGAACAGACACCTCAGGACCAACCGGTTCAATGCGGTCTGCAGCCAAGTGGGATTTTATCAGCATGCTGAACTGTATTTACAACCAGAGGTACCATCCTACGGCGCTTGGAAGCGACGAGGACATTAAAAAATTCACCACATTGGTCAAAACATACCTGAATCGGATGGGCGATAAGGGCGGACAACATCTTCAATGCAATGTGGTTTCTTCGGAAACCCTTAGGGCGGCTCAGAGGGATCCGGAGAAATATAGAGATTTAACCGTCAGAGTGGCGGGCTACACCGCTTACTTTACGGAGATCGCCGAGGACCTCCAGGAAGACTTGATAGCAAGGACGGAGTATTCGGAAGTCGCTTGATAGAAAAAAAGAACCGGTGACCGTTCGTCGAAGCGAAGCGGAGACCTTTGACATGGAGCACACCCAGGTTAGATTTTTGGCAAGGAACACAGGCGGAGCTGGTCTGTCTTGGTTCCTGGAAACATGGGTTCGAGTCTCCATGTCAAAGGCGGTCACGGCCATTCAGCCCCATTACCGGTTTCCGGCTTTTTCAGCCGGTGCTTTGGTGCTGCATGAACGCCGCAGAACAGATCCTGGTTGTAGAGCTTGAAACTAATCATCTTGACGATTTCTTCAACCTCTACCGGCGTGTTCCTTGGAGCAGCGAGAGGGCGTCGCGACCAGCTCCCACTCCCGGAATTGTCATCTTTAAGATGGCCCCCGACCCATTTGTACACCCAAGCTCTTGGTTTACCGAACGATTTACAAATCGATTCCGGATTTTCGCCACGCTCAAATCGTTCAACGGCCAAAATCCATTGCTGCTTGTTCTCCTCTCCCATGAACAGATCCAATTTAATTCCGGTGTTGATGGAATGATGGAGTGACTATTAGATTGTCAATGAACTTTGTTTACGATGTGGTGGCACTCAACTACCATAAAATTTAAAACAATTCCCTTAGGACACGGAAAGAAGCGAGGGGTTTAGGAGGTCGCCTTAAATATGGAAACAGGAATAATTTTCGATATAAAAAACTTTTCGATCCACGATGGCCCCGGGATAAGAACAACAGTCTTTTTGAAAGGGTGCCCGCTACGATGCCTTTGGTGCAGTAATCCGGAATCGCAAAAAGCGCAACCAGAGTTAATGATGTACCCTGAAAGATGCGTTGGTTGCGGTAAATGCGTTGAAGTATGTCCAACGGGAGCAGCAAATGCTTCCAAAACCGTCAGGGAAAAGTGTAAAGGCTGTGGCAAATGCGTAGAAGTCTGTCTGAGCGAGGCAAGGAAGCTTATAGGAAAACGGGTGACATCTAAGGATATTGTTGAAGAAGTCGCGAAGGACAATATTTTTTATGCTGAATCCGGTGGGGGAGTAACTTTGAGTGGAGGAGAGGTTGCTATGCAGCCAAAGTTTGCTACTGAAATTTTTAAGATGTGTCAGGAGCAAGGTATTCATACTGTAATGGATACAACCGGTTATTGCAAATGGGAGACCTTTTCGAAAATAGTAAGATATGTAGACCTGGTTTATTTCGATATCAAATGTATCATTCCGGAACAGCATGTAGAAATAACTGGGGTGGACAATGGCATGATCTTAACGAATCTAAAAAAAATGGATGAAATAGGAAAACTTTTTTCCATCAGAATGCCGATAATTCCAGGTTATAATGATTCTGAAAAAATATTGCAGGCTACAGGGGAGTATTTACGGGAATTAAAATCAAATTTTATTGTGTTCCTTTTGCCGTTTCATGCCTACGGCGCATCAAAGTACGAGAAATTGAATCTTGTGTATAAGCTTGGAAAACAAAAAAACCTGGAGAAAGAAAAACTAGTACCGATCAAAAATAAACTTGAAGAATATGGATTGGAAGTCAGGCTGCAGTAATGCCTATTCCATGAATCCGGCAAGGCCCAAGAATGAACACCAGTCTATCCAAAATGATAACTTATTTTCCTATTATATTAAAAAGCGGAAGCTCGCGTAGCCGTCCTTGCAAAGTACGGCTGCGCACAACTTGCCGCCTTGGACCATCGGCTTGCGATTCCCCGTGAATAATTCAAAGGAGATTAAATTTATCTGTATGAGGACGGACTTGACTTGACACCTTGCTAAAAAATGGGTGGTCAGATACCTTCTGGATTGTCGCCAAACAATCTAAAACAGGAGGCACATCATGACCACCCAAGACAAAATCGCAAGAGCTAAACTCAGCATACTGGAACTGGCCGAATACCTCAAGAATGTTTCCCAGGCCTGCCGCATCAACGGCGTTTCCCGCCAACATTTCTACGACATTAAAAAAGCGTATGAAGAGCACGGCCTTGAAGGCCTCAAGGATAAAAGCCGGCGCAAGCCGTGTATCAAAAATCGGGTTGCTCCTGAAATTGAAGCGGCCGTGATCAAAATGGCATTTGAATATCCGGCTTATGGTCAGGCACGAGCTGCCAATGAACTGCGTAAAGAGGGCATTCTGGTGTCATCCGGCGGTGTTCGAAGCATCTGGATTCGGCACGATCTGGAAACTTTCAAAAAACGTCTGGCATCGCTTGAAGAGCGGGCAGCCAAAGAAGGCATTGTTTACACCGAGGCCCAATTGACGGCGTTGGAAACAGCCAAGCGCAGTCGGGAATCTCACCCGGATGAAATCGAAACCCAACATTCGGGTTATCTGATCAGCCAGGATACCTTTTATGTCGGGTATCTGAAAGGTGTCGGCCGGATCTATCAGCAAACGGTGGTCGATACCTATTCGTCGGTGGCCTTTGCCAAGCTGTATACGGCCAAGATCCCCGTCACCGCTGCCGATACGCTCAATGACCGTGTGTTGCCTTTCTTTGAGGAACACAATGTCCCTGTATTGCGGGTATTGACGGATCGGGGAACCGAGTTTTGTGGCAGCCTGGATAAACACCCTTACGAGTTGTTCCTGCAACTCAACGAAATCGACCATACCAAAACTAAGGTCAGAAGCCCTCAAACTAATGGTATTTGCGAGCGTTTCCACCAAACCGTGCTGAATGAGTTCTACCGTGTGGCATTTCGAAAGAAGCTGTATCGTGATCTTGAGACTTTACAGATCGACCTGGATGAGTATATGGACGAGTATAATACAAAACGAACCCATCAGGGAAAACGCTGCAAAGGTCGTACGCCAATGGAAACATTCATTGAAGGCAAGCAGCGATATAAAGAAAAGAATCTGGAAAAAATAAATGCTGCATAACTGTCGTTGACACATCCAGAAGGTTTCTGACCACTGTCAACTCAAGTTCCGTTCAGGACAATTTATCCGAAAAGCGACTTAATAAAAGCTTCTTTGGCAATCGACAGATGTACTCGCATCGCGCGTTCCGCACGTAAGCCATCGCCTGAAATTATAAATTCAAGGATATCCTTTGCTGTATTTATCGCTTTCTTAACATTACCGGGTGAAGAAGTTTCTAAAATAACTGACATTTTCTTATTTTCTATTAAGTGTATCGCTTTTAAAATTTTCCCAAGTTCGGGGTTTTTTGCAGCTTGAGCGATCGTCACATGGAAGTTGATATCTTCCTTCAGGTACAAGTGAACTTCTTTATAGGTTCTTTCCAATCTATCATAAGCTTCTTTCAATAAAACAATCTGCTCCTCACTGATAAATTCAGCCGCTTTTCTGACCGAATAGCATTCCAAAACCTCTCTGATTTCCATGAGATTGTATACACTGCCTGACTTAAAAATATCATTTATACCAGATTCAACAGGTTCAGTTTCAACAGTCTTTTCCTTTACAAAAGTACCTTTACCCTGCATAGAGACGATAATATCCATAACTACTAAGGCGTTGATCGCTTCTCTAATTGAGGACCGTCCGACACCATAATTATCTGCCATCTCTTGGTGGTTAGGCAATTTATCCCCAGGTTTCAATTTTCCGGACGAGATATCTTTAAGGATTTCCTTTATAACTTTTTCAGGGGCCGATTCAATTTTAATTTTCATGAAAATACCTATAAACTCAGATTTCGCTTGTTCAAAATTGCTTTTCAGAAATTAGTTCTTCTTTGTCACATTCTTAATTTGCTGTGTCCTCTGACAATTCAAAGTTCACGTTGCTTGTGGTAGGCATAGTCGATGGATGCCTGCCGGCGTTTATTCCGGACTTCAAGTTGCCTGATCACTTCCTCCAGTGTAACGGCTCTTCGTGGAAGTAAAAATTTGAGGATATTAACAATATCAAAGCAACTCAATAGCGGATACATGCCTTTGAAGAGCATCCGCTGTTCAAGCATGAACAGCATCGCCATCATTACCATGGCCATGTGGTGATGCCAACTGCGCCATTTTCTGGCTTAGTATTTGCCCATACCACATTTTGGGTCTTGGCCTCCTGAAAGTTTCGTTCAATCCAGTACCGGTGGGCCTGCATAGGCGCCAATCGTTTGTATGGCATCGATGCAGGCGCATTGCTCAGACTGTATTTGATATCAGTCCACAGCTTACCCTTGGCGGCATCGCGGACACGTATTCTTTAACATTTTGACGCCGGTTGTCGTTCAGCCCATTTGTCGACCCGGATCGATGCACATTGCACTTTCAACTTCGATGGCTTGCGCCCTTTTTTTCGATGTAACTGGTGGAACCGTCGGATCAGGATCTTCAAGATAGAGGTGCTGCCTTTTGAAACATCCGCCATGAAAGTTTCCTTCAGCCGGTCCAACATGTGCATGAAAGTCGAGTCTTTGCAATAAAAAGCATCGGTACCGATCCATCCGAATTAGGCATCGTAAACACCCGTTACGATAACCAAAATCACGGCCAGGTCCTGCTTGCGATGAAATTCGCGTTAGGAACGCCGGATTCCCGGCAGTGTTGTTCATCGTCAACCCACGATTGTGGTAAATATAAACGGAGGCCGATGGGTGTCGCGTGTTGACCGTGACACAGGGTCGAATAGACACCGACCAGGCAGTTGTCGGTTTTTCCGAGCTGCCCGCACCATTCCATTGTCGGGATACCTCAACGGATTTGTCGCCTTTTTTGGGCATGCCCGATTCGTCCAGGATCAGACAAATATTTCCTCGACCGCCAAGAAGAATGTTAGCATCATGGGCAACTTGTCCGACCACCCGTTGATCGTCCCAGGGCGAATTGGTTAGAAAATGCTGCAGGGCTTGATCGTCGCAGCCTGGAACAGCTTCGGCCATGTGTTCCGTAATTTTCTTGGAAGACAGAATCAATCCTTTAAAGTACTGCTGGGAAACTTGCCCAATATCTCTCGTACACAGCTGGAATATTAAGGAATATCTGCGATAAAAGTCGACAAAATAAGAATCTACGCCCCCGAAGGGGCTGTTGTCATGAGTAGCTCTTTTGTATTGTGTGTGCTGGCGTTCTGTTTGATTGGATAGTTGGGCTATTTACGCGAAGATCAATGCCCCATCGATTTCGTTTTCTCATAGCCCGCACATTAAACATTAAAATAATTATTACATTATGTTAAATGTATTCTAGTCGATATTTTTATATGTGACAAAGTAGAATTAGAAAATCAACAAAAATTCAAGTAAATGAATGAAAAAAGAAAAAAGGGGCTATTTTAAACGCTATTGCCACATAAATACCTTAAATAACTTAGAATACGCCTATTTTTTTCTTGTCAATAATATGTGATTTCAATTGCTTACGAAAAAGGCATTTATGCCCAAACCGGTCATCAACCAAGTCCGTACCAAATCGGTTGGATTTGCTCCGATTCTGGCGCATTATTTCGATAAATGCGTCATTGTGGATATCGTTGATGAGGATGTTTCAACCGATCCCAATTGAACGGTCGGCTCGTAAAAACATCCAGGCGCGGGGCAAAGGCCTGGAAAACTGTATGCCCAACCGTAAAGACTACCAGGCACCAGAAGCCGAATATTTGCTTCAAAAATTCGAGCACGTGGTCAGCAGGATTATTCGTCTTCCCGACGAAAAAAATTATGGCTCCGTATCCGAATTGACTGAACTGCAAAGCGACATTTTAGTCATACTCGATTTGCCCGAACGCTGATACTCCTATGCGTTTCTTTTCGATAGTTCATAGCGCCTCATAGCGCAGGCGGAAGGAGTTTGAATTATCGAAAATTATCAAAATCTGTTTTTCAAAGAGCGAAATCAAAGTAAAAATGTTTTTTGGTTTGATCAATGTCCAATTAGAGACCGCTGAATAACAAGTTGTGTTCAATCCTATCTGAATTCATGAAGAAAAACGCCCCAATGCGATGGTAGATTCATGTTGAATAAATATTGAATCCGGAAACCACATCACCAGCCGCCGCCACCTCGCCCGCCGCCTCGAGACCGGCCACAGTCGGCGCGACCGACGCCCCACCCGCAGGGTATTTTCCCTGGAGCGAAGGAGGCCGGCCCTATTCACCGAAGCGGTCTTCACTTTGATCAGTAAATCGCGAGATTCGGGAACGGGTGACGGCATCTCTTGCCAAGCCAGTTTCCTGACATCAGCATTCCTCTCAATCACCATCGCCTGCATGCACACCCTCCCTGTTCTTTTACCCTTCAAGTCAAAAGACTTGTATCGGTTGGCGCCCCTTTTTGACCGTCGAGACAATCACCTGTACGCGAACGCCGGCAGCCAGAGAACCAGTTGGGGAAAAAGAATAATGGCCAGCAGACCTATAAGTTGCAAGATAATAAACGGAACCACGCCCTTGTAAATGTCGCTGAGATTGATGTCTGGCGGAGTGATTCCCTTAAGATAAAACAAGGCAAATCCGACTGGAGGCGTCAAAAAAGATGTCTGCAGGGTGACAGCCACCATAAGTATGAACCAGATCACTTTTGGTTGGCTTACAACCCCATAGCCGTTCACGGAAATGTCCAGGGCCGAAACTACAGGTGCAACCAGTGGAAGAACAATCAGAGAAATTTCGATCCAGTCCAGAAAAAAGCCGAGCAGAAAAACGATAAACAGGATAAAGCAGATAATTCCATAATCTCCGAACGGAAGGCTCGTCAAGAGCCTTTCGACCAGTTCGTCCCCACCCAGACCCCGCAGCACCAGAGCAAAACAAGTCGCGCCGATCAATATCCCGAAGATGTAAGCGGTGGTGTTATAGGTAGAATAGAGGACCTCTTTGAGGACGGGAAAATTTAACCTTTTGTAAAAAATGGCGAGGGCCATGGCCATCAGAGCCCCGACTCCGCTGGCCTCTGTGACGGTGGCAATGCCGGTAAAGATGGACCCGAGCACCGATAAAATGAGGAATAAGGGCGGAATGATGCGTTTTATGACTTCGAAAAGGACACGCCAAGTAATGGGGCGGCGTTCCGGCGCCAGGGGCGCGGCATCCGGTTTGAGGTAGCAGTAAACGAGCAGATACACGAGGTAAAGAAACGCCAGCATAAGTCCCGGCAGAACGGCCCCCAAAAAAAGATCACCGACCGAGACACTCAACTGATCTCCCATCATCACCAGCATAATGCTCGGCGGGATGAGGATACCCAGAGTCCCGGCACTGGCCACTGTGCCAAGCGCCAGTGACTTATGGTAGCCCTGCTTAAGCATTGCTGGTATACTTATAAGCCCCAGCATTACGACCGAAGCACCAATGATTCCCGTGGATGCGGCCAGCAATACCCCGATAAACATCACGGTAATGGCAAGCCCCCCGCGAACCTTGCCGAAAAGCTCTTGGGCCGACACCATGAGTCGTTCGGCAATGCCCGACCTGTCCAGCATCAATCCCATGAAGATAAACATGGGCACAGATATCAGGACCCAGTTGCTCATCGTATTATAGATACGGGGTACAACCAGCCCAAAATAATTGAAATCGAGACCAGTGGTCGTCCCCAGGTACTGATCGGAAAAATACCCGATACCGGTAAACAGGATCGAAATCCCAGCCAGGCAATAGGCAATTGGATAGCCCGAAATCAGCAGCGCAATAAACGAGACAAACATCGCTAAAACGAGATAATCATTGATTTCCATGTCTATTCCCGAACAAAAATAGTAAAGACCGCGTCATTCGCAAGAAGATAGCTGTGCCGAAAAATACGAAACTGATAGGAATGACAGCCTTGATGGCCCATCGCCACGGGAGCCCCATCGGAGCCACGGACCGTTCGCTGTGAATCCAGGAATCAAGAAAAAACTGGTAGCCGTGGATGATGATTGCGACGGTAAAAGGCAGCATGAGAAACAGGGTACCCAGAACCTCAATCCAGTGCCGCACTTTTTCCGGGAACCGGTTACTGATAAGATCAACCCGGATATGGGAGTTTTTGACTACTGCGTAGGAAAGGCCGAACATTAAGGCTAAACTGTAAAGATGCCATTCGATTTCCTCCAGAACAACCAGGCCGTTGTTGAAACCGTAACGAAGCAACACCTGCAGTACAATGACCAGAATCAACAGACCGTTGGCCCATGCCATGATTCTGCCAAAGTCCAGGAACAGATTGTCCAGCCTGTCCAACGGGCTATCTTTTTTCTTTGAGGATTCCATTTTAACACCCGCCCTATACAATCGGATCAATGCGGTTTCCCGCAACTTGTGGGGGAAACCACATCCAGTTATCCAAATTCATCGATTGTGAGGATTCTTACACCTGCCCAGGTTGTCTTTGAACATCAAGGGCGTGCTGCAACCTCTATCGATCACCGACATGACCTGCTTTACTCCTGTTTCGGCAGATGGGCTACACTCTCATAAGGCTTGCATTGGTTCGACCAGGCTTTATAGTCTTCCCAGACCTTCTTGAAAAACGCGTCCTTGGCCGCCTCTTCTTCAACCACTTCAAGCCATGTTTCTTTATACAGCTTCAGCATTTCAGGAGACCATTCCCGATTTTGCGTACCGTGCTTTTCTAAATTTTCCGCTACCACTGGGCCCTGTTCAGAATACGATTTTGCCATGGACCACGTATTGATTGCACGGGTTGTGACCTCAATGATGGCCTGTTGCTGGGGACTCATGGAATTCCAGGTATCCTTATTAATCAGAAGCTCAAGATGGGTGACAGGCTGGTGCCAACTCGGAAAATAATTATATTTCGCTACCTTGTAGAACCCATACCCGGTATCGACGGAAGGCGTCGCAAACTCAGTCGCATCAATGGCACCTTTTTCAAGAGCCGGAAAACACTCGCCGCCAGGCATCGATGTAACGGAAGCCCCTAGCTTGCTGAGCACTTTTCCGCCAAGACCGAAAAATCGAATTTTTATCCCTTTAAGGTCTTCCGGGGTGTTAATCTCTTTTCTGAACCACCCGGCTGTTTCCGGTGCAAGAAAGCAGAATGGAAACACTTTTACATTGTATCCGGCGTTATCGTACATTTCCTGGTAGAGCTTTCCACCATTACCAAAGTACAACCAGCTGATATAATAAGGAGTACTCTGACTGAAAGGAATGGCCGTATAAAACTCGGCAGTTTTGATTTTTCCGGCAGTATATCCGGACGCAGTATAACCTGCGTTAACCTTTCCGGTGGAAACGGCATCGAGAATTTCATAGACCGGCATAAGTTTGCCAGGCTCGTAGATTTTTACTTTCATGCTGCCATCGCTCGCCGACTCGAGATACTCTTTAAACGTCAGCGTGACTTCACCGACGGTCGGCATGTTAGTGGAAAAGGCAACCGGTAGCTTCAGGAGGATTTTATTTTCCTTTTCGGCTGCCCACGCCGTCGTATTCAATGCCACTAAAGTGATTGCCAATAGTGCCAGGATAAATTTTTGCTTGGATCTCATATCGAATCTCCTCTGTTGATGTGGGTTAACTTCAAAACGAATCATGCATTGATTAAGTGAACGTAAAAAATTTAAGTCGCATTGATCCACGGCCGGGTGGTCAATGAGCATCTTAATTATGGTCGGCACAGTAAACATTTTGGTGACCCGGTGTTTTTCGATAGTATTAAACAACAGTTCTGGATCGAAAAATTTTGAATCGAGATATCACTTGGAATTAGAGTTGTCAATATAAATCAGATGATCTGATGTATAAAACGAATTTAGCGATAAAAAGCCCACTAAAACGCGGAAATTTCCGATTAGAAAGTTGTATGAAAAATAATATATCAGAAATCAGGAGGTTAAACGTCATTGATTACCGAGATAGGAGCGCTAATGCGGAGCTATTTTTTTTCTTACTAAAACAATGTATTATAATTCTTTCTAAAATATTATAGATACGAGGTCCTGCTTATGTAATAGAATTAGAATAGAGATTGCAAACGAACAACGGAACCAGATAGAGCTGATAGTCAGATCATCAGCTCCTCATGAAAATTCTATAGGCCGAAAGACACGCGATCCTTCTTTCGTTTGCGGCCAGTAAGCGGAAAATGGCCTCAAATCGACCTATCCAACCGGGGCGCATAATATAAAATCCATGAATTAGCACTATAGGGCGTGCTTCAGACGCTCAAAACATGTAGGCACACGAATCGCCTGTTGCGCTTTCAATAGTATAGAATACACACTTTATGCGTAAACATGTATCTGCAATTAAGGACCGCATTGGCAAAAAGACGGCCGACTACTACATATGGTGTTTGACCTCTTCCCGTGATTAGTTGTTTTTTATTTGGATATTACAGGGGAAAATTTGGCCTCAATTTTTCGTACAGCTCCAACTAATCGGTGTTATTGAGAATCTCCAGACGGTTTTGATACCATAATGGTAAAATAGAGTTCTGTGCATACAAAGACTGAATACAAAACGGCATGCCAAAGGTGCTTTTCAAGGGGTTGCATGCAGTTCTAACCCATTGAAATCAGGTATGACGTGGAGGAGTCGAGGAGCTTTCACGCCGGCGACAGGGGTTCGAATCCCCTTGGGGACGCCACTTTTAAAATATATGTTATTCCCTATGTACTGGCCGTTTGCGAGGATCTTAACCTCGTAAGCGGTCTTTTTGTTTTCAGGGGGCGGGGTAATTGACGGCTCCTCAGACGGCTTTTTGTTTTTCGGCTCCATACATGACTTTTGGGGGCATCTCAGTTACCGTAACTATGAACGTTGGAATTTTGTATGAATGGCTGGTGATGAGTTGGAGTAATCCCAAAAATTTTAAGCGTCTACAGATTTCAGATACCCATTTACGTATCTTTATCAGCGCCCAGCTCCCCACGAGGTTACATAATCCCGTCTATCCCAACATTTGACGGAGTCTGCCAACGCAAGCTAATCTCCATACATCACCACCTTGACATTAATTTATCGCGTACTGTAAGCTTAATTTATTCCTACCCCATATGACGCTTTTTGCGCCGAATAAAATTAGATCTATTGTGATATCAGACGTTTCCTGAAGTTCTGTTTCCTTTCTTGGACATCTACGCGTTTCCTATGCTGAAACGGGGTAACGGTTTTCATTAAATAGGGAATGATGCCTGCCGGGTATGGCGAAACGGTAGCAATATACGAACAGATAGGAGGAGAAATATGAAAAGATTTAGCATTTCATTATTGGTGATTGTTTTTGGATTGTTGGTCTCCATATCGATTGTAATTGCTGAAACGTTTATCGATACGACACATGATAGCCGCGTAATAGTCGCTTTCAAGGTTGCTGAGAAATCTGCCCAGGAATGGCTACCAGATGGGTGGTCCGTCGCGCCGTTCGGAAAAGGCCCACTTGCAGGCAGTAATCTGCTGGTCGTTTTCCATGACCGTCATCTAATTCTCGACCCTGACGGTAAACCTTCAGCGGTGCCACATTATCGCGACGTCGCTCTGGCAACCCTATCGAGCCAAGCCACCTCTGGTGAGACTCGGCTGTATGCAACGCGTGTCTACATCACCGATTCAAGCTTTGCAATTTTCAACCTGGTGGTTATCTCAATGTATCTGTAACTCAAAAGTCGGATGGTTCTTTCTGAATAACATTAAATTGGTGACGATACAAAGATCTTCACAGTAACTGGTTGGAGTAACAGATCGGTTGAAGAATTGCTGCAATAGGCCAATAGTCCCTAACCTTTAGATATAAGAAAGGAGGGCGACATGTTGTCAAGATGCCTCTTAGGGATATTCGGATTGATTTTTTTCCTGAATGCCGGTGCCTCAGAATGTCTTGCATATAAGCCCGTGACAAAAATGGATACTCAGACCCAATGGCCTTATCAAGATCCTGGTTCCGAATTTAAATTTGATGTACCTATGGACCCTTTTGATACTTCCTTCTGGCCTAAGACCCAAGTGCCAATGGACCCTCTTGATCCTTCCAATTGGCCCAAAACTCAAGTGCCTGGGGATCTCCTTAATCCTTCCAATGAGTATTTAAAGAAACTGTTAGAATATATAAACCAAGCAAAGGAAAAGAAATCTCAATCGGAAAAACCTGCATCAAGTCCTTCGGTTAAAGACATGCCTCCTGTTGAAGTTCTGATAGAAGCCCCTGATCTAAAAGAATCATACACAGAGTTAATGAAAGAGCGGCTGAAACTTGCCAAGGCGGAAGCTCAATATAGAAGCAAGGTGTTCGAAAAAATGTCCGAGAATGTTGATTCTCAACTATCGATCAGGAAAGGAGCCTTTAGGCTGCAACAGTTTTTCGGGTGGGCAAGCCTTGTAGTGGTTCATTTATTATTGATAATAGGTATTTTTGCATTCATTAAGGAATCTAAAGAGGCTTCTAAACTCAGGGCTTCAGGTCTATCAAACGAGGAACTACAGATAAGCATGGCTGGCATAGCCGTTAAATCATCCTTTCAGAGCCTAATAATCTTGGCAATCACGTTAGCATTCTATTTCCTTTACCTGAGATTCGTATTCCCGATAAGTGAACTATAACCCTTGAGATCCAAATCGCAAAACCGACTTACCGACGAAGACGCCTATCAACTTAAAAATTGCCTGACAATACGGGAATCCGGGACGATGTTTACAAATTGCACTAATGGAATAACTCTGATGGATATCTGCAATTTTATGGAAAATTGGATGGTCTCAATAAATCTGAAATCCAGCCAATACCAAGATGTGGTATTAGTATCTGTATCCGGAAAGTATACGATCCCAGAGGAATGGGAAGTGAATATCTGCAATTGGGGCCTATCGACATGATCTTCGATAGAATCACGCCCCTACCAATACATGTTAAGCATCGCCAGTTGGAACAATGCCGGCTGACGCATTAGGTTCACAACAGCGTCTCTTTGCTTAATGCAAGAGTGGTCACCCTTAGCCCCCATATAATAAACTGTCCTGAACGGAACTTGAGTTGACAGTGGTCAGAAACCTTCTGGATGTGTCAACGACAGTTATGCAGCATTTATTTTTTCCAGATTCTTTTCTTTATATCGCTGCTTGCCTTCAATGAATGTTTCCATTGGCGTACGACCTTTGCAGCGTTTTCCCTGATGGGTTCGTTTTGTATTATACTCGTCCATATACTCATCCAGGTCGATCTGTAAAGTCTCAAGATCACGATACAGCTTCTTTCGAAATGCCACACGGTAGAACTCATTCAGCACGGTTTGGTGGAAACGCTCGCAAATACCATTGGTTTGAGGGCTTCTGACCTTAGTTTTGGTATGGTCGATTTCGTTGAGTTGCAGGAACAACTCGTAAGGGTGTTTATCCAGGCTGCCACAAAACTCGGTTCCCCGATCCGTCAATACCCGCACAATACAGGGACATTGTGTTCCTCAAAGAAAGGCAACACACGGTCATTGAGCGTATCGGCAGCGGTGACGGGGATCTTGGCCGTATACAGCTTGGCAAAGGCCACCGACGAATAGGTATCGACCACCGTTTGCTGATAGATCCGGCCGACACCTTTCAGATACCCGACATAAAAGGTATCCTGGCTGATCAGATAACCCGAATGTTGGGTTTCGATTTCATCCGGGTGAGATTCCCGACTGCGCTTGGCTGTTTCCAACGCCGTCAATTGGGCCTCGGTGTAAACAATGCCTTCTTTGGCTGCCCGCTCTTCAAGCGATGCCAGACGTTTTTTGAAAGTTTCCAGATCGTGCCGAATCCAGATGCTTCGAACACCGCCGGATGACACCAGAATGCCCTCTTTACGCAGTTCATTGGCAGCTCGTGCCTGACCATAAGCCGGATATTCAAATGCCATTTTGATCACGGCCGCTTCAATTTCAGGAGCAACCCGATTTTTGATACACGGCTTGCGCCGGCTTTTATCCTTGAGGCCTTCAAGGCCGTGCTCTTCATACGCTTTTTTAATGTCGTAGAAATGTTGGCGGGAAACGCCGTTGATGCGGCAGGCCTGGGAAACATTCTTGAGGTATTCGGCCAGTTCCAGTATGCTGAGTTTAGCTCTTGCGATTTTGTCTTGGGTGGTCATGATGTGCCTCCTGTTTTAGATTGTTTGGCGACAATCCAGAAGGTATCTGACCACCCATTTTTTAGCAAGGTGTCAAGTCAAGTCCGTCCTCATACAAATAAACCACACGTTTGATTCGGTATAGTCCTGTGGGACTACTGTGCCTTTGTAAAACATCTCTGAGATAAGATATCCCTTATAACTTGCTCTGTTTCCGGTTTCTGCTATAGTAAACACAGCGGGTTCAAGCTTACCATCCTTACTAATTAGGAAGTCACGTTCAACTTACTTGGTTTGCCGGTTTCTTTGGGAAATGCAAAAAAAAATCTCAATTAAATACAAAATGATCCTCGGAGGTATCACCGCAGTTTTAATTCCCTTTTTGATTGCAGGTACGATCATTTATGTCCAGCTTTCCAAATCACTTCTTAAAAGATCCAAAGAGGTAGCTGTGCATGTGGCAGAGGATATATCCGCATCTATTGACGAAACGTTCAGACAAGAGGTCAAACTGGCTTCGGCTATTGCCGCGGATCCGAACATTGTCGAGTCTGCTCTCACTGGTGATTATCGAGCCGCCCAGAGGAGTCTACAGGCAATTTTTAGCCGCATCGGAAGCAAATTTTTCACGATTTTTTTGCTGGATCAATCCGGGATCGCCAGGGCAGATGCCGTTTTTAAGCAACAGATAGGATTGGATCTCTCCACCCGTGAATATTTTATTAAAGCCAAAGAAGGAAAGACCAGTGTGGTCGGCCCAGTACCTGCCAGAGGTAGTGCTACACCGAGTGCTCCTATTATCGTGGTAGCTGCGCCCATTTTACATGAGAAAGAATTCCTCGGAATGGTCGGTCTCCCATTTGATATTGATTACCTGGAAAAAATCATATTGAAGAAAAGGTTCGGAAAGACGGGGTTCGGCTACCTAATCAACAATGAAGGGCTGGTATTGGTTCACCCGAGAAAGGAATTCATTCTCAGGATGCGCCTTCTGGACCAACCCGGAACAGGGGAAATTAAACAGGTGTTGACAGGTGAAAAGACCGGTACCGCATCGTATCTTTTTGAAGGATCTAAAAGAATTGCTGGTTTTTCACAAGTTCCCCTTACCGACTGGATCGTCGCCTTTTCCCAGAGCGAAGATGAAATAATGATTCCAGTGAACCAGACATTGTTCGCCATTTTCATTAGTGGAAGCCTTTTTCTGATTCTTACTATCACTGGAATGTCTGTTTTTTATAGCAGAGTTAGTACCCCCATTCAAAAAATAATGGCGCTAATGAAGCAAGTCACACACCATTCTACCGAAGCGATTATGCAAATCGGGCTGGACCGAAAAATTATTCACGCCAATGAGGCCTTTGAAAAAATTACCGGGCAAAAAACTGAAGAGGTGATCCATCGAGAACCCATCCTCGATAATATGGGAAAAATCCCGGCGGAGGTGATCTGGCAATCCCTGGAACGCGGAATACCTTGGTCGGGTCGGGTAACAATTGAAGGGGACAAGCCGGAACCGGTGACTATGGACATCATGCTCGTGCCGCTAAGGGACGACAATGGTGTGATACACGGATACCTTGAAATTGGACGAGATGTCACGGCGGAACTGAAGCTTGAAAAACGGCTGCAACAGGGACAAAAACTAGAATCCATCGGAACATTGGCCGGGGGCATTGCACATGATTTCAACAATATTCTAAGCGGCATTTTCGGTTATGCAGAGCTTGCGCTGATGATAAAGGGGCATGATCCTGATACTGAAAGATCTCTTCGCGGAATCATGAAGGCCTCAGAACGGGCGCGCGATCTGGTCAGCCAGATCCTTACCTTCAGCCGCCAAACGGAAACCGAATTAAGGCCGATGCAGCCTAAAACAATATTGAAAGAAGTACTAAAACTTCTTCGGGCCTCCATACCGGCCACCATCGATATTCAAGCCCAAATAGACAGCGATGCAATAATTTTGGGGGAACCGACCCAGATCCATCAGTTGGTCATGAATCTTTTTACCAACGCTGTCCATGCCATTGGGGACAAAGCTGGATCGGTGCGATTGGAGTTGTTGGATTTCATGGTGGATGAAGAATTCAGCCAGACTCATCCGGACATGAATAAAGGACGCCACATTCTCCTTCGCATATCGGATACCGGGATCGGCATGGCACCAGAAATCCGTGAGAAGGTGTTTGAACCTTTCTTCACCACCAAACCACAAGGAACAGGGACCGGGCTCGGCCTTTCCGTGGTGCATGGCATCGTCAAGAAAATAGGTGGGACGATTTCCGTTTACAGTGAGAAAGGGAAAGGGACTGCTTTCAGCATTATAATCCCCTGCACGGAAAGCGAGGATCAGATTCTAATCCCAAGGGATTTAGCTCTCAAGCGAGGCAACGCGCGTGTGGCGGTGGTCGATGACGAGCCGGACATCACCGCGACCTTACAATCCATCCTTTCCAATCTCGGTTACCGTGTATCAGCCTTCACGGACGGCCGGGTGGCATTGGAAAGTATCATTTCGAATCCCGGCCAGTTTGACCTCATCATTACCGACTACACGATGCCCCAACTAACAGGACTCGAAATCGTACAGCATTTGAGGGATGCTGGCATCGAAATCCCTGTGATACTGACCTCAGGCTATATGGGCAAAGAAATCGATAATGCGGCCAAGCAGGCAGGCACTTTGGAATTCCTTGCCAAGCCGATCAATACATATCAATTAGCAGACGCTATGCACAGGATCCTGAAAACCCGTCAAATGTTGTGATAAATGGGATTATGTTAGCTCGTTGAAAATTTGGCGCGGGTAAAGATTAGTACAGGGTATCTATTGCAAATGTCCCCATCGAAACCGTGGATATCTCCAACTGATCACCAGATTGGGCAATGACCGAAAAACAAAGATGATCTCAATACATCTCAGGTGGCCACATTTCTGTGATAGATTCATTTTCCAGATGTAATCTGCACCGAACTGCCAATTCGGTCGCCCCATATGTAGTGGTGCTTCAAATTAAATATTATTTCAATTACTTTCCAGCATATGGCAAGATACATGTAGATGTCGCAAGCACAAATAGCTTCAGTTCTTGTGATCTATCCTGCACCGAAACATATCGAACGCCATGCCTCGCATCATAAACAGAATTAGCTACGATACCTTTCAAGAAAAAAGTACATGACAAACAGGTTGTCATATTGACAACAATGTTGCCGTATGTTATCTTGCCAGAAAATGACACCCCTACCCAACCAGAAAGGAGATTAAAATGGCTTTGGCAGCTGTTGCAAACAATTTTGAGCAGGATTCCCCTGGAGTAGATATTATGCCGCCCATGATATTCTATACGTGCCTGGCATTTGGGGCCGTGCTTGATTTTTTTATGCCACACGATTTCGCCCTGCTCTCGAGACCGTTGCGTATCCTTTTAGGGCTGGGGTTGGGGGGTGCTGGCTTTACCTTAATGATGATGGCCCACGAGAAGTTTAAACGCATTGGCACTAATGTACCTACGAATCTCCCCGCAACCACCTTGGTCGTGCATGGAGTGTATAGGTTTAGTCGCAATCCCATGTATGTCGGTGGTTCCGCCTTTTTCCTGGGTATCGGGCTTGTGGCTGGCAGCTTTTGGATGATGGCTTCCTACCTGCCATTGGGGCTTTACCTTTCATTCTATGTCATTCCACGGGAAGAAGCTTACATGAACCGGAAATATGGTGATGCCTACCGAACATATTCTCGTCAAGTCAGGCGATGGTTGTAGCGATGAGCGATAAATCCATTAAAAATGATTCAGGGCAGGCGCTGCACGATCTATTTCGTGAGCTCTTCGCGCTGCACTCGGCCCTGTCCGTTATTATGGACAAGGTTCATGAACAGGCCGGGCTGAACACTTCGCAGCACAAAATCATGCGTACCCTAATCCAGTTTGAACCGGCGACCGTTCCTGACATGGGAGCGAGGCTGAATGTTTCCCGGCAATTTGTTCAAACAGTATGCAATGATTTACTTGCCCGGGGGTTGATTGAATTTACGGAAAATCCCCGCCACAAGCGGTCTAAATTGGTAAAATCAACAGAAACGGGGCGTATTACCTTTCGGAAGGCCCGTCAGAAAGAAAACCAAATTATTGAACAGGCGTTACCGGAAATAAATATAGAGAGAGCAACGGAAGCCCGTGAGCTGTTAAAATGCATCAGGTTGGCTTTGAATGAAGGACCATAAAGTTCGCTATTTCAAATTTTCCGCTAGTTTCTTTTATGATTAAGCGAGAGAAGAAGATTTCTGCCATCCTTTTGATGTTCGGTTTCTGATCAAAAAGCGCTTGACAAGCGATCCATGGATTGATTATTAGAATCTTAAAAATATGTTTCAGATCTCTAACAATACGATTGATATGATGGTACCCCAAAATAAAAAGCACATAGCTGAAAAACCACTGACTTCCGTCATGGAGGACTACCTGGAGGCAATTTTTGATCTGGATAAGGAAAAAAGGGTGGTTCGCGTAAAAGATATCGCCAAGCGGATGGATGTCAAAATGCCCACCGTATCCAGTATGCTTAAATCCTTGAATAATAAAGGGTTGGTAAACTACGAAAAATACGAATATGTGGAGCTGACGAAAGACGGGGCGGAAGTCGGGAAGGAAATGCGGCGCAGGCATAAGATTTTACTCAAGTTTTTAACCGAAATCTTAAAAATTGAGTTTACAATTGCCGACGAAGAGGCTTGTAAAATGGAACATACCCTTAGTTCCGCCACCCTGGACAGCCTTACCGACTTTATGGAGTTTATCCAGACATGCCCACGAGCCGGCGAGAGCTGGCTTCACTATTTTGAAGAGTATCGGCGACACGGCCGCAGTCCTGAAAAATGTCAGGCGCGCAGTGAAGCGTTTTCTTGTGAATTCAAGAACCAGGTTGATTCCATCGAAAACACTTCCCCTCCTGATGGCGGTGAATGACATGGCAATCGGTGCTTCATTTGGGAGAGGGGCCCCATATTTTAAGGCCGATCGTAAAAGGATATTTGATAGAGAGTTTTGCAAGACCCTTTTTATTGATTATGTAAACACCCGTTCAGAAATATAGCCGTCTTTGGGCAATGGCTCGCAAGGCGGTAATTTTTTAAACTAATAGTTAGCATAATAAAACATAGAAAGGGGCGGCTAAGTTCATGGGGTTGGACAAACAAGATATTATCAACGCGATAAACACCAGCGTTAAAGAGCTACAGCAAGGCATAGATACGCATTGTTGCCTTGTCGCCTCCATATTGGAGGAAAAGGTGGATGAGCGTAATCTGCTGCCACTATTAGATCTTTGTCCTAAACGGTCAAGGGAGCTCAGGTTGGAGAAAGCGATCAAAGAGGCCATAGATGTTATCGAAGAAAGTAGAAAAGCGTTTAAATCAAAAAGGCTTGAAGCATTGCGCAAGAAGCTCACCTCTGTAATGATCGATACTGACTAACGTCAGTCAGGGATGTCTTACGGGTTCCATACTTGTTTGGTGTGGAAAAAGTGAAGGCGTAACTCGATATCGGGAACGATCGAGATGCGCCTTTTTTGTTTTTATCCAAGGCAATAGACGGGCATCGGAGGCGACAATTAGAAAAAAGGAGGTATTCATTAATGCAGGGGATAAACCAACATTCACAAGGCGGCGGAAGCAACCACATATACCTGGCGGATGAGGATACAAACCGGCGGATCCCATTGAGATTCTGGGAGATCGACCACTTTTTCAAATGTCCGGTGGTGGGTATGTGTCTTACGCTTTCTGAACAAAAGCAATTACTCAAGAAAACAGGCTTTTCGGTTAAAAATAAAAGCCCCTTTGAACTACACGAGATACTGGTTGCCAGTTCGGAAAGCGAGAGTCGGTTGTCCAGAAAAGTTGACAACCTGCTCAATCGCAAATTCGGAAAAGAGGCTGCGTCTTTGCTTGAGCTTGGTCATGAGGCATTCAGGATACATTTCAAAACTGCTTTTGAAGCCGGGGATTGTATCGGCGTTTCATGGGCTGCCGCCATCAATCCCAATTTGCCCATTGAATTAAAAAGAGAAATTTTCGGGGATATTCATATGGCCATGCACTGGAGTGGCGAACAGAGCATCAAACTGAAACAAAAGCTGGTCAGGCAACAGAAAGAGATAGATGGGCTGCGCCGGAGCACCAAAGAGATCACACGGCTTCGGTGCTCGCTGCAAAAGGAAAATATACGCCTGAAACAAAGCCATGCGGAATTGGGAGCAACCTTAGCTTCCGTGGAAAGAGAAAAAATCAAATTGGAAGAGGAATTTGCCGCATCGCATAGCCGATACCGCTATACCGAGATTGAGCAAGAAAACCGAATTTTGAAAAAGAAATTGGAGGCCTTACGGGTAAACGCTAAAAATGACCAGCGTCTAATGGCTTCATTCGAAGAAAAGAACATGCGCCTATCGTCGGAACTTGAGCGGCAGCTGGATTCGAACAGGCGATTCAGAAAGGAAGCCCAGGAAATAATCGGGGAGGTTTTTGCCTTGAACCGCTGCGACGCAACTTGTCCGTCGTTTGACCTGTGCAAAAAGCGCATTTTAATCGTCGGCGGGATCACGCGAATGGAATCCTTGTACCGGGAGCTTATTGAAAGCAGCGGCGGTGTATTCGAGTATCATGACGGTTACATGAAAAAAGGCGTAAAAAGGCTTGAATACTGCCTCAGGCGCGCCGATGTGGTGGTCTGCCCGGTTAGCTGTAACAGCCACGCCGCGTGTTCCATGGTTAAAAATCTGGCCAAAAAGCACAACAAAACGGTTCATATGTTGGCAAAGTCCAGCCTGAGGGCTGTTTCCCAAGTACTCTGGGGTGCCAACGATAAGGGCACTATCAATTAGGGACATAGAGCGGGGCCACAGGGACGTACAATTACGGCAGCCAAGATAATATCTTCAAATGATTACCATTTATCGGAGGAAAAATGCATGAGCACTAATTTTCAAATCGAGGTCAAAAAAAGCAACGGCGACCTGCATATTAGCACCAGTGGGGATTTTGATGGCAGTTCCGCCTGGGAGCTGGTCAACCTGCTTGACGATAAATACGACGGCAAGGGACGAGTCGTTATTGATACTCATAACTTGCGCGAAATGTGCCCTTTCGGATGCAGCACATTCCGATGCCGCCTTAACCAAAGCCGACTGCCATCAAATCGACTCTCATTCAAAGGGGCAAAAGGATATGAGATCGCACCCGAGGGGTGCAGCGTTTTTGTATCCACTAAAAAGCACGATTGCCGGTGCAGTGGAAATTGTGCGAACTGCCCATGCTCCGAAAAGAAGCAACAAAATTAAAAGACAGTTCTATTTTTGATATGGCAACGGCTGACAAAACAAGCGTGCGCGTTGAAATAACCGAAACAACGCTGGTCCGTCTCCTAACGGCAGGACAGGTGTGCGCAGCGGATTTTCGCTGCCTGGATTGTAAGTCGAAACAATGCCTTTGGCGGCTTTGTCTGAAAAGCTGCGCAACCCACCTGACGACCGGTATGGGGGATAGATCGGCTCGTAACGTTTCCTGTCAAAATTGTGGCCTGTGCCTGAAGAGAGGACACGGAAGGCGTGAATAGAAGTGTTGATGTGTTTTTTACAAAAAGTACTTGACAGAAAAATCCCGGAGAGTTATTCAGCATCTGCTTGGCAAGATAGATACTTCTAACTTGGCAAGTATAGTCTTACGGCTTTCGACCATTTATGGTGCGGAGGAAGTGAAGGCGTAACTTGAGACGCGTGTGGTGCGTCCGGTTGCGCCTTTTTTTGTGGTCATTTCAAAATATTAGTTATCCTTTATCGGGATTGAAGGTTGAACAGGGAGGTGCAATGGAAGACGTTATTTCAAGGGCTTGGCCATGGAAACCACTATGCAGGGGATCTCAAACGAAATTGGCTTCAATGACGAAGAGACCATGTGCCGACATAGGGAATTTTTCATTGCGCCTGGCTTGGGAAGGCGATTGGGTCAGGATCGTTTCGGTAAACGGCGGAAAAGGCGTCCATGACCGACTCACCGGTTTTGGTCTTCGTGTCGGTGCCGAAGTACAGGTTTTACATAATTCCATGAACGGAAAACTATTGCTCGGCCACGAGGGTTCCCGGCTATATTTAGGCGGTGGCATGGCCCATAAAATCCAGGTGGCTGTTATCGAAGGAGGAAAAAGATGAAAGCAACACTGCAGGACATGGCGGTCGGTGAGACCGGTACAGTTTCCGGCTACACCAAGGGAACAAGCGTCTATCGGGAAAAATTGCTGGCCATGGGGTTGACCCGGGGCACGGAAATCACCATCGAACGGATTGCCCCCATGGGGGACCCGGTGGAAATTCAAGTGCGCGGATTCGCCCTTTCTCTCAGAAAGGACGAAGCATCCGCCTTGATGGTAGAAAGGGGGAAACAATTATGAGTGACCATGTGATCGGGGTTGTGGGAAATCCCAACTGCGGTAAGACAACCCTGTTTAATGCAATGACCGGAACCAAACAGCGGGTGGGCAACTGGCCGGGTGTTACCGTGGACCGTAAATCCGGTGAATATGTCCATGAGGATAAAACAATTGAGGTGGTGGATCTTCCCGGCATCTATTCGCTTTCAGCAGCGTCGCTGGATGAAGAAGTGGCCCGGGACTATATCCTTTCAGGGGAGGTGGACCTGATCGTCAATATCATTGACGCCTCCAATCTGGAACGTAATTTCTATTTGACCGTCCAGCTTTTGGAAATGCAGGTGCCCATGTTGCTGGCCTTGAACATGATGGACACTGCTAAAGAACGCCGAATCGAGATTGATATTCCAATGTTGAGCAAGCGCTTGGGCTGCCCGGTGGTCCCCCTGGTGGCCTCCCAGGGAAAAGGGGTAAAAAAACTGCGTTCGGAAATCAATCGCTGTGCGCAAGCCAAATCTGTTTCAGAGCTTCAGGTCGTATATCCCGCAGAAATTCAGGAAGCGGTAGATGCATTGGGTCCATTGGTGCGGGACGCGGCCTTATACAAAAAAATGAATTCGCGCTACGCGGCAGTGAAATTGCTGGAAGGCGATGAATGGGTCGGTTCGTTTGTGAGCCCGGAGGCTTTGAAAGCGCGCGACGATCATCAACGGAAAATTGAAGACAAACTTGACGAGGAAGCCGATATCCTGCTGGCCGACAGCCGCTATGGACTGATCAACTGGCTGACGAAAGAGGCGGTTAAAAAAGCAAACCGTGTCGGTAAAACAGTGTCGGACAAGATTGATGGTATCGTGCTCAACCGGGCGCTGGGTATTCCCATCTTTTTGGCCGCCATGTATCTGATGTTCATGGTGACGATCAACGTCGGCGGCGCGTTTATCGACTTTTTTGACATTTTCGCCGGCACCATTTTTGTGGACGGCTTTGGCGCTCTGCTGACGTCCATGGGCTCGCCCGACTGGCTCAACGCGATCCTGGCCGGCGGCATCGGCGGCGGCATCCAGACCATCGCCACCTTCATTCCGCCCATCGGCTTCATGTTTCTGTGCCTCTGTCTTTTGGAAGACTCCGGCTACATGGCCCGGGCCGCCTTTGTCATGGATCGCTTTATGCGGGTGATCGGCCTGCCCGGTAAATCCTTCGTCCCTATGCTGGTGGGCTTCGGCTGCAACGTGCCAGCCATCATGGCCACACGCACCCTGGAAAATCAGCGTGACCGCACCCTGACCATCATGATGAATCCCTTCATGTCCTGCGGGGCACGTTTGCCGGTGTATGCGCTCTTTGCCGCTGCATTTTTCCCTGTGGGCGGGCAGAACCTGGTTTTCGGACTCTATCTGCTGGGGATCGGCTTTGCCGTTCTTACCGGGCTTGTTTTGAAAAGCACTTTACTCAAGAGCGACATCACCCCCTTTGTGATGGAGCTGCCGCCCTACCACCTGCCCACGGTAAGAGGCTTGCTGCTGCGGGCCTGGGACCGGCTCAAGACCTTCATGTTTCGCGCCGGCAAGGTCATCATCCCGGTGGTGGTGGTCTTGAGTTTCTTGAACTCCCTGGGCACCGACGGCTCTTTCGGCAACGATGACAGTGACAAGTCCGCCCTGAGCCATATCGGCAAATCGATCACCCCGGTGTTCGCCCCCATGGGGCTGACCGAAGCGAACTGGCCGGCCACCGTGGGGATCTTCACCGGCATCTTTGCCAAAGAAGCGGTGGTGGGCACCCTGGATGCCATGTATTCCCAGATGGACGCCGCCCCGGCCGGAGAAGAAGGCGAAAAAGAAGCCTTTGATTTCTGGGGCGGCATCAAGGAGTCCTTCATCACCATTCCGGATAACCTGGTGGGTGTGGCGGATACCCTGCTCGATCCGCTGGGCTTGTCCGTGGGGGATGTGAGCACGGTGGAAACCGCCGCCGAGGAGCAAGCAGTCGCCGTCGGAACGTTGGGCGCCATGGTGAGCCTGTTTGACGGCCGCATCGGGGCCTTTGCCTACCTGTTCTTTATTCTGCTCTATTTTCCTTGTGTGGCGGCTATCGCAGCTGTTTACCGTGAGACTAATTTAATGTGGACAATTTTTGTCGGCGCCTGGACAACAGGCCTGGCGTACATGGCGTCTGTCCTGTTTTATCAGACGGCCACCATCGGCCGCCACCCGATTTCCTCATTGGTATGGATTGTTGTCCTGTGCGGTCTTTTCCTGGGTGTGGTCTTGATCATGCGACAGATGGGTAATAAAGAAAAACGCTTAGTAGCTGGCATTCCGGACGGCGCACAGGCGTAGGTGTCGATGGAACACCGCGATAGCTGAAAGCCTTCGTTTGGAGGGCCCGGCACTTTAAAAGGGATATTGACCCAACTCATATGGAGTAACGAATGATACTTTCTGAAATTAAACGCTATTTGATGAAGCACAAGCGGGTTACACTGGGTGACCTTGCCCTTCATTTCGATACTGAATCAGAAGCCATGCGTGGTATGCTGGGGCAGTGGATTCGAAAAGGGCGTGTTCTGAAATTGGATGTGCAGGCAAGTTGCAACAAAACATGTTCGAAAGGCTGCGATGCGTCTGCAATGGAAATATATGAGTGGACGCATTGAACCGATTTGTCAGCCTCTATGGGACAATCTATCTGCGGGCATCTGATCTGCTGGCGCATAGGCACCGAGGAGACAATGGAAAGCTAAATATTCAAAGCAGTTAAGAAACAGCAAATGTGACGATTTTTCGGGTCGTCGTTGTCTTGCGGGTTCCGATAATAGGCGGAACAAGTGAAGGCGCAACTGGGCATTAATAATCGATGCCTGCTGCGCCTTTTTTTGAGCAAAAAATACACTGACCTTTTTAAAGCCACAAAAATTCAATATGTTATAGCGAAGCAAAGCAATTGGAAAATGAAAAATTATAAAAGAGGAGATTTCAGAGATGAAAAAATTGATTATGTCGTTGATGTTCATGGTTTTGATCTGCATCGCTCTCCCCGCAATGGCGCAGAATTCGATTGAGTCCAACAAAGGTTCAGCAGATCAAAAACCCGGTGGCGTAAAAAGCCTTGAAAAACGAATAAAACAGCTGGAGGAAGCCATCGACAGGAACGTGGAGAGTGACAAGTGGTATGACCGTATCCAGGTCAGCGGATTGGTTGAAGTCGAAGCCGGCTATTCGAAGTTCGAAGACAACAACGATCCGACAGCAGATACCGATGAAAGCGATGTGGACCTGGCCACCGTCGAGCTGGTCGTGGATGCCAAGATCATCAAGCACGTGGACGGTCATGTCATGTTCAAGTATGAGCAAGATGACTTGTTCGTGGACGAGGGATTCATCACCCTGGTGGGCACCGAGGCCTTTCCGGCTTACTTGATCGCCGGGCGTCAGTACATCCCCTTCGGTTACTACGACAGCCATTTCGTCACCGACCCCAACACCCTGGTCTTGGGTGAGACCAATCAGGGTGCCGCGGTGGCCGGCTATCGATTCGGCGGTGGGATGGTCGACCTGGCCGTGGGCGCTTTCAACGGAGAAGTTGATAAGGCTGGTGAGGACAACGCCATCGACAGCTTTGTGGCCGCCGTTACGATCCAGCCCCTATATTTTCTCATGGCTGGCATGTCCTACACTTCCAACCTTTCCTCATCCGATTCACTGTCCGCTGCAATCGAGGATATCGGCGTTACAGAATTGAACGACCTGGTTGGTGGTTGGAGTGCCTTTGTGACCGTCGAATTTTTGGATCGTTTCAAGGTAATCGTTGAATATGTGGCTGCCGTTGACGACTTCGAAGCCGGCGAGCTGTACGACACGACGGACACCCAAAAACGCAAGCCGACCGCCTGGAACATCGAACTCGGAGTCATGATCATCGAAGATCTGGAGCTGGCATTACGCTACGGGGGCTCCGACGACGGTGCTGATTTTCTGCCCGAATCCCAGTACGGCGCAGTGGTGAATTGGGGTTTTTTCAAAAACACCAGCCTGGCCCTGGAATATCTGCACGATGAATTCGAAGAGACCTCATTGGCCGTGGACCAGGAGGCCGATACGTTTACTGCCCAACTGGCTGTAGAATTCTAAAGTTTTTACAATAATCAACAACACATCTACCGATCTGTCGGCGATCGGTGATATTCAGAGCCGGGGGACATGTTTCCCCGGCTCTGAAATTTTTGCGAGGCTAACCCTCAACATGTTCTTGTTAACGCTTGCTATGTGGTATTAGTTTCTGTCCTTTTTAGGGTGTTACACTGTAAATTTTGATTTTGGGGATACACTTTGGTATGCTCCAGACCATTGTAGAAAAAGGCAATGACTGTCATTGATGGGAACAACACAAATTCAGGATGTTACAAAGTGTGGTGGTTATCGAACAAAGCGATTTTCCTTTTATTATTCCAGGTTGCCGTAAGCATCGTATTGGGAGACCCTTTTCTTTTTATGCGGAAAGCACAGGCCCATCCGCATGTATTCATCGTCCAACGGCTCAATGTCGTGTTCGATGAAAAGGGGCTCGCCGGGATCAAAGTACGCTGGAAGATGGACGACATGTTTGCCAGCATGATCGCTGAAGATCACGATCAGAACCGAAATGGTACATTGGAAACCAAAGAAGTGTTGGCAGTAAAGGAAAATGCTTTTATTTTTATCGCCGAACAAAGCTTTTTCACGTTCATTAAGATCGACAACCAACCCTTTGATGTGAAATTTATCCGGGATTTCAATGCGATATTGGAAAACAACCGGTTAATTTATGAATTCTTTATTCCCTGTCATGTAACGGCCACGGACCAATTCAAGAACATACGAGTGGCCAGTTACGATCCTACCTATTACACGGCTATTTACTTTGCGGATAAGAACCCTGTCGCACTCACGGCCGACGATGCCTTTGAATTGAAAACAGCCATTCGTGAAGACCCGGACACCAAAATTTATTTCGACATGATCCATCCTTGGACACTTTTCATGGAGTTTCGGAAAAAAGCATGAAGCGCCTTTATACAATTGCGGCCATTTTCATGCTTCTGCTTCCCTGGGTCGGGCAAGCATGGTGTCACAACCCATTCACGTCCAAACCGGAGTCCCAGCACATCACCCCCGAACCGCCCATAAAAAGCCAGTTTTTTGTGAAAATTATAGTCTGGCAGCATCAGTTGAAACAAAAGATGTCAGACCTTATTCGGGAATTTCAAAGCGATGGTCGTTGGGGGCCTCTGATCTTATTGATGGGGCTGGCGTATGCATACGGAGCTATCCACGCCGCCGGTCCCGGCCACGGCAAAGTCGTTGCCATGTCTTATGTTCTGTCCCATCGTCCTTCGGTTCTGGGTGGAATGGGTTTTGGTTTGTGCATCGCCATAATCCATGGATTGTCAGGTATCGTGGGTGTGTTGGGCCTGCGCTATATCATTCAACGAAGTGTCAGCCAAACGCTGGCCTCGGTCACAGATATAACCCAAATGGTTAGCTTCGGATTGATCGCCATCTTGGGGGTGGGTATCATGGCGAAACATACCTACGCATTGTTTTTCATACCGGAACCGAAATCGAAAAGGGAGACGGAACGGGTAGTGGAAAAAAGCGTTTGGCCGTGGGCCGTGGCAGTGGGAATCGTACCTTGTCCGGCCGTGGTAATGGTCATGTTGTTTTGCCTATCTATGGACGTGATGCTTCTGGGTTTGCTGCTGGCAATTTGTATTTCATTAGGGATGGGAACAACTATTTCCATAGTGGTATCTACCATCATCATGGGGAAGGCTGGGGTTCTACGTGTGGTACCGGAAGAGCGAATCAGGCGGGTTGAGACCACCGTTGGTATGCTTTCAGGGGCAGCCATTACGGTTTTCGGTATCATTTTTCTTATTCCGGCAATCAATGCCACTTTTTATTAAGGCCGGTTATATTCGCTTTTTCGAGAGGTCGGCGTATTATCTCATCATTTTGGTTACGGCGGGCAGGTGATTCAGTCGTAGTCAAATAAAAATGCCGTTATCATTGAGCCACTGCATCCATTGCTTACCAGAACAAACCACACAATCAGTTGAAGCTGGGATAACTGCCATTAAGGTCCGCATCGGCAAAAAGACGGCCGACTACTACATATTATATTTGACCTTTTCCCTTGATTAGTTGTTTTTTAATTGGATATCACAAGGGAAAATTTGGTCTCAATTTATTGGATGCCTCCAACATAGTGAAGGTTTTGACAAACTCAGTTTTTATGAGATACTCTCAATACATCTCAGGTCGCCATATTTCTGTGATAGATTCTTTTCCTCGATGTAATCTGCACCGAACAGGTAATTCGAGCGCCCCAATATATAGTGGTTCTTGGGATTGGCCCACGATCCACCTAATCGACAACCTATGTTAAGAAACATGGAATTCCGACAATGATGTTTTTTGTGGGATAGCCAGAGCGTATTTGCGTGGCCATGGAGATACTTGCCGCTGACCCGAGGAGCATCTATCCATACAATTGACAGTGATGCGATCTGAAAACTACTCTCAATTAATCCCAACTCGACCAGTCCGACCGCCTGACCCAAAATCTTGTATTTCCGCTGCAATCTGATAGGCTATGAAAATCCAAACCTGACCGACCGTTGTTGATTTTTACTCAAGCGCATTGCAGGCGATCAGCAGAATTGCGAATCTGATCCATTTTAGAATACCAGTCCTATTGTTGAAACATACGCATTTGCGGATATATGCAAGTATGGTTGACTTTTTAACCTAACCAAACATGCAAACACACCTCCGATAAATTTATTATGTCGGCATTCACTGTGATACTCACATCCTAAAGGATTCGGGTAATGAAAAACACTAGGAATCCAGTTTATCACGGATGCTTTTTTATGCGCTTGTTCATCGTGTTCGTGATGCTGTTATGCGCAGGGGCTCTGCCGGCAAATGCCGCTGATCAAATTATAAAAGTCGGCGTGTACGAAAATGCACCAAAGATTTTTATTTCGGAAGACGGCAAGCCTGCGGGCGTTTTTCTTGATATCATCGAGTATATTGCGCAAAACGAAGGATGGAAGCTGCACTATGTGCCCGGTTCCTGGGGGGAAGGATTGGACCGCCTGGAAAAAGGGGAAATCGATCTCATGCCCGACGTGGCCTATACGGCGGATCGGGATTCAATATTCGATTTTCACAAGGTGCCGGTGCTGTCCTCATGGTTTCAGGTGTATGCCCGTAAAGGCAGCGGGATTAAATCAATATTGGATCTCGACAGAAAACGAATTTCCGTGCTGGAGCGTTCGGTTCAGCAGGATGCGTTTGCTCGGCTCACAGGCGGCTTCGGGTTAAACCCCACCCTTATTTCTTTGCCGGACTACCAAAGTATTTTTGAGAAAGTTGCCAGGGGTGAAGCCGACGCGGCCATCACCAACCGTTTTTACGGACTGATGCATGCAAAAAAGCTCGGCCTTGAAGATACGGCAGTCATTTTTAATCCCTCGGATCTCTTTTTCGCCGCGCCCAAAGGCACCCATAAAGAATTATTGAAAGCGATTGATGCCCACCTTATGGATCTGAAAAAAGACCCACAGTCGATATATTACAAGTCCCTGAAACGATGGACTTCCGAGGAGGTCCGGTTCAAGCTGCCGTCATGGGTCAGGGTCGTCGGTATAGTCGTGGGTGCCGTCCTGCTGGTGAGCCTTGCGGGAAGCTTGTTTTTGAAGCATCAGGTGAATACACGCACTCGTGAACTGCGCGAGACGAACCGCGTTCTACGCATCCTAAGCGAATGCAACCAGGCACTGGTACGTTCCACCGACGAAGCCGGGTTGCTTGAGGCCATTTGCCGTATTGTGGTGGACATCGGAGGGTATCGCCTGGCTTGGGTCGGCTTCACCGAATCAGACACAGCCCAAACCATCCGCCTTGTGTCGCAGGCCGGTTATGATGAGGAAAAACTTGCAACAGCAAACATCACTTGGAATCATACCGAGCCCGGTCACAGTATAGCAAACAATGTTTTCCAGACCGGCCGTCTTTTTTGCGCCCGGCATATTTTAACTGATCCGGGCTTAGAATCCTGGCGGTCCGATGCGCTCGAGCGCGGGTATGCCTCAGTGCTGTTGCTACCGCTGCCGTCCAAGGGGACGAAGATCGGCGTCATGGGCATCCACTCAGTCGAGTCTGAGGCTTTCGACACGGAAGAGATCGCTCAACTCACCGAAATAGCCAACGATTTGGCTTTTGGTATCGTTGGTCACCGGACGCGAGTTGCGCATAGGCAGGCTGAAGTGCAGCGGCAGGAGGCGCAGCAACGATTCGTGGACATTGTAGAGTTTCTGCCTGACGCGACTTTCGTGATTGATCAGGATAAAAAAGTCATCGTGTGGAACCACGCCTGTGAAGCGATGACCGGTGTAAAAAAGGAAGCTTTGCTTGGCAAGGGCGATTATGCCTATGCCGAACCGTTCTTCGGTGACCGGCGCCCCGTTCTCATTGATCTGCTGGATCTGCCTATGCCGGAAGTGGAAGCCACCTATAAATACGTTGAGCGTCAAAACGAAAGGCTGTATGGCGAGTCTTTCATTCCGCACCTAAAAGATGGCCGGGGGGCTCACCTTTGGGGAGTGGCGTCCCCCTTGTACGACCGGAATGGCCGGCGTTGCGGCGCTATCGAAACCATCCGGGATGTGAGCGAGCAAAAGAACATGGAAGAAACGCTTCGCAAGAGTGAACAAAAATACCGCGAGCTGGTCATGCTGGCCAACAGCATCATCCTGCGCTGGTCGAACGATGGGCGAATCACCTTCCTCAATGAATTCGGACAGAGCTTTTTCGGCTATTCGGAAACCGAGATACTTGGTCAAAATGTTCTCGGAACCATTGTTCCGGAGAGTGACAGCACGGGCCGGAATTTAGGTTTGCTGATGGAAAAGATTTTATCCGACCCGCAACAATTCGAGCGTAATATCAACGAGAATATGCGCTGCAATGGCGAACGGGTCTGGATCGACTGGCGCAACAGAGTGATTTTTGATGAGCAGGGACAGATCAAAGAAATCCTGAGCATCGGCTCTGACATAACCGATCGCAAACAGGCCGAAGAACAAATTCACCGGCTCAATGATGAGCTGCGTCGGCAGGCGGAGGTCCTGGAACAACGGGTGGCGGAGCGCACCGCAGAGCTGGTTGTGGCCAAGGATCGGGCTGAATCCGCCGACCGTCTCAAATCCGCCTTTCTGGCCGCCATGTCACATGAGTTGCGGACGCCCTTGAATTCCATTATCGGATTTACCGGTATTTTGCTGCAGGGACTGGCCGGACCGCTGAACGAGGAACAGAAAAAGCAGATGAGCATGGTTCAGGGCAGTTCCCGCCACCTTCTGTCTCTAATCAACGATGTGCTGGATATTTCCAAAATCGAGGCCGGCCAACTGTCGATTTCCGTAACTTCCTTTGAATTGAAGCCTTCCATTGAGAAAATGGTCAAGCTGGTTTCGCCGTTGTCTGAAAAGAAAGGAATCAGTCTGCAGGTAGATATCGCCGATGATGTTTCAACCGTGACTTCGGATCAGCAACGTCTGGAACAGGTTATTCTCAATCTGCTCGCCAATGCCGTCAAATTCACCGAAAAAGGACATGTTTGCATTTCTTGCCGCATCGAAATCGATCATTACATTCTTTCGGTATCAGACACCGGTATCGGTATGCGGCCGGAAGAAATCCCGAACCTCTTTAAGCCGTTCCATCAAATTGATACGGGCCTTACGCGCAAGCACGAGGGTACCGGCCTGGGACTGTCCATATGCAAAAAACTGCTGAACATGATGGGCGGGACCATTGGCGTTGAAAGCGAATTAGGCAGAGGCAGCATCTTCACCATACGTTTCCCACAGGCCTTGCATGAAGGAGATTCGTCATGAGTGACACGCTATTGATTATAGAAGACAACGAACAGAATTTTTACATGATGCGCTTTTTGCTGGAAAAAAACGGTTTTATCGTCATCGGTGCAGAAAACGGCCGGGAAGGCATCGACAAGGCGCTGCGTCACAGTCCACGGGCTATCTTGCTGGACATCCAGCTGCCGGAAATGGATGGATATGCCGTGGCTGCGGAACTCAAAAAACATGGTGAACTGGGGGACGTGCCCATTATCGCCGTGACCTCTTATGCGATGGTGGGGGATCGGGAACGGATCTTGGCTGCCGGAGCCACCGGTTACATCGAAAAACCCATCAACCCGGAGACTTTTGTGTCGGAGATCATCGGATATCTGCCGAAAGATCTAAAAATTCAGGAGAGACAGCAATGAATATGCTTATTGTCGACGACTACGAAGAGAACCGGTATCTGCTGGAAACGATGCTCAAGGGAAGCGGCCATGATGTGCAGATGGCTGCAAATGGTGCTGAGGCCCTTGAAAAGCTTAAGGCTGGTGGTGTCGAGTTGATCATCAGCGATATCCTCATGCCGGTCATGGATGGCTTTCAGTTGTGTCGAAAAGTCAAAACTGATGAGACCTTGTGCCATATCCCGTTCATCATTTACACCGCCACATATACCGGTCCTCAAGATGAAGCGTTTGCCAAGATGATCGGCGCGGATCGCTTCATTCAAAAGCCATGCGAGCCGGATGTTTTTATGGGAGCTGTTGGCGATGTGATGGCAGCTGCCGGGCGCAGCGATAGTGCATCAACGCCGGAGCCCATGCATGAAGAGGAAATCCTCAAGCTTTACAGCGAACGATTGGTGAGAAAGCTCGAGAAAAAGATGCTGGAACTGGAAAGAGAAATCCAAGTCCGGGGCGAGATCGAGGAGACTTTAAGGGAAAGTGAACGGAAATACCGCTTGCTGGCTGATAACACGTTGGACATCATTTGGGCTATAGATCTCAACCTTGCATTCACCTATGTCAATCCGGCCATCCAGAGCCTGATGGGTTACTCTCCGGAAGAATTTATCGGAAGCCATTTGTCGGAGCACTGCGACGAGGAAAATTTCGGCAGAATGACCCAGGTCATAACAGATGAAATGGCCAAGGGGACGCAGGGTACCGGCGTTATGTTCGAAGCCGTTTTGCTCCATAAGAACCGGGAGCCGATTCAGTTCGAGATCCACGGCAGAGTGATCTACGATGAAAAAGGGGAACCCATGGTGCTGCAAGGCATAGCGCATGATATTACGAAGCGCAAGCGGGTTGAAAAGGCGCTAAAAGAAAGCGAGAAAAATTACCGTGAGCTGTATGATTTTTTGCCAATCCCAGTCTATGAGATGGATTTTGAAGCCAATATAACTTCTGCTAACCGCGCTATTTATGAAACTTTTAGGGGTACAGAAGCGGATTTCAAGAAAGGTTTTAAAGGATGGCAACTGCTTTCACCTGAAGATGCAGATAGATCTGCTAAAAACATTCAAAGGCTGTTTAACGGGGAGAAGATAGCAGGTACTGAATATGAATTAAAGCGGCTGGATGGGTCTGTCTTTCCTGCCATTATAATCTCAAGCGTCGTTTACAGTGATGGCAAACCTTTGGGCATCAGGGGAGCTATCATTGATATTGCGGAGCGCAGGCGGCAGGAGGAGGAACTGCGCAAGGCAAATGCTTTTCTTGACTCGATTGTTGAGAATATTCCGGACATGATTTTTCTGAAGGATGCCAAAGAACTTCGTTTCGTTCGGCTCAACCGGGCCGGAGAGAATCTACTGGGTTATTCCAGGGACGACCTCCTGGGGAAGAGTGATTGTGATTTCTTTCCAAAGGAGCAGGTAGCCTTATTCACCAAGAATGACCGGGAGGTTTTGAGCAGGAAAGAAGTACTTGATATTGCTGAAGAACAACTGCGCACTCGTAACAAGGGTGACCGCATACTGCACACCAAGAAGGTGCCGATCCTGAACGAAAAAGGTGAACCCGAATACCTTCTGGGCATATCCGAAGATATCACCGAGATCAAACTGGCCGAAGAGGAACGAAATAAGCTAACAGCCCAATTAATTCAAGCACAAAAGCTGGAATCCATAGGAAATCTTGCTGGTGGAATCGCGCACGACTTCAACAATATCCTGTCTGTAATCATAGGATTTACGGAAATCGTTTTAGACGGCGTCGAAAAAGGCTCGTATGTCGAAGACTGTTTGCAAGAGGTTTACAAGGCTGGGGAAAGGGCCAAAGACTTGGTAAACCAGATTTTGACATTTGCCAGGCAATCGGACGAAGAAATCAAACCGATACAAGTTAAACCCTTGATAAAAGAGGCGCTTAATTTTCTTCGATCCTCCATTCCTACCACCATTGAAATTAAGCAAAAAATCAAAAGTAATGCTTCAATCATGGGAAATCCGACAAAGTTGCATCAAGTCATTATGAATCTCTGCACCAATGCCGCTCATGCCATGGAAGAGAACGGCGGCACACTGGAGGTTGATTTAACAGATGTCAGGATTGATCGGGTCAATACAATCCATGGACTGGAACTGAAACCAGGAGATTACATAAAATTGAGTATCTCAGACACGGGCACGGGAATTCCCCCCGAAGTCATGAAATCAATTTTTGAGCCTTATTACACAACAAAGAAACCTGGGAAAGGCACCGGTTTGGGTCTTTCATTGGTTCACGGCATAGTTGAAAGCTATCACGGCAAGATCGAGCTTAAAAGTGAATTAGGGAAAGGATCTGTTTTTTCTGTTTACGTTCCTATAGTCAAAAAAGATGAAAGCTATCGATCTTATGAACTACCAATCCTGCCTTCTGGATTGGAAAGAATTCTATTGATCGACGATGAGGTGTCTATTGCCAAAATGGAAAGTCAGATTTTAGTGAGTCTTGGATATAAGGTAGCAACAAGGACGAGCAGTGTGGAGGCACTTGAACTGTTCCGTTCAAAACCCAGTGATTTTGATCTTGTTGTCACCGACATGACCATGCCGAACATGACCGGCGATAAGCTGGCCGTCGAGTTAATGAAAATACGGCGTGATATTCCAGTCATTCTATGCACCGGATACAGCAAAAAGATTTCTGGTGAAACAGCATCAGAAATCGGAATCAAAGCGTTTGCATACAAGCCTGTGGTCAAAGCGGATCTGGCGAAAACGGTACGAAAGGTCTTGGACGAGGCGAAATCTAAAAATCAAGGTTAATTATCCTATTCATGACTTCTGTAGTTTTGAAACGGATCAAACATACCAAGTCTATTCAAAAGTTGGAATCATCCATCACATATGGTGTGGGAATCTATTGAATGATTTGTGAGATAGACGCGAAATAGGCCAATGGTCTGTATGAGGACGGACTTGACTTGACACCTTGCTAAAAAATGGGTGGTCAGATACCTTCTGGATTGTCGCCAAACAATCTAAAACAGGAGGCACATCATGACCACCCAAGACAAAATCGCAAGAGCTAAACTCAGCATACTGGAACTGGCCGAATACCTCAAGAATGTTTCCCAGGCCTGCCGCATCAACGGCGTTTCCCGCCAACATTTCTACGACATTAAAAAAGCGTATGAAGAGCACGGCCTTGAAGGCCTCAAGGATAAAAGCCGGCGCAAGCCGTGTATCAAAAATCGGGTTGCTCCTGAAATTGAAGCGGCCGTGATCAAAATGGCATTTGAATATCCGGCTTATGGTCAGGCACGAGCTGCCAATGAACTGCGTAAAGAGGGCATTCTGGTGTCATCCGGCGGTGTTCGAAGCATCTGGATTCGGCACGATCTGGAAACTTTCAAAAAACGTCTGGCATCGCTTGAAGAGCGGGCAGCCAAAGAAGGCATTGTTTACACCGAGGCCCAATTGACGGCGTTGGAAACAGCCAAGCGCAGTCGGGAATCTCACCCGGATGAAATCGAAACCCAACATTCGGGTTATCTGATCAGCCAGGATACCTTTTATGTCGGGTATCTGAAAGGTGTCGGCCGGATCTATCAGCAAACGGTGGTCGATACCTATTCGTCGGTGGCCTTTGCCAAGCTGTATACGGCCAAGATCCCCGTCACCGCTGCCGATACGCTCAATGACCGTGTGTTGCCTTTCTTTGAGGAACACAATGTCCCTGTATTGTGCGGGTATTGACGGATCGGGGAACCGAGTTTTGTGGCAGCCTGGATAAACACCCTTACGAGTTGTTCCTGCAACTCAACGAAATCGACCATACCAAAACTAAGGTCAGAAGCCCTCAAACTAATGGTATTTGCGAGCGTTTCCACCAAACCGTGCTGAATGAGTTCTACCGTGTGGCATTTCGAAAGAAGCTGTATCGTGATCTTGAGACTTTACAGATCGACCTGGATGAGTATATGGACGAGAATAATACAAAACGAACCCATCAGGGAAAACGCTGCAAAGGTCGTACGCCAATGGAAACATTCATTGAAGGCAAGCAGCGATATAAAGAAAAGAATCTGGAAAAAATAAATGCTGTATAACTGTCGTTGACACATCCAGAAGGTTTCTGACCACTGTCAACTCAAGTTCCGTTCAGGACAAATGATCTCAATCTATCTGTTTTTCTGAGCATTAGATATTTAGAACTTTTCTGAGATAGTGTGCAAGTTTTTCGGTTTTCAGTCCCGGAATCGCTAACTTTTCTGACTTATGGATTTCAAGTCGAATCTCGCCGCGCACCACGCCGTCGCCATCCCTAAACCATTAATATCACCCGTCCATTCCCACTCGTTCCCGTCCATTCCCATCTATTCCCACCTCATTTCACTTTTCTGAGATAGTGTGCAAGGGGATAGTTTTTTCAGTGCCAAAGGTTTTTCAGAATGCGATGACCTCCGCCGTATCCGGCTTCACGGTTAGGCTTTGAAGAGCCTCACCCACGCGTTCCAGATCGATGTCATTTTTCAAATATCGTTCTGTAGTGCTTGAAGGGTAGCGCAGATGTCAGACTTTTTATAAACCCGGAAATGTTTCGTTGACACATTCGTCCGGGTGCCGCTATGGTCATATTCGAAATGCCTGCTTTCCCGCATTCATTGTTGCGGTAACGTGATACTGCGCCACAGAGGAAACCCAGTGAACAGAAAAAAGCCATCATTCTTTTCCGATGGAGGTTGTGCGACTTTAGGGTTGGCTATAAGCGATCAGATGCAAAATCGATTGAGAAAGCGGTAAAATGAAATCGGAAATTCTGGCAACAGGTGATGAAATCCGTTCCGGAGCACTGGTGGACAGCAACTCGGCGTTTATTGCCGAAAAACTGGAGGAGAACGGTATCGAGGTGGTGCGCCACACCAGCGTGGGTGACGATATCTCCATGTTGGTGTCCACCCTCCGTGAGATCGGCGATCGTGCGGATATGGCGGTGGTGACCGGTGGACTGGGGCCCACCACCGATGATCTTTCGGCGCAAGCGGCGGCAATAGCGGCTGGGGTGGAACTGGCATTTAACCAGGCAGCCTTTGAAAACGTCGAGAGTTTTTTTAAAAAATTCAACCGCCCCATGACCGAATCCAACCGGAAGCAGGCGTACCTGCCCGGTGGCAGCAAAATCTTGTATAATCCGGTGGGCACCGCACCCGGATTTGCATTGACCATTGGACGATGCCGGGTTTTTTTTCTGCCGGGTGTTCCTTACGAGATGAAGCGCATGCTGACCGACCATGTGATTCCTGAAACGCTTTCCCTGCAGGGGGATACGGCCATGCACAGCCGGGTGAAGACCATTACCACCTTCGGCCTGCCCGAATCGCTGGCCGGCGAAAAGGTAGCCGGTGTGGAAGTCGCCTTTCCGGGGATCAAGCTGGGCCTTCGGGCGAATTTCCCGCAGATCCAGGTTAAACTGTACGGGCGGGACAAGGATAACGCACTTCTGGATCGGCGCCTCGCGGAAGCGGGTCGATGGACGCTGGAACAGTTGGGACGAAACGTGATATCTGAAAAGGGCGAGAGGATGGAAACCGTGGTGGGAAGACTGCTACTGGAAAGTTCGGCCACCATCGGACTGGCGGAAAGCTGCACCGGTGGTCTGATGGCCAGTTGGCTGACCGACGTGGCCGGCAGTTCGGCCTATTTTCTTTTTTCCGGCGTTACCTATTCAAACCCGGCCAAGATCGATGTCCTGGGTGTTCGGCCGGAAACCCTGGAAAGATATGGCGCCGTTCACGAAGAGACGGCCAGAGAGATGGCTGAAGGAGTAAAGCGGGTCGCCGGAAGTACTTACGGACTTTCCACCAGTGGCATCGCCGGCCCTGACGGTGGAACCGAAGAGAAGCCGGTGGGCACTGTCTGCGTCGGAATTGCCGGGCCCGATCGATCTTTCGGGCGTCGCTTGTACTTTCCTTTCGGAAAACGCCTGATGAACAAGAAAATCTTTGCCATGGCGGCGCTGGATATTCTGCGGAAAGAATTGTTGGGTGCCGGTGAATGAATAATGAACAGCGCAACAGCGTACCAAGCCTTGACCCCCAAAAACCAGGAACGCAGAGCCCAACAAACCCAATGAACTCAGCTAACTCGACCCACTCGATTCTACCGGTAATCCTTGCAGGCGGCAGCGGCACCCGTCTCTGGCCACTTTCCCGGGCCCTGTATCCCAAGCAACTCATCAGCCTGGTGGACCGGCACACCATGCTTCAGAACACGATCCTTCGTCTCGACGGCTTGGAGGGTGCGGGAAACCCTGTCGTGATCTGCAATGACGAATACCGATTCATGGTTGCCGAGCAGCTTCGCGAGATCGACATCGAAGCGGACTCCATCATTCTGGAACCGGTGGGCAGGAATACGGCTCCCGCTCTGACCGTGGCGGCGATTCGGGCAATGGAGGCGGGTGACGATCCTGTGTTGTTAATCTTGCCTGCCGACCACCATATTCAGTCTGCCGATCGATTTCAAAATGTTATCAAAGCGGGCCATGCCTACGCCCAGGCAGGTCGACTGATTACCTTCGGTATTGTTCCGGAAAAGCCCGAAACCGGATATGGCTACATTAAAATGGGCGATCCCTTACCATCAGCCGACGTGGGTCAACCGGCCGTGACGATTGCCGCCTTTGTGGAAAAGCCGGACCTGGCAACGGCCAAACAATATGTGGCCTCAAAATCCTATTGCTGGAACAGCGGCATGTTCATGTTCAAGGCATCACAGGTGCTCAACGAATTGGTAACTTTTGTTCCCGATATTGTCACAGCCTGTCGGCAAGCCATTAAAAATGGAAAGTCCGATCTGGATTTTTTCCGGCTGGATCGTACGGCTTTCTTTGCCTGCCCCAGCGATTCCATTGATTATGCCGTGATGGAAAGAACAAAAAACGGTGCCATGCTGCCCATGGCGGCCGGCTGGAACGATCTGGGATCATGGGAAGCCCTTTGGCAGGTGGGAGAGAAAGACGATCAGGAAAATGTGATCAAGGGAGATGTCGTGCTGCACGATGTGGGGGATTCCTACCTGCACGCCGAACACCGCCTGATCGCGGCGGTGGGATTGAAGGACCACATCGTTGTAGAGACATCGGATGCGGTGATGATTTCGCCCAGGGACCGGGTCCAGGATGTCAAAGGGCTGGTGGATCGACTCAAGACACAGAATCGGGAAGAGACCCGAACGCATAAACGGGTCTACCGGCCGTGGGGCACCGTGGATCAACTGGTGGCAGGGAAACGGTTCCAGGTGAACCGGATTACGGTCAAGCCCGGCGGTGTCCTGTCGCTTCAAAAACATTTCAATCGTTCCGAACACTGGATCGTTGTTCGCGGCTCAGCCCTGGTAACCAAGGCTGACGAACAGCTTTTGCTGAAAGAGGACAGTTCGACCTACATCTCCACCGGTGTCGCCCATCGACTTGAAAATCCGGGAAAGATCCCCCTGGAACTGATCGAGGTTCAGACGGGCGGATATATCGGAGAAGACGATATTACCCGGCTCGAGGATATCTACGGCCGGCATCGGGAGGGTTGAAACGTTCAGGCCATCTCCATCTTCAGCACGATCCGACGCAGCGCTTTGGCAAATACCCCGTCCGGCGCCTTGGCCACACTGGGGACCAAATCCTTGGCGCTTTTCTGAATCTGCTTTTCAAAAGGCACACAGCCGAAGTAGTTCAGATCGATGGAGAGCATCTTTTCGGAGACTTTTTTCATGCGGGATACCAGTTCGTTCACCTGTTCTTGAGCTTCGAACATGGTGACGATCGTCCCCGGCCGGAAGCCGGCCAGCAGTTCTTTGATCAGCCGGTGATGGGTGGGCTTTGACCGTTCCATCTGTTTGACCAGATCGCTCATGTGACGGCCGTTGGTTGAGGTGTTGGAGAAGATGAATTCCTTGATCGACTGCTCCACTTCAAAATCCCTGAATTGGCGGTAATTGGATTCGGCAGCGAACAGGCGGGTGAGCTTTCGGTGCAGGGCCATCTTGATGAATCCGTAAGCATCCAGATAGGAAGCGGGTTCGCAGGTGGTCAGCACGAATCCCTGGTCGGCCGCTAGGTAAAAATCGAGGATATTGTAGGTGGTATCGCCCCCCAGATCCAGGATCACATAGTCCGCGTCGATGGTTTTCAGCGCCCGCAGCAGCTTCAATTTACGTGAGAAGTGAATGTTGGCGGCACCCAATTTCCCCCCGCCGCCGCCGATGAGCGCAGGACCGTATTTGGTCGGCGTCATGATGTCGCTGAGGGTCGGCACTTTCAGTGTGAGGAAGTCGTCGATACGGCGGGTCAGGCTCCAGACGCCCAAGAGAAGGTGAAGATTGGCACCTCCCAGGTCCAAGTCCACCACCACGGTTCGCTTCCCCAGCTGAGAGAGAAAAACGCCGAGATTGGCCACGAACAGGCTCTTTCCGATACCGCCTTTGGCGCCGCCAATGGCGATCATTTTACCGGGACCGGTCGAGTTTGGTTTTATCGGAGCGTTTTTCTGGACCATTGCTTGAGCCTGTCTGATATTAAAATTCACCATTTCGGGTTGCCGATGAAATCACTTTGAAATTCACTCCACCATGAACCCCGAAAGTTGCATGATAGCCTGCCAATGAGTTGCCCTACTAGCGAAATGCCAAACCGCATGGTTTGAAGTATCGGACAAATAGTGAAAAACTTTAAAGGAAGGCGATAAGATTCGGAAAATGGATGGAGGCGCCGGCGTGGATTCTATTGCCGGCTGTGAACCAGCAGGGTAACCGGGCCATCATTGACGATGGCAACCTGCATCATCGCCCCGAACCGACCGGTTTGGACATCGACGCCAAGCTTTTTCACACGCTCCACGAAACGATGGTAGAGCCCTTGAGCCAGATCCGGTTCGGCGGCTTTGATGAACGAGGGACGCCTGCCCTTGCGGCAATCCCCCAGCAGGGTGAACTGAGAGACCACGAGCATCTGTCCCTGAATGTCGACCAACGAGCGGTTCATTTTGCCACGGTCGTCTTCGAAAATGCGCAGGTTGGCCACTTTGGTGGCCAGGTAATCGGCATCGGTTTCCTCATCGCCAGCGGCCACTCCCAGCAGCACATTGATGCCGGAACCGATGGCCCCGGCGACCGATCCATCAATGGTGACGCTGCTGCTGATGACGCGTTGAACCACGGCGATCATAAGGCGCCCTTTCTACCGGCCTGACGGTTTTCGAAATGCGTCGGCAAAGGGGTTGTTGAACGGCGGGGGCGATGCCGGTTTGGGTGCGGTTTTAGATTTGGGGCGGTTGCCGGCCGGCCTTGTTTTCCGGGGAGGATCGGTCTGCGTCTTCGGCTCGGGCCTCTTTCCCGGTTGGCTCTTCATGGACAGGGAGATCCGCTGGCGGGGCAGGTCCACATCCAAAACGGTAACGGTGACCTTTTGCTGAACGTTGACCACATCGGACGGTGTTTTTACGAACTGGTCGCCCAGTTCGCTGATATGGACCAACCCGTCCTGGTGAACGCCGATGTCCACGAAAGCGCCGAAATTGGTGACGTTGGTGACGATGCCGGGAAGTTTCATGCCCGTTACAAGGTCCTGGATGGTAGAGACGTTCGCGTCGAAAGAAAAATGTTCGAAGGGTTCCCGGGGATCCCGCCCGGGTTTGGCCAATTCATTCAGAATGTCGGTAAGGGTCGGCAGGCCGATGGTATCGGTGACGTAGCGGTTCAGATCGATTTTTTTGCGCAGGCCGGCATCCTTCATGAGATCGGCCACACGGCACCCCAGATCATCGGCCATGGATCCGACCACCGCGTAGCTTTCCGGGTGCACCGCGCTTGCATCTAGAGGGTTTTCACCGCCTTTTATCCGTAAAAATCCAGCGCACTGCTCAAAGGCTTTGGGGCCCAGCCGTTTGACTTTTTTCAGTCCTTCACGGCCGGTGAAGGCGCCGTGTTCATCCCGGTGACTGACTATGTTTTTGGCCAGTTGCGGCCCCAATCCGGAGACATAGGTGAGCAGTTGGACGCTGGCCTGGTTCACTTCCACTCCCACGCCATTGACGCAGCTGACCACCACGTCGTCCAGAGATTTTTTCAGGGCGAACGGGTCCACATCGTGCTGGTACTGACCCACGCCGATGGACTTGGGATCGATTTTGACCAATTCGGACAGAGGGTCGATCAGCCGGCGCCCGATGGAGACGGCGCCGCGCACGGTGAGGTCGTGGTCGGGGAATTCCTGGCGGGCGATTTCCGATGCCGAATATATCGATGCGCCGCTCTCGTTGACCATGATCACCGAAAGGGATTGCGCATCGATGGTTTCCTCCACGAAGGCTTGGGTCTCCCTGCCGGCGGTGCCATTGCCCACGGCGATCGCCTCGATGCCAAATTGCCGGCACAACGCCTGGACGGTCTGAGTGGCGGCCGTTGCCTGGCGTTCCGAGCCATGGGGATAAATGGTGTCGTTGTGCAGCAGCTTTCCCTGCCGGTCGAGGCATACAATTTTGCAACCGGTGCGAAAACCCGGATCGATGCCCATCACCCGTTTGGCCCCCAGAGGGGAGGCCAGCAGCAGGTGGCGCAGGTTGTCGGCAAAGACGCGGATGGCTTCTGCGTCTGCACGTTCTTTGAGGGCCACCCGAACCTCGGTTTCCATGGAGCGGGCCAGCAGGCGCTTGTAAGCATCGTGGGCCGCGGCCCGCACCTGCTCGGCAGCCTTGTCTTCGCCCCTGACAAAAAGGTCTTCCAGGATGGCGATGGCCAGTTCCGGCGGCGGGGCAATGGACAAGCTCAGGACATCCTCTTTCTCCCCGCGACGCATGGCCAGTATCCGATGAGAGGGTGCCGCTGCCACGGCTTCCTCCCACTGGAAATAGTCTTTATACTTGGCCCCTTCATTTTCCTTGCCGGCCACGACCTGGCTGCGGATGGACGCTTTTTCAAAAAACATGTTGCGAACCCGTGCTCGGGCCTGCAGGTTTTCGTTTATCATTTCGGCAATGATGTCCCGGGCGCCGCCCAAGGCATCTTCAACGGATTCCACTCCTTTTTCAGGGTCTACACAGTCGGTGGCCAGCGTTTCCGGATCTACGCCCTCTTGGGCAAAGATGGCCAGGGCCAGGGGCTCCAATCCTTTTTCCCGGGCAATGGTGGCTTTCGTGCGCCGCTTAGGCCGATAGGGCAGGTAGATATCCTCCAAGCGGGTCATCGTCTCAGCGGCCAGCACCTGGGCCTTGAGGCCATCGGTGAGATGGCCGTGCTGTTCCAGAGAGTTCAGGATGGCTTCCCGTCGGTCATCCAGTTCCTGCAACTGGGTCAGCCGGTCCCGGATGGCGGACACAGCCACTTCATCAAGGCTGCCGGTGGCCTCTTTGCGGTAGCGGGCGATAAAGGGCACCGTGGCCCCGTCTTCCAGCAGTTGCGCCACGGATTTGACCTGCGGCGCCCCCAGATTCATCTCTGCGCCGATGACGCCAATATGGGTGAGGTTCGTTGGGTTCATTGGGTTCGTTAGGTTTATTGGGTTTAATTTAGCTCATAGCTCAAAGCGGATCGTTCATGAAAGAAGGATTCATGCGGCCTCCGTCCTCTGAACTCAGTTTTCCGTCTGCTCAACAGGCGCCTGGCGGTGCCGGCAGTCGCGATTGGGGCAGACCAGCACGGTACCGTCCCGCTTGGTTGTTTTTTCAACCATATAGGCGTTGCCGCAAACCGGGCAGCTGATGGCCACCGGACGGTCCCAGCTGGCAAAGCTGCATTTTGGATACCGGTTGCACCCGTAAAAAATTTTGCCCCGCTTCGAGGATTTTTCCACAATCTGGCCATCACACCCCTTTTCTGGGCAGGCGACACCGGTGGACTTGGCATTGGACCCACCGTTAAGGGATTGGGTATGTTTGCATTCCGGATAGCCGGTGCAGGCGAGAAAATCTCCATATCGGCCCCGTTTGACCACCATGGGTTTGCCGCACCGTTCACAGACTTTATCGGTGGCTTCGCTTTGTTGAACCGGCGCCACCGGCGCAATGATCCCTTTTTCATCCCGTTCGTAATCGCTGGAGTAAGTGCATTCCGGATATCCGGAGCAGGCCAGAAAATGACCGTTTTTGCCCATCTTGATGCGCAGGGCGTTTTTTTGGCACAAGGGGCAGGTCAGGTTCGTGGGCATGCCGACACCCTTGACACTGAGCATGTTCTCTCCGGCTTCCGCCAGTTTCCGGCTGAAGGGGCCGTAAAACTGGTTGAGGATGGTCAGCGCTTCCACCTCCGACTGTTCCACCCGGTCCAAATCGGTCTCCAGTCGGGCGGTGAACTCTACATCAAGGATTTCCGGGAAGTTGGCAATGAGCAGGTCATTGACGATAAACCCCAGTTCCGTGGGCTTGAAATACCTTTTGATCAACTCCACATAGCCCTTGCCACGAATGGTGGAGAGAATGGCCGCATAGGTGCTTGGCCGGCCGATACCGTTTTCCTCCAGCTCTTTGACCAGGGATGCCTCTGAAAATCGCGGGGGGGGTTGGGTGAAATGCTGCTTGGAATCAATTCCCAGCAGTTCCAGAAGCGATTTTTCCGCCAGTTCCGGCAGTGGCTGGCTTTTCTCGCTGCTTTCCGCCTCGTCGTCGGCGCTTTGGTACACGGCGAGAAAGCCGGGAAATTTTACCGATGAGCCGCTGGCAGTGAACGTATAGTCCCCGGCGGCGATGGAAAGGGACTGCTGATCGATGAGGGCCTGCGCCATCTGGGAGGCGACGAAACGCTGCCAGATCAAGGTATACAGGGCTAACTGATCTTTGGACAGATAGCGTTTTACCTGATCCGGCGTATGATAGACCGAGGTCGGGCGAATGGCCTCATGGGCATCCTGGGCCTTGTTTTTGTTTTTGAAAAAGCGGGGTTTGGCGATGGCGTATTGCTTGCCGAACCGCTCGTTGATCCAAGCCAGTGCCTCCTGTGCCGCCTCGTCGGCGATTCGGGTGGAGTCGGTCCGCATGTAAGTGATCAAGCCCACCGGCTCACCGGGTCCCAGGTCGATGCCCTCATAGAGCTGCTGGGCTACCATCATGGTTTTTTTGGCGGAAAAGCGGAGTTTCTGAATCGACTCCTGCTGGAGTTTGCTGGTGATAAAGGGTGGCAGCGGATTGCGCTTCGTGGTTCGCTTGACGACTTTGTCAACGATAAACTGAACCGGCTCCAGGTCCTTCAATATTGCAGTGGCTGCGGCTTCATCCGGGATTTCGATTTTTTCCCCGTTTTTGCGAACCAGCTTGGCCTTAAATGCCGGAGGTACCAACCCCCTCAGGTTGGCGGTGATGGACCAGTACTCCACCGGTGTGAATGCCTGGATGGCCCTTTCCCGGTCGCAGATAATGCGTACGGCGACGGACTGCACCCGCCCAGCACTGAGGCCGCCTTTCACCTTGCGCCAGAGCAGGGGCGAGATCTGGTACCCCACCAATCGGTCCAGGATACGCCGGGTCTGTTGCGCCTCATATTTGTAACGGTCCATATCCTGGGCCTTTGTCATGGCCTCGAGGATAGCTTTTTGGGTCAGTTCGTGAAACAGCACCCGGTGAAAAGTCCGCCCCTTTTTTTTAAGCACTTCGGAGGTGTGCCAAGCAATGGCTTCTCCCTCGCGGTCCGGGTCCGGAGCGAGATAGATGTCTGTCGCGTCGCCGGCGGCTGACTTCAACTGGCTCAGCACCTTTGTTTTACCGGGAATCGTTTTGTATTGCGGCGTGAAATCGTTTTCGATATCGATGCCCAGGTCTTTGCTGGGCAGGTCTTTGATGTGTCCCACGGTTGCGGCCACATTGTAGTCGCTTCCGAGATATTTTTTAATGGTTCTGACCTTTGTGGGTGATTCGACGACCACCAGGGGTTTACTCACTGGATACCTCTTGGTTTACATTGCGTTGATTCGATTGTTGTCGATCGATGCCGGGGGCCAAGGCAAACCGTTTGCCCGGTGACTGGGCTACCAGCCCTTTGAGTTCCAGCTGGAGCAGCAGTCCGGACAGCCGGCCTGATGGAAACGTCAGCTTTCTGGCCAGGTCATCGATGTGAACGGCGTCGGCTTCAAGACTATCGATAACCATGGCTTCGTCATCCGTCAATGGTGGTGCGGATGGTTTCGGCGTCGTCGATGCTCCCTGTTCATGGGGTTGAATATGTTGAAATTCATCAAGAATATCCCCGGCATGCACCACCAGTTTGGCTCCCTCTTTGATCAGGGTGTGTGTCCCGACACTTTTAAACGAGTGGATGTTTCCGGGGACGGCAAACACCTCCCGATTCTGTTCGGCGGCCAGGCGGGCGGTGATCAACGAGCCGCTTCGCCCCGTCGCCTCCACCACCACTGTGCCGTGGCACAACCCACTGATAATGCGGTTGCGGGCCGGGAAATGGTGAGCATCGGGTCCGGTGTCGAGGGAAAATTCGGTGACCACCGCGCCATTTTCGGCGATCTTGTGAAACAACCCCTTATTCTCACTGGGATAGATCCGATCCAGGCCGGTTCCTAAAACGGAGACCGTATGCCCACCGGCGGCGATGGCGCCTGAATGGGCCGCGGTATCCACCCCCCTGGCCATGCCGCTGACGATATTGACCCGCTGCCTGACCAGATCCATGCAAAGTTGTCGCGTCGAGGAGATGCCATAATCGGTGGCATTGCGAGACCCCACCACCGCGATGTTCAGGCCGGAGGCCGGCAGCGACCCGTAAACGTATAAAAATGGCGGTGGATCCGGGATCTGGCGAAGGAGCGGAGGATAGGTCGGGTCTGTCTGGGTGACGATGGTGTATCCTTTTTGACGAACCGCTTCCAGTTCCCGGTCAACCCAATCTGGAACCCGGTATCGTCGTATGGCTGCGGCCAAACGGGAAGTGACTCCTTGAACGGCCTGCAACGCAGTCACGTCTGCGGTAAGTACGGCTTCCGGCGATCCGAACTGCTCGAGCAGACGGCGAAACAACAGATTGCCGACCCCTGGCACGCTTTTCAGGGCGAACCAGGGCCGTAATGAAGACATCTATTTTCTCCGGGTCTGCCATGCCATCAGGATGGGGCTGGCCACAAAGATTGACGAATAGGTACCGACTAGGATTCCGACCAGGAGGGCAAAGGAGAAATCGTGAATGATTCCGCCGCCGAGGATGAACAGGGCGACGACCACGATCAGCGTCGTTCCTGAAGTAAGAATGGTTCGGCTCAATGTTTCGTTGATGCTCTTGTTCAGAATGGTGCCCAGGGGTTCTTTGTGATACTTGCGCAGGTTTTCCCGGATACGGTCGAAGACGATGATGGTGTCGTTGAGGGAATAGCCGATGATGGTCAGCAGCGCGGCAATGATGGGCAGGGTGAATTCTTTGTCGAAAATGGAGAACATACCCACGGTAATGGTCACGTCATGAATCAGGGCTACAATGGCGCCCATGGCGTATTTGAACTCGAAAAACCAAAAGATGACCAGAGAGACGATCAGGGCGGCCAGCATGAGAAAGGGAACGGAGACATGGAACAGGGAGAGCAGATAGACAGCCCCCATAATGGCAGCCGCCACGATGCCGCTGATAGCCCATTTCAGTTCAAACCGACCGGAGATGTAAACGGTGATCAGGAGCAGGGCGTAAAACATGGCGAACAGGGCCTTTTCCCGCAGGTCCTGTCCCACCTGGGGACCCACCATTTCAACGCGGCGGATCTCCACCGGTACATGGGTGGCCTCTTTCAGGCTCTTTTCGATATTTTCCGACAGTCCTTCCATGGCCGGGTCGGCTGCATCCGTGCGGATGAGGTATTCATGATCGTGGGCCTGGCCAAATTGCTGCACCGCCGATGCGGCCAGTTCCATGGTTGCCAGACCGGATTTGATTTGGTCGATAGTGACCGATGATTCGAATTTGACCTGGACCAGTGTGCCGCCGGCAAAGTCGATCCCGTAGCGGGGTCCCTTGTTTATCAGCAGTGAACCGATGCTGATCAGAATCATCGCCAGCGAAAGGACGAAGGCGATTTTGCGTTTTCCAATGAAATCGATGTTGATACCCGGTTTGATAAACTGCATGAATCAAGTCCTTGATTGTGGTTTTCCGTTGCCGGCCAAGGTGCAATTGCCTGCTCGGTCCGGGGCATCCGGCTTAGATGCTGATGGTCCGAACTTTACGATTGACCAGATAGTAATCGAATATGGCGCGCGTCAGCACCAATGCGGTGAACAGGCTGGCCACCACCCCGAGACTCAGGGTGACGGCAAAACCCTTGACCGGACCCGTGCCGAACTGAAACAGCACCAGAGCGGCGATCAGGGTGGTGACATTGGCATCCAAAATAGTCAGGGTTGCCCGTTCGTAGCCGGCGTCCACGGCGGCTCTGGGTGTTTTCCCCAGGGTCATCTCTTCCCGGATCCGTTCGAAGATCAGCACGTTGGCGTCCACGGCCATGCCGATGGTCAGAATGATGCCGGCGATGCCGGGCAGGGTGAGGGTGGCACCGAATCCGGCCAGTCCGCCGGCGATGAGCAGGATGTTGAGGATCAGGGCGAAATCGGCCACGACACCCGATCCTTTATAGTATATCACCATGAATAGGATCACTAGGATACCGCCCACACACATGGAAAGCAGGCCCATCTGGATGGAGTCGGTCCCCAGAGAGGGGCCGACGGTCCGTTCTTCAAGAATCTGGACCGGTGCGGGCAGCGCACCGGCTCGCAGCACGATGGCCAGGTCCCGGGCTTCTTCGGTGGTGAAATTTCCCGTAATCCGGGCCTCTCCGCCGGCAATTTTGTCCTGGATGACCGGTGCCGAATAAACGTTGTTGTCCAATACAATGGCCAGACGTTTTTTTATGTTTTCGGCGGTAATTCGCTCGAAGAGCCTGGCGCCTTTTTTGTCGAAAGTGATGGAGACATACGGCTCATTGTACTGACTGTCGATCTGTACCCGGGCGTCGGTCAGATACGCACCGGTGAGGGAGGTGCGCTTTTTAATCAGAAAGGGAATCTTCTGGACACGGCGGGTGGTCCGGTCTTCTTTTGTCTCGTAAAGGATCTCGCTGCTGGCGGGAACGTTGCCGTTCAGGGCGGCATTCACGTCATGTTCTTCGTCCAGCAGCTTGAACTCCAGCAGGGCGGTTTTGCCGATCAGTTCTTTGGCCCGCTGGGTGTCTTTGATGCCCGGCAGCTGGATCAGAATGCGCCGTTCACCCTGAATGCGGATGTCCGGCTCGCTGACACCGAACTGGTCAATGCGGTTGCGGATGGTTTCCAGGGCCTGATCCACCGCCAGCTTGCGGATATGGTCGGCTTCCTTGTCGGGAATGTCCAGAACGATCGTCATCACCCCGTCCTTGACGGTCCGTCTGGCTACCCGAAGATCGCGGAATTCTTTGTCCAGCAGTTCATCGAAACGCTTGACATCGTCACCTTCCGCCACTTTAACGGCCAACTTGACGGTTTCCACCCGTTCGACACCCAGGGTCCGAACCCGCTCTTTTTTCAACAGATCCCGCATCTCATGGCCCACCCGTTCGATGGTGTTTTCAACGGCCTTGTCGGCATCCACCTCCAGCACCAGGTGCATGCCGCCTTGGAGATCGAGTCCCAGATTGATTTTTTTATGGGGCCATACACCGGGTTGAAATGTCGGAATCACATAAATCACAGCGGCTACGATGACCGCTGCAATAACGATGAGTCTCCACGAAAGATTCTTCAACGCTTCGTTCCTTTCATGATATACACGCCAAAGCCCCAGCCGCCGTGTCATCCCTTGGCCGATCGCAGCCGAAACTGCGGTCGAGGCGGGTCGATGGTCCGGTGGCAATGGGGCTTTTCAGGAGAAACAGATTCGAATTTAGGCTTTGCCGTTGTCGGCTTTGTCTTTCTTATCTTTTTTGGGCGCAGCCGGGGGTGGGGTGGTCTGCATCAGTGCAGTCACGCTGCCCCGGTTTACTTTCACCCGTACTTTTTCAGCGATTTCTACGGTCAGCGCGCTTTCCGAAACGCCGGTGATTCGGCCATGAAGGCCGCCACTGGTGATAATCCGATCACCGGTTTTCAGGTTGTCGATCATCTGCCGGTGTTCTTTGGTTTTTTTCTGCTGGGGACGGATTAGCAGAAAATAAAATATGACGAACATGAGAATCAGCGGAATAAACGACGCGAATCCTCCTGAACCTCCTGCGGCTCCAGCCCCCCCCTGTCCCATTGCATAAGCGATATTCATCGGTGTAAAAACCTCCTGTCAGTTATTTGAAGACTCCCCACGGCAATCCGTGTGGAGTCTTCACCGTAAGGAAAGAAAGATTCCCCGTTCGTGCACTAAACCCGCCGTGAGCGCCTTGGGTGGGCTTGCTTTAGCGGTCATAGCGGGCGTCGCTGTCTTCTATACATTGCATTCACCGGCGCCAGGTTGTTTGGCAACCCTTAAAAGTGGCGCTGGTATACTGCAAATCACCCGCCCCGTCAAATGGTTCTTGTCGACGACAATCCAGCGAGGGATTGAATCGGCGGGAAAGGCCTATGCGGGCGGGGTCTCCACAGCTTTTGTTTTTTTCTCGTAGGCGACCTCCATCTGGCCTGGGATCAGGTCGTCCCGGGCGATAATGGTAATCCCTATCGCCCGTTTGGTCTCCAGCTCGCTTAGTTCCTTGCGTTTACGGTTGAGCAGGTAGGTCGCCACCGGAGCGGGCAATTGGGCCGTTACCTGCAGGATATCCGCCTTCAGGGTATCCAGTTTCAGCTTCCTTATAAAACTCAATCCCAGGGATTCCACAGACGATACCTGGCCTTTGCCGCAACAATGCGAACAGGTCTCCATGCTTCCAAAATCGATGGAAGGCCGCAGGCGCTGGCGGGAGAGTTCCAGCAGCCCGAATTTAGAAATTTTGCCGATTTTTACCCTTGCCCGGTCCTGTTTCATGCTGGCACGAAGGGTCTTTTCCACCTGATTGCGATGCTTTTGCTCGCGCATATCGATGAAATCGACTACGATGAGGCCCCCCAAATCGCGGATCCTGAGCTGTCGGGCGATTTCGGCCGCCGCTTCAAGGTTGGTCATCAACGCAGTCTCTTCGACATTTTTTTTCTGGGTGCCTTTGCCGGAGTTGACGTCAATGGCCACTAACGCTTCGGTGCGTTCCAGAACCACTGACCCGCCGGACTTGAGCGTCACCCGGTTGTCAAAAATGGTCGCAATCTGGTCTTCCAGCTGGAATCGGGTGAAAAGGGGCTTGTCCGATTTATGGAATTTGACGATACCGGTCTGTTTCGGCGCGATAATGTGGACGAAATTTTTTACTTCCTGATGGACCGCTTCATCGTCGATCAGAATTTCCTTGATGTCCGGCGTGAAATGATCCCGGATGGAGCGGACAGCCAAGTTCCGATCCTTGTAAAGGGCCGAGGGTGCCTGCGCCTTTACGGCCCGAGCGGTAATGTTTTTCCACAGGCGCAGCAGGTACTGAACATCTTTGGCCAGCATGGTTTTGGTGCATCCCTGGCCGGCAGTGCGGATAATTATGCCGAAGCCCTCGGGCAGATCCAACTTTTCAACGATTTCCTTGAGCCGTTTGCGTTCGGTTTCGTCTTCAATTTTGCGTGAAATGCCCCGGCTGTCGCTTCCCGGCATCAGCACGGCGTAGCGGCCGGGCAAAGAAATGAAGGTGGTGAGCATGGCCCCCTTTTTCATGATGGGGTCTTTGGTTACCTGCACCATCAACTCCTGGCCACGCTTCACCAGGTTCTGGATAGTATTGCCGTTGGCCGGTGGACCCTGAAAATAATCGCTGTGGATTTCCTGCTTCTGCAGAAAACCGTGGCGTTCGGCGCCGAAGTCAACGAACACGGCCTGAAGGCTGGGCTCGATGCGGGTGATCACACCTTTGTAAATACTGCTGTGCAGAATTTCCCGGGCTGCACTTTCGATGTGGAATTCTTCTAAGCGACTGTCCTTAACGATGGCGAGGCGAACCTCTTCGGGGTCCACAGCATTGATGAGAATTTTACTGGTCATTAGCTGATGATTCTGTTCCTTCCACTTTTCGTTATTAATATTAAATTTGTATAAATAAGGAATTGTTACAGTCAAGTCAACGGATTTTTAGGGTGGTATCCATAAAAATGGCGGGTCGGCAAAAAAGAAAAACGGTCGATCGACAGTCGGGCGGATCGTCCCAAAAGCCATCCAACCCCCAGCACAAAGGGCGTTTACGGTCCGGCGGCCGGCCAGAACGGCTCTTGATCTTTATCAGGCTTTATGGCATGAGGATGCACGCAAGCCCAACAAAATTAACAATATTCGCAAGAAGATAGGGAGATTCATGGATTCACGCTATGATCCTCAGGCAATCGAAACCAAGTGGCAGAAACGCTGGCAGGACGACAAGCTCTTCACTGTCGTCGAGGTTCCTGATCAGAAAAAATACTATCTGTTGGAAATGTTTCCCTATCCGTCCGGCAAAATCCATATGGGACATGTGAGAAATTACACCATTGGTGACGTCGTGGCCCGCTACAAGCGGATGCGCGGATTTAATGTCCTTCACCCCATGGGTTGGGACGCATTCGGTATGCCGGCTGAAAACGCGGCCATCGCCAACAACACCCACCCGGCCAGGTGGACCTACGAAAACATCGACACCATGCGGGCCCAGCTCAAACGACTGGGGTTTTCCTATGACTGGAACCGGGAACTGGCCACCTGCCGTCCCGAATATTACCGTTGGGAGCAGTGGCTGTTTCTCAAAATGGCACAGCGGGGCATGGCCTACCGCAAAGAATCCTATGTAAATTGGTGTGAACCCTGCCAGACGGTGCTGGCCAACGAGCAGGTGGAGGCCGGCCTCTGTTGGCGCTGCGGTAAGCCGGTACGTCAAAAGAAGTTGTGGCAGTGGTTTTTTAAGATTACCGACTTTGCCGAAGACCTGCTGGTCCACTGCGACAGGCTTCCCGGTTGGCCGGACAAGGTGACCACCATGCAGCGCAACTGGATCGGCAAAAGTGTCGGTGCGGAGATCCGATTCCCCGTGGCAGACAGCGATGCGGTCATCAGCGTATTCACCACCCGCCAGGATACGGTCTTCGGGGCCACCTTCATGTGTCTGGCACCTGAACATCCTATGGTTCCGGAACTGGCGGCAGGCACGGAGCAGGAACCTGCTGTGGCGGCTTTTGTCGAACGGATATCCCTTCAGGACCGCTCCAGTAAGGCCATCGAAACCTACGAAAAAGAAGGCGTGTTTACCGGTGCTTATTGCATCAACCCCATGAACGGTCGGAAAATGCCCATCTTCACGGCTAACTTCGCCCTCATGGAGTACGGCACGGGTGCCGTCATGTCCGTTCCGGCCCATGACCAGCGGGATTTCGATTTTGCCAGAAAATACGAACTGCCCATTGTCGTGGTGGTCAGCTCACCGAACGGGGACCTGGACGGAAATACCATGGAGGCTGCCTACACCGGCGAAGGCACCATGGTCAACTCCGGGGATTTCGACGGCATGGACAACCGCAAGGCCATGGAGGCAATTGCCGCCTACATGGATGAAAATGACATCGGCAAAAAGACGGTCAGTTTCCGTCTGCGGGATTGGGGTATCTCCAGACAGCGATACTGGGGGGCGCCCATTCCCATGATTCACTGCAGCAGCTGCGGCATCGTTCCCGTACCCGAGGCCGACCTGCCCATCGTGCTGCCTGAAAACGCCGATTTGCTGGAAGGAGGACGTTCACCGTTGTCTTTGCTGGCGGAATTCGCCAAAACCCGCTGTCCCCGCTGTGGGCGCGAGGATGCCCGGCGGGAAACCGACACCATGGACACCTTTGTGGAGTCATCATGGTATTTCGAGCGTTACTGCAGTCCCCGATGCGATGCGGCCATGTTCGACACCCGGGCGGTCGACTACTGGATGCCGGTGGATCAGTACATCGGCGGTGTGGAGCACGCCATTTTGCATCTGCTGTATTCCCGATATTTTACCCGGGTGCTTGAATCACTGGGGTTGGTGAAATTCAAGGAACCGTTTACCCGGCTGCTTACCCAGGGAATGGTGTGCAAAGAGACCACGGCCTGCAAGGAACACGGCTTTCTTTTTCCCGAACAGGTCGCGGAAGACGGCGATGCGCGGAGGACCTGTATGCAATGCGGCCAACCGGTGGCCGTCGGACGAGTGGAAAAGATGTCCAAATCGAAAAAAAATGTCATCGACCCCAACCTGCTGCTCGACGAATACGGGGCCGACACCACCCGACTCTTCTGCCTGTTTGCCGCACCGCCCGAACGGGACCTGGAGTGGAGTGAACAGGGGGTAGAGGGCAGCTACCGATTCCTCCAGCGGGTCTGGCGGTTGGCCGAGCGCTGGATGCCGTTGTTGACGGATGGTGAACTCGGCCTGACCGACATTCATGGTTTAAAAGAGTCCCTGCGGGAACTCTATCGAAAAACCCATGAGACCATCAAACGAGTGACGCAGGATATTGATGAGCGGTTCCATTTCAACACAGTCATCAGTGCGGTAATGGAACTGGTCAACGCCATGCAGGCCATCGACGAATCAGACTTGGATGACGCGGGGAACCAGGCCATGGGTTTCGCCCTGGAAACGACCGTTTTGCTCCTGTCTCCCATTGTTCCCCATTTCTGCGAAGAGTTGTGGGAGGCCCTTGGCCACGAAGAGAGCGTTCTGCTGAGTCAATGGCCACGCTTTGACGATCAAGCTACGATGAAAGACGAAGTGGAGGTGGTGATCCAGGTGAACGGCAAGGTGCGCAGCCGGTTCTCCGCTGCTCTGGATGCAGATGAAAATCTGTTGAAGCAAAGGGCCATGACCGACGAACGAATCATTCGGTTTGTCGACGGAAAGCCTATCAAGAAGGTGATTACTGTTAAAAACAAGCTGGTGAATATCGTTATTTAAAAAACGATACATCAGCTTCACACTTAACACGTAAACCGATATGCTATTGGAACGGTAATGAAAAACAAGTGGGCATTCAAAGCGATCCTGTCGGTTCTGCTGCTAACCGCATGCGGCTACCACTTTGCCGGAAGCGGGAGCTTTCCCGCCGGCGTATCCCGGATATTCATCACCATTCTGGAAAACCGGTCGGCAGAAACCGGTGCGGAGAGCACATTCACCAACGACCTGATCTATGAATTCACCAGGAACCGCAAAGAGAGCCTGGTTCAGGAGCGGTCGTCGGCCGATGCTATCCTGACCGGGGCCATTGTTTCGCTGTCCGTGGAAAATATTTCCCGTTCCACCGTCTCAACAGCGGTGGAGCGTCGGGTGAGAGGTACACTGAACCTGCGTTTGGAATCTCCGGACGGACGGATTCTCTGGTCGTCGGGAAATATCGTTGAACGCCAGGCCTATGCGGTTGTGGGTGGAAATAAAACGGCAACGGATCAGAACAAGTCCAATGCCATTGCCGTGCTTTCCAGTAAACTGGCAGAATCCGCCTTTAACCGGTTGACGGATAATTTCTGATGATCGAGAACCCGCGATGCCGCCGTCGGAGCAAATCGGGCAACGACAATCCTCGGGCTTTTTTTCCTGACTGCGGTCGCCGGGAAGGGTCAGGCTTGCCGGGCATTGACCTGCCGGTTGAGACGGGAAACTTTGCGGGAAGCCGTCTTTTTGTGAAGCACCCCTTTTTTCGCCGCTTTGTCGATGGCGGACTTGGCTGCGTTGAGCTGCTCAATGGCATTTTCCGCATTTTGAGCCACGGCAAGGCGCACATCCTTGACAACGTTTTTTACCCGGGTCTGAACGGCTTTGTTCCGCAGGCGCCGACGTTCATTCTGGCCGGCGCGCTTCAATGCTGATTTATGGTTTGCCACCTTCTGTTACTCCTTTCGGAAATTAATTGGAAAAATACAAAACTTCCTGATATCCAAAAAAATTGGGCAAGTCAAGGGTTATTGTGCCTTGCAATCAAGATCGGGGCCATATGTTTTCCGACGCCAGCCGTCAGGTAAAAAGTGAGAACCGCAATGTCACCCGCGCCGCCGGCGTGGTAGGGGCGGCGACCCTTCTCAGCCGTATCTTCGGCTACGTCCGGGATATGGTCCTGGCATCTTTTTTTGGTGCCGGGATGACAACGGATGCCTTTATTGCCGCCTTCCGGATTCCCAACCTGTTGCGCCGGCTGTTCGGTGAGGGATCGCTGAGCATCGCTTTTGTCCCCGTTTTTACGGAGACCCTGCTAAAAGGGAGTCGCGAGGAAGGTCTTCGCCTGGCCGCGAGTGCCCTGAAACTGCTTCTGGTCTTCCTGTCGGTGATAACGGTTATTGGTGTGGTCGCTGCGCCGCTCATCATTCAGGCGGTCGCCCCTGGCTTTTCCACCCTACCGGAGAAGATGGCCCTTACGGTAACACTAACGCGCATTATGTTCCCCTATACCATCCTTATCGGGCTGGTCGCCCTGTGTATGGGAATTCTCAATGCACTGGGTCATTTCGCTGCCCCGGCAATTGCGCCGGTCCTTTTGAACCTGGCCATGATCGGCGCTGTTTTTGCCGTTTCCCGGTTTTCGGATTCCGAAACGGTTCAGGTCATCGGACTGGCCAGTGGGGTGCTGTTGGGTGGGGTTCTTCAATTGGCCCTGCAGTTGCCTTATCTGGTGAAGCATGGCGTCCGGTTCTGGGTGCGATCCGGCCTGTGGCATCCGGCGATGAAAAAAGTCGGCTTCCTTATGCTGCCGACCATTTTTGGCGCGGCGGTCTATCAGATCAATATCCTGGTGGGGACCCTTCTGGCCTCACTGCTTCCCGAGGGCAGCGTTTCCTATCTGTATTATGCCGATCGACTGGTTCAATTCCCTTTGGGTATATTTGCCCAGGCGGCGGCAACGGCTGTTCTGCCAAGCCTCTCGCGGCAGGCTGCCAGCAGCGATCAGGCCGGCATGGGAGACACGTTCGGCCATGCCATGAGCCTAGTGCTGTTTATCACCATTCCGGCCATGGTGGGACTCATTGTGCTTCGAGAACCCATCGTCGCTCTGTTGTTTAAACGCGGGGCCTTTGATGCCCGGACCACGAGATTGACCTCCGATGCCCTTTTGTATTATGCTGTTGGACTATGGGCTTTCTCTGCGGTGCGTATTGTAGTTTCAATGTTTTACGCCATGCAGGATACCCGGACGCCAGTCAAAACCGCCACTATCGCCATCGCCGCCAACATCTTTTTCGGCATGGCCCTCATGGGCCCGATGAAGCACTGTGGACTGGCTCTGGCGACCTCGCTGGCCTCCATGGTAAACTTGGCGCTTTTGGTGGTTGTGCTGAAAAACAAGTTGGGGGTGATCCGGTGGCGGCCCATCTTTTCCAGTTGTCTGAAGACGCTGGCTGCATCGGGACTTATGGCTCTGGGCGTGGTAATGACCAGCGGGATTCTCATCCCTCCTGAAAACGAATCGGGAAGTCTTCGACTGCTGGCGGGAATCGGCGCAGGCATCATCGGTGGGGTCCTGATTTTTTCCGTTGCGGCTTGGAAACTGAAGATTCCGGAATGGCAAAACGTGATGGCGTTGATGAGAAGGAGTTTGAACCGGTCATGAATATTCGCCGGAAAATCATCGTTGCCGGTGCCGTCGTCGCATTGTTCAATCTGATGCTGCTGATTGTATTCGGTGATAACGGGCTGGTGGAAATGCACCGGCTGCGTGAAAAGGAGCTGTTGATGGCGCAGCAAAATGAAACTCTGGCTCGGGAGAACGTCAGCCTGTATCGGACCATCGGGCGTCTGAAAAGCGATCCGGCATTTATCGAGAGTGTGGCCCGCAATGAACTGGGCATGATCGGCAAGGATGATGTCGTCGTTATTTTTCCCGGTTCCAAGGATCAGAGGAAATGATATGGGGATTCCAGGGGACAAGACTTTTTATACGGTGACCATGGCACGCGTATACGCCGATCAAGGAAGATATGAAGAGGCTGTCCGAATTTACCGCTATCTGCTGGATCAAACGCCCGACCGGTCGGATCTCATACAGGCTCTGGAAGCGGCGACATCCATGTTGCCGGACATCCCCAGTCATTGGCATGACATTTCCGATCTGATCGAGCGGTGGGCGGGGCTGATGCTCCGGCAAAATACATATCGGCGCCTTAAAAAAATCCGTGTTCCGTCGGTCGATGAAGGCGTGTGACCGGTTCTCACATTTTAACAGCCTGTTCAAGGAGGTGAAATGGGTAAATGGCAAGGATTAAGCCATAACCAGGCAGGGTGGGTCGCTATTACCGTCTGCATGATCGTACTGCTCATGTCCGGATGCGCTTCCATGAAGGCAGGCGACTCCGGTTCCGATACCGGCGTCACCGCCGATAAAAATGCCCCCCTCTACTACGATTTTGGAGATGTGCTGGTGCCTCGGGCGATGAAGGTGGACAAAAATGCCTCGTTCGTCTTTCGCACGCCGGGCCTGTCCGCCGGTGTGCTGTCCCTGAAAGGCCGTGTAGACGGCTACTCCCTCATCACCTTTTTCGAAAACAATATGGCCAACGATAACTGGAGCTTGGTCAGCGCCTTTAAATCCTTCCGCAACATCCTGCTGTTTAAAAAAGAAAATCGTTGGTGCGTCATCAACATTACGGAGAAAAGATTCTACACCTATCTGGAAATATGGGTCTCGCCGACCGTTGAGGGCGCATCCCCGAATCTATAAATAGTCGTGATTTGAGTAATATGAAAAAAACCGTTCTTCATAATAAAAATATCGTTCTGGGTGTCTGCGGTGGGATTGCCGCTTATAAAAGTGTAGAGGTCCTCAGGCGACTGGTGAAGTTAGGGGCACGGGTAAGGGTAATCATGAGCCACAGTGCCACCCGATTCGTGAGCCCCATGACCTTTGAGGTGCTGTCGGAAAACCAGGTATGCGTAGACCTTTTCGATCCGACGGATGACTCGGCCATCCGGCATATTGCCTGGGCGGAAGCGGCCCATGGCGTGATCATTGCGCCGGCCACAGCCAACATGGTGGCTAAGCTCGCCCACGGTATCGCCGACGATGCGCTGAGCACCTTCATGCTGGCGGTAACCTGCCCGGTGATGATCTGCCCATCCATGAATTCAAACATGTTTGAACATCCAGCCAATCGGCGAAACCTCAAACAGCTTGAAACGGACGGTTGCTCCATTCTGGCACCCGGCGAAGGAGCGCTGGCCTGCGGTACCACCGGACCGGGACGACTGCCGGAACCCGCAGAGATCGTGGATCGGCTGGCCAGTTTTCTCACTCCGGACGACCTTGCCGGCTGCAACGTATTGGTTACCGCCGGGCCCACCCGTGAAGCCATCGATCCGGTTCGGTTCATCAGCAACCCTTCTTCCGGAAAGATGGGCTACGCCATTGCTAGGGCCGCTGAATACCGCGGTGCCCGGGTAACCCTGGTCAGCGGTCCGGTGAATCTATCCCCTCCCTTGAACGTTGAGGTGATTCCGGCCGTCACGGTGGACGACATGGCCGACGCCGTATTTGCCCGTCTGGAACAATCCCATGTGGTCGTGAAGGTGGCGGCGGTTTCCGACTATCGACCCGTCAAAAAAGAGGCCCACAAGATTAAAAAGGGTGAGGGCGGAATGCAGCTGGCATTGGAGCGGACCACGGACATTCTGAAGACCGTCGGGCAGATGAAAAAGCACCAGATCGTCGTCGGGTTTGCCGCGGAGACCCGGGACATGGAAACTCATGCCCGGAAGAAGCTCGAAGAAAAGCATCTAGACATTATTGCGGCCAATCTCATCGGTCCCTCAGACTCCGGATTTGCATCCGACACCAACCGCATGACCCTGTTCTTTGCAGACGGCCGAAAAGAGGTGCTCGATGTGATGGACAAGGATGCGGTGGCCCACCTGATCCTCGACCGGGTGGCCGAACTGGTCAAAAAAAGAACCGTCGCCTGAGATGATTCTTTCCACGACCTTTTTAAATAAATGTGTATTTCGAAAAGCAAGATGACCGCAGACGCGCCACATTTCCAGATCATCCGGGACATTCGAAACACCCTGTGTTATCTTAAACAAAACGGGTGCACGGGTTTTGACTGCAGCTCGGCGAGCCTGCAAATCCTGAATCGGTTGGGGATGCCCACTCATGATGCGGCGGTTGATCGGGAATCTCTGGCAGATATCCGCACCGATTTGGGCGACTGTACCCGATGCAAGCTGTGTGAATCGAGGACCCATATCGTGTTTGGTGAGGGCAGCCCGAACGCCCAAGTGATGTTCGTGGGCGAAGGACCGGGATTTGATGAAGATAAATGCGGTCAGCCCTTTGTAGGAGCGGCTGGACACCTCCTAACCAAAATCATCGCTGCCATGGGGCTCACTCGGGAGACGGTCTATATCGGCAATATTGTCAAATGCAGACCCCCGAACAACCGGAACCCGGAACCTGAAGAAATCCGCCACTGCCTGCCGTTTCTCAAACGGCAGGTGGCCGCCATCCATCCGCGCGTCATCTGTGCTTTGGGAAATGTAGCCGCCCGGGCTCTGCTACCAACCGAGACGCCTATCTCCCGCCTCAGGGGACGGTTTTATGAGGTCATGGGAATTCCGGTAATGCCGACCTTTCACCCGGCATTTTTGCTGCGCAACCCGGAAAAGAAAAGGGAAGTGTGGGAAGATGTCCAACAAATCATGAAAATGCTGGGATAACTGTCCAGCATGCCCCTTTCCCGCCTTCAAGGGGGTTGTTATGAGAAATCGATTCATCTCCGCCAGCTTATTTATCGCCCTGTTGTCGCTGCTGCTTATCCTTCCGGTGGATGCCGGATCGGCGCCAGTTTACTTAGTCCGGGTCACTGGCGCCATTTCACCGGGAAATGCCGATTTTCTGGACTCGGCCATCCACAGAGCCAACGCGGAAGGTGCCGGCTGTCTCATCATGATGCTGGATACTCCGGGCGGCCTGGCCGAATCCATGCGCAAGATGGTCATGTCTATCTATGAGAGCAGAATCCCGGTGGTTGTATATGTGGCGCCGTCGGGCGCCCGAGCGGCATCCGCCGGCGTGATGATCACTATGGCTGCCGATGTGGCCGCCATGGCGCCGGGTACCCATATCGGTGCCGCCCACCCGGTCAACGCCGGCGGCAAGGACCTGGATAAAACCATGGCCGAGAAGGTGACCAACGACATGGTGGCATTCGTGAAAAGCATCGCCGAAAAGCGTGGCCGCAACGTCAAGTGGGCCGAGGAGGCGGTGCGGGAGAGCGTGTCGGTGACGGAAACCGAAGCCCTTGAGAAAAAGATCATCGACCGGGTGGCCCGGGATGTGGATGACCTGATCGAACAGATCCGCGGTCTCGAGATCAAGGGAAAAGGACCGGTCGACATTGACCCGGCCAAGCGGGTCTGGATTGCTGAATCCGTGCGAACCCGGATACTCAAGGCCCTCAGCGATCCCAATATCGCCTACATTCTGATGATGATCGGCCTGGCCGGTCTCTATTTCGAGCTGTCCCATCCAGGCGTCATCCTTCCCGGAGTTATCGGCAGCATCGCCCTTATCCTGGCCTTTTACTCGTTTCAAACCCTGCCGGTGAAACCCGCCGGCGTTCTGCTGATCCTGCTGGCGCTGATCTTTTTTATCCTGGAAATGAAAATCGCCAGCTACGGCCTGCTCAGTGTGGCGGGGATCATCTGCCTGCTGCTGGGATCGATGATGCTTTTTGACCGGATGGGGGGGCGAATTGGGGTTTCGTGGACCGTTATGCTGCCGACCATCAGCCTCGTGGGGGGCTTCTTTGTGGTGGTGGCAGGGCTGGTATTCCGTTCCCGAGCCCGCCGGCCCATGACCGGGGAGTCGGGGTTGATCGGTGAAACCGGGGTGGTTAAGATGCCTTTGACACCCACCGGCCGGATTCAACTTCACGGTGAACTATGGTTTGCCCGATGCCGGACGCCGCTGGCCGCCGGGCAGCGGGTCCGGGTGACAGCAGTGGACGGTCTGACCCTGGAGGTTGAACCGGAGGCAGATGCCACCGGATCGCAGCGAGTCACGCCATAGCCGGCAGCACCGGACGGATCGCCTCCGACCGATGCTCACGGTTTACTCATCATTCACCCAATTGGGCTTAAGGAGAAATCTATGTTGCCAACTATCGGTGCCGTTGTCCTGGTCGTTTTTTTTCTTTCCGCCGCCCTGCGAATCCTGAACGAATATGAGCGGGGCGTCATTTTCCGCCTTGGCCGGGTAATCCAAGCCAAGGGACCGGGGTTGATCATCCTTATTCCCATTGTGGACAAGATGGTCAAGGTGAGCATGCGGCTGGTGGCCATGGATGTGGACCCCCAGGACGTGATTACCCTGGACAATGTATCGGTGAAGGTCAATGCGGTTATCTATTTTCGGGTGATCGCCCCCATCAAGGCCATTGTGGAGGTGGAAAACTACACCTATGCCATTTCTCAGCTGGCCCAGACCACCCTGCGCAGCGTCTGCGGCCAGGCCGAACTGGACGAACTCCTGTCGGCCCGGGAAAAGATCAACACCAAGCTTCAGGAGATTCTTGACACCCATACGGACCCCTGGGGCATCAAAGTAGCCAACGTAGAACTCAAGCATATCGACCTGCCCCAGGAGATGCAACGGGCCATGGCCAAGCAGGCCGAGGCCGAGCGGGAGCGGCGGGCCAAGGTGATCAATGCGGAAGGTGAATTCCAGGCAGCCGACCGTCTTGCCGCGGCGGCAAAAATCATCGACCAGTATCCCACCGCCATCCAGTTGCGCTACCTTCAGACCATGCGGGAGATGTCCGCCGAGCAAAACACCACCACCATTTTCCCACTGCCACTGGATCTGTTCCGGCCCTTTATTAAATTGGTAGAAGGGGGAAATAAAGAGTGAAAAACAATGGGGTATGCCTCGACCCGGGTGCCGCCCGGTGTTCAGTTGGCGCCATTTTAGGAAACGCCCTCGAAAAAAGGAGGATTCAAGGGGGCGAGGTTTTAAAAATACAATGTAAATGCTCACGCCCGACAAATGGCTGAGAACCGCTCATCCCCATTTTTTATAATCCAATATCTGTATTGACACGCCCGGTCTAATGGGATTACAAAAATACCTTTTTGCTGATGACGGTTGTGTATATTGGCGTGATGCCCGTGGCATCCATGACCGGTGGATTAAACCCTGCTTCATGAAAGGAGACTGGATCAAATGACCAAAGGTACGGAAGGTGCAGAAAAGCCGTTGGATAAAATGACCGTCAAAGAACTTCGTGAAATCGCCCATGCCATAACGGATCTCAAAGGCATTCACGGCATGAATAAGCAGGACCTGCTCGATGCCGTCAAGGCCCATCGGGGCATCAAGGAAGAAAAAACCAAAAAAGCCAGCCGGTCGCTTCGTCAGATCAAGCAGCATATTCGAGAGCTCAAGGTTCGTAAACAGGAGATTGCCGCTGAAAAAGACCCCAAGAAATCAGGAATTCTCCGCCGGCAGATCTCCCGGTTGAAAAAAAAGACACGAAAAATGGCCTGAAGGGCCGAAGATTGTGAAGTTAGGAAAGACCGATGATTGATCCGGCTTTACTTGCCTTTGACATCGATGGGGTGATTGCCGACACCATGCACCTGTTTCTGGATATCCTCAGGGACCATTACGATGTCCATACGGTGAAGTACGCGGACATTACCTGCTACCGGCTGGATCATTGCCTGGATCTCGACGAGGATGTCCTGGAGGGGGCGGTGGGCCGGATTCTCGATGGGCGTTACCGGGCCTCCCTGAAACCTTTCCCCGACGCCGGGCCCGTGTTAAGGCGCATCGGTGAGACCACGGGCCGCATCTTGATGGTGACGGCCCGGCCTGAACCGGGTCCCATTGAGGGCTGGTTGAACCGACTCCTCGACGGCCAGCACCACCGTGCAAGAATCGTCGCCACCGGTTCATTCGAAGCCAAGACCGATGTGCTGCTGGAAAACGGAATCAAGTGGTTTGTGGAGGACCGCCTGGAGACCTGTCACCTGCTCAAGGCGGCCGGAATCGAACCCGTCGTCTTCAGCCAGCCGTGGAATCAGGAACCCCATGATTTCCTTCATGTGGGATCATGGATGGAACTCGAGCAACGGATCGCTTTCCGATGACACGACCCCTGCTGGCAGAACAGATCGATCTTTTTCTGCAATCGTTGGATTCGGAAAAGGGTTACTCCGCCCACACCATCCGGGCCTACGGCCATGATCTGGCGGAGTTTGCCGGCTATGCCGTTCGCGGGGCAGGCCTGACCGAAGAAAAAGAGAAACGGTCGCTGGTCATAGACGATATCGACAGCCTGACCGTCCGAGGATACCTGGGGCTCCTGCACCGCAAGAACGAGAAGATTACCATCGCCAGGAAACTGTCGGTTCTGCGATCCTTTTTCCGTCACCTGGTGAGGCACCGGTTAACCGACGAGGATCCCACGGCAGCCATTCTGACGCCGAAACACAGCCGGCGGATGCCGTCATATCTCTCGGTTGACGACATGTTTCGCCTGCTGGACCGGATAGCCGCTGACACGGTGCTGGAACTGCGCAACCGGGCCCTGTTCGAAACCCTTTACGGGTCGGGAATCCGGGTATCCGAACTGACCGGTCTGAATGTGTTTGATGTTGATTTTTCCTCTGGATGTCTCAGGGTGTCGGGGAAAGGGGACCGTGAACGAATTGTTCCGGTGGGTGAAAAAGCCCTGAATCGTATTCAATCCTACCGGGACCGGCTTTTTACCCAGACTGGCATCGGGATGGTCGTTGATGGCCCGCTTTTCCTAAATAAAAACAAGGGCCGGCTGACCTCGCGGTCCGTTGCGCGGATTCTGGATGTACTGATTCGCAAGTGCAGCCTGGCGGTACCGATTTCACCCCATGGTATCCGGCACAGTTTTGCCACCCACATGCTGGATGCAGGGGCGGATCTGCGTACGGTTCAGGAACTTCTGGGCCACAAGAGCCTGTCTACCACCCAAAAATACACCCATGTGAGCATTGACCGGCTCATGGCGGCCTATGACAGCGCCCACCCCAGGAGATAGAAAGGTTCCGGGTTAAAACCATGCCCCATCAAATAATGGAAAATTCCCTGCGATTCCACGGCACCACCATCCTGGCGGTCCGGGCCAAAGATCGGGTGGTGATGGCCGGTGACGGCCAGGTGACCCTAAACAACACGGTCATCAAACACAATGCCCGCAAGGTTCGTCGCATTTACAACGATACCATCCTGGTGGGGTTTGCCGGCGCCACCGCCGACGCCCTGACCCTGACTGAGAAACTGGAACAAAAGCTGGAGCGCTACAACGGAAACCTGACCCGATCGGCCGTGGAACTGGCCAGGGATTGGCGGGCTGACAAATACCTGCGCCGCCTGGAAGCCTTGATGATTGCCGTGGACGGCACTTCCATGCTGCTCATATCGGGAAACGGGGATGTTATCGAACCGGATGAGGGGATTGTGGCTATCGGCTCCGGCGCTGTGGCTGCCCAGGCATCGGCTACAGCCCTTTTCCATCAGACTGAACTGGACGTGCGCCGGATTGTCGAGGTGTCCATGCAAATCGCCGCGTCCCTGTGCGTATTCACCAACGATCGTATAACCATTGAAGAGCTCTAGCGCATGAATGACCTGAAACCCATTGATATCGTATCTGAACTGGACAAATACATTATCGGTCAGAATGAGGCCAAACGGTCGGTTGCCATTGCATTGAGAAACCGATGGCGTCGGCAGCAGGTACCGGATTCGCTGAAAGATGAGATTGCCCCCAAAAACATTATTCTTATTGGCCCTACCGGGGTCGGCAAGACGGAAATCGCCCGGCGTCTCTCGCGGCTCAGCGACTCGCCGTTTTTCAAGGTGGAGGCGTCCAAGTTTACCGAAGTGGGATATGTGGGTCGGGATGTGGAATCCATGATCCGTGACCTTTTGGAGCTGACGGTCAACGCTGTTCGCACGGCCGAGCAAGAGGCTGTCAAGGACAAGGCATGGCGCATTGCCGAAGAGCGGATGCTGGATCTGCTGCTGCCCAAAGCGGACCGTGGTCGGACCGATGCTGCCGGAGAAGGCGGCCTGGAGGTGGTCAACACATCCGCCGATGTGACTTCGTCCACCAGGGAAAAGTTGCGCAAGATGCTGCAGGCTGGAAAGATGGACAGTCGCTATGTTGATCTGGATGTGGCCGAGCGCACCATGCCCATGGTCGAGATTTTCTCCAACGTGGGCATGGAGGAGATGGGGTTCAACTTCAAGGATATGTTGGGCTCTCTGCTGCCCAAGAACACCCGCCGACGGAAAATCAAAGTGCCCGAAGCCATGAAGACCATGGTTGCGGAGGAGGCCCAGAATCTGGTGGAAATGGACAAGGTGATCCAGGATGCGATTGCCAAGGTGGAACAGTCCGGTATCATTTTTTTGGATGAGATCGACAAGATTGCCGGCAACGGCAAAAGGCACGGTCCGGATGTATCCAGGGAGGGGGTTCAGCGGGATCTTTTACCCATTGTGGAGGGGTCCACGGTGAATACCAAGTACGGACCGGTGAAGACCGACCACATCCTGTTTATTGCCTCCGGCGCTTTTCATACGATCAAGCCGTCCGACCTGATCCCGGAGCTTCAGGGGCGGTTCCCCATACGGGTGACCTTGGATGCCCTGAACCGAAAGGATTTTTTTCGTATTCTGACTGAGCCGAAGAACGCCTTGCTGCTCCAATATATCGCCCTGCTCAAAACTGAAGGGGTGGAGCTGGTTTTCTCCGACGGTGCGGTTGAAAAAATTGCCGAGATTGCCGAAGAGGTGAATGTCCGGACAGAGAACATCGGCGCCCGGCGCCTTCATACCCTCATGGAACGTCTGCTCGAAGATATCCTTTTTGACGCCCCCGATGTGACGGATTCCCACCTGACGATTGATGATGCATACGTTTCGGATAAGCTCAAGGCAATCAAGGACGATGAAGACCTGAGTCGGTATATTTTATAATTATCAAGGAACCACCATGACAGCAGACAAGATTCCCCCCCACTCGACCGTAGCGGATATCCTCATCGAGGCGCTGCCTTATATCCGTAAGTTCTCGGGGATGACCGTGGTCGTGAAGTACGGGGGACACGCCATGGCTGACGAGCAGCTGAAGACCGATTTTGCCCGGGACATTACCTTGCTTAAGTTTATCGGCCTTAATCCGGTGGTGGTCCACGGCGGCGGTCCCCAGATCAACCGGGTCCTGGACCAGATGGGTATCCGTCCCCAGTTTGTGCGCGGTATGCGGCTTACCGACGGCCCCACCATGGATGTGGTTGAGATGGTGCTGGGCGGGAAGGTGAACAAGGGTATCGTGGCTCAGATCAACCAGCAGGGGGGCAAGGCCGTGGGGCTCAGCGGGAAGGACGGCGGGCTCATCGAAGCGATAAAGATGCACATCGTCCATCAGGCTGACGCGGGCAGTCCACCCGAAATCATCGATCCGGGGATGGTGGGTGAGGTCACCCGGATCAACCCCCAGATCATTCATACACTCTCCGAACAGGGGTTCATTCCCATTATTGCCCCAGTGGGCGCGGGAAGGGAGGGGGAAACCTACAACATCAATGCGGATCTGGTGGCCAGCCACATCGCCACGGCCTTGTCTGCCGGCCGGCTGATTCTGCTCACCGACGTGGACGGGGTGATGGATGCCGACGGCCGGCTGATCTCTTCCATCGATGCGGACACCATCAGCCGAATGATTGCCGACGGCAGCATCAGCGGGGGAATGATCCCGAAGATCGAATATGCCCTTCATGCCATTAAAAACGGCGTGGAAAAGGTGCCCATCATTAACGGCAAACGCCGCCACGCGATTTTGCTTGAGCTTTTCACCGATAGGGGCATAGGGACGGAAGTAACGGAATAGGGCTTAATCGTGAAGAGATATCGGCTTGATTCGATGCGACCGATATTGTATCGACGCTGAATCAGAACTTGGAACTCTTTTTTGGAGCGGGCAGATGACAGATACGATTATGAATACGGCGGACCAGGTGATGGCCGCAACCTACAAACGCTTTCCTATCGTACTGGAACGGGGCCAGGGCTGTACGGTCTGGGATACCCAGGGCCGCCGGTATACCGATTTTGTGGCCGGCATCGCCGTGTGCAACCTGGGCCATGCTCATCCGCGTATTGCCGATGCGGTGGCCCGCCAGGCTAAAAAGCTGGTGCACGTATCCAACCTCTATTACACGATCCCGCAGACTGAACTGGCCCGGATGTTGGTGGAACAGAGTTTTGCGGACCGTGTCTTTTTCGGCAACTCCGGTGCTGAGGCCAACGAGGCGGCTATCAAACTGGCCCGCAAATATTTTAAGGACGGCGGGCAGCCGAAACGGTTTCGCATCGTTTCCATGGAAAAGTCCTTTCACGGGCGTACCATGGCCACCTTGTCGGCCACGGGTCAGGATAAGATTAAGCAAGGTTTCGACCCGGTATTGGAGGGTTTTTCTTTCGTTCCCTTCAACGACATCGACGCATTGAAATCGGCTATCGACGAGCATACCTGCGCCGTGATGCTGGAGCCCATTCAGGGGGAGGGGGGCATCCGGTGCCCGGACCCCGATTTTCTCCGACAGGTTCGACAGCTTTGCGACCAGAGAGGCGTGCTGATGATCCTGGACGAGATCCAAACGGGCATGGGCCGTACCGGCAAACGCTTTGCCCACGAGCACTACGGCGTGACGCCGGACATCATGACTCTGGCCAAGGCGCTGGCCAACGGCCTTCCCATCGGGGCCATGTTGGCCACTGAACGGGTGGCGGCTGCTTTCGGGGTCGGCAGCCATGCGTCCACTTTCGGCGGTACCCCCTTGGTGGCGGCCGCTGCAGTTGAGACCCTGAAAATCATCGATGAGGAAAAGATCCTATATCGTGCCCAGGAAACCGGGACCTATTTCAAGGATGAACTCAAACAACTCAAGCTTCGTCACCGCTGCATTGTGGAGGTTCGGGGCAAGGGACTGCTGCTGGGCATTCAATTGAACGGACCGGCTGATGAACTGGTACCACTATTCATGGAAAAGGGTTTTCTGGTCAACTGTGTTCAAGGGGAGATCCTGCGATTCGTTCCCCCGCTGATCATCCAAGAAAGTGAAATTGACGCGCTGATCCAATGTCTCGACAACGTGCTGACCCGGTGAATGGTGAATAGTGAACGGTGAACGGTGAATAGTGAATGGTGAATAGTGAATGGTGAACGGTCACGAACACCAAAAATACAAGGAGATCAATGGTGACTGAACGAATAAATAAAGTGGTGCTGGCCTACTCGGGTGGCCTGGACACGTCGGTGATCCTGAGGTGGCTCATCGAAACCTATGATTGCGAGGTGGTTACCTTTTCCGCCGACATCGGTCAGACCGATTCCCTGGCCAACGTGGAAGCCAACGCCATGAAGACCGGTGCGGTCAAGGCCTATGTGGACGACCTCAAGGAAACTTTCGTCAAAGATTATGTATTCCCGGCATTTCGGGCCAATGTGATCTACGAAGGGCAGTATCTGATGGGGACCTCCATTGCCCGGCCCCTCATCGCCAAACGGCAGATGGAGATTGCCGCCCTGGAAGGGGCTGACGCGGTCAGCCACGGTGCCACCGGAAAAGGCAACGACCAGGTGCGCTTTGAATTGGGCTATTACGCCATCAACCCGGACATCAAGATAATTGCACCCTGGCGAGAATGGGACCTGAACTCGCGAACTGCGCTCATGGCCTTTGCTGAAAAGCACGGCATACGCGTGCCCACCACCCACGCCAAACCTTACAGCACCGATGGCAACCTGCTGCATATCAGCTACGAGGGGGGTATTCTGGAAGACCCATGGGCCGGCCCGCCGGACGACATCTTTACCCTGACGGTCTCACCCAAGGATGCTCCGGACACCCCCGAAACCATTGAGATGACCTTCGCCAACGGGGACCCGGTAGCCATAAACGGAAGTGCGCTGTCACCGGCCAACCTGCTGGCCGAGTTGAATCGCCTGGGGGGCAAACACGGCATCGGCCGCATCGATATTGTGGAAAACCGGTTCGTGGGCATGAAATCCCGCGGGGTATATGAAACGCCTGGCGGTACTATTTTGCGACAGGCTCACATGGCCATGGAATCCATCACCATGGACCGTGAAGTGATGAACCTGCGGGACTCCCAGATTCCGCGATACGCCCAGCTCATTTACAACGGGTTCTGGTTCTCTCCGGAGATGGAGGTTCTGCAGGGTATGATCGACAGCACCCAGAAAAACGTCTCCGGCGTGGTGCGTCTGGAGCTTTACAAGGGGAACTGCATCGTCCGAGGCAGAAAGTCCGACTATTCCCTGTACAGTGAAGCTCACGCCACGTTCGAGGACGATGATGTATACCGCCAAGCGGATGCCGAAGGATTTATCCGTCTCAATGCCCTGAGGCTGCGCATCCGAAAACTCATGCAACGGAAGGGGTAGGCGTGTATCATGGCTGAAAAACCCTGGGACGGGCGGTTTTCGGAGAAAACGGACAAAAGCGTAGAGGCGTTTACCTCCTCCATCGCCTATGACCGCCGGCTCTACCCCTTCGACATCGCCGGCAGTATTGCCCACTGCAGGATGCTGGCAAAGGTCGGGGTCATTACCGATGAGGAGTCCGTTCAACTGGTGGAGGGGCTGGGCACCATCAAACGGGAGCTGGATCGGGGTGACTTCACCTTTGACGACAGCCTGGAAGATATCCACATGCACATCGAGGCCCGGCTGCTTCAGGTGGCGGGCAAGGTGGCGCAGAAGCTTCACACCGCCCGCAGCCGCAACGACCAGGTTGCCCTGGACGTACGGATGTATCTGCGCGACGAGACCCGCCGCACCATCGACCTTCTGCGAACGCTGCGGGCGGTGCTGGTGGATCTGGCCGAGGATCACCAGGATGTGGTCATGCCCGGTTACACCCATACCCAGCGGGCCCAGCCGGTGCTTTTTGCCCACCACATGATGGCCTATTACGAGATGTTCAACCGGGATCAGGCGCGTTTTTTTGACTGTCTGGACCGCATGGACGTGATGCCGCTGGGTGCGGCAGCCCTGGCCGGCACCACTTACCCCATCGACCGGGTATATGCGGCCCAGCTGCTGGATTTTTCCCGAGTCAGCACCAACAGTATAGATGCCGTGGCGGACCGCGATTTCGCCATAGAATTCCTTGCGGCCGCCAGCATCTGCATGGTCCATCTGAGCCGGTTGTCCGAGGAATTTGTACTGTGGTCCACATCGGAGTTTGGCTTTATCGCCCTTTCGGACGCCTTTGCCACGGGCAGCAGTATCATGCCGCAGAAAAAAAATCCCGACATCCCCGAGATTGTCCGCGGAAAAACCGGTCGGGTGTTTGGCTCGCTGATGGCCCTGCTGACCCTCATGAAGAGCCTTCCCATGGCCTATAACCGGGATATGCAGGAAGATAAGGAACCGCTCTTTGATGCCGTGGACACGATCAAGGCCTGCCTGCATATCAACATCCAGATGATCCCGCGGATCACCGTGAACCGGGAGACCCTGCGCAAAGCCGCTTCCGTCGGATTCCTCAATGCCACGGACATGGCCGATTACCTGGTGAATCAGGGCATGCCCTTTCGCAAAGCCCACGCCTGCGTGGGAAGTGCCGTCGCCTATGCATTGGACAAGGGCAAGGAACTGGACCAGTTGTCCCTGGATGAACTCAAACAGTTCTCGCCATTGATCAAGGCGGATATCTTCGATCACCTGACGCTGGAACACATGATCGATCGGCGGCGGAGTCTGGGGGGAACGGCAACGGAAAACGTGGCCCGAGCTATCGCGGATGCACGAAAGGCGCTGGCCGATGAGACGCACGCGTAACGATTCGGTGAAACGATTCGTGATTGAACGGCCAATGGCGGGAAGGGCCGTCTGCGCCGCCAAAAGACTGATTTCGATAGGGCTTTTTTTGTTGCTCGGTTTCAGTTTTTTCGGGTGCGGGATCAAGGGGCCCCCGGTGCCTCCACAGAAGGCGCCGGTGCCGGCGGTGGCGGAACTGGACTATAAGGTGGCCGGCCAGACGGTCAGGCTGACCTGGCGACTGCCGGAGCCGCTATCGGCCAGGCAGGTAAAACATGCGGCATTCGGCATCTACCGGTCCCGCACCAGCCTGGCTGAACCGGGCTGCGAAGGCTGCCCGCTGGTATTTCAAAAAGTGGCGACGGTTCCATACGTTCATACGGAAACCAACCGCTTTTTCATCGATGTCCCCCTGGCGTCCGGTTATCGCTATGTGTTCAAAGTTCGACTGGAGACGGACAGGGATGAAGGGCCGGATTCAAACCCGGTGCAGTTCGATCATCTGACCGATAGACCTTCCGAAGGGTCGGATACCCCATGAAAACCATTCCCTTTTTTAAAATGAGCGGCAGCGGCAACGATTTTATCGTTATCGACAATCGGGAGCAGATGGTCCCCGAGGCCCAGCTTCATCAATTGGTCGTCGGGGCCTGTCGCCGAAAAATGTCGGTCGGGGCGGACGGGATGATCCTGATCGAACCGTCGGACAGCGTTGATTTCAAGTGGCGTTTTTTCAATGCCGATGGCAGCCTGCCGGACATGTGCGGCAACGGTGCCCGCTGCGCGGCCCGCTTTTCCTTCATCCATGGGATCGCCGGCCGGCAGATGGCCTTCGAAACCCTGGCCGGGACGATCGAAGCCAGCGTGGGTGACGATAGCGTAAAAATACGCATGACCCAGCCCAGGGACCTCAAAACCGGGTACGATTTGGACATGGGCGGGGAAAGGGTTGCCGTGGCCAGCATCAACACCGGCGTGCCGCATGTGGTGATGGTCGTGGACGACATCGAGGGGCTGGATGTCGTTGAAATGGGCCGCCGGATCCGTCATCACCGAGACTTCGCGCCGGCCGGCACGAACGCCAATTTCGTGACCATCGGGAAGGAAGGGCAAGTTTTTATCCGAACCTATGAGCGCGGGGTCGAAGATGAGACGCTGGCCTGCGGCACGGGCAATGTCGCCGCGGCGCTGATCCTGGCCCATGAACGGGGGCTGAGATCACCGGTCACCTTGACTACCCGCAGTGGGGGAAATCTGACGGTTCATTTTAAAACACAAGGCGGCCGCTATCAGGATGTATTCCTGGAGGGCGATGCCCGGGTGATCTATTCCGGAGAGCTGTGGGAGGAAGCATGGCGGTCGTAAAGACGGACCATGCCGTGTACATTTCCGTTGGATCGAACCTGGGGGGCAAGCTGGACAACTGTTTGAAAGGCATTGCTGGCCTGGTTGAATCCGGTCAAGCGTTGCTTCTGAAAACCTCCCGATTTTACCGGACCTCGCCGGTTGACTATGCGGATCAGGACTGGTTCGTCAATGCAGCTGTGAAGATCGGCACGACACTGAAACCTTCGGACCTGCTGGATGAACTGATAGCCATTCAGCAGGCGATGGGGCGAAAGGCCGATACGATCCGGTTCGGTCCGCGGGTGCTGGACCTGGATATCCTGCTCTACGACGACAGGGTGATCCGGACACCGAGGCTGGAGATTCCCCATCCGCGCATGCACAAAAGGGCTTTTGTCTTACGGCCTATCTGTGATATAGACCCGACGATCATTCATCCGGTGCTGGGCCAGTCCCTTGCCGATCTGCTAAGCCGGCTTGACGATGATGAACAGCGGGTCATTGCTTTGGAAAACCAGCCCATCCTGTTACAAGGCGGGATACCGTGAAACTGATTCTGCTGATCATCATCGTCTACCTGGCCTACCGGGCCGTCAAATCATGGGTGATGCGAAATCTTCAGGCCCCGGGCCAGAATGATTCCCGCCATCCCCGTATCGACGATGTGATGGTCCAGGATCCGGTGTGCGGGATATACTTTCCCAGGCGGGAAGGCGTGGAATTGAGACACGGCGGGCAGACATTCGTGTTTTGCTCGACGGCCTGCCGTGACCGGTTTTTGGAGAAACCAAAAGGATAAAAACGCGCTTAGCCGATAGCTGACGGCGCATAGAAAAGAATTAAAACCGGATTCGGGTAGCAGTGGACACGAACCCGAAAGTCGGGAGTCGGAATGATGGTTTCGCCTTCGGTCTGCCAATAAAGCGGTGCAACCGAGAAGCGATACGGCTAAACACGCGATACGCAGGAAGGAATCCGATCATGAAATTTTTTATCGATACTGCCAATGTAGATGAAATTAAAGAAGCACACAGCATGGGCATGGTCGACGGCGTGACCACCAACCCGTCGCTGATTGCCAAAGAAGGCCGCGTGTTCGAAGAAGTCATCAAGGAAATTTGTGAAATCGTGGATGGCCCCATCAGTGCCGAGGTGATCAGCCTGGAAGCCGCGGGTATGGTCAAAGAGGCGCGGGAATTGGCCAAAATCCACAAGAATATCGTCATCAAGGTGCCCATGACCGTGGATGGCCTCAAGGCCACCCGCCAACTCACCGAGGAGAATATCAAGACCAACGTCACCTTGATCTTCTCGCCCCTGCAGGCATTGATGGCGGCGAAAGCCGGGGCGACCTATGTGAGTCCCTTTATCGGGCGACTGGACGACCTTTCCCAGGATGGCATGCAGCTGGTTGAACAGATCGTGGAAATCTTTGCCAACTACGCTTACGACACAGAGGTCATCGTGGCCAGCATCCGCAATCCCCTGCATGTGCTGGACGCGGCGTTGGCCGGAGCGGATATTTCCACCATACCCTTTAACGTGCTGAGCAAACTGGCGGCACATCCGCTGACGGACAAGGGCATCCAGGCTTTTCTTGCCGACTGGGACAAAACTAAAAAATAGCGGGTGGATAATAAACAGAATGATTGAACCATCAATCTGAATCAAATGAAAAACGAGCAGATCAACTCACTTCTCACCCATCCCAACACGCTGACGTTGTTCAGGATCGTCTCGGTTCCAATCATCGTGGTGTTGCTGATGGTGCCCAACCGTTTCACGGCACTGCTGGCCGGCCTTATTTTCAGCGCCGCCGCCATCACCGATTATTTTGACGGTTACCTGGCCCGCCGATACGGGCTGGTATCCAATCTGGGGAAGGTCATGGATCCGGTGGCTGACAAACTGCTGGTCTCCTGCTCCTTGATCATGCTCACCGCCTTGGGATGGATGCCCGCCTGGATTGCCTGCATCATCATCGGTCGGGAACTGGCCGTCACCGGGTTGCGGAATATCATTGCCCAGAACAAGCAGGACGTCTCCGCATCGAGCCTGGGAAAATACAAAACCGGTTTCCAGATTGCGGCCATTATCCCGTTGATGTTTCATTATCCGGCATTCGGATTGGACTTTCAGGTTGTCGGCAGGTTCTTTCTCTGGGGAGCACTGTTGTTTACGGTCTGGTCGGGGGCGGATTACTTCCTCCGGTTCAGAAAATTACTTCGCGGCTAAAATTTTCTGTTGACATTGAAAACATAAATTAATAAAAGTGCCACTTCAACTGAGCGGGAATAACTCAGTGGTAGAGTGCGACCTTGCCAAGGTCGAAGTCGCGGGTTCAAATCCCGTTTCCCGCTCCATTTTTTTTTATAAGGGCGGCATAGCCAAGTGGTAAGGCAGAGGTCTGCAAAACCTCCACTCTCCGGTTCAAATCCGGATGCCGCCTCCATCCTACCATTGATTTCATTGCAAATTCCTTTATTAAGATGGCCCATTTTTGGTTGCGGGTGCGGAGTCACGATATTTCGCGCTTTGACCGTTTCCGAATAGGCACAACTTCTCCCCGCTGCGTCCGCTTCAAGGTCGATTGCACAAGTTTCGTTTCACCGATTTCCGGCAGCATGTATCTCTCAATGGCTTTTGACGTATGCTTCGATACTCCCCACCTGATCTGTTCCGGAATATAAATGGGACGTCTATGCTTTCATGCTTTACATATCCTATCCCATCTGATAGTCCGTGACCATGCCACGAAAAGCAAGAATAGATGCGCCAGGGGCGTTGCACCATGTAATCATCCGGGGAATCGAACGGCGGAAAATATTCCGGTCCGATTATGATCGTAACCATTTTATAAACCGGCTGTCGGTTCTGGTTCCAGAGACGAGCATGGATTGTTTTGCCTGGGCAATGCTCGATAATCACGTTCACTTGCTGCTCAGAACCGGCGCTGTTCCCATTTCCATTTTTATGAGTCGCCTGCTTACGGGATACGCAGGCTGGTTCAATCGTAAATACAAGCGTCATGGGCAGCTTTTCCAGAATCGCTACAAATCCATTTTGTGTCAGGAAGCCCCTTATCTCAAAGAATTGGTCCGGTATATCCACCTGAATCCGTTGAGATCCGGTTTGGTGAGGCGCTTGAGGAAAGGTATTTTTTGAAAGCCCGGGGAATTGATTTTGACCAGGTGGCATTAAAAGTTTCCAAAGTGATGAAGCTGACACCGGATCCGGTCACTGCCTGCGGGAAATCGCCCCAGACCGTCCAGGCCCGGTCGTTGCTATGTTTTTGGGCGCATCGGAAACTTGGAATGACCACCATCGAGATCGCGAGGCGGCTCAGAATAAGCCAACCGGCGGCAAGTCGCTCCTCGAAACGCGGGGAACAAATTGAAAAGAATAACGGATTCGATCTTATAGATAGAAAAAGTATGAAAACATAGACGTCCCCATTATCGCCTAGATAGGGAAAGTATGAAAACATAGACGTCCCCATTATCGCCCCACCTCCTGAATGCCCATTCTGATCGAAAATAAGGATGTGGCAGCCTTGACCCTCAAGGCTGTCAGTCCTTATTTTAGACGACAGGCGCACGGCTTGACAGACTGCCGGTTGGCGCTGAACATGTATGCAAAGGGAGGCTGCCATGAAAAACGTTCTGACTGTGTTGCTGGTTTTATTTCCTTCGATGCTCTACGCCGGCAACGCGGATGATAGACAGGCCCTGGCTGATTTGACGTCGGTTAAAATTATTTGCGATGTCAACGTGGGCGAGGCCAAGCCGCTCCTGCGGCGACTCGAGTTGATTGATGAAACCTACAGCCAACTGCTGGATGCCGGGGTCACACCAACCATTGTGGTCGCCTTTCGCGGCGGAGCCAGCCGTTTTGTCACCCGAGGGGTTAAGTATGTCGATGCCAAGGATGAGGGAACAAAAAAGGAAATTCAAGGCTGGATCGACCAGTTCAGCCAACACGGCTTTCGGTTGGAGCAGTGTGCCATCGCAGCCAGGGCGCAAGAGGTCGATCCTGCGGATTTCCTGCCGGCGATCACTGTCGTTCAAAACGGCTATATTTCAATCGTAGCCTACCAGACAAGAGGTTATGCGTTCCTGCCCATGGATTGAACCGAACCATATCTCCGTGCGAGATCGGCATAGCGCAGCCCGGTGCCGCCGAAGATGTCCAGGGCGCTGCCTACGGTAAAGTCGATGCTTCCGTTCCCCAGAGATTCGATCAGATCGATATCATGCTGTCCGGATATCCCCCCGGCATAGGTGACCGGCAGGCGATCCCATCGGCCCAGATAGGCCACCAGGTCGGCTTCGATGCCCGCACAGCGACCCTCTACATCCACGGCATGGATGAGAAATTCGTCGCAGTAGCCGGACAGGTGGTCCAAAAACGGGTACGTGACCGCCTCGGTGGTGAAGGTCTGCCAGCGATCGGTGACAACCAGATACCTGTCGCCGCGCTTGCGGCAACTCAAGTCCAGCACCAGGCGTTCTTTTCCGATTTTCCGGGTCAGCTGTTTTAGCTTTTCCATATGGATGCAGCCGTCGTGAAACACCCATGAGGTGACAATAACATGGCTGCCTCCGGCATCCAGCCATTGTTCGGCATTGTCAGCGGTGATCCCTCCACCTACCTGCATGCCGCCCGGCCATCGGGAGAGGGCCGACCGGGCAGCCGCCGCGTTGCCCCTGCCTAACTGGATCACGTGGCCGCCGGTGAGATTGTCCCGGCGATAGCGGTCGGCAAACCAGGTGGCAGGCTTTTTCGCCTGAAAGTTGGTTTTCAAACCGGCAGCTTCGGCATCGGACAGGGTGGCACCCACAATCTGCTTTACCACGCCGTTGTGAAGATCAATACAGGGGCGAAATCGCATTAAAAACTCCGGGATTCCCGATCCGGTGATAAAACAAGTTGAGATTCAAAATAGTCATTATACATTCCGGGGATGATTTTTAACCGGGGGGTCAGATCCGTTGCATTTCCTAGTTTTTTATGCGACTCCTTGAATCTTTTTGAAGCCCTTTTTCCTCTTTATCAGGCGGAGCAGTCGGCCGTCGTTGACGCTCAAGAAGATCCTTGAACTTTTCTACGGGAACGGGGTGGGCAAACAGAAATCCCTGCATGCTGTTGCATCCGTAACTGGCTAAAAATTCCCTCTGCGCTTGTGTCTCAACCCCTTCGGCGACAGCATCGATGTTCAGGTTGCGGGCCATGGAGATGATGGTTTTGATGATTTCCTGGTCTCCTTTGTTGTTCATCGCATCGGAGATGAAGGACCGATCAATTTTCAAGGTGTCGATGGGGAATCGTTTCAGGTAGCTCAGCGAGGAGTACCCGGTGCCGAAATCGTCAATGGAAAAGGTGATCCCTTTGGCCCGCAGGCTTCTCATCTTGGCAATGCAGACTTCCGGGTTCTGGATCACACTGCTCTCGGTGACTTCCAGTTTGAGGCTCTCCGGAGGAAGACCGCTTGCATCAACAATATCAACTACCATCTGTGCAAAATCAGGTTCCTGAAGCTGCCTGGCGGAAAGATTGACCGCTACGAACAGGTCCGAAAATCCCATATCGTGCCAGCGCTTGGTCTGGGTGCAGGCGGTCTGCAGCACCCACCGCCCGACAGGCACGATGATGCCTGTTTCTTCCGTGATGCGGATAAAATCAGCAGGGAGGATGAGCCCCAACTCCGGGTGGTTCCATCGGAGCAGGGCTTCCGTGCCCATGATGCGGTTGGTTTCGTTCACCAGCGGCTGGTAGTAAAGCACCAGTTCGTTCTGGTCCAGCGCTTTTCTTAGGCTGCTTTCCATCTTCATTCGGTACAAGGCTTTGCGGTTCATCTCTTCGGTGAAGAACCGGTAGTCGCTCCCGCCATTTTCCTTGGCGGCGTACATGGCCATGTCTGCATTTTTTACCAAACCTTCCACCTCCCATCCATCGTTGGGGAAAACGCTGATACCGATGCTGGTGGAGGTAAATATCTCATGGCCATTGAAGCGGAAGGAGCGGGTGAGGGCGTTCTGGATTTTGCGTGCCACGCGTGCGACGTCGATATCACGGCTCAAATTGGTGAGTATAATCGTGAATTCATCTCCGCCGAGCCGGAACAGGTGGTCCGTTTCGCGAAGACACGCCTTGAGCCGGTCAGCCACCCCTTTTAGCAGACGATCGCCGGTATCATGGCCCAGGGCATCGTTGACCTGTTTGAATTTGTCCAGATCCAGAAACATCAGCGCCCATGCGTGGTCTGAATTCCGGCGACTCGAATGTTGAAGCAGATCGTCGATGCACATATAAAACGATTTGCGGTTGGGAAGCCCGGTGAGGGTATCGTGATAGGCGACATACCTGAGTTCCTCGTCTTTTTTGCGGCGCTCGCTGATATCCTGAAGGGTATTGACGTATCCTTCGGGCTTTCCCTCGGTGTCGAAAAACACAGCGCCACTGATGGAGACGTCCACCAGTTGCCCGCTTTTGGTAAATCGTCGGGTTTCCACCCCCGAAAAGGAGGCCCCCTGATGAATTTGCGCCAAGAATTGCTGGGTCTCGGGCAGGTTCTCTTCGGGGACAAAGTCGATGGTCCGGTTTTGACAGTCGTCCAGGCTCCACCCGAAAACACGGGTAAAAGCGGGATTCAGGTAGATGACTCGCCCAACCATGTCTCTGACGATTACCGGATCAGGAGCGGCTTCCAGTACGGTGCGGTGACGCTCCTCACTTTTTTTCAATGACTCTTGTGCCTGCTTTCGTGCTGAAATGTCCCGGTAGATAACATAGATGGCCGGTTCGTCATTTTCCGTGGCGATCGGTTTTGCCAGGATGGACACATCCACCAGCGTCCCGTCTTTTCTCATCCGCCGGGTTTCCACTTCAAAGCAGGCACCACCCATGACCCTTGCGGAAAGAGAGAGGCTCTCCGCCTTCAAGTGCCCGGGTACGATCAGTTCATCCATCCGTCGGCCGATGCACGTTGGTTCAACGTATTGGAAAAGGCGGCAAAACTCTTCATTGATGCGGATTACCCGATCGTCCAGGTCGAGGATGGCAATGGCCTCCGGGGCGATGTCAATCAGTTGCTCGGCATAGCTTTTCTGGTCGTGCAATTTTTTTTCAGCCAGCCTGTGCATGGTGACGTCACGAATGACGCTCTGGTATCCATAAATGCGGCCGTCCGGATCATCCAGCCGCATGGTGGTCACGAGACTGTGTTTCACTTGACCACCGCTGCCGACGAAGATAACCGGTTCGTTGTGGATCAGACCCGTTTTATCCACCCGGCTGATCAACGGTGGCCGTTCGGCCATGTTGGCATAAAAGGAGGCGATGTTCGCTTCTTGCAGTTCGGATCGGGAAATGCAGAAAAAATCTAACGCGGCCGGATTGAAATCGAGGATACGTCCGTCCGGTGCGGTGACGATTACGGCATCGGGAGAACGTTCGAAAAGGATGCGGTAGCGGTCCTGCGCAACTCTGGTATTATGGGTGGCGTTTATTGCTTCGGTGCGGTTTTTCCCGGTCATTCGATAGTTCCACGGCAGCCGAACCACGGTGCCATTTTTACGTTGCGGCAAATCCATCTATTATCGGCAGGCAACCTGAGGTGGCTTTCGAAACAAATTGCCTGCCCTGCTTGCATGGTGGGCGGTCTGCCGCTTACCATTCGACGAAACGTATCTTGATATGCACCGATGGATGTGTTTTGTAGACGATTAAAAATCCAGCGTAATCCTGACCTGTGATTTCCTGTTGCGACCCTAACAAAAAAACATCTGCCTTGGCAAGTGGATTAAACGTATCAAACCGCGGGGGCCGCGCATGATCGTTGACACGGTGAGAACAATTTCCTGCCTGGGGTAAGGGTCGATTTTATCACGGGCGGACCCGCAACAACAATCGAAGGGAGAGGGGATGAACCAGCAACAATGGACACCGGAGCGCATCCTGGAGACATCCGGCGCTTATTGGGCCACCTGCGCATTGCACGGCGCGGTGGCTCTGGACGTGTTTACCCGCATCGGGGACAACCGGGTGGATGGAAAGGCCGTGGCAGAACAGCTGGATGCACCGGTTGACGGCGTCAACCGCCTTCTGGATGCCATTGCCGCCATGGGACTGCTGACCAAAGATGCTTCGGGCTATGCCAATACGCCGGCCAGCCGAACATACCTGTCCGTGGATTCGGACCGCTACCTCGGATACATCATCCGGCACCACCACCACCTGGTGGGCTCCTGGGCAAGACTGCCGGAAGCGGTTGCCACCGGGAAACCGATCCTGCTGCCTGTCCGGGAAAAAGGCACGGAAGAGCGCGAGGCGTTTCTCATGGGGATGTTCAACCTCGCCATGCGGCTGGCACCGCGGCTGGTGCCCGTCGTCGATCTTTCCGGTTACAGAAAACTGCTGGATCTGGGGGGCGGTCCCGGTACCTATGCCATTCATTTTTGCCGGCACTATGCTGACCTAACCGCAACGGTAATGGACCTGCCCACCACCCGGCCGTTTGCCGAAGAAACCATACGGAAAATGGGGATGGAGGAGCGTGTGGCTTATCTTCCCGGTGATTTTCTGCAAGACGACATCCCCGGCAGATACGATGTCGTATGGATGTCCCACATCCTCCACGGCGAATCGTCGAAGGGCTGCAACCGCATCATTCAAAAGGCGTTCCAGTGCCTGAATCCCGGCGGCGTGGGTGTCATCCACGAGTTCATCCTGGACGACACCCTGGACCAACCCTTGTTTCCCGCACTTTTTTCCCTGAATATGTTGTTGGGAACCGAAGGTGGACGGGCATACAGCCAGGCTCAGCTTGGCAGCATGCTCGAAACGGCGGGCTTTGTGGATATTCAGCGGCTGGATTTTACGGGGCCCAATGATTCCGGTATCGTCCGGGGTGTCAAACCCGCCTGATCAAACTAAAACGCAGCGTGCATTCCGTGGAAATCGATTCTGAAAAGTGGCGGCAAACGGTCATCGAGGGGGCTCTGGCATTCGGGTTGGCGGTAACCGACAGCCAGGCCCGAACCATGGGGGGGCATGCGCTGGAACTGCTCCAGTGGAACCGCGTCACCAACTTGACGACCATCACCGATCCCCTGGAAGTGGCGATTAAACACTATGTGGATGCTCTGGCGGCAACTCCCTGGATCGGAGACGGCCTGCGGGTTCTGGATGCCGGTTCCGGCGGGGGCTTTCCCGGCATTCCGCTCAACATCGTACGGCCCGACCTGACGGTTACCCTGGTGGACAGCGTACGGAAAAAGATCTCTTTTCTCAAACATGCCATCCGCAGCCTTGGGTTGAAGGGCATTGCGGCCGTTCATGGGCGTTTGGAGGATCTTTGTCGGCAGCCTGGATACTCTGGGAAATATGACCTGGTGGTTTGTAGGGCTTTTTCTTCACTGGAGGACTTTGCCCAAACAGCTTTGCCCTTTCTTTCTCAAGGAGGCAGCCTTCTGGCCATGAAAGGTCCGCAGACGGACCCTACTCACGAAGCCGTAAATCTCAGGAATGACGGGACAATCATCCTCAGCGGCATTTCTTTTTCCATTCAAATTCACCGCTACCATCTTCCTGTCCTGAATGCTCAACGAAGCGTGGTAATCCTGACGCCGCGGAAGGGGGGGATGCGGTCGGAGGATAGAAACACGCCCTCAATCGATAAATAGTTTCACTTCAGAACCCTGACAAACGACTGAAGCGTGCAAAGTGCGTCCTGCCCCTGTTTTCGGGCTGCGATTCCCTTGGCTGCTGCCAGCGCACCGGCCGGGGTAGTGATATCCGGAATGTTATATCGGATGGCGGTTTTGCGGATATAGGCATCATCTTGCTGGCTTTGACTGCCGCTTGGGGTGTTGACCACCAGGGCGACGTCCCCGGTCTTGATGCCGTCCACCAGGTCGGGGCGACCGAAACCGAGTTTTTTAACCAACTGGGCACCGATGCCGTTTTTCTTCAGAAACATGTGGGTACCCCGTGTGGCCAGGATGCCGAATCCCATTTCCGTGAACAGCCTTGCCGGCTCTAAAATGCTGGGTTTATCGGCGTCGGTAACCGTGATCAGCACATTTCCACTCAGTGGCAAGGGCGGACCGGCCGCCTCCTGGGAAGTGAAATAGGCCATTCCGAAAACATCTGCCAGGACCATGACCTGGCCGGTGGATTGCATCCGGGGGCCCAAAAGGGGATCGGTCTCCCTAAAGGTATCGAAGGGGAAAACCGATGATCGGATACCATAATGGGGCAGCAACCGGCGAGGCAGGTCCATCTCGTCCAGGGCCATACCCAGCATGATCTCCACCGCCCGTTCGGCCATGGGAACGTTGCATATCTTGGAAATCAGGGGCAGGGTCCGGCAGGCCCAGGGACGGGCCGCTAACAGGTAGACCGTGTCGTTGTATACGGCGAAACGGGTATTGAGCAATCCTTTTACATTGAGTTCCAAGGCGATTTTTTGTATGATCGCGCTGATCGTATCGAGGTGGCGCGGCGGGGTGCTGTAGGGGGGGATCACCATGGCAGCGTCTCCCGAATGAACGCCGGCCAGTTCGATGTGCTCCATTACCGCCGGTACGTAGATCGTCCTGCCGTCACAAAGGGCATCGGCTTCCACTTCGATGGCGTATTCCAGGAACTGTTCCAGCAGCATCGGCGACTCAGCGGAAACGGCTGTTTGCATCAAATCCTGTTCCAGCATGCGGGCATCCATGACAATGCCGTAACGATTCCTCCGTCTGTCTGCCGGCACACTGGTTACCAGGGGATAGCCGATGGTTTCGGCCAGATCCATGGCCTGCTCCGGGTTATGGGCCATGCCGATGGGGGGGTGGGGAATGCCCATGTTCCTCAGTAGGCTGCTGAACCGCAGGCGGTTCTGTGAGAGATTCACCTGTTCATGGGCTGTCCCCCATACCGGGAGACCGGCATCACTTAGATCGCGCGCCAGATCCATGGCTGCGTATCCTCCGAATTGGAGGATTACACCTTCGGGGTTTTCCGAACGGCAGACGGATTCGAGGTCGGCAGCTGTCAACGGTTCGACATAGGTGCGGTCGACATCGCTCAGCCCGCCTGCGGCGGCTGGATTGGCGTTGACCATGATTGCCTGGCGACCAGCGGTACGCAGGGCTCTGGCACCGTGTACACAGCAGTGATCCAGTTCGATGCTGTGGCCGATGCGACCAAAGCCCGGACCGACAATGAGAACGCTTTTTCCTGCGGGAGTGTGCCGGGTTTGTACGCCGGTGGGCGAGTTGAACCAGACCCGGGATTGTCCATGATCATTCGATGCATGGGGCCGGATTCTGACCCCTGCATCGGACATCAGGCGGTCGGCAGTCTCCGGCGATATTTCCAGCAGACGGGCCAGGCCGGATTCGGAAAACCCGGCCGCGGCGGCCTGGGCCATCAGGGATGCCGGCGGTGTTTTACCTGCCAGATCGGCCAACTGTGTCTCCAGAACCGCCAAATCAGCCAACTGATGAATCCATTGGATGTGGATACCGGTGACCGTGGCCAGGGCTTCCGGCGCAGCGCCCTTTTTCAGGGCTTGGTGCACCATGCACAGACGCTCCGGCGATGGCAAGACCAACCGGCGCATCAGATCATCGACACTGAGCGGGCTCAGTTCCGGTCTGAAGCCCACAAGCGGGTGCTGGGGTGATCGGCAACGGAATGCTTTCTGAATGGCTTCCAGCAGGCTGCGGCCGAGCCCCAAGACTTCTCCCGTGGACTGCATGCGGGCATCCAGCCTGGCCGTTTCTCCTTCAAAGCGTTCAAATTCCCAGCACGGCAGGCGGACGGCAACCGTGTTGCCGGTCATGATGCCCGCGATGGGTGATTCTTTTCCGTCCAGAACTTCGTCCAATCCTGTTCCCAGGCTGAGACGGGCGTGGATGGTGGCAAGATCGATGTCGAAGGCTTTGGCGCAAAAGGCGCTTATGCGGGAAAACCAAGGGTTTACGGCCAGGACCAGCAGTTGATCCGCAGTTGGCCCTACGGCAAGTTTTACGTTCAGCGCACCGGTTACCCGGATCTGTCCGGCCAGTTTGCATGCCGCCGTTTCAATCTGCCGGCGGGTCTGTTCCCCGAGGGTTACCGGGGGGATGACGGCTGAAGAATCGCCGCTGTGAATGCCCACGGGATCCATATTCTCGGCCATTCCGACGACCTTCACCCGGTTGTCTGCATCTCGCAGTAGTTCCACCTCCACTTCACGATACCCTGATAGCGCCTGTTCGATGCGCAATCGGCCCACCTTTTCGGACGGCAGGCGTCCGCCGGAAGCCAGCAGGCGTAATTCTTCGACGTTGTAGGCGATGCCCTGGCGAAGCGGACCCGCAGAATTGGCGGCGCGCACAAAAACAGGATATCCGATGGTCTCGGCAATGGCCGCCGCATCCGATATCCTGTCGGTGGATTGCCCGTTCGGAGCCGCCAGGCCGAGGTCATTCACGACATCGAAAAATGAGGACGGGCTGTCGATCAGACTGAGGGTCCTTTGAGTCGCGCCCAACAAGTGGATGCCGTTGCCTTTTAGCAGCCCCTTGCGATCGCATGCGTGGGCCAGAACCATGGCCCTCGGCCCGCCGACGGTGGGCAGCAGCGCGTCGGGCTTTTCCCTCAAGATGATTTCCGTCAGTGACTGAAGGGTCAGGGGCGCCAGGTAGGTGCGGTCCGCCGTTTCCATGTCCGCAGCCAGAGCAGACGGGTCGCAGTGGACCATTACCGTTTGAAGTCCCGCTGCTCGATAAACCTCGCAAGCCCGGCAGGCGGCGTCGTCGAAAGCGCCGGTATGGCCTATCTTGACGGGGCCGGAGCCAATGATGAGAACTTTTTCCATGGGGGGATTGGGCGACATGGTCTCTCCTTAAAAGGGTTTTGGATTCGAAGATTCAGTCCTTGAACCCTGGACCCCTCATATTTTACCGTAAAAAAATCATTTTCGGGTGCGTCCTCAAGAGTGGATCGCCAGTGTCAGGGGGCCAGATGGCCGTCATCCGTCGCTTTTTCAATCAGGTTTCGGGCAAATGTCCACAGGTCCGGGGCGCCGTCGGCAATTTTTCGGTTTCGGCCGATCACCTGGGATTTGATGATGCCGTGTTTTTTCCACATCCGTCCGTTGGTAAACACGTTGTGCATCAGCGGCTGAAGACGGTCCAGCGCGTTGGCGAATTTTGCTTCCGGCGTTTGGGATGCCTCGAATTCATCCCACAGGGCCCGGATTTCGGTGGCCTGGTCCGGCGGAAGCAGGTTGAAAATGCGGTCGGCTGCCCGTGTTTCCCGCTGGGTTTTATCCGCATACCCCGCTTCATCATAGCAGTAAGTGTCACCGGCATCGATCTCCACCAGGTCGTGGACCAGGACCATGCGGATCACGTGCAGCAGGTTTATGGCATCGCCGCCGGCATATTCTCCCAGTACCAGGGCCATCAGGGCCAGGTGCCAGGAGTGCTCGGCATCATTTTCCCGCCGCGACGCGTCGATGAGCAGGGTCTGGCGGTTGATGGTTTTGAGTTTGTCCACTTCCCGGACAAATTCGATCTGCTGTTTCAATCGGTGGAGATCCACGTCTGACTCGCTTTCCCAAAAAACGCTTAACTCGGGTCAAAGATAAAATAAATATATTGACCTAAAACCGACCCGTTTTCAAGGAACAATATCGGGAAATCCGCCTTTCTATTGGCTTGACACGAACCGGCTTTCAAAGTAAAAATCTTCGTTTATCATGAAAATACCGATACGGAGGCATCGATGGATTACAAGAAGACCCTGAACCTTCCAAACACCGGCTTTCCCATGAAAGCCAATCTCGCCGCTCGAGAACCCGATCAGCTGGCAACCTGGGAAACCATGGGGCTGTATGGTAAAATTCGGGAGAAGTCCAAGGGACGGCCTTCCTTCATGCTGCATGACGGCCCGCCTTATGCCAACGGTCATATCCATATCGGAACGGCACTGAACAAGATTTTAAAGGACATCATTATTCGCTCCCGGCAGATGGCCGGCTTCGACGCCCCCTATGTTCCGGGCTGGGACTGCCATGGTCTGCCCATCGAACACAATGTGGACAAAGAGCTGGGATCCAAAAAACAGGAGATGACCCAGGCTCAGGTGCGTCGCCGGTGTCGGTCCTACGCCGAGAAGTTCATCGATATCCAGCGCGACGAGTTCAAGCGTCTTGGTGTAATGGGCGAGTGGGACAATCCCTACCTGACCATGAACTACCGCTACGAGGCGACCATTGCCAGAGAATGCTGCAAGTTCGCCCTGGACGGCAGCCTGTTTCGCAGCAAGAAGCCGATCCACTGGTGCTGCAGCTGCAAGACCGCCCTTGCCGAGGCCGAGATCGAATACCATGATGAGACGTCGCCCTCGGTGTATGTTAACTTCGTGCTGAAAGACAATCCCGGAGACATTGCCGCAGAGTTGGCCGGGAAAAAGGTTTCCGTGGTAATCTGGACCACCACTCCCTGGACGCTGCCGGCCAACCTGGCCGTGGCCCTTCACCCCGATTTCGATTACACGGCCGTTGAGACCGGAGACGGGCAGGTTCTCATCCTGGCCCGGGATCTGGTGGACGCCTGCATGAAGATTTTCGGCATTGCCGATTACCGCATCCTGGTCGATCTCAAGGCCTCTGACCTGGAAAACAAGCGCTGCCGGCACCCTTTTTACGACCGGGATTCGCTGATCATTTTAGGCGACCATGTTACCCTGGAAGCGGGCACCGGTTGTGTGCACACCGCCCCCGGCCATGGTCGGGAGGACTACGACGTGGGTCTCCAGTACGGACTGGACGCCTATTCCCCGGTGAATGACAACGGTGTTTTTACCGACGAAGTGGAACGGTTTGCCGGGCAGTTCGTTTTCAAAGCCAACGACGCCATCAACCAGACGCTCAAGGACAAAGGCGTACTGCTGGCCAAAGCCGATATCAAACACAGCTACCCCCATTGCTGGCGCTGCAAACGACCGGTCATTTTTCGTGCGACGCCCCAGTGGTTTATCTCCATGAATAAGACGGGCCTGCGCAAAAAAGCGCTTGAGGCGATCGACCGGGTCCAGTGGATTCCCCACTGGGGAAGGGAACGCATTTTCGGCATGATCGAAAACCGGCCGGATTGGTGCGTCTCCCGCCAGCGGGCCTGGGGCGTTCCCATTACGGTATTTATCTGTGAACACTGCGATACCGTCCACATGGACGAAGCGACCATGAAGCATGTGTTTGACCAGTTTGCCGCAAACGGGGCCGATGTATGGTTCGAAAAGGAGGCGGCCGACCTGCTGCCGGAAGGCGCGGTGTGCAAACGCTGCGGCCATGCATCCTTTGCCAAAGAGACCGATATCCTGGATGTCTGGTTCGATTCGGGGGTCAGTCATGCCGCCGTGCTTGAAGACCGGGACTATCTGCAGTGGCCGGCGGATCTCTATTTGGAGGGCAGCGACCAGCACCGGGGATGGTTCCACAGCGCGTTGCTAACCGCCGTGGGCACCCGGGGAGAAGCCCCGTACCGCAGCGTATTGACCCATGGCTTCGTGGTGGATGCCGAAGGCAAGAAACAGTCCAAATCCTTAGGCAACGTGGTGGCGCCGAAAACGGTGATCGACAAATATGGTGCCGAGATTCTGCGCATGTGGGTGGCCGCCTCCGACTATCGGGACGATGTGAGAATTTCCGACAACATCCTCAAGCAGCTCAGCGATGCCTATCGTCGGATTCGCAATACCAGTCGGTTCCTTCTGGGCAACTTGAGTGATTTTTCGCCGGAGACCGACAGCGTGCCGGTCGATCAGATGCTGGATATCGACCGCTTTGCCCTGCATCAGCTCCAGGGGCTGGTGGCGCGGGTGCGCAAGGCGTATGATACCTACGAGTTTCATGTGATCTATCACCGGCTTTACAACTACTGCACCGTTGACCTTTCCTCTTTTTACCTGGACATTTTAAAAGACCGGCTCTACACCAGCCCGTCTGCGTCCACGGCACGGCGCAGCGCCCAGACGGCCATGTATGCCATTTTAGATGCCATGGCCCGGATCATGGCACCCATCATGCCCTTTACGGCCGAGGAGATTTGGAGCTATATGCCGGCGCTGAATGAAAAGGCCCAAAGCATTCACCTGGTCGCTTTCCCCAAACCGGACGCCGGACTGAAGGATGATGTCCTGGCCAAAAAATGGGAAACGCTGATCAACGTACGGGCTGAAGTGACCAAGGCGCTGGAACAGGCTCGGGCGGAAAAGGTGATCGGCCATTCACTGGATTCGTCGGTCACTGTCGGGCTCAACGATTCGCTTTTTACCGTTCTGGCCGATTTCCAGGATAATCTTCGATCCATCTTCATCGTTTCCCGTGCCGTCATGACCAAAGGGGAGATTCCCGGTGCCTATGCCGGCCAGGAAACCGAAGGCGTATGGGTCAAAGTGGAACCGGCCACCGGCGAAAAGTGCCAGCGGTGCTGGGTCTATGACGACAGCGTCGGAACACTCGCCGACCATCCCGCCATTTGCAGTCGCTGCTACAGATCACTGGCGCAGATCGACGAGATGGAACCGGCATCGTGATATGAAGACCACCAAACCGGAAACCACCGCATCCGGAAATCGTTCGGATGCGCCTGCGAAAAAGGCCGCCGGCGAGGCCCTGATTTCCTCGATGGGGTTCAAGCCATTTGCCGTGATTGCCGGATTGGTTGTGGTCTTGGACCAGACGACCAAACTGCTGGTTATGGTAAAAATGCCGCTTTATCATTCCATCACGGTGATCCAGGGTTTTTTCAACCTGACATATATCCGCAATCCAGGAGGGGCCTTCGGCTTCATGGCTGCCGGCAGCCAGGGGACCCGCAACCTGCTGTTTGTCGGTGTCTCGGCCATCGCCATGGGGCTGATCGTCTATTTTTACCGAAGCACCCCTAAAACTTACCCTTATCTGGCATCGGCCCTGGCCATGATTTTCGGGGGTGCCTTAGGCAACCTCATCGATCGGCTGCGCTTCGGTGAGGTGGTGGATTTTCTGGATGTCTACGTGGGAGCCTACCACTGGCCGGCCTTCAATGTGGCGGACAGCGGCATCACCGTGGGTATCACGATTTTCATTGCTCACCTCGTGTTGGGGAAAATGCCGAATTAGCCAATAGCTGATGGCTGATAGCACATAGGGAAAGCAATCCTTCATTTTATAGCGCCACCAACCAATAGCTTTGAGCTTTCAACTATTTATGCCAACTATTGCCTACAATGCGTTTGCCGACTATCTGAGCCGCACGTTCGCCGCCGACTGGCCGGCGGTCACCCTGGTATGCGGAGAAGAAATGCTTTGTAAAAAGGCGGTCGAGGGGATGCTGGATGTGTTGATGCCCCGAGGGGAAAGAACCCTCGGGGTCGAGCATTTCGATGGCGGTGAAGATACCCTTGGCGGAGTGCTGTCCAGCATGAATACCTATGCCCTGCTTTCCGCTACCAAGGTGGTGGTGCTGCAGGACGCCCGGCTTTTTTATTCGGCCATGGCCCAGCAAGGGCTTCGCGAGAAGATGGTGCAGGCTGCCCAAAGCGGGGATATGAAAAAGGCGTCGCGGCCATTCTTAAACCTGATGGCGCTTGCCGGATTGGCCTTTGAGGATCTGGCCACGCCGGCACTGAGAAGTAAGGTGGTCGACGATGTTGATGGCGAACCGGCATCCTGGTTTTCCCAATTGATGGAATTTTGTCGCGAGAACGGGCTTCGAATTCCGGTAAAGCGCGACGATGCGGATTTACTCAAAGCAGCCATGGAAAAGGGCTTTCCGGATGGGCATCGTCTGGTGATTACCACTGATTTCGTCGATCGTCGAAAAGTCCTGTTCAAAGCCATCGGTGAAACGGGCCTGGTGGTGGATTGCACCGTCCCCAAAGGGGAGACACGAACGGATCGGTCGGCCCAGGATGCGGTGATGCAGGCGGCCATGGATGATGCCTTGGCGCAGGCCGCCAAGCGGATGGCCGTGGATGCGCGCCAGCGGCTGTTGCAGTGGACCGGTTTCGATCTTCGTACCCTTTCCGGCAACCTGGAAAAGCTGATCAGCTTTGTAGGGGATCGAAAAACGATTGTCGACGCGGATGTGACCACCGTGTTGCAGCGCACCCGCAAGGATCCCATCTTCGAGTTTACCAATGCGGTCGCGGACCGCGATTTGCCGGCTATTCTGTTCTTCCTGAAAAGTCTGCTGGATGACGGGTTGCATCCCCTGCAGTTGCTGGCGGCGGTGGCCAACCAGATTCGCCGGCTGTTGCTGGCCAAAGACTTCATCGTGCGGGACCGGGGTCGGTCCTGGTCTGACCGCATGACATTTCCCCAGTTTAAAGCCGGTCCGTTCACGGCCGTTCAGGCGGATGATGGGGCCTCTGCCGCCCTTACGGAAGCGTGGGAGTCGATTCTGGACCCACCCACTGAGAGGACAAAACCGAAAAAGGTGGCATCCAGCGACCTGATTCTGGCGAAGAACCTCAAGAGCCCCTTTCCGGTTTTCCAGACCCTCAAAAAAACCGACCATTTTTCTCTGGAAGAATTGACATCGGCGGTCATTGATTTGAGCGAGACCGACAAACGCATGAAATCTTCGGGACAGGATCCCCGTATCCTTCTTGAAGCGTTTCTGATTGGCCTGTGCCAAAAATCAGGTAGACAGACTGAAGGCTGAAGTTGTTTTGGGTTGAATGCGTGCTGCTGCTGTATAGGCCTGCATTCCGCCCAACAAGGCATTAACACGGATTTCGCCTAACTTTAATGAGCGATAAGCTACTGAATTGAGGTCAACCGTGGGTTTTTTGAAAAATCAGCAGGTCAAGGTGGCCATTCGCCTGCTGGCCTGGCAGTATGAAAGGAACGGTCAGCCGTTGCCGGAAAAGGCGTTGCTGGAAGGACATGCCCGGCAGATCGTCGATGAAGCCCACCGCATCGCCCGGCAGCGGGGTGGAAATGTGCTTTCCATTCTAAAAGAGATGGTGACGGAGATGCGCCGCCGATAATCAACCCCCGACAACGGCCTGTCTCCACCTCGCTTGCCGGTTGCTGCTCTGATCCCAAAATCGGTTCCCGACAGAAAAACCAGTCTTTTCAATCTGTGGGCATGGGAAAATGTCGTTGAAAAACACATGGGCCCATGTTAATGAGGCAGACTATTCACTTCGGGGCGTGTATCCCCCCAGCTAACCCACCTAATCGGCAGTAAAAGGAGGAGTGACATGCGTAAATTTTCTAGTGGTCTCTTATTGTTTCTGGTTGCTGTAATTGCATTCACGTTTGTGGCTGTGGATGCCGGCGCAGCGGAAACCATCAAGATCGGTTTCAACATCCCCCTGACCGGCGACAACCCTGACGTGGGTGCATCATCGAAAAATGCTGCGGAAATGTATCTGAAGAAAAACCCGAAGGTCACCGTGGGGGGTAAATCCTACGCTCTCAAGTTTTTCTATGATGACAACGAGTACAAGGCCGAATCGGCCGTCAAGGTCAGTACCAAGCTGATCACCGAAGAGGGGGTGTTGGGTATCATCGGCCCCCAGTCATCCAGCCAGGCCGTACCCGCCGGTGAGGTGGCCAACAACTATGCCACCCCCATGATCAGCCCCTGGTCCACCAACCCCAATACCACCTTGAATCGGCCCTATGTATTTCGCGGCTGTTTCCTGGATCCCTTCCAGGGTCCGGTTATCGCCAATTTCGCCACGGATGAGCTGGGCGCAAAAAAAGCAGCCGTGCTTTACGACATTGCTGCCGATTACCCAAAGGGGCTGGCAGAATTTTTCAAGGAGGCTTTCGAAAAGATCCACGGTCCCGGTTCCGTTGTGGCCTTCGAAAGCTTCACCACCGGCGACAAGGATTTTTCCGCCCAGATGACCAACATCATGATGGCCGGTGCCGATGTGCTTTTCGTTCCCCAGTACTACAGCGAAGTGCCCCTGATCGTGCGGGCCGCTAAAGAGATGGGGTGGACCAAACCGATCCTCGGTTCCGATTCCTGGGGCGGCGGTGACCTGATGGGGCTGTGCGGTGACGATTGCAAGGGGTACTACTTTTCTACCCATTATGCTGCAGCCGGTGCCAAGGGTGCCACTAAAACCTTTATTGACGAATACACTTCCGCGTATGGCAAAACCCCCGACGACGTAGCCGCTCTGACCTGGGATTCTTTGGGGCTGATGGTCCAGGCCATCAAAGACACCGGCGGGCTGTCCGGCGACATCAAAGCCGACCGGACCAAGGTTAAAGATGCCCTGGCATCTATCAAGAATTTTCCGGGCATCACCGGCGCCATGACCTTTACGCCCGATGGCGATCCGAAAAAATGTGCCGTGGTGGTCAAGATCAACAACGAGGGCAAGTTTGAATTTTTTAAATCGGTCTGCCCCAAATAAGACCTGAAACCGACAAACGATCATTGTAATAAACCGGCCGCTTTCCTCCTGGGGGCGGCCGGCTCAACGAAAAAGGGATCAGGCGTGCCTGTTTCCCTTTCCTTTTGACGGGAGCCGCTGCCCATGACCGTTAACTTTCTCATGCAGAATCTGATCAATGCCCTGCAGTGGGGCAGTTTTTACGCCCTGATCGCACTCGGGTACTCCATGGTGTACAGCATCCTCATGCTGTTCAACTTCGCTCATGGCGACATTTTCATGGTGGGGGCCTACATCGGCCTGGGCGTCTCCTTGGGCCTGCTGTCCCTGTTTGGTAGCGGAGCCGCAGCCGTTTTGCCCGGCTGGGTGGTGCTGGTACTGACGATTTTAATTTCCATGTTCCTCACCGCATTTGTGGGAATCATCGTGGAGCGGGTCGGGTATCGGCCCCTGCGGGAGGCGCCGCGGGCATCGGCAGCCATCACGGGCCTGATGATCGGCATCATCCTGGAAACCGCCAATATCCTCTTTCTGGGTGGTTCACGGCTTAAATTCCCCCAGTTGATTGAATCGGTTACTTACAACATCGGCGGTGTATACGTGACCAACAAGAAGATTATGATCGTGCTGGTCTCCATCGGGCTGATGCTGGCCCTGCACCAGTTGATCACCCGTACCAAGTGGGGCATGGCCATGCGGGCCATGGCCTACGATTACGTGGTGGTTCCCCTGGTGGGGGTGCCCATGAACACCATTGCCGCCATGACCTTTGCCATCGGGTCGGCGCTGGCCGCCGCCGCCGGTATCCTCTTCGGGTTGGCCTATCCGGTCCTGGATCCCTATATGGGCGTCAGCTTCGGATGGAAAGCCTTCGTGGCCGCCATTCTCGGCGGGCGGGGCTCTATCATGGGAGCCTGCATCGCCGGCTTCATGCTCGGTTTTATCGAGATCATGACGGTTCCGGCCATCCAGATCATGAACCGCCTGTTCTCGCTGAATATCGGGTCCAATTTTCGTGATCTCATTGCCTATTCCATCGTCCTGCTGATCCTCATTTTCAGGCCGCACGGGCTCTTCGGGCAGGCATACAGCGCGAAACTACGACTCTAATCCTCATCCTGATCTTATCTGCGGACAAGGAAACGTTGCTATGGACGAAACACTCGCACCGAAACAGGCCGGCGGTATTCTCTACCGGGTGGGCCTGTTTTTTAAACCGGTGCCCCTTTTGGGTTATCTTCTCGGGTTTCTGGTTTGCGTGCTCTGGGAGCAGCTGGCCGGCGAAGAACTGTCATCGTTGTTGAGACTGCCCAAGATGCCGATTCTTTTCGGCCTCCTCACCATTTTTAAAGTGGTGGCCGGGATTGTCAATTTTCTCATCAAGGGGGATGCTTTCAATTGGGCCAGGCTGGTTGAAATCCCCATGGCCCTGGTCTATCTGACCGTTATCTACCTCGTACCGCTGGCCCTGGTCTCCCGGGCCGCCGTCAAGCCTGCCAATGCGATCGCGCGATACCTTCAGAAATTCCCCCTCATCATTACTGCGTTGGTTCAACTGGGTTTGATGTATGCGGTACTGCACGTGTGGGCCGAGGTAAGCGACTACCGGCTGATATTCCTCAAATTGACCCTGATCGCCGTCCTGTTCACCCTGAGCCTGAACATCATCAACGGGTACATGGGGGAATTTTCATGTTCCCACCCCGGTTTCATGGCCATCGGTGCTTACATGTCCAGCCTATTTACGGTGGGGCTGTTTACCAGTGACAAGGTGCTGGGCGATGCGGTTTTCACCTTTTCCACCGCCTACCTGACCTTTCCCCTGGCGTTGATCTTCGGTGGGGTGACGGCCGCCCTGGGCGCATTGATTATCGCCATCCCTTCCTTTAAAACCCGCGGGGACTATCTGGCCATCATCAGCCTGGCGTTTCTTTTCATCGTGAAAAGTTTTTTCGAAAACATGCAGGCATTGGGCGGCAGCCGGGGCATTTCGGGACAGCCGGACTGGGCCACCCTGCCGGTAATTTTCATTACCATGGCTTTCGGTATCTGGACGATCAACAATTTTGTCACCTCCACTATGGGCAAAGCGCTCAACGCGGTGCGCGACGACGAATCGGCGGCCGAAGCCATGACCGTGGACACCCGAAAAACCAAGATGGCGGCATTCTTGTTCGGCGCATTCTGGGCGGGTGTGTCCGGCGGCCTGCTGGCCCACGTGCTCCGCTATGTGAACCCGGCCATGTTCAGTGTCCAGAAACTGGCGGAAGTACTGGCCATGGTCTATTTCGGCGGTTTGAACTCGGTATACGGATCCATTGTCGGAGCCGTGTCCATCAGCCTGCTGGGGGAGGCGCTGCGGCCCCTGGAAATTTTCAAGTGGATCGTTATTCCGCTGTTGCTCATCCTGGTGATGATCTACCGGCCCACCGGGCTCATCGCTTTCAAGGAATTCAATGCCCGGCAGGTTTTCGGACCCAAGGAGGTGGATTGATATGCCGCTTCTTCACGTCACAGACATGAGCCACAATTTCGGCGGCCTGCAGGCCGTTTCCGGATACAACCTCAGCCTAGACCCGGGCCAGATTACCGGGCTGATCGGCCCCAACGGTGCCGGCAAAACCACCATCTTCAACCTGATTACCGGTATCTACCGGCCGACCCAGGGGTCCGTGGAATTCGACGGTGAGGAACTCGTCGGCAAAAAACCCAACGAGACCGCCTCCATGGGGCTGGCCCGCACCTTCCAGGAGATGAAGCTCTGGCGCCATATGACCGTTCTGGAACATATCAAGATGGCCCGCTATTCCAAACTCTCATATGGCCTGTGGGGGGCTTTCCTGGACACCCCCAAGCGCCGGTTGGAAGAGCGCCAGACCACGGACCTCGCCATGGAATATCTGAAGATGTTTGCCGTGGACCAGTTTGCCGACCAGTTGGTGGTCAACCTGCCTTATGGTGCCCAGCGTCGGGTGGAGATGGCCCGGGCCATGGTCATCGAGCCCAAGGTGCTCCTGCTGGACGAACCCACGGTGGGTATGACCCCTGACGAGATGATGGCCATGATCGAGGTGGTCCGCAAAGCCCATGAGCGCTTCAATCTGGCCATTTTTCTCATCGAACACCGGCTTCGGGTGGTTCACGAACTCTGCCAGCATGTGCAGGCCCTGGTGTTCGGCCAAGTCCTCGTGGAGGGAACGCCGACCGAAGTCCAGAATCATCCCAAGGTCATCGAGGCCTACATTGGTCAACAGGAGGTGGAATTCTGATGCTGCTCAACGTGGAAAACCTCCGGGTGTCATACGGCAATATCAAAGCCCTGCACGGGATCAGCTTCAATATCGATGCCGGTGAAATCGTCACCATCATCGGCGCCAACGGAGCCGGCAAAAGTACAACGCTGCGGGCTGTTTCCCGAATGGTACCGGTGGAGACCGGGTCGGTCATGACCTGCATGGGAAAAGACCTGCTTAAATTTCCGGCAGACAAGGTGGTCAGCCAACTGGGCATTACCCACGTACCCGAAGGCCGCCGTCTGTTCGGCAACCTGACGGTGATGGAGAACCTCCAACTGGCCACCTTTGCGCGCACGGATCGGGATCATGTGAAAAATGATTATCGCCGGGTGTTCGAAATTTTTCCCCGGCTCGAAGAGCGCAAGTCCCAGGCGTCGGGCACCTTGAGCGGCGGTGAGCAGCAGATGCTGGCCATCGGCCGTGCATTTATGAGCGGCCGCCGGCTGATGCTGCTGGACGAGCCTTCCATGGGATTGTCGCCGCTGCTCATGATGAACGTGTTCCAGGCCCTCAAGGAGATCAACCGGCAGGAGGGCACCGCCATCCTGCTGGTGGAGCAGAATGCCCGGTTGGCGCTGAAGTTCTCCAAAAAAGGCTATGTTCTGGAAAATGGCAACCTGGTGCTGGAAGGCGATTCCGAGACTCTGATCAATGATCCTGAGGTGAAGAAAGCCTACCTGGGTGGGTAAAGAAAGCTCAAGGCTCAACGCTGAAAGCTGAAAAGGAAAAACAAAAGGAGACCCCATGCTTCGTGCAGCTGTCGTTGGCGCTTCCGGGTACGCGGGTGCCGAATTGGTCCGAATCCTTTCCGGCCATCCGGATGTGGCCCTGTCCGTCATCACCTCCCGGCAGTATGCCGGAGTTGCCTTCGATACCATCTATCCGGCTTTAAACGGATTCGTAAAGCTGGATTGTGAGGGCAGCGAACCCACCGCCGTCGCTAAAAACAGCGATATCGTTTTTCTCGCATTGCCGCACAAGGCGTCCATGGCTATGGTTCCCGGCCTTCTGGATGCGGGACGACGGGTGGTGGACCTTTCTGCGGACTTCAGGTTCAACAACCGTGATGCCTACGAGGCGCACTACCAGGTCCACACCTGTGCCCACTTGATGGACAAGGCGGTGTATGGGTTAAGTGAGATTTATGGCGAAAAGGTGGCCGCTGCGGACCTGGTCGGCAACCCGGGCTGTTATCCCACCAGTGTGCTGCTTCCGCTGCTGCCTCTGATCAAAGAGAAGCTTGTGGATCCGGCCACCGTCATTGCCGATTGTAAGTCAGGCGTCAGTGGAGCCGGTCGCGGTGCCAACCAGGCCACCCATTTCTGTCATGTCAATGAATCCTTCAAGGCATACAAGGTCGGGGGGCACCGGCACACCCCGGAAATAGAAGAAAATATTTCGCTCTGTGCAGGCCGGTCGGTAAAAATCACCTTTGTGCCTCACCTGGTGCCCATGACCCGGGGGATGGAAAGCACGGTTTACGTCACGACTTCTCCCCGCGTCGATGAAATGCTGATCCGACAGTGCCTGGAATCGCATTACCACGACAAGCCCTTCATCCGCCTGCTGCCCGGCGGTCGCTTCCCGGACACCTTGCACGTCAGGGGAACCAATTTTTGCGATATCGGCTGGGCGGTGGATCCCGGCAGCGGCCGGCTGGTTCTGATGTCCGCCATCGACAACCTGGTCAAAGGGGCCGCCGGGCAGGCCGTCCAGAACATGAACCTGATGTTCGGTTTCGATGAAACCGCGGGCCTGGGCGGCGTTCCCTATCCGCTGTAGCTGTAACAGATTTCCAACAAGATCGCTTTGTTGACATCCACACTATTTTGGACTAAACAAGGGGCGATTTCATCATCTATCCTTGCCATTTTACTATTTGCCATAATCGTTTTTGAAAACGCCGACGGCTTTTCATTAGGGTATTTCGCACCGAAACCATAAATGTGAAAGGAGACTGGAGATGACAGCAACGCTTATCAAGGGAACCGAGATCCGGGAGCAGATTCTCGAGGAAATCACTGCCGAGGTGAAACAGATCAAGGAGAAACACGGTGTGGTTCCCGGACTGGTCACCATCCTCGTGGGGGAGAGCCCGGCATCCATTTCCTATGTGACCCTCAAGATCAAGACCGCTCACCGAGTCGGGTTCAAGGAGATTCAGGACAATCAGTCGGTAGACATCTCAGAAGCGGACTTATTGGCGCTGATCGACAAATACAACAAGGATGACAGCATCAACGGTATCCTGGTCCAACTCCCTCTCCCCAAACACATCGATGAGAAAAAAGTTCTCAATGCCATCGACCCGGACAAGGATGTGGACGGATTCCATCCGGTCAATGTGGGACGGCTGATGATCGGCGGGGCCGAAGTCAAGTTTCCTCCGTGTACTCCCGCAGGGATCCAGGAGATGATTGTGCGCGCAGGGGTTGAGACGAGCGGAGCTGAAGTCGTTGTGGTGGGCCGCTCCAACATTGTGGGCAAACCGATCGCCAACATGATGGTCCAAAAAGGCCCCGGTGCCAATGCCACCGTTACCATCGTCCACACCCGGACCAAAGACCTGGCTGCCCATTGCAAACGAGCCGATATTCTGATCGTTGCCGCAGGCGTACCGGATCTGGTGAAGCCTGAATGGATCAAACCCGGTGCCTGTGTCATTGATGTCGGTGTCAACCGTGTGGGTGAGAAAATCAGTGAAAAAACCGGCAAGAAGGTAGCCATCCTCAAGGGCGACGTGGACTTCGATGCCGCCAAGGAAATCGCCGGCTCAATCACCCCGGTTCCCGGCGGCGTGGGCCCTATGACCATTACCATGCTCATGCTCAACACCCTGAAATCTCTCAAATTCAAACTGGGTATTGCCTAGACGACTTGAGAAGCACTTCCCCCCCATCGGGCTGAATTCATTTGCTAATTAAAATGGGGAGTTAAATGGAAACAACGGCTACCGTGGTATTGACAGGAGGTCTATATCATGGTAGCCTTTTTTTGTTCATGCTGATTTCGTTAATAACCAATTGATATTTATGGATAAAACGTTAAATTTGCTTCTGGCATGGAAGGGTAATGGCTAAAAAAGTATCGTTTATCATGTTGAGCAACTCGGGAACGACGGTCAAACAGTTTACCATCCCCGTTGCCCTGTTGGTGGCTATGGCACTGGTGACTATCTTATGCGTTGCGTTTATCGGTATTTCCTTCCACGATTACCAACTCCTTCGAAAATCCCTTGCCGCCAACCACCATGTGGCCAAAACCATTGACGAACAGCGGGAAGAGATCGGGCAACAACGGCTGCAGATTCAATCATTCGCCCATGAAATCAATGCTCTCAAGGAAAAGCTGGTCGAATTGGACCAATTTGAGGAGAAAATTCGCGTCATTGCCAATCTGGCACCCAGACAGGCGGACGACAACCTTTTCGGCGTGGGGGGGGCTGCTCCCGAAGACCTGGAACCCCAGTTAGAGCTGACCCAGCGCCACGAGGGGTTGATGCGTGAAATGCACAAACAGGTGGACGAACTGGATACGGCATCCCAGCGCCAGGAGAACAGCTTCGGTTCCCTGCTGGACAATCTGGAAGGTCAGCGCAATCTGTTGGCTTCAACGCCCGCCATTCGACCCACCAGTGGCTGGATGACCTCCCGCTTCGGCTACCGGGTTTCCCCGTTCACCGGCAGGAAAGAGTTTCACAAAGGGGTGGACATTGCCAACCGAAAAGGAACCGCCATCCTGGCTACAGCCAATGGAATCGTTTCCTTTGCCGGCAATAAAGGAACGATGGGAAATGTGCTTGTGATCGATCACGGCCATGGCATGATCACCCGCTACGCCCATCTCAGCGAAACCCTGAAGAAAATTGGAGAAAAGGTCAAACGCGGTGACATCGTCGCCCAGATGGGCAACAGTGGCCGCAGCACCGGCCCTCATCTACATTATGAAGTTTACCTCAATGGCGTTCCCGTGAATCCTGCCACGTATATCCTGAATTGACCGGCAGGTGTCAAACCGACCCCAATAGCTGTTCTACCCCGACTGGTTATTCGGTTGTATCCCGCCCTTATCGGCCGACGGTATGGTTCCGAAAAAGGTGGATTGCCCCTTTGCGCTTGAGTGGTCCGGTAAAATGGTTTAGAATGCCGGCGCTTTAACACCGGGGTGGATACCGAAAAGACTGTCCCCGTGCAATTCATATCCAGAGACGCCATCCGATCGATGAAAGTGGAGATTGAATAGATGATTGGTAAAATTTTAACCCAGCTGTTCGGCAGCAAAAATGAACGGGAACTGAGAAAGCTTCAACCTTTTGTAGAGGCCATCAATTCCCTGGAACCGAAGATGAATGCCATGAGCGAAGCGCAACTCAAAGGCCAGACGGCTCAGCTCAAGACCCGCCTCGACAATGGGGAACCGTTGGATGATCTGCTGCCCGAAGCCTTTGCCACCGTCAGGGAAGCCTCGATGCGGGCGCTGGAAATGCGTCCCTACGACGTTCAACTCATCGGCGGCATGGTGCTTCATGGCGGAAAAATTGCCGAGATGAAAACCGGTGAAGGCAAAACCCTGGTGGCCACGCTGCCCGTCTACCTCAATGCACTCACCGGGCGAGGGGTGCATGTGATTACCGTTAACGACTACCTTGCACGGCGTGACACGGAGTGGATGGGACAGATCTACACCTACCTGGGGATGTCGGTGGGAACGGTCCAGCACGGGCTCGACGACCGTCAGCGAAAAGAATCCTACGGTGCAGATATTACTTACGGAACCAACAATGAATTCGGTTTCGATTATCTTCGGGACAATATGAAGTTCGATGCCCAGTCGTTGGTCCAGCGGGATCTTCATTTTGCCATCGTGGACGAAGTGGACAGTATTCTTATCGATGAAGCCCGGACGCCATTGATCATCTCCGGTCCTGCCGAAAAATCGACCCAGCTTTATTACCAGGTCAATGGGATTATCCCCAAATTCAAGGCGGAGGTGGATTACAAGATCGACGAAAAGGCCCGGAGTGCTGCTCTCACCGAAGAGGGGGTGGCCCGTGCCGAGCAGCTGCTGGGCGTTGAGAACCTTTACGACCCAGGCAATATCGAGCTGCTTCACCATACCAACCAGGCCCTGAAGGCCCACACCCTGTTCAAACGTGATGTGGACTATATCGTCAAAGAGGGCGAGGTGATCATCGTTGACGAGTTTACCGGGCGGCTCATGCCCGGCCGCCGTTACAGCGAAGGACTGCACCAGGCGTTGGAAGCCAAGGAGAACGTCAAGATCGAGAACGAGAACCAGACCCTGGCCACCATCACCTTTCAGAATTACTTCCGGATGTACGACAAACTGGCGGGTATGACCGGTACGGCGGACACCGAGGCAGCGGAATTCAAGAAGATCTACAACCTGGACGTATCGGTGATACCCACCAACATGCCCATGATACGGAAAGACTTTTCCGATGTGATCTACAAGACCCGCAGGGAAAAGTTCGATGCCGCTATCGAGGAGATCAAAGCGCTCCACCAGAAAGGCCAACCGGTGCTGGTGGGCACGGTCTCCATCGACATCTCCGAGCAGCTGGCCAAAAAACTGAAAAAACAGGGCATTCCCCATGAGGTGCTCAACGCCAAGAATCACGAGAAAGAGGCGGAAATCATCTCCATGGCCGGCCAGAAAGGGGCGGTGACCATCTCCACAAACATGGCCGGACGCGGCACCGACATTGTGCTGGGTGAAGGCGTGACCGAACTGGGCGGCCTCCACATCCTGGGTACCGAGCGCCACGAGAGCCGGCGCATCGACAACCAGCTGCGCGGCCGCTCCGGACGCCAGGGAGACCCTGGCTCTTCCCGTTTCTATCTGGCGCTGGAGGATGACCTGCTGCGTATTTTCGGCGGCGAGCGCATTACCGGGATTATGGAGCGACTGGGTATGGAAGAGGGCGAACCCATCGAACACAACCTGATCAGCCGTGCCATCGAGAATGCCCAGTCCAAGGTGGAGGCCCACAACTTTGACATCCGCAAGCACCTGCTGGAATACGACGACGTCATGAACCAGCAGCGCGAGGTGATTTATAAACAGCGCCGCGACCTGCTTACCGGCGTTGACCTGAAATCCACCATCGAAGATATCATGATGGAATCGGCCGAGGATATCGCAGCCAAATTTGCTGATGAGCGGGCCATTCCCGCGGAGTGGGAATGGGAGGCCATTTCGGATGCCGTTTTTCAGCAGTTCAATTTCCGGTTGGCGAAAATGGATGAAGATACCCTGGACGGCCTTACTGAAGAGGGGTTGGCACAGGAAATTTACGATCAAGCCCACCTCCTCTATGAGGAGAAAGCCGCTATGCTGGGCGGGGGGGATGATTTCCGGCAACTGGAGCGGATGGTTATGCTACAGACCGTGGATAATTTATGGAAAGATCATCTGCTGTCCATGGATCATCTCAAGGAAGGCATCGGGCTGCGCGGGTACGCCCAGCAGAATCCGCTGCTGGTCTACAAAAAAGAAGGCTTCGATATGTTCCAGGAGACCATCGACCGCATCAAGTCGGAAACTCTTGGCATTCTGTTCCGGATACAACTGGCCGAACCGGAACACATCGATGACCTGAAAAAGCCCAAGGAGCAGAAACTGATCTTTTCCGGCAGCGGCGATGCTCCGGCCACCCAAAAACCGGTCAAACGGGAATCCGAAAAAATCGGCCGCAATGATCCCTGCCCGTGCGGCAGTGGTAAGAAATACAAGAAGTGCTGTGGCAGATAGCGTACCTTCCGAAGTGCCGTCTTGCGGCCCAGCTCGGTGTTCTCGCCTTTTTAAAATCCTCGACGTAGCGCTGCTACGCCTCCGGTTTTAAAAAAGCTGCGGCCTTGACCTGAACCGCAATCCACCGTTTCTGAACGTACGCTGATAACCCAACGAACTCAACAAACCCAATGAACTCAAATAAACCAAAAAGCATCGGTATTCTCTCCGACACTCACGGCCTGGTCCGTCCGGAGGTGGAAAAGGTTCTGGCAGGATGCGATCAGATCCTGCACGCCGGTGACGTGGGCGATGGACAGGTGTTGAAACGGCTGGAACGAATCGCTCCGTTAATGGCTGTCCGTGGAAACACGGACCACGGTTCATGGTCCGATCCATTGCCGATCAGGGAGATGATAGAGATCCAAGGGGTCTTTTTTTACCTTCTCCATGACCTGAACCACCTGGACGTGGAGCCTTCGGCTGCCGGAATCCATGTGGTCGTCAGCGGGCACACCCACCAGCCTGAAATTTTCCAAAAAAATGGCGTCACCTACCTCAATCCGGGAAGTGCCGGCCACCGTCGGTTCAATTATCCGGTGTCGGTTGCTATGGTCCGAATTGAAAACGGAACCGCGATTCCCCGCATTATTGAAATCGAGCCCTGATCTTTCAGCATTCCAACCGATCGACAGGATTCCGATAGAAAAAAATGAACGAATTCCCGACCCTCCCGCGACTTCCCCGGTCAAGAAATCCACTTTACAATCCTTGTTGGCGATGATTATAATCAATGGCACGGATGCAGACGGCCGCTCATCGATCAATCTTAATGGATACGGATGATTACCATTTGAAATGAGTTGCCCGTAGAATAAGATATTTGTTTGGTATGTATTTTTTCTGCTGTTTGTTGTGAGGGGACGCCAAGGGCTGAGCGATCAGTCTTGGGCTATTTCTAACCTGATTAACGCAATTGACTATGGCCCGTGACCGTTTTCAGATAGAAGAACAAATCAGTTCGGAAACCCGGGATGAAACCAGGGAACCTCCCATGTACCGGGTGTTGCTGCATAACGATGATTATACCACCATGGAGTTTGTCGTCGAGATACTGATGTACGTGTTTAGCAAGTCACCCGAATCGGCGGCAAAGATTATGTTGAATGTCCATCACCAGGGCGTGGGGGTCTGTGGGAGCTACCCCCATGAAATTGCCGAAACCAAGATCGATACGGTTCACAATCTTGCCCGTGAAAGCGGCTATCCGCTGCGCTGCAGCATGGAACAGGAATAGACTATGATCAGTAAGGAACTCAGCGCCACGTTAGGCTTCGCCGTTCGCGAGGCCAAGAAACGGCGGCATGAATACGTCAGTGTCGAGCATGTGCTGTTTGCCATATTGCATGACAGTTCAGGACTCGAAATCGTTGAAAAGTGCGGCGGCAATGTGGAAAACATTAAAGCCAATCTGGAGATGTTCTTCAATGATAACATGCAGGTGCTTCCTGAAGAAAGCGAGTACGTGCTCCAGCAGACGATTGGTTTTCAGCGGGTGATCCAGCGGGCTGTCAACCATGTTCGCTCGGCCGAAAAAAAAGAGGTGGCCGTCAGCGACATACTGGCCTCCATTTTCATGGAGAAGGACTCCCACGCCGTATATTTTTTGAACGAAGAGGGTATCTCCCGGCTGGATGTGCTGCGGAACATCTCCCATGAAATAACCCCGGACGTGCCCGAGGATTCGCCTGAAATCGACGCCCCGGCCGAGCAGAAAACCATCAAGAAAAAGACCAGCCCACTGGAAGCCTACACGGTGAACCTTATCGACCAGGCGGCCAAGGGCAAACTGGACCCCCTGATCGGCCGCGAACTGGAAATGGAGCGCACCATGCAGGTGCTCTGCCGGCGCAGGAAAAACAACCCCATTTTCGTTGGCGACCCGGGTGTGGGAAAGACGGCCATGGCTGAAGGGCTGGCCCAGAAGATCTGGGGCGGGGAGGTGCCTGACCTGCTCAAAGAGGTGCGAATCTATTCCTTGGATCTGGGAGGCATGCTGGCCGGCTCGAAGTTCAGGGGCGATTTCGAGCAGCGCCTAAAAGGGGTGGTGGCCGAACTGAAAAAGCGCAAAAACGCCATCCTTTTCATCGACGAGATCCACACCATCGTGGGGGCCGGGGCCACCAGCAGCGGCTCCATGGATGCCAGCAATATATTGAAGCCATTCCTGTCCACCGGTGAACTGAGATGCATCGGTTCCACGACCTATGAGGAATACAAGAACCATTTCGAAAAGGACCGCGCCCTGTCCAGACGATTCGAAAAGATCGATATCATGGAACCGCCGGTCAAAGAGTCCATCAAGATCCTCAAAGGGCTGCGCTCCCGCTACGAGGAACACCACGAGATTGAATACACGGACGCGGCACTCAAGGCGGCCTGTGAGCTGTCGGCCAAATACATCAACGACCGATTCCTGCCGGACAAGGCCATCGACGTCATCGATGAAGCCGGTGCCGCCATCCGGCTCTCCGGTGCAACTCACCGTAAGTGGATTCACCCGTCGGACATCGAAAAGATCGTGTCCAAGATCGCCCGCATTCCAGCGGTCAACGTCTCCACGCCGGACAAGGCCAAACTGGAAAATCTGGGCGGCCAGCTGCGTCAGGTCGTATTCGGCCAGGACGATGCCATCGATGCCCTGGTGACCGCCATCAAGCGATCACGGGCAGGTTTGGGCCAACCGGAAAAGCCCGTGGGGTCGTTCCTGTTCACCGGCCCCACCGGTGTCGGCAAGACCGAAGTGGCCCGGCAGGTGGCCCGGCAGCTGGATGTGGAATTCATGCGCTATGACATGAGCGAGTACATGGAAAAACATGCCGTGGCCCGGCTGATCGGCGCGCCCCCCGGATACATCGGGTTCGACCAGGGCGGTCTGCTCACCGACGGCGTCCGCAAGCACCCCTACTGTGTGCTGCTGCTGGACGAAATCGAAAAAGCCCACGAAGACCTGTTCAATATTTTGCTGCAGGTGCTCGACCACGCCACCCTGACGGACAACAACGGCAAGAAGGCCGACTTTCGCAATGTCATCGTCATGATGACCTCCAACGCCGGTTCGCGGGAGATGAGCTCCGCCACCATCGGCTTCGGCGACACCAAAGGCGATTCCGCCGGCAAAGGTAAAAAGGCCATCGAGAAAATTTTCAGCCCGGAATTTCGAAACCGCCTGGACGGCATCATCACTTTCAACGCCCTCGACCGTGAGATCATGGGCATGATCGTCGACAAATTCATGAACGAGTTCGCCGACCAGCTGGCGGTCAAAAAAGTCTCCATGGGGTACTCGAAAAGCGTGAGAAAATGGCTGGCCAAAAAAGGCCATGACCCCCAATACGGCGCCCGCCCCCTGGCCCGTGTCATCCAGACCGAGATCAAGGATGTCCTGGCGGATGAAATTCTCTTTGGCAAATTGGAGAAAGGTGGCAGGGTGGCGCTGGATATGAAGGGGGAGGAACTGGTGTTCAATTATAGCTGATAGCTCACAGCTCATGGCTGATAGCTAATGGCTCATATCAATTTTGAATTTTTAGTTTTAAATTTTGAATTGTTAAAGGGAGGTGGGTTTCAAAATCCATAAGATCAAGCGCTGAAAATGAACAAGTGCAGGTTTTGTGACATTGGCTTCTGCTTCCGCTACACAATTAAAAATTGAGAATTCATAATTATGAATTGGCACATGCCTTGAAACCAAAAAACCAATGATCACAAAGACCCTTCAGCCTGAAAGCCTGCGACCTTCAGCCTAAACCCATGCCCGTCTTCACCCTTTCCAAACGGCTCTCCTTTCCCCCGCCGCATCTCGCTATAAAAGAAGGCCTGCTGGCCGTCGGCGGTGACCTGAGCCCCGAGCGGATTCTTTTGGCCTATCGCAACGGCATATTCCCATGGTATTCAAAAGGCGAACCCATCCTCTGGTGGTCGCCCGACCCGCGTCTGGTTCTTTATCCTGATGAACTGAGAATCTCCAAGTCGCTCCGCAAGGTCATCAAGAGAAATGTATTTCAGATTACTTTTGACGAAGCCTTTGACGCGGTTATTCAGGCCTGTGCCGACACCAAACGGTCCTATGGCGAAGGAACCTGGATCACTGATGAGATGAAAGCGGCATACTGCGAACTCCATCGGCAGGGCTATGCCCATTCGGCGGAAGCTTGGCAGGACGATAAACTCGTCGGCGGGCTTTACGGTATTTCCATCGGCCGGACCTTTTTCGGGGAATCCATGTTCAGCCATGTGAGCAACGCTTCCAAGGTGGCCTTCGTCACGCTTGTAAAAAATCTCAAACGCCTGAAGTTCGCTCTCATCGATTGCCAGGTGAGAACCGATCATCTGATTCGTTTTGGGGCCCGGGAAATTCCGAGAAAATTGTTTCTGGAGCAGGTGGAGAAGGCTGTTGACCGCTCAAAGCTGACAGCTGATAGCTAAAAGCTCCGTGTGGATCAACAATAATCAGCATTGTCCGGTTAGGGTATTGAATGAAAAAATTATAATATCAGAGTGTTAAATCATATTTTTTATTTGATAAACATCATCAGGCCTTGTCCGTATCAATCCTGGTTCATCCGTGTCCCATTCACCTATGTGCTCATCCCCGCATCGTTAAATCTGTACCTTGCCGTCCGTTTGTCGCCACTCTGCTCAAGAATTTTCATCTTCACACCCCGCTGCAGGTCACGGCTGGCTGTTGCGGTTGAGATGGTCTTGAAAATCACCTGGTAGTCTTTCCGGGAAAAGGAATTGTCGCCAAACGACTGTGCGGCCAATTCCAGTCGATCTTTAGCGGTGAACGTCACCGATCGGGTTGCGGTCATTAGGTCTGCTAATGATTCACGGATCAGGGTCAGCATTAAGACGACAAACCCGGTGCAGTCACCGGTATCATCGCCGGTGGCCAACTCCCGGTAATAGTTGGTTTGGCGTTCTTTGATCAAATCCTCCACCGGCAGGAATTCAAAAATGGGATAATATTCCATCAAGATGCGGGTTTGCCAGAGTCGCCCCATACGACCGTTGCCGTCCACAAACGGATGAATGTGTTCCAGTTGGAAATGGAATCGGCACGATTTTAACAGCCAATGGTCATCGGTTGTCTTCAGGTAGGCAAACAGGGTTTGCATCATCGGATCGACATGTTTCCAGGGTGGGGCTTTATGGAAGATATCCCCTGGCCGGAGCATCCCAATGGGTTCCATACGTATTGCGCCTGCAGAAGGGATTAAACCTTCCATGAGGATACCATGCGCTTTGAGGAATGAATCGATTGAGAGGGGACCGAATGTGCTCAGTTGCTGATAGGCACGAATGGCATTTTGAACTTCAAGGATTTCCTGACGGGGGCCGACTACTCGCTTCTTATTAAACACAGCCGTTACCTGATCGCGGGTCAATGAATTGCCTTCGATGGACAGGGACGATTGGATGGTCTGGATTCGATGCTTGCGGCGAAGTGCCGGATTGGGTTTGTGGATTTTGACTCCCTCCAGTTGACCAACAATTTCTGCGATGGCGGTAAGCAGGGTGATGATCAGTGACGTTACCCGGCATTTGTGAATTTCGGTTTTCATGAAAGCGATTGTATCATATGATACTATCATGTCAACGTGGATTCGCGTTTTAGCGGGAATGACACCATGTGTGCCGTCAGGTGTTTTAGGGGAAAAAGCGGTTGATAAGAGGACATTTCTATTATGGTCTCGCTATTATTCCTTAAAACAGGAAACTATCCCCGCCAATGGCTGAGAATTCTTCGAACGCATATCAACCGCTACCCGAACACAAGCGTTTTCAAGCGCTGCTGTTGTTTTACCTGTCGCCCTATCTGGTTTACGTCCTCCCTTTCCAGTTATACCCGAGCCCGTGCTTTCAGCGGTTATGGTTCAGGGGCTTAAGCTGCTGGCCACCGGTGCCCAGGAATCCTTTTCATCCCTCTACTTTTGCCTGAGACTGGTCAACTTGGTGATTCTGGTGGCGATTTTGGAAGAGCTGTTCATGCGCGTTTATGTGATGGGGTGGTTGCACCAGGCCGGGTTGCAACGGGGGGAAAAGGGCCTGGTGGGATCGATTCTGGATACGCTCGAGCAGCGTCCTGCCGCTTTGAAGGCACTGCCGTTGAGCACGTTTGCCGTGGTTGGCGCAACCCTCATCTTTACCGCGGGCCATCAAACCTATGAGTATCTGTCTGCCGTCCTTTATTTTCTTTTTACCACCTGGCTGTACAAAAAACCGGGAGCCTGTGGGTCTGCATCCTCATCCACGGCCTGACCAAACTGTCCATTGCCCTGATGGTGAGGTATGCCGGGATGACGTGGCTGTGGTAGAACCCATCTCAAAAATAGTCTAAGCGCCCCTGGCTGCGTTACGAAAGGGCGCAAAATGCTCACATACTGCATGTATGCTGAGCTTTTGCGCCCTTTCGTGCCTTGCCATGAACCCTGATCCTGATTTTTGTGATAGGTTCTAATTATATCGTTCACCGCCCGCTGCGCTCGAGTCGCAGAGGACTCATTTAATGTTGAATTTTTAGTTTTGAATTTTTAATTATGAATCGATTTTAAAACCTTAATTCACAATTCAAAATTTCCAATTCAAAATTATATACCTTTTTTCGGTGGTGAAAAAAGCAACCCGCCATCTATGCCTGCCCAATCCACGCCACGCATTTTCCCAAAATTTTCCGGTGCATGTCGGTTTCCGAACGTGACGATGACTGTGGCAACTTGAACGAATGGTTGCCGCCGTCGATGATTTCCAAGTCGTGGGGGCATGGCAGGTTATCCATTACGGTTTTCAGCTTGTCCATATTGCACAGCGGATCTTTGGTACCCGCAAAGAATAGCATCGGCACCTTGATCCTGTAGAGGTGGGCATCGCGCAGTTGGTCCGTTTTGCCCGGGGCGTGCAGGGGATAGCCCAGAAAAATGAGGCCCGCCACATCCATCTGGGCTTCGGCCACCATCTGCGATGCCACCCGGCCACCCATGGATTTGCCGACGGCGATGATTCGTGCGACCGGGAATTTTTGATTGGTCTTCATGTATTCGTAAGCACACTGCCAGGTATGGATCAGCTTTTCCTGGGAATCGGGTGATTTTTTGCCCTTTTCCTTGTAGGGAAAATTAAACCGCAAGGTGACGCAGGCGGCAATGGCCAGGCCGTCGGCAACGGCAACGATCAAGGGGTTGCTCATATCGTTGCCGGCGCCATGGGCAATAATTAATCCTGCTCCATTTGTCTGGGATGGATTATCCGGGCCTGCTATAATGGCTGAGACATGCTCCTGGTTGCCAAGATGGATGCGTACGTTTTCTGAAATCATCGAAGGTTACTCCCGTTTATAATCCGGCAGCCAGTGGGCGATGGCATTGGCATAGTATTTCAGCAGCGGTGTTTCCTTTGCCACGGCCATGAATCTGCCGTCGGAATGGGCAATCATCCCGCGCGGACGCATCTGGTCGACGGCGTCGGCAATGGCCGCCATGCGGGTGCTGCGCGGGGTTTCGAGTACCGGTGCGTGGTTTTTCTGAAGTTTGTCGATCAGCAGGGTCGCCCGCTGCTCAACCTGAAGGATGTCCAAATCGATGGCCGGTGCATCCAGGAAGACAGCAGAGACCAGAGAAACGGGTAAAACCGGTATCACCTCGGCGATGCTGCCCATGACCTGATGGCAGAGGGTTTCGATCCAATGATCATTGCCCTGATCGACGCATTCCCGCCTCCAGGTAGCCGCACTTTTGGTCCACCGTATCGGTCAGGCGGTTCAGGTCATCCTCCAGTTTCCGGCAGAGCGTGTCCAGGTCGTGCCCGAGAAGTCCGGCCGGGATGGCGACAGGTTCGCCGAAAGCGATGGTCATCCGGCTGAATGGTTTCGGAATAATGGTTTTGTCCCAGGCCCTGGGAAAGGTGATGAGGCGGTTGCCGGAACAGGCCATCGGTACAAACAGTGCCCCAGTTTGCATGGCGACGGCCACCATGCCCTTCTTTAATTTGCGAGCCGGGCCACGGGGGCCGTCAACGGCGGTGCCGCACAGGTATTTTTTCTGCCCGCCATTCATGACATCGATCATCTGCTGCAAGGCTTCGCTGCCCCCCCGTGAAGAGGAGCCGCGGACCGGGGTGTATCCGAATCGTCTGGCCACACCGGCGGCGATCTCTCCGTCGAGACTGCGGCTGATCATGATCAACCGATCCCCTAAATTCCGGAAGAAGTAGAACAGAAAGATGGCATTACGGTGCCAGGAGGCGCCGACCACATGGTGGGGTATTCCGATCTGCCGGAAGTGCCGGTCATAAACGTCCCCGTTGACAATAGAAATTCTTACGGTAGCAAACCACAGGCGGGCAAACCAGGTGGCTAAGAAGCTTATGGCGGCTGTTTTTGCGCGTTGCTTGAATGAGTAAGGCATGAATCGCTTTCGTGTTTAGGCATGGTCCGACTGAACGTTGGGATTGTGTGTGACCGCAATGCTGAAACGGAAATACGTCCATACCATGAAGTCCCGATGATGTCCATGATTCGAGAATGTTATGAAAGCGATGGCGTGGCGTTGACCTGGTTGGTTGTCCGCAGCAATGTAAGGCAGGAACGTGTTCCCCGGTCTGTGCGGCTATGCAGATGACCCAATATTCCACATGCCCGGTTTTCAAAATAAATGTGTACTTTAATTTGAACTCCCGGGAGAATACGCCTTGGATGGTGGATTTCCAAAGGTCTGGATATCTATTCCAACAACTCCAGGATGATGCGTTTTTTGCTTTTTCCCGAGGCGGCGTTCAGAATGGTTCGGATGGCCTGCACATTCTGGCCTTTTTTCCCGATGATTTTCCCCAGGTCCTGTTTGGCCACGGCCAGCTCGACGACGATGCTCTGCTGGCTCTCAATTTCATTTACCGATACCTGTTCCGGAAGGTCAACAAGTGCCTTTGCAATTTCCTCGACCAGCTTCTTCATGGCGCCTCTCCCTGGAAATAATTATGGAAGTTCTCGCTGCTCTCACTCAGCTTCAGGTTGACAGGTAAAAACAAACTGGCGGTCGTTTGACTCAATCATCGGTCGAAATCGATGACAAGTCAATCACTCTTAATAAATGGCTCCTGTTTGCTCCCCCGCGGCAAGAAAGGACCTCCTACCGCAGGTATTTCACCAACCCTTTGATGCCGCCTTTCCATGAACACCCCGTGCTGTGCACAACGGAAAAATCTTTATTGGACAGGTCGGCGTCCGAGGCCTCCGTGGGGAAGGGTACATTGTCCCAATCCACATGAAAGTATACATTTTCGCCGTTTTCATCTTTTACGAAAAACCGGTGGGTTCCACACTGAGGGCAAAGCAGATAGCGTTTCTTCATATCTGGCTCTCTCTGTTCAACAGTCATTGCAAGGGCCGACGCGAACAGGAAATCGTTCCCGGAAGGGGCCGCATGGCCGCAAAAGCACCCGATCACATCAATACTGGACCACTATCATTGAGATGCCTGAACGGCTGGAAGGACTATAATTATTATATGTAGCCTATCTGACGGGTGAACGCAATACTGCAAAATTGGCATATATCCGGTGTTCTCCTTGGTTCAGTGGAAGAATCGGCAAGCCTCCACAAAAAAGCGGGCCGGGCGTGCAACCTCCCGGTCCGCTTTTTTTCCCCCCATGGCAGGGGGGATGGGTTTAACCGATTTTAAGTATCAGCGAGGCGCCGCAGTCGCCGGCGGCACAGCCCGTCCACAGCAGGTACCCGCCGCCTTGCATGACCGTCTCTTCGATGCCTTCCATGATCAACCGGGTGGCCGTGGACCCCTGGGGGTGGCCATAGATTACTGAGGAGCCGTAATTGTTGAAGCTGTCGACGTCGATCTCCATCTTTTTGGCAAAATTGATGTCGTTGACCACAAAGGGGTTGTGGGTCTTGATCACCTTGATGTCGCCGATGGACAGTCCCGCTTTTTTCAGGGCCATGCGGGCCGCCGGCACCGGGGCGGCGGCCATGTAGCCTTTCTTTTCCCTTGCAAAACCGTAGGCGGTCACCTGGATGGGGATAGATGGGTCTGCGCTCAATTGAGCGGCCTTCTCTTTCGTGGTGACCACCATAGAGGCGTTGCCGTCGGCCGGGTGGGTCTGGGCGCCGAAGCTCAAGACGCCGCCGGGTACTAAAGGTTTAAGTTTGGCCAGTCCTTCGGCGGTGGTGGGCATGATGCCTTCGTCTTCTTCCACCAGTATGCTTTTCTTCCGGGAGATCTGGATTTCGGCGGCGAACATGTACCGTTTTTGGAAGGCCCGGTCATCGGCCAGGGCCATCTGATACTGCTCATAACGGCGCAGGGCAAGGTGGTCGCATTCCTCCTTGGAGATGCCTTCCTCCCTGGCAACGTTCTCCGCCGTCTCCACCATGCGCAGGCCCACATTGGGATCGGCATTGAAGTTGTCCATGAGCCAGTTTTCGCTGATCACTTCGCCGCCGGGGCCGTTGGGGTTGGGCCAGATGGTATGAGGTCCGTTGGAGGTGCGGTCGGTGGTGAGGACAAAGGCGTTTTCAGCCATACCTGTCTCGACGAATGTGGCCGCCTGAAAGATGCAGGTGGTGCCGGTGGTGCAGGCCTGGCTGATGGCGATGCCGGGGATGCCGCCACATCCCATCAGGGCGGCGGCGTAAGGCGCGCTGTAGAACTGGTGCAGCTGGCTGATGGTATTTCCGAAGACCAGGTAATCAAAGATGCCCGGGTCCCAGCTCTTGTCGGCGATCCATCGGGCGGCGGTCTTTGCGCCCAGCACGATGGAATTCTCGTTGGCCATGGCCCCCTGCCAGCGGCAGAACGGGGTCGAGTAGTAACCCTTGTAGGGGATGAACGCTTTGCTCAGCATGTAGACAACCTCCTCGTTTCTGGCGTATCCGTCAAGAAACGGCATCTTGCAGTCCAACTCAGCGTTCACGCCTTATTGAGCACCTAGTGAAGCTTTAGCGCTATCCTAGACGTAGCGCCGCAACGCCTCCGGTTTCAATAAAGCTGCGGCCTTGATCTGAACCCCAAACTACCATTTCTGGACGAACACAGTTCATTTCTTAAACTCTTGGTGGCAACCCTATCATGATCGCGGCTGGAAGCCGCTTCAACAATTCCTGAATCCCTAAATCTCCAATTCCGAAATCATTTCTCCGGTGCCGGACAGCTGTCGGTTTCCGGGAACACCGGTTCGCCGTCGGCGTATTGTTCCCGCAGAATCCGATGAAGAATCTTGCCCGTGGCGGTGCGGGGCATCTGGTCCTGCCTGATGAAAATTACCTGCTTGGGACGCTTGTAGCCGGCCATCCGGTCACGGCACCAGTTTAAAATTATCGCTTCGGTTAGATCCGAACCTTGCCTGGGAATTACTACCGCGGCGACCTTTTCCCCCCACTTGTCGTCCGGCAGACTGATGGCCGCCACGTCGAACACATCCGGATGGCTGCCGATGGTTTCTTCCACCTCGCTGGGATAGACGTGCTCTCCGCCGGTGATGATCATATTGTCCTTGCGGTCCACGATCTGGTAAAAGCCGTCTTCGTCCATCCGGGCCATGTCACCGGCGGAAAACCAGCCATCCTTGAATGCGGCGGCGGTTTTTTCGGGCAGCTTGTAGTACTCGTCAAATAGCATCGGACCCTTGGAATAGAGCTCACCCACCTCGCACGGCGGCACTTCCTTGCCTTGCGAATCAAGAATCTTGATCCGGTCGGTGCCCAGGCTTTCCAACCCGATGGAGCCCAGCTTGCGCATCTGGTCTTCGGGCCGCAGCACGGTGACGATGCCTGCTTCGGTTGAGCCATAGCCCTCGTAGAGCTGAACGCCGGGAAAAAATTCCATGATGGTGGTCTTCATGGTTTTCCTTACCGGTGCGCTGCTGCAAAGCAGTTTTTTGATGGACCGGGTGTCCCGTTGCCTGCCTTGGTCGGAGGTGTTGAGGATCAGGTTGTAGTGAGTGGGGATCAGGGAAATAAAGGTGATCTTTTCCCGTTCCACGATCTCCAGAATCTCTTCGGGCCGGAAGGACCGGGCCGGGTGAATGTATACCGTGGCGCCGATATAGGTGAAAGTGAAGGTAAAGAAGGTGGAGTTGATGTGGCACAGGGGCATGACGTTCATGCACACGTCGTGCGGGTCGAACCCGAAGTCCACGGCGTTGATCAGGTAGAAGGCGATGTGGGATTCATGGGAGCGAACCACTCCTTTGGGCTTTCCGGTGGTGCCGGAGGTATAGATCAGAATCCAGGTGTCCGACGGGGCGACCTGGACGTCCGGTTCATGGTCCGGTGCACCGTCCATCAGCGATTCGTATTCACGGTATCCCGCTTTGGCCCGGTCAACGACGATGTAATTCTCCGGCGGGATTTGTTTCAGCCGGCCCTTGATGGCGTCCACGCAGGGGGTAAATTCGTGATGCACGGCCATGGCATTGGCGTCGGCATTATCTACGATGTAGGCCACCTCAGGTCCCACGAGACGGAAATTAACCGGCACGATGACGATGCCGGTTTTGGCCGTGGCCAGATAGAGTTCGACGATCTCGATGCTGTTTTCCATTAGCACGGCCAGTTTGTCGCCTTTTTTCAGGCCCATCTCCATGAGGCGGTGGGCCAGGCAATTGACCCGGCGATTGACCTGGGGATAGGTGAACCGTCGACGGGCGTCACACAGGGCCACGGTCTGAGGATACTTCTTGGCGTTCATCTTGAGTTGCTGTCCCAGGTTCATCCAATGGGCCATGGGTCGTTCCTCTCCTTAGGTAGATAGGTATAAGGCTGAAGGCGTTTAGGGTGGGGTAAAAGCCGCCTTTCTTTTTCCAACTAACCAATCAAACCAAGCAACTAATCAAACCAACCCTTCACAGGGCAATACGCGCATCCACCGCCACGGCGCCTTTTTCGAAGGCCATGACCGGATTCAGGTCCAGCTCTTTGATCTGCGGAAAGTCGGTTACCAGTTTGGACAGTCGCTGAATCAGATCGACCAGCGCGGTTTTGTCCACCGGCTTTTCACCGCGCACCCCGTCGAGCAGGGCGGATGCCCGGATGCCGTCCACCATTTCCCGGGCTTCGTCATCGGTCACCGGGGTGAGGTTGAATACCACGTCCTTGATCACATCAACGAAGATGCCGCCAAGACCGAACATGATCAGATGCCCCACTCCGGGCTCGGCCTTGGCGCCCAGTATGATTTCCCGGCCACCGGGCACAAATTGCTGGACGAAAAAGCGCAGGTCCGCGGCGTCGATTCGTTCTTTCATCTTCCTGGCGGCATTTTTCACCGCATCGGCGTCGGTCAGGTTCACGGCTACGCCGCCCATGTCGCTCTTGTGGACCACGGAACCGGCATCGGCCTTGACGACAACCGGAAAGCCGATGGCCTCGGCAGCGGCCACGGTGCCATCGATATCGTCGGCCATGCGCCACTCGGGCACATCGATGCCATAGGCTTCGAGGATTTCGTAAACCTGATCGGCAGCCAGCATCGACCGGCCCACGGCACTGGCGAAAACGGCCTTGGTGCTATCGGTATCCACATCGCTGTAGGTGCGAACCCGGCCGGGTGGGCGATCCAGGATGTTGCGGTAGCGCACCAGGGCGCTCAGGGCCCGGGCGGCATCGCTGGGCAGGGCAAAGCAGGGCACACCGCCCGCCTTGAGGATGGCTTCGGTTTCGGCCCACTGGCGCCGGTCGGTCATCAGGTTGCAGACCATGGGCTTGATCTGCTGCAGGTTTACCTGGGCGATGGCGGTGGCGATGTTTTCCGTATCCACGAAAAAGGGCGTGACAAAGTGAACGAGGATGCAGTCGAAACTGTCGTCGGCCATCATGGCCTCAAGACAGGCCAGGTAATGTTCGGCGTTACCCGTGGCCAGCACATCCACCGGGTTGCTGACCGATGCTTCGGGATAAAGCTTCTCCGTGAGAACGGCTTTGGTTTTCTCGGAGAGCGGAGGCAGGGTCAGGCCGGCATCCACGAGGATGTCGGTGGCGATCACCGCCGGTCCGCCGGTGTTGGTGATGATGCCCACCCGGTTGCCCCCGGGAACCGGCTGTGAACCGAAAGCCACGGCCGCGTTGATCAGGTGCCCTTCATCCCTGAAATCGACGATGCCGGCCTTTTTGAAGATCAGGTCGGTGGCCAGGTCTTCCCTGGCCAGACCGCCGGTGTGGGAAGCGGCCGCCTTGGCACCTTCCATGGTTCGACCGGCCTTCATGGCCAGCACCGGTTTTTTAGCAGTGGCTTCCCGGGCCGCTTGGAGAAAGTCCATCGGATTCCTGAGCCCCTCCACATAGGTGACGATGACCCGGGTGCCGTCGTCGTCGGCCAGGTAGCGGATGATCTCCGGAATTGAGATATCGCAGGCGTTGCCGTTGGAAGCATAGATGCGAGTGCCCACATCCATGGCGGAGAATCCCTGGTGGATCACCTCGGCCACCCCGCCGGACAGGGCCACGATGGAGATGTGCCCGGCTTCGGGGAAGGTGAACGTGAAGTTGCAGTAGGCGCGCACGGCCGGGTCTGAATTGATGATACCCTGGCAGTTGGGACCGAAGATGCGGATGCCATACGCCTTGGCCTTTTCCAGAAAGGCTTTCTCGATTTCGGCCCCTTCGGGGCCGGTCTCGGAAAACCCGCCGGAGTTGATGATGATGTGTTTCACGCCCTTTTTGCCGCAGTCTTCCACGGCCATGGGCACGAACTTGGCCGGAATTACCATGTGGGCTACGTCCACCTGCCCGGGAACGTCGAGAATGGATTTATAAGCCTTGATCCCGCGGATTTCATCTGCCTTGGGGTTGATGGGGTAGATTCCCCCCTGGTAGCCGAAATCCAGCAGGTTCTTGATTACCCGGTTGCCGATGTGAAGCGTTTTTCCGGACGCTCCGATGACCGCTACGCCGATAGGATTGAATAAGCTATCCAGCATCATAATTACACCTTTTCCCTAACGCGTTCATACTGATTATGATCTCAAATACGGGATTGAGGGATTTTAGGATTCAAGGAATTCAATCTTTTATAGGGGTGAGCACCAATTCCTCAATTCCCCAATTCCTAAATTCGAAATCCTCATTTGTTTTCCGCCAGCTGCTCGATGAAGGCCTCCACGTTGGTTTTGGTTTGCTCGTCGGAAATCAGACGCAGGTCGTTCAGGTCGCCGTTGATGGTCAGGCTGGGGATGCCGGACTGCCGTTCGATGCGCTGGGGCATGCCGTAGCGGCAGTTGGAGTTGTTGGGGCAGGTTTTGGCATCGTGGTAGATGATACCGTCCACCTTGAAGAATTTCAGCATCTCCTTGATGTAGGCTTCCTTGGGTGCGTCGGCCCGCACGATGAACAGTTCCGTGTAGGCCCGGGCCATAGAGTTGAAAGGGTCGTCCGGGTCCAGGGCGGAGAAGATCCAGGAGTTGCAGTAGGTCGAGGCCAGTACATTGGTTTTCAGGGAGGCGAACAGCTTGGCGTGGGCGGACAGCCGGCCCCAAACGGGCATGCCGTCCCAGTAAATCCGGAACTGTTCGTCTTCAACGGCCCCTTCCTTATCGGAAATGCGCTGATTCAGCTCCGCCAGCAGGGTGCGATAGCAGTCATTGGCCCGCTGGGTTCCCCGGCCCACCACGGCAGCGCCCATGAGGGTGGTGCCGTCGAAGAAGGTGATGGGAGAGGGCACAACGGCGGCAGTGTCCAGTACCTGCTTCCACAGATCCGAGCATTCCCGCGACAGGGCCACGGCTTCCTTGAGTCGGTCCATATCGAACGTGTTGCCAACGATGCGTTCGAGCGGCGGGATCAACGCTTCCATCTGTGCGGCAATGGATTTTACGTGGGACGCTTCCACCTCCTGGACACCCACATAGGAGTGGACACCCACCACCGGCACGTCGTACTCCTCGCCGTAGAAGTTAAACCAGTCCTGCACGTCGCGGCACTGATTGGTGTTGAACACCAGGACGTCCGGTTTCGGTGGCCCCTGGATGCCTTCGAAGATCTTGGCCAGGGGCGATACCTTTCCCAGGTAGGCGCCGATGTCCGCGGTGAGGTAGGAGCAGATATCCGGTGAATAGCCCACGGCGTTGGCTTTTGGAATCAGCTCCGTGGCCATGCGCGAGGATCCCAGCATGGCCGAGTGAGTCTCGGGAAAATAGACCAGAAAACCCATGGCTCTCAGGATTTCCGCCGGACCCACACTGGTGCACCAGGCAATTTTCTTTTCACCGGTCTTGGCGGCGTTGTCCAGCTCGTAGTAGTAGTCGGCCATGAACTTGCCCAGTACCTTGGACGATTCCAGCCGTTTCAGTTTGATCTTTTTCTCTTCGGACATAGATTCACCTCCGGTGAATGAATTGAAAATTGGGAATTGAGGGATTTAGGATTTGATGGGCAAACGATTAAGCCGGCATTGAAACCTTCCAAAGCGGTCATTCCGGCGAAAGCCGGGCACGAATGAAGCTTTAGCGCTGTCCAGAAATTGACTGAATGCCGGATCGAGTCCGGCATGACGACGCGGGTTCATTAGTATACCGTAACAGTGATAAAACAATTCCCTAATCCCAGCATTCCTAATTCCTCAATTCTCAAATGTTTCTCTTGCATATAGCGCCGCGCCTAAAGCGCCGGTGAACTGGGGCAGGTCAGGAACCAGAATGGGGCGGCTGATCAGCTCCTGGGTCATTTCCACCAGGTAGGGGTTATGGGCTACGACCCCGCCGGTCATCACCACCTTTTCGGTGAAGGCGTCCATCTCCCTGATTCTTGAAATGACCGAGAAGAACAGTCCCTTGACGATGTCTTCCACCCGTTTTCCCCGACGGATGTTTTCCAACACCTCGGTGGCGGAAAAAACCGTGCAGAAGCTGCCCAGCTTGACCATGTTTGTGGATGCCGCGGCAAGGCCGTTCATTTCAGTCAGGGGAATGTCCAGGCGGGGGGACATCTCCTCCAGGAACGCGCCGGTGCCGGCGGCGCACTTGCGATTCATCTTAAAGGACGTCCGCTTGCCGTTTTCATCCAGTTTGATGATCTTGTTGTCCTGACCGCCGATATCGATAATGGTGATCGCAAAGGGAAAATAGTGGAAGCACCCTTTGCCGTGGCAGCTGATTTCGGTGCGGTAGTCCTGGGCGTAGGAGACATTCTTTCGGCCGTACCCGGTGGATATCGTACGTGCAATGCGATCTTTCTTAATATCGGCCATGGCCAATGCCTCGGTCAGGCATCGATCGGCAGTGGCCGAAAAATCCGTTCCTGAACGATCCACACAATAACCGAGCATATAGCCGTCGGCATCGATCACCGCTACTTTCGTTCGGGATGCCCCCACGTCGGCCCCGGCGAAGCAGGGTGGGTAGAGGTTCTGAGAAGTTGTCTGGCTGGATGTCGTCATGGTCCGCTCGTTACCTGAATCCCTTCATCCCCGGTTCTTTCAAAGCCTGGACTCCAACCCCTTCACCAGGCTTTGCAGGGTAATGTTATAGGGAGTCTCAATGCCGGCCCGCCGGCCGTATTCTACGAACTTGCCATTGATGTAGTCGATTTCCGTGCGTCGGCCATTTTCGATGTCCATGAGCATTGACGGCTTGTGGTTGCCGGCGCTGCGCATGTATTCGATGGCGTTGGGGTAGTACTCCCAGCCCAGCAGGATTTCGTTGGCACGGGCGACCTTGACGCACTCTTTAACCAGAGAGTCTACGAGGTTGAAAATGATCGGGTCGTTCATGGCCTGGGACATGGTCAGTCCGGTGACGGCGCACACCGGGTTCATGCAGGCGTTGAGCACCCCTTTGCGCCATACCATGGCAACGATGTCTTCGGTATGGCGGGTGGGCAGGCCGCAGGTGGTCAGCGTATCGGCAATGGCATCGGCGGCGAATTTGGCGTCCGGGTCCAGTTCCTGAATAAAGTGGGGCGGGTGGTGAAAGGGGATCGTAACATGGGCCGGCTCCAGGAGGCCGCAGCCGTAGTTGACCACCGCCCGCATCACCGGTTCCTTGCCTAAGCTATTGGCCAGTACCAGTTCGGTGTCGATGCCGTTCTGCCAGCTCACCACATAGAGGCCCTTTTTGTGGAACCCCTCGATGGCCGACGCGATAAGCGGCAGGGCATTGGCTTTGACGGTGACGAAAATAACATCGGGCTTGTAGTCGGGCAGGGAGTCGATGCTGGTGCAGGTGTGACTGACCGTCTGGGTCAGGTTCTCGGCACCTTCGATAATGATTCCCCGCTTCAAGGCAGGTTCGAGAAGGTCAGGGACGACATCGCACAGGATCACGTCATAGCCTCCCTTGGCCAGAAATGCGGACACGATACAGCCTACGGGACCTGCACCAATGACGGCAAAGGTTTTGGGGACAAAGGGTTGTTTGTCTGTCATGGTTGCACCTCCCGTCGTTCTGGTGGTTGTTCGGCTTATTTATCCGAGGCCATGGGCTGTTCGTGTCAAATCAGCCTGCCGATGCATGTTCTATTTTCTGAGAAGCTGTCAGATGTTCAGCGCACAGGGAAATCTGAACCGTTTTCCGTCGCGGCACAGGGTCCATCGGCAGGTTAGCAGGCTGCCAACTTCTCATCTCTATCCTGGTGTCGGATCTTTTACGATCACCGGAACTGTTTGGGCCGTTCATCAACCACGCGAAGGGCCTTGCCCTCGCTTCGTGCAATGAACTTGGGCTCCACGAGGTTGACCTCCACGCTGATCCCCATGTGACCGCGGATGTGGGCCATGATTTTGGCCTCCACTTCAAATTTCTTACGGTCACCGGCCGCGTAAACGTCCTGTTTCGCCTCCACCTGCACTACCAGTTGATCCAGATAACCTTTTTTTCGGACCAGCATGCGGTACTGAGGCTCCACTTCCTCGATATCCAGCAGCAGGGACTCGATTTGTGAGGGAAAGACATTGACACCGCTGATGATCAGCATGTCGTCGGTTCGACCAAAAATTTTATCCATCTTGACGAAGGTTCTGCCGCAAACGCATTTTTCGCGGTACAGGCGGGTGATGTCTTTGGTGCGGTAACGGATCATGGGCATGGCCCGACGCTGAAGGGATGTGAAGATCAACTCGCCCTTTTCACCCAGCGGAACCGGTTCCAGGGTGATGGGGTCGACCACTTCGGCCAGGTAGTAGTCCTCGTTGATGTGGATACCGCTCTGGGCCTCGCAGTCGAAGCCTACACCGGGGCCGCCCAGTTCGGTAAGACCATAGGCCTCCATGGCCTTGATTCCCATGCGCGCCTCGATCTCCTCACGCATGCCGGCGGTCCAGGGTTCGGCGCCGAAAATGCCGATGGAGAGCGGCAGTTTTTTCAGATCCACCTTGAGTTCCTCTGCCCGTTCGGCAATGGTCAGGGCATAGGATGGCGTGCAGCACAGCACGTTGGTCCCGAAATCTTTTAACAGGGTGATCTGGCGTTCGGTCAGCCCGGAACTGGTGGGCACAACCGTACAGCCCATGGTCGTGGCGCCCTGGTGAAATCCCAGGCCGCCCGTGAACAGGCCGTAGCCGTAGGCGTTTTGAACCACGTGCCCGGGGCGGACCCCGGCAGCATGAAAGTTGCGCGCCATGCACTCGCCCCACTGTACCAGGTCGTCGGCGGTATATGGGCCGGTGATGGGTTTGCCCGTGGTTCCGGACGAGGCGTGAACGCGCATCACGTCCTTTAAGGGAACGGCGCACAGGCCGAAGGGGTAATTGTCCCGCAGATCATTTTTTACCGTGAAAGGAAGTTTGGCCACGTCCTCGATGCCCTTGATGTCGGCGGTCTTGATACCGGCTTCCTTGAATTTTTTCTTGTAAAACGGAACGCGTTTGGTCACCCATTCAAGCGTTTCCTGCAGCTTTTCCACCTGAAACTGATGAATCTGCTCCACCGCCATGCATTCGAACTTCTCATTCCAGGGCATCGTTTTCCTCCTTCTCAATGGTCGGTTTTCCCCGGGCATGCCCGGGGCACAGTCACTTTTTACGCAGCTTCAGGCATTGGCTGCCGCGATGAAACCCAAGTCAAAGGCTTTCAGGTTTACATCCACAAAGGCCTTTTTGGTCTTAGTACGGATGGCTTCCAGCAAATTTTCCTTGGGGATAGGTAAAATACCTGTCTGGATCAGCGCGCCGAGCAGGACGATATTCACCGACATGACGTTGCCGGCAGTTGTGGCCCGTTCGACGGCATCAAAGGCGATGAGCCGTCTGGTCTTGGCTTTGATCAGCTTCTGAACCTGATCCAGGTCCGGATAGGTGCCTCTGCCGATCGCCACGGTAAAGGGCGGCAGGGGAGCCAGATTGGTAATGACGGTGGTGTCTGCATTGCACTTGTTCATGGCCCGCAGGGTTTCGGAGGGTTCGAATCCGACCAGTACGTCGGCTTCGCTGTCCGAAATAATGGTGCTGCTGGCATCGCCGAACACGATGGCAGACTCTACCACCCCGCCTCTCTGGGCCATGCCGTGAATTTCGCTCATGCGCACCGGAACACCGGAAAGCAGCGCTGCCTGGCCAAGGACTTTGGAGGCCAGCAGGTTGCCCTGACCGCCCACCGCTACAATAATCAGTCTTGTTGTTTTCATGGTCGTTTCCCGTATGATAAGGGCTGCCGGCCCTAAGACCGGGATGGTCGGATTTTTCTGAAAACGGTTGCCGGCAGCCGAAGGTTCGCTTTTCTCAGTTCAGGATTTCAGCCGGCCTTTTTGGCCTTAACCGGTGTAATGGCATTCTCCGGGCAGATCTGAGCACAGACCGCACAGCCCACACAGGTGTTGGGATTGATCTGGACCCGTTCACCTTCCAGGTAAAAAGCCGGGCAGCCGATCTGGTTGATGCAGTCCCGGTGGTTCTTGCATTTGTCCGTGACCGTGAAGGCCCGCACGTTGAGTTTCTTCAAGCTGCGGGCATACAGGGTGCACATCTCCTGCGAGATGATCACCGACACGCCCTTGTAATCCAGCGCCGCCTTCACCGCTTCGATGCTTTTATTAACCTTGTAAGGCTTGATGACGGTAACGTGTTCGACGCCAATGGCACGCACGACCGCTTCGATTGAAATGCGGCCGTAACCGGACAGGTTCAGGTTGCTCATGTCCACCCCGGGATTGGGCTGGTGGCCGGTCATGGCGGTGGTGCCGTTGTCAAGGATGACCAGGGTGAAATTGTGGTTGTTGTATACGGCGTTGACCAGGCCGGTCAGCCCCGAGTGAAAGAAGGTGGAGTCGCCGATGAAGGCGATCACCTTCTTGTCTGTCGCTTTGGAAAAGCCGCAGGCGGTGCTTACCGACGAGCCCATGCAGATGAGAAAATCGCCCATGGCCAGCGGAGGCAGAAAACCCAGGGTGTAGCAGCCGATGTCCGTGGGATAGACCGTTTCCCTGCCTTCGGCAGCTTTTTTTACCGCATAATAGGTGGCCCGGTGGGAGCACCCGGCACACAGGTTGGGCGGTCGCTGGGGGATTTCCGGCACGTCGGACAGGTCAGGCGGCTGGTTGGGGGCGTAAGGCACACCGAAATAACCGGCCATCACCCGCCGGACCATGGCCGGATCGAACTCATAGATCCTTGAGAACAGACGCTCACCCTTGCCGGCGATGGGCAGGGTCAGTCCGGCTTCCTGGGCAAATGCCTTGACGGCCTCCTCCATAACGGGTTCGCCCTCTTCGGCCACCAGCACTTTTTCGCAAGCGTTCAGGAAGGCTTTGATCAGGTTGGGCGGCATGGGGTGAGAAAAACCCAGGCGAAGGATCCGGGTTTTGTCTGCAATGCCCAAATCCTTAACCGCGTCGGAAACGTAGTTGTAGCTGACACCGTTGCAGATGATGCCCCAGGTGCCGTTGCCGTTGGTAAAATTGTAGGTGGAGGCTTCGGCCAGGGCTTGGGCCTTGTTCCAGTTTTCCAGCAGGCGCACGTGAAGGCGGCGGGAGACGGCCGGTACGGTGACAAAATTGAAGGGGTCTTTTTTAAAATCGCCTTTGGTTTTGCGGGGTGTTAATTCCCCCAGTTCCACGAAGGCGCTGGAGTGGTTGACGCGGGTGGTCGTACGCAGGATCACCGGCTCGCCCAACTTTTCGGACAGGTTGAAGGCCTCAGCGGTCATTTGTCGGGCCTCTTCCACCGAGGACGGTTCCAGGATGGCCAGGCCGGAGAGCTTGCCGTAATAGCGATTGTCCTGTTCGTTTTGGCTGGAGAACATGAAGGGGTCGTCGGCCGTGAGAATCACCAGTCCCCCTTTTACCCCCACATAGGCCAGGGTCATCAGCGGATCGGCCGCTACGTTCAGGCCGACGTGCTTCATCATGCAGAAGGTGCGCAGCCCGCTGTTGGCAGCGGCTGCAGCCACTTCCAGGGCCACCTTCTCATTGGTGCTGTATTCAAAGTACAGATCGCTTTCATGAGAAACCTGGAACAGGTTCAGGGAAATTTCCGACGAGGGAGTGCCCGGGTAGGTGGTAGCAAAGGCCACGCCGGCCTCGATGGCTCCGCGGGCGATGGCTTCGTTGCCCAGGAGCAGCATCTTTTTCCCCGGGCTGTCTGCGAGTAGTTTGTGCATCGTGGTTTCCTGTAAAGTCTTACTGCAGCCGTTCGAAATTTCCGTCAGCTGCAGCAACGGTTGTTGTCAACGATAGGGTCAGGGCACCATGATCGCCCGCTGAACGATCTTTTTGTGGTGCACCATGTCGAAGACCGTATTGATGTCCGACAGCGGAAATGTTTTGACAAACGGTGCCATCTTCACCTGTCCCGAAAGGACCAGGTCCCGCACCGGTGCATAATACCGGGTCAGGCAGCCCCAGTTGCCCCGTGCGGTGGCATGGAAGGCCATGAGGTTGGACAGGCGGATTTCCACCGTGTCCATGGTAAACCCCACCACGGAAAGGTTGCCCCCGAAGGTCATGAGACCGAAGGCGGTTTTCTGGCCGGCGGCGGTGCCGGAGGTTTCGAAAATCTTCCATTCGGTCCGTCGTTTTCCCTGCTCCTTGACGAAGGCGGAGACCGCTTTTCGAAGGTCCTTGAACGCCATCTCAGCGGCGTTGAAGGTTTTGTCTACCACAGGTGCCAGGGCATCCAGCTTGACCGGGTCTACATCGATGGCCACAACCAGAGCCCCGAAGGCCTTGGCGATCTGGGCGCCGAAGCCGCCAACCCCGCCGACACCCACGAAAATGGCTGTATCATCGGCTGACAAGCCGGCATCGACAATGGCCTGGTAGGGTGTGGTCAGGGCATCCGCCACCACGGACAACTGGGCCAGGGAAACGTCTGCTTCTCCAACGGGCCGGTATTGGTCGTCTACCGGAACCGGACACAATTGATCGGACGGAACGACGATGTGGCTTGCAAATCCTCCCTGGATATCGTTGCCGGGCATCTTCTGGGCGGTGCAGATGTTACCCAGGTCCCGGTTGCAGACGTCGCACTTCCCGCAGGGCATGACTGCAGGGATGATCACTGCTTTGCCTTCCCACTGACGGGCGTCGGGCCCGGCAGCGGTGACAACGCCGCTGATTTCATGGCCCAGGGTCAGGGGCAGCGGGGATTTGGTTTTTACACCATTGTAGTAAAACCCCAGGTCCGTATGACAAACGCCGCATCCGGCCACCTTGACCAGCACTTCGCCGGGTCCGGGGTCAGGGATCGGTGCTTCCACCTTTTCCAAGGGCTTTCCGGGTTCTGTCATCTGCCAGGATATCATGGACGCCATCGCTGGTTCTCCTGTGGGTTAAGGGTCAGTGATGAATTCATGGTTCTGCCTTGGCGGATACCGGTATGGATACAATTACAATAGAGCATATCCGCCAACGCCTCAATGACTATCGAACAACGCTTCAACCATGTCGGGAACATCGACTGTCAAATGAAGAAATGCGGTCATCTGGGGAATCGCATTACCTGTTTTTCCACAACGGCCGACGTTTTTCCTCGAAACTTTTGATCCCTTCCAGGGTGTCTTCGGTTTTCATCAGGGTGTTGAGAAACAGATCGCTGACATTGGAAAGGGCCTGCTTGAATCCCAGCCCCAGGTGGGCGGTGACGGCCCGCTTGTTGAGTCGGATGATCAGTGGGCTGCACGCCTTGATTTCACCCACGACGCTGTCCAGGGTCTCCGCAAAGTTCTCTTCACCGGACAGATGGGCCACCAGCCCCATGCGGTGCGCCGCTTCGGCTTTGTAGCGACGGCCGGTGGTGCAGATCTCAACGGCCCGGGCCGGACCCACCAATTGGGGCAGCCGGATGGCCGCGTAGGGCGGGAAGAAGCCCAGCTTGATCTCCGGCTGGCCGAAGACAGCCTTGGGGGATGCCACGATGATGTCGCAGGCCATGGCCACTTCCATGCCGCCGCCCAGACAGGCACCGTGGACCGCCGCAATGGTGGGCACAGCCATGCGGTGAACCCGTTCGAAGATGCCGTTGAAAGTCGCGATCATTCCGTCAACCATCTCCGGTTTGTGGTCGGCCACCTCTACGCCGGCACACCAGCTGGGTCCGTTGGCCGCCAGGATCACGCATTTGAGCGCCCCGTCATTGGCCAGAGTTTCCAACTGTCCATTGAGTTCGTTCATCATCTCGATGTTGAGCACGTTGTGCTTGGGCCGGTCGAGGGTCAGCGTGGCGACCCCCTCCACGCTGTCATGCTTGATGAATTTCAGATGCGACATGTTTTTCCCCTCACTTGTGAAAGACGTAGTTGACCCGTCCGTCGGCCAGTGGGTTGGCTTTGGCCGCCACGGCCATGCCGATAGACAGATCGGATTCGGCGATGCCGTCGGCGATGCGCCCGAAAACCTTGTACGCGCCGAAATCCACCAGGGCGATGGTGTAGGGAAGATCCCCCTCGAACCCCTTGGGCCCGAAGGCCAGCGTACTGAAGGTAACCAGCCTGCCCGTGCCCTGCACATCGAACCATTCCATTTCGGATGAGCGGCAGGCCCAACAGTCCGCCCGAGGCGGAAAGAACGCCTTACCGCAGGAAGTGCAGCGGGTGCCGGTGACTCTGCCCTGCTCCAGGTGGTCGATGAAGTCGTTGACCCGGGTGGTGCCGGTGAAGCTCACCGTTCCGAACTTCCTGAACCGTTCGTCTTTTTCCTTCTTTCCCATGAATGCGTTCCCTCTTATATAGCGTGTCCGCCCACAACTGTCTGGACGTATGTTATCTGGCCAGAATGGTCACATTTCCGTAAAGCCCCACACCGCCGATGTTGTGGACCAGCCCCACGCTAGCGTCGGGGACCTGGATTTCACCGGCTTCGCCGCGCAGCTGCAACACGATGGTGCGAATCTGGCTGCCGCCGGTGGCGCCGATGGGGTGGCCCTTGGAAAGCAGACCCCCATCCACGTTGACCGGTATGCTTCCATTTAAATAGGTTTCTCTGCCATTGATCAGGTCACGGCCTTCACCCGGTCCGGCAAATCCCAAATCTTCGTAGGCCATCATTTCAGCAATGGTGAAACAGTCGTGAACTTCGGCCACGTCGATATCCGTGGGGCCGACACCGGCCATTTTATAGGCCTGAGCGGCGGCCTCACGGGCTACGGACAACCCCGTGAACAGGTCCCGGCCGGCCAGATTGACCGGCGCGGAAGACGATCCGATGCCCCGGATCCACACCGGCTTGTCGCACAACGATTTGGCTTTCTCGGCGCTGGCAACAATGATGCAGGAGCTGCCGTCGGCGTTGGCACAGCAGTCTCCCACCCTCAAGGGAGAGGCTACGGATCCGCTCATCATGTTATCAGGGTCCGTGAACATGCCGGTCGTCACGGCCTTGCGGTATACGGCACGATCGTTGAGCTGGCCATAGGTGGACGCTTTGACCCGGATGGCCGCCAGGTCTTCAGGGGTGGTGCCATAGGCGTTCATGTGGGCGCGGGCATACATGGCGTAGTAGGCGGGCATCATTGTGCCGAAGGGGCTCTCCCACTGGATGTCCGCGCCCCGGCCCATTCGTTCCTGGGTTTCGGCGGAGGAGATCTCCGACATCTTCTGAAAACCGACCACGGCCACCACATCGTGCAGTCCCGATTTGATTAGACTGTAAGCCAGTTTCAAGCCGGTACTTCCCGATGAACACAGGGTTTCTACATAAAAGGTCGGGCCCGGGTTGAGTCCCAGATATTCGGCGAAGACCCCGGCCGGCGAGCGTTGCAGGTCGTACTCCGGGGCCGAGCAGACCACCGATGCGTCGATGTCCGCGGCGGTGATGCCGGCATGACCCAGCGCGTCCGAAAAGCCCTCGAAGGCCAGTTCCCGAACCGATCCCGGATAGTATCGCACGAAGGTGCTTTGTCCTGCGCCGATGATGGCGACGTCATTCATATTTGCAATCCTCTGCGGCTGGTTGGGTTAGAAATCATTTTGCAATTGTTGGAGTTATCGAGTAATTGTGGGCAAGGTATTTAGGTTAAAGGCATTTAGACCGTCTGGCTGCTCTCTCTTTCAGTCTAACCTGCTATAGCCTATTCACCTATATATACTGCCCCCCGTCCACCTTGATTACTTCGCCGGTAATGTGGCGGGCTTTTTCGGAAGCCAGAAAGGCAATCACCGATGCCAGATCTTCGGGTTGGCCTACGCGCTTCAAGACCATTTCCGCCATGGCCATGTCGATGATTTTATCCCGGGCCTCGGATTCTTTCAGCATGGCGGTTTCGATCAGGCCCGGGGCCACGGCATTGACATTGACGCCAAAGGCGCCCAATTCCTTGGCCACGGCTTTGGTGTAGCCGATGATGCCCGCCTTGGATGCCGAGTAATTGGTCTGCCCGAACTTGCCCCGCATGCCGTTGATGGAAGTGACGTTGACGATTTTACCGTACTTCTGGTCCTTGAACAAGGGTGCTACCTGGCGGGTGAAATTAAAATATCCCTTCAGATTTACACCAATTACCCGGTCCCACTGCTCCTCCGACATTTTCCAGCACACGCCATCCCAGTTCATGCCGGCGTTGTTCACCAAAATGTCGATTCGACCGAAGGTTTCCACGGCCGTCTTCACCGCGGTTTCGGCTTCGGCGAAAACGGCAATGTCGCAGGCCATACAGAGTGCCTTGCGTCCCATCCGTTCAATCTGGTCCACCACGGCCCTGGCCTCGTCCGCGTGGCGGCGATAGGTCAGGCAGACGTTGGCCCCCTCTTTGGCCAGTTCCAGGCTAACGGCTGTGCCGATGCCTTGGGATCCGCCGGTGACGATGGCATTTTTTCCTTCGAGCAGCATATGCGATTCTCCTTTAATCGGTGGGGCGACCAAGTACCGCGGCCATAAATTCCACGTCGAAGGCATCGCCGGAAGCCTGACGCCGGCGGTATTCGATGAAGTCGATGGTGTCCCGGCCGGTGATTTTTTTGGTGTTGAAGGCGTTGAAGCCCAGGTAGGCTTCGCTGTTCATGTTGGCGGCCAGCCAGTGGCGGTTGATGACCTTGGCCTGATCCCAGAAAAACTTCTTTTTCAGGCGGATGCCTTCCACACTCTTGATCAGGCAACCGGGGAAAAGGTTGGTATAGGTCCACAGAATGCGGTCGACTTCGTTGTCCAGCAGTTCGAAATCGGTCTTGGCCGATTTGACATAGGCCCGGGCCTGTTTGGCCGCATCGCCGGTTTTGTATTCGCCATAGACGATTTCGCCGTCGACCACGTAGCGGTCTGTTTCGATGGCGGGATTGCGCACCCAGCCGTCGGCATCCTTGATGACCGGAACGCATTTGGAGATCAGGCCGAGTTGTTTCATCTTATAGGCGCTCCACATCTCGCAGGAGATGCAGTTCCACATGGCCAGTTCGATAGGCAGCATCCACGGCAGGAAATCCGAGCTGCCGCCGTCGGGTGCGCTGCCATGCCTGGGGCCGGCTTGGCCGAAGATGGCCAGATCGCTGGAAAGGGTAATGTCGCAGGCCATGCCGATCTCCTGGCCGCCGGCCACGCGCATGCCGTTGACCCGGCAGATGGTCGGTTTTTTGCAGCCTAAAATGCCATCCACCATGGCGTTGAACAGATCCATGTACAGTCCGTATTCGTTGGGCCGCCCCGCATAATATTCAGCATATTCCTTGGTATTGCCGCCCGTGCAGAAAGCCTTGTCGCCCATGGCCGTAAAGACGGCGGCAACCACCGAACTGTCCGCCGAGGCACGGTGAAAACCGGCGATCACGCCCTTGACCATTTCGGTGGTATAGGAGTTATACTGCATCGGGTTGTTCAGGATGATCCAGGCCGAGAACAAACCGTCAATGGGGCTGCCCGACGGATCCAGAATGGGGCGCTTTTCGAACACAACCCCTGGCGCGTCAGCGGAAAAATGTTCCTCGCCCCACAGATGATGGTTTTTGATACCGGATTCTCTCGGCAGCCAGCTCAGATCACTCATCAGTACCTCCCTTTTGGCGGCCGGTAAAAGGGTCGCCGGTTTAGGAATATCATGGTTCCGGTTTACCCGGGACTAACTTTTTCAGGGTCAGGTGAGACGATTTGATCCTGTAACAAAGATCAAATTATGGATAAAATTCATTTGCTATAAGGTTACATATTAGCTATATATTAGCTACGAATAGGGTTAGTCAAGAAAAAAAACCAGGCTTTTCAATATCCTTTTCAAGGCAAGCGGTTCCCATGATCGCCCGACCTGTGGACGTTTTCTGCCCATCGGTTTCCATGATTGGCGGATAGACCTCCGGATGGTTGTGAGACGGAAATGGAAACCTATTCAGCGCCGCTCCGGACCGGAAACTGAATCCTTTTTCGGGGTCGGCGGATGCCACCGGCGAAGGAGACCGAGACCGTGAGATACCCGAAAGAGTGTGTCCTGAAAGAGTGCGTGGAAGCAGTCATCCGTCCGCTGGAACCCGGAGATCGGGCGTTGATGGAAGCCTTCTACAACCGGATTCCCGAATCGGACCGGTGGTTCATGAATTACGATGTCATGGATCCGGCCATCATGGGCCGGTGGTTCGATGCCGTGGAAAAAGGCAGCGTTTGTTCTATCCTGGCCCTCTGCGAAGAGACTGTCGTGGGGCAGGGAAGCCTTTATTTGCGCGGTTTCGGCGCCACCAGCCATGTGGGACGGTTCCGCATCGTGGTCCTGCCGGAGTTCCGGCAGATGCGGCTGGGGACCTGGCTGCTGCTGGATCTTATTCAACTGGCCATGGACCGGGGATTGGAGATGCTCCGGGCGGATCTGGTGGCCGGTGTCGAAGACGGTGCCATCGAAGCCGTTCAGAAGTTCGACTTTTTCAAGTTTGCCGAACTGAAAAATTATGTGAAGGATATTCACGGCAATCGTCAGGACCTGGTGATCATGATCAAGCGGCTGCATAAGGAGTGGAGTGACTTTTAGTTGAACACGACCCCTTAGGTTTGGCGACAAGCATTGATATCCAAAAGATCTCAACATCCCCTCGCCATGGAGAAGACAGACAATATTGAGTGATTCCAGACAAAAGGAGGTTGTCCGGTCCACCCCTGTCGGACCTATTCAGATCCGCCCATTCTGCACACCCAGTGAAATTCAGGCGTACCGTTTCGACGATCAGTTCGGTACCCACGCCCAGTATAAATCCATCTATACCAAAAGAGAAACCCTTGAAAAGCATGCCTCAAAAACGGATGCCAATGTGGTTTTGGCCCTGACGGAAACCGAGCAGATTGTGGGATTCGGGGTGTTCAGCCAACCGGAAGCCGATGAGCGGTGGACGGAACTGGGACCGGGGGTGATGATGGAAGTAAAAGCGGTGGAAGTGAGCCGCAGCCTTCGATCCAGGAAAATTGCGGGAGACCTGGTCCGTCTGATGCTGACCCACCCGAAGATCGAACAGATGATCGCATACATGGTCGGATACTCCTGGACCTGGGATCTGGATGGTTCGGGCATGACCGCCCAACAGTACCGCAACATGCTCATTCGTCTGTTCAACCCCCATGGGTTCATTGAGCTGCAGACCAACGAACCGAACATCTGCCTGAAACCCGAAAATCTCTTCATGGCTCGTATTGGCAGCGAGGTTTCCGATCGCGTTCGGCAGGATTTTAAGTGGCTTCGGTTCGGGGTTTCACCCTGATCGAAGCCTGTGCCCCAGTGAATTTTTTTTTGCTCGCGGCAGGGTTGGCCAGCGAACGACAAACCGGCACGATCGCCATTTCGACGCAAGACCTTGCCGTCATGCAATACGTTAACCGCGGTATGCCATGGAAAAATCTCAGACAGACTGATCATGTTACGCCGCCGTTTATAGGAAACGGTAAATGACTGGTTTCTTCTCAGGTCCATCCCTGCTTGTGCATATTCTGATCATCGCCATGGTCAATGCCTTTTTCTTTCCTTTTATCGCCCATTGGTCAGGATCCATCCTTTATGCGTTTCTGATCAGCGTTGGTATCCTCTGCATCTACGGGTTGATTGCGATCTGGCTGTTTGGCGGGAGCAAACGGTAACCGGGTGATCCAATTTTCAATGGGAAAAAGAACATTGCCAAGCACCGGCTATTTTGGATATAGAGTCCTTTCGAAACGGCGGGGGAGGGGGGGATCGAAGAATAATTCTCTTAACTCGATTAAAAAATTCTTTGCGGCTCACCGCGGGCCGATTATAATCAATCGTTATGGCCAATAAAAAATACTACGCGGTTGCCGTCGGCAGGCAGCCGGGCATTTATACCCAGTGGTTCGGCGAAGCCGGTGCCCAGAACCAGGTGGTCGGTTTTCAGGGTGCCCGGTACAAGGGCTTTCAGACCCACGAGGAAGCACGGGATTTTATCCGGGATCGGTGTTCGGGCGAAAAAACACGCGTCAAGGCTTCAGGGCAATCAATGACCCGGCCAACTGCCACGTCAACCGTGAAACCGGATGTTACCCTTGCAGACCGAATCATTATATACACAGATGGCTCCAGTCTGGGTAATCCCGGCCCCGGCGGTTATGGAGCCGTCATTTCATCGCCTGAGGGAAGCCGGGAATTTTCCGGAGGCTTTCGCAAAACCACCAACAACCGCATGGAACTGTTGGCCTGCATTGTCGGCCTCGAACAGCTTGAAGCGCCTTCAGCCGTTGCCCTCTACAGTGACTCCCGATACGTGGTGGATGGGATCACCAAGGGGTGGGCCAGGCGCTGGCGGCAAAACAATTGGTGCAAAGGATCCGGCGGCAAAGCCCTGAATATCGACCTGTGGGAACGCCTCCTGTCACTTTGTGACCGGCATGACGTGCATTTTGTCTGGGTGAAAGGGCATGCGGGAAACCCCGGAAACGAACGATGCGACCAGCTTGCCACCCAGGCCGCCAACCGACCTGACCTGCCGGCAGACGACGGATATGAAACAAAACCTTCGCCAACTTCCTGAAAGCGCAACCGGCGTCTCCTTTTCCTGACCCGAATGAGCCATTTTTCGGCGATCGGTATTTGACTCGCAGGTGAAGGCGGTTTCCATGATTTTGCGGAGTGTCGCCTGCAGGACTCAGCGCATGGAAACGCGGGCAATAAATCCTTTCCGCTTTTGCGGATCCGTTTGTCCGGCGGATTCCTTCTCAAGTTTTTCATTTACCTGGCGATACCCACTTAAAAGATACAAAAAGATAACAACGATAAGGGGGGTGCTTCCTGCTCCCGGAAGCAATTTTAAAATCTATGGCAAATATCACCGCAGGCTTGAAGGATGAAAGGAAAGAGCACCGGGTTTTTCTCAATGACCGGGGAGAAGGTACGTTTATCTGTCCGGTTTGTGAAAAAGGTGTCATCAGGGACTTGAGCCAGTTCATCGAGACGAAGACGGCGATTCGGCTCAAATGCAAATGCAGCTGTGGAAACGACTATCGGGTGCTGCTGGAGCGCCGGCGCCATTTTAGAAAACCGACCAACCTGGTGGGGATGTTTTTTTACCGGGGAGGCCACGGCTCTCCCATGAAAGGGTTGATCAAGATACGGGATATTTCCCAGTCCGGCATTCAGTTTTCGGTCAACAGCATGCCCGAATTCGAGGTGGGAGACAAACTGATCATCGAGTTTACCCTGGATGACGAGGAGCGATCCCTGATCCGAGAAGAGGGCGTCGTCCAACGGATCCAGTCCAACATTGTCGGGTTGGATTTTAAAACCACCGACCACTACGGCAAACTGGGCCGGTACCTGTTCCGATAAAGACCCGCCGATTACCCCGCCAGCATCTTGTTGTAGGCATCCACCCGGTTTTTTTTGTCATAGCCATACCCGTTTCGACGCGATTATCGTTGGAGGGATCTCCGTGGAATGGGTGTCGCTAAGATTCTTTCACACGGAGCTAATCGGCAGGTGCATTCCGGTAGTGGGATGCCATGGCGGCTGCTTGTCGGCTGACGGTCTGACGAAGCTCGTCCGGGGCCAGCACTTGTGCCCCGGCCCCCCAGCGCAGAACCCAATGGCTGATTTCTTCGATACCGGCCACGGTGGCGGTGAAAATCAGAGCGCCGTCAGCCTGATCCGACAGTTGCTGGCTCGGGTGCCAGATGCGTTCACGAACATAGCCGGCAACCGATTTGAGGAAGCGGATCCTGACCGTCACCGGTGGTCCCTGGTAGATGCCGAAGCTGTCCTGCAAAAAAGCCTGCATGTCAAATCCCTCGGGGATCTGAAATTCGTCGTCGCTGATCGCTACGGTTTTGATTCGGTCTACGGCAAACGTCCGAACCTCTTTTCGCAGGGCGCAATAGCCGATCAGGTAGAGGGTGTCCTCGACATGGCGCAGCCGGTAGGGATGAACGGTGCGCCGGCTCTCCTTCTGCCGGCCCATGGAGAAGTAGACCATGCCGATTTTTTTCTCGTCAATGATTGCCCGGTTGAGTTCGGCGATGATGGGCCCGAGCCGGGTGTAATCCTTCCGGGGAGCCGGACCGGCGTCCACCCGGTTGCGGATCCGGTCCAGGTAGTCGATGTATGCGGACGGCAGCGTGGCTTTTATCTTGGACAACAAGGAATCGATGGCTTCGTAAAAAACGGTTCCCCGGTAAGTTTTGAGCATGTCCTTGCCGAAGTAAAGGGCCATCAATTCAGGGATGCTGAAAGCCAGGGGGACCTGCTGCCGGCTGGCATTGAGGATGCGCCAATAACTGTGATTGTCCCGGGTCTCGTTCGTAATGGGAAATCCGCCGGCCTGAAGCGCCTCCAGGTCACGGTAGACGGTCCGCGGGGTGCAGTTCAGCCGACCGGCAAGGTCGGGAACGGTCTGTCCATAGGTGGACGCAGCCAGGGACTGGATGATCTTCCACTGCCGGCTCAGCTGGTCGCCTCTGGCCACTCGAAGTCAACTTTCCGGTTTGCGGTCGGCGTTGCGTTGCAATCGAAACAGGACCATGTGTTGCGTTCCCTGGTCGGATCGAAGGGTCTGCCGTCGGACCTTGACATCGTAGCGGAGCCGCATGCGTTCCCAGAATTCAACGCCGGTGCGGCGTACCCCTTCGGCCAGAATGATGGTGCCGCCGGGATTCAGATACCGGTCGAACAGGGCGTCAAGACCATCAATGTTTTCGGTCTTGTAGACGGTTTCGGATCCCACAATCATGTCGAACCGCTCTTCCAGTTCAGGGGCGTTCCAGTCCAGTCTCTCGATGGCCACCTCCGGGCAGCCGTTGGCCATGGCGTTGGCCCGGGCAAAATTCAAAGCGTCGGGGTTGAGTTCGGTCATGGTGATACGGTGGCCCGCCTTGGCGGCGGCAATGCCCACCATTCCCAGGCCGCATCCGATTTCAAGCATGGTCTTCATCGGATTCGGCGGCGGGCTCACCAGATAGCTGGCCAGGACCGCGGAGGCATCCCAGATCTTGGCCCACAGGGGAAAATTATCCATTACGTCGTCCGGATTGATGAACCGGTCAATGGATGCGGGTGTAAACAACCTCAGCGTTTGCCCGTTGATCGTTACCGGTGTGGTGACCGTGTCGTAGGTTTGGTGAAAGTGATCCAGAGAGAACATGGGCGTTGAGATTTCCTTGGTTATATTTGTCGGGAGGGGTCAGCGAACCACGAGCACCGGGCAGGGCGATTGCTGCAGCACCCGGTGCGCCACGCTCCCCAGCAGCAAACCTTTCAGGTCGGACCGGCCCCGGGACCCCATGATGATCATTTCACAATTCTCGATTTGGGCGACATCGCAGATCTTTTCTCTCGCTGGTCCCTCCATGATAAGGTCTTCAACGCTGACTCCTTTTTCTGTCAGTACCGACCGGAACGGTTCCAGCAGTGCGTTGGCCTCAGAGATAATCTTGTCGATGGCATTTTGAAAATAGGGCTCGCCCAGCTTAACCGGAAAAGGACGGTGGCAGTGAAGCAAAATCACGCGGGCTCCCATCAGGCCGACAATCTTCAAGGCATAGGCCGTTGCCCGGGTAGCATGTTCCGATCCGTCTACCGGTAGCAGGATTACAGGTGTTGACATGGCTCACCTCCTTCATGAAACGGTCACATAAACCGGCACGATGCCGGCTGGTCATAGGCTTGGCCCAAATGTTCCATCCATTCTTGCCAACCTTCGTTCAAGCATAGCCGGAGCCCGCTTTTTTGTCAAAAGAAGGCGGATCGATCAGCGGAGCATGTTTTCCGGCATCCGGACCGCCACCACTTCACCTCTGGCGCATATCTTTCCCTTGGCTGAAACCGTTGCCGATACCACCACCTTCTTCTCCTTCAGTTCTTTGATTACGCCACGGATTTCCAGCTCGGCGTCGATCGGGGTCGGGCGCAGGTAGTCCACATGCAGGGAGGCGGTGACGAATCGGAAAGGGGCCTCCTCGGGCCGGGCACGGCCGGCGGCGGCCGATGCCGAACCCGTGCCGTGACAGTCGATCAAAGAGGCTATCAGGCCGCCGTAAACATAACCGGGTATTGCCATATGACTGGGTCGGGGCCGAAAGTGGGCGACCGTTTCATCGCCATCCCAAAAGCTCTTCAACTGGAGGCCATCCGGATTGAGTCGTCCGCATCCATAACAGTGGCTCAGTTCATCGGGATAGGTGTCCTGAAATGCGTTCTCGCTCATGATGTTCCTTTCTGCTTCAGATCCGGCTGCCCGGGTCGATCAAGCGTTCACCGCCTGCGCCGCGATGAAAGTGACCAGCGGGCGCATGGGCAATTTGTAAATCGTTCGGTGCAGGAGAATACAGGGTGGTGGGGTTATGGCTGTGTCAGGTAGATGAACACAAACTGTTCGTCATTGATGTCGACGGTCATGTCGCAATTGCGGGATTCCGCATAATTGAGCCATCCCGGCTTCCCAGCGGAACCGCATTCAACGTTGGGATGCGATTCGCCGGTGGTGGCGTTATACCACGAAACCAGCATGGGGTCCGGGCACAATGATTTTACCTTCTCATCTGCCATGGATTGGGCGTCCATAAAATCCAGATCCGAATGGTCGGTTCTAATTTTAAGCGGGTTGATCAATTGGTACTTCAGCGGCGCTTTTGCCATTTTCGCCTCCTTTTGATGAAGCCGATCATCACAGCAGGTTTTGACTTAGTACGGGTTGGCCAAAAAATCAATAGCCTTGCCGATTGATTGAAGTGGCGCCCGCCCTGTGATAGGTTGGTTCCACATCGGTGAAACAAGGAGGCGGTGGTGAAGAAAACCCCAATTTCAGATGACTGGTTCTCGATACAAGCGATTCGGGCCCGATTCATGGAACCTTCCGGCGATCCTGCTGAGCGCATCATTCAGATTCGTGTCAACCCCATCTCCGGCCGAACCAGCCGAATTACCTTCAGTCGGGTGAATGAAAAAGAGGCGGGTGCCGAGCGCCTGCCTTCCCCCCCACCGGGTGTCCGGGAAACGGATAGATGCCCCTTTTGCCGTCCCCAGGTGCTGGCGCAGACACCGCAGCTGATTCCTCAAATCCACCCGGCCGGCCGGATGACACGGGGGGACTCGCTATTATTCCCCAACCTGTTTCCCTATGGGGCCTATTCGGCGGTGAGCCTGTTCGACAACACCCACTTCGTTGAGATCGGTACAGCCACCCAAAGCAGCTACATGGACTGCCTGATCAATTGTGCCGACTATTTACATCGGGTCAACCGGCACGATCCGTCAGCGTCGTACATGGCCATCACCCAGAACCACCTGCCATCGGCAGGGGGGTCCATGGTCCATCCCCACCTCCAGGTTCATGCCGACCGGATCGGTTCCAATCACCTCCGGTTCCTTTACGACCGGGCCCTATCTTACAGACATGCCGTGCAACGAGGGCTGTTTGGTGATTATGCCACGCATGAAATCAATACCCGCGATCGATATATCGGCAGCACCGGACCGTGGGTATGGCTGGCGGCTTTTGCGCCGGAGGGGTTTTTCGAGATCTGGGCCGTATACCCCGGGCGGACCTCCCTGATAGACCTGGAAGAAAGTGCGTGGAGCCATCTGGCCGCCGGTATGATCCGGGTTCAAAAGTTCTACCGCAGTATACACCGCAACGGGTACAACTTCGGCCTGCTTGCGGTGGAAACACCACAAAGCGCCTTGGAGCTGAGGGCTGTTATGGTGGTGCGATCCAACTATGCCCCCTGGACCCGAAGCGACCACACCGGCTTCGAGGTCATGCTGGGGGATATGGCCACGTTTTCCGCTCCGGAGGATACTGCGCGACTGGCCCGCGCCTTCTGGCAATGATGGCCGCGACGAAAACCGTTTGGCCGCTATTATTCCGACAAGGCTTTTTTCCGGAAGTTTTCCTCGAATTTTAAAATCGGTAAAACAAGCCAGTGAAAACCGCCCAGAGCAAGACGGCGGCCGTGCCGGACAGGCACAGACCGCCTATGAGCCGATGACGCATGTTTTCCTTCTTGCGTTCATGGTATCCCAAAATAAGTCCCGTGAAGATGCCGGCGACCATGCCGCCGCCGTGGGCCCAATTATTGATGCCCGGTACCACCAGCCCGAACAGGACGATGCTGATTGCCCAGCCACCCACCTGGCGGTAGACGGCCTGACCGTAATTGCCGCCACGGCTCTTGCCGTAGTACAGCGCCGCTCCGATGAGACCGCAGACCGCCGCGGACGCACCGATGGTAAAGCTGACGCCGGCCAGATAGGAAACAATAAAACCGCACACCCCGCTCAGCGTGTAGATGATGATCATGCGGTGATTACCGTATTCGCGAATTACCAGAGGGGAAATCTGGCGAAGGGCCAGCATGTTGAAAACGATATGAAGAAGCCCGCCGTGAAGATAGGACGCGGATATCAATGTCCACCAGTGATGGAGGCGATCGATGGGGATGGCGCCCGTTGCGCCCAGCAGGAGCAGTCCCTGGTTGTCCGGCGAGAGAAAGCTCATCGGGTTCCCCGACAGATTCAATCCGCGATTGCTCATCAACAGGGAGAGCAGGTACATGACGGCATTGACGGCAATGATGGTGTTGATCAATTGCTCGCCGCTGCTGAATCCCCGGGTAAAAACGGTGTTTTTCCACCGGGACCCCGGTGCAGGCAGACCGCAGTAGGGGCATTTGGGCTCATCGACGCTGACCAGTCTACGACAGCCGGGACAGAGCAGGGCACTTTTTCGGGAGGGGGTCCCGTTCACCATGGAGATCCTTTCTGCGCTACCATTTCCATTGCACCGGATTATCGTCGATCCGATCGATGACCGGACGGCTGATGCGGTCCATTTCATCCAGTTCGGCCTCGGTCAGAGTGACATCGGCCGCCTTGGCGTTGTCGACCGCTTGCCGGGCATTCCGGGCACCGGCAATGGCACAGACGCCCGGCTTGGCAATCACCCAGGCCAGGGCCAGTTGGGCCATGGTAATACCTTTTTTTTCGGCAATGGGACGCAGGGCGTCCAGGGTCTGTTGCACATGCGGATAGACGTCCGCTTGGAACAGGCGGTTGCTGCTGCGGTGGTCTCCGTTTTCAAATTGGTGGTCCGGACCAAACTTTCCGGTGAGCAGTCCCTGGGCCATGGGCGAGTAGGCCAGGATCGTCACCCGGTTTTCCTGACACCAGGCCAGGGTATCGGTCTCAACATGACGCCACAACAGAGAATAGGGGGGTTGGAGACTCTCGACGGGACCGATTTTACAGATTGATTTGAGTTGATCGAGGGAAAAATTGGATACGCCAATAGCGCGGATTTTCCCCTGATCCTTGAGGTCCGCCAGGGCCTTCATGGTTTCCTCCATGGGCACCGGCCTGGCGCCGAATGAACCCGGAGGCCAGTGGACCTGGTAATGGTCCAGGTAGTCGGTCCCCAGATTTTTCAGGGAGCGGTCGCAGGCGGCGATTACCTGGTCGTATTTGAGATGGTTGGAGAACACCTTGGACAGGATCACCACCTTGTCCCGGTGGCTGCCGATGGCTTTGCCCAAAACCTTTTCCGAGTGCCCGTTGCCATATACTTCGGCGGTATCGAAAGTGGTGATGCCGGCATCCATGGCCGCCTGGATTGCCTTTTCGCTCTGCGCATCATCGATACCGGTCCACATGGATTTGCCGGTCTGCCAAGTGCCCATGATTATCGGAGACAGGCGGATGTCCGTTTTTCCCAGCCTTCTTGATTCCATTGTCCCTCCCTTATTTATCGTATTTGAGATGGGGTTGGCCCTTGGACACACCCCTTCCGAGTTGCCGGCTTGACCAAAATTATTTCGACCTCTACAGTAGTGCGCGTTTTCGCCATTGGCAAGGAGGCGGAATCCGGAGAATCGGTCAGAAGGGAGAACCCGTTTGAAAGAACGACATCAAATTGCCGTCAGAACGCTGGTGGACGTTGTGCTCCGCGCCGGCGATCTGGATATGCGGTTTGCCGTTTCCGGGCGTCCCCTTGAAGGCATTCGTGTGCACCAGAAGATCCAGCGGCAGCGGCCTGATGAGTATCGCGCCGAGGTTCCGGTTTCAATGGAGGTAGAAACGGCGGATATGGTCCTGGTCGTTGCCGGCCGCATCGATGGGGTTCTCGAAACCGAGAGAGGGGTCATCGTCGAAGAGATCAAATCAACCACCACCGATCTGAAGGTCATCGAAAAGGCGCAGAATCCCTGCCATTGGGGACAGGCAAAGGTTTATGCCTACCTGTTGGCACGTGAACAGCACCTTGGGACGGTGACCGTTCGGCTGACATACTGCCATCTGGATACCGGCGACACCGTGGAACTGGTCGAGGTGTTGACCCATGATCAACTGGAATCTTTTTTTCAGACACTGGTCGACCGCTATCTGAAATGGGCCACGACCCTCGTCCGGTGGCGCCATATTCGTGATACCGCCATAGATATCCTCGACTTTCCCTTTACCCCCTATCGAACCGGTCAACGTGCCATGGCGGTCTCCGTCTATCGAACTATCCGGGATGGCGGTCAGGCGCTCATCCAGGCATCCACAGGCATCGGCAAGACCATGGCGGTGCTCTTTCCGGCGATCAAGACGCTCGGTGAGGGTTTTACCGACCGGATATTTTTTCTTACCGCCCGGAATACCGGCAAGGCCTCGGCGGTCAAGGCCCTGAACATCCTCCAGGAATCGGGACTTCGTTTGAAACGGGTGTCCCTGACCGCCAAGGACCGGATCTGCTTTTGTCCCGATGCCACCTGCAATCCGGAGGTATGCGAGTTTGCCCGCGGGCATTTCGATCGACTGTCGGCAGCTTTGGACGAGGCGTTTGTCCATGACAATCTGGACAGCAATACCATCGAGGCCGTGGCCCGATCCCACCGGGTATGCCCCTTTGAGTTTTCCCTGGAGCTGTCACGTTGGGCGGATTGCATCATCTGCGACTATAACTACGCCTTCGATCCCCGCGTGTACCTGAAGCGTTTCTTCGATGAGGAAAATGGTGCCTACGCCTTTCTGGTGGACGAAGCCCACAACCTGGTGGACCGGTCCCGGGAGATGTTTTCCGCCCACCTGAACAAAAGCGCATTCCTATCGCTCCGGCGGGCGGTGAAAACTCATCTGCCGGCGGTTTATCGAGCGGCGGGAAAGGTCAACGCCTGGATGCTCGATGCGCGGAAAAAAACCCAGGAAGCCGGCGGATTTCAATTTGAAAACCGTTTGCCAGACGGGTTGGAGCCCCTGTTGCGCGGTTTTTTGCGCGTATCGGAACGATGGCTGGCCAGGAATCAATCGACCCCCTACCGGGAAATCGTTCTGGAACGGTATTTCGAAACCAGCGGATTCCTGCGGGTGTGGGATCAATATGACGACAGCTATGTGACCTGCCGCCAGATAACCGGCAAGGACATTCAACTCAAACTTTTCTGCCTGGATCCCTCCGGGCATCTGAATCTGGCCCTGCGTCGCTCCCGGTCGGCCATCTTCTTTTCGGCCACAATGGCACCGGCACCCTATTTCAAGGAGATACTGGGATGCGCACCGACCGCGGCCATGCTGGCCATTCCTTCCCCTTTTCCACGAAAACATCTGAAAGTGCTCATTGCCAGCGGCGTATCCACCTATTACGCCCACCGGGAACAGAGCGTGGATCGAATTGTGGCCCTGGTCCGAAGCTTCATCCACTCTAAAAAAGGCAATTACCTGTGCTTTTTTCCTTCTTATGAATACATGACCATGGTGGTCGAACGATTTAAAGAGCATGAGAAGGATGTTCAGGTCATGGTGCAGGCCCGCGAGATGGACGAAACCGGACGCACCCAGTTCCTTGACCGTTTTTCAGCGCAAAATCATCAAACGCTGGTCGGATTTGCCGTTATGGGAGGAATTTTCGGCGAGGGTATCGATCTGGTTGGCGAGCGGCTCAGCGGAGCCATCATTGTGGGGGTGGGTTTGCCGGCCATCTGTCCGGAGCGGGATCTGATCCGCAGCTATTTTGATGGACGGGGAGCCGGATTTGACTTTGCATACCGTTTCCCGGGGATCAACCGGGTGCTGCAGGCCGCCGGTAGGGTAATCCGCACGGACCAGGATCGCGGCGCATTGCTGCTCGTGGACCAGCGGTTTTGCCGTTCCACCTACCTGGGCCTGCTGCCCGACCACTGGGCAACGGCGATCATCGGATCAGAACGGCAGCTGGAAGACCGGTTGAAGCGGTTCTGGTCATCCGGCGATTGACTGCCACACCTTCCGTAATGATGTCCGCTCATGTCCTGCATGGGCTGGATGACGGCGGAAAGAGCTTCTATCCGGTCTATTTTAGGTTGTTCAGCTTTCCGTTTTTCTTGGGCTCCGCTGGCGTGCCCTGACAATAGGCGCGCCAGTCGCAGTCAGTGATATCGCAGTCCGCATTACCCATTTTGAAACAGTCCGTCATTCCCGCGGTTCTCTGAAGGCTTCGGACCATGGCGATAATATCCACACGTCCGGCGGGACAATTTTTTTTCCCCCTGTCATCCCGGGGCGGAAGGTCGGATTTACTGCTGGAACGATAGGGTTCCTGGTTCTCTGGAACGGAAGATCGATGTTGATCCATCCTCGTTATCTCTTTTGTATGTGGGTCAATGACGCTAATACGGGCTCATCATCGCCGCAGACGGCGATTTGATGTGGTAGCGGCTTTCCTCCGTGCAGTCGATGGCACTGTAACAGATGCTTTTTGCGGTTATCAGATGGAATTCCTGAACGTCGTGCAGAATTTTACAGTCTTTCAGGCATTCATCCTTCGGGTCGTTCCTTCTTTCGCAGGTTTTGCATGGAGAAGATATCATCTTGTTCTCCTTTCGTGGCATGCGCCATACCCTCACGGGTGTTAAAAGAACATGGTACCCGTTAACCTCTCTATCTGTGACCCATTTATTAAAATTGCAGGCAGGGACGGTCTATTTTCCACCTCCTTTCAGACGGTCCGCTTTTCTCTGCTTACCCATAATATCGGCAGAAAACAAAAAGTCTATAGGGTATACGATTCATTTTTTTAGGTTTTTTTACTAGGTCCCGGGAGAAATTCCCGATTATGGAGAAATCTTGGGGGTGAGAAGGGAGTTAAATACAATATGTTGATATTCCAATTGAAGTAAACCGAATCGTCATACCCGTCAACAATAAAAAGATTTGGCTGAATGGCTGGAGAAAAACGCTGCGTTTACTCTTTCCACAGATCTATATCGATGAGTCCCAGCTTGGCAGCGTATCGCACGAGATCCATCGCACTGTGCAGATCGAGTTTTTTCATGATGTTGGACCGGTGATTTTCGACGGTTTTAATGCTGATGCAGAGCCGGGAGGCGATTTCCGATTTCGGAAGCCCTTCAGCCAGCATGCGCATAATTTCCTGTTCTCGAAGAGTGAGACGGCCATAGTCCGTATCACTCACCCGCGCCTCGCGGACCGGAGATCTCATCAGTCGTTCCACTACCTCGTGAGAGATGGAGCTGTCCAGAAAATACTCCCCTTCAGTAACGGCATGGAGCCCCTGAACCAGACGGCCGGCGGCAGATTCCTTGACCACATAGCCGGTTGCACCGGCCTGGAATGCCTCGACGATATAGTCGATCTTCGAGTGCATGCTGATAATCATTACCCGGGTGTCCGGGAGCGCCTCCCGGATTCGTCGGGTCAACTGCATGCCGCTCTCATCGGGAAGCGAAATGTCAACCAGGGCGACGTCCGGCTTGATCTTTTGGGCCATGTCAAAACCATTGCGTGCGTCTCCGGCCTCGCCTTCGACCGAGAAATGACGGTCCCCGGCAATAATCGACTTGAGGCCTTCTCTGAACAGCGGGTGGTCGTCAATAATCAGAATGCTCTTCCTGGAGGACACTGGCTTTCTCCTTTAAAGGGATGGCGATAAAAATGTAGGTGCCTTTGTCGGGTCGGGATTGGATGTTGATTTTCCCTTGCAGCAGACGGACCCGCTCCACCATGCTTTGCAGGCCCATGCGCTTTTCCTTCAGCGCCTGTTGCCGCCGGGCGTTGACGTCAAAGCCTTTACCATTGTCTTTGATACGAATAACGATGTCCGGCGAGGAGGCGACCACCCGAATGGTTACCCGGTTGGCGCCCGCATGCCGTTTGATGTTGTTCAAGGCTTCCTGGATCAGCCGGTAGATGTTGATTTCGGTTTCATATTCAAGGTTCAGTTCGTCCACACCGGCCGCCGCGAAATCGACTTCCGCATCACTGGATTTGGAAAAATCCTCGCAGTATAAATACAGGGTTTTGACCAGTCCCAACTGGTCCAGACCCGGTGGACGCAGATCGTAGGCCATGTCCCTGACCGCGGCAATCGACCTCTGGAGGATATCAGAAAGTTGCACAACCTTTTCCCTGGTTTCTGCAGGCTGATCTTTGAACAGGGTTTCAAGGCTGATTTTCAGGGTGGACAGGTCCTGGGCAATATGGTCGTGCAGATCCCGGGATATCTTAAGACGTTCGTTTTCCTGCGCTTTAATCAATTGATGGGTGAGAAACTGCACCTGATCCTGAGCTTGTTTGCGCTGGGTGACATCGACCCCGACGCTCAGGATTTCAACGATCCGGTTGGATTTGTCACACACGGGTTTGTTGGTCCAGGCAATCCAGGCCCGCGATCCACCCCGACGGATGTTTTCGATTTCATTGGTGGGATATCGCTCCGGATGCTTCAAAAAGTCCATCATCAGGGACCGATAGTCCCGTCCCGAAGATGACCGCCATGGAATGATGCTTCCCAGAATATTCCGTCCGATGATCTCCTGCTCGGGGTAACCAAAGAATTTCCGGGCATATTCATTGAAGAAAGTGATGTGGCCCAACGGGTCATAACGCACGATAATGCTGTTGGTATTCTGGACCAGTTCCCGGTATTTGGCCTCGCTGCGGCGAAGGGCGGCTTCGGATTTTTTGCGGGCGGTTATATCCCTGGCGATGGTGTGGGCACAGGCTTTGCCGGCGATCACAATCTTGCGGCTGTAGAACTCCGTAAAGATGGTGCGGCCGTCTTTTCTGGCGATTTTCACCTCGCCGGAGATGGATTGACCGGCCCAGATGCGCTTAAAAAAGTCACTGTGCCGTTCGGGGTCCACTTTGGCGTACATATCAAATATTTTTAGTTTCTTGAGTTCATCCGGCAGGTATCCGGTCAACTGGGAAGCCCTGCGGTTGAAGATCAGGATCGACCCGTCGGCGCCGCTGATGAAAATGGCATCCCGGGAGCCGTCGAAAATGATGCGGTGCCGCTCCTGGCTTTCCCGCAAGGTTTTCTCGATCTTTTTGCGGTCCTCAATTTCGTTGAGCAGGTGTTCGTTGATCAGTGTCAGGTCACGGGTCCGCAGGCGAACCCGTTCTTCCAGGTTGCGCCGGTGTCGTTCCAGTTCTTGTTCGGCTGTCTTCCGCTGGTGGATGTCGATGATCATGCCGAATTTGAAAATGGATCCATCCGGGTGCGACACGGGGGTGTCGATTTCGTAATACCAGCGCTGATCTTTGGGGCTCTTCACTTCCCAGCGAACGGTTTCTCCTTTGAATACACGGTCGTTGCAGCACCAGGGGCAAACCTTGTCCAGATTGTGTAATACCTTGTGGCAAAGCTGCCCGGTGCCGTCAAAGCCGGTTCGTTGGATCAACCGCTCGTTCATGAACGCTATACGAAAATCTTTGTCGCAAACATACACAAAACCGTCAAAAGCATGGATAATGGCAGACAGTTGAAGATCTCTTTCCTTCAGCACATCCTGCGGGGGACGGTGGTCGGTCGTAGGGGTCTCGATGGAAAAACCGAGAGTTCCACCGGATTGAAATTCCTTTGCAGGCATGGCAAGATGCTTCAATCGGCGGCGTTCGTTCATCCAGACGGCTCCCGTGGGTGACTGACGACAGGTCAATGGGGTGACTGCAGAAAAGCTATCTCAGAACCCTATTCCTGAAAAGAAAAAACTTTGAAAAAGATGAAATATTCGATAGAACACGTTACCATTGGCACAACGGCAGGCGCAACATGACTGATTATGAACCACTGGAAAAGAAGGATGATTGGCAGATTGATGTCAGACAGGCTATCTCGGCTTACACCCAGAGCGAGAAAGTGAAGTCGGGATTAATATGGATCTGCCAGGTTTCGGACCAGGTGGCGGCCATGGACGGTCCGGGTCGACAGCAGGGGCTGAGCCTGCTTAAAACCCTCGCCCATATGGTCGCCGATGAATCGGATTTGGCCGGCAGGATCACCGGTGACCAAGGCTGGCGAGAGATCGGAATAAAAATCAATATGGCGCTGGTGATGATCAATTCCGGCGTTCCACAGGAAACCGCATTTCATCTGACGCAGGCCCTGACCCGGGTCACCCGCATTGGAGGGCAGGCTGCATCGGTGTTAAAGGAAAACGGCCTGTTTTAGGTCGTGCCCATCCATGATCGGAGGACAATTGAAGGTATGAAAGACAAAATCGGTATCTACTACTACCCCGTTCCTGAGAACAAGCGGGTGCGCATGTATGTACGCGAGAAAAATGAGGATGTTGAATTCAGAATGAAAAACGAAGACGACCCCAGCGTCTGGAATGATCACGGCTGGGTTCCCTATGACGCCATTCAACAGGCTCAGGTGCTGTATGAGAAACGCGGTCGTTTCGATCCCCGCCGGGCATATGACATCCAGATCGCGAAAGTATTGATCAGGGACGGCGGATAGGACGGGTCCGCGATATCAGGGCGTCGGCAACGCTAACGGACGACTGGGACAGAATCCATGATTTTACAGGGATCGGCCGGACTGGTGGTTTTTCTTCTCCTGGCTTGGCTGATGGGTGAAAATCGCAAGCAGGTATCGTTGAAAATCGTTGCCGCGGGCATCAGCGCCCAGGTGATCACCGGCCTGATCCTTCTGAAGGTGCCGGTTTTCAGGCAATTTTTCCTGGTGGTGAACGATGGGGTGATGGCTCTGGAGGCGGCCACCACAGCCGGAACGGCATTCGTTTTCGGCTACCTCGGCGGCGCCCCATTGCCCTATGTCGAGGCCTATCCCGGGGCTGCCTTTATCCTGGCGTTTCGTGCCCTGCCGTTGGTTCTGGTGATCAGCGCCCTGTCGGCGCTGCTGTTTCATTGGCAAATCCTGCCATTGGTCGTCCGGGGTTTCTCCTGGTGTTTGCGAAAAACCATGGGGCTGGGGGGTGCCGAAGGCCTCGGGGTGTCGGCCAACGTATTTGTGGGAATGGTGGAGTCCCCGTTGTTTGTAAGGCCTTACCTCGAAAAGATGACCCGCAGCGAGCTGTTCACCCTGATGACGGCGGGGATGGCCACCATTGCCGGTACGGTGATGGTGCTGTACGCCAGTATCCTGGGTGGTGTCATTCCCGGCGTCATGGGGCATATTCTCACCGCCTCCATCATCAGCGTGCCGGCCGCCGTCACCGTGGCAAAGGTCATGGTCCCCGAAACCGGGTCTCCCACCGGTGGACGACTGGCGGAGGCCCATCCACATGCCGGCAGCATGGACGCAGTCACCCGAGGCACCCTTCAAGGTGTTGAATTGTTGATTAACATAATCGCCATGCTGGTGGTGCTGGTGGCACTGGTCCATCTTGTCAATACGATACTGGGGATATTGCCTGACATCGGTGGACAACGCCTTACCCTTCAACGTATATTGGGAGGTGTAATGGCACCCATCGCCTGGCTCATGGGGGTGCCCTGGCCGGAGGCGCCGGCGGCCGGCAGACTCATGGGCGTAAAAACCATGCTCAATGAATTGCTTGCCTACCTGGAACTCAGCCGCCTGGCCCCGGGTACGCTGAGTGACCGAAGCATGCTCATCATGACCTATGCCATGTGCGGATTTGCCAACCCCGGCAGTTTGGGGATCATGATCGGGGGCATGGGAACCATGGCCCCGGGTCGGCGCAGTGAGATCGTTGCCCTGGGTTGGCGATCCGTGGCGGCCGGCACGCTGGCCACCTGCATGACGGGCGCGGTCGTGGGGATTCTGGATTGAAGATTTAAAAACCGTTTTATGCAGAAAAATTCTGAAGGACCTGTTTGACGGTATTGCCATCGGCCGAAGACCCAAAGTGGGCCATAATGGTGCCCATGGCCTGCATCTTATTCTTGTAGGTTGAAAAATCGATATTGGCGGTGATCCACCGGCCAATTTCGTCTTCCGTAGCCATTCTGGGCAGGTAGGCATCGATGATGGCAATAAAGGGTGATGTCTCTCCCCGTCCGCTCTTTTCAAGCATTTCCTTTTCCGATTTAATCAGCTTCTTGAGTATCCGGATGATCTCGTCATCCGGTAATTGTTTTTTGTCCGAACGGGCCATTTCGCCCATGACGACCCGGATTGCCTCTTTCCGGGCTTCGTCTCGGGCCTTCATGGCTGATTTCAGATCTTCTTTCAGCTTATCTTGAAGTGTCATTGAAATAATCCTTTCCGAAGCATCGAGGTTGGAGGTACGTCGTATCTCCTAAGTCAAACTGGACATCATCGTGTCCATCGTAATCCAAGTCGATCAGAATGTAGCCATAGTCCCGGTAATGCAAAAAGGACAGCGTGATCAGCGAGGGGTCAAAGGGCGCTTCAAAATCGGCCTGTAAATGCAGCGTCGCCTCCCGTTGGGCGCCGTGGCAGACGATCATTTCACCATCTTCCAGGGGGTCGATGGCTTCCGGGGCGTAAAAACTCAGTTGGAATGCCTCTGGATCTACGGTTACCGGGGTTCCGTCTATTTCAACGGTCATCTTTGCCAGTCGGGTGTCGAGGGCGGACCGCTCGGCAAAAACCAGCCCCATGGCATGATCCAGGTCGTCGACGGACCACCAGTTATCCGCACCAAAAAGCGTTTTTAGCAGTTCCGCGTTGTCGTACCATGAGGATTGGATAGGGCTGTCTACGTCGGTGCAGCGGGCATCGATTTCACCTTTTTTGACCCGGGGAAGGCGGCCCATGCACAACTCGATAAACGTTCCTTTCCATTGAAGGGACAATCTTTTTCGGTTCATTTTTTTCCCAGTTTAAACTATTAGTTATGTTGGCGCCCACTGTTTCAGTGACCGTCGATTTTGTCAAGAAAATTGCGTTGCGGGTTTAAGATGCCGCATTTATGTATTTTTTCACGATGCCCGGCTTGCCAAGGGGTACGGACTCGATTATATTCCCAACCATGGCTGGCCAAACCCAAACGAAAGCAACGTAATTCTGTTGGGTTTTACCTGTGTGAATGACAGTTTTCAAGGATCGGTTAAACCGGAAACAAACAATGCGACTCCTACTGGTCGAAGACGATGTAAAAATCGCCTCTTTCGTTAAAAAAGGATTCAAGGCGGAAGGCTTTGCCGTGGATCATGCGGTGGATGGAATGGTAGGGCTGGACCTGGCTCTCAGCGAACCTTACGATGCCGCGGTGGTGGATATCATGCTGCCCGGGCTGGATGGCCTGTCCCTGATTGGGCGGATGCGACGGGAAAAGGTGATGACACCGGTGATCATCCTCAGTGCGAAAAGTTCAATCGATGATCGGGTCAGGGGCCTTCAGACCGGCGGTGACGACTACCTGAGCAAACCCTTTGCCTTCTCGGAATTGCTGGCCAGGGTGCAGGCGCTGATCCGGCGCGCCAGCGGGGTCAAGGAACCCACCCGACTGTCCTGCGGCGACCTGTCGATCGATATGCTGACGCGTGAAGTACTCCGAGATGGCGTCAAAATTGAACTGCAGCCGCTGGAGTATTCCCTTTTGGAATATCTGATGAGAAATGCCGGCCGTGTGGTGTCAAAGACCATGATCATGGAACATGTCTGGGATTACCATTTCGACCCGCAGACCAACGTGGTGGAGGCGAGAATCTGCCGGCTCCGCGACAAGGTGGACAAGGGGTTCGAGGACAAAATGATCCACACGGTTCGCGGGGTGGGGTATGCCCTTCGCCAGAAAAATTAAACTGCCCCGATCCCTCTCCTTCAGACTGACCTTATGGTACGGGATTATCTTCCTATTGTCCTCCTGCATGGCTTTTTTTTTCTTCTATGTCTTGATTTCCACCAACCTGAAGCAGCGTCTGGACAACCGCCTTTCCGATAAAATTTCGGAATTCGAGGCTGTCTATAACCTTCAGGGACTTGATGAGGTCAAATCCGCCGCGCTGATCGAATCCCAGGCCGCCGGTGAGAAAAAGATCTTTTTCCGCCTGCTGTATGCCAGTGGTGTGGCCTTTTCTTCATCCAACATGTCCTATTGGCAGGAGATCGGGATCAATCGAAAGGCTGTCGCCCAACTGGTTGAGGGCCGTTCGCGGGTCTATGAAACATTGACCCTTGCCGGTCGGCCGGATCGGGTGCGTATTGCCTACGGCATCATTGGCAGGGGCGTCGTGGTGCAGTTGGGTTATTCCATGGAAAACGACACGGCCTTCATTGCTATTTTCAAGAAGATTTTTCTTGTCACCATGTCCGCGCTGATCCTCACAGCGGTTCTGGTGGGCTGGTTCATGGCCAGACACGCCCTCTCCGGTGTAGAGGCGGTTACCCGCACAGCGCAGCAGATTTCCGAATCCGACCTTACCCGGCGGGTTCCAATCACGTCGCGCCACGAGGAGATCGACCGGCTGGCAGTGACCTTCAATCAGATGTTGGACCGCATCGAAAAACTGGTTGCCGGAATCCGTGAGATGGGTGACAACATTGCCCACGATTTGAAAAGTCCGGTGGCGCGGATTCGCGGAATGGCTGAAATCAGCATCTCCGACTCATCCTGCGGCGGCGATGACGTGACCCTGGCCGGCAGCACCATTGAAGAGTGTGACCGGCTGCTGGATATGATCAACACCATGTTGATGATCTCCAAATCCGATGCCGGCGCCGGAGATGCTAACATGGGGCCGGTGAACATGGCCGACGTGGTCCGCGGGGCGGTGGCGCTTTTTGCCCCCTTGGCTGAAGACAAGGGAGTTTCCCTGACCTGCAACATGCCTGAATCCCTGATGGTGGAAGGTGATCTGAAAATGCTGCAGCGGGCGATAGCCAATCTTGTGGACAATGCGATCAAGTATACACCGCCACCGGGTGATATTGACATTTGTGGGTTTCGTGATAAAGATACTGAAAGTATTAATGTTTCCATTAAAGATAGTGGCATCGGCATCGACACCGAAGATCTGCCCATGATATTTAACCGGTTCTTTCGATGTGATCAGAGCCGGGCAGCCGGTGGTTCCGGGTTGGGGTTGAGCCTGGCAAGGGCCATTGCCCATGTCCATGGCGGTGAAATCCATGTCGAGAGCACGCTTGGAAATGGAAGCGTTTTCACCTTCAGCTTACCCCGGATGCAATCCAGTTGAGCAGTGGCGACAGATAGAATCCATGCCTTGAACCCGCTCCTTTCCTTCTACCGCGATGCCGCATTTGCCAGGCGAAAAAACAACGGTGAATCATGAATTTGACCTTGGAGAAAGTTGATGTCGCCATTTCCTACAGCCTGATTCGAGTCAGCCTCCACCCGTTGACCCTGGCCTTTACGGGAAGTCATCAATTACTGGAACCCCTTTTTAAAAAAGCCTATTTTTCAAACTCTATCGATCATGTGCGACGATGCAAATTATACGCAATCCTTTTTTTCAGTGTATTCGGTGTTCTTGACGCCTATGTGTTTCCTGAACAGAAATTCCAGTTATGGTTCATCCGGTATGTGCTGGTGTGTCCCGTGTTTCTGGTTGGACTGATTTTTTCCTATACCGAAGCCTACCGGCGGCTGTGGCAGCTCATTAACGCCTTTTACATCATGGTCACCGGTTTTGCCTACGTGGCCATGGTGGTGATCACCCCTGCCCCCGAGGCCTATTATTACGGGGTGGGAATTATTTTTTGCGTCTTTTTCGGATACACCTTTATTCATGCCCGGTTTATTACCGCTTCCATTGCCGGGCTATTGGTGATCGCCGGCTACCAGGGAGCCATGATGTGGCTGATGCAGGCCACCGGTGTCATCCAGTTGATTTTTGGCGCCCATTTCATGGGAATCAATCTCTTGGGCATGCTCATCTGCTACTCCATCGAAACCCATCAACGCAAAAGTTTTTTCCTGAATTACCTGTTGGAAAAAGAGAAGGAGAAAACAGACAATATCAACCGGAATCTGGAAAAGCGGGTGGAAGAGCGCACCACCGCGCTTCAGCGGATTAATCGAGATTTGAATAAAGAGGTCCTTGAGAGAAAACAGGCCGAAGGACGGGTGCGGGCCAGTCACGAACAGCTTGCATCGATCCTCGACAGCATCGATGCGGATATCCATGTGTCGGATATGGAGACCCACGCCATTTTGCTGGCCAACCGCCACATGAAACAGACATACGGTGACGAGGTCGTCGGTAAACTCTGCCACGAAGTGATCCAGGGACTGGATAAGCCCTGCCAGCATTGCAAGAACCACCTGATGCTGGATGAGAACGGCCGGCCCGGTGAGAGCTATTCCTGGGAAGAAAAAAACCCGCTTAACGGTCGCTGGTACATCATCTATTCCCGTGCCATCGTGTGGGAAGACGGCCGTATCGTCCAACTCACCGTGGCCACGGATGTCACGGCGATGAAGGAGATGGAGGCGCGGCTTCAGCGGGCGCAGAAAATGGAGGCCATCGGTACCCTGGCCGGTGGCGTGGCCCACGATTTGAACAACATCCTTTCGGGATTGGTGGGATATCCGGAGTTGCTCCTCATGGATACCCCCGAGGGCAGCGAGACGCGCATCATCGTCGAAACCATTAAGAACTCCGGTGAAAAAGCAGCGGCCATTGTTCAGGATATGCTGACCCTGGCCCGGCGGGGGGTGGCCGCTACCGACGTCATCGGATTGAACCGTGTGGTTGAAGACTATCTGGGCAGTCCCGAATTGGCCAAGCTTAAATCCGTCCATCCCCAAGTGACGATTCGTTCGGATCTGGCTCCAGCGGTATTTAACATTATCGGCTCTCCGGTACATCTGGGGAAAACCATCATGAATCTGGTCACCAATGCTGCCGAGGCCATGCCTGACGGCGGGGAGATCACCGTAAGTACGCAGAACTGTTATGTGGACCGTCCGATTCACGGATTCGAGACGGTTTTGGAAGGCGAATATGTGCTGCTGCGGGTGGCCGACACCGGAATCGGGATTTCGGCCCGGGACCTGGAACGGATCTTCGAGCCTTTTTACACCAAGAAGAAAATGGGCCGCAGTGGCACAGGTTTGGGCATGGCGGTGGTATGGGGTACCGTGAAAGATCATGGCGGTTTTATCGACGCCCGCAGTATCGAAGGGCAAGGGACTGTATTTGACCTTTATTTCCCCATTACCCGACAGATTGAAAAAATGGCGGTTGAGGAACTTCCCATCGATCGATACCGGGGTGCCGGCGAGTCCGTTCTCGTGGTGGATGACATCAAAGAACAGCGAGATCTGGCTGCATTCATGCTTAAACGCCTGGACTACCAGGTGGATACGGTCGCCAGTGGTGCGGAAGCGGTCCAATATATCCGCAAAAAGCCGGTGGATATCCTGGTTCTGGATATGATCATGGAGCCGGAGATGGACGGCCTTGACACCTATCGTCAGATTCTGGCCGTTTCTCCAGACCAGAAAGCAGTCATCGCCAGCGGCTTTTCCGAGTCTGAGCGCGTGCGGGAAGCCCAGCGTTTAGGTGCCGGGCCTTATATCAAAAAACCCTACCGGATGGAGCAGATCGGCATGGCACTGAGGGAACAACTGGCATCATCATCTCCTGATGAGGCGCCCGAATCGTCGGGCAACAAATAAGGGTGTTCCACGACCACCCCCTCTCATCCCGCCTTTCTTCCCAAGATTACCTTTTGGTAATTTTTCAGTCATCTTTCCGTAACCCTGTCCGGTTATATTTGATTTCATTGAATGACGCGGGTGTTGAATATATTTCCATTTCGTTATTACCAAGGATGGTTAAGGAGGTCGTTTATGATCAAATTTAAGAAGATGTCTCAATCGGTTTTTGTTTTTTTTCTGGTCCTCGGTGCGGCAGCACTTCTTTGGGCGGCCACACCAGTGGTCGATACGGCGCACGCGTTCTCCGCACCGGAAAGTTTCAGCGAACTGGCCGAAGCTGCCAGACCCGGTGTGGTTAACATTCGTACCGTGAAAACAATAAAGGGCGGCAGTCCGGTTTTCCGTCATTTTTTCGGTAACCCCCATGGCGGTAACCGAAGCCCTTTTGACGAATTTTTCGGCCCGTTTCAGGGCGACGGCCAACAGCGCGACTTCAAACAGCGCAGTCTGGGTTCCGGATTCATCATCGATGACAGCGGTTTCATCGTCACCAACAACCATGTGATCGATGATGCCGACCAGATCAAGGTGATCCTGGCCGATGACAAGGAGTTTGACGCAGAATTGGTGGGACGGGACCCAAAGACGGACCTTGCCCTGATTCGCATCGAAGGGGCGAAGAATCTTAAACCCCTTGAACTGGGCAATTCAGAAAAATTGAAGGTGGGCACCTGGGTGGTGGCCATCGGCAGCCCCTTTGGCCTGGAACAGACGGTCACGGCCGGCATCGTGAGTGCCAAGGGGCGAATCATCGGTTCGGGGCCCTATGACGATTTTATCCAGACCGACGCCTCGATCAATCCGGGCAACAGCGGCGGGCCGCTGCTAAATATGGATGGAGAGGTGGTGGGCATCAACACGGCCATCATCGCCAGCGGCCAAGGCATTGGCTTTGCGATCCCCATCAACCTGGCCAAGGGCATCATCGATCAACTCAAGGACAAGGGAGAAGTTACCCGCGGCTGGCTGGGAGTGGGGATTCAGGACCTGACCCCGGAACTGGCCGATTATTATGGCCTGAAGGCGGAAAAGGGTGTGCTGGTAACTCAGGTGTTCGAAGGTGATCCGGCGGATAAAGCCGGAATCAAAGTCAATGACGTTATTTTGTCCGTGGACGGCCAAAATGTGACAACCGGCCGGGAACTCTCCTCCATGATTGCCAACACGCCGGTGGGGCATCAGACAAAAATCGACCTGATAAGGGACGGCAAGAAAAAAGCCCTGACGGTAACCTTGGCCAAACGGGAGGATGACGAGAAGACCATCGCCGCCCAGAGCCGGGAGAATGACGAACTGGGCATCGAGGTCACGGATCTGGATTCGGATATCGCCCGTCGTTTCGGTATTGACGGCAAGGAAAGCGGTGTGCTGGTTACGGATGTAAAAGATGAGAGCCTTGCGCGGGATGCCGATGTGCGGCCCGGCGATATCATCAAAGAAATCAACCGCACCGTCGTGAAGGACCGGAAAGACTTTGTCCAACTGATGAAAAAGAACGAGGAGAACAATACCATTCAACTGCTGGTCAAGCGACGTGACGCCGGGTACCTGGTGGTGAAGATAGAGCGTAAATAGGCAAGGTTGCTCCAGTGATGCGATCGGCGGATCCGGATGAGAGATTCGGGTCCGTCGATTTTTTTTCGGATTTCTGCGGCATACAAAACAGTTGCGATCGGGTCTTGACACGATACGAAAACGGAACTAAGTTGGCTCAAAAACGGGCACTTGCAAGTGAGAATGCCGCTTGCACAGGCTGCCTGACCCAGAAAGGAAAGAGTGATGCCGGTTTACGAATTTCAGTGCAAATGCGGTCATATTACCGAAGAACTGGTGCGGATGGATACCCAAGCGGTTGAGTGCCCCAAATGCCACGGTAAGGCCAAGAAAATACTTTCCGCATGCAGTTTCGAACTGAAAGGCGGCGGATGGTATGCCGATGGGTACGCCTCTTCGAAAAAATAGCCGGCTATCCCTGGTATTCCTGACGGAGAATCGGGGATGCGACCCATGTAAACCCGCCCGTCCTGTTTTTCATGCCTGATCATTTACAGTCGCGAGCATTTCTGTCGTCATTGCCGTTTGTTTCAGCCTTAGCACTGTTGCCTGATGATCCTTGCGTGTATGCCATAAATAGCAAAACCGACCCTCCTCACTAGGGGCGTGTCGGTTTTTGCATTTGTCCGGCCATCTGTGTTTGCAGGAAAACCGACTCTTAAACCATCAGGGGGTGAAATGAGACAGGAGCCAATCCATGGGATCGAAGCGTTGGCGGCGTTTGCCATCAACGCCATTCGCAGTGCCGGTCAAGCCGCGATGGAAAGCTTTGGCAAAGGCAGGGGGCCGACCAAATTTGATGAAGGATTGGTTACCCGGGCAGAACTGCAGATCGGCAAACGCTTCCAACAAGCCTTGAGCGATCAGTATCCCGACCACCGGATGTTCACCAGCAAAACGCTGGATACCGCCTATACCCACGATAGCCGACGATACCTGTGGATCTTCGATCCCATTGACGGGGTGGACAATTATCAGGCGGGTATTCCCATCTGGGGTATGTCGTTGGCGCTCCTGGAAAATTTCTGGCCGGTTTTCGGTGCCTTTTACATGCCGGCCACCGGTGACCTGTTTCATGCCCGGGCCGGCGGCGAGTCCTTCTGGGGTGAGAAACGTATCCGGATGACCGATGATCAGACCATAGACGACGAAAGCCTGATGTTCACCTTTTCAAGATTTCACCGGCACTATGTTTCCCGGTTTCCCGGAAAGATCAGAAACCTGGGATGCACCGGCGCCCACCTGTGTTACGTGGCCATGGGGCGTGCGGATGTAGCGGTGACCGCCAACGAATCCTTTCAGGATCTGGCCGCTGCGCGGATGATCGTGGAGGCGGCCGGCGGGAGGCTGTTTACAGCCAGCGGCGAAAAATTCTATCTCAACGACTATCTCAACGGAGAGCGGATCGAAGAACACCTGCTGGTGACCGCGCCAGGTAATTGCCAGGCAGTGCTGGACTGTTTGGAAAGACGCTCATGACCCGACATCCGTAGGCGTCTATAAATCGATGGTTATTCGGTCTTTTCGTCGATGACCGAGTGGGTGTTTTCCATGCGGTAGATCAACACGCATACGCACAGGCCGGCGGCAAACAGGGCGCAGAACAGGAGGAAGCTGTCTGCGGCTTTTTTCCAGGAGAGAAAAAACAAAAACGCGATGGTCATCAGAAATTTGGTGTTCATTGGGTTTTTATGCATCCTTCCGGTTTGCACCCCCGGTGTTCTATTTTGCATATCGGCTTTTTTTTTAAGATCTTGACTTCCTTTTTTGAAATTACCTTCATGATCCCTGCGTTTTGCGGATCGCTGTAAATAAGGAGATCGATGCATGCATCCTGTGACCCGAACGATTATCGGTTATTTTGAACAGATCAACCAGATTCCGCGATGTTCGAAACAGGAACAGCAGATTTCCCGGTGGCTGCAGCAATGGGCCATGGACAGGGGCCTGGCCGTGAAAGCGGATTCAGCCGGCAACCTGGTTGTTCAGGTTCCGGGCAGCAACGGTTTCGAACACGCACCCACCGTCATCCTCCAGGGTCATATGGACATGGTCTGTGAAAAACATGCCGGCTCGGATCATGACTTTTCCAAAGATCCTATCCGCATGGTGCAGGACGGCCCCTGGCTGACTGCCCGGGAAACCACCCTGGGGGCGGACAATGGGATAGCCATCGCCCTGGCTCTTGCCCTGGTGGACAGTCCGGATGTCACTCATCCTCCCCTGGAGCTTTTTTTTACGGTGGACGAGGAGACCGGCCTGACCGGCGTCCTGAAGATGGACCCGTCATTGCTGTCGGGAAGAATCCTCATCAACCTGGACTCGGAGGATGAAGGGGTCTTTATCGTCGGATGTGCGGGGGGTCGAAACACTACCATCAATCGGCCATTGGAGGTAAAGATCCTTGATGGCGGGTATGAATGGGTGGACGTGTCCGCCCACGGCATGAAGGGCGGGCACAGCGGGGTGGACATCGCCAAACATCGTGCCAATGCCAACAAGGTCATGGCCCGCCTGCTGAGTGCCGGGATTTCGGCCTCACCGATGCGGCTTGTGGAACTGAAGGGAGGCACCGGCAGAAATGTGATTCCCCGTGCGTGCGAGACGGTCGTGGCCTGTCGCCGTGATCGGATCGATGAACTGGTGAAAGCACTCGGTTCGCTTGCCCGGATCATCGACCAGGAGTACCGGACGGCAGACCCGGGACTGACGATTCATATTGAAAAAAAAGGACCCGTTGCCGCGGATGGCCGCGGCGTCACGGAAAACGATACGGCTATGGTGGTGAACCTGCTGGCGGCGCTGCCCTGCGGTCCGGCTGAAATGGCCGAGGATTTTCCGCTTCTGGTGCAGACATCCGCCAACCTGTCCATGGTGGAGATAAGCGACGATGCATTGGCGGTGACCTCCAGCCAGCGAAGTTCAGTGCCCTCCCGACTCGACGCCATGTGTCAGGCGGTTGAAGCGGTGGGACGCCTGGCCGGGGCCACGGTTCACACGGGTTCGGGCTATCCCTCATGGCCCATGAACCGGGAATCCCCGCTGCTCAAACGCTGTACGGCGCTTTATCGGGAGCTGTTTGATGCCGCGCCCACGGTGCAGGTCATGCATGCGGGCCTGGAGTGCGGGGTGATCGGTGACCGGTGCCCTGACATGGATATGATTTCCCTGGGGCCCACCATAGAGAATCCTCACTCGCCGTCCGAGCGGCTCTATCTGCCATCGGTAGAAAAGGTGTGGCGGCTGATGGTTGCCCTGCTGAAAGCGTTGGGCCGATAAAGCGTTATCGGCTCCTGCCGATTCCCCGAACCCGGCCTACCGGTTTAACCGGCCCCGGGCTTTCCGGACTGCCCACCGTACCCACGGTTCCCCCCCTGCGGCGGTATGGCCGGTAGCCGGAAGCGGTGCGGCGGTGAGCGGCGGCAGGGTTGCCCGGTTGGCGCGTCTGTGTGGGGGGGATGCCTCCACCGGCCATTTCATCGAGAACCTGTTCAAAGCTCTTTCGCCGGTTTGCACCGGTTTCATCGGCCGGCGGCGACGGCGGTTCGGCGGCACGGTTTCCCGCAAAGGCGTTCAGGGTGTCGAACAGGTGGTCGACCCAGGAACGCTTTTTCGATTTTTCATCGGGTGGTTCGGGGCGGTCGGTGGTGCCCTGATCCGGAGGAGAGGGGGCGGTGGCAGCGGTGACCGTGGGATCCGGCCGGTGCGTCGCCAGGTGTGCCTTGACCCGGGCGTAGGCGATGTTGATCTGCTTCAGTTGCTCTTCGGCCCCGGCCTTGGTGGCCGACCCTTCGGGAAACTGATCCGGATGCCAGCGCCGCACCTGGGCCTTGTAGGCGCGTTTGGCCTGCGCTTCATCCGTGTCCGGGCCTATGCCCAGTGTATTAAAGCTCGTCGTTAAATTCATTTCTGATCCCCGTTTGTCACCGTCTCAAAATAGGTGAAAAGGGCCATCGTGTCAATCCGTGCCTTGCCGCCGGTCCACCATCCGGTTCCATCCCGGGTTAACAATTTTCCCATAGCCCTTGACCCGGCGGCCAAAAGCTTTTATGCAACGACCGGATCCCATGGCTGCCCAAGGAGTGAACATGCAAAAACGCCCCATAACCGTTTCCTATATATTCTTTTATCTGCTTTTTTCAGAAGATATCTGGCGCATCGTCGCCGGTTTTATTTGCGCCCTTTTTTTGGGACCGCTGCTTACCCAGGGACGGAACCTGAGCCAGGGCGGGGAAGTGATGGCCTGGCTGATGGTTATGGCCATCGGATGGTCGGTGACGGCCTGGCCGGCCAAAAAGATCACCGGCGCCCTCCAGCGTGCCGTGAAACGGGCTTCCAAATAACGCATCCCGGGCCAAGGACAACGCTTTTTACTTGATGCAACGCGTTCATGATGATTGCGTCCTTCACCCTTCACCCTTCACCCTTCACCCTTCACCCTTCACCCTTCTTTCTATGGCCTGCACCCGATCCACGGTCAGGGTTACGGCGCCCCAGTTCGCTTCCACCTTTCCCGCCAGCAGGTAGGGTCGATTCCGGTCGATCATGTGACAGAAGCGGCGGTAGGGTTCGGTGAAAAAAGTGGTCTCAACAATACCGGTTTCATCTTCGAAAGTGAGAAATTCCATGGGATCCCCGCGGCGGGTATGCACCACCTTGCCGGTGACCAGCCAGGCGGCCAGGCGAACCCGACGGCCCACCAGACCCGGAAGGCGGTTCGCCTTCACGGTGTGCATCGTCATGATAACGTTGGCAAACAGGGTGATGGGGTGTTGGCTGCACAGAAAACCCAGAGCCGCATATTCCCGACGAAGGCGCGTGGCAGGATCCTCCGGCGGAAATACGGGCGGTGGCGTTTCAGTCACGGTGAGTCTCCGGGCTGTAAACAGATTTGCCTGTCCCTGTGACCGCCGCCGCGCGGCCTGCCATTGGGCCAGGGTCCACAGCAATCGGGTCCGCGAACGCTCGGTGTCCAACGTGTCCAGGGCGCCGCAGTGGATCATGGCACGAATCTCGTCTTCATGGGGCTGCACGCGATCGAGAAAATCGGTGATGTCTTTGAAATCCGATGTCTGCCGGCATGCTATGATTTTCTCCATGGTCGGTCCGCCCAATCCGCCAACCGCCATCAGGCCCACCTTTACATGGCGAGCTTTGCCGGTCCATCGGATCGAACTGGTGTTGACGTCCGGCGGGTCAACCACCAGCCCCATGCGCCGGGCCTCGGAAACGTAGGCAAAGGTGCTGTAGAAGCCTCCCTGGTTGCTGATGACCCCGGCGATGAACTCGGCCGGGTAATGGGTCTTGAGAAAGGCCGCCTGGAACGAGACCCGGGCGTAGGAAGCGCTGTGAGGCTTGCAGAAGGAGTACCCGGAAAAGCTCATCATCATCTGCCATACGGCACCGGCCTGATCCGGTGATACGCCCCGGATTGCGGCGCCGGCCATGAAGCGGTCATGGAAATCGGCCAACTGCCGCTGCCGGTCCTTTTTGGCGATAATCTTGCGCAAGCCGTCGGCCTCGGCGTCGGAAAAACCGGCCAGGGCCTTGGCTGCGCGGGAGACGTCTTCCTGGTAGACCATGATGCCGACGGTTTCGTCCAGCACGTCGGCCAGCAGCGGATGGATGGGGTCCCAACTGCCACCGTGCAGGCGGCGCAGGTACTCCTGAATATAGGCGTTGGCCGCCGGCCGGATGATCGAGGAGTGAACCACCAGGTGGTCGAAGTCGCCGTTGCCGGCTTTCTGGTGGAGCAGCCGCATGGCCGGGCTTTCGATGTAAAAGCAACCCATGGTGCGGCCCCGGGCCACCGTATCCCGGGTGGCCGGATCGTCCTCGGGTTCCCAGCGGCTTTCGTCGAAGTCGATGCCGTTTGCCCTCACGTTGGTCAGTGCATCCCGGATCACCCCCAGGCTCCGGTTGCCCAACAGGTCGATTTTCACCAGGCCGGCATCCTCGGCGCCCTCCTTGTCCCATTGGATGAGGGGGACCCCTTTGGGGGCTTTTTCGATGGGGACATAGTCGCGGATGGGACCTGGGGTTATCACCACACCACCGGGATGCACCGAGAGGTGGCGCGGGATGCCGATAATCCGCTGGGCCAGGGCCATGATCTGCGGCCAGGGGTGAACGAAATCCAGGTGGCGGGTTTCCGGGCGCTGCCTCAGGTTCTCCAGCAATCCCGCGTCCAGTTCTCCCCGCTGCCAGAACCAGGGCAGGCGCCGGGTGACCTCGCCGATCTCGGCATCGGGCATGCCGAAAACCTTGGCGGTCTCCCGCAGGGCCATGCGGGGCTGGAACAGAATATGGCTGGCGACCATGGCCGCTTGGCCGGCAAAGCGGTCCAGCACGCCGTCGATGACCGCGTCCCGTTCATCCCAGGCAAAATCCACGTCGATGTCCGGCGGGTCCGTTCGTCCAGGGTTGAGGAATCGGCCGAAGTAGAGGTTGTGTTTCACCGGGCAGACGTTGGTGATGCCCAGACAATAGGCGACGAGGGAGGCGGCGGCCGATCCCCGGCCGCAGGTGCGGGGGCTTTGGGACACGATTTTTTGTACCACCAGGAAATAGGCCGAAAAATCCATGCGGGCGATGATGGCCAGCTCGTGTTCCAGTCGCTCCACCAGGGCCTCGCCCAGTTCTTCCCCGTAACGGGTGTGGGCACCGGCATAGGCGGACCGGCGCAGGCAATCATCGGCGCTGAGGTTCCGGGTGTCTTCCCACGGCGGCATGACCAGACCAAAGGCCGGGCCGGCGAAGGCTAATTCATCGGCAAGTCTGCACGTGTTGTCCACCGCTTCCGTGCAAGCGGCGAATCGCCGGTGATATTCTTTGGCCGGCGCCAGCCAAGCCTCTTCCACGGCCGTGTCGCCGGGATCGAGCCGGGAAAGGGTCGTATTGCCGGCGATGGCCCGCAACAGGCGATGGACGGCGTATCCGTCCGGTTCCAGAAAAAAACTGCCCGGCGTGGCTACCAGGGGGATCCCCAGGCCTCGGGCCGTCTGCACCACGGGGTGGAAAGGGGACGGGGGCCGACGGGGCAGAGCCGCTGCCGTGTGGACTCCGGCCCGGTGCCAGGCCGCCAGCAGGCGGGCGTGGGTGGTGAGAACCAGCAGGCCATTGGCCAGGCGGGGCAGGGCGATGGACAGATCGAATGCCGGGTCCCGGTGGCGCCGGGTGATCAATCGGCACAGGTTGGCATAGCCGGTAGTATCCTTAACCAGGCAGACGGCGCGGTGGTTCTTGTTCGGATCGGTGATTTCAGCCCCTACGATGGGGGTGAGTCCTTCCTCCTGACAGGCGTTGAGAAATTTCCACATGCCGTAGAGGTTGTCCGTGTCGGTAAGGGCCAGGCGGTCGTATCCCATGCGTCGGGCGGCCCGGCAGATCGACGCCGGCGAATCGGTGCCCCACATGAGGGAATAGTGGGATCGGACGGTGAGGGGAATTAGCTTATTGCTCATAGCTGATAGCTGATAGGTGTGGGAATGGTCGCCGGCGTCTGGCAGCGATAAAAATGCTGAATGTCAAAAACCAAATGCCAAAATGAAAGAAGAGGGCTGATTTTATGATAAAATCGGCAAAACTACCGTTGCCATGAGCTATCCGCTGCGAGCTGTCTGCTGTCTCACTTGCCGATCCAGGCGGCGCCGATAACGCCGGCGGAGTCGCCCAGGCGGTGTTTCAAGATGGGGGTCTCCACGCGTTCGTGGAAGGCATAGCGCCGTACCTGCTTCAGCCCCAGGGTGTAGAGTTCGTCGATGTTGGACACCCCGCCGCCCAGCACTACGGCATCGGGGTCGAGAATGGAAATCAAGCCCCCCAGGCAACGGCCGAAATCGTCCAGAAACTGCTCGAAAGCGGTTGTGCATGCGGCGTCACCCTGCCGGTAGCCGTCGGTGATCTGCTCCAGCGTGAGCCGCCGCCCGGTGTGTTCGAAAAAGGATCGGGCTACGCCGCCGCCGCTGATTTTGGTTTCCACGCACCCCCGGTTGCCGCAGTAGCAGCGCATGCCTGCCGGGTCCACGGCAAAGTGGCCCCACTCCCCGCCGATGCGGTGCCGGCCGGTGTGGATGTGCCCGCCGATGCTGATGCCGCCGCCGCAGCCGGTGCCCAGGATGATGCCGAACACCAGGTGATACCCTTTGGCGGCGCCATCTCTGGCTTCGGCCAGGGTGAAGCAGTTGGCGTCGTTTTCCATGGCGATGGGGCGGCCCAGGAGGCGCTCCAGGTCCGCTTGGAAGGGGTGGCCGATGAGCCCGGTGGTGTTGGCATTCTGGACCCGGCCGCTTCGATCGTTGATGGTGCCGGGGATGCCGATGCCGATGGTGCAACCCTGACCGTTGGGCACTTTATCCAATGTGCTTCGGGTCAGCGCGTGGACGGCATCCCGAATCTTTTCGTATTCGGCAGGGCCGTCCGGATCACGCGGCGTGGCCATGCGTTCCCTGAGCAGGCTGCGGCCATCCGGGTCCAGCAGGATGGCCTCGATCTTGGTGCCGCCCAGATCGATGCCCAGGCGGTAGGTCGGGTCCATTGAGTTTGTTGAGTTCATTGCGTTTCCTGTGTTTGGGTTCGGTTAATTCCTGAATCTTTCAATCCCTTAATTCGGACTTCAGTCTTTTCTGACCTCTGTCATCCGGCTTACGCCGCCAGCATCCGCCCCATGGCCAATGCCTCGGTGCCGAAGCGCTGACGGATCCGATCCATGGTCGCCACCAGCCGGTCCTGTCTTTCCGCCATGCGGCGTTCCGGTTCGAACAACAGACGCTGGGCCGGCGGATAGGTCAAGCGGTCGCAGACGAGGGTCATGCGCCGCAGTCGGACCCGCCGGGTCCAGGCCAGATTGAGCACTCGCCGGGCATGGGTGAAAAGAGTGAAATCATTGGCCGTAGCCGGTGCGGCCGCTACCTGGCGGATTCGCCGGACACCGTCGGTGTGGTCCAGAACCAAGGCGACCCGCCGGGCGGCCAGGGCCTGGTGCCGCAACTGTCGCCCGGCCTGTTCCACCAGCCGGTACAGGCTGCGTTCCATCTGCGAACGGTCATTGGTGTCGTCGCCGAATTCCTCGCATTCGACGATCCGCGGCGGCGGATCGTCCACGGGGCGAACGGGCGACGGGTCGATGCCATGAAGCCGATCATGGATGAAGCGCCCCCGATGGCCGAAAAGGGTTTCCATCTGATCGGTGCTGAGCATGGCGGCCTGAAATACCCGGGTCATGTTGAAATCATTCAAATGTGCCAGGTCGTCTGGCTCGATGCCGGGCACCAGAAAGAGGGGCAGGGGCGCCAGAAAGGCTGCTTCGTCGCCGGGATCCACGATATACTCGCCCAGAGGCTTGACCAGCCGGGTGGCGATTTTGGCGATGAGCTTGCTGGTGGCCACCGACCAGATGGGAGCCAGACCGAGGTCCCGCCGGATCCGGCGGGACAGCCGCCAGGCTACATCCACCGGCGGCCCCAGCAGACGGCTGCTGCCGGTGACATCCACAAACAGATGCCCATCTCCCTCACCCGGCTCGATCAAGGGCGAGCAGGGCAGGGCGGATTTCAGCATCCGGGCCATGGCCTGGCCGTAGCGATCCGGGCGGGGCGGCAGTACCCGGGCGTTCCGGCACCGGCGAAGGGCCCGGCTCAGGGGCATGTGCTTTCTCACTCCGGCCTGAAAGGCCTCTTCGCTCATGTCGACTACCGCGGCCCGGGTGGCTCTTGCCGGTGCGACGATCACCGGCCGGCTGTCGAGCCGGCGATCCAGCACGCGCTCCACCGCTACGGCGAAGTCGGCGACGTTGATGTGAATGATCGATCGTTCCATGATTGACGGATCCCTAAAACGTCCGATATCTGCGTTAGGCTTCATCCCTCGTCACTGCGGCGTACAACAAGTACGCCTCATTCCTCAGGATTCGCAAGCCTTGATCTCGAACGTTTTACGGACCCGTCTGGAATGTGAGTTTATACGATTACATCAAAATCCTGAGGTCAGAGGCCAGAACTTCGGGATCGGAATTCTGTCTTCAATTTTCGGTCAGCTGTTCCATCAGCATTCGGGCATTCTTCGGTGCCTGGCCGCGGACGTGGTTATTGAAAAAAATGATGCCGGTGTCTGCCTGCCGGGTCATTTCGGGAATGCGTGACCGGGACCACTGGGCCAGTTCGTCGTCGCTGTAGTCGTAGTCGAACTGTTTTTGCATGCTTCCCGAACGCCAGCCGGCAGCGTTGCGGCCGTGAAAGCGGATGTAGAACAGGTCCGGGTTGGTGACCACGGCCAGGGGCGGGAACAGATCCTTTAGTTCCGGGCCGTCCACGCAGGCCAGGGTGACCCGGCGCGCTTCCAGGGCGGCGAACACCCGGTCGATGGCCCAGGAGGCGTGGCGGAACTCCACGACCAGGGGCAGGCCGGAAAGGGCATCCAGCAGCCGGGACAGATAGCTGCGGTTTTCCGGATTGCGCCGGAAAAAGGGCGGCAGCTGCACCAGCACGGCCAGCAACTGGCCCGACTGCACCAGCGGGGCGATGCCCTCCCGGTACAGAACCGCCTGGGCCGGCCATCCGTTGGCGTCCATCTCGTGGGTCAGGCTGCGGGTGAGTTTGGCGGCAAAGCGAAAACCCTCCGGCGCCTTGCGCCGCATGCGGTCGATGGCCGGTGCTTTGGGCATCTGGTACCAGGTATAGTTGATCTCGGTGACCGGGAAGATACGGGCGTAATGTGCCAGCATCCGGTCGGAGCCGGTGCCCGGCGGGTAGAAGCCGGCATCCACCCACTCGCTGTATGCGTATCCGCTGGTTCCCACCAGGATGCCGGCCGGATTTTGGGTCTCCTTACGTTGCATGGCTGTTGTTTGGAAAAAAGAATCCGTTTCGGTTTGCTCGATGAATTCTGTCTTCTGGATTCTTCCCTCACATGTTTTCATGTGCCTTTGGCAGTTGTTTGGGATGTAATATCCGCTGGATGCCTACCACCCGTCCCTGAATCAGCACGTCGTCAAATCCGTAGCGCATGGCCGGATAGTCGGGGTTTTCCGGTCGCAGTTCCACGTGGTCCCGGTGGAGAAAAAACCGTTTTACCGTGGCTTCCTCCCCGTGGATCAGGGCCACGACGATCTCCCCGTTTTCGGCATACTGGCGCGGGGCGCACACGGCTATGTCCCCGTCCAGGATGCCCGCCCCTTTCATGGAATTTCCCCGCACCCGCAGGGCGAAAAGATGCTGGCCGCGGTAAAGGGTGCGGTCCAGCACCAGGCTACCCTCCCACTCCTGCTGGGCGTACAGGGGCAGACCGGCGGTGACCCGGCCCACTACCGGCACTTCCCGCCACCGCTGGGCCGCTGCCGTTTCACCGGCAGGACTGAGCAGGTGAAGGGTTCGGCTGTAGCGGCCCTGGCGCTTGACCACGCCTTTTTGTTCCAACAGCTTCAGGCCCTGGGAGACGGCAGCGTGGCTTACGCCAAGGTCCTGGGCCGCCTGGCGGAGACTGGGCGTGCTGCCGGTGCGTTCAATGATTTTTTTCAGGTAGTCGAAAAGCCGTCTCTGTCCCGTTGTCAATTCGGGTTCCATTTTGCATCTCCACGCATCGGTGATTTAGCTGTCTCCATTATAAAAAACAGAATGTAAATGTCAATGTAAAGTTTATGCGTTTATGTTTATTAACAAAACTGCAGGTGTTGGACTTGGGACTTTACCTGAAGGGGCGGCCGGTGTATGGATGCACGGTAATGCCGATGTTGCCGATGCCGCCTATCTCTCCTATGGACCCGGAAAGAACCGATTGCCATGACCCCCCAGAGATCCTTTGATATCGACCGCTTTGTTGCCGTCATCGAAGCCAATTACCGCCAGTGGAATCCTCCCATCATCACCTTTATTGCCAACCGCGGAGCCACCCCCTTCGAGGTGCTGGTCTCCACCCTGCTTTCCCTGCGCACCAAGGACGAAGTGACCGGTGTGGCTGCCCAGCGGTTGCTGGCGGTGGCCCGGACGCCGGAATCGATGGTCAAGCTGCCGGCGCGGGAAATCGAAACACTGATCTATCCGGTGGGGTTCTATCCCACCAAAGCCAAGCGGCTGCTGTCCATCAGCCGGATATTGCTGGACCGCCACGGCGGCAAGGTGCCGGATACCCTGGAGGAACTTACCGCCCTGCCTGGTGTGGGCCGCAAGACCGCCAACCTGGTCCTCGTGGAAGGATTCAAAATCCCGGCCATCTGTGTGGACACCCACGTGCACCGGATCAGCAACCGCATCGGCTACGTCAAGACGAAGACTCCGGACAAGACCGAGCAGGCGCTGCGCAAGAAACTGCCCAGGCGGCACTGGGTCCGTTACAACGAACTGCTGGTGGCCTTCGGCCAGGTGCTGTGCCGGCCCGTTTCCCCTTTTTGCAGCCGATGCCCGGTGGCCGCCATGTGCCCGAGAATCGGAGTGGACCGCCACCGCTGATTTTCTTGCGCACATGCGTAGATAAGGTGACGTAAATATTCAATCGCAGAGGACTCAGAGAGAAGGAAACCCATGCCAACGCAAACCATCAAACTGCTTTCCTGGAACGTCAACGGCTACCGGGCCGTCATGAAAAAGGATTTTCTGATATCCATCCGCAGCCTGGATGCAGACATCGTGGGGCTCCAGGAAACCAAGCTCCAGGAAGACCAGTTGACCCGAACCATGAAGGCCATCGATGGCTACGAGGCCGCCTTTTCCTTTTCAACGGTTAAAAAGGGGTACAGTGGGGTGGCCGCTTATTCACGCCTGATTCCCCAGGCGGTGCGCCACGGCATCGGCATCCCCCGGTTCGACGATGAAGGCCGTGTGGTGGAACTGGAATTCGATGCGTTTACGTTTTTTAACGTCTATTTTCCCAACGGCCAGATCAGCGAGGAGCGCCTCCGCTACAAACTGGATTTCTACCAGGCCTTTTTCGATTATGCCGAAAGGTTGCGCAAAGAGGGAAAAAGCTTGATCATCGCCGGTGATTTCAATACGGCCCACAACGACATCGACCTGAAGCACCCCGGGCCCAATTCCAAGCGATCCGGATTCCTGCCCATTGAACGTCGGTGGCTGGACCGCATCGTCGGGATGGGCTACGTGGACACGTTTCGCCACCGCTATCCCGATGCGGTGAAATACTCATGGTGGTCCTACCGCTTCAATGCCCGGAAAAACAACGCGGGCTGGCGTATCGACTACTTTTTCGTTTCCGAGGACATTATCCAAAAAGGATGGCTGAAAGATGCGTTCATCGACAACGACATTTTCGGATCGGATCATTGCCCGGTCGGGATCGTTCTTGAACTCTAAGCGGTTGAGGGATTGCCAATGCCAATGGTGAAGATCGGTGGTCTGGACGTGCACTATGAAATCCACGGGGAAGGAGAGACCATCGTGCTGCTGCACAACGGATTCTCCTGCGGCATGATGTGGGAGGAAATCCATCCGATGCTGGTGGCGGCCGGTTTCCGGGTGATGTTATATGACCGGCGCGGATTCGGTCGGTCGGATGGCGGCGCTGATTTCGCCAGCCACTATGTGGATGAGGATTTCCGCGAACATAGCGTGTCGGCAATGGCTGAATTGGTCACTCTGCTGGGGCTCGACCGCTTTCACATCGTCGGCCAGTGCGAAGGGGGGGTGGTGGGTGTGGACTATGCCGTTCGTTTCCCCGGCCAGGTCAGAACCCTCGTCACGGCCAGCACCCTGTGCCACAGCGTCATCTCAATGCAGGCGTTCAACCGTCAGAAGTTGCCGGCAACTTTTGACAACCTGGCCCCGGCACTTCAAAAAAAATACATCCGCTGGCACGGCGCCGACCGGGGGAGGATCTTCTACGACATCTGTGCTCAGGGAGGCGGTTGCTATGGCCAAACCGGCTTTTTCGATCTCCGGCCAGCCATTTCACAGGTGACCTGTCCGACCCTGGTCATGTACCCGGACCGGGGCTATTTTTTCGATGTGGAACAGGGGGTTGACTTTTACCGCCATTCGATCAAGGGTGAACTGCTGGTTTTTCCCAAATGCGGGCACAACATTTTCGAGCACTACCCGCAGATGTATGCCCGCCAAGTGGTAGACTTCATCCGACGCCAACGGTCACCTTCCCGGGCGGCCGAAGCGTAGAAAAAATAGAAGGCGGTTTTTATTTCGTTTCTAAAAAGCAGTTGACGGATGGTCGGGTGAAATGTCAGTTAACAGAAGGGGACTGAATCACATCTTGGGAATTGCCTGAACCGGGGAGGGCGCCAGGTTGAAGAACAATTATATCGATGATCTCATCCATTCTGTGGCACGGGTGGTGAAGCCGAATGTCCCGTTGCTGAAAGACCTTCTGGTGATCGGCGGCATGCCTGATAAAACACAGAATCTCCAATATCTGAGCTACAACCGCGATACCACTTTAGCCAGAGGCCTGTCCTGTGAATTTTCCGCCGTGGCGGTGATCAATAACCGGCGCGCCGCGGAATGGCAGCTCACCGGGTATCCCAAGAAAATCAGCCGCTGGATATTTAGTACCCGTTGGGCCCGCAACCCGCTGGATCTGTTTTTAAACAACCTCCGGTGCAACCCGGCGGTCATATCCGTTCTGGCCGGGGCGACCAGCAATTTTACCCTGCTTGGCATCCTTACCGAAACCGAACTTCATGGATCGGGACTGACGAAACGCCGGGCGCAGTACATCTGTCCGGTTGTGGCGGTACCCGGTATCGAGGTTACTGCCTTGCAGACCATTCAGGCTTTTGAATCGGCCAACCAAATTAAAAAATCAGGGATTATCGGCTTCCAGTTTTATCGAAAGACCGGCCGCCAGATGGCGGGGACCTGAAAAAAAAAGGTTCAAGGATTCCCAGGGGGCAAGGTTCAAGGATCTTTTTTCGGTGATCCTGTTCCCACCCTCCTCTGATTCATTGCACAGAGCCCGCAGGATGTGTGTCGGGCATATTATATTGCGCTTTGCCCTTCTTGAGCCTTTCACTTGAATCCTATCCCGTCCTAAAATAAAGCCTCCACGAATTGCTTCGGGTCGAATGGTTGAAGGTCTTCGACGCTTTCTCCCACACCGATATATTTCAGCGGGATGTTCAGGCCGCTGCAGATGCTCACAACGATGCCTCCCTTGGCCGTACCATCCAGCTTGGTGAGGGCGATGCCGGTAACCCCCAGCGCCTCGTTGAACATCTTGGCCTGTGACAGGGCGTTCTGGCCCGTGGTGGCGTCCAGTACCAGCAGCACTTCATGGGGAGCGCCGGGCATCCGTTTGGTCAGGGTACGTTGGATCTTTTTGATTTCCTCCATCAGGTTGACCTTGGTGTGAAGGCGGCCGGCGGTGTCGACGAAGACGATGTCCGTTCCTCTGGAGATCGCGGCATCGATACCGTCGTAGGCCACGGCCGCCGGATCGGCATTATCCTTGCGGCGGACGATGTCCGCACCGGCCCGTTCGGCCCAGATCGCGATCTGTTCGATGGCGGCCGCCCGGAACGTATCGGCGGCGGCAACCAGCACTTTTTTCCCTTTGCGGGACTCAAGGGCGGCCAGTTTACCGATGGTGGTGGTCTTGCCCACACCATTGACGCCCACCACCATGACGACGTGAGGCTTGGCGTCGGCTTCGGGCGCGGGACCGGGCAGGGCGTCGAAATAGGCCAGAATCTCTTCTTTTAAAACCGCTTTCAACTCCTTGGCACCGGCGATGCGCGACCGTTTTTTCGAGATCCGTTCCATGATGTCCATGGTGGTCCGGACACCCATGTCGGCGGTGATCAATAACTCTTCCAGGTCCTCAAGCATGTCGTCGTCAACCAGTTTTTTGCCGAGAAACAGGTCGTCGATATCGGTGGTGAGAATTTTACGGGTTTTGGAAAGCCCGGATTTCAGACGGGCGAACAGGCCCTTACCCTTTTTTTCAGCGGGCCCATCATTCGCCGGTGATGGTGCCGGCGCCGCTTCCTCCGCCGGGACAGGTGAGTCCGCTTCCTGTTCAGCATCCACTGCCGGTTCAATACCCGTGTTGATGGGGGCTTCCGTTTCATGAATGACCGCATCGCCGCTGTCATCTGTCGATGGCGCTGCGGCCGCTTCCTCATCGGGACGAGGCGGTGCCTCTGGCGGCGCGTTTTTGTCCTTATTCTTTTTAAACCATTTGAATGCCATGTAAACCCTTCAATACTACTAGGCAGCGGTCAATTCTTTTGAGTGGTTTTCGCGGTCCAGGTTGACCGATACCACCTTGGACAACCCTTTTTGCTCCATGGTGATGCCGAAAAGGGTGTCGGCAAACTCCATGCTGCTCTTGTTGTGGGTGATCATGATGATCTGGGATTTTTCCCCGATTACCTTCATCAGGTTGTTGAAGCGCATGACGTTGGCGTCGTCCAGCGGCGCATCGATCTCGTCCATGAGACAAAAGGATGCCGGCCGGAGCAAAAAGATGGAAAAGATGAAACTGATGGCCGACAGGGCCTTCTCCCCACCGGAAAGCAGACTCATGCGGGTCAGTTTTTTTCCTGGCGGGTGAACCAGGAACTCCACCCCGGTTTCCAGCGGTTCACTGGGATGGGTCAGTTCCAGGCGGGCGGTGCCGCCTTCAAACAGCCGTGGAAACACTTCCTGGAGTTTTTCGTTGATGCGGTTGAAGGTGTCCAGAAACCGCTCCTGGGTGATGCGGTTGATCTTGCGGATTACCTTGTGCAGGCCGTCGATGGCTTTGATCAGATCGTCCCGCTGCTCGCAAAGAAAATCGTACCGCGATTTCTGTTCCTCGAATTCGCGGATCGCTTCCAGGTTGACATCGCCGATCGTTATGATTTTCTGGCGGATGGTGGCAAGGGCCGTTTCCAGTTCCTCGGGGCGTTGTTGGCCGGTTTCATCCGGCGGGTCGTCCGTTTTTTTAAGCTCGTCGATGGCGCAGTGGTAGTATTCCTGGCAGCGGTTTTCCAAGTTTTCCCGCTTGATCCGCTTTTCGGCCAAATCCATTTCCAGCATTCGGATCTTCTGATGAAGCCCTTCGCGCTCGTTCTGGATCCGGGAAATTTGCGCGTCATTCTCCTTCAGTACGGCATCGATGTCACCAAACGCCTTTTCGTCCGCTTCCAGCCGGCCATCCAATTGTTTCAGGGCCTCATAGTGGGCGGCAAGATCCCTGCTGATGATTTCGTTGCGCTTGGCGGTCCCTTCGGTTTTTTCGCTTTTGGCGGAAATGTCACGGGCGAGCTGTTCGAGACGCCGGATCCCGTCTGCCTGGAAATCCTTCAGGCGGCGAAGCGTGCCGGTGCAGTTGTCCAGGTTGGCGCTGGCGGAGGTGAGTTTGAGCTTCAGGTCCACGATCCGCTGGTTGAAGGCTTCCAACTGTGAGGCGGTTTCATCCATTTGGGCCGACGAGCGGGCCACCTGTTCCTGGGCGTCGGTGACCTTGCGGGCGATGGTTTCCAGCAGGGTATGGTAGCGCTGGATCTCGTCGTCCAGGTCCATCTCTTCCCCCATGAGCTGTTCCTGCTCGAGCCGGACAATCTCCAGGTGCCGCCGGGCGCTTTTCAAATCTTCCCCGGCCCGGTAAAGGGCTTTTTCCGCCTCCATGGCGTCCTGGGCGGCATGACTTTTTTCGGCGATGGCTTCCTGCAGGTGCTTTTCAAGGCCGCGGACCCGGATTTCCATTTTCTTCTGGGCGTCGTGCGCCTCCTCCACCCGGGTGTCCAGCCGATCGCACTGCACGGCCAGGGATTTGATTTCCTGTTTTTTGGCCAAAATGCCCGACAGCTTGTCCGGGCTGCCCCCGATCATCACTCCCTGGTGGGACAGCAGGTCGCCGCTCCGCGTGACCACGGTCTGCACCCGGCCGTTGCGGTTATGCAGATCCCGGGCCGCATCCAGGGTGTCGGCGACCACCACGTGTCCGAGCAGGGCGCCGGCCACGGATTCGAAACCTTCCTTGATCCGGACATGATTCAACAGGAGATGGTCGGACTCCGGCCGTTTGTCCGGGCGATCGTCCATGGCCCGCATGCCGCCTACAGGGATGAATCCGCACCGTCCGGCCTGGGCCTGCTGCAGATAGCCGATGGCATGGGCTCCCGAGGGTTGGTCCTGCACCAGGATGTACTGGAGGGATTCGCCGAGGGCCGCTTCCACAGCGGTTTCATAGGTGGGGGCCGGATCGAGCACATCGGCCAGAAGCCCGACGATGCCGGTGGGCCGGGTGGCATCCGGATGCGGCGCTTCCTGTCTGGCGGCGTTGAGCACGGCCTTGACCCCGTCTTTATACCAGTCCAGGTTGGCTTCCATCTTTCTCAGGGCGGCCAGGCTGCTGCGGGCCTTGCTGCGCTCCATATCCATGGTCTGGGCGGTTTTGACCTGGGCGGACAGGGACGCGATGGCGGCGTCCAGTTCCTTCTTCAAGGATGCGATTCGGCCTTCCATACCCCGGATTTCGGTTTTTATCCGGGTCAATTCGGCCTCGGCGGCCTCGCGGCGGCCGGTCGCTTCCCGCACGGTTTTTTCGGCCAAGGCGGTTTCTTCATCGGTGCGTTTAAGGCGGCGCTTGAGGTTCTCACGGTTGTTGGCGGCGTTCTGGTGGGTGTTTTTAACCCGGGCCTCCTCGGCCACCATTTTCATCAGATCGTTCTTTCCGGTTTCCAATGCCTGATTCAAGGTGTCGATGCGACCGCGTAGGCTGGATGAATCGTGATTTTCCCTTGCGATGGTCTCCTTCATCTCACTGATTTGAGATTGCAGTCCTTGGTGCTGACGCTGAACCTGGTCGATCTCCGAAACAATGCTGCTGTTTTTGGCCTCCAGATCGGTTTTGGCCGCCTCCAGTTCGGCAACCTCGCGTATCAGGCGTTCCCGGTCCGTCTTCATATGGGCCAGGTCAGCCTCCATGCGGTCAATTTTTCTCTGAATGTCGAACTTGCGGGATTTTTGGGCGGCGATCTCCCGGTCTTTTTCAAAACGCCGGAGTTTGATGGATTCGATGGCCGCATCGATTTTTTTGAGTCGGGTGCTCTGGCCGATGTCTTCGTCTTTCAACGATTTTAGCAAATTACCGGCTTTGTCCATCTGGTGACCCAGGTCGGTATCGTGGACCCGGATAAGCCGGATGTCGATCTGTCGAGCCTCCGCTTTGAGACTTTTAAACCGCTCGGCTTTTTGGGCCTGCCGCTTGAGGCCGGCCATCTGGCGGTCGATTTCGGTGATAATGTCCTTGACCCGCAGCAGATTCTGGTTGGTGGCGTTCAACTTTCTCAGGGCTTCGGTCTTGCGCATCTTGTAGCGGGTGACCCCGGCCGCTTCCTCGATGAAGACCCGTCGTTCGTCGGGGCCCGCGTCGGTAATTGCGCCGATGTTTCCCTGCTGGATGACCGCGTAAGTGCGGGCACCCACGCCACTGCCCATGAAGATGTTGTGGATGTCTTTGAGTCGGCAGGGCTGCTTGTTGATCAGGTAGGCGGTTTCGCCGCTGCGGTAGAGGCGCCGGGTCACCATGACCTCGCTGAAATCCCGGAAGGCTTCGGGCATGCTGCCGTTGTCGTTGACCAGGGTCAGGGAGACCTCGGCCATATTCAACGACGGTTTGCCGCTGGCGCCGGAAAAAATGATGTCTTCCTTATCCTTGCCTCTGAGCTGTTTGATGCTTTGCTCCCCCATGACCCAGCGGAGGGCGTCCACTACGTTGCTTTTGCCACATCCGTTGGGGCCAACCACGGCACAGATGCCCGGTGGGAAGGCAATGCTCGCCTTTTCGAAAAAGGACTTGAATCCGACAATGTCCAGCTTTTTAAGTTTCATTGCTGCCTGCTCCTGCTTGCCTGTCCGGCGATAATCGCTCGATGAGGGTTGGCAACAGCTGTTATGCCCGAAGGCGAAAAGATATTGGATTGCGTTGATTACCCTTTAAATACCGGAAGCGGTCGCCGAACGGGGCGATTACTGGTACGTAGATATCATCATGGTCAGTGGTTGTAAAGAAGAAAGCACAATCGGGGGGGTGATAGGAAGATGTATGACACTATATGTGGTGTAAACATTCACATGATAGATTGCGGTTGAGGCCAAGGCCGCCGCTTTTTCGCAATCGCAGGCGTGGCATCGCACCATCGAAGATTGCGGAAACGTGAGAACGCTGGCCGGGGGCGCAAGGTGCCGTTTCCGGATAGACACGAGCTAATCTTTTTTTAACAACAGGTACAGCAGCGCCATGCGGATGTAAAGGCCGTTCATGGCCTGCTGAAAATAGCGTGCCCGGGGATCGTCGTCCACTTCTTTGGGAATTTCGTCCACCCGGGGCAGCGGATGCATGATGATGGCACCTGGCTTCATGGTCTGGACCCGGTCCAGGGTGAGGATGTATTTGCCGGCGGCCGCAAGGTAGTCTGCGGGGTCATGGAACCGCTCCTTCTGGATGCGGGTCATGTAGATGCAGTCCACCTCCGGCGCAACTTTGGCCAGGTCGGTCTCTTCCCGCCACGGAACGTTGTTTTTATCCAGGTAGGCTTTGATGTCGCCCTCCATTTTGCACACCGGCGGCGACACGAAGATGATCTCCACGTTTTCATACTTGGTCAGCAGGTAGGACAGGGATCGTACCGTTCGCCCATAGCGCAGGTCCCCCACCATGGCGATTCTCAGACTGCTCATCCCCGAGAAGGCATCCACGATGGTATACATGTCCAACAGGGCCTGAGTAGGGTGCTGGCCGGCGCCGTCGCCAGCGTTGATCACGGGGATGCAGGATATTTCCGAAGCCCGCGCCGCGCTGCCCGCCTCGTTGTGGCGCATGACGATCACGTCGGCGTAGCCGTTCATGATCCGGGTGGAATCGGAGAGGCTTTCCCCCTTGGCCGCACTGGAAAACTCCCGGGCATTTTCCGTCGTGATCACCGATCCGCCAAGGCGCAGCATGGCGCTTTCAAAGGAAAATCGGGTACGGGTGGAGGGTTCGTAAAACAGGGAGGCCATAATCCTGCCCTCCAGGGCCTTGGCAAAGTGGCGTTGACCATAAAGATCCGCCTTCATCTGGTCCGCGGTCTGGAAAACCACTTCCAGCAGGTCCCGGTCGAACTGCTGGGACTCAATCACGTGCGCCAACGGAAAAGTAGCCATGGGGGCGTCCTCCTTGATATCTTTGTTGTTAATTAACCGATGAACAAAAAATTAAGGGTTCAGGAGTCGAACGTCTGAGGGCAGAGATCGGGAGGGCCGAAGCCTGATTCGCAATTTCCGACCTCGGTCCTCCGACTGCGATCTTCCAGTCCCTCAATCAATGACGAATTCGGTGCCGGCCGTTCCCGCCACCGCGTCGACGATGCGGTCAATCCGGGTAATCACCGCCCGATTCCCTCCGCTGCCGACGAACTGCATGGCTGCTTCCACCTTGGGCAGCATGGCGCCGGAGGAGAACTGGCCATCGATGATATGTCTGGCCGATTCCTCGAGACTGACACGGGTCAGATAGCGCTCGTCGGGCTTGCCGAAATTAAGGGCCACGCCGTCCACATCCGTGGCCATAATGAACAGATCCACGCCCACCTCTTCAGCCAGGCGGGCACTGGCCAGGTCCTTGTCGATGACGGCGTCCACACCGTCGAAGGTCCTCCCGGCGCGCACCACCGGAATACCGCCGCCGCCGCAGCAGATTACGATGAAACCCGTATCGATCAGGGTTCTGATTTCCCTTTTTTCAACGATGGTCACCGGTTTGGGGGAAACCACCACGCGCCGATAGCCTTTGGCGGTTTTTACCGTGGGGTAGGGCAGGGTGGCGGCCTTTTCTTTAGTAAACACCGGTCCCACCGGTTTGGATGGCGATTTAAAGGCTTTGTCGGTTTCATCCACCACCACATAGCTGATCAGGCTGACCAGCGGCTGGCTGTTAACACCCATGGCCATGAGAGCTTCGTCCAGGGTCGATTCGATCATGTAGCCGATCTGTCCCTGGGTCTGGGCCACGAGAATCTCCAGCGGCAGTCGGGGAACCGTGTCGCAGCACTCCTGCTGAAGCAGCAGGTTGCCTACCTGGGGGCCGTTGCCGTGGGTGATGATGACCCGGAAATCCCTTGACAACCGGGCGATCTGGGTCATTGGAATTTTCAGGTTGTCGAACTGTTCCTCCACGGTGCCGATCTGGCCCTTCTGGATCAGCGCGTTTCCCCCCAGGGCGATCAGCAGCACGGGTTTCTGATTGGCCTTCTTCTTCATCAGGCCTTCCCGCAAATCTTCAGGAGGATGGCATTTTGGGCATGCATGCGGTTTTCGGCCTCGTCGAAGACGATTGACGCCTCGGATTCGAGCACCGAGTCGGTGGTTTCCACGCCGCGTTCGGCGGGAAGGCAGTGCATGAACAGGCTTGTTTTGCCGGTGGCGGCCATCAGTTCATCATTGACCTGGAAGCCCTGGAAACGGGCCTTGCGCGTTTCAGCCTCTTCCTTTTGCCCCATGGAGGCCCACACGTCCGTATAGACGATATCCGCATCCTTGACAGCCGCTTTGGGATCGTGGCTGATTTCTATTTCAGACAGGCCGGCTTGTCGGGAATCGGCGATGGTCTGAGCGTCGGGTTCATAGTCATCCGGGCAGGCGCAGACAAAATGAAAGGATAATCGCTGGGCCATTCGCAGCCAGGAGTGCACGATGTTGTTGCCATCGCCCACGTAGACCACCTTCAGGTCCTTGAGGTGGCCGCGGTGCTCAAAAATGGTGAACATGTCCGCCATGATCTGGCAGGGATGGTTGTAGTCGGTGAGGCCGTTGATCACCGGCACCGATGCGTATTCGGCCAGTTCCAGTACATGCTCGTGGGCGAAAAGCCGGGCCATGATCACATCGTTGTAACGGGCTACCACCCGGGCGATGTCTTTGACCGCCTCGCGCTTGCCGATGGAGATGTCCGACGGCCCTAAATAAAGGGCGTGGCCGCCCATGCGGAAAAAGCCCGTTTCAAAGGAGATGCGCGTACGGGCGGACGGCTTGGCGAAAATCATGGCCATGGAGTGGTCCTTGAACGGTTTGAAATCCTCCCGCCGCTTGAAGCGGGCCTTGACTTCTTTGGCCAGGGCAAAGGTCGCCTGGATCTCGTCGGCGGTAAAATCGGTGACATGCAGAAAATCGCGTTTCACGGGTTTTCCTCCTGAAAATAAGTGATGTTTCCACATTCAAAAAATTCGCAGCGTTCCGTTTCGGCTGGGATCAGGCAGTCATCACCGCAGCGATCTGCTCCAGTGCCCAGTCCACTTCGTCCTTTTTAATGACCAGGGGGGGGGCGAAGCGGATGGTATCTACATGGGTTTCCTTGCACAGCATGCCTTTTTCGGCCAGCTTGTAGCAGAACGGGCGGGCGCCGCCGACTTCGGGAAACAGCTCCATGGCGATCATCAATCCTCGGCCGCGCACCTCTTTGATGTGTGGACTCCGGATTTTTTTGAGGCCGGCCAGGAAATAATCACCCATTTCGCTGGCGTTTTCAATCATCTTTTCGTCGACGAGCACCCGAATGGCGGTTCGGGCGATGGCGCATGCCAGCGGGTTGCCGCCGAAAGTGGAGCCGTGTTCGCCGGGTTGCAGCACATCCATGACCTCCTTATTGGAAAGGACGGCGGATACCGGATAATACCCTCCGGACAAGGCTTTTCCCACCAGGGTGAGGTCGGCCTCGATGCCCTCGTGCTCCTCGGCCAGGAGCCTTCCGGTGCGTCCCAGGCCGGTCTGGATTTCGTCGAGGATCAGCACGACATTATGATGGTCACAGATTTCGCGGGTGGCTTTGAGGTAGCCAACCTTTGGTATGATAACGCCGGCTTCACCCTGGATCGGCTCCACCAGAAAACCGGCGGTGTTGGGGGTGATGGCCGCTTCCAGGGCATCGGCATCGCCGAAGGGGATGATCTTGAACCCCGGTGTAAAGGGGCCGAATCCGCTGCGGGCCGTGGGATCGGTGGAAAACCCCACGATAGTGATGGTACGGCCGTGAAAGTTGTTGGCGCAGACGATGATTTCCGCCTTGTCCTCGGGGATGCCCTTTACCTGGTAGCTCCATTTCCGCACCGCTTTGATGACGGTTTCGACGGCTTCGGCGCCGCTGTTCATGGGCAGCACCTTGTGGGAGCGGGTCAGTTCGCAGATCTCCTTGTAAAAATGACCCAACTGGTCGTTGCGAAAGGCCCGGGAGGTGAGGGTCAGTTTCTGGGCCTGGGCCATCATGGTTTTCATGATGGCGGGGTGACAGTGGCCCTGGTTGACCGCACTGTAGGCAGCCAGGCAGTCCAGGTAGCGTTTGCCGTCCACATCCCAGACCCAAACGCCTTCACCTTTTGTCAGGACGACATCCAATGGCTTGTAGTTATGGGCGCCATATTCGTTCTCGAGATCAAGATATTCCTGGGTGTTCATGGGTTGCCTCCTTTTTCGCCCGAGACCCTGTCGGACGGTTGCTGACTGTTCATATACCGGTTGAAACGACGCACGTGGCTTTGCATGAGCGAGCGCACGGCAGTGGTCTGCTGTTTTTCCAATGCACTGACGATGTTGCACAGATCCTGATAGTTTTCTTCCATGAACTGCCGGTCTTTGAGGGGATGGGCTTCATAGTACTGTTGGATGTTGTCGTGGACCATGCGCAGGACGAACTCGTAAACCCGGTTGCCGGCGGCTTTGGCGATGGCCACGTGGATGCGGTTGTCCACTTGGCAAAACGGCTCCCATGCCTCGATACCCTCTTTCACATGTTTTTTAGCCTGCCGAAGCAGTCCGTTGAGCTGGTCGATATCCGCCTGAGTGGCCCGCTGGGCAGCGATGGCGGCGACATCGCCCTCCACTCCTTCCCGAAATTCGGAGAGCTCTGCCAGGGTGATTTTACGGTGACGCACCAGCAGCCCCAGGCTTTCCGCCACGGGTGCCATGCCCGGCTGTTTGACCATTGCCCCACCGCGCACCCCGCGCTTGATGTCCAGAAGCCCCTTTTGTTCCAATACGCGCAGTGCTTCGCGAAGGGGTCCCCGACTGGTCTGGAACATATCGACAAGATCCCGTTGGGCGGGCAGCTTGTCGCCTGCCTTGAGGCGGCCATCGAGAATGGCCCCTTCAATCTGCGCGACCAGATCTTCGAAAATCCGCTGCTGGCTTGTTTTTTTAAACATGGCTGCCATAAACTGGATCTGTTTGCGGTCTTATGATGAATCCGTCAGATGGGTCCTGAATGTCAATGGGTAACCCATTAGTCCAATGGGGATTGAAAGTCAATGGAATTTGTGGTTCCGACAGCCCGGTTTTAAATCCGATCGGCAGACTTAAATGAGTCCTCGTCTCTATGAAGATGCTCACTATCCGGGGAGCCAAAAGAAAGCGCCATAAAGACGCAGTGGCTATCCTGCCTTAAGGCTTATTTGATGAAAGCGTGATCGAACGGCATGACGGCAAAGAAGAGAATTTCACTTCCTCGGCGATATGAGTTCCAACAGTTCCTGGGACGTGTCCCGAAGGTGCAGGCTAAGCAGTTGGGCGATTGATCGCAGGATTTTGACACCAATTTCCGGGTGTTCATCACAGATCTGATCAAAACGTCGGCGTGGCAGGGTGAGCAGGGTGGCATCGGTGCGTGATTTGACTGTGGCGGTGCGGGAAAAGTTGCCTATTACGGCCATTTCTCCCAGGGAACCGCCCGGGGCTTTAACGGCAATTTTCTTTTCAAGCTTGCCGTCATATAACTTCAATACGTCCAGCGTGCCGTCAACCACGAAGCACACTTCATCGCCCGGGTCGCCTTCGCTAAAGACGATATCGCCGGCTTCAAACCGCGATACGTGCATGTGGTCGCTGATCGTATTCAGCTCAGCGGGATTCAAGTCAGCGAAGATAGGAATTCCGGACAGGCAGTTGATGATGGCTTCTTTAAGCACATTTTTAGAACTGGTTGGTTTCACTTCCTGTATGTCCTCAGCGTAAAAGAATGTCTGTTTGAATGGGCTATGGAAGATGACGCATCCTAACCGGTGAATCACCTGATTGGTTATCCTAAGATACCCTGCCATGTCAAATGCCAATGCGGGTAAAAAGGAAATGAAAGCAAACAAACGTTTTGGATGGCGATACGGACCTTGTATTTTTGTGGAGGGTTTAATATATCCGATATCAAACCATTAAAAAGGAGTTTTGAATGGACGCTTCATTGTCCCATGTTTTGGACTTCGACGTGGATGAGATGGTCGCGGGCGACAAGGATCATCTGTGGCATCACATTAAACCCCACAAATGTTTTCAAAACCAGGAGCAGATGATTATTGTTTCGGGCAAAGGATTGATCCTTACGGATATCCGGGGGCGTGAGTATTTGGATGCCACTTCGGGCGGTGTGTGGTGCGTCAATGTCGGCTTTGGCCGTGACAGCATTGCCGATGCCGTGGCTGCCCAGATGAAGAAGATGGCCTACTTTGCTGGCAGCGTCGGTACGATCCCGTCCATCAAGCTTTCCGGCAAATTAATGGAACTGTTGCCGACAATGGGCAAAGTCTATTACTCCAACAGCGGGTCCGAGGCCAACGAAAAAAGCTACAAGATCATCCGCCAGGCCACCACCATCGACCCCTCCCGGAAAGGCAAATACAAAATTTTATACCGGGACCGGGATTACCACGGTACCACCATTGCCGTATTGGCTTCCTCGGGACAAGCCGAGCGCAAAAAGGACTTTGGCCCCTTTCCGGAGGGATTCGTGCAGATTCCCCACTGCCTATGCTACCGCTGTCCTTTCGGCAGCACCTACCCGGATTGCGACATCCGGTGCGCCAGAGACGTAGAGAAGATTATCTTGAATGAAGGGCCGGAGAGCGTGGGCGGGTTGATCGTGGAACCGATTACCGCCGGTGGAGGCATCATCATTCCGGTGGATGAGTATTTCTCCATTATCCAGGAAATATGCCGAAAATACGGGGTCTATCTGGTCATCGACGAGGTCGTGGCCGGGTTTGGACGAACCGGAAAATTTTTTGGTCACCAGCATTTTGACGTGGACCCGGACATGATTACCCTGGCCAAGGGCATGGCCAGCGCCTATGAGCCCATCTCCGCCACGGTGGTCAAACAGCATGTCTACGACTTGTTTCTCAACGATCCGGCCGATCCGGACAGACGGATGCATTTTTTCCGGGATATCTCTACCTATGGCGGCTGCGCCGGTGTCATGGCGGCGTCGCTGGAGAATATCCGCATCATGGAATCTGAAAACCTGGTTGAAAACAGCCGGGTGATGGGCGACTACCTACTCGACAGACTCCGGGGGCTGCTGGACCACCCCGCGGTCGGCGATGTGCGCGGCAAGGGCCTTTTCTGCGGCGTGGAACTGGTGGCCGATAAAAAGGGCAAACAGCCGGCCGGTGAAGCGCAGGTCGGTGCGGTGATCGATGCCGTCAAGGCCGAGGGTGTGCTGCTCGGGCGAACCAACAGCAGCCTTCCCGGACTCAACACTACCTTATACTATGCCCCTGCCCTGGTGATCACCAAAGATGAGGCGGATCGGATGGTGGATGCGACCCAAAAAGGTATCGAAAAGGTGTTCGGATGAGAAAAATGGATGCTACCGGTCCGCATCGCCGGGCAGCAACCCGGACCGGTAGCAGAGGGGAGCGATCCATCAACGAACCGCGGCCAACCCCATTTGGCAGGATTGTTAGTGAAAACAACCGTTTTTTTATATTCGAAAAAGCGCATTTGCTGCAGGCGATGCCTTCTGCTTCTGGAGATACTGCTGGTTGGGGCTACCCTGGCCTGTCAATGGCCAACCCAAAATCACCCTCCCACCGTTCACCTCAGGGCCCGCCCATGGCCGGCCGCCGATCGTCTCTTTCACCAGGACCCCCGCTGGCTGGGGGCTGACGACGCCCACAGCGTGGATCTTGGAAAAGGCAGGGTGCTCTGGCTGTTTGGCGACACCCTCATTAAGGCCGACGGCCGCGGAAATCGTTCCCGGTCAGACATGATCCGCAACAGTATCGGAATCCAGACCGGCCGCGATCCATCTTCGGCCGCGATGTCTTTTTTCTGGAACCAGACAGGCACCCACCCACCGGCATCCTTTTTTCCCGAATCCGGACAAACCTGGTTTTGGCCTGGCGACGGCATTCGCATCGGCCGTCAATTGCTGATATTTCTCACGGTCATCGAACCTTTTGCCAACGACCTGGGGTTTGTCATGGCCGGCTGGCGGGCGGTGGTGGTGGAAAATCCCGATTCCCCTCCCGGAGACTGGCAGGCCGTTGACGTGCTGAAAACGAGAGGCAAATTTTCTCTGGTCTTGGGCACCGGCGGGCTATTGCGCCATGCGGGCTGCATTTATGCCTATGGCACCAACCCACGCGGCAATCAGGCCTATCTGGCCCGGTGGCGTGAGGAACAGGCGGGGGAAGGGGATCTGAGTGATCCGGAATGGTGGTGTGGTGCGGGTCTGGGATGGAAGCGGGAATCGCTGATGGAGGGTGAACCGGCGGTGCTGTTCGCCGATGCCCAGGCTGAGTTTGGTGTTCATTTCGACCCCCGGATCAACCAGTTTGTTCAGATTCAAACCACCGGTTTTGGTGCCGGCAACCTGGGATGGCGGATCGCCCCACGGCCCGAAGGACCATGGGGGCCATTGACTGATTTCTATTTCCCGAAAGAAGCGTCGATTCCCGGTATTTTGATTTATGCCGCTAAATCACACCCTTTTCTGACCGGGGCCGATCTGGTGATCACATACGCCACCAACCATGCAGATCCAGAACGCCTGAACGACTATCCAGGGTTATACTACCCTCGCATGCTGCAATGCTGGTTCGAATCCGCCGGTGGTGCTGAATGAACTTAAAATGAACGATCCGCAACCTTGATCCGCGACCCCTCGCACATGATGAGGACAGGCTGCGGCAACATTGTGCCGGTCACTTATTCCCCCGGCAGCTTTTCCAGGCGTGTCGGTTTGCCGGCCGTTTTACGGATTTCATTCCACTCCTGGCGGGTAATTACCGCCATGTCTCCCGGGAGACTGTCTATGATTTCGAAATAATCCAGATTGTATCGGTTCTTTACCACCTCGTCCCGCGGCTTGCAGCGCACCACGTATACCGTTTGGACGGATTGATGATCAAAGTCCCGCCAGACCTGTTCATCTTTCAACAACTGGTAATGGTGACCTTCCAGTGCTTTAATGACCTTGGCCGAGTCAAAAGTGCCGGCCCGTTCAACGGCAGCTTTGTACTCGTACATGATGGTGTACGCGGAACCGGCAGAGGAACTGGGATAGCGCTGGTGTTCTTTTTGGAAATCCTCAACAAATTTGATGCCTCGTTCGTAGTTGTAGGTATACGGGATCTGCCAGCACCAGGGCAGCGTTCCCACCACCCCCTGCATGGCTTTGGGGGTTCCGCGCTCAGCCATTCCGAGGGTCAGATTGGGCACCAGGACCTGCATCCGATCCTTCATGCCCATTTTGTGCGCCGAACGAATCGCATTGGCCATTTCCTGGCCGAACAAAACCAATACCAGGACATCCGGTTTCTCCTGATCGGCCTTTTTCAGCGCAGCGGTGAAATCGGTGGTGGGAAACGGTGTCAGCACACCCTTGTGAACGGATTTGTCTTCAGTGCCGCTGAATTTTCTCAATGACGCTTCCGTTGTCCAGCCCCATGTATAATCCGCCGTGATATAGAAGTATCTCTTGCCCTGAAAATTTTTGTTTAAATATGCTGACATGGCCTTGGCCGCCATCCACGAATCGTAGCATTCCCTGAAAGTATGGCGTTTTGCCTCGGTTCCGGTGACCGTGGTGGAATAGGTCAGCGTACCGAAAAAGGGCACGCCTTTCTCCTGGCAGACCTTGGATACTGCTACGGCAACCGCACTGGAGGAACCTCCGAAAACCATCTTCGCACCATTGGTGTCGATGGCGTAAGCGGCATTCTTGGCTGCAATTTCGGAGCTGGATTTGGTGTCGTAGGTGACCAGTTCGATTTTTTGATTTAAAATGCCACCGGCGGCGTTGATTTCATTTTCCGCAAGATTGGCGGCTTTCCATTGGTCCTTGCCCTGCATGGAGTAGGGACCCGTTTCGGGATAGTTTAATGCAATTTTGACAGTGCCAGTGCTGGCCAAGGAAAACGATGTTGATAAAAATAGGAAAAGTCCAATGAAAATGAGGGTGAATACTGATCGGTCGTGTAGCATTTTTTCTCTCCTTTATTACCGGTTCAATCGGTTTATCTCTTTTTCAGGGCCTTTCCGCTCGATTGTTTGGTTAAATGAGGCCCACCCGCTTGTCGATAACTATCGTGAATCATATTCTGCTTTTAATGACACAGCAACGAATGTGCCATTAAAATTTAGTAAACAAAACACACATAATGAAGCAAATTCAAAAATCGATAGCTCTGGACTTAATGATTTAAAATAAAAATAACTGTATTTTTTTTAAAAATCAGTTTCTTTTTAAAAAATACGCGCGGAGTTTGAAACAGCAGATTGGGAAAATGGGAAGGTCAACCCTCAGGATGGCAGGTGATAGGCCGGAAGCGCATTTTTCAGTGCTTCAGGATCGGTGATGGATTGACCGCGGTGGTAGTTGTAACCTAGCTGAACCGAGGACCCTTTGACCAAGATCCGGTTCTCTATGGTGGCGCTTTACTGAAAGGACGGGTCGGCGTCTTTCATGGATACGAGGTCTCCGCTATTGCCATCGATGTGAAAGATTTTCCGGCTGCGGATATATTTTTTTGAACCGATGGCTTCCATGACATTTTCAGACAATGCTTTGCGTGAAAACCCCACGGTGACCTGCCAGTGGCGGCCATCTTCGGCCATCTCCACCGCTTCCAGCAGTATGTCTTCAAACTTGCGGGTATCATACAGATCGTTGAGAAGATTCATGGCGGTTTGAACCGCTTCTTTAACCGTGAGCATTTAGCCTTTTCCTGATAGCGTTACCCCGCTGCCGGTTGAAAGGCGGGGCCGGAAATGCCATTATTGTCCTGATTGTTGCCAGATCCGGTCAGTCAAGTCAATGCGGAGATTGCATGGGCAATGAAACCTCATTCAGCTATAAGGGCGCAACGCTGACAGCAGATGTCGTCATCGTCGGAGCGGGTCCATCCGGTTGCAGTGCGGCCTATGACTTGTCCGTCAAAGGCCTGAGGGTACTTCTTCTGGACCGGACCGACTTCCCCCGAAAGAAAAGCTGTGCCGGGGGCCTGACGATCAAGGCGGCCCGCGCCCTTCGCTATTCCCTCCTCCCGGTCATCCAGAAAACGGTCTGCAACCTGTCGGTCAGCTGCCGGATGCGCCATCGAAGGCTGCTGAAAAGCATTGATCCCATCTGCCACCTGGTCGAACGGTCGGCCTTCGATTTTTTCTGCCTGAAAAAAACAGTGGCTGCCGGTGCCTGTTTTGCGGTTGTGAAACGCATCGATCAGATTGTGGAAAGCCCTCGAACCGTTGCGTTGATGACGGAAGGCGGCTTGATCCGATCCCGCTTTTTAATCGGTGCCGACGGTGTCAATAGCCGGATCAGGCGACTGACGGCGCGATTTTTGAAATTTCAGCGGGGGTTTGCCGTCGAGGGAATCGTGGACCGGGCACCTCCCGCGGGCCTGGGCATGGGGTTTGATTTCGGGCGGGTCAGCGGTGGATATGGCTGGGTCTTCCCAAAACAGGGACACCTGAACGTGGGACTTTATACCTTGAGGCCGGATGTTAAGATCACCCGTCAGGACCTGGTTGATTATGCGTTGGAAAGAATCGGCAGACCGATGCCGACGCGCATCACCGGTTACCCCCTGGGCATGGGGGGCTGGCGCTATCGACCCGGCAATGGGCGGGTGCTGCTGGTCGGTGACGCCGCCGGATTGGTGGATCCGCTGCTTGGAGAAGGACTCTACCATGCCATCATCAGTGGTCAGAGAGCGGCGGCTGCTATTGTCGATGCCATGGATACCGGCAGCGATGCCTGCAACACATACGCAAATGGGTTGATGCCAATTCAACACGATCTTGTTTTTGCCCGGGTTGCCTCGGCTTTTTTTTACCGGATGCCGGGGATCGGGCTTATGCTGGTCGCCTCCCCGCCGGCCAGAATTCCGCTGATGACGGGCTTTTCCCGGGGTATATCCCTGCTGGACATTTTTCTTAATGCCTACCGATTCTGGTTCGGGCTGCCAGGGTCTGTCAGCCGGAAACAGGATTGATTTTGACAGTGGCAAGAAATTAGGTAATAGTTCAAGCAGGATGCCGAAACCAAATGATTTTTCTGATGGTCTTCCCGTGCCCCGGTTCCCATCCGCTAAGATCGGCAGCGGGGGAGGTGACTCGTGGAAAAAAAAATAAGGGCCGTTGAGGTCGCGGACAACGGCGGCAGGCGCCGGATCGCGGATCGGCGGTTTCTGGTCACGGTGCCATGCGACCGGGAGCGGCGAACCCGCTGGGATCGGCGCAGTGGATACGACAGGCGGCTGAGGCGTATTCCTGAATACCCGGAAGATCGTCGGGTTGGCGAGGAAACGTTTTCTGATTAAGCTGGACCGAGCTTCGCTTTAACGCTCTCCACCTTGTCGGCCATGTGTTGATCCCGGTCCGTGCGGGTCCCGAATTTCAGGGTGGTGGTGATTCGCGGGGCCCCCATATGGTGGATCTTTTCGTGGCAGTGCCGGATGGCGGAAAACACCGCATCCCAATCCCCCTCGATGTTGGTGCCATAGGCGTGCAACTGAATGTCCAGCCCGGCTTCCTTGAGGATTTTCTGGCAGGCGGCAACATAAGGTGACACGGATACCCCCACGCCGAGGGGAACGATGCAAAGATCTGCGATGACGTTCATAATTAATTCTCAATTTTAAGTTTTGAGTTAAAGTATTTAAATTGTATAAACAATTAAAAATTCATTATTCGATTTTTCTTCCGTCCTCAGGCAATAATCGGCAGGTCGCCTGACGGCAGAATCCGGCAATTTCATTGCTGTTGCTCTGGTGATCCCGCCGCAGGTGAAAATTAAGCCAGGACGAGGTGTTGTTCAGTTCCCACATGCGTGGGGGAACACACCCGTCACACATCTCCATGATTTTCCCATGAGCGGCCAACCGGTTGTGTGCGCGGAACCATACGCAACGGCGGTCCGGGTTAACTTCGCAGAACCCGTGGCGGCTGCCGCCACAGGCGCCGTTTCGGGTATGCTTGGGACATCCCGATTCGGGACACAGAAATCCCACGTGCTGGATGGCACAGTCGCCGCATTGCAGACACCCCAGCAGCAAGCGTTTGATGGGGTGTTCGGCCAGGTGCATGAACAGCCGTCCGGCAATGCCGTTGTCCAAGGTCTTGCAGACCCTTTGATATACTGACGTCCACGGCGAATCGAAATTAAAAAACAGGTTGTGCGAATGCCGCATCAGGGGATACAGCACCCGGTCGACGACCGGCACCGGCTGGGGGTGACGACCGAAAACCGGAGAAGTAACCGGATCCGGCGGTATTTCCCGGAATGAGTAAAAGCCATGGGTCTGGGGATAGTTGAATTGGGGAATAAACGCCTGCCAGTCGTTTTCGATCTGCGCCATGCGGTCAAGAATCATCCCCACCGCGGAAAAGTCCCGATGAATTCCGCCGATGTGAATGCCCCGATATCCCATGCCCTTCATCACCGCCCCCAGGCGTGCCGCCCGCTCGATGGCAGCGTTTTTACCCTGTTTCTTATCCCGCCATTCCGACTGAACCCTGCGAAGGAGCGGGTCGGTGACCACTGCGCCCGGCACCCGCCCCTGGTTCATGATGCGGGCCGCGTTGGGGCTGAGCAGATAAACCGATCCCAGGGTGGGGACCTGAAGGTCCATGTGCCGTTGAATGCCGATCAGTTCGTGGAACTTGCGGGCATCGTAACCCAATTGGGTGATGACGAACTGAGCGCCGGCCGCTACCTTTCGGCTCATCTTGGCATACTGAGCCACACATTCCCCTTCGGACTGCTTGAACGGCGAGACGGCACAGCCGGTGAAAAAACCGTCAGGGTCGCCGGCGGCGTTGACCCGTTTGCTGATCAGCATGAGCATGATCTGCAGGTTTACCGAATCCAGGTCGAATACGGGTGCTCCCTGGCCACCGAAGCCTTTGCCCGAATAATCGCCGGTAAGGGCCAGGATGTTTTTCATGCCCATCATGGCCAGTTGCAGGGCCCGGCTTTCCATGCCCACGCGGTTCATGTCCCGGCAGGTGAAGTGAACGATGACGTCCATGCCGATGGAAAAGATTCGATAGCCGATGGCATCGGGGCTCAGTGACGGGTTCCCACCGGGGTTGTCCGTAATGGAAACCGCGGATACGCGTCCGTCGGCGAAGGCATCTTTGGCAATACCCATGACCGTGTCCACCGAGCGTCCGGTGGATTCCCGCCCGGGTACCAACTCAAGCGTGACGACGAACTGCTCCGGGTCTGCAATGTCAGTCTGAAAAACGCGTAGCATGAATAATCAGATCTCCTTGTAATCCGCCCATTGGCGGTTTTAAGTCGCTATCTCAAATTTGATGGAATCGTAAAAAGTCGAAATCTCAGATTTATTGTCATCCCCGCGAAGGCGGGGATCCATAAGATTCAAATAGTTATAGATAGCGCTAAAGCTTCACTGCGTGTGCCCGCCTTCGCGGGAATGACACATCGGAGACTTTTTACGAGGCCATCAAATTTGACTTGAAAAAAATGTTCGTCGGGCATAATTAATTTCACTTTGCCTTTGGCGAGAGAATTCCCAATGGATGTGATAAGGTGGTCGGTTCGTGAACGATTTTGAAAATCACAAATGGCCGGCGGTAGTTTTTTTCCTGACTTGCGGCCTCTTTTTTTTCGGGTGTGTCTGGTACCTGTGGGTCGGCGCACGGAATCCGGAATATTACTGGCACCCATCTCCCACGCTGACCGGTCAACCCGCGGATCGGGTTCTGGAAAAGAACGCATCTATTCTTCTGGAAAAAAACCATGGTGCTCGGGTTGACAGTGCCCGCATCGTCTATCGCGGCAGCTGCAACGGTACCCTTCACATGGACCTGTATGTCCTCCAGTTGGACCCGCACTACGGCTATCCTCACCAGGTCGAGGAAGATCAGGCCCGCAAGGGGTTCCGCATGGGAGAGTATTATTTTCAGGTGCTTGCCTCCAGTGACGGCAAGATCAGCCTGAAGCGCCTCTGAAGAGAAAAAATTATGAATTATTAGTTTTGAATCTTCAATTACGTCAATTAATAATTCCTCACTCAGTCCAACTCCCTATATCTCACCGGCCGGCAGATGTCCCGATGCCGCCACAATCGTGAAAAAGGAGCGCCCACCGGCAGGACGTCCGCTTCCAGTCGGCCGACGGCCACAGAAACGGTTTCACGGGCGTAATCCGGATCCCAGGGCTCGATGATCAGGGCGCTTTGGTCCAAGGGCCACAACCGCGGCATGATGGGGTCCGGCCAGGATCGGCTGCGAGATTCGGCTATCAGGGTGTCAAAATCGGCGAAGGACAGCATCTGGTGCAGGGTCACCAGGGTTGGCGGGCTCAGCGGAAGGGTGCCCCGTGCGTTTTCCGTCAGTGCCTTTCTGGGATTGATCCAGGTGCCGTGAACCGTTTCATGGTTGTCCGGCTGACAGCGTCGATTCTGTCCGACCGGTGCCACAAAAAAAAAGGTGTCGAAACGTCGCGGCATCATCTCAGGGGTGATCCAGTGATGCCAGCGCCCCAGTTTGGAGACGGACAAGGCAAGGCCGCCATCCTGGATTCTCCGGATGAATGGGGTGCCGGTGTTTCCGGCATGTTCAGGGTCGGAGGATCCTTTCATGGGGGCAGCCAGCAGCAGCCCGGCCTCTTCCCAGGTTTCCCTGATTGCCGCAACGGCAAAGGGCAGCATCCGGTCCACCTCGCCATTCAGAGCCAGGGCCAATCGATCCGCGGTAAGATCCACATGTTTTTGCCAGAAGGCCGTATTCATGTCTTCGGCTTCCAGGTTACCTCCTGGAAAGACATAGGTTCCCGGCATAAATTTGCTGGCGGCGCTGCGGCGCAACAGATAGACTTCGATTTCCGCTTCGCGCCTGCGGGCGAGAATGAGCGTGGCCGAAGGGGATGGCATCGCTGCACGGCACGATGAGTCAGTCATGGCGGTGAAGGGTTCCTTTTTGTCGCTGCACAGTTCAGTGGCGAAGATAGGAAATGTTGAGTGATGAATTTTAAATTTTGAATTAACGGCCTTAAATCAATTAACCATTCAAAACTCACCATTCAAAATGGGTATCGCTGTTCAAACTGCAGGCTGGTGGTGTCCATTGTCAATCACTTCTCGGATGGCATGGGAGAGCTTTTCCATGCCAAAGGGTTTCTGGATGAATCCGTTGCATCCCCGCGAGATGATGGCAGCGGCGTCGCCCATGCTGTAGCCGCTGGCCAGCAGTACCTTGATGTCGGGCCGGATCGTGCGCAGCCGGTCAAAAACATCGCCGCCGCCGATGTCCGGCATGATCAGATCCAGAATCACCAAGTCGATTTTTTGGCGGAAATCGGTGAAAACACGGATTGCATCATTGCCGCAGGATGCTTTGATTACGGTGTATCCCATTTTTTCAAGCATCTTCACCCCTATATCAAGGATATAGGACTCATCGTCTACGAGCAGAATGGTTTCAGGACCTTTTAAGATACCCTTCGGGGCGGGTGCCGGCTCTTTGCTGGTTTTCTGGGAGACAGGCAGGTAAACACTGAAGGTGGTGCCGCGCCCGGGATGGCTTTCAAAATCAACAATGCCATCGTGGTTCTTCACGATGCCGAACACCGAGGCGAGCCCCAGGCCCGATCCACAGCCGAACTCCTTGGTGGTGAAAAAGGGGTCGAAAATCCGGTGGGAGATGGTCGGGTCGATTCCTTTCCCCGTATCCGTGACCGATATCCTTACATAGTCACCGTAATTGATTTCAAAGGGTTTGACGAATTTTTCGTCGATGGTGACATTCTGCGTTTCCAGGTAAAGATCACCTTTTTCCGACATGGCCTGCCAGGCGTTGAGGTAAAGGTTGATCAAAACCTGTTCGATCTGGCCTCGATCGGCGGAGACCATGCGGACGTTGGGTTCATAGGTTTCATGGATCCGGATGGATTTTCGGGTTCTGCCGAAAAGGGCAGCCGTTTCGGTAACCACCTCGTTCAAGTTTACCGGTTTGACCACATATTTACCGCCACGGGCGAACCCCAGCAACTGACGGGTCAGGTTGGCACCGCTATCCACCAGCTGCTCGATACTGTGGATATTCTCGTACAGCGGATGACAGTGGTTGACATCCAGATACATCAGGGAGATGTTTCCCTGTATTCCCATTAGCAAGTTATTGAAGTCATGGGCAATGCCGCCCGCCAGGGTACCGATGGCTTCCATCTTCTGCGCCTGCTGGAGTTTGCTTTCAACATTTTTTTTCTCGGTAATATCGATGATGACGCTCTGGTATTCCATGGCATGGCCTTTTTCATCGAACAGGGCACGGTCGGTCCACTGTCGCCACAGGATATCGCCGATTTCGGTTCGGGTACACTGTTCGTAAATGACCATGGGTTTTTCCGGACGAAGGCGCTGCAGTCGATTTTTCATGCGCTGCCGCTCGTTGTCGGGAATAAAAGTGAAAACATTGAAATCCAAGAGCGTTTTGTCGGAAAGCTGAAAGTGGTTCTTGAACCGAATGTTGGCAAAGGTAAGATCGCCGTTGGGCAGGTACCGGCAGACCATGGCCGGCATATCCCGGGAAACGGAGCGGTATCGGTCCTCGCTTTCCCTCAGGGCCTTCTCTACCCGCTTGCGCTCTTCGATTTCATTGCGAAGTTGATTGTTGGCCTGCTCCAGAGCCTCGGTACGCTCCTGCACCCGCCTTTCGAGACGGTCGTTGGCCTTTTTCATCCCGGCTTCCGCATGCTTCCGGGCGGTGATGTCGTGGGTGACCACCACGGCATGGGTGACCTGGCCGCTATCGTCCCGATAGGGATTGTAGGTGACCTGATAACACCGCAGTTCTCTGCCGTCGAACTTGAACCAGTCTTCAGAGCTGGTCACATTTCCGGCAAAACAATGGTCAAGCTTGGGTTTGATAATCGAGTCGAATTGAGTCTGCCCCCAGACGGCGGCGACGCTTTTACCGATGACATCTTCGTGCCGCTGCCCCCGGGCCCGACAATAAGCCTGGTTGACGCTTTCGTATGTGTACTTCCGGTCGATCATGGTCAGCAGCTGATCGGCCGCATTGGCGATGAACTGGGTTTTGCGCCAGACCTCTTTTTCATTCTCCAGAAGCCGCAGCTTTTCCCGAAGGAGCTTGTTTTCCGCTGTTAAATCGTCCATGCTGAGGGTACGGGTCATTTCCGGCCGATGTCGCCTGAAGTCCACATATGAGGGGAAGATCAGGAAGACGCCTTTTTTATGTGGTTTCGTGCAGTCAATTCATGAGTATCCATAGACCGGATGCCATCGTTTCGTCAATACGTGGTTGCGATAAGATTTTTTGTTGACATCCGCTGCAACAACACTATATTAGCGCACCAGCAAACTGATCGGTAGTCGAAGGTCCCACATATGGTGCGGTCATTGCCAAATGCGGGATCTTTTTTTATTATACCTTAATACAAAGACCGAGCGCATCGACCGGTCAGGAAAAGCGCTCATAAACAGAGGACAACATGGCAACACGCATCGAGAAAATCAGAAATATCGGAATCAGCGCCCACATCGATTCAGGCAAAACCACGCTAACCGAGCGGATTCTGTTCTACACCAAGCGCATCCATGCCATCCACGACGTGAAGGGCAAAGACGGGGTCGGGGCAACCATGGACTCCATGGAGCTTGAAAAGGAGCGGGGGATCACCATTGCCTCCGCGGCCACCTACTGCGAGTGGAATAAACATGAAATCAACATCATCGATACGCCGGGCCATGTCGACTTTACCATCGAGGTCGAGCGCAGCCTGCGCGTACTGGACGGCGCGATCCTCGTGCTTTGTTCAGTGGGTGGGGTTCAAAGCCAGTCCATTACCGTCGATCTGCAGATGAAGCGTTACAAGGTCCCTTGCATTGCATTCATCAATAAATGCGACCGCAGCGGCGCCAACCCCTTTAGGGTGGTCAGCCAGCTCAAGGAGAAGCTGGGCCACAACGCCGTGGCCATGCAGATTCCCGTGGGGCTCGAGGCCGACCATGAAGGCGTCGTGGATCTGGTGACCATGAAAGCACTCTATTTTGACGGCGATAACGGCGAAACGATCCGTGTGGAGGAGATCCCTGAATCCCTCTTGGATCTGGCCAATGAGAAACGGGAAGCGCTCATCGATGCCGCTTCCATGTTTTCCGATGAACTGACCGAGGCGGTCCTTGAAGAGGCACCCATTTCGCCAGAGATGCTCATCGACGCCGTGCGTAAGGGAACCCTGGAACGGAAGATCACCCCCGTATTCATGGGCTCCGCATATAAGAACAAAGCGGTTCAGCCGCTTCTGGATGCGGTCACCCAATTGCTGCCCTGCCCGGCGGATGTGGCCAACCAGGCCCTGGATCTGGACCAAGACGAGGCCCAGGTTACCCTGACCTCAGACGCCACCAAGCCCACTGTCGCGCTGGCTTTCAAGCTGGAGGACGGCCAATACGGTCAGCTCACCTATATCCGTGTCTACCAGGGAGCACTGAAAAAGGGCGACACGGTGGTGAATGTGCGTACCGGCCGAAAGGTCAAGATCGGCCGTCTGGTGCGCATGCACGCCAACCAGATGGAAGATATCACCGAAATCTCCGCCGGATACATTGGTGCGCTGTTCGGGGTTGACTGCGCATCGGGGGACACCTTCACCGACCGCAGCGTAAATCTGACCATGACTTCCATGTACGTGCCGGAGCCGGTGATTTCCCTGGCGATTGTGCCCAAGGACAACAAGTCGGAAGTCAATATGTCCAAGGCGTTGAATCGCTTTTCCAAGGAAGACCCTACCTTTCGTACCTACGTGAGCGAAGAAACCGGTGACACGATCATCTCCGGCATGGGTGAACTCCATCTGGAAGTATATATCGAACGGATGCGGCGGGAGTATAAGGCCGAGGTGACCAGCGGCGCGCCCCGGGTGGCTTACCGGGAGACCATTACCCGCCGGGCCGAATTCAACTACACCCACAAGAAGCAAACCGGCGGTTCGGGCCAGTACGGCCGTGTGGCAGGCTATGTGGAGCCGGTGGAAGGGGAAGATTTTTCCTTTGTCAACGAAGTGACCGGCGGGTCCATTCCCACCCAATTTATTGCGGCCTGCGAAAAGGGCTTCAGGAACTGCCTGGCCAAGGGGCCCAAAATGGAGTTTCCGGTCACCGGCGTCAAGGTGGTGATCAATGACGGCGCCTCCCACAGTGTGGATTCGTCGGAGATGGCTTTTCAGGCGGCCGCCCGCGGTGCTTTTCTGGAGGGTTACATGAAAGCCGCACCGGTAATTCACGAGCCGATTATGAAGGTGGCCGTGGAGACCCCCACCGAATTCCAGGGTGGGGTCATGGGTTCTTTGAACCAGCGCCGCGGCATGATTGTCGGCTCCCAGGACGAGGGGCCCATGTGCGTCATCGAATCCCAGGTGCCTCTGGCTGAGATGTTCGGGTATTCGACGGTGCTGCGTTCCCTGACCCAGGGTAAGGCCCAGTTTACCATGGAATTTGCCACCTACCGGCAGGTTCCCCAGTCCATTTCCGAAGAGATCGCCAAAAAACGTCAGGAAGAGAAAAAGAACGTCGCCTAATGGGTTCGGTGATCACGACAGAAGATACGGAAGAATGGCGAAATGCCCGGAAGCGGGCACAGACACGTGCATACGCATCCCCTGCCTTATCAGCCGCAGACGGGCCATGTATTAAAAAGCCCTGTCAGATCAAGGATCGGCGCAACAGGGCCAGGGTCATAAATTTGAAAGAGAGGAACCTGGATATGCTCAAAAACGACCTGATCCTCAGAAACCCACTGAGGCTGATGGGCCACGAAAACGAGGCAATTGTTCCGCAAGGGGGCTTCGGGGCTGTACTGGCCCGTGCCGGCGTGGGGAAAACCGCCCTGATCGTTCAGGTGGCCCTCAATAGCATGCTGCAGCAGAAAAATGTACTCCACGTGAGCCTTAACGAACCCGTGGACAAGGTGAGTCTGTGGTACCAAGAGGTACTCACCAGTTTGGCCAACCAGTACCATGTGCGGCAGATCAAGGAATTGTGGGAATCCATCCAGATGCATCGGTTTATCATGACTTTCAAGGTGGAAGGATTCAGCGTGCCCAAACTGGAAGAACGGGTCAAGGACCTCACCGAGCAACAGATCTTCAATCCCCATATGGTGATTATCGACGGGTTGCCTTTTGATGAGAGCTTGAGAACTCCGCTGGAAGGATTGAAAGCCTTTTCAGAGAACCATCGTCTCCACCTGTGGTTCACCGTTACCACGCACAGGCACGAAACGCCCGATGTGGACGGTTTGCCGGTACAATTGTCAGGCGTTGCCGATCTGTTCGACGCAGCCATCCAACTGCAGCCCGAAGGAAAGAAAATTCACATCCGCTGTTTAAAGGGTGGACCCGAGGATGCAGAAGCCTGCGACCAACTGCTGGATCCGTCGACCATGCTGATTCAGGATCCAAAAAACGCTTGATACCGGACTGATTGGAAATGAAAGCCGGCTCGATGCTTCAGGCATCGCGGCCGGCTTTCTTATTTTTATGGATAGCGGAAAAAAATTGAGGCCGGGAGTCGGATTTTCATCTTCAATGCCCGTAATCAAATAGCAGAACGTCCAACATCGAACACCCAACATCGAACGTCGAATAAGGTATACTATCTTTTTTAGGATCAGATGGAGCGAAGCGATCTCAGCATTCGACGTTCAATGTTCAACGTTGGATGTTTGATGTTCATTTTTTCCACCCTCACGTTGCGTATTCAGCCGTTGGATCACTGTTTCATTCCCAATCAAACCTGGTAGATTGACGGCGGCTGAGTCCCCTGACTTCCTTCTTCAAGTGCCGCAATCCGCTGGAGCACCGGTGGGTGAGAGTAGTTCAGGAATACATAAAGCGGGTGAGGAGACAGATTGGACAGGTTGTGGACGCTGAGTTTTTTCAGGGCGTCAACCATGGGGCGGATGTTCCCGGTGGTGGTCGCGGCAAAATGGTCTGCCGCGAACTCGTGCCGGCGGGAAACGTAGTGGATGATCATCCCCAGAAAAAAGTCCACCGGCGCATAGAGCAGGCCAAAGAACACCAGCCCGGCGTAAACCGACGGTTGTTGAACGTAAAATGCTTCAAACAATGCCGGCGTGTTGATGACCAGGGACATGAGAAATAGCAGCATGCCGGTCTGCAGAATGCTGAGTGCCATCATCTTCAGAATGTGCCGCATCTGGTAATGTCCCATTTCATGGGCCAGTACAGCCACCAGTTCGTCCGTGGTGTGGCGGGCGATGAGGGTGTCGAAGAGCACGATGCGCCGGTGCCGGCCGAACCCTGTAAAAAAGGCATTGGATTTGGATGAGCGTTTAGAGCCGTCCATGACATAGACATTGTCCAGAGAGAAGTTGATGGTGCGGGCACAGGCCATGATGGCATCTTTAAGTTCGCCTGCCTCCAAGGGATCGAACCGGTTGAACAGGGGCATGATCCAGGCCGGGGCGATAAACTGGACCACGATCATGAACAGGGTGACCAGCCCCCAGCACCAGATCCAGGCGGATGCGCCGGCATATTGGAAAAAGGCCAATACGCCGGCCAGCAGCGGGATGCCAAAGAGCATGGCCAGGAGCAGGGCTTTGAACCGGTCCTTTATCCAGGTGCCCAGGCTGGTTTGGTTAAATCCGAAACGCTGTTCGATCACAAAGGTGGCGTAAAGACTGAAAGGCTGGTCGATCAGGGTCTTCAGTCCTGCAAGAACGCCAATGTACGTTAAACCCGCGGCCAGGGGGCCCCAACCGAACGAACGGGTCCATCGGTCCACGAACGCAAACCCCCCGCCGAACCAGAAGACGACCAGGACCAGCAAATCCACGGCAGCGGCAATCTGCCCGAAGCGGGTATTGGCCCGCAGGTAATCTTGCGTCTGTCGGTATTTCTCCGGCTCGAAAACCCCTGTAAATGATTCCGGTATTTCATCGGAGAGCGCGTTGAGGTTTAACCGGTCGGCCGCCAGGCGAAGCAAAAAATCGGCGATGAGAAATAAAAGAATGGTCCAGGCGATCCAGTTCATGGGCAATGATTCCGTTGGGTCTTGTTTGCTTAGCTTTGCTGAGGTCTGATCGTATCGGCGATACCTGCAAGTGATGTCGGAGTAGTCAGAAGTCAGAATTCAGAATTCAGGGGAAGGATTCACCTTTGGCTCAGTCAATCGTATAAAATGGCCGGCTCGGAGCGACTTCATTTCCTTCTGGCTTCTGACTCCTGACTCCTGACTCCTGACTCCTGACTCCTGGCTTCTGACTCCTGGCTTCTGACTTCTGGCTTCTGACTCCTGGCTTCTGACTCCTGGCTCCTGGCTCCTGGCTCCTGACTCCTGACTCCTGACTCCTGGCTCCTGGCTCCTGGATTCTCGGTCAATTGGTTTCTTCAGTCTGCGGAAGCGGCACCGTGTCGGGCGCTTCTTCGACAGGCGCAGGGGCCAACCGGGGCTGCCGGCGAATGTGATCCAGAAAATCGCCGATGGCGCGGTACACCCGTTCGGAACCCTCTCCCAGCAGGATGCCGTGGCGCTGGAAGTTGAACAGCACCATCTGCTTGTCCGTCGAACCCAGCAGTTTAAATATTTTTTCGGTTCCCTTGGGGTTGACCACCGGATCTTCGCGCGACTGGATCACCAGCGCCGGGGCCTTGATCTGCGGCAGTCGCGGCTCCAGAGAAGACATGAGCCGCTCCAGTTCGCGAACTCCGGAGATGGGGTTTTTGAAGTAGTTGATGTGCGGGTTTTCCGGATGGTTGTCCACGAAGGCCTTTTTGGCCTCATCCAGGTTAAATCGTTCCATGAAGCGGTTCCACACATCCACGGCCGGAACGAAACGGGCCGCCATGTCCTGCAGCCGCAGGGGGGCGGATACGGCAAAAACGCCGGCCACCTCCGGGATCCGCCGGGCCAGATCCAGGGCCAGGCCGGCACCGGTTGAGAATCCGCCGGCGATCACCCGCCGGCACAGGTTGCTGATGATGGCATATCCGGTATCCATGGAATCGATCCAGTCCTGAAAGGTGCAGCCGGCCAGGTCCTCCGGGGCGGTGCCGTGTCCCTTCATGCGGGGGGCGTAGACCCAAAACCCCATTTTCCCCAGGTAGTCGGCCAGGCCTCTCACTTCTGCCGGGGCCGCCATATACCCGTGGGCCAATACCACGCCCACCCGCCGGCGATCTCCTTTGATCAGAAAGGGTCGGCCCACATCCCGGGGCCTGGAGGTTTCCAGAATCGAAAAAGTCTCATAATCACGGTTAAAAGCATCCAGTTCCCGCCTGATGAGATACCGGGCCACTTTGCGTTTCAGCCAGAACCCGGGCTGCCAGCACAGGCGCGAGATGCGGCGCTGCAGTCGGGTCATCGGTTCGACTTCATTGGCCATCACCGCGATGGGATTGTCGATCCGGGATCGATGAAAATCGAATATCGTGGCCAAACGGGCGGTATTTTTTATCAGAACCGTTCCGTCGGATGCCAGCACACCTTTTTCCATGGCAAAGTCTACGAATTCACTAAATTTGTGGTATCGGTCGTCGGTGAGCAGGTGCACCTGGTCTTTGTCGAAGCTGTTGTGGAAATAAACGCGGCCTGAAACCGCCCCTTCTTTTGCCGCCAGAAACACCCGTCGTTTCAGATTTTCCGGGTTGATGCGGCTGACCGGCGATTTTTTCAGGCAGGCGGCGAACAGGTGATCGTGATTGACTGTGGTCATCCGGTAGATTGCGGACATATAACGCTGCATGATCTTCAAGGCTTCCCGCCTCATGAATTTGCGGGAGGGGATCCGGTCGTCGAAGCCGATGGGTGACGATGATCGAATATCGCGCTGTATGGTCTGGTAGGAGAGACAGGCGGTGATTTCAATGGGCTTGCCGAAACGCATGTCGATATCCACCCCGGACAACAGCATGGCTCCCTCGGTCATGATCTCTTCAGCCACCCGGTCCGGCAGATCCTCCATCACTCGCCCGGCCAGTCGGCTCAAAGCGTTGTCCCGCGCCCGCAGCGGGTAGTAGGTCAGGTTTACCGGTACGATGCAGGTGGGCTGCCCGCTGATACTGTCCACGGACGGCAGTTCGAACCGGTCTCCCAGCCGTTGGGCTTCTTCAGGGTTGGCGTGGACCATCTCTGCAATACGCTGGCGGTAGAATTCGGTTCTCAAGGCCAGGGTGGCGGCTCCGGTATGGGGTGGGTGTTTGCCGCCGGCGTAGGAGATCATGTACCGCCCCTTTTCCATAATCTTCTTGTTTTTTACCATCCGACCTTCGGGAAATACGATCCAGCAGGCTTCGGCGGTGAGCAGGGTTTTGACCATCAATCGGTCCCGGTCCGGCGATTGGGTTGAAACGGCACCCAACTGCTCCAGGTAACGTCCGAATCGGCCCACAAACAGTTCCGGGGCAGCCAGCGACCACACCGGCCTTCCAGTCAGCCGGTGCAGGTGGTAGGGCAACAGAAAGGTTTCGATCCGCGTGAAGTGGTTGACCACAAAAATGGTGGGGCCTTTGGGGATGTTCTCCTCACCATGGATATTCATGCGGGCACGGGCAAGGCCGGCGATGGTTTTAATGGCCAGCCCGGTGGTGCGGTATGCGAAACGGTTCATGGATTAATTTGGGTTCTGGTTGAAAAACATGGAGGTGGTTTTATGTAGCCTTAAAATGCTGTTTAAGCATGAGAAACAGTTCGTGCCTGCCCGAAACGAGGGTATTTGTCCGAGATCAAGGCATGCGAAAAATTTTACCGAGGGCATATAGTTGATATTCCGAGGATAAAATTTTGAGCCTAACGCAAATATCGGGCAAAAAGACCTTTTCCGGATGGGCACGGGTTATGGTTGACACATATTAATCAAACTATTAAATTACATGGCTTGGAAATAAAAGTAAAGAATCCTACGGAGAAAGACTGGTGTATTCAAAAATACTCAAACTGCGGTTTCCGGTCACCGAAGTCCAGAAACCGGTGGTCTGCAACCTGGCCCGGGAATACGATCTGGTGTTCAACATCCTCAATGCCGGCATCCTTCCCCGCAAAGAGGGTTTCATGGTGCTGGAGATATCCGGCAGCCGGAAGAATTTCAAAGATGGTGTCAATTACCTGAAACGCCAGGGGGTGGATGTACAGAACGCCTCTCAGGAAATTAAGCGAAACGAGAAAAAATGCACCCACTGCGGATCCTGCACGGCCGTGTGTCCCACGGGCGCTCTGTCCATCAAACGCCCGGAGATGGAGGTTGAATTTGATCAGCAGAAGTGCAGCGTCTGCGAACTGTGTGTCACCGCATGCCCGCCGCGGGCCATGGAAGTGCGTCCTACCGACCAGCTTTTTTTTGAATGACGGGTTCCATCGCCATTGCCGTTTCCGGCGGCGTTGATTCCCTGGTTTCCGCCTATCTGCTCAAACAGCAGGAAAACGATGTTTTCGGCATCCATTTTCTCACCGGTTATGAAAAACCAGTCGAATCGGGTTCCGAGGGTATCAAGGCGCTTAGTCGACAGCTGGGACTTCCGATTGTCTCCATCGATCTGAAAACCCAATTCAAGACCCGGGTCGTGGATTATTTCACTGCCGCCTACCAGAACGGAGAAACCCCCAATCCTTGCCTGGTGTGCAATCCGACGATAAAATTCGGTGTGCTGTTCGATGAGGCACGTCGATTGGGCGCTTCACGCCTGGCCACCGGTCACTATGCGCGGGTAGAGGCGCAACAGGATGGGCGATATCGACTGTGCCGGGGCGTAGACGAAACCAAGGATCAGTCCTATTTCCTCTCCCGCCTCACCCAGGATCAGCTGGCTCGGGCCTGTTTCCCCTTGGGGACATGGACCAAGGCGCAAGTCAAAGCGCTGGCCGAGGAAAAGGGGCTGCACCCGTTGACCCGGCAGGAGAGCCAGGATGTGTGCTTTATCCGTGACGCCTCATATGCCGAGTTCCTCACTCGGACCGCGGGTATTTGTCCGCAGCCGGGAGATATCGTAAACACCGCCGGCCATCGGGTGGGCACCCACAACGGGTTGCACCGGTATACCGTGGGCCAGCGGCGGGGAATTAACTGTCCGGCGAGCCAAGCCTACTATGTGGTCGGGATCGACATCCGACGAAATCGTCTGGTGGTCGGATTCAAGGATGAATTGGTCGCCAATAGCTGCCGGGTATCGGATATCAATTGGATCGCCGGTGTTCCGCAAACCCCCATGGCAGCCGATACGCGAATTCGGTACCGTCACCGGGCCGTGCCCTCGATGGTGTCGCCTGTCGGGCATGACGGTGCTGTGGTCCGGTTCGATCGTCCCCAGACTGCGGTCACGCCGGGGCAGGGGGCGGTTTTTTACCGGGGCGATGAGGTCCTTGGCGGCGGGTGGATTGCCGCTGAATAGCAGTTTGTTTGTTGAATTTGTTGGTTGGTTGAATTGGTTAGTTCGTCGGCTGTGAGTCAAACAATCAAACCAATCAAACCAACTAAACCAATCAAACCAACTAAACCAATAAAACAGATTTTTTATGAAAAAAATCCTCATCAAAACCCTCGGCTGCAAAGTCAACCAGTGCGAGTCCGAAGCCATCCGGAATGCACTGGTGGAATCGGATCACGGATTTGCCATCGGTGACGATGGCATGGCCGACGTCGTGATTGTCAATACCTGCACCGTGACCCGCAAAGCCGCCATGCAGAGCCGGCAGGCCGTTCGCCAGGCTGTCCGGGCCAACCCCGGTGCCCGCATCGTGGTCACCGGCTGCCATGCTCAGACCGCACCGGCTGAGTTGGCCGCCATCGAAGGTGTGGATCTCATCGTCGGCAATCGGGACAAACACCTGATCCCCCGACAGATTTATTCCGATATGCCCAAACGCACCGGCGATCATACGCCGGTTGAATGCCCGGACATCGCCGGCATCGTCCAATTCGACGTGTTGCCCGGCATCGCCCACGGCGGCCGAACCCGTCCTTTCCTTAAGATTCAGGACGGTTGCAACGCTTTTTGCACCTATTGCATTGTGCCTCATGCGCGCGGAAGAAGCCGCAGTCTGCCCATGGACCCGGCCTTGCGTCAGATCGAGCAGCTGGGGCGGCTGGGCTATCGGGAAGTGGTACTTACGGGGATCCACATCGGCTGCTACGGCCACGACCTGACTCCGGCCATCGGATTATATGATCTGCTTTGCCGCATCCGGGATGCCGGCGCCATCGATCGCGTTCGCATCAGTTCCATCGAACCGGCAGAACTGTCCGACGATATCATCAACCTTGCCGCATCAGGTGAAGAACCTCCCGGCCGGCTTTGCCCGCACTTTCATATTCCCCTGCAAAGCGGGGACGGCGGGATCCTGAAACGGATGCACCGGCCCTATGGCCGCGACTATTTCATGGAGCTGGTCCAACGCATCATCGGCCGGCTGCCTGACGCCGCCATCGGCGTGGACACCCTCATCGGTTTCCCCGGAGAGACAGACGAGGCCTTTGAAAATACTTACGCATTGATCCAGTCGCTGCCCGTGGCCTACCTGCACGTGTTCCCTTTTTCAGCGCGCGAAGGGACCCCGGCCTTCTCCTTTAAGGACCAGGTTCCCGCACCGGTGATAAAAAAACGCTGCGCGAGGATGCGGCGGCTGGGATCGAAAAAACGCCGGGAATTTTATGCACGCCATGTCGGCAAAGTGGTGACCGTCCTGGTGGAAGAGACCCGTGATCGAACCTCCGGGCGCTTAAAAGGATTTTCAGACAACTACATCCCCGTAACTTTTGACGGGCCGGACGATCTGGCCAACACCTTTCAACCGGTTGAGATTCAGCGTATTTCATCCGAGGGGGTACCGAGGGGGGTGGTAATTTTGAATGTTGAATGATTAATTTTTAATTAAGGGAACGAAATCAGCTAAAAATTTAAAATTCAAAACTAAAAATTCAAAATTATAACCAAGCCAATCCAACCCATCCAACCCATTAAACTAATTCAACCAACTCAGTGACCCAATAAACTCAATGAACTCAATAAGCACCAATAACACCCCCCCTTCCATGGCCACCGGCCTGTTTGTCTGGAGCTTCGGTGCGGTTTTTTACCTGATGGGTTTTTTTCACCGGGTGGCACCGGCGGTAATTACCGGCGAGCTGATGCGCGATTTCCAGATCAGCGCGGCTTCCCTGGGAAATCTTTCCGCCTTTTATTTTTACAGCTATGTGGCCATGCAGATTCCCACCGGCATTCTGGCGGACCGCTGGGGGCCGCGGCGTCTGCTCACCCTGGGAGCACTGGTCGCCGCCATGGGGGCCGTGATGTTTGGATTGGCACCGGGCATTGGCTGGGCTGCTGCCGGAAGGCTTCTCATCGGCGGGTCGGTTGCCGTTGCCTTCGTGGGGCTGCTCAAGGTGGCGGCCAACTGGTTTCCTGCCCGCCGGTTTGCACTGGTATCGGGACTGGCCCTTTTTTTCGGGATTGTCGGGGCCGTCTTTGCCGGCACGCCGTTGCGTTTTCTGGTGGACCTGTTCGGTTGGCGCAGCGTCATTTTCCTTTCCGCCGCAGTTACTCTGGTCATCGGGGCCGGCACCTGGATCGTCGTGCGGGATTTTCCCCATGAAAAGGGATATCAAGATTTGCCGGTTGCAGGTTTGGCAGGCCCATTAAAGCCGGAGACAGGTGTTGTCGAAGGGATCGTTCAGGTGCTTGCCTACCGCAACACCTGGCTGCTGTTCATCATTCCCGGCGGAATTGTGGGATGCGTACTCACCTTCTCCGGGCTGTGGGGGGTGCCCTATCTGACCGCTCTTCATGGACTTTCTACCGCCGCTGCCGCCAGCCTGACATCGGCACTGCTCGTGGCCTGGGCGGTCGGTGGGCCTTTTTTCGGGTGGTTTTCAGACCGGTGGGGAAACCGGAAAACGCTCTATCTGGCAGGATGCGGGATCTCGGCGGCCGGGTGGGGTGTAATTCTTCTGGCAACCGATATTTCCCTGACAATTCTGATTCCGGTTTTGCTGATCACCGGCTTCTCATCAGGCTGCATGATCATCAGTTTTGCGTTCGCGAAAGAATCGGTGCCATCCCATTTGTCGGGGACGGTGTCGGGCGTAATCAACATGGGGGTCATGACCGGCCCGATGGTCCTGCAGCCGGCGGTGGGCCTGGTGCTGGACCGGATGTGGCAGGGGCAGATGGTGGAAGGCGTCAGGGTCTACAGCGTTGGCGCCTACCACAGTGGATTTTCCCTGATGCTGGTATGGGTTGTGGTTTCCTTTATTCTACTGCTGTTTACCCGGGAAACCGGTTGCCGGCAGGAGGTTGAATGAAAAATAAATTTGGTTGATTGGTTTAATTGGTGGGTTGGTTTGATCGGTTCGCTGGATTGGTCCTGCTTCGAACCCTGGAATGCCGGGGCTCCGGTACCCCCCTCGTCCCATAGGGGCGAGGGAACCTTGTCAAAAATCACCGACCACCCGCTTAAAGGGTGGTTTGATCAAGCCCCCTCCGAAGGGGGCTGAAACCCAAACCCATGAACGCCGAACATCCAACGTCCAACGTCCAACATCGAACGTCGAACTTCGAATAAGGCATTCTATCGGTTTTAATGCGATTAAACCCTATTTCAACTGCACCTATGACCCGGTGCTTCTTTTAACAGATTGACGGAGAGAAGCGATCTCCGCATTCGACGTTGGACGTTCGATGTTCACTGTTCGACGTTCAAATAACCATTTGCCGGCTGAATGGCTCTCCGGATCGGTCCGAACCTCTTCGGGTCGCTCGGGCTTAGCCCGATGTTTAATTTACTGCAATTAGTTGGATTAGTCTGATTGGTCTCACTTGACCCCCTGGATCCTCGAATCCTTGAATCCTTTTTTTAAAAATGAACGTCCACCATCGACCATTGAACATCCAACGCCGAATAAGATATGTTATCATCTTCTATGAATAATTGGATTGAAGCGATCTCAACGAACCAACCCAACCAATCAAAACAAATAACGAACCGACAAAAACGATGAGTATCAACACGATGAAATCAAAAGCGATCATGGATCAATTGAACCGGCTGGCCGGCTGTGTTCAGGACCGGGAATTCGACCAGGCGCGTTCCCTGTCACGGACAATTTTTAACAACCTGCTGAAATCGGTGTATGCGTTGGTCCGCGGTCAGGCTTCCGCTGCGATTATGCGAGGTCTGCTGGAATTGGAGATTGAAATCGGCGGTGAGAATAGTGAATTCAGGGATTTCGCCAGCGGGCAACTGATCGATCTGTTCAGCCGTGGGAATGTCATCCGTCACATGGAAATGGAGATGGCGCCAGGACCGAACCTATCCACGGCGCTGGATTTTCAAGTCATCGCCCGATGGCTCGAAGCCGGAGCGAATGACGACGGATTTCCACGTCCGGCATCTTTACGATTCGTCCACGCTTGGCTGACGCTTTTGGCAGAAGAAACCGGTTTGCTTGACTCCGATGAAGAGGTCACTGCGGCGCCTCGCATTATTTCAAAAACGGCCGGGAAAAAGGTCGCGGAGTTTCCGGACGAGGGGAGCCCTTTCACCGATCCCGTTACCGATATGACTTTTGTGTTCGTTCCCGGCAGCACCTTTTCCATGGGAGACACGTTCAATGAAGGGGTCGAAGACGAAAAACCGGTTCACGAGGTGAGCCTTTCGGATTTTTACATGGCAACCTGTCCGGTGACTCAGGCTCAATGGAAACGTCTGATGGCGGAAAATCCCTCAAATTTCAGCGGTGACGATCATCCGGTGGAACAGGTGACGCTGGTCGATGTCATAAACTTTATTGATAAACTCAACGCGGCTTCGGGAACCGGTCTGCATTTTGATCTTCCCTCGGAAGCCCAGTGGGAATATGCCGCCCGCAGCGGTGGAAAAAATGAACTATACGCCGGCGGACAAAGTCCTGAGGCGGTGGCTTGGTTCGAGGACGACAACCTCGGAGGTACCGCTCCGGTTGCCCAAAAAACTCCAAACAAGATAGGTCTTTACGACATGAGTGGAAACGTATGGGAATGGTGTCGGGACATCTATCATCCGGAAGCCTACCGGCGTCACACAAAAAATGACCCGGTTTGCACCGGCGGCAGTACCGACCGGGTGATTCGTGGCGGCAGTTGGAATTTGGATGCCTGGAGCGCCCGCTGCAGCCGACGGTTTCGCTTCGATCCCGACCTTTTCGGCCCGGCGCTGGGGTTTCGGGTGATGATGCGGATGGATGGTTGATTGGTTTTATTGGTTGGGTTGGTTTGCTATGAGTCAGGAGTCAGGAGTCAGGAGTCAGGAGCCAGGAGTCAGGAGTCAGGAGTCAGGAGCCAGGAGTCAGGAGCCAGGAGCCAGGAGTCAGGAGTCAGGAGTCAGGAGCCAGGAGTCAGGAGTCAGAAGTCAGGAGTCAGAAGTCAGAAGAAAAATGATGTCGCTGCGCTCTACCCCCTTTAATCTAAGACCTGAGCCGAAGGCGAATCCATTATTCTGAATTCTGGCTTCTGACTCCTGGATTCTTTTGCAATATCGTTTTATTGGTTGGGTTGGTTAATTGGTTGGTTTATAAAAATAGGATCCGAGGGGTCGAGGGGTCAAGGATTCAAATTTAACCTAACTAATTAAACTAACAAACAAATTAAACCAATGAAACCATTCTGCGTCATTTCTCCGGCGGAATGATATTAAGATCGCTAATTTTATAGAGCAGTGTTTTGTAGCTGATCTTTAATATCTTTGAGGCCTTGCTTCGATTCCAGTCGGTTTTTCCAAGAACATGGGAAATAATTTCCCGTTCCACCATTTCCACTGCATTTTTCTTGGCGCTTTTCAGTGAAAAAGATTGGCTGTCAGGAGAATTCTTGCCGCCTAAATCGAGTATTTTTGACAGCGAGGCATGATGGTTCAGCTTATCATCCGTCCCGCTGGTCGGGGACACGATCCGTTCGCTGTTGAAAAGCTCCTCGACAATCTGACCGCAATCGCCCAGCACCAGCATCCGTTTCAGGACGTTTTGAAGCTCGCGGACGTTTCCCGGCCAACTGTAAGTGCACAGCCGGTCGATTATTTTTGGGCCCGGTTTTTCGATGTGCCGGTTATTGAGCATGGAGGTGTATTCTTTGATGTAGTAATCAATCAGCGGGGGGATGTCTTCGGGCCGCTCCCGCAACGGTGAAAGATAGATTTTGATAATGTTGAGCCGGTAATAGAGATCTTCTCGGAACCTTCCTTCCTCGATATCCTTTTTCAGGTCGTGATTGGTGGCCGCGATTACCCAGGTGTCCGCCTTGACCTCTTTTTCAGATCCAAGGGGTGAAAATTCGCCGCCGCTTTGGAGTACATGAAGCAGCTTGGCCTGAAGGGGAAGGGACATGTCGCCGATTTCGTCCAGAAGCAGCACGCCGCTGTGGGCCAGCTGAAATTTGCCTTTCTTCCTTTGTTCCGCACCGGTGAAGGCGCCCCGTTCGTAGCCGAAAAGTTCACTTTCCAGCAGGCCTTCGGGCAAGGCCGCGCAGTTGATCTTGATAAATGGTTTGCCCAGCCGGGGAGATTTTTGATACAGGTTTTGGGCAACCACTTCCTTGCCCACACCGCTTTCACCAAAAACGACCGTATTTAAGCCCGTGCTCGCCACATGCTCGATCAACTCACGAACCCGCTCGATGTTTTTGCTCACACCGACTATGGGTGGTCCCGATTTTGAATTTGAAGGGTTACTCATTTCAATAATTTCTTAACCAGTTGTTCCAGTTCAGGCAGTTTAAATGGCTTTTCCAGCACATAATCGGCATGGGCTTCCTTTGCCAATGATTCCGGGTGCTCTCCCCAACCGGTAATGGCAATCACCGGGGTATCGGGAAATTTTTTCTTAACGATTGAAATGATGGCCACCCCGCTGATGTTCGGCAACACAAGATCCGTAATGATCAGGTCGAAAGCGGCATCTTTGGCCTCGATATGCTTCAACCCGTCGAGACCATTGGCCGCGGAAACGACGTCATATTCTTTCTGGGAAAAAAAATTCGTCAGCGCGGTGAGGATCTCTTCGGCGTCATCGATGATTAAGAGTTTGAAAGGCTTTTTCATTTCAGCCTCTTATGTTTTTTAACCATAAGGTGGAAGGGCAAAATCTGACTATATGGATGCTATATATGAATGTTCAAAAAATGGCAAGTTTTTACATAACTTTCATTCAGGGGCGTTTTTTTTTAATACTTAGCCCAACTTTGCCGATAAGTATATAACACCTTGCGTTCAATATTCTTTTTCGGATTGTGATTTCAGAAGTGGAAAAAGTTTTCATAATATGTAATATGAGTTCACTTCGCTGGAGCGATCTTTGACAATCAGGTGCAGGTACGGAAAGTGGCGGTTCCGACCGAAAATCTATAAATATATAACGAAAACAAATTGATATAGGCAATCCCAATTGAGGACCAGTACCTGTTGGAGCCAATAATTTTAGCTGGCATGGTAATTGTAAAGGGAGAACGGCAAGAGAGAAACAGAGCTACCAGGTGCGTTAGTGAATTAAAATTGAAGCCAAATTTAAAAAAGTCGATTGTTTTTTAATATGGAACCGGCCACTGCCTTCGTTCTCGATAACGATCAAGCCCAAAGAGATGATATCCGCATTCGTCTGTCCAACTGTGGTGTTGTGCCGATCTGTTTCAACGACGAATGGATCTGCCTGGAGAACATCCACTATTTCAGACCTGCCTTTGCGGTATTGCGACCCGATTCTCGGGAGACGGCGATCCGGTTTGTCAATATCGCCAAGGCGATCCGAAGTACATTCCCGATTATCATCCTATCGAATCAAAGTGAAATTGAAAGCTTCGTTCGCAACAACTGGCTGGTCGATCTCATTTTTTTGCGATACCCGGCCGATGAAAAGGACTTTCAGGGTGTGTTGGCGCTACTGGCTGAATCGAAAACCAATGGCGGCCGTCCCGTTTTAATTGCCGGGTCCCAGGAATCCCAAAGGCGCATCGAACGCTTGCCGTTGTTCGGTGGATCCACAGAGCCGGTGCTGATCCAGGGTGAACCGGGGGTCGGAAAGCGACTGATGGCCAAAGCCATCCATAGCTGCGCGACGGATGCAAATAGGGTTCCGGTGTTTATCAATGACGGGGACATTTCCGGCGGCTGGATTCACAAAACCCATCAACGTATTCATTCGCCGTCCGGCGCCGGCGGGAAAATCCTTTTCACCGTTATCGAAAATATCGAAAACCTGTCGATTGCCCAGCAAGCTCAGTTGCTGCTGATCATGGAAACGCCTTCAGCCAACGGGAAACGCAACGACGCCCGCGAGACCGTGCGGCTAATCGCGCTCGCAGAAACCGATTTGGAACGGTCCAGCCGTGAAGGCCGGTTCAGGAAAGACCTGTACCATCGGCTCAGTGTACTGAAAATGACCCTGCCGCCGCTCAGGGATCGCAGGGATGACGTGCCGGTGCTGGCGGACTTTTTTGCGTCTCAATACAGCATCCGGCACAGTGGGGCTATTTTTCGACTGCCTGAGGAGGTTCGCACGGTTCTCAGTAACTATGATTGGCCGGGCAATGTCTCGGAACTCAAAGGCTCCATCAAACGGGCGTTGGCCGGAGATGCGGCCCATTGGGCGGAGAATTTGTCAACCTGGTGCAAAAATCAGATCGTGACGCGCAGCCGCCAGATCGGCGGATCGACCATGAATCTGAACGACGATGTGCGCCGGTTTCTGGAAAACAACCGGGATCTGCCCCTGAAGAAGGCCAAGCAGCGGTATGCCATGCGGGTTGAAAGCCGGATCATGAAAGCGGCCCTGTTCACCACCCACGGCAACTGTAAAAAAGCGGCGAAGTTGCTGAACATCAGCTATAAATCGATGCTGAACAAGGCCAAGGAATATCAACTGGTTTAAAAGAACCGTTTGATTAGTTGGGTTAGTTGAATTGGTTTGATTCGTTGAGATAGTTAAATTTGTTTTGAAGCGGTTGCATGGAATGGATTTGAGTCTTTTCTGTGGACCGTGAACTCAACCAACTCAACCAACTCAACCAATAAAACGAACTAAACCAATAAAACGAACTAAACGAAAGCGGTTAATCATGCCCCCCCAACCCATACCGATGGATCCGAAAACCATCCTTGATATTGTCATCAAACGACGATGGATCGTGATGGTACCTTTTTTTCTGGCAATGGTTGTCGGCATCGTTCTTTCCGTTAAACTCCCGCGGGTTTACGAAGCCAGCACACTGATCCTGATCCAGCCTCAAAAGGTCCCTCAAAACTATGTCCAATCCATTGTTACCACCGATCCCGGAGAGCGGATCAGCACCCTCTCCCAGCAGATATTGAGCCGGACCAACCTGGAAAAGATCATCGAGGAGTTCCAGCTGTACAAGGGGCCGGAATTTGAAAACCTGTACGTGGAAGATAAAATCAACAACCTCCGCAAAAACATCTCGGTCTCGGTGTCCAACGACAAACGACGGGAGAACGACGCCTTTACCATTTCGTATCAGGGAAAGGATCCGCAACGGGTGATGCGGATTACCAATACGCTGTCCACCTTTTTCATCGATGAGAATCTTCGTCTACGGGAAGCTCAGGCGGTCGGGACCAGCGATTTTCTCGACGATGAATTGACCGTGATGAAAAAGCGCCTCGAAGAGGTGGAGACCCAGTTGAAGAATTACCGCGAAGCCTATATGGGAGAGCTTCCCGAGCAGCTTGACTCAAACCTGAGAATTCTCGACCGCCTGCAGGCGCACCTGGGCGAGATCCAGCAGAGCATGAGCGATGCCAAGATACGGCTGGCGACCCTGCAGAACGAAGCCGCCGCCTTGAAGGAGCAACCGGCCAAGGTTGTCGCGGGGGGCACCCAATCGGCCGAATCCAACGATCTCGACCAGCTGCAGGCCCAACTGGAGAACCTGCTCACCCGCTATACGGAGCGCCACCCGGATGTGCTCCGCTTGAAGGCCAGAATTGCGGACTTGCAGAAACCGTCTCAAGGCCCGCCCGCCGCCGACCAGCCCGCCGCCGACGGGCCGGCCGCCGGACAAGGCGCGTCGGCTTCGGAGTCCCCGGAAATTCGGGCGCAATACAATGAAATAATTGAAGAAATACGCAGAATCGAAAGGGACATCGCCGACACGACAGAACAGATCCGCATCTACCAGAAGCGGATTGAGAATACCCCCAAACGGGAACAGGAGCTTCTGTCCCTGAAAAGGGACTACGACAACATCCTGGCCACCCACAACTCCCTGCTGGCCCGGAAACTCGAGGCTGAAATCGCCGTCAACATGGAGCGCAAGCAGAAAGGCGAGCAGTTCCGGGTGGTGGACAGCGCCCGCCTGCCGGAAAAGCCGATCAAACCCGATATGAAAAAGCTGTTCGCCCTCGTCGTGGGGGCCGGCCTGGCCGTGGGCGGCGGCATCATTTTCCTGCTCGAGTACCTGGACAGCTCCCTCAAGCGCCCCGAGGAGATCGAATCCGATCTGAAGCTGCCGGTGCTGTGCATGATTCCCGAGATTATCAGCCGGCGGACGAGAATACTGCGCACCGTCGAGCATGTCGCCTGCGCGTGTTTTGCGTTCGCGTCGTTGGCCCTTTTCGCCGGTTTTACCGCTCTTTACCTGAAGGGGGTGGATCAGACCCTCAATGCCCTGAAAATTTGGTTGGGATGAACCGCGATAGCGAGCGAACTGAAAATAGACGTTCATCCTTACGTTGCTGCGCAGCACCGCCGTTACAGGCGGACCATTCCCCGCGGCTTGCCGCGGGGAGGGTTCAATAAACAGAAAGCCAGGTACGTGTAATGGGAAAGATCCACGAAGCATTGGGAAAATTTGAAAAACGGCAGAGTCTAAAAGTGATTTCTCAGACCCGATCCATCACCGGCAGTGCCAGGACAAAGACTGCGGGTGCAGCGGCTGCCAATCCGGGTCGTGAAGTGCGGCGCAGCGATGCCCCTCACATCGACCCCAACCTGGTCGTCTACCATGACTCCGCATCCATGGAAGCCGAGATCTTCAAGGTGTTGCGAAACAACATCCTGTTTCCCAAGGAGGGCGCGCCGCCGCCGTCGATCATGGTCACCAGCGCCGTGCCGGGAGATGGCAAATCATTCGTCGCCGGCAACCTGGCCATTAGCATCGCCCAGGGGGTTGAAGAACATGTGCTGTTGATGGATTGCGACATGCGCCGGTCCGCCATCCACCGGCAGTTCGGATTTGCCGACAATGTCCCCGGGTTGTGTGAGTACTTGTCCAAGGGCGTCGAACTCGCTTCGCTGCTTAAGAAAACGGTCGTCGATAAACTGACCATCCTGCCGGGCGGGTCGACCCCCGACAACCCCTCCGAGCTTTTGTCCAGCCAGGCGATGAAACACCTGCTCCAGCAGGTCAAGAATCGATACAGCGACCGCTTCATTATCGTCGACTCGCCGCCGCCCCAGCTGACCGCCGAAACCACGGCGCTGGCAAAATATATCGATGGGATCATTATCGTGGTGCGGTCCGGTAAAACGCCGAAAAGCATGGTGAACGATCTGGTCAACGTGCTGGGGCGGGAGAAGATTTTAGGCGTGGTGCTCAACGGCTATAAAACGCCGGTCACGGAGCGATACGGCTACGGCCGTTATAAGGAATATAAAAAAGGGTACCATAAGTGAGCCAATTTCAAAACGTCCCATTTCAGCCAATATCGGCGTTGGGCTCCCATTTCAATCCTCGACGTAGCGCGGCTACGCCTGCGGTTGAAATGATCGCCTGCCTTGATTTTGACCGAACTGAAACGTTTTGAAACAGGCTCGATAATTAATAATTTTGAATGAATAGCTGTTTGATTGGTTGAATTCGTTTAAGTGGGTTGAATTCGTCGAATTGGTTCAATGGGTTGGAAAGAAAAGCAAAAAATAGCGGTTGACTGTCCGGTAGAATGTGGATTTTTTGTTCGATGTTCGATGTTCGATGTTCGATGTTCGATGTTCGATGTTCGATGTTCGATGTTCGATGTTCGAATTTAAAATTGAAAATTCGGCATTTAAAATTGTTTGTTAAAGACTCCGGTCTTTGGCGAACGGTTATATAAAAATAATATATTTACGGTTGGTTATAAAGATTTCGATCTTGTACGCCACCATGCGGAGCTATCTTAAAAATAGTTTTTTGGTTAAATTGGTTCTATTGGTTTAATTCGTTCAGAGCATTATCCAACCAACTCAACCAACTCAACCGGAGGTGGACCCCATCGGCTGGACAGCCTGAGGGGTAGAATAAGCTATGAGCCGAGAGCTTTTTAAAAGATAAAAAGGCATCAGGCAGCCTCGGCGAAAGGATGGGGCAGACCGTAATAAACCTCATCCGGGGTTCTGTCGTCAAGGGCCGAATGGCCCCGTTCGTGATTGTAATAATCGAGCCACCGGCCCAGACCCTGCCGCAGCGCCTTACCGGTGTCGAATGCGTGCAAGTAAATGTATTGGTGTTTGAGGGTCCACCACAGCCGCTCGACGAATATATTGTCCTGGCAACGACCCCGACCATCCATACTGATGGCGACCTTGTTATCGATGAGAACCTTGGTGAACGCGTTGCTGGTAAATTGAGCCCCTTGGTCGGTATTGAAGATTTCCGGTGGCTCATAGCGGCTCAACGCCTCTTTAAGGGCATCGATACAAAAGGCGCTGTCCAGGGTGTTGGATATCCGCCAGGCGAGCACCTTGCGGCTGTGCCAGTCCATGATCGCCACCAGATACATGTACCCACTGGCCATGGGGATGAAAGTGATGTCGCTGGCCCAAACCTGATTGGTGCGACTGATGGTCATACCCCTTAGCAGATAAGGATATACCTTATGCTGGGGATGGGGGCGGCTGGTCCGCGGTTTGGGATACACCGCCTCGATACCCATTAATCGCATCAGCCGCTGAACCCGTTTGCGATTGGCTGTTATGCCCTGACGATCCAGCTGGCGGCTGATCGTTCGGCTGCCCGAGGATGGATTGGTAAGATACAGTTCGTCGATCTTGCGCATCAGTTCCAGCTCGTCTTGGCTTATGGGTATGGGTTGGTAGTAATAGGATGACCGGCTAAGATCGATTAGTTCACACTGCCGGGAAACGCTCAGCTGCCGATCCAACGGATCGATCATGGATTTACGCTGTTTGCGATTCAGCTGCTGAGCTTGCGTGCTAAAAAATCGTTTTCCACCTTGAGTTGACCGATCTGGCGGTACAGTTCGGCGGTTTGGGCATCGGCCTGTTTTCTGGATCGGTGGCTTTTATCGAAGATATCGGCTGCACCGTCGAGCATCTGCCGCTTCCAGGTGGAAATCATGGTGGGGTGAACACCAAATCGACTGGCCAACTGTGCTGCGGTTTCTTCGTTCTGAATGGCAGCCAGAGCGACCTTGGCTTTGAACTGTGGACTGTGTGATTTGCGCTTGTTACCCATCGTCAGATCCTCCTCATTTTTGGTCTGACTCATAGCTTAGCACATTGTCCAGTTTTTGGGGTCCACCGCCACCAACTCAACCAACTCAACCAACTCAACCAACTCAAACAACTCAAACAACTCAACCAATTCAAACAACTCAACCAATTCAACAAAGGTTCTAACATGCATCTGGAATTCAAAAACGCCCTGGTTACCGGTGCGGCCGGCTTCATCGGCTTTCACCTGTCCAAAAGACTCCTCGATGAAGGATACCGGGTCGTCGGGGTGGACATTCTCAACGACTACTACGACCCGCAGCTGAAACACGATCGCTTGGCCATATTGAACGCTTATCCGTCGTTTTCCTTTCACCGGACCGACATTTCGCAGGCCGCCGACTTCGAAGCGATCTTCAAGGAGAACACCATCGAGGTAGTGGTGAACCTCGCCGCACAGGCCGGTGTGAGATATTCGCTGACCAATCCCCAGGCCTATGTCGACTCCAACCTGGTGGGGTTCGTCAACGTGCTCGAATGCTGCCGGCATCACGGGGTCAAACACCTGGTCTTCGCCTCCTCCAGTTCGGTTTACGGGGCCAACACGAACATGCCGTTTTCCGTGCATCACAACGTGGACCACCCGGTCTCGCTGTACGCCGCCTCCAAAAAATCAAACGAATTGATGGCCCACACTTACAGCCACCTGTTCGGGTTGGCCTGCACCGGGCTGCGGTTCTTTACGGTATACGGCCCGTGGGGCCGGCCGGACATGGCCCTGTTCCTGTTTACCAAAGCTATATTGGCCGGCAAGCCCATCGATGTCTTCAATCACGGCAAAATGAAGCGTGATTTCACCTATATCGACGATATCGTCGAAGGCGTGGTGCGGGTGATGAAAAGACGACCCGATCCCAACTCGGCCTGGAGCGGTGATTCACCGGACCCCGGCTCCTCCTACGTCAATTACAAGATTTACAACATCGGCAACAACCAGCCGGTTGAACTGCTCGATTTCATCAGTGCCATCGAAGCCGTCCTGGGAAAAACCGCCATCAAAAACTTCATGGACCTCCAACCCGGTGACGTGCCGGCCACCTATGCCGACGTCAATGACCTGATCAGGGATGTGGACTTTAAACCGGAAACCTCCATAGCCGAAGGTATTGGCCGGTTTGTGGAGTGGTATAGGGGTTATTATTGTTAGTTGGTTGAATTAGTTGGTTAGTTTGATTCGTTCAGATAATTGGAGCGTTCGTGGCGACAATAAAGCGTTTTGAGGATCTTGATTGCTGGAAAGAGGCAAGATCTTTTGTCGGGATTATCTACAGGTTGACGAAAAACAAGCCCTTTACTAAAGACTTTGATTTGATCAGCCAGATAAGGAGAAGTGCGGTTTCGTCAATGGCCAATACCGCTGAAGGTTTCCATCGAAGCAGTTCAAAAGACTTTCTAAAATTTCTTGATTATTCTCGATCTTCTATTGCCGAAACTTTAAGCCATGCTTATGTGGCGCTTGATCAGAACTATATCAGTGAAAATGAAATGAATGAGTTAAAACTATCAGGAAATACAGTCTGGAAGAAAGTTAACGGTTTGATCGCCTATCTCAAACGCTGTCAGCAAACTAATAATGCAAATAAAACGAACTAACCAATTCAACAAATCAAACAAATAAAACCAACTGAACAATGGAGTCAAAAATGCCAAAAAAACCTCCTATTATATTCATATTAACCATTATATTCCTCATGCTCCCTCAACTCTGTTTCTCCCAGAGCAACCTGTCGGCAGAACCCACGGATTCCTATATAATCGGCAATGGGGACGTCCTGGAGATCGTAACCTGGAAGGAACCCGACTTTTCCAGAAACGAGATTGTCGTCCGCCTGGACGGCAAAATTTCCTTCCCATTGCTGGATGACCTCGTCGCCGCCGGCAGAACGCCGACGGAACTCAAGGTGGACATCCAAAGGCGACTCAAGGATTTCGTCGCCGATCCCAACGTGACCGTGAGCGTCAAAAACGGCGCCAGCAAACGCTTTTACATTTTGGGCGAAGTGATCAAGACGGGAGAGTATCCCCTGGTCAAGCATCTGACCGTCCTGCAGGCCTTCGCCATCGCCGGTGGCTTTACCGAATGGGCCTCCAAAAAAGAGATCATCGTCTTTCGCCGGGAGGGGGGCGAGGAGACGGTGATCCGCATCGACTACAAAGATATCGTCAGGGGCAGGGACTTCAGTCAGAATGTCGAGATCAAGGCGGACGATACGATTATCGTTCCGTAGAAAATGGTTGGTTAGTTGGTTAGTTGGTTTGATTGGTTAGTTGGTTTGATTGGTTCAATTTGTTGGATTTAAAATAAATAGCTGTTGACCGAACGGTAGCATGTCTATTTCTTTTTGTTCGATGTTCGATGTTCGATGTTCGATGTTCGATGTTCGATGTTCGATGTTCGATGTTCGATGTTCGATGTTCGATGTTCGATGTTCGATGTTCGACGTTCGACGTTGGACGTTGGACGTTGGACGTTGGACGTTGGAAGTTCGGCATTTAAAAAGGGGTCAAGGGTTCAAGGGGTCGAGTGAAAAGAACCGACTCATTCAACCAATCCAACTAATAGAACCAACCAAACCAATCCGACTCATTTAACCAGTGGAACCAATCAAATCATCGGAAAAAGGAACATCCATGGATGCAAAGCAAAGACGCTGCACCACATTGTGGAAGCTGACCCAGATCGCCGCCGTTTTCTTCGTCCTGTGGCCGCAGGCTGGCCATGCCTTCATGGAAATCACCCCCCGGGTGAGCGCCGGGGCAGAATATACGGACAATGTGCGGCTCGTGCCGGACAATGCGGAATCCGATGTCATCACCACGGTTACCCCCGGACTTACCCTGGACCTATCCGGACGACCCGCCGGCCTCACGCTGTCCTACGACCCGTCCTACGTCGATTATGCCGACGGCACCTATGAGGACTACTGGCGCCACCGGGCCGCGGGAACGGGGTGGTGGCAGCCGGTCAAGAGCACGCGGTTGGAATTGACCGACACCTTTCTGAAAACCGAAGACCCGATTTCAGACGAGGACCTGACCGTGCGGCGGACGCGCAACCCTTACACCCGCAACACGGTAACCGCCCGCGCGGATTATCAGTTCGGCGACGAGAACCGGGCTTATGTGGACGGGCTGCACACCTTCCTGGAGAACGAGGACCCCACCATCGAAGACAGCGAGCGCTTTGGCGGATCGGCCGGTGTGGCCTACTGGTTCAACGTCCGCTGGGGGGTGGATGTGGATGGCGAATACTACCGGGCCGAATACGAGGAGTCCGAGGATTTTACGGACCTGGTGGGCCGCCTGCGCCTCAATCACCGCTTCAATCCCCATTTCACCGGGTTCGTCGGATATGCGCACACCTTCCATGACAACGATGACGACAGCGATGACTTTCAGATCTACGATGGCTCCATCGGCTTCGACTACGCCATCAGCAAGAGCATGGATCTGGGGATGAGCGTGCACTATTTCGTGCGCGACTTCGAGGACAGCCATGACCAGTCGGAGACGCCGGTGAACCTCAGTTTGTCCAAGCGGTTCCAGAGCGGGTCCATCAGTCTCGACGGGGAAGGCGGGTACAACTACACGACGACCAGCGCGGAGAACCTGGGGTATTACACCTACTATCAGGGCGGGCTCTCGGCCGACTACGCCTTCACGCGGCGCCTGACCGGGGATGCCAACGCCCTGTATGCCTATCGCGATTACAAAGACACCCTGCCGGCACGCGAAGACGATGTATTCCGGGCCGGGTGCGGCCTCTCGTTTCAATTGCTGCGGTGGCTTTCCATGCGCGCCGGCTACCAGTACCGGACGGTCAACTCCACCGAGGATGTCAACGACTACAAGGAAAACCGCGTGTCCCTGCAATTTACGGTGCGGCCTGAGCAGCCGTTTAGACTATAAAGGACCGATAATTTCATAAAATGAATACCCAGCCGACCATTATCGTTACCGGAGGTGCCGGATTCATCGGCGCCAACTTCGTTCACACCTGGCTGGGGACGGGCAAAGGCCTTGTCGTCAACCTGGACAAACTGACCTACGCCGGCAACCCGGAAAACCTGGCGCCATTGGCGGACAACCCGAGCCACATCTTTGTGAAGGGGGACATCGGTGACCGCCGGCTGGTTGCATCGCTGCTCGAAGAACATAGACCATGGGCGATTGTCAACTTTGCCGCCGAGAGCCACGTGGACCGGTCTATTTCCTCTCCGGATGACTTTATCCGGACCAACCTGGTCGGCACCTTCAACCTGCTCGAGCAGGTGCGCCACCACTGGGAGAGCCTTGGACCGGATGACCGGTCCGCATTCCGCTTCCTGCACGTGTCCACCGACGAGGTGTACGGCTCACTCGAAAAAGACGATCCGGCCTTCTCGGAGACCACACCCTACTCGCCCAACAGCCCTTACTCGGCCTCCAAGGCGGGCTCTGACCATCTGGTCAGGGCCTACCACCACACCTATGGCCTGCCGGTCCTGACGACCAACTGCTCCAACAATTACGGGCCGTACCAGTTCCCGGAAAAGCTGATCCCCCTGGTCATTCACCATGCGCTGAACTGCCGGCCGATACCGGTCTACGGCGATGGGGCAAACATCCGCGACTGGCTGTACGTGAAGGACCACTGCCGGGCGATCATGGCGGTTCTGGAAAAGGGCCGGCCCGGTGAGGTTTACAACATCGGCGGGAACAGCGAGAAGACCAACCTGGATGTAGTCAACACCATCTGCACCATTCTGGACGAGGTGACCGGGGACCGGAACCGCCGGGATACCCTGGTCACCTTCGTCACGGACCGGCCCGGCCACGATCGGCGATACGCCATTGACGCGTCGAAGATAAAGGCCGAGATCGGGTGGACGCCGGAGGAATCCTTTGAAACCGGCATCCGCAAGACCGTGCAGTGGTACCTGGACAATGCCCAGTGGGTGGAAAACGTCACCAGCGGTGCCTACCAATCCTGGATCGAAACCAACTACGGGAAACGATAATGCAAAAAAAGCGCAAAGGAATCGTCCTTGCCGGCGGCAGCGGCACCCGGCTCCACCCCATCACCATCGCCATATCCAAGCAGTTGCTGCCGATCTACGACAAACCCATGATCTATTATCCGCTGACCACCCTCATGCTGGCCGGCATCCGGGATATCCTGGTCATCTCGACCCCCCAGGACACCCCGCGCTTCGAGCAACTGCTGGGAGACGGCAGTCAATGGGGAATCAGCATCGCCTATGCGGTTCAGCCCCGACCGGAAGGGCTTGCCCAGGCATTTATCATCGGCAGCGATTTTATCGGCTCGCATCCCAGCGCGCTGGTCCTGGGGGACAATATCTTTCATGGGCACGATCTTTCCAGGCACCTGTCGACGGTCAATCGAAAATCGGATACCTCGACGATTTTTGCCTACCAGGTGACCGATCCCCAGCGATACGGCGTGGTGACCTTTGATCAAAACAGCAAGGTGATCGGCATCGAGGAGAAGCCCAAGCACCCACAATCGGATTTTGCCGTCACCGGCCTTTACTTTTACGATCATCAGGTGGTCGAGATCGCCAGGGATATCCGGCCCTCGGCACGCGGTGAGCTGGAAATTACCGACGTGAATCAACGCTATCTCGATCTGGGAAATCTGGAAGTTTCGCTGATGGGAAGAGGGTATGCCTGGCTGGATACGGGGACCCACGCGTCATTGTTGGAAGCTGCCCGGTTTGTGGAAATCCTGGAGCGCCGGCAGGGGCTGAAAATCGCCTGCCCGGAGGAGATCGCCTGGCGGTCGGGCTACATTACCGATGAACAGCTCGAGACGATCGGCAATTCCATGGGCAAAAACGGGTATGGGCAATATCTGTTGAAAATCCTGAAAAAGAAATCGGTGCCTTCTGCCCGTTTAGGTTCCGTTTCTCTTGAAAACCAGAGCCTGCCCGGCGTCAGCAATGGCGCGGTTGACGGGTAGTCGGGGCGAGGGAGGATAGGCGATGGGCTGAAGGTAAAAAAGATGAACGTCGAACATCGAACGTCCAACGTCGAATGGTGAATGTTAAAAGATGAAGAAGCCGGCATATGATCTGGAGGAAAGACTTCTCGAATATTCGGTGAAAATAATAAAGATCGTTGAACAACTCCCAAAAACCAGGACTGGCAACCATGTCGCCGGGCAATTGTTAAGATCGGGAACGTCGGCCTATCCAAACCATGGAGAGGCCCAGGCCGCCGAGTCACCCAAAGATTTTATCCATAAACTGCGTATCTCATTAAAGGAACTTCGGGAAACCCAAAGGTGGTTGAGATTGGTCCAGCGTGTGCCGCTGATTAAAAATCCTGAATTTTCAGTTGGAATTGTTATGGAAACAGAGGAATTGATAAAGATTTTTGTAGCCAGCATCAAAACAGCCGAGATGAAAAAGAAATAGCAGTTGTGTTGAGCGGTTTTTTTATTTGGTGTTCGCTTTTTAATTGGTCCTTGATTCGATTTTCCATGTTGGAAGTTCATCATTTTCAAGCGGTTGCTCTTTCATTCGATGTTCGATGTTGGACGTTCGATGTTCGACGTTCGTCTTTACTAAAACGTTCGATGTTCGATGTTCGATGCTCTTCCTACATTCCACAGCCTAACCCCCCACAGCCAAACTAATCGAACCAACCAAACTAACGACGCTATGAAAATCACACCCACAGCGATTCCGGATGTCCTCCTCATCGAGCCAACCGTCTTCGGTGACAGCCGGGGCTTTTTTTTCGAAAGCTACAATCAAAAAAAGTTTGTGGAGATGACCGGATTGCCGGTCGCTTTTGTTCAGGACAATCATTCACGATCCCAAAAGCACGTGCTTCGCGGCCTTCACTATCAGATCCGGCAGCCCCAGGGAAAACTGGTGCGCGTCATCAGCGGCGAAGTCTTCGATGTGGCCGTCGATATCCGCCGGTCATCGCCGACCTTCGGAATATGGGTCGGCGACTATTTGACGGCTGAAAACAAAAAACAGATGTGGGTGCCCCATGGATTCGCCCACGGGTTTCTCGTTTTAAGTGATGTGGCCGAGTTTTTATATAAAACCACGGATTACTGGGCGCCTGAGCACGAACGGTGCATTCGCTGGAACGATTCCGCGTTGAACGTCCGGTGGCCGCTAAAAGGCAGCCCGCTGGTTTCCGAAAAGGATGCGAATGGGGTTTTATTCCAGGATGCCGAGGTATTCCCATGAAGGCACTGATCATCGGTGGTAAAGGGCAGTTGGGCACCACCCTCACGCAAACGGTTCCCCAATCCATTGCCTGCCGGTCGCTCGATCTGCCGGAAATTGACATTACGGATGCGAACGCGGTCGAGGCCGTCGTCACAGACGAAAAACCCGATGTGATCATCAACGCCTCGGCCTATACGGCCGTGGACCGGGCAGAAGAAGAGGTTGACCTTGCCTTTGCCGTCAATGCGACCGGGCCTAAAAACATTGCCCGGGCGGCCAGGCAAACCGGCGCTCGCCTGATTCATGTGTCCACGGATTACGTGTTCGACGGGACCGCCTGCACCCCCTACCCGCCGGAGGCGCCCTGCAGCCCGCTAGGCGTTTACGGCAAATCCAAACACCAGGGCGAGATCGCCGTCCTGGATGTCATCGACGATCCCGTTATTATCCGGACATCCTGGCTTTACAGCCGATACGGAAATAATTTTGTTCTCACCATGCTCCGCTTCATGAACGATCGGGACGAACTGCGGGTGGTGGCCGACCAGGTCGGCGCCCCGACCTGGGCCTCGACCCTGGCTGAGGCCATCTGGGCAGCGGTCGGTAAGGAGAATTTAAAAGGAATTTTTCATTGGTCGGACGCGGGTGTGACAAGCTGGTACGATTTTGCCGTTGCCATCCAGGAGGAGGCGCTGGCCCGCGGAATGGTGAACCGCAGCATCCCCATCCATCCCATCACGACCGCCGACTATCCCACGCTGACCACGCGACCGCCATACAGCGTGCTGAATTGCACCGCCTCGTGGCGTGACTTTGATGTCGCCCCGCTGCAATGGCGCGTCGCCCTGCGGCAGATGCTGGATCAGGGGGTTGGACTGAAGGCTTTAGGCTGTGGGCGATGATGAAGGGACGAACATTGAACATCGAACGTCCAACGTCGAATGGTGAACGGGAAAAACCGATGACAATGGGCGAGGGGAAAAAACTTGTTTAGTTGGTTCGATTTGTTTTGTTGGTTTTATTGGTTGGAACAGATGATTTCACCGAACCAACCAAACCAACAAAACTAATTCAACCAATCTAACTAATCAAACCAATCCAACCAACCAACAAAGGAACTAATTTTGAACATTTGCATTATCGGAACCGGATACGTCGGCCTCGTGGCCGCCGCCTGCCTGGCGGAAATGGGCAACGATGTCGTCTGCATCGATGTCAACCCAAAGATCATCGACCGGCTCAAAGCGGGCAAGGTGCACATCTTCGAACCGGGCCTGGAATCGCTGGTCACCCGCAACATCGCCGAAGGCCGCCTGACTTTCAGCACCGATCTGGCCGAAGGCATGCAGGACGCCTTGTTCGTCTTCAGCTGCGTGGGCACGCCGTCGCTGCCGGACGGGTCGTGCGACCTCTCCTATGTGGACCAAGTGGCCGCTCAGATCGGCCGAATCATCGACGACTACAAGATCATCGTCAACAAGTCCACCGTCCCCGTGGGTACGGCCGATCGGGTCAAGGGGATCATCGCCGAGGAGCTAAAGGCAAGGGGCGTGTCGGTGGAGTTCGACGTGGTTTCCAACCCGGAATTTCTCAAGGAGGGCGACGCGGTCAACGATTTTCTGAAGCCCGACCGCGTGATCGTGGGCACGGACAACGTGCGCACGGCCAAACTGCTGGAAACCCTCTACGCTCCCTTTGCCCGCAGCCGGGACAAGATGATCGTCATGGGGGTTCGCAGCGCTGAGATGACCAAGTATGCGGCCAACTGCATGCTGGCCACCAAGATATCCTTCATGAACGAAGTGGCCAATATCTGCGAGACGGTGGGCGCGGACGTGCGCGAAGTCCGGGCCGGCATCGGTTCCGACCGGCGCATCGGCTATCACTTCATTTACCCGGGAGTGGGCTACGGCGGGTCGTGCTTTCCCAAGGATGTGCGCGCACTGATCAACACGGCCCGGGAATACGGCTGCACCCCCACTCTCGTGGAGGCCGTGGACGCGGTCAACAACCGCCAGAAAGGCATGCTGGCGGAAAAGATCAAGCGATACTTCAAGGAGAAGGGCGGCATCCAAGGCAGGACGCTGGCCCTGTGGGGTCTGGCCTTCAAGGCCAACACCGATGACATGCGCGAATCCGCGGCCCTGGACACGATCCGGTCGCTCACCGACGCCGGCATGACCGTCCGGGCCTATGACCCCGTGGCCGGTGACAATGCCCGGAGCATTCTGCGGGACAACGCGTCGGTCACGGTGATGGACAACCAGTACGACCCCGTCGACGGCGCCGACGCCCTGGCCGTGGTCACCGACTGGAACCAGTTCCGCAACCCGGACTTCACCCGCATCAAAAAGATGCTGCGCCACGCGGTGGTCTTCGACGGCCGGAATCTCTTCTCCCGGTCCTTCATGAAGGAGATGGGCTTTTCCTACATCAGTGTGGGGCGGCAGCCGATCATCGCTGAGAGCTGACAGCGATGAAAATTATAAATTTTGAATTGTTAATTTTGATGGACCCGCGAAAAGTCGAATTCTTCTCTTTAGGGTCATCCCCGCGCAGGCGGGGATCCACAAGTTTTAGGTAAATACAGACTCCCGCCTTCGCGGGAGTGGCACGGATTGAGACTTGTTACTGGACCATCAATTTTAATTTGCCACCCAGAATTAAAAAATCAGACAGCACTTTAACCCATTCAGGTCATTTTTCTGACATAATGAATAACCCCGAACAGCAAAATCACCGATAAAAAATCTTAACCTTACATAAACACAAGGTATTTAAATATATTAAAAACGGCACACCACATGCAGTCAGCATCTTCGAACACGGAAAAACCTCACCCTTTAAAGCCCTTGTACTTGGCAATGCGGAGCTATGGGTTATAGGCGATGGGCGAGGGGCGAGGGGAAGCTGCGAAGAGCGGCAGTCGGGAAGCGATGAACATCGGGTTAGGAACAGAAGTCAGAAGTCAGGAGTCAGAAGCCAGAATGAAAAAACGAACGCCGAATGATGTGTTCGCTCCGCTCCGCCTGAAAATACTTTAAAATATTTAACTACCTTAATTAACAATTTAAAATTCAACATTTTTAACCAGTGAAATTTCTGAAAGGAAGAAGCATAGCGAATTTCACCAGGTCAAAATTACTTTTCAGTCTCTCGCAGAGTCGCAGAGAACGCAGAGAGACCCATGTTTGACGGGCTTCGCCCGGGAACTGGCAATAAACACGGTTAAGCATCCCCTTTAAGTTGACAATAAAAATAAAATATATACATATATGTATATACATAAACGATATGCAATCATGTGAGGAACATATGGATACCGCAAAAATATTTAAGAGCGGCAATTCCCAAGCGGTGCGATTGCCCAAGGCCTATCAGTTTGATACGACGGAGGTACAGATTTTCCGCCGGGGTGATGAAATCATTTTAAAACGCAAGCCTCAGAATTTGGCAAAAGCCTTCGAACTGTTGACCGGAATGTCTGACGATTTCATGCAGGGTGGTCGCTGCCAGCCATCTATCCAGGACCGGGAACCGCTATGACGGTCATGCTGGACACGGATATCTGCATCTATACAATCAAGCGCAAGCCGATCCGTGTGTTGAAACGGCTAGAAACCTACCAACCCGGCATGGTGGTCATGTCCGTCATCACGTTTGCTGAATTAATTAATGGAGCTAAAAAAAGCCAGTACGTGGAAGAAAACCTCAGGCGGCTAAACGCATTGAGCGATCTTATCGACGTTCTTCCTTTTGAAAAGGATGCGGCCATGGCATACGGTGATATCCGTTCAGACTTGGAGAAGCGGGGGCTGATAATTGGTGGCAATGATCTGCTCATAGCCGCCCATGCACTGAGCTTGAACATCACGCTGGTGACCAACAACCTAAAGGAGTTCGGCCGGGTGAATGGATTAATGATTGAAAATTGGGCGGAAGGGGAAGGGTGAAAAAAACGAACGTCGAACATCGAACGTCCAATGTCGAATGATGGGATCGCTTGGCTTCATCGTTTGATAAAAAACAATCTCTCGCAGAGCCGCAGAGAACGCAGAGAGGAAGATCAGGGTATAGTGGGCTTCGCCCAATAATGAGGAACAAATCGTTTAAATATCTTTCATTTGATTTCCCTCTCAGAAACCAAACCCCTCCGCGTCTCTGTGTTCTCGAGCGCAGCGGGCGTGAGAAAAAACATTGACCGATGGTGGACGTTTGACGCTTGCTTCAACCCACAACATACACTCCACGACCTAATACAGTTTGATGTGGACGATTTTCTGGATCAACGCAAAATGGCGATCCAGTGAATAAAGCAGGCAGCGGCGCTGCACTGCATTTTGGGCGATGATTAAATCCGGGATGCCGATACCATTCAGGCCTTGCTTCAAGCATTGGTATTGCCAATCGATGAGTTGATCCCAATGAATTGTCAATTCGGTTCTCTCAATGGCATTGAGCAGCTCAATAATTCTGGATTGATTGCGCAATTTAAGGAAGGGGACGAGTTCGCAAAGGATCGGATCGTTGATCACGACGATGTTTTCATCGATCAACCCGTCTAGCCTGTCATCGTCCCTTCCTGTTCGAAAATAGTCTATCCAAACCGAAGAATCGACCAAAACCTTCATGAACGGCCTCTTAACACGTCCAGATCAATATCCAGATCATCCACGGTACCTTTGAACTGTTTTAATTCGACGATTTTCGATTTGCGAATCAATTCCTCCAAAGCAGTAATGATGACCTTGGTCTTGGTGCGGATATGGGTCACTTTCATGGCCTCGGTTACTAAGTCTTCGGGTAAATCAAGGGTTGTCCTCATGATGGCCTCCTTTTATGCATTATTCTAACAATCGATGCATAAATATGTCAAGCGCAGCCCCGCAATGCGGGATAAGCTGGGCGAGAGAGAAGGGCAATGTTAAATGGTGAATGGTGAATTTTGAATAAATGGTCTGAAATCGTTCTAAATTAAGAATTTAAAACTAAAAATTCAAAATTATTCTTTTTTGTCCGTGAATGTTCGTGTGCGTCTGTGGCTAATTCAAAAATTAATAATCATTACAAAATAACCCACTTGGGTGCCGAAAACAGCGTCACCGGTTCCTGCCATTTGCTGCAGGCCGGTGGGCTGACCATCATGGTCGACTGCGGTCTGGCCCAGGGGGGCGACACCGTTGCGGCCATGGACGACTGGCCGGTATCGCCGCCCACGATCGATTACCTGTTTTTGACCCATGCCCACATCGACCACATCGGGCGTGTGCCCGAACTGATCCGGAAGGGCTTCAACGGTGAGATCATCTGCTCGCACCCGACCAAGGCCCTGCTGGTTCCCATGCTGGCCGATGCCATGAAATTTTCGGGTCTGCCCAAACCGGAGGCCGCCCGCCTCCAGAAGCAGGTCGACGATCTCTCCTGGGGCTTTGAATTCGGCCAGTCCTTCGATCTGCAAAAGGGCGTATCCTTCAAGATGGGACGGGCAGGGCACATTTTAGGATCGGCCTTCGTGCGCTTCGAGGACGCCGGCAGCGGCGCGTCGGTACTTTTTTCCGGGGATCTCGGCGCGGCGGACACGCCCATCCTCCGTGATCCCGAGGCACCGGACACGGCCGACCTGGTGGTCATGGAATCGACCTACGGCGACCGGCTTCACGATCCCAGGGACCAGCGGATCCGGCAGCTGGGAGAAATTCTCACCCGCGCCCTGGCCGACAACGGCAAGGTGTTCATTCCGGCCTTTTCTCTGGGACGCACCCAGGAGCTGATCTATGAAATCGACCGCATCTTTTCCGATCCCGGCTATCGCGGCATGTTTCCTCGTCTTCAGGGCAACAAGCGCCCGCCGGTCTTCGTCGATTCGCCGTTGGGGTTGACGATCACCCGGATTTATGCCGGCCTGTCCGCATACTGGGACCAAGAGGCCCGCGCCTTGAATGAACGCGGCGACCACCCCCTCGACTTCAAGGGGTTGATTGCGATGGAGGACCACCGTGATCACCTGAAGGTTTGCGATATGAACGGCCCGGCCATTATCCTGGCCGGCAGCGGCATGTGCACCGGCGGCCGCATTGTCGACCACCTGCAAAAGGGCATCGACGATCCCAGGAACGACGTTCTCTTCGTCGGCTACCAGGCCCAGGGTACGCCCGGCCGGGCCATCCAGAAATATTGCCGGCGTCCCGGCGGTTATATCGATCTTGACGGTGTGCGCAAAACCATCAAGGCCCGGGTCCACACCCTGTCCGGCTACTCCGCCCACGCCGACCAACAGGGCCTGGTCGATTGGATCGAATCCATGCCTGCCAAGCCCGGCGCCGTCAAGCTGGTGCATGGGGAAACAACCGCGCGAACCACGTTGGCAGAGATTCTGGAAAAAAGGGGATACGAGGTAGGGTAGGCTATGGGCTATAGGCTGTGGGAGGAGATTTGGGGGATCATTCGTAATTGAAAGCGTTTACACTGGCAGAAATAGACATGAAATTTTATGACAAGTCGACTAAGTCACCAAAAGACCACAGCCTGTAGCCTAAACAACCTGAATCAGCGCTTCTGAAAGATTAAGTTCCAACGCCCGGCAATCAACCCACGACAACCGACGACCATTTTCCGATTCACTCTTTTCTTAAAAAGGAACCCTTTATGTCTGAAGCCACCGAAAACTATTCACACAGCCCGAACGGCGAGTCCTTTTTACTTCCATCTCCAGCGGATTACGAACAGGAGTGGTCGAGGCTCAAACAGCTTGCCCAAATCCATCGGGAACGTGGCAGGGAAATCGTAGTGGTTATGGGGGTCGGGTTTGTAGGGGCGGTGATGGCAGGTGTCGTTGCTGACTCGACGAACGAAACAGGCAGCCCGGGAAAGTTCGTCATCGGCATGCAACGCCCATCGACGCGATCGTATTGGAAGATCCCCTATCTTAACCGGGGAGTGGCCCCGGTGGAGGCCGAAGATCCCGAAGTGGCCCCGATGATCAAGCGCTGCGTCCTCGATAAAAAGACGCTGACCGCCACATTCAGCTACGATGCCTTGTCCCTGGCCGATGTCGTCGTGGTGGACGTTCAATGCGATTATCATAAAGAGACCCTCGGTGATGTGAGAAAAGGGCATGCGGCCATTGGTGCCCTGGAAAAGAGCCTGAAGGTGATCGGAGAAAAGATCGATCCCCGTTGCCTGGTCCTGATCGAAACCACCGTGCCCCCGGGCACCACGGAATACGTTGCTTTTCCCATCGTTAAAAAAGCCTTTGAGCAACGGGGCCTCGATGATGCAGAGCCGCTGCTCGCCCATTCATTTGAACGGGTGATGCCGGGGCGCAACTATGTCTCTTCCATCAGGGATTTCTGGCGCGTTTGCAGCGGGATAAACGATGTCGCCCGTGATAAAGTGGTCAAATTTCTCTCCGAGATCCTGAATGTTAAAAAATTTCCACTGACCGTCCTCGACCGGCCCATCGAGAGCGAAACCTGCAAGATCGTCGAGAATTCCTACCGTGCCGCCACATTGGCCTTTCTGGACGAGTGGAGCGTTTTCGCCGAACGCAACGGCGTCGACATCACCAAGGTGGTCGAGGCCATCAAGATCCGGCCGACGCATTCCAACATGATTTTTCCCGGACCGGGTATCGGGGGCTATTGTCTGCCCAAAGATGGCGGACTTGGCGTGTGGGCCTACCAGACACTCATGGGCTTCGATGACGACCTGTTCAAAATCACCCCCATGTCCATTGACATCAATGACACGCGGGCGCTGCGGCCGCCCCAGTTGGTCCGGGACGCCCTGCGCAACATGGGCAAAATCGTTCCGGTGTCCAGGATCGCCGTCCTGGGGGTATCCTACCGCCAGGATGTCGGCGACACGCGCTACTCCGGGTCGGAGATCATCGTGCGTAAACTGGTTGAAATGGGCGGAGAAGTTGTCGTCCACGACCCCTATGTCAAGCACTGGTGGGAATTCGAGAAGCAGGACACCTATCCTGCCCCGGGACACTCCTGGAAGCGTTTTTTCAGGAACCAGGACGATCTCGTCGACCTGCGCGTCGAAACCGATCTTGCCGTTGCCCTGGAGGCAGTGGATGCGGTGGTGCTGGCGGTCAGGCACAGCGCTTACCTGAATTTGAACCCGGACGAGGTCGTCGGGATGACCGGTCGGCCGGTGGCCGTCATCGACTGTTTCGGTATTCTCAACGACGACCAGATCAGCCGTTATTTCGAACTGGGTTGTGAGGTCAAGGGGCTTGGCCGCGGGCATGTGAAGAGGCTGAAAGATAAGGTCAGGTCACAGGTTAAGTGAAGCGAAAGGCGAGGGGCGAGGGGCGATAGGCTATGGGCTGTAGGCTATGGGCGATGGGCGAGAGAATGGTAGATAGAATTCAGGAGCCAGGAGCCAGGAGTCAGAATTAAAAGGCAGCCAGCGAGATGCTTTCAAGACTTGATCGTATGGCAGAAGGCGCATCAATTCGTCTTGTCGGTGTATCGCTATACGGCCGCCTTTCCTAAAACAGAAATATATGGGCTCACGTCACAATTTCGAAGAGCTGCGGTTTCAATCCCTGCAAATATAGCAGAGGGGTTTAAGAAAAGAACAAAACCCGACAAAGCCAAGTTTCTTAACATTGCCCAAGGATCCAATGAAGTGTCCTGAACGGAACTTGAGTTGACAGTGGTCAGAAACCTTCTGGATGTGTCAACGACAGTTATGCAGCATTTATTTTTTCCAGATTCTTTTCTTTATATCGCTGCTTGCCTTCAATGAATGTTTCCATTGGCGTACGACCTTTGCAGCGTTTTCCCTGATGGGTTCGTTTTGTATTATACTCGTCCATATACTCATCCAGGTCGATCTGTAAAGTCTCAAGATCACGATACAGCTTCTTTCGAAATGCCACACGGTAGAACTCATTCAGCACGGTTTGGTGGAAACGCTCGCAAATACCATTGGTTTGAGGGCTTCTGACCTTAGTTTTGGTATGGTCGATTTCGTTGAGTTGCAGGAACAACTCGTAAGGGTGTTTATCCAGGCTGCCACAAAACTCGGTTCCCCGATCCGTCAATACCCGCAATACAGGGACATTGTGTTCCTCAAAGAAAGGCAACACACGGTCATTGAGCGTATCGGCAGCGGTGACGGGGATCTTGGCCGTATACAGCTTGGCAAAGGCCACCGACGAATAGGTATCGACCACCGTTTGCTGATAGATCCGGCCGACACCTTTCAGATACCCGACATAAAAGGTATCCTGGCTGATCAGATAACCCGAATGTTGGGTTTCGATTTCATCCGGGTGAGATTCCCGACTGCGCTTGGCTGTTTCCAACGCCGTCAATTGGGCCTCGGTGTAAACAATGCCTTCTTTGGCTGCCCGCTCTTCAAGCGATGCCAGACGTTTTTTGAAAGTTTCCAGATCGTGCCGAATCCAGATGCTTCGAACACCGCCGGATGACACCAGAATGCCCTCTTTACGCAGTTCATTGGCAGCTCGTGCCTGACCATAAGCCGGATATTCAAATGCCATTTTGATCACGGCCGCTTCAATTTCAGGAGCAACCCGATTTTTGATACACGGCTTGCGCCGGCTTTTATCCTTGAGGCCTTCAAGGCCGTGCTCTTCATACGCTTTTTTAATGTCGTAGAAATGTTGGCGGGAAACGCCGTTGATGCGGCAGGCCTGGGAAACATTCTTGAGGTATTCGGCCAGTTCCAGTATGCTGAGTTTAGCTCTTGCGATTTTGTCTTGGGTGGTCATGATGTGCCTCCTGTTTTAGATTGTTTGGCGACAATCCAGAAGGTATCTGACCACCCATTTTTTAGCAAGGTGTCAAGTCAAGTCCGTCCTCATACAAATGAAGAATGTCGGTATTACCTAATCCTTTCAAATGATTTAGCATATGGTGATAGTTCGCCTTTAATTAAACAACACGAAGAAGTCAGCAAGCTGCTCGAATCGTACTTATCTTCGCTCCTGAATTCTGACTCCTGAATTCTGACTCCTGACTCCTGAATTCTGGCTCCTGACTCCTGAATTCTGGCTCCTGACTCCTGAATTCTGGCTCCTGGCTCCTGACTCCTGCATTCTGACTCCTGACTCCTGAATTCTGGCTCCTGACTCCTGACCTCAATAACATTTTTTCTTTAAAACTATCCCCAATCTGAACAGCTAAGTTCGCATAGCATCATTTCTGATTAATGAGGAAAACCCCCATGTACGACGACAGAACAGTAGAACTCGGTCGCACACTCTTTCTACTCGACATCCTGTTGACCACCGGTGCCTTCATCATGGCGGTCTGGATTCGCGTGTACTGGATGGCGGACGGAGGAGACGTTGACTTCTATTCGCACCTCTATTTCATCCCGCTGCTGCTGGCCCTGGTAGTCGGCTTTTTGTCCTATTTCGACGCCTATAAGGGGCCGTCGGAAATGCGGGCCTTGAAATACATCTGGGCGGTGTTCCGCGGGGTGGCCCTGTCCATCGGCGTGCTGCTGGCCCTTTTGTTTTTACTGCGTATCCACTACGTCAGCCGGGCCGTCATCATCGGTTTCTCCGGGTTGGCCTTCGTGGCTCTGGCCGGTGTGCGTGTCGTTGTGCGGCGCTACTTCGTTCGATCCATCAAATCCGGGGCCACCTCCATCCGGGCCATCATCATCGGTACCGGCGAACGGGCCAAAGAGCTTTCGCTGAAGCTGCGCGAACAGGCCGAGTGGGGCATCAAGATCATTGGGCACCTGGACCCGGATCCGCAGCGGGTGGGCTGGGAGATCCTGGGTGCGCCGGTGATCGGCACTATCGACGACATCCACCGGATCCTCAAAGAGCATGTGGTCGATGAGATCATCATCGCCATTCCCCGCTCCCTGCTGGCCGATGCCGAGCCCATCGCCTATGCCTGCGAAGAGGAGGGCATCAAGCTGCGTTTCATGGCCGACGTGTTCAGCCTGAACGTGGCCCGTGTGCGCCTGACCCAGGCCGGCGACCTGCCGCTGCTGAACCTGGAACCCGTGGCCCAGGACGAGGGGGCCCTGTTGTTCAAGCGTTGCTTCGACTTGGTCGTTACCTTATTGTCCATGCCGGTCGTGCTGCCGATCATGGGGATCGTCGCCCTGGCCATCAAGTTGGATTCCCCGGGTCCGGTTTTGTTCATCCAGCAGCGCGTCGGCCTGAAGAAACGCCTTTTTCCCATGATGAAGTTCCGCTCCATGTGCGACCGGGCCGAGGACAAGCTGTGCGAGATCGAGCATCTGAACCAGGCCGAGGGGCCCATCTTCAAGATCACCGATGATCCGCGCATCACCCGCGTGGGCCGTTTCATCCGCAAGACCAGCCTGGACGAACTGCCCCAGCTGTTCAACGTCATCCGCGGCGAGATGAGCCTGGTCGGCCCGCGGCCCATGTCCATCCGCGATGTGGACCTGTTCGACAAGGGCATCCAGCGCAAACGCTTTTCCGTCAAACCCGGTCTGACCTGCATCTGGCAGATCTCCGGGCGCAGCAACCTGCCCTTTGACAAGTGGCTGGAGCTGGACCTCCAATACATTGAAACCTGGTGCCTATGGCTGGATTTCAAGATTCTCTTCAAGACCATCCCGGCGGTGCTGTTTCCAAAGGGGGCGTGGTGACAAGCAACTGAAGGTTGCTTGTCCGTTGGTTGAGTTAATTGAGTTCGTTGTGTTCCTTGAGTTCATCGGATTGACAACCCAACAAACCCAAATAGCCCAAGAAACCCGATAAACCCTATATAGTCGGTCCTGAAAAAGCATTTATCCACCAGAAAACATTAGAAAAATTACCTATTTTGTGCTATGTTATTTGCAAGATTACAATCCTTTATCCACTCTTTTCTTGCAAATTTCTGCCATGAAACCCAAGCAATCTGCACACAAAAACAGGCAAAGGGATCTGTTCCGACCTGAGCTCACGAAAATCATCGATCCCGGACATGGGCTAGTAAAACTAGCAAAAGTGGTCAATTGGGATCGCATGGACGAGGTGTTCGGACAAACCTACTGCCCGGACAACGGTCGGCCAGGTGTCAGCACCCGGTTGATGGTATCGTTGCACTACCTGAAGTTCTCATACAACCTCAGTGACGACGATGTCGTTTCCGGATGGGTAGAAAACCCCTACTGGCAGTATCTGAGCGGCATGCAGTTTTTCGAGCACGATCCGCCGATCGATCCGTCCAGCATGTCCCGATGGCGCAAACGCATCGGCGAAGCAGGAGCCGAAGAACTGCTCAAAGAGACCATTGCCGCCGGGTTAAAGATCAAAGCGGTCAAGCCCCACCAGCTCAAACGGGTCAACGTGGACACGACCGTGCAGGAAAAAGATATTCGTTTTCCCACCGACGCCCGCCTGTATGATCGCGCCAGACAAAAATTGGTTGATGCCGCCAAGCAGCGTGGCATTGCGCTTCGCCAAAACTACAATCGCAACGCCAAGCAGTTTTTAGCCCAGCAAAGCCGCTATGCGCATGCCCGCCAGATGAAACGGGCCAGACGGTGTACCCGGAAACTAAAAACCTATCTGGGCCGGGTGATCAGAGACATTGAAAGAAAATCCCAGCATCCGGATGAAGCGTTAAAATCACTGCTTACCATCGGCACCCGCATTTTCCACCAGCAGCGCAAAGACAAGAATAAGATCTACAGTGTTCATGAGCCGGCGGTAGAATGCATTAGCAAAGGTAAAGCGCACAAGCGCTACGAGTTCGGCTGCAAAATCAGTGTAGCGGCCACCAGCCGTGGCGGTTGGTTCGTCGGTGCCAAGGCGGTTCACGGCAATCCTTATGACGGCCACACGTTAAAAGATGCCCTCAAGCAGGTCGAACAGATTGCCCACCCCCCCGAGCATGTGTTCGTGGACATGGGCTACCGCGGTCACGGATACTCAGGCAAGGTTGATGTGCATGTCGACAAACGACGACGAGGAAGAACAGCCAAGAGCCTGTGGCGCTGGATGAAGCGTCGGGCGGCCGTTGAGCCTGGCATTGGACACCTGAAACAAGAACATCGAATGGATCGATGTCGCCTGAAAGGAACCCTTGGCGACTGCATCAATGCGATCTTAAGCGCAGCCGGAATGAACTTTAGGAAACTGCTGCGCTGGGCAGCAGATTTTTTGTACCAGTTTTACTTCCGACTTCTATTTTATCAAAGATCAGATACCTTAACCGGTATAGTCATAAAATGACTTTTTCAAGATCGACTATATAATGAAAATCAACCGTTTTGAAGATATTGATGCCTGGAAGGAATCAAGAAAGCTGGTTAATAGTGTCTACGAAGCCATTAACCATAGTCCCCGGTTCAATAAAGATTTCAGGCTAACCAATCAGATTCAAGGCGCAGCAGTTTCCGTCATGAGCAATATAGCCGAGGGCTTCTCCCGCAGGAGTAATAAGGAGTTCATACAATTTCTATTCATTTCAAAAAGTTCGGCGGCTGAAGTCCAAAGCCAAATATACGTTGCATTGGACCAGAATTACATAACCCAGGATGTCTTCGACAAAATATACAATCAAGCCGAACTGATCTCAAAAATGGAATCAGGGTTCATTAAATATCTGTATAGCCAATTCAAAAAACCCAAAAAGTCAAAGTAACCCAACAAACCCAACAAACTCCATGAACCCAACGAACCCAACGAACCCAACAAACTGGCTCTTCTCAAAATAGTGGACACACCGAACAGCCAAGTTGTATGAGGCTACAGGAGGTGTTCCACCATGGGGAAAAAACGTATCGATAAAGAATTCAAAATTGAAGCTGTAAGACTGGCGTCGGAACCGGGCAACACGCAGTCTGGAATCGAACGTGATCTGGGCATCAGCCAGGGAATCATAAGCCGCTGGAAGCGTGAGCTGTTTAGAGACGGGGACCAGGCCTTTCCGGGAAAAGGCCGCCTGAAACCCGATGACGATGAGCTACGGCGTCTCAAGCGTGAAAATGAACGGCTTCGCAGGGAGCGTGATATCTTAAAAAAAGCCGTGGCCATCTTCTCGGAAGATCCGAACAGGTATTCGGATTCATAGACGAGCACCGCACGCGATGGCGTGTGGAGGAGATGTGCCGGGTCTTTGCTGTGTCTCGCAGTGGCTACTACCGGTGGCACGGTCGTCCCGAAAGCCGCCGGTCGATCGAAAACAGACGTCTGGATGCCCACATCAAGGCGATCTACATGAAAAGCAAGCGGCGCTATGGCAGCCCAAAGATCACGGATGATCTCAACGAAATGGGATTCCCGGTCAGCAAGAATCGTGTCGCCCGAAGGATGAAAGCCGCTGGTCTTCGCTCTATCGTTCGGCGCAAGTACCGGGCGACCACCGATTCGAAGCATTCCCATCCGGTCGCGGACAACCTTTTGCGGCGGAATTTTACGACCGATGGACCGGACAAGGTGTGGGTGTCGGACATCACGTACTTGGCCACAGCTCGCGGCTGGCTTTACCTGACGGTCTTTATCGACTTGTTCTCGCGCATGGTGGTCGGCTGGGCGCTGAGCGGTTCGTTGAGCACCGAAATGGTGCTTACGGCCCTTAAGCGAGGCCTCCGTAGCCGTCGCCCGGGTGCCGGGCTGGTCATCCACTCGGATCGCGGTGTTCAGTATGCCAGCAGGGATTTTCGAAAGGTATTGAAGAAGCATCATTTTGTTCAAAGTATGAGCCGTAAGGGTGACTGCTGGGATAATGCCGTAGCCGAATCGTTTTTCGGAATCATCAAATCGGAACTGATTAACCACGAGCGTTTCAAGGGCCCTCAGGACACCCTGAAGGCGATATTCGAGTACATCGAGATCTTTTACAATCGAAAACGCAAACATTCGACCTTGGGCTACAAAACGCCTGCCGGATTTGAACAGGCTAAGAAGTCAGCAGTTTGCTTTTAACCGTGTCTACTTTTTTGGGGAAAATTCAAACTCAACAAACTCAACAAACTCAACAAACTCAACAAACTCAACAAACCCAACAAACCCAACAAACTCCATGACCCCAACAAACCCAACGAACCCAACGAACCCAACAAACCCAACGAACCCAACGAACTCCATGACCCCAACAAACCCAACAACAACCATCGGCAACTATTTCAAAGACCGCAAGGAGGTCGTGGCAGCCTATCTTTTCGGATCCCATGCGGCGGGAAAGGAGCGGCCGTTCAGCGACGTGGATGTCGGCGTTGTGCTAACCCATCAGGATCAAGCTGAAGCCTTTCAGCTGCAAAGCCAATACACGGTTGCGATGGGAAGGAAGCTTCGCAAGGACATTCATGTGGTGGTCATGAATACGGCCGGTGAAACCCTGCTTAAACAGATCTTTCAAAAGGGCGTCTGTGTTTGCGTGAACAATCCATCCGTTCTTGCCCGGTTCAAGATGATCCGTTTTTCGATGATCGGCGAGTTCGGCTACTACCTGGACATGACCCAGGCCGGTTTCCGTCGAAAATTGATAGGAGGAAAGTCGCATGGTCGATAGAGATTTGATCATGGCCAAGGCCGGTTCAGTCAGGCGGCATTGCCAGAGAATTCGTGATAAAGCCAATGTCGATATCGAGGTGTTCAATACTGACCTCGAACGGCAGGAAAGCATCATGTTCAACCTTCAGATGGCCGTCCGGAATTGCATTGACCTTGCCGCGCACATCGTCAGTGAAGAGGGGTATGGCGTGCCCGGAAGCAGCAATGAGATGTTTTACATGCTGGAAGAAAATCACCTGATCGATCGCCCGTTAACCGAAAAAATGGTCAAGGCGGTGGGCCTGCGCAATCTGATGGTTCATGAATACGCCAAGATCGATTTGAATAAGATTTTTCATGTCGTCCAAACGGAAATCAACGATCTGGAGGAATACATCAAAGAACTTATCGTGAAGACCGCTTCCAGTCCGCACTGAGCTGCTTTAACTCAACAAACTCAACAAACTCAACAAACTTTAGCCAGTGAAACTTTTTATCCCGTGAAATCGCGCAGCGAGCATCAGCATTTCACCTGGGACCCGAAGGTGACAGCGCAGCGAATTTCACCGGGCCAACAAACTCCATGAACCCAACGAACTCAACAAACCTATTTAACCCCCTAACCCAAAAACCCCGTTACCCCCTCTTCGATCTTCCCGTGGACGACCTCACCATGGAAGAGACAAAGCAGTTGATCCGTAATAGGGCAGGGGAAAAGCGCAGCCTGGTGATGTCGACGATCAACGTCAATTGGGTGGTTGAAGCCTCGCGTAATCCATCGTTTCGTCAAGCCATTTTAAATAGCGACATCGTCGTTTTGGATGGCAAGCCACTGCTTTGGTTGTCGAAGCGGAAAGGCCATCCGATAAAGGAGGTTGTGGCTGGTTCTTCCCTGATTCAAGAGCTACTTGTGGACAAAAATACGAAAAACCCTTTGACGATATTCTTATTTGGCGGGGAGGGTGACATAGCCCAACAGGCCATGGATCGTATTAACAGCATACATGGCGGATTTAGGGCTGTGGGTGCCTTGAATCCTGGTTATGGTTCGGTTGAGAAAATGTGTTCGGATGAAATTATTGATGCCATTAACCAAACAGAACCGGACATCCTTCTGGTGGCCTTGGGGGCCAAAAAAGGCACCCAGTGGATCGAGCACAACCGGCAACGATTGAATGCCGGGGTTGTCAGTCATCTCGGCGCCACGATTAATTTTATGGCCGGAACAGTTCAGCGTGCCCCTTTTTTAATGAGAAAGTTGAGCATGGAGTGGGTCTGGCGAATATTTCAGGAGCCAAAGTTGTTTAGTCGGTATGCGGGGGATGGGTTGATTTTATTGCGGTTGTTGATTGGGCGGTCATATTGATGGCATCCTATGATTTTATATTTTTAGTAGGATCGAACATCGATAGGGGCCCAATCGACAAATGAATACGACGATGCTCGTTCCCTTGATGCTGTTTGGATGGGTCCCTTTTACAATTTTCCTTTTTTTTCGCTTGGAACCACATCGTGCTGTTCTTTTTTCGGTGATCGGCGGATGGTTGTTTCTGCCAACGACCGGGTACGACCTTCAAGGCTTGCCCGCCTATTCAAAAAGCATGGCCATTGCACTGGGGCTTGTGCTTGGCGGGCGGCTGTCCGGCCAACGCCGTGTTGCCTCATTTAAATGGACGATCTACGATCTTCCCATGATTCTTTGGTGCCTTTGCCCGATTCCATCATCGTTGACCAATCAGCTTGGTTTATACGATGGATTATCAGGAGTGCTCAACCACATTATCGTTTGGGGCGTACCTTATTTTGCAGGGCGAATCTACTTTAACAATATGGATACCTTGAAGGACCTGTGTTTGGGGATCGTCATTGGCGGCCTGCTGTATGTGCCGTTGTGCCTTTACGAAATCAGGATGAGCCCGCAGTTGAACAATATATTTTATGGTTTTTTCCAGCACGAATGGGTGCAGCACAAAAGATACGGCGGATGGCGGCCCATCGTATTCATGCAACATGGACTGATGGTGTCTCTTTGGATGGCGATTTCATCCACTGCAGCTTTTTGGCTGGGACGAATCGGGGTAGTCAAACACATCAAAGGAATTTCAATCACAGTCTTGTCGATTGCACTGATTATCACGACGATCCTGTGTAAATCAGCCAACGGTTGGGCCATGTTGGTCCTTGGCTGTGGCGGCTATTTAGCATTCTTACATTTTAAATCCGGAAAGCCATTTCAAATATTTCTTCTACTGGTGCCGCTTTACATTTTCCTTCGGATTTCAGGTGGTGTCAGCGGCGCGCAGGTTCTTTCTCTGGTAGATCCCGTTTTTGACTTGGACCGTACCAGTTCTCTTGGAATACGCTTGGTTCAGGAGGATCTGTTTGTCGACAAAACCATGGAACACCCCCTGTTCGGTTGGGGGCGGATGGGGAGAGGCTGGCCAAGGATCGAGTGGTCCGGCAGCAAAGCGGTAAAAATGATCGATGCCCTCTGGCTTATCGTATTCAATTTAAATGGTTTCGTCGGTATTCTCTCATGGATCTCGATGATGCTGATCGGCCCCTGGATGGTTTTACATGCTTTCAGGAAACAACAGTTCGACACAGCTTTTTCTCATTCGGGGCCAATTCTGCTCAGCCTCATCTCCATCATGTTTATGATAGACAGTCTGGCGAACGGGATGATTAATCCGGTTTACATGATTGCTTCCGGGGGGCTTCTGGGATCGTATCTGAATCAAGGCCTTTTTCATGAGACCAGAAGGATCAAACCCACCAATCGAGTCCCAAAGAACAAAGAAAAGTGCATTTCAGGTGATATAAGTGGGTTTGGCCGTCATAATCGTTAATTATCGTACGCCAAAGCTGGTTCGCGATTGCCTTGAAAGTATAATGGATGAAATAGAAGATCTTCAGGGTGTTGCGGTGGTTGTGGATAATAACTCCGGAGATGGGTCGGCCGAATACCTGTCGGAAACTATAAAAAAAAATCGTTGGGAGAAACGTGCGACTCTGTTACCCCAGGAAAGAAACCTTGGTTTTGCTGCCGGCAACAATGCCGCCATAAGGCATCTTTCTGCCATCGGTAAGTTACCCGATCACTTGATGCTTTTGAACCCTGACACTGTTGTTCAAGAGGGTGCAATCAATAAATTGGTCCGTTTTCTCAACAAAAAACCCAAAGTGGGTATCGTCGGTGCCCAATTGGAAAACAATAACCGGGTACCTGAATCCTCTGCACGCCGGTTCCCGTCAGTATGGAGCGAACTGGAAAGCGGGGCGCGACTTGGGGTGTTGTCCCAATTGTTGACAAATTATAGAGTCGCTCTTCCTATCATGGGCTGGCCTTTTCGCTGTGATTGGGTTTCCGGGGCCGCTATGGTTGTTCGTCGGCAGGTTTTTGAGAGAATCGGTCTAATGGATGAAGGCTTTTTCCTTTATTTTGAAGAACTCGATTTTTGCCATCGGGCTCACAATGCAGGATGGCAAATTTGGCTTGAACCTGTATCAAGAATTGTCCACCTGGAAGGGCAGGCCACCGGCATCCAAAAAAAACGCAGCCGCCGGGGTAAGTATTGGTATGATTCTCGTCGGCGCTATTGGATGAAACATCACGGATTGTTGATCCTAATCTTGGCTGATTTGTTGTGGGGAATAGGCCGCCTAAGTTTGTTGATGCGTGTAAAGCTTGGCTTGGGTGGGGATGTCTCGTGTGACCCACTTCATTTTTTTCGAGACCTTATTGTCGGTGATGTGCGAGCGCTTATGAATGGTACTGGTAGAACAATATGAAATCCGGCTCTGGGGATTTTAATCCATTCGCCGGATTACACTAAACAGGCTTAGAAACGTGGAATCGACAGGGATTGTAATCATTGGGCGCAATGAGGGTGAGCGACTCAGACGCTGCCTTCTTTCGGTTGTTAACCGGAAGGGCCTCATGGTGTATGTTGACTCCGGGTCTACTGACGGCAGTGCGCGATTGGCAAAAGAGATCGGTATTAATGTTGTCGAGCTTGATGATCGTGCGCCGTTTACCGCCGCCAGGGGACGCAATAAAGGTTTTGCATACTTAATGACGGTTTCACCAGATATTGAATATGTTCAGTTTATTGATGGTGATTGCGAGTTGATAAACGGTTGGCTTGAATCCGCCCAAGAATTTTTAGAACAGAACAAAAATCACGCTATAGTTTGCGGACGTTTACAAGAACAACACCCCGAAAAATCCGTTTATAATCGCCTGTGCGATATGGAATGGAACGGGCCGGTTGGTGACATTGGCCATTGTGGCGGTATTTTCATGATAAGAAAAGATGCTTTCCAAGGTTCGGGAGGGTTTAACACAGAGCTAATTTCTGGTGAAGAGCCCGAGCTATGCTACAGGCTAAGAGCTGAAGGATGGAAAATACATAGATTAGAAAAGTTAATGGCCTTGCATGATTCCGCAATCATGAACTTCTCTCAATGGTGGAAGCGGATGATACGTGGAGGCTATGGTGCCATCGATGTTGTCCACCGTTTGAAACAGTCCGGTAATTTAAAAGAAAGAATTCCATTTGCCCGTCAAACCCAAAGTGCAAGAATATGGACATGGGGTTGGCTTGCCGCATCATTTTTTTTGATATTATCTGGAATTATGCTCGCCGGTATGGTGGGAGGTATGATCGGCATGGCGGCAGGAATTGGACTCTGGTTATGTCAGTGCGTTCGCACAGCGCGCAGACCTCGCGCACTGGGGGCATCTTGGCCAGATGCGCTGCTTTATGGAGTGCTTACCATGGTCGCAAAGTGGCCGCAAATAATTGGACATCGGCACTATTTTCATAACGTGAAAAATAAAGCTAAGAGTGAGAATATCGAATACAAATGAATCCCGCTTCTCCTATTTCAAACTTCAGAGCAGATCGTGACCGGTACCCAATACATGCTTTTTTAAGAGAACAGTCAATTTGGGCTATCGCTATTTATCGATTCGGCCGATGGAGCGATGCACGAACAGGCGGTCCGATCCGCTGGATGTATAACCGGATCTATTGGTTTCTCTATCGTATCGTGGAAACGCTCACTGGGATAAGCTTCATAAAAACTTGCGAGATCGGCCCTGGTTTGCGCATTCACCATTTTGGGAACATTTTCATTCATCCTGATGTAAAAATCGGCGCCCAATGTACACTTAGACACGGTGTTACCATAGGAAACCGAATCGAAGGCGGCCCTGTACCGGTGATTGGTGATTCCGTGGATATTGGCGCCTACGCTCAAATATTAGGAGGCATCAAAATTGGGAGTGGTGCGAAAATTGGAGCCATGAGTGTTGTTTTAAACGATGTCCCGGCGAAGGCCACTGCTGTAGGCATTCCAGCACGAATTTTGCGCAAGTGATTATTCTGATGGATAATTCAAAGTATCAAGCGATAGGGAATATTTAGCCGACTTATTACTTCATCCACGAAACAGGAATAGGCATAAAAATATTGGCGTCCTCTCTTCGGATATACTTTAAGGATAAAAAATGAGGTCCAAAAAAGATATTTTGCGTAACCTAATCGGCCGTGAAAGCATCAAATTGCTCCTACGGCCGATGCTCAGATGGAAATCTCTCGATGACCCCATTGAAGGATACTCCATAATGTTGGGTGTGCCGTGGGCATTGCGGCACTTGCTCAAGGTGAATTTGGATTTTATATCCCGCACCGATTTAACTCATTGCCATCGAATTTGCATTGCTTTCGATCGAAGGAGGCAACCCGGGTATCTTGAAATTATCAGTGAAACTCGGAATGCCTTTCCGGAGTTGCCACTATCATTCAATCATTATGCCGCATTGCCTGGATTTGTAGTGGAGAAGGTCAACGTTTCAACGTTTTACAATTCGTTGAATTGTGCCACTTTATTGCCAAATATTGAGACCCGCTATGCAATTCTGCATGATTTTGACCTTTATCCGATTGTCCCGGAATACTTTGAATCCGTTTATCGTAGTATCAGGACACACCAGTGGCATTTTTGCGGATTAGAAAAAACAAGATTCGACGGTTTAACCGATCAGGATAATGTGTTTGGTACCTGGTGCTTAGGAATGGATGTAAAATGGTTAAGGTCAAAATTCCATCCCATCGACATATTCCATAGGGTAAAGGACTTAGAGGGGAGACAGATTTCACTCGATCCATTTTCCGCCATAGAATTAGGCACATCTCGGCGAGGCCCGATAGATCATCTGGATGGGGGAGCTTGCTGTCATGTCAAAAATCTTTGCAGCACTTATTTGCGGTTTACCACCGGAAGACCTGCGGTTATTGTTTGGCGCCTTCATTATCTATGGTATCTCGAATTTCTCAGCGGTGAACCCCAAAACCTTTTATCTGCAATTGAGGCAATGGAGAACGCAAAGTCATCGCTGCTTCAAATAGGTGATTATCGCGCTGATTTTTCAGATGCTGATCCAACTTGTGCTAATGTGCTCCGCAATGAATTGATGCATATGGAGACCGCATTGCACGGCGCCATGAGACCTGAAATCAATCGATATATTGTTGCTTTTGAAAAATTTTTAAATAATAGCTGAAAATGATTGGCATGGCGGCACGACTAATGTGGTCCGCTCCCTTTGGGGGAAGGGCCTTGTCCCCTTTGGAGGGAATAAAGCCGCGAGTTGCGCTCTTAGGATGCGGATTCTTTTATTTTCCAGGATCAGGCACAGACCAACTGTTGGCTCGCGCCGAATTTTCATTGGTCGAGCATGGGTTGGATGACTCGAAGGTGTAGCAGTAATTGACTTTCAACATAAGGAAAACAGAGATGAGTCGCCACGCGGAATTGATAACTGAGCATGCTCCAGGTTCTGCTCCTGTTACAGGCTCAACAAACCGCAACCCTCCAGAACTGTCCCTTTGGTCACTGCTGTTAGAGGATTTGCGCACACATGATAACAATCCATTTGAACAAGGATTTTGGGCCATAGCCTTGCACCGGCTTTGCAACTGGCGTATGAACATTCGACCAAAAATTCTGCGAGCTCCATTTTCACTGCTTTACCGCATCGCTTTCAAGTGGGTCGAATGGACCTGCGGGATCAGTCTATCTTACACGGTAAAGTTGGGGCGTCGAGTTCGGATCTGGCACCATAGTGGCATTATTGTCAATACCAAATCGATTGGAAATGATGTACATATAAGACAAAACACGACTATGGGCGTTACCAGTCGCCATCGGCTTGGCGTCCTACCGACAATAGGAGACCGCGTCGATATCGGATGCAATGTATGTATATTGGGACCCGTTACGATTGGGCCGGACGCAATCATCGGGGCTGGAGCGGTTGCTATCCAAGATGTCCCTGCCGGCGCAACAGTCGTCGGCTTTCCCGCTCATGTCGTTGGTCAGCCTTCCGCTCCTTCCTCGCATAATTAAACATAGCAACCATAACCTAAAATTCCTTTCACTCATGATAGGCATGATATCAGATGAAACGATTCCCCTTCGTTAATTCAGGCAACAGCGACGTAGCGGATAATCCATCTCGCCCCCCTATATACTTCGTGGCCCACCATCTCCGCCGTCGTTGGCCGGAATTGAAAAGCCCGACTTCTTGGATGAGAATGGAAGATGTCCCGGCACCGCGATGGGCACCTCTTGAAAATATCTGGATAGTTTCTACATACCTGAGACTGCGAAAAGCAGGTCAGGATGTCCGAATCATTGACCGGCCTGTTGCGGACGCTATCAACGTCTGTTGTGACGAGAAGGCTGGAGTCCAAGATAGGACAGGTCGGGCGTTTCTGGTTCTAACACAGGGTGATCGCGATCCATTGCCATGGGCGGATTATCGCTTCATCCAAAGCCCTGAGCAACAGATGGATGGTAATTCTAAATTAATCAAACATTGGCCCCAACCGGGATTGTTGGGGCGGGATTCCAATCGGGGCAATCGCCTTGACCGGGTGGGATACATCGGACCTGTAGAAAATCTTGCTGGTCCTTTTCGGACCGAGGCTTTCCGGGACCAACTGCGAAATCTTGGTGTGGAATTCGTAATTAGGGACAAACCTGCCCACTGGCATGATTTCACCGACTTTGACGCTTACCTTGCAGTAAGGGATTGGCCATGGCGTCTGATCCGCACTAAACCGTGCACAAAATTAGTTCATGCGTGGTTGACCGGGGTCGTAGGATTAATGGGGCCTGAGCCAAGCTATCAGTACTGGGGCCGTGATGGGGAAGACTTTTTTCAAGTGAAATCTCCTGATCAGGCAGTCGCAGTGATCCGTCACTTAAAGAGTGATCCTGAACTTTATGCCGCGGTTCAAAAGCGTGGTTTTATCAAGGGTCAGGATCACAACGAGCATGCAGTAATCCAGCAATGGATTGAGGTCTTGAATGGCCCAGTGCGAGAGGCTTTTGCGCAATGGCAAAAGGTGGGACCCTGTGCCTGGCAAGCACGACGGATAAAACGGCAATGGCATCGTTTGATGGCACCACTGGACCAGAAGATTTTCACCCTCAAGAGCCGTGGAATGCGGGCGGTCGAACGAAAACTTGGTTTGGGCCAGGCGGGACGGTAATCATTTTGCCATTGATCTCCAGCAATATAAGAAAAATTTATGGATCTGCCGGTCAGGAAGAAGCATGCGTATGTGCATAGCTACTAAGCACTATTGAAGGAACTAAAAAGTCAAAAAAGGAGCTCTTAATTGAAAAATCCTCTAAGAAAGCAAATCCTGATTACGGGCGGGGCTGGCTTTATCGGTTCTCATCTATGCGAACGGCTATTGGCTGATGGACATGACGTTATCTGTCTTGACAACTTCTTTACCGGTGCAAAGGACAACATCGTCCATCTGCTTGACAACCCCCATTTTGAGCTGTTGCGTCACGATATCACCTTCCCGCTTTATATCGAGGTGGACCAAATTTTCAATCTTGCCTGCCCCGCCTCACCCATTCATTATCAGTTCGATCCGGTTCAGACCACGAAAACCAGTGTCCATGGCGCCATCAACATGCTGGGGCTGGCCAAGCGGGTCAAAGCCAGGATTTTTCAGGCTTCAACTAGCGAGGTGTATGGCGACCCTCAAGTCCATCCCCAGCCGGAAAGCTACTGTGGCCATGTGAACCCCATCGGCCCGCGCTCCTGCTATGATGAAGGCAAACGCTGCGCCGAAACGCTCTTTTTCGATTATCATCGCCAGCACCAGTTGGAAATCAAGGTGGCTCGCATTTTCAACACGTACGGGCCGCGAATGCATCCCAATGACGGACGGGTTGTTTCAAACTTCGTCGTCCAGGCACTGTTAGGAAAACCGATTACCATTTACGGTGATGGCAGCCAGACTCGCTCTTTCTGCTATGTGGATGACCTGGTGGAAGGTTTTGTCAGGCTGATGAACAGTCCAGCGGATCTCACCGGTCCCGTTAACCTGGGTAATCCCGGAGAATTCACAATCCGCGAATTGGCCGAAAAGGTGGTGGCGATGACCGGATCCAAATCCGAACTGATTTTCCAACCATTACCGATGGATGATCCGAAACAGCGCCGACCGGATATCGGCCTGGCTCAGCAGGCCTTGGGGTGGAAGCCGCAAATAGCGCTGGACGAGGGCTTACAAAAAACAATAGCCTACTTTGCCGACCTTTTAGAAAGAGGAATAATCAGGTCCTTTTAATTAATACCATGTTTTTTCACACCCCGAAAAGCTATTACTTATCACTACCGCGTGTCGAGCCAATTTTTAGGTCAAGATGGATAATATTGGGAAGATTAGATACATAGACAAGCTGATACACAGCTACCGGGGAAGCAGAGTTGTCACCCCGACAATCTGGAGTTCTTTTCCGGAGAAACCGAACGGTCATAGGACATCGACCGGATTATATACCACCGTCTATAATAACGCGAAAATCGAAAGAATCATTGCTTATGTGCGGTATCTGTGGATTTACTTGGCGAGATGATGAGAAACTGAATTCCATGGTTGCGACGCTTCGTCACCGTGGACCGGACGAAACAGGAACGTTTGTCGATGAGGAGGTGTCCATTGGGCATGCACGGCTAAGTATCATCGATTTGACAAAAACCGGATGTCAGCCGATGGCGAGTGATGACGGGAATATGATCCTTTCCTACAATGGTGAGATCTATAACTTTAAGGATCTACGGCATGAGTTGAAATCCCTCGGGCACAAGTTTTCTGGTACATCTGACTCAGAGGTATTCCTTTACAGTTACCTTGAGTGGGGTGTAGGTGCATTCAACCGCTTCAATGGGATGTGGGCAGCATGTATTTACGACATGCGCGAGAACTGTCTAATTTTGTCCCGCGATCGAATCGGGGTAAAGCCTTTATATTATTGCCTAACCCAAGAAGGCTTACTTTTTGCGAGTGAGCTGAAGGCTCTTCTACGTCATAACTTACGATTGTCTTACAACAGGGATGCTGTAGATATTCTATTATCGACTCAATTTATTCCTAGCCCTTTGACGATTTTTGAGGGAATCTTCAAAGTAGAACCACGTCAGTTCCTCCGGTGGGATATAAAGAAATGCACGCTCACGAAAGACTACTATTACAATGTCCCAAAATATGATCCGCTCCATGATTATAATCGGCTGATCGAGATGGGACGAGATCTTCTCGACGACGCGATTCAGATTCGAACTGTTGCCGATGTGCCAGTAGGTGCGTTTCTTTCAGGAGGTATTGATAGCTCCGTGGTGGTATCGCGGATGCGCGAGAGGATCACCGGTGACAGGCTTCATACCGTCTCGGTTGGCTTCGATCTACCCGGCCTGGATGAGAGCGAATACATAAACCTCGCAAAGGATACATACGAAACAAACCACCACCATGTACAGTTCAAATGTTGCGACATTGACAATTTGGGAGATTTGGTTGCGTCGATTTATGATGAACCTGTGGCTGATCCATCAACGTTTCCAACGCTTTGTCTTTGCCAAGAGACGCGGCGGTGGATGACTGTGGCATTAAGCGGAGATGGAGGAGATGAGGTATTTGGCGGCTATGACGGGCGACGGATAGTTGCGCAGTTTGTTGCTCTTCGTCGTATTCCACGAATAATCAGAGCTTTTTTGCACGGCATGCTCAAGGGCCTGCATGGTTACCGCATAACCAAATTAGGTCGTCTTGCCGAAGCTTTACGTGTGAGTTTACTTGACCCATCGGAGTATTGTGCTGAGATTGGTGCAACGCTCGTATATCGACCTACAGCATTCAAAAAGTGGGCGCGTGAAAAACTGAGAGAGCTATTGCCATTATCCCGTGGGAATCTGGTCGAGGCGGTAATGAAATTTGACATTTTCTACAATCGGTTAGGTGACAATTATGCCGCAAAAGTAGATCGGATATCGATGTCTCAGTCGCTCGAAGTGCGATCGCCGTTTTTGGACTACCGATTTATGGAGTATGCATCGCGGATCCCAGTGGAGTGGAAGGTTACGGCACGACGTAACCGTGTCCTGATGAAAGATCTGCTTCGGGGCTGGATTCCTGATCGAATTATCGATCGAAAAAAACATGGGTTTGCCGCCCCACTGGGACCTTGGGTTGAATCGCACGAAGACGAGTTGCGCGAAGCCGTTGACGAGCTTTTCGAAGCCGGCGTGCTGGATGCGAAGTGGGTCCAGTTCTTTAAGACGCGTGTTTTCGAACATAATCATACGATATATCGTGAATATAAGAAGCGATTATACTTCCTATGGAAATGGTATCGTGTATGGGGGAGCGTCATCCCGCAGAGGGGTGCGGGTGCCTGTGTGTCGGAAGAGGCGCTTGTATGAGGACAAGCGGTTCCAACTTGTATTTCGCTGAGATCATTGGCAACTTTAACCAGGGTGGAGACGGGCGAGTAGCGAATCATCTTGCATGTGGGCTTGAGCACGCTGGCGCACGAGCGACTTGTATATCCCTACGTCGGGGAGGTAACGCAAGGAACGAAGACGGCCCTCAGGAGTCATTAGACTTGGGATCGCGGCGAAGAATAGTCGGGAGTTTAATCGCATTTGGACGATTAGTTCGTTTCATTCGGCGAGCCCGGCCATCGGTTTTACACGTTCACGGGCAACAAAGTCTCGTTGTCGCTGCGCTCGCGATCATTGGCTTACGGAACAGACCGCAGTTCTGGTTCACCTGGCACAATTCCGAAGGCGTGTTTGACGCAATGGGGTTACGAGGCTGGCTGATGCGGTGGGCGGTGCGGCGTTGCGATATGATCTTTGGTGCCTCGCGGAGTATCGTCGATCGTATGCGAGCGACGCTGGGCAATTTTCCTCGGATCGAGGTCTTCCGCAACGGGGTTCCAGTCATGGAGCCGACAACAGGCATGCAGGCGGATGAGCCGGTAATCTGTTGGTGCGGTCGCATCGTCCCGTCTAAGGATCCCCGGGCGTTTATTCGGGCGGCAGCTGTGCTCAATCGTGAAGGCTTGCGGTTTCATGCGGTGCTGGCGGGCGATTCGCCGGCGCATCTTGGCTGGTTCATGGATGAGACCCGGGCGCTGGCGGCGGAGCTCGGTTTGGCGGATATCGTGGAATTTCCCGGGTGGGTGGATGATGTGGCGGCTTTGATCAGGCGCAGCGCCATTGGCGTGCAGACCTCGCATACCGAAGGGTTGAGTATGACGCTGTTGGAGCAAATGATGGCCGGTTTGGCGGTGGTGGCGACGGATGTGGGGGATACCTCTATAGCGGTGGAGGACGGCAAGAGCGGGTATGTGATACCAGCAAAAGACGACACGGCACTTGTGGATCGGCTGCGGAGGCTTCTCGAGGATCCACGACATCGAACGCAAATTGGCGCCGCAGCGCGGCAACGGGCGATCGCCGAGTTCAGCCTCGCGAGCATGGCGCGGCAGGCGAGGGAGGCTTACCAAGTGATAGCGGTACAACGGAAACAGGCGGGCGAGGCGCAGCCGCCGGGGCCAGGGCAGCACGTGGCGGGGGAGCAAGGGTGAGCGCAATCGAGCCGGCGGTCGAACCATCGGTCAAACCACCGATCGGGCAGGCCGGGCAAACAGCGCCGGGTGATTCGTTGCGCAAGCGGGCGCTTCGGGCCTCGGTATGGATGCTGGCCGCCAGGCCCGTGGGCATGAGCGTTCAGCTCGTGCGCAGCCTGATTCTTACGCGGTTACTGTTTCCCGAGGCATTCGGTCTGATGGCGATTGTCGGAGCGGTGACCCAGGCGGTAAACATGTGCTCGGATATGGGGTTGGGCCCGAGCATCATCCAGAACCCGCGGGGGAAGGAAGAGCGATTCTTATGCACCGCCTGGACGATCCAGGTCCTTCGCGGCGTAGTGCTCTGGCTGTTATGCGTGACGCTGGCGTGGCCGCTATCGTGGATTTACGGCGAACCGATGCTCAAGTGGCTTCTGCCGGTGGCGGGACTGTCGGTATTCATTGGCGGTTTCAATACGACGGCCTGGCAGACGGCCAATCGAGATCTGGCCATCGGCCGAGTGACGTTACTGGCGCACGGCATCGATATCACGACCACGGCGATTTTGATCGGCATCGCATGGTGGTTGCGCAGCGTCTGGGCGCTGGTGATCTCCTCGCTGGTTTCCGGGCTTCTGCATGTCGTCCTCGGCCATCTGATTCTGCCGGGTGTGCGGCATCGCTTCGCATGGGATCGGGCGGCCGCGCGCGAACTGGTGGGCTTCGGCAAATGGGTGTTTGTGAGCACACTGCTTACTTTGCTGGCCATGCAGAGCGACAAGTTGATGCTCGGCGGGCTGATTACTACGAAGGTGCTCGGCATCTACAGTATTGCCCTGGTTCTCGCTGCTCTGCCGCGGACGTTGGTGCAGCAGTTCAGCGGCACGGTTCTTTTCCCCGCCCTTTCCGAGCGCTATCGCCAGGATCCGCGGCGAATGCACGTGCAGGTCAAGCGGGCCCGCGGCGTGCTGCTGCGCATCGGACTGTTGTTGACTCTGGGTGCGGCGGCAATAGGCCCTGCCTTTTTCCACTATCTCTACGACCCGCGGTATTGGGCCGCGGGTTGGATGGTGCAATTTCTGGCATTTTCTATGTGGATGACCATGCTAAATACCACCACGGGCTACAGCTTGCTATCGTTGGGCGACAGTCGGGGGGTGGCGATAGGCAACGCGGTAAACGTCGTGGTTACGGTGGCAGCGGCGCTGCTGGGTCATTTCTGGTTCGGCTTGTCCGGCTTCATTGTGGGGTACGGGCTGGGCACGGGCGCCGGCGAGGTTTACCAGGGGGTGGTGTTGCGTCGCCGAGGTATAGGCGTGTTGCGGCAGGACCTGAAATTTACCTGCGTGGCCGCCGCCGGCGGGGCGGGTCTGTTGGCGGTGTATCTGGCCGAGCGCGGTGAGAACTGGACGAGCATGCCGTGGGTTAGCGGTGTGCTCGGGTTGGCGGTATGGGCGGTTGTGGCTGGGGTGTTCTGGCCGAGCCTGCGCCGTGAACTGCCGGAAAGAATGCACTTATCCAAGTGGCTTGGGGGGCGAAGGAAGGTTGCTTCCGCATGAAGACGGCCAATCGCTTGCAGCGCTGGTATGCCTGGCAACTGTGGAAGCGGCGCTTTGGGTGGTACGCTCGATCGGCTTATTTCGAGCGGCCCGACCTGGTGGTGAATCCGCAAGGCATCCATCTGGATTGGGGCGCTTTGATTCGAGCGCATGCCCGCCTGGAATGTGTGAAGCATGAAGGCCAGTTCGGCCAGATTGAGATCGGTGAGGGCAGCAGTGCCCAGTTTTACTTTCACTGTGCCGCTGCTAAGCGGGTCAGCATCGGTCAACACGTCCTGATCGCCGGACGCGTGTATATCACGGATCACGATCACCAGATGCCCTGGCGCGAGGGGGGCATGGTCGTCAGGCCGGTGATGATCGGGGACGGTTGCTGGCTGGGTGAAGGCTGCGCGATTCTGAAAGGCGTCGAACTCGGGCCGGGCTGCGTGGTGGGGGCTAACACAGTGGTAACGAAAAGTTTTGAGGCCGGATCAGTAATCGGCGGAGTGCCTGCACGGGTGATCAAGGATGGCGCGTACAAACCAGCAATGTCCGTGACACAAAGATAAACGTAACACATCGAGATCACATAACAGGTTGTTACACCTGAAACTGATTATCGGTTCTCTCCGAAAAACCATCCCTACATATGACAAAACAGCTATCGTTGGAAGCTGATAAAAATCGGAATCCCATACGGCGTTTCGCAGTAGTACAGCATGGGGATATGCGCGAAGCTAAGGCGATTATTTCATCCGGCGAGCCTGAACCCTACTTTGGCATGGGATATACCTTATCGGTTCTGGACAAGTTTTTTGGTCAAAATGAACGCCTTGTCATCAGCCTGAATGCCCCCGCGTATGACATAAAAAACGGTAGGGAGCGATTACTATCCATTCCGCTCCCCAACCTCCCCACGTTTGTACCTGGCAGGTTGATTTCTGATATTAGAACCGCTCAGATAATCCGTGTAATTAAAAAATTCAGACCGACCCATCTTTTAGTAAGAAGCGGTGGACGAATCGCCTATCGAATATTAAGCGGGCTTAAGCATTACCACCTAAACACATTAGTTGTATGTGCAAACGTCTTTCAATCAAAGTCTAAGGCCGAAAAAAAATTTCACAGTCTCCTCATTAATGAACTGAATGAAAATCATGTTCGTCTTGTTGGCAATCATCGTTGGCCAGCCACCCAATCAATGATCGATGTCGGGTTGGCCCCTAAAAAAGCGGTCGCTTGGGACTGGCCGGGGCAGAAAAAGGCCGAAGATTTTCCTGTCCGCTATTTTCCTGAAAATAACCGCTTTGAAATATTATACGTCGGTGCCATCATCAAAGAGAAAGGCGTGGATGATTTAATTGAGGCTATTGAGATAATAAGAAAAACAGATCAGCGGTTCATGCTTAAAATTATCGGTGATGGGGCTGATTTCCATAAACACATGGCCAATTTCAGGGATTCCCATTCAATTGCTTTTCTGGGACGCCTTTCAAACGACCAGGTTTTCGAACAAATGTGCAAGACAACCCTGATCGTTGTTCCTTCAAGACATAGTTTTTCAGAGGGATTTCCCCTCACCTTAACTGAGGCGCTTGCATCAAGGACCCCTGTAATCGTCTCGGACCATCCAGTTATGCTTAGATCTCTTATAGACAGAGAGGGCGTGCGTTTTTTTCGAGCAGCAGATCCCTCGCATTTGGCTCAAGTTATAAAAGAAGTTATGGCTAATCCGGGTCATTACAATCTTCTATCAGAAACTACTGCAAATGCATTATCAAGGGTAGAATGCAAGTATTACTTCGGAGATTTGCTAAATGCCTGGAAAGCAAGTTTTGACTATGAACCTAAGGTGTCATGATGGCAGATAAAAAATATCATGTTCTTGCAATAGCTGAAGCGGCTAACCCAGAATGGGTAAGTGTGCCATTAGTTGGCTGGTCACACGTTGCAGCCTTGCGTAAAATCACCCGGTGCCACCTCGTTACCCAAATTCGCAATGCTCAAGCAATTATAAGGGCAGGGCTCTCTGAATCTGAATTTACAGCGATCGACTCTGAAAAAATCGCCAAAGCTATTTACAATCTTGGAACCCGTCTTCGTGGGGGAAGTAATAAAGGATGGACGACCATCACTGCTCTTAGCTCGCTATCTTACTATTATTTTGAATATCTTGTCTGGAAACAATTTGGCGAATCAATTCGAAATGGTCATTTTGATATAGTCCATCGTATCACGCCGCTTAGCCCAACGATACCAAGCATATTGGCAAAGAAATGTGCAAAAGCCGGTGTGCCATTTGTAATCGGCCCTCTCAATGGTGGCGCACCTTGGCCAAAGACTTTTGATAAACTAAGAAGAAAAGAAAGAGAGTGGCTCTCCTATATGCGGTTTGCATATAAGCTTCTTCCTGGGTATCGCGCCACCCGAAAATATGCCAGCAAAATTATCATCGGCTCTCAATTTACTTGGCAGCAGATGCCCCATAAATTCCGGCATAAGTGCATTTATATGCCAGAAAATGCAATTGATCCAAGCCGGTTTAATGTCCAGCGTGCCCGTCATGCCGAATTACCGATCCAAGTTATATTCATTGGGCGACTTGTGCCATATAAAGGGGCAGATATGCTGGTAGAAGCTGCCACCCCCCTAATTCAAACCGGCGTAATTCAGCTAACAATAATAGGAGACGGGCCTCAACATTCCGAGCTTCGTAATTTGATTGAACACCACAAAATTGCCCATGGTGTTAAAATGGCCGGGTGGGTTGAACACAAAAAGATACAATCGTATCTCTCAAAGGCAGATCTGTTTGCGTTTCCAAGCATCCGGGAGTTTGGGGGGGGAGCCGTTTTGGAGGCCATGGCGGTTGGGGTGAGCCCGATTGTCATGAATTATGGCGGCCCGGCAGAGCTGGTGACCCCTGAGACCGGATACTTAGTTGAAATGAGTGATCGCGTCCATATTATCGAGAGTTTCCGGGCCTTATTGGGTGAAATAGCCAACGCCCCAGAAGAACTCGAAAAAAAGTGTAGGCTTGCCCGAGAGCGCGTGAATCACCTATACACTTGGGATGCAAAAGCTAAGAAAACGGCTGAAGTATATGAATGGGTGCTAAAGCGACAATTCGTAGATGAACTGACCGGAACAAAGAACTAATTTACTGTTATTTAAGGGTAAAACAATAAAAAAATTACTTTCAAAAAATCAAATACACATTTATAGTTGCTTTCCTCCAATAGTGTACAGTTTATCCGATAGTTATCATTAATGAATAGAAAAGTAGATACCGCAGAACATGCAAAAGGGGTCATAATTACTAAGTGCTTATCCGTAAATAATGCCTGCCTTTCGGTAGGCGATAATAGCCGCGGCCATATGCAGCAGCGCCAAATAGGTATCCGTAAGCTTTTCGTAGCGGACCAATATCTTTCGAAAGCGATTAAACCATGAGTGGCTCACTTCAACCACCCAGCGTCTGGCTTTCCATCCTGGATTCTTCTTTTTTTCCTGAATCTTTTCCCCGCGTCTTTTCACGTGGGGTATGTAGCACTTCGAAACGATCACTTCCAATGCTGGTTGGCCGTCGTATCCTCTATCGGCGCAAAGATGCTGTTCGATGTCCTGGGGGCGCTCGATGATGATCTCCTCCAACACCAGCGCTAATTGGGAAGCATCATGTCGATTGGCTCCGGTCACGACGAGTGACAACGGGACACCACGGCCGTCTACCAACAGATGCCGCTTGGTCCCTTTTTTTCCCCCTGTCGGTCGGATTCCGACCAACCGCTTCTTGCGCCAAAGGCGCTTTGACCATGGCTCCGTCTATGCTCTGCCATTTCCAGGCGATTCCCTCCATCTCGTCATATTCGGCAAGTCCGGATCGCCAAAGGGCCACGAAGAAACCAGCACGCATCCAGCGCATGAAATGGGTATGAATCGCACTGGGGCTTCCGAAACGTTCCTTGGGCAGAGCCTTCCATTGGCAACCCGTTCGCAAGACGTACATGATGCCTTCAAATATCTGACGCGGAGGCATTGGCTTTCTACCCCCTCCAGCATTGCGCTTGTATTCTTTCTTAGGATCGCGCTCCGGCTTTGGTATGAGGGGCTCAACCTTTTCCCAAAACGAATTCGATACCTCCCAAGACTGGATTTTTGGCATCTACCCTCCATGATTAAACGGTTTCTCATGGAGAACATGATAGCATTTTTTGGAAGAAAAACATACTTTATTTACGGATAAGTACTAAGTCCTTTGGCATATGTATAAAAGAACCTATGGTTTATCGCCCAACATATATCCTTAAAAAACTGGCCCGAAAATTGCTATAAATAAACCCCAGTTTGACCTCTAATTGCTATACAGTTCTTCGTAGAGTCAACTAAATACATTTATTTAATCCATGATGGTTATTTTTGAAAAAAAGAGTTGAACAGTTTGGCAACAAATCATCTGATTTTCCATTGGTTAGACACTTTTCGGGGAAATCTTCTTTTTGGGGCAGAGGTAAAATTGATGAAAAAAGATTTAACAAAAAACATGCTATTGGTTGCCATTTCAATATTATTTTTTATTGGGTCTGCTATTGCGGCACAAACAAATTTGCCAAAAAATGCACAGGGCTGGACAATTTTTACGCCATCCTCCGATAGCCGCATTATGTACGTTTCCGCATCAGGCAATGATTCTACAGGCCAAATTTATAACAGCACATCTTTTTCAGATTCATTCAACCCGAGTGATGAGGCAGCTTTTGCTACCTATGCTGCTGCATACGCTAACGCTCGCAACGGTTATCCAGACTGGATATTATTTAAGCGGGGAGAGACTTTCACACAAGATATTAATGGTTCTATCCGAAATGGGCGTAGTTCCACCGAACCGTTTGTAATCGGAGCCTATGGAGCATCCGGTAATTCTCCGACCATAAAAACATCGGCCAAAACCACCGCCTTAAACTCATGGCTCAGAAGCAATGTTGCCGTTTTTGGTTTGGATTTTTACTCCTACACCCGAAATCCAATGGACTTTGGGTATATTAGCGGCAGCAACGTCAGCGGAGTTTCCTTTCTAACAATGACTTCAAACGCTGTTTTAAAAAATATCCTGCTTGAAGGGTGCAAGTTCCGCTTTTATGCAGACGGGCTCAACATTCAGGCATATGATGGCACGATAGAAAATTTAAAAGTACGCAGATGTATCCTTCTGGATAATTATTCTGGCGGGGCATCGCATGCCCAAGGAGCTTTTGTACGAGGCTTCGATATCTATTTCGAAGGATGCGTTTTCGATCATAACGGTTGGTATTCTCAGGCGGGTAGTGGTGGTATCGGAGAAGCTACTGTTTTTAATCATAATATTTATGCCGCCGATTTTCCAAGCGGCATTTTCAGAAACAACATTTTAATGAGGGCCTCCAGCATAGGCTCACTAATCAAATCTAATTCCACAAAAGGTGGGGTTGGTGTAGAAGTCGATAATAATTTGTATTTAGATAATGAAGTGGGGCTCTCCCTGACTACCGAATCTAATCCAGGTGACTGGCAGTGGGAAAATGTAAGTATTATTAACAACGTCTTTAGCAATATCGGCAGAAGCCAGCAGACAAACAGAACGCTGTCGTGGTATCTAGATTATGGTGGCGTTGATACAGGAATCATCGCAAACAACCTTCTTATCAACCAGGAGAACAGTTCTTTAAGTGGGCACGGGATTAATCTGTTTGATTATCAAAAGGACGTTACCGTCAGTGGCAATGTTATTTACAATTTGCAAAACTGCGAAGGTTTAAATTTTGATGATGCTAAGGGGGTAAATATATCCGGAGTAACCTTCCAAAATAATAAAATTCAGATACCAACCAACAGCGGTTATACAGTGAATGCTGAATACGATCTTGGCGACACTGTCTTTTCGGGAAATCAATTCTACAGTAGCAAATCCGATGGTACTCGATTTCGTTTGATAGGTGTTAACAAAACCGATTCAGAATGGGCATCGGCAACAAGTGATGATTCGAATATTACGCAGGTTTCATTTCCAGATAACACCCGCGATGTCGATACATACATGGGAAGTATCGGTGGAACTGCGACGATTGAGGGTTTTATCACCGCTATGCGGGCGCAAGATAGATTTAGTTGGGATCCTCGGCTTGAGGCCGATGCGGTCAATGCCTGGATCAGAGCAGGATTTTATGAAAATCCATCACTGGCAAATCCGATAGAGAACTCTATAATTAACGCACCTGCCAATTTAACAGTAGTCAATTAAATTAAGCAAGCGTTATACTTGGGAAGTATTTTGAGAGATAAGACTGAACGATTTTATAATAGCGGTGTAACAATACGCCATCGCGAATAAACTTTAAAATAATCGGAGGTGGACCCCATCGGCTGGACAGCCTGAGGGGTAGAATAAGCTATGAGCCGAGAGCTTTTTAAAAGATAAAAAGGCATCAGGCAGCCTCGGCGAAAGGATGGGGCAGACCGTAATAAACCTCATCCGGGGTTCTGTCGTCAAGGGCCGAATGGCCCCGTTCGTGATTGTAATAATCGAGCCACCGGCCCAGACCCTGCCGCAGCGCCTTACCGGTGTCGAATGCGTGCAAGTAAATGTATTGGTGTTTGAGGGTCCACCACAGCCGCTCGACGAATATATTGTCCTGGCAACGACCCCGACCATCCATACTGATGGCGACCTTGTTATCGATGAGAACCTTGGTGAACGCGTTGCTGGTAAATTGAGCCCCTTGGTCGGTATTGAAGATTTCCGGTGGCTCATAGCGGCTCAACGCCTCTTTAAGGGCATCGATACAAAAGGCGCTGTCCAGGGTGTTGGATATCCGCCAGGCGAGCACCTTGCGGCTGTGCCAGTCCATGATCGCCACCAGATACATGTACCCACTGGCCATGGGGATGAAAGTGATGTCGCTGGCCCAAACCTGATTGGTGCGACTGATGGTCATACCCCTTAGCAGATAAGGATATACCTTATGCTGGGGATGGGGGCGGCTGGTCCGCGGTTTGGGATACACCGCCTCGATACCCATTAATCGCATCAGCCGCTGAACCCGTTTGCGATTGGCTGTTATGCCCTGACGATCCAGCTGGCGGCTGATCGTTCGGCTGCCCGAGGATGGATTGGTAAGATACAGTTCGTCGATCTTGCGCATCAGTTCCAGCTCTTCTTGGCTTATGGGTATGGGTTGGTAGTAATAGGATGACCGGCTAAGATCGATTAGTTCACACTGCCGGGAAACGCTCAGCTGCCGATCCAACGGATCGATCATGGATTTACGCTGTTTGCGATTCAGCTGCTGAGCTTGCGTGCTAAAAAATCGTTTTCCACCTTGAGTTGACCGATCTGGCGGTACAGTTCGGCGGTTTGGGCATCGGCCTGTTTTCTGGATCGGTGGCTTTTATCGAAGATATCGGCTGCACCGTCGAGCATCTGCCGCTTCCAGGTGGAAATCATGGTGGGGTGAACACCAAATCGACTGGCCAACTGTGCTGCGGTTTCTTCGTTCTGAATGGCAGCCAGAGCGACCTTGGCTTTGAACTGTGGACTGTGTGATTTGCGCTTGTTACCCATCGTCAGATCCTCCTCATTTTTGGTCTGACTCATAGCTTAGCACATTGTCCAGTTTTTGGGGTCCACCGCCATCTGCCTGAAATTAATTGCCAGCCAATATAGGAGCGGGATAGCAAAACTACACTATACAGCTCCAAATTTAAAAAATACAATAAGTTAGCATATGTGTTCAGTTGTCCTGAACGGAACTTGAGTTGACAGTGGTCAGAAACCTTCTGGATGTGTCAACGACAGTTATGCAGCATTTATTTTTTCCAGATTCTTTTCTTTATATCGCTGCTTGCCTTCAATGAATGTTTCCATTGGCGTACGACCTTTGCAGCGTTTTCCCTGATGGGTTCGTTTTGTATTATACTCGTCCATATACTCATCCAGGTCGATCTGTAAAGTCTCAAGATCACGATACAGCTTCTTTCGAAATGCCACACGGTAGAACTCATTCAGCACGGTTTGGTGGAAACGCTCGCAAATACCATTAGTTTGAGGGCTTCTGACCTTAGTTTTGGTATGGTCGATTTCGTTGAGTTGCAGGAACAACTCGTAAGGGTGTTTATCCAGGCTGCCACAAAACTCGGTTCCCCGATCCGTCAATACCCGCACAATACAGGGACATTGTGTTCCTCAAAGAAAGGCAACACACGGTCATTGAGCGTATCGGCAGCGGTGACGGGGATCTTGGCCGTATACAGCTTGGCAAAGGCCACCGACGAATAGGTATCGACCACCGTTTGCTGATAGATCCGGCCGACACCTTTCAGATACCCGACATAAAAGGTATCCTGGCTGATCAGATAACCCGAATGTTGGGTTTCGATTTCATCCGGGTGAGATTCCCGACTGCGCTTGGCTGTTTCCAACGCCGTCAATTGGGCCTCGGTGTAAACAATGCCTTCTTTGGCTGCCCGCTCTTCAAGCGATGCCAGACGTTTTTTGAAAGTTTCCAGATCGTGCCGAATCCAGATGCTTCGAACACCGCCGGATGACACCAGAATGCCCTCTTTACGCAGTTCATTGGCAGCTCGTGCCTGACCATAAGCCGGATATTCAAATGCCATTTTGATCACGGCCGCTTCAATTTCAGGAGCAACCCGATTTTTGATACACGGCTTGCGCCGGCTTTTATCCTTGAGGCCTTCAAGGCCGTGCTCTTCATACGCTTTTTTAATGTCGTAGAAATGTTGGCGGGAAACGCCGTTGATGCGGCAGGCCTGGGAAACATTCTTGAGGTATTCGGCCAGTTCCAGTATGCTGAGTTTAGCTCTTGCGATTTTGTCTTGGGTGGTCATGATGTGCCTCCTGTTTTAGATTGTTTGGCGACAATCCAGAAGGTATCTGACCACCCATTTTTTAGCAAGGTGTCAAGTCAAGTCCGTCCTCATACAGTTCAGTGTTGTCAGTTTTGTGCATATTTCAGGAAAACAAACCGCTTTAACGGTATCTGTCGATAAGATGGATTGATCTTTTTGAGTTTGCTGATTAAATCCACCTAATATCGGATTGATCATAATCCACTCTACCCATTCCTCTACTTTTCCATGAAAAATAATAGTTATGTTATAGTATCACCCTGCCGCAACGAGGCGGAATTCATGCGGCATACGCTGGATAGCGTCATTGCGCAATCAGTGAGACCTACGTTATGGGTTATTGTTGATGATGGGTCCACCGATGATACTCCCCGGATATTATCCGAATATGCCAACCGTCATAGCTTTATCAAGATTGTCAGGCGTGATGACCGGGGGCATCGCAGCGTTGGGCCAGGTGTCATCGAGGCTTTTTACGAAGGTTATCGAGCCATAAATGCAGACAAATTCGATTTTATCTGCAAGCTTGACCTGGACCTTGAATTGCCTCCCAACTATTTCAAGACTCTTATTCAGCGGATGGCGGAAAATCCTCGCCTTGGTACATGCAGTGGTAAGCCCTATTACGTAGACTCAGGCAGCGGAAAACTTGTCAGTGAAAAATGCGGTGATGAAAATGCCATCGGGGCCAGCAAATTTTACCGTGTTGAATGTTTTAAACAAATAGGCGGTTTTGTCCGCGAGGTCATGTGGGATGGAATCGACGGACACCGTTGCCGAATATTAGGTTGGATCGCTTGCAGTTGGGATGAGCCTGAGTTGCGCTTTATTCATTTGCGGCCCATGGGATCAAGTCAAAAAAATATTGTTAGCGGAAGAATGCGTCATGGATATGGGCAGTACTATATGGGGACGGATTTCGTGTACATGACGGCATCTGCGCTGTATCGGATGACCCGCCCCCCTTTGATCATTGGTGGCTTGGCAATGTGGTTGGGATATATTCAAAGCTATCTATGCCGAAAAGAACGAATGAAAGATAAAGAATTCAGGATATTTCTTCGCAAATATCAATGGTCCTGCCTGTTAAACGGGAAAAAGCGTGCCACCGTCACTCTTAATCAAGATGGGGCTGCTCGCTGGGATCCTTCGGCACCTCCGAAATTTTCAGAAATATGACTAAACGGCCTGTTCCAATCCTATATATGTCCGGGACTCTTCCCGTACTTTCCGAAACCTTTGTTTATCGAGAGATTATAGCGCTGCGCGAGCTGGGTCTTGATATCCATACCGCTTCGGTGCATCCACCCGTTCATGGGTTGGATAATGGTGGTGTGTTAGATCAAATTGCACAGTCAACCAATTGCATCTATACAAAAAAAGTTTTTGTCCTTCTAAAGGATGCTATTGCCGAGGTGATGGCTTTTCCAATCAAATCAATAACGACAATGGCTATATGCACGTTCTGTTCGTTATTTTCAGCGGAAGTCCCCGTGCGTCGCAAACACAAAGTAATCTATCAGGGATTGGCAGCATTAGCGCTGGTGAGGCGCATTCGCCATTTAAATATCGGCCACATCCATTCCCATATGGCACATGTGCCGACAACCATTGCAATGTTTGCTGCGCAACAGCTTGGAATCCGTTTCAGCTTCACAGGACATGCGGTGGATATTTTTCCAGAACGGACCTTGCTCAAGGAGAAACTCAAAAGAGCACTATTTATCAACTGTATCAGCTATTGGCACAGGGATTTCTATAGATCAATTGTTAAAAGGCCAGACACGGATTATCCTATCATCCGTTGTGGTATCGACACCAGAAAATACAAAGCCGCTTTTCCACCGCTTAAGAAGCATCTTCATGTGCTGAGTGTATGTCGTTTGGTCGAGAAGAAAGGAATCGATATCCTCATTTCCGCCGCAGAAAAAATAGGAAAATGCGGAGGTCCTCCAATGAAGTACACAATCGTTGGTGATGGGCCGGAGAAGGATAAATTGCTGGCGATGACAAATGGCCTGTCACCGGCTACAAAGGTCGAGTTGACAGGCAGTATCGACAATGATGCTGTAATGAAACTTATTGAACAGTCGGATGTATTTGCACTACCCTGTCGTATCACCCACTCAGGCGATCGAGATGGCATCCCGGTTGCGCTGATGGAGGCCATGGCCCTTGGCCGCTGTGTAATTTCTGGGGATCTTGAACCGATCAGAGAACTCATCGAACACAATCACTCCGGCATCATGATTCCCCCCGGCGACGAAAATGCGCTGGCCAAAGAATTGATAGATTTGGCGAATAACAGATCACGAATGGAAAACTTAGGAAGAGCTGCTCGAAAACGTATCGAAAATGAATTCGATCTTATGCTAAATGCTAATCGTATAAAAAGAACAATGCATGATCATGAGTTGATCTAACTTGAGCTAAAATGAGTGTTTTAAAGCCTAACCCGGAAAGTTGAGTTATTCAATTCACGCCTTCTATCCGCAGGGCGGTGGACCCCAAAAACTGGACAATGTGCTAAGCTATGAGTCAGACCAAAAATGAGGAGGATCTGACGATGGGTAACAAGCGCAAATCACACAGTCCACAGTTCAAAGCCAAGGTCGCTCTGGCTGCCATTCAGAACGAAGAAACCGCAGCACAGTTGGCCAGTCGATTTGGTGTTCACCCCACCATGATTTCCACCTGGAAGCGGCAGATGCTCGACGGTGCAGCCGATATCTTCGATAAAAGCCACCGATCCAGAAAACAGGCCGATGCCCAAACCGCCGAACTGTACCGCCAGATCGGTCAACTCAAGGTGGAAAACGATTTTTTAGCACGCAAGCTCAGCAGCTGAATCGCAAACAGCGTAAATCCATGATCGATCCGTTGGATCGGCAGCTGAGCGTTTCCCGGCAGTGTGAACTAATCGATCTTAGCCGGTCATCCTATTACTACCAACCCATACCCATAAGCCAAGAAGAGCTGGAACTGATGCGCAAGATCGACGAACTGTATCTTACCAATCCATCCTCGGGCAGCCGAACGATCAGCCGCCAGCTGGATCGTCAGGGCATAACAGCCAATCGCAAACGGGTTCAGCGGCTGATGCGATTAATGGGTATCGAGGCGGTGTATCCCAAACCGCGGACCAGCCGCCCCCATCCCCAGCATAAGGTATATCCTTATCTGCTAAGGGGTATGACCATCAGTCGCACCAATCAGGTTTGGGCCAGCGACATCACTTTCATCCCCATGGCCAGTGGGTACATGTATCTGGTGGCGATCATGGACTGGCACAGCCGCAAGGTGCTCGCCTGGCGGATATCCAACACCCTGGACAGCGCCTTTTGTATCGATGCCCTTAAAGAGGCGTTGAGCCGCTATGAGCCACCGGAAATCTTCAATACCGACCAAGGGGCTCAATTTACCAGCAACGCGTTCACCAAGGTTCTCATCGATAACAAGGTCGCCATCAGTATGGATGGTCGGGGTCGTTGCCAGGACAATATATTCGTCGAGCGGCTGTGGTGGACCCTCAAACACCAATACATTTACTTGCACGCATTCGACACCGGTAAGGCGCTGCGGCAGGGTCTGGGCCGGTGGCTCGATTATTACAATCACGAACGGGGCCATTCGGCCCTTGACGACAGAACCCCGGATGAGGTTTATTACGGTCTGCCCCATCCTTTCGCCGAGGCTGCCTGATGCCTTTTTATCTTTTAAAAAGCTCTCGGCTCATAGCTTATTCTACCCCTCAGGCTGTCCAGCCGATGGGGTCCACCTCCCAGTTCGTCGAGTCCGTAAAAGCAGAAAAAAACATTTTAAAAATTGGTATACCGATTTGGGTAATAACGGAGTTTTAAACATTTGTTAAAAAGATATATATCAATAGACTTATGAGTGAAAGATTCCAAGTTTTAGATGGCTGGCGTGGCATTAGCATCTCTTTTGTATTAGCTGGCCATTTGCTTCCATTAGGGCCAAAAATTTGGCAAATGAATGGGGCCATCGCGACTACTGGTATGGCCTTATTTTTTATATTGTCAGGTTTTTTGATCGCTAACATCTTAATTAAAAACCAGGATGTAATAAGTTTTTTGGTAAGACGTATCATGCGTATTTTTCCATTAGCTTGGCTGGTTATAGGAATTACTTTCATTTTTAAAGGTGCCACTACCCATCAATGGTTCTCAAATTTATTTTTTTATGCCAACTGGCCACCAATGGGAATAGTGGAAATAACATCCCACTTTTGGAGCTTATGCGTTGAAGTACAATTTTATTTATTCATTGCAATATTAGTTAGTCTTATTAAAAAAAGAGCGTTCTATCTTATACCAATTCTTTGCCTATTTATAACATTATTTCGGATCTATCATAATATTGAAATAGCCATAAATACATATTATAGAATTGATGAAATACTCGCCGGTTGCATATTAGCTCAAATCTATCATAGTAGACATAGAAATTTAAGAAAAATAATTGGATTTTGGAATCCTTTACTACTTTTAGCACTTTTACTACTTTCAGCACATCCAAAGTTTGGTATGATTAGATTTTTCCGGCCATATTTTGCAATGTTATTAGTTGGGTCAACTCTTTTTACAAATAAAAAGGGCAAATTTGAGGTTCTATTAAAAAGTTCGCCATTGTATTACATAGCAAGTATTTCTTACGCTCTATACATATTTCACGGTGTCTTAGCAGACACATGGTTTGGTGAAGGGGACAGGTTGATAAAATATTTAAAGAGGCCTCTACTATTTGGAGTAACCTTTATTTTAGCGCATTTTTCAACTAAATATTTTGAAAAATATTGGCAAGATATTGGAAAAAGAATCACCGTTGCACGAAGTGAGCTATAATCAAAAGTTGTGTTTAGGAAAGTAGGTGGTGTATCCCCCGGTTGACTGTTTACGAGGCATTCAACCGGCCAACAATTGGAAAGGATACACACACCATGAGTAAAGATAACTTAATCAAGCTGAAAAAACCAGATGTCTTTGTGGATGACCCGATCACCGATATTTTGCGTCAGGGAGCCAGAAAGTTGTTAACCCAGGCGCTGGAGGCCGAGATCGAAATTTTTGTTCATCAATACAAAGACCTGGTTGACGAACTGGGCAGGCAACGGGTTGTTCGAAACGGCTATTTGCCAAAACGGGAGATTCAAACCGGGATCGGCCCGGTTCCGGTTAAAGCCCCACGGGTTCGGGATCGATCGGGTCAGTCCTCAGACAGGGTTTATTTCAACTCGTCCATCTTGCCGCCCTATCTTCGTAAAACGAAAAGCCTTGAGCAACTGATTCCCTGGCTTTACCTGAAAGGGATTTCCACGGGTGATTTTACCGAAGCACTGGCAGCTTTGGTTGGAAAAGGTGCCCCAGGGTTGTCCGCGCCGACCATCAGCCGTTTGAAAACGGGCTGGGAGAAGGATTTCCAGGATTGGCAAAAGCGCAACTTGTCAGGCAAGGATTACGTTTACTTTTGGGTCGATGGTATCCACTGCAACGTACGCATGGATGACAAACAGTGCCTACTGGTTATTATCGGTGCCACCCGTGACGGCAAAAAAGAACTGGTGGCCATCGATGGAGGTTTCCGGGAAAGTGAACTGTCGTGGACACAGCTATTAATGGATATCAAATCCAGAGGGCTTGAGATCGGCCCTAAGCTATGTGTAGGCGATGGTGCCCTTGGCTTCTGGAAAGCCATTTCCCAAGTATATCCTGACAGCCGCTGGCAGCGATGCTGGGTTCACAAGACGGCCAATGTTCTCAACAAAATACCAAAGAGCATCCAGCCCAAGGCCAAAGAGAAACTTCATGAGATCTGGCATGCTGACACCAAAGATGACGCCGAACGTCACTTTGACAACTTTGTTCAGGTATACGAGGCGAAGTATCCGAAAGCCGTACAGTGTTTAAGAAAGGACCGGGAGGCCCTGTTAACCTTTTATGAATTTCCTGCCGAGCATTGGCGGCACATTCGAACGACCAACCCCATCGAATCGACGTTCGCAACTGTCCGATTAAGAACGGCAAAGGTCAGGGGATGTTTTTCTGCCACCACTGTCACCACGATGGCGTTTAAGCTTTGTCAATGTGCAGAGGGAAGATGGATAAAGCTGCACCATCCTGAACGTTTGGCAGAAGTAATAAAAGGAGTCAGATTTGTGAATGGAATAGAAGAGAATCGGATCGCCGCCTAATTTTTCCATACACAACTATTGACCATAACTCGCACGAAGTATGAGAATGGTAACTGCCCAAATGATAGTAAACAAAGATCGAGGGTACGAGGCACGGTGATGAAATTCCGGTTCAGTAAATATTATAAATGGGCCGGGGTATTGATGTGCCGGGATGTATCGATGCGGGTTGGTGACGGTGTGCCGAGGTCAACCTAACGCCACAACGCCTCCCAAAACCCCCTATATCATTTTGAATGCTAAACACGGATCAAATCACCTCTATGAGAATCTCCACTGATATCATCAAACGAAAGTCGACCCTATTGGCGTTGATTGCCCTGACCCTCTTTGTTGCCGGCTATGCACCGATTTTTGAGATCTTGGGGAAAGTATGGCTGGAGTCGGATGAATATGCCCACGCCTTATTGGTCCTGCCGATCATTGGATATATGGTTTGGACCCAGCGTGCTGCGCTGGTCGATAATCCGGTTCGATTTTCGTCTATAGGATTATTGATCCTTGCCGTTTCGACACCCCTGTTCATGTTCGCCCTGTTAACACAGGTCCGAACGGTTATTGCCCTGTCCATGCTGATGACCGTGATCGGCACAATCATTTACCTTGCAGGGGTAGGTGCCGTAAAGGTGTTGTTCACGCCGCTTATTCTTCTTGCCATGCTCATTCCGGTGCCGGAGCAATTGTATATTCAGCTTACCTTTCCCCTTCAGCTTAAGGTCTCTCAAATCAGCGAGGTGGTTATCCGGTTGCTCGGTGTGCCCATATTCAGGGAGGGCAACGTCATGACCATCCCGCAAAAGACCTTCGAGGTGGTGGAGGCCTGCAGCGGACTGCGTTCCATGATCGCCCTGCTGACATTAAGTGTGATCATGGGCTATTTTATCCTCAGGCGGCCGGTTTCAAAAATGGTATTGGTTGCCGCCAGCGTGCCGACGGCCATTTTAGTGAATATCATCCGCGTGGTATCCATGATTCTCCTGTTTCACTTTTTTAAGCTGGACCTTACCGAAGGAACCTTGCACACGGTGATGGGGCTGGCAATTTTCACCATCGCCCTGTTGATTCTATTTCTACTACAGAAAGCATTGGAACTGTGGGAAACAAGATCGAATTTAAGCTGACTGTCCTGATCGGTTTTTTCCTGGCCACCTGCATTTTTGTCTACGGGTTTAACCAGCCCACGGAAATTAAGGAAAAACCGCCGCTCACAGAATATTTCAGGCATGTTGACGGTTATGAAAACCTGGGCTTTGTGTGGATGGCGGACAATCACGTGAAGATGCTGCAACTGGACGACTACGTGTTTGCCAACTTTAAGCGCGACGGCAATAAACCCAACCTCTATATCGGTTACTATTATTCGGCAGACAAAGCCTACAGGGCGCATTCTCCTCTGGTTTGCTACCCTGCCCAGGGGTGGAAAGTTGACAGCAAGCCGGTCATCGCGACCCTGGAAACAGGTCCTTACACAATCAACTATGAAGAGATCGTCACTTCATTTGGGCGTGAGAGAGAGTTGGTTCTCTACTGGTACCAGTCCCACCTGCTTACCAACACGCAGGTCTACAAAAACAAAATCGACATGGCCTACAACAAGCTGGTCAACAATGACGAGCAGCATGCCTTTGTGCGCGTGGCTGTGCCATTTGAGGATTCACCGTACGCGGATGTGAAAAAATCAGCCGTGGATTTCATCAATGCTTTTTATCCCCGCTTTGTGGAATTTATCAAGGCAGAGGGGTAACAACTTTAGGCTATGGGCTATGGGCTATGGACTATAGGCTGTGGGCGATAGACGATAGACGATAGGAAACGCGGAAGTTGTGAAGTTTACAGATGAACGTCGAACATCGAACGTCGAATGGGGAAGGGCAGGAGAAAGGAGTCAGAATTAAGGAGTCAGGAGCGAATTTGGGAAGAGAGGAAGCTGGGAGATGAAGTGTCCTGAACGGAACTTGAGTTGACAGTGGTCAGAAACCTTCTGGATGTGTCAACGACAGTTATGCAGCATTTATTTTTTCCAGATTCTTTTCTTTATATCGCTGCTTGCCTTCAATGAATGTTTCCATTGGCGTACGACCTTTGCAGCGTTTTCCCTGATGGGTTCGTTTTGTATTATACTCGTCCATATACTCATCCAGGTCGATCTGTAAAGTCTCAAGATCACGATACAGCTTCTTTCGAAATGCCACACGGTAGAACTCATTCAGCACGGTTTGGTGGAAACGCTCGCAAATACCATTGGTTTGAGGGCTTCTGACCTTAGTTTTGGTATGGTCGATTTCGTTGAGTTGCAGGAACAACTCGTAAGGGTGTTTATCCAGGCTGCCACAAAACTCGGTTCCCCGATCCGTCAATACCCGCAATACAGGGACATTGTGTTCCTCAAAGAAAGGCAACACACGGTCATTGAGCGTATCGGCAGCGGTGACGGGGATCTTGGCCGTATACAGCTTGGCAAAGGCCACCGACGAATAGGTATCGACCACCGTTTGCTGATAGATCCGGCCGACACCTGGCGGTGGACCCCAAAAACTGGACAATGTGCTAAGCTATGAGTCAGACCAAAAATGAGGAGGATCTGACGATGGGTAACAAGCGCAAATCACACAGTCCACAGTTCAAAGCCAAGGTCGCTCTGGCTGCCATTCAGAACGAAGAAACCGCAGCACAGTTGGCCAGTCGATTTGGTGTTCACCCCACCATGATTTCCACCTGGAAGCGGCAGATGCTCGACGGTGCAGCCGATATCTTCGATAAAAGCCACCGATCCAGAAAACAGGCCGATGCCCAAACCGCCGAACTGTACCGCCAGATCGGTCAACTCAAGGTGGAAAACGATTTTTTAGCACGCAAGCTCAGCAGCTGAATCGCAAACAGCGTAAATCCATGATCGATCCGTTGGATCGGCAGCTGAGCGTTTCCCGGCAGTGTGAACTAATCGATCTTAGCCGGTCATCCTATTACTACCAACCCATACCCATAAGCCAAGAAGAGCTGGAACTGATGCGCAAGATCGACGAACTGTATCTTACCAATCCATCCTCGGGCAGCCGAACGATCAGCCGCCAGCTGGATCGTCAGGGCATAACAGCCAATCGCAAACGGGTTCAGCGGCTGATGCGATTAATGGGTATCGAGGCGGTGTATCCCAAACCGCGGACCAGCCGCCCCCATCCCCAGCATAAGGTATATCCTTATCTGCTAAGGGGTATGACCATCAGTCGCACCAATCAGGTTTGGGCCAGCGACATCACTTTCATCCCCATGGCCAGTGGGTACATGTATCTGGTGGCGATCATGGACTGGCACAGCCGCAAGGTGCTCGCCTGGCGGATATCCAACACCCTGGACAGCGCCTTTTGTATCGATGCCCTTAAAGAGGCGTTGAGCCGCTATGAGCCACCGGAAATCTTCAATACCGACCAAGGGGCTCAATTTACCAGCAACGCGTTCACCAAGGTTCTCATCGATAACAAGGTCGCCATCAGTATGGATGGTCGGGGTCGTTGCCAGGACAATATATTCGTCGAGCGGCTGTGGTGGACCCTCAAACACCAATACATTTACTTGCACGCATTCGACACCGGTAAGGCGCTGCGGCAGGGTCTGGGCCGGTGGCTCGATTATTACAATCACGAACGGGGCCATTCGGCTCTTGACGACAGAACCCCGGATGAGGTTTATTACGGTCTGCCCCATCCTTTCGCCGAGGCTGCCTGATGCCTTTTTATCTTTTAAAAAGCTCTCGGCTCATAGC